>OZ220721.1:0-4800000 GCA_965116675.1 Candidatus Latescibacterota bacterium
CGCTGTGCCAGGCGTTTTTCTTTTGCTTGGGCGGCTACGCCATCGGCATGCACATGCTGCTCAAGACAGGGACTAAGGGCGTGTACGGTAGCGCCTTGCCCGACTTCATGGTCTGGAATCGGGTCGAGGAGTTGCCGCTTTTTTGGGAGCCATTCCACAGCCTGCCGCTTACCTTGCTCCTCGGGCTGTTGGTGCCGGGATTGGCGGCGCTGACCTTTGGTTTTCTCGCCTTTCGCAGCCGCATTAAGGGCGTGTACTTGGCCATTATCACCCAAGCACTGGCGTTAGCGATGTGGCTACTCTTCTTGCGCAATGAGACCATGTTGGGGGGGACCAACGGGCTGACAGATTTCAAGACGCTGCTGGGCTTTGAATTGGCCGAGCCGGCGACCAAGCGCGGGCTCTACGTGGTGGCGTGTGCGGCGCTGGTGGGGGCGTATTATCTGTGCCGCTACATTGTCGGCTCCAAATTGGGCAAATTGCTGGTGGCCATCCGCGACAGCGAGCATCGCTTGCGCTTTATCGGCTACCACATCACCCGCTACAAGCTCTTCGTCTTTGTCGTCGCCAGCGCCTTGGCGGGCTTGGGGGGGATGCTCTACGTGCCGCAGACCGGCATCATTACGCCGGGGCGCATGGATGTGCAGGCTTCGATTGAGATCGTGGTGTGGACCGCGGTCGGCGGTCGGGGGACGTTGGTGGGCGCGATCGTCGGAGCCGTGCTGGTCAACTTGCTCTACAGCTTTCTCACCGGCGCATTTCCCGGCACTTGGCTTTACTTCCTCGGCGCGCTCTTTGTCGGGGTGGTGCTGTTCTTTCCCGAGGGCGTCGCTGGCATAGTCGGGCGTTTGCGCCAGCGGCTGGTGGCCGCGTAACGCGAGTTGGGTGATGGATAATCTATACGTGCAGCAGTTAAGTGTGTCGTTCGACGGCTTCAAGGCGTTGGACATCGACATATTTGAGGTCGCCCAAAATGAATTGCGGGTGGTCATCGGCCCCAATGGCGCGGGCAAGACGACCCTGCTCGACGTGCTCTGTGGCCGGGCGCGGCCCGACGTTGGGCACGCCTATTTCAAGGATCAGGATCTGACCAAGCTGAGCGAGGACGAGATTGTCGATTTAGGGGTGGGGCGCAAGTTTCAAGCGCCGACGGTTTTTACTTCGCTGACCGTTGCCGACAACCTGATGCTCGCTGTGAAGGCCAATCGCGGCGTCTTTGCCTCGCTGTTCTATCGGCTCAAAGCGGCCGAGCGCCGCCGGATTGAGGAGGTGGCCGAGCGCACGGGGCTGGAGGATGCGCTCGACGAGGTCGCCGGTACCCTGTCGCACGGTCAGAAGCAGTGGTTGGAGATCGCCATGGTCATCTTGCAGGACCCCACGCTCTTTCTGGTCGATGAGCCAGCGGCAGGTATGACCGACGAGGAGACTTTCCGCACTGGAGAAATCCTCCAGGGGCTCGCCGAAGATCACGCCCTGATTGTCATTGAGCACGACATGGAATTTGTGCGGCAAATTGCCCGCAAGGTCACAGTACTACACGAGGGTAAGATCCTAGTCGAAGGGCCGATGGAAGCAGTGCAGAACGACCCGCGCGTTATTGAGTGCTATTTGGGAACGGCCATGGAACGGGAGGAGCGCAGTGCAGTCGGCTGAGACCACGCTGGCGGTGGAGGAGTTGGATATCCACTACGGGGGCAGCCGCATCTTGCGGGATATTAGCTTACAGGTTCCTGGCGGCTCGATTGTGGCGGTGATGGGGCGCAACGGCGTCGGCAAAACGACGCTGCTCAAGGCGATCATGGGGTTGTTGGTGCCGAGCAAGGGCCGGGTGTTTTTTGCCGGCGAGGACGTCACGGCGCTGACGGCTGACAAGCGCACCCGACGGGGGTTGGGGTACGTGCCGCAGGGCCGCGAGATTTTTCCGCAGTTGACGGTGCGGGAAAACTTGGAGATCGGCTTGCAGGCGCGCGAGGGCGGTGGCGAGGTGCCCGAGGAAGTGTTCGCGCTCTTTCCGGTGTTGGCGGACATGCAGGAGCGGATGGGCGGCAATTTGAGCGGCGGACAGCAACAGCAGTTGGCCATTGCTCGGGCGCTGGTCGGTGAACCTAAGGTCCTGATGCTGGACGAACCGACCGAAGGGATCCAGCCGTCGATCATTTTGGAAATAGAAAAGGTGTTGCTCCAGCTCAAGGAGCGGGGTGAGTTCGCCATCGTCTTGGTCGAGCAGTACTTCGACTTCGCGCGGCAGATCGCCGATCACTTCTTTCTGATGGACCGCGGCAGCATTCTGTTGCAGGGGACGGCCGACGAGCTGTCGGATGAAAGTATCAAGACCCACCTGACGTTTTGAGGGAGGATTCATGCGGCTTTCACCAAGGGAAATCGACAAGCTAGTATTGCACAATGCCGGGTTTGTGGCGCAGAAGCGTTATGCCCGGGGCCTGCGGCTGAACTACCCGGAGGCGACCGCGTTGATTGCGGCGCAGTTGCTCGAATTTATCCGCGATGGCGAGCGGGTAGCTACCTTGATGGACAAGGGCAAGCAGTTACTCGGTATTGAAGATGTGTTGCCGGGGGTGCCGGAAATGGTGCACGAGGTGCAAGTGGAAGGCACGTTCCCCGACGGCACCAAACTGGTGACGGTCCATCAGCCGATCTGCCGGGCGCGGGGCAACGCCGAGTTGGCGCTTTATGGGTCGGGTTTGGTGCGCGTGGGAGAGACGTGGTCGCCGGACAACGCGTCCAGTGCCGCGCCTGGGGAAGCGCTGGTGGCGGATGAGGAACTCGCGCTCAACGCTGACCGCGAAAGAGTGGAACTCGAAGTGGCGAACATGGGCGATCGCCCCGTGCAGGTGGGGTCGCACTTTCCCTTTTTTGAGGCCAACGCTGAATTGCGCTTTGACCGCGCGCGCGCCTATGGCTTTCGCCTCGATATTCCCTCGGGAACGGCGGTGCGTTTTGAGCCGGGGGAGACTAAGACGGTGACGCTGGTCGCCGTAGCTGGCGAGCGCGTCGTCCAAGGCGGTAGCGATTTGATCGGTGGAGCCTTGAGCGACGACAACAAGCAGGCGGCGCTGGCGCGGGCGCAAGAACGCGGCTTTTTAGGAGCGGAGTAATCATGCGCATTGATCGACGCGCTTATGCGGATATGTATGGCCCCACCACCGGCGACCGGGTGCGGTTGGGCGACACGGATTTAATCGTCGAGGTCGAGCAAGATCACACTGTGTACGGAGAGGAGTGCAAGTTTGGCGGCGGCAAAGTGCTGCGCGATGGCATGGGACAGCAGAGCGGCGCGAGCCAAAAAGAGGCGCTGGACTTGGTGATTACCAACGCGCTGGTGCTCGACTACACGGGCATTTACAAGGCCGATATCGGCGTCAAGGATGGGCGCATCGCTGGGATCGGTAAGGCTGGCAACCCGGACATTATGCCGGGTGTTGCCGAGCAGATGATCGTCGGCGCGACTACCGAAGTGGTGGCCGGGGAGAAGCTGATTTTGACGGCTGGGGCGCTGGATGTGCACGTGCATTTTATCTGCCCGCAGCAAATTGAAGAGGCCATCGCCTCGGGCATCACCACGATGCTTGGGGGCGGCACTGGCCCGGCGACTGGGACGAATGCGACCACTTGTACTCCAGGGGTTTTTTACATCCGCACGATGTTGAAGGCGGCCGATGCTTGGCCGCTCAATTTTGGCTTTTTGGGCAAGGGCAATTCGTCGTTGCGCTTAGGATTGGCGGCGCAAGTTGAGGCTGGAGCTTGTGGCCTCAAGCTGCACGAGGACTGGGGCACGACGCCAGCGGCTATCGATGCGTGTCTGGCGGTTGCCGAAGAATTCGACGTGCAGGTCTGCATCCACACCGACACGCTCAACGAGTCGGGTTTTGTCGAGGCGTCGCGGGCGGCTTTTAAAGGGCGGACGATTCACACCTACCACACCGAGGGCGCGGGTGGCGGCCACGCGCCCGATATTATGCGGCTTTGCGGCGAGGCCAATGTGCTGCCCTCTTCGACCAACCCGACGCGACCTTTCACGGTCAACACCATAGATGAACATCTCGACATGCTGATGGTCTGCCACCATCTCGACAAGAACATTCCCGAGGACGTGGCCTTTGCCGAGAGCCGGATCCGCGAGGAGACCATCGCCGCCGAGGATATTTTGCACGACTTGGGCGCGCTGTCGATTATCGCTTCGGATAGCCAAGCGATGGGGCGAGTGGGGGAGGTGGTGTGCCGGACTTGGCAGACGGCGCACAAGATGCGCCAGCAGCGGGGCCTGTTGCCCGAGGACGCGGGCGGTGCTGACAACTATCGCGCGCGGCGCTATGTCGCCAAATACACCATCAACCCAGCTATTGCCCACGGGCTCTCGGCCCAGATTGGCTCGGTGGAGACGGGTAAGCTGGCCGATTTGGTGTTGTGGCAGCCGGCTTTTTTCGGCGTCAAGCCCGAGCTAGTGATTAAAGGTGGAGTGATTGCTCACGCGCAGATGGGGGACGCGAATGCTTCGATACCTACGCCGCAGCCCGTGTATCCGCGGCCTATGTTCGGCTCCTACGGCAACGCGGTTGGGCCGACGTCGCTGGCTTTTGTATCGCAGGCTTCGCGCGAGCGAGTGGGGGAGTACGGGTTGGCAAAAGAGGTCGTGCCCGTCGAGCATTGCCGCGACATTGGCAAGACCGATATGCAGCTCAATGACGTGGTGCCCAATATCGAGGTCGATCCGGAGACCTATAAGGTGAACGTTGACGGCGAGGAGATTACTTGTGAACCGGCGGAGAAACTGCCGCTGGCGCAACTGTATCACCTGTTCTGAGATGCGTCTTTGCTATCAGTGGGACTAGGGTATCCGCAGATGAACGCAGATGAACGCAGAGGGGCGCAGAGGGGCGCAGAGGAGGACGGTGTTGCTTGAGATGCGCCCGGAACTTTAAGACGGCCTCTAAATGGATCGCCTCTATCCGTTGATGCACCTGACCGACAGTGCGCTGCCGACCGGTAGCTACGCCTTTTCCAATGGCTTGGAAGGGGCCTATCAGTTGGGCTTGTTGGATGCGTCCGGGGCGCTGGAAGAGTTCGTGCATTCGGCGCTGATGGCTGCGGCCTACGGCGAGATTCCCTTTATCCATTCCTGTTATGCTGAATCTGACGAAAATGCCGTGGCGGAAATGTTGCATTTTTACGACGCGATGATCGCGGCTCCGGCGATGCGTCGGGCGAGCTTAATTTTGGGTAAGAATTGGTTGCGGTTGATGGCTGGTTTGTATCCAGAGGTCAAGTTCGCAAACTTGCGGCGGGCGCACGCGCACTACACGGTGGTTTTTGGACTGGCGTTGAAGGCAGCGGGCTTTGCACAAGCCGAGGCTCAGCAGCTCTACATGTTTCAAGTGCTCAGGGACCAGATGAGTGCTGCGGTGCGTCTCGGGATCGTCGGGCCGATGGAGGCCACGCGACGGCAGTTGAGCCTGTATGTGCATTGCGAGGAATTGCTGGCGGAAGTCGCGGGACGACCGTACGCACAAGCGACGCGTTGTGCTCCGCAGCTCGATATTGCCCAGAGCGTACATGACGATCTTTATTCGCGCCTTTTCCAAAGTTGAGGGATGTATGAGGCACGACCACGATCACACACACGAGCCTTTCGAATCGCCTGGACTTTTTGCCGAGCGCGAAGGTTCGGACCCGCATCGCGATTTTGCCGACCGCGCCTTTACGGTGGGGATTGGCGGGCCGGTTGGCAGCGGCAAGACGGCGCTGTTGCAGGCTTTGTGCGAAAGGTTGCGCGACGAGTATAGCCTGGGGGTGGTCACCAACGACATTTTCACTCGCGAGGACGCCGAGTTTTTGCTGCGGCACGAGGCGTTGGAGCAGGAGCGCATCGTCGGTGTCGAGACCGGCGGTTGCCCGCACGCGGCGATCCGCGAAGATATTTCGCTGAATTTGAATGCGCTCGAAGACTTGATGGACCGTTTCGCCGGGGGTATCGACTTATTACTGGTCGAAAGCGGCGGCGACAACTTGGCGGCTCATTTCAGCCGCGAACTCGTCGATTATTCGGTGTACGTCATCGACGTGTCTGGCGGCGACAAAATTCCGCGCAAGGGCGGCCCGGGGACGACGCAGTCGGATCTGTTGGTGATTAACAAAACCGATCTGGCCGAAATGGTGGGGGCGGATCTGGGGGTGATGGATCGGGATGCCAAGAAGATGCGCGGCGAGGGGCCGACGGTTTTTGCTTGCATCAAGGATCGGGAGGGGCTGGAGGAGATTATTGGGCACATTCTCAAGGCGCGGGAGAGGGCACTACTGTCGGAGGCTCGGGAGCAGTTTTAACCTTGTTCATCTTGGGGGTATCGTTATCTTGCTCTCATATAGCTATGACATAGTTGCTAACGACAGGTGAGCAGCTATCGCCATCGAAGCGAGGTCATCCCATGGCAGAAGCGAGACACAACCCTATTGAACTCGGAAAAGTAGTTTCTCGGGACCCAGAGGTACACAGCGGTGATTTGGTATTCGCTGGTACGCGAGTTCCAGTCGACACACTCGTGGACTATCTCAAGAGTGATCATTCAATTGAAGAGTTTTTAATTGATTTTCCTAGCGTCGAACGCTGGCAGATCGAATCGTACCTCGACCTTTCGCCCGATGGATTGGATCGCTTGAGGGCACAGGGTGCGAGTACTTCTTGACGAGGATATTCCAACTCACTCAGGCTTTATTTACCCTGAGGATTTTCAGAAAGTCATTCTCAACTTTTCCGTCTATCCGGAAGTCGCCAGCGAGCCTTCCAAGCGTTCTAACCAATCCCCAAAGTGTGGACACTCACGGCGGATTGCATGAATACCAATTTCCAACGCAGCTAAATTCCCCATTAGCGGCTTCTGGTAGTTAGACATCAGACGCTCAATGCGCTTGGAGGGTGCGGTATGAGGTGAATCGTCGATTTCTTCCGGGTTGGCGAATTCGTCGCGAATGGCCTGCAAGCGCGGGACGAGATTCTCGCGGCCAATTCCGCGACCGAATCCCTCACAATCGCTAAAAAGCATGGCCTCGAACTCGTGCATCATCACGTATGGAATAAAGCGGTCTAGGTTAAGGGCACCGCCCATCCCTTCGCTGATGTCTGCCAAAAGCGCATCCTCAATAGTCTTTGCTTTCTGCGCGAACACAAGCCCGCCCGCGGCCTTTCTTCCCGGCCAAGTTTTGTTGCTAGATTGCGGTAGCCCGTAGTAATCCACCATGGTAGTGACAAGGCGTCCAGCATCTTGCTTGAGGTGCCTCAATATATCCTTCCTTACCTCTGCCCATCCCTTGATCCCACCCCGGCGACTGCGCTGACGAGCGTTCCCCATCAAGCGAGCGTTCACTTCGGAGTAGCCGCGATCATACAAGTAGGGCCTGAGCAGCTCGTTTACGAAGGTCTCTTCGGTTTCGCCCTCGACATGTACGAGTAACCGGCTCACTCCAATTCTTCTGGGGCCGGGCGACCGCCGATCTCGTTCTTCTCCCACAACTGACCGAGGCTGTAGTCCTGCAACCACGTTTCTAGACTAGGTGTATCCAGCCTCGTGAGTTGTGTTTGTCCGTTTACGCGGTCGGCCACGAGCACGTCTTCTGGCTCGAAGTGATCGAGCAAAAATGGTGACTGGGTTGCCAGAATGATCTGCGTTTGGGCCGCTGCCTGCTTGAGAAGGGAGGCCAATATGGTGATCGCATAGGGATGCAGGCCAAGCTCTGGTTCGTCTAAGAGAATGACCGAGGGCCGAAGCGACTCTGGCTGGAGGAGCAGGGTCGCCAGTGAAATAAACCGGAGCGAGCCATCCGAGAGCGAAGCGGCATCAAAGTAGGCATCGGTTCCCTTGTGCCGCCATTCGAGGCGAATTTTGTCCTCGTTGAGCCGTTGAGGCGCAAGTGCAAAATCGTCAAAAAACGGCGCAACCCTCTGCACGGTACGACGGATCAGGCTATACGAAGACTCATGTTTCTCATGCAAGTAGTACAGGAATGGGGCCAAGTTGGCACCGTCAGGACGAAAAAAGCGGTTGTCGTTCAAGTCGGCAGTCTTCTTCATTGACGAGCCAGAACTCGTGTCGTGAAAATGATAGAGACGCCAACTGTCGAGATGGTTTTTTATGTCATTCTCGACTTGCGGTGATTCCGTACGTTCACTGACTCCCTCTCCGGAGAGACTGTCAAAAAGTTGTACAGAATAATGTCCACCGTGCCCCGACTGATCCTGGGAGTAGGTAATTTCTGAATCTACATAGAGCGCGTCCGCGGCTGTTGCCTTCAGTGTGATCGAATACTCGTAGTTCTTCTCGTCAAAAAAAATTCGAATGGTTAACGCCTCTGTTGTCTTAGATCCGTAGTGTAGAACCTTATCGGCCCCGCCGGCCCGGATAACGTATTGTTGAAGATACTCTGAGTGGATGGCATTGAGGAAGGAGAACACGCCGATGAAGTTCGACTTGCCCGAGCCATTCGGACCGATCAGTACATTGATTGGGCCAAGCGGCAAATTCTCAATATGGCGAATGCTCTTAAAGCCTTTGATCGAGATACTGTGGAGTGTGGACATAATGGATTCTTATTGTGATCTGTTTGCTTGGAAGGCCCTGACCGTCCGCACCTCTCGTCCGAGCAAATAGTGCCTCAATGCCCATGGAGCCGACTCATCGAGAAGCACTCTCATAAGCGTAACTCTCCAGAGCCTCTTTTGCCATTTCAAGTGCCCTTACCGCTTGCTCGCGGCTTACAGACGGAAAGTCATTTAGGAAAACGTCTAGGCTGTACCCAGATGCTAGGTAATCAAAGAGGTTCTTTACAACTACGCGGGTTCCCTTGAAAACAGGCATACCGCTCATAGTATCCTTGCGGCTATGAATAACGCTGTCCTTGATTGCGATGGACAGGCTCTCGCTTGTCTGCGTCATGGTGCGAGTCCCTGAGCGTAGAGTTCGGATGTTTTTAACAGCGTGTCGTTTTTGACATCCAAGATGCGCGTATGACTCTCCGGATTACGGTACTCTATTCAGACGGCTTCTTGAGGATGCGTTTGGACGGGAGAGACACGACGGGATGACCACAGGTCTTCTCTTGCTTGCGAAGATCTTCGCAGATTGCGTGTAAATCAAACTGGAATTTGGCCGCGTGGGCATCCCTTATCTTTCTAATTTCTTCGACAATAGGATCCTTCATTCTTCTTCTCCAATTAGCTCTTCAGGCGCGCAAATGACGGGACACTGGTAACCCTGCTGCTCGACGAGATACATAGCAGTCAAGATCCGATCAGCCAATCACCCCGAGTGCGAAATACCGGCGGCCACGTTTGATGCGATAGATGGCGAAATCCTTGCGATCAATAGTGAAAATCGTCCGTAGGTTGCGACTTTCAGCCACGGCGACGAGCGAAGCATCGGCGAAGTCCATCGGCGCATCGCGGTATTGAACCATGAGTTTAAGAGCACGTTCGAGTAGTTGGTCATCGAGGAAGAGTACCTCGATGCCGCCGCCGGTGATAAAGTCTATTAGGCGCTGCGTCCCTATGCTTCTCGGCTGCAACAAGTGAACGGCCTCGGTCAGGACGGGGATCGTCGTAGCTATAGGTTCGGAAATGGACTTGAGCACCTCGACGCATCTTGCATGTGCTTCGTCTCTGGGATCAAATAGTGCGACCAGCGGGCCAGTATCCGCTAGAATCACTGCTGATGCTTCTTTCTAATGGCCTCGGTAGCGGCCTTCTTGGCACTCTTGGCCGGGGCAATGGCATAGCCACCCGATCCCAAATCGAGACGGCTAAAGACCTCGTATGGCGTTTCGGCGGTTGGCATCTTGGGTGCTAACGCCGCATACGCTTGGAGGCCACGCTTGAGCACCTCTGATATGGAAAGGCCGGTCTGGTTGCACAAAACGGACAAGGTAGCTTCGGCATCGTCGTCGAGCTGGATCGTTATAGTACCCATCTGAAACTCCCGTTGTTGGCTGTAAGACCGTTTTTGAAAACGGCGTATTCATCTGATTCGTCGCTTGGCTCAATATCCAGTGAAGATAATTTAGCAATGAGATGGCTTTGAGGCTATTCTCTTCAGTACCATAATCTACCGATTCACCATGAAGCATTTGGTGTCGATTGAGCCTGACGAAGGACCCCCCTTTATTCTTGCGCCCACCGCACTCAATGATGAAAAAGCCGCACCCCCGAATTAATCATCAACATTCTGTATTCGTCGGCTGCCTCAATTACCAGATCATCCCGCGTTGACCCGCCGGCTTGGACCAAGTACTCCACGCCAGAACGCTGCGCCCGGTCGATGTTGTCGCGGAAAGGGAAGAAGGCGTCTGAACTCAGCGCCACGCCCTTGAGATGGTCCAGCCATTCCCGCTTCTCCTCGGCGCTGAGCCGTTCTGGGAGCTCGCGGAAGTTGGCTTCCCAAGCCTGGAGTTCGGCCGGGGTGACGTCGTCTTGCAAGTAGATGTCGATGGCGTTGATTTTTTCCGGGCGCTTGAGACCCTTGGCGAATTTCATGCCCAAGACTTTGGGGTGCAGGCGCAGATACCAGTTGTCGGCCTTGGCGCAGGCCAAGCGCACGCAGTGGACGCGCGACTGCTGCCCGGCGCCAGTGCCGATGACTTGGCCGTCGCAGGCTAGGCACACGGAGTTGGATTGGGTGTACTTGAGGGCGATGGTCGCTACTGTTAGGTCGCGGCGGGCACTGGCTGGCAAGTCCTTGCGGGCCGTGACGATGTTGTGGAAAAAGGCGTCGTCGGGAATAAAATCATTGCGTTGCTGCGCGAGCTGGACGCCGAATATCTCGCGTTGCTCGGTCGCGGCCGGCGCGTAGTCTGGGTCGATTTGCAGGATGCGGTACTGGCCGCCCTTTTTCTTTTTTAGGATTTCTAAAGCATCAGGCTCGTAGCCGGGGGCGATGATCCCGTCGGAGACCTCGACGCGGATGAGATCGGCCGTAGGGAAATCGACCACGTCGCTCAGGGCGATCCAGTCGCCGAAGGAGGCGAGGCGGTCGGCACCGCGCGCACGGGCGTAAGCCGTGGCTAGAGGACTGAGGTCGCGGTCGGCGACGAAGTAGGATGCGCTCAGGGATTCGTCGAGCGGTGCGGCGACGGCGGCACCGGCTGGAGAGACGTGTTTGAACGAGGCCGCTGCCGGCAGGCCGAGGGCGCTTTTGAGATCGCGGACGAGCTGCCAAGCGTTGAGTGCGTCCATGAGGTTGATGTAGCTGGGGGCATCGTTGAGCGGTTCGATGGGCAGGTCGCGGCCATCGGCCATAGAGCAGCGGGCTCCTGCTTGATGGGGGTTGCATCCGTAGCGCATGTCAATTGTAGCGGGCATAGCTCCTCCTCGATGAGACTATTTGCAAAAGTTGGGGCGGCGTATTATGTTCGGCAATCGCAGTAAAAAGACAATCGCCAATCAACCCATTTTTGACAAGCCAAGGTGAGGTAAATCGGCCATGTTCAAAGGTTGTAGTACAGCCCTAGTGACGCCCATGAGCGAAGACGGCAGCATTGACTACGGCGGCTTGGAGCAACTCGTGGAATTCCAAATTGCCAACAATATCCAAGCGGTGCTCGCCGTTGGCACGACCGGCGAAAGCCCGACCCTGCTATGGGAGGAGCACAACGAAGTCATCGATCGCACGGTTGCGCTGGCCAAGGGACGCACCCTGTCGATTGCCGGCACGGGCAGCAACTCCACCAAGGAGACCATGGCGGGCAGCGAGCACGCCGCCCACATCGGCGCGGATGCCGTGCTGCTGGTCGATCCCTACTACAATGGGCCTAGCTCCTTGGAGATCCGCCGCGAATACGTCGAGCCGGTGGCGCGGGCTTTTCCCGAGGTGCAGATCATTCCCTACATCATTCCCGGGCGCACCGGCTGCATGATGCAGGTGGAAGATTTGGCTATCCTCGCTCACCAGTATCCCAACGTGGCCCAAGTCAAAGAGGCGACCGGCGACTTGGACAACATGGCCAAGACGCGCCGGCTCTGCGGCGATGATTTTACCATCCTCTCGGGCGACGACGACAAGACCGTGCCGATGATGAAGAGCGAGGATATCCGGGCCGCTGGCGTAATCTCGGTGATGTCCAATGTCATTCCGGGGCCCATCCAGCGGCTCACCGAGTTGCTCAACGCTGGCCAGGAGGCCGAGGCCGATAGTTTGGCCGAGAAGCTAGCGCCGCTTTTTGGCATCGTCGGCGTTGCGACCACTGAGCAGAGTGCGTATGGCCCGGTCGAGTGCAAGGCGCGCAACCCGGTGCCGATTAAGACGCTGATGAATATCCTCGGCATGCCGGCTGGGCCGGTGCGGCAGCCGCTGGGCAAGATGACGCACGCGGGCGCGCAAACGGTGCTGGACGCCGCGCGCCAAGTAAATGCCAATGACCCAACGGCCTTTGCACCGGTCGCCGAGTTTTTCGGGGTAGATGTGGAAACGCGTCTGCACGACGACTCGCTAGTCGAGCGCGCAGTGTATCCATCGTATTAATCGAGGCTAGAGCGATGACTAAAATCGTAATCTGTGGGGTGGCCGGGCGCATGGGCCAACGGCTGGCCCACTTGACTTTGACGGCGGGTGACTTGGAACTGTGTGGCGGCAAGGAGCGCCCGGACCACGAGGCTGTGGGGCGCGACATCGGCGAGGTCGTCGGTGCCCGACACTTGGACCTAGCGGTCAGCGACACGCTGGCGGGCATCGTCGAACCCGACCAAGTAGTAGTCTGTTTTACGACCCCGGAGGCGACCCTTGAAGACGCGGCCCTCTGCGCGGTGCGCGGGGTGCCCATGGTAGTGGGGACTACGGGGTTTACCCCGGAGCAACTCGCGGAATTTAAGCAGACAGTAGCGGACATTACCTGCGTGTTTGCGTCGAATTTTAGCACGGCCATGAACGTGCTCTTCAAGTTGGTCGAAGAGGCGGCTCGAATCTTGGGCGACGACTACGACGTGGAAATCATTGAGGCGCATCACCGGCACAAGGTCGATGCGCCCTCTGGGTCGGCGCTGACGCTGGCCGAGCGGGCCGCGGCCGGATTGGGCCGCAACTTGCGCGAGGTGGCCGTACACGGGCGGGAGGGCGTGGTTGGCGAGCGCTCCCGCCAAGAGATTGGCATGCACGCGATCCGCGCTGGCGACTTGGCGGGCGAGCATACGGTGCTCTACGCAGCTCCAGGCGAGTGCCTCGAACTGCAACATCGCGCTACGAGTCGCGATTCCTTTGCTTTGGGTGCGTTGCGCGCTGCGCGCTTTGCAGCGCAGGCCGAGCCGGGGATGTATTCGATGGGAGATGTGTTGGGGCTGGGTTGATCGCTCAGCGCTTGGGGCGGAGGAGGTGCTGCGGCGTCGGCCACAGGGTCTGGAGCTTGTCGCGCAGCCGCGCGGCTTCCTCAAAGTTTTCCGATTCTACGGCCACCTTTAAGTCGCGCTCTAATTGTTCGCGCTCGGACAGCGGGCGCTCCTGCTCCAATTCCTCATACCATTCGCGCAAAAAGGAAATCTCGGGCAAATCCTCTTCTAGCTCGGATTCCCATTCTTCGACAAAGCTCTCGATGTGGGCAATGCCGTCTTCCACGGCGCGCATAGCCGTTGGATAGTCGTCGCTGCGGAGGGCTAGCATGGCGTGCGCCCGGGTCTGCATCATGATCGCGTGTGGATAGTACTGCTCAAAGTACCAGCGGATCTCGTCGTTGGGCGCGCACTGATCGACCAATTCAAAAATCTGTAGGGTGTGCTCGGTATCGGCGACAACCCCTTCGTAGTCTTCTAAGTTGAACAGACTTAAATAGCGGTGGTAGTACTGCCATGCCTCTTGGAAGAGCTCTTCGCACTCGTCCTCGTTTAGCACGAAGCCTTCCGGGGTGTCGCGTGATTCGATGAGGTCTTGGTAGTAGTCGAGCAGTGAGGGGCAGCCATGCGGTTGTTGGCCGTCGGGACGGCCATCCAATTCGAGCTGAAGAAGCCCCATGTCGATGCGGATCTGAAGTTTTTCCTCGCCCTTGCTGGTGCGGATGCGCCGAGCTAGGAACTCATCGGACTTGAATTCCCAACTGTTGAGCAAGTCGCCGATATCGTAATTCATGGGCGCGCTCTCTGACAGAAAATAGAATGAAGAATCCCGGCCCCAAGGAGGCTGGGGGAGCACAAGGGACAATATAGGGCAGAAGCTAGCACTGCGCTACTAATCAACGCATTTCTCGTCAAATTGCTTGCCCATACAAAAAAACGCCGGGCTACAAGCCCCGCGCTTATCATAATATATAATATACAAAAAAAGAAAGAATATGTCAAAAAATTTTATTTAAGTAGAATATAAATAATAAGTTATAACAAATTTTTATTGACAATATATACCGCCTGATTTACCTTAAGACCGCCCCCATCCAAATCATTCCACACAGGAGGACCGATGTCCCAGCACGAGAACGATGCTCTGCAAGTGCAGGGCGACCGGGTGGTGCTAGGGGAGTGGTCGGGCGATCTGGAAGAATTGATCGCCAAGAACGTCGAATTGCGCCAGATGCTGCGCGAAGGGCGCGCCGACGAGGCCCGCGCGCTGCTCAAGGCGCAGGCCGTGGAGGAACAAGCCGCACTGGTGGCTATAGATGAAAATCCCGAGGAAGTGCTCTCGCTGACCGGCATGGACGCCCAAGGCCGCCCGGGGTACTTGCCCGCTGTCGTCGATAAGCTGCCGTCGGAGATCATCGCCGAGTTGGTCGCTCCCGGCGGGTATAAGCTGGCGAGGTTTAACACCGCGCTGTTGCAAACTATGTCGGCGGAGTCGTTTGCGCGCGCCGTGGAGGACACGCTCGATCCGGTTTACTTCCACGGCAACCGCACCAAGGTGTCGTGGGAATGGCTTGAAGCGGTCGCAGCACTAGACGATCACAGCAAGCGCGCCGCGCTCTTATACAAGGTCGATCAGGGCCTGCTAGAAGATGCCTTCCTCGACAAGGTCGATAGCATTGACATGCACGCTCAAGTCGGGGGACTGCCGGATTGGGGTACAGTGTCGGCTTTCAGCCTGCTGTCGGAATCGGGCCAAGCCGTGATGCTGCCGCCGATCAACGACCCGGCGATCCGCGAGGTCATCTACGCCTTGCACCAAGCCGCGCCCGAGTTGCTGGCAAAGGTGCTGCGCGGCGCTTGGGAACGGGCCGGCGGAGGGGCTTCGTGAGCCGGCTAGCGCGCGTCGATCTCAACCAAGTCCCGCTCGACCACAATAGTTTCATCGGCCAAGTGGTGGCCGCGGGCCTTGAATACGAGCAGTTGCCGCCGCGCTTTATGGATTCGCTACAGGCCTATCTGCGAATCCGCGGGTTGGGCTTTGCCCAGCGCAATCGCACGGGCATCGCCCTCGGCCGCGACCAGTTGCGCCAAGGCATGGAGCAGGGTTTGGCGTGCATGGATTTGGCGCTGGAAGAGGAAAGTGGTGGCGACCTCAACGCCGCGGTCGCCAAGTTGGTTAGCGACCCGTTTGACTCGCTCTACAAGCAGGGTTGGGAGCGCGCTTTCCAGCGCTTAAAAGAGATGCGCGAGCAGGCCCGTGCCTTGGTCGGCTGTCCCGAGCTGGGCTTTTGGCCCGATCGGCAGCCTAAAGTCGCAGCCTTGGCAAAGCTCGTGCCCGAGACGTGGACCGGTCCCAGTGCCATAGACCTGCGCGCCGATGGTCGAACGCTGCAAGAGCTAACCGGCAAGGTGGCCTTTGTGCGCTCGTTGCCGCAGCCGTCGGTGGCTGCTTTGCTCGAGCAGGTCGATGTGGATTTCGCTGGTGTGCTGCACCGCGTCATTTTGGCGTTGGCGCTGGGGCGCGTTGAACTAGTTGCCAAAAAGGAGCACGTGTCGCGCTTTCGCGCTGAGTGTTTTGACGCGGGTGGAATGCGTCCTCGCGTGAGACGGCAGGTGTTGGATCAACTCGTTGGGCACTTGGACGATGCGGTGGAGGATGCGGACGTACGGGTGTGGATTGCCGACGAGTTGGACGCAGAAATTGAGGTACTGGAACAGGCCGCGGACCGTGGTGACCTAGCGGCGTTTTTTCTATCCCATCCGGCATCGCTTTTTTCGCTGGGGAAATTTGAGTAGCTTTGCAAGCTCTTAGCTAGCGGTTTTCCCATGCACTCCACACTTTCTGCGAGGTCTTATGGCTCATCACGAATTCACTCCTACTCACTACCACAATACCATCGGCTGGCACGATCCCGTACTGGCCATTGCTCCCGGCGATACGGTCTCTACCACGACCGTTGACGCCCGCGGCCAGGACCAGCATGGCGAGCGGGTCGCTGAGCGCGGGAACCCGATGACGGGTCCTTTCTACATAGAGGGGGCCGAGCCGGGCGACACCTTAGTGGTTCACTTCGACAAGCTCTATCCCAACCGCGATTGGGGCTGGACGGGTTGGGCAATCGCGCCCAATGTGCTGGACCCGGGTTTTACAACTGGGATTAAGCGCGAAGAACAGCCGCTGCGGTGGCCGATCGACCTAGCCGCGGGTACGACAACGCAGCCGGATACCCTGCCGGGTTTGGTGCTGCCCCTCGACCCGATGGTGGGCTGTTTCGGAGTGGCTCCGCCGCGCGGACAGGCCATTTCCACGGCGACTTCTTCGACCCACGGCGGCAACATGGACTACCGGGGCTTTGTCACCGGCGTGACCGTCTATCTGCCGGTCGAGGCTCCGGGAGCGCTTTTTCACTTAGGCGACGGGCACGCGGTCCAAGGCGACGGCGAGATCGTCGGCACAGGCGTGGAAATCTCCTTTGACACGACATTTAGCGTAGATGTGATCAAAGGCAAGCAGATCGGCTGGCCCCGCGCTGAAAACGACACGCACATTCTCGCGGCCGGCAATGCGCGTCCTTTGGACCAATGTGTGCAGCACGCCACCACTGAGCTAATCAACTGGCTTACCGAGGACTACGGCCTCACCGAGCTGAGCGCCCACGCGCTCTTGGGGCAGTGCGTGGAATACGATATGGGGAATGTGTACGACCCGGCCTATACGATGGTCTGCAAGGTCGCCAAGTCACTGCTTGAGGCTATGGGAGCCGAGCGCTCATAAATCGGCGATGGAGTCGAGCGCTCATAAATCGGCGATGGAGTCGAGGCCCTCGGGTTGCGGCAGGACGTAGCGGACGGGCTGGATGGTGCCGTCGCGGCGGCGCACCTGTTCGACCCGTTTGCACTTGATGACGGAGTGCTCAATGAGCAGGTCGTCGTCGATTTGGCAGCCGTAGAGGTAGCTGGTGCCCTTGATGGTTACGCGCTCGCCCACGCGCATGGGATGTTCGTCGCTGCCGGTCAGGAGTACGCCCGACTCGATGCGGCTGTGCGCGCCAATCCGCAGGTTGCCCTTGAGGATATTGCGACTGAGTACTTCGACCTCGTCGTCAAGAGTAAGGGTTTGACTTGGGTACGTGCTTAGTTCGACGCCAACGCCAATTTGTACCCCTTCGCCTAGCACTACGTGGCCGCTCAGATGGCTGCGGTCGCCGATGGTGACTCGACGGTTGAGTTGGACCTCGGGGCCGACGTACGTACCCTTACCAATGACGATGTCTAAGGGACCGCACTCCGCGTCCATGTTGAGGATCTGCTCGATGACCTCGTCGGCGATGAAGAAGTCCTCCTCGTCGGCGATGGTGATGGTGTCCTTGAGTTTGTCGTAGGCCCAGCGGCGGGCTATGGCCTCCATCTGACGCCAGACGCTTTTGACGTTGAAGGCGAGGAGCTCTTCTTCGCTGTCGGCCGTGGCCGCCCGCACTACGAGTTGGTGCTGATTGAAAATTTGCACCAAGTCGGTCAGCAGCAATTCGCCTTGGGCATTGTCGGTGTCGAGGTGCTGGATGTACGTCCGCAGCGCGCTTTCTCTGAAGGCGAAGACGCCGGTGTTGATCTCGCGCGTTTCCAGCAATTCTTGGCGCGTGAAGGCGTAGGTGCGGCCGTTGTAAGCGGCTTCGTAAGGCGTTGCCGCGTCGAGGCTGAGGATGTCCTTGTGCTCCCTGATTTCAATGACTTTGTCGCGGTCTTCACCTGCGGGCTGTCCCGCCGCATCGGTGGCTGGCACGCGCACGATGCGGCCATAGGAGTTGGTCTCGACCGGGCCGCTGTACAGGCCGGTGAGTACCATCATGTCGCAATCGACGTTTTCAAAGCTGGCGCGAAATTGGGCGACGACCTGCCCGGTTAACAGCCCCATGTCCCCTAAAAAGATGTACACGTCGCGGTCGGCAGCCGTTGCGGGGAAGGCTTGGAGGCCGACGCGCACGGCGTCGCCAGTTCCGGCTGGCTGGCCGAGGACTGGGTTTTCTTGGTACGCGAAAAGACGCCCCGGTTGGGAGCCGGTCGCGCGGGCGACGTCTAGGCCCTTGATACCCACTACGATGACCTGATTGGGGCTGTCGAGGCCCTCTTGCACGGCGCGAGCCACGCGCACTGCCGTCGGCTGGCCCCAAATTTCGTGCAGCATCTTGGAGGTTTCCGAGCGGATGCGCATGCCGTGGCCAGCCGCCAAAACGATGCCGATGCGGTGGATGTCGTCTAAAATTGGCGAATTGATTTCTGCGAGTAGGTCGTGCATTGAGTCTCTTTCTTCTGATTTTCTACGTAGGGCGACCGGCCGGTCGCCCCTACAGAACGCAACAGTCGTGCGTCGGGTTCCTTGCCGCTAATTTTCTGGGACGTCAATGTCTTCGCCGAGGGCCGTGCGCATGAGCAGCTCCTGCATGCTGTGGCCCGGGGAATCGCACTCGGGTTGGCGGCGGATGTACGTGCCGTCTGGGCGCATCTGCCGGGATTTGGCGCGGTCGGCGAGCGCGTATGCGAGTAGCTCGCGATAGACGCGCTGCTTCAGGGCCGGATCCAAGATGGGGAAGACGACTTCGACCCGGGCGCGCAGGTTGCGATCCATCCAGTCTGCGCTGCCGAGCCAGACTTCCTCGTCGCCGCCGTTGGCAAAGTAAAAGACGCGGCTGTGCTCTAAGAAGCGGCCAATGATGCTGTACACGCGGATGTTCTCGCTGATGCCGTCGAGCCCGGCGCGCAAGCAGCAAATGCCGCGCACGATCAGATCGATCTCGACGCCGGCTTGCGAGGCCGCGTACAGGGTCTTGATGATCGCCGGGTCCATGAGGCCGTTCATCTTGGCGATAACGGCGGCCGGCCGACCGGCGCGGGCGTGTTCGCTTTCGCGCTCAATGCGGTCGAGCATACCCTGCATCAGCCCGGAGGGCGCGACTAGCAGTTTTTCAAATTGACTGATGCGGCTGTGGGCGGTGAGCATGTTGAAAACCTCGGCCACCTCCGCGGTGATCGTTGGCTCGGCGGTAATCAGCCCTAGATCCGTGTAGAGACGCGCAGTGGTGTGATTGTAATTGCCGGTGCCCAAGTGGGCGTAGCGGCGCAGGCGATCTTGATCGCGGCGCACCAGCATGGAGAGCTTGCAATGGGTCTTCAGGCCCATGATGCCATAGATCACGTGGATGCCGCTGTCTTCGAGGCGCTTGGCCCATTCGATGTTGGCTGCTTCGTCGCCGCGGGCTTTTAGCTCGACGAGCACGGTTACTTCCTTGCCGCGCTCGGCCGCGTCGATGAGCGCCTGCCCCACCTCTGAATCGTCGCCCGTGCGGTAGATGGTCTGTTTGATGGCTAGCACTTTGGGGTCGTTGGCCGCCATGCGGATGAAGTCAATCACCGTAGAAAACGATTCGTAGGGGTGATGCAGGAGGATGTCGCCGGCGCGGATGGAGTCGAAGAAGGCGTCGGGGTCTTCGGGAGAATCGCGCTCGACAGGTGTGAAGGGGGAGTCCTTGAGGGCGGGGCGCGAGACTAGGCCGTAAAGGGTCATAACCCGATGGAGGTTGACTGGCCCATTGACCCGAAAGACTAGGCTGTCGTCGAGATTGAATTGCTGTTGCAAAAGCGATACTAGCTGGTCGGGTGCGCCCGGAGCGATCTCTAGTCGCACGGCGTCGGCTTGGCGCTGCTTGGTGACCTGCTCTTCGATTTCTTCCAGCAAATTGTCGGCGTCTTCTTCGTTGACGTACAGCTCGCTGTTGCGGGTGATGCGGAATGGAGCCGAGCCGATGACCTTGTAGCCGAAAAACAGTTCGTTGACTTGTAGGTCCATGATCCCGGCCAAGGTCACGAAGTGGAGGCCATCGCCTTGGGCAGGCAGGCGCAAGATGCGCGGTAGTACTCGCGGCACGGTCGCCACGCCCATCATCGTCTGCCCCTGTTCTTCGAGCAAGGCACCGATGCACAGGGCCTTGTTGAGCACGTGGGGGAAGGGATGAGCCGGATCGACGACGATGGGTGTGAGGATCGGTTCGAGTTCTTCCTCCCAGTACTGACGCACGAATTCGAGGTGTGCGTCTTTGAGTCGGCGCGCCTCCCAGAAGTGGATGCCTTCGGCGGCTAGGGCCGGGATGAGGTCCTCGTTCCAGCAGCGATACTGTTCGGCGACCTGCTCGTGAGCTTGTTGGGTGATGCGCTCGAGTTGTTCGGCGGGGGTCAGGCCGTCGGGGCGGCTGGGATTGGCCCCGGACTCGTGCAATTGCAGCAGACCGGCTACCCGGATTTCGTAGAACTCGTCTAAGTTGCTGGCGACGATGGCCATGAACTTGACGCGCTCTAGCAGGGGATTGCGCTCGTCTTGGGCTTCTTCGAGTACTCGAGCGTTAAAGTCGAGCCAAGAGAGTTCGCGGTTGATGTAGAGCGCGGGACGCTCGTACGTGGGTAGCGGGGCGGTTTCGCTCATATAGCAATCCACAAGGTGATCCGCAGATGGACGCAGATAGACGCAGAATAGGATGCACAAGAAGATAAGCCGCTCGAACCGTTCAAATCATGCAGCATTGCTATATCAGTCGAGTTGGGCGATGGTTTCGCGCACGAATTGCACCGATTTTGTCAGTGCGTCTTTGGGTTCGCCTTCGATGCCGCACTCGTAGGCGAGATAGCCGCTAAAGCCGATGTCCTTGAGGGCTTGTAAGCCGGCGCGCCAGTCGATGTCTCCGGTGCCCGGCTGCATGCGCGTGTTGTCGGCCATGTGGACGTGGGCGACGTGTTTGCCAGCTTGGCGGAAAGCGGCGGGGGTGTCGGTTTCTTCGATGTGCATGTGGAAGAAGTCGCTGAGCAGGGCTACGCCTTGGGGACTGCCGGCGCGCTCGATGATTTCGACGCCGTCGGCTTGGCGGCGCAAGAGGTGTTGCTCGTAGCGGTTGAGGGGTTCGAGCAGGAGCAGGGTGCCTTGGCTAGCGGCATGGGCGGCGAGGTCTTTGACCAGTTCGACGAGCAGGGCCTTCTCTAGGGAAATGGCGTCTTGCAGCGGCGAGAGGTCGGGGATGCGCGGCGGCCCAAAGATGGGGGGGACGATCTGACCGACGGCTTGAAAGTGCCCGCAGGCTTCTAGCTGGCGGCGGGTCTCGGCGAGGCTGTTGGCGCGCTTGCCCGGGTCTGGGTCGAGCCAGTCGAAGGTTTCTTGGCCGCAGATGGAAGCGATTTTGATGGAGCGGCCGGCGAGGGCCTTTTCGTATTCTTCGACGTGGTCGTACAGGCGCGATCTACCGCCGACTTCTAGTCCTTCGATGTTCAGCGACTCGGCGAAGTCGAGCTTTTCCGCGAGGCTTTCTCCGGGCAGCAGCCCTTCCTGTAAGGCGATTTTCATGGCGTCCTTTCTTCTGGCGGTCCAGCGTTAGAACTGGACGCCGAGTTTGATATTTGCTTCGGGTTGGGTGGCGATTTGGGGATACGCGTCGAGTAGGTCGTCAAAGGAGACGATGGGCTGCACGATGGGTAGGCAATCGATTTGGCCGGCAGCGAGCATGCGCCAGCAGACGTCGTAGATGCGGTCGTTGTCCCAATTGGGGTGGTCGGGGTTTGGCTCGCTGTTGGCGCGGGAGAACACGATGTGCGGCCGGTTCATATGGGCTTCGGCGCCCAAGTCTATCCCCGTCGTCCACGTGCCGGGATACGCGCCGGCTACGATCGTGCCCCGGTAGGCGACTCCGCGCAGGGCTTGCTGCATGGCCGCGGGATGCCCGCTGTAATCAATGATCACGTCCGCGCCTCGGTTGGCCGTGGCCTTCTTGATCTCCAAGCCAGCATCGCATTGGGTGGGGTCGAGGACGAGGTCGGCTCCGCAGGTGCGGGCTGCTTTGCGCCGGTTGGCTAGCGGGTCGAGGGCGATGATGGGATGGGCACCGGCCAAGCGACAGAATTGCACGGCCATCAGGCTGATGGCCCCTAGGCCCGAGATGGCTACGGCGTCGCCGATGCGGACGTGTCCGTCGCGCACCGCGCCGAGGGCAAAATCCGCTGGATCGAGACAGACCGCGGCTTGCCAAGGTACGTCTGCGGGCAAGCGGCGCGCGGTTTCGGGCCAGACGTGTTCCTCGCGGAACGGCCCGTAGGCGAAGATGCGGTCGCCTTCTTTGAGCTGCGTGACACCCGGTCCTAGTTCGACGACTTCGCCGACGCCCATGTTGCCCAGCGGCACGGGGTATTGGACACCCTCGCCTTGATAGTCGAAGACGCGCCGCTCGGAGTCGAAGCGGCCGCGCGGACCGGCGTACCCCTTAAACATCGACATTTCAGTGCCGTGCTTGGCGGCCGCGTACAGGCTTTTGACGCGGACTTGGCCTGCTGACAGCGGTGGCGATTCGCATTCCTGAAAGGCCACTTGCTCGGCGGCCGGGGCGATGAGTGCTCGGGGCATGGGGCTGCTCGCTTGACGTTGGACGCGTTTTTTGGGTTTATAGCGGGCCAAAATATACACTTCTCAGCGAGGATATGCCATGTCAGAACGCGTACAGATCGTAGTGCCCGGTGACAATCCAATCCAGATCGCCGGTTCGCCGCATTTGCAGCGGCTCGCGCCCTATGGGGATGTCACGCTCTTTGAGGATACGCCGCAAAGCGCGGACGAGAAAATCGCGCGGGCCGAGGGTGCGCAAATCATTATCAACACGCGCGGTGTCGTCACTTGGCGCGAGGAAATGCGCCGCTTGCCCGCACTCAAGATGATTGCCACCTGCTCCATCGGCACGGACATGATCGACTTGGCGCTTGCCAAGGAACTCGGGATCGTGGTGTCGAACCAGCCCGGCCGCACCGCGCCCGTGGTGGCCGAGCACATGTTCGGGCTGATGTTCGCCCTCTCCAAGCGCGCCTATTTCCAGACCGCCGAGCTGAAGGCTGGCCGCTGGACGCGCGAGATGAACACCATGCTGCAAGGGAAGGTGTTGGGCGTGGTGGGCACGGGGCCGATTGGCGCGGAGATGGCGCGGTTGGGGCGGGTCATCGGCATGGAGGTTATCGCGTGGACCTTTAATCCGTCGCCGGAGCGCGCGGCTGAATACGGGGTGCGCTTTGTGGAACTCGACGAGTTGTTGCAGACTGCGGATGTGGTCAGTCTGCACGTGAAGTTGACCGAGGATACCCGGCACTTTCTCGGGGCGCGCGAGTTTGGGCTGATGAAGGAGGGAGCACTGGTGTTGAACGGCGCGCGCGGCGATGTGCTGGATATGAACGCCTTGCGCGATGCTCTGTTGTCCGGGCATGTGGGCGGGGCCGGGCTGGACGTGTTTCCCGAGGAGCCGCTGCCGAGCGACGATCCCATCCTCGATTGCGATCAGGTGGTGCTGACGCCGCATGCGGCCGATCAGACGCCCGAGGGGGTGGATTTGTTGAACGAGGGTGCGGTGGATAATGTGATTGCGTTTTTGGAGGGGCGGCCGCGGAACAATGTGGCAGTGTGACGTGGGGGTGGGGCAGAAAACAATAGGAGAAACTTTGTGCCTGAAGGAGGTGTGCCCATGAGCAAACGCAGACTGCCCATCGGCATTCAGACCTTCCGCGAGGTCCGCGATGAGAACTGCTACTACGTCGATAAGACGGCGTACATACGCCGGCTGCTCGACGAGGGCAAACACTACTTCCTGTCTCGTCCCCGGCGCTTTGGCAAGAGCCTGTTTTTGGACACGCTCAAGGAGTTGTTCGAGGGCAATGAGCCGCTATTTGCGGGACTTGCCATCCACGATCAGTGGGATTGGTCGGTGCGTCATCCGGTGCTGCGGCTCGACTTCAGCAGCGGCAACTACCAAGGGCCGGACGACTTGCAAAAGGAAGTGGCGGCGCAATTGAACGCTATGGAAGAGGAAGCGGAGGTCGTCCCACGCGATGACGACACCGCTTCGGCCCGCTTCCGCCGTTTGATGAAGGTGCTGCACGAACGCAGCGGTCAGCGCGTTGCGGTGCTGATTGATGAATACGACAAGCCGATCTTAGATGCGTTGGAAGTGCCGGAGGTCGCCCGCGCCAACCGCGACTTTTTGCGCGGTCTATATTCGACCGTGAAGTTTGCCGACGCGCACATCCGCTTCACGTTTATCACCGGGGTGAGCAAATTCTCCAAGGTCAGTCTGTTTTCCGGCCTCAACAATCTGAAGGACATCACCTTAGACAGGCGCTATTCGGCTCTCTGCGGCTATACCGAGACGGATTTGGATACGGTGTTTGCACCGGAGTTGCCCGGCTTGGACCGGGAGCAGATCCGCGATTGGTACAATGGCTATAGTTGGCTCGGCGACGAGAAGGTGTACAACCCCTTTGACATCCTGCTTCTATTCGACAGCCGCGCGTTCAAAGCGTATTGGTTTGAGACCGGGACGCCGAGGTTCCTAATCGAAGTGCTGTTCAAGCGCCGCGTCAGTTCCTTAGACCTCGGCGCGATGGAGGGCAGCGACGAACTGCTATCGACGTTTGATGTCGATGACATCGCCACCGAGGGGCTGCTGTTCCAGACCGGCTACCTGACGATAACCGACGAGGAGGACGTTGGTGGCGAGCCGATCTATCGCTTGGGCTATCCCAACCGCGAGGTGCGCCAGAGTCTGAACCGCAGCCTGCTGCGCTACTTGGTGCAGGACTCGACGCGGCAGATGGCCAACAGCACACGGTTATATCGACTGTTGGAAGCCAACGACTTCGCCGGGCTAGAGACGCTGTTTCACGCTTTCTTCGCCAGCATTCCCTACGAGTGGTACACCAACAACGACATCGCCC
Organism: Candidatus Latescibacterota bacterium; assembly: GCA_965116675.1. Classification (GTDB taxonomy): domain Bacteria; phylum Latescibacterota; class UBA2968; order UBA8231; family UBA8231. The sequence continues at coordinate 25,094 of OZ220721.1, forward strand.
ACTATGAAGGCTACTACGCCAGCGTGTTCTACTCCTATTTCGCCGGGCTAGGGCTGGACATTCGAGTGGAGGACAGCAGCAGCCACGGGCGGCTGGACATGGCGGTTTTGTTCAACGGCCATGTCTATTTGTTTGAGTTCAAGGTAGTTGAGCTTTCGTCAGCGGGTGCGGCGCTGGTGCAGCTAAAGGAACGTCGCTACGCGGACAAATATCGCGGTTTGGGGCAGCCGATATACCTGATTGGCGTGGAGTTCAGCAAGGATGAGCGCAATGTCGCGGCGTTTGACGTGGAACGCGCCTGAGCAGACGAGGAATTAGGAGAAACTGATGAGTGAGGAACAGCAGCACCATCTAGCCCTGCCGCAGGGGACGCGGATACGGGACTTTGAGTTTCACCGGGTCCTTGGCCATGGTGGGTTTGGCAGAAGTTGCCTCCCCGATTGACGCACTTAGAGTCGGTTTCGGCTTTCACCCGAAAAAAACCGTTCTGAATTCCTCAAAACTTGACGCCTGTATGGCCGTGCGATGCAACTGATTGAGCTGTGGCACCTCGTCGATGGCTCGAATGGGGGCGGCCAACGTTTCGGCGGCGTCAGTACCAAAGCGAAGCTCCACCACCTCGAGGAGTGCTTCAATAGCGTGCTTTCTTTCGCCTTGCTCAATGCCCTCCTCGCGGGCTTGTTGGGTCAGGTATTGGGCAAACGAGGATTCGCGCATGAGGTCCATGAGATACTCCTTGGAAACGATGGCCGTGATCGTCTGAGGATTATACACTAAGCTGCTCAAGAGTGCCAACCCGGTGAGAACATCGGCTTTGACCGACCGCTCCAGCGGCATGTCCCACGCCGTGGCCACACATTGCTCCAACCACGCGGCCTCGGCCTGTCCAGTCGGTGGCCGCATCAGAGGCGCAAACGGCAGCAAGCCCACCGACCCGCTGTCGAGCACGGCTTGACCGGGCAGTTGGTTTAGGCGGAGCACTTTGTAGCGGATCGCGATGGAATAGTCGGGATGCTCTTGCAGGTAGTAGCCCGGATCGCGTCGTCCGGCGTCGGGGCGCAGGTAGAGGACGTGAGCATACACCGGCAGGCCGTAGCGTTCGATAAGGCGGCCGATGTAGCCGGCCATGCGGAGGGGCATGGGGGTATCGGTGCTATCGGTGGTTTGAAATTCGTGGTGGACTAACACTTCTCGGCCGCCGACGCGCACTTGGAGGAGGCTGTCAGGGCGGCGGACGTTGGGTTGCTCGGTGTCGAGTACTTCGACGGCTTGGATGTCATCGCGCTGGAGGGCGAAGCGGGCGAAGTCGGCCGGGTGGGTTTGGATGAGATGTTTGGCGACCGTATCAAATTCAGCCATGATCTCTGCCTTGGGTTGCGGATGAGTTGGTATCCGCAACAAGGCAAAAATCGTGCCACGGCGGTGGCTCAGAGGGAGGCGGGGGATGGGAGGTGCTGGAATGTGGCGGAAAGGGTACAGGGATGAGAAGGTGCCTCTTTGCTCGTTCCTATACTTACCGAGTCTTGTGTGCAGAGGATTGTTGCTGAAAGCATATGACGATACGCCGCTGCACTTTGTGATGCGGCATAATGTTTCTAGGACAGCCGAGGTGTTGTATCGTTACGGTGACCGAAAGTGAAATAAGCTGATTTTTGAACCAGATGCTATGAGCGAAGCGCAACATCCTCTTCACGCCTTGCCCCGAGGCCATCGGCTGCAAGAATACGAACTAGTGCGCGTACTGGGCTTTGGCGGCTTCGGCATGACCTATCTGGGCTTTGACCACAACCTCGACAAAGCCGTCGCCATCAAGGAATACCTGCCCTCCGACATCGCCACCCGCATCGCCGACGGCAGCGTCGCTCCGCAAGCCAGCGACTTTCGTGACGATTTCCAGTGGGGTCTGGAGCGGTTCTTGGACGAAGCACGCACCTTAGCCCGCTTTGATCATCGCCATATCATTAAAGTGCATCGTTTCTTTGAGGCGCATGGTACGGCGTATATCGTGATGGAGTATGCCGAGGGCGAGACCTTATCGGCGTATCTCGAACGCAAGGGGACGCTGGGCGAAGACGAACTCAAAGAGATTCTGTATCCGCTGTTGGATGGTTTGGAGGTGGTTCATAAAGCGGACTTTCTGCATCGGGACATCAAGCCGGGCAACATCGTCCTGCGCGATGCGGATGGCTCTCCGGTGTTGTTGGACTTTGGCACGGCGCGTCAGGCGATTGGTGTGAAGAGTCGTTCGGTCACGTCGATCGTGACGCCAGGGTATGCGCCGATAGAGCAGTATTCGAGTCGTGGGCATCAGGGTGCTTGGACGGACATTTATGCGTTGGGTGGGGTGTGTTATCGGGCGTTGACGAGTCAGGTGCCGGAGGATGCGACGGATCGGGTGCGGCAGGATCCGCTGGTTCCGGTATCGCAGCGGTGTGCAGGTCAAGCAAGTCAAGCGTTTCTTTTGGCGATAGACTTGGCGTTGTCGGTGGACGAGGGGGATCGTCCGCAGAGTGTTGCGGCATGGCGGGAGACATTGGGGGCTTCGGTTTCAGCGCTAGCGGCTCGAGTGGGGCAAGCCGAGCAACGGGAGGCTGCGGAGGAAGTGCAGAAGGCTGAGGCGGATGACGCGACAATCGTGAGGCAACGGTACGCGCCGTTGTCGCAGCAGGAGAAGAAGAGCAAATTCAAGCCACTTGCGGTGGTCTTGTGCGTGGTTGTTGCCCTCTTGGTTGGGGTCAAAATGTCTGTTGATCGTGTCGAACAGGTAGCGTTGGAGAAACAGCGTCGGGAGCAGGCGGCGCTGGAGAAGCAACGTCAAGAGCAGGCGGCGTTGGAGAAACAGCGTCGGGAGCAGGCGGCGTTGGAGAAGCAACGTCAAGAGCAGGCGGCGTTGGAGAAACAGCGTCGGGAGCAGGCGGCGCTGGAGAAGCAACGTCAGGAGGAGCAAGCGGAACGGGAGCGGCAAAGGGAACGCCAGCCCGGCCGGCGTTTTAAGGACTGCGCGACGTGTCCCGAGATGGTAGTAGTGCCTACGGGTTCATTTATGATGGGGTCGCCATCGTCGGAGAAGGGGCGTGATAGTGACGAAGGCCCTCAGCATCGGGTGAGGATTGCTCAGCCGTTTGCGGTGGGGGAATATGAGGTGACGTTTGCAGAATGGGATGCGTGTGTGTCTGCAGGGAGCTGCAATGGGCATAGTCCGGCTGATAGAGGTTGGGGTCGCGGCCAGCGCCCGGTGATCTATGTGAGTTGGAATGACGCCCAGGCTTATGTCAAGTGGTTGTCCAATAAGACGGGTAAGCGGTATCGGCTGTTGAGCGAGGCAGAGTGGGAGTACGTGGCGCGAGCGGGGACAGAAACGCCCTTTCACTTTGGGGTGACAATCTCGACGGATCAGGCAAACTACAACAGGAATTACCAAGCGCAGACGGTGGAAGTGGGGTCATTTCCCTCAAATGGATATGGGCTGCATGACGTTCACGGGAACGTGGATGAGTGGGTTCAAGATTGTTGGAACGATAGCTATTTGGGGGTACCGACTGACGGGTCTGCATGGACATCTGGGGATTGCTCGGGGCGGGTGTTGCGCGGCGGTTCTTGGGACTCCAAACAGAGGAATCTGCATTTGGCAGATCGCGACTGGGGCCCCACCAACTACCGGAGCATCCGCACTGGTTTTCGCGTTGCGCGGACTTTTTAGTTCTTGTTAAGTACGCGAAACCTGTATCTTGATTGCGTCGGGTGCCAAATAGACGCCTTGGCGCTCTCGTCTTAACGGGCTATGAGCTCCCAGCATGCTATCTTGGCCGGTGTTCGCCCACGCCATATTGGAAGGATAGCCGCAATGAAAAGCCAGAGATTCCTGCATTGGGTCTGCTACTTGGTGCTCGTTGCCTTTGGGACGAGCAACTTGACAGGGTGTACCGTATTGTCGATTGCAGCACAATCGGAAACCAAAGAAACCGGAACCGAAACGCGACAAACTAAAAAATTGGCGAAAAAAGATGTTGAAATGGTTTTTACCCCAAAGAATGACGAACTCATATTCCGCTTACGGCATCAACCCCATTACCGAAAAGAGAGCCGATCAAGCAAAGAACCCTCAATTAGTCCTCAGACCGCGAACCTTATGCGCGCGGTTGGTTTAGCTGAGGCTCTATTCCTTCTAGTTTACGGAACCGAGTATATGGTGGTAGACACCACCGTAAAGACAAAAGGAAGCAGAACAAAGGCGGAGGCAAATTTTCCGCTATGGCTTCATGATGATGACCTTGAACTTAAATCTTGGGCAAATATAGCTGTCCTTGGTGTTGGTTTAGATGTCTTTTTCTCTTTGCTTACTATTAGTCGCAAACCTGAAAAATCTTTTACGCCATGGAAGCCCTCCGGAACAATACCGGGCCCACCGGAACTAATTCCCAATCAGACCGTCTCCATCTCCCTTCCTCAATTTCAATACCAAAGTACGTACCAGACCAACGCCGTCGGGAGATTTGCCATCCCGGCGAGCGATCTCATCGGTAAAATTTCTAATTTAGATCCTGTCCTAGACGATAAACGGATCGAGGTAGAGGCTTCCACCAAAGTTGACGGACGAAGACAATTTGAAACTTTTATGATTACTCCTCGGACTTCCGGCTCTCTATTCCAAGCCTTCTATAAGGAGGCCGACCACCGCCGTAAGGCACTTCCCGCAGATTTGCTCACCGAGACCGCCTTCTCCGACTCGGGCGACTTCATCCCCAACAACATCCTTGACGCGGGCGAACGGGACGGAGAGCTACAGATCACCGTCAACAACAGGGGCCAAGGGCCGGGCTTTGGCGTCCAATTGCATCTCAGTACAGACCATCCCGGCGTCCAACTCGCGGAACAAACTCGGACCTTGGGGAACATCGAGCCGAACGGTAAGAAGACCGTAGTCGTCCCCATCACAACTAGCCTCCAAGCAACCGACGGCTTCGCCAACATCCGCGTCGAAGCCAAGGAAATGCGCGGCTACGACGCCCGCAAGCTGGTACACCGCATCCCGGTCGCCCGTCTCCAGCCCTTCAGCTTGGCGATCACCAAGATCGAGGTCAACGACCGAACCCTCGGCAACGGCAACGGCACCGTGGAAAACGGCGAGATCATTGAACTCAACGTGTTCATCCACAACAGCGGCACCAGCGACGCCCTTGACACCCGGTTGGAGTTGGCCGGTATCAACCAAGGCATCGACGTACAGGTGAAGTCCGTGAACCTCGGCACCATCCGTCCCAACCAGACCGTCCAAGGCATCCTGCGCTTTCACGTCCCCCGCACCTTTACGGCCAGTGCTTTGGAATGCAAATTGCGCGTACACGAACTGCGTTTCGATGCTCTAGCGGCCCCAGTGTCGCAGACAAAGAGCTACCCTGTGAAGCAGCTTGCGCCGCGTCTGGAAGTCGCCTATCGGTTTGTTGCGGACGACAACGGCGATGGGAAAATGCAGCAAGGAGAACAGGTAGAGTTTGAGTTGACTGTCACCAATAACGGCCACCTCGATGCTCTAAACACCCGAATGAAGGTATCCGCGAGTGATACCCGTATTCGGATAATCCCACCTGAAAGGACGCCGGGAAAGCTCGCGTCAAACTACTCCTCCAGTCCTCAACGGTTTGCTTTTATCATTCCTCGTGCAGTCCCTGCGGGAGAATTGTCCATTGTGGTTGAGGTGACGCATGACGACTTTCCAAAGGTGGAGCGCACCTTCAATCTCATGGTATATGAGGAAGAAATCGAAGTAACGAAATGAATACCCTATCCCGTCCTGTTCTGCGGATCTCTATGTTGGCCGCTTGGATCGTTTACCAAGGCTCTTCCTCATAGCGCAAACTCATGTTCTGAACAGTCTTTCTCTCTGGTTGCCATCGAGCCGTCATGCACCCCTCGCTTGGCGTTGCAAATGTGTGCCGGGCGAGGCGGAGAGAGAAATATGCTGACTATAACGGACGGAATTTTATGAACGAACAACCTCTCAACGCCTTGCCCCAAGGCCATCGGCTGCAAGAATACGAACTGGTGCGCGTACTGGGCTTTGGTGGCTTCGGCATGACCTATCTGGGCTTCGACCACAACCTCGATAAAGCAGTCGCCATTAAGGAATTCCTGCCCTCCGACATCGCCTCCCGGACCAACGATGGCAGCGTCGCTCCACAAGCCAGCAACTTTCGCGGCGATTTCCAGTGGGGTCTGGAGCGGTTCTTGGACGAAGCGCGCACCTTAGCCCGCTTCGACCATCGCCACATCATTAAAGTGTATCGTTTCTTTGAGGCGCATGGTACGGCCTATATCGTGATGGAGTATGCCGAAGGCGAGACCTTATCGGCTTTTCTTGAACGCAAGGGGACGCTGACGGAAGCCGAGCTTAAAGCACTTCTATATCCGCTGTTGGACGGTTTGGAGGTGGTGCATAAAGCGGACTTTCTGCATCGGGACATCAAGCCGGGCAACATCGTCCTGCGCGATTTGGATGGCTCGCCGGTGTTGCTGGACTTTGGTGCGGCGCGTCAGGCGATTGGTGCGAAGAGTCGTTCAGTTACATCGATCGTGACGCCAGGATATGCGCCGATAGAGCAGTATTCGAGTCGAGGTCGTCAGGGCGCTTGGACGGACATTTATGCGTTGGGCGGGGTGTGCTATCGGGCGTTGACGGGTCAGGTGCCCGATGATGCGACGGATCGGGTGCGGCAGGACCCGCTGATTCCAGTGGTTGAGCGGTGTGCGGATCGGGCGAGTCGAGGATTTCTTTCGGCGATTGATGTAGCGTTGTCGGTGGATGAGGGAGATCGTCCACAGAGTGTTGGGGCTTGGCGGGAGGTGTTGGAGGCAGGTACTCCCTCTCAGCAAGAGCATCGCCAAGAGGAAACGACGAGGCGCGATACGAGACAATTGGCGTCAGAAAATCAGCGTCGGGAACGGAAAGAGATACTCGACAAAGTTCGCCAGATCGAAGAACAGGTGGCGTTGGAGGCGGATGCGAGGGAAGGAAAGGTGCATAGGGAGCAGGCCGCGCAGAGGTCGTCTTTTCCGGAGCAAGCTATTCTGGCGGAAGATAGGGATAAATTTGTTGCGGAGATGGGCCGAGAGCCGTCCCATTGGGGCAGAACCCATGGCGCGACCGACCTGCACATTTCAGCGCGACTGAACCTGCCCATGCTGACTAGATCCCTGCTCACGCAGGGTGCGGATGTCCATGCCAAAGACAACGATGGCTATACGCCGCTGCACTTGGCGGCGCGGGAGGATGCTTCTGAGGCGACCGAGGTGTTGCTGAATCAGGGTGCGGATGTCCACGCTAAAATCAAATATGGCAGTACGCCGCTGCACTTGGCGGCGTGGGAGGATGCTTCTGAGGCAGCCGAGGTATTGCTGGCTAGCGGAGCGGATGTCCACGCTAAAAACGAATATGGCAGTACGCCGCTGCACTTGGCGGTATATAGAAATGCTCATAAGACGGCCGAAATCTTGCGCCGTTACGGTGGCCATACCGCTGAGACGATCGAGGTGTTGCCCAAGCAGGGTGCCGATGCCCGCAATAATAAGTCGGGTGGCGAGGAGAATTTTGGGTGTGTTTATAGGATTCTTGGGGGTATGGGGATCATAGTTTTGATCGTCGCCCTCCTTGGCAGTTGTTGACGACCAGCTTGAACGCACACGGAGAGGTTATGAACAAACAATACCTATCTTTCATCGCGCATTTCGCAGTGGCTTGGTTCCTTTGCACAAGCCCCGTCTTGGCACAAATAGATGTCGATGTTGTTTCTGAAAGCATCGTGCGGGTTCGCGCTTATGACGATCACAAAGTCGTAGTTGAAGGGAGCGGGTTTGTCGTCAACGAAGAAGGATACGTGCTGACGAATGCCCATCTCATAGCTAAGGCTGAGGGATTGACCGTATTGTCCCTGAAGACTGGGGCCGAGGTTGTGGCGCAGCGGGCATTTGCCAGCCGCGACATGAACTTGGCCCTGCTGCACGTACAGGGCTTGAACTTGCCGCCCTTCAGCTTATCCGAGCAAGGGGCTGATGTAGGCCGTGCCGTGCAAACGTTGCGGTTCGATACTGCGGGAGATGTTCGGCTTTCTCACGGGACGATTGGCACATACCAAGATGTCTTCGACAAGAAATCAAGCCATCCTGTGGCGCACCTGTTGCAACACAATGCCTTGATAACTGCCAAAGCCTTCGGCATGCCCTTGTTCAACGAATGCGGGGATGTCGTCGCCATCAACCTGCCAGATCCAGGGAGCGGCTCGTGGCCATTTAGGAAAGCTAAACCCAAAGGTACCATTTTTGCCTTGCGCAGCGGCGACATAATAACTGCGCTCGAAGAGCAAGAAATCGCGCATACAGTGGTTGAAGCAGAATGCCTGAGTGCTGTTGAACGCGCTGAACGCGATAGGAAAGCGGCTGCTGATAGCCTCAAGGTGGCTAAGGCCAAAGCCGACTCGGCAAGTAAAGCCGCAGAAAAGGCCAAGGCGCAGGCCGACTCGATAAGCAAAGCTGCAAAAAAGGCCAAGGCCAAAGAGAAGGTCGCTCGGCGGGCGGCAGAACAGGCGAAAGCGCGAGCTGATTCCGCAGAGAAAGCGGTCGCCGACAGCCTCAAGGCATCCAAGGCCAAAGCCGATAGCCTGAAGATGGCTAAGGCGCGGGCTGATTCCGCGAGTAAGGCGACGGCTGACAGCCTCAAGGCGACCAAGGCCAAAGCCGATAGTCTCAAAGCGGTGGAAGAGAAAACACAAGCCAAAGCCGACAGCCTCAAAGCGGTAGAAGAGAAGGCAGCGCAACGGTTGCAGTGGGGCATTGCTGCGGGGGCGGGACTGGTGCTGCTCGCACTTCTTGGTTGGTGGCTTTCCTCGCGGCGGAAAAAGGAGCAATTACAGAGTGCCGAGTTCCGGTTGAGTGAAGCCGAACAAACGGCTGAAGCAGCGCGTCAAGCTGCGGCGAGGGCACCGCAAGCCGCGCCTTTTAGGTGTCTATTGGAGGGCCAAGACAGCACGGGTCGGCCATTCGCATTGACCGTACCGGCATTGGCATTGGGGGATCGGGCCGGGGTGACGCTCGGAAGAAGCCCGGCCAACGCCGAATTTATCATCGACCACGAGGAAGTCTCCCGCGAACACGTCCGGCTTACGTGTGCTGACGGAGAACTCTACGCAGAGGATTTGAATGCCCTGAATGGCACCAAGGTGAATGGACGTCTGCTCAACCCCCGCGAGCAAGTGCTGTTGCAAAACAATGATCGGCTTGAGATAGGGCCAGTCGTTTTTACCGTGCGCTTGGTTCAGGAGTGAACGTTGCACGACTTTGGACGCTGGCGTCTCGTCTTTTTTCTGATCGCGCTTCTGCTGCCGTGCCGCGCCGTTTCTGCGCCAGACTTTGACGCGCTTGAGAAGAGCGTGGTACGCATTGTAAGGCAGACCGACCAAGGGCTTGGTGCTGGTACTGGATTCGCCATAAACGACCAAGGCTATATTGCGACCAATGTCCACGTCATAGCCGACGCCAACTCGATTAAAGCCATTCCAACAAACTCCAACGAGCTATACGATGTGGAAGTAATCGCCACATCCCAAGAACTCGATCTCGCAATCGCCTATATCCCAGATATAACCCTGCCGCCGATCACGCTTTCGCTCACACCAGCCATAAAAGGGCAGAAGGTATGGTCCATAGGCTATCCCGGTGGTGCCGACCGGAACAGACCAGCTCACGATCCGACCGTGCAAGACGGCGTCATTGGGAGGATTTTTTGGGGTGCCTGGCACACGCAAGAACTCAGGATTATTCAGCACAATGCGCCAACTAATCCGGGCAACAGCGGCGGCCCCTTACTAGATGATTGTAGCCGGGCGGTCGGCGTCAATACACAAGCGTCTCTCGTCGTCATTACCAGTCCATCTAGCGGGGTGACGCGGGTGCCCCATGCAGCGGGCATTTACTGGTCTTCGCATATAGAGGAATTGGCAGATCTGTTAGACGACCATGGCATTGCTTTTCAAGCAGCGGGCGACGATTGCGTGGCGGCTGGCGGCACGGAAAGTTCTGGCGGGGCGGAAAAGGCGCAGCGCGAAGCGGAGAAAGCTCAGCAAGAAGCGGAGACGGCGCGGCGCGAGGCCGAGCAAGCACGAGTGCAGGCAGAAGAAGCTAGCGATCAATTTTTCGTCTGGCTGCTATTGTTGGGGGGTGTGGCCCTGGTTGCCTTGGTCGTTGCCTTAAAGAAGCCGCGCCAGTTCGCCCAGCAGACCTTGGAAAAGCCCCGCCAACTCGTCCAACAGATGAGTCGGCGCGTAACCAAAAGAGAAGGAGTAGAGATAGGGGCTGTTGCAAAAGGCCCAAAGTACGGCCTCGTGCTGGCCGGTTTTGACGGTCGTGGCAACCGCGTCTGCATTGAGTTATCGCCAGCCCGATTTGCCGGTCAATGCTTGGGGCTTTCGCTCGGCAGGCACCCCGATTTGGTGGATGAAATCGTCGCGGATCAAAACGTATCTCGACGGCATCTGCGAATTGCAGCCGTGGACGAGCGATTTTACGTCGAAGATTTGAACTCCAGCAATGGGACGTTTCTGAACGAGCAGCGCCTGTCGCCCTTTGAGCCGGCGCGGTTGGACTATGGTGCCAAAGTCGCGCTGGGCGATTTGGTGCTCGTGGCGTCCAAACTTTAGATAGGGTATTAGGCATGAAAAAACGCAGCCGAGAGCTCAGCATTTTTAGCATGTCTGCGCTCGATCTGTTCGCATCGGCTCTCGGTGCCTTCATACTCATTACCATAGTACTGCTGCCCTTTTTCCCGAATCTGAACATGTCGGGACAGGAAAAAGCTGAGTTGGAACAGGCGGAGGCTGAGTTGGAACAGGCAAAAGCCGAGTTGGCGCAAGCGGAGGCCGAATTGGCGCAGGCGAAGGCCAAGTCAGAGCGGGAGAAGGCTAAGCTAGAGCGGGAGAAAGCCAAACTAGAGCAAGAAAAAGCCAAGCTGGAGCAAGCCAAGGCCAAAGCTCCGAAAGCAGAAAGTCAGCTTGAAAAACGAGTGAAGGCTTTGCAAAAGGAACTGGAACGTGCCAAGTCCAAAGCTCCAAAAACAAAAAGTCAGCTTGAAAAACGAGTGGAGGCTTTGCAACAGGAGATAGACGACACAACTGTTTTATTGGGCATTAAGACGAAGGCGAAAAAGTTCGTGTTCGTCATAGATATGTCGGGCAGTATTTATCAGCCTGGACAGCAAGATTATCGCCAGTTCATAACATTGTCCATACAAGATATGCTCGCTGCTTTTAAGTCGGAAATAGAGGTCTGTCTCATTGGTTTTCAAGAATCAAATCGGTTGCACTATTGGCCCCAAAATAGAGGTTACTTTCAAGTGAAGAAGAATACGCGAGATCGCGTTGTGGGACAGGTAAAAAACTGGATGAGATTGGTGGATGGCGGCACGCCCACCCGTGCTGCCTTGCTCGCGGCGATTGCACTGGACCCCGAAGAAATCATCCTGTTGAGCGATGGTGCGCCCTCAGAAGATTGGCGCATGGTCGTGCGGGCTGTAACGGCTGAAAATAGGCGGAAAATACCCATACACGCCGTAGCCGTTGGCAACTACGTGGCAGACCGGAAATTTATTGACTTTCTAGTGCAGCTAACAGAGCGGAATAATGGATATGTCGTAGGAGCCAAACCAGGTTGATATGAACAAGTCGAGATTTTCCGTATACCGAATCGGTCGCAGCTCGGGCGTGGATATTCAGATTGACGATAATTCGGTCTCTCGCGTCCACGCCGAGCTAATTGCGACGCAAAGCGGCTCTTACTACCTCACCGACTGCGCTAGCAGCGGGGGTAGTTATGTTGCGCGAGACGGCGAGTGGAGACGCATCCGGCAGGAATTTATAAGCCCAACAGACGCGATTTTACTCGGTCATTATCAGACGACCGCACCCGCACTTATCGCTATGGCCGCGCAAAAGGAGCAACGTTCAGAAGGAGGAACATCCCTGCCCAAGGGACCGGTGCGGCGCAACGTAGATACGGGTGAGATTATTGGCGAGGAGGATTGACATGGCAAAAGGGCAAGGAGTAGAGCTGGAGCAACGTCTAAAAGTATGCGGCGTCAGTTTGCTAGGAGGCGTCGTATCTATAGCGATTATGAGCATTATTTTCGATCATCCCGATTCTGGGGCAGGTGCTTTCCTACTAGATCGCCACACGGAAAATTTCCCCTACCCGTTTACGATCCAAAACGTCATGTGGCTTATGTTTTGGGTCGGCTGCGGTGAACTCTGGGTGCGGTTTAACCAAGCCAAGCTGGAAATGGAGCAGGTGTCGAAACGTTATCTGCCGGAGGACGATGAGGTTATGTTGCGGGCGCGGGATTTGGGCTCCTTTTATCAAAAGGTGAAGCCCATGGCCGAAGAGCGCGCCTTTTATTTACAGCGTCTGATCATGCGCTGTATTCTCCAGTTTCAGGGGAGCCACTCCGTGAACCAAGCCAATTCGCTATTGAATTCTTCTCTCGAATTATTTCAGCACGAGCTCGAACTCAAATACGCGATGTTGCGCTATCTCGTATGGTTGATACCAACGTTGGGGTTTATCGGCACTGTGGTGGGGATTGCGTTTGCGTTGGATTATGCGGCCAACATTGAAAATCCACAGGACCCGACCTTGCTGGCCGGGATCACGGGTCGGCTGGGCGTCGCGTTTTACACGACCTTGCTGGCGTTGGTCCAATCGGCATTGCTGGTGTTTGCGCTGCACATTGCTCAGAGTCGGGAGGAGATGGCCTTGAATCAATCCGGCCAATACTGTTTGGATAACTTAATCAACCGGCTTTACGAAAAGTAAGTTGCGGGCGAGACGCCTGCGCAGCCGGAATAACCCAAAGATAGGAGGGCACTATGCCTGTTTATCGCGGACCCGATGGAAAAATCATTGAAGAGAAAACCGATAAGCGGAGCGAGGATACCAAGCCAACGGACGCGGCCAAGAGGCCGTTACCGCCAGCACCACAGGGCGGCGAGCAACCCCCCGGTGCTGGGCGTTTAGATGCGCCCACGCAGCGGATGGGCGAAAGTCCTGCACCGGCCAATGTTGGCGAGGAAGAGCGGACGCGCTTGGTGGGTGGACGGCGGCGGCAAGAAGACGAGGAGCGCCGGCAAGAGCGCGCCGAAGAGGATCGCGGCATGGATGATCCGGTTGTGGGGTGGTTGGTGGTTGTCGAGGGGCCGGGAAAAGGGCGGGCCATGCAATTGGGTTATGGTTCCAATGCGCTTGGGCGCGGGGCGACCGACCGCGTCAAGCTGGATTTTGGCGACGATCAGATTTCGCGCAGTAGTCATGCCGTTGTTACGTACGATCCGCGCGGTCGGAAGTTTTACGTGCAGCACGGCGGCGGCACCAACCTGACGTATCTCGGCGATCAGCCTGTGCTCACACCGACTGAGTTGCCGGCGCTGAGCCACATCAACATCGGCAATACGGTTCTCCGTTTTGTGCCTCTGTGCGGTGCCGAGTTCGATTGGCAGGATACAGAAGGAAGCGAAGCGCGATGAACGAATTAGGCGGGCGCTTTGCCGCGCGGCAAATTCCCGGCAAACGGGAGTATCAAGAGGATGATTACGGCCTGCTGGATGGGCGAGACCTCGGCATAGACGGTAGCGAGCACACCATGTTGTTGGTCGCCGATGGCATGGGCGGCCATGTTGGCGGCGCGACTGCTAGCGGTCTTTTGAGTAAGACCTTTGTCGAGGCGTATCCGCAGGCGTCTGGGCCAATCGTTGATCGTCTCCGGGACTGTCTTGAAGAGGCTAATAAAGCCATCGCCGATGCCATTGCCGAAAATCCCGAACTCGACAGCATGGGTTCGACCTTGGTCGCGGCTGTTGTTTCAAGCGAGGGACTAAACTGGATCAGCGTAGGCGACTCTCCGTTGTGGTTGTTCCGCGAGAGGCAATTGGAGCGTTTGAATGCAGACCACTCCATGGCTCCGGTTCTGGCGGATCTCGTGGCGACGGGGCGCATGACCGAAGAGGACGCAGCTCGGGACCCAAGGCGGCATTCGCTGCGGTCGGCGGTCATGGGTGATGACATACATCTGGTTGATGTGTCGTCGCAGCCGGTTGCTGTGCAGGAGGGCGACCGGCTGCTATTGGCGAGCGATGGTTTGATGACTCTTAGCGATCAAGAGATCGCTGCTATCCTCAAGAAAACGCAAGACGCTCCCTTGGAGGATAGCGCTGCGGCCCTTATCCAAGCGGTGGAAGATGCCGAACAGCCCCACCAAGACAATACGACCGTTTTGTTGTACGCGCCGGGCGGGGGTGCGGAGTTGGGTGCGGTGGCTGTTGGCGAGGGGGAAGCTGCTCAGGACAAGCCGCGATTAAAACGAAAACGCTGGGGCAGACTGTTGGGGATGTTGCTATGCGTTGCTGTATTATGGGGGGTGCTTTATTGGCTTAAGCAGGACGAAAATGTGGCTGTTGAGACTTTACCGGCAACTGTTGAGACAGAGACGCCAGCAGCTACGGATGTTGAAGCCACTGAAAGCTCTGATGTTCAAGCGCCAATGGCATCCGACGCTGAAAAGAGCACACCGGCTTCTCAGGCGATGGCAGCAGGAGACAGTACCCGTGCAGGGGGCGAGAAAGCCGAGTTGAACGAGCCGCAAGAAGGGAAAGAAGAGACAAAAGATGAGTGAGGAACAGCATCGCTTGGCGTTGCCGCAGGGGACGCGGATACGGGATTTTGAGTTTCACCGGGTCCTCGGCCACGGCGGGTTTGGCATTACCTATCTGGGATGGAACGTCACCTTGGATATTCCCGTGGCGATCAAGGAGTATTTGCCGACGGACTTGGCTACCCGCGAACAGGACCTATCCGTCGTGCCGCAGTCGTCGCAGGTGGCGTCCGACTTTCAGTGGGGCTTGGAGCGGTTCTTGGACGAAGCTCGTACTCTGGCGCGTTTTCAGCACCCTAACATCGTCCGCGTCCATCAATACTTTGAAGCGCATGGGACGGCTTATATCGCAATGGACTACGTGGAAGGGGAAGACTTATCGACGTATCTGGCGCGCAAGGGGACGCTGAGCGAAGATGAGCTTAAGGGCATTCTGTATCCGCTGTTGGATGCTTTGGAAGTGATCCATCAAGCGGACTTTTTGCATCGGGACATCAAGCCGGGCAACATCGTCATTCGAGATACGGATGGTTCGCCGGTGTTGCTGGACTTTGGTTCGGCGCGGCAGGCTATCGAGGCGAAAAGTCGTCCAATTACGTCGATTGTGACGCCGGGGTATGCGCCAATAGAGCAGTATTCGAGTCAGGTCCGCCAAGGGCCTTGGACGGACATTTATGCGTTGGGTGGGGTATGCTATCGGGCGTTGACGGGTCAGGTGCCCTACAGTGCGACGGACCGGATACGAAATGATCCGCTGACTCCGTTGGCGCAGCGGTATGCGGATCGGGTGAGTGGTGCGTTTTTGTCGGCGATAGATTGGGCGTTGGCGGTGGATGAGCGGGATCGTCCGCAGAGCGTTGCGGCGTGGCGGACGGCGATGGTAGGGAATGCAAGGCACGGAGAGATACGTAGGGGGCAGACATCTTTGCGGAAACGAGTCCAGGGGTGGTGGACTAGAACTAAAGCGGGAGAGGAGCACGACGCGAGAAGGGAGACCGCAAGAGAGTCGCGCTCTTCCCAAGCAGCCCCTAAAGTGGACCAAGCGAGGGGGTTGAACAGGTGGTTTAAGCTCCATTGCATTTGCCTTGCAGCTATTATACCGGTATCGACGGCTCTGTTTGTCGGCGTCGCGGTGGCACTGGCCGCCGCAAAAGACGGGCGTATGCTCAAAGAACTGAGCCGGGAATTAGCGTCGCTAGGGTTAGATGTGTCGAGTGCTGTGTTAGGAATGTTTGGTATCATAGTCGCGATTGTCGCGGTCATCTTTGGGTTGATTGCTCTTATATCTGGGTTGCGCATCCTGCATAAGCTGTGGTCTCTCATTCCTGCTGACAAAGCGAGGACGACACCAGGCAAAGCCGTTGGATTTCTCTTCATACCACTATTCAGTTTATACTGGACTTTCGTTGCATTTTACTGTCTCGCTAGGGCACTCAATGCCGAAACCGGTCGAAAATCTGTCAGTGAGGCAGTCAGTTTTATCTATTGCTGCTCATTTTGGGTGTATCTAGTGGATCTCTTATGGTCAGTAACAGGAGGGAGAGAGCATATGGATCTGGCGGAATTCTTATGGGCAATAGTGGTAGGGCGAGAGGATCAGGCTTGGATAGTCTTTATTGGACTTGTTGTTGGGTTTGTGCTCTGGTTCGTCATGCTAAAGCAAATGAAGAACGCTGGTATGTTCATTTTGCGAACAGCCGAGGCACAGAAGTCACAACAATAGAAGTGCCCGACATCAATCGAGCAAAATAGAATGTTATGAATGAGGAACAACAGCATCGCTTAGCGTTGCCGCAGGGGACGCTCATACGGGACTTTGAGTTTCATCGGGTCCTTGGCTACGGCGGGTTTGGCATTACCTATCTAGGATGGAACATTGCCTTGGATATTCCGGTGGCGATCAAGGAGTATCTGCCGGCGGATTTGGCTACCCGCGAACAAGATCTGTCCGTCGTGCCGCAGACGTCGCAGGCGGCGGCCGATTTTCAATGGGGCTTGGAGCGATTCTTGGACGAAGCTCGCACTCTGGCACGTTTTCAGCATCCCAACATCGTCCGCGTCCATCAATACTTTGAGGCTCACAGCACGGCGTATATCGCAATGGACTATGTGGAGGGGGAGGACTTGTCGGCGTATCTGGCGCGCAAGGGGACGCTGGGCGAAGACGAGCTTAAGGGTATTCTGTATCCGCTGTTGAGTGCCTTAGAAGTGGTACATCAGGCTGATTTCCTTCATCGGGACATTAAGCCGGGCAACATCGTCCTGCGCGATTCGGATGGTTCGCCGGTGTTGTTGGACTTTGGTGCGGCGCGTCAGGCGATCGGTGCGAAGAGTCGTTCAGTTACGTCGATCGTGACGCCGGGGTATGCGCCGATAGAGCAGTATTCGAGTCGGGGGCGTCAGGGGCCTTGGACAGACATTTATGCGTTGGGTGGGGTGTGCTATCGGGCGTTGACGGGTCAGGTGCCGGACGATGCGACGGATCGGGTGCGGAATGACCCACTGATTCCGGTGGCGCAGCGGTGTGCGGGTCAAGCAAGTCAAGAGTTTCTTTTGGCGATCGATTTAGCGTTGTCGGTGGATGAGGGGGATCGTCCGCAGAGTATTACGGAGTGGCGAGAGGCGTTGGAAGTGGATGCGGCGGAAGGAGAGAGGCGAGATACGGGAGATGCACCAGACGTAAGGCGTAAGGATCAGGTGGTTGCGCCGATTGAGTCGGTCGTGAGGAAGGAGACGAGTGATGCTACACTAGCAAAAAAAAAGGAAGAGGTAGAAGACGAGTATATACCAGCAATATCGAAACAGTTTGTCTTGATTTTGGGTGCGGTTTCTCTCCTGATTTTTTGGGCGTGGTTTCTCTCCTAATTATGGGCGATAGACAACTCTGGTAAGACGCCGTTGTGCATAGCGAAAGAGCGGGATGCCTCTCAAATCGTGTGGGTCTTGCGCGGCTATGGTGCTAAAGGATAAGCTAATTCCGAAAAGATCGGAGAAGCTTTAAGCGACGAGTACCATCGCTTAGGCTCGCCAACAATAGGAGAAACTTTGTGCCTGAAAGAGGTGCGCCCATGAGCAAACGCAGACTGCCCATCGGCATTCAGACCTTCCGCGAGGTCCGCGATGAGAACTGCTACTATGTCGATAAGACGGCTTACATACGCTAGCTGCTTGATGAGGGCAAACACTATGGAGCGTTTGAATGCAGACCACTCTATGGCTCCAGTTCTTGCGGATCTCGTGGCAACGGGACGCATGACCGAAGAGGAAGCCGCGCGGGACTCAAGGCGGCATTCGCTGCGGTCGGCGGTCATGGGCGATGACATACATATAGTTGACGTGTCATCGCAGCCGGCGGCGATCGAGAAGGGCGACCGGCTGCTATTGGGAGCGATGGTTTGATGACCCTCAGCGATCAAGAGATAGCAGAGATCCTCCAGAAAACGCAAGGCGCGCCATTGGAGGCTAGCGCTGTGGCCCTTATCCAAGCTGTAGAAGCGGCCCAAAATCCCCAGCAGGACAATACAACCGTTTTGTTGTACTCGCCGAGTGGAGGTGCGGAGTTGGGTGCGGCGGCTGTTGGCGAGGGGGAAACTGCTCAGGGCAAGCTTCAAAAAAAGGAGATTATCTGACGGAAAGCACCGGTTGTTCCGTTTCATTCCGCCCCCGTCGAGGAGCGGCTCGGTGGGAATCCACGTACACTCACCTGTAGGGAGGAGATGCAATGCCTACTTGCCCATCTTGTAACTCGGATTGCGCTGCTGGAGCGCGATGGTGTTCCATATGCCACACGAATCTCGTAAACTCAGCAATCGGTCGGCTGGCCTCACCGGGAAAGCGTTTGGGTGCTTACTGCCTTGATGTTTTTATCCCACTTATGGTGGTATGGTGGGCGCTAATTGGGGCTGCTCTTTTCGATGAGATTATGCCTTTAATAGTCGTTCTGGCCGTATTATACGCTGTTTGGAGTCTGATTCTCTTCGCCAAAGGTGCGACAGTCGGCAAAAAGCTGCTCGGCATGCGCGTCGTCAAAGAGGATGGCGAGCCAGCGGGGTTCTTTACGATGCTGATCCGCGAGTGGATCGGAAAGAGTATATCGGGTTTCGTCCTTTTTCTCGGGTATCTGTGGATTCTTTTCGATCAAGAGAATCAGGGATGGCATGATAAACTGATGAGTACCTATGTCGTCTCAGATTTTCAGCGCTAGGATACGGAGAATCTCCGATGAATAACTATCGGATGCTCTATATATATAACAGCATCGCTTGGGAGGGAGGATTTCCCAACAATCAATCAAAATAAGGAGAAGCTATGTTTCGCTCGCTATCACCGGGAGCCATCGGCGCAAGCGTAGAGAACCTCGCGGACGGGCTTGATTTGGCCGCGCGGCACGGGTTCGCTGGGTATCACTTCAACATTGGCGAAGTCGCGGCCATGGGCGCGGAAGAGGCTCTCGCTTTGGCCGAGCGCAAGGGCGTGCGCCTATCGGCGTGGGGATTTCCCGTTGATTTTCGCGGGGAGGAGGCCGCATATCAAGCGAGCTTGGCGCAGTTGCCGGAGTTGGCAAAGGTGGCGGCGACGTTGGGGGTGCGGCGGACGGCGACTTGGCTTATGCCGACCTCGGACGAGCTGACGTACCAAGAGAATTTTGCCTTTCACGTCGAGCGGTTGCGGCCGGCCGCAGCGGTGCTCGCCGATGAAGGGGTGCGGTTGGGTTTGGAATACGTTGCGCCGAAAACGCTGTGGTCAAGTAAGCGGTACGAGTTTGTCCACACCATGGAGCAAATGGAGGAATTGTGCCAAGCCGTTGGCGAGAATGTGGGCTTTCTGCTAGATAGCTGGCATTGGTACACGGCCCACGAAACTGCTGAGGATGTGCGCCGCTTGCGCCCCCAGCAAGTGGTGGATGTTCACGTCAATGACGCCCCGGCCGGCGTAGAAATTGACGACCAGCTCGACAATGTGCGCGACTTGCCTGGAGCGACCGGCGTAATCGATATCGCGACGTTTCTCAGCGCCTTGCAGCACATTGGCTACGACGGGCCGGTCATGGTCGAGCCGTTCAGCGAGCGCGTGCGCGCCATGGAGCGGGAAGAGGCTGTGGCGGCTACGGCTGCTGCGCTGGGCCGCGTGTGGATATCGTAGGGGCAACCGGCCGGTTGCCCCTACGTGCGTAACATGGAAACCCGCACTATTGAATGCGACATTTTGGTCTTGGGCGGCGGCTTGGGCGGCGTGGCTGCGGCCGTGCGCGCCGCCCGCTTGGGCTATCGTGTCTGCCTGACCGAAGAAAACCCGTGGATCGGCGGCCAAGCTACTAGCCAGGGCGTCTCCGCTTTAGACGAACATCCGCATATAGAGCACTTTGGCGGCACGGCCCTGTACGGCGAATTCCGCGCTGGCATCCGCGCGTTCTATCGCCGCAAGTACGAATTGAAAAACCCCGACGACCCGCACTTCAATCCTGGGGCCGGTTGGGTTTCTGCCTTGTGCTTCGAGCCCCGAGCCGGTTTAACGTCCCTACTGTCTTTGGTCGTACCCCAAGTCGAAGCCGGCCGCCTGATGTTGTTTTACCGCGCCCGCGCGTCTGCCGCCTATGTCCAAGGCCAGTCCATCCGCACCGTAGATGTCGTCCAAGACGGCGGCACGCACGTCTTGCGCTTTGCCCCGGCGTATGTGCTCGACGCGACGGAGCTGGGTGACCTGCTGCCCCTGTTGCCCGTCCCCTACGTCTCCGGCGCTGAAAGCCGCGACCAGACCGGCGAGCCGCACGCCCGCGCCGAAGGCCCTGCTCCGCATCTGACCCAGTCTTTTACCTGCCCGTTTGCGGTCGATTTCTGCCCCGGTCAAGACCACACTATTCCCCGCCCGCCGAACTACGAGCGCCACCGCGACCAGCAGCCCTACACCTTGACCTTGCAGTACGCCCGCGGCCTGCGCACGTACCGATTCTTCGAGACCGCTGGCGATTTGCCCGGCTCCTTTTGGGCCTACCGCCGCCTGTTGTGCGCTGATCAATTTGCCGAGGGACAGGTGCCCGGGGATGTGGCGTTGATCAACTGGCAGGGCAATGACTACACCGGCGGCACCCTCATCGGCGTGCCGCCTGCTGAGCAAGCGCAGCAGATAGCCGCGGCTAAGGAACTGAGCTTGGGATTGTTGTACTGGCTGCAGACTGAGGTGCCGCGTGACGATGGCGGTCGCGGTTATCCCGAACTGCGATTGCGCCCCGACATCATGGGAACTGCCGACGGCTTCTCCCAGTACCCCTACATCCGCGAATCCCGGCGCATCGAAGCGCGGAAGACCATTGTCGAGCAAGAGGTGGCCGCTCCGCACCAGCCCAATGCGCGCGCCGCTTCTTTTAGCGACAGCGTCGGCGTGGGTTGGTACGCCATCGACATCCACGGCCAAGCTACTGACGTGGTGTACACCGCGCCCACTAAGCCCTTCCAGATCCCGTTGGGAGCGCTCGTGTCGCGGCACTTGGACAACTTACTGGCGGCCTGCAAGAACATCGGCACCACGCATATCACCAATGGCTGCTATCGGCTGCATCCCGTGGAGTGGAATATCGGCGAGGCCGCTGGTGCGTTGGCTGCTTTTTGCGTGGGCCAGCAACGGACCCCAGCGGATGTGTGCAGCAGCGCGGCTCTGCGCCGTCAGTACCAGCAGATCTTGCTGGCGGCCGGTGTGCCGCTGTATTGGTATGAGGACGTGCCGCCTAAGCATCCGGCCTTTGCGGCTGTGCAGATGCTGGCTGTGGAGGGGATATGGCCGGGCTGCGCCGATCATTTGCGCTTTGATCTAGACGCCTTGGCAGATGAACCTGACGAGCACCTGCGGGCTGCGGGTCTGTCGTCGGATCTTGCGGGCCGCGATCCCATAACGCGTGAGGACTTGGCGTGCCGGATAGCGCAGCGGCTCGGCTGAGCGTTCGACTGAGCTCACGCCGAAGTCTCGCCGAAGACATTTGTAAAGGATAATCCGATGGCGTAGATTTGAGAAAGAGCCGCCTTAGCTCAGTTGGTAGAGCATCTGATTTGTAATCAGACGGTCCTCGGTTCGAGTCCGGGAGGCGGCTCCAATAAAATTACCTATCTACGGCATCTGTCGATAATATCCCACGCAACCATTCTCACCGCCTTGCCGGTTCCTGTCCTTTCGGCATCCGATAGCCGACGCGAAACTCAGTAAAGATATATGTGGGGCTGTCTACGTCGTCGTCCAGCTTGCGGCGGAGCTTTCTGACAACGGTGCGGATCACCCGCACATCGTTAGAGTCGGTCTGGCCCCATACCCTTTTCAACAACTGGTCGTAGGGCACCACCCGTCCGGCATTGACCGAAAGCTCGCAGAGCAGTTCGTATTCGGTGGCGGTTAGCTCTACCGGCTGGCCGGCAACCGTCACGCGGCGTTCGGCGTAGTCAATAGTCAGATCGCCCAGCACATAGGGTTCTAACGACTCGATTCGGTATGGATCTGCCTGCCTGCGCAGGGCCGCTTTAACCCTAGCTACCAACTCCGTCGGCGAGAAGGGCTTGACGATGTAGTCGGTAGCGCCCATCTCAAAGGCTTGGGCGATGACCTGGTCCTTGCCGTACACGGATACGAAGATGACCGGCACGTCGGCCACGCGGAGGATGTCCTCCATCAGGTCGATGCCGTCGGCATCGGGTAACACTAGGTCGAGCAAGACCAAGTGAGGTTTTTTCTCTTCAGTGAGGGGGAGTACCTCTTTTGCGTCAGCGGTCACTATCGGCGTGAGGCCCGCCTTGGAGAGTGCGTCCCGGATGTACCGCAGTGCTTGTGGATCATCGTCCACTACCAAAATGCGGACCTCTTCGCTCTCTTTCTGCTGCGAGCGGGCGGCTGACCGAGGGGACGGGGGTGTTGCTCTGGTCCTGACATCTTCGGCCACCGGTATGGTGAAGGTAAATCGCGCCCCTTGGCCTAGGCCGTCGCTTTCAGCCCAGATGCGGCCACCGTGCGCCTCCACGATCCCCTTGCAGATGGCAAGGCCAAGACCCGAACCGCCGATTTCGCGTCCCTCGTTCTCATTGTCGGTACGGGAGAACTTCCTGAACAGGTGCGGCAACCGATCGGCGGAGATCCCGGTGCCCTCGTCGGCTACGGTGACTGCCACGTGGAGGTCCTCCCGCACGGCGGTCACCCGGATGACGGACGACTCTAACGAGTGCCGCGCCGCGTTGGACAGGAGGTTGGACAGAACTTGGACGATGCGCGATCTGTCTGCCATGACTGGGGGCAGGCCCAGCGCAAGGTCGAGGTCGAGGTCGTGCCTTCCTCCGCTGCTTGGGAAGGTGTTCCTGGCCCGGTCCACCAAGCTGGCGACCTCTGTTGGTTCGGGAATAACCTGCAGCGTGCCCGTCGCGATGCGCGCCACGTCCAGTAGGTCGCCGATCAGTTCGCGCATGTGTTCGACCTGATCGACGATAATCTGGTGGAACTGGCGCAGTTCGGCGGGGTCTAGGTCGGATGAGTCGTCCAGCAGGGTGATTGCGGAGCCTTTAATAGAGGTCAGCGGAACGCGCAGCTCGTGGCTCACCATGCCTAGGAACTCGGCCCGCAGCCGCCCCAACTCCTCCAGTGAGGTCATGTCCTGCAGCGTGACGATGACCGAGTCCACCTCGCCGGCCTCCGAACGGATGGGCGTGGCGTTGACCAGCGTGGTCACCGACCGACCGTCAGGGACCTGCATGACGATCTCCTCGGCGTGGAGAGTCTCACCAGTACTCAACACCCGCGTGATAGGAAACTCGGCCAGAGAAATTTCGCGCCCATCGGCACGCCGGACGGTGAGCACATCGAGGAGTTGATCCACAGGGCATCCTGGCGTCTGTAGGCTCACCATAATCCTTCTGGCCTCCCGGTTGAACGACACCGGCGCACCGGTTCGCGCGTCGAAGACCGCCACGCCCACCGGCGAGGTGTTGATCAGCGTTTCTAGGTCGGCTCGGGCTCGCTGCTCGTCGCGGTAGCGGCGGACGTTGCCGATGACCAGTGCCGCTTGGGACGCGAACATGACCAAGGTCTCCTCGTCTTCGCGGGTAAACTCCTGGCCGGGTTCGCTCTTTCCCAGATAAATATTGCCCACATTCTCGCCCCGGTGGCGAATCGGGGCCTCCAGGTAAGCGCGTACGCTTATCTCAGTAGGCAGGTGAAACTCGGAAAGGCCCTGCGATCTCAGGTAGCTGGCAAGGTCCGGGACTCTCAGCGGTCCTGGAATGGTGATTAGGTATTCGAAGATCCTCAGCCCCTCGGGCATCGCAAATAACTGTTGGGCCTCATCGTCCGTCAGGCCAGAGGCCAGAAAGTCCTCCACCTGCCCTTTATCGTCCATGCTAACGATCACGCCGCATCGAGCGTTGGTCAGCGATCGGGCACTATCCAAAATCTCCTGCAATACCGTATCGAGGTCGAGGCTCTCGTTGATGCGGAGGCTGGCTTCGCTTAGCTGGGAGAGGCGGTTGCGCGGTTCCTCTTTCTGTTGGTCAGGCTCGTCGGTGTTTTTCAACTCATTACCTCCATCAGGATGCGGGATACCCGTGGTTGTCGTCGGGCGTCGCCTAATGTACAACGGGATTCAAGGCACGGTAAGCCCTAGCGAGATAAATATATATAAAAATTGGGCAAAAATCATAATAAAATCACAAAAAAATCACAGTAAAATCATAGAAACAGGCTTGTAAATCGCCTGAAAATCACACATGGACCTTATATTTATATTAAAAGGCTGTGAAATTCTATGGCTGTCTTTTAGGACTCATCGGCGTCTCCGGTTATGCAAGCCATAAAAAGCAGGAGGCCAAAAAGGTACGGCTAATGGCCCCCAGCGGGGCCTTCATCCACTGCAACAGAGGAGAATTGTGATGCCCGCCAAGGATTTCCCGACGCAAAAACCCTCACCCATTCAACGTATGATAGGTAGCCTCATCGTCTTAGGTACCCTGTTGGGTGTGCAGGCAGGGGCTGAGCCGATGGTGGCCGGGCAGGTGCGGCTAGCCTCGGGCGAACCCGTCGCCGGTGCCCAAGTGCGGCTGTTCGATTTGAGCGACCTGCAGCGGGGGGCCATTGCCCGCGCCCTGACCGATGGCACGGGGTATTTCGCGTTGCCGTTAGCCGCGTTGTCGGGGCGGGCGCTGCCAGAGCGGTTCGCGTTAGGACCGAATTATCCCAATCCATTCAATCCCTCGACGATCATTCCCTATCAACTGGCGGCTTCGTCCGAAGTGCAGCTGGAGGTGTTCAACGTCTTGGGGCAGCACATTGCGACGCTGGTGGACGGGGAACGGCCGGCGGGGTTTCACACGGCGATGTGGCACGCTACGGATGCGGCAGGCCGCGCTGTGGGGGCAGGAGTGTATATCTACCGAATGACGGTGGGCGTGGAACATCAGACCGGCCGGATGGTGTTGCTTGACGGGCAAGCGGGCGTCTCGGCTGGCGGGATCGCTTCTGTTTGGCCGGGTGCGTCCGGTGGCGGCGGGCCTACTGGAGAGCGTGAAGAGTACGGGTTGATCGTTTCGGGTAGTGGGTTGGTTCCCTATGTGGATTCGGCCTTTCGGGTTGAGGCGGGCATGGCTCCGGTGGAGTTGGTGGTGTCGGCCGGACCGCATTCGGCGGGCAAGGCTACGGACGACGACTGTGCCTTTTGCGACCTGTTCGACGCGCTCAACGACGAGGAGGAAGAAGAGGGAGCGGGCAGCGGGAAGGCGCAGGCGACCCTCGCCGCGCCTGCTGCGCCGACGAATCTGCGCTTTGAGGCGGTGACCGATTCGTCCTGCCGGGTGCGCTGGGATGCGGCTGAGGGGGCTGCCGACTATGATGTCAACTACAAGCGGGCTGTTGGTGGGAAGTGGACCAACGAACCGCATAAAGGGATTAGGCTCTACACCACGATCTATGATCTTGCGCCGAATACCGAGTATCGCTGGGCCGTCAGAGCCGAGAATAGCGATGGCCCTTCTGAATGGGCTTTCGGGCCGAATTTTACGACGTTGCCAGCCAATCGAGATGGTCAACAAGAGGGACAAGATAGCGATGTAGTGACCATCCCCGACGCCAACTTGCGGGCGGCGATTGCGGCGGCGCTGGACAAGGCGAGGGGTGCGACGATTACCAAGGATGAATTGAAGGCTTTGACCAAGCTGGAAGCGATACGTGCGGGCATCGGCGATTTGACCGGGTTGGAGTATGCCACCAACCTGACAGACTTGTCTCTTTTCGGTAACGACATTTCGGATATATCTGTGCTACGTGGCTTGACCAACCTGACAGCACTAGATCTTGGAGGTAACGATATTTCAGATATATCTGTATTGCGTGGCTTGACCAACCTGATATTCCTGTTTCTTGGGTTCAACGACATTTCGGACGTATCTGTGCTGCGTGGCTTGACCAACCTAGAAAGGCTGAGCATTCGTTACAACGACATTTCGGATATATCTGTATTGCGTGGCTTGACCAACCTGACAGACCTGTGGATTGAAGGTATGAACATTTCGGATATATCTGTGCTACGTGGCTTGACCAACCTGAAAGCGCTGTATCTTGCAGCTAACAACATTTCGGACATATCTGTGCTACGTGGCTTGACCAACCTGATATCACTAGATCTTGCAGCTAACGACATTTCGGACATATCTGTGCTGCGTGGCTTGACCACGCTTGCAGTGTTGTGGATTGAACTTAACAACATCTCGGATGTATCGCCGCTGAGTGGCTTGACCAACCTGGGACGGCTGGATCTTGCGTATAACAACATCTCGGATGTATCGCCGCTGAGTGGCTTGACCAAGCTGACAGAGCTAGATCTTCGGGGAAATCTCCTGAGCGCCTCCTCCATAAACGATCATATCCCCGCCCTTCAGAGCCGCGGAGCTATGGTATCTTTTCATAAGTCATTCCGCACAGGCGACTTCGACATCGAACTCGTTTTCCTCGGCTCCTTCACCGAATCTCATAAGAATGTGTTCCGATATGTGGCTCGGCGCTGGATGTCGGTTGTTACGGAAGACCTGCCAGACTATGAATTTACTCAGGGCTGGTCAGATTCGTGTGGCGATCATTCGTTTGAGATTCCTGCCGGGGAGCGAATAGACGATCTGCGGATATATATAACTAACCACGACGGTGACGGTTTTATTCTTGGGTTTGGTGGTCCAAGCGTATTGCGAGAGACCACCCATCTGCCCGTCGTAGGCTGCATGGGGGTTGATCTGTTCTGGGCTAGTATACCAACGACAGCACGCCATGAGCTAGGGCACGTTCTGGGGTTCGGGTCGATACCGATCTGGGGCGATTACCTCTCTTGGGACCCTGACGTGCACTTTAACGGTCCGCTGGCGGTTGCCGCGTTTGACGACGCTGGCGGACGGAACTACACGGGTGCAAAGGTGCCGGTCGATGATGGGTCACACTGGAGGTATTCCGTGCTCGAAGGCGAACTGATGGTGCCGGGTGGCGGCGGAGCGCTTTCCGCGATCACGGTTCAGGCCTTGGCCGATATGGGCTATGGGGTTGATGTTACACAGGCCGATCCCTATACCCTGCCCGGTGCCGCATCCGCAAAGGTAAGTGCGACGATCGCGGCGGCTCTGCCCTTGATTTCCGGAGACAACCGCTTGCGGAGGCGTCTGGAAAGCACCGAGGAGATTGGCGCTCGTGGCTTTGATTTTAGTCGGGATAATCGCCTGACGGAGCGTTTGGCCTTGCCCCCTCATGCAGAGCCGAAGCTGTCGTGCGGCGTCGGCACACAACGGAAGCTTATTTATGTGGTTGACCAGCAGGGCCGCATCATCCGCACCATAAATCGCAAGAATCACTAGAATCATCGCAACGTCGCGGCACAGCGACCCCTGCGCCATCGACGAGACCAACAAGCACGCGACCTCCCACAAGCGGAAGCCACAGCGGACGCGCACCCGGGTACTCATGGATCGTGTGTCATGAAGGCGGCGCGGCGCGTGTCTATGAAATTGCCCCTCTCAAACGCCCACCGGTAGGTATCTGCCGCAGCACCTTCAAGAGCGAGCCACTCATCGGTCTCAACCCTCTCAGGAAGCCCTCCACCTGCCCTTTATCGTCAAAGGTGGCGATCACGCCGCACCAAGCGTCTTCGAGGCGCGATAGGCCCTGACGGGGCCAATTATATTGTAATTGGGCAAAAAATCACAATAAAATCATAGTAAAATCACAATAAAATCATAGAAACAGGCTTGAAAATCATCTGAAAATCACACACGGACCTTATATTGGAAGGCTGTGAAATTCTATGGCTGTCTTTTAGGACTCATCGGTGTCTCCGGTTATGCAAGCTCTGGCTAACACGCAGTTGTGTGCGCCGACGGATGCCGCCTTCTAGGCGTGGCTGGAGGGCATCGAGTACAAGCAGGGTGTTTTCGCCTGAGACGAAGTAAGTAGAGTTGGTTTCAAACATCCACAATCTCCCAAGCAAGGAGTCAGCGATATGCAGCGCATACTCAGTAGTCTCATAGTCATCGGCACGGTGTTCAGCGTGCAGGTAGGGGCTGCCAGTCAGGCAGTGTCGATCCCTGATGCGAACCTTCGCGCAGCGATTGAGACCGCATTAGGCAAGGCGCGTGGTGCGCCGATCACCGAGGCCGAGATGGCCAGCTTGACGCGCCTTGAAGCACCGAACAAGAACATCAGCGATTTGACCGGGCTTGAATATGCAACTGGTCTAACGCGGCTGGATCTTTACAGTAACGAGTTATCGGGTTCCCTTCCGTCGTGGTTGGGCAACTTCACCAACTTGCAATGGCTGAGTCTTGGCGGGAACGAGTTATCGGGTTCGTTGCCGTCGTGGTTGGGCAACCTGACCAACTTGCAATTGCTGTATCTTGGCGATAACCAGTTATCGGGTTCGTTGCCGTCGTGGTTGGGCAACCTGACCAACTTGCAATATCTGAATCTTAGCGGGAACGAGTTATCGGGTTCGTTGCCGTCGTGGTTGGGCAACCTGACCAACTTGCAATTGCTGTATCTTGGCGGTAACGAGTTTTCGGGAACGCTTCCGTCGTTGGGCAACCTCACCAACTTGCGAAGTCTGTGGCTTCACTTTAACCAGTTATCGGGTTCGTTGCCGTCGTGGTTGGGCAACCTGACCAACTTGCAAGAGCTGCGTCTTAACGAGAACCAGTTTTCGGGTTCGCTTCCGTCGTGGTTGGGCAACCTGACCAACTTGCGGAATCTGTCGCTTGGCGGGAACGAGTTATCGGGTTCGCTTCCGTCGTCGTTGGGCAACCTGACCAACTTGCAAGAGCTGTATCTTAGCGGTAACGAGTTATCGGGTTCGCTTCCGTCGTCGTTGGGCAACCTGACCAACTTGCGGAATCTGTGGCTTGACAGTAACCAGTTTTCGGGTTCGTTGCCGTCGTGGTTGGGCAACCTCACCAACTTGCAAGAGCTGCGTCTTAGCCATAACCAGTTATCGGGAACGCTTCCGTCGTCGTTGGGCAACCTCACCAACTTGCAAGAGCTGTATCTTCACAAGAACGAGTTATCGGGAACGCTTCCGTCGTCGTTGGGCAACCTCACCAACTTGCAAAAGCTGTATCTTCACAAGAACGAGTTATCGGGAACGCTTCCGTCGTCGTTGGGCAACCTCACCAACTTGCAAGTGCTGGTTCTTAACGAGAACGAGTTTTCGGGTTCACTCCCGTCGTCGTTGGGCAACCTCACCAACTTGCAATGGTTGGAGCTGCTTGAGACGCAGTTGTGTGCGCCGACGGACGCCGCCTTCCAGCGGTGGCTAGAAGGCATTGAGAACAAGTACGGCGTTCGCAACTGCCAAGGCGGGCCTCAACGTCTGACGGCAAGTCAGTTGTCTGTCCGCGAGGACGCAGGGCCAACAGAGATTACCCTGACCGTTACCTTGGCGGCAGCCGCACCGGCTGATGAGACCGTGCGCTTCGATTTTGTGGCTCCAAGCGCAGGCACGCCGGCCGAGCGCGATGTCGATTACACAGCAATACTGCCTCGCCTCACCATTCCGGCTGGCGCGACCGAGGGAACGGCGAATCTCACTCTTTCCCCCATAGACAACGACAGGAGGGATGGCAATAGGGGGGTTGGGGTGCGGGCGACCGCATCAGGAGGCTCGACGCAGACAGACATCACGATCATCGACGACGAATCGCTGAGTACGCCGAGTACCAACCCCGACCGGGCGGCTCTGGTGGCGCTGTATCAGGCGACGAATGGGGACAACTGGACGAATAACACCAACTGGCTGAGCGATAGGCCGCTGGGCGAGTGGTACGGCGTGACCACCGACGACGATGGACGAGTAACGAGGCTGAGGCTTTACGATAACGGTTTATCGGGCGAACTGCCGGCGGAACTGGGCGGACTGACCAACTTGCAAGAGCTGATTCTTGACTCTAACGAGTTATCGGGTTCGCTTCCGTCGTGGTTGGGCAACCTCACCAACTTGCAATGGCTGAGTCTTTCCAGGAACCAGTTATCGGGTTCGCTTCCGTCGTCGTTGGGCAACCTCACCAACTTGCAATGGCTGTGGCTTTACAATAATCAGTTATCGGGTTCCCTTCCGTCGTCGTTGGGCAACCTGACCAACTTGCAATGGCTGTGGCTTTACAATAATCAGTTATCGGGTTCCCTTCCGTCGTCGTTGGGCAACCTGACCAACTTGGAAGAGCTGTATCTTAGTGGTAACGAGTTATCGGGTTCTCTTCCGTCGTGGTTGGGCAACCTGACCAACTTGGAAGAGCTGTATCTTAGTGGTAACGAGTTATCGGGTTCTCTTCCGTCGTGGTTGGGCAACCTGACCAACTTGGAAGAGCTGTATCTTAGTGGTAACGAGTTTTCGGGTTCCCTTCCGTCGTCGTTGAGCAACCTCACCAATCTACAATTTCTGAATCTGACTGACACGCAGTTGTGTGCGCCGACGGACGCCGCCTTCCAGCGGTGGCTAGAAGGCATTGAGAACAAGTACGGCGTTCGCAACTGCGGACCGGCGGACGAAACGCCGAGTACGGCTATCGTGCTGTCGGTGAATCCGCAGACGATAAGCGAGGGTGCTGATGAGACCGAAATTACGGTGACCGCCACGTTGGACGGGAGGGCGCTGTCAGAGAATACCACTGTGACCTTGACCATTGACCCTTCCTCCTCCACGGCGACCCGCGATGTGGACTATTGGGCGGTTCTCGGTAGTAGGCTTGTGATTCCAGCCGGCTCGATAGCAGGAGAGACGACGCTTGCGGTCGAGGCAGTTGCCGATGCTGAAGCGGAGGGCAACGAGACCATCGTGTTGATCGGTGCAGTTGACGGATTGACGGGGGATGAGGTAGCAATCACGATCATCGACGACGAAACGCTGAGTGGCGGTGGTGGTATCAAGAGTACGCCAAAGATGTACTGGGCGGACAATTTCGCGAGCAAAATCCAGCGGGCCAACCTCGACGGAACCGGCGTCGAGGATTTCATCACGGGATTGGATCGGCCAACCAATTTGGCGCTGGACCTAGGCGGCGGCAAGATCTACTGGGGGACCGAAGGAGGAAGGGACAGAATCCAACGGGCGAACCTCGACGGAACCGGCATCGAAGACCTCGTCACGGCAGAGGGCGCGCTAGGCGGGTTGGCGCTGGATCTGGGGGCGGGCAAGATCTACTGGACGGACTACTATCCAGCGGGCAAGATTCAGCGGGCGAACTTGGACGGAACCGGCGTCGAGGATTTCATCACGGGATTGGATCGGCCAACCGATTTGGTGCTAGATCTGGGCGGCGGCAAAATCTACTGGACAATTAGCTGGCCGACGGCAGACCAGAGGCCGGGCAAGATCCAGCGGGCCAACCTCGACGGAACCGGCATCGAAGACCTCGTCACGGAAGGAGTGAGCGACCCAAATTTGGCGCTGGACATGGGTGCTGACAAGATGTACTGGGCGGATTGGAGGATAGGCAAGATCCAGCGGGCCAACCTCGACGGAACCGGCATCGAAGACCTCATCACCGGATTGAGGCCATCCAATTTGGCGCTGGACGTGGGTGCGGGCAAGCTGTACTGGACGGCCCCCCTCCCGGGCAAGATCCAGCGGGCCAACCTCGACGGAACCGGCATCGAAGACCTCATCACCGGATTGAACAATCCACTCGACATTGCGCTGGATATTTCAGGGCAATCCTCGTTACCACGAGATGGCTACGAAGACCCCGATTTCGAGTTCACGGTTGGCGAGGCTATCGAACCCATCGTGTTGCCCGTGCTGTCGGCGGCATCGGTGGGCGGGACCCCACCGTACATGTACAGCGTCTCGGGCCTACCTGCGGGCTTGTCGTTTGACGCGGCCACGCGGACGATTTCGGGCACGCCGACGGAAGCGACCAACGGCCCGGTCACCGTCATCATCACGGTGACCGACGCGAATGGGGCCAGCGCCTCGTTGGCCCTCTTTCTCATCACGGTCAATCCCTCGTTACCACGAGATGACCAGGAAGACCTCGATTTCGAGTTCACGGTTGGCGAGGCTATCGAACCCACCGTGCTGCCCGTGCCGACGGGCGGTTCCCCGCCGTACGCGTATAGCGTCTCGGGCCTGCCAGCGGGCTTGTCGTTTGACCCGGCCACGCGGACGCTTTCGGGTACGCCGACGGAAGCGACCAACGGCCCGGTCATCCTTACCTACACGGTGACCGACGCGCTTGGGAGCAGCGCCTCCCTCCCCCTTCTCATCACGGTCAATCCCTTGTCGTCGGACTTGTCGTCGGACTCGTCAGATTCGCCCCTCGCCTTCGCCGCCGACACTGCGGTCCCAAACCAATCGTTCACCGCTGGGACGGCGATTACCCCGCTCGTGCTGCCGGTGGCATCAGGTGGCATCCCACCGTACGCGTATAGCGTCTCGGGCCTACCTGCGGGCTTGTCGTTTGACGCGGCCACGCGGACGATTGTGGGCACGCCGACGGAAGCCACCGACAGCGCGGTCATCGTCACCTACACGGTGATTGATAGCGGTGGGGCCGCCGCGGTGTTGACCTTCTCCATTACGGTCAACCCGTCGCTGAGTTTTGGCGATTTGTTCGGCGCAGGTAAGGTTGTTCCGACGCATCAGCACGATTTGGCTAAAATCCGCGAATTCATCGTTGGCCAGCGCGTGGAGGACGTCGTGTTGCCGGAGGCTTCAGGCGGCAGTGCCCCACTGAGATACAGCCTGTCGCCGGCCCTACCGGCGGGCCTGACGTTTGACGCGGCCACGCGGACGATTGCGGGTACGCCGCTGGCAGCGGGTGAAACCGCCTATACGTACACGGTTACGGACGCCAACGGCGCGACTGCATCGCTCTCGTTACAGACGCTGCCGACCGCGTTCTCCTTGGCGAGCAACTTCCCCAACCCGTTCAACCCAACGACGACGATCGAGTATGCGCTGCCGCAGGCGACGGACGTAGCACTGACCGTCTATAATGTCGTCGGTCAGCCGGTGCGGACGCTGGTTGCCGAGCATCAGAGCGCCGGTCGCTACGCGGTAGAGTGGGATGCGACCGATTATAGTGGGCATCGCTTGTCGTCGGGGCTGTATTTCTACCGCTTGCAGGCCGGCGGCGAGTTCGTCGAAGTCAAGAAGATGCTGCTGCTGAAGTAGCGCGTTCGTGAGTTGGGGCCGTCTCACGCTGGGATGACCCCAACTCAGATTCGCTTTAAGAGACTTCAACAAACATCCATAATCCACAAGAAAAGGAATTAGCGATATGCAGCGCATATTCAGTAGTCTCATCGTCTTAGGCATGGTGTTCAGCGTGCAGGTAGGTGCTGAGTCCATGATGGTCGGTCAGGTGCGGCTAGCCTCGGGCGAATCCGTCGCCGGTGCGCAGGTGCGGCTATTCGATCTGCGCGATTTGCGCTCGTGGGTGGGAGCCACCACCGATGAGACCGGCTCCTTTGCCCTGCCGTTGGGAGCCTTGCCCGGTGCGGCCGTTCAGCCGGCACAGTTCAGCCTAGGGTCGAATTACCCCAATCCGTTTAATCCGGCCACCGTCATTCCCTACCGTTTGCAACAGCCCATGTTGGTGCGGCTGGAGGTGTTCAACGTCTTGGGTCAGCACATTGCCACGCTGGTGGATGGCCAGCAGTCGGAAGGCTTTTACACGGCGCGTTGGGATGGCACGGATGCGGCTGGCGCGGCGGTAGCGGCGGGGGTCTATCTCTACCGGCTGAGTGGCGAGGGGGTGCAGGCGACTCGGTCGATGGTGCTGATAGACGGACAGGCGGGCATTCCAGCGGGGTCCTCGGGGAGGATGCCACAGGCTGGTGCTGAGGCGATGGAGGCGGCTTCGGTGTATGGGTTGACGGTTTCGGGACCGGGGCTTATGCCCTTTGTCGATCCGGCGTTCCGGGTGGCGGCGGGGCCGGTGGATTTGGTTGTCGAAGCGTCGGCGGGCATGGCGCGGGCGAAGACGGCTTTGTCGGGGTCGTGCTTTTCGGGTGGGGTCTTGGGCGATGTGGACAACAACGGCCGGGTTGATTTCTTCGACGCGCTGTTGGTGGCCCTATACAGCGAGGACACCTCTACCATCATGCCCAACAACGGCGATATATCGCTGGGTGATGTCAACGCCGATGGTCGGATCGATTTCGCCGACGCCTATCTGATTGCGGGGTGGCTCAACGATTCTGCTGATCCGACGCTGCCGGCGGGTATTGGGGAAGGCGGCGGGGTTGCGTCTCCGGATTGCGCGGCTTTGGTGGCGCTGTATGAGGCGACGGGTGGAGACAACTGGACGGATAACGCCAACTGGCTGAGTGATGCGCCGCTGGGCGAGTGGTTCGGCGTGACCACTGACGACGAGGGACGCGTGACCCACCTAGAGCTTGGCGGTAACGCGTTATCGGGTACACTGCCGTCTGAGTTGGGCAATCTGACCAACCTACAAGAACTGTATCTGTACGAGAACGAGTTATCGGGTGGGCTGCCGGCGTGGTTAGGCGATCTGACCCACCTACGAGAGTTGGATCTTTACGATAATGATTTCTCGGGTTCGCTGCCTGAGTCGTTGAGCAACCTAACCAATTTAGAAGTTCTGTATCTGGACCGTAACCAGTTATCAGGTCCGCTCCCTGGGTCATTGGTCAAGCTCACCCGCTTGAAATGGCTGAATCTGCGCAACACGGAGTTGTGTGCGCCGACAGACGATGTTTTCCAGGGGTGGCTGGACGGCATCGAGAACAAGCGCGGCGTGGTCAACTGCGGCGATTCCAACCCTGATCGAGCGGCGCTGGTGGCGCTGTATGAGGCGACGAATGGAGCCAACTGGACGGATAACACCAACTGGCTGAGCGATAGGCCGCTAGACGAGTGGTATGGCGTGACCACCAACGCCGACGGACGAGTGACCCGGCTGATGGTTAACGATAACGGTTTATCGGGTTCGCTGCCGACGTCATTGGGCGACCTCAAGAGCTTGGAATGGCTGAATCTTGGCAACAACAAGTTGTCGGGTGCACTGCCGGCGTCTCTGGGCGGCTTGACCCGCCTACAACTGCTGGCGCTTCAATCTAATCAGTTCTCGGGTGAGCTACCCCCGTCGTTGGGCAACCTAACCGACTTGCGATTGATGCAGCTTTCCAATAACGCTTTAACAGGTGCCCTGCCGGATTTGTTGGTCCGCCTGACCAAATTGGCGGGGCTGTGGCTGGATGGCACGCGGTTGTGTGCGCCGACGGACGCCGCCTTCCAAGCGTGGCTGGAAGGCATCGAGAACAAGGTCGGCGTGGTCAACTGCGGCGATTCCAACCCTGATCGAGCGGCGCTGGTGGCACTGTATGAGGCGACGGATGGGGGCAACTGGACGGATAACACCAACTGGCTGAGCGATAGGCCGCTGGGCGAGTGGTTCGGCGTGACCACCGACAGAAACGGACGCGTGATCGACCTGAGGCTTAACGATAACTCGCTATCGGGTACGCTGCCGCCGGAGTTGGGAGACCTGACCCACTTGCAATGGCTGAGTCTTGGCATCAACCAGTTATCGGGCGCGCTACCGCCGGAGTTGGGCAATCTGACCAACCTACAAGTGCTGAGCCTCTACGCTAACCAGTTATCGGGCGCGCTACCGCCGGAGTTGGGCAATCTGACCCACTTGCAATGGCTGAGTCTTGGCCTTAACGAGTTATTGGGTGAACTCCCACGGTCGTTGGTCAACCTGACCAACCTGACATGGCTGAATCTGGAGAACACGCAGTTGTGTGCGCCGCTGGACATCGACTTCCAGGCGTGGCTGGAAGGTATCGACATCAAGCAAGGCGTGGTCAATTGCGGCGATCCTGAGCCGCCGAGTACGGCTATCGTGCTGTCGGTGGATCCGCAGATGATAGACGAGAATGGCGGCTCCTTCGAGATTGTGGTGACCGCCACGTTGGACGGGAAGACGTTGCCAGAAGATACCACTGTGCTCTTGTCCATTGGCCCTTCCTCCACGGCGATCCGCGATGTGGACTACCATGCGTCGTTCAGGCGGCTTGTGATTCCAGCCGATGCGATAGCAGGATCGACGGTGTTGGCGGTCGAGCCAATTGACGATGCTGAAGTGGAGAGCGATGAGACCATCGTGTTGATCGGTGCGGTTAACGGATTGATAGGGGATGAAGCAGCAATCAGGATCATCGACAACGATGAAACGCCGAGCACGCCGATTACCAACCCCGACCGTGCTGTTTTGGTGGCGCTGTATGAAGCGACGAATGGAGCCAACTGGACGAATAATACCAACTGGCTGAGCGATAGGCCGCTGGGCGAGTGGTACGGCGTGACCACCGACGAAAACGAACGAGTAACGAGGCTGGGGCTTCGCGAGAATCGGTTATCAGGTTCACTCCCGTCGTCGTTGGGCAACCTGACTAACTTGCAACGGCTGGATCTTTACGATAACGAGTTATGGGGTGCGTTCCCACGGTCGTTAGGCAACCTGACCAACTTGACATACCTGAATCTTGGCGATAACGAGTTATCAGGTTCACTCCCGTCGTCGTTGGGCAACCTGACCAATTTACAACAGCTAGGGCTTTTCGATAATAAGTTATCGGGTGGGTTGCCGTCGTCGTTGGGCAACCTGACCAGATTGGAAGAGCTGTGGCTTAAAGGCAACGCTTCTTTGGATGGTGAGCTCCCACCGTCGTTGGTCAATCTGACTAATTTGCAAACGCTGCGGCTGGAGGACACGCAGTTGTGTGCGCCGACGGACGATGTCTTCCAGGCGTGGCTGGACGGCATCGAGAGCAAGCGCGGCGTTCGCGATTGCGTCTATGGTGAGCCGAGTACGGCTATCGTGCTGTCGGTGAATCCGCAGGCGATAAGCGAGGACGCTGGTGAGACCGAAATTACGGTGACCGCCACGTTGGACGAGAGGGCGCTGTCAGAGGATACCCCCGTGATCTTGTCCATTGGCACGGCGGGCACGGCGACCCGCGATGTGGACTACAGTGCGTCGTTCAGGCGGCTTGTGATTCCAGCCGATGAGATAGTAGGATCGACGGTGTTGGTGGTCGCGCCAACTGACGATGCTGAAGTGGAGGACGACGAGACCATCGTGTTGATCGGTGCGGTTGACGGATTGATGGGGGATGAAGCAGCAATCACGATCATCGACAACGACGAAACGCCGGATAACCCCGACCGGGCTGTGTTGGTGGCGCTGTATGAGGCGACGAATGGGGACAACTGGACGAATAATACCAACTGGCTGAGTGATAGGCCGCTGGGTGAGTGGTATGGCGTGACCACCGACAGAAACGGACGAGTGACGAGGCTGGGGCTTTACCAGAACGCTTTGTCGGGTTCACTTCCGTCGTCGTTGGGCAACCTAACTGACTTGCAAGTGCTGCAGCTTTCCAGTAACGAGTTATCGGGCACGCTTCCATCTGCGTTGGGCAACCTAAACAACTTGCGAGAGATGTGGCTTCAAGGCAATCAGTTCTCGGGTTCGCTCCCGTCTGTGTTGGGCGACCTGACCAACTTGCAAGTGCTGTCTCTTTACAGTAATGAGTTATCGGGCACGCTTCCGTCTGCGTTGGGCAACCTAACTAACTTGCGAGAGCTGTCTCTTGCCTGGAACCAGTTCTCGGGTTCGCTCCCGTCTGTGTTGGGCGACCTGACCAACCTGGAACGGATGCAGCTTC
Source organism: Candidatus Latescibacterota bacterium (assembly GCA_965116675.1). Taxonomy (GTDB): domain Bacteria; phylum Latescibacterota; class UBA2968; order UBA8231; family UBA8231. Next base: position 62,958 of record OZ220721.1, read on the forward strand.
ATAGTAATCAGCTCTCGGGTGAGTTGCCGTCGTCGTTAGGCGACCTGACCAACTTGGAATACTTGGAGCTTGGCGGCAACCAGTTTTCGGGTACGATCCCGGAGTCGTTGGGCGACCTGACCAACTTGCAACATCTGTATCTTGGTAGTAACGCGTTTTCAGGTGAGTTGCCGCCGTCGTTGGGTGACCTGACCAACTTGCAAGATCTAAATCTTCAGCAGAATCAGCTCTCGGGTTCGCTTCCACCTGAGTTGGTTAACCTAATCAACTTGGAATCGCTGTGGCTGGATGGTACGCAGTTGTGTGCGCCTCTGGACGCCGGGTTTCAGACGTGGCTGCAAGGAATCGAGAGCAAGCAAGGCGTGGTCAACTGCGACCCAAGTGGCGATGGTGAGCCGAGTACGGCTATCGTGCTGTCGGTGAATCTGCACACGATCCGCGAGGACGAGGGCGAAGTCCCGATTACGGTGACTGCCACGTTGGACGGGAGGGCGTTATCAGAGGACGCGACCGTGCGCTTAACTATTAGTAGCGAGTCCACGGCGATCCGTGATGTGGACTATACTGCGTCGTTAAGGTGGCCTGTGATTCCAGCCGGCTCGATAGCAGGATCGACGACGATTAATATCGAGCCAATTGACGATGATCGAGCGGAGGACGACGAGACCATCTTGTTGGTCGGTGAGGTTGATGGATTGAAGTGGGATGCAGTAGAAATCACGATCATCGACGACGACGAATCGCTGGATAACCCCGACCGGGCTGTTTTGGTGGCGCTGTATGAGGCGACGAATGGGGATAACTGGACGAATGATACCAACTGGCTGAGCGACAGGCCGCTGGGCGAGTGGTTCGGCGTGGCCACCGACGGAAACGGACGAGTTGCCGGGCTAGTTCTTCAAGACAACGGGTTGTCAGGCAGCATCCCTTCTTCCTTGGGCAATCTGAGCAACCTGCATCGAGTGTGGCTTAACGGTAACGAGTTGTCGGGCAGTATCCCTTCTTCCTTGGGCAACCTGAGCAACCTGCAACAACTGTCTCTTCACAGTAACGGGTTGTCAGGCAGCATCCCTTCTTCCTTGGGCAACCTGAGCAACCTGACAGGGCTATGGCTTAACGGCAACGAGTTGTCAGGCAGTATCCCTTCTTCCCTGGGCAATCTGAGCAACCTGCAAGATATGGAGCTTAACTTCAACGAATTATCTGGCAGTATCCCTTCTTCCTTGGGCAATCTGAGCAACCTGCAAGATCTGAAGCTTTACAGCAACGAGTTATCTGGCAGTATCCCTTCTTCCTTGGGCAATCTGAGCAACCTGCAAAATCTGGCGCTTGGCTACAACCAGTTGACGGGCAGTATCCCTTCGGAATTGGGCAACCTGAGTAGCCTGCAAGATCTGTATCTTCGTAGCAACCAGTTGGCAGGCAGTATTCCATCGTCTCTGGGCAACCTGAGCAGCCTGCAAACGCTGGAACTTTCCATCAACTCCGAACTGTCTGGACCTCTGCCCGGCTCGCTCATCGGTCTCGAAGACCTCAACCGTTTGAACATAGAGGACACGGGGTTGTGCGCGCCGGTGGACGCCGCGTTCCAAGCGTGGCTGGGAGGCATCTTGACCAAGATCGGCGTGGTCAACTGCGAAGATCCCGAGTCCTCCAACCCCGACCGGGCTGTTTTGGTGGCGCTGTATGAGGCGACGAATGGGGATAACTGGACGAATGACACCAACTGGCTGAGTGATAGACCGCTGAATGAGTGGTTCGGCGTGACCACCGACGGGAACGGACGAGTGATCAGGCTGCATCTATTCCGTAACGGGGTATCAGGTGAGTTGCCGTCTTCGTTAGGCGACCTGACTTACTTGGAATCGCTGGGTTTTTACGATAACGAATTATCGGGCGCACTCCCGTCGTCGTTGGGCAATCTAACTAATCTACAATCGCTGGATCTTGCCTTGAACGATTTTTCGGGATCGCTCCCGTCTTCGTTGGGAAATCTGACCCACTTAACATGGCTGTCGATTAGCGGCGATTTTTCGGGTTCTCTTCCGTCGTGGTTGGGCAACCTGACCAACTTGCATTCGCTGCAGCTTGGTGGCGGGTTTTCGGGTTCTCTTCCGTCGTGGTTGGGCAACCTGACCAACTTGCGATTGCTGGGGCTTTCCGGTAACGATTTGTCGGGTGTGCTGCCATCTGAGTTGGGTAACCTGACCAACTTGCAAACGCTGAATCTTTACGGTAACGATTTGTCGGGTGCACTTCCGTCTTCTTTGGTCAATCTGACCAATTTAGAAGAGCTATGGCTGGGGAACACACAGTTGTGTGCGCCGAGGGACGCCGCCTTCCAGGCGTGGCTGGATGGCATCGAAGACAAGCGCGGCGTGGTCAACTGCGGGGACGGGGGTGGTGGCAGTACGTCGGTTACCATTCCAGATGCGAACCTTCGCGCGGTCATTGAGGATAGTCTTGGCAAGGCGCGGGATGCGTCCATCACGCCTGCTGAGATGGCAAGCTTGACCCGCCTTGAGGCCCCCCACTCAAACATCAGCGATTTGACCGGGCTGGAGTATGCAACCAGTCTGAACCATCTGGTCCTTGGTAAAGTGTATGTGGGTGGTGAGGGTAATGCTAATAGTAACCAGATATCCGACATCTCACCCCTATCAGGCTTGACCAACCTGACATCGCTGAATCTTGCTAACAACGACCTCTCGGACATCTCACCTCTATCAGGCTTGACCAACCTGACATTTCTGAGTCTTTACAACAACAACCTCTCGGACATCTCACCTCTATCAGGCTTGACCAACCTGACATCGCTAGATCTTGCTCACAACGACATTTCGCTCTCACCCTTATCTAACTTGACCAACCTGACCTCACTGGGACTTGAATCCAATCGCATTGAGGACCTCTCACCCTTATCTAACTTGACTAGGCTGACAGACCTACGTCTTGCCCGCAACGACATTGAGGACCTCTCGCCCTTATCTAACTTGACTAGGCTGACACGGCTGAATCTTGTCCTTAACGGCGGCATCGTGGATATCTCACCCTTATCTAATTTGACCAGGTTGACAGACCTGAGCCTTGGCGTCAATGGCATCAAGGATATCTCACCCTTATCCAATTTGACCAGGCTGACAGACCTGAGCCTTATCGAGAACTTTATATCGGACCTTTCGCCTCTGGTTGCGAACACGGGATTGGGCGATGGCGACAGGGTTGATGTGAGTAACAATCCGCTGAGTGCCACATCGCGCAACACACACATTCCTACCCTTCGTGACAGAGGAGTTGAGGTGCATTTTTAGTGCGTCGAAACCTACTGTAAAAAGATGGGTTGGCGAATCCGCTGATCGCCAACCCATCTCTCCTCTAGCCGCTTATGCCAACCCTCATTGTCTTTGCCAAAAAATCCGATTCTCTGGAATCGACTGGTCGCCTGATAATGCCAAGATCGCCGCCAATATGTATGTGATGAACGCCTATGACCGCAACCAGTGAACAAAGAGCGGTGACATCAACATCTACGAGGCCGCCTGGAGGGCATCGAGGAAAAGTTCAGCGTGGTCAACTGTTCCGAGTAAGACGATGGTACTCTCAGACTTGTTAAAGGCGTGGAGAGTATTATCGCCCTAACGGGTTACCTAATAAGGAGGAAGTCAGCAATATGCAGCGCATACTCAGTAGTCTCATGGTCATCAGCGCGGTGTTCGGCGTGCAGGTAGGGGCTGAGCCTATGGTTGCCGGGCAAGTGCGGCTAGCCTCGGGCGAACCCGTCGCCGGTGCGCAGGTGCGGCTATTCGATCTGCGCGATCTGCGCTCGTGGGTGGAAGCCATCACCGATGAGTCCGGTGCCTTTGCCCTGCCGTTGGGGGCCTTGCCCGGCGCGGCCGTTCAGCCGACGCAGTTCAGCTTGGGGGAGAATTACCCCAACCCGTTCAACCCGGCCACTGTCATCCCCTACCGTTTGCAACAGCCCATGTTGGTGCGGCTGGAGGTGTTCAATGTCTTGGGTCAGCACATTGCCACGCTGGTGGATGGCCAACAGTCGAGCGGCTCTCACATGGCGCGTTGGGATGGCACGGATGCGGCTGGTGCGGCGGTAGCGGCGGGGGTCTATCTCTACCGGCTGAGTGGCGAGGGGGTGCAGGCGACTCGGTCGATGGTGCTGGTCGACGGGCAGGCGGGTGTGCCCGCAGGGGCTTCGGGGGCGTTGCCGGAGGCTGGTGTTGAGGCGACGGAGGCGGCTTCGGTGTATGGGTTGACGGTTTCGGGAGTGGGGCTGATGCCCTTTGTCGATCCGGCGTTCCGGGTGGCGGCGGGACCGGTGGATTTGGTTGTCGAAGCGTCGGCGGGCATGGCGCGGGCGAAGACGGCTTTGTCGGGGTCGTGCTTTTCGGGTGGGGTCTTGGGCGATGTGGACAACAACGGCCGGGTTGATTTCTTCGACGCGCTGTTAGTGGCCCTGTACAGCAGGGGCAGTTCCACGGTCATGCCCAACAACGGCGACATATCGCTGGGCGATGTCAACGCCGATGGTCGGATCGATTTCACCGACGCCTATCTGATTGCGGGGTGGCTCAACGATTCGGCTGATCCGACGCTGCCGGCGGGCATTGGGGAGGGCGGTGGGGGGGTTGCGTCCCCGGATTGCGCGGCTTTGGTGGCGCTGTATGAGGCGACGGATGGGGACAACTGGAAGGATAACACCCACTGGATGAGCGATAGGCTGCTGGACGAGTGGTATGGCGTGACCACCGACGACGACGGACGCGTGACCCACTTGGAGCTTGGCGGTAACGATTTGTCGGGTGTGCTGTCTGAGTCGTTGGGCAACCTGACCCATTTGCAAGCGCTGTATCTCAATGATAACCAGTTATCGGGTAGTATTCCGTCGTCGTGGGAAAACCTGAGCAACCTGCAAGAGATAGCTCTTCGCAATAACCCGTTGAGCGGGTGCATTCCGGCGGGACTGCGGGAAGTGAGTGACAGAGACTTTGATGCGCTTGGCTTGTCCTACTGCGGCCTTAGCGACACGGTTCCGGAAAAGACCGAATTGCAACACCCCAAGGTGGGGTCTGCTCTCGACGAGTTGATCGCCAGAATAGAGGCCGGAGAAATTTCCGAGGAGGAGGCCGCTCAAGAGGCACCGCTCTATCGTGGGAAATCGATGGCGGTGACTATCTATCTGTCCGGCAATGTGGACGGGGTGGTGAGCTTTTTGGAGGCCAACGGCGTCTCTCCCAGAAACGTGGGCGAGGATTATATCGAAGCCTTTGTGCCAGTCTTGTTGCTGGCCGAGACCTCGGAACAGCCTAGTGTTCTCTGGGTGGAGATGATTCAACCGCCTCAACTACCGGAATCGTTCGAGGCGTCCTCGACAATTCCCGGCAATGGCCCTGAATTGCATGGTTCGCCGGCTTGGAACCAGGCCGGGTACCGCGGGCAAGGCATCAAGGTGGGGGTAATCGATGGGGGCTTCGAGGATATCCGCTCGCTTATGGGATCCGAGTTGCCGCAAACGATAAAAGCCAGATGCTACCGAACTTCGTCAGATGAATCCACCGATGATCTCAGAGACTGCGAAAATGGGGAAAATCACGGCACGGTCGTTGCGGAGACGGTCATGGACATCGCCCCCGAGGTGTCTCTGTACATAGCGGTCCCAAAGTCGAAAGGAGATATGAGGAATGTTGTCGATTGGATGATCGCGGAAGGCGTCTCGGTTATCAACCACTCCGTAGGGTGGTCTTTCGACGGCCCCGGCGACGGTACATCCCCTTATGGTTGGAGTGCGCTAAAGACTGTGGACCGGGCGGTGGAACGCGGAATCGTTTGGGTCAACTCAGCGGGGAATTATGCTCAGCAAACTTGGTTTAAACGTGGCCCCTCTGATACCGATGGCGATGGGTTCTTGGAGTTTGCGGATGGTAAAGAAGAGATTACTGGCTCGCGGGGGACACGTCTTCAGCTAAGGTGGGCAGACAGATGGGGCGGAGCAACTCGCGACCTCGATTTGTATCTCTACCGCAACGGACAGATAGTTAAAAAGAGCACTGATCACCAAGCGGGAGGGCCTGGAGACCGCCCGCGCGAATGGATCTCGATTGGTGATGACGCGGAATACAAAGTAAAGGTCGTCGCCCGAGGCGACGATTTGCCCCAATGGATTCAGCTTGTGGTCTGGAGGAGCCGCCTTGACCAATACACCGAAAGCGGCAGCATAAACAATCCTGCGGAAAGCACCAATCCCGGCCTGTTGACGGTGGGCGCAGCCCACTGGAGGACCCCCAATACGATCGAGTCTTACAGCAGTCGAGGCCCCACGCCCGACGGCCGGGTCAAGCCCGACCTTGTCGGAGCGGCTTGCGGGGAAACGACGCTCAAGCCGGCGTTTTGCGGTACTAGTCAGGCGTCGCCCCATGTGGCCGGCATGGCCGCCCTCGTGCGTCAGCGGTTTCCAAATTATACTCCGGCACAGGTCGCCGCCTACCTGAAGGACAACGCGGAGCAGCGGGTGCTCAGCCCTGATCCCAACAACATCTGGGGGCATGGCTTCGCGGTTCTCCCGCTTCTGCCAGAGGCCAGCCCCGACCGGGCTGTGTTGGTGGCGCTGTATGAGGCCACGGATGGGGACAACTGGACGAATAACACCAACTGGCTGAGCAATAGGCCCCTGGGTGAGTGGTTCGGTGTGACCACTGACGAAAACGGACGAGTGCTCTTCCTGAATCTTGGCGATAACGCGTTATCGGGTGAGCTGCCGTCGTCGTTGGGCAGTCTGACTAATCTACTAATGCTGAATCTTGGCGATAACGCGTTGTCGGGTGCGCTTCCGTCGTCGTTGGCCAACCTGCCCCGCTTGCAAGCGCTGAATCTGGAGGACACGCAGTTGTGTGCGCCGACCGACGCCGCCTTCCAGCGGTGGCTGGACGGCATCGACACCAAGCAAGGCGTGGTCAACTGCGGCGATCCTGAGCCGTCGAGTACGGCTATCGTGCTGTCGGTGAATCCGCAGACGATACGCGAGGACGCGGGTGAGACCGAAATTACGGTGACCGCCACGTTGGACGGGCAGGCATTGTCAGAGGATACCACCGTGCGCTTGTCCATTGGCCCTTCCTCCACGGCAACCCGCGATGCGGACTACAGTGTGTCGTTCAGGCGGCTTGTGATTCCAGCCGATGCGATAGCAGGATCGACGGTGTTGGCGGTCGAGCCAATTGACGATGCTGAAGTGGAGGACGACGAGACCATCGTGTTGATGGGTGCGGTTGATGGGTTAAGGGGGGATGAAGTAGCAATCAGGATCATCGACAACGACGAAACGCCGGATAACCCCGACCGGGCAGTGTTGGTGGCGCTGTATGAGGCGACGAATGGGGCCAACTGGACGAATAACACCCACTGGCTCAGCGATAGGCCGCTGGACGAGTGGTATGGCGTGACGACCAACGCCAACGGACGCGTGACGAGACTGAGGTTGCGCGAGAATCGGTTATCGGATGCGCTGCCGTCTGAGTTGGGCAACCTGACCAGTTTGCAACGGCTGGATCTTTACAATAACGCGTTATCGGGTACGCTGCCGTCGTCGTTGGGCAATCTGACGAACTTGACGTATCTGAATCTGGGCGATAACGCCTTATCGGGTACGCTTCCCTCGTCGTTGGGCAACCTGACCAATTTACAACAGCTAGGGCTTTTCGATAATAGGTTGGAGGGTACGCTTCCGTCGTCGTTGGGCAACCTGACCCAATTGCAAGAGCTGTGGCTTAAAGGCAACGCTTCTTTGGAGGGCTCGCTTCCGTCGTCGTTGGGCAACCTGACCCAATTGCAAACGCTGCGGCTGGAGGACACGCAGTTGTGTGCGCCGACCGACGATGCTTTCCAAAGGTGGCTGGACGGCATCGACACCAAGCAAGGCGTGGTCAACTGTAGCGATTCTGAGCCGTCGAGTACGGCTATCGTGCTGTCGGTAAATCCGCGCACGATACGCGAGGACGCGGGTGAGACCGAAATTACGGTGACCGCCACGTTGGACGGGCAGGCATTGTCAGAGGATACCCCCGTGATCTTGTCCATTGGCCCTTCCTCCACGGCGGCCCGCGATGTGGACTACAGTGCGTCGTTCAGTCGGCTTGTGATTCCAGCCGATGCGACAGTAGGATCGACGGTGTTGGTGGTCACGCCAATTGACGATGCTGAAGTGGAGGACGACGAGACCATCGTGTTGATGGGTGCGGTTGATGGGTTGAGGGGGGATGAAGCAGCAATCACGATCATTGACGACGACGAAACGCCGAGTACCGACCCCGACCGGGCAGTGTTAGTGGCGCTGTATGAGGCCACGGATGGGGCCAACTGGACGAATAACACCAACTGGCTGAGCGATGAGCCACTGAATGAGTGGTACGGCGTGACTACCGACGGAAACGGACGAGTGACCCACCTAGAGCTTGCCGAGAATGGGTTATCGGGTGTGCTGCCGTCTTCATTGGGCAACCTGACCAACTTGCAAGGTCTGCGGCTTCACTTTAACCAGTTATCGGGCGTGCTACCATCTTCATTGGGCAACCTGACCAACTTGCAGTCGCTGGCGCTTAACAGTAACGCTTTTTCGGGTGAGTTGCCGTCGTGGTTAGGCAACCTGACTAACTTGGAATTTCTGGCGCTTCACTTTAACCTGTTTTCGGGTGAGTTGCCGTCGTGGTTAGGCAACCTGACTAACTTGGAATTGCTGGCGCTTGGCGATAACGCTTTTTCGGGTGAGTTGCCGTCGTCGTTGGGCAACCTAACCAACTTGTATTCGCTGACGCTTCGCCGTAACCAGTTTTCGGGTGAGTTGCCGTCGTCATTGGTCAAGCTCACTAACTTGAACCAGTTGTGGCTGGATAACACGCAGTTGTGTGCGCCGACGGACGCCACCTTCCAGCGGTGGCTGGATGGCATCGACGACAAGTCCGGCGTGGTCAACTGCGAAGATCCCGAGCCCATCAACCCCGACCGCGCAGCGCTGGTGGCGCTGTATGAGGCGACGAATGGGGCCAACTGGAAGGATAACACTAACTGGCTGAGTGATAAGCCGCTGAGCCAGTGGCACGGCGTGACCACCGATGCCAATGGACGCGTGATCCGGCTGGATCTTGACTCTAACCAGTTATCGGGTGCGCTCCCCCCTTCGTTGGGCAACCTGACCAACTTGCAAGATCTGTGGCTTTTCGATAACCAGTTATCGGGTGCGCTCCCATCGTCGCTGGGCAACCTGACCAATCTACGACTGTTGTGGCTTTCCAGTAACGCTTTTTCGGGTTCGTTGCCGTCGTGGTTGGGCAATCTCACTAACTTGGTAATGCTGCAGCTTAGCGATAACCAGTTATCGGGTGCGCTCCCCCCTTCATTGGGCAACCTGACCAACTTGCAAGACCTGCGGCTTGGCGCTAACCAGTTTTCGGGCGTGCTGCCGTCGTCATTGGGCAACCTGACTAACTTGCAACGGCTGTATCTTGGCGCTAACCAGTTTTCGGGTGTGCTGCCGTCGTCATTGGGCAACCTGACCAACTTGCAACAGCTAGGGCTTGCCGATAACCAGTTATCGGGTGCGCTCCCCCCTTCATTGGGCAACCTGACCAACTTGCAAGATCTGTGGCTTTCCCTTAACCAGTTTTCGGGTGTGCTGCCGTCGTGGTTGGGCAACCTGACCAACTTGCGAGGGCTGACGCTTAACAGTAACGAGTTTTCGGGTGAACTGCCGTCGTCGTTGAGAAACCTCGCTAACTTGGAAGTGCTGGGGCTGACTGGCACGCAGTTGTGTGCACCGACGGACGCCGCCTTCCAAGCATGGCTGGAAGGCATCGAGGACAAGTCCGGCGTGGTCAACTGCGGACCAGCAGGCCCACAGCGCCTGACCAACAATGGAGGCCAGCATCCCTCGTGGTCTCCAGACGGTCGCTATATCGCTTTCTTATCTGCTTCGCCTCTTTACGCGGCCTCGTCTCTTTACGTGATGGATTCCGACGGCAGTAACCAACGCCAATTGACCAACAATGTTTTCAACGACCCGTATGGGGGCCCCTTCGCTTGGTCTCCGGACGGTCGCCACATCGCCTTCATATCCGGTAGGGACTCCGATAACAGAAACTATGAGATTTACGTGATAGATTCCGACGGCAGTAACCAACGCCAATTGACCAACAACAATGTTAGAGACTGGTATCCCTCTTGGTCTGCGGACAGCCGCCGTATCACGTTCGTATCTAGGCTTGAAGGAACCGATCAAATTTACGTGATGGATTCCGATGGCAGTAATCTACTCCAACTGACCCGCCACGGCAGCGAGAACAGGAGGGCTTCCTGGTCTCCGGATGGTCGCCATATCGCCTTTGACTCTTGGGATATTCAAGTGGTGGATCCCGATGGCAGCAACCTCCGGAACCTGACCAACAACATCTCTGGTTGGGATGGGTGGCCCTTTTGGTCTCCGAATAGTCGCCATATTGCATTTATATCCGAAGACTCAGATCAAAACAATGATATTTGGGTGATGGGTTCCGATGGCAGCAACCAACAAAAACTGACCCAACAGACCCGCCACACCGGCTACGTTTGGTATGGGAGATTGGCTTGGGCGCCAGATAGCCGCCAGATCGCCTTCAAAACTGACCGCGACGGCAACCATGAGATTTACGTGATGGGTTTAGACGGCAGCAATCTCCGTCGGCTGACCAACAACAGTGCCTCCGACGAGTCGCCCTCTTGGTCTCCGGATGGTCGCCACATCGCCTTTACCTCCAACCGCGACGGTCGCAATGAGATTTACGTAATAGATCTACCCTAAGACAGGACCGCTTTGGGAGAACCAACATGATCCGTCTCAACCAACAGCAACTCAACTTTTTCGATGCCTTCGGATGGCTCGAAGGCATCGAGACCAAGGTCGGCTTGGTCGCCTGCTCCGAGTACGACGATGGTACTCTCAGGCTTGTTGAAGGCGTGGAGATGAAGCCAGTGGTGTGGCCTGAGGTTACCGGCGGCACGCCGCCGTTGACGTATAGCTTGTTGGGGCTTCCGCCGGATTTGGCCTTCGACAGCGCGTCTCGTACGCTTTCGGGCACGCCGACTGTAGCCGGGACGTATGAGATGATTACCGGGTGGAGGATTCCGTCGGCCAACGCGCTGATATGCCCTTCATCGTGATCGTCGAGCCTTCCGATGGGTAGCGTCGCGCTGTTTGGGGGCGTTGGTTTCAAACATCCACAATCCTCTAGGAAGGGATTCAGCAATATGCAGCGCATACTCAGTAGTCTCATCGTCTTAGGCACGGTGTTCGGCGTGCAGGTAGGGGCTGAGCCTATGGTTGCCGGACAGGTGCGGCTGGCCTCCGGCGAACCGGTCGCTGACGCGCAGGTGCGGCTGTTCGATCTGCACGATCTGCGCTCGTGGGTGGGAACCATCACCGATGAGACCGGCTCCTTTGCCCTGCCGGTGGGAGCCTTGCCTAGAGCGGATATCCAGCCGGCACAGTTCCACTTGGGATTGAATTATCCCAATCCGTTCAACCCAGCCACCGTCATCCCCTACCGTTTGCACCGCTCCATGTCGGTGCGGTTGGAGGTGTTCAATGTCTTGGGTCAGCGCATTGCCACGCTGGTGGATGGCGAGCGGCCGAGCGGCTTTCACACGGCGCGTTGGGACGCCACGAATGCAGCGGGACAGGCCGTGGCGGCGGGGATGTATCTGTATCGGCTGAGTGGCGAGGGGGTGCAGGTGATTCGGTCGATGGTGCTGATAGACGGGCAGGCGGGTATTCCGGCGGTGTCTGCGGGGGCGTTGCCGGTGGCCGGGGCTGAGGTGACGGAGGTGGCTTCGGTGTATGGATTGACTGTCTCGGGGCCGGGGCTTATGCCCTTTGTCGATCCGGCGTTCCGGGTGGCGGCGGGTCCGGTGGAACTGGTTGTCGAAGCGTCGGCAGGGCTTTCGCGGGCGAAGGCGGCTTCCTCGTGTGGGGTCTTAGGCGATGTGGACAACAACGACGGGGTTGATTTTTTCGACGCGCTGTTAGCGGCCCTACACAGCATGGATAGCTCCATCGTCCTGCCCAACAACGGCGATATATCGCAGGGCGATGTCAACGCAGACGGTCAGATTGATTTCACCGATGCTTACCTGATTGCGAGATGGCTCAATGATCCGTCTGATCCGATGCTGCCAACGGGCATCGGAGAGGCTGCGTGCTCGGACGACCGGGCTGCTCTGGTGGCGCTGTATGAGGCGACGGATGGGGACAACTGGGTGAATAACACCAACTGGCTCAGCGATGCGCCGCTGGGCGAGTGGTACGGCGTGACTACCGACGAAAATGGACGCGTGATCAGTCTGCAGCTTGTCTCTAACCGGTTATCGGGTTCTCTTCCGTCTTCTTTGGGCAACCTGACCAACTTGACATGGCTGGATCTTAACGGGAACGACTTTTCGGGTGAGTTGCCGTCTTCTTTGGGCAACCTGACCAACTTGGAAGTGCTGTGGCTTGAGCGTAACCGGTTCTCGGGTGTGCTGCCGGCTGAGTTGGGCAACCTGACCCACTTAGTAGGGCTGGATCTTTCCAGTAACGATTTTTCGGGTTCTCTTCCGTCTTCTTTGGGCGACCTGACCCACTTAATAGGGCTGGATCTTGGCCGTAACCAGTTCTCGGGTGTGCTGCCGGCTGAGTTGGGCAACCTGACCCACTTGCTATATCTGGGACTGTATAATACGCAGTTGTGTGCACCGCTGGACGCCGCCTTCCAGAGGTGGCTAGAAGGCATTGATGCCGAGGGCGTTGTCAACTGTGGCGAAGAGGCCCCTGACCCAATAAACCCCAACCGTGCAGCGCTTTTGGCGCTGTATGAGGCCACGGATGGGGACAACTGGGAGAATAACACCAACTGGCTGAGTGATAGGCCGCTGAACGAGTGGTTCGGCGTGGAGGCCATCGCAATAATGACGATGGAGTGGATAGGCGTGATCCCCGACCCTGACGGAGAAGTGGTAAGTCTAGAGCTCCGCAATAATCGGTTATCGGGTGTGCTGCCGTCGTCGTTAGGCGATCTGGGGGGCTTGATGAGGCTGGATCTTGGCTCTAACCAGTTGTCGGGTGCGCTGCCGGCTGAGTTGGTCAACCTGACTTACTTGCACTCGCTGCATCTGGATAATACGCAGTTGTGTGCATCGCTGGACGCGGACTTCCAGGCGTGGCTGCAAGGCATCGGGGACAAGGTCGGCGTTGTCGATTGCCCAGAAGTCACCGAGGAAGGCGACCGTGCACAGCTAGCGGAGATGCGACGAGAAATCGACGCGCTCATCGGCGACGCTGTGGGCGCGTCAATTGAAGACTGTCGCTCTATGGCCTTAGGCGACAAGCCCTGCGGCGGCCCTTGGGAGTACGTGATTTACTCTGTCTCGTCCACCGATTCGACAGCACTAGCCGAGCGGGTGACAGCATATAATGCCTTTGAAGAAGAGATGAACAGACGCTATATGTATATTTCGGACTGCATGTATGTGACGCCGCCGGTGTTGGTGTATAGAGACGGGCGGTGCCTAGCCGAGTAAGGAGGGTGATCGTAGTAACATGAAAGACTACTTTGCAGAGTCCTACGATAAGGTATTCCATCACGAGGGCGGCTTTGTCGATGATCCGGACGATCGCGGTGGGATGACCTTCATGGGAATCTCGCGCAGGTTCTGGCCTGACGAACTACTTTGGGAAGCTATTGACGAGGCTCTTGACGCAGGGAAGAATCCCAATGACTTGATCGACCAGATGCGACCGCTTGTAGGCGACTTCTACCGCAGAGAGTTTTGGAACAAAGGGCTATGCGACCGGATCGGTCACAAAGAGTTGGCCAGCTCCCACTTTGATTTTTTTGTTAATGCCGGCGCACGAAATGCTTTGCGCGCCCTTCAAGTGGTAGCCAATGCCGTCGGCGGCGAGGACATCGACGAGGATGGGCTCGCGGGGCCGGCCACGCGGGCGGCGGTGGACAAGCTCAACGGCCTTGATGAGCAGGGATTTGCAAGGGCACTACTTGTATACAACGCCTGTCGGACGATGCACTACGTCACCCTCGCCCGCAAAGATGCCTCGCAACGCAAATTCATAAAGGGTTGGTTGAACCGCGTCTTAACTTCCTGACGAAACAAAATGTCTTGCGCGGCACTTTTCCATTCAGCACAACCACAGTTTCAGGTCTCCGCTAAATAATATTTGACTGGCCCATATCGCACAGACGATAAAGCAGCAAGATAGGCACCAGGAGAAAATCGGCAGCGCCTTGAACTTCTAAATGTCGGCGTCCATTAAGCGGGCCAGCGCGCGGTGCCGATGGCGTAATACTTGTGGACGAAAGGGGGTGCCGGGCGCGAGGCGTACCAGATGCGGAGGGAGCCGTCGTCGAGGCGCAGTATCGATTGGCTGGTAGTGTAGTGGGATTCCCAGGCACGCGATGGGTCGGGAGCGAAAACGGGGTTGTCGGGGTCCTTTTGCCAACGCAAGCCGTCTGCGCTGTACGCGCAGCCAATAGCGGTTTTCATTTCCTCGCTACCGCGCTGGCTGTAGCTGCCGTACCACATCCAGTACTGGCCGCCGATGACGACGACCGTGGGATAGACAAGGCGGTCGTGTTCCCAGGATTGGTCGAGCGTCAGGACCGGGTCGGCCGCGACCTGCCAGTCGCACCCGTCGGCGCTTTGGGCATAACGTATGCTCCAAGGCAGAACTTGAACGTCGGTGTACCAGAGTTTGTAGTGGTCGGCTTCTTTGATAAGGGTCGGTGCGTACGCGTGTTCGAGTTGTGGAGCCGATGGCGCATCCCACCTGATGCCGTCGTCGCTGGCGGTTTCGTGCAGGGTGTGCATCCGGTCGCCGGAGGGGAAGTCGCAGGAGGAAAACCACAGACGCAGGCGGCCTTGCTCCCTGCACACCGAGCCGTCGGGGTGGCGGAGGAGCGTCGGGGTCAAAATCGAGCGCGTGCCCGTGAAGCGGCACACCGGGGAGCGCGGATCTTTGGTAAAGCGGACGCCGTCGGTGGAAGTAGCCAAGCCCAAGGTGAAGGCGCGATTGTCCACGCGGTCGCGGTCGTTGACATTGTGGCGCGAGCCGCTGTACCACATCGAGTATATCCCATCCTCGTAGGCGACGCAGGGGGCGAAGAGGTGCATGTCGTCGAAGGCTCCCTCAGAACCTAGGGCGATGCAGGGGCCTTCGTCGCGCTGCCAGTTCTGGATCATGCGTTTTCTCCTGTGTATGGACGCCCTGCCGACAAACTCGCAGTTGATCCGAAACAAATGTAGCTTAGCTTGGTTCGCTCAGTGCTCGGGCGTTGGAGTTCCAGCCCTCGCTTCGGCACCATTCTAATTTAATAGTTAGTCACTCACAAGATGGCGAATAGACAAAACTAGAGTTGATAGACTACCACCTACAGATGGGCGATGAGATGGGGAGACCTGAAGCGGCATGGCCGCGACGATTGGACTGAGCGGCGGCTCCTTTAGGGGCCGCCTCCTCGACAACGAGGCGAATGCCGACCGCCAGGGGAGTGGCTTCAACCCCCTGTGCCATCTGAGCTACCCGGATCAGAACCTCTACCGGAACGACGCCGTCGGTCTCAACTTTGAGCACATCATGAACGGCGCGACGACCGACGCCGCCCGCTCGATGTTTACCCCTCGGAAGGACCACTGTCTCATCCTCTCTCATGCTCCCGGTGAAGCGTCGGTCCGCCACCCGGCTGCGGACTCTTCTTGGGGGATCGAGAGCGAGATGCGCTATTGCCTTGGGCCGGACTGCGTCGATATGGAGTTCACCGCTCGCCTGACCGACGAACGATGCGCTCCGCTCGGGTACGTCGCCTTTATGTGGGCTTCTTACATGAACCGCACCTGCGGCCGGGCGATCCATTTCTACGGGACCTGTGAAGGGGAGGAAGGCTGGATCCGTTTCGGCGAAGACCTTCCGGACGACCGCTTTGAGACTGGTACCGTCGCCCACGCCTCGGTCGATCCACTCCCGTACGAAGAAGGGGCCGAAACCCTCAACATCGTCGAAGATCCCCGCAAGCGCTTCCTCCTGCCGTTCTACTACGGTCTGGCGGACGGCGACGGCGGCCTGTCGAGCGCGGATGATCGGATGGTTTACGCGATGATGTTCGATCAGGAGGCACCCATCCGCTTTGCCCTGTGGAACTTCATCCAGGACGAGCGCGGCCGGCCGGACCCGCACAGCCCGGCCTGGGACTGGCAGTACGTCATCCGCGCCCCAGAGATCGGCCGGACTTACCGCTACCGGGCGCGGCTTCTGTACCGACCGTTCGTCGATCGGGAAGCGGTGCGGCGGGCGTATGAGGAATGGATGTCTGGACTATAGCGCTTTCGACCTTCACCACGGCGGGGCCAGACTCGGCTCGTGGACGAAGCGCTTCATGCCCAGCACAAGTCGGGCTTGGGTGCGCGGGGGCAGAGCTAGCGCGAACGTCTTGCCGCTCACTGGAACGCGCTGGGACGCCTCGTCGATTTCGACCTCGGTGAACTCGTGTTCCCCCATGCCCCCCGCTTGGATTAGCACCTCGCGGCGCTCCGTCGTGCTCAGGTTCACCACGGTCAGTTCGGCCCGGTCGTCGCTCAGTTCCGAGACTAGCGCGGCCACGTCGGGCGGAAGCCCGGGACGACGGCGCTGGGCGTCGAAGTGGCGCAGTCTCGTGACCAGCAGACCCCCGTTGTAGTGGGGGAGGGGGGCACCCATGGTGAGTTGCACTAGGCCTTCACAGGTAACGGGATTTCGCTGCTGGAAATAGGCGTCGTTATAGGTGGCCGGGTTCTGCTCGTCCTGCGCCATGAAATCGAGACGCGCCTGCACTTGGGCCAGATTGTGTTCGAGGATCCGCTCTGGATACTCGGGGAATTCGCCGTGTAGGTAGGCCATCCAGCCCCAGTCGTGCCCGCCCTGATCCTTGGTGTGGTGCCACGAGTTGACGGCGAACGGATCACCCGACCGCTTGCGGGTTTGCTCAAATCGCCGCGAATCGGATCGGGCCATCGACATGCACCACAGATGGGCGATGTCGGACGGGTACATGGGCATGAATTCGAACCAGCCGTCCTGCTGCAGGGCGGTGCCGTCCTCCTTCCTGATCGGGTACCACATCCACTCGCCCGGCTCGTAGTCGACCAGTCCGGGATCATCGTACTTGTGGGGCACGTAGAGCTGATCGTCGCGCTCGATCCCGTGGGAAATGAGGACGTCGATCTGCGACCGCGGAAAGTCCATGTACTCCAGTCGGCGCGTCAGCAGGGCGCAGTTTTGGGCTGCGACCCCCACGGCCTGCCCGACGCTGTGCCAACCGTGGGGCCAGGCCCAGCCGTAGCTCGACCCATACCACTTGCCGTTGGTGTGTTCGCCCACGACACCGGAGAGGCCGACGTTGTCGGGCACGAGGCCGCCATTGGCGTCGGCGCGCTCCATCCAGGCCTCAGTGTATTCCAGGACCCAGTCGCGGTACTTCCCGTCCGCCGTCAGCAGGTAGGCGTTGGCCCCTAGGGTGGTCGCTAGGAGGTTGACCACGGCGTCGCCGCGGCCCATGCGATCGCGCATGGCTTGGCCCAGTCGCTCGGCCAACTCGGGACTACTTCGCACCGCCTCGTGATTGGTGCATCCCGGCACGTCGTAGAAGGGCAGGTTGTACCCCTCATAGGGCCAATGCGGACCTTCCTCGAAGGCCCAGTAGGCCGGCCCCTTGCTGCCGTTTCTCGCGCAGCGGATGATCCGGTGTTCCGGGTCGTAGTTGGGTGCCTCTGGATCCTCACCGAGGAACAGCCCGGCGAAGCGCCGGGCTCGCTCGATGTTGGTCCCGTTGGTCGGATCGGCCATGCAGAGCATGTAGAACAGGTAGTTGCCCTCGCCCTGATGGAACCAGTCGTAGCCCGGCTGGTACTCCCGCACCACCATGGGGTAGCCGTGGCCCGTGCCATGCTGGCTCATCTGCTCGTTGATGATGTCGAATTCCCGCTGGGCGTCGGTTAGGAACTGGTCGCTGCCGCCGAGTAGGTAGAAGAGCGGCCAGTTGTGGAAGCTCTCGTAGCAGTCATCCAGCGCGTCGATGCTCTGGAAGTCGGGACTGGGGGGCCAGAGCAGACGCCCATCCGGATGGATGTACCTTTCGAGCGCCTGCGGAGCGGCGTCCTCGATTGCGGCGAAGAGCTGGCGCTGAAGCAGGGCCCACTTCGGTGGTGTCTGGGCCGATTCGCGCGCCTCTAGGGCGACTGCCATGGTCACTTTCCTTACTTGGCCAACCCCCGCTTTACCTTCCGCTCAAAGTCGCGCATCTCGTCCGCCCCGTCTAACACGCCGATTTCCATGTTGAACTCGCGCACCTCGCCCGGCTCGATGTACTGCAAGGTCCCGTGCTTGCGGTTCCAAGCGCGGCCGAGCACTGAGCAGTTGCCCGGCTCAATGCCTGTGACGTAAGTGCCCTTGTGGAAGTGCTGCCAGTGGTTGACGATGGGGATCTCGCTGTGCTTGAACTGCCAATACAATCCCAAGCCTAACTTTTCGTTGAGCAGGCCGATGTGGACGCGCCCTTGGCGGTCGGTGCGGGGCCGATGCACGTACACATCGTCATGGGCGCGCGGTTGCGGCCCTTTGGCCACGGTGTAGTCTGCGGGGCCGACGGGGAGGTCTGCGGTCCACTCGGTGCTCTCGCGGCTGTGGAGGACGAGGCGAGTCCCTTCGTCGAGGAGGGGAAAGCCGGGGTTGCAGTGATATACGAACATGAGCGGCGAGCGGTCGGCCGCGAGGTTTTCGATGCGGTCGCGGATGTGGATGCTCCGTTCGCCGAGTACGGTCGAGATCTCGCGCGATAGCTCTAAATTCTCGGCAAAGACCTCGGCTTGGCGCATTTGGCCGCGGATGCGGACGACGTAATCCGTGCCCTCCCAACTCGCCTCAATGCCGACGTTTTTAGCCGGGATGTACGAGAGGCGGCCGTGCAGTGGCATCTCGGCATTTTCTTCTTCGGGATCGACTTCTGGATGGCCGACAAAGTCGAGTCCGCAAGAGGTGACTAGCCCGCCAAACCAGCCGCGCCCCCATTTGAAGCCCTCTGGCTCGTAGAAGGCCGGCCCGACGTCTCCGGGGCCAGAGCGGAAGCACAGCGACTGGCCCTTGTAGTGGGCCGAGGCAATGTCGAGGGCGCGGCCGGGCAAGACGGAAAACCCCAAGCCCGAGGCGTTGAACACGTCGATGAGGTCGGCACCGCGCTCAAAGCCTTCGCTGCGCTCGGCGCGGCGGGCGTACATGAGCTGGCTGATGTCGCCGACGCGGTTGAGTAGTTGGCGGCGGGTGAAGTTGCGGCCGAAGAGCTTGGGCATGGGGAACCTCCTGTGTAAATGAAAAGCCTTGTAAGGGTCTGGGTTTCTCAATATAAGATATAGGGCCGAACGGGCGAATGGCTCTTCTCGGTCAACCCGAATCTATTGAGAGGAGATCAGAAGGATGGCTTTTGCAACGGCAGTGCAGCTCGAAGACGTGTGGAAGCGCTTCGGTGCGGTCGAGGCCGTGCGCGGAGTGTCGCTATGCGTGCCCGCGGGGTGTATCTACGGGCTGTTGGGTCCCAATGGCGCGGGTAAGACGACCCTTATCCGCATGATTATGAGCATCTTCTTCGCCGACTCCGGGCGCATCGGCCTGCTGGATGGGCAACGGGCCCTTGCGGTCAAGGACCAGCTCGGCTATCTGCCCGAGGAAAAGGGTTTGTACAAGAAGATGAAGGTCGCCGAGGTGATGATCTATTTTGCGCGGCTCAAGGGAGTTGCTGTGGACGTGGCGCAGCAGCGGGCCGCCGAGTTGTTGCAGCGCTATGGCCTCGGCGACTATCAGGATCGGCGCTGCGAGGTGCTTTCCAAGGGCATGGAGCAAAAGGTGCAATTGCTCTCAGCGCTGATCCACGAGCCCGAGTTGGTCATCCTCGACGAGCCTTTTTCTGGGCTGGACCCGATCAACCGCGATCTAATGCGGGACGTCATCTTGCAGATGCGCCGCGATGGCAAGACGGTGATTTTCTCGACCCACCTGATGGATCAGGCCGAGCAGCTATGCGATTTTGTCGCGCTGATCAACAAAGGGCAGAAGGTCGTCGATGGCGCGTTGGGCCAAGTGCTCGCCAGCGGAGGGCGCGCCGCAGTGCTCGACTACGATGGCGACGGGCGTCTGCTGCGCGATCTGCCGGGCGTGACCCGGGTCAACGACTCGGGCAAGCGGGCCGAGCTTTTTCTGGCCGAGGACGCGGACTCGCAAGCGCTGTTGGCCGCGCTCGTCCACAAGGTGCAGATACGGGGTTTTGCCCTGCGCACGGCCTCTTTGCACGAGATCTTCATCCGCGCCATAGGGGAGGCCGACGATGCGTAAAATTGCTTTAGTTGCCCAGCGCGAATACGCGGAGCACGTCCGCACCAAGGGGTTTTGGCTCAGCGTCTTGGCCTTCCCAGTCATCCTCGCATTGAGCGTTGTGGTGCCCATTCTATTGAGCGATACCAAACAGGCGCGGACCTATGCCGTAATCGACCATTCGGGTTTTGTGCTACAGGAGGTGGAAAAGGGCATTTTGGCCGAGGATCTGGGCATAGTGCTGCGGGACGCGGCGGAGCGCTACCGCGATGGCGGTCGGGCTTGGGAGCGCTTGCCGGATGCGGTCCGGGCCGCTGCGAAGGGCTATGTGAGCTTGGACGAAGCGGAGCGGCCAGCGTTGGTCCAAGACCTCGCTGCGGGCGGAGATGAGATCTCAGCCGGTCTCGTCGAATGGTGGCAGCAGGTCTCGGCTGAAGAGTTGGAAGCCCTCGACTTGGAACTCTCGCGCAGCCGTTACGTCCGGGTGGAGGTGCCCAGCGGCGACGATCCGCCAGCCGCGCTCAATCGCATGGTGAACGACGGCTCGCTCTTTGCGTACTTCGTCGTCTCCCCAGATCCTGTCGCCAGCGACGAGGAGTGCAAATACATCTCTTTGAATCTGACCGATCAGGACTTGCGCCGTTGGTTTGCAGATCAGGTGTTCCAAGTGGTGCGGGCGCGGCGCATTGAACAGGCGGGCCTCGACGCGGAAACGAGCGACTGGTTACAGACCCCAGTGCATTTCGCGGAGCGCAAGGTCGATAAGCGCGGCGACGAGGCCGAGGTTTCCACAGTTGATAGGGTCCAACAGTGGGCCGTCGTACCGTTCGTTTATCTATTGTGGATGGCGATATTTATCAATGCGCAGACGCTTATGACCAATACTGTGGAGGAGAAGTCGTCGCGCCTCATCGAAGTGCTGCTGTCCGCGCTCTCGCCTTTTGAGTTGATGGCTGGCAAGATCGCCGGTACGGCCGCGGTTGGGCTGACCTTGGTGTTTACTTGGGTCGCGTGTGTTGTGGTGGGAGTGGTGATCGCGCCGGTCGCGTTGGGGGGCGATGTGGCCTCCATTGTCGGCATTGCTAGTACTCCGCTGTACTTGTG
This sequence comes from Candidatus Latescibacterota bacterium, assembly GCA_965116675.1. Taxonomy (GTDB): domain Bacteria; phylum Latescibacterota; class UBA2968; order UBA8231; family UBA8231. The sequence continues at coordinate 84,478 of OZ220721.1, forward strand.
GTCCTTTGTCTTTTACTTTTTAGCTGGCTTCCTGCTGTACGCCTGCTTGCTGGTGGGAGCCGGCTCGCTGTGCAATAGCTTAAAAGACGCGCAGAGCCTGATGTTGCCGCTTCTCGTACCGCTGATCGTGCCGTTGCTCACCATGATACCCATCACTCAAGACCCCAACGGCACCTTGGCGCGGGTTATGTCCTACATCCCGCTCTTTACCCCTTTTGTCATGATGAATCGGGCCGCTGGCTCGCTGCCCCTGTGGGAGTATTTGGCCACTACGGTGCTGCTTTTGTTGTCCATCTACTTCGCAGTGCAGGGGGCGGGCAAGGTATTTCGCATCGGCATCTTGATGACGGGCAAGCCGCCGCGATTGGGAGAGGTCATGCGCTGGTTGACGGCCAAAGAAGACATCAGCCCAGCGGAGCGCGAAGCGGACTAGGTCAGTTGAGCGGGATCAGGCGATTGGCGAGAACGCGGATGTTGTGCTCAATGGTGGGGGCGTCTGGGGCGTCGCCGGCTTGACGGAGGTACTCATTAAAGGCCTCAATGGATTTGAGGTACTCGCCGGTGTGATGGTAGAGGAAGCCGAGGTCGCGGTAGTTTTCGGCTTCGTCCGGCTGTAGATACGCGATTTTCTCGGCCCAGTGGATGGCGGTGGAAAATTCTCGGGCTTGGAAGTGGAGGCGTTTGAGGTTGCGGAGCATGCGCGCTAAGATGTGCAGCGACGAGGTCGGCTCGATAAACTCGGGGACCAATTCGAGCCGGCGTCCCTCAATGACCGGTAGCCGCTCGCCCAAGGACTTGCCATCGACAAAAGCGCCGTCGGCAAAGGGATCGACGAAGAGCGGCTGGTCGCCTTGGGTGCTGCGCACGAGGAAGTGATGCGGAAAATTGACTCCTGCGAGGGGGAAGGACAGCCGCTTGCCCAGTTCTAGATAGATGACCGCTAGGGTGATGGGAATGCCGAGGCGGCGGTCGAGGACTTCGTTGAGGTAGCTGTTGCGGGGGTCGTCGTAGTGGGCGCGGTTGCCGCGGAAGCCGAGGTCGCCGAATACGTATTGGCTCAGGTTGGCCAGAGAGGCCGGCAGGGAGTCGGCCGCGGCATAGCGGGCGCGAAAGTCCTCGCTCAGCGCGTCGAGTTGCCGCAGGTAGTGCTCGATATCGAGGTCGGGATACGCTTGTAGGGCGATGAGCAAGGCTCCGCGGGCGAGGTCAATCTCACCGGAAGAGTCACGTGCCTTTTGGACGAGCGCGAAGAAAGGATCGGAAGGCCGTGGACGCATAAAAGCTGCGGCCCCGGTTAGACGCTGCGGTTGTGGATCCAACTAAACCGCAGTGGTGCGGTGCCGTTTAGCCGCCGCTCATTGCGCTCGGCTAGTCTGGCGTAGCGCGGCCCGAGCGAGCACAAGTAGTCTTGGGCGGCGGCCGCTTCGCCGGTGAGGCCGCAAAGCGAATCCAACTCCCACTGGCGGACTAGATGCTGGATGATTTCAGCGTAGTGCTTGACCGTGTACACTCCGAGCCGCTGGGCTATAATCGAGAAGTGCTCAAAAAGGTCGGGATCCTGCCCGTCGGTCATCAGGTGAGCGGGCATGACGACTTGGCGTTTCATCAGGTCGCGGAAGGCCAATATTGCGCCGGTGGGATCTAGCTCGAAAATTTTCTTGATAAAGTTCGTGTACGCTTTTTCGTGGCGGGCTTCGTCGCCGGCCACGACGCCGCAGATGGTCTTGAGGTGCGAATCTCCAGCCCTTTGCGCCAAGCGGGCTACGTTGCTGTGGGAGATGCGGGTCGCCCGCTCTTGGAAAGACGTATAGACAAAACCTTTGTAGGGGTCTTGGGCGGCTTGCGGGTTGAAGCCGGTGCGCAGCAAGTATTGGATCGTCGTCTCGATGGCGCGCATATCGACGCGGCCGGTGAGGAAAAGGTATTTGTTGAGCAGGTCGCCGTGGCGATTTTCCTCGGCGGTCCAACCGCGCGACCACTGGGCCCACGGGCTGGGATCCGTGCCGGTGGTGTCCGACACTCCTTCAAAGCTGTTGAGTAAGGTCTGATAGGTGGGCAGAGCTTCCTCGGTGATCATGTCACCGACGAGGACGACGAGAACATCGTCGGGGAGTGCTTGAGCGCGGGTGCGGAATTCGCGGATGGAGTCTTCCCAGTTTTCCTCGCCCACATTGGGGAGAAAATCGTCGGGCTGCCAACTATCCTCTACGGACTTGAGCAACTTGAGCTGGCCCCTGACAAAATCCTCCATGCTCGCAATGACTTCTCTCTTGTGCGGATTCAACGGAGTTTCTCCATCACTGAGTGTTTGAAAGGTACCGCAGGCGGCATGGGTTTACTATTATAGATATGAATATAAGACAAAATGGACAAATTGAGCTATGGATTCAAGCAGCGTTGCCTCGGTAAGCCCTTGTCGGAGCAAGAAAGAGTATATTGCAAAACATTTGTTTTATATATAAAACAAATGTAATATAACATAAACATGCGCTTTTAGTCTGTCAACGCGTACTGCTGGCGGTTCGCGCCAAAAGTGGCGCACGCCGCCATAAATTCGGGTGGTGTGCACGCTCCTCTTAGTTTCATCTGGTTGTTTACAAATAAGTTGCGATCTGCGCAAAACGGCGGTACGCCCTTTGCTAATAAACGGGGTGAATCCCTTACCCCCAACAAGGAGGATACCTTGGTGAACAGAGGATTTAGTAGGGAGCAGATCCAGCGCGTCGCGCGGATGTACAAATGCAATCAGGACGCCAGCCGGGCGCTGGGGATTACGATTCGCAGCTTTAGCCGGCTCTGCCGCAAATACGAGATTGAATCGCCTTTTGCGCGGCGGCAGCGGCAGCGCTGCCAAGTGGCCAAAAGCACTAACCTTGAATAGGAGACATATCATGGGAGCAATAGAGCGGATCGCCACCATCTGGAAGGCGAATCTCAACGAGGTGCTGGACCGGATCGAGGATCCAGCGAAGATGGTGGATCAGATCGTCCGCGATGCCGAGCGCGCCGTTGACCAAGCCGTAGATTCTTTGGTCAAGGCGCGGGCCACCAAGCGGCGTCTAGAGCGCGACCTCCAGCGCAACGCCGAGCAGATGCAGATGTGGCAAGCGAAGGCCACAGCCGCAGTGGAGGCCGGAAATGACGAGGGCGCGCGGCTCGCCTTGATACAGAAGACAGAGCTGGATCAGGCGCACATGCGCATAGAACCGGCCCTGGCGGAGAGTTGCGACACCGTGACTGAGCTAGAGGAGCAAGTCGAGATTCTGCGCCAAAAGCTGCGCGATATCCGTGCGCGGCGGGGCAAGCTGATCGCCCGCTGTTGCGCCGAGCGCGAGCGCGGTGTAGCATTCGGTGAAGACTCGTCTGCGCTTCGCTTTGACGCGATCGCGCAGCGGGTACAGCAGAGTGAGCGCGAATTGGCGCGCTTTGAGGAACAGGTGGATCAGGCTGTCGCCGAGGCCGAAGTGCTGCGCGAATTAGCCGCCAAGCGCCGCGCCGAGCGCGACGACAAGGTCGCGGAGGAACTGGCCGCGCTGAAAGCGGAAAAGACATCGTAAAGGAGGCCGGTCATGTTGGCCAGAATACTAGGTGTGCTATTGCTAATTGGGGGCGTTGCTTGGGGGATCGAATTGATTTGGCCCTTGTTCGGCGGTCTCTTTGGTTTGCTCGGCGCAGTTGCGGTCGTCCTCTTGGCTGCCGGAGCGCTCTACATAGGTCTGCGCTTGTTGCGCGGCGAGAGCATCTTGGGCCGGGTCATCGGGGCCTTGGTCCTGCTCGCTGGAATCTGGCTGGCCTTTTGGGCGGCGTTTAGCTTGGTGGCCGGCGTCTTCGGTGCCGCGTTTTTGCTGTTGCAAGCCGCCTTGGTGCTGGCGATGCTCTACGTAGGTTGGCGGTGGCTGGACAACGGCGAATTTAGCCTGCGAAGATGGTGAGTTTGAGGGCAAAAAAAGTGCGTTGTAAGGGGTTAAATTGCTTGACAACTGCACTTGTGTTCAGTATGTTATAATTACTGAACACAAGTGCAGTAAAAGCGATTTCCCTACGTCCTCTCTGGCGCATCCCCAAGCGCCAGCACTCCCTAGGAGGTTTCCAATGCACAGGCAGCGCGCATCATTCCCCACATCCCCTTCTATATCCCGTCTGGGCGGTGAGCTCAGCGCGGTCATCAATCGGGTGCGGAGCGCTTTCGGTCCCATTCCCATGCTCGGCTCGGCCGCCCGTCCCCGAGTTCAACGGGCCGAGAAAGTCGTCGATCAAACCGCCCGTCAACTTCTGCGCGGCGAAGCAGACCTGAGCGCGTGGTATCGGGTGTTGCGTCAGTACGAAGATGCTTGGATGCTAGAGTTGGAAAGGGTACGCGGTGCTCGAGCCGAGCGCTGTGCGGCTTAGCTGAGGTGTATCTCGTCCACCTTGCCGACGATAGCTGCGTCCACAGGCAGTGGAGGGGCAAAGGCATTGCAGGCTTCGCGCGCAACCTCGACGATCACCGCGTCTCCCTCGCGCAGGGCCGCCCACGTCGCGCAGACCTCGGCTTCGCCCATAGGCTCTAAGTGCTCGTCGAGGTCTTGGGTCAGGTGCAATATCTGGCCGCGGAACGGCTCAATGCACTGCGAGAGCACTACGGTGCCCACCACCTTGGCTAGCTTCACTCGGCGACCTCTTCGTCGATAATTCCCACGATCACGCTCCTACACGGCGGCCGCTCGGCTCCGGTTACCTCGGCCCCGGCAGCCCCCGACTGCACGACTAGCACTTTGCTGCCGACCCCTGCTTGGACCCCATCCACCGCTACCTGCAAAGCGCCACTCTCCTCGTCTTCGGGGCACACCACCATGATCTTTTGCCCGGCCAGCAAGGGATGTTTACTGCTGGCGACTACGTGGCCAATGACGCGGCAGACTCTCATGCTACTTGTTTTTCTAGGGGGCGTCCAAATGCCTGTAGCGAATCTACAATGCCGATGATCAGAGCATCTACTGGCATCTGATCCATGCCCGGTGCCTGCCGCGCCGAACTACCCTGCACGACGACGACGAGTTCGCCCTCGCCCGCTTGCACGCCGTCGATACAGACGATGTGCTTTTGCGTGCGCTGCAAACCTTCGGGCGTGGTGGCGAGGATCTCGACTATTAAGAGTTTCTCGCCTTCAAGCGCATCTACCTTGGCGCTGGAGACTACATGCCCTTTGACGAGGCCGAGTATCACGGGCTGTCCTCAAAGAGTTGCAAGCTGGCACCGTCGAGTTCTTGCGCATCGTACCCATACAAGCCGGCGATCTTCTCCAGCACTTGGTTCATGAGGATATCCGGGCAGGACGCGCCTGAGGTGATGATCAGCCGCACAGGCAGGGGGCGCGGCAGCCAGTCTTCGCTCTCGATTATTTTTTTCGCGTGGACGTCGAAATGGCGGATGCGCTGGTCCGATAGGATCTCGTCGCTGTTGGCGATGAGGAAGCTCGGCATGGATTGGAGGCACAGCTCGACTAAATGCGAGGTGTTCGAGCTGTTGTAGCCGCCGACAACCAGCGCCAAGTCGGCACCAGAGCTTAGCAGCGTGCGCGTGGCGTTCTGGTTTTGGTGGGTGGCGTAGCACAAGGTGTCGTTGGTGTCGGCGGAGTGGTAGTCGAGGTTTTCCGCGCCATAGCGCTGGCGCATGGCGCGGCGCAAGATGGCGGCTACTTCCTGCGTTTCCTCGGCGAGCATGGTCGTCTGGTTGACTACGGCCACTCGCTCTAGGTCCTTTTGTGGATCGAAACCCGCTGAACTTTTGCCGGCAAAGGCGCGCTCAAAGTCGGCGAGCGGTAGTGCACCGGTGATATACGCGGCTACTTTCTCGGCTTCGGCGGCGTCGAACACCACTAGGGTTTTGGTGTGTTCCTCGGTGTGCGAATGAGTCGCTTGGGTCTCTGCGTGGTTGTACTTGCCGTGGATGATGATGGTATAGCCTTGACGGCCTAGCTCCTCGCCGCGCTTCCACACTTTGGACACAAAGGGGCAGGTGGTATCGTAATTCTCCCGGTATTCCTCGGACTCGATGTCGATGCCGCTTTGACGGAGCGATTCCTCGTTCTCCATGGTGGTGCCAAAGGCCGGGATGAGCGCGATGTCGTCGCTGCTCATCTCCTCTTCGGAGACTTGGCGGTCCCCCTCGGGGTCATAGATGAAGCGGACGCCTTGCTTTTTGAGATCGTTGTTGACCAAGGGGTTGTGGATGATCTCGCTGACGAGGTACGTGTTGCGATCCGGGTTTTCCTTGAGGGCTGAAAAGGCCATGTGAATGGCCCGCTCGACTCCGAAGCAAAAGCCAAAGTGCCGGGGGATTAAGACCTGTAACTGGCCGATTTGCAGGAGCGTCGGGTTCAAAGAACGTTTGCCGTTTTTCAGGCGGTAGTCCTTGACGCGCTGGATAGTGGGGCCGGCGTAGTGATTGGGGACTTGGTCGAATTGCGGGTACGCCATGCGAAGCTCCTTCGTAAAATTGCGATAAAAGTACATAGTACAGCATCAGGTTAAGCTGTCAATAGTGCGCCCTGCTAAGAGCCAGGTGATTGGTTATATTCCCGGCGCTGAATTCACCTGTACGGGAGTGTCAATCCATGAAATTCGTCATTCGCGCCGGAGGGGTCGGCACGCGACTGTGGCCCTATAGCCGAGCGCGCAAGCCCAAGCAATTCCACTGCATGGCCGGCGAGCAGACCATGCTGCAAGACGCGGTCGCCCGCATTGGCGCGATTGCTGCGCCAGCCGATGTGTACGTATCGACCGGACACTCGTTGCGATCCTTGGTGAGCGAGCAGGTGCCGGCCCTGCCGCCCGAGCAGCTAATCGTCGAGCCGGCGTTGCGCAATACCGGACCGGCCATCGGTTTGGAGTGCGCGCTGTTAGAGGCTCGCCATCCGGGCTGCACAGTCGCTAGCTTGGGTTCGGATCACTACATAGGCCGACCCGAGGAGTTCTGCCGCTTGTTGCAGGTCGCCGACCAAGCCCTAAATGACCGGCCCGACTACTTGTTCACGCTTGGGGTCAAGCCGACGCGCGCTGAGACTGGCTATGGTTACATCCGTCGTGGCTCCGTGCTGACAGAGGTGAGCGGGACGCCGGTGTACGCAGTCGCCGAGTTTACTGAAAAGCCCGCCGCGCAACAGGCGGCCGAGTACGCGGCTAGCGGTCACTATTTGTGGAATAGCAACATGTTTGTCTGGAAGGCGGCGACCGTGCTGGAGCTTTTCGCCCGCTTTGAGCCGGAGATACACGACGGATTGCAGCGCATTCAAGTAGCCGTTGGCACGCCGGAAGAAGAAGCGGTTATCGCCCGCGAGTATCCAAAGCTCAAGCCGATCTCCATTGACCACGCCTTGGTCGAGCGTGCGCCCAAGGTGGCCACGCTAGAGGCGGATATCGACTGGGGCGACATTGGCTCTTGGGCGGCGCTGACGGACGTATTGCCGACGGATGACGCGGGCAATTTGCTATCGGGCGAGGTGGTGGCGTTGGACGTGGCCCGTTCGACGGTGTACGGGCAGGCCGATAAAGTCGTGCTGCTACTGGGGGTGGAGGACTTGGTGGTGGTGGATACAGAAGACGCGTTGCTGGTGTGTGCGAAGGGGGCAGCTCAGCAGGTGAAAGACGCGGTGGATCGTTTAAAAGAAAAGCAGGGGTACGAGAAATACCTCTAGGTTCACTCGACGTCGAGGATGTAGTGCGCTAGCGGCGAGAGCCGTTGGGCAGTTGCGGGCCGCAAGTACTCGCGCTGGTTGGTCTGCTGCGGGTGCTCGCGGGCGATGAAGGCGCAGTGCAGGGTGCGGCGAGGGTCGCTGCTGTCGTTGCGATATGAGCTATGCCAAAGGCTGCCATTGAACACGGCGACCGAGCCGGCGCGGCCCGTTAGCTGCACTTGCTCGGGGTGGTCGGCCAAGCGGTCGTCCATGTAGTCGGTGACCCTGCCGGGTTTGCGGTGACTACCGGGAACGCAGCGGGTCGCGCCGTTGGCTTCGGTAAAATCGTCGAGCATCCACATGGAGTTGACGACGTGGTACGGCCCGCCGGGCGCGGTGGGTTGCCCCCAATCCGCATGTAGAATTTGTAAACCGTTGCCGGGCAATGGATCGTGCCCGTTGAGCGAGTGCAGCTTAAACGGCCGCTGCAAGACGTGGAAGACTGCCGTCAGCAGCGTCGGCTGTAGATACACGGCGTCGAAGACCGTCCCCTTGTTGACCAAATCGGCGAGGCGGCGCACGCCCTCCACTTGGGAGACCTCAGCACCGGCTGCGTCGCCCTCACGGGCAAAGATCGCGTCAAAGGCGTGGCGCAACTCGGCCAGCCAGTCGGGCGCGATGACCTCTTCCAAAATGATGAAGCCGTCGGTGTCCAGCGCACTGCATTGCGCGGGCGTCAGCGGCTGGGGGACGAATCCCCGTTGCAATAATTCAAGATCCAAAGAGAATTTTCCTCTGATTTTTTAATGTGTAGGGGCGGTTTGTAAACCGCCCCCTACATCTGTTGGGCGAATTCGCAGATGGTGGTCACGCCGCGGCGGATGTGCTCTTCGGAGGCGGCGATGGAGATGCGCACATGGTCGCGGCACATCTGGCCGAAGGTGCTGCCCGGAGCCACGGCCACGCGCTTTTCTTTGAGCAGCCGGACGGCGAATTCGCCGGAGTCTATGCCGGCTGCGGAGATGTTGATCATCAGGTAAATCGCGCCGCCTGGGGTGTAGCGGTACAGGCCGTATTCTCGCAGGACATCGAGGGCGATGTCGCGGCGGCGCGCATAGGCGCGGCACATGGCGGCTACGTCGTCTTGCGGGCCGTCGAGCGCGTCGGCTGAGGCCAACTGCGAAAAGCCCGTGCCACACGAGATAAACGGCTCTTGGAGCTTGGTGGCTATTTCGATGTACTCGGGATTGGCGCGGGTGAAGCCCACTCGGTAGCCGGTCATGGCGTAGCTTTTGGACATGCCGGAGACGATGATGGCGCGTCCGTCGGCGTCGTGCGGCAGCGCGCTCTGATGCGGTTGGTCGAAGACGATTTGGCCGTAGATCTCGTCGGACAGCACCCACAAATCATGGCGCTGGGCCAAGTCCATGAGCTGGCGCATCAGGGGCTCGTCGTACACTTGGCCGGTGGGGTTGGAGGGCGTGCAGAGGAGGAGGAGCTTGGTGCGCGGGCTGACTAGGCGGTCGATCTCGTCGAGGTCGGGCAGAAAGTGATTTTCCGCCCGCAGATTGTAAAAGACGGGTTGGCCGTGGACGATGGAGACGGCCATTTCGTAATTGGGCCAGCCTGGGTCGGGCAACAAGACCTCGTCGCCTGGTTCGAGCAGGGAGAGGAATGCGGTCGCCACGCTCATGACTGCGCCGGGGGTGACGAGGATGTTTTCGCTGGTGGTCGGTACGCCGGTGCGGCGCTCGAAGTGGCGGGCTGCGGCCGCGCGCAACGCATCGACGCCGCCGTTGGGGACGTACTTGGTGTGGCCGGCGCGCGCGTAGCGGCAGGTGGCTTCGACGATAGGCTCTGGGGTGGCAAAATCGGGTTGCCCGACTTCGAGGTGGATGACCTCGCCCGTTTTTTCGACGGCCCAGGCCAAGTCCATGATCTCGCGGATGCCCGAGCGGGGAATGGCCGCGGGGATGCGGGCAAAAGGCTTCATCGGAGGTGGATGCCCGGGCCGGTCGCGCCGATCATCTGCACGGTGTTGTAGATGGAGACCGGCGTCGAGGCCCCGGTGACGCCGGTGATTCCCTCGCTGCGCGCAACCTTGAGGTCGAGGCCCGGGCCTTGAGCGTGAATTTCGACGATGGCTTCGCTCCATTCCGGGCTTACCAGCAGCAGCGAGTGCGTGCGGTCGAAGCCGATACCGGCGTACGCAATGGCCGCGTGGGTGTTGACGTTGCGCGGGAAGAGCGGGCAGATGCCGCGCGTCGGGCCGTCGTAGAGGACTGTTTCTTCTTTGATGTCGTCGGGGTCGAGGCCGGCGGCCGCGCAATCGACGTTGTGCGGGGGCTTCTTCATCACCACATCGACCGACTCCCACACGTCGCGGTTTTCCAACAGTGCGTCCATGCCGACTACGCCTCCGTGCGGGACGAAGGCGCGGGTGCCAGCGCGGCGGGTGGTCTCCTCAATGGTGGTTTCGACGGCTCGGTCGGCGAGGGCAGTCACTGAGATGAACATGTAGTTGGTTTTTTCGAGGATCGTCTGGCCCCACTGGCGGGTGACGTCCGGGTGGGCCATCTCGACGACGAGATCGGGCTGCCGCGATTCGAAGTCGCTCAAATCCGCTAGGCAGAGATCGGCGGGGAGGTTTTGGACGGCAGCGGCCATTTGATCGTGGACGAAGACGACCTCCATGCCGTTGTCTGCGTCAGCGTCTATCATCTTGTGGACGACTTGGCCGATTTGGCCGTAGCCGATTAGGCCGATGCGGGTCGATTGTTGGCTCATGGTTTGGCTCCTCAAAACGGGGTGAAATCGGAAGTAGCGAATATATGCACTCGCCGTGGATATGGCGAACAAACGGCGCGTTTATATAGTCGCAGGTCGCGTCAGTATTGCAAGCGGCCCCTCAATCCCGCCAATCGACTACCACTCCAACGATATCCCCATCCCGCTCCCGCTTAATGCGCTCGAACATCGCCGGCATCTCGGCGCATCCTATCCGATGGGTAATGCAGTGTTCCCACTTGAGTACTCCCAGCGCCATGTTCTTGATCACAGCGCGGCGGCAGGGCTGCCAGCCGTCGTCGCAGGGAAAGAACATCTGTAGCCGCTTGCCGTGCGGCGTGGGAAAGTCCAGAGAAATCGGATCGTCCCCGTAGTGGCCCTGCCAGACGAAAGACCCAAACCGCCGACAGAGGGCAATCGCTGGATCGATGCACTGCGGATGCCCGGTGCATTCGAATACTACATCGGCCCCTTCGGGCGCAAGCTCCTGTACTACATCGGCCACATCCTGCTTTTTGCCGTTGATTGCACAATCCGCGCCCAGCGCCTTGGCGACCGTTAGCGGTTTTTCATCAATATCCACTGCCACCACCACGCACCCCCGCTGGGCACAAGCCGCCACTACCCCTAAGCCAATCATCCCCACCCCGTGTACCACCACCGTATCTCCCATCCGGGGATTGGCCATATCGACGCCATAGAGCCCCACGGCCGGCATCACAAACAAACTCGCCACATCCATCCCCGCTCCGGGCACCATCTTGGCCACGCCATGCGTGGTATTGGGCCGAGTTACGATGTGGCTGCAATGCCCGCCGGAAACGCATCCAACCTCCGTCCCGTCGGCCAGCCTCATCGCGTCATTGCCGCGAAAGTACACTTCGTCGCCGACCGCAAAATTGTCGATATCGGCCCCGACGGCTTCTATGGTGCCCGTGCCCTGATAGCCGGTGCACAACGGAAAGGGGTTGCGGTTCATCTTGCTGATCTTGCCGCTGATCAGCCCGAACTCAGTACCGATACTGACCCCGGTAAAATGGGTGCGGATCGCGACTTGGTCGGGCGCGGGGTCGTTCAGTACGACTTCAGTCAGCGCGAAATTTTGCTGTTCGTCGCAGATGAGTGCTTTGGCATCCATGAAGAATCCTTTCGGGTGGTTAATTTATTTTCTTTCGGCGATTTTGCAGACCCAGATGCTGATTTCGTAGAGCAGGAGTAGGGGCAGGGCCATGAGGAACTGGGAGACTGGGTCAGGTGGCGTGAAGATCGCGCCGAGGACGAAGATGCCGATGATGGCGTAGCGGCGGATATGGCGCATCCGCGCGGCAGTCAGCACCCCGACTTTGGCCAAAAAGAGCGACAGCACGGGCATCTCAAAGACGATGCCAAAGCCGGCGATCAGCCGCAGCACAAAGCCGATGTACTCGTCGGCCGCCCATTGCGAGGTCATGTCGGGAGGCTCTAGCGCGAGGAAAAAGCGCAGCCCGAGCGGGAGGACGATGTAATAGGCGATCAGCGCGCCGACTGAAAAGCAGAGGACGCTCAGCGAGATAATGGGCAGCGTGAGCCGTTTCTCGCGCTGCAAAAGCCCCGGGGCGATAAAGCGCCAGGCTTGGTAGAAGATGACCGGCAGCGCCAGCAGCAGTCCGCCGACAAAGGCAATTTGCAGACTGATGAAGAAGTAAGTCATGGGCCGGAGGGCTTGCAGGCGGCGCGCTGGAGGTAGGTCGGTGATGGGCGCGTCCGGTTCGGGCGCAGCATCGGGTTGGTCCAACCACTGGCTCACTAGTTTTTTGACCGCCAGCACCACGCCCGAGGATTGCTGGCCCTCCAAGCTGAGGACGGCCTCTTCGTACGGCCGGGTCAAGATCTGCATGATCGAGTCGGAGAAGGCGAAGCAGATTACCGCGCCCACGACGAGCGCGGCTAGGGCCTTGAGAATGCGCCAGCGAAGTTCTTCGAGATGGTCGAGAAAGGGCATGTTGGCTTGTCGGGGTGAGTCTGGGTCGTGGGGGGCTTCTGGGTCGTGATCAACTTCTGGATCGTATTCAGCTTCTGGGTCGCGGTCAGTCTCTGGATCGTGTTCAGCTTCCGCTGGCTCGCGGGCGGGTCGCGGCTTGCGGAAGCGGGCGACGAGGGCGACTAGAACGACTAGCAGGCAGCCCCAAGCGAAGAAGTCGCCGTGCCGAGTGTAAAAGGTCGTGGGTTGGCCGACTGGCACGGTGGCAACTGCGACTGCGGTCGTGAAAAGATCGGTCGCCTCATAGGTGCGGCCAAACGGGTCGATGAACAGGGAAATGCCGGTGGTGGCGGAGCGGGCGATGGCCGTGCGGTTTTCAACGGCGCGCATGGCGTTGATGAGCGCGTGTTGGTAGGGCCCTGCGCTGCGGCCAAACCACGAGTCATTGGTGATGTTGATCAGCACGCGTGCCCCAGCCGCCACGTGCTGGCGCACCAGATCGGGAAAGATGGACTCAAAGCAGATGAGCACGGCAAAGGGATGCTGGGGATGGGCAAAAACCGCGTGCTCGGTGCCGCGCGCGAATTCGGCCGGGCCGAGGTCGCCGGTCAGGCGGGTCCAGTCGATGTCGCGCAGCAGGGGGATAGCGTCGCGGTAGGGCGTCCGCTCGCCAAAGGGCACTAAGTGCATTTTGGCGTATGAAGGCAAAGTTACGGCCCCGGGTTGGACGAAAAAGGCCGCGTTGTAGTTCGCGTGCGGCGCGCCGGTCAGCAAGGGGATGTCCAGTTCTTCGACGAGCGCTTGGATGCGACCTCGGCAACCAGCCCGGCGCACAGGATCGCACGGCACGGCGGTTTCGGGCCAGACCAGCAGCTCGGGATCGCGCTTGGCCGCTTGGCGCGAGAGTGTGGTGAGGGCTGAGAAAGTGCGCTCCAGCCCGTTGGGCCCCCATTTGTCGGCGTACGTAGTGTTCGGTTGGATCAGGCCGATGCGTAGGCTCTCGGTTGGGGAGGTTGTCGCCATCGCGCTCTGAGCGTGGACCCAAGGCAAGAGATAGCCCAAGACAACACCTGCGAGAAAGACGCGCCGCTCGACGAGCGCCGAGTAAAACAGTGCGTTGAGGCCGACGACCCAACAGGAGACGCCAAAGACGCCGGTCCAAGTGGCGTACTGGATGAAGTGCGGCAGGGCTGCTTGGCTGTGCCCCAATAGGAGCCAAGGAAACCCCAACTCTCCGAGCGAGAGCAGATATTCCTGCCCGGTCCACAACAAAGGCAGCAGCGCAAGCGCCTTCGCCCCCCACCGCGCGGCGAGTACGTTGAACAGCCCGGTGCAGAGGCCAGTAAAAAGGCCCAAATAAGCGGCCATCAACCCGGTGCCTCCGACGACGGCAGGCCCTCCGCCTTGGGTATAGGCCACCCAGTACAAGGACAACAGGTTCCAGACTAACCCGCTGATCCAGCCCGCGGCAAAGCCAGCTTTGAAGCCGCGATCTTTCAGTACCAGCAGCAGAGGCACTAGCGCACAATGGGCCCAGAGCGGATGATAGAGAAAGGCGAGGGGGTGATCGGGGTGGCTGGGAAAGGCCAGCGAGAACAAGGCCCCGCTCAATGCGGCGAGCAGCAGGCGAGAAAGCGGGGTTAGGGCCAGAGCAAAGCGCGGGTTAGACATCGGCAGTGGGGGGTAATGCGCAAAAATATAGGAGGGAGGCCGAGGCAGAGCAAGGTGCTGGCACAGATTGTGCTTATACGTCGGTTGCGTCTAGTGCCCAGCGGCTCGTGGGGGCTAGACGCTACATTCGCGTGGTTTTTTTGCTACAACTTTGCCCAAGGAGGAATGCGCCGTGCCAACGCAAACCCAGACCATTGACTACGATTTTGCCGCCCGCACTGTGGGCGAGGGGCCGCCCATCCACCGCGATGAACTGCCAAGGGAGCGACTCGCGCGCTTGGGGCCGCAGGCGCTCAAGGACCAAGAGCTGTTGGCCGTTGCTTTGGGGACGGGGTATCGCGGTCGGCACGTGGTTGACTTGGCCGAGAGCATTCTCGCCGATTACCCCAAGGAATCGCTGGTAGATATGGATTTGGGGGAATTGAGCCGGATCAAGGGGCTGGGCAAGGCCAAGGCCGGGGTTTTGGTCGCGGCATTTGAATTGGCACGCCGCGGGTTGCACAAGGGCTTGGGGGTGCGCCCGGTGATTAGTGCGCCCGGCGACGCGCTGTCCATGCTGTCCGACATCAAGGATCAACAGCGAGAGCACTTTCTCTGCCTGTATCTCAACGCCCGCAATCAGGTGATCCACAAGGAAGTCGTGTCCATCGGCAGTCTATCTTCGGCCATCGTGCATCCGCGCGAGGTCTTTCGCACGGCTGTAGCTCAAGCTGCAGCCAGCGTAATCTTGGCGCACAATCATCCCTCCGGCGATGTGTCGCCCAGTCAGGACGACATCAACCTGACGCGGCGTTTGGTGCAGGCCGGCGAGATCATGGGCATTGACGTACTCGACCACCTCATCATCGGCAGCGATGATTTTATCAGCTTGAAGGAGCGCGGCTTGATATGAAGAAAGAAAATTGTATTTACCCGGCAAAAGCCTATATTACTGACGAGAACAGCAATCTATACAAAGGGTACGCGAGTGATGAAAGACGAAGAGAGCCATCTAATTCCAGTGTACATTTTCGACATGTACCCCTATCCAGACTCGGAACAGGGTTTGGGCATGCCGCAGAAGTTTTTGGTCTTACTCAAGGGCACGGAAAACAACGTAGTGCCCATCACGATCGGTCACTTCGAGGGTCAAGCTCTCGCCATGGCGCTCCGCAAAATCGCCTTGCCACGGCCCCTGCCGCACGACCTGTTGTGCAACCTACTCAAGCGAATCGACGCCGTGGTCCACAAGCTGGTGGTTCACACGCTCAAAGAGGATGTTTTCCACGCGTACCTGCTGGTCCAAGCCCAAGGCCAGTCCTTTTACCTCGACTGCCGCCCCAGCGATGGCATGATCGTGGCCACGCTCTTGGGCGTGCCGCTCTTTTTGACCCCAGAGGTCATAGAGGCGGCCGGCCAGCCGCTGGAACACTCCGACGAGCGCGAAGGGGCTAGCAGCGAACAAGCTGCTGCACCCGAGGTGGCCTCGGATGCGCCCACAGAGGGCGAAGCGGCTGAGTGCGAAAGTACCGCAAGGGAGTTGGAGGCGTTCGTGGACCCAGAGACGGGCGAGCCGATAAGCCGATTGGAACAACTCAAGGCGCATTTGGACTGGCTCATCGCCCAAGAGGCCTACGAGCAGGCAGCCAAGGTCCGCGACCGCATCAGCGAGCTAGAGTCCGAGAGCTGAGGGCGCTCGCGCTGCGCCGCGCTTGGACGCTCTTGTACGGCTGTTGCCGTGCAGGGGCGTTTTTTTGTGCGCGCTAGCTGGCGGATTGGGCGTGCAAGAAGACCATGAGCGAAGCGAGGTCCGCGGGCGAAACCCCGGAAATGCGCGAAGCCTGTCCTAAGGTCTGTGGGCGGATCGCCGCGAGCTTTTGGCGCGCCTCGGTCGAAATGTTTAGTCCGGGAGTGGCGAAGTCAAAGTCGGTTGGCAGGCGCAGGGATTCGAGGCGCTTGAGCTTTTGCGCTTGGGTCTCTTGGCGCTTGATGTACCCCGCGTATTTGATCTCGGCCTCGACGTGTTCGGCCGCGTCCGGGGAGAGCGGCTGTGGCGGCGGGGCGAATTCGCAGAGGTGGTCGTAGTTGAGTTGGGGGCGGCGCAGCAGCTCTGCGAGCGAGGTCGATTCGGCGATGGGTGTGGTGCCCTGCCGCGCCAAGACCTCTTGCACCTTTTCAGTTGGTTTGACGCGCTCGTGTTTTAGGCGTTCGCGCTCGGCGGCGACTTGTTGCTGCTTGATTTGAAACTGATTCCACAGGTCGTCGCCGATCAATCCCAGCGTCCGGCCCTTGGCCATCAGGCGGTCGTCGGCGTTGTCCTCGCGCAAGAGTAGGCGGTGCTCGGCGCGCGAGGTGAAGATGCGGTACGGCTCCAGCGTGCCTTTGGTCACGAGGTCGTCGATTAGCACGCCGATGTACGCGTCGGCTCGCGTGAGCACGAGCGGGTCGTCGCCGCGAGCCTTGAGCACGGCATTGATGCCAGCCATAATCCCTTGGGCTGCGGCTTCTTCGTAGCCGGTGGTGCCGTTGATCTGGCCGGCGAAGAAGAGATTGGCCACGCGCTTGGTCTCTAGGTGTGGATAGAGTTGGGTCGGCGGGGCGTAATCGTATTCGACGGCGTACGCCGGGCGCAGGATCTCGGCCCGTTCAAGGCCGGGCAGGGAGCGCACGATCTGGGGTTGCAGAGTTTCTGGCAAGCTCATCGACAGGCCGTTGAGATAAAACTCGAGGGTGCGCCGCCCCTCTGGCTCGACGAAAACTTGGTGTCGTTCCTTGTCGGCAAAGCGCGCTATTTTGTCCTCTATAGAAGGGCAGTAGCGCGGGCCGATACCCTCGATGCGCCCGCTGTACATGGCCGAGCGCGCTAGGTTGTCTTGGACGAGTTCGTGGGTGTGGGCGTTGGTGTAGGTGATCCAGCAGGGCATTTGCGGCTGGGTGATCTTTTGCACCGCATAGGAAAAGGGGCGCGGCGGGTCGTCGCCGGGTTGTTCTTCAAACGCGGCAAAGTCGAGGGTGCGACCATTGACGCGCGGTGGGGTGCCGGTTTTGAGACGGCCGGTTTCAAAGCCGAGCGCGACTAAGCCCTCGGCGGCCTTTTCAGCGGCGGTTTCGCCGGCGCGCCCCGCGCTGTAGGAGAAATCGCCGACGTGAATTTTGCCGCGCAGGAAGGTGCCGGTCGTGAGGATGACGGTGCGGCCGCGGTAGGCGATGCCGCCCTTGATGCCGATGCCTTGGACGGTCCCATTCTCGATCAGCAAGCTCTCCATCAGGCCCTGGCGAATGTCGAGATGCTCCTGCTGTTCGCAGGTGTACTTCAGCTCGAATTGGTAGTCCTTTTTATCGGCTTGGGCTCGCGAGGCGCGCACGGCTGGGCCGCGCGAGGTGTTGAGGCGGCGGAATTGGATACCGGTGCGGTCGGTGTTGACAGCCATCTGGCCGCCGAGCGCGTCGATTTCCTTGACGATGTGCCCCTTGCCGATCCCGCCGATAGCCGGGTTGCAGGATAGCTGGCCAATGGTGTCCAAGTTCATGGTCAGGAGTAGGGTCTCGGCTCCCATGCGCGCCGCAGCGAGCGCGGCCTCCGTGCCGGCGTGGCCGCCGCCGACGACGATGACTTGGTACGCTTTGTCGTAGAAGATCACGATTGTTTATACTCGGCGAGGATGCGGTTGCCTTCCTCTTCGGTTTCGCGCAAGAGTGTTTGTAGCACGTCTTCGGGGGTGCCGGCGCGCTCTTGCTTTGCGGACCAGTGCCACTGGTCTAGATAGGCGTCGGTGCCTACCAGTCCCTCCTGCATGGCGATGCGGTCGATCGCCAGTTGGAAGCGGCCGTGTAGGGTGTGCGAGCTCGGCCGGCGGCCGGCAAAGAGTTTGATTTGCACGGGAATGTCGCGCCAGTAGAGGACTTGGTATTGAATCATGAGTCGAGTGCTCGGCGAAAGGCGCGAATGTGATCCGGCGTGGTGCCGCAGCAGCCGCCGATGATTTGGATGCCGGCGGCTGCTAAGTCCGGGATGTACGCGGCCATTTCCTCGGGGCTTTGCGAGTAAATGGTGCGGAGGGCGCTGTTGAGCTGCGGCATACCGGCATTGGGATAGGTCATCAGCTTCTTGGCGAGGCCGCGCTCCTGCATGGCGGCTTTAAACTGCTCAACGCCGTGGAGAGCGTACGGCATGCCGGTGTGCTCGCTGCGCCGGGTTTCAGCGCCGCAGTTAATCCCGACGAGGTGGACGTGGTCGAGGAGATTGTCGCCGCCGGAGTATTGGCCCGAGGCGAGTATGTCCAACAGGTCGGCGATCGAGTGCCCCCAATCGGTGCGATAGACGACCTGCTTGCTTTTGCGGTCTTGCGTGTATTTGAGCGCGAGATTGACGGCAATGGGCAGTCCAGTCTGGCGGGCGATGTCGCAGACCATGGCCGCTTCGACGGCTGAAAACTGGGTCTCAATGGAGAAAAAATCGACTCCGCCGTCGCAGAGCGCGTCGATGATGCGCTGATGTGCGGCGCGAACCTTGTCGTTGGCAATGCCGAAATCCGTGCTGCCGGCGTCAGCCTCGATGGCCCCGGGAGAGGGGCCGATGGAGCCGGCGATGAAGACGTCGCGCTCGCTGCGCTCTCGGGCGCGCTGTGCCAACTCGGCCCCGCGCCGGGCCAGTGCCCCGGCTTGGGTCGGGTCTTTATCGGCCATGGCGAGGTGCAACTCAGAGGCGACAAAGGTGTTGGTGCCAATGCAATCGGCACCTGCGGCGATGTATTCGGCGTGGATATCGACGACCTCCTCTGGATAGCTTTCGTTGGCGAGGGTAGAGTTGGTCAGCTCGATTTGGCGGGCGAAAAGCTCGGAGCCAAAGCCGCCGTCGTACAAGAGGGGATGCGGGTCATTGAGACGCTGGAGGAAAAGGGACACAGATTGGTCTCCGTCTAAGATAGGGTGTCGGCGCGGGAGGCGTTGAACAGCCATTCGAGCAAGCGCTGGCCAAAGTCCGGCGCAAAGTGCGGTACGTGCGCGCCTTGCTCTATGGTCCACAGCTCGATGGTGACATCGTTGCGGCAGCCCGTGCGGTAGCGGGTGCGGACGGTCTCGGGGCCGTCGAGTTTTTGTTCGAGGTCGAGTGGGGGGAGGGTTTCTGGATCGGTGAGGTCGCAGCGGGCGAGTGCAGCCCAGCGCAGCGCGACTTCTTCTGCGCCTGCGTACTCATGCTCACCCGTGCTGCCGTCGTAGGCTACGACCTTGTCGTTTGTGCCGTGGATTTGCAGCACTGAGACCGGAGATGCAAAAGCGCAACGGGAGGGGTCGCTAAAGGAAGTGCCGGCGAGACTGGCAATAGCGACTAGCCCTGGGATGCCTTCGCAGGCCAGTCGGTAGGACATGAAGCCGCCGTTGGAGTGCCCGAGGGCGAAGATGCGCTCTACGTCGATATGTGTAGTGGCCTCTTCGAGTAGCCCGGAAAGGTACTGCACGTCATCGACTTGGGTGTTGTGGAGGTCGCAGCAGAAGTCCGTGGCGTTCCAGAAGCGCTTGCCATCGGGGTCGCGCGTGCCGTTGGCCATAATGAGAGCGAAGCGATGGTCGTTCACTCGCTTTGAGAGGCCGAAATAGCGGTCGTGTTGGGCCAAGTGGCTGGTGAAGCCGTGCAGGCTGAGTACGAGCGGAATAGGGGTCTCGGGGTCGTGATCGGCTGGGAGTACCAAGAAAGCCGGGCGTTGACCGCCCAATGTGTGGACGATGTGATCCTTGTTCAGGTCGGTGACCAGTTCGGTATGGGATATTTCTTCGCCGCAGGCGGTGAGGATCAACGGCAGAACAGCAAGGATACAGATTTTGTCGTTCCGCATATTGACCCTCCTTTCCGTTGGCGATCTACGGGGCCGACGGCGACAAAGCCCGCCCCGATTCAGTTTTTAATCTACGGGATAAGGACAATAATGACCAACGGACTAGGCGGCCAGTTCGCCTTTGCGATAGGCGCGGAGGAAGGCGGCGCAGTACTCGTCTCGGCCCAGCAGCATATCCTCGGCGAGTTGATAGGGACGAGCTTGGCGGTCGAAGGCAAAAATGTCGGCTAGTGAGGTGGTCGTTGGGTCCATGATCGCGCTATCGGCACCAGCTTCGACGGCCAACAGCAGGAAGACGTCGTTGATCAAGTGGCGGCAGGGCAGGCCGAAGGAGACGTTGGAGAAGCCGCCGGTGATGTGGACGTCGGCACCCAACTCGTCGCGCAGTTGGCGGATGGCGTCAAAGGCGTGGTGGCCGAATTGCGCGTCAACCGAGATGGGGAAGATCAGGGGGTCGATGTACAAGTCGGCGAGCGGCAGTTCCAAGGCGAGGGCCTTATCGACCATCTGCCGGGCGTGATCGATCCGTTCTTGCGCACTTTGCGGCATACCGGACTCGCCTGCCGAGGTGATGATGACTTGGGCGTTGTACCGTTTGGCTAGCTCTAGGGCTTCGGGCCGTTCTAAAGACGCGGAGTTGAGTAGTAGGCGCTGGGGGTGGTCCGCACCGGCTTCGAGGCCGACGGCGAGGGTGTCTAGCTGGGAGGAGTCAATGGCCAGTGCCGTTGGCGACATGGCCGATACCGCCTGTACTAACCAGCGCATGGCCTCTTGCCGTTCTGCGGGTTTGAGGGAGATCTCATCGACATTGAGGTCGAGGAAATCGGTACCGGCCGCTTCTTGGCGCTGCACTTGGCGGCGGAGGTAGTCGAGGGCATCGGCGTTGCCGAACATGGCTTGTTGCACGGCGATCTTGAGGTGTTTGACGCGGCCTTCTTCGTAGTCTTGGGTTGTTTTGACTGCTTCGGGAATTTGGAGGAAGCGGCGCTTGTTGTTGGCGTCGCGGAAGCGCACGGATTCGACGCCTTGGGGGTCTGGGCCGATGAGCTTGCCTTTGCGCAAGACGACGCGGGTGGTGTGGATGTTTTCGCCGATGACGAAGAAGGGACGGTCCGTACCGGGGATATTCATTGGGATTCCGTGTTTGGGTGAAGTGGCGATTAGGATGGGCGTTGTTGGATGAAGTTAAAGATAGGCTTCTTCAATGAATGGGGGAGCGATTCACTATCAAAGAAAATCACTGCCATCTCGTCTAAGAAACCAACCTTTTATACTATTGCCTCCCCCTTCCTTAGTCAACCCCTATCGTCCTCCATAGATCGTCGAGGAGACCTCAAAATCCGAGTCGATCTGATTGTCAATCCCCGGACCAGAGGTATATATCGACCCGGACCGAGGGGTCACAGCCGAAATGCTGGATCCAACGAGAAGAGTAATAGATGTCCAGAGAATGATATTTCTCAAGTAATCTCATATAGCAATCCTACATCATTCACGAGATGATCCGCAGATAGACGCAGATGGACGCAGAATGGTATTGATAAGACAATCCACATCTCAAATCGTTCAACTCATTCAGGATTGCTATAGCTTCTTAGTACAGGGCAGGGGCATGGGAGACTTCGGAGGGCTAGGTGTGTAAGACTTATAGGCATGTCAGCTTGCTGGCGGCGTGGCTAACCGTACTTACTACAAGTACGGTTAGCGCGCAGTCTGCAGTAGTACGCGGAACCATATTGGATGCGGTTACTAGGGAGCCGTTGCCGTGGGCAAATATAGCCATAGTTGGTACGAGCATTGGGGGCGCAAGTGATATAGAGGGCAAGTTTGAAATCAGAAGTGCCCCGGTTGGATCATACACGGTAAAAGCGACCTATATTGGCTACGAGACAAGTGAGCTTGAAGTAGTGCTGACGGTTGATCAAGTGCTAGAATTAGAGCTACCGTTAGAGCCAGTGAGCCTTATCGAAGAAGAAGTCGTTATTACAGCACAAGCAAGTGGTCAAACGGAGGCGATAAATCGGCAACTGTCATCGTTGGCGATTACAAATGTTGTATCTGGTGCTCGAATACAGGAGTTACCCGATGCAAATGCAGCTGAATCAGTAGCAAGACTTCCCGGTGTGTCGATTATCAGGGAAGGCGGTGAAGGTGCCAGAGTCGTTGTTCGTGGTCTATCTCCTCAATATAACCAGATCGCCATAGACGGTGTCCAACTTCCAGGCAACGTCGTATCTAATGACCCCAACGAGCAAGCGTCGTTAGTCGGAGACAGAGCTACTGATCTCAGCATGATATCCTCAGGTATCCTCGGAGGTATTGATGTGGTAAAGGCGATCACTCCGGATATGGATGCTGCGGTTCTCGGCGGCGTAGTAAATTTCGGCTTAAGAAAAGCAAGGCCCAGCGACACTCGGCCTGTCTTTGGCCTTACTTCACAAGGAAGTTATAATGATCTGAAAGGAACGTATGCCGACTATGGGTTAGCTGGTTCACTTGAACATAGAGTCTTCAATCAGCGACTGGGCATGTTCTTACAGGGCACCACTGAAAAGCGCAATCGGAGTGCTAATCGGTTAGGTGCCCATTATGTGCTAAACGACAAGTCGAGCGGGGATGAAGGTATTCCGGATCTAACGAGTGTCGACCTAAGTGACGTCTTCAGCGAAAAACAGCGTCATGGTGCGACTCTTGTGTTAGATTATAATCATGATTCGGGCGAGGTAGGCATTCTCAATTTTTTTAGTACATCGGAGACGGGATCTCTGCATCGAGGACAGTCATTCGTACATGCTAAGTAGGTTACAAAAAGTCCGTTGACACTTTTACCGCGGGCGACCCCAAAGTTGAATGCGATGGATCATTTATGGCGTTGGGTGAAAGGACGCGGGTTGGCCAACCAACCCACGGCCTCCATTGATGAGGCCGCCGATAGGGCATACGAGTATATCTGGCAACTGAGTCCGCAAGAGCGATTGCAAAAAGCAGGCGTCTACGCGGATAATTTCTGGCTGAAGGCATAAACCTTGTGTAAACAAACTTTTTGTAACCTACTTAACAATCCGAACCCGACTGACGTTCGAGGTATTGAGATTGACTGGCAAACGCACCCGTGGTATCTGCCTAATCCCCTGTCTAATCTGGTCTTTAATGTCAACTACACTCGCGTGTTTTCGGAAGCAGATTATCCGCGCACAGAGTTGGATATATCGTATGATGAACTTGGAACGCTGTGCAGAACAGTAGTGGATACGTCTTATACGAGCCGCCTATTGCACCAGCCCAACGACATATTTAACCTAGCAGTTGGATTTGATTATCGCGGATTCTCGGCTAGACTGTCTGCCTTATACCAAGATAATATTTTCAAGAAACCCGACTTCTGGTTGCAACAGCGGATTCATTCGGACAAGCATACACGGTGGGATATCGCTATCAGCCAGCGGCTTCCGTGGTTTGGAATGCAGGCGTTTTTTAACCTGAACAATATTACAGGCGCGGATGATATTGATCTCAGAAGCCGTCTGAAAACCCATGCTGTGGTCTGCATTTGAACCGGCGTACTCATCGAGCCATATTCAGGTTTCACGACAAACTCTGAATAGAAAGGCTTGTATGATGAGTACGCCTAGTAGGCAATATGCCACCGATGTAACCGATGCGCAATGGCAGCAGATCCAACCGTTACTGCCGCCTTCAAGGTGGTGGCCGAACGGTCCGGGTCGGCCTCCGCGGGATCGACGCCAGATCGTCAACGGCCTTTTGTATCTGACCAAGACGGGGTGTCCTTGGGCTTTGTTGCCTGGTTGTTTTGGGCCGTGGAAAACCGTGTATGATTACTTTCGCCGCTGGAGTCGGCAAGGGGTCTGGCCCCAGGTGTTGGATCAACTCACCCAACGAGAGCGCCGCCTCAACGACCGGGTATCTCAGCCGTCGGCCGGCTGTATCGATAGTCAGACGATCAAGACGGCAACCCAAGGTAAAACAACCGGGTATGACGCCGGCAAAAAGATCCAAGGACGCAAGCGTCATCTGTTGGTTGACACCATGGGTTTGCTTAGAGCAGTGGTCGTCACCGCCGCCGATGTCGATGATCGCGACGGCCTCAAGCAGGTGTTGACCCGCTATAGTAGCCCCGACGTACCCCGCTTACGCAAACTGTGGGTTGACGGAGGCTATCAAGGCGAGGCCATCCGAACGTGGGTAGCTGATCTAAAAAGGACACACAAGATCGACTTGGAAGTCGTCGCCAAACAGGGCCCTGGATTTACCTTACTCAAACGTCGTTGGGTCGTCGAGCGTACTTTGGCGTGGTTGATGAATTTTCGGCGTCATGCGAGAGATTATGAAGTATTGACCCGCCATAGTGAAGCCTTGATTCAGATTGCCATGATCCATTTGCTACTCAAACGGATCAAGTGAAAAATATAGTTTTCAGACGGCTTCTCAATCGTAAAACTAGCTTTCCTGCGTTGCAAGAACGTTATGGTATGACGGCGGATATTGGATTTAGAGTGACGCTCTAATCTATATTTCGCACCAGTATTCTCAGTCTTTTGGCATAGTAGCTCTGTGCATTGCCGGCAAAAGTCCAATCGGAATGTTTATCCGCCCGATTACCAATGCCGATATCGGCGCGTTCACCTTGCCGCCAGTGATTGATGGCAAATAGCGTCTGTTCTGTAGTGGCGTTGTGTATCTGCATACTGCCATAGCCATCGGCGGGGTCTATTGGCTGGTCGCCAAAGTCGTAGCTATGCTGAGAGGCATTGGGCACGGCCGCGGCGTTGGCTGGGGCGTAGTTGTTGGGCCAGAATTCGATGTGGCCTCCTGCGAGGCCGATGCCGTTGTGCACGCCCGTGTTGGACCAGATGTTCATCTGGGAGACGGGTTGTTGGAAGTGGGCCCCCGAGGCCAAGGTGGGCACGCCGATCATTTTGAGATCATCGGTAAAGGCATCCAGCGAAACGTAGAGAAAGCGCGTTTCGTCATCGCTGTGTTGCAATTCCACAAAATAGGCGATGCGGTCAAAAGGCTCGGTAATCGCAGTACTATTGTCGACGTCATAGTGAATATCCACGCCGAGGTTGGCCAGATCGAGGTCGTAAACGAGGCGATAGTCTGCCGCTTCGGGCACTTCCATTTTGAGCCGATCGCGTTGGGGTACGGTGCCAGCACGGAATGGGGCGGCGGGTAGGCCGGCGGCGTTGACTAGGTTGGGTTCGGCCAGCTTGTGCCAGGCAAAGCGCACCGCCACGGGGTTTGTAACACCCGGCGCTGAAACTACAACCTCGTCGCCTACTATCTTGGCATTTGCCCTGACGAAGCCGCCGCGTTCTTGGTCGATTACCGCAAAGTGATCTGGTGCCGCGCCGTCGCGTGTTTGCAGGCCGCCGCCGTGGTCAAAGCGCAAGTGAATTTCGTCGCCTTTGATCTGCATCGAACGGTAGAGCGGACCTGAATAGCTCACCTCTTGGTTATAGGTCTTGGCCAGCGCCACCAGCGCCAAGCGTCGCCCGACCTCCTGCTTGTTTCTGGGGTGGATATCATTGAGGTCGCCAACGTCGTGGATGACGACCATGCCGGTGTGGGGAATTTCCAGCGCGGCCGTTTGCGCTTCCCAGAATTTGGGTAGGACATCAGACGCTTCGTCGCCGTAGGAATAAGGGGCGATCTGCACGTAGTAAAATGGAAACTCGCCGCTTAGCCAAAGGCCGCGCCAGCCTCCAATGAGTGCCTTCATTTTCTCGGTATAGCGCATTCCCTCGGTGTGGTTGGACTCGCCTTGGTACCAGATAGCGCCGCGCAATGCAAAGGGGACGAGGGGGTGGATCATGGCGTTGTAGAGCACTGCGGGTTGCTGCGGGTCGTTTGGCGGCAGGAGTTCGGGGGGATAAGTCGGCATTTCCGGTACCGGTTCTTCGCGTTGCCGCGCCGCCCGGGCGACGTTAAGCCAATCCTCGACTTCGTCCAATACGCCTTCTAGGCGCTCTTTGTACAGAGCACTGCGTGGATTTTGCAATTGTAGTTGCTCGTATATATCGCGCACCGCAGGTACTGCGGCAAAACCGGCCGGCGGGATCCAGGGTTCGATGCGGGTGCCACCCCAAGCGGCCTGAATCAGGCCGATGGGTACGTCAAGTTCGCGCTGCAAGTGGCGGCCAAAATAGTAGGCGGTGGCTGAGAATCCACCCCAGCCGCCCTTGCCGATGGTCTCCGGGGTACAGAGGTGCCAATCGGCCTCGATGTCCGTTTGTGGTTCAGCGCTGAGTTTTTTGGGAATCTGGAAGAGACGGATTTGTGGATAGTTAGCTGCGGCGATCTCCGCTTCTGGGTTGAGGCAGAGACTGACACCCATTTCCATATTCGATTGCCCCGAGCAGAGCCAGACTTCGCCGACGAGCACGTTTTGCAGTTCAATGCTGTTGGTGCCTGTCACCGTCAGCGCATGGGGGCCACCGGCTTTGACCGGTAGCAGTTCCACCTTCCACTCGCCCTGTGCATTGGCACTGGTACTGTCGATTTGCCCAAGAAATTCGACGATGACCTGCTCGTTAGGCTCAGCCCAGCCCCAGATAGGCAGAGGGCTATCGCGCTGCAATACCATGTGATCGCCGAATATCTTGGGCAGACGCACGTCGGCAAAGGTCGGTGGAGCGAGGGCTGACGCGAGGATCAGGACGATCGGATACAGGGGATTGGAGGGAAGGAAAGATAGAGGTTTTCGCATGAGTTCTGCGCAGTTATAGGATATGCCTGTTTTCTATAGAAGCTGTCTGAAAATCTCGGATGCTGCGTTGGGAATTGAATTGCCAAATAGCTTGTTAGCGGCGCAGAAGACTGTCAGGCACGGCTTCGCGCAGATGCGCTTCGTCGATCTTGATCTGGGGGGCGTACTTTTCGCGCAATTTCTCCAGCAAAGCTTGCAGATGCCAGTGCTCCCGCTCGCGGCGCAGTAGGGCAGCGGCCCGCCGCCGAACCTGTTCATAGGGTTCGATGGAGGCCTCCTCATGGTCGAGGACGCGAAAGAGGGAAAAGCCTCCCTCGACGGCTACAGGTCCGATGAGTTCTCCCTCGGGTGCATCCTCAAGCGCCGCCATCAGTTTGGGATAGACGGCCTTTTCCAGTGGGTGGAAGTGAAATCGATTGGCCTTCTCAATAGCGTCCGAGCGCAGGCTTTCGCCCGCTAGGTCGGCAAAAGGAGTACCACCTTCTAACAGCGCTCTCTTTTCTTTGGCTTCGTCGGCGCTGGGCAGGAGTAGTTCCTCAACCCATACCGCAGGCTCGTGGCTAAATATGTCGGGGCGGTCGTCGTAGTAGCGACGCACGTCCTCCTCGGATATGTCTAGATCTTGGGTTATAGCCTCTTTGAGACCATCGAGTAAGGCTTCTTCTTTTTTTATTTTTTCTAGCAGCTGGATTGAGGGTTTTTGGTAGTAATCCGCCCGCCGTGCTGCTTCTTTGATGAGGAAGGGATTCAGGACGATGCGCTTGAGCGTGGAGGCTGCTTGCGCGCTGTCGGCAAATCCAGAGCCGATGTTTTGTTCCTGCAGAACTTTTACCGCTGCTGCCACGGTGATCTCGCCCGCGTCAAAAGTATATAGGGGAAGCGATTCCGCGGTCAGTGGGGAGAGATCCTGCCGCTGGTAGGCGCTTACTAGCGGCAGGAGGGCCTCTTCGCGCAGCCGCACCTTAAATGCGTTATGAAGCAGTTCGAGGTGTTCCCTTGTAGCTTGGGCAGATCGCTCGGCAAAGAGCTGCCTGCTGATGGAGTCCCGATACTTGTCGTAGGAAGCGGGCCGCTCTTCGGTGAAGCGCACGATGTTCCAGTACTTGCCCGCGTACATGGGTTCCGAGATTGCGCCGAGAGGGAGGGTGCGGAAAACCTCTGGTGGGATGTAGATCCGCGGTGCCATATCGCGCCCTATGAAACCCAGTTCGCCGCCTTGGCGGGCCGAGCGCGCATCTATGGAGTAGGCAGCAGCTACTTCTGCAAAGGACTGTCCGGCGCGCAATAGGGTCAAAACCGAATCAGCCTCACTCTGGCTCTCCACCAGTATGCCGCTGACTTTGCGCTCTAGGCCATACCCCTCATCGTCGAAATAGGCGCGAATCTCGTCTGCGGGAATTGCGATTGCATCCGTGATTTCGCGGGCTCGATAGAGGGCGCTGACTCGGTTGTCGATTGCGTCCTGAACGGTTGAACGCACGGCCTGCGTGGTATCGATCCCGCGGGAACGGGCTTCTAGCAGCAACAAACGGGCGTCGATCATGGTCTGCAGATAGTGCCGACGGGCTTGGTCGGCGGTCTGTGCAGGGGGTCTGCGCCCTGACCATTCGGCGACAAAACTCTTCAGCGCAGCGGCGGTGATTTGGTGTGGTCCTACTTCTGCTACGGGTGGTTCCGACAAGAGGTCGCAGCCATTTGCGATGCCCAAGCAGGCGATCCACAGGCAGCGCACTAATTGTTGGAGGAGCATTATCGAACGGGTTTTCGCGAGATGTGCGGGATGGTCGATAATTTGGTTTTACTGCGAATCTTTCTTCTTGCCGTGGTGATCTTTTTGCAAAAAGGCGTTGGTCCAAGCACTGGTGCCCTGTAAGGCCGCGTCCTTGATAACGGCTGCGTCGCCGAGCATTTGTTCCTCTTCGCCATAGGCTTTGAGGCGGTCGTACGCGCGTGCCCAGATGCAGTCCTTGTCGCCGACTTCGCACTTGCCTTGGCGCGTGCCACCGCAGGGGCCGTTGCGCTGGTTTTTGACGCACTGCGATTCCGGGCACAAGTAGGCGATGTCCGGCAGCGAGCAATCGCCGCAGTCGCGGCAGTCAAAAGCAGCGATTTTGAGCGCGTGCTCTGCGGTGTGCAGGGGCTTTTGCAGTTTGCTGCCCTCGACTTTGCGCGACAGGGCCGCTCCGAGGCGGAACAGGGCCTTGCCTGGCTCAAAGACGCGGTCGTGAAGCTGACGATTGATCCGGTACGTTAGAGGAGCTCGGCGACGGCTACTGGGCGTCTTTGAGTCGAGATAGGCTTGGTTGACTTGAGCGGAGGCCAAGCCGGTGTCGGGGTCTTCTTCAAAGTAGAAGAATTCGCCGGGGCGCGAGTAGCGGATCTGCCGGGCAAAGTCGCGCCAGTCATCTGCGGCGTACTGTGCGGCTAGTTCCAAAATGCGGCCGTATTCCTCGGCCCCGATGTGACCCCCCAAGTACACGCCGCGGTAGCCTAGGCCCCGAGCAATGGCGCACTGTTGGGCGGCGAATTCGAGGAAGAAGGCCCTGCCCTTGTCGGGAGAGGCGGCTTGCTTTTGCGCGACGGCGAGCAATTCGTCGGTGACTTCGACGCCGGGGATACGGCCAGCGTGAAAAAAGCGGGCCACGCCCCCGGACAAGACGAAGACGTTGGCGATGACTGGAACGTGGAGGCCGTGCAAAGCCATGTACTTGAGTAGTTCGTCTTGCTTGCGGGCGTCGTAGCCGATTTGGTTGATGATGAAGCGAGCGCCGGTGCGGATCTTTTTGGCCAGCTTGAAATACTGCGGCATGACCTCGGCTTCAAGCCGCTTGTGGTTGTTGACTACAGCGCCGAGAAAAAAGCGGGTGGGTTTTAACGGACGCGGCTTGCGGCCCGGCGAGGCGTCTTCGAAGCGACCCTCGTTCATGTCGGAGAGCAATTGCAACAGGCCGACTGAATCGATGTCGAACACGCCGCTGGACTGGCCTTGGTACCCGGCGATGGGATAATCGCCCGACAAGGTGAGAATGTTGTCGAAGCCCCCATCGGCCAGCTTCCAGGCTTGGCCCATCAACCCGTTGCGGTTGAAATCTTTGCAGGACAGGTGGATGATGACTTCTTGGCCGCCCTCTTTGAGCGGAGTTCCCAGCGCGTCCGCAGAGATCATGGGATTGCCGCCGGGGTTGTCGGTAATCGAGAGGGCGTCAAAGCGCGGGTCGGCGGCTAGGGCCTGGGCCATCTCCAGGACTCGCTTGCCGCCGCGGTCGGCTAGGGTTCCCCGGGACGTGACCAGCTCGACGCAGGTGATGAAGCGGTCGGTCTCTTCTAGCAGATGGCGCAGGGTAGCGGTTTGCTGCATGGCCTGCTCAGACGGAGGTCGCGGTCAGTGTGCGGGGCATGGGTTTGAACTGGCATCCCTCGACGAAGAGTTCAAAAAAGTCGGGGGTCGTCTCCAGTTCGACGTGCTCAATGCGCTTGGCCAGTGCTTCGATGCGGGCGCGTTTGCTGGCCGAAAGGAGTACTTCGCGCGCTCCTTGGGCGGCGGCGTTGCCGACTTTGGCGATGCGCGCGGTGGGCACGGGGGCCAAAAAGCCGATGTCGATGGCGGCTTGGACATCGACGTAGTTGGCAAAGCCACCGGCGAGGTAGAGCTGTTGTACGTCACCCGGATTCAGGCCCAAGGTCCGCAAGACGATGTACTGGCCGCAGAAATTGGCGGCTTTGGCTTGGGCGAGGTTGGAGGCGTCGAGACGCGAGAAGGTGATGCCGCGCTCGGGGACTAGCTCAAACTGGCGCTTTTTGGCGGCGAAGACGCCCTTGGGAGTCATCAAGTCGTGGCGGCGCAACTCGGCGAGGAGGTCGATTAGCCCAGAGCCGCACAATCCTGCCGGCGCGGTGTCGCCGATGGTTGCCCACTGCCAGCGCGCGCCGTCCCAGCGGATGGATTCAATGGCTCCGTCGCAGCCGGGCATCCCATAGGTGATGCCGCCGCCCTCAAAGGCCGGGCCGGCCGGGCAAGAGGCCGCGACGAGACGGCCTTGGTGTGCGACTACTACTTCGGTGTTGGTGCCCACATCGACCAGCATCGCGCTCTCGCTGGCAAGGTCCATATCGACGGCGACTAAATCGGCGGCTACATCTGCGCCGACGTGGCTGGCGATCAGCGGCAGCGAATACGCGCGCGCTTTGGGATTGGCCTTTAGGCCGAGGCGGCGGGTCTTCTCGACGAGGCTGGTCGCGGTGCGTTCGCCGCTTAGGTATTCGTGCTCAATGCGCGATTTGTAGGGCTTTTGGCCGATGCTCTGCACGTCGAGGCGGAAGAGGATATCGCGCATCGTCGAGTTGCCGGCAACTGTGATTTCGTAAATCTCCTGCCGCACAAAGCCGCCGCGTCGGCAGAGATTCGCGATCTCGTGGTTGAGCGCCTTGACCAGAGCTTGGCGCAACTCGCCGGGGTGTTGCCCGTCGTAGGAAATGCGGTGCATGATGTCGCTGCCGCCAAAGCGCTGTGGGTTTTCGAACGCGCTTAAATGCACGCTCTCGCCCGTCTCCAGATCGACTAAGTCGAGGACAATGGTGGTGGTGCCCAAGTCGATGGCTAAGCCGTAGAGGTGGCCGCGGTATTGGTCGATTTCCTCGTCGCCGTAGTAGATGGCTTGCCCGCGCCGCTGGACTACGGGGTCGATCTCGGCGGTGCGTTCGACGGTTTGGGTAAGTATTCGAGGTGTGCGGAAAAGTGGTGCAAACTCGATATCGACATCGGCGTCTTCGACTTTGGCCTGACAGGCGAGCCGGAACTCACCTCCGAGGAAGTCCTCGGCCGGTGTTGGCGCGTTGAGGGCTTGCGCGCCGCTTGTGACTTCGACGATGCACTCGTGGCAGTGGCCAGTGCGCCCGCAGGAGGTGGGCACACGGGTGCCAAGCTGATCCGCGTAGTCGAAGAGGGTGCCGCCGGTGGACAGCGGGTAGGAGGTGCCGTCGCAGCGGATTTGTCCACGGCCGGGTGTGGCCGGACGTTGATCCGTCTCCCACGCCGAGCGGTAGTCGAGTTGGTCGTCACTGCCGCACTGGAACAGCCCGCCCGGCTCTTTTGGCTTGCGCTGGTTGCGGCAGCCGAAGTGGGCGGTGCATTGGTCGAAGCGGTTCTTGTACGGGCAGCGAAAGGTCGCCTGCACGTCAGCGTGGGTGGCGATGCCCGCGAGGATGCCCGACAGGCGGTCGAGGCTCTTTTGGTAATCTTGAGGGTCGATTTGGGTCATTGGGAATCTGGGCGCATCCGCGTTGAGCCTATAGTTCCTTTAATTCGGGCCATTTAATTTTTTTTTGGCTCGACAAATCATGAAGTATTAATCCGCCCTGTGCTGCAATCTGTTCAAGGGTTAAACCTGTTATCACCGGTGCAATGTGCTGTATTAAGTCTCCATACATGGATTCAGCGACAATTTTTGTTCCATGTTCTACAGAAATTCTTTTAGGAACCCAAGGCTCATTATGCATCTGTATGAGGTTTTTAGCGGTTTCAGACGATAAGCTGAATGTCTCTTGGATATCAGTAATCTTGCGATCAATCACGATCCACGGGTTTTCAGAACGCCACTTGGGAGGCTCCGGCGACTCGAATAGACGCATAGCCCGTTCTGTGAGGGCCTTATACTCTCTTGCCTCATGCCCCTTTAATCCATAGGCGATTCCAAATCTAACAGCGAGATCTGGAATCAGTTTGATAATCGGGTAGTGCATCTCTCCAATACCGCGTTCCACTACATTGAGGAAATCCTGAATTCGCTCTTTGTCGAGGTCTTCTTTGCCAACGATATCGATAAAGCTGAGAATGGAATTCCCACCTGGCGCTAAGTCCGTAGACTCGGCGACGAGTTCTCCCGTATTATCATTGGCGATCTGATCAATAATTTCTTCATTGTCAAACTTCGTATTTTGGGGTAGAGCACACTCGTCGTGTTTGTGCAGGAAAGCATTGATGCCGACCTTGGGCTTCTGGACTCTTGTTTGTCGAGCCCGATGAGCTGTGAGATACATTAGGCCACCACCTTGAGTTCACCGGAATTGGACCGCCAATTACTTTCATCGGTCCAACCTCTTGTGCTCACCGATGATTTCGTTTCATTGTCACGAATGAGAGATTTAGTTCCTTCGCGGTACAGTACCTGTTGTTCTTCTTCACTCAGTTCGTACCATACCTCTTCCATGGCGTCGAGAATAGGTTCCTCTTCTTCGGATTCCAAGCCTGCATATTGCCAACGGATATGAATGAGATCCGCTTCTAAGGAACGGTATCGCTGGAGAGCATCACTCATATTTCACCCATTTCTCTTTAGTGTTGTATAAGTTCTGTTCAAATTCCTCGAACAAACAGCACTGCGCTGGCTCAATAAGCGCATGAGTCCGTTTGTCTCTACGCAGGTTCAAAGCAGAACACAAGTTCGGTACTTGCAAATAAAAAACAGGGTCACGCCCTTCTCCTCCCAAGGATTTAGGCAATCTTATTATCGGTAGCTGCATAGGATCGTCCGGGGTTACAGACATTCCTCCTGTCTGGGGAGAGACTCTACCGGCACGAATGGGAATATCGGCTCGTGGCCCGCAGATGCGAACGCCCAGTTTCCTTGCCGATCGTCCTGTTAAAGGCTTGCCGTTAGGATCTTCTTTCATGGCCCGGAAGACAAGCTCAGGTGTACTACTCATTCATCGATTCCTTATCTAGATAACTTTATTGGAGCGATCAATGCTATGTCGGAGAATAAGTTATGCACGGACATTTACTATCAGCTATCAGTGTTTTTAGCCCATATTATATATTCATCTATAGGCTTGGATTTCTTTACAAGAAAAGTATCTGCTTGTCGCTTCCCCTCATATCTCTCTCCTTCCTTCTTAGTAATGGTTGTTATCCGCCACCCAGTGTTAATTAATGACTTCTTAATGATACGCTTCGGATCGACCCGGCGATCATTAAGTCCTCCAAAGCGAATAACAAGTTTTGCCTTGTTCGAACTGGTGGCAGCTACATTTTTCCAGACTATACGTAAGTCGTTCACGAAATCAGCTCGTCCTGAATGAACAACCTGATTGTCATTGCTATAGTTTACCGAAGGCGAACCACCAACGAACCAGTTCCGTAGCCATTGATCTGGAATGTAGGTGCGCATCCCGTAGTATGGAGGCGACGTGATTATCCAATCAAATTTGGATTTGTGACAAGTAGTCTTGATAGATTCAACTTTTCGGCTATCGGCGAGCCGGACCTGACCGCGAGCTAGTGGAAGATGTGAAAAGTACCGGTTAGCTCGTCGCTCAATGATATCAAGGACGTCGACCGCTGTAGGCTTGAGAGATCGAACTTTCCAAAAACGTGTTGCATAGTCGGGTTTGGGTGCATAAGTGCGAGGGCACTGATTAGAAAAATAGCTCTGTAAGGTTTTCTGTTTTGGGCCATGCAATGCACCAAGAACGATACCGCGTAAGGCGATCCGCTTCGGCGTGGAACATTCTTGGAGAAATGCAGAACGGAAAAGACAGAGGGCATTAAGGGTATCGACATGATATGCCCATTTCCAAAACTCACCTTTGGGTTGTTGCACGCTCGCCGGAGTTTCGAGGATAGACTTAGCTTCGTCGATGATATCCTTGGTAGTTGTTTTGACCAATTTAGAGGCGGTAATAGCCGCCGCGACTGGGCTAGAGTCCACACCAACTGACTCAAGTCCAACTAAGCGAGCGGCAAAGTTTGTCGTACCTCGTCCACAAAAAGGATCTAGAACCCGGTCATGCGGCTCCGCATAGCGGGACAGGATTTTCAGAGGAAAATCGAGCGGAAACATTGTGAAATACGGGCAGATCGCATTCAGCGCTGTCTGATTTTTGTTGAATCGAATCATATGGTTAGTTCTTTTCTCTGACCCACATCTTACCACTTTGGGGGTGTCTATACGACTCCCATGCTTGGCTTTGTGGACCAAAAATATTGTTTAGTGCCGTTGCAACGAGGTTGTAAGCGAACTGATCTCGATCATCGAGGGATTCCGGTAAGTGATTTTTTAAAGCTGCTATAACACCCCCCCAAGGCATTCCATCTTCTGAGCGGAGTTTCTGCATCGTTTGTTCGTCCACACGCAAAGCCTCAATCGTCTCATTTTCGATCCTCGCCATCATATCCTGTCCAGCCTCTTCCGTATCCACGTTTACTTCTTCGTCTGTGTCCGTGGGGGCCGGATCGGTCGATTGTTGGGTCTGCTGGGACGGAGCGGCAACTCTTTGACGCAGTATCTCCGCATATGTTTGACCGGTTGGTTGGTTGTATTTCTCATCGCGCATTTTATATAGTTGCTCAAACGACTGCGCCCGAAGGCTGATGGGATATGGTTTACCACCGACCGAACTCCAGAAGACACCCTGTCCGGGAATCGGCTCGTTGAGGAGCGAACTCAACAGATCATCACTGAAATGGGCATTGGCTCTTTTGAGCGACGTTAGGTCACTGGCAGACAAAAGATGGAAGATGAACCAGTTATCCCCTTGGCTGAGGATCTCCACAGGGATACTACCGGGCTGCTGGGTAATCAACAGTGCGCCTAGATCGTATTTTCGGCCCTCCTTCACCCATGTGATATAGGGCTCGGCGGCCTGTGCATTTTCTTTCAGCACTGACTGAGCTTCTTCAACTACGGCAATGGTTGGGATAGTCTTGGGCTCAGCCGAGGTGAACTCCTCCTGATTTCGGTCAAAAATTCTGCGCAGAATCAAGCCCGAGAGGATAAGTGACTGACCACCGCGCATCTGAGACACGTCGACGACGCAGAGCTTGCCCTCCGAAAGTGCTTGAATCAACATATCCATGAGCTGACTTCTTTTGTCGTGCAGCATCCTGACGATGGTCGTCATGTTGCCTCGTGCAGCTAGAGCTTCTGCCTCTTGGCGGTCGGTGAGATCAAGCAATCCGTAAAGGTCTTCCAGTGGTGTCGTGTTTCCTTGGTTGTCTATAAGATCAACCAGTCTTCTCCATCGGTCTTGGGGAAGTCCCCGCAGCTTCCGCACGTTTTGCTGATCTTGACGCTCGGGACTTAGGGCTATCGCAATTACGTCCGATGGACGTAGGCGACGGATATCAAGCTTGATTCCACCCGCTACGAATGACTGGTAGAAATTACTCGGGTTACGCCTTTCGGTGAATACCACTAGCTTGTCCTCAAGCGCGGGCACATCGCAAAGGCCTGGGCGTCCTCTATCGTCTGGCCAGAAGTACTCTCCATCGGGATCGAATATTATCGTGCCGACAGGGACCTCTTTGCCACCGCGCTTGGTGACCGTTGGTGTCTCTTCATAGAGTTTCGAGAACAGGAGCTTGTTCAGGTTTGATTTGCCGAAGCCAGCACGCGCAAAAATGAAACTACGTCGCGATACTAAGGAATTAACCGGAAAATTGACGCGTACTTCTGGTTGCTGGATTTGCATCCAATCCTGCGGATCGGACTCCCCGTTGCCTCCGTAATAGATATACTCACCGAAAGCCAAATGTCCGATGCCCGCGCCCTCCATATTGTGCCCTGCTATCTCACGCAATATCTCGTCCGACGGAAACGCGACCGTGCTGCCAACATGTGGTAGACGGCGATGAGATGGGACAAATGTCAGACCGCTGCCGTTTCTGCGGAGCACTCCGAGGACGCGGATGTTCACGCGATACCTGAGATATTGCTCGCGAAGATCCTCTGGGATCGGCCGCTCCTCTCGCACAGCCCGAATATTGAACTCTTCGCCCGACCCAAACGACAGCTTTCCTTCCGAAGAAAACGACGCAATCCGGCCCAAAACAGCCTCGTCCGGTGTTTCGAGCTGTACGAGAACGAACTGCCCATGCATCGGAATATTCTGAAAGTCATTTCTGTAGGGCAAAACGAGGTCCGCATGGAATTCCAAGCCGCCTTGCTGGAAGCCGCGAAAAATTCCGACTTTTTCGTTCCGGGGAAAGAGATCAAATTCGGTCATTTGTTATTTTACCTATAACGATTCTGGGCTGGATCGTCATCTTGAAGTCGAAATGCATCGAGTATTGAGCTCTGAACGCCCAAACTCTCTCGGACACCATCGCAGATAAAATCCTGTAGGATATCGAAATCAAAGTCGACAAGGGCGGCATTTTCGTGTGCCTCTTGTAAACAGCGCGGATAGTGTGGAATTGGAAAACCATTGATTGCATCCGCCAGCATTGATCCTATAATTGTCTGAGCTTCTCCGATTTGTGATTGAAAGATGTCCACTGGCCAAATCGGGTCGCGTCGCTGATTTCCGAATTTCACGAAGAACATCTTTCCGGCGACCATTTTATTGATTTCGCCCCCTTCTTCTTCTCGATCATCGCCCCGAGCGAATTCAGACCACAAGTAGGCCCGCTCCTCGATCTCGCGGGGGATTTCGACATATGCAGGATAATCGACTTGCAATACGCCTTCGAGCACCATCGCCAATCTATAGCGTGTTAGCACCTTGCTATGTTTCGCGACTCCGGCTATATAGAGCCGACGCCGACTTTTCTGCCATTTAGCATCAATGCGTTCTTCAATGCCGGTTCGCAATTTAGCAAACAGATCTTTCGCAAATACTTTACTTCGCAATAGACCATCGTACACTATTAATGTATCTGTTCCATAGTCCTTCTCAAGCAGAGAAAATAAGACAGCCCATTCGACCAACTCTCGGTATACTTGAACCCAGCTCGGAGAAACAGGCTTTCCATCTTCTGTAGGTCGTATCATATGGGAAAGTTCAGGGAGGCTATCAACGCCGAGAAATTCCATCAATTCGCCTAAGGCTGTACGGGGAGCGCCTTCTTTCTCGAATTGCCGATTTTTGAGTGCCTGAGTATTAGTGGTCGGCGAGACAGCCTCCAAGCAGTACTCGTTGTTGCTGCTATCGACCACACGGACCAACTGAACTAAGAAGGGATCGAAACTAAGCTGATTGTTGCCGCCGTCAGTGCCTACAAGAGAAATAGACGTCGTCGCACGCGGCTGAATTTTTCGAGTGCTACTTTTCAGTGGCCTGATCTCTTCTCGGAGCGTGTCCAGAACCGCTTGATCCGAGCTAGTACACTCAGCGATTGCTTCTTTTAATTGTTCCTGACTTCTAGGGTCTAGCATTACGAGATATAACCATTATTATTGAATAGGAACAAAACCGAATAACTGAGTGTACGAGTCCTCCTACTCGTCCGCAATTTCGCTCAGCAAGTCCTTGGCCAAGGACACGCAGGCAAGAGCGTCCTTGCCGTAGCCGTCGGCACCCATGTCGTCGGCAAATTCCTGGGTTACGGGCGCGCCGCCGACCATGATTTTGACGTCGTCGCGCAAGTCGGCGTCGATAAAGGCTTCGATGGTCTTGCCCATGTTCGGCATGGTGGTAGTCAACAGAGCCGACATGCCCAAGAGCGGGGCTTCGTGCTCTTCGACGGCGTCGATGAACTCGTCTTCGGAGGTATCTACGCCTAGGTCGTGGACGACGAAACCAGCCCCGCGCAGCATCATAATGCACAAGTTTTTGCCGATGTCGTGGAGATCGCCCTTGACCGTGCCCATGATCACAATGCCGATGGGCTCGACGCCCGAGGCCGAGAGAATGGGTTCGATGTGGGTCATGCCGGCTTTCATG
The DNA here is from genome assembly GCA_965116675.1 of Candidatus Latescibacterota bacterium. Classification (GTDB taxonomy): domain Bacteria; phylum Latescibacterota; class UBA2968; order UBA8231; family UBA8231. The sequence goes on from OZ220721.1 coordinate 122,754, forward strand.
GCGCGGGCACAAGCTAGCACTTCGGGGACGAAGATGAAGTTTTCGCGAAATTTGATGCCGACGATGGCCATGCCGGCGATCAGCCCGTCGTCCATGACTTCAAGGGCCTCGACGCCGCCGGCAATGGCTTGGCCGGTCAACTCGTCGACCGTTAGGTGGTCGCCGTCGATGAGGGCGGCGGCGATGTTCTGCATCTGCTCGCTGGCTTGGGCAAAGATGCCGATGATGCGCTCGCGCTCGTCGTCGCGCTCGATGAACTCTTCGATCTCGTCGCGGATAAATTCGTTGGCGATGTCGTTAATGTCTGCCATAGGGTCTCTTCTTTTAGCTACGCGCTTGGTCGCGGTGCCACTCTTGTACCGTGCGGGGAATGGCCTTGAGGTTTTCGATGGAGGTCTGCAAGGGGATGGCGCACTCTGGGCCGATGAGCTGGACGCCGGCTTCGAGATTGCGCACGACTTCGGCGCCGACGACTTCCGGTCCTTTAGAAAAAAGGGTTTCGGGGTTGTTGATGTTGCCTACTAATGAAATGCGGTCGCGCACGATTTGGGTGGATTCTTCGGGCGTGTTCTTGGAGTCGAAGTGGAAGGCCGCCATGCCGGTTTGGGCGATGTACTCCATGCGGTCAACCGTGCGGCCGCAGATGTGGAGGATGATGGGCACCGAAAGCCGCTCGGCAAACTCGATGTGCAAGTCGCGCAAGTAGCGCTCGTAATACTCGCCGCTGACGAGGTCGCCGGTGGCGTGGTCGGGCAGGGTCAAGGCGTCGGCACCAGCCTCGATCTGCGCCTGCCCGAATTCAATGGTGATCTCCTTCATGCGGTCGAGGCAGAGCTTGGTCTTACCTGGATCGTCGAGCGACAGCAGCAGAAAAGGCTCGACCCCGAAGCAGTGGTAGCCCAGCGACCAAGGCCCCATGGTCTTGCCGACTATGGCGACTTCGTCGCCGTATTCCTTGCGCAGAATTTTGATCGCCTCAGTGACGCAGGCCGTGTCGGGGTGGGTGCAGAGGTCGGCGGGGATTTTGATGTCGTCTGGTTCGTGCCAGATCGGTTCGCTCATGCGGACGGTAGGCCAGTTGTCCTTTTGCTCCCACTGGATCTTGCACCCGAGGGCCGCGGACTCTTGGATGATGGTGAAGACCGGCATGATGGTGTCAAAGCCCAGTTCGGTGTAGCCGGTGGCGGCCAGCCGCGCCATGAGCTCGGGCTCGCGGTTGGCCGCGGGGAAGGGGGCATCGACGAGGTCCATCAATTCGACGGTGGCCACCGAGGTCGGGTTGCAGAGCGGGGTGCGGTCCACAGGCTCGCGGGCAAGAGCGGCGAGGACGCGCTCGCGACTGGTCATCGAAGAGGGCATGATAGACTCCTTTATTCTTGGGCGCTGGGGGCGGAAAGCACGCCGCGGCTGGCCATGGCTTCGGCCTCGCGCACGGCGGCGCGCACGTTGGGGGCGCGGACGAGCAACAGGCCGATTAGGGCGTCGTGGGAGTGGTCGCAGCCGAAGCGGACTTGGTTGGGATTATCGGCGACTTCTTCCATCTCGCCGAGGCGGATTAGGCCGCGGGCGATGGTGGTGACGCGGCGTTCCACGCCGGGGGTCTGTTCGGTGGCGCGGGCTTCGTACAAGCCCTGCCCGAGGCTGGTGACGGCGATGGTGGTGTTGGCCTTTTTGTCAAAAATGTGCAGCGGGCGCGGCTCTATGGGCTGATCCGGCGGCAGCTTGCAAGCCTCTAGGAAGAGCCGCTTGACCGCGAGCAGATGGGCGTGGCCGCAGGGGAAGCGGAGCAGACCATCGCTGGTTTGTTCCATGCCTCCGAGCACCTGCATGGCGCGAGCGACTCCGGCGATGCGCTCGGCGGCTCCGGGGAGATGGCTGTAGGTGTGGACTTGATAGCAGGGAGGGCCATCGGGGCAATAGAGGGCAATGGAAATGTCGTCGAAGTGGGGATCCATGGAGACCAATTCGACGCGCGAGCCAAGGTCTAAAGTCTGTGTCATCTGCATTTCCTCTTGACAGCGAAGCGCGGGATTGAGTACTGTTTTAGAAAATAGCTAATGGTCTGACCATCGGCAAATTTTATTTTCTTCCGCATTTGACACTTGGCACCTTCTATGAAAAAAGCTACGGCTCCGATTGACGATGCCATGCGCCCGGTGCAGCGCACGTCTGTAAGCGACGAGATTATCGCGCAGATAACGGACTTAATCGAGCGCAACGTGCTCAAGCCCGGCGACAGGCTGCCGCCGGAGCGGGAATTGTGCAAGCGCTTTCAGGTTGGGCGCTCCTCGCTGCGCGAAGCTCTGCGCTCGTTGTCCATGATGGGCCTGCTCGACGGCCGCGTGGGCGAGGGCACGTTTGTCTGCGACAAGGGCCAATACGTGGAGCGGGCGTTGCAGTTGGGGTTTTTGCTCGATGGCAAGAAGCTCCAAGACCTGAGTGAGACGCGGATGATGCTCGAGTCGCAAAACGCCTATTTGGCGGCTGAGCGGGCCACCGCCGAGGATTTGGCAGCCATTGCCGATGCGCTGGCTGGCATGGCCGGGGGGCTTTCTGACGAGGGGCGCTTTCTCGCCAGCGATTTGCAGTTCCACCTCCTTATCGCCCGAGCCACGCACAATTCCATTCTCTACAGCTTGCTCGAAACCACGCGCAACTATCTGCAAGAATGGATCAAGGAAAGCTTGGCAGAGCCGTCGTTAGCTGGCCCTCGGGCCGAACTGTCGCTGGCGGAACACCGCCAGATTTTGGCGGCATTGCAGCGGCGAGATGCGGAGGCCGCGCGGCAGGCGATGGCGGCGCACATTCGATCTAGTAGCGGGGATTTGCAGCGGACTAGCCGTCGATCAGGGTCCGGTTGACGAACTCGGTGACTTCCTCGATTTTCCCCAATCCCGTCAAAATCAGGCTCTGGGCGATGCGCCGCGAGAGCCCGATGATGCGCTCGTCGTCGAGTGCGACCGGCTGGCGGCCATCGGTCGCGCTCAATAGCAGGCAGCCGAGATCGTGTACGGCTTGGTGTTTGACTTCTTCGACTTGCTTGTAGCTCGCACTCTGAAAATAGCTGTTCCAGAAGACATTGACGGCCTCTAAATAGGCGGCTTTTTGGGCGGTGTTCTGCATGGCCTTGATGCACATATCGGCCGTGTAGAAGGCGAGGTCAAAAGTGGGGTAGCCGTAGTGGGCGGTGGCAAAATCGACCCAGTAGGGATGGCCGTTGGCGACCCATATATTGCGGGGCCGCAAGTCGCCCAAGACGAGACAAAACCCCTCTTTGAGCAGGCGATTGGTATGGACGGCAATGGCCTTTTTGAGGTCGGGGTAGGCGTTGGCAATGTAGTTGTAGTGCGGGTCGATGCGCAGTTGCTCAAATACCTTAGTGGGTGCAAACTCGTCCGCGACCTCGGACGAGCCAGCAGTCTCGTTGTGGACAGTGGCCAGCAGTTCGCCGCACTGGACGGCGATTTGCAGGTCGATGCGGCCGTTGACCAAGTCGCCCTCCCACGACAGGGCATTGTGTGGCGGTGGGGTCGTCACGAGGATGAAGTCCGTGCGGTCTTCGAGCAGGACTTCCGGCAAGGTCTCGGGAGCGAGGAATTGCGCCAAGCGCTCGATGCAGCTTTTCTCGGCGAAGATGCGCCGCCGATCGACCCACCAGCGCTCCTTAATTTGGACGCGCGAGTGCGCCTGCTTGACGATCCAAGCCTGATTGGCAGCCTCTACGTAGTAAATCCGGTTTTTTAGCCCGTCACTCAAGGTCTGGACGCGGATCGGGCCCTCGTCGGCGAGCAGTTTTTTGCGTTTCAGGTACTTGGATATAGCCTTTTTCTCTAGGTTCATGGGCTTCTCTCAGGAGGCAGTGGGGGTGGCGGCCCGCACCTGTTCGACTTGGCTGGCGGCATGGTACGAGCTGCGCACCAACGGGCCAGACTCGACGTGGCGAAAGCCCAAGCCGAGGGCAAAGCGCCGCCACTCCGCAAACTCGTCGGGGTGGACGAAGCGCTCTACGGGCACGTGGTGGGCGGACGGGCTTAGGTATTGACCCAAGGTCAGAATGGCGCAGCCGACATCCGCTAGGTCTTGGATGCTCTGGGCTATTTCTTTTTTGGTCTCGCCGGCCCCTAGCATCATGCCGGACTTAGTGGGAGCAGGACTCATCTTGCGAGCTCGGTCGAGGAGCTCCAGCGAGCGGCCGTACCGGGCTTGCGGGCGCATGGTGGGGTAGAGGCGAGGCGGCGTCTCGATGTTGTGATTGAGAATATCCGGGCCGGCTTCAAGGACGGTAGCTAGGGCCTGCCAGTCGCCCTTGAAGTCCGGGATCAAGACTTCGACGCTCGTCTCGGGGCAAAGGCGATGTACTGCCGCGATCGTCCGGGCGAAGATGCGCGCCCCGCCGTCTGGCAGTTCGTCGCGATTGACCGAGGTAATCACCGCGTGCTCTAGCCCGAGGCGAGCAATAGCAGCGGCAACGCGCTCAGGCTCGCCTTCGTCGAGCCATTGAGGGCGACCCGTCTTGATCGCGCAAAATCCGCAGCTGCGGGTGCAGACATCGCCCAGAATCATAAAGGTCGCCGTGCGCTGGCTCCAGCACTCGCCGATGTTGGGGCAATGCGCACTCTCGCACACCGTGTTAAGCTGTAAATCGGCGAGCAGGTTTTTTAGGGCGATGTAATTGGGGTGGCCTGGGGCTTTGGCCTTGAGCCAGGGCGGAAGTCGGCGCTTGGAATTAGATACCATAGGACAGAGGAGGAAAAACTAAAAGAATAGAATATAATACGACTCCGGCACGCTAATATCAAGACTTGGTGGGTGCCGAAGCTAAGCACGTGCGGCACAGCCCGTACCACAGATAGCCGAGGGGAATGAGTTTAGTGCTGCGATAGGCTATGGAAGTGACCGGCCCCCACGTGCGCTCAGGATCAATCGGCCCATAGACCCCCGGCTCAATGTCGAAGAGGACAAAGGGCGTCGGCAGAGCGATAAGAGCAAATATCCACAAGAACTTAGGAGAACCTGAGTGCGCGTACAAAGCCACGAGTACGGGCTGGAGAAAGACGTAGTGATGCTCCCAAACGTCTTTGTAAACGAGAAAAAAGGTACACATCCACAGCGCGAGCAGCGGCAGAGCATCGCGGCCGCGATAGGTAGCCACCAGTGCCGCGACGAGGATGGCGGCCTGCGAGCAGTAGATGACCGTGCGGCCCGCCAAAGGGAGGTCGGCGAGGGTTGTCAGCTCGGCTAGGGGCCGCCCGGATAGTTGGGCCACGACGCTGACCAGCCCGCCTTGTAGCCCGAGGTTGCCCGCATGGGTGAGGGCCCCTTGGACGGGAGCGCCGTGGATATTGGCGGCGAAAAAAGTTTCCCAGCTATCTGGATGCAGCAGGAAGTAAGGTAGTGACGTAAGCGAGCCGGCTAGCAGTCCCAAAACGAGGACGCGCCAGGCGCGAAGCCGCAAAAGCGCGGGCGCGAGAATTAAGGCGTTGGGTTTGACCAAGAGGGCACCCGCCCAACAGAAGCCAGTCGCCCATCTCCGGTCGCTGTGGAGGCCGACGATGAGCCAAAAGAGCAGCGAGGCCGCCCAGAAGCTAACCTGACCCATGTAGAGTTCGAGAAAGTAAGGCGAGAACGCCAGCCATATAAACAAGGCCAAGCCCCGACGGGGCTTGGCCACCCACCGCCAAGTCAGATAGAGGTTAGCCGCGAGGAAAAGCTCGGTGCAGCAGAGATGCAGAAGGTATGCAGTGAGGGGCTGAAATTGGGCGAAAAGACTAGCAACTAGGGCAAAGGCCGGTAGATAGCGGAAGCCGAAGGCTCCCGACACTGAGTAGATGTCGCGGCCTTCGGCTAGGGCTTGGCCCGCCAAATAGAAAACCCCGAAGTCAAAGCCGCGGCGGGTGTGGGAGGCGTCGTTGAAGAGGGGCCGGAGGAGGTCGGTGCCGAGGGCGGCGAGGAAAACGGCGTGAATTAAAAGGCCCGCTATGAGGTAGGGAACAGGCCCTTTAAAGCACTTCATACCGCCGCCAAGATACAAGCTCCTACTGGAGGTCGCCTCTGCCGTGTTCTTGGGCGATGGAGTCCTCTGCTGGTGTACCTATTTCCCCCTTGTCGAACCACATCTGGTACTCGCTCGGGTCGGCGATAATGCGGCGCGCCTCCAGTACTTGGGGATCCACGGTTACATTGTACGCTTCGGCCACTGGCTCCCCGAATGCTTTTTCGAGGATGGCAAAGGTGAGCCGCCAAGCAATGAGGTCTTCGGTCTCCTGCCAGTGTTGTTCTTCGATTTTGTCGATTTCGTCGGTCAGGTGGCTGAGCGGCTTGGCGAGTTGGTTGTACTCTTCTCCTTCGGCGACCTTATCCAATTCCTCGACTTGGGCTTCGAGTTCGCTGATGTAGTCGAACCCTCGGTTTTCAGCAAAGGCGCGGAAGGCCGCTAGATCCCCTGGGCCGACGACGAAGTCTGGCGTCAGATCTGGGTACTTGAGCCGGTGCTCGCGGGCGTAGTAGAAAAATTGGTTATTGAGGCTGTAGATGCCGCTGAGCTGCACGTAGAGGCGGCTGCCACTGCGTCCAGATACCTCAATGTCTGGGGTGATGCCGCCACTACCGCGGACGATGCGCTCGAGCCGGAGGGTCTTAAACTCCTTGTCGTACCCGCGGACGAGGGTGGAATCCTTGCGCATGCGCCTGTCGATAGAGCGACCCGAAGGCGTGTGCCAGGCGGCCATGGTCAGCTTGAGTTCGGCGCGGTCATCGATGTGGACGATCTGCTGAACGGAGCCCTTGCCCACGGTCGTAGTTCCCAGCACCAGCCCGCGGTCCCAGTCTTGGATGGCACCGGCGACGATCTCGGACGCCGAAGCGGACAGGTGATTGACTAAGACGATGAGGGGGGTGTCGCGTAGCAGGGCGTCCTCGCGGGTTATGTACTCGGCAGTTTCGATGCGGCGACCTTCGGTAAAGGCCACGAGGCAGTCGCGGGGCAGGAAGAGATCGGTGATTTGCACGGCTTCTTCGAGGTACCCCCCGCCGTTGTTGCGCAGATCGAAAATCAGCCGCTCCATGCCTTGTTCTTCTAGCTCGACAATCGCCTTGAACACCTCTCGGGTCGATCCCTTTTGGAAGCTGTCGAGCTTGATGTAGCCGGTGTCGTCGGGAAAGAGAGTGGCGAGGGAGACGCTGTTCATCTGCACTTCTCGGCGCTCAATCGTCAGATCAAAGGGAGTGGGGCGGTCGGCGCGCTCTAAGGTCAGGGTTACAGAGGTGCCAGGCTCGCCACGCATACTGTCGGCGGCCACGCCAGCCGTCATGCCCTTGGTAGAAGTGTTGTTGATCGCGGTGATGAGGTCGCCCGACTTGACGCCCGCTAGGGCCGCTGGCGTCTGGTCGTGTACGAGGCTCCACACGGCAATCGCACTGTCGGGATAGACGACTTGGATGCGGAAGCCCAGCCCCCCGTATTTGCCTTGGGTCTGGATGTTGAAATTGTCGAGATTGCGCTTTTCCAAAAACACCGAATAGGGGTCGAGAATTTCCATCATCCCGGCGATGCCAAAGCGGACTAGCGTATCCGCAGTAACCGGATAAAAGGCATTCTCGTCGATGGCTTGGGCCATCTGCATGAGGGTGTAGAAGCGGTCGTTTAGCAGTCTTGCCGGGTCCTCACTAGCGAGCTGGGTACGGGCGTTGAACGTATATTCCGAGGCTGGATCTAAGGAGTTGAATATCCCCCGCACGGCCGCCTGCGCTAGGGAATCGGGATGTACTTCTTCAACGTAGTACTGGTGAATGATTTTGGCCGTCTTCCACAACAGAGCTTTGTATTCGTCTTCAACAGAGCGCTCAGCCTGCAAGTCAGAGGCGAATGCGACGAGGGCGAACAGCAGCGAAATGCGCAAAATGGACAAGCGACACTCCTTGGTGAATAGGGCGCGTTGAGATACCTGATAGAAACATAACATATTACCAACGCGCCCGTACCGCGTCAAGCAGTGCGCCGCCGGTACGCGAGGGCTAAACCGCGCAATACGAGGTTTGGATCGCACGTGTGGATCGCGGTGATGTGAGGGTAGAGCAGGGGGCCGTCGCCGCCGGTGAGGAAAATTGCGACGGGGGTGTCTAAGGTTGCGGCCATGCGCGTGCAAAGGCCCTCGATGAGCGCGGCCGACCCGTGCAGCGCTCCCGAGCGCAGGCCGTCCGCGGTGTTTTTGCCCAGTAAGGGCGTTGTGGCCGCTAGTTCGACTTGGGGTAGGAAGCTGGTGCCTGCGCCGAGGGCATTTAATCCGAGGCGCAGCCCTGGGACGATAACACCGCCGCGGAAGGTGCCCTCGGCGTCGATGGCATCGACCGTTAGCGCGGTGCCGGCATCGACGACCACAACGGCTTGGCCAGCCGGAGTTGCGCGATGGGCGGCTGAGGCCGCAGCGAGGCGGTCAACGCCAATCCGAGCGGGATTGTCGTAGTCAATTTGCAGGCCCCAATCCCACGTGCTATGCGCTTGGAGGACGGGGCCAGAGGAGAAGTCGCGACAGGCTGCTGCGTACGCAGCCCCCAATTCCGCGACGACCGACCCGATGACCGCGCCAATCGGAGGTGTGGCAAGCGCTGTCAGCAGGCATTGTAGGTCGGCATCGGCCGGGGGGGCCGTGGGGAATTTGTGGTGACAAACGGTTTCATCCCCGGCCAAAAGACCGATGTCGATGCAGGTGTTGCCGATGTCGATGGCCAAGAGCATGGGGGAATTTGGCGATTGACTTTCCGTCGTGGTATCTATAATTTAACTAGGTTTAAGTCAAAACAATATCCAATACATACAATCTAACGAATACCTCAAAATTTGCTATCAGACTAGCAGACATGAGGGATATAGTTATGAAAATGCTAGGTAAGCGTAGAACTTTTATCGTCATTTCCCCGCGCGACGGTCAGATCCGCGAGTACGGTTTTTTGCCTCGCGCCTTAGGGCTGATTCTGCTGGGTGTGTTGGGTTTTGTAGGGGGTGGTGGTTATTACGCCTACACCCAGGGCTTTCATCAACCGAGCGATCAAAAAGCCCTGCTGGCCTTGCAAGAAGAAAACAAAAACCTCTTGCACAGCTTAGAGCAGACCCGAGAAGAAGTTCAGCAGCTCGGGGAGGCCATGGATCAACTCAGGGCCACGGAAGATAGATTGCGCGCCCACCACGAGATGGAGCCGCTGGAGATAGAGCCACTCGCTGCGGATGGGGAGTTGGGCGGCGTCGGGGGCGTGGAAGATTTGTCCGAGGAGATCGCGTCTTTACCGCCGCAAAAGCACTTGATGATGAGCGAGATGAGCGTGCGCATCGACTACCTGAAGCGAATGGTCAACCTACAGGCTGAGAGCTTTGAGGAAATCGAGCGTAAATTCGAAGAAACGAACGTCCAATACTTGCCCACGATTTTACCAGTCCCCGAGCAGAAGACGTGGCGGTCGTCGCCCTTTGGCTGGCGTATTGATCCCTTTACCGGGCGTCGGGCCTTTCACCGTGGCGTCGATTTTGCTGGCCGCAGAGGGACGCCCATCTACGCGACGGCGGATGGTTTTGTACGCTATGCTGGGAAGGATAAATACCTCGGCAATACGATTATTGTTGCCCACCGAAAAAGGGAACGCGACGAGCAGGGCCAGCCCTATGCGCGCCAAGGCGGCTACCAGACCGAATACGGCCACTTGGATAGAATTATGGTCAAGCAAGGTGAACAGGTAAAGCGCGGGCAGCAGATCGGGACGATGGGTAATTCGGGCCGCTCGACCGGCCCGCACCTACACTACGCGGTGCGTTTGCGGGATCAGCAGTTGAGCAAACACCGAGGATACCAAAACCCAGAAGATTTTATCTTCGACAACAGCGGGGACTATATGTGGACCGCAAGCGAGTGATTCGAACCTCTATCAATATCTAGAGACCGGTCCAGCAAACGCGGGCCGGTCTTTTTTTCGGAGCACAGCCGTATGAGCACGCCTATTGAGGGCAAAGTAGCCGCCATTATCGACGACACAACGCTGGTACTCAACGTCGGTAGCGAACAGGGTGTCCAGGAAGGCATGGCCTTTGCCATTTTCGCCTTGCACGGGGAGATCGCAGACCCAGACAGCGGACAGCCGCTGGGCCTCTGGGAAGCGGTCAAAGCGCGGGTGGTCGCTACCCATGTGCAACCTCGCTTGTGTACGGTGCGCGCTCCGGTCGTAGGCGAAGTGCCGGTAGTGGGCGATACCCGGCCTTTGAGCGCGATGATGGTCGAGCACTCGGTGGCTCGCGCCCCAGGTCAAGAGCAGTGGCAGCGGCTGGAGGTGCGAGGAACTGATGTGCGGGGGCGGCCCCAGAACCAGCCCATTGCCGTGGGCGACGGAGCGCGGTCGCTGGCGGCGGCTGAGGATGCGAGTGAGCCACCGGTCGAGGACGATACAAATAAGCCAGCGGTTGAGGACGACGGGAGCAAGCCTGCAACCGAGGGCGATGCGAGCAAGTCAGACGATTAGAGCTGCGCTGGTCGCGCTCTGCATTGGCGGATGCGCTTATTATTCGACCTCCGGCGGCCTGTTAGGCGGCATCCGCAGCATTGGCATCCCCGTGGCCGACAACCAAACCTCGGAGTTCGCCGTGGCCGAGCGCCTGACGGAACGCGCCATTGATGCCTACGCCGAGGATGGTCAGTTGCGGGTCGTGGACGAAGAGAGCGCCGATGCCCTCTTGCAGCTCAACGTGATCTCCATTGAGGATCGCCCCTTTACCTATACGACAGCCGAGCAGACCGAGCAGTACCGGTTTGCGGTCTTGGTGGCTGCCGAATTGGTGAAGGTGGAGGATGGGGAGGTATTGTTGGCGTTGGCCGAGTTGGAGGGGTGGGGAACCTATGACGCCGCGCTGGCCGAGGAAGAGGGGCGGGATCCAGCGATGGAGCGGGCGCTAGACATGGTATTAGAGGAATTGGTGGATCGGACGACGGCGGGGTGGTAGTCAGTCCACGGCACAGTCAATCAGCATCTGTTTTCCTTCCCAGTATAAAAATTACTGCAACAACCAGGCATAGTCCCACGACTAAGCCAGTGGTTGGCGACCACAGCAGGGTGCTACCCAAGTAGCCGCACAGCCCGGCGATTGTCATAGTCGTCAGGGCGTAGGGTATCTGGGTGCGAACGTGGGCTAAGTGGTCGCAGGCCGCGGCAATGCTGGAGAGGACCGTGGTGTCGCTGATGGGGGAGCAATGGTCGCCGAAGATCGCGCCGTCCAATACCGCAGCGGCGACGAGGACCGTCAGCGCCAGACCGCCCAAGTCGTAAGCTACTGGGATCATAGTCGGCAAGAGTACGGCCATGGTCGTCCACGAGGTGCCGATGGAGAAGGCGACCACTGCGGCAAGTAGGAAGACGAGGAGGGGGAGGAAGTGCGGGTCGAGGAAGCCGGAGAGCGCACCGACGATATAGGCCGAGGTCTCGACGGCCTCGCAGGTTTCCTTGATCGCCCAGGCCAAGATCAATATCACCAGCGCATAGGAAAAGCCCGTAATGCCGCTGGTCCAGGTCTTGCAGACTTTCACTAGGCCGAGCGGGCGTCTGGGGCTTGCTTCCTCGCGGCGGGTTAGGGCCAAGACCGCGGCCAGTACCGAGCCGGCTAAGGCGGAGAGGAACATCACTTTGGGCCCGTCGGCGTGAGAGAAAACTTGTGTCCAGTAGAGCCGGGCGAAAAAGCCGTGTTCGGCGCGGGCGGCTACCACGGCCGGTGTTTGGCTGGCGTCTAGGTGCATTCCGCCGAGTACGCCAGCCACGACGAGGAGGACAGGGCCTGCGGCCACGGCCCAATGGGCGCGGAGGCCGGGGTGTTCGGGAAGTTGGGAGGCGTCGCCGGTCATGGGGCGGTCTCCTGGCGCGAGGACTTGACCCGTTCGCCGGGCGCGGCGCTCGGCTTTGAGCATGGGGCCAAAATCGCGGCCGGCGATGGTGGAGCACAGCACGAAGGTCAGGGTTAGCAGGCAGTAGAAGCGGGCTGGCAGGGCGCGGAAGAACAGTTCGTAGCCGGAAATCCCTGCGCCGACTTGCTTCATCGCGCTGTCGAATAAACCCACCTCAAAGCCGATCCAAGTGCTGACGACCGCGATACCGGCTACAGGGGCGGCGGTGGAATCGACGAGAAAGGCCAATTTTTCACGCGAGATGCGGAAGCGATCGGCGATGGGGCGCATGGTGGTGCCGACGACGAGCGTGTTGGCGTAATCATCGAAGAAGACAGCTAGCCCCAACAGTGCGGTGGCCAGCCGGGCCGAGCGCACACCCGCGGCTCGGGCGACTAACAGGTCGGCGATACCTCGGGTGCCACCGGCCAGCGAGATGACGCGGACCATGCCGATGAGCGAGGCCGTGAAGCCGAGGATGAAGAGTTGAAAGGAGTCGCGCAGCGGAGTCCAGACAAAGTCTATGAGGGCACGCTCTAAGCCGCGGAATGGGATCGCGTAGAGTGGAACATCTGCTGGCAGGGAGATGAACGCACCGCCGACGATTGCCAACCCTAGTCCCAAGATCAGGCGGCCGGTGGCGACGGCGACGAGGATGGCGGCGGCGGGCGGAAAAAGGCTCAGTCCGCTCGTTGCGCCTTGATCGGGCAGGAGCAGCGCGCCGAGCAGGGCTGCTCCCAGCGCTAGTACCAGACGGAGAAAGGGAAAGGCGGAGCGCACCTCAGTCGTCTTGCGGCGGCGATTCGACCTCGCTGGTGGGGACGGTGGACATTTCCAGCTTAAAGGCCAGCAAATACATCATAAAACAGCCGATAATCCACCAGGCGATCTGCCATATCCACAGCGAGGGGATCCCCAAGGGCCAATGGGCGGGATCGGTCTGATTGCCGAGGACGGCAAAGGGGCCGATGGCACAGAGGAACCAGACTATCGTCAGAATCCAGACCGGCGTTTTCCACTTCCTTTTGGCCTCGGGCAGGGCCGTGTGCGCTTGGAGGAAGTGGTGGTAGCGATCGCGGTGGGACAGATGGCTAGCTTCTTTGGGCTGGGTGAAAAGACTGACGACAACCACAATGCCCATATTAAAGAGGATGCCCCAACCGGCGCTGTGCAGTGTGAGCGGATAGCGGCCAATGCCGATGAGGCCGCCTAGCTCGGTTATATAGGTGAAGGTAACGGCGATGAGTCCGGCGATGAGTCCGGCGACGATGGCCTTCGGGGTGAAGAAGCGGATATAGCAGATGCCCAACAGCGCCGGCCACATCTGGAAGCCATAGGAAACGGCCAACCCCCCCAGTAAGACGAGCAGGTCGCCGGAAGCTAGTCCGACTAGCAGGGCTAGGCTGACGACGACCGCCACCGTCAAGCGACCGACAAAGACTTGGGCCGAATGCGATGCCTCTTTGTTGAAGAAATGGCGGTAGAGGTCGCGGGTGATAATGCCGCTGGCCGTGGACATATAGGCGGCTCCGGTCGATTGCATCGCAGCTAGCGCGCAAACGGCCAAAAGCCCCAAGAGGAAGGGAAAGCTGCCGGCTAAGGTGTCGATCAGGTAGGGAACCAAGTGGTCGGATGCGGGCAGGCCGAGGGGTTTAGTCCCTGGGATCAGTTCCATATCGAGCAGCCGGACGCCCAGCCCTTGGAAGGCGGTAAAAAAGAACAAGATGCCGCCGATGACCAGCGAAGAGGCGAAAACCTGTTGCCAGGGAAAAGGCCGAGGGTCGCGGTTGGCAAAGGCCCACATCGAAAAGGCCGGGGCCGACTGGATGCCCATCAAGGCGAACATATAGGTCAGGATCATCAGGCCGGTCCAAGGGCCGCCTTGGGCGTCGAAAAACATGGTGCCGACCCGTTCGAGGAAGGAGTCTGACTCCGGTCGGGTCGGAATGGCGACCATGTCGGGTTTTTGCTCGGCGAGGCCGACCAACCCCCCCTTGAAGGCCGTCCAGCCGCCGACCAAGTCGAGGGCAATAAAGCCGAGGACGACGATGCCAAACGCCAAGAGGATGCACTGGGCGCAGTCCACGTAGGCGACCGAGCGCAACCCGCCGGATGCTACGTAGATAAAGACGATGACCGAAAGCACAATCGCCCCACCTTCGACCGAGTGGATGAAGGTGCCCTCCAGCGGCGTGCCAGTCGTCAGGCGGTTGAACAGCAGGCCCGATGCCTTGAGCTGGATGCCGAGATAGGGCACGCTGAATACGAGCGCGACAATGACGGTGAGGAAGCGCATCGCATCCGTGCGGTAGTAATCGCTGAACATCTCGCCCGGCGTGATATAGCCGAAGCGCTGGCCCAAAAGCCACTGTCGCTTGAGGAACAACACCCCAGTGAAGGGGATGGTGATGGCGTAGAAGGAGGCAAAAGCATAGGGCAGGCCGACGTTGTAGATGGTGCCGGGGTGACCGACGAAGGTCCAGCCGCTAAAGGAGGTGGCAGTGGCGGCCAGCACAAAGACCCACAGGCCGATGCCGCGACCGGCGATAAAGTAATCCGATGCCGTCTTAGCCCGGCGGGCACCTTTGATACCCCAGAAGACGCAGTATGACCAATAGCCGACGGTAAAGAGCAGCAGCCAGACCAGTTTTTCCATGAGTTAGTCGGAAAGTTCCAGTCCCAAGTTGAAGATCATGTTGGTGATCTTCCACGAGCCGGAGCGGCGGCTCAACGTCCAGAACACGTAGCGTTCCTGGTGGTGTTTGGCTGGTCCTTTGACGTGCTCGACGGCTACTTTTTCGCGCGTGACGGCCAATGCTTCGTCTCCGGCGGGGCCAATGGCCGTGTGGAGCACTTTGCGGTCGAGGTCGTACTGCACGTAGGGCAGCCGCTTGTCGAGCCACTTTTCCAGTTCCTCGCTGCCGCTAAAGGCGATTTTATAGGAGGCTGGCTTGAAAGTGCCCAGGGCCTCGCAGCCCGTGAAGTCTGCGTCGAAGAAGCCGAGGATGCCGCTGCCGGCTTCCCACGCTTGGCTTTCGCGCTGCAACAACTCGGCGATCTCGCCGTTAGCGGGTGTGCCTGCCGCGGGCAAGAGCGTGTCGCCCAAATCCGCGACCATGCCCGTGGCCAGCCAGTCGTCCTCTTCCTTGAAGAAGGTCCAGAAGCGATGGACGACAAGCGGCGTGGCCTCGCTGGTCTGGCGATCGACGACGCGCCCGGAATCCACACTGGTGGCAATAGCATGGGTGGTGCGCACCGCGATAAAGGGAACTGTGCGCGTGACCTCATAGCGTTGGACGCTGAGATCCTCCGCTAGCTGGCTGGCGAACGCATCGCGGTTTTCGTGCAGGACTGTCCAAGCGCGAGGGTCGCCGTTGGCGTGGCCCTCATAGGCGACGAAGCGCGGGTGGTATGCCTTGAGGGCTAGCTCGGTATCGGCGCGGCGATATCCGGAGATGTCGTTGGCGAGGGCTTGGCGGATGAGGAGGGTCTCGGGCGTTTCGCCGGCGCGACTAGGCGCAGCAAACGGCGGCAGGGCCAAGAGGACGAACAACAGAAAGATTGCATTTTGCATGGCGCGAAAAGGGGGGTTAGGGTCAACTCGGTCCGAGCTGACCTAAGGCCCACTCGGCGTAGTAGGAAACGGTGGCGTCGCTGTCGTGGCGCAATTTTTCGAGTTGGGCGCGGCTTTGATCGCCGCCGATGTGGCCGAGGGCGATGGCTGCATTGGCGCGCACGTCGGCAACCTCGTCCGCGGTGGCTGTGAGCAGGGCGCTGAGGGCAGATTGTACGCGCGCTTGGCCCAAGACTTGCGCTGCGCCTGCGCGGGAGAGGGGATCCTCATCGCTGAGGGCGGCTATGAGTTGCGCTTCGACTGCGCCGGATTGTTGCTGGACGTTGGTGAGAAACTTGACGGCATTGGCGCGGAGGATGGAGTCGGTATTGCGCAGGGCCTCAAAGAGGAATTCAATGCCTTGGCTGCGCCCCATGGTGGCCAAGGCAGCGGCCGTGCTGAAGCGCACCTGATTGCTGGGGTCTTCCAGCAGGTCGGCTAGGGCGGCGGCTGTGGTCTCGTCGCTGATGTAGCCGAGGGCTTGCGCAGCGCGCTGGCGGTGGCCTGGCTCTTCGGCCTCTAGCTGGGCGACGAGCTGGTCTTTGACCTTGGTTATTACTGAGCGCAGCGCGGCTTGGTGAGGACCAGCGCGACTGCTCAGTTCCACGAGCAGTGGGACGCCGAAGTAGCCGGATTCCTCCAGCCCTTGCAGAGCGGTTTGGGCTAGCTCCGGGTCACTGCTGGCTAGGGCCGCTTCGATTTCACTGGTGCCGAGCTCGTCGTCCATCTTGAGCAGGGCAATGGCCGCGTGGATGCGAATGATGGGGTCCTCGTCGTCGAGCTGGACTTTGGCTGCATCCACGCCCGCTTGGACGTAGCCGACTTGGCCCATGGCCCACAGGCAGGCGATGCGCTCGCGGTCCGTGTAAGCGGTGGTGATCCGATCCTTGAGCGCGGCCGTGGCTCCGCGCGGCTTGATGTGGCCTAGGGCTAGGGCGCAGCCGATGCGGAGCTTTTCCTGTTCGTCGCGGAACTCGCGGTAGTTCTCGCCGAGGTACAAGTCGGGATTGAGGCGGGCGATAAGTTGGCGGGCGGCTGGCCGGCCAATGGCGGCCAATTCGTCGATGGATTGCTGATAGGCCGGCGAATCCACCGGGTTGGCGGCCATCTGTTCTAGGAGTTCGACGACCTGCTCTTCGGTGGTGCTACAGGCGCTGAGGCCCAGTAGAAGCAGACAGATTAGGCGCTTGGCGATCATAGTCTATGGCGGGTTAGGGGTGGCCAAATGCGGATAAGGTAAGCCGTGAGACTCCATAAATCAATTCTTGGGTGCTGCATCTGCATCGCTCTCTTGTCGCTCTTCTGCCACGACGAATACCTGAGACGTCGTCCAAGTCACCGTATGGTTGGCTAAGTTCTGCTCAAAGAACCTGCGTACTTGCCGCAATTCACCTTCGTCGAGATGCTGGGTCAGATGGTGGGCATACGTGTGCCGCTTCTCGCCGCCGGGATTGAACCAATGTGCGAGATGGCGCGGCTCTATGTGCCGCTGTGACTGGACTTCTTCCACCCGCACCTGCACCGCGCCAAAGCCCGCAGCCGCGAACATTTGTTCGAGATCCGCCACGTCCCAGTTGACTCGTGGGTTGTCAGGCGCGGCGTAGATGGCCTCTTCGGCGGCGACGAGACGCTCTCTTAGGTCGCCGAGTTGCTGTAAGTCGAGTAACTGGTACAGACGCTGCGACCGGCGCGAGATGGTTTCGACCAAGCTGATGCGGCCCTGTGGGGCGAGGTAGCGATAGAGGGCTGCGATGACTTCGGCCTTGTGCGCTAGCGCGCCGAGGGCGTTGCGGCCTACGATGGTGTCAAAGAGGATGTCGGGGTTGTGGTCGGCGAACTGGTCGGCGAGGGTGGCGAGCGGACCTTGCAGTACTTGGGGCCGCTCGAGTTTGGCTAGATGGGCGGCAGTTTCGTGCAGGGCTACGGCTGCAATCTTGTCGCTGGTGTGCGCCCAAACGCCGCCTTCGGGCACGCGCCGCAGGGCTTCCCACGTGAGCAGGCCCGTTCCGGCCTCCAAGTCGAGGACGAGGTGGTGACGCGCGAGCGAAAGCGGGGCGAAAAGGCGTTGACGCGTGCGCTCTAGCTGGGGGCCAAAGTCGCCGCTGACGCGCTTGAGCCACTGGTCGCGCGCTTGGTCAGGCGGGGACAGCGACAGTATCTCGGTCGGTGCAGACTCTGCTTCGCGCATGGCGGCGAGTTGTAGCTCGCGGCGTTGGCGGACGCGGTCGCCGAGGTCTTTTTCGCGGCCTTGGTCCGAGGGCTGGTAGAAGACGCGGCCCTGCAAACCAGCGGGCAGATACTGCTGGGCAACCCAGTGCTCGCGGTAGGCGTGGGGATAGAGATAACCCGCGCCGTGACCAAAGCCCTCGCTGTCGCGGCTGGCGTCCTTGAGGTGATTGGGCACCTCTCCTTCGCGCTCTTTTTCCACGACTGCCAGCGCGTCGAAGAAGGCCATAGTTGAGTTGCTCTTGGGCGCGGTGGCCAAGTACAAGGCGGCATGGGCCAGCGGAAAGCGCCCCTCGGGCAGGCCGATGCGGTCGAAGGATTCAGCCGCGGCGATGACGACCTGTAAGGCGTGCTCGTCGGCGAGGCCGACGTCCTCGCTGGCGAAGATGAGCATGCGGCGGAAGAGAAAGCGTGGGTCTTCGCCGGCGTACACCATCCGCGCCAGCCAGTAGAGAGTGGCGTCTGGGTCTGAGCCGCGCATGGACTTGATGAAGGCGCTGATGGCGTCGAAGTGGTAGTCGCCTTCCTTGTCGTAGAGCAAGGCGCGCCGCTGGATGGACTCCTCAGCTACCGCTAGGTCGATGGCAATCTGCCCTTGGGTGTCTGGATCGGTGGTTTCGACTGCTAGCTCCAAGGCGTTGAGCAGGGCGCGGGCGTCGCCGTTGGCCACGTCGATCAGGTGGGCGAGGGCATCGGGATGCAGGGCGACGCGGAGATGGCCATAGCCGCGCGAGTCGGCGAGCGCCTGCTGGGCGATGTGCGCGAGGGCTTCGGAACTGAGGCCCTGTAGCTGAAAAACCCGGCTGCGCGAGAGCAGGGGGCGGTTGACCGAGAAATAGGGATTTTCGGTGGTCGCGCCGATGAGGATGATGGTGCCGTTTTCGACCCAGGGAAGGAGCGCGTCTTGCTGAGCCTTGTTGAAGCGGTGGACCTCGTCGATAAAGAGGATGGTTTTGCGGTTGTGCAGCTTGCGCAACTGGCTGGCTTCATCGACGGCTTGACGAATGTCGGCGACTCCGGCCAAGACAGCGTTAATGGAAATAAAATGGGCGCGGGTGGTGTGGGCGATGACCGCGGCGAGCGTGGTTTTGCCCGTGCCAGGCGGGCCGTAGAAAATCAGCGAGGAGAGTTGGTCGGCCTCAATGGCGCGCCGCAGCAAGCGACCCGGCCCGAGAATGTGGTCTTGGCCGACGTATTCGTCTAAGGTGCGCGGTCGCAGGCGAGCGGCTAGGGGTTGGTCTTCCGCTTGGCGGTCCCGCAGTCCGGCGTCGAAGAGATCCATGCTTTCACCTCCGGGGAAAGAGGGAGCGGACTAAGAACATAACGACTTAGTTGAACCGCGCGAACCCCTATGCGCGTAGCGGCTAGGCCGTCTCTTCTTTATGTTTTCTGAGGACGCAGTTTTACGCTGGAGAGACCGTGTGAAAATTACTCGTTTGGAACTACATTCGGTGGCGGCGTCGCACCGAGGCAATTGGATCTTCGTGCAAATTCACACCGACGCTGGGTTGAGTGGGCTGGGCGAAGCGAGCCAGAGCGGCAACGACGGCTTGGTCGCGGCCGCGCTGGAGCAATTGGGGCCTCGGTTGGTGGGTGCGGACCCGACCCAAGTAGAGGTGTTGTGGGAGCGAATGGCGCGGGGATCGGCGATTTTTTCGGGTGACACTGGCCGCGTCGGGGCTACGGCGCGGAGCGCAGTCGATCAAGCGCTGTGGGATTTGGCGGGCAAGGCACTTGGAGTGCCGGCTTGGCGCTTGCTGGGCGGCAAGCGGCGCGACTCCGTGCGATTGTACGCCAATCTCAATCGCGGCACCCGCGACCGCAGTCCACAGGGGTTTGCCGATGCGGCGCGCCGAGCGGTCGATGCCGGCTTTGGTGCCGTCAAGAGCACGCCCTTTGACGAAGTGCATTGGCGGCGGATGGACCGCGGTGGGGTCGAGCGCGACGCGGACCAAGGGATCGCGCGGCTGGTGGCGACGCGGGAGGCCATTGGCGACGAAATCGAACTGTTAGTGGATTGCCATCAGCGCTTTGACTTGGCTTTGGCTTTTAAGGTGGCCGAAAAAGTGCGGCCGCTCAATCTTTATTGGTTTGAGGAGCCGGTGCCGCGCGACCAAGTCGATGAGTTGCGCCAGTTGCGGCTGCACTCGGGTCAGACCATTGCCGGTGGTGAGGCGCTCGTCGGCCGCGAGGGCTTTTGGCCCTACATCGCCCAAGGAGCAGTGGATGTGCTGATGCCGGATGTCAAACACGCCGGCGGCATTACCGAATGCCGGCGCATTGCCGCGCTGGCCGAGGTAGCGCAGATGCCGATTGCGCCCCACAGCCCGGCTGGTCCGGTATCGACGATGGCCGGGGTACATTTGGCGGCGACCGTTGCCAATTTTACGGTACTTGAATACGCGTTTGGCGAGGTGGATTGGCGCGGCGAGTTGGTACGCCCGGCAGAAACCATAATAGACGGCCACATCCGGGTGCCGGACGCGCCCGGTTTGGGGATTGAACTCGACGAAGCGGTGCTTATGGCGCACCAGGTGCAATAAATGTTCTGTCAGCTAGCTGAAGCGATCGCGGATTTTCGCGCTGGAAAGTTTTTGGTCTTAGTTGATGCGCAGGAGCGCGAAGACGAGGGCGACCTAATCTTAGCGGCTGAGCGCGTTTCTACCGCCAAGATAAATCGGATGTTGCAAGAAGCGCGCGGTCTGCTGCACTTGGCCACGACCGAGGCTCATCTAGCACGGCTCGGCGTGGGGTTGATTGAGCCACACAATGCCGATTGGACGACCCCGCGATTCGGCCTGCCCTTTGATGCGCGCGAGGGGATTGAAACCGGCGTTTCGGCTGCCGACCGCGCCACGTCCATTCAGCGCGCTCTCGATTCAGACACCGGCCCGGCGGACATCGTCATTCCCGGGCACGTATTTCCCTTGGCAGCTCGCCCGGAGGGTTTGCTCAGCCGTCAAGGGCACACCGAAGGTGCAGTAGAGCTAGCTCGCCAAGCCGGTCTTTTTCCGGCGGCTGTCATGTCCGAGGTGATGACCGCGGATGGCACCATGGCCAAGGGCCAGCAACTCGTGGATTTTGCCACTAGCTTCGGCTGTCGCTTGATCGACGTGGAGCAACTCCACCAAGCCGTGCTGGGTGGGTGATGTAGGGCAACTGGCACTAGAGGCTAGGCGTTGTACCTGCAATAACCCATCCACCTCAACGTCCCTTATCTCTCCTTCGAGGCCCCCATGTACAAATTCATCCTGCTTCTCACCTTAGTCCTCTGTGGGCAGCTCAACGCCGCCGATCACCCGGTGAAGGCCAATTTTTTGGCCGATGTAGATGCCGTAGCGCCTGGCCAGTCCTTTCGGCTGGGAGTCGAACTGACGATGGAGGAGAAGTGGCACACCTACTGGATTTTTAGCGGCGACGCTGGTTTGCCCATCGAAGTCGAGTGGAAGCTACCTGCTGGTGTTATGGCAGGACCGTTGCAATGGCCCTTGCCCAACAAATTTGAGGAACAGGGGGAGTTGGTGGTCTATGGGTATGCCGACGAAGTGCTACTCATGGCCGAGGCTACCGCGCCGCAGGCGTTGGCAGCGGGGGATACACTGCATCTTGCAGCCGAGGTCTCCTGGCTGGTGTGCCGCGAGCTGTGTATCCCCGGCGAGGCGTCGTTGGCGTTGGCGCTGCCGGTGGCCGCCGTCGGCAAGCCGGGTGCCCAACAGGCGCAATTTGACCGCTATGCAGCGCAAGTGCCGGGCGCGTTGGACGAGCGCGTTGCGGTAGAACTCGCCGTGCGGGGCGAGGGGGCTGTGGAGGTTGACGTGCGCCTTGCCTACGAGGGAAAGGCTTTTGAGCAGGGTGAACAGGTGCCCGACTTTTATCCGCTAGCAGCCGACGATTTTGCGCTTTCTACCCGGCGGCTAGCCGCCGATCACCTCGTGCTGTCTGTCGAACCCTACGGCGACGCCGCAGTTGATACGTTGCGCGGAGTGCTCGTCTATGGGCTAGATGGCGAGGTGCAAGCCGGGACGCTGGCGTTGGATTTGCGCGCTGCGCCGCGCCAGGGAGAGGGGATCTTGGCGCGAGATTACCGCGCGGCTAGCGGAGAGGTCGCCCGGTCGCTGTGGGTCTATATCGCCTTTGCGGCGTTAGGTGGGTTGATTCTCAATTTGATGCCTTGCGTGTTACCCGTCATCTCGCTGAAAGTGCTCGGCTTTGTCAATCAAGCTGGCGAGGAGACCAAGCGGGTGCAGCAACTAGGATGGGCGTTTTGCGCTGGTATTGTGGCTACTTTTTTGGTGCTGGCGCTAGCAGTGCTCTTGGTCAAAGGCAGCGGTGAGCAGATCGGTTGGGGCTTTCAGTTCCAATACCCAGGTTTTGTGGTGGCGATGAGTGCCTTGGTTTTTGCATTGGCCTTAAGTTTGTTCGGCGTCTATGAAATCCTGCTTCCGGGGACCAGCAATTTGGGGGGGCTAGAAGGACGCGAAGGGCTGACGGGCTCCTTTCTCAACGGCGTGCTGGCGACGATTCTAGCCACGCCTTGCACCGCGCCCTTTTTGGGGACCGCGCTGGGGTTTGCCTTTGCCCAGCCGGCCGGCGTCGTCATCGCAGTTTTTTTGGCGATTGGCGCGGGTATGGCGCTACCGTATGTGGTGCTGGCGATCAAGCCGGCGTGGATCGGGCGCTTGCCCAAGCCCGGACCTTGGATGGTGCGGTTCAAGCAGCTAATGGGCTTTTTGTTGATGGCCACGGTGCTGTGGTTGCTCTGGGTCTTAGGCAACCAGATTGGCGTCGAAGGCGTGGTGTGGACGGGGGCCTTTTTGTTGGGTCTGGGTCTGGCCTGCTGGGTCTGGGGTCAATGGGGTAGTTTTCTACATCCCAACCCCGCAAAACTGCTGGCCCGAACGGTGGCGCTGATTCTGGTTTTGGGCAGCTATGTGATTTTTGTCCATCCGCTGTTGGCCGCCGAGCAGACCTTGGCCGAGCAGACCACTGCGTCTGAATTAGACTGGCAGCCGTTTAGCGCCGCGCACGTTGAGGAGTTGGTCGCGGGCGGGCAGATGGTCTTTATCGACTTTACAGCCGAGTGGTGCTGGACGTGCAAGGTCAACGAGCGGGCAGTGCTGGCGCAGCAAGTGGTACGCGAGCGATTCTCCGCGCTCGATGTGGCCCTAGTCAAAGCTGATTGGACCAACCGCAATCCCGAGATCACGCAGCTCTTGCGCGCCTTTGGGCGCTCAGGGGTGCCTCTGTACGTGATTTTTCCCGCTGGTCTTATCGACCAGCCGCTGGTGTTGCCCGAGGTTATTACTGCCGAAATGGTCATCGAAAAACTAGACGCGGCCGTCGCACTCGCCAACGGTGACTGAGGCTGCCGTGTTCTCGGTTGTCATTCCCGTGTACAATCGCCGCGCATTAGTCGGCCGGGCGATCCGTTCGGTACTGGCGCAACAGGGGGCGGACTTTGAGGTGATCGTAGTTGACGACGCCTCGGACGACGGTACGCCTGAGCGGGTACGCGAGGAATTTGGCGACGCGGTCAAAATAGTGATCTTGGAAGAAAACAGCGGGGTATCCGCCGCGCGCAATCGCGGGATCGCGGTGGCTGAAAGAGAGTGGATCGCCCTGCTCGATTCGGACGACGAGTGGTTGCCCAACAAACTCGCACAACAAGCAGCAGCCCTGCGCGAGAGCGGGTTGTCGATCTGTCACACCGACGAGATCTGGATCCGCAATGGCGTGCGAGTCAATCCCCACAAACACCACCAGAAATACGGCGGCGACATTTTTTTTCAGGCTTTGCCCTTGTGTGTTATGTCACCTTCGTCGATTGCAATTCACCGCCAAGTCTTTGCGGACGTTGGGATGTTTGACGAATGCCTACCTGCCTGCGAGGACTACGAACTTTGGCTGCGAATTACCTGTCGCTATGAGGTAGTCTATTTGGCGGAAAAACTCATCCGCAAATACGGCGGCCACGCCGATCAACTATCGCAGGCGCACTACGCGATGGATCGCTTCCGAGTGTACGCGCTCGACAAGCTGCTGCGCGAGGCGCCGCGACTCGCACCGGATCGCGCCGCGGCCGCGCGCGCCATGCTGCTGCGCAAGGCGCGTATTGTCGAGCGCGGAGCTGCCAAGCGCGACAACGCGGAATTGCAGCAGCAGATGGGCGGCTATATAGCGCGTTGGCAGTGATAGGTCGTAACAAAAACCCCCTAGTCCGTCCATGCGGACTAGGGGGTTTTGTTGGTTCTGTAAAGCCTGTTATTGGCCGAGCTGTTTTTTGAGCTCCCGCTTGCTTATGGAGCGGAGTTGGCCAAGGCCCGGAAGGTGCTTGCTACGCGGTTTAGATGTGCCCGCTTCCCAGCGCAGAACGGTGTTGGTGCTAACATTGAGTAGCTTGCCGAGATCGGCTTGGGAGAGCTTGAGACGCTTGCGATGCTTCTTAATTGTATTCGGTGAGATGCGGAGTTGTTTTCTCTTGTCGCCGGTGGATGCTTTGCTGGTTTTGGCGGCTGGTTTGGCGGCTGGTTTGGCGGCTGGTTTGGCGGCTGGTTTGGCGGCTGGTTTGGCGGCTGGTTTGGCGGCTGGTTTGGCAGGGGCTTTTGCCTTTGCTTTTGCCGGAGGGGACATCTTTTCCAAGCGAGCGACTGTTTTCTTTAACTCGCGCACTTGGTCTTGCACTTCTTTGCGGACGATCTTGCTGATCTCTTCTTTCAAAAGGGTTGCGAGGGTCGGCATAAAAAATCCTTTCATCTTAAGTAAGTGTATGTATAACATTTCCAAATTAAAAAAAAATATAGCATTTAGCAAATGCACCGTAGAATGGTATTGCGCGCACTAGCGGAGAAGTAGAAAAAAAGGTGCAGCGAATATTCCCATTTTCTACCGGAGGTACTAGAGAAAAGCCCCTATTGTCAGTATGAAAAAAGGACGACAACAGGGGCTATTTTTATAAGAAGCGTTTTTAAAACTGTTTTTTGTTCGGATTTGACGTTGGCGTACTCACCGAACACCTTCAGGTTTCGACCAAGAACCCTGAACGAAAGGTCTCCGATGAGTACGCTGTATCAATATCCGACCGATATAACAGACGCGCAATGGCAGCGGCTGCGTCCCTTACTACCATCACGTCGATGGCGTTGTGGTGGTCCCGGTCGTCCACCCCGTGATCTGCGTTTAGTCATCAATGGTATTCTCTATCGGGCTAAAACCGGCGGCCAGTGGCCGATGCTGCCGCCGACGTTTGGGCCATGGCAAACGGTGTATGGATACTTCAATCGCTGGCGTCAAGACGGACACTGGCAGCGGATTTTGCAAGCCCTGATCCGCCAACAGCGTATCCGACAAGGCCGCCGGCCAACGCCTTCGGCTGGTGGCATCGACGCGCAGAGTGTTAAGACGGCTACGCAAGGCAGCGCCGTAGGGTATGACCCCGGCAAACGGGTCAAAGGGCGCAAACGCCACGTGTTAGTCGATAGCCAAGGCTCGATCCTGCAATGCAAGGTCACCGCGGCCAACATCTCCGACGCGGACGGCTTAAAGGCGTTGTTGAGCGCTTATTTTTTGCCGGGCGTCCAACGGTTAAAAAGAGTGTGGGTCGATGCTGGCTATCGAGGTCAGGCGCTCAACGCATGGGTCGCCAACTTAAAACGTACCCATAAAATCGTGTTGGACGTCGGCGAAAAACCACGCGATGGCTTTACCCTACTCAAACGCCGATGGGTAGTTGAACGAACCTTTGCTTGGTTGGGCAACTATCGAATCCACGCCAAAGATTATGAAGTCTTAACTTGCAATAGCGAAGCCTTTATACACATCGTTATGATCCATCTGTTGCTCAAGCGATCCGCCCCAACAGAAGAGTTTTAAAAAGGCTTCTAATAGATTGCTAGCGATTATATGCGACAAATTGCGTGTATCAATACAGCTTTTGCTAAATGTTTTTTACCCTAGACGTTATAAGCCGTCGATGCCGTCGTTCCCCCGCGTCCGGTCCAGTTGGTGTGAAAGAACATGCCGCGCGGTTGGTCAGTGCGCTCATAGGTGTGGGCACCAAAGTAGTCGCGTTGGGCTTGGAGCAGATTGGCGGGCAGGCGGGCGGAGCGATAGCCGTCGTAATATGCGAGGGCGCTGGCAAAGGTCGGCACGGGGATGCCGAGGGTTGTAGCTGTAGCCACGACTCTGCGCCAAGACGCTTGGGTTTGCGCGAGTGCTGTGCTGAAGTACGGTGCGAGCAACAGATTGGCCAGCGTTGGATCCGCGTCAAAGGCTTCCTTGATGCGGCCCAAAAACTGAGCGCGAATAATGCAGCCGCCGCGCCACAGCAGAGCGATGCCACCGTAGTTGAGTTCCCAGCCGTATTCGCGGGCGGCGAGGGCGAGCAATTGATAGCCTTGGGCGTAGGAGCAAATTTTGGCCGCGTACAGTGCTTGGCGGATGTCTTCGACGAAAGCGTCTTTGTCGCCAGTAAACGAAGCGTCTGGGCCGTGGAGGACGTCGGCCGCAGCTACGCGCTCGTCTTTGAGGAAAGATAGGGCGCGGCTGAAGACTGCCTCGGTAATGGCGGTTACTGGAGCGCCCAATTGTAGGGCGTCGATGCCGGTCCATTTGCCCGTGCCCTTTTGGCCGGCCGCGTCGAGTATGACATCGACCATCGGCTGGCCGGTTTCGTCGTCGATCTTGGCGAGGATATCGCCAGTGATTTCGATGAGGTAACTGTCGAGTTCGCCCTCGTTCCACTGCTTGAAAATTTCGCTCTGTGCCTGCGGCTCAATGCCGAGGCCCTCGCGCATCAGGGCGTATGCCTCGGCGATCATCTGCATGTCGCCGTACTCGATGCCGTTGTGGACCATTTTCACGTAGTGGCCAGCGCCGTCGCGGCCCACCCAATCGCAGCACGGGCTGCCGTCTTCTACTTTGGCGGCAATGGATTGGAAAAGGTCTTTGATGTGGGGCCAGGCGGCGGGGTTGCCGCCGGGCATGATGCTCGGACCCTTGAGCGCGCCCTCCTCGCCGCCGGAGACGCCCGTGCCTACATAGAGCAATCCTTTGGCCGCTAGCTCTTGAGTGCGGCGAGTCGTGTCTTGGTAGTTGGAGTTGCCGCCGTCGATGAGGATGTCGCCTTCGTCGAGCAGGGGCACGAGTTCGGCTATGACGCGGTCCACGGCTTGGCCGGCTTGCACCATCAGCATCACGCGGCGCGGCTTTTTGAGTTGAGCGAGCAGTTCGGCTGGCGAGTGGGTGCCGATGATGGATTGGCCGTGGGCGCGGCCGGCCATAAAGGCATCGACCTTGGCGGTTGTGCGGTTGTAAACGGCAACAGTAAAACCGTGGCTAGCCATGTTGAGGACGAGGTTTTCGCCCATTACGGCTAGCCCGATTAGGCCGATGTCTGCTCGGCTCATTGGACTTCTCCTGTGGGGTCGTTGTTTGAGTCTAAGGCGCGGCGCAATTGAGCAATGCCCGCGGCGATGTCTGCGCCTAGATGGATGCGGAGCACGGCCCGCCCTTGATCGACAAGGGCTTGGCGGTCGCCGAGGGCTTGGGCTTGGGCGAGGACGCCAAAAGTGATGCTAGAATCTGCAGCCCCGGCTTCGTCGGGAATCGGCGCGTCCTCTGTTGAATCGGCTGTTAGCTGAATGAAAAGTCCGCGTCCGGCGTCGCCCTTGTGCAGTTGGCCGGTCGAGTGCAGGAAGCGCGGGCCAAAGCCGAGGGTCGTAGCTAGACCGGTGCGCGCTAGTAGCTGGCGACGCAGATTCTGTAGGGCGGCGGTGGTCGTCGGGGTCGTCGGGAGGTGCGCTTGCAGGGCAATGTACGCGCGTCCTGCTTCGCCGCTTGTCAGAAAGCGAGCTAGGGCCTGCGGCAAGGTGGTGCCTTCCACCGGTCCGTATAGCGCGAGGCCATCGACGAGATCGGGTGTGGGCGCGGGCAGCGCGCCGCGTTGCTGGTAGGCGGTCACCATCTGCCGGGCCAATTCCTTGGCTGTCTCGACATCGGGCTGGTCGAAGGGATGAATGCCGAGGAAGAATCCGGCGATGGCCGTGGCAATTTCCCAGTGAAAGAAGGCCGCGCCGAGATCGTAGGCGTCCGCTAG
Organism: Candidatus Latescibacterota bacterium; assembly: GCA_965116675.1. Classification (GTDB taxonomy): domain Bacteria; phylum Latescibacterota; class UBA2968; order UBA8231; family UBA8231. The sequence continues at coordinate 150,595 of OZ220721.1, forward strand.
CTGGAGACACAAGACGGGGTGCCCGGCCGCGGCTATGGCTTGGACGCGGGCATCGGCTGCATCGTCCAAACGGAGATGGACGAAGAGCCGGTCGGGTCCATAGGTGTGGACTGCACACTCAGGTTCTAGATCAACCGGCAGCAGGCCCTTGCCGTCTTTGCCGGTGCTCTCGGCGATGAGTTGCTCGATCCAAGCACCAACCGCGCTGACGGCTGGCGAAGTGATGAGCGTTAGCTTGTCGCGGCCAGCGAGGGCACCAGTGCCGAGAAAGGCACCGAGTTGGATGCCCGGTTGCGGATCGGCGAGGGTTTGCTCGGCCCGGTCGAGCAGACGACTGAGATCCGCGCCAATGGCACCGGCTGCGACCAAGCCATAGTACGACAGGGCCGAGAAGCGCCCGCCGATGTTGGGGTCGTTGCGGAAGATGTGGCGAAATCCGAGGCGTTGCGCGAGGGATTCGAGGCCGCTGTCTGGGTCGGTGATGGCGGCGAAGTGCCGGCCGGCTTCTGCTGGTCCGACAGCGTCCGCAGTGCGGTTGTAGAAGTACTTGAGCAAGGACAGCGTCTCTACGGTGCCGCCGGACTTGGTGGCTGGAAGAAATAGGGTGCGGGTTAGGTCGAGGGTGCGCTCTTTGGCTAAGACGGCGTCGGGCTGGGTGCTGTCGAGCACCGAGAGGTCGAGAAAACCATCGGCGACGCCAAAGATCGCGCGGAAGACTTCCGGCGCGAGGCTAGAGCCGCCCATGCCCAACAGCAGGGCGTGGGTGTAGCCATCGGCGCGGACGGCGTCGATGAATTGGTGGATGGGGCCGATGGCGTCCCGCATGACGCGCGGGCTGTCGAGCCATCCAAGCCGATTGGCAATCTCGGTTGGGTCGGGTCGCCAGACCGTGTGATCGCGCGCGAGGATGCGCTCATAGACGCGCTCGGCGGTTAGGCGCTCGGTGGCCTGTTGCACTTGGGCACTGAAGTCGGTCGAGGCCCGAAGGGCAGAAATCTGCATTAAATGTCCTAGTGATTTGTCTGCTGCGTTGGGAATGCTTAAAAAAAGTACGCAGTCGAGCAAGGAAAGCAAACGACTCAATTCAGCAAGGGAGACTCTATGCAGGCGACACTTTACACAGACGATGGGGCGTATTTCATCCGCTTGGGCAATGGTTTGGTAATTAGGTGGTGCCGAGCGGAAGAGGAGTGGAACAAGAGCCGGGCCGAGTTGCCGAGCGGGGCTAGGCAGATTGACTTCGCGGACCTGCCGGAGGCTTTGCGCGAAGAGGTGATGGCGGTTTTGGCGCGCGCTGCGACGATACAGGGGGAGATGGGAGGGGTGAATAACTGAATTGTCGCCCTCATGTTGACTTAGCAGGCTCGTCAATCGTGAGCAGGGCTGTGGTGGCCTTGGTCAGCACCATCCCGCTTGGGTGCCAGAGACACGGACTGCCGTACTAGCGGTATCAGGGCCGCTTCGCCTTGCCGCACCCGATAAGCCCGGTCTAGCGGAACATCCGCAAAGCGCTGAACCGCGTCCGCGCCCGGCCAGATCACCGCAATTTCCCGGATGGCCGTGGCCTGTCCCAGACCGATTTCCTGTTGCAGGCTCGAAGCACCGAAGCTGGCACCGCTGCTCACCGTCCTGTGGATTGATCGGGTGCCCTCAGCAGTTTCTACTTGGACCTCGACGCGGGCTCCAATGGCACTGCGGTTGGCCTGGGTGCCCTCCAGGAGCAAGGTAATCCAGCGGTGGCCGTGTCCGGGGTTTTCGAAGAGGACATTCTGGAAGATATCCCCTGTATAGGCTCCGCCTATGACCGCGTAGATATCTTGGTCGCCATCATTGTCTAAATCGCCGACGGCTACCCCGTGCCCTTTCTGCAAATGGCCGAAGCCGCCCGAGGCGGTGACGTCCTGAAAGACCCGTCCTCCGGCGTTGCGAAACATGCGGTTAGGCATCACCGAACGCAGGGAAGGCGCGCCTGTGCCAACATAGAAATCGAGCCAGCCGTCGTTGTCTAGATCGACGTAATTGCACCCCATCGTATAGAGCACTTTGTGGAGGTGGTGGGCTTGGCTGACATCGGCAAAGGTGCCGTTGCCTCGGTTGCGAAAAAGTCGGGCTCGTTCGGCGTCGGTGGGCAGGCCCAGATAGTCGGCTGCTACATCCCCGGCATTGATTTCGGGATTGTAGTGATAACCCGAAGCGAATAAGTCGAGCCAGCCATCGTTGTCAAAGTCCCAAAACCAAGTGGGGAAACTGTTGTGCGGCTGTTTGACTCCTGCTAGGCTGGCTACATCGACGAAGCGCGGCTCTTCGGTCGATTCGGCTCCTTGATTGCGGAAGAGGAAATTGTCGCCCAGCAGACGCGAGACGTATAAATCGACCTGCCCATCGTTGTCAAAGTCTCCCCAAGTCGAGCCCTTGACAAAGCCCTTGGTGGCCAAACCGAGAGAGGCGGCCTTTTCGGCGAAGGTGCCGTCGCCTTGGCTGTGGAAGAGTTCGCTGGGGTGGATATCACCGTCCTCGCGAAAGGTCTCGTTGCCGATGAATAGATCGAGCCAGCCGTCGTTGTCCATGTCGGCCCAAGCCGCGGTCTGGGTGGGATGGAAACTGAGTAAGCCAGTCGCTTCTGTCACGTCGGCAAAGGTGCCGCCTTGGTTGCGCACCAGCGAGTTGGGGTGCTGGCCGTCGATTCCCATCCAAGCTCCCCGCAGGACCAGAAAATCGAGATAGCTATCGTTGTCGAAATCGGCGTGGACCAGTTGCAGACCACCGGTGAGGCCAGCGAGGCCAACTGCTTGGGTGCGCTCGCTGAAAGTGCCATCGCCTTGGTTGCGGAAATAGCGGAGTTGGTCGTCTAGGGCCCAGGACGAGACCACTAGGTCGAGTAGGCCGTCGTTGTCAAAATCGTCCATGATGCTGCCGCCGGATAAGGATACCAAGTCGAGCCTCAGGAAGGGAGCGATGTCGGGGAAGTGGCCGATGTCGTACTCAGAGGCAAAAAGCGATGGCGCGAGAAGCCACTGGGACGGGACTTGGTCGGGGTACTCCCCTATGGTCATATAGGCGATATTGAGGAGCCAGCGAGCGGTCAAATCGTCGGGATTTTGCTCCAGCACGGCGGTGAAGTGGGACAAGGCCATCCGCGATCCCCGCTGGTCGGCGTGAACGCCGTCGGGACCAATGGGGAATAGACACGCGGCTGTCGTATGACCTTCCAGACAATTGACCTGTTCGCCCAAGCGCATATAGGCGAGACCCAAGAGCATGTCTAGGCTCGGCTGCGTGCGGATCCGATGATGTTCGATCTCAGGCTGCAATGCGTATAATTCGTCAATGGAAGCCTGAGTCTGGCCGGCCCGCAGATGCTCCCGGGCCAATAAAATCCGGGTGCGCAGACGGGCTAGGGGAGATAAGCGTTCTTGTAGGCGGCTGAAGTGCTCCACCCGCAAGTCGTTCAGATAGATGTTGGAAATCGGATTGCGGTTGAGGGCGATTTGTCGCAGACGCTCGGCCATTCGCTGGGTATCCGCAGAGGACGGCGGAGCTTCGGGAGCTGTACAGGCGGCTAGGGATACGACGACAGCTAGGGAGAGGATCGAGTACAGCATGATAGCATTCCTCTGCGCATTGTTTAGGTGCTAGGCTTTAACTGCAATGAGCTGGGCGATGAGGTCGTCGAGGCGGTTGCGGGCTGCCGCTAGACCGGCTGGTGTGAAACGCACAAGACGCTCTTCGTCTAAGTCGGTAAAGTACAGCGTAGCGCGGTATTCGTCTTGGCCCGGATGGAGGGCCTGTAAGCAGAGGGCGTAAATTTCCAACTGCAGTCGGTAGTATTGTACTGCCTCTTCTGTGTTCGCGCGGTGGCCGGTTTTGTAATCGACTAATTCCCACAGTCCATCGGTCCCACATCCTATGTAATCGACTACTCCGTGTACTAAACCGAGATCCAGCGAGAGGGTAAAGCGCACTTCGGTACGAGCCTCCGCATTGGTGAGCCAGCGCGCGGCTAGGGGCGATTGGCGGCAGCGGTGCAACAGGTCGGTCAACTCGCGCTCGAACGAGGCGCGATAGGATGCTACGGGCAAAGTGGCGGCGACGACGAGGTCGGCGGCGAGGGCTGTGGGATCGGCGTCTGGACTGTTGCTCAAGGCTTCTATACCGGCGTGGGCGAGCTGGCCGAAGAGCCTGCCACGGCGTCGAGGCTCATCTACTTGGCCGAGGGACCACGGCGGCAGGCCCAGCGCGTACTGGCGATGGTGCGCGGCTGGGTCTGCGGCGAAGAGGACCAACTCGCTGGCTGCAAATTCGGGCCGGTCTTGGGAATCGTTGAGCGGTGACAGCAGATCCAACGTCGGTTCTGCTGGTTGTGCGGGCGCGGCGTCGAGAGAGCGAAAGGCTGGCTCGGTCCGACGGTTAGTAGTTGCAGGGACTGGGAACGCACTGGGGTCGGTGTGGATGGGCAAGGGAGATGGTACGCCTGCAATCGCCTTGGTTCCACGAGCTAGGTCGTCCTCTGTCAGGGCTAGGCTGCCGCAAATCCAACCGAGACAGTCCGCAGCCGCGTCGAGGTCGGCGGCAAAGTGTTTGTCGGTAAGCGCGCCGCCGAGCAGCAAGTGGTCGCGGGCGCGGGTGCAAGCCACGTACAGCAGGCGCTTTTCTTCGGCGCGCTGGCGGCGGCTCGCGTTGCGATTGATGAGGGTGCGGACAAAGGAGGAGGTCCTTTTATAATCCTGCTCGGGGTCGAGAACGCGCAAGCCGAGGCCCTTTTCCGCGTCGATGAGCGCAGGGGCGCTGTTTTGAAAATTGAATCGAGCGGCCAAGTCGGGCACGACGACGATGGGAAACTCCAAGCCCTTGGCCGCGTGTACGGTCAGGATGTGCAAGGCGTCTGCGTCGAGGACGGCTTCGCCTTCTTGTTCTTCTTCATTGGTCAACAAGTCGAGTCGCACCACGAAATCGGCGAGGGGGCCGCGGAATTCGCGGGAGAGGTCGAGGAGCTTATGCACGTTGGCCACGGCCTGATCCCCGCGCTCGCCATAGCAGAGAAAAGCCCAAGCCCCGGTGTCTTCGAGGATGGTGTGCAGCAGCTCGACGAGGGGTACGCGGTCGCGTAGTTCTTCCCAGCACTGAAGTCGGGCGACGGCGTCTGTGGCGACTTCTTGATCCGCAGGAGCGAGGCGCTGCCGCTGATCCGCGTCCGCGAGATTCTTTGCGAGCCGACTGCCATCGGGTGCGGTCAGCGCGTACAGCGCGTTGTCCGAGAGGCCGAAGTACGGCGAGCGCAACGCGCCCATCAGGGCGATGCCGTCGCCGGAGTTGCACAGGACGCGGAGGATATTGGCTAAGTCGTAGATTTCTTGGCGCTGGTAAAACCCCCGGCCGCCGGCTACTTGGAAGGGGATGCCGCAGGCCCGCAGCGCGTCTTCGTACGCGGAGAGATTGCGGCGGCGGCGCAGGAGTAAGGCGATGTCGCCGGGGACGGGTGGGCGCAAGCCGTCTTGGTCGGCGACTTGTAGATCGTTGCCTGCCAAAAGGTGACTCAGGCGGCGAGCGACCAACTGGGCTTCGCACCGCGCGGTGTCTGTCGCGTCGCGATTAACGTCCGGCGGCAAGAGCAAAAGTTCGACCGAACCCTCGCTTACATCGGCGGAGCGGCACCCGACGAGTGGATCGTAGCCAACTTGAAAAGGCTCGTCCGGGACCTCCTGCATAAACTTGGGAAAGAGCGCGTTGACAAAGGCAACGGGTTGGGCGAGGGTGCGGAAGTTTTCGCCCATGACGAGGGTGCCGAGCCGCTGGGTGTGGGAGGCGTCGAGGACCTCGCCGTCGTCGCAAAAGGGCCGGGATTCGCGTTTGTGTGCGGCATTGGCTTCCGCGATAGCGTCGCGCACGCGGGCGAAGACGGTGACATCGGCTGCGCGGAACGAGTAAATCGACTGCTTGGGATCGCCGACGATGAAGAGTTTGTCGCCGGCCATTTGCCCGTCCGGCGACGTTAGCGAGCGGATGATTTTCCACTGCAAGGGGTCGGTGTCTTGGAATTCGTCGATCAGCGCGAAGCGATAGTGTTGGGCCAAGCGGTGGCGGATGTCTGCGTCGGCAGCGAGGAGTTGGTGGGTTTTCTCTAGGAGGTCGTCCATGTCCAGCATACTGCCATTGCCTTTGCTGTTGTCATAGCGCGCATCGACCTTGAAGAAGACGCGCGACAGGGCGGGCAGTACTGCGGCGGCGCGTTCGTCGGCCGCACTGAGTTCGAGGCTGAGGAGGTCGGCGTGCGGAGCTAGATAGCGTCCCAGGGCGGGTACGAGTTCGCGGACGCGGGTGAGGGTGGCTTCCTCCCAGTTGGATTTTTTACCTAGCCGGCTGCCGCTCAAAGGTTTGCCATTGGTCAAAAGTCCTTCGGCTAGGCGCGGAAGGATTGCTAGGGCTTCGTCGAGTGGGGGCGTTTGGACTTCGGCGAGCTCAGACTTCGGCGAGACCTCGACGGTGAGCTCGGTCGAACCGCTCAGTCGAGTCGTCGAGTCGCTCAGCCGGCGCATGAAATCGCGGAGCGGGTTTAGCCGCTCGACGGCTGAGTCGCTCTCGTCGGTTAGGGGCGAGAGCGCGGCAAGTTCTGCGAGCATCGCGGTGAAGTGGGTGTCATTGAGCAGGGCGCGACATGCAGGGGCACTGGCCGCTTGCTGCATCCCGCGCCAGTCGCTGAGGATTTGGTCGGGCGATTGCTCGGCGTAGCGGCGGCCCCACGAGCGGGCGAGGTGCTTTTTCTCAAGCAAGTATTCCAAGACCTGTTCGAGATAGCGGCGCGGCCATTCGGATAGGGTGCGCCGCAAGGCTTCTTTGTCCGGGTCGGAGTCGCGCACTCTGGCTAGGGACTCTAGGGTTTGGCGCACGGCTTGCTGTCGGAGTTGCGCGGCATCTACTCCCTCTAAGACTGCGAAGGCCGGGTCCACGTCCGCTTCAATGGGATACTCGCGCAGCAGGGTCGCGCAGAAAGCGTGGATGGTGGAAATGCGCGCCGCGGGCAGGTCTTCGCGGATTTGCCGCAGACGCTGCCGCTCTGGCTCGGGCAGCTCTTGATCGAGGGCGTCGGACAGCCGCCGGGCGATGCGCTCGCGCATTTCCGCCGCGGCCTTTTGAGTAAACGTGATGGCCAGCACTTGGCGCACGCCGATCTCGGGATGCTGGCGCAACAGCTCGATGTAGCGCTCGACTAGCGTTGCGGTCTTGCCGGCACCGGCGCTGGCGGTGACCGCGATGTTGCGCTGGCTGTCGAGGGCCATGCGCTGGACGGGTGTCAGGGGGACGGCGCGCTTCACGACAAGGCCCTCATGCGCTGGGGATCGAGGCGGCAGCTTTGTTGATAAGGACAATGCGGGCAGATTTTGTCTGGGTCGTGAGTGGTGACGCGGAATACCCCACGGCGCATGGCCCGCGTATGAGAAAGGACGAAGCCGCGCACGGCGTCGAGGCGCTGGCGATACGCCTCGTGATCGTAGATGCCATAGCGGCCGCTGGCGACATAGGCTGTATTGCGATGGGTGGCATCGGCGAATAGTCCGCTGCGGCCGCAGTCCTCTAGGTCGCGGAGCATCAGGTACGCGCCCCCGGCTCCTTGTCGCAGCTCAAGTTCCTCGAACAGGGATTCAGCCGCTAGCAAATAAAGCGGGAGTTGGAGGTTGAGGCCGGTGTCAATATCGGCTACCGAGGGCATGCGGCCAGTCTTGTAGTCGAAGACGACGAAGCGGCCGTCGGCCGTGCGGTCGATGCGGTCGATCTTACCGGCGATCCGCACCTCGCTCCCGGTCTCTGGGTCGTCGATGGCATAGGGAGTGGTGGTTGATTGCGGGTCGCCTTCCCCCATGCCAGGATAGCTGCCAAAGCTCAACTCGAAGTGGGTCGGCACAGCCGGATTAGCTGCGGCCGCTTGCAGGCGGAGGAAGTGGGGCAAAACGCCCTTGCGCTCCCCATCGTCGGAGCCGAGCAGGCGCTCTAATTCCCGCTCCCAGAAAAAACCTGTAAGGCTCATTTCCTCGGCGACTTGGCGGCCTTGTCGGCGCAGTTCCGCGATGTTTTCAGCTAAGTTTTCCGCGCGTTCGGCTGCTTCGCCGTGGGCCGCATAGAAACGATAGAGGGTGCGGTGGACGAGGTTGCCGCGCTTGCGTGCCGAGTCGTCGTCTTCCGGGTCGCGGAGAGGCTGGAGGTTGAGTAGTTCTTGGGCAAAAAACCGGAAGGGACAGCGGCCGTATAGCTCCAATTGGGTTGCGGAGAAAGAATGGCCCGCGCCGAGACGGGTGCGCAGCGCGTCGAGTAGCGGGGCCTCGTCGAGTACGCCTTCGTGGCTGCTGAGACTCTTGGGGGCCGTGCGCAACTCGGCGAGGTGCAAGCCGCGTATGAGGTGGCGCAGCGCGATGGCGTGACCGTCGAGCTGTGCGGCCTGACTGTAGAGTGCGAGGGCCTCGCGCGCGGAGTCGGATTTGCTCGTCGCGCACAGGCCGCGGCCCAATGCGAGGTGCAACTCGGCGAGGGTGCCCGGTGTGCCGTTGGACTCTTCCGTCTCAGGCTGCGGGGCGAGTAGGCCGTCTAACTCGTCGATAAAAGGCGAAGGAGCGAGCATCTCGCTGCCCGACTGTTTGGGGTAGAAGATGCCGAGGCCGCGGCGTGGTGTGCAGATGGCGCGGTAGAACAGCAAACGCTCGGCCTCAGTGGTGGCGTCCTCGTCCAAGTTTAGGGCGCGGCGCTGGGTCTCTTCGAGGAAAATATCGGCTGGCGGCAAGCGGGGGAATTCGCCCTGCACTAGCCCGCCGATGAAGAGGTAATCGCAAGGTGTGCTGCCCGCTGCGGTGAGGTCGGTCACTTGAATGCCAGCGCGCGTTGCAGCGGAGACGTGCGCTTGGGAGATAGCGTCGCGCAGCAGGTCGGCGAACTGGCTCAGGGTGTGGGGCTGGAGGGCGGCGGCTGGTGCACACAATTCGTCGAGCAGATCCAAAAAGCGCGCTAGTGCTCGGCCGTCTTCTGCTGTTCCCTCCACAAGCGCATCCTCTACGCCCAACGCGCTGAGGGCGTGGAGTAAATGCTGACGGAAAGAAGGCAGATCCTGTCGGCGTTCTAAGGGCTGGAGTAGGTCAAAGAGCGTGGTTAGGCTGGCTCGCAGGGGCTGGAGGGCTTCTAACTCGGCGAGCAGGTCCTCGCGCCGAGTGGGAGGATCGTCAATTTCTTCGGAGACCGGCTCTCCTTTTCGACCTAACTCGTACTCTAGGTAAGCGAAGTTTTCGTCGATGGCGGCGAGCCAGGTTCCGCGCCCGGTCGATGGTGGCACGTTGCGAGTCCACGTAGCGAAGTCCTCGGCGGCAAGCGTGCAGGTTTGGTCTGATAATGCATAGCGCAGCCGAACCAGGGGTAAGCTGAGTAGGCGAAAGAGCGCGGCGCGGCTGTAGCGCTCTAGCACCGCGTCAATGAGCGCGAAGACGGTGTTCATTGCGGGTGCTGTGGCAAGGGGCCGCCCGCGTGCGAGGTAAAAAGGCAGGCCGTGGCGCGGCAGCACTTCGGCCACTAACTCGGCATAGGTGTCGAGATTGCGGAAGCCAACGCGGATTTGCGCTAGCTCGACCCCTTGCTCCTGATGCAATTGGCGGATGCGGCGGGCCATGGCCGCGACTTCGCCGACTCGATCTGGGCAGGGGACTCGCTCTACGGGCGCGTCGAGACTAGCGCGACTATGGGTAAAGAGGCGGTCGGCGAATGCGGCGGCTGGGTATTGGTCGGCGGCGCTGCGTTCGACGCGGGTGGCGCGGGCGCGGAGGAATTCGTACAGGGGTCGTGTACGGGCGAAAAAACGGGGGCCTTCGGGATCGTAGTCGAGCAGCGCGATGGATTCTGGAACGAGGGCTAGCAGCTTGTCCAACACAGGCAAAAAAGGTGCGGGCATTTCTACAAAGCCGCAGAGCACGAGCAGGTCGAGGTCGGGGAAGCGCTGTGCGAGCGTCGAGTGATCGAGGTGAGTATTCACAGCGATAAAACGCTCGCGGCTTCCGCTCCAGCCATCCGCGAGACGTTCCAAGTAGGCCGCATAAAGGACTTGCAATTCCGCGCTGCGCTGGGTTGTTCCCCCTAGGTCGCTCGGCTGGGTGCCCGTCTCTTCCAACCGGCGGAACAACTGAGTTAGCCCCCGGCTCAGCCGCTCGGGTTGGCGGCTGTAATAGGGCGCATTGGTCGCGCTGGCGGCGAGGGCGTCTTCGACTAAGAGCCGCTGTGCGCTGAGGGGTAGGGCCGCTCGCCGCTCGGGACAGAGGCTGTAGAGAATGTCGGTAAAACTGTTTAGGTCGAGGGCCAAGTGCCCGGTGAGTAAGCGGGTGCGGCTGGCGCGGATGAGTTGCCGCCGCATGAGTTGGGCTTGGAAGTGCGTTGGCAAGAGCCAGAGAAAGGACTCGCCGTCGCCGGCGTCGAGGTGGGTCAAGCAGCGCTCGTACGCGGGCGATATTTTGTCGGGATGGGCCGGGCCGTAGATGAGGGTTAGTTCGCCCATGAGCAGCAGGTTGGGAGTGGCGTGGAGGGGTGTGCTGGCAACGTATCGCCGAGGGAAAACACTGTCAAGAGTGCGCTGCGTTGCGCGTTGACATAGAACTGGGCAGGTCGCTTTTTATGCCACGCGGCCCGACCGCGCTTTTTCTTACTGGAATTCGCAATGAAAAAATGGACTCTTGCATTTCTTTTATGGTGTAGTTGCGCTCCTCTGACCTCTCCTGCGGGCGGCCCAGATGAGTGGCAGAAACCCGAGCCGCCTCCGCCTCCGCCGAGTGCGTTAGAGCAGTATTTGGAGATGCGCCAGCGCTATGGCTCTGGCTCGCGGCCCGACTTTGTGGCCGTGGTGCCGTTTGTCGATGAGTCGGGGTTTCGCGAGGGCGTGTGGAACGTCGAATACGAACTGGCTAACATGCTCAGCACCGAGTTGGTGGTCGTGCGCAATTGGAAGGTCGTCCCTTTTGACGCGGTTGCCGAGTTGGCTATGGAACAGGGGTTTGCCAGCCACGAGCAGGCCCTCGCGATTGGCCGCAAGTTAGGGGCGGACTTCGTCATTATGGGCCTGTTGCAAGACTACGATATGCGCCGCCTGTCGGTGGGGGATCCCTTGGTGGGAGGGTACAAGTCCTATTCGGCGGTGGCGCAGATGAGCGTCGAGATCGCGCAGGTTGACGACGGCAGCGCGATTGGTAAGGCTGAGGCACTCCGCGAACTCACCGACCGCGACGTAGGGCTCGACCTGTTGGGCAAGCCGCGCGAGCAGGACTTGCAATTTGCCAGCTTGAAGGAAGTAGAGTTCGGCTCGGAGGAGTTCCGCCAGACCCTGTTGGGCCAGGCGACGGTAGAGGCCGTGGGCGAGCTGGTGCACAAGGTAGCTGCTGCTTTTGAGCCGGAGGGCTTGGTGTTCGAGGGCGATGCGCCCGAGGTCATCGCCGTGTACAGCGAGGACATTTACGCCAATATCGGCAGCGCACACGGCGTGCGGCCGCGGTTGCGCTTTTTCGTCTATCCCGGCAACGAGCGGATCAGGGCCGAGGGGCTGGACCCCGAAGAGTCGGTTGCCCTCGTCGAAGTCGCCGAAATCATCAGCACCCGACTCGCCAGCTTGCGCGTGATTCGCACAACCGGGGAGATCAAGGCGGGCGACCGGCTCGAATTAGCCGAAGGAGAATAGCGATGCAGGGAGTGATTAAATACCAGCGGGGCGACGGATTTGTCGAACTGCGCGACTTAGCGGATGCGCCGCCCGGCCCTAATCAGGTGAAGGTCGAGGTGCAGGCCACTGGGATTTGCGGATCGGATCTACACGTGTACCGCGATACCATCAACTACAACATCCAGACGCCGGTCGTCATGGGGCACGAGTTCAGCGGCGTGGTAGTGGAAAAGGGCGCGGATGTCGGCGACCACGTCGAGGTGGGCGACCGCGTGACTGGCGAGCCGAGCGTGTACATCTGCGGCGACTGCGACTACTGCTTGAGCGAGCACTACAACCTTTGTCCCAATCGCAAGGTCATGGGCTATTGGCACCACGGCTGCTTTGCGCCCTACTGCAATGCGACGTTCGTCCACAAGCTGCCCGAGGGCGTGGGGTTTGAAGCCGGTGCCCTGACCGAGTTGTTGGCCTGCTGTGTGCATTCGGTCATCGAGCAGGCTGGCGTGACCGCCGGGGACTTTGTCGCCATTACCGGGCCTGGACCGGTGGGTTTGTTCTCGGCGCTGGTGGCGCTGGCCGAGGGGGGGACGGTGATCCTCTGCGGCACGGAGCGGGATACCGAGCGGCTACGATTGGCCGAGGAATTGGGCGTGCAACATACAATCGATATTACGGCCTGCGATCCGGTGGAGCGGGTGCGCGAGTTGACTGGCGGCTATGGTGCCGACGTGGTGGTCGAGTGCGCGGGGGTGGCACCGGCTATGCGGTTGGCCTTGGAACTTGTGCGCAAGCGGGGGCGCTTTTCCCAAATGGGTCTGCCGGGTGCGCCGGTGGAGATCGACTTTGAGAAGATCGCCTACAACGAGCTTCAGGTTTCCGGCGGCATTGGGCAACGGCGACCGGCTTGGAAGCGGGCGCTGCGGCTGATTGAGAGGGGCTTTATTCCCAGCGAGAAGCTGATCACCCACCACTTTGCTCTGAGCGAATGGCAGCGGGCGTTTGACATGGCCGAGGGGCAGGAGGGGATTAAGCTGATGTTTATGCCGCAGGGGTGAAGGGAAATATAGAAGGTGCAGCGTTTTGACTGATCTATTCTTTGAACAGCCTGTCCTCAACTCGCCTTACGAGCGCCCGAGTCGGCATTGGGAATTGGACGAGACTGGGCAGCCGACGCAGCAGATCGCCGAACACCGCCGACCGGCCGAGTTCGTCACGCCGATTCCGCAGCCGAAGAGGCGCAAGGGATCCGCGCAACAAGCCGCGCTAGTGTTCGACGCGGCGGCGCAAAAGCTCGAAACCGCTGGCCAGCAATACGACCTGACGGCCATCATCAACGGAGTTCGCCAGCAGGTTGACCGTTGGCGCGATCTGCCGAACCCGAGCCAATGGCAGGTGACCCCGGAGACGGCGCGTCTGCTTCAGCACTGGCGACACCACCGCTTTAGTGACACTCGGCCCTTCTTTTGTCAGGTCGAAGCGGTAGAGACCGCTATATGGCTCACCGAAGTTGCATCTAACACGCGATCTGGTAGGGACTTTCTCGACCATCTGGAGGCCGCTAACAACAACGCCAATCCAGACCTGCCACTGCCACGATTGGCGCTCAAGTTGGCGACTGGCACTGGCAAGACCACGGTCATGGCGATGTTGATTGCTTGGCAGACCGTCAACTCGGTGCGTCGGCCCCAGAGCCGCCGCTTTACGCGCGGGTTCTTGGTGGTCACGCCCGGCATCACCATCAAGGATCGCCTGCGCGTACTGCAACCGAACGACCCGGACAGTTACTATCAAAGCCGCGAGCTGGTTCCGAACGACATGCTGCCCGACTTGGAAAAGGCCAAGATCGTCATCACCAATTACCACGCCTTCAAGTTGCGCGAACGCATGGAGCTTTCCAAGGGTGGGCGTTCCTTGCTGCAGGGACGGGGCGAGACGCTGACGACCTTGGAGACCGAGGGGCAAATGCTGCAACGGGTGATGCCCGAACTCATGGGCTTAAAGAACGTCTTGATACTCAACGACGAGGCGCACCACTGCTATCGAGAAAAGCCGGGTGAGAGGGAGGAAGACGAGTTCAAGGGAGATGACAGAAGGGAAGCGGAGAAGAACACGGAGGCGGCGCGGCTGTGGATTTCGGGGTTGGAAATTGTCGGCGACAAATTGGGCATCAACCGAGTGATGGATCTTTCGGCGACGCCCTTCTTTTTGCGCGGGTCGGGCTATGCCGAAGGCACGTTGTTCCCTTGGACGATGTGCGATTTTTCGCTCATGGACGCCATTGAATGCGGCATCGTCAAACTGCCCCGCGTGCCGGTGGCCGACAACATTCCTGGCGGCGAAATGCCCAAGTTCCGCAATCTCTGGGAGCACATCCGCACGGACATGCCGAAGAAAGGGCGGGGCAAGGCTAAGACCCTTGATCCTCTCAGTCTGCCTATACAGCTACAGACCGCGCTGGACGCCCTGTACGGACATTATCAGAAAACTTTCGAGTTGATGCAGGAGGCGAACATTGTCGTCCCGCCGTGCTTCATCGTGGTCTGCAATAATACCTCGACCTCCAAGCTGGTGTACGACTACATATCTGGTTTCCATCGCGAGAACGACGATGGCTCGACGACGTTGGTAAACGGTCGCTTGGAACTGTTTCGCAACTTTGACGAGCAGGGCAATCAGTATCCACGGCCTCGCACGCTGTTGATCGACAGCGAACAATTGGAGTCTGGCGACGCGCTCGACAGGAACTTCCGCAATATGGCTGCCGACGAGATTGACCGCTTTCGGCGAGAAATCATTGAGCGCACTGGCGACCGGCGTCAGGCCGAGAATATCAGCGACCAAGAGTTGCTCCGCGAGGTTATGAACACTGTCGGCAAGCCGGGGCGGCTGGGGGATTCGATTCGCTGTGTGGTGTCGGTGTCGATGCTTACGGAAGGGTGGGATGCGAATACTGTCAGCCATGTACTGGGCGTGCGCGCCTTTGGGACGCAGTTGCTCTGCGAGCAGGTCATTGGCCGGGCGTTGCGGCGGCAGTCTTACGAACTCAACGAAGACGACTTGTTTGATGTGGAGTACGCGGATGTCTTGGGCATTCCGTTTGATTTTACGGCTAAGCCTGTTGTGGCTCCGCTGAGGCCGCCGCGAGAGAGCGTTCAGGTGCGAGCCGTGCGGCCCGAACGGGATGCGTTGGAGATTTGTTTTCCCCGGGTGGCTGGGTATCGGGTGGAATTGCCGGAAGAGCGGCTCAAGGCCGAGTTCAACGAGGACTCGGTACTGGAACTCACGCCCGATTTGGTTGGTCCGTCGATTACGAGGAATCAGGGGATTATCGGCGAGGGCGTGGATCTCAATTTGGTTCACACTAACGACCTGCGGACCTCGACCCTCCTGTTTCACCTAACCCAGCGGCTGCTCTACACCAAGTTCCGCGATCCGGACGAAGAGCCCAAGCTCTATCTCTTTGGCCAACTCAAGCGCATCGCCAGATAGTGGCTCGATGGCTATCTCGACTGCAAGGGCGACACCTTTCCCGCCCAACTTATGTATCAAGAACTGGCCGACACGGCCTGCGAGCGCATCGCGGCGGCTATCACGCAAGCGGAAATCGACCATCATCCAGTCAAAGCGGTGCTCGATCCGTACAATCCCGTTGGTTCGACAGCACACGTGAATTTCAACACGACCAAGACTAGCCGCTGGCAGGCTGATCCCTGCCGTTGCCACATCAATTGGCTGGTCCTCGACAGCGACTGGGAAGGCGAGTTTTGCCGCGTTGCCGAATCCCATCTGCACGTCAAAGCCTACGTCAAGAACCACAATCTCGGCTTGGAGGTACCCTATCGTCGTGGGTCGGAAATGCGGACGTACCTGCCGGACTTTATCGTCCTCGTTGATGATGGTCGTGGCGACGATGATCTTCTGAATTTGATCGTCGAGATCAAGGGCTATCGGGGGGAAGACGCCAAGGACAAGAAGACGACTATGGATACCTATTGGGTACCTGGTGTGAATAATCACGGAGATTACGGGCGCTGGGCTTTTGCCGAGTTCACTGATGTGTACGGGATGGAATCCGCGTTTAATCGGTTGGTTGAGGGGTCTCGGGCAAAGGGGTAGGGGTCGGACATTGTATTGATAATGTATATACGCCATCGTAAGTTTGAATCTGGATATAGGCGTAGCGATTCGGCGTCATGGTATCGGGCAGAAGCCAACATCGCCAAATGAGAGAAAGAGCTATGAAGAGCGCTGAGTTACGGAGACGACTGGATAAGAATCGGAAGATGGTCCCGGTGAGCATTCGTATGCCGGAGGACGTAATTGAAGATCTTAAACGAATCGCCCCTCAATTGGGATTTTCCGGCTACCAACCGCTCATTCGAGCCTACATAGGCCAAGGTCTTCGTCAGGATCTGATGCGACTGGAAAGCAACCCTGGCCTTGAACTATTCGTGGAAAGTTTGCAAAACCATGGTGTGGATACGAAAACTATCGAACAGGCCATGGCCGATATGACGCAGCCTTCCTGATTCTGGCACACGGTTACCAAGTCTCCGTTCTGAGCACTTCTCTCGAATTAGTGGAGGAATAAGTTCATGCAACCAGACCCAATCGTCGAAGAAGTTCGTAAAATACGTGATGCGTATGCTAAGAGATTCAATTATGACCTAGATGAGATTTGTCGAGACTTACAAGAGAAGCAGAGGCAGGGCAAAAGAAGAGTGGTTTCTTTGCCGCCCAAACGCCCGAGAAAAATGAACAGCAATGGTTAGAACATCCAATGAACAGAGATGAAGTACTGAACGTGCTTCGAGCGCACAAGGCAACCCTTGTGCAGCGTTTCGGCGTCGTGGATCTCGCCTTATTCGGGTCAATCGTCCGCGATCAAGCCACGGACGACAGCGATGTGGACATTCTGGTGTGGTTCGATTCGCCGGCGACGTCGAAGCGATATTTTGGCGTTCAGTTCTATATTGAAGATTTGCTGGGGCGTCCGGTTGATCTGGTAACGGACAAAGCGCTACGGGAGGAGATGCGTCCATATATCGAGCGGGAGATGGTCAATGTCTGATATCCACGAAGAAGAACGTAGTTGGCGGCTCTATATTCAGGACATGATCGACTTTGGCGAAAAAGTTTTGTCCTATACGGATGGATTGGACCAAGAGGCGTTTACCGCCGAAACGCTTGTCTATGATGCCACCCTCCGCAATTTGGAACTGATCGGCGAGGCGGCAACCCACATCCCGAGTGAAGTGCGTGAGGCGCATCTTGAAATTCAATGGCGCGATATTATAGGAACGCGAAATCGCTTGGCCCACAGTTATCTGGGCATAGACAACGACGTTATCTGGGACATCATCCAGACTGACGTTCCGAACCTGCTACCGGCATTGCGCAACCTGTTGAACACGACCGACGAGGACTCCGTATAAATGGCTAAACGAAAATCGACCAAGACCGTCGAAACCCTGCGGCACGAGGACGCATCGCGGAAGAATATTCCCACGGCTGAGTATCAGGCGGTGATGGCGGAGGATGACCGGAATCCGATTAGGGTTGCGTATGAGCGGCGCAATCGGGATCTCGATCCGCAGCTTGTTTGGCGGGGGAAGGATGAGCAGAACTGGTCGGATTTGGTGGTGCAAGCGCCGCCGCTGTTCATTCAGGAGAAGGTTCATCCGAAGGTGTTGATTGACGATTTGCGGTCTGTAGGGGCGACCGATCGGTCGCCCCTACAGACGGATTTGTTCGCGGATTTCAATGGGCTGCCGAGTGCGGACGCGCAGACGGAGTTTTACCAGCACGACGCCAACTGGTCGAATCGGATGATCTTAGGCGATAGCTTGCAGGTGATGGCGTCGCTGGCGGAGCGGGAGGGGCTGCGCGGCAAGGTGCAGTGCATCTACATCGACCCGCCCTACGGCATCAACTTCAATTCCAACTTCCAGTGGTCAACGACCAGCCGCGACGTCAAGGACGGCAACGCCGAGCACATTACCCGCGAGCCGGAGCAGGTGAAGGCGTTTCGGGATACGTGGCGGGATGGGATTCATTCGTATTTGACGTATTTGCGGGATCGGCTGATGGTGGCGCGGGATTTGTTGGCGGAGAGTGGCTCGGTATTCGTGCAGATTGGGGACGAGAATGTGCATCGGGTGCGGGCGTTGATGGATGAAGTTTTTGGGGAGGAGAACTTTTTCTCACTAATCCACTATAGAGCTCTTACTCCCCTTGGCTCTCGTGGTCTGTCAAATGTATACGACTATATCATCTGGTACGCGAAGGACAAGGAACAGCTAAAGTACAGAAACATTCAGATTGAACGACCGATGGAAGAAGAACCAGAGTTTATGTTTTTCGATGATGGGTCCGGTTGGTACGAGAAGCTAAACGAGGCTCCTAAAGATCCCGTAGGCATCTTTAAACGGTCAGATCTAAAGTCATCCGGCTACACACCCACATGCATCTTTGATTTCGAGTTTTGTGGTCAAGTCGTCCAACCTAGGGGAAGGAAGAGCTGGCGTACAAACAGACAGGGCATGGAGAGACTTATCAAGGCAAATCGGCTACTTAGGCTTGGTATATCTACTTATTTTCGCCAGTATTTCAGTGATTCGCCAATGCGTCAAATGGAAAATACTTGGACTGATACAGCAGCCGGGTTTTCAGATACAAAAGTCTATGTTGTTCAGACTCACACGAAGATAGTCACTCGCTGCGTCCTAATGACCACCGACCCCGGCGACCTCGTCCTCGACCCCACCTGCGGCTCTGGTACCACCGCGTACGTCGCCGAGCAGTGGGGCCGCCGCTGGATCACCATCGACACCTCCCGCGTCGCCCTCGCGCTGGCCCGCGCCCGCGTCATGGGCGCTCGCTATCCCTACTACCTGCTCGCCGACAGCCGCGACGGCCAAATCAAAGAAGCTGAGCTGGCCCGTAAGGTTCCCTCGGAAGCGCCCACGTACAACGACATCCGCCAAGGCTTCGTGTACGAGCGCGTCCCCCACATCACCCTCAAGTCCATCGCCAACAACGCCGAAATCGACGTAATCTATGAGAAATTCCAAGAAACGCTGGAGCCGCTGCGGGCGGAATTAAACGACGCACTCGGCACATCCTACGAGGAATGGGAAATCCCCCTCGAGGCCGCCGACGCTTGGCCCGAGGAGGTCAAAAGAATTCACGCGGACTGGTGGGAACAGCGCATCGCCCGGCAAAAGGAAATCGACGCTTCCATCGCCGCCAAAGCTGACTACGAATACCTCTACGACAAGCCCTACGAAGACAACAAAAAAGTCCGCGTCGCCGGCCCGTTTACCGTAGAAAGCCTGTCGCCGCACCGCCTGTTAGGCGTCGATGAAAACGACGAACTCATCGACAATGTCGCCGAAGCCAAGTTAGGGTACGGCGAAAAGCAGGACTTCGCCGAGATGATCCTCGACAATCTCAAAACCTCCGGCGTCCAACAGGCGCACAGAGACGACCGCATCTCGTTTTCCGGGATCAGACCCTGGCCCGGCTACCACGTATGCGCCGAAGGAACCTACGTCGAAGGCACCGCCGACTCGGGCGCTGAGAAACGCGCCGGCATCTTCGTCGGCCCGGAATTCGGCACCGTCTCCCGCCCCGATCTCGTATCAGCGGTGCGCGAGGCCGCGGACGCTGACTTCGACGTGCTGGTCGCCTGCGCCTTCAACTACGACGCCCACGCCTCGGAGTTCAACAAACTCGGCCGCGTCCCCGTCCTCAAGGCCCGCATGAACGCCGACCTCCACATGGCCGACGATCTCAAAAACACCGGCAAAGGCAACCTCTTCGTCATCTTCGGCGAACCGGACATCGACATCCTCGACGCGGAAGACAGCCAAATCCAAGTCAAGGTCAACGGCGTCGATGTATTCCACCCCAACACCGGCGAAATCCGCAGCGACAGCGCCGACGGCATTGCCTGCTGGTTCGTCGATACCGACTACAACGAGGAAAGCTTCTTCGTCCGCCACGCCTACTTCCTCGGCGCCAGCGACCCGTACAAATCGCTGCGAACGACGCTCAAAGCCGAGGTCAACCAAGAAGCCTGGGAAACCCTCCACAGCGACACCTCTCGGCCCTTTGACAAGCCGACGTCAGGTAGGATCGCGGTGAAGGTGATCAATCACCTCGGGGACGAGGTGATGAAGGTGTTCCGGGTGAATTGATCGAGGGACATCGACGATGAAAAATGACCCTATCGTAGCTGAAGTTCGCGCAATACGAGACGAACTTGCCGCTCAGTGCAGCTACGACATCAAAGAGATATTCCGGAAACTACGGGAACAACAGGCCGAGTCGGGCCTGAAGTACGTGCGCTATCCAGCCCGTCGAGTAACTCCAACCGAAGACGCGAGTGCCCAACGCAGATAGAAAAACTTGATGAAGGTATTTCGAGTATGAGGATCGGATAACGGTGCCCGCTATCACTTACTGACTACCGGGAAGAGGTTCCCATGAAAAAACAAACCATCCAATATACTTCGCCCATTGACGCGCTGATTGCAGTGACCAAGCGGTTGAGTACTTACGAAAATCAGCAACTGATGGATTCAGAAGAGTTCTTTGACCAGTACAGCCGGGGCCAACTATCCGACGACTCAGTATTCGTCGATTGGGCTAATGACTACCGCCACTATTTGCAACTCCGCCAAAAAGGGCCGTGAGGGCAAAGAGGCGGGTCATTCGATGGGGTCGGTCGGAGTGTTGGGATTGTTCAAGCGCTCTTGGTCGGCGTAGGGATAGAAATCTCGATTGCGTTCAAACATATCGGCCGAAGGGCCAGGTTGCCCCAAGCGCCGGCTGTCTTCCCAGCCGGTGCCATGAAGAAAAAGTTCCGCCCGCCGCTGACGAAAAATTTCGTCTAACACGGCTGCGGTCGCCTGCGGGCCGCTGTACGGCGGCAGCGCAGCCCCCACGCCATAGGGATCATCGGCCGGCGTTTTGGTGCGCACCGCGTCGATTTCGGCGATGGCCGCGTCGATGTTGCCCAACATGGCGTGGGCCTCGGCGCGCGTCAGGGCCATTTCTCCGGGGAGATAGGCCGGAATAGGCGACGTGGCCGAGTGCCAAAAGCCGGCCAAATCCTCAATGGGAAAGCCGTTAGGGTTGCTCGTCCGTTCACTCGGCGCGGTGTAAAAGGCGAGCCGAGCATCGCCGCTCTCGGTGCTGCTCAGGCCAAAGTGGTCGCGCGGAGCGTAGTCGTCCGCAACGACGACCTGCGTGTACAGGGGGTTCTCGTTTTCCGCGTCGTACGTATAGACCGATGTCGCTGCTGGATCGACGGCATCGGCGTCCTCAAGCGCCGCTTGATAATTGCCAGTAAATAAGTGGTAGCGCGCTCGATAGGCGCGTATGGTGTTGATCAGATCAAAACCCTCGCCCAATATGTCCGTACTGAACTCGTCGGATGGCGGCGTGGAAGTGGCGGTTTCGAGGGCGCGATCCAACGAGCC
This sequence comes from Candidatus Latescibacterota bacterium, assembly GCA_965116675.1. Taxonomy (GTDB): domain Bacteria; phylum Latescibacterota; class UBA2968; order UBA8231; family UBA8231. Next base: position 171,751 of record OZ220721.1, read on the forward strand.
AATGGCTGCGGCGAAAAGCTCTTCACGCGGCCTAAACGGCGCTTGTCCATCGGCCTGCACGTCTATGGGGGCGTGAGCAAAAGCCTGCGCGACGAATCCCAAGCACTTTGCTTTGTACAGGTGCGCCAGTGCCACAATGCCGCTGCGCGTTCCCTCAGCCAGCGGCACCTCGGGCGCGTTGGTGATCAAGTCGTTGGCCATGCCCATGATGCGGTAGGAGTTAGCCCAGATACTATGCACGCCGCTGTTAGCTCCCGTCAGGGAGCCAAGGCCGTCTTCTAGTTCGATGAGATTGGAAAACGTGGTATTGGCCGCTAGCTCGCGGCTGGTGATGGCCGGATGACGCACATAGGCATCGACGTTGTTGCTGGCGTAGCTGCGCTGCATTCCAATGGCCAGCGCTTTGATGCCGTCGCTGGTGGTCAAGACCTGCTCTTCGAACGCTTGGTTGGGATTGGCTATGTTCAAATCGCAACCCCAGAGTAGCCCACCTACTATAAGTAGCCCGCAAAAAGTCGCTTTCATCGCCTTGCTTGTCCTCGGTTGCTCAGTACTGTAGGCTGACGCGCATGGAGAAACTGCGCGGAATGGGCACTTCCACAAAGTCGAAGCCGCGCACGGCCGTGCGCTGGCCTGCGACATTGGTTTCTGGGTCGTAGCCGCTGTAGTTGTCGAGGGAAAACAAATTGCGCCCCACCAAGCTCAACTGAACGCTGCTGGTGCCCAAAAACGAGGGCTGCCAGCGATACGACGCAGATAACTCGCGCAACTTTACAAAGGAGCCGTCTTCGATCCAGTGTTCAAAAATGCGGAAGACGCGCGCGTTGTAGCCGGCCGGCAGTTCGCCGTTTAACTCGCGTTCGTAGTCTGTCAACACGCCAAATGAACCGAGGGCGGCCAAGCGCCGGGTAAAGTTAAACACATCGCCCCCTACGACCGCGTCCAATTGAGCGCGCACCGACCAGCGCCGTCCCACGACGAACTGATTGATCCAAGAAGCGGTAAAATCCGGGTTGGGGTCGCCGATGATTTTGCGCTCAGCCGCTCGCATGGGCAGGCCGTCTTCGTCGAGGGCAATGTGGCCATTGGCATCGCGGGCGAAGGCTGTGCTAAAGAACACGCCGAGGGGGCTGCCGTTAATGGCCGAGACTTGCGAAAACGAATTGGGCAGGATCAAGCGCCCGCCTTCGATGCCATCGACGCGGTTTTTGTTGGTCGCATACGTCAGGGTTGATTCCCAGCGGAGATGGGAATGCACCAGCGGAATGGCGCGCACGAGCAATTCCCACCCCTTGTTGCTCATGGTGCCGACATTTTGCAAAATCCGTGCATGGCCGGTGGATGGGGACAACGTGCGCATCAACAATAAATCGTCGATATGTTGATCGTAATACGTGAGCTCCACGCCGAGGCGATTGGACCAAAAACCAACATCCGCGCCGACTTCGACTTCTCGCTGGCGCTCGGGTTTGATCGCCCCGCCGAGTTGGGTGCTGGGGACGAGGCCGGGCCGGCCATTGTACGAGGAGGCATTGTAATTGGTAAAGCGATCAAACGGACCAATGGCGGTTTGACCGCCGGACGTGCCGATGGAAGCGCGCAGCTTGAAGTCGGCAAATGCGTCGTCTAGGGCGCTCTTTTGCCAGAAGCCGGCCTTTGAAATGAGATAGGCCGCGCCGGCCTTGGGATAAAATTGCCAGCGCTGGTCTTTGCCATAGACCGAAGAGGCATCGACGCGGGCCGCGCCGGTGAGAAACAGTTGATCGAAAAACGCCACAGTTTGCTGCACAAAGCCGCCGTACAGGGCCTTCTCGCTCCTGAATTCGCTGGCCACGACGGTCGCCCCGTTCGATACGGTTTGCGCGACTGGACTTAGGTCCTTGCCCTCTGCGCTAAAGGTTGCTCCCTTTTCGTATTGCAGGGTGCCGCCGACGAGCAGGGTCGATTGCACGTTGGGTGCTATGTCCTGCTGATAGCGGACGTGGAGGTCGTTGTTGAGTTGGAGAAAGTCGAAGGTGGCGCGGCGCGCAAATCCGTTGGTCAAGCCCGGCGCGGAGGTCCCAGCCGGGATAAATGCAAGGGCCGTTTGATCGTAGGTGTCAAGCCCCAATGTATAGTCGATGTTCAGGCGAGATAGCGGGGCGAGATCGAGTCGGGCATAGCCTATATAGCGAGAGACTTCTTGCGTAAAATCGTAGCGGTCGATGACCTCTAATGGGTTGGCGAGAACGCCTTCATTGGGGTACGCGCCGGTTGTGGGATCGGGCGTGGGGTCGTAGGTATTGGGGCCGAAAATAAAACCCGTCAATGCCCCGTAGTTTGAGTTTAATCCGCCGTTGGGAATGTCGTTGCTGTTGCTAAACGCAAAATGGCCGCCCACGGACAACGTGGCCCAAGGCGACAATTCTTGATCGATGCGCGTGCGCCCTCCCATGCGCTGAAACGAACTATTAGCAACCACGCCCTGATCTGCCAAGTAGGATCCCGAGGCAAAGTAGCGGGTGCTGCCGGCCCCTCCCAATACTGAGACGTAGTGCTCAGTGCCGGCGGCGCGGCGAAAAATGAAATTTTGGTGATCGAAGCGCTGCACGTCCGAGCCGTCGGGATTTTTGTCGCCATTGTTGTCAACAAGTGCCTTGTTGACCGCAAGCGTTTTGCGCACTTGGGCAGTTGAAAAACGAGAAGTGTAGGTGATCTGCGGTTTGCCCAACGCGCCGCGCTTGGTAAAGACCTGCACGACGCCATTGTTGGCACGCGAGCCGTACAGGGCGGCGGCCGCCGCGCCTTTGACGACCTCGACGCGCTCTACGTCGTTGGGGTTGAGATCGCCGAGGCGGTTTTGTGCTCCGCCGCCGAGGCGGATGAGTTCGGGCGAGCTGTTGTTGACAACGACGCCATCTATCACGTAGAGCGGATCGGCGTCGCCCAACACGGTACTCGTACCGCGCAAGCGGACGGTCGCGCCGCCGGCCGGATTGCCCGAATTTTGCTGCACGAGCGCACCGGCCAATTTGCCGGTCAGGGCTTTGTCGAGGGCCGAGGTGCCGGCCGTTGCCAACTGTCGGGCACTGACAGTGGAAATGGCATGGCCCAGTTGCTTTCTGCTGGCGGCCGCGGAAAGGCCGGTGACGACGATTTCATCCAATTGCAAGGCATCCACGGCAAGCTGAAAAACAACGGTCGTCGAGCCGTCGTTTTGGCGGATGGTGCGTTGCGCGGATTGGTACCCCACAAACCGCGCTTCGAGCAGGATTTCCGTCGTCAGCAGCGGCAGGACGAGTGCGAATTTGCCGTCGTCAGCAGCGGTTGTGCCGATGGTGGTGCCAACGACGCCAATGCTGGCACCGGGCAGCGGCTCGCCGCGTTCATCGGTGACCGCACCTGTAATGGTAAGTTGGGCAAAAGCCGTTGCGGGAATGCCCAGCCAAAGAAGAACTGCGAATAATCGCACGGTCCTTACTTCTTATCCTCGTCCACGACCTTGAAGTCCGCATCGACCGGCTCCGAATCTCCGCTCCCTTGCGACTGATCGGTAGCACCTTCCGGCGCTGGCTCGCCCTGCGCCTGTTCGGCTTGAGCGTCCTTGTACATTTCTTCGGCCAGCTTGTGCGATGCCTGTTGCAGCGCGGTCATGGCCTGTGCAATGGCCTCGTCGTCCGTACCTTCGAGCGCTTGTTTGAGCGCGGCTACTGCGTCCTCAACGCCTTTCTTATCGGCGTCGGTTAGCTTGTCGCCGTAGTCGGCCAGCGATTTTTCCGTTGCGTAGATTAGCTGGTCGGCCTCGTTGCGGCGATCGACGGCTTCGCGGCGCTGTTTGTCCTCATCGGCGTGGGCTTCGGCGTCCTTCTGCATGGTGTCGATTTCCTCTTGGCTCAGGCCCGAGGACGACTCAATGCGGATGGATTGCTCTTTGTTGGTGCCCTTGTCCTTGGCCGCGACGTTGAGGATGCCGTTGGCGTCGATGTCAAAGGTCACCTCGACCTGGGGCATGCCGCGCGGGGCCGGGGGAATGCCGTCGAGGTGGAAGCGGCCGAGGGTGCGGTTGTCGTTGGCGAACTCGCGCTCACCTTGCAGCACGTGGACTTCCACCGAGGGCTGGTTGTCCGAGGCCGTGGAAAAGATCTGACTCTTCTTGGTGGGGATGGTGGTGTTGCGGTCGATCAGCCGCGTCATCACCCCGCCCATGGTCTCGATGCCCAGCGAGAGCGGCGTGACGTCGAGCAGCAGGATGTCGTCGACGTCTCCAGCGAGCACGCCGGCCTGGATGGCCGCGCCCAAGGCCACGACTTCGTCGGGATTGACGCTGCGGTTTGGCTCTTTGTTGAAGATGGCTTGGATGGTCTCTTGGATTTTGGGGATGCGCGTCGAGCCGCCGACCAGAATCACTTGGTCGATTTCGCTGGCTTGCAATTCGGCGTCGGCGAGGGCCTGCTGACAGGGGGCCTTGGTGCGCTCGATCAGGTCATCTACCAAGCGCTCAAACTGGGCGCGGGACAGGCTGGTTTGCAAGTGCTTAGGCCCCGTCTGATCGGCGGTGATGAACGGCAGGTTGATCTCGGTCGCAGTGGAAGAAGACAGCTCGATTTTGGCCTTTTCAGCCGCTTCCTTGAGCCGTTGCAGGGCCATGGGATCGCGGCGCAGGTCAATGCCTTCGTTCTTTTCAAAATCTTCGGCCAGCCAGTCGATGATTTTCTGGTCGAAGTCGTCGCCGCCGAGGTGGGTGTCGCCGTTGGTGGATTTGACCTCGAAGACGCCGTCGCCTAGTTCCAAGATGGAAATGTCAAAGGTGCCGCCGCCGAGGTCGTACACGGCAATCTGCTCGTTGGTGCCGCCCTTGTCCAAGCCGTAGGCCAGCGCTGCGGCAGTCGGCTCGTTGACGATGCGCAAAACCTCCAAGCCGGCGATGGTGCCCGCATCCTTGGTGGCTTGGCGTTGGGAGTCGTTGAAGTACGCCGGGACGGTGACGACGGCTTGTTTTATTTCTTCGCCTAAGTAGTCTTCGGCCGTCTGCTTCATCTTTTGCAAGATCATGGCCGAGATTTCCGGCGGCGTGTGTTCCTTGCCGTCGATTTTGGCCACGGCCATGTCGCGGCCACTTGAGGCCACTTCGTAGGGAACTTCGCTGATTTCGTTGGATACTTCGCCGTAGCGGCGGCCCATGAAGCGCTTGATCGAATAGACCGTGTTTTGCGGGTTGGTGACGGCTTGGCGCTTGGCGGTTTGGCCGACGAGGCGCTCGCCGTCTTTGGTGAAGGCGACCATGGAGGGGGTGGTGCGGCCCCCTTCGGAATTGGCGATGACCTCCGCGTCTTGGCCTTCGATGACGGCCACGCACGAGTTGGTGGTGCCTAGGTCGATGCCGATGACTTTAGCCATTGTTTTTTCCTTTCGGGAATTGGCGATCCGATTCTTCTTCGTTGGGATCGGTGGTTAGAATGAGGGTGAATTCATGTGGCTTCATGGTGCGTTTCCATTGCTCGTTCAGGCCGCTAGTTCCTTCAGCATCATCTCGCGCTGGCTCCACATGATCGGTTTTACATCATAGCTTCGTAGCGCTTCTAGCGTGTCCAAAGGCACTGTCTGTGCCGAATCGTTTAGCAGCGCATAGGCACGCGATTCGGGAGTGCGGATTTCCTTCGTGTCAACCCATGCGAGAACCACGGTCTGAGCGGTGGCGCGATTGGGTCGATTGATCGTCTGAATGATGCGCTCCGGTTGTTGCCGAGACTTCGGAATTACGAGATCGAACAGGTGGTCGTAGCCGGTCGTTCCGGTGAACTTCACTTTGGGCGTGTGCCTAATGTCATTGTCATCGAACCAAGCAACCACATCCTCGTAAAACAGGCTCGTCACCACGGGCACAGCCAGATAGAACATATCATTAACGGCGAGCATTGCCTGAACGAGGTTGTGTTTGCGCGAAGCAAAGTTCTCCGTCGAGGCACGGACCTGCAACGCCTGGCCATCTTGCTTCACGCCAAAACCATTGAGCGTCATCTTGAGAAGTGCTTGTCGCTTGCGGCTGTCGAGTTTGCAGCCGCTTTGCTGCAAGTCATCTATAGTGTACCCATCGTCCGTTAGTAAGAATCCTCCGTTGGTCTTCTTGACGTATATCTGCACATAGTCGTTGTGACGATCGAGGTAGGGCGTTGTGATCTCGACCCATTGGTCCAATTGGTGTAGTTCTGTCTTGTCCTTGAGCCAAGCATAATAGGTAGTGAGCAGATTCTGAATGTCTTGAATCATGCGAGCCCCCGGTTGATATAGGGCGGTTGCGTGATGTTGCAGAACCGCAGGAAGTCTTCAAGTGCCATCCACACGTCGTCGGTTGTGCGGAACTGATCTGCTGGAACAGGTGTAGCCCACCTGTCGCCGTAGGCTTCGCGGTAAACGTGAAGATGAGGCACTGGTATCTCTTCGCCGTCCGGGTTTCGATGTGGAGCACCGCCCAAATCGAGACGGACGAGTACGACGACTTGCCTGCCTCGCGTCTGCATCTTGACCTTTTGCAGATTGATGCGGCCACGACTGAGGTCGAGCAGGAATCGTTCTCGTTTGTCGGCGGACTGAAGCGGCAGGACTTTGGACTTGCCCCCTACCGGAAAGTCGGTCTGCTCATCTGTTGCGCGGTGTTTTTCCATCGCGATTAAGGCGTTTGCCTCTGCTTGAGTCAGGTTGATGTCTGCCACTACGTGATCGTGCTCGGTTTTTCGGTGAAAATGTTTAGCGGTTCGATTTCGACGCGAACCGCATCAAAGCCTGCTTTTCTGACCTGCGCTAGCGCAGAACCTATGGCGTCCTCTAACGACGGTGCTTCGCGGTGAAAGTGAATCTGCGGTACACCAGCCGCCGTGACGAGTGTGCCGTCGTTGAAAATGCCGTAGAGCCGATCTGATTCTTCTTCGGTGGGATCGGCGGTTAGGATGAGGGTGAAGTCGTGTGGTTTCATAGTACGTTTCTTATCACTACTGACGTTACGCAGCCCTCAGACCGGACGCACCGAGCAACGCTCAATGAGGAAGTCGTCACCTTTTCGCAGGAGAATTAATTTTTCTCATAAGTTAGGCATCGGAATCCTCGGGGCGATAAGGCTAGCGATATTCATCCGATTTTTCGCAGAGGTTCTTATCCTCACCCTCAAGGGCCCAGTACGCATAACCGTTTATGCCACCCTGATTGAATCCAAACCCGTACTTGTCTCTCATATGTACGCATAGATTGCTAAGTGAACTGTGCTGCTCCCCATCCCCTTTCCACTTCACTTTTTTTCCGTCACCAGTGAACTCAGCGCACCGTCTAGAATCTTCTGGGTTGATGTTTTCTTCCTCCAGAGATCGAACAGAAGGAAGCAGTGTTATTACGGTTCCCTGTTCGATGACTCCCTTCTCAGCCAATATGTTGTACGTATTCTTATTGCGCCTTCTCGCGTCCCTCACCTCTCTCTCCCTCTCCGCTTTCTCCGCTTTCTTCACCTGATAATCGGCCGCTTCCTTCAGAGGAATGATTTGGCTAATGTCGATCAGGAGTTGCTCGACCAATTTGTAGGGGATGGCCTGCACACACTTGATATCAAGCCCTTGGTCATTGAGCCACAGGACGGCGGTTGTCAGCTCTTTTGGGAAATCGGACGCAACTAGGATGATCCTCGGTGTGGAACTTATCTCTACGTCATCGGCCGATTCTATCTCTACGTCATCGGCCGAAGAGAGGAATTCCAAAAGCTTTTTGTGGCTCTCCTCAGTTAGTTCCTCCGGCGACTTGGCCTCCTCGGCGTTCTCCTTCTCACGCTCAGCCAGAAATTCGCTGTGCGCCTTCACCAGATCGTTAAAGGTCATTGTTGATACCAAGGCCGCGTATCGAATGGCTTGGAGATCCATGAATTTATCTTCCTTCCTCTTCAGTTCTATGACAACAATGTTGCCTTCTTTGTCGAGCCCGAGGAGGTCAATGCGACAATCCGAATTGCTGTATTCCTCCGCAACTATGAACAGATCTGGCTCTATGGCTTCAGGCTTGTCTCGTAGCCGCGGCTGAAGGTCTGTCCGTTCTCTCATTTGCTCCCCACTGAACTCGGTCCTTTCGACCGCCACCAAGCCATCTTTAAGGTTATCTTTATTCCACTCAAACAGTGCCATTGTTTTTTTTCAAGGTTTAGATTGGAATGATGTGTTAAGGTGCGCATGGCCGGACTATTTCTGGCTGCGACGACTAAGGAAATAAAGCAAGATGTGTGCCGCAATTTGATAATTTTCTTAATTTATTGTTTTATGAGTATTTAGGACGATAATTGGGCAATTTACAAACTCGTTTCTACCAACATAATGGCAGTAATTTGCGCCATCATGTCATTAATGCGGGTGCGGCACATTGACAGGGTGCTGTCATCCGTCTAGATTGGCCGCTAGCAAGGAGAATGTATGGATCAGTTCAAATTGGTGTCCGAGTACTCGCCCGCTGGCGACCAACCCCAAGCCATCGCCGAACTAGTCGAAGGCGTGCGGCAGCAGCACGCTCGTCAGACGCTTTTAGGCGTGACTGGTAGCGGCAAAACCTTCACGATGGCCAATGTCGTTGAGGAGTTGCAGATGCCGGCTTTGGTCATCTCGCACAACAAGACGCTGGCCGCCCAGCTCTACGGCGAACTCAAAGGGTATTTCCCCGACAATGCGGTCGAGTATTTCGTCAGCTACTACGACTACTATCAGCCCGAAGCCTACAAGCCGAGCACGGACACCTATATCGAGAAGGAGGTCGAGCGCAACGAGGAGATCGACCGCTTGCGGCTCAAGGCCATCACCTCGCTGTTGCAGCGCCGCGATGTGGTCGTCGTCGCCACGGTCTCGTGCATTTACGGCATTGGCTCGCCCCGCGAATACGACGAGCAGAAGGTCTCCCTGCGGCGGGGTGAGCAGATCGAGCGCGACGATATCTTGCGCGCTCTAATCGACATCTACTACAGCCGCAATGATTTCGAGTTGCAACGCGGCTGCTTTCGGGTGCGGGGCGACATCGTCGAGATCGTGCCGGGGTCGGAAGAGCGCGCCGTGCGTATTGAGATGTTTGGCGATGAGATTGAGGGCATTTACCTGATCGACGCGCTCACCGGCGAAGTGCTGGAGCCGCGCGAACACGTCAGCCTCTTCCCGGCCAAAGCCTACGTGACCGACGAGGAGCGGACGGAGCAAGCCTGCGAGCAAATCCTCGTCGAGTTGGAGCATCACCTCCTTGACTTGCGCACTGAAAATAAGCTGGTGGAGGCGCATCGGCTGGAGACGCGCACCAAATACGACGTGGAACTGATCCGCGAGGTCGGCTTCTGTCCGGGGATCGAGAATTACTCGCGCTACATGGACGGCCGCCAGCCGGGTTCTGCGCCGTATGTGTTGCTCGATTACTTTCCCGAGGATTACCTGCTTTTTATCGACGAGTCGCACGTGACTGTGCCGCAAATCCGGGGCATGTTTCGCGGGGATCGCTCGCGCAAGGAAACTTTGGTCGAGCACGGCTTCCGCTTGCCGTCGGCCTACGACAATCGGCCGCTGGTGTTCAAGGAATTTGAGGAGCGGATGGGCTGGACGGTGTTCGTGTCGGCCACGCCAGCGGAGTACGAGCTGAAGCAGTCGGGCGGCGTGGTGGTCGAGCAGGTGATCCGGCCCACGGGATTGGTCGATCCTTCCATTGATGTGCGTCCGCAAGAGGGGCAGATCGACGATCTCGTCGAGGAGATAAGGCAGCGGGCCGAAAAGCGCGAGCGGGTCTTGGTCACGACTATGACCAAGCGCATGGCCGAAAACCTCGCCGACTACTTTGAACAGCTCGACATCCGGGTGCGCTACCTGCATTCAGATATTGAGACGTTGGACCGCGTCGAGATCCTCCGCGATTTGCGCTTGGGGGAGTTTGACGTGTTGGTGGGGATCAACCTGCTGCGCGAAGGTCTGGATTTGCCCGAGGTCTCGCTGGTGGCCGTGCTCGACGCCAGCAAGGAGGGCTTCCTACGCTCGGAGGTCGCACTGATCCAAACGGTTGGCCGCGCGGCCCGCAATGCCGCTGGCAAGGTGATCTTCTACGCCGACCACGTCACCAATTCCATGCAGCGGGCCATAGATGAGACCTATCGCCGCCGCCACAAGCAAGAGGCGTACAACGCCGAGCACGCCATTGTGCCGGAGACCATATACCGCAGCCGGGAAGAGATTATCCAGGCGACCTCAGTGCTCGAAAGCGTGCGTGGTGTGGCACCTGAATTGGCAGCCGAGCCGACGATCAACTACCAAGAAGTAGAAGACCAAGAGGAGCTGCTCGCCGATTTGGAGCAGCAGATGAAGGCCGCGGCGGCCAACTTGGACTTTGAAAAGGCCGCGCATCTGCGCGATGAAATCACGCGGATCAAGGAGCAGCAGGTGAGTTGAAGGTGCCGACAAATGTTGACCTGCGGCGTTGTCCATTTTAGATTGATCCGTTCTTGGAGCAGCAACATCAAATTTAGGAGTACGTTATGTCAAATGGCCGCGATATAATCGTCGATGTCCAAGAAGTCAAGATGGTTTACAATGCCAAGAACCGCGACGAATCAACCCATGTTCACGCGCTGCGCGGTTTGACCGTCCAGGTGTACGAGAACGAGTTTTTTGCCATCATGGGGCCTTCTGGGTCGGGGAAGAGCACGCTTTTTAACATGATCGGTGCCCTGCAGACGCCCACCGACGGCGAGGTGCTGATTGAGGGCGTCAATCTGGCCTCCCTCAACACGCAGCAGCTAGCCGCGGTGCGCTGCTTTGAGCTGGGTTACATTTTTCAGACCTACAATCTCTTGCCGGTGATGAGCGCGCTGATGAACGTGTCGCTGCCCACCGTGTTTGCTGGCATGACCACGGCCGAGGGCGAAAGGCGGGCCATGGAGTGTTTGAGGATCGTCGGTCTAGGTGATCGGGCGCACCACATTCCCTCCGAGCTGTCGGGCGGCCAGCAGCAGCGCGTCGCCATTGCCCGCGCATTCGTCAACAAGCCTCGCATCATCCTCGCCGACGAGCCGACGGGTAACCTCGACAGCAATACGGGGCAAGAGATCATCAGCTACATGAAGAGCTTGCAACAAGAGATGGGGACGACGATCATTACCGTGACCCACGACGACAAAATGCTCACGGCTGCCGACCGCATGGCTTGGATCCGCGATGGACGGCTAGAGCGGGTGGCCAACCGCGAAGATATTGAGATCCAGGTGGGCAGCATCAAAGAGCACTAAATCACCGCCGCCCGAGACTGAATCGAAAAAAAGCGCCCGATGCTCCGTCAGCATCGGGCGCTTTTTGTACTTACTTCGCGATTACCAGGACCTGCGGATGACCCTCAGCGCAGCAGTAACATGCGCCGATGCATGGCCCACTCGCCTACATCCAGCCGATAGATGTACACTCCGCTGGCTATCTCGCGGCCTAAGTCGTCGCGGCCGTCCCAACTCAGGGTGTGTTCGCCGGCCTGTAGCGTTTCGAGCTGCAGCACGCGCACGAGTTGGCCGGTCAAGTTGTAGATGCTCAGGCGGGTTGGCTCGCCCGCTAGGCGGAACGGGATCAGAAAGGAAATTGCCGTGGAGGCATTGAAGGGGTTGGGGGCGTTCTGCAGGAGCACCGGCTGGCTACCTTGGGCGTTCGCGGGAATCTCGTAGGCCCGCTCTTCCACCACCACTAGCATGGCTTGGCCCAATCGGGCAAAGTGGGCTAGCTCGGCGGGCTGATAGGTGCGGCCTTCGTATAGCTCCTTGGGCATACCCGGCTGGTAAGCTAGGTCAATCCACACTTCGTCTTTAAGAAAAAAGTCGCGGCCCAACCAGTGGGTCGTTGGACGGGCGTCGTTGATGTCTGTAGAGAAGACCTCTTCGTCGTCTTCTTGATCGGTCTCAGATGGAGCGCCAAAGAGGTCGTCGATCCCGCCGAAGTTTAACGCCACTTGATCGCGCGGTTCGGGATTGACCTCGACGCCGTCGTCCGGGGCAAACAGCGAGGTACGCCGCGTCACTAGCCGGTATTCTAAGCCTAGCGCAAGGATGTCGTCGAGCAGTTCCTGTTGCTCGCCAAAGCGAGCGATCTGCTCTTCGAGGGCTTGGATTTTCTGGTAAGCCCACAGCCGGGGAATCAGGCTACCCGAGACATCGGTCTGGGTAAACTCTAGCGGAAAGTCCACACTCACGTTCTCTTCCCCTACGTGGCCGATCAAACTCAACGTGAAGGTCCCGCCGCCCCGATAGCGGCCCACTTGGAATAGTTCGTGGCCGGCGGCGAGGGTCTCCAGCCCGCGCGGGTGGACGTCGTGGATTTCCACTTGGTCGAAGCTCAACTCGTCGAGCAGCAAGATGGGAAAGGTGAAGGACTCAAACAGGTCTTGAAGCGCCGCCTCGATATCGCCTTCTTCCGCGAGGAAGTACGCCTCGCCTCGGTGCTCTTCGGCCAAGCCGCTCAAAAATCCCTGGTCCACGTCCCGACCTACGCCGATGGTGAAAAGGCGCGCTTGGCCAGCGGACCACTGACCCACCAGCTCGCTCAAAGGCTCTAGCTCGAGTTCGCCGAGGGTGGGCAGGCCGTCGGTGAGGAAGATGACGTGGTTGACCCGGTTGGCGGGAAAGGCCTGCTGCATGGCGCGGCCCAAGCCCGCCTCAAAATTGCTCACGCCGAGCGCGTCTTGCTGGTTGATGAAGGCGGTGGCCGCCTTCTTGTTGTCTGGATCGGCGGGTACTGGGGCGGCGGCAAAGGAGTCGGCCCGGTGGGTGAAGACGACAATGTTGAACAGGTCCGCTGAGTCCAGCGCGTCAATTGCCGCGACGAGTGCGCCTTTGACGGCTTGGAGCTTGCCCTGCTGCATGCTCGATGAAATATCGATGACAAAGGTCAGGCTGCGCGGCAGGGGATCGCCTTGGGTCAACTCGGGCAGGGGCGGCAGCCACAGGGCGTAGTAGCCTAGGTCGTCGTTTGCTTGCGGCGCAAAGCTGAGTACGCTGGGCTTGGGCCGGTCGTCGGTCTGGCGGATGGTCAGGGTGAAGTCTTCCCGGGGCTTTATCTGCTCGTCGCCGAAGAAGATGTTGGCACGATGCGCGTCGGGTCGGTCTATATCGGTGAGTCTCGGCAGTCCCGAGGATGTCACCTCAAAGGCGTGCTGGCTGCGCACTTGTGCCCTTAGCACGAACAGTTCCATTTGCAGGGGTTGGTCGGTCTCGGGAGCTAACGGGAAGGAGTAGTCGAGGCGGCCGCTGTGGGATTCGAGGAGCTGCATGTACTCGAATTCGACGCGGCGGCTACCCTGGGCCGGAAAGGGGAAGATGCTCAGGCGGAATTGATTGGGGGTTACTTGCTCGATTAGGGCTGGGTCGATGCGGCGGCCTACGATATCGTCGTATGTGCGGCGCGCCTCTTCCTTTTCGAGGACCTCTCCCTGTATCCGCTTGTCGCCGATCCACAGCACTAGGTCGGTGATAATTGCTCCTTCGGGTAGGGTGAATTCGTAGATGCCTTCCACCTCCCATTCGGCGTGGTTAGTGAAGATTTGGTCGGTACGCGTGCGGGCGATGCGCTCGTCGATTTGCACAGCGACGGTGACTGAGGTCAGTTCGAGGTGCTGGCGGCCGTCGTCGCCCACGCCGGTGTACACGTAGCCGATGCTGAGGGCGGGGAGGGGGGCTAGCAGGGCAAGGAGGAGGGTGAGCTGGGCTTTCATGGTGGGATCCTTTCGCCGAAGAGGGACGGATGCGGGTGGTGGGCCTCAACGTTTAACTTGGCGGGATAGCCGCGGGAGGGTGCTGATTGTAGGATGATGGCGACGCCCCTTGCTTGCAGGGCAGGGATGTGTTCGTTGCGGGCTTGGTCGCTGAGGGGGTTGCCGTGCAAATATATCGCATCGTCTTCACCTATACCAGTGTTGGCGACTAAGGGATTTATGCTCTCGATCTGATTGTCAGACAGATAGAGGTTTTTCAAGTTTTTCAAGTCAGCCAGCGAGGTTAAATCACTAATCTGGTTGGTGGCCAGATCTAGGTACGTAAGGTTATTCAATTGGGCCAGTGGCGTCAGATCGCTAATCTGGTTGGTGTTTAGCCTCAGCCATTCGAGGTTATTCAATTGGGCCAGTGGCGTCAGATCGGCAATCCTGTTGTAGTCTAGTTCTAGGTATATAAGGTTGTTCAATTGGGCTAGTGGTGTTAGATCGCTAATCTGGTTAGTGCGTAGCCCTAGGTGTGTCAGGTTGTTCAATTGGGCTAGTGGTGTCAGATCGCTAATCTGGTTTTCGGCTAGAAGTAGCCTTTCGAGGTTATTCAGACTGGCCAGTGGCGTCAGATCGCTAATCTGGTTATCGGCTAGAATCAGCCTTTCTAAGTTGGTCAAATCAGCCAGCGGAGTTAGGTCGCTAATCTGGTTGTAGTTTAGCCTTAGGTGTGTCAGGCTGTTCAATTGGGTTAGTAGAATCAGATCCAGATCGGCAATCCTGTTATGTTCTAGTGCTAGAAACTCTAGGTTATTCAAATGGGTCAGCGGGGTTATGTTGACAATCTGGTTCCAGCCTAGATCCAGCGTAGTCAGGTTTTTCAAGGATGCCAGTGGGGTTATATCGACAATCTGATTCCTGCCCAGATCCAGTGATGTCAGGGTCTCTAAGAAGCCGTCTGAAAACTATATTTTTCACTTGATCCGTTTGAGTAGCAAATGGATCATGGCAATCTGAATCAAGGCTTCACTATGGCGGGTCAATACTTCATAATCTCTCGCATGACGCCGAAAATTCATCAACCACGCCAAAGTACGCTCGACGACCCAACGACGTTTGAGTAAGGTAAATCCAGGGCCCTGTTTGGCGACGACTTCCAAGTCGATCTTGTGTGTCCTTTTTAGATCAGCTACCCACGTTCGGATGGCCTCGCCTTGATAGCCTCCGTCAACCCACAGTTTGCGTAAGCGGGGTACGTCGGGGCTACTATAGCGGGTCAACACCTGCTTGAGGCCGTCGCGATCATCGACATCGGCGGCGGTGACGACCACTGCTCTAAGCAAACCCATGGTGTCAACCAACAGATGACGCTTGCGTCCTTGGATCTTTTTGCCGGCGTCATACCCGGTTGTTTTACCTTGGGTTGCCGTCTTGATCGTCTGACTATCGATACAGCCGGCCGACGGCTGAGATACCCGGTCGTTGAGGCGGCGCTCTCGTTGGGTGAGTTGATCCAACACCTGGGGCCAGACCCCTTGCCGACTCCAGCGGCGAAAGTAATCATACACGGTTTTCCACGGCCCAAAACAACCAGGCAACAAAGCCCAAGGACACCCCGTCTTGGTCAGATACAAAAGGCCGTTGACGATCTGGCGTCGATCCCGCGGAGGCCGACCCGGACCGTTCGGCCACCACCTTGAAGGCGGCAGTAACGGTTGGATCTGCTGCCATTGCGCATCGGTTACATCGGTGGCATATTGCCTACTAGGCGTACTCATCATACAAGCCTTTCTATTCAGAGTTTGTCGTGAAACCTGAATATGGCTCGATGAGTACGCCGGTTCAAATGCAGACCACAGCATGGGTTTTCAGACGGCTTCTAAGGATGCTAGCGGCGTCAGATCGACAATCTGATTCCCGCCCAGATGCAGCGATGTCAGATTTTCTAAGGATGCCAGTGGGGTTATATCGACAATCTGATTCCCGCCCAGATGCAGCGATGTCAGATTTTCTAAGGATGCTAGCGGCGTCAGATCGGCAATCTGGTTTTGCCACAGACTTAGGTCTGTCAGGTTTTTCAAGGATGCCAGTGGGGTTAGATCGACAATCTGATTTCTACCCAGATCCAGTGATATCAGGGTCTCTAAGGATGCCAGTGGGGTCAGATCGACAATCTGGTTGGTATAGTACAGATGTAGCCGTCGTAGGATTGTAAGATGCTCGAGCCCCGCCAAACTATGAATGTCTGTACTCGTGATCGTGAGAGCGGTTAGGGACGCGCCGTCCTCCGGTGTAAGGCGGCCTTGTGGTCGGCCCAGCCTCTCCCGTATCCCGCGCTCTAGATTGGCGTCGGCGAACAAGGGGAAATAGAGGATCACGCCTTCCTGTAAAGGAGCAAAGCCTCCGCTAAGCACTTGTGCGTATAGAGTGGGCGAGATGCCTGCTGGCCGATGCGTCAGTTTCAGGTGTGCCATCAGTGTCTCTATGTCCTC
The DNA here is from genome assembly GCA_965116675.1 of Candidatus Latescibacterota bacterium. GTDB lineage: Bacteria > Latescibacterota > UBA2968 > UBA8231 > UBA8231. Next base: position 187,935 of record OZ220721.1, read on the forward strand.
TGGGAGGTCCACTCTAACTGCCAAGGTACTGGTATCGAGTTGCACCGCCACGCGCCCGGTCTGGTCCTGCCAGCGTTCCCCCAGAAACGCTGCTACGGCTTTCCAGCCCTCCAGCCGAGTTTCTTCCTCTATCTCCAGTAATGCCTCAGCAGTTGGGTCGATTTGCCAGTCAATGGAGACGAGCCTCGCTGGCAGGTCGGCGGTTTCTCGCGGTTTCAGTGTCAAGCTCAAGGGAGCGCCGTCGGGCCGGGTCCAGATCAGCGTCTCCCGCACGCCGCCAGCCGGATCGACGCAGCGAATCGCCACCAAGCTGTCGGGTCGGCCTTGGTATTCGACCCGAATGCCGGCCAGCACATCCCCCGCTTCATCGACCAAGTGCAGCCACAGGCCGCGCGGATACTGCGGCGACTCGATCAGCACATGGCCGTCGGCATTGCTTTGCGCCTGTGCCCAGCCGGTGCTATCGACGCCGGTGGCAAAGTAGAGTTCGGTCTGCGCTGTCGCCGCAGAGGTTCCAAGTGCCGCCAATGTTAGGAGGATTCCTAATCGAAGGATCGCCGCGCGCATGAGGGGGTTCCTTATTCGGTTGGCCTGACCTTGACGCTTAATTTGGCGATGCGCCCTATTCCGATTCACTAAAACTATAACGTGTTCAATGGTATCAAATATACTATTGGGGCACCAAAATCAAACTTGATGTGCTATTAGGGCAATGCGCTCGTCTATTCGATTTAGCAGAGCAACAACAGATTCAGCGGCAGGGCAATAACGCGGGAGGACAACACCTTGGGGGCCGGGCACGGACAGGCGACTACGCCGAAGGATGCGGCCTCATAGGTATCGAGAAAAGCGTTCAATCCGGCCAAATCCCTCTTGGAGAAAGACCTCGCGGTTGGGAAAGTTGCCGGGCAGAGTAAAGCCGCCGTCAACGGCGATGAGCTGACCGGTCATGTAGGGGATCTGGGTAAAGGCGTAGGCGGCGGCGATGTCCTCGGGGCGACAAAAGTCTAACCTCGCTGCGAGAGAACAGTCTCGACGATGCGCTCTTGGCTGGGAATGGTCGGCATCTCAAGGGTGGGGCTGAAGGGGATGGGCACGTCGGCCGCGCCGATGCGCAGGACAGGTGCGTCGAGCCAGTCGAATGCCTCGGCATTGAGAATGGAAGCGAGCTCGGCCGTGGTGCCGTAGCGCTCGACGCCTTCATCAATCACTACCGCATAGCCGGTTTTGCGCACCGAAGCGAGCAGGGTCTCCTTGTCCAGCGGCACGAGGGTGCGCGGATCGACGACCTCGGCTTCTAGGCCTTGGGCGGCGAGGTCTTCTGCGGCGGCTAGGGCGACGCCGACCATGCTGGAGGTGGCGACGAGGGTCAGGTCGGTGCCAACGCGCTTGATCTCGGCTTCGCCAAAGGGAATGAGGAAATCGTCTTCTTCGGGCACGGGGCCGGAGTCGTTGTACATCATTTTGTCTTCGAAGAACAGCACGGGGTTGTCGTCGCGGATCGCGGTCTTGAGCAGGCCCTTGGCGTCGCGCGGCGTCGCAGGGATGGCGACTTTGAGGCCGGGGATATGGGCGAAAAGTGCGTGCAAGCTCTGCGAGTGCTGCGCGGCAGAAGACCGCCCGGCTCCCATCGACAGCCGGATCGTCAGCGGAACCTTGCACTGGCCGCCCGACATGTAGCGGATTTTAGCGGCTTGATTGACGATTTGGTCCATGGTCAACAGCGAAAAGTCGCCGAACATCAGCTCGCACAGCGGGCGCATGCCGGTCATGGCGGCCCCGACGCCGAGCCCGATATAGCCGGCTTCAGCAATGGGGGTGTCGATGACGCGCTCAGCGCCGAATTCCTCGAACAGGCCCTCGCAGCATTTGAAGATGCCGCCGGAGGCCCCCACGTCCTCGCCCATGAGAAAGACGGTCTCGTCGCGGCGCATTTCTTCGGCCGTGGCTAGGCCGATTGCCTCTCTAAACAGCATGTCCTGATCAGGCATATATATCCTCAAAAGCTTGTTCTGGCGGGGGAAAGTCGGCTTCTTTGCCGAATTCGATGGCGTCGAGGACCTCGCGCTCTACTTGCTCGTACAGGGCGTCGAGCTCGGCCTGTTTGGCGACTCGGTTGGCGACCATGTACTGGCCCAACAGGCGAATGGGGTCTTTGTTCTCAGACCACCAGCCGACCTCGTCGCGGGTGCGGTAGGTCTGGGCGTCGCCGACGTGGTGTCCGTGGTAGCGGTAGGTTTTGGCTTCGATTAGGCTCGGGCCGTCGCCTTTGCGCGCCTTGGTCACGGCCGCGGTTACTTTTTCGTACATCTCCAGCACATCGGCACCGTCGGCGATGATCCCTTCGAGGCCAAGCCCCTTGGCGCGGTCGGCGATGTCGGTAACGCCGGTGACGCTCTCGTAGGGAGTGTGCTCGCCGTACTGGTTGTTCTCGCAGATGTAAATGACCGGCAGGTTCCAGATCACGGCCATGTTGATGGTTTCGAGCATGATGCCTTGGTTGGCCGCGCCGTCGCCGAAGAAGCAGACGCCCACTTGATCGCTACCGCGCAGTTTGGCCGAGAGGCCGGCACCAGTGCAGATGCCGAAGCCGCCGCCGACAATGCCGTTGGCGCCGAGGATGCCCAGCGACATATCGGCAATGTGCATGGACCCGCCCTTGCCGCGGCAATAGCCGGCCTCCTTGCCCATGATCTCGGCCATCATGCGGTCGAGCTGGCCGCCCTTGGCCAGACAGTGCCCGTGGCCGCGATGGGTGCTGGTGATGTAGTCGTCGTCGCGCAGGGCCGCGCAAGTGCCTACGGCCACGCCTTCCTCGCCGATGTAGAGGTGGGCTAGGCCGGGCATCAGGCCGCGGGTATAGACGTCCCAGACGTGCTCTTCAAAGAGGCGGATCTCCGACATTTTGCGGTACATAAACCACAGTTTGTCGGGGACGGCCCGGAGCTTGGTTTTCTTTGCTTTGGGTTTTTTGCGGGCAGTTGTCTTCGCCATGTATGCTATCTCCGGCAATGCTAGTTAGGGCAAAAAAATAAGCGAGGTGGGTCCGATATCGTCAAGCGCGAAAAAGCCGGGAAACCCGTGGGGCATCCCGGCTTTTTCGCACGAAGGGCGGGAGTCCTAGCTCGTTTTTTCGAATTCGGCTGCGTGTTCCTGCTTCCACTCGTTCCATTCGTCGGCGTCGTCGCGCAGCTCAAAGTACTTGGTGTTGATCTCGACGAAGCGGTCTTGATCCTCGGGCATGTCTTCTTCGGCGAAGATCGCCTCGACTGGGCACTCTGGCTCGCAGGCGCCGCAATCGATGCACTCGTCCGGGTCGATGTAGAGCATGGGTTCGCCTTCGCCGTCGATCGGATGGATGCAATCGACCGGGCAAACCTCGACGCAGGCCTTGTCTTTGACGTCGATGCAGGTTTCAGTGATGTAGTAAGCCATGGGTTCCTCCAGATAAGGTGCTATTGCTTCATTGTTTCTTTGAATCGGGAACTATCGCAAACATACGGGCCACTTTGTCCCTGTCAAGCGGCGAGATTGCCCAGCAGGGTCGCCGTGTCGGCGTTGGTTTGGCAGCGTATTCTCAGGTTGAGGCGCAGTTCGGGGGCATCGTCGCGTTCTACTGCGTACTCGGCACCGGCGAAGAGTTGGGCGAGTACCGGGTCGAGGGCAGCCCGTAGGGTGTTTTCGCCGTCGTCGTCGTTGGTTGCATTGAGGCGGTCGTTGGCCACTATGAACACGTCGCCGCTGCGGAATTTGACTTTGCCCGCTAAGCTAGGCTCTTCTTCGAGGCGTCGGCAGGCGGCGAGTGCCGCTTTGAAGGCGTTGGCAAGCCGCTCGGTCAGGTCGCCGTCCGCGGGTTGTTTGCGCGAGTAGAGCAAGCCCATCTCGGCGCTGTGGTTGTCGAGGCTGTAGTTGGCTTCGTGGCCGACGAGCAGGGTCAGCGGCCCTTCGTCTAGGTGGCTGTAGTCGGCCACGTCGATGAGGACTTCGTCTGGGGTCGTCGGGATCCAACTATTGAAGATGCGAAAAGCCTCTTCGGCTGACAGGGACTCGGGATCTTCGAGATAGAATTTAACGTTGATGCGCTGTAGAGATTCCATAGAGACTCAAGCGGTAGTGCCGGCGGGTACGGCGATTTTGTCGAAGCAGGTGTACGCACCTTCGATGAAGAGCTGCGCTTCCTCGATAAAGCGGTGGACTTGCACCTTGGTCAATTCGCTCGGCGGGTTCTGATGCGCGGCGAAGAGGTAGTTGGCAAATTTCGGGAAGAACAACTCGCTGTCGTAGAAGCGCGCGCGAAATTCAGCTACCACTACCTCGGGCGTTTCCGGTACGTCGTAGAATTGCTCTTTGACTAGGGCGCGGGCCGAGCGCAGCATGGCACCTAACGCGCCTTGCCAAGCGGCTTCTAGGTGGCCCTCGTCAAAGGCGACTTGCGCTTCGAAAACCTCGCGCTCGGCTGCGGCGATTTCCATGGTCGTGATGGAAACGACCTCGCCAGCGCACTCGCCCTTGCCGAGGTCGTCCATGGTGAACTCGCGAGTGTCGCCCCAGTCTTGGTAGTACCAACTGTTTTCTTCATGGGACGGCACTTGGGTCAAATCTTCGAGCATGGCCTTGACTTCGCGCTTGCCAATGCGGGAGATGAAATCCTTGAAGGTCTCTTCATCGGCGCGCTCGGCGACAAAGTGCTGGGCCAAGCGGGTGACGACTTCGGGAATGTTCTTGGAGGGTACGGCACCCGTGGCCAAGCCAAAGGAACCGGCGTTTTCCCGCCATTGGCCGCCCAAGACAACCTGAAAGTGCGGCACGGTGATGCCGTTGATCTTGCGGCTGTTGCCGTAAAAGCCGATGTCGGCGGCGTGGTGTTGGCCGCAGGAGTTGAAGCAGCCGCTGATCTTGATCCGCAGGGCCTCGATGGCCTCATTGAGTTGGCCGTTTTCTTCGCCGAGCCGCTTGCGCATCTCAGCGGCTAGGCCGCGCGAGGAGGCAATGCCTAACTTGCAGGTGTCGGTGCCGGGGCAGGCCGTTACGTCGGCAATGGTTCCGGCACCCGACTCGGCGAGGCCGAGGGACACGAGTTCGTCGTAGAGATGGGGCAGGTCGGTTTCGCTGACCCAGCGCAGGACGAGGTTCTGCTCGACGGTGGTGCGGACAGTTTCGCGGACATAGCGCCGGCTGATGTCAGCTAATGTGCGTAGTTGGCTAGAGGTGATATCGCCCAACGGCAGAACCACGGTGGCGACTGCGTAGCCTTCCTGGCGTTGCGCATAGACGTTGGTGCGGTGCCATTCGGCGAAGCCTTCGCTCGCGGTTGCGCCGTTGAGAGCTTGGCCCGGCTTGAGCGGCTGCTCGTCAGTGGCGTGCAGATCGTCTAAGAACGCGGTCCAACTCGGGTCTTCGGGCAGGATGGCGCGTTCCTCCAATACCAAGCGGCGGAATTCCTCAATGCCTAATTTGGCGACCAAAAACTTAATGCGGGCGCGATTGCGGTTTTTCTTTTCGCCGAGGCGGGCAAAGACGCGGGCGATGGCCTGGGCGATGGGCAGCAATTCCTCGGCGGGTACGAACTCGTCGAAGAGTTGGGCTTGGTGTGGCACCGCGCCTAAGCCGCCGCCGACGTAGAGCTTGAAGCCGCGCTTTTCCTCGCCGTCGATGGTCTTGACCACGGCGATGCCGCCTAGGTCGTGCATGTTGGTCAGGCCGCAGGCTTCGTGCTGGCAGCCGGAGAAGGCGATCTTGAATTTGCGCCCAAAGTCTTGGCAGTCGGGATGCCCGAGCAGGAAGCGCATGAGGGCTTGGGCATAGGGCGTTACGTCAAAGGTTTCCGTGCGGCAGACGCCGGAGAGGGGGCAGGCGGTGACGTTGCGCACTGAGTTGCCGCAGGCCTCGCGGGTGGTGATGCCCACCGAGGCTAGGCGGCGCATCAAGTCGGGCGTGTCTTCGAGGTGGACGAAGTGGATTTGGAAGTCTTGGCGCGTGGTGACGTGCAGGATTTCCTCGGAGTACTCTTCGGCCACGTCGGCCAGCACTTCCATCTGTTCAGCCGTCAGCCCGCCGAACGGGATTTTGATCCGCATCATGCCCGGGGCGTGCCAGACTGTGTCTGGCCCCTTGGTCTGATGCTCGGGGAAGAGTAGCTGTTGCGTCTGGGTGCCGTCGTAGCGCTGGCCATTGTCGTAGCGCTGGCCGTACACGCCGCGGCGCAACCGCGTTTCGGCGAAGAGCTTCTCCTCCATCTTGCCCTGCTTGCGCAGGTGGATCTGAGTCTCGAAGGTGTCGATTTCGTCGGCTAGCTCAGCGGACATTTGCCCGGCTAGTTTTTCTTTCCAACTGCTTGCTGTGCTCATGCCTAAAACCGCCTCTGTGTGGTTAGCGTCCAATTAAACCTTATTAACATTATAGATTTGCAGGAGACTGTCAAGGTGAGTCGTCCGCTAGTTTTTCGCTCAGATAGGCGCGGATTTGCGCTCCCCATTCCGGGTCGTCGAGCGCGTAGTCGATAAAGCTCGTGAAATAAGACAGGTGATTGCCAATGTCGCAGCGCTGCTCGTCTGCGCTCAAGCGCACGGCGCGCACCGGGTCACCGGCGGCGATTAGGGCGGCAATCGCGTCGGTGAGATATACTTCGCCGCTCACAGAGGGAGAGGTGGCGTGGATGTGGGCGAAAATGGCCGGAGAAAACACGTAGCGCGCACTAACGGCCAAGCGACTAAGGGTTTGCGCGGGCGTTGGTTTTTCGAGAATCGCGGTCAGCTTGGAATCTTCGGCTGTGGGTACTTCGGGCACCAAGATGCCGTAGTGGTGCATCCGGTCTTCGGGCACTTCGTACGCGCCGATGGTGCAGGCGGCGCAATGGCGCAGGTGGGAGTCGATCATCCGCTGCAACAAGGGTTGGCCGCTGCAGGTGCGCACGATGCTGTCGCCAAAGGCCACGACAAAAGGCTCGCCGGCGGCAAAGGCTTCTCCGGTGGCGACCGCAGTCCCGGTGCCGGGAGGTGGGGGTTGGTGCGCGAAGAAAAACTCGATGCCGCGCTCGCGGTAGCCAAAGTGGCAAGCTGCTGCGCCGCTGTCGTCGAAGTGATTCTCGATCGCGCTCTTGTTGCGTCCGGTGACGAAGAGGATTTGGCGAATGCCAGCGGTTGCTAGCTCTTCGACGACGTGGTGGACGACCGGCAGACGGCCCACGGGCAGCATTTCCTTGGACAGGGATTTGGTCGTGGGCAGGAGTCGGGTGCCTAGGCCGGCGACCGGCACGATGGCTTTGGCGATGTTCATGGGATGGCTCTCGCAAAAAATATGGTTGTGCTTCCAATGTTTGACAAGCAGTAGTCAGAGCGATATTATGGGCGATCCACCGGCAAAAGAGGAGTTGTTCCCATGAGTGAAGAGCGGCGTTATCCCGCGCTCAGCGAGGACATGCAGGCGCGCGGTTTGGGGGCTATGCTGCGGATTTTTGGCCCGGGAGCCATCATCGCCTCGGTGACGATTGGCAGCGGCGAGACGGTCTTTGCCTCGCGGGGCGGCGCGGTGTTCGGCTACGCCCTGCTGTGGTGCTTTATCGGCGGTGGTTTGATGAAGTTCGTCCAAGTCTATACGGCGGCGCGCTACATGACCCTGACGGGGGAACATCCGCTCGAACGCTGGAAGTTTTTGCCTGGGCCGCAGGGCTGGGTGGTATGGGTTATGGCGGTGCTGACCGTGCTTTGCTTTCCGCTGTGGCTGTCGGGTTTGCCCAAGATGCTCGGCGGGCTGACGGTGTGGATTTTGGGCTGCGAGGGGTTGGCGATATGGGGCGATCCCCGCGTGTGGGGCACGGCCTTTGTCGCTTTGGCCATCGCCATTACCATGGTCCAGAGCTACGGCGCGCTGGAGAAATTTCAGACGGTGGTCGTCGGTGTCCTGCTGCTGTCGATCCTGACGGCGGCGGCCGCCGCGAAGCCCGACTGGTTGGCGGTGTTGATAGGTTCCATCGTGCCGACCATGCCCGCGTATGATCCTTGGCTGATTAGCAAGTATCCGGCGGTGGCGGCGCGCTCGGCTTGGGTGGAGTTGGGCACCTATCTGGGTGCGATTGGCGGCGGCACGCAGGACTACTTTGGCTACATCGGCATGTTGCGGGAGAAGGCTTGGGGTCTGCTGGGTCGCAAAGTGGAGGCTGGCGAGGAAGGCGTGGCCATCGCATCCGACGGTGAAAATATCGCCCGAGGTAGAGCTTGGCTGCGGGGTCCATTGGTGGACTCAGGGGTGTCGTTTGCCTGCGTGGTGATTTTTACCATGGCCTTTGTGGTGCTCGGCGCGGCCGTGCTCCGTCCCCAGCACATCGTGCCGGAGGGGATGCAGCTACTATCGGTGCAGGCCGATTTCCTCACGATTCTGCATCCAGCCTTGGTTTATCTATACCAACTGGGCGTGTTCACTGCGTTTTTTGGTACCATTATGGCTGCGTACGAGCTTTATACGCGCACTACCCACGAGTGCTTGCGGCCCATCGTCCGGCGGGTGCGCGAGGTACCCGTGGGTCGGCTGCGACCGTGGGTGGTGGGATACTGCGGTATTGGCGGCGTTGCCATTATGTGGATGGGCGGCAACCCGGTGTCGATTGTGACGCCAGCGGCGATCTTCGGCGGGGTTCTCACTTGTGGTTTGTGGTGTTTGCTGATGGTGTGGACTGACCACCGCTTCTTGCCAGCGCCGCTGCGCATGGGATGGCCGTTGAGGGTGATCAACTTGATCAGCGGCGTCTTCCTCACGGGCTGGGGCCTGCGCGGTGCTTTTGACTTCTTCACGGGGTGAATTGGCTTGCGCGTCTCCGACGACATCTGGGCGCAGGTCGAAGCCGTATTGAACAGCGGCACCCGGCTGGCTTTGGCGACCACGGGTGGGGGCAGCGAACTCATTAGCTGGCTCTTGAATCATCCTGGGGCCTCGCGCGCGATCGTCGAAGCCCAAGTGCCCTATAGCGAGCGAGCGCTAGCGGCGTATTTGGCCTTTGCGGGGCCGCATGGGGCCAATGAGCAAACGGCGCGAGATATGGCGGGACGGGCTTTTGTGCGGGCTGCTTCCCTTGCCGAGCCGGGGCAGGGGTGCATCGGCGTGGGCTGTAGTGCAGCCTTGGCGACGAGCAGGCTGCGGCGCGGCGCAGATCGGGGCTGTATCGCGCTGCGCTTGGAGTGTGCCTATCGCTTGTACACCCTGCGCTTTGACAAGGGTGCAGCCGACCGCTTGGAGCAAGAGGAGGTTTTGAGCCGCTTGGCCTTGGAGGCCATAGTGGAGGGCTGCGGTGGTCCGGTGGCCGGTGCATCGCTGCCGGATTTTGTGCATCTTGCGCGGCGCGAGCTGGCGTTGGACGATCCACTGGGTTTGCTGTTTGCGGGGGAGTTGGACGTCGTCGAAATGCGTTCTGATGGGGTGATCGCGCCCGAGGTCGAGCGCGGGCAGCGTCTGTTCTTGTCCGGGTCCTTCAACCCGCTGCACGAGGGACACGAGCGGCTTGTGGCCGCGGCGGGACAGCTAAGTGGCCGGCGGCCGAGTCTGGAACTGTCCGTTGAAAATGTCGATAAGCCGCCGCTGCAAAGGAGTGAGGTCGAGCGGCGCTTGGCGCAGATGCGCGGTCGTTTCCCAGTGGTGATGACGCGGTCGCCGACCTTTTTGCAGAAGGCTCGGCTCTTTGGCGGTTGCCATTTCGCGCTGGGATACGATACGGCCGTGCGGCTTTTGCAGGGCCAGTATTACGATGAAGGGGAGCAGGGTGTGGCTGCGGCCTTGGAGGAATTTGCCGCTGGGGGCTGTCGCTTTTGGGTGGCTGGCCGGGCGGATGGAGGTGTGTACCGGACCTTAGCGGATATGGATGTACCTGCACAGTACGCGGATCTTTTCGCGTCGGTGCCCTTTAGGATGGATATCAGCTCTACGGAACTCCGCGCTCGGAAGGATTAGGACGATGACCGAAGAAGAATGGGAAGAGCCTGAAGCAGTGGAAGTGCCCATCGACGGCACGCTGGACTTGCACACTTTCCATCCGCGCGACCTCAAAGAGTTGTTGCCCGACTATTTGGATGCCTGCCGCCAGGCGGGCATTTTGCAGGTGCGCGTCGTCCATGGCAAGGGCACGGGCCAGTTGCGGCGCTCAGTACACGCCATTTTGGGCCGCTTGCCCGAGGTGGAGTCATTCCGCTTGGCCGGCGAAGGTGGTGGTGGATGGGGGGCAACCTTGGTCTGGTTGGTGCCGCTCGACGTTTGACTATGCTAGGCCCCAGATTTTTCTTGATTTATTCGGTACGTATTTATAGGTTGTAACAAAATTGTAACAAAATTGTAACAATCTGTAGCAACTTCATAATTTTAAAGAGGTTGCAATCCTTCGGTGTGCCATTCAGAAGTGCGCAGAACTGGAATCTCGACCGCTATTAAGAAGTCGGTCCTCATCATGAAATATCGTCCTACAGGCCTCCTTTTCAAGCTACTGCACACGTCGCAGATAGTCCCTCTTTTGCCAATACTCCTCTTGCTGCTGTCCGTGTGCTCAACTAGCGCGCAGGATGTTTTTATGGTCGGTGGCGACGAACGTCCTTGGCGCGATTCTGGCACAACTCCCGGGGGTGTGATCGATTTTGTCGAGCAATTGGGAATGATCGAGGACGCCGATGGCGAAAAAGTGTTCACCGTTGGCCTAGATTCCCTGCAAAGCTGGATCATGCCGCTGCGCTTGCGCTCCGATTTCAACATTTCGCTCGGTGTTCTAGAGCGAGGAGGAGCTATAGACGTCCCGGGGCTAGATGCCAGCCAGAAAAGTCCAGAGCAATTGGAAGGCATGCTCAATGGTGACCACCGAGTGGCTTTTGATCGCAAGTTCGTGGCCGGCCGCATCGTGCGCAACAACGGCGTCACCATTCGCATTGACCTCGGTGCGCGCTTTGGCGTGGACCGAATCGTGTTCTATCCGAGGATGACAGAGTCGTTTCCCTTTGGCCACGAATTCATGCGGGGGTATGAGTTGTTCCTCAACGACGGCTTGCCGCAAAATCTCTATGCCAGTGGTCAGCCCATTTTTACCTCGCCGGTGCAGCGAGACCCAGACAACCGCGAGGCCAAAGTAGATGCACAGATCAACCCCCAATTTGTCCGCTTTCTGCAACTCAAGTCGATTACCACTCTCGGATTTGAAGTTGACGAGATAGAGGTGTACGGTAGAGGGTTCGTACCGACGGCTAGTTATGTGTCCAATGTGTTAGATCTGGGCGAGGAGGTGGTCTGGGGTCGAATCGCTTGGAGCGAAGTGGTCGCGGGCAATAGCGCGGATTCCAAGATAGAAATCCGCGTGCGCAGCGGGCAGGATACGACGCCCGATGTCTTTTTTCGCAATGCTAATGTAGGTGGTCGGCAGCCCGAATACGTCCCCATCGACAGCGAGGGCAACACGCTGACCAAGGAAGCCTTTGCAAAACTGGCGAAGAACCAGCAAGGGCCTATCAAAGCCGACACTGACAATGGCTGGGTCCAGTGGCAACTGGTTGACAATGGCACCCAGTTGACGGTGCCAGCACCACGGCGCTACTTCCAGTTCCGCATCGATTTCACCAATCTGAGCTTGGACGCTAGCCGCGCTGTCGCCGACTTGGGCTTCGAGTTCGCACGGCCCCCGGTTGATCGCATTGTCGCCGAGGTTGGACCACCGCAGACCGAGATTGGCAAACAGACGACTTTTACGTACTTCGCCCGCATCACCAATACGACAGGCCGGCCGGGATTCACGCGCTTTGAAATCGAAACCCCGGCCCGCATCGCGGCCCTCCATTCGGTAGAAATCCAAGATGGGTCGGGTAATCGCCTAGATGGAGCTGAGTTCGGCGGGGATCTAGCTGGTGTGTCTTTGCCCCTGCGCGTCGGATCGTTCTCTATTGAAGCGGTGGAGGACGACCACTTTGCCCTAAACTTGCCTTTGATCAACGCCGATGGGACCTTGTTGAAGATTGTCTTTGATGCAGCCGTATTCCGCTATGGTACGCGCTTCCAAGGGCGGGCCTTTGCCGATGCCAGCGTGCAGGTGCCGCTGCAGACCGAGAGCGGGGATGCTTCAGCCGAACAAGATACTGACGAGTTGCTGGTGCGGATTCCCGTGGGCTCGCGGGTGGCTGGTCCGCTGGCAATCCAGCCGCGAACCTTCACCCCCAATGGAGATGGGGCCAATGACGTGGCGGAAATAAGCTATGCGGTTCAGCATTTGCTCGAACCATCGCCGAGTGAAGTAAGTATCTATGACTTGAGTGGTGGCCGCGTGCGGCAGCTCAACTTGGTCGAAGTCCAAAACGGCCGCGTCCAGCTACAATGGGACGGTCGCGGAGACGATGATCGCCTAGTGCCGCCGGGTATCTACTTGGCGGTAGTGGAAATTCGCTCCGACCGGGAGACTGAGCGGCGGTTCAACAGTGTGTCCGTGGTATACTAGGTGCTAGCCAAGTGAGGAGAGGGATTTTGAACAAGCGCTATCTGATTGTGGTAGGTGCTGTTCTTTGCGTGCTAAGCTGGAGTGCGCCAGCTCCGGTTGGTGCCCAAGCGTACGACTCGCGCATGGGGAGAGTGAAGGAGGGGGGAAAGGTGGATTTTTCCCCGCAGGGACCGGGGGTATTATTTGATGCGCTGGATCCGGCAGTGCGCAAATGGTACGTCCCCCAAGAACTGTATAAGGAGTACCAATGGAGACAGTGGGAGTACTCCAACTACGCCCGCGAGCCCTACCAGCGCTATGTGGACACTGCGTTGGAGGGCGATTTCTTTTACGATTTCTTCGGCAATTTAGTCACCCGAGGCTGGTTGATCTACGATTGGCAGCAAGATCGCCCCCAGCAATTCGGCAGCAGTATCCTAAAGACCAACAGGTTCAACCAATGGTTCAACCGAGTAGCCGTCTCCTCGGACCACAAGGGACAATACTACTACAGCATCACGATTGGCGATGAGATCCGCACTACTTTGACGCCGATGACTTTTTCTAAACCCACATTCAATGGCATTCAGTGGGACTTTGCTGCCGACAAGTACCTGGGCACTCTCCTACTGGCCCGTCCCAGTCGGCCGGCCGTGGCCACTTCTCTGGATATCCCCGATCAGAAGACCAGTGTTACCAACTTACTGGGTGGCCGGGGCATCGTTCAGGTCGGCGACTTCGTCCGGGTCGGGGCGACCTATGTGACCGCCTTCCAAGGCCAGACGCTATTCGACGATTTCACCGGCAACCCTTTTGCGGGCGGGGCGCTGACCACCGACCAGAATGCGCTGCCCATATCCCGCATCATTATCCGGCTGTCGGACGACTCGCCCGCAGACGGAGTGGGTGGGGCGGCCCTGTTCGACGACGAAATCATCATCGAAGATGTGGACGGCAACACTTTCCGCGGCAGTGCCATAGGATTCGAGCCCATACGCGAAGGGGGGTTCCAACGGGTGGGGTTTTTAGCTGCGGACGGGGACGAGCGCATTACCCTCACCTACGACTTTACGGACCCTTTGTACACCGGGCCCGATCCTACGACTATTGAAAGAGTATCCTTTGAATTGGTGATCTCCAACGACTACAAGGTGGAAATCACGTCGGACCGGCAGACCAATCGGGACTCACAGCCCGTCTTCTTGCTGATCGAACGGGCCGCTGACAATATCCGCGACAACTCCAATCAGCGACTGTTGAAATTCGACTACGGTCTGCCCACGGCCAATACCATCCTTGGCGTTACCTTCGAGGCCAACAAGGTCTGGGGTTTTGACTTTTACGGGGAGTACGATTTCAACAAGCAGTACCGCCAGTATCCCAACCTCAATCTAAGGGATCACCGCAAGGCGGTTAACGACGCCCAGGCATGGATGTTCAACCTGTCCAAGGCGTCCTATCCTTGGTTCGCCTTCCTCGAAGGCTACAGCATGGACGCGGACTATTCTACCCGCACCTTCCTAGCGGGTACTCGGGGACAGGACGAAATCGATTACGAAGACGAAATATCCTATATCTACGAGTTCGTCGAGGACAACGATGACCAAGACCGCCGGCCGGACTGGAACCGCTATAGTATGCTGTCGGACAATGCGGTCTTTCCGGGTTTTGACGAGAACAATGATTTCGTCTCGGATTTCAACCAGAACGATACGGAGGATCGCCAGAACTTCATTCCCGATTACGAAGAGCCCTTCCTGCGCTATCACGCCGATAGGCCAGAATACCTCTTCGGCGTTGACATGAACAACAACGGCTGGATCGACCGCTTTGAAAACGACGAAGAACCCGATTATCCCTACGGGCGCGACCACCGTGGCTACAATGTGTACGCGGGAACCCACATCGGGCCCGAGGCCCGGCTAACCGTCGGGAGTTTGCGCGAAAAACTGCTGGCGGGGGATCGCAAAAACGAATCCACGTACCTGCTTTTCACCTATGAAAGGGATTTTGCCCAGTTGGGCCGTTTGCGGGTGTTCGACAACTTCAAGCTGGTCGAGGACGACATTCCCGACAACCTCTTCCAGTGGGTGCAGCCGTCTAATTCCCGCGGTACTCAGCAGCGCGTCTTCGATGTGCTCCCGGCGCGCGACACCTGGGTCAACACTTCCTATGTACAGTTCGATTTCACGCTCGTAGGGAACCTGAATGTAATCAACAAGTTCAAGACTGAAATTTACAACCAGCGCCGAGAGCAGCGCGACCTGCGCGGCACGGCCAGCTTTGTCGGTCTCATCAACAAGGCCGATTACACTTTCTCCGTGCGAAATATCGAACTTGAGCCGCGCTTCAAGAGCGAATTTTTGCGCGAGCGCCCCGTTCGCAGGCGCGACCCGGAGCGCCGCGAGTTGACCGAGACGCTTTTTCTCATTGCCCGCATTCCGCTGCTGTCCCATACGCTCGTCGAGTTGGGACTAGAGCTGTCCCATTTTGAGCAGTTCCGCGACGACGAGGAAGGGGTGCCGCTCGATCGCGATTTGGAGCCGGATTCCTTCAGTCGCATCGTCGCGGTACAATTTAATAATTCCTCGGATTACTTGGGCTACAGGCTCCATCTGCAGACGGGATTTCGCTTGCAGAAACTGACCTTTGAAAATCTGCCTCCTAGCACGACCAGCAAGATATTCATGACGGCTTATGCCGGGCTGGAACGCTAGGAAGTTGACTCTCGCAAAATTGGATCACTGAGATTGCAGTGATATAGCAATCCTACATCATTTACAAGGTGATCCGCAGATGGACGCAGATAGACGCAGAATAGGATGCACGAGACGATCCACCACTCGAATCGTTCAAATTATTTAGGCTTGCTATATAACATGGCGATCTGTTAGCAGTCGAAAGGAGGAGAAAAAACAGTCGTCGTTTTACCCCCGGTTGGGGCAGCAAAGACACACGTATCCACTCACTAACTGAAAAAGAGGTGTTACAATGAAGAGGATCAATAAGATATCAATTGCTTTATTGGTATCGGCCCTCATGGTCGGCCCGGCTTTTGGCCACCAAGGGGAGATGAAGTTCATGTTCCAGTTCCCAGATCACCTGACGCCAGTGCTGGACGGCGATATGTCGGACTGGGACATTGTTTCCGATGTGTACAAGATCAAAGCCGAAACCATGTTCAACCAGTTCGGCGCGCCCATGGATTTGAGCGACTTCAATGCCTCGCTCATTTGGGCCTACAACATCAACGACGGCAAGGCCTATTTTTCAGCTTGGGTTGCCGACGACTACATCAACGACACCGAGAAGTGGTCGACGACTACAGATTGGGACCACTCCGGCGGCATCTTCCGCGGCTTCGACCAAGGGGATGATTTCGAGACCCGCTGGGCCAGTGCCCAAGCTCAACGCTACGATCTAGCCGGCCCAATTTTTAGCTCTTCCGGTTATTATACCCGGATTATCGATGGTACCAAAGCCTGGGCGGGCACGTCCCCTTACGTGGAGTGGGCCGGCCAGTTTCTCCGTGGCGATGTCAACACCCAAGAGCCAGCCGAAATGTTCGGCGAGTACTCCATTGTGCCCTTTGACGACATCCATCCCGACGGCGCCGACCAGAGTGTTCAACACGCTTGGGTCGAAGGCACAGTTGTCGGTATAGAGGTCAACTGGGGCGACAAGGATGCCGACCCCGGTTCCTACGACGATGCCTATTGGTCTGGTTTTGGTGGCGTAGGTGCTTCTAGGGATGCCGATCAGTTCGGCGACTATCTGTTGGCACCCATCGAAGAGGGGTTGCCCGAGGCCAGCGCGACCGGAGTCGAGGCTAGCACTTGGGGCCAGATCAAGTCCTCCTTCTGAGTAAGGCCGACTCGACTGCCTGTGCCGTAGAAGTTGGAGGATAGTTTCAGGCGGGATTTACGGGCGACTGTAAATCCCGCCGTTCTCTTAGTTGGCGACCGAGCAAAGGAGGCACTGGATGAGACAGGTGCTGATTATAGTCCTGACCGCGTTGGGGATGGGAGTGGGCTATCGGGCTGAGGCGCGCCAATTTTACCAACTGGGGGGCCATGCTGGAAATCTTTGGAGCGAAAGCGGCACTCTGAGTTCCATCGATGTGGCAAGAGTGCCGGGTGCCATCCGCCCGTTCAGCGCCGAAAGCGGCGAGAACCTGATTGCCTCGATGGGCGAGCGAAATGGCGACATTACCAGCTTGGTGAGCATTTACACCCTGCCGGCCAATTGGCTAGAAGACCGCGTGTTGATAGTAGATGGCGATTCGAATACGGCCTTTGTGCATCCGCCGCGCATCAATTTTTTTCGCGGTCCTGGGTTCTTCTATACTACGCCGCTGTTCTTCGATCTGGGGGCACCATTCCCCATTGAAGAGGTTCGCTTTGCACCCCGCGCCGATCATCCGGGGCACAAGATCCGCCAATTTAGGCTTTCTGTTAACGACGGCAGGGAAGAGAGCAAAAACGAAAAAGGCAATCTCATCTGGACCTTGGTTCACGAAGAGCAGGACAACTTAAGCCCAGTAGTCGAACTGGATATCGAACCCCAAATAGCACGCCACGTCTATCTCCATCCCTTGGAAGTGGGGGAGACTTGGGAAGTGGCCGAGTTCGAGGTGTACGGTCAGGGGTTCGTTCCCCAAGCCTCGTTTTTGTCCGATCCGATTGATCTGGGGCGGGCATCCAGTTTGGGACGCATTTGGTGGAACGGCCAACTTGATCCAGAAGCGAAAATAGTTATCCAGAGCCGCAGCGGCAGCGATGACCAGCCCGAGATCTACTGGCGCAAGACCGGGGTGGGTGGAGAGGAAGTGCCATTCGGGGCCAATGGCCAGCCTATGAGCCGCAAAAATTATGAAGCCATGCCCAAGAATGTGCGAGGTGGCGTTACCCAGGATCTGGAAAACTGGAGCGTATGGCACACCTATGAGTACGCGGACGGACTCGCCGGCATCCAGATTCGCTCTCCCAGCCCCCGGCAGTATGTGCAGTTACACATTGATTTTTTTTCTGCTAGATTGGCGGGGGGACAGATCGACTCGCTGTTTTTTGAATTTTCCCAACCCCCTGTAGTCTCCGAGGCGATTGGCGAAATCTATCCTCCTTTTGTGGAGTCGGCTGAGCCGGTGCGATTCACCTATGCGGTGCGGACTCGACTGGAGGAGGAGCAATCGGGTTTCAATGTTCTCGAAGTGCGCACGCCCGCCCGTCTGGAGGCCATCCACGAGGTGCGGATCGACCGCGAGGTGGTCGATTTTACCCCGAGTTTTGATCCGGCAGATCCCCACCAGTTCGCCGTCCAATTTGCTCGCATTGACCAAGACCAGACGCTGCTAGAGGTCGATTTCGACGCCCGAGTTTTCAACTACGGAACGGCCTTCAACGGCGCGGTGTCGGATGCGGACAGTGACGAAGTGCCCCAGAGCGTGATTCCCGGAGATGCTGTGAGCGAGTTGTTGAGCGACGCCTTGAATGTCCGCACGCCGCTCAAGGGCAGTCTGCTCAGCGCCGTGCAGGTGGTTCCCAATCCGTTTTCACCCAATGGCGACGGCGTCAACGATCAAGTGCAGTTCTCCTATACATTACTGCGTCTGACCGATGTCGTGCCCCTTGAGACGGAAATCTACACGCTGGCGGGAAACCGAGTGCGAACTTTGGGTGCTGGGGAGGGGGGTAGCGCGCTTTATCAGACCGCTTGGGACGGGCGGGATGACCAGGGCGAATTGGTAGGTCCAGGACTATACATTTATCGCGTCGTGGTCGAAGCGGGCAGCGGTCGGGAGGAGCGACTGGGGTCTATCGCTTTGGTGTACTGATAGAAGATATGAGACACAGAAAACCATGGACTTGGCGAGGATGTGGGCTGGTACTCATGTGGAGTCTCGCGGCGTGTTCGCCGAGTGCGGAGATCGTCCTTGAACCCGGTGTGGTGGCGCGCATTGATTCCACTTCTATCTCGGCTGCCGAGATGCGCGATTTTGTCGTCCAGATGCCCCAGTCTTTGCGCCTGCAGGGACAGGATGACCCAGTGCGGAAGCGCTACCTGCGCAGTCTGCTGGGCAAGTCCCTGCTCCTACTAGAAGCCAAAGAGCGAGGATTGGACACCGCTCAGGTGGTCCAGACTAAGGCGATGCAGTACTGGCGTCAGCACTTGGTCGATACCTATCGCCAGATCGCACTGGTGCCCAATGTGCAGGTTTCAGAGGAGGAGATACGCGACTATTTCGCCGACAGTGGTCTAGACCGCAAGCGTCAGATGGCGGGCATTCTGGTGGAAGAGGACAGCACCGCACAGCGGATATATGAGCGACTTGAAGCGGGCGGGGATTTTGCTCAACTAGCCGCCGAATACACCATAGACGAACGGTCGGCTGCCCAGGGAGGCGTACTAGGATTTATCGATCTAGAGCAGGCCCGCAGGTTACAGATTCCAGACGAGCTGTTTCGCAGTCTGCCGAACGGCCAGCTATCTCCGATCCTGCCCATGGGCACGCGCTACCAAATCGTGCGTTTCCTCCAGGACCAGCCCGTGCCGTTAGAAGAAAAACGACAACAGATTCGCAATATGCTCTACGAACGCAAGCGACTAGAGCAGGAAAGAGCGGAAATCACGTCTCTCATCCGCAAGCTGGACGTGCAGCTAGTGCCAGAGGGATTAGAGCTTCTATTGGATAAAGCGGCCCTTCACACTCGGGTGCGCCTCACCCATCTGACCGATGAGGAGGTGGGCCAGCCCCTCTTTACCTATAAGGGAGGGCAGATCTCTCTGGGAGATTACCTCAATGCCCTGTGGGGGGATATGCGGGCCCTGTCCGGCTGGGGTGTACGGGATAGTGCCGAGGTGATTGACACAGCGAGAGAACTGGTCTTGACACCGGTTTTGTTGGCAGAGGCGGCGCAGCGAGCCGGGTTAGAGGAGATGGCGGATGGACAACAGCGATGGCAGGAAATACGCACGGAATTCATGATCAAACAGCTACGCCAGGAAGAGGTCATTGACCAATCCGAGGCAAGCTTGGAAGAAGCTAGGGATTTTTACGAGGACAATGAGGATTTGTTCAGGGAACCGGCCCAATACATTGTCGTTGAGGTACTGGTCGAGATCGAGGCAGAAGCCGTCGGTTTGCTGCGCGCCATCGAACAAGGCGCGACCCTCGGAATGCTCGCCCAAAAGCACACCATCCGCCAAGGTATGCAGGAAGAAGACGGCTTGATGCATCTGGGCGAGTACGAGCGGCTGACTATGCCGAGGCTCTTCAAAGCAGTAAAAGCGGCCGACCTCAACAAAATTACCGGCCCGGAGCACGTTGAAGGCGGATACAGCATTTTCGAAGTTCTCAACCGCCAGGGAGGGGAAGTATCTCCCTTTTTTCAAGTCGAAAAAAAGGCGCGGGCTTTGGTGCGCGGAGAGAAGCGAGAGCAACTTTTTGAGGAATTGATCGATGACCTGCTGGACAAGTACAAAGAGCGGATCGCCGTATCCGACAGCGCGTTGGCGGTGGCCCTACCCGATACGTTCCTGCAGCGCCATGCACGAGAAGCCCCGACCAAGGGCGATGGTTAGTTAAGTAGATACGCGAGCATGTCTTGCTCGGAACAATAGATTATGGAACGCCGTTTACCTGCGCAGTATTCGATGATTTCGGAGACGACCATGAGGAAATCGGGTCTTTTGTCTAAGACGCTCTGTTTTGTAGCCCTTTTTCTTTCTCTGGCTTTGAACGGGGCATGGGCCCAGTCGAAGGGTTACAATCTGGGTGCGGATCGGGTGGAGGTGCGGACTCAGGCGCATTGGCAGGCTTGGGATTTTCCGAGCGATATGGTGACCATAACGCCGTCTGGCTCGGTGCAGTCCAGATTTATACAGGTACCGCACAACGCCATATTGAATGCGGCCGACTTCAGCTATCCCATTGACGGCAGCCTGCGAGATCAGTACGCCAATTCGTTCCAGGATGAAAATAACACGCTGCTGGCGCGCGGCGGTATCAAAGGGGCTGGTTCAAATCCGCAGCTAGCGGAGCTGGCCATTGACGCGGATCCAGCTACAGCTTGGGAGCCGGATCCGGCCGATCCCCTGCGGGACTGGGTGTTGGAGATTGATCTTGGCCGTCTGGTATCGGCCACCAAGGTCGTCGTGCGCTTTGCCGAAGAAGGAGATCCGTTTCTGCAATTCAGGGTGCATTCGGCAGGGGGGCAAAATCCCTTTGGCACGGCCGATCGCAGCGGTGCTTTGGACTACACTCTAGTGGGCGGTACTACCCAGCCTAATCGCGACCAGCGAGTCTTTGAGTTCGACCTCGCACCGCTGGGCACCCATACAGAGGAATGGACCGGCCGCATTGTGCAGTACCTGCGCGTCGCGGCCACGGCTACCAATGGTGAGCGGGCGCAACAGCTCTCTGCCGAGGAGTATCAGGCGTTGACAGCAGAGAACCAAGGCGCGGTGGAATACGTCTGGAAAATCGCCGGTGAAGAGCGTCTAGTAACGGCCGAGCGCTACGATCAGTTGCCACTTGAGCAGCAGGGTGGAGTGCGCTATTACCGCCGCGAACGGCCCCAACTCGCCGAGGTGGAGGTGTGGACTATAGGCGAGAACATTGCCTTGGGAATCGTAGAGCGCGGCGGTAATCTGCACGACGTCAATCCCAATTCTTCGCCCGAACTTGCCGTTGACGGCAACGTGCGCACCGAGTGGCAGGGCATGGTTTACTTCCCCACCGGAGAGACCGCCGAGTGGGGGCTGTTGAATGTGAATCTGGGCTCTCACTTCTTGGTCCATGCTGTGCGCATCATTACCCGCGTCGGAGGAAGAAACCTGATTGGTTATATATTGCGTGGTTCGGACGGCTCGCTGGCCCCCGATGGCAGTTTGATCTGGGAGGAATTGAGTGGTGAGACGCGGCAGCTAAACCAGAATACACGGCTGTTCGAGGATCACTTCGAGCCGCGTCCGATGCGCTTTCTGGAATTCCGCAACTTGGATATTGCCCGCCGCACTAGGGCCCATGAAGGGCACCGGATACTGAGTACGGTGACCGAAATCCAAGTTTTTGCCAACGGATACCTACCAATCCTCGAGATGACTTCCGACCTCATTGATCTGGGGAGTTCCAAGACACTGACGACCATCGACTGGGAAGCCGACACCCCCTCGGGCACGGCGGTGGAAGTTCGCACTCGCACGGGAAACGATCTGCGCGAAGTAAACCGCTATTTTAAAAAAGACGGCACGGAAGTAGCCAACAAAGAAGAATACGAGAAGCAGCCTTCTTTCTACCAGGGGGATATCCTTACCGAGTTCCTGCCGGGACCGGGCTGGAGCAACTGGAGCCAAGTCTATGTCAAACCAGGCGAAGTCATACGTTCCCCCAATCCCCGGCGCTATATGATGATCCAGGCGAGACTGCTCAGTGAAGACGCGGCCGAGGCCGCCAGCCTAGAGTCGATCCAGATCCATTTCACAGCGCCGTTGGTGGATCGCATCGCTGGGGAGATAGAGCCCAAGCGGGATGTCCCTAGTGGCGAGCTCACGGATTTCGACCTCTTTATCCGCCCCTCCTTTGCTGCTCAAGACCCGGGATTCGACCGCATCCGTCTCGTCGCACCTTCGCGAGCGAATATTGAACTGCGCCAAGTGAGTTTGGGAGGCGAAAGCGAACTTGCCGCCGGGAACGAGGAGATATTTGCCGAGGTGGAAAAAGGCCGTTTTGAGAATGGAGCAGGGGAGGTACTGGAATTGACTAAGGTGGCAAATGATACGCTGCAACTAGGCTTGCCAAGAATACTGCGGCGAGGCAGTGCGGATATTGTGCGGCTCTCTTTTTCGTCGCGCGTCTTCTTGAGCGGTGCCACTTTTGCCGCCGAAGTTGGGCGCTCGACGCAAGCGGATAACTGGCAGCGGGTGGACCCGGCGGACCCGGTAGGAGATGAATTAGCCGCTGGTGAGGGGTTGACAGTATTGACGACTGCCCGCCGCGGGCAGATCGGGACAATCGAGGTAGATCCCGCTATTTTTAGCCCGAATGGCGACGGCATCAACGACACGGCTGTCTTTTCGTTTGCCGTGCTCAAAGTCAATGTAGCTCGGCAAGTAGCGGTGTATTTATACGACCTAGCAGGCAGGGAAGTGAGGCGTCTTTCCGAGAGGCGCAATATGGCGAATGGGCTGTATAGCCTTGTCTGGGACGGACGGGATGAAGGGGGAACTTTAGTATCTCCGGGCCTTTACCTCGCCCGTATTGAGGTAGATGACGACGCGGGAGATGACAATTCGGCTGCTCGCCTAGTTGGGGTAGCGTATTGACTTTTGCGCTGCGCCGGTGGTTGCACAACGGCCGCCGACAATCGCCGGAAGTGCGGGCGGGCCACAGGCCCGCCCCTACCGACTATTTATCAAATTCAATTATTGCGGCCACCTACCATTCCTTACTGCTCCGCTACTCGTACAGCTCCACTGCGGTTTCTCCTCGGGCAAAGCGCTGCGCTGTCTGCACTGCCGACTGACTGCCCGTATTGCGCCGCACATCCGTAGCCCAGCGAGCCAGCCCCACCAGCAACTGTCCCCGTGCCGGATGATCGGCGCAACGGCTCCACTCCTCGCTGACCGTGCGCAAGCCGTTCAGTATATGCCAGCCATTGTCGTCCTTGAGGATGGTTTGGCCCAATTCGCGCAGCAGACAGTCTCCGTCAAAGCCTCGGTGCAAGTACTCCCGGACTAAGCGGCCCACCTCGCGGATCTGGATGGTCTCAATCGCCTCGATCACCTCGGCTAGGGCCTCGTCCTGGCCAGTGGACGCTTCTTCTGGGGCCGGGTGCGCCCGCAGGGGCCGGGGTGTGATGTTGAGCCAGCGGTTTTCGAAGAA
Organism: Candidatus Latescibacterota bacterium; assembly: GCA_965116675.1. Classification (GTDB taxonomy): domain Bacteria; phylum Latescibacterota; class UBA2968; order UBA8231; family UBA8231. Next base: position 211,241 of record OZ220721.1, read on the forward strand.
TTGCCAAGCCGCGTGGTACAGGGCTTGAGCTGCCACTTGATCTCCAGCAAAGCGCCGGGCCGTGCGCACGGACGCGGCTAGGATCATTTCGTGGTTCAAATCGAACCAACCGGGGCTCATATTCACCGGCGTGCGGGCCATGCGGTCGGCCGCCAATAGCACCATGGTGGAGACTACCTGCTCGATGTCGGCTCCCGCTTTTAGCACTTGGGTCACTGCGCCAAAGGTCTCTTCTATGTCGCCGCTGACCAAGCCGGCGGCCAACAGATCCGAGTCGAAATCCCCTGAACCGGATGCGTACTGGGCGATCACCGGCTCCACCTCGGCGAACAAATCGATGGCCTCCCGACGGGCCTCTTGCGGGGCCGGCCGATTGCGGCCCAGCATTTTGGCGGCCAGATTGCACACCAAGAGTTGGGAGCGGTCCCAGCCGAATTCCTCCAGCAACTCGGCTAGATAGCCCAAGTGGATCAGCGTTTCGGTCATGCCCAGCAGATAAGGCTCGACTGCGCACTCGTACAACAGCGGCACAATGCGATCGTCGCAGTCGCCCAAATGCCGAGCGGTTACTAGGCATTTCTCAATGCCCTCCCAGGTTTTGTCGGCGCTGAAGATATGGATCCAGCGAGCCAGTTTGTCCCAATTTACCGGCTCCGGCAGTGGGTGGATTTGGGGGCGATCCCCGGCCCGTCCAGCAGCCCCCGAAGCCGCCATCATAAGCGGGATGAGGCGGTCGGCTGGCTCGTACAGGCGGGCCACCTTTACGCCGTTGACCAGTAGGGCCACGTCGCGGCCTCCATCGGGGCCTCGCTCGGTGGCGATAAAGCGGCCCATGTGCTCGACCAGCAGGTACAGCGTCTCATCCTCGGAGACCCCCCGGGCCAGCAGGATGGCGATGGCTTTGGACAAGGTCCAATTGTCGCCGCTGAGCAGTCCTTCCTTTAGGAGCAGGAAGTGGGCGTCGCCGCGCTTGGAGTTGGCTCCGGCCACATCGATGAATACCTGACCGTTGCGCTCTTCCACTGAATAAGTGTCCAGATCGTCGCAGCCGCCGGTGAAGCAGCCCCCGCCCCGCATGTCGTAGCTCCAGCCGTGCCAGTCGCAGGTGAGCACGCCATTGCGCACCCGGCCTCGGGTGAGGGGATACCCCATGTGCGGACATTGGTTGTCCGTGGCGTACACTGTGCCTTGGTGGCGAAAGAGGGCCACGCTACGGCCTTCGATCCGCACTGCCTTGGGTCGCCCTTCCTCTACTTCATCGGCGCGGGCTACTGGTACAAAAGTACTCGCTTGTTCGGACATGGTTTTCTCCTTAGTCCTCGAAGATATCTACGGCTGTGTGGCCTTGGGCAAAGCGCAGAGCCGCGCGTGCGGCCGAGCCACTGTCTTTGTTGGTGCGCACATCTGTGGCAAAGCGGGCTAGCCCCACCAAGATCTGTAGCCGGGCTGGGTGGTCGCTTGTGGCAAAACGCTCCCACTCCGCGAAAACGGTCCCCAGCGTGGGAAGTAGCTGATGGGCTGTATCGTCCCACAGGACGGCCCGGCCCATCGCCTCTATCAGGGGTTCTCCTGGGTGATCGGCTAGTCCGTAGGCCAAGACGCGGGGGCCTACCTCTTGGACATTGAGCGTCTGGATGGCCTCCACAATGGACGCCGGATCCTCTGCGGTCGCCGAGGTAGCCAGAGGCTCGCTCAGGGGGCGGTAGGGAATGTTGAGCCAGCGGTCGTCGAAGAACTGCCACGCTGCGTGGACTAGCCCTCGAGCCGCGGCCGCGGGACCTCCGTAGCGCTGCACTGTGCGCAGGGCCGCGGCCAAGTTGAATTCCCGGGTGAGACAGGGCCAGCCCGCTTCCACGTTCACCGGCACTCGGGCCATGCGGTCGGCCGCTAGCAACAGGCAGGTGTCGATGAGGCGGTCGATGCTGACTCCGACCTTTAGCTGCTGGGTCAAGGCACCAAAAGCGGTCTCCAGATCGGCGCTCACTAGGGCCTTGGCCAAGCCGTCTTCGTCGTAGGGGACCTCTAAGTCGCCGACTTGAGCCTGGGCTAAGACCGGCTCCATATCGCCCATGAGGGCAATGGCGTCTCGGCGAAAGCGCTCGGGTTCACCGCGACCTCGACCTACTAGCTTGGCCCCTAGGTTGAAAACCAACTCCCCGGCCCGATCCCAGCCGAATTCTTCCTGTACCCGGGCCAAGTGGTCCAGCCAGATGATGTGGTCGGCAAAGCCGAGAAAATAGGGGGTTGTCGCACAGTCGAAGAGCAGGGGGAGAATGTTCTCTTGGTATCCCGCGTGGCCAGCGGTGAACAGACAGCGCTCAATGCGCCCGGCTTGCCCGTCGCGGGAAAAAGCGCACACCCAACGCTCAATGGAGGTCCACTCAACTGGATCGGGCAGAGGGACCACATCCAAGCGCTCGGCTGCGTCCCCGGCCGCGGCTCCGGCCGCCGTAGTCAGAGCGATCAGGCGATCCTCGCCCTCGTAGCGCCGCGCCACTTGGAGGCCGGCCAGCAGGAGTACCACGTCTTGGCCTCCCTCGGCCCCGTGGGAACTGGCGATGTGGCGGCCTAGGTGGCGCACGACCAACTCCACGATGTCGTCTTGGGGCACGTCGCCGCGCAACAGTAGGGCGATGGCCTTGGATTGGGTCCAGCGGTCGCAACTCAACAGACCCTCCCACAAGAGGTTCAGGTGTTCCTCGCGCCGCCGGTAGCTCGGCTCGGGCACTTCGACCCAGATATCGGGCCCGCGCACTTCCACGGCAAAAGTCTGCAAATCGTCGCACTCGCGGTTGAAACAACCGCCGCCTTGCAAGTCGAAGCTGCGGCCGTGCCAGTCGCAGGTGAGCACTCCGTGCCGCACCACTCCGCGGATCAGCGGATATCCCATGTGGGGGCACTGGTTGTCGGTCGCGTAGATTTTGTCTCCCTCGTTGAACAAAGCAATGCTGCGCTCGCGGCCCAATCGCACCGCTCGGGCTTGGCCCGGTGGCACGGATTCGAGCGGGGCAGCGTTTACCCATTGCGTTTTTTGTGCGGACATGGCATCTCCTGTATAGGGCTGATTGGGGATAGGCGTTTGCTTTAGTTCGGTTCTTTCGCTGAACAAAATAATACTGAACAAATGTTTAGTTGTCAAGAGGGAAAACGCAATCCGCAGATGGACGCAGATAGACGCAGAATAGGATGCACAAGACGCTCCATCGCTCGAATCGTTCAAATCATGCCGCATTGCTATATCTAGCCGTTGCCGCCGTAACGCCTATCTGCCCGCTCCGGCCTTGATACGGCAAAGATTCCCGGTTTAATTGGAACGTGCCTACGAGCGAGAGAAGAGAAATTTTGTCTAATTACTACGAACATGGCCCGCTGGTTCTGTTGCAGCGTCCGGTAGTCCTCATCGGCTTCCTCGGCGTTGACCAGCACGGCTTGGGCCGCGACTTGGCCGCGTTGAGCGGCCTGCCCCTCAGCGAAGTGGATCGCTGGGTCGAACACGAAGCCGGCCAGTCCTTGGTTGCCCTCGTGCAGACGCAGGGCATAGAGGCGCTGCGCCAATTAGAAGATCGCTTTCTCGCCCAAGCACTGGCCACTCGTCCGCCCGGCATTATCGTCTTAGGCGATGGGGCGCTGATCAAAGAGGCCAACCTGCGGCAGGTGTTGGACAAAGCGACGCTGGTGTATCTCAAATTGTCGCTGGCCAGTACCTATTGGAAACTGCGCCACCAAACCGTAAGGCCGCATCCGTTGCTGCTGCAACCGCCCGAAAGTACGGCGGAACTCCGGCCGCTGTTGGCTGAGCGCCAAGGCGGCTTTGACCAAGCCCACGTGACGTTGGACATGGACGAGATGACGCCAGAGGCGGCGTTGCGCCACTTGTTGGATAAGCTACCCCAATGGGGGACGGCGCGGCCCGTATCTTAGGTTTGCTCTACCTGGCCTCCGGCGATACTTTTTTGATTGAACTCGCCTTTGCTCTCATCATCTCAGGAGACTTGTCATGTTAGACCCTCAGTACCTCCTCGGCGACGAGGAGATGCAGCAGTTCATAGCCGAGGGCTATCTCACCCTCAAATCCTCGCTTCCTGCCTCCCTCCACCAAGACATCTACCAGCGCACCGAAGAGGTCTTTGCTAAGGAGGGCAATCCCGGCAACAACGTTCTGCCCCGCATCCCGGCGTTGCAGCAGGTCTTTGACGATCCGGTCGTGCGTGGTGCTCTCGCTTCGGTGGTAGGGGAGGATTACGTCATGCACGCCCACCGCCACTGCCATATCAATCGGGCTGGCAGCGAGGGCGGTGGCTGGCATAAGGACAGCTACTGGGGCTATCACAAGGTGCGCTATCACCGCAATCGCTGGGTGATGATCTTCTACTACCCACAAGATGTCACCTTGGAAAACGGCCCCACTGCCGTCATGCCCGGCACGCACTACTACAATGGTCGCGCAGACGACGAGCAGGACGAGCGGCACTTGCCGGTCCTCGGCGAAGCTGGCACCTGTACCTTGGTGCATTTTGACTTGTGGCACCGGGCTATGCCCAACAGCACGGATGCCAACCGCTACATGATGAAGTTCCAATTTACCCGCCTCAGCGAGCCGAGCCGACCGAGTTGGAACATCCAAGCTCCAGGGTGGCCGGCCAATGGTTCGGTACCCTCTAGCAAGCATCGAGTCGTGTGGTCGCGGATATGGGATTGGCACGCGGGAGCCCAAAATCGCGCCGAGGCCAACGGACAAATTGAGCAATTAAGCGAGTCCCTTAACGGGACGTTGGAACAACGCCTATCAGCGACTGACGCTCTCGGCACGTTGGGAGAAAAAGCTGCGCCTGCGCTGGACGCGCTGCTCGGTGCGCTAGGCGATGAAGCCGAGCCGGTGCGCCTCAACGCGGCGTATGCACTCGGTGCAGTGGGGGAGGAAGCAGTAGGCCCGTTGATTACAGCCCTCGGCGATGAGCGGGAACACGTGCGGGAACACGCGGCGTATGCACTCGGTGCAGTGGGGGAGGAAGCTGTGGACGCGTTGATTGCCGCCCTCGACGACGAGCGCGAACATGTGCGGGGTTTTGCCGCGTACGCACTGGGTGACATGGGGGCAAGCGCTGGAACCAACGCCGTGGACGCCCTGTGTAAGCTAACTGACGACCCGGACGCATGGGTGCGGCGCAACGTGGCCGAGGCTCTCGGAACTATTGAGTTGAATCCAGACGCGTCTGTGCCCGCGTTGGCGGCGCTGCTGACGGACGAGGACGAGCAGGTGCGTTTCAATGCCGCGTACGCGCTGGCTCACTTTGGTCCGGCGGCTGCGGCGGCTACAGATGCGTTGGCCGCGGCCCTCAGCGACGAGAATCGCTACGTCCAAGGGCACAGCACGGCGGCCCTACAACAGATTGGCACACCCGAGGCCCAAGGCGTATTGCTGCACCATTTGACTGCGGCGCGCTGGTGCCCCATAACGACTAAGGAGACCACGTTCTGAGCAAATCACGCGTGAAGGCTAGAGTTCACCAATACATCGGCGAGCATCGAGAAGAGTTGCTCGGCAGCGTGCAGACGCTCGTGCGCGTGGATACTACCAATCCGCCGGGGCGAAACTACCGAGCGATGACCGACACGCTCTTGGGACGCTGTCAGGATTTGGACATGCAGGCCAAAGTCCACCGCGTCCCAGACCAAGAGGTACGCCGCGTGCTCGGCTCGGACGAGTTCCCGCGCTACAACTTGATTGCCCGGTGGGAGGTCGGCCGGCCTCAGACCGTACATTTCAACGCTCACTACGACGTGGTACCCTGTGCCGGGCAGTGGAGATTCGGCGATCCTTTTGAGCCGGGGCTGGCCGGCGATGCGCTCTACGGCCGCGGCTCTGGGGATATGAAAGGGGCAATTGCCGCGTTGCTGATGGCTGTGGAGGCGCTCAAGGAAGCGGGTGCTGAGCCGGCTTTTAACATCGAGTGTTCGTTTACCGCCGACGAGGAAACCGGCGGTCAATTGGGCGCGGGATGGATTGTAAACAAGGGGCTGGTGAACGCCGATTTTGCGGTCGTCTGCGAGGGGGCAGCCGGGACGCAGGTTGGCTGCGGCCACAACGGCGTGCTGTGGTTAGAGGTCGAGTTGACGGGCAAGGCGGCCCACGCTTCTAGCCCAGAACAGGGGGTCAACGCCTTTGAAGCCATGGCCAGCGTAGCGCAGAAGTTGCAAGCCTACAAGCGGAAACTGAATGCGCCCCAGCGCTGCTACGAGGATTTTGACGGTCGGTCGCGCAACCCCACGCTCAATATCGGCGGCACGTTCTCGGGCGGGGAGGGCGACAAGATCAACACCGTGCCTGCCCGCGCCCGCTTTTCGCTGGACCGCCGGTTAGTGCCCGGCGAACAGCTCGCAATGGTCGAGCGCGAGTTGCGACTCGCTATAGAGCGGGCTGCTGAGCCACCCTGCCTAGTGGCAGTGCCTTTGCGGATTGAACCCTGCGTCGTCGATGCCGAGCACGCGCTGCCCCAGGCCTTTGCACAGGCCGTGCAAGCGGTGCGCCGCCGAACCGCTAGTTACCGGCTCAGCTCTGGCTTTACGGACTTGCACTACTTTGCGGTTGACGGCGGTCTGCCCGGCATTGGCTATGGCGTAAAGGGCGAGCGCGCGCACGGAGTGGATGAGCGCGTGCGGGTGCGCGACTTGGCGTTGACAGCGCGCACGTACGCCGAGTTTATGCTGCGCGGTTTGGAGGCCCATTGAGCGAAAACCTGCGACGCTTCCTGTGGACGGCGTACGACCGCTTGGGCGGTATGGTGGGCTATAACTTGCTGTGGAGTGCGTTGAGCCTGCCTTGGATCGGTGGGGCGTACGCGCTTTTGCAAGTAGGGTTTGGGATGGGTGGCGTGGGTCTGGTGGGAGCTGCCGTCTTAGCCGGTACCCTGCTGTTGAGCGCACCGGCCACGGCCATGCTCTTTGCCGCTGGGGCCGCTTGGGCGCGGGGTAGGGATTTTGGTCTGCGGGAGTTCTGGGCGGCTGGTCGCGCGTTTTTTTGGCGCGCCCTCGCGCTAGGATTGCTGATGGTCGCCGCGGTCGCGCTGGTGCTGGCCAATGTGGTTTTTTACCAGCGGATCGGCGGCTGGCTGGGGGTGTTTTTGGGTGGGCTGATGGTCTGGTTTCTGCTACTGGTGGGCATGGTGGCGGTGTATGTTTTTCCGGTGCTGGTCACCCAAGAGGGATCGGTGTGGTCCACAGTGCGCTACAGTTTTCTCCTGTCGGTCGATAATATAAAGCTCTCGCTGGTTTTTCTTTTGACCGCAGGCTTGGCCTTGGGCCTTGGCGTCGCTTCTGGATTGGGATTGTTCTGCGGCGGCTTGGCAGCTTGGGCCTTGTGGATCAGCGTCGGCTTTCGCGCGCTCTTGCCCAAGTACACGGGCCAGCCTCTGCCCAGCGAAGCTCCGCGCCGGCTGCGCGAACTGATCCGCCCCTGGGAGGCTTGAGCATTGGACTTGCCCAAACTGGTAACGGGACGAGAAATGACTGTGGTCGATCAGCGTACGATCACAGAGGCGGGCATATCCAGCGCCGAACTCATAGAGCGAGCGGGTGCAGAGGTGATTGCGGCCATTGCGGCGCGCTGGGATGGCTTGGCTGGTTTGCAGGCTGTGGTCCTGTGCGGCAAGGGCAACAATGGTGGTGATGGATTTGCTGTAGCTCGGCTCTTGCGCGCTGGCGGTGGGTCGGCGCGCGTCTTTCTCGCGGCAGACCGCGCGGACGTGCAAGGAGCTGCGGCCGAGCACTTGCGGCGTTGCGAACAGGAGGGTGAGGCCGTCGAAGTGCTCGGCGAGGACTTGGCTCCGCTCGACGCCGCGATCCAGAAAGCCGACTTGGTGATTGACGCGCTTTTGGGGACTGGATTGCGCGGAGCTCCCCGTCCCGCCATGGCGCGCGTCATCGAGCGCATTGCCCATTGCGAAAGGCCGGTAGTGGCCGTGGATATTCCCTCGGGGGTCGAAACCGACACCGGGCGGGTCCACGGCGCGGCCGTTCAAGCCGTGCTGACGGTGACCTTTGGCTTGGTCAAAGTCGGGCAGCTATTCTACCCCGGCCGGTCTCATTGCGGTGCGCTGCACTTGGCCAATATCGGCTTCCCCGAGCCCATTTTGCGCGATGCGGCTGCCCAGACTCTGTTGCTTTCCGCCGAGGGACTGGGGCCGCTCGTGCCTCGGCGGCGCGGCGACGAGCACAAAGGAAGCTGTGGGACGGTGGCCGTGGTCGCGGGTTCGGTGGGTATGACTGGGGCGGCCGCGCTGACCGCGGATGCCGCGCTCAGGAGCGGGGCTGGTCGCGTCCATCTAGGAGTGCCCGCGAGTCTCAACGACATTCTCGAGGTCAAGCTCTCCGAGGTGATGACCCGACCGTTGCCGGAAATGCGCAAGCGGCGCTGTTTGTCGCTGCGGGCCTTGGGCGAGGTGCGCGCTATGTTGACGCGGGCCGATGTTTTGGCTTTGGGGCCGGGGTTGGGGCGCTATCGAGAGACTGAAGAACTGGTGAGACGGTTGGTGTTGCAAACTGAGTTGCCCCTCGTTTTGGATGCGGACGGACTTAGTGCATTCGCCGATCAAGCCGAAGTGCTAAAGGATCGCTCGACACCGCTGGTTCTCACGCCCCACGTGGGCGAGTTCTCCCGCTTGAGCGGGTTGGATAAACGGCAGATTATCGATGCGCCCATGGCAGTGGCCCGCGACTTTGCCGGCGAATTCGGCGCGACGCTCGTGTTGAAGGGCGCGCCGACTGTCGTGGCGTTGCGCGATGGGCGGGTGGCGGTCAACTCCACGGGTAATTCAGGTATGGCCACGGCTGGGTCGGGCGACGTGCTGACCGGGATTATCGCCGGGTTGATGGCCCAAGGGCTAGGCGCGGAAGCTGCGGCTTGCCTCGGGGTCTATATCCACGGTCGGGCTGGGGACCGGGCGGTCGAGCGGCTGGGGGAATGGGGGATGCGGGCGGGCGATATAGCCGACGAAATCGCCTTGGCTATGATGGACGCAGCGCGGTCCGCTTGACATGTTTGAAGCGATGCTTTAATCTGGAAATGTAAGTGGAAATGGGGTGCCAGTGTGGGCGCTTCTTGGCTTTTTATTTAATTTACAAGAGTTACAGGGTTTGCGTTATGGCTGACGTCAAAGACGCCATTGAAGAAATGATCGAAGAGTCCTACTTGCTGGGGCTTTCGGAAGAGGAAATTCTCGCCGATTTTAGCCGCTTTATAGACACCTGCTATACCGTTATTCAGGACAACGTGAAAAGCCGCGAAGCGCTCAGCCGCTTGGCCGAGAATTTGGCGCGAGAGAAGACCAGTACTCGCAGCGCTGACCAGTCCACTGATCTGGGCAAGGTCGCGGCCAAGGACGCCCAGCGGGCCTGCGCTGAAAAAGCGGCGCGCCGCAAGCGCATGGTCCTAAAGGCCATCGCCGACTACGATCCCCATCTAGTCCGCCTCATCAACGAGCAGCGCTTTCAGGTAGATCTCCATGAAGAAGTGGCACGCCCCAAGTTCAAGGTCCGTCAGGGCCACGATTGGGAGCGCTACGGCCAGCTTTTGCTCCAAGCCGGCTGCATCACTGTAATCGCGCTCATCCTGTTCCTCATTTACCTAAGGCTTTAGGACAGTACGAGTTGATCGAAACGTGCAGTCCAGACCCCTTCATTGAGTCGTTCGCACGAGGGCCGCGGAAAGATTGGTTCGGATGGGGATCAGGTTGGTGCGCACTCCTCGGAGTGGGACGCGTACTTGGACCGCTCGCCCTCCAATGCGGTAACCACTTGCCAACTCGCCCTATTTTGCTGCCTTTCATCCGCACCCTGCACACTCGTTAGAACTCCATGCCCAAACGCACAGACATTCAAAAAATAATGCTCATCGGCTCTGGTCCCATCGTCATTGGCCAAGCCTGCGAGTTTGATTACTCGGGAACGCAAGCCTGTAAGGCCCTGGCCGAAGAAGGCTACGACATCGTCTTGGTCAACAGCAATCCGGCGACGATTATGACCGATCCAGAGGTGGCCCACCGCACCTACATCGAGCCGATCACGCCGGAGATTTGCGCGCGGATCATCGCCGAGGAAAAGCCACAGGCGCTCCTGCCAACGCTCGGCGGCCAAACCGCGCTCAATACGGCGGTGGCCTTGGCCGAAAGCGGAGCCCTCGCCGAGCACAACGTCGAGATGATTGGCGCGCCACTCGACGCGATTAAGATGGCCGAAGATCGCGAACTCTTCAAAGCGGCCATGGACCGGGCCAGGTTGGATATGCCGCGCGGTGCTTTTGTCCACAGCTTCAAAGAGGCGCAAAAGCACCAAGCCGAATTGGGCTTCCCGACGATTATCCGCCCCGCTTTTACGCTGGGCGGTTCTGGCGGCGGCGTGGCGTACAACGCCGAGGAGTTCGAGCGAATCGTGTGCCACGGCCTCGACCTGAGTCCAATTGACGAGGTACTGATCGAGGAATCGGTGCTCGGGTGGAAGGAATTCGAGTTGGAGGTCATGCGCGATCACCGCGACAACGTGGTCATCATCTGCTCGATTGAAAACTTCGACCCCATGGGGATCCACACCGGCGACAGCATCACGGTCGCGCCGGCGCAAACCTTGTCCGACAAGGAATATCAGCACATGCGCGACGCAGCTATCCGCATCATGCGCGAGATAGGCGTAGATACCGGCGGGTCCAATATCCAGTTCGCGGTCGATCCCACCGACGGCCGCATGGTCGTCATCGAGATGAACCCCCGGGTCTCGCGCTCCTCGGCGCTGGCGTCTAAAGCAACGGGCTTTCCCATTGCCAAGATCGCCGCCAAACTGGCCGTGGGCTACAGTCTGGACGAAATCCGCAACGACATCACCCGCGAAACCCCAGCGTCCTTTGAGCCGACCATCGACTACGTGGTGACCAAAATTCCGCGCTTTACCTTTGAGAAATTTCCCAGCACGCCGGACGCACTCGACACCCAGATGCGCTCGGTGGGAGAGACTATGGCCATTGGTCGGACCTTTAAGGAGTCCCTGCAAAAGGGTCTGCGTTCGCTAGAAGTTGGCCGCGCGGGTTTTGGTGCCGACGGCAAGGATCTCAGCGCGGCCAAGGTGGCCGACGAGGAACTGCGCGAGAAATTGCTGCGTCCCAACTCTCAGCGCATGTTCTACCTCAAGCTGGCCATCGCCAAAGGCTACACCCACGAAGAACTCTATGGTCTGACGGGCATTGATCCGTGGTTTCTCGACCAACTCTACCAGCTTTTTGAACTCGAACAACAGCTAATGCGGGAAGACGTGCTCGCCGATGTCGCCTTATTGCGCCGCGCCAAAGAGTGGGGATTCAGCGATCGCCAGCTAGCGCATCTCAATGGCTGCGACGAGGTCAGCGTCCGTCGGCGTCGCCGCGAGCTCGATATTCGCCCGGTGTACAAAACAGTCGATACCTGCGCGGCTGAGTTCGAGGCCCACACGCCGTACCACTACTCGACGTACGACCGCGAGGACGAAGTGCAGCGCTCGACGCGCAAGAAAATTGCCATTCTCGGCGGCGGGCCGAACCGCATCGGTCAGGGGATCGAGTTCGATTACTGCTGCGTCCACGCGTGTTTCGCGCTGCGCGAAATCGGCTATGAGACCATCATGGTCAATTCCAATCCCGAGACGGTCAGTACGGATTACGACACGGCCGACAAGCTCTACTTCGAGCCGCTGACGATCGAAGACGTGCTGCACATCGTCGAGCGCGAAGCTCCAGACGGCGTCATCGTGCAGTTCGGCGGGCAGACTCCGCTGAACTTGGCCGTCGAACTAGAGCGCGAGGGCGTACCCATCATCGGCACCTCGCCCAGCAGCATTGACTTGGCCGAGGATCGCCAGCGCTTTGGTCAACTGTTGAACGAACTGGGCATCCGCCAGCCGGCGAATGGCATGGCTGCCAGTTGTGACGAGGCGTGCGCGATTGCCGAGCAGATCGGCTTCCCGGTCTTGGTGCGGCCTTCTTATGTGCTTGGTGGGCGAGCCATGGTCATCTCCTACGATGTCAGGAGCCTCGAAACTTACATGAACGAGGCCATTGAGGTCGCGCCCGAGCGGCCCGTGCTCATCGACCGCTACCTGCAAGGTGCGGAGGAATTCGATGTGGATGCGGTGGCCGACGGGACGGACGTGGTAGTAGGCGGGATCATGCAGCACATCGAACACGCTGGCGTGCATTCGGGCGACAGTGCCTGCGCCTTGCCGCCCTACGACACGCCGGCCAAGCACATCGAAGCCATGCGCGAGCACACCCACGCGCTAGCGCGTGCCCTCGACGTGGTCGGCCTGATGAACGTGCAATACGCCGTCTATCAAGGCGAGGTCTATGCGATTGAAGTAAACCCCCGGGCTTCGCGCACTGTGCCTTTTGTCAGCAAGGCCATTGGCCGTCCGCTGGCCAAGATCGCCGCGCTGGCCATGGTGGGGGTGAGCTTGCGCGAGCAGGGTTTTACCGAGGAGATCGTGCCCGCGCACATATCCGTCAAGGAAGCCGTGTTGCCCTTTATAAAATTCCCCGGGGCCGATAGCCTGCTGGGGCCGGAGATGAAGTCCACGGGCGAGGTCATGGGCATTGGCCGCGACTTTGGCACGGCCTTCCTCAAGGCGCAGATGGGGGCGGGTTCGCTGCTGCCGTCGCGCGGTCGAGTCTTTATCAGCGTGGCCGATTGCGATAAAGAGGAGGTCTTGCCAGTGGCGCGCCGGCTGCGCGCAGCAGGATTTGAGCTGGTGGCTACGCAGGGCACGCGCGATTTCCTCGGCAAGCACGGCATTGCCGCGGAGCGGGTACACAAAATTCACGAGGGTAGCCCGCATATCGAAGATGCCATTCGCAGCCGCCAGATCGATCTGATTATCAACACCCCGCTCGACGAACCTTCTTACTACGACGACTTTGCGGTGCGTCGAGCCGCAGTCGTAACCGGCGTGCCCTATACTACGACGATGGCCGGGGCCCGGGCTGCGGCTGCGGGCATCGAGGCGCTGCAACGCGCCGAGTTAGGCGTGCAATCCCTGCAGGATTACCATCGGAGCTAGGAGACAGCTCGTGCGGACTGCGCCCTTGGTGCTGTTGCTGGCTGGTTGTTTGGCGATTTCGGCCTGCGTCTATTTCAATACGTTTTACAACGCCAAAAAATCCTTCCGCGAGGCCGAGAAAGAGCGGCGCAAACACGAAGAGACCTACGCCGACTGGGCCTTTGACCAAGCTGGCCCCGAATTGCAGCAGCGGCGCTCGCCGCAGGCCGACCAACTCTACGACAAAGCGGTGCGCAAGGCGTCCAAAGTGCTCGACGAATACAAGGAGAGCGACTTGGTTGACGACGCCATGTTCCTGATCGGCCGGGCGTATTACTGGCGCGGCGAATACCTCAATGCCCAAGAGTCGTTCCGCGACTTGGAGACCTTTTTTCCGTCCAGTCCGTACTTCGATCAAGCTCGATACTGGCGCGCCCGCTGTCTAGAGGAGCAGCGGATTGACGACCAAGCGCAGTCGCTTTACCGAGTACTTCTTGACGAGGCCGAGGAAAAGATCGCTGTCCAAGCGGGCCTGCACTTGGCCGAGATGGCGCACGACCGCGAGGACTACGTCGCGGCCATGCGGGAATATAGGGCGACGCTAGAAGCCTTTCCCAAGAGCGCGGTGCGCGCCCAATTGTGGTTGCGCTTGGGCGAGGCACTGATGGCCTTAGAGGATCCGGCCCGCCTAGATGAGGCGCTAGCGGTTTTTGACGAAGTGCTAAAGGCCGATCCCAGTGAGGATCAAAAGTACCGCGCTCGGCTCAACAGTGGTCGCGCTCTCTACGCTATGGGTGCGGAGGACGAGGCCCTAGCCACATACGTCAGCTTGATCGACGAGGGCGGCTTTCGCCGCTTTGAGGGGCGCACTCGGCTTCTAATCGGCGAGTGGTATCAGGGCCGCCGCTTGCTCGACGAGGCGTTGTCCGAGTACGAGCGGGTGCGCAACGACTTTCCCCAGACGCCCTCGGCGGCCATGGCCTTGTATCGCATCGGCTTGCTGCGCCTACAGGAATACGGGGAGATCGAGCTGGGACGCGATTACCTTGAGGAGAGCACCCGCGAAAGTCCGGGAGCGCAGGGCGTGCTTTTGGCGCAGGAGATGCTGGGGCACATGCGCCGGCTGGAGCAGATCCAGCGCCAGATCCACCGCGCTGATTCGCTCTACGCCGACTCGCTGGGCGCGGTGCAGGGGCCGCTGTTGTGGCAGGCAGCAGAGGCTCCGGCCGACACGGTGGTGGTGGCGCGGAGTTTGGATGTGCTGGACGATCTGTTCAGCGCGTGTGAGCTCTATCGCGACGACATCGGCCAGGCCGATTCGGCCCGCGCGTACTACGAGGAAGTAATCCGCCGCTTCCCAGACAGCGACCAATTGCCCCGCGCTGTGTACAGCCTCTCATGGATCGAGCTGCAAATGCGCGACGACGAACAGACCGCTAGGCCCCATTTGCTGCGGCTGATTGAGGAGTTTCCCACCTCGGCGCACGCCAATGAGGCCCGCCGCTTGCTGGGGCAAAAGCTCGAGGCCACAGCCGAAGAGCTAGCGGCTCGCGAGTTTGCGCGGATCGAAACATTGCGCCTAGCACAGCCCGAAGCTACCGAGGCGTACCTCCCCTTGTTAGACAGTTTGAGCCATGCCTTCGCAGGTACATCGAGTGGCGGTCAAGCGGCGTTTCTGGCGGCCAATACCTACGAGAATGTCGTCGAAGATACGATCGCAGCCGAACAGCGCTATCAATTATTGCGCGAAGAGTTCGCCGAGACGCGGTTTGGCAAGCTGGCCCAGCAGCGATGGGAAATGCGCGAGGAAAAGCTCATCGACAAGCTGGAGCGCAGCCTGAAGGCGATTGGCGGCCAACTCGGCCCGGGGGAGCGGATTGAGTTGCTCGCCTTGGAGCCGGACACGCTTGACTCTGTGTCTCTGGCGCGCAAATACATCGGCTTTGCCGAGCGCGCGCAGCGGCGCGGAGACGTTGCACTGGCCCGCGATTTTTACGAGCAGAGCATCAACCAGCAGGTCGCCAACCCACGTGCCCTGTATCAACTCGGCAACATCAACTGGGAGGGAGGCTATTTCAACGACGCCATTGAGTTCTACCGCCAAGCTCTATCCTTTGATAAGAGGAATCTCAACCTCTACTACCGGCTCTGGCGCGCCTTTACCGAGCAGAGCGTAGAGGACTCGGCCAACTACTACCTGCGGGAGGTCGCACGGCGCGATCGGAACAGCGCTCAGATTCGCTTTTTGTTGGAGAAGTACCCGGATTTTCAGGGGGGCCAAGATCGCGAGGATTTGGACATAGAAGCGATGATCGAACTCGACTTGTCGATTCCTCCCGATGAGTTAGGGTGGAAGGAGGGCGACCTAGCGCTGAGCGATTGGCCGCTGGTGCGGCAGGTGGTACGGCCAGTCTATCCGGCGGCTGCCGAGGATTCGGTCGAGGTGTTGCTCGACGTGCTAATCGACCGCGAGGGACGGCCCGAGCAAGTGGAGGTCTTTCGCGGGGAACCTCCTTTTGTCGAGAGCGCGGTGGATGCCGCGTATGGCTATAGCTTCTATCCCGCGGTGCGCCGCAACGGCGAGGAGATCAAGTCGTGGGTCGAGTTGACTGTGCCGTTTGGCTTGCCGCAAGAAGAGGGGGAAGAGCCGTGATTGACGAGCAAGCGCGTCTGTTGAGCAACCGCGAAGTCGCTGCGGACTTTTATTTGGCGCGTCTTAACGCACCCTATATTGCCGCGCGGGTCGAGCCGGGTCAGTTCGTCAACATCCAGGTCGGCACAGGGGTCGATCCCTTGTTGCGCATCCCGCTGAGCGTGAGTGGCGTCGAGCGCGAGACCGGTATTATCGAGGTGTTGTACGAAGAAGTAGGGCCTAAGACTCGGGCGCTGAGCCAATTCGGGCCGGATGCAGTCTTGCCGACCCTCGGTCCGCTGGGCAAGGGATTTGCGCCGCCGCCCGAGGGTACGCGCGTCGTACTGGTCGGAGGTGGTATTGGCGTACCGCCACTGCTGTACTGGGGATTGGAACTAAGACGGCGGGAGCACCAAACTGCGCTGTTGGTCGGCGCACGGACGGCGGACAAGCAACTGCCCAGCGAGTTGCTCGCGCCGGCTGCGGACGCAGTGCGCCTCGCCACCGACGACGGTAGCCTCGGGCACGCGGGCTTGGTCACCGATCTATTGCAGCACGAGCTAGCTGAAAAAGGGTCGAGCGCGGTCTATTGCTGCGGCCCGCACGCGATGATGCAGGCCGTGGCTGCTATATGCCTAGAGGCCCAAGTTCCGTGTCAGGTTTCCCTCGAAGAGTACATGGCTTGCGGCATTGGCATCTGCGTGGGCTGCGCTGTCGAGTTGGCGACGGCAAAAGGCGACACGGATTACGGTCGCTACGCCCGCGTCTGCGTGGATGGGCCGGCGTTTGACGCTCGGCAGATAAAATGGGGCAGCACATGGCCGACCTGAGCATAGACTTTGCCGGCGTGCAACTTCGCAACCCGGTCCTGCTGGCCTCGGGCACTTGTAACTACGGTCAGGAGCTTTTGCCGCTGACTGATTTTGCGCGCTTGGGTGGGCTGGTCACCAAAACCATTACTCCGCAGCCTCGGGGCGGCAACCCTCCCCAGCGCATTGTCGAGACACCGGCCGGAATGCTCAATTCCATTGGCTTGCAAAACCCCGGGCTGGAGGCTTTTGTCGAGAAGCAATGGCCCTTGTTGGCCAGTTTAGACGCGCAGGTCGTGGTGAATATCGCCGGATTTACAGTCGAGGAATTCGGGCAGATGGCGGCGAGTCTAGAAGCGTTGGCAGGCATTGCCGCGCTCGAAGTCAACATATCCTGCCCCAATGTCGAGGCCGGAGGCGACAATTTTGCCACGCGGCCCCAGACCGCGGCCGCAGCCATTGCCGCAGTCCGCAGTCGCACCCAGCGGCCAGTCATCGCCAAGCTGACGCCCAATGTCGCGGATATTGCAGAAATTGCCCGCGCCGTAGTGGATGCGGGGGCGGATGCGGTCTCGCTGATCAATACGCTTGTTGGCATGGCCATTGACGTGGAGCGGCGGCGGCCCGTCTTGGGTGGTACTACCGGCGGCTTGTCTGGCCCGGCGATTAAGCCGGTGGCCCTCGCCATGGTGTGGAAGGTGGCCCAAGCCGTCTCTGTGCCCGTCATGGGCATCGGCGGCATCACCACTGCGAGCGACGCGCTAGAGTTTATGGTCGCCGGTGCTTCTGCCGTTCAAGTTGGTACAGCCAGTTTCTCCAACCCTAACGCTGGCGTCGAAATCGTCGAGAGCCTCCGCGCCTATTGCGACGAGCGCGGCATTGACCGCCTCGCCTCGCTGGTGGGCAGCTTGCGTTGTTAGCTGGGGGGAGGTCGGCTGAGTGCATGGAGCTAGGCTCGGATGTCGAAGAAGTGTTAGCTGAAGTAGGAGAGCTTGAATTATGAGGAAACCTTGCTTCTCGCCCAATATATGTGCCATAAGCGTCGGGGTTATTCTATGTGGTGCTCTTATGGTATATGGTCTAAGCCAGAGGCAGGACGAGTTTCCACTGTCTATTCCCTCGCGGGAGGCCGAATCCATACAGCTTGGTCCAGGATTTGAGCAGACAGAGTTAAACAAAAAGTACCTTATCCTATTTATGACGATTACAAACGATTCTTTGTATTCATACTCCAGTATTGACGATTCTGGTGGTCGAAAAAAGAAATCGGTAGAGCGCGTCGAGGTCACTCCAGATTATCCTCTAACAGATTATTTTCTAGAGGAGGATCAAGGTTATCGTTTCAAAGTTTTTTATGGGGCTTTCCCATCAGACAATCGTTTTTTTGTGGGCTGTGGTCTAACTCCTGCATGGATTGCAGATGATGGAGAAGTTTTGGAAGCTGTTGGTGTCAATTGCGAGTGTTACGGCATTGCAGATTCGATAGAGAGATTTCCAGATATAGAGGCTAAGTCATCTCCTGAAAACACTCTTTCCATATCTTGGCCTCCTATAGTAGGAGCCGACGCCTATGGAGTCATTATTTGGTCTCAGCAACCTACTTATGACGGATTCTTTGAAGGAATAGTATTTACCGCAGAATTTAATGCCGATAACTTACCCAATATAATCGACACTTCTTTGCCTACTAACCATGAATATTTTATCGCTGTTTGGGCAAGAAATATAGATGCAACCGCAATCGAGGAGTCTCATCTCTGTAATATAGAGCCATTCTACGTTATGGATTTGGAACGCTTTGATGTTGACCGGCCGACTGCGGTACAGCATAGCTCTTGGGGGCAAGTAAAGTCCGATATTAAGTAAACTAGACTATCCGAGAACAAACTGTCACGTGTTGTAAAATCTGCCCAATTTTTCAAAATCAACCACTACCGATTTTCCCCCTTACTTCGCTGCATCGGCACGAAGTGCACGGGTAGGAGTTTGCGCTGACTGAGGCCAGTCTCGCTGCACTCTACCAAAACCAAGTGCTGGGTTAGCTGAGGGGAGGTCGGGGTTGGGACTCCAGTGTACTTGAATTCGCAGCCGATCCGGCATCCGCCAACCAGTCCACTTCGAATATTCTGAATCCGCATACATCCTTGTTTTTTTAAAGTATCGCTTTAAATTTACAAGGTATGATTTCGCGCCGGACCCATAGAATCGTTGCCAACGCCTTGGGCCGACAAGCAGCGGTCGCCCTAATCGGGCCGCGTCAGGTTGGCAAGACGACGCTCGCTTACGAGATCGCCGAGAGTGCAGACGCGCTATACCTAGACCTCGAATCGAGTGTCGATCGGGCGAAACTCGCCGATGCGAGGTTTTTTCTCGCCGAGTACGAAGATCGTTTAGTCGTTCTCGATGAGATCCACCGTGCGCCCGGGCTATTTCCCGAGCTCCGCGGCATGATTGACCAAGGCCGGAGACGCGGCAAGCGGACGGGACGGTTCCTAATTCTCGGATCGGCGTCCGTAGATCTGCTTAGACAGTCGGGGGAGAGTTTGGCTGGACGGATCGAGTACGTGTCGCTCAACCCATTCGACGTGCTGGATGTGTCGCTGGAGGTCGCGTCCACGACCGAACTGTGGGTGCGCGGTGGATTTCCCGACAGTCTTCTGGCGGCGAGCGGCGATGACAGCCTAATTTTCCGCCGCAACCTGATTCGCACCTACTTGGAACGGGACGTATCCGAGTTTACCGGACGGCGCATACCAGCCGAGACGCTGGAGCGGCTGTGGACCATGCTCGCGCATGGCCAGGGTGCGCTGCTGAATGCATCGAAGCTAGCCGCTAGCTTGATGGTCAGTAGCCCAACGGTGGCTGGCTACATTGATTTGCTGGTTGATCTGTTGTTGGTGCGCCGCCTGCGGCCGTTCCACTCCAGCACTGGAAAGCGCCTCGTTAAGTCCCCCAAAATTTACATCCGAGATAGTGGTCTGGTTCACGCCCTACTTGGCCTTGATAGTCACAATGCACTCATTGGCCATCCGGTCGCCGGTGCTAGTTGGGAAGGGTTTGTCATCGAGAACCTGTTGGCGGCGGCCCCACCCGGAACCGCCGCGCACTTCTACCGCACCCAAGCCGGGGCCGAGATCGACTTGGTACTGGAGTTGCCGGGCGAGAGCGCACCTTGGGCCATCGAAGTCAAATTGGGGTTGACGCCTAGCATTGGCCGCGGGTTCTACAACGCCTGCGAGGACGTCGCGCCGCAACGAGCCTTCATCGTTTACTCAGGCGGTGACCGCTACCCGCTATCAACGGACGTCGAAGCGATTGGTCTGCGGGCTATGGCCGAGTTGCTCTACGAGCAAGTGCGCGGCAGTGATTGAATCCTGTACCACGACTAGCGAAAATTATCCGCGTCTAAATTGTCCTGCCAAGTTGAGAGAGAATCCCGCCAACGTCGGCGAAGCCAAGGTTTGTCCCTCCTCGTAAGTGCCCACAGTCTCAAAGCGGTGTTCGCCCAATAATAGCAGCATCACGGTTTTTGCATTGGGGTCCACGAGCCAGTATTCCTTCACGCCGTGACGGGCATACAGATCGAGTTTGAGCGTTCTATCTCGCTCGGCTGTGGATGGCGACAGGACTTCGACGATTAGGTCGGGTGCGCCTTGAATGTTCTCGCGGGTGACGATGTGTGTTCGCTCATAGGAGACAAAAAGCAGGTCTGGCTGCACCACATCCGTGTCCGAAAGCACCACATCGGTAGGGGAAATGTACACCTCCCCCAAGTTGCGCTCATCTGAGAATAACCTCATTGCGTGATAGAGATTACCCAGGACGTACTGATGAGCCGTAAGCGGTGCTGGCTCCATAACCAACAACTCCCCGTCCAACAGCTCATAGCGCTCGTCGTCGGGCGTCTTCAGATAGCTCTCGTATGTGAGTTTGGTTTTTGTGCTCGCCATAGTTGCATTCCTCCATTGACGGTCTGATTTATCTATACTGTGAATGTCGTACAATGGCAACCACTCTGTGGCCTGCTACTGCATCGGCACAAATCGCACGGGTAGGAGTTTGCGCTGGCTGAGGCTGGTCGCGCTGCGCTCTAGCAAGACCAAGTGCTGGCGTCGGGTGCCTAGCGGGAGAATGAGGCGGCCGTTGGGCGCTAGTTGTTCGGTCAGAGCAGGTGGGATAGTAGCGGGCGCAGCCGAGCATACGATGGCGTCAAAAGGGGCGTCTTCAGGCCAGCCCATGCGGCCGTCGCCGATGCGGAGAGCGACGTGGCCATAGCCTGTGTCGGCGAGTACGCGACGGGCCTGTGCGGCGAGGTCGGAAAAGAATTCAATGCTATAGACTTGGCCGGCTAGCTCGGCGAGCAGGGCGGTCTGGTACCCAGAGCCGGTGCCAATCTCCAAGACCCGTTCCGTGCCCTGCAAGCCGAGCACCGAGAGCATGTAGGCCACTACGTACGGCTGCGATATGGTTTGCTCCGCGCCGATGGCCAGCGGGTGATCAGCATACGCGTAGGCGCGCAGGGCCTCTGGGACGTAGCAATGCCTTGGGACGCGGTCAAACGCCGCGAGTACGCGCGGGTCGCGAATGCCGCGCTGGCTGAGTTGTTCGCGCACCATGGCGCGGCGTTGGTCGGCGTAGGAAGTCATCGCGCACTTTGGAGGAGGGCTAGCGCAGCATCTATTGCGGCTGCCGTGGGGATTGCAGCGATGTCGGCGGCTGGTGCTTGCAGGACTTGGCTGCGCTTGCCGCGCGGTGCCCACAGCCCGGGGTCGGTGGGGCCAAACAGGGTCAGGGTTGGGGTGCCGACGGCTGCGGCTATGTGCCCGGGACCGGAGTCGTTGCCGATGAAGAGCGCGGCTTTGGCGAGCAGGCCGGCGAGGGAGCGCAGGTCTGGGGGGTGGAGTGCGGGCAGGTTGCCGGTTGTGAGCTGGCGTTCGCGTTCGACTGGGCCGCACAGGAGCGCGGTCTGCCAGCCTCTTTTTTGCAGCGCACTGGCGAGAGCGTGGAAATTCGTCGCGGGCCAGCACTTGGCTGGCGAGCCGCTGCCGAGGTGGATGACGACTTCGGGCGCGGCGGCGAGCGCTTCTACATAGCCGTAGTCGTCGGGCCGCAGTTCGATGTGTGGGGTGCGGTTGCAGACGGGCAGCCCCCATTGCCGCAAGGGGCTTAGCAAGTGATCGACGATGTGGCCGCGGAAATTGGCTGGGGGCCGCGGGTCCCACAGCAGCACGGGGCCGGTTACGGCTTGGCGCAGTTGCGGGCCGAAGTGTTGTTGGGCATCCACCGCATAGGCTAGCACGCGCTGCGTAGCGGCGAAGAGCTGGCGAGTGGCCGGGGGAAGCGGCCCAGCGCGGTGCAGGGGAATCAAGCGCGGGTCTTCGCCGTCGAGGACGGAGGCCGCTGGGCCGAGTGCTAGGGTCGCCGGACGACCGATGAGGCACAAGTCAGCGGTGGGAAAGGCCCGGCGCACGGCATTGATGGCGGGTAGGGTGAGGACGAAGTCGCCGATGGCCCCACCGCGGAATATGGTTATCGCGCTCAATTTTACAACTCTACTGCGGGCGTCTCTTGCCCGCTAGGAAATTTTTGCGTAATTTTTACAATTCTGTTCGCTAGACAACTATTTGAAGGAGTTGGCCTTATGGGGGCCTTGATTGGCAAAAAATTGGGAATGACGCAGGTGTACAACGACCGCGAGGATCTCACGCCGGTGACGATCGTCGCGGCCGGCCCCTGCCCGGTGGTACAAGTGCGGACCGAAGAGGACAATGGATACTCGGCTTTGCAACTGGCATTCGACGAAGTGCCAGAGCGCAAGCTGACCAAACCGCAAAAGGGCCATCTGGACAAGGCCGGCGTGAGCGGGCACCGCATCTTACGCGAATTTCGCGGCGAAGAGGGCGAGTTCGAGGTCGGCCAAGTCTTGGACGTGAGCCAGTTTGAGGTCGGCAATCGGGTCAAAGTGACGGGCAAATCCAAGGGCAAAGGATTTGCCGGGGTGGTCAAGCGCCACGGTTTCCGCGGCAAGAACGCGAGCCACGGCACGCCCGATACCATACGCCACGGCGGTTCCATCGGCCAGGGCACGACGCCGGGCAAGGTCTGGAAAGGCAAGAAAATGTCCGGCCAGATGGGCAACAAGCGAGTCTCCACCAAGGGATTGACCGTCGAGCGGGTCGATGCAGATCGCAACTTGCTGTTCCTCAAAGGAGCGGTGCCGGGGGGAGCCAACGGCTACGTCCTGATACAGACCATTTAAGCCCCCTGCTTTAAGAATGCTTGCGAGGCGGTGCCCGGTGTGGCATCGCCTCTTTTTTTTATCCCGGCGGCCACTGCATGGGACGACCGCCGAGCAGGTGGACGTGGAGGTGGGCGACCGTTTGCCCGCCGTCGGCACCGGCGTTGATGACCAAGCGGTAGCCCGCTGCGGCTAGGCCCTGCTCTTCGGCGATCTGGCTGGCTTTGAGCAGTAAGTGGCCGAGCAAGGGGCCGTGCTCAGACGCGGCGTGTTGCACGCCAGCGACGACTTCCTTGGGTATGACGAGAATGTGCGTCGGGGCTTGGGGTTGGATGTCGCGGAAAGCCAGACAGTCGGAGTCCTCATAGACGATGTCGGCGGGAATTTCGCGGCGGATGATTTTGCTGAAAATGGTCTCCTCGCTCATCGGTCTTTCTCGCATGGCTTAGGGATTTGGTTGCGGCGGATTATAGGCGCGGCGGCCAGAGACGTCAAGCGGGCCGCTGCGATTGCGCTACTATGGATTTGAGCATCGTCATACCCGCGTACAACGAAGAGAAGCGGATTCTCATCGCCTTGGAACAGACGCTCGCGTTGTTGCAGCAGCGTCCGTGGTCCTGTGAATTGCTAGTCGTAGATGACGGCAGCACCGACCGCACGGTCGCCTGTGTTGCGGAGTACGCCCGTGCTCATCCGCAAGTCCGCTGCGTGCAAAATGATCGCAATCGAGGCAAAGGCTATTCCGTACAGCACGGCGTGGCCGAGGCACAGGGACGGTACATCGGCTTTATGGACGGCGACTACAAGACCGACATCGCCGCGCTCGATCAGGTGATGCCCTTGTTGGCGGCCGGGTGGGACGGGGTGATCGGAGATCGGACGCTGAGCGCGACCGAATTCGTCGTCGCGCGACGACGAATTCGGCAGTGGGGGACCGAGGTGTTTGGCTGGCTCTTGCGCGCGCTGATGGGCTTAGGCGAGTTCGGCGATACGCAGTGTGGGTTTAAGTTTTTTCAGGCTGCGGTGGTGCGCGACCTCTGCGCGCGACAGCAGATCGCCGGGTTTATGTTCGACGTGGAGCTGTTGCTACTGGCGCGCCAATCGGGCTACCGCATTGCGAAGATCCCTGTTAAGTGGCGTTTTGACCCGGACAGCCGCTTTAATCCGGTGACCGGGACGTTGGCCAATCTCGTGGATCTGGCGCGAATCCGCTGGGTGCATCGCCGACGGCAACGTATCCGCAGATGAACACAGATGAGAGATGATGTCGATCTGAGTTGCTAAGGACGGCTTCTTAGTTGTCAATCCCTGTCGTCAATCTCGCGGATCAAAGCAGCTAAGCGCCCTAGGCATACGGTGAGAAAAATCTCTTGGGCAACGGGCGACTCTTGCCGCACTGGGCTGTTGATGAAGCGGCCCATGGCCACGACGATCACGTACACTAACAGCACTTCGTAGGTCTTTTCGCCTGCTGTAGAAAGCCGGTCGCGCACGGTGCGCACGACCTGCCGCATGGCCTCGACTAGCGCCTCGGCCTGTTCCTCTTCATAAGCGACGACCACCTCCCGGCACAAGGTCTTTAACTGCGCGCGGTCTTCGGTGTCGATGCATCGAGCCTTGCCCAAGGTGTCCGTTGCCCGGCGTAGCAGGCGGGTGATGGCGGCGACGCGGTCGGTATCTTCGCGCGAGAGCAAGCGGTAGAACTGGTCGCCAGCGCCTAGGGCGCGGCAGACCCCGTTGAGTAGCTGCAAGCGCACGGCCGGGGAGGGGAAGTCGGTCAGACGGCTTAGCGCGGGTCGGACGATGCGGCGGTCTTGGCGCTCGCTGAGGACGTCGACCAGCGTCGGGAAGGTCAGGGGGTCGAAATCGCTGCCAAAGTGCCAGAATAGTAGCTCGTGGACTTCGTCCCCACGGATGCTGGCTAGGCCGCGAATGGCGCTGATGCGCACCCGGGGGTCGGCGTCGCTTAGTGCATCGACTAGCGGATCGATGCTCGTGGAGGATCCGAGGCGGCCTAGGGCCTCGGCCGCCTCGCTGCGAATGTCCGAGGCCCCGTCGAGCAGTTCGCGCACCAAGGGTTCGGTGGCGCTTTCCGACCGGCTCTCGCCCAAGGCGCGGGCCGCGGCGCGGCGCACCCGAGGGCTGGCGTCGGCTAGGGCTTGGACCAGTTGCTCGATGGCGAGGGGGTTGCCCGAACGGCCTAGGGCCTCGGCGGCGCGCGCTCTGGTTTTCTCGGCCGTGGCTAGGCTGAAAATGGTGGCGTTGTAGGCGTAGCTGAGGACATTGCCGCGCAGCATCCGCGAGAGCAGGCTGCGCGACGTCGCGCTCCGCGCGTCCTTCACGGTGCGGAGGATGAACAAAGGCGCTAGCCGGACCAAGGCGCTGAGGGCAAAGATGACCTGTAAATCGCCCATGGGTACGCCGAACACAGAAAAGCGCAAGCCCTCTAGCTGGGCGACGAGTAGGCCGCCCAACAAGGGGCCGAGCGCACCCATTAAGTTGACCGTTACCGACCAAGTTGCTAGATACATCGTGCGTCTCTCGCCTTGAGGTAGCAGACCGTAGAGCAGGGGATTGATGCCCACTCCGATTCCGGAGAATAGAATTCCGCTGAGGACCAAGGCCACAGGTACCAAGTGGTAAGCCCCTGGCTGATTAAAGGTCCAAATAAGAGGCAGGAACGCGGCCGGTGTCATCAGAATTTGCAGGACGGGTCTGGCACCGAAGCGGTCGATGAGGCCAGCCCAGAGCCGGTAGCCAGCGATGCTGGTCAGCATGAACAGGGCATTGAAAATCGAGACCTCGGTATAGGAGATCTGCAGGCGGTCGAGCATGAAGACGCTGTAGAGCGGCCCAGCCAGCCCAATGCCAAAGGTCCATAGGCCAAAAAAGAGCGCGGCGCGGCGGAAGTTGGCGTCGTAGAAGGGCAGCACAAGGTCGCGCAAGCGCGTGCTTTGTTCGTCGGTGGCGGTTGTCTGTTGGGGAAAGGGGGCGCGGAGGAGGTTTAAGTAGCCCAAGAATCCAAAAAGCGACCCGGCGGCAAAGACCCAGACAAAGCCGCCGCCGTCGGGGAAAAGGTCGAGGAATTGGCCGATCGCAAAACCGGCAATCATGGCCACTATGGTGCTGACGATGGTCTGGCGGCTGGCAAAGCGCGCGCGGATATTCTCCGGCACGGCGTTGGCGATCCAAGTGCTGTAAAAGGGTGAAATTGCATAGCCGCTGAACATGCTGAGGCAGACCATGGCTACCAAGGCCGGGAGACGATACTGCTCTGGGACGAAGAGGGGGATGATCAGCGGCAGCCCGCGGAAGACGATTTCCACGTAGCCGCCGAAGACGACAAAGCGCTTCTTGTCGCGGACGCGGGCGCTCAACAGAGGGGCGAGCAACTGCGTCAAAGCAAGGAAGTACGCGGCCGAAGTGAAGAGGGCGATAAAGGCACCGTCGGCACCTAAGTACAGCGCAAAGCCGGTAAAGGCCGCCGTCCCCAGCCCACAGGCTTGCCCCCAAGCGCCCCACAAGCCGCTGGCGACGACGAAAGAGCGGAGGGCGCGATGTACTTGGCCGCGCGAGAGCGAAGGTGCATTTTCCATAGAGAAAAAATATCGTTGCGATGTCAGTAAAGGGCAACGAACTTTGCCCGTAGGATTTTATTAAAACCATAACCAAGGAGGCGGATTATGGCACTCAAGATGGGATACGCGACCCTGCGCTGGCGGCAGCCGGATTTGGTAAAGGCCCTGCCCGAGCTCAAAAAGGCCGGCTGGGACGGCTGGGAGGGGCGGTTGCCGCTCGACTGGTTGGGGTCGCCGCAGCGGCTGAAGCAAGTGTGCGAGGACGCGGACATGCCGCTGTGCGTCTTTACGGCTAGTGGCTCTCCCGAAGACCGCGATTGGGAGCACACCGAGCGCAACAAGCGGCGGATGGATTTTGCTGCGGAGATGGGCGTGGATTGCTTCATGTTTATGAGTGGCCGCAGACCGGAGGGGCGGCCGGTGGAACGCGCCGATATCGAGCGGGCTGCCGAGGGGGCCGAGCAGTGGGCCGAGTACGCGGCCCAGTACGGGCTGGAGCTAAGTTACCACATCCACACCAACTTGCTGGTGGATTCGGCCGAGGAATGGCGGCTGTACATGAGTTTGCTGGACAAAACGCGGCTGTGCATTGATGTCTCGCACGCCGAGTTGTGGGACTACGATCCGGTGCAGTCGCTGACGGACTTTTGGGATCAGCTCAACTATGTCCACCTACAGGACTATGCGTCTTGCACGGTGCGCGAGCCGGGGCGCTACAATCCCGAATGGGTTTCGGTCGGCGAGGGCGAGTGCCTCGACTTTGCCGGGGTGCTCAAC
The DNA here is from genome assembly GCA_965116675.1 of Candidatus Latescibacterota bacterium. Taxonomy (GTDB): domain Bacteria; phylum Latescibacterota; class UBA2968; order UBA8231; family UBA8231. The sequence goes on from OZ220721.1 coordinate 238,325, forward strand.
ACGCTCGCCGAGCGGGGCTTTGACCGCTGGGTGACCAGTTGTCCGGGAGAGCCGGCCTACGAGGGCGAGGACCCAGTCAGTGAGGCGCGGCGGAGTGCGGGGATGCGCCGGTATTTGCGCGGGTTGGGGTACTGATCGAAAAGGTGCCAACGTATATTCCAGCTCCAAACGGAAGCTTGCACCAGGTCAAATTGGGCTTGAAGCGAACACCTTGGACGAAAGATGAAGATTGAAAAACCACCATACACAATCGCGCCGGAGATCCTTTTTCGCATTGAAGAAATCGGGGAGGCGATTGGTCGGGCGACAGGCATTGTGCAGGATTTGCGCCTGCGGCGAATCAATCGCATCCTCACCGTTCGCGGATCGCTGGCCATTGAAGGCAATGTCCTCAGCGAGGAACAAGTTTCCACCATTCTCGATGGCAAGCCCGTTGTCGCGCCGCTCAGGGACATTCAGGAAGCCCGCAACGCCATCAAAGCCTACGATCAATACCAGCAGTGGGACCCGGCTAGCGAAGCCGATCTGCTGCGTGCTCACGAAGTCTTGATGAGTGGATTGTTGGACGCGCCCGGACACTATCGCCGCACCGGCATTGGCGTGATGGGCGGCGGCGCAGTTCGTCACATCGGCCCGTCCGCTAGGCGCGTACCGCAACTCATGGCCAACTTGCTGGCATGGCTGGGCAGCACCGATGAGCATCCGCTGATTGCCAGTTCGGTCTTCCACTACGAGTTTGAGTTCATTCACCCCTTTGAGGACGGCAACGGACGCATGGGACGGCTCTGGCAGACCTTGATTCTGACCCGTTGGAAATCCCTGTTCGCCCACATCCCGGTAGAAAGTCTGGTGCATGCCCGACAAGGCGACTACTACCAAGCCATCCGGCAGAGTTCGGACGAGGGTGAGAGCACACCGTTCATTGCGTTCATGCTGAAGATCATTCTGGATGCGCTTCAGACACCCACAGTAAGCGACCAAGTAAGCGACCAAGTAAGCGACCAAGTAAGCGACCAAGTAAGCGACCAAGTAGTGCGGCTGCTTGCGGTCTTGCGGACCGGGCCAAAAACGGCTGCCGAACTGATGGCGGCACTGGGGTTGTCGCATCGTCCCACATTCCGCAAAAACTACCTTCGCCCGGCACTGTCCGCAGGGCTAGTGGAAATGACGCGCCCCGAATCGCCCACCGCGAAAAATCAGCAGTATCGCCTCGCCGTGCGTGGGCGAAAGATGTGATTTCGGAAAGGGCTACCCTTAGGGGGCCTTGAACATGTGCCGCAGTTGGTCGGCTAACTCCTTGGTTTTTTCCAGTGTCTGTTGCTGCATGTGGTGTTGCCGCTTTAGGCGCTGGTAGTGTGCGTACTCGGCGTCGGCGCGTTCGCGCTGACCCATTTTGAGCAGGAGATGGGATAGGGCGCGACGGGCTTGCAGATCGCGGGGGTGGTGTTGCAAGATGCGCTCGAAGCGTTGGAGGGCTTGGCGGTACTGACCTTGGTTGGCCTCTAAGGTACCCATGCTGCGCAAGGCGTGCGCGTTGTCGGGATCGAGTGCCAGCGCCGCGAGCAAATGCCCTTTGGCTGTTTCTTCGTCCCCCCGCTTTAGCAGTAGATCGGCTAAATGGCACAACCCGGCGAGATGATCGGGTTGCTGGGCTATCAGCTGCTGATAGGCTTGTTCGGCGCGCTCGGGTTGGCCTTGGTCTTCGTATAGCTGACCTAGCAGGTAGTGCGCCGACTGGGAGCCTAGTTCGAGTGCGCGGAGGTAGGCCGCTTCGGCTTGCGCTAGCCGACCGGACTCGGCTTCGACCCGACCGAGACGGAGGTACAGATGGGCTTGATCAGGTTGCCGCACTAGGAGCTTTTGGTACTCGGCCGCTGATTCTTGAGCTTGGCCCCGCAGCCGGAGGAAATCCGCGAACTGGAGGCGGACGTCGTCTTGGTCGGGATAGTGGTCGAGGAATTGCCGCCACGCGTGGGCGGCATCGTCGTAGCGCTGGGTCGCCCCGTACATATGGGCTAGGCCCAGCAGGGCGTGGCGATGGGACGGGTCTAGTTCGACGGCGCGGCGGTAGTGCTGCAAGGCGTTGGTCTTCATGCCTTTGTTCTCATAGACAGCCGCTAGCGAGTAGTGGTGAAAGGCGGCCACGTGCGGACTGGTCGTCGCGGTCCCGGCGTTGGCGACCAACAGCAGTACGGCGAGGGCACCTGCCGACAGATACAAGGGTCTATGGCGCAAATTAGTCAAGGTGCAAGCGCCATAGGCGGCTAGCAGCAAGAGGCAGGGCACGGCTGGCAAGCGATAGCGGCCCGTGACGAAAAACAACACCACCGACAGCATATAGACTCCCGCAAAGAGCAAGACGAGATAAGTTGCCGGGGTGCGGCGTTCCGGTTTGAGCAGGACATAGGCCACCCCGAGAAGGGCGAGGGCCGAGACCAAGCCAAAGGGGAACGCGAGGCCGTACTTCCACAGCAAAAGGCGCAACAGCGGCGAGTACTCAGCGGCGAAGTACGGATCGGTATTGCGGGGGATCTCATGCCCGTGCCAAAACAGATAGCTCTTGTGCAAGAGCAGGGACAAATAGTCCCCCGGCTCGGTGCGTATATATTCCCAAGCTTTGCCCAAAAGGTAGTTCGAGCCAGCCCCCGGCTGGGTGATGCCGGCCTCGCGTTGCGGCAAGTCAATCACCTCACTCCACCCCGCTCCGGGCCGCGCCCCTACGGTGCGGTCGTAGTCCGGGTTGTTGCCGAGGTAGAAGTTGACACCCGCGTTGAAGGAGATGAGCACCCACTCGCTGCCGACGATGCGGTTGCGCAGAGTCACCGGGCCTACCAGCATCAGCAGGCCGACGGCAAAGACCGCCACGTGGAGGGCGCGGCGACGTGATCCCGCAGCAGGCCACCAGCGGTACATCCACCAAGCCGCTACCGGTGCAAAGAGCAGCACGTTCGGCACGGCCAAGGTGCCTAGCCCTAGGACGAGTCCAGCGACAAGTGCGGTATGTGCACCACCTCGGCGCTGGCCCCACAACAAGACCAACAGGAGGACCGCGTCGAAAAGCACGGCCCAAGTCGTGGGCAAAAGTTCGCCCTCAAAATAGAGGAAGGGGCCGTACAGCGCCGCTCCTAGGGCAGCTATCCAACCCACCGTCGGCGAGAAGACCTCGCGGCCTAGCTTGAAGACGAGCAGGCAAGTGACTGTGCCGGCTAGGGCTTGGAGCAGACGCGGCAGGTAGTAGTTTTCGCCAAAAAAAGAGAAGAGAACGGCTAGGAAATAGGGGTAAAAAGGAGCCTGCCAGAACGGCATCGGACGCCCAGTCCAAGAGTCGGTCGCCAGTTCGCGGGCGTATTCGGTATAGCTTCTGGCATCGACAATGGGCGTGTCGAAAAAAGGGCTGTCGGCGGCTTGGAACAGGTAAACTAAGCGCAGGCCTAGAGCCAAGACGGCTAAGGCGGCTAGCTTGGGCCAGTGCAGCGCAGGTGCCTTACTTACCCAGGCCAGCATATAGGGTAATAAAGCCTTGGGTCAGGACTTCCGATTCGCGTTCGATGCTTTTGAAATCGCGCCAATCTGCTTTGAGACCCACTTGGGCGGATACCTCGTAGCCCAAGTAGGAACTCACATTGGATAGTTGCAAGGCTCCGGCGACCCCGGTGAAATCGTTGTTGTCGCGCTTCATATCGTTGGCGAAAGAGTACTCAATTCCGGTTTGAATGCGGGTGTTGTTGAGGATGGGAAACCCCAAGAGGAATCCCACTATCTCAGTCAGCACCGTTTCCTCGTCGGCAGTGAACAGGCCCACGGTCTGACGGCGATATTCGCTTTTCCAGCGCGGCTCGAGTTGGACGGTGCCCAGATCGTAGCGGTAGCTGAGTTTGTTGATGACGCCAAAAAAGGAGTCCGTCTCGCGCAGGGCCGTCTCGTCGCGCTGGTGAAAAAGTTCCAAGTTGAGATAGTTATACGCCTCCAAGCCCCCTCGGTTGTAGTTGTGTCCGATCCAAGTGGTGTTGATCCAAGTGTCTTGGGCTAAAAGTGGATCAACTACTTTTTGTAGCTGACCGTCGCGCTGCGTGTTTTCGGGGAACCACTGGAGCAGGTCGTCTGGGATATTGTCTTGGGCCAGCTTGACCATCTGCATGAAGCGGAAGCGCCCTTGTTGGGGATTGTCCCGATCTAGGCTGAACAGGGCGTAGGAAGTGTGATTGCGCTTGTCGGCTGAAATCAATTCCTCGCGCAGATGCCCGATGGTAAGGCGGACATCCGGGGTCAGCCGGTATCCCATGTAGACGTTGAAGCCTCGGTGGTCTTTCTGATAGGGGTAGTCTGGGGATTCGTCGTTTTCAAAGCGGTCAACCCACAGGTTGTTGTTCATGTCGATCCCGTAGAGGAAGTCGGGTCGGTCCACGCGGTGTCTGAGAAAGGCTTCGTCGTAGTCGGGGATGCCATTGGAGATGGTTAGGTTGTCGTTTTGGTTGAAGTCCGAGATGAAGTCGTAGTTCTCGTCCCAGCCGGGAAAGACCCGGCGGTCGCCGGCTTGCGAATCGGCGCGCACTAGGTCAGGTGCGCGGTCTTGGTCGTCGTTGTCCTCTACTAGCTCCACCACGTGGAAGCGCTCGTTTTCGTAGTCGATATTACCGGCCGAACCAGTGACAAAGGTGCGGGTGTTGTAGAGCGGGTCCATGCTGTACGCTTCGCCAAAAAAGAACCAGGGATGGGCGACCTTGGACAGGTTGACCATCCAAGCTGGCTCGACCTGCTCTCCGGCCACGCCCGCCGAAGTGGTGTGGCTGGTCCGCGTCACGCTGGGGTATTTGCGGTAGGCTATACTCAGATCGTACTCGCCGTAGAAGTTAAAGCCGGCCACATCCCGCAACTCTAGGGTGGCCCCGATAATTTGGGTTGCCGTGGGCAGGCCATACTCGAATTTGAGGATGCGCAGATTGGTGTTGTCCTGCACATTGCCCTCGGCTTGCGCCACTAACAGCAGCACGGGTTCGTCGCTGCGGTTGGTTTGGTTATTGGACGTCATCCACACCTGATAGTCGTTGCCAATAGTCATTTCGAACTCGACTTTGGCGATTTCTTCTTTGGGACCCGAGGCCCGGTTGACGAAGGCGGGCGTGTCGAAGTCGTAGAGCAGGCGGATCTCTTCGGACCCATCGGCCGAGATGAAGCCTTCTTGGACGAATCCCCCTTGGATGGCTGGTTCAAAGCGGATTTCTCGGCCGTGGTCAACGGTGCCGTCGTTGTAGGTAATGATGATGTCCGAACCCACTGGAAAGAAGGCGGCCCCGCCGCTGCCGTCTTCGGGCGAGTCGTCGCGCAGGACTAGTTCGATAAAGGAAACGGTTTGGTTCTGGTCAACCGTCAAGGCCCCGGCAATGGGATTGCCTTTAAAGCCGTCGCGCAGGGTATTAGACTGGTGGGTGTTGACGAAGTGAACACCCATTTCGGTGAAGTCGCCGATCTGCGCGGTGGCCCGGCCGCCCATTAGCGTGGTCAGGTTGGTGGTGAGGATTTCGGTGTTGTCGGTCGAAGCCCCGCCGGGCGAACTAAGGCGCGAGTAGATGACGGTACCTTGGTACTTGTCGGTCGCGATGTCGAACTGGACTCCGTCCCAAAAGGGTTTGGAAAAGCTCATGGGGGTGAGCGTGGTGCGCAGGCGATTCGACACCGTCAGGGCGTAGTGATACTGACCCTTGCTGTCCGAGGCAATAGCCACGCCCGAAAACCAGTTATTAAAGCGAGAGGCCTTGACCAGCGAACTGCCAAATTGCCGCGGCTGGGTCTGCGAGTTGCTAAAGATGAGCCAGCCACGGGTGATGGCGTTGCCAAATAGGTCGTAGTAGTAGTCGCCCTCTAGCCGGATATCGACGTAGCGCTGGTACAGGTTGCGGGCGTAGTTGCTGTACTCCCACTGGCGCCAGCGGTATTCGTTGTAGAGCTCCTGTGGCACGTACCATTTCTTAATGGCCGGGTCCAGCGCGTCGAAGAGGACGCCCGGGCCATAAGGGGCGTAGCTGGTCTCGCCTTCCCCTCGGGGGACGCCCAGCCGCGTGCCATAGTCGGGTTGGCTGTAAACCGGGCTTAGCACACAGCTCAAGACCACCAAAACAGACGCGGTATTTAGCCTTATCGCTTCCATAATTTTCCCTTTGGCTGGTGTATACTAATAGACTACGGCCACGATGCGAGCCAAGGCCGTGTCAGTGGCCCGGTCCGAATCGGCACCGAAATCAATCCGGCATATATAGAGTCCTGGCGGCACGGTCTGGCCGGCCGCATCGCGGCCGTTCCAGCGGATTTGCTGGGGGCCTCCTGCCACTTGGGTACTGTTTTCCCATATCAGGCGCCCGTCCAGTGAGTAGAGGCGCAGACTTGCTTGGCGTGCTTGGGTCGCTTGAAAGATGGAAAATGCAATGGTTAGTTCGTCGTTGACCCCGTCGCCGTTGGGCGTAAATGGGTTGGGAACTAAGCTCAGGTCGCCGAGGACTTGCCCTCCTACGGGGACGCTCAGCGTCAGTTGGCGGCTGTCCGTTAGCGCGGTGGCGTCGCCTGGCTCTACTTGCTGCCACAAGTTGCCGTCGGTGCCAGCGGCGGCGCGACGGACAAAAGGCTTAAAAGTGGTTCCGTTGCGAAAGATGGCCGCGGCAAAGCGCAAGTGGATTAGGGGGCCTTGGCCCAAGATGGCACCGCGTTCGGCTCTTGGTAACGCGCGGTGGGTTGCGCGCGTCAGGGAGTCGCCCAAGGCGTCAAAGGGCGATTGAGCCCCGCCGCCGCGCAGTTTGCGGAAATAGCGAATCGGCCCTGTTCGGCTGGGGGCAAGTCATCGTACTCAGCACGACCAGAGACCGCTTCCAAGCCGTCGGCGGTCTGCCGCAAAAAGAGGATAGCTCCGCGTTCGGCCTCGTTGAGCAGGCCGTAGGCCGCCTCGGTGATCAGGTCGCCGTCCTCACCGACCATGACTTCGGCCCCTTGAGGGGTGATGCGGTGGTAGGTCTGAACCGCCTGCTCTGCAGGTAAGGTCTGGTGTAGTTGGGGCAGCAGGACCCAGATGGAGTCAGCGTGGTTGCGCCGCACTTGGGCGATGGCTCCAGAGGCGTCGGTTAGGTGGCCGTCGGCCGCTAGGGTAAACGTCTGCGAGGGGCTTCCGCGGCCTAGCTCTTCTTCGGTTCCCGTGCTTAGGCTCAACAGGTGCAACGCGAGCCCGGGAGGAGCTTGCAGGAGGATTTCGTCAAAGCCTGGGGTGCGGTCTGCCGCTGGTTCGTCGATGAATACCGGGCGCAGATACAGGTCGAATGTGTCTAGCTGGCCGACCGCGGCCTGCGTGGGCCATATTTCGGCGGTGAGGGCACGGGCGACGGGCGGGGCCAGTTCTACTTCGATTGAGCTGATGGAGGCGGCTTGCAGGCGATCTTGGCTGGTAAAGCGCACCTGCAACTGCATGTAATTGCGCAGCCCAGGGGAACGGACCCGGTCGCCCGGCTGTAGGTACTGCTGGCTCCAAGGACTCCAGCCGCTGCCGAGAGCAAAGGAGGTGTCGATGGGTCCCTTCCAACTGCTGATCAGCTTGTCCCATTCTTCTTTAGTTTTCTCGTTGCCGTTGACGTCAAAATGGCGAATTTGCTGCACCAGCAGATCGCCGGTGCGCGTCCGCACTTCCGCCGTCGTGCCGGGCGGGTGGGTGCCGGGCGGCGGATCCCAGCGGATGGCACCGAAGTTGCGCGGTCCCGGCAGGCGAATGATATCGGACACCAGCGAGGCTTGGCTGACAAACCCCTCGGTGTAGAGCAGGACTTCGGTCAGGTCGTAGAAAAAGCCCGAAGTCCGCGCGATGCCCGGCAGGCGCAGGTTGAGGAAGCGAATATCTAGGGGTGGGTCAAAGCGGTCGGCAGCGCGCTTGAATCCCCCTTCCATGCGATCGGGTAGGCTGACCTGTCGCCACCGGAGCCGGCCGTTGGGATCGCGGCTGCCGTCGGCTGCCTCGGTGATGTAGCCGGGAATAAAGGGAACGGCCAAGCGCATGGCGTCGAGCCAGACGCGGGCACCAATATCGACGGTGAGAATGCCAGCGGTGGGATTGGTGCTAAACCACGCTGGCATGCGGAAGGTGGTGTTCCAGTCGCCGTCAAAGCCCCCAGCCGGGACTTCCGGTCCGGTAAAGCTAACGCTACCGCCCCCGTCAATTAGCTTGGGCGATAGGTTGTCGCCCCAGCCCCAGACCTCGACCTCGGCCAGCCGGGGCCGCTCGCGGATATAGTACTCTTTGCGGCCCTGTTGTTCTTGGGGGAGGCTCTCGTAAATGGCCTGCTCCACCGGTTCCTCAAAGCCGACGTCGTCGCGGATGTAGTAGAGTATATCGCCTCGTTCGTCGGTCGGCAGGGCATCCCACGCCGCCTGATCGATTTGGTGTGCCCGCCCCAGCTTGCTGTCGCCGATGAGAATGCGCACGGTTTGGGCCATGCGACCGGTCCACTCGGTGCGGTCGCCGTCGTCTTCGGAAAAGCCGGGCGTGTCCTCGGAAGAAAACGCCATGGTCCGCTGGTCCGTATTGGGAGCTCGGGTTTGGCCGACCACCTTGAACTGGAGTACGCGGCTTTGGGCTTGAATGAGCTTCTGCTGGGGGGCTAGCATGACGCGGAACTGGCGGAAGGGATCGCCCAAGGTCTCATCGGCAAAGTGCAGCACTACCTTCTCAACCACGACCGCACGGCCCAAGTCGATCTCGATCCACCACTTGTCTGGCGTGGCTGCTAAGTCTGGTTCCCAAAAGGTGTCGCGGTCGCCATCGACAATGTGAGGGGCGAGGGCTTCGTTGGAGCCTACCCGGCTGACGCCGACGCGCTGGACGTAGTCGTACACTGGGAAGGCGATTTTGTCCTTAGCGCCAAATTCGCGCGTTGATTCTACCCCCGTGCGTTCGTCGCGCAGGCTCAGGCTCACGGTCTTGCCGTCGCCGCTGAGGGTGGTATCGACGATGGTTAGGAGTCGGCCGTTGAGGGGGATCTGGCTGTGGTTGCCGGGGAAGCGTTTGAAGTCCCGGTTGAGGAACTTGATCAGTTGCTCGGCCTTGCTGAGGGTAAAGCTGCCGTCTGCTTCCAGCGTTGGGGTGCGCTGGAGGTTCATAATTGCCCGATCCGCCTTGCGAATGCCCGGTTGGTCCACGGGTTTGGCAAATACCGCGCGGTCTTCGGCGATGATGTTGTACACGTGGCGAAAGAAATGGGGCTTGACCGTCCCGTCTGGATGCACATCGACCACGTGCGAGGGCCCGGTCCAGTGTCGCCAGTAGGAAGCCTGATTGACGATGATGCGGTCGCCCTGCAGACGGTGACCTAAGGGCGCTTGGGCACTGACTTGCTGGAGGGCCAAACACCCAAAAGCTAAGGCCCAAATCCGGCTCCAACGGCTGTATCGCTTGCGGTTCATGGAGTTTCTCCAAGTTGTGCGACCGTTTAAAAGGCGGTGAGGAAATCGTCGGGTAGGGCCGCAGCTAATTGCTGTTGGTCCACGTGGATCTGATCGGCGTATTGTTGGCGCAGGGTTTCTATATAGGCTTGAAACCGCTCCCGCTCCTCGGCCCGGCGCAACATATCGCCAATCTGCCGGCGGACTTGAGCAAAAGGCAGGCGCTCCCCTGGTTGGCGGCGGACGATCTCGAATACGGAGAAGCCGTCGTGGACTTGTACCGGCCCGACCAACTCGCCCGGCTGCGCGGCTAGGATATGGGGCACCAAGTCCGAAGTTTTCTCCATGGGAAAGATGCCGCTCCGCGCCCGCGCTCCTCGGCGTTTGCTGCGCTCTTGGGCTAGGGTGGCGATGTCGACCCCCGCTTCGATTTGCCGCCGCACGGCTAGGGCTTCTTCTTCGGTCTCCACCAGCACTTCGGCCACGTCGATCTGGTCCCGACGCCGGAAGCGCTCGGTCTGTTCGTCGTAGTAGCGGCGCACGTCCTCTGGAGCGATGGTGATGGATGCCACTACTTTTTGCTGGCGCAGTTGGTTGAGGACGACCTCTTCACGCAGGCTCTGCCGCACCGCTTCGAGGGTCTCTCGGTCAATTAAATCCTCGTGATGGACCGCGGCGGCAAAGATGTAAGGCTGGAGCAGAAAGCGCTCGGCGAGTTGGACCAAGGCGGTGCTGTCGGCTACGGCGTTGATGTTGCGGTTTTTGAGTTGGTCGAGCAGCTCGCCTAGGGGTACTTGGCCGCCCGTAAACTTGAATAGAGGCGTCCGTTCTTCCTCTGGCGTCAGTTCCAAGGCCGCCAATGGCTGGCCTTTTTCCAGCAGGAGGCGCAACCCTGGTTGGTGGAGATTCCAGTCGTATTTGTCGGCTAATTGTTCGGCCCGGGCCGCTCGCGCTTCGCCGAGCCTTTCCTCTTGGAGTTCTTGGAGAATTTCGTCCCGGAAGTCGAAGTAGGATACCGGCCGTTCCTCGGTAAATCGCACGACGCAAAAGCCAGCGGAGTGGGGTAGCACGGGCGATAGGACCCCCAAGGGCAAAGCGTGGAAAAGCGAATCGGGGAGGCCCATGCGGCGGGTAGATTCCACTCGGAGCCAGCCGAGTTCGCCCCCGTTGACTGCGTCGGGCGTGATGGAGTAGCGGGCGGCCACTTCGCCAAACGGAGTGCCGGCGGCCAACTCGGCCACAGCTTGTTCTAGTGCCGACCGTTCCTTGGCCATAATGCCCCAAGTCATTCGCTCTAATGTGCGGTGGAGTCCTTGGCGCTCGAAGCGCTGTTTGATCTCGGTCTCTTCAACGAGGGGCGGTTGCACGGGTTTGCGCTTGAGATAGAGGGCGACCAAATGCCGACGGATTCTGCGTTCTAGTTGGCGCTGGGTCGTGGCCGCGGTGTCCAAACCGAGGGCTTGGGCTTCCAGCCACATGAGGTGGTAGTCGATGAGGGGTTGGAGGTACTCGTGCCGCGCTGCCGAACCTTCACGGCGGCTCCGCTGGCTTTCGTTCAGCCCTAGGACGTAGGATCGGAGATTCTCGGCGGTGATGGCGCGTGTACCGATCTGAACCACGGTGGTGGATTCCTGGTCACCACAGCCCCACAAAAAGGCTCCGATCAGGGTGCAAGTTATTATAGCGGTTCGTACTCTGTTCATGTCAGTAGGCTATGTATAGAGGGTGTGCTTGCAGGTCGTCGCCCAGGTCTCCGGCTACGGTTATGCCCAACAAGTACACGCCTGGGGGGACGACCTGGCCGTCAGCGACTCGCCCGTCCCAAGTGAGGGCGTAGCGACCGTTGCTGAGCGCCGTCTGCTGTAGGGTGTGTACCAGCCGGCCCGACAGGTCGTACAGGCGCACCGCAACGGCACTGGCCTTGGTCAGCGCTAGGATGTTGTAGGCGATAGCGACTTGGTCGTTGATCCCATCGCCGTTGGGCGTAAAGGGATTGGGCGTCAGTTCGAGGGCATCGATCAGCCGTTCGCTGCGGATTATCGAGGGACTGAGCACCGTGGTGCCGGAGCGGGTGGACTGGTCTTCGTCCCCCAAATTGGCGCTATTGCCCGAAGTGGCGTTTTGAAACGAACCGGGTTCGCTCGACAGCGAAGCCTGCCCGCGAAATTCGGTGCTGAAGGCCAGCACGGATGCGCGAAACTTGATTTTCAGCAGACTGTCATCGGCTTGAATGCGCGGAAAGCGCACGCTGAAGTGGTCCTCTGCAATGGCGTTGATGGCAAGCCCCGAACCGCCAGCCGTATCGCCTTGCGCAAAAGCGTGGGAAGCGACTAGCTGGCCTTGGGTATCTAGAATTTCTACCTGTTCCACCTGTTCCACCCGAATGGGGGTAGTTATCGCAAAAGTATCGAATCCCAGTAGGTCTGGCGAGTCCATGCGCATCCGCACGGCATAGGTAAAGGACGTAGAGGTCGAAACCTCTACTTGGCGGGGAAAAATCTCGGCGACGAATTCATCGGCCAACGGTGGAGTCAGGTACGAAAGGGAAATATGTTCGAGGCGGCGCGCTGATTGGATATCATTACTCTGAGCACTGACGCGGAACTGGAGGAAGTGCCGCGGTGAAGGAGAGATGATCGGGGTGCCTTGGAGGGACGTACCCTCGTCGAGGGGATAGGGAGGACTCCAAGGGCTCCAATTTTCCAGATCGTCCTTGATTGAGCCTTTGGACCATGTGACGCCGTTATCATCTACTAATGGGAGCCGTTCGTACTCGTCTAGGCGCATGGGCTCAGTGGGATCGGTAATGGAGAAGGGGATCTCTGGGTCGGTGCGCTTGTCCGTGCGCTGGCGGTGAAAAACAAAAGGCGTGTCGTCATTGCCGCTGCGCGTGGAAATCAGCAGGGTGGACTGGGCCGAGTCCCCCACGGCTTTTTCCACCCAGCGAATGTGACCCCAAGCCGCAAGGCCCGGGGCGAAAATATCCGAGAAGTACGTAGCTGTCGGCAAAAAGCCGGTGCCGTAGATTTCGATCTCGTCTATTTCGAAGGGGATGGGCGTGGCCGAGCGCAGGCGGAAGGAGCGGATATAGCGGGGCGGATCGAATTCGATGTCAACGACGGGCTTGGTGTTTTGGGCTTCCTCTACTATGGGCGCGCCCCACACGGGAAAACCATCGGCCGTGAGATTGAGGCCGTCGTTGACGAACAGCTCAAACGCGCGCAAAAAGTCGTTCTGGAAGGCGGCCGTAGGCGCGGGATGGACCGTATTGCGCGGGTAGAAGCGGAAGCGATTGACGCCGAAGCGGGCCCCTAAGTCGCCGATGATGAGGGTGCCGCGCACGTCGCCACTTTTGCGCTCAAAGGCTTGAGTCTCGCCGCCCGCTAGGTCGCTGAGGATTTCGGCGAGGGCCTTGATGAGATCCTCGCGGGTGAAGTCGGCGGTGAAGCGCAGCACCGTGGGGGCGGCTATGGTGCCGCCGCGTTCGAGGGTGCCCGAAGCGATGTTTTCACCCTCTTGCAGTTCCCGGGGCGCTAAGACTCGCTGGGAGAAGTCGATGAGTTCGCCTGGAGCGTTGCCTATTAGCACTGCGTTGGGATCGACCAAGCTGCGGTACTCTGGGTCCAGCGTACTGACAGCAGCACCGGTGCCATCCCAGTCGATGGGGGCGTCTAAGCCCACACTGAGCGTATCTAAGGCCTCGACTGGGGCCATGAGGACGAGGGCTGCTAGGCTGTGAGCAAATAGGCTTCTCAACATGCTCAGGCTCCTAGTAGGCGACCGCAATGGTGCCGACTTGTTCTTCTGCGCCTTCGTCGGTATCTAGCCGAATGCGGTAGATATAGATGCCTGGGGACACCAGACGGCCGTCGGATTGGCGGCCGTCCCAAGAGTACTCTACTATCCCGGTTTTGATCTGCGTGGTAGCCAAGGTCTGGACCTCGTGGCCCGAGAGGTCGTACAGGGCTACTTGCAGGGGCCGGCGCGCGACCACTTCGCGCACGTCAAAAGACAGTTGCACGATGTCGTTGACCCGGTCGTTGTTGGGGGTAAAAGGGTTGGGATGCACTCGTACATCCGTCAACAGCCGACCACCTACGCGGGTGCGCACGGCCAGCACGTCGCCACCGTAGCGGAAGGTGGCGTTGCCCGGCTGTACGCGCTGCTTGATGCGGTCGGGATCGTCGCTGTTGTACACCCAGCCGGCAAATTCAGTGCCGAAGCGCAGGACCGGCACTTGGAAGGCAACCTCCACTTGCTTGAAGCGATCAGTCTCCGGGTCTGACAGCTTGCGGTCTAGCGACACGATGAAGCGGTCGGTCTGCACTTGGGGCGGGAAGGCCGCCAGATCGACCTCCACGCCGCCGATTTTGACGTGATAGACGGTGTCAACTTGGGTATGGGTGCCGATTTCGAGTCGGTCAAAGCCCGTGTCGCCGGTTTGGAAATCCGGGCGCACCACGTACGTGAAGCGCTGGGAGCGGGCGTCGTCGACTTCGATCGGCCAGATTTCGCCCAGTAGGGCAGAAGCCGACAGGGAGTGAGCTAGCTGAAACTGTAGCTCGTCGAGACGCGGAGCCTCGGTTTCGGTGGCAAACAAGGTGACCTGCAACTGCATGTAGCGCCGTGGAGAGGGTGACTGGAGGACCGTGCCGTCGGCCCAAGCGGCCGCCTCCTGAGCGTGGTCGCGCAAGCCGTCCTCAAAGTCGTAGGGAGGCGACCAAAAGCTCCAGTGGTCGCGGTCGTATAGCGGGGGTTCGCGCTCGCGGACGGGCAGGCTGAAGTGCTCGTCAAAGCTGATTTCCTCGGCTTCGCCGGTAATGGCGTTGGGTTCCCAGTAGATGTGGGGGTTGTGGTCGGTGCCCGTGCGGGTGCGGATTTCGACTTGGGTGCCGGGGGGGCGCTGGCCACTCCAGCGAATTTTGCCCCAGTTGATGGGTTGGCCAAAGTCGAGAATATCGGTTAGATAGCGGGCTTTGCGCACAAAGCCTTGTCCGTAAATTTCTACCTCGGCGATTTCCCAGTCGCGCACCGGATCCAAAGCGCGGATGGCGACCCAGCGGATGTGCCGCAGGGGGAAGCGAAAGTCGACCACCACATCGAGGTTTTCGCGCACGCTGCGCAGAATGCTATAGGCCGAATCGTTGCTCACTCGATAGCCGCCGAGGCCGGCCGAGGAGAGGACTTTGTGCCAGCGCAATCCTTTGGGGACCGCGAAGGCATCGTCGGCTATGGGAGCGCTGTTGTCGGCGATGCCTATTTCGTACCATTCGAGAAAGTTGGCGGCAAAGCTCTCTTCACCAAATGTGTCGGGATCGGGCTTGGGCTCGGCCATGGCGGCGATGATATGGGCGTCTTCGGTCTTGCTGAGCCGGGGGTAGAAGCGGATGCGATTGATGGGCATTTCAGCACCGAAATTGGTAATGGTGTTGTTGCGGAAGCCGCGCCCCACCCCTGGAGGTGCTCCCACGCGCTGGACGAAGATGCGGAACATGGCCGAGGTGCGGTCGCCGTCGTAGGCCCGCAGAGTACTGGGCAGAGTCATGCCCATGAAGGCCGAATTCTCACCCTGGGTGACGCGGATATTGCCGCCCAGATCGTGAAAGGGCACTTGGCTCTGGCCGTTTTGGTCCCAACTGACGATGTGGGTCAGGTTCAAGTTGGGGTCAACCCAAGACGGGGTCATGGCTCCATCGGCGTAGTTTATCAGAGTATCGGCACCAATCCACTGGGGGGACGTGCCCACTGACTCGGTTCGCAAGACTTGGCCGTCGGTGCCGTACACGGTGTAGAAGCCGCCTTCTTCGCTTTCTAACGCGAGGGGGGTGGTCCAGGGATTGCCGTCCTCTCCGCCTAGCGCAAATTCGGCCCGATCACCCGGTGCCGGACTCGCCAGCGCAACGATCAGCCATAACACCCTGTGTTTTCTCATGCAGTTCCCTTTGGATGTATGCCTTTGGCGAAGAAACAAAAAAAGCCCGTGTTCCAGCGTGGAACACGGGCTTCCGAGAGTTGCCCTCTAGCTGGATTGAGGTGGTTCCAGCGGAGACGCGACCTACTTAAAGTTGGCTTTGATGCGGCCCCAGCTATCTTCCTCGACCGAGGTAGAGGCGACAAAGGCCGGATCCGGTTCGGCTAGGAACCAATCGTTGACAGACGAACAGCAATTGTCAAGGGTGCTCCAGTAGCCGCAGCAACCGGGGGTGCGATAGTTGTTGAAATCGCCGTCGTTGTCGATCTGGACGATGGAAATGTGGATGATCTGACCTTCTTCCAGATCCCATACTTCCATATCGTCGGGCTGATAGCCGCCCTCTTGGCCCTTGGGGTACGAACCTATGGGCGTGAGACCCATTTCGTAGTAATAGGTGCTCTCGCCGAATTCGTCGCCGTCCCAAGTGTAGTTGAATTCGAGCCAATCAGTGCCGGGCCATATCCACTCGGTGCCGGTCAACTCGCCCGGCCGCAACCAGAACCAGTCGCCGAGGGTCGGATGGACGGGCACCGCGAAGTTGTAGCGGGTATTGATGCCGATGTTTTCGTCGTTGATGTCGACGTAACCGCCGTCATCGGCATAGGCGTCGTGGTTATAGGTAAACGACACCTCCCACGAATCGTCCTCGCTCCAGTGGCTGGTGCGGTCCATATTGTGCTCGTCGTCGAAGGTCTGGGTGGCCATGTAGATTTTGTTGTCCGTCTCGTTCCAGCCGACCCGGTGCAACATGCTGAAGTCAGTGACGTCCCAGTCGGCGTTGCTCCAGCCTTCGGGCACTAGGCCGCGGGCGTCGTTGAAGACCGAGTTGTCGATGCCATAGGAGGCGGGCACTCCGTCCCAGTCGCCGTGATTGCCGTCAATGGTGGGGGTAGCCCCGTCGGGAAACTGGACGACAAACCAAACCGTGCCGGCATCCCAGTGCGCTTGGCCCGTATTGGGCAGGGCCGCTAGGGCGAGAGCTGCAAAGAGAATAGCGATGCGCTTCATGAACCAACCTCCTTTGGAAGAGTTCGATGAAATAAAAAAAGTGTCTCGTGCCTGCGAAGTTCTATAAGAATAAAGCGAATACGCCGCAAGCTCAAGCAAAAAGTGAGCAGGATTCCGTTAGTAGTAGAGGGGGATGCGGTTGCCCACCATGCCGGTAAGCCCGTCGATGACCAACCAAATGCCACCGATAACGATGTGGCCCAAGGCAAGGCCCAAGAAAAACGGCAGGGTCTGGCGGTACAAACTCACGCCCCCGTATTTGAGCACTAAGCTCTTAAAGAGCCAGGCTAGAAAAAGAGTGAACCAAATCCCGTCCATTACCCGGCCGTGGCTCACCAAAAACCCGAGGGGATGGAACGGCCACCACAAAAACTGATGACGGGCTACAAGCAGTAGTCCCATGATCAGCCCTCCCCCGCCCATCCACAAGTACCCGCTCAGGCTGGGACCGGTGGGATTGGTGATCTTTTCGAAGGCAAAGCGGGACGGCTCTTCGGAGTAGTGTTGGGAAATGAGCAGGTTCATCGAGCCGTAGCGGTAGGCGAGGTAAATGGTGAACCACGCCGACAGGACTAAGGCGATGACCATGGCCAAGCCCACGGCCCACGTCAGGCGGCGCTGGCCGCTTTTCAACTCGCTGCCGAGGCGCAGGCCGTGAGCCAAGGGGGCCATCATAAAAACCAACAGGTCGCCGCACCACACCATGGTGTAGCCGGTGGCGATCATGCCCTTTACGCCCAAAGCTGGCACACCTACGCTGGACACGGCAAAGCCCGCTGGAATCATATTGGCCTTGAAGATCGGCAGTCCGGTCTCGGAAATCACTCGGGCTAGGCCGATGAAGATGACCAAGCCAGCAAAGAGGAAAACTGGGACGATCCAAGCGGGAATGCCGGTCTGCCACAGCCAGAGCCACATGCCGGCAATGCCACAAGCTGCGCCGCAGACAGCGGCCCGATAGGACATGATCTCGTCGCTGTCTTCTATCGGCGCGTCTCGACGCCAAGCCTTTTGTAGTACCCGTTTGAAGTGGGGACGGCCTATCCACAGCCCCGAGAGGACCAAGACGATGAGAGCTCCCATCATCTGGTGTCCCATGCCCGGTTCGGTCCACCAGCCCAATTCGGCTTGGGTGTCTTGCAAACCGTAGTAAAATAGCAGTCCCTCCTGTAGCTGGTGCAGTAAGTAGAAAAACCACAAGCTGAAGCCGATCTGCGTATTGATGAAATAACCAAAGCCCAGTATGAGAAAATTGAGTCCAAAGGTCAGGAAAATACTCTGGCGAAACACGTCGATGGAGGACCGGAGGACGACTTGGGGGAACCAAGGAAAGTAGTTGTGCAGAGCAAAAAAACTCATGAAGACCACTGGGATGGCAAAGCCGATCCACATGGCCCAACTGCGGAAAAAGGGTTTTAACAGCCTGCCTTGCGGATCGTCGGCCATCATGGCCAGCGGCACCTGCATGAGCGGGTAGATCAGGCGCTCGTGTTCTACCCACTGGCGGCGCAAAATGACGCTGAGGCAGGTCACGGCTAGATATAGGGAGCAGTAGAGCAGCAGCCAAGCGCCCAAAGGCGGCAGCCAATGCGCCCAAGGGATACCACTGCCGCGACTGGCTCCCTCGTAAAATTCTTTAACTGCTTCGGGGTTGGCTACCAAGATCCAGCTAGGTAGCCACGGATGAATTTGGTCGACCCAATCGTTTTCCGGAGTGGCGTAATAGAAGGTGCCCGTAATCATGGGCATGAGCAGGCCGTTGACGCCTTTGGTGGGAATGGCCGCAGCCACCATCATCATGGTGAAGATGGTAATCAGCTCGCCCCGCTGGAGGGCCCAGCCGCGTCGGCACCAGCCCAAGACCAGATGCAGGGTCAGCAGTAGCACAAAAAACAGGAAAAATGCGATCGGGGTGGCCGAAGTCAGGGCCAGTGAAGTGCCTTGGATTAACTGGCGTCCGTAGGGTGCGCCAATGGCAATGACGGCGCACAGGACGCAGCCGATGAAGATGCCGCGCCCGGTTACGTGGGCAGCAAGGGGCGATTGCGGACGCGACATGGGCTGGTTGGCATGGAGTAGAGGATGCTGGACTATTCGCTCGGATAGGCTACGAAGTTCTCAGCTAGATGCCAAATGCCGGGCGCGGTTACGGCTGGCGGAACTCTGGTTTTAGCTCGTAGAAATTGAGGTACTGCCCGGGGGTAAACTGGACCGAGCGGGGCTGGTAGCGTTCGAAAATCAGTTCGGTGGCGAACATATCTTGTTCCCGCGCCCAGATGTGGGGATTGTCGTAGGGAATAAAGGGCCGCTTGCGGGGATCGCGGGGCTGCTCGGTCACATCGACATTGCCCAGCAGGAGGTACGTGGGTCGGCGTTGGAGGATGTACTGGCCGTCGTGCTTTTCGTGGCCGGCCCAGCCCCGGCCTAGGCCCGACAGGTTGCGTCGGGCAATGTGCCGGTCGGTCAGGCCGAGCATATCGCGCACTTCGAGCTTTGAGTAATATGCCACCGCGCCAATGGGCACGACGGCAATGCTAGCCCCTGCTGGCGCACTGGCGGCAAACCACTGGCCCACCTGGGTCCAGCGGGGAATTTCCACCTGTTGTTGAAATTGATATGCGCTGTAGTGCGACTTGAGGCGCGGCGGCGACCAGTGCGTATAGGCCCAAGCGCAGCCCAGCACTACCGCCAAGGCCACCCCGCTTTTGCGGGCCGCCAAAAACGAGGGCTGCGCCAAGTCGGAGACAAAGGCTGCGGCCAAGGCCGCAAACAGGGGCAGGGGGGCCAGCGCAAAGCGATACATGGGGAGGCCGTCCCCGCCCAGCCACGCGACGGCCAGCCAAAAGAGCAACCAGCCGACGGCCACCAAGCGCATCCCGGCCGTGCGGCGCAACAGGGTGAAAAGCGCCAGCCCGACCAACAGCAGCAGGCCCTCGTGATCAGCGGCGTAGTCGCGCAGATAGTCCAGCCCGCGCTGTATTTGGGCCCAGCCTCCCCCGGTTTTGGCGTAGTATGTATTGGGCAGCCAGTCCCCGTAGTACCAGCGGCGGAACCCCAACAAAAGGGCGTACGGACCGCCGCTAACAAGGAGCCACGGTAGCCACGAGCGACCTTCGCCCCGCTTGGCCCGCACGAGTTGGTGGCAGCCTAAAACGAGTAAAACCAGCAGACCCTCCGGTCGGGCTAGGGTAGCGGCGGCAGTCAAACTAGCTGAGGCCCAGTAGCCCCCGGCCAAGGCGGTGGCAAAAGCAGCGGCAATCAGGCCGACAAAGAGCGCAGTCTCCATGCCCGAGGCGGCCCAGCAGGCAAAAGAGCCGTTAAAGGCCAGCAAGGCCGGAGCGATCAGGGCGGTCGGCGGAGCGGCCCCGCATTGGCGCGCTAGCCAATAGGTGATTGGGAGCGTCAGAATCGAACAGAGCAAGCCGAGGGCGCGGGCGGCTTCTAGCAGGTCGAAACCGCAGGCACCAAACCCGGCCAAAAGCAGGGTCCACAGCGGACTAGTAAAGCCCTCGACGCGTTCTCCCGGGTTGAAAACCAGCCCGTGTCCAGCGAGCAGGTTGGCCGCGTAGCGCAAGCCGATAAAGGCGTCGTCGGAGACAAAATCGTAGCGCAGAACGTGGAGGACATGTAGTGCGATCAGAGCGATCAAGGTCCCAACAATGAGGCGGTTGACAGGGGGCTGGACCACGGCTTACTCCCAATGGGCAAAAGGGTTGGCGCAAGGGAGTTCGTAGGGGTCGTAGTAGGTGCGGTAGCCGACGGTTTTCGCCTCGTCGGCTCCATGCCAAAAGAAATCGCTCGACAGCAAAAACTGTTGGCCGAGCCACGCCTCAGCCTGGGCATCGCCGGCACTGGCCCGACGCAAAAGCGCGTGCTGGTCTCGCGCTAGCAGGTCTTGCGCGAAGCGGGCCAAGCCGTCCTCGTCTATCCGTAGGTAGGGCAACAGGCGGCGTACGGTCGTCGCGGTTTGCTCGACCCAAGGGCCGTCGATCTGACGCGGGCGGTAAAACCACCGGCCTAGGCCGATGCCCAGCGACAGGGCAGCTACGGCTCCGAGGAAAGTCCGACGCTTGTTCCAGATCGCCATAGTTTCTATGCCAGCAGGTGATGGGCCGCCCACAGGGACAGGGCCGACAGGGTGAGGGTTGGGTTGACCGGCGAACTGGTTGGGAAGGCTCCGCCGCCTAAGACCAGCAAGTTGCGAACTTGGTGGTGGACCAGACCGCGATCGACAATACTGCGGCGCGGGTCGGTGCCCATCGGCGTGGTGCCCAAGATGTGGTTTTCGGTGGGGGAAGGCCGGGGGTCGAAGTCGATTTTTTCTACTGGCAGGGGACGCAAAAGCTCGGGTAGAGCCTCCGCGAGCGCGTCAATGCCGCGTTGGGCGTACTCCGAGTGGTTCCGGTACACGGTTTCGGGTTGGGCGGGATCGCCAGCAGCAATGCGGACGTGGTTGTGTGGCGCGGGTAAGTCCTCAAAGAGGAATTTGAGTACTAGCCGCTGTCGCCACTTGCCCTGTTCCAAGCGCAGAGTGGGCACGTTCCACGATTCAATCAGGCAGCCGGCTCGCTGTGCTCGATGGGGGCCGTCGTACAACATGTACCCGTGCCCGGTGATGCTGGTGCTGCCTTGGAAGTTGTCGACTCCGTCGAGGTCGATGGTGGCGGTGACGGCGATTTGTTCGTGGAGGAATTTGCCCAGGAGCGGGTGAGACAAGCCCGAGCGCAGCAGAATGTGCGGATTGAACAAGGCATTGGCCCCCAAGACCACCAACTGGCCCTGCGCCTGGACTTCGGTACCGTCTTTTATGTAGCGGACGCCTCGGGCCGTGCTGCCGGTGGTTTCCACGCTCTGCACCGCGGCCCCTAGCACCAACGTAACGCGGGGGTCGACGTAGAGATGGCCCATTTCATTGAGGACTGTAAACTTGGCGTCTATGGGGCATAAGTGGCACACCCCGCTGGCGCAGCAGGCGGATCGCTGAGCGGTGGCCAAGCGAGCCCGGGCCGTGGGCTGGTGAAAAAAGAGCTCGGGATAGGCTTTTTTAAGTAGCTGGTCGGGGCGGGAAAAGCGGTGAGGTGGCTGGGGATAAGGCTGGCTTCGAGGCTGGGGTGAACCATCGTCCGGTCCTGAGACGGCCATGAGCGCTTCGGCTTGGCAGTAGAATTCTTCCAACTCGTCGTAGCTGAGGGGCCAGTCTGTGCCCACTCCATAGGTGGATTGCAAGGCAAAGTCGCTGGGCATCATGCGCGGCGTCACCGCCCACCAGCAGTTGGAGCCTCCGCCCAGTGCTGGCGTGTAGAACCACTGTTTGCGGCGGTGGCGGTTGACAAAGGTGGCTTGGGGTGGTGTGCTGGCCGGTCGGCGGTGGCGTAGTTGCCAAGCATGGGTGTCGCGGCGGCCTCGCTCCAAGACCAAGATCCGGGCGTCGGCCCGGCAGCGGGCCAGATAGACCGAGAGAAAGAACGAAGAGGCAAAGCCGGTGCCCACGACAATGAGATCGTAGTCTTGGTCCATTGCTGGTCCTAGTGGAAACAGGGCTGCTGGCCGCTGGAGGCCACTGGGCGGAAGTAGAGCAATTTGCGCAGCGGCCACGGGATCGGCTGCCGCAGTTGCGCGTCTGGGGAAGTGCTAGGCCCGGTGTGCCGCTCATAGGTAAGCGAGGTATTGGGGTGCTGCTGGAGCAAGGCGCGCACCTCAAAGAAGGGCAACATTAGTTTGCGCCGCGCCAGACTGGCCAAGAAGCCGGACGAAGAGTCCTTTATTTCTATCAGATCCTGCTGGAAACCAAACAGTTGCACTCCAGCCGGTACCAGCAAGTGGTTGCTCTGTCCTCCTTCGGTGCGCAGGTTGGAATACATGGCAAACGCCGTCTCGGTCTTGAGTCCCAAGTAGGGACTACACCCGTTGAGGCCGGTTAGCAGAGGCACCAGCAGTACGGGCCAAGGTCGGAACGAGAATGTGGGCCGCGCCGGAGGTGCTTTGGGCAGGAGGACGAAAAGGAGGATCAGGGCGGCGCTGTACAGCCCCCACAAAGGAAGCACCAACTCGGCCGGTGCGGCAATCAGATCGTTTAGTGCGACCAAAAACCCCAATCCTACAACTACCGCGCCGACAGCGAGGAAACTCTTACCGGAAAAGGGCATGCCCTCCCACCGCGCCGACTCAAAAAGACGCCGGATAGGCCAGCCCGCGTCGAGGCGCAGGGAAGCAAACAAAAACAGCAGGGGAAAAATCATAGAGGAGAAATTGTAAAATTCGCTTATGGGATTAAAGCCGACCGCCGCGTGGAAGAGGAGACCGAGCAAAATACCGGCGTTGCGGCTAGGGGCCCAGCACAGTAGGAGCGGAATGGCTGCTTCAACTACTAGGGTGAGATAGATGGGGACCGCTCCTGCCAAGGCGAAGGGAAGAGACTGGAGTTGGGCCGCGTAGAAGTGGACCGCGCAACTCGTCTGGGGATCGAGGAAGTCGGCGTTGAGTTTGTGAAAGACGGCGAAGAAGTAGAGGATGATCAGTTCGAGCCGGACGATGGGGACAAAGGTTCGGTACAAGGCTCCCGGCTCCACGGCGAACGTGCGCCCGGCCCACGCCAGTCGGGCGTAGGCTTGGAGGAGCGTCAGGTTCACCAGTCCGGTGAAGAGCCAGTGGTTGGAGATAAAAGGAGCCGTCGTCCAGCTTTCGCACAACTGTAGGACGGCTAGCAATACGAGGCGGTGCGGTTCGGACGGCCGGTGGAGCAGATAGAGGGCGGCGACAGCGAGTAAGGTACTGAGCAATGGAGCCGGCCACGGGTCTTTGGCAACGAGGTGAAAAAGCGTTGCCAAACCCCAGAGGACGCAGAAGGTCGAGTACGTCTTTTGCTCGCTGGTCGGCATAGCGGTTTAAGATAGATAATCCTACCGGCACTCAATAGAGGGAGATGCGATTGCCCACAGTGCCGGTCATGCTGTCGATGAGTAGCCAAACCCCGCCGCTGCTGATGTGGCCTAGGGCCATGCCGAGAAAAAAGGGCTGCATTCTGTGGTACGCGGCGGCCCCACCAAAACGCAGCAGGCACTTTTTGCTCAGCCAAGCTAAGAATACCGCAAACCAGATCCGTTCCATCACGTAGCCGAAGCCGACGACAAAACCGAGGGGGTGCAGAGGCCACCACAGCAGGTAGCGCCGGGCCGCCAGCAAGCCCGCCATAATCGCGCCTCCGCCGCCAGTCCACAGCCAGCCCGCTAGGCTTGGCTCAGTAGGGTCGAGGAGGTGCCGGGCCGCCAAGCGCGAAGGCTCGGTGGCGTAGTGCGTCGAAAGGTACAGATTGATGGCACCGTGGCGATAGGCCAGATGCAGGGTGTACCACATGGATAGCACCCAAGTGAGGAGCATGGCGGCGGCCAGAGCCCAAAAGAGGCGGCGCTGCCCGCTTTTTAACTCGCTGACCAAGCGCAGGCTATTGGCCAAAGGAGCCATCATAAAGACCAGTAAATCGCCACACCACACCATGGTATAGCCCAAAGCTACCGTCCCGTGGGGTCCCAGCGCCGAAGAACCCACGCCAGACAAGGTAAAACCCGCCGGGATCATGGTCGGCTTGACAATCGGCAGGCCGGTCTCGGCGATGATGCGGGCTAAGACGACAAAAATGGTCAGACCGACCGCTAAGACGAGTAGGGCGATCCAAGCGGGGAGGCCGGTTTGCCACAGCCAGAACCACAAGCTCGCCACGCCGACCACAGTGCCGACTACCGCGGCCCGGAAGGACATGATCTCGCCTTGATCATCCACCGCATCGGTTCCATTCCAAGCGCGCTGCAGGACGGCTTTGAGATGGTGTCGAGCGTTCCACAAGACCGCGCCCAGCAAGACCACAATGGCTCCCATCATAAGGTGCCCTCTGATTGGAACGCTCCAGTGGCCCAAATCGGCTTGGCTATGGATGCCCATAACGCCGAAGGCCGCGTCTTGGAAATAGGCTATTAGATAGAACAACCACAGGCTGAGACTGATGTTGAGATTGATGAAATAAGCCAAGCCTAGCATGAGAAAGTTGATGTTTAACTGGAGACTGCGGCCGCCTTCGATAGGCTGCACCGCCGTAGAGAGTCCCGGGACAGCCATCTGAGGAAAATAGTGATGCAATGCCCCCAAACTACTGAGCAAGAAGGGGATAGAAAAACCTATCCACATGACCCAGTTCCTGAAAAATGGTTTGAGAAGGCGGTCTTCGGTCCCCTCGTCAATCATGGCCAGCGGCGCTTGGGCAAGGGGATAGGCCAAGCGCTCGTAATCGACCCATTGGCGGCGCAAAATCGCGCTGATGCAGAGGAGCGTCAGGTACAAAGCCATGTAGAAGGCAAACCACGCCGCCAGCGGCGGCAGCCAGTGTGCCCACGGGATGGTTGCACCGCCTTCGTAGAAGTCAGTGACGGCTTGGGCATCGTCGACTAAGATCCACCGAGGTAGCAAAGGGTGGACCTGCGCGGCCCATTGGTTTTCGGGCGAGGCGTAGTACAAGAAGCCCGTGATGATGGGTAGCAGCATACTGACCACGCCTTTGGTGGGTATGGCTGCGGCCACGGTCATCATCGCGAAAATGGTGATCAGTTCGCCGCGGGTAAAAGCCCACTCGCGGCGGCAACGGCCCAAGAGCAGGTGCAGGGTCAACAGCAAGACGAAGAGCAGGAAAAAGGCCACCGGGGTAGCGGATGTCAGGGCGAGGGCTGTCCCTTTGATGATCTGTCGGGCGTAGGGAGCGCCCACGGCGATGAGCGCACAGAGCAAGGACCCCACCAATATGCCTCTCCAAGTGATGGCTGCCCGGAGATTATGGTGGACCGTGGGGGCACTGCGCCGCGCTAGATAGTCCTGATAGTCCGGCGGTACCTTTGATTGCAAGCGATTAGCTCCAGCCCAATGGCGAAATCCTCAAGGTTTTGATCTAGGGTCGGCCCCCACTGCTTGCAGGGCTTCGGCGAGATTGGTGCGGGCTTGGCGGTAGTTGGGTTTGAGTTGTAGTGCGCGTTGGTAGTGGTCAATGGCCCCTGCGAACTGGCCCCGGAGAGCTAAGAGCCGCCCCAAATTGTTGTGCGCCTCGGCAAAGTCGGGTTTGAGTTGGAGGGCGCGTTGGTAGTGATCGATGGCCTCTGCGTCTTGTCGTTGGATCGCCAAGGCCGCGCCTAGATTGCTGTGGGCCAAGGCGAGGTTGGGAGCCAGTCGGAGTGCCTGTCGGTAGTGTTCGATGGCCTCTGCGACCGCGTTTTTGCCGAGGAGGGCATTGCCCAGTTTGAGGTAGATTTCGACGCGATCTGGCTCGGTTTTTAAGGCGCGGCGGTAGTGGCGCAGTGCAGCGGCCGACTCGCCCCTAACTCGGTGCGCGTCGGCGAGGTTGAGGTGAATTTGGGCGCTGCCGGGCTTTAGCAGTAGGGCTTGCCGGTAGTGGCCGATGGCTTGGTCGAGCTGGCCGCGCTGTTTGAGGATATTGGCGAGATTGTTGTGGGCGATCCAAGCGCCGGCGTTTTTTTGTAGGGTATCGCGCCACAAGGTCTCCAGATCGGTATAGACCCGCCCTTGTCGCCAAGTGAGCAGACCGCAGACGGCCAAGACCAGCGCCAGTGCGACTGGTCCGGCCGCCGGCTGGCCCAGCCGCGTCCACGCGCGGTGCCCTCCGGCGGCGGCCAGCGCTAAAAGCCCCAGACTGGCCAAGTATTGGAAGTGGTCGGCGACAAAGGAGTAGAGCATGGGATAGAAGTTGAAAAATCCCAGTGCCGGCGTTAGGGTGCCAGCAAAAAACAACACCCCGGTCAACGGCCCCCGCCCCAAGCGCTCCCGCAAGGCCCACAGCAGTGCCCCGACGCCCAAGGCTCCGGCCGGATAGAGATATTGCCAGATCGCAGTCGCGTCGATTGCCCAGCGAGGGTAGATAAAAGCAAGGTTGAGCGGCACGAGGAGTTTCGCCGCGTAAAACCACAGCGCCCGCCCGGCGATCAGGCCGCGCTCCACCAGCGACAAGTCCCACTCTGGCCCCCAAGCACCGACGCTGTGCTTCTCCATCCACACCGTCACTCCGCTCATGGCAACCCCTAGGGCGAAAAAAGGCGCGAGAGCTGCTGCTGTGCGCCGCATTGGAGTTTGGCCCTTCCACCACAGCACCAGCAATAGGGCGGCCGGCAGGGTACAGGTGACGGTCTTGCTGAGCAGGGCCGCGGCAAAAAGGAACAAGGCGGCCCAGTACAAGCGAGGGCTGCGCGCTTCTTCGTAGCGCAGGTAGGCCCATGCTGCACTCAGATAGAATGCGCCGGACAATGTGTTTTTGCGTTCGGTAATCCACGCCACTGACTCGACGTGCACTGGGTGCAGGGCAAACAGGGCGGCAGCAGCCCAAGCGCCGGGTACTTTTAGGCGGATTAAGAGCCGCCAGACCAAGATGGCACTTAGGGCGTGCAGGATTACATTGACCACGTGATAGCCGGTCGGGTTCAAGCCCCAAAGACGGTATTCGAGCCAATAGGTTGTATGGACCAGCGGGTAGTATTGGCGCGTAGCTCCCGGCTGGAACCAGATCTGCCCAAGCCCTTCTAGGGAGCGCAGGGTGAGATTGTCCTGCACGTAGTCGTCGTCGTCCCAGATAAAACCTCCGTTCATCGCTGGGATATAGGTCCCGGCGGTCAGCCCTACCAGCAGGAGGGCCGGCACGAGCCAAGTGCGGCGGTCTAGTTGGGAGGAAACTGCGGATGGGCACATGGGAGGATTGGGCGTTGGGCGTATTGCGGCAGGCGGACCTTGTGCATTACAATATAGATATGAATATGCACACCTGCTTGAAAATAGGTTCCGGCCTGCTGCTGGCCGCCCTTTTAGGGCTGCTGGCTTGTGGAGATCGCCGCACGGCCCCCACAGGGGCTGAGGAGGCCGGCGCAGTCGTGCTGCTGACCGCTAAGGTGGATGCTGAAGTGGCCGCTAGGCTCGTCCAGGTCGAGGTGACGGTTACTGCGGCTGATATGCCAGCCATGCGCCAGCCATTGGCCGTGGATGGGGATCGGATCGTCGGGACCGTCTCCGAGATTCCGGCGGGTGCCGCCAGACTATTTACGGTGACTGGCTACGATGCGACCGGAGCCTTGGTGGCCAGCGGATCGGCCAAGCTGGACCTATCCCCGGGGCAGTCCGTTCCCCTCGGTCTTACCCTCGTTGTCGAGCCAGAGGCTTCCCACTCACAGCCGCCGATTACTGTAGAGCTAGCCCCGGGCGTGCCGCTGGATATGGTGTGGATTGAGCCGGGCGTCTTCACTATGGGTTCGCCGCTGGACGAGCCGGGCCGCAATGACGACGAGGGCCCTCAGCTCGAGGTTCGCCTGACTCGGGGTTTCTACCTGAGTCAGTGCGAAATCACCCAGCGCCAGTGGACGGCTGTGACTGGGGAGCGGCCGTGGAGCCTCCACGCCGGTGAGGTGGAAGAGGGGCCCGACCGCCCGGCTGTGTACATCTCTTGGGAAGATGCGCAAGAATTCATAGCCAGCCTCAATGCCACAGCCGGTGGCCAGATGTACCGGCTGCCTACCGAAGCCGAGTGGGAGTACGCTGGGCGGGCGGGCACGAAGACGCCGTGGTCTTTTGGAGATGTCGAAAAGGACTTGGACCTTCACGCTTGGTGGACGGACAATATTGCCCTCACTGGGCGGATGGCCGCGCAGCCAGTGGGGTTAAAAACGCCCAATCCTTGGGGACTGTACGATATGCACGGCAATGTATGGGAGTGGGTAGGCGATTGGCTGGGTGCGTACCCGGAGGGGCCGCAGACCGATCCCCAAGGGCCGCCCGAGGGCACGGCGCGGGTGTTTCGCGGTGGCAGCTTTAAAGACGCGGCTTCGCTTTCCCGCTCGGCCCAGCGCTGCTGGAATGCGCCTGATTTGCGTTTTAGCCACATCGGGGTTCGGCTAGTGCGGGACTCGGACTTATGAGCGAAGTCACGCTGGCCCAGCTTACCGCCGAAATTCGCCGCTTCGTGGAAGAGCGCGACTGGGCGCAATTCCACACCCCCAAGGATTTGGCCATTGGTCTTTCGACTGAAGCGGCCGAAGTCTTGGAGCACTTCCGCTTCCGCTCCGACCAAGAAATCGCCACTCGCTTAGAAGACGAATCCTTCCGCCGGGCTATCGGCCACGAATTGGCTGACGCGCTGTACTTTGTCCTGCTTATGTGCGACCGCTTCGGCTTGGACGCCGCGCAAATGCTGGAGGAGAAATTGGCCATTTCGGCCCAGCGCTATCCAGTGGAAAAGGCCCGGGGCAAAAATCTCAAATACACCGCCTACCAAGTTCCCTCGGCGAGCGATCATACCCCATAAAGAAGCCGACGAAGCTGTCTCACTTTCCTCCTTGGAGCCGGATCGCAACTTGAATATGAAAAAAGGGATCCCTCCAATATTCCAAGACCACTTAGAGGCACGGCGCGGCTTGGCTCAGCCCGGCGAGAAGACACCGGGTATCACCTTGCGGGCCGTGTCAATTGGTGCCTTTTTGTCGCTGTTCATCGGCGCGGCCGTACCTTATAGCAACATGATCATCAAGGGCACGGTCATGGCCCACAATTTCAGCACACCGGCCGCCCTTTTTGTCTTCTTCGTATTCGTTTTCCTAATAAATACATCCTTGGCTCTGCTAGGCCCTAGATTTGCCCTGAGCCGTTCTGAGTTGGCGGTGGTTTACATCATGGCGATGCTAGCCACCTCCGTGCCCACAATCGGTTTCACTGAAAATCTGCTGCCTATCATCGCAGGACTCTACTACTACGCCACCCCTGAAAATAAGTGGCAGGAATTGATCCATCCGCACGTGCCTAAGTGGATCGTCCCGCAAGATACAGAGGCCATCACTTATTTCTACGAGGGCTTGCCCCAGGGCATGGCTCTGCCTTGGGACGCTTGGGTTGAGCCGCTCTTCTACTGGTGTCTGTTCATCTTGTCATTCTACTGGGTGTCTATATGCATGATGACCATTCTGCGCAAACAATGGGTCGAGTACGAAAAGCTGCCCTATCCTCTAGTCCAAGTCCCGCTAGAGATGATCCAGGATGAAGATCGAGAAGCGCGCGGCCCTAACGAGAAGCGTTCGCTCGTTAAACCTTACTTTAGGAACCGGGTCATGTGGGTAGGGTTCGCCGTGCCTTTCCTCATAGGTACGGCGAACGCGCTCAGCGGCTATTTCCCTTTTCTGCCACACATCGACACCTACTCCGAGATGCGTCTGTTCAGAGGCAGCACCTACCTGCGTCTCGACCTGAACCTAGGCCTGATCGGTTTCGCCTATCTGCTCAGCCGCGATGTGGCTCTCGGATTCTGGTTCTTTTTCCTGCTATCGACGGTACAGCGGGGAGTCTTCAACGTCTTGGGGATACAAAGTACGGAGACCTTGAGCCGGTTTGCCAATTCGGTTGGTCCCTATCTGGCGCACCAAGCCATGGGTGCCATGATCGTGCTGGTCCTGTCCAGCGCGTGGATGGCGCGTCGGCATCTGCAAGCCGTCTATCGCAAGGTATTCCATCACGATCCGTCCATCGACGATAGCGATGAAATTATCTCTTATCGCACTGCGGTCTGGGGCCTGCTTGTGGGGCTGGGGGTGATGGGGACTTGGTTGTGGCAGTCCGGGTTACCTCTGTGGGTTGTCCCGATTTTTCTGTTCGGAATGACAGCGATCTTTATCGCCATCACCAGAGCGGTAGCGGAAGGTGGAATTTCCGTGATCCGCACGCCCTTGACCCCGGCCGATTTTGTGATTTCTGGAGTGGGCACTAGTGCGCTGGGTGTCTCTGGTCTAACAGGGCTGGCCTTCACCTATGTGTGGAGTGCCAATATACGCATCTTCTTTATGCCCTGTTTTGCCAATGCGCTGAAACTAGCCGAGGAGATTCGCGGCAGCAAAAGGGGTATGCTATGGGCGGTTTTCCTAGCCCTAGTCGTCACTCTGATCAGCTCGGTGTGGTCTGTGATGACCCTGTCCTATAAGTACGGCGGGATCAACCTCCACCAGTTCTGGTTCGTGGGAGTGCCGCGCAATGCATTCAATTTTATCGCTCCTAAATTCGTCGATCCGGTCCCAGCTAGCATATCTGGTTGGGGCTTTACTGCTTTGGGGGCAGTACTCATGGGCTTGTTGACTTATATCCGCTATCACTTCGTGTGGTGGCCAATCCATCCGTTGGGTTTTGCCACCGGGACGTTCAACATTATGAACTGGGTGTGGTTCAGCATCTTCACCGCTTGGGTGTTGAAGAGTATCATACTCAAGTTCGGCGGATCCGCGGGGTATTTGAAGACGCGGCCGTTTTTTCTTGGTTTAATTTTGGGCCAAGTTGCAGTAGCCGGTTTGTGGCTGGTCATCGACGGCTGTACTGGAAAGACCGGGAATGTGTTAGGGTATTTTTGAGAAGGATGCTCTGCATGCTAGGGAAGGCGCGAGACTAACGGAAATAGCAAGGTGCGTAACAACAATTCATTAGATAGCTCCAAGCCCCCTCGGATCACCTGGCGTGCCCTGATTCTGGGGGGGCTGACCATTGTCGCTGTATTCTACTACCTCATCCTCGAGGTCGGACAAGCATCGGGGTCGGGGAGCTATGTCCGCTCGCAGTTCCCAATGGTGGCCTTTATGCCCTTCGTGCTGTGGCTTTTTCTCAACGCCGCCTGCGGACACTTGTGGCCCCGGCTGGCCCTAAACCGGGGGGAACTACTGACCATTTTCACCATGCTCTGGGTGGTGGGTGCCCTGCCGCAGTGGGGCTGGAGCGACTACTGGATCGCCATTATCGGAGCGCCCTTCTACATGGCCACACCTGAAAACCAGTGGTCGGATCTGCTCTTTCCCTATTTGCCCTGGCGCGTCTTTCCCGACTCCTCGCCTCGGGTGCTAGATACCTTCTGGATGGGGCTGCCTCAGGGGGCAGCGGTACCGTGGGACGGCTGGATCGGGGCGATTATCCAGTGGCTGGGAGCCTCGCTGGGCATGGTGGTATTCGGCTTTTGTTTGGTGGTGCTATTCCAGCGCCAGTGGATGGAAGCTGAAAAACTCTCTTTCCCGCTGGCGCAGATGCCCCTTGATCTGACTCAAGGCTTCGACGGGCCGCGACGGGTGCCCGACCTGTTCCGCTCGGGTCTGTTCTGGATCGGCTGCGGGGTTGTCCTGCTGCCCCTGCTCTACAATATCGGCGCATACTTCACGCCGGGCTTGCCGCTGTTTGAACTCTATACCAAGCGCTTCCATCTCGAATTGCCCCGCCCTTTCCCAGGCCTGACCATCCGGGTTCTGCCCTTGGTTATGGCTTTGACCTATCTGTGCCCGCTGGACATCCTGGGCAGCCTAGTTGCCTTCGCCCTGCTCGCTACTGCCAAAATAGGGCTGATGGATCGGGTGGGACTGGTCATAGGTGGGGAGGGGCAACCTTTGGCACTGCAGGCAATCCTCTCGCTGGAAAGCTTGGGAGCCATCATTTTTGTGGCCTGCTGGTCCGTGTATTTGGCCCGCCGACACTTGCGAGAAGTGTGGCAACAGGTGCGCACCGGGGAGGGGGACCGGCGCCAAGTCGGGATCTATCGCTTGGCCTTGGCCGGTCTGATTCTGTCGGCCTTCTACGTCATTGCCTGGGCTTGTAGTCTAGGAGCGAGTTTGCCTGTGGCCACCGGTGCCTTTGTCCTGATGGTGGCGACCTTTTTCGTCACCATCAAGCTCATTGCGGCCACGGGTTTTCCCTATCTCATGCCCAGTTGGCCCAATGCCAAGGGGAGTTCTTTTATCGTCGATTTGGTGGGCTCGGCTCGCCTGTCGCCGCAGGATCTGGTCGCCTTCAAGATGTTCACCGGTCATGCCTTTTTTGGCAATATTCGCCTGCCGGCTTGGCCAGCCCTCCCACACCATTTGCGCATTTTCTCGCTGCGGGATCAGCCCTTGCTGGTGACCGCTACGGTGCTAGTCGCCTTTGCAACGGGTTTTCTAACCGCAGTATGGGCCAGCCTCGAGATGGCCTACGACAAAGGGGGGGCTGTTTTTCTGATGGGTGCGACTGGCCTCTTAGACGAGACAGTGCATCTGCTGCAAAATCCCAAAGTCGGGGATCCGGGGAAGTGGGGCGTCTGGGGCTGGGGCTTGTTCCAAGCGGGAGGCATAGCGCTGTTGCGGGCGCGCTTTCACTGGTTCTCGCTTCATCCCATTGGGCTGGCCTTTCAGCACACCTCGGGCACGTCCATATACTGGTTTAGCCTGTTTTTGGTCTGGATAGTTAAACTGCTACTGCTGCGCTACGGCGGAGTCAGAGCGTACCGCAAGGGCAAGCCTTTTTTCTACGGCCTAGGCGTGGGCTATGTAATCGGCGTCGTGCTCTCGGGAGTAGTGGATGTAATCTGGTTTCCCACGCAAGGCCACAATGTGCATGACTGGTAATACCCATACTCAGGCATTGACCCCGTAGACCATTGCTGGATTGTCGCGAAAGGCAGCTTGGGCCACATCGAGTGCTGTCGATTCGGACAGCAAGCCCTCTTCCAGCATGGCCCCCAGCGCATAGGCGAAATTCTGGCGCGCCATCTGCAAGTGTCCATAGACCGTTTCGACCTGCTGTAAATCGTCCCCGAAGGCGATAATTTTGTTGTAGGGCACCATCTGGAGCCACTCTCTCAGGTCTAGCCGAGACCCGAAGGGGGAAATGATGTGGATCCAAGACATGTTCAGATAGACATTGGCAAAGGTCTTGCCCAACACGGCACCCTCGCGCAGATAGGGGAAACCGGCGTGGGAGAAGTCAAAGCGGACTTGGGGGAAGGCCTGCAGCAAGGGGATGAGCGGCACTGGACTACACCCTTCCATGCCCCCATTGTTGCCCGCTCGCATGCCTAGGTGGAACTGGACAGTCAGGTCGGCTTCCTCCGCGGCCTGACAGCACTGGAAGACCAGATAGTCCTCCAGCAGAGCACCTTCTTCCGAATCCAGCCCCGCGTAGTCGTCCTGTAACAGACGGTCGAAAATAACGGCAGCTTGGCTGGCATCCCGCTCTTTGAAGTCCATGCGGCGGTGGTAGGATTGCGACATCTTGACCCCGGCCACCTGGGCCTCCTTCCAGTCTCGGCACACCTGGCGAATTACTTCGACGTGCTGGCGCAGATCGCCGATGGATACATCGTAGTCGCGCTCTATAGCGTGGATTTGCTCAGCCGTGCGGAGCATGCTGAAGCGGTTGAGGCGGGGTAGGGGCAGGAATAAGGTTCGGTCCACCTCTATCAGATCTTCCATATTGACCACTGACATTGCGATATTGGCCCGCTGCTGTAGCACCGTTTTGTAGAAGCCCGGTTTGCTATGTGCTTGGATGACCTCAGAGAGCGGTCCAACCGTGGCGGCTGTCAGGTCGTCGAAGCCGAGCAGATCGCGGAAACCGGTCAAGATGCACTGGGAGTACCCGGTCAGGCGGATTCGGTTCCAGTACGGCTCGAACAGATCCCACCGCTGGTCTAGCGGGCGTCGAGCGTCGAAAAGGACCTCTTTATTCTCGGGAGAGAGCCCGGCCACCACCAAGTCGGCGGTCGGATAGGCGTGATTGAAAAAGTCGAGGGCGTCTAGCTGTTGCGCTAGACGCTCGGCTTCCGGCCCCATGTGGGAGTGGGAGTTGATGCACGGTATTTTTTTGATTTCTGCAAAGAGAGACTCCACCAGTCCCAGATTTGGCGCAGAGACGGTACTTCGCATAAGAGGCGCTTCCTTTTTTATGGAATCGGGAGTAGAATTTGCCGCTCAGCGTCAATCTTTCAGACTGGCGTATATTGTCATGAACACGGTACTATCTATCTGCGACCGGTCATCTTGTTCGACGCGCTCTCGGCTGATTCTGCGGATACTGTAGCCGAGTTGGGCCGTGAGCACATAGCCTAGGTACTGCCCTCTGTTCGAAAGCTGCATGGCCAAGACCGTGCTGTTGAAATCCTCGGTGAATTCACCCGCTGCTAAATCGTCCTCATTAACCACCGAATCCCTGAAGAAGAGTTGTTCTATACCCGTCTCTATGGTCGTTCGCCGCAGAACGGGGAATTCGAGAGTCAGGAAGAACAAACCAGTCCATTGATCTCGCACAGGGCGCACACCTCCCATAGAATAGGGCGTATTGTCCTTGAGAAGTTCGCTCTTGATCTTTGGCCGCACCGTCAGAGTTTTGTACTGGTACAGATAGTCGGCCTTGTTGATAATCCCAAGAAAACGCGTATCGTCCTTAAAATCTAGATTGTTACCTTTCTCCCGCTGCCTCACGGTCTCGTACTTGAATTTATTGGAAAAATTGACTCCGATATTGGTCCGACGGTCAAGGCCTAGCCAAAAAGTATTGATCCAAGTGTCTTGGGCGAAGAGGGGATCGTCTATTGCTTGGTGCGCTCCGGGCAGTCCTGGAGCTTGTACCCATTGAAAGAGATCGTCCTGAATATCGTCTGCCGCCTTTTTGATCATGTCGAAGATGCCTACTCGTCCGATCCGGGCGTACTCCTTTTCAAAGCTTACTAGGGCGTAGGTGGTCAGGTTTTGGCGATCGTCCGAAAGGAGTTGTTCGCGAGCCTGCCCGACGGTGAGTTGCAGGTGCGGAGTTGCCTGATTGCGCAGGTACAGGTTGTAGCCCTTGCGATCTCTTTTGTAGGGATAATCGGGCAGATTGTCGTTTTCGAACTGATCGACCCAGCCGTTATTGTTGAGATCGATCCCAAAGAGGTATTCAGGGCGGTCTGAACCGTAGCGCAGGAAGGGTTCCTCGTAGTCCGGGAAGCGGTTCTCACTGAAGATGTTGCTGTTTTGGTTGAAGTCGGAGATGAAATCGTTGTTTTGGTCCCAGCCGGGGAACACGGCCTCGTCGGCGAAACCTTCGGCGGATCTTCCGGTTCTAGCGACGCGGAATTCCTCGCCAGTCCTAGGATCTTGGTAGCGCCGCTTCTGGTCGGGCTTCTTGTCCTGATCGTCGTTGTCGTCGACGAAGTCGTAGATGCTCCTAGTTCCGTCTTCGTAATCTACTCGGCCGCTACCGTCTGATATGAAGGGACTAGTATTGTAGGCCGCGTCCATGTAGAAACCCTCGGCAAAGAGGGACCAAGAGAAGACCGTTTTGGACAGATTCATCATCCAGGCTTTGGCGTTTTCGGCACCGACGAGTCCCGAGTAAGCCCTGTGCGTCTTCACCCGGCGATTGGGGTATTTTCTGAACTGGTGGTTCACATCGAACTCGGTGTAAAAGTCAAATCCTAGGAAATCCTGGGCCTCGATCGTGAAACCCAATAGCTGGTTAGCTGTGGGCAAGCCGTAGTTGAAGACCACTTCGCGCTTATTCGATCCGTCCTGAATATTGCCTTCGGCTTGGGCCATCAGCAGAAAGACCGGCTGTCCTTCAAAGTTGGTCTGCTGATCGGAGGTGATTTCGATCCGATAGTCGTTGACTAGGACCAGTCTGAAGCGGAGATCTCGGATGTTGTTGATGGCATCCTTGTCGTCGAGAATCACCGCTAGGTCGTTCAAGTCGTAACGCAGCGTGATATGTTCCGTACCGTTGGCCGTGCGCACGCCTTCTATAATGGTGCCTCCCTGCCTATAGGGCGTGAAGCCGATTTCATTGCCGACTAGCACGGTGTCTCTGTCGCCGATAGTCGTCGCTATTTCTACATTATCCGCTAGTAGGACACTCCCTCCGACATCATCGGCCGGTGAGTCGTCGCTCAGCCGGATGACAATAGTACTGATCTGGTTTTGTAACTGCAGCGAGGTTAATTCCCCTTTGAAGGGATTGCCCTCAAAACTCTGTACGGTCCCCCGCCCGTTGTGGGAATTGACGAAGACCCCTCCCAGGGTAATGGCGTCACCTAGCCGGATCCTGGTCCGGCCCCCTATCAGGTTGGTGTAGTTGTTGAATGAGGCCGGATTCGGATCGGTGATGAAGCCCGGTGCGCTGATGCGAGAAAAGATACCAGTTAGCTCGACCGCGTCCGACATGAGATCAACTTGGGCACCGTTGTACACGGATTTGCGAAAGGTCATTGGCGTCAGGGTCGTGAACAGTTCGTCGCCAACGGAAATAGAAAAAGAATATTGACCTTTCTGGTCGGAGGCTACAATCAATGAGTTAAAGAAACCAGAATATGCTCCTCTTTTCAGCAGACGGCTGCCCTCGGAGATTCGCGGGTGATCCTCGGTCCAGTCGTAAACCAACCATCCTCTAGTCAGGAAATTTCCGTACACGTCGTAGAAGTAATCGCCCCAGAGGCTTTGCGCCACATATCTCTGGTAGGGATTGCCAGCGTAGTTCGTGTACTGCCAAGTCTGCCACTGGTACTCCTGATACAGCTCTTGGGGCAGATACCGTTTCTGCACCGATGGCTCTACGTTGCCCAGCAGAGTCTTGGGACCCTCAGAGCGATACACCACTGTGCCGTCGTTGGCTCGGTGCCCTAAGCGAGCCCCATAGTTTTGCGCAGCCCATCCAGTAGCGGACGATAAAGCTAGTGCGCAGAGTATTCCCACGACATACCACGAGCCGGACCTTTTTAGCATGGATCCCTCCTATTGGACTGTGCGCAAAAGGACGGAGTACCCAAAGCAAGGTTCTCGCTTGCTCCACAGGTGTAATCAGCGCCTGCCATTTACTGTTCCACCCCGGCGTAGATGGTTATGAAGGTAGTGGTGCCAGTTTCAATGGTGGATTTTTTGTCGACCTCTAGATCCAGCATCTCGATGGTCTCTAAGGATTGCCTAGACAGTCGGAACCCTGTCTGTAGCAGTAATACGTACCCTAGGTAATCCGTCGTGGTTGACCACTGAACGGCTAGGTTAGTCTCGTTTAGGTCTCCAGTCGGTCCCAAGACGCTCTCTTGGACCAAGGCCTCTTCGTCTGCCCTCAATTCTCTTAGCTGTCTGAACTCCGTGCCCATTTCAATCATCGAATGCCTCAGCACTGGGAATCTGAGGATCATTGACAAGAATCCATCCCATTCTTCGATATCTGCCTCGCGGCGCAAGAATGGTGTGCGCTTCAAGTACTGACTTTTGAAGCGCGGCTGGATGCTCAGACCTTCAAATCGGTAGGTATAATCTACTTTGTTGATAAGCCCGAAAAAGGATGACCTATCGTGGAGCGGGCTTCTGTCCAAAGCCCTGAGATCATCGCTGCGCTGAACGTATAGATCGTATTTGATCTTATTGCGGATGTTTAGCTGCGGAATCCGCGTATAGTCGAAGCCGATAAACAGGGAATTCACCCAGGTATCCTGGGCGGGCAGAATATCGGCGACCTTGGCGGGCAGACCCGCCAAGAGAAATCCCTGTGGTGCACGACGATCATCAGGGATGGAGTCTTTGGCTCGTTTTAGCATATTGAACGCCCGCAAACGCCCTAGGCCGGCCCAATTCTCCTCCACGGTCACCAGCCCATAGGTGGTCGTATTCTCTCGCTCGGAGGAAAGCAGTTCCTCGCGGGTTTGTCCCACGCTTACCCTGACACCCGGGATAACATGAGCGCCGGAATAGGCATTGTAGCCTCTGTGGTCCCTCTTGTAGGGAAAATCTGGCTCGTCGTCGTTCTCGAAACGGTCAATCCAGTCGTTGTTATTCAAGTCAATGCCAAAGAGAAATTCCGGTCGGTCGACCTCGTACCTGAGAAAGGGCTCGTCGTAATCGGGGATGCGATTGCTGATTGTCCGATTGTCGTTCTGGTTGAAATCGCTTACGAAGTCGTTGTTTTCGTCCCAGCCGGGGAAGATGGCAAAATCGGGACCCGGCTGACCGAATCGCTGCCAATCGGGAGTGCGATCTTGATCGTCGTTGTCTTCGACGAACTCGTAGAAAAACTGGGCAGGCTGGTCGTAGTTGATATCGCCATTTTGGTTGAGCAGGAAGGAACTAGTGGAATAGTCGTGGTCCATGGAAAAGGCCTCGCCGAAGAAGAACCAAGGATAATCCTGAAAGGAGAGGTTCATCATCCAAGCATCCGCTCGGGTCGAAGCGTCCTCAAAGGAACGGTCGTCGGTAAACAAGGCTAGGTTGGGATACTGTCTGAATTTCTGGTTGATGTCGTACTCGCCGTAGAAGTTGAAACCTAGGACATCCTGCGCCTCAATGGTAAAGCCGTAAATCTGCGTGGCAGTGGGTAGGCCGTAGTCGAAAACCAGTCTTCTTCGGTTGGAGCCATCTTTGGTATTGTCGGGTGCGCGTGCGATCTCGAGTAAGACCGGATTCCTCTCGTCAAGGATCGCTCTGGTCAGAGGCGCTTCCGGCGGGGTTTGTTGCCCGGTCTGGCGGTCGGACCACACCTCGACTTTGTAGTCGTTGGCTAGTACCAAATCAAAGGTCACTTTTACGATCTCAGTCGGATCGGGACCGACATAGGCCGGATCGTTAAAATCGTAGTTGATGATGATCCGCTGAATGCCGTTGGCCGCCAGGAAACCCTCTTCCCGAAAACCGCCTTCTATGACTGGCCAGCGCGTTGGATCGTTGGTTAGGTCGGCAAGGCTGAGCGTTTCGCGGATTCCGTTCTGGAAATCTTCGCGCACCACGACTAGATCGTGGGAAAAGAGCGCGGTGCCTCCCTCCCCGTCTTCGGGAGAATCGTCGCTGAGCACGAGGGCGATGGCGTTGATAGGTACTCTGGCCTGCCCGTCGCCCAGTGTGCCCTTGGTGGGGTTGCTGTCGAAGGAACCCAGCGTGGTACGGGTGTTGTGGGCATTGACCCAAGTCGCGCCGACGGTGACGAAATCGCCCACTTGGGCTAGGGCCCGGCCGCCGATCATATTGGTGGCATTGGTTCGGGTATCGGCACTGGAGACGGACGACCTGACCGGGCTACTGATCCTTGAAAGCAGGAGCGTGCCAGCGTATTTATCGGCTGCTAAATCTAGCTGAATACCGTTGAATGCAGGCTTGGAAAAGGTCATGGGGGTGAGCGTGGTGCGTATCTGATCCCCCGTGGTTATGGAGTAGAGAGCACCGCCTTTTGAATCCGTGGCGATCAACACTTGGTTGAACCAGCCCTGATACCGCGAATCCTGGTAGATGGAACTGCCCAGCGGGGTCAAGGCTTCCTGACGCCAGTCGTAGATGAGCCACCCCCGGTTGACGAAATTGCCGAACGTGTCGTAGAAATATTCGCCTTCTCGAGTCGTGTTGACGTAGCGCTCATAGCGATCTCGGGCATAGTTGGAGTATTCCCAAGTCCGGAAGCGGTAATCATGGTAGAGTTCTTGAGGGACGTACCATCGTTTCACTGTGGGATCGAGGGCGTCGAAAAACACCCCTGATCCCAAGGGTTCAAAGGTGACCTTGCCCCCCCTCTGCTGCCCGAGACGGTTGTTGTAATCTTGGGGAAAAGCCGTCGTGCTCAAAGCCGCGACTATCCACAGTGCTATCCATACTCTAGACCATTCTCTGTAACCTGCATCTACCATCAGGTATCCCTCCCGTTAGCAAGCGCTTCGCAGAAGCAATCCATACCCCGGTCCAACCTTCAATAGGCCACGCCTATGAGGCCGCTCGCCTCGGCCTTGCCGCCGTCGGTGTCCAAATCAATGTTGAAAATGTAGAGGCCCGGTGGCACAGTGTTCCCTTGGCCATCGGTGCCGTCCCACGTCCTAGTAAAGCGACCACTCTGGTCAATCCCGCGATAGACTTCCCGCACCATGCTGCCGGACAAGTCGTATATCCGCAGCCCCACATTGGCTCCGCTGATGAGATCGGTTATGTCAAAATGTATCTGCGCACTATCGTTGATCTGATCCCCATTGGGGGTAAAAATTGCTGGCACGGCGTTGACGTTGATCAGCAAGTCACCCTTTTTCGCCACTTGTACCACTAGATTTCCCGGGTTGCGGATGAGCGTGGCATTGGAACTTTCTTGGCTCAGGTCAAAGACATTGCCTCCCACTACTCGTTGCGGAACTTCGCCGGGGGTTTCAGATAGGGCCAAGGAGGAAAAGGCGGTTCCAGTCCGCAGGACCACGCATTGAAAAGCCACTTCCAAGACGGTCATCTGTCCCGCTTCTATGCGGCTATTTTCTACTTTGGGGAAACTGATCTGAAAGCGATGTTCCTCGACCAAATCAATGCGAAAGTCCCCGCGCTCCACCGGCAGGTCGCTCAGGTCCGAATCCGAGAAGTCCTGTTCGAGGAGGGAGCCATCGGGTAGCGACATCCCAATCCGATCTACTGCATCTACTTTTACAGGCGTGCTGATTTCGAGGGAGCTAAAGCCCTGATCGACTTCGGGCCGCATATCGGGAATGAGCGCCAAGGAAAAAGCTGTTTTTTGCCCCAACTCCGCTTGGCGCGGGGTGATCTCGCCCACGATTTCTGTGGCCAGTACCGGCCTAGAAAAATCAAAGGACAGGGACCCGATGCCTTTGGCCGAAAAGAGATCTTCACTCAAATAATCCACCTTGAATTGAAAGTAGCGCCGTGGGCCGGGAGACACGATTGGCACCCCGGCCATCCCAGCGGATACATTATCAGCGCTAGTTATGCCCGCGGCCGCATAGGGTGGAGACCAAGCGCTCCAGTTTTCCAAGTCGTCCCGCACCGAACCTTTATTGCCTGACCTCAGTTTTTTGTATTCGGCTTGGGTCAGCGATATCTCATTCTTCCTATCGAGAGGGAGGTCTTTGTATAACAGCCGGGCCCGCTTTATATCGAGATCGGGCGAGTCGAGTTGGCTGACGATTTCCCTCGCTTCACTGCCTTCGTCGAATTCCTCGGCTGTCTTCCAAGGCACTTCGGCTCCGTCGAGGTCGCTGCGGAGGCGGTTGAACACGACTGGAGAATCGTCAAAGCCGCTCCTAGTGCTGATGGGCACTTGGGAGCGGATGGGGTCGCCTTGGCTTTCCTCCTCCCAGCGCAAATTTCCCCACAGGGCT
This sequence comes from Candidatus Latescibacterota bacterium, assembly GCA_965116675.1. Taxonomy (GTDB): domain Bacteria; phylum Latescibacterota; class UBA2968; order UBA8231; family UBA8231. The sequence goes on from OZ220721.1 coordinate 279,613, forward strand.
AAATTTTCTCCCAGATCGAATACATCCGAATGATACTCTGCCGTGGGCACGAAGCCTTCTCCGAACACTTGGAACTCGCCTATTTCAAAACCCACTGTAGTCTGGGATTTTAGCTGGATGTAGCGCACGTACTGGGGCTCTATCTGCACATCTACCACTGGCTGATCGTTCTGTAGTACGAGCAAGACGCTAGTAAATACCGGCAAGCCGGCGGCTAGTGTCTCGCGCGTGCCGTCGTTGAGAAAAAGCTCATAGGCCCTCATATAATCGTCTTGAAAGGGAAAATCAGGGGCGAGAAAGTCTGGATCGGCGTTCCTGGGGAAGAAGCGGATGCGACTCACACCAAATCGCGCTCCTAGATCGAACTGGAGGACCACGCCTAGCGCTCGGACATTCTGACCAGGGGAACTTTTCCTTTCAAAGGCCGAGGTGGCATTATTGTCTATCATCTTCAACAGATCTTTTCCCAGATCTGTGAGAACAGTGGGCGCGGTTACGGAGCCGCCTCGGTCCAGCAGTTGTAAGGCGATGTTGTCAGTTTGGTCAGCCTTTTCGGGAAAAATCCATCCCTCCCGCGCAGAAAAGTCGATAATCCCCCCAGGTACGTTTTCGTTGGTCACCTCTTGGGGTCCTAAGATGATTATCGGATCTATACCACCTCCACCGTCCTGCCAAGGTCGGCCTTCCGCACCGCCGAGAATGATCAATTCCTTGGTTTCCCCGATACCCACAACCCCATAGGTGGAGAGCAGAATCCCTATCATCAGATATGAGCGCAAATTTGAACTATCTACTCGCACGGGAGATCTAACCTCCAATTTGGATTCGTACAAAACATCCTTTAATAGGCGACATGTAGCGGTTTTATGGCCTCGACTGTTTGATGGTCGGCATCGACAGAGACGCGGTAGAGATACAGGCCCGGCGGCACCAGCCGCCCCGACTCGTTCTGACCGTCCCACATCCGCTCATAGATACCAACCCCATCCAATCCCTCATACACCTGACGCACCCGACGACCCGACAAGTCCCACACGGCCACCTCCACCCAGGACGGACTCGTCAACTCCACCAAGCTATACCCCAATCCCACCACATCATTGTGCTCATCTCCGTTGGGCGTCAAAACCGCCGGTCCGGCCTCTATCTGCAACACGTTTTGATGCTCCGCCCGGGTGGCTACCCACACTCGATTGTCCTCATAGGTGGGCGTGGCATCGCCTTCCTGCACACTCTGGGGCACCTCCAATGGCAGGGCACTGTCCCACACCCGCACTGAAAAGGTCGAACCATAGCGCAACACCTCCGCCTCGAAGAGCACTTCGACCAAAGCACCCGAATCTTGGGCTGTCAGCCGCGGGATACTCACGACCACTCGGTGTGGTTCAGTCGCTTCCACTGTATAATCTACCGGCTCATCGCCGATGCGGACTTGGGTTACGGGACCTAGTCGCGCCACGGTGGCGACCTCCAACCGGTCAAAGCCACCACTGTCCACCCCAATGGTTGGTCGCAGCACATAGGTAAACTGCTGCGGCTGTCCCACCTTTACTTCGACCGGCCAGATTTCGCCGACCAACTGCGTGGCCACTGGCGGGGAAGCGCGCACTTCGAGAAAGTCCACCTGTCCGCCGTCGTCGTCTTGGGGTAGAAAGTCGACTCTGAGTTGGAGATAGCGTCTTGGACTCAGCGACACTACGGGGGTGCCGCTGCTGTCGGCAAAGGCATAAGGAGACGACCAGAAGGTCCAGTTGGCTTGATCGTAGCCGATACCGGCTTTTTCGCCGATAGCTAACTTGGAGTAGTCAGTTCGGCTGACGGGTATTTTTTCCTCGCCTCGTCCGGTGAAGCGCCAGAACAGGTTGGGGTCTTCGTCTTGGCCGGAGCGGGATTGGATGAGGACGCGGGCTTTGGGGTCTTGTCGTCCGGCCCAGCGCAGGTCGCCCCAGGCCATGGGCTGACCAAAATCGAGAATGTTCGAGATGTATGTCGATTGTTCGACAAAGCCTTTGGCGTAGACTTCTATCTCGTTGACTTCCCAGTCCTCGTTGTGCTCGCCGATAGTGACTTGAACAAAACTTGCTCTATCGTGCGGTGGGATGGGGATGTCGAGGATGTGCTCTCGATTGTCTCGCACCTCGACGATCCAAGGCGAGTAGGGGCGGGGGTGCTGGTAAGCAGCTTGGCGGGGCTGCTCTTCGTTGAGGTGGATGCGAACGTTCTGTGCTATTCTGCTCGGGTCGGTCAACCCGGATATAATCCGAATCCGGTCGATGAGATGAAGAACCCCCAGATTGAGATTTGCTGTGCCCGGGGTGCCGAAATCGTCGGTGCAGCTAAGGAAGTAATTTCTTTCCTCGAATTCGGAGCACAGATAACGTTCTGCTAACCAGAAAGTGCTGGTGTCTCCATCCCATACCTGCCCGTTCGTTTGCTTTCTGACATGGCTTCCCCCTTTTTCCTCGATTCCGGGGGCTATATTGAAGGTAGGATCTCGTTTTAGAGCACGGATGGCGGTGGTGTCTATATCCAGTTCGATGGTCTCTCCGCCTAGGGAAGGATCGAGATCAATCCAGCTCAACTGGATAAATTCCACCTCTTCGCTGTCTACTTCTGGAGGTGGATCCAGCGTTTCGCCGCCGAAGCGGTAGATGACCAGCCCAGAGGCTTCGTCTGCTGAAAAACCGACCCAAAAACAGAAAAGCCAGATCAGGGTACAAAAGAATGGAGTGATCCTCATTGACATGTACCTCGCAAATCCTGGACGCCGGTCTTGCGCATCCCTCAGTACGCTACATGGACCACCCGCTGCACAAAAGTGTTATCGGCCGAGCCAGAATCCACATCCACCTTTACCCTAGCCAAGTAGATTCCCGGAGGAACCGGCTCGCCCAAATGATCCTTGCCATCCCATCGAAAAGTATAATTTCCGCGAGGATCTGGACGGCGTTCTTCTATCCGGTTGGCCTCAACCCCACTTAGGTCGTAAACGGTCAGAGTCACCGGCCTCTCAGCACCCACCCGAGCTACGCCGAAGCTGACTACTAGCTCATCATTGACGCCGTCCCCATTGGGCGTGAATACCCGCGACTCCAGACTGAAATCCTTAATAATTTCGTCCCCGCTGAGTGCTAGGACGGTGACGGTTTGGCTGCTGACCAGTTCCGTGGGATCGCCCTCATCGACTCGCTGCCAGAATCCAGGTACGGCGGAATTCTGTACCAGGGCTCTAAAGGAGGCACTGTTGCCGAATATGGTAGCGCGAAACCGGACCTGAACTAGTTCTGTTCCACGGTCAATTTTCTCGTCCAAACGCAACCTGAGGGAGTCGGCGGGCGTATCGATCAGAGTCAGATCAGCCGGTGCGTAGTTGGTGGTTTGTCCGTTGGCGAAATCATCCTTACTTCCCGTCCGGACTTCGAGCAACTCCATCTCAGTACCTGCGGTGGCTTCTAGGCTGATCTCGTCGAAACCTTGGCCTGTCGCAGTGAAATCAGGCCGGATGAAGTAAGAGAATTCCTCGGGGGTGCCCACGGTCTCAATTCGAGTGGGCCATACCTCTCCCACTAGCCGATCGGCAACGGGATCTGAGGTGTTGATGGCAATGGAGTGGAGAGTGACTGCCGCGTCCGCCCTGTCCGTGAGCAATATGAGCCGAAGTTCCATATACTGTCTGGGACTGGGAGATTTGATCGCTTCCCCGGACTGAGTATGCGGCACGCTCCACGTACTCCAATCGTCACCCGGTTTAAATGTGCTGGTGATATCGCCCCTTTTGGACTTAGGCAGCTTGTTGTAGCGCTTCTCGGTGACGACCTTGCCATTGGAATCGTGGTAGATCTTCTCTTCTATTAATTCATTACCCGTTCGGGTCTGTAGCTGGATTTGGGTCCCAGGCGGTGTATCCGCTTCCCACTCGACAGAAATCAGGTTCTTAGGTTCGTCAAATTGAATTAGGTCCGAGGTCAGCGATACTTCCGCCACAAAGCCCTCCCCGTAGAGCATCACTTCCGTAAAAGCTATGTAGCTGAGCGAACTCAATGGGTTTTGGAACGGCGAGCGGATAAAGCGGATCTTGGAAGGCTCAATCTGAATTTCGCGAAATCGCAAGCCGCGGGAAGAGGTATGGCCAAAAGCGTCCCTAGAGGTACTTTGACCCACCCGAGTCCATTTGATGCTACCATCGGGTGCCCGGGTACCATCGGAGACATCGACGTAAAGTTCGTTGATCGGCGAGGCTCCATCGGTGAGAAAATGCATGGTATCGATCCAGAATAGAGCCCCTAAATCCTCGAAGTAATCATAGTCGCGATAGCCGAAAATCGACCCATTAACCCCCGTGCTGTAGTTGCCGTCGCTAACGGCAGTCCCAATGTCCTTAATGCCGCCATTGGTCTCGATCGTCACCTGTCCTCCTCGCTCCACCACACCCATGTTGACATTGTCTCCCTCCGTCACGACCTCGATCTCGGCGATCCTAGGAATTTCCCTCCGGTAGTAGCGGATCGGGCCTTGGCGTTCGGGATCAATGCTGTCGTATTCCTCTTGTGAAATTAGAGTTTCTCGGCCGGACCGCTCTTTGCGGTAGAATTCGATAGCGCCTTGCTGTTGTGTCGGCAGATTATCGTATTCCTGTTCGGTCAATTCCTCGGTCTTGGTCGAATCACTATTGATGGCAATTATTAGAATGCGCTCGAGCGGATCGCCCCTGAAGAGCAGATCCGATCCTTCGGTCGGACGGGGTTCAAATTCGAATACGCGCTGTGTCTTGTTGGGCTTTTCGGTCCGGCCGATTTCCCAGAAGTTGGGGACGTTGGTCTTGGGCTCGTCGAGATAGTAGCCCGAAACCGAGCGCGGCGGGGGTTGCCGCCAGGCCAGGACCTTGAATTGCAGGAAGGGGTCTCCCTCGCCTTCTTGGGCAAAGCGTATGACGATTTTCTTGACGACTACTATGCGGCCAAGATTCACCTCTGCCCACCAGTCCTCTAGAGGGCTTGCGGGATTGGGGCTCCACATGGTCTGCAGGTCGCCATCTATCAGGTTGTTCGCTGTATTGGTGCCGGAGCCTGCTATCACTCCCCCCTCGCCGGTAGTGGAAAATTGCGTCGCGTTCTGAGCCGCGTTGACCTCTTTCCGTATAAAGGAGGGCCGCACCGTATTGTCGGTAGTGGAAATATCCAGAAGACTCGACGCCCCTTTCCACGCCTGCCAGTGGGCTGCTCGGTTAATCAGGACTTGATTCCCACGGATAGCGTGGCCCTGTTGCGACCAGGCTTGAAGGGGAAAGATCAGCAGTGTACCGATCCACACCAAGCTGGAGATGCCCCACCGATAAGAGATCGAGTCAGCTACCATGATGCCCCTCCAGACTATGAACTTGTCGAGTGGTTAAACGGCTTTTAGATGCTAAAACACAAAGAGGGGATATCGAAATATCCCCTCTTTGTGTTGGAAAAACTGGAACTATTCTTCCAGCAGGTAATGGGACTTAATTCTGCCCCACGAGTCGTTTTCTACAGCGGTGGGAAACAGCTCTTCATCGACCTCCAGCAGTTCCATGTCACCCATGAGATTGGCATTGCGCCAGACATTGTGAACAGCCGGAAAATCGTAGGACCCATCGTAGCGGTCGTCGGCCAAGTCGTAGTCCTTAGACAAGGATCCGACGTGGATGATATTGCCTACTTCTAGATCGACGATTGTGCTTTGCTCAGGACCATCCCAGCTCCAAGTTTCCCACGGAGTCATCATGATCTCGTAGGTATAAGTACCCGGACCACCAGTCTCACCGGTGCGGGACCAACCTACTTGGGCGTACTCGGGAAAGGGGATCTCGCGACCAGTGGTCTCCCAGTCGGTCGCTTCGATGTATTTGAAGGCCCAATACCCGTCGATGGGCGGCACGTGGATCTGCCACAGTTGGCCCGTGACGAAAAACAAATCCCGGCGCTCGTCTTCGGATAAATCGTTCCAATCGCCGTTAAACATATCGCCACCGCTGTGGTCCGCGTCGAGCACGAAGTGCCAGTCGTCATCCCAGTTGAAAACAGTGGGATCGTCGCGGCTGTTGTGGAGATGCTCATCAACCACAAAGGCAAACGAGAAAACCCGATTCATTTCCTCGTTCCAGGCCCACATGCTTCTGGCGTTGAAATCCGACAACTCGCCGCTGTCATCTCCGCGCACAGTTTCTACGATGTGGCCTCCTTCCACCGAGATCTCGAAGATATCTGGGTCTATCATGTCCCAGTCGCTTAGATCGCCGTCGATGGCGGGCACGGCGTGAAGCGGGAACTGAAAGGCGAAGTAAACCTCGCCAGGCAGTTCGTGAGCCGAGCCGATACTAGCGCCGGCGACCACGAGTGCTGAAACCATAAAGCAACGAATCAGTTTCATTACCTTAACCTCCTGTTAGGTATTGGATTGAAAAGCCGATTCATCTGTCTGCTCAATTGTGCATCTACAGCATTTACTTCTAGACAAGACCTCCTTTCTCCTAGCTGATTAAACGTTCTGCGGATACTTAATTCGGTAATATACGAGCAAAAAGTCTAAGTACAAAGAAAAATCTCAACCCTCTCCTTCCAACTGCTGTATTCGGCCTGCCGATGGATGATTGGGCGCTAACTCTACCCCCTTCTGCCAGTACGCACGGGCCTGCTGACGCCGTTCCAAGCGCCACAGGGCACGGCCTAGATTGAAGTAAGCCGGGGCAAAATCTGGGTACAACGCGATCAACTCTTCCCAAGTTTCCACGGCTTTTTCCAGATTTCCCAAGGAGGCGTACGCCACTCCGAGTTCGTTGTACGCCTCTCGGTACGCCGGTTTCAGCGCTGTGGCCTGCTCAAAAAAGCGCACCGCTTGCTCCAATTGTCCCACTTGAGCATAGGTTCGCCCCAACTGGGTGTAGAGATAGCGTCCCACTTCTAGGCCGACCAATTCCTCGGGCACTGGCGCAATTTCTAAGGCCCGGTGGTACGCCTGCAAGGCACCCGTCCAATCTCTTTCGGCCCTAGCTTGGTGGCCGCGCAAAACCCAGTGCAATGCCTCAAAGTAGGAACGGGCCTCTATCCGAATCGAGTCTCCACCTACAGAGAGTGTGCCCAGCCGGACGACAGGTCCCGTCTTCTCTACTTGGGCAAATTCCGCAATTGGCAAAAAGTACCAGTCCATTCGGTCGAAAATAGCCGATTCCACCCGACCTGGTGAAAAGACTTTCTGCCATTGACTCGTCTCTATGAGGGGTTGGAAAGCGGGCGGTATATACTCGTCGGGACACACCGGATGCTGATAGTGGACGATGACGACTGGGGCACTAGCGCTGTCACTGGACGTCGACAGCATCTTCTCCACCCCCGTCTCTAGGTACAGGGGCGGCAGACTGTCGCGCTGAGCTAGCAGCGCGTACGCCCGCAGCAACGCTTCGCTGCCGTAGCTCTGTAAATAGTGAGTCTGCCGCACCTGCACGCGCTCGGGTGTCAGCACCTGGATCTGGCCGCACCTTGAGGGCAATTGGATCAGGCGCTGGTAGTGGGGAAGGTGGGTCTGGAGCCAGACTTGGGCCTCTATGCGGGTGTCTTGGCCGCTGAGTAAGGATCTAGTGCGGAGCGAGGCGTACAGGGGCTCGGCCACTAGGGTCAGGGTGACCAAGCCACCTACCAGAGGATACTTCCATCCCATCCCAGCCAAACGTCCGATGAGCAAGGCAAATAGGGGGGTAAGGGGTAGGGCATAGCGCATGAAAGTGGAGTCAGCAAGCGCGAGGACTGCGGCCAAGGGGACGATGCCAGCCAGTAAGACGAGTTCCTGCCACTGCCTCTGGCGAACGCCCCAGAGCAGGGACAGGGCTACGGCTACGGCAGCCACCGCGCCCAGACCGTGGCGCAAGGTATAGCGCAGGTGGTAGAGCCACGCCTGTTCCTCTGTGCTCGACTCGGCCAGCAAATGGGTTCGTCCCATATCGGCGAAATGGCTCCAGAACTGCCCGGCGTCGAGCCAGACAAAGGGCGTGGCTAAGGCAAAGCTTAGCACCGCCCCACTGACGACCCAGATGATGGGCCTTAGTGGCCAACGGCTATCCAGCAGAATCGCTGTGGCCACCGGCACTGCCACTAGCACCGCTGGATACTTGGTCGCCGCAGCCAAGCCAGTGAAAATACCCGCCGCCAGAAAATCTCGCACGCGCCCATCCTGCCGGGCCCGCACGGCCCACAACAGGGCCATTACGGCCCAGAAGACAGCCGGCGTATCCACGATGGCCAGATGGGCAAAACGCACGGCTAGCGGCATGGTCGCCAAGATCAGGGCGGCCAAGAGTCCTTCCCTGACGCCGTAGAGACGCCGACCCAGACAGGCGACAGCCCCTACTGTGGCAACGGCCAGCAGGGTGTTGGCCCCGCGCACTAGCGCCAGCAAATCGCGGCCGTCCACCAGCAAGTGATAGGCCACAAACTGCTCCACTGATTCGGCGCTTGTCGCCAGATAGTAGAGCAGGTACAAAAGGGAACTAAGGTAGAAGTGAAAGGTGGGGTAGTTAAAGTAATGGGGATTGAAATCGCCGCTCCAGAAACCCAGCGGCAGGACTATGAAAGCAATCTCGTCGAAGTGAGTCCAAGACGGCGCAGGTACCGGCCAGCGCAGCGCCAGTGCCAGCAACAAGATAGCACCTGTACCCCATCTGAAGGAGATGCGCCCTGCGTTCTTCTTTAGCATTTGGCGCTTTTCCCGCCGAGTCTAGCCCAATCACCCGCCTCTTGCGGGGCGGATTCCGAGCTAGCCGCTGGTGAGGACGCTTTTCAGATTGTCCTCCCGGATCTCGACCTGAGCGGCGTACTTAGTCCGTAGTTCGGCCAAGAATTGCTCGAATACCTGCTGCTTCTTGATCCAGTTGACTGTGGCTCGCACCCGCTTTTTGGCTTCTGCAAAGGAGGCCCGCTGTTGCTCGCGGGACAATACCTTGAAAATGGAGTACCCCTCGCGCACCTGCAGCGGCCCGGTCAACTCGCCCACAGGGGCTTTGCGGGCCGCCGCCACCAAGTGTCCGTACACCGCTACGGCCGCAACCGTAAAACGCCGTCGGCCCTCCTCGTCGCGCAGTTCTGGAGGGCGTTTGGAGTACTGGCGTGCCAAATCGTCCATGGACTCACCCCGCCGGAGGCGTTCGAGCAAGTCCTTGGCCTCCTCTTCGGTGGCGACGAGGATTTCCTGGATCTCGATCTGGTCGGGCTTCATGTAGCGGTCGGGATTTTCTTCGTATTCCCGGCGGATATCCTCTGCGGAAATGCTTACGCGCTCCTTCAATACTTGGACGCGCAACTGCACGACCAATTCCTGTTCTCGTTTCCTCACCAGCCATTGCGTCACTTCCTTTTCCCGATCTAGGCCTTCCCGCAGGGCGGCCTCGACAAAGAGCGCATCGGGGGCCAAGGTGCCTTCGGCGTACTCGATGACGGCCTCTTTGTTGCGCAAGTCCAGCGTTTTGTATTTGAGTTGACTGGCGGCATCGAGTACATCTCCGGCCGTGATCGTTCCTCCTTCATAGCGGTAGAGAACAATGGCCCGCACCTCTTCATCCCCAGAGGTGGCTCCCCTGTGCATTGCCGCCGAGAAGGCATCCAATCCCCGCTGGTCCCTTTCGAGTTTGAGGGCTTTTTTGAGGCTGTCGGTTAGGGCAGCCCTCGCTCCGACGGTGCGTTCGATGAAGAGTTGGCGGTAGATATTTTGGAATTGCTCGGCGTCTAGCCCGGTTTCGATTGAATCCAGAGCCTTGAAAAGGGCGAAATGACCACCGATGTCTATGGGCTGGCTCACTTCTCCTGCTTCAAGCGCGAAGAGGGGCGTACGCAGATAGGGCGGCATATCCAGCTTGCCGACATACCGACCGGTGTCTCCTCCTTGCTCCATTGTTGGTTCGTGGATGGACCACTGCTCGGCCACCTCCCCAAAATCTCGCCCCGAGGTGATCTCGCGCAGTGCGGACCAAGCGCTGTCTTCGCTGGTGGTGATGAGTTGAGCAAAGCGGACCTTGCGCGCCAATTCCTGTTCCCGGAAGTAATCATTGACCTCCTGTCCCGAGACTCGCACCTTGATCTTTTTGATTTGGTAGAGGCCAACAAGTTTTTCCTTCCTGTACTGGGCTATCTTATAGATGAAGGCTGGCAGGCGATCTATCCCTTGCTCCTTGGCCTCCAACTGCAGCAGTTCCATATCGATGAGCGTCTGCAAATGGTTGCGTTCCTTCTCTAGTCCTTCACTGTCGCTCTGGAGGTAATTGGGGATTTTGCCGTAGAACGCCCGTAGCTGACCAGCGGTGATGGATCGGTCTCCCACCCGAGCCAATTCCAGTTTCCACTGGGCCGTCGAGTCTGGAGTGGTGACGAGTTCTGCCTGCGGCTGGGAGGCTTTTTCCTTTTGCTCAGCGCACCCAGCCCACAAAATAGCCAGCAGCGCCGTCCCGATCACCCATCTTGTCGCGGTGGATACAAGGCGTATCATTGCCTTGGGGCTTAGGTATTTCATCATTTTCTCCAATGTCTTTAGGGCCGCATATTTACAATTTACAACACCCAATAAAGCCAACTTTTTTGCCATTGTCGAGAAACAGACACTCGCTGCCTGCGTCTTGTCTATGTTCACAAATAACCGCTATATCGTCGCTTTTTTCCTCTTGGCCCTGATTCTGCGCCTAGCCTACTTAGTAGAAATCCGCGATGCACTCTACTTTCACACCCTGATTCTCGATGCTGAAGAGTACGATTATCTAGCTCAAGCCCTGATCGAAGGGGACTGGTGGCTCACCACTCACCACACTTATGTCCACGGTCCGCTCTATCCCGCGCTGTTGGCCCTGCTCAAGCTGGGCGGAGCCGGGCTTGTGGCCACGCGTCTGTTCCAGGCCGTCCTCGGGGCTTTCTCCTGCGTCCTACTCTACGCTATTGCCCGTCGATTTTTCCCCGCTCCTACCCCTTTGCTAACTGGCTTGATAGCAGTTGGATACTGGCCCTTTATCCTCTACAACGGCGAACTGCTGGCCACCACCCTGACCATCTTTATCGAACTACTCTTGGTGATCCAACTGGTGCGCTGCACCGACCGGCCTAGCTATTGGGCGACCGCTGGAGCCGGAGCGCTACTGGGCCTACTGATCGAGACGCGGAGCAATACCCTGTTGCTAGTGCCGGTGGCCCTCTGGTGGCTCTATCACCGGACTCGATCCCGATTACTGGTGCCTTTCTGCGTGGGACTCTGCGCCGTTCTGGCCCCCTTCCTAGTCCACAACTATCTCGTCCAAGGCACACCGCTCCCATTCCAAGGGGCTTGGAGCTTCTACATGGGCAACAACCCTGCGGCTGATGGCACCCCCTATGCACGCCAGGGGATAGACTGGCAACGCCTCGAAATACTGCCTTATGAGGCGGATATGGCCGCTTTGCCAGCCGACAGAGGCCGGTTCTATCTGAGTGCGGGCCTCGACTTCATTGTCGATCAACCGCTCGCTTATCTCCACTTGCTCTACCGCAAATTCAGACTGTTCTGGCACGCCTTTGAAATTCCAGTGAGCGTTGATATCTACTTTTACGAGGCACATTCCCGTCTGAGTTACCTGAACCTTTTCGGCTTTGGCCTTGTTGCGCCCCTAGCTCTCGTGGGGTTGGTGTGGAACTGGAACCGATGGTGCCAATGCGGTTTGCTCTACGGATTCGGGCTATCCTACTTGGTCTCGGGACTGCTCTTCACGGTGTGCGCTCGCTATCGGCTTCCCGCAGTGCCTTTTCTGATGCTTTTCGCCGCCGAAGCTCTCCGCCAAGGTGCTCTCAGTCTAAAGGGGCACCAGTGGCGGCGCAGTGCTGCCTTGGCGCTGGCGCTGGGTGCTGCTCTTGCACTGGGTCACACCGGAATAGATCCTGCACAGGTGGATCACCTGCGCTCTGATTGGCTCCAGGGGCAGGTCCACATGCGGAACCAGGCATATGCTCGTGCCGAAGTGGCCTACTTGCAAGCGCTCCAAGCCGGTCCCGATGCAGATGTCTACAGCAGTCTGGGCGCGGTTTACGAAGCGCGGAAGCGGCCTCGTGAAGCTGAGAGGGCTTATCGACAAGCCCTCGCTCGGGCCTCTGATCACACTCGGGCCCGGCTCAATCTGGGTAATCTTCTCCGCAGGGAGCAGCGCTTCGATGAAGCTGAATCCCTTCTCCTTGAGACGCTCTCCAACGATCCCCGACCCGCCATTCAATACGAAGGCCACTACTATCTGGGCTACCTCTACTTGGACCAGCGAGACTATCTGCGGGCTTATGGCTCTTTCGCTAAGGCTGTAGAAGCAGAGCAACGAGCCGAAGGTTTCTACGCCTTAGCTAATGCCTGCCATCAGCTAGGACGCCAAGACGAACAGATCCGGCATTTGTGGCAGACTGTGGACATAGATCCAGAATTTGCCGCTGCCCACCGCAATCTTGGAGCTTTGTACCTGCAGCGAGGCGAGCACTCTCTTGCCGAAGAGGCGCTGCTCCAAGCCCTGAAACTCGAACCTGATGTGGCTATAGCCCACTACAATCTGGGCGTCCTCTATATGCGCACCGGGCGACGAGAATTGGCCCAGACTGCCTTCGAAACCGCTGAGCGGCTACGCCGGGCTGGGACATCTCCCTAAAAAGCAGGGTAAAGCCGTCGGGAATATTGAGGCACTCTTTAATAGGCGACGTGTAGTGGTTTTACGGCCTCGACCGTTTGGTGGTCGGTCTCGACGGAGACGCGGTATAGGTACAGCCCCGGCGGCACTAACCGCCCCGACTCGTCCCGACCATCCCATAGCTGTTCATACGTACCAATCCCGTCCAAACCCTCATACACCCGACGCACCCGACGACCCGATAAGTCCCACACCGCCACCGCCACCGAGGACGGACTCGTCAACTCTACTAAGCTATACCCCAAGCCCACCACATCGTTGTGCGCATCCCCGTTGGGCGTCAAGACCACTGGTCCGGCCTCTATCTGCAATACGTTTTGATGTTGCGCCCGGGTGGCCACCCACACCCGATTGTCCTCATAGGCGGGGGTAGCATCGCCTTCCTGCACACTCTGGGGTACCTCCAACGGTAGGGCACTGTCCCACACCCGCACGGAAAAAGTCGAACCATAGCGCAACACCTCTGCCTCGAAGACCACCTCGACCAAAGCACCCGAATCTTGGGCTGTCAGTCGCGGGATACTCACGACCACCCGGTGTGGCTCGGTCGCTTCCACTGTATAATCTACCGGCTCATCGCCGATGCGTACTTGGGTTACGGGTCCCAGCCGCGCCACGGTGACCACCTCCAACCGGTCGAAGCCGCCACGGTCCACTCCAATGGTTGGTCGCAGCACGTAGATGAACTGCTGCGGCTGTCCCACCTTTACTTCGACCGGCCAGATTTCGCCGACCAACTGCGTGGCCACCGGCGGGGAAGCGCGCACTACGAGAAAGTCCACCTGTCCGCCATCGTCGTCTTGGGGTAGAAAGTCGACTCTGAGCTGGAGGTAGCGTCTTGGACTCAGCGACACGATGGAGGTGCCACTGCTGTCGGCGAAGTCGTAGGGAGCGGACCAGAAGGTCCAGTTGGCTTGGTCATAGCCGATGCCGGCTTTTTCACCCACAGCTAGCTTGGCGTAGTCGGTTCGACTGACGGGTGTTTTTTCGTCGCCGCGTCCGGTGAAGCGCCAGAACAGGTCGGGGTCTTCGTCTCGTCCGGAGCGGGATTGGATAAGCACTTGGGCTTTGGGGTCTTGTCGTCCGGACCAGCGCAGGTTGCCCCAGGCCATGGGCTGACCAAAATCGAGAATATTCGAGATATAAGTTGCTTGTTCGACAAAGCCTTTGGCGTAGATTTCTATCTCGTTTACTTCCCAGTCCTCGCCGTGTTCGCCGACAGTCACCTGCACAAATTCCACATCCTCGTGCGCTGGAATGGGTACATCCAATATCTGCTCTCGGTTGTCTCGCACCTCGACGATCCAAGGAGAAAATGGCTCGGGAGTAAGACTAAAAGAGATGCGCGCGGGCAGCGGCCCAATGTGGATGCGGAAGGTCCGCACAGTTCTGCTCGGGTCGGTCAACCCGGATATCATCCGAATCCGATCAATGCGATAACGACTGCCCAAGAAAATATTGGCTGTGCCCTGGCGGCCGAAGTCGTCGGTACAGGTTCCTCGACCGCGGAATTGGGCGCATATATATTTTTCTGCCAGCCAGAAGACATCCCTATCCCCATCCCATACCTCTCTATTTATATTGGGCCTTAAATGTGCCCCTCCTCTCTCTTCAACTCCAGGTGCGATGTTGAAGTTTGGATCGCGTTTCAGAGGCCAGATACTAGCGCTATCTAAGCCCACCTCAGAGGCTTTCCCTCCGCGGTCTTCCCCTATATCCGTCCAGTCTAGCTGGATAAATTCCACCCCTTCACCGTTTGCTTCAGGCGGCGGCTCTAGCGCTTCACCGCCGAAACGGTAGATGACCAACCCGGAAGCTTCTCCAGTCGCGAAGCTAATCCACAGGGAGAGAGCCCAGGTCAACGAACGAAATAGGTCGCTCATAAGATGGGCCTTGGGGGATAGGGGCCTATAGAAGAAACAATCCTATGATCACTACATTAGCTACATGTCTTCTATCATATAGATACGAATATTGGCTCAGATTGCGAAAGTTGACTTTTCGCGGACGGTCAACGGCAAACGAAAAGCGGACGGTCAACGGCAAACGAAAAATTGTTCAATATACCACGTGCAGGAGTCCGGCTTGCTCGACCGCTTGATGGTCGGCCTCGACGGATACGCGGTATAGGTACAGCCCCGGCGGCACCAGCCGCCCCGACTCGTCTCGACCATCCCACATCCGCTCATACGCTCCCACACCGTCCAAACCCTCATATACCTGACGAACCCGACGACCTGATAAGTCCCACACAGCCACCGCCACCCACGACCGCCCCGTCAACTCTATCAAGCGATACTCCAACCCTGCTGTGTCGTTGTGTCCATCCCCATTGGGCGTTAAAACCACCGGCTTCCGGCCCATCTGCAACACCCCCTGATGCTCTGCCTTGGTGGCCACCCACACTTGATTGTCCTCATAAGATGGGGTAGCATCGCCTTCCTGTACGCTCTGGGGCACCTCCAACGGCTGGGCACTGTCCCACACCCGCACCGAAAAAGCCGAACCATAGCGCAATACCTCCGCTTGGAAGACCACCTCGACCAAAGCGCCCGAATCCTGAGCTGTCAGTCGCGGGATACTCACGACCACTCGGTGTGGCTCATCTGCTTCCACTGCATAATCTACCGGCTCATCGCCGATGCGGACTTGGGTTACGGGACCTAGTCGCGCCACGGTGGCCACCTCCAACCGGTCGAAGCCGCCACTGTCTACTCCAATAGCTGGTTTCAGCACATAGGTAAACTGCTGTGGCTGTCCTACGGCGACCTCGACCGGCCAGATTTCGCCGACCAACTGTGTGGCCACCGGTGGGGAAGCGCGCACTTCGAGAAAATCCACCTGTCCACTGTCTTCGTCTTGGGGGAGAATGTCAACCTTGAGTTGGAGGTAGCGTCTTGGACTCAGCGACACAATGGGGGTGCCACTGCTGTCGGCAAAGGCATAGGGAGACGACCAGAACGTCCAGTTAGCATGATCGTAGCCGGTGCCGGCTTTTTCGCCGATAGCTAACTTGGCGTAGTCGGTTCGGCTGACGGGTATTTTTTCCTCGCCTCGTCCGGTGAAGCGCCAGAACAGGTTGGGGTCGTCGTCTTGTCCGGAGCGGGATTGGATGAGGACGCGGGCTTTGGGGGCTTGTTGCCCGGCCCAGCGCAGGTCGCCCCAGGCCATGGGCTGGCCAAAATCGAGGATATTGGAGATATACGTCGCTTGTTCGACAAAGCCTTTGGCGTAGATTTCTATCTCGTGGACTTCCCAGTCCTCGTTGTGTTCGCCGACCGTCACTTGGACGAATTCCACTTGCTCGTGCGGTGGGATGGGGATGTCGAGGATCTGCTCTCGATTGTCTCGCACTTCGACGATCCAAGGGGCAAAGGGCGGAGGATTCCAAGTGATCCTCATGGTGGGAAGAAGCGGGGACATGAAAACGCGGAGGGAGCCCACAATCTTGCCTGGGTCGGACAACCCGGATTTCACCCGAATCCGGTCGATGAGGTAGCGACTGCCTAAAAAAATATTGGTCGTGCCTGGGGTGCCGAAATCGTCAATACAGAGGAGACTATAGGCTTCAAACTCGGCGCACAGATATCTGTCTGCCAACCAAACCGTACTCTCGTCCCCATCCCAGACTTGTCCATTGACGTTGGGTCTGACGTGGCTTCCTCCTTTTTCTTCAATGCTTGGCGCTATATTGAAAGTAGGATCGCGTTTTTGAGCCTGAATGGCAGCGTCTATATCCAGACCGGCGGCTTCTCCACCTAGGGAAGGATCGAGATCGGTCCAGCTTAGCTGGATAAATTCCACCCCTTCGTGGTTTACTTCGGGCGGCGGCTCTAGCGCTTCACCGCCGAAACGGTAGATGACCAACCCGGAAGCTTCTCCAGCCGCGAAGCCAATCCACAGGAAGAGAACCCAGGTCGACGAACGGAATAGGTCGCTCATAAGATGGGCCTAAGGCAAACGAAAAATTGCTCAGTACACCACGTGCAGGAGTCCGGCTTGTTCGGCCGTTTGGTGGTCGGCCTCGACAGATACACGGTATAAGTAGAGTCCCGGTGGCACCAGCCGTCCCGACGCATCGCGCCCATCCCACATTCGCTCATACGCCCCCACGTCGTCCCGCCCTGCATACACCTGACGCACCAGCCGTCCCGACAAATCCCACACGGCCACCTCCACCGACGCCGCTCCCGTCAGTTCCAATAAATCGTAGCCCAGTTCTACTGTGTCGTTGCGCCCGTCCCCATTGGGCGTCAAGATTGCTGACGTCGCCCGCATCTGTAACACTGCCTGCTCTCGGGCTGTTGTGGCTACCCACACCCGATTGCCTTCATAGGCTGGACTGGCATCGCCCCCTTGAACCCCCTGATGCACCTCCAGCGGCTGGGCGCTGTCCCATACCTGTGCGGCAAAGGTAGATCCATAGCGCAATACTTGGGCTTGGAAAACCACCTCCACCAAAGCCCCTGAATCCTCGACCGTTAGCCGCGGAAAACTCACTACCACCCGGTGTGGTTCAGACACCTCCACCGCATAGGACACCGGCTCATCGCCGATGCGCACCGCAGCGACCCCCTCGACCATCGACGAGGTCGCTATTGCCAACCGGTCAAAACC
This sequence comes from Candidatus Latescibacterota bacterium, assembly GCA_965116675.1. Classification (GTDB taxonomy): domain Bacteria; phylum Latescibacterota; class UBA2968; order UBA8231; family UBA8231. The sequence continues at coordinate 296,918 of OZ220721.1, forward strand.
CTCGCCGTTGGTGCCAAGGGTTGGTCGCACCGCGTAGGTAAACTCCTGCGGCTGTCCCACCCTTACCTCGACCGGCCAGATCTCGCCGACTAGCTGCGTGGCCACCGGTGGGGAAGCGCGTACTTCGAGAAAGTCCACCTGTCCGCCGTCCTCGTCTTGGGGCAGAAAGTCGACTTTGAGTTGGAGGTAGCGTCGTGGACTCAGCGACACGATGGGGGTGCCGTTACCGTCGGCAAAGGCGTAGGGAGCGGACCAGAACGTCCAGTTAGCATGATCGTAGCCAATACCGGCTTTTTCGCCGATAGCTAACTTGGCGTAAGTAGTTCGGCTGACGGGTGTTTTTTCGTCGCCTCGTCCGGTAGATCGCCAGAACAGGTCGGGGTCTTCGTCTTGTCCGGAGCGGGATTGGATGAGGACGCGGGCTTTGGGGTCTTGGCGTCCAGCCCAGCGCAGGTCGCCCCAGGCCATCGGCTGACCAAAATCGAGGATGTTGGAGATGTAGCTGGCCTTTTTGACCAGCCCTTTGGCGTAGACCTCTATCTCGTTTACTTCCCAGTCCTCGCGGTGCTCGCTGATGGCTACCTGAACAAAGGTCGTTCCCTCTTGTGGCGGAATGGGTACATCTATGATCTGCTCCCGGTTGTCTCGCTCTTCGAAGACCCAGGGCGAATACGGCGGGGGATGATCGATAAGAGATCTATTTCTCCAAGGCAACTCTGGCGCGATGTAAATGCGGAAGGTCCGCACTATTTTACTCGGATCGGTCAGGCCGGATATAATCCGCACCCGGTCGATAAGATAGGGACGACCTAAGTTGATATTAGCCGTGCCTTGCCGGCCAAAATCGTCTACGCAGAAAAATTTGCTGAGGTCGCCACACAGATAACTAGCCGCCACCCAAGCCACACTGACATCTCCATCCCATACTTCCACATTCACATTGGGCCTGACGTGTTCTCCACCGTGTTCTTCAATTCCGGGGGCGATATTGAAATTTGGATCGCGTTCAAGAGGCCGGATCGCGGCGGCGTCTATATTCAGATCGACTGTCTCTCCGCCTAGAGAAGGATCGAGATCGGTCCAGCTTAGCTGGATGAATTCCACGCCTTCATGATCTACTTCTGGAGGCGGATCCAGCGCTTCGCCGCCGAAACGGTAGATGACCAACGCCGAAACCGGTCCGGCCGCGAAACCAGCCCACAAGAAGAGGACCCAGATCAATGAACGGAATAAGTCAGCCATGGATGGGCATTGATCTCGCTATTGTGGAAGGACGAAAATCACAGGAGCCATTGCAGAGCGATGAATGGCATCTGCAAAAGCTCCGCTCTGCAATTCGGCCCAGATTGTGAAAAATTGAAATAGCGCTTATCTCTTATCCATGTAGAGGAGAGAAAGTTACAAGAAATCAACCAGCATATCAATCAAAATTGCCAGCTCTATCTGCACGCGGATAACAAAGACCTCGCTTGGGCCAACTGAAAAATTGCGGCAAATCGGTACCGAGGCATCCTAGCCCTACAGTAAAACTTGACAATCTCCCAAAATGGTGGTATCTGGAATATAATAGATGAACAGACGTGAGTTGGCAGTTTTCTCGCTCGTCTGTGGCATTGGCCTATCATATTATTATCCCCGCACTTATGGAGGGTAGATATGCGGCGAATCAGCTTTGTACTAAGCGCATTGCTCAGCGCTGCGAGTTGGTCTCTGAGCGGCTGTGATTCCGGTCGTTCGGTAGAGCCTCAGGAAACATCGACTTGGAATACGATTCAGCACGATATCTTCGCCTCCAACTGCGTTAGCTGCCACAGCGTCGGCACCTCTTTTGCCCGGCAGTCAGGCTTGGTTCTGACTCCAGATTTGGCTTACAGCCAACTGATCAATAGTGCACCGCGCAATGCCGCAGCCGCCCAAGACGGCTTGGTCTTGCTGAGCAATGAGGGACTTGCGGGTCTTTTTAAGAGTTACCTTTGGGAAAAGATCAACGCGCCCGACCAGGAGCACTTCTACGCCGACCACCCCAACTACGGTGCGCAGATGCCGCTGGGTCGTCCGCCTCTGACTAACGGCCAACTGGAATTCATACGCCAGTGGATCCGCGCCGGAGCCCCCGAAGAAGGGGTGGTAGCAGACTTGGCTCTGCTGCAGGACGAGGAGCGCTATGCAGTACCGGAGTTTGAGCCGCTAAATCCGCCGTTCAATGGCATCCAGCTCCACTTAGGTCCCTTTGAGGTAGCACCTCAGTACGAGCGCGAAGTCTATTTTTACCAGCCTCTCGACCACGCTGAGGCTCTCTTCGTCAACCGCTTTGAATTGTCCATGCGGTCGGGGAGTCACCACTTCATTCTCAACCAGTTTCCCGACTATACCCCAGCCGATGTTATTCCTGAGCCGGAGACCTATCGCGACCTGCGCGACGTCGCAGGTAATTACCAAGACGCCGAAGGGTACGATTTGTTCGACTGGCGAGTTATGCAGTACCAGGTTCCCATCGTAATCGCCCAATCTACGCGCCTTGACCTCAGCTTGCCTCCCGGCGTGGCCATGCGTCTGCCCGCTGGAACGGGACTCGATATGAACTCCCACTATGCCAATGCCACTGATCAGGCCGCGATCGGCGAAGTATTTGTCAACCTGCATCTTATTGAACCCTCGGAAGTGGAACGGGTAGCCGAGGTCTTCGCCCTGAGCAACTTCGATATTGATCTACCCGCTGGCCAGATTACTTCCTTGGAGAAAGAGTTCATTTTTAAGGAGGACAGGCACATCTTCCAACTTGTTTCCCACACCCATGACCGCATGGAGGAATTCACCGCCGAATTCATCGGCGGACCCCGGGATGGGGAATTGATCTACATCAGCTACGACTGGGAACACCCGGCCCCCCTTAGATTCGATCCGCCGCTCATGGTCGAAGAGGGTCAAGGCTTCAGGATTAAGGCCACCTACGACAATGACACCGAGCGGAACCTCAACTTCGGGTTCACGCGCGCCGATGAAATGATGATTCTCTACGGCTATTACTACGCCGACTGAGTAGGCGGTTGATCTGGCCTCTGATATCACTGGGCTTGGGATGAGGCGGGTTTGGGTCGCTTGCCTCCCGCTGGTGGCACCCCGGCTATCGGCGAAGTCCATCGCCGGTAGCCGGAACGGACTGGGACATGGCAAGTGAGGTGAAAAACTCGGGCGGCGTCACCTTCAAAGCCCTGCTAATCGGCGGTGGGGCCTCGATCTTCATCGGCATTGCCGTCCCTTATTCCAACATGATCATCAAGGGGACGGTGCTAGCACACAACTTCAGCACGCCGGTCGCCCTCTTTATCTTCTTCGTCCTCGTCCTTTTCCTCAATCCGCTGTTGAACTTGTTCCACCGGGGTTTGGCCCTGTCGAGAGGGGAATTGGCCGTGGTCTATATCATGGCGATGGTAGCTACTTCCATCCCCACGATCGGCTTCACCGAATACGTTCTGCCCATCACCACGGGGCTCTACTACTTTGCCACTCCTGAAAACAACTGGGCAGACTTGATCCACCCCCATGTCCCCGAGTGGATGGTCCCCCAGGACTCCGACGCCATTCGCTATTTCTACGAAGGGTTACCGGAGGGGCGGCCACTGCCTTGGGGTGCTTGGGTTGAGCCGTTGGCCTACTGGTGCCTGTTCATCCTCGCCTTCTACTGGGTATCCATCTGCGCCATGGTCATCGTGCGCCGACAGTGGATGGAAAGCGAAAAACTGCTTTATCCCTTGGCCCAGGTTCCCTTAGAGATGATTCAGGACAATGGGAGACGGACGCTGCTGGCTCCTTTTTTTTCTAATACGGCTATGTGGCTGGGTTTTGCCATCCCCTTCCTCATCGGCCACATAAATGCCCTGCATAGCTACTACGAATTCGTGCCCCGCATCACCACCTCGACCGACTTCCACCTCTTTCGTGGTACTACCTACCTCCGCCTAGATATGAACCTAGCGCTGATTGGCTTTGCCTACCTGTTGAGCCGAGATGTTGCCTTGGGATTCTGGTTTTTCTTTTTGCTATCCTCCCTACAGCGAGGTGTTTTCAATGTACTGGGCATCTACAGTACGGAAGACCTGAGCCGTTTCGCCAATCTAGTTGGGCCGCACATGGCCCATCAAGCGATGGGGGCAATGATCGTGCTGGTGCTCTCTGGGCTGTGGATGGGACGGGGGCATTTGCGCGATGTCTTCATCAAGGCGTTGCGGGGGGATGATCGCATTGACGATTCTGGCGAGGTACTATCCTACCGCAACGCCGTGTTGGGCTTGATGGTCGGCCTAGCGGTAATGATCGGCTGGTTGTGGAAGTCGGGTATCCCGCTGTGGATCGTCTTGGTGTTTCTCTTCGGGGCTGCTGTTGTCTTCATCGCGCTTACTCGGGCTGTGGTCGAAGGGGGAATTTCCGTACTGCGCACGCCTATCACCCCTGCTGATTTTACCATCTCTGGCCTAGGTACGACCGCCTTGGGGGCCTCTGGCTTGATCGGCGTGGCCTTTACTTATGTATGGAGCGCCAACGTGCGCATTTTTTTCATGGCCTGTTTCGCCAATGCCCTCAAACTGGCGGAAGAGATCAAAGGCAGTAAAAGGAGGCTGCTCTGGGCTATATTGCTAGCCATTGTCCTTACCTTGTCCAGTTCCATCTATCTGGTTATGGAAATGGCGTATGCCCACGGCGGGATCAACTTGCACAATTTTTTCTTTATCTTCGTTCCGCAGGTAGCTTTCACCTATGTGGGTCCCAAGTTCGACAGCCCCGTACCCGCTAGCTTGGGAGGCTGGGCCTTCACGGGCTTGGGAGCCTTCTTGATGAGTCTATTCACCTACATTCGCTACCGCTTTGTGTGGTGGCCGATCCATCCCCTAGGCTTTGCCACCGGCACATTTTACATTATGAACTGGGTGTGGTTTAGTATTTTTTTGGCTTGGCTGTTCAAAACAATCGCCCTCAAATACGGGGGTGCAGCCGCCTACAGCCGGACCCGGCCCTTTTTTCTGGGGTTGATCTTAGGCCAAGTAGTGGTGGCGGGTATGTGGCTGGTGATTGACTACTTCACTGGGATGACGGGGAACGTCTTGGGCTACTTGTAAGCCTACGGCGAACATCTATATCCTGAAAGACATGCGAAAAGATATCCAAGCAGGGCACCCTGTCCTGCCAGATGGCGGCGAGATGGGCGAGCGAGGTGTGACTTTCCGCTCTCTGCTAATCGGCTCACTCATGGCCCTTTTTATTGGCCTCGTGCTGCCCTACACCAATATGATCATCAAGGGTTCGCTGCTGGCCCACAACCTCAATACACCGGCTGCCATCTTCGTCTTTTTTGTTTTTGTCGGCATTGTCAATGTGGTTTTGGGCTTCATCAGACGGCGGTATGCTCTTCCGCCTCCCGAGTTGGCCGTGGTCTATATCATGGCGATGTTGGCCACGGCCATCCCGACTATTGGTTTTTCCGAGTACTTGCTGCCCATTGTCGCCGGAATCTACTACTATGCTTCGCCTGAAAATAAGTGGGAAGAGATCATCCACCCCTATGTGCCCAAGTGGATAGCCCCCCAAGACCCCGAGGCTATCAGGTATTTCTACGAAGGTTTGCCCCAGGGCCTCTCCGTGCCTTGGGGCGTCTGGATCGAGCCTATTCTGTACTGGTGTCTGTTTATCATCGCCAGCTACTGGGTATCTATATGTCTGATGGTCATTGTGCGTCGGCAGTGGATTGAACACGAAAAGCTGCTCTATCCGCTGGTGCAGGTCCCGCTCGCGATGATACAAGATGAAGAGCGAGGGGCAGGTAGCAATAACGAAAAGCGTTCTTGGGTCAAGCCTTTCTTCAAAAGTCCGGTCATGTGGATAGGCTTTTCCATCCCCTTCTTGTTGGGGTCTTATAGCGCCCTGTACAACTATTTTCCCTTCATCCCGGGCATGAGCCAGTTCGGCGACCAAGGCATCCTGACGAGCCAGTTTACCATCTTCAGGAATACGACGGTGCTCATCGTCATGTTCAATCTGGGCTTGGTCGGCTTTGCCTATCTGCTCAGCCGCGACGTGGCCTTGGGACTCTGGTTGTTTTTTCTGGTATCCAATATCGAACGGGGCGTCTTCAACATTCTGGGCATCCAGAGCGCCGAAAAGCTGAGCCGTTTTGCCAATTCCAGCGGCCCCTACTTAGCGCATCAAGCTATGGGGGCCATGATTGTGCTGGTATTGTCCGGCCTGTGGATGGGTAGAAGCCACCTCAAGGGCGTATTCAGCAAGGCTTTTAAAGGGGATGAGGAGATAGACGACAGGGACGAAATTTTGTCTTACCGAACCGCAGTCTGGGGCATGCTCGTCGGCCTACTGGTCATCAGTGCTTGGCTGTGGAAGTCAGGTCTCCCCCTGTGGGTCGTCCCGGTTTTCCTCTTTGCGGTCTTCGTCGTCTTCATGGCCTTGACTCGGGCTGTGGTGGAAGGGGGAGTGGCAGTCATCCGCACGCCGCTGACGCCGGCGGATTTCGTCGTGTCGGGCTTGGGCACCAGCGTGCTGGGTGCCTCGGGCGTCGTGGCTTTGGGCTTTACCTATGTGTGGGCGGCCAATATCCGCATCTTTTTTATGCCCTGTTTTGCCAATGCCTTAAAAATCGCCGAACTGCTCAAAGGGGATAGGAGGATGCTGATCTGGGGCGTGGCTCTGGCCGTGGTGATCGCCTTAGTCAGTTCCATCTGGAGCGTCATGACGCTGTCCTACACCTATGGGGGCGTCAATCTCCACGGATTCTGGTTTATTGGCGTACCCCGCAACGCGGCCAACTACATGGCCGTCATCCTGTCCAACCCCACCTCCGCTCAAATAGGGGGCTGGTTGTTCACCGGCTTAGGAGCGTTGGTGATGGGCCTGCTGGCCTATATCAGGGCACGTTTCGTGTGGTGGCCGGTGCATCCGCTGGGTTTCGCCACCAGTACTTTCTTCATTATGAACTATGTCTGGTTCAGTGTATTCATAGCGTGGGCGATCAAATCAGTGGTGCTCAAGTATGGAGGGCCGGGACTGTACAACAGCACCAAACCGTTTTTTCTAGGTCTGATCATGGGACAGATCTTCGTCTCGGGGATGTGGCTGGTCATCGACTATTTCACCGGCATGGTCGGCAACCAGCCCATCGGCGGCTCGTTCGTCTGAAACCTCGTCCGGCGGTCAGCTCATCCGCAGTCTGCGACGTATGCCGTAGCCTTCGATGTCTTCGCGCCAAGTATCTGCAGGCCAGTACCTATTGGGATCTTCGCGCCAGGGATTGCCGCACATGCTGGAGAGGACGTGCCATTCAGGAGCACCTAGTTCTGGATCCGGGTGAAACAGGATCCGTTTGGCACCCGCATTTTTTGAGGCTTGTAGGATGCCGTGCAGATCCCGGGCGGTCATGGCATCTCCAGAGTGGGGGGAACGCCCGGTGGAAACCCAGAAAATCACTTTGTCAATGTCCTTGATGGCGGCGAGGGCGCGACGGGTCTCATTGTAAACCACTTGGTCGAAAAATTCTTGTGGGAAGCCCATTTCCAGATCCAACAGCGAGTGGACGCCCGGCAATTGCAGGCCAAAAAGGGACTCAATCAAGAGGAAACAGTCCTCCTCGTTCAACGAGGGATTCCACTCAGCAAACTTCTGCACCCAACGCTGGACAGTGCCATACATACCGTCAAAGCCGCGATGCCAGTAGTAGTGTTTGGGAAAGATGTAATCAAAATACGGCTCCATTTGTTGGTAGTTTTGGCCGGTGAGTGAAGAAAAAGTGGTGATGCGTGGAATGCCGCCCAGCGCGACCTTGCGGTTTAATTGGTCAACCGACTTGCGCATGGCGGCCATGACACCCAGCGCAGTTTGCTGGCGAGCGCGCAGCCAGTAGAGCGCGTCCTCGTCGATATCGAACAGGTTCAAGCCGGCTAAGGTGCCTCCCGGGGCGTGATAGCGCACTAAGTCGGGTGTAAGGCTGCAAAAGCGCTGGCGCAAGTGGGCTATACCGAGTTCCATACGTCCCACATCGTATCCTAGGTTGTCAAAGCGCGTGCGCTCGTGGGGACGAATTTCGAACAATTCGCCGCCGTGATGCCGAGCCAATTCGTAGTGCTGCTCTCCGGGGCCATCCATGATAATGCCGCTGGCTTGGGGAAACGCATTCATCAGGTCTTGGGCTGCGGCGGCCAAGCGCACTTCGCCGAAGGGATCTTCCTCGGGCGGGCGCTGGCCTCCGCCGCCCGGCACATCGAAGATCATGATTGACCAACCCCGCGCCGCTGCATTGTCGAGAATTTTTTGTAAAATTTTTTCCTTTTCGGGTTCTCGGTGCTTTTCCAGGGGAGGGGTTACGTCAAAGGCTTCGTACACCTTTGGATCGGGAGCAAAAGCGCGGATAAAAGATCCGTCCGGCTGCAAAAACCGCAGCCGACCTACCGCCAAACCGCGCACTCCACCATCTTCCCAAGCGTCGAATATCTGCTCGTAGTTGTCTATCCACCGATGGACCCATAACTCTATGGGGAAATGAAGAAAAATCCAGCTTTCCATTGTAGCATCCTTTCGCAAAAGGCGTCCGACAGACGCGGGAAGGATCTCTCGGCAAATCTAATGGGCTGTCTGAATATCCTCGTGATGTGTCAAAGGAGCCGTATTCAGAATTCACCAAAAGAACTGAACTGAATCCCCTTCGATAAGCACTCTTGCCGACCAATATGTCACTCATGTAACCGACGCGCAATGGCGCTTGATCCGACCGTTGCTGCCGGTAGCGCGAGGGAGCTTGGATCGGCTCGGCTAGCGGAAACGTCGCTGCCATTGTGTGGCAGTCTCATCCATTACATATTGGGAGACACGCGGGCGAAGGGGATGCTCTCGCGGTAGAAAACGAGTATTACCGCACTGTCCGCGGAAAGTGAACGGCAACTGGAAAAGGCACGAAAAGCTGGAAAGTCTTCACTATGAACGAACACGAGAAATACTTCTTCGACGTGAACGGCTACTTGGTCGCTCCGCAGATACTAAGCCCGAGGCTAGTCGCCACCTTGAACGAAGCGATCGATCACAACCAAGACAGGGTGCGGCTGCGCGCGGGTGAGCAGTTGCTGTCGGCGAATTCTCCAGTGCTGCAAGGGGACCACGGTCGCGGGGACATCATGGGAATTCTCAATTGGCCCAAACCTTGGTGCCAGCCGTTTCGCGATCTGCTTTCGCACCCACCGGCACTGCGCTACATGTTCGACTTGATCGGCGACGATTTCCGTTTTGGCAACGCCAATGGCATCAGCATGACTGAGGGTGCAGAAGGTTGTGTACTACATGGGGGCGGCACACTCGTACACAAGCACACCTATCGCTACGTCAATGGCCGCATATGGAACAACCTCGTTGGCGTCTGTTATCAACTTGCCGACGTCAATCCCGGGGACGGCGGCTTCGTCTGCATTCCCGGTAGCCACAAGGCGAACTTCGATACGCCAGCCGATGTCCTGACTATGGAGTACGATCTTGGCTGCTACCACCACGTTGCCATGAAAGCCGGAGACGCCCTCATCTTCACTGAGGGGCTCACCCATGGCACGTCGCCTTGGAAGGGCAAGCACGAGCGCCGCACTCTCCTTTACCGCTACGCTGCTGGTCCCTTCGTCAACGCCAAGGGCATGAACCGCCTCGAAGAGTACTGCCCGTTCTACGACGAACTCACACCGCTACAGCAGGCGATCATGGAGCCGCCATACAATCCGGGTCGGCCTAATATCGCTGCCTTGCTCGCTGCCGAGGAGGCCGTCTGATTTCCATGCCGAACAAACGTCCCAACATACTGTTCATCCTCACCGATCAGCAGCGACCGGAATGGGTCGAGATGAACCCGGATATTCCGGTGCGCACTCCGCATCTGCGGCAACTCGCCGATCGCGGGATCTGGCTCGCCAACGCGATCTGTCCGTCGCCTGTTTGCGCTCCTTCGCGCTCCTGCTTGGTGGCCGGGCAGGAGTACGATCGCACCCAAGTATGGGGCAACGACACCTATCCCCCTGACAATCTGCCCAAGTACCACCAGCGTCTGCGCGACGAGGCTGGATACCACGTCATGGCGGCCGGCAAACACCACGTGGGCAGCAATCAATCTGGAAACCCTCCGCAGTTTTACCGGGGAGTTGATGGCCGACAGGGGCTAGAAGAATGGGGATTTTCCGACGCGATCTTCAACGCCGGCCTGAACCAAGCGACCATCCTGATGCGCCGCAACGACATGGTTCCGCAGGATTCGTACATGGCGTTCCTGCACGAGCGCGGCTTGGCACAGGAGCACATTGCCGACTACGCGCGTCGCAACCAAGAGGGGATGTGGACTGCTACTTTTCCGACGACGCTACCCGACGACGCTTACTTCGATACTTGGATTACCACCAACGCCCTCGCCTTGCTTGATCGAGCACCCAACAACAAGCCGTGGTACTTGGAGGTGAATCTGCAGAATCCCCATCACCCTTGGGACGTCACCGAATCGATGCACCGGTGGTACCGCGAACCGCCGGTCGATTTTCCGTCTCCTCTGTTCAATACCGAGGATATTTCTCCTGAGACGCATCAGGAGGTACGCCGTAATTGGGCTGCCACGGTTGAACATCTCGATCAGTGCCTCGGACGCTTGGTAGAGCGCGTTGGCAAGAGGGGGGATTTGGAGAACACGGTCGTCGTTTTTACCAGCGACCACGGCGAGATGCTCGGGGATTACAATCAGTGGCAAAAACTGTCCCCTCTACAGGCCTCGGTTGGGGTTCCCTTGGTAATAGCGGGCCCGGGGGTGGCTGCTGTCGGTCGCGACGACGCTCCGATGACGACTCTCGACCTGACCGCTAGCTTCCTCGAATGGGCTGGGTTGACGCCTAGTGAAGATCTCGATAGTCGCTCCCTTGTCGGTTATCTTGGAGGAGGGGGATACAGGCACCGCGATTTGGTGTTTTCTGGCCTGAGTGCTTGGCGCATGGTTTTCGATGGTCGTTTCAAGTTGGTGCGTGGCTACGACCCAAGAAAGCGCATCGGCGGGGACGTTTTTGAGCCGATGCACATTCCGCTCGACGAGACCAAGTGCCTGCAGCGCGACCGCCCCCAAATACTGTACGATCTCGAGCGCAACGAAAGGGACGACGTGTCCGCTGCGTTTCCCGAGGTTTTGCTCCGGCTCAGCACCGCTCTCGATGAGCATCTAACTTTATAGTGCGAAGTCCATCCCATGTTGGTGAGCAGCGGTTTCCCCCAGCGGCCTCAAATCCACCATTTTCCCGATATTGACCTCGAAGAACGCCGCCGGTTACACGGCAGTGGTCGCATAATGCGGTCCGCCGCGGTGCAGGCAGGAGATAATATCGATCTAACGCTGCGATTTGAGCTCGGCGCGACCGCAATTCCTGTCGGCGGGCACTTGCGGATCGCTTGGCTGTGGCCATTCGACTGGGCTATGCTGCAGACGAGCGATCCCGACGCTCCGGGATACGTTCACGCATGCTGCTCGCGGCGCGAAGTCGGCTTGCGAGTAACCTTTGCCTTCCGGGGCGACCTGATCCCGTGGAATCACCATATTGATGTCGAAGTTCTCTCCGGCATGCTGACCGAGGGAGATGTAGTTGAACTGATCTGCCGGGAGTGGCGTGCTCCCACCTTTATCATGTCCGATGCTGAGTTGCTCTTTCTAATTAACCCGGACGGTGGCGACCGCTGGGTCCAGCTACCGCCTGTGCGAGGATTCCCCATTATAGCGGGTACTCCGGTGCGGCTATTCGCCTTCGCTCCCGCGGACGGACTCGTCAACGAAGAGCTTGCACTGACGCTGCGAGTTGAGGACGTGTGGGGAAACCCCTTGCTCATCGAGGGTTTCGTCCCGGAGGTAATTCCTGCCGACGGAGTCAGATTAGTCTCTGTCGAAAGGGCTGGGAACATGCCTACTTACCGGGCACGGGTGCGTATCGCTAACCCAGGAATCCATCGCATCGAGGTCGCTATTCCGCACTTCCAATTGCGGGCAGAGAGCAATCCGGTACGCATCGCCGCTGAGCCTACGCCGTTGCGCGTCTTCTGGGGCGACCTACATGCTGGTCAGGGCCGAATTGGTTGCGGCGTTGGCTCGGTGCGCCACCATTTTGACTACGCCCGTCACGTAGCTGGTTTGCAGGTCTGCTCACACCAAGCAAATGACCACCATGTCAGCTTGGATCTGTGGGAGCAAACGCGCCGCGAATCGGCTGCTGCCAATGAAGAGGGGAGTTTCATAGCCTTTCTCGGGTGCGAATGGAGCGCCTACACACCGGAGGGTGGCGACCGCAACGTCATTTACCGACGCGATGAGCCGCGCTTGCGGCGTTCTGGTCGCTTCTTCACCGAAGACGTGCCCGATCCGGAATCCGACCTTGAAACGGCGACCGAGTTTTTGGCTGTTATGCGGGATGAAGAGGTGTTCATCAACATGCACGCTGGCGGTAGGCCGACCAACCTCGATTTCCACGAGCCGGGAATCGAAACTCTCGCCGAGGTACACTCCACTCATGGTACTTCGGACTGGTTCGTGCTCGACGCCTTGAGTCGCGGTTATCGCGTCGGGATAACCGCCGGAACCGACGGCGTTGCTGGGCGGCCCGGATGCGATCATCCCGGTAGTCGGCTTATCCGCAACGCGCGCAGCGGTGTCACCGCTTTTCTGGCCTCCGAACTCACTCAGGATGGGCTATGGGAAGCGATTGCAGCGAGGCGGTGTTACGCCACTGACGGACCCCGCATATTACTCGATGTCCGAGCCGACGGCCATCCCATGGGAAGCGAATACGCAACGACCGATTGTCCCCTTGTGTCGATTGAGGCAGAGGGGACGGCGGCGATTGAGCAGGTCGATCTGCTGTGCGGCCCCGACTTGCTGTGGACATGGCGACCGGCGACGGCATCTGCCGAAGGTGCCTTGCGCATCCTGTGGGGAGGGACCGAACGGCGCGGCAGTGCTCCCGATCAGCGCGTCTCCTGGAAGGGCAGGTTTGTCGTTGAAAACGGACGCATCACCAATGTTGAGCCAGTCGCTTTGGTCACTCCCTTTGACCGTCTCGAACTGGCAGACGACCAAACGGTCTGTTTCGATACAGTTACTGCAGGCAACCGGATGGGGATGTGCTTGGAAATCGAAGCAGACGCGGAGACATTATGCCGCTTTGAATCCGGTCCTGCGACCTTCGCATTTGGCTTGACCCAAGTGCGGGAACAACCGATGCGAGTGGATGCGGGCGGTACCAGTCGGCACGTCATCGTCGGACAGGCCCCGAACCCGAACCTGCCACGGCGAGTGGAACTCTCGTTCCGAGACACTCGGACGGTAAAGGGTCTATGTCCCTACTGGGTGCAACTGACCCAGTGTGATCAGCACCGCGCTTGGAGCAGCCCAATTTACGTCCAGCGCCAGCTCGGCTGACATCGGGACATCTAGTATCAACGAGGATTCTGTCCTGCTTTTTGTCGCCGAACAGTTATCATTGTGCGTCGGTCGCGTCCGTTGCATATTCGTGCGGGACATCAAGATAGCACCTTTTGACATGGAGACCTCGGATGAAGGACTCTTCGATCTACATTCCCGCCTGCGACTGGGACGCGACCGCATCACTGCCGCAATCTTGGGGTTCCCCGCGGCCTGGCTGGAAGTACGCCAAGCGCCTAGTGCTGATAAACGACACGGCACGCGAACGCCAGGGCGAACCGGTCGAAGCGGATGTGGACATTCACGCCGGTCACATTACCGACCTCGGCCGTGAGATCCGCGTCGCTCGTCTCCATAGTGAAACCGGTCCTATAGAAGTCGTACCGAGCCAAGTGCATCTCATGGATCGCGAGGACGAGTTGCTGCGCTGCCGGTTGTTTTTCCTCGCTGATGTGGCCGCTGAGGGTTCGGCGACCTATCTCCTACTGTATGGCAACCCGGAGGCACCCGAGCCTTACTATGACACCGATCTCAAGGTCTCGGGCGAGGGGTATGCCCTCGAGGTGGAAAACGAGCATTACCGCGCGGTCCTCGGGAAGATGAACGGCAACTGGCAAGACCACTACTCGAAAAGGGGGCCGGCAGAACTCGTACACCGGCATGGTCACGGGGTCGAAGGTACCATTCACTGGGGCCCCGACTGGAGCGATGAGCGCGTCGGCCGCTACCGGCTCACCAACTGGGACGGCCCACCTCTGTTCGACTACGATGTGATCAAGGGACCGGTCTGCGTGCGCATCCGCCGCTGGGGCCACCCCATCCTGTCAATCGGTCCCCAAGTCGGCCAGCCTCACAAGGTCATGGCTACCGTGACCTACAGCTTTTGGGCCGGTCAGCCCTACGTCATCATGGAATCGAAGCTCGAAGTTCTCGAGGATGTGCGTTTCCGCGATTGCCGCAACGACGAGTTTGTCATCGGCGAACACCTACCCGAACGAGCGTGGATGGGACCGGAGGGAGAGATTGGGTTTGGGGCGCGAGGCTGGCAGCGCGAGGATCCGCGCTGGGTGACCCATTTCAACCGCGAAACCGGCGAAGGATTCGGCAGCATTCACCTCGAATTCGAAAACACCAATCCGAGCTGGCCGCAGCCGGCCCACGCTGGATTCTCGCACACCGGCACTTGGGTCCGCTATCCGGTGCAGCTCGCGGCGATGCGCGCTGGCGAGCACGTGTACGAAAAAAACGCCTACGTCTTGCACCGGTACGAAGAGGGGGGAGAGCACTATGGGCTTGCCGATCTCGTCGGCCACCAGCAACGCCTGCTCAACCCGATCACTCAGGGAGAGGTCTCCCCAGTTCCTAGGCCGATCAACCTCGACAATGTCATGGATGCCCTGCGAGCCACCAACGAATTCGAGCTCTACGTTCAAGGGTCGCCTTGGGGGCAGCGCCAGCTCAGCTTCGTCGATATCGGCATCGTGCAGGAGGTCGTCATCGAAGGAGGCGATATTCGCGTCGATATCGTCATGCCGTACGCGGGACGCGAGACTTGGTTCGACTGGTTTTCCGATGGCATTGAGGAGCAACTCCGTGCCCGCCTGCGCGACGTCGGAGAGGTTGAAGTGCGTCTCGTCCGCGAGCCGAAATGGACTCCGCAGCGGCTGAGCGACCGCGCCCGCCGCGTCATCGGTCCTGGGGAAGAGTAGCCTCTTATAACACCAGTTTGTCCGGCGGCTCGTAGTCGCTTTTGCGCGGGTCCCAGCGGGTTCCGCATTTGTCGCTGATAACTACCCATTCACCCGGACTGAGGTTCCCTTGGTGGTGGTAGTTGAAGCGCCTGAGCCCCGCAGCCTCGGCAGTGTCGAGCAACATCTTGAGGTCGCGCGCTGACATTGGATCGCCGTCGTGGGGAAAGCGGCCGGTGTCGAGCCAGGGCACGATGCGCTCCGGGTCGTCAACCGCGGCCAGCGCCCGCCGCGTCTCCTGCGTTACCACCTGCTCGAAAAATTCCGGGTTGAGGGCGCTCTCGAAGTCGAGCATGTCGTCGCCCACGCCCGGCAGGACGATGCCGAAGAGCGCCTGTACGACATCGAGGGTGTCGGCCACGCTAATCCCCGGATTCCACTCCAAGAGCGTCTGCGAATAGCGGTAAACCGTGCCGAGGAAGCCGTCGAAGCCCCGGTGAAAGAAGTAGTGCTTTGGCAGCAGGAAATCCATGAACTGGGCTAGATCGACGAAATCATATCCACACAGGGGAGCGAAGGCGGCCGAGCGCGGGCCGCATCCTAGGCGCACCGGGCGTTCCAATTCGGCGGCGACGCCTTCGCGGATGCGGCGAAAATAGCGAGTCAGCGAGTCGGCCCGGAACGACAGCCAAGCCATCAGGTCGGGATCGGCTCCGAGCATGCGGTAGGCACCGACTAGGCCGCCGCGGGCGTGTCCGCGGATGCGCACCGGGTCGAGGTTGTGGAACAGGGACAGGAGCCTGTCTTTAGCGGCCACCATGGCCTCGTAGTCGTACCCCAGATCCTCGGCCATCGGTGCCACGGATTCCGGCAGGTCGTGAAAGAAGTAGGAGCGGTGATTCATGTGATGGGGGGCGATTTCGTACCCCCACTCTGGTCCGTCCATCACGGCACCGTCCGCCATCGGGAAGTGCTCTAGTGTATCGACCATACGCGCTACCCGCGATGCCAGCGTCTGGTCGTCGTGCAGGTGGTGGCCCTGCCCACCTGGACCCGCACCACCATCGGCGTACATACAGTAAACCTGCATCCCGCGATCTTTGGCGGCGTTCATGGTTTTTTCCAGCAGGGCCCTTTTCTCGGGCAGCTTGTGTTCCGGTGGTGGCGGCGGTTCGACGCCGAGTCGCGCGTACACCGATGGGTTCGGATCGTACGCTTCTGCCACGATGTCGCCGGTGGGAGCGGACACGGCATCTTTCGATAGTCTTGCAGTGCCGAACACGAGTGGACCGAACACGACGCCGTCAACGCCGCCCTCCGCCCACGCGTCGAGTATACGTTCGTGATCGTTCATCACGCTTTCGAGATCGCGCATTACATCCATCCACAGCTTCATGGTCAAACCTCCTTGTTTTTGGTATCGCCTCTCAGTGGGTAGGCGTAAAGCGGCACACGCCGTCGAAGGAGACGCGCAACCGGGGGTGGCTCTCGTAGGGCCACGGATTGTAGGAGCGGGGAATGTAGTGGCCAGCCCAGCTATGGCGGAAAGCGCCCTCGTCCAAAATTGGGCCACCGCGATGGATTATGCGGCCGTTGAAGAACACGATGTCGCCTTTGTCCGCTTCAATGGCAATTTCCGGCAATCCATTGCGCGCGAAAAGGGCGTCAAAAGCCTCGTCCGGCTCCCAGCCATACCAAGGGCCTAACTCGCCGTCTTCATCGCGGCGGAAATGGCGCTTTTCTATTAGCTCTCCCTTGTGGGATCCTGCCTGAATGTGAATGCTGCCGTTGCGGGCGCTGACTGGCTGGAGAGCGACCCAAGCCGACATGCAGCCCGGCAGGAAAAAGGCGTCTTGGTGCCGGCGTTGCTCGGAACTCTTGTAAAAGTACATGCTCTGGACGCCGTCTGGCTCGTCGCCGAGGAAGGTGCGCAGCGGTCGGCGCAGTCGAGGATCGAGCATCCAAGCTAGGCCGGCGGGATGGTGCAGGCTGCGGCTGATTAAGCGGCTCCAATCGTCTGGCTGGCGCGGGGGATAGCCCTCGACGCTAAAGCGGCCGGCGTGGAGGTCCAGCATGTAGGCGACAAAGCGGTCGCACTCATCAGCGGTAAAGCCGCCGCGGACGATCGCATAGCCGTCGTGCTCATATTGTTCTTGGTGTAAGGGAGTTATTTCCAGTTCCATCGGATGCCCGCTACTGTAATTGTGGACTTGACAACTGACTGAATTAACGTTAATTCAGTCAGTATTATGACCAATATTTATATTCCTCAAGCACAACTTGCTCGGCTCAAGCGCCTAGCTATCCCTGGTAAAGTCGCCGTGGTGTACGGCCCTAGGCGAGTGGGCAAGACCACGTTGATCCAGCATTACGTCCAACAGTACGACCGCGACGCCCTCTTGGTGACTGGGGAAGATATAACGGTACGCGAGTATTTGGAAAGTCAATCCCTAGTCAAATTGCGAGCCTTTATCGGACAACGGCGCACGTTGATTATCGATGAAGCCCAGTACGTGCAGCAAATCGGCCTGAATCTAAAGCTATTAGCCGATCACGTCGAAGGGCTGCGCATTATCGCCACAGGGTCTTCTTCTTTTGATCTGGCTCAGCAGACGGGCGAGCCTTTGACGGGCCGCAAATACACTTTGCTGCTGTTGCCCTTAGCCCAACTCGAACTGCAGGAGGTGGAAACAGCTCACCAGACTAGGGCCCAGCTCGAACTGCGGTTGATCTACGGGTCGTACCCGGAGGTCGTCCTCATGGAGTCGAACGAAGACCGCCAGCTTTATATAAAGGAACTAATCGCTTCCTACCTGTTCAAAGATATTCTACAGTTGGAAGGCATTCGACACGCCGACAAACTGCTCCGCTTGCTCCAGTTGCTTGCTTTTCAGATCGGCCGCGAGGTTTCGGTGGCGGAATTGGGAACCCAACTAGGCATGAACAAGAACACGGTGGAGCGCTATCTCGACCTGCTCGAAAAAGCCTATATCCTCTATAGCCGCCACGGCTTCAGCCGCAATCTCCGCAAGGAAATCACCAAGAGCCGGCGCTACTATTTTTACGACAATGGCATTAGAAATGGACTGATTAACAACTTCAACGTCTTGTCTTTGCGCGACGATGTGGGGGCCTTGTGGGAGAACTATGTCTTGGTCGAACGACTGAAGTACAACCTATATACAGGGCGCTTGGCTGAGAGCCATTTCTGGCGCACCTACGACCAGCAGGAGATCGACTTGATCGAGGAGTGGGGAGGGGAACTGCACGCCGCTGAAATGAAGTGGTCGCCTCAATCCACTACCCGAGCGCCGCGCGGCTGGCGTCAAGCGTACCGCGATAGTTCGTTCGAGGTCGTCCATCAAGAGAATTACCTCGATTTTATCGCTGGTTCAAGATAGGACTGCAACGTGCCCGATTCTAGGGACTGCCGTAAAGGATGCCAAAGCGTGGGCTTTTGAAGAGGGGGAAGTCCTGTGTCGGCCTTTTGTGATGTTGGGGTGACGATTTCATGGAGTAATCAGGGGGATTTAGATGAACGAAAATAGGTTGTTTTTTAGTTATTGCCATGCTGAAAAGAAACGTATGGATGAGTTGGTTGAGGCGGCCGGTGTCCCTGTGTGGTGGGACGAGTATGCGTTGAAGTTCGGCCTTCATTTAGGAGATGAAATTGACAAGGGACTGGAAACCTCACGGGGAGCTGTGCTGTTCATATCGCCTGAATACGACAGAAAAAGCAATGATCAAGAAAGTTATATCTATCGTGAAAAGGAGTTTATACTCAAAAAGAAGGAGTGGCTTGGTACCAACTATTTTGTCGGAGTTGTCCTTTGGGAAGGGGCCAGCGAAGCAGCCGTTCCGCCTAAACTGAAAAATTTCAAGTACTCAAATACAGACAAAGATACAAGTATCATCCTTCAGATTATTCAAGGATGGAGACATTTCGAGAAATATAATATTCCCGAGGGGGGCCGAAAGTTGTTGGATGCTGTATTAAAGATCGCCCATAAAGATGATGGATATACTCGTGGAATTATTTTTATTCGGGAAACTTTGAAAGGTCGTTTTTTCTGTTTGGATGCAGAGCAGCTTTCCTCTGACGGTCGGGGGGAGATACCTGCGTGTTATACAGAGGGGCTAAAAGCTCTTATAAGAGCAAGATACGTGGAAGAGGAGTATCCAGAAAGTCAATCCTACCGGGTTACGAGAGCTGGTTTCGTCTACGCGAAAACAGGTAGGGAACCGGAGCAGTTGATACAGACGGTTTCCGACGAAGGACAGGAAATTTTGCGGCAGGCCGTCACCTCGAGTGCAAACGGAAATATTACGATACCACACGGAGTGACGGGACCGCATGAGTTGGTGGTAGGTGGGAGAAATATTCTACTCGACACGAAGCCCTATACTTTCGCGCTGTGGAGGGGTGGTCTGAAAGACCTAGAAGACTGTGGGTATGCAGAATTTAACAGCAGTGACGAGTCTGGCGTGTACTACACAGTTACGCATAGAGGATATATCTTCGCAAGACAACTTGGAATCGAGATAGAATAGGAAAAGAGCTATTACTCGCAGATGATGATCATCGGCCTGCAACTGAGAGGCGTAATAGGTTTGAATGTTGCCATCTACAAAAATCTTGATGCGTCTTCGGTCGTTCCCGGCAGCACTTCAACGACGGCCCCCGGATGGAGGGGTCGGACACTAAGCATACGATTCGGCCTTGGGCAAACTCCGCTTGGGAACTCCTATCAGAGCAAATTGGTAGCTGTAGCCCTGCCTCTCGCGGAAAATTTTTCCTCTCACGGCCCTAGTACCCCTTCTTCTTGTCGATGATATTGAGCACTGGCTCGCCCTTGAGGTAGCGCTCTAATTGGGCGCAGAAGAACTCATAGACCTTGCGCGGTCGGTGCTGTGAGGCACCGGCCCGATGCGGGGTGAGGATGATGTTGGGCGCGTCCCACAGTGGGGATTCTTCGGGCAGCGGTTCGATTTCAGTGACGTCGATACCGGCTCCGGCGATCTGCCCGTCGTGCAGTGCCTCGGAGAGAGCGTCCTCGTCGATGATGCCGCCCCGCGTCACGTTGATCAGATAGGCACTCTCCTTCATCAGCGCCAGTTCCTCGCGCCCGATGAGGTGGTACGTCTCCTCGGTACGTGGACAGGCTATCATCACCACGTCGGCGCGCCGGAGGAGGCTGTGCAGGTTTTCGCGGGTGTTGTCTTTGAGTTCAGAAATGCCCGGCGGCATATCGCGGCGCACCGGATCAATGGCGATGATCGGCATGTCGTACCCAGCGGCCCGCTTGGCCATTTCAAGCCCAAATCCCCCCAGTCCCACAAGACCTAACGTCTGCCCGGTCAACTCGACGGTGGCACCACCGGCCCACTTGCGCTGGTCGTTGTGGCGAATCGACTGATCGATGCCCCGAGTCAAGGCGAGGAGCAAAGCCCAGGCGTGTTCGCCGCCTTGGGGAGCGTATAGCCCGGCCACATTGGAAATGGCGACTTCGTCGCGGGCGATGATTTCGGGGAAGAGGAACTTGTCCATGCCGGTGCTAAAGGACTGGACCCAGCGCAGGTTGGGAGCGGCGGCGCAGACCGCGGGCGGGAAGTGGCCGACGATGACGTCGATCTCGCTGGCTACCGCGAGGGCTCCTTGTTCGTCGTTGGCCACAAAGACTTGGTGGCCGCCGTTTTCACGCGCTATTTGGCGCAGGTGGTCGTGCTGTTCGTCGGTGAATGGGTAGTGGACTAGGATTTTCACGCGGACCTCCAAGCTAGGTTGAGAAATGGGATAGGATGCGATCGATGTGATCGGCGAGCGATTGTTCTAGGCGCGGCCCGAAGCGGGTTACCACTTGCGCGGCCGCATAGCAGCCCAAGCGCGCCGCGTCTAAGGGGCTGTACCCGTAGGATAGCCCGTAGAGCACGCCACCGGCGAAGAGATCGCCGGCACCGTTGGTGTCGATAGCTTGCACCGGAACGCCGGGCACTTGGTGGTGGGTGCCGTCGGCGTACACTAGGGCACCGTCGGCTCCGCACGTTACGTAGGCTGTGCCGACTTGGGAAGCGAGGGCCGCACCGGCTGCCTCGCGGTCGTCGGTCCCGGTACTGGCGAGGGCTTCTTCCTCATTGCAGAAGAGCAGATCGATACCGTCTTGCAAGAGCGCGTCAAAGCGCGCCCGAAAGGCCCGGACGGCAAAGGGATCGCTCAGGGTTAGGGCAATAGCTGTGCCGTGGCGTTGGGCCATTTGCTGTGCTCGGCGCGCCGCGGCAAAGCCGTCGTCCGAGCCGAGGAGATAGCCTTCTATGTAAACGTACTGACTGTCGGCGATGACCTCCTCGTGGAGTTGGGCTGGGCCGATGGCGCTGCTGATGCCCAAGAAAGTGTTGAGGGTGCGGTCGGCGTCTGGAGTAATGAAAACCAAGCACTGGCCAGTCTTGCCTACGCCTCGGTTGGCCGGATGCGTGGTCACGCCGGCTGCTTCGAGATCGCGCTGGTAAAAGTCGCCCCAAGCGTCGCGGCCGGTCAGGCAGGCGTAATAGGTGCGGCCGCCATAGCGGGCGACGCCAATGAGGGTGTTGGCCGCCGAGCCGCCCGAAGCCGAGGCGACTGGCTCGCCATCGACCGCGGTTGTAAGATGGCGCTGCCGCGCCTCATCGACGAGGGTCATAACCCCCTTTTCGATTTGGTGTTCGGCGAGGAATTCCGGGGGGACTTGATATTGGATGTCCACCAGGGCGTGGCCGACTCCATAGACGTCGTACGTGCGGGTCATGGGCTTTCCTTTGAGTGGAAAATAGGCAAAATAACCCATTCGCTCATGGCTGCCAAAAAGGGCAGGGGCAAATCTTTGCTTGTTTTAATTCGCGCTGAGAATATATTAAAAACTCTGCGGGAGACGCCCGCGCTTTCCACCCTTTACGGAGGTTGATGCAATCGCAGCAAAGAAAAAGAGTTTTACGAGAGTAAACGATGATATTCGCGTGCCCCAAATCCGGCTCATCGGGTCTGATGGAGGGCAGGTGGGGATCATCGAAACGGCCCGTGCCTTGGCCATGGCGGAAGAAGCCAATCTCGACCTAGTAGAAGTGGCCGCTGAAGCGCGCCCGCCGGTCTGCCGGATTATCGACTACGGCAAGTTCCGCTACGACCAAGAGAAAAAGGCCAAGGAAGCGCGCAAGAAGCAGCACAACGTGCAGATGAAGGGCATTCGCATCGCCCAACCTACTATTTCCGAACACGATCTCGAATACCGGACGAGCCACATCCGCACGTTTATCGAAAAGGGGAACCGGGTCAAAGTTAGCGTCCGCTTTCGCGGGCGGCAGATGGCCTATCAGGATCGAGGATACGAGCTACTGCAAAGTCTGGCCGACAAGCTCAAGGACGTAGCCGTTGTCGATCAGGCTCCCAAGATGGAAGGCCGCGAAATGTCGCTCATTCTCAGACCCCTCTGAGATTGGTCCGAACAACGCAAAAAGGCCGGTGTCCGCACTGCGGGCGTCGGCCTTTTTTGTTTGCGCGCGATTGATGCTACCTCCCCTCGTTGGCACTTAGGGGGATAATTTTTTTCTTTAGGTTGCTCAGGAGGCGACCAGCACGTGTTCGGTAGTGCCATTGAGGCCGGCGATGACGGGGAAGGCCTTCGATTGTGGGCCATTGGCACCGGGTACGTAGCGCACGTGCGGCGAGAAATAGGCGTAGAGCGCGGTGTTGCGCGACTGGTCGGTCTGGTTGGGGCCGGAACCGTGGACCATCAAGCTGTGAAACAGCACGGCGGACCCGGCCGCGAGTGGCACGTCGATTTGGCGCGAACTGTCGATGTCTTCGCGACTAGTCAGCGGTGCCCCTTGCTGTTGGGCGATGTGCCCCCATTCCTGCAAGCCCCAATGGTGGCTGCCGGGAATAATTTTGATGCAGCCGTTGTCCGGGGTAGCGTCGTTGAGGGCGATGCTCACGGTTACGAGAGCGGGCGGCTCCATTGGCCAATAAGCCGAGTCTTGGTGCAGGGCGTGGGCTGAGCCGTGGAAGGCGGGTTTGAGCATGAGGGTGCTGCGGAAGAGAAGGAGGTCGTCACCGAGCAGCGATTGCACGATGGCGACGAGGTGGGGATGGGCCGCGAGTTGGGCAAAGCACGGCGACAGGGCGCGGGTGTTCTCGATTTTGCGCAGCACCGGCAGGCCGTTGCGGGTTTGGTCTTTAGAAAAAGGCTCGCGCTGAAAGTGGTTGCTGAGCGGATCTTGGCTGGCCTCTAGGTCGGCGGCTAGTTGGTGCAGGTGTTGGATTTCGCGCTGGCATTCGGCGACTTCGCGGCTGTTGAGCAGGTCGGGGACGATTAAGTAGCCCTGCTGCTCGAAAAAAGCTCGTTGCTCGTGGGGTTTCATGTGGCACTCCCGCTGTTGAGGTGATGATCCGCTAAGTGTACACTGGTCGCCGACTAAGTGTCAACCGATCCCTAGCGAACGCATGAAGCGATTTTTTCCATTTATCCATTGGCTGCCCGAACTCGGCCGTCCATCCGTCTTGCGCGCCGATGTGCTCGCGGGCCTGACCGTGGCGACGATCCTCGTGCCCCAAGCTATGGCCTATGCCGAGTTGGCGGGGCTGCCGCCGGTCTATGGGTTGTATGCGGCCTTTCTGCCGCCGGCTGTGGCCGCGCTGTTTGGCTCTTCCCGGCACTTGTCCACCGGCCCGGTGGCCATAGCTTCGCTCATTAGCGCGACGACCGTGCAGGGGCTTGCTCCCGAGGGCAGCGAGTTGTATATCGCCTATTCGCTGGTTTTGGGCTTGTTCGTCGGTCTGATACGGATTGCCTTGGGCGCGTTGCGCTTGGGCTTGCTGATCGACCTGCTGTCCAGCCCGGTGGTCGTCGGCTTTACCAATGCCGCAGCCTTTATCATCGCCATTTCCCAATTGCACAAGGTATTCGGTGTAGAGCCTCAGCAGGGAGGACATTTGCTGGCGGCCCTCCGCGTCATCGACGTGGCGCTGTTAGCGGTCCATTGGCCGACGCTGGGGATGGCGGTGTTGGCTGGAGGACTGCTAGTGGTTTTGCGCCGCGTGCGCTGGGAGCTGCCGAGTATGTTGACGACGCTGGTGGTTACCACGCTCGTTTCTTGGCTGGCCGGGTTTAGCGGGGAAGTGGTCGGAGAGGTCCCGCGCGGTTTGCCACGGCTTTTGGTACCGGACTTAGACGTGGATATCTTATCCCAACTCTTCGTGGGGGCCTTGACCTTGACCATGCTCGGCCTGATGGAGGCCATGGCCATTGCCAAGACTCTCGCTGCGCGGACGCGGCAGCATCTCGATATCAATCAGGAACTCATCGGCCAAGGCATGGCCAACGTGGTCGGCGGACTTTTCCAAAGCTATGCGACTTCAGGCTCGTTTTCGCGCTCGGCGGTCAACTACCAAAGCGGGGCGCGGACGGGTTTTTCCTCGGTCGTGGCGTCGCTGGTCATCGCCGCGACCCTGCTCTGGCTCACGCCGCTGTTGTACTATTTGCCGCAAGCGACCCTCGCCGTTGTTATTATCGCTGCGGTGGTTGGCTTGGTGCGCATTCAGCCTCTAGTGACCGCGTGGCGCATCAAGGCCCACGACGGGTTGATCGGGATTGCGACGTTTGTCGGCACGCTGGCCTTGGCACCGGACCTGCACTTGGGGGTTGCCCTCGGCGTGGGAGCCTCGCTGGTGCTCAACTTCTACCGCACCATGCGGCCCCGCGTGGTTTTTCTCGCCCGGCATCTCGACGGCACGATGCGCGAAAGCGACGCGGGTCTGAGGCCAGATCAGCAGGTTGCGATTATGCGCTTTGACGGCCAGCTATACTTTGGGTCGGGCCGTTATTTTGAGGACAAGGTACTCGAAACTATCGCTTCGGCACCCGAGCTGAGGTACTTGATTCTCGATGCAGATGGGATCAATCGGATCGATGCTTCTGGCGAACAGGCGCTGCGCAATGTGGTTGAACGCCTGCGCGAAGTCGGGCTAGATCTGTACTTTACGCGGGCCAAACGGCAGCTTACCGACGCGCTGGAGCGGTCGGGGCTGATGGAGCAGATCGGCCGCGATCACTTTTTTCGCTGGAACCAGCACGCGCTCGATTATCTGTGGGCACGGCTCCATCCCGACTACAAGGCGCGGTGTCCGCTCAATGTGCCTCGTTCCCAAGAGTCGCAGGATGGGGAAATCGAGTATTATATATGAAAGAGAATTAGAACCGCTTGGCGTCAGTGGAGGGGTCGTCTGTGGTGGAAGGCGCGTCGGACAGCAAGCGGTTGAAGGAGTCGAGGCGGGCATCAGTGCGGTCGAGCAGCGCGTCTTTGTGTTGACGAGCGCGGAGCACTTCCTCGGCGATATTGAGCGCGGCTAGGATGGCGATGTCGAACTCAGCCCGGTGTTTGATCGTCGCGGCGGTCTGCTGCATCTTCTCGTCGAGGTAGGCCGCAGCGAGCCGAACGTACTCAGGATCTTGATCGTCGCTGTTGACGAGATGATAGGTCTTATTGTAGATACGGACAGTGACTGGTTGTGATTGCGACATGAGATTTTATGAGATAAAAAGTGGGGACTTCCGCGATCTCCCCTTGTCCCGGAAGCCCCCTCTTTTGCGCGCTAACCACGTGGTGATTAACCAATCTATTGGGGTTGAGAATGATTGTCAACAACATGTTGGATATTTTTTTCAAAAAAATAAACCACTCGTTTGCAGAAATAAAGAAAGCGACAAGTGCGGAAATTTGACGGTCCGTAGTGTACGTTCTTAGTATTGAAATGTCCCTACCAAGTTGACCAAAGTGCGCGCTAGGCCCTCGGCCGGGCGAAGAAGGTGCGCGCTGCCGATCAATGCCTAAATATGGATAGAAATACATTGGAAATGGCCTTGCAACAGGCCATTCAAGGCGAAGTGCGCTTTGACGCGGTTTCGCGGATGCTCTACCGCACTGACGCCAGCATCTACGAGATGGAGCCTTTGGGGCTGGTCGTGCCCAAAGACGAGGCCGATGTGGTCGCCGCAGTAAAAATTGCCGCTGAGCAGGGGGCGGCGGTTTTGCCGCGCGGCGGCGGTACGAGTTTGGCGGGTCAGTCGGTGGGAGCGGCGGTCCATCTCGATTTTTCCAAATACATGAACCGGATCTTGGAGTTCAACCCGGACGAGCGCTGGGTCCGGGTCCAGCCGGGCCTGGTGCTCGATGAACTCAATGCCTACTTACAGCCCTACGGCCTGATTTTCGCTCCCGATGTTTCCACGAGTAGTAGGGCCAATATCGGCGGCATGATCGGCAACAATTCCTGCGGTGCGCACTCCATGATATACGGCAAGACCATCGACCACATTCTGAAGCTAAAGGTGGTGCTGGCCGACGGCTCGCAAGCGGTGTTGGGGCCGCTAGACGACGAAGAGTGCGAACGCCGCGCAAGCTCGGACAGCCTCGAAGGGCGCATTTATCGCGAAATTCGCCGCATCGTCCGCGAGCGCGAAGCGCAGATTCGCACGGGCTTTCCCGAGGTGATGCGCCGCGTCTCGGGCTACAATCTCGACGAGTTCATCAGCGGTACTCCCTTTGATCTGAGCAAGTTAGTTGTCGGCTCGGAGGGGACGCTCTGTGCGGTAGTTGAGGCGCGGTTGAACTTGGTCGAATTGCCCGCGCACAAGGGCTTGGTGGCCGTCCACTTTCACGACTTGGTCGAGGCGATGGAGGCCAATCTGACCGCGTTGGAGACCTCGCCAGTCGCCAGCGAGTTGATGGACAAAATTTTGCTCGACCAGACCAAGGACTCGCCCGAACACGCCCCGAGCCGCCGCCTTCTACAGGACGACCCAGCCGCCCTGCTCGTGGTCGAGTACTACGCGAACTCGACCGCCGAACTGGAGCGCAAGCTGGACGGGTTGGAGGAGCAGTTGCGGGGGCGGGGGATGGGCTACGCTTGGGTGCGGGCCGTCGATCCGGCAGACCAACAGGCTATTTGGGGGATACGCAAGGCCGGGTTGGGACTTTTGATGGGCATGAAGGGCGATCCCAAGCCCCAGCCGGGAGTGGAGGATACCAGCGTCCCGGTCGCCAAGTTGCCCGACTACATCCGCCGAGTGGTCGCGCTGATGGAGGAATTGGGGATTGAGGCCGAATACTACGGGCACGCGAGCGTCGGTCTGTTACACATCCGGCCGATTTTTAGCCTCAAGGATCCCGAGGGCATAAAGCTCCTGCGCCAGATGGAGGAGCGGATGAGCGATATGGTGCTCGAATACGGCGGAGCCATGTCGGGCGAGCACGGCGATGGCTTGGCCCGCAGCGAGTGGATCGCCAAGATGTTTAGCCCGGAGTTGGTCGCGGCTTTTGTCGAGGTTAAGGACGCTTTTGATCCACAGGGGATTATGAATCCCGGCAAGATCACCCGCCCTCCTCGGATGGACGAGAATCTGCGCTACCACGAGGATTATCAGACGCCCAAGGTGGAGACGTTTTTCAGCTTTAGCGAGGCCGGCGGCTTTCAGGAAGCCGTTGAAATGTGCTCTGGGGTGGGCCACTGTCGCAAAAAGCTGGTGGGTACGATGTGCCCTTCGTACATGGCGACCTTAGAAGAAGAGCACACCACGCGCGGCCGGGCTAATGCCTTGCGCGCCGCACTCGCCGGCACGTTGCCCGATGGCCTGCACAGTCAAGAGGTCCACCGCGTGATGGACCTTTGTTTGGAGTGCAAAGCCTGCAAGGCCGAGTGCCCGTCGAGCGTGGATATGGCCAAGCTCAAGTACGAATTTCTCGCTCACTATCATCGCCAGCACGGCTATCCGCTGCGCTCGCGACTCTTTGCCGACATTGCCCGCATTAGTCGCTTGGGATCGGCGTTGGCACCGCTGTCGAATTGGATCGGCCGCAGCAGGCTCAACCGCTGGCTGTTGGACACATTTTTGGGCATTGACCGGCGGCGGCGACTGCCGGCGTTTGCGCGCCAGCCGTTTTCGCGCTGGTTCGCCGGCCGCCGGCCGGCTCGCGGCGACAAGGGCCGCGTCGTGCTCTTCAACGATACCTTCGTCGAGTACAACGAACCGGCCATTGGCATGGCGGCGACGATTATCTTGGAACGCGCCGGGTATGAGGTCGTTGTGGTCGCCAACAAAGTCTGTTGCGGTCGGCCGTTCATATCCAAGGGCTTTCTCGACCGCGCTCGCGCATTGGCGCAGCGCAATGTGGAGGTACTCGCGCCTTGGGCCGAAGAAGGGGTGCCGATTATCGGGCTAGAGCCGAGCTGCGCGTCGGCTCTCAGCGATGATTACCTAGACTTGGTTGACGACCCGCAAAGCCAGCGCGTGGCCGAGCAGGTTGTCCTACTCGAGGACTTTCTCGTCCGCGAGTCGCCGCTCGATTTGGAGTTTGCCCAGACCGCTCGCCATATTTTGGTGCACGGCCACTGCCATCAAAAGGCCCTGACGGGGACGGCCGCGACATTGGCCGTACTCAACATGCCGCCCCACTTTAGCGCCGAGGAAATCCCGTCGGGCTGCTGTGGCATGGCCGGTAGCTTTGGTTACGAGAAGGAGCACTTTGAAGTATCGCGCGCCGTGGGGCAGGAGCGGCTTTTTGCCGTGTTAGAGGCGGCCGCAGAGGATGTGGAAATCGCGGCGGTAGGCACTTCGTGCCGCCACCAGATTGCCGATTTCACCGGGCGGCGGGCGCGGCATTGGGCCGAAATTTTCGTCGAAGCACTTTAACGCGAAGTGAAAGGATTACGATGGCATTTAACGTCAAGCAACGCGGCCGATTGACCTACTACTACGGCGGGG
This sequence comes from Candidatus Latescibacterota bacterium, assembly GCA_965116675.1. Taxonomy (GTDB): domain Bacteria; phylum Latescibacterota; class UBA2968; order UBA8231; family UBA8231. The sequence continues at coordinate 325,858 of OZ220721.1, forward strand.
ACCACCCAACCTTATCGGCCTTGGTGACCGAGGCACTGGACAACGGCGACTTGAAGATTTACTTCGCTGGCTTGACTGGAGGGCATTCGGCGCATGGGATTCTCGGTCGCGACGAACTGGTGAGGATGACGCCTTCCGTCGAAGTCGAACTGGTCTTCCGCTGTTGGGAGAAGTGGCTGCAAGAAGCTGGGATTTGCGATTCGATTGCCCAGATAGATTTTATCGAGGTACACGCCTTCGGTGCTCAGCCCAAGGACGTCAACCCGCTGACTGATCCGCAGCGCTTTCACGAGGAACAACAGCGCATTTACCAGGAATACGCCCAAGCCTATAGCAGCTTTTTCCGCGACTGTATGCCCGACACCGGGGTGCCGGCTCGTTTTACGGTACACGTAATTGATTTCCCGGACAAAGCTGCTTCTTATGAATTCTACAGCGTGGGCCTGTATCAGTCGGCCCTGCACGGAGCCTGAGCCATGCCGATTTTTGAATACGCCTGCAAGGAGTGCGGCGCGGAGTTCGACGCGCTCATCCAAGGGACGGCGACAGCCGCTTGCCCGTCTTGTGAGAGCGCGGAATTGGAGAAGAAACTGTCGAGTTTTGCCGTCGCCGGCCGCGCTGCCGGCGAGCGCGAACCAATAGGGCCGTGCGGCACCTGCGGCGATCCGCGCGGTGCTGGTGCCTGCGCCCTCGACAATTGAGATTGAGGAGGATTCATGGCTGCGACGCAAATCGAGCTGCCCTTTGGCGACTCTCAGTTGCAAGTTGCCGTGCCCAGCGAGCGTCTGCTAGGCGTCGTTCTGCCGAGAACGGAACAATGCGGCGATGGTGCGGAACTCGCGTTGGTGCGGGATGCGCTAGCGCGGCCCGTGGGTACGCCGGAATTGCGCGCCTTGGTGCGGCCTGGCCAGCAGGTCGCAATTGTCGTCAGCGACATGACCCGGCCCTGCCCGACGGATCGCCTGTTGCCGCCGGTGTTGGAAGAACTCGCCGCGGCAGGCGTGCCGGATGCCGACGTGACCGTGATCGTGGCCTTGGGGCTGCATCGAGCGCAGACCGATGCCGAGTTGGTCGCCTTGGTGGGGCCGGCGGTCTATGATCGGGTGCAGGTGGTGAACCACGATCCGCAAGATGTGGTGCGGCTGGGCGTCACTTCCCGCAGTACGCCTGTGGAGCTGTTTCGTCCCTTGGTGGAGGCCGATGTGCGGATTTGTTTGGGCAATTTGGAGTTCCACTACTTCGCTGGTTTTTCGGGTGGGGCCAAAGCGGTCTTGCCCGGCTGTGCCTCTCCCAGCGCCATAGCGGCCAATCACGGCCTGATGGCTCGGCCCGGCGCGGAGACTGGGCGGCTTGAGGGCAATCCGGTGCGGGAAGATTTAGAAGAAGGGGCGGCCATGTTGGGGATCGACTTCATCCTCAATGCGATCGTCGATGATCGCCACCGCATTGTTGCCGCCTTTGCCGGACACGTGCGAGCGGCCCACCGCAAAGGGTGCGAGCGGGTGGCCGAGCGCGGGGCCGTGCCCATTGCGCGATGTGCTGATATTGTCCTCGTCAGCGCGGGTGGCTATCCGCTAGACGTCAATATGTACCAAGCGCAAAAAGCCCTCGACAACGCCGTACATGCCGTGCGCGAAGGAGGGGTCATCGTCTGGGTGGCCGAATGCCGAGAGGGGCTGGGCAGTGCTACCTTTGCCTCTTGGTTGCAGGAGGCGGGTTCGGCCGACGAGATTCTCGCGCGCATAGAGCGGGAATTCGTCTTGGGCGGACACAAGGCCGCTGCCATTGCCGCGGTGCTGAAAAAGGCCCGCGTGCATTTGGTCTCGTCGCTGCCGGCTGAGGCCATCGGCCGCGTCGGCTTAGTGCCTTTCGACGACTTAGGCCAAGCCCTAGCAGCCGCGCACGAGGTGGTCGGTTCCGAGGCCCGGATCTGGGCGCTGCCCTATGGAGATTCGGTATTGCCGCAGGCCGCGGCCTAGGGTTTTTCGCTGGCAAACAAATCGAGCTGCTCAAGCTCCTCAGCGTCAAATCCTCCCAACCCAATGCCGAGCAGACGCGTACCTAAGTCGTCGGCTTCTGTCTGTTCTAATAGCTCGCAGGCTGTCGTGAAGACTGATTGGGCGCGGTCGGTAAAGGTGGCTAAACGCGATGTGCGCGTCGCGGTGCGAAAATCTGGATAGCGCACCGTTAGGGTTACGTCGCGTGCTTGTAATCCTCGGCGCTGCAAGCGCCCGCAGAGCGCGGCGGCTAGTTCGCGCAAGGCATCGCGCATTTCTTCACAGGTATAGAGCGGGGCGGCAAAAGAGGTTTTCTCACGGATTTGGTCGAGTTGTTCGGCTGGGGAGACCGGGTCTTCGTCCCAACCTTGGGCAAGGTGCCAAAAGCTGCTGCCTCGCTGGCCAAAGCGGCGCACGAGTTCGTTCAGTGGCACTTGGACCAGCGCACCGATGTGTTCTATTTGTATGGCCGCGAGTTGCTGGCGCGTAACGGCTCCCACGCCGGGAAGCTGGTCAATGGGCACATCGGCGAGAAAATCCCCTATCTGTTCGGGCAGTACGACTGTTAGGCCATCGGGCCGCTGGCGTTCCATCGCTAGTTGCGCCAAGAATTTGCTGGGTGCCAACCCAATGGAAACGCTCCAGCTTAGTTGCCGCTTGATATCGCTCTTGATCATCTTGGCGACGCGCATTCCGAAGGGGATGTCGAGCTTATTGTCGGTGACGTCGAGGATGGCGTAGCCGTCGCCCCATTCGATCCAGTCGGTGTATTCGCGCAGGAGCGCGGCGAATTCGGCGTAGGCACAGGTGTTGTGGTGCGGGCCGGGGCCGCTATCGAGGCCAATGTGGACTATCTTGCGGTGTCCGCTGGTCCTAGCGGGACTCATGCGACAAAAAAGGCAGGGAGACTACGGTGGCTTGCGCTCCATCTGCGTCTAGCACAGTGCTCTCGGCGCAAGCGCTCCGCCGCACATAGGCGAGAGCAATCGGGCCGAGGCTGGGAGAGTGGACTACCGAAGTGATGCGACCTACTTCGCGCGCGCCGTCGCGCAGTGGTTGTCCCGTTGGCGGCAGTTTGGTGGTGGAAAGCCGTAGCCCGACTAGATGCTGTTTGACTTTGTCGTAGGTATCTAAGCGAGCGATGACTTCTTGGCCGATATAGCAGCCTTTATCTAGATGAATAGCGCGACCAAGCCCTGCTTCCCAGGGGTTGTAATCTTGGGTCAGCTCTCGCCCGAGCAGGGGAAGGCCCTGTTCGACGCGCAAAATTTCCCACGTCGCCGATCCTATTGGACGAGCACCTGCGGCGGCGAGGCGCTGCCAAAGGTGCTCCACGGTTGTGGGCGGCCCGAAGGCGCGTAGTCCCGGCCCGGTCGTGCGCGCCAGCCACAAGCCGTCGACGACTTGTGGATCGAGTAGTTGGTGGTCCTGAAGCCTTGACAGATCCGCGTTCAATGTGTGAGTGACTAGCTGGGAGGTGTGCGGACCGATGAGTTCGAACATGGCCGTCTCGTCTGTGCGGTCTGCCAATTCGAGGGCCTCGGCAAAGATAAAGCGGTCCAACCAAGCGGGGATTGCGGCACGCGAATCGGGACTCAGGATCAAGGCGGTGGCGTCCGGGCCGCGATAGCAAGTGGCGAGATCGAGGATTCTCGCTCGCTGTTCGATAAAGACCGCTTCGAGGCCGTATCCTACTTGCAGATTGTGGAAGTCGTTGGAGGTCATGCGATGCAGGAAGTCGAGGTGGTCGGCACCGCGCATATACAAGCGAAATGAGGCTTGCCCGTCGCGTAGGGCTGCGCCGGTGCGGGCGGCGTGATATTCGTCGTAGTGGGCCATAATGAGCAAGAAGCTAGGCGTGCTGCGTCACGGAAAAACGCGAGCCTAGATCGGGATGTTTAGTGACCTCGATTTGCACTGGAAAGGCCGCTTTGAGTGGGTCGAGATGTGTGACGATCAATACCTTTTTGAAATCCTCGCTGACTTTTTGGATCGCTTCGATGAGTTGTTCTAGGCCCTGTTCGTCTTGGGTGCCGAAGCCTTCGTCGATAAAGAGGGTATGGAGACGGGTGCCCGAGCGCATGGCCAGCACTTTAGAGAGCGCAATGCGCAAGGCAAAATTGGTGCGGAATGCCTCGCCGCCGGAATAGAGGTGATAGGAGCGCTCACCGACCTCGTCGGCGATCTTGACGTCGAGGGTTTCGCGAGTGCCGCCTTTTTTGAGATCGCGCAGCGACTCAAAGGCGACTTGGATGCGATTGTCGGTCAGGCGCGCGAGAATGGCGTTAGCTTCTTCGGCGATCTGCGGGACGGCGTTTTCGATAATCAGCGCTTGGATCCCGTCCTTGCCGAACGCCTTGTCGAGTTGTTGGTATATCCAGGCCTGCCGCTGGGTGTCTTGGAGCTTTTCGCGTAGCTGGCCTTGTTCCTGAGCCAACTCGGCACAGCGCGCGCACAGGGCTTCTAGGTTGCCCCGACGCTGGAGGTGTTGGTCTCGCTCGACCCGCAGTTTTTCCAATTGGGCTTGATTTTCGTCGAGTTGCCTATCGACGTTTTCTGACTCGTCAGCCCGCTCGTGCAATGCTTCCTTTTCTTTTTTTATAGTCTGCAATTGTTCCGCTAAGGTGGAGGCTTCAGCTTCGTAGCGCACCCGCGATTCGCCGGACGAAGCGCGGCGTTGGCGGGCGTATTGCAGGCGCTCGAACTGCCGCGCGCTGTCGCGCAGGTCGTCGTGTTGCAGGCGCAACCGCTGGTGCTCGGCACTGTCGTAGCCCAAGGCTGCAATCTGCTGCTCGACTTGGCCGAGTTGCTCCCGTTCGTCTTGGGCATAGCCAGCCTCGGCGAGCTGGCGGTTGGCCCGTTCGAGTTGGGCCTGAGCTTCGGCTTGCTCTCTTTTGATCCGCTTGGCTTGGCTTTTGGCGTCCTGCAAGCGGGCGTACTCGGCCTCAACCGGCCTCAACTCGGCGAGCTTTTGGCCCAATGCCTCGTGTTCGGAACTGCTGTAGCCCAACAGCTCGATTTCTCCGGCTAGCTTGTGCAGGCGTTCGCGTTCGCTGGGAGCGTATGATTGGTCTTTGAGTTCGCGGTCAAGGGCGGCTAATTGCTCATCCAGCGACTGGGCCTCAGCAGTCGATTCCCGTATTTGTGCGAGACGAGCCTCCCCGGTGGCTAGGTCTTGGTGTACCTGCTGGAGGGGCGCGATTTCCTCGTCAAGGACCTTGTAGCGCGTGCGCATCTTTTGCAATTGATCTCCGAGAGCGGTGAGTTCACGGTCGAGAGTGGTGATGCGCTCTTGGCGGCGCTTTTCCCGCTGCGCCAGGTCTGCTGCGACTTGCTGGCGATGTTCGGTGTCGAGGGCGCTGCCGCACAGCGGGCAATTGGCGTCGGCAGAATCGGCTAGGGCTAGCGCCTGTTGGCGCTCGGTGGCCAATTCTTCTTCTTCAGCGCGGCGCTGCTGCTCCCGCTCGCTGATCTGGATATTGAGATCGCGGCCCTCATCCGCGAGGCGATTCTGTTCCTCGGCTTTGGTCTGCAATTGAGTCCGTTGCGCTTGTAACTGATGGATGTGGGTTGCTAGGGGTTCCGCCTCGGCCCTAGCTCGTTCTAGCTGGGCCAATTGCTTGGCGAGTACTTGGCGCTGGTTTTTGCGATGCTCCTCTGCAAGCGATAGTTCGTGTTCAAGGCGACGGCGTCCGCTGAGGAGATCCTCGTAGCGAATCCGCGCCTGCTCTAGGGCTTGGACCTGCTCGCTGATAGTTTTGAATTGGGCGTAGCGGATGGCGATGGTCTGCTCTCGATTGAGCAAGGCTTGGTGCTCGTCGAGTTGGCGCTGTCGCTCATCGAGGGTGGCTGACCAGCGCTCTTGCTGCCGCTCCACTTCTTGGCGCGCTTGGGCGACTCGCTCTGCTAGCTGGCGGCGGTGGGTTTCTAACGCACCGTGCTCCTGAGCTTTTTGTTCGAGCAGGCCGACTTGAGTGTGGAGCTGATTGTAGGTCGCAAAGTCTCGCTCGATGGATTCAGCAGCCGCTAGAATTTCGCCATCTTGACGCTGCTGTTCTCGCAGGTTTTCGAGTTCAGCGGAGACCTGCTGCTCTCGGTCAGCGATGCGCCTTTGCTCTCTCTCTAGCTCGGCGACTCGCTGGCGGATTTGCACTAGCTCTAAACGCTGGGCTTCCAACTTGGCTTGCACTTTTTCCCTGCTGCTGATTTCGCGGCCGAGTAGAGCGAGGTGGTCGTCAACGGCGCGCAGCTCGGATTCGTAGCCTTCGCGCTTGGCCAGTTCGGCATCGAGTTCGCCGAGGCGGATTTGGAGAGTTTCGCTTTGGCGCTGGTGCTCTTGATAGCGGGTCCGAGCCATGCCTTGGAGTTGATCGTAGCGCCCCAAGCCGAGGATTCGCCCAAGGACTTCCTTGCGCTGCCTGGCGTTTTTCTGGGTGAACTCGTCGGCGCGCCCTTGGACGATGAAGGCCGAGTTGACGAAGGTGTCGTAGTCCATGGATAGGAGTTCGTTGATGCGCCGCTGAGTGGGATTAATGCCTTCGCCTTCGGAGAGAGTGCGGAAAATGCCATCGCTTTCTACTTGTAAGTCTAGGGCCGGAACGCCTCGCTTGGTGCGGCGCCAATTGCGGATGACGCGGAAGTGCTTTTCGCCGAGGGCAAAGTCGAAGTCAACCCGCATCTCTCTGGCCCCGATCCGACACAATTCTTCGTCGCTGCGGCTTTTGCGGGCTTGGCCCCACAAGGCATAGGTGATCCCATCGAGCAGGGCGGATTTGCCGTGGCCATTGCCGCCCGTGAGACAGGCGACGTGAAACTGGGTAAAGTCGAGTGGCTGCACCTCCTCGCCGTAGCTGAGAAAATTGCGTAGCGAAAGGGAGAGGGGGATCATCCGTTGTCTTCGTCGCGTTGGCCAGCTTCAAGCTCGCGCTCTAGATGGAGCGCATAGCTTTTGAGCTCGGCGCGGTGTGTTTGCAGATCTGGGCTGTTGTCAATATAGCGGTCAAGGGCATCGCCTAGTTCGGCTTCCTCGCTGATTTCGGCACGGCGTTGGATCACTTCTGGAGCAAAGCGCGGCTGGATGGAGGCGACGTGGAAGGCCGATTCGAGTGCCTGCCGCACCTGTTGTAAGTCCACCGGTGTGGTATAGCCTGCGGGCAGGTCATAGAGGACGCGGACTACGGTGTCTGCTATATCGGCCTCGGCGCAGGCAGCGACGATGCGCTCGGTCGCGTCTTGGCCATCGAGGACCTTTAGCTTGATGGTCGCAAAGCGCCGCGCTGGAACGGGGACGAACTCAAAAGTGGTTGCCCGGCCCCTCGGCGCGGTTGCGTCCTCTGCGATGCGTACGAGGCAGAAGCCCTTGTCTTCGCCTTCCTCGCCAAAGTCAATGCGCTCTAGGCTGCCTGAATAGACCACAGGCGGATGTTGGCCGGGATTGAGGTCTTGGTATTTGTGGATGTGCCCCAAGGCGACGTAGTCGTAGGCGGGGTTAGCCAAGGTGCTGGTCAGCAAAACGGGGTCTTGGCCGATGATAGCGGTGCGTTCGCCTCCAGAATAGACGGCGTCGGCAGTGGCGAGGTGGGCGACGAGTATGCCCGGCAGCGTTGGGTCGAGCTGTCGGGCATACTCGTCGATCTGGGCTGCGCAGATCTTTTGGATCTCGACGCGGATTTCCTCTAGGGGCCAGTCGCGGTATTTATCGCGGGTGAGTAGGGCATGGCGCGTCGGCCAGGGCAAGCCAGCTACTTGCACGGGACCGTTGGCGGTCTCGATTCGCAGGAACTCCGGGCGGCGGATGACATGGGTGCTCTCTAACCGCAGAGTGCTGAAAATGTCAACCGAAGTGGCTTTGCCGAAAGCGCCCGGCGCGTCGTGGTTGCCCACCACCAGCACGATGGGGATGCTGGCCGCTTGTAGGCGCTGGAGCTGGCGGGCCAAGACGCGCTGGTGGGTCGGGGTCGGATCGCAATTTTTGTACATGTCGCCAGCGAAGAGGACCAAATCGACCGCCTTTTCAATGGCTAGGTCAAAGACCGCTTCTAGGCTGGCGGCAAAATCTCGAACCCGCGAATGCAAGCCGGTGCTTGGGTCGAGGCTGCCGTGGTTTTCGACGCCCAGATGCAGGTCGGCAAAGTGCAGGATTGTCAATGCCATGAGACGTGTGAGTGCTTGTTGGGAAGGGAAGACTCGTGTTTCAGGTTATAAATTTATTAAAAGGAGGGTAGCGAACTTGGGCAAGTCCCTTAGCTTGCACCTAGGCATCGTTTTTAGTACATTAATTTACTTGAGTAGCGGAAGCGGTAGCGCGCTTCCGCTTTTTGTATTGAATAGCGCATGTTGTTCTCTCCTGCTAGAGGCTTTGTATGAGTGAAGTATATCTTTCGCGAGAAGGCTACGAAAAACTTCAGGGCGAGTTGAAGGGACTCAAGGAGACCGAACGCCCGGCAGTACGCCAGGCTTTGCAGCGGGCACGGGAGTTTGGCGATCTATCCGAGAACGCCGAGTATTCGGCGGCCAAAGAAAGGTTGCTCTTCCTAGAGCAGCGCATCGGCAAGCTCGAAGAGACACTCAGCCGGGCTCGCCTGCTAGAAAACGAGGCGATTCCAGAAGACAAGGTCTATATCGGGGCCACTGTAGAGCTAGAGGACCTCGCGAAGGCGCGGCAGCTCACCTATACGCTCGTCGCGCCCGAGGAAGCGGATTTTGAAGCGGGGAAGATCTCCACGGTTTCGCCGATAGGCAAGGGGTTGCTCGGGCACGAAGAAGGAGAAGAAATCGAGATTGAAGTACCTGTTGGCAAGCTGCATTACAGGATTGTCAAAATCACGCGCTGAGCGCGAAGATTCAGCTTACTTGGCGGACTCCCGGAAGGCCCCGCGCCTATCTGGGAGTTTCGCGTTTTGGGCCTGTGTCCCGTCTGCTTGACATATTAAAAAGGCTATGCTATATTTAAACTTCTGTAAATTAAACGGGCATTAATCCGGCTCGAGCGGGAATAGCTCAGTTGGCTAGAGCGCGAGCCTTCCAAGCTCGGGGTCGCGGGTTCGAGTCCCGTTTCCCGCTCCAGATCACCAAAACGATTGCGGCCGATGTAGCTCAGTCGGTAGAGCGCATCCTTGGTAAGGATGAGGTCACCAGTTCAATCCTGGTCATCGGCTCCACTTTCCTAAGTGCTTCCATCTAAACGCGACAAGTTCTGATGCCAAGAGATCAAATAACGCTGGAGTGCGAAGTGTGCAGCCAGCAAAATTACACGACGACCAAAAATAGACGAAACCAGCCAAGCCGCGTGGAATACAAAAAGTATTGCCGTTTTTGCCACAAGCACACGGCCCACAAGGAAGCCCGCTAGGCATAGGGCAGTAGCTCAATTGGTAGAGCACCGGTCTCCAAAACCGGCGGTTGCAGGTTCAAGTCCTGTCTGCCCTGCCAGGCTTCTGCATTAGGGAACGGGATGTGGAATAAACTTACTAATTTCATCAAAGATGTGCGGACCGAATTTTCCAAAGTGAGTTGGCCTACTCGCGAGGACTTGATCAGTTCCACCGGGGTGGTATTAGTCTTTTCGGCGATTTTTGCGGTTTTTATTGGCATATTCGACCTGATTATCTCTTTTGTTTGGGGAATACTTCTGGGTCAGTAATGCCCGCTGGGGCGTATCTAAGGGAAGCGGCGCGCAACGTGCACCGCTTCTTTTCCTTATTTAATTTACGCTCGGCGAATGGGAGCTAACACCGGATTGAAGCCATGGCACAGCGCTGGTATGCTCTACATACATATTCGGGGCACGAAAATAAAGTAAAGACCTACTTGGAGGCGCTCATTGAGTCGGGGGCTGCCAACAGTGCGATTGCCCAGGTCGTCGTGCCGACCGAGGAAGTGATCGAACTCCGCGCTGGCAAGAAAACCAAGACTAGGAAGAGGTTTTTGCCTAGTTATGTGCTAGTGGAAATGGAAATGTCCAAGGACGCTTGGTATCAGGTGACTAACATTCCCGGGGTGACCAACTTCGTCGGCCCAGCGCGCAAGCCGCAACCGCTGCGGCAGGAGGAAATCGACCGCATCTTGGGGCACGTCGATCGCCGTAAAGACCAAGAGGTCGAGGAGATTCCCTTTACCGTTGACGATCAAGTGAAGGTTAACGACGGCGCGTTTAAGGATTTTATCGGTACCGTGCAGGAAGTGCTGCCGGAGAAGCGCAGGTTGAAAATCATGGTGAGCATCTTTGGGCGCGGTACATCGGTGGAGTTGGACGTGTTGCAGGTCGAGCCGGTCCAAGAGCCGGTCGGCTGATTTTCAGAGGGACAAAAAATAAATGGCTAAAAAGGAAATAGCCCAAATCAAGTTGCAGGTTCCAGCCGGTCAGGCGAATCCGACGCCTCCTGTTGGGCCGGCGCTGGGGCAACACGGCGTCAACATCATGGAATTCTGCAAGACGTTCAATGCCCAGACCCAAGACCAACAAGGGTTGATCATTCCCGTGATCATTACGGTGTACGCCGACCGCACGTTTTCATTTATCACCAAGACGCCGCCGGCTGCGGTACTGCTGTTGCGGGCTGCTGGACAAGATAAGGGGTCGGGCGTGCCTAACCGGGATCACATTGGCGTTGTATCTTCGGATCAAGTGCGCGAAATCGCCGAATTGAAAATGCCCGACTTGAATGCGGCCTCAACGGAAGCCGCGATGTCGATGATCGCGGGGACGGCCCGCAGCATGGGGCTCTTGATCGAGTAGTTGCTTCGCATTGTAACCCTCATAAGAGGTTTAAGATATGGCCAGAGGAAAAAAATATAGAAACGCCTTGGCGTCTTTCGACCGCGACAGGGCCTATTCGTGGGAAGAAGGGATTAAGATCCTCAAGGGATTCCCGACGTACAATTACGATCCGACCGTCGAGCTTTCTTGCAACTTGGGGATTGATGGCCGTCAAGCCGACCAATCGCTGCGCGGCACGGTGATGTTGCCTCACGGTACCGGGAAGGAACTCCGGGTCTTAGTCATCACCCAAGGACCGCTAGTGCAGGAAGCCGAAGACGCTGGGGCCGATTTCGTCGGTGGAGCCGATATGGCCGAGAAAATCCAGAGCGGTTGGCTCGATTTCGACTTAGTCATTGCCTCTCCAGATATGATGGGGCAGGTAGGTAAACTGGGGAGAATCTTAGGGCCGAGAGGCTTGATGCCCAACCCCAAGACCGGCACGGTAACGCGCGAGGTAGCCCAAGCCGTCCGCGAGGCCAAGGCCGGTCGCATTGAATACCGCGCCGACAGCAAGTCCGGCAACAACGCCCAAGGTTCCATTGGTAAGCTGTCCTTTACCGATCAGGCGCTGATCGAAAACGCTCAGGCGTTTACTGACGCCATTTTGCGCGCTAGGCCGGCCGCGACAAAAGGGCAGTACATCCGCAAGTTAGTCCTCTCGTCGGCAGTAGGGCCGGGTATCAAGATTGACCGTGCCCAACTCGCTGCGTAAAGAAAGCTCCCTACTACTATGGCGACGGCAGAGAAAGAAGCGAAAGTAGAAGAATTGAAGACCATTATGGCCGAGGCCAAAGGCTTTTACTTGGCCGATTTTACGGGTATTGACGTAGCTGCAGTGACCGAGCTGCGCAACAAGCTGCGCGCTGCCGACGTCCAATACCAAGTGATCAAAAATCGCTTGGCCATTCGCGCGGCTGAGGAAGTGGGCATCGCCGGCCTCGAGGAGCATTTCTCTGGTCCTACGGCCTTGGCCTATTCAAAAGAAGATCCCATCGCACCGGCCAAAATTCTGCAAGACTTCGTCGCCGATGGCGGGAAAATTCAGATCAAAACCGGTTTTATGGAGGGTGAAGTCCTCGCTGCCGACAAAGTCGAGGCATTGGCTAAGCTGCCCTCTAAGGAAGAATTGCTAGGTAAAGTAGCCGCCAGCGTCCAGAGTCCGCTTTACGGGTTAAGCGGTGTCCTGAGTGGATTGCTTAGAGGCCTAGTCGGCGCATTGTCTGCCATCGAAAAGCAACGGGGAGAAGGCGGGGAAAACGCCTGATTCCCATTCGTCCCTTTTAACAAACTCAAATACGGATATACAGGAGGCTGTATCCCATGACCGAAGAAACCACTGCCACCACCGCCAATAGTAAGGTAGGTGAAATCATTGAGACCATCGGAGGCCTGACAGTCCTAGAACTAGCCGAGTTGGTCAAAGCCCTCGAAGACAAGTTTGGCGTGTCGGCCGCAGCACCGGTGATGATGGCTGGTGCGATGCCCAGCGATGGTGCTGGCGAAGAGGCCGCCGTGGAAAAGGATTCCTTTGACGTAGTGCTCACTAGCGCTGGCGAAAAGAAAATCCAAGTTATCAAGGTCGTCCGCGAGATCACTAGCTTAGGGCTGAAAGAGGCCAAGGCGCTCGTTGACGAGGCACCCAAGCCGGTCAAGGAAGGAGCGACCAAGGAAGAAGCTGAAGAAATCCAGAGCCGATTGCAGGATGCCGGAGCCACGGTAGAACTCCAGTAGGGACTACTACTGATATAGTAGCTCATTCGTTTATACCTGCTTTGCTGCAGCGCGCATTCATGGAGCTATTGGCCAATAGCTCCATGAGCATTTGGCTAAAACCACAAATTGAGGAGTTGGACTTTGGCAAAGACGAACGGCAGTATTAAAAGGCGCTCTTTTGGCAAAATCAAAGAAGCCTCAGAGATGCCAAACCTGCTTTCGGTTCAGCTTGACTCCTTCGAGGACTTCCTGCAGCTTTCCGTCTTGCCCCATCAGCGCCAGCGGCGCGGTTTGCACTTAGTCTTCCAGAGTATTTTTCCGGTCACCGATGTCCACGGAATCTACTCTCTCGAATACGTCAGCTACTCCATTGGCAATCCCCGCTACAGCGAAGAGGAATGCCGCGAGCGGGACATGACTTTCGCCGCCCCGCTGCGCGCGACCCTGCGCCTTGTAGCCCGCGACAAGGAAAGCGACGACCTTCCAGTCAAGGATGTGGTCGAACAGGCCGTATTCTTGGGCGAACTACCCCTGATGACTAGCGAGGGGACGTTTATCATCAACGGAGCTGAACGCACAGTCGTCAGCCAACTCCACCGCTCGCCTGGCGTGTTCTTCGACGAGACCTTGCACCCCAATGGCAAGCGGCTGTTCTCGGCGCGGATTCTGCCCTACAAGGGGATGTGGCTAGAGTTCAGCATGGACATCAACGACATCATGTACGTGCATATCGATCGGAAGCGCAAGCTGCCGGTGACTTCGCTCTTGAAGGCGCTCGGCTTCTCCAAGAATGGCGAAATACTCAGTCTGTTCCGCGAGGAGGTCGAGGAAGCTGTAGACGAAGAATTGATCGACCGCTACAACGGCGGCGAGGATATCGTCGATAAAGACAGTGGTGAAATTTTATTAGATGCCTATGAGCAGATAAGCGGCGAAAACTTAAAGAAGCTACAGGAAGCCAACATCGAGAAGTTAAAGATTATGGCCTCCCCACCGGACAAGGATCCCGGGGTCATAGAGAACACGCTCGCTAAGGACCCGAGTAAAGACGAGGAAGATGCCCTCACGCGCATCTACAACCTCCTGCGTCCCGGCGATCCACCCAATATCGCGACTGTGCGCGAATTGCTGGATCGGCTCTTTTTCAATGCCAAGCGCTACAACCTAGGGGATGTGGGCCGCTATCGCATCAATCGCCGTTTGGACGTGGGTATTCCTTTCGAGAGTACGGTGCTGCATCTCGAGGATTTCATGGCGATAATCCACTACCTGTTGGGTTTGCGAGTGGGGCAGGGCAATACCGACGATATCGATCATCTGGGCAATCGCCGCGTGCGCTTGGTCGGAGAGTTACTAGCCCAACAATTCAGCATTGGCCTGACGCGCATGGCGAGGACGATTCGCGAGCGCATGAACCTACGCGACGAAGATCAGATCACACCGCACGATTTAGTCAATGCGCGAACGGTTTCCACCGTGATCCAAGCGTTTTTCGGTTCGAGCCAACTCTCGCAGTTTATACAGCAGACCAACCCGCTCGACGAGCTGACTCACAAGCGCCGCCTTAGCGCCCTCGGTCCGGGGGGGCTAAGCCGCGATCGCGCTGGTTTTGAAGTGCGGGACGTGCACTATACGCACTACGGTCGGATATGTCCCATCGAGACGCCGGAAGGCCCCAATATCGGCCTGATCTCCTCGTTGAGTACGTATGCACGGGTCAATTCCTTCGGCTTTCTGGAGACGCCGTACCGCAAGGTGATAAACGGTAAGGTGACAAATGAGATCGAGTTTCTGACGGCGGCCGAAGAAGACAAATACATCATCGCCCAAGCCAACGCCCCCATCGACGACGCAGGCAAATTTCTCAACCCATTGGTCAAAGCTCGCAAGCGGGATGATTATCCGATGGTAACTCCTAACGAGATTGACTACATGGACGTATCGCCCAATCAACTCGTCAGCGGGGCGGCGGCCTTAATCCCCTTCCTCGAACACGACGACGCCAACCGAGCGCTTATGGGCTCCAACATGCAGCGCCAGGCTGTGCCGTTGCTCTTTACCGAAGCACCGTATGTCGGCACTGGCATGGAAAACAAGGTCGCGCGCGATTCGGGGGCGATCGTCGCAGCCCGCAATCCCGGCGTGATCGTCAGCGTCGATGCCGAGCGCATTATTGTGCGCCGCGACAAGAAGCATAGCACGCGGTTGACTCCGTTGGACACAGCAGATGCCGACGAGTACAAGTTGACCAAATTCGCTCGTTCCAACCAAGATTGCTGCATCAATCAGCGGCCCTTGGTCCAAGTCGGCGACAAGGTGCAGACCGGTCAGCCTTTGGCCGATGGTGCCGCTACGGACCGAGGGGACTTAGCCCTAGGCGTGAACGTCCTAGTTGCCTTTATGCCTTGGAACGGCTACAACTTTGAAGATGCTATCGTCGTCAGCGAGCGCCTCCTCAAAAAGGACATCTTCACTTCCGTCCACATTGAGGAATTTGAGCTGCAAGTGCGCGACACCAAACGCGGTCAAGAGGAGATCACCCGCGAGATTCCCAACGTCAGCGAAGGTGCGGTGCGCAATCTCGACGACGAAGGTATTATCCGCATTGGGGCCGAGGTGGGCCCTGGCGATATCCTAGTCGGCAAAGTGACGCCCAAGGGGGAGAGCGAACTATCGCCCGAAGAGCGTCTCTTGCGGGCAATTTTCGGCGAGAAGGCTGGGGATGTCCGCGATGCGTCGCTGAAAGCGCCTCCCGGCATGGAAGGCGTGGTCATCGACCGCAAGGTTTTTTCGCGCCGCGAGCGGAGCAGTTCGCCCCGGCGTCGGGAGAGCATCGCCGCTTGCGAGAAAGAGGCAGCCGAGCGCAAGGAGCGCCTGATTGCCGAGCGCAACACTAGGTTGCTGGAGGTGGTGGGGAAAGTCAAGTTGGGCAGCTTATACTCTCAAGACGGCGAATTGAAGGTGCGCAAAGGCACTCAATTGAGCGAGCGGCTGCTCGAACGGGTGGGTGAAGATTTCTCTGCGCTGCAGCCCGAAAAGGACTGGACCGCAGATCCCGAAGTCAGCGTTGAAGTCGCCGAACTGTTGCGCTATGCCGAAGAGCAGCTAAAGCTGATTGACGAGCAAACGGAGCGCCAAATAGAGCGCATCACGCGCGGTGATGAACTGCCGCCGGGCATCGCGCAGCTGGTCAAGGTCTATGTGGCCAAGAAGCGCAAGCTCTCGGTCGGCGACAAGATGGCCGGTCGCCACGGCAACAAGGGCGTAGTCGCGTATATCGCGCCGGAGGAGGATATGCCCTTCCTCGAAGACGGAACGCCCGTAGATATTGCTCTCAACCCCTTGGGCGTGCCCTCGCGCATGAACTTGGGCCAGATCTTTGAAACCCATCTAGGCATGGCCGCCCATGCCCTAGACATGCATGTGGCGACCCCGGTTTTTGACGGGGCATCCCTCGACGAGGTGCGAGCCATGCTCGATGAGGCCGAGATACCCAACGACGGCAAACAAGTGCTCTACGATGGGCGAACCGGCACCAAGCTAGATAAGCGAGTGACGGTAGGCTACATATATATGTTAAAGCTTTCGCACTTGGTCGCCGACAAAATTCACGCTCGCTCCATCGGGCCGTACTCGCTGGTCACTCAGCAGCCCTTGGGCGGCAAGGCGCAGTTTGGCGGCCAGCGCTTCGGCGAAATGGAAGTGTGGGCACTGGAGGCCTACGGTTCAGCCTATACGCTCCAAGAGATGCTGACGGTCAAATCCGACGATGTCGCTGGGCGTTCTAAGATCTACGAGGCCATCGTGAAAGGAGAGAATCCGCCGGAACCAGGCATTCCAGAATCGTTCAATGTGCTGGTCAAGGAATTACAGAGTTTGTGTCTGGATGTGATCCTCGAAGACAGCAGGATCGTCGAGACATATTGAATTGCAGAGCATTCGCATAAAGCGCAAAGGGGGTGCCAGTGTTACAGACTGCCAATGCATCGCGCAAACCGACTGATTTCGATTCCATCCGCATTCAGCTCGCTTCTCCCGAGACCATTCGCGCTTGGTCGCAAGGGGAGGTTACCAAACCCGAGACGATCAACTACCGCTCCTTTAAGCCGGAGCGCGACGGATTGTTCTGCGAACGCATCTTCGGTCCGGTCAAGGACTGGAACTGCCACTGTGGCAAGTACAAGGGCATCCGCTATCGAGGCGTAGTATGCGACCGTTGCGGCGTCGAGGTCACGCAGGTCAAGGTTCGCCGCGAGCGCCTTGGGCACATCGAGCTAGCCGTACAGGTTTCCCACATCTGGTATTTTAAGTCGCTGCCTTCGCGCATCGGTGCCCTGCTCGACATCTCGATGCGCAACCTTGAGCGCATCCTCTATTATGAGTCCTATGTCGTCATTGACCCGCGGGATGCACCTGTGGAGAAGCTGGGTCTTTTGACGGAGGAGGAGCTTTTCGAGATACAAGAAGAAGGCGGCGATCCCGAGGTCGAGATGGGGGCACCCGCAGTCAAGCGGCTCTTAGAGGAAATCGACATTGAAGAGCTCTCGGCCGAGTTGCGAACCTTGGTCCGAATGGAGAGTTCGATCCAACGCAAGCAAGAAGCCCTCAAGCGGCTCAAGGTCGTCGAAGCCTTCCGCCAGTCCGAAAACCGGCCCGAGTGGATGATTCTCGACAACATTCCGGTCATTCCGCCAGATCTGCGTCCCTTGGTGCCCTTAGAGGGGGGGCGCTTTGCCACTTCCGACCTCAACGACCTCTACCGTCGAGTCATCAATCGCAACAACCGCTTGAAGAAGCTGATCAACATCAAGGCTCCCGAAGTCATTCTGCGGAACGAGAAGAGGATGCTTCAGGAAGCCGTTGATGCCCTCTTCGACAACGGGCGGCGCTCGCGGGCCGTGCGCGGCGACGGCAATCGCTCGCTCAAGTCGCTCAGCGATCTGCTCAAGGGCAAACAGGGCCGTTTTCGCCAGAACTTGCTAGGTAAGCGCGTTGACTATTCGGGTCGTTCGGTCATCGTCGTCGGTCCAGAACTCAAACTGTATCAGTGTGGTCTGCCCAAAGGAATGGCCCTAGAGCTGTTTAAGCCATTTGTAATCAAAAAGTTAGAAGAAAAAGGGCTAGTGCAAACCGTCAAGAGCGCCAAGAAGTTGGTCGAGCGCGAGCGCCCAGAGGTCTGGGACATTCTAGAGGAGATCATTCGCGACCACTGCGTATTGCTCAATCGGGCACCGACGTTGCACAAGTTGGGCATTCAGGCATTTCAGCCCATTCTCGTCGAGGGCAAGGCCGTTCGCCTGCACCCGTTGGTTTGCGCCGCCTTTAATGCCGACTTTGATGGCGACCAGATGGCCGTGCATGTCCCGCTCTCGTTCGAGTCTCAGATCGAGGCACGGCTTCTGATGCTTTCTACTAACAACATCCTCAAGCCAGCCGATGGCGAGCCGGTCATTATGGACAATCCTCAGGACATTGTGCTCGGCAGTTATTACCTGACCAAGGTGCGCTTTAGCGAAGCAGGTGGAGTCGAGCGCACCTTTGCCAACAAGACCGAGGCAGTTGCGGCTTTTGAAGCGGGTCGCATTACCTTGCACCAGCCGATTATAGTGCGCATTGATGGTGAGATGATGAATACGACTGTCGGTCGCTTGCTTTTCAACGAGGTGCTCCCGGAGGAAATCGGCTTTATCAACCGCACGGTTGACAAGGGCGATATCAAGAGGATTACCGCCCAAGTGCATCGCCTACTGGGCAACAGGCGCACGGCCGAGTTCGTCGATCAGCTCAAGAATATGGGCTATCACTACGCGACGCTGGCCGGCGTATCCATCGCCGTTGACGACGTAGTCGTACCCGATACTAAAACCAAGCTCATTGACGGAGCGCTCAAAGAAGTGGAGAAAGTCCGCGATCAGTATGCCAACGGCATCATCACCGATGGCGAGCGCTATAACAAGATTATCGACATCTGGACTCATACCACATCGGAGGTCTCGCGCGCGGTGCAGCGCACGCTTGAGGAAGCCGAAGAGGGCTTTAACTCGGTTTACGTTATGAAGGATTCCGGTGCGCGCGGCAGCGAGGATCAGATCAAACAGCTAGGTGGTATGCGCGGTCTGATGAACAAGCCGCAGAAAAAGCTGACCGGTGCCGTCGGCGAAATCATCGAAACGCCAATTATCGCCTCTTTCAAAGAAGGGCTATCGGTGCTCGAGTACTTCATCTCGACCCACGGAGCGCGCAAGGGTTTGGCCGATACGGCTCTGAAGACGGCCGAAGCCGGATATCTGACGCGGCGGATGGTCGATGTGGCTCAAGATGTGGTGATCAGCGAAGAAGACTGCATGACTAGCCAAGGGCTGAAGATCGGCGCTCTCAAGGACGGAGAGGAGGTAATCGAGCCGCTGGCTGATCGCATCGTTGGTCGCGTATTGCAAGAGGACGCTCGCGATGCCGACAAAAATGTGGTGGCCTACGCGGGGACCCTGTTGGAAGAGGAAGACGCCAATCGCATTGCTCAAGCCGGCATTGAAGAAGTGCTCATTCGCTCGGTGCTCACATGCGAGTCCGAGCGCGGCGTGTGCATCAAGTGCTACGGACGCAACATGGGTACTGGCCGCGAGGTCAATGTGGGCGAGGCCGTTGGGGTCGTAGCCGCACAGAGTATTGGTGAACCAGGTACTCAGCTCACGCTGCGAACTTTTCACATCGGCGGTACGGCGAGTCGCATCGCCGAGCAGTCGCAGATCACCGCGCGCCGGGATGGTCGCGTTCAATTTTCTAATGTCGATACGGTGCAAAACCCGACAGCTGGCGTCACGGTCGTCGGGCGCAACGGCGAAATTGGCTTGCTCGACGAACAGAATCGAGTTCGCTCGTCTATTGCCACCCCTTATGGCGCAGTACTCAAGGTCGAAAATGGGGAGCAAGTCGAGATGGGGGATGTGCTGTACGAATGGGATCCATACAACAATGTGATTCTCACCGACCGCCCGGGCCGGATCCGGTTCACAGATATCACCAAGGAAACTATGCGCGAGGAGTTCGACGAAAGCACGGGCCTAAGCGTCCGTAGTATCGTCGAACAGCGCGACCGCTCGCTGAGTCCGCAGATCGAGATCGAGAGTGAAGAATATGGGCCCCGTTCTTTTATTATTCCGGTCGGAGCGCGTCTGTTGGTCGAAAGTGGAGATCAAGTCGCACCGGGGCAGGTGTTGGTCAAAATCCCACGTGAGCGTTCCAAGACGCGCGACATCACCGGCGGTTTGCCGCGCGTTGCTGAACTCTTTGAGGCACGTCGGCCCAAGGAACCGGCGGTCATATCGGAAATTAACGGTACGGTGAGCTTTGGCGGTCTAATCCGCGGCAACCGCGAACTGTTCGTCACCCCGGAGGATGGCGAAAAAAAGAAATACTTGGTCCCCTACGGCAAGCACTTGCGCGTGCAGGAAGGCGACAAAGTTGAAGCCGGCGAGCGCCTCTCCGAAGGGTCGGTCAACCCGCACGATATCTTGCGGGTCCAAGGCGTGAATAAGGTGCAGGAGTATTTAGTCAACGAGATTCAGGATGTCTATCGCCTCCAGGCTGTGGAGATCAACGACAAGCACATTGAGGTGATCGTCAAGCAGATGCTACAGAAGGTGCGCATCATTGACCCAGGCGATACGAACTTTCTCGAAGGTGAGGAAGTGGATAAAATCCGCTTCAACAGGGAGAATGGAAAAGTCCTCTACGAAGGGGGAGACCCAGCCACCTGCCAGCCGATCCTCTTGGGCATCACCCGTGCTTCGCTGCGCACGGATAGCTTTATCTCTGCCGCCTCTTTCCAAGAGACGACGCGCGTGTTAACCGAGGCAGCCGTGCAAGGCAAGATAGACCACCTGCGTGGCCTCAAGGAAAACGTCATCATCGGTCGCTTGATTCCAGCCGGTACAGGGCACTACCAAGATGGCACCTATGAGAACTTGGAGCCCGAAAGCAATGGCAAAGCCGAGTTGACCGAAGTGGCGGCTGCGGAAACAGGTGTTTTAGGCGAGTAGTGTTGACAGTTATACAATTTGTATGTAAGTTATGAGCTTGCTATTTATTACGGAATGACGAGGAGAAACAGCGTTTGCCAACGGTTAGCCAGCTGGTCCGCAAAAGCCGGCAAAAATCACTAAAAAAGACGGATTCTCCAGCGCTGAGAGGTTGTCCCCAGCGCCGTGGCGTTTGTACGCGTGTTTACACCCAGACGCCCAAGAAGCCCAACTCGGCTCTGCGCAAGATGGCTCGCGTGCGTTTGACTACGGGGATTGAAGTTACGGCTTACGTGCCAGGCGAAGGCCACACGCTGCAGGAACACTCCATCGTCTTAGTGCGCGGAGGTCGTATCAAGGACTGCCCTGGTGTGCGCTACCACATCGTGCGCGGCGTCCTCGATGCGACGGGCGTGGCCGACCGCCGCCAGGGGCGCTCCAAGTATGGCACCCGGCGGCCAACCTAGGTATAAGTAATGTCGCGGCGTAAAAGAGCAGTCAAACGCAAGCTGCTGCCAGACCCGAAATTCCACAATGTCTTGGCGGCGAGGTTCGTAAATTCGCTGATGAAGCAAGGCAAGAAGAGCGTGGCCGAGCGCATATTTTATGACTCGATCGATTTGGTAGTCGAGCGCAGTGGCCAAGACGGGATCGATATCTTCCAGAAGGCGCTGGAAAATGCCAAGCCCATCGTCATGGTTAAATCGCGTCGAGTCGGCGGTCAAACGTATCAGGTGCCGGTCGAAATGCGGCCAGACGAGCGCACAGCGCGTTCTATTCGCTGGTTGATTCGCTTCGCCCGCGAGCGCTCTGAACGCACCATGGCCGAGCGGTTGGCCAACGAGTTTATCGCTGCGTCAAGGGGAGAAGGTGGGGCTGTGCGAATGAAGGAAGAGGTCCACCGCATGGCCGAGGCGAACAAAGCCTTCGCCCACTACAGATTTTAGGGAGTTCCTAGGCCAAATGGCACGACAGTTTGCACAAAAAGACACGCGCAATATCGGGATTGCGGCTCACATAGACGCTGGCAAGACTACCACGACCGAGCGGATTCTCTACTATACTGGCCGAGTTCACCGCATGGGGGAGGTCCATGACGGTACAGCGACGATGGACTGGATGGAGCAAGAGCGCGAGCGCGGAATTACCATAACCTCTGCCGCTACTGCTTGCCAGTGGAAGAATCACCGCATCAACATCATCGACACGCCCGGCCATGTAGATTTTACTGCCGAGGTCGAGCGTTCGCTACGCGTACTCGACGGTGCCATAGGCGTTTTCTGCGCGGTCGGCGGAGTTGAGCCGCAGTCCGAGACTGTCTGGCGCCAAGCCGACAAATACCGCGTCCCGCGCATTGCTTTTGTCAACAAAATGGATCGCAACGGAGCTGATTTTTTTCAGGTACTCAGCATGCTCCAAGAGCGATTGAATAGCAATTTTGTGCCGGTCCAGTTGCCCATCGGCGTTGGCGAGACGTTCAACGGCTTGATAGACTTGGTCGAGATGAAGGCCATTACCTACGAAGAGGCTAGTCAAGGTGTCAAGTTTTTCGAGGACGAGATTCCTGCGGATTTACTGGAGGGGGCCTTGCAATACCGCGAAAAGCTGCTAGAGTCGGTAGCTGAATTCGATGATGGGCTGCTCGAAAAATTTCTCGAAGGGGAGGAAATTCACCCCGACGAAATAAGAGCTGCGCTGCGCCAAGCCACCATCTCGCTTAAGGCCGTGCCCGTAACGTGCGGCAGTGCTTATAAGTATAAAGGCGTCCAGCGCTTGCTCGACGCGGTGCTACACTATCTGCCGTCTCCAGCCGACGTCGGCGAAGTCAAGGGTATGCTGCCCCATTCCAGCGCGGAAGCAGTGCGTCCTGCCCTTGACGATGCGCCTTTTGCCGGATTGGCCTTTAAGGTTA
This sequence comes from Candidatus Latescibacterota bacterium, assembly GCA_965116675.1. Taxonomy (GTDB): domain Bacteria; phylum Latescibacterota; class UBA2968; order UBA8231; family UBA8231. Next base: position 348,259 of record OZ220721.1, read on the forward strand.
TGACGGATCCCTTTGTCGGGCGTCTCACCTTTGTTCGCGTCTATTCAGGCGTACTAAGTTCGGGCACTTATCTCTACAATGTGACGACTGAGCGTCGCGAGCGCACCGCGCGTTTGCTGGAGATGCACGCCAACGACCGCACCGAGTTATCTCGTGCCTATGCTGGTGACATAGTCGCGGTGGTCGGCCTCAAAAACACGACTACTGGCGATACGCTTTGCGATGAACAGCATCCCATTGTCTTGGAAAAGATTGAATTCGCCGAGCCGGTGGTCCACGTGGCAATTGAGCCAAAGACGCGGGCTGACCAGGAGCAGCTATACATTGCCCTGTCCAAGCTCAGCGAGGAAGATCCAACCTTTCAGATCAAGCTCGACGACGAGACGGGCCAGACGATCATGTCGGGCATGGGCGAATTGCACTTAGAGATTCTTATTGACCGCCTCTTCCGCGAATTCAAGGTCGAAGCCAATGTCGGCAAGCCCCAAGTAGCCTACAAAGAAGGGCTGCGCAAGGCCGTCGAGATTACAGGTAGGTTCGTGCGACAGACCGGAGGCCGCGGCCAGTACGGGCATGTCGAGTTGGAAATCGAACCGGGCGAGCCGGGCAGTGGGCTGGTATTCGAGTCGAAAATTATCGGCGGCAACATTCCTAAGGAATACATTAATCCAGTGCGCGAGGGCATTATTGAAGCGATGAGCACCGGTCCTGTTGCCGGTTACCCGATCGAAGACGTTAAAGTCGTGCTGGTAGATGGGTCGCATCACGAGGTTGACTCATCGGAAGTCGCCTTTAAGGTCGCCGGGTCCATGGCCTTCAAAGACGGTGTCGCGAAAGCATCTCCTTATCTTATGGAGCCGATTATGGAGTTGGAGGTCGTCGTCCCCGATCAATATTTGGGCGACGTAGTGGGCGATCTCAATTCGCACCGCGGCGAGATACAAGGCATCAACCCCCGTTCCGATGCCCAAGTCGTCAAGGCTTTCGTGCCGCTGAGCGAGACTTTCGGCTACGCCACTCGCCTGCGTTCGCTAACCCAAGGACGGGCGCTTTTTACCATGCAGTTTTCCAAGTACCAAGCCGTCCCAAAGCACATTACTGAAGAAATCGTCGACAACACTCAAAGTTAAAGCTATAACCGCCTTCCCAGGTAAGGAAAGGAGAGGATTAAGGAAATGGCTAAGGAACAGTTTCAGCGCAACAAACCCCACGTCAATATCGGCACCATTGGCCATGTCGATCACGGTAAGACGACCTTGACAGCGGCTATCACCTTACACTTGGCCAACAAGGGCTTGGCCGAAGCTAGGGGCGTTGATGAAATCGACAACGCCCCGGAGGAAAAGGCGCGCGGGGTGACGATCAATGTCTCCCATCAGGAGTACGAGACCGAGAAGCGCCACTACGCGCACGTTGATTGCCCCGGCCATGCCGACTATATCAAAAACATGATTACCGGTGCCGCCCAGATGGATGGTGCGGTCTTAGTCGTCAGCGCCGCCGACGGGCCGATGATCCAGACCCGCGAGCACATTCTATTGGCCCGCCAAGTCAACGTACCCAGCATTGTCGTCTATCTCAACAAGGTTGATCAAGTAGATGACGAAGAGCTTTTGGATTTGGTCGAGCTAGAGACGCGCGAGTTGCTCTCTGAGTATGGCTTTGATGGCGACGATACCCCGATGATCCGCGGTTCGGCCCTCGAGGCGCTGGAAGGGGCAGACACGCCGACCGGCACTCAGTCGATTGACGAATTGATGAACGCCGTTGACGAGTTCATTCCCGATCCGGTGCGCGATGTCGATCAGCCCTTCTTGATGCCGGTCGAAGACGTGTTTACGATCCAAGGACGCGGCACGGTTGGCACTGGTCGCGTCGAGCGCGGTCGGATCAAAGTCGGCGAAGAGGTAGATATCGTCGGCATCAAGGAGACTCGTAAGACCACGGTCACCGGCGTCGAGATGTTCCGCAAGTTGCTCGACGAGGGCGAGGCCGGAGACAATGTCGGCCTACTGCTGCGCGGCGTCGAGAAGGCTGAGTTAATGCGTGGTATGGTCGTTTGCAAGCCCGCTTCTGTTCAGCCGCACACCAAGTTTAAGGCCGAGGTCGTGGTGTTGACCCCCAAGGAGGGGGGCCGCGAAAAGCCCTTTTTCTCCGGCTACCGTCCCCAGTTTTTCTTCCGCACTACCGACGTCACCGGGACCATTGCGCTGCCCGAGGGCACCGAAATGGTCATGCCCGGCGATAACGTCAACATGGAAGTAGAGCTAATCCAGCCGATCGCCATTGAGCCGCAGCTACGCTTCGCTATTCGCGAGGGCGGTCGCACCATCGGCTCTGGCGTCGTCACCGAGGTTTCCAATTAGGAAAAGCCGCGTTAGGGAGATGCGAGCCAGTGGCAGTTGATAGAATACGCATTCGCCTCAAAGCCTACGACCACATGGCGTTGGACAAATCCGTGGACGAGATCGTCCAGACAGTCAAGCGCAGCGGGGCCCGCATCGCCGGCCCGGTGCCACTGCCGACGGCTCGCACGGTGTACACCGTGCTGAGATCTCCACACGTGGACAAAAAATCGCGCGAACAGTTCGAGACACGCATCCACAAGCGGCTCATCGACATTTACGATTCAACGCCGCAAACCGTGGACGCGCTGATGAAGCTCGATCTGCCGGCAGGCATCGGCATCGACATAAAGGTTTGATTGGATCATGGGCGTGCAGGTAGAAGTGCTAAACAGCGAAGGGCAAGCAAACGACTCAGTGGAATTGCCCGAGGATTTGTTCGGCATTGAGGTTTCGGAGTACGCCCTCTACCGAGCGGTTGTCGCCACCCAAGCGAATAAGCGGCAGGGGACGGCTTCGGCTAAGACCCGCTCTGAAATAGCCCGTACGAGTAAGAAGCACCACCGCCAGAAAGGCACGGGTTGGGCGCGTCGGGGTTCACTGCGCTCGCCTTTAGTGCGCGGCGGTGGCGTGGCCTTTGGTCCCCACCCCCGTTCTTATTCTTCCAAGCTGCCCAAATCCCTCAAGCGCTTGGCATTCCGCTCGGCACTCACGCTCAAAGGTACGGGAGGTCAGGTCAAGATCGTCACTGAATTCAACTTTCCCGCTCCCAGTACCCGTTCCTTTCAGAAGGTTATTGAAGCGTGCGGTCTCAAAGACCAGAAGGTTCTATTCATTACTTTGGAAAGTTCTCCAGTATTGATCAAATCGAGCCGCAATCTGCCCAAGGTGAAAATGGCTCATCTAGGGGCGCTATCTACGTATGATTTGCTGGCGACAGACGTGGTTTTATTTACGCGCCAAGCCTTTGACCGACTCGTAGAAAACCGTGGCCAAAGGGGCTGAGAAAATGAATCCGCGAGCGATTATTCAGAAGCCGGTGATTACTGAAAAAGCCTCCATGTTGCGCGAGGGCAACAAATATGCCTTTCGCGTCCATCCCAAGGCCAATAAACTCCAGATCCGTCAGGCAGTAGAATCCATTTTTTCGGTTAAGGTTGAATCCGTCCGCACCATCAAAGTCCCCAGCAAGCCCAAGCGGCAAGGAATGTACTTGGGGCGACGTGCAGGTTGGAAAAAGGCTTACGTGACTCTTAAGGTCGGCGACTCTATTGAATTTGCAGAAAATACCTAGCTAAACTGGACTTAAGATGGCAGTCAAGAAATTCCGCCCCACAACTCCGACGTTGCGCTACAAGACGGTCAATTCCTTTGAGGAACTGACGCGCAGCAAGCCCGAGAAGTCGTTACTTGCTGCGGCTGTTAGCAAATCGGGCGGGCGCAACAATCAGGGCCGCATGACCATGCGTCGGCGCGGAGGGGGGCATAAGCGGCGCTATCGCGTCATCGACTTCAAGCGCACCAAGCTTGGTGTGCCGGGTCGGGTCGCCGCGATTGAATACGATCCCAACCGTTCGGCGTTTATTGCTCTGATTGTCTATGCCGATGGGGATAAGCGCTATATTCTCGCGCCTTTGGGCTTGAAGGTTGGGGTCGAGATCTCCGCTGGTCCCGATGCTCCAATACGGGTCGGCAACGCCCTGCCGTTGGCCAATATTCCTTTGGGAGCAACTGTTCACAATGTCGAACTCAATCCCGGCCGCGGTGGGCAGCTAGCGCGTAGCGCGGGCGCTGAAGTGCAGCTTCTTGGTCGCGAGGGGGGGCGGGCGCAACTGCGTCTCCCTTCCGGGGAGAATCGCGAAGTACCCGTCCAGTGCATGGCCACCTTGGGGCAGGTGGGCAATATAGAACACGCCAATATTGTAATTGGCAAAGCTGGTCGCTCCCGTTGGTTGGGGCGCAGACCCAAGGTGCGAGGCGTAGTTATGAATCCGGTTGACCATCCGCATGGGGGGGGGGAAGGACGATCCTCAGGTGGACGGCACCCGGTCACCCCTTGGGGTAAGCCTACCAAGGGCTACAAGACGCGCAAGCGCAAAAATCAAAGCAATCAGTGGATTATACGTCGGCGCAACGCGAAGTAGCGAGAGATTATGCCAAGATCAATCAAAAAAGGCCCTTTTGTTGACGGGCATTTAGCTAAAAAGGTCGAACACCTCAATCGCACGGGCGACAAGCAAGTCGTGCGGACTTGGTCGCGGCGCTCGACCATTACGCCCGACTTCGTCGGCCATACGCTAGCCGTTTACAATGGTAACAAATTCATTCCGGTGTACATCACAGAGAACATGGTCGGACACAAGCTCGGCGAGTTTGCTCCGACCCGCACTTTTCGCGGTCACGGAGGCCGGTTGACCGAGCGCGGCACGAGGATTCAATAGCATGGAAGCCAAAGCTGTCCTCAAACAAATTGGCGTACCGACCACTAAAGTGCGACAGCTCATCGACCTGATTCGCGGCAAGCCGGTCGATGAGGCGCTTACCATTCTCCGGTTTTCGCCTCGCCCAGTGGCCAAGCTAATCGAAAAGACCCTGCGTTCGGCCATATCGAATGGGATCAATCAAGACGAGGAAAATCCGGTTGACGCCGATGATCTCTACGTAACTCGCGTCTTCGCCGACGAAGGACGCGATCTCAAGCGCATTCGTCCGCGAGCCCGAGGCTCAGCTGATCGCATTCGCAAGCGCCACTGCAATCTCACGGTCGTCGTCAGCGACGAGGTCAATTAAGGGGGATATTTTGGGTCAGAAAACACATCCATACGGCTTCCGTCTCGGGGTCATCAAACCTTGGCGTTCAAATTGGTTCGCCGAAAAAGATTTTTCCGAGTTGCTCAAGGAAGACCTGATGTTGCGGCGCTACGTGCGTCAGCGCCTACAGCGAGCTGGCGTATCTCAGATTAATATCGAACGCCAGCCCAAGCGAGTTACTGTTGAAGTGCATACAGCGCGTCCTGGTATTGCCATTGGTCGCCGTGGGGCCGAAGTCGATAAAATTCGCGACGAACTCAAGGCGTTGACCAGCAAGGATGTTTCTCTCAATATCCAAGAGATCAAGAAGCCCGAACTAGATGCTCAGCTAGTGGCCGACAATCTGGCCCGCCAGCTAGAACAACGCGTTTCCTTTCGCCGGGCCATGAAGAAGTCTGTAGCCTCGTCGATGCGCATGGGGGCCGAGGGTATCCGCATCGTCTGTTCCGGGCGCATCGGTGGTTCGGAGATGGGGCGGCGCGAGCGTTCCGAGCCAGCCGGTCGGGTCCCGTTGCACACGCTGCGCGCTGATATCGACTACGCCATGGCGACGGCTTATACTGTATCGGGGACTGTGGGCGTAAAAGTTTGGATTTGTCACGGTGAAGTTATGGCCGAAGGAGAAGGGGCCGCTCAGGCGGTCTGATTACAGCGAGGCTCTCTTATGTTGATGCCCAAGAAATCCAAGTGGAGGAAGCAGGCGCGAGGCCGCATGCGCGGCCAAACCAAAGGAGGGGACATGGTCTCCTTCGGCGAATACGGCCTCAAAGCCCTCGAGCCTTGTTGGATTACCAGCCGTCAGATTGAGGCTATGCGCGTAGCGATTAGTCGGGCAATGAGCCGTACGGGCAAGATGTGGATCCGCATTTTTCCCGACAAACCGATCACCAAGAAACCGGCCGAAACTCGCATGGGTAAAGGCAAGGGGCCGCCCGAGGGATGGGTTGCAGTGGTCAAACCTGGGCGGGTGATGGTCGAGCTTTCTGGGGTGCCTGAAGACACGGCCCGCGAGGCATTCCGCCGTGCTGGGCACAAACTGCCCATCAAGACCAAGGTCGTCAAACGAGTATGAGGTTATGAAGGTCAGCGAATTGCGCGAAATGAGTTCAGAAGAAGTGCAAAACAGGTTGGAAGAGCTACACGAGGAATTCTTCAACCTGCGTTTTCAGCACGTAGCCGGCCAGTTGACTAGTCCCATTCGGTTGCGGCAAGTGCGGCGCGACATTGCCAAGGCGCACACCGTGCTCAAAGAGCACGCACTCGGCATTCGCTCCTTGGCCGGCGGGAAGTAGGTGGCAGATGGCTAAAGAAAAGAGATACCGGCGTCAGGCCGAAGGCCGAGTGCTCAAGGCCAACAACACTAAGACGCGGGTCGTGGCGGTCGAGCAGCGCATTCCGCATGCCTTGTATGGCCGGATCATCCGCCGCACCGCCAAGTTCGTCGCCCACGACGAGCGAGAAGAGTCGCAGGTTGGCGATCTCGTGCGCATTGAGGAATGCCGCCCTATGAGCAAAACCAAGCGTTGGCGGCTCGTTGATATATTAGAGCGGCAGTAAATTTAGGCTTTTAGGAACAAAATGATTCGGGAATACAGCGTAGTCAAAATGGCAGATAACGCCGGGGCCCGCACAGGCCGCTGCATTCGCGTACTCGGTGGCTCTCGCAAGCGCTATGCCAGTATTGGCGATCTGATCGTAGTCGCCGTCCACGGTGTAGCGCCGAACGGGCCTTTAGAGGAAGGGCAAGTGGTCAAGGCCGTAGTCGTGCGGACCAAGAAGGAATATCGCCGTCCCGATGGCTCTTATATTCGCTTTGACGACAATGCCGCTGTATTGGTCAACGACGACAAAGAGCCAACAGGTACTCGCATATTTGGGCCTGTGGCCCGCGAGTTGCGCGAGAAGCAATACATGCGCATTGTATCGCTAGCACCCGAGGTAGTCTGAGGAAGAGCGCAATGGACATTCGCAAAGACGATACAGTACAGGTTATAAGCGGCAACGACAAAGGACGTCGCTCGACGGTACTTAGCGTGTTTAAGGATCGGGGGCGGATCATCGTCGAAGGCGTGAATATGCGCAAACACCACACCCGCCCCACATCGCGTGATCCCCAAGGGGGTATCGTTGAGCGCGAGGCACCCATTCACGTTTCCAATGTCATGATCGTTTGCCCCAAGACTGACTTACCAACTCGCATCGGTCACAGGAAATTGGACAATGGCAAATGCGTGCGAGTCTCTGTGCGCAGCGGCGAAATGATTGATCCAGAATAAGCCATGTACGAAGCCAGACTCAAAAAACATTACCGAGAAGAGGTGCTGCCTCAGCTCAAGACCCGCTTCTCATTTAAAAACGACATGCAGGTACCGTGCCTGCAGAAGGTCATCGTCAATATGGGTGTCGGTGAGGCAGTGCAGGAGCCCAAGGTGCTCGAAGGTGCGGTATCCGAATTGACGGCGATCACCGGTCAAAAGCCCGCCATCCGCCACGCCAAGAAGGCTATCTCAAACTTCAAGTTGCGCGTCGGTATGCCGGTCGGCTGCATGGTCACCTTGCGGGGAGGACACATGTACGATTTTCTCGACCGCTTGATCAGTTTTGCCTTACCGCAGGTGCGAGATTTTCGCGGGGTTTCTCCTAGAAGCTTCGACGGACGTGGCAACTACAATCTAGGCATCAAGGAACAGATCATATTCCCCGAGATCAACTACGATATGATCGACCAAGTCCGGGGCATGAATATTACCATTGTCACCTCGGCCAAAAGCGACGAGGAAGGCCGAGAGTTGCTCCAGTTGTTGGGCATGCCCTTCAGTCAATAGAGTCGGAAAGAACCTGCTAATGCCAAAAAAATGCTTGATAGCCAAAGCGCAGCGCAAACCCAAGTTTTCCTCGCGAGCCTATACCCGTTGCCACCGCTGTGGGCGTCCGCGTGCAGTATATCGCAAGTTCGGACTGTGCCGCATCTGTTTTCGCGAGTTGGCCCTCAAGGGCGAGATTCCAGGTGTTAGCAAGGCAAGCTGGTAGTAGGTTGGAGAAATCAATATGAGCATGACGGATCCCCTAGCGGATATGTTGACCCGCATTCGCAACGCCTGTAGTGCCAAGCATTCGAGAGTTGATGTCCCCGCCTCCAAGCTGAAGCGCGAAGTGGCCCGCGTATTAGCCGAGTCCCGTTTTATCGACAACTTCGCTTTTATCGAAGACGATAAGCAGGGCATTTTGCGGCTCTATCTGCGCTACGATCAGAATGACAATAGCATCATTCGCGGGCTAGAGCGCATCAGCAAGCCCGGGTTGCGTCAATATGCGGGTAAAGCCGATGTCCCACGTGTGCTCCGCGGCTTGGGCATCGCCATCGTTTCCACCTCTAAGGGAGTGATGACGGATAAACAAGCGAGGATGAACGGCGTAGGCGGTGAGATCCTCTGTAGCGTCTGGTAAATGAAGCCACTAGGAGAATGTTAGATTGTCGCGCATAGGCAACAAATCCCTTCCCCTACCGCAGGGCATTGAAGTCGCGTTGGCTCCTGCCAAGGTCTCCGTGAAAGGGCCAAAAGGCCAATTACAGGTGCCGTTTGTCGCTGAGTACCTCGCTGTGGCTCAGCAAGACAGCGTTTTAACGGTGACGCGGAAAAGCGAAAGCAAACAGGCTCGCTCCCTACACGGATTGACCCGAACCTTGATCGCCAACGCGGTCGAAGGAGTCTCCGAGGGTTTTTTCAAGAACTTGGATCTATTCGGCGTAGGGTACCGGGCTGAGGTTCAAGGCAAACAACTCGTGCTCCACGTAGGTTATTCGCATCCAGTGATCTACGAGGTGCCCGAGGAGATCCAAGTCGAAGTGTCCCCAGGTACGGGTGGGGCACAGGCCCGCATCGTCGTCAGGGGCATCGACAAGCAACTCGTGGGTCAGGTGGCCGCCAATATTCGCTTCAAGCGTCGCCCGGAGCCCTACAAGGGCAAGGGGATCCGCTATGAGAACGAGACCATTCACTGGAAACAGGGCAAGGCGGCCGTAGGCTAATGAAAGACAAAAAACACTTGGTAGAGAATCGCCAGCGGCGGCAGCGGCGGCGACACCGGTTGCGCAAGATTGTCTCTGGCACGCCCACGCGTCCGCGCATGGTGGTGCATCGTTCCTTGCGCCATATCGAGGTGCAGCTAGTCGACGACATGGCGGGTCATTCCCTTTTAGGGCTTTCGACTCAGTCTCAGGAACTAAGGGAACGGCAGTTTGACAGTCGCGTGGCGCAAGGGCATGAGGTTGGCAAAATGATCGCTGCTAAGGCGCGCGAAAAAGGCATTGAGCAGGTCGTCTTTGACCGCGGCGGATTTCTCTATCACGGGGTAGTCAAAGCCGTGGCCGACGGGGCGCGGGAAGCTGGCTTGAATTTCTAAGGGAGAACGGCGTGGCGAAAACAGATAATAGCAAAGCGAAATCCGATCCCAGCGGTACAGAGCTGAGCGAAGTTGTCGTCCAAAACAGCATTAAGCGAGTTTCGCACGTGCGCAAGGGCGGTCGGCGCTTCAGCTTTAGCGCGATGGTTGTAGTTGGCGACCGCAATGGCCGAGTGGGATTTGGTGCTGGCAAGGCCGGCGAGATCGCCGAGGCCATCCGCAAGGGAGCCGAGGCAGCCAAAAAGAACGTCTTCGAGGTTCCGGTGACCGATGGGACCATACCGCATGAAATCGTCGGGGCCTTCGGCGCAGCCAAAGTCCTTTTTAAGCCGGCTACTCCAGGGACCGGAATCATCGCCAGCGGTGGCACCCGCATCGTACTGGAGTTGGCTGGCGTCCACGATATTCTGACCAAATCCCTTGGATCCAACAACGTGCAGAATTCAGTGAAGGCGACCGTCAAAGCACTGACGCAACTGCGCAGCGCCGAGATGATCGCTCGGGAACGCGGGGTGCCGGTGGAATCGCTCCGCGCTTGGGATTGACAGCTAATGAAACTGGTCATTACGCAGCGGCGCAGTGCTATCGGCCGCGCCAAAGGTCAAAAGGCGACGATCACGGCCTTGGGAATCAAGCGCCTATATCAACAGGTCATCCACGACGACACGCCGCAGATCCGGGGTATGATCGCCAAAGTCAAACATCTGGTTTCAGTTGAGGAAGTAGCAAATTAAGCGAGAGCGTGCCATGCGTCTAGAAAACATAAAATGCCCTCCGGGGTCTAAGCGGAACCGCAAGCGGTTGGGGCAAGGGCCAGGTTCGGGGACGGGCAAGACTGCAGGCAAAGGCCACAAAGGTCAGCGAGCTAGGTCCGGTGCTAGACGCGGTAACCGCGTTGGGTTTACTGGAGGTTCGCTGCCGCTGTTTCGCCACATCCCCAAGGTGGGTTTTTCCAACCACAAATTCAAAACGACCTATCAGGTCGTCAATTTGCGGGATCTCGAAGAGCGGGGACTCAGCGGGGAAGTCGGTCCAGAGCAAATGGCTGCTGCCGGATTGATCGCCAAGCCATCGGGGCTATTAAAGATCCTAGGCGAAGGGGAACTGAGTCAGCCTCTGACGGTCAAGGCGCACAAATTCTCCGCTGCGGCAGCAGAGAAAATTGCCAAAGCGGGCGGCCAAGCCGAGGTGATTTGATGCAATTGGTGCAGAGTTTCCAAAACTGCTTCAAAATTCCCGATTTGCGACGGCGCATCCTCTTCACCTTAGGGCTTTTGATCGTCTATCGCATCGGTGGTCAGATCACGGTCCCCGGTGTCGAGTTGGTCGTGCTCAAAGAGTACTTTGAAAGCGCCGGCAACACCCTCTTTGGGTTGTACGACATGTTTGTGGGCGGTGCTTTCACTCGTGGGACGATCTTCGCTTTGGGCATCATGCCCTATATCAGCGCCTCGATCATTTTGCAGTTGCTGGGCGCGGTTATTCCCTACTTCCAGAAATTGCAGCGCGAAGGCGAAGAGGGGCGGAAAAAAATCACCCAGTACACGCGCTATGGTACAGTCTTTCTCGCGGCCGCTCAATCCTACGGCGTTAGTTTTTTCATTACCAGCATCAAGGCCCCGTACTCGGGTCAGCCAGCCGTTGCCGATCCAGGCATTGGCTTTACGCTAGCGACCATGCTGACGATTACTACCGGCACGATCTTTATCATGTGGTTGGGCGAACAGATCACGGAACGCGGTATTGGCAACGGTATTTCCCTGATCATCTTTATCGGCATCATCGCCGAGTTGCCCTACGCGATCAATCAGGAATACAATCTCTTTATTATCAACCGCGGTTTCAGCAAGAATATCATTGAAGAGATTCTCCTCATCGCGCTCATGTTTGCCGTAGTGGCCTTTGTGATCTTGCTGACTCAGGGTCTGCGCAAAATTCCCGTGCAGTACGCCAAGCGCGTCGTCGGGCGCCGGGTTTACGGTGGCCAGACCACGCATATTCCCCTGCGGATCAACACCGCAGGCGTGATTCCAATCATATTTGCCCAGTCGATCATGTTTCTGCCCGGCACGATCACGCAGATGTTCCCTGGCCATGAGTTCATGCTGGCGATTGGTTCGTTTTTCTCGACCGAATCCATGTTTTATTGGTTTGTCTATGGGCTAATGATCATCTTCTTTTGTTATTTTTATACTGCTATCGTCATGGATCCCAATCAGCTTTCTGACAACATGAAAAAGCACGGGGGATTCATCCCTGGCGTCCGCCCCGGTCCCCGGACTGCCCAGCACATTGATGGCATTATGACGCGCATTACCCTGCCGGGCTCTATTGCCCTCGCTATGGTAGCCATCTTTCCCTTCTTCGTCACAAGGCAATTTAACGTGGCTCCTTCTTTTGCCCAGTTTTTTGGCGGTACAGGGCTTTTGATCGTCGTTGGCGTGGCTTTAGATACCTTGCAGCAGTTAGAGTCTCAGCTAATGACGCGCCACTACGAGGGGTTTATGAAGCGAGGCAAGATCCAGGGACGCCGCGGCTAACCTCACTTGGAGCGAGTACCGTGAAAGTTAGAGCATCCATCAGCAAGCGCTGTAACGAGTGTAAAATCGTTCGTCGACACGGGGTCGTGCGCGTTATATGCAAGCGCAATCCCCGCCACAAACAGAAACAAGGCTGAGGAATAACACTATGGCGCGCATAGCAGGTGTAGATTTACCCCGCGACAAGCGAGTTGCCATTGCATTGACTTATATCTTTGGCATTGGGCACACGACGGCTAGTCGCATCGCCTCCCAGGCGAGGATTGATCCCCAAATCCGCATCAACGAGTTGAGCGAAGATCAGGTCAGCAGTTTGCGCTCGATCATTGAGGTCAGCCACAAGGTCGAAGGTAGTCTGCGCGGCGAAACCACCATGAATATCAAGCGGCTGATGGACATCGGCTGCTATCGGGGGTTGCGGCATCGCCGCGGGCTGCCGGCCAATGGCCAGCGCACTAAGACTAACGCCCGCACGCGCAAGGGGCCGCGACGGGCTATTGCCGGCAAGAAAAAGGCCCCAGTTAAGTAGATAACCCAAACGGAGAGGATTGACCTTTGCCGCCCGAAAGACGCAGACGCAAGAAAGCAAAACAGGTAGAGGCTGTGGGCGTGGCTCACATTCTGGCCACGTTCAACAATACGATTATCACTCTTACCGATACCAGAGGCAATGTGATTTCTTGGGCGACTCCAGGGAAAATGAGCATCAGGGGCAGTCGCAAATCTACGCCCTTTGCCGGCCAGCTCGCCGCTGAAAGGGCCGCCCAAGAAGCCATGAATATGGGATTGCGCCGTGTGGAGGTCTGGGTTAAGGGGCCGGGGGTAGGGCGTGAGTCCGCCATCCGCGCTTTGCAAAACGCCGGGCTCGAGATTTCCGCCATCCGCGACGTGACGCCCATGCCGCACAACGGCTGTCGGCCGCCCAAGCGCCGCCGCGTTTAGAGGAGCTAACTACGTTATGAGCAGGCATACAGGTCCCAATTGTCGCTTCTGCCGTCGGGAAGGAGCCAAACTCTTTCTAAAGGGCGAGCGCTGCAATCTCGAAAAATGCTCCTTTGAACGGCGCAGCTACGCCCCGGGCCAACACGGTCAAGGCTTGCGGCGCAAGCAGTCCGACTACAGCGTGCAGCTACGGGCTAAGCAAAAATTAGCGCGGCTCTACGGAATCCGCGAAGGCCAGTTCAGGGGCTATTACAAGGAGGCGTCGCGCGTGCCGGGTGTCAGCGGCGAAAACCTGTTGCGCCTGTTAGAGCGCCGCCTCGACAACATTGTCTATCGGCTCGGTTTTGCGCCATCTCGCAAGGCTGCGCGCCAGTTAGTGCGCCACAACCACATCGTGGTAAACGGCAAGCGAGTCAATATTCCTTCCTACCTGACCCGGATGGGCGACGTGGTGCAGGTTGCCGAACGCAGTCGTCAGCTAGAAGCCATTCACGAATCGCTGCGCCGTTCGCGGGAGACTGTGCCTTGGCTGGCCATAGATAAGGTCAACCTGACTGGGACTGTAGCAGAGGTTCCCAGCCGCGAAGACATCCCCACGGTAGCCGAAGAACAACTAGTCATCGAATTTTATTCTCGCGTCTAAAGTTTTACTCCGCCCAATCCATCAAGGGGCAAGAGGCTAAAGCATGAAATTAGAAGGTCTCCAGATACCGAGGCTGGCCGAGGTCGAAAAAGAAAGCCTCAGCGATACGTATGGCATGTTTGTCGTCCAGCCGCTCGAGCGCGGTTTTGGCGTTTCTATAGGGCACGCACTGCGCCGCGTTTTGCTGTCCTTTATCCAGGGAGCCGCGATCAAGCAAGTCAATATCGAAGGCGTGCATCACGAATTTTCCACAATTGAAGGGGTGCGCGAGGATGTGCCGGAGATCGTGCGCAACTTCAAGGAAGTGGCGCTTCGCTATAATGGCGAAGAGGACCGCGTCTTGCGCGTCGAGCGCACGACAGAAGGAGCCTTGGTGGCCAAGGATATAGAAGTGGATCCTAGCGTCGAGGTTCTGAATCCCGACCTACACATTGCCACCTTGGATAAAGGGGCTTCTCTGAAAATGGAACTGACGGTTGGCTACGGTCGCGGCTATCAATTCGCCGAGGAAAATAAAATCCCCGATCAGCCCATTGGTGCTATTCCTCTCGATACGAACTATTCGCCGGTTCTCAAGGTCCACTACGATATCGAGAACGCACGCGTCGGGCGGCGCACCGACTACGACAAGCTGATTATGGAAGTCTGGACCGATGGCTCAGTGCATCCCGAAGATGCCATGTCCCAAGCCGCCCAAATCCTGACTGAACACCTAAACCTTTTTATTAATTTTACAGAAGAGCCCGAAGGTACTGAGGAAAAGGAAGTTGACGAAGAGGCCAAGAAGATCGTTCAACTCTTGCAAACGCCCGTCGAAGAGATTGAGTTGACGGTGCGCTCGGCCAATTGTCTCAAAGCCGCAGGGATCACCCATCTCAGGGACTTGGTGTCGCGCACGGAGGCCGAGATGTTGCAGTATCGCAACTTCGGCCGCAAATCGCTCAACGAGTTGCAGAAAATACTCGAGGAAAACAATCTTAGCTGGGGTATGGACTTGACTCCGTACGACGGCATTGAGATCGACCAAACAGCGGACAATTCGCTGGCGGAAGAATTCTAGCCATGAGACACGGAAAAAGAATAGCTAAACTGGGACGCACGGCTCCGCATCGCAAAGCCATGTTGTCCAACATGATGGCCTCGCTCTTTATCAACGAGCGCATCACTACCACCCAGACGCGTGCCAAAGAACTCAAGCGCACGGCCGAGCGGGTGCTGACTTGCGCCAAGAAAGGCGACTTGCACGCCCGCCGCCAAGTGTTGCGCGTCATAGCCGACAAGCAGGTGGTCGCCAAGCTCTTTGACGAACTGGGCCCGCGCTACAAAAGCCGCAACGGAGGTTATACTCGCGTTATCAAGTTGGGCCCGCGCCGCGGCGACGGGGCATTTATGAGCATTGTCGAGCTCGTGGATCGCCCTGGGGTGGCCGCAGAAGAAGCTCAGCAGGACGAGACTGCAGAAGAAGAGGCTCCTAAGGCCGAAGAATAAGGTGGACGTCCAAAGGTAAGTAGCGACGGGGCAAGATGATGACCATCTTGCCCCGTTTGCATTTTAGATAGGTAACACGTGAAACGAGGAGATCGCATCGAGGTCGAGGTTGCCACCCTCACCGCCAAGGGCGACGGGATGGCGTACGTCGGGCAGCGCGAGGTCGTCGTGCGTCAGTCTGTTCCCGGGGACCGGGTCGCCGCCCGGGTGGTAAAGAAGCGCAAAGGGCGCTTCGAGGCCGAGGTGGAGGAGTTCCTCGCAGAAGGCTACAAGCGCGGAGAGCCTCGCTGCGCCCATTTTGGACATTGCGGCGGCTGTCGCTGGCAGGAATTGCCCTATGCGGCCCAACTCGCCGTCAAGGAGCAGATGGTCGCTAGTGCATTGGCGACTAGTGGGCTAGCGCTGCCGGCCGTAGCGCCGATTTTGCCCAGTCCGACTCCCTTTTTCTATCGCAATAAAATGGAATTTTCCTTTGGTACGGATCGCGCGGGCTTGCTGCAACTGGGCTTGCACGTACGCGGGCGTTTCAATTGGATATTCGATGTCGAAGAGTGCCATCTACAATCTGACATTTCCAACCGCATCGTCGGAGCAGTCCGCCACATCAGCCAAGCGTTGGGCCTGAGTGCGTACGACCTAAAGCGGCACCAAGGACTGCTGCGCTTCTTGGTCGTCCGCGAGGGCAAGCAGAGCGGGGAAGTAATGGTCAACCTCGTTGTGTCCGCGTATCCCGACCTAGGCGTCCAACAACTCGCCGAGCAATTGTTGGATACTGTACCTGAAATTGATGTTTTGCTCGTCACCTTACACACCGGCAAGGCCCAAGTAGCAGCCGGGGAGCGCGAGTTTGTACTCAAGGGAAGCGGGCGCATCACCGAAGTGTGCGCTGGTCTCGAATTCGACATTTCTCCCCAGTCCTTTTTTCAGACGAATTCGCTGCAAGCCGAGCGGCTCTACGAGGTCATAGCCCGCGTGGCCGGGCCGCAAAAGGCGGTGTTAGATTTGTACTGCGGTACCGGCAGCATCAGCCTGCTTTTGGCGCGCCAGTCCCAGTTCGTGTTGGGCATCGAAGTGGTCGCTGAAGCGGTGGAGGACGCTAGGCGCAACGCCGTGCGCAATCGGATAGAACACTGCGAGTTCATGGTCGGCGCAGCCGAGGACATACTGGGGGAATTGGCGGTACAAAGCCGGCATTTTGATCTAGCAGTCGTCGATCCCCCGCGACCTGGAATCCACAAAAAGGCCCTGGCTGGTCTGTGTGCGTTGGCACCGCCGCGCATTATTTACGTCTCCTGTAACGTCCATGCGCTAGCCGGCGATTTGCGCGCCTTGGGCGAGGCTGGATACGGCGTCCGCAGCGTGCAACCCGTAGATATGTTTCCCCAAACGCCGCACTGCGAAGTGGTCGTCGAGTTGTGCAAGCAGGTCGTCTCGTGAGCGAGAAGCGTCATACGCAGCCACGGCTCTTGGTCGTGCTGCCCGAATCCCAGCAGGCCCGGGCGCTGATTTTCTATCTAGAACAGCGATCATATGAAGTACTCTGGGCGCACGAGGGGCAGAGCGCGTACGATATCCTCGACGCCGATGCGGTTGATGCGCTGGTTTACGCCTTGCGCGAGAAGCGTATCGATGGGTTGCGGGTTCAGCAACTGGCCCACAAGCGCAACCCGGCCATCTGCGCGATTGCCATCGCCGGTCCCGAAGACATTGAGTTGGGGGTTGAAGCGATGCGCCAAGGGGCGTACGACTTTCAACTCCAGCCGCTGAATTTTGCCAAAGTCGGCGCGGTGTTGGAAAAGGGTCTGAGCTACCAGCAGCTAGTGGGGGAAGTCTCAGACCTACAGCGCCGTTTGGACGAGCGCTACCGCTTTGACGACATCGCCCGTCGCTCGTCGCCGTGGCAGCGCATCTACCTCCAGATCGAACAGGTGGCTCAATCGCGGACTAGCGTTTTGATTGCCGGCGAGACCGGCACGGGCAAGGGCGAGGTGGCAAAGGCCATTCACCAGCGGAGTCGTCGGCGGGAAAACGCCTTCGTCGAAATAAACTGCGGTGCTCTACCGGAGAGCTTGGTTGAAAACGAGCTTTTTGGCCACGAGAAGGGGGCCTATACTGGGGCCGTAGCCGCGCGCAAAGGGCGCTTTGAACTGGCCGATCAAGGCACTTTGTTCCTCGACGAAGTCGGAGATATTCCCCTGCCGACGCAGGTGAAGCTGCTGAGAGTGATTCAGGATGGCTGCTTTGAGCGGATCGGCGGCACCCAGACCCGGCGGGTAGATGTGCGCCTGATCGCGGCGACGCACCGCGATCTCGAAGCCATGGTGCGGGAGGGCACCTTCCGGGCGGATCTGTTCTACCGGCTCAACGTGATTAAGATCGAAGTGCCGCCCCTGCGCGAGTGCCGCGAGGATATACCCATTCTAGCCGACGCGTTTATCCGGCAGTTCGCTACCGAGAACAACAAGCGCATCGCGGGCATCCGGCCGCGAGCCTTAGACGTGTTGCGCGATTACGATTGGCCGGGCAATGTGCGGGAATTGAAAAACTGCATCGAAGGCATGGTCGTCATGTGCGCCCGCGAAGGTGTACTGGAGGTCGGGGACATCCCGCGCTACATAAACCGCCAAGAGCGCGTTTTTTCCGGGTTGGGTTTTCGCGTAGGCATGAGCATGGCCGAGATCGAGCAGATGGCCATAGCCGAGACGCTGAAGGCCGTTGGCGACGATCGGCGGCGGGCGGCCGAGATTCTGCAAATCGGTCTCAGTACGCTCTACCGCAAGGTAAAGCAGTACGGTGGGATTTAACGGCGTTGATTGTAGTAGTATTTGACGAGCGCGTTGAGTGCTTCTTGGGGATCGGCGACTACATCGGCGTCAATGCAAAACTGGCCCAACCCGGCTAGCTTGAGGCCGTGTCCGTAGTCGCTGAACATTTCTTCGCACAACTCGCCGGGTGCGATGTTCCGCGTGCTGGCTAGGGCCTCGATTTGCGCGGAGGCTTCTGGCGTGATCTCCAAAGCGATGTCGTGTTCGCGTTGAAAGTTGTCGAGAAAGCGGCTCAGCGAAGTGTCTTGGAGCAAGCGTTCCAGACCAGCCGCAGGTTCGAGGACGGTATCGGCCCCAACGGCAAAGCGCTCGACGCCGACGGAAGGGAGCTTCTTTTCGTAGTAGAGCAATACCTTTTCAATGGCGCTGACCAAGCCTCGGGCACCAATGTGCTCGGCGTGCGCGCGCTCGGCTAACAGGGCGAGGGCCTCATCGGCAAATTCGACCTCAATGCCATAGGCGCGGAAGTCGCGCTTTTTGGACAGGATGACGCTGCTTTTGGGGTTGCGGAGGATTTCGAGGAGATCTTCGGGGCCGAGGTCGTGCAGCACGGCGATGACGGGCAAGCGGCCGATGAATTCGGACTCGAATCCGTATCCGATCAGATCTTCAGCCCGCACGTGGGATAGGAGCTGATCGGCGTTGAGGTGGGCTGGGTCGGCTTGGGAGCGGAACCCCATGGTGCCTTTGTTGAGTCGACGGCCGATGATTTCGTCGAGCCCGGAAAAGGCCCCGCTAACGATAAAGAGGATGTTGCGAGTGTTGACCTTCTGGCGTTCGATCTTGCCCGTCTGCTGCATTTGGATGACGGATTCCATTTGCGAGGCAATGTCGTGCGGAGCTTTGAGATCGACGTCGGTTTCCTCCATCAGCTTGAGTAGGTTGCGCTGGACGCCCGAGCGCGAGACATCTGGGCCGTGTACTCCCTGCGCAGAGGCGATTTTGTCGATTTCGTCGATGTATATGATGCCGTACTGGGCGCGTTCGATGTCGCCGTTGGCCTCGCGGACTAGGTCGCGGACCAAGTCTTCGACATCGCCGCCGACATAGCCGGTCTCGCTGAATTTGGTGGCGTCGCCCTTGACAAAAGGGACGCCGATTTTGCGGGCAATGAGGCGGATTAGATAGGTTTTGCCCACGCCGGTAGGGCCGATCATCAGCACGTTGTTCTTGATGTTGCCGACGAATCCCTCGTCTTCTTCGGGGGGCAGTTTCAGGCGGTTGAAATGCGTGCAGATCTTGGTGGCGAGAATGGCCTTGGCTTCTTGCTGCTTGATGACGTATTGATCGAGATAGGCCTCTAATTCTTCCGGTTTGAGGTCGAAGTGGATGGCCTCGGACTCGACCGTCTGCGTGCCTTCGCCTTCGGTGGAGGACGCCTCGGGTTGGGCAGGCGCTTGCTCTTGTTCTTCGATTTGTCTAGCTAGGAGACGGCGCAGTTTTTCTGGGTCAATCTCCACTTTTTCAGCACGCGGTTGCATATATTTAACCTAAAGGAAAGGTTGGAAATGCCGTGGCGTAAAAAATATACTCGTCCTCTCAGATGCGGACAACCCAAGCTCCGTTGTCGGCAGTACATTGCTCGCTACGTATGCGTGGTCTTTGCAGCAGTGCTGATGCCGAACTTCGCCGAAGGGCAGGCGCGCACGTGGACGTATTCAGTCGACGCCGAAAAGGTTTTTGGCACTGGGCTTGCAGCTTATAAACAGGGGCGTTTCGACGAAGCTCTCAATCATTTGCGGCAGCTAGCGGAGTTCCCGATTAACCAGCGGTCCAGTGCCGGTCAGTTCCTCGTGGGAAAAGCCATGTACCGCTTAGGGCGCTTTGCCGAAGCCATCGACGCAGCCTTGGTTTTGCAGCGTAGGTTTCCTACCAGCCGCTACCTGCCCAATGCCCGGCTGTTGATTGGCGACTCGTTTTTCAACAGCAAGCACTACTCCGAGGCCGCATCCCAGTACGGTCGTTTGTTGGCCACGCAAGCCCCGCTTGGCATTCAAGCCCAAGCAGCCGAGCGGTTGGCGGCCATGTATTGGAACGGACAACTAAAAAAACAAGAGCAGACGCGTCTGCGTCAGGCCGTAGGGGCTGGGCGGCTGCGCGAGGCTCTGTTCTTCGGCCGGGCGCGCTGGTATCAGCGCCTCGGCTGGCAAGAGGAAGCCGCCCAGGCGATGCAAACTTATCGCGACAGCGTCGTCAGTGGCATATTTGCTCCGATAGCCGCCGTCTGGGGGAGCGATCTGACCGCATATAGCCCGCGCGTTGGTTCGGAATCGCCTCGGCTGGGTTTACTGCTGCCGCTTACTGGGCCGGATCGCCGGATCGGCGAGGAACTCCGCGATGGCGTGCAATTGGCCAATCGGGAAGCCGGCAGTCCCTTTGAACTGGTAGTTGACGACACCGGGGTTGACTACGGGAATTTGCCCATCGCTACCGATCACAGCGACGACATTAGCGAAAGCCCGGCCAGCGGTTTGTTGCGCGTAGCGTACGGTGCCCAGCGACTGCTGGATCAAGGAGTCGTGGCCATCGTCGGTCCGCTCAGAAGTAGATCTAGCGTGGTGGCGGCCACGGTCACGGCGCGCGCTGGCGTTCCCCTGCTGGTGCCGCTGGCTCAACAGAGCGGCTTGGATTCGCTCGGCCACAGCGTTTTCCAGTTGAGCACAGTCTCGAAAACACAAGCGCGTCTGTTGGGCGAGTACGCGACGCTCGTCCTCGGCTTGGAGCACTTGGCGATCATTTCCCCTCTTAGCGACTACGGCTGGGATTTCGCGCACGAGTTTACCCGCATTGCCGAGCGCAACGGCGGCCAGATCGCGCACAGCGATTGGTATGTGCCCGAAAAGACCACGGATTTCCGCTACGTCTTCGAGGAGATTCGCAAGGCTGGTTTTGCGCTGAGACCGCCGCCGCCTGACACGCTTGAAGTGGTCGAGGAAGAGATAGAAGTCGAGGAAGAGCTAACAGCGGACATGTTTATCGACACCATTGACGGGGTGGTGGTGGTGGTCGAGAACTTTGCGGACGCCAAGACGATCGCGCCGCAGGTTCACTTTCACCGCTTGCAGACCCAAGTCCTCGGCAACGATGCTTGGTGGGATCCCGAAGCCATCCGGCAGATGCGCCCGGGCGAGCGCAAAAATTTCGATGGGGTCATTTTCGTTTCCGTGCGGCAGGCCGAGTCCGCAGCTGAGCAGTCGTTTGTCAGCAACTTTCGCAAGCAATTCCGCCGCGACCCACACTACGCGGCGGCTGGTTACGACGCCACCCGCTTGCTCATTGACGGGTGGGAGCAGGGGCATCGCGATCCAGCCGCACTAATTGAGTGGTTGGCTACGGTCCGTTTCTACCAAGGAGCCTCGGGCACCATCTCTCTGTCCCCGGACGTGCGCTCCAATAGCGCGCTGACCTTGCTCAAAATCGAACACGACAAGGTGCGCTCCCTCGGCACGGGCGATCTCCCGGAAATGGGTGCCGACGGATGGGACTCGATGCATCGCCAAGTATTGCGTCCCTAGTTGACCGAATTTATATTAATAAGTTTGTATTTTTAGTTATAACGAGAGCCAACGCCATGCCCACATACGAATACGAATGTCAGCAGTGCGGCCACCGATTTGAAGAGTTTCAAAGCATTACGGCCGAGCCGAGCCAGACCTGCCCGGAAGCAAGTTGTAAAGGCCCGGTCAAGCGGCTCATCAGCATGGGCGGCGGCCTGCTTTTCAAGGGGACGGGCTTTTATATAACGGACTACCGCAGTGATGGATACCAGAAGGCGGCTAAGGCCGACAAAGACAGCGGCAGTAGCAAGGCAGGCGATAAAAAGGGCGACGGCAAAGCGAAGGCTGCCAAAGCCGATTGAGGAACTTTCCCGCGCGATGCTCGGTTAAATTATAGATGTGGTCGAGGATACTACTGGGAATATTTATCGCCGGGTCTTGGTGGACAGGTTGCGGTCAGCAAAGCGCTGAAGAGCTGTTCGCGGCCGGCGAGGCCGCGGCGGTTGATCCCGCCACGGCCGACCAAGCGGTTGCGCATTTTACGGCTTTTATCGAACGCTTTGGCCAATCTCCCAAGGCACCGGAGGCGCTGAGCAAACTCGCCGGCTTGGCCCAGCAGCAAGGGAAGATGCAGGAGGCCATTAGCTATTACGAACGCGTGTTGGCCGAATATCCCGCTAGCGAGCACGGCGACGAAGCCCAATTTATGATCGCCTTTATATATGAGGAGCACATCCGCGACCTAGAGCAAGCGCGGCGGGCCTATCGGCGCGTGATTGAGAATTACCCGGATTCCGAACTGGCTGCCAGTGCCCGGCATCTGTTGCCCAACGTCGGGCGCGCCCCTCAAGAATGGGTTCAATTTCAGGATGAGGTCGCCGCTCCTTGACACATTAGAAGTTGCCATAAAGGTCTGAGGCAGATGGGTCCAGCCGCTTGCGAATCCGCAGGGCGGTTTTTTATTGGCTGAATAGGACAATGTCGAGAGTACATCCGATGACGCAAACAACAATAGACATCCACGCCATTAGTGAGCAGGTCCAGCGCGAGAGCACGGTGGTGGAGCGCATCTTGCAGGAAATGGACCGGGTCATCGTCGGCCAACGCACCATGGTAGAGCGAATCCTGATGGGGCTGTTGTGCAATGGCCACATCCTTCTCGAAGGGGTGCCCGGACTAGCCAAGACCTTGACGGTGGCGACGCTGGCGAGGATCGTAGCGGCCCAGTTCAAGCGAATCCAGTTTACCCCCGATCTTTTGCCCGCCGATCTGACCGGGACCACCATCTACAACCAGCACCAAGGGGTCTTCATTCCCAAGAAAGGCCCGATCTTCGCCCATTTGATCTTGGCCGACGAAATAAACCGGGCACCAGCCAAAGTGCAGAGTGCACTTTTGGAGTGCATGCAGGAGCGGCAGGTGACCATCGGCGAGGAAACCTACGCGCTCGACGACCCGTTCTTGGTCATGGCCACCCAGAACCCGATTGATCAAGAGGGAACCTACCCGCTACCCGAGGCCCAAGTCGATCGCTTCATGCTCAAGGTGAAAGTCGCCTACCCATCGCGTGCCGAGGAGCGGTTGATATTGGACCGCATGGCCAACGACAGTCTGATCGAGGTGGAGCAAACGGTGGGCATCGACGAAATACGCCGCCTGCGCGAGGTAGTGGAGATCGTCTATATCGACGACAAGATCAAGGATTACGTCGTCGATCTCGTCCAAGCCACCCGGCGACCGGCCGACTACGGGCTAGCCGACATGGCACCGCTGATCGAGTACGGGGCCTCGCCGCGGGCCGCTATTTTTCTCGTCCGCACGGCGCGCGCCCACGCCTTCATCCAGCGGCGCGGCTACGTCACCCCGGAAGATGTCAAGGCCGTGGGGGCCGATGTGCTCAGGCATCGGATCATTGCCTCGTACGAGGCCGAGGCCGAGGAAATCGACAGCGATCACATCGTGCAGCAGCTTTTCGACCACATCGAAGTTCCCTGAAGCCAAGGTAAGCCGAGCCGTGATTCCCAAAGAAATACTCGACAAAGTTCGCCTGATCGAGATTCACACCCGCAGCATGGTGAACAACCTCTTCGCTGGAGAATACCACTCGGCGTTTAAGGGGCGGGGGATGGAGTTTGCCGAGGCGCGCGAATATCAGCCCGGCGACGACGTGCGCCACATCGACTGGAACGTAACGGCGCGGGTGGGAACACCCTTCATCAAAATATTCGACGAGGAGCGCGAGCTGACCGCCGTGCTGGTGGTAGATGCCAGCGCGTCTGGGGCCTTTGGCTCACAGCAGCAGATGAAGGGGGAAATTGGGGTCGAAGTTTCAGCGCTATTGGCCTTTAGTGCGATCAAGAACAACGACCGAGTGGGTCTGCTCATCTTCACCGACGAGGTCGAGGTCTTCGTGCCGCCGAAAAAGGGGCGCAAGCACGTCCTGCGTGTGTTGCGCGAACTCCTGTACTTTCAGCCGCAGGGGCGCAAGACCTCCATCGCCGGGGCCTTGGAATACCTCAGCCGCGTCTTGCATCGCCGCAGCGTGATCTTTGTCATCTCCGATTTTCTCGACCAAGGCTACGAGCCGGCGCTGCGGCACTTGAGCCAGCGTCACGACTTGATCGCCGTGGTGGTGAGCGACCCGCGCGAGTGGGACCTACCCGATGTTGGTTTTATCAACCTGCAAGACGCCGAGACCGGCCAACAGGTGCTCGTCGATAGCGGCCACGAGGGCGTGCGCGCGTTTTTCGCTGCCGAACAGCGGGCCATAGCCGAGCGCCGCAGCACTTTATTGCACAAAGCGGGCGTTGACGAAATCGCGATTGATCTGTCGCGCCCTTATGTCGAACCTCTCATTCACTTTTTTCGCGCGCGGATGCAGCGACACTAAGGAGGAAGTTACGGTGATTGAAGTACGCGAACTGTCCAAACACTACGGAGATGTCGTCGCCGTGGAGAATGTATCCTTCGATGTTGACAAGGGCGTCATCCTCGGTTTCCTCGGCCCGAATGGCGCGGGCAAGACCACGACGATGCGCATACTTACTTGTTATCTGCCGCCTTCGCAGGGCGAAGCCAAAGTCGCAGGTTTCGACATCGCCGAAGAGTCCATGGAGGTGCGCAAGCGCATCGGCTATCTGCCCGAACAGCCGCCGCTCTACCACGATATGACGGTAAACGCCTATTTGCGCTTTGTAGCCAAAATCAAGGGCGTGTCCAGCGCGGCTCTCAACAGCCGAATCGACGACACCATGGAAAAAACCGGCATTGCCCACCAGCGGCACACGGTGATCGGCCACCTGTCCAAGGGCTATCGGCAGCGCGTCGGTTTGGCTCAGGCCCTCGTCCACGAGCCAGAGGTACTCATTCTCGACGAGCCGACTGTGGGCCTCGACCCCAAGCAGATCATCGAAATCCGCGAGGTCATCAAGGGGCTAGGGGGCGACCATACGGTCATTCTCAGCACTCACATCCTGTCGGAAGTGAGCATGACCTGCGGGCAAGTGGCGATCATCAACAACGGCCGCATCGCCGGCCAAGGCACGCCCGAAAGCCTCATGGCCCAACTCAAGGAGGGCGAAGTGCTGCGTGCCCATATAGACGGCCCCAGCGAGCAGGTGCTGGGCATGATCGGCCAGCTAGAGGGCGTGCTGGAGGTGGAAGTTAGTGGCGAGGAGGGCGCGTACGTGGTGACGAGCGCACCCGGAGCTGACGTGCGCGACGACTTGACCCGCAAGGTCGTGGAAAGCGGTTTCAGCCTGCGCGAATTGCGGCCGCTCGACATGACGCTCGAAGACATTTTCCTGAGCCTGACTAGCGAGGAGGTAGCAGCTTAATATGCGTAATTTTGCCGCGGTGTACACCAAGGAGATGCGCTCCTATTTTGTTTCGCCGGTCGCCTATGTGATCGCCGGCGTGTTCCTGTTTCTCTCGGGCTATCTGTTTCGCAATATCCTGATGCAGTTCAACCTCTGGTGCTTGCAGTTTGGCCAGCGGGCGCAGATGGGCATGGGGGGGATGCCGGCACTCAATCTCAACGAGATGGTCATCACCCAATTCTTCGCAGTCATGGACTTCATCTGGCTCTTGGTCATTCCAATGCTGACCATGCGGCTGTTTGCCGAGGAGAAGAAGTCGGGGACCATCGAATTGCTGATGACCTCGCCGCTGCGCACCATCGAAGTGATGTTGGGCAAGTTTTTTGCCTGCTTTTCGCTCTACGGCATCATCGTCAGCCTGACGCTGATCTACTTTCTCATCCTCGAAGTGTACGGCTCGCCCGACTGGGGTCCGATTTTTTCCGGCTACTTAGGCTACTTGTTCCTCGGCGCGACTTTCATCTCCGTGGGCATCTTGGCCTCGGCGCTGACTGAAAATCAGATCGTCGCCGTGCTGCTGACCTTTGGCATGTTGCTTCTGTTCTGGCTCATCGACTGGTCGGCGAGCTTTGCCGGTCCCACGGCCGCCAAAATTCTGCAGTACCTCTCCTTTATAGCACACCTTGAAGATTTTCAGCGCGGCGTCATCGACACCAAGGACGTGGTGTTCTACCTGAGCTTTACGTTTTTCTGCTTGTTTTTGACCACGCGCGTCATTGAATCGCGGAGATGGAGGCGCTGAGCATGAAGGCATATACCACGCCCTTGGGGCTGGTCGGCGCGGCGCTGATGGTCGCGGGTGGCACGGCCTATCTGCTCAATGCCGAGAGCGGCTCGGTCGGGCTTTTCAACTTGGCACTCGGTGCCCTGATGGTGGCCGCGGCCGGATTGCTCAATCCGGCGCTCTTTCGCCAGTACGGCCGCTGGCTCAACGCCTTTTGGGGCGGCATCATGGTCTTTGGCATTGTAGCCATGGTCAATTTTTTGGGCAACCGCTATCCCGAGCGCTTCGACCTGACTGAGGGCCGCCTGCACAGCCTTGCCGACCTGACGGTGGAGACGCTCAAGGCGCTGGACAGGGATGTTCACGCCCTCGCCTTTATGGAGGGAGGGGAAAACGCCGAACTCGAACTGCTGTTGGCCGAATTCGAGACGTACAGCACCCGCTTCAGCTACGAATTCATTGACCCGGACCGCGATCCGCTCCGCACCGAGGACTATGGCATCCGCCGCTACGACACGCTGGTGTTGGAAAGCGGCGACAAACAACAGCAGATCACCGAGCTTGAAGAGCGCGAGATCGTCAATTCGCTGCTCAAGCTGACGCGCGAGCGCCAAGACCGAATCTACTTGACGGTGGGGCACGGCGAGCGCCAACTCGTCAACCAACCCGATGGGCTAGAGCAGTTAAAGGCCCAATTGGGGGCGATCGACTATGCGGTCGAAGATTCGCTCTTCCTCGCCCGCGAGGGGGCGGTGCCCGAAGATTGCGCCGTGCTGGTCGTAGCTGGTCCGCGCACGCCCTTCTTCCCGGTGGAAGTTGAGGCCATACGCTCCTATCTAACAGAAGGCGGAGCCTTACTCTTGCTTTTGGACCCGCTCGCCGACAGCGGCTTAGCAGAGCTGTTGGGCGAGTGGGGCGTGGCGGTCGGCGACGACTTCGTCATCGATACCAGCGGTATTGGCTCGCTCTTTGGCCTCGATTTTACCACGCCGGTCGCCCTTTCCTACGGCGACCATCCGGTCACGCGCAAGCACCAAGGCCTGATGACCTTTTTCCAACTTGGGCGTTCGGTGCACTTTGACGAGGGTAGCGGTCGCGAGGGGGGCTCCTTGGTTATGACGTCGGAGGCCGGTTGGGCCGAGACCGACTTGAGCGTGCTCACCAGCGAGGGCGATCAGACGGTCAAGCTCGACGAGGGCGTTGATCAGCCTGGGCCGGTGTCCTTGGCCGTCGCCGCCCGAGACACCGAGGCCGGAGGCCGCTTGGTGGTCTTTGGGGATTCGGACTTTGCCACCAACCAGTACTTCGGCGTCCAGGGCAACGGCGACTTGGCGCTCAACGCCCTGAGCTGGCTGGCCGAGGACGAGGCCCTGATCTCGATCCGCCCCCGCGAGCCGGGCCACAATCCCATCGCCCTGACCGAAAGTGACAGCGAGTGGATTTTCTGGCTCAGCGTAGTGCTCTACCCAGGGCTAATCGCCTTAGTCGGCATTGTGGTCGTTTCGCGCAAGGGGCGTTGGAGCTTGGCCGACTTGAGCGCGGCCGGGTTGGGCATTGTGATTTCGCTCGGCATTGCCGCGCTGGTCAACTTCCTCGGCGACCGCTACCACCTCCGCAAGGACATGACGGCTGATGCGCTGTTTACGCTCTCGAACGACACCTACCGACTCCTCTCGCCGCTTGAAGACAACGGCCAGTACGTCAACGTCAAGACCTTCATGGGCGAGATGGAAAACATGCGCTTTGAGGATCTCTTAAAGGAATACAGCTATGTGTCGTCCAACTTCGACTACGAGTTGCTCGATCCGCAGAAAAACCGGCTGCGCGTCGAGCAGAACAACATTCGCGAGCGCGGGACCTCGATTATTGAAGTGATTGACGAAGGGCAGGTGCGCACGGAGCGCATCACTGCCCAGAGCGAAGAGGCGTTGAGCAATGCCATTCTCAAGGCGCTCAAAGGCCGCGAGCTAAGGGCCTATTTCACCAGCGGCCACGGAGAGGCCGAACTCGACCAAGTAGATGAACTCGGCTATTCCACCCTCAAAGGCCGCCTCAAGGAGCTAAACTTCGCGGTCGAGGGGGGGCTGACGCTCGCCGAGCCTGTGCCCGACGACGCTACCTTAGTGGTGGTTTTGGGGCCGAAGGAGCGATTTGCCGCGGCTGAGGTCGAAGTGCTGGGGCAATACTTGGCTCGCGGGGGCAGTGTGCTGTTTTTGCTCGACCCAGGCCAGCCGACCGGACTTGAAGCGTTATTGAACGAATACTCGGTCGAGCTGGGGCAGGACTTCGTCGTCGATTTGAGCGGTTTGGGCCAGCTCTTTGGCGCGGATGTCTCTGTGCCGGTAGTCATCAACTACGGCGATCACCCGATCACCGAAAAGCTATCCGCTGGCACGATGAGCTTCTTCCCGCTGGCGCGCTCGGTGCAGTTGACCGAACACCGGCTCAAGGAGCCGGACATTGCCGCGTTGGCGTACACCCACAAAAGCAGTTGGGGCGAAGCAGACTTGGCACCGATAATGGGTGAAGGCGGCGAGGTGGATTTCGACCCGGAAGTAGATATGCGCGGCCCGGTGCCGCTGGGCGTGGCGGTCTCCGCGGCTGCCGACACCAGTTTGGCACCCGAGGGACGGACGCGGCTAGTGGTCATCGGCGACGCGGATTTTGCCTCCAATCAGTACTTTGCTCAGCAGGCCAATGGCGAGCTATTCCTCGGCAGCGTCAGTTGGCTCACCGAGGATGAAGACCGCCTGACCATTGCCGACAAGCAACCCGCCTTTAACCCGATCAACCTGATCGGCAATCAAGGTGCGGTCATTCTCTGGGTTTCAGTGTTTATTGTGCCGTTTGCGGTCGCTTTGTCGGGCATGGTCATGGTGCTCCGGCGCGGCTATCAGACCTATGCCGACGGTTTTGTATCGTGGCTAGTGTACACCTTTTGGGGCAATGCGATGTTCTTCTTCATCAGCGGCATCATTGCCACCAGCGAGGGGGCGATCTTTGAGGGCGAGGTCAAATTGATCGCAGCCTTGGCCTCGGCAGCCATTGGCTACGGACTCTATCGGCACGCAGCGTGGGCTTGGCAGTCCGGCTTGGTGTTTGCGGTGTTGTGCGCTGGTGTGGTCGCGCTGACGATTTTTACCGGTGCCAGCCTTGGTTTCTCGCTGATTCCCAACGAGACGGTCCAACTGATCTACGCCGCGGTCTTCGTGGTCAACGCGGCCATTCTCGTGTGGATTAAAAAGGTCTTTGTACAAGAGGAGCAAGCATGAAATTCAAGACCAATATCGCAATCGGTGCCGTCTTCGTGGCGCTGTTGGCCTTTGTCTATTTCTACGAGATCAAAGGCGGCGAGGAGCGCCGTCAAGAAGCCGAAAAATCCAAGCAGCTATTCGTCTTCAAGGACGGCGACGCACAGCGGCTCGAGCTGTTGCGCGGCGACGATGCCTTGGTGTTGGACAAGGGGACGGGCGGCTGGAACCTGAGCGCGCCCATGACCGACGGCGCAGACCAAGAGGCCGTAGAGCGCTACTTGCGCAATTTGCTCGAGTGCGAGCGGGAAAAGGTGGTCGTCGATAGCGCGGCTGCGAGCGCAGAGGAAGCCGCCCAATACGGGCTTGACGCGCCGCGACTCAAGGTGCGGCTGCAAACCGAGGACGGTGCCGAGCAGGTGGTGGCTTTTGGAGCGGACAGCCCCACCGATCGCTTCACCTACGCCCAAATACAAGGCGACAATCCCGAGATCTTTGTGGTGCGCGCTTGGCGCTTCGACAACCTCGACAAGCGCGCTTTTGACCTGCGCGACCGCCGGGTGCTAGCCTTTGCCAAGGACGAGGTGATGCAGGTGCAGCGGTGGGGTGCGGGTGGCGCGACCGTGCTAGCTCGGGCCGAACCTGACTGGCAAATGCGCGAGCCGGTAGCCGCTCGCGCTGCCGGCGACGCGGTGGACGGCTTGCTCGACAAAATCGACCAAGCCGAGATCGAGGATTTTGTCGCCGAAGATCCAGATACCACCGCCTTGGCCAGCTATGGCTTAGGGGAGCGCGCGTCGCAGGTGGAGATCGCCCTACTCGTCGGCGAAGACCGGGCTGAGAAGCGCTTGGCCATTGGCGGCGCGGACGAACAGGGCCGTTGGTACGCGCGCGACGCCAGCCGGCCGCAAGTCTTCTTGGTCGATTCGACGCTGGTGCAGGAGCTTACCAAAAGCATTTCCGACCTGCGCGACAAAAAGCCCTTGCGCTTTGAGCGTGAGCAGGTCGAGCGCATCGTTATGATCCGAGGAGCTGCGCCCGCGTTCGCGGCTGACAAGGACACGAGCGGTGTGTGGCATTTGTCCGAGCCTATAGGGCGCGATGCCAAATCGTGGAAGCTCAACAGTCTCCTGAGCGACTTGGAGCAACTCGAAGTCGAGGATTTTGCCGAGGAATTGCCCACTGAGGCTGCACCTGCCTTCAGCATTGAACTGCTAGGCGAAGGGCAAGCCTTGCTGACCGCTCGCTTCAGCGCAGCCGCCGGAACCTCGTACCTGCAACAGGAAGGCGACGACGCGGTGTACGTCGTAAGTGGCGATGACTTCGCCGAGTTGGATCTGGATATAGACGACGTAGCGCAAGCGCCCAAAAAGCCGGCTGTACCCGCCGCCAGCAGCGAAGATCCCGACGACGGCGGCGCTGACAGTCCGTAATGTATCTCGGCGGTCTGCTCGCCGCGCTCGTCGTCCTCGCTGAGGGGCTGCACGCCCAAGCTCCTCGGGTCGAGGCGACTCTGGACACAGCGGTTGCTCGGGTCGGCGATTCCATCCGCCTGACTTTGACGCTCCACCACGACGCCACCGCGCGTCCCGAGGCTCCGGACCTGCCCCAGATTCTCCGAGATTTTTCCCCCCGTTGCGCCGACTGGCACCAACGCGAGGTCGCGACTGGTGTTGAGCTAGCGCAAGAATGTGAACTGCGTCTCTACGAATTGGGGCTGCACGAGGTGCCGGCCGTGGCCGTGCCCTTTGTTACTACTGCGGGCGACACGCTCCTCCACACGACCCAACCCTTAGCCATAGAAGTCATCAGTGCCCGGAGCGAAGGGGAGGACCAACTGCGCGACATCAAGCCGCCCGTACTCATAAGTGGGGGAGTGCCGTTGTGGGTGGTCGTCGCAATCGGATTGCTGGCGTTGGCGCTTTGCGTGCTCGGCGGCGTTTGGCTCTGGCGTCGCCGCACCCGCACCCCAGAGCCTCCGCCCCCGCCCGAGCCGATAGACTACGCGGCTGAATTCGCGCGCATTGCCGAGAGCGGCCTGTTGGAACGCGGCGAGTTCAAAACATACTACTCGCTGCTTTCGGAAAACCTGCGCCGCTTCTTGGAGGAGAGCCTGGCAATTGAGGCCATGGAGCAAACCACGTCCGAACTGGTGGACGCGTTGCGGGGGGCTGAAGTCGATGACTCGCTTAGGCAGCAGATCTTCGACTATTTGGCCGCGGCCGATTTGGTGAAATTCGCCCGTTTTCATCCAGCGCTGGACGAGGCCCGGCGCGCACCGGATGGTGGCCTAGCTATATTGCGCGCTATTGAGGAGGCGGTTGCAACCCGCACTGCCGAGGTCCATGCAGAACATCCGGTTTGAAAATCCCGAGTGGCTGTTGTTGCTGCTGCTGTTGCCCGTCTTGCTCTACAGCTACGTGCGTGCGCATCGGGGCCGCCGGAGCAGTGTGCAGTTTTCCGACCTCGGCGTGTTGCGCCGCGCCACCGCGTCGCTGTGGACCAAGCTCCGGCACGGCCTCCTCGTCTTGAAGCTACTTGGCTTGAGTTGCCTCATTGTAGCTATGGCCCGCCCGCAAGCCGGGCGCGAGGTGCGGGAAATATCGGGCGAGGGCATCGACATCATGCTGACCTTGGACATCTCGTCGAGTATGGAACTGAACGACCTAGACGAGGGCCAGAAGAGCCGCTTACAGGTGGCCAAGGAAGTGGTGGCCGCCTTTATCGCCGGCCGCCACAGCGACCGCATCGGCATGGTCGTCTTTGCCGGTGAGAGCTTCACCCAGTGCCCGCTGACCCTCGACTACCGCGTATTGTTGGAGTTTCTCCAGGGCGTGGAGATCGCCAGCGAGGAATGGGATGGCACGGCTATTGGTATGGCGCTGATCAATGCCTGCAACCGCCTGCGCGACTCGGATGCCGAGAGCAAGGTGATTATCCTGCTGACCGATGGCGTGAACAATGCCGGCGAGGTCGAGCCGTTGACTGCGGCTGAGGTAGCCGCGGCCGTGGGCATTCGGGTCTATACCATTGGCGTGGGCAGCGACGGGGAGATTCGTCGGCCCGTGCGCGGGGTTTTCGGTACCCGCTATCAAACCGTACAGGTGGAGATCGACGAGGGGACTTTACAGGAGGTGGCCGCGCGCACCGGCGGCCAGTACTACCGGGCGACTAGCGAGGAAAAGCTAGAAGCCATCTACCGCGAGATCGGCGAGTTAGAGGCGACTGAGATCAAATCCGAAATCCACCTGAACTACTCGGAGCGCTTCGCCTATTTTCTTTATGTGGGCTTGGGTCTGCTGTTGGTGGAGATGCTGTTGGTCCATACTCGTTTCCGTTCTCTGCCTTGATCCGCAGATGGACGCAGAATAGTAGAAACGAGACGATCCGCAGCTAATCATTTAGGATTGCTATATGACAGGGGTGTGTGAGGTCAGTTAATATGCGCTTTGCGAACTTGTACAATTTTTGGTTGCTGTTGCTGCTGCCCTTTTTGGCGGCCTTTTTTGCTTGGGCGCTCTGGGCGCGCCGCCGTGCTTTGGCGCATTTTGCCCGCGGTCCACTGGCCGAGAAGCTGACCCGCAACCTGAACCGGGGCCGCCAAGTGGGAAAGCTCGTCCTATTGGGGCTGGGGACCTTCTTTGCGATCCTCGCGCTGACTGGTCCCCAGTTTGGTACGCAACTCGAAATGGCCGAGCGCAAGGGCGTAGATGTGATGATAGTGCTCGACGTGTCGCGCAGCATGCAGGCCGAGGACGTCAAGCCGAGCCGCTTGGCGCGGGCCAAATACCAAATTCGCGGCTTGTTGGATTTGCTCCGAGGCGACCGGGTTGGGTTGGTGGTTTTCGCAGGACAGGCTTTTGTTCAATGCCCGCTGACGACCGACTACGGCGCGGTAGAGCTGTTTCTCGACGTGCTGGACGCTGGAGCCATACCCGTCCAAGGGACGGCCATTGGCGACGCGGTGCGACTGGCCGTGCGCTCGTTTGAGGAGGGCGAAGGTCAGCACAAGGCCATCGTGCTCTTTACCGACGGCGAGGATCACGTTGGACAGCCGCTGGCAGCGGCGCAGGCGGCGGCTGCACAGGGCGTGCGCATCTTTGCCTTGGGGCTGGGGACGCCCGACGGCGAACTCATTCCCACCGAGGAGGAAGGTGGAGGCGTGAGCTTTCACAAAGACAAGCGCGGCCAATACGTCAAAACCCGGCTCGACGAGAGCACCTTGCAGGACATGGCGCTGGAGACGGGGGGAGATTACTTTCGCACTACCTTGGGAGGCGCGGAATTGGACGCCTTGTACGGTCAGATCGCCGAGATGGATCAGCGCGAAATCGGCTCTACCCGCCTCACCCGCTATCAGGAGCGATTCCAATGGCCCTTATTGTTGGCACTTTGCTGTTTCTTGGCCGAGGCGTTCTTGGGCGATGCGCGGGTGCAGGCCCGCGAGTGGAAGGGGCGGTTCGCCTGATGGGTACACTATGGGTCCTCTTGGGGGTCTGGCTGGTCGTCTGCGGGGCGACTGTGGGCGATCCCGTGGCCAGCAAGAGCGCCGAGGCGCTGGAGCACTACCAGCGCGGCGAGTACGATCAGGCCCTGCAACTCTACCGCGACGCCCTCCTCGACCGGCCCGACGCACCCGAGCTACATTTCAACGTCGGGGACGCGCTTTTTAAGCGCGGCGAGTACGATCAAGCCCTGCGGGAATTTGAGCGGGTGCTCAGTGCCGAGGAGGCAAAAATCCAGGCGCAGGCCCATTACAACATGGGCAATAGCTTCTTTCAGCAGCAGGCGTTTGAACAGGCTGTCGCCGCGTACAAGCAGGCGCTGGAGCTAGACGCTGACGACGAGGATGCCAAGGTGAACTTGGAGCTGGCGCTGGAGAAATTACAGGAGCAGCAACAACAGCAACAACAGGATCAACAGGACGATTCAGAAGAGCAGGAACGACAAGATCAACAGCAGCAGAATCAACAGAATCAGGAGGAACAGCAGGAGAATTCGGAGCAAGATCAACAGCAGCAAGATCAGCAGCAACAAGATTCAGAGCAGGATCAACAGGATCAGCAACAACAAGGTGGACAGGATCAACAGCAGGAGGAGCAGCCCGCCGAGCAGCGATCCATTAGTCCCGAGGAAGCTCAGCAGCTTATGGATGCCCTCAAGAACCGCGAACTAGAAGCGCAACAGCGCCGGTTTCGCGCCACAGGCAAAGCGCAGGCTAGGGACTGGTGAACGTGCGGCTGACCATACCGTTAGTGCTGTGGGTGCTGGCGGCGTCTGGCGTTGCAGCGGCGACGATTCAGTTCGAGGCGTCCGTCGATCGCACACGCGCTAATCAGAGCGAGCCGATTCGCCTGACGCTTAGCATCACTTCCGACGAACAATTGGGTCAAGTGACGCCAGACTTCGGTCTAAAAGATTTCCACGTCGAGGGGCCAGCGACTAGCACGCGGATGGAGATGAGAAACACCAACATCACCTTCTCCCGCGAGCTAACATACGTTCTCTATGCCAAGCAGGCTGGCACCTTCACAATCGGCCCGCTCCAACTAGAAATGGACGGCGAGTATTATCAAACCAAGCCCATTACCCTTGAGATCGTCAGCGGCACCAGTAGTGCACAAACCGGCCAAGCAGACAAACCCATCTTCGTGTTGGCGCGCGCCGACCACGAGCGGGCTTACGTGGGGCAGCAGGTCACTGTGTCCTACGACCTGTTCTACCGCATCCAACCGCACAACGTCAGTTTCAACAAGCTGCCGACCTTTGTCGGGTTTTGGACCGAAGACCTATTTATCGCCCAACAGCTAGATTCGCACCAGGAGGTGCGCGGCGGCGTGTCCTTCAACGTCGCGCCGCTGAGACGCGTGGCCCTTTTTCCCACCAGCGCGGGAACGCACGCCGTCGGCACGCTGGCCGTTTCCTGCGACATTCCTCAACAGCGCTCGCGCCGCGGCGGCGTGCTCGACGACTTCTTCGCCGGCGATCCGTTTTTTGGCCGTTCTCGATCGGTGCTCCTGCAAAGCGAGGAATTGCAAATCGAGGTCCTGCCGCTGCCCGAGCAGGGCCGCCCTGCGGAATTTACCGGCGCAGTGGGACGCTTCCAACTCAGCGTCGAGGCCCAGCCGACCCAAGTTGCGGTCGGGGATCCGGTAACGCTGCGCGTGCTGATCGAGGGCGAGGGCAACATGGCCGCGGTGCAGCCTCTGCAAGTCGATGCCGCCACTGGCGTTAAGCTCTACGACCCCAAGGTCGAGGAAGAAGAGCGGATTACCAACGGCGTGTACGGGGGCCGCCGCCTCTTTGAATACATCTTGATTCCCGAGCAGGGCGGCACCTTGAATATCCCGCCATTGCGCTTTGCGTACTTCGACCCACACCAAGCGCGCTATGAGCTCCTCGAATCCGATCCCATCGCCATTCGCAGTGAGGGGAGTGTCAAGGAGGAAGAGGTGAGCTACGGGCTGAGCCGGCGCGACATTGAGGCCGTAGGGGAGGACATCCGCTACATCAAGCCCGATGTCGAGGTCCTCGGCACGGGTTCCATGTTGTACAGCAGCTATTGGTTTTGGTCCTTGCAGGGCGTGCTGCCCTTCGCCTTTTTTGCCCTACTTGTGTGGCAACGCCACCAGCGGCGCTTGCAGGGCGATGTGGCGTACGCGCGTCAGCGCCGGGCCAAAGGCGAAGCTGGCCGTCGCTTATCCCGCGCCGATACCTTGCTGGAGGCCGGCACTGAGGCCGAGTTCTACGGCGAGATCCGCGCTGCGCTGCTGGAATTCGTGGCCGACCGTCTCAACCTCGCTGCGGCTGGCTTGACCATTGAGGTCTGCGCTGAGGTCTTGGCGGCGCGCCAAGTCGAGGCTGAGACGATTGCTGCGTTGCGCGACTTGCTGACGCGCTGCGACTTTGCGCGTTTTGCGCCTGCGGGCGGCCCGCCGACGGATCGGGCGGCAGCACGGCGCTTGGCCGAGGAGGTAATCGCGGGCTTGGAGAAGCGGATATGATGCGCGCACTGGTGCTGTTGCTCCTGTTGGGCACCCAACTTCACGCCGGGGCTGCGGCCGGGCAGTACAACGAGGCCAATGCGCTCTATCGGGACGGGGATTTTGCCGCGGCACGGCGTAGTTACTTGGCGGTGGTAGAAGCTGGGGTGCAAGACGCTCGGCTCTACTACAATCTGGGCAATGCCTGCTTCAAGTCCGGGAAACTGGGCGAAGCGATTCTCTGGTACGAGCGGGCGCGGCGCTTGCTGCCGCACGACGAGGACATCAAGGCCAATCTGCGATTTGTCAACCTAGTGAAGAAGGATCGCGATCCGCAAACTGAGGACGGTATCGGCGCGCTGGTAGCCGCGCTGGTGGCTGCCTACTTCTGGCCTACGTTTAACCAACTCAGCCTGCTGTTCGCCGCGGCGTTTTTCGCGGTCTTTGTCTTGGGGGTGCGGTGGTTGTTCGCCCAGACGCGTCCTAGTGCGCTGTGGATAGGCGGGTTTTTGCTCTGTGCGGGGCTAAGCGTTGGATCCGCGCTCTGGCTGGGGACGCGCCTCCGCCATCAGGCGCAGACGAGCGAAGCCATCGTCACCATTGCCGAGGCGCACGCACGCTCCGGCCCTGACCTTGAGCAGACAGAGGTTTTTGTTGCACACGAAGGGACGAAGGTGCGGTTGGTGCGGCAGGAGGGAGGGTGGATGCTGGTGCGACTGGCCAATGGCCTCGGCGGATGGATGCCGGCGGAAGCTCTGACGCAGATATGAACTTAACTACAACTCTTTCGCGTATATCAAACCACAACCAAAAACAAGGATAAGCCATGAGCACGCTCAAAGTAGGTATCGTCGGCGTCGGCGGGATCGCCCGCACGCATCTCCCCGGCTGGGAGGCTTCTAGCGACGCTGAGTTGATCGCTGGCAGCGACATTAGCGAGGAGGCACTAAAGCGCTTTGGCGCAGAAAACGGAGTCACCAAGCTGCACACAGATCCAGAGGCGCTGTTCAGCGACCCCGATATCGACATTATCGACATCTGCACGCCCAACATGTATCACGCTCCATTGGCCATTGCCGCGCTGTCGGCTGGCAAGCACGTGATCTGCGAAAAGCCTTTGGCTCCCACGCCCGAGGATGTTCGCCAGATGATCGCGGCGCGCGATGCTTCGGGTAAGGAACTGATGACGGCGCAGCACTTTCGCTTTCAGGGTTCGTCCCGCGCGCTGAAGGACGAGATAGATGCGGGCGCGCTCGGCGATATCTACCATGCCCGTAGTTGGATGCTGCGTCGGGCTGGGGCACCGGTTGGTGGCGGGTTTATTCTCAAGGAGCACAGCGGCGGCGGTCCCTGCATCGACATTGGGGTCCACATCCTCGACTTGACCTTGTGGTTTATGGGGCATCCCAAGCCAGTGGCCATTTCAGGCGTGGCCCGCGCTGAATTGGCGCACCAAGAAGGGGCTTTCAGCCAATGGGGCCGCCAGACGATCCCATCCCACTACGATGTCGAGGATTTTGCCGCGGCCTTTGTGCGCTTTGACAACGGTGCAATACTGATCTTAGAGGTGAGCTGGCTTTTGCACCATCCGACCCAAGGCGAGGACATGCAGATGTGGCTCTACGGCACTCGCGGCGGCGCGCACTGGCCCCAGTGCTCGATTTGCGAAAGCAACAACCAGACCCGCCAGCAGTACGACCGCAAGCTCATGCTGATGTACGACGGCCTCGAAGCCCACGCGCAGGAATGCGTGGAGTTCGCCGCGGCGATTGCCCAAGGGCGGCCCTCGCCGGTGCCGCCGGAGCAATCTTTACAGGTGATGAAAATCCTCGATGGGATCTACCGCAGCCAAGAGGCGGGGGAGGAGATACGGCTGGACTGAGGAATTGGACGCACTGGCGAGGGTTTGAGACTATTCAAGCAGTTCGCGTATATTGTTGCAAGATGAAGGAACGGACGAAGTACCCTAGTGAAAAGGGAATGCAATGAGCCTCAAAATGGAGAGCATAACGCTGGAGCGATTCCGCGCATTCCGCGAGTTGACCATCTGTGGCTTGGGGCGCGTGAACCTGATTACAGGAAAGAACAGCGCCGGGAAATCATCCGTTCTTGAAGGGCTGCGTATTCTCGCAAACAATGCCGCGCCTGACGTGATTTACGACATACTCAGACACCGTGAAGAAAATATCGAGGAAGCAGAGGAAGAAGGGCACCCCGCTGGTCCCGATAGCTTGTTCCAGGTTTCTGGGCTGTTCCACGGATTTCCCTTGCTTTCAGAGCCCCCTGAGCCGATCGCTATTTCAACTAGTGGCAAGTCGAGCCCAATGAGCATGACGATGGGCTTGGATTGGCTATCAGAGCAACTCGACTCGGACGGAGAATTTCGGTCGCTCCCTCTTGGTAAACTAGAACCAGACGGTATAGCTGCTTTGATCGTCGAGACACAAGGCGTAACAAAAGCCCATCGGCTTGAGCATTTTAGATACCCTTATTCAATGCGCAGGGGTCGTTTTGAACCATCTAACGGAACCCAGATGTCCTGTATCTTTGTCAGCTCCTATGGCGGCGGCACAGGCATGTTGGGGTCATTGTGGGATAAAATCGCGCTATCTGACAGGGAGAAGGATGTCGTTGGAGCGTTGCGCATCATCGACCCTCATATCTCTGCCGTTTCCATGGTTGGCAGCAATCGCAGAAAGCCTATGGCCATTGTACGCGCAGACAATATCGAGCGACCTATTCCACTGCGCTCGTTTGGCGATGGACTGAATCGGCTATTTGGAATCATTCTCTCGCTCGTCAACGCTCGCGGGGGACTCTTGCTAGTGGATGAAATTGAAAATGGCCTGCATCACACCGTGCAGTTGGATGTGTGGCGCACGATATTCCGATTGGCGCAAACGCTCGATATTCAAGTCTTTGCAACGTCTCACAGTTGGGACGCGGTTGAGGCGTTCCAGAAAGCGGCGGCGGAAACACCTGAAGAAGGGGTACTTATACGCTTGGCTCGTAGGGGTGAGGATATTATTCCCACTGTGCTATCAGAAAATGAACTTGCCATAGCAACTCGCGACGAAATCGAGGTGCGCTGATATGGCAGATGGGAAAATCCTCTTGGTGGAGGGTACCGACGACGAGCATGTCCTAAAGCACATTTGTGGGAATCGAGGCATTCCTCACCTCGACGAAGTGGAAAAATATGGCGGTATCGAAAAACTCCTTGAGAGCCTTGGGGTTCGACTCTCATTATTAAACGGGGAAGGCGACGTTATTGGGATAGTCATTGATGCAGATACGGACATAAGCGCCCGTTGGCAGTCGATACGGGAGCGAATTACCAATATCGGGTATCAAAATGTGCCTGATCAACCAGACCCGGACGGAACGATCCTTGATTCTCCGGCAGGAACGTATCTACCGCGATTGGGTGTCTGGATTATGCCGAATAACCAGACAAGTGGAATCTTGGAGGATTTCCTGCACTCCCTTGTTCCGCAACCTAACATCCTTTTTGACCATGCGAGAGATAGCGTTGCAGCTATTCCTGAAGGCGAACGGCGTTTCAAGCAACTAGATGAACCAAAGGCGGTCATCCATACTTGGCTTGCTTGGCAAAAAAATCCAGGGTTGCCTTTCGGGAAGGCTATCACTGCCAGCTTCCTTGATCCCAATGTCCGAGAAGTAGATGTTCTCGCTGCTTGGTTGAAACGGTTGTTCTTTCCCAGTAGCCAAAGCTCTTAACTACTGGAGATTGTGAAAGTAGGATATGCTCATTCGTCGTATCAAACAGACCAACCTGCTCTCATTCGGCCCCGACTCCGGGGAACTTGAACTCAAGCGGCTAAATGTATTAATCGGCCCCAATGGTTCGGGAAAGTCTAATCTTTTAGAGGGCATCGATATCCTCCGGTCGGCTCCCCGAGATTTGGTTGCGCCTATTCGCGAGGGCGGGGGCATACACGATTGGATTTGGCGGGGAAAACCGGAAGGTGCTGCTCGCATCGAGGCCATTGTGGAGAATCCGCAGGGATCTCAGGCGTTGCGGTACTGGCTGGGTTTTGCAGAGCGCGGCCAGCGATTTGAACTGATTGAAGAGCGGATAGAGAACGAACAGAGTGATGAAGGACATGAGGAGCCATATATCTATTACAATCAGAAGGGCGGGCGGGCGTTTATCACTTACAAGATCCAAGATGAATCCGAACGCGACCATTATGAGGAGATACGGACCTACATAGAGGCACGGTACCCTAATGTTCGTCTTCGGCTGGGCCGATACGACTTGCGTCCCGAGGAGATTAAACCAGACCAGTCCGTTCTGTCCCAACGCAAAGATTCCGACCTCCCTGAACTGACGTACCTCGGCGAGACCCTGAGCCGCATTCGCATTTATCGCGAGTGGTCGCTTGGGCGCGACTCCCCACTGCGGTTGCCTCAGAAGCCCGATCTCCCCAACGATTTTCTGCAAGAAGACGGTAAAAACTTAGCCTTAGTGTTAAACAGTTTCCAAGGTAAGCCAGCAGTAAAGCGGCGCATGCTGGACGCTTTGTGCAAATTCTACGAGGGCATAACCGATTTCTACGTCAACATTGAGGGTAGCACGGTCCAATTGTTCTTACAGGAAGGCGACGTGGTCATACCGGCTACTCGTCTTTCGGACGGTACGCTGCGGTACCTCTGTTTGCTCGTCGTTCTCTGTCACCCGGAGCCGCCGCCCCTCATCTGTATCGAAGAACCCGAACTGGGCCTGCACCCAGATATACTGCCGACGGTGAGCAAGTTGTTACTCGAAGCGTCCGAACGCAGCCAGTTGATTGTAACGACCCATTCGGACATGCTCGTCGATGCCCTGACCAATGAATGGTGGAGTATTGTAGTTTGCGAAAAGCACGACGGGCAGACTGTGATGTGCCGTCTCGATGAAGAGAAAATGGCTACTTGGCTGGAGAAGTATCGACTCGGTGAACTCTGGAGCCTCGGTGAACTCTGGAGCAGTGGCGAGATTGGGGGGAATCCTTGGTGAGTATCAGGGTATATGTCGAGGGCGGTGGAGACTCTAATCAATTAAGAAGACAATGTCGCGCTGGTTTCAAAGAGTTTTTTGAAAAGGCCGGGCTTAAGGGCCGCATGCCGCGCGTCGTCGCTTGTGGTTCTCGACAAAGAGCTTATGACCAATTTGGTGCCGCCATTAATGAAGCCGAAACCGGCAATTTTATCGTTCTCTTGGTGGACAGCGAGAGCGCAGTCAAAGCCGGCGATAGCCCTTGGGAACATCTGAGGAAACACGATAACTGGGATCAGCCGTCAGCCGCTGCGGACGACAGCGCTCAACTCATGGTGCAGTGCATGGAAGCGTGGTTCGTCGCGGATCGGCAATCCCTGAGTGCCTATTTTGGCAGGGACTTCAAAGCTGCCGCGTTACCTGCGCGAGACGATGTGGAAGCCATCGCAAAGAGCGACCTTGAACGAACGCTGAGACAGGCGACGTCGTCGTGCTCTAAGGGAGCGTACCGAAAAGGTCGGCATTCGTTCGAGTTGCTTGAATGCTTGGACCCGAGTAAAGTGATGGAATCTTCGCCCCATGCGCGACGGCTCATTGACGCGCTGAAGCGGTCTTAAAGTTTCTCGTGTCGTCCCGATTGATTTCGACGCTGTGATTCGCACTCAGACAAGCAGTTGTTCGTCGCGGTTACTGAATTTTCCCCAAATCTATCACGGCCTCGTCAGCCAATCGAGGAAAGCCGCTGGAGATTCGACCACTACGCGGCCGTTGAGCGACTCGTGTTCAAAGCCGCACATTTGGTCGCCGACAAAGGCGAATACGCCGGTGGTCTGTGGAGTAAAGGTCAACGCAAAGGTCAAATCGGGCACGGCCACCTGATGTAGGTCGAGATGGGGTAGGGCAAAGGTGTAGATGTAATCTCGGCTCGTCAGTTCGATTTCAACTTCCATGCCAAGTGGCAGGTGTAACTCCTTCCCCAGCGTGGTTATATCGTCATCGGTCTGCAATTCGCCGTCGGGGCCTGGGTAGCGGAATTGCCAAGTGTACTCTTCCCCGGTGATTTGGATGCGCAGCGGTCCTGGGGGCAGGGCGGGCGTGCAACCGTCCACCCCCAACAGGAGCAGTCCCCAAAGCAAAAACCGGATATGGCCGCGCATGGCGTATCCCCTTCTCAAATAGCCGTTTTAGTCCACGCCTTAAAGCGAAGTACCCCCAAGCAAGCGCAAATAAACCGGCCCGTCCTCGCCTGTCAAGCAGCTTTACACACGCTCTTGATCTCCCTAAAATCCCTTCACAGCCTTCTACAATCCTCTCAGGAGTACGGACATGCCCGCCATAACTGCCAATATCCCACTCAACTCGCCAGCCCACTGGGCCGTGTGGCAGCGCCGCCTCTTCGACGCCTTGGACCAATCGGTGCAGCCCTTTCTCGATCACTTTACCCGCGAGGACGGCGAATTCATCTGGCAGGATGAGTGGGGCGGCGGCAGCCCCGACGATTTCTACGAGCCTTTCTTCAATTGGCCGCTCGTGTATCTGATGGGCGGCGGCGAGCACTTGTTGCACTTGGCCGACCGCCAGTGGGAGGCCATCACCCGCCAACTGACCCGCTTAGGCACGGTCAGCAAGGAATACGGCATCCGCGAAGACCAGATGCACCAAGCCGAAAGCGACATCTGCTTTTACCACTTGTGCTTAGCCCACCCCAACGCCCCCCGGCGCGTCGAACGGGCCTGCCGCTTTGCTGGCTTTTACCTCAACGAAGACCCCGAAGCGCAAAACTACGACCCCGAGCACAAAATTCTGCGCTCGGGCCTCAATGGCAGCCACGGCCCCTATTTCGCCCCGCTGGCCGAGCGCGACAAACAAAGCTACAATCCCTTGGGTGGCAGCATGGAAGTGTACAATCTGCCCTTTTTCGACTTGCCCGGCATCACTAGTGTGCAGGACTTGGCCGATCCGGCCAAAGCTCGCTTGATGGGGCAGACCTTGTTCGACCGCTGGCGTCAGGGCGACACGCCGACCAACTTGGCCGTCACCTCGTTGGTAACCAACGCCTTCCTGATCACCGGCGATGAAAAATACCGCGCTTGGGTTGTGGAATACACCGACGCTTGGGTGGAGCGCGCCCAGGCCAACGGCGGCATGTTGCCGGACAACGTCGGTCTTTCCGGCCAAGTGGGCGAATACTGCGCTGGCAACTGGTACGGCGGGCGCTATGGCTGGACTTTTCCACACGGCTTTTTGACCTTGCAGAAAGCCACGCTCGACGCGGCGGCCAATGCCTATCTTTTGACCCGCGACCGAGCCTATCTCGACCTGCCGCGCCAGCAGATGGATCGCATCTTGGAACAAGGGCGCATGGAGGAGATCAGCGACCAGTACATGAGCGTGGCCGAGCGCTGGGCGAGCCAATTTGCCGCTATGGGCGAAAAAAGCGAGACCTTGCTGGTGCCCTACCGCTACGGTGACGCTGGCTGGTTCGACTGGCAGCCCATGAGTCCGGTGTACCCGGTGACGCTGTGGAATCTGTCCATGGACGAGGGCGATTGGGAGCGCATGGAGGCCATTCGTCAAAAGGAAGCATTCGACTGGGCCGCGGTATTCCCCTTCCACAACAAAGAAGACTCGGGCCACGAGGCCCCTTGGGTGCGCTTTTTGGCCGGGGCTAACCCGGCCTATCCAGAGCAAATGTTGCAGGCTACGTACCAAGTGGCCGGCCGTCGCTTGGCCCAACTGCGCGCGGATCAAGACGTGGGCACCCGCCACCACGTCCACCACTGGCAATGGGGCAATCCGGTCTCTTCCGAAGCGCTCATCCAGCTCACTATGGGCGGTCCGCAACCCATCTACAACGGCGGCCTTCTGCACGCTCGCCTGCGCTACTTTGACGCCCAGCGCCGCCGCCCCGGCCTGCCCGCAGACGTCGGTGCCTTGGTGGAAAAGCTCGAAGCGAATCGCACGGTCGTGCGCTTGGTCAATTTGAACCACAACGAGGGCCGAGAACTGGTCATTCAGGGCGGCGCTTTTGGCGAGCACCGCTTTGGCCGGGCTGCGTACCACAGTCGCACTAGCGAATACCCGGGCTGGATGGGCGGCTATGCGGGTACGTACGCGGCTCCACCCTTGGAGACTGAGGAGCGTCAAATAGCCGTTGATGGTAAGCACCTGAGCATCACCTTACCGCCCCATTGCGAAGTCACCCTTGACTTAGAGACCCAGCGCTACGTCAATGAGCCTTCGCACCACGCCGGACCGTTTTAAGCGGCTTGACAGGTCATCGACGCTTTGGTTTATTCCAAATAAGTGCTCGAAGGGAGCCCTCAGGTCCGCGGTAAGGGTCAAACCCACCTCTCAGCAAAATAACAGCCTTCTTTCAGCCTGCGACGCGGACACCAGGCACTAACGAGAGAGGGTTGGCATGTCTAGAGCACTTCCCCGTAAGCCCCATATAGATTCCCTTAAAAAGCAGGCCCGGCAGTTACTCCAGGCGCACCGCGAGGGTCGGTCGGAAAGCCTCCGCAGCATTCGGAC
Organism: Candidatus Latescibacterota bacterium; assembly: GCA_965116675.1. Lineage (GTDB taxonomy): Bacteria > Latescibacterota > UBA2968 > UBA8231 > UBA8231. The sequence goes on from OZ220721.1 coordinate 393,126, forward strand.
CTATATGCCTCATTTAGGCTCATTGTCCGACGAGGCCGTCCTGCAAAGGCCATTTACCTTGCAACAGGCCCAATGCGTCCTCAGCCGCGAGTACGGGTTTAGCAATTGGGCTGAATTGGTCCGAGCCGTCGAAATTATCCGCCAAGCCGAGTCGGCTATGCTGAGCCAAGTCGATGCCGCCCTGCGCAAAGATCAACCTATCCATGTGTTGATCCCCGGGTACATGGCGGCGGATATCGCCCAAAGGCTGATCGCTCATTGTGGCCAGGATCGGGTACTCTTAGTACCTCGCACTCGCATAAGCCAAGAGCCGATCAATGTCTGGATTGACCGGATCGCGGAGGCGGCAGTTGTAGTTAGTCATCCTGGAGAGTTGGGCTTTCTCCACATGCGTGAACGCTTGCAAAAACCCGAAGGGCCATTGGATTTTGAGCGACTTTTATCTGGAATCCATGCCTTCGTGAACGTGCCGTTCAGAGATGAAAAGACGCCTGCGATTATCTCCGGCCTAGACGAAGAAACAGGTGTTGTCCGCGAGTTGATTTCCATGTATCTGACGGAGTTCTATGGGTTATACGGCTCAATGCTGGACCATCGATATTGACCTCTGGCAGTCAAATAGGTTGTAGGGCTAACCTTTTCCCTACAAGGCAGTTAAGATGACTGTAACCTGTTCTTCAGTGGGCGTGCTACCATCGAGGACCAAGTCTGCGTAGCGGGCGGTGGGTTGGACGTGGCGGTGGTACATTGGGCGGACCTGCTCTTGATACTGGGCGCGGATTGAGGCGGGGGAACGGCCGCGCTCGACGCGGTCGCGGGCGAGGCGGCGCTCCAAGCAGAGCTCGTCGGCAGCGGTGACGAAGAGGCGCAGGTGGTAGAGGGCGTTGATGTCGGGCCAGTAGAGGGCAAAGAGGCCCTCGACGATCAGAAAGTCGGTGGGGGTGAGGCTCTGTTGGTGCGCTTGGCGCGTGTGGGTGGCAAAGTCGTACACGGGGATTGCGACGCGGTGGCCGGCGGCTAACTGGCGGAGATCCGCGGCGAGGCGTTGGTGATCCATGGCCTCGGGAGCGTCGAAGTTGACGCGGGCTCTTGCGGCTGGGGAGAGGGCGGCTAAGTCGCGGTAGTACGCGTCTAGGGAGAGCACGGTGGCTGGGCCGGGCAGGTGGGTCTGGAGGGCGCGGGCGAGCGTGGTTTTACCGGCACCGGATGGTCCGGCTAAGCCGATGAGGCGGGGCAGCCCTTTAGCTTTGGAACCAAGCGGCAATGGCTTCGCGGCTGAGCGCGTTGGGGATGTCGGCGGCGCAAAGCCAGCCCTTGCGGGCAATGCCGATGCCGTAGCCGAGATGGTCCAGGCCGGCGATGCTGTGGGCGTCGGTGTTGACGGCGATTTGGACGCCGTGGTCGCGCGTCTTTTTGACGTGCCGCCAGTCGAGGTCGAGCCGCGACGGGTGGGCGTTGATTTCGAGGGCTACCCCGCAGCGGGCGGCGGCTTCGATGATCGAGTCGATATCGACGGCGTAGCCTTCGCGGTTGAGGAGCAAGCGTCCGGTTGGATGGCCGACGATGGTGGTTGCCGGATGCTCGATGGCGCGGACGATGCGGGCAGTCATGGCGTCGCGGCTCAGGTTGAACTGCGAATGGACCGAGGCGACCACGAAATCGAATTGGGCGAGCAGGTCGTCGCCGTAGTCGAGCGAGCCGTCGCTGAGGATATCCGATTCAATGCCCTTGAAGATGCGGAAGGGAGCTAATTCCTCGTTGAGCCGGTCGATTTCCTCCCATTGACGCTGGACTTCCTCAACGCGAAGTCCCCCGGCGTAGGCCGCGGCTTGGCTGTGGTCGGCAATGCCTATGTACTCAAAGCCGCGTTCTTGCACGGCGCGGGCCATAGCCTCCAGACTGTCGGCCCCATCCGAATAGGTCGAATGCACGTGGAGCAGGCCGCGAATGTCGGCGGCTGTTACCAACTCGGGTAGTGTGTTGGCGGCTGCGGCCTCGACTTCGCCTTGGTTTTCGCGCAACTCCGGCGGGATGTAGGCGAGGTCCAAGGCGGCGAACAAAGCCGCTTCATCCGCGCACTCGATGCGCTCGTCGTCGCGCCAGAGCCCGCGTTCGTCGAGGACTAGTCCGCGCTCGGTGGCCTTGGCTTGTAGTGCGGCGCGGTGTTCCTCGCTGCCTGTGTAGTAGTGTAGGGCCGCAGAGAAGGCATCGTCTGAGACCACGTGCAAGTTGGCTTGCAGCCCGTTGGACAGCCGCCCTTCGGCTGAGCTCAGGTCGAAGCCTGCGCTCGGCGCGAGGACTTCGGCGATATCCGGGTGGGAGACAAAGGCCGCAGTCGCGGCCTCGGCGTCGGTAGTGCTGATTACGAAGTCGAGTTGCTGGACTGTTTCTCGCGCTCGGCGTAGCTCTCCGGCGATGGCAAAGTGCTGCGCGTGGGAGCACAGGGTTGCGAGCAGGCTTTGAGCGCTTTGGTGAGCGCTATCGACGCGACAGTGGCCCTCGTGGGCGCGAATGAATTCGACGCCCTTGAGAATGGCTGCCTGGGTCTTGGAGCCAAAGCCCTTGAGGGCGGCGAGTTGGCCATCGCGACAGGCTTGTTCGAGGGCGTAGAGGGTCTCAATGCTGAGGGCCTTGCGGATGGCGACGATCTTGCGCGGCCCCAAGCCGGGGACCCGCAGCATGTCGAGCAGTCCCTCGGGTGTTGCGGCCCGTAGCTTTTCATAGGCTTGGGCCGTGCCGGTGTCGGCCAACTCGGCAACTAGTTCAGCCACGCTGTCGCCGATACCTTTGATTTCGGTCAGGGTTCCGGCGGCGAGGAGTTCGTCGAGGGGGGACGTCAGGGTTTCGAGCGCGCGCACGGCATTGGCGTAGGCGCGGACTCGGAAGGGGGAGGCCCCGCTGAGTTCGAGGAGGGTGGCGTACTCTGCGACAAAATCCGCTGCGATCCGGGCCGTTATCATTGCTTTTGCTCGTGCATTAGGTGGAGAATGTGCGATACCAGCGTCGCATTGCCCGCGGCGAGTCCGCCGGGGATGAGGGTATCGGTTTGGTTGTAGGTTCGCACTTGGTGGCCGCACGTGTGCATGAGGCCGCCGGCCTCCCGCACCAGCAGGTCGCCGGCGCAAACGTCCCACTCGTTTTTGTCTTGGATGCTGAAGTTGAGGTCGCAGGCCCCCGCAGCCACTAGGGCTAGCTTGTAGGCGACGCTGCCGACGGGACGGATTTCGCCGAGGTGCGGGCGAAAGGGGTCGATCCCGCCGCGTTTGGTCTCGCTGCGGCTGACTACGGCCGTGGCTTGGCTGAGGGATTGTTCCTCGCTGCAAAACACGCGACGACCGTTGTGGAAGGTGCCGCTGCCAGACACGGCGGCGAAGACTTGCTCTTGCGCGGGGTTGTAGATAACCGCGAGGGTCGGCGCGCCACCTTCGACTAAGGCCACGGCGACCACGTATTCGGGAATGCCTTCGACGAACTCGCGGGTGCCGTCGATGGGATCGACGATCCATACGGCTTCTTTGGCGAGACGTTGGCGGTCATCGACGGTCTCTTCGGAGAGCCAGCCGCAGTCTGGGCGCAGATCTCGCAGAGCTTTTTTGAGGTAGGCGTCGGCTTGGAGATCCGCCGCGGTCAACGGATCGTTCCGGTCTTTGTAGGCGACCTCAAGTGGTCCGCCGAAGTACTGCAAGGTCAGCGCCCCGGCCTCGCGGGTGGCTGCTATGGCTTGTTGGAGTTGAGTCTGCATGAGAAAATTTGAAAATAGGGGTTAAAATTAGGGAGAGCAATGGGCCGCATGGTAGCTGTAGTGGCTTGACAAGACAAAGAGTCGTCGGGTAGATTGAGAAGGCAGAATTGACAACTTCAAATGAGGTGGAACATGCGTTGGATATTATGGGTTTGGCTGCCGGTGATCTTGCTGGTGGCACGCGGGGCTGAGGCGGCGATGGAGATCGAAGAGGTGCGGAGTCTGCTGCAAGAAATGCAGGCTGAAGAAGCGTGGGGCGAAGCCGTATTTACCGATGGTCGGGTGCGCTCGTTGCGCGTGCAGGAGCTTGAGGCGGATTCAGTGGCGGTCGTCGAGGTAGTAGGTGCCTTGCAGGAGCGGGAGGCCGCGTATGCGCTGGCCGAAATTCGCTCGCTGCGCTCGCTGGGGACGCATCGCATTCAGGCGCGTCGCGCCGCGTACCAACAGCCAAAATCCGGGCTGTTGGCCTTTCTGCTGGAGCTACCCGTGCCGGGCGCGGGCTATTTCTACATTGGGGAGCACAAACAAGGGCTCGCGCTCATGGGATTGACGGTGACGGCTGTGGGGACGGCCATTCTGACGGGTGAGGATACCGCGGCCGGTTGGGTGCCGCTGTCGGCGTGGGTCAAGATCGCGTCGCTGGCCCACCTGCGCGACCAAGTCCAAACCATTAACAAGTTGGCCAAGAACGTGGAACTGGGCGCGCTGCCTGGGCGCGAAGCCGCCGTTCCTGCCCTGCGGCTGAAGCTGGATTTTTAGCGGTCGTGAGAGGGCTGTGCTGGCCCTGTGATTGACTGGATACTCGACCGGCCCTTGCGGGGGCCGGTTTTTTTATGCCCTCCCAACGCGGCCGATCCAAGCCCTTAGATCCATGGCCAAGCTGAGGAAGGTGGGTACACTGCGGTCCGACTATACACACCCTGGGAACTCGCGCCCGCGGATCAGGGGCCAGCCGTTGACAGGTTCCGGCCCGACAAGGCAACCGCGCTGTTTAAGGCGTTCGGTCTCTTCCGGTGTACCGATGTAACGCGTGTCCGAAGAGACGTAGTGAATCGACCAGCCTCGCCGCCGGTACGGCGTTGTATTCGGGCCGCTGCAATGGAGTGTTAGGCTGTGGTGAAAGGTCGCATCACCCGCCTTCAGTGGAACAGCGACCTCTTGGGCGAGCACATCCTCTGTCAGCATGTAGGGGAGATGGTCCCAGTTGACGAGGCCGAAGTGGTGGCTGCCCGGGATGAAACGCACACAACCGTTCTCGACAGTTGCATCGTCGAGCAGGACCTGGCATGTGACCTGGAAGTTGCTCGCGAAGAAGGCCCAGAAAATGGAATCCTGATGGTAGCGATTCGCTTTGGCGTATGGCGGCTTCGCAAAGACCTGGTCGTAGTAGAGCTTGATGTCCGGCCCCATCAGGGATTCGATGATGTCGACGATTTTGGGGCTTCGTACAAACGCATTGAAAACCGAATGGTGGTACGAAGGCAGGTTGAGATGACTTACCGTATCCAGCGGGTCCTCAACCGGCGTGCGATCTTCTGGAGCGGTTACTTCCCCTTTCGGGTAGACCTGAGTGCCGCGTCGGTCATGTCGGCTTCCGTGAGGTGTGGGCGGTTCCGCGGCTTGAGCCGTTCCCGGAGTGTGGTGAGAGACGTTGCCTTCCGGGTAGTCGGGGACGCGACCGAGCGCAAGGTCGGCGTAGTGGTTGCGCAGGGTCTCGAGTTCTTCTGTGGTCAGCAGTTTTTTGACGACGATATAGCCGTCTTGGAAAAATTGGTTTTTCTGTTCTTTGGTCAAAGTCATGAGTGTCTCCGAATGGAAAGGTGTCAGGTGAGTGCGGCGATGATCTTCACCTGCGCCTGCAAACCGGGCATTGGGTCACATCAACGCCGGAAAATGAGATCGGGATTCAATTATTAATGAATAAGGCACCGATATCGGTACTATCAATTCGTTGAAACTGTTGTCGAGGGTCCGCCGTTCAGGGCGGCGACGATCCGCAGGCGCCCGCCACAGGCCGCCCTTACATCACCCTCCCGGCGCGGCTGATCCAGGCCCTCAGGTCCATGGCCAGGCTGAGGAACGTTGGCACCAGAAACAGGGTGAACAGGGTCGACAGCAGCAGCCCCCCAATCACCACGCTTCCCAGACCTCGATACAGCTCGGACCCCGCGCCGGGGAAGATGACTAGCGGCAGCATCCCCAAGGCGCTGGTAATCATGGACATGAAGATCGGTCTCACGCGGCTGAAAACCGCGTCGCGGATGGCCTCTTTGACTGGCGTTTCGGGCGCGTCGCGCAGGATGTTGAGCGTCTGGTGGACGATGAGGATAGCGTTGTTGACCACCACGCCGATGAGGATGACAAAGCCGAGCATGGTGAGGATGTCGAGCGGCTGATAGGTCAGGGTGAGGTTGACGACCTCCAGCCCGAGGATGCCGCCAGCCAGCGCCGGCGGTACGCTGAGCATGATGACGAATGGGTAGAGAAAGCTCTCAAAGAGCGCAGCCATCAGCAGATAAGTAATCACTAAGGCCAATAGGAAGTTCCACTGGAGTGCTTGGCGGGTGCGCCGCAGGTCGTCGGCCGAGCCGGAAAGCTGGATCTGGTAGGGCGGGGCTAACTCACCCGAATCGACGAGGGGTTGGACGATCTGAGTCTGGATATCATCGAGCACCGTCTCTAGGGCGATGGTCTCTGGCGGGATGACTTGGACGGTGATGGCTCGGCTGCGCTCGATGTGGTTGATCTGCTCGGGGCCAGTGGTTACTTCGACGCGAGCCACGGCGCTGAGCGGCACCAGTTGGCCGCGCGGGGTGTAGATGGGCAGGGCCTCAATGTCCTGGGTGCGGAACCAATCCTCCTCGCCTCGCAGTACTAAATCGATTTCCTCGCCTTGAAACTGATAGCCATCGACGAGGGCACCGTCTAGTAGCGCGTTGACCGCCGAGCCGATGTCCCGCGCCGAAAGCCCCAAATCGGCGGCGCGCACGCGGTCGGGGAGGATGCGGACTTCTGGATTGCCCAAGTCGAGGCTGGGGATGGGGCGGGCTTGGGCACCGGGCACGACTTGGCGGACTTGGCCGAAGATCCGGCCTCCCAGCCCGATGAGGCGGCCTAGGTCGGGTCCGGTGATCTCGATGTCGATGGACCGGCCACTGCCGGTGACGCGCTGAAAGAGGCTCGACTGCTGCACAATGGCGAAGGTGCCTGGCACCCCGCCTAAGACTGGCCCTTGGATGATCGGGATCAGTTCGCGCACCCGCTCCGGGTCGGTAGAGCGCGCGCCCATGAAGGCCGAGCGGCCAAACGCCACGAAGAACATGTTGGCAATCGGCGGTCCCGGCAGCGCTTGAGCTTGGGGACTATCGGGGGCTGCGGCCGCCTCCCAGTGAGGCTCCAGGACATCCTCGATGGTCTGGCCGACTTGGATCAGCTCGTCGAGGTTGTAGCCGGGGGGCGGCAGGACGATGCCGAAAATTAGGTTGCGGTTGCCGGTGGGTAGGTATTCGGATTTGGGCAGCAGGGTCCAGGCGATGACCAGCGAGAGGCCAATCAGCCCGGTGATGACGCCCAAGCGCAATACCGTGCTGCCGCTGATGCGGAAGACGCTTTGGGCGATAAAGTTGCGCACGCGGTCGCCCCAAGCAGCCAACACGTCCCCGCGCTGTTTGTCGCTGCCGAGGATCTTGTTGGCTAAGCTGGGGATAACGGAGATGGCCACGATCAAGCTGAGTACCACCGAGCAGGAAACCGCAATGGCGATGTCGCGGAAGAGCTGACCGGCCTCGTCTTGGACAAAGACGATGGGCAGGAAGATGGCCACTGTGGTCAAGGTGCTGGCGAGGAGCGCCCCCCACACCTCCGAGGCCCCGTCCAAGGCAGCGCGGACGCGGGTTTTGCCCATCTGCTGATGGCGGAAAATGTTTTCGAGCGCAACGATGGCGTTGTCAATGACCATGCCCACCGCAAAGCTCATTCCGGCTAGACTAATGACGTTGATATTGCGGCCCAAAAGCCACATGGCCAAAAAGGTGCCGACAATTGAAATCGGGATGGACGTGGCGATGATCGCCACCGAGCTGACGCTGCGCAGGAAGATGAAGAGCACCGTTACGGCCAGCGTGCCGCCGATGAGGATGTTGGAGCGCACCAAGCTGATGGCGCTGTCGATGTAGTTGGTCTCGTCGTACACCTGCGTGAGGTGGAGACCCTCGCGGGCCAGCGGCCCCTCGTTGAGTTCGCGGATGGTGCGGCGGATGCCGTCCATGACTTCGAGGACGTTGGCTCCGGTCTCGCGCTGGGCGTTGACGGCAATGGCGGGGCGGCCCTTTTGCCGCACGGACGCCACGGTGCGGACGTAGCCGAGGCGGGTACGGGCGATCTCGCCGACCGTGACCCGGGTGCCATCGGCCGAGCGGACTACTACTTGCTCGATGTCGCTGGGTTGCTGGTACTGGCCGACGGTGCGCACGATGTAGCGGCGCTTGCCCTCGTCAAAGGTCCCGGCACTGGTATTGGCGTTTTCGCGGGTGAGGGCTTGGGCTAGGTCTTGGACGGTGATCTGGCGGGCGGCCATGGCCTGCGGATCGACGATGACTTGGAGCTGGCGGTCGTAGCCGCCGTAGATATCGCTCCGAGACACGCCGGGCACGCGCTCGAGGGCGGTTTTTACTACTTCCTCGGCGTAGTCGCGGTAGCGCTCGATATCCAGATCGTCGCGTTCTGGCAGGGGTTCGAGCATGATCCAGGTGATGGCCCCGCTTGGGCCGCTGCCGCCGGCCGAGATCACGGGCCGCTCAGCGTCGAGCGGATAGCCAAAGACTTGGTCGAGCTTGTTGGAGACCAGCAACAGCACGGCGTCTGGATCGACGCCGACGTTGAATTCGAGGGTTACTACTCCGCGACTGTCGTTGCTCTCACTGGTCATCAGTACCAGTCCCTCGACGCTTTTGAGCTGTTCCTCTTGGCGCTGGACGATCTCTTGCTCGACTTCTTCTGGGCTAGCGCCCGGCCACACGGTAGAGACTGTGACCAAGGGGCGGTCGACGTCTGGAGTGAGCTGAACGGGGATGCGGAAGAGGGATATCAGGCCGAACAGTGCGACGAAGAGCACGCCGACGATTACGCTGACGGGACGCTTGATGGCCGTATCGACTAGGCGCATGACGGACTATGGTTGCCTGCGGAGGATGCGCACGGCTTGGCCGTCCATCAGCCGCTCGTTGCCGCGCACCACCGCGAGGTCACCGGGCGCAAGGTCGCCGGTAACGGCTACGTAGCCTTTGTGCGCCAGCCCGGTTTCGACGGGGCGGCTGACGGCCTTGCCGTCGTGGGCGAGGTACACGACCTGGCCTTGCGGACCGGAGACTAGGGCGTCCTTGTGCACCAGAATCGAGGTCTGAGGTTGTGCAATCTGGAAGCGCACGCGCGCGGACATATTGCTGCGCATCCGGCCCTCTGGGTTGAGAGCACCAACGACGACCGGGAAGGTGTGGGAGGAGGCATAGCCCTCGGCGAGAATGACGGCCACGAGGCCGGCAATGGGGTCGCCGCCGAGGGCATCGACGAAGATGTCGGCGCGGTCGCCCAAGGTGAGCTGCGATACGTAGCGTTCGGGCACATCGACGTACACGCGGACGGTGTCGATGGAGATTACTTGGGCAATCTCGCCGCCGCGCCCGACCCATTGGCCGACCTCGGTAAAGGTCTGGATGATGTGCCCGGAGAAGGGGGCGCGGACGAAGAGATCTTCTACTTGCGCTTGCAGACCGGCTAGCTTGGCTTGGGCGCGGGATAGTTCGTAGGCGTCGTCGCGCAGGTCTTGTTCGGACACCGCGTCGGTGGCGCGCAACTGGCGGCTGCGGTCGTAGTTAAACTGGCGCAGTTCAAAATCGGCTTGCGCTTCGGCTAGCGAGGCTTGGAGCGGGTCGTTGGCTAATTCGAAGAGGGGATCGCCGCCACGCACGGTTTGGCCGGCTTCCGCGAAGCGCCTTAGTACTCGCCCCTCGGTCTCGGCGGCGACGCGACTGGAGCGCATGGGCAGGATGCGCCCGACAAAGGAGAGGTCTTCGACGAGCGGTTGTTCGAGGACCTCGGAGACGATGACCGGCGTCGGCGGGCGCTCTTGACCGAGGAGTGCGCTGGGCAGCAAGGTCAGGAGCAGGAGTAAGACACGGAACATTTAGATTTCCTTAGCGGAGTGAGAAACCGCCAAGAAAGTAGGAATTGGATTGAACTGGGACAATAGGAGTGCTACTTGCGCCGCAGAACGGCGGTCTCGCGCACAAACCGCGCTTGATAGCGCTGCCCCCCGCTGGCTCCGTACTGGTCGATCAGGCGCTCGATGCGGCGGATCCGCTCGCCGGTAGGCGGATGACTGGCGAAGAGCTTTTCTAAGTCAGAACGCCGGTGCGCTTCCAGCTTTTTCAGTTTTTCAAAAAAGCGCAGCAAGCCGCGCGGATCGTACCCAGCCTCGATGGCGTAGCGGACGCCGAAGGTATCGGCTTCGCGCTCGTCGTCGCGGCTAAAGCGGGCACTGCCGAGCTGGGAGGCGATCTGGCCGAGTTGGTAGGGATCTTCGCCGAGGGCGAGGCTGGTGAGGAAGTCCATGCCGAAGCGGGCGGCGAGTTGGTTGGCAGAGTGGCGGCCGACGATGTGGCCGATCTCGTGGGCGAGGACTCCGGCGATCTCGGCCTCGTCTTCGGCGATCAGCAGCAGGCCACTATAGACGTAGAGATAGCCGCCGAGGACGGCGAAGGCGTTGATTTGTTTGGGATCGTCGAGGACTTTAACGCGGTAGCGGATGCCGGGGCGGTCTTCTATGGCTGGGGGAAGTAGGGCCTTGGTGACGCGCTGGATGTAGGATTGGAGGCCGCGGTCGGGGTGGAGGCGTTGTTGGGCTTCGATTTGGGCGGCGAACTTCGCGCCGAGTTTGATTTCGGTTTTGTCGGAAATCAGGGCGTAACCTAGCTCGCGGCGGACGGTGGCGCAGCCGGCCGAGAGGGTGCAGGTGGCGATGAGCAGGACGAGGAGGGTACGTTGGAGCATGGCCGTTGGCTTTCTTGCGATGGGTACAGGTTAAACACCAAACAGCTAGCGCCGGTTACTTTTTCTTCCGCGCGCCAAACTCGATCACTTTTTTTTGCGGCGAGAGGTTGATTTCGTCGAGTACTGTGCCGTCGCGCGCGGTCAGAGCTTGGACGATGACCTCGGCGATGTCTTCCGGCATGATGTAGTTGTCGGGCTCCGGGCCGGGCCGGAAGTCCAATTCGTGGAAAAAGGGCGACTGGACCATGCCGGGATTGACCAATGTGACGCGGACGCCAGCGCGGGCGCACTCGGCGCGCAGGGCTTGGGCGAGGCCGCGCAGGGCGAATTTGGCCGCGCAGTACAAGCTGCCTTGGGCAGTGCCGGTGAGCGCGGCTTCCGATCCCATAAAGACCAAGTGTCCGCGACCGGCCTTTTTGAGGGTGGGGAGGAAAGCGCGGGCGACGAAGACGTGACTGGTGAAATTGAGGTCGATCAGGGCGCGGATTTGCTCGTAGGAGAATTGCTCTATGGTGCCGAAGCGACCAACTCCGGCGTTGAGGACTAGGGCGTCGAGGGCTGGGTAGGTGGCGACGAGGTTTTGCAGATGGTCGGGAAGTTGGTCGAGGTCGGCGAGGTCGATAGAGTGCGCCTCGAAGTGGCGGTTATCGCAGGGGAACTTGCCGAAGTCGCGGGCAACGCCAATGGCGCGATGGCCGTCGGCGAGCAGCTTCTCACAGACGGCGCGGCCAATGCCGGAACTGGCACCGGTGATTAAGACGCGCATATCAGACCTGTAGGGTGGTGGAGGGACAAGGGAAGAAAAGTTCAGCGGGAATGTACTGGAGCAATTGATCCGCGCAAAAGTCGTGTAGCTTTTGGGCCAAGGCGGGCCGATAGGAGACCATGCCGTCTTTTTGCTCCAAACCATAAGCGAGAAGTTTTTCGTCTGGGTAGAGCTTGTGCATGGTTTTGTACATGCCCTGTGGCAGGCGGAACTGGCCTAGGCTGACTGAGTGTAGGCCATCGCGCTGGATTTGCGAGAACACGAGAGAGAACAGGTCGCGGTAGCGTTCTTCGTAGGCGCGGTCGTAGAGCAGTGGATCAAAGCGCAGCCCAATGGGCCAGCCGCGTTCCTGCAGGGCGGCGATGGCCTCCAAGCGTCGGGCCACCGGTGGCGCGCCGACCTCGAATTGGTCGGCCAGCGCTGGTGGGGTCATGCTGAAGGCGACGACGCAGTTGGGCAGCGGCTCGGTGGCGAGTAGGGTTTTGATGCGCACGCTTTTGGTGCGCAGTTCAAAGTACGCCTGTGGGTGATCGGCAAAGAAAGGAAGGAAGTCGGCTGTAAAGTGGGTAATGCCCTCTAGCGCGAGGCTATCGCAGTCGTAGCCAGAGAAGAAATAAGGCGTATCGGATGCGTCCGCGGCGATGTGCGCGGCGATGTCCTGCTGGAAGTCTTCGTAGTTGACAAAGAGGACTAGATGCGCCGAGCGGTACAGCCCTTGGAGGAAGCAGTAGCGGCAGTCGTAGGGGCAGTTGAGCAGGTGCGAGAAATAGTAGTTGCGCTCGCTGCCGATGCCGTAGCCGTCGGGGGCGGGGAGGACGCGTCGCCCGGCCTTGTGGGCGAGGATGAGTGCGGGGCGGCGCTTTTGCAGGCGGAAGTTTTGCGCCGTGCGGTTGAAGACCTCGCCGTAACGGGCGCAGGGGACTAGCTGAGCGCGGGGGAAGCGGTCCAGCAGGGCGCGGGTGCGCGGGTGGTCGAGGATGGACTCTTCGGCGTAGATGAAATCGAACATGGGCAGCAAACAGGTGACTAATCTAAATGATTTCTACAGACTTCTAAGTATAAGCAAGTGATCAGCCATACGTAAGAATCTACTTGACAATATGTCCTCAAAAAGGGACATTGCGACTATGGAAGGGGTGACGACAAATCGACGCAGCGGCAATGGCGAGCGAGATATAAGGAGGCATCATGAAGCTCAAAAAATTCGACGTAATTGATTTTCTCGACAACGATGAGGCGTTGATTGAATACCTCAACGTAGCGCTAAAAGAAAACGATCCGAAGTACTTCGCCAAGGCTCTCGGCAACGTCGCCCGGGCCAAGGGAATGTCTTCCATCGCCGAAGCCAGTGGTCTGGGGCGGCAGGCGTTGTACCGTGCGCTATCCAGCGAGGGCAACCCGCGGATCGACACGCTCTTTAGAGTGCTGGATACACTGAACGTCCGGCTTGCTATCACCCAGTAGTAACAAATATCGTCTACGATAACCGGGCGATTAGCCAATGGTGTAGCAACTAAAACCTAAATACAGGAACTCACAGGAGAGGGATCGGCAGGATGGGGATTGGGATACTGTGTATGCTGGGGGTATTCGCGTTGTGGAGCGTTATCCCGGTGCTAGTGAAACTGCTCTTTCCCGTTTTCGATCCGTTCACGATTGCCTTTCTCCGGTTGCTGCAAGGTGCGGCGGTCGTGTCGGTCGCCTTTTTCGCACGCGGCCATAACCTGCGGGATGTTCAATGGTCTTGGTGGCATCTGATTGGGGGGCTGGGCATGAGCCTGAACTTCTCGCTCTATGCGTTGGCGCTGAGTTATACCACGGCCAGCGCTGGCTCGTTGGTGGTTCAGGTACAATACGTCGCTCTGACGGTGCTGGCCGTTGCCGTGCTGCGCGAGCGGTTGGGTGCGGGGAAAATGGTGGGTATGGTGCTGGTGCTGGCTGGAGTCGCGGTGATCGTGGGCGCGCGCGAGGATGTGGGCCACCTGTTTGCACCGCGCTATGTACTGGGCAATGTGCTGATGCTGTTCTCAGGGCTGGGCTGGGGGATATACGCGCTCGCCAACAAGGCGCTTGCACAGCGGGTGGGGACCGCGGCGATACTGAGCCCAATGATGACGATGGGCGTGGTGGTCACGGGCGCACTCGCCGCCGCCCATTTTCAACTGCACTCGGAGCCGACGGTGGCCACGTGGATTATAGTGCTTGTTCTGGGCGTGTTGGCCACTGGCTGTGCGTTTGTTTTGGTCTCGGAGGGTATGAAGCGGCTCAGTGCCGTGCTGGTCGGCACGCTGACCGCTACGGCACCCATTGGGCAGATCGCGCTGGCCCACTGGGTCTTGGGGGAGCCAGTGACCTGGAGTTTGACTGGCGGTGGAGTTTTGATCTTGGCCGGTGTGCTCGGTATGGTGTACGCCGAGCGATTCCAGCGGCGCGATCGCGCTTAAACGATGATATGGTTCGTTTAGTCCTCAGCCACTAGGTGCGCTCGTTCGGGCCGCAGAAGTTCTCTTAGTTTGGCGTCGTATTCTCGCTTGGTCGCCGCCTGATTTTCGGGCAGGCCGATTTCGACCCCCGCCGCAGTATAAGTCATAACCAGTGCCTTGCGCGGCCTGTCGTCTATGTTGGTCGATCCGCCGTGGATCATGGACGTCGTCAGTACGGTCACCTGTCCTGCTTGCGCCAAAACCGGCTGCGGGGCAGCGTATTCCGGTGGCAGGTCCACCATTTTGATGCCTTGGACTCCCGGCATCGCGTCTTTTAGCACTGGATCGGCCGAACGCGCGGCGGCTACTAGGCGGTGGCTGCCTGGCCGGTACATCATCGGCGCACGCCGTTTGTTGACGTCGGTCAACCACAGAAAAAAACTGCATACGACTCGCCGTGGCGTCGCAGCCCAATCCTCCAAGCTGTACTGGATATCGGTGTGCTGGTCGTAGCTGAACTCGCTTCCCGGCTGGGGATAAGAGGCCACAATCGCCGTCTGGAAGAAGCGGATTGCATCGGCTCGTAGCACTTGTTTGGCGACCGCTTCAAAAAAGGGATGCTGGATCAGGTCCAGTAGGGCCGGCTCGTAGTAATTGCAGGTAGCCCCGTAGCGAAAACGCGGTGCTTGGCCCGGTTCGGCTGCTTTAAAAGGCAGCAGTTCGTCGATGGTTGCCGCGGCTGCGGCGATTTCTTTGGTCGTCAAAGGTGTGTCGATGGTGACAGCACCCCGCTCCTCAAAGATCCTTAATTGTTCCGCGCTGATCATAGCTCCTCCCTTGCTAAAGCGATCCTCAGAACTGGTATAGCAGGCTGAGGCTTGCGCCCCAGAACTGGGTGTCGTCCGTGGTGATAGTGTATAGAATCGGCTCGCCGCGCCCCACTGTGGAGTCGTGGCTGCGCAGTTGATCCCACTCGGTTTTTTCGCTTGCGAACTCGCCGGAAGCCATCCAGCGCAACTTGAGATCCAGAGCGGCGCGGTCGCCGATCTGATAGGCTGCGCCGGCGAGCAGTTGATAGCCTATGCGGCGGTCGGTCAGCCGCGCTTGGCCGATCGTGGTTGAACCGGCGATTTTCGCGTTCAAATCTGGGTCTGTAAACGTCCTAATCCGGCTGGGGTCGTCGTTGCGCTTCCAATTGGTAAAATAGTAAAGCGACATGCTTGTCATCCCCGCTCCAGCCCCTGCGTACGACACTAGCGCCGGCCCCAACGCAAAGTCGTAGTAAGCGTTGGCGAACAGGTTGTGCGCTAGCAAATTATCGACCCCGGCGATGGCCAATTCGATTTCCTGATCCTGTTTGTCGAGGGTTATTTCGTCGAAGATGGCAATGTCGGAGCGCTCGTCGTAGGTCGCGCTGCGGTGGAAGTACTCCCCTTCGATTCTGAAGGCTCCCCAGCGATAGCCAAGAGCGAAGCCCGACCCGATTCCGGAGCCGCCGCCAAACGCATTTTCCCATTCCGTTGGGGCCGGCACCAAATCGCATTCATCGGTCACTTCCAACCCGTCTGGATTGATGATTCGGTCGCACTTGGTGCCCCAGTCGTTGTCGGTGCCCCGCACGTCCATTGCCGGAGCAACGGCGATCCCCAAGCCCATCCGAATGTACGGGCCGTCTTGGCTTAGGGCGTGGCTATAGAAGCCCAGTAGGGAGATCGTCCACAGCAAGAATCTCAGAGGCATCACAGTTTCCCTTCTTTGAGGATAGGTATATTTATGAGATGAAACGCAAACGAGCCGTATTATTCGTTTGCCAACGCTCTTTCAAGTTATCCAACCGTTTTTAGGCTTCGGTCTGATCATCTTTTGTCTCTTCTGGAATAAGAAAAAACTCCACTTCGTCTAGTCGCTGTTTAAGATGGGCTAATACTTCGTCGCGGCGTTGCAAGGAGAGGATGTCGGCGCTTCTAAACGGTTCCCCCATGAGCGCCTGCCAGCGCGTGAGCAGGCCGCGCAACTGATGCTGTTGGGTAGCGGTAAATTGCCAGCGGGCGGTTAGCTCGGCAAGGCCGGGTGGGTCGGCGTGTAGTGCGTGGAGTTGCTGACTGAGTGTTTGCAGGTGTTCGCCAACTTGGGCGACCGTGTCGAGTTGAGCTTCTATTAACGCCTCCACTTTTCCCGCATTGAGTGTCTGATAGGGAGATTGCGGGTTGTCGGAGACGATCTTGAGGCAGTGGACTCGCTCGCTGGTGGCAAAGCGCTGCGCGGCCTCGCAAAAGCCGCTGGCCTCCATGTCGTACGCGGCGTCACCAGCAGCCGGTTGCGCGTGATCAACGGTGTGTAGCAAGGTGGTGCGACAGGGTGGGGGCGCGGTGAAGGTGGGGTAAAAGGGCTTGCCGCTGGCTGCGTCCACGACCTTGTGCGCCAGCAGAGCCGTGCCCACTGCTTGGTTGCCGTGGCCAGCGATGCCGATATTGAGCCAAGCAGCCGGTGTATCGCCGATCAGCGCGCGCAGGTACGCCGTGGCGGCCGCGGCGGCCACTTTGCCGATGCCGGAGACGATCAGGTGCGTCTGCTCGCCCGCGCAGATGCGGTAGGGATGGCCGCTCACGCCTTGGAGGCGGTAGGGAGCCAGTAGCGGGCGCGCCTCTGCCGCGAGAGCTACTACTAAGCACAACATGAGGGCTAATATACCGGCTGGCCTTCCCTCGGCAACTTTGTTTGACCCTGCTTGAGCAGGGGTCTAAGTTCTGTAAGACAAACGAGAAAGGACACATAATGGACAATGAATTGAACAACAGCGGAGCTATAGTCCAAACAGGCTAAGGAGTATCCATGAACATCCAAATTGAATTGTCTGAACAATTATCAAAGGCTATATATGCCAACTACGAAAAGGCGAACTACACAGGTGCTATTCTCGATTCGATCTTCCTATTGGGTGACGTCCTTCGTGATCGTACTGGGTGCGAGAGCGATGGGTTTTCCTTAGTTGGCGAAGCACTTGGCGGATCTGACCCCAAGCTTAAACTCACTCCTCTCAGGAGCGAGTCTGATAGGAACATTCAGAGGGGAACTGAGTCGCTTCTTCGTGGCGTTATGCAGGCTATCAGAAATCCGAGAAGCCATGAAAAAATCGAGGATAACAAGGAGGTTGCCGACCGGATCCTCGCCTTCCTCGACTATCTCCTGCAGATGATCAATAAGGCCAAAGCACCCTTTGAGATCGGAGATATGATTCAGAGAATCCGTGACGAACACTTCGTTGAGAGTGAGGAATACACAGATCTCATCGTATCTGAGATACCAAAGGAGAAGCTCAACGATACACTGACTGCCATCTACGAAGCCCGGACCGAAGTAAGTCCTCAAGTGATGAGACTAGTGGCTCACTCGATCCTCAATAGGTTGGATGCGGAAGATAGGTCAGCGTTTGTGGCACTAGTATCTGAGGATCTCAAGACAACCGAAGATGACGCTACTATCAGGATTGCTACCAAGGTGTTCGCTGGAGACGAATGGAATCAGATCGCTCGCATAGCAAGGCTTCGGATAGAAAATCGGCTACTGAGATCTCTCAAGGAAGGGGGGTACAAGGCAACTTCTGGAGAGTATCCCGGGGAACTTGGCACTTGGCTGGCCAATATTATTGATGCAATGGAGTTAAGAGACCAAGCAATCTACACGTTAACCAAGAAGCTCAGTTCTCCCGATAGGGGCGAGCAGGACTACGTCTTCCGCTACTTCTTTCAATACCTCATAGGGTGTGGGAAGAGACCCAGTGACTCTATGCTCCGGTTATGCAAAGATGGGCTGTCGTCTGGCGACAAAAGGTACTACGACTCACTGTCTGCAGAGCTCCTTTTCTCCACTGCTGAGTGGGCCAAGGAGTTGCAGCCATTGCTTAATTCCTTTGAGGAGAAGCCATACTCCGAGAAGAATCCATACACAGACTATGATGAATTACCCTTCTGAGGCCATAATATCAACTCCGCGCAGCGAATGCGAGGCGGCTACGGCACATTAAGGTTACCACACGGAGCCTTGCGGAAAAGCGATCTCCATAAGTAATCTTTCGGAGGTGGTACGCCAATAGTGATGATGTCCATAAATCCACCACTTTTACCGGATCCTTTGGCTGAAGATACAGGTCCCGCATATAGCTGGGATTCACATAGAGGGACGATCCCAGAGTCCTCTTCAGGCTCGGGATCGTTTCCATATCCAAAGGACAATATGTTCACCTCATCTGGGGTGCTACTGATGAATCGTTGGAGATTCAAGCCGGTCGAAGAAGAAATATAGTCCGCTAAAGCATCCTGTACAATCCAAATAGTTTTTCCACCCCAAGCCAAACTAACCTGTGATTTTACAATAAGTTGACTGACCATTCGCGCCCATACTTGTCTATAGTTAATACCGGGGCCTTCGTGGTTGTCTCCTTTCAAGATAGCATCTTCAAAGGCCATTCCTATTTGCGTTCTCTTCTTTTTGTTTCCCCCAGAGGTAGATGAGGTCATCACTTCGACTATTATTATTGGATCGGCGGGAAAATCGACCACCCAGTGCTCTCCAGCATACCTTTCTAGCGTGAATTTGTTTTGGGTCGCAATTTTCTCACATTCTCGCTCGCTCTTTTTAACTAGTTCTGATATTTCGCTGAGTGATTTTCTGCACCTTCCTGCCAAAACGTAGTCGAAGGTATAGTCAAATGTTTTCTCTTTTTCTTTTTTCTTTTTTGAGAATTTTATCTTTACCTCAGACCATGCCCGATATTCGATTGCTCTATCCACTCCGCTATATTGGATCAGGTCCTCTCGAACTCTTGCTTGAAGATGAGAACAGTTGGAATCCCGCAGGGCGAATAAGCGCCTAGGGCAAACAATCCAAGGCTTCCCACGCACCAAGAGTGAACAGACCCCAACCTGAATAGTATCTTTTTTAGGGAACTGTTGAGCTAATTGTGGATAGTCCCGCAAATTCAAAGCGGAGAGATGCCTATTGCCTCCACCATCACATTCATTTTCCATGAATGGACACCAAGCCCTCGTGCGGCAATCAATTGCGTCAGAATGGCTTGAAGTTAGTGGATAGCCAAATATTTCAAAAATTTTACTCATTTAGGCACTCGAAAATTTTACTCGCTAGAGCTTCTGCGAGAGGAGGCGGAACTGAGTTTGCAACTTGCCTATGCTGGTCTAAGTTTTTCACGGTGCCCGTTCTGCTGCGTATAGGTCCTTTTAAGATATACGAATCGGGATAGCCGTGAATTCTCATATATTCCCGTGGAGTGAGATATCTATCTTCGATGGGATGATAGAAAATCTCTCCACACCTCAACGTATTAGAGGGCCTATCCCTATGCAGCCTCAAATACTTTGTGGTGTCTTTTGATTTAAGACCCCTGAGTAGTTTTTTATCTAAATGAGTCTGAGCGGCTAGATATGACCCCTCGGGAACCTGTGCGATGCGTTCCCTGTCCCTATCTGGCGTTACATCGACGTGGCTGTCCTCGCGGTCGTAGAAAGTAGTTCCCCTAATTTTTGGTGAAGGTGTTCCCAGATTTTCAATTACGGAGCCGATACCGACATGAGGTTTATACGAGAACAATCCATTACATTCTTCTAGCGGTGCGTATGTTCGTTCTGGAAAGAGGAAGCCATTTCTTTTTAGCGTGGCGATTACGAATAATCGCTCTCGCAGTTGAGGTACGCCGTAATCTGCGGCTAAAACAACTCTCCATTTGGAAGAATAACCAGCATTTTCTAAAGCTATTAAAAATTTCTCAAAAATTTCGCCTCTTCGCTGCTCGGATCCTTTTGATGAGAGAAGCCCTTTTACTTGCTCAACTAAAATCACCTTTGGTTCTAGCTCTTCGGAAAACCGAACAATCTCGAATAGTAACATACCTCTCTCGTCTTTTAAGCCAAGTTGCTTTCCTGCTAAGGAGAAAGATTGACACGGGGGACCTCCAAAAAGAAGATCGAGTTCGCCTTTCTCTAGGTGTAGGTTTTTGCGAAGTTCGGCTGGAGCGATCTCTCTAATATCTGACTCAATAATTCTAGTATCTCTTTTTTCGCGTTCTCTTGCCGCACGTAGTGTGTTACAGCAGTGTTCATCTATTTCTATCTGTGCTAGAATATCGAATCCCGCATCCTGTACGCCTATATCCATTCCTCCGGCCCCAGAGAAAAGACTTAGCGCGTTATATCTTTGGGGACTATTCATCCTGAATTCACTCCTCCATCCTCAATAGACTAAGGTGAACTCCATGTCCGCTAAGCTGCCGTTGAAGATAACGTAACACTTCATCGTGCCTTTGCAAGGCCAGCAAGTCGTCGTTGATAGCAGGGGTCGTCGGTGCCAGCGTCTGCCAGCGTGTGAGCAAGCCGCGCAACTGGTGCTGTTGCGTGGCAGTGAATTGCCCGCGGGCGATTAGCTTGGCAAGACCGGGTGGGTCGGCGTGGAGCGCGTGAAACTGCTGGCTGAGTACGCGCAAATGGCGGTGAGAAGCCGATAAGCGGGCGCGCCTCTGCCGCGAGGGCGACTACTAAGCACAACATGAAGGCTAATATACCGGCTGGCCGCTCCCCGGCAACTTGGTTTGACCCTGCCTGAGCAGGGGCCTAAGTTCTGGAAGACAAACGAGAAAGGACACGTATGAACAACGAATTTTTCAAGGGCCACGGCCTCGGCAACGACTACATTGCCGTCGACCCGGCTGGGCTCAGTTTTGAGCTGACGCCAGATAATATTCGCACGATTTGCGACCGCCATTGGGGTGTGGGTAGCGACGGCATTCTCGCGCTGGTGCCGTCGCAAAAGGCCGGCTTTGGCCTACGGATTTACAACCCCGATGGCAGCGAGGCGGAAAAGTCGGGCAATGGTCTGCGGATATTCGCCCGCTATCTGCACGCTACCGGCCAAGTGCAAAAGCAGCAGTTCACGGTCGAAACGGAAGGCGGCCTAGTGAGCATCGATTTGCACATTGATCAGCATGGCGAGGCCAGCACCGCCACGGTGCAGATGGGGCGAGCGACGTTTGCACCGCAAGCCTTGCCCTGCACACTGGAGGTCGAAGAGCTGGTCGCGCAGCCGATTGATGTCGGCGGGCAGACTTTGACCTTTACCGGCGTCAGCGTCGGCAATCCGCACTGCATCATCTTCCGCGAACAAGGTGCTCGGTGGACTGAGGACGAGCTATGCTCTTTGGGAGCGGAGTTGGAAAATCACCCGCTCTTCCCCCGGCGCATCAACGTACAGCTCGCCGTGCCCGTGGGGCCTCACGCGATCTACATCCTGATCTGGGAACGCGGTGCCGGTGAAACGCAGGCGTCGGGATCGTCGGCGTGTGCGGCTGCGAGTGCGGCGGTGCGGCTGGGCTTGGTCAAAAGTCCGGTTGCGGTTAGGGCCCCAGGTGGGACATTGCACATCGACGTGAGCGCAAGCTACGACCTGACGATGAAGGGGCCGGTTTCCGAAGTAGCGCGCGGCGCGTTCAGCCCGTCGTTTGTGCGCGAGTTGCGCTGAGCGGCGTGCGGTAGCAGGGACTGCAATGCGCTGTTTAGCTTGGGTCGCGCTCGGTTGGCTGCTGATGGCCTCGGCTGCCGACGGCCAGGGCTTTGGCCGCAACAAGGTGCAGTACGCGGAGTTTGCGTGGCGGAAAATGGAGACTGAGCACTTTGACGTGTACTTCTTCGCCGAAGAGGAGAAGTTGGCCGCGTACGCCGCGCAAATGGCCGAGCGCCAGTTTGCCGACCTCGAAAAGAAGTTCGCCCACACAGTGCAGCGGCGGGTGCCGTTGGTGGTCTATTCCTCGCACATCTACTTTGAACAGACGAATATCATCCCCAATATCCTGCCCGAGGGGGTAGCGGGTTTTACCGAGTATCTCAAGGGACGAGTGGCGCTGCCGCTGAGCGGCTCCCTGCCTGAATTCGAGCGGGTGCTGCACCACGAGTTGGTCCACGTTTTTACGTTTGACCGCATCGCGCGGGTGTTGGCGCAGCACGGGGTGTTGGATTTCCGCCCAGCGCCGCTGTGGTTTTCCGAAGGGCTGGCCGAGTACTGGTCGAGCGAGCCTAACAGCTTTGGCGACATGATAGTGCGCGACGCGCTCTTTGCGCGGCGGCTGGTGTCCATCGCCGAGATGTATCGCATCTACGGCACCTTTCAGATGTACAAGGAAGGCGAGTCGATCTGCCACTTTATGGTGGCGCGGCACGGAGCCGACGTGTTTGAACAGCTCTTTGCCAATTGGTGGCGCGGCGAGACCTTTGGCGAAATTTTTGCGATCACGACCGGCGAGAGCTTGGACAAGTTCGATCAAGCTTGGCAATACCATTTGCACAAGCGCCACCTGCCGGCGATTGCCGATAGCGATCCCCCATCTGAATTGGCCATTGCCCGCACGCAGCGCGGCTTTAACATCAAGCCCGAAATCGTTCCTGGCGACAGCAGCGCATTCTACCACTTCCGCAACGATCAAGGCTATACGCAGATCGTCCGCACGCGCCGCGACGGCAGCGAACCCGAGGTCATAGTCGAAGGCGAGCGCCTGCCGGTCTTCGAGTCCCTGCACCCGCTCTCGACGCGGTTGGCTGCCTCCCCAGACGGCAAGTGGCTGGCGTTTGCAGCCAAAAGCCGAGGACGCGATCACCTGTACATCTGGGACGTGGAACAAAAGCGCGTGGTAGAGGATTTGTCGTTTGAAGGGATTGTCGCGATTGCGTCGCCGTCGTTTGCACCCGACGGGCAGCGGCTGGTCTTTGCCGGCAGCGACGAAGGGGGCTGGACCGACATTTATCTGGTCGATGTAACCGGCGATAGCCTCCGCGCCTTATGCCGCGACATTTATCACGACCACGAGCCCGACTGGTCTCCGGATGGCCGGCACATCGTCTTTAGCTCCGACCGCTGGCCCGGGGGGCGGCGCGGTCGCTACAACTTGTTCTTATACGATTTGGCAACCGAGCAGATCTCGGCCCTCAGCCACGGTGAACACAGCGACAGGCAGCCGCGTTGGTCTCCGGATGGCAAGCGCATCGTCTTTAGCTCCGACCGCGCCGGCGCGTACGACATCTATGCCTTGCAGCTAATGGGCGAGCGCACTGCGACCCGGCGCTTGACCCACGTGTTGACGGGTGCGTTTGATCCGGTGCTATTGGCCGATGACCAGCACCTGCTCTTTTCTGGCTATGAGAGCGGCGGTTTCCAAATCTACGAGCTGGCCGTGGATTGGGCCGACAGCGCGGAGGTCAGCTATCAGCGCGTAGAGGAGGCACAGGCCGAGCCGTGGTCGCTGGCGAGCCTGCACGGCCAGAGCGAGGTCGCCAGCCAGCCCTATGAGCGCAAGATGAGCTTCGACATAGCCCAGGGTCAGATTTCGCAGGACCCGGAATTTGGCACCTCGGGCGGCATTCAAGTGGCCCTAAGCGATGTGCTGGGCAATGATCAGTATCACTTCGTGCTCTCGCACATTGCCGCCAGCCGATCCGGCTTCTTCGACGGCCTGAACGTGGCCTTGACGCGCCTCCACCTCGGGCAGCGGCTCAACGCGTATTGGGGCGTGTTTCGGCTCAACGACCGTTTTTCGAGCCGCTTTGGCCGGTTTGTGCGCGAAGAGCGCTTGGGTGCCCACGTTGGGTTGAGCTATCCCTTTTCCCAGCACGACCGCATCGACACCCGGCTCTCGCTGCGCCACGCTGAAATCGACCGGCAATTCGAGGGGCGGAAGCTGTCGGGCTGGCTGGCCAACAACTACGTCAGCTATACCCACGACAGCAGCCTGTGGATTCCGACCGGGCCGCTGGAGGGCCAGCGCTACAGCTTTGGGCTAGCGCAGACGATCGACTTTAAGACTTCGCGGCGGTTCAATATCACGCTCTTTGGCGACTACCGGTACTACTTCCGCCTCTCGCAGCGTAGCGCGTTGGCCGTGCGCCTGATGGGTCGGCGCTCCACCGGTGCAGTGCCCGAGTTTTTCTCTTTAGGGGGCAGTTGGACGCTGCGGGGCTATCGCTGGCGCTCGCTGTGGGGCAGTAAGATGGTGCTGTACAACCAAGAGTTGCGCTTCCCCTTGGTCGATCGATTCTTGCTCCGCTTTCCGTTTGGGGCCATGGAGTTTAGTGCCTTCCGAGGCGCGCTCTTTTTCGACGTGGGCAATGCGTGGAACGACGACTTTGAGCAATGGCGCGCGGCGTTTGGCACGGGGGTGCGCTTGGCCTTGGGCGGAGTTTTCGTCTTTCGCGTGGATGCGGCGCGGCGCACGGACTTCAAGTCCATAGACAGCGACACGCGCTGGGATTTCTTCTTTGGATGGGATTATTAAATGCGCTACGCCTTGCTCGGATTTTGCCTGTTGACGGCCTGCGGCGAAAAGGTGCTCTACCTCGGTGAGCCGGGGCGCAGCGCAGTGGGGGTTGAGCCGCCGCTGCAACTTTTGTGGACGCACAAAATGGACGGCTCGCCGCTGGGCGGCGCGCTCTTTGCCGGTGATTTGATCCTCCAACTGACGACGGAGCCGACCCTCTATGCGCTAAACCGACGCAATGGCACCCAGTTGGGCAAGCATGGATACGATAAAATGGCGTGTGCCCCGGGGCAGTTGGCCGGGGCGCTGTACGCGCTGGGGGTGTTGGGCCGCAAGCCTAGCTTGCGGGTTTTGGATCGGCGGACAGCAGCGGAGCTTTGGCGGCACGAGGGAACGTTTTGTCAGGTGCCGGTCGTGCGCGGCGATACCCTGATCGCGGTGGACGAGGAGGGCGCGGTGCAGGCGCTGCGTCTGGACGACGGGCATTTGCTGTGGCACGCCGAATTGGGCGGTCGGCCGCGGACTGAACTAACGCTGAGCGGCGATCTCGCGTTTGCTGGTACCGCGTCTGGGGACTTGGTAGCCCTGAATGCGGAGAGTGGCAAAGAGCGCTGGCGCACGAGTCTAGAGGAAGCGGTGCGCTCGCAGCCCGTACTTGCTGGAGAGCAGATAGTTACAGCGACGGCCTCTGGTCGGGTACTAGCCGCGTACCGCGACTCCGGGCAGGTGGTGTGGGAGCAGGCCCTGGGTGCGCTGCCGACTCCGGGGCTAGCATTGGCCGGCGGTGTCTTGGTAGTCGGCTGCGCCGACAGTCACTTCTATGGACTAGACGCAGCTACTGGTGCCGTGCGATGGGCGTTTGCCACCGAGGGTGTGGTACGGAGCAGTCCAGTCGCCACGGATCACACTGCGTATGGCGCTTCCAGCGACGGCCATCTCTACGCCTTGGATCTGCAAGACGGACATCTGCTGTGGAAATACCGGTTGGACGGCCCCGTTTTGGCACCGGTGTCCTTGGGCGCACAGATCGTCGCCGTCGCCACTGAGAAGCGGCTTCTCTACGTGTTTGGACGTCACTGAGCGAGGGAAACAGCATGAAAAAGACGATTGCTTGGTGCTTGCTGCTGCTTTCAGGTCTGCCGACATGGGCCGAGCCGTTAGAGTTACCTCGGCGGCTGACTCCGTTGGAAGCAGCTTTAGCAGCTATAGAGAGTCGGCGGGTAGGGGCGGTTCGCGAACCGCCCCTACTGGCAGCGAGGAAGGATGGCAAGAAAGAGCAGCACTCGCGCAAAAAGCTCTACTTGAGCGCGGCCTTGGCCGTGGGGGCCGGTGCAGTGGCCTACTGGAGCAAGGAGCGGGCCAACGCCGCGTACGACCGCTATTTGCGCTCGGCCAGCGTGGCGCGTCAGCAGCGAGAATTGGACGCGGCCAAGCGCTTTGACCGCGTGACTGGCGCGGCGTTTATCGGCATGGAGGTAGGCTTGGTACTCAGCTCGTACCTGCTCTTTTTTAGGTCTCGGTCGTGAGAAGTTGTCTCTGGATAGGGTGCTGCCTCGGCGCGCTGGTCTTAGCTTGTAGCGACCGCCCGCGGCGCAACCCCCTTGACCCGCAAGCCGAGGACCTGCAGAGCGAGTCGTTTAGCGCCTTGACGGCTTTGGCACTCGACGGCGAGGTGGAGTTGCGGTGGGACTTTTCCCACTTTTCCGATATCGAAGGCTACCGACTCTACCGCCGTCTGCCTAGGGACGAGTGGGGGCCGATCACCCCGGTGCTGGCACCAGACGCGACCACGTATGCAGACGGGGGAGTGCAAAACGGGACGAACTACGAGTACCAGCTCAGCTTGCTCATCGCTGGGGAAGACGAGCGCCCTAGCGGCAGGCCCGTGTCTGCTACGCCCGGCCCAGAAGTCGCTTGGGTGGCTGATCGCCACGCCGGGCTGGTGTGGAAAATCAGCGCAGATGCGCGCAGTGCGCACTTTGCCCAGGGGCGCTTTTTCGACTTGGCGGCGATTGCGCTCGACGTGGCCAATGGTTCGTGCTGGGTCAGCGACCGGGGGTTTACCGGGCTGTACCGGATTGCGGAAGACGGCGCGTTGGCTGCGCTGGGTGCGGCGGTGGAGAGGCCCGATGCCTTGGCCATTGATACTGCCGCGCGCATCGGTTGGCTGGCCGACGCGGGGCGAAAGCGGGTCTTTTGGTTTTCCTTGGACGCGGCCGATTCGCTGGCCCTCATTCCGGTCGATGCCTCCTTTACTCAGCCTGTGGCGTTGGCCGCACAGGCCGGAGGCTGCTGGATCGCCGACCAAGCCCAAAGCCGCGTACTGTTCTACCAGCCCGACGGCACCCGCGCCGCTGAATTCCACGTGCTGGCGGCTCCCAAGGCACTGGTGGCAGGCACAGGGGGAGATGTGTGGCTGTTGGGCGGTGAGGGGCACCGCTTGGCGCGGCTGGATCGCGCGGGCACCATCCTCTACGTGGAGTTGCCTTTTGCCGTGGCCGTGGGACTGGCCGTGGATGATGCAAGCGGAGCCTGCTGGGTATTGGGGGAACGGGATCTGGCGGTGTTCTCGGCCGCCGGGACCTTGGAGCAGCACTGGACTGACGTGCCCGGCGGCAGCGCCTTGTCCTTTGACCCAGTGCAGCAGCGGGCTTGGGTCGCGACCGACGACGTGCTGTGGAAATTCACGGCTGAGGGCCAAACTCTTGCACAGCTCGTCGGTTTTTCGTCCATCGTCCGCATTGCCGTGGATCCAGGCCGCTGAGGCTGCCAATCCTCTCTTGCATCGGATTTACTCCTTAGCGACTTTCCTTGTTGTAACTTTTATCCCGCGAGAACCAATTATGACCGAGCCAACTCCCATTCACAGCATGACCGGCTTTGGCCGCGCCGCGGCCGAACGGCGGGGTTTGCGACTCGCTGTTGAACTGCGGTCGGTCAACAGCCGCTATCTCGACATTCAGGTGCGCTGCCCGGCTGATCTCCAGCCCTTTGAGCTAGCCATCCGCGAGCGGATTCAGGCGAGGGTCAGGCGCGGCAAGATAAACGCGCACCTCGCTTGGGAGGAGGAAAGTCAGCCCGAGGCCCTGCCCCAGTTAGACGAGGAAGCCGCCAAGCACTATCTGGCCCAGCTACGGCGGCTAGCTGAATTGGATCAGATCGAAGCTGCGGAGACTCGGGCTACGATGCCGCTGCACAGGGCGTTTTTTGCTCGCTTCAAGAGGCTAGAGCAGCTCAATGTGGGAATTGAACGGGTGCTGTTGACGAAGTTACCCAATCTCTTTCGGGTCCAAGCTGCAGAGCTGGATAGCGCGGTCGCGCAAGAGGTGCTGCGGGTGGGGTTGGACCAAGCGTTGGCCGAGTTGGTGGACATGCGCGAGGCCGAGGGACACACCCTCGCTGCGGATTTGCGCGCTCGTGTCGAGGCGGTGGGGGTACATCTGGAGCGCGTGGCCGAGCGAGCGCAAGCGACCCGTGGTGAGGTTGCCGAGCGACTGCGGGAAAAGATCGCCTCGCTGCTCGCGCCCGGGACGGTTGCCGAAGATCGCCTCGCCACGGAGATTGCCCTGATCGCCGAGCGCAGCGACATCGTCGAGGAGATCGTCCGCTTCCGCAGCCACAATGCCCAGTTCCTCGATACCTTGGCACAGGGTGGCGAAGTGGGCAAGCGCTTGAACTTTCTCTTGCAGGAAATGCACCGCGAAGCCAACACCATCAGCGCCAAAGCCGCCGACGCCGAGATTGCCCATTGGGTCGTAGAGATCAAAGAAGAGATTGAGCGGCTGCGCGAGCAGGTGCAAAACTTGGCGTGAAGGCAGCTATGGCATCCGTGCAGATCATCACCATCAGCGGCTTGGCTGGCAGCGGCACCACCACGGTGTGCGACCGGCTGTGTGCGCGGCTGGGCTGGGCTTATGTCAATGCCGGAGCTGTCTTTCGCAAGCTGGCCCAAGAGGCGGGCGTGAGCTTGGCCGAGTTTGGCCAGCGGGCCGAAGCCGATGGCTGCATCGACCGTCAGCTTGACGAACGCTTGGTTGAGCAAGCGCGGGCGAGCGCACCGGTAGTCGTCGAAGGGCGGCTCACTGGTTGGATGGCCCAGCGGCATCAGCTTCCGGCCCTCAAGGTTTGGCTACAAGCGGCACTCGCCGTGCGGGCTGAGCGCGTGGGACAGCGCGAGGGCAAGCCGGTGGCGCAAGCGCTCGCGGAAACGCGCCAGCGCGAGGCGTCCGAGGCTCAGCGCTACGCCGCGCATCACCAAATCCCCATCAGCGACTTATCGGTGTACGACTTGGTCGTCGATACCGAGTGCTGCGACCCCCAAACCGCCTGCGCGCACATCTTGGCGCGCCTTGATCAGCCATGAGCTTGCAGGGTCGCCACATTCTGCTCGGGGTCACTGGCGGCATTGCCGCGTACAAGACGCCGGAGATCGTGCGGCTGCTGACGGCCGAAGGGGCTGAGGTACGAGTGGTATTGACCCGCGCGGCCGGCGAGTTCGTTGCGCCCAAGACGTTGGAAGTGCTTTCCCGTCACGCGGTGTACAGCGATTTATTCGGCCGCGATGCAGAATTTCCCGTCCTGCACGTGGGGTTAGCCGAGTGGGCCGACTTGATTTTGGTGGCTCCGGCTACGGCGCACTGTTTGGGGCGCATAGCCGGCGGTTTGGCCGACGACTTGCTTTCCTCGGTGTTGTTGTGCGCGGACGTGCCCGTCCTGCTGGCACCATCGATGGAGGAGAACATGTTCGCCAATGCCGCGGTCGAGGCCAATGTGCAGACCTTGGCAGAGCGGGGGTTCTACTTGCTCGACCCGGGAGTGGGGCCTCTGGCGTCGGGTGCGGTTGGCCGCGGGCGGATGCCCGAGCCGGCGGAGTTAGTCGCGGCAATGGCAGCGCATTTCAGCGGCGACTTGGATGGGCTGAAGCTGCTGATAACGGCCGGTCCCACGGTCGAGGACCTCGATCCGGTGCGCTTTATTTCCAATCGCTCGTCGGGCAAGATGGGCTATGCCATAGCCGAACGGGCTGCTGCGCGTGGGGCGCGCGTGTGGCTGGTTTCCGGGCCGACGGCGCTGCCTGCGCCCGCTGGCGTGGAGCGGCAGTTGGTGCGCTCGACGCGCGACATGCAGCGCGCGGTAGAAACCTTGTTTGAGCAAGTAGATGGGGCGATTTTGGCGGCGGCCCCGGCCGACTACCGCGCCAAGGAGGTGGCCGAGCAGAAGATCAAGCGCGGCGCGGCGTCCAGTTCCATCGAGTTGGTCGAAAACCCGGACATTGCCGCCGGGCTGGGTCGGCGCAAGGGGCAGCGGCTGCTGGTCATCTTTGCGATGGAGACGGAAAAAGGGCCGGAGCGGGCGCGGGAGAAGCTGGTGCGTAAGGGAGGCGACTTAATCGTGCTCAACATGCTCAACGACGAAGGGGCTGGTTTCGCTGGCGACACCAACCGCGTTACCCTGATCAACGTTGAGGGCCAAGAGGAAGCTCTGCCCCTGTTGAGCAAGTCCGCGGTCGCCGACCGCATCCTCGACTGGGTGCGGGCGCGGCGGGAAGTTTAACCCGTACTGAGCGAGGATGTCTCATGGAAGAGCGGAGCGAGGACGTACTGGCCGAAGCTCGGCGCTATCTGTCCGATTTAGTGGCTTTTGAGGGAACCCAGTTTACAGCACCGGAGGTGGTTGTGGAGTATAAGACAGAGGAACCAGCAGTTGATACGCTAGAGGTATTTCGCCGGCAGATTTGCGAGTGCACTCGCTGTCGGCTGGGTGCGACGCGGCAGAACTTTGTGTTTGGCAGCGGCGATCCTGCGGCCGGCATCATGTTCATTGGCGAGGCCCCAGGAGCCGAGGAAGACCGTGCGGGCCAGCCCTTTGTGGGGAAAGCCGGGCAACTGCTGACCAAGATCATCGAGGCTATGGGCCTGTCTCGCGACAAGGTCTATATCTGCAATATACTCAAGTGCCGCCCGCCGAATAACCGCGATCCCTTGCCCGACGAGATCGAGCAGTGCGAGCCGTATCTCAAGCGCCAGATCGAAATCGTCCAGCCCCGCGTCATCTGCACCTTGGGCCGCTTTGCCGCGCAGACCTTGCTCCGCAGCCGCGAGCCCATGGGCCGCTTGCGAGACCAAGATCACCACTACGAGGGCATTCCCTTGGTGGCTACGTACCACCCGGCGGCCCTGTTGCGCAACTCTCAGTGGAAGCGCCCGACTTGGGAAGACATGAAGCGGGTGCGGAAGCTCTACGACGGGGTTGATCTCTAAATTTTTGGATCTATCCGCAGATGGACGCAGATGGACGTAGAATAGTAGAAACAAGACGATCCGCAGTTCGGATCGTTCAACCATTCAGGATTACCACACTATGACCCAGAGTCCAAATGGAGGCCAAGATCTCGGGCGGATGCCGCCGCAGGCCGTAGAAGTCGAGCAGGCCGTACTCGGGGCGATGATGCTAGAGCAGCGGGCCATTGTCCGCGCCGTTGAGACCCTCGACGAAAGCTGTTTTTACCACGCTCCGCACAGCCGGATATTCGCGGCCATGACCGACCTTTTTGAGCGGGGCACGGCGGTCGATCAGCTAACCTTGACCGAGGAACTCAAGCGCCGCGGCCAACTCGACGACGTCGGCGGAGTCGTTTATCTGGCCAAGCTAGGGTCTGAAGTGGCCACGACGGCCAATATCGACTATCACGCGCGGATCGTTTTGGAGAAGGCGCTCAGCCGCAAATTGATCGAAACTTCTAGCGAAGTCATTGAGCGAGCGTACGCGGCTGACGAGGATGTCCAGACCCTGATCGACAATGCCGAGCAGAAGCTGTTCACCCTGAGCGAAAACCAAATCGGCGAGGGGTTTGAACTGCTGGAGAAGGTGATGGGCGAAACCTTCGAGCACCTCGAGCACGTCCACGCGGGGGCGGGCACGGTCTTGGGGGTGGATACGGGTTTTGCCGATCTCAACGACCAGATGTCGGGTTTTCAGAAGGGCGATCTGGTCATCCTCGCGGCGCGGCCCAGCGTCGGCAAGACGGCGCTGGCGCTGACGCTGGCGCGCAACGCGGCCGTGGATGCTGGAGTTGGGGTGGCGATTTTCAGCTTGGAGATGTCTAAGATGCAATTAGCTCAGAGACTGCTCAGCGCGGAGACCAAGGTTGATTTGCACAAGCTCCGCACTGGCCGGCTGCGCGAAGAAGATTGGATGCACCTAACGCACAATATCGACCGCTTGGCTCAAGCGCCCATCCACATCGACGACACACCCGGTATCTCAGTGCTCGAAGCGCGAGCCAAGGCGCGGCGGCTGCAGCGCGAGTACGGGATCGGCATGGTCATAATCGACTATCTGCAACTCATGAGTGGTCATGCTAGGGCACAGAGCCGCGAACAGGAGATTTCGCATATCTCGCGCGGCCTCAAGGCCATGGCTAAAGAATTGGATGTGCCGGTTTTGGCCTTATCGCAGTTGTCTCGCGCTGTAGAAAGCCGCACGGACCGGCGGCCGCAGCTATCGGACTTGCGGGAGTCGGGCAGCTTAGAGCAGGACGCCGATGTGGTGATGTTCATCTATCGCCCAGAGATGTACGACCTCAAGTCCCCGGACGGCGAGAGTCTGGAGGGCCTTGCTCAGATCATCATCGGCAAGCAGCGCAACGGCCCGGTTGGTTCAGTGGATTTGATGTGGAACAAGGAAAGTGCCACGTACGAGGCGATGGCACCCGGATGGCGGTCAGAACCGGAAGAATACTAGTCGGCCCTCATGTTCATCGACGAAGTGACGATCACGGTGGAGTCGGGCCATGGTGGCAGTGGCTGCTGTTCGTTTCGGCGCGAGAAGTTCGTGCCGCGCGGCGGGCCGGATGGGGGCGACGGGGGCGACGGGGGCGACGTAATCTTCCGCGTCGATGCCCAACTCAACACGCTACACGATTTCCGTTATCAACGTCACATCCGCGCCGGTCGCGGTGCCCACGGCGAGGGCAAGCGCCGGACGGGTCAGCGCGGCGAGCACGCGATTATCTGCGTGCCGCCGGGTACCATCTTGCGCGACGCAAAGGGCGCGCTGATCCGCGACATGGTTGAGGATGGGCAGGAGCTGGTGCTGCTGGCGGGTGGACGCGGGGGCCGAGGCAATGCTCGCTTTGCCACGCCTCGCTTTCAGGCTCCACGGCGCGCCGATCCCGGGCGAGAGGGCGAGCAAATGGCGGTGCGGCTGGAACTGAAGTTGCTGGCGGATGTGGGGCTGGTGGGCTTTCCCAACGCGGGCAAATCTACGCTGCTGGCGCGGCTTTCCGCAGCCCGTCCCAAAATTGCCGACTATCCCTTTACGACTTTGGAGCCGAACTTGGGGATTGTGCAGTGGGCTGAGGGTGAGAGTTTTGTGTTGGCCGACTTGCCGGGGCTGATCGAGGGGGCGCATGAGGGCAAGGGCTTAGGCATGCGCTTTCTGCGCCACATTGAGCGCACGCGCATTCTGCTGTTTGCCATTGATTGCACCAGCCCGGACCCACGCGGCGAGCTGGAGGCCCTCCGCGGCGAGTTGGATGCTTTCGACGAGGGGATGCAGCACAAGCCCGCTGGGATTGCGCTGACCAAGGCCGATTTGCTGGGGCCGGACGCGGAATTCGAAGATCCGTTTGCCGATCTGCGCGCACCGCGCTTTTTGGTTTCGGCCGTCAGCGGTCGTGGGGTGGCTGAGATGCTGCGCGGTGTGGGACAGGCAGTGAAGAAGTTGCGCGCTGACGAAACGGAGAAGGACGGCCCATGAGGGATTTTGCAGAACTCTGAATCGCGTTCTTCGATTCTTCAGGGTAGTCCTGAAGAATTTTTTGTGCGCGTCCTTCACCGAAAGCCGAGGAAGCGCCGAGCGGTCTCGCCCATGATGAGCTGGCGCTGCTCAGTGCTCAGATCGGGCAGCAAGTGGTCGAGGACCTCGACGCACTCGCCGTAGCCGGGATCGGCGACAATCCAGGGAAAATCCGAAGCCCACAGCAGGCGTTCGGCACCAAAGGCGGACAGCAGGCTGCGGTGCCAAGCAGCCAAGTCGGGATAGGGATAGGCCGCCTTGCTCATGGCGTATTGGCCCGACAGATGGACGCAGACGTTGGGCGAATCGGGCGCGGGGCCGAGGAATCCAGTCGGCGGCGGCATCTCCACGTCGATTTGCGGGCGGCCCTTGGCATCCCAAGTAAACCGATCCTCGCGTGGACAGACCATGAGGTGATTGACCACGACGCGCACTTGGGGAAAGTCTGTGAGGAATTGGGGGAGCAGCGGGGCAGAGGTGGAGCGCAAATAGAGCCAGAGCACGTAATCTTTGCGAGCGGCGTGTTCCCATATCGGACGGGAAAAGACTTCGGCGAGCTCAGTCGAGTCGTCGCCGAGCGAGCGGAGCCGGAAGCCGATGATCGAGCCGTCTTCGGCGAGGCGATCCATGTGGTCGGCGGGCGCGGGCGCGTCGGGTGGTATCAAGCCGATGCCCAAGAAGCGATCGGGATAGGTGCGCAGGCAGTGTTGTAAATAGGCGTGATGCGCCAAGCTGGTGCCGCCGGTTTGCACGAGCACGGCCTTGTCGATGGCGTGGTCGGCCATGTGTGCCAAGAGATCCTCGACGGGAGCTTCGCGCTCGGCGGGCATGCTTGAGGTGATCTCGCGCGGGAATTCGGCGCTGGGGCGGGCGAAGACGTGCAGATGGGAGTCAATACGCATAGTTTTATTGGGTTGGGATTAAGGTTTAGGTAAAGATGGATAAGAGAGCCTCCACGGACAAGGCGGTGAAACAGGTGAGGGTGCGCGCACCGGCTACGTCGGCGAACTTAGGAGCGGGTTTTGACTGCTTGGGATTGGCGCTGGAATTATACATGGATTTGGCGGTGGAAGAAGGCGAGGGCGAGGGCTTGGAGATTGTGGTCACGGGCGAGGGGAGCGCGAGCGTGCCTTTGGACGAGCGCAACGCTGTCTATCAGGGGATGATGCGTGCCTATACGCGGGCTGGTAAGACGCCTGGGCGGTTGCGCCTAGCGGTCGACAGTCAGATTCCGTTGGCTAGCGGACTGGGCAGCAGTTCGGCGGCTCTAGTCGCTGGCTTGACCGCCGGTGCCGAGTTGTGTGGAATGGAGCTAGATCGGGAAGAGGTTTTGCGGCAGGGTGTGGCCGTGGAGGGACACCCGGACAATGTTGCGCCTTGCGCGTTGGGAGGAATCGTCATCGCGGCTTTGGACGGCGAGGAGATTGCGTGGGCGCGGATTGAGCCGCCGAAGGATTTGGCCGCGGTCGTGGCCATACCGGATTTTCCCCTGCCTACGCCCAAGTCGCGGAGTGTGCTGCCCGAGCGGATTGCGCGGCGGGACGCGATATTTAACGCCGGGCGCGTCGGCTTGTTGGTGGCCGCGCTGCAACAGGGTGACTACAGCCTGCTGCGGACCGGGATGCAAGATCGGTTGCACCAGCCCTATCGAACGGCTCTGGTTCCGGGGATGGAAGGGGTGTTGGCCGCGGCTACAGAGGCGGGGGCGTTGGGTGCGGCGCTGAGCGGGGCCGGGCCGACCGCGTTGGCGCTGGTCAGCGACCGGGGTGCAGAGGTGGCCGCTGCTATGCAGCAGGCATGGGCTGAAGAAGGGATTGCCGCGCGAACTTTGGTCCTCGGCCTCGTCGCCGAGGGCGTGCAATGCGTAAAAGAGAGGTAAATAAATATGGTCAGCGAAGCCGCGCTCATAGACGATATGACGACTCCGACGCCCGAAGTCGTGGAGGCCGTGCGCCAGTTGGACGGGCCGATCCTGCTGCTGGGGGTCAGCGGCAAGATGGGGCCGACCTTGGCCGAGCTGTTAGTGCGGGCCGGGGCGCAGCAGGTGGTGGGGGTAGCGCGCTTTACGGATGCAGAGAAGCGGCGCTACTTGGAGGACATCGGCGTGCAAACCATTGCCTGCGACCTGCTCGCCGATGAGGCGCTGAAAGAACTGCCCGATGCGCCCAATGTCCTCTTCCTCGCCGGGTTTAAGTTTGGGGCCACGGGTAATGAAGACGCGACTTGGGCGATGAACACTGCATTGCCTAGCGCGGTGATGGCGCGCTACGCCCAGTCGCGGATCGTCTATGTGAGCTCGGGCAATGTGTATGCGTATGCCAAGGCTCCGGGGGCGGACGAAGATGGGGCTTTGGGTCCGGTGGGAGAATACGCTCAATCGCGCTTGGGCGGCGAGCGGGTCGCCGAGTACGCGTCGCGGGTGCGGGGGACACCCTTGGTCATTGTGCGGCTGTTTTACGCCACCGAGCCGCGCTACGGCATTATCCGCGATCTGGCCGATAAGGTGTGGCAGGAAGAGCCGATAGATCTGACTATGGGGTACGTCAACCAAATTTGGCAGGGCGACGCTAACGCCTATTTGTGCCGCTTCTTCCCCCTGTGCGATAGTCCAGCCGACGTCATCAATCTGACCGGCCCGGAGACCTTATCCGTGCGCGAGTTGGCCGAACAG
Organism: Candidatus Latescibacterota bacterium; assembly: GCA_965116675.1. Taxonomy (GTDB): domain Bacteria; phylum Latescibacterota; class UBA2968; order UBA8231; family UBA8231. The sequence goes on from OZ220721.1 coordinate 428,883, forward strand.
CTAGGGAAGATCATGGGCAAAACGCCCCTCTTTACTGGGACAGAGGCTCCAGACGCTCTCTTGGGAGATAGTCGGCGCTTGTGCGCGAAATTTGGTCGCCCGCGCGTTGGCCCGGAGCAGATGCTGCGCACGGTGGCCGAGTGGGTCATGGCCGACGGTCTGAGCTTGGGTAAGCCGACCAAATACGAATCCCGCAGCGGGCAGTTCTAATGACATCTTACATCACTAACAAGATAATCCGCAGATGGACGCAGATGGACGCAGAATAGGATGTACCAGACGATCCACCGCTCGAATCGTTCAAATCGTGCTGGATTGCTAAATGACTGAGCGAATTATCGAGGCGGCTGCCAAGTCCGTCGAGACGCTGTTGGCGGACGGCACGGGTACCAGTGCGCTGCGGGACGGTCAATTGTTGTGGTCGCTATCGCATTTGTGGGATCAGCCGCGCTACCGAGGGCTAGCCGAGCAGGTGGCCGAGAGCCGTGAGCACGACGAGGCTGCGGTCCGCGGTTCCCTTGTGTTGGCCGAGGGACTGGCGGCCTGTGGCTATTGGGAACGGGCGCGGACGCTCGTGTTGCAAAGCCTAGCGCGTTGCGACGCGGCGGATTACATCGGCGCGTCGCCAGAGGGGCAACCTATGCCCAAGGGGGCGCGGTGTCTCGATGACTGGGCACAAGTGCTGAGCGTGTGTACGCGCCTTTTGCACGTCCGCGCCGACCGCGAACTGCAAATAGCAGCCGCTCGCGCCGTAGCTGCCATCTTGAACTACCACTACCACCCGGACTTGGGGGGGGTGCTCTTTGCCGTCCGCGGCGACTTCTTCCACTTTGACGAGTACTGGGGAACCTGCGTCTATAGCGAGGCGGCCTTCGCCGCGCTGACTGCGATGTTGGATGAAGCCGGTCGCCGTGGGGAGACGCACCTCCGCGCCTTGGCGGGGCGCTACCTGCGCCAACATGTAGAGGCGGCTTGGGATCCGATCGAAGGCGGCATCCGCAGGGAGTACAGTGCCGACGTCTGGAGCGCCGAAAAGCCCGGGGCCGTCCAAGCCGCAGCCGTAGGTGCCTTGGCGACGTTGTACCGCTATCAGGGCGGCGATTGGGAGGCCACGTGGCTGGACCGGGTGCGAGATTACCAAAGGAACTGTCCCGCCGATCCGCTCACCGAACTGCGCTGCTTGGTTCGCTGCACGCGAGAGCCGGACGAAAAACTTGACATTGTGAAGTAAGAAAGCCATTCTGACGGCAGACGTTTTGACTAGTCAGGAGGTCTATCATGATCGTCTATCACGGCACCACGCGCCGCGCCGCCCGTCAGATCGCCCGCGATGGTTTTCAGCCGCGGTCGCCCTCGCGGCGGGTGTGGTTTTCACGGGGCAAGAGTTACGCCAAGCAGCGGGCACACTCCAAATCGCGGCACACGCGAGATCGCCCCGTTGTGCTAACCGTAGATCTCGACTTGAAAGCTCTGCGCCAGCGCTACGGCAGTCGCCAGGTGCGCGAAAGCAGTGGGGTCATCTCGATTAGAGGAGCCATTCCCGCGTCCTCGCTGCGCAGCCACCACGGGCTGGGCCTCCCAGAGACTGCCGAGGAGATCGCCCGTTGGGTCAACGCCGTGTTGGGCGTCAAGGCGCACAAGGGCGTCAGCGCCCGCCACGAGGGCGTATTGCGCTTGACCCGCTGGATCGACAATCGGCTGGCGACCCGGCCCAATGCACGGCTCGGCGAGAAGGAGTTGCTCGCTCGCGCCGCGCAGTGGATCCCCGACCGCTTTGCCGGGGTGGAGATCGACTTCGAGCATTTGCGGGTCTGGCCCAAGGTGGCGCGGGAAGCCGAGGCGCAGCAGGCCGCGTTCGAAATTCCAGCGCCCGTTGATCGCCGCGAGGAAGAGGCCATTGATTGCTTGGAGTCGGACAAGCCGCAGCGGCAGGTGCGCGGCCTCCAGCTCTTGGCCGACTTAGACGACCCAGACCTGTTCGAGTGGTGCGTATTGCTGCTCGGCGAGAGCCAGCCGCAAAGCGCGGTCGGCATCCTCAAGGTGATGCGGCATTGCGAAGACGTTCAGCCGGAGGTGTTAATCCCGTACGCGGAGAGCGAGCACAAGGCGGTGCGCGGCGCGGCGATTGAAGTGCTGGTCCTGCGCAGTGGGGAGGAGGCCCCGAAGTGGTTTTGGCGCGGTCTGACCGACCCAGTGCCGCACGTGCGGCTGAGCACGGCCAAATTCCTCGACCGCTTGGATCCGCGCGCGCATCGCGACAGCTTTGAAGCCGCGCTCTACGACCCGCACCCACAGGTGGCGCAAGCCGCGCGCAAGCTGACGCAGCACATGGGATTTGAGCCATTGGCTTGGTGAATACTCAGTAGCCAAGGTAGCTCCCGATCTTCTCCAGTTTGCTATAATTCTACTCGCCCGCCTGTTCGGCCAAGTAGTGCTTAGCTGTTTCGTCGTCGGGGTTGATCTCTATGATTTGCCGGTAGTGTTCGCGGGCGCGGGGGACGTCGTGGCGGATGGCGGCGCTGGCGGCTAGGGCGTGGAGGATGTTGAGGTCTTGGGGTAGGCGTTTGAGTAGCTGTGCAAGCTGTAGCTCAATGTCTTCGATGTAATCGGGGACCTCGCGCTGCTCATTTGTTGGCGTCTTCTCGTCCGGTTTGAGCGCCGAGATCAACGTCCCCACCATCCCGAAAGTCCCCCCCAGCCCTCCAGTGCCCCGGCGGGACTGGAATGGGACTTGGATGTCGAGCGCAGTAAGGCTCAAGGATGCGGCTTCGACAAAGGCGGTAGCGGCTTCGGCATAGCGCCCGGCTTCGGCGAGGGCGCTGCCTAGGTTGTAGTAGATGGCCGGATTGTTCAGCCCGTAGGTGGCAAGCTCGGCGTAGATGGCTAGCTCGCGGTCGCGGTCGTTTGCCGCAAAGGCGGCAGTGGCTTGGTCGCGGAGGGAACTGAGGTGGTCTTCCACCTTGTGCAGGACTGCGCTGGCCGCCGGGTCGTTGTCGGGGACCAGCAGGGTTAGCTGGCCGCGCGGGTCGCGGTTCAAGACCGGGGTCTGGACGGTGAAGGGCAGGCCCTCGTCGGCTAGGGCCGTGGCGATTTTTTGCATGTAGCGGGGTGAGCGGGTACGGAGGAGGGGCTGCCAGCTATCGAGCTGATAGGTTGTGCCCGCGAGGTGGTCCCAATCCGCTAGGGTCAGAAAACGGCGTAGCAGGTCTTGTAGGGACTGGCCCTCGGCGACGAAGAAAGAGAAGGCATACTCCTCGCCCCGATAAACGTTCACCAGATAGGAGCGCAGCTCGCGCTGGACGACGAGGGTATCGCCGAAGTAGTGGGTAAAGGCCAACAGATGCCACAGCGGCAACTCTTCGCTGGCTTTTGCGAGGGCTTGGGCGATGGTGCAGGTTGCGGGGGCGTCTGCGTGGTAGCGGACTTCGACTTGGTCGATGAAGGCTTGGGGATCGACGTTGCGGCGTGCCAGTTCGGCGGCGACGCTGGCTAGGTAGGGGGCCTGATAGTTGGCGCGTTCTAGGGTGAGGGCGCGGACGAGATCCTCGTCGTGATAGGCGGCGAAGTCGTCTGGCTGCATGTTTAATCGAGCGGCAAGCGCCGACGCGGGCGCTCCTCTTCTTGGGGGCGTTCTAAGCGGCCGGCCCCGCTGGTCGCCTGCCGGTAGAGGCGGACGAAACTGCGGCCCACCCACCAGACGAGGACGAGAAACGCGGCGATAGCGTAGGCCGAATGGCGGCTTTGGAGGTCGGTTAGGTACTCCCAAACAATATCCATTATCCACCGATTGTATCCCCTACGAGAGACGTACGCAAGCCAATTCGCCGCTCACTTCTAGTCTGGCTATATTAGAAGCGGCTTCACGACTCCATTCCACCAACCGACTAATCACAATGACTGACAAACATCGCGTAGCCTTGGGGGCGATCTTTACCGAGTGCAATCAATTCGGCGGCGAGCCGATTGATCTATCGTGGTTTGAGCGCTATGAGCTGCGACGCGGGCGCGACGTGCTCGCAGCCGAAGACGGGGTGGTTGGCGGTATGCTCAGCGTGCTGGCGGCGCGCGGCGTGGACGTTGCGCCGCTGCTGTTTGCCAGTACTTGTCCCGGCGGGCCGCTGACGCGGGCTTGTTACGACCCGCTCAAGGAAGAGCTTTTGGCGCGGCTCAACGAGGCGCTCCCGGTAGATGGCGTTCTTATGCCGCTACACGGGGCGGCGGCCGTGGAGGGTGGGGTCGATTTGGAAGGGGATCTGCTGGCTGCCGTGCGGGCCGTCGTCGGGGACGCTGTGCCCATCGTCGCTACGCTCGATTTGCACGCCCATATTTCCGCACAGATGATGCGCGCTGCCGATGGCTTAGTTGCGTGGGAGACCTATCCGCATCGCGATGCCTTTTCCACGGGCGAGCGCGGGGCGCGCCTGCTGTGCGATACGCTCGTCGGCGCGTGCAAACCCGCGATGGCCATGGCCAAGGTGCCAGTGCTCACTGGGGCCATTCACGGCTCGACCGAAGACGACGATCCCTTCGCGCAAGTGATGGCCTTGGCCAAGGCCGGTGAGCAGCGCGACGGCATCCTCTCGACGAGTGCGATCTTGGTGCATCCCTATCTCGATTTTGCCGATATGGGCAGCGGCGGGCTGGTGATTGCCGACGGCGATTTTGCCAAGGCCGAAGCCCTCGCCTGCGAGTTGGCCACGGCGTACTGGGAGCGGCGCTTTGCCTTAGAGCCGGAGCTGTATGCGCCCGAGGATGCCGTGCGCGCTGGTTTAGCCGTCGAGGGTGGCCCGGTGGTGCTGGTGGAGGCTGCGGACTGCTGCGGTGGGGGAGCGGCTGGCGATAGCGTGGCGGCACTGGCGGCGCTGTTGCAGGTCGAGTTGGATGGACCGGCGCTGGTGCTCTTGGTCGATGCTCGCGCGGCTGCGGCTTGCCACCAAGCTGGCGTCGGGGCCGAGGTGGAGTTGGCGCTGGGGCATGGGCACGATCCGCGTTGGGGACAGCCGATTGTCGTGCGCGGCCGGGTGCTGCGGTTGAGCGATGGCCGCTTCCGCTATCGGGGCGGCATTTGGGAGGGGGTCGAAGGGCAGATGGGACCAGCGGCAGTGCTCACGCTGGGCTTCGACCTGAGCTCAGCCGAAGGACAGATACAGGTGTTGTTGGCGTCGCATCCGACATACGAGTGGGACAACGAGCAGTTTGCAGCTCTCGGGATGGACGCGGCGCAGGCGCGTTTTATCGTCGCCAAGAATCCCATGAACTACCGCCTCGCCTACGGAGCCATAGCCCAGGCCGTTTTTGTGCTCGACACGCCGGGACCGACGCCGGCGACAGTGCGGCACTTGCCCTTTGTCCGGCGGGCGCGGCCCTTTTTTCCGCTGGATTCGGATATGGAATTGGAGATGGAAGTTTTGCGCGCAGAGGCGCGGTAAGTCAGTGGGCGCGCCAAAGCTGAAGCGGCGTCCACCTTGTCATGCGGCTGAAATCAGGGTCCGTCGCCAACATAATTAGTTTGTGGCGAATGCAGAGATGGGCGAGTAAGGCGTTGGTGGTTCCAGTCAGAATGCCGTGGCGGCGGCAATCGCTGTGCAACTCGGCTGCGTCAATGTAGTCGTCGCGCCCGGGCACAATCATGGCGAGTGCCCTAAACCGTTCGGCGATCTGCTCTTTAGCTCTTGGCCCCTGAAAGCCCTGCAATAACTCCTGCAAGACGATTCCGGTCGTGTAAATCGACTCACCGCCACCGAGCGCTTCCCGCAGACGCTGGACCTCGGGCCCCTTGGGCATCGTGTCCCGGCGCAAGGCCAGCGACCAAACGCTCGTGTCCACAAATAGCGTCACCCAAGGTTCCGTTCGCGTTTGTAGTCAAAGCTGTCGTCCCAATACAATTTGCCAAAAAGATCCAAGAGCCGCTCCTGCTCTCGGCGCGCGATGAACTCCTGCAAAGCGCGGTTGACGGTCGCTTTCTTGGTCTTTTCGCCCCCGACTTCCAGCGCTTTGTTGAGTAACTCCGGGTCTATCGCCAAGTTTGTCGCCATCGTAATCTCCTCTCACACATATAGTTACACGCAAATTAATCGCAAACGTATGGCGTGGTCAAGTTTCTTTTCATCAACCTTTCATTTGTGTGACCCGCTCATGTTAGGGTCCCCAAGCGGCTCATTGTTGGCTGAGATAGTCGATGTATATTATGGTCGAAGCCTGACGGCGATGTAAGCGAGGCACTCCGGCTAGACGAGAACACACCAGAGAGGATGGATTGACGCAAATGGAAAAATTAATGACAGCGATAGACCGAGAATGGGTGGCTGAGCGGACCCGGGAATTGGTCGATATTTACAGCGTAACCATGGCCGAGGCCGAAGTGTGCCGCGCCTATGAGGCCATGATGCGCGAGGTCGGCTTAGCGGTTGATGTGCGGGAGGTGACTCCGGGGCGCAATAACCTTTACGCGCGCATTGCGGGCCGAGGGGATGGCCCCGCGCTGATGCTCAATGGCCATCTCGACACCATTCCCGTGGGGTCCTGCCCGCCCGCCCGCCGCGAGGGCAACCGCGTGTACGGACGGGGGGCGACCGACATGAAGGGAGGGATGGCCGCGGCGTTGGCTGCGGTCAAGGCGCTCTTGGAAAGCGGGGTGGAGTTGCAGGGCGACTTGTGGCTGACGGCCATTGTGGGGCACGAGGAGGTCGAGGCGCAAAAGGACGGGCCGCTGGCGCTGATCGCCGATCGCAACAGCGGCCGGATTGGCGGCGACCGGATTTTGATTGTCGAGGGCCGCGATGCGCTGTGGGTGATGAGCATGGGGTCCATGGTTTTTACCATTACACTCGAATCGGACGCTGGCGGCAAGCACACCCAGTACGTGCCCTTTGCGGAAAATCCGTTCCGCTTTGTGGGCGCGCTTATCGAACGGATCCACCAGTATCAGCTTGAACTCGACGCGGGGGATGCGCACGCCTTGGCGGGTGCCGAGCGAATTGACTTGGGGATCGTCGCTGGGGGAGACTATTTCAATCGCACGCCGCTGCGTTGCACGCTGACGGGGACTCGACGCTGGCTGCCGGGGCGTACCGCGCCGCAGGTGCTAGCGGAGTTAGAGGATCTAGCGCGGCCGTTGGCCGAGGCTGGGGGGTTGGGTCTGCGAGTCGAGATGGAGCACGAGCGCGAGCCTTTTGAGACATCCGCCGGCGATGCGGCCGTGCAAGCGGTGGGGCGGGCACACGAGCAGGTGGCTGGCCAAGAGGCAGAGCTGGTGGGGTTGCGGATTGTGGGGGACGCCAATTTATACGTGCATGGGACGGGGGTGCCGACTTTTTACTACGGCCCTTCGAACGAGACGGCGCATGCAGATGTAGAGTGGGTAGAAGTGGATCGGCTGGAGCGGGCGGCACAAGTGTACGCGCTGGCCGCAGCCGACTATTGCGGCGTCGCATCCTCGGATTGAATGATATGGATATCCAAGCAATTCGCCGCGATTTTCCCGCACTGGAGCAGTACACGTGGTTCCAGAATGGGGGAGTGAGTATCACGCCGGTGCCGGTGGCCGCTGAGTACACGCGGTGGACGGAGGAGATGGTGCGGCGGGGGCCTTTGCACATCGTCTATCCCGAGGAGGAGTATCCCCGGCGCAAGGCGGCGATGGAGCGGCTGGCGCAGTTTTTCGGCGTGGTGGCTGGGGAGTTGGCACTGATGCGGGGAGTCAGTGAGGGGTTTCAGACGGTGGTACGGGGGATGGAGTGGGCGGCTGGCGACGAGATTGTAATCAGCGCGGATGAGGAAGCAGCGCTGCTTTTGCCGGCGCTGCACTTGCGGGATTTGTACGGGGTCGAGGTGGTGAAGGTGCCGCTGATTGACGACGACGATGGGCAGGTGCAGGCCGTGGAGGAGCGGCTAGGGGAACGGACCAAACTGGTGGCTCTGAGCCATGTGACGACGGACTTGGGATACCGTCTGCCAGTGGAGCGGATTTGCGCGGCGGCGCGGGCGCGAGGAGTGCGCAGCTTTTTGGATCTGGCCCATTCGGCGGGGCTGTATCCTTTGGACTTGCACGCGCTGGGGTGCGATTTTGCCGGGTTGCTCTCCTATAAGTGGATGTACGCGCCGTATGCGGCCGGGTTGCTCTACGTGCGGCAGGAGGCTCTCGATGCGGTGCAGGTGCGCTATGCCGGCGGACGGGCTGAACAGTGGTTGGACCCGGTGGCGGATACTTTCGCGCTGCGCGAGACGGCCGAGCGCTTTCAGTACGGTCCTTGGTGTTGGCCGCTGGTGCTGGCTTGGGCCTTTGCCGTTGAGTACTTGTCGGCCATCGGGCTGGAGGCGATCTGGGCGCGGACGGTGGCGTTGGCTGGGCGGCTGAAGGAAGGGCTAGCGCAGATCCCGGACGCAGTGCTCTACACTCCGCGATCGCCGCAGCGGTCTGCGGCGTTGGTCAGCTTTGGGCTGGCTGGCTGGAAGGGGGAGGAATTGAGCCAAGTCCTCCGGGATGAGTGGAACATGGTCATCAAGCCGCTGCCGCACGGGCGCGAAGGCTTGCGCGCTAGCATCACCTTTTTCCTACTCGAATCCGAAATCGACGAATTGCTCGCGGCGCTGAACAGCTTGGCCAAGCAAAGGAGCAAGGCCCGTTGACCTCACAACAAACTGGACCGGCTACAGGTAGCCCCGCTGAATCTTCCCCATCAGGGCACGGCTTTGGCACCGCGCCTGTTTTTCTCGCGTCGATCAGCACGATCCTCGGCGCGATCCTTTTCCTGCGGTTTGGCTACGCGGTTGCGCATGTCGGCCTTTGGGGCAGCCTCATGATCATCGTTATCGGGCATCTGGTGACTATCCCCACGGTCTTGGCGGTGTCTGAGATTGCCACGAACCGCCGCGTGGCGGGGGGCGGAGCGTACTACATTATCAGCCGCTCTTTTGGCACCAGCATTGGAGGCTCGATCGGGATCGCTCTGTACCTTTCTCAAGCGATCTCGATCGCCTTCTACTTGGTCGCCTTTGCCGAAGCGTTCGAGCCCGTTTACGAATGGGTCGCCGCGACGTACGGAGTAGAAGCCGACCCGCGTTGGGTGAGCTTGCCTTGTACCGTTTTGCTGGCCGTGCTGATGCTCATCAAAGGTGCCGGCCTCGGCGTTAGGGCACTGTGGATCGTTTGCGCGATTTTGGGGGCGTCGATAGCCGCGTTCCTGTTGGGACAGGGGCCCGAGGAAATCCGTCCCGACGGGTTTCAGCTAACCGCGAGCATTGAAGGCGGCGATGCCTTTGGCCTCGTCTTCGCGACGTGCTTTCCGGCCTTTACGGGCATGATCGCGGGCTTGGGTCTTTCCGGCGATCTGAAAAATCCCCAGCGCAGCATCCCTCTCGGCACGATTGGCGCGACGCTCGCGGGGATGCTGGTGTACGCATTGGTCGCCATCAAGCTCGCCCAGAGCGCGACGCCAGAGGCGCTCGCCACCGATCAGTTTATCATGGCGCAGATCGCCCTGTGGGGTCCAGCCATCTACATAGGGCTAGGTGCTGCCGCTTTGTCCTCTGCCCTTGGTTCGATCCTCGTTGCTCCCAGAACTCTGCAAGCGCTAGCGCGCGACAATGTGCTGCCCGTGCCAAAACTGAATCGCCTGCTGGAAAAAGGCTGGGGCAAGGCGCAGGAGCCGGTGTACGCAACCTTCGTGTCGAGTGCCATTGCGATTGTATTCGTCGTGTTGGGCGATGTGGACTTTATTGCCCATATCCTCAGCATGTTCTTCATGGTGACTTATGGTGCCCTTTGCTCGGTATCATTCCTCGAATATTTCGCCGGCAATCCGTCGTACCGCCCGACCTTCCATTCGCGCTGGTACTTGTCGCTGTTGGGTGCGGTAATGTGCGGCCTGATGATGATCCAAATGAACGCGCTGTACTCGTTTGTAGCGATCTCTCTCATGGTGGCGACCTACTTTGGATTGCGACGCACGCGGCGGGGAGAGCGCGGCCTGACGGCGATCTTGCAGGGGACGATGTTCCAACTGACGAGACGGCTGCAGATCATGCTGCAGAAGAGCCGCGCGGTGAAATCGGAAGGGGGCTGGCGGCCCTCGATCATCGCGATGACCCGTTTTGGGGAGCGCCGGCTAGGGCACTTCGACCTGCTGCGTTGGATCAGCCACCGGCATGGGTTTGGGCACTTTATTCAGTTCTTTCAGGGAGAATACTCGTTTACCAAAGAGATCGAAGCCCGCATGCAGGTGGGCAGACTGATCGAACGGACCGAGGTTAGCGGGGCAGGCATTTTTGTGGATTCTCTGATTAGTCCTTCGTTCCAGACGGCGCTAGCACAGACGCTCCAGATGCACGGCATTTCGGGCTTGCCCAACAACTGCGTTCTGCTCGAATTCGACAAAGAGCATCCCGAAGAGATCAAAGAGACCGTACAGGGCGCACAGCTTGCCGCGGAATCGATGTTTAATGTCTTGATCCTGCGGTCAACGGATTACCGCTTCGGCTATCACTCCTCGATCCACCTGTGGGTGACCGAGGAGAATCTGGTCAACGCTCCGCTGATGCTGCTTTTGGCGTACATCATCGTGGGGCATCGGGAGTGGAGACACGCCGAGATTCGGCTTTTTGTGTGCTTCGACTCTGAAAACGGAAAACGCGAGACAAACAAGCTGTCCAAGTTGATGACGGAAGGACGGCTGCCGATTTCTAGGCAGAATGTGACCTCGGTTCCTTGTACGACCCACGAAGCCCTTGAGCAGGAGGTGACCCTCCGATCTTCTAAAGCCGATTTGGTCATCGCTGGTCTGACCGATGACGACATCAAATCGGGCGAAGCCAAGCAAGCCCTCCAGCGCTACTACGGGGCAAACGACGTGCTGTTCGTCCATGCGAGCGAGCCGGTTGCAATCGAGTAACTCTGAATCGTCTAATCACTTTTTTCGGCGGGGGTAGGTAGTTTGAACAGGCTCAAATTGTGCCTCAATTGGGGGGCCTATACGGTCTGGTGGCGTACTTTATTGATGGTCCTGATCTGGAGTGCCGCTGCCGCAGAAAGCGAGCATCGGTTGACCATCCTGCACACCAACGACCTGCTGGGCCGACTGCTGCCAGAGCCTTATTTCGACGAAGCCGACTGGGGCGGTTTTGCCCGCTTGGCCTACCTGATAGCGGAGCAGCGGAGTACCCGCGCCGACTCCGTCCTGATTGTGGACGGGGGTGATGCCTTGGGCGATTCCCCCCTCGCTGGTATGGACGCCGGTCGAATGGTAGTGCGGTTGATGAACGGGATGGGTTATGATGCGCTGGCGGTGGGGAACCACGAATTTGACTACGGCCTTGACTCCCTTCGCATCCGCGCTAGCGAGGCGAATTTCAATGTGCTAAGTGCCAATGTGCGGGTAGCAGCGGACAGTACGGCCTTATTTACACCCTTTGTCCTCGTGGAGCGGGCCGGATTACAGATTGCCCTCATTGGCTTGCTCTCGCCCCAGGCCATAAAAGTGATCAACCCTGTGAAAAATCCCGCTTTGAACATCGACGGTCCCAACCGAGTATTGAAAACTTTATTGGCGGGACCGGCAGGGCAGGCGGATCTGCAAGTGCTCTTGGTCCACATGAGCGCTCAGGAGGCGCGTGATCTGGTGCGGGCTTTCCCACAAGTGGACCTGTGCATTGCCGGAGGCTTTGGCCGGGAAACCCGCAGAGGTGCTGGCGAACATGTGGTGCGCTTTGCTGGAGGTGGGTATTTGGTCACCACGCCAGGCTGGGGAGCTTTCTTGGGACGGGTGGATATGATCGTGCGCCGAGCGGAGGACAAGGTCGTCTTGGTGGATGTGCAGCCTCGGCTAGTGCCTATAAGCCCCGAGGTTTCCCAAGACCAGACCGTGGCGTCTCTTATTGACGAGCAGCAGGAAACTGCGCAGCGAGCCCAGCAACAGCAGCTTGGCAATACCAAGGAACCCATTGAGGACGCGGCCCAATGGGTGGCTGATCTGATCCGCACGCGACTGAACACCGAAGTGAGCGTGATCAACCAAGGAACCCTGCGAAGCCTAACCTTGGATGGCGATATCCAGCTAGGGACGCTGGCTAACCTAGTGCGCTACGATGATGTCCTAGTTCGCGTGGAGGTGCTGGGGAGCCAGTTGAAAGCTATGGCCGATAGCAGCGCCAAGCGGACCTCGGGAAGTCAGCGACTAGTTTTTTCGGGGTACGATGTCGAGACCGGCTTGATTGGCGGTCGCCCTTTAGTGCCAGAGGAGAAGTACCAAGTGGCCACTACTTCGTATATAGCCTCTGGGGGGGATAGCTACTGGACGAAAGAGGCGGCCCTAGATATGGAATCGGCGGATTGGGTTACGCTGAAGCAGATGCTGGAAGAGCACATCCGCAGACACCCAAACTTGGGGCGCTGGGATGGAGTGCGGCGGGGCGGACGGAGCGTTTGGAAGAACAGCACTAAGCTCAACGGCTCGCTGTCGCATACAACGCTCGACGCCTCGGCCGGTCGCTACAGCGGCGTCTCTTTTCTAGGGGGCCACGACGCCTTGGCTTGGAACGGACAGTTCGAGAGCCGCACCAGCTACTTGAGCCAGCGGGGCACACTGGTCGCCCTGCTGCGCTCTGGTTTTGGCCAGTTGCGCGCCCGCAGCAGCCTGCGCGAGGCCGTGGACCGCTTGGAAGGGGACGTGCTCTACACTTGGTCGCAGCGCCAGTTTGCTCCTTTTTTGGGGCTCGACATTAACACGGTATGGACAGGCGCCTCGGGAGAGAAACATCCCCTTGCGCTGCGGTTCAAAGGGGGTTTGCATAAAAAATTTGGCTCGGATGCCGGCGTCCGCGTCGGTCTGGCTGTGGAAAGAGACCAGGTCCAAGCGACCAATGTAATGGGACTAGAAATAGCACCTGAGTACAAAGAAGAATTGCGTCCGGGCAATGTCGTGTCCTCTCAGGCCAAATTCTTTTGGGGAGTAAGGCAAAGGAGTACGCTGTCGCTGCAGAATTTCAACAGCCTGCGCATCCGGCTGCTGGGCAATCTGGCCGCTACCCTCGACGCCAACTTCTTTCTCCACCGCGACAGTCAAGTCCAAGCGCTGGCCGTCAAGTCGGAACTGCAAGTGGGGCTGGGCTACGCTTGGAGCGAGAAGTGGCTGTAAACGGTTTAAGGAATGGTTTATGAAGAGGTATAGGATTAAAAAACTATGAAGGCGCTCGTATGGCGATGTGTGCCGTATCTCGTCGCTGCCTTTATGGTCGCCAACGGTTTCTACACCTTGGCTATGGGCTTAGGCGAGATCTTTCACCTCGACCAGTATCTGGCCGTCGAGCTGGGGGAAATGCGCCGCTATCTGGAAGTAGTCCCCGCCCCGCAGTTGGGTGGTTTCGTGGCGGTTTTCTTGGGCGTTGTATTCATCGTTTTAGGCAAGGGGTTGGCCGAGCGGCGACGGCGCGCGCGCAACTGGGCCGTGGTGGCGCTGCTGCTCAACGTTTTGTCCCATCTATACCAAGGGCTGCCATTGCGGAACTGTATCCTGTCGGCAGCGGGTTTGGTTTTTCTGGGGCTGTTGCGCACCGAGTTCACCCGCCACAGCGAGCGCCATCGCTGGAGCTATGCCGAAGTAATCGCCGTGCTGTCGATCATCTTCGCTTTGGCCTACGGCATTGGCGGGGCGTATTTGCTGCGCGCCGAATTCAGCGGCATTGAGACGTGGGCGGACGCGGTCTATTTCACGGTCGTCACGTATAGCACCTTAGGATATGGGGATATGTTGCCCCAAAGTGCTAACGCCAAATGGTTCGCCATCTCCATGGTGAGCGTTGGCATTGGATCATTTGTTACGGCTTTAACCGTATTGCTGGGACCGCTGATCGAGAATCGGCTAAAAGGAGTATTCGCTGTGGTGAGCAAATTTCAAAAGAGCGTGGACCACATAGTGATCTGCGGCTATACTAAAGTAACCGAGAGCATTGTCGATGAACTGCGAACGCGACCGGTGCCTTTCCTCATTATCGACGAGCGCGAAGAGTTCGTTGCATACCTCAAAAACAGCGGCCTTGACGTTTTGCAGGGTAACCCCACGGAACGGGCCGTGCTGGAGCAGGCCAATCTATCCAGCGCTGCCGCGGTAATCGCGGCCACGGATTCGGACGCCACTAATACTTTAGTAGCTCTCACGGCCCGCGCTCTGCGCGAAGCCGGGGAGCAGCACAAGTTCCGCATTATTGTGCGCATTGAGGACGAAGAGAACATCGCCAAAGTGGAGAGTATAGGCGTCGATGAGATCATCTCGCCTTCTACTTTGGGTGGACGGCTCATGGCGCAGCGGGCCGTGGGCGCAGCGGAGAGTGTGGACCATGATTGATGTCTATGTAGATCGGTTGTGGGAATGGCTGATAAGCAGCCTCGCCGATTTGGTGCTAGGGCTGCTCATTGCCTTAGCGTCTTGGTTGGCTAGCCGCTGGGTCAAGCGCTTTGTCTCCCGCACTGCCAAGCGCCTCGGCTGGGACGAAATCCTGTGGGATTACTTTGGTACAGTACTGCGCTACCTGACCTTGATCGTGGGTTGGGTGTCGGCCCTCAAGAAGATCGGCTTTCCAGTGGAGGCGGTACTGGCCACCTTCGGCATTAGCGGCATCATCATCGGCTTGGGAGCACGCCGTTCTATTGCCAATTATTTTTCGGGGTTGATGATGTTGGCAGCTCGGCCCTTCAAGCAGGGGGATCTAATAGAGTTTGGACCGCCGCCGCAGATTGGCCGAGTCACAGAGGTCAAGATGACGTATACCGGCTTGGTGACGCTCGACAATGTGCGGCTGGTCGTGCCCAATATGGTGATCTGGCGCAATAAAATCGTCAATTTTTCCTCCCTTGGGCAGCGCGCCATCCGCATCCCCATCGCCGTGCCGTACGATGTGGACGTGGACTGGGTTGCAGATTTGGCCCTCGACGTGCTGGCTCAGCACGAGCAGGTACTCGACGATCCAGCTCCTTCCTGCACTGTGTCGGAAGTGACCGCGGAGGATGTGAAGATGATGCTGGTAGCATGGAGCGATGTCGATGACATGAACATCTTCGGCGATGTGGTCATTCGCATGCGCACAGCTTTTGAGACCGCTGGTCTGGCAGTTACAGTGCCAGCTACAGCGATTGACCTGAAACGGGAGGAGTGAGCATGGCCCAACAGCAAGGCTTCTTCTCCCTCGACGAGGCGATAGAGCAACTCGGCTTGAGCCGCCCGGAAATATATCGCCGGGTACAGGACGAAGCTCTCAAAGGCGAGAAAATCGACCGTTGTCTGCGATTTGCTGTAGAGGAGATTGAGCGCTATGCCGCTGTACTGGAGCAGGAGCGCGATCTGTTGCAGAAGTCGATTGACCGTTGGTTGGCGTTTTTTGCCGGGCGCTTGGCAGACCACCCGTGGGCAGTGATTGAGGATGTAACCGATAAACCCGTTGCCGAACAAATGGCCGAGTTAGGCGAGCGCATTTTGCAGGACGCCTTGGGGGAGGGAGCTAGGGATGTGTATTTCGATCCTCTGTACGCTGGCTTGCGCCTGCTCTATAGCGTGGAGCACTGCCGGGAAATGGCCCGTTTTGAGGACTGCCTGACAGAGCCTTTGGGGACGTGGCTTAAGGGGCTAACCGTCTTGGCAGAGGCTGCGCCCGATCAATTGGGCGAAGGCTTAGTTGAGGTGGGGGGAGAAGCTGTCCCGAATCAATTGAGTGAAGGCCTAGCTAGGAAAACCTGGGGGGAGGTAGGCTGTCAGTTGCGGTTGACCGAAGTGCCCTCCACCTTGGGCTCTCATTTCCATCTCCATCTGTTCACTGATTACGAAGGGACAAGGTTGGAAGATCTGGGCTATATGCCAGAGCAGGCCGAATGCCTCAGACGAGAATTTGGGGCACGCCCGGGGCTTTTCCTGCTCGTTGGCTCGGGAGGGCCCGAGGACGAGCGTCATCGCCTGGTGTTGGCCCGGGATTGGGCCGATGCAGGACGGTTGGTGGTGTGCCTAGATCACCGCGTTGGGTACCGGGCCGAGCAATTGGTGCAGCTAGAGTTACGAGATGGTGCTAGCCCTGATTTTAAAACCTTGTGGCAGGCGGCACTGGACATGAGTCCCGATGTTGTGGTGCTAGACGAAGTGCGAGATGTTGACCAAGCCCAAGCTCTGCTCGAAGGGGTGCGTAGCGGTGCTGTGGTGCTGGCCCAAATGCGGGCCGGGAATATAATAGAGGCGGTGCAGAAGTTGCTGGAATTTGAGATTGACCGGGCGGCGCTTAGTCGGGTTTTGCTGGGCGGCACCGACAAGGCCGTTGTGCGGCGGCTGTGTCCCCAGTGCGCTCAGCGTCGGCTTCTGCGGGACGAAGAAGCGGCGCGGCTGAATGCAGCAGTCGGCGATGAGGTCGGCACGCCAGCGGGGTGTTCGGCGTGCGGCAATGGGTTCGTCGGGCGGCGACCGGTGTATGGACTGTGGTCGGCAGACGCCAAACTGGCGGCTTGGGTCGCCGACCCGCAGGTCGATCCGCCGCTCCCACCGGTTGGAGCGGAGAGTCTGACCGCCGCCTTGCGCCGAGCCGTGTTGGATGGCGAGGCGACCCCGGAGGAGGCCCTAGTTTTTCTGTAGTGAATCCTCAGACTATCCGATAGCTGGTCTCAATAGTTCGGCGACATTCGCAAGCTAGTGGTGGAGGGGAACCAATTGGATGCTCCGAGAATCAGGGCGAATGAGTGCGCTTGGCTGGCGCAGCGCGGTCCCCATATATTACGCGGCATGGGGAAACCGAACTCTGGCCGTCATCGAATCATAGGGGTTGGAGACATGCACAAAAGAGGGGTATTGCGGGGTCCGGTTTGAAAGAGCAGAGGAATTCGTTCAAGGGCAGCGTTGACCGGATGTTTGAGACTGCCGCTGCCACGATGGAGCTCGAGCCGGGCCTCGCCGATCAGATCAGGACATGCAACTCTGTGTTCCAGGTCAGCTTTCCCGTTTACATACGGGGCGAGTTTCGGGTCTTCACCGGTTGGCGTGCCGTCCACAGCGAGCACTTCCTGCCGGTAAAAGGCGGGATCCGCTATGCGCCAATCGCCGATCAGGACGAGGTCGAGGCCCTAGCCGCCCTGATGACCTACAAGTGCGCCATCGTCGATGTCCCGTACGGGGGATCTAAGGGTGCCCTGCAGATCGATCCGCGCGACTACGACGCGGCCGAGCTCGAGCTGATCACTCGCAATTTCACGATGGAGCTGACGAAGAAAGGCTACATCAGCCCCAGCCTCAACGTGCCGGCTCCCGACATGGGTACGGGCGCACGCGAGATGGGGTGGATCGCGGATGCGTACCGCGCCCTGTATCCCAACGACATCAACGCCGTCGCCTGCGTCACTGGCAAACCCGTGCATATGAGCGGAATCCGCGGCCGCAACGAGGCAACGGGGCGCGGAGTGCAATACGCCCTCAGGGAATTCTTCCGCCATCCCGAAGATGTGCAGAGGGCCGGGATGGATGGAGACTTGGAGGGCAAGCGCGTAATAGTCCAGGGCTTGGGCAACGTCGGGTACCCCGCCGCGAAGTTCCTGTCCGAAGAGGATGGCGTCAGGGTGGTCGCTGTTATTGAGCGCGAGGGGGCCGTGGTATGTGAAGACGGGCTAGACATCGAGGAGCTCGCCACCTATCGCCGCGAAAAGGGCAGCGGCCAGGGCTTTCGGGACTCCGAGTTCGTGGAGGACGGCAGCCTTTTGCTGGAAGCGGACTGCGACATCCTGATCCCCGCGGCCACCGAAGCGGTGATCACTGTCGAAAATGCCGAGCGCATCCAAGCGCGGCTGATCGCCGAGGCCGCCAACGGTCCGACCACTTTCGAGGCAGACGAAATCCTGCGCGATCGCGGCAAGGTGATGATTCCGGACGCTTATATGAACGCAGGAGGCGTGATCGTCTCTTATTTCGAATGGATCAAGAACCTGTCCCACATCCGCTTTGGCCGCATGGACCGGCGCATTGACGAGTTGCGCGGGCAGCGCATCGTCGAGGCCATTGAGACAGCGGTCGGCAAACCCCTTCCCGAAACCCAGCGACACGACTTGATGCGCGGAGCCGATGAGTTGGACTTGGTGCGATCTGGCCTGGACGACACCATGCGGCAGGCGTACAACGAGATGCGCGAGGTGTTTTTGAGCCATGACAAGGTGCATGACCTGCGCACTGCGGCGTACGTAGTGGCGATCGAGAAGATCGCGCAGAGCTACCGGGAAATGGTGTACTGATGGTGCCTCTGCCCCTGCCCGCTCGTGCAGGCTTGCGCGCCAGCATCGCCTTTTTCTTACTTGAAGCCGCAATCGATCACCTACCCGCGGCGTTGGGCCGCTTGCAAAGGAGCTAGGCGTGAAAATAACCAAAGTGGAGACCATTCAGATAGAGACCCCGCGCTACTACGGCCACATCTCCGGGCACGTGCTGGTCAAGGTCTTTGTCGATGACGGCCCGGTCGGCTGGGGCGAAGCGTCCGACAGTCGCGCCGAGGATTTGGCGGCCATTGCTCGGCAGTACAACGAGTTGCTGGTGGGGCGGGACGCCGGGGCTATTACTGAGATCAACGAGCTGTTGCGCGGCCATGCGTTCCACAGCTCCGTAACCAACCTTCACCTCGCCTCGGCGATTGATCTGGCGCTCTATGATCTCCACGGCAAGGCACAAGGGGTGCCGGCCTATCGGCTTTTGGGCGGCAAGGTGCGGGATAGGCTCTATTGCTGCTATCCGATCTTTGGCTGGCAGGTAAAAGAGGACTTTGAGCGCACACTAAGCTATCTCCAGCGGCTGCTCGACTTGGGCCATCACCTGTTTCGCTACTACGTGTCGGGCGATAGCGCGCTCGACGACCGCTTCTTAGACGAGGCCAAACGCCGCTTCGACGACCGGCTCAAGCTCAAGTCCATCGACTTTTCCGGGCGTTTCACCGAGTGGGAGACGGCCATCCGCTACGCCGATGTCCTCCGCCACCACGCGCCCTATCACTTTGAGCAGCCCTCGCGCAGTCTGCGGGTCTCGGCCGAATTTGTGCGGCGCGTTGACCTGCCGGTGAGCTGGCACATTAACAGCCTAGAGTTGGGGATGGAAGCCATTGAGAAAAGGGCCTGCACGGCCTTTAACGTCGCCTGCGTCTGTGGTGGTCCGACCCACATCCGTCGGCTTTTCGCCTTGGCGGAAGCGGCTGGGTTCCGCTGTTTGATCGGCACCGACCAAGAATCGACGCTGGGGGTATCGGCGCAGGTCAGCGTTGGCATCGCCATGCCCAACACCAACTTGCCCTGCGACCCCATGGGGCCGGTGCTGTACACGGCGTCGCCGGCCGTGGAAAGGGTGCGGGCCGAGGGCAGCTACTTGTATCCGTTTGAAGGGCCGGGATTGGGCGTGGAGATCGACGCGGACAAATTGCGCACCCTGACGGTGGCGACGGCCTAAGTGCCCTCGCATCCCACCTCTGCGCTCATCTGCGTTCATCTGCGGATACGTTGCCGCCGCACGCCAACCGCTGGGGTTTGACCTTTTGCCGGTTGTGCCGCAGTATATATCCTTTCGTCAATACTTGAGTTACACATAAACAGGAGTGAAAAATGAGTGAGGAAAACCGCGCGACTTGGGCCGATAATTGGCTCGGGTACCGGGAGGAGATCAAGGTCGTCGATGTCACAATCCGCGATGGCGGCTTGATGAACGACCACCAGTTCACTGACGAAGTAGTAAGAGGCGTGTACGAGTCCTGCGTCGAGGCCGGGATCGACTACATGGAAATCGGCTATATCAACTCGCGGGAGCAGTTTCCGCCCGGCGAGTTTGGTCCGTGGAAGCACTGCCGCGAGGAGGACATCCGCCGCATCGTCGGCGACAACAGCACCTCGCTGAAGTTGGCGGCCATGGCCGACGCCGAAAAAAGCGATTACAAGACGGACATTCTGCCGGCGTCTGAGAGCGTGTTGGACATGATTCGCGTGGCCACCTACATCCACCAGATGCCGCTGGCATTGGACATGGTCAAGGACGCCTCGGACAAGGGCTATGAGACGACCCTAAACCTAATGGCCGTTTCTACCGTGCCGGAGTCCGAGGTCAAGAGCGCGCTGGAGATGCTGGTGCACTCGGATGTGGGGGCTGTGTACGTGGTCGATAGCTTTGGCTCGCTCTACAGCGAGCAGATCCGCGCGCTGTGCAACATGTTCTTCGAATACTGCGAGGGCACCCCGATTGAGGTCGGGATCCACGCCCACAACAATCGCCAACTGGCCTTTGCCAATACCATTGAAGCTGTGGTACTGGGAGCCAATTGCGCGGACGCGAGTTTCGCTGGCTTGGGCCGCGGCGCGGGCAATTGTCAGATGGAGCTTTTGTTGGGCTTTTTGCACAACCCGAAATTCCGCTTGCGCCCAGTGCTCAAGTGCATTGAGGAGCACGTTGAGCCGCTGCGCTCTCAACTGCTGTGGGGCTACGACTATCCCTACATGATCACCGGCTTGCTCAATCAGCATCCACGGGCTGGTATGGCGTTCAACGCCTCTGAGGACCGGGGCAAGATCGTCCAGTTCTACGACCAGATGGAAGAGCAGGAGTGAGCCTGTTTAGTACCATAGATAGCTGGCGTTGAAGGCAATGATCAAGCCCGTGACCTCAGCTTTGATCGCCTGATCGCCGATGGCAGCCTCGGCGCTCGGCGTGCCCCAGCCGACGGTGCCTTTGACCATCCAGTTCTTGCGCACCTCGTAGCCTATACTACCGGCCAGCCCGAGGCCATCGAGGACGTTGTCGCCCCCGTCGTCCCAACGAGCGGTGCCGATGACGGCTTCGACAAAAGGCGATGGGGCGCGTTTTTTGAAGAAATAGGTTGCGCTAAAGCCGTCGATCTCAAAGCTAGTGTTGCCCTTGGCGACCGCTTTACCTAGGAGCTTGGTCTCGTCGGCGTTGGTGTCGTTGCCTAAGTCCAAGACCCAGCCTAAGACGAGGTGGTCGGTGAGGCCGTAGCCAAACTGGAGGGCCATCCCGAATGCCGAGTCGCTGTTCTTGTGCCGGGAAGGTTTACCGTCGATGAGCCACTCTTGCTCGATGGACTGGTAGCTCGGCCCAAGGCCCAAACCGAACAGAAATCCCTCGCGTCTTCCATCAAAGGCGTGGGCGGCGAGTGGCAGAGTTAACAAGAGGGCGAGAAGAGGCAGAGCGCGTTGCATGATAAAGCTCCGTTTAGAAGTTCGAGGTTGGCTAGGCAAAAAAGAGGGACTTAAACGGGCTGTCAAATTATCTAACACCGCTACCGGCGATAAGTGCCACCTCGCAGCGGTGAGATAGTGCAAAGCGCAACTAGAATCCGCTCCGCAGCGGGCGGTAGAAGGAGCCTGTGTCATGCGAGAACATTCGGTGCGCCGCTCATTGCAAATCTACGAGCGCGCCAAAGCGCTCGTCCCCGGTACCACCCAGCTCATCAGCCGCCGCCCGACCCGGGCCGCGCTCGGTGTCAGTCCCATCTACGCCGAGCGCGCCAAAGGCTGCCGCATCTGGGATGTGGATGGCAATGAATACATCGATTGGACCAGCGCGGTGGGGCCAGTGATTTTGGGCTATGCTGACGAGGTGGTCGACGCTGCCGTCCGCGCCCAAATCGACCGGGGGACCATCTACAGTATCGTCCAAGAGTCAGCCGTGGAGTTGGCCGAGGAGTTGGTGCGGATCGTGCCCTCCGCGGAAATGGTGCGCTACTGCAAGGGTGGAGGCGAGGCATGTACCATTGCGGTGCGGATCGCGCGTGGGGTTACCGGCCGCGACAAGGTGCTGTTTTGCGGGTACCATGGCTGGCACGATTGGTATCAGGCCGCCAATATCGGAGCCGAGCGGTTGGCCACTCATCTTTTTAATGGCATTGAGCCGATTGGCGTGCCCCGCTGTCTGGAGGGCACGGCCCTGCCTTTTACCTATGGCGATGTCGATGAACTCACTGCTCTGCTTGAAGAGCACGCTGGCGAGTTGGCCTGTATCATCATGGAGCCGATGCGCTCCGATGAGCCGCCGCCGGGCTACTTAGAAAAGGTGCGAGAGTTGGCGTCGCACTACGGGGTGGTACTCATCTTCGACGAGGTGTCGTCGGGGTTTCGCGTAGCCTTGGGCAGTGCCCAAGAATACACGGGCGTGACGCCAGACATCTCCGTTTTTGCCAAGGCCATCTCCAATGGCTACCCAATGGGCGCGGTGGTCGGCAAGCGAGAGTTTATGGCACCGGCTGCGCAGATGTTTATCTCCAGCGCCTATTGGGACGACAACATCGGCGTGACAGCCTCACTGGCGACCTTGCGCGAGTTGGAACGCCGCGACGCGGTGGGCCACTTCCAACGCATTGGCATCTTCTTTAAGGAGCAGATTGACGCGGCCGCGGCTGCCGTCGGGCTCGACGCTAGCTGCGAGGGGGTGGCAGCGCATCCGCGCATCCGCTTGGGTGCGGAGGATGCTGCGACGGCTGCCAAGGTCAACACGCTGTTTATCCAGGAAAACGCCCGCCGCGGCGTGATCTTGGCGACTGGGTTCATGTTCAATTGCGCTCACGGCGAGGCTGAGGTCGAGCAGACCGCGGCCGTGGTGCGGGAGAGTTTTGCCGTTATCGCCGAGGGGTTGGAGCGCGGGACGTTGGACGAACTGCTCGAAGTACCGCCGCAGGAGGATCTTTTCCGGCGGCTAGTGCGCTAAAGTTTCAGGATCAAGCTCGGCAAAGACGGCGATTAAGCGGGGGAAGAAAGCGGCGAAGGTCGGGTAGCGGTCGCGCTGGGATTCGTATGCTTCGAGGCGGTGAGCGATGGCGTGGATATAGCGGAAGCCGCGCCCGGATTCTTCGCGCAGTGCCCGGCGACCTGCTTCTGCGCCGAGGTGATGGTGGGCTAAGCGTGCGGTGATGGCGCGGATGAGGTGTTCATTGGCACAGTCGAACCAGTGCGTGTAGCCGATGGTGGCCATCTGTTCGGCCAGCGGGGCGAATAGGTCGGCATGGGGCCTCAACATGGGATAGTACTCCTCGCTGAGGGGGTTGACGAAGGCGTGGCTGAATTCGTGCCATATAATCTGCAAAAGTTGATCGCGGGGGCCGTATTCGGGCAGGCCGCGCTGCGTGACTCCCGTGGGGCCGAGCAGCGTATAGACATCGTACGGCCCCCCATGGCGGCCGATGTGTGGGCCAAATCCGCCGTGGTGCAAGAGCGGGCTAAGGACGAGGTGATAGCTGAGTTGGCGGGTGCCGAAATAGGCTTCGACTTGGCCGGTGGGGTCGGCATCGGCCAGTTCTTCGCGGAGACGTGCTTCGAGGAGCTGATAGAGCTTTTGGCTGCGGGTGAAGAAGTGGTTGAATTGGGTTTGGCGGGCAAAATTGCGCAAGGCGTGGACGAAGCGCGCGAAGTTTTCCTCGCCGCGGAAGGCGCGATGGATATGGGGGGGAATGGGTTGGGTTGGTTCTAGTACGGGTGGGTCGGATAGGTAGAGCATGGCGGTTGGGTAGGCGTCCGACCACCCCGTGTCCAAGCTCAGGCTGCGAAAAAAGGCCACGGCCTGCTGGGGAGGATAGCGCGAAAAGTGAGCGACGAGATCGTCCGCGTACTCCACCCGATAGGGCGTCAGATAGCGATACTGGCCGAGGAGTTGGACCGCGATGAGCAGTTCGATGCGCGGATCGGCACCGATGTGCAGGCGTTGCTCAGCTCGGACGCCGGAAGCCATTAGCAGCGCTAGGCCAACGCATATACAGTAAAAGCCGACTCGCAAGGAGCCGGCTTTTACTTTTTGAGGACGAATTTCCAACGATATTAGGAAGACCAAGAGCCGCCGGGGTCTGGCGCTGCTTGGTCGGTGGCGGAGCGGGTGTCGTGCAGGGCTTCTTTGAGCTGTTTGCCCGGCTTGAAGTGGGTTTTGCGGCGGGCGGGCACGTACACGACTTCGCCGGTGCGCGGATTGCGGGCGGCGGGCTTGGGCTTGGTGTCTTTGACTTCGAGGACGCCAAAGCCCCTGATTTCAATGCGGTTTCCCTCGATAAGCGTTTCGCGCATGGCCTCGAAGAGGCTATCGACCATTTGCAAAGTCAGGTTGTTTTTGCAGCCGAGCGTGTCGGCTACCGACCTCGCTAGATCTTTCTTGGTTATGGTGGCCACTAAAACCTCGCTAGCTGAGGAGTTAAATCGGTACTGATTTTGTGCATAAGTGCTTGTATTATACGAAATTCTGAAACTTAATCAAGGGAAAAGTAACAGGCGTCACGGGGCTTGGAATTGAGGGTCGGAAAGGGTTTGCAAAAAGGCCACGAGGGCGCGTTTGTCGGCTGGAGTCAGGTCGAGGTTGAGCCGGACGAGCAACAAGGGGTCGGTGAGGACTATGCGGTGAAAGCCAAAGTCGTAGTGCTCGACGACTTCTTCAAGGGTTTGAAAGCGGCCGTCGTGCATGTACGGTGCCGTGTATTCGATGTTGCGCAGGGTTGGCGTCTTGAACTTGCCGCGATCAAAGCGTTTCCCAGTGAGCGCGGCCAGTCCTTCATCCGGGGGATCTAGGTCCAGCCCGTTGTTGTGGAACTCATTGTCGGTGAAAAGCGGCGCGACGTGGCAGTGGAAGCAGTCGCCCTCCTCGGTGTGAAAGAGGATGAAGCCCCGTTCCTCTTCTGGGGTAAACTCCGCTTGACCGGCCAACCAGCGGTCGTATTTGCTGTCCGCGGAAATGAGGGTGCGCTCGAATTGGGCGATGGCTTGGACGACGAGTTGCCGGTCGATCGGCGCGTCGCCAAAGGCGCGGGCGAAGAGTGCGGGATATTCGGGGTGCCGATCCAGTTTGGCCACCACGCGGTCCCAGTCTTCGCCCATTTCCACGGGGCTCTGCACGGGTTCAAGGGCTTGGTCTTCGAGACTAGCTGCACGCCCGTCCCAGAAAAAAGATGGGCTCCAGAGCAAGTTGAAAAGCGGCATGGAGTTGCGGCTGGTGAGACCTCCGACGCCTTGGCTAAGGGGCCGTGGATCGGAGAAGGCGTGGGCGGGCAGGTGACACGAGATGCAGGCGATGGTGCTATCGACGGAGAGAATGGGATCGGCAAAAAGCCGCTCGCCAAGGGCGATGCCCTCGATGGTCAGGGGACTGTCGGGTGGGACTTCCGGCTCGGGAAATCCCGCCGGCACGACCAGTTCGTAGGGGGTTGGAGCAGGCGGAGGGGCAGGGGGAACGCTCGCGTCTTTGCCGCAGGCGATTAGCCCTAGCAAGATTAGTGCCCTAAGCCCCATGGATTATTCCTCTACGTGTTCGTCGTGATCTTGCGCTGCTTGGTCTTGTTCGACTTCCTCTTCCCCGTGACCTTGGCCGACGTGGTCGGGGTGCCCGATGGGGCCTAGGGAAAAGACCGTAGCGCCGTTGCCTTGCAAGGTCAATTGCGCGTCGGCGTTGCCCATAATCCCGCCGCGGTCGTTAAAGTCGTACAACGATGGCGCGTCGTACCACTCGTTGAGGTCCATCACCACGGCGATTGCCCACTCATCTCCGCTGACGGTTAGGGAAAGCGGCAGGGAGACGGCAAACGAAAAGTCTTCCCCACCCGTCGGCCCGGTATGTGTGATAAAGGCCCCCTCGCCGTCGTCGGTGCGGAAGAGGCCCTCCATGCGCATGTAGTGGTAGCCGCCGCCCATGGGAGCGGGCCAGGCCATGTTGTTGAAGTGATCGACGCTCGGCAGCGCGCTGGTTTCGTTTTTAGCGCCGTCGATGCCAAAGGTAAAGCGCAGGGCAGCGTATTCGCCACCGGTCACTTTGGCCGAAACGCTGCGAGTCGCGCCCACAAAGGCGTTGCGATAGTGGAATTCGGCCAGTTCGACGCGCTTGCCCCCAGCCGTCTCTAAGGCGATATCCGAGACGATGTACTCCAGGCGAGTGACGCCGTATTCATTTCCAGCGGCATTGGTGTAGAGTATCTCCTCGTGTTTGAGATCGGCACCGGCGACGGTATGGTTGAAATGGACGGTCACCTCGCCTTGGTCGTCATCCGAGTCGCCGCAGGCTAGCAAAAAGCAACAGGCGGCCAATAGGAGATGTTTCATGGGGTATGCCTTTTTTAGCAGAGGTTGAGTTGGTAGTCTAGCTCCTGCCTTTTTTACTTTAGGCGTGACCAGCGAGAACCACGGCTCCGCTTGTTCGTCTTTTTTAAGACGGTACATTACTAAATAGGATGCGCCAATTTGTCGAGTCTGTCCAAATGACCAAGGGCAAGGCCCCCAGCGAGCGTCCGCGGACGCGGATCGGCCACAAGCTGATTTTGAGCTTTGTGCTGCTGGTCATGGTAGTAGTGGGGCTATCGGGCTGGGTGCTCTTCGAGCTGACGGACCGCAGCTTGGAGCGGCAGATGCGCGACCACCTTGTATCGGTTGCCACGCTGGTGAGTATGAACCTGTCCGGCAATGTGCTGCGCT
Source organism: Candidatus Latescibacterota bacterium (assembly GCA_965116675.1). Taxonomy (GTDB): domain Bacteria; phylum Latescibacterota; class UBA2968; order UBA8231; family UBA8231. Next base: position 455,302 of record OZ220721.1, read on the forward strand.
ACATGGACCCGGGCCGCGAGCACTCCCATCTCTACCGGACCCTAATGCTTAAATTACAGCGCGCCGAACAAGGGGTTGGTGCCCGGCACATTTTCGTTTTCGACCGCGAGTACCGATCGCTGCTCGACACCGATGGCCTAATGCCCATTGGCCGCGAGTACCCCAAACTGCTCTTCCACCGCCGGGAGCTAGAGCGAGTTTGGAAGGGCCATACCGCGCATTCGGTGCTTTTTTACGACGGCGATGTTCCGTATATGACGGGCTACGCCCCAATTTTTCACGGCGGCGAGGTCGTCGCGGCCGTCGGGGTCGAAATCGGGGCTAGGTTTGTGGATTCCATCCGCATCTTCGGGCGGTCGGTGTTGATCTTTGCCGGGTTGGGTGCGTTGCTCACTGTCGGAGTGGCATGGGGGTTGGCGCGGACGCTAACGCGGCCCATCCAGAAGCTGGTCGAGGCTGCGCGCGAAATCGGCCGGGGCAACATGAACCAAGAGGTGGCCACCGCGTCTGACGACGAAATCGGCTATTTGGGCGAGACCATGGAGGAGATGCGGCGCAAGCTGGTCGCCCGCGACGCGCAACTGCGCCTCATGCTGGGTGGCGTTGCCCACGAAATTCGCAACCCGCTGAGCAGCATTGATCTGTATGCCGGCCTAATCGCCGGCGACTTGCCCACCCGCGACGAGCGCAAGCAACACATTGAGAAGGTCATTGAGGAAGTGCGTCGGCTCAATGGCGTAATATCCGAATTTCTCGAATTCGCCCGCCCGGCACCGGCGCAGCCGCAGCCGACGGAGCTGGCTCCGCTAGTGGCCAACGCGGCCTTTTTACTAGCCCCGGAAATGGAGGCTGCGGGCATTAGCTACGAAGAGCGCGTTGCGCCGGATTTGGTGTGCTACATCGACGCCGAACAGATGGAGCGGGCGCTGGTGAACCTGATGAAGAACGCGGTGCAAGCCATGCGCGATGGCGGGCACTTGACGGTGCGAGCTACGGTCGCAGACGATGAGGTCGTCGTCGAGGTGGCCGACGATGGCTCGGGTATGTCGGAGGAGGTGCAGGCGCGCCTTTTTGAGCCTTTCTTTACCACCAAAGAGAAGGGATCGGGTTTGGGGATGGCACTGGTGGCGCGGGCGGTTGAGGAAAATCGCGGCCGGATCGAAATAGACAGTCGGCAAGGCGAAGGCACGGTGTGCCGCCTGCGTCTGCCGCAGTCCAAAGATGGGGTACTATGGGCAGGATTCTGATTATCGACGACAACAAAAGCCTCGGCGACGGACTGGTGCTGAGCTTGAACAAGATGGGGCACCAAGCTGTTGCCGCAGGGAGTGGTCGCGAAGGTTTGGCGCGGATGAAGGATGAGCCTTTTGACTTGGTCATTACGGATTACCGCATGGAGGAGATGGACGGGTTGGCGGTGATGGAGGCGGTCCAGCGCCAAGCACCAGAGACCGACGTGATGATGATGACGGCCTACGACACCCGGGAGCTGGCCGTAGAGGCGATGGAGCGGGGGGCGATCGACTTTATTGTCAAACCCTTCCTGCCCGACGAACTGTGGCTGAAGGTCAATAAGCGGCTCGATTATCGAACCAAGCTGCAGGAAGCCCAAGCCAAGCTGCAGGAAGCCCAAACCCTCCGCCAAGAAGCCGAGGCCAAGCTGCGGGACTGGGAGCACTTATTCGAGCAAAACCGCTACCTGCGCGAAGAAATCGACAGCCGCTACAACTTCGGCGAGATCGTCGGCCAATCGCCGCAGATCAAGGCCGTGCGCGAACAAGTGCGCAAGGTGGCGACGTCGTCGTCGTCAGTGCTGATCTACGGAGAAAGCGGCACTGGCAAGGAGTTGGTTGCTCGCGCCATCCACTACCAGAGCCGCCGCAGCAAAGGTCCGTTCGTCAAGGTCAACTGCGGTGCCCTGCCGACGGGGTTGGTCGAAAGCGAGTTGTTTGGGCACGAGCGAGGGGCTTTTACCAGCGCGGTGCGGAGCAAGAAGGGCAAGTTTGAACTGGCCGAGGGGGGAACGATTTTTTTAGACGAGATCGGCGATATACCTTTGGAGACTCAAGTGCGGCTGTTGCGGGTGTTGCAGGAAAAGCAGTTCGACCGCGTAGGCGGCGAGCAGCCGCTCGACGTAGATGCGCGGGTGGTGGGGGCTACCAACCGGCCGCTCAAGCGCATGGTCAAAGAGGGCACCTTCCGCGAAGATCTGTTCTATCGACTGGAGGTCATCCCTCTTACTTTGTCGCCGCTGCGGGAGCGGCGAGAGGACATTGAACTATTGGTGAAACACTTTACGCAAAAAAAATGTGGGGAAATGAACATCCTGCCCAAGCGTCTAACCGAAGAAGCCCTAGCCGGCTTGAAAAGCTACCCGTGGCCCGGCAATGTGCGCGAACTGGAAAACGTCATCGAGCGCACGATGGTGTTGGTAGATAGCGAAGAAATCGGCTATCACGATCTGCCGCTGACTTTTGACGAGGGGACTGCGGAGGAAGAAGTTATTGAGGAGCGAGAGGGAGACTCTGACGGCGGGAGTTTGCTACTCAACGAGCGCCTCGATGAGGTGGAGCGCGACCTAATCGCGCGGGCGATGGAGGAAGCGCAGCACGTTAAGACGAAGGCCGCTTCGCTTTTGGGGATCAAGACGAGTGCTTTGTACTACAAGCTCGACAAATACGGTCTAGATTAGCAATGAGAAATCTATCCATTCTGTTGTTGGTTTTGGGGTTGGCGCTGCCCGGATCTGCGCCTGGAGATTCGAGTGGGCTGGGCGACCTAAAGGCCCAATATCGCGCCTTGGAAAGCCAGCGCGATTCTCTCGCCAACCAGCGCTTGCTGGTTGCGGCCTCAGCCGAGGCGCTGTCGGCCCGCATCGATAGCCTGAAGCTGAGTGCAGCGGATTCTGCCGTGCTGCCAGAAGCGCTGCGCTCCTCGCTCCGGTTGGTGGAGCACATGGTTGAGCTCGACTGGAAGTTGGTCGCCTTAGAGGCGCGGCAGGATAGCGTGGCCGAGCGCTTGTGTCTGGCCTACGATTGGGAAATCGGTGTCCTCATCCAGAAGTTGGCCGAGCAACCAGACCGGGGCCTGTCGGCCCAACTGACACTCTATCAGGAGTCGCGGGAACTACTCGGGGTCGGGCTCCGCAGTGCGAACCTGTACTACAGCGGACAGATGAAGATCGAGGTGGATGACGGGCCAGACGAAATTCAGCAAAAGCAAGAGCTATTAGAGGACATCGCCGACCGCCTCAAGGCCGAATGGAGTGCCAATGCCGACTTGATACGCCGCTTGGAGGACGAGTATCGGCTATGTACCCAGGTGGAACAGAAGCGGGCTAAAGCGCGGCGGTCCGAGGAGCGGATTTTGGTGAGCGGAGAACAGCCGCGTAAGCCGGTGCGGTTGCTCGCGCAAGACGAGTCCTTGGCCGAATTTGATCTCGAATCGTCGATTGCCGAAGTCGCGCTGAAAATTCACAAGCTGAAGGCGCGCCAGCAGGAAATCCTCCAGCTACAGGCCGTGATCGAAGACCGCGCCGAGGCGTTCAGGCGCTACTTGCGCAGCATGTTAGAGGGCGAGGAATAGCACTCACTTTTGCCGGCAAGGAGCCTCACTCGCCCGCGCCCAATCCTCGGCTGACTTCCACTACATTGTCTTGTGTCGCGCCGAAGGCGCACCGGAGCCGCTGATAGGCTGCCCACGGGTCTGTCTGGTGGCCGCAGGTGAAGAGATCGAGGGCGGCATAACCGCGCTCGGGCCAGGTGTGGACGGCTAAATGGCTCTCTTGGACGATGAGCACGCCGGTGACTCCACCCGGACTAAAGCGATGGAATACCGCACCCAAGACGCGGGTGCCGGCCGCTTGGGCTGCGGCCTGCAGCTCGGCGGTGATATAGTCTGGGTCGTCGAGTCGCTCGCGGTTGCAGCCATAGAGATCGACGAGCAGATGGCGGCCTAGGGACTGCATTGGAACGCGCCGGAGCGGTGGCAAACTGCAACGAGGGCCTCAGACATATTCGACGATGTCGGTAGGCAGGCACTTGAGGTCTCGGCATATATTGGACAGGGTGTACGGATCCATGTCCTCTGTGCCTTGGTCGATGGCCTTTTTGATGTGCTGATAGGTGGTCAGGTTGATTTCGGATTTGCGCTCTTCGAGCATCTGTTCGATCGCTTCTTTCTTAAAGCGGATCATGCGACCTCCTCGCTTGCGGGTGGGGTAAGTAAGTAAGGTCAGGCGGCGGTTGCCGTCAAAGTAGGGGGCGGTTTCAAACCGCCCCCTACTATTCGTAGCGCAGGGCGTCTATGGGGTTGAGGAGGGCGGCTTGGCGGGCCGGGTACATGCCAAAACCAATGCCGACCGCAGCCGAAACCCCAAAGGCGAGGGCAATCGTCCAGGGCTGAACGATGGTGCGCCAGCCCGCGTACAGCGTGATCACTTCCGGGATGGCGTAGCCCAGCACCACTCCAATCAGGCCGCCGATTAGGCTGACCAACAGCGATTCGACCAAAAACTGCGCGAGGATGTCGCGCCGCCGCGCCCCCAAGGCGCGGCGGATGCCGATTTCGCGCGTGCGCTCGAGCACTGAGGCCAGCATGATATTCATAATGCCGATGCCGCCGACCAACAGGGAAATGCCGGCGATGCAGCCCATGACAATGTTGAAAATTTGCTGCGTTTTCTGGCTTTGGCGCAACAGCTCTTCGGGAATGGCGATCTTGAAGTCCTCGACGCCGCGATGCCGTCGGTTGAGGATGGTGCGGACGATGGCCGCGACCTCTGGCAATTGGTTGGAGTTGGGGATTTTGACGGTGATTTGGGTCAGCTCAGGCTCGCCCGGCTCCCAGTGGAAGCGGTTGAGCAGGGCCGTCAGCGGAACGTAGATATCCTCGTCGGTGTTGCGCACTTCGAGCACCCCGCCGATTTTGCCGCCGGCCGCGCCCTTGTCTTCGAGCACGCCGATGACCGTAAACCACTGGTTGCGGATTTTGACCCGGCCGCCCAAGGGATTGTCAAAAAAGAACAGCGCCCGCTTGGCGTCTGCACCCAATACGCAGACGCGCTTGGCGGTGTTCAGGTCCTCGGTAGAAAAAAACACCCCACTGCCCATGCGGGCATCGAGCACAGTCAGGTAGTCGGGGGTCGTGCCCACCACCATGGTGCGGAAGGTGTGGCCTTGAGCTTGGGCTTTGGCTTTGAGCTCGCGCTGTGGGGTGACGTAGTCGGCCAACAGGCAGATGCGGGCAATCGACCGCGCATCGTCCCAAGTCAGGCCCGGAGAGCGATTGTGGTCGCTGTCGGCTTCGATCTCCTCGTCAGCTTCTTTTTGCCAGTGTTGGACGATGATATTGCTAATGCCCATCTGACGGATTTGTTCGAGGGATTCCTGCTTGGCACCCTCGCCGATGGAGAGCATGGCAATGACGGCCGCTACGCCGAAGATGATACCGAGCATGGTCAGCAGGGTCCGCAGCTTGTGCGAGAGCAGGCCGACTAGGCTCAAAGAGGCGGTTTCGCGTAAATCCATTAGTGCGCTTGGGGAGAGGGCAAGGCGTCGGCTTCCTCCATGAGGCCGCTGGCATCGGCCGCTTGGAGCGGGTCGCGCAGGGCGACGTGGTCGCCGGGTGCTAGCCCTTCTTCGATGATGACGAAGTCCTCGTTTTTCTGGCCTAGCTTCACTTCCCGCTCCTCGGGCTGACCGCCCATTAGGCGATAGACGAGGGTGCGCCCGTCTTTCTCAAAGACCGCGTCTAGGGGGATGTAGAGGGGCATGGGTGTGGCGGTCGCGACTTCGGCGGCCTCGCTTTGCACAGAGTCTGGCGCGGCCGTCGGTCTCGGCGGGATGGTCTCGACGACGACGTGACAGGTGGCGGTCATGCCGGGTTTGAGGCGGACATCTCCTTCTTCGATCTGGATGATCACGTCAAAAACTTTGACGTTTTTTTCGCCTTCCTTCTCGCGACCGAGTGAGGCGATGCTCTTGATTTTGCCGTGGAATGTGGGTTCGGGCAGGGCGTCGAGCTTGATGGTAGCGACTTGGCCGGTGTCGAGCTTATCGACCTCGACCTCGTTGACGTAGGTTTTGACCTGCATGTGGGAGAGGTCGGGCAGGGAAATGACGTTGACGCCGCCCCAGATCTCGTCGCCGACGCGGATCTTTTCCGGCCGCTCGCCCTTCCACACCTTGCCGTACACGACTAAACCGGGCTTTTGGGCCTTGATGGTTGTGCTCGCCAGATCGTCGCGCGCCTTTTTCAAATCGCGTTCTTGGCGTTCGATGTTGAGTTGGCGCTTTTTGACTTCAGCGGCGTTGACGATTTTTTGCGAGGCCAGTTTTTCGATGGCCTGCTGATGGCTCAGCTTGGCTTTGTGGGCCTCAATTTCGGCTTCTTCCTTTTGCACGGTAGCCTCAAAGACCATGCGCTCGACCGTTAGCTCGGCCAAGCGCAAATTGGCCTCCTCGTTGGCAATGTCGGCTTCGAGCTTGGCGATTTCGGCCTTTTGAGTGGCTAGCGTTTTTTCTAGGTCGGCCTTGGCGGACTCGACCTCCTGCTCGTCGTCCATGACCCGCTTCTGAAAATCCGTCTGTTCAAATTGCACCAATAAGTCGCCGACTGCGACTTGCTCGCCTTCGGGAAACAACTCGACGATTTTGAGCTGGCCGCGAACGCGGGGCGCGACGATGTTTTCGGCCTCTACTGATTCCAATTCGCCGCCCTTGAGCTTGAGTTCGATGACGAACTCGCCCTGCTGGACTGGATAGGTGGGGATGGAGGATTCGGTTTCCTCGTGCATCAGGTGCTCACCAAGCCAAGCCCCGCCCAAGACGAGGACTAAGAGCAGGGAGAGAATCCACCAGCGGCGTTTGATCTGTGTCATAAAAGCCCTTCCGCGTCAGCGCGCATTAGGGTTTTGCAGGGCGACGATATCGCCTGCGGCCAAGCCAGCGGTGACGACCGCGGCGGTGGCGTTTTTTGGCCCGATCACTACGGGCACTTCCACGAATTTTCCGTTGTCGAGGCGGAAAGCGACTAGCCCTTCCTCCCGCTTGAAGAGCGCGCCCAGCGGCACCGAGAGGGCCTCGGGAACGGTTTCGAGAACGATTTCGACCTCGGCGGACATGCCGGGCTTGAGCCGGTCGTCTTGCTCGTCGATGTCGATGACTAGCTCGAAGACGTGGATATCGGGCGCACCGGGCTGGGGCGAGGCCATGGGGGCTAGTTCGGACACCACCCCATTAAATACCGGGCCGGGAAAGGCTTCGAGGCGGATGTAGGCCCGCTGGCCGACGCGCACGCGCTCGATGTCCATTTCGCCGATTAGGCACAGCACCTGCATCTTGCTCATATCCGGGATTTCGAGCAGGGCGCGACCGCCCCAGACTTGGTCGCCGACCGCGACTTTGCCCTCTTCGTCGGTACCGGGTTTCCAGATTTTGCGATAGACTACGATACCTGGTTTGGCTGCATAGACGCTGGTGCGTTCGTAGTCGCGGCGCGCCCTTTCGTAGCGCTCCTGCCGGCGGGCGATTCTCAACTCGTGATTGAGAAAATCCACGCGATTGACCACTTCTTGGGCTATGGACTCTTGGCGCGCTTCCGCCACGGAGCGCCGGGTCTTCGCCAAATTGATGCGCCCTTGCTCTTGGTCAATAGTCGAGGCGAACTGCTGGCGTTCTTGGTTGAGCGTGGCGAGCTTGAGCTCGGCTTGGCGCTGCTGGATCTTGCGCTTGATATCGGCTAGGCGTTGCTCTCGTTCGGCCTTGGCCTTGGCAAAGTCCGAATGGGACTCTTCGAACTGGCCCTCGCGGTCGAGCATCTCTCGCTCAAACTCGGCCGGGTCGAACTGGAGGATCAAGTCGCCGACATCCACTTGCTCCCCTTCGGGCCAGAGGTGGACGATTTTGAGCCGGCCGCCGATCCGCGGCGACACCACGAGTTCGCCGCTGGCCGCCCGCACCTCGCCACCCTCAAAGTGCGTCACTGCAAACTCGCCGCGCACGACCTCGGCTGTGGGCAGGTCGGGCGGCGCACCTTGACAGGCGCACAGCACTAGGGCACAGAAAACTGCTCTCACTGGGCGACCTCCTCGGTGGGATGATCGCTTTCGATGCGGCCATCGCGGAAGCGGACGATGCGGCGGCTGCGGCGGGCGAGGTGCTCTTCGTGCGTTACGAGGAGGATAGTGTTGCCCGCGGCGTGTACTTGGTCGAAGAGGTCCATGATTTCGTCGCCGGTGCGGGAGTCGAGGGCACCGGTCGGCTCGTCGGCGAGGATGATGGAAGGCTCGTTGACGAGCGCGCGGGCAATGGCCACGCGCTGCCGCTGGCCGCCGGACAGTTCGTTGGGCCGGTGCCCAATGCGCTCGGTCAAGCCCACGGCTGCGAGGGCGCGGGCGGCTAGCTCGCGGCGTTGGCGCACTGGTAGGCCGCTGTAGATCAGCGGCAGCTCGACATTGCCCAAGGCGTTGGCGCGCGGTAGGAGGTTAAAGGTTTGAAATACAAAGCCGATCTCCTGATTGCGGATCCGCGCTAAGTCGTCGTCGTCCATTTCGCTGACGAGGGCGTTGCCGAGGGCGTAGCTGCCCGAGGTGGGCACGTCGAGGCAGCCGAGGATGTTGAGCAAGGTGCTTTTGCCCGATCCCGACGGCCCCATGATGGCCACGTATTCGCCTGTGGCCACGCAGAGGTCCACCTCGCTTAGGGCGTGGACCGCAGTCGCTCCCATGTCGTAGATCTTGGTCAGGTTGCGTATTTCAATGATCGCGTCCATCGGTTTTTTCAACGGCTCGCACGTGCTTTCGTTCCAGCCACCCGGCCTCAGTCGCTGGCGGCTGGCGCACGCGCACGTAGTTCGCTTGTTCTTCCTCGACGAGCAGGACCGCACCCGCCTCAATGCGGCCTATCACTGGGGCACTAGGATCGGGGGCAGCACGCAATACGCCGCCGCCGGGCGCGTACACCATGCGCTCGACAAAGCTGTCAACCGTGGCTCTAAACACGGCCATGGCGTCGCGGGCCAAGTCGCCGTGGGGCGCGACCCGCACGGTCGCTAGCTTGCTGTAACGCCAAGTGACTCCAGCACCCGCCGACCCACTCTGAGCACGGAGATGGGCCAGTTCGGGCACCGGAGCGGATTCCTTGGGGCCGGTTGCAGTAAAGACCGCGGTGATCAAGGTCTCGGTCTCGGGGTTGTAGGGGCTGGGCTGGGCCTGCCAGCGGAGCAGTTGGCCGTCTTCGTACGCTTGCAGGATATAGGCGCGAGTGAGTTCGTCGAAGCGGGCCACAATGCCCCGGTATTCGCACTCGGCGCGTTGCAAGCCGTCGATATCGAGGGCCATATCGCGCTCAACGCTTGGGTTGGGGGAGGGCAGCAAGACGAGGGCGGGCGCGAGCACCGTCTTGAAGATGCGGGCAGCTAACATGGCGTTGGGTAGGTACTAAAGATGCTAGCTTAGCGGTGTATCTTTGTCAAGAAGCGCAGAAGGATGGAGGGGACGTGTAGGGACGGAGGGCAACCCTGTTAGGCTAGGAGTAGTTTTAGCGCGTCGGCGGCTATATCTTAAGGAAAGCCCATGTATTAAACGAATGTTGTGTCATTTGGCGGTTCCTCCTAAGCGTCGAAAGTATAAGTATGAGCGACCTATCCTTTGAGCACGTGCTGAGCAGCCAGTACACGGTCTTTGATGGGCTGGCTGGGATGCACGTGGAAGACATCTACCAAGATCGCCAAGGCTTTCTCTGGATCGCCACGGCCGACGGCGGCGTCAGCCGATTCGACAGCGCCCGGTTTGATACGTTTGGCCTCAAGGACGGCCTACCCAATCTGACGGTTATGGCCATTGCCGAGGATGCGGACGGGCGGCTTTTGTTCGGCACGTTCGGCGGGGGGATTGCCGCGTACGATGGGCGCGGCTTTCAGGTATATACTACCGAGCACGGTCTACCTTCCAATGAGATCGTGGGCCTGCAACCGCAGCCGGATGGCTCGATTGTGGCGATGACTGGCGCGGGTGTGGCGTGGTTTGCCGAGGGGCGCTGCGTAAGGAGGATAACCGACGTTGGCGGCCAACCGTTGGGGCGAGTGTACGACATGACTACTGACGCGAGTGGTACTACCTGGCTGGCGGCGGTGGGTCAAGGCGTCCTCAGCTTGGATGGGCGGTATATGGGTATCGGCATGGGTATCGGCGCGGAGGCGGGCCAATGGCCTTGGAAATTCGCCCAAGATCCCTCCGGCCATCTGTGGATCGCCTTCGGTTACTCAGGTAGCGAAGTCTTGATCGGCCGCTACGATCCACGGGACCAACATCTTGCGTGCCTTAACGTGGGCAAGGGTGCCGAAGGAGTGGCGCAGAGCGGGACGCGGCACGTGCGGACTGACGAGAGGGGTTGGCTCTGGCTGTCTCGTCGGGGCGTGATGGTATACGACGGGCAGGAGTGGCATCCCTTTTCTGCTTCTTTGCCGGATATTGACTTTTCGGTTACGCGGCTGACATACGAAGACCGCGAGGGCAATATCTGGATCGGACTTTGGGGTGGCGGACTGATTTTTTGTGACCCGACTAGCATCCGTCGCTACACGGAAGCCGATGGCCTGCCCGACCGCGAGATTCGCCACTTGGGAGAAGACCATGAGGGTCGGATGTGGATTGGCACGATGGGGGGCATGGCCAATATGGAAGAAGGGCAAGTCCGTCCGGTCAAGACGAGGGAAACCGTTTGGGCGATGGTGGTGGATGGCCAGGGACAGATCTGGAGTAGCGGGGATACAGGCAAGGTGTACAAGTGGGAGGGCCAAATGCCACAAGCGATCTCCATGGCCGAAGAGACCCATTCAGAAACAATCACTGGGCTATGCGAAGATGGACAAGGGCGTATCTGGGTCGGTACGTCCACCGGCCGCTTCGGCTGGATAGAGGAAGATCGCTTTATTCTCCTTGATGAATGTGGCACCTTGCTACAAGATCAAGACAGGGTATTCTGGATCGGATCGCTGCTGCAAGACCAAGACGGTGTGCTCTGGATGGGTTTATACGGAGAAGTACCGGCACTTTATTGTTACGAAGATGGACACTTGCGTCCAGCGGATATGGCCGAAGCGGAGTCCATATCCTATGTCAATATCTTATGGGAGCACGAAAACACCCTGTGGATAGGCACGGCTCAGGGGCTTTTCACCCTTGATCTCTCATCGCGGGAGATGCGCCACTTTACCGCCGAACAGTTTGGGCTGTCAGCCAATGGCATCTTGGCACTGACGGCCGACCTGGAGGGCCATATTTGGATGGGCACTAGCGGTGGCGGCGTCCTCCGCTACGATGGCGCGACCTTCCAGAGCATCCGCTTGGGGCCATCCGCCCTCGAAAACATGGTCGAAGCCGTCCTGTGCGACCGTCGCGGTCGGCTGTGGTTTGGCACGCGGGCAGGACTGGTCGCCTACCAACCGGGACGGACACCGCCGCGCTTGGTCATCCGCGAGGTGATGGCTGGCACCCGCTTGGCCGCGCCCGAAGTCGTATCTTGTCCCGAGAGCACGCCTGAGATCCGCATTCACTTCCAGGGCATCAGCTTCCGCACAGGTGCTGGGCAGATGCGCTACAGTCATCGTCTGTTAGGCCACGGTCCGGCGGAACAGTGGAGCGAGTTTGCCTTGGCTGATGAGGCGGTGTACAACGCCTTGCCAGTGGGCGAGTATCGCTTTGAGGTGCGGACGATGGACCGCGATGGTCTGCTGTCCGAGGTGGCCAGCGTGGAGATTCAAGTCCTACCCGACGCCAAAACCGAACGCATCCACGCTTTTGAAAACGTCCTGCGAGCTACCGATCACGTGGTGCATAGCGAGAGTTGGGCGATGCGCCAAGTGATGGAACAGACCGCACGGGTTGCCGAGACGGCAATGACTGTGTTGGTGCTGGGTGAGACCGGCACGGGCAAGGGCTTACTGGCGCAGACCATCCACGAAACGAGCACCCGCCGCAAGCGGCCCTTTATCCGCGTCAATTGCGGGGCGCTGCCGGCTGGGTTGGTGGAAAGCGAGTTGTTCGGCCACGAGAAGGGGGCCTTTACCGGGGCCGCGAGCCGTCAGCTTGGCCGCTTTGAACTGGCCGATGGCGGCACGCTCTTTCTCGACGAAATCGGCGATTTGCCGTTGGAGTCTCAGCAGGTGCTACTACACATTTTAGAGGAGAATGCCCTAACCCGCGTTGGTGGTAAGCAGCCTGTAAAGGTGGATGTGCGGGTGATTGCGGCGACCAACCGCGACCTGCGGCGAGCCATCCAAGAAGGCACGTTTCGCGAAGACTTATTCTATCGCCTGAGCGTTTTCACCTTAGAGCTTCCGCCGCTGCGGCAGCGGCAAGAGGATATACCGACGTTGGCAGCGCATTTTGCCGAGCGGTATGCCCAGCACCTACAGCGGCCGGTGCCGACGCTAGACGAGGGGGTGGTTACGCACTTGCAGGGGTATGCTTGGCCGGGGAATGTGCGCGAGTTGGAGCACTTGATCCATCGAGCGGTTTTGCTGTGCGAAGGCGGGGTGATCCGCGTTGGTGATTTGTTGTTGCCGTCAGTTGGTCGGCGTGTTGAGGAAGCGGAGCAACCAGCGCCAGCGGCTGGCGAAGGTTTGGATGAAAAGCAGCAGCTTGTAGAGGCGTTGCAAGCGGCCAACTGGATGATCTATGGCGAGCGGGGTGCGGCGCGCTTGTTGGGCATGGGCCCAGAGAAGCTGCGCTATCGCATGAGGAAATACGGGTTGCGCCGACCGAAGACGTCGTAGGCGGCCAACACGAAAAGTCGTGGAAATTGCACGAAAAGTCGTGGAAAGACTTGTGCCACCGGCTGGGGCTACGCGTTATAGAAAGACTCATCTTATGTTTTAAGTGTTATGTTTTTCAGTCCTTTAGGCTATTCCTAAAGGACTTTTTTGTCGGCAGCCAAATTTTTGGCACAGAATGTGCATATATCTCCTCAGCAGCGTACCCTACATAACCTTAATGCAAGGAGGCACGTTATGACCTATCGACCCCTACTCATCGCCTGCTTGGCAACACTGGGGCTAGCCGTCGCTGGCTGGGGGCAAGCCGACGGCAAAATCGCATTTACTTCGTGGCGCGAGGGGGCCGGTGACGTGTGGATTATGAATGCGGATGGGAGCGCCCCCGTCAATTTAACCCAAGGTCGGCATGCCCATTGCATTAGCCTGTCTTGGTCTCCAGATGGCACGAAGATCGCCTATTTCGCCTTTAGTGCCGATCCCGATTCCGGCTGGGCCGATTATTCCGTTGCCGATATCTGGGTGATGGACGCCGATGGCGGCAATCCGCAACAAGTGGCATCTCTACCAGAGACCAGTATAGGAGAGACCATGTCTAGGGATCTTTTTTGGGCTGAAGACGGAAGTAACATTTACTACTACGTGCAGTATCCCCGCTATGAACTGTTCGTTGTGCCGCTGGACGGCAGTGGCTCCTCACTTATGGACTGGAGGGAGGCGGCTGAGATAGTCCGTCGTTCCCTCGATCGCTCTCCAGACGGAACCAAACGAGCAGAAGTCGTGTTGCAGGACGACGAGGGCAATGCCTACCTACGCCTAGTTGTCTTCGCTCCCACTGAGGGGCCGTATCCTTCCAACCAGATAGAGGATTTCTCGGAGATTCCCCTCCCCGATCTGCCCTATCAACAAGCTGAACTTGAACCCGGCTACGAGAGAATAGAGCTCGACCCTACTTGGTCGCCTGACAGCATGAGAATCGCCTTCACTGCCAATGACGAGCAAGGGTACAGGGGAGTTTGGGTTGTTGATATAGACGGGAGTAACTTGGTCAATCTGACCAACGGCTTGGACGGAGCTAGTCCCGCTTGGCAACCAGTTTCCCCTTCGGCTACTGCGACGAGCGTCGAGTCTCGGTCATGGGGACGGATCAAGTCACTGCATTCAGTCCCATGACATACATCTAACCGTCTTATTCACAACCTTATGAAAAGAGCTACGTTATGAGCTATCGATCCCTACTGCTCGTCTGCTTGGCAACGCTGGGGCTGGCTGTCGCTGGCTGGGGGCAAGCCGACGGTAAAATAGCATTCCTCTCCAGCCACGAGGGGCGTTCTGAGGTATGGATTATGAATGCGGATGGGAGCGTCCCCGTCAACTTAACCCCAGGCCGACATCTACAGTGCGTTAGCCCGGCTTGGTCTCCAGATGGCACGAAGATCGCCTATCTCGCCTTTGACGATTTTTTCGATTCCGATGGTGCCCTCTATGTCGATTATTCTCAAGGTGCCATCTGGGTGATGGACGCCGATGGCGGCAATGAGCAACAAGTGGGATATCTAGTAGATCCCGGATCCGAACACGGATCTGAAGAGATCTTTTGGGCTGAAGACGGGAGTCGCATTTACTACTATAGGAGGTGGTCCAATGAACTGTTCGCGGTGGAGTTGGACGGCAGTGGCTCCTCACCCGTGGATTGGAAGGAGAGGGCTGAGATAGCCCGCCGTTTCCGCGATAATCGTTCCCCAGACGGAACCAAACGAGCAGAAGTCGTGTTGCAGGACGACGAGGGCACTGCCTACCTACGCCTATATAGCTTCGCTCCCAGTGAGGGGCCGCAGCCTTCTAAACAGATAGAAGGTTTCTCGGAGATCCTCCTTCCCGATCTACCCTATCAACAAGCTGAACTTGAACCCGGCTACGAGAGAATAGAGCTCGACCCTACTTGGTCGCCTGACAGCATGAGAATCGCCTTCTCTGCTGCTAGCCAGCAAGGAGACGATGAGATTTGGGTTGTTGATATAGACGGGAGCAACTTGGTCAATTTGACCAACGGCTTAGGTGGACGCGAACCCTCTTGGCAGCCGACGCCCCCGGCTGTGACGAGCGTCGAAGTCCAGTCGTGGGGACGGATCAAAGCGCTGCTTTCAACGGGTATTCATTAATCTCGCCTCATCCGTAGGGGGCGGCTTGTGCTCCGCACCGCCCCCTACGCGCCCTTCCGCACCAATCCTTCCTTATCGGTCCACAAGCTCAGAATCCAAAAGTAATCCTGCCCGAAAAAGTCGTAGGCGGCCAACACAGCACAGTCGTGGAAAGCCTTGCGCTGACGGCTGAAGCTGCGCATTGTTCCGCCTCTCGTGCGCTGCTGGTGAAATTCAACTTGAGGCAATCCTAGCTTAGGATCAGATTTAGGATGTCTTCAGTAGTATCTTAGGGATGGGTCCTGTATTAAAGGCCGGGACATCCCCATCGTCGAAAGCGTGAATATGAGCGACCTATCCTTTGAGCACGTGCTGAGCAGCCAGTACACGGTCTTTGATGGGCTGGCTGGGATGCACGTGGAAGACATCTACCAAGATCGCCAAGGCTTTCTCTGGATCGCCACGGCCGACGGCGGCGTCAGCCGATTCGACAGCGCCCGGTTTGATACGTTTGGCCTCAAGGACGGCCTACCCAATCTGACGGTCATGGCCATTGCCGAAGATGCGGACGGGCGGCTTTTGTTCGGCACATTGGGCGGTGGGCTTGCCGCGTACGACGGGCGCGGCTTTCAGGTGTACACTACTGAGCACGGTCTACCTTCCAATGAGATCGTGGGCCTGCAAGCTCAGCCGGATGGCTCGATTGTGGCGATGACTGGCGCAGGCGTGGCTTGGTTTGCCGAGGGCCGTTGCGTAAGGAGGATAACCGAAGTTGGCGGCCAACCGTTGGGGCGAGTGTACGACATGGTCACTGACGCGGGCGGTACTACTTGGCTGGCGGTGTGGAGTGGCGTCATCAGCTTGGATGGGCAGCGCATGGGACTCGGCGAAGAGGCGAACCAATGGCCTTGGAAATTCGCCCAAGATCCCTCCGGCTATCTGTGGATTAGTTTCCATTACACGGGTACCGAAGTTTTGATCGGCCGCTATAATCCACGGGATCAACATTTTGCATGTCTTAACGTGGGCAAGGGCGACGAGGGGGTGGTGAATCACGGGACTCGGCATGTGCGGGCTGACGAGAGAGGCTGGCTCTGGCTGACTCACCGGGGCGTGATGGTACACGATGGGCAGGAGTGGCATCCCTTTTCTGCTTCCTTGCCAGATATTGATTTTTCGGCTACGCGTCTGACCTACGAGGATCGCGAGGGCAATATCTGGATTGGGCTTTGGGGGGGCGGACTGATTTTTTGCGATCCAGTCAGCATCCGGCGCTACACAGAAGCCGATGGCCTACCGGATCGAGAGATTCGCCACTTGGGAGAAGACCATGAGGGTCGGATGTGGATTGGCACGATGGCGGGCATGGCTTGTATGGAAGAGGGACGAGTCCACCCGATCGAGACAGAGGAAATCGTCTCGGCGATGGTGGTGGATGGCCAGGGTCAGGTCTGGAGTGGTGGAGGTGCGGGCAAGGTGTACAAGTGGGAGGGCCAAACGCCACAAGCGATCCCAGTGGCCGAAGGAACTCATTCAGAAGAAATCGCTGGGCTATGCGAAGATGAGCAAGGGCGTATCTGGGTCGGTACGTCAGAGGGCCGCTTCGGCTGGATAGAGGAAAATCGCTTTATCCATCTTGATGAAGGCAGCACCGCACTACAAGACCAAGACGGGTTATTCTGGGTCGGAGCGCTGCTGCAAGACCAAGATGGAGTATTCTGGCTCGGTTCAGTTGGAGTGGTGCCGGCACTCTACTGTTACGAGGATGGGTGCTTGCGCCCGGCGGATATAGCCGAAGCGGAGTCCATCGCCTATGTCAACGTCTTGTGGGAGTACCAAAAAACGCTGTGGATCGGCACAGCCAAGGGGCTTTTTGCCCTTGATCTCTCGTCGCGGGAGGTGCGCCACTTTACGGCTGAACAGTTTGGGCTGTCGGCCAATGGCATCTTGGCACTGACCGCCGACTCACAGGGCAATATCTGGATGGGCACTAGCGGTGGCGGCGTCCTCCGCTACGACGGCCAGACCTTCCAAAGTATCCGCTTGGGGCCATCTGCCCTCGAAAACATGGTCGAAGCCGTCCTGTGCGACTGTCGCGGTCGGCTGTGGTTTGGCACGCGGGCGGGGCTGGTCGCCTACCAGCCGGGACACACGCCGCCGCGCTTGGTCATCCGCGCGGTCATGGCCGGCACCCTCTTGGCCGCGCCCGAAGCTGTATCCTGCCCGGAGAGCACCCCTGAGATTCGCATTCACTTCCAAGGCATTAGCTTCCGCACCGGCGCGGGGCAGATGCGCTACAGCCACCGGCTGTTAGGCCACGATCCAGCGGAACAATGGAGTGCATTTACGGTCGCCGATACAGTTGCGTATAGCTCTCTGCCGGTGGGCGAGTATTGCTTTGAAGTGCGGACGATGGACCGCGATGGTCTGCTGTCCGAGGTGGCCAGCGTGGAGATTCAAATCCTCCCCGACGCCAAAACTGAACGCATTCACGCCCTTGAAAGCGTCTTGAGGGCTACCGATCACGTCGTGCATAGCCAGAGCTGGGCGATGCGGCAAGTGATGGAACAGACCGTGCGGGTTGCCGAGACGGCGATGACCGTGCTGGTGCTAGGCGAGACCGGCACGGGCAAAGGCTTGCTCGCGCAGACCATCCATGAGACAAGCACCCGCCGCAAGCGGCCTTTCATCCAAGTCAATTGCGGGGCGCTGCCGGCCGGGTTGGTCGAAAGCGAGTTGTTCGGCCACGAGAAGGGTGCCTTTACCGGGGCGGCGAGTCGTCAGCTTGGCCGCTTTGAACTGGCCGATGGCGGCACGCTCTTTCTCGACGAAATCGGCGATTTGCCGTTGGAGTCTCAGCGGGTGCTGCTGCACATCTTAGAGGAGAATGCCCTAACCCGCGTCGGCGGCGAGCAGCCTGTAAAGGTGGACGTGCGGGTGATTGCGGCGACCAACCGGGACCTGCGGCGAGCCATCCAAGAGGGCGCGTTCCGCGAAGATCTATTCTACCGCCTGAGCGTCTTCACGTTAGAGCTTCCGCCGCTGCGGCAGCGGCAAGAGGATATACCGACGTTGGCGGCGCATTTTGCCGAGCGGTATGCCCAGCACCTGCGGCGTCCGGTGCCGACGATAGACGAGGGGGTGGTCGCGCACTTGCAGGGGTATGCTTGGCCGGGGAATGTGCGGGAGTTGGAGCACCTGATCAACAGGGCGGTTTTGCTGTGCGAGGATGGGGTGATCCGCGTTGGTGATTTGCTGCTGCCGTCGGTTGGTCGGCAGGCTGGCGATGCGGTGCCTCCAGCGCCAGCGGCTGGCGAGGGCTTGGACGAAAAGCAACAGCTTGTGGAGGCGCTGCAAGCGACCAACTGGATGATCTATGGCGAGCGGGGTGCGGCGCGCTTGTTGGGCATGAACCCGGAGAAGCTGCGCTACCGCATGCAGAAATACGGGTTGCGTCGACCGAAGACGTCGTAGGCGACCAACCCGGAAAGTCGTGTATATTCCACGAAAAAACGTGTAAAGCCTTGCGCCCGAGGGTTGAGGCCGCGCATCGTAAAAAGACTCGTCTCACATTTTAAGTGTCATGTTTTTCGATCCTTTAGGGTATTCCTGAAGGATTTTTTGTCAGTGGCCGAATTTTTGGCACGGAATGTGCATCATATATATTTACTGTTAGCAGTGCATTCTATTCATATACCTCATGTTAAGGAGGCACGTTATGGCCTATCGATCCTTACTAATCGCCTGCCTGGCAACGCTGGGGATAGCTGTTGCTGGTTGGGGGCAAGCCGACGGTAAAATCGCATTTACTTCGTGGCGCGAGGGATCCGGGGACGTGTGGATTATGAATGCGGATGGGAGCGCCCCGGTCAACTTAACCCAAGGTCGGCATGCGCATTGCGTTAGCCTGTCTTGGTCTCCAGATGGCACGAAGATCGCCTATCTCGCCTTTAGTAAAGATCCCGCTTCCATCCTCGATTATTCCATTGGTGACGTCTGGGTGATGGACGCCGACGGCGGCAACTCGCAACAAATGGGATCGCTAACAAATCCCGGACGTGCGTATCCCCTTATTTGGGCTGAAGACGGAAGTCTCATTTACTCCATAAAGTACCTCACAGGGCGGTATGAAGTGTTCGTTGTGGCGCTGGACGGCAGTGGCTCCTCGCTTATGGATTGGAGGGATGCGGCTTGGATAGTCTCACGTTTCACCTATAGTCGCGGTCTTTCTCCAGACGAAACCAAACTAGCAGACGTCGTGTTGCAGGACTCTGAGGGCGATGCTTACCTATACCTAGCTACCTTCGCTCCCGGTGAGGTCCCGCATCCTTCTGAGCAGATAGAAGATCTCCTGAACCGGGTAGATTTTCGGGTGATTCCTCTTCCTGATCTACCCTATCAACAAGCTGAACTTGAACCCGGCCAGTTTAGACCGGCCACCCCTGAGCCTACTTGGTCGCCCGACAGCATGAAAATCGCCTTTTCTGCCAGAAACGAGCAAAGGGATGAGGAGGTTTGGGTTGTTGATATAGACGGGAGCAACTTGGTCAATCTGACCGACGGTTTGGGCGGAGATTATCCCGCTTGGCAACCCGTTTCTCCTTCGGCTACTGCGACGAGTGTCGAAGTCCAGTCATGGGGACGGATCAAAGCGCTGCTTTCAACAGGAACCCGTTAATTGTCCCTCGTGCGTAGGGGTGGCGTGCATGCCACCTCTACGCTCCTTTCCGTTCCAACCCCGCCTTATCGTTCCACAAGCGCAAAATCCAAAGGTAATCGCTACCCGAATCGGTCAACACGGAAAGTCGTGGAAAGCCCACGGAAAGTCGTGGAGATTACACGAAAAATCGTGGAAAGTCTTGTGTTGACGGCTGGGGACTCGCATTGAGAAAGCATCACCGCATTACTTTAAGTGTTATTTTTTTCAATCCTTTAGGTCGATCCTAAAGGATTTTTTATTTAAGGCATGGTACATGGCACGGAATGTGCTTATGTCTCTTCAGCCGCGTCCCGTATGGTCGCTCCTCAAACCCCAACAGAAGAGGGAATCTGATGAACGTATATTCCGCCGCCCTAATGGCCCTGAGCCTTTGTCTAACCGCAGCAAGTGCTCAAAACCAGCCCCAGGCCGCAATCGTCACCGGCGAAGTCCACAACGCTCCGTCGCGGGAAATCGAATTCCGCCACGAACCGCTACTCGCTCCTGGGCCGTCCCAACACTACATCGCCTTGGACGAGCAAAACCGCTTTGCCCTCCTCTTGAACATTCCCAAGGGAATTTTGGTCACCGGGCATTACGAAGATGAGCACAGCATCCCTTTCTTTGTCGAACCCGGCGATAGCCTGCACGCGATCGTAACCTTTGCTGAGGTGGTGGAGGCCGACTCTGCGGCGGAATCCGACCATTCGCACAGCGCAGCGCCCGCCTATTCCCTGACTTTTAGCGGCCGGGGAGCGGAAAACAATCGCTTTTTAGCCGAATTCTGGCCTCAACATCATGCCTTTGAATCCGACTATGCGCTCTATGCGCTGGAGCCCGAGGCGTTTGCCCGCCAAGTCAAACAGCGGCGTCAGGATGAATTTGCCTTGCTAGCTGAGGGAAGGGAGAAATACGATCTTTCTCTGGGGTTCATCGACTATATGACGACCTTTTTCAACTACAAGTGGGCCGACAAGACGGTTTCCTATCCGGAGTTTTCGTATGAAAACGGCCGACGGACACGCCGAATGAGCCCCGACGGCTCCCACAGAAGAGCGGTCCCTTCGGACTACTACGACTTCCTGCAAGAAATTCCCTTGATAGATGAGAAGGCTATCGGCGTGGGGGAGTATCGTCGGTTTCTGGTGAATACCCTAGCGTTGGAGGCAAAGTCGGATGGGATGCCTAAACTTTCCGATAGCTACAAGCTGTCGAGTTTGGGGCTGTCGGAGTCCGTCCGCACCCGACTCGATTCCATGCACGACGCAAACAGAAAGCCCAGATTATCACAGATGATCGATCTGTCGGGTTTGGGTCTGTCCGAGTCATCCCAAGCCCAACTTGACTCCATGTATGAAGATCCCAAAAAGGCCAGCGCGTCCGAAAAGGCCACTTGGTTGGGATTGGAGTTATCACCCGCTGCCCTAGCTGAACTCGACGCTTATGAGAATCATAGTACGTTTATCAGAGATACCACGAAAGTCGATACGACGGGCGGGAAGTTGACCTTCCATTTGCCAGAGGAAAAAAACAAAGAGTGGTACGAATACGTAAACAATCGTCCGCTATCGGCAAGGGTTGATATGGCGAGTTTAGAATTATCGCCGACCATCCAAACCCAACTCGATTCCATGTTCCAAAATCGCAAACCGCTCAAGCTATCCCAAAGGATTGACTTAGCGGCCTTGGGTCTGTCGCCAGCCAGCCAAGCCCGACTCGACTCCATCTTTGCTGGACCGCGTTTTCCAGTCCTTATGGGCTTTTCAGAACGATACGACCTCGCCAAGCAAAAACTGCAAGGGCGAGTGCTCTACTGGTTTCTCGCCGGAGAGTTAAGGATTGGAATTAAGTGGGGCTGCGAAGCCTATGTGGATGCTCGCTGGCCATCCTTTGCGGAGAGCAATCCCTTCCCCGAATACACCGAGGCCCTCCAAGCGGAAATGAACAAGACCTTAGTTCTACAACCGGGGCAACCCGCTCCCGATTTTACCCTCCATGATCCCGACGGCCAACCCGTATCGCTGAGCCAGTTCAAGGGCAAGGTGGTCTTGATGGATTTTTGGGCGAGTTGGTGCGGACCGTGCATTGGCGATTTGGGAGACCTTCGCAAGATCAAGGAACAAGTGGCTGCTCAGTCGGTCGTCTTTCTCAACGTTTCGTTGGACGCGAATGAAGGAGCTTGGAAGCGAGCCATTGCCAAGCACCAGATTCAAGGCGTCCACGTGCGCTCGGACGGCCAAGTAACGCAAGCCTATAATGTATTCGATATCCCTCGGTATTATCTGGTGGATCCCCAAGGGCTGATTGTGGAGGATCGTTTGCGGGTATTTGACGTTGGTAAGGTTGTGGCAAAAATCGAGGAAAACCTGTGAGAGAGTCGTCCAAGCTCTCACAATCACCACACACCGCGACTATCGCGGGGAATATGGAGGTAATGTCATGTTGAGGTTTGCTAGTATTGCAGGCGTTGTGCTGTGGAGCAGTTTTGCCGAGGCGATGACGTGGGATTTCGACGATGGAACGACTCAAGGATGGGCCGCCAAAACAGGCAATGGATGGGGCGGCACGTTTGAATTCAACCTGTTTCCGGGGGTAGTCGCAGACGGCGTGTGGACGATTGATGTATCGCCCTCGATGGCCGGAGATGCGATTCCTAGCCCGAGTGTCCAAGTGATTTCGCCTGTCATAGGCCATGATTCGGGCCTGTTCGACCGGGTCCGGGCTCGGGTTCGCACTATCCATCATGGTCCTACGATCGGTTCCTTTTCGCTGACTTGGACCAATGAGCACAACCGCACGTCTCCAGGTCTCGATCCAGAGCAGCGGGGTCTAGGCCGGTTTTTCCTTATTGGACAAAGCGGCTTCGCCTATACGACCGAATGGCAGGAAGTGGAGTTGACGCTGCCCGAAGCGGACGGGGAGATCGCTCCGGACGACAGGGAGGTCTGGGAGGGGCTCTTACAAGATATTCGGCTGAGTTTTCACTTGGATTGGGGCGGGATGGGGGTGTCCCGGCCGGTGGACGAGCTAGTCAGGTGGTTGGAGATCGACTGGATCGAATTGACCGGCGAGGAAGAGCTGTTATTGGGGGAATTAGCCCCGCCGTCGGTAGAGTATTTCCACTTTGAAGGGGCCGGACTTTTTGCCCCGCCGGTCTTCTCTCCCATTATATCGGAGTTAGACCCCTTCTTAAAAGGATGGAGCGAGGCCGCCTTGACGGACTTAGATGCGGACGGCGATCTCGACTTGTTCTCCACTTGGGAGAATTTCCACTCACCTCCTTTCGTAAACATCTGGGTCATGGCCCTCAATGATGGAAGGGGGGCCTTTGAAACGGTGCACATTGAGAAGAGGATCGGAGAAGGAATCGATTATCTGCACGTCGGCGATTTGACCGGCGATGGCCAAGACGAGATCGCGACGAGAAAAGATTGGGAAATAACGGTCTGGTCTATTGGGCCAGATCTGCAAATGGAGGTGCTCACGCAGATCGAGGGTCGCGGGCTGGTGGATATGGTGGATTGGGATGGCGATGGCCGGGTCGAACTGTTTACAACCGACTTTACGGTGGAGGAAGCAAGAGCGTTAGAGGTCTGGGAGGTCGAGCAGGGGATGTGGACGACCACCCAATTGGCGGTCACCGAAAACCATTTTCCCTCGAGGATAGGCGTTTTTACCGGCGATGGGCAGTTGGACATGCTGTGGGTACCGAGAGGCCGGGTGGGCAGGTGGATGGTAGCGGAGTTGGGCGACGCGCCGGAGGCGGGCGAGGTCGTCTTTGAAGCCGAGGCCGATATGGCGGGTATTCTTTCTTCCCTTCTACAAGTGGGTGATTTTGATGGCGATGGGCAGGTGGACCTACTCACGCCGCTCGAACGCAACAGGTGGGAAGGGCCCAAGGGCCTTGCCGTCCGGAGCGGCCGTATAGAGGAGACGGTGCTGTATGATGGGCTGTTTATGCGCTCATCGGTGGTGGTGCGGGACCTGAACGCCGACGGGGTAGAGGACTGGGCATTTATCGGCGGGGATCGCTCCTCGGGCTTTGGCGTGTTCGTCGAATGGGGTGGGGGTGCGAATCCGGCTAAGGAGGTGGAGCAGCATCGTTTGGTCGGCGAAGGGAGACAGGTGCTGCCGGGGGATGTGGATGGCGACGGCGATGTGGATTTGGTGGTGTTAAATAGCGTCTTGGGCGGCGTGCAGGTGTTGAAGAGTTCGGTGGGAGCGCCAGCGACCGCGGTGATGACGTCGGCGGCAGCGCGGCCGGCCCAGTATCAGCTCGGCGACAGCTATCCCAATCCGTTCAATCCGGCTGTAGTGATTCCCCTTGATTTGGCGACAGACGCGACGCAGATGTCGTTGACGGTGTACGACGTGTTGGGTCGTCGGGTGCGGCAGTTGTGGCAAGGGCCGCTCGGGGCGGGCAGCCATCGTTTTTCTTGGGATGGCCGCGACGAGGTGGGGAAGGCAGTGGCCGCTGGGGTGTATCTCTATCGGGTTGAGGTGGACGGACAGCTAGAGGCCAAGAAGACGACGAAGCTACCATAACATAAGGCATGGTTGAAAATGGCGTATGGGAGAATCGCAGCGCGGCAATTGATCGCCGTGGACTGAGATCAGAGGCATCAGCATGGTGCGTATTAACACATTGAAGCGCAACGGTCGGACCTTAACCATCGAACTCATGGGGTATATCAATAAGACGGAGTTCGATATCCTGCACGACTGCATGGAATCGTATGTCGAGGAGGGGGTAAGAGAGGTCTGTATCGTGGCTAACGAAGTGCGGAGCATCAGTCCATTGCTTGAACGAGACGTAATCGGCTTGGGGCAACTGGGTCTGACTTTGCACTTCCAGCAACTGGCTCCTTCTATCCAGCGATCGCTGGAAAGTTGGGGCTTGCAGGCGTGGATAGACGATGAGTAGTCAGCGGACTTTGCCGCGACCGGCGATTTCCCAAATCGCCTCTAGCCGATTGGCGCGCAGCGCGTAGAGGTGGTCGTGGAGGTTGACGGTGGTGCAGCCGTGGCCGGGGATAAATTCGAGCAGGTCGCCGGGGTGGAGGTCGGTGCAGGGGCCGGCTATGGTCTTGAGGCGGCCGTGCTCTTCGGAGAGGGCGTGGCATTCCAAATCGGGACGATTCTTGACGAAGGGGAAGCCGTGCTCGGGCGTCAGGCTCTTGAGGCCGGCGTCGGTGATAACCTGTTCGGGCGCGGGACGGCTGGTAACGGTGGTCAGCACGCTGAGGGCGTTTTTGAAGCCCAAGCTTAGCTTGGCGTACGCCGCGTCCATCAGCGCGTACGAGCCTGCTTGGACCTCGGTAATGCCGTCGAAGGAAGTGCTGATGTAATAATCGCCCGTGCCCGAGGCGCTGCAAATTAGGCAGTCGAGACCAGCGCGTTCCACGTCGTCGCGAGCATCGACGAGGCGCTGGAGGCAGGTGCGGGCACCGTCGTCGCGGGCGTCTTTGTCTTCGAGGTCGATGATGTGGCCTTCGTAGCCCATCAGGCCGCAGAAACGCAGGTGCGGTGCTTGGGAGGCCGCGCGGGCGAGATCGACGACGGTGGCGGGCGCGACGCCGCAGCGGTTGTGGCCGATGTTGACCTCCACGAGGACGCGGGGGCTGACCTTGTAGGTTTGGGCGGCCTCGTTGAGGTCGGCGAGATTTTGCGGGTCATCGACCGCGACCATGATGTCGCAACGAGCGGCTAGCGCCATGAGGCGCTCGATCTTGCGGCGGCCTACTACTTCGTTGGCAATGAGAATGTCTTGGATGCCGGCGTCGGCCATGACCTCGGCCTCTCCGACCTTGGCGCAGGTGATCCCCTGCGCGCCGGCCGTGAGCTGGAGGTGGGCGATGGCCGGGGTTTTGTGCGATTTGGTGTGCGGCCGGAGATTTTTGCCCGCCGTGCGGAAGTGCTCGGCGAGTAGGTCAATGTTGTATTCGAGCGCGTCGAGATCGACCAAGAGGACTGGGGTGTCGATGGCGTCGCGGGTCATGCCGATGTGTTCGGTAGCGTTGATCATAGCAGGTTTCACATGCCCCAAATGGTTATGGTGGCGTCGCGGCAGGTTTCGGGACGCCGGAACACTTTCTCCGACCACGCCTTGTTCGCGTCGCGGTCAAAAATGAGCAAATGACCTTCGTCGGTCGCGCACAGATCCATATAGTTACGGGTTTGTTCCAGCCCTTCAGCGACCGTTTTTTGCCGGGAACCATACAGAATTTTCAGTTCAATTACCACCTTTTGGTGCCGACCTTGGTAAGGCCAAATCACCAGCAAATCCGTTCGTTTGCGCCCTAGCCCGTACTCGCGCTCGACTCGGCCGCCGCTGTTGATAATCCGCTGCAAGAACGCCTGCATCAACAGGTGAGGCCCCGCTTCTTTGTAGTCGAAGCGCTCCAGCCAACTGGCCGAGTGTTCGCGGAAGAATTGTTGGAAGGCGGCGATGAGCCCGTCTATGTCGAGCCGACCGTCGGCTTGGATATACCAGGCGGGTTGATGGGCAAAGGTCAACTGGGTGCTGAAGGTCAGTTCGCGTGGGATCACTTCTTGGTAGATGCGATTGGCGATTTTTAGCTGACCTTCGTCCGTTTGAATCAGTCCTAGGTCGCGGACGTAGAGAATATCATCGGTCGGAATCAGTGCCGTGCTTTCAATGCCCGCCAAGATCGGCTCAATCACGTTTTGCACTCGGCGTTCAGCCAGTTTATCGACTAACTGGTCAATGTGGGTCTCGCGGCGCAGCACGATCTGTTCTTTGGCTGTCTCAATCATGGTAGCGGTAATGGGCTGAGTGTGGTCGCGGCCTTCTGCGGCCTTGAAGCAGGCTTCGTAACAGAGTGCGTTGACCAACCACGGCTGACCGCGGGTGAGGTCCCAAACCTGTTCCAAGGCGTCGTCGGCAAAGTCTTGGCCTGTCGCATCCGTATGTTGGTGTAGGAGCGTGGCAATTTCCCGTCGCTGGAAATTGTCCAAGCGCAGGGATTCGGCTTTGATGTTGAAGGCACTGCCTCCGGTGATGACGGCCTTTTCTTGCGTGGAGTGAATGCGATAATCTCTGACATCGCGCACACCGCAGAGAATGATACTTTGGGGAAAGTGTCGCGGGCGTTTGTCGTATCCGGCGCGCAACTGTCTCAGCACTGAAATCAGCATGTCGCCGACGAGCGCGTCTATCTCATCAATCAACAGGATAATCGGCTTGGCGCTTGCTTTCGACCATTCGGTAATGGCGGCGTTGAGGACGCCGTCGGCACCAAACTGTTCAAACAAGGTGCGCTGTTGCTCAAACAAGAAGGTATCGTCGAGAAAATCGCGCGCACGCGAAGCCATTTCGCCGAAAATCGCTTGCATCCCCCGCTGAACATCCTCGCGAGCCGCTTGCGCCAGCTCCACATTGCAATAGAGCACGTGGTACTTTCCGGCGCGGTTGAGGTGTTCCGCTAGGGCGAGAAGGCAGGTCGTCTTTCCCGTCTGCCGCGGCGCGTGTAGCACGAAGTACTTCTGTTGGTCTATAAGTGCCAGCACCTCATTGAGTTCCAGCCGTCCAAGAGGCGGCAAACAATAGTGATCTTCGCTGCGGACGGGGCCGGCAGTACAAAAGAAACGCATAACAGATCGCTACTTCATCTCGAAGGGTGATTTCCGGTCAAGCCGGGTCATGGAATGTACGGACCAGACCTATGTCGGTCTATCCCCGCACGGGCGGGGCGAACCAGCAATGGAGAGCTTCGTCCATTTTGCGCACTTCGGCCTGCCAGTCGTAATGCGGCAACGTCTTCCAATCTCGTCCCGTCGGATCCGAAGGCCGCGACACAGGCTTTCCGTGGTGCGCGAGCATTACCTCCACGAGCGGCGAAACAGCGTCGCCCCACTGTAGAATTTGCTGCATAGTCTTGTGGAAGGGGTGCTTATAGTCCCGATGAGCCAATATAAGGAAAGCCAAGCCTTCTTCGAGATGTCCACGTTTCGGCCCGCGCCAAAGTCCCTCCGGCCAGCCTTTCGCTTGAAAGCCTGGATGCAGTTTGCCGATGTCGTGCAGAAAGGCTAGGGCAGTTAGGCGTTCGCACTCCACGTCCGTCAGTGTTCGCGTTAGCCCGGCCGCAGTCTCGACTCGATTCCTGATGACGGGTAATTCCAGCATCCGCGTAAATACCGCTGCCACGTCCATGCAGTGGTGTGCAAGAGGGTGGAAACCCTTGTCGTCGGTCTTACCCCAGGCTTGGCGTATCATACGCATCTTATCCATAGAATGTGAGTATCAGGTCGGTGATTTTGAAGTATAGCTGTTAAAAGAATAAAGACAAAAATATACGAAAAAATAGATAAGCGACTGCGTAATAAAATCGTTATTATCGACATAGCGCAGCGTCGATTTGCCGGAGGCAAGTGCATGGGCTTGTGGCGTCGTTTGGCCCTAATGGGATTGCTGGGATCATCCGTTGAAGTCGCGGCCGAAGTGTCCACATTGCACTTTGGCGGCATCGGCGGCGCTCCGTGGTCGGAATGGACGCTGCTGGACCTGATGGTGGAGGATGCGACCCCAGCGCTGCAGCCGCTGGAATTAAGACCCGACGAGAATGTAATCACCCAATTGCCCTATTGGGAGCGCTCGCTCTACCGGCGACCCGTCGATCCACTCTGGCGCTCCGGCATGCCCCGGATATGGCAGGGCACGGGCACATCATCGCGGGGATTGCAGTTCCAAAACTTCCTGAAGTTCATAGACGGCGACGTCAATACCGCTTTTGTCGATGTTATCATGCCGGCCGGAGAGGTCTTTTTTACGCTCGATATGGGATCTCAGATACCGGCGGAGCGCTTTGTGGTCGTACCGCCGGAGGGGGTGGATCCGGGAACTCAGATACCCTATCGTCCCTTCTGGGCCTTTGAAGGCTATGCGCTGACGGCCAGCAACGACGAGCAACTAGTCAATACGCAAGAGCCGCAATTCCTCTCTTCGTACACCTACCTCGGTCAGGTGTTCCCCATCGCCGGGTTTGCCAAATCGGTCGCGCCGTTGGATATCGTCTTGGCCGATGAGGAGCAAAATTTCGATTCGATTATCGAGGTGGAATTTCCGCTGAGCTATTTGCGCTTTTTTCGCTTCCGGCCCTTTCCCGACGGCGAGGCCGACATGACCCTCGGTTCGTCCCCACAGGCCGGGCCGCCGCTCGGCTCTGGTTTCTACTCTCGCTTTGCCATCGCGGAAATGGAGGTTTACGGTCGCGGTTTCGTCCCGCAGGCGCGCTGGGAATCGCGGGTCATAGACTTGGGGCAGGTGGCCAATGTGGGACGGGTGTTGTTTAGGACGAGTACTTGGCGGCGCGAAGCGGGCGCACTAGTGCCAGCCCCGCAGACACCGGCTGCGGTCAAGGTCTCGATCAAGAGCGGTCGGGACGAGACGCCCACAATCTATTACACCTTCGACGATTTGGGGCAGGCGATAGAAGTGCCGCTCTCTGAGTACGAGTTTCTGAAAGTGCGCCGATTCACTAACGATCCGTTGGCCCTCGGCTGGCAAGGGCCGGTCACGGACGATACGGACAACTGGAGTTTTTGGACGGCTCCGCTGCGCGAGGGTGGGGATCGTCCATGGGTACCGCCGGGGCGCTATGTCCAAGTACAAGTGCGTTTTGCGACCGAGCATCTGTGGGAATTTGCCCGCCTCGACTCGCTGACGTTGGAGTTTGCGCCGCTGTTGGCCGAGCGCGTGCTAGGCGAAGTGGCCGCAGTCGGCGATCTGCACCCCGAGGGAGCTGTAGCCGAGGTGTACGCCGGAGACCGCGTTGAACTGGTCTGCGACATTGGGGCGCGTTTTACCGAGGATGCGCAGACCGGCTTTGATGCCGTGCGGGTTTTTACGCCGGCCGAGGGAGTGTTACGCGGGTTGGAGATGGGCACGCCTTGGCAAGATGCCACGCCTGACAGCGTTGTGGCCGAGGCCGGAGGTTTTGTGGTGTACCTACCGCAGCCGATCCAGCGGGATGGTGTCAAGCGGCTGCGACTGCGGCTGGAGACGGCACTCTACAACGCGGCTGGGGAAATTGTCGCTGAGGTCTTTGCGCGTGGCCAAGCGGATTTTCCCCAGTTGGTAGTGGCTGGGGATGTGAGCGAGGAAATGGGCACCAATCAGTTGCGAATCGTGGCCACAGCGCAGGGGTCGGTGTTGGCCGCAATGAAGGTAGAGCCGAATGCTTTTACCCCGCAGGGAGACGCGGTGAACGACGAGGTGCGGATCGGCTATACGCTGCTGAAGGTGCTGGATGCGTCCGAAGTATCAGTGGAAGTGTTCGATCTGCGCGGCCGTTGCCTATGGCGGGCCGGTCCAAGCGGGAGGGAGGCCGGTCGCCATGCGGTGCTATGGGATGGCCGCGATCAATCGGGCCGGTTGGTCGGGCCGGGGTTGTATTTGGTCCGGGTGGAGGTGGAGACGGATCGGCAGCGCGAGGAGCGGATGGCGTGTGTAGCGGTGGTTTACTGATGGCAGTTTACGCGCTATGCGGATGGTGGCCGTCGCGGCGCATTGGGCTCAATAATGGCCCGTCTTTCTGGGGTCAAACGTTGTAACAGTTCTTCTGAAATCTGATAGTTGAATCGCTCGCGCACGTATTTGGGGGAATAGCGGTAAACAATCGTTCGCCGATAACCGGGATTGGTGCGTTCCGCCGAGCCGTGTGTTATCGCATCCGTGAATAACAAAACATCGCCTGCCTTCAGATACATTTCTTGCATGGCGATGGCTGTTCCGGCGGGTTTGCCGCTCACGCTATCGTAAATTAGACCCCGACCATCTACCTCTAGCCGAGGGTGAATTTCCGTACACTTGTGGCTACCCGGAATTAGGACGGGTGGGCCATCGCCCTCGCCGATGTCGTTGAGGGCCATCAATACGTTGATTTGTCCGACCATCCATTCCCCAGTGTTGTTCTGGCGAAACGTCAGATAACTGAGCGGAACATGGCCGCCGCAGTGAATGTGGAGATAACCACCCGGACCGCGGACGTTGAGAAAGTTTTCGTGAATGGAGAGACCATTTGCTGAAGAGTGAATGTACTTTTTGACCAAGTCGATCCAGGCGGGATGATCTATCAGTCTCTCGAAAACGGGGCCACCCTCGATGATGCTTTGGAAGTTGACGCCATTTTCTTCATTGTAGGTTTGCGTTTCTATGTGACCGATCCAGCGGCCTTTTTTCTTTGGATCACCATCGGTTGACCACGGCTCTTGTACATACGATTCGTGGTCGTCTATCCACTGGTTCATCTCGCGCAAGTCTGCGGCCGAGATTGCATTTTTTAAGACTAGATAGCCTTGGAGGTCGAAGAGGTAGTCTTGGACGTTGTTATCCATTACTCATCGCTTTCGGCTGCTTGTCGCAGGGCTAGGAAAGCCTCCTTGAGTGTTTGGCTTACGGCTGAATCCGGCTCGTTTAAAACTAGTTCTTGGTAGGCGTTCAAATAGTCGGCGCGGATGCGGTGGAACAGATGCAAAAAGTGCCGAAGAAACCCGATGCAGTCCAAGATAGCAATCTCGACTCCGTCGGTCTGTTCGTAAAATCCGGCTGCGTATTCGGCTACTCTCGGATCGATTGCATCCGTGGTGACGAATAGATAATTGTCAATCCTATGTGGCGCTCCGATGATCTTGGCTAGTGCTGTGTCGATGTCATTATAATCGACTCGCTTGGCCTTCATTTCGTAAGCCGTTACAACAGAATCTTCTCCAACGAGACAAATTTCCACATCTCCCAATGATCCGGTTTGCAGATCGGCGGCATTATGTGGGTTTAGCGGCAATATGCGTTCGGCAAGCTGCTTTCCGGCTGCCTGATAGGCCGCCGCCACGACGAGGACCGGTAAACGGCTTGCATGTTTGCAGGCCAAGTGCTGTTTGAGCAGGGTAACGATGGCCTCTGAGGATAGGGGTAAGGCTCCTTCGGTTTGTTGCAATCCCTTGAGCAGCGAATCTATACGGGCGAGTTTCTCATCGCGCATCTGAAGCAAGAGGCGGATGATTTCGACAAATAGCACATCAGCGGCTACTCGCTGTTCGGCCACATCTTCGAGTAGTTCAAGGGTCTTTCTATACAAGTCGCGTGGCCTGCCGACAAGCTCGCGGTCTGTGGTTAGCGGATGGTCGATGTTTCTCAGCGTTGGCGTGAGGAAGGCCGTCGTCTGATTAACGGGCAAGCGGTATTCATTGATGAATGGAGCTAGATGTTGTTCATCATAGGTGCGGCCAGAAAAACTGTCTGAGTCGCCAATTTCAGTATAGGGTTTGCGTGGATCGACGTTGGGCTTGTCTAGCTTTCCTAGTAGGCACGACATAAGCAAGCGTACCCCGGCGCGGTTGCTCATGCAGCGGCAGACGTAGTTAGCACGCTCTCTGATGTATAGGTCGGGGATAACGGATTTATCTGAAGTCGCCTCAGCACGCTCGTAAATACCACGCAGGATGTCTTCTGGTGTCATTCAAACAACTCTTTTTGTACTTCCGGCTCATAATTAGTCCACAGCACTTCGCGCCGGCTGTCCTTGGTGGAATGGATGGTCTTGTCCGGTCCCTCTGTTTTGAACCAACGATCCGGTGGGAACAACTCGTCCATTAAGGGATGGTGGTAGCCGGACATGGCCACCTTACCTTCGCACGCATTGACGACTTCCGCCAACATGTGGTGCTCGGCCTCGTCCATTTCAAAGCCGTATGCTTTGGCATCGCCACGAGTGGCGTGTAAGTAGGGAGGGTCGCAGTAGAACAAGGTTTTGTGGCTGTCGTAGAGTTGAATCACATCGACAGCGGGTCGGTTTTCAATCTGAACGCGGATCAGACGCTGGGCAATCTCGTCGAGCGCATTTACTCCCCCTAACCAGCGAGAAACTACACCAGACATACCAGCGCGGCTCGTATTCTTGCAATTGGCCCAACGGCCGAGGGAGGCCGTCTGCGCCAGCCCGGTGCGGGTCTGCCGCGCTCTGATGTAGAAACGTCGAGCTCGTTCTAAGTCACTGATGTCTTCCGCGCTGCCGTAGATGGCGTAGTAGTATTCCTCACGTGAGAACGGCGTCAGGGCGATAGCGCGGATCAACTCTTGGTGCTGGTCGCGCAGCACCCGAAAGAAGTTCACTACTTCACCGTCGAGATCGTTATAGGTCTCGACAGGAGCGGGTGCTCGGTTGATTAACACGGCTCCAGAACCGGCAAACGGCTCGCAGTAATGATGACACTCCGGCAGCATGGGTAGCAGCCAATCGAGGTGAGAGAACTTCCCACCGTACCAGCCGAACACAATGCGGCGGCGCGTATAGCCTACGGTTGATGGATGTTGCGGCTTCTCGTCCAAGAAAATAGGGGACACGCCTCGCGATTTTTTGGTCATGTGCTAAAACGCAAGCGGCAAATCGCCGTTGTCGTCGAAGGGCATTGCCTCGGCTTCGGCGATGATTTCCAAGTCCTCGCGCTGTTCGACTTCGGAGCGATAGGCTTCTGAGACGAGAAGTTCGCCTAGCTCTAGGGTGTTGTGGATGCGCAGGACCTTGGCGTTTTCAGGCTCGACTAGGCCAACGGTCTCCAGAGCCTTTTCAATGCAGATGCGGTCCGTGTCGAAGTAGAGCGGGATGTGCGCGCCCGAGGGATGGTTGCCGGTCATGCAGTTGATGTAGGTGATCTCGCGGTCCATGTCCTCGATGGCGCGCTTGTGGGCGTATTCGGCGATGCCGATGCCCGAGGCGTTGCCGTGGGTTTCTTCGGTCAGGCTGCGGACTAGGATGCGGGTGACCTTGGGGTACTCCTTGTCGGCGGCGTGGTTGTCGTGGAATTTGCGGCCGACGACGTTGGTGTCCATGCCGGCGCCGGAGATATTTTTGCCGATCGCATCGACGATGAGCAGATCGACTTCGTCGAAGGGCAGGCGCGGCATCCATTCCTTGGCGAGGACTAGCAGTTCCTTTTCGCGTTCCACGAACTCGTCGGCTCCTACGCCCTTGATGAGCGCGGTTTGGTCGTACTGGTTTTCGACTAAGCCCAGCCCCATGAGCACGCCGCACTGGTCGATGACGGCTTGGCCGACCGAGCGGATGATGCGGTCGAAGCTGTAGTGGACAATGGCTTGGTGGTACAGGGCTGCGCCTTTGTGCTTGCCCAAGCCGATGAGCATCATCTTGTGCAGGCCGCTTTCGATTTCGCCGACAAAGTTAGTGTGCGGCTTAACGCGGCCGACGATGGCTACGTGGTCAGCTTCAAAGGCGTATTTGTCGAAAAAGACGGGGACGCCGTCCTCGGTCGCGCCCACCTGTACGGTTTCCATAGACGACTTAATGGGCACGCCGGTGTACTCCTCGGTGACGCCGTAGCCTTCGATGATTTCCTGTTGCGCCTCAGCAATGCCGCCGCCGTGGCTGCCCATGGCGGGGACGAGAAAGGGCTGGAGGCCGAGGGCCTTGAACTCGTCCACGAGGCTTTTGATCACGAGCGCGATGTTGGCAATGCCGCGGCTACCGACGGAGATGGCGATGGTCTCGCCGGGATTGATTTTGGGGCCTAAGTCGAGGCGCTGGACTTCGGCGCGCACGGCCGCAGGAATGTCTTCGACGGTAGGCGCGGAAAAAAGCTGGCGGACGCGGAACATACGGGGTAGGGACATAGTGTACCTCCTAAATGGCTTGTTGGAATATAATTTCGAGATCGCGTTGGGTAGTCTTGCGCGGGTTGACGGCGATGTTGCCGCTCTGCATGGCAGTGCGCGCCATGATGGAGATGCGGGCCGTATCGACGCCGACGTCTCCTAGCTTAGCAGGGATGCCTAAGTCGGCGTTGATATGGCGTACTGCGACAATGGCGGCGTGTGCGGCTTGGCGTTGGTCTAACCCGGAAGTGTGCGCGCCGAGTGCTTCGGCGATGGCGGCGAATTTGCCGGGACAGGCGAACCAATTGAACTCCATCACATAGGGCAGCAAGATGGCGTTGAGCAGCCCGTGATGCACGTGGTAGTGCGCGCCTACCGGATGGGACATGGCGTGGATATTGCCGAGGCGCGTTTGCGAAAAGGCGACGCCGGCCAGCATACTGGCGATGAGCATGTTTTCGGTGGCGGCTAGCGCGTGATCATTGGCGCAGGCCAGGCGCAGGTTGTCGCCGATGAGGCGGATGGCGTGCAGCGCGATGCCTTCGGTGATGGGCGTGGCCGCTAAGTTGATATAGGATTCGAGCGCGTGGGTTAGGGCGTCCATGCCAGTGGCTGCGCCGACGAGAGCGGGCAGGGCGACCGACAGGTCGGGATCGAGGACGCCGACCTGGGGCGCGATTTTCCAACTAATGACCGGGTCTTTGTTGCCGCTGGCGGGATTGTCCAGCACGGCGAAGGGTGTGACTTCGCTGGCGGTGCCGTAGGTCGTGGGGACGCAGGCGAGATAGGGCAGGTCGTTTGCGACTTTGTCGCTGCCCAGGTATTGGGTGATGCGTCCGTTATTGGATGCGAGGACGCCGATCATCTTGGCCACGTCCATGGGCGAGCCACCGCCGAGGCCGATGATGGCGGTGCAGCGTTCTTGTCGATAAGCCTGAGCTCCATCTTCGACGGATTCTTGGGTCGGCTCACTCGAACCGTCTTTGAGATAGACGGCGTGGGGGATGTCGCCGAGGGCAGTGGTGACGGCTTCCACGGTGCCGATTTCTCCTAAGACTTGATCGGAGACGATCAGAACCTTATCGGCCGGCGAGAAGCAATCCGCCAGGCAGGCGATAGACCCGGGGCCGTGGACGATGCGGGTGGGGTGGCGGAAGTCGAAGTGGGTTTGGACGGGCATGGACGATCCTCTGTGTACAAGAGAGAAAGTAGCGAGCGCTCATCGTTGATGTCAAGGTAACTGGCGGGGCGCTATATGCATAAGGTTAGGATGACCCGCCGACCAAACTCTGAACCGATGTTTCGAGTTCATGGGTTATCTGTTCTACTGTTTCTCTTTTCTGAGTTCTGTAGGTGTCGTAACATTCTCGGAGATCTTTCGGTTCGCCGACGCGGACTGATGCCACCCGCGGTCCGCGCATTTCTGACTTGCCAAAGACTTCTCTTTCAAGACGGAGGATTACATCGAGAAACCGCTCTGGCGAGGGTTCTTCAGCAACATACCCATCGGAAATAGATATAAAATTGATCAACCGCTCCAGATCGGGATAGAATTGTTGGAATTTCTGGAGTTGCTCTCCGTGTATTTTCTGCTCGTACTCCGTCATCTGCTCAATGTCCTTATAGATTTCGGCATCGACTATGTTTTTTAACGCACGCGTCCTTGTGAGTATGTCGGATTCAGTTTGGATACCCATAATCCCTTCGGCATGGGATAGGATCGCATCTTTCAACCTTTCGATGTGTACATCAAGGGACACGGTTTCGTCCATCTTATACTGATATTCCGCGGCGAGTGTCCTGACTATCGCGACACCAATGCGGCGCAACCGATCGTAGCGCTCTACTGGCGTCTGTTCGGCAGGCGGGAGGATATACCGTTCTAACCTCGTGAGAGCAGCATCAATAGAATTCCACATGTCGCGCGGATAGTGATATTTGATGCCGACAGGCACGGCGTAGAGCGGTTTGCTGACTTTTGCTTTTTCCATATCGTCCAACGCCCAGAAGCACATCTGGACAATGCCTCGCTCAAAGCGCATGACGGTATCATTTTGGCGCGAAATTTCCCCTTCGCCAAAGATGACAATCGGCCAGTCGCCCTTAAACAAAAGCGCCCGTGTCATGCGAAAGGCATCTCTATCTACAGTGCCGCGCACGACCGAGTACACACCGCACCGCTGCATCAGATAGCATCGGATAGCCCCGAATCTACCCCTGTCGAAGGCTTCCCGAGCTGCCATGTAGTAGAACGGTTGCGATAATTGCTTTGACAAGAGGAACATAACCATAGGATCTTCGTGTGCCGGATGGTTAGGGGCTAAGACCGCAGAATGCCCGCGTATGGCCTCCAACCGGGCAATGGACTCTGCATCGACGTCCAGCGTTAACCCTTTCAAATACAAGCGATTCACAAGCGGTATCAGGGCTTGTATAGTTTGAATCGCTGTCACACTCGGTTTAGGTGGCTTGAAAGCTAACATCGCGTCATTTGGAAGGGCATGGACAATCCTGTGTGCAGGAGGGAAGGTAGTTAGCGCTCGTCGCCGACGTCAAGGTAATCGGCGAGGGCTGGGTCGGTAGCCCGCGCCTTCATTGGATAACTACGGGAATCCCGTATATTGGTCTTATGGAAAGCAACGCGTCATGAGCGAAGAAAATACCACGAAATTTAGGTTGGACGAAAAGAACCTGCCGCGTCTGAGCGAGTCCCAGGCACGACGTCTCGATTCCATGCGTGACGAGGAGATCGAGAAAGCCGCGTTGTCCGATCCCGACAATCCGCCTTTGACGGATGAAGAACTCGCAGCATTCGAGCGCGTTCCTGACACGAAGGCGATCCGCAAAGCCCTGCGTTTAACTCAGCGCGAATTCGCCATCACGTTTCAGCTTTCTTTGGCGACAGTACGAGACTGGGAACAGGGGCGCTATCAGCCGGATCAGGCGGCCCGTACGCTTCTGCGCGTAATCGCCCGTGATCCCAAAGCGGTCAAGCGCGCCCTAGAGATGTCTTAAGCTGATGGGCACTATTCCCGTCTGACGGCCTCTTCCAGAGCGCGCTGGTCGTCTTGGGTCCACTGATGCCAGCGCGCTTCGTCGGGCTGCTGGAAACCGCTGTTGGCGCGGCTCTGCAAGTGTTCGTCCTGACCTAACAGGCGCAGAGCCCGGTGGTCCTGCTGGCTCCGGGCCCAATTGATAAGTTGTTGGCA
Organism: Candidatus Latescibacterota bacterium; assembly: GCA_965116675.1. Classification (GTDB taxonomy): domain Bacteria; phylum Latescibacterota; class UBA2968; order UBA8231; family UBA8231. The sequence continues at coordinate 492,751 of OZ220721.1, forward strand.
GTTGGGGCCGGTGAACGTATCCGTGTGTTTGAGCCAAGAGATGTTGTAGTACACACTGAAGAAGTAGCGCTTGCGCCCCGAGGTATTGGGCGTACCCGAGTGGAGTAGGCCATTGTGGGTCAAAACCACATCGCCGGCTTTCATGTAGATCAACAGCTCGTCTTGGTGCGGCTTGCGAATCTCCTCCTCGGCTAGGGCAATGGGCTCGACGTGGGAACCGGGTAGCACCCTGAGCGGCCCGTATTCGTCGTCTAGATCCTGCAGATAGCAGATGGCATTGAAGGCCAGAGGGCGTTCGTACGCGCCGCTGGGCATGCGACCCCAGCGGTCTCGGTGCCAAGCACTGACCTTGCCGGCGGCTTCTTCCGGATCCATGGAGGGAAAGGCGGCTAAGGTGAGGTTGTCGAGCTGCACGAAAGGTCCCACCACCTGCTCGGCAAAGTCGAGAATGGCCGGGTGAGCCACTGCTGGCCACATTAGCTGCGGCGCTCGTTCGAGCATATTGCCGAACCAATGGGTCCGTTCTTGCACATGGGGCCCTTCTGTGGAGAGGGCTTGTAGGCGATCTTGCTCGTCGCGCCAGGCCTGCATGGTGGTTTCGTCGTACAGCCCCTCGAATACGGTATAACCCTGAGCGAGGTATTCTTCCATTCTTTGGTCCATAAAGACACCTATTCTCTGCGCGTAAGCCGCCAGGCATCCGGCTCCATGTTATTCCCCGCCACCATCCACAGCGACCCGTCGTACACGAACACGCTTCCGGCATGGCGGGGTGCCCAGGGGGTGTCGGGCAATTCGGTCCAGTTTACGCTATCGGGTGAATACCACACATCGCGGCGATTGCCGCTTTCTGCCGCATAGCCTTCCAACACCCACAGATGGTCATCGAACGCGGCCACCTCGTGGTATTGCCTTGGCGTCCACGGGGCGTGCGCTGTGTGCTGTTTCCAGTTTATCCCGTCGTCCGAACTCCACACATCATTGTAGAAATTGCGCATGGGAGTTGCAGGCGTATCGTATGTGCCTCCACCTAAAATCCACATCTTGTTGTTATGCACAGCGGCTCCGCCGATCATCCCTCTGGGTACCCACGGAGCGTGCTCGGTAACTTGGGTCCAGTTTACTCCATCGTCCGAATTCCACACGTCGTTATGGAAGACCTCTTCGGCGTCTGCAAAGTTAGGAATAGTTTGCCCACCCATCACCCAGATCCGGCCGTCGAAGGCTAGGGTATAATGGAGCACCCTGGGAGCCCACGGCACGTGATCATTGCCCAGCTCCCAATGAATGCCGTCCGCACTGCTCCAGACATCGTTTTGATAGTGGCCCTGATTGCAATCGCCGCCCACGATCCACATCCGATTGTTGTGCACCACATATCCGGCTGTATGCCGCCCCTCCCAAGGCGCCTGGGGATTCTCAAGCGTCCAGGCGGCACCATCGGTTGACGACCAGACCTCGCTGTTGCAGATCAGCGGGAAGTGAACTTTATCGCCGGGATTCCAGCCGCCCAACAGCCACATTTTATTATGGAACACCAATGCGCCAGCGCCATCGCGAGCCGCGAAGGCCGCGTTCTCAGTGACGCAGCGCCATTCGTATTTACGCTTATCGCCATCCATAGTACTGTTATCTCTTGCCGTTGTGGGTCTTACTGCCAAATCGAGCCGTAACTTCGCCTATCGTTCCTATGTACACAACTGTACACAACTTATCCTTCAGTACTTGGTGCAGCTCTATTTATAGTCGTTCTTTTTAGAGTCCCACCATTTAGTATACTCCTGCCAAGCCATGAAGTCCTTGTCAATTTTGAACTCCTCATTCAAGAGTTGACACGCTAGGTAGAGACAGCGCAGACTGGGCGTATTAATCACAATGTCTATTAGAAACTGGATACGATCCTGCTTGCTCAAATGCTGAGCGTTCCAGACCGTTATCATGATCGTCCTTTGGTAAAGCGGCCTCAACTGTTGCATGGCATGCCCAAACGCAGATATATCTGCTGTGCCCGGATCGATGCCCGACTCCTCCCAGTTGAAACCGTATAAAAAGGTGTTCGATCTCTCGATCTCTTCTGTGAGGTTCGAGACAAGAGCACGCGCCTGAGAAGATCGCGGATCGGAGGGGTTGTGGAGTATTTTTATGATGCTGTCAAAGGCAATGCGGTCATCTCTACTAACACGGATAGCAAGCCCATAGAACTCTGATAGTGACTGAAGTTGCGAAAGAGCGTTACGTGCGTGCATTAGGCTTTCGTCTATCTTCTCCAATCGCGGGGTGATCTCGGTGCGCAGTTTCTCCTCGATCACTTCGTCCGCTGTCTCATCGATACGCTCGACCGCCTGCTGTGTGACGACTTGTTCCATTAGTCTCTGAATGTTGGCGGTCTTGAAGCGACGAACGATTTCGTCCTTCATTCTCGTGTTTGCCTCCTCAAGGCTCTTGTTAACGTCATCCGTGATGACCTCGATCACATCATGGACTTTGCTGTCGGTGGCGTAATCAACGATTTGAAAGCCCGCCCAAACAACTGCAAGCACGCCTAGAAAAAGCGGCCACCAGAACTTCCATGATCGCAGCATGTAACTAGCTACCTGCTTCAGTTCGTCGGGAGACAAAGTGCGCTTGAGTAATGCCTCATCAACAAACGGAACCTTGCATTGATCACATATAATCAGATGAGCATCCTTGGGGGGCTTCTGACAGCGTGGACAGACCTTGTTCATCCCTGCGTTTTCTTTCTTGATGCCTAACGGCAAAGGTAACTGGCGTACGTCGTCTGCTCGCAGTCGCCGATCTCGAAATTGATGCTCGCGAAGACTTCGAGCTATACATGGCTACAGATCGAACATGGAGGGCGGGTCTCCCTCGGGATAGTTGTCGAGGTAGCTCTGGATGTACTGCCGCGTAATGGGGGGCATTTGCTCCAGATGTCCCTGCTGGGTTAGCTGCTCGCGCTGTCCGTACTCGTGCACCATCACCGTCGCTCTAGCGCTCCAGAAGGCGCAGTGCATGGTCCAGCGCTTGCGCCCCTCCGGGTTCCAGCCCCTGTGCCAGAGGTTGGCGTTGTAGTAGGCGATGTCACCCGGTTCCAACTCGACGACGAGGGCGTTCGGCATCTCTCCCGATTCGCTGCGGGACGCTTCGATCTCCGCCGCCGTCGACGCTCTTAGGTGACTCTCGGGAACGATATGGAGGAAACGGTCCCCGGGAACGAGCGGGGCGTTGAACTGCACGAAGCTGCCCTCGTGTCGGCGCAGGTACGCGGCTTCCTCCTCGTCACCTGGTTTGCCGAGGTCTCGGTGCCATTTTTGGGTGTACGGCTTCTCGCCGCCGCTGGCGAGCATACCGAACAGGCTGTGGCGCACTCCAGGGCCGGAGATGAGGGCTTCGAGATGGGGTGCGAAGTCCGCGTCGATCCAGTCGGCGAAGGCAGGGTGGTACTTATCGGGGTTGAGCAGGTGGCCGGTGCGGGACGGAAGACGGCGCTCGCGGTCGATCCAGCCCAACTCGCACTCGCCCGCAAGCCCCTTGTCGATCAGGCGTTCGATCCCTTCGAGTAGCGCTGCGATGCGGGTTTGAGTAAAGGCTTGGCGCAGAATGAGAAACCCCTGCGCGGCGTACGTCTCTTTGTCTTTTTCCGAGATCATCATTACCGGCGGATCGACCTCCGTAGAAGGTTGGTTTTGCGCTGCGTTCGATGCACCCGTGAAATCACGCCGTAAGGTAACGCCCCTTACATACTCGTCAACAGGAACCAGCCAAACATTGACAACAAGGCACGAAGGGTGTTAGGCTACGCCAAACGGAAACCACCAATCTCATGCAGAGGTACCAAAATGAAGATCAAGCAAATTACAGGAACTAGCGTCTCAATCCCATACGCTCCGCCCGTTGGTCCCTACGTCGGGCGCGGTGGTGGTAGTGGCACTTTGGGCGCAGCGGGACTTATTGTGAAAATAGAAACGGACGCGGATGTAGTGGGTTGGGGCGAAGGAACGGGACGGTTTGAAACGGACCCAAACGCAATTCTGGCGGGAAAAGATGTGGCCAACATTGAAGGGGCCATTGCGGCGCTAGAAGCAGGGGGCATCGGCAAAGGCCCGATGTCTGGCATTGAGATGGCACTGTGGGACGCCATGGGCAAGGGCGCGGATTTGCCCGTCTGTAAACTGCTCGGCGGCGTGGTGCGGGAGGAAGTGGACTTCTGCGCCTGCATGGGGCTCAAAGCACCATCGGAGTCCGCGGCAACCGCCCGCGAGTACATGGAGCGGTGGGGGTTTCGCTTCTTAAAAACAAAAGCGGGGGACGACTCCCAACAGGATCTGCAGATTGCCGAGGCGATACAAGCCGCTGTGGGCGACGAAGCCATACTCCGCCCAGATGCAAATAGCGGGTATTCCCCCGAAGAGGCAGAAGTTACAATGCGAAAAATGAAAGATATGGGAATTCGCTATTTTGAAGACCCGTGCTCGCCCGAGTACCCCGATGCGCTGATCCGATGCCGAACGGAAATCGGCATGGGCATCTTGGTGAACATGGGCGTTGGCACGGCAGACACTGTTGTGAACTTGCTCGCCAACGAGGTCGCTGATATGCTGATGCCAGACACTCCAGCGGCGGGCGGAGTGCTACCTGTGAAGAAAGTCGCTACTGTCGCAGGGGCGTATGACGTGCCGTGCCTGATGCACTGCTCGCACGACCTCGGACTCAAGACCGCGGCCATCACGCACATTGCGGCATCGACTCCCAATTTTTCCGGGCCAAACGACACCTGCTACCACGGCCTGACGGACGATGTGCTGACTGAACCGTTGCAGTTTGAAAATGGGCGCATCCGCGTGCCGTTGGGTTCAGGACTGGGTGTTGAAGTGGACGAAGCAAAGATTGAGCAATACAGTGCGTAGGTATTAGACCTCGTCCAAACCCAAGCCCGTCAAATCTGCAATCTGCCCTGCTTGCTCGGCCTCGTATAGCCGCCAGATCACGCGCAAGCCCTGCAAGCTGCTTTTGCCATCGGTCAGCGGCGTTTGTCCGGTTTCAATGCAGTCGAGGAAATGGGCCATCTCGTTTTCCGTGTGTTTGCCCGGCTCTGCTTCGAACAAAACTTCTTCTTGACCGCGTAGGATATGCACGAGTTTGCCGCCTGAGATATCGGCGTCGAGCATACCTTCGGTGCAATGCGCGTGGATTGAGTAGCGCAACCGGGTGCCCCGCGCGCCCCAAGTGCCGAAGTGATAGCCGAGGCGGCCATCGGCAAATTCCATCGTCACATTGCTGGTGCCTTCGCGCTCCATCCACGGCGTGCCAAAATTGGTGCCCATGTGCATGCCCCGCACGGGCCGCCCCAAAAACCAGAGCAACAAATCGATGTAATGACAGCCGTGACTAAATAGCTGCCCGCCGCCCAAGCGCTCTTGGCTCGAAGCCCAGTGATCGGGGGGATAGCGAGTGAGTTGCTCGGTCCAGATCGACACTTGGAATACATCGCCGTACGCGCCTGCATTTAACAATGCTTGCAAACGCTGGACAATGGGATGAAAGCGCATGCAGTACGCAATCATCAGCACTTTGCCCGAGGTCGCCGATGCTTCCATCAGTTCTTGGCAGGCGACTTCACTATTGGCCATGGGTTTTTCGAGTAAGACGTGAACGCCCGCATTGAGACAAGCCTGTCCGACGGAAGCGTGCAAATGGTGAGGTAGCGCGAGTAATACGGCATCTACCGAGTCTAAAATCTCGCGATAATCCGTCGCCACACAGGCTCCCGGAAATTGCTGCGCGACGGCCTCTGCGCGTTCGGGAACAACATCGACTACCGCGGCCAATGCGACCCGATCGCTCAGGGTGTGAAACCGCCGCATGTGAGCACCTCCCATGCCGCCACAGCCGATCATACCTAATTTAATCATGCACCTGTCTCCCTAAGTCAATTGCAACATTTTCATTGGTTATATAGCAACCCTGAATGACTTGAACGATCCGAGCTGTGAATCGTCTTGTTCTACCCTTCTGCGTCTATCTGCGTCCATCTGCGGATCACCTTGCAAATCATGTAGGACTGCTATACTGCGAAAATGCGATCCCATCCGTAACGGGTTATCACAGACAGTGGGGATGGACAAGATCAACATCCCGATACAGAGGGTCAAGATCATCGGTCGGCCGTTCTGTTTGCGCCACACCATGCACTGTATATTCAGGGACAGAAGCAGGAGGACAGAGCTTGAGATCGCATCAGGAACAGGCCCGGGACGTTCCCATTGTTGAGGAAACAGACGTGGTCGTTTGTGGTGGGGGACCTGCGGGTGTGGCCGCGGCGATTGCCGCTGCTCGCCAAGGGGTGAAGACGCGGCTGATCGAGTTGCACGGCTGCTTGGGCGGCGTTTGGACCACGGGAGCGCTTAGCTGGATTATCGACTCGGCGAATAAGCCGGGGATCATGGCCGAGATCACGGCGCGGCTGGACCAGCGCGATGCTAGGCGGCTGCGGCACGACGGCGGCAAGAACTACGCCTATGATGTGGAGGAGATGAAGGGGCTGCTCGACGATATGTGTCTGGAGGCCGGCGTCGATGTGCGGCTGCTGACGCGGGTTGTGGCAGCGGGACGCGATTCGAATGATCGGCTTTCTGTTGTCATCACGGAGTCGAAGGCGGGGCGCGAAGCCTGGCACGCTAGGGCTTTTATTGACGCGACCGGCGACGGCGATCTGGGCGCACAAGCCGGCTGTGGGTTCGACATGGGCCATCCGGAAACAGGTGCCGTTCAACCCATGAGTCTGATGGCCCTGATCGGGGGCATTCAGTTCGACGCAGTGGAGTCCTATGTGGGCGGGTCCCTGCGTGAGCCTAAAGAGCGCTTGGGTTCGCTGATGAGCGAAATTGGCGTGGCACCGTCGTACGGCCATCCGACGCTGTTCCGCATCCGCGACGACCTGTTCGCGTTGATGTCGAATCATCAATACGGTGTGACCTGCGACGATCCAGACCGGATTACGCAGGCGACCATCAGCGGCCGACGCGAGGTCCACCAGCAGGTGGCCGCGCTGCGGCAGCTAGGCGGAGTCTGGTCCGGTATCCGCATTGTATCCACTGCGGCGCAGATCGGCGTGCGGGAAGGGCGTCGCATACATGGCCGGTATGAAGTGACGGGAAAGGATCTGCTTGAGGGCGCGCGTTTCGACGACGCTGTCTGCCGCGTGACCATGGGAATCGATGTACATTCGACCGATCCGGCAAAGACCAAGGCGGTCGAGGCCAAGCCGCATCGGTCACAGCCCTACGACATTCCCCTGCGGTCACTGATCGCCCGGGACGTGGACGGGCTCCTCATGGCTGGGCGCTGCATCAGCGGGGATTTCATCGCCCATTCGAGCTATCGGGTCACCGGCAATGCCGTGGCTATGGGCCAAGCGGCGGGCGTCTGTGCGGCCCGCGCAGCTCTGACCGGTGTGCTTCCTCATCAGGTTGCGTGGAACGACGTCAAGCAACCACTCGACGCGCTCAACCGGTACGTGCCCACCGAAGAATCGGTTCAGGTGCCGTGACTATTGGCTCGATTCCTACACCAACATGCGCTGGTCGCTGAGATCCTTGCTGCCGATGGTCTTGCTGATGGTGCCGCCGCGGAATTCCTTGATCTCTAGGTTGTGGAACGCGTTGACGATCATGTACTGGGTCGGCATGTCCTCCCAGCGCGCTGGGTGAAACTCGACCGTTCCGTCGCCCTTCCACAACCCGGTCAGGCGGCTGTTACTCTCCTCAGGGGTCAGGCAGGCGTAGGCCGCGTCCGCTTCGCCCCAGTGGCCGGTGCGGGGGATGTACTTGTAGTGGAGCAGACCGGTCAGCACGCCGTCGGTGCGCGGCGCTGTCGGTGCCGGATAGTCGGCGGGCGCTACCTCGCGCATGTTGGTCAGCTTCATGTCGAGGAAGCGAAACCCCTGCCAGTGCCCTGTGATGTGGGTCTCGCCTCGGCACACGGCTGGTTCCGGCATCTCACAGTAAATCTTCGCGAATCCGAGCTGTTCCCGGCCGGTGAGGATCGGTTCGGTCATGTTCTCCCACAGGACGGTCAGAAACGGTCCCATGGCGCGGTCGCGCTTGCCGGTGTAGGTCGCCGGAAAGGTCACGCCCATAATGTTGTAGCCGCGTCCGGCCAACCACTCGATCTCCTTCATGTGGATCTGGTACACCGTCACCACCGGCTCGCCGTGCAGCGCGAATCCCTCTGGCAGCAGCTCTTCGAGCTGTTCGGCGTTGGTCAGGAAGCTGACCGAGTAGCTGGTGGACTTGGGGGTGTCGATGCAGGCATACCCCTTGCCGTCGGGGGCGCGCCGCGGTCCCGTCATCGGTCCGAAGTGAGTGGGCATGAGGTACATTGCGCCCGGTTGAAATTGGTACGCCACTAGTGATCTCCTCTCTTGGCTTGATTTATTTTCATAGTATCGGCGAGTCAGGCGCGCTGAGTCTGTCGTCGCGGCTTATCCATAGGCCATTTCGGGGTGTTTGCCGAGAACGCGCAGGAGGCGTTCGTCGGCACCTTCGAGAACGTAATCGGGCATGTGATAGTTGAGATAGGGCCAGAAGCGCTGGGCGACGAAGCGCTGACCATAGACTTGGTGAAAGAGGTAGCGGACGCGATCCGATGTATTGGGGGCACCGCGATGCCAGGTTTGGCTGCTGAGGAGGTAGAGGTCTCCCGTTTGCATGAGCAGGGATGTGGGGCCTTGGCCGTCGAAGGTTGGATTTTCTGGATCGTTGGGGTGTCTGCCTGCATAGTGGCTGCCCGGCACGAATTGGCTGGGGCCATACTGGTCTTCGTCTTGGTCTGTCAGGGCGATCTGGAACGACATGCGAAAAACGGGCATCTGCAGACGCCGGTCGTGACTGCTGATATTGTCGTCCGTAATTGGAAATTCCAGGCTGTCATCTACGTGAAAGCGGTTAATGCCCATATCCTTGCGGTTCAAGATGCATCCCTGCGCCATGCAGTGGCACTGTGGGCCAAGGACTGTTTCGGCAATGGATATGATAGGCTCGCGCACGAGCAGATCGCGGAATATCCGGTCGCATTCAAATAGCCGATGGACAACGATGGGTGCTTTGCCATCAAGTTCTGGCCTTATTTTTACATTCCGCATTTCGGTGAAATAAGGTTCGGCGAAGATTTGGTCGACGCGTCTGCATATTTGCTCGCATTCTTCTCGGGATAAGACGTTGCGAATGATGGTCGCACCGTTTTTGTAAAAGTCTTCGAGAATCGGCGCTAGTTCTTTTTCTGTAAAGGATTCGTGCAGCGGCATGGGATGTTCCTCGCTATAGCTAGTTTGCGTTCTCAACGCAGTAGTTCATCACATTCCCAGTCTCGGTAGGCTCGCATCGCGGACTCAAGATAGGACATACCATACCATGCGGACTTCCCTAAAGCACTTCAAATCGTACATCGCCTTTTAAGGCGCGATCAAAACTGAGCGTTTTTTCGCACCCAGACTTTTCGCCCACGCGCCCAATCACATAGTCGGCAAAGTTGCCCCTGCCCTTTTTGTAATCGCCCAGCCCCTGCCAGAGCAGGTCTTTGTCCACAAAATGAAATGAGCGCGTCTGCAAAATGCCCTCCAGCGCGTCGCCAATCTGCGCCCGGCTGTATCCATAGGCCCGATCGAGCACCCATACTAGTTCGCAGACAACGACATCGGCAATAAAATAGATCTCGCCCGCATCCGATCCCGCTTCGATCTCTTTTGCCGCGCGCCGCGCCTGTGCCGCATCGTCCTGCACTAGATAGCGCACCAGCACATTGGTATCCAGCCCCCTCACAGCGCTTTTGCCGCGCCCTCGCGCACCGCGCGATCCATTTCCTCTAGCGATACGGCCTTCTTGGGTTTCGGCAGGATATTCTTTAGGTCTCGCACATCCCGGGTGGCCGGTCTGACGACCACTTCACCATCGTCTTGGATGATAAAATCCACGCTGTCGCCCTGCTGTAGGTGCAGGTGCTGGCGTATGGCTTGGGGAATGACTAGTTGTCCTTTGGAGGTTAGTTTGGCGACGGCCATCGCGTGATCCTTTAGTTAATTCCTACTTTTTTGAAGACTCCAACTTTATAGTAAGAATCTAGCGAACTCTTCATACTTTGCCAATATGTACTTGGCCATGAACGAGCCTATTCGATGCTAGAGACTGAATGCGGTATCAGCGATAGTCGATCCCCAACTGCCCCTCGGTCAGGGTCGCCGGTGCATTGCCGTCTAAGCGGTTTCTAAAAAGTAGTCGGATTCTAATTCGAGAAAGCTTGCAGCAACTCCCGGAATTGTATAGAAATTATAAAGGGCCTTTCAGGGAACAGGTCAAGCGGTGTCGGCGTCTTTGGAGCGGGCTTGGCTGTGCATTGCGCGGCGCTCTTGGTTCAGGCGTTGGTCTTGCTAGAGGGCGGCCAGGGCTTGTTTTCGTCGAGATTCATAGGAGGAAAAATGAAAAGGTGTAATTATTGGTTTTTAACGGTCGGCGCCCTGCTGATTTTAACACTCACTGCCTGTGATGTGAATATTGCCTCGGAGGTATTATCGTCCTCAGCAACGGACCGAACTATCCATGTAACCGGGAGTGGTTCAGTTACTGGTGAACCAGATATTGCAACGCTCGATGTAGGTGTGTCTGTTGAGCGAGAGACCGTTGCAGAGGCACGTGAAGAAGCTGCGAGTGCGATGACAGCGTTAATAAATTCTCTGCAAGCAAACAACGTTGCTGAAAAAGACATTAAAACGGAGAATTTCAGTATCTATCCCCAGTACGACTATACAGATGACGGACGCGTACTTCGTGGTTACAGAGTAAACAACACCGTGCGGGCGAAGGTCCGAGACTTGGCAACCCTCAGTGATGTCATAGATGATGCCGCTGAAGCGGGAGGGGATAGCATTGTTATTAACTCTATCCAATTTATGATTGATGACACCACACCATTACAAACCAAGGCACGTAGTTTGGCGGTAAAGGATGCTGAAGAGAAAGCACAAACCTTAGCAAAAGCAAGTGGTGTAAGGCTAGGAGAACCTCTTACTATCACTGAAAGTACCTATTTCGAAGGTCCACCAATCCCGTTTGCGACTGCAGAAGTAGCCTTCGATGATGCCGCGCGTGCTTCCACTCCCATTGCCCCAGGTGAACTCGCTGTTACTGTGACTGTCACCGTGGTGTATGAAATTGAGTATTGAGTAAGGTTTAGGGTCAGTCGCTTACAGGGGCTGCCAGGTGGGCGACGCAGTCTCCGGCTTCCACTCTGCCTGGGTGCCGTTTGCATACCACCGTACCCTCGCCTCGGAAAGTGACGGGCACGGGGGACCGCGAGGGATTCTCCGGAAACAGGATGTGACCGCACAGATCGCCGGCACTCACCTCGTCGCCCAGATCGGTAGCCGGATCGAATAGGCCTGGTTCTGGTGCATAAGCGTACGCGTCGGGGCCGAAGATGTGGAGGATCTGAGGCGTCTCGAGGTCGTCCGGCAGCGCGCCCTTAACCCCTAGGGCCGCCAGCAATCGGTCAACCGCCTGTTGCACCAGCTTCACCCCGGACCGCGATACGCTACCCATGCCGCCGTATTCTCCGCCCAGAGAGATCACGTCCTGCCGGATGGCGGCATCGGGTAATCCTCCCTTATCAGTGCGGTTCTCGAAAACCATTACGTGTGGCACACCCAGCTTGGAAACCAAATCCAGGCTTAGGCGCTTGTGCTCAGAGGACGTGTTGGGGCCGAAGTGGGTGCTGGCGTGCGGTCGGTAATCCAGGGAGGCCCCGCCGCCGTGGAAGTCAGCTACCACTTCAACCCGAGTCAGCAGATGCTGTTCGACATAGTCCGCAATTTTCCACGTCGGTCCGCCTCCGGGATCGCCCGGGAAGACCCTGTTCAGATTCCCTGCGTCTAGCGGGCTAACCCGCGCTGCCGCTAGCACGGCTGGCTGATTCAGCGCCGGTATGATGATGAGGCTGCCGCGGATTTGCTCGGGCTGCAACTCTTGGGTCAAGCGCGTCAGGACCACTTGGCCCTCGTACTCGTCGCCGTGGTTGCCGGCTGTCAGCAGAACCTGCGGCCCGGGACCATTGCGAATGACGGCGACGGGGATGGGCAGTACCCCGTAGGCGCTGCGAGTGACTGAATGCGGCACATGCAGCCAGCCGATTTGCTTGCCATCGCGGTCAAAGTCGACAGTGGAGATAACTTGTGTCATGTCAAGATAACCGGCTTAGGCAAAGAGACGCGCAATTTCGTCCACCGGGAAAGTGGGCAATGGTGTCAGGTGGCCATCGCGGCGTAGCTGAAGCCCGAAAGAAGGAGGGCGCACCGTGCCGATGCGGGCTGCGGTTATGTTGGCGTCGTGCAGGGCCGCGAGTATGGCGTCGGCGGAATCGGCTGTGCAGCCGATTAGCAGCGCACCCGAGGAAATCACGCCGAGGGGATCGAGCTCAAAGGCCGCACAGAGGCGCGCTGTGGCTGGATCGATGGGCAGCGCGTGGGAGTCGATTTCTGCACCCACAGCAGATGCGGTGACCAATTCCCACAGCCCCGTGGCGACCCCGCCTTCGGTTGGATCGTGCATGGCGGTGACTGGTCCGGCTTGGGCGGCGACTTGGGCATCGCGCACGACGCTGATACCGGGGGTATGGAGGAAGTCGGCGCAGGTGTCCAAAAAGGCGGGTGTACAGCCGCGATCGCGCAATTGCGCGCGTTTTTCGCGGGCGATGATGGCGGTGGCTTCAATGCCCAAGCCCTTGGTCAGGAGTAGGGCGTGGCCGGGCCGTAAGCCCGAGGAGCGCACCAAGCGGTCGCGCGTGGTTTCCCCGAGCATCTGGCCGATGACTAAGGGGCGGTCGAGTCCGTAAGTCACCTCTGTGTGGCCGCCGCAGACGGCGATGTCCAAGTCCCCGGCGGCTTGGTGGATGGAGCGGAAAATGGATTCCACCAGCTCGGGCGTGGCGCGTTCTGCGGGGAGAAGGATGGTGCTGAGGAAGAAGCGAGGCGTCGCTCCCATGGCGGCAATGTCGTTGGCATTGACGTGGACCGCGTACCAGCCAATCTCGTCGCTGGCGAAAGTAATGGGGTCGGTCTTGGCCACTAGCAAGCGGTCGCCGCAGTCGATGACCGCCGCATCCTCGCCCACGGTCGGCGGCACGAGCAGGCGTTCGTGGCGGTGGGTATAGGCCGCGAGCAGACGGCTTAATTCAGCGGGAGGCAGCTTGCCGGCTGGGTAAGTCTTCACGGAGCGTAGAAGGCGATGATGGCTTGGACGAGAGCGGGGATACTGCTCTCGCTGGGTTGCACGTGAACGGCAAACCCGAGTTGGCGTACGGCTTCAGCCGTGGTCGGGCCAATGCAGGCGATGTGGGTGCGGGCGAATACGGCCTCCGCGCGTTCTGATCCTAGGACCTGATGAAAATTGTGGACGCTGGAGGGGCTGGCGAAGACGATGAGGTCGAGCTTGTTCTCGGCTAGCACGGCCGGGAGCTCGACTTGGTCTGGTAGGCGATTTACGTACGTCGTTAGGTGGTGAACTTGGGCACCGCGCGCTGCGAGCGTATCGGCGAGTTCAGTGCGTCCAATGGAAGAGGCCGGCAAGAGGATTTCTTGGCCAGCCACATCGAATGCGGCAAAGGCGCTGGCTAGCGCGGCCTGCGATTGGCGCGGGGGCACGAGGTCGGGGACTAAACCCTGTTGACGCAGTGCCGCGGCCGTAGCCAAGCCGACGGCTGCTATGCGCGTGTGAGCAAAGGCCCGGGCGTCGAGGCCGCGTTGGTAGAGGCGGTCGCAGAAAAAGGACACGCTGTTGGGGCTGGTGAAGACGACCCAAGCAGTGTGTTCGAGTCGGTCTTGGCCCGCATCCACAGCCGTCCAGTCGTCGGGCGGGCTGATGTGCAGGAGGGGCAGCGTTGATACGGCCGCTCCTTCGGCTTCAAGGCGCTGCTGGAGGGGGCCGGCCTGTTCGCGGCTGCGGGTGACGAGCAGGCGGCGGCCAAAGAGCGGTTTGCTCTCAAACCAATTGAGCTCTTGGCGCAGCGCGACGACGGGGCCAATCGCGATGAGGGCTGGCGAGCGGATTTGCTGGGCAGTAGCGCGGTCCGGCAGGTGTTGGAGATCGGCGACGACTGTGCGCTGGTCGGGCCAAGTGCCCCATTCGATGGCTGCGGCCGGCGTCGAAGCCGGTCGGCCCCGAGCTACGAGATGCTGGCATATACTGGCGAGCTTGCGAACGGCCATAAAGATGACTAGGGTGCCGTCAAAGGCCGCTAGCTGATCCCAGTCGATGGTTGCGTCGGGCTTGGCCGGATCCTCGTTGCCGGTGACTAGCAGCGCGGCCGAGGCGGTGCCGCGATGGGTCAGGGGAATGCCTGCGTAGGCTAAAACGCCAGAGGCCGCAGAGACGCCAGAGACGATTTCAAAGGGAATGTCGGCTTGGCGCAGGTGCAAAGCCTCTTCGCCGCCGCGGCCGAAGATGAAGGGATCGCCGCCTTTGAGGCGGACGACGACATGGCCTTGGCGGGCGCGATCGACGAGGAGCGCATGGATCGCGTCTTGAGAGGGGCTCTTGCGGCCACCGCGTTTGCCGACCGCGATTTGCTCACACGTGCTGGGCACTAGGTCGAGCAAGCGGCTGTCGAGGAGGTCGTCGTACAGGACGACGTCGGCCTCGCGCAGATAGCGCAGACCCTTTAGGGTTAGCAGGCCGGGGTCGCCAGGACCAGCCCCGACGATGTACACGGTACCTGAGGTGGTGTATTCAGCGGGCATCAGGATACCTGTAAGAGGTCGTCGGCACCTTGGGCACGCAGGGCATCGGCAAGGGATTCGGCGAGGGATCCGGCACAGGTGCGAGGGGCACGCATTTCGGCGCGCAGCAACTGGGTGCCTTCGGGATGGCCTACCAAGCCGTCGAGTGCGAGGAGGTCTCCCTCGATGCGGCCCCAAGCGCCGACGGGCGCGTGACACCCGGCGCGCAGGGTGTGCAGCAGGTGACGCTCGGTTTGCACCGAGACTAGGGTTGGTGCGTGGTTGAGGGCTGCGACGGTGGCACGTGCGGGATGATCGGCGCGCATTTGCAGCCCTAAAGCGCCCTGGCCGGGCGCGGGCAGAACCTGATTCAGGGGCAGGTAGCAGCCAATGCGCTCCTGCCAGCCGAGGCGGTTGAGTCCGGCAACGGCTAAGACCACGGCATCGCACTCACCGCGCGTGGTCTTGTCGATGCGGGTATCTAGGTTGCCACGAATATCTATAATGTTCAGGTCGGGCCGCAGGGCCTTGAGTTGGGCGCGGCGGCGCAGGCTGCCCGTGCCCACTCGCGCGCCATCTGGCAAGTCGGCCAGTGAGGATATGCCGGGGCCGATGAGGGCGTCGCGCACATCTTCGCGTTCAGGCGTGGCAACGAGGGCGAGCTCGGGGTGCATCTGGGTGGGCAGGTCTTTCAGGCTGTGGACTGCGAGGTCGATGTGCGCGGCTAGCAGGGCGTCTTCGAGGGCTTTGGTAAAAACGCCTGTGCCTCCCAAGCTGCGCAGCGAACCTGTCGTCGCGTCGCCGGTAGTGCGGATGGTTGAGATATCAACATCTAGCCCGTCATGCAGCGATAACAAGCGGTCTCGGACCTCGTGGGCTTGAACGAGGGCGAGTTGGCTGCCGCGGCTGCCGATGACGAGTTTCACGAGGTGTGGCCGTAGGGTGTATATAGGCAAGGGAAGATTCCCTTAGTGGAAATCTTCCCTTGCCGTGAGCACCCGTAGTTATGGTTATTTACACGTCGTAGTAGAGTGAAAACTCATAGGGATGCGGGCGCAAGCGGAGGGCATCGACCTCCTCGGTGCGCTTGTAGTCAAGCCACGCGTCGATCAAGTCATCCGAAAACACATCCCCCTGCAACAGAAAGTCTCGATCCTGCTCCAAGTGATCCAACGACGCCTCCAACGAACCCGCCGTCTGCGGTACACCCGCGCGCTCCTCGGCTGACAAGTCATACAGATTCTTGTCCAGCGGTTCACCCGGATCCAACTGACGCTCAATGCCGTCCAACCCCGCCATCAGCATCGCCGACAACGCCAAGTAGATGTTGCACGACGGATCCGGACAGCGGAACTCCACCCGCTTGCTCTTGGGCGAAGGCGAATACATCGGAATGCGCACCGACGCACTGCGGTTGCGCTGCGAATAGGCCAAGTTCACCGGTGCTTCGTAGCCAGGCACCAGCCGCTTGTAGGAGTTGGTCGTCGGATTGGTAAACGCCAACAGCGCTGGCGCGTGGTGTAACAAACCGCCGATGTAGTGCAACGCCATCTGGCTCAGACCCGCATAGCCACTGCCAGCAAACAAAGGCGTATCGCCCTGCCACAGACTCTGGTGGGTGTGCATGCCCGTGCCGTTGTCCTCAAACAGCGGCTTGGGCATAAAAGTAGCCGTCTTGCCGTGCTGACGGGCGACATTCTTGACGATGTATTTGTACAGCATCATTCGGTCGCCGCAGATAAGCAAAGGACAAAAGCGAATGTCGATCTCGCCTTGGCCAGCGGTGCCCACTTCGTGGTGGTGAATCTCCACGTCGATGCCGCAGTCGAGCATGGTCTGCACCATCTCGGTGCGGATGTCTTGCAGCGAATCGGTTGGCGGCACGGGGAAGTAGCCGCCCTTGTAGTCGGGCTTGTAGCCTAAGTTGGGGCCGTCCGCCGAGCCGGAGTTCCAGCGGCCTTCCACCGAGTCGATCTCGTAGAAGCCCAAATGCGCTTGCTGATCGAAGCGGATGTTGTCGAAGATGAAAAACTCGGCTTCCGGGCCGAAAAAGGCCGTGTCAGCCAACTGGGTGCGCAGCAGATAGGCTTGGGCGCGCTGGGCGACGCCGCGGGGATCGCGGGCATAGGGCTGGCGGGTGATAGGGTCTTCAATCGAGCAGACCAGCGACAGGGTGGGCACCCCAGTGAACGGATCCATGACCGCGGTGGTCGGATCGGGCACGACGAGCATGTCGGATTCGTTGATTTCCTGCCAGCCGCGGATGGACGAGCCGTCGAAGCCGAGGCCGTCTTCAAACAGATCGGGCTCCAAGTCGGCGATGGGCATGGTGAAGTGCTGCCAGGTGCCGGGCAGATCGACGAATTTGAAATCGACCATCTGCGCGTGGTGTTGGCGTGCTAAAGCCAGCGCGGCGTCGATGGCGCTGGCTTGGGCCGACTTCGGTTTGGTTTTGGCTTTCGGTTTGGTTTTGGCTTTCGCCTTGGCTTTGGCCATGAGAGTGCGTTCCTTTCTCGCGTCGAACAACTTTAAGGTGGTTAGAAAAAACAAAGATTCAATAGTACGATTCTGCAAATCGGCTGTCAAGCAAGCAGGTAAGCGAGCCTTGACAAGCAATCGGCGGCTTTTATTATATCTCAGACCCTCTGTTTATCTGGCGTTTATGCCGCTAGAGATCCTTTCCGGCCATGGCCACTAGCCCACTATCCAAACGTGAAATCCAAGTTCTGCTTGCCTTGGTCAAAGCCCACGTTGCCCTTGGCGTTCCGGTTGGCTCACAGACGTTGAACCAGCGCGAGGACTTGGGTGTCAGTTCGGCTACTATACGCAATGCCTTAGCCTCTTTAGAGGAAAAGGGCTACGTCTCCCAGCCTCATGTATCGGCGGGCCGCATTCCCTCTGAAAAGGGCTACCGATTCTACGTGCAGCGCTGCATGGCAACGGCCGACGCTGGCTCGGACGAGGCTGAGATCACCCTGCGACAGCAGCTAGAGGCCGCACAACAGGAGGGCGATTACGAGGAGATCCTGCATCAACTGGCGAGGACCATCGGCGACCTGTCGGACCAACTCGGATTGGTTTTGGCCCCGCGCTTTAATCAGGGCATCTTTCACAAGCTGGAGCTTTGGCACCTGGGGCAGCGCCGCCTGTTGCTCGTCGTCACGATTCGTGGAGGCCTGACAAAGAGCTTGATGATCGAGGTAGATTGCGCGGTGTCGCAGCGCGATTTAGAGGCCTTGGGCCGTCTTTTTAACGAGCGCTTGCACGGGTTGACAATGGCTGAAATTCAAAACGCGGTTGAGGCGCGAATGGCCGGGTTAGGGCCAGTCCCGCGGCCGGTGGTGGAGGCCATTGTAGGTCAGATCGAAGGTTTGGCTATCACGCGCGGTGCCGATCTCCACGTCTCGGGGACCCGCAATCTCTGCCTAAAGCCCGAATTTGACGATCCGAGCCACGTGGCTGGTTTGGTCGATTTAGTGGAGAAAAAGGATATTCTCGCTCAGCTTATGAGCGAGCGGCACGGCGTGGTCATCACCATTGGTTCCGAACACCGGCCGCGGGCGATGGGGCGATGCAGTATGGTGACGGCCAGCTACGAGGTTACCGGAGCCAAAGGCGTAATGGGCGTAATCGGCGTAATTGGTCCGACACGCATGCCCTATAGATCCTTGGTGAACTTGGTCAATTGCGCGGCCTCCCGAGCGGCAAATCTGATCTGCTAACGAATTTTTGTCCCAATCTATTCACAGTTAAGAGTAAGGAGTGTCGATGAGCGAGCGCGAAACTCAGGACCACGTCGCAGTGGACGAGACGAGCGCGGAGGGTTCCGTCGAGTCGCAGGACGAAGCGGCGGAGCCATGCGAACAAGCAGCGACCGAGGCGCAAAAAGAAGCAGCGGCGGAGTCGCAGGAAACAGCAGCAGAATCACAGGACGAAGTGGCTGATGAGGCCGATGGGCTGGCCGAACTTGAGGCGGCTCGCGCCGAGGCAGCGGCTAATTACGACCGCTATGTGCGGGCAGTCGCTGAGTTGGATAACTACCGCAAGCGCACGGTGCGGATGCGCGCGGAAACGCGGGATGAGATCTTGCGCGATATCTTGTTGCAAGTCGCGCCCATCTTGGACAACTTGCGCCGCGCCCTTCGTCAGGAGACCCAAGAAGCCGAGTTGCTCAAGCAGGGCGTCGAATTGATCTGTGGCCAGTTCAACGACGTTCTCAAAGGCTATGGACTAGCCGAGATTGAGGCGCTGGGCCAGCCTTTTGACCCTGAAGTCCACGAGGCCCTAGCGGAGGTCCCAGACGACGAGCACGCTCCTGGTACGGTCATTGAGGAGATGGAGAAGGGCTACAAACTCAACGACAAAGTAGTCCGCTACGCGCGCGTCGTCGTCAGTAAGGCGAGCGCGGAGAACACGGAAAACTGAGGAATCGAATGTCCAAAAGGGACTATTACGAAGTACTGGGCCTCGAGCGGGACGCCAGCGACAGCGCGATCAAAGGGGCGTACCGCAAGAAGGCGCTGAAATACCATCCCGATCGCAATCCTGGAGACGAGGCGGCAGAGGAGCAATTCAAAGAGGCATCCGAAGCATACGAAGTGCTTTCGGATCCCGAAAAGAAGGCCGCGTACGATCGCTATGGGCACGCCGGCGTTGAGGGCAATTTCGGCCGCGGTGGCTTTCAGTGGTCGGATTTTACGCACGCGGGCGATTTTCAAGACATTTTCGGCGATATTTTCGAGAGCTTCTTTGGCGGGGGTCGGCGGTCGCGAGGGTCGGTGAAGCCAAAGGGCCGCGACTTGAAAATTAAGGTGGCCTTGACGCTAAAAGAAATCGCCACGGGCGTGGAAAAGAACATCGCCTTGACGCGCTTGCAGCGCTGCAAAAGCTGCGATGGAACCGGTGCGGCTAGTGGAGCGGGCCGCAAGGCCTGTGGCACTTGCGGTGGGCAGGGTCAAGTGCAACAGATGGCGCGTACCCTCTTTGGTCCGTCGATGACCGTGGTGACATGTCCGACCTGCGAAGGGGAAGGGCATATTGTGTCCAATCCCTGTCCAGAGTGCCGGGGCGAGGGCCGCGAACGCGGCCAAACGACTCTGACGGTGCGCATTCCCGCTGGCGTCCAAGAAGGCAACTACATTCCATTGCGCGGCCAAGGCGAGGTCGGGCCGCGCGGGGGGCCGGCCGGAGATTGCTTGGTTTTTATCGAAGAAAAAGAGCACGACTATTTTATCCGCGATGGCAACCACGTGATCCACCGATTGCCCTTGGGGTTTGCCCAAGCTGCACTAGGCGTAGAAGTAGAGGTTCCGACCTTGTCCGGCAAGGCCCTGTTGAAGATCCCCGCTGGCACCCAATCAGGGCGCGTCTTCCGCATGGGTGGCCGGGGCATTCCAGACGTCAACGGTCGCGGTGTCGGCGACCAGCTAGTCGAGGTCGTTTTGTGGACTCCCGAGGGCCTCAGCCGACGAGAGTGCGAGCTTTTCACTGAGCTAGCCGAGCTCGAACAAGAGCGCGTGGCCCAAGAGGGCGAGGGCTTCTTCGCCAAAGTGCGCAAGGCTTTCGGCTCCTAAGAGCAGGTACACTTGTCCGTTCCCCGAACTGGCCCCTTAGCCCAAGTGCGCCATACCGTCGCCATTGCCAGCGCCAAGGGCGGCGTGGGCAAATCGACTGTAAGTATCAACTTGGCCGTGAGTCTGGCAGCCCAAGGGGCTCGCGTCGGCCTGCTCGACGCCGACATCTACGGCCCGAGCATTCCCTTGATGATGGGTATCAGGCAGCAGCCCTCAACCGGGCAGGAAGGTACCATGCGCCCGGTGTACAAGGCCGGGGTTGCCCTTATGTCGATTGGTTTTATCGCCGGCGAGGACGCGCCCGTGGTCTGGCGGGGGCCGCTGTTGGCCCGGGCGTTGCAGCAGTTTTTGCATCAAGTGGAGTGGGGGGAGCTCGACTATTTATTGATTGATCTGCCGCCTGGCACTGGGGATGTGCCGCTTACCTTGAGCCAAGCCGTGGCTCTTTCTGGTGCCTTGATCGTGACCACGCCGCAGAGCGTGGCGCTGGAGGATGTAGAGCGTGGTATTGCCATGTTTTCCAAGGTCGAGGTGGATATCCTCGGGATCGTCGAAAACATGAGCTATTACCTGTGCAGCCAATGTGGCCAACGCCACGAGGTCTTCGGGTATGGCGGGGGAGCCGAAGCGGCGGAGCGGCTGGGGTTGCCCTTCTTGGGTGCGCTGCCCCTGTCGGCTGCAATTCGCCAGAGTGGGGATGAAGGACGGGCCGAGCCCGACCCCCTTTTCGCCGCAATCGGCGAAGGGCTGGTCGCTGAACTACGCCGCTTGGAGGCCAGTGAGTAAGCGGGCTTGGCACTGCTTGCGGCTAGAGGTCCCTGCGGCCTGCGCCGAGGACGTGAGCGCGTGGGCGTATGAGCTAGGTAGCTGTGGCCTTCAGGCCGAGGAAGCAGGGGAACGGACTCAGTTGAGCGCGTATTTTGCGGTCGAGCCGATGTGCGATTTGGCCGGAGTTCGGCGCGAGCTAACGCATAGGCTCGCCGCGCTCGGCTTGGCATCGCCGATAGGTACCGAATGCGTGGAGGAACAGGACTGGGAGGCCGAGTGGCGGCGGTTTTTTGCGCCGGTGTGGGCTACTGAGCGGATCGTCGTCCACCCTTCGTGGATTCCGGTCGAGCTAGCCGAGGGCCAAATCGCCGTGCGCATAGACCCCAAAATGGCCTTTGGCACGGGAGGGCACGAATCGACCCAGCTTTGCTTGCAGGCATTGGAGCGCTGTCTGCGCCCCGGAATGCGCTGTCTGGACTTGGGGACGGGCAGCGGCATTCTCAGCATTGCTGCCGCGCTGCTAGGGGCCGGACCGGTGCTCGCCGTGGATATTGACGAGCAGGCCGTGGCTAATGCGCGGGAAAACTTGGCGCATAACTGCATTGGCTCTGAGCAGGTCGAGGTGCGGCTAGGGGGAGTGGAGGCCGTTGCGGAAAGGCCCTTTGACTTGGTCTTGGCCAACATTCAAAGCCATGTGCTGCGGCCCCTGTTGATCTCTTTGCGTGGATTATTGGCAGCGGATGGACGAGTCGCGTTTTCGGGGTTGCTGGCGCGGGAAGAAGCAGCGTTTTGCCGTTGGGTTACAGAAGCTAAATTAGAGGTCGATACCATCTTGACAAAAGAGACGTGGATCTGCGTGGTAGCGCGAAACAGTGGAGGTCAATTTGACTAGTATCTTAGTCCTACACGGACCTAATCTCAACTTGCTGGGAACGCGCGAGCCCGAGGTATATGGTCGGGAGACCTTGGCGGCGATCGACGCGTTGATTGCCGACCACGCGCAGCGGCTCGGGGTGCAGGTGCGCTGCTGCCAATCCAATAGCGAGGGCGCGCTAATCGACGCTTTGCACCAAGCCCAAGAGCAGGGCCTGCTGTTCAATCCAGGGGCCTTCACCCATTATAGCCTTGCCCTGCGCGACGCCGTGGCGGCCAAGGGGTTGCCGACCGTCGAGGTGCATCTGTCCAATGTCCACGCCCGGGAAGCGTTCCGCCAGCACTCGGTTATTGCGCCCGTCTGTCTAGGGCAAATCGCCGGGTTTGGCAGTTTTAGCTACGTGCTCGGGCTAGAGGCTTTGGTGCATCATCTGAGGGATGCGGAAGGCCCTCAGAACGAATAGACGTAGGATACGCCGACGCGCGGCTCGCCGTGGTGGAAACTGAGCTCGGGAAAGATGCGGCGGGTGGTTTTGCGCGGGATCAGGGCCACCCCGAAGCTGCCGACGGCGAGCGCCGCGGTGGACCAGCCATAGAGGCGGGCGCGATCGGCTTTGTCGTCCAGCTTTTGGGCGCGGGATTCTTGGCCGTGTTCGCGGTTGAGGGCCGCTTCAGCTTCGTTGTCGGAAGCCCGGTCGAATTGCAGCCAAGAGAGTAGGCCGAAAGCAAGAGCGCCCCCGAGAAAACTGATGTAGGGAAACTCGGTCACCGAAATCGTTTGGGCACCCCCACCCAGCGATTCGAGGGTGATGATCTTGTCGATTTCGGTCTTATCGAAAGTGAAGATCTTGTCGTTGACGCGCATGATGACCAGATCTTGGTCCTTTTCGATTAGATTGCCTTCCACTAAGCTGCCATCGGCCAGATAGAGGCGGGTATCTGCCCCGGTGATGGGTGCCGGTTCCGTCTCGGCGAGGGCCATGACGGGTTGCAGAACGAGGCACAAGCAGGCAACTAACGCCGTGTAGCGCTTCATGTTAAGGCTCCTCTTGGTAACTTTTCGCAAATATACTAGGTCGATACCTAATGTCAATAGATGAGACGCCTGCCGACATGAGCCGTTCCTGCGAACGGGACGCCGCAGCCGAACTTGCCGGAATGACGATTGCCCAGATACGCGCACAAGTGGTGGAGTGGGAAAGCGACGATCCGAGCTGGGCCTTGCTCGAAAAGGATCGCCGCGTTGGCGTCCGGCGCTTGGTGGTCGAGCGGCGGCGGCGCGATGCGCGGGAGCAGGCGGAGTCTCAGCGACGCGAGCGGCTTCTGCACTTTGAACGGCACCTATGGGCACAAGGGGTGAGCCGAGTGGCTGGCGTTGATGAGGCGGGGCGCGGTTGCTTGGCGGGACCTGTGGTGGCCGCCGCTGTCGTCTTGTCGCCGGACTGTGTCATTGCCAAGATCGACGATTCCAAGAAGCTGTCGCGGACCCAGCGCGAGGCTCTGTACGAGGAAATTGCGGACAAGGCCCTGTCTGTGGGAATAGGACAAGTCGAGGCTGCGGAGATCGACAGGTTGAACATCCTGCAGGCCTCGCTCAAGGCCATGCGCTTGGCGCTGGAGAATTTGCCCACTCCGCCCGATAGGGTGCTGATCGACGGACACCTGCCGGCGCGCAGTCCCTATCCCGAGCAAGCCATCATCGACGGAGACGCCCGCTCGCTGTCGATTGCCGCGGCCTCAATCGTGGCCAAAGTACACCGCGACCGCCTGATGTGCGAATGCGACGTCCGCTATCCCGAATACGGTTTTGCCGCGCACAAAGGCTACGGCAGTGCTGCGCACTTAGCCGCACTTGACGCGCATGGTCCTTGTCCATTGCACCGCCGCAGTTTCGGCCCGGTGGCTGCGCGGATTGCCGAGCCGCGCTCGGAGCTTTTTCTCTCTTTTGAGGAGGGCATATACGACTGTGCCAACTTTGCCGAGCTAGAGAGGTTGGGACAATTGGTCAAAGATGCCGCGGTCGATTTAACGACTGACGAGCTAGCAACCTTGAGAGAGGCTTATCGGGAGCAGCGCGACAAGCTGGGGGACATCGGACGGCGGGGTGAAGCGGCGGCCGAGGCTTATCTGGAAGAACGGGGCTATCAGATCCAGGAGCGTCGCTATCGCGCTGCTGGCGGCGAGATCGACTTGGTGGCTGAAGAGGGGGGCGAGTTGGTCTTTGTCGAGGTAAAGGCCAGCCAGCGCGCGTCCCACCCCGAACAAAGGATAAATCGCGCCAAGCGGCAGCGTCTGACGCGGGCCGCCCGACACTATATCCAATACCGCACCGCGGCCGATGCGGTCTGCCGCTTCGACGTGATCGCCGTGTGGTTGCGCGCGGCCGATGCGGAAATTGAGCATTGGCCGGACGCGTTCAAGCCTCTCGATTAAGCGGCCAACTCGCTATAGACGATCTGGCCGCCAACGATGGTGGCCACGGCTTTGCCTTTTAGGCGGTAACCGGCAAAGGGAGTGTTCTGCGATTTGGAGCGGAAGTGCGCGGGGACTACCTCCCATTCGCGCGTTAGGTCGAGGAGGGTTAGATCCCCAGGCATCCCCGGAGTGAGCGCGCCCCCGGGCAGGCGCAAAATGCGCCCCGGGTGGCAGGTCCAGCGAGCGATGGCCTCGTGCAGGGTCAGAACGCCGTGGTCCACCAAATAGGTCAAAGTGAGGCCGACGGCCGTCTCTAGGCCGACAATGCCCATGGGAGCTTGGGTTAGGGATTGGGCTTTTTCCGCGGCCGTATGCGGCGCGTGGTCGGTCGCAATGACCTCTATGGTGCCATCAGCTAGCCCTGCGCGCATGGCCTCGACATCGGCGGGCTCGCGCAGCGGCGGGCTCATCTTGGCGGCCGTGCCTTGGCGCTCGACCGCGCGGTCGGTGAGTACGAAGTGATGGGGCAGCACTTCGCAGGTCACGGGTAGGCCATCGGCTTTGGCGCACCGGACCAATTGCGCGGTGCCGACCGTGCTGATATGGGCGATGTGCAAAGGGCCGCCGGTCTGGCGGACGAGTTCTATATCACGGGCGACCATCTCCTCCTCACCTGCGGCTGGCATCCCCTTGACGCCGAGGCGCGCGGCCACTTCTCCTGCGTGCATACAGCCGCCGGCCGTAAGCGACTTGACCTCTTCGTGCGGGAAGATGGGCCGGTCGAGGTCGCGGGCAATTTCGAGAGCGCGGCGCATCAGGGCCTCGTCTTCGACAGGGTCGCCGTCGTCGGAAAAGGCCACCGCGCCCAATTCGGCCAATTCCGCGAGGGGGGCGAGCGCACCGCGTCCTTGGCGACCCACGGTTACGCAGGCGATTGGATAGTAGCGCACGCTGGCCGTCTGCGCTCGTTCCAGCGCTAATTGCAAATGGTCGCTGCTGTCCGGGGGAGGGTTGGTATTAGGCATGGCGGCCACTGCGCAGATGCCGCCGGCCGCGGCCGCGGCAGTGCCGCTCTGAATGGTCTCCTTATGTTCGTAACCTGGTTCGCGGAGATGGGTGTGGATGTCGATAAAACCTGGAGCGACGACCAAGCCGGTGGCCGTCAGGACGGGTACGTCTGGAGGTGCCAGAAGGTTCGGGGCCGACTCGACTATTTTTCCTTGGCGGATGAGGATGTCCCCTATGACATCGGTCCCATTGGCTGGGTCGATGAGGCGTCCTTGGCGGACGAGCAAGTCGGCAGAAAATTTAGACATGGGAGAGGGAGACGAGTGGAGTGAGCCAGTCGGTGGTTTCTCGCAGGGTCAACGGGTCGCTAGCTAGAGCTATGCCTCGTTGTCGCAGGCGGCGAGCCAACTGCACGGACATCGGGGGCACAAGCCCGCTGATGGCATCGAATTCGGGATGGGCGAGCACAACGCGGGCCGGCCCTTGCAATTCGACCCGGCCTTGGCGCAGGACCACTACGTGGGTGGCTAGGCGGCTGACTAGCTCCATATCGTGGCTGATCAGCACGAGGGTACGGCCTTGATTGGTTAGCTCGGCACAGAGCTGGCATAAGCTGGCCGTAGTCTGAGGATCGAGGCCGGCGGTCGGTTCGTCGAGCACTAAGACCTCTGGGTCCATGGCGAGGACGCCGGCGAGCGCGACGCGACGCCTTTCGCCTCCGCTCAACGAAAGGGGCTGGCGCGGCCCGAATTCTGCTAACGGCATACCTACCATAGCGAGCGCACTGGCCACGAGGTCATCAACGCGCTCGGGGGCAAAGCCGAGGTTGCGCGGCCCAAAGGCCACATCCTCGGCCACGGTTTCGGCGAAGAGCTGGAGTTCGGGAAACTGGAAGGCCAAGCCGACGCGCTGGCGCACGCGAGCCGGGGGCAAGGAGTCAATGTCGCAGTCGTCGAGGAGCACGCGGCCGCGCGAGGGTTTGAGTAGGGCGTTGAAGTGCTGGGCGAGGGTAGTTTTGCCCGCGCCGTTGGTGCCCACGAGGGCCAGTATGGAGCCGGTAGGGATGTCTAGATCAATGTCGCGAATGCCGAGACGGTGGGTAGGCAGGTGCTCGTCGTAGAGATGCGTCAGCCCTTCGGCCGCTAGTTTGCTCGGCGCTGGCGACAGCGGGGAGGGTGGAGTCCAAGGCAGTAGGGGAGTCTGGGGTTTTAGCGCGGCTAGCGCGTCGGACAAGGCGTCTAGCTCCAAGGGGGTTTCGGCCAGCGACAAGTGAGCGGCGAGGGCGCTTGCAAAGGGCAGGTCGAGGCCAAGAGCTCGGAGCTTGGGCGGGTCGGCAAAAAGGGCGGCAGGGGGGTCGTCCGCACGGACCCGACCCGCGTGGAGGACGATGACGCGGTCGGTGCGAGCGGCTTCCTCTGGGGAGTGGGTAATGAGTATGGTCGCGATGCCATATGCGGTGCGCAGTCGCTGGAGCAACTCGGCCACTTGCTGTCTTTCACCGGGATCGAGCAGGGCTGTCGATTCGTCCAAGACGAGATAGCGCGGTCGCATCGCCACCACTGCGGCAATGGCCACGCGCTGCTTCTCGCCGCCGGAGAGCTTGTGTGGCGGATAGCAGCGATAGGCTTTGAGGTCGAAAGCGGCGAGTGTTTCCTCGACGCGACGGTGAATTTCATCGCTGGCTAGGGCTAGGTTTTCCAAACCAAAGGCCAATTCGTCGGCGACCGTGGTGGCGACGAGCTGATCGTCCGGGTTTTGCGAGACCATGCCAACTAGCTGGCGGATAGCGCGGAGTTGGGTTGGGTCGCTGGCGTCCATGCCGTCGATGAGCACTTGGCCCGTTTGGGGCTGTTGTAGTCCGTTTAGGCAGCGAGCGAGGGTGGTTTTGCCCGAACCGTTGGCACCCATGAGGGCGATGTCTTCCCCAGGGCTGATATGGAGATCAATGGAGCGCAAGGCGGCTAGGCCCTCGCGATAGCTAAGGCTGAGTTTTTCGACGCGGATCATAGGGCGGCAGCATACGGCAAAAGAATTTTGCCGTCAAGGCGTCAAGTTGACAGCTAGAGGGGGAGATTGTTTATTCAGATTCAAGGATTTACGAAAATTAAGAGCGTTGCCAATTGCGGGCGCTCGCAACGCATTTTGGGTGAAGATTATGGCTTTTATGAGCAAGATACTGTGCAGGTGGATTTGGGTGCTCGCCATTGGAGTCGTGGGGTGCAGCGAATCGGAAGAGGAACTCCGGATCGTCGGACCCGATCTACCGGAAGGGCCGGGCCGCGTCTATCCCATTTCAGCCGTTAGCTTCACGTCCATCGACAGTGTCGAAGTGAGCGCACTTTTTGGCACGGCGGATGCTGGCGAATCGCTGCCAGTGGTGATCCTCCTGCACGACTTGGGTGGGAACAAATCCGACTGGTTGACCAACACCGGCACGTACGTGGCCTTGCTCGAGCGCGGCTATGCCGCCTTGGCCATCGACATGCGCGGGCACGGCCAGACTCCACTGCCCGATGGCCGACAGGCCTTGGAATTGATTGATCTGGAACGGAGCTTTCTCGATGTCCACGCTGCGCTAGTCTGGCTGCAGAGTCAGTCCAAGATCGATATCAGTCGCATCGCGGTCGTGGGCAGTGGCTCGGGGGGCAATATAGCCTACGTGTGTTCGGGGGTTTTCCCCGAGTTAATAAAAACCAGCGTCTCCCTCTCGCCGGGGCTGTGGGGAGCCGCTTCGCTGGAGCCGTTGGTCATTGGGACCGGCCTTGAATCGTTTGGTCCGCGGTCCATGCTCTTTATGGTAGGCGATCAGGACCAAATTGCTGTGAGCGAGGACCAGATCCTTAGCTATAAAGATTTCGCTTCTTTCCTAGAGGAGCAGACGGCCGAGCCGAAGGATTTGCGCGTTTTTACAGACTCGGCTGACCACGGCTATGCCTTGCTCGACAATGTGGTCGAGGCGCAGGATTTGTTCTTCCTCTGGTTGGAGGAAAATCTCTAAATAGCACTTCACCTGCGGTGCCAGCGCATGGACTCGCCGCCAGCCATTGCCGTCGTCATCCCCGCCTGCGACGAAGAAGAAGCCATCGGCAAGGTGCTGCAAGACATACCAGATATCGCACAGCAGATTATCGTCGTCGATAATGGCTCGGCCGACCGCACCGCCGAGGTGGCCCGCAGCTTGGATGCCTGCGTCGTCGTCGAGCCGCGCCGCGGCTACGGCCAGGCCTGTCTAATGGGCATGGCCCACCTCGATTGTCCGGATATCGTCGTCTTTCTCGACGGCGATTACAGCGATTATCCCGAGGACATGCTGGCTATAGTAAGACCGATCATCGCAGACGATGCCGATATAGTCATTGGTTCTCGGGTCTTGGGTCAGCGAGAAAAGGGTGCTCTTTTGCCGCAGGCTCGCTTTGGCAACTGGTTGGCCACCTTCTTAATCCGCCTGTTTTTTGGCGTTACTTTTACGGATTTGGGGCCTTTTCGCGCATTGCGCTACGACGCGCTCATGCGACTAGAGATGCAGGATCGCAACTTTGGCTGGACCGCGGAGATGCAGGTCAAAGCCGCTCGGCTGGGCCTGCGCGCGGTCGAAGTGCCAGTGCGCTATCGCCGCCGCATCGGCAGTTCCAAGATCACCGGCACGCTTAGCGGCACGCTGCGGGCTGGATACAAAATTCTCTGGACCATTTTCCGCTATGCGCGGTGGCGTCCTACGCAGTCTCGGGGATAGGTTGATACCGCTCGATGCGCTTGGTGGACTACGACTTTGACCTGCCCGAGGCCCTGATCGCCCAACGCCCAACGCCCGAGCGCGATCAAGCGCGTCTGTTGCTCTTGAACCGGGCGGATGGCTCGTTGCAGCACCTGCACTTTGGGGCTATCGTCGATCAGCTCGCGCCTGGCGACGCCCTAGTATTGAATCAAACGCAGGTCGTGCCGGCTCGGCTCAAAGGGCGTAAAGTCACTACCGGAGGGCGGGTTGAACTGCTGTTGCTCAGGCCGCTGACTGCGGGCGATTGGCTGGCGATGGGGCGGCCTGGGCGGGGCTTAAAACCAAAGACGCGGTTGGAGTTTGGCGATGGAGCGGTGGAAGCGCACATCGTCGAGCAGGTTGCACCGGGGCGGTTTCGCGTGCGCTTTGCCGTTGAAGACGTGCTGGAGCGGCTGGAAGAGATCGGGGAGATACCGCTACCGCCCTATATTCGGCGGCCGCCCGAAGCTGCGGATCGGGAGCGCTATCAGACTATCTATGCGGCGCGTCCAGGGGCTGTTGCCGCCCCCACGGCCGGCCTGCACTTTACCCCTCAGTTAATCGCTGAGAGCGCGGCCAAGGGCGTGGCGGTCCTGAAGGTGCTTTTGCACGTGGGGCCGGGCACGTTCGAGCCGGTGCGTTGCGCCGACCCGCGCCAGCATGTACTCGAGCCTGAATACTGTGAAATCGACGAGTCGGTGGCGGCCGCGCTCAGGCGTTGTCGCGCGGGTGGTGGACGCATCGTTGCCGTAGGTACTACTGTGGTGCGGACCTTGGAGTCAAGCGCCGATGCCGAGGGCAATGTCTGTGCCCGCGGAGGATTTGCCGATGCGTTTATCTATCCGCCCTACGCATTCAAGGCGGTCGATACGTTGGTGACGAATTTTCACCTGCCGCGTTCGAGTCTGTTATTGCTGGTGGCGGCGTTTGTCGGGCGGGAACGGCTTTTGGCCGCCTACCGCGAAGCCGTAGAGCGGGGTTATCGCTTTTACAGCTATGGCGATGCCATGATGATCGTGTGAAGTCGTGGAAAGTATAACCGCCATCATTCCGGCTGCCGGTCGGGGGCAGCGCATGGGAGCAGACCGGCCCAAACAGTACCTCCCGTTAGGAGGTCGGCCCGTGCTCTGGCACGTGCTCGCGCGTCTCGAAGCTAGCTCGCTGGTGACCGATATCGTCTTGGTCGTGCGGCGCGAGGACATGGACTATTGCCGTAGCCAATTGAGTGAAAATGGGGGCTTTGCCAAGGTCGCCGCCCTTGTGCCTGGGGGTGCTGAGCGCAGCGCATCCGTGTATCGAGGCTTGCAGGAGACTCGCGCCGATATGGTTTTGGTACACGATGCCGTGCGGCCGTTTATTTCAGAGGGGCTGCTGGAGCGGGTGGTCGCCGCCACTCGCGAGCACGGAGCGGCGTTGCCCGCTTTGCCGGTAGTAGAGACGATCAAGGAAGTGGCGGACGATCGGGTCGTTGGCACGCCGCGCCGCGAGCGGCTGTGGCAGGCGCAGACCCCGCAGGGCTTTGACCGCGAGTTGCTGCTGAGGGCATACCACGCGGCCGGAACCGACGCGGTGGCCACGGACGACGCCGCGCTAGTCGAGCGGCTGGGTCACACAGTCTGTGTCGTGCCCGGCGAAGCCGACAACCGCAAGCTGACCACGCCCGAGGATCTGGCTTGGGCCGAGTGGCGAGTGCGCGCAAGGGAGGAGGTGCCTGCTATGGGCTTGCGCATAGGACAGGGCTACGATGTGCATCGCTTGGAGGAAGGGCGGCCTCTAATTTTGGGCGGGGTCGTCGTGCCTTTTGCTCGGGGATTGGCGGGCCACTCGGACGCGGATGTGTTGACACATGCCATAATCGACGCGCTCTTGGGTGCCTTGGCGGCCGGAGATATCGGCCAGCTCTTCCCCGACTCGGACGCGCAATACAAAGACATATCGAGCTTGGTGCTGCTCGAACAGGTCGGCACTCTGATAACGGAACGAGGGGCGCGGGTCCTGCACATCGACGCGGTCGTTGCGGCCCAGCGGCCTAAGCTCGCGCCGCACATAGCTGCGATGCGCCAAACGCTAGCTGCGACTTTGGGCCTAGAGGTGAATCAGGTTTCGCTCAAGGCCACGACGACCGAGCGCTTGGGGTTTGTCGGGAGGGAGGAAGGCATGGAAGCTCAAGCTGTGGTCCTTTTGGCGCTCTAAAGCATGGCAGAATATTTGGACTCTCTGCTTGCGGCCTTGTCTGGCGTCGATCCACTGTGGGCGTATGGCATCTTGTTGCTTAGCGCCTTTTTGGAAAACATTGTGCCACCTATACCCGGCGATACAGTGGTGGTGTTCAGCGCCTATTTGGTCGGGCGCGGCCTTTTGGATATATGGCCGGTTTTTCTCGCTACTTGTGCCGGGGGTATGGCCGGCTTTTTCGTCATGTACTATTTGGGCTATAGCCGGGGACGCGCCTTTTTCGCCGGTCGTCGGGGCACGGCGAAACTGGACCAAGCCGAGCGGTGGCTCAGTCGCTACGGCGTCGCGCTCATTTTAGGCAACCGATTTTTAAGCGGCATTCGGTCGGTCATCGCCATCGGTGCTGGTCTGGGCCGCATGCCTTGGCCAACGGTTGCGCTCTGCGGTGCGATCGGCATGGCAGTTTGGAATGGATTGCTGCTTTACGCCGGAATTTTGGTGGGTGAAAACTGGGAACAGGTCACGGAACTGCTCGCACAATACAATAGATTATTGGTGGGGATCCTGTGCTTGGTGGGGGCGGTGCTACTCTGGCGATGGTGGCGCAGGCGTTGACAAGCACGGATAGAGGGCTTAGGTTAAACAATTTCTATATAATCTGAGAAAAGACGATGAATGACATTACCTACGCCCCTAAAGCGGGCGACATCAAGCGGCAGTGGTTTGTGATTGATGCCACTGATAAGATACTAGGGCGGCTGGCTTCGGAAATCGCCCAAGTGCTGCGCGGCAAGAGCAAGCCCGAATACGCCCCACATGCCGATGTGGGCGACCACGTCATCGTGATTAATGCCGACAAGGTAAAAGTCACGGGCAACAAGGCCGAAAAAAAGGTTTATTACCGCCACACCGGCTATCCAGGTGGCTTGCGGGTCACGCCCTACAGCCGCATGGCCGAACGGCATCCCGACCGCATAATCCGCAAGGCCGTGCGGGGTATGCTGCCGCACACCAAATTGGGCCGGATGCAGCTAAAGAAGCTCCGCATTTATGCCGGCGGCGAACACCGGCACCAAGCGCAAAACCCCCAGCCTCTCGAACTTTAAGCCAAAGGCAACGCGCCCATGCCCTTAGAAAGCTATGAAGCGACCGGCCGTAGAAAGACCTCGGTCGCCCGAGTGCGCATGCAGCTCGGCAATGGCAGTATTTATATGAACGGTCGCGTGGTCAGCGAATACCTGCGCCGAGATTCCCTAGAGATGATTCTCGTGCAGCCTCTGGATCTGACCGAGACGCGAAACGCGTTCGACATCCACATTTCTACCCGTGGCGGCGGACTGCGCGGTCAAGCCGGTGCCGCGAGTTTGGGCATTGCCCGCGCCTTGGTGCAGTACGACCCGCAGAAGCGGGAAGTGTTGAAGAAAGGCGGCTTTTTGACGCGCGACGCCCGCGAGAAAGAGCGCAAGAAGTACGGATTGGCTGGCGCGCGCAAGCGCTTCCAATTCTCTAAGCGCTAGTTCCATTCCAATACACACGCTTCCCGATGCACGGCAGAGAGTGTCCCGTGGGCGTTCGGCGTCTGCGGGGCTTCTGTGTGTAGATGAAGGAAGCGGAGGCCCAACTAACATTTAGGAGCGATCATGGCTGACTTCACTATCCGCGACTTGCTGGAAGCGGGGACCCACTTCGGGCACCAGACCCGGCGTTGGAACCCCAAAATGCAGCCCTACATCTTCACCGAGCGCAACGGCATCCACATCATCGACCTGCAAAAGACGGTCGGCAAGGTCGAGGCCGCTTGCGAGGCCGTGCGTCAGACGGTGCGCGCTGGGCGCGCCGTGTTCTTTGTCGGCACGAAGAAACAGGCCGCCGAACTCGTGCGGCAGGAAGCTGAGCGCTGTGGTATGTTTCACGTTACCGAGCGCTGGCTCGGCGGGATGTTGACCAACTGGCAGACTATCCGCCAAAGCATCCGGCACCTAGAGCATCTCGACCGCATCTCGGCTGACGGCACCTACGAGAACCTCAAGAAAAAAGAAGTTCTGCTGCTCGAAAAAGAACGCGCCCGACTCCAGCGGACCTTGGCTGGCATCCGCAACATGGGTAGCTTGCCCGGCTTGGTCTTTATCATAGACATCAAGAAGGAGCACATCGCCGTGCGCGAGGCGGCCAAGCTGGGTATCCCCTCCGTGGCCATCGTCGATACCAACTGCGATCCCGACTTGGTGACCTATCCGATTCCCGGCAACGACGATGCCATCCGCTCGATCGCCCTCATCACGGGCCTGATCGCCGACGCGGTGATTGAGGGAAGGGCCGAAGCCGAAGTCGAGAAAGCGGCGCGCGACGACAAGCAAGAGGCCGAAGAGGCCGAACAAACCGAAGAGGCCACCGCAGATGTAGCCGAGGCCACCGCATAGCTAGATCAACTACTTTTTGAAAGCAAACGACGATGACTCAGATTACCGCACAAAGCGTACGAATGCTCCGGGAGAAAACGGGCTTGGGCATGATGGATTGCAAGAAAGCCCTGCAAGAAACCGGCGGCGACAGCGAAAAGGCCATTGAGTACTTGCGCAAGCAGGGCCTATCCGCGGTGGAGAAGCGAGCCGGTCGAGACGCGAGTGAGGGCCTGATCCAAGCGTATATTCACCAGGGCAGCCGCCTCGGTGTGCTGCTAGAGGTCAACTGCGAAACCGACTTTGTCGCTCGCACTGGCGACTTCCAAGAGTTCGCCAAGGATGTGGCCATGCACATTGCCGCCTCCCAGCCTTTGGCGGTCGATCGGGAGGGCATTTCCGCCGACGCCGTAGAAAGGGAGCGGGCCATCTTTCTCGAACAGGCCAAAAATGAAGGCAAGCCCGAGCACATTGCCGAGAAAATCGTCGATGGCCGCATGGAAAAGTTCTATCAGGAAAATTGCCTAATGGAACAGGTCTTCGTCAAAAATCCCGACCAGACCGTCGGCGAATTGGTCACCGAGATAACCGCCAAAATCGGCGAGAAAATTACCGTGCGCCGCTTTGAGCGGTTCGTCTTGGGAGAAGACGCCTGAAAACACATTGAGGCCGCCATGTTGGAAGAGGTCCTTGAAACAGTAAAAGAGGCTATGGATAAGGCCATTGAGTCCCTACGCCGCGACTTAGCCTCCATCCGCACGGGGCGGGCCTCGGTCGCCATGCTCGACAACGTGCGGGTGGATTACTACGGCCAGCAGACACCGCTCAATCAGGTGGCGACGATCAGCGTTCCCGAGCCGCGCTTATTGGCGATCAAGCCCTGGGAGGCGTCCTTGATTCCCGTGATTGAAAAGGCCATCCTCGCCGACAAGAGCTTGGGCCTTAATCCGGCCAACGACGGCGCCATCATTCGGTTACCCATTCCCGAGCTGACTGAGGAGCGACGGGTAGAAATCACCAAAGTCGCCCGGCATCGAGCAGAGGAAGGGCGGGTCGCGGTGCGACACGCGCGGCGCGACGGGATAGACTTGCTCCAAGAAGCGCAAAAAGACGGGGATATCTCCGAAGACGAGTCGCGTAGCGCGCAGAAAAGGGTGCAGGATTTGACCGCTGAATACGTGGCCTCCATTGACGAGATCATCGAGAACAAGGAAAAGGAGATCATGGAGGTCTGAACGGCCTCTCATCTCCGGTTGTGCCGAAGCATAGCCTCGTTTTGTCGCTTTACTACATCCTGTGGTCCATGCGCCCCCGGCAGTGGATCAAGAATGTCTTTGTTTTTCCCGCCCTCGTCTTTTCCGAACATCTATTTGAACTTTCCTACCTAATACACAGCTTAGGGGCGGCCCTCTGCTTCGTCCTGCTGAGCGGCGGCGTCTATTTGTTCAACGACATCTTTGACCGCCAGTATGACCGCCTGCATCCCGAGAAGTGCCATCGACCGATTGCCGCTGGCCACCTGTCGGTCGCGTTGGCTTGGGGGGCGGCTTTGGTCGCGTTGGTCCTTGCGTTGGCTTGCGCTTTTTGGTTGCATCCCTATTTGGGGTGGGTGGCCGCGCTCTACGCCGCGCTCAATGTGGCGTACTCGCTCCGGCTCAAGCACGTGGTGTTGATGGACGTGTTGATCGTGGCCGCGTGTTACCTGCTGCGCGCCGTCGGCGGCGGCGTGGTCATTGAGGTGTCCATTTCCACGTGGTTTATCGTCTGTATCTTCGCGCTGGTGCTCTTTATGGCGGCGATCAAGCGTCGGCAAGAGATCGTGCAACTCGCGGATGCGGCCGCAGATCACCGCGCTATTCTCGAAGAATACAGCGTGCCTTTTCTCGACCAGATGATCGCCGTCCTCACGGCGGTGACCATAGTCTGCTACGCGCTGTACGCGATGGGGGTGGGCGCAGAGGGCACACAAATGCAGTGGACGATTCCCTTTGTGCTCTACGGCGTGTTGCGCTATCTCTATCTAGTGTATCACCGGGGGCAGGGGGACGACCCGACGACTGTCGTCTGGAGTGATCGGCCTTTGCAGGTCAACACCCTGCTCTGGTTGGTGGCTAGCATATTAGGGCTATACGCCTAATCGAGGCATTGGCACTCTCTTAAAGGAGACGCGAGCATGGCAGCGAATTTGAAGCAGAAGATCAAGCGGGGCGAACAGGTGGTGGGGTTTGGCATCCGCGGCGACATTGAGCGCGACGCATTCAAGCGCATCGCCGAGTTGGGCACGTGCGATTTTGTCTTTGTCGATAGCCAGCACTCGCCCTATAGCGAAGACCGCTTGGTCGCGTTGGCGGGCATGATTGGGGAGTTCGACTTGCCGCTGCACTTTCGCATCAAGCACACCCGCAACACCTATTTGATCGGCAACTGCTTGGACTTGGGGCCTTCGGGGATCGAGGTGCCCCAAGTGGAGACCGTGGCGACCGCTGAAGAGGCCGTGGCCAATTTCTATTACTTGCCGCAAGGGGTGCGCAGCCACGGCGGCGGTGCCCGCGTCGGCGATACCAGCAGTGGCCCCCAGGCGTATGCGGATTGGTGGAACCAGTACGGGGTGTTGTGGCTGCAAGTCGAATCGGTGGCGGCCGCGACGAGTGCGTTCAACTTGGCGCGGCCCGGGGTCGATTGCCTCTCTTTTGGCCCTACTGACTTGCAAATGGATCTAAACCACCGGGGGCATCCCCATCTCAAAAGCGTTGACGATTGCGTGCGCCACGTGGTCGAAGCCTTGCAGGGCACGGATACTGTGGTCTGTTTCCGCAACGGCACGGCCGAGAGCCGATCGCGCTACGCCGATATGGGGGTGCGCGTTTTTCTCGAAGCGCCGCCGGTCTAAGCGATCTCTATCGGGCTTGTCCCAGCCCAGCGTATGTCCGGCCTAGCGGGAGGACGAAGGGCTCTTCGCAAGGGCGGAAGGGCACCATGGCGGCGATTTCGTCGAGTCGGGCGAGTACTTCGCTGCTCAAGGGGCCGTTGGCGACCGCAGCGGCGTTCTCTTCAACTTCCGCCTGTGAGCGAGCTCCCATCAGGGCGCAAGAGACGCGCGGGTCGGAGAGTACGAAGCGCAGGCTTAGTTCGGGCAGGGAAATACCGACTTCGCGGGCAAAGTCGTAGAGGGCGCAAAACTGCTGCTGGCGCGGCTGGCCCAGCCACAGCACCCCTCGCCGTATTTCTTCCTCGTGGGTCGGGGACAGAGCGCCCATTTGCAGTGGCGAGCCGATGACGATGCCCATGTTGTGTTCGTGCGCCGCTGGCAAGGCGCAGTGCGCGGCCTCGCGCCAGAGCAAGCTGTAGTTGAGAGCGGTGAGCAGGAT
The DNA here is from genome assembly GCA_965116675.1 of Candidatus Latescibacterota bacterium. Lineage (GTDB taxonomy): Bacteria > Latescibacterota > UBA2968 > UBA8231 > UBA8231. The sequence continues at coordinate 529,845 of OZ220721.1, forward strand.
GTCGAAGCGGCCCGTGCGGATAATAGGTTCGATGTGGTAGGCCGTGGTCGATCCTAAGCCGATGTAATCGACGAGACCTTCCTGCTTGAGTTCGTCTAGAACCTCTAACACCGGACCGTTGTATTCCTCGTCGGCCCACCAATCGTACATCCGCGGCCGGTCTGGCTCGTGGACCATCAGGATATCGACGCGGTGGCGCTTGAGGCGCTCTAGGCTTTCCTCCACCGAGCGCCGCAAGCAGGCAGGGTCTTGTGGTAGGAAAGGGGAGAGTCGCCCACCGATCTTGGTCGAAAGGTAAAAGGGCGTTTCCACGCCTTCCAATGCCTTGCCCAAGACTTCTTCGCTGTCGAAATAGGTCGGGGCGGTGTCGATGTAATTGACCCCTAATTCGAGAGCTCGCAGCACGGCCTGCTTGCTCTGCTCAAAGGCCGCGCCATGAGACGAGACGAAAAGCCCGCCGAGCGACAGCTCGCTCACGGCTAGGCCTGTGCGGCCGAGGATTCGCTTTTTCATAATCAATCCCCAGTGGCGTGCATTACCACGCTGTCCAGCCGCCGTCCACCGGTACGACGGTTCCGTTGACGTAGCCGCTGGCCTTTGAGCACAAAAAGAGCAGGGTGGTGGCTAGCTCTGCGGGCTGACCAAAGCGGCCCTGCGGCGTAAAGGTGCGCAGGCGAGTGCTCATCTTCTCGTTGTCGAGGGCGGTCTCGGTCAATTCGGTAGGGAAATAGCTGGGGGCGATGGCGTTTGCAGTGATGCCGTGTCTGCTCCATTCCACTGCTTGCGAGCGCGTCAATCCCACAAGTCCGTGCTTGCTGATTGTGTAGGCACTCAGGCCGTTGATTACCGAGGCTCCCAAGCCGTAGATTGAGGCGATGTTGACGATGCGGCCGGCATCAGATTGGCGGAGCAAGGGGAAGCAGGCTTTGGCGAGCAGCCACTGAGCTTTGAGGTTGAGATCGACGACCGCGGCAAAGTCTTGCTCGGCCATATCTTCGAGGCGGACGCGAGTGGCTGTGCCGGCATTGGCGACCAAGATATCGCAGCCGCCGAGTTGTTCGCGCGCTTGCTCGGGCAGGGCGGCGATGGCGGCGTTGTCACTGAGGTCAGCCGCGTGTGTGTGAATGGTGCCGGCGCGGTCTTGCAATTCGTGGGCCAGTGCTTTGAGGCGCTTTTGGCGGCGGGCGATGGCGAGGACATCGGCACCCGCCGAGACGAGGACGCGCGCCATTTCGGCTCCTAAGCCGCTGGAGGCACCCGTGACGATGGCTTTGCGGCCCTGGCAGCCGAAGAGGTCGTGTAGGTAGTCTTTGCTGTTCATGGGATTTTAAGGTAATGGATGCGTCTGGAGCGGCCAAACGGACCGGCTGAAAGCGGGCCTCTTGCCTGCGGAGATGACGCCACCTAGAATTACATCCGACCCTTTCTCGCGCACAGGAGGTAGTAGGCGATGGTAGCAAATAGTATGACTAAGATCGAGGCGACCGAGGTCGCGGCCCCGCCGGCGTGGGCTTTGATGGAGCGGAACTTGATCGCGCTGATGGAGGAGTCGGGCCGCTTGTTCGCCCGGCAGTACTTTGAGCGCGGCGGTGGCACCTTGTTGGCTGAGGATGTGGATGATCTCTACGAACAGGTGTACAACTTTGGTCTGTTCTACGCGATTGGCGCGGCCGACGATTTGCTCGACCTCCACTTCCGCAACTGGAACGCCGTCACCCGCATCAGCGACGACCGCATCAATCACCGCACGCGCTACAACGACCACAAGAAGGTCTTCCGGCCGTCCATCCACAACGAGTTCTGGAACCTCGAACAAGCCATGGAGTGGCACCACTTGGGCGAGGGTAATATGGCCTTTTACGACTTTGGGGTGGCCGACCCCACGGTGTCGGAAAACATGCGGCGGGCGCGGAGTTTTGCGGCTATGTTCATCGGCGAGGACCCCCAAGCCCCTAACTGGGATCCCGAATACCGCATCCTGCGCTCGCCCTTCCATTCGAGCCAGGGACCCAAGCTCCACGCGGACGCGGAATACGCCAACACCATGCTGCTGGCCGGGCGCGGCTTGGGCGGACAGGCCAACTACTACGGAGTGCGCGCCAGTCTATATCCCATCGTCAAAAACTTGGAGACCCGCTGGTTTGAAAACCCAGCGCGGCGCAAGCAGATCGTCGATCTGTTCGACCGGCTCGTCTTGCAGTGCGACACGCCCAACAGTTTGGCGGCTACTGCGCTGGTGGCCAATGCGTATCTGTACACGGGCGACGACAAGTACAAACAGTGGGTTCTCGACTACACTGAGGCGTGGATGGAGCGCACCGAGAAAAACGGCGGTATCTGTCCGGACAACGTCGATGCCAAAGGCGTCATCGGCGGGGGGCGCGAAGGCGTGTGGTGGGGCGGCCAGTACGGCTGGAACCACTACCAGGGCTACAACATCATGTACCACGGCATTAACATCGCGGTCGAATGCGCTCAACTGCTCACTGGCGACAGCGGGTACCTCGACTTTTTGCGCTCGCAAATCAAGTTGCAAGTCGATAACGGCAGGAAACGGGAGGATGGGCAGTTTCTCGTGCCGGTGCGCTACGGGCCGGACGGTTGGGACTGGAATCCAGCGCCGGGGCTGCACGTAAGCGACGGCATTGAGATGCGGGGCTACTGGCTGGAACCCACTCCGCTGCGGGGCCAAGACATCATGCACCTGTATCACGCTTCTATGGCTCGTGAGGATTACGAGCTGATTACCTTGGTGCGCGATGGCGATGTGGAGCGCGATTGGAACGACGTGGGGACAGCCCTAGGAGAGAAGAACTGGGGCAATACTGAATTCGCCCGCTTCCAGTACTACGACGGCAAGAACCCGGGCTGGCCGGAGCAGATCTTGCGGGCGGAGTATCAGCAGGCTCTAGAGACCTACGAGGCCATGCGCGCCGACGAGCGCAGTCCCATAGAAATCATTGAGACTAACCGACTTCCATCACAGCCGGTGTTGACTAAAGGCTTGACCCAAGTGACGCTGGGGGCACCGCAGTCGGTTTATAACGGAGGCTTGTTGCGCGCTACGGTGCGCTACTTCGACGCCGACCGCCTGCGCCCGGGGCTGCCCTTAGACGTGGCTGCTTTAGTGGATGAACTGGGGCCGGATGTGGTCGGCATCCAACTCGTCAACACGTCGCGGCACGAGACGCGCCGCCTCATTGTACAGGCTGGTGCCTTTGGCGAGCACCGTTTTACGCAGCTCAAATACCGCGTCGCAGGAAAGGATGGCGAGGCAGCAGCTACTGTAGAAGGGAAGTACTTCTCGGTGGAACTGCCGCCTTCTACGGCGATTCGCGTCGGAGCTGGACTGGATCGCTTCTGCAATGCGCCGAGTTACGCCTTCCCGTGGCATGGCGATGGGATTCCCGTGCCGTTTCCGTCGTGACGACTCCCAACTCGCGAAAGGACTCACATGCAGGAGCAAAGATTAAACGACGAAGTATTCGAAGCGCTTGCCACGCGCGACTACGTCATCGTCCACGACTACCTCCCCGAAGCCCAACGCTCTGCCATGGCCGCTGCTCTCCGCCGCATCCTCAAACCTTGGGACGAAGTCGCGGCCGATCCGCCTGCCGATCGCATCGACTCCTACTATTTTCCCTATCCCGAACAATGCCTCAACCGCGCCATCGTCGACCGCGAGGGCATCGCCTTCGCACGACGCTGGCTCGGCACCGACCAAATACACTATCGACCTGGACTGGGTCTGGTCTCCTATCCGGGCCGCAAGGGTGGGCCGTTCCACATCGACAATGGCAACAACTCGCTACTGCCGCCCACCGAATCCGACCGTCGCCACAGCCAGCTCAACTTCTGGTTCTGCCTCGAAGACGTGGACGAGGATCAGGCTCCGACCCTCTTCGTTGCCGACGGGGATGGCCAGCATCAGGACGCGGCCAGAGCTGAGCCAATGGTCGCTCCTGGCGGCTCGGTAGCCATCTTCCACAACTACTCCTGGCACGCCGCCAGCGACTATCGGCGCACCGACGGGCAGCGCTATATCTGGAAATTCGCCTATGGTCGCGCCGATCACTATTGGGAAGGCGTCGAGCACTACACCCACGTGGGGCGCAACCCGCACTTTTGCGAGTTTATCGCCGGCCTCTCCGCCGCCGATCGCCAGTTTTTCCGCTTCCCACCGCCCGACCACCCATACTACACCCGTCAGACGCTCGACGCCTTAGAAGCGCAGTATCCTGGATGGAACGCCCGCGGCGAATACCGACCTCGCGACGGGGAATAACGCTCAGACTTTGCGTGGCGCGGCGAGGGATTTACGCGCTGTTTATGCGTGAAGCGTAGAGGGTACGCCTTTAGACGCGGTGAATCAGGCGTGTAAGATGCAGTTGGTGGTGCCGAAAGAATTGGGACGGCGCTCCTCGCACTGCGGATCGTCGCGCCATTCGCCATCGACCACAAAGCGGTATTCGTGCTTGCCCAGAGGCAAAGTGACCGAAGTTTTCCACAGGCCCTGGGCATCTTTTTTGAGCGGGCGAGCCTGCGGGTCCCAATCGTTAAAGGAGGCGGCTAAATAAACGCTTTCCGCCTGCGGGGCTAAAAGTTTGAAGAGTTTGCGTGTTTTATTTTTCGTCGTCATAGTAGGATCTTTTCCTGTTGGTAAAGGGGAACTAAATCAAAGAACGTGGATGCTTGGAAAAAGTCAATAAGCCGGCGGTGGCCGGGTTATTTTCTGGAGGTGGAACACCGGATTAGGGCAGCCCTACTTCGCGGCAGAAGGTAGAAAACGGCAGGACGTGCGTGTTGGCGGTGGCATTGCCGAAATCTTTTGTGTCGAGGTGCACCTGATAGAACCGTGGAATGTCTGTCCGCTCCCTGAAGTAGCGGCAGGCGGGCGCAGCGCTTTGCTCGCCGCTTTTGCACTCTACGGCGAATTCCGCTCTGCCATCGCGTAAAACGACGAAGTCCACCTCGCGTTTGTCCGTATCGCGAATGAAGCGCAATTCCATCTCATGCCCTTCGGTGTCCTCGACATAGTGGCAGTACTTCAGCAGGTGACCAGCCACCATGTTCTCGAACCGGGCACCCCGGTCGGCTATGCGAGACCAGTCCCAGAAGTACAGCTTTTTCTCCTTGCGGACAGCCCGAATCCGCTTGGCCCCAAACGGCGGAATGCGGTAGCACAGGTACAGCCGCTCAAAGATCGTCAGCCAGCGCTCGACGGTTTCGTACGCCACTTGTAGCAGTTTGCTGAGGCTGTTGACCGAAAGAGGGGAGCCTACGCACGCCGGCAAGTGCGACAGCAGTAGTTCTAACATGGACACCTCGCGGACATGCTCTAGATCGCGGAGATCTTCATAGAGGACTCTTGCGGAATGCTCGCGCAGCCAGCGGCGCTGAAAGCGCTCCTCACCCCTGAGAAAAGGCTCGGGGAAACCGCCAAATCTGAGCAATTGCTCCACGAGCACGTCATTGGGTGCCCGCCCGTATTCCATTGCCGTGAACGGATGAAGCCGATAGTAGTGATACCGGCCCTGCAAGGAGTCACCGCCCTTGCGATAGTAGTCTAGGCGCGCCGAGCCGGTGACGATGAAGGAAACTGCGGTCTTGTTTTTGTCGAACAATCCCTTCATCAGGTTGCGCCAGCGTGCGTACTTGTGGATCTCGTCAAAAATGACGCGGGGCTGATCAGCGGGGAGTCGTTCGGCCAGAATATCTTAGCGATCGGCCAACACATCCCAGTTCAGATGAGCTGGTGACGACTCGTCTTGGCCGCGGTCCAGTAGAGATAGCGCAAGGGTCGTTTTGCCAACTTGGCGTGGCCCGTCGATGAATACCATCCTGTTCGCAAGATCCGCGTCAATGCTATCCTTGATATAGCGTGGCTCCATCCCCGCCGATTCCCCCGATTGTGATATGAGTATTTCAGACTATACTCTAAAATGCTCATGAGTATTTCAGAGTCAACGGGAAAACGAGGATATCTAGCTGATCGGTAGGAAGCGACGGGGAAACTGTTTGCAATACATCGCAGATTGCAATATGTACTTACATACCAAGCCTACGACCGTGGAGGATCGCTCGTAGACGTGTTTTATTCAAACATCTTATTCCACCTATCGGAGATGCCAACTATGCGGCCTTTGTTTTCGTGGCAGCGCAATCATGTAGGATACAGCCATTTGATCGTCCTTTTCGCTGTTACATTTTGTTGTCTGTACGGCTGCGCTGTCAGCGGTGGCGGTAAAGCGCCCAAGGACCTGAACGAAAGGAACATAGCAGTTCTGATCCTAAAGGATCCCGACCCGTACTCGTGGCGTGAAGCTAGGGAGGCTTTTACCTCATTCACTGCTATGGAGGCCTATTCCCTAAGGTGGGCCTTGGTGCGGGAAGTGGAAGGTTTGGGGCTATTTGAACACGTCACGCGCTACGAAGATCCTCTGTCCCACAGCCTAAAGCCGGCATACGAGCTGAGTATGTACGGGGCGTGGTTTGCGCGCCATGGGCAGGAGGGCATAAAGGCCAAGGATTTTGTCGATGCACCAGTTCCCGCTTGGGTGGCGGAAACGAGTGAACGGGAGATCGTCAGCCAGCGCGGTCTTATGGCGCGCTACGAGCTAAAGGACCGCAGAAGCGGCGAGACCGTAGCGAAATGGTATTCGTTTAGCGCAACGTCGTTCCCTAGGGACAAGGATAAGACGGAGAAGAAGAGGTTCGTCCTAGAGCAAACCTTATTGGAGGATGAACACCGGGCGATCTTGCAGCGAATAGCCGCCTCGGTTGTCGCCGACAATGCGACTGCGGCAGCCTCTGATGAGGGCGGCAGTATGCCACCGCTGCTTGTGGGCAACAGCGAATTTGTCGCGCAAGTGCCGGCGGAGTCGGGGCTGCTTATTGCCGGACGCAGTAGTCATCAGCTCAGTCTGGAGCTAGAGCGGCTTGCCGCCCGACAGGGGGATCCTCGCGACAGTCCTTTTTACGCTTATTTCGGCACGATTGATGTATCATATATAAGAGAGCAGACAGCCGATCTTCACAAGTCGCTGGTGTCTGCCTTGGTCGAGCAGATTGGCGAGTCGCCTATGAGGACCTATCCTTGGAGAGGCGACTACAAATTGGCTTTCGACATTATGGCACTCGATTTCGGGTCCGATCACGAGAGCCGCGCCAATAGGCCCCAAGCAGCTAGCACCGCCCAAATCGGCGTGCAGTTGATTCTCCTGTCGGAAAGAAGAGTTCTTTTTGAACAGACTCCTCCTTTAATCGTGTATGTGGAGAAATCTACTTCGGGCGGCAGGCAGCCTATGGCTCCGCTGTGCCAAGAGGCGGCAGCAAAAATCGCGCAACTGCTAGAAAACTACTTGGCAGAGGAGCTCCGCCGAACGCGTTGAGCAGGGAGCACTTCTTAAACGGATCGCGATTGGATAAATGGATCGTCGAACACCTAGGAATCGCTGGCGGATGGTTCCGTTTTTCGTTCTGTCCGCGGCATTGCACTTATTGTTGCTCTGGATCGTCCCGTCTGGGCGCGACACAGCGGAGCTTAAGGTGAAGGTGTTGCGGCTGCCGCCGCCGGCCCTGATGATGCCCAAGCCCGCCTTCACAGCGGATAGTCCGCGCTTGTTGCAGCACCTCCTAGAACGCCTAGAATTGCCGGCGGGCCCCGAGAGTCCCAATCCGCCTGAATCGATTCCCGAGGTCGTCGGCGTCGGAAAACTGCCCGTCATCACGCCTTTTGCCGAGTTGGCGATAGATACTAGCGAGGTGGCAGCCAAGGCACGCAAGTTCCAAGCGCCGCCCGTAGAGATGCCGGATCTCAACGAACTGGCGTTGCGCGCTGTGCGCGAGCGAGCGAAACAGGCGGAACAACACGTGCGCTTTTACCTTGAGGCCGTAACGCCGGGAACTGCCGCGTACAAGAGCCGCCAGCGCGCCGAAGAGATCGTAGAACGGGCCATCGCTGCGATGGGGGGGCGCCGCGCTTTGGCTTCCATTAAGGGGGTTCGGGTTAAAACGTCGATCGAGGCTTGGGATCACCGGACGGGTCGGGTGGTCATGCAGGTAAGCCCTTATTTGTATCCCGTGTCCAATCGGCACTACAAAGGATGGGGCGAAGTTACCGACATTCCCTTAGAAGAAAAAAGAGGGCAGGCCGTTGCCGCTAATAGGGATGGCGCGATGCGCAACCCAGCCGAGTCGCTGAGCCGCTATTACCGCCTGTTCAGTCTGCGGTGGGACTTCCTAACACCCGCAAGACGACAATCGCGCCAAATGGGCGAGATGCGCCGCTGGCATTTTTTCGACCGTTTTTTCGGCGAAGGGGTCGTTTTGCGATACATACAGACGGAAAGATTCCGCGATAGATTGACTGACGTCATTCGGGTGGATGATACCTTGTACGGCAACTATTACGATGCGCTCTTTTCGCGCAGCACCGGATTATTGGTAGCCACGCGGGACGGGCTGACTGCTGCCGAACAAAGGGATTATCGTCAGCAGTATCACCGGCGGCCTCCTGTTTGGACGACGACATACGAGGACTACGAGGCCTCCCAAGGAATACTGACGCCGCGTCGGATCGAGCGTACGGGGCCGAATTGTCCTAGCTGTCTCACTGTCGATGCGAGGACGGGACGGAGTGTGACGATCATCACCTATACGGAAACAACCTACGACATAAAGGGCGCAGGCGATTCGTTGTCTGAGAGGGTGGAGACGGTGCGTTAGGCTGCGTATTATCGCGCCACTCGTCATGGATCATCAATCGGCGATGCCGCAGGCTGCGTCCGTCAGGTTATCGTAATAGTGCACATAGGTCACTTCGTCGATGACTATGCGGTCGGAGTGGGGTAGGTCCTCTTCCCAATTCATCTTCTCGCCCCAATTGTGCGGGGGGGCGTCTTTTTTGGCCCAGCGATTGCCGTTGTAGCGGCGGAACAGCACTGTGCGGCCAGCTTGGGTGATATAGGCTTCGATCATGACATCGCGTTCGGTGGCCTCTTGCTCGACTTCAAAGACGCGCAGGCAGGTAAAACGCCGCTGACCGATGTGCACGTCGAACACTCCCGCGCCTATTACTTCGGGGACGTCGGCCTGTCTTGCGAACGAGCCGTCGGCTTGGGGGTGGAGGCAGCCACAAGCCTCGATTAGGCGAGGCGAAGGGTCCCAATCGTCGTAGAATCCTTCGTCGAGGAAAGTCGTCAATTCGCGCGTGCCGTTGGGGCGCAGCAATTCTATCGCGATCCACTCCACCGCGTTCTCGGCCAGATGGCCCCATACTTTGACATGGCGATCCTCTTCGCGTTCGTGGCTCTTACCGTCTTGGTCAAAATACTGGTTTTCCACCTCTACTTCGACGCAAGAACGGCCGTGAATGACCGCGGGTCGTTGGGCCGCTAGCGAGACGGTTTCGGACAGCCTCCAAGGCGCGTCGACTTCTTTTGGGGGATCGTATGAGGCGTAGCGGACGCGGTCGCCTATTTCCGGCACGATGAACCACCAAGCCATTTCTTTGAAATCAATGCGGAAGGGAGCCTCTTGGCTCGCCTCAATGCGTATTTCGGGTCGGTACTGGGGGAAGGGCCGTTGTTGGCTAGCGCTCATGGTCTTGCTCCTCTTGGAGGTGACGCCCAATACTGTGCGGATTCGGTCGCGCCCGTGCGACAGGCGGCGCTTGACTGTGCCATTGGGACAGCGGTGGCGGGCGGCTATTTCGGCAATGCTCAGACCGTCCAAGTAAAAGGCTCGCAGGGCAGCCCGCTCGTGGTCGGGTATTTCCTCCATGGCCTCGACGATGTCCGCGGCGGCTTCTCGCTGCCGGGCTTGAGCCACGCCAAAGCGATTAACCATGGGCGTCAAAACCTCCGCCTCAACAAACAACTCGCGGCGCTGGGTCGAGCGGAAGTAATCGCGGCAGCGGTTGCGGGCCACTTGCAGCAACCAAGCCCGCACATCGCGGGGAGTGTCCCGGAGTAGGCCGCTCCAGGCGTGTACTAGGGTTTCCTGCAGTACGTCCTGCACTTGGTCGCCGGAACCGACCCGGTAGCGGATCAACCCTGCTAGGGTGCGCTCGTAGCGCCGAATCAAGCGGACGAAAGCTTGCTCGTTGCCCTGTCGTACCTGCTCGGCCAATAGCTGATCGCTTGGACTGGTCATACGTTCTGCCTTTTACCTTACAAGGCGGACATCAGCGGGCAAAGGTTCACCGACAGCGCCCGCGTCCCGAGAGCATGGTCTCTTTCTTGGATTTCAGTAAATTTAACCATCGTCAATCTGATAAAGTCAGAATCCATCCACACCTTTAGAAAAGAATCTGCTATGAAATTGTTCTACGTCGCCTGCGTTGCGGCCATCGCGTTCGTCGCTTGTGAGGATAAGGCTTCTCTGTCTTCCACCGCGGACGGCGATGGCACTCCCGTTAAAATTGGGTTCCTCGTCTCGGGCGACCGCATTACCTATCCGAATGGGGCCAAGATTGCGGTGGACGAAGTCAACGAGCGCGGGGGGCTGTTGGGCCGATCCGTTGAATTGGTCATCCAGATGGACATACAGGAAGCGGCGGCGGCTGTACAGGCCGCTGAGACCATGATCCTCACAGACGAAGTCGTTGCCCTCATTGGCCCCAATCGCTCCTCGCACGCCATCGAAGTGGGGGCAGTAGCTCAGCGCCACGGCGTGCCGATGATTACTACAGCGGCCACCAATCCAGCCGTGACTGCTGCTGGCGACTTTGTCTTCATGGCTGCTTTCACCGACCAGTTTCAAGGGCGCGTCATGGCGCAGTTTGCCAAAGAGACGCTCGGGGTGAATACAGCCGCTGTTTTGACGCAGCGCGGGGAAGTTTATACCGAGGGGATCGCCGAATTTTTTATTGCCCATTTTAGTGACTTTGGGGGAGAGATCGTCGCCGAAGAGTTCTACGAGAGCGGTGCGACGGATTTTGCCGCGCAATTGACCGCCATCGCGGCGGCGGCTCCCGAGGCGGTCTTCCTATCGGGTCTGCCGCCAGAAGTCGCGCTTGTGACCAAGCAGGCGCGGGCCCTACCGCTGCAAAACGCGGCTGGGGAACCGACGATTTTTCTCGGGGCCGATGCTTGGGACAATCCGACGCTGTTGGACAATGAGGAAGCTGCTGTGGATGGCAGCTTTTTCAGCAGCCACTTTTCGCCGGACACGGACGAGCCGAGTGCGCGCGCATTTGTCGACACATACCAAGCCCTGTACGGGATTGTTCCCACTGGCGGCGATGCAGTGAGCTACGATGCAGTCCGCTTGCTCTTGGAAGCTGCAGAGCGCGCGGGTAGGCTCGACGCAGATGCGATCCGGCAACAACTGTTGGCTACCGAACAGTACACTGGGGCGACGCGCATTGCCAGCTACAACGAAAACCGCCATCCGACCAAGAGCGCGGTCATTATGACCATTGAGAACGGCGCGAAGAAGTTCTATCAGCAGGTGGATCCGTAGGGGATATGTGCATATCTGGATCGAGAATTTCCCAACGCGACCTGCGACAATTCGCCGTGGAAGCACCCTGAACCCGGCCGCGGAATGGGCTATCAGCCCTGACCTTTAAAGTAGATCTCTAGAGCGTTTTTCCCCAAAATCCACGTCTTGTCTTCAGCGCTAAAAAAGGGGATCAACTCCTGCATAATGAGCAGTTCGTAAAAATTGGCCCATACCATCCGCCGCGGCCCAAAGCGGTCGTACACCCGCTCCAAAAAGGGCCAGACATCGCGGAAGGGTGGTCGTTCCTTAGAAGGATTGTGCAGCGAGGTGCGGATGTACACATTGGGCCAGCGGGCTAGATCGAGCAGCGGCCCAAAGCCTTCGCTATCGGGGGCGTTGATGTCGATCATCGCCAGATGGTCGATCACCACTTTGACCCCGGGGAAGCGCTCAGCCATGGCCGCCACCTGCCCCACTTGGTGCGGCGCTAGGAAGATGTTGAACACCGCGCCCAACTCCTCGGCCCGGTGCCACAGCGGATAGCTGACCTTATCACTGAGCCAGACCACGTCGCGGTCGTAGATGGGACTCAAGCGCAGCCCTGCCAAGCCCTCCTCTCGCACGGCCCGTTCCAAGCGCGCCGGATTCTCCGGGTCGGACGGATCGTGCAGCCGGTGCCCCACTAAAAGGCCGATGGCGGCAAAGCGGTCGGGATAGCGCTGTACGCAGTGGCTGGCATAGCGGTTGTCGCGGCCGTAGTAGCACACGTGGCTGATGACGACCTTGTCGACTCCATAGGTCCGCATGTGTTCGATGAGGTCTTCGGCCGACTGCTCATAGTTGGGTTTGGCGCCGGGGCAGTTAGACAGACGCGGGTCGGGTTTAAAGCGGGGGTCGTGGAGCACCCAAGCGTGCTCGGCACCGTTGACAATGGGGTAAGAGGTGGCCACGGCTCACAAAGCGGCGGTGCTGAGCGTGGACGTGTGCAATGCTCTCATCGAAAGCCTCTTGGTTGCGGAGCGAGTGCGATCCAAATCAGATCAGATCACAGTGATGCCAGCCGCTCGAAGGTATCCGGGTATTTTTGGACCATGAGAATGAGCGCCGCCGCCGCATCCGGTGGGCTGGACCTGCCTTGCTCCCAGCCCTCAACGGTGCGCACCGGTACGCGCAGCAGGTGGGCGAATACCGCCCTTGAAACGTCGAGATCCTCGCGAATCCTCTTAATCATATCGGGCGTGAGCCCGGGCAGGGGCTTCGCCTCAACCCGGGTGGTCCGCAGCGTGCGCTTGCCGGCTCGGTGCTCTCGAACTTCGTGCAGACCCGCAAGAACTTCGGCGGCGATGTTCCGTTCAGCCATTTTTGATCTCCTCTACGACCTTGCGCCACGCGGCCCGCTCGGCAGGCGTCAGATCGTCCTTCACGCCCTTGCCGTATAGAGTGAGTAGATAAATATGGTCCTCGGCGACATGCCAGTAGTAGATGACCCGGCTACCGCCTCGCTTGCCGCGCTCCTTCGATCTCCAGCGGATTTTCCGGATACCGCCCGATCCGCGAATGATGTCGCCGGTGTCTGGGTACGCACTGAGAAACATCTGAAGCGCGACGTAACTGTCGTCATCGAGATGCGACCGCAGATGCTTGGTGAATTCCGATGTCTCGATGAACAGCATATGACCAACTATACGTAGTTTGCGTTGTCATGTAAAGATCATCCCGCGATAGGCAATGGAGGCGAACGCTCTCGGGAGACTACGATGGTGATCCGCCCAGATACCGCCTGATTGCCTCTATTCACTTCAACCGGGGAAAAGTATATATTCGTCACGTACTGACACATCAAGCCTACGACCGTGGAGGATGGAAGACATGAGCGTCATTACCCCACAGCTTCAGCGATCTTGGACGCAAGTGAGTGCCTTACTCAACATTCAAAGTGAGCAGGATTATGATTTGGCGCTGGAACGTCTCAACGGCCTGATTGATGAAGTGGGCATTGATGAGGGGCATCCACTGTATTCTCTGCTCGATACACTGGGCACCGTTGTTCATGCCTGGGAGGAACAACACTATCCCATGCCTAAGTTAGAGGGGGCGGAGGCCCTTCGATTTCTCATGGAGGAGCATGACTTGACTCAGTCGGATTTGCCGGAGGTGGGTTCGCAAGGAGTCGTTTCGGAGATTCTGGGTGGCAAGCGGGTGTTAAACGTTCGGCAGATACGTGCTTTGTCCGAACGGTTCGGGGTTTCACCCGCAGTATTCGTCTAGGATAATCTCCGTCGAATGTCCTCCGTCTACTGCTACATAGCTATCAAGAAAGCAATAAATTTTAGTTTACCGACCACCTTCCCCCTCGCCGTACCACTGCGCCTGCAAAGTCCATAAGCGGGCGTATTCTCCCCCTTGAGACAACAATTCGCCGTGCGTCCCGTTTTCGAGCAGGTGGCCCTCTTTTAGTACCAAGATGCGGTCGCACAGACGGGCCGATCCCAAGCGGTGGGAGACCACGATGGTGGTCCGCTCGCCGGACATGGCGAGGAAGCGCCGGAATACGTCGGCCTCGGCTTGGGGATCGAGCGATGCGGTCGGTTCGTCGAGCACGATCAGGGCCGCGTTGCGCATGAACCCCCTGGAGATGGCGACGCGCTGCCACTCGCCACCAGACAGTTCGGTGCCGCCGGCAAATTCCTTGGTGAGAAGGGTGTTGTAGTGCTCCGGTAGTTGCTCGGCGATGGGAGCGGCTCCGCCTTGGTGCGCGGCGCGCTCGACAGCCGCTTGGTCGCCCATTTGCTCGGTGCGTCCCAAGCCGATGTTCTCACCCAGAGAAAAGGCGAAACGAGTATAGTCCTGGAACACTGCGGCCGATTGGTCCCAAAGGCCGTTTCGATCCACCCGGTTCAGATCAACATCGCCGTAGAGCACCTTTCCTTCCGTGGGATGGAACAATCCCAACAACACTTTGACTAGCGTAGTCTTGCCCGAGCCATTGGCACCGACGAGGGCCACGCGCTCGCCGGGCTGGATGGTGAATGAGATGTCGTCGATTGCCGGGCGTTCCGCCTGTGGATAGCGGAAGGAAAGACCGTTGGCCGCAATCGGGACTTCACCGACGCGGTCGATTGGCTCGCCCCCCTTCGATTCTTCCGGGCCTAGGTCGAGGTAGGTGAAGAGATCGGCGATGTACAGGAGGCGATTGGCGAGATAACCAAACCGCCAGAAGACCAAATCGACATGCGTGCTGATTTGCTGCAGCGCCACCATCATGGCGGCGAACTGCCCGGGGGAGAGGCCGCCGTTAGCCACGGCCCAAGCCGACCAGCCGATGCCGGCGGCCAGACCGGTCAGGCTGAAAGTCGATAGCAAGATATTGACTAGAGACTGCGAGCGTTTCTGCTGAAAGAGCCGGTCGGCCACCTGCCAGTAGAGATATCCCCACCAACCGAGCAGAGACGATCCAAGGTTGAAGACTCGCACTTCCTTGGCGGCAGCGCGCTCGGTGAGAATGCGCTCCAAGTAGGCCCGCAGGCGCTCGCGCTGGGTCTGCTCGCGCTTGAGGTAAAAGGTGTTCTTCTCTTGGAGCACCCGCGCTAGCGGCGGCGGGACTGAGACCAAGGCGATGGCGATCAGGAGCAGCGGATTCCACAGCCCGACGACCAAGGCGACGGAGACGACCGTCAGCATTCCGGTGATTATCGTGTGGATCTCGCCGATAAGGTTGAGAAAAAAGCCGGGCGAGGCTGCTTCTTGTGCTCGGCGCAGCACATCGTGGAAATCGGCGCGCTCGAAGGTTTCGAGTTGCAGGACGCTTGCTTTGTGCTGGAGTTGGGTGAGTAGCCGGTCTTCTAACTCCTGTTTTAGCCGATCAACTAGTAAAAAGAACAGCTCCAACCTGAACACTTCGTGCGCGAGTGCCAGCACGACCCAAAGAGCGATCCACACCAGTATGTCCTCTACGGGCAGGTTCCCTTCGTACACCGCGAGGCTGCGATCGAAGAGTGCCCGCATAACCCATATCGACGCGGCTGGCAGCAGACCGGTGGCGAATTGGAGCACTAGTAGAACGATGGAGTAGCGGGGGTCGGTCTGGATCATCCACCTCAGAAAACGCCAGAGCGTCCGCATGGTAGGCGGGCGAACCACCGTTGTATCTTGTAGGATTACTGGTACCACGAGGCTTGTTCCTCCCACATGGCAGCGTACACGCCGTCCTTTGCCACTAGGTCGTCGTGGTGTCCTTGCTCGACGATGCGACCGTCCTTGAGGACGAGAATGCGGTCGGCCATGCGGGCCGAGCCAAGTCGGTGGCTGATCAACAGCGCGGTGCGGCCGGCGAGCAGGTCGCCGAATTGCCGGTACACCTCGGCCTCGGCCATGGGGTCCAGCGCCGCGGTCGGCTCGTCGAGGATCAGCAACTCGGGCTGGCGGATGAATGCGCGGGCAATGGCGAAGCGTTGCCACTCGCCCCCGGAAAGTCCTTGCCCGCCGTCGAGGATGTGTCCCACCGGAGTGTCGTAGCCTTGGGGTAGGAGCGCGGTGATAGTATCGACTCCGGCTCGTCGCGCTGCGTTTTCTACCACTGCCGGATCCGGAGGCAGCCACGCTGGCCACAAGTCGGCTTCTTGGTCGCTATCACCGCTGCCGAGGGCACCAATTCCGATTGACTGGGAGGCGGTGAGTTCAAAGTTGAAGAAGTCTTGGAACGCGGCACTTACTGCGCTCGCAAGGCTCGTTGGGTCGATCGCGTCGTAGTGGACTCCATCGACGGTGATCTCGCCCGATGCTGGTTGGTACAGGCCCAGCAAGAGTTTGGCTAAGGTCGATTTTCCCGCGCCGTTTGCGCCGACGAGGGCTACTCGTTCCCCTGGCTCAAGGTGCAGGCTCACTCCCCGCAAAACGGGACGGGGGCTCTCGGCCTCGGCGGCGTCCGCTGATGGATAGGCAAACCAGACGTCTTCGACGGCAAATCCCTCGCGCAGTGGTTTAGGGAAGGGCTGGGTTGGTTCGTGGTCGGCCGGTGGTTGTTGTATCCAAGCGCTGGCGTCCTCGGGCAGGTCGAGAAACTCGCGCACATAGCTGATTTCAGTGCTTTGGTTTTGTAGTTCCCGCGAAGAATGGCCGAGGCTGGAACCGGCTCCCAGCATGTCGTCCACTCCCCGGAATAGGGCGACAAAGCGGCCGGGCGTGAGGAGCCGGTCGCCGAGAAAATAGGCCAGCGCAACGGCGACGCCGGCCGAGACGCCGAAACGCAAACAGGTGATGGGAAGGCCCCCGCGAACCTGTTGCTGCTGTTGTCGCCAGAGTTGCTTCCGCAATGCCCGGCGCATGGCCCGCCACCGCTGGCTCAGCGTATGGCGGAGGGCAAAGAGGCGGATCTCTTTTTGTTGGCCCCGCCCAGTGAGGACCCGATCGACGTAGCTGGCCCGGCGCATTTCCTCAGTCTGGCCATAGGTGAAGCTCATAAACCGCCGACTTTGTTCAATCGCCAGCCGGATCTGCGGTACCAGTACGATTAGAAGAGTTAGTGAGATCCATAGAGAGACCGGGGCGAACATGGCCGTAATGGAGAGGACTCGGATGCTGGCCTGGAATAGGTGCATGGCCGCGAAGAAGAACCGATCGAGCTTCAAGCCCGGATTTTTGGCGCGTTCCAAGCGATCATAAGACGCGCTCACCTCAAAGAAGACGAGCGGTAGCCGTGACGCCTTGGCCAGAAATCGGCGGCCGAGCGCGTGCTCAAGGTTCTGTTCGAGCCGCAGGTGGAGCGCGTCCCGAATCTGCCACTGCACATCGCTGGTGAGCAGGAGCACGAGCCCGAATGCTATAAGCCACGGCAGAGTCTGTTCAAAGCCAGCGCCCCCCGCACCCGCGGAGGCGACAACAGTGTCGATGAGATGCTGGGTTATGTAGATGAGCAGCGCGGGCTGGATTCCTAGGAGTATTTGCACGCCGACGATGCCCAAGGCCGGCATCCTCCCATGCGTCCAGATGTGGGTGAGGGTCCAGCGCAGGTTGATCCATAAGGTCGCCGCACTCGCGCGCCGGTTCCAGAATTCGGGATCGCTCCTCGACAAGGTTCCTCCTTAGCTGAAAAGCGACAACTAGCGCGGCAGCACAGTAACTTCTAGTTCGTCGATGACGATAGCCCCTTCGGGGAGGCCGGAGAACAGCAAGCGGACGCCGAGTGCATTGTCGCCGTCGCGTATGGGGGGCGACGACAGGTCGATAATGCAGGTCGTATGCGCGGGAAGTGGCCGTCCTTGATTTGGATGTCGGCCGTCGCTGTGCCAGATGTGGCGAACTTTGTCGGCGGGGATGGCCGTGCCGTTGATATCAACCTCAATGCGGTCGTAAGGCCCCAAACCCGTAGCGCGGAAGAACAGTTTGGCGAAGACGATCTCGTCGAAATTTTCGTACAGGCGGAAATGATACTGCCCATAAGGTTGCTGCTCCGTCCGCTCAAGGTGGATCTTATCGTCTCTGATAATCCCACCCGCGGTTTTGCCCGGAGCTCCAAAGGCCGTAGAGCCGCCCCACATGGGGTGAAAGAGATAGTGCCGAGCACCAGCGGCAATTTTGGCCGGATCTCGCAGTTCCCGCAGGTAGCTAAGGGCTAGGGGATACATGGCCTCTGAGCCTGGATCTCGGGTCGCTTTCCAGAAGGCATCCCAGTGCATCTGAAAGTTGTACATGGAGATCCCGTCGGCCCCTTGGCGGGCAAACGAGTGGGCCAAGGCGCGGTAGTTTTCGAGCGTCAACGGCGGACCCGTGCGGTCGAGGTTGGCGCAATAGGGGAGGAGGCCGGGGATGAGTTCGCACTTGGTGTCCTTGGTGAGCTGGCTGAACTCTTGGTGTGGGGCGTTGCAATCCGAATACATGGCATCTTGGGGAGCGACGTAGTCGATGAGCGCTTCCGCTATCCAAGTGGGCACGTCGAGACCGCAGTTGTGGCACTCCTCTAACGTCTCCGGGACGCGGACTCCCAATTGCAGGTCGCGGCCCCGGCTGCTGCCGGCTTGGTCGAGCATGTCCCGCACCCGCCGGATCAATTCAGTCATAAGCGGTTGGCGCTCGCGCGCCAGGCTTCTATCGCCTTGGGGAGCTGGAAAGTAGAGACCTTCGCGGAATACCAGTTCAAGTCCATCTACGTCGAATTGATCGACGACTTCCGCCATCACTGAAAAGAGGTAATCGCGCACCTCGGCGAAGGTGAAATCCATCCTGTTGCCGGGAACGAAGGCCACGCCCTGTGGCATCTCCGCAATTTTCCACTGCGGGTTCTTGTGGAGAAACATCCCCCCTTGGTCGGGTGCGCCGTGGCTGTCGTTCATGCGAAAACCAGCGAGAAAATTCATCCCGTGTTTGCGAGCTTGGTCGAGCATCACCTGTAGCGGCATGATCCCGTCATCCATCATGGGAATAAAGCGCCGGTGCTGGGGACGGGCGTCGTACTCAAAGCGCGGGGAGCGAAAGTACAAAGTCCAGCCGGCGTTATAGACCTCTTGGATAAAGGTATCGGGCTTGTTGGCGGCGACGTTGTCGATTATGCGCTGTAGCTCCTCTGGCTTGGCCGGGTGTGAAGTGATGAGGGGACGCGCTTGGCCCGGGTCAAAATCGTAGTTGGCATTGCCCGAGGGGTCGCTGACGTAGATGAGCCTCCATTTGTCGTGCGGCATCTTGGCCTCCATATAGGGTCTTTGAGATGAGCGTCGGGCAGGCGAAAAAAACAGAAGCGGATCTCAGACACAAGCTATGTGCTTGTTCTAGATCCGCTTCGCTGTTACACTTGAATGGTGGAGCTGATCGGGATCGAACCGACGACCTCAGGCTTGCAAAGCCCGCGCTCTCCCAGCTGAGCTACAGCCCCATATCCAGTGTGAAAAAGTTAAGTTAGCTGCTGCACCGCGTCAACGCGGCTACGCATAAGCGAAAGGTAAAACATGGTAGATCCAGTTGTAGTTAGCGCCCGGCGTACAGCCACAGGCCGCTTTGGCGGTGCGCTGCAAGACGTGACGGCCGCGGAATTGGGCGGCAAGGTGCTCGCCGCGGCATTGAAGGAGTGCCAAGTGGAAGCGAGCGAAGTGGATGAGGTGTTGATGGGCATGGTGTATCAGGGCGGGGCCGGGGCCAATCCGGCGCGCCAAGCGACCATCGCCGCCGGGCTGCCGTACGAGGTGCCGTCGATGACGGTCAACAAGCTCTGCGGCTCGGGGCTGAAGGCGGTTGCGCTGGCCGCCCAGAGCCTGCGGGCCGGCGAGGCCGAGGTAGTGCTGGCGGGGGGCATGGAGAACATGAGCCAAGCGCCCTACGTCCTGCACGGCGGGCGATGGGGCCAGCGACTAGGGCACGGCCAAGTCGAGGACATGCTATTGCTCGATGGGCTGTGGGATTGTTTTTACGACTGCCACATGGGGGTTACGGCCGAGAATTTGGCCGCAGAATACGGGATTACTCGCGCCGAACAGGACCAATTCGCCGCGCGAAGTCAACAACGATGGGCCAGCGCCCAAGAGCAAGAGGCGTTTGCAGGCCAGATTGTGCCCGTATCCATCGCGCAAAAAGGTGGGGAGACCGTCTTTGCAACAGATGAGCATCCGCGCCTTGGGACTACGGTCGAGCAGTTAAGTCAACTTAAACCGGCGTTCAAGAAAGATGGGACCGTGACCGCGGGCAATGCTTCGGGAATCAACGATGGTGCTGCCGCGCTGCTGTTGATGACTGAAGAAGGGGCTAAGGCGCGCGGGTTGGTACCGCTGGCCTATCTCCGGGGCACAGCCAGTGCTGGCGTCGATCCCCGCATTATGGGCATCGGTCCGGCCCCAGCTATCCGCAAGCTGCTGGCCCAGACTGGTATCCGGCTCGCAGACGTAGATCGGATCGAACTCAACGAAGCGTTTGCCGCCCAGAGCTTGGCTGTGGGCCGGGAACTGGATTGGGACTGGGATAAGGTCAACGTCCAAGGCGGAGCCATTGCCATCGGCCACGCGGTCGGTGCCAGTGGCGCGCGCATCACCACCACGCTTTTACACCAGATGCAGCAGCATAGCGTCAGGCTGGGTATAGCTGCGCTGTGCATTGGCGGAGGGATGGGCATTGCCGCGCTCTTTGAGCGAGCGGAATAAGCGCGGGCTGGGCGCGGCGCGTCTCGTTCGTCCGCCGACTGCACCCGCCTGCGCCCGCGCACATTCCTTGCTCAAGCCGCTTGGAGGGCGGTTTCTTGCTGCACGTTTTCCTCCTGCATGTCTTCTGCATCTCTTTCCAGAACTTGCAGGTTGCGCACCTGCACTTGGACGCGGAAGCGGGGCTGGTCGTCGCTGTCGCGCCAAGAGTGGCTTTGCAGGCGGCCGGTGATAAAGACCGGCGTACCTTTGTGCAGGCGTTTGGCCAAGGTCTCGGCGGCTTTCTGCCAGAGGACGATGTCGAAGAAGGAGGTCTCCTCTTGCCATTCTTGATTGCGGTCGCGATAGGAGCGGTTGACGGCGATCCGCCCCCGCAAGCGAGCGGCACCGTTGTCCATGAAGCGGAAGTCGGGGTCCTGCACCAAGCGGCCGCTGAGGGCGACTTGGTTGATGTTGGGCATCCGTAAGGTCGGCATGGGGTTCCTCCTGAAGATGAACGTGGATGAATGGGTGAGGCCGTTAGCGGCCCGCGTGGCTAGGGTGTTAGCAGAAAGCGTGCCAGCGAGCCGCTTGAGTGCCCAATGGTTTGTTCGGCAATTTGTTATGTAGGTCGCTTGATGAGCCGCCATAAGCGGCCGTTGCCCCAAATGGGATACACTAATGAGTAACGGAGGAAACGCGAAGCTGCTAGCGCAGCACTTTACACCCCCAGCAGTCGCGCAGTTGGTTTGGGACGCGGTGCGTACGCTTGCGGGAAAAGATCTGGGAGCTGGAGCGCGCGTGATTGATCCAGCAGCGGGCGAAGGAGCGTTGTTGGCCGCTGTCGGACGAGCCTATCAGACCACGGGCGTTGAGATTGACGCGGGGCTAGCCGAGCGGGGACGCAGCCAAGCGGATCGCTTTTACACCGGAGACGGCTTGCTCGGCACCTTCCCCGAGGTGGCGGATGAGACGTTCGATTGCGTGCTGGCCAATCCGCCTTTTGGTAAGTTGGGACCGATGTTGCATTTGTTTGGGGCCGATGGACCCTGTCGGCTCGCCCAGCGCTTTGGGCTGCTCAATGAACAAAAGCAGATGCGTTCCTTCCCGGTGGAGTTGCTTTTTATCGAGCGCGCACTGCAACTGATCCGGCCCGCTGGTTGGATGGCCCTGATATTGCCCGAGGGATTTCTCGCCAATGCCCGGCGGCAGGGCGTGCGCGACTGGTTGCTAGCGCGCGCTGAGGTGCGGGCTGTCGTCGCCCTGCCTGGAGCCTTCAACAAGGTGCAGACGGCCTTGGTCGTCTTGCGCCGCAGCAAGTCACTGGCCCGGACCAAGGTGCGGCTGATCGCATCAGGCGGGAAGAGGCCGAGTATGGAACAGTACGCACAGCGCGTTAGGCTCTTACTCAGCACATCGGCTCGCCGTGCGCCGGAGGCCGCGCTTCTGAGCATAGGGCAGCGTGCATTGCTCGCCCAGCGTTGGGATCCTCGCTTCTGGCAGGGGCGCGCCGCGGTGCGTCGCTTGGCGGGTCGCTTGCGACTGGTCCCGTTGGGGGAATACATCTGCCATTTGACGTACGGGCCGATTGTTACGGGTAGCCGTCCTCAGCACATAGAAGCCGGAGTGCCGGTCATTCGGCAAGGCAATATCGCCGAAACCGGGCTCGACGAGCGCGCGCTGTTGTGCGTCGCGCCCGCAGGTATGCACGATCCTCCGCGCAGCCGCGTGCGCTCCGGGGACTTGCTGTTGTCGCGGTCTGGGGCTGGGGCCTTGGGCCGGAATCGCCTCGCGGTGTATTTGGGGAGCAAGCCGGCCAATGTGGGTTGTTTTGTCGATTTGATCCGCTTAGAGGGACTCAATCCGTTTTATGCTTGGTTTTTCTTTAAGACGCGGTTAGGCCGCGAGCAGATCGCCGCCTACGCCAATGGAGTAGGCACGCCGAATATCAGCTTTGGCGAAATTCGCGCGTTGCAGATTGCGGCCTTGCCCGCGGCCTATCAGGACGGGCTCGAAAGGCGCTATCGGGAGCAAGTATGGCCCCTGCACTGCCGCCGTGAGAGGGCGGACATCCGCGCCGAGGCCGAGCGGCGCTTCCACGCCATCGTCGGCGATCTAGAAGACTACCTACAGACGCGACAGCAATAGTTCATTCCTACAGTCGCTCTATCGCCAACACCTATCGAATCGTATTATTAATACATGTCTGATCCCAAACACACCAACCGCCTCACCGACGAATCCAGCCCGTACTTGCGTCAGCACGCCCACAATCCCGTTGATTGGTATCCCTGGGGCGAGGAGGCGCTGGCCGCGGCCCAAGCCGCCGACCGGCCCATCTTGCTTTCAGTGGGGTATTCGGCCTGTCATTGGTGCCACGTCATGGAGCGCGAATCCTTTGAAAACGAGCAGATCGCCCGGCGCATGAACGAGCACTTTATCAACATCAAGGTCGATCGCGAAGAACGGCCCGATGTCGATGAGATTTACATGACGGCCGTGCAGGCCATGACCGGCCAAGGCGGCTGGCCGATGACGGTGTTTCTGACGCCGGATTTGCAGCCTTTTTACGGCGGGACGTACTTTCCCCCCGAAGATCGCCACGGCCGGCCGGGCTTTCCGAGGGTGCTCCAGGCGATAGCGGATTACTACCGGGAAAATCGCGCTGGCGTCGCCGAAAAGACCGCCGAACTTATGCGCGCGCTCCAGCAGCACGCTGAGTTTTTGACGCCGGGCGGTGTTCCTGGAGAAGAGGTCCTCGACGGGGCTTGTGCGCAGCTCAAATCCACGTATGACGCTAGGTTTGGAGGATTTGGCGGCGCGCCTAAATTTCCGCCGAGCATGAGCTTGTCCCTGCTGTTGCGGCGCTATGTTAGACGAGGTGACCAGCGCGCGTTAGAAATCGCGGAGTACACGCTCAAGCGCATGGCTAGGGGAGGGATGTACGACCAGCTTGGCGGGGGTTTTCACCGCTACTCGGTAGATGAGCGCTGGCTCGTGCCCCACTTCGAGAAAATGCTCTACGACAACGCCCTGTTGGTGTGGACGTACCTCGAAGCCTATCAGGCGACTCAAGACGAATTCTACCGCGAGGTCGTCGAGCACACCCTCGGCTATGTGCTGCGCGAGATGACGCAGCCCGAAGGCGGCTTCTACGCGGCGCAGGACGCGGACAGCGAGGGCGAAGAAGGCCTGTTTTTTACTTGGCTCTTAGAGGAGATAGAGGATCTGTTAGGCGAAGAAGATGCTGCGCTATTTGCCCGCTATTACGGCGTTGTGCCCGAGGGCAACTTCGAGCACGGGCGCAATATCTTGCACGTGGAAAACGAGCTAGAAGGGGTTGCGCGTTTCCTCAAGGTAGAGCCGGAGCGGCTGGCGCAAGTCGTAGGGCGCGGATGTGGGGTGCTACTGGCGGCGCGGCAGGAGCGCGTGGCCCCTGGGCGCGACGATAAAATTCTGACGGCTTGGAACGGGCTGATGATCAGCGCGATGGCCCGCGCCTATCAGGTTATAGGGGAGGATCGCTATCTACGAGCGGCTGTCGAGGCGGCTGACTTTATTTTAGAACGCATGGTCTGCGACGGCCGTCTCCTGCACACCTACAAGGACGGTCGGGCGCGGATTCCGGCCTATCAGGACGATTACGCCGGTCTGGTCAACGGCCTGCTCGACCTGTATGAGGCGAGTTTTGAGTTGCGCTTCTTTACCGCAGCCGAGCACTGGGCCGGCGAGATGATTGCGCGGTTTTGGGACGAGGAACACGGGGGATTTTTCTATGCGGGGACCGAAGCAACTGACTTGATCGTGCGCACTAAGAACCCGTTTGACAATGCCACGCCCTCGGGCAACTCGCTGGGGGCATTGGCGCTATTGCGCTTGGGGGCAATGAAGGGCGATCAGGCGTTGTGGCAGCGGGGCGAGCAAACGCTGGTCCTCTTCGAGCAGCTATTGCGCCGCGCGCCTGCCGCTGGGTCGCAGATGCTCTGCGCCCTCGACTTCTATTTGGCTAGGCCCACGGAGGTTGCCTTGGTAGGGGATCAAACAGAGTGCCGTGCTTTTGCGGTGGCACTGCACCGGTGCTTTGTGCCCAATAAAGTCGTGCTGGCCGCTGGCGTTGAGGAGGATGAAGCCGCGGTTGCGTTGCCGTTGTTGGATGGGAAGCTGTCCATTGGTGGACGGGCGTACGTGTGTCGCGAGGCGACTTGCTCGCGGCCTTTGTCCACGGCTGTGGACTTGGTGGAGCAGTTGAAGGTTGAGGGATGATTAAGCGCAAGACCGCAGACGACATGTTGCAGTTGGTGGGGGACACGCCGCTTGTGCGCCTCTACCGCGTCGCGCCGGCCAACGGCAGCCAGCTCTACGGCAAACTCGAAGCGCGCAATCCAACCGGCAGCGTCAAAGACCGCATCGGCGTTAGCATGATCCGCGCGGCCGAGGCGACCGGCCAGCTCAAAAAGGGCATGACCATCGTCGAGCCTACCAGCGGTAATACTGGGATCGCGCTGGCTCTCACCGCGGCCGTACTGGGCTACCGGCTGGTGTTGACCATGCCCGAGAGCATGAGCTTGGAGCGGCGGCAAGTTATGGCCAGTTACGGTGCAGAGATTGTGCTGACACCCGCGGCCGCAGACATGCCCGGGGCCATCCGCAAGGCCGAAGAGTTCAAGGCCGCTGATCCCGAGGGCGTGTTTATTCCCCAGCAATTTGCTAACCCGGCCAATCCGGAGGCCCATCGCCGAGCCACGGCCGAGGAAATTCTCGCGGCTACCGGAGGTGAGTTAGACGCCTTTGTTGCAGGAGTGGGGACTGGTGGCACCATAACTGGCGTTGGGGAGGTGCTCAAGCAGGCCGTGCCGGATGTGAGTATAGTAGCAGTCGAGCCTAAGCGCTCGCCTGTACTCTCGGGGGGCGCGGCCGATTTGCACGGTATTCAGGGGATTGGCGCGGGTTTTGTGCCCGAAGTCCTCGACCAAGAATTGATTGACCAGATCGTGCAGATAGACGACGACGAGGCTTTTCACTGCACCCGCCGCTTGGCCCGCGAGGAAGGGTTGCTGTTGGGGCCTTCGTCTGGGGCCAATGTGGCGGCCAGCTTGCAGGTGGCCAGTACCCTAGCCCCAGGGGCCCGGCTGGTGACCATGCTCTGCGATACGGGGTTTCGCTATTTTAGCGTCGATGGGTTTATCGAATCAGCAGAGTTAGCGCAAGAGTAACATCTTCGTCGTTTGGCGCACCGCGCCAGCGCGCATGATGAGCAAGTAGGTGCCGCTGGCTAGCGCCCGTCCTTGATCGTCTCTTCCATCCCAAT
Organism: Candidatus Latescibacterota bacterium; assembly: GCA_965116675.1. Taxonomy (GTDB): domain Bacteria; phylum Latescibacterota; class UBA2968; order UBA8231; family UBA8231. The sequence goes on from OZ220721.1 coordinate 555,696, forward strand.
AAATCTGATGCGTCCCCGCTTCCCGCTGCTGACGCAAGAGAGTGCGCACGGCTTGGCCGAGGGCGTTGTACACGCGCAGTTCGACCGGGGACTCGGCGGCGAGTGTGTAGGTGATTTGCGTCGAGCCGTTGAAGGGGTTGGGGAAGGCCGGTGCTAGGGCGAAATGGGTCGGGTATTGGGACTCGATGGTGGGCCAAGCTGGCTGTGTCAGCGCGATGCCGCGTGGATTCTGGCCGGTTGCGTAGTGGCCGACAACGGAGTCGCGCGCGGCATCGACGATGTGGATCTCATTAGAAAAGGAACTGGTGACGTACGCCTGCGTGCCGTCGGGCGAGAAGGCAATGGCCCGTGGATTGCGGCCGATGGCGAGCTTTTTGCGCAGTGTTCCGCTGGCCACATCGACGACTAAGAGGGCACCTTCGCTATACGCGGTCAAATAGAGCTTACGGCCATCCGGGCTGGGCGCGATGGCAAAGGTGCCACTGACGCCTAAGTCGATGGTGCGCGCGACGGTTGCGTCATCGGCGTCGATAGCGGTCAAGCGGCCCGTGTCCATGCTGGTTACGTACAGCGTCTTGCCGTCGGGTGCGAGTGCGAGCGAGCGCGGTTTCGGTGGCACTGGGATGCGGCCGGTTATGCGGCCTTGCGGCGAGAGGACGAGGACTTGGCTACCAGAGATGTCGGTGGTGAATATCTTATCGGCGGTGGCGGCAATGCCGTACAGCCCTTCTCTCGTATCGGCGATCTCAACGGTACGTGCTTGGCCCGACTCAACATCGACGATAGTCAGTGCATTCGTGCCCGAATTGGTCGCATAGAGCGTTTTGCCGTCGGGCGCGAGAGCTAGGTCGAGGGGCTGGACCGCGGTCTCGATGTGCGCTTGGATCTGGAAAGTCGCGGTGTCGATGATGCGGAGGTCGTTCGAGGAGAGGTTGGACACGAAGAGTTGGTCGCCGGCTAGGATCATTTGGATCGGTTCGTCACCGACGGGGATGCGCGCTAGCTCACGGCGGGTGCCCGTATCGATCACGCCGATGGCGTCGTCGCCGCGCAAGGCAGTAAAGGCCAGTGGAGCTCCGGTCAGTTCGACGACGGTGAAGTCGAGCCAAGCGTCCGCATGGGGAAAATACGAGACCTTGCCGTCGGCACCGCGGGCTTCGATTTGATAGGCGATGCGCGCGCCGACGTGCTGGCCGGGAATTTGGGAGACGAAGAGGCTGTCTTGCTGCTGCATTTGCAAGTGCTGAACGCTCCCGCCGTCAATCTGATAGAGGAGCCACACGCTGGCGGCATCGCGGGCTGCGACGCGCACTGGATAAGGACCTTGGGTATCGGGGGTGTTGGAGACTATGGCTATGGGGACTACGAAGGGGTAGCCGGGCACGGCAAAATCGGAGATGAAATCGACATCGTCGATGTGCTGGGCCGCAGCCAAGTCGAGGACGCGAGCGTAGGTGTTGTCGCGGGCGTTGTCGTAGAACTCTGTGGGGAATCCAGTGGCAAAATCAGTGAAAATACCGCTGAAGTTCTCTTCGTTAATTGCCCCGGCAATGGGCGCGAGACTCAGCCGGTAGCGGCCCGGGGTCAAGCCGTGCAGCCGGTAGTGTCCGACTGTGGCGGCACTTGGTTCGGCACCCGAGACGGTGCTGAACAGTTCGCCGGTGTCGAGGTTTTCGGCCTTGATGTGCGTGCCGAAAAGTGGCTGTTGGTCGAAGTCTCGGACTTGGCCGGCGATGCTGCCGACGCTGTCTTGGTAGCCAACGGCCGGATAGAGGAAGCTGATGCCGGCGATGTCGTCGGGTTCGAGGCTTTGCGCTTCGCCGGAGTCGTCGCTGTGGTTAAAGGGGTTCATGGTCGGGCGGATATCCGGAGGGCCATCGAGCGGAGTGTGTTCAAGCCCGAGCAGGTGGCCGATTTCGTGGACGGCTACGTCTTTGAGATTTATCCAACTGCCGGGCTGAACAAATAGACCAGCGGAAAAGCGGAAGTCACGCCCGTTAAAGATGATATCCGCGTCGGTAATGTGGCCGGTCGAAAAATGGGACTGGATGCGAGTTATGGCGATGACGCCGGTTTCGGGCGGGGCATTTAGGTAGCGTCCTGTCTCGTCGAAGTAGATCAGGTTGCGCCTATCTCTTTGCGTTGGGACGCTGTTTTGGGTTGTGCCCTGATCGACAAATTCCACCCGTGCCGTAGCCACGTCGCTCCAGACCTGAAAACTCTCGCGGATCAACGCATGGGTCTGAGCAGGGGATAGATCGTCGGAACCAGCGGCGTGGAGCACAAAGGAAATGCGGTCGGGGCGGCTCCAGGTTTGCTGGACTTGGTTGCCAGATCGGGATTCAAAGGTCTGGATGAGAAAGCCGTGGCTGGGCATGGCGACGAGCAGGCCGCCAAGCAGTAGGCTGCTAGTGCGCATCGCGTGTTTGGCCTTCGGTCAGGGTGCGCACCCGCGCCAAAAACTGATCGAGCGGCATACCTTGGACGGGTTCGTCGGGCGGTGCCTTTTTGGGTGCGCTGTGCGACTCGGTGTGCAGCGCAAGGCCATTTAGTTCTTGAAAGACGCGTGGTTTATTGGCGGCGCTGCGCTTGATGGCGAAGTGTCCCTGGGCTAGTCCGACCGGCCAGGCGTGTCCCAATGCGTTAGCCGCGGTGAGAAAGAGCACGGCCTCGTCCCCGGGGGCGAAGATGGGCATGCCGACGATGCGGGTAACAGCGCCTTGCAGATGCCCACCGGGCAGGTACAATTCCAGTTGCGCGGTCGCTGGCCCTTTGATGGCTTGGGAGACGGAGAACACATAGCGGGTATAGATCTGCCCGCGCACCCATTGGGGCTGGGCTTGGCGACAGACTCCGACGACGATGCGTTCGGCATTGGCGGTCAGGGCCGCTAGGTCGAAGCGCTGGACTGTCGTGGCTGTTAGGGGAGTGGTCAGCCAGACTAGACAGAATGCAATGCGCGCGATCATTGTGCGTATCTCCTCGCTCTTTCGGAGATGTTGGTTTAACGTATTTTAATAGAATATAGAATAATAGGCTCTCTGGGGTCGATTCATTGACACTTACGTTCACGTCAAGTACATTGCTTGCCAGAACTTCGCAGCGAAGGATTCTCCATGCAAATAGGGGATTTGGCCGCCAAGGCCGGGGTCACACCGCGCACGATTCGCTACTATGAAGAACTGGGAATCGTCGAGCCAGAAGAGCGCACCGCAGGTGGGTTTCGCCTGTATTCGGAAGCGCAATTGCGCCGCTTGCAAATCGTCCAAAGCCTCAAGGATTTGGGGTTCGAGCTAGAACACATTCGCGTGTTTTTCAACCTGAAGCACTGCAATGAGTCGGGCGGCGGCTTGGCGCGCGAGCTCGTCGAGCACCTCACCGAGCAAGAGCGGCGGATCGACGAGCGCATTCGCCAGTATTCGCTGATGAAGGAGCGGAACCGGCGGGCCATTGAAATTCTCAGTGGCTGTTTTTGTTGTAAGGTCAAGGTCATCGAACGGGATTGCCATCACTGCGAGGTCTATCGGCGGCACGACGAGGTGCCCGACCTCATCGAATGCGCCATTTACGAATCTTGAGAGGAAATATGGTAACTATAACGGAAGCCGCAGCCGAAAAGATCAAGGGCTTGCTCAGCGAACAAGGAAACGAGGGGCATGGGCTGCGCATGGGCGTGATGGGTGGAGGGTGTTCGGGGTTCCAGTACAAGCTCGATTTCGAGGAAAGTGCCGGCGACATGGACCACGTCTTTGAGATAGACGGCGTCAAGATCTTCATCGATATGAAGAGCAGCCTTTATCTCAATGGTGTGATCCTCGACTACCACGATGGGTTGATGGGGGCGGGTTTTAAGATTGAAAACCCCAACGCCCGCACCACCTGCGGATGCGGTGAGTCCTTCAGCGCCTGAGCGACGAGCGTGCAAATTCCAGTCTATATGGACAACATGGCCACCACGCCGGTGGACCCGCGCGTCTTGGCGGACATGTTGCCGTACTTCGACACCCACTTCGGCAATGCGGCCAGCAAGACCCACGCCTTTGGTTTGGCAGCCGCCGACGCGGTCGAAAAGGCGAGGGAAGAGGTTGCCGGATTAATCGGTGCGCGCGCTCAGGAGATCGTCTTTACGGCCGGAGCTACGGAAGCCAACAATTTGGCCATCAAAGGCGCGGTGCAGATGGTGCCACCTGGAGCGCACATCGTCACCTGTGCCATTGAGCACAAGGCCGTCTTGGAGTGTTGCCACACCTTGGAGCAGCAAGGGGTAGGGGTGACTTATTTACCTGTGGACCGCTACGGTCAGATTGACCTCGACCAACTCGCGGCGGCAATCACGCCGCGGACGGCTCTCATCTCGCTCATGGCCGCCAACAACGAAATTGGGGTCTTACAGCCGCTAGAGGAGATCGGGCGGCTGGCCCGCGAGCGCGGCGTCTTGTGGCACTGCGACGCAGCCCAAGCCGTCGGCAAGGTGCCGCTCGATGTGGAAGCGCTCGGCATTGACCTGCTCTCGGCCTCTGGCCACAAACTCTACGCCCCCAAGGGCGTCGGCTTCCTCTACGTGCGTTCGCGCAAGCCGCGCGTGCGCTTGCAGGCCCAAGTCGAGGGCGGCGGGCAGGAACGCGGCCTACGCGGCGGTACCCTCAATGTGCCGGGCATCGTCGGTTTGGGACGCGCCTGTCAGTTGGGGCGCGAGGAGATGACCGAGGAAGCGGCGCGATTGGTGCAAATGCGGCGACGGTTGTGCGCCGGGCTGGAGGGCGCGCTCGGCCCCTTGGTCGTCAACGGCCATGCGGAAGAGCGCCTGCCGGGCAATCTCAACGTGAGCTTTCCCGGGGTGGACGGAACCGAATTACTTTTGGGATTGCGCGAAATCGCGTTGTCTTCGGGCGCGGCCTGTTCATCGCGGACGAGCGCGCCCTCACACGTCCTCAAAGCCATCGGCGTAAACGACGATTTGGCGCGGGCTTCCCTGCGCTTTGGGTTGGGGCGTTTTAATACTATGGAAGAAGTAGAATTTGCCATTGACCGCACCGTCGCACAGGTCGAGCTCTTGCGCGACAGTGCATTAGCAATCGAGGAGAGAGTATGACTGTTACATCCAATCAGCTATTAGAGAGCGTAAAAGCCGAAATCGCCGAAGTGACGCCGGCTGAGGTCCAAGCAGCCCTCCAAGCTGGCCGATCGGTTCACGTCATAGATGTGCGCGAGCGGGAAGAAGTTATGGACGGCTATATCCCCGGGGCCGAGTTGATTCCACGCGGTTTTTTAGAGCTCAACGTCGAAGAAGACGTGACCGTAGATCGCGACGCGGAAATCGTGCTCTATTGCGCCGGGGGCAACCGCTCGGCCTTGGCAGCACGCGACTTGGCCTTTATGGGCTACACCAATGCCAAGTCCATGATCGGTGGCATCAAAGGCTGGAAGGACGCCGGCTATGCAATCGATCAGGGCGGCCTGCTCTCCGAAGAAGACTCGCAGCGCTACGCCCGGCATCTCATTCTGCCCGAGGTTGGGGAGAAGGGGCAGCAGCAGTTGCTCAAGGGCCGGGTGTTGCTGGTGGGAGCGGGCGGCTTGGGTTGCCCGACGGCCCTGTATCTGGCCGCGGCCGGCGTCGGCAAGATCGGCTTAGTAGATGCCGATGTCGTCGATAAGAGCAACTTGCAGCGGCAAGTGCTGTTCGGCGAGTCCGATCTCGGTCGGCCCAAGGTCGAGGCCGCCCGCGACCGGTTGCTCGACATCAACCCCGGCATTGAGATACACCCGCACTACGAGCTGCTGACGTCGCACAATATTTTCGAGATTATGGACGGCTACGACATCGTAGTCAATGGCTGCGACAACTTCCCAACCCGCTATTTGGTCAATGACGCGGCCGTAATGCAAAAAAAGCCCGTGGTTGACGGCAGCATTTTTCGCTTTGAGGGCCAAGCCACCGTGTACGTGCCCGGGGACGGCCCGTGCTATCGCTGCCTCTATCCCGAGCCGCCGCCGCCCGGAGAGGTACCGAGTTGCGCCGAGGGTGGGGTCTTGGGGGTCTTGCCCGGTACGATCGGGCTGGTGCAGGCCACCGAGGTCGTTAAGCTGCTGTTGGGACAGGGCACCTCCTTGGTTGGGAGGGTGATACTCTACGACGCGCTGGAGATGAAATTCCGCGAACTCAAGCTTCGGCGCGACAGCGAGTGCCCAGTGTGCGGCGACAGCCCGACTGTCACCGAGCTGATTGACTACGAGCAGTTTTGCGGCCTGCCCTCGCACAGCGAGGCCGCTGGTTGATCTAGCTATATTCGCAGTGTTGTTTATACGGCGCTCCCCTACTATTTAGGGGAGCGCTTTTTCTTTGGGGAGAATTTGATGGAGCAGACCGGGGCGGGTTTTTTGGCGTTGCCGGATAACCCAGACCAAGATCCGACGTTGAATTGGCGGGAAGTTTTCGGCAACGACCAGCCGGTGGAGGTCGAAATCGGCATTGGCAAAGGGCGCTTTATCATCGACGCGGCCAGCCGCCAGCCCGCAGTGAATTTCATCGGAGTCGAATGGGCGGCCAAATACTTGCGCATTGCCCACCAGCGCGCCGTGCGCCGCAACCTCGACAACGTGCGATTCGCGCACATGGATGCGCGAGAATTCGTCGAGTTTTTCGTGGCTACGGCATCAGTGCGAGCCTATCACATCTACTTTCCCGATCCTTGGCCCAAGAAGCGGCATCACAAGCGGCGGCTTTTTAACGAGGCATTTCTACGCGAAGTCGAGCGCACGTTATGCGCGGGCGGGCAATTGTGGCTAGCCACGGATTACGCCGACTATTTCGACGTCATGCTCGCGGCGTTGGAAACTAGTTCGTGCTTAGTGGAGGTGGATGTCGAGTGGCTGGGGGCGCGGACCAATTACGAAGACAAGTTCCTAGCGCAGGGCAAGCCCATCTACCGCCGAGTCATGGAGAAGGTATCGGCGTAAAGATACCCGCCGAGTACAAAACAAAAGGGGTTGGCCATAGCGTGTCCAACCCCTTTTCTATGTCAATATGGCAGTAGAGACGATAATTAAAGAGAGCAGACGGTAATTGAGATGCACACAAATAAGTGTGATATACACACAAATAAGTGTATGAAGAGACTTGAAATGGCCGTATCTATCTGAAAAATATAGAAAAAATATGCTTGCAGTCCTGTTGATATAGGTGTATTATTGGGATGTGGTGGAAAGTGGTGGAAAGTGGTGGAACGCGAATTTTGACTTGATATGAGCATCAAATGGCACAGTTTTTCACAGGCAGGCACGAAGTTCCCGTCGATGACAAGGGGCGGATTTTTGTACCAGCGGAGTTCCGCAAGAAACTGCCTCCAGAAGCCGACGACACACTCGTGGTGTTGCGTGGGTTCGACAACTGCTTGGTGGCCTACTCCCGGCCCGAGTGGGAAGCGAAAGCCGAACAGCTCTTGCGCCTGCCGACGACCAAACGCGAGGCGCGGGCCTTCATCCGCTCCATGGTTTCGCATGCGGCAGAAGTGAAACTAGACCGACAGGGGCGGACCGGCATCCCACGCAAGCTGCTGGCCAAGGCCGGCATCACGAACCAGATGGTCATTATTGGTGCGTTGGACAAATTGGAGTTTTGGAGCCCAGAAAACAGCGATGATTTTCCACCGATGGAAGATCTTGCCGATAGCTTGGAAGACTTTGCGATAGACCTCTAAACCTTATGAACTATGGACTACCACATCCCGGTCATGGTCTCGGAAGTGATCGCCGGGCTAGTCGCCGATCCAGACGGAGCGTACGTGGATGCGACAGCCGGCGGTGGCGGCCACAGTTGGGCACTGCTTCAGGCCCTCGGCCCCAAGGGGCGGCTGCTGGCAATGGATCGGGATCGGGAGGCCGTAGCGGTAGCGCAAGCGAGGTTGGCAGCCGATACGCGAGCCGTCGTGCGGCAAGGTCGCTTTGCCGAATTGAGCGAGTTGCTGGCGCAGGAGGGAATCGGGCCGTTGAGCGGCGTCCTGTTCGACTTAGGAGTTTCCTCGCATCAGATCGACGCACCGGCTCGGGGATTCAGCTATCGGGCCGACGGGCCTCTCGACATGCGAATGGATGCGGAAGTTGGCCCAACGGCCGCCGAATTGATCGCGGCGTGCAGCGAGCGCGAACTGGCCGAGTTAATTGCGCGCTATGGGGAAGAGCGCGCAGCGCGGCGGATCGCGCGCGCGATCTATCGACAACAGCGGCTCGAGCCCTTGATCACTACGCAGGCTTTGCGGCAGGCCGTAGCGGCCACGCGGCCCCAGATGCTCAACAAGACGCTGGCGCGCGTATTCCAAGCGCTGCGCATTGCCGTCAACGACGAGTTGGGACAGTTGCAGGCGGGGTTGACGGCTGCCGAGGTCGGGCTGAAACCCGGTGGCCGACTGGCCGTCTTGGCCTATCACTCCTTGGAGGATCGGTTGGTCAAGCAGCATTTTGCAGCGCTAGTGCGCGGCTGCATTTGTCCGCCGCGCGTACCCATTTGCACCTGCGGGAGGAAACCGTCGTTCAAGCGAGTAGGTTACAAATTGCAGAGGGCGAGCGAGGCCGAGGTCAAACAAAATACTCGAGCGCGCAGCGCCATTTTGAGAATCTACGAAAAAATCGAGGCAGGCTAATATGAGCAAAGGCGGAATTTCCTGTGTGAAGTACGTGCTCCTCATAGGGATGCTGGCTGGGGCGGCCCTCTTCCACGTCTGGCAAAAGGTCGAAATGGCCCGGGTGGTCGGCGGCATAAGCACGGCTGAGACGCAAATAGCCGAGCTCGACAGAGCGCGTGCTCAGCTATTGGCGGCTATTGTAGTGCGGAAAAACTCCGGCTTTGTCGAGAAAGTGGCCTTCGGCCAGCTCGGCATGGTCTATCCCTCGCAGACTATAAATGGCATGAATAATGGTGCATTGGCTCATTGGGAAGGAGATTGATGGGGCCACGGGTGCAACATACGGGCATTAGTCGGCTGCGCTGGATCGTGATTTTGGGTGCGGTGGCGTGGTTAGGGCTATCCGCACGCCTCATCCAAATCCAGATCTTCAGGCATGAGGCGTACAGCGCCGAAGCCCATGCGCAGTACCTTGAGCGCCGCACGCTGAAGGCGAGCCGAGGGCGGGTCGTCGATCGGCGCGGCAATAGTTTGGCCGTAGATGTCCAAGCCACGTCGTTTTATGCCTATCCCGATCAGGTTGAAGATCCCAAGCGCGTAGCCGCCCACTTCGCGTCCCTGAACGATAAACGGACCGAGTTCATTGAGCGCCAATTGCGCGGGGACAAGCAATTTATCTATCTGGCGCGTCAGGTGGTTGACGCGGATGTGGGAGCGGTCGCGTTCGCTGGCGTGTTCCAACATCCAGAGACTCGTCGCCAGTATCCGTTGGGGCCGCTGGCTGGCCAACTCATCGGGCACACCAACATCGACAACAGCGGCCGCGAGGGGATTGAGCGAGCCTTTGACGATATATTGCGCGAAAAGGATGGCTCGATAGTGGGATTCGTCGATGCGCGCGGCAAGCAAGTACCCGGGCGTCAGCAGCAGCGTGAAGAGCCAGAGCACGGTCGAGACCTGATGCTGACCATTGATGGAGTCTATCAGAGCATTCTAGAGGAAGAGTTGCAACGGGCCATTGACGGTTCAAAGGCCCAAGGTGCACTGGGCGTCATTATCGCCCCGCGCAGTGGTGAGGTACTGGCCATGGCCAACCTGCCGCTTTTCGATCCCAATAAGGCGTCTCGCTCCTCGCCGGAACTCAGGCGCAATCGCGCGATAACCGACGTGTACGAACCCGGTTCGACCTTCAAAGTCATCGTGGCTGCCGCCGTCCTTGAAGAGGGGCTGGCCAGCCTGCACGATCGCATCTTTTGCGGGCACGGGACGCTCAGATTGGCCAATGGCGACACGATCCGCGATATCCAGCCCCACGGCGATTTGCTTTTTGCTCAGGTCTTGGAAAAATCGAGCAACATCGGCACGATCAAGCTGGCGCAGCGGCTGGCGCGGCATCGCTTTTACGAACACATCCGCAACTTTGGCTTCGCGATTCGCACGGGCATTGACTTGCCAGCGGAAACGCCTGGTTTATTGCAGGAGGTCGATCAGTGGTCTAGGCGGTCGCGGGCGACTATTGCCATCGGGCAGGAAATCGGCGTGACGGCCCTACAGCTCGCCATGGCGTACGGAGCCATTGCCAACGGTGGCGTGTTGATGGCACCGCGGATCGTCGCCGGAACGATTGACCCGGACGGTCGGCTCGACGATCGCGGCGGCCCCCAGTCGATCCGCCGGGTCGTGAGCCGGAAGACGGCGGCGACGCTAAGCGAGGTGCTGACTGGAGTCGTGGAAAGGGGCACCGGGCAAAAGGCCCGCATCGAGGGCGTGGCTGTAGCCGGAAAAACGGGCACGGCTCAGCGCGCCTTAGCCGATGGCAGCGGCTACGATCCCAACGCCAGCATAGCCTCATTCGTTGGCTTTCTGCCAGCCAATAATCCCCAATACGCGTGCGTGATTATGGTCGAAAACCCCAGCGTGAATGGGTGGGGAGGATCTGTGGCAGCCCCGACCTTCCGCCGGACGATGAAGCGGATCATCAGCCTGCCTGGCGGCCTGTTGGTCGAGCCAGCAGCCAAGCGTCCGCAGAAGGAAGGTCCGGCCGTGCCCGATCTGCGCGGTATGACCCCAAACATGGCCCGCTTCCAAGCGCAGATGCGGGGGTTGCCGGTGGTCTTTTCTGGCGTAGGTACCGTGGTTGTCAATCAGTCGCCCTTGCCGGGTCGGGCCGGACGCGTAGAGCAGATCAACTGTACGCTGGGAGCAGAAGCCGCCCGCCGCCCGTGGAAAAGGCAGCAGGCCCGCCTCGTTGGAAACATGCTAGCCCAAGATTCGAGAGGTATTTAATATGGAACTAAAATACCTACTCGAAGAGCTGCCCGACGCCTGCGTGGAGGGAGACCAAAATATTGAATTAGGGCAAATCCGCTGCGATTCGCGTTGCGTGGAAGAAGGCGACTTTTTCGTGGCTATACGCGGGGGACAGGAACAGGACCGACACCGCTTTGTCGATCATGCCATCGCCCGCGGTGCCCGTGCCGTGATGGTGGAAGAGCAGATCAATTGTGCCGGTGCGACGCGGGTGCAGGTGGCAGACTGCCGAGCCGCACTGGCTCGAATGGCGGCGCGCTTTTACGCTTTTCCCGGACAAGCGCTGCTGAACGTCGGCGTCACCGGCACCAATGGCAAGACCACCACTGCCTTCCTGCTCAGGAGTGCCCTCGAAGCCGCTGGCCTGCCGTGCGGGTACTTGGGAACCTTGGGATTTTGGTGCAATGGCGAATTGGAGAAGATGGACAATACTACGCCCGAGGCTGTCCAGCTACACGGCTTACTGCGTCAGCTCGTCGATGCTGGCAAGCGAGCGGCCGTGCTAGAAGTGTCTTCTCATGGGCTGGCATTAAAGAGAGTGGAGGGCATTCCCTTCCGGGCGGCGGTCTTTACGAATCTGACGCGCGATCACTTGGATTTTCACGGGACTTGGGAGGCGTACTTTGCGGCCAAGGCCCAGCTTTTTGAAAGCCTGCAAGAAGGCGCGATTGCGGTGATTAACACCGACGACGCCCACGCCGACGAATTGGCTCGCAGGATCCAGGTGCGCGTCGTGACGTATGGCTGTGGCCCGGAGGCCGAAGTGCGATTGCAACGCGCCGACGTTGGCCCGCAGGGGGCGCATCTGTGCTTGGATACCTCAGTTGGTCCTATTGAGGTGCAGACGCATTTGATCGGTCGTTTCAACTACTACAACGCTATGGCTGTCGTGGCCACCGGGTTGGCCTTGGATTTGGATTCCGCTGCTTTATGTCGCGGTTTGGCCGCTCTAGCGGGCGTCCCGGGCCGCTGTGAGCAGATCGCCGAAGGGCAGGATTTCGCGGTCATCGTGGATTACGCCCACACCCCGGATGCGCTAGAAAGGGTTTTGCAGGCCGCCCGCGATTTGGGTAGCGGCCGTTTGATCTGCGTCTGTGGCTGTGGCGGAGATCGAGACCGCGGCAAGCGACCCCTAATGGGCCGCGTTGCTGGCGAGTTGGCCGATTGGACGGTCTTGACTTCGGACAACCCGCGCAGCGAGGAGCCGCAGCGCATCATCGACGATATGGCCGCTGGCGTACCCGACAGTAGCGCGGTTCACAGCGAAGTTGACCGCGCACAAGCGATTGCTACGGCTCTGGCCGCAGCGCACAGCGGGGATGTCGTAGTCATTGCCGGCAAAGGGCACGAACAGGAGCAGGAACTCGCCGACCGCGTAGTGGCCTTTGACGACCGCGAAGTTGCCCGGCGCGTGTTGCGCAACTTGCGCGCTGGGGAAGGACAGCCGCGATGCGCGCCGTGACTTTGAGCGAGATGGTGCAGTGGACGGCTGCCGACCCGGTCGGCAACCTCCAGCCGGATTGCGCCCTGCAAGCAGTGGCGACCGACAGCCGGTCTATCGACAAGGGCGAGTTGTTCGTCGCGTTGCGTGGTGAGCGCTTTGACGGGCACGATTTCGTCGAGGCCGCCTTTGCCCGCGGCGCGTGCGCAGCCTTAGTAGAACGCCGCTGGCCTGGGTTAGAACGGACGGTCCCTGGGCCGCTGTTGGCCGTTGACTCGACGCTGCAAGCGCTGGGCGACATGGCACGGGCGTATCGGCGGCGCTGGGAGGTGCCGGTAGTGGCCGTCGTAGGCAGCGCGGGCAAGACGACGACCAAGGAAATGATCGCCGCTGTCTTGGGGCAGCGGTACCGCGTTTTAAAAACCATTGGCAGCGAGAACAACGAGATAGGGGTGCCCCGCACTTTGCTGCAACTGTCGCCGAGCCACGAGGCCGTGGTGTTGGAACTGGCAGCGCGGCGGATAGGGGACATTCGCTACCTGTGTTCGATTGCCGAACCTACCATTGGAGTTTTGCTCAATATCGGGACTGCACACATAGAATTTTTCGGGTCTGTAGAAGGAGTGGCCAAGGCCAAAGGGGAGCTTCTGGATTATATGGACGAGTCTTTAACGGCTCTCGTCAACGCCGATGACCGTGTCGTGGCTCAGGAGGTAAAGAGGACAAAGGGGAGACTCCTGACCTTCGGTTTTGTGCGTGAGAGCGAGTTTCGTGGGGAGAGGCTCGTCCTCGACCAGAAGGGCTGCGGCCACTTCCTTCTACATCATGTTCCCATTGATCTCAATATCCCAGGGCGGCACAACGCGTACAATGCCTTGGCTGCGGCTGCAGCCGGTCGCATCCTCGGCGTGCCTTGGGAAGGGATCCAGCGCGCCCTCGCCGAGTTCAAGGCGGTGAGTCAGCGCGGCGAGATCGTGCACAAAAATGGGATCGCAGTAATCGACGATTGCTACAACGCCAGTCCCGGCTCGGTGTCGGCCGCGCTCGACCTCCTCGTCGATGTGCCCGGTGCGCGAAAAATCGCCGTGCTCGGCGACATGCTAGAACTCGGTGTGGAGAGCGGCCGGTTGCACGCGGTTGTCGGTGAGAAGGCCGCCGAGTGCGCCGATGTCGTCTTGGCTGCTGGCCGCGAAAGCGAGCACTTAGTGGCCGCAGCCCGTGCGGCTGGCATGGCCCAAGACGCGGCTCGCCACTTCGAGCAGCCCGAGCAACTCGGCGAATTCGCGGCGGCGCAATTGCGCCACGGCGATGTAGTCTTAGTCAAGGCCTCCCGGGCCATGGCCTTTGACCGAGTCGTCGAGCGCATTCTGCAGTAGTTGAGCTAGCTCGCTCCCACCGAGCACCCCTAGCAACCTATAGTTCCATCACTGATGATAGCTGTGCAGCGCGACAGCATGTTGGTGTTGCTGATTTGCCTGACGCTGGTAGGCTTGGGGCTGGTCATGATCTATAGCTCTAGCTCCGTTTTGGCCAACGTGCGCTTTGGCGATTCGGGTTTCTTCCTCAAAAGGCAATCCATCCGCGTCTTCATCGGCTTGGTGCTCATGCTCGCGTTCTCGCGGATGCCTTTGCATTGGTGGGCGCGGCTTTCGCGGCCGATCGTGCTGTTGGCTCTCTTGTCGCTCTTGCTGGTCTTGGCGTGGGGCCACGGCGCAGCTCAGCGCTGGTTGAGCATTCCGGCTTGGGGCGGGGCCTTGGCTTTTCAGCCGGCCGAGTTTGCCAAGCTGGCGCTGGTGCTCTACTTGGCGGATGTCTTGGTGCGCAAGCGCGACGAGCTGCACGATTTTAGTCGCGGGTTTGTGCCCCGTTTATTGGTCGTTGGCTTTGCCCTTGTGCTCATCGTATTGCAGCCCGACTTGGGGACGGCTATTGCGCTGGGGCTGATTGCCTTAATCATGCTGTGGGTCGGTGGAATGCGCTTGTATCACTTGGCCGGGGCTGGGTTGCTCGCGCTGTTGGGTATTGGGTTTTCCCTGATGCATTCGAGCTATCAGATGCGGCGCTTAGTCAGCTTTATCGACCCAGAGCGCGACCCGGCTGGCTCCTATCAAGTTTTACAGTCGCTCTACGGCATGGGCAATGGCGGCCTTTTGGGAGTGGGTTTGGGCAACAGCATGCAAAAAGAGCAGTACCTACCAGAGCCACACACGGATTTTGTCTTCTCGGTCATCGGCGAGGAAATGGGACTTGTGGGTACCTTGGCCGTCTTGGGACTTTTCGCGGCTTTCTCGTTTTACGGAGTGCGCATTGGGACCCGTGCTGGTGATACGTACGGCTTTTTGGTTGCCATCGGCATTACGGCGATGATCTCGATATACGCCCTGCTCAACATCGGCGTGGTCGTCGGGGTACTACCCACCACCGGCTTGCCGCTGCCCTTTGTCAGCTATGGAGGCTCGTCGTTGATGGGGAACATGGCGGGGGTGGGCATCTTGCTGGGGGTCGCCCGCACGGCACCTGGACAGCAAGAGGGTTTGGTGCGTTGGCAATGATGAAAACCCTTTTTGACCAATATCGCCGCGTGCACCTCGTCGGCATCGGTGGAGCGGGCATGGAGGGCTTGGCCCGGCTACTCGCCGCCAAAGGCTGCGTGGTAAGCGGCTCGGATCTGGCCGACTCGCCCAGTGTTGCGCTGCTGCGCCAAGAGGGATTCGCCGTCTCAGTGGGGCACGACGGCCAGCTTGTCCAAGGCGTGGATCTATTGGTGTATTCGGCCGCCGTACCGGCTGACAATCCCGAGCGGCAGGCTGCCGCGCACGAGGGCATTCCCACGGCGAGCCGAGCCGAGGTGCTGGGGGAATTGTCCCGCGCGCCGTTGACCCTCGCCGTAGCCGGTACTCACGGTAAGACGACGACTGCTTCGATGGCAGCGGCGATCTTGCGCCGCGCTGGCCTCGATCCCCAGGTCTTAATCGGGGGTTGGATCAACGGGCGACCGCAGGCCGAGGTGGGAAGTGGCGAGGTCTTTGTAGTGGAGGCTGACGAGTTTGCTGGCGGCTTCTTGCACCTGTATCCGAGCTTGGCCCTCGTGACAAGTATAGACGCCGAACACCTCGATTACTACGGGAGCTTGGAGGCTCTTGAACGGGCTTTCGGCCAATTTCTCGCGCGCCTGCCCTTTTGCGGTTGCAGTGTGCTGGCCGGGGATGGGCTGGTCGGAGAGCGGGTGCTGGCCGACTTGCAGCGTCCCCATCAGACCTATGGCATGGCCGACGACAACGATTACCGGATCGCCGAGCTCGAAGAGCGGGCTTGGGGCAGCCGGTTTGCCCTGTGTTTCGACGGGCAAAAGCTAGGTGAGATCGAATTGCAGGTCCACGGCGTACACAATGTCCGCAATGCCGCTGGAGCCGCCGCGCTGACTTGTGCGCTACAGGTGGAGTTCGCCGTGATCGCCGACGCTTTGGAGCAGTTTGGCGGAGCCGACCGGCGCTTTCAGCGCAAGGGCGAATTCGCTGGCGTGCTGGTCGTGGACGACTATGCCCATCATCCGGCTGAGTTAGCGGTAACCTTGGCCGCTGCGCGGCAGAGCGGTCGCCGAGTGGTCGCTGTCTTCCAACCCCACCTATACTCGCGCACCCGCGACTTGGCAGGGGCCTTTGCCCGCGAGCTAGCGGCGGCCGACTACGTGGTGCTGGCGGCGGTCTATGCCGCGCGGGAAGCCCCTCTGCCCGGTGTGGACTCCGAACTGATTGAGGGAGCCATGCGCGCCAACGGGTACAAAACCGTGGCATACCTACCGGACAGAGAACAACTCGTGGCTCATTTGGTGGATATCTGTCGTCGGGGCGACTTGGTGCTGGTCATGGGAGCTGGCGACATTGGCGAGGTGGCTGGGGAGTTGATCGCGGCTTTGGCCGCCGGAGAGCACTCGTGAACCGCCAGAAGAAGAAGACCAAGGCGCGCAAGAAGTCGCAGCGAGGTCAAGCCAAGGCCCGCGGGCTTTGGATTGCGCTCTTAATTTTGGCCACGGGCAGCACCTTAGCGGCCTATCAAGCGGCTACCTACTTTGGCCAAGCCTCCTACTTTGGTCTCAAGGCTATTGAGGTGGATGGGTTGCGGCGACTCAGTGGGGAAGATGTACGCGTCGCCAGTGGCCTTGCGGCTGGTAGCAACATTTTCGCCGTCGACTTGGACGAGGTCGCGCAGCGGCTGGAAGCCATGTATTGGATCAAGCGGGCTTTCGTGGTGCGCAAGCCGCCCAACCGGATTGCCGTCGATATCGTCGAGCATCGCCAAGTGGCTTGGATCGATTTGGGCCAGACCTACGGGATAACGCCCGATGGCGTCTTGCTTCCGGTAGGTAGTACGGATGTCCCTCCCCGAAATTTGCCCGTCATATCCGGGCTGTCCGTCCGCGGCGACTCGTTACAGCCGGGCGTGGCCGTGTCGGACTCTGCGCTATTGGCGATACTGCGCTGGTGGGAGGAAGCCACGGTTGCCGATGCGGAATTTTGCCTCAACGTAGCCGGCATCCAGCCGATGTCCGGGGCGAGCATTCGCTTGCAGATGGCCGGTGATGGACTCGAAGTGCGCTTGCCGGCCAACGAGGCCGCCCACCGGCTCCGCACCATTCGCGAGTTGATGCCGCGCGTCCATCAAAGCCATCCCGATCCGGCCTATATCGACTTGCGCTATGCCGGCCAGATGGTAGTAGGAAAAAAGAAAGCAAAATCGGGATGAACTGGAGTGAGGAGCACAGCACCATTATCGCCGGGCTGGACTTGGGCACGACTAAGGTCTGCGCTGCCATTGCCGAGCAGGTCGCCGAGCGGCCCCCGCGGATTATTGGCGTCGGCCAGCACCCCTCAGAGGGGATCCAGCGCGGGGCGATTGTGGATGCCGAGAAGACCGTGCATGCCATTGGCGAGGCCGTGCGTCAAGCAGAGCTGATGGCTGGAGTCGAAATCGACTCAGTGTACGCTGGCATTTCTGGCGAATACATCGCCAGCCTCAACAGCACGGGCATGGTGGCTGTCGGTGGCGAAGGCGGATGGATCGGATTACAGGACCGCGCCCGCGTGCTTGCTGCGGCCGGCGTGGTCAAAGTGCCGTTTGATCGCGAGGTGTTGCACGTTTTGCCCCAAGAGTTTGCCGTCAATGGCCAGCGAGGCATTCTCGATCCCGTGGGTATGTATGGAGTGCGCTTAGAGGCCAGTGTACACGTAGTCACCAGCTCGATTGCCGCAGTGCGGAACATCTGCCACAGCATCCTCCGTGCGGGCGTCGATGTGCGCGGTGTCGTCCTCGGCGCGCTTGCTTCGAGCTATGCGGTCCTCAGTGAGGACGAGCGACAAATGGGAGTCTGTCTGCTCGACATCGGCGGCGGTACGACCGATGTGGCCGTCTTTGTTGGCAAAGGGCTGCGCTATTCGGGTAACGTCGGATTGGGTGGGCATAACGTAACCAACGACATCGGCGTTGGGCTGCGCACCACGCGGACCGAGGCCGAGCAGGCCAAGTGTGCGGGCGCGCCCAGCGAGACAGTGGCCCTCATCGTCGAGGCGCGAATGGAGGAGATATTGGCCCTAGCCCGCAAGCAGATCTATACCGAGTTGCCCCATGCTGCGCTAGGCGCGGGCATTGTCCTCACAGGTGGGGGAGCGCAAATCACCGGAGCCGTAGCCTTGGCCGAGCGGGTCTTTAACATGCCTGTGCGCTTGGGGGAGTCGAGCGGGTTTGAGGGGGCCGCAGAGCTGGCTAGCCCATCGTATGCTACGGTGCTGGGTCTGCTCTTGTACGGAATGGAGCAACAGGAGGGAAAAAACCAAACAGAAGCGCAGGAGCTGGTCGAAGATTCCTTCGATTCAGTGTTTGGGCGCGTAAAAAGATGGTTGCAACCACGGGACTAGCGGCGGTGCTGGTCCCAAAATCAAGGAGGAGTAATTATGGCAATTAGGTTGATCGATAACGAGCATCGAGCGCGAATTAAGGTCGTCGGAGTTGGTGGCAGCGGCGGCAATGCCATCAACCGCATGATTGAGTCTGGGATGCACGGTGTCGAATTCGTCGCCGTCAACACGGATGCGCAGGCACTGGAGACCTCGCGGGCCGACTTCCCCATTTGCATTGGCGGCAGCGTCACGCGGGGTTTGGGTGCTGGTGCAGACCCAGAGGTGGGACGGCAAGCCATCGAAGAAGATTGCGACAAGGTCTCCAAGCAGTTACAGGACTCGGATCTGATCTTCATCACGGCCGGCATGGGCGGCGGTACAGGTACGGGAGTCGCGCCCACTGTTGCGGAAATTTCCCGCGATCAAGGGGCCCTGACAGTCGGCATTGTCACCGAGCCTTTTCTAATGGAAGGCTCTCCGCGGATGAAGAATGCCAAGAGTGGGATTGCCGAGCTAAAGGACCAAGTTGATACTCTGATCACCATCAAAAACCAGCGCCTGCTAGAAGTCTGCGGCCGCGACACCACGCTCCAAGATGCGTTTCTCAAGGCCGATGAAGTGCTGATGCAGGCCACGCGTGGTATTTCCGACCTGATTACGATTCCGGGTATGGTCAATCTCGACTTCAACGATGTCCGCACGGTGATTTCCAAGGGCGGAGATGCGATTATGGGCCTCGGGGAGCACAGCGGCGAAGAGCGGGCCGTGGAGGCCGCTCGCAAGGCGATCAATAGCCCGCTTTTGGAGGACGTGTCGATCGCTGGTGCCAAGGGCGTGTTGATCAATATCGCCGGCGACTCCAATCTCACGCTCTACGAGATCAATGAGGTCATGTCGCTGATCAACGAGGAATCCGGCTCGGACGCCGAGATCATCTTTGGCACCGTAATCGACGATAGCCTAGCCGAGAATATCCGCGTGACGGTCATAGCCACGGGCTTCAACATAAACAAGAACAGCGAAGCCGACCCGCCGACCCGCGCCCAAGAGGAGCCGATGCAGCAGGATGTGGAGGCGGATCCTTTGACCATCGGTAGCCCGGTCCTGCTCGGCAATGGCAACGGGGGTACCTCCTTGGAAGTGCCCACGTATCTGCGCAATGGCCACAGCGTTCCTCAGGAGCACGAGGAGGAGCCAGTGCGCCCCGCAGTTGGCGACTTGGACATTCCCACCTTCCTGCGTCGCAAAATGAACGCTTCTTAGGGCAGTTGTCGCGCGCGGGCGATTTGGCTTATTTTAACCTGTGCGCGATAGAATTCGCAGGGAGGATGTTTTTATATGGCAGATATTCGCGTTGGCGTAATCATGGGCAGTACCTCGGACGAGGACACCATGCGCAAGGGGGCGGCGGTGCTCGAAGAGCTTGGACTCGGCTATGAAATGATCGTATCTTCGGCCCACCGCAACCCCGAGCGCACCGCTACTTGGGCCAGCGAGGCGGCTGGCCGCGGCCTCAAGGTGATCATCGCCGGTGCTGGCTTAGCTGCGGCCCTGCCCGGAGTGGTAGCGGCGCATACGACCTTGCCGGTCATCGGAGTCCCCATTGCCTCGGGTGCGCTCAATGGAGTCGATTCGCTCTACTCCATCGTGCAGATGCCGCCGGGGATCCCGGTGGCGACCGTCGGCATTGACAATGCCCGCAATGCGGCTATGCTGGCGGCCCAGATCATCGCCTTGTCCGACGAGGCGGTTGCCCAGGCCATTGAAACTTATCGCGCACAGTGGAACCCCTAAGACCGTAGGGGCGACCGGCCGGTCGCCCCTACATTATTAATGCTGAAAGGACGCGATGAGCAGTGGCCAATACAAGTCGCATTTCCAAATTGCTTTCGCTGATGCTCAGGCATCGGCCCGACGAATTTGGACTGGAGATTGATGCTTACGGCTACGCGCCGTTGGATCAGGTAGTACAAGGAGTACAAGAACGCTACGCAGAGGTAGCCGAAGCCGATGTCGTCAACCTCGTCAACGCCCCGGGGCAGTATCGCTTTGAACTGAACGAGTTCGGCATTCGCGCGCTATACGGACACAGTTTTTTCGTCGATATGGACGGCGAGCCTATGGACCCGCCGCCCGACCGACTCTACATGGGTACGACTCGCAGCGCGGCCCAGCGCTTTACCCACGAGGGTATTTCTCCAGGCGATCGCTACTACGTGCATCTGTCGCTGACACACGAAGCGGCCGAGTCGCACAGTCACCAACGCGATACCCCCTGCGTAGTGGAGATCCTCGCGGCCAAGGCTCACGAGGAGGGCTGTCGCTTTTTTTCTCGCGGCACGGTCGTGCTGACCGAAGAAATCCCAGCCAGTTGCATCGGCCCCATCCACGGTAGCCAACAAAAGCCCCTCGACGTCGCCGAGATGCCAGCACCCAGCGGCGTAAGCTACGGTCGCAAGCCCCGGTTTTCGGCCCGCTGAGAGGGACACCGTGAAAAACATCGTGGCCTTTATCAAGCCCTTCAAACTCGACGAGGTCAAACAATCCTTGGCCGCGATTGGCCTCGTCGGCATGTCCGTTAGCGAGGTGCGCGGCTGTGGTCGCCAGCGCGGCCACAGCGAAATCTATCGGGGTGCTGAGTACCAGCTCGATTTCATGCCCAAAATTCGCATTGAATTGGCCGTTGGCGATGGCCAACTCGACGAGGCGGTGGAGGTCATTATGCAGTCGGCTGCCACCGGCGAGGTCGGCGACGGCAAGATCTTTGTCTCCGAACTGATCGAGGCCATCCGCATCCGCACCGGCGAAACCGGCGAAAACGCCCTCTGAAGCCTCGGTAGTGCCCACCGCATTGGAACTGGCCCGTCGCGCGCTCACCGCGGATGCGGCTAAAGCCCTTGATCCCCTAGAGAAACTGGGTTTTGCCGATCCGGTCCAAGCCCTAGAGACCTTGGACCGGATCGGCGGCCCGCCGCAATCCGCGCCGTTACCAGCCCTCGCGCTGGCCGAACTGGCTGCGACGGGCCGGCCGGACGAGGGACTGCGGCAACTGGTGCGCTTGGCCGTGGCATACGGCCCGCGAGGGCTTTTCTCTCACTTAGAGGCCGATTCCATTCTGTGTCAGCGTCTAGTGCAGGTCGTAAGCCACAGCACCTTTCTCGCCGACATCTTGGTGCGAGACTTCGAGTTCTTATTGTGGTTGTTGGTCGAGACTCCGCACTTAGTCGAGCCACTGGAGCGGAGTACCCTGCGGCAGATTTTGCGCACTGATATCGGTCATGTCTCCGAGTTTGAGGAGCGTTTAGAGGTATTGCGGCGGGTGCATCGGCGCGAGTTTTTGCGCATTGGTGCCGCCGAAATCCTCGGCACCAAACCGGTTGCGCAGATAGGAAAAGAGCTGGCCGACTTAGCCGACGTGGTGGTTGAGGTGGCTCTTGAAACGTGCCAGCACGCCTTGTGGCAGGAGCACGGACAGCCACTGGACGAGCGCGGTCGCCCGGCGCGCTTTCTCGTCGTCGGCTTGGGCAAATACGGCGGGCAGGAGTTAAACTACAGCTCGGACATTGACCTAATTTTTGTGTGGGATGGCGAGGGCGAGACCCAGCCTGAGGGGGAGGGAACTCCACTGGAGAACAGCGAGTTTTTTCGCCGCTTGGGCCAGCGCTTAGTCCACGTGCTGACTGAGGCGACCAAGGAGGGGTTTTTCTACCGCGTCGATATGCGGCTGCGCCCCGAGGGCACAAGCGGCACCTTGACCCACTCGTTGCGCGCCAGTTGGAGGTATTACGAGACGCGCGGAGAACTGTGGGAGCGGCAGATGCTGATCAAGGCCCGGCGCGTGGCGGGATCGCGAACGCTGGGGGAGCAATACGCAGCCATGCTCCGCCCCTTTATTTATCCGGCTCACTTCCACTCGGCACCGCACGAAGAAATCCGCCGCATCAAGGAGCGGATTGAGGCGAGCATCCGCGAGCGTCCCCGTGGCGAGAACAACATCAAGCTGCAAGCGGGCGGGATCCGCGACATCGAATTCATCGTCCAGTGCCTACAGCTACTCTACGGGGGCATCCAGCCCCAAGCGCGCAGCCACAACACGCTGGCCGCTATTGACCGCTTGGCCGAGGTGGTCTCGCCTAAAGGTGCGATGAAGGCGGCCTTGACTGCGGCAGAAGCCAGCGCCCTAAAAAACGCGTACGAGTTTTTTCGCCGCGTTGAAAACCTGTTGCAAATCGCCTCTGGCCGACCCGACTACGCCGTCCCAGAAGATGCACAAGCCTTGCGGGCCTTGGCCTTGGTCATGGGTTATGAAGATGCGCGGGCCTTTAGCGCCGCGCTGGCCGGACACCGGCTGCGGGTGCGCCGCTTGTTTGCCGCGTTGTTTTACGGTGCCACCGCGGCTCCGCGCTCGCCGACGTGGCTTTTAGAAGTCGAAAACGGCAGCGCGGCGGCAAAAGCCGATTTGGTGGAGCGGGGCTTTGTCGATGGGGCCGCCGCGCACCGCCGCTTGCAACGGCTGGCGGGCATGGGTCTGCTGTTGAGCGGGGGCCGCGCCCACTTTGAGGCTCTGTTGCCGGAATTGCTGAACTCGCTGGCCGCCGCTCCCGATCCAGACCAAGGGCTTTTGCGCTTCACCCAGCTCGTCGAGGCGTATGGGGCGCCGGGTGCTTTGTACTCCTTGTTGCAAGAGCACACAGGCTTCCGCACTTTGATCATTGCCATTTGTGGATCGAGCCGCTTTCTCGCGGATCTTTTGCGCCGCGATCCGGCCCTGCTCGACAGCTTAGTTAGTCAGGCTAGCCAAGGACTGGAACCTAGTCAGGTGCGCGGCGATTTGCACGCCATTGCACGGATGCAGAACAAATCCCTCCTGCGGATTGGGGCCGACGACCTGATGGGCTTGGCGACCGAGGAGGAGACTTTCCTGCGGCTAACGGAGTTGGGTGAAGAGGTGTTGCAAGCGGTCTATGGGCTGGCTTGGCGTCCGTTGGTGCGGCGGTGGGGCAAGCCGCGCAACCGGCAGGGGCGCGACGTGCGGTTCGCCGTATTGGCCGGCGGTAAGTTTGGGGGCCGCGAGGTGGATTTTGGCTCGGATTTGGATTTGTTTTTCGTGTACGAAGGTGACGGCAAGACGCGCCGCGGCGTGCCGAATAGCGTATTTTTCACCGAGTTCAGCCAGCGTCTGATCTCCTTGTTAGCCGAGGAGGGGCTGTACTCGGTGGATGCGCGGCTGCGGCCCGAAGGGGCCAGCGCCCCTATGGCCATCTCGCTGGTCGGCTACCGCCGCTACTTGGCGCAGCGGGCGGCTAGTTGGGAGCGGATGGCGCTGAGTCGCGCCCGCCAAGTGGCCGGCGATGCCGAGTTCGGCGCGCGGGTCTTGCGGGCGATTGAGCGCTTCGTTTACAATCGGGAAGTAGAAGCGGCCTTGGTCGCGCAGATGCAGGAGATGCGCCAGCGGATGGAGCCGCAGGGCAAGCGCCAAACGCGCATCAACATCAAGCGCGGCCCAGGTGGCATCGTCGATATCGAGTTTGTGGCGCAGGTCCTCGTGCTCAAGTGGGGCTATCGAGATCGGGACTTGCGGGTGGGCAGCACGAGGCTCGCGCTGCAACTGCTCGTTGAGCAGGGCTGTTTAGACCCAGAGCGGGGCCACTTTCTTCTCGACGCGTACGAGTACCTGCGGGCCGTGGAAAAGGGCATGCGGCTCGCCAGCGAAAGGGCCAGCGACGCCCTGCCGACCGGCCGGGAGTTGGAGATATTGAGCCGTGCTCTCGGCGCTAAAGATGTAGCGGCCTTCCAGGACGAAGTGGAAGCATGCATGCAGCAGACTCGGCGCGTATTCTCGGCCGTATTCGCCGAATTGACCAACTGAGGAGCACTTAATTATGGATGGTATAAGCAAGGCCGCGCGCGTCGGCCAGATGATTATCGGAGTTGTGTATCTCGTCGCTGGGGCGATGAAGGTATGGGAGCCGGTGCTTTTTTATTGGGAGGCCATTCCCTATGCGCAGATACTCGGGGTGACGGAATGGGAGACTGCGTCGGCAGTCGCCAAGGCGGCCCTTGTGTTGGGGCCGATTGAATTCTTCCTCGGCTGGGCGCTGCTGCTAAACTGGCAGCCGCGGCTGTGCCTGCCGGTGGCGACGGTGCTGATGGCTGCATTTACCGCGCTGACGGCCAAGGCTTGGCACATGGGGGCCTCGATAGACTGTGGCTGCTTTGGTGCCCTCGTCGAGCGCGGGCCAGGGGAAGCGGCGATAGAAGATGGAGTGATGGTGGTGGTGCTGCTGTTTGCTTGGTGGGGAATGCGCCGCAGTGCAAACGCCGCGCCCGTGGCTGACCGGCCCAATTGGTGGGGAGCGGGCGGCGCGCCCGTTTGGCCGCTGACGAGTCGGATGGTGTTAGGCGCGTTCGTCGTCGGATTGGCGGTAGGCGGGGTGCGGTTTTTCCCCGAGCTAGAGCGCATCTCGCAGTCGGACCTCAAAAGCGGCGTGCGGCTCTCCGGCTTGGCACTTAAAGGCGTGGATGTCGATTTGATGCAGGGCGAATACCTGATCGAATTGTTCAGCCCCACGTGCAGCCACTGCAAAAATGCAGTGCCCAAGATGAACGTCCTTGCCCAAGACCCCCAGTTGCCGCGACTCATCGCCCTGACGAGTTTCGCGCAGGATGCACCGCAAGTGATCGACTTCAAGAAGCAGTTGCAGCCGCGCTTTGACATTGCCACCATCTCGCAGACGGACTTTCGGCGCTTGACCTTTGGCCACGGCTTTCCGCGCTTGGCCTATATCGCCGACGGGGTGGTGCAGCAGGTGTGGGAGAGCAACTACATGCCGACGCAGGCGCGGTTGCGAGAAATTGCGGGTTCTTAGCGCATAGAAAGAGCATAGCATGACGATGAGCAAGTTGGCTTTCTTCGGCGGCTCCAAGGCCGTCACTGCTGACGAAGGCGATATTTTTCGCTGGCCGATCATCACCGCTGAAGATGAAGAGGCCGTGCTGGACGTGCTGCGGCGCGGGGCGATGTCGGGCTGGGACCTAACCTTGGCCTTTGAAGAGGACCTGAAGTCCTACTTTGGCTTGCAGCACGCCCTGTGTCACAACACGGGCACATCGGCGATCCACGCCGCAATGTGGGCCTGCGGCGTCGGCGTTGGCGACGAGGTTATCTCGCAGAGCATGACTTTTTGGGGCACGTCGCTGCAGGTGTTCTCCTTGGGGGGCACGGTGGTGTTTTCCGAGATTGATCCCGACACGCTGACGATGGACCCCGACGACATTGAGCACCGCATTACCGAGCGGACGAAGGCCATTGTCCCCGTGCATTACTGCGCCTATCCAGCCGATATGGACCCGATCATGGACATTGCCGAGCGGCACGGGCTGAAGGTGATTGAAGATGTTTCGCACGCCCAGGGAGGACTCTACAAGGGACGGCTGCTGGGCACAATCGGCCACATCGGTGCGATGTCGATTATGTCGGGCAAGTCGCTGGCCTGCGGCGAGGGGGGCTTTTTGGTTACCGACGATCAAGCTCTGTACGAGCGCGCTGCGGCCTTTGGACACTATGAGCGCACTCGCTCCATAGAAGATCCTGCACTGAAGCCTTTTGCTAGGATGCCGCTGGGTGGGTACAAATACCGGATGCATCAGTTATCTTCGGCGGTGGGCCGCACGCAGCTAAAGCACTACGACGAGCGGATGCAGGAAATTCAGCGGGCGATGAATTACTTTTGGGATTTGCTCGAAGGCGTCCCAGGGTTGAGAGCGCATCGACCGTCGGCTGACAGCGGCTCGACGATGGGGGGCTGGTACGCAGCCAAAGGATTGTACGTGCCCGAGGAGCTAGGCGGCCTGCCGGTCGAGCGATTCTGCGCGGCGGTCACGGCCGAGACCGGGTCGTACAAGATCATGCCGGGAGCCAATGAGCTGATGCACCTGCACCCAGTGCTCAATAAGGCCGACATCTACGGACACGGCCAACCCACGCGCATCGCCCACTCCAACCGCGATCTGCGGCAGGGACCGGGCAGTCTGCCGGTGACCGAGCGCATGACGGGTCGCATCTACTCAATTCCGTGGTTTAAGCACTACGACGCCACAATCATCGGGCAATACGCCACGGCTTTCCGCAAGGTGGCCGAGTGCGCCGAAGAGTTACTGTGATTTGTGGGATTTATGGGATGGACAGGATGGAGGGACTGTGATTTATACGGATGGACAGGAGGGACGAGATGGGTGATCCGTTGAGGGCGCGGCTGTTTGGGTACGGGGTGCCTTATCGGGTGGAAGTGGATGCAGCGGGGGCGGTTGCGCCGAGGACTACCGATGCGGCGGGTGAGGCCGAGCGCCTTTGCCGCGCCTTGCGTCAGTTGCGCGGGGAGGGATATGACGCGACGGATTGCGACTGGGTGTATTCGCTGCCTTTTGGGCGTTGCGGGATACAAGGGCGGCCCCGCGAGTATATTGTCGCCCACTTCTGTGCTGAGGCGTATTTGGACGTGCTCTCTATGGATGGGGTAAAAACGCAGCCGCTCGCCGCCGGAGAGATCGCCGATATTGAGCCGGGGAGCGTCGTCCGGTTCCGCGCCCGGCCTTTGGAGCATTGTTGCGTACTCGTGGCCTTCCAGACCGAGGATCGCACGCCGCTGTTGGGTCACGCCGCACCCTTCACCCTCGACGGCGAGGTCCCCGACGACTGGCGCGAGCGCTTGGTGAAGTGCCACACCACCTTTGATGAGGCGGCTGCAAGGGCGTCCGAGGGCGGACATCGCCCGCTGCTGGAGCGATTCTTCGGAACCATGGCGGAAAAACTGGTCGGCGATCCTGAAATTGCCGCTGTGCAAGAGCAGGCGCGGTGCGAGGGTTCGTACTCGGTCGCAGAGGAGCAAACCCTTTTCGATCGTCAGCGCGCTTTGCTCGACGAGGCAGTCCTCGACCGCATCCGCGACCAAGACGAAGCCGTGTTCCGCTTTCCGGGGATGTTCGGCGGGGTCGCACCGCTTTTTAACCTAGTAGATTGAAAGAAACGCAATGGCAAAAAGGAAAATTCGCCTCGGCCTGATCGGCTGTGGCGGCAACATGCGCGGTGCGCACATTCCCCGGCTAAAAGCCGATGGTAGCGTGGAACTGGTGGCGGTTGCCGACCCCGAGGAGGCATCGGCACGACGCTTGCTGGAAGCGTGGGGAACTGAGGCCGCATATTACGCCGACTACCGGCAGATGATTGGCGCAGATGCGCTCGATGGGGTGTTGATCTCTTCACCGCATTCGACTCACTACGCGCAGGCGCGCTATGCACTAGAGCGGGATCTGCACGTTTTGGTCGAAAAGCCCCTGACGACGAAGGCGCGCCATGCCCAGGCGCTAATCGATCTGGCTGCTGAGCGGGAGCGCGTTTTGGTCGTCAGCTATCAGCGCAATTTTTACCCGGCGTATGCCTATGCGCGGGAACTGGTGCAGAAGGGTGCTCTCGGTGAGATCAAGGGGGTCGTCGCCTATGTGACGCAAAATTGGGGCGGCAGGGGATGGCGGACGGTGCCCGAGCTGGCAGGAGGCGGGATGTTTATGGACACCGGCAGTCACTTGGTGGCTGCGGTGTTGTGGATTACTGGACTGACGCCGGTAAAGGTCTCGGCCTTCATGGACAAGCGCGGCAAGCGGGTGGATATGGATGCTGTGGTCAATGCGCGGTTTCGCGGCGGCGCGCTGGGGTCGCTGAGCTTTATCGGCAGCGCGAGCCGACACGACGAGCGGCTGTCCATCCACGGCGATAAGGGAACCTTGGTCTTTCATTTACACCAGTGGGAGGTGCGGGAAGTGTTGCTGAATGGGGAGCCGTTGGAAGTGCCTAAGCGGGTGCGGGAAGATACGCCGGACGCGGCCTTTTTGCGCTGGATTCGCAACGGCGGCAAGGGCTATGAGCAGGCGGATTTTGCCGTGGCAGTAGCCAAGTTCACCGAGGCGGCGTATCGGTCGGTGGAGCAGAAGCGGCGATGATTGAGTACGCGCCGCTCGTCGGCGAGCTAGACCAGCAGGTCAAAGGCGTGCTGACACGCCAAGTGCTGGACGCTGAAAGCCCGTATTGCGGCGGCTTTATGGACGGCGACCGGCTAGTGGGGTCGCAAAGCATCAGCGCGGTCGCGTCGCTTGGCTACGCCTATTTGCTGGAAAAGTCGCGTCACTACCGGAGCGAGGAGTTTTTACAGCGCATTCTCCTTGCCGCTGAATTTGCCCGTCGGCAGCGAAAGCCGTCGGGTTGTTTCGACTTGCTGACCACCAACTTCGACTCGGCCCCGGACACAGGCTTTGTGGTGCAGGCCATCGCGCCGGTCGTGTTTGCAGCGCGGCAACAGGCTGCAGACGACGCGGGAGCCGCCGAGATTGCGGACGCCTTGGGCGAGTTGATACAGACCGCAGCCCCGGGCATGGTCGCTGGCGGCTTCCACACGCCCAATCACCGCTGGGTGCTGGTCGCCGCACTGGCCCAAGCCCAAGCCCTCTATCCAGACCTTGAGGTGAGCGCGACTGTGGACGCGTACCTTGGCGAAGGCATTGACATCAACGCCGACGGCGAGTACAGCGAACGCAGTACGGGCGTGTACAATGCCGTAGTCAACCGCGCCTTAATCCGTGCGGCGCAAGTGCTTGCACGGCCCAACCTGCTGGAGCCTGTGCGGCGCAACTTGGATTTGTCTTACCATCTCCTCCACGCCGACGCCACCGCAGTGACGAGCATTTCCACGCGGCAGGACCGCGACACGCGAGCCGTGCCGACTGGTTTGGCCGACGGCTATCACGCCTTGGCCCATTTAGACGACAATGGTTTTTACGCAGCCGTGGCCGACCTATTAGTCGCGCGCGGCGGTGGTTTGGTCTGTCTGCCGAACTACGTCCTGCATCCCGAGTGGCGAACGACGTGTATAGAGCGGACGCCTTTGCCCGAGCGCTATAGCCGCGTCTATCCCGCGTCCGGCTTGTGGCGGGTGCGTCGGGGCGCGGTCAGTGCTACGGCTGCGGCTGGCCTGACCGCGCCCTTTAGCGTGGTTTGCGGGCAGGCCGAATTGGCGGCGGTGAAGCTATCATCGACCTATTTTGCCACCGGGCAATTTATCGGCGAGGAGTTTGCTGAAGCGGACAAGGGGGTGCGGATGCAGCACAAGGGCCGCAACCGCATTTATCCAGAAAAAGATTACGTAGGGGGGATTTACTGGCTGCCGATTGCCGAGCAGGTCAATGCTCAAAACTGGCGAGAGGTCCGAGGGCGACGGGCGACGTATGAGTTGCCGCCGCTGGAAGTCGAACTGCACATCGAAGAGGTGGCCGGTGGTTTTGACCTCTACATCCGCACTTCGGAGGGCACCGATGGGGTGCCCTTTCAGATTGAAGGGGTCTTCGAGCCGGGCGGAACCTTGGAGATGGACAGCGCGCTGGTCGAGGGCCGCGCCGGGCACACGGTTTTTCTCAAAGCGGGCTACGCGCTCTACCGCGTGGGCGACGACGCCATCCGCATTGGTCCAGGGGCCATGGAGCACACCATGTGGCGGATGCGCAATAGCGAAATCGACGAGGAGCGTTTGCGGGTGCTCATCGCTCTGCGGACGCCGGTGGCGCAGACCTTGGAAATCCGCTGTGGACAGTGGTCGGATGCGAAGGGTGGATTTTTATAGACTTCCCCCGGCCCACCGCACTCCTTGCACCATCATCTGCTGCATGCCTAGGCGCGCAAATGTTCCCGGGCCGTGTCCCAACGCCGTGTAAAACACGCGCCCCGCGCCATAGGGCTTGACCCACGCTAGGGGATGCTGCTTGCCGCTCCACTCGGCGGTGGCCAAAATGCGGATGGCCGGGTCCCACGCCGACATGTAAATCTCGTCTTCCACGTCAAAGTCGGGTACGCCGTGCGTAACCGGGTGATCGCGGTCGATAATATCGACGGTGAAGGTTGATCCCGGCGGGTGCCAGTTGGCGTGACCGCCGAGCAGATCGACGGCTTTGCCGCCAATACACCACGCCGTGCCGTGGATGCCGACCAACCCTTTGCCACCAGCGACAAAGTCGAATACCCCTTCTTCTTGCGCGGGCGTCAGTTCGGGCACTTGCTGCATGGTGCCGTCTTCCTGCCGCTCGCCTCGCGTAAAGCCGGAGCCGTGGATCAGCACATCGAAATCGCGCAGACCATCTGACGCCAACACATCCTTGTCGTCGTCGAGCGCGACGGACAGATCGTCGTGCGCGCTCAAAAACTCGTGGATGACCGGGGCACTGGCCGCAAATCCATGGTTTGAGCCGGATAAAATTAGGACGTTCATGTGGCCTCCTGTGTTAGGGTAGTGGTTGTCGGCATGTTTCTACTTGGCCGAAGAGGTCAGTCGGTGGCTCCTCTCATACGGCATAGGATACCGAACCGTCGGCGCGCAGGGGCGTAGAGGCGTTGTTAATGGGTTTGTAGGGCGTTTGCTCGATTAATGCATCGTCTAACTCCACGCCGAGGCCCGGGGCTTGGGGAATCGGGATGTACCCGCCCTCGCGCTTATATGCGCACCGATAGACCGCGTTGTGCGGGGCTTCGTCGCCTTTGGTGTACTCTTGGGTAATAAAGTTGGGAATCGAGGCGTCGAGGTGCAGAGAGGCGGCGGTGGTCAGCGGTCCCAAGAAGTTGTGGGTCACTACTGCGCAGTGGTAGGCTTCGCCGATGGCGGCGATTTTTTTGCAGTGCGAGATGCCGCCGGCCAAGGCCACATCGGGCCGCAAATACTGGGGGCCGCCCTGCTCCAACAACTCGCGGAACTCCCATATAGACACAAAGCGCTCGCCATTGCCAAAGGGCACGGTAGATTTTTGCGCGATGTGGGCTTGGGCTGAGATGCTGTCGATCTGGATCGGGTCTTCGAGGAAGAAGACGTGGAAGGGCTTGAGGGCCTCGGCGAGGGCTAGGGAGACCATGGGCGTCAGCTTGCGGTGTAGCTCGATGATTAGGTCCAAGTCCGGGCCACCGGCTTCGCGCGCAGCCGCGGTCAATTCGACGGCGGTTTGGATCATCCGCGCTTGGCCTTTGTCGTGGCAGTCCGTTTTGATGGGGTCGAACTTGATGGCGGTAAATCCCTCGGCGACAGCGGATTGCGCAGCGTTGAAGTTGTCCTCTGGGGTGCTGCCCCCAGAGAGCAGGTGCAGGCGAATTTTGTCGCGGACGTTGCCGCCCAACAGCTCCCACACCGGCACCTCAAAGTGCTTGCCCTTGATGTCCCAGAGGGCGATATCCACGGCTGAGACGGCTCCCATGATGGCCGTGCCCCGGAAGGGGGCCATGCGGTAGAGATGCTGCCAGTGGTGTTCGATGCGGAGGGGATTTTGGCCGATGAGGTAGTCTTTGAAGACATCGACGATGCTTTGCACTGCGGTGGGATAGCCCCAGCAGGCGGTTTGGCCAATGCCAGTCAGGCCGGTGTCGGTGGTGATGCGGACGACGTAGCCATTGCCGATGAGGAGGGATTCGATCTGTTCGATTTTCATTTTGTGCGCTCCGTGTATATCGTAAAGGGGACAGTAGCAATCGGTAGCTTATTTATTGAAAACTGCGCGACTGCGCAAGCAAGGGGAGGGTAGTATGGCACATTTGCGATTTGCAGCACCTGTGGAGCAGCGGGTGGCCCTGATTACGGGGGGCGCACGCGGCATCGGCGGTGCGACCGCACTGCGCTTGGCCGAGGCCGGGCGGCACATTGTCATTGTCGATGTGCTGGCGGAACCAGCACAGGAGCGGGTGAGGGAGATCGAGGCCATGGGACAGCAGGCGCTTTTTGTCGAGACGGACGTGACCGACGAAGGGCAGGTACACGAGGCAGTAGCCCAAGCGGTGGAGACCTTTGGGCGGCTGGATATTTTGGTGTGCAGCGCTGGTATCTTGGGGTGGGAAAAGCCGTTTTTTGAACAGACAGCCACGCAGTTTGCCAAGGTTATGCAGATCAATGTCCACGGGGTGTACTACGCGCATCAGGCGGCGGTCCCGCACATGCTAGAGCAGGGGTGGGGGCGCTGCGTGACGATTTCTTCGGGTGGGCGCCACGGCAGTCCCTATCAGGTGCCGTACTCGGTGTCCAAGGGGGCGGTGTGGTCGTTTATTCAGGCGCTGGGCGACGCTTGGCCACGGCAGGGGGTGTTCATCAACGGCGTCGAGCCGGGCCGGGCGTTGACCGATATGGTGGTGCCGCGCTTTGACGAGGAACACCTGCGCGATCCGGGCAACCCGATTGGGCGCTACTCAGACGCGGAGGAGGTGGCCGAGGTGATTGAGTTTTTGTGCTCGGAGCGGAATACGTACACTACGGGATCGGTGTGGAGTGTGAAGGGTGGGAAAGGGTGAGGCGAAATCACTCTATCTGCGCGTCATGGCAAGTATTTAACAAGAGCAGCCACAACAGCAATGGCTCCTATTGTGATGTAGAGGTTGCGGTTCAGACCCTTGTACAATTCGGTTTTCAGTCCGGCGATCTCGCCTTTGATCTCGCCTTCTAGTCGGACAACATCGGCTTTGGTGGCTAGGTGATCGTACACGCCTTCCAACCGGGATAGGCGTTCCTCTGCGGTTAGAGGTGTGGGGGCTGGCATTGCAATGCTCCTTTGATTGTGCCACGAAAATACTGGACGCGATAGAGGGATGTCAACAGAGAATCGTTAGCAACTTTCGTGCCTAAAAATCAGGTTCTAGGGCCAGCTTGCAAACGAATGCAGTATCCAGCAATGAATGCCTTTGACATGTTCTATCCCTCTTCGCGCTCCCCTAGTGAGGTTGGGAGGGAATGATTGTAGCGAAAACTACACTAAGGTGTAGCGTCTGTGTACCAGATCGCGTGGGATGGCCGCAGCGACGCGGTGTTTCAGTCCCTCCGTCGACGGAATGCGTCGGCAAAAGAGTGCCTTTCCTTTAACAAGCCTTATATTATGAAGCCCGCTAGCGCGGCGCGTTCTACAACGTGCTTCCACCAGTATGCTACGGGGGCGTTTTCAATTTTGCGACAGGTTCCATGTAGCACTTTCCCACAGGCAAAAAGTAATGCTCGCGATTGAGGCCACTCTGCCACTGGTACAGCCCCCGGCTTGGGCCGTGCTGGAGCGGCAGTTAATCAAGACGATGGAGGACGCCGTCCATCCATTCCTACAAAAGTACACCCACTCCGACGGCCGCTTGATTTGGCGCGACGGCCTGCGCCATTCCCGCGACGGGGCCGATGACTTCTACGAGAGCTTTTACAACTGGCCGCTGCTGTACTTGCTCGGTGGCGGCGACCATTTGCTCGCCCTCGGCCAGCGGCAGTGGGAGGCCACTACCGAGCTGATGGTAGAGTACGGCCACGTGGACAAGGAATACGAGATCGGCTACGACCAGTTCCACCAAAGCGAGAGCTACATCTACTTCTACCTGCTGTGCATGGCTGATCCGACCCACGCCGAGAATGTGGCGCGGGCGCGGCGCTTTGCCGGCTTCTATCTCAACGAAGACTTAGAGGCCCTCAACTACGACCCAGAGCACAAGATCATCAAGTGCGCCCACAACGGCAGCAAGGGGCCGCGCTGGCTGTACGAAGAGGACGAGGAGCCGTCGTATGGGTACAGTCCGGGGATGGCGTGCTATGGCCTGCCCTACGAGGACTTAGAGGGGATTGACACGCCTGCCGACCTCAAGGACCCGGCCAAGGCGCGGCGCATGGGGCAGGCCATGAAGGAGCGCATGACTCGGGGCGATTGCGCCACCAACTTGCACGTCACCTCGCTGATCGCCAACGCCTGCTACCTGACCGGCGACGACAAATACCGCGCTTGGCTGATAGAATACGTGGATGCGTGGATCGAACGGGCCGCGGCCAATGGGGGCCTGTTGCCCGACAACGTGGGGCTGAGCGGGCAGGTCGGCGAATACATGGAAGGGCGCTGGTATGGGAGCATGTACGGCTGGACGTGGCCGCACGGGTTGTACAACATCGCCATGGCGGCCATTTTGGCCGGGACTCATTGCTATCTGCTGACCGGCGAGGAGAAGTATCTCGAACTGCCCCGCACCCAGCTCAGAAAGGTGCTAGAGCAGGGGAAGATG
This sequence comes from Candidatus Latescibacterota bacterium, assembly GCA_965116675.1. GTDB lineage: Bacteria > Latescibacterota > UBA2968 > UBA8231 > UBA8231. The sequence continues at coordinate 590,046 of OZ220721.1, forward strand.
GCTGACTTGGGCCAAATTGAGATGAGCTTGGGCGTACACTGGATCGGCCAGCTAACCGCGCTCGGCGACGACAAGGTCAGCTTTGTGGTGCCCTATTGCTACGGGGCCAAAGGGTGGTCGGACTTCCAGCCGCTGGCGGCCATGTATCCGGCCGCGCTGTGGAACGCGAGCGGGGCGGCGGTCGATTGGGAGATGCTCGAAATGCTGCGCGCCAAAGAGCGCTACGACTGGCGGATGGTGGTGCCGTTCCACAACAAAGAGGACGCATACCACGAGCCGCCGTGGTTTTGCTATCTCAAGGGCGAAAATCCCGACTACCCAGTACAGATCCTCCAAGCTGCTCTCTCGCAGGTCTATCGGCGGATGGAACTTATCCGCCGTGACGAAACTGACCCCCGCGACAACCACATCCACTGGTGGCAGCAGCTAAACCCAGTGACGACCGAGGCGCTCATCCAACTGACCTTGGGCGCGCCGCAGCTTCTGTACAACGGCGGCATTTTAATGGCCCCATTGCGCTACTTTGACGCCGAGCGCAAACGACCGGGCCTGCCAGCGGATGTGGCCGCGCTCGTCGAGACCGTAGAGCGGGATCGCCTCGTGGTACACTTGGTGAACCTAAGTGCGCTGGACGCCCGCAAGGTGCTGTTGCAAGCTGGAACCTTGGCCGAGCATCAGTTTGAAGAAGTAGCGTACAATTCCTTGGAGAGTGCGTACCCGGGGGCGGTGGGAAGCTATGCTGCGCCGCCGGTGGAGCAGGAGACCAAGCGCGTTGCCGTAGATGACACGCATTTTGAGGTGGCCTTGCCGCCGGGGACTGAAATCCGCCTCGAAATCGGCTTGCAGCGGCACGCGAACGCGCCGACATACGACTTACCAACCAACATTTAGATTAGGAGAAAACATGGATTACGTGCGATTGGGACGGGCTGGAGTCAAGGTCTCGCGGCTGTGCTTGGGCACGGCCTTTCGGGGATACTGGCATGGACACACGGATGAGGCGACCGCTAGGCGCACGGTCGAGACGGCCATTGATCTAGGGTGCAATTTTCTCGATTGCGCCAACTTCTACTTTCAGGGCCGCTGCGAGGAACTGTTGGGCAAGGCTATCAAGGGCAAGCGCGACAATTTGGTGATCACCACCAAGGTCTGGAGCCAAATAGGCGACGGCCCCAACGACCGAGGCTTGTCGCGCTTTGCCATCATGCGCGAGATCGAGCGGTCGCTGAAGCGCTTGAACACGGATTACGTGGATATCTATTTACTACACAACTGGGATCCAGACACCGAACTCGACGAGACGCTGCGGGCGTTTGACGATTTGGTGCGGCAGGGCAAGGTGCGCTACGTGGGTGCCTGCAATTTTACTGCTGCCCAAGTGGTGAAGGCGCTGTGGACGGCCGATCGCGGGGGACTGGATCCATTATTTACTTTACAAAATCAGTATAACTTGTTGCACCGCTGGCATGTAGAGCCGGAGCTATTGCCTTTGTGTAGGCAGTACGGGCTCGGCATGATGACCTACAGTCCGCTGGCTGTCGGCTTGTTGAGCGGCCGTTTTAGGCGCGGGCAAAAGCCGCCGACCGATAGCGCTTGGCAGGACGACGCGCGATTTGCAGCAGCCATGAGCGAGCAAGCCGAGCGCATCGTGCAGAAGCTGACCGAGATCGGTCGGGCACAGGACAAAACCCCGGCGCAGGTCGCCGTCGCTTGGATATTGGCCAACGAGGATGTTACCGCTCCCATCATCGGCCCAGACCGCCCCGAGCACGTGGAGGAGGTCTTTGGGGCGTTGGAGGTGGAGTTGGGGGACGAGGAATTAGCAGCCTTAGACGTGCTTTCTCGGTGGACACCCTTGGCGCGGACGCATTAAGGTGCCGTCTAAAAAAATTTAAATTTTTTGATGCAACGGACATTCTCTGTCCGGTTTGAGCATATCTTTATGATTGCTTTGAGACGGATTGACCCCTTCGCTTGGGAGATAGCCCAAAGGAGGCGACGTCATGAAGGCAGCAATCGGATGTCTCATCGGCTTAGTTTTAGTCGTCTCCGTATCGGCGGAACCGCAGCTTGAAGGCCGAGTGCGGCTGGAGTCTGGCGAACCCGTCGCCGACGCGCAGGTGCGGCTGTTTGATTTGACCGACTTGCAGCAGGGGGCGGTGGCTCGCGCCCAGACGGATGGCACAGGGTATTTCGCGTTGCCGTTAGCCGCGCTGGGAGGGCGGGCACTGCCGGAGCGGTTCGCCTTGGGGCCGAATTATCCCAATCCGTTCAATCCCTCGACGAGCATTCCCTATCAACTGACGGCTTCGGCTGCGGTGCGGCTGGAGGTGTTCAACCTGTTGGGGCAGCACATTGCGACGTTGGTGGATGGGGAGCGTGCGGCGGGCTTTCACACAGCGACGTGGCACGCGGTGGATAGGGCAGGCCGGGCGGTAGGGGCGGGGGTGTACATCTATCGGATGACGGTGGGGGTGGAGAGTCAGACGGGTCGGATGGTGCTGATTGATGGGCAAGCGGGTCTTGCGGCTGGGGGGATGGCTTCTGTTATGCTGGGTGTGGCTGGTGGCGGGTTGGATGGAGCGGCATCCGAGGTGTATGGGTTGCTTGTCTCGGGTGCGGGGTTGGCTCCTTATGTGGATTCGGCCTTTCGGGTTGAGGCGGGCATGGCTCCGGTGGAGTTGGTGGTGTCGTCGGGCCCTTGGGGCAAGGCGGCGGACGACGACTGTGCCTTTTGCGACCTGTTCGACGCGCTCAACGACGACGACGAGGGTCCCAGTCCCAGCGGGAAGGCACAGGCGGTTCTCGCAGCGCCGCCTGCGCCGACGAACCTGCGCTTTGATGCCCCTACGGATTCGTCCTGCACGGTGCGCTGGGATGCGGCTGCGGGGGCTACCGACTACGATGTCAACTACAAGCCCGCCGTCGGCGGGGAGTGGACCAACGAACCGCATAGGGGGGCGGGGCTCTACAACACCATCAACGACTTAGAGCCTGATACAGAGTATCGCTGGGCGGTCCGAGCCGAGAATGGCGATGGCTCCTCTGCATGGGTCTTCGGACCGAATTTTACGACCTTGGTGGACGAGACGGACGAGACGACGGAAGCAGAGGTAGCCGACGGGCAAGCGCCCGCCGCGCCGACAAACCTGCGCTTTGAGGCGGTGACGGATTCGTCCTGTACGGTGCGCTGGGCTGCGGCTGCGGGGGCCACCGACTATGATGTCAACTACAAGCCAGCGGTGGGAGGCCGATGGACCAACGAACCGCATCGGGGGACGGGGCTCTACAACACCATCAACGACTTAGAGCCTAGGACCGAGTATCGCTGGGCGGTCCGAGCCGAGAATGGCGATGGTCGGTCTGCATGGGTCTTCGGACCGAATTTTACGACGTTGGCGGACGAGACGACGGAAGAAGAGGAAACGGATAGTACGTCCAGCGAGGGGGGACCGGATCTGATCGTCCAGTCTCCTTCGGTCAGTGCCGTCACGCTGACGCCGGGGCAGGAGTTCACCTTGCAGGTCACCGTGCATAACCAAGGCGACGAGCAGGCCGCGGCGACGACGTTGCACTACTATCGCTCCAACAACGCGACGATTACTTCCAGCGACACGGAAGTGGGTACGGGCGAAATAGGTGCGCTGGACGCTTCGGCCACCCGTGCGGCGTCGATTAGCCTGACGGTCCCCTCTACTCCCGGTACCTACTACTACGGGGCCTGTGTGGAGAGGAAGAGCGGCGAGAGGGCCGGAAATAACTGTTCTACTGGCATACGCGTGATCGTCGAAAATGGGGTTCCCAGCAACGGAGGCTCCGTGACCAGCATCACGGGGCTCACTGGAAAGACGACGCTGACGGCGCACCCGAATCCCGGGTACGACTTCCAGCGGTGGACCAAGGGCGGCGAAACGCTATCGACCGATATCACCTATGTCGCGGAAGCCACCGACGCGCAGGAGACCTTGGCCCACTTCGCTGTCAACCAAGACCGAGGGAAGTGGAACGTGGGGCAGACATACTCTTGGTACAGATTCCCGGAGGGCGAATACGAGAGCTTAGAGTGGACGTTCATGTTTGTGGCCGATCCACCTGAGAGCCTGAGCGAAGAGGGCCTTCTTCACTACTACGCCTACAACTTCGGCTTGGTCAACTCCACTGCGGACGTCGGCCGAGGGTATGCCGGATTTCAGTCTAACGGCCTCTTCCGCGGCAGGGCGCAGGGAAAGGTCATCAACTTCTCTATCTGGGGCTCAAACGACGGCAAGACCGACGGGTTGCTTGAACCCAACAACACGGAAAGCGGGGGTTATCAGATCATGTACCCGTTCAAGTGGATTGAGGGGCTAGCCTATCGGTTCGAGTTGCGTGAGGGACCAAGCGGGTTGGACGTCCGCGGGAAGTGGTGGGGACTGTGGGTTGAGGATGTGGCGACCGGATCGGTCACCTTCGTCGGAGAGCAGCGGGTGCCGACTAAGATCAACGGGCGAGACGCCAAGATGTGGAGTTCGCGCACGCACGTGTTCGGGGAAGATTTGCATTGGTGGCGTGCCTCTAGGGGCGAGTACATCTGCAGCGACTTTCAGCCGTCGTCGATGGCCGTATTAGATGTAACGGCGGGTGCCAACCGAGCCTGGCCTCAGGTCAGCTACAACGTCAATAGCGGCGAAGGCCGTACTTGGCCGAATGGACACAAGACGACCAACTGCCATGTGACCATGTTCGTGAACGAACAAGGCGACGCGCAGCATAATCTGGGATTCTGGCCCGAGTCTCCACCGAATGTGGTGGATTAACGAAGTTCCGACCCGATCCTATTGTAGTCGTATGCGAAGGGGTGCGGCGCAACGACCCGAAGCCGTCGCGCCGCACCCCTTTGACCAAAAGGCGGTGTTGTGCAGCGCTACAGTTTGCGCAGGCGGATGGAGCCGCCCGAGGTGCGCAGGGTCATGAGGGGCCCGCCGCCGTTGATCGCGGCCTTGAGGCTATTTTTGTCCAGCGTGCCCTGCATTACTACCGGAAAGTCAGTGGAGACGCGCCCACCCGACGTGCGGGCATCTACCTGCAAACCGATATCCCCAGCGAGGGAGACCTCTACATTGCCGCCCGAAGTCTTGAGGTGGCAGGGGCCGTGAGGCTGCTGCGAGAGTTGGGCGCGAATGGAGCCACCCGATGTCTGAGCCTCGATCGGTCCCAGCACTTCGTCCACTTTGATAGAGCCGCCCGAGGTCTTGGCTTGCACCGCGCCTTGGGCTCGGGTGATGTGGATGGAGCCGCCCGAAGTCTTAGCTCGGACCTCCCCGTCCACCTCGCCAATGCGGATGGAGCCCCCCGAAGTAGATACCGACGCCGTACCGGAGCAGCCTTTTAGAGAGATGGATCCACCCGAAGTTTTGCCCTCGATCGGTCCTTCAATGTGGCCAAAATTCAGACTGCCGCCCGAGGTCCGGGCCGAGACGCGGCCCAGAAGATCGTCCACCTCAATGCCACCGCCGGAGGTGCTTAGTTCCAAATCGTGCTGGTGCGGTACCGTGAGGCGGAACAGGGGAGGGCGTCCCTTCGCAAGGCCGAAGAAGTCGAACAGGCCGACATCTTTTTTGCGGCCTCGGATGGTCGTGGTACCCGCCTCTTGGTCGTATGCTAGATCGAGTTTATCGGCTCGTTCCACGACCAGTTCTATCTCGGGGTGATCCCAAGTATGGACCTCAATGGCACCCCATTCGGTGTCCACTATTAGGCGGTCGCCCGGCTCCACGGCAAAGGACTTATGCGCGGTGTCGGCTTGGGCGGCTCCTGTGGCGAAAAGCGCCACAGAAATGGCGGCGAGCGCCGACGATAAGAGCAGGTCTTTCATTGCGAGTCTCCTTTATAGAAGAAAGGATGTTAGGGTATTAAATGGCTTCTCTCGCTCCGGTGCAAATTGCGTGCCAGCGATTTATTGCGGAGGCTGGAACCGCCCATAAACTCCCGATTGGGAACAAGGCTGTGGTTGCTATATTTTAGATGAAATACCGCGCGGCAATTTCAACCCCATATCACCGGAAGGATTTTCATGTCCGCAGTGCAAGATATTCTAGTATTTTTTCAGACCACGCCTGCGCTCGACGCCCAAGTAGTAGCTTGGGCGCGCTACGAAGCCTCCAAGGGCACGGGCCTAGGCGACTTGGTCGAGGAGAGCGATCCTCCTTACCACAACGCTATGGCGGCCATGCGCGACGGCTGGCAAGTCATCCAGATGTCGGAACTCAAACATCGCTCGCCCCAAGAGGGTTATGAACTGGGGCCGCTGCCCTACCAAGTCGTGCTGTCGAAATTCAACGAGCTGCAAAAAGAGGAAGGAGCCACATCGTGAAAGATCATCTTTTGAACTCGAAGCAGATGGCGCAATTCGTCGCCTCGGGGTATTTGAAGTTCGAAGAAATGGTACCCAAAGACTTGTGTCGAGCTTGCCTTGAGGAAATGCACCACAACCGGGGCTATCTCGCCGTGGGTACCCCCTTTGAGGAGACTTGGCCCAAAGGCACGGCTTTGGGCGATGCGTTCCGCTTGCCGCAGGTGCAGGGACTCATCCACTCCTTGGTCGGCCCCGATCCCCTGTACGACCACCACGCCGCGCACTTGACCAAGGCCGAACAAACCAAGGGCCCCAATATGCACCAAGATTCGGTCATCGACTTCCGCGATCATTACTTCGATATCCAGCTATCGCTGTTTCCCGCGGATACAACAGACGAGATGGGCGGTACTTTCTTGGTGCCGGGAACGCAATTCCGCAATGTGCGCACCGGGGAGATCTCCATTTACCACCACATGCGCGGCAAGATCTGGGCGACCTGCCCGGCGGGGACTATGTACGTGTGGAACACCCGCGTCTGGCACGGGGCGCGCAGCAACTACACGGATCGGGATCGCTTCATGTACAAGTTGCGGCTCAACCCGACGCGGCCACAGGTCTGCAACTTTGACACCGCGGATCTGGACGACCCTGAGATCGGTCGCATCCTGTCGACCAACCACGGCTGGGAGGGCAACGAGCAGCGCTACGAACTGATGCAGCGCGTGCGCTTGTGGCGCTTTGTCTCCGACCAGCCAAACTACGATGTGGGCGAGCGGTTTATGCGGCGCATTGAGTACCAGCCCGGCGAGGCGGCAGGCTAGCAACGACCTTAGCGCTCTCAGCGACCGGCGCGGCGTGGTTGGGGGTGCCAAGAGGACTCTTCCAAAGACATGGCTTTAGAAAGCCCAGTGCTGTTGTCGTCGTACGCCCGCTGCGGGCAGGAGCGTTCCTTTGCGTTTGCCCAGCCGGTGGACGAGGTGGTGGCCGTAGCGGCGGACGAGGTGCGCCCGGCCCTCAGCGCGGTGGAGAAGGCGGTGGGGCAAGGACTGCATGCAGCCGGATTTGTCTGCTACGAGGCTGCGGCCGGTCTGGACCCGGCTTTCACCACCCGCCCTGCTGGTTCGCTTCCCTTTGTTTACTTTGGCCTCTTTGCGGAGCGGACGCCGGTGGCTGCGCCTAGTGCTGGCTTGGGCACCTATGAGCTGGACGAGTGGCGGCCGTCGGTGTCGCGGGAGGAGTACGAGGCCGCCATCGAGCGCATCCGCGCCCACATTGCGGCTGGCGACACGTACCAGGTCAACTACACCTTGCGCTTGCACAGCCGCTTCCGGGGCGATCCGCTGGCGCTGTACCGCGATCTGGGGCAGGTGCAGGAGTCGGCGCTGTGCGCGTATTTCGACTTGGGCCGGCACGTGCTGATCTCGGCATCGCCCGAGCTGTTCTTCCGCCTGCAAGACGGGCGTTGCACGGTGCGGCCCATGAAGGGAACCCGGCCGCGGGGTCGCTTTGCAGCCGAGGATCAGCAGCGGGCCGATGATCTGCAAAATTCCGCTAAGGACCGCGCTGAAAACCTGATGGTCACGGATATGTTGCGCAACGACTTGGGGCGCATCGCGCAAGTCGGCAGCGTGGCGGTTCCGGCCCTGTGGTCGGTCGAGCGGTATCCCACGGTGTGGCAGCTAACTTCTACTGTGGAAAGCCAGCTCAAGTCCGGCGTAAGCTTGCCCAATATCTTTGCCGCGCTTTTCCCCTGCGGCTCGGTGACTGGCGCGCCCAAGGTGCGGACCATGGAAATTATCGCCGAACTGGAGCGCGTCCCGCGCGGCATTTACACCGGCTGCATGGGCTATGTGTCGCCCGGGCTGGAGGCGTGCTTCAACGTGGCGATTCGCACGGCGCATCTCGATCGGGAGAGCGGACAGCTCGAATTTGGCGTGGGCGGCGGGATCGTCTGGGAATCGTCGGCTGCGGAAGAATACGCCGAATGCCTCATCAAAGCCGGGGTCTTGCGCGCCCGGCCGCATCCGCCTTTTGAACTGTTGGAGACGATGCTGTTTGAAGAGGGGGGTTATTTCTTGTTAGAGAGACATTTAGAGCGATTGTCTCAGTCGGCAGATTATTGGGGATTTTGCTACGCGGACGACCGCGTGCGTGAGCAGTTGCAAGACGCGACCAAGGCTATGGAAGGCCAGTGCAGGGTGCGCTTGCTGCTGGCCCGCAACGGCGAGATCCGCGTGCAGCACCAGGCGCTCGCGCCGCCGCGACGGCTGCGGGTGGCTCTTGCCGCCGAGCCGGTGGATAGCAGCGATCCCTTGCTGTACCACAAGACGACTCACCGGGTTATGTACGACCGGCAGTTGGCGGCCCGCCCAGATTGCGACGACGTGGTGCTGTATAACGAGCGCGGCGAGCTGACCGAGTGCTGCATCGGCAACTTGGTGCTGGAGCGCGACGGCGTCCGCTACACGCCTCCGGTCGAATCTGGGCTGTTGGCTGGCACCTTCCGCGCGGAGTTGTTGGCGCAGGGCCAACTCTGCGAACGCCCGTTGCCCATCGGCGAATTGGCGCGGGCCGAAGCCCTTTACCTTATTAATTCCGTTCGGCGCTGGGTCGAACTGGAACTCGTCTAAGGAAACGTATCATGTATAAAATTATCCGCAGATGGACGCAGATAGCCATTATAGATTATTCGCGATTTCCCATCTGCGTTCATCTGCGGATTAAAGGAGCGCATCATGTATCGCATTGGCCAAGCAGAAATCAAGCAACTACAGCAGCTATTCGACAGCGGCGCGATTTTCCGCTATGGATCGGGTGGGGAGTGCGACCGCTTTGAGCGGAATTGGGCGCGCTACGTGGGCGTGGAGCACTGTCGGATGACGCGCTCGGGGACCTCGGCGCTGTACGCAGCATTGGTGGGATTGGACGTGGGGCCAGGGGATCAGGTGATTGTGCCTGCCTATACCTACATGGCGACTGCCTTGGCGGTGCTGGGGGCCGGAGCCATTCCGGTAATCGCCGATGTGGATAACTCCTTGACGCTGTGCCCCAAGGATTTAAAGCGACGAATTACCAAACACACTAGGGCAATTATTCCGGTCCACATGGTCGGCCTGCCCTGCGATATGAAGCGCATTACCAAGATCGCCCGCAAACGCAAGTTGCTCGTTCTCGAAGACGCTTGTCAGGCGGTGGGCGGCGGGTACGAGGGCCGGATGCTGGGCAGTTGGGGCCACGCCGGCGCGTTTAGTTTCAACTTCTTCAAGAACATGACCTGCGGCGAGGGCGGGGCGTTTGTAACCAATGCCGAGGCGGTGCATCAGCGCGGCTCGGTGGCGGTGGACTGCTGCTCCTTTTACTGGAACCCCGACGAAGAGCGCGAAGAGCTGCAATTTGCCGGCCCCAACTTCAGGGGCTCAGAAGTCGAGGGGGCGATACTCAACGTGCAATTGCGGCGGATCCGGGGGATGCTCAAGACCATGCGCGCCCACAAGCAGGAGTTGCTCCAGGTCGGGCTGGAGGCAGGGTTGGAGTCGATAAAGAACAACAGCTTGGACTACGAGTGCGGCACACATCTAGGATTTTTGTTTGCTACCGAGGACGAGGCGCGCTCTTTTCGCAACCGACTGGCCGACCAAGGCGTGTCCTCCTTTTTGCCCATGGATACTGGCCGCCACGTCTATACGCGCTGGGAGCCTATTTTGCGCTACCAAGGCGCGCATCATCCGGCGCTCGATCCCTTTAAACTGCCAGCCAATCGCAAGGCGCGGGTCAAGTACAAGCTAAATACGTGCCAAGACTCGCTCGACGTTTTGGCGCGCGCTGTCTTGGTGTCCATGCACCCGAACAATACCAAGGCCAAGCTGCGGAAGATGGGTGAAGCGATTCGGGCGGCCGCGGGCTGAGATTGGCGATAGACAGCTTGGATCACAGTGCGGAGACGAGATATTTAACGTGGGAGAATACTCGGCTCACTCGCCCCAGTAACTTGCGCCAACAGCTCGAAGTACCCGCGCTTGCGATCCGTGTTGATGCCCCAGTTGACCGGGATGTTTTGATAGCCATCGCGGTAATCGCCGAAGGTTGACGAACCGCCTGCCGCGTCCCCGGGATCGAAGTACCCCCACGACGCATAGGCCGATAGCGCAGACAGGAAGTTGTTGTCTGGCTCGTCGAATGCGAAGTGATCGTCCTCGGTGAAGAGAATCGGTTTTGCGGTGTAACTGGGCAAGGCACGGGTTTGTGCAACCATCTCAGCAATGCGCGCCGGTTGGGTAACGCCGTTGCCGTGCAGCATGATGTAGTCCGACGTTGCCACCACATCATCGTCCGGCACCCGGCCACCGCCATACGAAGTGCCCACCAACAATCGTTGCCCGTCCAGTTTGTGAGAACGCGCCCGGTCGATTAACTCAGCCACGCGATGCGGTTGCAGGATCTCGTGTTCGTAACGCGGGACGTTCGTCTCGTTGTTGATCTCGATTAACACATTGCGGTAATCCGATTCCAAAACCCACTTCGTCGCCTCATCCACCGCGTGGCACACCGCCTCCTCGTCCGTCAAACGCTCGTCCTGCCCGAAGTAGAAATACCCGAGGATCACCACCATCCCCAATTCGTCGCAGGCCGCGGCGATGCGTGCGGCTCGGTTCATATATGCAGGTTTTAGCGAACCATCGGGTGCAAAAGCCGAGTTGTGCCAAGGTTGCGAAGCTGGACTCGGCAGGCCAGCCCACATCACATCGTCGCTGGCGTCCATGTGCCGTGCGGCCATAATTTCTCGGAAACCTGCCTCGCGGTAGTATCCCGTAGGGCTCCCGCCCTGCAGATTGACCGTCACTGCCAACAACCCGTGCGCTTGATACGTTGGTAGCTGAGCGATAAACTCATCTGTGTTGCGGTCCGCGTCCCATTGGCCCGTGTCTGGATACCCCCAAAGTGGCCGCGTTACGGGATTTTCGTCGTCGAGCACCGCATTTGTCATGCGGCTGTTCATCAATAACCCCTCGACATTCCAACCGCGGTACTGCCGCCCGTGATACGTGGTTTGGCCGTTGATTAGCCAATGTTCGCCATGGGCGGTGATCTGAGTTTGGGCTGCTGTTGTCATATTAGCGATAGACGGCTTGGATCATGGCGCGGATGAAGCCGGTGGCGAAGGCGTGGCCCTGGCGTCCGCCTGTGTCGTCGGGGATGGATGGGGTGTGATCCATCATAAACGGCCCGTTAAAGCCCACCTCCTTGTAGGTCTGCATTGCCCGGTACATATCGACGTCGCCCTCGTCGACGAAGACCTCCCTGAAATCCTTGGACGTACCGCGCACGTTGCGGAAGTGGACGTAGGCGATTTTGCCTTGGCGACCCATGCGGCGGATGGCCTCGTACACGTCAATGCCCATTTCGGTGACGCAGCCTTGGCAAAACAGCATGGCGTTTTGAGGGCTGGGGTTGAGAGCGAAGATGCGCTCGTATTGGTCTAAGGTGGAGACGATCCGCGCTGCGCCGCCCATCGGCTCGGGTAGCGGGGGATCGTCCGGGTGTAGGGCCAAGGTAACGCCGGCCTCTTCGGCGACGGGGACGATGCACTGATGGAAGTAGGCGATATTGGCCCACATCCCGTCCTCGTCGATGTGCTTTGCTGGATAGTCATGGTTCTCTTTTTCGTATTCTGCGTAGGTGAAGGTGCTGTAGTGGGCACCGCCGCGACCAGTATCCGAGGGGGTGCGGAAGTTGCCTACGGGTTTGAAATTGTAGCCGAGGGTCGGGACTTCGACGGTCCCCATAGCCCGGATCCAGTTGCACCACTCCTCGATTTTGGCGTCGCGATCTTGTTGCGCGAGAGTGATTTCGTCCGGGCCGGTTAGGGCGGCGTTGTACAAGCGGAGGCCGTTTTTCTCGGCGCGGGCGCGGACTTCTCGTAGGTACTCGACCATCTCGGGATAGGTGCGCAGGTCGAGGGGGAGGGAGTTGACGGTCAGGTAATCGACGCCAATGGCTTTGTAGTAGCTTAGGTTGTCGTCGGTGACGCGGTCGTGGGGGAGTTGGTCTTGGATGTACATGGCGTCTCCTGTGGGTTGGGTAGCTACCGCACCAGATTTTGGCTATATACACTTGGAAAAGAAAGGCATCGTCTTCGCGGCGCGCCAATCGGCCTCGTACACAAAACATGGGATTGCCAAAAATGCCAAAAGAATTGCCCCTCGCCGGGGTCCAACAATCCGCCGAACAGATCGCCCAGTGGGTCGAGCAATTTCACCGCGAGGGGTATCTGCTCGTTAAAAACGTCCTGCCGCTGGATTGGTGTGCGCAATTGCGGGCCGATTTGGACCGGGCACTGGCGGACAATCCGAATGGACTGAACAACTACGGCGAGCGCACGAAGCTGGCTCATCGGTTATTCGAGACGAGCGCAGCGAACCTGCGCCTGTTCGATCTCGAGCCGATTGTGAGCTTCGCCGAGGAGCTGGTAGCGCCGAATTGCCACGTGATTCACAACAACTCGTTCCAGACGTTTCCGGGCGGCGGCCTCTCGACGTGGCATCAGGACGATGCCCCACACTACATCGTTACAGATGGGAAGCCACCGACGAACATCCACCTCCCGGTGCTGTTCTTCACGGCCAACTACTATCTGACCGATGTGGATACGCCGGCGCACGGCGGGACGGAAGTGATTCCGGGAACGCATCTGCTCGGCAAACAGCCGGTCGAGATCGAGGGCTCTGAGTGGGAAGAGAAGATCGTCCACAACAGCGCTCCGGCAGGGAGCGTCGTCATGTTCAACAATCAGGCGTGGCATCGCGGGGGACCGAACCGCAGCGACCGCACGCGGTACATCACCCAAGTGACCTATGCGCGCCGGATTGTCGGGCACAAGTACTACCCGTTCATGAATTATCAGATGCCGCCGCATGTGTACGAAAATGCAAATCCCCGGTTGAAAAGGTTGCTCGGCTTCCTCGATCACGGCGCGTACGGCTAGCTGACTGGATCAAGGCCCATGAGGAATACATACGGTAACTTCCTTATTGCCATACTCATGGCGTCGAGTGCTTGTCTAGCTGTCGAAAGCGTTCAGAATCAGCCACAGGTTGCGATCATCACTGGCGAAGTCCGGGATCCAACCGCGCGGGAAATCACATTTGGCTACGAATCGCCGTCGGCACTGGAAAGCTCCGGGCAGCGCGTCGTTCTCGATAGCCTAGACTGCTTCGCCTTTGAGTTGCCTGTCGTCCGAGGGATCCCCGTCTGGGGGCATTACGAGGGAGGGCGATCAATCTTCTTCGTCGAACCCGGCGACAGTCTGCACATCGTCGTGGAGGAGGGCGTTTACTCGTTTAGCGGTCCCAACGCGGACAACAGCCGCTTCATAGCCGAGTTGCTCCCACGCTTCCGCTCCTTCCGACTCGACTACAAGGATCTGGAGGTAGAGGATGTCAAGCTCCAGACGGAGCAGTGGCGGCGGGATCGGTTCGAGTTTCTAGCCGAAGGGCGCGAGAAATACACCTTGTCTCCAAGATACATTGACTATGCGACAGCTAACTTCAATTACGAGTGGGCCGAACTCATGATGGCCTACCCGACAAATTACCGCGTTGTCAATGGCCACGAAAACAGAGATATCACCCCAGAGTATTACGATTTCTTGCAGGAAATCCCCTTGGTGAACGAAAAGGCCATAGGCTCAGACAGTTATCGCTGGTTTCTGGGACTTTTCTTAGACTGGGAAGACCGGAATCTGTCGGAGACCATCCAGACCCAGGTTGACTCGATATATACTACTCCAGTAGGCCGGACGTGGAATTTGGCAAAGAGATACGATCTGGCCAAGCAAAAACTGGAGGGAAGAGTGCTCTACTGGTTTCTGGCTGGAGAACTGATCGATGGGTTCAAACGCGGCGGCAGCGAAGCTTTTGCGGTAGCCCATCGCAGGTGGGAGGATTTCCAGCAGATCAATCCGCACCCGGAATACAATGAACCCATCCGGGCAGCTCTGGATGAGGCGCTCAAGCTACAACCTGGGCAACCTGCGCCCGCTTTCACGCTTGACAATCTCGACGGTCAGCCCGTATCGCTGGGTCAGTTCAAGGGGCAGGTGGTTTTGCTCGACTTCTGGTCGAGTTGGTGCAAGCCGTGTATCAGCGACCTGCCCAATCTCCGCAAAATCAAAGAAAAAACGGCCGGCTGGCCGGTCGTCTTCCTCAACATATCGCTGGATGTGGATGAGGCTGCTTGGCGAGAAGCGATTGATAAACACGAGATCGAAGGCGTCCACGTGCGCGCTGAGGGCTGGAGTACGGAGGTAACCAAAAGCTACCAAGTGAGTGTCCTTCCTGCGTATTACTTGGTGGACTCCCAAGGATTGATCTTAGATCGTCTGTCTGGAGTCGAGGATATAGACGCGATTGTCGCGATGATCGAGCAGGGCTTGTGAACAAGCTGAGCCGAATCCGAATGGAGCAAGGCCGCATGACCAACGCATATTGTAGCTTCCTAATGGCCATACTCATGGCGTCGAGTGCTTGTCTAGCTGTCGAAAGCACCCAGAGCCAGCCGTCAGTTGCGATCATCACCGGCGAGGTTCAGAATCCTCGCTCGCGGGAGATCGTATTATACGAACCGCTGTTGCTGTCCCACCAGCGCATTATCCTCGACAGCCAGAACCGCTTTACGCTCGCGCTGCCTGTTGGCCACGGAACCCTTGTAATTGGGGGGGACGAAGGAGAGCAGCAGTGGGTGAAGTTGTTAAGAGCATTCATCTTCGGTTACAATCCCTTGATCTTCTTCGTCGAACCCGGCGATAGTCTGCACGTAGTTATTGAGAAGGGCTTTTTCAACTCGTCCTATGCGTTCAGCGGCCCTAACGCGGACAACAGCCGCTTCATGGCTGAGTGGTCTGTTCCATTCGACTCCTTTGACCTCGACTTTGAGGATCTACAGGTGGAGAACTTTTCTCGCCAGATGGACCAGTGGCGGCGGGAGCAGTTCGAATTCTTGGCTGAAGGGCGCGAGCAATACGCGCTGTCTCTAGGGTGCATCGACTATGTGACGGCCTCTGTCAATTACGATTGGGTCAATAGAATGATTGCCTACCCGAGGGCGTATAGCTTGGTCAATGGCCACGAAAACAAAAATATCCCTCCAGAGTTCTACGACTTCCTCGCGGAAATGCCCTTGGTGGATGAAAAAGCCGTTGGCGTGGGACGGTATCGCATCTTTCTGATGAACTCCCTGCAGAAGTTGAGAGAGGAATCCGCAGCTTTCAGGCAGACCAAGTTATCCGAAAGATACGACCTGTCGAGTCTGGAACTGTCAGAGGAGACCGTGGCCCGTCTCGACTCGGTGTACGAACACCGTCAATCGCTCGGGTCAGCCGAGAGGATAGATCTATCGGGTCTGGGTTTGTCAGAGGCAGTGCAGGCCCAGTTCGATGCGATACTCACAGATCCCCGTGCTCGGAAGAGGTGGAGTTTTGCGGAAAAGTACGATTTCACCAAGCAGCAACTGGAGGGGAGGGTGCTCTATTGGTTTCTGTCCGAAAATCTGATCTCTGCATTCAAGCACGGAAGCAGCGAAACCTTGGCGGCGGCTCAGCGTAAGTGGGAAGATTTCCAAGCGAGCAACCCGTACCCGGAATACACAGAGGCTGTCCAGACAGCTTTGGATAAGGCTCTGAAGCTGCAATTCGGGCAACCTGCGCCCGAATTCACTCTCCAAGACCTCGATGGTCAGCCCGTATCGCTGAGTCAGTTCAAGGGCCAAGTGGTGCTGCTTGACTTCTGGGCGAGTTGGTGTGGGCCATGTATCGAAAATCTACCCGATCTCCGCAAAATCAAGGAAAGGACGGAGGGTCAGCCGGTCGTTTTCCTCAATCTGTCGCTAGATGACAATGAGGCCGCTTGGCGCAAGGCGGTTGATAAACACGAGATTAAAGGCGTCCACGTGCGCGCTGCCGGCTTGGGCTCAGACGTGGCTAGGTCCTACAACATAGACGCCTTGCCTTCGTATTATTTGGTGGACTCGCAAGGATTGATCGTAGAGCGTCTTAGGATACTACGCAATACAGACGAGATTGTGGCGACGATTGAGAAGAGCTTGTGAGCAAGCTGAGCGGGAGTCTTAACTGCAAAAAGCCCATTCTCCCGCGTGTTGCAGAGCCAGACCGGCGTGATTAGCTTGCGGATGTAGTGCATCCAAGGAGAAAGACCATGAAAGCGCTCGTCGTGCTCGTCGCGTTGGTATGGACGGGGACATCGTGTTCCGGTCCGACCACGAGTACGGATATGGTATTCGACTCTGCCGCCGAAGGGCCGGCGACCTTTGCGCAGGTGCAAGAGACCATATTCGATGTTTCCTGCGCTTTGAGCGGCTGCCACGGCGACAGCGCTTGGCCCAACCTGTCCGCGGGCCAAGCATACGACAACATCGTCGATGTGGAGAGCAGCCGGGGCATAGCCTTGGTCGAGCCGGGCGATCCCGACAACAGCTACTTGTATCACAAACTTTTGGCAGACGCCGATGTCGATGGGTCCCGCATGCCCCCGGGCGGGCCGTATCTGACCCCGGGCGCGCTTGAAATGGTGCGTGCTTGGATAGAAAAGGGGGCTCCCAACGATTAATTTGACTCTAAACTGCCGGGCGACGCGTATTCGTTGGCTCGTCCCGTTCCTGATCTGCTCGCCTTTGGCCGTCCACGGCGGCGAATGGCACGTCGATAAAAAGGCCGAGGGCAACCAAGTCGCGTTCACTTCCAAAGTGGTGGCTCTCACTTTTACCGGCACTACTGATAAAATCGACGGCTTTATCTATTGGGAAGGCGAGCCGATTTTTGCGGCAAAGGACCAACTGCATTTTGAAGTGGACCTAGCCAGCTTTGATACGGGCATTGGCAAGCGGGACCGCGATATGCGCCAAGTGCTGGATACGGACCAGTGGCCTAAGGCCGTGTACAAAGGGGAGATCGCCGAACACACCGCGGTCGATTCCACCGTGATCGCCTACCGCGTCAAAACTAAGGGAATCTTGTCGTTGCACGGGGAGGACCGCGCCATTGAAGTGCCCGGTACCGTAGTAGTAGAAGAGGGGCGCTCCAAGGTCGAGGCGGCTTTCACCATCAAGCTGGCCGACTACAACATCGAGGCACCCTCCTTGGCGGCCTTTGTCAAGGTGAGTCAGGAAATTGCCGTTGAGGTCTCGTTCTACTTAAAACACGTACAATAGGGCAGGAGGGATTGACCGTGAACATTCGCGTCTTGTGCTTGGGAGTGCTGTTGCCGGCTTTGGCTGGTGCTCAGCCATCGTGGCAGGCGACCATGCCGATCAAAACCCGCCTAGAGCTATTCAGCGCGATCAGGACGGCCAATTATCCCACCGCGGAAACGCTGTCCCAAGGCGATTTCCACTACGAGATCTCGCACCGCTTTCTCCCGGCCATTGACGAGGGGTACAAGGCCAATTTCGGTTTTGACGGGCCGGCCAATATCCGCACCTCGCTCAGTTACGGCTTCAGCGACCGGCTGATGGCGACTTTGGGGCGGAGTAATATGCTGGACAATTTGGATCTGCAGTTGCAATACCATTGGCTGCAATTCCCTCACGAGCGCTTGCCCGCGGTTTTGGCCCTAAACGTCGGCGTAGCTTGGAATACGGAAATGCCGGCTATTGTCGAGCGCAAGGCGGCTGCGGCTGACAATTTTCAGTACTATGGACAGTTGATTTTCAATGCGCTGCTGGACGAAAAGTTGGGCATAGGGATAGTGCCTTCCTATCTGTACAACAGCGCCGTTTTCAGCGTCGAGACGCAATACACCTTTACGCTGGGAACGTACGTCCAGTATTACTTTGACGATACGTGGGGCGTGTGGCTGGAGTACAGTCCGACCCTGACCGGATACCAGGGCATTTTATTGCCGGGCGAAACGGGCCGCTCGCACAATTCGCTGGCTTGGGGCCTGTCCATAGATACGGGAGGACATACCTTCTACATTTTCGCTACCAATAATACGCGCCTTAGTCCAGCCCAGTACTTGGTGGGAGCACCCGACGACGCAGCCCCTGACAACTGGCGCATGGGCTTTGGGATTACGCGCTTTTTGTAAGGCTCTGCGCATCGTGCTCGACGATCGCTTCATCCGCCCCCGCTATAACGGTCACTGTTTTGCCGACCTGCCGGCTACCATCAAATGGGCCCTGACGGGCCAAGGATCGCCCAGTCTCGATCCGGCGCTGCTGACGGCTGTAGGGCCTTGCGACACGGTGGTGCTCTTTTTTGTTGACTCCTTTGGTTGGCGCTTTTTTGAGCGCTACCAGGATCGCTATCCCTTCCTAAGCGATATTGGCCGCGGGGGAGCGGTGAATCGTCTTACCGCGCAATTTCCGTCCACCACCGCTGCCCACATCACTTGCATTCACACGGGACTGCCACCCGGGCGCAGCGGCGTGTTTGAATGGCAGTACTACGAGCCGAGCCTCGACGCCATTATCACCCCGCTGCCCTTTGCCCGAGCCGATAGCAAACAGTCCAATTCGCTGCCTCGGGAAGCGGCTCAAACCGTCTTTCCCCAAGGCACGTTGTACCAAGAGTTGGGGCAGTTAGGGGTCGAGAGTTTCGTTTTCCAAAGCCGCGCCTTTACTCCCTCGACCTGCTCTGACACATACTTGCAAGGCGCTCAAGTTCATCCCTGCTACACCTTTTCCGAGGCCCTGACCAATCTAGCCACGCTACTGCAAAAACCGCGTTCAGGGCCGGCTTATTTCCTGTTCTACTTCGACCAGATCGATCTTATAGGCCACTGCTACGGTCCAGACTCGCCACAGTTTCAAGTAGAGATCGACACCTTTTTGACCGCAGTCGAGCGGCTCTTCTGGCGTCCGCTGGCTGGCCGTTTGCAGCGCACATTGTTCGCTCTCATCGCCGATCATGGTCAGGCTTCGGTCAATCCGGAAACCACTGTGTATTTCAATGACGAGACTCGTTTCCCCGGTTTGGTGCCGATGCTGCGCACTGATCGCGCTGGTCGGCCCCTAGTGCCAGCCGGCGCGTGCCGCGATTTCTTTTTCTACGTCGAGGACGACCGGCTCGACGAAGCCCACGCCCTGTTGACTCGCCAACTCGAAGGCTGTGCCCAAGTTTGCCGCACTGCGGATCTGATCGAAGCTGGCCTCTTTGGGCCATTGCCCCCGTCCTCCCGCTTTCTCGACCGAGTGGGCAACTTGGTCGTTCTACCCTTTGCTGGCGAGTCGGTCTGGTGGTACGAAAAAGACAAATTCGAGATGAACAAGCACGGTGCCCACGGGGGACTGACCCCGGACGAGGTAGAAATCCCGCTGCTGCTGTTCTATTTTTGAACCTTGGCTAGAAAAACCATGGACCCGACCGCCCCGTGAATTTCATCCGCCAGTTCTATCGCCTCGTCCGTTCCCAACGCACCCTCCTAGCCCTGACCATTGGCTGCGGATTCCTCTTTGTCGCTGCCAACCTACTACCGCCCTTAGTTATCCGCCGCCTCATTCAATGGCTCACCGAAGGAGGCGGTTCCTCGGCTGGTCTGCTGAAGCTATCGCTCTTGTTGCTGGGCTCTTACCTGATCCGGGGATTGGTGCGCTATGGGTACGGCCTGTTCTCGCACATGGCCGCCTATCAAGTCATGCACCGGCTCATGAATCGGGTGTACCGCCATTTGCAACGGATGCCGCACCGCTTTTTCCACCAGCGCCGCACCGGCGAACTCATGTCTCGCTCCATCAACGACGTGGAGACCGTGGAGGATTTTATTGCCCACGGCATCCCCGAGACCTTTATCGCCATGGTCATTCCCGGTGCCATGTTGACCGTGCTGTTCATCCTCGACGCTCGCCTCGCCTTCATTGCGCTACTGCCCATCCCGCTGACCGCCTTCCTCGTCTTCCGCTACGTCTCGCGGGTGCGGAGCATGTGGGCTGGAGTGCGGGGCGGCTTGGGCGAGCTGGTGGCCCAAGTGCAGGATTACCTCTCCGGCGTCTCGGTCATCAAATCGTTCGTCCAGGAAGAGCGCTGCGCCCGCAGCATTGAGGCCCGCAGCCAAACCTTCCGCGACCGGATGATCGCCGCCAACAAGATCTCCATTATTCCTTCCGGCCTAATCGAAGGAGCCGGTGGGGTAGGGGTGGTGCTGGTGATCTGGGCGGGGGGCACTGATGCACTGCAAGGCGGCATTTCCGTGGCCGATCTGTTTGTCTTCGTCGCCTATATGGCGCATATCTACGAGCCTTTCCTGCGCTTGGCTTCCATCAACGATGTGCTGCAGAAAGCGGTCTCTAGCACCGAACGGATTTTCGCTCTGCTGGCGCTAAAGCCCACTATTGTTGACGCGCCCAACGCGGTGGCTCCAGCCCACCTGGACTGGTCTGTGCGCTTCGACCGTCTCACCTTTGGCTACGAGCCGGATCAGCCGGTGTTGCACGATATTGATTTCCAGATAGAAGCCGGACAGGTGGTGGCCTTGGTCGGCCCCACGGGTGCTGGCAAGAGCACCATTGCCGCCTTGGTGCCGCGCTACTACGACCCGCAAAAGGGCCAAGTCCAACTGGGAGGGCACGACGTGCGGAGCCTGCCTTTGGACTATCTGCGCGGCCACATCGCCTCCGTCCCCCAAGACGTCTTTCTCTTCCACGGCACCGTGCGCGACAACATCCTCTTTGGCCGCCCCGAAGCCAGCCAAGCCGACATGGAGGAAGCGGCCCGAGCGGCCAACGCCGAGGAATTCATCTGCGATCTGCCCGAAGGCTACAACACCTTGATCGGCGAGCGCGGCGTGCGCCTGTCGGGTGGGCAAAAGCAGCGTCTGTCCATTGCCCGCGCCTTGCTCAAAAACGCCCCGGTTCTGCTCCTTGACGAGGCCACTTCCTCAGTGGACACGGCAACGGAGGTCCTCATCCAAGAAGCTGTCCAGCGGCTCATATACAACCGCACGACCTTGGTCATTGCCCACCGCCTGTCCACCGTGCGCCGGGCCGATCTGATTTTAGTGCTGGACCAAGGCCGCATTGTCGAGCGCGGCACCCACCAAGATTTGCTGGCCCGAGATGGTTGCTACGCCCGCATGGTCCAGGCCCAGGAGCTAGCCGACGCGCTGGTTTAAATCGGCTGTTCAAACTTTACTCGACGGATCTGGAGAAGACGAGGTGGTTCTACTGCGATGTTTTAGGTGGTGTGGTTGCTTGCGACTTCGACGAGAATGCTAGCCAGAGCCTGCTTCACCATGATCGTCGCGATGCCTAAAACAGAGCCAAAAAACCGCTGCGCCAAAGGCAGTTAAGCAACCTGCCATGAGAAATAGAGCGCGATATCCTACCGCTTCAATCACATAACCCCCACCTAGCGATACGCCAGCATAACCAAAGCCGGTCATTGTGGCCGCCGCTCCGGCCATTGCTGTTCGCCAACGCAGAGGCATCATTTCCTGTTGGAAAACGGTGAAGGCCGGTCGGCGGATCCCCGCTAGGCACATCGTGCCCATAAGGCATAAACCGGCGATGGCCCAATGGGGAATTAAAGCGAGGGGGACCAATATCAGAGCCGAGCACAAAACCGCTCCATTGAACGTGCGGGTGCGACCAAAACGCTGCACTAGAAAGGGCATCATGAGGGCGGCGGGAATGGCGAGTAATTGTCCTGCGGCAGCCAGCGTGCCAATTAGGGCGGTACTCGCATTTAATGCGTCATCTAGATAGACGTTTAAGAAAGTGCGGACTGCTCCTTCACTGGCAGTATAAAGAAACGCAATAAAAGAGATTACCAGGATGAGCTTCAGCGGCAAGGGAGCGGCATCCGTTGAAGTGTCCCCCTGGTGTTCGCGGCGAGTCTCTTGACTCGTCGCCACAAGGGCAAATACGCCTGGGGTGAGCAGCAGGGAGGCGCAGAGCAATGTATGCCGATAGGGGGCGGGATGATCGAGGGAAAGTTGTAAGAGGCTGGCAAAGCCGCCCGGCAGGAAACCTCCGGCCAAACTGCCAGCGAAACCCGCAAGGGGAAAGAGGGCGGCTTGGAGCGAGAATACGTGGTGGCGCTGTGCGGCGCTGGAGACTCTCATCAAGTAGGGGTAGCCATTGACGATGTACAGCGAGATGCCGAGTAAGCCGAGGGAGTTCATGCTGAGAATGAAGTTTTGCTGGTGGATAGTAGGGACGAACTCAGCTTGCGACAGCAGCGCATGGCCGACGACGGCCAAGCTAAGGCCGAGGATCATTGTGCGGCGATTACCCCAACGACCGCCGAGGAAACTGCTCGGTAGGCTGGATAGGGCAAAGGCCAGGCCACCGACGGCGTTGACTTGGCCGACGAATGCGGGACCGTAGCCCAGCCGCAGCAGATATAAATTGAACAATAGCGAGTAAATGCCGCTGAATAGGCAAAATCCAACTAGGCCAGAAGCAAACAGATACAGGTGTATGTCGCGATTGAAATGGCGAATTGTGCGCAGATATTGGTCTGGCATACTAAGGGCTATGGATCGGGGGCGATGGGGCGAAAAAATAAGGGCAGATCAATAGGCGACAGCGACGGTTCGCAGGGTGGTGTCTCCGCCTGCGTCGGCACCTAGGTCTATGCGATAGAGATAGGCACCCGGCCGCACGAGGTTCCCAGCCGCATCGCGACCGGTCCAGCTAAAGACGTAGGCTGCGCCTTGTACAGTCGGTGGTGGGAGTTCTGATACTGGGCGTCCGGCTAGATCGTATATAAATACCCGGGGCGTCTGTTTTGTCACCTTGAAGGCGACAAAGCGGATCTGGACTTCGTCGTTGGCACCATCTCCGTTGGGGGTTAGCACGGGGGAGGAAAGCGAGAGCTCGTCGATGAGCTGGGTAGCATCTGCTAGGGCGGGTAACATGACTATATTGGCGCGGCGCGTTTCCGCCTCGACCGATTGCCACAGATCTGGATGGACGCTTGAACCTAGATCTAGGCCGAAGAGCGTGGCGTTTTGCACCACGCGAGTGGTGAAACTGATCTGGACTGAGTCGGATGTAACGGAGAAAGGCAAGCCAATATGTAGGGAGTCAGTGCGGATGTCAACAAAGGATGGCTCGACAGTCGCGCCACTTATTTGTACATCGATGTCTGATGCTACAGTAGGCAGATCAAAGCGCATCAGGTCGAATCCCAAGTCCTCGGGGTTACTTGCGGGCAAGACCGAATAAGTGAAGCGAGTGTCCTCGTTGGGTTGGGCGTTCCTGGGTTCGATGCGGCCCCGTACGCCCCACAAGAGCGCATCCTCATACTCAATGGATAGCGCGGAGACCTCGGGCGCTACTTGCGGATCGTCTGTCGAGAGGATCATCTCTAGCTGCACAAAGCGGCGCGGGCTCTGCGATTTGAAGGCTTCGCCGGAAAAGGTGTACTCCTCACTCCACTCGTCCCAGTCCTCGCTTACTACAACGGTTGTATCGACCGGCCCTCTGAGCACTTTCGGGGAACTGAGCCATTTTTCTTCTGTAATAACCTCACCGATCTTATTGTGGAAAGTATAGACAGCGCCTTGGGTATTGCCCGAGCGCGAACGCAATTCGATGCGCGTTCCGGAGGGAAGATCAGCATCCCATGAAAGGTTGCTTATGACTTTCGGGCGTCCATCGCCAGCGGCTTCTCCAAGGTTGATAAAGGGGGAGCGCAAAACGACTTGGGCGGGATAGCCGGGGGAGAACAGCATCATCTCGTACCAGCGCGAGGCCCAACCCTGGGTCGTATGGGGGTGCCAGAACAGATAGCGTATCTGACGCGGCGCGAAGGCGTAGCGCAGGTAGCGAACACCACGACCACCGTAGTCTTGACCGATGGCGAGGTCGGGCTGGTCGATGAGGGTGGCGAAGTCGAAGGCCTCGGGCGTGGGCAGCTCGGAGTTGGTCAGGCGCGTGCCGTCCGAGTGCAGGAACTTGAATCCCCGGGGCGGGCCAGCTAGGCTGCCGACAGTACCCTCGCGGGGGCGGACCACGTAGATAAAGAGCTCGTCGAGCCAGAAGGTGGCACCGAGGTCGATGTAGAACCAAGTGCCTTGCTCTTGCCAGGAGCGCACGCGCCCCTCATAGGCGGTGGGAATGATGGCGTTGCCGGTATTCATGTCGGCGTCGAGGATGCCTTCGTTGCCGCGGGCAGTGAGCCCGTCGAGGACAATGCCACGGTTGAGCGTGCCGAGGCTGACATTGTCGCCGACGGCGACGACTTCGATCTCGGCCAGCGCGCCCTCGGGATCGAAGTCCTCGACAGTGAAGTTGATGTACTGGACGAGACGAAAATTGGCGATGTCAGCAGGCTCGATGTCGAGGTTGCGGTCGACGACCTGCGCGGTATCCAGGAGGTCAAAGGATAGGGGGATCGCGATGAAAGTAGCCTCGTTGGGACGGGTGGTGAAATAGACCGGCCGGTAGATGAAGACGTCTTTGAGAGGGTCGGAAGTGATGCCGGTGGCGGTGAAGACGGAGAACTGGCGAAAGGGGCGAGCATCCTCCTTGTCGGGGAAGGTGAGGCGGATCTCCTTGGCCAGCACCGCGCGGCCTAGATCGACCTGCACGAACCAGTCGTCAAGGGCGTCGTTGGGTGCCGCTTGCCAGAAGGTGGCCGGATCGCCGTCGATGGTCCGCTCGGCAGCGTCGGGATTGCTGCCGGCCTTCCAGATGCCGCCCGCTACCGCCTCGCCCCGCGACCGGGTGCCGTGGGTAAAGAGCGGAGCGTTGGCCACGGCGTTGATGTCCTTGCGGTATTTGATCAGTTGCAGTTGGCCCGCGTCGCCGAACTCGACCAGCCCATAGGGCATGTCCCACGTTGACCACGCATCGACATCGGCGAAGCGGAGCGCATCGGCTCCGAGGGACGTCGCAGAGCAGATGAGCAAAATTAGCAGGGGTCGCATGATGCGCTTCACGTTAATAGGCTATGCCCAGCGGCAGCAATTGTCTGGCTTGGGCGAATTCGGTTTGCAGGGAGACGGAGAGCAGGTAGAGGCCCGGCGGCAGCAGGCGGCCTGCTTTGTCGCGGCCGTCCCAGGCGAGTTGGCGGGGGCCGGCACCTTGGAGCCCTTTGTCGAGGCGGGCAACGCGGCGGCCGTCGAGGGCGTAGACTTCCAGCGCCACGGGCACGGGGTCGGGGAGGCGGAACAGGGCATAACTGATATCGAGCCTGTCGTGGACTCCGTCCCCGTTGGGGGTTAGCACCGGCGTGGAGAGGGCTAGCGCCTGGATGAGATCGGGCGACTCACCCGCTGCGCCTAAGACCCGCAGGCTGCTGGTCGAAATGGCCTCGCTGGCGTCGCCGGGTGCGATGGGTTGCGGCAGGCTCTCGCTGTCGGTGTCGAGAAGCTCGCCCGTAAAGGTATGGGACAGTTCGAACACTTTGCTGGCGAAGACGATGCGGATGGGCGCGTTGTTGGCGCGGGTTATTCTTTCGCTTAGGTGAATGGTCAAGCCGTCTTCCTCCTCCAGCACCAAGGCGGGGACGACGGCTGAGAGCGGAGTACCCATTTCCAGGCTGCGGAAGGCGGGGCGACTATCGGTGCTGATGCGCAGCGCGTCGAACCCGGCCGCGTCTGCAAATTCGGCCTTGATCTGGTAGGCGAATTCGGTCCATTGGCCCAATTCCACCTCGACGATGCCCCGGACCGGTTGCAGATCGTCCAAGCGGGCCACCTCGGCGACGACCTCTTCGGCTAGGAGCGGAGCGATCTCGATCCACAGCGAATCGAGGCGGATCCACGCGTCAAAGTCCCGGCTTTCCAGCGAGAGATTGAGTTGCAGGTGCGAGCCGCTTCTGAGTCTGAGATGCTCCCCGGATTTGGTAGCGGGCACCGACCAGAAGGACCAGTTGTCGCTGTCGTAGCCTATCGGGGCGCGCAACCCGGGTTGGGGGTCGCGAGTGAACTGCGGCGTGAGAGACTCGTAATGCTCGCGCGAAACTTCCTTTTCGCGTCCGAGGTCCGTGAATTCGTTGTAGGTCGCGGGATCGTCGTCGCGTCCGATGCGAACTTCGGCTTTGAGCCAGACCTGGGCGTCGGGCACTTCGACAACTGCGCCGTTTTCCAATCGCAGCGGTGTTGCTGACCAATGCAGGCGGCCAAAGTTGA
The DNA here is from genome assembly GCA_965116675.1 of Candidatus Latescibacterota bacterium. Taxonomy (GTDB): domain Bacteria; phylum Latescibacterota; class UBA2968; order UBA8231; family UBA8231. The sequence goes on from OZ220721.1 coordinate 616,473, forward strand.
CGGCTTGGCCGAGATCGACGATCCGGCTGAGATAGACGGCACGCTGCGGCACGCCCTGGGCGAAGATTTCGAAGCCGCCGATGGAACCCTTGAGCGCATGGGCTTGGACGCCCGCGCCGCCGCAGGTCGGGCAGATGTCAACCGCCTCTTCGTCGAGGACCGACAGTTGCCGCCGCCAGCGGAAGTAGCGCACGTACTGGCGGGGGAAATCGACGTGGACGGTGGGATCGAGGTTTTCGGCCACGCTGGCCACCACTTGTTGGAAGGGTGCATAGCCGGCGGATCGCCAAGATTCAGGGCAGTTTTCCAGTAGCCAGACCCCTATGTTGCTGGTACAGAAATCCTCACCGCCGGCTTTGCTGGCGGGGCCGGTTACGACAGGCTCCGATTCGTCGCCGATGGAGACATCGAAAGCCGGGGTGGCATCGGTGTTCAGCGGGGTGCCGTCGGAGCGAAATCCCTGAGGGGGTGTATAGAACCCGAACTGCTGGGCGGGGACCGGCACGGCGGTGTCGATGGTATAGAACTGATCCTGTATGCCTTCGGAGCGGGGTGCGTTGTAGGTGGTGGAGTCTGCGTCGACTAGGAAGACACCATTTTGAGTTGGGTCGCCGCCCCTGCCATTCCACCGCTTCCAAACGCGCGGCATATAGCCATCGACATAGCTGAGATTTCTCACGCCGGGAACGCGCCAGAACTGCCAGTTTTCCAGCAGGGGAAGGAGGTTTTGATCTGGCTGTAGATAGAGTGGTTGGATCGAACCGGGGACATTGGCAAAATCGACCAAAATCTGCAGGGAGTCGCCTTGGTCCCAGGCTAGACCATTGCCACCGATCTGCCACTTTTCAATCTGGGCGTGGCTAACCGTGGCCGCGAGGACCAGAACCAAGAGCCAAGCATCGCGCATTGGATAGTATCTTCGCTAGGAGTAACACTAACGGGGGAATATAAAGAATGAGATGACGTGGTGCGATTTTCTAGTAGGGGCGACCGGCCGGTCGCCCCTACCCAGTCGGACATCAAATTTCACTGGAGAGGATGCGGTCGATCACGGCTTTGGCATTGCCGCACCAGCGCAGGACGATGACTAGCTCGCGCTCCGGCTCGACGAAGACGATGTTGCCGCCGGCTCCGCGCGCTGCAAAGCTGTCGAGACAGGCTAGATCGGACATGCTGTGCTGGTGGTTGAGCCACCACAGGAAGCCGTATTCGGGCTTGATGGGGCAGGGAGCGAGGGAGTGGTCAATCCACTGTTCGGAGAGGAGCTGGCGGCCGTTCCAGCGCCCTCGTCGCTGGAAGAGCAGGCCGAAGCGGGCGTGGTCGTAGGAGGTGATCCACAGGCCGCCGCCCCAGTGCGTGCCGCCGGAGACGGATTGGACCGTTTGGCCGCTTTCTTCGACATAGGAGGTTTCGTACCCGTGCCATTCCCAAGTGGAAGAGGACCCAATGGGGTCCATGATGGTTTCTTTGAGCACAGGGGGTAAGGGGCTGCGAAAAAGGCGCAACAGGCTGAGGGCCGTGCGGTTGACGCGCACGTCGTTGTACTCCCAAAAGGTGCCGGGCGGTTCGAGAGAGCGGTAATTGTCGGCGCTGGAGGCCGTGCCGCCCACCGTGGCTTCGGCAGCACCTTGGCCTAGTTCGCGGCCGCGGTCGATCCAATCGGGGATGCCGAAGAGTTCGCCTTCCCATTCACTGGTTTGTTGCAGCAAATGACGCCAAGTGATTGACTGGTTTTGCGGCGCGTCAAAGCCGCCGTCCAAGACCGTGCGGCCGACGGGTTCATCGAGATCGCGGATTAGCCCTTGGTCAAAGGCTACCCCAGCCAGCACCGAGATATAGCTCTTGGCGCAACTGAACGTGACTTCGACGCTATCGACCGGGCCGAAGGTGGCGACCAGATATCCTTGCCGCACGATCAGGCCGGCTGTGGGACCGCGTTTTTTGAGCGGGCCTAAAGGACGGTCGTTGGGGTGGCGGTCGCCCTTGGGCAGCATGTCAGCCAAATTGGTGGAGGCTTGGATCTCTTGGGTCTGGGCGAAGGCCAATGCCGCGGCTAGTTCGTCGGCGTCGAAGCCGGCCTGGGCGGGACTGCGGCGCTGCCAGTCGTGGGAGTCAGGGCAGTAGTTGGGCATGGTTCTCATGCTCCGAAGAGGACGCCGCGCCGCTCGATCTCGCTGTAGAACTCGGCGAATTCGCTGCTGCCGTCGTCGGCGATGACCTCGAGCGTCGAGCCGGCCTCGAAAAGGGGCAGTCCGGCTTGCCGGTAGCGCCCGTGGAAAGCGCTCCTGTTGCCGGCGATGTGCGCGCGCTCGCCGCCGGAGCGGACGTAGCGATAAAAGTGGCGAACCTCGCATACCGTCGAGTAGTCCACCGCGTATTTCTGCACCGCCACCTCATCGATCTCGATACCCAGACCGGGCCCTTCGGGAACCGGGTAGTAGCCGCCCTGCACCTCTATCGGTCTCTTCAGTAGCTGACTCTGGTAGATGTTCATGCAGGTAATGGCCGGCCACCGGGCCTCGGGGCAGACCGCCCCTACGTGAGCCGCCCAGGCTGTGGTGATGCCGGTACCGACCAGTTGCAGCCAGAACGGCTTGTTGGCGGCCGCGACTACGGCCTGCTGTTGCATTAGCTGCGAGGCACTGCCCCCGATAATCAGGCCGTCCGCGATGTCGTCGCGCAGCACCGTCATGATCGGAGGTCTGTCCACGTGCATGGCGATGGGCCGGTTGATCCGCGACCGAACCTGGAGATTGCCGGCGATGTCCTCCTGCGGTATCGGAGTTTCGATCATCGCCAGTTGCTCGTACTGTTCGAGCGATTTTAGTAGCGGGACCGCATTGGCGGCATTCACTAGGTGGCCGTTGAAATCGAGGTCGAGTTTAAATTGCGGCGGAATTACGCGCAGCACCGCCTGCAGGCAGGCGTGCAGGTCCTGCCACGGCCTCGTCTTGAGCTTGGCCGACATGTACCCCCGCGCAACCGCCATCTCGCACTGTTGAGCCCAATCCTCTGGGCCCATGTCGCAGGTCCACCAGGAGATCGGACACCCGTTGCGCACTCGCGGCCCAAGCAGGTCGCAGATTGGGACGTTTTCGTTTTTCGCCACGGCATCGAACAGGGCGATCTGCACGCCGGTACCGAGATCGTCTCTCCATAATAGAGCCGCTGCCTCTTCGCCGACGATGCGTTCTGCAATGTCGTCAGGTACCCGGGAATGGGTGGCGTTCGGGATGGTCTCTCCCCAACCGACAACGCCGTTGTCCAGTGTCAGCTTGCATACCTGAACGATCCGCCACGGCGCAATCCAGTACTGCAGGTGCTGACCAGCATACTTCTCGAATGGCACGTCAAGGTTGGTGAGTTCGACACTAGCCACCTTCACGTTGGATCTCCTTGGTGACTGGCGAGCCCGGCGCGGTGGCCGCCCCGGCGTAAAATGGGGTGCTGCCGGGAGTCAGGATGGCTCGACCTCATGGGGACGACTTGCGGCTGATGTGATCTGTGGCGCAAATGACGCTAGCCATCGAGGGCGCGGAGCAACGCCTTTGTGTAGCCCACGGCAAAGGCGGTGGCAGAGCGCTGGCTGTCGTCGTCGTCGTAGTGGGGCAGGTGGTCCATTTGTAAGCCGTCGTTGAAACCTACCTCGCGCAGCGTCTCGAGTACAGCGAACATATTCATGTCGCCATCGTCGAGGCCGACTTCGGCGTACCCGCCGTCGGGCACCGTCCCTTGGACGTTGCGGAAGTGAGTGTGGAAGATCTTTCCCTGCTGACCCCAGTGACGGATGTCGTCCATAACGCCATCCCCGAGGGCTTCGTAGCGGGTGCCAATGCAGTAGAGCAGACCGCTGTGGTCGCTGGGCACTGCGGCTAGGATGTCCGTCCAGCGCCGGGGGGAGAGTTCGCTATCGAGCAGGGGTGGGTCGGAAGGATGGATGATGAGCCGCACGTCGCAGGCTTCGGCCACGGGTACGAGCCGTTCGTACATGTGTACGCAGCGCTGCCAGTGCTTTTCCGGGTCGAAAGGCTCTATGGGATCGGCGGCGAGGCTCTGCCGCAGGCGCTCGGCGTCGAAAGCACCCATGCGGTAGCCCCCCCGATGGATCTTGGTGTAGCCGCCGCGGTAGCCCGGATTGTGGTGCCGGTACGCCGGTGTCTGCGCCAGATGGACGGGCATCGACATGAATGGAATACCCACGCGCCCGATGATCTCGACCGCCGTGCACAGGGCATCGAGCTGCGCCTCGCCACCGGGCTCGCCGCTCAGAAAACGGATTGGTTCGGCCGGGGTGACGCGGTAGATGTGCAGCCCGGCTGCCTCGACTCGGGCTTTCAGTATGCGCAATTCCTCCAGGTGCGGGTAGCCCTGCTCGGCAAACCCGGGCAGGCTTTCCGCGTTGTGGATGTCGATGCCGTCCGCGCCGATCTGCACGGCGAAGCGCAAGTAGTCGTCGGAGAGATCGCGCTGGCGTACGAGGACTTTCATTGGAGAAGCTCCGGCATTGGGGGTTGCGTCGGTAGCCAAAGTATTGAAAAATGCCCTAGCGGACAATTCGCTCGCTGTCTTGGGAGACAGGACAGCCTGCAACCGATCTTCAGTGCAACGACCCAGATGATTATATTGTGTAGACGATGGGAGTATTGGCAGGCTAGGGGCGGGATCGTCTCCGAGGGGGTGGTCCACTACAATTTTCTGCGCAAGAACGTCGACGAGGCTTCCGATGTCCTGGTCCAGATGGACTTTGCTGACAATCCCAACCCAGTGATCAACATCGACGAGTTCGGCTGGGACTACGACGGCGGCATTGACCAGCACACGGCCGCGGTCCTCCAAGCCGTGCACGAGAAGAGGCCAGACCTGAAAATCACAGTCTGGCAGATGCGAGGACCGGTTGCGCCGGAGTTGGCGGCGGTGTACCGGCAGACGGTCGAACTGGTTTTGCTGGAGACCTATTTCGACCTCAACGACGCGTGGATGATCCCGTTTCAGCTTCAGGCCGCGCGGCTTACCGGGCTGTTGGACAGGTCCGTGGTGGCCCTAGGGCTGGGCAAGGAGAGCAAGGACAAAGGCGACCATCGGTGGACCCAAACGGCAGAAGAGTTAGAACAACAGATCCACCTGATCCGCTTTGTCGCGCCCGAGTCGCCCGGCGTGGGATTCTTTGGCAAGTGGAAGCTCAAGGAGAACAATTGTCCGCTGACGGACGAACAGTTAGATAAGATCTGCGGCCGGTTTCTAGAGACTCCCACCGACGGCAGCGGCCTCGCGCCTGAGTTGCTCGAACTGGGGCGGGTGTTCACCAAGCGCTACCAAAAGCCGGCCATCTTCTGTTCGTCGGAGTTCGCACTGCCGCATTTCCACTCTGGCCACGATGGAGGTCCTTGGGGCAGTATGCGCGAGCCGCCGACCGTGTGCCTGTTGATGATGAACTTAGGTCAAGAAGACGCCAAAGGTGTCAAAGCGCGGTTGCGCAGTCCGGGAGACGAGAGCGAAGTCTGGGCCAGCGGACAGGCAGACATCCCGGCCCGGTCCGTCGCGGTCGCCTTGCTGGACATACTGCCGGGCAAGCAATACAATGGCTGGACTGGCACCGAGATTTTAGAGGTTGAAGCGCCGGGATCCGCAGTGTTCATTTTCACGGATTCTCGTTTCCACGGGAGATAGAGCGACGACTCTGCTTCAGCGGCACTGCTCTCCTGCCGACGCCACCAATTCGATCCGATATTGCGGATGGCGGTCCATCTCCAGAGCGGCGTGGGCGAAAAAGGGATACACACTCCACTCGACGCAGGCCAAGAGATCGGGCTTGCCGTCGCCGTTGAGATCTCCGGCCCAGGCGCTGGGGCCGTGGATGGTGCAGGCAATGGGGGTGCCGTAGCACTTGAATTGCCGGGGGGCCGCAAAGACGGGCTCTTGCGGTGAGCCGACATTGCGCAAGAGGTAGATCTCGCCCGTGCTAGCGAGATTGTAGATGAGATCGATTAGGCCATCGCCGTCCCAGTCGCAGGCGCGGAAGGATTCGGTCCAGTGTTTTTGTCGGCCGACAATGCTATCGTCAATGGGGCGGCCGTCCTCCAATAGCACTGGGCTCGCCGCTTTGACCCTCGGCTGGCCATCATCGTGCATGTACTGAATAAAAAGCGTGGCTTGGCGCTGATGGCCGTGGGTGATAAAATCCATTAGGCCGTCGCCGTTCCAGTCGGCAAAAGCAGCGCCCGTGCGCCAAAAGAAAGGCGAGCGGGGATCGGTCGGGTAGGGGTGATTGGGCAAGTCGGGGTCGGCGCTCAAAAGGCCCGATTCGGCTCGGGTCTGGGGCGAGTCGGGGAAGCCTTCCACTTCGATGAATTGGCGCGGCCCAAAATAAGGGACTTTGTCAGTGCCTATATTTCGATGCCATACAATGCGGTTGGTCTCATTGGGCAGCATCAGGTCGAGCAGGCCGTCGCCGTCCCAATCGACTAGTACGGGATAGGGGTAACCCATATTGTGCCAGTGATCGCCACCGAGCAACTCGCCGCGCAGTACCCGGATCGGTCCCTCAGTGGAGGGGATCAATTGCGGTTCGTCAAAGGCCGGACGCTGGTTGTCGCCCCGGTTGTGCACTAGGCGCGGCCAGCCATAGCCACCGCCAATGACCAGATCCCAAACGCCGTCACTGTCCCAGTCCGCCGCGCAGGGCCAGGCCTGATCGCTCCAAGAGACCGGGGGCGATGGGGCTTGGAGAGGGCCGCGCTTCACTAGCTGGCCGGGACCAGTCAATTCGTAAAAGACTAGATGCTGATAGGTGTTGCACTGCAACAGGAGGCCGGGGTGTGGCTCTTGGCTGGTGGCCAGTTGGGTGCAGTCCGCGGCGTCGGGTACGTCGGGCAGGGCTTGGGGTGGGCCGTACTGGATGGGGTTGGTGCTGGTGAGACAGCGCCAGTGGAGCGCGTGCGGCTGGTCTGGGGGCGGATAGGCGGAAGCTCTCCCTTCCAGGCCGATCAGTTCTAAACGGCCGTCGCCATCTAGGTCGAGAAAGGCGATGTGTGGGCCACTGCCCAAGTCCTGGGGTGGGCCGGGCCGGAAGGGAGCGCCGGTTGCCGCGAGATTGGCAATGAGGTGGCCGTTGACCACCAAATCGACCGCGCCGTTGCCGGTGATATCTTGCAGAAGCAAGTGCTCAATGGTCGCAAAAGGGGTCTCAATAGAGCCGTAGGGGGCAAAGAGCGGCAGGTTGCCCTCGTCGCGCTGGCCAGTGTTGCGAAAGAAGGCGACCTGACCGCAACTGCGGTCGGCAAAGGCCAAGTCGACCAGTCCGTCGCCGTCCATATCGGCAAAGGCGACCCGCACGTACACACCGGGAAAGTGCTTTAATTCGCCGTCCTCGACATAGCGCAGGCGCGCCATATCGCCAAAAAGCAAGTCCTCCGCGGTACCAATGCGTGGACAGCAGACCAAGCCGCTTACGGGCGCGCCGGGACGGTGGTAGTAATTCCAGCAGCCCGCTAGATCGGCTTGGCCGTCGCCGGTCAGGTCGATTAGATGCAGGGAATTGCTCAGAGCCAAGGGGCGCGGGCTAGGAGCGTTGTAGCGCAGCAGGTCGCCGTTGCCTACCAAGGGGACGTAGGGCTGCGGCACTAGCGCTGGCCGGCAGTCGGCCGTGGCAAAGCGGATTTCGTATTCAATGTGGTCAGGCTCGTCTATGGTCCACTCAATGCGGCCCCGATCGCCGTAGGTTAGGTCTTCGCTGCGGGCAAAAGCGACGGGTGTACCGGTGGTGATATCGACTACGACAATGGAATTGGGGTCGAGTACGCCTTGGACTCCAGCTTGGGCAATGAGACGGCCAAAGTCGACGACGGGCGAAAAGGGAATGCGGCCCCAATCGCTGGGTAGGGGCGAAGTAATGGTGAGTCGGCAGCGGATCACGTCTAGCTATACTCGCACCTTTGCAGGGCCTGACCCATAGCGCGCTGTACTGCGGCCACGTACTGATCCGTGGTACAGCCCCGCACTCGGGTTTCAAAACCGTGGGCACCAAAGCCGGGGACAATTTCTTCGCGGATGCGCTTTTCTGGGTCGTTGAAGTAGTAGGGTTGGGTGCGGCGCATGAACTCGGGCAGATCCGTCCCCTCGGTGCGATACAGAGCGGGATTGGCCAAAATGACCTGGGGCTCGTCGCCGGGTACGGCCGGTCGCCGGGGGACGGCCAGATCGCCCATGAGCACTTCCTCTTTCAGTTCGGGAGCCCAGTGACTGATGGCATAGGTCGGACCGGGTTCTATCCACGGGCCAATGCGCCGCCGCACGACGACAAATTCGTACCACTTTTCCAACTCGTCTAGCAAATGATGAGGTAGGCCGCTCTGATCCTGGTACTGGCTGCGGTCGCCTTGGGCGCGGAGGTGGTTGAAGACCATGAACCAATTGACTAGATCGCGGATGCCGCGGGGGACTTTGGTATAGCGTTCAGTGCCCCGGGGACTGCACACATCTACGAGTACCACGTGGGGCATGTGGGTGCTCAAATGGCGCATGAACTCGGGAGCAAAGCCATTGCGCTGAAAGCGCTCGGTGTAGTGGGGCACGGTCAGGCGCATAGAGAGATGCGAGGGGGTGCGCTCGTAGTGTACGGCAAAGTCGCCGGTCAAATGCGGCTCTAGGGGCTCGACGACAAAGAGGCGACCGTAGCGCTCGTTGCCGACCACGACGATGGGCCTTTGGGTATGGGCGCGGAAATGGCGCAGGAAATCGAGCAGGCCGTACGCCTCCCACGCCGCTCGCTGGACTTCGAGGTAGTCTTGGTCGGTCAGGGAGCAATCCTCCTCCTGCTGGGGCGGGAGAAGCTCCAAAGCGTCAAAGGCGAGACGCCGTTCGACTTCGTCCTGAGGCCAGGTCGGCTGGCGTCTTGCCTCGGAGGCGTAGCGCCGGTACTCCAGCTCCCGCTGTAAAAAATCGTCCGGGTCAAATTGGCCTAGACTGGTCGCCCGGCGCCGCTGGTCCAAATCGGCAATGCGGGCTTGGATATCGCCGCTAGACAGGTGTTCCACCAAGGCCGGAGTCAAGGTCACGCCGTCGTGGTTTTGGGTATTTATCTTGGCCATCCAGGCGGCCAGAATTTCGAGACGTTCTAGAGCTTGGGTACAGGGGCGGTCAGCGAAAAAAGGGGTCAAGTCTTGGGGGGGCAGTCCTAGGATTTGGGCTGTGGCCGGAGGAATGGACCTTGTTTGCGGATGGGACAAAGCGGCTAGCTCCTGTGGCCTAGGCACTTGGGGGCGAGTGCCCTTGTTGGTGCAACTACGGAATTCCCCTACGTTAGCACTATCACATCTGCCCAGAGAACGACGCGCCATGAGCGAAGGAAATATGGCGAAATTCAAGCTGGATAAAAAGAACTAGGAGTGCGTCATGATCTATAAAGTCGAGAAGGACCAGAGAAATTTAGCCGCTTTTGACGTGCCCGGTGCCACGGTGCAGGTTTCCGATCCCATTGTTGGCGTCGGTGGCAAACTGTCGGCCGGTTTTACCGAGTATCTAGAGGCCAGCCGGTTGGTGTGGACCTTTGATTACGACGAGGTTTTTTTCATGTTGGAGGGGCGTTTGGAGGTCCAAGTCGTGGATCAGGAGCCGGTGCAGTACGAGGTAGGCGACTTGGGTTATATTGAAAAGGGTACGCAGACGATCATCACCGTGCCGGAACGGGCCTATTTGCTGCATGTCACCCACCCAGCGTGGCGAGCCTAGGAGGGCAAGAGAGCGAATGGAAACGACACTGCGCCAAGCATACGACGAGCAGGGCTTTTGCATCGCCCGCAAGGCCATTGATGCGGGGCTAGCCGCTGAGACGGTGGAGCACGTCCACTGGTTGGTCAAAAAGAATCCAGGGACGCGCCCCGAGCAATTGCACCACGAATTGATGGTGGACGATCCCTTTATGCACCGCCTAGTCGCCGACGACCGGCTGGTCGATATTGCGGCGCAATTCCTCGGGCCTAATGTGGCCATGTTCGCGGCGCACTATATCGCCAAAAAGCCCAGCACCGGCCAAGCCGTGCAGTGGCATCAGGACGGCTCGTATTGGCCTTTGGAGCCGATGGAAGTTACTACGCTGTGGGTGGCCGGCACGGACTCGACAGTGGCTAACGGCTGTATGCGGGTTTTGCCGGGGACGCACACCAAGCGCCTGATCAAGCGCAGCGAGATGGTCGATCTCGATAGGGACAAATACGTCCTTGGTGTCGGCATCCACCCCGACCAGATTGACGATGCCGACGCCGTTGATCTGGAACTGGAGGCGGGGGATATTTCCATTCATCATCCCAGTATCATTCACGGGTCCAACACCAATACTTCGGACCAATGGCGGGTTGGGCTTACTTTGCGCTACATTCCGACCAGCACCAAGGTCACCGTGGATCGCAGCCCTTGCATTATGTGCCGGGGGGAAGTGATACCCGAAGTAGGGAACAAGTACGCGCCGCGGCCGCAGTACGTCGTGGGGGAACACATGCCCTTTGCCGGGTGCGAGGACTGGAGTTTGCAGGCAGCTTCTTAACGGGTGTTACTCAGGGGCGTACTGACCCATGTACCCGGTCCTTACCCTCAGAATCTCCTTACTTGCCGAGCACGACGTTGCCGTCGGCGTCCACCTGCAAATGCAGCTTCTGGACTATACTGGAACAGGGGCCGTACATGACGGCGCGTTGCTCGGGTGTCATACCTTCTACTATAGCCTCGTCCCAATAGACTTCGGGCTCTGCTAACTCGATGGAGACGCCACCGCGGGTGGCGGTGCGGCTTGAGTACTTGTAGAGTGCAGAGCGGCGCGGTACATCGCTTTTCCAGGGCAAGGTGCCGTGGGTCTGGGCTCCGTCCATAAAGAAAATGACGTCGCCGGCTTTGAGTGCGGGTTGGTGGACCACGTCCAGCGGCTCGTCGCACGAGCGCACACCATCAGGCATGGGGAATTTGGCTTTGTGGCTGCCCGGTACGCAGGCAAAACCGCCATCGCCGGCCTTGCAGTCGGCCAACTGCCAAGTCACGGTGACGCCAGCGCAGTGGAACTGGCCGTTCTGGTGATGGTAGGCCACATAGGGTCTATGGGGCTCGCCCGCTCCGTGCAGGATGAGGCCCTCGGTCCCCTTGGGACTGTAGGAGACCCAAGGACCGTGGTCGTGGCGGAAGCCTTTGCCGCACATTGCGTTGAGGCGGCAGACGACTTGGGGATGCACCAGCAGGCGGCGGAAGGGTTCGCAGTGGGGATGGGGCAATTCGAGCAGGTTGGGGAGGGTCTGTTGGCCGGTGCCTTGGAGCGCATTCGACCTGCCTTGGGTGCCGCCGTTGTCTGGGCCTTGCAGCATTCGGTCCATGCAGTGATCGACAGCGGCGTTGCATGCGCTTAATTCCTCGGCAGTGAGGACATTGCGGACAACCAGATAGCCGGTGAGATCCCAGAAATAGCGTTCGCGTGCATCCATGTTAACTCTCCGCAATCCAAGTTTTTTGGCCGTCGGATTCTAGCAGGGGCAGCCCCTTGTGGTGGACGCCTGGCCCGTAGAGGACGGCTTGTTGTTCGGGCGTGAGTTCGTCGATCCAAGCGCCGTAGCGCGCCTGTGGAGTGAAGTATTTGCCCGTAGCTCGGGCCGCGCCTCGGGAAGCGTATTTGTAGAGCACGGAGCGCCGCTGCGTCTTGCCCTTCCACGGTAGAGTGCCGTGGGTGGCGGTCTCGGCGAAGAAGAGGACGTCGCCGGCGCGCATGACGGGTTGGACGACTAATTCCCCGTATTCTGCGAGCGAGCGGATCTCGGGAGGAGTCGGCTCGCAGGTTTTGTGGCTGCCGGGGATCACGGCAAAGCCGCCGTCTCCGGGGTTGCAGTCGGTCAGTTGCCAAGCCACGGTGATGCCTCGGCAGTAGATTTTGCCGTTTTGCTGGTGATACCAAGTGGCGGGGCTAAAAGGCTCGCCCGCGCCGTGCAGGTAGTGCCCTTCGGTTCCCTCAGTTGCGCTGATGAGCAGGGGGCCGTGATCGAGGCGAAAGCCCGGTCCGCTGAATTCGTTGAGGCGAGAGACGACGGTGGGATGGACCAGCAGGCGGCGAAAGGGTTCGCGGTAGGGGGGCGGCCAACCGAGCATACCGGAGAGTTGCTGGCGGCTGGTTGTGCCTTGCAGCGCACTTGAATCGCGGGCGAGAGAGCCGGGGTAAGCAGAGATCTGGTCGGCGAAGTGGTCGATGGCGGCGTTGCATTCGCTTACTTCCTCGGCGGTGAGGGCGTTGCGAACCACTAGGTAGCCGCGCAGATCGAAGTAGTACTTTTCTTCTTCTGAGACCGTGTAGAGGTGTTTGTCCACGGCTTTGCTCCTTTGTAATCTCTGTCCACGTTCTGATCTTCGGACAACCAAAGATCAAAATAGCGCGCTAGCTAGCCTTGTCCAAGCCTCGAACATGATTGATAGGTAGCAAACCATAAGTATCTTTTTTGCACAGGACGACAAGATACAAGTTGCTCAGGCTGAGCCCGCGCCAGCAGCTTGGCGAGATCGTAGTTGAGGAGACGGCGGCATGAAAAACTGGAAAGGTGTGATCGGCCTAATCAGTCTATTGCTAGTGAGTGTCGCGTATGGTGAGGATAGAGGGGACAAAAAGGTCGTCGAGCCGGATGCGGCTGGCGATTCCTACCCAACCCCTGAGCAGGCTCGCAGCGAGCTAAGTGAGCGAGGGATTCAATATACCCGGTCTTCTTTCTTCGAGCGCGTGGAAAAGGGAGATCTGTTCGCGGTGCAGCTATTTATGGATGCAGGGATGGCTATCCACGCCCGGACGGACCAAGGTGAGACCGCCTTGATGGTGGCCGCCGGGGAAGGCCATGTAGAGATGGTGCAGTTGCTGGTGGATAACGGCACCGATATCAACGCTCAAACTGGCAGCGGCAGGACCGCCTTGATGGTAGCGGCCGGGGAAGGCCATGTAGAGGTAGGACGTTTTTTGGTGGACAATGGTGCTGACATAAACGTCGAAGATAAAAACGGCTGGACAGCCTTGGACTTGGCTTCTTGGGGCGGCGATCCAAAGATAGGGGTTGCCCATGTAGAGGTTGTGCGCTCTTTGGTAGAACGCTGGGTGGCGAAAGCAGGAGCGAATGCCCGAACCGAGGATGGCAAGACAGCCTTGCACTGGGCTGTTTTAAGCGGCGATTTGGCAATGGTTCGCTTTTTGGTCGCAAACGGTGCCGAAATCAACGCCCAAACTAAATACGGCTGGACGGTCTTGATGCAAGCGGCGCAGGAGGGCGATTTGGCAATGGTTCGCTTTTTGGTGGGCGAGGGTGCCGATGTCAACGCCCGAACTAATGACGGTAGGGCAGCTTTGATGGAGGCGGCGCGAGTCGGCGATTTGGAGGCGGTTCGCTTTTTGGTCGCAAACGGTGCCGAGATCAACGCCCAAGATAAATACGGCGAGGCAGCCTTGATAAAAGCCGTGCGGATTGGTGCTTTGGAGGTGATTCGCTTTTTGGTGGATCAGGGAGCAGAGATAAACGCTCAAGACAACAGCGGCAAGACGGCCTTGCTGGAGGCGGCGCGGGTCGGCGATTTAGAGGTGGTGCATATTCTGGTGGGCGAGGGTGCCGATGTCAACGCCCAAGATGAACGCGGTTGGACCGCCTTGCTAGAGGCTGTCAAGTGGGACCGTTTAGAGATGGTTCGCTTTTTGGTAGGTGAAGGTGCCGATGTCAATGCCCAAGACGAACGCGGTTGGACCGCCTTGGTGCAAGCGATTCGGAAGGACGCTTTGGAGGTGGTTCGCCTTTTGGTAGAAAATGGTGCTGATGTCAACGCCCAAACTAATAACGGCGAAACAGTCTTGATGAAAGCTGTAGGGGGCAGCGCTTTGGAGGTGGTTCGCTTTTTGGTAGAAAATGGTGCTGATGTAAACGCCCAAACTAATAACGGCAAGACGGCCTTGATGAAAGCTGTGCGGATCGGCGATTTGGAGAAGATTCGCTTTTTAGTCGCAAACGGTGCTGATGTAAATGCCCAAACTAAACACGGTTGGACTACCCTGATGCAAGCCGCCCCTAGCATAGAGATGGTTCGCTTTTTGGTGGGTAAGGGTGCTGATGTAGACACCCAAACTAATAACGGCGAGACGGCCTTGATACAAGCCGCGCGAGTTGGTGACTTGGCGATAGTTCGCTTTTTGATAGACAACGGTGCTGATATAAACACCCAAACTAATAGCGGCGAGACGGCCTTGATACAAGCCACCGAGTGGGGCCGTTTAGAGATGGTGCGTTTTTTAGTAAACAAGGGCGCTGATGCAAATACCCCAGATAATAGTGGCAGAACTCCCTTGAGATTGGCTGAAGAAAAAAGCCTACAAGAGATGGCGGACTTTCTCAAAGAGACTGCAAGCACTGAGTAAAATAGGCGGCTATCTGGAGGCTTTGCGTCGGGCTTGGCCAAAGGACGAGTAGTTTTCTAGTCTGCTATTCTGCTTTAAACCCTCCCCGGAAAAGACCGTCCCCGCACCTGCTTAAAGGGCGGCATCTTGGGCGCGTCGGTGACCGCCTCGTCGCGCCAGGAATTCGCGCGCATGTAGTGTACGGCATAGCCTCTGCGCCGCGTGCCGGTCCGATTGGCGTTGCTCTGGTGCAGCGTTAGGCTGTGGTGGAAGCTGATGCTGCCGGCGCGCAGGGGAGCGGGCCGGATGGGCCAGCCGCCGCTTTCGAGATCGGCGACAAAAGGGGCCAAGCGCTCGCCTCGCAACATGCCCCAGCGGTGGGTGCCCGGGGCAAAGTTGAGGCAGCCGTTGTCGCGGGTGGCCGCGTCAATGGCGGTCCAAGCGGAGACCAAGTCCATGGGGAAAATGTCGCGCCAAGAGGCCGAATCCTGATGCCAGCCCTGCGCCGAGCCTGTGCGTGGCGCTTTCATAAAGAGTTGGTCGCCGTACATCTTGATGTCGTCGGTGCCGAGCAGGTCGGCGATGATGTCGGCGATTTTGGGGTGGGTGACGTGGGCCCACATTACGTCGTCGTACACTGCTATGTTGTACAGTTTACGCACGGATAGCACTTGGTCGGCGACGGCTTTTTCGCCGCGGCGGAAGACGGGTTCGAGTTGGATGCTGGTGTCGGGAATGTGCTCTAGTTCGCCGGTGGCGATGCGGTCGGTGTGAGCTGCTAAAGAGGCAACCTCGTCGGGGGTCAGCACGTCTTCGACGGTCAGGCAGCCGTCGAGGTAGAAGCGTTCGACTTGATCGGGGGTGAGGTGGCGCAGGTTTTGTTGGGTCACGGGACGGTCTCCTCCTTCATGTTAGACTGATAATTTTCCGCCCAGGCTTTGAGCGGAATATCCTCGTCATGGGGCCGCCAATAGCGCGACACTGAGACTTAAGCATCACTTCCACATGCAAAAGCCGCCGTCCACCACCAAGTTGTGCCCGGTGATATAGTCGGCGGCGGGCGAGGCCAAAAAGCGCACCGCTCCCTTCAGGTCTAGGCCGTCGCGGCCCATGCGGCCCAAGGCGGTGGCGTCGCTGTACGCGTCGATAAATGCCTGGGGTTGGCCGCGCTCAAAGCCGCCGGGCGAAATGGCGTTGACCCGCACCCCCATAGGGGCTAAATAGGCGGCCGCGTCCATTGTCAGGCCGATGACGCCGGCTTTGGCTGCGGCGTAGTCAAGCGGTTGCTGGCCCAAGCCGCTGCGCTCGTACATGCGGCGGTCGCGGCCCACTAGACCGGCGATGGAGGCGATGTTGATAATGGAGCCCGAGCCTTGTTCGGCCATGATGCGGCCGAAGATCTGGCAGGAGAAGAGGGGACCGGTCAGATTGGTGTCGATGAGCAGGCGGGCGTCTTCGGGCTTGCGCTTGAATAGGTCGGTGGTAGAAAGCCCCAAGCCGCCACCGGCGTTGTTGACCACCACATCGACACGGCCTTGCCACTGGTGCACATCTTGGGCGAATTGGCTGAGGGCGGCGTGGTCGCAGATGTCGAGGGCGGCGCTGTACACCTCACAGCCGTAGGTCTCTTTGAGACGTTCAGCCGTGGCTTGGGCACTGGCTTCTTGGCGCGAAGTAATGGCCAGATGACAGCCGGCGTCGGCTAGGCTCTCGGCCATGTCGCGGCCCAAATCGCGGGCCCCGCCGATTATCACGGCCACTTGGCCGGTCAAGTCGAAAAGTTCTGTGCTCATGGGGATGCTCCTAACGCGGGGCAATATAGGCGTCTGAAGGTGGGGGATCAATCAGATGGATGCTCCTGAAAAGTCATGTCCGGCCGCCGATCCCAGCGGAACTGGTCGGGTGCGTTAGTCTGTTCGGCCCAGTCGCGGATCAAGTCGATATCCGCCTGTCGCGCTTCCAGCCGTGCCGCGACTTGGGCTGGATCCCACCCGTCCAAGACTAAGTCGGTCAACTCGGCCACTAACTCTTGGCACGCTGGCTCGGCGGCCCGATCCACTCGCTCATGGGGGTCCTCTTCTAGATTGAACAACTGGGGGCGCTCCCGCCAGTGATAGACCAGCTTCCACGGCCCACGCCGCACCATGCGCTGTACTTGGCCTTCGAGCAGGGCGTATTCCGAAAAGGCTACATCCTCCCAATCGCCACGGCCCGTGCGCAACAATTCCAGCGCCGACCGTCCCGGCGAATTGGGTAAGGGCGGGGCACCCAAAGCTTGGAGCATGGTGGCGTTGAGGTCCAAGGCGCTCATTACTCGGTTGCATTGCGTCCCAGCCGGGAGAACGCCGGGCCAAGAGACAATGGCCGGCACTTTGACCGACTCTTCGTAAAAAGTTCGCTTCATCCACAAGTCGTGCTCACCGACCAACTCGCCGTGGTCCGAGCTGTACACCACCAAGGTATTGTCGGCCAAGCCATTTTCTCGCAAGGCCGTTAAAATGCGGCCGATCATGTCGTCCATTGCGGCGACCAAGGCCCAATAGGCCGCTCGGGCGTTGAGCACCCATTCCTCGGGCACGTCCTGCAACTCGCCGTGGGCCCGCCACCAGTGGATTGCCGGGTGGAGGTGATCGCCAAAAGGCTCGCGCACCGCAGGCGGGCGAATTTTCGCCCGGTAGTAATCGTACAGGGGACGCCGCGCCAAATAGGGAGAATGCGGCAGCATAAAGCCGATGCTGAGGCTGAAAGGGCCTTCGGCTTGACCGGCGCGCTTCTGCACCCCCATTTGATTTAAAAAGTACACAGCCGCTGCGGTCACGTCCTCATCGTGTACTTGGTATGAGCTCTGTCCCGGTCCGGCTTGCTTCAGACTCCTGCGGCTCATGGCCGGGGCTTGTCCCCCGCCGGGCCAATTGGAGGAGTGGTCGCCCACCGGCCTTGCGACATAGCCGTGCAATTGGTCGGGGCCTATTGAGTGCATGCGACCGATCAGCACGGGCTGGTATCCGGCCGCTCCCATAGAGTGGGCCATGGTCGGCACCCCCGAATCGAGGATTTGATTGTTGGTCCATACTTCTATGTCGCTGGGGTAACGTCCCGCGAGCATGGCCATGCGCGAGGGCACGCACACCGGCGATGGGCAGTACACTTGGGTGCATTGCACGCCCTCGGCGGCAAGGCGGTCCAAATGAGGCGTCTCCACCACCGGGTCGCCAGCGCAGCCCATGACGTAGGGATTGTGCTGGTCGGAGTGGATGTAGAGTAGATTGGGGCGCGACTGGGGCGATTGCTGCATGGGAAAGCGTCCTCCTATAAAGGACAAACGAGCCCAGCGCACTTCCATGCAGGCGTCGTCGCCGGCGTAATAGACGACCATGACGTCGCCATCGGGCAGGGCTGCTGAAAAGGGTAGGCCAAAACTCCACAGGCCCATTTCGGCCAGCAGGTCGCTGGTGTCTCCTTGGCCGGCAGCGGTTTGCGAGGATTCGGCTGTTTGGCGGTACAGTTCTACTTCGGTGGCTGCGTCAAAGGGGGCGTCTACCGCTGAAGCTAGGCGGGCGCGGATCGAGTGCGACTGGAAGCGGTCGACCCAAGCCAAGACCACGCGGCCGTCGGGCAAAGTGGCTGGGTGCGCGGCTTGGTCGGGAAAACCTAAGTCATCGGGGGCCGACCAAGTTGCGCCTTCGTCTGAACTGAGGTGGCGCTGGATATTGAGGTACTGGGTTGTCTGCCGGTCGTAGGTCCAGGTGAAGGTGACTACGCGGCCGTCGGGGGAGACGCCGGCTCGCTGGTCCCAGTTGAAGATGCGGCCGGTGGGGTCTTGGCAGGTGGTGACGGGATCGCTCCAGGTCTGGCCTTGGTCTTCCGAGTACAAATACACCACCCGTTGCAGCCACTGGCCTCGGTCCAAATAGGTTTTATTGGTCTCGATGCTCAAGGCCAGTCGGCCGCTGGGCAGGACGAGTACGGGATTGGTTAGGCTGGGCGGGCCGACGTCTGAGGGGACGGGCACGACGCGCCAGTCGGTCCAAGTGCGCCCTAGGTCGTGGGAATCGGCTAGGACGATCTCCATCGGCAGGCAGCCTTCGGTTTCTTCGTTAAAGAGGGGTTGGCCCGGATAGGTCTGGCGGTCCACCCACATGGCGGCGAGCAACAAGTGGCCGTTGCCCAAGTCGGTGACATAGCCGACCCTGATTGAGCCGTTCAGCCCGTTTAAGGTCGTGGCAAAAGGAGTCTCGGGGGCGCTCCAGGATTGTCCGCCGTCGTCCGAGCGCTTCAGTTCGATCGTGCCGTCGGCTGAATCCTTGCTGCTGCCGACGCGATAGGTGGCCAACAGCGAGCCGTCGGCCAGCGGGGTGAGTGCGGGAAAGGTCGAAAAGGCGCGCGGCGTATTGGGCTGGCCGCGGTTGATGATGCCTTGATTGCTGATTTTCATTTTGATACTCCAAGTTAGCCGCTTCCCATTGTGCGGTGTGCGTATCTTAATTATTTGAGAAGGTCGCGAGTATAATAGCGATACTTGTGCAGAATGGACAATGCCATAAAGAGGAGAACGGCAATGCAGCAACCCCATTACAATAAAGACCTAGACGTTCGCCAGATAGGGCCGGAGGATTTACTTAGTGCTCGTCTAGTGGCCGGACGCGCCTTTATGGAACACGCCGAAGATTGGTACGGGGAGGATGAAACGGCGCTGGCTGGCTTTGATGAGGAGGGGACTTTGGTGTGCGCCTTGGGCTATCAGCCCGAATCGCTGTGGTGGGGCGCGGCACAGATTCCGGCTGGGGCTATTGGTGGGGTGGCTACCGATCCCAAGCATAAGCGGCGCGGTCACGCCGGTGGACTCATGGTGCAGGCCATTCACATACTGCGGGAACGCGGTTGCTGTATCAGCCCGCTGTGGCCTTTTTCCTTTAGGTGGTACGGCAAGTTCGGGTGGGCTTGTCCGGCACCGAGGTTGGAGTTGAAAGTATGGCCGGATCTGGTGCGTCAAGCCACGGCGACGGTGGGGAAGGTGCGGCGGGCGACTGCGGACGACGAGACCGCTGTGAATCGGTTGCACACCGAGGGGGCACAACTGCGCAATGGGCAGTCGGTGCGCTCGGAAGCGTTTTGGCAAAAGGAGGATATAAGGCGCGAGCTTTGGGTGCTGGAGGGGGACGGTGGGGGCATAGACTGTTCCGCTGTAATGGGAATCGGGGATATGGGGCGCGGCCAAGGCAAACGCATTACCATACGAGAGCTGCACGGGGCCTCTTTTGCCGCTCAATTGAAATTCGTGCGGTCCGTGGCTGATATGGACGGGCTAGCGGCCTTGAACCTCGATCTGCCGCCCGACAGCTTGCTGCTCGGCGCATTCCCAGAGCGCTTTAATGCATCCGTTGAGTTCGACTTGGCGTTGCGCGTACTGGACGTGGCTCAAGCCTTAGCGCATCTCAAGCCGCCTGAAAATTTGCGAGCGACGGTCTCGTTTGAGGTCGCCGATTGGGTAGTGAATGCCGACAAGCCGCTGGCCGCGACGGTGCAGGCGGAAGGAGGTCAGGTGCAAGTTTCGGAAAAGGCAGATAAAAACGCGCTGTGTTGCGATATTAACACTTTTACGCAATTGTTTGCCGGCGGTTTGACCGTGGCCCAAGCCCGGGCTATGGGACGCTTGACTGGCGGCAATCCGGCGGTGGGGGCGGCCTGCGATGCGTTGCTGCATGGGCGCGTGCCGTACCGTTCCGATGTCGAGGCCGGGTAGGGCTAGACGCATAACTCGCGGGAGGAGAAAATTATGGTTTTAGCGACAGAGACGCACCTACGGCAATACCGCGAAGAAGGCTATTGCCTAGTCAAAGAATTGATCCCGGACGATCTGATCGAGGCCGCACGCCAGCGCACCATGGAAATAGCCGGGGACTTACCCGACTGGTCGGAGAGGCATTTCCAAGTGCTCGATCCAAGTCGCTACAAAGCCGCTGGGGGTAGCCCACTGCCGGGCGGCATTCAGCAGCCGGCCGGCCAAGAGGAGGTGTTCGCACAGATCGCCGACCATTCGCGCTTGGCCGAAGTCATGGCGGCCCTGCTGGGAGGGCCAGTGGAACGCTTTACCGATCAAATAGGGGTCAAGCACGCCGCGATCGTCGAAGAGCAGGGGGGCTGTAGCTATTTCCACCAAGATTCGTTCTACTGGAAAATAGCGCCAGAGTTGGGGTGCAACTGTTGGATTCCCTTGACGGAAGTGGGGGTAGAAGCCAGCGCCTTGGCCGTGATGCCGGCCAGCCACCAGGGTTGGCAACTCATCGAGCACGAATCGTACTACGACGATCCGCCCATGGGCCACGTGGGGGACGACGGATTCCAGCCTTTCAAACGCCATCGCGTGCCTCTGGAGCAGGTGGATTTCGCCGAGGAGAAGCTAATCGCCACTAGGCCGGGGGACGGGCTGTTCTTCAGCAATTACACTTGGCACCGCAGCGAGCCGAACCGCAGCGGCCAGTCGCAGGCTTTTTACGCCATTGCGTACCAGCGCCGCGTATAGCTATCCAGCTAGTGGATTGGTGGCATCAGAGAAGCTAAATGATATTTTGGAATCAATAATTCCAAAAAAGAAGCAGAAATGGAAATAGAGAAGCCATTTTTCCAAACCTTTCACACAGGACCTCCACCATGACCGATTCCGCCTACCGCATCGCCCCACCTGGCTTTACTGACGACGAGTGGGAAACTTTCAACCGCGAGGGGATCCTCTTCTTTGAAGACGCCCTTGACCAATCGGCGATCGACGAACTCACGGCCGCGGTCGATCGCGTTTGTCAAGCCAGTCCCAAATACCGGGCGGGGGAGACCTTCGGTTGCCAAAATATCGTTGAGCGCGATCCCGTCTTTGCCGCGCTCATTGATCACCCTCGCCACGTCGGTTACGCCTACGACCTCTTCGGCGAATTGCTCAAGCTGCATCAGAGCCAGTTTTTTATCCGTCCGCCCGGCGGCGAACGCTACAATATTTGGCATCCCGATGGTGCCCGCGCCGTGCCGTACGGCACCTTCTCGCCCGATTTGCCGCTGCAAATCAAGATCGGCTTCTGGCTGACCGATCTGCCAAGGGCCAAGATGGGCAACCTAGTGGTCCTGCCCGGCAGCCACCGCAAGCAATACGTCGATGAGTACGACAGCCACCAGCCGATCCCGGGCGAGCGGGTAGTCTGCCTGCGCAAGGGCACCATGACCTTTATGCACTCAAGCATCTGGCATCGCGTCGAGCCCAACGAGAGCGACGTGATGCGCAAGAATATCTTCTACGCCTATTGCCCTGCTTGGGTCACCCCAGCCGACCGCCTCCAGTCCGATCCCGCTTGGCTCGCAACGCTCAACCGCGAGCAACGCATCATCATGCGTTCCTATACCAACGCGTATCACAACGCCAAACCCCCGGCGTCCGACTTCCCGCTCTTCCTCGACCGCGAGACCGGCTTGGACCGCGACTCCGACGCCTACCGCGACGATGTGGCGTTGCACCGCCGCAAGCGCCGCACGTGGGCCGAGCGTAGGCTATCCGCTTAGGCTTCGGCCCGCTTTTCAAACAGCCACATCCCGATTCCCATGGACGCCAGTCCGACGATGAGGGAGTGCGCGAAGAATGTGAAATTGATCTTGAGGAACTCGGGACTCATGCTGACCTGGACGCCACTGTTCGAGTCCGACCAGAGCAAACTATTGTCGGGCAAATCGATCCAGCCGAAAACCTCGGGCAGGGTGCCAAAGTAGCAGTACAACACGCCCAAGACGAAAGCGGCCGAAGCGAGGCCAGCAAAGCGCCGCACCACCAACTTGAGTCCGGCGACTCCGCCCGCCATACCCAGCATCAGGGCCATGGCCGACAGATAGCACGCACCCGTAAATACCGATATGTGCATCGCAGTGAACGGGATCGACTCCATATTCGCTAAGGCCGCGAGTGCTCGCAGTTCACTGAAAACCGCGATGAGACCGGCCGTGCTCAAGGCGAACAAGACGAGGCCAAGCGTGGTCACCGCAGCGGCCTTGGCAGCGAAAACTTGGGCCCGCGATACCGGCAGGGAGAGCAGTAGGTAATGGGTCTGTCCCTTTATTTCTTGGGCGAACGAGTGGATCAGCAGAAAGGGCAAGACCAGCACAAACGAGTACGGAACCACGCTCCACAGGGCGTGGGCCGAGGGGATGCTTTGCCCATCGTCGAAAGACAGCACCGCAACGAGTTCCAAAAAGACCGTCACTGACGGCAGCAAGATGAACAGGGTGCGGTTGTCCTTTATTTCCTTTAGGTACAGCGTCTTCCAAGTATTCACGTTACCACCTCCTCGAAAATGTCGCTGAGCGACATGCCGCGTTGTTGTCTCAACTCTTCGATGTTGCCGCTGACTGCGATCTCGCCGTGGCGCAGAAAGACCACTTCTTCTATCAGCTCTTCCACTTCGCTGACGAGATGGGTCGATATCAGGATCGTCTGCTCGCCGACGCGAAACTCACTCAGCAGGGTCTCCAAGATGCGCCGACGCGATGGCGGGTCGATCCGTCCCAGCGGCTCGTCCATGAGCACCAACTCGCTCGGCCGCGAAAAGGCGGCTACTACTTTTAGCCGCGCTCGCTGGCCATCAGATAGGGTGCCGACTTTCCGATGGCTATCGACGTTCATCAGGCCGAGCAGCTCGTGGGATTTGTTCATGTCCCAGCCCGGAAAGAACGCGGCTAGGAATTCGAGTTGCTCGCTGACGAGCATCCAGTCGTAAAACGGGCTAACCTCGGGCAGGTACGAAGTGATACGGCGCGTTTGAATGCCGACCGGCTGGCCCGAGATGCTGGCGCTGCCTTCGCTGGCGTGGGCGACGCCGGCGAGGATTTTGAAGAGCGTGCTCTTGCCGCTGCCATTCTCGCCGAGAATGCCCATTACCCGACCTTTTTCGACGGTTAGGGAGATGCCCCCCAGGGCCGTCACGCCGGAGTATCGCTTCCACAGGTTCTTTACTTCTATCATAGCGTCACCTCCTCTGAAATTTCGCGCAGCAGGTCGTCGATTTGTTCGCGTGAGAGCGCCAAGTCGCGGATCTCCGCGACAAAGCGGTCGCGCGCACCCTCAGCTAGGGTGCGGCGCTCGCTGTCGATGCGTTCGGCGCTCTCGGTTATCGACGATCCCTCGCCGCGTCGCGTGGTTATGAATCCTTCGCGCTCCAATTCCATGTAGGCTCTGGACATGGTATTGGGATTAACGCCCATCTCCTTGGCCATTTCCCGCACTGACGGCAAAGGGCCTCCGGCCTGATATATCCCTTGAGCGGTGCGCTTTTTCACCGCCTCGATGATCTGCAAATAGATGGGGCGAGTGGGATCAAAATCGAGCGGCATCTTCTCGATCCTTTCTGGTTGTGGGTTTCATTTTTGTCTCATTGTAATAGTGTTCTATCTACATAATACACTATTGTTATAGAGAAGTCAAGAAATTTTTTGACGTAGTGGTAGGGGCGACCGGCCGGTCGCCCCGCCTGATATTACGCACCCGGGTAGGGGGCGGTTTAAAACCGCCCCCTACGGATTGTCGTTTGCTAACAACTCGCCGATGGGTTGGGCCGCCTTCAGGCCGTGACCCGAAAGCACGGCCACAATTCGCTGACCCGGCTCCACCAGCCCGGCGGCTCGGGCTTGGCACAGGCCGTCCCATATCACGGCCGAAGTGGGTTCCACGCAAAAACCGGCCCGGCCCAACTGGCGTAGCCCTCGGACTATGGCCTCTTCGGAGACGGCGACTACGGTGCCTTCTGACTGGCGTAAGGCGTTGATGACTTCGCGGTCTCTAACCGGGCGGGGTAGGGCAATGCCCTCGGCCCGGGTGGGGCGAGGAGAAGTGGCGGGAGGGACTATGTCTAAGCCAGCGTGAAAGGCTTGGTACAGCGGCGAGACGTGTTCGGCTTGGACGGCAATGAGGCGCGGCAGGCGGTTGACTAGCTCGGCTCGCTGCAAATCGAGGAAGCCGCGGTATAGGCCCAGCAGGATGCTGCCGGCCCCGACTGGACAGACCACTGCGTCGGGGGCGGACCAGTCGAGTTGCTCGGCCAGTTCAAAGGCGAGGGTTTTGAGACCTTCTATAAAGAGGGGATGCCACAGGTGCGAGGCGTACACGGCTCCAGTGCGGTCGATGTATTCGAGCAGAGCTTCGGTGGCTTGGGGACGCGGTCCTTCCACCGCAACCAGTTCGGCACCGTACAGACGAATCTGCACCAGCTTGCCCGCCGAGGCCGAAGCCGGACAGAAGACTTTGAGGCGCACCTTGGCGCGGGCCGCGTACGCGGCTAGGGCGGCTCCGGCGTTGCCCGAGGAATCCTCTACTGCTTCCTCTATGCCCAAGGCGTGTAGATAGCTCATGAGCAGGGCGGCCCCGCGATCCTTGTACGAGCCGGTGGGCAGGGTGTGATCGCATTTGGCCAGGACCGTCATACCCTCTAGGTCGAAGGGGATTAGAGGGGTCCGGGCCTCGCCCAGAGAGACGGGGTCGCCCACCGGGGGTAGGGCTTCGCGGAAGCGCCACATGTCAGCGGGGCGGGCGGCGATCTGGTCGAGGGGGAAGGTCGGGGTGAGATACCGGCATTCGAGGGGCGCGTCGCAGGCGAGGCAGCGATAGGGGGCTGGGGCTTGGGGATAGGGGGCCTGGCAGGCAGAGCAGTGGAAGGTGAGGGCCATGGGTGTATTGGCTATACGCGATAGGCAAACAGTTTGGCGCCGAGCATGCGCACCCGGATGCCGACGGCCTCGCCGGCTGCGGAGATGTTGGAGCGGCCTTGCCAGGTTACCACTCGGTCTTCGCAATCGCCCGTTAGACGGTCGCACTCAGCAAAGGTGAACCCCGGCAGTGGGTCGGCATCGGGGAGCATCAGCGACGGCAGCTTCTCCAGCAGTTCAATCTGAATCCAGCCGCCCGGCTCGCAGCGATAGTTGAGGCGCAGTTCGTCGTGGACGCGGAAGAGGGAGGGCAGGGAGAAGCAGCCCTCAGCACTGGCGCGTATCCCGCAGAACCGGTGTGGACGCCAGCGCGCCCAGCGAATCTGCTGTGGTTGCCGCAAGGGAAAAAGCTCGGGCACCTTGTCGGCTGGGCAATCGTGAATGACTGAGAAGGCCGCGTATGGACAGGCCCAGTAGCCATCGGGCAGCTCGACGAGTCCGCTGCGCCAGAAGTGGGCCATGCACTCGTCGCCGTCTCCCTCGGCACCCAGCGGCAGGATTGGCCGGCGCTCGGGACGGGACCAGTAGAGGCCGTCGCGGCTGAAGGCGATCTGCCCGTCGATGGTGCTGGCGATCTGGTGGTACACGGGGATGAGCATGCCGTGCAGGTCGTCGCGGCCTGGATACGGGAAGTAATTGGCACCGTAAAAGCTGATGTCGGGCGGGTCCTCGGTATCGGGATGATGGATCAGCTTGGGAGCGGGCCAGTTGGCAAAGTCGTCGGTGCGCGAAAAGCCGATCGTGCGGATCTGCATGCCTTGTTCGAGCCTGTTGACGCCAATGCCTTCGAGCAGTTCGGCGGGATAGCCCATTAGCTGGATGTAGGCAAAGTAGTTGCCTCGGTGTTCGTCGTAACGGGCCGATATGCCGCCGTTGACCGGCCGGTACGCCAGCGGCTCTGGGAAGAGCGTCCAGTGGAGGCAGTCAGGCGATGTCCAGGCGAACATGTGGCCTGTGATTTCGGCCCGGGGACCGGTGTAGTTTTCTTGCTCCTGCTCGGCCTTGATGCGCCGAGATGGCTCCTCTCCGGACAGCTCTTCGCCGGTGTCCGGATCCCACCAGTACATGCGGCCGCCCATTGCCTTGAAGCGCTCCTCGGGAGGTGCGTTGGGGTCCTCGAAGATGCCGGTGGCCCCCTTGCACGAGTTGGCGAGCAGGTTGTTGTTGGACGAGCCGTTGAATTCGGCCTCGTTCAGGACGGTTCGCGTCCAGTTGTACGCATCGTCACTGACCGCGTAACACTGGCCTCCTTCGCTGTCGTAGAGCAAGTGATAGCGCCCGTCCCGCTGCCAGATGTAGAGCGGCGAGACGTGGGTGCCTTCCCACTCCATGGTCGCTTGCAGGACCGGCTCGGACTTGACGGCCTCCTCGATCTCAAAGCGGATGCCAAGCGGGGCGTCGTAGAGCTCCAACTCTCCGTGCCGACTGGAGCCACGGTGGCCTGGAAAGACGTCGATCATGTCAACTAGCGGACTCCAAGCGCCCGCGTTTAGGCGAATGCGGGGCGGGCGACGTCTGGGGGCGTTTTTGTGGTCAGTCATCGCGGCAGCCTTTCGGTGGTGGCTATTTAGTGATACCGAAAACTGGATTGCTGGTTACGATGAAATTATCTTACCAGTGAAATCCAGGTCCTCCGTGTCCGCTAAAGATATAGCGATCCATTTGTCGTTCAACCATCCTACCCACCTCCTCTCTGCTAAAAGGAAAATCCCATGAAAGTCACCAATGTCGAACGCATTATCGTCGATGTCCCGTTCACGCCTAGACAGCAGGAGATAACTCGCCAGTCGGTTTACAACTGGTCCATCCTCGAGCTGTGCAAGGTAGCCACCGACACGGGCCACGTGGGCTGGGGAGAGACCGTCATTCATTACACCTACGGCCGCGTGACCGATGATGCAGTTGCGCGCACAATCGGTCAAAGTCCGGCCGAACTGATGAACGAAGACAGCCTAGGCGCTGGTTTGCAGATGGCGCTGTTCGACGTGGTCGGCAAGATACTCGAAGTACCGGTGCATCGGCTGCTGGGCACCAAGGTGCGCGACTGGACGCCGATCTCTTGGTGGTGCAGCCACTCCTCGCCGAAAAACTGGGCTGCCGAAGCGGCCGAGGCCGTGGCGCAAGGGTACACGAATCTCAAGAACAAACCGCGGCCTTGGTACGACATTGTCGCGCAGGTCGATGCCATCTGCAAGGTGGTGCCTCCGCATTTCCATCTCGATCTCGATCCCAACGGCTCTTGGGAGAACGCGGCCAATGCCATTCCGATCATAAAGAAGCTCGAGCGCTACGAAAACGTGGCCATGTTCGAAACGCCCATCCCGCAGGATGATATTCTCGGCAATCGCCAGATCCGCCAGGCCGTGAACAGGCCGGTGGCCATGCACTTTGGTTCGCCGCCGTTTATTACGGCCGTGCGCGAGGAAGTTTGCGACGGCTTTGTGATTGGGGGCGGGAAATCAATGACCATGCGCCAGGGGCAATGCGCTGCGGAAGTTTCCATGCCGTTCTGGTTGCAGATCGTCGGCAATGGATTGACGACTACGTGGGACGCCCATCTCGGCTCAGTGCTAACGCACGCCCGGTGGCCGGCGATTAGCTGTATCAATATGTATAGCCACCATCTGTTGACCGATCCTGTTCAGGTGATCAACGGGCACCAGCGGGTCCCCGACGGGCCCGGCCTCGGCGTCGAGGTTGATGAGGCGGCGGTTGAGCAATACCGCGTTCCGCAGGAGGAACTCGACGAACACGCGCGTCAGGGGCAGCTCTACATCCATCCGAAACCGCGGCTGATCAGCACCATCGTCTATCCCGACGGCACCTGCATACACATGGAGCACCCCAGTGTGCCGGGGACCTATGTGGAGGGCGTGCGCACCGAAATTTTGGAGGACGATGGCTCGCAAGAATGGCAGAATCTGTACGAGCGCGTGCAAAAGGAGAAGCAGGTGGTCAGTCGGTGGGAGGGGGCGTAGGGGCGACCGGCCGGTCGCCCCTACCAATGTCGGCGATTCCTCAACGACTAGCTGGTCACCGCCCCTTGGGCTGCCGACGACACTGAGCGGGCGTATTTGGCCATTACGCCGGAGGTGTAGCGCGGCGGCGGGGCCTCCCAGGCGGCTAGGCGGGCCTGCAACTCGGCTTCGTCTAATGCTACGTCCAAACGGCCGGCCGTGGTGTCGATGGTGATGGTATCGCCGTCGTGCAGGACGGCTAAGGGGCCGCCCACTGCGGCTTCGGGCGCGGCGTGGCCAATCATCAAACCGCGGGTGGCACCCGAAAAGCGGCCATCGGTGACTAGGGCCACGGAGTCTCCCAGACCCGCTCCCACGATGGCACCGGTGACGGCTAACATCTCGCGCATACCCGGCCCACCCTTGGGGCCTTCGTAGCGGATGACCACCACGTCGCCGGGCTGGATGCGGCCCTGCTCAATGACTGGCATGACCTCGTCCTCGCTGTCGAAGACGCGGGCCGGCCCTTGGTGCTGGGCGCGTTCGTGGCCGGCCAATTTTACTACCGCGCCTTCGGGGGCGAGATTGCCCTTGAGTATGACTAGACCACCCGATTTTTTCAGCGGTTTATCGACCGGCACCACGACCTGCTGGCCGGGGGCTTCCACGGCGCGGTCGGCCTCTTGGCCAATGGTGCGGCCCGATACCGTGAGGGCGTCCTCGTGCAGCAGGCCTGCTTCTTTGAGGCGGCGGGCCACTAGGGCGATGCCTCCGGCTTTGTCCAAGTCAGGGGCGACAAAGCGGCCGCCGGGCTTGAGATCGACCATGAGTGGGGTGGAACTGCTCAAGGTCTGGAAGTCCTCAATGTCCAGTTCTAATCCGGCTTCCCGGGCGATGGCTAGAAAATGCAGCACGCCGTTGGTCGAACCGCCGGTGGTGGCAATGGAGCGGATGGCGTTGTCGAGGGCGGGGCGGGTGATGATCTGTGAGGGGTTGCGACCTTGGCGCACTAACTCGACGGCTAGGGCCCCGACTTGGGTGCCGACGGCTTCCTTGCGCGGGTCGGTGGCCGGCACCGAGCCAGAGCCCATGAGGGCCACGCCCAAGATCTCGGCTGCGGTGGCCATGGTATTGGCGGTGAATTGACCGCCGCAGGAACCGGCTCCGGGGCAGGCGTTTTCCTCGATGAGGCGCAGTTGATCGTCGTCGATGCGGCCGGTGGCGTGGGCGCCGATGGCTTCGTACACGTCTTGGATGGTAATGTCGGCTTGGTCGTGGCGGCCGGGCATAATGGAGCCGCCGTAGAGCAGCACCGAGGGGATGTCCAAGCGGCACATGGCCATAATGGCCCCTGGGGTGGTTTTATCGCAGCCGGTGAGGGCGACAAAGCCGTCGAGCATGTGGCCGCGCACCACCAGTTCCATGGAGTCGGCGATGACTTCGCGCGAGATGAGCGAGGTCTTCATGCCTTCGGTGCCCATGGTGATGCCGTCGGAGATCACCACCGTGTTGAATTCGAGGGGGGTGCCGCCAGCTTGGAGGATACCGGCCTTGACGTGCTCGGCTAGGCCGCGCAGGCCAAAATTGCAGGGGCCGAGTTCGGTCCAGGTATTGGCGATGCCGATGAGGGGTTTGCGCAGGGCCTCGGCGTCGAAGCCAGCGGCCCGGTACATGGCGCGGGCCCCGGCTCGGGACGGGCCTTGGGTGATGTTCTTGCTGATAGGGATGGATTCGGTCATGGCGCGTGCTTTCTGCTGTGGGGAAGTGGAACGAAAGACGGATAGTAGCGTCTGAGTTTTACCCCGTCAACTGGGGGTGGGATGTTGCCGCTGGACGCTGTTCCACTTTGCTGTGGATGCTGTCCCGGAGTACTCTTATCACTGTGCCTTTCAAAGGAGGCCGTCATGCACCAGCTTCTGTCGTCTGTCGCGTTCCTTTGCTTGCTCGCCCTGCCGCTCGCCGCTCAAGAAGAGGCTCTCCACGGCACTTGGGAGGGGATCTTTACTGATGATGAAATCGGCGTGGGTACCATGCGCCTGACCTTCCAAGCAGATGGCACTTTCGACTTTGATCTGTTCATCGAGGAACTAATATACCCCGGTGATGAAGCCGAAGTCCCGGATGAACTCTTGGATGAATCGACGGAAATTATAGAGATGTTCTCTGCCCTAGAGGGGATCTCTGCCCATGGCGGCACATATCAAGTCTCGGGCGACAGCCTCTGGGTTCATAATGATAACGTGGTCGAATATATCGTTGACGGTGAGAGCGTCGCCGTCGTCGAGTTCTGGACCCCGATCATCCGCTTATCGGTCCGTCTTTTGGCGGCGTTTGTTGGGGCGTTTGAAGAAGTCCCCGAAGAGGACTACCCGGCGTTTGAACAGGCGCTTATCGACGAGGTGCTCGCTGAGTTCCTCGCTGAGTTAGATGAGGAACCGCTCGGATTAGGACTTACGCTGAGTGGCATCTACGCCATTGAGGATGACACTTTGTCCATCACTACTACTACGGATGAGGATGGGGTTGAAATCGTCGAGACCGTGGAATTCCAGCGCATTGATGTCGCCAGCGCAGTTGCTCCAACTAGCTGGGGTGCCCTGAAAGCAGTTCGGCGTCCGTGAGCTTCTTCTTCATTCGATCATTACTTTTTCGCGGCGTTGGGCGCTGTCGTATAAGGCGTCGAGTATTTGCATGAAGTGATAGGCGTCTTGGGCATCGACGTCGGCTTTGACTTGGCCGGCTACGGCGCGGGCGAAGTGCTCGATTTCGTGATAGAAGGACAGGCCGTCTGCGGGCGGTTGGGTGTGGGGCATATCCGATTCTGCGGCGGCTTCCCGCGCGGCAAATTGCCCGTCTTCCCAGTGCCATATAACTCCCTGAGATAAAGCACCCTCACTGCCGTACAATTCCACGGTCGTGGGGGTGTCGCAGTGCAGCCAGCGCGAGCAGTCTATCTGGATGGTCTTGTCGCCTTCCAGACCGACTAGGCCGGAAAAGTAATCCTCGGCCGCGCCCTCGGGGCCGTGGTACAGCGGCTCGATGGTATGCTTGGCGGCAAAGGCCCACTGCGGCTTGGGACAGCCCATCCACCACCAAGCTAGGTCGAGCTCGTGCGAGGCGTGCTGGCCTAGGGCGCCGCCCTTGTGACCATACACATTGGTCCAGCTTTCAAAGCTGTCGGCTGGCGGGCGCGAATTGAATTTGAGGAAAATGCGGGCGTGATACGGCTCGCCGATGCAGCCCTCTTGTACTGCGACGCGCAATTTGCGGTTGTGGGGAAAGTGGCGCATGAAGTAGCAGAATTGCAACGTGGTGCCGGCGCGCTCGGCCGCCGCGGCGAATTCCAAGATGTGCGCGGCTCGCACCGCGTGCGGTTTTTGCACCAAGACGTGTTTGCCGGCGGCAAAAGCGTCCAGGACCATGGGATAGCGGACGGGCGGATTGACGGCTAGCAGCACAGCCTGCACTTGGTCGTCGGCCAGCAGGTCTTGGTAGGGGCCGTGTTGGCGCGGCACGCCTTCTTCGCTAGCGACGCGGCTGCGGCGCGGTTCGTCTAAGTCGGCCACGGCGACGACATCGACTAGGGAGCTGGCCTGAGCCGCTTTGACGGCCTGTTGGCCGGCCCAGCCGCAGCCGACGACGCCGAGTTTGAGCAGTTTCATTATTCCTCCAGCCATTGATGATAGCGCGTCAGGGCCTCTGCCTGCAGATCGTCCCACTCGGTCAGTAGCACTAGGCGAATGGTGAACGTCAGGTGTTGGCCGGCTTGGACATCGTCGCCGCCCAAGTGGAAGTACTGGGCGTTGTGGTAGCTGTTGTAGCCCGACAGGCCCAGGCAGTCGGCAGGACGAGCCATGAGCAGAATGGCATGGCCGTAGCGGTGCTCTTGCAGAGTCAGGGCATGGGCGTAGTACGGTCCTCGACGCCAGTTGAGAGGATAGCCGTCGAGCCAGCGGCCGTCGCGGAATACGGCTTCAGCGTCTGCATCGCGCGCCCACGATTCGGCCTCGTTGTGGCCGTACCACTGCTTTTGGTACCAAGTGACGCCTTCGGGATGGGTGCGGTCGTCCTGCACGGGAAAGTACGGCGCGTAGTGGGGAGTGAAATAATTGGCGATAAAGAATTCAAAACGCCGATAATCAGCTGCTAGGCGGGCGCTGAAGGTGGCGTCGAGGCTATCGGGTCCAGCGATGCAGTAGTGCGCTTGCAGTTCGGCTTGCACCGCAGGGCAGGCCGCCCAGCGCACCGCGACGCTAGCGCCTTCTTGGACCACTTGGTCTGGGGTGCGCTCGCGCGTGATTTCGAGTTGGCGGCCGTCGGCTAGGGTGCGGTAGATATTGAGCCAGGCAAAGTCGGGCCCCTCGTCGAGGTGAAAGCTGGTCAGGCCGGTCAGACGCAAGCCTTGGGGGCCGAGGACGGTGGCGATGCCTCGACTTAGAGGGGCTTGGAAAAGAGCGGGACGGGAGACGCGGGCGAAGGCCATACAATCCTCGCTTTCACAGGTGAAAGTTGCCGTTTGGAGAGCTTGTTCCAGCCGGAGCCGTCATGCGATCCGCTTGTGCCTCGACCGGAAGCAATTGCGTTGGCAGGGTAAGTTTATGTTGATTACTGAAGTGAGCAAGACCGCTGCTTGGCTTCTCAAAAAGGAGAGTCGTCGTGAAACACCTAACAGCAGTACTCATTATGGCATTAACCATCCTCTTGCCCGCCGCGTATCCCGCCATCGCTCAAGACCCGGAGGTAACAGCCGGCGATGTGGTGGATCGGGAAACCCTGAAAGCCTTTGTGCATGCGGCGAAGGCGTACTTGGACAACGCCGCAAGCCTTTCCGAGTATCTGGCTATCTTGCAGGAATTCAGAACCGAAGGGGTTTGGAAACAGGGATCTATCTACCTCTTTGCTGGGACGCCCGATGGGGTCCTAATCCTTAACGGAGCCAATCCAGACCTTGAAGGCCAAAACATCTACGATCTTGAAGACGCCAACGGTGTCAAAATGACCCAAGAACTCATCGCCGTGGCGGCTCAAGGCGGCGGCTTTGTCGAGTACCTTTGGCCCCATCCAGAGATAGAAGGGGACACCGGCTCGCCTAAAGTGAGCTATGCTATTCCCTATTCTGCCCTCGGCCAAGATTTTGTCTTAGGTTCTGGCTTTTATCCGGCAACCGCTTCTACGTCGGTTGAAGATCGGTCTTGGGGATGGCTCAAAAGCCGCCCGAAAACAATTTTAGGAACGCTTCTTAAGGATAAGGAATAGCCGATGAAATTCATCTACTTCACCGACATTCACCTCGACTCCGGGGTAGACGCCTTCCGGGGATTTGAGTTGTGTGTGGAATCCATGCTGGAGCATCAGCCTGAAGTCCTGATCAACGGCGGCGATGTGGGCCTCATACCCGAGGCGCTAGCGCAATACGCCCAGACCATGGAGAGGGTATCTGTGCCGGTGCTGTTGAGCCACGGCAACCACGAGATGTGCAGTGGCTATCTGCCCCGGGAACAAGGGGGGACGGCGCACACCAGCGCCGATATTGGCGGCGTGCACTTTGTGCTGCTGGACGTGGTGCACTATTTCGAGCCGACCGAGGATCATCCGTCCAACTGGCACGTCTTGGCCGACGAGGGGCTGTTGGAGTGGTTGGCTGCGGATTTGGCGGGGCTGGACCGGGCCGCGCCATTGGTGGTGGCCAGCCATGTGCCGGTATCGACGACTTTTCCACGGCGCTCGGGTCAGGCACCGGATATGGCCTTTCCCACCAATGAGATTGCCGGGGCGCGGCGGTTGCTGACGCTATTGCAGCCCTTTGAACGGGTGATCACCTTGCACGGCCACCACCATGAAAACGACCGCCACTTCGTCGGTGCTATGGAGGTTATGACCACTGCGGCGGTGTCGGGCAATTGGTGGAAGACGGGGCTGGAAAGCCGCGGTCCGCAAGGACGCGAACCGCAGGGGTATCGGGTGGTTGAGGTCGATGCGGAAGGGGGTTTCAGGAACCAGTATCACGCTTTCCAGCCGCACCAAGACGAGGCGATGGAATTGTGCCGGCATCAGGCTTCGGGTCGCCGCTTTGTCAATGTGTTCGATGGTTCGCCGCGCACGCAGGTCGAGGTGGGGGACTTGGGGCCATTAGCGCAAATCGATCCGCTGGCCGAATCGTCGCGCGATCTGGCGACGCATCTGTGGGAGTTGCCGGCTGGATTTGACCGGCAACAGGTAGAGGTACGAGTGGTCTTTGAGGATGGGCGGGAGTACGAAGGGGTGCTGGAGGAGCGGGTGTGGGAGTCAGCGCCCCCAGCCTAAGGGCAAAGCGAATAACGACGCTTGCACTACCACGAAGTGGGGATGGAAAATTCCTTTGCTACTTCCTCAAGTCCCTCGACTGCTTGCGCTGAAATCAGCGCGCCATCCCGCCCTTGAAGGTATTGAGATTACCAATCTCGGCGGCCGACGTACAGGTTCCGATTCGTCATTGGGAGCGCGACGCGTTGCCCGCCCAAACGGTGCGATTCGATCATGCCCATCAACATCTCCTGACTCCGGCGAGCGAGGTGAACCGGCCCCTTGGTCTCGCGGTCCGTATCAATCGCCTCTGCGATGTCTGCGATGCCCATCACTGTTCCGGTGGTGCGAGGTACGTCTGGGAACGGTACCTCTTCAAAGAAGACATGGCTTTTTTTGCGGAATTGGCATTCTCGGCTGTTGTTGAGGATGCGGATCTTTCCTTCGCTACCGCAGACCTCGAATTCGGGACCGGTGCCCGCGGTGTTATAGCCGTGGACGCCATTGGCAAAACGGACGTAGCCACTGGTAATCGCCGGATCGACGTCCAGCCGATTGCCATCCCAATCCGCATCGCTACAGACGATGGTTCCCTGGACGAAGTCGACTTCCGGGTCGCTGGCGAGGAAGAGCAGCATGTCGGCGGCGTGCGTCAAGCCCCAGAGTGCTGAACTCG
Organism: Candidatus Latescibacterota bacterium; assembly: GCA_965116675.1. Lineage (GTDB taxonomy): Bacteria > Latescibacterota > UBA2968 > UBA8231 > UBA8231. The sequence continues at coordinate 651,499 of OZ220721.1, forward strand.
CGCCGTATTGTGCGATCGCGCACTGGATATTGCCGATTTCGCCGGCATCCACCAATTCGCGCACCTTGCGATAGACCGGTATATAGCGGCGTTGCGTACCGTAGTTGAATTTGACTCCGTACTTTTGGACGATGGCGACCATCGCATCTGCTTCCTCCATCGAACAGCAGAGCGGCTTTTCGCAGTAGATGCCCTTGACGTTGTTTTCAGCGGCGAAGACGGTGATGTCCGCGTGTGGTCCGGGTCGGGTGGCGATGCAGACGATATCCGGCTGCTCCTTTTCAATCATCTGGCGATAATCGGTGTAGGCGCGCTCGGCACCGTAGCGTTGCCGTATGGATTCCGCTTTCTCGGCGACCACGTCCGCAACCGCGACGAGGTCGGTTCTGTCGCAGGCGACAGCGGCTGCGGCGTGCGAGAACGGTTGCCACAGATAGCGATCCGGACGGCTTTCGACTTCGTCGTCAATGGTCGCGCCCATCCGTCCGCAGCCGATCAGACAGGCTCTGTAGGTGCGCGGCATAATGTTCTCCTTTATTAGCTGCCAGTGTAGAGTTTGGAAAAGTAGGGCCTAAAACCGGCTGGGCCGGGATACCCATCCCAGTATTGGGCATTGGCTGGCAGTTCGCCTTCGCCGCCGTTGCGGAGCCAAGCGATTAATCTAGGATCCGTGCCGCGGCGTTCGAGTTCATCAATTGCCGCGGCGTGCATTTGAGTGACGACCTCTGGATGCTCCTGCCCAACATAGTCCAACGAACCAAGTCGCGCCAAGCGCGAGTGTTCTGGCTGCGCGGCGACTTCGAGGCTATAGGTTTTGTCAAAGGCGGTAAAGAGGACGAAGTTCGGATGCTGCCCGGCTTGATTCCAGCGTTCAAGGCTCCCACCTGCCAATGCGAGTTGCCGTTCGCCGGCTTCACCGCGCCGGGCGGGGGTTAAAATATCACGGCCCTCAATGCCTTCCGGTTCCGCTTCGCCGAGGATCGCGAGGATGGTGGAGAAGAAGTCTTGCGGTTGCACAATAACATCGCTCCGTCCGGTATCGCCATCCGGCATTCGGACGAAGAGCGGGACATGCGCTTCGGCCTCGCGCACTGGTTGCCCTTTGCCAAAAGTGCCGCGCTCACCGACGTTGGTGCCGTGGTCGCCGGTTAAGATGACGGCCGTGTTCCGGTCGAGCCCGGTGGATTCGAGCGCGTCCAAGAATTGCCCAAAACAGTGGTCCATCCAGGTCAATTTCGCCGGGTATTGCGCTTTGATGTGTTCCTTGGCCTCGTCGGGGAGGTCTTTGTTGTTCCGCCCGCCGAAGAAGCTGCGCGGGTCAACGCGCCCATCGTAGTCCGGCCGCGCATCGTACTTTTTCATAAACTCGGGCGGTGCATCCCACGGTTCGTGGGGATCGAAACAGTCCACCCAGAGGAAGAAATTCTCGCGCTGCGCATTGTCTTTGAGGAATTGGGCCGCGCTGCTGAACAATTTTGCGCAGTTCCAATCCTCCGGTTTTTTGCGGTTGCGGTTCGCCCGGGCGTAGGTCTGGAGGAGCCCCTTTCTCGCGACGTTTTCGCCGAGGCAGGCAAACATTGGTTGGTGGCACCAGTTGTCCGGCCAGTCTGCGGAATCGTCGATCCAGTCGCGATCAACTTCAGCTCCACGGATGAACGTCCACGCGTGAAACGGCCAATCGAAGTTGTGTCCGCCGTTGACTAGGTGGGGAGTATCGTGGATCAGTTGCGTGGCATAGCCGCGTTCGGCAAGCGTCGAGGGGAGGGTCTGCCGTTCGTGTCGCAGCGGCTGCCACGGATGGAAGGGGCCTCCGTACTGACCCGTTATGACATCAGTTCGGTACGGAATCGTTGGGAAGCTGGCGCAGAAGGCGCGGTCAAATGCCCATGCTTTCGCTGCAAAGCGGTCGATATTCGGCGTTTCGATCCAAGTATTGCCGTTTGCGCCGATATAATCGTAGCGGAGGGTGTCAATTACAATGAGGACGATATTCATTTTTTTTAGCTCCGTTTCGCGTCAATGGTTTCTGGGTCGAGTGTTACGGTATGCACTAGGGCTACCACGGAGTGGCAATGGAGAATTCCTCCGCTACTTTCTCAAGCCCTTCAACCGCTTGCGCCGAAATCGGCACGCCATCTCTGCGGTACTCGGTCTCCCGCTCTAGTTCCTTGCCGCCGGGCAGGAACGACTCGTCGAAACTGGGCAATGGCTTCATACGACTGGCTTCGTCCATCAGGTGATCCATGTCGGCCTTGAAGGCGTCGAGGTCGGAAAAGCAGTTCACGTCTAGGGCGAGGAAGAAGCCCGATTGATCGGCACCTGTGAACTCGATGTTGCCTCGCGAAAATTCCGTCAGCATCTGCCCTCCCAACGTACCCGATAGGATATTGCCTACGTGCGAAATGCCGATGGCCTTGATGAAAACTGGCGGGTACTTCAGGAAGGTCTCGTCGTCGATTGCGTAGTGGCTGGCAAAGTCGAGCAGGAAGGTCGGTTTGCCTTCGCCGGACGGCATGCCGAAGGCTAGGGGCGGGCTGCCCTGGATGGAGCCCCGGATCGTCGAATCAAGATTGTAGTGGTCGGAGGCATTGCGACCGGAGGTGGATATGCCGATTAGGTCTGCGCGCATGGCCATGCGCGCGTAGTTGCCGGTGCTGCCAAGATGACCGTGGTAGGTGGAGGTGGCCGCGCCGATCCCAAATTCTTGGGCTTTGGCGATGGCTATTTCCATGCCCTTGGTGGCGACGAGGTAGCCCAAGCCGCCGTCGCCGGAGAGCGCGGCAGTGGTCGGGCCTTCCTGGAGCACGCGGATTTGCGGGTTCGGGTTGACAGTGCCGTCTTGGAATGAGCGGACGTAGCGATTGACTTGGAGGGTGCCGTGGCTGACGACGCCGCGCAGGTCGCATTCGACTAGTTTACTGGCGATGAGTTGAGCGTGATCTGTCGGTATGGGCACGGCCTTGAAAATCTCGACGACCAGTTGCTCAAGGTCGGTGACGGCGACGCGGATGCCGTCGGTAGGGGGTACGTTCATGGGTGTGTTCCTCCTCTCACAATGAATCTCCTCGCGCATCCTACTCCGAACAGGAAGGCGCAGAACATTGCCGAATTGACATTGTCTCCCCGAGCAGTGTAGTGTTTATACATTTTGGCGCGACTCTTTGTCTCACTAAGTTTCACTCCAGCTTTGCATCCTTGCAACCCATCCCAATCGTCTCCGCGGAAGGTTCCTTATGAAACGCGTTCTTTTGGCCAAATTCAACCACGAAGTCGGCAGCTTTAACCCCCAGCTTACTTATTACGACGACTTCACGATCCACCGGGGGGCAGACCTGCTAGAAGCTACCCGCTCTTCCAATTCGACGCTGGCGGGCAATATCGACGTTCTCGAGGCGCGTCCCGACATCGAACTGGTTCCCACGTACGGGGCTTGGTGCAATACTACTGGCGGCTTGGTCGCCGGTCCCGATATGGAGCGCCTCATCAGTGAATTATTGGCCGCCGTCGAGGCCCACGCTCCAGTTGACGCGGTCTGTCTGTCGCTGCACGGGGCCATGGCCGGCGAGACCGAAATCGATCCCGAGGGCCGCGTCGCGTCCGGCATCCGGCAAATCGTCGGGGACGTGCCTATTGTCGCGGCCATGGACCTGCACGCAGTTATCTCGCAACGGCTGGTTGATGCAGCCGACGCCTTGGTCTTTCTCCACACCTATCCGCACACGGATATGCGCGATACTGGCCAGCGCGCAGCCCGTCTGTTATTGCGCCAGTTGGACGGGGACATCAAGCCGACCACCGCTCGCGTATCCATCCCATTATTGGCCCGCGGCGATGAACTCATCACCGCCAGCGGCCGCTTTGGCGAAGCCATCCATCGCTGCCAAGAAATTGAGGCGTCTTTAGGTGGTCTGGCCGCAGGCGTCATCATTGGCAACCCCTTTACCGACGTGCCCGATTTGCAGTCTAATGCAATAGTCACTACCGACGACGATCCAGCCCAAGCCGAGGAATTGGCTCTGGAATTGGCCCGCTTCATGTGGGAAAATCGACCTTACTGGATTCCCAAACTCACCTCTCTCGAACAAGCCGTGCGTCTGGCCGAAGAGACCGAGGGCCTCACGGTGTTCTCCGACGCTGCGGATTCTACGGCCTCGGGTGCCAGCGGCGACAGCAACGCCATTCTCAAGGGCCTGCTCCAATACAACTACAGCAAGCGTGCCCTCATTCCCATAGTCGATGCTCCTGCGGTGGAGGCTGCTTATCGGACTGGAGTAGGGGGACAGTTCACTTGGCCTTTGGGCGGCACCCTCGACTCGGAGCGCTTTGCGCCAGTGGAATTGCCCCTGTACGTCAAAAGCCTGTCCGACGGGGCCTTTACCACTGAATTCGGGTATGTAGTGCCGCCTAGTCGCACCTCCATTCTGACTAGTGACAATATCACGCTACTGGTGACCCAAGAAGCCGCCCCCATCGTCGGCCGCAAGGTGTATCAGAGCCAAGGCCACGATCCGGCCGACTACGACTTAGTTGTGTGCAAATCGCCCAACGGCTTCCGCACCCACTACCAAGCCATCGCCGCCCGCATTGTCGCGGTTGACGTGCCCGGGTCCACTAGCGCCAATCTCAAAACCTTGCCCTACCAGCACTGTGTGCGTCCCATTTTTCCGCTGGACGAGGGGGTGGTGCCGCCTTTTGCTGAGGCCGACTAAATGCAGATTGAGGATCTCTTCACGCCAGCGCAACAAGCCCTTGTCGCTGGTCTGCACAGACGCGATCAGCAGGAGCGTCAAGCAGGGTCCACGGACCCGTTGCGCCTTAAAGCCGTCAGCTCCCAAGTGGCCCATTATCTCTGTCTGACCGCGATCCACCAGCAGGCACAGACCTTGGTCGAATTCGGCACGTCGCACGGCTATTCTACTCTGCACCTAGCCGCTGCCGCTCAACTCACCGGGGGCCGCGTCTTCAGCTTGGATCGAGTGCCTGAAAAAACGGCGGCGGCCCAAGCCAATTTGCGCCAAGCTGGTTTGGATCACTTGGTGGAATGCTACACTGGAGAGGGGGATGCCTTTGTCGCGGCCCTCCCCGAGCGCGTGGATTTTGTCTTTGTAGATTTTGGCCTGCCCGCATTTGCGCCCATGTTCACCATGCTGGAAAGCCGTCTGGTGGCAGGGGCGTTCCTCTTTGTCGATGGCTGGTCCAAAGTCGAACAATGGGACCAGAATCCGGCCTGGGCTGCCTTTAGAAGCCGCTTAGACGAGACTGCCGATTGGCTGACCTACATCCTGCCGTTGGAAAAGTCGCACCTCATTGCCGTTAAGTTAGCCTGAACACCGGGGCCAGCAGGGCACGCATCAGAGGAGCCATGAAGCCACGCAGATTGGCTACCGGCTTGTCTTGCTGCCGCGAGGTCAAGTGCTGACCTCCTTTGTTTACGCATCTAAATCGGATATATTCTATTGTGTCCAAAGCGGGTCGTTGCGATCTGGAGGACTACGTCCAAAGCGCGGCCATATTTAAGGAGTCACAGAAATGGCTGATTTACTTCAACAGGTATTCTCAGAGATACAGAAACTGCCAGCCGACCAGCGGGATGCCATTGCCGCCCGAATTCTAACTGACTTAAAAGATGAACAGGCTTGGACAGAACGTTTTGCGGCCACAACGGATGAGCAGTGGGATCGTTTGGCTGAATCGGCAAGAAGGGAAATTGCTGAGGGCGCTACGGTACCACTGGATGATGTTTTGTAGTTGATCCATCTCAGCAATGACGTCCAGCATTACGAGAGCCTTTCGACGCCAGCTCAGCCGACTTTCTCTCCAAGCCCAACGGCAAGCTACCCAAGCTTATAGACTTTGGCGTTCCGATCCCTATCACCCCAGCCTCCAATTCAAGCAAGTCAGCCCGCGTCAGCCCATCTTTGCTGTTCGCATTGGGATGGGCCATAGGGCATTGGGTTTGCGAGAAGGAGAGCATATTTTTTGGTTTTGGATAGGATCGCACGCGGACTATGACCAGTTACTCAAGCGTCTGTAATTGAAGCTGATCCTAAAGCCGGAAAAAACGGTGGCCCAAGCCAATTTGCGCCAAGCTGGGGACCAAAATCCGGCTTGGGCTGCCTTTAGAAGTCGCTTAGACGAGACTGCCGATTGGCTGACCTATATCCTGCCGTTGGAAAAGTCGCACCTCATTGCCGTTAAGCTGTGACTTAAAATTCTCCCTCGTATATCTCGTCGAACAGGGCTTTGACCCCTTCGACGAGCCCTGGCTCTGGTGCCGGATGGGGCGGCCCTAAGCGGTGGTTGGGGTAGAGGCCCTTCAATTGGATGGCCGCTTTTATGGAAGCCAGCCAGTTGTGTTTGATCGCCCACTGCAACCATGGCTCTTCATAGCGATACACCAAATCCCAGGCCCCGGCCGCATCGCCGTTGGCCAGCGCATGGTAGAAGGCATTGGCAATGTCGGGTCGGAAGGGGGCGACTGTGCATAGATAGGCGGGGGAGCCGAGCGGGTAGCCAAAGGCGAAATTGCGCATCTGCCCGCCGCTGATCACGCCGAAACCGAAATCTCGCGTCTGGCGGATCAGGTCGTAATAAGTGTAGAATTGGTCTCCGTCGTTTTTCATGCCGATGATGTGGGGGCGCTGGGCTAGTTCCACGGCTGCTTCCAAGGGGAAGGGGGGCTGGCCACCGGCCCACAGCAGCAGGGGAATGTCGGCGGCTCCTTCTAAGGCGTCGAAGTAATTGATTAGGACCGGCGTGGTGTTGCCCAGATAGGGATGGACTTGGACTTTGACCGCGTCCATCCCTACAGCTTGGGCGTGGGCCAGATAATCCCTCGTCTTTGCCGCCTTCCAAAAACCCGTACCGCCGATGCAGAAAGCCCGGCCAGCGCAGGCTTGGCCCACGGTCTCGGTCACGGCCCATATATCCTCGTCGTCTAGGCAGGCGAATTCGCTGCTGCCGTAGGTCAACATCAGAATGGGCGCTCCCTGTGCGCTGAGCCAATCCACGTATGTAGCTACTGCTTGGTGGTCCACTGCACCGATCTCGTCAAAGCACAAATTGAGCGGGACCACTGGTCCCTTCATGCGCGCTAACGCTGCGGTCGCCTTGTCCATTGTCTATCTCCTCTGAGTGTGATCAGATCAGTAAACTATTGAAACCAACTCGACAGCCCGCTCGGTGGTCCCATCTCCTTCGACCTTCAACCTCGCTATATAATTGCCCGGCGGCACTCGTCCTCCCGTCCCAGTGCGCCCGTCCCACGTCAACCGCAGCGGTCCGGCCGTGCCCATCGATTCTACCCCGGCCACGCGCCGTCCCGCCAAATCGAAAATCTCCAGTTGCACGGGCCGTGTTGTCAAAACATCGACCAGATCCAGTGCGACGACCAACTCGTCGTTGACCCCGTCGCCGTTGGGCGTCAACACGCTGGGGGCAATGGACATATTGGCCCACAAGGATCGGCCCAGCGGCAAGCGCACCACATTGGTGCTGCTTTCCACCGACTCCGCAGCATCCCCTGGTTCGACCCGCTGGCGCACGGGCTCGGCCAGACGACTGTCCTCTAGGAACAGTTCAAAGCGAGTGGCGTCGAGGAATATGGCCGCGGCAAAATCCACTTCCACCAACTGCCCCGAGCGCACGGGCTGCGGCAATTGCACGGCAAAACCATCCTCCACCACAGCCACTGCCGCTTCCCGCACTGCCCCATCCACCCGCACCTGGTCGAACTGCAAATCCGTCGAGGCCTGCACCAATAGTCGGTCAAAGCCGTTGCGCGTGCGTTCGGGCCGCACATAGTACGTGAAAATCTCCTGCCGGCCCGGTTGCACCAGCACGGGTGCTAGTTCTGCGGCCACCTGCTGGGCCAAAGGCTCGGAAAAATCCAGCTCCACCCAATCTAGCTGCGCCCCCACCAACGGATCGTCGGAGACTAACCGCCCCTCTAGCTGCACATAGCGCCGCATGGAGGGCGACTGGAAGGGCTGGTCCGGCTCCAAGTACACCGGACTCCACGGACTCCAATCCGCCCCTATCACAAAGACCGTGTCAATAGGCCCGCGAAAAGAGGGGATGCGCCGCTCCCACTGCCGCTGAGTGATTTCCTTGCCCTCTGGAGTGCGGTATATCACCTCGGCGTCGAGCGTATTGCCCGAGCGGCTGCGCAGTTCCAGACGCGCGCTCCCTGGGGTCTGACCGCCCCAGCGCAAGGCATTGATATTCTTCTGTCCCTGTAGATCCAAAATGGGCGAGCGCAGATCTACTTGGACCGGCGCGCCGTGGCCAAAGATCTGGAGTTCGGAAATAGTACCAGAAGCTCCGCAGCCGCGCGCCGCCTCGCTGCCGAACTCGTCGCCGCAGTTGGCGTCCCACGTTTTCCAGCTAATGCGCACAAAGCGGACCGGTAGGCTGGTAAAACGGTGATCGGCCAAGCCCTGCCTCCGGTTGAGCCAGCCACCCCAACCGGAAAAGTGCTTGGTCCAGCGCAGCGAGCCGTCCGGGGCCTGTGCACCGTCTGAGGTCAAGACCTCGTAGAAATTGAACGAGAACCAGCGATGCTGGCGGGCAAAGGTGATCATCCGCACCAAGTCAACCCAGTAAACAGCCCCCAGATCCATGGTGATTTGGGCAATCACATCGGTATCGGCCCGGGTCGCCCGGATATTGGACCAGACTGTGCTGATGCGGCCGTCCATCAACTGCAAGGCATTGGCTAGGTTCGGGGTATCGGGATTCTTGGTATCGACCCCCACGACAATGTCCACGCCGCCGCCTCGCTCTGTGGCCCCCTGTACCAGATTGTCGCCAAAGGCCTCCACCTCGATCTCGACCAAGCGCGCCTCGGGTGCCGCTTTTAGGACCTCTACCCGCACGAAGTGCACTGGGAAAGGCTCGTCCGGGTTCAATTCATAGGTGATCCGGCGGCGGTCCTCGGTAAAGCGCTCTTTAATCCGGTACGCCAGGGTGCCTTCTATCTGCGTGCGGGTCTCGTCGCGGAACTGTTCGCCGGTAGATAGCAGCAGATCGAAAATCTCAAAGGGAGGCCCGTGCGCGGAAAAAATTAGATGCACCCGATGGGCCGAAACCACCCGGCCCAGATCCACTTCGACAAACCAATCCTCGGCCCTCTCGTCCAAATCCGGACCCCAGCCCGTGTTCTCGTCCCCGTCCAGCACTCCCGGTGCCTCTAGGGCATTGGAACCTACCCGGCTGATCCCGCCGCCAAAGACCACCGCGTCCAAGGCCGCATTGTTGTTCCGGCGCACCGCTACCGGCCGAATGCTCCCTTCCTGCGTCAGTTCCACCGCCCCGAGGGGCAACTCCCACTGGTGCCACTGGGCCGCTGTTGCAAAGCGCAACTCGTCGCCGAAGCCCTTTTGCCAAGGGGCCAACAGAATGCCGATGGCGAGCAAAAAGTTTACCAAGTGGTGCTGCTGCGGTTGGCCAAGTAGCGGTCGAGGTTTTCTTCCTTGGTCGGCTGGATCACTTTTACGGTGCCGTAGATGCCGCCCATGCCCTCTCCGTCAAACACGTATAGCGCGACTGTATTATTGCCATCGCGCATGACTTGATCGCTGATATCGAGAATGAACGGCCGACTCCACTTATTGTGTTCGCCGACCCAGTGGCCATTGACATACACAGTGGCGTACTGATCCACTCCGCCGAAGGCTAGATGCACCGGCTGGCCTTCTTTTGCATCCACCTTAATTTGGGTCCGGTACCAAGCCCCGCCGTTGTAACCGGCATAGCCTTGGGCCTCCCAAGCCTGTCCAATGCTGATATCGGCCCATTCCGAATCGTCGAAGCCCGGGGTGGCGTACTCGCGATCCAGTAGAGGATTCAGCCGGCGCTCATCAAGGCGCTCATCGAGGCGGAATTTCCACTGCGTGGGCATCTTGGCTACCTTTTTATGGGAGTAGGGTATCACCACAGGCGAGTTGGCATAGGAGGAATACTGCTGATCCGCTCCCTTCTTCAAGCTGGGTGAGGCCCAATCGAAGATAGGCTGATACACATTGATCCTATCGATGCCCGCTCTGTTCGTCCCGCCGTACACGTACAGGGCCACCGTATTCTCGCCATCGCGCACGGCCATGGGGCCAATATTGACGATGATTGGCTGTTCCATGATGTTGGTGCCACCACGGAAGGAGGTCGCGCGGCCGTTGACGTACACCTCGATAGTCCGAAACTTCCCTTCAATATACATGTGTACCGGACGCACGTGATCGGCCGCTACCGCGAACTTGGCACGGTACCAAGCTCCTCCCTCGTAGTCAGCATAGCCTTGATCTGCCCAAGGCCGTCCGAGCTCTATATCGGTCCATTTTGACTTGTCGAAGTCCGCGACGGAGTACTCGTGGAACCGCGACGGACGCTCTATGGGCTTCCGGTCTGTGTCGAGGTGGAATTCCCACTTTGTGGGCACCTTGGCCACTGGGTCCATGTCGGTGGCACGACGGAGGAACTTTTTGATATCCGTCTTTCGATCTTTCCCTAAAGAGCTCCAAGAAAAAAGAATCTCATTGTGAAAGGGGAGATCGTGGCTTGACTGACTCTGCCACTCAATTTGCTGATTGTCCTGTTTCATCTGTCGCTCGGCCTGTTTCATCTGCTGCTGGAGAGCTTTTAACTGTCGGCGCACCTGCTCGTCGATAAATACCGAATCGACACCAATGCCTAGGGAGGACTTGAGATCCCCAAAGTGACCCTGTATCCCGTGCATCCACTCGGAGCGGAAGCCTTGCCGCTGGATGGTTTTCAACTGTCCCTCTAGCTGCCGCTGGAGGGCCTCCATCTGCCGTTTGGCCTGTTTCATCTGCCGCTCGACTTGTTTCATCTGCTGCTCCATCTGCCGTTGGGTGGCCTCTAACTGCCGGCGCACCTGCTCGTTGATGAACGCCGAGTCGGCATCGGTGCTCTGCTTGGCCTGCTCCAGTCGCTGCTTGGTCCGCTCCGTTAGCTGCTTGAGTTGTTCCACCTGCCGCTCAGTCTGCTCCGTTACCTGCCGCTGGATGGCCTCTAGCTGTCGCTCGGTCAGTTCCTTCTGCTGCTTAGCTCGCTCCACTACCCGCTGCACCTGTCGGCGGATTAAGGATTCAGAGGCAGTGCGGTGGGATGGTTCCTCGATCACTGCCTCGCGTTGGTGAGTCGATCCCAGACGCCGTGCCGCCTCCGCTCCCACTTGTGGCTGGTCGGGGTACTTGTCGCGTACGGCTTCGTAAGTCTGGCGCGCCTGTGCCAGCCCTAACTTCTCCTGGCACACGCCGATCCGTAGCTGCGCCCGGGCCGCTAGCCCCTCGTCTCCCTCGCCCTTTTCGTGTGCCTCAATCACTTGCTTATAGAGGCGAATGGCCTCCTCCAAATTGCCCTCGCCCTTCTCCTGCGCGAGGGCCGCCTGATAAGTTTCCTCGACACTGCTCGCTAGCAGACTGCTGGCACTCAGCAATACGCAACTGAGGAAAATCGCTATAATGCGCCCCATGATGGACCTCCTTGTTTAGGTGGGTGAATGCGCGATTGTGCGCTCACCTTTGAACCTAAACGCTGACCTTGTCCGAGTTGTCATGGTTTTGTCATGGATATGCAAAAAGGTTGTACTTTCTGGCCTCATTCCGCAAAGCGGTATCCGACCCCGTGTACTGTGAGGATGTGGCGCGGCTGGGCTGGGTCGGCCTCTAAGCGGTTGCGCAATTCGGCGATGTGATTGTCCACCGTGCGCGTGGTAGGGTACACGTCGTAGCCCCACACCTGCTCTAGAATCTGCGCCCGAGTCAGGGCACGGCCCTTGCTTTCCCATAGGAGGTGCAGTACGCCGAATGCCTTGGGGGATAGATGTACGGCCCGGCCATCCACGGTCGCCTCGTATCGGTCGAAGTCGATCCGCGCCTTCCCGAATTTCAACACCGAATCTGTGGCTGGTGACAACTCTCCCCGACGCAACACCGCTTTGATCCGGGCCATGAGTTCGCGGACGCCCACTGGTTTGGTGACGTAGTCGTCAGCCCCCAACTCCAAGCCTAGAACTTTATCGACTTCTTCGCCGCGCGCCGTGAGCATAATGATGGGCGTGACCGCTCCTTGCGCCCGCAGACGACGGCACACTTCGTACCCATCCATCGTGGGCAGCACCACATCCAGCAGAATCAGGTCCGGCTGCCAAGCCAAGGTCCGCTCCAGCCCCTCGGCTCCATCGGCGACCGCCTCGGCCTCGTGGCCTTCAAAGATTAGGTTATCGACTAGTACTCGGGCGATGGCCGCTTCGTCCTCGACGACCAAAATTTTAGGCATGGGCCTTCTCCTCGGTATGCACCGGGAAGTACAGACGGAATACACTGCCGCCACCCGGTCGGTTGGCGGCCTCCACCCGCCCTCTATGTGCCTCGACCACGTTTTTGACTAGAGACAATCCCAAGCCTGTGCCCGCAGTGCTGGCCGCATTGGCCCCTCGGTGGAATTGCGCAAAGATGCGCTCCTCCTCGCCTGCGGGGAGGCCGATGCCTCGGTCGGCTACTTCTACGACCACCTCAGTTCCGCGCTGTTCTACGGCTAGGCGGATGGCCTTGTGCTCGGATGAGAACTTGACTGCGTTGCCTAGGATATTGGCCACGGCACCTTCCACCGCTTCTTGGTCGGCCAGTACCGGAGGTAGTTCCGCAGCAATGGCTTCCTCCACCTCAAAGCCCTCTGCGGCGAATACTCCGCCAAAGGTCTCCAGCGCGGCCTGAGCCACAGTCCCTAGGTTGCAAGGTTGGCGCTGGTAGGTCCGGTCGCCGCGCTCAATGCGGGCGAAATCGAGCACATTATCCACTAAGCGCGACAGCCGGCGGCTCTCGTGCAAGAGGGTGGTCAGATAGTCCTGCATCTGTTCGGCTGACCGGTAGCGGCCCATGAGCAGGGTCTCGGCGTACATGCGGATGGACGTGAGCGGAGTACGCAGCTCATGCGATACATTGGCGACAAATTCGGAGCGCAGGCGGGCTACCTGCACCTCGCGGCTAGCATCCCGCAGGATCATAAGCCCACCCAAAACCACGGATACGGCCAAGGCGAAAATGCCGCCGCCCACCAGATAGTTGCGCGTGCGGTAGTACCCAGTGGCCGCAGAAGTATCAGCCGCCCAAATCCCCAGCCGTATTCGGTCCATCCAGCGGCTAGCTGGCCCGGTCTCGTAGATAGCCTCCCGATGCGCGGCCAGAAAAGCGGCCTCCGCATCGGCGTCGAACAGGGCAAGGGAAAAATCTCGCTCTGCCAGACCTTCCACTTGCTCCTGCACTAGGGCAGTCAGCTCGGCCCAGTCGAATAGAATGCCCACCGCGCCACCACCTTCAGCCGCGCCCAAGTACATGAGAAAACTCGTTCCATCGTCTCTCACTCCCGATAGATAACCCTGCTCTCGGGCTCTGGCCCATTGATCTTCCACTACGGGACCAAAGCGCATTGAGAAATCAAGGGCTTTCTCGATCAGGGCCAACCGATCCAGTAGAACGGGACGGTCTTCCATGTCTGCCAGCCGACCTTGGGCCAGCGCACGAGCCTCTTGCAGGGCCTGCTGGCAGCCTGCGTAGAGGGGATAGCGGCCTTCGAGCAGAGCCTCGGTCCAAGCCATCAGACTGGCTTGGGCCTGCTCGGGTGCGGCATAGCGCCCTAGGCGCAAATGGCTCAGGGTAACAGGATGAGCTCCGTCGGCGTCGAAGACATGGCCGTAGAGAGTCACCAGGGTCCGGTGCGCCTTCTCCTCCATCGCCGCGTCCTTTCCTTTGTAGGCGCAACGGGCAAGAGCGTTGAGGGCTTCAGCTTCTTCTGCGGGACTGGCCGCTTCCTTATAGGCTTGGTGGTAGAGCTGCACGCCGCCCGCCCAGTCTTGGTGGCCGAATTCTCGCTCTGCGGCCTTTTCCATCTGCGCGGCAAAGGCCGCTCGGCGCTCCTGCAAGTGCAAGGGCTGCACCGCAGGATGGCGCAATGCACCCGAGGGATCAACGGCGAAAATTTGCGCAATCTCGGAAAAACCCGCGTACAGGCGCGGGTCCATTGCGCCGTCTTCGCTATATGCGGACAGGAGTTGGTCGCGGCTGTTGAGCAAGCGGTCGAAGGCGTCCTGTGCTAGTACCGTCTTGGAGCGCAATTCTTGGCGCACACTGTCGCGGACGTCGCGTAGCGAGCGCACGCTCAGAAAGGCCAGCAGGGCGGCTGGCACGAGAATGGATAGGAAATAGAGGACTACCCAGCGAATTCCTAGGCGCGACATGAGGTTGGCAGGAGGTGGGGGTAGAGAGTGTGGATTGTGAGCGAGGAATATAGCGGGCGGCCCTTCCTCGTTCAAATTTGTTCCGCGCGTGCGTTTGACATCTGTAGGGGAAGCGGCCTATAGTTGCGACTGATACTGTAATTATACCCGATTTGCTCTTTACTTAGGGTGAGAGAATCCACATAGCTATGAAAACCAGCTCCGTCGTGCAGAAGATTTTCGTCGGTTTGGTGCTGAGTTTGGCACCTGTTGAGGCCCAGCGGGGCTATCAGCTAAGCGGCGACGAGGTGGTAGTCGATCTGGCACAGCACTGGCGGCAGTGGACCATCCCCGCTCATTTGGCGCACATCGACGAGGCTGGGTCTGTGCGGACGCGCCAGTTGCGGACGGTGTACAATGTCTTAGAGGATCGCACGCTCAGGCGGCCGATAATCATTAACACGGACGACCCGCGCATTGGCACCATCGACAGCACGATGCAGTTCGATGTGTTTGGCGAGCCGATCCGCAATACGCTCAACGAACTGGTCTTCGACTATTGGGTGCGACCGGGGATTAGCCGGGTGGGGTCCAATCCGCAGTTAGCGGATAACATTCTCGACGGCGATCCGACTACGTTCTGGGAGCCGGATCCGCGCGATCCTATTGAGCAGTGGTGGATTGAGGTTGATCTGGGGAGAGCCGTACCCGTGGAGCGGCTCAAGCTCCAGTTCGTCGGCGAAGAACTCGGCGATCCCTTTTTGCAGTTTATCATGCTGTTGTCGCGTCGGCAGAGCGCGCTGTTGCACGAGCCGAATAGCCGCATTGGCTTCCAACTGTTCATTCCGCAGGACGCGCCCAGTACCACGCAGCGCGAATACATTTTTGAAAGCGAGCACACCAGCCCCGAATTGCCTCCAGCTTCCGGCGTGGTCAGCGATCGGCTGCTGATCGAAGCGAGAAAGCCCTCGCCCGAGTGGACGGGTAAGAGCATTGAGACCATCCGCATTGTGATCACGGATACGCGGGGCGGGCGGGCCGAACAGATTACACAGGAAGTGTGGGAAGGATTGTCGGCCGAAGAGCGGGGGGATGTGGTTTATTTTGCGCGGGACGTGGCCGGGCGCGAGGAGCCGGTGGACGAGGCGACCTATCAGGCTCTAGCTGAAGAGCGGCAGGGGCGGCGGGACTACTACCGCCGGGAATTGCCGCGCTTGGCCGAGGTCGAGGCTTGGGGCTGGGGAGATAATATCGGCATCAACTTGGTCAAAAACGGCGGCTCGCTCGCGCTGACCACGCCGGGCAAGAATCCGCTGACGGCATTCGACGGAGACGACGCTACCTATTACTCCCACCAAACCCGCAATCCCCTCAATCCCGGCGGCAACGTGCTGACCGTCGATATTGGCGGCGCAGTGTGGCTGGAGCAGGTGCGCCTTACGGGGTCGGGTATGCGCGGCTACATCATGCGGGCTTCTGCTGGCGGGCGCGATGTCCGCGGTGGCCTCAAATGGCAGCGCATCAGTCCACCGGAGCGCGAGTACAGCGTAGCTGAAGCGCTGCCGCGCGGCGACTCGGGCCGCTTCAGTTCGATCGTCGATCCCCAAGATCCGCCGCTCAAGGTCCGCCTCCTCGACTTGATCGTCTTTGCCCACTTTCCTCCGGGTTTTGTCGGCGGCCGCTCCGAAAGCGGAGCCGGGCAGGGGATTTTGGTCAATGCCTTCTGGTCGTCGATCACCGAGATCATGCTGTTTTCCAGCCGTCCACCGGCCGAGGTGGTATTGGAATCGGACTTGATCGAGTTGCCGGGGCTGGTGGCTCTCGGTGCGGTCCACTGGGACGCTGACACGCCGCCGGGCACGGACGTGGAAATCCGCACCCGCACTGGCGACCAACTGTTGCAGCAAATTCGCTACTTCGACAAAACCGGCAATGAGAAGACTGCGGACGAATACAGAACTTTGGCCGGTTTTCTCAAGGGGCCTTCGGATACCACGGTGGTAGTAGGGCCGGGGTGGAGCGCGTGGAGCCAGCAGTACCGGCAGCCGGGGGAGTTGGCGAGTTCACCGAGTCTGCGGCGCTTTATGCAGCTTCAGGTGCGGCTCAAAAACGATGGCGGTCAGCACGTGCCAGCGCTGCATCGCATTTCAGTGGGTCTTCATCAGCCGGTGGTGCAGCGGCTGCGCGCCGAGGTGTGGCCGACGGCAGTGGAAGCGGGCGTACTCGATACGTTTGCCCTTTTTGTGCAGCCCGACTTTTTAGCGCAACCAGCCAATATGCGCAGCCTGGGTTTTGACGAAGTGCGGGTGCGCGCCGAGCCGGGGCTGGACCTACGGCTGGTTGATGTGGCCTTGGGCACGGAAGCGGAGTTGGCGTCTGAGACTCCGTTTCAGCGCTTTGCGCGGGGTGCTGACGGTCGGCTGCTCGACGCGCAGGGGGCCGAGTTGGTCGTACACGCCGAAGGCGATTCGCTGTGGCTGCGCTTTCCCCAGACCGTGCAGGGGGCATCCTCTGAAATTCTCGCGCCGGTGTACTACCGTGCGGTGGCTCCCGGCGACGAGGTGCCCACCGGGCTAGATCGCAATTTGTTGACCTTTACCTCGTATAGTCTCCTGCCCGAGGCCGAACAGGGCGCAGTGCGCTACTTCCGGCGGCAGGAGAGCGGCGGTCTGGTCGAGGTGGACGCAGAGACCTACGAGGCGCTAGCCGCAGCCGAGCAGGGGCCGGTGCGCTACTTCCGCAAGGTCGTCGGTTTGGGCGATCAGGTGCCTTTTGATGCGGTAGGAGATAGCCTCGACCAGAGTCGGTACAACAGGTTAGGTGATCAGCGAGGTTGGGTAGTGGACCGGGGCCGATTGGTGCGGCTGCGCTTTGCCTCGCGGGTGTATTTGCAGGGGACGCGCTTGGCCATTGCGGTGCGGCAGAGCCAGCCTCCAACTGCGTGGCAGGCGGCCGACGGCGGCGACGTAACTGGGCTGAGCCCTGCAAAGAGCTTGGCCATTCGTGCGCAGGGGGCTGACACGGCCATTGCCCAAGTGGCGATTGCACCGAATCCTTTTACGCCCAACGGCGATGGGGTCAATGAGGTGGCCGAGATTGACTTTTCCTTGTTCCGGGTGCAGGCGGAGCGGTCGTTGGCAGTGCGGATCTATACGCTGGCGGGTCGTCAAGTGAGGCAGTTGGAGGCGTTGGCTAAAGGCGGGCAGCAGCGGTTTATCTGGGATGGACGGGACGAAGATGGGCAGGTTGTGGCTCCGGGCTTGTATTTGTGCAAGATCGAGGTAGATGCGGACGCTACGGCCTTTGCAGGACAGACCCGAGTTCACCTCATCGCCGTGGCCTATTGAGACGCGGCGGCCGTCCTATAGCCATCCTAAATCATTTGCGAGATAATCCGCAGATGGACGCAGATGGACGCAGAATAGTTATGACTAGACGATCCACATACCGAATCGTTCAAATCATTCCGCATTGCTATATGAGCAGTTCGACAAGACAAAAATTCGCCTTACTGCTCGGCCTTGTGGTCTTTTGCGACAGTGCCGCTCAGGTCGAGTACGGCAAGCGGTTGGGATTGCAGCAGGGCGCGGACGCTCGGCTGATGACCTTGAGTCCGGAGGTGTATCTGGCTGCGCTGGATCCGGCGGTGCGGCGCTGGTACGTGCCGCAGGAACTATACGAAGAATACCGCTGGCGGCAGTGGCAGTACACCAACCGGGCGCGGCTGCCGTATCGGCGCTACGTGGAAGTCGATCTGCAGGGGGATTACTTCTACGATTTGTATGGCAATTACCTGACCCAAGGCTGGCTGGTGTTCAACACCGCGCAGACGCGGCCTCAGGAGGCGGGCAGCACCCTGTTCAAGACGAATGTATTCGACCGGTGGTTCAATCAACTGGTGATCGCCGGGGACCGAAAGGGCCAGTATCACTACGCCCTGACGGTGAGTAACAATTTGCGCACGACCCTGACGCCGCTGGCCTTTTCCAAGCCGCGTTTGAACGGATTCCAACTGGATTTGGCCACGGATAAGTATCAGATGACCTTCCTCCATTCGCTGATTTCGGGGCCTAGGGCCGTCCAGGAGACGGAGCGGGCTTTTACGGACGCCACGTCTTTGGCGGGAGGTCGTTTTGCAGCGCAGGTGGGCGATTTCGTCGAAGTGGGGTTGCACGCGGTCAGCGCCCACCAGACCAATAGTGTGGCGGACCAACTCGTGGAGACCTTGCACAAAGGATCTTTGACCAATGAACAGAACCAGACGGTTGGGCAGATCGAGATCCTATTGAAGGACGACTCGCCGGAAGACGGCAGCGGCGGTGCAGCCTTTTTCCCAGACGCCTCGGACGTGATCATCACCTATCGCGACGGCACGGTGGAGCAGGGCAGGGACATCCGCTTTGGTCCGGTGATTGAAGGGGGGTTGGAGCGGCGGGGTTTTCTCAGCGCGGACGGCAACGAGGAAATCAGCCTGCTCTACGACTTTGACAGTGCGTCGTTTGTCAACCGGGCTGCGGCCGATAAGTCGGAGATCGTCGCCGTAGAATTTCGACTGGTGCTGGCCAATGACTATCAGGTCTGGATGAGTTCTGATCGCCAGTTGGGGTTGCTCGATCCGGGCGAGGGAGTGCGCGGCTTGGGCGAAGAGGGATTTACCCGGCTCGACGTAGCGCCGACGGAAAATCCCTTTTTTACGCTGGTGTCTCAGGCGGCGGGCAATGTGCAGGACATTTCCAATTTAGGCGTGGTCAGCTTTGCCTATGGCCTGCCCACTGCGACCACTGTGGCCGGCGGCACCCTCCGGGTGCAGGATCTGCTCGGGTTCGACGCGTATGGCGAATACGACTTGAGTTGGAGTTGGCGTCAATACCCCAACGTCGCCGAGGAAACTCACATGGCTTCGGCGGGGATTAAAGGCCAACCCAGTGTGCCGGCTTGGATGGTGAATGTGCGCAAGGCTTGGGCTCCGTTCACGTTGTTCGGCGAGATGTATTCCATTGACCCGCGCTACAACACTCAGGCTTTTGTCACTACTACTACTGGCCTCGACTACGCCCGGCAGGGCAACCGCTTCGATCTGGTCGAAGACAACGATGATCAAGACCGCTTCCCCGATGCCTTCCGCGCCGATTTTCTCGTTGACGACCGGCAGGTTTTTCCCGGTTGGGATTTAAACAACGACTTGGTGCCCGACTTCAATCAGAACGACAATCGCGTCAAGGCCAATAATATTCCCGATTACCAAGAGCCCTTCCTGCGCTTCCAAGTGGACCGGCCCGAGTTTCTCTTTGGCGTGGATATGAATCACAACTTCTGGGTTGATCTGTATGAGAACGATACCGAGCCGGATTATCCCTATCGCCGTGATCAGGCTGGCTTCAATGTCTATGGTGGGGTGGGGCTAGGTCGGCACTGGCAGTTCAAAGCCGGGGCGTTGCGCGAGGCGCAGATCTCAGCCGACCGCAAAAATCACAGCACCTACGTGCAGGTGGGCTACGAGCGGGTGTGGCCGCGCTGGGGCCGAGTGCGGCTGTTTGAGATGAGCCAATTGGTCGCGGACGACATTCCCAATCCGCTCTTGCAGTGGCGACCGGACAACACCTTGCGGGGCGGGCAATTGGAGCATCTTGACGATCCGCTGTTGGCGCGGGATACGTGGGTCAATCAACTCTTTGTCGGCCACAGTCTGACCGGCGAAAAACTACAGGTGATGAGCAAGCTCAACTGGGTGCTTTTCCGGCAGTTGATGAACGCCAAGCAGCGCCGACGGCACGACTTGGCACCAGCGGACTTTTTCTTTGGCTTGATCAACAAGGCGAGCTACCGCTACGCTTGGCGGGGCGTGACCGTGGAGCCGCGTTGGAAGAGCGAGTGGGTGCAACAGAGTCGGTCGCTGTTTGACCAAGAGAAGCAGACGACGCTGCTGGAGTTGGTTTCGGTGTTGTTGGAGACTCAGCTTTTGTCGGCGACTAGGGCGCAGGCTGGGGTGGAGTACGCCTTTTTCAACGATTTAGATCGAGATAGCGAGGACTTCAACTCGCTGAGTTGGGCTTTCCAGTTAGTGACGGAGTCGGCCTATCTGGGATATCGGATCCAAGCTCTGGCTGGCTTTGTGGTGGAACGCAAGGATTTTGCAGAGGCTGAGACGCTCACCGCTACCCAGAGTTTTGTTACCCTCTACGCCGGATTGCAATAAGTCGAGCGCTTAGCGCGCCCCTTCCTCCCAGGACGGCAAGCTCAAACCGTCCTGATCCCAGACAATTTCGCCGGCTCGCAGGGTCATGCGGCCCTCTATTTTTTGGCTACCTTGCAGGGTGCTGCGGGTGGCATCGACAAAGCCGAAGCGGCCTTCATGCACAGCCAACACTGCCACATCGGCTTCTGCGCCTACGCTCAGGTGGCCTAGCTCGGGTCGGCGGATGACTTCGGCGGAGCGCTGCGTCGAGCGGTAGATCACCTCTTGCAGTGGCATCCCCAAGGCCAGCATTTTCGACATGGTGATATTCATGGTGGCATTGGGCAGCAGGCGGCTGCGGCGGTGCAGATCCGTGCTAATGGTATCGGGCGGGAAGCCCTGGGCCATGGCCGGCACGGCAATGTGGAAGCGGAAGGAGGCGTTGCCGTGGCCCAAATCGAAAATCACGCCGCGCTCGCGGGCCTGCCAGACGAAGTCGAAAATGCGGTCGTTGTCGTCGAGCATAGGCGTGCGCATGGAGTAGCAGTGGGTGTGGATGTCGCCGGGGCTGTAGCGGGCGAGCAGTTCGGGGTACGTGCGGGTGGGTTTGGGCGAGAAATCGACCATGACAATGCTGCCGGCCCGCCGCGCCGCCTCAATGGCCCCGCCGGTCGATTCCCACCCCGGCCCGCCAAAATGGGCCGATTTGACCCCGACGATGTGCTCGGGATAGCGCTCCACCGCGGCGGCGCAGGGAATGGGGTCCATATCGGTGGTGTCCTGCTCAGGCGGACCGGTCATGCCAGCGCCGACGATGTTGACAAAGGCGAGGACGCGGGTGATGGACTGGTCCATGATGGTTTCTTTGAAATCCGCAATATCCTTGTACCCAGCGCCGCCCGTATCGACGCAGGTAGTGACGCCGTGTGGCAAGTTATGGGGGTCGGGGAAGAGCCAAGCATTAAAGCCGCCGTACACGTGCAGGTGGATGTCGATGAGGCCGGGGGTGACGTAGAGACCGGCGACATCGGCTTGTCGCTCCGCAGTGCCGGGCAACTGCGGCCCCACAGCGGCAATTTTGCCGTCTTTGACGGCGAGGTCGGCTGGGCCGTCAAGGCCGTTTTTGGGGTCGATGAGGTGGCCGTTTTTGAGTAGGACGTCGTAGTGTGGGGCCATGGTGCTCCTTTTGGAATTGCTGGGTGAGGAAGATAATGCTGTCAGTCGCCGGGGAAGTGTCCTTTGTACTCCAGACCCAGTAGCTCACGGGACCGGGCGACGTTGCAGTATTTATCCGCGTCTGGGTGACTGGCCGTGTGTATGATGTCGAAGTCGATGGTCTCGGATGTGAGGGCTAGGTGGCAGGCTTCGGCCAAATCGTGTCGGCAGACCCAGCTAACGCCGCCGCGGGCGGGGTTGCCGTCGCGACTGATCCCAAGTCTGCTGTCGCCGATGCTACAGGGTCGGAAGACGATGATCCGCAGGCCGTAGGCGTCGTGGAACTGGCGGCACATTTCCTCCTGCAGGCGCTTTGAGATGCCGTACGGGCTGCCTTCCTTGCTGCGGACATCCGACGATAGGAAAAGGCCGTCTGGATGTTGCACGACGCAGGAACCCATGTGCACTACTCGTTTGAGTTCATGGCGACGGGCCGACTCCAAGACGTTCCACATCCCCTTGAGGTTGATGAGAAAGGGGTTCACATCGTCCTCGGGTGGGTTTTCGTAGCCGAAGTAGGCGGCTAGATGGACGACGCCGTCCATGCCTGCCAAGGTTTTGTGGACGGCGTGGAAGTCGGCGATGTCCCCGTAGAGCTTTTCTCCCTCCCAGTCGCCGTCGAATCGGTGGTACGTCGCCCAAGCTTCGGGACTGTAATCGAAGGCGCGCACCTGATGGCGACCGGCGAAGTTTTCCAGCACGGCACGGCCAACCCACCCGGCGGCACCCATAATGGCTACTTTCACGAGCAATTCTCCTGATTCTGCGACCGGTGGGTGAGTAACTCCGCGGTCATTCGCTGTACACCGCCTCGATCAGGCCTCTCATATAGCCAATGGCGTAGAGGCGCTCCATTGAGTGTACATCGACGAAGTCCTCGTAGGTCAACTGCGGGAAATGGTCGGGGCGTGCGACCCCCTCGTACCCAGTGTCGCGATAGGCTCTGACGCAGGCCGCCATGTCGTGCTTGCCGTCGTCGTGGAAGGCCTCGTCAAACTTCTCCGGCGTGCCCCGGATGTCGCGGAAATGGACGAAGTGGATCTTCTGCTGCTCGCCGAAATGGCGAATGACGCTCGGCAGGTCGTCGGTCATGAGGCCGAAGTTGCCCTGACAGAGGCCGATGCCGTTTGCCGGGCTGGGAACGAGATCGACCATCTTCTGGTAGTTCTCAACGCTGCTGATGATGCGGGCGATGCCTTGGATCGGCGACAGGGGCGGGTCGTCGGGATGCATAGCGAGCTTGACGTTCGCCTCTTCGGCGACCGGGACGACGCGCTCGAGGAAGTACTTCAGGTTGTCCCACTGGTCCTCCTCGGTGACTTCGCCATGCTCGCCGGCGGGGTGGGTCTTGTTGAATTCTTCAAGGTCGAAGCCGGTCACCTTGGCACCGCCGCGCGTCGGGATTTCGGACGATGTGCGAATCACGAAGAGGATCGGCATCCACGCAGGGCACCACACTGGGATGCCGACCGCTCCCATGTTGCGGATGAACTCGCAGACGACGGCGATCTCTTCGTCGCGCCCCGGCTGGGCCAGCTTGATCTTTTCCATGGGTGGACGGCTTTCAATGACCGATAGCTGATAGCCGTTTTGCTCGTACTGCGCCTTGAAATGGGCTAGTGACTGGCGGCTGAACGGCTGCGCTTCGTCGTCGATCGGTTTATCCGGTATCGGCGCGAGGCCGAAGGTACCGACGGCGTGCTCGACGCCACATTGGGTACCGAAGGTCGATACGGCGCTGGCGTCTGGTCCAAGTGCCAAAGCGATTTTCATGGCTGATCCTTTCTTTTCGTTTTGAAAATAACGGCGACACTTCTCCGCGCTATAATAGCAAGGGTATTATAGCGGGAGGCCCTTCCTCTTTCAAGGCGGCTTGCCCTTGTTATCCTCAGGGATATAGATTGACCAGAGCAGTTGACGTCTTCCATATCACACACTCAACGATACTCAGGAGCTTATTATCCATGACTGACCCGATCAAAGTCGCCGTACTGGGCATGGCCCACGATCACTTGTGGGGCAACCTCAAGGAACTAGCCGATCAGGAGGGCGCTTCCCTCGTGGGAGGTGCCGACTCCAACCCCGTGCTCCAGGACCGCTTCCGCGAGCGCGCGGGCTGCGACCAAGTGTACGGCGAGTACGAAGCCCTGCTCGACGAGCAAACTCCCGACGCAGCTTTCGTCTTTTCGGCCACTGCCCATCACGCCCCCATCGTCGAACTATGCGCGGCCCGGGGCATTCACGCAATGGTCGAAAAACCCATGGCCGCCACACTCGAACAGGCCGACCGCATGCTGACCGCGGCCCAGCGCCACCAGACCTGTCTGATGGTAAACTGGCCCACGGCTTGGTCGCGGCCCTTGCACACGGCTCACCGTCTAGTCGGGGAAGGGGCCATTGGGCAATTGTGGCAGCTCACCTGGCGCGGCGGTCACTGTGGCCCCGACGAATTGGGCTGCTCCGACGAATTCTGCGGCTTCCTCTTCGATCCCCAGCTCAACGGGGCTGGGGCTTTCAACGACTATAGCGGATACGGAGCCAGCTTGTGCGTCCACTTTTTGGGCCGACCGCACAGCGTCGTGGCCATGGCCGGTCGCTTGCTCAAGACTCATCTGCCAGTTGACGACAACGGCATTATGGTGCTGCGCTATCCCGAGGCTTTGTGCCGCTTGGAAATGAGCTGGACTGAAGCCGTGCCGCACGTGCCGCCCCACGACGTGGTGCTCTACGGTACCGAGGGGACTATGGTGGTGGGGAATCAGGTGACTGTGTACACCCGCCAGAATCGAGAGGGAACAGAGGTAGAACTCGACGAATTGCCCGCCGCCCAAGGCAATGCCGCCACGCATTTTCTCCACTGCATCCGCTCGGGCCAGCCGCCCCAGGGCACGACCAATGCCACTCAATCGCGTCACGCCCAGGAGATTATGGAGGCCGGCCTGCAGGCGGCCACCTCGGGCATTGAAGTGAGTCTGCCCATTGAGGGCCATTTGTTCCGCGCATAACACGCAGTTCGTTCAATAACTAACTCGACAGGAGACATCATGCCTGATTCCCGCTGGCGCAATATTCTGCACCACCACGACGAGCCCGACGAAGCTATGCAACGCATCGACGCCCAAGTCGCCCCGCTGGAGGAGTTGCCCGACGCGGTGCGCCACATCCGCGCCCTGATCTCGCGCTTCGACTCGCTGACCCATTACTGCGCCTTTGACAACCTCGATCTGATCGTCCGCGCCATTGGCGAAGGCACTTATCCGGGTCAGCCGGCCGTCGATGTGCTCACTCGGGCTTGGGAAATGGACGGCCAGCGCCGGAGTCGGGCCAAGACGTATGTGCAAACTCTGCAAGCGTGGTCTGAAGGCAAGTCTGCTGAAGAAGCTCAGCAGGGGACTGGCGATTCGGAACTGTGCGCCGAGTTGTACCGCACTTTGGGCCCATTTGAAGAGCACAAGGCCTGGTTGGCCGCCTCTTTAGCCCATACCCTCAAAGCCTTTGCCTATGAGGCCCAAGACTTGCTAGACGAAGCGGCCGAGGCGGATTTTGTGCGCGGGGTCTATCGCGCGGCGCTCGACCGCGATCCCTCGTCCGACGACTTGCAAAACCGCTTAGCCGAACTGGCCGGTGGCAAAAGCCGGGACCATTTCGTCCGCGAGATCTTCGACTCGGCTGAAAGCCGCCAGCGCCAGCAGTGGCGGGTGTTGGAAAAGCTGCACGCCGACGGGGAATGAGGGGAGAGCTAGACATGGGCGTTTTCCCCGATGTGGCCCTGCGCCAGATAGCTGCGGCCTTTGACGGCCGCATGGGCTGGCATATAGAAGATCTGGCTACTGGCCAAGTGCATCAGTACAGAGCCGACGAGCGCTTTCCCACGGCCTCGGTCATCAAAATTGCCGTATTGGTCGAATTGTTCCACCAAGCCGAGGCGGGACGGCTGTCGCTGGACGACCGGCACCGGCTGCAGGGCGATATTTCAACGCACGGCTCGGGGGTATTGCAGATCGCCCAAGACGAGCCCGAGTTGACCCTGCGCGACTACGCCCGCCTGATGATGGGCATCAGCGACAATATTGCTACTGATTTCCTCATGGGGCTGCTGGGGCTGGACCAGATCAACGCCACCCTTGACCGATTGGGTTGTGCCAATGTGCGGACAGCCGCGACCATGGGCCGCTATCACTACCGCATGGTGGGGATGGACGAGGTGCCCACCAATCAGGCCAACGATGCAGTGTACAGGGAGCGGGTCAGCTCTCAGGGACTCGACTACGGCAGCGTGTCTTTTGGGGATTCGCTGGAAAACAATGTGGCCGCTCCCGGCGAGTTGGCTTCTTTATTGATGGCTATGTACCGCGGGCAGGTCGTCAGTGCGGCGGCCTCCAAAGCCATGATCGAGCTGCTCAAAACCGGTCGGGATACCCGCATGATTCGGCGCTATCTGCAGCCGGACGTGGTGGTGGCGCACAAGTACGGCTCTAGCGGCATCATCAAAGGGGATGCTGGCCTTGTGTTTTTGCCAGACGGACCTTTGGTCGTGGTGGCCTTTGCCTTGGCTCGCAGTGACGGGCCCGCCGCTGCCGAGGCCATTGCCGAGGTCGTCCGCTTAGCTGTGGAGGCGTTGGCCCCCGAGTGCGTGGTGAACAATGGCAGTTAGTGTGGGCCATGCGATTCAGTTTTCACATTAGGAGGGACTCGTGATCATTGACACTCATTTGCACGTGTGGAGCGACGACGCGGAGCGCTATCCCTTTGCCGAGGGCCGGACTCAGGTGGGCGGCGGATCCGTGGAATTGCTCAACCAGACCATGGACGAGGTCGGGGTCGACAAAGCGGTCATTGTGCAGCCGATATACTATTTGTTCGACAACCGGTACGTGGCCGACTGTCTGCGCCGCTTTCCGGGCCGCTTTGCCGCCATTGGCTTGGTCGATCCCAAGGCTCCGGACGCGGTCGACCGGCTGGAAAAGCTAGTGCGTGAGGACGGTTTTGGCGGCTTGCGCATTCACTCGTCGCGGCTCGACCACCCCTCGGAATGGGCCGCCGCCGATCAGGATCCGCTGTGGCGGCGGTCGGAGGAGTTGGGTACTTGTTTTATCGTCCACGGTCCGGCGGCCAATTTGCCTCATTTGGAGCCTATCATCGGTCGCTTTCCCCAAGTGCCGGTGGTGTTGGACCACATCGGCGGGGCGCCGACCAATGAGGAAGCGCCCTTTCCGCTGTTGAGCCACGTGCTCGATCTGGCGCGCTTTCCCAAGGTGTACGTGAAATTCACGCCGCAGGCGCACAAGTCCGAGTTGCCCTTTCCGCACGCGGATACATTTCCCGCCTTCCGCCGCATCTACGACGCCTTTGGGCCGCAGCGGCTGATGTGGGGGACCAATTTCCCCGGTGTAATGAAAGGGGTGGGGTACGGCCCGGCCTTGGAGATGTTCCGCGATCACGTCGATTTCCTCACCGACGACGACAAGGCGTGGCTCTTCCATCGCACGGCTTTGCAGGTGTGGAGCTTTGCAGGAGTCGCGGAGTAGTCGCCAGTTGAAAAACTTCTCGTTCCAAGCGGTCGGATATTGGGCGAGTGATTGACCTGCTTTGCAGGCTAGAGTATTATTAAATCGTCGTTGTGGTAATACCTAAGAGGAGCGATGAATACTATTTCGCTAAAGGTGCCCGATCTGCTCGCGGCTGAACTCGCTGAAATGGCACAGCGGAGGGGCGTGAGCAAGTCGGCGTTGATTCGCGAGGCGCTGGAGGCGTACCTGCAAACGGACGGAGCTGAACCAGCCGGTTCTGCCCTCTCGCAGGTGGGCGATCTCAGGGGCATACTTTCCGGGCCTGAAGACCTGTCCGCGAATAAGGACTACCTGCGGAAATTCGGCCGTTGATCAAGGAAGTCATTCTCGACACCGGTCCGCTGGTCGCGCTGCTGAATCGACGCGACCAGCATCATCGCTGGGCGAAGGACCAGTGGGCGCGTATAGCCCCGCCCCTGCTCACCTGCGAAGCGGTCCTCGCGGAAGCCTGCTTCATCGTCCAGCCATTCGCCGGAGGGCAGGGGGCCGTGCTCGAGTTGGTCCGGCGCGGCGTTTTGGACCTATCGTTTTCTCTGGCCGAAGAAACAGCAGCTATCTCGCGGTTGCTAAAGAAATACCGGGACGTTCCCATGTCCCTTGCGGATGGCTGTATCGTTCGGATGGCTGAACGCCATGCGAAAGGGGTCGTCTTCACTTTGGATCGCGATTTTGCGATTTACCGCAAGAACGAGCGTCAACTCATTCCAACGTTGACTCCGGCCTCATGAGCGCCTTCCTCCAAGACGCGCCCATGGAATGGTCGGCGTACCGAATTCAAATCGACGTTCAAACACGCTTTTAAGAGGAGGAAACCGTATGAGACT
This sequence comes from Candidatus Latescibacterota bacterium, assembly GCA_965116675.1. Lineage (GTDB taxonomy): Bacteria > Latescibacterota > UBA2968 > UBA8231 > UBA8231. Next base: position 679,516 of record OZ220721.1, read on the forward strand.
GCGGATGTTCGGGCTGGCGGCGGTCCTGTTGCTAGCGGTGCAAACGGGCCATGCCGAAGACAAAAAGATCACTATCTGGTGGGCGCAATGGGATCCGGCTGCGGCGCTACAAGAGCTGGGCCACGAGTTCGCCGAAGAGACCGGAATTGCCGTCGAGGTGTACCAGATTCCCTGGCCCGCTTATCAGGACCAAGTTTTTCTCAACTTCGGCAACAAGCAGACCGACTTCGACATCGTCGTCGGCGATAGCCAGTGGATTGGCCGCGGCGCGACTAAGGGGCTGTATCTGGAACTGACCGATTGGCTGCCCGAGGCCGTTGACGTGGGCGCGATTCATCCGCGCGCCGCGCGCTATTTGTGCGAATACCCGCCGGGCAGCAGCCGGTTTTTCGCCGCGCCCTGCCAGACGGATGCCATTGGCTTTGTCTATCGCAAGGACTGGTTTACAGATCCGGCCGAGCAGGAGGCGTTTGCCGCTCGCTACGGCCGCCCGCTCGCCGCGCCTGACACCTGGGAGGAATTCCGCGACGTGGCCGAGTTTTTCCACCGCTCGGAGCAAAAGCGCTATGGCTGCTCGCTACTGACGGGCCGGGGGTACGACTCGATCGTCATGGGCTTTCAGCCCTTTTTGTGGGCTTGGGGCGGCGCTTGGGGTGACCCGCAGAGCTACAAGGTGCAGGGCCACCTCAACACCGAAGGGGCTGTGGCGGGGCTGGAGTTTTTCAAGTCTCTGCTGCAATTTACGCCCGAAGGCGGCACCAATGCCGATTACTTCTTCAACTTAGAGGCGTTCTCCAACGGCTCTACGGCCATGGTCTTGGACTACTTTCCATTCTATCCGGGAATCGTCGCTAGCATGGGGGACCAAGTCGGCTTCTTTATGGTGCCGCGCCACGGCGACCAGCGCGTTATCTCGCTGGGCGGGCAGGGCTTTAGCATTTCGACCAAGACCACGCCGCAAAAGCAGGAATGGGCCAAGCAGTTTATCGCTTGGTTTTCCCAGACTGCTGTCCAGAAAAAGTGGATATCGTATCCCGGCTCGTTCACGGCTAATACAGAGTTGCTGGCGAGCGAAGAATTCGCTATGGCTGCGCCGTACAACGCCGTGTTTGCCGAGTCGCTGGATCACTTGCAGGACTTTTGGAACGTGCCAGTGTACAACGAGCTGTTAGCCGCAGCCGTGCGCCACTTGGGTGCGGCCCTCGACGGGACGAGCGCGAGTGCCGATGCGCTCGACGCGCTGGCCGCTGAGCACGAGATGATTCTGATGGAAGCAGGCTTGCTAGAAATGGAATAGGAGGCGGCGTGAGGGGTAGTATGGGCCGGTGTCGCGATTGGACGCAGTACGCGTTCGTGGGGCCGGCCCTCCTTTTGCTCATCGGCATAAACGTCTTCCCACTGCTGTACAGCATCGCGCTCAGCTTCACCAATGTCGATTTGGTCGGCGGGGCGTGGAAATTCGTGGGGGGATTCAACTACGCCGTGGCGTTCAAGTTTGCCAAATACGGGGCCGCGCTGCGGACCACCGCGCTCTTTGTCTGCGTGGCCGTGGCCGTGGAACTGGTCTTGGGCTTTGCCTTGGCGCTAGCGCTCAAAGATCGCTTCGGAGGCCGGGCGTTTGCACTGACTGCACTTTTGGTGCCGATGATGTTGCCGCCGGCCGTGATCGCGCTCTTTTGGAAGCTGGTGCTCAACGGGCACTACGGTATCCTCAATCAATGCCTCGGCGCGTTAGGGCTGGGCCAACCCCAGTGGATTACAGATCCCGACCTCAAACTGCTGTCGATTTTGCTGGTTGACGTGTGGATGTGGACGCCGTTTATGATGCTAATCGCACTGGCGGCGCTCAATGCCATCCCCGGCTACCTGTACGAGGCTGCGGCCATTGACCGGGCTTCGCGGTGGAAGGTCTTCCGCCGGATTACCCTGCCTTTGTGTGCGCCACTTTTGGGGCTGGCCGTGCTGCTGCGGGCCACGGACGCGATCAAGCAGTTCGATTTGGTCATGGCCATCACCGGCCCCAACGACCCCGCAACGCAAACGGTGAGCGCACTGCTCTATCAAGTGGTGTTCCGCGACGGCAAGGTGGGGTTGGGCGCGGCGTATTCGTACGTGGTGCTGGTACTGGTACTAGCGTTGGCCAGTGTGTTTGTGCGCTACATGAGTAGAGTGCAGCGGCGCGAGGAGGCCGGGGCACAGTGAAGGCGCTGCGCATCGCCTTTGTCGGGGGCTACTTTTGCGCGGCCATGCTGCCGCTGATATGGCTCTTGCTGACCTCGTTTAAGACGCGAGACGACAGCATTGCCGTGCATCCGAAGTTCGCGCCCACTTGGGCCGAAGAGGTCGCGGCCGATGGGATCTACTTCCGCGCCAATCTCGACGGTTATCGCCAACTGGCCGCGGTGTACGCCGGCGGGGATCACGCTTTTTTCCACTATTTGGGCAACAGCTTGGTCATTGGCCTGCTCAGCACTTTGTGCTCGGTGCTGATCGGCACCTGCGCGGCCTATGGCTTTAGCCGCTTTGCCATCCCCGGAGGGCGAGACTGGCTGTTCTTCATCCTCTCGACGCGCTTTTTGCCGCCTCTGGCCGTGGTGGTGCCGGTGTTGATGATGTATCGCGAATTCGATCTGCAGAACAGCCATCTAGGATTAGTGCTGCTGTACACGGCGTTCAATATGTCGCTGGCCGTGTGGCTGATGAAGGGCTTTATCGACGAAATACCCACGGCGTACGAAGAGGCCGCGCTGGTGGCTGGTTATACGCGCTTCCAAGCCTTCCGCTTGGTCGTCTTGCCGCGGGCCGTACCCGGGATGGCGGTGACTGCGGTATTTTGCCTGATCTCCGCGTGGAACGAGTATGGGTTTGCCATGACGCTCAACAATCAAAAGGCCGTTACAGTGCCGGTTTACTTTGCTGGTTTGCAGGGCAATGTGTCGGGTTTGCCGTGGGCGCAGATCAGCGCGGGGATGCTGATTTTTGTCGCGCCGATCATCGTCTTCACGGTCTTGGTGCGCAAGCATCTGTTGCGCGGCGTCACCTTTGGGACGATCAAGCGATGAGCCGCTGGTTAGATCTCGTCGCGCGCGTGGGCATGGTCGCCGGAGTGGGATTGATGTTGCAACCGTTCTGGGGGACGGGGCTGAAGTATGGGTTTTTTGTCGCGGCTTTCAGTACGCTGTTGCACGTTGTGACGTCGCGGCGGCAGATGGAAGAGTCATGAGCTTCCTCGAGTGCCGGGATTTGGCCAAGACCTTTGCCGATGGCACGCGTGCTGTCCAGGGCATTGACTTGCACTGCGGCGAGGGCGAGTTCGCCGTGCTGTTGGGGCCTTCTGGATGCGGCAAGACGACTACGTTGCGGATGGTCGCTGGCCTCGAAAAGCCTACGGCTGGGCAGATCGCGTTGGCCGGTGCGGACATCACCGACTGCTCGCCCGCGGAGCGGGACGTGGGGTTCGCATTTCAGTTTTACGCGCTCTATCCACATCTGAAGGTCGAGGACAACATCGGCTTTCCGCTGGAGAGCATGGGGTTAAATCGGCGGGAGCGACGGCAGCGGGTGGACGACATGGTCGAGCGGTTGGGGCTGGGCGCGTTGGTCGGGCGCTATCCCCGGCAGCTATCGGGTGGCGATCAGCAGCGGGTGGCCTTGGCGCGGGCCATGGTGCGACGGCCGCAGATCTACCTGATGGACGAGCCGTTGGGCACGCTGGACGCGGGTTTGCGGCTGGAGATGCGGGAGATGATCCGCGCCCAACAGCTCGACGCGGGGATTGCCACCTTGTATGTGACCCACGACCAAGAAGAGGCCATGAGCTTGGCCGATCAAGTGGTGGTCATGGATGAGGGCCGGATCCGCCAGAGTGGAGACGCGGCCTTGGTGTACGACCAGCCAGCCGACCTGTTTGTGGCGCACTTTATCGGCAGCCCCAGCATGAATTTCATCACTGGGGAAATCCGCGAGGACTGTTTTGTTGCACCTGGGCTGGTCTGGCCGCTGGCCGAGCGGGTGCGGCCGGGGGCGGCGACGCTGGGGGTGCGGCCGGAGTTTGTGCGGCCGGATGCTAAAGGTCGGTTGCGGGCCGAGGTGGTGCGCGATGAATATCAAGGTGCATGCCGCTACATCCACTTGCAGGCTGAGTTCGGTCGGTTGGTCATGCGGGTGGCGGATCGAGGGCGGGAAGCTGTGGGTGCGTCTTTGGGCTTGGACTTTGCTCGGGTGTTATTGTTCGATCCGGTGAGTGGCAAGCGGCTCTAGGAAGCCATTGGATTATTTGGAATACTCTACGGAAAAGGTCAAAAGAAGCTAACTTTTGCATCTTTTGACGTGAGTTCGGGTTAAGGTGAGGGGCTCCTTTTTGGCCAAACTTAGGTTTGCGCCCCCTATCGCCTAGCCCTCTGATAGGCAGGCTGGCCTCGCTCCGCTTAGCGAGGCGGTTGCATCGTGCCTCTTGGTCCCGCTCGTCGTCATTCCCCCCTCCTTACCTCCATCAGAATGCAGGATACCCGTGGTTATGGGCTCATCGGGCGTCGCCTAATGATACCAGGGATTCGAGGCTCGGTAGGCCTTGGCGGAGCCAATTATATCGTAATTGGGCAAAAAATCACAATAAGATCACAATAAGATCACGATAAAATCATATAAACGAGCTTTAAAATCACGTATATATCACACATGGACCTTACCTTTAAAAGGTTGTGAAATTCTACGGCTGTCTTTTAGGACTCATCGGTGTCCCGGTTATGCAAGCCATGAAACGTATGAGGCCAAAGAGCAGGAGCCCCCAAGTGGGGCGTTCATCTATTGCATCAGAGGAGGATTGTGATGTCCGCCAAGAAGCTCCCGACGCAGAAACCCTCACCCATTCAGCGCATACTCAGTAGTCTCATAGTTATCGGTACGGTGTTCAGCGTGCAGGCAGGGGCCGAGCCGATGGTTGCCGGACAGGTGCGGCTAGCCTCCGGCGAACCGGTCGCTGGCGCGCAGGTGCGGATGTTTGACCTGATCGGTCTGTACCGGTTCGTCGGCACGACCACGGACGAGACCGGGCATTTTGCGCTGCCGTTGCGAGTGTTCTCTACAGCTAGGAGCGCGGCTCTGCCGACCGATTTTGCCTTGGGGCAGAATTACCCCAATCCGTTCAATCCTTCCACTATCATTCCCTACCAACTGCCGACATCTGCCCATGTGCGGCTGGAGGTGTTTAACCTGCTGGGGCAGCGTTTGGCGACGTTGGTGGATGCGGAACAGGCGGCGGGGATACACACGGCGCAATGGGATGCTACGGATGCGGCGGGGAGAGCCGTGGGAGCGGGGGTGTATATCTACCGGCTGAGTAGCGGCGAAATGACGGAGAGTCGTCGGATGGTGTTAGTGGATGGGCAGGCGGGGATTCCGGCAGTAGGGGCCGCTCCGGTGTCGGTGCGGTCGGCAGGCGAGGGTGCGGTGGAAGCGGATGGCTCAGTTTATGGGTTGACCGTTTCGGGCGCGGGCTTGGTCGCGTATGTGAACCCGACTTTTCGGGTGGGAGTTGATGAGGTGGATATTGTGATTGAAGAGCACAGCAGTGCGCGAATGAAGCGTGCCGTAGGTGGGGTTTTAGGGGATGTGGACGGCAATGGCCAAGTCGATGTCTTTGATGTGCTGTATGTGCTGCTGTATAGCGTAGATTCGTCCATTGTGCTACCCAACAACGGCGATATTTCGCGTGGCGATGTCAATGGCGATGGTCTGGTCGATGTATCCGACGCGGTGCTGCTTCTCCGATACCTTAGCAATCCATCCGATCCTGCGTTGCCGCCGGGCATCGGCCAGGATCCCGACGATACCCTTGCGGGGGCGACTCCGGTCGATTTAGGAAGCTCGACTGATGGCTCGTTATCGGAGGGAGATACAGATTACTTTCGCGTTGAGATGAGCAGTGCGGGCACCTTGACGGCCTATACGACGGGCCACGTGGATACCGAAGGGGCTATTTTGGATAGCTCTGGCACCGTCTTGGCTCGTGATTCCGACAGCGGTGAAAGGTTCAATTTCCGGGTTTCTGTTCCCGTTGATGCAGGCACCTACTACATCGAAGTAAAGGGGTGGCGTTCTTCGACAACAGGCGATTATACGCTTGATGTGCAGGTGCAGGTGCAGGTGCAGGATCCCGACGATACCCTTGCGGGGGCGACTCCGGTCGATTTAGGAAGCTCGACTGACGGCTCGTTATCGGAGGGGGATACAGATTACTTTCGCGTTGAGATGAGCAGTGCGGGCACCTTGACGGCCTATACGACGGGCCGCGTGGATACCGAAGGGGCTATTTTGGATAGCTCTGGCACCGTCTTGGCTCGTGATTCCGACAGCGGTGAAAGGTTCAATTTCCGGGTTTCTGTTCCCGTTGATGCAGGCACCTATTACATCGAAGTAGAGGGGTGGCGTTCTTCGACAACAGGCGATTATACGCTTGATGTGCAGGTGCAGGTGCAGGATCCCGACGATACCCTTGCGGGGGCGACTCCGGTCGATTTAGGAAGCTACATCGTAACCAGACTCACACACGATTCCGCCTTCGACGGGTATCCGGCTTGGTCTCCCGACGGCCAACGCATCGCATTCCACTCTGAGCGCGACTTTGACATGGACGTCTATGTCATGGCCGCCGATGGCAGCAACCCAACCGGACTCGCAAACTACTCCGCCTTCGACGGGTATCCGGCTTGGTCTCCCGACGGCCAACGCATCGCATTCCACTCTAATTCTAATCGCAACAGAAACACAGAAGTCTATGTCATGGCTGCCGATGGCAGCAACCCAACCAGACTCACACGCGACTCCGCCTTCGACGGGTATCCGGCTTGGTCTCCCGACGGCCAACGCATCGCATTCCACTCTGAGCGCGACGGAAACGCAGAAGTCTATGTCATGGCTGCCGATGGCAGCAACCTCACCAGACTCACACACGACTCCGCCTTCGACGGGTATCCGGCTTGGTCTCCCGACGGCCAACGCATCGCATTCCACTCTGGGCGCGACGGAAACGCAGAAGTCTATGTCATGGCTGCCGATGGCGGCAACCCAACCAGACTCACACACCGCTACGCCTTCGACGGGTATCCGGCTTGGTCTCCCGACGGCCAACGCATCGCATTCCAATCTGAGCGCGACTTTGACATGGAAATCTATGTCATGGCCGCCTATGGCAGCACCCCAACCAGACTCACAGACGACTCCGCCTTCGACGGGGCTCCAGCTTGGTCTCCCGACGGCCAACGCATCGCATTCCAATCTAATCGCGATGGAAACTTTGAGATTTACTTGATAATTGATACTGGCGATAGTGAAATCCCATTCTCCGCCTCCGTCAGCCCTTTCAGCCCTTTCGCCTCTGTCACGGCCGGGGAGTTCCATACATGCGGAGTGAAGACCGACGGGACGGTTGCTTGCTGGGGACTTAACTATTGGGGGCAAGCTACGCCGCCCGTCGGTACCTTCACCTCTGTCAGCGCTGGAGGGCTACACACCTGCGGGGTGAAAACCGACGGCTCTGTGACCTGCTGGGGAGCAAACGAGGATAGTGAAGGCAATTTCGTAGGTCAGGCTACGCCGCCCGTCGGTACTTTCGCCTCTGTCAGCGCTGGAGGGCTACACACCTGCGGGGTGAAAACCGACGGCTCTGTGACCTGCTGGGGATTAAACGAGGACAGGGAAGGCAATTTCACTGGTCAGGCTACGCCGCCCGCTGGTACCTTCCTCTCCGTCAGTGCTGGGCTTGTCCACACTTGCGGGGTAAAGACCAACGGCTCTGTGGTCTGCTGGGGCTACAATGAGTTCGGTCAGGCCACTCCTCCTGCTGGCACCTTCGCCTCCGTCAGCGCCGGAGGATTAAGCACCTGCGGGGTGAAAACCGACAACTCCGTCGTTTGTTGGGGATTTCAAGCTGCGTCCGGTGGTACCTTCCTCTCCGTCAGTGCTGGGCTTACCCACGCTTGCGGGGTAAAGACCGATGGCTCTGTGACCTGCTGGGGATCAAACGAGGACAGTGAAGGCAATTTCGCTGGTCAAGCTACGCCGCCCTTCGGCACTTTCGCCTCTGTCAGTGCTGGAGGGCTACACACCTGCGGGGTGAAAACCGACAACTCCGTCGTTTGTTGGGGCGACGATCGTGTTGGCCAGTCTAACCCTCCCGGTCCGGCAGCCAAGGCCAACAAATTATGGGACAAGCCGTTAGAAGCCGTTTTAACCTTCCCTTGGCTTCGCTATGGAAGTGACCCGAGGCAGCGATAATGTATTTGAGGATATCGGTTTTGAGCGGGAAGAAGCGGCGAGCTTAAAAGTCCGAGCTGATTTAATACTCGACCTTAGCTCGACTTTATCTATTCACGTAGCGTAACAGACGGTGTGTATCAAAATGATACCCCGGGATTTGAGGTCCGGTAGGCCTTGGCGGATCAGACATTCATTTAGACCAAGCAGGGAAGACTGCAATGAAAGAATCAAATCTATTCATACCCACCATTGCAGCATTATTCTCATTCATTCAGATAGGCTGCGGCGGGGACAATCCTGCCGGTATGCCAAGCAACAGGCAGCCGATTGTGCCGCCTAACAGCCAACCGATCATCGAAGATATATCCGATAAGACGTTGGAAAATGGCGATTCCACCACCGTCAAGGTCCGAATAGAGGACGAGGACGAGGACGACATACATACGGTCAACGCGGCATGCGAGGATCAAGGGGTTGCCCTGTCCTCCATAGAGGACGAAAGCATTACCATCAGGGCCATAGGCGTGGGGGAAACCACCTGCACCGTCCATGCCACAGACTCAAGCGGACAGGACAACTCGAAATCGGAATCCGTAACCTTTCAGATAACGGTTACCGCGCCACCTATTAGCTTAGGAAAATGTCAAGTCGGCATGAAGGTGCAATCGGGAGAGAGCTGTTTTTATTCTGCCCGTGACCTTAAGGTCACGTTTTCAGTCAGACCCGATGGACTCGCCTGTAGGGAAAGCGATAAGCCTTATACAAAAACGACGGAGGTTTTTGGCATCAGCACCACTGTAACCCTTAGAGATTTTTGTGTATCAGGTTACGACATAAGAGGAGACGATGTCTTTGACACCAACTTTTCTGCCGATCAAAACTCGGATGGCAGTTGGACAATAAAGGCGGTTCCTTAGTCATTTGACAGAGGTTGAACCAATGACATAGACCCGGATGAAGGAGAATCCCCGGACGGAAGAATCACAAGGTCTGAGGTCAGCATAAGCACTATCGAGGATGACGTCTACGCGCCCGCACAGGCCATTGCTCCTTTTTTGCTACTTCTCTATCAGCACGTTGACCGCACAACCAACGGCCAAGCGCAACCCATAGCTTGCGCTTGGCCCAATTCTTTCCCAACATACGCTTCTGATCGAAATCAAAGGCCGTTCCGCCGCTTCAGTTAAGCGACTTATTGCGCACGGTCGTTATTTCCCAACGAAGCGAACGCATTCTAAGATGTCTTGGTTGCAGCTAAAGGGAGTGACGAGGCGCTTTGGCAAGACCGAAGTCCTGTCTGGCATTGACCTGTCGCTGGGGGGCGACGAGATGCTGGTGGTGTTGGGGCCGACCGGCGCGGGGAAGACCACGCTGCTGCGGATCGTCGCCGGGTTGGACGCGCCCGACGCGGGCCAAGTCGAGATGGACGGCGAGGAGGTGACGCACTGGCCGCCGGCCGACCGCGACATTGCGTTGGTCTTCCAACACTTCGCTCTGTATCCCGACTGGAGCGTGCGGCGCAACTTGGAATTTCCGCTCAAGGCACCGCGTCAGCAGCTTGCGCGCGATGAGATTGACCAGCGCGTCGGCTGGGCAGCCGAGTTGCTAAAGATTGAGCGGCTGCTCGACCGGCCGACGGCTCGTCTGTCGGGTGGGGAGATGCAGCGGGTGGCCATTGGGCAGGCGATTGTGCGGCGACCGCGATTATTTCTTTTTGACGAGCCACTGACTAATTTGGACGCCAAGCTGCGGGAGTCCCTCCGCCTAGAGCTGGCCCTGTTGCGGCAGGAGTTGGGCATTCCGGCGATCTACGTGACTCACGACCAAGCCGAGGCCCTGTCCATGGGCGATTCCATTGCCGTGCTGGCCGAGGGACGGATTTTACAGCAGGGCAGCCCAGAGGCTATTTATCGCCAGCCGGTCTCGCCGGTAGTGGCGCGCCAATTGGGGCAACCCGCGATCAATATCCTCAGCGTCCAGCGGCGCGGAGATGCGTGGGTTGGTCCGAACGAAGCCGAGCGAATGCCAGCGCTGCGTGGGACAGGCGAGATGCTGCTTGGCGTCCGGCCGGAGGACATCGCGCCTGAAGGGGGGCATGTGCCGGGAGTGGTGCGCGTCGTTGAGGACGCTGGGGCCGCGTGGATTTTATGGGTGGATTGGGCCGGGGCATCCATCCACATCATCGCGTCTAAGGAGCGGCGTTTTGCCCCAGGAGAGACCGTGCATCCGCGCATTGACGCGGAGCGGGCGCTGCTTTGGCCGCGCTAACCCTGTCGCGGCGATAGGGTCACTCATCGGTCCTTATGCTGAATGGGCCTCCCATACTATCGTCAAATAATCATTGCAAATGAATCGAATCGAGATTGGCGGTAAGCTGCTGTTGGTCGTTGTTAGTTTGGCTGTTACCGCGCTGGCCATTGAAGTCTCTTTTTGGCTCTTGGCTCGGTCCGCGCAGATCTATCCCTTGGTCTATTACCAGACAGACGATCCAAATCTCGATCTGTGGTGTTACGACGAGCACTTTGTGGGCACTCCCGACAGGGATCTGCGGCGGGCGCATCCGTACGGGCAGTTGACCTATCTGGGCAATGCCAACGATGATTCCACCCTCGCCAATCTAGCGCCGATCAAAGTGCCCAATGCCATTGAGATGCGCCGCAACGAAGAGCAACTGCGCGAGCGGCCGATGGCCGAATTCGACGCGCAAAATGCCAAAATCGTCCTAGTAATCGGCGACTCCTTTGGCTTTGGGCAGGGGGTCCGGGTTGCGGAGCGCTTCTCGCATATTTTGGAGCTTCGATTGAATCGGGAGCGTCCAGCGGAGCGCTATCAGATTTTCAACGCCTGTGTGCCGGGCATGAATATCAAACGGATCGCCAAGACCATGGAGCGCTATGTCGAATACTTTGCTCGGGTCGAGCGCGTTGTGTATTCGTTTACCCTGAACGATCCATTTAGGAGCGGGCGTCTGCTAGAAATGGAAAAGAAACTGGCCGATTTTATGCACTTGCGCTCCAATGCAGGGGCAACCCGATTTCTGGCGGGGAGGAATAGCTATGTGCTGAGTTGGTTTGCCGCGCGGTTGGAGAGGCAGCAGATCTCCCGAGATACCATTGAGTGGTACCGACAACTCTACCAAGACAACCTAGGTTGGACCCTGACTCGGCAGTTGCTCAGCCGGATGAAGAAATCCTGCGCCGATAAGGGTATTGAATTCTCTTTGGTCGTCTTTCCCGTGTTCTACCAGCTCAAAGCCTATCCCCTAACAGAGGCGCACGAAACGCTCGGGGCATTTGCCCAGCAGGAGGGAATACACTACGTCGATCTTCTCGCGCAATTTGCCGGCAAGGACGAACGAGATTATTGGGTCCACCCGACGGATTTTCATCCCAATAGTCGGGCGCATAGGGAAGCGGGGGATTTCCTGTACGACGCCATCCCTTGGTAAAGTCAATTTTCAGTACGTGGCATACACGACGCCGGTTTTTTCGACCTTTTCCCGGTCGGCATCGACCGAAACCCGATATAGGTAAATCCCTGGTGGCACCAAGCTGTCGGCCTCATCCCGACCATCCCACGCCCGCTCGTACTCGCCGATCCCATCCGCGCCCGAATACACCTGCCGCACCCGGCGACCCGACAAGTCCCACACCTCCACCGTCACCTGTGCACTGCCCGTAATTTCCAGAATGTGATAGAAGATGCCTATCTCGTCGTTGCGGCCATCGCCATTGGGCGTAAAAATGATCGGCTCGACTCGCACCTGCAACAGCCTCTGCTCCTGCGCGGCGGTGGCCACCGACACCCGGTTCCCCTCGTATTTCGTAGTAGCGTCTCCCGGATTGACCCCCTGCGGCACCTCCAAAGGCTGGTCACTGTCCGACACCTGCGCCGCAAAGATTGCTCCGTAGCGCAGCACTTGGGCCGCGAAATCGACCTCGACCAGCGTCCCCGAGTCCTGCTCTTGGAGGCGTGGGAAACTGACCGCCAGCCGATGCGGCTCCTCGACTTCTACTGTAAAGGTCACGGGTACATCGCCGATGCGCACCGCCTCGACCGCGCTAATGATCGAGGAAGTCTCAATTTCCAACTGATCAAAGCCGACATCCCCCGGGTGAATCGTCGGCCGCAACGCATAGGTGAAGGTCGATTGCTGCCCTACCTTTGCTTCGACCGGCCAGACCTCGCCTACTAGATTCGTCGCCACCGGCTCGGAGGCGCGCAACTCTACGAAACCCACCCGGCCACCGGCGTTTTCACGGGGCAGAAAGTCGATTTTGAATTGGAAGTAGCGTCTGGGGCTTGCCGACACCACCGGCGTGCCGCTGCTGTCGGCAAAGTCATAGGGGGCCGACCAGAAGGTCCAGTGGTCGAGGTCGTGGGTGATGCCGGCCCGTTCATTGAGTTTGAGGCCGCTGTAGCCAGCGCGACTCACCTCGGCTTTGCTGCCACGGCCGGTGAAGCGCCAGAATACGTCCGCATCCTCGTCTAAGCCGCTACGGGTGCGGATGAGGACTTGGGCTCCGGGCTCCTGAACCCCGGACCAACGCAGGTCTCCCCAAGCCATAGGCTGCTCGAAAGCGATGACATCGGAAATATAAGTGGCCTGTTTGACGAATCCCTTGGCATAAACTTCTATTTCGTTCACTTCCCAGTCCGTGTTGTGCTCGGCCAAGGCCACCTGGACAAATTCTACTGCCTCGTGCGATGGGATGGGAATGTCGAGGATTTGCTCCCGGTTGTCTCTAATCTCCACAATCCAGGGCGATTTGGGAGGAACGATGCCGTAGTTGACTATGGGGCGCGGGCCGATGTGGACGCGGAGAATGCCCACGGTTCGGCCTGGGTCGGTAAATCCGGAGATTACCCTAATCCGGTCGATGTTGTAGAGACCGCCTAGGTAGATATTGGCCGTGCCCGACCGACCGAAAACATCGATGCAGGACCTGGAGCCGCTGCGGTGTTTGGCGCACAGATACTGTTCCGCCAGCCAGAAAGTACCCGTGTCCCCATCCCACACCTCTACGTTCACATCGGCTCTTAAATACTTCCCCCCTTTTTCTTCGATTGCGGGTGCTATGTTAAGATCTGGATTGCGTTTGAGGGGCTGGATACCGGTACTATCCACGTCCAAGTCGATGATTTCCCCATGAGGTTCGGCATCGAAATCCATCCAGCTCAATTGTCTGAAGTCCACTCCGGCATGGCCTTCCTCAGGCGGTTTGGGTTGATCTTCTCCGCCGAACCGGTAAATGGTCAGACCCGAGGCCGGGCCAGCCCAAAAACCGATTACCCAAGAAAAAACCCAGAATAGAGAAAGGAAGCGTGCTGCTTTCATCGACGTTCACCCCACAAATTCTGGATAGTGCTGCGCCAGCCGCTGTAAGAAGCTAGGTAAAATTCCCAATGTGTCCCGAGCGGAAAAGCGGCGGATATGAGGAGCGAGGGCGCGTGGCTCCCGAATCTCGAAAGATAGTGTTGAAAGGGTGTTGTGTCATCTTTTTCTTGCGGCTAATTTGATAATTTTCCTGATTTGAGTTATTTTCTCGTTTGAGAAAATAGGGATAACTAGGAAAATAATGATGCGAGAATCGGACATCCTTAATGCCTTTAGGAACGGCATAGTCGAGTTGCCGCCTTTGATGATCGAACTATCTGAGGTCGAGCCGAGACTGGAAGTCAAAGAGTGGGTTCTATGCCCGGACGCCTACATAGACGTTCGATGGGAAGGCCGCGTCTTCCGCTTCGTCGCCGAGTTCAAGGCCCAAGCTACTCCGAAGTCATTCCGCGAGGCCATAGAGCAGGCCCGCTCGTACGCCAAGGCGACCGAGTTACGTCCGCTCGTCGTGAGCCCTTACCTCGCACCAGAGCGGTTGAAGGAGTTGGAAGTGCAGTGCGTGAGCGGCATCGACCTGTGCGGGAACGGCGTGGTGATGGTTCCCGGTGAGTTGCTCGTGGTGCGCACCGGCAATCCGAACCGGTTTCCAGCCAGCCGCAAGATTAGCAATGTCTATCAAGGCACTAGTTCGCTGGTGGCGCGCGTTTTTCTGGCTCGGCCCTGCTATGACAGCGTTCAAGAGGTGATGGACGAGGTGACCGAGCGTGGCGGCCAAATCTCGTTAGGTACTGTTTCCAAGGTTCTCAAGAACCTTGAAGAAGATCTGATAATCCGCCGGAAGGGCCGGGCAAGCATCCTACTACAAGCGGACGAGTTGCTCGATCGGCTCGCAGCCGGTTTCAAGCCGCCTCGCGTCGACGTGCGTAAGAAGTACCGTTGGAAAGGTCCATCGAACGAGTTGGTCGGTCGACTCTGCGACTGGAATAGCGAGCTTGTGCTGACCGGTGCCGCCTCCGTCGAGCGGTACAGCGTGATGCCTAGAGAGAAAGCGATACAGTGCTATTGCACGTCAATCGAGTCCATCGAACGTGGGCTGGAAAGCGAGCTTGAGGAGTCTCCCATATTCCCGGACCTTGACCTCGCTGAGACGTGCGACCCGACGGTATTCTTCGACCGCCGGAGTGACGACATGGTTTCTGCTGCCTCGCCAGTGCAGTGCTGGCTTGAGTTGCAAGCAGGCGACAAGCGCCAGCGGGACGCAGGGTCAGGGGTACGAGATCTGATTCTTAAAGAATTGCAATAGAATGGATGACTATGGCTACGAGTATGGACCCCCTTGTCACGGCCCTGCTGGATCTGTCGGGGGAACTTCCGGAATTTCCCACGCCGATGCTCATTGGCGGCGGGTTTGGTCTGTACCTGAAGCAGCGTCACATGGAAGAAGAGCAGCCGCCGATCGAAACGCTCATCCCTGGCGAGTTGTGGCCGCCGGCCCGCGCGACCCAAGATGTCGACTTACTGCTTCCAACCGAAGTGATTGTGAGCCTCGAGTACATGCGCTCGATTCGCGCGGCTCTCGACCGGCTTGGATACAAGCCCGATGTGGAATTCTTCCAGTTCTCAAAGCAAACACCAAGAGGCTCGGTGAAAATCGATCTGCTGACGTGCGATGTGCCAGCGGAGCATGTGGAAAAGGTGAAGCTGAACCCTCCGAGAGTGAGGCCCGGCGGCAACGTTCAGTTGCACGCTTACTTGACCAAGGAGGCACTGGCGCTCAGCCTGTCGCCCTTTGAACTGACACTCCGAGGACAACGCTCCGATGGCGGTTCGGCTGAACTTGTGGTCCATATCCCGAACCCCTTCACCTATCTGCTGATGAAACTGCACGCACTCCGCGATCAAATGAAAGACGAACGCAAAAACCTAGGGGCTCACCATGCCCTCGACATCTATCGCATCGTGTCGATGCTAACACGTGAAGAGTATGACTTGGTGAGAAAGCTGGGCACTAGTTATGCCGACTCAGAAGCTGTCGTCGCTGCATCCACCATCGTGCGTAACGAGTTCAAAAACCTCGAAGGCATCGGTTTGCTGCGTCTCAGGAAAGGCGCAATGGAGGCGGGTCTTCAATGGAGCGAAGTCCGTTCAGACGACTTTGTATTGGTGCTTGGTGAACTTTTCTCCCCTAGCAGAGTTAGCGAATCCGGCGCTTTCTGAAGGCGACCGCTGCTTTTTCACTTGCGCTCGGGATGCACCCAAGATTTTAAAACGGCTTCTAAAAAGTGTAGAGAGCGAAAAGTTTAGCGCGGTCCAAGTACACTTTGACCTTGAGCCCGCCTCGCATCTGTGAGACCATCTTCTGTTCGAGCCCGTCCGCCTTGCTCCCGTCCGCGTCTTGCGGATCGCCTTTCCATTGTATCTGGTATTCTGTTTCATTGCCCGAGAAGGGGATGCAGTCGTCGCGGCCAAAACCCGGCACGACCCGGTCAAACGGATCGACCAGTTCCACTTGCAGTGAGCCGCCGCTCGCGTCGGCGTTGATCCACAAGGCATGGGGATCAATGTTCAGTGGCACCGTGGTCACGACCCCCTGAGCGTCCGTTTTCAGACAGACCAGTCGGTCCTTTTCGATCTTCGCCAGATTGATTCCCCGCTGGGATTTTTCGCCGCCGCGCGGAGGCTCACCGTGTAGATCGTTTGAGCAGCCGTGATAGACCCATATCTCTTCGTCTAGGACAAAAGGAGCATGTGGGGGATAGACAGATCCACAATCATAGCTGCCCGAGGGGCCGCAGAGCAGAATGGGTTCGCGGTTGCCCGCCCGATGCCAGGTGCGGCCGTCCCTTGAATAGGTCAACTGAACGTCCATCTGGTTCATCCATGTGGGCATCCAATCCTCGATCTGGTTCTGGGCTATCCACCCCTCGTAGAGCGTGTGAAACACGGACAGGAAGCCGATGCGCAAGTCGCGATACGCCAGTGAACTCATGCCGTAAAACTCGTGGTCTTGGGGGGGATCGAGTTCATCGGGGGCGACGATGATCTGGCGCGGGGTCCAGTTTTCAAAATCACTGCTCTCGGACATGCAGATGATGCGCACGTTGGGCCGGCCCCGCAGATAGACGACGTAACGGTGGATTTTGGCATCCCAATAGGCGACTAGATGGGTGTCCGATCCCTCGGGAATGACCGGGTTGAGCCAGCGTTGGGGCACGTCCCAATGGATTCCGTCGGCAGAATACGCCACGCAGACCGGCTGGACAATGCCGGCGAATATCATGTCGCCGCTCTGGAACATGAAGAGCATCTTGTAGCGCTTGGCCGGATCGGTTTCAATGGGGTCTTTCATGACGCCGGTTCCAGCTCCCCACCTGAAAAATGGAAAGACTAGGTTATTCTCTTTGCTGCCGCTGTCCTCGAAGAGGTTGAGAATGGGTTTTTCCCAGTGGATGCCGTCTTGGGAGACGGCGTAGGCTAGGCCGTCCGCCTGGTCGCCGCGCGCGTCGCTCAATTTGCGGCCCACGCCGTACCACATCTTGAAGATGTTCTCGTCGTCGTCGTACATGACGTTGATATAACTACCGATATGCCACTCCTCTTCCCAGGCCTGATCCTTCTCGATCAGTGGTTGTGACGAAACCTTCTTGGCGGGGACGACTCCTTTTGCGACGTTGTCGAGGTTTTCGATAAACGCATCGTCGATGAACAAAAAGGCCGATTTTTCGTCCGTCATGTTATTACTCCTTAACATTGCCAGAACTAATGGTAGAAGGGTTGTCCCAGCATGGGTTTTTCCCCTGCTTTTCTCCGCGCCTGTTCGCCGAAAAAATAGGGCGTAATTACCCCTCAACCAACTTTTCCTCAAGAGGAGGACATCCCCGAGGAATTGGAGGATGTCGCCATGATCGATGGCCTCTCGCCCCGCCTTTATTACCAAATCGCCTTTAGGACGTAAAGCCCCTGGGATATAAGGCTGTGCTTTAGCTCCTCTTTTGCTACCTTCTCTCTGCTTAGATATATCTATGGTATGCGCAAGACATTCAAATTGGTAGGGTCGTGGTCGCCAACGCCCATCCATTGACCCCGGCCCCCGTCCGGCCGCTCTGGGCTTTGTCCGCGGGGACGGCCTTGAGCGTTCTAGTCGCTTTTTGGGGGCCTTATAATAGCTTGGTGGTGCGCGGTTCCTACCTGACTATTGACTTTACCACCGCGGCCGCAGTTTTCCTGCTGTTTTTCCTCGCCCTGTTCGTCAATGGTCTGCTGCGCCGTTTCCTCCCCTACCTAGCCCTGTCTTCAGGAGAACTGTCCATTGCCTATGTGATGGCGGCCATTTCCTGTTCTATATGCACCATGGGGCTGACCCTGTACCTGATTCCCATCCTGCCGGCGATTTCCTATATGGCCTCCCCTGAAAACCAATGGGCCGAACTCATTCATCCCTTTGTGCCGCACTGGCTGGTGCCCCAAGGCGAGGACGTCATCCGCGGCTTTTACGAGGGCATTGCCCGCGACCAGCCCATTCCTTGGATGGCCTGGATCCGCCCTCTGCTGAACTGGCTGCCAGTCTTGTTGGGCCTGTACATGGTCATGATCGCGCTGGCCATTCTCTTCCGCCGCCAGTGGATCGAATACGAGCGCTTGGCCTATCCCTTGGCCCAACTGCCCTTGGTGATGGGCACTCAGCAGCCCGGTCGCGCCCTCAATTCCTTTTTTCGCAATCCGGTGATGTGGAGCGGCTTTGCCATCCCCTTCATCGTCACTTCGCTCAACGGCCTCAACGCCTACTTCCACTTCTTCCCTCGCATCGTCCTCAACACCAGCGTACCTGTTTTCCACGGCATGGAGAATCTGACCATCAATCTCAGTTTCCCTATGATGGGCTTTGCCTACCTCATTCACCAGGAAGTGGCGCTCAGCGTCTGGTTTTTCTATTTGCTGGGCTACGTAATCAAAGGCTATTTCAGCGTTATCGGCCTCACCCGCACCCTCGACGTCGATATCTACACGCAGAGCGATGGCGGCCCGATCATGGCCTTCGTCCAGTTCGGTGCCCTCATGGCCTTGGTGGGCCACACCCTGTGGATAGCCCGTCGGCACCTGCGGCAGAGCTGGAAGGCGGCCCTGCGTCCGAAAACCGCCCATAGCGACGACTTTTCGGCCCGGGCCGTTTATCTGCAACTGTTTCTGGGCTTGGCGCTGATGACCGGATGGTTTATTGCCATCGGGGTGCCTTGGTGGGCCGCCCTTACTTTTGTGCTGATGGCTTCGCTCACCTTTCTGGGCATCACCCGCATTCTCTGCGAATCGGGCTTGGCCGCCACCCGAGCTCAATTGATCACCCCCACGGTGGTCCGCAGTTTTTTCGGTACCCAGGTGCTGGGTGCCCCCGGCACCATAGGCGTGCTTACCTTCGGCCAAGTGTGGATGAGCGATGTGCGCACCTTTGTCATGGCTGCGGCGGCCAACGGCCTCAAGCTGACCGAATCGATCCGCAACAAAGGCTTGGTCCTGGGCAGCATGATACTGGCAGTGGTCTTGAGTCTGGGCGTATCGGTGTGGACGACCCTGTACTACGCCTACGAGAGCGGTGCCAACAACGCCAATACTTGGTTTTTTCTCAACGGCCCCCGCTACACCGTTGACTTTGCGGCCAGTTATCTGCGCGATCCGGCCGGACCAGATTACAGCGGCTTGGGCCTGATGGCTTTGGGCGGGGTGGTCATGACCGCCCTCTACTGGATCCGCAGTCATCTGCTGACCTTCCCCATCCATCCCATAGGCTTTGCCGTCTCGCAGATGATGCTGACCCGCCACATCTGGTTCAGTGTCTTTTTAGTGTGGCTGTTCAAGGCCGTGCTGACGCGCTACGGTGGCCCCCGGGTGCTCAAGGCCGTGCGGCCTTTTTTTCTGGGGCTTATCCTCGGTCAATTCGCCGTTATCGCTTTTTGGCTGATCGTCGACCTGATCACGGGCGAACAGGGGCACGGGCTCTACTGGGTGTGAAAACCGGTACGTTTACAAAGTATAGCTCCCGCAAAGCAAATGTCAGTACACCTCTCGTCGGTGACGGAATGAGTAGAGAACTATGTCGTTACCCACGATGTCGTAGCGAACGCGGTAGTCTCCCACGCGTACGCGCCACTGACCCTCTCCCTTGCCCAAACCGCTGAGCTTCTTGATGTCGTGCTCGTGCGAGCGATTGTAGGGATCTGACGCTAGGATTTCTTGTAGCTGTTCGAGCGCGTCCACAAGCTCCGGGTGCTGCTTGAGGAGCTTCTGCGCATCCCGTCGGAAGCGGGAGGTAATCCGAACGTGGAACCGCTGTGGCACGGATTACTTGCTTTCTCGCTTGCCGGGGCTTTTTTTGCGTACATCCGTGATGAACGCATCCAGCGAGGTGGTATCGCCTTTTTGGTATTCTGCATAGCCTTCGGCAATCTGTGTGCTCATATTTGGATCCTGTTGCTCGAGCCAATCTTCCATATCGTCCACATTCATGATGCCAGCCACCGGGATGCCGTCCTTCTCTAGGACAAAGCACTCGCGGTTGAGGTGAGCGCGGCGCACGACTTGACCTAGGTTGATGCGTGCTTTGGTGATGGGAATATGGTGTACTACAGGTTTGCGAGACTTTGCCTGTTTGCCCATGTTGTTTTTGCTCCTGTGATGAATTTTGATTGGGATTGATTAATACCAATGTGCCCCTGTCCTAAGAGCATGTCAAGATCGACTCTGTTAGGCGGTAGGGTCGGATGGTATTTGGGACGAATTCCTAAAGGAGGACCTAGTGATGACTGTTACAAGTGATACACGGCTAGGCGCGGCCAAACACGTTAGTACGCCGTGGGCCTTGCGCCGCTATCGAACGTTGGCGGAGTGGGAGCAGCGGGCGGCGGCGATTCGTCGGCACATTCTCGTCTGTGCGGGATTGTGGCCGCTGCCGGCGAAGACGCCGCTCAAGGCGCAGGTCTTCGGGCGGATTGAGCGAGAAGGCTATGCGGTGGAAAAGGTCTTTTTTGAGAGCTTGCCCGGCTTTTTCGTCTGCGGCAATCTGTACCGGCCTTTGGGTGAGGGGCCTTTCCCGGGGATTGCTTGTCCGCACGGCCACTGGGGGCGGGGGCGTCTCGAAAACACTGAATTGGGGTCGATTGCTGGGCGCTGCATCAACTTTGCGCGGCAGGGCATGGTGGCCTTTTCGTACGACATGGTTGGGTACAATGACAGCGACCAATTCGTGCATCGGGAGATTGGGGGGCGGCGCGAGGCCCTGTGGGGGATCGGCGCATTGAGTTTGCAATTGTGGAACAGCATTCGGGTGGTTGACTTCCTCGCCTCGCTGGCGGATGTAGATGCCGAGCGCATTGGCTGCACGGGTGCGTCCGGCGGGGGGACGCAGACCTTTTTGCTGATGGCGGTTGACGAGCGGATCAAGGCGGCGGCTCCCGTCAACATGGTCTCGGCCTTTATGCAGGGCGGCTGTCGCTGCGAGAATCAGGGCCACTTGCGGCTGGACATCAACAATGTAGAAATCGCGAGCTGCATGGCACCGAGGCCCTTGTTGATGGTGTCGTGTACTGGCGACTGGACGGCGAATACGCCGGAAGTTGAGTTCCCAGCGGTGCGTGCGATCTACGGGCTTTACGGGGCGCAAAACAAAGTGAGCGAGGTGCAGATAGACGCTCCGCACAACTACAACCAGCCGAGCCGCGAGGCGGTGTACGCGTTTTTCAAGCGCCACCTGCTCGGCGGGCAAGGACGGGTGGCCGAACAGCCGTTTACCGTGGAGCAGGACGAGGATTTGCTGGTGTTCAGCGGGCGCAAAAAACCGGCTCATGCGCTCGACTCGCAAGGTGTCTTTGACGCCGTAATTGCCCGCAGTGAGAAGCAGTTGGCAACTCGGTTGGCTTCGGCCCGCATCCATCGCTTCCAGTGGCAGACGCGCCCGGCGCTGGCGAGTCTGCTCGGAGTAGATGCCGCGCCCCAAGTAGCAGTCGAGAGCTTGGGATTTCGGCGGGAGGAGGGCTATGTGGCCGAGGAGCTGGTCTTGGGGCGCGTGGGCTGCGGGGAGCGGGTGCGCGCGGCGTTTTTTCTTCCGAGTGGTCCCCGGGGCAAGGTGTCGGCGACGCTGATTGTCGATGCGTGTTGGGGAGGCGACGAGCCGGGTGCGCTGGCGCAGGGCTTGTTGCAGGAGGGTGGGGCTGTGCTGGTCGTCGCTCCTTTTCTGACCGATGGGACAGAGAGGGAAGGACACGACGAGATGGATCCTTTGTACCACACGTACAATCAGGCGACGATGGCTTGCCGGGTGCAGGATATTCTCACGGGTTTGGCCTATCTGGATCAGCATCTGCGCGTGGGCAAGCGCCACCTCGTTGGGCAGGGTGAGGCCGGCATCTGGGGCCTGTTTGCGCGGGCGCTGGTTAGTGACGTCGGCAGCACTGCGGTGGACTGGGATGGTCGCGATTTAGGAGACGACGAAGCGTGGACTGGAGCGCTTCTTGCGCCGGGGATTCGCGCCTTGGGCGATGTGCGGACGGCGCTGGCGTTGTGTGCGCCGGGACGGCTGTTAGTGCATGGGGCAGGGGAGCATTTCCCGGAGCGCGTCGCTAGGCGATGCTATCGCGCGGCGGGCAAGGGGAAGCAGCTCATAGTCGAGGCTGAGGGAATGAGCGAGGATGCGATTGTCGAGTGGATTAACTAACCTCCAACAAAGGAAGACGACATGGCAGAAAAGTACCGAGTGGGCATTATCGGCTGTGGCAGCATCGCCAATTACCACATGAACGGCTGGAATGGGGTGGACCAAGTCGAGGTGGTGGCGCTGGCCGATCCAGTGGCTGAGGCGCGGGAGGATTTCGGCGACCGGCATGGGATCGCCGAACGCTATGAGGATTTCCGCCAAATGCTCGACAACGAGATGCTCGACATCGTCTCGATTTGCACTTGGCACAAATTGCACGCGCCGATGACGATTGCCGCCTGTGCTCGCAAACCCAAAGCCGTGCTGTGTGAAAAGCCCATGGCGACGAGTTTGGGCGATTGCGACGACATGCTAATCGCCGCCCGGCGCAACCGCGTCAAGCTGGCCATTGCCCATCAGCGCCGCTTCAATCCGGCGTGGACTTTGGCCAAGGGACTGGTGGCAGCAGGGGCCATCGGCGAGGTGCGGCAGGTCAATGCGCGCGGCGGGCAGGGCTTGCTCAACGATTGCTCGCATCTGTTGGACATGATGCGCTATGTGATGGGCGATCCACAGGCCGTATGGGTGATGGGCAATATCGAGCGCAAGACTGAGCGCTTTGAGCGCGACATCCCCATCGAGGATCGCAGTCTGTGCGTGGTGCAGTTTGACAACGGGGCCATCGGTCAGCTTTTGCAGGAATTGACCGGCCCGAATTACCAAGGCGGGATCTTCTACGGTTCGGAGGGCATAATTGAACTCGACGAGAGCAAGGTGCGGCTGCTCAACAGCCAGACTGGCACTTGGGAGGAGCGGCCGGGCGAGGGCGAAGACCCCAGCGTTGGGCAGCAGCGCGAGATCGTGGAGTGGATCGAAGGCAAGGTCGAGCATCGCGGCCAAGCGGAAAATGGCCGGGCAGCGGTGGAGATCATCATGGCTACGTACGAGTCGGCGCGGTTGCACGAGGTGACTGCACTGCCTTTGCGGACGATGGCTTCGCCGCTGGAGGTGATGATTGAGGCAGGAGATTTGCCAGTAGAGCGCCCGGGCCGCTACGACATCCGCGCCTTTTTGCTGCGCGGCGAGGATATGCAGCCGGAGGGCTAGATGCTACTGGACAAGCTACCGGACAAGCTGCTGAACAAGTCGAACCTTGGATAATTAGGGTCTTCAGTGCCTGCCTAGAAGCGAAGAAAAGTGCTGATATTCAAAGGGGTATCGGAATCAGGCACCGAGAGACCTTCCAGTGTTGCGGATGGCCGCATAGAACAGCACCATCGTTGATGATTGCTCTTTTGAGGAGATGGTGAGCGCGTTCCACCAAGACGAACTTACTAGAGGTAAGAGTCCTAGCAAAAGTAAGGATCGTACTGGAGTAAACACATGACGCAGAATGAACTGATGGAATTGCTCAACGCGCATGAATGGCGCGATGTTGAGTTCAAGGAAGCGCAACGCGCCGTGCCGCGAAATGCCTATGAGACGGTATCTGCTTTTGCAAACACCGAGGGCGGCCATCTTGTGTTCGGCGTCAAGAAAAGCGGGCAGGACATGGAGGTAGTTGGCGTTCTTGATGTCGATAAAGTTCAGAACGAATTCCTGACTACGTTGCGGCAACCCGACAAGATAAGCGTGAAGGTGAGTGTGCGGGAGGAACTGCACAAGTACGACGACTCGGATCTGCTTGTCTTCTACGTGCCCGAAGTACATCGTTCGCACAAGCCCGTCTTCTTGAACGGAGATATTCGCCGCTCGTTCGTTCGCATCGGAGGAAGCGATATTCGCTGTTCGGACAACGAGCGGAATCGATTTCTCATGGACGCAGCGACGGAACGCTATGACGGCCAATCCGTCGATCTTAACCTCAGTACGGCACTCGACTTGGAGAGCATTGAGTGGTACCGGAGGACCTATGAAGGACGGCTGGGAAACCGACCCTATGCAACGCTATCCGACAAGGAGTTCCTCAACGAGATGGGCTTATTTGTTGAAGAGCATGGCCAAGTATCTCTATCGCGCGCAGCGATTCTTTTGTTCGGCACCAATGCGGCCTTCCGACAACTCTTGCCGCGCCCTGTAGTGGATTGTCAGCGATTTTCGCTGGTTCGCGACAGGGCAGATGCCGGTGAACGCTGGAATGACCGACTTGTGCTCGACGAGAACCTCATCCGCACTTGGCAAACCCTTGTCGATTGGTACCAGAGGTTTGCGGAAACGCCGTTCCGAGTTGATCCCACATCCCTGCGACGAGATGATGCGCCACCGGACTACCGCGCCTTTCGCGAATCAATGGTCAACCTTCTCATCCACCAAGATTACTCCGATCATTCTCGTAAGGCGAGTATCCACCACTATACCGACCAGACCGTTTTCTGGAACCCCGGCGATGCATTCGCTACGGATGCCGATCTACTTGAACCCGGTGAAAAGGAGGTTCGCAATCCCCGGATCGTAACCGCTTTCCGGCGCATTGGGCTAAGCGAGAATGCCGGATGGGGACTGCGCGATGTATTCCGCAACTGGCAGGAGTTAGGCTACGTTCCACCCACTATTGCCAACATCAAGAGACATAAGTGCTTTGAACTCATCCTGAGAAGGGAAGAACTTCTGTCGGATCAGCAGATTCTTTTTCAGGCAAGCCTCGGCGTACAACTCACCGACGAACAGGCAAGGGTATTCGCATTTGGCTGCCGGGAACAGGCAATCACGCTTTCGCAGATCAAGGCCGTAACGGGTCTTGCAGGACCGGATGCTAGGGAGCTTGCCGAAGCCTTGGTTACAAAAGTGCTCTTCAGAACTATCGAAGCCGACAGAAAGTACGCCTTGGCTGAGCATCTGGAGGATCGGTTTCGCCAAACTGACCGAGATTCTGACCAACCTGATGCACGGGGTGAGGACTTGTCCACTGCACAAGTTCAGCCTGTGCAGTCCGACTTGTCCACTGCACAAGTTCCTCCTTTGACAGAGTTGTCTGCGATCCACTGGAAAATCATTGATTTATGCGATGTGCCCCGTCGTCTGGCCGATATTCTAAAAGCTCTTGGCGTGACCAACCGGGGCTATTTCAAGGAACACCACCTCGATCCGCTGATTAAGTCCGGGATTGTGGCAATGACCAACCCGGAGAAACCCCGGGCGTCGAACCAGCAGTATGTCATTACAGAAGCGGGAGCCCGACTAAAGGCCCGGCGCATGTTGGAAGACGACGACCGAAGTGAGGACAAAGATGGCTAAAGGAGGTGATGATCGAGGCCGGGGATTTGCGGTAGAGCGCCCGGGCCGCTACGACATCCGCGCCTTCTTGCTGCGCGGCGGGGACATGCAGCCCGGAGATAGGTAGTCATGTCGAAACGCGAAACACCCCTCACACGACGCTATTGGCGAGAGATCGGCGGCACTCTGATAGAGGAGTTCCCGGCCGTCCGTCGTAGCCTGAATCAAGGTAGGAGATTGCTTGATGGCGTCGTGATCTTGGATGCTCCACACTTGATTGTGAACCATCGGGAAGTTGAAATCGAGAATCAAGATATTGTGGTGCTTCAAACAAAGGCCAGCCGACTGGGCATGTATCTTTTGGGGCAGGCGCTATTCTCGCGACATCTGATGATGCCGTTTCGACCTCGTAGCATAGATACGGTTGCAATTTGCACCAAAGGTGATGCTGTGCTGGAACCTTGGGCTGCGGCATATGGAATAAAGGTGGTGGTGTACCAGGACTGACTCAGCAGGCGTGCCGAGGCCGGGCGGCAGTGGAGATCATCATGGCCACGTACGAGTTGGGAAAGGGTTGGTCCCGTCCCTAAAAGGTCTCATGGATGGGTCGTGCCCGATACAGTTTCACCCCGCACGACCTTGGTCTCTCCGCTACCCGGCCGCCGTGGCATGGATCTTGCAATATCCGGTGCGGAGGTTTTTCGCGCTGTTGTATTATATTGTTTAGCAAACCGGAGGTTGGATAATGAGTGAATCCCATCCGTCGCCGGAGCGTCCGCATCTATTAGACCACGAAGGGCGCATCGCCCGGCTAGAGGGCATTGTCGAGCAAATCGATGTCCGCTTGGGACGCATCGAGACCAAGATCGACGCCAATGACGCCAAAATTGACGCGACCCGCGAGGTGCTCGAAGGCAAAATTGACCGGCTCTACCACTGGGTGATACCGCTGCAGATCACGACGGTCTTCGCGATTGCAGGGCTAGCGTTTAAGGCATTTAGCGGCTAGCACCATTTACCAAACCGGAGGTCGGATTGTAACCGTGGCAACAACCCGGCCTCGCCCTTTGACAAGCAACAGCCCCACCGAACCGCCAGCCCCAAGCCAAATGTACTGAGCACGGCTAGTTCTCCAGCCGCTAGGACCAGATGAAAATCTCCGGTTCGTCCGCCGATATGCAACCAGAGGGCTAGCCAGTATTAGGCACTTGTTCCACCGACCCATGCCAGAAGGCAATCCGCTCGCGCTTCCACGTATAGGTAATAGCCATGCCGACTTGGGTGGGGATGATCGCCGGATAGGAGTACTCGCCGTCGGCGGTTTCTAAGTCCAAGCGGCGCGGCCACGTCTGACCATTGTCCGATGAGAGTAGGATCGAGAGCGGGGTGCGCATGCGCTCCACCGGGTTGCAGACGAGGGCGAGGGTACCGTCGTGGAGGCGGGCTAGGTCGAGGCCGCTGTTGTTGTTGGGTAGGTCCGTCGGATAGAGCGGCGACCAAGTCCGCCCTCCGTCCGCTGAGTCGCTGCGACCGATCTGTCCGCAGGTGGTGCGGACCAGCATATGCACCTGCCCTGGGGCCGATTCCCAAAGTGCTGGCTGGATCGCACCACGGCCGGTGAAGAGCGAGCGGTCGCGTGCTATGAGATCGCTGGCCTGCCAAGTTGCTCCTCGGTCCGCGCTGCGATCGACAAAGACCTCCCACCCCTCCTTTTCCAGCGAGGCTCCGGCTAGCCACGTGCCGTCGGCGAGCACGAGAAGCTTGTTTTTGACTGGCCCGCGTCCGCCCTGGTCGCCCGGCACTAGTGCCCGGGGCTCGGTCCAAGTTTGGCCCTCGTCGGTCGATTCCATCACCCAAGTCTCCCAATCGGCTATCCGCTCGCCCACCTTGAAGAACAGATAGACGCAGCCGTCGTCGCTGGCGTGGAGCACTGGATTCCAGTGGGCGCAGTCCCGCACCTTGGCCAAGCAGCGGGGGGCCGACCAACGCCCATGCCGGCGCTCGGCTCCCCAGATCCCGACATCCGTTTGCCCCTCGCGGGTGCCGCCAAACCACGCGGCGAGAAACGCGCCGTTTTTGAGCTGCACCAAAGTTGAGGCGTGGCACTGGGCGAAGGGCCGGTCGTCGGCAAAGAGGTGCTCGCGGATGTGGATTAAGTGGCGCAGGTAGTCGCCGTAGGTAGATAGATCGAGCGACTGGCCGCCGGCCTCAATGGCTTGCTGGATGGCGGCGAGGGGCGCGTCCTGCAAGTCTCGCCCCTCGCGCTGGCAGATCCGCGCCGCCGTGCCGGCCGCAAAGCCCATCTGGGCGCAGGTCGCTTGGATGCGGAAGGAACTCATGGCCATCTGGTCGCCCGAGGCCGAGCGCCCGGCCACTAGCAGATTAGCGGCCCCTTTGGGCACTAGACTGCGCAGTGGGATGTGATACGGCTCGACCATGGTGGTAATGCCCGTGCCAGCGCGCTCGACGCGGTCGGGCCAGTGGTAGTCGAGATGGTAGGTGCCCACCGCTACTGCGTCGGGGAACGTGCAGGCATGGGTGACGTCCTCTTTGGTCAGGAGATATTCGCCGACAATGCGCCGTCCCTCGCGGGCACCGATGTGCCGAGAGACCGAGGCGAGGACGTGGGTGTCGAGCCGGGTGCCGCGGTAGCCCTTGGTCTGCAAGTAGTAAATCAGGCCCATCATCTGCCGCCGCGCATGTAGCTCGGCGCGGGACAGGCTCTGGCCATCGGCCGCGTCAAACCCCACGACCTTCATCTTGACTTCGACCTTGCCAGAGGGGAAGACGTGCAAGGTAGTCATGGGCAGGGCCTCGTCGTCGTCCCAAGTCGGGCAGCCCGGTGGCAAGAAGGGGGTGACAGGTCGGCCGGTGTCCCACAGTACAAAGTAAAGGCTCATGGGCAGTTGTTTGTTGGCCCCCTCGTGGATGGTTGCAAACCCGGCCGCGTGGGCTAGGGCGCAGTCGCCAGTGGCATCGATGACCATGCCGGGCTGGAACTCGATGCGGTCAGAGGCGCAGGCAACCTCGACTGAGGTAATGTGCCCGCCGGCGCGTTGCGCTGCCAAGGCGCGGGCGTGGAAGAGGATTTCGACGTCGGCTGAGGCGACCATTTCCTGCAAAAAGAAGGCGCACAATTCCAAGTCGTACGCGCGGCGGTCGGCGAGCGGGTCATATTCGGCGATGAGCTCGTGCTGGGCCAAGGTCTCGACGAGGCGGGCAAAAGGGGCGTTGACGCGCTGGCTGTCGCCGCAAAAACCGGCGACGCCCCCGGCCGTGCCTTGGCCTCCCAAGACATTGGCCGGCTCGACAATGGCAACGGTGGTATCGGGCGTTTTGGCGGCGAGCGCAGCAAAGGTGCCGGCCATGCCGCCGCCGAGGACCAAGGTGTCGATGGGGCGGGTGATGGGCATAGGGGGATCCGTTTGTTGGAGGAATGGGAGTAATATGTGCCTTCAGGAGAGCTGGAAACAGACGGCGGCGGGGTTTTGACACTGTTCAACGTCCCGTCGTCCGTTTTAAGACGCTTACCTAAGTACACGACAGAGCGGTATGAGATGCTTCGCTCCGCTCAGCATGACAGCATGAGGCGTCAGCACCTGTCATGCTGAGCGGAGCGAAGCGGAGTCGAAGCATCTCAGCACCCCCATGCCTGACGTCCATTGGATTACTGTAGTGTACTTAGGACGCTTATAGAAACCGCGCAAAAAGGAAAGGAGCAACGAGTGAACAAACGCGCCTGCAGCACCTTGATCGTCTGGCTGATGTTGATAGCAGTCGCCTCGGCCCAAGCGGTCGATTGGCCTTATTATACCTCGGATCTGGGTGGCACCAAATACTCGCCCGCCGCCCAGATTGGCCCGGATAACTTTGACCAATTGCGCGTAGTGTGGCGCTTTCGCCCGCCCGATCAGCAGATATACGAGACGACCGATCTCGACCTAGACTTTGACGAGCACCGCGGCACGCCGATCGCCGTCAATGGGGTGCTGTACTACGCCTCGCCGTTCAATATCCTCGTCGCCCTCGATGGAGCTAGCGGCGAGGAATTGTGGACGTTTGATCCAGAAGCCTGGCGCATTGAGCCTCGCTTCTTGGGCAACCTGCGCGGCGTAAGCTACTGGACCGACGGCGAAGTCGAGCGGATTTTTCTCGCCACTTCAACTGCCTATTTGTACTCCATTGATGCCAAGACCGGCCTTCCAGACCCGGCGTTTGGCCAAGCAGGCCGGGTTGACTTGGGCGCATCCCTGCGCCGCCCACTGACCGACGGCGACCGCTGGAACTACGGCGTGACCGCTCCGCCCGTGATCTGCCGTGGCGTGGTTGCGGTCGGTTCGGCCATTGGCGACTGGCGCGGCCGTCCCCCGGCTGAGTATACGCCCCCCGGCGATGTGCAGGCTTTTGACGCAAGGACGGGGGCCAAAGTCTGGGAGTTCCACACGATTCCGCTGGCGGGCGAATACGGCAATGAGACTTGGGAAAGCGACGCTTGGAAGACTTACGGTGCCGCTAATGTCTGGGCCTCAATGACCGCGGACGAAGAGTTAGGCTACCTCTACTTGCCGGTGAGTACGGCCAGCCACGACTACTACGGCGGCGAGCGCCCCGGCGACAACCTGTTCAGCGAGTCGCTCGTCTGCCTGAATGCCGAGACCGGCGAGCGGGTCTGGCACTATCAGCTAGTCCACCACGGTCTGTGGGACTACGATCCGCCGGCTCCTCCGGTGTTGCTGGATGTGGAAGTGGATGGTCGCCTGCGCCAGATCGTTGCCGTGCTGACCAAGCAGGCCTTCTGCTTTGTGTTTGACCGCAAAAGTGGCGAGCCAATCTGGCCGATTGTCGAACGGTCGGTGCCCCAGTCGCAGGTGCCGGGCGAGCAGACCTCGCCGACCCAGCCCTTTCCAACCAAGCCTGCGCCATTTGAACGCCAAGGCATTGGCGAAGAC
The DNA here is from genome assembly GCA_965116675.1 of Candidatus Latescibacterota bacterium. Lineage (GTDB taxonomy): Bacteria > Latescibacterota > UBA2968 > UBA8231 > UBA8231. Next base: position 709,952 of record OZ220721.1, read on the forward strand.
GACCTGATTGACTTCACGCCCGCACTGCGCGAGGAAGCCAAGGCGATCCTCGCCCGCTACGACTACGGCCCGCTCTACGCGCCGCCGACCGAGAAGGGGGTTTTGGTGGTGCCTGGGCAATGGGGCGGTGCCGACTGGGCCGGCGGTGCGGCGGATCCAGAGACGGGCATCCTCTACGTGCCGTCGCACATGGCCATCACCACCGTGCAGTTGCATCGGGTAGATGACCCGGAGGCTCATTCGGCGTTTTCTGCTAGCAACAACCAGCACGTCCTCGGCCCTCGGGGTCTGCCGCTGATCAAGCCTCCGTACGGCAGCATCACCGCCATTGACCTCAACACCGGCGAGCACCTGTGGCGGACGACGGTGGGCAAGGGGCCGGTGGACCACCCGGCCCTCAAGGGCCTCGACCTGCCGGATATGGGCTGGGACAACCGCACCTTCGTGCTGACCACCCCCCGGTTGCTGCTGGCCGCCTCGCAAGACCCGCACGACCTGAGCGATGCTGGTATGGACTACTTCGTCGATCGCGATGCCTACCTACGCGCCTACGATCTGACATCGGGCCGGGAAATCGGCCGCGTCGAGTTGCCCAGCAATGCCTACGGCGCGCCGATGAGTTATGTAGCGGATGGACGCCAGTACGTGATCGTCCCGGTAGGCAATGATTTTGGCGATCCCGATCGCCCGCCCGAGCTGGTGGCACTGGCCATTCCGCGCGTGGGCGAATCCTTGCCGCCGCAAGGCCGCGACCGCGGCGACGCCGGGCACCCAGCCTTTTACCGGGCCGTCCAAGCCATCGACGCCGGCGACGTGGAGATGCTCAGGAACCTACTCGCCGAACATCCCGAACTAACGGCGGCGCAGGGCTATTTCGACGAATACTACGAATACTCCTACTTCCGCGGGGCCACCCTTTTGCACCATGTGGCCGGCGAGCCGCAGCGAGTGCCGCTGCCCGCAAACGCCGTTGAGCTGGCCGCGGTTTTACTTGCCGCCGGGGCCGATCCCAACGCCGCGACTTACGATGCGGTTACGGTACTGGAACTGGTGGCCCAGAGTGCCCAGCTCGACTGGGCTGGCACCAAGGGCGAGTTGGTCAGCCTCTTGGTCAATCGAGGGGCTGATTTGGACCGCAATCGCGGCCGAATAGTGTGGAAGGCCCTGATCGCCGAAAATCCCGAATTGGCGCGGCTATTGATTGAGGCTGGGGCCACGGTCGATTTGCGCTTTGCCGCCGGAGCCAATCGCGTCGATCTGATGGCTGAATTTTTCGACGCCGAAGGCAAGCTGAAACAGGGAATCGACCATTTGTATCACCCCGACCCGGACACCGTGCTCACTGACGAGCAAATCCTCGTCGAGGCGCTCAACTTTGCCGCCTACAGTGGCGCGTTGGAAGCGGCGGCCTTCTTACTGGATCGCGGGGCCGACATCAACGGTTTTGCTGGCGCATTCCGCTCCTACGATCGCGGCAGTACGCCCCTGCACAAAACCGTCGTCGCCGACCAGCTCGAAATGGCCCGCTTTCTCCTGTCGCGGGGAGCTGATTCCCTCGTGGGCGATGTGCGCTTTGACAACACGCCGTACGGATGGACCAACTACAACCAAACCTCCGTGGCCCTCGACGACTTGCTCCGGGAGTATTATCAAGCGGCTGTGGAGAAGGCGGGGGACTAGGAGACCGAAGACGCCTTAGGACCAGACGAAAATTTCCGGTTTGTCCGCCGACATGGCGAAGAAGAAGGCCAGCACGACGCGGCGGCGCTGGCGCGTTAGGCGCTCTACTTCGTGGATGTTTTCGGTGCAGAAGAAGTAGAGGTCGCCCGGCGTCAACCGGACTTGGACGCGGGGGATGTGGTGCTCGGCCGCGTACTCGGCGAAGCGGTCTTCGCGCAGGACTTCCTCAATATGGGGTTGGGTGCCCCAGCACCGGTAGATAAAGGGTTCGTCGGCGCTTGCTTCATCGCCGGTCTGCAAGCACAACACCCCAGCGAATTGGCGCTGGAAGTCGGCGACTGCGTATTCGTAGCCGGGCCGGGAGCGCTTGGCCACGGAGTCGTAGTGGGGCCGGTGGCCTTCGGCGGCGTGATACATGCGGAAGATGGCTGGCCCGTAGAGCCGCCCGTCTGGTTCACGCGCGGTTTGAACTATTTTGCCCTCGGCTAGGTCGGATAGGGCCGCGTACATCGTGCGCACCGGGTCTGTAAACCCCTCAAAGAGCGTGGCGAACAACTCGTGAGTGCGAGCGGCGTGGGCGAAGAAGGCGTCTGGATCGGCTCCGAGCCGTCCGAGGCTGGTGCCCAAGTCGAGATAGGGGCCGCCGCTGAGTTGGGAAGTCTGGCCCACGGTGGCCGGATCGAAATAGCCCCGCTCCTCAAAGCGGCGCATCAAGCCGAGGCAGTGGTCGGGCGGGTAAGCTCCCCGCAGAACTACGGCGGGGATGTCGCCAGCGGCCAAGGCGGTGAGAGGTTGAGACAGGCTGTGCAGCAGGGCGGCTGTACTGTGAGCCTCGGCGGGCGTCCAGGCGTTGGGTTGGGTCATGAGGTTCCTTCACAGATAGTTGTAAAATTTTCGTGTCAACTCATTGTAGCCGTGTTAGTTATAGAACGACCTCTCGGCCCGTACGCGCCGATTCGTAACAGGCATCGACGACCTTTTGCAGGTTGAGTAGCTGGCGGGCGTCTTGCATATCCCAAGGCTCGCCGGCGCGGAGTTGGGCGATGAGGGTGGCGTCTTGGGTGTGGACGCTTTGGGACCAGTCGTCGCCGTCGAGTTGGGGCGTCTGATCGACGATCTCGCCTTTGACATCGACCTTGACTGCAAAAGGTTCGCCGGTCACTGTGGCACGGGTGGTGGTCAGCTCAAAGCTGTGGAAGTCGGTCCGCTCGCTGCACCAGTTGCCCTCCAAAGAGTAAAAAGCGCCGTTGTCAAAGCGCACCAAGCCGCTGATGAGGTCTTCGGCGTCGTAGCGCACGTGGATAGCGTCGTCGATTTTGGGCCCGCGCTTGCCGGGGAAGAGGCGTCGGGTCGCGGCACTGACGGTGAGCGGATTGGGCGAGCCGCCGACCCACATCGACAAGTCGAGTGTGTGGACCAGGGTCGAGGCGAGGACGCCGCCGCCGGAAGTGGCTAGGTGGTAGTGGGGCCCCCAGACGGGCGGATCGTCGTGGCAGCCCCACGCCTTGGCGAACACTGGCTCGCCGATGGTGCCGCCTTGGACTAGATCGTGCAAATACCGCGAACTCGGCATATAGCGCATGTTGGTGCCAAGCTGGACTTGCAGCCCGGTTTCCTCGGTTTTGGCGAGGACGGCTTCGGCTTGGGCAGCATTCATCATAAAGGGCTTTTCGCACAGCACGCAGGCCCCAGCGTCGAGGCTGGCCAAGGACATGGCTTCGTGCGTGTTGGGCATGGTGGCGACGATGACCAAGTCGAGGTCGCCGGGGGCGAGCATGTCCCGGTAGTCTTTGGCCGCACGGGCTGCAGGCCAGAACTGGCAGGCTGCGGCGAGGCGCTCGTCATCGAGGTCGCAGACCGCGGCAACGGTCGCTTGGTCTGCTCCCAGTGCTTTAATGCCGGCAAAGTGGACGTTGGCTTGGGTGCCGCAGCCGATCATCCCGATGCGCACGGCGCGATCTAGCATGAATAGTTCCTTTCTGTTGGTAGCTCAACGTAGATTTTAGGCGTATAATGTCCCAGAATACGTAGAGCGAAACACAACCGGCGTCAAGGTGCCGGACAAACGCGAGGAGTGGCATGAATGAAGACACCGGATAAGTGTGTGGATATGGGAGATATACGTGTGGAGATTGATCGAATTGATAAAGAGGTTATTGCGCTGCTAGGTCAACGGTTTCAATACGTGCAAGCAGCAGCACAATTCAAAACGAGTGCGGAGAGTGTGAAGGCTCCAGAACGACTAAAATCCATGCTAGAGCAACGAAGACGCTGGGCAGCGGAGGAAGGCCTCAGCCCAGACGCGATTGAGAAGATGTACAACGATCTCGTGGGCTACTTTATCAAGGAAGAAATGACAGAATGGAAAACGGCGGTCGCTACTAGTGATTGATCCATCAGCTACGAGGCTTGGAGGACGGCATCCAATTTTTGTACCAACTGGACTTTAGGGGCTGCGCCGACGACGGTGTCTTGGACTTGGCCGTCCTTAAAAAAGAGCAGGGTCGGTAGGCCTCGGATCTGGTAGCGCGAGACGGTCTCTTGGTACTGGTCAGCGTCGAGTTTGGCCACTTTGACACGGCCGGCGTATTCTCCAGCCAGTTCCTCGACCACCGGCTCTAGGACGCGGCAGGGAGGGCACCAGACGGCACTGAAATCTACCAGGACCGGCTCTTGCGCTTGCAGTACTTCTTCATCGAAGGTGGCGTCAGTGAGGACGACGGTGTTTTTGGCCATTTTAGGCTCCTTATTTATGAATGAAGGCTATGTCTCTCAATGCTATTGTGGTGCTTTCCCCGGAGTATAGCGGCTGAAGGCGGGGAAGAAGAAACTGGGTTCGATGCCTGCGACGCGGCCGAAATCGCACATTTCGCCGATGTGGCTGGCGTTGGGCGCGGTTTTGCCCGTTTCCCAGCGGGCGATGGTGCATTGCGGTACCTGTAGTTTTTCGGCCAATTGGGTCTGGGTCAGGCCGAGGCACCGGCGGAATTCCTTGATCTGTTGATAATCAAAAGGCATTTATAGCATCTTTGCTATTTTATTATAGCATATATGATATAATACTAAAGCCCCTTTGTCAAGAGGGCTTAACGGATAATCTTCGTCCACGAGCGGATCGGCTGGGGTGTTGTCGAGCAGTCCGCGTGGGATGCACAGGCGGATGATACGGTGCGATCTAACTATGGATAGTTCCTTTCTGCTGGTGGCTCAACGCAGATTTTAGGCGTATAATGTCCCAGAATAGGTAGAGCGAAACACAACCGGCGTCGAGGTGCCGGACAAACGCGAGGCTTGGCTATGGTGCAACAGGTAGATGTGCTGGTCATCGGTGGGGGAGTCGTCGGTATTTGCGCGGCGCACTTTCTTCAGGAACAGGGCCGCGAGGTTACTGTGGTCGAAAAGGATGAGGTCTGCGCGGGGAGTTCCTACGGCAACGCCGGGCTGATCGTCCCCAGCCACAGCGTACCGCTGGCCGAGCCGGGGGTTATCGCCCAGGGTTTGCGATGGATGTTCGACCCGGACAGCCCCTTCTACATCAAATGGCGCTGGGATCTCGACCTTGTGGCTTGGCTGTGGCAATTTCGCAAGGCCAGCACTATGCGGCGGGTGCGTCAGGCCATGCCGCTGTTGCGCGATATGCACTTGGAGAGCTTTCGGCTCTACGAGGCGCTGGCCGCGGAATTGGATTTTGCCTTTGGGCACGAGGGCCGCCTCCTGCTGTGCAAGACCGAACAGGGGATGGAAAGCGTCCACGAAGAGGCCGAACTGATGCAGGAGATAGGGATAGAGGTGGAAATGGTCGATGCCCAACAGGCGCAGGAGCGCGCCGCAGTCGTGGAATTGGACTGCGTGGGCGGAGCGTTTTACACGCAAGATGCTCACTTGGACCCGGCGCGTCTCGTGCGCGCCTTGGCTACGCGCTGCATCGAGCGCGGGGTGCAGTTAAACGAGAAAACCGAGGTGTTGGGGTTTGGCAAACAGGGGCGTCGCCTGCAAGTAGTCGAGACGACGCGCGGGGATTTTGCCGCTGACGAAGTCGTGCTGTGCAGTGGGGCGTGGTCTCCGGGCGTGGGCCGCGAACTGGGCCTGTCCCTGCCGGTGCAGCCGGCCAAGGGCTACAGCGTCACCGTCCACAAGCCGGATCCGTGCCCAGAAGTACCGTTGATGTTGGTGGAGGCCCGCGTTGGCACCACTCCAATGGGCGACAAGCTGCGCTTTGCTGGTACGCTCGAATTAGCGGGCATGGATACGTCGATCAACCGTCGGCGGGTCGCCGCGATTGTCAATGCGGTGCCGCGCTACGTACCGGCGTGGACATCAGATGCGCTAGAGCTAATCGAGGTGTGGCGAGGCCTGCGGCCCTGTACGCCGGATGGTTTGCCCTTTTTGGGGCGGCCGCGGGACTACGACAATCTCACGGTGGCGGCTGGACACGCCATGGTTGGGGTCTCGCTGGGGGCGGTGACCGGGACGGTGATCGCGCGGGTGGTTCAGGGGGAGGAGCCGGGTTTTGATTTGAGTTTATGCAACGTGGATCGGTTCGGATAGGAGGAGCAGATGCGTTACGCACTGGGCATTGATTTGGGCACTGGAAGCACCAAGGCCGTCCTCCTCGACGAGGCAGGCGACCTTATCGGCAGAGGGCAGGCCGAGTATCCGCTCTACAAGCCGCATCCTGGGTGGGTCGAGCAGGACCCGGAGGATTGGTGGCAAGGGTTGTGCGCGTCTGCGCGTCAGGCGCTCGCCGATATTGATCCTGCGCAAGTCGCCTGTGTCGGCCTGTCGGGGCAGATCAACGGCGCGGTATTTGTCGACTCCGCCGGGGAGCCTTTACAGCGGGTGCCGATCTGGCTCGACCACCGCTCGCAAGCAGAGTGCGATTGGGCCGAGCAGCGCGCGGGTGATTTGCTACGTGAGCGGACGCTAATGCGGTTGGGGCCGGTTAATACACTGGCGAAGGTGCTGTGGGTAAAAGACCATGCGACAGATGTTTACAAGCAAAGCCGCTGGATGCTGTTGCCCAAGGATTGGCTGCGCTACCGGCTCACTGGACAGATAGCGGCAGAGGTGTCGGATGCCTCGACCACTGCGGCTTTTGATCTGCACGAGCGCCAGTGGTCCGGGGAAATTTTGGAAGCGTTGGAAGTCGATACGGGGTTGTTCCCGGATTTGGCCGATTCGCCAGAAGTGGTCGGGGCCATAACCCAAGAAGCTGCCGAGCAGACGGGGCTGGCCGAAGGTACGCCTGTCGTCGCTGGCGGTGGGGACATGCCCTGCATGATCTTAGGTGCTGGGGTGATTGAGCCGGGCATTATCAGCTTGGGGATCGGCACGGCGGCGCACGCCACGGCTTTTGCCGATACGCTAGATCCACGGGCCTTTAACAAGCTCTGGCCGATGTGCCATCCCATCCCCGGCAAATACGCCTGGCTGGGTTGCTCGTTTACCGGAGGGGCCTCGCTCAAGTGGTTCAAGGAGGAATTCGGAGGTAGCTACGAGGAACTAACCGAGGCTGCGGCTGCAGTTCCCGCTGGTGCTGAGGGGCTGTTTTTTATGCCTTGGCTCGAAGGAAGGGCCACGCCGCGTCCCGACGCTCACGCTCGCGGAGGCTTTGTTGGGCTGTCGCTGGGGCACACGAAGGGGCATCTGGTGCGGGCGGTGCTGGAGGGGGTCGTCTTCGACTTGCGGCACTCACTTGACTGCTTTGCCGAAATCGGCTTGCCCATCGACGAACTGCGAATCGGCGAGGGCGGCTCGCACTCAGAGGTGTGGCGGCAGATCCAGGCCGATATTTTGGGGCGCGACGTGGTGCGGATCGCCACCGACGATCTGTCGGCGGTAGGAGCGGCGTTGTTGGCGGGCGTTGGCGGCGGACTCTATGCGGATTTTGCCACTGCCTGCCAGCGCACGGTCAAGTTGGCCGAGACGGTGCGCTGCGACCAGGAGCGGGTGGAATACTACCGGCGGGCTTTTGGTCGCTACCGGGCGCTCTATCCGGCGTTGCAGGACTGGTATGGGGGATAGGATGGCGAGTGAGAAGATTTGGCATAAAACCTCGTACAAAAAAAACCCCGCTCCGGCTGCGCCGGGGTGACGGGGGGGCCTAGGGCACCTATGTCCCTAGGGGGGTATGCTCTACAGAGCAATCCTGCCGCAACGGCAGGGGCTTGGGGCACCTATGTCCCCAAGGGGATATGTTTATCAAAATAATCTAGTGGTATGCTAGGATCAAGTTGAATAGTTCCGCTTTATTCTGACGGTTGTGCATTCCTACCCCTCGATAAACGGCCCTTCCTCCTGTAACCTCTTGAGGACGCGGGCGTATTCGGCTGAGCCGTCGTCGGTCCAGTACTCAAAGTTGAGGCCCTCAAGGCGGCCTTCTTCAGTGCCGGTTAGGCGGTTGATAGCGGGGCTGCCCAAGCTGTAGGCTTTATGGCCGCCGGCAAAGTATACCACGCCGATATAGTCGTACCTAGGCAGGTGGGCGCGGGCGGCGGCTTGGGCTAGGGCTTCTTCGTCCACTTCTACGCCCAGCCCCGGGCCTTCGGGCACAGGTGAAAAACCCTCGACGACTGGGATTTTTTCAGCGATATCGGACTCGAACTGGTCGTCTAAGTTGATGGTATGGGCCGAGGCCGTGGGCAGGACTGCGGCTTGGTGCAGGGTGAGGGCCTTCATCAGGGTATTGCCGGATTGCTGGATCAGGCACTGGATATTGGCCTTGCCGTAGGCAAAACCCGAGGCCAGGGTGTCGCCGATGCGTCCGCCAATCATGTAGATATCGGCGACCCCGCGGATCACTTCTTGGATGCCGCCCAATTGGGGGACGTGCATGATGAGGGGGATTTTGGTCTTTTCGCGCAGGGTGCGCCAGCCGTCGATGTCGCTCCACACCAGCGGGTCTTCGAGAAATCCGACGATCGGCGATTTTTCCAGTTCGGCGATAATGGGTAGGATCGTGCCCAGCGTGCGGTTGTGGTTGAGATCCCAGTGCAGTTTGAAGCCGGGTGGTGCTACTTTTTCCGCGGCGCGGGTTTGCTCGATGACGTCGTAGCGGTCGTTCGAGTGCATTTTGAAGACGCGGTAACCCTGATCGACGGAGTGCTGGATCTCGCCAGCGAAAACGTCGGGGGGACAGGGGCGGGTCCAGGCGGCACAGGGGACGGCGTCGCGCACTTTTTGCCCCATTAGTTTATACGCGGGCACGCCTACGTGCTTGCCCATCAGGTCGTAGAGCGCCATGCCCAAAGCCATGTGGAAATTGTTGAGTAGATAGTCGAAAGGGTTGGTGCCGATGAGCGCGTCGATCTCGGCTTGGGGTACGGGCCTGGGGTTGTCTTCGTAGTCACCGTAGCCGACTAACCCATTGTCGCCGTGTACCTTAACTACTATATGTTGATCTATGTCGTACATGCGCATGCGGCCGGCGTGGTTGTCGTAGCGCTTGGCTAGGGGCATGGCGATGGGGATTTGCTCGATGTGGGCGATTTTCATGGGAAGCTCCTATTGGAAAAGCACTGATTGGGTCTCCAATAATTGACTTGGGTGGTGGCCTGTCAAGGTAGTGGGCGCGTATATTAGGGCGGCGCGGAATACCTGCAATCATCTCGCATTGAGAAAACCATGTTTCAACTCGCCACGTTCCAATCCGATGTTACGCCGCCGCTGGGCCATCCGCTCTGTGCGGGGTGGTATCCACCGGCTAAGGGGATAGCCGATCCGCTGTCCGCCTTGGGGCTGATTTTAGCGCCGGACGATCAATTGCCCATGGTCTTGTGCGCCTTGGACTGGGCTGAGTTGAGCAACGGCGATTACGACCGTTGGCGCGGGGAATTGGCTCAGGCCGTGGGTACCGAGGCCGAGCGCGTGGCCGTGCACTGTATCCACGCCCACGATACGCCTTGGCCCGACCGCGATGCCCAGGACATTCTCGACGCCTACGGCTGTCCCAATATCATTATGGCTGGGGATTGGGCCGAAAAGGTGCGGGCGCAAGCGGCGCAAGCGGCGGGCGAGGCTATGACCAAGCTGCAGCCCTGCACGGATATTGCGGTGGGGCAGGCCAAAGTCGAGCGGGTCGCCTCCAATCGGCGGGTAATGGGGCCTGACGGCAAGGTGGCTGGGGTGCGCTGGACCCAATGCCGCGATCCACAAGTGCGGGACGCGCCTGAGGGTATTATTGACCCCATGCTCAAGACGATTGGCTTTTATCATGGGGAGACGCCCTTGGCCCTGTTGCACTACTACGCCGTCCATCCCACCAGCGAGGACGGCACCGGGCTGGTGACGCCTGAATTCGTCGGCTTGGCGCGCAACCGCCGCAGGGAGGAAAGCGGCGTGCCGCACCTATACTTCACCGGCTGCGCGGGCAATGTCACTGCGGGCAAGTACAACGATGGCATTGCCGACAACCGGGAATTGTTCACCGAGCGGATCCACCGGGCCATGTTGGAGGCGGAGCAGGGCAGTGCGCGGCAGCCGCTGGAGCGCGTGCGCTGGACGGTCGAGCCGGTGCGGCTGCCGCCGAGGGAGGATATGGACGAGGAAAATCTGTTGGCGCAAATCGCCTCGGCGGCCACCGGGGCCAAAGTGCACAGCAAAGCCGCCCTCATGCTGACGTATCTGCGCCGCCGCGAGCGGCCCATTCCCGTCACTTGTTTGCACCTCAACGATGGGGTGGCGGTGGTCCATTTGCCGGGCGAGATCTTTATTGAATACCAACTGCACGCGCAGGCGAGTCGGTCCGATGCTTTTGTCGCGGTGGCGGGATACGGGGATTTGGGGACTGGGTATATAACCTTGGCGCGTTCCTTTGCCGAGGGGGGATATGAGCCGGTGGACGCCTTTGTGTCAGGTCGGTCGGAAAAAATCGTGCGCGCTGCCATTGAGAAGGTCCTGCGGGGCCCTTAACCAACGAGAGCAGGAGAAGAGGATAATGAACGATTTACTGGCTGGAGCCGGCGGTGCCCGGATCACTCCACCGATCGGGTGCCCCATGGGCGGATACGGTGCTCGCGATCATGGGGCCGAGGGGGTGCACGACCACCTCAACACCCACGCTCTGTTCCTCGACGACGGCTCGACTCAGGCCGTGATCATTGCCAACGATCTGCTCGGCATGAGGGCGGAGCAGGTCGCTCGCGTGCGCGAGTTGGTGCACGCGGCGACGGGGGTGCCTGCGGCCCACGTATTCCTCGCCTTCTCGCATACGCACGGCGGTCCGCAGATGTACTCTGACTTTTCGGCGCTGGAGGAACAGGTCGCCACCTATATCGACGCGGTGAGCTACTACATGGCCGGTGCGGCTCTGCAAGCGGCCACTTCGGCGGTGCCCGTGCGCTGGGGCACGGGCCGTCATCCGCTACAGGTCGGCGTCAACCGCCGGGAGCGACAGGAGGATGGCACGACTCGCATCGGCGTCAACCCCGACGGAGCGGTGGCACCTTGGGTCGATGCGGTATGGTTCGAGCGCGAGGACGGCGGCCCGCTGGCGGTGATCTACCAGCACGCGGCCCACGGAACCTGCCTAGTAAGCGACAACTACCTGTTCACAGCCGATTGGATGGGCCACGCCATGCAGTTGATTGAGGCCCAACTGTCGGGCGTGACGGCGCTGTTCGTCAACGGTTGTGCCGGCAATATCAACCCCCATCCGCGCGGCTCCTATGCCCTTGCCGGGCACCACGGTACCAGAGCCGGTGACGCGGTGCTGCAGACGGTGTTGGACCGAGACGACCTGAGACGGGGCGGTCGGTTGCGCTGTGCTCAGCATGCCTTTGAGTTGCCTCTCCAGCCCATGCCGTCGCAGCAGGAGTGCGAGCGCGAACTGGCGCAGTGGGAGCCGGCCTTTCGTCAACTCAAGGGCGAGCACCACCGGAGTTGGGGGGTCTGCCGCCGATACTTTGCTGCAAAGGAGCGGTTCGAGGCGTGTCAGAGCGGCTCGGTGGCCACGGGTCTGCCCCTAGACCTGCAGGTTGTGGCTCTGGATGAGGTGGCTCTTATCGGCCTGCCGGGGGAGATCTTCGTCGAGACGGGGCTGGCCATTGCCGAGGCATCGCCTTTTTCCTTGACCCTGCCCGTGGGGTACGCCAACGGTGCCATCGGCTATGTGCCGACTAGTGAGGAGGTGCCCTACGGAGGGTACGAGGTCCTCGATGCGAGGGCGAGCTATCAGGGGCGCTTTCTGCGCGATGACGCGGATCGGGTCCTGACCGACGGGGCACTTCGGGCCTTGGAACTGGCTGCGGCAGAGTGAATTGCGTGGATTATCTCGCAGTGCTCTTGGCAGGTATTGAGGGCCTGAGACCGCGACTACCGGCAATCTCGGAGGCCGCTGATCAAGTTGCTGGACGGCTTGCGGCGGACGGACGGTTACTGCTGGCTAGTGTGCGGCCGGATTTTACGTCGGAGGGTTTCATCCGCTCTGGTGGGCTGATGCTGGCCGAGGAGTGGACGCCCGGGACGGTGTTGTCGCCGAATGACGCGGTGATCCTCGGATGGTCGGGCGCTGCGCCGGACCAGGAGTTGGAGTTGTTGCGGGATCTGCGCGCCTCGGGTGCCCTGATCGTCGGCATTGGGCCAGCCTCGTGGGCTGGGGCGGATGCGCAGTTGGGTGCTGACCTATTCCTAGAGAGCGCTATTCCTCTGTCAGAGGCAGTGACCGCTCCCTTCGGTGGCGAGGGCTATCCGCTGATTTCTCTGCAGAACTTAGTGGTGTTGTGGACCTTCACCGGCGAGATCGTGGCCGCTTTGAGCCGGATCGGGCGGATGCCGGCCATGTATCAGAGTGTGCTAGTGGCAGGGGCGAGGGAGCGCAATGCCCGATTTGTCGGCTCGCGGTTCCACCAGACGCATCAAGTGCCGGAGATTCCTCTAGGACAGGTGGGTGGGGACTACTTAGACGCAATCGGAGGGATTCTGCGTGCTCTGATAGAGGCGGCGGTGGGGACGATTGACCAAGTCGGTGCGGTCTGTGCTCAGGTCCTCAACAATGGCCGCGTCATCCATGCAGGTATGATCTCCCACTTTCCAGTGTATCAGCACGGAGCACCCGGTGATCCGCTGTACATGCGTCGTCTAGCGCGGCTCGACGGGGAGTCGCCGTCGGTGGCCGAACTTGAGCGTGAGTTGGAGTCAGGGGATCTGTTCTTTTTTCTAGGATACTATCGGCGGCCAACGCAAGCCTACCAAGTCGCGCACCGGGTAGGTGCGCGGATCGTCGAAGTGATTACCGGCGACGGATCGGACGGCCTGCCGCAGCCGGACTACGTCATCCGGCCGAAGTGGCCCTTCGGCGATGCGGTGACGCGGGTGCCGGGGTACGACGTGGAAATATTGCCTAGTTCCGGTATTGTGCAGACGGCGATTTACTGGGCCGTGGTGGCGTCGATCTGGCAGGCGCTATTCCGACAGGATCGCGTCGAGTAAGCCGCATCTACTCGTATTTTGTGAGGTGGAAATGATGAACGGTACAGAAACGACGACAGTTCAACTCCGCAGCGGCGAAAAGTTGACGATCGGGGTGTGCGAGCCGCCTTTTCCCGGTGGAGAGCACAGCCTTTGCTGGTGGGGGGATATTGCCGCCGACCTGATGGCTGGGAATCTGCGGCCTTGGCTGTACACGCCCTACTACCTGGGGAAGATCGACGGAGAGTTGGTGGGCTACATGGGCTGCCAGACACCCGCGGATACGCGCGAGGTGGGGCTCGTCGAGTTCGTCTGGACTGACGAGAAGCACCGCCGCAAGGGGATTGCTTCACTTCTGCTTGGCCGACTCGTGGAGGATTTCTCGCAGGCTGGGGGGCTGGCGCTCTATCTGTGTACGGCTAATCCCCATGCTGGCAGCCTGTACGAACGCCATGGATTCCGCTATTTCGTCGGGGATGGAATGCGCTACTTGGCACCCGGTGCTGGCGACTTTGACCGCGACTACCTCGAAGGCGGCAGTCCGGCCGAGGTTCGCGACGCTACTTGGGCCGACCTGCCGGGGGCCTCGGTGCTCTACAATCATCCTGAGCCGAGGTGGACCGTGAAGGACTACCTGAGCCAGAGTTTCCGCGACACTCGCTACGAGAGTCACTTTGTGAAGACCTTGCGGCGCTTAGAAGGCCGGCGAGGATTCTGCCTAGTGCTGGAAAACTCCAAGGGCCGTTTAGTCGGCTTGGCCACGGTCGAACGGCGGGGGACTTTTGCCGAGCAGCACACGGGCATATTGAGCTTTCGCGTGGCACCGGCCTTCAGCGGCCAGGCCGCGGATTTGCTCAATGCGGTCGTCGAGCGGTGCGCGGACTTGGAGATTGCGGCCCTGAACGTCTATCTGGCGGACTGCGACGGCGATCAGAAGCAGTTGCTTGAGGAAGTGGGATTTGGCGAGGAGGCTCGTTTCAAGCGGCGGCTGCGGGTCGATGGGCGGTTCGTGGATATGGTTGTGTACGGTCGGACCCTAGCGCAGACGGCGGCAGCTCTCTTCGACGAGGGCTACTACTACGGGGGGCGCAAGGACTGGCAGCGGGAGCGAGTTGGCGGCACGGACTGAAGGGTGTAATCCACAGCGTTCAAACCCTGTTTGTCGGTGTCGCAAGGCTGGTTATTTGAGGTAGATCATGCGCTGGGTCTGCACGCCTCCCGGATAGTGCAGGCGCACCAGATACACCCCAGCGGTCCGTCTAGCCGCAGGCCGCGAAAACCAGTTCGATTAGCTCCGGATTGGCCCCTTCGCCACCGCGCACCCCGAGCGGATCCGGGTTTTGCACGATCACCAGTTCCTCGCTGGGGAACACGGCGGTGTAATGGCCACCAGCACCCCACGAATGAAAGCCGTCGCGCGGCAACTCAGGCCAGATCATGACCTCGGAGTTGCTCCAGAACCCATTCCCGTAGAGCCAGTCATTTTCGGGGCAGTGCGCCTTGATATGCGGTGCGACCTGAGTCGAATCTCTCATCCACGCTTCCGGCACGAGTTGTACATCCCCCCAACGGCCATAGTTGCACCACAGCCACCCAGCGCGAGCCAAGTCGAGCGCGGTGGTCGAGATCTTCGTGCCATAGCCGAAAATATGCTGTCGCGCCAAGGGGTGCAGTTCCATGGTGCCCGATGAGAACGCCCATGCCGCGCCGAGCGGCTCCGCCAACTTCTCCCGCATCAGCCGCATGCAGCCGTCGGATTTTTCCGGGTCTTGCGCGTCGTAATAGCCGTATAGGTGTGCCACGGCGTGCGAAAGGATATTCATTCCCCAGCTCTGATAGTGGAACACCGTCCCAGGCTCTTCGCCGGGTTTCATATAGCCGGAGGTATTCGATATGAGCTGGCGGAAGGTAATCTGGCGGTCTTTCGGGAAGGCGTAGCGGCCGTCTTTGGGGCCGGTCCCTTCCGGCACGTCCATATATTCGGGCCAGTAATCGTAGATCGCCGCGTCAACCGAAGGCAATTTCCCTTCGGCGACGGCGATGCCTAATACATTCGACAGCATCGACTTCCACGTCGAGGCTATCGCCAACTTCTCATCGCGCTCGACCCGATGGTTCCACTCGACGACGAGCTTGCCGCCCCGAACGATCGCGAAGCGGTACTTGCGATCTTCTACGCGCTTGTCCAGCCAGATTTTGGCTTTGTGCAGGCGGTCAGGATCGAAGCCGGCCTCATCAGGGGGGACCGCCTCCCAGTTATCCTTTGGCAATGTCATAGAGGCCAATAGCTTGCTCCTTCGTCAATGGGCAGAGCGGTATTCGGTAAGGAGTATAAGCTCAGATTTTATTCTTCTCGATGTAATCCCAGTTGATATTCATTCCCAAGCCGGGCCGTTGGGGCACGTGGACAAAACCCTGATCGTCCATGAGTTCGCCGTGCTCGTGCAGCCAAGGGGCGGGCTGGTCGAAGTCGATGAAGGGGTGCAACAGGCCGCGTTCGTAGAATTCGCCGTTGTGCATGGCGCACAGGGCGTGCAGGTTGCCGGGGCCGCCGCCGTGGATTTCGCAACGCATGCCAAATGATTCGCACAGATGTACGGTTTTCATCAAGGGGGTGAGGCCGCCCACGTCGCCTACGCCGCAGCGGCTGATGTCGCAGGCACCGGCTTTAATCCACTCGGCGCGCACGTACATTTTGCCCTCGCAGGTTTCCGGGCCGCAGATCGGCAAGCTGGTCTGCTCGCACAGCCAGATGTAGGACGACATGCTGTGTTCGTCCATGGGCTCTTCCATCCAGTAATAGTCGAGCTTTTCCAGTTCCTTGGCTAGGAATAGGGCGGCTTCGCGGTCGTAGTAGTGGTAAGGGTCGAGCATACAGGGCACGTCGGGGCCGACGGCCTCGCGCACGGCGGCGCAGGCTTCAATGTCGCGTTTGGGGTCGGGCGCGCCTGCGTAGGGGGGTTGCCAAGTGTGCAGTTTGAAGGCGGGGTATCCGCGCTCCATGCACCACTGGGCGTAATTGGCGTAGTCCTCGGGCGTGGCTAAGCCGCCTTTGAGGTCGTCGCCGCACATGGTGGAGGCGTAGGCTGGCACTTTGTCGCGCAAGCCGCCCAACAGTTTGTACACGGGTTGCTCTAAGGCGCGGCCGGCCAGATCCCACAAGGCTAGGTCAACGGCCATGAGCACTCGGTCGGACAGCGTGCCCAGATTGAGGCGCTGGCGATGGTTGAGGTCGCGCCAGATTTTTTCGCGGTAAAAGGGGTCTTCGCCGATGATGGCGGGTTTGACGAGGCTGTCGATGGTTTGGGCGTTAGCGCCAAACCAGTAGCCGGAGATGCCTTCGTCAGTGTCTATTTGCAGCAGGGTTTGGGTGGTTTCGCGCTCGGGGCCGGGATGGCCGTGGCCGTCGGAGTCGCGCTCGGTATTGGTGATGGTTTTGAAGCTAATGGTCTCTACTTGGGTGATTTTCATAGGTCGTCCTTTTGAAGATGGCGACCGCGGTCGCCGGTGATAAGTAGCCTAAACCCCGCTTTCTGCAATTAGTCGCCCGACGATCTCCACGGACCGCTCCATGCACTCTCGTCCGTATGCGGCGCTGGCGTCGCGTGGATCTTCGCCGCCAACTCCTTGCGGCCACACGCTTCGGTCTGCCGACAACTGTCCGATGTCTACCAAATCCTCTTGATAGTGCATCACCAGCGACGTTTCGTTGCGAGCGGCGTGGTCCATCTGGCTTTTCCATTCCTGCGATATTTCGTCTGTAACGCCCGCCAACTTGAGGCCAAAGCGCTGCTCTCGCTCGGCCATGGCCTCGCGCCAAGCCCAGCGGCTCGGCCCGTGTCCGTCGGCGAATACGAACTTGAAACCCGCGCGCTTGATCTGCTCTAGGATTGCGTCGACTAGCATTCCGAAAAATCCGTCCGACACCCAGTAGCAACTGCCGTCTAGCTGCCGGTGGGGATCGGTGCTATCGGCGTAGTCCATGCCGTGGAGTACTTTGCCTCCGCCGCAATCCCACGCTCGATCCGGCCCGAGGTGAATTGGCGGCATGACGATTCCGCCAAAGCGCTTGGCGCACTCGATCATCAGCCCTTCGCTCTGGATTGCGTCGCTGCCCAAGGGCAAGTGCTCGCCGTGCCATTCGAGCGTGCCCAACGGCAGATACGCAACCGGCTTAGCCGCCAGCCGCTGGCGAAACTCACACGGCAACAAATCGGAATATCTGACCTTTTCCATTGAAAATTTCTCCGTCAAAGTTGCGAAATACGATAGCCCGGTCGTTCCAGCCTGAACAAATCGGGATTTAGCCTGACGCCCAAACCGCTGCCTTGGGGCAGACTCACATATCCGCCGTTGATTTCCACCTCGACGTCGATCAATTCTCGATACACCGTCTGGATCTGCGCCCGCACGGTTTCCTGATAGCAGCAGTTGGCCACCGCGGCTCCCACGTGCAAGCCGGCAAAGAGCGTCAGCGGGCCGGTGCAATCGTGCATGCTGACCGGCACATTGTAGGTCTGCGCCAGATGGGAGATCCGTGTGGTCTCGGAAATCCCGCCGACCCAGGTTGGGTCGATCATTACGTAATCGGCGGCTTGGTGCATCAGCACGGAGTTGTAATCGGCGCGGCTCAACAGCATCTCGCTGACGGAAATGGGCATTCGGCTCTGGCGGCGGAAGTCGGCGACTGAGTCGAGATTGTCCATTTTGATTATGTCCTCCAGCCACAGCGGCGCGACCTCGCGCAATGCCTCGGCGATGCGGAGGGCCGCTGGGAGCTGGAAATGCGCGTGGCCATCGACGAAGATGTCGAGGTCCATGCCCACTTTGTCGCGGATCTCGCGCAAGGGTTGTACGCCTTCCTCGATTGCGCGGTGCGGAATGCGCGCTGGGCCGTACTGGATGGCCGCTTGGTCGAAGGGCCAGACTTTTAACCCGCTGTAGCCCAGTTCAACCAGCTCTTCGGCCAGCGCCACAGGCTCGTGGAACAGCTTCCACGAATCGCCCAGCGGTCCTGGCTCGCCGATGGCGCCAAATCCGGGCCAGCCTTTGCGCCCGGTGGTGCTCGGCCCGTATTGTGGATTGCCGCAGCTATTGTACACCAAAATTTTGTCGCGCACTGGCCCGCCGAGCAGGCGATAGATCGGCTGGTTGCAGACTTGGCCGAGAATGTCCCACAGCGCCACGTCCAGCGCCGACAAAGCGCGGATCTCCGTGCCGCGGACGCCGAAATTCGCGGCGCGCTCGTAGAGGAAGCGCCAGTGCGATTCAATGGCCAGCGCGTCTTCGCCGAGCAGCCGGCGCGCCATCCAGTCGTGCAGCATGGCCTGCACGGCCTCGGCGCAGTAATACGTTTCGCCGTGGCCGATGAGTCCGGCGTCGGTGTGGATGCGCACCAGTAGCAAGTCGGGGAACAGGTCGAGTGGCTGTACGGATTCGATTGCGGTCACGGTGACTTTGCCCTCGTCAATGGGGGATGGGGGCAGATGGGGTTTTGCCGTCATTTAGTATCCCTTCTCTAAATCGCATACGTTCAATAGCGCTTCGCCGGCCAGATAGCGGTGCAGATTTTCCACGAAGATCGCCTTGCGGCGCTCGATCAATTGCACGGACTCGGCCGAGGTGTGCGGCGAGATCAACATGTTGGGAGCGTCCCACAGCGGGCTGTCGGGCGGCAGCGGCTCGACCTCCGTCGCATCGAGTGCGGCCCCGCCGATTCGGCCTGCGTGCAAGCCTTCGGCCAGTGCTTCTTCATCGACGATTCCTCCGCGCGAGACGACCACGACAAACGCTTCTTTTTTGAGCAAGGCGAGCCGTTGTCGGTTGATCATTCCGGTCGTCGCCTTGGTTCGCGGGGCCGTTACCACCAGCCAGTCGATCATTCCCAGCATCTCGTCCAACTGCTCGACTGGCCACACCGCGCACACCCCCGGCGGCGGTTCCATCGGTAGGATATCGACCGCGTACACTTCGATTCCGAATGCTGCGGCCCGAGTGGCCACGGCCCGGCCAATGTCTCCCATCGCTAGCACCCCCATTTTGGTCCCAGCCAATTCGATGATGCGCTGCACGTAGCGCGGGGTATTCCACTGGTGGTTGCGCTGATCTTCGAGTAGTTCGGGGATCCGGTGGGCGTGCGCGAGTATTGCGGCGAAGACGTGGTCGGCCATGGGCACGACGTGCGTCTGGCGCGCGTTGGTCATCACCACGTCGCCCGTGCGGAACTCCGGTATATTGCGCACGACCGAGTCGAAGCCGATGCCCACATAATGCAGCCACTTGAGTTTTTTAGCCGCCAAAAACACGGGCCGTGTCATCAGCCCAAACACAACCTCCGCATCGGCCACCTCTTGCATCTGCTCCGCTTCGCCATACGCCGGACAAAAGTCCAACTCGGGGAACGTCGTTTGCAATTCCTCGACGAAGGATTCCCCCATATCATATGTCAGTACGACCTTCACGCTGCGATCCTTTCTGAAGGGGCGGATTTCAATTCCGCGCAGATTTTTTTTATAATGCCGGTTAAGTTAGCGAAAAAAGAGATTGTGGAGAAAAGCGGGGCGAGGCAATGAGGAGATTCTTGGTCTTTAACTACGTGAGGAACACAGGAGTTTAGAATGGATCAGCAATGGCGGGAACGGCTGGGGACGGCGACGCTGGAACCTTGTGCGCCGGTAGTGGCCGGCAGCTATCAGCAATGGACTTTGACTCTGACCGTGGGCAGCTACGGCATTGACGAGGGCAGCACCATTAAGATCGCCCAGCGCCTCGCCTGCGATATGCAGCCGGCCCAGTTCAGCGATCCGGCCGCGCCAGCGTATTGCACGGTGCAGACCAATGGGGCGGCCAAGCTGGCACCGCGCTTTGCCCCCAAGGGACACGAGCGGCCGTGGATGATCTGGTGCGTGGTGATTGATGTGTACGACGGGTCCCTCGCGCCCGGCAATACGGTGACCGTGGTCTTGGGCGAGCGCAGCGGCGGTTCGCCGGGGATTCGGGTGCAGACCTTTGTCGAGTCGGCCCACGAATTCCGCGTTTTCGTCGATCCGACCAATGCTGCGGTGGCTCGGGCCGTGGTGGATTCGCCCAAGTTTCCCGTTATCGCTGGCGAGGCCGTGGAACTGGTTTGCATAGCGCCGAGTCAGGCGGTGGTGGGGGAAGCCGTGGAGGTTTTTGTCAAAGGGCAGGATATGTGGGGCAATCCGACGGCGGTGGCAGGGCCGGTTGAACTGGGTTGGGAGGGGGAAGGGGAGGTCGTGGTTGAGGGGTGCAAGGTGTCCTTTGGTGCTCCGAGTAGTGGACGGCTGATTGCGGCGGCGGATGGCTTGCGCTGTTATAGCAATCCGGTCACCGTTTATGAGACAGCGCCTGAGTGGCACCGCTACTGGGGGGATTTGCACGCTCAGTCTGACGCTACCGTCGGCATAGGCACGGAGGAGGAGTACTTCACTTTTGCGCGCGACTGGGCGAGGGTGGATTTTGCCTCGCATCAGGGCAATGATTTCCAGGTTGACAACGAGGACTGGCAGCGGCTCAACGAGACAGTGCGGGCTTTCCATCGGGACGGCGAGTTCGTGGTCTTTCCCGGCTACGAGTGGTCGGCCAATTCTCCGGCCGGTGGGGATCGCAACGTCTTTTACTTTGCCGAGGGGCAGCCCATTGTGCGCAACAGCCACTGGCAGATCCCGCACGTGCCCGAGGACGAGGTGTCGCCCGCGCATCCGGCCGATGTGTTTTTCGCCCGGCTCGCTCGCTTGGTGCCGCGCGACCAAGTGATTATCGGCTCGCACGTGGGCGGGCGCTGGGCCGACGTGAAGGCGTATTTCGACCCCGAGGCGCACAATCTGGTGGAGGTCGTCTCAAGCTGGGGCGTGTTCGAGTGGATGCTGTTTGATGCGCTGGACTGCGGCCACGTGGTCGGGGTCATGTGCAATAGCGACGGCCACAAGGGGCGGCCTGGGGCCGAAGGACCGGGGGCTGGCGAGTTTGGTATTGCCGGTGGTCTGACTTGTGTGTTGGCTGGCGAGTTGTCGCGTGCGGGCGTGTGGGAGGCTCTGTGCAGTCGGCGCTGTTACGGCACGACTGGTGCGCGCATACTTCTAGATGTACAGATAGCTGACGCGCTCATGGGGGCGGTGGTAGAAAATGTGGACTCGGTGGATATCCGCGCTCGGGTTGTGGGGGCGGCACCGCTGGAGGCGCTGCAAGTGTATCGCGGTCGGGAATTGCTCGCCGAGGTGCAGCCGCCTGAATTCCGGGATTTGGAGCATTCCAACAGGTTGCGCCTGATGTGGTCTGGCTCGCGGATGCGCGGGCGCGGGCGGCGGGTGGATTGGTCCGGGGTTATCCGCACCACTCAGGCGACTGTCTTGGAGGCGGCTACGGTTAGCTTTGATTCTGCGGCCGACGGGATCACTGCGACTGAGTCGCAGGCCGTGGCTTTTCAATCGCAGACTACGGGGGATTGCGACGGCATTGAGTTGGTGTTGGACGATGGGCGGGTCGGCAGCTTGGTGTTCGAGTCGGCGGCGGGGACGACGGAGATTGATCTGGCGGGGCTGGGGCACGAGCCGCAGCGTTTTGACTACGGCGGCTTGGACATGCAGTTGGTGGTACGGCGCTATCCCGAGCGGGTGGACGCGATGGAATTAACGTTGGAGACTGTGGATCAGCCGCTAGGGGAGGGGCAGGCCGCTTATTTCGTCAAGGCTATTCAGTGCGACGGGCAGATGGCGTGGTCGAGTCCGGTGTATGTGTTGGGGTGAGGGGGGCGGGAGCCGCATAGTGCGATACACTTGCAATTAATGAGCAATACCACATCTTCATCTTAATTGTGATAAGCAGCACACATACCGACTAACTTACGGAGACGGTACTATGGCTACACACGACGACAACCTGACCGATGTGCGGATGATCAAGGCATCTGAGTTCAAGGACAAATGTCTCAAGCTGATGGATGAGGTCGCCGACAGCGGCGTCGAGATTGTCATTACTAAGAACGGTCGCCCAGTGTCGCGCCTTGTGCCTTATCGCGACGAGGAACCGAGTATGTTTGGCCGCGACCGAGACAAGATACGGATACTCGGAGACATTATTTCTCCTCTGGAAATTGAGTGGGATGAGGAAAGAGAATTGGCGCTCATCCAAGGGAAAGATCCAGGCAAGCCATAAAAGAGGGGACTCAGGTGCGCTTCACAGGTATTCGGGCTAAGCACGTAGAAACTACGATACAATGAATAAGAAAGAGGCGAAAAGACAAGGCCTAAAGGCGGAATCGAAGCGCCAAGCACATGATCCGCTAAGAGGATACCTCTATCAAATATGGCATAGTGTGAATGCTTGGCTGGAGCTTACTGAAGATGAGATTCTCTATCTGGAAGGTGCGGAAGACTTCGACAAAGTGTCAGACGGCAGTGCTACAGCAACACAAGTCAAAGATACCCAACACAAAATTACGCTCAGATCTCAGGAAGTGAATGACGCGATCAACCACTATTGGGAATTGCGTAATAATCATCTCGATATGTGTGTGAAATTCCGTTTTCTTACACGTTCCAAGATAGGTAGAGAAAGAGGCAACCCGTTCGGAGAAGATCAAGCAGGTCTTCATTTGTGGAGTCGGTGTTCGGGTGATGAAGCAGCGATCACAAGAATCTCCACATTCTTACAAAATGAAGGAAAACTATCAAGGGCAGTAGATGATTTTTTAAAACAGGCAGAACCTCAAGAAATTTATGAGCAACTCATTGAGTCCATTACTTGGGAAACGGATAGTAAAGAAGCTAGTTATGTTGAAGAATCCATAAAAAACAAGCTAGTTCTTCATGGCGATCGATACGGTATATTACCTTCTGATTCTGTCAAAATTGTTGACTCTCTCCTCAAAGAAGCCTTGATTGTCGTAACAAAAAAGAAAAGTCGTCAGCTTACTCGACTGCGATTTCTCAAAATTTTCGAGGAGGAAACAACACAAAGAGTTTCGAATCAGCATTTGCAGACTCTGCAGATGCTCGCCACAATGGCTGTTCCTATTAGAACAGCATCCATCGAGGACACATCTAATATTACTATCCAATCTCAGTCTCCTATACAAACTAATATACCTCCATTATATCCTGATTTCGCTCCGAGAACAGATCTAGTCACAAGCATCCAAAATAGACTCCAATCAGAAGGTCTGGCTGTGATACAAGGGGGGACGGGGATGGGAAAGACAACCCTTGCAAAATTGACTGCAAATACTATAAGAGACTCTTGGTTTTGGCTAAATTTCACAAAAAGAGATTCATATCAGGTCGTCCAACTTCTACAACAACTTGCTATTGAAGTCAGTAATCAATCATCACCGATCAACATCGTCCTTGATGATCTTAACTTACAACCTCAACAGTTGCGGCAGTATGAAGAAGCCTTGGGTACTATAGTTTATAGGGTACTAGAACGTGGGGCAAAATTGTCGATTACAAGCCAGCACGATCTGTCTAATGACGTCATCCGGCGTCTCGGTGTATCACCATCTGTAGTCGTCCGTGTTCCTAACTTTACCATACACGAAATTGAGCAATTTGCACAACAACTAGGGTGTCCTACTAATCACATAGAGACTTGGGCAAAATTGATTCAATTGCATACAAGTGGACATCCGAGACTTGTACACGCTCGACTCACTCGATTACGGGCGAAAGATTGGAAGGGAGATGAAAGTATTTTTCAAACACCCCAAGAAGTGGTAGAGGAGCGTGAAGAAGCACGACAGTTACTCATAGATCTATCAGAAGACCAACGAGAGCTTCTCTATAGACTTAGCCTGATATCAATCGAATTCAGGAGAGATTGCGTACTCAATATTGGCGAGATATCAGAACCTATACCTCATCCAGGTGATACTTTTAGTCAACTGGTTGGCCCTTGGATAGATCCAACAAGAGAAACATACTATACAATCTCACCTCTATTGAATAACGCAGCCAAGCAAGTTTGGTCAGAGAACAAAATAAATGATCTTCACTTCCAGATTGCAAATGCAATACTCAAGACAAAGAACTTGACTACAACAGAAGCATGGTCTGTATTATGGCATAGTATATTTGGAAAAAATAAGGAAGGTCTTGTTGTCATCGTTCAAGCATTGCTTGCAACTCCAAAGGACAATTGGAAAAAACTTAGTCAAGATTTTTCGTGGTTAATACACGTCAAGACTAATCTCCCTGAAGAATTGTTCCCTGGAGATGGTCTTGTAAATCTCTTTTTTCGTTTATTACAGTATCGCATTGCGGCTGAGGCAGAACCAGATTTTGCTCCGAAGATACTTGAAGCTTGGGATAAAGAAACTAAGCTATACAAGCCACACAAGTCGTATCTGATGTCCCGTATAATTATGGCGATACAAGCACTATTATATTATCAAGTGTCACTTCCAGTCAAACAAAAGATAGACTATATCAAAGAAATTATTGATAGTGAAGATAGTTGTGAAGAAATACAAGAATTATATAATATTTTTAAAGGACAATTAGGAGAATACATGGCTGATAAACCCAACTTTTTTAGTGTTCTATTTACTTTTATATTAGCACCTCGCCCCATCTATTCTTCATATCTCGATGACCTTATTGATGCACTGGATGAACTTCAGCCTAAAATTAGGACTTTATTATTGGCTAACTTTGAGAATGACATCACCTATTTCCAACTTTTGATTGATAATGTCTGGTTATCGGAGGCAGACCTTGAGAATCCAGATTGGACAAGATGTCTCCAGACATATGACAAAGTAATTGAAAAAAATATTGTATGGGGTTATCCTCGTATCGCCTCGGTAGCAGCAAGAGGTAAAGCTATTATCCAAGATGAATATTTGCATAACCCCAATGCTGCCCATAGAAGCCTTCAAGATATTATATCAAAAGTGGGGTCGTCCTTAATAATAGAGGAAGAACAAGCAGTTGTATATTTACACAGTGAACACTACAGAAAAGCACTCAGTATCTATGAACGTATACTCCCAGGGTGGAGTTCATCGTCAGAATTAGACTTTAGGCCTTTAGATGGATATCGTCGAGCCGCTATTTGTGCCGCACGTTTGGACGATTGGAATAAAGCAGCTACTTTTTTTGAAGAAGGAGGAAAAAAAGCTCAAGGACTTGATGGAACCGGACAATATATTGGTTTGTATGCAGATGCGGGCTTTGCTCATTTTAAAGCAGACAATATGTTGGATAGCATAAGATTGTTGACTCTGGCATTGCAAGAATTTGAGAAGCTTCCTCAAGATAATACGGAAGTTAAGTATTTTAGTTTAAAAAAACGTTTAGGACATACAGTAACTTGGCTGTCACAACAGCTAAAAAATGATATTTCTATTGAAGAAGCTGTAGAACCTCCACCAGGTTGTTGTAGCGACCCTGGAGGAGATGAAAGACTATTAACTCTTCCCGACTTCCCAACAGGGTTCAGTTGGCTTTATCTAGCACGAATTGAGTACGAATTGGGACTTGAGACAACAGTCTTTCAACATGCATGGAACATCGCAGATAAGGATGCATATCCAGTACTAAAATTTTTCCTTTTATTTCTTAAAAATCAGTATAACTTTAAAAACAAAACTCTTGATGATCTTCCACATCATATACATCAATTGGCAAATGCATATGCTTCAATGCAAAAACATGACCAAAATGGAAAGGAAATTGGAGAAAAAGGAGTTTATTCTATATCTATTTCGGATTTATCTAATTTCGCCTCTACCGAAAACATCATTTATATGATGGTCGCAGCCTTGCTTGTTCAACTGTCAAAAGATATAAATAAAATTTTAGATATATGGCGTGTGAAATCCTGAGAAGCCTTTTTAAAACTCTTCTGTTGGGGCGGATCGCTTGAGCAACAGATGGATCATAACGATGTGTATAAAGGCTTCGCTATTGCAAGTTAAGACTTCATAATCTTTGGCGTGGATTCGATAGTTGCCCAACCAAGCAAAGGTTCGTTCAACTACCCATCGGCGTTTGAGTAGGGTAAAGCCATCGCGTGGTTTTTCGCCGACGTCCAACACGATTTTATGGGTACGTTTTAAGTTGGCGACCCATGCGTTGAGCGCCTGACCTCGATAGCCAGCATCGACCCACACTCTTTTTAACCGTTGGACGCCCGGCAAAAAATAAGCGCTCAACAACGCCTTTAAGCCGTCCGCGTCGGAGATGTTGGCCGCGGTGACCTTGCATTGCAGGATCGAGCCTTGGCTATCGACTAACACGTGGCGTTTGCGCCCTTTGACCCGTTTGCCGGGGTCATACCCTACGGCGCTGCCTTGCGTAGCCGTCTTAACACTCTGCGCGTCGATGCCACCAGCCGAAGGCGTTGGCCGGCGGCCTTGTCGGATACGCTGTTGGCGGATCAGGGCTTGCAAAATCCGCTGCCAGTGTCCGTCTTGACGCCAGCGATTGAAGTATCCATACACCGTTTGCCATGGCCCAAACGTCGGCGGCAGCATCGGCCACTGGCCGCCGGTTTTAGCCCGATAGAGAATACCATTGATGACTAAACGCAGATCACGGGGTGGACGACCGGGACCACCACAACGCCATCGACGTGATGGTAGTAAGGGACGCAGCCGCTGCCATTGCGCGTCTGTTATATCGGTCGGATATTGATACAGCGTACTCATCGGAGACCTTTCGTTCAGGGTTCTTGGTCGAAACCTGAAGGTGTTCGGTGAGTACGCCAACGTCAAATCCGAACAAAAAACAGTTTTAAAAACGCTTCTTAGAATTACCTATAAAAAAAGACATGACTAATGCACTTGATCTAATTGAATCGATGCTATTGAAAGATAAAAGAGAAGCCTTAACGGTGATGAGAGCACAAGAGTCTAAACGAGAAGAACGGCTTGCAGTAGCATTAAAAATAGTTCATATTAATGATACGAATCCGAGAAATCTCTTTTATGCACACACATTAGTTGCGACTGTTATCATTGATAATGACAAATTGTGGAAATGGGAAGAACATATCACGCTAGACTTAGCAGATCTTTTTTCTAGACAATGGCTTGAAAGAATAAAATTTCGAGCGATGTTGAAAATGCCTGCGATTACAGTCCCTCAGATAGAACAGGCCTGTAATAATAGTGAAACTGGCAAGAAAAAAATCGGCCAGATTTTACTTGCGGCAGACCAAGCTGTCTCAGTCAAATTATCATCTGATATTTTGCAGCAGCTTCGCAGTTGGGTAGAATGAATGTCTTGAGGCTGCAGCTTGTGACGGCCCACCAAGCCCTTGACCCGTCTCCACTTCTGGATACTCCAACCACTGCCGTCCATCGAGCGTATTCCCGCCCGCTTTCGGTGTGCGCCCACCCCATTGCTTAAAGAAAAAGGAGACGCACTGGGCCTGACACTGGTTGCGCAATGCCCTCACCCATTCTGCTCGCACCGGACGCGCTCCCGGCCCGCTCTCACCCCCGGCGATTACCCAATGAATACCCGCGAAATCCACCGCGCCGATTGGACCGAGCAACGGCTCGAAGGAAACGAAACGCACAGAGGCGTTGGTCTGTTGCAGGTGCCGGAGGCGCGTCAAAGCCGCGTTGTTTTCGACGGACACGCCGAGCCAGATATGCGGGGGGGCGGCTTGGCCCCGGTAGCGCTCTTGGACGAAACGGCGCATCAGCGAACTGCGCTTGGTAAGCACCTGATAGACGTGCCAATCGGCGCGCTCCATGGTGTCGAATACGCGCTCAATGTACTCGGTGGGAATGTCCTTGTGGAAGAGATCGCTCATCGAATTGACGAAGATGAGCTGTGGACGCCGCCACTGTATGGGTTGTTCGAGGCGTTTGGGGCGAAGGGTCAGGTCGAAGCCCGACTCGAAAGGGTGTCCCTCGACGCCGCGAAAACGCTCAGAAAGGCGCTCGGCATAGCAATGGTCGCAACCGGCGCTAACCTTCGTGCAGCCAGTAACCGGATTCCAAGTGCTGTTAGTCCACTCGATAGTGCTTTTACGAGACATGAGAGACCTCTGTGTAACTAAAAATTACACCTGAACAAAAGTATAGTATGTCTGCCCAATGTCAAGGTGGCCTTGGGTGCAGGTGCCCTGCCGAGGACAGCGACCGCCTCCGCGTGCAGGAGAATCCCGCTATCGTGTTGACAATGCCTAGAGCATTTATTACTTGAGTACTAACCAGATGGGCAATCTCGTTGCGCTTCATTGTCGCTGGTGAGCGTCGAAATGATAGAGTCATGCGATTCATTTGGCACGAACCCAAACGGCAGGCCAATCTAAAGAAGCATGGAGTGGATTTCATTGACTCTGAGCATGTCTTTGCAGGTCCGACGTTCACGTTTGAAGACGATCGCGAAGACTATAGTGAACAGCGTTGGGTCACGCTTGGGTTATTGGGCATGAAGGTCATAGTGATAGTGCATACCGAAACTGAAGATGAAATCCGTGTTATTTCCATGCGCGAGGCAACTAATGATGAACAATTCCTCTTCTTCACCAACCTCTGATGATCGGGATGAATATCCCAAAGTGACGCAAGCGGATTTGGACCGTGCGACATTCCGCGTCGGACTCAAGCCTGCGCCGCGCAAGCAACGCATCACCATCTCGCTAGATACCAACCTCATTGAATACTTCAAAGCGAAGGCTGGAGAGCACGGCTATCAAGTTCTGATTAACGAGACTTTGCGGCAGGCAAAGGAACACGGAGACTTGGAAGATACATTGCGGCGAGTCATTCGTGAGGAATTGCGCCGTGAAACGCACGACAGCGGCACCTAATCCATAGCGACTAGATCCGCAAAACAGAAGTATATGACTGTTAATACTACTCGCTGGAATTCAGCAGAGTATCTCAAAACAGAAGAAGATATTCAATTGTACTTGGAAGCCTGCCTTGAAGAAGCTGGAGATTCGGCCAGAGCCAATTCGAGGAATGCCTCGGCTTGCTCGCGGCTTACGCTTGGGAAGCCGTCGAGGAATTGCTCAAGGGAATCACCGGCCTTCAGGTGAATGATAAGGCTATCTACGGGAACTCGGGTGCCCGTGAACACGGGAGTTCCCCCTATGATCTCGGGATCAGAGTGGTAAATTTGCTGTTTGTCCATTTTGTCATCTCACAGGGTTGTTTCTCTTTAAGATTACTCTACAGCGCACGGTAGGCAAGCGGCTTGAATCACAACCCACGCTGCTGCCGGTCGCTCTAAAATCCTTCCTACAACTCCACCCGCCGCCCGCTGCGCGCCGATTCAAAAGCCGCCTCGACCACTCTGAGCGTGCCGTCGGCGTGGTCGGCCATATAGGCGGGGGTCTCTTCTCCGCGCATACATTGCTGGAAAAAGTCGATGGCCGGCTGGAAAGGCGGCGTGCCAGTGTGGAAGGTCTCGCTGCGGCTCTCATCGGAGCCGATGACCACGTCAAAGCTGCTCTCCGCGCCGGGATGGTACGGAGCGGGTACAACCAGTCGGCCCTGATCTCCCGTGATGAGGGCATGAGCACCGCCGCGGCCCTCGAAACTGCAGTACAAGGTCGCGGTGAGGCCGTCGGGGTATTCGAGGATGAGCGAGGTGGCTACGTCCACCCCGGCTTGCGCGTCAAAGCGCATGTGCGCCTGGACGCTAACCGGGTCGGTGCCAGCGATGAAGCGCGAAAAGGTGATGGGGTACACGCCACCGTCATAAATGCTGCCGCCGCCCAGCGCTTTAATCAGGCGGATGTTGCTGGGGTCGTTGACGACGAAGGTCATGCCGGCGTTGATGTGGCGCAGGGTGCCGATCTCACCGGCCGCGATGATTTCCCTGAGACGGCGGCTTTGGGGATGGTGCATGAAGACAAAAGCCTCAAAGAGCAGCACGTCGGCCTTGCGGCACGCCTCGACCATTTGCCGGCCCTCGGCCGCGGTGACGGCTAGCGGTTTTTCGCAAAAGACGTGTTTGCCCGCCTCGGCAGCTTTGATGGTCCATTCGGCGTGCAGCGAATTGGGCAGCGAGATATAGATTGCGTCGATGTCCGGGTGGTCGAGCAGGGCTTGGTAACTGCCCAGCGCCACGGGAATATCGTGGTCGCGGGCAAAGGCGTCGGCGGTGGCTTGGCTGCGGCTGGCTATAGCGTGGACTTGGGCACCGGGCGTGGCGCGGGCCGAGGGGATGAAGGCGGTGACGCCGATTCTGGCGGTGCTGAGGATGCCCCATTTGATGGGTTGTGAACTGGTCATTGAAGAACCTCCTGCGACCTAATTTTGTGTGGTTTTAACACTGTTATATATAGACCAAATAGCCCAGCGAAGTAAATGCGGCCGGTTTTGCAGAGAGGCGGCCAGAGTTCCCAAGGCGATTGCGGACTGCCGCTGGGATACTATCTTGATCCATCAACTAGATGGAGACAATCCAACGATAGAGAGGTAACCATGGCCCCGCGCAAAAAGATCGCCGCCGTTATCACCGAATACCGCGTCCCGGCGCACGCCGATGTCATTGTCGGCAAGTTCATCAAGGGTTTTCCCACGGACGAGGGCATGCAGGTGCCGCAGGTAGATATCGCCTCCATGTACCTGGACCAGATACCCGATAATGATATCGGCCTACAAGTATCCAAAGAATACGATATACCCGTGTACCAGAGCATCCCCGCGGCTCTGTGTCTGAGTGGCGACAAATTGGCCGTCGATGGCGTGATTTCCATTGGCGAACACGGCGCGTACGCCTTCAACGAGAAGGGCCAGCACCTATATCCCCGGCGCTTTTTCTTTGAACAGATCTGCGGTGTTATGGCCACCTCCGGCCGCTCGGTGCCGGTGTTTAGCGACAAGCACCTGTCCTACAACTGGAGCGACGCCAAGTGGATGTACGACCGGGCAGTGGAACTGAACGTCCCCTTTATGGCCGGCTCTTCAGTGCCCTTGGGCTGGCGCGACCCCTATCTCGAACACGAGCGGGATGCCCCCATCGAAGACGCCCTCATGCTCAGCTTTGGCGGCATTGAGTCCTACGGCTATCACGGCTTTGAGGGCCTGCAGGCCATGATCGAGCGGCGGCGGGGCGGAGAGACAGGTTTGGCGGCCGTGCAGTGTTTGGAAGGAGAGGCCGTGTGGCAGGCCGGTGCTGACGGCCTGTGGTCGCGCGAGTTGGCCGCCGCGGCCGCGGCCGTAGGCAAAACCTCGGCCGAACCCATGGAGAAGGCCTGCGAAAATCCAGCGGCCTTTCTGCTAGAATACAGGGATGGTTTCAAAGCCACTCTGCTGCAGTTGAATGGGTACGTCGAGGAATGGTCGTACGCGGCCCGCGTCAACGGCGAGGTACAGGCCACGGGCCTGCGCTTGCACGGGCCGCCCTATCCCCACTTCAGCTACTTGGGTCTCAATATCCAAGAGATGTTTCTCACGGGCCAGCCGCAGTACCCGGTGGAGCGCACCCTGCTGGTAAGCGGCGGTCTGGACGCGCTGATGGATTCGCGTCACCAGGGCCATATACGGCTGGAGACGCCGCATTTAGACGTGCAGTACCAGGCCCCCGAAAACATGCCCATCCGCCCCACCGGACCCCGGCCGCAGGGGGCGAGCACAGTGCCTTTCGACAGGATTTAGGACCACTTCCGGCACAACGGTCGCCTCGCTCCAATAGCGGCAGCGGCCTTGTCAATTCCGGTGTCTGGGCTTTGATTTGCTGCTTATGAATGATTCTCAAGAACAACTCGTCTCTGAGCCGCGCAAGGTCGGCTACGTCTGGATCGTCTATTTGCTGCTCTACGCGCTGGCCGTTCCCTGGTATTGGCCCGAAGGGTATCGGGGGCCGCTGGTGTTGGGCTTTCCGCTGTGGGTGGCGGTGTCGCTAGGGGCGGTGCTGCTGTTGGCCGCTTGGACGGCTTTTGTGATCCGCCGCTACTGGATTAATGCCGAGGAGGAAGAGTGATGGGCGGCATGGTGTTTGGTCCGGGCGCGCTCATTGCGGTGGGGCTGTACTTGGTCTCGATGATTGGCGTGGGGTGGATTGCGCGCACGCGCCGCCGCTCCAACAGCATGGCCGACTTCTATCTGGCAGGGCGCTCGATGGGCCTGCTGGTGCTCTTTTTGACGCTCTATGCGACCCAGTACAGCGGCAACACGCTCTTTGGCTACACGGGCACGGCCTATCGCATTGGCTTTGGGTGGACGGCGTCGGTGCTCTTTATGTTCTCGGTCATCGTCGGCTACATGCTCTTTGCCCCGCGCTTGGTCACACTGGCGCGCAAAGAGGGGTTTATCACCCCTGGCGACTACATTACGCACCGCTTCCGCTCGGCAGTGCTGACGCTGCTGAGCACGATCTTGATGATCTACGCGCTGGGCAACTACGCACTGGCCCAGCTCAAGGCGATGGGCGCGGCCGTCGAGGGGATCACCGATGGCGCAGTCCCCGGCAGCTACGGCATTATCGGCTTGGCGGTGATCATGGTCATCTATGAGACCTTGGGGGGGATGCGCTCGGTAGCGTGGACGGATATGATGCAGGGAGGTGTGCTGCTGTTGGGCTTCGGTATTTTGGTCTTTCTCATTCCGCAGAAGTTAGGTGGGGGCCTGGGGCATGTGGTGGCCCAACTGAGCGAAATGGATCCGTCAAAAGTCCAAGCGCCGAGCCTAGAGGGGTCCAACAAGTGGATCAGCTACGTGCTGCTGTTGGGCTGCGGGGCGGCTATTTACCCACAGGCGATCCAACGGCTGTATGCTAGCCGCTCGGTCGCAGTGCTCAAGCGCTCGCTGACCCTGATGGCCTTTATGCCGCTGACTACTACTTTGGTGGCTTTGGTGTGCGGCGTGACGGCCGTGGTGGTGTTGCCCGATCTGAATCTGACCAAAGTCGAAAGCGACCAAGTGCTGGCCCGGCTCTGTGCGCTGGTGATGGGCGAGTCCGCGCTGGGCTACTGGCTGGTGGTGGCGATTTTTGCTGCGGTGTTGGCGGCGCTGATGTCCACGGCGGATTCGGCGCTGTTGTCGATCTCGTCGATGTTCACTAAGGACATTTATCTGCCGTATTTCCGACCGCAGGCCACCGAGGCCGAGCTGACGAAGGTGGGCAAGATATGCTCGTGGGTCATCGTCGCCGTGCTGGTCGCGGTGGCGATCGGCACCGATGCGACCTTGGTGCGGCTGCTAGAACTGAAGTTCGAGGTCTTGATCCAAGTTGTGCCGTGCTTTTTTCTCGGGCTGTACTGGAAGCGGCTGTCGGCGCGGACGGCGCTAGCGGGTATGGTGTGCGGGTTGGCGGTGGCGCTGGGGTTGACCTTCGGCGGCAAACCGATGATCTGGGGCTTTCACGCCGGAGTGATTGGCCTCGTCGTCAACACGGCGGTCTGCGCCATCGGCACCTGTTGTAAACCAGCGACATCAGACTAGAAGGAGATTTATGCGTCCAGCATCTAAGCGATTTCTCGTCGATCTACTCAGTGCTCCCGGCCCGTCGGGGTACGAAGGGCCGGTGCGGGCGGTGTGGAAAGACGCAGTGGCAAAGTACGCCGACCGCGTCGAAGTCGATGTCCACGGCAATACCATCGGCGTCCACAACGAAGCTGGTCGCCCCAATATCATGTTCGCCGGGCACGCCGACGAGTTGGGTTTCCAGATCGTTTACATCGACGACAAGGGCTATCTGTACTTTGACACC
Source organism: Candidatus Latescibacterota bacterium (assembly GCA_965116675.1). Classification (GTDB taxonomy): domain Bacteria; phylum Latescibacterota; class UBA2968; order UBA8231; family UBA8231. The sequence continues at coordinate 743,680 of OZ220721.1, forward strand.
ATCGGTGGCTTTGACTTGCAGATCGTGCCGGGACGCAAGGTGCGCATCCACACGGCGCAAGGGCCGGTCTTGGGCGTGTTGGGCAAAAAGCCCATTCATCTGATGAAGGCAGCGGATCGCACCAAAGTACCGGACAAACACGACTTGTGGATCGATATCGGCGCAGCCGACGCGGATGAGGCGAAGCAACTGGTGGCTATCGGCGATCCGGGGACCTACGACGCCAACTTCGAGGAGTTGCGCAATGGGTTGGTGGTGTCGCGAGGGATTGATAATAAGGCCGGTGCTTGGGTGGTTGCCGAGGCGCTCCGGCGGGTGAGTCGCGCCAAGCGCAAGTGCCGCGCCGCGGTGTATGCGGTAGCTACTGTGCAGGAGGAAGTGGGGTTGCGGGGAGCCAAGACTAGTGCGTACGGCGTCGATCCTCTGGTGGGTATTGCCGTGGATGTGACGTGGGCGACGGACCATCCAGATATTGATAAGCGCCAAGTCGGCGAGTGCAAGCTGGGCGGGGGGCCGGTCATTTTGCGCGGGGCCAACGCCAGCCCGGTCGTGTACGAGCGGCTGGTGCAGGTGGCAGAAAAGAAGAAAATTCCCTATCAAATCCAAGCCGAGCCAGGAGGTACGGGCACGGACGCCAACGCCATCCAACTCAGTCGGGCCGGGGTGGCCACTGGCTTGGTCAGCGTGCCGCAGCGCTACATGCACACGCCGGTCGAAATCGCGTCCCTGGCCGACTTGGACCACACCGCACAGCTATTGGCGGAGTTCGCACTGACCGTCGATGGAAAGACGAGTTTTATCCCATGAAAATAACGTCTGTCGATATATGGACCGTGGTGGTGCCGACGATCCCCGGGCGGGTACACAGCCCGGAATGGGTCGCCGAGACCGGGTGGGACCAAATGCCCAAGCACATTGTGCGCCTGAATACGGATACCGAGTTAGTGGGCCTGGGCGAGACTGGGCGCGGCGTGCCAATAGAACAGGTCCGGGAAGGGGTGGCCCAGCTTTTGGGCAAAGATCCCGAGCAACTGACCTTGCAGGATATTTTCGCTGCTCGGCACGACGGTACGGAGGAACTGCCGACGGTGGGGATCGGGCCGGCGTACGATGCTTTTGAGATGGCGATTTTTGACTTGGTGGGCAAGGCTCGTCAGGTCCCGGTACACGCGCTACTGGGTGGCGCAGTGCGAGACCGGGTGCGGGCCGACTACTGGATGGGGCACCAGACGCCGGAAGACGGCAAGCGGGCGGTCGAGCGGGCGCTTGAGCACGGGTTCAAAGGCGTCAAGATCAAGTGCAAGATCGAGGAGCCAATGGTCGAAAGGCTCCAGGCCATGCGCGAGGTGGGCGGCGTGGATTTCAAGGTGACGGTCGATCCCAACGAGCGCTTCCACACGGCCGAGCAGACCATTGAACTGGCGCAGCAGCTAGAGGCCGTGGGCAATGTCGAGGTCTTTGAGGATCCCATCCCTAAGTCCGACTTGGAAGGCTATATCCAGATCCACGAGGCTATCAATCTGCCGGTGGCCATGCACGTGGGGAGCGGGCCGCAGATTATCCGCGCCATCAAGGCTGAGGTCGTCGATTGTCTGAACTTGGGCGGCAGCCTCGTGGGTTTTCAGAAGAACGCGGCGGTTGCCGCCGCCGTAGGCCTGCGCTGCTGGCATGGGTCGGGCAATGACTTGGGCATTGTCGATACCGCGTACGTCCACGCGGCCGCGGCTGCGCCCAACTGCACGATGGCTTCGGATTTTGTGGGGAGCTGGACTCGCGAGGACGACCTGATCGTCGAACCAATCCCCTTTGTCGATGGGTACGTACCCACGCCCATGCAGCCGGGCTTGGGCTGCGTACTGGACGAAAAAGCTCTGGTGCGCTACGTTCGGGGGAGCGAAACTGAAACTGCTTCTTGAGCGAGGTAACTATTTACCATCCTGTGCGTTGGGCAGACGCTTGGCGCACTTAATCCCTTTAGGAGGATAGTATCATGCGCAAATGGCTGGATAAAACCACGGCCTTGGTCCTGTGCGGTGCTCTGGTGCTGGTCGCCTGTGGTGGCGACGACGACGATGCCGCGCCCGTCGAGCCCGAGCCGGCGGCGGCTGAGATAACGCCTGAAATCGTCGGCTTATACGGTACGGTGGTCACCGCTTTTACGAATATCTTCTTCGCCGCGCTGGTCCCCGGTACGACGTCGGTGCCGGGAGAAGGCGGCGGCTCGGTGGAGATATCAGGCAACGATTGGACGTTGAATGAGTATTCACCCGATGGCGAGTTGGTAGCCAACGGTGCCTTGAGTGTCGGCTTGGATCAGACGCCCATTCCGCTGAGCGGGGAGGTTACCCTTTCTGGATCACATGAAGCCGAGTTGATACTCGATATGGAGCTTTCGGTCGATGCCGACGGCCTTTCTGCCACCGGGACGATAACCATTAACGGCGCAGAATTTGACGTCGCCGAAGTCTCGGCTGCTGCCGAGGCTGCTGCCGCTGCTGCCGCTGCTGCTGGCTAGTAGGCCGTGCCGTTTTGGTGTTTGGTCGCGGCCCTAGCCTTGTGCTGGGGCTGCGACCGCGGTCTCGATGCCGAGGCCACTGGGCAGACCGGGATCGCTGGTCGGCTGCACTTTGTCGGCGAGTGGCCCGCGAATGTGGGGCAGGTGGCCGTGGCCGTCTATCGCGAGCCGCCTGCTTCGTTTGCCGATTTTTTTCGCATCAACGGCTGGGACACCGAGGTGGCGCTCGGGGTCGAGTCGTACGACTATTTCGTTCCCTTAGATGGGGAAGGCGTATATCAGTGGATTGTCGTGGCTTGGCGCCAAGAGGATCAGTTTTGGGATCTTACCTCGCTTTTGGGCTGTTATTACCTGCCTGACGCCGACCTCCCCTCGCCGGTAGAAGTCGGCTCCGGGGAGGTTGTCTCTGACATCGATATCGAAGTCAACTTCGCTGTATTGGACCATGAGACCGAGCTTAGCACTGCTCTATGCGAGCGCGCTTTGCCTGCTGAATTGCTGGCCGAGCTCGGCCGCTGATATCGTCGTCCGCGTCCTCGACGCTAGCGACCAAACCCCACTGCCCGGCGCGACGTTGGCGGTGCTGGGGACGGAATTCGGGGGATACGCCAACGAAGAGGGCTACTGCCGAGTCGAGGGCTTGCCGCCCGGCCAATACGACCTGCTTTGTTCGCATATTGGCTATCGCTCGCATACCCTGCGCGGCGTTGCGCCCGGGGAGGAGGAGAATGTCGTCGCCCTCGAACCTACGGCCGTCGAAGTTCCCGAGCTAGTCGTCTCTGCTGCCCGCCGCTCCCAGACTTTTGCCCAAGCCCCCATTAGCATCTCAGTAGCCGATGCCGAGCGCATCGCCGATCACAATGCCTTCTCGCTGACCGGTCCCCTGCGCTATGTCTCGGGGATCAGCCAAGTAGGTAGCCAGCCCGTCGTGCGCGGGTCGAGCGGCTACAGTCGCGGCACGGGCAGTCGGCTGCTGATGTTAGTGGATGGATTTCCAATGCTGTCGTCGGATGTGGGCGACATCAAGTGGGATGCCGTGCCCTTGCAGCAAGTCGAGCGCGTGGAGGTGGTCAAAGGGGCTGGCTCGGCCCTGTACGGCACAGGAGCTTTGGGTGGGGTAATCAACGTGCTTACTCGCGATCCGGCGCGCGATCCGGGCACCCGCTTTCGGCTGCTCAGCGGGCTGTATAGCCAGCCGGCGCATAGCCAGTGGCGCTGGCGCGAGTCGCCGATGCACTTTGTCGGGTTTGATTTGAGTCACAATCGGGTTTTGGGACGAACTGGCTTGGCGCTGAGTGGGGGGCACAACCGGGGCACGGGGTACCACCAAAACGGCGATAGCCGCCGCTACCATCTCTACGCCAAGGCCGTGCATCGCTTCTCGCCGACGAGCTATTGGCGCGTGATGGGCAACTGGGCACTGGACGACCACGGGGTTTTCATCCAGTGGCGCGATCGCAGTCATCCGCTGGCCGTGCCCGAAAACGACGCACCAGCCCATACCGTTTCGTGGAAGCTGCATCTCAATTCCGAGTATTATCGCTTGGTACACAGTGAGTTGGGCTACCGGCTCAAGCTAGGGTATTACCGCACGGATTTTACCAACAACGCGGCGGCTGGGGGGTTGGTCTCGGCCGGCCACAAAATTTCGGGCGAAGGTCAGTTCGACTACACGGGATTGGGCGGTTGGAATTGGACGCTGGGGCTGGCCGGGATAGCTGATCTGGTGCGCTCGCCCAGCGATTTTCTCGGTACGCGTTCCCTGATAACCACCTCCGGCTACGCCCAAGGCGTGTACGAAATCAGTCCGCTGGCCGAGTGGACAGTCGGGTTGCGCTACGACTGGAGTCGGCTCTCCGAGGACTCTGGGTTGGCAGCAGGGCCGTGCGGAGTACCATCGGTCGCGAGCAAAAGCACCGGGGAATTTAGTCCCCAGACCGGCTTTTCCTACCGGCTGTCGGAGACGACCGCGCTGCGGGCTTCGCTCGGTCGGGGCTTTCGCGTGCCTGCGGTGGTTGAAGTCTTTTCCCAAGCTGAGGTGTCTGGTATCCGCGTCTGTCCCAACCCCGCCTTGGATCCTGAACGGGCTTGGTCTAGCGAGGTGGGGATCAAACAGGAACTGGCAAAGTGGTTGGCCTTGGATTTGGCGCTGTTTTGGAACGAATACCGAGGACTCATTGAGGCGCGTCCAGATCCCTATGCTGGAGGGACTGTGCCCATAGCCCGCTTCCTAAACTTGGCGCAGGCACGGGTCGGCGGGTTTGAAAGCGAGCTCTTGGTCGCCTTGCCACTGGGCCTAGGAGCTAGGGCGGCTTATACCTTGGTAGATGGCGTGGAATTTCTCGATGCGGACCAAGTGTTGCCGCCTTATTGCCACGGCGACTACGGCGATCAGGCACCACTGCCTTACCGGTCTCGCCACGTCCTCAATCTGGGTCTCCAAGGGAAGCGCGGCCCCACGAGTGGGAGAATAAACTTCCAATACCTCAGCCGCTTTGAACGGGTATCCGGCCTCTTTGCCGAATGCGGGCGCGACTATGTGCCCATTTACTTGCTCGACGTGCAGTTGAGCCACCAGCTAGGCCCCTTGCAGATCAACCTGCGAGTGGACAACGCGCTGCAGTATTACTACGCGACGATCGAACGCAAAATACGTCCCTTGCGCCGCATTTCTCTGAGCGTGGATGGTGCGCTCTAACAATCCCTATACAGCTAGTCTAGGCCAGTGGCAGGCCGCTATTGAGCAGGGTCGCTTTGACTGCGAGTTCGGGCGGATTTACGGACGGGAACAGGTGGCGGCTTGGCGAGCCAACTACTTGGAGGCCCTGCGGCACTTTGCCGCTCGTTACGGCAGCGGGGGCTGCGTGGTCGTGGCGCGCTGTCCTGGACAGATGAACGTCATGGGTATGCACATTGATTACGGAGGCATGCCCTCGGTGCGGATGGCCGTGCGCGGTGCAGATACGTTGGTGGTGGCGCGGGAGGCTTCCAGCCGGCGGGTGCGGCTCGCCAGTTTCCTGCGCAGCCCAGGTGCGCCCGCAGATCGCTTCAAGTCCATTGAAATAGACTTGGCGACTATTCTGCCGAAGGTCCGCGTGGCCGAGCGGCAGGCGCTGATGGACTACGCAGGTCAAGTTTGCCGCCAGCGCCTAGAGCACACGGGTAGCGCCTTGGCCCGAGATTGGTCGGTGCTGGTGGAGGGGCAGCTTGTGTACTTGGAGAGTTATTTCCGCGATCGCTTGGACTTGGGCGGCTTCGATGGACTGGTGTGGAGCAGTGTCTCGCCCAGCGGGGGCATGAGCTCGTCTTCGGCGCTGGTGGTGGCGACGGCGTTGGCGGCGATGGGGGTGCACGGATTGGTGCCGCGGCGCGATATGCCCGAGGCGGATTTAGTCGATGGGCTGGGCACCTCGGAGTGGATGCGTGGCACGCGCGGCGGCACAGCCGACCACGGAGGGATGATCTTGGGCCGGGCGGGCAAGCTGGTCGGCGTCGGCGTCTTTCCGGCCCGCGTGCAAGGAGAGGCTGCGTTGCCCGACGAGTATGCAGCTTTAGTGCTCGACAGCGGCGTCGTGCGCGAATACGACGAGGCCGTCAAGGAAGAGACGGTTATCGCATATCCGCTCGGCGCGTTTATCACCCGCGAGTTGATTTTGCCACGACTAGGCAAAAGTCGCGCTGTGCGCGAGCACATCCGCTATATCCGGGATATTGCGCCCGAGCCACTCGGGCTGTCGCTTGCGGAGCTATACCGAGTCTTGGGCCAGTTGCCTCGGCAGACAAGTCTGGCGGAGTTAGCTGCCGAAGCGCGAGCAGCCGGAGTCGGGGAGCATTTCGACGCCATGTGCCAGCGCGAGGTCGCTGGCAAGTTCCAACTCCTAGCCGAGGACACCCCGTTGTTTGTTCGCCGACGCTGCATCTATGGCTTGGCTGAGCAGGACCGGGTGGCCGGTATGCTTGCATACCTCAATGCGGGCGATATGGCCACGGCCTTGGAGCTGATCCGCATTTCGCACGACGGCGATCTGGACCGAGAGGTCGAAGACGAGGTCTTGGCGCAGCTTGCAGCGCGAGCTGAGCGTGGAGAGGAGCGAGCGCAACTGCGTTTTTTGCCAGGGGGCTACGGACGGATGACGCTGGCCTACGATCGGACCGTGCGGGTGGTCAATCGGTTTCTCGCCGCCGAGGGACCAACGGCAGGGGCCGTGCAGCGGTTGGGTGCTGGCTGGGGCGGCAACATCGGCGGGTTAGTCCACCGCGCGTTCGTCGATGGGGAACGCCGCGATGGGTTTGCAGAGATGTTGCGCACGGAGTTGGGCCATGAGCCGGAGCTAGCCGTGGCCGTGCCCGGCGAAGGGGCTGGTTTGCTCGCCGCGCCTCAAGGAGGTTGAGATGGAACATTTATTGGACGGTGTGCGGGTGCTCGACTTGACGCGGGTGTTGGCCGGGCCGTACGCGTCCATGGTGTTGGCCGACTTGGGTGCGGAAGTGATCAAGATCGAGCTGCCGGGCACGGGCGACGAGGCGCGGGGGTTTGGGCCGTTTCAAAACGGCGAGAGCGCGTACTTTGCCAGCGTCAACCGAGGTAAGAAGAGCGCGACGATCGACTTGCGGCAGGCACAGGGCCAGGACTTGGCGCGGCGTTTGGCCGGCGAGTGCGACGTGTTGCTTGAGAACTTTCGTCCCGGTAGCATGGATCGCTTTGGGTTGGGATACGCAGACCTACACGCGCTGTATCCGCGCTTGGTGTACGCGTCGATTTCGGGTTTTGGCCAGACCGGCCCGTACGCGCAGCGGCCCGCGTACGACGTACTCATTCAGGCGATGGGAGGGCTGGCCAGCATCACCGGGCAGCCCGATGGTCCGCCGGTGCGGGTTGGCTCGTCGATTGCCGACTTGAGCGCTGCTCTCTTTGGGGCCATTGGCATCCTCGCGGCCTTAGAGCGGGCGCGGCGCACGGGCGAGGGACAGCAAGTCGATATTTCCATGCTCGACTGTCAGGTGGCCTTGCTGGAAAATGCCCTCGCCCGCTACGCCGTATCCGGCGAAGTGCCCCGGCCGCTTGGGTCGCGGCATCCGGCCATTACTCCTTTTCAGTTTTTTGCCGCCCGCGATGGGCATATCGTCATTGCCGCGGGTAATGATAGGCTCTGGCGTCAGCTCTGCGCTGCTCTGGGCCTCGGTGAGTTGGCCGATGATCCGCGTTTTGCTAGCAACGCGCTTCGCACTGAGAATCACGCGGCTTTAGAGCCGATTTTGGAACAGGTGCTGGCCGAGAAGACCGTTGCTGAGTGGTGTGATATACTAGCCACGGCTGGCGTGCCGAGCGGGCCGCTGTGCGATGTGGGGCAGGTCTTTGACGACGAGCAGGTGGCGGCGCGGAATATGATCGTCGAATTGGAGCATCCGGTTGCGGGTCGGCAGACAGTGGCCAACTCGCCGCTGCGGTTTTCTGCGACGCCGGTCGAGTTGCGCGGGCCAGCGCCCTTGTTGGGGCAGCACACCGAGGAGGTCTTAAGTGGCGTTTTGGGGCTGACGGAAGGGGAGATGGAGGAGTTGCGGGATGAGGGGGTTATATGAGAGGTGGGGAATGCGCTCTAAACAGTCCAGTTGAGGCATCGGATCGTATCGCGAGCTTGGATGTGCTACGCGGCTTCGCCGTGCTTGGTATACTGGTCATGAATATCCAGGCGTTTGCAATGCCTATGGCCGCGTACTTTAACCCCACGGCATACGGCGATCTCAGCGCCGCTATAATCGTTCAATCATTCAGGATTGCTATATGAGCGGTCCGATTGGGCATCTTGCCAAGCTCGCGCGCAAGGCCGTAGAACCGATCGCGATCAAGGCGTTGCTGGCGCGGGAGCGGCTCGAATCGGGGGTTTCCTACCACCCCGGCTCGGCCGAGATCCTAAGGGACCCGTATCCAAAGTACGCCCAGATGCGGCAGCGGGATCCCGTGCATCGGATGCGGTTGCTGGACGGGTGGGCACTGACGCGCTACAAAGACTGCGACGCGGTTTTGCGGGACCACGCCCGATTCTCCAATGCCATCCCCAGCGAGGTGCGCGAACAGACCGGCCTCATCAGCATGTTGCACCAAGATCCGCCCGAACACACGCGCCTGCGGGCGCTCGTCTCGCAGGCGTTCACGCCACGCGCCATTGAAAAGTTGCGCTTTAAAGTGGAACAGACCGCCGAACAGTTGCTCGACTCGGTCGCCGGTCAGCCCAGCTTCGACCTGATCGCTGCTTTGGCGTACCCTTTGCCGATCACGATCATCGCTGACCTGATGGGCGTCCCACCCAAAGACATGGACCGCTTCAAGGACTGGTCCAACGACCTCGCGCTCAGCGTTGAACCGTTTTTGCCCAAAGACGCAATGGAGCGCGTTGGTGGTGCTGCGGAAGAATTGACCGAGTACTTTGAGGCCATCATCGCCGTGCGGCGACAGGAGCCAAGGGATGACCTAATCAGCGTCCTGCTAGCCGCCGAAGAGGAAGGTAGCAAGCTGACGCACGACGAACTCATCAAGACGCTAATGCTGTTGCTGGTTGCCGGGAACGAAACGACTCGGAACCTGATCGGCAACGGTATGTTGGCATTGCTGTCGAACCTGGATCAACTGCAACGCCTGTGGGACAACCCGGACTTGCTGAATTCAGCCGTCAAGGAACTTTTGCGCTACGACCCGCCGGTGCAGCTCGACGGGCGGGTTGTGCGCCAAGATGTGGAGATTGGCGGCAAGCACATTCGCGCTGGGCAACTGGTCATTTCTTTGATCGGCGCAGCCAACCACGACCCAGCAGTTTTTGAGCAGCCGGATATGCTGGACATTGGCCGCAAGGGCACCAGCCACCTCTCATTCGGGCGTGGCATCCACTACTGCTTGGGCGCGTCGTTGGCCGAACTGGAGGGCCGCATTGCGTTCAGGACCATACTGCGGCGGTTTCGGTCGCTGCGCTTGGCGGGCGAGCCGAAGCGCAGGGAGCAAATATCCTTGCGCGGGGTCGAGGAACTCTGGGTCGAGGTGGAGGTGGGAGCAGACGGGTGAATGTGCATGTCGGCGCTTACTACAATGCGTAAGCTGCGCGGGGCGGTCGTCTGCGCCGTGTTAATTGGGGGATGTGCGCTGATCGCCGCACCGGCTACAACGTCCCCGAAACCCTCGCCCAAAGCCGCGCAGCTTTTGGCCGAAGGCGGCTATGTAGAGGCGCATCTGATGCGCCGATTTGCCGAAGGGCGCTTATTGGTGCGGTTGCCGGACAGGACCGTCTGGATGCTCGACCCCAAAGAGCATTGTTCTTGGTGCTGGATCTACGTCGGTAAGACGGTCTGGGTCAAGCTGGGCAAGCACTCGGCCACGCTCCTCAATCCCAAGGGCGAGACGGCCGAGTGTTGGAACGGCGGGCAGATGAGTGAGTACTAATCAGGCATTGAACTTCAGATAGCGGCCCGGATAAGTCGGCCCCAAATCTTCGACCGCGCATCCGTTGTGGACGATGGGAACCCCGTTGACGAGGACGTGCTCGACGCCGACCGAGTACTGGTGAGGATCGGCGTAGGTGGCGCGATCCGCAACCGTTTCCGCGTCAAAGACGACCAAGTCCGCGTAGAAATCTTCGGCAATTTGCCCCCGTTGTGTCAGCCCAAACCGCGATGCCGGGTGGGCGCTCAGCTTGTACACCGCGTCTTCGAGTGAGAAGAGTTGGTGGTCGCGCACGCAAGGCCCCAACAGGCGCGCGGCCGATCCGTATAAACGCGGGTGCACCGCGCCGTCGGGGAAGTAAATCCCGTCGCTGCCCAGCATGTATTTTTCATGCGACAGGAAAGGGTGCACCAAGGCGTCGTCGCCGTGGTGGAAGACGAGGAGGACCGCCAAGTTTTCTTCGATCAGCAGGTCGCAGAGCGCGTCGGTTGGGGATGCGCCGGCCTGTTGGACGTATTCGTCTATGGTGCGGCCGATAAAGTGGGCGTTGTCTCGCCCGGGCAGCCAGGCAATGGTCATCCGGTCGAGAGGGTTGGCGTAGCGGTCGAGGACGCGGGCGAAGCGGCGGCGGATTGTGGGATCGTTGAGTTTGGGCAAGACGCCTAACGGGCCGTCCTCCCACACCTCATAGGGCAACATGAAGTTGAGCATGGTCGAGCCGGGCAGGTACGGGTACACGTCGAAGCTGAAGTCCACCTCGTTGACTGCGACTTGATCTACGTACGACAGCAGTTCGTCGATCTGCTGGGGGGAGGTGCCCTTGAAGTGGGAAATGTGGACTGGGACCCCGGCGCGGCGGCCGATTTCGACGGCTTCCTGCACCCCGGCTAGGGTGCCCTTTTTATAGCGCACGTGGGTGGCGTAGAGGCCCTGTTGGGCTGCCATGGCGGTGCAGGCCTCGACGAGTTCATCGGTGGTGGCAAAGCATTCGGCGATGTAGTCGAGTCCGGTTGAAATGCCGACCGCGCCTTCGGCCATGCCGCGCTCGACCCCGGCGAGAATCTCTTCCATTTGCACGTCGTCGGGGACGCGGCGGTCCCAGCCGCAGGCCATGGCTCGCAGGTGGGCGTAGGGGAGGTGGGTGATGGTGTTTTGCGCGGTGCAGCCATCGAGTAGATGCATGTAATCGGCGAGACTCTCCCAGCCTGAGTAATGGCTTTGCATCAGGCCGTTGAGGGCGCGCATGTAGTAGAGCCAATGGGCTCGAGTGGCGGCGTCAACCGGGGCGTAGGAGATGCCGTCGGCCATGAGGACTTCAGTGGTAAAGCCTTGGAGGGTCTTGGGGAGGAAGTTGGGCTTTTGCAAGAGCCAGCCGTCGGAGTGGTTGTGGACATCGACAAAGCCCGGGGCGACGATTTTGCCTTGGGCGTCGATGCTGTGCTGTGGTTCAGTGCCGCCGAGGTCGCCGATAGCCGCAATGCGGTCGGCGCGGAGGCCAATATCCGCGGGATAGCGGTCGGTGCGGGTGCCGTCGATGATGGTGCCGTTGCGAATGATCAGGTCGAACAAGTCAGGTCTCCTGTGGGCCGCAGAGTGAAGAAGAGTGTTGGTCAATCTAGGCGGCTGGACGCGGCCTCGCAAGCTGGACGAGCGCAGCCCTTTTTTGCATGTTATCGCCCCGACACTTCTCAGAAAGGATGCTCAATGCGCATTATCGACCCTCATGTACACGTATGGATCAACGATCCGGCTTTTCCTTGGCCAGCGGAAAACCCCAATCCGCCCGCCGAAAACCACACCGCGGAAGAACTACTGGCGCTGATGGACGCCAACGGCGTGGAAAAAACTGTGCTGGTGCAGGTCATCCACTACCGCTGGGACAACAGTTATGTTGCCCACGTCATCAAGCAATATCCCGACCGCTTCATGGCCGTAGGGCGCATCAATCCCGAAGACCCAGCCTCGCCCGACCACATGTCGATGTGGACGGAGGAACACGGCCTGCACGGGATGCGGCTCTCGCCGTCTCAGGATGCGGCGGGCGATTGGTTCAAGGGGCCGGGAATGGACCCGATTTTCGCACGCGCCCAGGATTTGGGGATACCAATGCTGATCCTGACCGGAGCGAGTCGGATGCCGGATTTGGCGCGGATCCTCGACCGCTACCCGGACGTGGATTGCTGCATCGACCACATGGCCAGCGCCCATCCCGACAACCCGGAAGAGCGGCAATGGCTGATGGATATGGCCCGTTACCCCCGCGTGTACGTCAAGATCAGCCACACTTGGTCGCTCTCCAAACAGGGCTATCCTTGGGCCGATACGCACGAAATGGTCGAGGAAGTGTATCAGACCTTCGGGCCACAGCGCATTATGTGGGGCACGGATTGGCCGGTGTGCCTGTCGCTGGCTGAATACTCCCAGCCTCTTGCGGTGGTGCGCGACGAGATGAAATTCATCGCGCCGGAGGATCTGGAGTGGGTGTTGGGTAAGACGGTGTTGAAGCTGTGGAATTTCGGGGAAGAGTAAGATGCTAAACATCGGCATCGTCGGGGCGGAAAACAGCCATACGGCAGCTATCGCCAAGGTACTCAACGTCGAAAAAAGGGTGCGCGGGGTGCGGGTGACCCACGTGTGGGGCGAGACTGCCCAATACGCTCAGGCCGCTGTTGCCGCCGGTCAAATCCCGCACATCGTTCGCACGCCTGAAGAGTTGATCGGCCAAGTCGATGCGGCGGTGGTCGATCATCGCCACGGCAAGGAGCACCTGCCAGCAGCCCGGCCGCTGCTGGAGGCCAAGATCCCGCTTTTTATTGACAAGCCGTTTTGCTACCGTCAGGCCGAGGGGAAGCGCTTTTTGGCGCGGGCTGCGGAGTTGGGCGTGCCGGTCTGTTCTTTTTCCACGTTGCCCAAACAGGCTTCGTACCGGGCCTTTGCCAAAAAGATGCGCCAACTCGGCTCCATTCAGGCCGTAGTCTCCACTGGCTCTTGTGATATCAAATCGAAGTGGGGCGGCGTCTTTTTTTACGGCATTCACCAAGTGGATATGGTGCTGCGCTTGCTCGGCACGGATATACGCTGGGCCGAGATCCATCGCGGGGCCGGAGCCAACCACACGGCCATCCTCACGTACCGCGACGGCTGCGTGGCTACCCTAAACTTGGTGGGGGGCGCTGCGCCGGGGTTCCACCTGAGCGCCATCGGCGAAAAGGGCCGCATGGACGAACCGATCACATTCGACGAAAGCTCGTATCTGAGCGGCATCCGCGATTTTTGCACCATGTTCCGCACGGGCAAAACCGACGAGACCGCGCAGACCATGCTGGGGCCGGTGGCAGTGTTGGAGGCGCTGGAGAAGTCTCTGGTGAAAAAGAGCCGAGTGCGGATACAGCTATAACCGAGAAAATCATACAAACAATCAAGGAGGAAGACGGTAGTATGACCATCCAACTCAAATCAGCAGACCAGACCCACTACGACGCCATCGCCCTAGGCGAGGTCCTCATGCGCATCGATCCCGGCCAAGTGCCCACGGCTCGGGCGCGCACTGCCCGGATCTGGCACGGGGGCGGCGAGACCAATGTCGCCGAGGGCTTGAGTTATTGCTTTGGCTTGCGCGCTGCCGTCATCACGGCTCTTGTGGACGACGGCATTGGCCGCAACATTGAAAACCAATTGCGCGAAGCTGGGCTGGACACCGGGCATATCATCTGGTTTAACAACAGCGGCAAGGGGCAATTCAGCACCGATGCCAAGGGGACTTTGCACAATGGGATCAACTTTACTTGGGCCGGCAAGGGTCTCTTGCCTTCGGTGACCGAATACTATCGCGCCCATGCCCCAGTGAGAGAAATCGGGCCTGGCGATGTGGACTGGGACCATCTCTTCGGCGCGTTGGGGACGCGGTGGTTTAGCACCGGCGGGATTTACACCTTGCTCTCGGAGAAGACGGCCGCGCTAGCGCTAGAGGCCATGCAGAAAGCCGGCGAGCACGGCGCAGGCCGCTCCTTTGACCTCAACTACCGCTCCAAGGTGGAGCCGGACAAAGAGCGCGCCCGCCAGATCAATCGCTCTATTGTGCCGCACGTCGAGTTCCTCGTCGGCAATCAGGACGACTTTGACGACGCGCTGGGCTACGAAACCGAAAAGGTGGCCAAAGACGCCAGCTTTGATCAGTGGTTGGCGATCTACACCAAGATGTTGCACCAAGTCGCCAACGACTATCCGAACCTCAAGTACATCGGCACTCAGTTGCGCGGTGCGCTGACCGCGGATCGCATCAACTGGGGCGCGGTGCTCTTCGACGTCGAGGAAGGCGAAATCTACCAGGCGGCCGTGCGCGAAAACATTGAAATCGCCGATCGCACCGGCGGCGGCGATTCCTTTGCCTCGGGCGTGATCGCGGCGTTGCTCGATGGCCGGGGGGCCGCCGACGCAGTGCAGTGGGGAGCTGCCCACGGGATTCTGGTGCAGGAGTGCATCGGTGACACTACTATGGTCACGCGAGATGATGTCGAAAAAGAAGTCACCCGCGCTCTCAAGGGTGGCGGGGTTTCGGCGCTTAGATGAGGAAGCATACAATGAAATGGTTGCAGTGCGTTATGTTGGCGGCGCTGGCCGCGCCCGCTATGGCCCAAGTTACAGTTAAAGAAGTCGAGTATGAGGGCTGGGCGAACTCGATTGAAATTGCAAATCCCGATGTGCGCGTAGTCGTGGTGCCAGCCATTGGTCGCATCATGCACTACGGGTTCGTCGGGGGCGAAAACATCCTCTGGTCCGATCCCGAGCTTCACGGTCAGGTGTTGCCCGACGGCCAACCCAATGTCGATGAGGAAGACCAGTACGTGTGGACTAATTTCGGCGGCGACAAGGTCTGGCCTAATCAGCAAAGTGAGTTTGTCAAAATCAACGGCCACTCTTGGCCGCCCGACCACGCTTTCGACGGCGCGGTACACGAGGTTGAGTTGCTGCCCGATGGAGTGGTGATTAGCAGTCCGGTGAGCGAGTACAATGGGGCGCGTAGTGTGCGCGAGATCCGCTTGGCGGAACAGGGCACGCGCGTGGAAATTCATCAGCGGATCGAAAAGCTGGCCGCCGCCAAGGTCGAGCCGTTGCGCTACACTATTTGGAACGTCACCCAGATCCAGCCGCCCGAGCAGACCCTCTATCCACTCAATCCGCACAGTCACTTCGATCTGCGCTATCATCCCTTTGGCTTTGCCGAGGGCGCGGCCATGCGCAACTTCACCATCGAGGGCGACATTGGCATTTTTGTGCCCGACCCGGAGGAAGCGCAAAAGACCGGGGCCGACTCGGATCGCTGGCTGGCCGGCATTGTCGGCGACGTGGTTATGGCTGAGTTCTTTCGCCGCGATGCGACTCAGCGCTACCCGGATGGGGGTCTGAGTGCCGAGGTCTATACCTGCCCGGATTACACCGAGTTAGAGCTGTTGAGCCCTTGGGTCTATTTGCAGGTGGGCGAGACCTTGACGCATGAGATTGCTTGGGAATTGCATCGCTTGCCAGCGGATGCGGACACGCCAAAGGCGCGGCGGCAAGCTGCTGTCGAATGGCTCGCCATGCGGTCGGAATGAGGGTGATCCGCAGATGGACGCAGATAGACGCAGAAAATGGCTTGCTACGCGGTCGGAATGAGGAGCTAGGATGTGAAACCTAAGGTATTGGTGGATCCACATGGGTATGCGCAGCCAGAGGACTTAGCGCGTCTAGGGCAAGTGGTTGAGGTTGTTGAGCCGACGGAGCGCCTGTCCGAGCAGGCCTTTATTGAGGCGTTGGCCGGCTGTGAAGGTGTGATCCGCCTCGGGGGTCGGCTACCCGAACTGACGCGGGCTGTGTTTGAAGGGGCTCCCGATTTGCGGATCGCTGGCGTCAGCGGGGATCGCTTTGGCACGGGCATCGCTTTGGCGGCTGCTCGGGAGTGCGGCGTGCTGGCCGTGGATACCGACAATATCGCCTCGGCCGCGCCGGTGGCCGAGTGGGATTTAGCTCTGATGCTGTTGTGTTTGCGCAATGGGGCCGGGGTCTATCGGCAGATGATGGCGGGCGAGGAGCAATGGGCGCGGGCGGGCAACGACGATTTTGTTCACGGGGAATTGACCGGGAAGAAGGTCGGGTTGGTCGGCTGCGGGCATGTGGGACAGCGGTTGGTTGAATTACTAGGTCCCTTTCGGGTGGACCTGCGCGTCGCCGATCCGTATCTGTCCGAGGAAGTAGCCGCCGAGTTGGGCATTGTGCGCGACTCGCTGGACGAGGTGTTGCAACACGCCGACATCCTCGTCGTCCAAGTTCCACATACGCCCAATACCGAAAAAATGATCGGAGCGCGGGAGCTCGATTTGCTGGGGCGCGGCCGCATCCTGATCAATTGCTGTCGCGGGCCGGTGGTGGATTACGAGGAACTGACGCAGCGGCTCGCGCGGGGTGAGCTAATCGCTGGTCTCGATGTCTTCGACCCCGAGCCGCTGCCCAAAGACAGCCGCTTGCGCCACCTGCCAAACGCTTTTGTCAGTCCCCATGTAGCTTGGTATGCGCCCGAGACGTTTGGTCGCTATTTCTCGATTATGGTCGATGAGTTCGTGCGATTTTTTAGTGGGGAAGTGCTGCGGTTTGAACTAATCCAGCGGATGGTGGACATCCGGCACGGGCGAATATAGCGAAGAAAGGGGCAGGTCTGCGGCGACCTGCCCCTCGGAAAATGGTTTCTACTTGGAGCCTTTGCGACCGGGAAAGGTCAGTTCGGCAATGCCCGATTTGTCGAGATCGCCGAGGCCCAGTTTTTTCATTTTGTCGTACTGGCGCTTGGTCGCCTGCGCCAGTGGCAGACTGAGCTTATTTTGGCGGGCTAGGGCGAGGGCAATGCCGGAGTCCTTGGCCGCGTGGTCCGCGGAAAAATAGCACTCGTGGTCGCGGATGGTCATGTCCTCGCCGTCGGTCTCCAAGACTCGCGAGTTGGCTCCGGTCTGGGAGAAGACCTTCATTAGCGTCTTCAGGTCCAGTCCGAGGGCTTGGCCTAGGCCCAAGCCTTCGGCCAGCCCGGCGGTGTTGATGTTCATGACCATGTTGACGAGGGCCTTGACTTGGGCTGCTTGACCGGCCGGGCCGATATAGCGCAGATCGACGCTCAGGGCGTCGAGGATGGGCCGAACGCGGTTGAAGACACTGCGCTTGCCGCCGCACATCAGATACAGCGTGCCTTGGCGCGCTTGGGTGATGCTAGAGGCCATACAGCCTTCGAGGGAGGAAGCACCGACTGCGGCGGCGCGGTCTTCGACTTGGACGTGGACCGCGGGCGAGATGGTGGCGCAGTTGATAAAGGTCGTGCCTTTGGCGTCGGTCAGCAGCGAATCGCCAGAAGTGGAAAAGATCGAGCGCATGGCCGCGTCGTCGGTGACCACGGTGATGACCACATCGGAGAGGGCCGTAACTTCGGCTAGGGTTTTGGGAGCAGCGCAACCAAGCCCTTTAGCTAGGCTGCGGGCGGAGCGGCGGTTGGCGTCGAATACAGCCGAGATATTGAAGCCTTTGTCATTGAGGTTGAGGGCCATGTTAGCTCCCATGCGCCCGACGCCGACAAAGCCGATTTGAAAGTCCTTTTTGCCCTTTTTGCGTTTGGCGGATTTTCTTTTTGCCATTTTGTTCTCCTTGTTGAAGGGGTAAAATGTTCTAACCGCCGACCAAAGCAGTCGGCGCAAAATAAATCGCGGGCCGGATGCGATGGCCCATAACATACTGAGCGCGTTAGATATATTCAATAGAGGTGCATTATGAAAATAGGAATCACACAGATCATTTTGGGAAACATGTCGCTGGAGGACACGCTGCGGTTGTGCGAGGACGCTGGCTATCAAGCCGTGGAGTTGGTCTTTGCCGAGGGCAAGGACCTAGATCCGAACATGAGCGCCGCTGAGATCGCGCAGATCGGGCGGCAGTGCGCGGACGCCGGTGTTGAAATAGGCAGCGTCATCGTCTGGTATCAAGAGCGCGGCAACCTGCTCAGCCGCGATGCCGGCGAGCGCGAGCGATGCCTCAAGTGCTTGCGGCGCTCGCTCGAGATCGCCGGTGCGCTGTCGGTTGATGGGGTGCTGTTGCACCCAGGGCAGCTAGAGGTCGAGGGCACCTATCAGCAGGCTTGGGATGGGTTGCGGGACGCGTTGAGCGACACGGCTTCCCTGGCTGCGGAAATGGGAGCGGCCATTGGCTTGGAAAACGTCTGGAACAAATTTCTGCTCAGCCCGCGCGAAGCCCGGCTTTTCGTCGATGAAATCGGCAGCGAGTGGGTGGGGATTTACCTCGACACGGCCAACATGATGGCCTACGGCTACCCAGAGCACTGGATCCGCGAGTTAGGGACGCGCATTAAAAAGGTCCATTTCAAGGATTTCCGCCGAGGGGAGCATAGCTTCGTCAACTTGCTCGAAGGGGATACGGACTGGCCGGCGGTCATGGCCGAGTTAAGGGCGGTGGGATACGATTCCACGCTGATCCACGAGGTGGGCGGTAGCCGCGAGGAACTCATCGATCTCGGTGCTCGCATGCGCCAGATCGTCGCTTTGTAAACACAGGAGAAATAAGACATGGTGTATATCATCAATTGGCGCGACGTCCAACCCAACATAGCCCACCTGAGCGCCGTACATTGGGGCGGGTTGCGCGACCGCGATGACGACGACGATCCCGATCCGCGCAATTGCCTGAAGCGCCTACAGGGCTTTGCCCGCCATGCGCTTCAGGGCCGCAAAAATTCGGATTACCACAAGCACGAAAACCTCGAACAGGTGTACTACATACTCTCGGGTAGCGGCCACGTGCTCTTTGATAAAGAGCGCTTCCCCGTGCAGGAGGGCGATGCGGTGTACCTGCCGTCGGGCATCCACCACCAGATGTTTAACGACACCAGCGACGATTGGCTCGAACACCACGTGATCAGCCAAAGGATCGCGGCCAACAGCGGAGAATTTGCCATCCGCAACTGGCGCGATGTGCCAGCAATGGGTGACGGCGCGGGCGCGGTGCGCTGGCACCAGCTCGGTCCGGTCGGCGAGGAGGGCGTGGGCTTTACGCAGGGGCTGCGCTGCATTGATCGGGAGGCTGTACAGCCGCGTGGACAGACAGTTGAGCGGTGCTGCGAAGAACTGGAGCAGGCCTATTACGTGCTGGAAAACAGCGGCGTCTTGGAAGCCGATGGCGACGAGCAGGAGATTCGGGAAGGAGATATGATCCACCTGCCACCGGGCACGCGCTACGCGATTCGCAACCCGCACGCCGAGTGGCTTTCCTACCTCATCATGGCGGCCTGAGCTATGGCACTAGACCAATTGCATACCGAACTACAAGCGCTGATGGCGGCTATCGATAACGGTGAGGGCGAGTCGATCGCCGCGCATTTGCGGCAGCTTGACGAACTCGGCCAAGAGCTGGGTAGCGAAGCACCGCCGATGTTGCGCCACTACTTGGAGAAGCGCAGCTATACCAAGGCCCTAGACTTTTTGGAAGGGCGCGATGAGGCCGCGGCCCCCAACTGCTGAAAGCTCCATGCGCCGGGCGTTCTACGAGACCATCGCCTGCGTGCCCTACGGCAAGGTAGCCACCTACGGGCAGATCGCCACCTTGGCCGGTTACCCAGGACGCGCGCGGCAGGTCGGATTCGCCTTGGCGGGAATGCCCGGGGAGTCGGATCTGCCTTGGCACCGCATCATCAACGCCCAAGGCAAGGTCTCGCCGCGCAGCGGCAGTAGTCATCTGGTGCAATACGAGCTTTTGGCTAGCGAGGGCGTCGTTTTTACAGCGCAACGCATCGACCTGAAACGGTTTGGTTGGCGACCTGAGGCGGAGGATTGAATTCACTCGACCGCCGGATTCTCAGCCTCGCCGTTCCCAGTATCCTTACTGCCCTATCTACGCCGCTGATCGGAATTGCCGACACTGCGATGATCGGCCATTTACCGGAAGTGGCCTTTATGGGCGCGGTCTCCACGGCGAGTTTGATCTTCAATGGCATATTCTGGTGCTTGGCCTTTCTGCGGATGGGAACCACGGCACTGGTGGCCCAATACAGCGGGGCAGGGGATCGACGGCAGAGCGCAGGGGTACTCTACCGCTCGCTTATTGTGGCCGTCTGCCTCGGCATGGGGATCGTGGCGGCCAGTGGCTGGGTCAGCCGGATTGGGTTTGAGTTGGCCGGTGGATCTCCCCAAGTCCAGCACTGGGGCATACGCTACTTCGCCATCCGGGTCTGGGAAGCGCCCTTGGCCCTGAGCATTATGACGCTCAACGGCTTTTTCCTCGGGACCGCCAATGTCATAGCACCCCTCTGGGTTATGACCGTTGCCAACTTGGTCAACATCGGCGCGGACTACGTGCTTATCTACGGCAAGTTAGGTGCTCCCAAGCTGGGTGTCGAAGGGGCGGCTTGGGCGTCTGTACTGGGCAATGTGGCGGCGTTGGCCATCGGGTTTTTTTGGTTGTTCTCCCGCTACCGCCCCTATCTGCGGGAGTGGCCTACAAGGCTGTGGGATTTGCGCGCGATGAAGCGCTTGATGCAGACCAACGCCTTCCTCTTTGGCCGCACCCTCTGTCTGCAATTTGCCGGTTTTTTCACGCTCGGCATGGTCTCGCGGATGGGCGAAGCACCGCTGGCGGCCAACGCCGTGGTTTTGCAGGTCTGGGGGCTGACTAGCTTCGCCGTTGACGGCTTTGCCCACGCCGCCGAGACGCTGGTCGGTCGCTGCCTAGGAGCGCACCTTTTTGTCGAGGCCCGGCAGTTCGCTTGGCGGATCATCTGCTGGGGGTTGGGTCTGGGAGCGGGATTTGGCTTGGCTTACTTTGCGGCCTTGGAGCCTATTGCCGCGCTGTTTACTCCGCATCGGGAAGTTGTACAACAGGTCGGCGCGCTTTACGTACTCATCGCGCTGCTCCAACCGCTGAACGCCGTGGTCTTCGTCTTTGACGGAATTTTCATCGGCGCTAGCGATATGGGGTACCTGTTCAAGGCGATGGCGCTGGCCACCTTTGGGGTGTTTTTGCCTTTGGCGTTGGTTTTTATATACTGGTTGGATTGGGAATTGGCCGGTGCTTGGATGGCCTATAGCGGCCTGATGGTAGGCCGTTTTGCTACGCTGTGGCCGCGCTATCGCGGCGACGCTTGGTTGCGGAGCTTTGTCGAATAGGAGAGGAGACTATGCCTTTTATCAACCCTGCAGAACTTGCGGCTGTGGAGCTTTTTCCCCAAATCAACAGCGGCTTGGTGGCTGGCGAGCGGCTGATGCTGTCGTTTTTGGACATGGAAGAAGGCTGCGAAGTGCCCGAGCACAGCCACCCGCACGAGCAAGCTGGTTTGGTACTCGCCGGGCGCTTCCGCTTTCGCATTGGGTCAGAGGAGCGCGTCACCGGCCCGGGCGACGCGTTTTTGATTCCGCCGAACGTGGTCCATTGGGGGATCGTCGAAGAGGGACCGGCCAAAATCCTCGACATCTTCAGTCCGCCGCGCGAGGATTACATAGAGCACTACAATAAACACGCCACAACTTCCACTGAGACCGTTTGGGCTTAGCGAATAAAGGAGAATACTATGCAGATGTTGCAAAAGGAACAGTGCCACAACGTGCTGGTTGTGGCGATTACGCCCCGCGACGCGGCACGGAGCATTGATTTGGCGGGGATTGATCGCAATGTGCGGTTTCTCTGTGAGCGGGGCGTCGATTTTATTATGCCAGCGTGCGGCACGGGGCTGGTGTACGATATGACATTAGACGAATACGAGGCTGTCGTTGGGGCTTTTGTGGAGGCGGCAGCCGGAGAGGCGTTGGTGGTGCCGGGGATCGGGCCGGGGTATGGTCGGGCGCTGGAAATGGGGCGAATTGCCCGCTCTTTGGGCGTCGCTGGGGTGATGATTATGCCCATCGTTGGGCCGGCCTCAGCCGAGGGCGTTGCCGTCGGCTTGCGCGACATTGCCGAGAAGACCCAGTTGCCTACAATACTGTATCAGCGCCGTCTGGATATTATGCCGGTCGAGCAAGTAGTGGCGCTGTGTAAGCTAGACGAAGTGGTGGGGCTTAAATACGCGGTTGATGATTTAGAAGCATTTCGGCAGATCGTCGCCGGTGCTGGGGAGGACGCGGCCATGGTCTGCGGTATGGCCGAAGATCCCTGTATCGACTATATGGCCGCTGGCGCGGTTGGATTTAGCTCGGGGATGGCCAACTTTGTTCCCGGCATGAGCCTGACGCTCCTAGAGCGCTTTGCGGCGGGGGATCGCGTTGGGGCGGAGGGGATTCGGCAGCAGATGGTGCCGTTTGAGGATCTGCGCGGTGAGCGGGCGGCGCGCTATAGTGGCTCGGCACTGCACGCGGCCATGGAGCGGTTCGGGCTGGCCGGAGGGCCGGTGGTACCTTTTGCCGAGGACGTGGCCGCTGAGGACCTGCCGAGGTTGCACGCGCTCGTCGATAAGCTAGCTGAGGCGGAAAGGCAAATGCAAATGCAGATGAAAGAGGTCGTATGAACCAAGATGCACTGCGCATAGGACTGGTAGGCACAGGCGGCGTCTGTGCAGGGGTACACTATCCTGGACTGCGGCTAATTCCCGGGGTCGAGATCGCTGGAATCTGCGAGCCAGACGAGACGCTGAGGCAAAAGCGGCAAGCGGAATGGGGTATTGCCGACGCTTTTGACCGGCTGGACGCGCTCTTAGATGCGGTAGTCCCGGATGCGGTCTGCATCGCCGTGCCCAACGTCTATCACTACGAGTTGATCGTCCAAGCCTTAGATGCTGGCTGCCACGTGCTGTGCGAGAAGCCCCTAGGTATGGACTTTGCCCAAACCCAGGAAATCTATGCTCGAGGTAAGGCGTCGGGGCGTCGCCACATGACGGCGTTTACTTATCGCTTTGTGCCGGCCATGAATTACATCCGTCACCTGGGGCAGACCGGGGCTTTGGGGCCGATTCGCCACGCCCGATTCCAGCGTCTGCAAGATTGGGGAGAACGCGCCATTGGCTGGCGGCAGTATAAGCGCTACGCAGGGTCGGGCGAACTGGGCGATATGGGCATTCACCGCATTGATTTTGCCGAGGATCTGTTAGGGCCGATAGAGGCCGTGTGCAGTGCAGCCAAGCAGTTGGTGCCAAGAGATCAGACCCGCGAAGGCCAGCCGTGCCCACCGCAGGACGTGGAAGATTGGATCGCGTGGATCGCCGAGTTTGCAAGCGGCACTACGGGCGTTTTCGAGATGGGCAAGTTGAGCAAGGGCTACGGTCCAAAGGGCGACCACGACTTGGCCGAATTCAACGGAGAGGATGCCTCGGTCGTCTATCGCCTGCACGCGCCACACGAGGTGCTTTTCGCGCCTCGCGGCGAACCCTATCAAAGCCAGCCTGTGCCCGCAGAGTTTCTCAAGCGTCCCAATGCGCCTCGCGATCCGTCTGTCGGCGATCCGGTGCAGACCTTCCGCTACGACCAAGCTTGGGAATTCGTCAGCGCCATCCGCGAGGGCCGCGATTGCGTGCCCTCGTTTTATCACGGGATGCGGGCGCAGGCCGTTGCCGATTCCATCCTCCAAGCCGCGGCCGAGCGGCGGTGGGTCGATACTCCCGCTTGTCCGGCTTAGGAGGGACTTTTGCGGGCCGCGGCTATCGTTAGCGCGAGGGCGCAGAGCAGGAGCGGCCAGTCCCCCCAGCGCGTGTAGATCGTCTGTCCTTGGTGCAGGGGCACGTCTATGGCAAAGCTCACGGTAGCGAAAAGTGGCGTGCGATAGGCAATGCGCCCGCTCGGTTCGATTAAGCCGGAAATGCCGGTATTGGCAGCGCGGACTACGGCGCGGCCGCTTTCCACAGCCCGCAAGACAGCTTGCGCAAAGTGCTGGTGAGGGGCCGCGGTGGTGCCAAACCAAGCGTCGTTGGTGGTGTTGACCAGAAAGTCTGGGTCTTGAGCCATCAGCGCGCGGGTAATTTCCGGAAAGATGGACTCGTAGCAAATAAAGACCCCGAATGAGATGTCGCTGCGCGGAAGCCGCAGTACTTTGTGTCTTGCCCCGTGGGCGAAGATGCCGCTTTCTTCCGTAAGCCCTCCCAAATACTGAAAGATGAATGGGAAGGGCAGAAACTCGCCAAAAGGCACCAAGTGCACCTTGTCGGCGTAATCGACTACTTCCCCTTGAGTATTGAGCAGGAAAGCCCGGTTATAGACCGGAGCCGTGCGGTTTTGCGAATCCCCCTTGAGGCTGCCTACCAGCATGGGCGTATCTAACTTTGGCGCTAGGACGGTTATCGAATCGACATAGGCTGAGTATGAGGGGTCGCCAAAATAGAGCGGCAGAGCCGTCTCAGGGTAGATGATCAGCGCTGGTTTTTCCGCGGCCGCCAAGTCCCGGGTGAGTGCGGCGTAGTGCCGAGCCGTCCAGGCCAGCCGGTTTTCCTTCCACTTGCGGTCTTGAGGAATATTGCCCTGAACGACGCCGACCTTCAGGGTGGGCGATGGGTCCGGCGCGTCGTGCAGCCGATAGAAGCCCCATAGATAAACGACGACCAGCAGAAGAAGAGGCAGGCTTAGATAGGGAATGAAGGCGCGGTGCGAGAGGGCTTGAGCCAACGCGGCGTTGAAGAGGACGATGAGAAAACTCAAGCCATAGACGCCGGTGATGGTAGCCCATTGTAGGAAGGGCAGATTGAGATATTGCGAGTCGCCCAAGAGTTGCCAAGGAAAGCCGCTCAACATCCAATTTTGCACCCACTCTAACAGGACCCAGATGCTAGCCGCCGACCAGGCAAAGAGGGGAGAAAAAAAGTTTAGGCGGTGGCACACCGCGACAAAACAGGCTAGATACAAGGCCATGTATAAGATGAGTAGCGCATTCGTCACCACAGCGGTCGCTAAGGACAGAGCACCGTACAATTGCAAGGTTTCGGTAATCCAGTACGTGCGCCCGGTAGCCCAGACGATGCCAGTGACCAGTCCGAGGGCGAAGTGGCTTTGGACGGGTATCCAGTTTAGAGCCCAAAAAAGCGGTAGCAGACAAATCCAAGCGAGGTAATACTGATCGAATTTGGGGATGCTAACTACGAAGAGTAGGCCCGAGAGTAGGGCCGGGGCCAGCAGGAGAAAAAGCCGCTGCTGCAATTCAGATGCCTCGGTGCCAATCCTCAAGCCCTTGGCGCAATTTTTCTAACCCGCTTTGCTCAAGCGCAGCCATTGCGTCGCGAGAAATGCCTAGGCGCGTTGCGACTTGGCCGGGCGATTTCTTGTACTGATAGCGGAGTTGAATAACGCGCATTTCGTCGTCGGAGAGAGCTTGGAGGGCACGGTGGACGAGCTGGCGCAACTCTTGGGCTTCGAGGCGATCTTGGGCATCTTCGGCGACGAGTAAGGATACGAAGCGTTCGTCGAGGCGGATGCGCTCGGTCGGAGCAGTGGTGGGATTGTCGGGAACCTTATTATAGATAGGCATAGAAAAAATCAGGGAGCCGCAAGCGACTCCCTGAAAGGTGGTAGCGGGGCTAGGATTTGAACCTAGGACCTTTGGGTTATGAGCCCAACGAGCTACCAGACTGCTCCACCCCGCAACAAGCTATGTGCAACAAATCTAAAGGATGGGGCCGACGGGCGCAACCCTCTCAATGGCCGACGGGCGTTAAGCGTCGGAGTTTGACTTGGGCGATGCGCTGGCCCTCCACCTTGAGGATGTCGAGCTCTAGATCGTTTACCTTGAAGGCTAAGCCCTCTGCGGGAATGCTCCCCAAGTGGTCGTAGATAAATCCCCCGAGGGTTTCAAAACCTGTCCTCGGTAGATCGGTGGAAAGCAACTTGTTGAGATCGTCTATGTCGATCCGGGCATTGGCGATAAGTACCTCGCCGGGAACCTCCCAGTGGTGCAGTGCTTCTTCCTCGTCGTATTCGTCTTGGATCTCCCCGACGATTTCCTCGACGAGATCTTCGGTGGTGACCAAGCCCGCCGTGCCGCCGTATTCGTCGAGGACAATGGCGAGGCGAATTTTGTTGGCTCTCAAGTCGTTGAGCAGGATGTCGATTTTCTTGGTCTCAGGGATGTAATAAGGCTCGTGGGTAAAACACAGCTCGTCCTCTTGCTGGCTGGTCAGTAGTTGATTTATCGGCGTCGCCAGATCGATTTCGGGACGGGACACCAATATCTGCAGCAGATCTTTGGCGTACACGATCCCTTGGATGTGGTCGAGGCTTTCTCGGTAAATGGGTAGACGCGAGTGTCCTTTGTCCCGGATGAGATCGATCAGGTCTTTCAAGGAGGCCGATTGGTCGATGGCAACCATATCGACGCGGGGAATCATGACTTCGCGGACGATGCGGTCGTGGAAACCAAAAACGCCCTCAATCATCTCGCGCTCGCCTTCTTCTAGGACGCCAGACTCGCCTTCTGACTCGACGATGCTACGCAGTTCTTCTTCCTTTTCCGCGCGGAAGTCCTCGTCGCTGTAATCGAAGCTGCTGAGAAGTTCAAGGAGATTGGTCAGGGGGAGGAGCAGAGCATGTACCGGCACATAGGCTAAGGCAACGATGGGTACGCGTATTTGGTCTCCTTCTTCATCAAAGCGAAGACGTCGTGGTGTCGCTACGACCATAAAAAGCCCTAGCGCACCCAATAAGGCTACGGCCGCGGAGATATAGCTCGGAAGGGTGAGAGCCTGTGAGAGAAAGAACAGGGAGAGAGCGAGGACGATGATGCCGATGGCTTCACCGAGGCGGGCCATCAGGCGTAGGCGTAGGCGTGGCTCGTAGATGCGGAGCATGGCGTCCGCATGGGACACGCCGCTTTCGGCCATTTTCTCCAGCACGGATTTGGAGAGAATAGCGAAGGTTGTCTCATAGCTGGCTACCACGAAGAGCCAGACGAGACTGATTGTGCCGACCAGCGCGGCGTATGCGATCAAGGATAAGTCAACTTGTGGGGGTTCCAAAAAGGCTCCTTTCGGTAAAGCGGCCGGCCAAGGTCGCTTGGGGAGAGAGGAAGGCTGTGGTGAGAAAGTGGTCTGTTTCGCGCTCCATAGCGTCTAGCTGCTCGGATGTGTCGTGTACCCAGCCGGCTAGGTGCAGTAGGCCGTGTACCAACAGACGAGCTAGCTCCACTAAGGGGGGGACGCTGAGCGCGGCAGCTTGCCGTTGCGCTTGGGGCAGTGAAATGTACACTTCGCCGCTGCTGTTCTGACCCGGTATGGCTCCTAAGTCGAAAGACAGGACGTCCGTGGTGCCCTCCTTGCTGCGATAGGTGGTGTTGAGATTGCTCATGTAGTCGTCGTTGATGAGGACTAGCTGGACTGCGTCTGGCAGTGTGTGGGCGCAAGCGATCTGCGCGGCGATGTGATGTAGGGCTGCAAGCGCGTCTGCATGCAGAGGGGTTAGGCCCGCGTCTTGGACTATGTGAAGGGGGCTCGCTAGACGGTCTGCCATTTGCGATTGGCCTTCTGCCAAGGGTATGCCATCCGGCTGTGAAGGACGCCCATTAGCACGCGGATGAAGCTGTCTTCTATTTTGAGCAAATCCCGCAAGGTCAGCGCGCACTCGTCGAGTTCTCCAGCGGTGAATTTCTGCTGGATAATTTTATGCACTAACTGGCGCATCCGGCTGGGCGTGCGCTCGGCGAGGGTGCGAGCCGCCGCTTCGACCGAGTCGGCCAACATCAGGATGCCGGCTTCTTTGGTCTGGGGCTTGGGGCCATTGTACCTGAAATCTTCCTCGCGCACGCTGCGGTCGCCCAATTCTACGGCGCGCTCGTAAAAGTACTCAATGACGGTAGTACCATGGTGCTGGGCGATCAGATCGCAGATAGATTGGGGAAGGCCGTGTTCCTCGGCCAACTCGAGCCCCTCGCGGACGTGCGAGGCGATGATGAGCATGCTCAGGTAGGGCATTAGACGATCGTGGGGGTTGCGTCCACCTTGCAGCCCTTGATTTTCGCTGAAGTACTCTGGCTTGTTCACCTTGCCGATGTCGTGGTAATAACAGCCGACGCGGGCCAAGAGCGAATTAGCGGCAATGGCCTCGGCAGCGCTCTCGGAGAGGTTGGCCATAATCAGGCTGTGAGTATAGGTTCCGGGTGCCCGGACAGCCAATTGGCGGAGCAAGGTCCGATTGGGATCCGATAGCTCCAGCAGGGTGATATCAGTGGTGATGTGGAAGAGACTTTCAAAGATCGGCAGCAGGCCAATGGTGAGGATGGGAGCGGCCACTCCAATGACAATTCCGGGCAGAATATGATCGTATATCTGTTCGACCGGAAAGAAGCGCAATAGATCCGCCGCCGCGATGAGCAATGCGTAAGAAATCGGCAGGAAGATCATGGGCCGGTAGAACTGATTGCGGTGGCGCACGTGCCGCACCGCATAGACGGCGATGGCCGCCGTTAGGGCGCATATTATGACTACGTAGAAGTCGGCGAAGAGGTTGCTGACAAAAAGCGCGAGCACAAACGAGAGCACTAAGCCAATTTGTGGTGTTAGCAGGATCGTCGCTAGCATGGCGGCGAGAGGGATCGGCACCCAGTAAGGAGAGAGGTCGTGCGTTTTGATATAGGAGGCCGCGGCGGTTGTGGCAACGATCAGGATGGCTAAAAGGACGAGTTGGCCGGGATGTTCAAAAACAGCGCGTTCATGCGTGGCGAGGAAGTAGCCGAAGACGAAGATCAGAAGCCCGGAAATTGTCGCGGCCGCAGCCAGTTGAATCAGGCGCTTAATCGGATGTTGAGATTGATCTTGGGCGATGCGGGCGGCTAGGGCGTCGAGTGCATCGACGTGCTCCTCGGTGACGGTGGCGTTTTTGTCGATGATGAGGTCGTTTTGGACATAGATCCGCTTGATGCTGGCCACGCCGCGCCGCGCCGCGTCCCTGAGGCGGGCGGTCTCCGGCTCGTCAATGGTTAGATTGGGAACCACAAAGAGGCTTAACAACTCGTGTACGGCTTGGACGGCATCGCGGTCGGCGATCGTGTGGTACGTTTGGATGTGAGAGATTAATTCGCCTTGTTTGAGCTTTTCTTCGCTATAGAGGATTTCTATGTGCTGTTCCCGATCTCCGAGGCGGACTTGGGCCGAAGGGCTTAGAAGAATCGGTTGTTTGGAGGCGATGATGCCCACAGTGTAGTAATTGGCCAGAATCTGTCGACAGATGGCTTGGAAATCGTGTACATAAGGTTCACTGGCTGTGGAGAGGACGTCGATGAGGGTCGAAAGCGCATCGAGAGAGAGCGAACCTACAACTTGAGGGAGTTCGCGTTGTAGTTCGCGTTGCTTGAAGGAGTTGGCCATCTGGACCCGGATTCTTGGGATCATTACTGCAAAGATCGAGTCTAACTGAGCTAGCTGCTGCTCCTGAATTAGGGGATTGCGGTGCAAAATAGTGGGTATCTCGGCGCTAGCTGCTTGTCGTTCGCGCTCCAATTCGACATCGCTTTTGGGTACATTAAAGAGAAAAGGAGCTTCAATGCGCTCTTGAGCGACGCTGCCGACGCGTAGCTGGGCAACATTGTAGGGACGTTGGTAAGGCGATAGATAGGTGAGCAGGCCGATGACTAGGCCTGCCAAGACAATGTGGAACACCCGCAAGCTATGCGGGTGCCAAGGTTGAGGCTGATTGCTGCGGCGTTTAGAACCAAACCACTTGAGTTTAAGCGCGTTCATGGATCGGCCGAGGTGTGGGCGTCCTCATAGCTGTCGTAGGCTTTGATGATCTTCTGTACGAGCGGGTTGCGCACCACATCCCGTTCGTTGAGCCGAACAAAGGCCAAGCCAGCGATTCCGGTCAGAATTTTGGGTGCGACGACCAAGCCCGAGGGTTGGTCATCACTGAGGTCTGTCTGGGTAATATCGCCAGTAACTACGGCCTTTGAGTGACTACCCAATCGAGTGAGAAACATCTTCATCTGCTGGGGCGTAGTATTTTGGGCTTCGTCGAGAATAATAAACGAGTCGTTGAGGGTGCGGCCGCGCATGTAGGCCAACGGCACGACTTCGACAATTTTCATATCCTGCATCCGCCGCAGGCGCTCGGGTTCCATGAGATCCTGTAGTGCGTCGTAGAGTGGGCGCAAGTAGGGGTCAACCTTATCCTCAAAAGAGCCAGGCAAAAAACCGAGCTTCTCTCCGGCTTCGACAGCGGGCCGAGCGAGCAGGATGCGAGATATTTGCTTCTGCCGCAGCGCAGCAACGGCCATGGCCACCGCAAGATATGTTTTGCCGGTGCCAGCTGGGCCGATCCCGAAGACCACGTCGTTATTGTCGATAGCTGCGAGATATTTCGCTTGGCCTTCGGTGCGGGGATAGATGGCCGTCTTATAGGTATAAGCTGCGGAGTTTGAGAGAGTGCTGTGGTCGCCCTTAGGCAGAATCGAGTTGCAGTGAATCAAGCTCTCTAACTCGGCTGCTTCGATGGGCGGACCGTGGCGCATGCGTTTTATGAGAGGACTGAGGAAGCTATCGGCCTCGCGTACCGAGGCATCGGATCCCTTAATCGTCAGCTTGTCGCCGCGGGCGACTAAGCGAATGCCATATCTCTCTTCAAGATGAGCCAAGTGTTGATCGTTGCGCCCGAAGAGAGAGCGGCGATCAATGCCGGCGATAGAAATGTCCTTCATAGTTCTGGTAGCTGGACAAAAATACAAAAGGGGTTTGAAATCCTCCCTCAAACCCCGGAAGAATCAAACCCCTTTAAGTCTTGAAACGTATTTAAATCAAGTAGTTGTAATTACTTGGGAATTTCGAGGACTTGAGCAGGAAAAATTATATCTGGCGCGACGATCTGCTGCTTGTTGGCCTCGTAGATTTTATGCCATTTTCCGGCATTGTTGTAAAGCTCGGCGGCAATTTTGAAGAGGAAGTCTCCTCGGGTGACCAAATACTGATTTTCGGCTACCCCAAACGGCACGGCCAAGACTTGCTTGGGGTAGATTAAATCCGGGTCTTTGATTTGATCCTTATTCTTTCGGTAGATGCGAGGCCACATATAAGGATCGTCGTAGATTTGTTCTTTTTTCGAGATATTCCACAAGTTGTCCCCTCGCTCGACCTTGTAGTCGATGACCACGGGTTGGGCTACGCGCGCTTTGAGCTCGGCGAGCATCTGGTCGATGGTAGCTAGCTTGTCCATCATTTCGGGCAGGGCAGCTATGTTGCTCTGCTTGAGCTCGGCGACTCGGGAATCGATGGCGGTGATCTCACCGCGCCGCATAATGAGCACTTCTGGAGCTAGCGCCATTAGCCCTTCAAGTTGGGCGATAATAGCGTCGAGTTCGCGCCCAAAGGCCATGACTTCGGATTCGGAGTGGCCGATTGCTGCGAGGATTTGGGCATTGAGGTCGGCGTTGGCCCGGTCGAGTTGGGCAATCTGTATATTAAGCGCTTCAAGCTGGGCGTTTAGCTCTTCAATCTGGGTGTTGGCTGCGTTTTCGCGGTTGACGAGTTCGTTCCCTTGAGCCATGTACTCTTCACAGGTCATCTGCTGCTCTTGAGCAGAGATGTTTCCGCTCGCTAGGACTAGTAATGCTAAAGCCAACCCACCAACGGACAACTTCTTCATAGTCGGACCCTTTCTTATTT
Organism: Candidatus Latescibacterota bacterium; assembly: GCA_965116675.1. GTDB lineage: Bacteria > Latescibacterota > UBA2968 > UBA8231 > UBA8231. Next base: position 775,192 of record OZ220721.1, read on the forward strand.
GCCTTGGTTGGCGAGGTTGTTCTTAGTAGCGGCTAATTTTTCTTTTAGTGCTTTTTTGGTGGCTTGCCGCTCGGCGAGTTCGCGCTCGAGCTGTGCTTTTGCGGCCTGTAGCTCGGTTACTTTTACTTCGGCGGCCAGAGTGGCTTGGCGCTGTTGTTCTAGGTATTCCATGTCCTCTTGCGACGGAACACGCGAACAGCTAGCCACGAGCGACAGAATCACTACCGCCAAGGCACCGCCCGAGTATCTCAAATTGGATAAAGTGGAAAGACAGCTCATTAAGTAGTTCCTCCACCTAAGCTTAAGGATCAAATAGCGATCTTACATTAATATACGGAATATGGCCACAAATATAGGCGACCTAGAGTGGATGTCAAGCAGAACAAGTGAAAATCTACCCTACTTGTAAAGTTTTCAGGCAGACCGAATACCCAATTCGCGCAACTGGCCCAAATCGACGGAAGAAGGGGCGTTTTCCATCAAGCCCACGGCCTTATTGGTCTTGGGGAAGGCGATGACTTCGCGGATTGAATCTTCGTTGGCGAGCAAGGCGATAAGCCGGTCAAAGCCAAAGGCAATACCACCGTGTGGCGGGGCTCCGTAGTCGAGTGCTTCGAGTAAGAAACCGAATTTGGCCGCGGCTTCTTCGGTGCCGATTTCTAAGAGTTGAAAGAGACGGGCTTGTACTGATCGCTGGAAAATTCGCATGCTGCCCCCGGCAATTTCATTGCCGTTGAGGACCAAGTCATAGGCTCGCGCCCTAGCATCGGCAGGGGTGCTATCTAGCAGAGCGAGGTCCTCTTCTAGGGGAGCTGTGAAGGGATGGTGTACGGCTGTAAAGCGGTCGGCTTCTTCATCGCGTTCTAGAAGTGGGAATTGGCAGACCCAAAGGGGCTGCCAAGAATCCTCGGGTACTAATGAGAGGCGCTGAGCCAACTCCAAGCGCAGTGCTCCGAGTATCCGGGAGACCTGCTTGGGCTGATCGGCGACAAAAAGCATTAGGTCGCCAGGGGCGGATTCGAGAGCCTCGATCAACTGGGTTTGAGCGGCTTGGGGGAAGAATTTGACGATGGAGGATTCAAGGCCGACATCGGTGTGTTTGATCCAGCTAAGACCCTTGGCACCTAATCCTTGGGCGAAGGCGATTAAATCGTCAATTTGTCCACGCGAGAACCCACTGCAGCCCTTGGCATTTATGCCTTTAACTTGACCACCACTGCCAAGAACGGAATGAAAGACTTGGAATTGGGAAGCTCGCGCTGCTGCCGCTATGTCTTTGAGTTCTAAGCCAAAGCGCAGATCGGGTTTATCTGAGCCAAAGCGCTCCATGGCTTCGCGATAAGTGAGGCGCGGAAAGGGGTTGGGTAACTCGATTTGGCGCAACTCAGCAAAGAGAGCGCGGGTTATATTCTCGGCAATGGCCATGACGTGATCCTCGCGCACGAAGGCCATTTCGATATCGATTTGGGTAAATTCGGGCTGGCGATCGGCTCGCAAATCCTCGTCGCGGAAGCACTTGACGATCTGGAAGTAGCGGTCGTAGCCGGCGATCATCAAGAGCTGTTTGTAGGTTTGAGGTGATTGGGGCAGAGCGAAAAAATGCCCAGGATGTACTCGACTGGGGACGAGATAATCTCGGGCCCCTTCGGGGGTGCTCTTGGTCAGGAACGGAGTTTCAACTTCGATGAAGCCTCGCTGGTCGAGTAGGTGGCGCACGATCTGATATCCCCGGTGCCTGAGTAGCAAATTGCCTTGGATACGAGGCCGACGCAGGTCCAGATAGCGATACTTGAGCCGAATTTCCTCTCCAGCGTCGGTTTGATCTTCGATGAGAAAAGGTGGGGTCTGACAGCGGTTGAGGAGGCGAAGTTGATCGCAGTTTACCTCAATCGCCCCGGTGGGTAATTGAGGGTTGACCATACCTTCGGGGCGGGCCTCGACTTCGCCTTGTACGGCGATGACGTACTCGCTGCGCAAGTGATCGGCCTGTTGGTAGGCGATTGGATCGCGCTGTGGGTTGAAGACAATTTGGGTAATGCCGTAGCGGTCGCGGAGGTCGATAAAAATAACGCCGCCGTGGTCACGGCGGCGCCAGACCCAACCCATTAGCAATACGCGCTGACCGATATCTTTGTCCGTGAGAGTGCCGCAGTCGTGCGTACGCTCCCAGTTGCCCAAGCCTTCGCTCGGTTCTTCCATAAGTTACACCTAAATGATATTGGATTTTAAATGGGAAACAGAATAAAATAAAATGCAGTTTGGAGAGTGTCAAGAAAGGACCGGGTTAGTTGACATGGTGGATTTTGGTTCTTTTAATCGTGAGGGGAGATTTTTGTGATTGGCCTATCGGTCGTCGAGCAGATTGGTGATACGCCGCTTTTGCGGCTGAGGGATCCGGCGGTTCCACCAAAGGTGGAAGTGTATGCCAAGCTGGAGTTTTTCAATCCTGGGGGGTCGGTCAAGGACCGGCCGGCGCGACGGATGATCGAGGATGGCGAGCAGGACGGGTCGTTGGGGCCGGGTAAGGTCATTTTGGATTCCACTTCTGGAAATACCGGCATTGCCTACGCTATGATCGGTGCTGCTAAAGGCTATCGGGTAACATTAGCCATGCCGGCCAATGTTAGTCGCGAGCGCAAGGCCATTCTCGCCGCCTATGGTGCCGAAGTGGTGTACACCGACCCAGGGGAGCTTTCCGATGGAGCTATACGGGAAGCGCGGCGGATATACGAAGCCGATCCCGACCGGTACTTCAAGCCCGACCAATACAACAATCCCGCGAATTGGTACGCCCATCGCGACACTACTGCGCCCGAAATATGGGAGCAGACCCAAGGCCGCGTCACTCATTTTGTCGCCACTATCGGTACTAGCGGGACGCTGATGGGCACCGGCCGAGGTCTTAGGAAGTTCAATCCGGCGATCCAGATCATTGCTGCTGAGCCGGCCGAGCCGTTTCACGGCATTGAGGGCCTCAAGCACATGGGAAGTTCAATTGTCCCTGGTATCTACGACGAGACGCTCCTCGACTACAAAATACCGATAGATACCGATGATGCTTATGATACGGCACTGCGTCTGCCGGTCGAGCAGGGGATTCTCGTCGGCCAATCTTCGGGTGGAGCTTATTGGGCCGCGCTGGAAATTGCCCGTCAGCTAGATACGGGAGTAGTGGTGACGATATTTTGCGATGGCGGCGACAAGTACATGAGTACGCCCATGTGGCGGCTGGCCCTCGAGGGCATTACTAAGTGAAAGGATAGCTGAATGCTGCGCATCGCCCGCGAGGACTTTGATCGGATCTGCGCCCAAGCCTTGGCCGAGTACCCACACGAGTGTTGCGGTCTGTTGGTTGAGGAGGTGTTGGGTAGGATGTCCACTGCCCATGCTTGTACTAATGTACAACAGCAGCGGCACGAAGAAGATCCGGAGCACTATCCCCGCGATGCAAGCACGGCTTATCTGATCGACGCAGGCGAACAGTTGCGCATTGCAGAGGAGGCTGAAAAGGCCGGTGGTCGGGTCTCGGGTTGCTACCATTCCCACATTGATTGCGCGGCCTACTTCTCGGCCGAAGACGAGAGGCGCACTTGGATATTCAACAGCCGAGAGGCAGGAGACGACCCGGATGACCCGGACGCGATGTATCTGGTGCTTTCAGTATATGGCGAGGAGGCGGGCAGCCAGCGGAAAGTGAAAGGCTACAAATGCTTTGCTTGGGATGGCGATCTCTACGTTGAAACGGGTGTTGAAATAGTTTAGTAAAGCCACTATTGAATAAATAGAATGCGGGCGGTCGAGCCGCTCAAATTACCACATGGAGGATGAAATGCCGGTTACTGTTCACATTCCCACGCCGTTGCGGAAATTGACCCACAATCAGGCCGAGGTCGAGTTGGAGGCAGGGACTATTAGCGAGTTGGTAGATGGTCTCGACGGTTCCTACGAGGGCTTGGCCGATAAACTGCTCGACGAGGGGGGCGAGATACGCCGCTATGTCAATATCTTCGTCAACGACGAAGATATTCGCTTCCTCGACGGCAAGGACACGCCCCTCAACGACGGTGACAGCGTCTCTATCGTCCCGGCCATTGCTGGCGGCAGTTGAGGACTACCACAGGCGGTTGGCGTTAGGTTTGGTACAGGATGAAACGCGCCCACAATGTGCTGGAGTTAATCGGGGCTACGCCTATGGTCCGCCTCAGCCGAGTCGTCGGGGAGGATGCGGCCGAGGTGTGGGGCAAGTTGGAGGCGACCAATCCGGGCGGTAGTGTCAAGGACCGCATCGCTCTGGCGATGATCGAAGCTGCCGAAGAGCAGGGACTGCTGGCCAAGGGCGGCACGATCATTGAGCCCACTAGCGGCAATACCGGCATTGGCTTGGCCATGGTGGCTGCCTACAAGGGCTACAAGCTCATCGTCACCATGTTCGACACGGCTAGCCGCGAGCGCCGCTTACAGATGCAGGCGTACGGTGCTGAAGTTGTGTTGACGCCAGCGGCCGAGGGTATGCGCGGCGCTATCGACAAAGCGCTTGAACTCAAGCGCGAGCATCCAGATTACTTTTTACCACAGCAGTTTATGAATGCAGCGAACCCCGAGATACACCGCCACACGACTGGCCGTGAGATCCTAGAACAGCTAGAGGGTCGAATCGATGCCTTTGTGGCAGGGGTGGGTACTGGGGGATCGTTGACTGGCGTCGGCGAAGTACTCAAGGAAGCTCTGTCCACAGTGCGGGTCATCGCCGTCGAGCCTGCCGGATCGCCCGTACTTTCAGGCGGGAGGGCTGGATTCAGTTATATAGAGGGTATTGGCGCGGGTTTTGTACCGCCAATTCTCAACCGCGAAGTTATCGACGAGGTGCGGGTCATTACCGACGACGACGCGTATGAAATGGCCCGCCGCTTGGCGCGAGAGGAAGGACTTTTGGTGGGGATTTCAGCAGGGGCCAACGCCTATATCGCCGCCCAAGTTGCTCGCGAAATGGGGGTAAATGCTCGGGTCGTGACGATCCTCTGCGACAGCGGATTGCGCTACTTGAGTACTCGTGCCTTTGAATGAAGGATCATCAAGCCATTGTCTGCACGAGACGGCTCAACCGCGACTTGTAGCGGGCGGCGGCATTTTTGTGGATAATGCCCTTGTTGGTGGTCCTGTCAATGATCGAGATCGCCGCCTGTAGAGCGATCTCGGCCGAGGCTTTGTCCGGAGCTTGGCGGACTTTCTTGAGGGCCGTACGCATCCGCGAGCGGATTGCGCGGTTGCGTACGTAGGCTTTGGCACTAGTGATTTGGTGCTTCTTGGCAGACTTGAGTTTAGGCAATTTTGCGCTCCTCCAATAAAATTATTAAATATATAAAAATTGGGGAGAGGGGACAAGGCGGGTCTTCAAAAAGAGGTTAGCGAAGGCCAGAACGAACTGGAGCCCCGCATAAGATTAGCCCTGTGATCTTATCATGGCTTCTTCTAGTAATCAGATGGGATTTGATTTTGGCGAACGATGCTCTGCTGGCGACAGTGTGCAGATCGCTACGCGCTGTGCGCACTGTCGACTAGAAATTGAGGTGCCAACTTGGTATGCGGGTCAAGCGCAGTTGCACTTTTGCGACGCGTCCTGCCGCCGTGCTTGGACAGAGGCTATGCCATCGTTAGAGGTTTGCTTAGGGGAAACTTCCAAAAGGCGGGGGGCCAATTGGGAACTCCAAGCGCTAAAGGCGCGGACGCGCGATGGCTTCATCTGTCAGGTATGCGGGGTCAGCGAAGAGGAACTGGGGCGTCAGCTCGACGTCCATCACAAGATCCCCTATCGCAGTTTCTCTTCCAATATAGAGGCCAATAAGCTGGAACATCTGATTTCAGTCTGTCCCTCTTGCCACTCCAAGTTGGAAGCCGAGTTGCGTCAAGATCTTCCTCTTTTTGCAAGATCTTGACCTTTCTGCGTGCTAGGTGCTAATAGGCCATATAGTTTAGAAACTACCTCTTGCATCCTGGATATTAGATGCGTATTTTGTATTGAGTACGTAACACAGTCTCAGGCTTCTCTACACGCTCTTCGATTAAGCTGTTGTTGTAAGGGTCGCTAAGAGGGAGGAACATGAGCGGGGTGGTGGAGGTAGTTGCGGCCTTAGAGCGACGAGGCGGCGGTCTATCGCACAAAGTTGCGCTGCAACTTTAAAAATTAAAACTTAAATCTCTCATTGGAGGGTCAATTATGAGCGGTTGTGTAGTTAGTAACAAACTCATTTGGAATAGAGCGCTGTCCTGCCTGAGTATGCTTTTTCTGGCGGTCACTTTGGTGCTGGCTCCGGAGGTTGAAGCCCAGGATGCGCCGAGCTTTGGCGATGCGACGGTTGCCAACCAGATGTACGAAGCCGGGGTGGCGATAACTTTGGAGTTGCCTTCGGCTTCAGGTGGTAACGGCGACTTGACTTATAATCTAAGTCCCTTGCCACTAGGTTTGGAGTTTGATGCCGCGACTCGGACGCTTTCGGGTACGCCTTCGGACGTTGTCTCCTTCCCGGAAAAGATCTTTTACTTGATGATCTACGAAGCGACGGATGCCGATGGTGCTACGGCCACGTTGACATTCAATATCTCAGTAGAGGAAGAGGATGTAGCGCCGAGCTTTGGCGATGAGACGGTTGCCGATCAGATGTTCTCGGCCGGGGTGGCGATAGATTTGGTGCTACCTCCGGCTTCAGGTGGTAACGGCGACTTGACGTATAATTTAAGGCCCTTGCCGCCGGGTTTGGAATTTGATGCTGAGGCTCGGACGCTTTCGGGTACGCCTTCGGAAGTGGCTATTTCCTTGATGACTTACGAAGTAACGGATGCCGACGGCGATACGGCCACGTTGACATTCGAGCTAGAAGTCGATACGAGGCCGAGCTTTGACGGTGCGACGGTTGCCGATCAGTCGTACCGGACAGGCGATGATATAGGAGTTCTGGAATTGCCTCCGGCTTCGGTGGGAGAGTATGAGGAACCTCCGAGATATAGCTTGTCATCTATGTCCTCTAGCTTGGTCGGGGAGTTGCCGGAGGGTCTGGTGTTTGATGCTGAGGCTCGGACGCTTTCGGGTACGCCGACCATAGCCGGGACGTATGAAATGACCTACCGGGTGGAAGATTCCGATACCAATATGGAGGAGAGCGACGCCGAGGAATTGACCTTTACTATCTATGTAGAGCTGACCTTCGCGGCAGTCGCTGCGCGTCAAACAACCTTTACTGCAGGCGAAGAGATAAAACAGCCTTGGGAGTTGCCAGTGGGTCGGTCCACCGACGCTCTGACGTATAGCTTGATCGGGGAGTTGCCTGCGGGTCTGTCGTTTGATCCGGCGACTCGGATGATTTCGGGTACGCCGCCGGCTGATGTGTTGTATGACGCGTCATATCCGTTCACGTATCGGGCGGAGGATTCCGATGGCGATTGGGCTGAGTTGGACTTCACGATTGTGATAGCTGCTATGCCCAGCTTCGTCCGGGCGGAGGAAGATCATCTATACGAGGCCGGCGAGGCGGTGAGCTTAGAGTTGCCAGAGGCGGAAGGTGGGAATGTAGCCTTGACGTATGAGTTGGAAGGAGAGTTGCCTGCGGGTCTTTCGTTTGATGGCGCGGCGCGGACGATTTCGGGTACGCCGCCGACGGATGTGACCTATGATGAGTCCTATGCGTTTACGTATCGGGTGACGGATGTGGATGGCGATACTGTGACATTGACCTTCTCGATTCGGGTGAATGGTATCCCCAGCTTCGTCCGGGAGGAGGAAGATCAGTTGTATACGGCCGGCGAGGCGGTGAGCTTGGAGTTGCATGAGGCGGAAGGTGGGAATGTGGCGCGGACGTATCGCTTGGACGGGGAGTTGCCTGCGGGTCTGTCGTTTGATCCGGGGACTCGGACGATTTCGGGTACGCCGCCGGAGTTTGCGTGGTATACCTTTGACGGGTATACGGTGACGTATCGGGTGGCGGATGTCGATGGCGAAGAGCCGGCTCCGTTGGTGTTCACGATTCGGGTGGATGGTATTCCTCGCTTCGACGAAACTGTGTCGGAGCAAGTGACCTTTGCCGAAGGGCAGACGATAGATCCTTGGGTGTTGCCCTCGGCTTCGGGCGGCAACGGCGAGGTGACGTATGAGTTGGTTGGGGAGTTGCCGGAGGGTCTGAGCTATGATAGTGCGTCGCGGACGATTTCGGGTACACTGGATGCGGATGCGACGTATACTGCTGAGAGCGAGGGCTATACGTTGACGTATCAGGTGACGGATCAGGATGGGGATAGTCCTGCGGTCTTGGAGTTCACGATCGTGGTGCATGGTATGCCCAGCTTCCACGCTCAGGTCATAGACGACCAGTTGTACGAGGCGGGCAATGAGGTGAGCTTAGGTTTGCCAGAGGCGGTCGGTGGGAATAACGGTTTGACGTATGAGTTGGAAGGAGAGTTGCCTGCGGGTCTTTCGTTTGATGGCGTGGCGCGGACGATTTCGGGTACGCCGCCGACGGATGTGACCTATGATGAGTCCTATGCGTTTACGTATCAGGTGGAGGATGTGGATGGCGATGCTATGACGTTGACCTTCTCGATTCGGGTGAATGGCATCCCCAGCTTCGTCCGGGAGGAAGAAGACCAACTGTATACGGCGGGCGAGGCGGTGAGCTTGGAGTTGCCCGAGGCGGAAGGTGGGAATGTGGCGCGGACGTATCGTTTGGACGGGGACTTGCCTGCGGGTCTGTCGTTTGATCCGGGGACTCGGACGATTTCGGGTACGCCGCCGGAGTTTGCGTGGTATACCTTTGACGGGTATACGGTGACGTATCGGGTGGCGGATGTCGATGGCGAAGAGCCGGCTCCGTTGGTGTTCACGATTCGGGTGGATGGTATTCCTCGCTTCGACGAAACTGTGTCGGAGCAAGTGACCTTTGCCGAAGGGCAGACGATAGATCCTTGGGTGTTGCCCTCGGCTTCGGGCGGCAACGGCGAGGTGACGTATGAGTTGGTTGGGGAGTTGCCGGAGGGTCTGAGCTATGATAGTGCGTCGCGGACGATTTCCGGTACGCTATCGGCGGATGCGACGTATACTGCTGAGAGCGAGGGCTATACGTTGACGTATCAGGTGACGGATCAGGATGGCGATGCGCCCGAGGCCTTGGTCTTCACGATCGTGGTGCATGGTATGCCTAGCTTCCACGCTCAGGTCATAGACGACCAACTGTACGAGGCGGGCAATGAGGTGAGCTTAGGTTTGCCAGAGGCGGTCGGTGGGAATAACGGTTTGACGTATGAGTTGGAAGGAGAGTTGCCTGCGGGTCTTTCGTTTGATGGCGCGGCGCGGACGATTTCGGGTACGCCGCCGACGGATGTGACCTATGATGAGTCCTATGCGTTTACGTATCGGGTGACGGATGTGGATGGCGATACTGTGACATTGACCTTCTCGATTCGGGTGAATGGTATCCCCAGCTTCGTCCGGGAGGAGGAAGACCAACTGTATACGGCCGGCGAGGCGGTGAGCTTGGAGTTGCATGAGGCGGAAGGTGGGAATGTGGCGCGGACGTATCGCTTGGACGGGGAGTTGCCTGCGGGTCTGTCGTTTGATCCGGGGACTCGGACGATTTCGGGTACGCCGCCGGAGTTTGCGTGGTATACCTTTGACGGGTATACGGTGACGTATCGGGTGGCGGATGTCGATGGCGAAGAGCCGGCTCCGTTGGTGTTCACGATTCGGGTGGATGGTATTCCTCGCTTCGACGAAACTGTGTCGGAGCAAGTGACCTTTGCCGAAGGGCAGACGATAGATCCTTGGGTGTTGCCCTCGGCTTCGGGCGGCAACGGCGAGGTGACGTATGAGTTGGTTGGGGAGTTGCCGGAGGGTCTGAGCTATGATAGTGCGTCGCGGACGATTTCGGGTACACTGGATGCGGATGCGACGTATACTGCTGAGAGCGAGGGCTATACGTTGACGTATCAGGTGACGGATCAGGATGGGGATAGTCCTGCGGTCTTGGAGTTCACGATCGTGGTGCATGGTATGCCTAGCTTCCACGCTCAGGTCATAGACGACCAACTGTACGAGGCGGGCAATGAGGTGAGCTTAGGTTTGCCAGAGGCGGTCGGTGGGAATGGCGCGTTGACGTATACGTTGGAAGGGGAGTTGCCTCCGGATCTGTCGTTTGATGGCGTGGCGCGGATGATTTCGGGTACGCTGCCGGCCGATTACTTGTATGTTGCTGAGGGCTATGATTTGACGTATCGGGTGACGGATGTGGATGGCGATGCTGTGACGTTGACCTTCACGATTGCGGTGAATGGCATACCCAGCTTCGGCGATCAGGTCGTAGAAGATCAGCAGTATACGGCGGGCGAGGCGGTGAGCTTAGAGTTGCCGGAGGCGGTCGGTGGGAATGTGGCGTTGACGTATTTCTTGGATGGGGAGTTGCCGCCGGGTCTGGCGTTTAATCCCACGGCTCGGACGATTTCGGGTGAGTTATCGCCTAATGTGTCGTATTCTCCCGAAGGCTATGCGTTGACGTATCGGGTGGCGGATGTCGATGGTGAAGAGCCGGCCCCGTTGACCTTCACGATCTCAGTAAATGGTATGCCCTTCTTTGAGGGATCTATTACGAATCAGTGGGTTCCTGAAGGAGAGGAGATGGCCCCGTTGGAGTTGCCTGCGGCTTTGGGCGGCAACGGCGAGTTGACCTATAGCTTGAGTGAGGAGAATTTGCCTCCGGGTCTGGCGTTTGATGCTGCGTCGCGGACGATTTCGGGTACGCCGGAGCTTCATGTGTCGCATCCTGCCGAGGGATATGAGTTGACGTTTCGGGTGGAAGACGAAGATGGCGATTCGGCTGAGTTGAGCTTCTTCCTGACAGTCGACGGTAATCCTACCTTTTTTGACGCGGTCATTGAGGATCGAATCTTGCGTCAGAATGAGGCGATGGATTCGTGGGAATTCCCTGCGGCTTCGGGCGGCAACGGCGACTTGACATATACTTTAGACATGAATGTGCCGGGTCTGAACTTCGACGCTGCAGCCCGGACGCTTTCGGGCACGCCGACGCACACGGGCGTGTATCGCTTGGTTTACCAGGTGGAGGATATCGATGGCGATTCGGCTGAGTTGACCTTTCACATAATGGTAGATGGCGCGCCCAGCTTTAGCGGGGACGTGGCCAACCAGACGTACATAGATGGTGAGGCGATTGAAGACTTGGTGTTGCCCTTGGCTTCGGGCGGCAACTTGCTCTCGCTAAATCCGGACGGCGAAGTCGTGTTCGGCGAGTTGACTTATACTCTAGATAACGTGCCGCCGGGTCTGACGTTTGACCCCAACCCCATGTCGCCGATGCTTTCGGGCACACCGACGGAGGTCGGAACGTATACGTTGACGTATACGGCTCACGACTCCGACGACAATATGACTGCTGAGGACGCAGCTATCCTCAGCTTTGAGGTTCGAGTGGAAGAATCGGCCACGGACCGTTTTGCGGAACTCAACGAACAGATTTTGTCCAAGTACGCATTGGCTATTGCCGATGGAACGAATCGCGCCATCGAAAATCGCCTTGAGCATATGGACAGAGCCGGCGATGTGAACAGGTCTTTTCGCTTCGCCGCTGAGTCCACTCTCCACGACATGATTCAGTCCGGCCGGATATTCGAGAATCGTCCAGTCAATCTAGCACAGGTTATGAATGGCTCGTCCTTTGCAGCGCCGTTTGGTTTTGGCAGAGGATGTATTCTTTGTCCCGGCAGTCCTACATTCTGGGGCCGGGGAGATTACGGCCAAATGTCTAGCGACGACGGTTCGCTGGATTGGGAGGGCAACCTAAGCCGTGCTCAGATTGGTTTGGACGCCCGGCCAGGTGCCGAAATGCTAACCGGGTTGGCGCTGTCGTGGGCCCAAGGATCGTTCGATTATACCGCCCCGTTGCTCGGTGAAGAGCGAGTCGACGGTACCTATGAGACTCGCATGCTGAGCCTGCATCCATACGTCGGGTTCTCGCCAGGGCGGTTGGGAGTATGGTTGACGGCGGGTTTAGGGCGCGGCAACCTCGATATTGACGACGAACAGGGAACCGTAGGCCAGCAGTCGAGTGATACATCGCTGCGGACTGCAAGTGTAGGGGCTAGCGGTGACTTGCTCGCCAGCGGGCCGACTCAGTTGCGGATCAAGGCTGCGGCCACAGTTGCCCAAGTCGAAGTCGAGGGTGGAGCTCTCGATGTTGGCGAGGGTGGAAACCGGATCGCCGAACAGACCGTGAGTGCTAACCGCTTGAGGCTGGCACTTAAAGCCTCCCATGCTTACGAAGCGGGTATGGATGGGCAGGTGACACCCGAGTTAGAGGTTGCTCTGCGCCAAGATGGCGGCGACGGACTGACCGGGGCCGGCGTAGAAGTTGGCGGTGGCCTGCGCTATGAGGGAGGTGGCTTCACGCTGGAAGCTATGGCGCGGAGTCTGGTAAGTGACGGCGACGACGCGGTCGAATACCAAGAATGGGGTGCGCATCTGTTGCTCCAGCGCTCGGCTGGCACCAATGGTCGAGGGCTGTCGTTGCGGGTGATGCCAACCTACGGTACGCAGGCGAACAGTCTGACGCTGTGGGAGCGCAGCGTCGCCGAGATAGCGGACCGGGGTGTTGCGAACGCGCAAGGCCAGCTCAGAGCCGAGGTCGGCTACGGTTTAGCCGCACTTGGCGGTCGGGGAGTATACACTGTATACAGCGGGATGACGCAAGCGCCAGAGCGCATGCAGTTGCGCTTAGGTACGCGCTTTGAGGTTGACTCGTCGATGTCAGTGAGCCTCGAGAGTTCGCGCTGGCAGCGCATGGCCGGTGCCTCGCATGGACTTCTGTTGCGTGGGCGTCTGGTCTTTTAATTAACTCACATACATGTAGCAAAGTATACGACACACGCTTCCGGAGCTAGGCTTTGGGAGCGTGTGTCGTATTATGCTGCGGCCTGTTTTTCTTTACTTTGTATTCTCATTCGACCTCAGTTCCACAGCCGAACGAGTGCATAACTATTGTGTCCGGCCTGCCCCGTTCTGGTACCTCGATGCTGATGAAGATGTTGGCTGCGGGTGGATTGCCGCCCCTAACAGACGGTATCCGAGAGGCCGACGCCGATAATCCCGGGGGATATTACGAGTTCGAGAAGGTTAAGCAGCTAGAAAGAGACACTGCATGGCTCGAATCGGCGAGGGGTAAAGCTGTCAAGGTCATATCCCAATTGCTCGACCAATTGCCGCCTAACAAGCCATATAAAATCGTGTTTGCCCTTCGGAAAATGGACGAGATTTTGGCTTCGCAGCGGGCGATGTTAGCGCGGCGAGGACAGCCCTGCGACCGAGTCTCCGACGCTGCGATAGCCGACGCCTTCGGGCGGCACTTGAGTGCAGTGCAACAGTGGTTGGCGGAGCACCCGCAAATGAAGGTGCTTTATGTCGACTACGCCGATGTCTTGCGCGACCCGCTTGTCATAAGCCAGGAGATCAAGAACTTTCTCGCCCTTCCCTTAGATGTACAGCAAATGGCTAGCGTGGTCGACGAGAGCCTATATCGCCAGCGCGCATCCTGACTGCTCACCAAGTCCTTCGCACTAACCTTATCGACAATTTTATGAGTATCGCACAGATTCGCAATTTCTCCATCATTGCCCACATTGATCACGGCAAATCAACGCTAGCGGACCGCCTGCTCGAAAAAACTGCGACCCTAACAGCTAAGCAGATGCAGGAGCAGGTACTCGATAGCATGGATTTAGAGCGCGAGCGGGGCATTACAATCAAGGCCCACGCCGTGCGAATGCACTATCAGGTAGGCGACGATAGGATATATCAATTCAACTTGATCGACACGCCGGGACACGTGGATTTTACCTATGAGGTGTCACGTAGTTTGGCGGCCTGCGAAGGGGCGATATTGGTCGTCGATGCCACGCAGGGCGTGGAAGCCCAGACCGTGAGCAATTTACTGTTGGCGCTAAACAGCGACTTGGTCGTCATCCCGGTGCTCAATAAAATCGACATGCCCGCAGCTCAGGTCGAGGCAGTGCAGCAACAGGTGCTTGATCTACTGGGAGGGGAAGCCGAGGATATTTTGCAAATCAGCGCCAAAGAGGGGGTTGGGGTTGAGGGGGTGATGGAGGCGATTGTTGATCGCATACCACCGCCGGCTGGGCGTCAGCAGGAGCCGTTGCGAGCACTGATTTTTGATTCGCTCTACGACCAGTACCGAGGTGTAATTTGCTTTATCCGAGTCGTTGATGGACGCATCCACAAAGGGCAGAAAATTCGCTTCCACTCCACCGGACGGCTCTACGAGGTCGAAGAAGTCGGCCACTTGGTCTTAAACCGGGTCCCGGCTCAAGCACTTGAGACCGGCGAAGTCGGCTATTTCATCGCTGGAATCAAAGAGCTAGCCGAGGCTCACGTCGGTGACACGGTCGTTGATGCAGAGGCGGAAGTAGAGTCGTTGCCTGGGTACCAATCGCTCAAACCCATGGTTTTCAGCGGCCTTTATCCCGTTGTCCCAGAGGAATACGAGGTGCTGCGCGACGCTTTAGAGCGGCTCAAGCTCAACGACGCCGCGTTCTCCTATGAGCCGGAGACTTCGCCAGCGTTGGGCTTTGGTTTTCGCTGCGGCTTCCTAGGTCTGCTGCACATGGAGATCGTCCAGGAGCGCCTCGACCGCGAGTACCAGGTCGAAATCATCACGACCCTGCCCAATGTGCTCTACCAGATTCTGACCAAGGATGGGGAACTGATCGACGTGGACAATCCCTCTTTACTACCGCCTGCTGCTGAGATCGATGAGGTGCGCGAGCCGATTCTCGCCGTCCAGATCTTGGTGCCGAGGGATTACATCGGCGCCGTGATGAAAATCTGCACCGATCGGCGTGGGAGCTACCGCAATACGGAGTATCTCGATGGCAGTCGGGCTATTCTGAGTTTTGAGATGCCTTTGGCCGAAGTGGTGATCGACTTTTATGATCGCCTCAAGTCGGTGTCGCGGGGTTATGCGTCATTCGATTACGAGCATCTGGAGATGCGGGCTGGCCGACTGTCTAGGCTTGATATTATGATTAATGGCGAGCCGCTGGACGCGCTCTCAGTGATCATCCATCGCGACAAGGCCTATGAGTGGGGCCGGCAGCTCTGTACTAAGCTCAAGGAACTAATCCCACGACAGATGTTCGAGGTGGTCATCCAAGGGGCAGTGGGGAGTAAGGTGATCGCCCGCGAGGTTGTTAAGCCATTCCGTAAAAATGTGACGGCCAAGTGCTACGGCGGCGATGTGACCCGTAAACGCAAATTGATCGAAAGGCAGAAGGAAGGCAAGAAGCGTATGAAGCAGTTCGGGAAGGTGGAAATTCCCCAAGAAGCGTTTTTGGCCGCGCTCAAAATGGAAGCCTGATTTATGAGCAAGAGGCGTACTTACCGACTCTGCGTCCCTTAATCCCCCAAAAGTAAATAATGGCGTTGGGCCTCTATATCCACGTTCCGTTTTGTCCGCAACGCTGCCCCTACTGCGCCTTTGCCACGATTGTCGGCCAAGAAGACCGCCACAGCCTATATGCCGAAGCGATATGTCGAGAAATTGAGTCTTGGGCCCATTTATCGGGACCGGTGGAGACTGTGTTCTTGGGCGGAGGCACCCCGAGCCAAGTCGAGCCGGCGTTAATTGGCCAGATGCTTGAGGCAGTTCAGCGACATTTGGGGCTACACCCAGACGCGGAAATTGCGATTGAAGTCAACCCTGGGACCGTTGACCGCGAAAAATTCGCAAGGCTAAAGGCGTTCGGGTGCAACCGCATCAGCATTGGCGCGCAGGCTTTGCGTGATGCCGATCTGCGGCACTTGGGACGGCAGCATAGCTCAGCCGATGTCGAGAGGGCGTACGAAGCGGCCAGAGCGGCTGGTTTTGCCAATGTGAGCTTGGATTTGGTGGCCAATGTACCTAGGGGCTCAGAGGCCGATTGGCACTTTAGTGTCGAGCGGGCTATAGCCTTGGACCCAGAGCACCTTTCGGTCTATAGCCTCACCATTGAAGAAGGTACGATCTTCGCTCAACGACAGCGTCAGGGCTTGCTGGAACCTGTCGCGGACGACTGTCAGGCTCGTACCTTGGAATGGACCGACGCTCGGTTAGTGACGGCTGGCTATGAACACTACGAGATTTCGAACTACGCCCGTCTTGGCTATCGCTCGCGCCACAACTGGGGCTACTGGACGGGGGTTCCTTACTTAGGTGTTGGGCTCGGGGCCCATAGCTTCATCTCTGGGAAGCGATTTTGGAATACGCGAGATCTCAATGCCTATCTCGACGCTATGCACCAAGGCCGGTCGCCGTGCGCAGGGGAGGAGACCATAGCCCCGGACACGGCCTGCAGGGAACGTCTATGGCTGGGTTTGCGCACCATAGAGGGTGTTGAATTGACCCAAGAAGAGGTCAGCCGCATCCAGAGCAACAGGCGCTTTGCCGAACTGGAGAAAGTTGGCTACGCCGAGCTCGAAGGCCAGAGATTGCGTTTGACTCGGGCGGGGTTTTTGCTGGCTGATGCCTTGAGCGTGGAACTGGACCGGATCGTGGAAGAGGGGCAATAGGACGCGCCTGTATATTGCAACAAAAAAAGGCCGTTCCCAGTAAGGAACGGCCTTTTTAATTAGTGGTGGGGGGAGCAGGATTCGAACCTACGAAGGCATAAGCCAACAGATTTACAGTCTGCCCCGTTTGACCGCTTCGGTATCCCCCCGGCGAATTTTCAGGTACCGCTAGCTAGCGTTTTAAGCACCTGGTGCCGCGAAGGATGGCGCAGCTTACTGAGCGCCCGCTCTTTGAGCTGGCGGATGCGCTCGCGCGTGAGGTTCATCATGTCGCCGATTTCCTCGAGCGTCAGAGCCTCGTTGCCGTCGAGGCCAAAATAGAGCCTGATAATGCGCAATTCGCGCTCCTCAAGGGTTTCCAAAGCCGTCTCGAGCTGCTCCCGGGCCGATTCGCTCAGGATATCGGCATCTGGGGCTGCGGCCGTATTGTCGGCCAAGGTGTTGAGCAGGCTGCGCTCGTCGTCGTCGGTGAAGGATTCGTCGAGCGAACACACGGCTCGGGCGCTGAGAATGGTCTCTAGAACCTCTTCGGCTGGGACTTCGAGTTCAGCGGCGATTTCCTCTATGGCAGGCTCGCTGGCGCTATGTTGGCCCAATTTGCGCGAGGCTTTGGAAATATCCTTGAGCAAACTGACCTTATTGAGAGGAAGGCGCACGGTGCGCACGTGCTCGGCGAGGGTTTGGAGAATGGACTGACGGATCCACCAAACCGCGTATGAAATGAACTTGTAGCCCTTGGTGCCATCGAAGCGGTCGGCCGCCGTGATGAGGCCGAGATTGCCAGCGCTAATCAGGTCGGAGAGGGACAAACCGCGGTTTTGGTACTTCTTAGCCACATCGACGACAAATCGCAAATTGGCGCTGATCATTTCTTCGCGGGCATGCATATCGCCATTTTTGATGCGATCGGCCAATTCTACTTCGCGTTCTCTCGAAAGGGGCGTGGATTCAGCAATATCGTCGAAATAGAGTCGGAGGGTGTTCTCCTCGTCGTGCAGATTATGCATAGAGCCTCTCATCGTACAGGGGAGTTGCCTGCACGGCAGGTCTTGTGCCGTGTCTCACAGCAGCGAAATACTCTCGGTGCAATGGCAAGCGTATCATAGGTACGGGCGAAACTAACTGATTATACATAAGGAGTAGCGCTGCGTCAAGTTGTTTGCGAAGGCACTTGCGTGTCTTAAGCAAGGTGGCGGTATTCGCCGGCCTTATCCCAGTCCACTAGGCTGCGGCCGTTTAGGTCCCAGACGACTCGACCCGCTCTCAGCGTTAGCTCGCATTCGAGTTTTTGCTGGCCCCGCATGCGCGCCCGGCCTGAATCGACAAAGGCAAAATCCCCTTCGTGCAGGGCGAAAGCCGCTAGGTCGGCTTCGGCCCCGATACTGAGATGCCCTAGCTGGGGGTGCCTGATTACCTCGGCTGGTTTGTGCGTCGAGCGATAGATGACCTCTTTCAACGTCATGCCGAGGCCAAGGAATTTGGACATAGTTATGGGCATGGTGGCGTTGGGCAGCATGCGGCTGGACTTGTGTAGATCCGTGCTAATGGTATCCGGAGGGAAGTCTTGGGCCATAGCGGGTACGGCAATGCGAAACCAAAAGGAGCCACCGCCGTGCCCTGTGTCAAAGACAATGCCACGCTGTCGGGCTTGGCGCACGTAGTCTGCGACTTTTTTGTCCTCGTCTAGTAGAGGGATGTGGGCGGCATAGAGGTGCGTGTGGATGTCCCCTGGACTCATGCGCGCGAGCAATTCCTCGTACGTGCGGGTGGGGCGGGGGGCAAAGTCGATCATGGCAATGGAGTCGCTCTGTCGCGCTGCCTCGATCGCGCCACCAGCCGACTCCCAACCCGGACCGCCGAAGTGGGCCGACTTGGCTCCAACGACGAACTCGCGGTACTGCTCAATCGCCGCGGCGCAGAGCGCGGGATCCATTTCGCTGATGTCTTGTTCGGGAGCACCGATCATGCCAGCACCGACGATATTGACAAAGGCCAAGACGCGAGTCTGGGCAGGATCGATGATGGTGCGCTTGAAGTCGGCCATATCCTTCCATCCAGCACCGCCTGTATCTACTACGGTAGTTACGCCGTAGGGCAGAGCGTGCTGGTCGGGGAAGAGCCAGCCCTGATATCCTCCATAGACGTGGACATGGATATCAATTAAGCCCGGGGTGACATAGAGACCAGACACATCGATGACCTTCGCTGAACTGGGCTCAATTCGCTCGGCGACCACAGCGACTAGCCCGTCCTTGACGGCAATATCGGCTGGTCCGTCGAGGTCGTTTTTGGGGTCGATCAGATGCCCTCCTTGGATGATGAGATCAAAGTCACCGCTCATAATGGCCGTCCTTTCGCTCATGGGCCGCGTGTTGGAAGCATAGTAGAATAACCAGCCGGCCAAGATGGAAGCAAGGGCTGGGCTCGCATTGCACAGAACGATTTTTTTTGGCAGATTTTCTCTGTCTAGAAACTGCCTTATTTAGGAGGAATACATGGCACGAACTGTGAAAATAGCCGTCACTGGGGCGGCTGGCCAGATCGGCTACGCTGTATTGCCGCGTTTAGCCTCGGGCGAGGTTTTCGGCCGCGACGTCCGGGTTTCGCTGCACTTGCTGGAGATTACTCCGGCGCTCAAAGCCCTCGAAGGCGTGGTTATGGAACTTGACGACTGCGCCTTTCCGCTTCTCGACGACATCGTAATTACCGACCAAGCTGAAGTGGCTTTCGATGGGATCAATTGGGGGCTGCTGATTGGCTCCAAGCCGCGCGGCCCCGGTATGGAGCGGGGCGACTTAATTCGGGAGAACGGCCCGATATTCGTCGGCCAAGGCCAAGCGCTCGCCCGAGCCGCCGCGGATGTGCGGGTTTTGGTCGTGGGCAATCCGGCCAACACCAATGGCTTGATTGCCATGAGCCACGGCCAGAAGGCCGGTATCCCCCGCGACCGCTTCTACGCGATGACCCGGCTGGATCAAAACCGCGCCCAAGCCCAGCTTGCCCAAAAAGCCGGAGTCAAAGTCTCGGCGGTGACCAATATGGCCATCTGGGGCAACCACAGCGCCACGCAGTACCCAGATGCCGAAAATGCGCGGATTGAGGGGCGGCCAGCGTCCGACGTCATAGGCCATCACGCTTGGTTGCGCGAGGAATTCATCCAAATCGTCCAGCAGCGGGGGGCAGCCGTCATCGACGCCCGTGGCTTGTCGTCGGCCGCGTCGGCGGCTAATGCCGCGCTCGACCACATCGTCAGCGTGGAGAGCGCCACGCCAGCGGGCGACTTTTTCTCGGCTGGCGTCTATTCGGACGGCAGCTACGGGATTGACGAGGGGTTGATGTTCTCCTTTCCCATTCGCAGCGACGGCCAAGGCGGGTGGGAGATCGTGCAAGGTTTGGAGTTGAGCGACTTCGCCCGTGCCAAGATCAAGGCCACCGAAGACGAGCTCAAAGAGGAGCGCGCGGTCATCGCCGATCTCTTGGGCTGATATGTTCCAAGACCCCAAACGCTACCAAGCCAAACACCACTATGTCACCGCCGCAGGTGCCGACTTGGTGGAGATCTTGGCTCCTCGAGCTGGGGAACGCGTCCTCGACTTGGGCTGCGGTACGGGGCAACTGAGTGCCCAGATTGCCGCAGCCGGAGCTGAGGTCGTGGGCATCGATTCGTCGGCCGAGATGATCGAGGCCGCCCGCGAGCAGCTCCCGGATCTGTCTTTTGTCGTCGGCGATGCGAGAGATTTTTCCTTTGCCGAGCCGTTCGATGCGGTCTTTTCCAACGCAGCCCTACACTGGGTTAAGCCGCCAGAAGAAGCACTTGCGTGCATTGCCGCCTGTCTGGGACAGGGAGGGCGTTTTGTCGCCGAGTTGGGCGGTGCGCGGAACGTGGCCACCATCAGCCGAGGGCTGATCGATCAGTTGGCCGCACGGGACTTTTATCCGCAGTCGCCTTGGTATTTTCCCAGCTTGGGAGAGTACACGCGGCTTGTGGAGCAGGCTGGACTGCGCGTTGCTTATGCCAGCCACTTTCCTCGTCCAACCCCCCTAGGAGGAGAGAGCGGGTTGCGCGATTGGATGGAGATGTTCGCCGAGACGCTTACAGAGGGTGTCCCCTCGTCGATGCGCGAAGAATTGTGGGATGCAGTGGAGGACGCCGTACGCCCGGCATTGTACGGCGATGGGAGCTGGCATGCCGACTACTGGCGTCTGCGCGTAGTCGCTTACAAAGAGTAAGTTTACGACCGCTGTCTATGAAGCCGCGCCATGTAATTTGGGACTGGAACGGCACCTTAGTAGACGATGCTTGGCTGTGCGTCGAGATCGTCAACGAATTGTTGGCGCGCCGAGGGCTCGCGCTGACCACGCCGTGCAGATACAGCGAGGTCTTCGGGTTTCCCCTGCGGATCTACTACCAGCGCGTAGGCTTTGACTTAGAGCGAGAGGACTTTGCGACCCTTGGCGACGAGTTCAACATCCTCTACAGCCAGCGTCTCTACGAGAGCCGATTGCGCGAGGGGGCGCGCGAAGTACTGGCCGCACTGGGCTGCAACGGGATCGAACAATCCCTCTTATCGGCCTCTAACGAAGTGGACCTTGAAGAAATGGTCGCTCACTATGGGTTGCGGTCCCACTTTGCCTCAGTCGCCGGGGTGGATAACGGCTTGGGGGAGGGGAAGATTGAGCGCGGACATCGGCATCTTGCGGACCTCAACTGCCGAAGCGACGAAATCTTGCTCATCGGCGATACTCTACACGATATTGAGGTGGCCGTTGCGCTCGGTGTCCATTGCGTCCTGCTGCCTTCCGGTCACCAGAGTCGGCGTCGCTTGGAACTTGGCGAATGCACCGTGGTAGATGGTCTTTTTGCCGTGGCCGCTTTGCTTGGCCTAAAAGGAGATATTCATGACTGAAACGTGGCGCGGAATTATGCCGATTGTGATGACCCCCTTTACCGATAGTTACGCGCTCGATGAAGCGGCCTTGCAGGACTTGGTTGCCTTTAGTATTGAGGCGGGTGCCACGGGCTTGGTGGGGCCGGCCAATGCCAGCGAATTTTCGACCCTTTCCGACGAGGAACGCCGCCGCTGGATCGAGATCGTCGTCGCCGCGGCTGATGGCCGAGTGCCCGTAGTGGCCTCCGTCACCTCCGGCCATGCCTTGCCGGCCGTGGCTCTCGCTCAGTTCGCCCAAGCCGCAGGAGCCGACGGAATCATGTCCATGCCGCCGCACGTATTGCGCGTTGACCAGGAAGGCTGCTACGCCTTTTACCAGCAGTTGGCGGACGCAGTTGAGGTCCCAATCTGCGTGCAGAATTTCGACGCGCCGGTCGGGACGCCCATGAGCGGCGAACTGTTGGGGCGGATGTGCCGCGAGTTGGCGGGCGTTGATTACATCAAGGAAGAGACCGTTCCCGAGCCTTGGCAGGTCAGCCGCACACTGGTGCTGGCAGGTGCGGCCTGTAAGGGCGTCTTGGGTGGCAAAGGGGGCGTCTATTTGCTCGATGAGTATCGGCGCGGTGCCTGCGGCAATATGCCCGGCTGTCATGTGACCGACGCCATGGCGGCGATTTGGGATGCTCTCGAAGCGGGAGATGAGGCGACGGCACGCGAGCGCTTCTATCAGCTCCTGCCGCTGATGAACTACGAGCGGCTCTACGGGATTGCGATCTACAAGTGGATTTTGCAAAAGCGCGGGTTGATTCGCTCGACGGTTTGCCGGGCGCCCGTGCCTATCCTAGACGGCGACGCGCTGACTGAGTTGGAGATCATTTGGTCCGGCGTCGCACCACTTTTCCGAGGATAAAGTGACTACCTACAAACAGCACATCGAGCGCGACGGCTTTTGCGTTATCGAGCAAGTGATTCCCAAGGCACTAGTCGGGGATATATGTGCCGAGCTAGTGGCTGTGGTCGAGCACAATCGCCAGCAGTCCGACGCCAAATTGGCCGAAATTCGCCGCCGCGGTCACCGGATCGGCACCCCGGGCGTGGCCCAGTTCAAACAAGTCATCAATCAGGTGCAATCCTTTGCTCCGTACTTAGCCGACCGCCGGTTCCTAGAGGTAGTCGAGTCTTTTTTCGGGGCGTGGGCGCGGATTTCCTGCACGGACTGCGTGGTCAATCACCCGGGTAATGCGCGGGGCTATTGGCACGCCGATTGGCCTTACAACTCCACCAACGCCTCGCACATCCCCGCGCCGTATCCAGACGCGGTCCTGCACCTTTCGACGATATGGATGCTGACGCCATTTTCCGCTGAGACCGGGGGGACTTTCGTGGTGCCGGGCAGTCACCGCTGGCCGCGCAATCCCGCGGCTGGGGACATGCCCGCAATGGATCAGGACGCGCCCTATCCGACCGAGTGCCAGATCGAAGGAGCAGCCGGCAGCGTCTTGGTGTACGACAGCCGGCTTTGGCACGCCGTAGCTCCCAACCAAAGCGAAAGCGATCGCGTCGCCCTTATCGTGCGCTACGCTCCGTGGTGGCTGAACCTGAACCCCACGCTTATCGGTCGGCCCGAGCACGAGGCGATGGTGGTAGAGACTGGAGGCAAAAACTACGAGATGGAGCCGATTGAGCGGGAAGTCTTTGACCGATTACCCAAAGAGGTCAAGCCGCTGTATCGCCACTGGGTTGAACAATCTGCCCGGCCTGATGAAGCGCACGGGCACTGACGCCTAAGACGCCGAGGAAGCCCTCGGAATCGCGGTGGTCGAAGTCGCCGATGGCCTCCATGGAAGCGGTGTCCTCGCTGTAGAGCGAGTGGGGAGCGTCGCTGGCTGCGCAAAAGGCGACTTGACCCTTGTAGAGCGAAACGGAGATAGTTCCGGTCGCCAATCGATTAAAATGCTCGATGAGCTTCCAGCTCGCTTGAGTCGCCGTGTCGAACCAATAGCCTTGGTAGATTTGCTCGGCAATAAACCCGGAGACAACGGTGAAAATCCGCCGGGCGCGGCGGTCGAGAGTAAGCTGGAGCAAGTAATCGTAACACTGGCCAAGTAGCTCTAAGGCCGGAGCCTCATAGACGCCGCGCGACTTGATGCCAACGAAGCGGTTTTCCACTGCATGTAAGCCAATGCCGACTCCGTGCCGCCCGGCAATGGCGTTGCTTTGCTCAATGGCTGCGACCGGTCCGACAACATGGCCGTTGATGGCGATTGGGACGCCTCGTTCAAAGCGCACGATAAAAGTCTCGGCGGTATCCGGAGCCTGCTGTGTGAAACAACCCATGCCGGGAGCGATGAGGCTGGCCGCGGTATCTAAGGCTTCGAGTTGGCCAGCTTCGTGCGTCAGCCCGAGCATGTTGGCATCCGTGGAGTAGGGCTTGTCTGGAGTGGCGGTTATGGGCAGGCCGTGTCCCTGGCAGTAAGCGATCATTTCGCTGCGCCCACCAAAGTTTTGCAGGAAGGCTGGGTCGCGCCAAGGAGCGTACACCTCGATGTGCGGAGCGAGCATCTGCGCTGCCAGTTGGAAGCGGACTTGGTCGTTGCCGCGCCCGGTGGCCCCGTGCGCCATGACTTGAATGCCGCGCTCCTGCATGTGAGGCAACATGCCGGCCACCGTCACGTGCCGGGCGATACCGGTGGTGTTCCAATAGCCTCCCTCGTAGCGGGCCTGAGCTTGGACGAGTTGGATGCCGGCTTGACAAATAGCCTCTCTGCGGTCGTCGAGGATCATCTCAGCGGCTCCACAGGCCTGCATCCGGCTCCGTATGTCTTCGATGCGCTCCTCGTCGGGCTGGCCTAGATCGGCGGTATAGGCGACGACCTCTAGGCCTTGGGATTGAAGCCAATGGGTGATGGTACAGCTATCGAGGCCACCGGACGCGGCCAACATGACCTTTTGACCCCTTATATCTGCTATATTCATGGTTACTCCTTTTGTGAGTAGGCAAATAATATAATAAATAATAATTATTAATCAAGAATAATTATTACAAAATACTACAAATAAGCCACGCTTTATCTTGACAGTTTTCACCCGCGAGAATATCATTAACAAATGCTCATTGACGCGCATAATCACCCCAATTGGCACGGCTTTAACACCGCAAAAATCCTGCGCAACATGGACGAGCAGGGCATCGACCAGATGTGGCTTTTCTCGTGGGAGGTACCTGCAGACGAATACTCGCCTTCGTATCACTCGGTGTTGCCCCCTACGGGCTGGGGGATTCCCTTCGAAGATGTGCTGGCCGTCGGCAGGGAAGCCCCCGATCGCTTTGTCCTCGGTTATATGCCGCATCCCAAGCGGCCCGACGCCATAGATCGGCTCAAGGCTGCGGTCGAAATCCACGGCGTGCAGGTCGCCTCCGAGCTGAAGGTGCGCCTGCCGTTTGACGATCCAGACGCGATGCGCCTGTACGAGGTCTGCGGCGCGATGCGCTTGCCCATTACGATCCATCTCGACTATCCGATTGACCACGGCCACGGCGCTTACCCGCGGCCAAACTGGTGGTACGGCGGTAGTCTCGACGCTCTTGAACGCGCGATTGTGGCCTGTCCGCAGACGGTCTTTATCGGCCATGCCCCCGGGTTTTGGGCCCATATTTCCGGCGACGATCGCTACGCCACGGAGAGCTACCCAAGCGGCCCGGTGCTGCCGAATGGACGCTTGGCTCCGATGATGCGCCAGTACCGCAACTTATATGCCGATCTGTCGGCCGGGTCGGGATTGCGCGCACTGCAAAGGGATCGGGACTTCGGGCGCGATTTTCTCCTCGAATTTCAAGACAAATTGCTCTTTGGTCGGGACTACTTTGACACTAAGCTAATGGATTTTCTGCGCACTCTTGAGCTACCTGTGGAAGCCTTTGACAAGATCGCCTACCAAAACGCCGAGCGCCTCTTGTCTTCCTACTTAGACGGGACGGGCTAAGGTTAATCATGGGGGTATGGGAAGCTGCGGGCCTGATGGTTTTGTCCTTCGCGCTGTTGGCCAAATGCGCCGACTATCTGGTCGAGGGAGCCATTGATATTGCGCGCTACCTCCGCGCCCCACCGATATTGATCGGTATCGTCATCGTCGGCATTGGCACTACATCGCCCGAGCTGGCGGTCTCCGTGACCGCTGCCCTCAAGGACTCACCCGAAGTGGCACTGGGCAATGCCGTGGGATCGGTCATTTACGACGATGGCTTGGCTCTGCCCATGGCTGCGCTTTTTGCCACTACGGCCATTGCTATCGACCGCATCGTGCTGCGCTCGGCAGCGATTTTTCTCATCACCGTAGATATAGTGGCTTGGTACATGGCCTTCGACGGGACGCTGGCCCGGGTGGAAGGCGGCGCGTTGGTGGGTCTTTTTGTTCTATACCTGATATACTCGTTCTGGGAGCAGAAGCGGCGACCGCGTGCCGAGACAGAGGAGGAGGCCCCCTCTCGCAGCCTCTGGATAGTAGCGTTGCTATTCGCCGGCGGCTTGGCTGGTGTAGTCGTCAGTAGCCACTTTATCGTCGAAGCCACTCCGGTGGTGGCGATGGCATTAGGACTGCCGGATGTCGTCATAGGCTTGGTGGTCGTGGCCTTGGGCACTTCGATACCCGAGGTCGCCACCTGCATTGTCGCCGCCCGCAAGGGCCAAGGGGCTTTGGCGGTGGGCAACATCCTCGGGGCCGACATCCTCAATATCTGCTGGATTGCCGGCGCTTCGGCCCTAGCTAACCCGCTGGTGGTCCCGGCCGACGTGGTCAATTTCATGTTTCCGTGGATGCTGGCGATCGTGCTGACGATGCTCGGGTTGATGCGTATTGGCTACGAGTTAAACCGATGGAAGGGCTTGGTATTGTTGGCGTTGTGCATTGCTTATTTAATCGCGCTTTTTGTGACCAATCCCGGAGCGCTGGCCCCGGGCATTGAGAAAGGAGTGTAGTTTGGATCTGGGACTCAAAGACAAAGTCGCCTTGGTGACCGGGGCTAGCCGCGGCATTGGCAAGCGCATTGCTACAGCCTTGGCCGCCGAAGGAGCGCAGCTTTGCATCTGCGCGCGCGGTGCCGACGCGCTGGCGGAAGCGGCTGCCGAATTGGCAAATGAAGGCGCAGAGGTGGAGGCGACCACGCAAGATGTGACAACGCCGGAGGGTGCGATTGCCGTAGTGGAGGCTGCAAAAAGTCGCTTTGGTGGACTCGACATTCTCGTAAACAATGTCGGTGGGTCGAAGTGGACCCCCTTTGTCGAGATCGACGATGCCGAGTGGAACGACATCATCAATTTGAGTTTTCTTTCGGCCGTGCGGGTGAGCCGTGCGGCGATTCCCTTAATGGAAGTGCGCGGGGGCGGCAGTATCGTCCACATTTCTTCGATCTTTGGCCGTGAAACCGGTGGGCCTATTTCGTATAATGCCGCCAAGGCAGCGCTGATCAGCTTAGGGGCCAACTTGGCCATTGAAGCAGCGAAAAAGAACATCCGCGTCAATACCGTTGCCCCAGGCTCCATTATCTTTCCCGGGGGGAGTTGGGAGCGACGGATGAAGGAAAATCCAGCGCAAATCCAAGCCTTTATCGACGCCAATATCCCCTTTGGTCGCTTTGGCACGCCGGAAGAAGTCGCCGATGTAGTGGCCTTTTTGGCGTCCGACCGGTCGAAATGGGTGACCGGTGCCTGCATCAATGTCGATGGGGGGCAATCCAAGTCGAATATCTAATCCGCAGATGAGCGCAGAGGTAGGATGATGTTGCTCGGGAGTCACCTAGAGTTTTGAACGCCCCGATGTGTTGGTTGGCTTGGGCGGTGTGCGGAGTTGGCTGGGCTGCGGCCGCCGCGGCCGATGACGTGGTGGCACTCAGACAACAGTACAATCAAGTGTCCGCCAGCATCGACACCTTGGTCCGCCTTTATGGGGGGGATAAACTGCGCGAATTGGCAAAGCGAGAAGAAGACAGCCGGCTATTGCCGGCCAATTCCAAACTGGTACTGATTTTCTGGGCTGACGATGAAGCAGAGCTGTTCCTCAATGGGCACCGAATCGGCGAGACGCGCTTGACCCCAATCCGAGTCGAAATTCCCGTTGTGTACCTGCTCAGGTCCAATATCCTACGCGCTCATTGCTGGGACACCGACCGGGTCGAGAGCGGCTTTATGGCCGGTTTGTACTTGCAAGACGGTCGCGGTCGCTTGCGCAAGGTATTGGCTACCGGCGATGGCTACTGGTGGGTGGACGGCCAGCGGGCCGAGTCGCGTTTTTACAACCACAGCTTACCCGACATTCCCGGAGCCGAAGTCATCTGGGGGACGACGCTGTTTGGCGAGGTCGAATTAGAGGCCCGCTTTGACGCCGCGCAATTGTCCCGCGCTGCACGGCGACGCCCGCTCACTGGCGCGGCTAGCGCGGCACAGCACCAGTCTATGGAGACTCATATGGTCGTCAGCCGTTTGGTGCATCTACAAAAGCAACGCGATGAATTGGCGCAAAAGCTCCACGTGCGCCGCAGCGCGACACAGGACGTAGTCTATCAGGGGTTTGTCCGCGGACGGCTGGCTTTTTCCCTCGGGAAGGCGAGCAAGTTGGCTGAAGTCGAAAGCATAGACGCGGCGAGAAAACTACTCGCTTGGACCGAAGCACTGCCCACTGCGCAACGCGAGTTGGTTTTCCCCCAAAAACAAGCTCTTAAAGGTACAAGCCACGTCGTGCCACAGCGCGCGGGCGTCGGCACAGCGCGCGGGGAAGCAGACCGCCGCCGAGATTACGCGCCCCCGGCTGCGCGCGGTTCGGCCAAAGGCGAGGGGCGCGCTACGGGATCGGGTAGACAGCAATCGTCTACTCGGAGTGTCCGCATCGACCGTAGCGCGCCGTGGGAGCTGTGGGGAATTGCGACCGGCCTGTTGTTCTATCTGGGGGTGGTGAGTCGGCAGTGGTGGAAGCTCTTGAGTGCGAAGGGATGGACCTCTTGAATGACGAATTAGTATTAGGCAGTAGCATCCTGTTGACGCTGGCCGGCGGCGTCACCGTTAGCTGTTTGCACTTACGACGAGCCCGGCGTATGCGTCGGCACGACGAAGCGTACTCTCTATACGTGTCCCGCCTGCGGTTCCTCGCTAGCAGTATCGGCTTGCTGACCGGGTTGATCGTCGGAGCACTGCCCGCTTATTACCTCTTCGTCAACCCGCAGCTAGCCAGCCCCTTTGCGTGGATTGGCCGTTTCTCATACGTGCTGATCGCTTGGTCGGCTGGCGGTCATCTGTTGAGCTTGGCACACATTAGTTTGCACCTCCGTCGCGAGGAGCGAGCTTGGGCGCGGCGCGGCGGCCCCGGCCCCAACACCTTGGGCCGTCAGAGAATGGAACAGCTAGCGGAATTGCAGCGCCAATCCGCCAGCTACGGCGACCTCAAGAGCAGAGACGAGGAGTTGGTGGACGGACTCGTGGGTTTTCTCGGCGACCCTTTGACGCACGTGCGCCGCGATCTGACGAGGATACCTCTATACGGCTACTTAGGCACGGTTTGCGGCATCCTGCTGACCGCGCAGGAATTGAGTCAGATCGACGAGGCGACCCAGACCTTTAAGGCACTCAGCGCCATGGCCGAAGGCTTGGTTTTGGCCTTTAAGACCACGCTCGTCGGCCTCTTAGCCTACTTGCCGCTGCGCAAGATCGCCGACTACTTGGTCCAGCGGCTCGCCCGGCAGGAGGACGCTTGGGTCAGAGAAAGGAACAGAAAATTGTGAGCCGCTATCTCAAGCGCCAAGCCGCCGAGCTCGAAGAGCACGATATTAGCAAGGAACTCTTCTTGGGCATTATGATGCTGATGTTGAGCTTGGGTATTATGATACTCAATGTGACGCAACCGGTTTGGCGGGTACATCGCCACGACCCACAGCCTGGGGATCGGGTCGTGCTGTACACGAGCGCAGGCATGGGGCTATCGCGCGATGGCTACACCATCGACAGCCCTTTGAGCGAGTGGGAGTTTCGCCGGATGGTGCGCCGACTCGCTGCCGAGCCCGAAGCCAGTTTGCACTTATTTCTCAAAGGGGGTAGCCGCGAGCGGCTGGCCAAACACGCGTCGTTTGCCGACTCGCTGCTCTCGACCGACCAAGCCGGGGAGAAGGTGCGCTCGGCGGTCTATGTCCACACATGGTGAGGGGCCAAGCTATTCTTTAAGTATCGCCAAGACGCCTGTGCCACCGGCCAACTCGTTGAGAAACGCGACCTGCACTCCGGCTTGGTCGCGTGTCATTTCGTAGTCATCCCCCTTTCTGAGCTTGCCGTAGTGATCGACGAGGGCCTCGACTTCGCCTGGTAGCGTGATAGTTTGGCCGATAGGCGCGACTTGGGTGCTCGGGCTATCGCGATCAATCTTTTTAATTAACTCGTATTGCTTGCGGAATCCGCTGCCAAAGGGCCGGTGGGTTTTGAGATAGCCTTGCTCTACGAGCTGAGTCTCTTTGGCAGCGTAGAGATACACTGCGTTTTGCGCGGCCTTCTTGGCCTCGTCCAGTTCGGCCTTGGTCTGGGCCAACTCTTGTTCTAAGCGGCGGATGTGATCGCTCTGGCGGCGGATGCTGCTGTGGGTTTCCAGCAGCTCGCCATTGAGGCGGTCGGTCTCGGCGCGCAGTTGGGAAATGGTGTAGCGGTCCGCTTGCTTTTCCCTTCTTAGCTGCTCAATTTCGAGCTTTAAGCGCGCATTGCTCTGCTTGTATTCGGTGGCCAGTTTACTCCAGTGTCGCAGTTCCTTGTTGAGCTTTTGCACGTTTTCGAGCAGCTTGTCGTTGACCTGTTGGGTGCTGTCAACTTGCGCCCGCATGTCGTCGAGTAAGCGGTTGGAGTCGTCGAGCGAGTACGTCAACGAATCAATAGCGGCGTTGGCGCGGACCATGTCGCTTTGTAATTGAAGGAGGAGCATCTCCTGCTCCTTATTGGTGCAGGAGGCAAGGAATAGGGCAATAAGAGGGATGAGAGTGTGTTTCATTGTCAGCTCCTTAAGGCGTTGGAGATGTTCTGCGATATAGGCTATCAACTTGGGCCATAGTTTGGTTCAAGTCGTTGTACAGGGTGCTCAGACTACGGGCGAGCGCGTCGAGTTTTTGGACTGAGAGCGTTTGGGTCTCGCGAGCGGCGGCGATTTTGTCTATGATCGCCTGCTGATTGCGCTGCAAGGTCGCGGTTTGGTCTTGCAGACGGGACAACTCGTTGTTGAGAGGGCCAAACTGCGCCCGCACGTTTGCCAAGGAGCGCTTGTGGGTATCGGCAAGGTTTTGGTAGCGCAAGTCCTCCTGCTGGAAGCGTTCTTCGAGCTTGCGGTCCATGTCGGATTGGTAGCGCAGCCGCTCCTTGCGCTCAGTGTCCATTTTGTTTTGCAGCGCATTGTTGTGATCTATTTGGGTTGCTAGTTGGTTGCGGGTGCGCTTGTGGTGATCCTTTTCGTTTTGCAGGCGGGAGCGAATCTCGAATTCAGAGGCGGTCAGATCGGCTTTTTCCTCTAGCTGGCCAATGAGCCGAGTACTCAGCTCGGAGAGGCGATTGTCGAACTCGTCCATTTGCGCCTCTAGCAGAGCGCGGTGCTTCTTTTGCTGTTCGTGATTGATAAAGAGCACCAATCCCATGACACAGCCGACGACGACGGTAGTGTACGCCGCGAGGATCAACACGTGTTTGCGCTCGAAGGGATCCGCGATGCGGAGCAGGCCCCAAAACCCGCTCCAAACCAAGAGGATGCCTCCTAAAATTGCCGCGATGATGACGTTCACAGGGCCTCGAATAGGGCAATAGACATATTAAATGTAAGTATATATAAGTAATACAGCAGTCCACGAAGGCGCAACCAGCGCGAGAAGGAGGTACTTATGCAGCGGAAAGTTGCGGCTATTGATGGCCGCGGTCAGGGGGTATGTCTAGAGGAGACCATGCCTGCCCTCGGCCCCGGCGAGGTGAAGGTGCGGGTGGAGGCTTCGTTGATTAGCCCAGGAACCGAACTGGGGAGGGTGGGGACCATGCGGGAAAACCCCCAACCCGACCGGCCACCGCGCCCCTTTGGCTACACCAACGCTGGCGTCGTCGAAGAGATCGGGGCTAGAGTAGAGCAATTCGAGGTGGGACAGGGAGTGGCTTGCATGGGGGGTGGGTACGCCCTGCACGCCGATTGGGTCTGTGTACCGCAGAATTTGTGCGCGGCCATACCCGAGGGCGTTAGCTTTGCCGAGGCCGCGTCTGTGCATCTGGCGGCGACCGGATTGCACGCGGTGCGCCGCACCGCTCCTTTGTACGGGGAAAACGGGATCGTGATCGGGTTGGGCTTGGTCGGCCAGTTCACGGCTCAATTCGCCCAGCTAAGCGGCTGCCACGTCTTGGGAGTTGATCGCTTTGCGCGCCGTCGAGACATTGCCCGGCAGGTGGGCATAGAGCGCGTCGCTGATCCATCCGAACAGGACGTGGTCGAGCAGGCCGGGGAATTTACCCAAGGGTATGGCATGGATTTCGGCGTCATTGCCTTTGGCGGCGAGGCCAGCGATGCCTTGGAAACCATCTATCAGAGCCTAAAGCAAGCGCCGGACACGCATCGCATGGGGCGCATTGTCCTCGTAGGGGGTGCGCAGGTAACACATGGCTTTGGGTCAGCGCTGGGCAATGTGGATGTGCGGAGTGCGGCACGCACTGGTCCCGGCTATCACGATCCAGCGTACGAGCGCGGTCAAACGTATCCCGAGGTCTTTGTCGAGTGGCCGACGCAGCGCAACCTAGCCGAGTGCCTGAGCGCCATAGCCGCCGGGAAGCTGCGCGTCCAATCGCTCTATACCCACGAATTTGCGCTCGAAGAGATCGCCGAGGCCGTAGATGTACTCGTCGAGTCGCCAGCCGAGGCGCTGGGAGTCGTGCTCAAACCGGCTCGCCGGTGACGAGGTTGCGCTTGCCCTCTGGATAGAAGGTCACCGGCGGTAGGTCGATCTCCTCGCCGGCGATCATTTGCTCCAACAGCGCGGCGACCCCGTCCACGGCTGGTCCTACTAGGGCCTCACCTTTAGCGCGCGTGCCCAAGGCCGCGGTCGGGTTGTCGATGGCTTCGGTCTGCACGCGCTCCGGCGCTAGGTAGAGCATGGTTGAGGTCTCGAATTCGTCGGCGTGTCCAGGCAGGCGTCCCCGCTCCATGTGTTGCTGCACGTAGTCGGGGTCATATACGTCCCAATAGGACTGGAAGCGGAGGTTGATGCCGAGTTTTTCCCGGTACTCGTCAATGCGGCGCATCATGGGTTTGACGTTGCCGCCGTGGCCGTTGAGTACCAAGATGTTCTCAACGCCAGCGCGCACGAGCGAATGGCAGACATCGAAGACGTATTCGCAGAAAATTTCCGGCCGCACGGTCAGGGTGCCAATGTGCTCCATCCAGTGCTCGGAAACGCCGATGCTCACCGGTGTAGCGACCACCACTTGGGGCAGGAGCTTTTTGGCCGCGTGCTCGGCCATATAGCTGGCGTGGAAAGTGTCGTGGATCATGTGCAGGTGTTCGTTGTGCTGTTCGGTAGCGGCGGTGGGCACTATGGCGGCCTTAATTGTACCCGCTTGGATGCGCTCACGGAATTCCTTGCGGGTCAGGTCGCCAACAAAGACTCGTTCGTCAGTCATCGCAACAATCTCCTTTGCGTTGGTTGGGGCCGGTAGCTTAACGGCTGTCCAGCCATGCGTCAAGTGGCTGAGTTGGTTGACTGCGAGGGGAAAGCACACTTGAATTCACTGCATCAACAAGGGGGCTGTCATCGCCAATCCTTTTGCAGAGTGGAATAAAAACTTCGCGCTTTTGGCCGTAGCCGTGGCTGGGACGGGGGTGTTTTTCGGGGTGCAGCTAACCCTGTTCAATAACTTCATCGTCGAGCGACTGGGCATTGAGCCGCACGAATTGGGCTACGTCGAGGCCCTGCGCGAAGTTCCCGGTTTTCTCAACGCGTTTTTTCTGGCACTGATCGTCCGCTGGGCCCCGCCGAAAGTTGCCGCGGTTGCGCTGGTGGTGATGGGCATTGGGCTGGCCGCGTACGCCGAGGTGTCATCGGTCTTCATGTTGGCCTCGTTCTCGCTGGTGTGGAGCTTGGGTTTTCACTGCTGGCTCCCGCTAGAGCAGAGTATGGGCCTGACCTACGGTCCGACTGCGGACAAGGGACGCTGGCTGGGACAATTGCGCAGTATCAGCAGCTTGGCATGGCTAGCGGCGATTGGCGTGTGCATGGTGGGGCTGGAGTTTTTGCGCTACGAGGGGGTCTTTGTCTTGGCCGGAGTGTGTACGGCCATGGGCGGCTTAGCCTTGTTTTGGGCTGATAACAAAGACGCACCCGCAGGCGAGAAGCGCTTGGTGCTCAAGCGGCGCTATCTGCTCTTCTACGCCCTGAATTTCCTCCAGGGCCTGCGCAAGCAGATGTTCATTACTTTCGCCATTTTCGCCCTCGTAAAAGTACACGGGATGCCGGTGGAGACGACTATGGTGCTGGTGCTGATCAACCAAGTGCTCATTACCTTGACGGCTACGTGGATGGGCCGCTTGGTCGATCGCTTTGGCGAGCGGCGGATGCTCACGCTAAGTTATAGCGTGTTGGTCTTCGTCTTTTTGGGTTACGCAATCGTGGAGCACCGGCCGAGTCTGTACGCGCTCTATTGCCTCGACAACCTCATTTTCTTCGGCGGAATCGCCCTGACTACCTACGCGCACAAGATCGCGCCCCCGGACGAACTCAAACCCACGCTCTCCATGGGGGTGACCATGAACCACGTAGCCGCGGTGGCCGCACCCTTAGTCGGCGGCTACGTCTGGCTCTTTTTTGGCTACGAGATCATTTTTATCAGCGGCGCGCTCTTGGCCTTTGTCTCGCTGGTGGTAACTCAGTGGGTCGATCCAGATAAGCAGCGCCGCATACCCATTTAATTCATAGAAGGGAACACACCATGAAAATCGGCACCCGCATGCCCCCATTTTCCCGTCAGATCGGCTTTGACGCCTATGCCGCGTGGTTGGCCGACAACGGTTTTGGCGCGGTCGATACTCCGCCTTTGACCCGTCAAATTGCCCGTACCTGCGAGCGACTAGACTTGGCTATTGGCTCTTCGGACGGCGGCGGCCAGGTCCTCACCCGCGACGCGGCCAAGCGCCGCAAGGGCTTGAGCGAGATCAAGAAGAGCTTGAGCGCGATAGCCCGGCACGGCGGCCACACGCTCTTTACCGTGCTCGGCCCAGACGACCCGAGCATGTCCAAAGCCGAAACCTTTGAGATCTTTGCCAAAGTCTACCCTCGGGTCGTGGCCCATGCCGAGAAGGTAGGCGTCAATATCGCCATCGAACCTTGGCCGGGCGGCCGACCCCACTACCCCAATCTGGGCTGCTCGCCCGAGAGCCTACGCTTGATTTTTGAGGCGTGCCCGTCGCCACGGCTGGGCATCTGCTACGATCCCTCCCACTTCGTGCGCCTGCAGATAGACTATCAGCGGCTCTTGCACGAGTTTGGCGACCGCGTGCGGCACGTCCATCTCAAGGATACCGAGATCATGCCGGAAAAGCTCTACGAATCCGGCAACTTGGGCGAGGCATACAGTTCGACTTACGTGTGCGGCGAGGGCTGGTGGCGCTATACCATCCCTGGCGAGGGCGAGGTGGATTGGAACTTTGTAATACGCCGACTCGAAGACGTGGGCTACGACGGCGTGCTCTCGGTGGAACTCGAAGACCACTACTTCTGGCAGACGCCTGAGCTGCAACAGGAAGGTTTGCTGCGCACCAAAGACCATATTGAGCCGCTGCTCAGGGGATAGCAGTGAGTGCTCTGCTTCTCGTGCTCCTGCTGTCGGCAGCTAGCTATGGGCAGAGCCACTTCGTCGAGGTCGCCCGCGAATTAGGCATTGACTTCGTCCACCACAACGGGGCCTCACCGCAAAAGCGCTTGCCCGAGACCAATGGCGCTGGCAGTGCCTTTCTCGACTACGACAGTGACGGAGATTGGGACTTGTACTTGGTCAACAGCGGGGACATGGAGCAGGGGCGGGGCACAGCCTCTAATCAACTCTTTCGCAACGATGGGCGCGCCTTTGCGCGGGTGGATGGCGCAGCGGGCGCGCCCGGCATCTCCTATGGCATGGGGGTGACCGCGGCTGACTACGATGGGGACGGCGACCCGGATCTCTACCTGACGGCGTGGGGGCCGGATCAGTTCTACCGGCGCGAAAAGGGTGGCTATGTCGATGCAACGGACGAGGCCGGTCTCGGCCACGCGGGATGGACCACCAGCGTCGTTGCGTTCGACTACGATCTCGACGGCGATCTCGACCTCTTCGCCGCGCAATACGTCCGCTTTGTCTTGGGTGAACAGCCTTGGTGCGGACGCGAGGACATGGGGTTGCGCTTCTACTGCGACCCGAGGGTCTTTGAGCCCACTGTGGATATTCTCTATCGCAATGAGGGCTATGGCGTCTTTTCCGAGATCAGCCGCCAAGCAGGTATCACGGGCGAGGGCAATGGGCTAGGTGCGGTGGCTGGCGACTACGATGGGGACGGCGACCCAGACCTATACGTGGCCAATGACTTGACGCCCAATTTCCACTACGTCAATCAAGGCGACGGCACCTTTGCCGAGACCGGCTTGTTGGCCGGGACCGCGCTAAGCGCAGACGGGGCCAGCCAAGCGGGCATGGGTGTCGATGCTGGCGATATAGACCAAGACGGCGATCTCGACCTCTTCGTCACCAACTACCAGTTGGAAAACAACGGGCTGTACCGCAACGACGGCTCATTTTATTCCGAGATCAGCTTCAAGGCCGGCCTCGGCGACCTCAGTCTGAACTACCTTGGTTTTGGCACGGGATTTTTCGACTCGGACAACGATGGGTACCTCGACCTGTTCGTGGGCAACGGCCACGTCCACGACAACATCGAACAGTACGACGAATTGGTGACCTATGCACAACAGGCACAGCTCTTTCTCAATGGGGGCGCGGGCGTCTTCCGCGAAGTGACCGCTGAAAGCGGCCCGGCTTTCGCCGCTTTCTACGTGGTGCGCGGCTCCTCCTTTGGGGATATCGACCAAGATGGCGACTTGGACGTTGCTCTCGTCAACAACGGCCGCCGCTTTGCTCTGCTGCGCAACGACGGTGCCCGAGGCAATTACCTCTCAGTTGCGCTAGAGGGCCGGCAGAGCAACCGCGACGGCATCGGTGCCCGCTTGTATCTATGGGCCGGTGGACGTCGGCAGCTCAGGGAAGTAAAGGCGGGATCGGGTTTCCTCTCGACTAGTCAGCGAGACCCCGTGTTCGGCCTAGGAACAGCCGAGCGCATCGAGCGGCTGGAAATTCACTGGCCCGCTGGAGGGGTGCAAGTATTCGAAGACCTAGCTACCAACCAGCGGTTGCAGGTGGTGGAAGATTGACGGACGCGGGCCACAGTCTATTATGTAGCCAATTCAAGAATCTGCTAAGGAGCTATAAAATGATCGGATTTGCTGTTGTAGGGCTGGGCATGGGCCGCAATCGCGCCCGGCAAGTATCTGAGACCGAAGGGGCGGAACTGAGCGTGGTCGTCGATCTCAACGAGGACTTGGCCCGCCAAGTAGGTGAGGAAATGGGCTGTGCGTGGTGTACGGCCCTTGAAGACGCCTTGGGGCGGGGTGATGTGGATGTCGTGCTGGTGATGACACCGAGCGGGCTGCACGCGTCCATCGGCGTTGAGGCGCTCAGAGCCGGCAAGCACGTCATCACCACCAAGCCCATGGACGTCAGCACCAAAGCCTGTGACGAGCTGATCGCCGCAGCCGACGCGGGAGGACTCTTGCTTGGCGTCGACTACCAAAGCCGTTACGTCGATAACAACTACCGCATCGCCGAAGCCCTCAAGCAGGGCCTGTTGGGCACGCCCATTCTCGGCGAAGTGCGCTTTAAGTGGTTTCGCTCGCAGGAGTACTTTGAACATGGCGGCGGCTGGCGCGGCACTTGGGCCATGGACGGGGGTGGGTCGCTGGCCAATCAGGGATCGCACCTGATCGATCTCCTGCTGTGGTTCATGGGCGTGCCCAAGACCGTCTATGGCGAAACGGCGATTATGAACCACGACATTGAAACCGAGGATATCGGCCAGGCCATCTTGAATTTCGAAAGCGGAGCCAAGGGAGGGATCTTGGGCACGACGACCTTCCCGGAAAGCCCCTACTTTAGCGCCGAGGTTCACGGCAGTGAGGGGGGGGTGTTGCTGGACGCCGTGCTGTCGGGCGAGATGCGCGTCTTTGGCGATGGGCTGGAAGAGAAGTTACTGGCCATAGACAATTCGCTGACCAACGTCGTCGAGGACGTGGTCTCGGCCCTAGAGAACGGGACCGCTCTGCGGGTGGATGGCCGCGAGGGCCGCCGCACGGTGGCACTGTTGGAAAATGTTTACCGCTCGGCGCGGGAAGGAAAGATGGTGGATTACCATGACGGATAAAGTATGCGCTGCTCTCGTTGGGCTGGACAACCCTCACAGCCGTGGGTGGCTGACTTCACTGCAACACTGCGAGGCCGTGGGTCGGTTAATCGTTTGTACGGCCGAAGAATGCACTGACGTCGATCAGGTGTATGACAACCTAGACGCGCTGCTGGCAGACGAGAAGCTGGGCTTAGCCATAGTGTGTACGCGCAATGACCAAGCGCCAGACCGCATCGCGCAGCTTTTGCAGGCCGGCGTGCCGACTATTGCCGAGAAACCGGTCGCGCGCACGGCTGCTGATATCGCTCGTCTCAACGAAATCGCCGCCGAGCAGCAGGTCTTATGGGCAACGGCCTTTTTGAACCGCTGTCATCCGATTGCCGGAAAAGCGCGCGAACTCGTCGCCGCTGGTGTCCTAGGCCGCATCGTCTCCATCGAGGGGCGGATGATCACCAGCACCGTCCAGCAGCGCAACCCGGACCACTGGCTCTTTGACCGAGCACAGGCGGGCGGGGGCATTCTGCACTGGCTGGCGATCCACACGGTCGATCTGATTCGCTATATCAGCGGCTTGGAGTACAAGGGCGTCAGCGCGCACAAGGCAACGCTGAGCGGTACTGGCATCGACGTCGAAGACGTGCTCGCCGCTTCGTTTCGCATGGACAACGGCGCACTGGGTAGCCTCCACGCTGGCTATGTTCTGCCGCGCCGCTACGGCGATATCTACTTGTGTTTCAGGGGAACGGCAGGGGACGCAACTTGGGTGATGCAAAATTGGGAAGGACGCAGCGACCGGCTCATCGTCCAGAGCCAAGCTGAGGGCTGGACCGAGGACGAGTACCGCCAATTCGATCTCTCGGTCGGCGAGGCTCCCGGGTACGGCGGAGCGGCCGGATTGGGTTTTATCGCCGACTTTGTCGCCGCTAGCGGTGGGCAGGGTACTTTTATTACCAATGGCGACGATGCTTGGCAGGCTATGCGCTTTGTCGAGGCGGCGTACGGCGCGGCTGAACGAGGCTGCCAACTCGAACTATAAGAATTAAATGGTTAGATCAACCTAATGTGCGCCAAGAAAATAGTTGCTATCCAAACCTTTGAACTGTCGCCCCCGCCGCCGAGCGAGGAGGGGACTCGACCGCTGCGGGAGCAGTCGTGGCTTTGGGCACCTAAGCAGGCCACGCCAATGGATAAATTCGCGCCCGAGGAGCGGCTCATGCCCAAGCCGGGTGGGGCGATCTGGGTTAAGGCCATCGCCGAGGACGGCACCTTTGGCTTGGGCCGCACGGATTCGGGCCATGCCACCCAGCCGATCATCGCCGAGTGCCTAGCTCCCCTAGTCGTCGGTCAGGAAGTGGGGGCTATCGACCGGTGTAATGATCGCATGTGGCGGGGGACGCTTTCCTTTGGCAACGAAGGGCTTACAGCGCGGGCGGTCGCCGGGGTCGATCTGGCGCTGTGGGATCTGTGGGGCAAAACCCTCGACCAGCCCGTCTATCGGCTGGCCGGAGGCCCGCAGCGCACCCAGATGGAAGTCTATGCTACTGGCAACGATGTGGATTGGTACTTGGAGTTGGGTTTCAAAAAGTTCAAGCTGGCTCGTCCGCACGGACCCGTTGATGGCCAAGCCGGAATCGACGGCACGGTCGAACTGATGGCCAAGTGCCGCGAGTTAATCGGTCCGGACGCCGACTTAATGCTAGATTGCTGGATGACCTTTGACCTCGACTTTGCCGTGCGCATCTGCGAGGCGCTCAAGCCATATCGGATGCGCTGGATGGAGGAAATGCTGATGCCTCACGACTGGGAGGGGCACCGCGCCTTGCGTCAGCGCGTGCCTTGGCAGACGCTGGCCGACGGCGAGCACTGGTCCACTCGCCATCCCGGTATGAGGGCTGTTCAAGAGCGGCTCGTCGATTTGATCCAGGCTGATATCTACTGGATAGGGGGTTTTACCGAGGCGATGAAGCTGGCCCACTACGCCGATGCACAAGGCGTCCAGATGTGCCTGCATACCGGGGGCAACGACCCGTACGGCCAGCACTGGACGGCGGCGATGCCCAATACCCCACTGATCGAGTTTTTCATTGGCTCCCTGCCCGGGGTGCCGCTGGCGGAGTGCTATATCGGGACGCCTTCGAATTGGGGGCAGCGACACTACAAGGTTCCGCCGGGGACCAACGTGCCGCGAAACGGCCTGCTTGGTCTGCCCAAAGGCCCCGGCTTTGGGATCGACATCCCCGAGGACTGGCTGAGGGAGGTTTAGTCATGAAAATCACCCAGATTGAAGAGTTCGTCACCGCGGTGCCGCACATTCCCTCAATTGAAAAGAGTCGTCCCGGACATTACTTGGAGCAGCCTATCAGCCTGATCAAAGTGCATACCGACGAAGGGATCTACGGAGTGGGCGAAGGGGGACGAGGCGGCTCGTTGTCCAGCTTGGAGGCCGAGTGGGTCGGCGTCGATCCCATGCAGGTCAACTTGGGCGACAAAGGAGGGGCGATGATCATGGCCCTGTACGACATCGTCGGCAAGGCCCTCGGGGTGCCGGCCTGGAAGCTGATGGGGTCCAAGCACTGGGATCGAGTACCGGTGGGCTGGTGGTCGCCGCCGCTGGAGCCGCGCGAATTCGCCACCATGGCCGAGGAGGGGGCCAAGCGAGGGTTTAAAACCCACAAGCTCAAGGCACGGCCTTGGAACATCGTCGAGACCGTCAAGCTGATGACCAAAGCCGCTGGCCCGGACTACGGCATTATCGTCGATCCGAATTTTACTTTCGGCGATTTGAGCACCAGCCTGCGGCTGGCCGAGTCATTAGAGCCGTATAACATTGAGGCGTTTGAGGATCCCTTCCAGTACTTGCCGGGCTGGCATCAGTACCGCGATTTTCGCCGCCACACCCGCATCCGGCTCGCGCCCCATTTAGGCGATCCGCAGATGGTGCTGAGCGCGATCCGCGCCGAGGCGGCCGATTGCTTCAATCTGGGTGGCAACGTCGAGCGCGCACAGCTCTGCGCTGGCATGGCCGCGGTGGCCGGGATGCCGGTCTGGTTACAGGTCGTGGGGTTGGGATTAGGCGTGTCGGGTGCGTATGGTACGCACGTCCACGCGACTATTCCCAATGCAACTATTCCCTCCGACAGCCTACATTTCACGCGCGAAAACGACCTAATCGGCGGTGCGCTGACGCCGGTTGATGGTCATGTTACCGTGCCAGACGGGCCCGGGTTGGGAGTTGAGCTAGACATGGAAGCTGTGGAGAAGTATCGCGTGGGGTAGGGCACCCTGAACCCCGGCGCGGGAGTCACATCGTGAAAAATTACCGCGAATTAGGGTATTTTCTTCAGGTATTGCTGCTCTGCAGCACGATATCACCCGCAGCAGGCGAGGAACTACGGATTGGGACCAACGCGGATTGGGATGCGTGGCAGCGGCCCGGCAATGCCATCGAAATCAGCCGTGGGAAAGCTGGCCCCAGATTTGTGCGGCGGAATATCGACGCGGTCGCCAATGCTGGGGATTTCGGCGGTGGCATCCGCGCTGCAGGCTCCAACAGCGGCGATGCTGGTAACCTAATCGACGGGAGCTTGAGCAGCTTCTGGGCTCCCGATTGGGACGATGATCCCGAGAATATGTACGTCGAGGTCGATCTAGGCCGCGTGGTTTCCGCACGGCGAGTGATCTTGCGGCTTAGGGAAGATGGGCCGCCGCTGGAGCTTTTTCAGGTTCTGCTTTCCAATGGCGAGCGCTTTTTTGATTCGACCGGACTGCCCCTGCCGAGTATTGTGCGCTACAGTGATCGCGTCCGCTACAGCTTCAACAAACAACGAGAGTTGGTCATCGAATACGGCCTTAAACCGCTGCAATTCATTCGCATTGAAGTGGACTTGCCCACTGTGGGAGCGGGGATCAGCTCGGTTGCGGTGGAGGCCGTGGGGGACAATATCTCGCTGGGGATGCGGGAACGCGGTGGGCAAGTCGATATCCTCAACGAAATCGGCACGCGGGCCGAAGGCTACGAGTCAACGGGCAATAGCAACGCGCTGATCGACGGCGATATTGTGTCGAGTTGGCGCTACTGGGGGTTTTCCCAACCGGGCGATACGGAATTCACCTTTGACTTAGGTGCCCTGTACTGGGTGGATCGGGTGCGGATTTTGGGCGATCTGGCTGGTATCGCGCCTAGCAGCGTTGACTGGCGCTGGACTCGGCGCAACGCCATTCACTTCCCTTGGTATATCATCTGGGGGTCGGACGGATCGCTGGCTCCGGACGGATCGCTGCGCTGGCAGGTCCTAGGGGAGTTGCCCGAACACCCCCGCAATTTGCGTGATATCGTCCACTTTGAAGAGCAGTTCTCACTCCGGCCGCTGCGCTATCTGCGGATGCGCTATCCGAACAGGCAGTGTTGCATTACGGGAACGACGGCTGAATTCCAGGTCTTTGGCGAAGGCTATCCCGCCGGCACCATCATGCAATCCCCGATCTACGATCTGGGGGCGGTACGCAACGCCACGGGGTTGAGTTGGCAGGTCGAGACACCTGAGGGGACCCGCGTAGAAATTCGTTCGCGGACGGGCAACTTGTTGCAGGAGTCCTATGTCTTCCACGACAAAAACGGCAAGGAAGTAACCGAGAGGAAATACAACAAGCTCATACCGAGTTTTAAAGGACGGATTGATACGGTCCGTTCGCCCGGCGACGATTGGAGTATCTGGAGTCAGGCGTACGAGCGGTCAGATCGGGGTTTTCTTTCGCCAACGCCAAGGCGTTTCGTCCAATTGCAAACCTACTTGCTCAGCGACGACCCGATGCAGAGGGCGGTCCTCGACGAGCTAGTCCTGAGCTACGCCGAGCCTTTGGCCGCGGCGACGCGAGCGGAAATCTACCCGATTCAGGCCGAACCAGGTCAGCGCACGGAGTTCACCTATTATCTTGGTTGGGATGTCGGTGCCGGTAGCACGGGTTTCGATCAGTTGCTCATGCGTTCAAAAGCAGACATTGAGCTTGGCGAGATCCGCTCTGGGGGGCAGGTATTGAACGCTGAGGTCGCCCGAGTGGACGGCGGATGGGACATTACCTTTGCCGATCCGTTCGTCCGGGCCGGGTTGATTGAACTCGAATTCGCCAGCACGATATACCGCCAACAGATGCCCTTTGAGGCGTTCTTAGCCAGTGGTCGAGAAGAGCGACAGGTAAGGCAACGAGTGGATGTAGGTGATGCCAGCGACGCGGTCGCCAGCGACGCGATTGCCGTGTCGCTGCCGGTCGGCTCTGCGTTAATTGACGGACTCTCGGTGTCGGCCGCGCTCGTGACGCCCAACGGAGATGACATCGGCGATTTGCTGCGGATAGAGTTCGCCCTGTTAAACGTCCTCCAGCCCCGCTTGCTGCACGTGGCACTCTACGACCTGAGCGGACGGAAAGTCCGGGTGCTACACGACCAGCAGCAAACAGCCGGGCCGATAACGTTGAGTTGGGACGGCCAGGACGAATCCGGGCAGTTGGCCGCGCCGGGAAACTACATTTTGCGGGTTGAAGTGCAAGGCGACGCGCAGACGCAGAAAACGGCCAAAATTATCGCGTTGGCCTACTGAGCTTATTGGCAGGTACCGCTGGGCCTAGGACAAAAGCCGCCAATGCAGTAGGAAGTCTTGCGAGGGATACGCAAACCGCTTATTTTGAATTAGATACACCACCGATAGAGCCTATAGCTCAGCTGGTAGAGCACCGGACTTTTAATCCGTAGGTCCTGGGTTCGATTCCCAGTGGGCTCACCAAAAAAACAGGCACTTGCGACCGATCGCAGGTGCCTGTTTTGCTGGATTGTGATTTTACGTCCCCGCTTCCATCGGCAGCATGGTTTCTAGGGTAAAAGCCGCCGCATGCTTGTGCCCTCCACCGCCGTAATCGCGCGCGATGCGACCCACATCCGCGGCCGCGGCCCCCTTGGAGCGCAGATTGTACACGACCTTGCTGTCGGGACGGACGAAGAACACCGCGGAAAAAGGATGCCCTTCGGCGAGAGCATTACCGATTTCAGAGGTCAGAAACGTGGCATTGGTAATGGGGACGCGAAACCCACTGATGGTGGTCCAACCGTGGTACCGAACGCGTGGCCGGATGAGCCGGTGTTGGAAGCGGAGAATGGCTTGGCCTTCCTCGGCGAGGGCTTGTGGCCCACGCTCGGCGATTTCGTCCCACACGGCAAAGTCGCGCGGGTACGAGGCGAGGGCGGCGTTGACGGCCTTGGAATCAGCCAAGGCCCACCGCCACAGGTCGCGGTCTTCAGTATAGGACACCAGCCAAGGGACGTCGTTAGCACTGACCTGAGAGCGGGGATCGAAAAAGTGTTCCCAAGTCATGCGTGCTCCAGACTTGTCCTCGGCGAATACGCAGTAGTCGAGCCCGGCTAAGGCGTCCGCAGCCGTCTCGTGATGATCCAAAACCAAGAGCGAGCGGGCGTGGTCGTGCATCTCCATGAGCTGTGCCCGCTCGTAGCTGAAGTCGAGGATGACAACATCGCGGTCAGCCGTAGGAGGCGGGTCGGTGTTGTATTGAACCGCTTTAAACTCGGCTTGTGGGTTGACGTAGCGCCGGTAGATCCACGCGGCACAGAAGCCGTCGTTACAGCCGCCGTGGAACAAGACCAGAGGTTTCATAGATTGAGGCCCCTTCCTTGA
This sequence comes from Candidatus Latescibacterota bacterium, assembly GCA_965116675.1. GTDB lineage: Bacteria > Latescibacterota > UBA2968 > UBA8231 > UBA8231. Next base: position 819,834 of record OZ220721.1, read on the forward strand.
CAGGGACGAGAGGCGGACGATATGTTTTTCTCAATATATCGCGTCCCTTGTACATCGGAAAGGCCAAAGTGGAACAGACTACTCCTGTGATCAAAGCGTATCTCAATCCGTATTGTCCTTGGAGTCCAGGCGTGCGGACGGTACTCGATAGAGCCGGATTACCATACGAGGAACTGGATATTACCCGCGACCGCAAAGCCTTTGCGGAAATGGTTGCCAAGAGCCGGCAATACGCTTCGCCCTGTGTCGAAATCGACGGCGTTATGCTGGCCGATGTCGGAGGAGCGGAGGTCGAGGCGTGGTTGCGGCAGCGCGGGTTGCCATGTTGAGCAAGACCGGGGTGGGGGCGTTCTGCTTGATAGTCTTGTGTGCAGTCTCTAGTCGCCCGGCTCGAGCAGAGGCCGAGCCGCTGATTCTCGACTTGCAAACCGGGTTGGCTTTGGTGCAAGAAAACAACGAGCACCTGTTGCAAGCCCGCATTGACCTGCTGCGCGGGCGCGAGGAACTCCGCGTAGCGCGAGCGGCGGGGTTGCCGCAAGTCGATGCCTCCTTCACGTATAGCCGCAATTGGCTGCTGCCTTCTTTTGTTTTTGCCGGTAATGCCGTCAGGATCGGCACGGAAAACAATCTCACGGGCGTCCTGAGCGTGCGCCAGCCGCTCTATGCCGGAGGCCGCATTCGCGCTACTGAGGACATGGCTCGCCGCCAATTTGCCATGCTCGGCGAAACCGAGCGGCAGACAACTCAGCTTGTGCTAGCCGAGGTCGAGGAGCGCTTTTACGACCTGCTCCTAGCCGAGGAATTGCGCACCGTGTCGCACTTGGCGCTGGCGTGGGCTAGACGCAATCTGGCCCAAGTGGAGGCACGGGCGCAGGCTGGTCGGGCCGCTGAGTTGGACCAGTTGCGCGCTCAGGTACAGGTCTCAAACATGCGGGCCGACTCCATCAGCGCCGAAAACAACCTGCGACTGGCCACTATGGCCTTCAAGGATGTCGTGGGTTTAGACTTAGACCAAGCCATAGAAGTAAGGGGAACGTTCCGTACCGAGACGACACTGGATCTCGATGATCTGGACGCTCTCGTCGCCTTGGGCCTAACGAAGCGACCAGAGTTGGCACACGTCGAGCAGGAAATAGGATGGCACGAGCGGAAGATCGCCGCCGATCAGGCGTCCACCCGGCCTAGCGTGGAACTAGTAGCCGCTGGGCAAACCCAGTTCCAAAGCGACGAGTTCGACCTAGCCGATCGGGAGTGGCGCAAGAGTTGGAACACTGGGCTAGTAGTGCAAATGCCGCTTTTCGACGGGCGACTCACTGGGGCTCGTGTAGCGCAGGCGCGGCAGGATCTGCGCCGGATAGAGTACGATCATCAGCGAATCGCGCGAGAAGTGCGGTTGCAAATCCAGCAGGCCTATTATGCGGTCGAGGAAGCCAGCCAGCGCATTGAGGCCCACCGCGATGCAGTATTGCAGGCCGCGAAGGGGCTGGAGGTCGCCGAGGTGCGCTATGCGAGCGGAGTCGGCACGCAATTGGAAAATCTGGATGCACAATTGGCCCTAGTAGAAGCGCGCACGCAAAGCGCTGTCGCGCGCCGCGACAAGGCGCTTGCCCTGATGCGGCTCGAACAGACCGTGGGAGTCCTCGGCGAATAGCCACAAACACTTAACAGAAAGGGAACGGCATCATGGACGATAGACAATACACAGTTAGGGCTTCGCATTGCGACCATCGGGCGAGCGAGGAAGAAATCTACGAGGTACTCAAACGGACTACCGATCCACTGGATCGCTCTTGGAGGAAGCTGGAAAAGGCGCGGCGGATTGTCTTAAAATTCAATATGATCAAGCCGCCGGAGCGCATCGAGTACTTCGCTGGCCGCCGCAGGGAGTTGGTAGATGATGCCGTGGCCCGCGCGGTGCTGCGCCTGCTGCGGGAGCGGACTACAGCCGAGCTAGTCGCCACCGACACCTACCCCTACGGCAACGGTCATGTAACGCCCGACGACTTTAACTACCGCTATATTCTGGACGACTTTGGCGTCCGCTATGTGGACTCGAATTTGCCTCCCTTTGCCACGTACGACGTGCCCGGTGGCGGCTGCATGTTCGACCGCTATCTGCTCAATGCCATTTTTGCCGAGGCCGACGAGGTAGTATCCATCGCCAAGATGAAGAATCACGCCTTTATGGGCATTACCTTGACCCTGAAAAACCTCTTTGGCCTGCCGCCGATGATCCCGCCGGAAGGGCGGACGCGGTCGTATTACCACCATCTCATCCGGCTTTCCTACGTCCTGCCGGACTTGGGCATGATTACCAAACCCTGCCTCAACATCGTCGAGGCCCTCACTGGCCAATGGGGCCGCGAATGGGGCGGCGAGGGCCGGATTTGCAACGCTTTGATGGCCGGCGATCATCCGGTGGCGACCGATGCCTGCGGCATGACCCTGATGGGCCACGATCCTCACTCCGATTGGCCGACCCCACCTTTCCGCCGCGACCGCAACCACCTGCTGATAGCTGCCAAGCACGGCTTTGGCACAGTGGATTTGAACGAGATCGATTTTGTGAGTGAGGTCGAGGCTCCGCTGGCCGAATTTGACTCCGTATCTACGGACTCAGACGCCACGGTGGCCAACTGGCGGCGCACCACCTGCGAACAAGGGCTGATCTACCAAGACGAACAGCGGAAGCTCATCGACCGCTATCGAGGGGAGTTCATCTATATGCAGGACGGCCAAGTGGTGTGGAATGGCATTGATCCGAGCAACCTCGGCAGCCGCCGCAAACTCAGCGGCGACAGGAAGGACAGCGCTCTTTGGCTCAAGTACGTCGATCCAGCAGAGGGGGAAGGGGAGCGCTTTGAGCGCTACGACGAGTGTTTGCGACTGGCGTCTTAACGCAGGAGGAGCAGATGATTAGGGGCGACAAGGAATTGTACGTAGTCGGCGACCGCGTGCTCATCCGGGTTGACGACATGGAAGAGCGCACGGCCGTGGGGCTCTATTTGCCGCCGACCGCCTTGGAAAAAGAGGATGTGCAAAGCGGGCGCATCGAAGAAGTGGGGCCGGGCGTTCCCTTGCCGCCAAAAGCTGATGACGACGGAGCACCTTGGGAAGAGGGAGGCGAGCAGATGCGCTACATCGGCCTCCAAGCCAAAAAAGGCGACCACGCCATTTTCCTGCGCAAGGACGCGGTGGAAATCAAGTTCGACGACGAGAAGTTCATCGTCGTGCCACAGGCGGCGATCTTAGTGCTCGTCCGCGATATTGCTTGAGGGCCGAGAAGAGCGCAATCCATGACCCCAGCCGCCTTCAGTCAAGGTCCGCTCCTCTGGTCTGGCGAACACTGGATTCTCTATCTGCGTCCGTCTGGGAGCCAAGTCGATAGTGGACAACTCAGTCTATACTGCGCCGCCTACAGCCCTGCAGGCCGGGGAACAGTGGCCTATATCGACATTCCCGGCTCCGAGAGTCTAACCGCCGTCTGCACCGATAACCCTGACTTGGCCGATTTTATTACTGACACTATGATTCGCGGCAGCAATAATCCATTCGACCGCGATCTGCCCCAACGGCCAGCTATCTTCAGCCGCGCCGGTCGCATTGACCGCAATCCTTCCTGGACCATCCAAAGTGAGCGCCACACTCTGATAGCTACTTGGGAGCAATTGGAAAGTCCTCTAGTCGGCCCGCCTACCATCAATCCCCATATCGTCTTCACGGTGCTGGTTTTTGCCGCCGCTGGACAGATGCAACTCAACGGCGTGGCTGTACCCGGCAGCCCTTATCCCCGCGACGCTTGGAGCAAAAGCTTGGGGCAAGCCCGCAGTTCCTGCTGCTTTGCGTTGGCCGAAACCATGATAGCCGGTTCAGAGTGAGGACGAGTAGCAAGGTAGAACATTGCGGCAATACAATAGCCCGGATCGCTCAAGCGGCCCGGGCTATTTTCGTGAAATACTATAGAGGGTTTAGGATTTAGAAAAACGATCCCTGCTTGAGAAATTCCACCGGTGCTTCTTGGCCCCAGCCGCGCGTGTAGTAGTCCTGCATGGTCAAGGCCAGCAGGATGCACAGCCAGAAGAAGCCGGCGACCGCGAAAAGCCCGACTAGCTTGGGGCTGTATTTCACGTGCATGAAGAACAAGATGACCAGCGATGCCTTTACTAGGGCGATAATCAGGGCGACCGGGGTATTCAAAAAGCCCATGTTGACGAAAGCGGCAGCCACCGTGATGACCGTACCGATCATCAGGGCGAAGAAGATCAGAAAGTAGATCTTGAGTGGGACGACGTGATGTTCAGAGTGATGTTCAGACATTAGTGACGTCCAATCAGATAGAGCAGCGGGAAGAGGAAAATCCACACGATATCGACGAAGTGCCAATAGAGGCCGCTGATTTCAATCGGCGTGAAGTACTGGGCCGAAATCTCGTTGCGCCGGACCTTGGCGATCATCCACAGCATGATGCCGACGCCGACGACCATGTGCAACGCGTGCATCCCGGTCATCACGAAGTAAAACGAGAAGAAAATTTTGGCGTTGCCGAGCGTGACGGTGGGGTCATTCCACTGGAACATGCTGCCGGGGATGAGGTGTTCGTGCCATTTGTGGCTGTACTCGATGTATTTGACCCCCAAGAAGGCGCAGCCGAGAATGATCGTGGCGACGAGCCACCCCGTAATCGCGTTGCGACCAGCATTGGTCTGCGCGGCGCGGACGGCCAGCGCCATGGTCAGGCTGCTGGCGATCAGCACGATGGTGTTGAAAGTGCCCCAGCCGATGCTGAGGAGGTGAGAGCCAGCAGTAAAGGCTTCGATATATTCGTTGCGATACACAGTATAGGCACCGAACAACCCCCCGAAGAACAGGATTTCTTGGATGATGAACGCCCACATGCCGAGACTGGCGGCTTCGTATTGCTGCTGCGCCGTCTCGAATTGGTGCAGGTGGTGGGCGCTATGTGCGTGCTCAGACAACTTCATCCTCCTTAGCGCGTTCAGGTACGGCCTCGGTGCTCGGTTCCACGGATTCCTCTTCGCCGTAGGGATAGGCTTCCCAAGTAACTATCGGGATAGCTTCGAAGTTGTGGGCTATGGGCGGCGAGGGGATGTCCCATTCGAGACCCTTGGCTTGGAACGGATTGGCGGGGGCCTTCTCGCCCTTAAACAAGGACCAGAGGAGATAGATGATGGTCAGCGAGAAGCCCAACCCGAGGACAGTGGCACCCGCGGTGGACATGATGTTGAGGGCCTGCCATTCCTCGGGATAGGCGTGATAGCGCCGAGGCATTCCCAAGTAACCCAAGATAAATTGGGGAAAGAAGGTCAAGTTGAACCCGGCGAAGACGAACATGACTCCGAGCTTGGCCGCCCCTTCCGAGTACATGCGCCCAGTCATTTTAGGCCACCAAAAATGCAGGCCACAGAGGAACCCCATGACCATGCCGCCCACCATTACATAGTGAAAGTGGGCGACTACGAAGTAGGTATCGTGAAGGTGGACGTCTATACCCAGGGTAGAGAGGAACAAGCCCGTCAGCCCGCCGATGGTGAAAAGGCCGATAAAGCCCATCACGTAGAGCATCGGCGAGTCTAGTTTAACCGAGGCTTTGTGGAGGGTGAAAGACCAGTTGAAAATTTTGATGGCCGTGGGTACGGCGATGAAGAAGGTGATGAAGGAAAAGACCATGCTGGCATAGGTGGATTGGCCCGATACGAACAAATGGTGGCCCCAGACGAGAAAGCCGAGGACGGCGATGGCCAGCGAGGAAAAAGCCACAAAGGAATAGCCGAAGACGCGCTTGCGCGAGAAGCAAGCTATGACATCGCTGATGACGGCAAAGCCCGGCAGGATCATGATGTACACGGCCGGATGCGAGTAAAACCAGAACATGTGCTGGAAAAGCACCGGATCACCGCCGTAATTGGGATCGAAAATGCCGATCTTGAAGGCGCGCTCGAAGCAGACCAGCAACAAGGTGATGGCTACCACCGGGGTGCCTAGTACCTGAATCAAGCTGGTCGCGTAGTGCCCCCAAATAAAAAGCGGCAAGCGGAACCACGTCATACCCGGGGCCCGCATCTTGTGGATGGTGACCATGAAGTTGACCCCAGTGAGGATCGAAGAGAAGCCGTTGACAAAAACGCCGACTAAGGCTAGGGAAACGAACGAAGTGGAGTACGTACTGCTATAAGGCGTGTAAAAGGTCCAACCCGTATCAATGCCCCCCATAATGATGGCCAGCACGGCGAAGGCCCCGCCGGCGACGTAGAGATAATAGCTGAGGAGATTCAAGCGGGGGAAGGCCACGTCCCGCGCGCCGATCTGCAGGGGAATGAGAAAGTTGCCCAACACCGCCGGGATCGAGGGGATCAGGAAGAAGAAGATCATCACCACCCCGTGCATGGTGAAGAGCTTGTTGTAGGTCTCGGCCTCGACCAAATCGCCTTTGGGCGTCATCAACTCAAAGCGAATGAGGCTGGCAAACATGCTGCCGACTAAGAAGAAGACCGCTAGCGTTATCAAGTAGAGGATACCGATGCGCTTGTGGTCTAGGGTCAGGAGCCAAGATTTGATCCCATACGTTTCGTTGAGATAGTTTCTCGGCTCGCCGTTGGCGCTGACTGCGTGGCTCATGGCTTGAATGACCTCGTTGAGATGTTCACTCTGCGGACTCACTCAGGGATTTGATATAAGACGCGATTTGCAGCAGTGACTGCTCGCTGATCTGCCCCTCAAAGATGGGCATAATCGGCTCGTATCCAGCGACGATCTTGGCCGTGGGCTGGAGTATGGACTCACGGATGTAGTCGCTATCGACGACGACTTCTTGCCCGTTGCTGAGCGTTACCGGCTTGTCGTAAATCCCGACCAACGAAGGCCCGCGACCCGTGGCCGTGGATTTGTGGCAGGTCTCGCAGCCGAGTTGCTGGAACTGGCGTTCGCCCGCCTCGACCATGGATTCGCCGCTAGACGCTCCCATCAGCCAGTCGTGGTAATCCGCTGGCTCTAAGACGATTACCTTGCCGATCATACCCGAGTGCTGGGTGCCGCAATACTCGGCGCAGAACAAGTGGAACTCGCCCGTCTGCGTGGCCTCGAACCACAGCGTTGTGTAACGCCCGGGCAACACGTCGTTTTTGACGCGGAAGGCCGGGATGAAAAAATCGTGGATTACGTCCTCTGAGGTCATGGTCAGGCGGACGGGCTGGCCCTTGGGTACGTGCAGGGTATTGATTTCTCGCTTGCCCGATTCGTGCTGGATTTTCCACATCCACTGCTTGCCGACCGCGTAGATTTCCAAAGGGTCGGACGGCGACCGCTGGAGCCGGAAGAAGACATCGGCCCCGAGCAAAAAGACAAAAAGCGCCAAAAAGAGTGGGATGATGGTCCAAGATAATTCGAGGACGAGATTGCCGTGAGTCTGCTCGGGCTGTTCGTCTTCAGAGCGGCGGCGGTACTTGATGGCGAAGATGATTACCATGCCGAAGACGAGCAGGCAGAAAATCACAGTCAAGACGAGCAAGAATGCGTACAGGGCATCTACTTGCCAGGCGATGGTGGAGGCTTGGGCGGGAAAAAGTGGAAAGTCGGACATGCGGTTCAAGGCTCCGAACTAGTTGAGCTGAGGCTGGTGCAGGTTGTTGCGGCGCTCCCGCTTGATCATAGCGACGATAAAGACAACGAGAGCGAGCACGGTAATCAGCCCCCCGATGCGCAGGGAATTGCGGATGTAGAGACCGTATTTGCCGGTCATTGGGTCGTAGCTATAGCAGAGGAGTAGGAGCTGATCGACCGGATTGCCAATGGTGCCGTCGGCTGCTTCGACAAGGCCCCAGCGCAAGTCGCGCGGAGGGTAGTCGATGCCGTATAAATAGCGCGCTAGTTTGCCTTCCGGCGTCAGCACCATCAAGCCGCTGGCGTGAATGTACTGGTCGGTATCTTCGTCGTATTCGTAGCGAAAGCCGACCGCTGCGGCTAGTTGCTCGATCTGGTCTTCCTCGCCGGTGAGAAAATGCCAACCCGTAGAACCATCGCGGCCGCGGTAGTTTTTGCTGTACTCGGCCTTTTTGGCTGCGGCCAATTCCGGAGTCTCTCCGGGATCGACGCTGATGGTCAAGACGTCGAAATCCGTGCCAATGCCAAAACTCAGCACATTCATTGCCCGCAAGAGGCTATTCAGCACTTGGGTGCAGAGCATGGGGCACTCGTAGTACACCAAGGTGAGCACGATGGGCTTCTTGCCGAAGTATTGGCGCAGCGCGGTGCGCTGGCCATTGGAGTCGGTGAATTCGAGATCTAAGGGGATCTGGTCGCCCAATTTTTGGTCGATGCCGATGCTCTTTTGCAACTGCTGGGTATAGTTCTGCGCCCCAGTCTGGCCGGCTAGTAAAAGCGGCAGAGTTAATGCCGAAAAGATCGCGCTACGAGCGAATGTCGTTGTAGGTTTGCTCATGGTGTCGCTGGCGGAGCGATGAGCGGCATTTTGCCCTCGCTTACCAGATCAATTGCTCGCTCGATGGGAATGTGTACTACCTTCACTTGCTCGTCGATCCAGCCATAGGAGTTGAGAAGCTCGGCTTCGCTTTGGGCCAACTCGAACTTTTGCTTTGGCGGATCCACCTGTAGCCTCGGCGCGTCGCTGGCAACTCGGTTCTCGACCAGCGGCGGGATCGGCTCGTCAAAAAGTGGCTGATAATAGTCGAAAACCCTGAATAAGACGATCATGCCGATAAAGGAAGCGATGACTAACGCGGTGAGAAAAAGGCCGGTCTGTGCCAGCGGCGTTACCCGCGCATCCGTCGTCTCGTAGCCGGCGTTGTTTTGGTCGTGTGCTTGTTCAGCCATGATTGCTTTCGCCACTGTAGAGGTCTGCAAAGCGGGGATCGTTTTGCGCGATCAAGGTGCGCTTTTTTAACTGCGCGAAGAAAAGCGCAAGGACGATGCCGCCGATTCCTATTGGAATGGCTAGGTCGAGCCAATGTATAGTGATCCCGGTGCTGTGGAAGCTCGGTCCCTTTTCGGCGTGGACCTTGGTGAAGGTCGGTGCCGTGATCCAGTACAAATCGACCAAGCGCATAAACACCAAGCCGCCGGCAATGGTGGCAAGCAGCTTGGTTTTGGACTTCATCGTGCTGGATATGAGAAATAGAAAAGGGACGGCAAAGTGAAACACCAACAGCCCGTAGCCGACGTATTGCCAGCCGCCTTCCAAGCGGGTCATATACCAAGTGATTTCCTCGGGCAAATTAGCCGACCAGATGATGATCAACTGGGAAAACGAGGTATAGGCCCAGAGCATGACGCAGGCCAGCATAAAGGTGCCCAAGTCGCGGAGGTGCTGATCGGTAATCACGCCCTGTAGCGGTTCTCGGCGCGAGAGGGGGACGGCGATGAGGTACATGAACCCCCAGGTCATTAGCGCCATGCCTATGATGTAGATGATGCCGAAGATCGTCGAAAACCAATGGGGCTCAAGCGACATTAGCCAATCAATAGAGGCCAGCGTTGCGGTGAGAAAGAAGATGACGATACCCGGACCGCTCAGGACTTGCATGCGATGGGTCGGGTGTGTTGCCGTCGTCTGGTCCTGCTGTAGCGACCAGCGGTTGAGCAGGAAGACGAACAGTCCCCAAATGGCAAAGTAGAGCACGGTGCGCGCGATAAAGAACGGCTCGTTGAGAAAAGGGGCCTTTTGCTGGAGGATGTTGTCTTTTTGCACGACGTTCTGGTGCGTCCACTCGTAGAGGTCGTGCAAGCCGAAGAAGAGGATCGGCAGCGACAACAGGAACAGCAACGGCAAGGTGCGAGTCCCGGCTTCGAGCAGCCGCCGAATCGAAAACCCCCAAGTGCCACCGCCGACGTGGTGGATCATCAGGATGCCCAGACTGCCCAAGGGCAGGCCGATCCAGAAGGTAAAGGCCAGCAAATAAGAGCGGAAGAACTGCTCCTCGGCCGTAAAGTAGCCGACTGTAGTGGCGGCCAAACCGACCAAGCCCACGACTAGCGCGTAGCGCTGGAGGTTGTCTAAATAGGGATGCAGGTCAGCGGACTGTTGGGTAATCGACTCGTTCATTGAAGTTGCCTTTGGTCCTCGGCCGGCAGTTGGTCGAATTCGAGGTTCTGGCTTAGCTGTAACACCTTGATATAGGCGACGATGGCCCAGCGGTCGGCCACGGAAATGCGGGAGGCGTAGCTGTACATAACGCCAAAGCCATTGGTAATGACATCGTAAAGGTGGCCGACGGACACCTCGCGCAGCCGCTGTTGATGATAGGTCGGTGGCTGTTTGAGCCCGCGCTGGACGATCATGCCGTTGCCCGCGCCGGTCTGGCCGTGGCAGGGGGCGCAGAAAATGTTGTAGCGCTCTTGGCCGCGCTCTAGCAACTGGCGATCCACGGCCACCGGCAAGGTTTCCGCGAGTTGGCCTTGTATTTTCCCTTGGTAGAAGTGCTCGTCGAGCATCAATTGGCCCCGCGCCACCGTGCCGTCAACCTGCGAGCGGAAGGACATGCCGTCGGCGAAGAACGCCGAGGCTTCTAACGGCTCGTATTTTTCTTGGTCGTACATGGCCTGCCGCAACTCGCAACCGGCGGTGCCAATCATCAACAGTGCCGCTCCCAACAGGGCAGCTAGTCGTTGCTTAGCGATGGTCATTTCACTTTTCAACTTCGACAACCTCATGCGGATTCAGGCCGCGCAGAAATTCCTCGGTTTTTTCTCGGTCGAACTGGGGATCTTCGGCCTCGATGCTGAGAAAGAAACGATCTTGGCTAGCGCGGGCGAAATTGGGCGCGTTGAAAACTGGGTGATAAGGCTGGGGCAAACCGTTGGCGATGAACATGCCAAAGGCCGAACTGAGAGCGGCAAAGAGGATGGTCAGCTCAAAGGTCACTGGGATGAACATCGGCCCGCTGTGCAAGGGCTTGCCGGCGATATTGAGTGGATAGTCAATGGCCGAAACCCAATAGCACAGGGAGTAGCCCGTGATGGCACCAAGCAGGCCAAAGGCGAAAACCAGCCAAGGCAACCTAGTGCGAGGAAAGCCGATGGCCTCGCCCAAGCCGTGGACGGGCATAGGAGAATAGGCGTCGATCTTGCGATAGCCAGCAGCAAAGGTCGCCTTGGCCGCAGCCAACAAGTCGTCGGGAGATTCAAATTCGGCCAGCAGGCCGTATTGCGTTGATTCTTCGTGCTGCTGCATAAGTTCAATGGCTCACTTGTGGTCTCCGGAGACCAGCAGATTGCGGATCTCGTGGATGGAAATCATCGGTAGGCCGCGGACGAACAGGAAAAACAGGACGATGAACAGGCCGATAGTACCCGTGTAGATGGCGATGTCCCAAATCGTCGGGTGGAACATGTCCCAAGAAGAGGGCATAAAATCTCGGTGTAGGCTCGTGACGACGATGACAAAGCGCTCCAGCCACATGCCGACGTTGATGAACTGGGAAATGAAAAACAGCCAGAACATGCTCGTGCGGAAGTGTCTAAACCACAAAAGCTGCGGCACGACTATGTTGCAGAGGATCAAGGCCCAGTAATAGGGGCCGTACGGGCCATGCATGCGGTTTTGCATCATAAAGCCCTCAAAGACACTGGCACTGTACCAGGCAATGAGCTGCTCCATGAAATAGCCATATCCCACAATCAGCCCGGAAGCCAACATGACTTTGGCCATGTTGTTTAGATGGCGTTCGGTTATGAAGTCGTCCAAGCCGTAGATGAGGCGCATGGGGATCATCAAGGTCAGCACCATGGCAAAGCCCGCATAGATCGCCCCGGCGACGAAATAGGGGGGGAATATGGTTGTGTGCCATCCGGGAATAAGCCCTACGGCGAAGTCGAGACTGACGACGCTGTGTACAGAAAGAACTAGGGGCGTGGAGAGACCGGCCAGCAGGAGCGACGCCATTTCGTAGCGCTCCCAGTGAATGGCAGAACCGCGCCAGCCAAGCGCGAGCACACCGTAGATGACTTGGGCGATGCGGTTTTTGGCGCGGTCGCGCAGGCTGGCTAAGTCTGGGACCAAGCCGACAAACCAAAAGACCAGCGATACTGTCAAATAGGTCGAGACCGCGAAGACGTCCCAGATCAGCGGGCTGCGGAACTGCGGCCAGATGTCCATGGAGTTAGGATAAGGCAACAGCCAGTAGCAAGCTAACCAAGGCCGCCCCGTGTGAAAGAGCGGAAACTGCGCGGCGCAGAGCACGGCAAAGATGGTCATGGCCTCTGCCGCGCGGTTGATTGAGGTGCGCCACCGCTGCCGGAACAGCAGTAGAATCGCCGAGATCAGGGTGCCGGCGTGGCCGATACCGATCCACCAGACAAAATTGATGATGGCCCAACCCCAGCCTATGGGGTTGTTGATGCCCCAGATGCCCACACCCTCAAAGAGCAGGTAGGGAACGCCTATCATGAACCCGTGCAAGAGCAAGAAGCCCAAAGCAAAACAGAGGAACCACGCCAGCGGGGTGTTTTTGGTGAGGACGATCCCGCTGATCTTGTCGGTGATCGAAGTGTACGAGGTCTGGCTCGGGCCGAGTTCCGATACTGGGGGGCGATAAGGCGTTTTCGCAGCTTCGGACATGCTAAGCCTCGGCAATCTTGGGATTCGGGTTTTTGATACTTGCTAAGTACGTAGTGCGGGGGCGCGTGTTCAACTCGGTGAGAATGCCGTAGTTGAGCGGCGATGCTTTGAGGGCGGAGACCCGGCTATTGGGATCGTTGATGTCGCCGAAGACGATGGCTTCGGTGGGACAGGCCTGCTCGCAGGCGGTGACAATCTCGCCATCGCCTATGGTTCGCTTGGCCTTTTTGGCCTCAATCCGCGCTTGGTTGATGCGCTGGACGCAGTACGTGCATTTTTCCATTACGCCGCGGGAGCGCGTGGTGACATCCGGGTTGCGCTGCAATTTTAAGCTCTCGGTATCGCGGTCGGCGTATTGGAGGAAGTTGAAGCGCCGGACCTTGTAGGGACAGTTGTTGGCGCAGTAGCGGGTGCCGACGCAGCGATTGTAGGTCATGTCGTTGAGACCCTCGTCGCTGTGCGTCGTCGCTGCGACCGGACAGACCAACTCGCAAGGAGCGTTTTCGCACTGCATGCAAGGCACGGGCTGATGCGCGATCTGGGGGTTGTCGAGCGAGCCTTGGTAGTAGCGGTCGACGCGGATCCAAGGCATTTCGCGGCCGTTGAGGACTTCGTCTTTGCCGACGATGGGGATGTTGTTTTCGGCTTGGCAGGCCGTCGCACAAGCATTGCAGCCGATGCAGGCCCCTAGATCGATCACCATGCCCCAAGCGTAGCCTGTGTACTGGTGATCCGTGCGGTTGTGTAGCGTCAGGTCATCGGGTGGATCGTGGGCTCCCTCGTGGGCAAAGTGCGGATGCGCTTGGTAGTAGTCTAGGGAGGCTTGGCGTAAGAGGTTGCGGCCTTCCATGCTGTGGTGATCTTGGGTGCAGGCGAGGCGATAGTTGTCGTAGGAGCTACTGACTTGTAGGCCGGTGCCGCTCCACAAAGCCGCCGTAGGACGCAGGGCATAGGCATTAAAGCCCTGCCCCATGCGCACGACGCGGCCACTGCGCTGTTGGCCGTAGCCCAAGTGCAGGGTGACGACGCCGTCGGCTTGGCCGGGCACGACCCAAACCGCGGCATTGATCGCGCGCCCATCAAAGCGCAACTCGGCGAGAAATTCGCTCTCGAGTCGCAGGCGCTCGGCCGTGGCTGGGCTGACGAGGGCGGCGTTGTCCCAAGTGAGCTTCGTGATGGGCTTAGGGGTTTCCTGTAGCCAAGCATTGTTGGTAAAGCGACCGTCCCACACCATGGGATCGGGCCGAAAGTGGATTTCGAGATCTTCTTCCTCGGGAAGGCTCCCAGTCGTTGCCGGCAACTGCAAAGTGCCTAGCTCCACGGATTGGGCTTCGGGGCGAGTGCCCTCGACGAAGCCGTCGTGGAGGGCGCGGCGCCAAGCAATCGCATCTAGCCCTTGGCCCTCCCAGTACTGACGCACGATGTCGAGATCGGGGACCCCGGGCTGGCCGGTGAGCACCGCCAAGAGGTCGTGGGCTGATTTGCTCTTGTAGAGCGGGCGAATCAGCGGCTGGACGATCGTGGCGAGGCCATCGTGGGCACGGGTGTCGCTCCACGCTTCGAGAAAGTGAGATTCCGGGATGTGCCAGTGGCAGAGTTCCGACGTTTCATTGTCGTACAGGCCGAGGTGAACGCGGTAGCCGACCTTGTTGAGCGCGGCAGCAAAGTTGAGGTCCACGGGCGCGTCGTACACTGGATTGCCACCGAGGATGAACAGAGACTCGACTTGACCGGCGTTCATGTCAGCGACTAAAGCGGATAGCGACTCTCGCTGGTCAACCGACTCGACTTCGAGGGGTGCAGTGTAGTGTACGGTTGTGCCCGCATTGCCTAGGGCGTGATTGATCGCATGGGCCAAAGCGTGTACGGCAGGGGACTGTTGGTCGCCGGCAAGCACTAGGCTCTGGCCGGGATTGGACTTTAGATCGTCGACCAGAGCCGCAATCCAATCATCGTGAGCGGAGAAGTCGGCGGGAACGCTCGGCCCCTTCCAGTCGATGCCAAGCCCTTGGGAGACCTTTAAGGCCAAGGCTTCGATGTGCGCCGTGCCTAGGGCCAAACGATGATCGGCTATGCTACCAGTGGCCGTTGGACTGCTTTCGACTGCATAGAGCCGATTGCTGGCCTTGGAACCGTTGCGGACCCTGCGACCGGCTGCGAAGTCCCGAGCGTGGCGGACATTGCCAGCACCGCTGTAGGTAAAGTCCGCGTCTAGCGATAGAATGACCTTGGCTTTGGCTACGTCGTAAGCCGTATGAACCGGCTCGCCAAACGCCATTTGGGCCCCCGCACGGGCGTTGTCGCGATTGACTGGTTCGTACTGGTGCCACTGAGCTTGGGGAAATTTATCCCGCAGGGCCTGCAACTGGTGCCCGAGGGTTGGAGAAGTTACCGTCTGAGTCAGGATGCGCAGGCCAGCGCCGCCGTTGGCCTCGTGTGAACTCAGCCGCTGGGTCAGCTCAGCTAAGAAGATACTCCAAGCGCTGATACGACCGGCGTTTTTGACCGTTTGCGACCGGTCGGGATCGTAAAGATCGAGAATCGAAGCCTGTACGAGCGCATTCGAGCCGCGGCTGCCGGAGGGATGCTCGGGATTTCCCTCAATTTTGGTCGGCCGCCCCATGTGGCTCTCGACCAGGATGCCCATGCCAATACCGCCGAGCGAGGCGGCGGAGGCAAAGTACTGCGGCTTACCGGGGATGACGTTTTCGGGGGCGCGAACCTGGGGGACTATTTTTTCGCTGGGCTGAATCGTACAGCTTGAAAGTCCGCCTAGTGCCAGCGATGCACTCATGAGCTTGAGAAAATTCCGCCGACTTACCGGATCCTTCAACTCGGCAGCTTGCTCGGGGAACTCGCGCTGGACCATGGCGGCGAATTCTTCGGTCTGGGCCAATTGGTCCAAGCTGCGCCAGTACTCTTGGCCCTGAGAGGCTTCGAGGCGGGAACGGATGGCCGAGAGATCGATGTTTTTTCTGGTTTCCATATTTAGCGGTGGCAGATGGAGCAGTTGGTGAGTTGGCTGGTCTGCACGCCGTATTCGGCGACGAGTTGCGCTCCCAGGCTTTCTTGGTCGGGTGGATACTGGTAGTTCATGTTAAAGACTTGGTCGCGCGGGCGGATGTACTGGGCGGGGTCGCGGTGGCAATCTAGGCACCACTCCATATTCAGCGATTCAGCTTTCCACATCAGGGGCATTTGATCGACTTGTCCGTGGCACGACTGGCAGCCAATGCCTTGGTTGACGTGGATGCTGTGGTTGAAATAGGCGAAGTCGGGCAAGTCGTGGACGCGATTCCACTCGATGGGTACGTTGTCGCGGAAGCTGGCGCGCACGGGTTCGAGGATGGGTGCTTCGGTCCAGATCTGCGAGTGGCAGGTCATGCAGGTTTCGGTCGGGGGAATGCCGGCAAAAGCACTCTCCTCGACAGTGGTGTGGCAATAGCGGCAATCGATGCCCATGCCGGTGACGTGGTGTTTGTGGCTGAAGGGAACGGGCTGATCGATGGGCACGTTGACTTGATTGACGAAGTAAATGCGATTGATATTGAGTACGATACCGAGGATACTGCCGACTAAGACGAGGCCAACGAGGATGCTGGCTTTGGAAGCCCAGTTAGCACTGCGCGGAAATACTTGAGCCATATTTTATATTAGTTTAGCTGAGGTTGTCGAAAGCAGGCCTTACCTCTTCCGGCCAAAACAGTCTTGTAAATTAGGCCAGTTTAATTTGGTGTCAACACATACGATAAAAAACATGGACATTTGACTTTGGGTCGCTCGAGGTATAATATGAATAGCGTCCCTCCTATAGCCCCCGTAGCTCAGCAGGATAGAGCAACAGATTCCTAATCTGTGGGTCGGCGGTTCGAATCCGCCCGGGGGTAGTTTATTTCTTTGCTAACGACTGCCCCCCAAGCAGTTACGGTCGTACGGCACATCTCTATATAGCAGTGAATTGTATAACTCAGGTCAATAGGTTGCGCATTGAGATGACAAGGAGTGAAAAGACGCTACAAATAGCCAGCCAAGTCGAAGCCATGCTGACTGCTTTGGACCGGCTCTCCTCCTTCAGTCGGCTACTCGAGCCCAATGAGATTGAGCAACTGCGCTCCTTGCTGCGCTGTGCGCAGGCGTGTGCCGACAGGCTGGCAGCCGGTAAAGAGGCACAGCGCACTGCGGACGAACTGGCCGCGCAACATCAGCGTTGCTCGGATGAACTCCTCGCGGCGGCACTCAACGGCGATTGGGGCGGTGGCGCGCCGGATTTACAAGGACTGCTGCTCAACCGGATCCTCGATGGCCGACATCCGTTTTTGCGGGCTTGCGAAGAGCAATCTCCAGCAGATGTTCTCGCCGCGCTACGCCAAGTTATGTGTCGCGATTTGCAAAGTGCCGCGGCCTTGGCTCGTCCCCCGTGGGGGATATGGCTACGGCTGATCGGCAGCAACTCGAAGCCTTTGGCCCCCATGCCCGAGGATGGGGTGGAACCCGCAGCTATTGGCCAACTGAAAGAGCGTTTTGCCCACAGCGAAGATTGGGCCGAGTTGGCTGAGGAACTCGGATGCCTGATCTACGAGCACGGGCGGGGTTCGCTGCGCCGATTCCCGGCCTTTCGCCTCGTCGGCAGGGGAGACAAGCCCATCTTGGAACCTATCCGCCATTTCGCGGAATTTCCCCTCGGCTGGCTGGAGGGCAACGGAGCGAGAATCCAAGTATTAGAGAAAAACACGCGCCATTTTCTCGCCGGTTATCGGGCACACAACGCGCTAATCTGGGGACCGCGCGGCGGCGGCAAATCGACGCTGATACGGGCCTTGATAGGGCAATTCTTTGATCGCGGTCTGCGCGCCATCGAGATCGATCCGTCTTGCTACCATCTGTTACCCGACCTTTTTGCCTTGGTCCGGGGGCGTCGCCAGCGATTTGTGGGCGTGCTGGACAATGTGTCCTTGAGCCGGGGCGACAATAGTTTGCATCTACTGTCGCGCGTGCTCGACGGGGGGTTAGAAGCGTGCCCAGACAATTTGGTCTTCTATGCAACTTCCAACTATAAGGACCTAGTTGATCGGGAGGGCGAGCGACCGCAAGGGTTAGGCCAGATGCAGCTAGACGACGAGCGTCCCAATCTAGTCAACCAAGGCATTCAAGCTGAGTTCTACGATCCTCAACAACTGCAACGCCTCGATCAGGAGCGGGCGCTTGACGACCGTTTTGCCCTCAAGGTATTTCTCGACCTGCCCAGCAGACAGCAATATCACTCTATGGTACTGTCCTATGCGCGTCGGGCAGGGATTGACCTGCCAGAAGAGGAATTATTGGCCGCCTTTGAGGTTTGGCGGATGCGGCACAACCACGATTTAGTCGGAGGCCGGACGGCGCGGGATTTCATCGTCGCCTACTTGCCGCAGTACTTACGCGACAAGGACCAGTTAAATCAACCTTCAAGTAGCTCGATCTCGTAACCGTCGGGATCGTCGATAAAGGCCATCTTGCGGCCGGTGGGGAAAGTCTCGCGCCAATCGCTAGGCCATATTTCGATCCCGTTGTTTTCCAGCGTGTCGCAAAAGCCGATTAAGTCGGGGACCGCGATAGCGAGGTGCATGAGATCTTCGGGGACGGCGAGTTGGTAATCGGCGGAATAGGTCAATTCTAAGGTGTGTTCATTACCGGGCAGTTCGAGATGGACGATTTGGTTGCCAGCGGGTGATTTATCGGAGCGGCTCCGGACTTCGAAGCCGAGGTGGGTGCAATACCACTCAATGGAGCGATCGAGATCGCCGACGCGGATGCGGGTGTGCAGGAAGCGAGCCATAGGGACATCCTTTCGTGGGTTGTGTATAATCTAGGGCAAGGATTGCTGCACGTGTAGGCAGTCCCTTGCGCGGGTTGGAACGAGGCGTGTAGATTAAATTAGTCAGGGGCAAAAAAGAGGCAAAAATGGTGCCGAAGAGAGGACTCGAACCTCCACGGGGTTGCCCCCACATGGTCCTGAACCATGCGCGTCTACCAATTTCGCCACTTCGGCAAGTGAACGGCAAAAATTAAGCGCAGGGCTTGTAGCCGTCAAGCCCGTTCCTTTGGTGAAATAGACAGTTATGGCCAAAACGGAAAGCGGTGCCAAGCGCGAGTCTATAGTCGTGCAAAATCGCAAAGCCCGGCACGACTACGAGGTGATGGGCCGCTATGAGACTGGCATTGTCCTGCGCGGTACGGAGGTCAAGTCGTTGCGCGCCGGGCGCGCCAACCTCAAGGACAGTTTCGCTGTAGTTGAACGAGGCGAAGTTTTCCTGCACAATGTCCACATCGCCCAATACGAGCGGGGCAACAGCTTCAACCACGACCCAGAGCGCGTGCGCAAATTGCTCTTACACCGCAGCGAAATCCGCAGGCTGACAGGGAGGACGCAACAACAGGGCCTTACCTTGGTGCCGCTGAAAATCTACTTCAAACGCGGCAGAGCTAAGGTGGAATTGGCGCTGGTCCGCGGCAAAAAGCAGTTCGACAAGCGTCAGGCTTTGGCCCAACGCCAGGCCGACCGCGATGTCGCCCGGGCCCTCAAGGAGCGCCACCAGTGAGTTTGCCCGCGTCCCACCGGGAAGCGACGCGCTGTTCTAAGTGCGGTGGTGGAGGCCTGTACTATGACCCGATAGTCAAAGCGGGCCGTTATGGTACGCTGCGGCTTTGCGAGTGCGTCGAGTGCCGCTGTGGGGAGAGGGCACCCTACCAGTACTGGGACGACAATTCGCGCCACCAGTGGTGTCCCTGCCGTCCCTATCGCCGCAAAATGACGGAAACCAACCGCCTGTTTCGCCAAGCCGATATTCCCGAGCGCTACAAGTGGAAGTTCGTCGATGACTTCCGAATGGCGGCACCAGATGGGACGTCTATCGACTTAGCGACCACAGTCTATCTCCGCATTCACCAAGATATGATTGATGCAGCAGAAGAGCCTAAGCGCGGCTATCTCCTCCACGGAAATCCCGGCACGGGCAAGACCTTGATGGGCTGCATTACACTCAACGAACTCATGCTGCGCTGGACCAAGCCGGGCCGCTTCCTTAGCCTGTCGCGCACGTATTTTCAGAAGTTGCGCGATACCTATTCAGCCGACAGCGAGCGCTATGGCCGCACTTGGTCAATGCTTGAAGAGTTGTGTAATATGCCCTACCTCGTCCTAGACGACTTCGGCATCCAGCGGGGGACCGAGTGGGAAATAGAAATGCTCTACGATCTCGTAGATGCCCGCTACGGCGATCAGCGATTCACGGTTATAACCACCAATCAGCCCCTCGACGAACTCAAGGCTCTAGCCAAGGGTCGCATCTATTCGCGTCTAGTAGAGATGTGCCAACCGATCCCCATGGACGGCCCTGATTATCGGATGCATCTCAATGAGTGAGACAAGCTGGAAGCGCAGTGATAGACGCCAACCCGATCAATTGCGGCCGGTGCAGATTTCCCCGAGGTACCTGAAAACGGCGGCTGGATCGGCTCTGATCGAAATGGGCGATACAAAGGTGCTCTGCACAGTGTCGTCCGTCGATGGGGTACCGCCCTTTCTGGCGGGGACCGGCAAGGGCTGGCTGACTGCGGAGTACAGCATGCTCCCTGGCTCCTCTACGCGCCGAGTAACCCGCGAACCCAATAGTCGGGCGCGTGAAATTCAGCGTCTAATCGGTCGGTCGCTGCGAGCGGTAGTGGATTTGGAGCAAATAGGGGAGCGGACGCTGTATGTCGATTGCGATGTTATACAGGCGGATGGCGGCACGCGCACGGCCTCAATAACAGGGGCTTATGTGGCTTTAGTAGAGGCGTTGCAGACGCAGCAAGGCACTGTACTCGTAGATCAGGTCGCCGCTGTTAGCGTCGGAGTAGTGGGGGACCATTCCTTATTGGATCTATGCTATGAGGAAGATAGCCGCGCCGAAACCGATATGAACGTCGTTATGACTGGCTCGGGGGGGATCGTCGAAGTCCAAGGCACGGCCGAGGGGTGTCCCTTTACCCGTGCGCAGGCCATTGAGTTGCTCGACTTGGCGGCTGTGGGCATAAAGCGCCTACTGGCTGTGCAACAGTCTGTTTTAAGCGCACTTACGGGGGCTTAGGGGTTTGGGAGAAATTGCTTGACAGGTTTTGTGCCCCCGGCTAAGTTATACACAATCTTTAGTTTGAAGCATGTGTAGCTTTCCTTTTCCTCCCCACTCTAAACGAAGAGGATGGTTCCATGTCGGGTATGACTAAAGCTCCATTTTGGGATATGGAAGATTGCCTCGGGAGTTATCTGGCTGAAATTGCTCATTCCAAGCCACTCTCCCCGGCCGATGAGGTCAATCTAGCGCGAAAAATCAAGCAAGGGGATGAGGACGCACGCAATCGCTTAGTCGAAGCGAATTTGCGCTTTGTGGTCAGCGTGGCAAAGGAATACCAAAATCGCGGCGTCCCCCTCGCAGATTTGGTCAGTGCTGGGAACATGGGATTGATCACAGCCGCTGAGCGCTTTGACGAAGACAAGGGATTCAAATTCATCTCCTATGCCGTTTGGTGGATCCGCCAAGCCATCCTACAGACGCTAGCTGAACAGTCGCGTACGGTTCGCCTGCCGCTGAACAAGATCGGTTTGCTCTACAAGATATCCAAAGCGTCCCGCATCTTGCAGCAAGAGCGCACCGACGATCCCCACCCAGAAGCTATCGCCGAGCAGCTCGATGTCCCAGTTGAAGAGGTCAAGGAGACCTTAATGTGTAGTCGCTCGATGCGGTCGCTCGACGCGGCCTTTCTCGGCGAAGAAGATCACAGTCTGCTAGACGTGCTGCCAGACGAGCGGCAAGAGTCCCCTGAAAACCAAGTGATGCGCGGCTGTCTGCGCGGTCAGATTGACACGGCTCTGAATAGGCTCATCGGACGCGAGGCCGAGATTCTCCGCCTCTACTTTGGGTTGAACGGGGAAGAGCCTATGACCTTAGACCAGATTGGTATGCGCTTTGGTCTTACGCGCGAGCGAGTCCGGCAAATCAAGGAGAAAGCACTGCACCGCTTGCGCCACCCCAGCCGCTGCGATCATCTGCGCTCCTATAGCCGCGCTTGAAGATACCCCCCACAAGGCTCCCCTGCTCCCCAACAGTCGCAGGAGTATGCCATGCCAGAAGATGCAGTTGAGGAGGATCTGCTGAATTCTATAGATGAAGTAGACGATCAGATCAAAAATTTTCGCCAGCGGGTGCGGGCCGTTTTGGACGCTGCCCAGGCCGAGGGAACGCGGCGCAACGAAAAGGAAGGGAGCGCGAGGCGATAAGCGACGCGTAGATTTATCAAAGAGGGGATGGCTTGGCTGTCCCCTCTTTTAATTTGTCTGCAACCAAATGGAAAGGACCGAAATGGCTAAATGGGCAACAGGCATATTTACCTCTATTGATGAGGGCTTAGGGGCCGGGTTGGATTCGGTGAAGGAGCTAGGGGTTTCCACTGTGCATCTGCACGCTCCAGGCCGCGATTTTCGCACTGCAGAGAAAACAGCGGAAATCAAGGCCCAGTTCGCCGCGGCCGGGATCGAAATCAGCGTGGTTTTCGCCGGTTTTCCCGACGACGATTACACCACGCCGGAAATCGCCCAGCAAACGGTCGGGCTCGTGCCTTTAGAGCGCCGGGGGCACCGACTCGAAGAGACTCTGGATATCGCGGATTTTGCTGCTGTGCTAGGTGTAGATGCTGTTGGCATGCACTTGGGCTTTGTGCCGGAGGTGTCGGATCCGGATTTTGCCGCGGTCGTCGAAGTTGCGCGCACCGTGTGCGATCACTGCCGGAGGCACGGCCAGTATTTTCACCTAGAAACCGGTCAGGAGACCGCCGCTGAACTTCTCACCTTTATCGAAGCTGTCGATCGCCAGAACCTCGCGGTCAATTTCGATCCAGCCAATATGATCCTCTATCAGGCCGGCTCACCGCTAGAGGCATTGGATCAGGTGGGGCGCTTTGTCCGCAGCGTACACTGCAAAGACGCCGCGATTGAGCGCCGCCCGGGCCAGCCTTGGTATGAGGACGCGCCGCTTGGCCAAGGCGACGTCAACATCCGGGCGTTCCTTTTGAAGTTACGCGATTTGGGATATGAGGGGCCGCTGACCATTGAGCGCGAATACGCCCCGGACCAAGTCGGGGATATCCGCTCGGCCCTGCAACTACTCACCGATCTGCGCCGAGAGATTTTGGGTTGAGCGCGTCGCTGCGGAGTTGCTTGGATTTTGCAGTAGATGCGGCTTGGCAAGCGGGCAAGATCACTTTGCGCTACTTCCAGTCGGGAATCCACGCCGAGTGGAAGGAAGACCTCTCACCGGTGACCGTCGCCGACCGCGAAGCCGAGGCCAAGATACGGGACTTGTTGGCCAAGGCCTATCCCGACGATGGGATTGTCGGCGAGGAATTTGGCCGGGTCGAGGGACGCTCCGGTACGCGCTGGATTATTGATCCCATTGACGGGACGAAATCCTTTGTCCAAGGGGTGCCGCTTTACGGAGTACTTATCGCGCGGGAAGGGCCCGAAGGGGTTGACGTGGGCTGTTGCTACATGCCGGCCCTTGACGAGATGGTATGGGCCGCTAGGGGTGAGGGCTGTTGGTGGAATGGCCGGCGGGCGGCAGTGTCCTCGGTAGCTGAGTTAGGCCAAGCCTGTATCTGTTATACGTCATGGCCGAGCTTTGCCGAACAAGGCCGCGAACAGGAGTGGCAGAAGCTGGTTGCCAGCACTCGGCTGCGCCGGGGGTGGGGCGATTGTTACGGCCACATACTCGTGGCCACCGGCCGAGCCGAGGCCAGTTTTGACCCCATTATGAATCCGTGGGATTGCGGACCACTGTTGCCGATTCTACAGGAAGCTGGCGGCACCTTTACCGATTGGCAGGGAGTGCCGACGATATACGGCAAAGACGCCTTCTCTTCCAATGGTCATCTCTTTGCGTCCATCATGGGGCACTTGGGTAGACCACAGTGATTAGTGCGCTTAGAAGCCGGGTCGCCTTCTGTCTAGCGGTCGGCCGCGATGCCGTGGTGGCGACGTACCGCCACGATTGCACTACTGCGGCCCCGGCCATGGCCTTTGACTTTATATTTGCCATTTTTCCGGGCATTCTCGTTCTGACAGCCCTGTTGGGCTTCCTAGGCATATCGTCTGAGGATTTCATCAAAGTGCTCGAAATCTTGGGCATTGTCATCCCCATCCCGCTGCTGGAGGCCGTCGAAGACAATATCAGCTTTCTTTCATCGCAAAGTTTGTTCGTTATTGGGTTTTTAGGCGTCATCTGGCCGGCGTCGGCCAGCATGTCCACTACGATGGTGGCGCTCAACCGAGCCTATGGCGTGCAAGAGCATCGGTCTTTCTACAAGCGGCGCATTCTTTCGCTCGTCTTAATCGTGGTCTTGGGAATTTCTTTTGTTTTTTTCTTTAACCTCATCATATTCGGCGAACACGTCGAGACTTGGCTGCGGAGCTATTGGACTTCCTCACATTTTGCTCCGTTGGTAGCCTTGTTGAGGCGCGCGGTGGTCGTGATCGGTATGATTACCACGGCTGCCTGCATTTACTACATCATGCCCGCTGTGCGTCTGCGTTGGTCGGACGTGTTGCCGGGGAGTCTGATGTCTTCTGGGCTGGCCGGGATCATTGCCATTGCCTTAGATCACGTCGAGCGGTTCAGCTATTACAATATCATCTATGGCGTACTCGGGACTGCCATCATCCTCTTGCTGTCCGCGTACTTGCTAGCTTTTTCATTACTGTTGGGCGGCGAATTGAACGCGGTGCTCTATCGCCGCCGCCATCCATTTGACGCATACCCGACAGATTATTAGGTTGGGGATTATAGGTAGTAATGTCTTTGGGAAAATGGAGGAGACCATGCATAAAAATTTAATCTTATTCGCGCTCGTCAGCGGGCTTTTGGCCTGTGGGGAAGAAAGAGATGAGTTAACTCCTTATATCCAGACTTTGCAGGGCTTGGAAAGCCATAGCCAACAGCTAATGCGCTATCAGCGTTACCTAACGACCGAGGGCATGACCTCTCAGGCCCACGACGTCGAGCAGGTCATGCAGACCTTGCTCGACGAGCTGGAGAAGGTCGAGCTCGAAGACAAGCGCCTGCGGGCCTTGCACAACGCCAAGAAGCGGGCCATAAAGGCGGCGATGCGCAAGCTGGTCGAGCCGGACTTCCCGACCTTTGTGCCCAATGCCCAAAAGAGCATTGGGCGCCTCGAAGACGAATTCACCAAGATATATGGCAACCTAGAGATAATGTGGGAGAGGGCCGGCAAGACCGAACCCTTCCCGCTCAAGTGGGAAGCCACAAACTAGCTGAGTCCGTTGCCCGCTGCGCTTAGAGCTCCCCCGGTAACAGGGGGAGCTTTTTGTGTTAAATTCTCGGGCAGAGAAAGAAGGGGCGAACAAGCCATGATATTCATGTTGTTCAAACTGCTGTTGGCGACGGCGATCGTGTTGCTGTGTTACGCCGTGTACCGGCAGCTAAGGGGTGGGCCTCGCCGCGGAGCGTCCAACCAACGCAGCAGCATTGATCCGGGCCGCGTCGCCGAGGCCGAATACAGCATATTGGACGAAGAAGAGGTCGAACGCAAAGATTGTGGCTAAGAGAGCTAAAGGGCCAAGTCCCGCTGCACTGCTGGCCGAAATCGCCAAGGGGGATGTTCGGCCTTTTTATTTGCTGCACGGGGATGAAGAATACGAGCGCGAAGCTTTGGTCGCGTCTATGATCGAAGCTTTGGTGCCAGTTCAGACGCGGGATTTTAATCTCGACGTACTGAGGGCTGGACGCCTAGAGGTACTGGATTTTTTTCAGGTCTATGAGACCTATCCCATGATGGCCGAGAGTCGGCTGATTGTGCTGCGCGATGCCGAGGCTCTGACGACCGACCAGTGTCGCGGCTTGGAGCGCGTATTTGCAACTCCGGTGGAGACCAGTCGCCTCCTAGTAGTGGGCCAAAAAGTCGATATGCGGCGCAAGTTCTTTCGCGAACTTTCGCGACGAGGTCGTGCGCTTGAATTTAGGCCGCCCTACGACAATCAAGTACCGCAGTGGATACAGCGGTACGCCAAGCGTCAGGGGGTGCAGATCGAGCCTGCGGCCGTCCAGCTACTCACCCAGTACGTAGGGGCCAAGCCAAGGGAGCTAGTCAGCGAGATAGAAAAGTTGGTCAGTTTTGTCGGGAGGGGCCAGTCGATCACCGCCTCTGCGGTCGAACAAGTCGCTGGCATCACGCGCGGGGCTAGCGTGTTCGAACTCGCCGATGCCCTCGGCAAAGGACAGGGCAAGCTAGCGCAAAAGCTGATACACAAGTTCCTCAGCCAAGGAGAAGAGCCAACTCGCGCCGTAGCCATGGTCACCCGCCACTTCCAGCTTTTGCTCAAGGCTAAGGGGCTAATGGACCAGTCGCTACCGCGCGACAAAATGGCCGCTGAATTGGGGGTTGCGCCGTTTTTTTTGCCCGGGTATTTGGAGCAGGCCCAGCGCCGCTCCGCCGCTTGGCTGTGGGCGGGGTTAAGCGCCTTGAGCGAAGCCGATTGGCGTCTGAAATCGCAGGGACGACGCCAAGAGCATCTGGTTTTGGATCTGCTGGTGAGCAAGTTGTGTAGGAAGCACTGAGCTTGACAATGGGTAGTGCCACAACTATAATTGGAACACAAGGTATTGTGGTTGTAACGTATTGAAAAGTATAAACTAACAAGCAAAGGATGATCTATCGTGAGCGAACCTATCGTCTTAACCGATGACAATTTCAACTCCGAAGTCCTCAACGCCAGCCAGCCCGTGCTCGTGGATTTTTGGGCGACGTGGTGCGGTCCGTGCCGAATGATCGCGCCGATTGTTCAAGAATTGAGCAGCGAATACGAAGGCCGGGCCAAAGTGGGCAAATTGGACGTAGACGCGGCCCAGAAAACAGCGGCCGAATTCGGCATTCGCAGCATCCCTACCTTGCTCATTTTCAAGGAGGGTAAAGTCGCCGATCAGATTATTGGTGCCGTCCCCAAAGGGCAAATCACCGAAAAGCTAGAGGCCGCCTTGGCCTAATTGTGCGGACGAGCGGGCGTGGGGCGTTGTCTGTCTAAGCGGGAGTGCTAAGCACATGCCGTCTGATCCTCTCTGGAGGCATGTCTTTCGTCGTCTGCAAGAGCGCGTAAAAAGCGGCCGCAAGGAGGAAGAGACCGCCGCCTGCAAGCTCTTGCAGAAAGTGCCCATTTTTCAGGAACTAAGCGGGCGCGAGCTACACAAGATAGAAGAGATGCTCTACGGGCCGCGGGATTGGCGCGCTGGGGAGGCGATTATCAACCAAGGAGACCCTGGGATGGGGATGTACATCGTCGCCTCCGGCCAAATACGGATCGTACAGATGGGCGATGATGGGTTTGAGAAGCAGCTAGCCACCTTAACCCAGGGGAATTTTTTTGGTGCCCAGGCCCTTGTCGATCAATCGCCGCGCCCCGCTTCAGCTTACGCTCTCCAACCCTGTAGTCTCCTCGTTTTTTGCCGCCCCGACTTACTCGAACTCATAGATACCAATCTGCCGCTCGCCTTGAAGATCGTCGAAGGCTTGGCGCAAGCCATCTCGACTGACCTACTCGAAGTCATAGAGAAACTCTCGGCGCAGTTGCGCGACTCTGAGCGCCTATTAAAAGGGGCGCGGCGCGCGGGCAGTATTCAATGATGAATTGGCAAGTTAAAGTAGTACTCGCCTTGGTGGCCATAGCGGTCGGCGGATGGTTTGTATATGAGATTCACGGCATCCTCACGCCTTTTGTTTTGGCTTTTATCTTAGCCTATGTCCTCTACCCAATCATCGATTGGATGGAGAGAAGGGGCTTGGGGCGGGGTTGGAGCACTCTGCTCGTCTTTTTGCTCGTTTTTGCGGGGTTGGGGCTAGGCGCATTCAAGGTTGGAGACAAGCTGGCTGGAGAAACGGTAGATAGGGTTTTTACCATCGCCAACACTGGCGACCAACCTCTAATCATCCACGGAATGGTTTGGGAAGACGATGCGCGGGACCAGCCGTTTGTCTTAAGAGAGGAACACCGCTGGCCACTCGAAATCGCCCCCATGGAGGAGTTAGCCGTTCTCCTGCGCTTTGTGCCCAATGACCAAGCACCGGCTGCAAACGCGCTCTTGATTGCGTACTCGCAGGGCCAAGATGAGCACAGTCAGCGCATTAGCGTCCACGGCAATGGCGGTGTGGTCGTAGGAGGCCAAGCCAGTAGGTCGGGTTCTGTTGTGTTTTCGCGGGCCGATATTGGCTTTGGCAAGGCCGATCCCAACGTCTTGGTGGAAATAGGCGATAGGATCTTGGCGGAAACCAGCACCAGAGCTGCAAAAATTGAGCCCATGTTACAGCCCTATTTGGGGAGCGATTTCCGCCTCGCCGAGTTGATTAGGGAGCATGGCGAGCGGCTGATGAGGACCATGTTGGGAGGCACTACGCTGTTTATCGAGGGCGTTATCTCGGGCCTTACTTTTGTGGTGATCGTGCCGTTTGTGGCCTTTTTCTTTCTCAAAGAAGGACGGCGCTTGACGCGATGCCTGATGACACTGGTTCCCAACGCCTATTTTGAATTGTGCCTAAACCTAATGTACCAAGCCAATAGACAGATCGGGAATTACATTCGTGGCCAGCTTTTGGCCGTCCTCGTCGTATCGGTACTCGCGATTAGCGGCTTGTCCATTCTTGGCGTCTATTATGCCCTGCCTTTGGGGTTGCTCGCCGGATTGGCCAACGTAATTCCGTTTCTCGGGCCATTGATCGGAATCGTCTGTTCTTCGATTGTGGCCTTGGCCACCGGCGGTGGCTTGGCGATGGTGGCCAAAGTGATCGTCATGTTTTTGGTTATTCAACTGATCGACAACGTACTCATTCAACCCACGATGGTAGCCAAAAGCGTCGAGTTGCACCCTTTGATCGTCCTTTTTGTCGTCATGGTGGGAAGCCAGTTGATGGGCATCGTCGGGATGCTGATCGCCGTGCCGCTTACGGGCATCGCGAAAGTAAGCGGCCAAACCATCTACGAAGGGGTGAAACAATACCGATTGAGATAGGTTGACAAACCTATCTATATTGCTTAACTACACCTTACATCTTGAACTGTGGTACGAGGTACTTAAGGCCCTTTAAGGGGTAGGAGGAATAGATTAATTGGGTAGTTCAATACACTTAGAAAGCACGGCGGTGAGTGAATTGGCCCAACGCATAGGGGACGCCCGCAAGCTCTACGGCAACGATAGTCCTTACGTCATAGGTGTGATGACGGCTGTCGAATGGATAACCCAAGATGCCGAGGGTGGCCAAGGGCTCAAGCAAGACCTACTCACCCGTGTCCTAGAGAGCGAGGGAAAGAAACAGCCATCTCGTCCGCTTCCCAGCAGTACAGAAAGCAGCCCCCCGTCGCACGAACGCCGCGCCTTGGCGGAAAACACCTGGACTCGTGGCATAGTCAAGTGGTTTAACAACGATAAGGGATATGGTTTTATCTCGACAGACAGCCATGTCGATGTCTTCGTCCACTGGCGCGATATTTCATCTTGGGACCGGACTTTGACCCAAGATGATGAAGTTGAGTTCATGGTGACTCGCACCGCCAAGGGATTCCAAGCCATCAACGTGATGAAGGCTGGCCAAGACAAAGCCGAAGAGGAGACGGACTCGGTCGAGGCGGCCGAGACCTCCGACGAAACCGAGGAGGTCGAAAGCACCGACGGCGATGTCTCTGATGTCTCTGATGTCTCTGAGAGTGAAGACAGTGTCCCGGACTCCCAAGACGACGAGGGTGGGCTGTAGGAGAAGATGGGTAAAAAAACGTCCGATATAGCCTGTTCGTTTTGCGGCAAGGGGGGCGACCAAGTCGAGAAGATCATTCAGGGCCCCTCAGTGTATATATGCAGTGAATGCATCGGCTTGTGTAATGAGAGGCTGTCAGAGGACGATAAGCACGAGCCTAGTCTCAATGGTCGTCCTTTGCCCAAACCGGCCGAAATCAAGGCCCATCTCGACGCTCATATTATCGGCCAAGAACGCGCTAAAAAGGCGCTTTCGGTCGCCGTATACAACCACTACAAGCGGGTGCATTCCGGTGCTGGGGATGTCCAGCTCAGCAAGAGCAATATCCTGCTTATCGGCCCCACCGGAGTGGGCAAGACGCTTTTGGCGGAGACGTTGGCGCGCATATTACAAGTCCCCTTTGCAATCGTCGATGCTACGGTCCTTACCGAGGCCGGATACGTAGGCGAGGACGTGGAAAATATCCTCGTGCGGCTCCTCCAAGCTGCGGATTATGATGTCAAACAAGCCGAGCGCGGGATTTTGTTTATTGACGAGCTAGACAAAGTCGCCCGCAAATCCGGCAATCCCTCCATAACCCGCGACGTTTCAGGCGAAGGCGTCCAACAGGAGCTCCTTAAGATCTTAGAGGGAACCGTCTCGGGGGTGCCGCCGAAAGGAGGGCGCAAGCATCCCGAACAGCCTTTGGTACAAATAAACACCAAAAACATTCTCTTTATTTGTGGAGGGGCTTTCGATGGGCTAGATAGAATTATCAGCCAGCGCATCGGAACCAAGTCCATGGGCTTTGGCAGCTCCCTCGACGACCACGAGGAAGTGAGCGGGGCCAATCTGTTGGCGCGGGTCGAACCCGAGGAATTGATCCAGTACGGCCTGATTCCCGAACTGATTGGCCGCTTGCCAGTGGTGGGCGTCTTGCACCCTCTGAGCGATCAGGTGCTAACGGACATCCTGCTCAAACCGCGGAACGCACTCGTCAAACAGTACCAGAAACTGTTTGAGATGGACGGTATTGCACTGCGATTTGAGGAGGAGGCGCTGTACAAGGTCGTCGAACTAACCCAAGAAAAGGAAATGGGTGCGCGTGGTCTGCGGGCAGTTTTAGAAACCGTCATGTTTGAAATCATGTTTGAGCTCCCGACCCGAGATGACATCGCCGAATGCGTCATTACCAAGGAATTTATCGAAAAAAAGGCCCCGCCCACCTTCGTGTACAACAAGAAGCGGGCTTGATTCCCAAACCGGGCGTTGAGCTTAACTAGATCCCTTCTCTACTAGCGCGTTCGCTAGAGGAGAAGGGTTTTTTGTGAGAAAAGTGCCATGCACACTAGATATTATCCATCGCGGGTGCTGTGGCGACACCAGCCTGCGGCCACAGCATCCACCACGACTGGGGAAGTGGCCGTGCGAGGTCGGCTTCTCCACTTCACCGCAGGTCGCGGGAGGATCGCAGATGAGAGTGGAGAGGTTGATTTTGTTGTAAAAGAGCGGGTAGTAGGGATAAAAGCCGGTGATATAGTTGAGCTGTATGGTATTGTGGTAGAAGGTATTATAGACGCTAGTCAAGTTCGATTATTAGCCCCCAGCAGTGCAGTATGGCATCAAGGAGATTGGTCGCGGTTCCACGCCAACGGACTGTGGACGAATATGTGGGTGCGGGCTGCGGTATTAGACGCCGTCCGCGATTTTTTCAAGGACGCGGACTTTCTCGCGGTAGAGACGCCCACGTTGGTCCTCGCCTCGGCGCAAGAGGAACACATCCAGCTATTCGCCACTGAGTACCAAGGCGACAAGGCGCAAAAGCAGTTTTACCTCGCCCCCTCGCCCGAACTGTACATGAAGCGATTGCTAGGGGTAGGTTTTGAGCGGATTTACCAGATCAGCCGCTCGTACCGCAATGGGGAGATAGGGCCGCAACACAATCCCGAGTTTACCCTAATCGAATGGTATCGGGCGTACGCCAGTTACGAGGAAATCATGGCCGATGTCGAGGATTTGGTATCGCATGTGGCGGAAAGCGTCTTGGGGCGGTCGAGCGTGGTCCGAGCAGGGCGCGAGATCGACTTGCAGCCGCCGTGGGAGCGGCTCAGCGTCCGCGATGCTTTTGCACGCTGGGCCGCAGTCGATTTGGATGCCAGTACAGATGCGGAATCGCTTTTTCGCCGCGCGCGTGCCTTGGGCTATGGTAGCGCTAGACGAGAGGATAGTTGGGAGGACTTGTATCACAAAATTCTGCTGGAGAGAGTCGAGCCAGAACTGGCCAAATTAGGAGCTATCCACCTTTTCGATTATCCCCGACAATTGGCCGCATTGGCCAAACTAAAAGAAGGTGATTCAGCCATAGCAGAGCGGACGGAAGCGTATTTGGGGGGAGTGGAGTTGTCAAACGGCTATACAGAGTTAAACGACCCAGCCCAACAGCGCGAGCGCTTTGCGCGGGGGGCGCGACTGGGGGGCGCACCAGCCGACGAGGCATTTCTCGCAGCTATGGAGCGGGGCATTCCACCGGCTGGTGGCGTGGCCCTGGGATTGGACCGGTTGGTTATGATCGTTGCCGGCGCGTCTTGCTTAGACGAGGTGATCGCCTTTCCGCCGGGGCATTAGTCGACGAGAGCTGCTAGCTCTTTTTCGGAAGCCAGCAGACCATCGATTAATCCGAAGTCGATCGCTTCTGCGGGCGACAGAAAGTAATCGCGTTCGGTGACCAGCTCGATGCGCTCGAGTGGCTGACCGGTATCTTGGACTAAGATCTGGTTGAGCCGGTCGCGCCACTCGACGATTTCGCGGGCGTGGATTTCGATGTCAGCCGCTTGGCCGCGGACGCCACCCCAAGGCTGGTGCAGCATGAGCCGAGAATGGGCAAGGGCGTGGCGCTTGCCCTTGGTCCCGCCGGCGAGGAGGATCGCGCTCATGCTGTACGCTTGGCCGATGCAGAGCGTCGCTACATCGCAGGGGACGTACTTCATGGTGTCGTAGATGGCCAAGCCGGCGGTGAGGCTACCGCCGGGGCTGTTGATGTAGAGCGAGATGTCTTTCTTGGGGTCTTCTGAGGTCAGAAAGAGCAACTGGGCGATGACGAGGTTGGCTTCGTGGTCGTCGATCGGGGTGCTGATGAAGATGATCCGCTCCTTGAGGAGGCGAGAGAAAATGTCGTAGGCGCGTTCGCCGCGACCGGTCTGTTCGATTACTACGGGTACGATGGCCATGTGCTATTCTGTTCGTGAGAAGAGAGTCTATTTGCTGATTAATGGACTATAGGCGATGCCCAATATAGTGTCAATGGGACATCGCTCAGGTTGGTTGACCATATTGGGTTAGCTTGGTAAATTTTACCTGCTCACAGCGTGTCGTTGTTTGTCGAAAGTAAAGCCCTTAATAAATTGTAGGGCATAGTGTTACGATTTTTTGAATTCTATCGGTTGGCCCTAGCTGGCCACAGGAACGCGTGCTCGTAGGCATTACCGGTGGCATGGGGGCGGGCAAGTCCGCATTGGCACAGATGCTCGCCGAATTTGGTGCGCTGCGGGTTGATGCCGACGAAGTAGCCCGCGAAGTGGCGGCAATCCCAGCGGTGATCGAGAATCTGCAAGCGGCGTTCGGCCGCGATCTTCTCGGGCCAGACGGGTACTTGGACCGCCGAGAGTTGGGGCGTCGTGCCCTGCGATCAACCGAGGCGAGCCAGCAGCTAGAGGCGATTATGCGGCCACCTATATCAGCAGCCATAGAGCGCCGGCTGGCGCAGGCTGTGGAAGAGGCCGGTGGCGGGGTCGTGGTGTTTGACGCGCCGCTGATATACGAGTGGGGGAACGAGGGGAACTTCGACCGGATTGTGGTAGTCGATGCTGAGGAGGAACGGTGCGTATCGCGGGTGCAACAGCGCAGTGGTTTGCCGGTATGCGAGATTAGGCAGCGGATGGCCCGCCAGATGGACCCGCAAAAAAAAAAGGCCCGCGCCGACTTTGTCATCGACAACAACAAGGGCTTAGACGCGCTCGCCGTGCAGGCGAAAGTACTGTGGGCTGAGTTGGTCAGTGCCGCGCAGGAGAGAGACAGCCATGACAAATGAGCGTTTGCGGCGGACGCCCCTCTATGAGGTCGCCGTCGCCGAAGGCGGACGCATGGCACCCTTTGGGGGGTGGGAAATGGCGGTCCAGTTTGAGGGCATCCGCAGCGAACACTGGGCAGTGCGTCGGGAGGTTGGGCTGTTCGACATCTCGCACATGGGCCGGATCGCCGTTTCCGGGGAGCGTGGGTTGGCCTTTCTCGACAGCCTCTTGCCGGCGCGGGTGCGCGAATTGACCATCGGCCAGATGCTCTACGCGCCGCTGTGCAATGAACAGGGAGGATGTGTGGACGATCTGGTGGTGTACCGGCTCGCACAGCAGGAGTACCTCTTGGTGGTCAACGCGAGCCGGAAAACTGTTGACTGGCAGTGGATTACCGCACGCGCAGCCGGGTGGTCGGATGTGAAAATCGAGGACTTGAGCGATGAACAGGGCATGGTCGCGGTGCAGGGGCCGCAGGCTACCGCCCTGATTGAAGCACTCGCTGGACCGGCTAGCGTGGCACTCGGGTACTATCGCTGCACGAAGATGAAGATCGCCGGGATACCCGCCTTGCTCAGCCGCAATGGCTACACCGGAGAAGATGGATTTGAGATCATGTGCCCGGCCGACCAAGTCGCCGCGCTGTGGGCGAAGCTCCGTGCGGCCGGTGCCCGGCCTTGTGGGCTAGGCGCGCGCGACACCTTGCGTCTCGAGAAGGGGTTTTGCCTCTATGGCCGCGAATTGGACGAGCAGACGACCCCTTTAGAGGCGGGTTTGGCTTGGACCCTGGATTTAGAAAAAGAGGCGAATTTTGTCGGGGCCGAGGCGCTGCGGGCGCAGCGAGCAGCCGGAGGCTATCGGCGTCTGCGCGGCTTCCGCCTGCTGGAAAGAGGCATTCCCCGGCCGGATTATCCGGTTTTCGACCAGCGCGAGGAGCAGGTGGGTACCGTGACCAGTGGGACGCACTCGCCGGTGCTAGGCGAGGGGATCGGGCTGGCCTATTTACAGCGCGGCGCGCAAAAAATAGGCACTCAAGTATACATTGACATGAAGGGCAAGCGGCAACCCGCCGTGGTGGTTAAGCTGCCCTTTGTACCTTCGGCCCCTAAAAAGGACTGAAAGCCTTAACCGCTGCCTTTAGGCAGTGCAACGGAGATTGCATGAGCGACGAATTTGGACCTAGCGATGATTTTGTCCGCCGGCATATCGGACCTACGGCGGCAGATGTAGCTGCCATGCTCGCGGCTGTGGGAGCCGACAGCTTGGACGACCTCATGGCCGAGTCCCTGCCAGCGGCGATTCGAATGCAAGGTCCCTTGGCGCTAGGAGAAGGCATCAGCGAGTACGAGTTGATGAGTAGGTTGCGCGAATTGGCCAGCCAAAATCGCATCCACCGCAGTTTTATCGGCATGGGCTACTCAGACTGCATAACCCCTCCGGTGATCCAGCGCAACATTTTGGAGAATCCAGGCTGGTACACTCAGTACACGCCCTACCAGTCCGAAATCGCCCAAGGGCGGCTAGAGGCCTTGCTCAATTTCCAAACCATGGTCGGCGACCTGACGGGTTTTGCCTTGGCCAATGCCTCCTTGTTGGACGAAGCCACGGCTGCGGCCGAAGCCATCGCCATGTTGAGGGCGGTGCAAAAGAAAAACGCGAGCCAGCGCGTCTTTGTCTCGTCGGACTGCCACCCGCAAACCATAGCGGTGGTCAAGGTCCGGGCCGAGTCGCGGGGGTGGGAGGTCGAAGTGGGCGATCACCGAGAATACGATTTTGCGACTGGGGCCTTCGCTGCCTTGCTCCAGTACCCGGCCTCAGACGGCGCTCTATACGACTACGCCGAGTTCTGCGCTCAGGCTCACGTCCATCAGACGCTGGTGTGCGTAGCAGTCGATTTGCTCGCCTTGTGTTTGCTGCGGTCCCCTGGGGAGTTTGGAGCGGATGCAGCCATCGGGAGCGCGCAGCGCTTTGGCATGCCAATGGGGTACGGCGGCCCGCACGCAGCCTTTTTGGCGACGCGACCCGAGTTCCAGCGGCAGGTGCCTGGACGCATCATTGGCGTCTCTGAGGATGTCCGCGGCCAGCCCGCCCTGCGCATGGCCCTGCAAACCCGCGAACAGCACATCAAACGCGAACGGGCGACGAGTAACATCTGCACGGCCGAGGTCTTGCCAGCCGTGGTGGCGAGCATGTACGCAGTCTATCACGGGCCAGACGGCTTGCGGCGCATGGCCCATCGTATACATCGCCAGGCGCGAGCGCTTGCTCGCAGGCTAGAGGAAGCCGGATACCGAGTTGTCCACGACCAGTACTTCGACGTGCTGCGCGTTGAAGTGGGAGCGCGGGGAGACGAGCTGTTGGCGCAGGCGCGGGCTGAGGGGATGAACTTCCGCAATCTGGGGGACGGGCACTGGGGCATTGCCCTTGACGAAACGACCGACAAGGACGACCTGCAAGCCATCCTCGCCTTGCTAGGCGGCAAGTTGCCCGCCGAAGTTGATGAAGGGCCTGCTTGGGCTCCTGTCCACGAGCGCCACTCGCGCTTCATGGAGCATCCAGTCTTTGGGTTGCATCACTCCGAGACCGAAATGATGCGCTACATGCGCAGGCTCGAAGCCAAGGATCTGTCCTTGGTCCACGCGATGATTCCCCTCGGCTCGTGTACCATGAAGCTCAATGCGACCGCAGAAATGGTGGCCATTACTTGGCCCGAATTCGCTGGGCTACATCCATTTGCGCCCGTAGAGCAAGTCCAAGGCTACGCGGCAGTTTTCGCCGAGATGGAGAACATGCTGCGCGAAATCACCGGCCTCAAGGGCATTTCGCTGCAACCCAACGCGGGTTCGCAGGGTGAATACGCCGGCCTACTCATCGTGCGCAAATACCACCAGACGAGCGGAGAGGCCCAGCGGAACGTCTGCCTCATTCCGGCTTCGGCTCACGGGACCAATCCAGCCAGCGCGGCTATGGCCGGCTTGGACGTGGTCGTCGTCTCCTGTGACGCCGAGGGCAATATCGACTTGGCGGACCTGCGGGCGAAAGCCGATGCACACCGCGAGCGGTTGGCGGCCTTGATGGTGACGTACCCCTCGACCCACGGGGTGTTTGAAGAGGCCATCGGCGAAATTTGCGAGGTTGTCCATCAAGCGGGCGGTCAGGTCTACATGGACGGCGCCAATATGAATGCCTTAGTGGGATTGTGCCGGCCTGGGGAAATCGGCATCGACGTGTGCCATTTGAATTTGCACAAGACCTTTTGCATCCCCCACGGCGGGGGCGGCCCGGGGATGGGGCCCATTGCCGTGGCCGAGCACTTGGTGGAATTCCTGCCCGCACACCCCCTCGTTCATACTGGGGGGGCCGAGTCGATTGGTCCCATTGCGGCCGCTCCCTGGGGCAGTGCCTCGATTCTGCTCATATCTTGGGCGTACCTGCGGCTGATGGGCGGCTCGGGCCTTACCGAAGCGACCCAAGTGGCGATTCTCAATGCCAATTATCTGAGTAGCCGCCTCGCCGATTCCTTTCCCGTGCTATACAAGGGACACAACGGGCGCGTGGCCCATGAGTGTATTCTCGATTTGCGCTGGGCGCGGGAGCACGGCATTGGCGTAGAAGACGTGGCCAAACGCTTGATGGACTACGGGTTCCACGCGCCTACGGTATCCTTCCCGGTCGTCGGGACTCTGATGGTCGAACCTACCGAAAGCGAGTCCAAGGCCGAATTGGACCGATTTTGTGAGGCCATGATCGCCATTGGTGGCGAAATCCAGCAAATAGCTGCCGGGGAAATAGACCGCGCCAACAACCCTCTCGTCCACGCACCGCACCCGATGGATGTCGTGTTGGCCACCGAGTGGGATCGGCCTTATTCTAGAACCGTTGCCGCCCTGCCGGCTCCTTGGCTGTTGGAGCGCAAGTTCTGGCCAGCCGTCGGGAGACTGAACGACGTGCAGGGCGATCGCAACCTGATCTGTTCCTGTCCGCCTGTAGAGGCATATTCTCAAGGAAAATAAAATGAGCCAGAAGCGCGCTTTAATCACTGGTATTACCGGCCAAGACGGTTCGTACTTGGCCGAATTGCTGCTGGAAAAGGACTATGAGGTTTTCGGATTGGTGCGCCGCAGCAGCACGGTCAATTTCGAACGGATCGGCCATTTGCAGGACCAAATCGAGCTGATCTCCGGCGATCTGTTGGACCAGAAGTCGTTGGTTTCGGCACTTCAGGCCGCGCGACCACAGGAAGTGTATAACCTAGGTGCCCAGTCCTTTGTGCCGGTTTCTTGGGAGCAGCCCATGTTGACCGGCGAGGTCACCGGCTTGGGCGTGACGCGGCTTTTGGAAGCCATCCGCGCCTGCGACGAAAATATTCGCTTTTACCAAGCCAGCACCAGCGAGCTATTCGGCAAGGCACAGGAGACGCCGCAGAACGAGCAAACGGCGTTCTACCCGCGTTCGCCCTATGGGGTGTCCAAGCTCTACGCGCATTGGATCACCATCAACTACCGCGAAAGCTACGGTCTGTTCGCCTGCACGGGCATTCTCTTCAATCACGAGTCGCCGCGCCGCGGGCGAGAATTCGTCACCCGCAAAATCACGCATGGCGTGGCCCGCATCAAACACGGGCTAGACCAAGAGTTGCGTCTCGGCAACCTCGATTCCCGCCGGGATTGGGGCTATGCGGGCGACTTTGTTCGCGCGATGTGGATGATGCTCCAGCAAGATGAACCCGACGATTACGTCGTCGCCACGGGCACCTCTCGCACCATTGGCGAATTCTGCGAGGTCGCCTTTGCCCACGTCGGCTTGGACTGGCGGCAATACGTGGTCGTGGATGAGCGCTTTTTGCGCCCCGCCGAGGTATATACCCTGTTGGGTGATGCGACTAAGGCGCGGGAAAAATTAGGTTGGGAGCCCGAGGTCGGCTTTGACAAAATGGTCCGGCAGATGGTTGACTGGGACTTGGAGCAGGTGGCTCATCAGTCGGCCCCAGTACGCCCGGCACTGCGGCGATAGCGGCGGCTGAACTTGCGGATTTGGCTACATATCGTCTGAATCGCCCGCACATCGCGCACTTCCAAATCGACCTTGTTGAAGAAGCGGCGCAGCACTCGGTCGAAGTGATCCGGCTTGTTGTTGTACGGGGTAAACTCTATCTCGGCAAGGGCTTGCAGGATCTGAGCGAACATGCGCTCGCGCT
Organism: Candidatus Latescibacterota bacterium; assembly: GCA_965116675.1. Lineage (GTDB taxonomy): Bacteria > Latescibacterota > UBA2968 > UBA8231 > UBA8231. Next base: position 858,487 of record OZ220721.1, read on the forward strand.
CGCCAGCCGTAGCCAGTTGCACAGGCGGATCCGGCGATTTTTCGCTCACGGCCGCATACAGGCCGTAGGTGAGCAGGAGCACGGCGTGAGAGAGATTGAGGGAGGGATAGGCCACGGCTGTGGGGAACCTCAGCACTTGGTGGCAGAGCGCGAGTTCCTCATGCCACAAACCGTCCCTTTCGCGCCCGAACACAAGGGCGATTTGGCGGTGATGTGCTTGGGCGGCTAGTTGGTCAATCAGGGGTCCCGGTGCGGAAGTAACCGTGCGGAAGCGGCCCTGCCGATGGGTGGTGCCGACGACGATGTGGCAATCGGCTACGGCCGCGGCGAGGCTGGGAAAAATTTGACTGCCGTCGAGAATATCGCCCGCGCCGTGGGCAAAGGCGCGCGTTTCCGGCGTATCCCACGCCTTGGGATTGACCAAGACTAACTGGCTTATGCCCGTAGTTTTGAGTACGCGGGCCGTAGCGCCGATATTGCCGGGTGTCGCCGGCTCGACGAGCACGACGCGGATGTTGTCGAGAGGATTCATGCGGCTCGCCAAACTAAACCAAGAAAGACCCTGCGCGCCAATGCACACCGCCGGTGAATTTACCCGCGTCCAATTCGCGGATGGCGTTTATTTGCATCTGCACAGCATTGGGCTGTACAAGACGATCCGGGTGGATGTGTGCCTGAGCACGCCACTGTGTGTGCCGCGACATTCACTGGTGGCCCTGAGCAGCCGACTGCTGGCTCGGGGTACTCACAAGCTGCCCAATATACAGAGCCTCAACCGCTTTATCGACGACCTCTACGGAGCGCATTACTCGGTGCAAGTTGATCGCTTGGGGGAGCATCAGGTCATTCATTTATGCCTAGAGGTCATCGATGAAAACTTCCTCGGGGAGAAGGGGATACTAGAGCGCAGTATGACCTTTCTCCGCGATGTCCTGCGCGATGGTAGTGGATTCCAACGCAGCCATCTGGAGCGCGAAAAGCACCGCCTCGAGCGGCAAATCGCCGATGGCTTCAACGACAAACTAGGCTACGCACAAAGGCGATGCAGCGAAGAGATGTGCCGGGGCGAACCCATGGGCCTGTCGCCGCTGGGCAACCCCGCAGACTTTGCCGCTATGCAGGCCGATGAACTGCGAGCTTTCCACCGCGAGCGGACGGCTACCGACCGCCTAGATCTTTTCGTAAGCGGCGATCTGTGCTTGGAGCAGATTCAGCCCTTGATGGAGTCGCTCTTTACTTGGGATCGGGCAATGAACCAGCCTCAGCTCCAGCCACTGCGCCCGCGCATTGCTGGTCCGCAGCGCGAGATTTTTGAATGCCAAGCGGTACGAGAAGCAAAAGTAGTGCTGGGCTACCGCACGCAAGTTGCTTATGGCGCGGACGGTACAGACGACTATCCGGCTTTGGCACTCCTAAACCTGATGCTGGGTGGCGATGGTCCATCGCGGCTGTTCAAGCACCTCCGCGAAGAAGAAGGCTTGTGCTACTACATCGCATCGCATATCGAGGCATTGAGCGGACTGCTCTTTGTAGCCGCGGGCATTGAGGCTGCCGCATACTCCGAGGTTCGGGATAAGGTGGAACAGGAGGTCCAGTCGCTGCACGCAGGGGCCTTTGATTGCCGCGAAATCGAAGCTGCTCGTCACTTGTTGCGAGCTCGACTGTTGGGGTTGGCCGAAGACCGCGAGGGCTTTTTTCGCTATCAATTGCGGGAGGGACTGATAGGGGGTAGCCAGTCCCCGGAAACGCTATGGCAGCGCATCGAGCAAGTCGGCGTCGAGGACCTAACCCGCGTGGCCGGTGGCATTGTAGCGGACACGGCCTTTTTATTGCACGGGACGTGAGAACGTGATCGCGGATGCGCTATTGGGGGAAGGGGTGTACCGCAACCGCTTGGGCGGCCTCGATGTATGGGCAGTACCTCGGCCGGGCAGTCGGCAAAAAGCGGCCGTGCTGTACATAGACTACGGTTCGGTTGATCTGCATTTGCGATCCCGCTCCGGGCAGGTACAGACCACGCCGGCTGGCACCGCGCACTTTCTCGAACACCGCCTTTTTGCAAAATTTTATGGCGACATCACCGAGCAAATCAGCCGCCTTGGCGGTGACGTAAACGCCAGTACCAGTTTTACTTCAACCATCTTTTCTCTGACGTGCATTGAGCATTTTGCCGACCATTTAGCGTTGCTCTTTGAACTCTCGTTGGACCTGCACGTCCTGCCAGACGGTGTTGCTCAAGAGCGCGAAATCATTGACCACGAGCTACAGATAAGCTGCGACGACCCGGAGTGGATCGGGTTTTTGCGCGGCCTTGAGGGACTGTATCAGAATGGCCTCTTGGCTTGGGACATGGCTGGCACGCGGGAGAGCATCGGGCAGATTGACGAGGGCACGCTAACTCGTTGCCACGAGGTGTTTTATCGGCCCGAATACATGGGGCTGTACTTGTGCGGGGATTTCGACGTAGAGGCTACTTACGCGGCTGTCGAATCCACTTTGCTGAAGTACAGTCGGTCGCGCTCCACATGGGACCGAGTGGAACGCCCCGTGGTATTGCCCACTCCTCATCCGCTCAGGGCCTTAGCCCTGCCGGTCAGCCGACCCTATACCTTGCTGTTTTTCGGCGACGACAAGGCGGGCCAATCGGGCCGCGACTTGCTCTTGCGGGAATTGGCCTTAGAGCTGGCCTTGGACATTGCCTTGGGGCCAGCGAGCGATTTTTTTGCCGCACACTACGAAGATGGCCTGATTGACGGCGAAGCCTTTGGAGCTGAGGTCTATGCCGAGCCGACGTTCTGCTTTTGTACGGTGGGCGGATATACCCAGCAGAGCGAGCGATTGTGCGAGGAAATAGGGGCCGCATTGGCCAGTCTCGACGAGCGCGTTGTGACCGCGGATTTGGGCCGCGCCAAGCGCAAAGCCTACGGCTTGCTGCTACGCGCGTGGGAGCAAGCCGAGGACGTAGCCGATATGCTTTGTTCGGCCGCGGCCAGCGGGGCTGCTCCCAGCGTCTATTTTGACGTACACGAGCAGATCGGGGTCGGCGATATCCTCGAGGTGTTGGAGAGCTGTTTGTCGCCAGCGCACCAGAGCGCGATGCAGATCGTGCCGAGCGGACGCGCGGAGTAATGGCCGACAAGATCTATCGCTATTGGATCGCGGTGCCGAGCGGGTTGGAGGCGGTGGCACTCGACGAGTTGCGCGAGTACGCGCCCGAGGTGCAGCAGGTCGATGTCGAACCGGGCGGGCGCGTGGGCCAGATTTTCTTCACGTACAAGCGCAGCCCGGGACGGCTGCTACAGTTGCGCTCGGCCATGCAGTGCTCCGGTTTACTCGTTCAGATGCACGGCGTTACGGTGGGGCGACCGGGCCTCGAATACATCTGCAAACGCATCGCCCGCTGCGATCTGACTCCGGCCAAAAGCCTCGCTCAGGTCCAGCCCTCGGCGATTGACACCCACGCTTTTGCCTTGAGCGCGACGCTACGGGGCCGGTACCGATTCAATGCGGCCGATCTAACCGCAGCCGTGGCAGCGGTTTTGCGCGACAAACACGGGTTGCGTCCAGGCAAAGGGCCGCACCTGCTGCGCCTTCACTTGCAACTGACCGGACGGCGTGCCCTGTTGGGATTGCGGCTAGGGGAGGGTATAGGGCCGAATGCGGCCGTGGCGTATTGCTTGGCCCGCTTGGTGGCCATGCAGCCGGGGGCATGCGTCTTGTGGGCGCGCCGCGACCCGTGCGAATTGGCCGCACTACAAGAGGCATTTGTGCCGCGCCTGCTAGTAGGTATCCCAGCGCACCTAATCGCCGCGCTGGATCATCTGCCTTTTGTGGGCGAGCACCTCGATTACGCGTTCAGCTTGGCCGGAGAAAACCCTGCCGCTGAGTTGGCCGAATTGGCGCGGGTGTTGCGCGCCGGTGGAATTGCCGTGGTTCAAGTCGCTGATTTCGATCATTTCATCGCCCTTTTGGAAGCTGAGGACTATCCTCTGGAAGTCTTGGCCGACTTGGAGATGCACGAGCGCGGGCGGGCGTATAGGCTGGTCGTTCTGGAGCGTTTGGCAGAGGAAGATGCTGGACTCTTACAAGTAGAGCAGTGGAGCTAGCCCTGATCCGATAGAGAACTGGGTAGGGATTTGCCATTATTGCGCATCGGTCGAGTTGGTCAGATATTCATTGGATTAAATGCGCTTCTTTCAAGTCAACAGCTTCTGAGATGGACTCATGTCGGCACCTAGATCCGCAGCAGCCTTTACCCAAGCACAGCAGGTCATCCCCGGAGGCGTGAACAGTCCGGCGCGGGCTTTTGGCGCGGTGGGTGGTGGCCCTCGATTTATAGACCGGGGGGCTGGTTCGCGGGTTTTTGATGTTGATGGCCGCGAATACATCGATTACGTGTGCTCTTGGGGCCCCCTCATTTTCGGCCATGCCCATCCTCGCGTCGTAAAAGCCGTGCAGCAAGCCTGTGCAAAGGGGACCAGTTTTGGTGCCCCGACGGAGCTGGAAATCGCGCTGGCCAAGCGCATTGTAGAGATGGTGCCTTCCATCGAAATGGTGCGGATGGTCAGTTCGGGGACCGAGGCCACGATGGCGGCGGTGCGCTTGGCTCGCGGCCATACCGGCAGGGACAAAATCGCCAAATTCGAGGGCTGCTGGCACGGGCATGGAGACAGCTTCTTGAGCGAGGCCGGGTCTTCGGCCCTGACCTTGGGGGTTCCCACCAGCCCAGGCGTGCCGCAAAGCGTGGTTGATTCGACCTTGACGCTGCCGTATAACGATGCGGCTGCCGTGCGCGCGGCTGCACGGGAGAATAGCGGGCAGATTGCCGCTATCATCGTCGAGCCAGTGGCCGGCAACATGGGAACCGTGCCGCCGTGCGAAGGTTTCCTCCCCGCGCTGCGCCAAATAGCCGACGAAGAGGGGATCGTCCTCATTTTTGACGAGGTCATTACCGGGTTTCGCGTCGGCCCAGGTGGGGCGCAAGAGCGCTATGAGGTGATGCCCGACCTGACGTGCTTGGGCAAGATCGTCGGGGGCGGCTTGCCAGCTGCTGCATACGGCGGCAAGCGGGAGATCATGGAAAATGTATCTCCGCTGGGCATAAAGGTCTCGCAGGCCGGCACCTTATCGGGCAACCCGCTCGCCATGGCCGCAGGTTTGGAACAACTGACCATGCTGTCTGAACCCGGAGTCTATGAAACGCTGGAGAGCCGCTGCGCCGATTTGGCGGACGGCATGGCTGACAACCTGCGGAAGCTGGGCTTGAACTACGCGCTAAACCGGGTTGGTGCTATGCTCTGCATGTTTTTTACCTCGTGCCCGGTGGTGGATTTTGCCAGCGTGGAAACGGTTGATCTGGCACGCTTTAAGCGCTATTTCTGGGCTTGCCTAGAGCAGGGCCTCTATCTAGCACCCTCCCAATACGAATGCATGTTCCCTTCGCTCGTCCATGGGGAAGGGGATATCGAAGAAACGCTCCGCATTCACTTTGACGCGCTCAAGGCCATACATTGAGCACGGCGAATCCCAATCGGCTATGGATGTTCGCTTGGACAGTCCTCTGGGTCGGGGGATGCGCCGACAGCGATGTCCGCGAAGACGAACAGGCCCCCGAATCCAAACCCGCTGGCCGCAGCGAAATAGTCATCTTAACGCCGACTGACTCTGTGTCCACACCAGTCGGCACCAGCGATGCTAGCGATGCCAGTGATGCCAGTGATGCTAGCGACGCCAGCGCTGTCGAGGATACCAGCGATGCTAGCCCCGTATTTTTTGATCCCGACGGCGAATTCACCGTTCAAGTCGGTGTCTTTCAGGACGCGAAACGCGCCGATCAGAAGGTGCGCGAATTGAAAGACGAGGGCTATCCGGCCTATAGCCTGCAGAGCGATGCTGGCGTGCGGGTGCGGATCGGCTATTTCGCCAACCGCGCCGACGCTGATCGCTTTGGCCGCATTTTTGCCAAGGATCGCGGTGTCGAGTATTGGATAGATCAGCGCGCCGATGAGTAAAACTCGCGTACTGTGCTGCGGCACTTTTGATTATCTGCACCCAGGCCACCGCTCCTTCATCGCGCAGGCGGCTGCGTTGGGCGACGAACTGTTCGTCGTGGTCGCCCGCGACGAGAACGTCCGACGCATCAAAGGGCACTATCCCGACCAATCCCAAGATGAGCGCAAAGCTGCGCTGGCGAAACTGCCCGAAATCACCGAAGTCCGTCTCGGCCACGAAGGGTGCAACTTTTTGCGCATCGTCTGTGAGATCGCCCCCCACATTATTGCCCTCGGCTACGACCAAAGGAGGCCAGCGGGCTTGGCCGAAGCCTTTCCCCAGTGCGAAATCGTCGTGCTCCAGCCCCATCGCCCTGAGCAGTTTAAGTCATCCCTCTTCCGGCGTCGGGAAGGCCGCACTTGAGTCCCTTGCCCCAGCTCATCCTCTGGTATGGGCGAGAGGTGGCCCCGGACTTGCCTAAGATAGAGGGCTGCCGACTGCGGACGTACCAGCCGGGCGACGAGGAGGGCTGGCTGGCTCTATTGCAGGCCAACGGGGAGTTGGGTCATTGGGATCGACAGCGGCTAGAGGACGTCTTGGCAGGAACTCGAGTCCAACTCTTCGTCGAGTGCGAGGGGCAGATTGTCGCCTGTACAGGTTGCAACGACCGCACCCGTGAACTGCGGCCGTGTTGGGAAATAGGTTGGGTTGCAGTACACCCAGACTTTCAGGGGCGCGGCCTAGGCAAACTCATCGTAGCAGCGGCGGTGGCCCAAGCCAAGGCGCTAGGCGCTAGGCCCATATACTTGCTGACCGACGATTTCCGCATTCCGGCTCTGCGCTGCTATATCAAGTTGGGCTTCTTGCCCAATAACAGCCATCCATCCTACCCGCACCGGTGGGCCGACATTTTTGCCCATTTGGGGGCGGACTATCAGGCCCTAAAACCCGCGTTCGTCGCCTCAAATCAGTCGAGGTAGCCCAAGGCGCGCAGCCGCTGCTCCAATATCGCGCGGTCAGCGGCTGGGGTAAACTCTGCTTGTACATATCTGGAAGCCGCTCTGAGTGCTGCGTACGCTTGGTGGTATGGACGAGTGTCCAGCGCTGGGAGCGGCTGCTCGCTAAACGTTTCGATCATGGTCTCGCGCTGGGTCGATTGATCGCAGGTGAATTTGGCGCTGGCATCAAAAAGAGACCACTGGCGTCCGTATTGCGCGGCCGGGCCAGGGTCAATCTCGGCTAAGCAATACTCAGGTGAAGAAGAGGTGCGGATGTCGCGGGCAAAGCCGCGGTAGGGATAATCCAACTGCAACAGTGATAAAAAAGTCGGGAAGAGATCCATCAGCGAAATGAGGGTGCGTCCGACGGGTTCCTGCGAGGGAAGTCGGTAGTATAGAGGCACCCGCAGTACGTCGTTGCACAAGGTCTGGCCGTGATAGGGTTCGTCGTCCTGCCAGCTCTGGCCGTGGTCGCTGATGATGAAAACAGCCCATGCGCTTAGGTCTAAGGCAGTCAGCAGACGGGAGATGTGCCGCTCGAAGAGTTGTTCAATGGCCGCGCTGTAAAGCGTCTGCACCTCGCCAATGCGCCCGGCCGCTAGCAATTGACCCACCTCCCCAAAGGCCAGCCCGTCTTCGGCACCATAAGGAGGATGAACGCTCCAGTAGTGAATAAAGAGAACGGTCGGCTCGCGGCGTTGCAGCCAGCCGGTGAGTTGCTCGTCGTCTGGCAAGGGAGCTATATAGTCAGCGTAGCTTAGTCCGGTGAAAATGTCTGGGGCCTCTGAGAATGCGCCGACCGCATAGCCAGCTTGACGGCAGAGGTCGAAAAGGTCGGCCGCGCCCTGCCGCATAGCGGGGGAATGCTGGCCTTCGATGCCGTGTTCAAACGGGTATAGCCCGGTAAAAATCGAGGTGTGGACCGGACGGGTTGCCGAAGAAACCGAAAAGCAGTGCTGACAGAGGCGAAAATCGCGCGTCAAAGCGGAAAATCGGGGCGTGCGCACGGCCGCAGTGACCCCTGGGGAAAAATCCAAGCGCAGGCTATCGACCGAAATCAACAGCAGGTTCATGTTAGCGCTGGACGATTCTACTCTTTACGGCGTTGGAGGGTTTGAAAGTCGGGGTCTTGCGCTTGGGGATTGCGATGGTCGCGCCGGCTTTGGGATTGCGGCCGGTGCGCGGTGCGCGCTCCACGACCTTGAAGGTGCCAAAGCCGCGTATTTCGACGTGATCGCCCTCTTCCAATGCTTGGGCTATGGCTTCGATAAAACCCTCGATAACGGCCGTGGTGTCCACTTGGGAGAGCCCCGTACTCCGGGCTAGCTGCTGGGCGATTTCGGCTTTAGTCATCTGCTTTCTCCGTTGCTATTGGTCGGCGTCAGCGCAAGAGGCCCCGCGCCGAGATGTCCCATATTTTCTCCACGCGCCCCTTGCGGACGGCGACGAAGTAATTGTGCAAAAAGGTCGTCGAATCTGAATAGCCGACGAGCAGTTCGATCCGCTCGCCCAAGGCCGGTCCGGCCTGACCCTCGACGATGTCGAAAATCCCGTGTTCAGCAGATAGGCCGCGCAAGCGCAGATCGTCTCGGCCCAACACCTCCGGCGGCTGGTGACCAGACGACAGCGTCTTAAAGCCTGCATCGACGACAACCCGGTCGGCCGCGCGGCTGGTGACCGAGGTCAGCACCGTTAGGGCGGGGGTGAGTGCTTCGACGTGACATTTCCGGCGATACATGACGTCCATAAACACGCCGCCGCCAGCTTGGAGTTCAGTGACCCCGTCGTGGAGTGCGCTGAGCTCGTAAGAGCCCGTGCCGCCGGCAGTGACGATCTCTACTTGTATTCCATTGTTCTCCAGCAAGTTGCGGGATTCTACTAATATGTCCAATGCCTCATAACAGGCCTTTTTCTTGGCCGGCAGTGGCCAACGGTCGAGCACGTGGCCCTCGTAGCCCATCAGGCCCTTGAACGCCAGCCTAGGTTGGTCGCTAATGGCCTTGGACAAGGCGAGGAGAGGGGGACCAGGCTCCACGCCGACCCGCTTCATGCCAATGTCGATTTCCACAACCACGGGGATGCGGACGCCCTCGTCGATGGCCGCGGCGGCCATCGGTTCGACGACGGCGATATTATCGACTGCGGCAATGACTTCGGCTTGGTGTTGCAGGCGGGCTAAGGCGGCGAATTTCACCGGGCTGACGATCTGGTTGGCCAGCAGGATGGAGGGAACCCCGTGCGCGACCATCCACTCGGCTTCGCTCAATTTGGCGCAGGTGATGCCGCAGGCCCCGTTGGCCAGCTCGATGTGGGCTATGGCCGGGGATTTGTGTGCCTTGCTGTGGGGCCGCCATTCTTTGCCATTGTCGCGGCAATACGCGGCCATGTGCTGCACATTGGACTCAAAGCGGTCGAGATCGAGCAGCAGCACCGGGGTTTCTAAGTCGTCTAGGGATTGGCCAGGTGTGGGGTCATTCACGGCGTAGATAACCTCCAGTTGCCGGGGTTGAGTAGGGCTGAATCCGCGACCTCGATTGCGCGCACGGCTGCTACTAAATCGGGCGGTAGAGGACCGGCCTCGACTGCGCGGATATTGGCTTCGAGTTCGGAGACGTTCGTGGTGCCGAAAATAGCTGAATGAGCGCCGGAAGCAAAGGCCGCAAAGCGCAAAGCCAGTTCGGCCAAGTCCATGCCTGCGTCCTGTGCTAGCCGCAGCAGGGGAGCCGCCAAAGGAGACAGACCGTTGAGCGCGGCCGGGAGCGAGTCGAGCCGATGCGACAGGACGCCTTGGAGGAAGATCGAGCGCAGGAAGACGCCCGTACCCTGTGCTTGGGCGCGGGGAATCACCTTGCGTTCCATCCGGCGGTCGAGCGCGCTATACGGTATCTGCAGCGAGCAAATTAGCTCGGGATGATCTAAGGCGTCGAGCGGTGCCTCTTCTCCGTACGTGGTAACGCCCCAATAGCGCACCCAGCCGCGTTGGCAGTACTGCGCTAACAGGTCTAGCAGTTCTGGGGTTGCAAAGCGCGTATCGAGGCTGTGCAACTGCACGAGTTCGAGCACATCGACGCCGAGCCTCTGCAAGCTCTGGCGCAGCGACTGTTCGACGGATTGACGCAGCGCCTGCCCGGTCAACAGCCCTGTGTTATCGGGATCTCGGATGGAGAGCTTGGTGGCAATCACGGGCTGACACGTCAGCCCAGCACACGCACGGCCCACGAGACTTTCACTGCGGCCGTACTCCGCGGCCGTGTCGATGTAGTTGATGCCTAGTTCCAAGGCGCGGCGGATCAACTTAATCACGCGATCATCCGGCGGCGGCGGCTGTTGGTCCCAGCCGTACGCTATGCCCAATTGCACGGTGCCAAGACCCAAGACGGACAGGCGCAAGTTCGTGCGACCTAAGTTTGCGTATTGCAAGGGGATGCTCCAGTGGCGAGGGTAGCGGCCTTGACGCTCCCGCCGCAGGTGTCGAGAAGATGCTGTGCTTGGGCGCGATCTAGTTGGCACAGCTCCATGACTATCGCCAGTTTCAAGCCTCCTTCAGCCGCTTGCAGCCGGGCGGCGGCCACTTGTGGCGAGGCTCCGGTCAGCGTCGCAAATATGCGCTCAGCGCGGTCGCGCAGCTTGGCATTGGTGGGTTGGAGATCGACCATGAGGTTACCGTATGTCTTGCCCAATTTCACCATTGTGCCGGTGCTGATCATGTTGAGTACCAGCTTGGTCGCTGTTCCAGCCTTCATCCGCGTCGATCCAGTAATGACTTCCGGGCCGACCTCGGGGACGATCTTGATGGACGCGGCAACGGACTCGGCGGCTGTGGGGCTACACGTAAAAAAGATCGTCGGACAACCCCGCTGCGCTGCGTACTCCATGCCACTGATAACGAAAGGGGTTACGCCGCTGGCGGCAATGCCCATGAGCACATCGGCTGACCCTAACCCTCGCTGTACCAATTCGTTAAGTGCAGCCTCGTGACTGTCTTCCGCGCCTTCTACGGATTGGCGCAGGGCTGCTGGTCCGCCGGCGATTAGGCCCTGCACCAACTGGGGACTTGCACCAAAGGTGGGGGGACATTCAGCCGCATCCAATACGCCGAGCCGACCGCTGGTACCCGCACCGAGGTAGAACAGGCGGCCTCCGTTCCCAAGCTGGCTGGCTACCAAGTCAACCGCCTCGGCGATAGGGGCCAGTTGCGTGGCGACCGCGGTTGGCACGAGGGCGTCTTCTCGATTGATGATCGCCAGCATCTCTAGTGTCGAGACTTCGTCGATGCACTCAGTGACTGGATTGCGCTGTTCAGTTTGCAGTTTGGACCAATTGCCCATATAGAATCGCCTAGCACAGGTGAAATGAACTAGACACAAAATAGACAGCCGCGCGCGGCGAGCAAAATTGTCAGGTCAGGGGAAAGGGTTATATTTTTAGTTTAACCTTCATATTAAACATAAGGATAAGGACGCGGCATGACGGAAGAATTGGCCAAGACGTATGATCCCGTGGCGATTGAAAAAAAATGGTACGATTTCTGGGAGGAAAACGGCCATTTTAACGCGGGGATCAACCCGGACAAGCCCTCTTACAGCATAGTAATTCCTCCACCCAACGTGACGGGCGAGCTGCACATGGGCCACGCGATTCAACACGCCATCCACGACCTAGTGGTGCGATGGAAGCGGATGCAGGGTTTTGAGACGCTCTGTCTGCCGGGTACCGATCACGCGGGCATTGCCACCCAGATGAAGGTCGAGCAGGAGCTTTTAGAAGTTGAGGGCAAGAATCGCTACGACTTGGGACGCGACGCCATGCTCGACCGGATTTGGCAGTGGAAGGAAAAATACGGAGACGCCATCTATCGCCAATTGCGCCAACTCGGGGCCAGCTACGATTGGCGCTGGGAGCGTTTCACACTCGACGAGGAGTACGTCGAAGCCGTATTGCAGGCTTTTGAGCATTTTGCGGAAAAAGGGTGGATTTACCGCGGAACCCGGATGATCAACTGGTGTCCGCAGTGTCGCACCGTCATTTCCGATCTAGAAACCGAAGAGCGCGAAGTCGCTGGCCACTTGTGGCACATTCGCTACCCGGCCCAAGAGGGGACGCTACAAATCGTGGTCGCCACCACGCGGCCGGAGACCATGCTGGGGGATACGGGCGTGGCCGTCCATCCCAACGACGACCGCTGGCGCGAAGCCATCGGCCTGCAAGTTGAGCTACCGCTGATGGATAGAGTCATCCCCATCGTCGCCGATGAATACGCCGATCCCGAACTGGGCAGCGGGGCGGTCAAAGTTACTCCAGCCCACGATCCCAATGACTACGAGCTAGGGTTGCGCCACGACCTAGCACAAATCCAAGTCATTGGCTTTGACGGGGTTATGACCGAGGCAGCCGGCCGTTTTGAGGGGTTGGATCGCTACGCAGCTCGCGAGGCCGTGGTAGCTGCGTTGGAAGCCGAAGGGCTACTGGCAAAAATAGAGGATCACGAACACGCCGTACCGCACCACGACAAGTGCGGCACAGTCGTCGAACCCCTGCCGATGGAGCAGTGGTTTATGAACATGAAGGAGATAGCGGCCAAGGTGCGGCCCGTGCTCGTGCAGCAGGATATCCAATACGCGCCCGACCGCTTCCGCCACTATGCCATCGAGTGGTTGGACCAAATACGCGATTGGGCCTTGTCGCGACAGATTTGGTGGGGGCATCGCATTCCCGCTTGGTATTGCACCCATTGCAGCGCCGATGGGCTGAGCGTCATGGGCAACTTGGACTGGGAGCAAGCCTTGCGCGAGGGCAACTTCAGGGTTTCGGTGGCGGCTGGGGCCAAGCCCGTGGTTAGTGTGGCTAAGCCAGAGGCCTGTCCCGAATGCGGTGGCCAAGATTGGGTGCAAGACCCAGATGTGCTCGACACGTGGTTTTCTTCCGCGCTGTGGCCATTTGCCACCCTCGGTTGGCCACACAGACGCGACGCGCTGGAGTACTTTTATCCCACGGATTTGATGATCACGGCCCGCGACATTCTCTATCTGTGGGTTTTGCGGATGGCCATGACTTCGCTAGAGTTCGTAGAGCAGATTCCCTTTAAGACGGTGCTGGTCCACCCGACCATTCTGACCCAAGACGGTCGCCGCATGAGCAAGAGTTTGGGCACGGGCCTCAACCCGCTCGACTTGGTGGCACGCTACGGCGCGGATGCGACGCGCTACTGTCTGTTGGCGCAGGCCGGAGCCGTCCAAGACGTGCGCTTCGATGCCGCAGTCGAGAACAACCAAGTGCAGGCTTCGGCCAGCGCGGAGGCCGGTCGCAACTTTGGCAACAAGCTGTGGAATGCGACCCGCTTCGTGCTGATGAACATCGACGGATACGAGCCCGGCCCCTGCGAGCGGAGTGAGTTGGCCGACCGCTGGATCTGGAGCCGACTGCAGGTGGCCGTGCGCGAGATGACCGAGGCCATGCAATCCTATCGCTTCAGCGACCTGACGCGGGCGATCTACGACTTCGTCTGGCGCGATTATTGCGATTGGTACCTCGAATTGGCCAAGGTGCGCTTGCAGGGCGGCGATCCCCAGGCGCGGCGCGTGGCTCAAGAGCATCTCGTGCGCGTGCTCGAAACTGCCCTGCGGCTGTTGCACCCCATTATGCCCTTTATCACCGAGACCTTGTGGCAGGCCCTGCCTCACGGCTCGTCGGCTAACAGCATCATGGTCGCGGATTGGCCGAAGTGCGATGACGCGCTGATAGACCAGGAGGCCGAAGCGCAAATGCAGTGTTTGCAAGAGGTGGTGACTGGGGTGCGGATCATTCGCGGCGAGATGAACGTTCCTCCGGGGCGCAAAGTTGAGGTCTTGATTTCGGCGGCCTCGGACGAGGTCGAACAAACCCTGCGCCAAGCCATCCCCTACATCTCGCTGTTGACCCGGGCCGAATCCGTGCAAGTCGGCCAAGGGCTCGTCCGGCCGCCAGCTTCGGGTAGCGCGATGACGGCTGCGGCCGAAATTTTCGTGCCCTTAGAGGGGTTGATCGATCTAGATGCAGAACGGCAGCGTCTCAAAAGGGAAATTCAAAAGATGGACGGCCTGCTCAAGGGGCTAGACGCCAAACTGGCCAATGATCGCTTCCTGACCAAAGCGCCGCCCGAAATCGTCGCACAGGAGCGCCAACGCCAAGCCGAATACCGCGCCACCCAAGAGAAACTAAACGCCAGCCTCAAGCTCGTCGAAGCCTAGATGGCGTTTGATTACTTTACCATTCAAGCTCTCGCACAGGAGCTACAGAGACGCCTGCAAGGAGCGGTCATCGAGCGGGCTTATGCTCAGTCCACAGAACTTGCCTTCGCCGTTGCCGAGGGCGAGTGGCTGTACTGCGCGAGTGGCCGGGAGGGCTTGCTCTGCCTGCGGTGCGAGGCTTGGCCACGGCCTTGGCGGGCGAGCGATGGCCCGGAAAAGTACTTGGTGCGAGCGCGGATTGTGGCCGTCGAAGCCGAGCGCCGCGAGCGCATCTTGCGCTTGCGCTTAGAGCGCCGGGACCGCGACGGCCGCGCGAGCTTTGGCGTCTTGGTGTGCGAACTCATCCCCAATAAGGTGCGGTTTGTGCTGCATCGCCAAGCCGATGGCACAATTTTGGGCCACTGGGGAACAGCCAAGGACAAGTCGCTCATGGGCTCGCCATACCAGCCGCCCGAGCCATCGGGCCGACTGTTGCCCGGCACGGACGAGCCTAACGCGTGGCGCGACCGACTGGCGAGTGCGGATACAGCCTTGGAAAAGACGGCGAGGCGTTGGTTGGCCGGAGCGGATGCCTCAGTGGTACGCGAGCTGATCTTCCGCAGCCAGCAGGGTGGGGCGCTTCCTGTCAGCAGTATTGCTGACACAGACGAACCGGCCACAGCCTTGTGGAACGTAGCCACAGAGGCGTACACCAGCGCGGTAACAGGCTATAGCTACGTGTGGCAAGAGGCGGGTCGATTTCACTTTTCCGCTCTTGAACCGCGCCGTTTGCAAGGGGCTCACGAGCGGTTTGACGCGGTCAGCGCAGGGATATGGGCGGCGTGCCAGAAGGAGCGGGTACAGCGTCGAGCACAGCAGGCGCAGCAACAGATCCGCAGGCGGCTAAGCCAAGCGCTGAAAAATGCTCGGCGGCGTTTGGCTGCTATGCAGATCGAACTCGACGAGGCCGCGCGAGCCGAGGAGTACAAGCGAAAGGGCCACGCGCTATGGGCCAACATAGGGCAGTTATCCGGTCGGCCCGCGCAAGTAGAGCTAGCCGATCTCTTCGATTCACAAGGGGGCTCGACCCTGCGAATTGATTTGGATATAAACCGCAGCTTGGCGGAAAACGCCGCAGCCTATCTAAAGGCCGCGCAAAAATACGAGCGTCGCCAACAAGTCCTGCCGCAGCGCTTGGCCGATCTCAGGCGTCAGTGTGACCAATACGAGCATTGGATTAGCGCGGTGGATGCCGGCACTTGGGAATCTAACGCCGCGCTGCAAAACTGGTTGGAGAGCAAGGTGATAAGTACCGACAAAAGGGCAAGCAAGCAGCCCCAAGCCCATCCCCGGCGCTATCGGACGTCCACGGGGTGGTCGGTATGGGCCGGGCGCAACAACAAGGAAAACGACGTGCTGACGCACAAAATGTCCGCGCAAAACGATCTGTGGTTTCACGCCCGAGGATACGCCGGCTCGCACGTCGTCCTGCGGAGTGAAGGCCGCAAGGAAGCCCCCAGCAAGCAGGCTATTGAGGAGACCGCGGCCTTAGCTGCGTATTGGAGCAAGGGCAAAACGGCGAAAAAGGTCTCCGTGGCGTACACCTTGGTAAAACACGTCACCAAGCCGCGTGGCGGCGCACCCGGGCAGGCGCTGTTGCGCCGCGAGAAAACGATCATCGTGGAGCCAGCTTTGTTAAAGAAAGAATCGGCTGAATAGTCATATAATCATTAATATGTCAATCAAGAAGCTAATCCTAATCACCGGACCCACCGCCACCGGCAAAACAGAAATAGCCCTTGAAGTAGCCCAGCACTTGCCCAAAGTGGAGATCATCTCGGCCGACTCGCGGCAAATCTACCGCTACATGGATATCGGCACGGCCAAGCCAACCGCTGAACAGCAGAATCAATGTCCCCATCACTTACTCGATGTGCTCGGTCCTGAGGAAAACTACAGCGCCGGAGCGTATGCCCGAGCCGCGCGGAGTATTATTGAGCAGGTCTGGAACAGAGGAGGCCTACCCATTATGGTTGGAGGAACGGGCCTGTACTGGCAGAGCGCCTTAGACGGATGCTTTGAGGACGTAACCGAATACGCGCCGACCCGCGCCGAATTGCAAAATCGCCTGCATTGCGAGGGGTTGGCATCCCTATACGAGGACTTGGGCCGTCGAGATCCGGTCGCACACGCGCGTTTGCAGCCGGGCGACGCGCAGCGGATCCTGCGGGCGTTGGAGGTGGCAATGGTCGGGAAGGGCACGCTCAGCAAGCTCTGGCGAGAGCGCAAGGGACAGCCCCTTGTGCGGCAGCCGCAAATGATCAGTCTGACCATGGCGCGCAGCCGACTCTACGAGCGGATCGACCAGCGGGTCGGACAAATGGTCGAGCAGGGATGGATCGAGGAAGTCCGCTCCTTGCGCGAAATGGGATACGATCCAAGCGACAGCGCCTTGGGGACTTTGGGCTATCTCGAAATGTGCAGTGCGCTGGCAGGGCATTGCCCTTGGAAGGAAGCCGTTGAGCGGACCAAACAGCGCACCCGCCATTTGGCCAAGCGACAAATAACGTGGTGCCGCCGCGACCGCCGCTTGCGCGAATTAGATCTTGATGTATGGGGAAAGGCCGGCGTCGTCCAGCGCATCGTCGGCGAGTGGGAGTATCGATGGGGTAGTGGGGCGGGTTGACAGCGATTGGGGCCTCTCCTACCTTACATCGCAAAATTAGCGGGAGTAGCTCAGGGGTAGAGCGCAAGCTTCCCAAGCTTGATGTCGCGGGTTCGATTCCCGTCTCCCGCTCCATCATCCGCCTGGCCAACTTGGTCGGGCGGATTTTTTATTTCTTTCCAAGGTATTGCCGTCGGCGCAATATCCATATACCTTTACCGATACCGATAGAACATCTTGCCCTGCATTATGATACGTAGATTAATTGCTTGATTCACTATGGTCGTCATAAAACAAATCGAGCCCGATAGTCTCGGTGCGCGTGCGGGTTTTCTCATTGGTGATCGCATTTTGCGCATCAATGGTGAAGAAGTGCGCGATTTGATCGACGTGCAGGTCAACAGCGCCGAAGAGGTAATCTGCGTAGAGATCGAGCGCGACAAAGAACGGTACGAGGCTGAAATTGAGCGCCAGAGCGGCGAGTCATTAGGGCTCGTCTTCGAAGACATGCGTTTGCGTAGCTGCAACAACAAATGCGTCTTCTGCTTTATCCATCAAATGCCCAAGGGCATGCGGCGCAGCCTGTATTTTGAGGACGACGATTTTCGGCTCTCTTTTCTCCACGGTTCATACGTGACCCTGACCAATGTCCGCGAAAGCGATATCGACCGCATCATTGAACAAGGGCTAACGCCGCAATACATCTCAGTCCACGCCACCGACCCCGAACTGAGGCAAGTCATGCTCGGGCGCACGAAAGCGACTATTGATATCAACGAGCGCTTGCGCAAACTAGCTGATAACGGCATTGAAATGCATACCCAAGTCGTACTCTGTCCGGGCTGGAACGACGGGCCGCACCTAGAGCGCACGGTGGCCGATCTGTCTGCGTACTATCCCGCGGTCCGCTCAGTGGCATTGGTGCCCGTGGGGCTGACCGATCATCGGGACAAGCTCGTCCAGCTCGCTCCGGTGACTCCGGCCAAGGCTGCTGAGTACGCGGACGCAGCCGAAGCATGGGGCTTGCAATTTAAAGCGCGCTTTGGCGAGCGGTTCGTCTATGCGGCTGACGAGATTTTTCTGCTGACGGGTCGGCCTTTGCCAGCAGCGTCGTATTACGATGCGTTTCCCCAGCTAGAAAACGGCATCGGCATGGTTCGCTCCTTCCTCGACACTTGGGACGAGGCGAGCCAGAGGCTACCAGCGCGCACGACCAAGGCCATGCGGATTGGCCTGCTGACCGGGCGCTTGGCCGAGCGCATCCTCGTGCCCCTAGTCGCTAGGCTGAATGCCATTGAGAACGTCCAGGTCGATCTCCTGCCGGTAGATAACGACTTTTTTGGTCGTGGCATCACCGTATCGGGCCTGCTGACCGGCCGCGATATGGCTGCGAGAGTGCGCGATGGAATCCAGCGGGATTTAGTCCTGCTGCCGCCCAATTGCATCAATGGAGAGGGTTTGACGCTGGACGACATGACCGTGCCACAACTGGCTGAAGAGGCTGGTATCCCCCTCGCGGTAGGGGGATACGACTTGGTCGAATCGCTCGAGCGAGTTTGGACCGATCAAGGCGTGAACGTGCAAGGGGAGGGGCGGCAGCTAACCGAGCTTGGTTACTACATAGGGCGCGCAAAATGAGCACCCGAACCGTCGAAAGCCATCGTCGGCCCATCGTGGCGATTGTCGGTCGTCCCAACGTGGGCAAATCGACTCTCTTCAACCGCATTTTAGGAACTCGGTGGGCCATAACCGATGGCCAGCCCGGAGTTACGCGCGATCAGATATTCGCCGCAGCCGAGTGGGGAGGGCGGTCTTTCACGTTGGTCGATACGGGTGGCTATATGCCCAATGCCAAAGACGCGCTATCCGCGGCCGTGCGCTCGCAAGCGGCAAATGCATTGGCAGAAGCGGATATAGCTATTTTTCTCTGCGACGGGACTACAGGTTTGACTGACCTCGACCAAGAAATGGGGGCCATGCTGCGCAGCGGGGGCGGAAAGTGCTTGCTGGCCGTCAACAAGGTCGATGAGGCAGGACCAGTCGCGCCGCTCGACGAATTTTACCGGCTCGGCTTGGGGGAGCCCCTACCAGTTTCAGCCGTGACCGGGCGGCGTTCCGGGGATTTGCTCGATGCACTCATAGCGCTCTTCGATGAGGCCGAGGCGTATGGGTCGGAATGGGACGAGGCGGCGATTCGGGTCGCTTTGGTCGGTCGTCCCAACGTGGGCAAATCCACGCTGATCAATCACCTCGCCGGTTATCAGGTTTCCATTGTCCACGACCGGCCTGGCACGACCCGAGACCCGACTCAATTGCGCTTGACTTGGCAGGATAGCCACCTGCAGTTCGTGGATACGGCTGGTTTGCGGCGGCGATCTAAGGTCGATGATCCGGTGGAATTCTACAGCACGCGCCGGGCGGCCAATAGCATCGACCAAGCCGATGTGGCGGTTGTGCTCATAGACGGTGCCGAAGGGTGGGTCATGCAAGATGCCCGCATCATGGAGCAAGTGATAAAGTCAGGCTGCGGCTTGGTGGTGGCGATCAATAAATGGGATTTAGCCGCCGAGAGCACTGCGGACGAGTATCGCGGTGAGTTGCGCGACCGCTACCCCTTTTTGCGCAACTATCCAGTGCTTTGCATATCGGGCTTGACCGGACGGCGGGTTCATAGGTGCCTCGAAGTGGTGGCCGCGGTGGGCAATAAGCGCCGGACGCGGATTCCCACCGCGCGCTTGAACAAGATCATTCAGCAGTTCTCTGGCGAGTACCTAGCGACTCAAGAAGGCCGAGATATCCGTCTGCTCTACGCGACCCAACATGCGATTAACCCGCCGGCGTTTACGATCTTTACCAATTTGCCCCGCTCCGTGCCGGGAAACTATCGACGCCACATCGAAAATCGACTGAGGTCGGAGTTTGATTTCGAGGGAACGCCCTTGCGCATCGCCTGGCGTCATCGCAAAGGATACAGGGAAGGGCGATCGTGAAAAATCCATTGCAAAACAAACTGTATTACAGCATCAGTGAAGTAGCCGAACTCACACAACTGCAACCCTATACGCTCAGGGCGTGGGAGAAGGAGTTTGTGTGTTTGCGACCGCGTCGCGCGCGCGGTGGCAAAAACAGGGCCTACAGAGAACGCGATATAGGGATCATCCTGTTGCTCAAACGCCTCCTCTACGAGGAGCGCTATACGACGCAAGGCGTAAAGAAGAAGCTCAAAGACGAACCCGAACTCCTGCGTCAGGTTGGCGAGCAAGTGTCTATTTTGCTTGCCCAACAACAGGACAGTCCCGCGCCAGCAGCGGCGCAAACCAACGCCGAGCCTGTACAGGGCCGGGAAGCCGCATTCAGAATGATCGAAGAGACCAAAAAAGAACTGCGCGAGATATTGCGTCTCCTCTAGCGGCGACATTTGGCTCGGGCTGTTAAGTCGTCTTGCCTAAACTAATATAATTCCATATCTTATAATCCCGAGTGGGCGTCATAGCCCACTTTTTTGCTTAAGGGGGAAAAGCGCGTATTTCCGCCGTAGATAAATTCGCATTAAAGGCCGATCTAGTAGCTCTTGTCGAACCCATTGTCCGCGAGCACGAGGCCGAACTCGTCGATATCGAACTCAGCGGAGCCCACGGTAATCAGTTAGTTAGGTTATTGGTTCACAAAAATTGCGGTATAACGCTGGCCATCTGTGAGTCGATCAGTCGGGAAGTAGCCGATCTATTCGACATAGAAGATCCCATTGCTGGACGCTATCGGCTCGAAGTTACTTCGCCCGGATTGGACCGGCCTCTAGAGACCGATGGGGATTTTACCCGCGCCCAAGGCCGGTTGCTAAAAGTCGTACTCACGTCCGGTCGAGCGGTCAAAGGTCGGCTGGTCGCTTGGGAAGCTGACCAGATTCAGCTCGACAGCCCAGCCGAGATCGTGGCACGCGCCAATATTGCTAAAGCCAACATCGAACCAGAATTGTAAGCAGCGAAGGTCGAGCAAAAAACATGAACAACGCAAACATTGTCGAAGCCTTGGGGCAGATTGCTCGCGAAAAAAACGTCGATCGGGAATTGGTGGTACAAACCCTTGCCGATGCCCTAATTTCAGCCGCCAAAAGGCACTACGGCAATACCGAAAATTACGAAGTTGACATCGACGCGGTCCAGGGCAAGATGGCCGTGTATGCCCGCAAGACCGTCGTCGAAGAAGTGGTCGAGCCATCCATGGAGATTCTCCTCGCCGATGCCCGCAACATCGACCCCCATGCCCAACTGGGTTCCGTACTGGTACAGCAGCTCAATTTCGCCGACTTTGGTCGCAACGCCATACAGACCGCAAAGCAGATTCTCATTCAGCGGGTCCGCGAAGCCGAGCGCGAGCGAATATACGACGAATTTATCGGTCGGGTCGGTCTCGTCGAATCCGGTACTGTGCAACAAATCAGCCACGGCGATATCATTCTCAACCTTGGTCGGGCCGAGGCCGCCGTGCCATACAAAGAGCAAATCCGCCGCGAGCGCTACCGCCAAGGCGATGCGGTGCGAGGCTATATATACGAGGTACTCAAGTCGAGCCGAGGGCCTCAGGTCTTGCTTTCTCGCACGCGGCCCGAATTCCTCAGGAAGCTCTTTGCCACAGAAGTGCCGGAGATAGCCGAGGGCATCGTCGAGATTCACGGCGTGGCCCGCGAGCCGGGGGAGCGAGCCAAGATTGCGGTTAGCAGCAGCGACGAACGCGTCGATCCGGTGGGGGCCTGCGTGGGGGTGAAAGGATCTCGGGTGCAAGCCATCGTCCGAGAATTGAGTGGCGAGCGCATAGATATCGTTCCTTGGATCGACGAGCCGGATATATTCATAAGCCGTGCCCTAAGTCCAGCCACCGTAGTGCGCTGCATTACGGATTCGCGCCGTCGGCACGCGGTGGTGATCGTCGAAGAGGATCAGCTATCGCTGGCCATTGGCAAGGGCGGCCAAAATACCAAACTCGCCAGCCAACTGACGGGTTGGGGGCTCGATATCATCACCGACGGGCAATACCAAGAGCGCCGCGCCAAGCAGGAGAAGTACCAGCAAGTATTCCGCCAGATAGATGGTATTAGCGAGTTGATTGCCCTGAGTTTGACCACGTCCGGTTTCGACTCCATCACCGCGATCTCCGAGGCCGATACAGAGCTGTTACAGACCGTGCCGGGCCTAGAGCTGGCCGAAACCGCCCAAGGAGTAAAGGTCGCTGCCGCCGCATACCTTGCCGAACATGGTGAGGTCGATATTGAAGCATTGATCACCGCTGAGGAAGAAGCGGCTGGGCAAAAGAGTGAAGAAGTGCTTGCCGCGCCCGCTGTGAGTGGAGAAGACGAGACAGACCAAAGGGCTGAGTAGCTGAGGGAATAGTTTTGGAAAAGCGCCGGGTTTATCAAGTAGCCAAAGAACAGAAGCTGTCCAGTGATGCGCTCATATCCATGCTCAAGGGCATGGATATGGAAGTTAAAAGCCATATGAGCGTACTTACGCCCGAGATGCTGGAGGCCATCGACCGCAAGCTGGCTGAAGAGAAGAAAAGCTCGATAGAGGAAGTAAAGCGGCAGAAGGCCAAAGAGGACAGCCGCAAACAGGCAGATAGCTTGAGACCCGAGCGTCGTCGCGAAAGGGGGGCGGCGACTCGCAAGCAGGGCGTCGAAGGGCAGGCCGAGGAGCGCGCCGTGCCCCTGCCCGACAAGGCCGAGGGAGGGCGGCGGCGCGGTCGCCGGCGTGGCAAAGGGCAGGATAGCTTAGAAAGCATCCGCGAGGGCTTGGGCGAGAAGCGAGAAGTAACCGCCCAGGCCAATTTGCCCGGGTCGCCGACCAAGCGCCGCCGGGGGAAGCGGCGCAAAGGGGCACCCGATGCTAAGGAAGTCCAAGAAAGCGTGCGGCGGACCTTGAGTCAGCTCAACGAGGGGCGGGTGCGCCGGCGCTACGAGCGGGGCCCGCGCGAAGACGGTGCCGAGGAAGGCGGTGAGATTCGCCAGATCAAGGTCAGTGAGTTTATCACGCTCGGCGAATTTGCCGAACAACTCGGCGTCAAGGTCAGCGAAGTAATCGCCCTGTGTTTACAGTTGGGTACCATGGCGACGATCAATCAACGCCTCGATATGGACACCATGCAGACGCTGGCCGATGAGTTTGGCTTTGAAGTGGTTCCGCTGGAAGCCGAAGAAGCCGAGTTGGATGAGATCGTCGAGGAGGAAGAAATCGGCGAACCCGAGCCGCGTCCGCCGGTTGTCACCGTCATGGGCCACGTCGATCACGGTAAAACCTCGTTGCTCGACTACTTGCGCGAAAGCAAGGTGGTCGAGGGAGAATCTGGCGGCATTACCCAGCATATCGGGGCGTATGTGATCAACATGGAAGATGGTCGCGGCGTGACGTTCCTCGACACCCCAGGGCATGCGGCCTTCACAGCGATGCGGGCGCGTGGTTCAAGAGTAACGGATATTGTGATCTTGATCGTGGCTGCCGACGACAGCGTCATGCCGCAAACCATTGAAGCGATCGACCACGCCAAGGCCGCGCAGGTTCCCTTAGTAGTAGCGATTAACAAAATAGACTTACCTACGGCCGATGCAGACAAGATCAAACGGGAATTGTCAGAAAGAGGGGTTTTAATCGAAGAGTGGGGAGGGCAAATTCCCTGTGCCGAGATCTCCGCCAAGACCGGACAAGGCATAGACCACTTGCTGGAATTGCTCCTCATTGTGGCCGAGTTGCTTGAGTTGCAGGCCAATCCCTATAAGAAAGCGCGTGGGACGATTGTTGAAGCCCATCTCGACAAGGGGCGGGGGGCCGTGGCTACAGTTTTGGTGCAAGAGGGAACCCTGTGCGTCGGCGAGCCTTTTATTACCGGCGTGCACAGCGGCAGGGTCCGCGCCCTGCTCGACGAGCATGGCCAGCGAGTCGAAGAAGCAAAACCCTCCGTACCCGTCCAAGTGCTCGGGTTGCCCGGGGTGCCGCAAGCTGGAGATACTTTTGCTGTTGCCAATTCCGAGCGCGAGGCCAAGGACCTCAGCCAGCGGCGGCATCTCATCAGGCGCGAGCAGGATCACCGCAAGCTGCGCACAGTTACGCTCAGCGACTTACACGATCAGATTCAGCAAGGCCACATTCAAGAGTTGCGGGTGGTGGTCAAAGGCGATGTCGATGGGTCGGTCGAGGCCATTGCCGAAGAGCTGGGCCGCATAATCCACGAGGAAGTGCGGGTCAACGTCATTCACAGCGCGGTGGGGGCCATTTCAGAATCGGATGTGCTATTGGCAGCGGCCTCTAACGCCATTTTGCTTGGTTTCCACGTAAACACCCAACCCTCGGCACGCGATCTCGCCGTGCAAGAAGGCGTGGAAATTCGCAACTACCGCATCATCTATGAGGTCATCGAGGATGTGCGAGCCGCCTTGGCTGGTCTTTTGGCTCCAACGACCGAAGAACAGGTGGTGGGCCGGGCCGAAATCCGCCAGATTTTTACCTCGTCCCGCATGGGGACGATTGGTGGTTGTTTGGTGCAAGACGGCACTATCGCCCGCAGCAATCAGGTGCGGATTTTGCGCGATGGTCAAGTTGTCTTTACCGGGGAGCTTACTTCGTTGCGGCGATTCAAAGACGACGTGCGAGAGGTCTCTGAGGGATTCGAGTGCGGCATGGGATTTGCGGGATTCGACGATATCTCAGAAGGCGACATCGTTGAATCCTTGGTTGTGGTCGAAACCGAGCGGACGCTGTAGGGGCGGTTGAATTGTTTTGATCGTTATGAGCTGTGCAGTGCAACTCTATATCGGCGATAGCCATTCGCTCAAAGACAAGCGGCAAGTCCTCAACAGTCTCAAAGGGCGCATCCGCAACCGCTTTAATGCGGCTGTGGCCGAAGTAGATGACCACGCGCTTTGGCAGCGGGCGGTGTTGGGGGTTGCCGTGGTGAGTTCGGCCGTTGAACACTGCGATGAGATGCTGACCAAAATCGTCAACTTCGTCGAAGGCGATCCCCGGGTGCATATCCTCGACTACCAAATGGAAGTACACTGAGGGCAGGTGGCCTCCCCGCAACGAATTAGCCGAGTGCGCGGGCAGTTGCTGCGCGAGTTGACCGACATCGTAGGGCGGATGAAGGATCCTCGGTTGCAGCTGGTCCAAGTAGTGGATGTGGAACTCTCCGCCGACATGAGCTATGCCACGATCTTTGTCAGCACGCTCGGCAATGCAGACGACAAAAAGCAGGCACTCCAAGGGATGCAGCGGGGCTTGGGTTTTATACGCCGAGAAATCGCCCAGCGCATGCGCTTGCGCTACGCACCCCAGTTGCGGGTTGCATACGACGACACCGCCGCGCGCGCCGCGCGCCTGACGGCTCTGATCGATAGTCTTGATGAAGCGCAGCATGGTTGATCTGGCCCGGACCGGGGTTTTGGTCATCGACAAAGCCAAAGGCCCCACTTCCCACGACGTAATCGTCTCGCTCCGGCGTCTGTTGCAATTGCGGCGCATTGGGCATTGCGGCACGCTCGATCCCTTGGCTAGCGGCGTCTTGGTCGTTTGCTTGGGGTGCTATACCCGGCTCAATCGGTGGCTCAGCGGCGCAGATAAGGAATACGAGGCCGAGATTTGTCTGGGAGCTGTAAGTGCTACGGGCGATGCCGAAGGGCCGATCCGCCACCAAGCCGACTGCGCGCCTCCCGACGTCCAAAGCGTGGCCCAAGCCTTGCGCGACTTTATGGGTGTCATAGACCAAGTTCCGCCAGCGCATTCAGCGGTAAAAGTGGCCGGGGTGCGCTCGTACAAGCGGGCGCGTCGCGGGGACGAGGTCGCCCTCAAACCTCGTCGGGTCCACATCCATGCAATGGAATTGCTCGGCTACGATTTTCCCAGACTAAGGGTGAGAATCCATTGCTCTGCAGGAACGTATATCCGCTCGCTGGCCACTGATCTGGGGTGCGCCTTAGGAACCGGGGCTTATTTAGCGGAATTGCGCCGACTGCGCGCCGGAGGTCTCGGGCTGGACAAAGCCCTGACGTTAGACCAAGTAGCTAGGCTGAATAGAGCAGGCCAAATTGAAAAGGCCCTAGTCCATCCGCGACTGGCCCTAAGCGAGCTAGCGGCCGTGGAACTGAACGAAGGTAAGCTAGTCGATTTCGCCCATGGAAAGGCAATCGAGCACCCCACTGGCGCAGATTCGCGCGAAGTGTGCGCAGTTTTTGACGCAGCACAAACCTTGTTTGGTCTCGCGCGGTGGGAGAAGGGGGCATTGCGGCCCCTGTGCGTTCTGCGTCAACCTTAGATGGAAGGCGCTGGCATTCATTTTTCCGGCCGCGTTACTCGAGGCCAAGGACGCGGTAGAACACTGGGGTTTCCCACGGCAAATTTACGGTCCTGCGGCGATAAACTTTTGCCGCAGGGGGTATTTGCCGCCAAAGTACAATGCCCTGGAAGTGGGATTTTGTCGGCCGTAGCTCACATCGGCCCTCGGCCCACATTTGCCGAAGCAGCGCTAGTCATTGAGTTGCACATACTCGATTTTACCGGCGACCTCTACGGACAAACCCTACAGGTTGCCCTCGTAAAAAAGCTGCGCGACCAACGCGCATTTGCCTGTCCAGACGAGCTGGTAGGACAAATCCGCAAAGACATTAACCAAGCATGCGCTCTATTTGCCTCCAAGTCTGAAGGCGGAAAGCGCGGCGTGAAATACGGAGGTTGACGTTGTCCACAACAACTGAGCGCAAGAAAGAGTTGATAGAGAAGTTCGGGCAAGAGGGCGGTCCTGGGGCCGCCCCGGTGCAGATTGCCATTCTCACTGAGCGCATCCGGAACCTGACCGAACACCTCAAAGACCAGCAAAAGGACTTTGCCACACGGCGGGGTTTACTTGTCCTCATAGGCAAGAGGAGGCGATTGCAAAACTACTACCAAAAGAAAAACCCGCAGGCATACGCGGCGTTGATCCGCGAGTTGGGATTGCGCCGTTAGCTCGCACTGAGCTACGCGCCGCGGCGTCCGCTGGCGCGGGTGCTGCACAGAATTCAAACCCTCAAAGGAAAGAGCAAAAGATATATCTAATGACTAAACTCGAACATGAAATAGGTGGGCGGAATCTGTCGATTGAGACGGGCAGAATCGCCAAGCAAGCCAACGGGGCTGTGTGGGTTCAATACGGAGAGACCGTAGTGCTGGTAACAGCCTGCCGGACCAACACGCCGGAAGATCGGGGCTTTCTGCCCTTGATCGTAGATTACCGGGAAAAGGCCTACGCTGGCGGCAAGATACCGGGCAACATCTTCAAGCGCGAAGGGCGCCCCTCTGAAAAGGAAACCCTGAGTGCCCGGTTAATAGATCACCCCATTCGACCGATGTTTCCCAAGAAGTTTCCCTATGAAATCCAAGTCTATGTTTCGGTGCTTTCGTACGATGGCGAAAACGACGCTGATATCTTGGGTTTGATCGGGGCTTCAGCGGCTTTGAGCATATCCGACATTCCCTTTGCCGGCCCTATGGGAGCCGTGCGAGTCGGGCGCATCAACGGCGAGTTCGTTGCCAATCCGACTTCCGCCCAGCTAGATGAGTCCGATCTCGAAATCATCGTCTGCGGCACGGCCGATTCCATTGTCAGCGTCGAAGGGGGTGCCCACGAGATCGCCGAGCAAGATCTGGTGGATGCGCTGGCCTTTGGCCACGAGTGCATCGCCGAACTGGTCGAGCTACAGGAGCGGCTGGTTACTGAAGTCGGCAAGGAGAAAATTGTCATCGAGGTTGCAGAATCCGATCCTGAACTGGTCAGCGCCGTTGCCGAACTGGCGCAAGAGCGGATCGCCGAGGCCAACAGAAGCCCGCGCAAAGAAGAGCGACAAGAGCGCATCGACGCGATTAATGCCGATGTCTTGGAGAGCTTGGCCGAGCGCTTTCCAGACTCGGAAAAGCTCATCTTAGCCGAGCTAGAAGCGCTGCTCAAGGCCGACATGCGCACTATGATCCTCAAGGAGAAGCGGCGCATCGACGGTCGCGCACTCGACGCGGTGCGCGATGTTACCTGCGAGAGTACAGTGTTGCCGCGGACGCATGGTTCGGCACTGTTTACTCGCGGACAGACGCAAGCGCTCTGTGTGGCGACGCTGGGCACTAAGCTTGACGAGCGCATGGCCGACGATCTGCAAGGCAAGCGGTTTAAGTCCTATTACTTGGATTACAACTTCCCCCCATATTCGGTCGGCGAAGTGCGCTTTGAGCGCGGTCCGGGACGGCGGGACATCGGCCATGGGCATCTAGCCGAGCGCGCCTTAGAGCCAGTCATCCCCTCGGTCGAGTCCTTTCCCTACACAATTCGCTTGGTGTCCGATATTACCGAGTCGAGTAGCTCTAGTTCTATGGCCACGGTGTGCGGTTGCTCGCTCGCCTTGATGGACGCCGGCATTCCCGTTAAAACTGCGGTGTGCGGTACGGGCGTGGGCTTGGTCAAGGAAGGGGACGAGTACGAACTGCTGACCGACATCCGCGACGCCGAAGATTTTCTCGGCGACATGGACCTCAAAGTGGCTGGCACCAAGGACGGGATTACCGCGATCCAGATGGATATAAAGATTCAGGGCTTGCAGCTAGACATTCTCAAGGAAGCCCTCGACCGCGCCAAAGAGGGCCGCGATCAGGTCTTGGCCCTTATGGACGAGTGCCTCAGCAATGCGCGACCCGAGCTTTCGCGCTGGGCGCCGCGCATTGAGTTTGTCAAGATCGACCAGAGCAAAATCGGCGCGGTCATCGGCCCGGGTGGCAAAACCATCCGCGAGATCGAAAAGACCGGTGCCACGGTCAATGTCGATGAAGACGGCACGATTACCATTGCCTCGGTTGAAGCGGGTCCAGCCGAAGAGGCACGGCGCATGATCGAGGGAATCACTGCCGACGCTGAGGTTGGCAAAGAATACGACGGGGTTGTCAAACGGGTCATGCCCTTTGGGGCCTTCGTCGAGATTCTGCCCGGCAAGGAGGGCCTGTTGCACATCTCCGAGTTGGCGCATCGGCGCGTGGATAAGGTCGAAGACGTCGTTGGACAAGGGGACACGATCGCCGTCAAGGTCCTCGAAATCGACACCGGCGGCAAGATGCGGCTCAGCCACAAGGCCCTGCTAAAGAAGTAAGTGGCGGTTTTGAGCTAGATGAAGAAAAGGCTATCGAGTCTAGCTCGATAGTCTTTTCTTATTATATATGGTATATGGATAAGCAAATGGAGTTGATTCAGGTGGCTGATATCGGCCGCTATGAGGGCCGAGAAGTGGTGCTGCGCGGTTGGTTGTACAACAAGCGCTCGAGCGGCAAACTGCATTTTTTGCAACTGCGCGACGGCAGTGGCGTAGTGCAATGTGTTGTTTTTAAGGGGGATGTCGAGGCTGAGCTCTTTGAGCAGTGCGATCGCTTGCCTCAAGAATCTTCGCTCGTAGTCCACGGTCAAGTGCGGCAGGAATCGCGCTCGCCCATCGGCTATGAGGTGGGGGTCCAGCACCTCGAAGTCGTGCAAGAAGCTGAGCCATATCCTATCACACCCAAGGAACACGGCGTGTCCTTTCTCCTCGACCACCGTCATTTGTGGCTGCGGTCTTCTCGTCCGGGGGCCATTCTCAAGATCCGCAGCGAGATCGGCAAAGCCTGCCGCGACTTCATGGAAACGCGTGGCTTTGTCCTCGTGGATGCGCCGATTTTTACACCCGCGGCCTGTGAGGGGACTTCGACCCTGTTTGAGACCGCGTATTTCGACGACACGGCTTATTTGACCCAAAGTGGCCAGCTTTATATGGAAGCGGCCGCCATGGCCTTGGGCAAAGTTTATTGTTTTGGGCCGACGTTCCGCGCTGAAAAGTCCAAGACCCGCCGCCACCTAACCGAGTTTTGGATGATCGAACCGGAGATGGCGTATTGCGATTTAGAGGGTGCGATGGCCTTAGCCGAGGACATGGTTCTATACGTGCTCGACCGCGTGCTAGACCGTCGCCGCGCAGAGCTAAAACTCCTCGACCGAGATACCGACAAGCTAGAACGGGTCAGCCGACCCTTTCCGCGCCTGACCTACGATGAAGCCGTCGAGCGCCTGACAGCTTTGGGCAGCGACATTGCCTGGGGGAGTGATTTGGGCGGGGATGACGAAACCATCCTCGCCTCCCAGTTCGGGTCACCGGTTTTTGTCCACCGCTATCCCAGCGCGGTCAAAGCATTCTACATGAAGGAAGATGCCCAAGATCGCCGCTTAGCCCTGTGCATGGATCTGTTGGCACCCGAAGGGTACGGGGAAATTATTGGGGGTGGGCAACGCGAAGACGACCTCGCTGTCCTGCAGCACAAAATTGCCACGCATCATTTGCCCCAAGAAGCCTTTAGCTGGTATCTCGACTTGCGGCGCTATGGCTCGGTCGAGCACGCTGGCTTCGGCATGGGAATCGAGCGAGTGGTCGCTTGGTTGTGCGACGTCAAGCACGTGCGCGAGACCATTCCATTTCCGCGTATGATGCAGCGTCTCTATCCATAAATGTCTTATAAGGATAATTATGTCAACAAAATCAAAAAAAGGCCAATACAATTTCCAAACCATCGAAACCAAATGGCGGTCCCATTGGGAGGAAGAGAAGACCTATCAAACGCCGGGGCCGGGAGATCCCGGTTTCGATGGCAGCAAACCCAAGTGCTACATTCTCGATATGTTTCCCTATCCCAGTGGCGCGGGGTTGCACATCGGCCATCCCAAAGGGTATATCGCCAGCGACATCTACAGTCGCTACAAAAGGATGCAGGGATTTAACGTCCTACACCCGATGGGATTCGACAGTTTTGGCTTGCCGGCCGAGCAATACGCCATCGAACACAACATCCATCCGGCAACCGTTACTGAGCAGAATATCGATGCTATGCGCAGCCAGTTGCAGTTCCTCGGGCTGTCGTTTGACTGGACCCGCGAAGTGGTTACGTCGCGGGCGTCGTACTATGGCTGGACCCAGTGGATTTTTGCCCAGCTATTCGATAGCTATTTCGACGCAGGCGAAGTCTGGGAAGATGGCAATGGACGCCAAATAAAGGGGCGAGCCAAGCCCATTGCCGACTTAGAGGCTCAATTTGCGGCTGGCAGGGCCTTGTCGGCCACAGATCGCCAGATACTAGGCACCGAGGCAGCTTGGTCCGCACTAACCACGGCCCAACAGCAAGCTGTGCTGAACAACTATCGACTGGCGTACCAGCAAAATGCCGTCGTCAATTGGTGCCCGGGCTTGGGCACTGTGTTGGCCAACGAGGAGGTAACCAATGAAGGCCGCAGCGAGCGGGGAGATTTTCCCGTGTACCGCAAACCGTTGCAACAATGGACGATGCGCATAACAGCCTACGCCGAGCGGCTCTTAGAGGACTTGGATTTTGAGTTGGAGGACCGCAACGGCGCGCCCTTTCGTCTCGATTGGCCAGAACCTATCAAGCGGATGCAGCGCAACTGGATCGGGCGCAGCGAAGGAGCTGAAGTGTGCTTCGATGTCCTCGACCCGCAAAACGACGCGGTCGCTGGGCAATTACCCGTGTTCACGACCCGTCCCGACACGCTGTTTGGGGCGACCTTTATGGCGATTGCCCCTCAACATCCGCTGGTGGATCCCGCCGGGGAAGCCTACCTAGTTCCCAACGCTTGGCCGGAGGAGACGCCGGAGCCATGGAAAGGGGGAGGGGACTCCATCCGGGAAGCGGTAGCCCAGTACGTAGCTCAGGTTGCAGTCTCCACGGCGGATGAAACCAAGGAAAAAACGGGCATCTTCTCTGGCATCTACGCCCGCAATCCGGTCAACGAACAAAAAATCCCCATTTTCGTCGCCGACTACGTCAGTATGGACTACGGCGCGGGAGCCATTATGGCGGTGCCGGCTCACGACGAGCGCGATTTCGCCTTCGCCACCGCCTATAACTTGGACATTATAAAGGTAGTTACTGGAGAGGAAGGACGAGTTGAGGGGTGGTATGCCGGGGAGGGGACTGCGATTAATTCGCCTCCCGTACTGAAGGCGGACGGCTCGCCTCCAAGGCGAGGCGGTGATAATCCATATACCATTAACGGCTTGGCAACGGTTGAAGCCAAAGCTCAGATAATTGATGCACTAGTCGCCCAAGGGCGCGGCCAAGCCGAGGTAAACTACAAACTGCGCGACTGGACCTTCGCTCGGCAGCGCTATTGGGGTGAACCTTTTCCACTGGCCACGCACCCCGATGGATATTCCGTCGCGGTCGAGCCTCCGGTGGCACTGCCGGACCTAGAGGATTTCAGACCGGAAACCTCCAACGATCCCGCCCAACCCGTTTCACCGCCGTTGCACCGGGCTGGAACGGAGTGGACGACGGTGGAAATTGACGGGGTGGCCTGCCAACGCGAACTCAATGTCATGCCCCAATGGGCCGGTTCTTGCTGGTACTATCTCCGCTTTATCGATCCGCACAACGAAGAAGTCTTCTGTGACCCGGCCAAGGAGGGCTACTTCATGCCCGTTGATCTCTACATCGGCGGCGCTGAACACGCAGTATTGCACTTGCTCTACGCCCGGTTTTGGCACAAGGCCCTCTACGACTTAGGCCACGTATCCACGCCTGAGCCATTTAAGAAGTTGTTCAACCAAGGCATGATGACCGCGGATGCTTTTCAAGACGAGCGCGGCGTGTATATCGACATCCGCAAGGTCGAGTTCCGCGACGGGGAGCCTGTTGAGAAGGGGACGGAAAAGGTGCTACGTCAGTCTTTCGGCAAAATGGGCAAGCGCTACAAAAATGGGTTGCCGCCCGAAGAAGTCGGCGAGGAATTTGGCGTGGATACCCTGCGTCTATACGAAATGTATATGGGGCCGCTCGAAGCGAGTGCGCCGTGGAGCATGGAAGGCATTCGCGGGATGCAGCGCTTCTTGCAGCGCGTGTGGCGCAACTTTGTCGATTCGGACCGACGCGTGAAAATAGGGGAGAGTGCTGCGTTGGCACCTGACCTAGAAAGAAAGCTGCACCAAACCATCCAAAAGGTAACCGAGGACATCGAGGGGTTGCGGTTTAATACGGCCATTGCCGCCTTGATCGAGTTAAACAACCAATTGGTATCCTCAGACGAAGTACCGCAGGCTGTTGCCAGACCGTTCTTGATCCTGCTCTCGCCTTTTGCTCCGCATGTTGCCGAGGAGCTATGGGAACATGCGGGCTTCGGGAAGGGGGATCTCATTTTTCAGAGTTGGCCTGACTGGGATGCAGCCAAGGCCGCCGAGGACATGATCGTGGTACCCATTCAGGTCAACGGCAAAATGCGCGGACAAGTCGAAGTGCCCGTCAGCACCGAAGAGGACGAGATCAAGTCCTTGGTACTCGACATGGAGAGCATCCAGAAATACGTGGCCGATGAAGCGGCGATAAAGCGGTTTATATGGGTGCCGGATAAGATTGTCAATATCGTGGTGTAAAATCTCAGTGAAGCTTAAAAATGTCTTATAAATAATTTTATGTAAACAAAAAATGAAAGAACAATCAACACAACCCACATACTTCGCTCTTGCGCTGGCATCCTTCTTATTGGCGATTGTGTTGCTGTTCAACATGCTGAGTCCTATGGCCGTGCCGGTTACTAAGGAACAGTTCGATCAGATCCGAGAGGCCGATCTCATTGAGTATCTGATCGTGCAACCCCGGGGATTTACTTGGCAGCTTACAAGAGCCGTCCGCGTCCAAGGGCCCAACGGCGAGACGGTGACCAAGCGGATTGAGCTAGCCGAGCCCGACCCAACCGTGGCCGAAGATTGGCGACAAAAGGGGGGCGCAGTGCGTCAGGAGCAAGATACTTCTTGGTGGGGAGGTATGGTTTTCATCGCCTTATTGCTTGGCGTGGGGGGATGGCACATCTGGTCCCAAATACGGCTAGATCTCAAAGGGGGAGGGGGGCCGCGCCGCCGCTTGCGCGATTTGGAAACCGCGCTCAAACAAGGCAAAATTACCCAAGCCGAATTCCGGCAGCAGGCCGAGCGGCTCTGGGCCGAGTTGTGAGGATATATGGCGAGTACTATTCGCGTTCTCGATGAAAGTCTCATTGGGAAAATAGCCGCTGGTGAGGTGGTGGAACGGCCAGCTTCGGTCGTGAAGGAATTGGTCGAAAACTCGATCGATGCGGGGGCCACTAAAATACGCGTGGAAATCAAGGCCGGTGGCAAGCAGTCTATTGTGGTGACCGATGATGGCTCGGGCATGAGCAGAGAGGATATCGCGTTGTGCACTCGTCGTCACGCCACGAGCAAGATGGCTTCAGTGGCCGATCTGTTTCGCATTCAGACGCTAGGATTTCGCGGCGAAGCCCTAGCCAGCATTGGTGCAGTAGCTCACCTAGTCATAGAATCGCGAGCGCAGGAAGATGAAGTAGGGACGCGCCTGGTCGTGGAAGGGGGCATAGAGCGAGAGATGCACAGCATTGGTCGAGCACGCGGTACTACAATCGTGGTAAAGAACCTATTTTTTAATACGCCAGCGCGGCGCAAATTCCTCCGGTCCGTTGATGTAGAAGCCCGCCACGTGGCGCAGACCATCATCCATTTAGCCGCTGGTTATCCGGCCCTTGGATTTGAACTAGAACACCAAGAGCGCCAGGTCTTTAACTACGCCTCGGCAACTCGTCGGGAGCGGGCGGCCGAGTTGTTAGGCCTGCGGCCCCCATACGGAGGCCGGACTGCTCCAGCCGCCGAACTGTTGGATCTCGCTTACGAGGAGGAGGGCCTCAAAATCGAAGGGGTCTTAGCCGGTCCCGAGCACTGCGGCCGAAGCAAAGGCAAGCAGTATATCATCGTACAAGGGAGGCCCATTTCTTCGCGGCTGATGGCCACTGCTGTACAGCGGTGCTTTGAAGGTTTACTGCCCGAGGGACATCATCCAGTATTCATGCTCTGGATCGATATGGATCCTAGGAAAATCGACGTCAATGTCCATCCGACAAAGCGAGAGATTCGCCTAGCCAACGAAGGGCAGGTCGTCGCGGCTATTGAGAACAATGTCCGGCAGACCTTGCGCCTGCCCGATGTGCAATCCTTTGTCTATGCTTCACCTCGCTTCAGCGGGACCAGCAGTGCTGCGGGCGTCGAGCCGGTCGGCGAGAGGGACGTTGGCTCCGACCATTCGGTCGGCGAGAGGGACGTTTCGGTGCGCGTGGGAGAACCGGCGGCACCGGTATTGCAGAGGCTGCCTACATCCGGCGAGCCTCACGTAGCAACAACCCATGATGCTGACGATCAGCTCGCCTTGACCTTCGTCGCTCCAGCCGAGGCCAAAGTCGCCATCGCCGAAGACACCGCGATGTGGCAGGTCCACAACCAGTACATTCTCGTCGAGGTAGCCGACGGCTTGCTCTTTGTTGATCAGCAGGCTGCGCATGAACGGATCAACTACGATCGGGCCATGGCGCAAATGGACGGTGTGAACGGAGAAAGCCAGCAATTGCTCTTTCCCATACAGCTCGAAATGGGTGCAGCGGATTTTGCGATCTTCAACCAAGTACGAGATGATATTGCCAAGCTCGGCTTTGGCGTGCGGGATTTTGGCTCGCGGACCGTGTTAGTTGAAGCTGTACCTACTGAATTGGATCGCTTTGGCGAAGGCGAGGTTTTTTATCAGTTATTGAACGATGTGCGGGATGGCCAGCATTCGGGTCGGTCTTGGCGCGAAGCACTCGTCTTAGCTTATACGCGCAAAGCGAGCATCGGGAAAGGACAGAAATTGAACGCCGAGGAAATGGCGCATTTGATCAGTGAATTGCTAAAGGTTGACTCGCCGCACATAAGCCCGACGGACAAGCCGATCATGGCGCGGATGAAATTGAGCGATATGGAGCGTTTATTGCGAAAATTCTAGTTTCTTCAATTTTGGCCATTATACTACCGATAACAGGCATTATCAATAGTATAAAAAATAGACAAATCCCTAGTGAACGCAGCGGCAAAATCCGGTGATGTTCGCTATATTTGGAACATCAGACAAATTAGCCCTTGAGAGTCATTTATGAGCACAACACTCAATCCGGTCGTTCGAAGCCTAACGCCAGCACCAGCGTTGATGGCGGACGATCCTCTGGAACAATTTCTCAGCGGCCAGCTCAGCGAGCGCACGCGGCGCGCTTACTACGCCGATCTCCAGCATTTCTTTGCATCCATCGGCCTGGAACTAAATAAAGTCTCGCTTGCCGTCTTGCAGTCAATCACTTTTGAGCACGTGGTCGCCTTTAGAAATCAACTCGCTAGCGAAGGCTACAAGCGCAGCAGCATCAACAGAAAGTTGTCCAGCCTGAAGTCCTTGTTCAAGATGTTGGTCGCCTTAGGCCACATTGAGAAGAATCCCGCCGACTCTACTTTGGTGCGCGGCTACAAAGTAGATGAAACGCTGGCTGGCAAAGCGCTTTCTAATCAGGTGCTGGACAAGATCCAGCAAGCTATTGCTGAGGAAAAAGACGATTTGGTTCGCACGCGCGATACGGCCATGTTTCACTTGCTCACGTTCGGCGGGCTGCGCCGCTCTGAAGTGGCTAGCGTCGCTTGGGAGGATATATCCTTAGAGGGCGTCTTTCACATCCTGCACCTGTCCGAGACTAAATCAGGAGTCGCGCAGGAGATCAAACTGCAAAACATCGTCCTACATCATCTAGAATTATACAAACAACAACTGCAGATAGCGGGTTTGCCGACGACCGGCAAGGTTTTCATCAGTCTGTCTCGCAACCAGTCTCGCGGCCAGCCGTTGACCGACCAATCGGTGAATCACGTCGTCAAGAAGTACGCCCTACGCGCTGGCCTTCCCCAGAATGTCACAGCACACATGTTCCGCCACACGTGCTGCACTCTAGCAATTGAGGGTGGAGCCAAGCCCCAGCAGGTGCAAGCCCATTTGCGCCATAAGGATCTAAAGACGACTATGCGCTATTACGAAAACCGCGAGAGACTGCTCGATAATGCGTCTGATTATATTAGGATTGGTAGTTGAGGGGTTTTTTTCCTATCGGCTGTCGGAGGCGACCGTGCTGCGGGCTTTGATCGGTCGGGGTTTTTGCTTGTATTTTTGTTTTTTATTTACATATTAATTTTTATAAGACATTTTATTTACTTGCTTGCGATTCAAAATCGCATCTTGTCTCGCCGACATGCGCATCCATTCCAAAAGACGATAGCTTTCGGCCACCTGCTCTAAACCCAATAACGGTTGGGCGCGTCCTTGGATGCAGGCGACGAAATTGCGATAGTACGCCGCTAGATCGTCCGCTTCCCATACCCAAGGCCAAGAAGTATCAACCATTTCGTCTTGTGCGTACGCACGGATGCGCAACGCCGGAGCCACCGCCGTAAAGTCTATAAGTGCCACTGAGCCTTCAACTCCATTGCGCGTCCGCAGCAGCGCGACCGACACATCCTCCATCCGACCAAGATGAAAGAAGTTGCGCATCCTGCTGTACAGCACATCCACCGGTCCCCATGTGCTCAACAGTAGGTCGCATACGTCCAAGGCCGCTTGGTTGCAGATCATCTCGCGATCAATAGGATCGAATAAAGTCGAATCAAAAGAAAGCTCCAAAGAATAATGCGCTACGCCCCGTCGAGCAGCTAAAGTCGAGCAAAAATGCGTATGCTTCCCCAAGGACAGTACGCACACCTTGGAATGGCTTAGCTCCTGTACTGGATGGGTTGCCATAACATGCAGACCGGCCGCTAGGGCCATGCCTAGCCAATGCGATTTATCTTCCACGTGCAACAACACCAGCCCATCTATTTTTTGTTCCAAGACTGCGGCACAGTCGGCTTCGTGTACGAACTGGATATCGCGGCAACCCCGCAAGGCATCCCGATGGGCGGCGATTTCGCGAGCATGGCCTGCCACGCCGAGCGTCATCATGGTCTTTTGCTCGCCTTAATCCGCTCTTGGAGCCGATCACTAAATGTCCGTGCCGCGTACTCCCCGTCCAAGCGCAAGAGATAATCTATCGCTATGGTCTCGGCGAGTACCGTGATATTTTTGCCAGGGAACAGCGGTATGAAGACCTCGGGTACTTCGACACCGAGGATTACTACCTTATCGTCTTCAAGACCAAGGCGTTCGTAGGCGTATTTTTCGTCCCAATCGACGAGGTTGACCACTACCTCCACCCGCTTCTGCCGCCGAGTCCTCCACGCGCCAAACATCTTTCTTACATCCAATATACCGATGCCGCGAATTTCGATGTGGTCTTGGAGCATTTCCGAGCTACAGCCTACCAAAATGCCTTGGGGTTTGCGATTGATGATGACCACATCGTCGGCCACCAACCGATGTCCGCGCTCGACCAAATCCAAGGCGACTTCGCTTTTGCCAATGCCGCTGCGGCCGCGAAAGAGCAACCCTACCCCAGAGACATCGACCAGCGTCCCGTGCATGGACATTTGGGGCGCGAACACCTCGTCGAGGTAAAAACGGATGAGATGGGTAAACTCGGCCGTGTTGAATCCAGACTTCAGCAGTGGTATCGCGCACTCATCGGCGAGCTGTCGCAACTCGGGGAACATCCGTCCCCTACCGGTCCAAACCACGCATGGAATATCAAATTGATATATGATTTTGAGTGCCTGCCGCCGTTCGTTTGCGGACAAGGTGCGCAAGTATTCTGCTTCCGTATTGCCCAAAAGCTGTACTTGATCCAAAGTAAACAGCTCGACAAAACCCGTCAGGGCTAAACCAGGGCGATGGATGTCGCTGTTGTTGATGGTCCGCTGTAGGCCCTCAGCACCGGCGATCAGCTTCAGCCGCAGTTGCTGCCCGTAGGTAGCTAGCAAATCCTTGATGGTCAGTTCACTCATCGCTACTCAAACTTTCGAAGATGCGTCGATACCCTTCGTAGCGCGCCGACGCGATGCAACCGGCTGCCACCGCCGCCCGGACCGCACAACCGGGTTCGTGCAAGTGGCTGCAATCGCCGAATTGGCACTGGCCGCGCAGGGGTTCTAATTCGGGATAATACGCTGCTAGTTCAGCGGATCTTACCCCCCATAAGCGGAGTTCTTTAACCCCTGGTGTATCGGCCACATAGCCACCTTGTTGTAGCTTAAACAAATGTACGACCGTGGTCGTGTGCCGGCCTCGATCATGGCGCTTCATTATTTCTTTTGTCTTTAGTCCCAACCCCGGCTCAACACCGTTGAGCAAGGTCGATTTGCCAACCCCAGATTGGCCAACCACGGCTGTGCTGCGGTTGATAAGGGCTGCTTTGAACGCATCCATGCCATCGCCTCGTAGAGCACTGGTGCGATAGATTGGATAACCAAGTGCCTCGTAGGGTGCCGTCAGCGTGTCCACAATTTCTTGGGAGACTAAATCGACCTTGTTGATGCAGACCACGGGCTGGAGATTCCCCTTTAGGGCCATGACAATTGCCCGGTCGATAAAGCCGCGGCGGGGCTTTGGTTGACTGGCAGCCACGACGACGACCAATTGCTCCATATTGACAAAGAGGATCTGCTCAAACCGGCGCGTTCCACTGGCCCCACGCGAGAACTTGGAAGAGCGGGTATGCACCGCTTCGATGATGCCCGTCCGTTCGGCTGTCGGCACGATCTCAACCCAGTCACCGGCGACGACTGGCGAGCTAGTCTTGCGGTCTCCTGCCTTGAGACGGCCCCTAATTTTGCACTGCCAGTGGCTTTGCTCGACCTCGACGAGGCACTGTAGCCCAGAAACTCTGATGATGCGGCCCTGCATGTGTAACCAGCCCCTGCCTACTCCCCTTTTGCGAGGCGCTCGGCTAGGTAGTTGGGGTAGCCAAGGTCGTCGATTTTCTGCTGGGTCAGCTTGACTGGGTATTCGACGCGCTGGAGTTCGACCCATTGTTCGTCGGTATCCCACAGCGTGTACGCCGACCGCCAGTCGCCATCGCGAGGTTGGCCGACGCTGCCGACGGAGACCAGGAATTGATGATTCCCTACGGCGGCCGTAGCCGAAGTCAGCGGTATGGGATTGTCGCGCATCTTGCAGTAAATGCGCGCCTCGTGCGTATGGCCGACAAAAGCCAAGGGCCATTTGAGGTGGCTCATGCACCAAGCGACGCGATCGTACATGAGGAGGGGTTCCCATTCTTCGGGCTTAAGGGGGTTGGCGTGGGACAAAGCCGCATTGCGCTCCACGCGCCGAAAGGCCCCTTGCCGCAAAAAGTCGCGTTCTTCCTCCCCCAACATCTCGCAGGCTTGGTAGAGCGAAGGACGAGCCAACAGATTAAAAGACTGAATGCGTACCGGCTCTAGCATTGCTTGGTCGTGGTTGCCTAATACGATCTGGGCCTCTACCTCCTTGAGCCGATAGATACAACCCAAAGGATCAGGACCGTATCCCACGATGTCCCCCAAGCAGATAATGCGCTCGGCACCGGCGTTGGCCGCAGCGATCAATACGGCCTCTAGCGCTTCGAGATTGGCGTGAATATCGGCGAGCACTGCGATCTTCAAGGGCACCCGCCTCAGTTGAATAGTGCGCTGATGGACGTTTCTTCGTGGATGGCGCGAATGGCGCTGGCAAAGAGCGAGGCTACGGAGCATACCTGCACCATAGGGGTACGGGCGTCTGCTGGCAAGGGGATCGTATCGGTAATGGCTAAGGCTTGGAAGTTGGATTGATCCAGCCGCGCTATTGTCTCCCTAGTTAGGGTACCGTGGACGCAACCGGCATAGACTTTGCGCGCCCCTCGCTTCTTGACCGCGGCCGCTCCCTTGAGAATGGAAGCACCAGTAATGATCGCGTCGTCGAAGAATACGACATCTCGGTCGGCGACGTCGCCGATGACCCTGTTTTCCCCGGCCGCTTGATCAACGACGACGAGGGGCAACCCCAACCGCTGGGCGTAGGTTTCGGTGACCTTGGCGCGGCTGATGTCCGGAGCGGCCGCGACTAAGTTATTTCGGTCTAGATCGGCGTAGTAGGAGCATATTGCCGGGACGCCGCTTAGTTGATCCACTAGAATCCGGCTAAAACCCATAGTCTGCGGGCTATGTAAAGTCATAGTGAGAATGCGGTCCGCTCCCGCCTCGGCGATCAAATCGGCCACTAAGCGACCCGCTACGGAAATCCTCGGCTCGTCCTTGCTGTCGGCCAGCGCATACGGATAATAGGGTAAGACCGCGGTGATGCGACCAGCCGATGCGTATTTTAGGGCGTCGAGGGCTATGAGCAACTCCATCAAATAATCGCTAACGGGCGGACACGAAGTTTGGATAAAGAACACATCGCGGCCACGCACGTTTTCGCAAATCTTCACCTTTATATTTTCGTTGCTAAAGTCGATAAACTCGATGCGCCCCGGCTCAATGGCCAGCGACTGGTAAATGCCCTCGGCCAATGCGGGATTGCTCCGCCCGGCAAAAATTTTGAGATCTGCACGGCCCATCAACAAGTCCTTTAGAACATGGCTAGTGCCGCTCGGGCTTGCGCGGCAATTGGGTACTGGGCAAACGTGCGACTGACCTGTTTGAGTAGGGCCTGTTGCTTGTTGCTTTCGCCGGCCAACCCATATATGCGGGCGGCTTCCATCTGCGCCATCGCCTCGCGGATAGTCCCAGCCTGCTGGGCTGCATACGTTTCGTAGTGCTGAGCCGCGGCCCCAAGCTGACCTTCAGCTTCGAGGCAGGCACCCAAACCGCTCTGGGCCGCATAGGCTAACACATCCAAAGGCTCATAGTTGTCCAAGTAGCTCTGATAATAGCCCCGAGCCTCAACATAGAGGCCCTGCGCGTAGTAGAGATTGGCCAAGATTATGGTCCCTTGGGCCGCAGCCGGAGTTCCGGCATAGGCGGACACCAACTCCTCGGCTAAGCGGACTGCCTCAGTCGGCTCTCCGCCCTGTTCGACCATCAGCACATCGCCGAGGAGGGCTGCGGCTTTGAGCCGATCAGCCTCCTTGGACTCAATAAAATAATTGATGGCCACTATGACCGCGATCACAGCAACGGCCCCACCGACAAAGAGACGGGCACGCTCTTTGACGTATTCGACCGCTTCCATGATCCATTCGACGAACTCATCTTCGCGGAGTTCGCTCTTGCTCAGTTTACGGCGTTCACTCGACATGAAGGTATAAGGTCTCCATTGTTTTGGGTTCGAGTTTCAATAGACGATAGCGCTTTTCAATTTGTACCCGGCCAAGAGGTCGCGGCCCGACAGAAAACTCAACTCGGCCAAAACGCTGATACCCGCGACAACCGCTCCTAGTTCTTTGAGCACTTGACACGTCGCTGCCAAGGTCCCGCCGGTGGCCAAAACGTCATCGACGACTAACACCTTTTGCCCAAGCGTAATGGCATCGGTGTGGATTTCTAAGGATGTCTCGCCGTATTCGAGGGCGTAATCGCGACTCAGCGTGGCCGCCGGCAGCTTACCTGGTTTGCGCACTGGCACAAAACCGCATCCCAATTCGAGGGCGATGGGCACCGCGAACACGAAGCCGCGGGCCTCTATACCGGCGACTAGATCCACTTCGGCGTCCACAAAGGGTTCGATCATAGCTTGGACCGCGGCGGATAAACCAACGGGGTCTTTGAGTAGCGGCGTGATGTCTTTGAAGTAGATGCCGTCTTTCGGGAAGTTGGGAATTTCGCGGATTAGGTTTTTTATGTTCATTTTACATATTATATGTTATAAGTCTTAAAACAGCGCGTAAATAAAGGGAGCCACCGCCGACCCTTGGGTCGTGACTATTAGCAATCCCAATAGAATCAAAGTGAAAAATATCGGCCCCAACCACCACTTTTTGCGCACCTTCATAAAATCCCATAACTCAGAAAAGATACTCAGTTTACTTGGCATTACCTACCCCTCCCACTCAATTAGGCGGCTGACCGATTCGCCGTGGTGAATGGCTTTGATCGCATCCCCTAGCAACCGGGCGACGCTCAACACGGCGATTTTGCTCCTCGGCTTGTCGGCCGGCAAGGGAATGGTATTAGTCGTGGCGAATGTTTCCACCGAGGAGGCATCTATTTTTTCTAGGGCTTGCCCGGAAAAAACGCCGTGCGTACAACCCGCCAGTATGCGGCGGACG
Source organism: Candidatus Latescibacterota bacterium (assembly GCA_965116675.1). Lineage (GTDB taxonomy): Bacteria > Latescibacterota > UBA2968 > UBA8231 > UBA8231. The sequence continues at coordinate 901,410 of OZ220721.1, forward strand.
CCCCTTTCTTTGAGAACCCGTATCGACTCCATCATGGACCCCCCTGTCAATACCTCCTCATCGAAGAGCAAGGCGTCGCGGCCTTCGACCTCACCGATCATATTTTTGATTTCGACCTTTTCGTCATCTGCGTAGCGGCGTTTGTCCATAATAGCCAGCGGCAAGCCGAGCCGGCGCGCGTATACGCTGGCTTCATCGGCACTGCCTACATCGGGCGACACCACCACGGCGTTGCGGATGTCTTTCATTCGCATAAAATTGCACAGTAGGCTCGTCGCCCACAGTTGGTCCACTGGAATGCGCGAGAATGCTGCGATCTGCGGGCTGTGCAAGGTAATGGTCAAAATCCGGTCGGCTCCGGCCGTTTGGAGCAAGTCGGCGACGAGGCGGGCACTAATAGAAATGCGGGGTTCGTCCTTTTTGTCGGCGCGCACATACGGATAATAGGGCAACACAGCCGTAATTCGGCGCGATGATGCGTACTTGAGCGCGTCGATTAGCAACAGCAGCTCAACAAAATGATGATTGACCGGGGACGCTGAGGTCTGAATGACGAAGACGTCGTCTTCGCGCACGTTCTCCTCAATTTTAACCTTTATATTGTCGTTTGGTGCACGGACGATTTGGCGGCGAGTGGGCGCGATGTCTAAGTAATCGCATATTTCTTGGGCCAGCGCTGGATTGCTGGAACCCGATAATATTTTCAAGTGGTTTTTCATGTTCTAATCCCAATTGTAACATTAAAGACCGGCCCAAACTAAGGCAAGAGGCCCGTCTTGACAGCCCGTTGGGGCAAAGCTACTTTGGCAGCTTCCCGCCGCTTGTCAGATAAAAGGAAAGGGGTTTATGGCGCGCGTAAATATCATGCTGCCGGACGACCTGCTCGAACGCATCGATCAAGTTGCGCGGCAAGAAGGCGTAAGCCGCAGCAAACTCCTGCGCTTAGCCTTTATGGCGTACTGCCAGCAACGGGAAGAAACGTATGAGTACCAGCGAAAACAGGCAGCTATTGAACACGGAATGGCGCTCCAAGACAGCTTGCGCGAAAAGGCACTGCCTTGGGATCCTCTTAAGATCCTACGCGCGGAAAGGCAAGCGCGGTGATTCGCTACGCGCTAGATACCTCCGTTATGCTGAGGTGGTTTTCTCCAGCGCACGATATGGATACCCACAAGGCCCTTGGCCTTCGCCAAGAGCAGCTAGCGGAAAGAATCGCGCTGACCGTGCTCGATCAATCCATATACGAACTGGCCCATGTCCTCAAGGAAAGCCGCCAATTCGACCGCACCCATATAGACGACGCCTTAGCCAGCTTAGAGTACATGCACTTGGATATTGTGCCCTACAACGCCGAAATCACCCGCAAAGCCACTCAAATCGCCTTTGAGCATTCCATCAGCATGTACGCCGCCGGCTTCATTGCCTTAGGTGCCCATCTCCGCTGCCAAGCCGTGACCAGCGACAGCGACCTGTACCGCAAAGTCTCTTCCCTGCCCTGGACCGTGCTTCTGGCCGACTTGAACTTCTGATTTCTTAGACTTCCTCAAGCGCCCTCTCTATATCGCCGATTAGCTCATCGGCGTCCTCAATGCCCACTGCATAACGCACCAACTGGTCGGTGATACCGATGGCCAGCCGCTCCTTCTCACTCAAATCGTAATAGGAAACAGTCGCCGGATGCGAGACCAGTGTCTCTACCCCTCCCAAACTCGGTGCGATATAAGGCACGACTAGACGATGGACAAAATTCCGCGTCTGTTCAGAGGTGCCGTCGATCTCAAAGCTGATCAACCCGCCAAAACCGCGCATTTGCTCTTTGGCGACGCGGTGATCGACGTGGCTTTCGAGGCCCGGGTAAAAGACCTGGCGAACCTTGGGATGAGCTTCTAGGAAACGGGCTACTGTCAGGGCTGTATCGTTTTGCCGCAGAACGCGTAATGCGAGCGTCTTCAACCCCCGGATCAACAAAAACGAGGTGTTGGGGTCAACAATCCCGCCAGTGATTCGTTGGTATTCGCCAATGGCCTCAACTAAAGGAGTCTTACCGCAGATGGCACCCGCCATCAGATCGTTATGCCCACCGAGGTATTTGGTGGCACTGTGGATGACCAGATCAACCCCGAAATCGAGCGGCCGCTGATTGACCGGCGTGGCCAAGGTGCTATCGATGATAACCTTGAGACGCCGTTGTTTGGCAAAAGCGACGAGTTGTTCCAAGTCGAGGACATGCAAATGGGGATTGGTCGGCGACTCGGTAAAGATCAAGCGGGTCTCCGGGCGCACCGCAGCCGCCAACGCATCCATATCACCGGGCTTAACTATGGTCGATTCAATGCCGAATTTGGCCAAAACCTCGCAGAATTTGGCCGTCATCCGGTAGCAATCTTCCATCAGCACCAAGTGTTGCCCACTGCGCAGCATTGCATAGAGCACTGAGGTAATCGCGCTCATGCCCGACGGAAAAAGCAAAGCGGCTTCGGCATTTTCCAAGGCGGCTATTCGACGCTCGGCTGCCCGCTGAGTCGGATTGCCGTAGCGCCCGTATTCATAGAGCGATTTTTCGCCGGCCTTAAAAGCGACAAATTCATCTAGATCGGCAAAGGTATAGGTGGCCGTCTGGGCAATGGGGTCGATGAGGGATTGGGCGAACTTATCCCGTTCCACCCCCCCGTGTACGGAACGGGTCGATTCTCCGGCAAAACCATCGTGGTTCATTGTATTTGCTCTTTCAGTGGCCGGCCGTAGCCAGCGTCCGCTGCTCTATGGCTTCAAGGACAGCCCGATGCACGGCTTCGTATTCGGCTTCGACTTCAACCGGCAGATTGCGATGCTGTGGCTCGACGTGAAATTCCCGCAATTGGTCTTCGTGGTATTTCACCTTGAAATCTGGAAACTTCAGCCCGTGCGCCGTGGAGATTACAATCACCCGGCTTTTGGACTCAATGTGCCCGGCTGCGATCATTTTCTCTAGTGCTGCTAAGGCGACGCCTGTGTGCGGACAGGTAAAAAGCCCGTTGCGGTCAGCCCTTGCACAGGCGTTGGCCAATTCGTCTTCCGTAGCTTCTTCGACGATGCCGTCGAAGTGCTGCAAGGTGCGAATGGCCCGCTCCCTGCTTACGGGATTACCGATCTTGATGGCGCTGGCCAAGGTATCGCGGGCCGTTTGCGGCTCAAAGGTGCGGAACCCGTCGAGATAACTGAGATAAAGCGGATTAGCTTGGGCTGCTTGGGCGACGGCAAGGCGCGGCAGCTTGCCTATAAGACCCATTTGCTTGGCCTCGATAAACCCCTTCCCCAAGGCACTGACATTGCCCAGATTGCCGCCTGGGATAACGACCCAGTCGGGGACCTCCCAGTGAAATTGCTGCAACAACTCAATTGCGATGGTCTTCTGTCCTTCAATGCGGAGTGAATTCATTGAGTTGGCCAGATAGATTTGGTTGCGGCGACAGATTTCCTGCACCAAGGCCATACACCCGTCGAAGTCGGTGCGTAGGGCGAGCGTCAGCGCACCATTGGCTATAGGCTGGATGAGCTGGGCGGTAGAAATCATGTCTTTGGGCAACAATACAACTGCCGGAATGCCAGCGGCCGCGCAATATGCAGCCAACGCCGCCGAGGTGTCCCCGGTTGAGGCACAGGCTACTGCAAGTATAGACTGGCCCTCGGCAATCATCTGGTTGACCATGGAAACCAATACGGTCATGCCCAGGTCCTTAAACGAACCCGTGTGGCTATTGCCACACTGCTTTATCCACAGATCTTCCATACCTAGTTCGGTACCCAAGCGCTCGGCCCAGAGCAGATTGCTTCCTCCTTCGTACATGGAGACCACATTCTCGTCTTCGACGAGGGGACAAACCATTTCTTTCTTGCCCCAAACCGAACTCCCATATGGATGCACCGAACTCATGTAGCGCTGATCAAAGAGCGTCCGCCACTCGCCGCCCGAGCGTCGCTGTAAGGATTCCATGTTGTGGCGTACTTCGAGCAACCCCCCACACCTTTGACAGTGATAGACTATTTCGTTTAGCCGATAGCGCTCGTCATCGCAATCGAGACACTGAAACCAGGCATCATAATAATAGGGCATGACAACTCGCTCTGTTGGGGTAAATCAGGGCCTGTTCAGCCAAAAAGGGCATCTATTTCATCCTCGTTTTTCGCCTTTTCTTCATCGTTCGTCGGTTTTTTTACATCCTCTTGCTCGTCGTTGAGTACAGCCTCGATGGTCTCCTCGGGAGCACGGGTGTCGTCATTGGGCTCGGCGACTTCTTCTACTACCTTCGCATCGCTCTCTACTGGGAGAAAACCCGCGCCTTTATTTTCTAGCTGTAAAAGCACCTGCGCCAAGTTGGCAAAACTTTTTTGGACCCCCTCGCCTGCAGCAAGTGCTGGGGCATTTTGGCGCACGAATTCGACGACGTGATCCAGCCCGGGAAAGGCATCGTCAAAAACCGTCAGATAAGCCCTTACTTTTTCGTCCGGTATCTGGTTTTTGGCGTACTCGAGCCATGAATTTCCAAATAGCTTGGCTAGCGACTCCAAGGCTTCGAGCCGCTCCGCCACATCGCTCAGGTCATCCGCGTTCATCTTTGCTACCTCTGGTTGAATATTCAAAAAAGTAGCACTAACGTGGAACCTCTCTCTTCTTGAGGCGTTTAATTTATGCGAGCCATTCCGGTCATGGTTCGTATCCCTCCCAGCGGTCAGGTGCATCCAAGGGTGCCCTGGCCGCAACTTATTTTAGTTCAATCTCTGTACTATAATGTATCCCATGGGTAATTCCACGACCTGACTCAGTTCTCCAACCTTCAGTTGCACGACGATTTCCTCGATTTCGGGCATGAGTTCACCCGGCCCAAAAAACCCCAAATCCCCACCTTGATTGGCATTAGGCGCGATGGAAAGCTGCTGTGCGAGCTGGGAAAAATCGGCTCCTTGAGCCATTTTTTCGAGAATTTCGCGTGCGGACGCTTCTGTTTCGACCAATATATAGCGCGCCCTCATCTCACCGGCCAGCATCGCCTGCACTTCTTCGATTTTAGCCGTGATTGCTTGGGCTAGGTAGGGATCCTGTGCCTGATCTTTAGCTCGTTTGTAATACTCAAGTGCTTCGGCATAGCGTCCGGTTCCAGCGAGGAGGAAGGCGATGTTGTTGTAGGCTTCGACATTGTCCGGCGACAACTCCGCCAACTTTTGGTATTGTTCGATAGCTTGATCTACCGAGTCTTTTTCCGCGTAGTAATATCCATATAGGCGATAGGCTTCCGCGTTTTTGGCATCCAGTGCCAAGGCCCGGTCGAGGCGTTCGCGCGCCCTTTCGCTCTGCCCGGCCTGCATGTAGAGATAGCCAAGGGTGCTGTGGACTTTGGTTGAGGACGGGGCCAGAATACTCGCTTGTTCGACGTAAAAAATAGACGAATCTAACTGGCTCATAGCCAAAAAGGCCTCTCCCAACGCCGAATATACGGGAAGCTGCCTAGGGTCTTCAGCAAGCGATTGTTGCAGCGATTCGGCTGCCTGTTTATAGCCGCCAGTCTGCATGTAGAGGCTGGCTAAGCGATTGAGAAACATCGCGCTGCCAGCACCTATTTCGCGCGCCTTTTCGTATTCGGCTAACGCCTGTTTAGGATGGCCCTGCGCCAACAGGGAGTCTCCGCGCTGAACCGCCTCGACAATGGCTTGGCCACTGGCCGGGGTTGCCATCCCTATTGCAATGGCGATCAGTCCTATAAACTTCATACCCCCTCGCATCGCGTACCGAGCTAGCGCAGTTGGCGCAGGACTTCCGCGGTAATCCGTTCGACTAGATCGCTTTCTCCAGCCACCTCGCAGGACGGCCGGTCCCCAATTCCAAAGCGCTTTCTCAGGTTCGTGAGATCTTCCACATCTTTACCCCCAAGCGTGCGTATCCCGCCGAGTTGATGCGCCACCAAGGCTATTTGAGCAAAGTGTTCGACAGTCTCCATCTTGAAATGGGCGTCCATGACGTGTTGGCCCACGGTTACCACTCCGTGATTGGCCATTAGAACGGCGTCGTATTGCCGCAAAAGCGGCTTCATCGGCTCGACGATATCGGCCCCCCCAGGCGTGCCGTAATCCGCGAGCGGAATGCCCCCAAGGCTGACGATGACCTCGGGCAATACGCACTGAGTCAACTCAATGCCAGCGACGGCAAAACCGGTTGCCGTTGGCGGATGGGCGTGGACGACTGCGCGGACATCGGGCCGCAACTGGTAAATTTCGAGGTGCATGCGGATTTCCGACGATATTTTTATCGATCCCGCTACTTGCCGGCCCTCCATATCGCAGGTGGCCAGCATGTCTGCACTCAGATAGCCCTTGCTTACTCCGGTCGGCGTACACAGCACCAAGTCGTCTTCTATGCGAACGCTGATATTGCCGTCGTTGGCCGCTACGTACCCTCGCTGATAAACCCTGTGCCCTACCTCGCATATTTCTTTTTTTATTGCATACGCCGAATTCATAAGGCGACCTTTCCCATCGTCCGCAATCGGCGGCTACCAATCCACAGCCAGCCTAGGCCAGCCGGCAAGCACACATTGCAGACAAAAATCAGGATACTGGCCACAAAAGCAGGTTGCGGCTCTAAGCCCAAGCTGCTAAACACCAGAATGGCCGCAGCCTCGCGGACCCCCAGATCCAAAAACCCCAAGGGCAGCAGGGTTTTCAGAGCAAATATCACCGGCACCGCCAACACAACTGCCGAGTTGGCAGCCACACTGGCGGTAACCAAATAGAAAAATTGCGCCATGAATACTAGGTTGAACAAGACGGATAACCCGGCGATAGCCCCCCATGCAATCGGTCCGCTCACTTTCCAGCGGCACCAGCCCCAATACAGCAGTGCGCCGAGGATACAAAACAGCAACAGCAAAAAGCCTCTAAGCTGGGGCCATAAAATCCATGCGGCTACGGCCCCCAAACCCAACGTGACCGAGGCTGAACTCAACTTGTCCACGGCTGTCAACAACGCAGCTTTGGTCCGGCTCCGCCCCAAGAAAACGCCGCGGCCCAACTCGCCCAAACGGCTCGGGGTCACCAGACCGAGGGCGGCACCGCCCAGCAGTGAATAGAGCGCATCGCGCCTGTTGGTCTCAGGGATTTGGTTGCGCAACAATAGCTGCCACTTAATCCATTGCACGCCGATTCCCACTAGGGCAATGGCCCCGCAGATGAGCACTTTATCCCGCCCAACCTGCCCAAGGACCGCAAGCAACTCAGCCGGTTCAAGATACCATGCAGCCCAGCCCAGTAGGGCCATTGCCAAGATGATTTTTGCCCAAATTACCATACTGTCACCAAGGGCGGATTAGAGACAATGCAGCTTCCGTGCTCTCATGCGGCCGGGGCATGATGTTGAGCGCAACTATTTCACCTGCACTTGCTGCGGCCACGGCCCCAGCCTCCGTAGCTGCGCGCACAGCGGCCACATCTCCACGGACGATGACCGAGACTAGCCCGCCGCCTACTTGCTGCCAGCCGACCACCTCGACCTCAGCGGCTTTGACCATCGCGTCTGCCGCTTCGACTATAGCCACCCAGCCGCGAGTTTCAATCATGCCCAAGGCGCGTCCCATTGGTCTGTTTCGCTCTTGTTTGAACGGCAGAAGATAGGCGACCTAACACCTTCCGTCAAAACACAAAACGCGTTCCTCAAGACGATTCTTCTGGGCCTCAAGACTTAAAAAGAAAAGTGATGACATCCCCATCAGCGACGACGTAATCCCGGCCTTCGCTGCGCAATTGTCCGGCTGCTTTCAGCGGTGCCCATCCCCCCATAGTAATTAGCTGCTCACAAGAGGCTAGCTCGGCGCGGATGAACCCCTTCTCCATGTCCGTGTGAATCCGGCCGGCCGCGCGCGGTGCTCTTTCCCCGCGCGGCAACTGCCAAGCCTGTAGCTTGCCGTTGGCAAGCGTGTAGAAGGTAATCAGATCCAGCAGCTTGTATCCGGCCTGGACTAAGCGCTCTATCCCTCCGTGTTCCAGTCCCAACTCTCGGCTGAACTCCGCTCTTTCCTCTTGGCTCAGACCAGCGATCTCTGCTTCGAGCTGCGCCGAGATGACCAGCACTTGGTCCGCTCCATAGCGTTCGACTAGCCGATCCACCCACGGCCCCGGCGCGTCGGCCTCTACTTCCCCGACATTGGCCGCATAAAGCACCGGACTTGCCGTCAGCAAGCTATATGCAGCGAGTGCGTCCCTTTCTTCTGAGGTCAACCCCATCGCCGCCGCACCCATTCCGCGCTGCAATCCCGCTAAAACCTTGGCGCAGGCCACCAGTTCTTGCGCGCGCGTGCTGCGCGGTTCAGAGCGGACCACTTTATCTAGCTGGGGCACAGCCTTTTCCATCATCGCCAAATCAGCGAGCAGCAACTCCGTTTCAATGGTCTCAATATCGCGCAAGGGATCAATCGCCCCATCCACATGGCTTATTTGCGCGTCGTCAAAACAGCGTACCACGTGAACTAGGGCATCGACATCTCTGATGTGAGCGAGGAATTGATTGCCTAACCCAGCACCTTGGTTCGCATCCCGCACCAGCCCAGCAATATCGACAAAGCGGATATTCGTAGGCGTTGTAGATTGCGGCTGAATGACTTCGCTTAGCCGCTCCAAGCGCGGATCCGGCACCTCGACGGTGCCTACATTGGGGGCCACTGTGCAAAATGGGTAATTAGATACCTCGGCCCCATCTCCTGTCAGCGCATTGAAGAGCGTTGATTTGCCCACATTGGGCAAGCCGATTATGCCGATGGAAAGAGCCATACCTCATATCGCAAATAAATTAAGTCCCTGTAAGTCAAAAGCTCACAGGGACTTAATTCGTGGTCGGGGTGGCCGGATTTGAACCGGCGACCCCCTGCTCCCGAAGCAGGTGCGCTAGCCGGGCTGCGCTACACCCCGACGTGGGCAAGCAAAAGATGCGATCTCTATACTACTATAAAAATGGTCGGGGTGACTGGATTTGAACCAGCGACCTCTTCCACCCCAAGGAAGCGCGCTAGCCGGGCTGCGCCACACCCCGACTCAATTATCCGACCATACTCTGGCGACAAAATGGTGAGCTAACCAGGATTCGAACCTGGGACCTCCGGTTCCGGAGACCGGCGCTCTATCCAGCTGAGCTATTAGCCCCTAGCCTAGATGCTCTTCTTGTGTCGATTCTTGCGCAGTCTCTTCTTGCGCTTGTGCGTAGCGATCTTATGCCGCTTTCTCTTTCTGCCACAGGGCATCTTTTCTATCTCCTGGATCTTTGTCCTCTGCGTTTTCTCCATTGACGCGCGCCCGCAACTCCTTTAAGGGCTTGAATATCGGGGCCTTGCGACCGGCGATTTTTACTTCGGCACCTGTGCGTGGATTGCGACCGATGCGCGGTGCCCGCTCGACGACTTTGAAGGTACCAAAACCACGAATCTCAACGTGATCTTCCCGTTCCAAAGCCTCGACTACGGATTCAATAAATCCATTGACCACAGCCGCAGTATCCGTCTTGGTAAGTCCTGTTCCCTCGGCGATTAGACGCACGACATCAGCTTTCGTCAAGACCGCACTCTCATTCGGATGGGTTGAAATTGCGTAACTATCGCGCCAACAAATAGTTCTAAAGGATATGGCACGGCTTATGCTCTGTCAAGGCGAGCGGCACTCTCTTAGTCTTTGCCAAGTACGAAAACCTCTTCGAGGACAGAGAAATCCACAATCGACTTGAGGATGACCCGCAAAAAGACCGGGGCTCGTTTCTCCTGATCCACCGCCACCACCGTGCCAATCGGTATACCCTGGGGATATCGCCCACCCAACCCCGATGATACGACTAAATCGCCCTCCCGCACCAAGTTGCTCGATTCGACGAATCGCAACCGGAACTGGCCGTCGATCCACGAGACGATGCCTTGGGCACGCGTGGCTTGGATCAAAGCACTCACTCTCGTGCGCATCAACAACTGCACGACCGAGTCCGATCCGCCGACTTGGGCAATGTGACCGACGAGCCCTTCAGGTGTCACCACGGGCATATCCTTATCTACGCCGTCGTCGCGACCAACGTTGATGACGATCGCGTCGTAGATGTGGTCGGGGTCTCGGCCGATCACCTCGGCAGAAATAATGCGCGTACCTCCGTCTCGAGGCCGAAAGGATAGGGCCTTGCGCAGGCGCATATTTTCCCATCCAGCTTCTCGGAGCTGCATGTTGTCAAGGGCTAGGGCTACGTTTTGAGTCAGGAGGAAACGGCTTTTTTCCTCGTTGTGTGTAGAGCGGATGACTCGCGAAAATAGTGCTTGTCCTGATGCCGCTAAACCGGCTTGACAGCGCTCGGCAATAGAAGTCTTATAGGATGTAGGTAAGCCCATCAAGATCAAGGCGCAGGCAAAGGCTAGTCCAATGACGATGAGCTCCCGCGTATTGGTCATAACTCAGCTAGAGCAAAACTTGACGGTAGTTATCAAACTCTTCGAGAATGCGAGCATTGCCCCGCACCACGGCAGAAAGGGGGTCTTCACTATCGACATACGTAGGCAAACTCGTCGCCTCAAGCAGGTGTTCCCTCAGCCCCCGCAACATGCTTCCACCACCGCAGAGCACCATACCCCTATCGAGGATATCTGCCGCCAATTCGGGTGGCATCCTCTCCAGCACTCTGCGCACGCTGGCGACAATTTGAGCTACAGAATCGGATAGGGCTTCTCGTATCTCAACTGAATCTACTTGCATGACTTTGGGTAGTCCGGCTACGGTGTCGCGACCACGCACCGGCATACTCTCTTCTGTTTCCAACTCCGTTGCCGACCCGATTTTCCACTTGATGTTCTCAGCACCTTGGACGCCAATAAGCAGGTTGTGCTTTCTGCGCATCCACTCAGAAATTGACTGATCCATAGCTTCTCCGGCCACCCGCAGCGACTCGTGTTCGACTAGACCTGAAAGGGCAATTACGGCAACCTCCGTCGTCCCGCCACCAATATCGATAACCATTGAGCCAACGGCTTGGTGAACGGGCAATCCCATGCCGATAGCTGCGGCCATCGGCTCGCTGACCAGATGAACTTCTCTGGCTCCCACGCGCTCGCAGGAGTTTCGCACGGCCCGCTTCTCTACTTCAGTGCTGCCTGCCGGGACCGCTACCACGATCTTAGGTCGCACAAAAAGTTTGTTCTTTTTTACCTTGCGGATAAAGCTGCGAATCATCTCTTCGGTAACTTCAAAATCGGCGATAACACCGTCTTTCAAGGGGCGAATTATTTGTATCCCAGCGTTTTCACGCCCCATCATTTCCTTGGCCTCTGCGCCGACGGCAATAACTTTTTGGGTGGAGACTTGGCGGGCAACAACCGAGGGTTCGTTGAGGACGATTCCCTTACCTTTGACATACACCAAGGTATTGGCGGTACCCAAGTCTATACCTATTTCATGCGAAAAAAAACGCGAAAAAACGCTCATTCTGTATCTCCATCCAAAAAGTTAAATCTCGACTCTGTAGCCTTGGTCTGAGCACCCCGGCATTGCGAGCCTCCGCTCCGCCTATCTATAATAACTAAGGTCATTTGGATTTGCCAAATCACTCGCTCCCCTTATATTTTTTATCGCTAGCTAATTTGAACGCACTGTATGCAATTTTTAGGGAGGTAGCCCATTCCTATGAACAAGGCCGCACGACATGTACTGCGGAGATTAGGGACCGACACTAGCTTGGACCACGAGCGCCAACAGCGCCTTTCGCGCGAGGTCCAAGAAGAGCAGCAAAAACGCCGGGAACAAGGAGCTGACCAAGATACCGGCTTCGAGACCGTTCCCGAAGAAATGCTGACCGAGTCGGAAAAGCGCCACGAGAAGTATCGCCGCCAACAGGCCATGGCTGGGCGGTTCACCCCCGCTGCCGAGCGCCTGCCCATTATGACAGCTGAGGAACGGGCCGCCCACAACAAGGATCGTCCTAAGTGGCAGCAGACTTCATTTGAGGGGCCGATTGAGAAGCTAATTGAGAAATATCAAGACTTAGAGGAAGTACAACGCCACCTGACCTTGGGTCAATCCATGAAGTACGAGTTCACTAGCGACGGTCGCGTCCTCGACAAAGAGGGCAATGTAATCTTCGATGGAGAAAAGATCGTCAGCAAACTCTAGGTTGGCTCGCTCTCCTAATTAAGACGCACAAGTGGCCTTGGCCGCGGATGCCTCTTTTATTTCGAATTCTCATCGGGCTTGGCCTGTTGGGCATTTGCGGCTGCAATCTCAATTACTATTGGCATCTAGCTCGCGGTCAAAGCCGCGTGGTGTATAATCGCATACCAGTCCAAACCCTCCTCGCCCGAGCCGACTTGGCCGCGCAAACTCGGACGCAACTAGAGCTGATCCAAGCCATCCTGCGCTATGCCGAAAGCGTGGGTCTGAAAACAGACGATCAGTACACGACCTTCTACGATACGGGCGGTGATCCGATCAGTTGGAACGTCAGCGCTTGTCCGCCCGACCGATTCTCACCCTATACTTGGGATTTTCCGTTCGTTGGCGAGGTCCCTTACAAAGGTTTCTTCCGTCGCGATTTAGCCGACGAGCAGCGCGATGCTCTCGCCGCTGCAGGGTATGACGCCATTGTCCGCCCGGTCAGTGCCTACAGCACCTTGGGCATTTTCTCCGATCCAATTCTCAGCCCAATGCTCGGTTACGCGCCCGATCAGCTAGCCGATTTGATCCTCCACGAGTTGACTCACGCCCTTGTCTATGCCCCAGGGCAGACCGATTACAACGAGAGCTTGGCGACCTTCGTCGGCCGCCAAGGATCTCTGCTCTTCTTGGCGCAGCACTTTGGTCCCGATACCCCGCTTTTGCAACAGGCCGAGGCGAGCCGAGCAGACGCGGCGCTCTTTCGGCACTTCATGGCTGAGACCGTCGCGGCGCTCGACAGCCTCTATTCGCTCGGTTTGCCTCGCAACATTGTACTGCGCGACAGACAGGTTGTTTTTGCTCAGCGCCAGCGCGATTTTGCGCTCATAAGAACGCAGTTTACCCGCAATCGGTACGATGGATTCCTCCAGTGGGAACTAAACAATGCACGTCTCTTATCTTATCGTCGCTACAACGCCAATTTAACGCTCTTTTCCGCTGTTTATCGCGCGCGTGGAGAGAATTTGGCCAGTGCCTTGGATATTTTTGCGGCCTGTGCTGAAGACGGCGACCCGTGGCAGTGCTTACGCATCACCACAGAGCCTGAGGAGAAGATGGACAGTGACAAAACTCGCGCACTTAGGGGTTAGAAAACCAACGAGGAACCCTTCTTAGCCGATTTCTTGGGTCCGAATGGTAGCTAAACACCTCTTGACAATGCTATTGCTGGCAACCCTGGCCTTTGGGCCGATTGGGTGCGCGGCTAGATTGCAGTCCGCGTTGGTGGGATCGCTGATCGAGGACGTCAGTGCGGCCACAGCCCGCCACGACGATTTGGATTTGGTCGCCTCGGGCGTGCCTACCTTCCTGCTCTTATTAGAAGGGCTGCTAGTGGCCAATCCGCAAGATCCGCAATTGCTCTTAAGTGCTGCTGAGATATATACTTCCTACGCCACTTTGGTCGAAGTCGATGATCCCGAGCGGGCCAAGCACTTGTACTACCGGGGCAAGGTCAACGGCCTCAAAGCCCTCGCCCTGCGCCTGAGCCAACCAGACTTACTCCAAGCACCGTATGCTGAATTTATCCGCGTCACCGACGACTTAGATGCCTCCGACCTGCCGGTCGTGTTCTGGGCCGCTTCGAGTTGGGGGGCTTGGGTCAGTGCCAACATTGAATCCATGGCGGCACTGGCCGAATTGCCCAAAGTCATCAAACTCATGCAGTGGATCGTGGCCCAAGACGAGACCTTCCAATACGGGACTTCCCATGTCTTCTTGGGGTCCTATTACGCAGCCCTCCCGTCGATGTTGGGCGGCAACCCGGAAAAGGCTGCCGAACACTTCGACCGGGCTGTGGCCATCAGCAAGGGACAGGTGCTCATGGTGTACGTAGCCAAAGCCAAATTCTATGCGCGGACCACTTTTGACCGGGAGCTATACGAATCCCTGCTCAACCAAGCCCTAGCTAGCCCGGCGGACGCCGTACCGGAGCTTACCTTGCAAAACATCGCCGCCCAAAAACAGGCGCAGATCCTACTAGACCAAGCCGATGATTTCTTTTAAGGGACTTTTTGCGGTCGTCGCCGCGCTCATAGCCAATTCTGTCGCGGCCCAACCCAATCACCTCCTCAAAATTGCGACCCTCGCCCCAGAGGGTAGTAGCTGGGCCAAAGTACTCCGCACCATTGATGCGGATGTGCGGCGGGAGACAGGGGACAACGTGGGATTCAAAATCTATCCCGGCGGCGTCCAAGGCGACGAGAAGGTCGTCTTGCGCAAGATGCGCATCGGCCAGCTTCACGGCGGTAATTTTGGCGGCCAAGGTGTCAGTCAGACCTTGCCCGATGTGCTCGCGCTGCAAATGCCTTTTCTCTTCGACAGCTATGCCGAAGTAGATTACGTGCTCGAGAAAATGGATGCCTTTTACCGACAGGGATACGAGGAACGGGGTTATGTCTTTCTCGGTTGGGCCGACATCGGCTTTGTCCATATCCTTTCGCAGCAACCCGTAGCTACCGTCGAGGACATGCGCGCCCAAAAGGTATGGCAGCTACCCGATGAACCACTTACCTCCGTGCTTTTCCGCTTAGCCGGCGTCACCTCGGTTCCCCTGAACATCCCGGACGTCCTCCTCGGGTTGCAGACCAACCTAATCGATGTGGTGTACGCCTCGCCATCGGCGACCATCGTCCTCCAATGGTTTACCCGCGCAAAATACGTCACCCAACTCCCCATTAACTACACCCTAGGCGCTCTCTTGATCGACAAGCGAACTTTCGCCAAGATTCCCGCAGCCGATCGCGAACACATCCACCGCATAGCTCGGCAGCACATGGCCGCTCTGAATCAGCGCAACCGCCGAGAAAACGACGAAGCCATGACCGTGTTGCAGGCTAATGGTCTGTCGCTGGTTGAGGTTAACCCAAAGGATGTAGAGACCTTCGAGGGCCTCGTCGCTAGCGCCGAAGCAGAACTCGTGGGCCGGGCCTTTTCCCGTGAGGCCCACGAGCAAATAGCGCAACACCTCCAAGACTTTCGCCAGACTTCCCCTTGAGCGGCCAGCCTATCCTCCATCGCCTTGAAACTGGCTTTCTCGTTCTCTTGGTAGTCTGCCTGCTAGTGCTGACCTGTGGGCAGATTCTCATGCGCAACCTGTTCTCCATCACCTTCTTGGGCACCGAAAGTCTCGTGCGGCACCTTGTGTTGTGGATTGGGCTAGTCGGCGCTTTGGTGGCCACCCGGCTCGACAAACACATCCGCATTGACGCTGCATTGCGCCTGCTACCTGCCCGGGCGCGAGCTATTGTCTTGAGCTGCGCGGACTTTTTTGCCGCCGCGCTTTGCTCCTATCTAGCCTATATCGCTGGGCGCTTCGTGCTCGACGAACGCGCATTCGGCACGACGGCATTCTTTTCTGTCCCCGCTTGGATCGCCCAACTGTGCTTTCCCCTGGTCTTTGGGCTGATGGCGCTGCGCTTCCTCTTCCAAGGCGTGCGCCGCCTTCACACTCCGGCAGAGCGCCCGTGAGCAGCCTCATAGCCACCCTAGTCGCCCTAGCCGGCGTCCCGCTCTTTGTGGTCATCAGCGCGATGGCCCTTTTGCACTTCTCCATCGCCGAGATCGATTTAACCGTCGTCTTTATCGAGATGTACCGGCTAGCCGAAACGCCGACCTTAACGGCCATCCCGCTCTTTGCCCTCACGGGCTTTCTCCTAGCTGAAAGCGGCGCACCGTCTCGGCTGGTGCGATTCTCCCAAGCTCTGCTCGGCTGGCTGCCAGGGGGGCTGGCCATTATGGCCATTATCGTCTGTGCCCTCTTCACTGCTTTGACCGGGGCTTCGGGGATGACGATTGTCGCGCTCGGCGGACTGCTCTTGCCCGCTCTGCGCCAACAGCGCCTGCCCGATTCGTTTTCCCTCGGGCTGATTACCACCTCGGGAAGCTTGGGATTGCTTTTTCCGCCGAGCTTGCCGCTGATCATCTACGGGATTGTATCCGAGACGCCGGTAGATCAACTTTTTATCGCTGGCATCGCCCCTGGCTTGCTCTTGGTAGGTGCCCTGTCTTGCTACAGCTTATTCCAAGGCCGGCGCTGTGCCGCGCCCGAGCGTCCTACCGGATGGCGCGAATTGCCGCAGGCCTTTGTCGATTGTAGTTGGGAGCTTCTGTTGCCGGTGGTGATTTTCGGAGGAATCTACGGGGGGTTTATCGCCGTCAGCGAAGCCGCGGCCTTGAGCGCCCTGTACGCTCTGTTGGTAGTGGTGCTAATTCGCCGCGAAATCTCCATCGGGCAGCTACCGAGGATCATCTGCGACAGCATGGTACTCGTTGGCGGTATTTTCGTCGTCTTGGCCGCGGCTATGGCCTATACCAATTACCTCATTGATGCGGAAATTCCAACGCGCTTGCTCGCCTATATAGAGACTCACATCAGTAGCCGCCTGCTGTTTTTGATTCTCCTCAATGTGTTTCTGCTAGCGGTTGGTTGTATGATCGACATGTTCTCCGCGCTCCTCATCGTCGTGCCCTTGATCCTGCCCATCGCCGAAGCATACGATGTGCACCCCATTCACCTCGGGATCATTTTTTTGACCAATTTGGAAATCGGCTACTCGACGCCGCCGGTTGGACTCAACCTCTTTATTGCCAGCATTCGCTTTGAACAGCCCGTACACCGGCTCTACCGCGTTTCCCTGCCTTTTCTGTTGATCTTGTTGGCTTGCTTGGTCGTGATTACCTACTGGGCCGATTTGAGTTTGTTTCTCGTTGAGTCTTAAATTTTTTTGTTGTTTTTATTTACATATTAAATTTTATAGGACATTTTCTATTCTGCGAATCACGTGTTGGCCCGCTTTCTCTAGATCCTCGGCTTCAAGATCGTACCCGAGCACTTGCACAGCTACCGGCCCGACCTCAAACTGCTCGTCCACATCGCTGCTCGGATAGAGCAAAAAGGCGCGGTGCGTACCGAGTTGCACCGCATAGGCAACCACCTGCTGCACATCGCTTTCTACAGGACCATCGGCCTTGTATTTTGCATCTATTACCGCCAGTGGCTGCCCGGTTGCCGCTGAAAACAGAGCCATGTCCAAGCGGAAGGAAAGCCGCTCTGTTCCCTTCAGTCGCGTGTGATACTGGGCTTTTAGTTCGACCTCGTAGTTGAGCTTGTGGTCGATGAATGCCGTGCAGAACCGCTCGAATAAGGTCGGCATATGCAACAGGTACGCCGGCCCGTCCTCGTCCCCAAGCCCCCAAGCCGGACTGCGCTGTTGGAGCAAAGGATAACACAGGGCATGCATGGGTCGGTAGTCCTCATTTAGCCGGTGGTACGCTACGCCGAGGCAATCTGCAGGGCGAATGTGGCGGTAATTTAGCTCGCTCAGCACCCACCAAGCTCGACCGACCATTTGTCGAACGCTTTCACGGCGAAAGGCAAAGCGCCTCAGGCCATGCAGAGCGCTGGCCAAGATGCGGTTGTCGGTGATATCGGGTGTGTGCTCTGCAAACCGACAGTAGGGATGGACGCCCAAACCGCTGCGCTCGGGGTACATGCGTCCTCGCACCCACCGACTGGGACCTTCGCGGGTTTGGTAATCCCAAAACAGCCCGCGCCGCACCCGTTGCAAAACCTTACGCGCGAGGACTTCGGCCCAAAACTCGTAAATATCCCCCATCGTGGCTGGAGCCTTGTGCTCACTGATCTTAGGCAACTGATAGGCGTACTCCAGCATGGGCAAGAGCAGTGAGCAGCGTATTTTGGGATTGATTTCCAAGGCGGCATCCGCGCCCAATGGCACCACGCCGACATAGCCCCGCGACCTAAGCTGATAACACTGGCCATTGAGTGGGCTAGGGAAGCCGAACTCCAGCTCTTTTGGATATTGGGCGTGCAGGTACATGGCCTGTTCGACCGCAAGCTCGGCCGCCGGAATCGCGGCCACTTCCTCTTCGATCAGCTCGTAGCGTCGCATGCCTAATCCTGCAAACGCCCGGCGATCTTGGACCAGCGAAAGCGCGCCATCTGATCCGGGCGATCGAAAAACACCTCCTCCAGATACGGCTCGACTTCGCCTTGCCAAATGTGCTCCAGTGCCGTTGCGATATCGGCGACCATAAAAAAAGAAATGCCCAGTTCGCAGTCTTCATCCCCAATGGATTGATTTACTTCTTTTAGTAGCGCGACCAATTTCTCCGGGGGTACGCCCTTGTTATCGAGATAATTTGCCAAAAGCTGGTAGTTGGGCCGCAGACGGATAAAACTGAATCGCCGTCGCATGGCTTGGTCAACCAAGGCGATCGATCGATCGGCCGTGTTCATCGTACCGATGAGATACACGTTGGCGGGAATCGAAAACTCGGGGCCGCCACCGGCCAGCGCGATTGGGCGATGACGGTATTCCAACAGGTACATTAGCTCGCCGAAAACGCGCGCGAGGTTTGCGCGGTTGATTTCGTCGATGATCAGCACGCAGGGCTTTTCTCCGGCTTGGCGCGCTTTGTCGCAAAACCGCAGAAAGTGCCCAGCGGCCAATTCGTAGTGCAGTGCACCCTCTACCACCCGTGGCCGAATCCCCTGGACGAAGTCCTCGTACGCATATGAGGTGTGGAACTGCACGAGTTCGCTAAAACCGTCGCCATCCACCAGATAACGCGCCAAGCGCTCGGCCAAGTACGTCTTGCCGGTGCCGGGTGGGCCGTATAGAATGAGTTGCTGCTTGCGCCGCCATTGGTCAATCCAGCCCTTCAATTGGTCGGCACTGTAGCCGGTCTCTGCGGTGAAGGCTTGGGGGTCGTAGCTTGCGCCCACACGGGTACCGTCGCGAGCATGACGTTCTACTGCCCCTTGTATCTGTTCCATTCGCCGCTCAAGCTCTCTTTCTAAAACGACCGGCTGCAATTGCTCGACCTCAAAGGGCCTAACGCGTAGGTCCAAACCCGTTTGACGCAAGAATTTCGGTTTAACGGACGCACAGCGATACACCCTAAGCACGGTCAGCCAAATGTCCCGCTCAATCCCCGCCCGCCATGCTTCGACAACTTGGTCTGTCCACGGCGTCAGTTCGGCAGCCAGCGCGCTGACCCAAGTGGCATTGGGCAGCTTGAAGTAGCCGATGGGCACGGCCAGCGAATTCACCAGCTCTTTCTCTGCCCAGCACTCGGCTTGCTCCGCGTCTCTAAAGTCTCCCGGCGACCACCCCGTGTCCACTTTCCCCTTGGCGTAATAACACGCGACTTCACTTTCCCATAAGGGCATGGCTTTTAGTAGCCGCGTGCCGCGGATGATCGCCACAGTTTCGCCTGCTACTAGGGCGGCGACTTCAGGACCAGGGCGGCGCAAAAGGCGGTCGTACGGCCCGGTCAAAGGCTTGTCTAAGCGCAGGCGGATAGATTTTAATTGAGCCATTGCACGAATCCCCTATGCAAAATAATAGGTTTAGGCCGCTCTTTTCAAAATCCAAGGCTTTTTTATTTTTTGCTCCACCCCTAGCCCCGCAGGATTTCCTTGCCCCACCGACTCTCTCTGACCATATCCAAGCTAGCGCCCAAACAATGGATGGGCTTGCTATTGGGTACCACAGCCCTCCTTTTAGGCTTTGCTGCCCCGTTGACCGCGCTACCTATCCCCGTGCAAAACGCCCTTGGCATCGCCCTTTTTGCCCTGTTCTTTTGGACTACCGAACCCATACCCATCGCGCTAAGTTCGGTAGGGGTGCTCGTCCTGATCCCGGCCGTTGGTTTGCTGAGTTTCGAGCAGAGCTTAGCCCCTTTCGCCTCCAAGACCGTCTGGCTCGTCCTCGCCGGCATGGCCCTGAGCTTGGGAGTGGCCAAAACGGGTCTCGGAGACGCGCTGGCATCTTGGCTCCAGTCCCGTCTGTCGCAACGCCCCTTTTTCCTACTCTGCCAATTGCACTTGATCGGACTGGCGACGGCCTTCCTGATCCCGTCCGGGGTAATCCGCGTCCTGTTCTTGATGCCGATTGGCATCGCCCTCGTCGAACGCCTACACATTCGTCCATCGCCGCATCTCAAGGCCGCGGTCCTGCTCTCCTTGATTTGCAGCACGTACTTTGGTGGTTGTGGGCTTTTGACCGGCTCTGTGCCCAACTTGGTCTTGGCTGGCCAATACGAAAAAATCCAAGGCACTCCTATCTTTTGGGCCACTTGGCTGTATTGGATGTTTCCGGTCATCGGCTTTTTGCGAACGCTGGTATCGCTCGGCGCGATCTGGATCCTTTTCGGCCGCCATCTCGACGGTCACGTTGTCCAGCGGGCCCCTTCTCCGCGCAGTGCACCGCTGACCCGCATCCAGCGGCGCGCCCTGTACATTCTGCTTGCGGGCGTGGGCTTGTGGGCCACCGACCTCTTGCACCACATCCAACCTGTCTATATTGGCTTAGGCCTAGTGGTATTGTTCCTCTGGCCGCGCTGGGGACTGCTCCGTTTTGGCGACTTAGTCAAGGTGCGTTTCGCGCTTTTAGCCTACATTGTCGCTCTGCTCACGTTGGGCCATGCCTTGGACGCGGCCGGATTTAACCACCTGTTCATCGCGGCTTGCAGCGAATACTTGACGTTGGAGGAATACGGCTGGCTGGGTAAGCATCTATCGCTTTGCTTAGTCGCTCTGCCGCTCGACTTCCTGATGGACATCGCCGCTGTAGCCGGTGTGGCGACCATCCCTCTGATGGAGCTAGGTGCCCAGCACGGGGTCGCGCCGTTGCCGGCAGCATTCAGCGTGGCGATGGCAACGACCTTGGCCTTCTTGCCCTACCAGTCAGCGCCCTTCATGGTAGCCTATGGTTTTCGGCAGCTCTCCATGCAGCAACTCATCCTTGCCCAGGGCCTTATTTCCACGGCATCCTTGGTCCTGCTCTGTCCGCTCAACCTACTCTATTGGCGATGGTTAGGGCTGATTTGACGCGCTATTGGCGTTTGTGATGCCCAATGCTTATGATAAATCAAGTCATGTCGCCAGTCATCGCCAATGTCCTTGCCCAGCGCTACGCCAGCCAAGCGATTCAAGATCTGTGGTCTGAACGCGGTCGTATCGTCCTCGAGCGCGAACTGTGGATTGCCATCCTCAAAGCACAGCGCGACCTAAAGCTCGATGTGCCCACCACAGCCATAAAGGCCTATGAGCGCGTCAAGGACCAAGTTGACCTCGAATCCATCGCACGCCGCGAAGCCGTTTTGCGGCACGATGTCAAGGCGCGCATCGAAGAGTTCTGTAGTCTGGCCGGCTGCGAGCACATTCACAAGGGGATGACCAGTCGCGATCTGACCGACAATGTCGAGCAGTACCAGATTCTCCGCTCTTTGCAGCAAATGCAGGTCAAGTACGTGGCCCTTCTCTTGCGCTTGGGCCAGCGAGCGCTACAATGGAAGGAACTCGCGGTCGCTGGCAGGACCCACTACGCGGCCGCGCAACCCACGACGCTCGGCAAGCGCCTCGCCATGTTCGGCGAGGAGATGCTGGTCGCCTTTGACCGCCTCGACGAGCTCGTACAGCGCTACCCCCTGCGGGGGCTAAAAGGCGCAGTCGGCACAGCCGTCGACCAACTAACCCTGCTCGACGCCGACGCCGACGAGCTCGACCAACTCCAAGCCCAAGTGCGGCACCACCTCGGGTTCCAACGGGAACTAGGGGCCGTCGGCCAGATCTATCCCCGCAGTCTCGACTTTGAGGTCTTAAGTTGTCTCTACCAACTCGGGGCAGGAATTGCCAATCTGGCCCGTGCGATCCGCCTGATGGCCGGCCACGACATGTTGACCGAGGGCTTTGCCGCCGGGCAAGTCGGCTCTTCGGCCATGCCGCACAAAATGAACTCCCGCAGCAGCGAGCGAGTCAACGGGTTGCAGGTCGTCCTCGGCGGCTATGTCCACATGCTGGGCGCGCTGGCTGGCGATCAGTGGTTTGAAGGCGATGTCTCCTGCTCGGTCGTGCGCCGCGTGGCCCTCCCCGATGGATTCTTCGCCTTTGACGGCATGCTCGAAACCACGCTCCACATCCTCGACGATATGGGTGTCTATGAAGCAGTAATTGCCCGCGACCTCGACCGCTACCTGCCCTTCCTCGCTACTACGACGCTGCTAATGGAAGCTATCCAACGCGGTGCCGGCCGCGAACAGGCCCACGCTGCTCTCAGAGAGCACGCCCTAGCTGCAGCTATTGACATGCGCGAACAAGGCCAGGGCACCAGCGAATTGGCACATCGCTTGAGCGCGGATTCTCGCTTTCCGCTCAGCGAAGAGGAGATCGCCGCCACGGTCTCCCGCAGTCGTCGCCTCACGGGTGCGGCCACCCAACAAGTCGAGCTTTTCGTCGGCCGGGTAGAGGAATTGGCCACGGCTCATCCAGAAGCGCACGCCATCGAAAAGGGGCGGCTACTCTGACCTCTATGCGATACAAGCGAGTCCTACTCAAGCTGAGCGGAGAAGCCATCTCCGGCACACACGATGTGGGCTTCGACCCCGAATCTCTAGAACACATTGCCGACGAAGTCCTCAACCTACATGCCTGTGGGGTCGAAATATCCATCGTCATTGGCGGCGGCAATATATTCCGCGGCACGCTCGCCAGCCAGTGGGGCATTGAACGGGCCGAAGCCGACAACATCGGTACGATGGGCACGGTGATCAACAGCCTGATGCTGCGCGGGGTCCTCACCTCTAAATCCGATGTCGAAGTCCGGGTGATGAGTGCCATCCCCATCAACACAGTAGCCGAGCCTTTTATTCGACTGCGCGCGATTCACCACCTAGAAAAGCACTACATAGTCATCTTTGCCGCTGGCATTGGCAATCCGTACGTCACTACGGACTACACCGCGGCCCAGCGCGCGATTGAGACGCGGTCCCAAGCCCTGCTTTTTGCCAAGAATCAAGTCAGCGGCATCTTTACCTCCGACCCTCATGCCGATCCCCGAGCGAGGCTATATCGGCAGATGCACTACAATACGATCATCCAAGAAAACCTCATCATCGCCGACCAGTCCTCCGTCTTGCTAGCGCGCGATCACAAGATGCCCATGCACTTTTTTGACTTCTCTGACAAGGGAACCATAGAGCGCATCTGCCGCGGCCAAGACATAGGCACTTTGGTGGCAGATGTGGATGAAGATATCGTAGAATAGACAAAAAGGCCGTCCCGCTCGGGGGACGGCCTTTTCTCATCAGGGTCTTTATTTCTTTTTTAGAATTCGTAAGCGAATGAGAACCGATGGGCCCCATTGGTCTCAGTCAGATCCAAACCAATGTCATACGCATAGTCGAACACCAACTGGTTCCACTGATAACCCAACCCCGCATTCAAGCCGCCACCGGCATCCTCCTCCAACAAACGACGACCCCCCGCCCGCAACAACAACCCCTCCACTAACTGCGTCTCCCCACCAACCACCAACCCGTGATCCGAACCCTCACCCGTCAAATCACGACGAACATACTGAACCGAAACCAACGACTGACTGCTCAGACGATACCCCACCCCCACGTGCACGTCCATCGGCAACGCACCCGCATCCGGATCACCCGCCACCTCGCCATAGGCCACATTCGGCTGATTGATATTCTTCAACAGCACCCCCACCTGCGCCCCTTGCACCGGACTCTGCCACAGCAAACCCAAATCAACCCCGACGTTGCCCGCACTCTGGTTCGACAGCGGATCGGCACGACCCTCATCGTCGGGAATCGATCCTACGCTCCAAAACAGATACTTGGCCGATAAGCCCACCTGCAGACGACGTTCCACCTGATACGACAGCGAGACAAACGCCCCGTTTTCACTCATCAGCGACGAGCCGATCCGCTCATAACCCAAACCCAAGCCCATCTTATCGCCCAACGGCTGAGCATAGGACACCACGTGCTGACCCAGATCGTCGCCTTCTATGCCAGCATACAAAAGCGACACATTGGTGTAGGCCACTTGACGCTGGGTCACTTGCCCCAACCCGGCCGGGTTGGCAAACACCGCATCGGCGTTGTCGGCCACCGCCACAAAGCTGTTGCCCAACCCCTGTGCCCGAGCACCAGAGCCTACATTCTGAATGTTCACAACACCCTCGCTGGCAGTTGCCAGCAGGGCCGCGCAGGTGATGCTAATTGCAATTTTCATACGCTTGCCTCCTCCGCT
Organism: Candidatus Latescibacterota bacterium; assembly: GCA_965116675.1. Taxonomy (GTDB): domain Bacteria; phylum Latescibacterota; class UBA2968; order UBA8231; family UBA8231. The sequence continues at coordinate 925,675 of OZ220721.1, forward strand.
TGGTGAGATGCGCTTGTAATGTATTGTCATATTATAAATATATAGACTATCAACCGTCAACAAAATAGTCCCGCTCGCGCCTAGGCCACTTCCTTGACGGATCAAGGCTGTATGGTCGTTATTATAAGTTTTCTATGGAACTTATCTCTAAACTCACGAGGTGAACTTTGACCGCTATTAAAGCGACCAATATCGTCCGGCACGAGGGCCATGTCAGCCGCGAGCAACGCGAACGCCTGTTGCGCCAACAAGGGGTCTTACTCTGGCTGACGGGCTTGCCAAGTTCGGGCAAAAGCACGATTGCCTATACTGTCGAACACGCATTGGCCGCTAGTGGCCATTTGGCCTATGTGCTAGACGGCGATAACATCCGCTTTGGGCTCAATAAAAATTTGGGCTTTTCCGCCGACGACCGGGCCGAAAATATCCGGCGGATCGGCGAGGTAGGAAAGCTCTTTGTCGATGGGGGTTTCCTAACCCTCGCCAGCTTTGTCAGCCCCTATCGAGCCGACCGCGACGGAGTGCGGGCGCTGATGGCAGAGGGCGATTTCGTCGAAATTTTTGTCAATACCCCAATTGATCTGTGTGAAGAGCGCGATCCCAAGGGCCTCTACAAAAAAGCCCGAGCCGGTGAAATACCCAATTTTACCGGTGTTTCAGACCCTTATGAAGAACCTGAAAAGCCTGAATTGGTCATCGAAACCGACATAGCAACGCCCTCGGAGGCGGCCGCGCAGGTCATCGATCTATTAGAGAAAATGGGCAAAATTCAACCCATACAGGCTTGAACAAACCCACCCAGCCTATTCCTTCCGCCATGCGGCAGGGGATCTAGCGATCCCCTGCTTTGCGTTTGCCTGCGCGATGCACAAGATGCTAAAACAAGCCCTCCAGTACGGGCTGAGCTTAGGCCTAATGGGGCTTTTCATTTATTGGGCCTTTGAAGGGATAAACCGCAGCGAACTCTGGGATGCCATGACCGGCCTTTCGCCGGTTTGGGCCGCGGTTATGTGCGTCGCAACGCTGGGGACCTTGGTCTTGCGGGCTTGGCGCTGGCTGGTCCTGATGCGACCCTTTGCGCCGCAGGTAAGCAATCTCAACGCGTCGCTCGCCTTAGCTATATGCTATGCGGCCAATGTGGCCGTGCCGCGTTCGGGTGAGGTTCTGCGGTGTGTCAGCCTCAAGTGGACCACTGGGGCGAGCATCAGCGCCTTGATGGCCACGATAGTGGTGGAGCGCATTCTCGATCTGTTTTGGCTCATTGTCTTGTTCTGGCTCATCGTCTATATCGATATCGCCCTGCCCGTACTTTGGATGCCGGGCGGTGCCGATCGGGACACCGTCGGCCTACTGGCCCTAGTCGGCTGCTTAGTTGCACTGGGTGCCTTGGTCTTGGTATCGGTTTATCGGGAAAAAATTTTAGCTGTAATTCGCCCGCTACTCGCACGGCGTGCTTGGGGAAGCGGCGAGCGAATCCTCGAAATCATCGAGACCTTCATCGGCGGGCTTTCCGCCCTGCGACAACAACCGACGGCGTACTTTGAAATTATAGTCAGCTCGGTCCTGCTCAACGCAGCCTATGTATTTATTATCTACGCGGCTTTTGTCGGCATGGGCTTGGACCAGACATACGACCTCGACGCAGTAGCGGCGCTAGTAGTCATGGCCATATCGTCTATCGGAGTGATCATTCCAACGCCTGGAGGAATCGGTTCGTATCACTTCCTCTTCGGCGAAGCCATGCACCGCCTCTATACAGTACCCCTTGCCACTGCTTTGGCCACTGCCACATTGACCCATGCTTTAGCAACTCTGACCTATGTCTTCGTCGGTGGCCCGACTCTACTATGGCAGTGGCATCGGAGCCGGCAGAATAGTTCAGAAGATCCAGACGATTAGGATCGATCCACCCACGTAGCCGAAGGCTTCTATAAGCCCGGCCCCCACATTCGGCTGCTCTTCGACCTGTTCGGCACCCAAGCGCACGCTAGGTGCCAAGAGCATATCGGTCAACTTGTGGATGACGTAGAGCGCGACAAAACCAAAGACCACGTCCATGCCAAAAATTTTGAGACTTTCGATCCACCCTGCGTAGTCGCCGGCCGCGGCGATGCTGACGATATTGCCCATGCCCACCAGCACGCCGCCGAAGGCCAAGCCGACCGCGGCATTGTCGCGCTCTAGTTCGCGGTGAATCGAATGTGGGGTAATCCACTCGTAGAGCAGCCCAGCCACCACCAGCACCACTTGCGCCAGCAACCAGAAGACTACGCCGCTCCACAGCGGCCCTTCACCCAACACAATGGCCAGCACAATCAGGCCATTGGCAATGTGCATCCCCGCCTCGACAAAGGCCGTCCCCATATTGTGATCCTCGATGACCTCCTTGCGGTTGTCGAAGTGGAACAGGAGCGCCCGCTCGCAGAGTACGCCGGCGACGACCATCAGGACAATCGCCAAGAGACCGTACTGAGCAATGCCTAGCAGGTCGGCTTGCCAGCCGAGCGAAGGGCCGCTCAACGCCCCTCCCAACGCCAAACAAATCCCAAAGAAATAACCGCCCACTGCAACGGCCATCGCGTGGTTGTTGCGACCGAAGAGTTCGTCTTTGAGATTGACCCGGCGAAAAACTCGGGCATAGACCTGCTTGGCAACGAAGAGCAAGACGAAAGCCTCTACAAGATAGACTAAGGACTGGGCCATCTGCACTATATTGTCCACTGCGTTCCCCCTATTTTCCAAAGCGCGAGGAACCGCGTCCCCACCCGGAAGTGGTGCGGCCCATGCGGTTTTTGACCTGGCCACTAAAGGCCTGACGGCGGCTTTGCTGGCGCTGGTAGAATTGCGGTCGCATCTTTTGGGTCTGCGAGCCGCGCGACCCAAAAGTAGGTCGGCCTCCCTTCGTCGGCCCGTAGTACGGGCGGCCCCTTTCCCGGTTGCGGCGGTAGTCCTCCCAATCGCCCCGACCAACGCCCCATCCTCCCATTAAGTCGCGCATCAGCGCGTACTGGCCGTAAAATTGCCAAAACCCACCGCCTCCCCAAAACCCGTACTGGGGATTGCCGACGTATTGATAGCCGGGCGGATGCGCTTGATTGGTGCCAGTGCGGCGACCATCTAGCGACTTGGAGGCCACGACCATGCCGACATACTTTTCGTAGCGGTAGAAGGTCTCTTCGCGGATTTCCATCCAATCGGTGCGGCGCTCCTCGTACACGATGGTATCGCGCCCGGCGACGCGCTGCCCCGCAGCCGTCAACACCTGAAAGCGCAGGGCGTAGTCGGGAAAAAACGAGCCTTCGATACGAGTATCATCGACGATCAGCGAGTACTCGGGATAGCGATCTAAGTCGCGTATTAGCTCCCGCACCGGGTCTTTTGACCCGCAGGCGATCAGGCCCCAGAGCGCCAAGGCCGCTACGCGCCAAGCCATTTCAAGTGCCCTCCTCCACCGGCAAGATGTCGGTGAATTGGTATTCCTCTACCTCCAAGCCTGCGTACGCGGCAAAGTCGCGCTCGCCCCACTGGCTGATAAAAAGCACTTTGCCCTCTTCCCCTTCAAACGACCAGTTGACAAATTCGCGCTCCGCCTCGGTGCCGTCTTTGCGGTACAGGCCCGCGTCGCTCGTGCTCCCCACGTACTCATCACCCTCAAACCGTACAATTTCAGGCGGGTCGCCGTCAGCGATGATCACCGCGGCAATATCGCCTTCGATTTCGTTGATGCCAATCGCCCGCGTTAAAGTCCAATAGGCTTTGCCATCTTCTACGGCGCGCTCGAGGAAGCACACCTGATCATCGACCTGCAATTCCCATTCTTCGGTAGTATAGCCTTCGTAGTCATAACTTCCACGGCCTGCGACTTGCCACGTTTTGAGGTCGTAATCGACTAGAAAACCCACCTTCATGGTGCTGAGTGAGTACTCCTGATAGGTCGGTTCGTCCTCGTCTTGGCGACCACCGAACCATTTCCTTAAACCCATCTGGCATGTCCTTTCAAAACTGAATACCCCGACCCTGTCGATAATAACGCGCCAGCACCGGCCTATCAAGTCGGTTGGCCTGCACGGGCAAGCGGGCCATATCGCCGTCGAACACCGCGAGGGCACCCCAGACTTGGCGATCGATATAGCGCGTGGGAACGGCAAAGGCGACTGCTGTCGGATCCAGCCCGGCGGATCCTGCCAAGTGGAACCCCCACTCTCCAAAAGAAGGCACGTGCAAGTGATAGGAATGGACGGCAAAGCCCGCTTCCTCCAAAGCGGCGGCAATGCTCCAGTACGCCTCCCGGACGTGGTACGGGCTAGAAGCTTGAGTCGCCAAGACGCCTTGTGGGCTGAGTAACTTGCGGCACAGCCTATAGGCCTCGACCGAATAGAGCTTGGCCAAGCTCTCTTCGCGAGGGTCAGGTAAGTCGATTAGTATCGCTCCATACGGCACGTGCTCACGCTGCAAAAAGACAAAACCGTCTTCGTTGATCACGCGCACTTGGCGACGATTCAAGGAGTTGTCGTTGAGCCGCGTCAAGTAGATGTTGCGCTGGCCCAACCGAGTCACTGCCGGATCGAGATCGACTAAATCGACGTGCTGGACCTCCTCGTACTTGAGCACCTCCCGCGCCGTCAGCCCGTCCCCTCCCCCGATGATGAGTACCCTTTCGCGAGAGGGAGCCAGCGCCATAGCCGGATGGACTAGGGCCTCGTGATAGCGGTGCTCGTCAATGGAGGCGAATTGCAAGTGCCCGTTGAGATAGAGCCGCAGGTGTTCGTCGCGCCGAGTCAGGACGATTTGCTGGTAGGGCGATTGCTCGCTGTGGACGATGCGGTCTTCGTAGAGGTCGCTTTCCCACCGCGCCCGCAGCCCCTCTCCCTGCCAAGCTAACGCCCCTAGCGCCGCAATGACTACAAGCGCTTGCACTCCTAGCGAGCGGAAGGCGCGCTGCTCTATCAACACCTCTTTAAACGCAAGCACCACACCGAGGCCGAGACCGGCGTTGATCAAGCCGGCGACCAGTGCCGTATGTAGGCTGCCGAGGAAGGGCAAGAGGATGTACGGGAAGAGTAACGAGGCCAACAAAGCCCCCAGATAGTCGAGGGACAAAACATTAGATAACGCCGCGCGCAGCGTACCGTGCCCGCGCAAAAGCCGGGTGATCAGCGGCACTTCCAAGCCGATCAACGCACCTATCGCCGTGCTCAAAGCCAACATGCCGACCCTAAAGTGATCGGTGTATCCGTAGATCACGTAGAGCACGCCAACCGAAACCCCACCCAAAAGCCCCAGCCAAATCTCTAACTGAGCTAGCCGCGTCAACAGCAAGTGGTCGGCGACAAAGCGCGAAAGCCAAGAGCCAAGCCCCATCGCAGCGAGAAAAAAGCCGATAGTCAGGGAAAACTGCTCGACGCTATTGCCGAGGAAGTAAGACGACACACTGCCGATGAGTAGCTGATAGACGATGGCGCAGACTGCGGCCGAGAAAATGGCCACCAGCAAAAAAAGCGCACCCAGCCTAGGCATCCGCAAGCCCCCCCAGCGAGGTGGAATACGCCACGCCGAGACAGTCCATGGCCCGCTCCGCCGCCAGAATACCAGAAAATATCGCTTCTTCGCACAGGGGTAGCCCAGTCGCATCGCACGAAGCAAAAAATATCCGCTCCATTGGCTGCTGCCGCCAAGCGACCGTCGCCCCCCACAGCGATCCAGGACTGGGCCGCATCATCCCGTGCCCCCAGCGATACAGGTCGATGCGCTCGACGAGGTCGTCTAGCTCCGGATGAACTCGGCGCAAATCGGCCATGATCTGTTCAGCCCAGAATGAATGGTCCTGCGCAAGCAAGGCGTGCCGGGCATCCGCGAGTTGATCGACAAAGGGCCAATAGTACATCAACACGCGGCCGTCGCCCTGCTGATGGTCGGCGACCACGTAGCCCAGCGATGGGCTGTCGTACAAGACATTGTCCCAAGTAGTCTGCTGGTCCGAGAGCGGCTCTTTGAGAAAAATCGCCGCCACCAACCACGGGCTGTACTCAATAGCGGCCATAGCCTGGGCTTGTGCATCTGGCAAGCCCACGATCGCATAAGGAGCCGTGTGGAGCTTGCCAGCGTACACCACGGCCCTAGCGTTCAGTTGCCGTTTTTCCCCGGTCGCCAAGTCGATGTATCCCAACCGCACCTGCGACCGCTCCTCGGTTAGACGAGCCACTAGCGCCTGTCGCTTTATCTCGCTCTTTCCCAATCTATTAGCGAGTTGTGTAACGAGGTGCCCATTGCCATCAGGCCACGTCAGCGTGTGGGCCGGATACGCTTCGTGTACTCGGTAGTCGTAGAATCGACAGGCATAGTAGTGAATCCCGGCCCAAGCCGAGACCTGGGCTGCCGTGCTGCCGTAGTCGTCGCGGCAGGCGTAATCGACCAGCCATCGGAGCCGATCGTCATGCCATCCCTCTTCGCGGAGATACTGGGCCATACTGATCTGATCCAAACGCCGCACCCTGACATCGCTCGTGCTGTAGCGCAAGGGCATGGCAAAGGCTCGGCGTCCGTCCCGGCCGCGGTGCAAGGCCCAGCGCAGCATCTCGTCTTCAAAGCGCAACAACGCTTCTCGCTCCCGGCCCGATGCGTCGATAAACGGATCTAATCCATCGGTCCAGCGACCTCGATAGAAGAGCCGCTCGTGCGGCCAACTCAGCATCGACCCAGCGGCGACCATCGGCCTATTCGCCGCGTCGTAGCCGTCGATGACGCCTAGATCTTGCAGTATTTCGTGGATGCAGTCGGCTTCGGCAGGAGGGATGTTGATGTAGTGAGCGCCCCAGGGAAATACCCAGTCGCCCCATTGGCCGCTGCGACTGGTGCCTCCTAGCTGGTCTTCAAGGTCGAGGAGGAGGATCCGCTCCACCCCCGACCGGCGCAACTTCCACGCCGCAGCCAAGCCGGAGATCCCACCGCCGACAATGGCGATATCGCACGCGTGGTCTGCCGGGGTAAAATCTGCCCAGGAATGCACATCGCGCAGTAGGTGCCCACGCGGCGGTCCTTCGTTGACGATCCGCCCGGGGACCGGCCGCCGCTGCTGGTCAGACGAGCAACCGCTCCAAGCGGCCCAGCTACCAGCGGCGGCGAGCGCGCCGAAAAATTGCCTGCGGCTAAGGGACTTCATCCCATGGGCGCGAGCGGCAGCCCTTATTTTGCCGTCTTCATTCTGGCCTTGAGTTGGGCCAGCGAATCATCGACCTTGGCTCCCTTGCTGTCGGCGAGGGCCTTGTTGATCTCGTCGTCAACGCTCGTCGCCGCGTCGCCCATATCGCCATAGGCTTCGGCGAGGGCTTCCTGCTCTTCGGTCTTTTCCTTCATCCGTTCGAGCAGGGCCGTGGTGCCCTTGGAGTCGATGTTGGCCAAGTGCTGGTTGATTTTGCGGGTAGCGTTGGCGGTTTTGGTGCGCGCCTTGAGGGTTACTAGATCGTTTTCGTACGAGGCGATTTTCGACTTCAGATCGTTGACATTGCTCTGCAGCTTGGTGGCCATCGCCTGTTGGGCTTCGGCCTGTTGCGAGGCTTCTGCGTGCCTGCTCTGAGCCTCCTCGACGCGGGTCAAGGATTCGCGCGCCAAGCGGTCGGCTTCGGCTTCCTCCATCTGGCCAGATTCGGCCTTTTGCAACAGCAGCATGGCCTTGCGCTCGTAGTCTTCGGCGCGCCGGCGGTGGTCTTCGGACTCGCGGCTGAGCCTGATGGAGATTGCCTTGACCTCGGCGAGGGCTTTGAGGCTGTCCTGCAAGTCCTTTTTTAAGTCGCGGATCGCTTGCTCGCTCATCTTGATCGGGTCTTCGAGCTTATCCACCATGGCGTGAGCCTCGGCCTGCCCGGTTTTAAACAAGCGTTGAAATATACCTGCCATATCCTATCCTCCTATTTGGCGGCGAACCCCAGTAATTCCTCCCCGTGCTCGGCCAAGCCGAGGCTAAGGGAGTTGATCGTGCTTTCCAGTTCGTTTAAATCCAGATTCTCCAGCGCCAGCGTGTTGCGATAGAGCAATGAATTGCCTTCTTCGTTGAGGACGAAGGCACCAAAGACCAAGTCGCGGTTCATCTGCAAAATCCGCTTATAGGTGTCGGCAGCCCCAGCAGCGACCTGGAGGATAAGCTGCTCGATCACCAACACCGTATCCTCGCAATCAATAACTAGGTTTTGTACCCCCCGCTCCTCGTCGTTGACAATGATGATTTCCTCGGCGGGAATCTCCTCGGCAATGGCAAGGCCCAACTCGAGGACGTACTCCTTTACTGTGGCAAAATCAGCCATAAGCTTCCTCCAATGCTAGTTTAATGGGTCGTCAGAGACTTTTCCAGCTCTTTATAGGCATGCGTCAACTGAGCGCACAGCGCGTTGGCCACCTCGCGCTTGGCCGGATCCTGGGCGTGGCGGTCGGGGTGGTACTGCTTCATCAACCGCTTCCACGCTACTTTCACTTCCTCCAGAGTCGCCCCATAGGGAAGCTCCAAATTGGCGTAATACCCAGCGAGTACCGGGTCTTCGGCAGGTGCGGCAGATGCGGGCGGCGGCGGCGGAGGCCGCCAATGCTCGTAGGCATCGCTCGGCTCGCTGGCCGCAGTGTGCGCCCGCACGACGCGGAATATGCGCGCAAGCAAGTCCATAAGTGGCGAAGATACAAGGGCTAATGGACCTTGTCCACCCCCTCAATAGGCGAGAGAAGAAACGGCCTTATTGATAATCGACAAAGCCGCGCTGAACATGCCGACTAAGGCCATACCAACCCCAAAGCCCACGCTCAAGACCATGGCGTATTGCCGCCATTGCTGCTTGCCGTACCGCTTCCAAAAGTAGTGCCGAGCCAGCAGGGCACCAATGACTTGTGGAATGAGAAAATGTGGAATGCCGTTGACACTTTGGACGTATCCAAAGATCATAAAGATCGGCATTCCCAAGAAGGTCAGAGCAATGTACGCCGCCAAGCCAAAGCCGGCTGCGCCGAGGATGATGGGCCACTTCCTACCGCCGAGGGGATGGTGCGTATCCTCGTCGATCAGGCCGTCGCCATCGTCGTCGCGGTTGTTGACCAGCTCTTCGTCGATGCCCTCGATGGCCCCCTCCCGATAGGTCAAGCCTAGAGGGAGAGACGACGCATCGGCCACCAAACCTTGAAGCCGGTCCCCATCCCGCTCCCACTCGACTAGCACCGTAGTCGCGGTCTCCTCCACAACCGCAGCAAAGGCGGCAACGACCTCCTCGCTGCGCCACGTATCCTGCTCAATGCTTTGGCCGTTGATCGTCATAAGGTAGTCGCCGGCTTGCAAGCCCAAGCGGTGGCCTAGCCCCGCTTCGGCTACGGTGGCGACGCGCACCGCGTCGTATTCGGTCCAACTTTCGACGAATGACGTGTCCGCCACAAACTCAAGTCCCAGTGCTTCCCCCGGCCGACGCACCATAGCGCGACGCATGGTTTTCTCATCCCGTTCCCAAGCGGCAAACACCGAGTCCGCTCCTTGGGTAAAATACCGATCAATCCGCTCAGTATCCCATTGAGGGACGCGAAGTTCGACGCCGTTTATCGCACGGAGGCGGTCGCCGTCAGCCAGTCCAAGCTGGCCTCCTAACCCCTCCGGCTCCACACTCTCGACGAGAGCCGCGATATTGAGGTCGCCATCGTCGTCCTTGCGGTTACCGGTAAAGCGCATGTCCTGCCACAGAGTCTCAAAGAGCAAGGGCATGTCCGAGGATCGTTGCAAAGCCTCGCCGTCAAAGCTGGGCAGGCGATCCACTTCAAAGTAGAAATCAACCGAATCGCCCGGAGCCAAATTGACCGCAGCTCGGAAGTTGGGGTTCGGCGTGGCAATGGCCATGCCGTTGGGGGGCCAAAGTAGCTGGGGGCCATCCGACGGAGTACCCGCCTCGGCGTCGATCCTCTGGGCGGCCTCCGGCGGCGGTGGTGCGTCCCCGCCGCTGAAGTCCGTGTAGAAGTAGCCTGTCTGCGACCAAGGTTCATAGTCGCGCTTTACCGGATCGGGCACCTCTAAATCCCTAGTGGTACTCACCCGCCAGTACCACCAACGACCGTCCTCCAAATTGGGCGGGCTCCACACGACTTGGCCATTGGGCACAATATCCCCTTCCAACTCCTCTCCGGCGCGCCACATTTTGCTGTACATCGTGGCGGAGTAGGCGAGCGCCCGGTCAAAGGCCTGCAGCGGCCAATAGATTTGCGCGTATGGGTAGCTCTCCGAGGGAATAGGCCCCAAGCGCCAGAGGAAGGTCCAGTACATCAGACTAACCCCTAAGACGATGGGCAACATAAAGAGCTCGGCTTTGAGCAGACTGGTAAACCTCATCCCGGTCAGTTCGACGACCCTAAACCCCTCGGCGTGCCCGCCAAAGTTGCGGGCCGGAAAGGGCACAAACCAGATTTCGACCCCGCGAAAGCCGGTCATAAAGCGGATGGCGTCTTCGACATGGGGAATCGAAATGTTGCGGCCAACCAAGCCATCGAGCCGGGCGCTGACAAAGGACATGATCGGCGCCCAGACAAAGGCGATGAGCACGAAAAGCACCAACAGGCCGGTGCTGACCAAGGCGGGGAACAAGGTCTTGGCCAATACGATCGGATAGATCGCCGCTACGCAAAACAGCGAAGCGCAGACCCACAGATTGAAATCGCCGCGGCCGAGGTGTTTTAAGCAGTACCCCCTCACCTCGGCCGGGCGGTGGCAGTCCGAGTGCTTGCACATTCCCTGCTGATCAGCCCCTTGGAGCTTGAGCTTCTCCCGCAATTCGGCCTGCTTTTCGCGGCCAGTGGAAAAAAGCTGGTGAAAGCTGACTATGGTGACCGCGATGGTAATGCCAATGGAAAAGGCGCGCCAAAAGTCGATTCCAGTGACGATGGTAGTTTGGATGGTGTGCATGCCGAGTTCCCAGCGCGGCAGATAGCCCCATGCGTAGAGAACGGGACTGACGGCCGTGTGTAGCATCACCCCGGAAAAAGAGCCGATCACCCCCCAGAAGGGCATGAACAACCCGGCGAATACCGCCCCCAAACTCGTGGAAATCCCCAGCGGCGCAGCCTGTATGATATTGCCGAAGTAAGGACTCAACTCCCAGAAGGGAATCGGCAAGATCGTCACTTTGGAACCCCAGATCTCGGTGACGACCGGGACCCCTACATAAATGCCCCCGAACGACGCACCGATAACCGCACCAATGCTGAACACTGGCCACTTCCACGTCTCTCGCTCGGCACCCGAATCCTCGGCCAGTGCCATAGCACTCAACGCCGACATGGGCGCGGTGGGAAAGGGCAATTGCTCGCGGTCGGAAACGAGCCGGAAGAGCATGTAGCCGGTCGTAAACCAAGCGATGCGGCCCATGATCGTCCCGACCACCAACAGCAGGATCGGAGTCAACCAGTCGCGGTGAATAAAGGTGCGCTCGGCAATGGCCTCCGAATCGGGTCCGGGTACCCACCACGACGGCAAGCGGTGCGATATCCCGAATAGCTCGGCTTCGGCCGAGGTCACAAAGTACTGACGCCAGAGCAAGTCGAGGAACGCGCCCTCTCCGCCGGCGATCAAGGCACCAGCGACGTACACTAACAGGTAGATCTCTTGGCGCCTGAGCGCGGCAAATGATCGCTTCGAGATCTCTAAAAAGAGGATCACCGTCACCCATTGCGCCGCCACTCCTATATCGATACCCGCGTACAGCCCGAGAAACATCTCGCCCGGGGTCATAATCAGCGAGATGAAGAGCACACCGATAATGGTACGGCTCGTAAAGCCCTCCTCAAAGCGGTCGGGGGCTTCGAGCAAGTCGCGGTACTCATCAACCTCGCCCCACTGGCGCTCCTTTTTTTTATCGCGATCAAATAGCTGCTGAAAAGACGCAGACAGTCGCTGAAAAAACGCTTCCATCATTCCACTTGCTCAACTTCTGCGGACTCGGCCAACATCTTCTCGGCGACTCCGCGATGGTGGGCCTTGGACTCTGTAGCGAGGGTGTGCCAGAGCAGGAACTCTTTCCGCAACCCATTGATAAAGCGGTGGTTGACTCGCTGCCAGAAGGTGTCCTGACCGCTGATCCGCTGAATGTAAATTTCTACTGTATAGACGGATTTGACTTCGGTGGGCAAAAATTCGAGCTGCATGAACTGGCTCACCCCCATGTCAAACGGCGCCAGCCAGAGCAAAAGCTGCACTGCGTACTCCGGCCCGCCCTCGCCGTCTTCTTCAACTAACTGGACCTTCTCCGCATAGAAGTCGCCGATGGACTCCTCGCTATAGGCGCTGAAGTAACCGGCTAAGAATCCACACAGGCCCCGCACTTCCCCCTCGCTGACCATAAAGGGGAACTCCATTTCCCAGCGGTCCCCATCAGGGTCCGGCGGCGTCCAGCGCCGGACCGTATCAGGCACGGCCGTGCGGGCCGCCACCCTCGCCGGATAGATAGTCGAAAGCAAAACCACGGCCATCACGATCAGCGCCGAGACAATCGCCGCCATCGACGAGTAATTGAGGCTTATTCCCTGTAGCAAATCCAACGCAAGAAGTGCTTTGCCCAAACTCTGGCCGAGAATATAGCCCAAGGTAACACCAATAATCGCATAGACACATGCTTCTGCTACAAAGAGCAATGCGATATGCAGCGGTGCCAACCCCACCGAGGAATAAATGCCGATCTCGCGGAAGCGCTCATAAACGGCCCCCATCATCGCATTGAGTACGATCAGTGCCGCGATAAACATCGGGATCACCAAGGCCCCCAAACCTTCGACATCGGGCGACCCAATCGAGGTGTAAGAAAACACCTTGATTGCGGCTTCACCCGGCTCCTTCAGGCCGGCAAAGAGCGTAATGGCCAGACGCAGGAGGAAATCCTCGACCATTTCCTGTCCGCGCTCTCCATCCTCCATCCGCACTGCTACCGAGCGCAACATCCCCCCCGCCTCCCGCAACGTCCCATAAGGCAAGACCAGCACGTTGTCGGATTCTAGGTGGATGAAAGGACGAATATCGAGCGCGGATTCATCTACGGCGATGCTCATATCGTCTTGGGCCACCGGCCCGAGTGCTTGGGCACTCGACATCTGGAAATCCGCTGGCGTCAGCGGCTCGTCGTCGAGGTCTCGAATATCCTCAAACAGATCGGGGTCGAACACGCCCCGCACCACCAAATCTCGGCCGAATACCCGCACCGTCGCCGTGCCCAACTCTGCTGACCCTATGCCCAGCGCCTTGGCCATGCCCTCGGCCATCAGGCAGGTTGCCTCGTCCTCGCGTGTGAAGAAGCTCCCCTCCACCAGTGCTTGGTCAATGCTAGTGACGTGCACTTCCTCTGGCATCAGCCCCAGCATTCCAGTCGCCCGCACTACCGAGGTATCGCCGAAGACCTCGATGTATTTTTTTTGCTCGTCGTCAAAGGCCACATACCAATTCCTCGGCACGACCACTCCTTCGGTGGCAAAATGGGAGCGAGCGTAGTCGAGCGTCGGGCGGTTGAGCACATTCCAATTGCGGTCGCGGATCAGCACTCCTTCGTAGGTTCCCTCGTGGTCCATCGCAAAGGCCATGTAGCGGATCTGGGTACTGAACGAGGTGAAGGAGAGTACCGTAAAGGTGAGCAGAACCAAGGTCAGCAAGGTCAATCCGGTGCGCAGTTTGCGTCGGCGCATATTGGAAATGCCGAGCATAAAGGCCGCGTAGCTAGCACTGGCACGGCTGATATCGGTCTCGTGGACGTGGGCTTCCTTCGCCTGATAGGCCTTCATGTAGCTGTTGAAGCGGGAGCTAATCATCGACAGTACAAACGCCGCCATCGCCATGATCGCAAAGGCCAGCAAGATCACCAGTGGTTCGGCGATGGCAAAGGCCGGATGAACTTGGGAAATGGCGAACCAGATCAAAACCAACAACCCCCCAAACCCGGCTAGCTGCCAGCGAATATCGGATGCCGCAAACAGCAACCGCTCGCCTAAGAAGGCCGTCGGAATGACCAAGGCGAGAAAAAACACCATCCCGCTGATGACGTCGTTGAGCGTCCCTAGCACTTCCGGGTACGCACGGGACGTCACCCCCAAGGCGGCCCGGACGTGCCCGACATAGCGCTCCCAATCCTTGGCCTCTTCGGCCTGTCGCGCCTCTTCGATCAGACTCTTGCCGCGCTGGTGCAATCGGGCCAAGCGCTGGTTTTCAATGGCGTGCTCGCGCAAGGTGCGTATCCGCGCCTCGTTGAGTTGCCACATGTCCTCGACGGCTAGCATTCCGGTGCGAACTAGCGATTCCTCTCGGAGCGCGTAGCCCCGTCCCCGCGCCTGCTTCTCGTTTTCGTTTCCCTCGCTGTTGAGTAAGAGCATGCGGTTGTCGATGAGCATTTTGATGCCGTCGTCTTCGTCGGCATCCTGCGGTCCAAAGACCACGCCGACGGCCTCGCCCGTGTCAAACCCCCGCGCCAGCCCAAATTGCCGAGGGGCCACTCCGCTGCGGTCGACGATTTTGATCCCCTTGAACGACCGAAGATAGCGCGGGTCAATCATGCTATAGAAGGACCGCGAAATACTGGGAAAGACGACGATGACCTTTTCGTTGACATTCCAGCGAATTTTGCTGTCGATCATCCATCCGTTTACGATTCCGCCGCTATACTTTTGCGCCCTTTCCGAAAGGTCGGGCGCGAACGCGATCTCCCCAGTCTCCGGCTTGACTTGATAGGCTGCCACCGGATAGGCCCCAGTCCGCAAGCCGTCGATATCGGCGACGCCTTGGCCATCTGTGAGGTGGTACTGCGCCCAGCGCACACCCTTGTGCGACTTGAACCAAGGATCAATTACGACAAGAGCATCGGCAATCGGACGGTCCGGCACTTGGCTGCGGCGCGGGAACGAGCGGATTTTGACCCGCAGGGAGCGCAATTTGTCCTTGAGCACGGGGCCAAAGTCTTCGAGATCGGCAAATAGGGCCTCGTCGTTGACGGCCCGCGCCAGCATGGCGTTGAGCAGGCGGATTTGGCGGGACAAATTGTCGATATTCATCCGATCTGGCGTATCGAACGGGGTATCGACGATGTAGCGGGCGTCGTTGACGGTCACAAACGACAGCGAAATAATCCCCGCAGTCAGGGCCTGCACCCCACTGACCGAAACCCCGCCCGGCACGAAGGTTGACCAGTCCATGCCGCGAATCGGGCTGATTCCATTGGCCAGCGGCCGTTCCTGCTCCAACCCCAACCGAGCGGACTCCTCCTCGGCATAGGCCGTAAAACGCCGCCCAAAAGGCACGAAAAACCGCTTGAGATCGTAGCTAAAGGTGTTGTTCCAAATCCCCAGCCCGTCGGATTGACTCGTCAGATCAATGCAGATGAAGAGCTTGGGCTTGAGCGGTTCTGTCATCCGCTCGGCGTAGTAGGGATGGAGGCGGGCGTGGCGCTCGAGGAAGTGGACAATCCCCTGCTGAGCTTGGAAATGCGCGCCCGTGGCCACCAGCACGACCGGCCGGCGCGGAGGATGGAGCACTAAGTGCTCGGCCAGCGCCAGCAATGCGACAATGCCACTGGTCGCTTCGGCTGCCGGAGCCAAGGCCGGTACCACCGACATGCCGTCGTAGTAGCTTTCAATGACAATGGTCTCTTCGGCCAGCGCTGGGTCGGTGCCGGGGAACCGGCCCCAGATATTCCAAGCCGTCTCGCGCTGCCAGTCCATCCGCCCCTTGAGCACTACGGAAGTTGGCTGCTGGAGTAACCGCTCTTTGAGCTGTAATCCGGCGGCTCTTTCAATCCAAAAGCGCGGGATATCCAACGGCGCAGTGGAGTACTTGGCTGTAGCTTGATTGCGCGTGGTCTCCTCTGGCTCTATGAAGACGATGGCGCGCGCGCCCAGCGAAGCGGCCTGCAACCACCGGCTCCAGCTATTGAACTCCATCAGCACCACCCGGCCGTCGAGTTCAAAGCCTGCAAAATCCTCCCAATCGCCGTCCCCACCGTAGATCATCTCGCCCGAGTACTCGGGCAGGGTCGAGGTGCGGACTAAGTTCGGCCACAGGCTGTAGAGGCCATAGCGCTCTCCGCTCTCTGTGAGCAGCAACTCGCCGCCTTGGTCGATAGGCACCGTGACTTCAAAGGACTCACGAGTCAGTTCGGGCAAGCCGATCTCGCGCAGGCGCTGCTCGACGTAATCCGCGGCGGCCGCGGCCCCAGGATAGCCGCTGACCCTAGAGCCAAGCGACGACAGATAAGCGACGGTTTCGCGCACGCCGTCTTCGCGCGCCCAACCGCTATTAGCGGTCAGCACGAGAACGCAGAGGATGTAGTAAGCCGAGTGTTTCATGCCCAAAAAAGGGAGTTCCCCACTTTGCCGGTGAAGTAATCTATGACCAACCACAGGCCATTGCACGAAACCTGCCCGCAGATCAGCCCCAAAAAAAACATCTGACTGCGGCGATACAAGGCCACCCCGCCAAAGCGCATGATCAGCTTCTTGATAAACCAAGCCAAAAATACGCTAAACCAAACGTAGTTGAGCATGCCGTTGGCCCCAATGGGAAAGCCGATAGGATGCACCGGCCACCACGGCAGGCGCTGTCGCGCCCACATCATCGCCCCCATCACCAGCGCACCGCCGGACAAAAACCCCAGCCCCGGCCAATGTATGCCCGCTGGCTCTATGTTGCGGAGCGCGTTGTTGTACGCGACTTCGGGTGCGCCTTTAAAAAACCAACTGTTGAGGTTCACTCCGCCGTGCTGATAGGCCATGTGGAAAATCATCCAAAACGCACCGAGGGCACCAATGAAGAGCGCGAGAATAATAGCCCAAAACACCAGCCGCCTCAGCCTCGGCTCCATCTCCTCGATTAGCTTGAGGGCGTTGGTGCAGGTGGCCATGACAAACACCCGCACATCCGCACCCCACATATAGGCCAACGACAAGTTCCACACCCCAGTCCGCGTCACCAAGTCGGTCCCCAATCCCAAAATTACCAAGTCGGGTGCCGTCATCGGGGCACGCACGGCCGCTAGACCGGCTTCGGCGACGATTCGCGTCACGCCGAGAAAGATGAGCAAGGCCAAGACGACAAAAACAAACGCTACCCACAGCGGCGTCCCCATAACCCACAGCCAGCACGACATGACCAAGACCCCACCCACTGCGCCGAAAAAAGACCAGCGATAGGACATGATCTCATCCCCATCTTCCACTTCTGGTGCCAAGCCGAGGGCCTTTTTACACACATTGCCAAAGTGTTCCCTGCCCACCCACAAGCCAACCGCAACCATTGCCAGCAAGGCACCGACCCCTTGGTAGGCCATCAAGGGAAAGTCGGCCACGCCGAAGGTGACCTTCTGCTCAGACGTCACGCCAGCGACCGCGAAGAACTCCTTTTCAAACTTGGCCAAGAGGTGAAAGAACCAGATACCAGCCGCGATATTGGCATTGATGAAGTACGAAAAGCCGACTATGGCGAAGCTGACGGTCAGTTGCAAGGTTTGCTTGCCCACTAAGAATATCGACGAACTCAGGGAGAAGACCGGAAAAGCCGGGTCGTAGCGATGCAGGGCCTTCAAGCTGCCAAAAAAGATCGGCAACATAAAACCGGCCCACATGGCCGGCTGACGAAAAAAGGTATTGATCTTAAACCCGCGTTCCTCTCCCCGCACCATCGCCAGTCCCACCTGTGTGATCGGATAGGGCAACCGCTCGCGTTCCATCCACTGTCGGCGGATGATAACCGCGATCGACACCATAGTTACGTATAGTGCCAAGAGAAAAACTGCCCACCAGCACAAAGGCTCTACCCACGCTGCATAGGGAATCGCCTCCCCGGGTGCCAACCCTTCGTAAAAGGTCTTGCTGTCGCTCCCGTCGTTGACTAGGACTTCTCGCGCGGAAAAATGGGGAAAGAGCATTTCCTGCCACTTGTTTTCCGGCGAGGCAAAGTAAAACACCGCCGTGATCATCGGCAGGATTTGTTCGCTCAGGCCCATAGTGCAAAGAGCCGAGACGATCAACAGCATGACGTACACGAGAATCAACTCGGCCCGGTTGAGGACCAAACTCCGCCCAAAAGAAACCAATACCATATTGAGCAGGGATGAGGCGACGATGAAGGTGGCAAAGAAAAAACCCGGAGCAAAAGGATCGAGCGGAGCCACCCAGCCATAGTAGAAGCCATAGAGCGCACACGAGATCAAGGCCCAAACCACCGCGCCCGCCGGGCTAGCGGCGACCTTGAACAGCACATTGAGCAGCCCAATGAGGACGAGAAATAAAAAAATGGCCCCTGGCGTGCTGAAGTCCAAGGCCATGTAGGAGCCGCGGATGATCATGTTGCCGTACGGAGCGCCGACAGCTAAGAAAAAGCTGAGAAACGCTCCCACCCAAAACGCACGCATGGTTAGCTGCTGGGTACCGGGTGGGGCCAGAAGGGCTTGATCGCGCCCGGCGAGGTGGTCTAGGTAGTGAGTCGGCAAGCGTCTTAGCAAGTAGCGCCCCTTACTGTGTCACAATGGCCCGTTATAATAAGTAGCTTAACCGGTTGAGACAACGAGAGTTGACGGCATTGGCATTTAGGGGCTTTTTCTTCTTGTATGGAACTTGACTTTCTCCATATCGCCAAGCCGCTCATCAGCGCCCCCACAGCCCCTTTCCACGAACATTTTGCCTTCGGCATCGCGCGCGCATTTGCAGCCGCGCGGCCTCCAATCCAAGTACTCCACGACCGCTGTGGCAACAGCTTGCTGCTCTACGACGGCGGGGGGCAACAGGAAGAGGACGAATTCATCGTCTTAACTGCCCATCTCGACCACCCCGGCTTAGTGTGGAGGACCTCACAGGGATCAGGCCACGCGCTATTCGAGATACTCGGTGGCGTCGAGTTGGAAAAGGCGCTAGCGACGGGCGTGCGCCTTTTCGACCTGAATCGCCCGGCTACCCAGCGCGGAATCCCCGGGACCATCGTCCGCACGGTGGAAGAAGAAGGAACGCGCTACCCCCTAGTTGAAGTAGCCACAGCACGCGACAGTCCCCAAGGGCCGGGTACCTTTGCGATGTGGGATTTGCCGGCCTTTCGGGTGCGGGGTCGGCGCTTGAACGGACGGGCGATCGACGATTTGGCCGGCGCGGCCGTGGCGTTGTGCGTCTTGGATTCCTTGGTCCGTCAGCAAGCCTCGGTCCGCCTCGGCGTCTTGCTCACGCGTGCGGAGGAGGTGGGTTTCGTCGGTATGCTCGCCGCGCTGGAGACTGGGTTCTTGCCGCGACGTGCGCTCTACATCAACATTGAGTGTTCTAGTGTGGCGGCTGGGGCGGTGCTCGGCGCAGGGCCGATCTTGCGGGTGGGCGACCGGCTCTGGGTGTTCGACCCAGACATCAGCGGCGGGATGGCTGCACTAGCTGACGGATTGGCCTCCCAACAGCCTACTTTCCGCTATCAACGCAAGCTGATGGACAGCGGTGCTTGCGAAGCCACTCCGCTTATGCAGGCCAATTACCGCACAGGTGCAGTGGCGCTGCCCCTCGGCAACTACCACAACTCGGGCCCGGGCGCGCAATTAGCCCCAGAGTACATCCACCTCGACGATGCCAACGGGCTGGTGCGCCTCCTCGTCCACGTAGCCCAGCGCGGCATTGGCACGGGGCTAGCGCATTCGGCCGCCGCGCTCGACTCCATGCTCGCCAGCCGCCTAGCACACTACCGCGATCACCTACTCCCCATATAGAAGTAAGTTATCTAGCGATTTTTGGATGTTTGGTGCGAGGGATTGCGATAAGATCTAGCTATTAACCGCTACTCAACGCGATTACTAGACGATGGTCCAGCCCCCATCCACTACGAGCGTGTGACCGGTGATCATCGACGCGGCATCCGACGCCAAAAAGATCACCGGTGCCGACATTTCCTCCGGCTCGGCTAGGGCACCGCGCAGCAAATTTTTAGTCTTCACTGCATCGGCAAAGGCCTGGCTTTCCCGCATCGCGGTCTCAGCCAGCGGCGAACGAGTCACGGTCGGGGCGACCGCGTTGACCCGTATCTGGTACTCAGCCCATTCTGCGGCCATAGTCCGCGTTAGGTTGTTGACGCCGCCCTTGGCACCTGAGTACGGGCCGCGCTCTGGCGCGCCGACCACGCCAGCTTGGGAAGAGATATTGATGATATTGCCT
Organism: Candidatus Latescibacterota bacterium; assembly: GCA_965116675.1. Taxonomy (GTDB): domain Bacteria; phylum Latescibacterota; class UBA2968; order UBA8231; family UBA8231. Next base: position 945,823 of record OZ220721.1, read on the forward strand.
CCCCCTCCTTGGGCGATCATCTGCCGCGCGGCGATCTGGCTACAGAAAAACACATTCTTCAGATTGGCATCGACGATCAAGTCGTAGAGTTCCTCGTCGTAGTCGAGGATCTTGCCGACCTTGTTGTAGCCGGCGTTGTTGACCAGCACGTCAATCCGCCCAAAGTGCGAGACGACCGCGGCCATAAAACGCTCGATAGAATTCACGTCTGTCACGTCGAGCCTGTGGTAGAAGCACATCCCACCCGCAGCCTCAATTTCCTCAGCCAGCGTTTCTAGCTCGGCCATCGTGCGGCTACCAACGGCGATGCGCGCGCCCGACTGGGCGCATTCCAAAGCGATCGTCCGGCCAATCCCCCGGCCAGCTCCCGTGACAATGACGACTTTGCCTTCTAGACCAAAACGCGCTAGTGGTGGCATTTTTTTCCTCTTTAATAATCGGCGTCGGCTGCCCGTTGCAACGCGCCAGCCGGAAAGACCGACACTTTTGCGTCAGCTCCGTGGTAGTTTTCCAATTCACTCAATACGGCCGGCCAAGTTTTGCAAAAAATAACCCCCTCGCCAAAGAGCGAGGCTGCATCCCACTTGTTGATCCCAGGCGAAAATAAAATGGTGCGCCGGGCGGGCGGGCGGGGCTTGCCCCGCAGCGCGGTACCCGGGCCCAACACCGAGTGCCAGCCCAGCCCCTCTGGGCTAGCCGAGCACATGACAGTGGTCGAGTTTTCGCTGAAGGGGTTTTTCTTGGTGCCGCTCAACGGCGTCATGGCCAATCCGGCTTGGCACAGTTCCGTATCCTTGGGGAAGGCGTTGAACACTCCAATGTCGAAGGCGTCCGGCACTTGGGTAGCGTACTGTTCCCGCCCCAACTCGCAGCCCCGCTCAAAGGCCGCGTCCGTGTCCCCAGCGACTAACCCCGAGATCTCCAAGTTCTCGTTGAGCAGCGGGTTGACGATATACGTGACCCCCGCCATCTTCGCCACCTCGGACAGGTGGGCGCGAAAATTTTCGTGTACGTAGCGGTGGTTGAGCATGATCGTCTGCTGCCCACAAGCCCCGGGAATGAGCAATTTGGCCCCGCCACCAAACATCCCCCCGCGCGGCGTGATCATCCCCAAGGCGATGCGGACCTCGCAGGAGGTCATATCGCGGTTGACCCAAATCGGCACTCCGCGGCTGGAGTAGCCTAAGAATTCCAAATTCTCGTAGGCATTGTGGTTGAGTACCTGCATGGTATCGACGATGTCCAACCCGACCTTCTTGATCAAATCGTCGCGGGTCATCGGGCGGTGGGCTGCCAGCGCGCAGATGATCTTTACCGCGTCGGCCCCAATCCCGGCCGCAGCTAGCTCCTCAAGCACATAGGGCAAGAGCCGAAAAGCTGGCGTGGGGCGCGAAAGGTCGTCAACCAAGATAGCTGCCGAAGACCGGCCGCGGGCGAATTCGCGCAGGGGCGGGGCACCGATGGTCTCTTGCAGTGCTTGGCGAATGCCAGCGTCGCCGATGTCCGGCCCGCCGCGCATGTGGTGAACCGCCACTTCCCAGTGATCGGGAAACTCCATTTTGAACGGGGCCTTGCCGTACCAAGCGGCCCACGGGACGAAAATTTCCTGCATGATTTTCCTCCTAGTCCAAGCCCATAGCCCGCAGGTTGCGCAGGCTCAGACCCAAGCTATCAAACGGATCGCCCGGGCAGGTGTCTTGTTCGATCAAGTACCATTCGATCTGTGCTCTCTTACAGGCCGCGAGAATAGGCTCCCATTCCAAGTTCCCCTCCCCTACTTCGGCGAAGCATTGCTTAGCGCCGTCCATGCTCAGGTCTTTTAGATGGACGATGTGCATGCGGTCGCGGAACTTATCCAACCACGAGACCGGGTTGCCGCCGCCGTGTTGAATCCAATAGGTATCTATTTCAAAGGAAAAGACGGCTGGGTCGCTCTCCTCGCGGAGGATGTCCAGCCCCGTGCGCCCCTCGAAGCGCTCCAGTTCGAAGCTGTGGTTGTGGTAGCTAAAGGTCAGGCCCGCGTCGATGAGCGGACGCGCTGCCGCCGAAGCCTCTGCTGCAAAGCGGACAAAACCCTCGCGGTTGCGGTATTCTTGGGGCAAGCCGCCGATGGCCACGTGGCGGCATCCCCACATCTGATGCTCCTCGACGACGGCTTGCGGCTCGTCACAGATGCGCTGGTAGCTGGTATGCGTAGCCGCGATCTGCACTCCTTCGGCCTTGCTTATCGCGGCCAGTTCGGCTGGCGAGATCGCTCCGAAGGCCGAGGCTTGCACGGCCTCATAGCCGAGTGCCCGCACCTTGGCGAAGGTCTGGCGAATGTCATCCGGGGTTTTGGTAAAATCGCGCACTGTGAACAGTTGTGCGCCAATTGCTGAAGTAGGCATGTCGTCTCCTGTCTCTTGCTGAACCCCGCGCAATATAGCCGCCGTCCTTCCTAGCGTCAATTCAGTAGTAGCTAAAGTCTATGGTCAGTTTGTCGTGACTACTCTCCACCCTACAGATGTTGGGCTTCTTGCCGGTATTCTAACTGAGATTGTATTCTAAAGGCCATTTAAGAGGATTGACAAAGTGTCGAAACGGAAACAGGAGGTGGTAGTAAACTTATTTTTGTCGGTGTACGCGCCGGCCCTAATCCTGTCGGTCTGCCGGGGCTTGCTATTGCCCGTCCTGCCTTTGTTCGCCCGCTCTTTCGAGGTATCGTACAGTTTGGTAGGCGTGGTCCTGGCCGCGGACGGGATCGGCACTTTGCTGGGCGATGTGCCCGCGGGAGTGGTGGTGCGGCGGGTAGGCGAAAAGTGCGCCATGCTGTTGGGGGTGGGCTGCGTCTTAGTGGGGATTTTCGGCCTGCTGGTGGCCGCTGATCTGTGGCAAGTGAGTGCCTGCCGCCTAGTGTCGGGGATCGGTACGGCCCTGTGGAATATTTCGCGCCATACATACCTAGCTGGGGCCATTCGGCCGGCACTCCGGGGACGGGCCATTGCCGTGTTCGGGGGCATAGGACGCATCGGCTATTTTGCCGGACCGCTGCTCGGCGGCCTAGTAGCCGGGGCGTACGGCTTTCGGGCCGCCTTCCTGTTGTACGGGATATTGGCGGCGGTGGCTTTGCTGGCGGTCTTGCTCTGGGTGGAGGACCGCGGGGCTTCCCCAGGAGCAAGCCAGCGGGCCAGCGGACGGGTCGGCGATGTTGTGCGCGGCCACTACCGCATCCTGCTCACTGCCGGCTCGGCCCAGTTGTGCGCCCAAATGGTGCGCACGGCCCGCATGGTCATCGCGCCGCTCTACGCTGCCGATGTCCTCGGTTTGGAGGTCGAGGAGGTGGGGGTGATCATAGCGCTTGCCGCGGCCGTGGACATGCTCATGTTCTATCCGGCGGGCATGATCATGGACCACTGGGGGCGCAAGTACGCCTCGGTGCCCAGTTTTTTCGTCCAGAGTATGGGCATGGCCGCCATTCCCCTAGCGCAGGATTTTGCAGGTCTGCTCCTAGCCTTGGTGGTAGTGGGCCTAGGCAACGGCATAGGGTCGGGGACCATGATGACTCTGGGCGCGGATCTGGCCCCGGACGATGGACGGGGGGTCTTTTTGGGGCTATGGCGCTTTGTCGGCGACTTGGGCGGAGCGGGCAGCCCCCTGGCTATGGGCTATATCGCCGATTGGGTCGGCCTGACCGAAACTCCATTGGCCGCCGCGGGCATTGGCCTAGCTGCGGCCCTCACATTGTGGTTGGGGGTGCCCGAGACCCTGAAAAGGGAAGACCGTCTGTGAGTTGCACGTGTTCGAGGAGCAGTCTCACCGGCCGCAGGCCGGCGATGGCTTAGCTCAGCACTGAGTCCGTCCGGCGGGTGAAGCCGGTCGATTTCATCTGCCTTGCCCTCCTCAGATGCCACCGCACGAACTGCAACTACTGCAACTGCTACACGAGCTGCAGGACGCTCCACTGTCGCCACTGTCGCTGCTATCGCCGCCAAAATCCAGCCACGACGAACTTTCACCGGACTCGGTGCCCGCTTCCTGGACCGAGGCCGTCTGATCGAGGCCGTCCTGATAGCTGTGGTCCGTGTGGTATTCGACGTCGCTGGCAGGCGGGGACTCGAAGTTGGCCTCTGGATTGAGGGTATTGCTCTCCCCTGCGTGGAAACCCGCGGCCCCGACATCGAATACAGTCTGGCCCTGTTCGTCAACCACGGATACGTCGTGATAGTGGATGTTGTGGTGGAATGACATGGACGACCACATCCAAGCGTAGAGAAAGAACGCGTCAAAGCCGTGATAGCCGTGGAAGAGAGGAGGCGTATCAGCCCCAGTGCGCCGCTCCTGCAATTGCTCAGGCCGATCCACTGGCTCTTGGGGGCGAATGACGCGAGTGTCGAGAGTCTGGCGCACATCATCGCATTTGATATAAGTGGCCACGGCCTGGTTGAGGCGGCTGATGAAGTGGCTGAAATGAGTTTCTTTCCGGAGCTGGAATTGTTCGTACGCGTCCTGAGCTCGAAAGACGGGCTCCATGCGCTGGCGCAGGCTGTCGGTGCTTTCCCCGGGCTGTTGGGCAAAGTCGTTGGCCGTGCCGTTGACGGTGATGGTAATGGGGTACACGTCCGGAGGATGGAGCCGGTCGATCTCAATTTCAATGAGGTAAGTCAGTTCCTGGTCGGCGTACTCGACGACCAGATAGAGGGCCTCGAACAATTCCGATTCGTAGTAGTCGGTCTCCATGTGGAACTGTTCCATGGCAACCTTGAGATCGTCCTCCAAGCCCTGCTCGTCAAAGTAGAAGTCGTACTGGTCCTTGGTCAGGCGGACGATATTGGTCACTCCCATAGAGCGCAGGGCCATATTGAGCTGTTGCAAGATGGCCACCGCAGTGAAGGTCTCTTGTTCTTCTCGGTCGGACAGACCACCCGCAGTCAGGTAGTAGAGCATGCGGCCGAAGACCTTGGTGGGTCTGACCTTTTCGACTAGGGTCTCTTGGGACGGGTCAATGGCGAGTTGGCCGTTAAAGTACATGGGAATCCTCTTCGGTGGGCGGCTAGGAATTGGCGCTGCGGCAGGCCCCGCAGTCGGCTCCGGGCAGCCAATAGGCCGCAGGAGGCGGGCCAAAGTAGCGCTGGTACAGGGCTAGGGTCTGGTCGAATTGGCTTTTATTTTCGTCCTCCATGCCCCCAGGTTGGTGGTGGATCATGCGACCAAAGTACCGGCGGCAGAAATCGCCATACGTGCGCGTGCAGAGAATGAATTCGTGCCAAGCCAGATCGACGGGACGGGACGGGGTCAGGACTTGGTCGCCAGCGGCGACCAAGTGGAGGAAACGCAGAACTTCGGTCAGCAGGCGGGGGACTTCCCGATCTTGCACGTGGGTCCCAGAGGAAATTTTGTCCCGCAGAACGGGTTGTTTTTGCAAGAGTTCCAAAGCTAGGGCCGCGTGATCCAAGGCGTCGGGGGCGGGAGCAGGCTCGCGATTCTTGTCACCGCCCATCTGTGAAGTAATCCTTGGTGCCCTTGGCTTGAACTGCGTCGCCGATCCGGTTCAGGGCGTGGACGTACGCCGCGGTGCGCGGTGCTATGCCCTGCTCTTGGGCAATGGCCCAAATGCGCTCGGTCTCCTCGACCATCATCTGCTTAAGTCGCTGGTTGACCTGTTCTAAGGTCCAGTACAGGCCCTGGCGATTCTGCACCCATTCGAAATAGCTCACCGTCACGCCACCGGCATTGACCAAGATGTCGGGAAATACTATCACGTCCTGCTGGCGCAGGATCTCGTCGGCCCCCGGCGTGGTGGGGCCATTGGCCAGTTCGTACACCGCCTTGGCCTTAATGTCGCGGGCATTGGCCTCCGTGATCTGGTTTTCCAAAGCCGCTGGAGCTAGGATATCGACATCGAGCGCGAGCAATTCCTCGTTGGTGATGGTGTCGTGCTCGACGCCATTGCATACACTACCCTCGCAGTACACCGCCTTGAGGGTGCGGGTCGAATCCTTGAACTGGCGCACGCTGGGGATGTCGAGTCCTTCACGCCGGTAAATCCCCCCTTTAGAGTCGCTTACAGCCACGACCTTGTAACCAGCATTGAAGAGCAATTCGGCGATGATGGCCCCGGCATTGCCAAAGCCCTGCACGGCCACAGTCGTGTCGGCCGGCGAGCCATTTAAGCCGAGCTGGGGCCAAGTCGCCTCGATGGTGAAAAAGGCCCCCATCGCGGTCGCCGTATCGCGCCCTAGACTACCCCCCATGGTCAAAGGCTTGCCGGTGATGACCGCGGGCGTGATCTGCCTCTTGATAATGCTGTACTGATCTACCATCCAGCCCATGATCATCTGATTGGTATAGACATCCGGTGCTGGGATGTCGATGTCCGGGCCGATGAAGTCGGCCACGGCGTCGATATAGCCCCGGCTGAGTCGTTCCAGTTCAAAAGGGGACAGTTCCTTGGGATTGACCGTGATGCCGCCTTTGCCACCGCCAAAGGGCAAATTGGCCACCGCGCATTTGAAGGTCATCCAAAAGGCCAGGGACTGGACCTCGTCGATGGACACGTCTTGGTGATAGCGAATTCCGCCTTTGGTGGGACCACGGGTGTCGTCGTAGCGCACCCGGTAACCGGGAAAAATGCGCAACTCGCCGTTGTCCATGCGCACTGGGATCGAGACTTTCAAACTCGACTTGGGCAACTTGAGCCGCTCGATGGCGTCCTCGGAAATGGACGCGTAAGCAAGCGCTTCCTCCAGCCGTTGGCTGGCGTCGCTAAACAGCGATTGTGACATGAAATCTGCTCCTTTAATTAGGCCGGATCAACGCATTTGCAAAGTAGATATGCTAGCCGAACCGTGCAATTGGAAATCCGTCCAAATTTACTTCTTACCTAGAAACCCCCGCATCAAAACCGCCGTTCCCACAGTCCCCAGCCCCGCCAGCAATGCCATGACGCCCGCAGCACCTTGTGCCCCCCAAGCCTCGGCCATTGCCCCACTCTGCAAACGGCCAAAAGGACCGACGCCAATGGCCACGACCAGGGTGCTCATCGCTCGGCTCCGCATCTCGTCCGAGGATTCGACCAAGATGATGCTGCTCTGCATAATGCTAAAGCCCGCTTGCCCCAATCCAGAGCAAAACAGCATCAGCAAGGCAATGCCAAAGGTCCCGCTAAAGGCAAAGGCGACAATGCCTGTACACGCCAGCAACGAGCCGGTGACAAAGAGCCATTCGTTGCTCAGCTTACTGCGGCTTAGTTGCACTGCGGCCAAGCCCACAATCGCCCCGCTCCCGCTAGCCGCGCCCAACCATCCCATGGCTTCCGGGCCGCGGCCAAAGACGTCGCGCGCAAAAACCGGCAGCAGGTTCATGTAGGGAAAAGCCCAGACGTTCATAAAGATCGTGATGAGAAAAACGCCGAATATTGGCGCAGAAGCCCGCATACTGGCCCACCCCTGCCGCCCAACCCACCCCGCCGCCCAAGTGCCTGTATTGGGTGCCTTGGAATCTGTCTTGAGGCCCCCCAACAAAAACAGCGCTAAGGTGCCCAACCCGACCAACACCAACAGAGCCCCCAAGCTGCCATAGGCCGCAGTGACATAGCCCGCCGCCAAGGGACCAGCAATGCGCGTAAACCCCTGAATGACGTTTTCCAGCACCATGGCATCGACCGTGCGGGCCTTGCCAACTAGATCGGGCACCATGCTGCGTCGGGTCGGCCAATCCAGCGCCCAAGAGGCCCCCAATACCAGCGACACCACCGACAAATGCCACAACTCAAGCCGCCCCAAAAAGAGCAAGAGCGCCAACAGCCCGGTCCCCAGCACATTGACCAACTGCAAAGTCCAAACGATATAGCGCCGCTTAAAGCGATCGGTAATCACCGCGCCGAACAAACCCATAATCAGCAGCGGGATGGCTCGGTAAAAGCCGATGACCTGGACCCACCACGGAGAATTAGTCAGCTCCAACGCCAGCCACCCCAGCGCCAGCATCTCCATCCACATGGCCTGCCACCAGAGGCCGTTGGCCAACCACAGGCGCACGAAATCGCCGTTGGCCAAGGGTTCGAGGACGCTCCCTCTGGCGAATCTCATACTGCGCATTGCTCTCTTGCCGGAGTCATTGGGCGTCCTATATTACTCGCGCCAACCAGCCCGAAGCCATAGGAGATTTAACATGTCTGTGGAAGAAAAACTAAGAGACCTCAACCTACAACTTCCCCCACCGCCCCAACCAGCCGGCTCCTATACCCGCGCCGTGCAAAGCGGCCCTTTGCTCTTCGTCTCAGGTCAGTTGCCCCTACTAGCCGGCCAGATCCAATACGCGGGAATCGTAGGAGAGGACTTGGATGTCGAAGCAGGATATGAGGCTGCCAAGTTGTGCGCTCTCAACGCCCTGAGCGTTCTCAAAGCCGAAACCGGTGGTCTCGACACCGTCTCCATTGTCCGCTTGGGAGGATACGTAGCCTCGGCACCCGGTTTTACGGCCCACGCCAATGTGATCAATGGCGCTTCCGATCTGCTGGCCTCAGTCTTGGGAGATAAGGGAATACACGCGCGCTTGGCCGTTGGCGTCGCCAGCTTGCCGCTGGGAGCAGCCGTTGAGTTGGAAGTCATCGCCGCCGTAGGCTAGGAGACCTCGCGCTCTTCCTCTTCCGACTGCGGAGCATTGCCGTTGGCCTGCGGCTCGGCGGCGGGGACATCGGGCGGAGCTTCTTGTTTGGGCCTAGGGGGCAGTTCTATACCGTTCTCTACGAGTACGTTGCGCAGTTGGTCGCCGTCCATCACCTCGTTCTCAAAGAGTATCTCGACGACATCCTCCATCGCCTGCCGATGCTGGGTGAGTAGGTCCTTGGCCCGCGCGTACCCTGCGCCGATGATGCCCTTGATTTCTTCGTCGATGAGCTTGGCCGTCTCGTCGCTGTACGGGCGGTCGGCCGAGGGCATGCCCAGCAACTGTTGCGAGCGGTCCGTTCGGTGGGCGACCAAGCCAATCCGCTGGCTCATGCCGAACTCTTTGACCATCCGCTCGGCCATTTGCGTGGCCTGCTGCAAGTCGTTGGCCGCGCCGGTGGATATTTCGCCAAAGACGATTTCCTCGGCCGCCCGACCGCCCAAGATCGCCGCCAAGGAATCCTCCAGTTCCTCCTTGGTCATTAGATAGCGATCCTCCAGCGGCATATTCAGCGTGTAGCCTAAGGCGGCGATGCCCCGCGATACAATGGAGATCTTCTGCACGGGATTGGCCTCGGGCAAAATCTCGCCAACGATGGCGTGACCGGCCTCGTGGTACGCGACGATCCGGCGCTCCTTCTCGTTGAGCACGCGGCTTTTGCGCTCCAACCCAGCCACCGAGCGCTCAATCGCCTCTTCCAGTTCGGACATGGTGATGGAATCTTTATCTCTCCGCGCTGCCAAAAGGGCCGCTTCATTGACGACATTGGCCAAGTCCGCTCCGGCAAAACCTGGAGTACGCACGGCCAGTTTGTGCAAATCTACATCCGGGCCCAGCTTGACTTCCTTGGCGTGGATCTGGAGGATGGCGGCGCGCCCCTTGACATCGGGCCGGTCCACGGCCACCGTGCGGTCGAAGCGACCGGGGCGCAGCAAGGCCGGGTCGAGGATTTCCGGCCGGTTGGTCGCCGCCATGAGGATTACGCCGGCGTTGGTGTCGAAACCGTCGAGTTCGGTGAGGAGCTGGTTGAGCGTCTGCTCGCGCTCGTCGTGGCCGCCAAAAGAGCCAGCCCCCCGGGCCTTGCCCAAGGCGTCGAGCTCGTCGATGAAGATAATGGCCGGAGCGTGTTTTTTGGCCTGTTCAAAAAGGTCGCGCACGCGCGCGGCCCCGACCCCGACGAACATCTCGACAAAATCCGAACCACTGAGGGAGAAAAAGGGCACGCTCGCCTCGCCGGCGACGGCCTTGGCCAACAGCGTCTTGCCCGTGCCCGGAGAACCCACGAGTAAGACCCCGCGCGGAATCCGGCCGCCGAGGGCCTGAAATCGCTCGGGGGTGCGCAAAAATTCGACGATCTCCAGCAACTCTTCCTTGGCCTCGTCAATGCCCGCCACGTCGTCAAAGGTAATGCCCGTTCCCTTCTCCATGTACACTTTGGCTTTGCTCTTGCCAATGGACATCAGGCCGCCGCCACCGCTCATGCGACGGATGATAAACAGCCAAATCCCCACGAAGATCAGCGCGGGCAGAATCCACGACAAAAGCTGCGTGAACCAATTGTTGCTGGGCTGGCGGGTAAATTCGACTTGGTGTTCTTCGAGTAGGCCGATAAGCTCGGGATCGTCGATGGCAGCGGTGCGGAAGCTGATCTCTTGGCCATCGACATTGGCGCGGCCGTGGATGAACTCGCCGCTGAAGGTGCACTCAATGACCTGTCCGCTTTTGGTCCAATCCCGGAACTGACTGTACGGAAGGGTTTCAACTTGGTTGGCGAAGTAGTTTTGCAGGCTCAGGAGCAGGAGCAGCGTAAGGACGGCGTACGCAATGGAAAGCTGGGTCTTTTTCTCGAATTTCATGGGTTGTTTTCCGATGCCAGGACGCGCTCTTCCACCCACAGTACACAAGGGCGAAAAGGCCAACTTGGGGCGGTTTTGAAGATAACCGGCGGCCTAGATAGGGTCAAGGTGAGGAGCTGCTAGCCGAGCAAGCCGGGCGTTTCTAGTACCTCCTTGAGCCGCGCGAGGAATCGGGCGGCCAGCGCGCCATCGACGACGCGGTGATCCGCGGCCAGCGTCAAGGTCAGTTGCGGGCGCACGGCAAATGCGTCTGCCCCCGAAGCTACTACCCTGTTCTCTATGGCCCCGACGGCTAGGATTGCCACTTGGGGAGGGTTGATGATCGCGGTAAAGCGAGAGACGCCGAACATGCCCAAATTCGAGATGGTAAAAGTGCCGCCTAGCATGTCGTCGGGGCCTAGCTCGCCGCGGCGGGCTGCATCGATCAGCCGCGTCCCTTCTAAGGCAATTTCCTCGACCGTCTTTTCGGCTGCGTCGCGAATGACCGGAACCACTAAGCCCTGCTCGGCCGCCACGGCAACGCCGACGTTGATTTGGGAGGCATAGCGGAAGTGACCGCCCTCTGCCAAGCTGTTGACGCGAGGGAATTCCCTGAGGGTGCGGGCCGTGGCTTTGACGATCAAATCGTTGAAGGAGATTTTTTTGCCTTCGAGTTGGTACCCGGTGCGGAATTGCTGCAACCACACGGCCGACACGTCCATGCTGATGTGGATGTGTGGAATCTGTTGGTAGCTGGCCGTCAGCCGCTCGGCGGCCACTTGCTCGGCCCGGCTCAGTTCAATCAGCCCTTCGGCGACCGGGGCTGAGACTGGAGCTGGGGCTGTTCGAGCTTGCTCGACCAAGGCCAGCACATCGGCGCTGACGATCCGTCCTCCGGGGCCACTTCCATTGACGCCAGAAAGATCGAGGCCGTGCTCGGCGGCTATTTTGCGCGCTTTGGGCGAGGTCTTATGCGGCCGCTGCCCGTCGGTAGCAACGGAGGGTGCGGGGGCCGGCGAGACCGGAGTTGATGCAGCCGGAGCCGAAGTTGGTGGTGGAGCAGCAACAGGAGCTGGAGTTGCCGGTGGAGTCGGGTCGCTCGGAGCAGCGGTAGGAACTGGGTCACTCGGAGCAGCAGCTACGTACGAGTCGATGTCTTCGTCCGCGGCCGCAATGACGCCGATTGTCGTCGATACTGGCACTTCCTGGCCGACCGGCACCAGAATTTTGCGCAGAATTCCGTCGGCCTGCGCCTCGACTTCCATCGTCACCTTATCGGTGGCGATTTCCAACAGGGCTTGGCCCTTTTGCACTTCCTGGCCTTCTTCTACCAACCAAGCGCTTATTGCGCCGCTTTCCATGGTCAGCCCCAATTTGGGCATGACGATCTCAGTAGCCATATCTCTCTCAGTCTGAAGGGATGCAAAGTCAGCCTTGTAAAATAATTGGCGAGAAAAGCTGGTCAATGCAGCGCGGGTCTGTCGCGGGCTTTCGTTCCACCAAATGACCGGCTATATTGCCTCCGGCGCACTGCAAACGCCCTTTGCTTTTTCCTCCATCAAACGCGCGACGAGCGGACACCTTGGCGGCAATCACCCGCGACTTTACAGCGACGACCTTTGTCGTCCACGAGGGAGCCACCCTCTTGCTGTGGCACAAGAAAATGCAGGCTTGGCTGCCCCCGGGCGGCCACATCGACCCGGGCGAACTGCCCGAAGAAGCCGCCCTCCGCGAAGTGCGCGAAGAAACTGGCCTGACCGTTGAGTTGTTAGGCCGACAAGAGCAATGGGGACAGGTCGCCGTCCTGTACCAACCCGCGTGTATCCTCCTAGAGGACATCGAACCGGGCCATCAGCACATAGACTTGATTTACTTTAGCCGCGTGGTAAGCGGGCACGCCCGCGTCAATCCCCGCGAATCCACGCAATTGCGCTGGTGTGACCACGCCGCCTTGGGCGATGCGGCGATCGCCGCGGACATCCGCATCCTCGGACGCCGCGCCATTGCATCCATCGACGCAGGAGAAGTGGTAAACTGTGGCTAGGACGGCCTTGATCTATCACCCCGACGTCTTGTTGCACGACACGGGCGCGGGACATCCAGAGCGCCGCGCGCGCTTGGAATCTATTATCCAACACTTAAAAGATCGCTCGCTGTGGGACGAAGTGCTGCACCTCCAGCCGCAGTTAGCACCGCGTCACGCCCTGCTCCGAGCCCACTCACCAGTCCACTTGGACCGAGTAGCGGACCTCGCACAGGTCGAGTATTCCGTCTATGTGAGCCGTGATAGCGAATTCTCTCCAGGCACGTACCGCGCCGCTCTCCTAGCGGCTGGTGCCCCCTTAACCGCCATCGATGCTCTGCTCACCGGCCACGCCGATCACGCCTTCTGCTGCATGCGCCCCCCGGGTCATCACGCCGAAGTCGAGCAAATCATGGGCTTTTGTTTCTTTAACAACGTGGCGGTCGCCGCGCACTACTTGCAGGCTGAATGCGGCTGCGACAAAGTGGCGATCATCGACTGGGACGTCCATCACGGCAATGGCACGCAGCACATCTTTGAAGAAGATGGCTCGGTGTTTTTTTCCAGCATCCACCAATCCCCCCTCTATCCAGGCACTGGTGCGGCCGATGAGCGTGGGATCGGAACGGGCCACGGCCAAACCTTGAATATCCCAGTCCCGGCCGGCAGCACTGATGCCGATTACCTCCGCCACTTCGCCGACACCATCATTCCAGCCATAGACCAGTTCCGGCCCGATTTCATCCTCCTGTCGGCCGGTTTTGACGCCCATCGCAGCGACCCCCTCGGGCAAATCCTGCTCAGCGCAGAGGGCTATGGCCAGCTAACCGAACTGGTGGTCCAGCTAGCCACTCGCCACTGCGAGGGCCGCCTCGTCTCCTTGCTAGAGGGCGGCTACGACTTAGAGGCGACCGCCGCTTCGGTGGCCGCTCACCTAAGGGCCCTGCTGGCGGCTTAAAAAATTACGAATTACCCCGCCCCAATTCGTAATTCCTAATCCCTAATTTCTAATTTCTCGCCACTGTCGGGAATGAGCGAGGGGAATGGATTGTCTAAATAACACCCAGCGGACATTACCCGCTATCGGCAACAGTCAGTCAATAGCGATAAGCGTAAGGAATGGGAGAAGATGAGACACATTATCTGCACAACTTCAATCCTGCTTCTGGTTGGCTGTGGTAAAGTCTAAATCGGGCACAAGGTCCACCGACTCGCTTGGGAGACAGATGAGCTTCCTCAACCACGCTCTATTCCGACTCGCCGCACGACCCATGGGATCGATCGGATTCTCGGTGCCCCTCCTTCTAGTATTCGGTCTGGGAACCGGTTGTAACCCCTTGACCGGCGGTCTGACCGTGTCGGCCCGGGCCGTGCCGAGTCAGGAGTGGGTGCTGCAGCAGGACGCGGACGGGGTGATCACCGCTTCACTCACCGACCACTTACAGGGGCGTCACCTCCGTCGGACGATTCTCGGTGCCGAGCGTGGCGACCGCATTCGCTTCGAGACCCTACCGGAGTTGGCCTCAGGAGTGTCCGTGGCCGCTGGTGATCCCATCGGCCGCCGGAGCTCTGCGCTGACCGCTCGGCGACAGGCCGAGCTGCAGGGGCAGCTAGACGTCGAGCGGGCCTACCTAGAGCTGGCCCGCTCCGGCGACAAGGCCTCCCTCGTGCGCGAGGCTGACGTGCGCCTCGCCCTGGCGCAGGCGGAGGCCGCCCAGCAGCGGCGCGCGCTGGTTCGTCAGCGGTCGCTCTTCGAGCTCGACCTGGTGGCCCCCGCCGATCTGGAGCTCGTCGAGGCCTCCGTTGAGGCCGCCGACCTCCGCGTCCGCATCGCCGAGGCCCAGCTACAGACGGCTCGGACGGGCGGCCCCGAGCAGGAGATCCGGTGGATCGAGGCCCGGATCGCCGATCTGCTGAGCCAGCTAGACCAGGTGCGCCTCGACATCGAAGCCGATGTGGTGCGCTCGCCCATCGACGGCCGCTTCCTCGGGGGCCACGGCGACACGCTGGCCGTGGTACAGGATACTACGGCCTGGGCCGCTATCATGCCCGTGGCCTGGACCGACCACCTGCGGCTGCAACCGGGCCTCCGCGTCCAATTGCAGTGGGATGCCGGTCTGCCACCGTCGACGGGGCAACTGACGCGGCTAAAAGCCGAGGCGTTCTCCGCCGTTGACGGGCGACAGTTCGTGGCCGTTGTGGCCCGACTGGACAGCGTGGACGGGGCCCTCGTGCCCGGACTAGTGGGGCAGTGCCGTATCGCTGCCGACTCCCAAACCTGGCTCGATCGCCTGCAACGCATTCTGGCGCACTGACCCAGACCGACGCCAACGTCAAAACGCACAACACAGACACAGGATACCTTGGATGGACGCTCGAAGAGACCGATACGAGTTGAAGTACCCGGCGACGCAGGACACACTGGAGCCCCTACGACGCGCCCTCGAACCCTTCGTGGTCCGGGACAAGCACACGCCGCCGGGCAAGGTGGGCTATACCATCCACAGCATCTACTTCGACACGCCGGACTTCGACGCCTACCACCAGAAGTTGGACGGACTGCAGCACCGGTACAAGGTGCGTCTTCGCGGCTACAACGAGGGTGCCGATGACGCCTCGGTGGTGCTCGAGATCAAGCGCAAGGACGACCGTGTCGTCTCCAAGGCCCGGGCCTGGGTGCTGCACCGCGACCTCGACGCCCTGCTGGCGACCGGCGATGTGGAGCGCTACGCCTTAGCCAACAAGGGCGATGACCGGGCGAAGGAGGATATGTGCCGTTTCCTGTACCGGATCCGCCGCCACGGGCTGCGCCCGGTGGTCCTCACCCGCTACGAGCGCGAGGCTTACTTCGGACGCTTCAACAACGATCTGCGCATTACGCTGGACAGCAGTCTCCGCAGCCGCGCCTTCCCCGGAGCCACCGAGCTGTTCGGCCGGCAGCCCGTGGTGCGGGCACGGCGCGATACGGTGGTCGAGGTCAAGCACTACGGCACCAGTCCTTCGTGGCTCAAAAGTATCGTCAGCGACTTCGGCCTGAGGCGCGCCTCGTTCTCCAAGTACTGCAACTGCCTCGACGATCACGATCTGCCCCGGCGATCATCGGGCCCCGGCTGGCGGCAGGTGAGCCCGTGAATGCCTTCTATGATGTGAGTGGCCTAGTCTCACCACTGGCCTTGAATCTGCAACAGGCAGCCACCAACTTGGCCGTGGCCCTCGTGTGCGGTCTGATGGTGGCTCGCTTCTACCGCTGGGTCACGCACCGGTCGAGCAATGCCAACGCCTTCGTCAGCGCGTTGATCGTTCTGGCGATGATCACCTGCGTCGTCATCATGGTCATTGGCAACAACC
Source organism: Candidatus Latescibacterota bacterium (assembly GCA_965116675.1). GTDB lineage: Bacteria > Latescibacterota > UBA2968 > UBA8231 > UBA8231. The sequence continues at coordinate 961,675 of OZ220721.1, forward strand.
TAGCCCGGGCTTTCGGGCTGGTCGGCGCCATGTCCATCATCCGCTTCCGCACCGCAGTCAAGGACGTGCGCGACATCGTCTTCATCTTCTTCAGCCTCGCCGGGGGCATGGCGGCCGGTGTCGGTCTAACCGCCATCTCCCTCGGTGGGACCATGGTGATCGGTCTGGCCATGTTGGGTGTCGAGAAGGTCCAGTCGCGCTCCCGCCGCCAGCGCGACTACCTGCTGCAGATGACCTACACACCAAGTGCCGGGATTGAAGCACCCTACCCCGACATCCTACGCCGCTTCTGCCGCCGCCATCACCTCGTCAACACTCAGTCCCAAGCCGGAGGGGACGCCCTCGAGCTCTCCTTCTACGTGAGTCTCAGGAACGAGGATGCCTCCAGCCGTCTGGTCTCGGAACTACGCGCCCTGCCCCAGATCGGTCGCGTGAACCTGTTCTTCGACGAAGACTACGACTGATCACTCCACCACTCGCCATTCAGAAAGGACAACGCCATGTCAGTCGGTCAGTTCTCGCGCCTCATCGGGGGTGCCCTGCCCCTCATCTTCTTGTTGCTGTCAAGGACGGCTCTGCAGGCTGATCTGTCGCCCAGCATACACCTGAGCGATGATGGGGCCACCCTGATCCAATCCGGGCCATCGGCCAGTACCCTATACGATGAGACGGTCCTGCGGACACTCGAGCTGCGTTTCGAGTCAGCCGACTGGTGGGACCAGCTCACCGCCAACTACGGCACCGGAGAGAACATCCTCGCCGACCTGACCGTGGAGGGCGTCACCTATCCCGAGGTGGGTGTGCGCTTCCGCGGCAACACGTCCTACACGAGGACGGGAGACTCCGAGAAGAAGTCCTTCAACATCGAGATGGACTTTGTCGACGAAGACCAGACGCTGATGGGCTACCGGACCCTCAATCTCCACAATGCCTATCTGGATCCCTCCTTCATGCGCGAGGTCCTCTACTTCCACGAGGCCCGCAACTACATCCCCACGCCGAAGGCCAACCACGTGCATCTGACCATCAACGGGCAAAACTGGGGAGTGTACGCCAATGTCCAGCAGATCAACGCCGACATGGTGGCCGAGTGGTTTCCCAGCAACGACGGCGACCGCTGGAAGGTCGAGACCGGCGGTGCGGGAGGTGGCCAACCGGATGGCGCGGGAACCAACCCGGGCCAACGGCCCCCACGAGGCGGGGCACCACCCAGCGCCGACACAACGGAAACCAACCCGGGCCAACGGCCTCCACGAGGCGGGGCACCACCCAGCGCTGACACGACGGGAACCGACCCGAGCCGGCAACCGCCAGGAGGCGGTGCCTTCGGCGGCGACAGGGCTCTGAGTTGGCTGGGCGACGATCCCACCGCGTACGAGTCCCTCTATCTGCTCAAGGCGGAAAACACCGACGACCCATGGGCGCACCTAATCGCGCTGTGTGAGGTGCTCAACAGCACGCCCGCCGACCAGCTTGAGGGGGCTCTCGAACCGATCATGGACGTGGACCGCTGGTTGTGGTTCCTCGCCGTGGAGAGCGTCCTTGGGGACGACGACAGCTACCTGACCAAGGGTTCAGACTACCAGCTCTACTACGAGCCCGAGAGCGGGCGCATGCACCCCCTCCAGTACGACGGTAACGAAGCCCTCAACGCCCGGCTGAGCACCCGCGATCCCATGGACGGCGAAAACAACGCCGATCGACCCGTCATCAGCCAACTGCTGAGCGTGCCTGCCCTGCGGCAGCGCTACCTCGCACATGTGCGCACCGTGCTGAACCGGTCGCTGACCTGGGAGACCTTGGGGCTACAGGTGGAGCAGTACGAGCAGCTCATCGAGGCCGAGGTGCGAGCCGACCCCCGCAAGTTCTACACCACCGAGGCCTTTGAGGCGAGCCCCGCCGAGTTGGAGAGTTTTGTGAGGGAGAGGCGCGACTTCCTCCTGTCCCACGCCGAGGTGAATCGGCCTTCGCCCGAGATCCTCGCCGTGAACACGGAGCGCACCAACACGCAGGCACACATCACCGCTAGCCTCGCGGTCACTCCCGCCGTGGCCGAGGTCCTCCTGCACTGGTCCACCGGTCTGACCGGGTCCTTCAGCACCCTCGTCATGCTCGACGATGGTGCCCACGGCGATGGCTCGGCCAACGACGGCACCTACGGTGCCCACCTACCTCTGCCCGACAGGGGCTGGGTCCGCTACTATGTCGAGGCCCGCGCCGACGACGGCTTCGGCACGGTCGCCTATGCTCCCGCTGGTGCAGAGCACGATGTGTACGCCTTGCTCGCCAACGCGCCGCTGGCCACCACCAGCCCGATCTGGATCACGGAGCTGATGGCGGCCAATCGGGGGGCCGTCCTTGATCCCCAAGGCGACAGCGACGACTGGATCGAGTTGACCAATGTCAGTGACGAGCAGGTGGACCTGTCGGGGATGTTTCTCAGCGACGACACCGAGGATCTGCACAAGTGGAGTCTGCCCGCAGGGACGGTACTGGCTCCAGGCACCAGCCTCGTGGTGTGGGCCGATGACGATGAAGGCGACAACCCGGGGCTGCACGCCAACTTCAAGCTCTCGCAGTCAGGCGAAGTGGTGGCCCTCACCGACGCGGCGAGCAATGGCGGGGCACTGCTGGATCTCGTGTCCTTTGGCCGCCAGCTCGACGATGTCTCCTATGGGCGTCTGCCGGAGGACCCGTCCCGCTTCGGCTTCCTCGACCAGCCCACGCCAGGGGGCGACAATTTCGGTATGATCACGGCCGTGACCGGGGGCAGCGACGCTCCGCTGCCGTCGAGCTTCCTGCTGGGGCAGAACTACCCCAACCCCTTCAACAGCACCACCATCATCCCCTTCAACATCCCCGATGCCGGAATGGGTGAAGATCTCTTCGTGAGGCTGGAGATATACAACCTCAGCGGGCAGCGTGTCGTTTCTCTGTTGTCGGGAGCCTTGGCGTCCGGCCAGTATTCCATCACTTGGGACGGCCGGGACCAGCGCGGGCACGCCGTGTCCAGCGGTCTGTATTTCTACCGCTTGGAGGCCGGTTCGTTCCTGCAGACGCGCAAGTTCACCCTAGTGCAGTAGGAATTAGGAATTACGAATTACGAATTGGGGCGGGGAGTAATTCGTAATTTTTAATTCCTAATTCGTAATTCCCAAGGTTTGGTAAATACGTAGATAGCAACTTGGTACTCGACGGAATTCCACGTCTCGACGTGCGTTTCCTGCCGCTGACTATAGCCTTGGGCGACGAGCCGGGAGACGAAGGCAGCGGCGTCCTTGCGCTGCGGATCCCCGAGGTAAAAGCGACCACCGGGTAGCAGTAGTTTGCGCAAAATGCGCTCGAGATAGCGGTGGTTCTTCTTTTCGTAGATGATGTCCGACCCCACCAAGCACTCGTACTGCCCTCCTACAGGATTTCGCCAGTCCAAATAGGCGACCCGATGGTTGTGCTTAACCCCGTTGAGCCGGGCATTGTGAGCGGCGAAAATCAGCGCGTCCTCGACAAAGTCAGTCGCTTCGACTCGCCAACCTAACTTGGCTAAGGCAATGCCTACCAGCCCCAATCCGCAACCGAGTTCGCAGGCCCAACCTCTGGGAATTGGCTCCTCGGCGCGGCAAAACCACTGGGCCATAGCCAACGCCGTCGGCCACAGCTCGGCCCAATAGGGAAAGCGCTCCACCTTCTGGAGCCGCCCTTCGCGCTCGATCATGCGGTCCACCAAGGCATCGACATCGCCGACTGCCGCCATCTGTAACTCGCAGCCGGTTGCCAAGGTGCGGCGCACCTGTCGAGTGTCGTATTTGCTCAGGATGCGGCGAATATGCCGATCGCCATAGCGCTTCACGACTGCCGGGTTATCCTCTGCTTAACCTCAGCGATGCGCTCTTGGTTCATGGCGACGGTGTGATTGTTCTCTGCGGAGAAACTGCCCTGCGGATAGTACGACTGTCCGTACATGGGGTACGCTTCGCTACGCAGGTGGGCCAAGGTGTGGTGGCCGGCGCGCCGCTTGCGGACGTGCCGCAAGGCCCCAATATCGACTTCCGAGACGACGATTTTTTCGCCTGGCCCTGGGTCGGCTTGGGCGAGGATGCGGCCGTCGAAATCGACGACCATTGAACCACCCGGCCAAGAAAAAGGCGGATAGTGACTCAACTCGGCCCCTTGATTGGCGGCGAGCACATACGCTGTATTCTCCAAGGCCCGACAGCGATTGATCGTCGTCCACCAATCCATCGGCGGCGTCGCACCCCAAGGGTCCATATAGGCCGAGACGCGGACGAGGATTTCAGCGCCGTTGGCTGTGAGTTGGCGCAGCGGCTCGGGAAAGAGCCAATCGTAGCAAATCGCCGCGCCAATGCAGCCGATAGGCGTGTGGGCCACCGGGAACAGTTCTTCCTCGTAGTCGGCCAAGTCGTGGGGGCTAGCGTGGACTTCCCAAGGGATCCAAGGGTTAACCTTGCGGTACTTGTACCATAGCCCTTCCGGCCCGAGCAGGCAGGTCGTGTTGAACGCCTTGCCCGGCCATTGGGGGTCCTCTTCGAGAAAAGTAGCCGTTTGGATGTACACGCCCAATTCGCGGGCCTTGTCCTCCAAGCGGGCCGTGTGCTCGTTGGGAATGGGAACGGCCAATTTGGCCAGCAAGCTCTTGGCGGTGGGATAGATCGGGGCGGCGTGGCCAAATTCGGGAAAGGCCAGCAGCTTGACGTCCATAAACGGCCCGTAGCCTTCAACGGCCATATCGACCATTTCGACCATGCGAGCGGTGTTGCGGGCCATTCCAGCGCGGTCGGTGGGGTTGGGTTGGTCAACCTGACAGGCGGCCACCCCGTAGCGCAATTCATCTCCCATGAGTTTTTCTCTTCGTCTTCCACACTTTGGGCGTTCCGCGCCGCTGCTCGATCAACTCGGCGACGACGCTGACCGCGATCTCGGTCGGCGTGTCCGCGCCGATGTTGAATCCAATCGGCGCAAAGACGGCGTCCAAGCACTGCGAGTCCCCGCCGCGCTCGGCGATCCGCCGCCACAAAATGAGCTTCTTGCGCTCGCTGCCCAGCATCCCGATGTAGCGTGCTGGCGTCTTGATCGCCGCTTCAACGACGATTTCGTCGTGCTGGTGACCGCGCGTGGCTGCGATGATGTAGGACTGGTCGTCGATGGGCAGATCGGCAAACACCTCTTCCATGCCAGCGACTAAGCACTCATCGGCCTGCGGATGCCGCTCGGGATTGGCAAATGTCGGACGGTCATCAATGAGGACGACGCGGAAGCCCACGTTCTTGGCCAGCGCGCAAATCTGCCCGCCCACGTGGCCTCCGCCGAAGACGTAGAGCACAGGCTCGGGCAAGAACGGCTCGATAAATACTTCCGCAGTCTCTCCCAGCTTGGCGCTAGGATCCAACGCGCAAACTAGGCCGCGCTCGCGTACCAGTACTTCGGGCAAGTGTTCCTCCACCTTCAGATCGGCTTCGGACGTGCCCAGCGAGCCGTAGGTGCTGCCGTCAGCTCCTAGCCACAGCCTCCCCTCCCCGGTAGCGTCAAAACGGCTCTTGAGCAGGGTCGCCAGCGCGCAACCACTACGCGCCTGACGCGCCGCTAGCACTCGGCTATAGAAGTCGGCTCCCTCGTCCGGTTCGATAACTTCGGTGTAAATCCGCACGCTACCGCCGCAATTTAAGCCGCTTTCCCCAGCCTGTTTTTCCGTCATGGTGTAGCGCATGAGCTGGTTTTCTCCGGTCTCCAGCGCGATGCGACCGGCACTCAAGACCTCGGCTTCGAGGCAGCCACCGCCGATGGTGCCGACGACGTCCCCTTCCTCGGCGACGATCATTTTGGCCCGCTCGCTCATGGGAATCGAGCCAGTGCTCCACACGAGCGAAGCCAAGGCCATTCGTTCACCCTGCTCCTTGCGCCGAACTATTTCAGTGAGGATGTCTTCCATGATTTACTCTGGCCAACGTTCCAGTTCGCGCCGGTAGTCGGCTGGCGTATCCATGTCCGTTAAAATGGCCTCCTCTGCCACAGGCAACTCGTACGTATCCTCGGGATGCCCCCGGGTCACCGCGTTCAATCCCACATCGAGCGGCAATCCCAAAATTTCCGCTCGATAGGCATTACAAATCAATACGGGATGCCCCCTTTTTCCGTTGGCAGTAGGTATGATGATACCCTCGCCCACCTGTTTTCTCGCCTGCAAAACCTGCTCCACTACGGCTCCGCTCAGTCGGGGTTGATCGCCTAGGCAAATCAAGTAATCGGCTTCTGTATCCACCGCTCGCACAGCGCGTTGCACGGAAGAGAGCATGCCTGTTTGATAATCGGCATTGACAACCCAACGGACCGGATAAGCGGCCAATACCGGGGCAATCTCCTCGGCGCGGTGGCCAAGTACGACCACTACCTCATCTAACCGCTGCCCCACGACCTCGGCGATCCATTCAATGGCCGCCCGCCCCCCCAAGGGCAATAGCTGTTTGAGCTGTCCCATGCGGGTGGACATGCCCGCCGCCAAAATGATGCCGGCCACCCGACCAGTCTCATCTGTTCGCATCTATTTCAATCTACGCCCACAGGCAAATCGCGCCAGTGCTCACGACCCCAACCGGCGACCGGCGAGAACGCCGCTGGCCCAAGCCCATTGGAAGTTAAATCCCCCCAAGTCGGCGTGGATGTCCACCATCTCGCCGGCAAAATACAGGCCGGGCACCAAAAAGGATTCGAGCGTATCGGGATTGATGTCCTCGGTGCGCACGCCCCCGATCGTCACTTCGGCGTAGTCAAAGGGCCTCGGGCCGCTGACCGCAATCGGCCAGTTCGTCAGACTCTGAGCAAGCTGCCAGCGCGCGCCCTTGCCGAGCTGATCGACCCGCTGGGCCGCGTCAAACCCCAAATGATCCAAGAGGGGCCGCACCAATTTGCTGGAAAGCAGGCCGGCGAAACTCAGTTCGAGCGAGCGATGAGGATGGCGCTGCCAGCGCTCTTTGAGCAATTGACTGATTGCCTCCGGGCTGCGGCCGGGAAAGAAATTGACCCGGAGCACGGCGCGTTTCGCCCCTAACTCGGGCACCAAGCGAGCGCTGAGGTTTAATATGGCAAACCCGGAAACCCCGTATTTCGCAAAGAGCAAGTCGTCTGTGTCAACGGCCTCGCGCCCTCCTTTGAGCGCAACGCGCACTTCGGCCCGGACCTTGAGCCCTTGCATGCGGGCGACGTATTTTTCCGGGCTGATTAGCGGCACCAACCCGGGCTTGAGGTCGGTGAGTTGATGCCCCATGGCTACTGCCAAATCCATACCCGAGCGGTCGGCTCCCAAACGGGCGAGGCTGACGCCGCCGCTAGCCAATATCACGCGCGCCCCGGTGTAGCACTGCCCCTCAGCGTCGTGCAACTCAAAGTGAGACGAGTTGGAAGCGCGGCTCATACCCACCACCTTGGCATTGGTTTCGACGCGGACGCCTAGGTAGCGCATGCGGTCCGCGAGCAAATCGACAACCGACTGCGCTTGATCCGACACCGGAAAGAGGCGTTGCCGTTTCTCTTCGCGGAACTCGACCCCTAGATCGGTAAAAAATGCCAAGGTTTCGTCTAGGCGGAATTGCTCTAGCGCACTGCGGACAAAACGCGGATGCGTGCCGTGGTAATGCCTGAGATCGTCCGCTGCCTTATTCGTCAGGTTGCAGCGCCCATTGCCCGAAATCAATATTTTTCGCCCCAATTTTCCACTGCCTTCGAGCAGGGTCACCCGCTCGCCCGCCTCGGCGGCGACAATGGCCGCTATCATCCCGGCGGCCCCACCGCCAACCACTATGCAATCCCTTGATTTCAAGCTGGTTTACACACCACTAAAGTTATTATAAAAACAATAAGATAGATCGGCTTCTCCCTCCGGTCAAACCAAAGGGCCGTCAGTTTGACATACTCTCGTTTATTATCTAAGTTATTTGACTTTGGAAAAATTAAAAACGCGCTGAGTCAGGACATTTCATGGCAGACCTCACAGGAGCGGCGACGGCTCTGGGCGAGCAACAACCCGCATCCGCTAGCCAAAGCCAACCCTCGATCTTTCCCACGCTCCAAGAAGAAGTCGAAACCTCGATCCGCAAAGAAGGCATTTCCTTTGTCTTTGAGAGCCGCTCTGTCTCTGCCGTGGTCCAATTTATCTACACGCCAATTGATGGAACCTTCGCCGATATCGAGTTGGAAGTCAACAATGGCGACCCAATCACCCCAGCCGAAGACGGCGGGATTGCCGTGGAAATGGGCGGCTCGGTTTGGCCTGCCAATAGCGAAGAAGTAGAGCGATACTTCATTTCCTGCGAGCAAGTCGGCGATTGCGTCGAGGCCCGCTGGCAGTGGAAACTAGGGGAGGAACAAGCCAACTTCCTCTACCGGCTCCGCATCCGCGGCAAGTCGCTCGTCGTGGAAATCGAGGGCGGGCAGGGCAAAGGCACCGGTCTCGCACTCGGCCGAGTCTCTGGGGCTTTGCACCCACGCCTGATCACCATTCCCTATTTCAACTTCGGCGATAACTACCCGCGCATCCTCTGCACTGCGGGCTATTTTGTGTCTAGCTTCGTGGATTGGCACTATTCGCATGCTTCCTCTCTGTACGCCCCGCCCGAAGCAGAATCTCAGCGTTTGGTCCAACTCAACGGCGGCTGTAGCTACGCCAGCCAAAGCGACGGCAAGCGCAGCGATCTTCAAGAGCGCTGGCTCATAACGGTCTCCACCCAATACGAAGAAGTCCTCCCAACCTTTTCCACGGCCGCGGCCGAGTCAGGCGAAGCGCTAGCCGATTGGGTCTGGTACAACATTCCCTATATCGACGCATCCCAAGAAAGCTACGTCGAGTTATACGAAAACATGCGCCAACTCAAGCTGATGGGCATCGATCACTTGCTGATCAACCACCCCAGCGAAACTTGGCACGACGGCGACGGCGATACTGCGCTCGTGGTGGAAGGTGCTGAGGCCAAAGGCGGCAAAGACGCCCTCGACGAGTACCTCGATGCCCTGTCCGACTTGGGCTACAAAACCAGTCTCCAAGTCAATTATCGCCACATCGCCCCTACTAGTTCCTGCTGGCAGCCCGAATTGGCGGCCCAACTCGCCGACGGCAGCCCAACCCCGACCGGATCTGGGCTCTATTTGCTCAAGCCGTCCGAAGCACTGGCGCGCGCACCCGAACACGCACGCACCATCATCGACAAATACCCCTGCGACGCGCTGTACGTAAGCGAACACGCCGAAGTCCCGCCTTGGGAATTCAACGACTTCAGCGACAGCGCGGCAGCAATCAGCCACTTGGCGAGTAACTATTCCCTGCAACAGGGCATCCTCCGCTCCCAAACCCAAGCTGGCCTGGCCATCGGGAACGGTGGCAATCACTGGATCTACGCCGGCATCCTGACCGGTTACCTCGCTCGCATGGTCGGAGACGATCCCAGCCGCATTCCGCCATTGGTGGACTTCGACCTGCAAAATCTCCATCCCATTGAAATCGATGCGGGACTAGGAACCATCGATCAGTACTTTGCCGGGCACATCCCCCAAGGTGAAAAACACAGTCGCAGCACCTATCTCGACCGCTATCTCGCCGCTACCGCGGCCTTTGGCCACGCCTGTCTGCTCCCCGACCAGTTGGAGTGGGGCATCGCCTCTGCGGTCAAATCCTATTACATGCTGCGCGAACTGCAAAAGCACTACCTCCGCGTCCCCGTGCGCGCCATCGCCTACTGCCACAACGACCAGTTTTTGGAGACTAACGATGCGCTGCTTTCCGGCGCGTTTGCCCACGGACAGGTGCGGGTGACGTACGACAATGGTCTCGAAGTCTATGCCAACCTCGGTTGGGAGCAGTCCTGGACCGTCCACCAGAGCGATGTGGCCTACCACCTTCCCCCTGGCTCGTTTTGCGCCTGGCAGGACTCATCGCTGCTGGTCTATTCAGCCGACGCTGGCTCGGGGCACATAGACTACGCCTCTTGCGCGGACTATTTGTTTGTCGATACCCGAGGACAACGAGGGCGATTTGGCCCCGTAGAACTCGACGGTGCTGTCGCCATTAAAGAGCGCAAATGGGAAATTGACGTCGTGCCTTTTGGGTGCCAAGCCGATATAGTAATCGACGTGGGCCAGTACTGGCCAGATCGCAAACTACCCCCGTTGCGCCTGTTGGCTTTCAAGTCCGATGACGAGGATCCCGACGTCTATCGGGCCGATATGGAAGGAGACTGCGTCCGCTTCAAACCGCTGGAGGACGTGGTCACCTATCGCATCGCCTTGCCCGAGTGGATGGTCGAACCGGGTCGCTAGCACTTTGTCCGATTCAGCCGCCCCCTTTCTCCAAGCCTGTCGGGGCCAAGCGCCGGCAACGCCTCCCATCTGGATCATGCGTCAAGCTGGCCGTATCCTCAAGCCGTATCGAGAGCTGCGCCAGCGGCACGGCTCCTTGCTCAAACTTTTCCAAACCCCCGAACTCGCCGCCGAAATTACCCTCATGCCGGTCGATATGCTCGGGGTCGATGCGGCTATTCTCTTTACTGACTTAGTGACACCCTTAGAGGCGCTCGGCTGCGAGCTAACCTACGCCCCCGGCCCTGTCTTCGCCCGCCCGATCCGCTCAGCTTCCGACATCGACGGCCTCCGCAACCCCATCCCCGAGGACGACCTCGCCTACGTCTTAGAAGCTGCGCGCTTGGTACGCAACGCCCTGCCGCCCGCAGTCCCGCTCATCGGATATGCCGGCGGGCCTTTCACCTTGGCCACTTGGCTGGTGGAAGGGAGCCATGCCAAGGACTTTCCCGCTTTTCGCCGCATGATCCACAGCGACCCCGCCCTCGCCCATCGGCTGCTCGACCTGCTCACCGACCTCGCCAGCCGCTTCTTGCGCGCCCAGATCGCAGCCGGTGCCCACGCTGTCCAGATTTTCGACACTTCTATCGGTTTGTTATCTCCGGCACAGTTTAACGAATTCGCCCTACCCTATGTGCGGCGAGTTTGCCGCAGCCTCGCCGCGCTGGATGCTCCGGTCATTTACTTCCCGCTTGCCGGGGCGCAAAATCTGTCCAGCTTTGGCCGCGTCGGTGCCCAAGTCCTAAGCCTCGATTGGCGAATCGATCTCGATGCAGCTTACGGATTGTTCGGAGATACCATGCCTTTACAGGGCAATCTAGATCCCTGCGCCCTCTACGGCTCAGAGGCGAGCATTGCCAAGGCCGCTCAGCACATTCTAAAGCAGGGTCGGGGCCGCCCCCACATCTTCAACTTGGGGCACGGCGTCTATCCAGATACGCCCTATGAAAAGGTCAAATTGCTAGTGGATGTGGTCCACCAGTTCGCGCAAACTTGAAAGGGTACGGCGAATGGAACACATGGAAGACAAGGAAAAAGGCACGACGCGCCGGCACACTTTTTTCTGTATCAACAAAGAGCGGCACACCGCTTCGTCCAAGGTCATCGACGCCCAGCGCAAGGAGATTAATGTCTTCGGTCAGTGGGTGCGCGGCTGGATCGTGACCACCGAAGAGCCGGTCATCGACAAGGACATCTCCCTCGACGAATCAACGCACAGAGCAATGCCCCACCGCGATCCGGAATGAAGACACTAGCCCTTAGCGACCCCAAGAGAATTTGTTTTCCAGCCAAGTGCCGATTTCTCGCGGCGGGTCGTTCCATTTCTCACCTGGGCCGAGAAATTGCCCGCGAAAATCTTGGCGGGGGTCGAAGCTAGACCACAAATTTGGGAATTCGTCACGGATCAATGTTTCTACTTGGTCACTTATGCCCTGCGCGTGGTAGGAAATAACCTCGTCGGCTTCGCTCTTGTCCAGTTCTTCAGTCAGATGCTTGGCCATTCCACTACTGGCGACAAAGGTAAATTCAATCGCCGAGTCTTCGGTCAGCTTTAGGTCGATGCGGTAGGCTGGATAGCTCAGTTTTAACCCCAATACGGATAGCTGTAACTGCAACCACTCGGCTTCGGTGACTTCGCGCGTGCTGTTCAGGGTAGTCCAGTCCAGTTCAGCCCTAACCCCTAGGGGACTCAACAGGACTAACGCGAGGATTGAACATATCGCCTTGTGGCTCAACGACATAGCACAACCGCCTTTCAAGAAAACTAAAGTCAGCCTAGCGGCCAACTCGCTCAAGCTGCGGAGGAAAAATTCTCTTCGATAAAACGGACGATGTACCTAAACGAAACCAAGCCAACCGGGCGGTCGTCATCATCCAACAGCGGCACGTGGCGAAATCCGTGGATACTCATCAAATGTAGGGCGTGCTGCACGGCCGCATCGGCTTTGAGCGCGGTGGGCCGCGGCGTCATCAGGCTCTCGACTGCTATCTGTTCCAAATCGCTGATTAAGCCTGCCACCCGATAGAGGATGTCGCGCTCGGTAAATATGCCGATTAACTGCCCACCCTCGCCGGTTACTAACACGCAACCGACGTGCCGCTCCTTGAGCAGTGAGATGACCTTGGCCAACGAAGTAGTCGGCGACACGCAGACCATCTCCTGCGGATTGAGCGCGGAAAGCGGCTCGGTGAAAATTTCCTTATACTCCTCGCTTCCCCAATCTTGGTACGCTTCGCTCAGACTCTGGCCGCATTCCTCACAGAGGTCAACTCCAGGGATATTGTCGTGGGAACACGAAGGGCAAATCAATGGCTCTCTCCTATTCGACGACCCAAGTATCGCCAGCGTTAAACAAGGCCGCGAGGTCGCCTTCGCCCCGCTGTTGGGTCATTGCGTCGATTTGGTCAAATAGCAACTCGGTGTACGTCGGCCGGTCGAGGGCACGCAGCACGCCAAAGGGCAACGGCATCGACGGGTACTCCATCCGGCTGAGCATATAGGCGTAGCTGGCGTTTTCGCGCCCTTCGCGATGCACGACCAGTTCATCTGGAGCCACGTCGCTGAGCGCGACGACTTCGGGTTCGGTGCCGTTCATGCGAATACCCCGATCCCGATCCTTCCCAAAGATGAGGGGTTCCCCTTCCTCTAAGAACACGATATTGTCGTCGCGCACGTCCGAATCCGTGGTGTGCTCCCAAGCCGTGGGATTGAGCACAACGCAGTTTTGGTAGATCTCGACAAAAGCAGCCCCCTTGTGTTCGGCCGCACGCTTGAGCACATAGCTTAGATGCTTGGTATTGGTGTCCTGCGTACGGGCGACAAAGGTTGCTTCGGCACTTAGCGCCACGGATATGGGATTGAGCGGATAGTCAATCGACCCCATGGGGGTGGACGTGGTGCGGTGCCCTATCAGCGAGGTCGGCGAGTACTGGCCCTTAGTAAGCCCATAAATGCGGTTGTTGAACAGAATAATCTTCAGATCGACATTGCGCCGGAGGCTGTGCAAGAGGTGATTGCCACCGATGGACAGTCCGTCGCCATCGCCGGTGATGACCCAGACGCTCAAATCCGGATTGGCCGTCTTGATACCCGTGGCGATCGTGGGCGCACGCCCGTGGATTGAGTGAATGCCGTACGTATTCATGTAGTAGGGAAAGCGGCTAGAGCAGCCGATCCCAGAGACGAATACGAGGTCTTCCCGCGCGATCCCCGCTTCGGGCAGCATCTTTTGCATTTGGGCCAAAATCGCGTAGTCGCCGCACCCGGGGCACCAGCGAACCTCTTGGTCGGAAACGAAATCCTTGCGACTCAACCCAGTCTTTACCACTGCTTCGGCCATCTCGATCTCCCTGCCTTAGCTTAGCACTTGGCGAATTTTGTCGGCCACTTCCCGAATTTGGAAGGGGCAGCCCTGGACTTTGTTCAGCTTGACGACGCGCACGGGAAAGTGCGCTTGGAGCAATAAGGCCAATTGGCCGAGATTCAACTCAGGTACCAATACTTGCTTGTAGCGGCCGAGCACGTTGCCGAGGTTGCGGGGAAACGGATTCAAGTAGCGCAGGTGCGCGTAGGCTACGTCGAGGCCCTCGTCTCGCACTTGCTCAACGGCTGCGCGAATGGCCCCATAGGTTCCCCCCCAACCCAAGATCAGCAGATCCCCTTGCTCTGGACCGGTCACTTCTAATTCGGGAATGAAATCGGCAATGCCGCGGATTTTGTCGGCTCGGACGTGGACGATGCGTTCGTGGTCTTCGGGCGCGTAAGAGACATTGCCCGTCACATCCTGCTTGCCCAAACCGCCGATCCGGTGCTCCAACTCCGGCGTCCCCGGCAAGACCCAAGGCCTAGCCAAAGTCTGCGGGTCGCGCATGTAGGGTTGGTAGCCGTCGGGATCGGTGTACGGATCAGCATCAATGGCCGCGATTAAATCTGGGTCTGGTATTTTCCACGGCTCGGAGTTGTTGGCCACGTACCCGTCGGATAGGACGAAGACCGGCGTCATATAGCGAACGGCAATGCGGAAGGCCTCGATGACCATGTCGAAGCATTCGCTCGGAGTTGCCGGAGCAATGACCGGGATCGGGCTTTCGCCGTTGCGTCCGTAGAGCACCTCCAGCAAATCGGCCTGCTCGGTCTTGGTGGGCAAGCCCGTGCTAGGACCGCCGCGCTGGACGTCTATGACCACCAGTGGCAGTTCCATAACTACGGCCAAGTTGATCCCCTCGCTCTTGAGCGCAATGCCCGGGCCGCTGCTGGCGGTAGCCGCGAGGCTGCCGGCAAAGGCCGCGCCAATCACCGAACCCATGGCTGCGATCTCGTCCTCGGCTTGGAACGTCCGCACATCGAAGTTCTTCAGCGCCGCCAAGCCCTCTAGGATGGTGCTGGCCGGCGTGATGGGATACGAACCGTAAAAGAACGGTTTGCCAGCCTTTTGCGCAGCCGTAACTAGCCCCAAGACAATCGCCTCATTACCAGTGATCCGCTTGTACACCCCCGGTTCGACAATCTGCCGCTTCGGCACTGAAATCTGCGTCTGAAAAGTCTCGGCCGTTTCGCCGTAGTAGTAGCCTGCTTTCAAGGCCCTCGTATTGGCCTCAACTACCTCGGGCCGACCGGCGAACTTGGTCTGATAGAATCTGAGCGTGTAGTCGAGCGGCCGGTCGAACATCCAGAACACCAAGCCCAAGACAAAGGCATTCTTGCACATGTCCTTAGCTTGGTTGCTCATGCCCTCGATGTCGGCGAGGGCATTGCGGGTCAGAGTGGTCAAGGGGACCGGATGCACGTCGTAGCCGCTGAGGCTGCCGTCTTCGAGCGGGTTTCTCTCGTACCCAGCCTTGCGCAGGCCACTGCGGTTGAACGGATCGGTATTGACGATGATGGTCCCACCCGACTCGAGATCGGGCAAGTTAGCTTTGAGCGCAGCCGGGTTCATCGCCACCAGCACCTGGGGCGAATCGCCAGCCGTGTAGAGGTCGTTGGCGGCAAAGTTGACCTGATAGCCGCTCAGCCCGGGGATGGTCCCGGCCGGGGCACGAATTTCAGCGGGAATGTCGGGAAAGGTACTGACGTCGTTGCCCATCACAGCCGAAGTATTGGTAAACTGACCGCCGGTTAGCTGCATTCCATCGCCCGAATCGCCGGAAAATGAGATGACTACAGATTGGCGCTCTTCTTGCGAGTACTCTCGCTTACTCCTAGGTGCCGATGGGGCCACGATTTCGGCCATGCACACGACCTCCTTAAAAAGAAAAAAATCTCAATCCGCAACGCATGCTCAAGCTCCCTCTTTGGTGCGAGCAATGCGCTCGGGGTCCGGTGGCAAATTGTAGATGTCTTCGGGAAACTGATCGGTGAGAAAGCGGATGACCTCGTGTTGGGGCAAATTTCCCTTTATGCGACCGTTTTTATCTACGATCGGCACGTTGCGGTAGTCGCCAGCATTCATCAGCCGCAGGGCGCTGCTAATCGGCTGCTGGGCATCCAAGCTGTGCGGATCGCAGGTCATCAATTCGGCCACTGGCCGCATCCACGTCGCTGGCTGGTCTGTTACCTTGGTGAGCACATCGCGCTCGGTAAAGATCCCCACCAAGCGGCCATTCTCTTCCACCAGCACGGCGCTGACGTGTTGGTGGCGCATTTTCTTGAGTACTTCGACGATCGGCTCTTGCGGCTCGCACAAGACGTACCCGTCCAAGTCCAGATGGCCGATGACTTCTTCTTGTAACTTCTGCACGACCTTCATTAGAAAGCCCCTTTCTCGGGGCTTGGATACCGCATTATTCACCTCGTTTACTCGAATAACTATATCCAATTTAAGATAGATAGGAGCGATACATCTCGCAAGATAATATGTCGCAACAACATTGCGGCTTTTAGCACGCCAAATCCACTACCCAATCCGCAGCCGCCCGCACCATCGGATGCTGGTCGGCGACGACGACCGTGGTCCCTCGCTCCACCAACTCCCGCAAGGCCCCAACCATCGCGCGCACATCTTCTGGATGATCGCCGCTAGCTGGATCGTCGATCAGCACCCAAGTGCGCTGGGAGGCCCGCGTCGATTCGAGCGCCAGCAGCAACCGCAACCACTCCCCCCGCTCCAGTTCCTGCACTTCCTGTCCCAAGAGCAGATAGCCGAGGCCGCAGCCGACTGCGGCCTCTAGACGCGAGCGGATTGGGTCGTGTCGGGCAAAATGGGCACAAGCCTGTTCCAAAGTCATGCCCAACACATCGGCGATACTCGCGCCGCGCAAGGTCACTTCGCAGATCTCGTCTCGGTACCTGCGGCCTTCGCAAGAGGCGCACATCAGTGCTATATCCTCCAGAAACTCCAAATCGAAGTAGCATTGGCCGCGGCCTTCACAGCTCGGACAACGGCCTCCCGGTCGATCCAACAGGAAGGTGTCCCGATCCCAGCCGCGCGCTGCTGCGGCCGGCGATGAGGCGTATAGATCGGCGACGCGCGCGAAAAGGCCCAGCCCCTCCAAAACCGTGGCCTTGCCGCTCGGGGCTTCCACCGTTACAACTCGGCTGTTTCGCGGCGTGCTCACAGCAGCGTACTCGACGGACCGTCCCTTGAGCAGTGGCAGCAAGACTTCTTGCAGAAAGCGGGTCTTGCCGCTGCCGGAAGGACCGCATACGCAGGTCAACTTTCCGTGCGGCAGTTCGATAGCAAGCGGCCCGACCACACCGTCCCCGCGGATGGTCAATGCCAGCGCAACTTTCTCAGTGACCCGCTTTTCATCCGCTTCATCCCGCTCTATTTCAGTCGGCTCCCCTATCTGGACCCGCCCTCCTGCAAACGCCCAGACTTCGTCCGCGACCGCCACGAGTGCAGGCGTGTGATCCAATAACAGCGCAGTATTGCCGCCAGCGACCAGTCGGCGCAGACCCACTGCGACCGCATCCAGCATTTTCCTAGACAACTGGCTGCCCAAACCCTCCATAATGTAGAGAATGCCCGTCAGGCCGCTGCTGAGACAGGACCCCAACTGCAGTCGCTGCCACTCGCCAGCCGCCAGCGATTCGAGCCGACGGCGCAACGGCAGGTGCCCCAGCCCCAAGCCGCGGGCCTCGGCGAGCGCAGTCTCTACTTTGGCGTGCCCCTGAGTCGCGGCCAGCCAATCGCGCAACGAGCCAAGGGGTGCGTCCATCATCTCGTTCATGGTGTGACCGTTTAGGGTCATCTGATCGGCCAAGGGCTGGTCTGCGCCGAAGTCAGCCGTGATTAGCGGCTCGTACTGACGGCCACATTCGCCGCAAGTAGGCTGCTGGTTCAAGTTCATCATCTCGCCGGTCCCATCCACCCAAATCACCGTCTGCCCCGATGAAATCGAGCGGCTCACGCGCACGGCTTCCAAAAAGCGCACACTGTCGTTCGGGTCCGGCACCAAGCGGTCCACCACGACGTGTACCTCGCTTTCGCCGCTCGGCAATGCTGGCCCGTCGCCTTCCAATCGCTGGATCTGGCCGTCGATTGCGACTCGTGTAAACCCGGCCTGCACGAGCTGTTGCCACATCCCTTTATTCCGCAGAGTCAAAGGGGCCAGCACCAAACAGCGGGTGTCCGGCTGGACGCGGGCGACTTCGCGCTCGACTTCATCGGCCGCATAGCTGAGACAATCACCCCCGCATTCGATGCAGTGTATCTGTCCCTCTTCCAGCATGATCTGTGCCAAGATCCCGTCTAGCCGCAAGTAGTCCCCCACCGTGCGCCCGCGACGCGGTGCCCCCAAGTAAATGGCCGGAGGCAAGCCCGAGATCTCGTCCACATCGGCACGCGCCGTTCCGCTGACGCTCTCGCGTTCGGTCGGAGACAAAGCCTGCATATAGCGCCGACGGCTCTCCGCGTACAGGATATCTAAGGCCATGGCGCGGCGGCCGCTGCTACTGCGGCCGGTAAAGCAAATAATCCGGCCCAACGGCAAATCCATATCGACATTGGCCAGACCACCCGCCCGGGCACCGCGCACACAGAGAGTAGTGTTCAAGGGTTAGCCTGCGTCATGGAATCGATTTTCGCCTGTAAGCGCGCATCGTCGAGGTTGCTCGCGCGCAAAAAAGCCCAGTGGGCTTCTGCTTCGCGGGGACGCCCCAAGCGCAAAAGCACTTCCCCGCGCCGATAGTGCGCTTGGGCGTGGTTGGGGTCGAGTTCGAGTGCTTGGGCGAAGGCATCGGCCGCGGCTTGGTCATCGCCCTGCTTGGCATATACCAAGCCGAGATTGAAATGTGCTCGGGCGTAGCTGGCATCGAGCGCGAGAGCCTTGTGAAAGTGCGCGGCAGCCTCAGCCCATTGACCGAGGCGATAATAACACAGACCAAGGTTGTTATGCAGGCCGGACGAGGGCTGGGCGAGGCTAAAGGCCGCAATCGCCGCCTCGTACTCCCCCACACCGAAGAGATCTAATCCGCGTTTGATGTCCGAGTCGCCGCCTTCTTGCTGCTCCAATACAGCCGCTAGACCAGAGGCAGCGGGCGCAAACGACAGGTCAATGCGCAGCGCCTTGCGGAACATGCTCTCGGCCTCTGCCCAATCACCTCGGCGTTGGTACAAAGTTCCGAAATTGTAGTAATCAACGCGTTTGCGAGTCAGCCGCTCAGCCCCGGCGTCTCGATAATTGATCGGTAGCGCGACTAAGACCACCAACAGGCACGACCCCAGCAACCGGCGATGCGCACCGCCCGTCGTCCAAGCCGCGGCGTTGGCAAGCCAGCAAGCGGCGTAGAGCAGAATCACCGGCACGACGGGTAGGCGGTATTCCGAGGACGTGAAAAACAGCAAGCACGCGGCCAGATAGCTCGCCAGATACAGGTCGAGCAGAGAAGAGCGACGACTAGTGGCCCAACCCACGACCGCCAGCGGGGCCACCAGTCCCCACCCCAGAACGCACCAGCGCAATAGGGGTACAAAATCCCGCGCCAAGTACAGACTCAGGTTGTTTTGCGCCTCGACTCCGTTCCAGAACATGTAGAGTTTGCGGCCTTGCAGAGCCAGATACGAGAGGGGATTTTCCACGGCAAAGCGCAGACCGGCCACCAGCCAGTATCTAGAGGCTTGGGCCGAGGTCAACTCCTGCCCCGTGCGCGCCTCGGCTTCGCGGATAAACGCCTCGCGCTCCAAATCCGGCTCGGCGCTGGGCAGGAAATCGACTTGCGCGTAGATGCCGTTGGCCTCGGGGTGATTGCCCACGTAGAAGTTCATCCCGGCTGAGGATGTGGTCAGCAGCCACTCCCCTCCGACGAGATAGTTGCGGCAAGCCACCGCGCCGACTACGAGGCCGCAGCCCACGGCTACCAATCCCCACTGCCGCCAACCGCGCCGTCCCCACTGCACGACAAACCAGCCAGCGACTGCTGCGACAAACAGCAAAACCATGGGCCGCGCCGTAGCCGAAACTCCCAACAGCAGGCCCGCGCCCCACAGCCAACGCGCCGCACCTTGCGCATGCGTTAAACAATACAGAGCCGCGAGATTCAAAAAGGTGATCGGCGCGGCGGTCAGCAGCGCCCCGTCGTAAAACACATACGGCTGGTAGATCGCCGCCATGCCCGCGGCCAACAGGCCAATTTGTGCGTGCCACAGTTTTCGGCCCAAGGCGTAGATCAAGTAGCAGCTACCCATCCCCAGCGCCGCCTGCACCAAGCCAACCCACCAATATTCAGCGCCCAAAAGCGTGTAAATGGCGGCCAAAAAGTAGGAGTAAAACGGATTCATAAAGAAAGGCCGGTCGCCCAGCCAATCGCCCGCGACAATGGCCCGGGCGCGGCGGTCGTAGAACTCAGAGTCGATCAAGAGGACGTCGAAGAGTGGCGTATCAACCGCTTGGTAGAGATAAGCTAGGCGCACACCGAGAGCGGCGATTAGGATCGCCCAGAGAATGGCTCCTTCTCGCCTTGACCGCACCACGCCGATACCGCTAGAACAGTTCACGGCTGCAAAACCCAGTAGTGAAACGAGACAATCGGCCGCAAATCGCCGCCAAAGTGGATCGGCTGCGTCTCAATTTCGACGTGGCTGCGCACATCCGAGGCCGCTATCTGGCCGACGGCCAATTCGAGCCACTGACGGCCTCGCCCTCCCGGCAGTTCCACGTTAGCAATTTTCTTCCCATTAGCTACCACCGCAAAGTGCTGAGCAATACCTGTAACCGTGCGCATGATCACCGTCGCCGGTTGGCCAGCATTCAGCGCCACCTCCATCCGCTCACCCCCCGTTACCGTCCGGCCCCCGTCAATGTACACGGCCTGTGGGTCATCGGTAGCGCTCAGCGCCATCAACAGATTCGCCTCCCCGCTGCCGGGAACCCACACTTTAGATTGGTAGTCATGCCGGCGTTCGCTTGCCAAATCAGCCACATCCACTTTATCGACTACCCGCCAACCTTCCTCTAAGAGCGTCCGGTTGCGGATGGCCTCGCCGCTGAGATCGGTGGCCCAATGCGCCTGATACAACACCTTCTCCGCATCTATAATCGACGGCTCAAAGACGCGAATGCGGTGCAGCGGTTGCAAAAAGAAGCCCTCGGGAAAATTGAACCAATTGGGGAAAATGGCGAAGTACTGCGGGCGCTGGTCCGACGGCATGGCCTCTAAGCGCTCGAATAGCGACCCGCTCCCGTGCCGCCAAGGCGCGCTGTTCCCAGCCGTGGTCAATCCGACTAAGTCGATAGTTTGGCGACCGCTAAAGTAGCGCAGGGCACCGGCGTCGTTGACGGCGAGGCGCGCGTCGGGCGGCAGCTCAGCGTCTATAAAGCGCGCCATCTCGACCTGCTGGTTGCGGATATCGCTGCAATTTTCCCCGTACGCAACCGCGAAAAACCCCACCGATATCAATCCCCACAAACCGAAAAAGCAAGCCAACCCCCGCGCCAGCTTGCTACCCCATTCCCCCCCAGCCGCGTCCAAGCGCCCCAAGCCCAAAGCGGCAAAGAGAATGTAGAGCGGCAAGAAAGGCTGCTGATAGCGATTGAAGTGAGCGTCGTATTCGACGAGAGTGCAGGTGAGCAAAACGCCGCCGACAAACCACGCTCCACCCAATGCCGCCACCCCGAGCCGCCTCGCGGACAGCTCGCCCCAGAGTCGATAGCTTAGCTCCGCCAAAAAGAAGAGCGCGACAAACGGAGCAAATACCATGCGGCGATAGTTGCCATCGTACGCGTATAAATTGATGCTGGTCTGATGCCCTAGCGACCCAGCGAGAATTCCTTTGACAAATTCGGCGAAGTCGAAGAATACGGCTCGGGTCTGCTCGGGCAATGACCCGTGGGGTTCGGCAAAGCGCCACTTGGCCTCGACTCCAGACGCCCCGGCCTCTCCCGTCCACCAAGCCAGTAGCAGGGCCTGGAACACGTACGCCCCCAAAGGCACCACCCATCGCCAGTTCAACGCCCGGCGATAGGCGACCAGCGCTATCAGCAGCAAGGCCAAGGCGATCCCCTCGGGCCGCGCCAATACTAATAGGGCTGCCGCCAGTGGAGCACGCCGGTCTTCTGTTAGGTACAGATACAGGGTCAGCAAGATGGCGAAGGCAAACAGGCCGATCGCCATGCCGCTGTAGTAGCCCCACAGCAGTGGGCCGCACAATAGGAACATCAACGCAGCCACCCAGCCGCTGAAAGAACCGCTCAACTTGCGGCCCAGCAACAGGAGAAACCAAGCGCTCAACCCCAACCACATAGCCCCCAATGCCAACGCGTACAGCGCAATCCCCATCCCATCCAACCCCAACCAAAAGCCCGGTACCAGTAGCAAGGTGTACAGCAGACTAGTCGCGCCAGCCGTTGGCTCAGCGCCGGTATTGTATTCGAGAAAGTGTCCTTGGGCGGCTTGCCGCGCGTATTGGAAATAGATGAAGGAATCATCCAGCGGCAAAGACAAGCGGCCGCCCGTGTGGTAGAGCATGGAAGTGACAAAGACCAAAAGCCACAACAGGACCAAGCCCCAAAGAATGGCTCCCTCTCGTCGAATGGCGTTCATCACCTATTCGTCCACGCGCTTGCCAATCGCATCCGCTAGGTGATCCATCAAATCATCAAGTGCCTGCTGCGATGCGCGACCGCGAAACGCGTTGAGTGCCGGATCGTCTGTCTCCACCATCCATTCCTCAAGCGCATTTCTCAACCCCTGAATCTCATCGGCATAGTTGGGATCATCAATCAAGTTGTTCAGCGCATTGGGGTCGTTCGCAAAGTCGTAAAATTCTTCCAAGACGCGATACGTAAACAAATGATTGCGCGCCGCCAACTCTGAATCGCTAACCGCTGCCTCTTGCATCGCCTGCCAAGACCGGCCATTCTGGGACTCATTGCGAAACGCTCGCTCGCCATCGGACCAAGGGTTGAAAATGTAACCAAACCGCGCATTTTGCACGCACCGAATGGGATAATTGCGCCGCGCCGAAGTCTGGTGAAATTGCGTAAACACCTGCTCGCATCCAGCCTGCTCTGCACCCCGCAATACCGGCAAAAGCGATTGGCCATTGACGCCGTTTGGAATATCCACGCCAATTGCATCCAGCACCGTAGGTAAATAATCTATCCCCGAAATAAAATGCTTGGCATCCACGCGCCCGGCCTGAATAACCGCTGGCCAGCGCACCACCCAAGGTGTGCGCGTACTATTCAAATAACAATTGGTCTTTGCAAATGGAAACGCCATGCCATTATCCGACAAAAACATCACTAGCGTATTCTCCGCCACACCCGCTTCATCCAACACGTCGAGCAATCGCCCGACCGTATCATCACAGCGGCACACGGAATTGTAATACTCGGCTATTTCCAGCCTCACATCCGGTATATCCGGCAAAAATCCAGGGACTATTACTTCTTCTGGCGTAAACGTGCGCGAAGGAGGCACGGCCGGCGGATCGAGTTCGCTATACCACTCCGACTTGTCATTGCCGTAAAACGGGCGATGCGGATCGTGGGAATTAGCCATCAAAAAGAATGGACGACCTCCATCTACGGCATCCTGCACGAAATTCTTTGCATATTGATAATACACCTTGGGATTGCGTCCCTGCCCCAAATGGATCTGATCGCGTGCCATATCCCATTGAAATGCCTGGTATGGTGTCGAATGGGGAACTTTGCCCAAAATGCCCACATCATACCCCACATCGCGCAAAATATCAGGCAGAATGGGCACGCCTTCGTAGCGCAAGTGATAAAAACCCTCGCCCCCACTGCGATGCGGATAGCGCCCAGTCATCAATGCCGAGCGGCTCGGTTGACACACCGCAATCGTCACATGACCGTGCTTAAAGCGCAATCCTTCGGCAGCCAATCGGTCAATATGGGGCGTTGTTCCCTCGGTCGGACACCCAAATGCCCCCACCGCATCCCAGTTCATATCATCTGCTGTAATTAGCATAAAATTTAGTCTAGTCATACATTCTTACTCACCATCCTAACCCATTTGGAAAAACTATGCGCTCTCTTTATTTTCTGCCTTT
Source organism: Candidatus Latescibacterota bacterium (assembly GCA_965116675.1). Classification (GTDB taxonomy): domain Bacteria; phylum Latescibacterota; class UBA2968; order UBA8231; family UBA8231. Next base: position 985,491 of record OZ220721.1, read on the forward strand.
GTGGCTGCTCGTCCCGGTCGCCCTTGGCGCGGCTTCTCCCTTTGACCACGCCCCCTTTGACCAAGTCCTGCAAGAATACGTCGATGACCAAGGCTTGGTCCGCTATGCCGCCTTGGCCAAAGACCGCGCCCAACTCGACGCCTACGTCGATAGTCTCGGCCTCTATAACCCCGAAACTCATCCCGATCGCTTCCCCACCCGAGAACACGAACTGGCCTACTGGATCAATGCGTACAACGCCTTTACCCTGCGGGGCGTCATCGACGCCTATCCCATCGCCAGCGTCAAGGATGCCTTTGCACTCAGCGGCTTTTTCAACCGCCAGCCCTTTGTCGCTGGAGGGCAAGAAATGACACTGGATCACGTTGAAAACAAAATTATCCGCCCAACCTACCAAGAGCCGCGCATCCACTTTGCGGTCAACTGCGCAGCCCTTAGCTGCCCGCAACTGGACAACCGGGCCTTTACCGCCCCCGACCTCGACGCCCGCTTGGAACGGGCGCTGACGCGCTTTGCCCAAGACCCCAACCACGTGCGCCTGCAAGGGAAACAACTCCACCTGTCCAAAATTCTCGACTGGTACGGAGAGGATTTCACCGCTTGGTTCCCGACTGACCGCCCCAATCCCAAAAACATGCCCACCATCGTCAACTACCTGCGCCCGTACCTTCCCCCGGCCCTAGCCGCTGGGCTAACCGAAGATATAACCATCGAATACAACGACTACGACTGGGCACTCAACGAAGACAAAGAAACGGGAAGCCCCCGCCCAGCGGCAGACTCCCCGTAATCGTCCCAACGCCGTTGGGGAATTTTACAAAAAGAACGGATTGTGCTCCCGTTCTTCCCCCACAGTAGTAGCCGGTCCATGCCCGGGAAAGAGCGCGACGTTTGCGTCTAGACTGAGTAGCTTCTCGACCACGGCTTGGCGCTGCATCCGGTAGTTGCCCACGCTGCGAGTGCCCCCAAGCGAACCCGCGAAAAGCGCATCCCCAACAAAGGCCATTTCCTCGTGGACTAAGCTGATGCCACCCGCCGTATGCCCAGGCGTAGAGCGAACCTCAAAGCGCAATTCACCGATATCCACAACTTCGCCTTCTGCTAGTTCGCCTGCGATTTGGTCCGCCAAGCTGCCTGCTAGGCCCAAGTCCCCGCTGTGGATCCGTGCCGGCGCAGCCGTCGCACGACCAATCTCGGCGAGGGCGCTGATGTGGTCTTGGTGTCCGTGTGTCAGCAGAATCTGTTCGACCGTTAGCCCAGAGGCGGCCAAGCGCTGGAGAATTTTATCCGCGTCGAATCCCGGATCGATGATCGCGGCACGGCCCGTTGCCGCACAGCCGACAATGTAGCCATTCATCAGAAAGCCGCTGCCAAGCACCATCATCTCCACCTGCGCCCCGGCCATCGAACGGCCCACTGAATCGCGCGGGAAAAACGCCTGCGCTGCGCTCGCCTGCAATTTGCTCGGATGCAAGCCGAGCGCTTGGGCCAGCCGCTCTATGGCATCCGCGGCCGGAATTAGCTCGTAGTCTTCGATTTTTGCAATGTCCCCGGTAGTCAGTCCCACCCGATCGGCCAATGCTGCGACCGCAATCTCTTGCCCGCGCCGGGCCTTGGCGACGACGTCGCCGAATTCGTCTTCTAATTGCGTGTACATATTCCCTCAGTATTTAGGCTCAACGGAGTCGGCTTGTAAAGTGCCCAAAAACTCATCAAAGCTAGCGGCCCATTGCCCGACAGTCTGGGCCGGTCCAGTCATCTTGAAAAACACCGTACCGGAGCGGTGGACGGCAATGGCTCCGAGCATTCGGTAGTCAGCTTGGGGCGTTGTGTCTCCCATCCCCATTCCCGCAGAGAAGGTGCCGCTGACATCAACTCCGGTTATTTCGATGTCCCCCACCTGCCGCGTCCAACGCCGCCCTTGGGCCGGTTGACCGTCCTCTTGTTTGAACTGGCCGAACCAGCGCTCGATGTTGGCTTCGACGCTTCCACCTTGCCCCGGACCGAAGAAAAAGATGCCTAGCGTCGCTTCTCCGGCCGGGCCGGGCAGGCCGTACTGGGCCACCCGCATGGAGCTGGACGGCTGCTGCGCCACCCAGCCTTTGGGAGCCACCGCGCTGAGTGGCCCCAGTGCCTGCCACCCACCCGCCTGACTCAAAGCGGGTGCTGGTGCTGCACTGGTTGTGGAACGGGCAGTGAATCCCCGCTCGGCCATGGCCACCGCCGGCTCTTGGTCGCTGAAATTTTGGCTGCACCCGATGGCTCCGAGTATCCCAGCAAAGATCCACGCAGGTCGCCCCCGAGATCGAAGAATATTCTTTAGCATCACAAATTCCCCCAAGCAATAAAGCCAGCGAGAGTCGCTAGCACGACCAAGCCCCCTACGTAAAACCAAACCTTGTTTCGCCTGCGTCGTCGCGGTCTTTTAGGCAGCTTCCGCCTAGGCCGGTTGAGAGCGAGCGTCCCCACTTGTAGCGTCGGCGACTTGTGTTGGATGTAGTGGGACATCCCCTCGTATATACGGCGAATGCTTTGCGCATTTTCGGCCTCGCCATAATCAGCCAGATGCGACAGCGGCAACCACTGCACCGGGGCGATTTCGTGGGAGATGGGAAATTCGATCTGCGCTTTGACTCGCGCCTGTTCGTAGCCCAAAAGGCGGACGTAATAGCGCAGCCGACAGCTATCGAAATCAACTAAACAACAGCGGTAGCCGATTTTGCATAGCTGGCGCAATCCTTCCTCCACATCGCGCAACAAGCCCAAGTCGCGTTCTTGGCGCGCATTCACTAGCTGCTCGCGCAGCACTTTGACGGTTGTTGGGGCACCCTCGTTCATCGTACGACTGCGAACTTAGAGCGCGAGAATAAGGCCGTTCTCGCGCTAGCTGTCAACTTGCTTCCGGCGCACTTTTGCGTACTGTATCGGTTGAGATAGCTGCCAAATTGTACCTGCCTTCCTAGCCCATGTTGTACTGCAGCCACCCATATTTCCCGTTGGGTCGGAGTTTCCTGCTCGCGATCCTTTTGCTCTCAGCCGGACATGCACACGCCGGGGATGATCCTCCGCACATCCACCGCATTGTCATCCACGGCCTCGAACGAACCGACGAACATGTCATTCGCCGCGAATTGCTCTTTGCCGAAGGCGATGTTCTCGACTCCACCCTCGTTGCCGAAACAGCGCGCAATTTGCGGCGCTTGCTGTTTATCGGCGAAGTACACATCCACTTACTCGACCGGCCCGAAGGCGTCGAGGTGACGGTCTCAATAGAGGATCTCTACTCGCGTGCCTTGTCCCCCTTGATCTCGGGGCAAATCGACGAGTTGAGCTTTGGTGCGATCGCGCTCGACTACAACTTTCGCGGCCGCGGCCAACGCCTGCGCTTGGTCCTCGAAAACCAAGCCATTTCCGGCCCTTGGGCCGAGCTGCTCTTTGCCGAGCCGCGCCTTGGCAATAGCCGACGCTCCCTAGCGGTCCAGCTCGCCACAGGTGCCGAAGGCCACCACCATGCCCTGACTTTTTCGCGACCCTTTGCCACCTTAGCCGATCGCCGCGCCTATGGCCTTTCCCTGTTCAGCCAACAGGCCGTGCGGCGCTTGTACTCGGGGGGCCAGCTAAAAACGCGCTATCAAGATGCGCTCGACGGCAGCCGCATCTGGCTGGTCCGCTCCTATGGCGAGCAGACGAAGGTGCGCCCCTCAGTGCAATTGCAGGTCTCTCACCGCCGCTTTACCGCGAACACGAGTGATGGATACGCGCCCTCCGACCGGACGCGGGTTATACCGAGCGTCGGCCTTCTCGTGTGGCGTCCCCGCTACAAGCGCACCCGCTACATCCGCAACTTAGGCCCGCTAGAGGATTTACAAACGGGCAGTTGGCTGTCGCTGCGTTGGGGCTTTGTCCATCGCTCCTTGGGATCGGATCGGACCTTTTCTTTGTATCAGGCCCAACTGGCTCCCCGCTTTGAGCCTACCAAGCGCAGCTACGCCGAACTGACCCTATTCACCAACGCGTACCGAGGCAAAGGGAAATTTTACAACCTCCTGGCCTCGGCATCCGCGACCGCGTACTTCCGGCTGGGAACGGCTCATTCGCTCGCCTTGCGCGCCGCTTGGGAAGCCCTGCACCGCAGCGAGGACGCCGACCAACTCCTCCTCGGCCTAGCGCGCGGCTTGCGCGGCTATGCTCCTCGGCGCTACGACGGCACCAGGCGTGTACTTTTTAACTTAGAAGCGCGCCCCACTCTGGTCCGCCGACCTTGGTACACCCTCGCCAGTGCCGCCTTTGTGGATTGCGGCGCAGCTTGGACACCTAACAAGGAAAGGGCCAATATGGTCTGTTCTCCTGGCCTGGGCATTCGCTTAGGGTGGCCCAAAGTGTACAACACGCCGGTGTTGCGCGGCGATATCGCCTACGGACTAGCAGAGGGCACTTATGAGTTGTCTGTGGGACTGGGGCAGTACTTTTAGATAGTGAGAACCTTTTGGCATACTTGGAGCGTTTATATTAAAAACAACGCAAAAGGAGGAGCTATGAACGCCAAACTACTCATTCTGCTCGGCGCGGCCTTGTGTGTGTTTAGCACGCAAGCCAGCCACGCCCAAAACTACGCCCAAGCGACGTTTGCCGGAGGATGTTTCTGGTGCATCGAAGCACCCTTTGACAAGGTCGAGGGGGTCGTCTCAGCCGTTTCCGGCTACACCGGCGGTGAGCGCGAAAACCCGACCTACAAGCAAGTCAGCTCCGGTGCGACCAAGCACATAGAGTCCGTGCTGGTCACCTTTGATCCCGAGGTTGTCTCTTATCGCCAGCTTCTCGACATCTACTGGCGTCAATTCGACCCCACAGACCCGGGGGGTTCCTTTTACGACCGCGGCCATCAATATACCTCGGCCATATTTTACCACGACGAAGAGCAACGCACCTTAGCCGAAGCCAGCAAACAGGCCCTCGACGAGTCGGGCCGCTTTGACAAACCCATCGTCACGCCCATCCGCCCAGCCGCTACTTTTTATCAAGCCGAGGAGTACCACCAAGACTACTATCGCAAGAATCCCCAGCACTACCAGCGCTACCGTCGGGGATCGGGCCGCGACCGCTTTATCGAAGAGACGTGGGGCAAAGATCTCCCGACGCCAACGGCTAGCGTCCAATACACCAAACCTTCCATCGACACCTTGCGCGCCAAACTCACGGACTTGCAATTTCGGGTCACGCAGGAAGACGGCACCGAGCGGCCCTTCCACAACTTGTATTGGGACAACAAGGCCGCGGGTATCTACGTCGATATCGTTTCCGGCGAACCGCTTTTTAGCTCGCAGCACAAGTTCAAATCTGGCACCGGCTGGCCCAGCTTTACCCAACCCCTAGAGCCAGATCATATCGTCGAACACACCGACAATTCTCTGTTTATGACCCGCGTCGAAGTGCGCAGCAAATACGCCGACTCGCATCTCGGGCACGTCTTTGCGGATGGCCCACCTCCCACCGGGCTTCGCTACTGCATCAACTCGGCGGCTCTGCGCTTCATTCCCGTCGAGGATTTGGCCAAGGCAGGGTACGGCGAGTACGCGGCTCTGTTTGAATAAACGCGAGGTTCTTGCGGCACGGCAGAACCCCTCTTGAAAAGGGGAACGGTTCGATAGGAGCACCTTGATCGCAGATAACGCGCTTTATACCCCTTGTACCAACTGCGCGATATAAACTCCGGCCATTTGCACCGACGGCCCGATTTTATACTTTCTTTATCCATGACAAACAGAGAAAGCATGTCCGATCCTTCCTCTGGGCGTCCCCTGTTCTGCCTCCTCCAATCCGTCAACCGCTTCATCGCCATCCTCGAAGGCTGGGCCCTGAGCTGGGGCATCCTGCTGATGGTCGGCCTCGGCATGGCCAATGTCCTAGGCCGCAATTTTTTCAACCACAGCCTGAGCTTCGCCGAAGAAATCAATCAGGTGCTGATCGTGCTCATCACCTTCCTCGGCGTCGGCTACGCCGCCCGCCAAGGCCGCCACATCCGCATGACGGCCCTCTACGACCAGTTCGGCCGCCGAATCCAGAAAGTCCTCATAGTAACTATTGCTGGCGCGACCGCAATCCTGCTCTTTGCGCTTAGTTACTACGCCGCCGCTTACGTCGCTCATGTGCGTACCGTCGGCAGCGTCACACCCGGCTTGCAGCTACCCCTCTACCTAGTCTATCTGGCCGTGCCATTGGGCCTAGCTTTGGGCGGCGTGCAATACGCGCTGACCGCCATTCGCAACCTGATTGCAGAGGACGTGTATCTCTCTTTCGACCAGCGCGACGAACTCAGCAACGAGACGGGCGGTCCGCTGTGAAAATCCAGCCAGAGACTAAGCTATGCTAACGACTCTGCTACTGATTATGGTCGTCTTGCTGCTTTTGGGCTTCCCGCTCAAAGTCCCGCTGCTAGTCGCCGCCCTAGCCGCCTTCGTGTTCTACTTTCCCGACATGGACCCGATGATCTTGGTGCAGCAGATGATTGGCGGTATCAAACCGGCGGCCCTGATCGCCGTACCGATGTTCATCCTCGCCGCCGACATTATGACCCGGGGAGCCACTGCCAATCGCCTGCTCGACTTGGTCATGAGTTTCGTCGGCCACGTCAGGGGTGGCTTGCCGATCACCACCGCCGTTAGCTGCACGCTCTTCGGTGCCGTCTCGGGGTCCACCCAAGCTACAGTGGTAGCCATGGGCGGCCCCCTGCGGCCCCGGCTGCTAAAAGCAGGCTACAAGGACTCCTTCTCCCTTGCCTTGATCATCAACTCCAGCGATATCGCCTTGCTCATCCCCCCCAGCATCGGCATGATCGTCTATGGCGTGGTGTCGGGCACCTCCATCGGCGAATTGTTCATCGCCGGTATCGGGCCGGGCCTATTGATCCTAGCCCTGTTCTCGCTCTATTGCTACTTGGCCTCACGCTACTGGAATATTCCCACCCAGCCTCGCAGTTCTTGGCGCGCGCGCCGCGTGAGCGTGCGCAAGGCCCTGCTGCCGCTGGGCTTCCCAGTGATCATCGTCGGTGGCATCTACACCGGGCTCTTTAGCCCTACCGAGGCGGCGGTCGTGTCCGTGCTCTATGCGCTGGTCCTAGAGATGCTCGTCTTCCGCGTCCTCACGCTGCGCGATATCCCCGAGCTAGCGCGCTCGACCGGCATGATCACCGCCGTGGTCTTCATCTTGGTAGCGGCGGGCGCGGCCTTTTCTTGGGTCATCTCGTTTGCCCAACTCCCCTCGCAGCTCATTCACGACGTTCTGAAACTCGACCCAGCCGAACCGATTCGCGTCCTAGTCACTATCGCCGCGGTGTTCTTCGTCGGCTGCATGTTCGTCGATCCGATCGTGGTCATCCTCGTGTTGGCCCCTATCTTCGCGCCCATTATCGACGCGGCGGGCATTGACCCGGTCCTAGCCGGTACGCTGGTCACGCTCCAAGTCGCCATCGGCTCGGCCACGCCCCCCTTTGGCTGCGACATCTTCACGGCCATCGCCGTCTTCCGCCAACCCTATCTCCGCGTCATCTCGGGCAGTCCGCCCTTTATCGCCATGCTGCTTTTGGCCACTGTCCTACTGATCTTCTTCCCGCAGATCGCCCTCTTCCTACGCGACCTCGCTTTCCGCTGATTTCAGCGGGCTGAGCCAGATTCTCTTTCGATCTCGCTCAGCAAAGCCGTCAGCAGCGCATCACCAGACGCTCCGGCCAATTCCCGATATTTGTCGCGCACCGGCATGCTCGCCTGCCGGAAAACCGCCCGCTCCTCGTCGGTGAGGCGGATGATTTCGATATCGCTGGCCTGCTGTATTTTTTTGAGGCGCTCGCGGTTAAAATCTCGTTGTACTTGGAAGATGTAATCGTCGAGTTCGCCGACGACAGCCAACACCAGTTTCTTATCTCGTTCCTCTAACCCGTCGAAGAAAGTGGGGCTAGTAACCACCGTGGCCACGAAGGGCAGGTGGTTGGGAAAGATCATGTAGTCCTGCACCTCGTAGAAACTCATCTCTTCGATGGCGAAGACCGGGTTGACCTGAGCGTCAATCATATTGAGCTGGAGGCCGCTATACACTTCGGAGTAGGACAAGGGGGTCGGATTAGCACCGTAGGCTTTGTAGGCTTCGAGCAGCAATGGCGAGACCATAGTGCGCATCTTGACGCCGCTGAAATCGGCCGGTGTGCGCAGGGTCTTGTTCGCCGTCCACACCATCCAGCCTTCCTGAATGACGCTGAGCAAGTGCAGCTTTTTAGCGCGATAGGCTTTGCCCAGCAACGCGCGGAGCCGCTCGCTTTGCGACAGCACCCGGTGGTTGACCTCCTCGTCGTCGGAAAAGACAAAGTGCAGCGAAAATATCTGTACCTCGGTCACAACCGAACCTAGGTGGCCCGGCGAGGCCATGGCGAACTGGATCGAGTTCGACTGCACCAACTCGGTGAGTTGGGCCGAGGTACCCAGTGCGCCATAGGGATAGATGGTCACGTCAATCCGCCCATCCGAGAGCTCCGCAATCCGTTCCTTGAACTGCTGCGCGTACGCGTCCTGTACGCTGCCCTGGATTTCCTCGATGGCGAATTTCCACACCTGTTTGTCGCTTTTTGTCTCCCCACCACCGCAACCCACCAGCAGCCAGAGGATCAATACCAGCAACATCGCGCATCGTTCGTGCATAAATTCAGCTTTCATCCTTTTATCTACCTTTCGCCACTAGTAATTTGCGAATCGCTTCGCAGCATAGATGTCTTGCGTTTTTTATTTTCTCAATGTTTTCTCACTACATAGCACGAAGAATTCCCTTCTCCATCAGACGGACCGCTTGTATTCCGGCTCCTTCGATGCGAGGGGTGTAAAGTCCCTTGAACCGAGAAACGCCGGGCGCGGCGGTCGGTTGCCAAAAGGTTTTACCAGCGCATTTTCCGTGCTGTTGTAAACCAAGAATACATTACTCCTAGGATAGGGGGTGATATTGCCGTTGGAGCCGTGCAAAATATTGCACTCGAAAAACAGCGCCGAACCGGCCGGCCCAGTGGGCGCTCTGATCCCCCCTTCGTCGGCCAGCTTGCGCAGGCTCTCGTGATCGGGCACCCCTAGTTCCTGTTTCTTCAGCGAGGTCTTGTAATTGTCCTCCGGCGTCTCGCCGACGCAGGAGACGTAGTATTTGTGCGATCCGGGAATGATCATCAGCGGACCGTTGAACACCCAATTGTCGGTCAGGGAGATCGAGCAGCTAACAGCGCGCATCCTCGGCATGCCGTCCTCTACGTGCCAGGTCTCGAAATCCGAGTGCCAGTAGAACTCCTTGCCCTCGAAACCCGGTTTGAGATTGATCCTCGACTGGTGGATGTACACGTCGCTGCCCAGCAGATAGCGAGCGATGTCCACTAGGCGTTTGTCCCGCGCCAGTTCGCTAAACAGATGGCTCGCCCCGTGTACATTGAACAGCGAGCGCACCTCGCCGCTTTCCGGCTCGGTAATGGCCGCCGGCGAATTCTTCACGATTTCCGAGGCGCACAAAGTGTCGAGTGCGCTGGTGAAAATCTCCACTTCTTCGGCGGCAAAAAGCGCTTCAAAGAACAAGTAGCCCTGCCCCTCGTAGTGGCGCAGTTGTCCTTGGTCCAAAGGCGCGTTCCCCATCTCCTCCCCGCGCCGGTACACAACCGGGTCTTGGCGTTGGCCGATGGCGGGTTTGTCTTCTACTCTCGATGGATACATGTCTTCTGCTTCCGGCAGATTCATCGTCTTATACCTTGCTCTTTGTCGTTGTGCCTTCTACTGGTGCGAACACTGGCGGCGGATAGGCCCCGTCTTCGCGATGCACTTCGGTTCCGGTGCAGGGGGGATTAAATACGCACACCATGCGCATGTCGGTCTGGGCGCGCAGGACGTGGCGATCGTGCTGATCGAGGGCGTACATCGTGCCCGCGCTGATCGGGTAAACCTCGCCCGAGTCGAGCGCTTCGATCTCGCCGGAGCCCTGAATACAGTACACGGCTTCGAGGTGGTGCTTGTACCACATGGTCGTCTCGGTGTCCGCGCGTACGATTGTATCGTGGAGCGAAAACCCCATGCCGTCGTCCTTCAATAGCAGGCGGCGGCTATGCCAAGTCTCGGCTTCAACGTCTCGCTCAGTTCCGACCAACTCCTTCAATCTGCGCACAATCATGCTATCTTCCTTCTCAATTTCCAGCACCACTGCTGAGTTGCGGTTGCGTGTTTATTTGCCATTACCCTTTGATCGTCTCCAGTGTCTCAGGCGACCCATTTAAAGCTCCGACCTCGGCCTTGGCAACGGCCTCATCGGCCAACACGGCCTCAACGCTCTCCTCTAAGAGATCGAGCCCTTTGCCCAACACATCCTCCTCGATCACCAACGGCGGCAACAGCTTGACCACTTGGCCCTCGGCCCCCGAGGTTTCAATCACTAGCCCCCGATCAAATGCCGCTCGGCTGATTTCTCCAGCGTGCCGTGCCACGGAGCAATCCAGCCCCTGCATCAGCCCCCACCCCCGAAAACTCACGTCCTTTGGATAGCGTTTGCTTATTGCTTTGAGCCGGTCGCGCACGACCTTTGCTTTGTGCCGGATCGACTCCGAGAACTCGGCGTTTGCCCAGTAGTGTTTGAGTGCCTGAGTGGCTGCGACAAAAGCCAAGTTGTTGCCGCGGAACGTACCGTTGTGTTCACCCGGATTCCACTGGTCAAGCGAGGGCTTGATCAGCACAATGGCCATCGGCAGGCCGTAGCCACCGATGGATTTGGACAAGGTCACCATGTCCGGCACGATCCCCGCCTGTTCGAAACTGAAAAAAGTGCCCGTGCGCCCGCAGCCGGCCTGGATGTCGTCAACGATCAGTGCAATGCCGTATTCCCGGCACAGGCCCTGCAATTTCCGCAGCCATTCCGGGCTAGCCACGTTGACCCCGCCTTCGCCTTGCACCGTCTCGACGATAACCGCAGCAGGTAGATCGACGCCGCTACTTTTGTCTTTTAGGACGCGCCGGAAGTATTCAAGCGTATCCGTTTCGTCGCCCATATACCCGTCATAGGGCATAAAGGTGGTGTGATTGAGCGAGATACCGGCCGCGTTGCGGAAATGCGCATTGGCCGTCGCCGCCACCGCTCCTAGGGTCACCCCGTGGAAGCCATTGGTGAACGACACGACATTGGTTCGCTTCGTCACCTTGCGCGCCAGCTTCAGCGCCGCCTCGACCGCATTAGTGCCCGTCGGTCCGGGAAACTGAATCTTGTACTGCAAGCCTCGCGGCTGCAGGATCAGTTCGTCGAAAGTCCGCAGAAACTCTTCCTTGGCCTTGCTGGCCATGTCCAAGCCATGAACTAATCCGTCCTGCTCCATATAGGCGATGAGGGCCTTTTTGAGGACCGGGTTGTTATGACCGTAGTTGAGGGTGCCGGCACCGCTCAAAAAGTCGATGTATTCCCGACCTTGCTCGTCCCACAGCCGGGCACCTTTGGCTTGGGTAAAAATCGTGGGAAAGGAGCGACTATAGCCCCTTACTTCTGATTCGAGGCGCTGGAAAGTACGCAGCATGGAGTGTTCTCCTTTGGAGTTTAGTGGGTTTACTTGTGGCTGTTCAGGGGAGTTCTGCTGTTATGAATTGGCTAGCTGGATACGGAACAGATCTTCTTCTTCGTGCCCCACTTCGCCGAAGACTTGGGGTGGGAAATAGGGGAGGACATCGCATTGGGTATCATTTTTTCGGGCGAAGGCTCTAAAAAGCGCCTGCGACCCCTCGTTGGAGGGCGAGACCGTAGCTTCGAGCATTTCCACGTCCTTGCAATCATCTCGCTCGGTCAACTCATTCAGCAAATCCATTGCCACGCCCCTGCCTCGCATCTTCGGATGGACGGCGATCTGCCAGACAAAAACGGAGGCGGGCGACGGAGGCGGGCGATAGGCCATGACGAAGCCGACGATCTCTCCTTCGCACTCGGCCACCACGCAGGTATCGGCAAAGTGGTGGCAGAATAGCACATAGGCATAAGAGGTATTGGGTTCGAGGGGTTGGCACTCTTGGACGAGATCCCAGATCTTCGTCCCATCCTCAATCGTAGGTTTGCGGATGGTAATGGGGGTGGGCTTGCTCTTGTCGGGCATGCAATTCATCCTCCGCGTGTCTTGTTAGCCTTGAATTACTCAGCCTCACATCAGAGCAAGTTGTATGCCAGAAAAATCGCATAGACTGATAACTCATTGTTTTATATGGATATATCTATAAATCGGTACGTGGGGGCATGTATTGGTGACGCTTTTAAAGCAAGTTTTCATCCCATATGTGAACGATAGGTACACTTTGCTCTACAAAACCATAGTCACCTGTGCTATAATACACACCTTGCTACTCGCCCCTTGCTACCAGACGAGGGTGTGTCTTCCTCTCCCCTAAACAAGGAAACAGGAGTAACAATCAACTGCGTCAGCCAGTTTGATTGAGCTAGGTGTGGTGAAATCGCGCACGTGGTCCTATGGGCGGAGCCTAGCGACAGTCCCCGCCTGCCCCGACGCCCCACGGACAGCCTCATCCAGACAGGATAACTGTACCGATATAGTACAGTTTGTTCTATTTTCCTGATCTGGAGAGGCGAATGCTCAATCGGGAAAGCAGATACAACGGATATGGAATGGTTTGCTGCTGATGCTACTCAACGCGAGGCATCGGCGATGACGCATTCGCTCAAGCGATGCCGTATTTATGGAGTCTGTTGTAGAGCGCCCGTCGGCTGATACCTAGCAGATCGGCTGCGCGTTTGCGATTATTGCCCGTCGCTTCCAATGCGCGTACGATCATCTCGCGCTCGACCTCGGCGAGGGGTGTTCCCACCTTGAAGGCCACGACTGAATCGGCTGGTCGGCCGGTCCGCAAGCGAATTGGGAGGTGCTCGGACATAATCACCTCCCCTTCGCATACCAGCACCGCCCGCTGAATCACGTTTTTCAATTCGCGGACATTGCCCGGCCACTCATGCCCCTCCAGCAGACCGACGCATTCGGGTGCGATGCCTCGGATGTTCTTCTGAAACGACTGGTTGTAGCGGTGGACAAACTCGTCGATCAACAGCGGGATATCGCCCTGGCGGGCGCGTAGCGGCGGCAAGCTGATGCGGAACACGTCCAAGCGGTAGAAGAGATCTTCGCGGAAGGTGCCTTGGCGCACTAGACCCATCAGATCCGCATTCGTCGCGGCGACCAGCCGCACGTCGCTGGCGATGGACCGTCGTCCCCCCAAGCGGTGAAATTTCTTCTGCTCAATGAGCCGGAGCAGACTCACTTGCACCTTCTCATCAATGCTACCGATCTCGTCTAGGAATACCACACCTTCATGTGCCTGCTCGAAAACGCCGATACGGCGGTCGAGCGCACCGGTGAAAGTCCCCTTTTCATGGCCGAACAACTCACTACCCACCAACTCCGTCGGCAGCGCGCCTACATTGATGGGAAGATACGGTCCTTCCCGGCGCTCGCTCTGCTGGTGTACGGCCTGGGCGACCAAGTCCTTACCTGTGCCGGTTTCGCCCAAAATTAACACGGGAATCGTCGTGGCGGCGGCTTGGCGGATCTGGCGGAAGACCTCCTGCATTGGTAGAGAGCGCCCGACTATCTGCGCATATTGCACTGGGGATGTACTCGTCTTCAGCAGCCGATTGGTACCGAATTGCGGTTGCTGTGCGAGCGCGTTTTCAAGGAGCAGTCGCAACTCCTCGTCGCCCACCGGCAATCGGGCATGTTGGTATGTGCCTGGCGTGAGAGCCGAACGGACGGCGCGAATATTGCTCCGTTCTAGCAAGAACAACACTTGAGTTAGGGAACTCTGATTGATGATAACTTCAAGTAACTCGACCCCGTCAATCTCCCCACCTTTGAACATCGCGTCCGTAATCAGCAGGATATCATACGTCTCCGACTCAAACCGCTCCAATACCCGATCGATGGTCGGCTCTTGGTTGACGGATATCTCACGCCCCGGGAAGAGACCTGCGAGCCGAACTGTCAATTCCGCGTCCTTCGACACGGTTATGATCTTGATGTGTTCTGAGTGTGATGCCATTGCAAAAATGCAAACAGCCAGACAACCTTACCCAGAATCGGGATCGGTTGGTCCGGCTGTTTTTTTAAGTGGCTCCGCGGGTAGGATTCGAACCTACGACCAAGTGGTTAACAGCCACCCGCTCTGCCAGCTGAGCTACCGCGGAATAAACAGATATATTAACGAAAAATTGGGCAAAAATCAAATGAGGCCAAGCCGCCAACGGCCCTGTGTGCCCACTTTTTCCACCCCGCAGTAGCGGATAATTAGTCCGCGTAGTATTCCTTGAGAGAGTCGCAACGAGCGGGATGGCGGAGTTTCTGCAGGGCCTTTTCCTTGATCTGCCGCACCCGCTCCCGAGTGCGCCCGACATAGGCCCCGATCTTCTCCAGCGTCATCGGCTCGTGCCCATCCAATCCGTAATACATCTTCAAGACGCGCGCCTCGCCCTCGGTCAGGGCGTGCATGGCGTTGAAGATCTCTTCTTTGAGCTCGTCGCTAGAAAGAACCTCGTCACTGGGCGGCTGACTATAGTCGGGAATCAGATCGCCGAAACAGCGATCCGGCTCGGATTCGTCGCAGGGCATCTCCAGCGAAACGGGTCTTTGAGCCAATCGCAACAAGAGCTCCATATCACCGGGTTCGACTTCTAGCTCTTCGGCTATTTCTTCTACTTCTGGGGGACGCCCCAGTCCTTGTTCAAGCTTGTTGAGTACTCTGTTGACGCGCGTCAGCTCGCCGATGCGATTCAGCGGCAACCGCACGATGCGCGACTGATTGGCCAACGCTTGCAAGATTGACTGGCGGATCCACCACACGGCATAGGAAATGAACTTGAAGCCCTTCGTGCCGTCAAAGCGCTTGGCGGCGATGATAAGCCCCAAGTTCCCCTCGTTGATCAGATCCGAAAGCGGCAGGCCCAAATTCTGATATTGCTTCGCCACGCTTACGACAAAGCGCAGATTGGCTTTGACCAAATCGGATAGGGCCTCTTCATCGCCCTCTTTTATTTGCTGGGCGATGGCCACTTCGTCCTCGGACGATAATCCGACAGCATCCTCGATCTCGTGGAAATACTGATCGACGATAGAATCGGTTTGCAAGGTAGTCATAACTTGACGCCTCCTGTTGCTAATGAGCCAGCATGGGGACTCTTGGCTGCATTAAGCTATGATGGTACCTGATATGTACGAGCAGGGAGTTTCGGATGTGGGGAAAATACATCCGAAAATAAAACGGTTTTGAATAAACCGCATTGAGGAGGATGCAGCTTAATATAGGGTCTAAATGTTATACAATCAACTCTTTTCGTTCTTTTTTGTTCCTCAACTGTTTGGTGTTTGGCTCAATCTATGCCGATGGCTTCTTTGGCCAGCTGTACACAGCGCTCGACATCGTAATCGCGCAGAATGGTGATTTTCTGGGTTTCCAATGATCCTTCGGCGTGGATGGCCAGCAACTCGTTGTAACCACCAAAGGTCGAAGCTGTCAGGTCGCGCACCAAGTTGATCGCCTTTAGCCGCGCCTCAGCATCGATGCCACTCCCACCACCCAAGAAGTGTTCGATATAGCCTTGGGTCTCGGGATTGGCCAAGTCCTCTTCCGACGGCCCTGTGACTACCAACCCGCCGGCAATGTCCTGAACCCAAGACACAGCTTGGTGATAATTATTGGCAAAGTGGAATTTGGCCAAGTTGGTAAAGACGATATTAGGCACGGCCGTGCCGTTGGCGGCGATGCGGCAATCGTGGGCTGCGGCCAAGGTCAGCCCGCGAACGGTCTCGGCATAGGTGATGAGCTTGGTCAGTTTCTCGCGCACGTGGCCAGCCTTGGCAATGCCGTTGTACTGGGCTAGGAGCGCCGCCGCCCCGATAAAGAGGTCGCAGAGCGGAGGTTTGTAGGAGGCAGCCGTAAAACGGTGAAATTCGACGAAGGCGTTGGCCAGTGGCCCGGCGTATTGCCACTCCCCTTTGAGGAAGACGCGCTCGTTGGGAATAAAGACATCGTCGAAGATCGTCAGCGTATCGATCATGCGGTGCTCGGAACTGACCGGGTGGTGGAACTGGCTCACCGGCGGCGAGCCAAAAGGGCTGGCGATTAGCTTGATCCCCGGCGTATTGACCGGCGTGGCAAAGGCAACCGCATAGGCCGCGTCCTCCTCCTTGAGCGCACGGGTCGGCAAGACGATGAGTTCATCGACATACGGAGCGCATGTCGTATGGGCTTTGGCTCCGCGCACCACGATCCCATCAGCCCGCTCCTCGACAATGTGGACATAGTAGTCGGGATGTGCTTGTTGCGAGGGCAAGAGACTGCGGTCGCCTTTTACGTCGGTTTGGGCCACGGCCAAGCTCAAGTCTCGCTGCTTGCATTCGCGGTGGAAGGCTTGGACGCGCGCGTTGTATTGTCCACCGGCATTTTTGTCCAAATGATCGGAGACTAAGTCGAGGGCGAAAAGCGCGTCGGTGCCAATTTCCTTGATTAGCAGCACCACGCTGTTGCCCAGCCGCGTCGAACGCTCGATCATCTCGCGTCGGTTGAGCAAATCTTCGGCATCCGTCGGTGTCTTAAAGTAGCGACTGACGGATTCACCCAGTTCCCCATCCATCCAAGTCATCAGATCGCGATGCGTTGGATCTTCGGCCAATTCAAAATCCAAGGCGACGTGATCTACCCCAATACCCAAGTCGTCATGTGCGGTTACGTCCTCGACCCGCGCTCCTCGGTGATACACCTCGCGTCCGTCGCGCAAGCCCTCTTTGAATTCAGCGGCACTACGCAAGCCCATAAGGCCCCCTTCCCTTTTAATTTCTCAATGGTTTACCCGTGTGCAGCATGTGCGCGATGCGCTCTCGCGTGCGCTCGGTGCCGCATAGTTGCAGGAAGACCTCGCGTTCCAAATTCAGCAAGTCGCGCTCCGCCACTTGTCGGCGCGCTCCGCCATCTCCTGTAAGTACTCGCGCCAGACCGCGCCCTACGACTACGTCGTGTTCGCTGAGTTGCCCAGCAGCCCGGCTTGCATCTATGCGCTCGTGCAAAAGCGCCAGGCCTTCGTCTCCAGTGACCTCCACCCTATCCGGTGCGCCAGCACAGTAGCCTGTGGCAAGCAGGCTGCGCAATTTAGCTAAGGCTCGCTTTAAGAGTTGGCCCTCGGCAAAGGCAATCTCGTCGTCAGCACCGAGGAGGCCCCACGCTCGGGCTTGGAAGGCGTTGTCGCTAAATTTTCCGGTAAAAATCGTCTCAAACGCGGCTCCTATATCGCTTGCTCCCCTCCGCGCCATCTCCATACAGCCGCCGCTGCCGGGGATTAGGCCGACCTTGGTCTCCACCAAACCCATGCCTAGTTCAGCCGTCGCCACGCGCCCAGTGGCACCCAAGGCGAACTCACACCCGCCTCCCAGCACTAAGCCGCGGAGAGCCGCGACGACCGGAAAAGGCGCGTAGCGGAGTGCTTGCACGGCCTCTTGGAAAGCAGAGACAAATGCTTCTAGCTCCGACCAGTCGCTCTCATCGACGAGCTTGGCCACGTGCTTCAAGTCGGCACCGACCGAGAACAAGGAACCAGCTCCAGCAAGCACTAAACCGGCAAAAGGAGCCGTCTCCACCACGTGATGGACGGCTTCCAGCGCTGCTGGCCCCAAGGCATTCATCTTGCCGCTGAAAACCAGCGCCCCCAGTCCTTCGTCCAATGCGACCAAGTACGCTCCGTCATTGGACCAGATGGCTCGCTCGGGGACGAGCTTATCCCAATCATCTGCTGGTGGTTGCCAGCTTTCGCGCTGCAACCGGGTCGGAGAAAACGCACCCTGCTCGCGGTAAAAGTGAGTCTCACCGGCGGCAAGCAATTGGGAGGCGAGATTGGGTACGCGCTGTTGGTTAGCTGTTAGCGAACCGACGACCTCTTCGACGCCGAAGAGATCCCACAATTCAAATGGCCCTAGTGCCCAGTTAAATCCCCAGCGCATCGCCTGATCAATTTGAACGATATCGCCGGCAATGTCGGCCGCGTGCTCGGCCGCGTAGGCCAGCACGGCCGTGAGATGCGCACGCCCGAGTTGGCCCCATGGGCCCGGATCCTCCCATAGGGCGCGGAGGCGGCGCGCTGGTGAACGCTCGCTCAACGCCGATTCTAAGGCACCCAAATCCACCTTTTGCACGGATTGGTAGGTGAAGGTATCTAAATCGAGGGCCTCAATGCCCGTCTCGGCCTTGCGATAAAACCCGGCATTGACCTTGGCTCCAAGCAAATTCTCCTCTAACATGCGCCGATAAAATGCTGGCAGAGCAAAAAGTGACCGCCACGGATCCGCTGACAATCCTTCGTAGCTGGTCTCAGCCACGTGCGCGACTGTGTCCAAGCCCACGATGTCACAGACTCGCAAGGTCGCGCTTGGGGGCCGCCCCATCAGAGCACCGGTCAGCGCGTCAACTTCAGCTACGCCTAGTCCATCCCGCTCCATCCTTTGCAGCATGTCGCAGAAGGCGAAAATCCACAGGCGATTGCCGATGAAATTAGGCGTGTCTTGGCCTCGGACCACGCCCTTGCCCAACTCCCCACTGAGAAAATTGACCATCTGCTGTACAACGGCCGGCTCGGTATCAGGTCCGGGGATGACCTCGACTAACTTCATGTAACGCGGCGGATTGAAAAAATGCACCCCGAGGAAGCGGCGGCAAAACTCCGGCGAGCGGTCGCGCGCCAGCTCGGCGATAGATAGCCCTGAGGTATTGCTACTGATGACTAATCCGTCGTGCAGGTATGGCTCCAGTCGAGCCAGCAACGCTCGCTTGGGCGCATTTTCTTCTACAACAGCTTCGATAACCCAATCAGCCTCTCCAACGCAGGCTAAATCCCCCAGGCTCCCTAGCTGGATGTATTGGGCCATCTCCGCTAGATAGAAAGCGGGAGGTCGGCTCGCGAGGGCTTTCTCCAACCCCTGACGCGCACGGCCCACTTCATCGCCTGCCAGTGGCAAGTCGAGGAGATACACCTTGTGGCCCGCACAGGCGAGCAGAGCCGCGATTTGCCCTCCCATGACTCCAGCGCCGAGCACCACTACATTTTTCGCTTCTTCAGCCATTTTCTTCCCCCGTCGGAAAGAGGGAGAGTTGATCTGAATTGGACGACGAAGCCCTTCCCCGCAAGAGCATCGATCCTTCGTGATGTAGGGCCAACCAACGCTCGATTTCGCTCAGACGAAACCGCACTAGATTGCCAAATCTATAATGGGGAATCTGGCCGCGACGGACCATGCGACGCACTGTGGAGGACGAACAGCGAAGATAGGCGGCGACCTCTCTGGCGATCATCATCTTTTCCTGCACCATAGCTCTGCATCCCAGTGCTCAGCAACGGAGAAGGCGGTCAGCTACAAAGAAATTGTTGTCAGTCTCCTGAATGGAAACTTCAATGTGGTACTGATAGCCGCGCTTTGGGAATAGCCCCTGCAATACCTCGACCGCTTGGTCTAGGCAGTACTCGGCCACGTTTTCCACACTCGGATTTTCACCTGGCATGACCACGACGCCTTGTGAATCGAAGAGCTTGGCGTCTAGAAAGGTCGCATCCCGCGCGGAAACCAACATCTTGTGATCCAAGAATTTGAAGATGTCCTTGAGTGCGCCAAAGTCAACGGACATATCCAATTTTTCGATTCGCGGAAAGCGCTCAGTGCGGACGACAAACACGCCGCGCCAAGTATGCCCGTGGACATAGGCGCATTTGCCGTCGTAGTCTAGCTGCCGATGTGCGGCGTGAAATTTACCTCGGGCCTTAATGATCTCCATGCAGGCTATCCCCTTCGACCCTTGCCAGAGCTTTCTCCAAACGGGTGCGGCAGTACCAAGTCCCCACCGATCCGAGAGCCTCCAACACAATGGCGTAGTAGAGTACCTTGCCGGTCGCTCGCACCCATTCCGCGGTTGAGATCGTGGTAAGAATTATGATGAGCGCGAAAGCCGCAAGTATGATCCCAGTGTTGATGCGGAGTATCTTCTGGCATAGTGCCAGTGCTTTGTGTCGTGATGTGTTGGTGTTTTGCGCCATAAATTTACCCCGCCCGCCCGGCGACCCACTCCTGGGCCAGCCGCCGTGCGCAGCAATCCTCGTCTAGTATAGATTCAAGCGAAACCGCCTCCTGTGTGCCGCAGTGTGCCAACACGTCGCGGTTCAGGTCGGCGATAGCGAGAAATCCGATTTTCCGCGCCAAAAAAGCCCTCACCGCCTCCTCGTTGGCCGCGTTGAGGACGGCTGGAAAGGTCCCACCACTCCGGCCTGCTTCGTAGCACAAATCCAAACAGGGAAAATTCGCTCTGTCTGGCGCGGCGAAACTCAGTTGACCTACTTGATTGAGATCGAGATTGTCGAGAGGAACCTCCCGCCGCTCTGGGTGAGTCAGCGCGTATTGGATCGGCAGCATCATATCGGTCTTGCCCATGTGCGCCAACAGCGATCCATCGGAGAATTCAACCAGCGCGTGCACAACCGATTGTCGGTGGACGACCACATCCACTTGTTCGACCGCCAAGCCAAAGAGCCAAGCCGCCTCGATGACTTCAAAGCCTTTGTTCATCAGGGTTGCCGAATCCACGCTGATCTTGGGACCCATTTTCCAAGTGGGGTGATCAATGGCCTGCTCCGGAGTAATGTCGCGCATCTGTTCGCGACTGCGCCCCCAAAACGGCCCTCCAGAGGCCGTGAGAATTATCCGCTTCAGGCTTTTGCGATCTTCGCCTTTCAGGCACTGCCAAATAGCGTTAGGCTCACTATCCAATGGCAGCACGGTCCCCCCGCCGCGCTCGGCTTGCTGCAAAATTAAACCGCCCGCCATGACCAAGGGTTCTTTGTTAGCCATGGCCACGGTCTTGCCCTGTGCCAACGCCGCCAGCGTCGGAGCGAGGCCAACAGCGCCGACAAGCCCGTTGAGCACCAGATCTGCTTCCGGCATGGTGGCCAGTTCACACAGTCCCTCTGCACCGCAAACCACCTCGACCTGCGGTATTGCGCTCTGCACCCACTTTCTGGCCTCGGTATCTATAACGCAAATTTTTTGCGGCTGCCAACAACGCGCGTGCGCAATCAGCTTTTCGACCTTGGACCCACCTGCCAGTCCCACGATCTCGTACCCATTTCCCAAGTTTTTGAGGACTTTAAAACACGTGTCGCCAATGGACCCGGTGCAGCCGAGAACGACGATTTTTTTAGGGTCGTCAGCCATTTCAGTTGAGGCGAATTTAGCTGCCGGCACTCCCTCTATGGCCTCCGTTGCGCGGCCGACGACCGTTCCTATTGCGAGCATCGCCATTGCGCCGATCTCCACGTCCCCGCTCGGTATGACGCACCACCTGCGTCTGACGCACCACCACGACCTTAACTTGGCCGGCAAAAGTCAACTCGGTCTTGACTCGCTCGGCTATGTCGAATGCCAGCATCTCGGCGTCTTCATCCCCGATCTGTTCGCCACAGACCATGACGCGGATCTCGCGGCCGGCGTTGATGGCGTACACGTCTGTGACGCCCGCAAACGAAGTCGCGATTTCTTCTAAACGCATAATTCGGCGGGTATAACCTTCGAGGTCCTCGCGCCGTCCTCCGGGCCGTATCGACGATATAGTATCGGCCGCCTTGACCAAGAAGCAGATCGGCGAAAGGCGATCGTGGTCCTCGTGGTGCTCGGCGATGACTTCCTTGACCGTTGGATCCTCGTCGAATCGCTCGCCTAACCGAATGCCCAATTCGACGTGGCCCCCTTCTAGCTCCTTACTGACGGTCTTACCGATATCGTGCAAGAGGCCTGCCCGCTTGGCCAACAGCACATCCAATCCGACCTCGGCAGCCATCCCGCCGGCCAAATGGGCGACTTCTAGACAGTGCTGTAAAAGGTTTTGTCCAAAGCTAGCGCGATATTTGAGCATGCCTACATAATAGGGCAAATCAGCGTGATACTGGCTAGCCCCAATCTCGCTGAGGGCGCTCTTGCCAACTTCAACCATATCTTGGTCTAGGGTCTTGCGGCACTCCTCTACTACTTCCTCAATCTTGGTTGGAGTGAAACCGCCGCTGCTGATTAGCTGCTGCATGGCACGGCTAGCCACTTCGCGCCGCGCTGGATCGTAGGACGAAAGCAACACGGCGTCGGGCGTATCATCGACCACGACCTTGACTCCGGTCGCCGTCTCAAATGCACGCACGTTGCGTCCTTCCTTGCCGATGATGCGACTTTTGATTCCCTCGTTGGGCAAGGGCACGGTCGAGGTGACTAAGTGGACGGTCTCTTCAACTGCACAGCGCTGAACAGCTTGGGCGATGATTTTTTTAGCTTCTCGATCCGACTCTTCCTTAGCCTTGGTGCGCTCGCTGCGGATCATAGCCGCCGCTCGCCCGCGGACCTCACTGGCCAGATGCTCCATCATCTGTTCTCGCGCCTCGTCCGCAGGCAGCCCGCTAGCCAATTCTAGACGTTGCTGGTAATCGGCGCGCATTTGACCTAGTTCTTCTTCTTCTCCTTTTAAGGTCCGTTCGCGCTGGCCAATCCGCTGCTCCTGATTTTTAAGGCGATTCCACGCCTGGTTCTGCTCTTCTTTCTGGCTATTAAGGTCGCGCACGAACTGCGCTAAGCTCTTATCGCGGCGGTTCAGATCGGCTAACTGATCTTCTAACTCGGCCTCTTGGCGGGCTTTGGTTTTATACCAGTCATCCCGTTCTTCGAGCAAGCTCAGCCGCACTGCACGCTCCTCTTCGGCTAGCTGCTGCCGCACTCGGTCTTCTGCCTCTTTCTCCACTTGGGGTAGGATGCCCCTTTTTAATTGATAACTCAGCAGAAAACCCAGACCACCGCCCAACGCTAGCAGACCCAAGCCCACTAATACTTGGATCATATCTGGATATTCCATTGCTGTACACCCTAATGGTCTTAAGGTTTAATGTTGCTAATAGATAAGACATACGAGTCCACAAGGGCAAATGCCAGTCCTTGTGACTGCCCGCTCGCTACGTCTGGCAGGCGGCTTCTAACGCCGCTTGTCGCATAGCCGCACGCTCGGCCGGATCGCTCCAGCGCTGGACGATCAGCGGGTCGAGTGCATCTAAGGGATCGTAGTAAAAGAAGAACTCGCCGGGCCGCACGGCTGGGCTAGTAAATACAGCGATACCCGTCTGGCGATCGTAGTGTTCGTAAGAGTGGACATCGCGCTTCCCCCCGCCTCCCATGGTGTCGAGCACAAAGGCCGGCGTATTGAAGCCCGCGGTCCGCCCGCGCACCGTCTTCTCTAGGAAAATGGCCGTCGCCAAAGTCGTGCGCAGCTCTTCGACCCCG
The DNA here is from genome assembly GCA_965116675.1 of Candidatus Latescibacterota bacterium. GTDB lineage: Bacteria > Latescibacterota > UBA2968 > UBA8231 > UBA8231. Next base: position 1,008,859 of record OZ220721.1, read on the forward strand.
CGCACCATATCGTGAACAAAGGTGTAATACGGATGCACGTTGAGGTAGCTGAGCTGCCGCACGAGATGCTGCATGGTACTGACGTCGTCGTTGACACCCCTTTGCAAGACGGTTTGGTTGCGGACGCAGATGCCGCGCTCCATCAATTCGTCGAGTGCGCGACCGCTGATGGCCGTGATTTCGCGCGGGTGGTTGAAATGCGTGTGCAGCGCGACTTCCTTGTGGATCTTGCGTCCCGCTTCGACAACCCGCGTAAGGGCATCAACCCACTCGCGGTCTGTGACGAGCTTCTGCGGCATGATCGCTGGCGCTTTTGTCGCGTAGCGCATCCGTCGCACGTGTTCAATGTCGAGCAAGCGAGTGCCGATGTATTCGATATGTTCGGCCTTGAGGTTGGCCACATCGCCGCCGCTGATGACGATGTCTTCTAACTCGGGCCGTGAAGCGATATAGGCAAAAACTTGCTCCCAGCGCTGGGTGATGGCCCCAAAATGCACTTTCTCCACGTCCTCGGTATCCAACCCTACCGCATAGGAGCGGGTGCAGAAACGACAGTACACCGGACAGGTGTCGAGCGTCAGAAACAACGCCCGGTCGGCATAGCGATGCGTCAGTCCCGGCACGGGGGAATCTACTTGCTCGTGCAGCGAATCTAGGGCGAGTTCTGGGTGGTCGGGCCGCATCCGCGACCCCATGGGCAAAAACTGAATGCGCAGGGGATCCTCAGCGGGTTCCGACCAGTCGATTAGGCTCAGTAAATATGGAGAAATCCGCAGGCTCATCGGCGAGCGCAAAAGCCCTTGCTCGACATCGCGATAAAACGCCTCTGAAACGAGGCCGCCGAGCACCTCCCGCAGTTTCTTCAAGCTCGTCACGCTATTGCGGCTCTGAAAGCGGTGCTCGTGGAACTCATCGACGCGCAAATCGGCATAGGCGGGAATGGCACGCCAATACTCGTCATCGCGCAGGTCCCGGTGGGAAATATCGACTAGCGCGCTGGTAGGCGGCGTCAACACCTGTTCTTGAATCTCAGACATGGGTTTGTCCGTGCTGTTTCAATTTTTCTTGATTAAGTTGAAAAATTCCTCGCGCACTATCGGCTCGGCAAAACGGCCCCGGAGTGCCGAAGTGGTCGTCACCGCCCCGGGCCTTTCCACCCCCCGCATCTCCATACACAAATGCCGAGCCTCCATTACGACGATGGATCCTTTGGGGGCCAGCTTGGCTTCGAGAAAGTCCACAATTTGCTGAGTGAGACGCTCTTGGAGCTGGGGCCGGCGGGCGTAAAACTCGACGATGCGCACGATTTTGCTCAAGCCGACGATCGAATCTCCAGGTATGTAGGCTATGTGCGCCTTACCGAAGAACGGGATCAGGTGATGGGAACAAACCGAAAAGAACTCGATGTCCTTGACGATCACCATGTTGTCGTAGCCATCGCTATTGGGAAAGCAGGTAATCTCCGGTTCGCCTTGGTCGTCCAGTTCCCGAAAGATCTCCATGTACATCCGCCCGACGCGGTCTGGGGTGCCCCGCAAGTGCGGGTCGCTCAAGTCGAGCCCCAAAACCTGCATAATTTGGGCGAAATGACCGGCTATTTCGGCAGCCTTGGCCTTGTTCTGGCCCTGGAGCCAGCTCGGAGTATCTCGTTCGCTAAGCGACCCTGCCGTCACATCTTCCATTGCGTACCTTCCTTTGCGGGCACTATAAACAGTGGGGCAAAGCCGTCTGTGCCTTGCCCCACTCTACTGCGAAAACGAAGCGCTTCAGTTGAGCGATTGCAAACAAGCCCTAATGGCCGCAAAATCCGGCAGGACCTTGGGATTGTCGGACACCCAAGCGTAGCGGACAATACCTTGCCCATCGACGACAAAGGCCGAGCGCTTGGCGACACCTTTGAAGCCCAACAGGTCTTCGTGTTGGGCACCGTACCCAGCGGAGATTTCCTTGTTGAAATCGCTGAGTAGCGGGATCTCAATACCTTCCTTTTCGGCCCAAGCGCTGAGGCTAAACGGACTATCGACGCTGATTCCCAAAACCTCGGCATCGAGCTCTTGGTACGCATTGATTCCGGCGGAAATCTCACATAATTCCTGCGTACAAACGCCAGTGAAAGCCAGCGGCACGAAGAGCAAGACGACGTTTTTACCGGCGAAATCGCCGAGGCTTACGTCCTCCATATCCGCATTCTTGAGGGTGAATGCGGGCGCTGTGTCTCCTACTTGGATCGCCATCTGCTAACTCCCCGTCGCCTCGGCAAAGCGTCGATTGACTTCGTTCCAGTTGACGATGTCGGTCCAGGCTGCGATATAGTCGGGCCGACGGTTTTGATAGTTGAGATAATAGGCGTGTTCCCAGACGTCGATGCCGAGGATGGGCACCCCGCTGCCGTCCATTAGAGGATTGTCCTGATTGGCAGTGCTGAGGATGTCGAGCTCGCCGTCCTTAACTACGACCCAAGCCCAGCCACTGCCGAATCGTTTGGTTGCGGCATCCACGAAGGCTTCGCGGGCTGCGTCTTGGTTGCCAAATTTGGCTTCGACTGCGGCGATGAGTCCAGCCGAAGGCTCGCCGCGCTCCCCCGCTGGTGCCATGATCTGCCAAAATAGGCTGTGGTTGGCGTGACCGCCGCCGTGATTGCGCACCGCCGTGCTAATGCTCTCGGGGACGGCGTCGAGGTCGCTGATGAGGTCTTCGACGCTTTTAGCAGCCAAGTCGTCGTGCCCTTCGAGCGCGGTGTTGAGGCTGGTCACATAGGTATTGTGATGCTTGGTGTGGTGAATCTCCATGGTACGGGCATCTATGACCGGTTCTAGCGCGTCATAGGCGTAGGGGAGATCGGGAAGAGAGTGAGCCATGGTGCAATCCTTTCGGCTTGAGGTTAAAACGCAAGGTGAGAATGCGTTAGGAGGCCGTACTGGCCTGGTAGTTTTTCACTAAGGCTTGAGTCGCGTCAACGGCTAGTTGGGCAGCATGGCGCTTCATGGGCGGTAGTCCCCCTAGTGCCTCCTCAATAGCTGCCGGCTTTAGCAGGGCTGCGTCCGCCAACAATAAGTCTGCCAGCAACTCGGTGAGCACCGAGCCAGCCGCAACCGAAGGGGCACAGCCAAAGGTCTTACAGCTAGCGCGAACGATGCGACCGTCTTCGACTCGGGCAAAAAGCTGCATCGCATCGCCGCAGGCCTGATTTTCAGCTTGCCCCGAGGCATTGGCATCACCGATTTGGCCAGCGTTGCGGGGATGCCGATAGTGGTCAAAAACCGCTGCGCTAAAGGAGGTCATCTGCTCGCTTCGACAGCCTAGTAAAGAGGTTCAAGAAACGGGTTGTATAATACTTGTGGCCGCGGAAGTTGTCAACTGTACATCTCCCTGAACTGCAATCTGTACAACGAGTTAGAGCCACCGCATCAGACTTTGAGGCCGCCAGTACCGCCCGGACCACCAGAACCGCAATCCCGCCAGTAGGTCCGCACCATCTGCAAGATGTCCCAGAGTATGGTATCCTTTGCTACTTGGTCGATCAACGCGTGCAGCCGCTCGGCTTTCTCCGGTTCAATCAGCCCCAGTCCACTCATCATCGTCAGGTGATGGATCAAGCCCGTTTGCAACAACGTGCGATTCATGTCCGAGAGGGGGATACTGCTTTTGTTGGCGAACTCTTCTTCAAGGCCGGCATAGAGTTCGGCCAAGCTGTGGGAAAGTGTAGTCTCGACTTTGTAAACTTTTTCCATGCGCCTCTCGCCCGTGTGGGAGCCTTGCGGTTAATATACCCGGCGCGTTCCCACTGTCAACAAGACTCGGCCAGAGGACACAGTGAGTCATTTGGCCGTGATTTGGTATTTGCGGAGCAAGTGTCGGAAGCGGTCGTAGGTCAAGCCCAATTGCTGGGCCGCGTCTTTCTGCCGCCCGCCCGCTTGGACAAGCGCGCCGTCGAGCAAGCCTCGCTCCACGCGCTCAATTTGCTCGTCAAAATTGCCTCCTTTGGGAAGGGCGACGCTACTGTCGCCACACACTTCTATGGGCAAGTCATCCATGCCCACTTCGTCCCCCTGCGCGACGCAGAGGGCGCGTTCGACGGCGAATTTGAGTTCGCGCACATTGCCCGGCCAAACGTAGGTCTCTAACGTGGCCAAAACGCTTTCGGCAAACGGGCGTCGTTCAATCGCCGGCACTTCGTCACACAGTTGCTGAGTAAAATACTCAACTAAAGGCCGGATGTCCTCGGGTCGCTCCCGCAAGGGCGGTAGCTGGAGCACGCTGAACCGCAGGCGGTCGTAGAGGTCGGCGCGGAATTGGCCGCTGGCTATTTCCCGCTCCAGGTCCGCGTTAGTCGCCGCCACGACGCGCACGTCAACGTGGATCGTCTGCGTCCCGCCCGTGCGTTCAAATTCTTGGTATTCTATGACGCGCAATACGTTTTTTTGGAAGTCCAGCGAAGTATTGCCGATCTCGTCGAGAAAGAGCGTGCCGCCATTGGCAGCCTCAAAGCGGCCGTGGCGCATTTCAGTCGCGCCCGTAAAGGCCCCTTTCTCGTGGCCAAACAACTCACTTTCGAGTAGGGTATCCGACAGCGCCGCACAGTTCATCTTGACAAAGGCTCGCTCGCGGCGGTTGCTCCCATAGTGTAAGGCCGCAGCGATCAGTTCCTTGCCCGTGCCGCGCTCGCCGCAGATCAGCACGGGTCGCGGTATGGAGGCGACCTGTTCAACTTGCTTTAGCAGGTTCTGAATCAGAGGGCTGCGGCTGACGATCTGATAGCGCTGACCTAGCTGGGTTCGATAGAAGGTGTTGTCGCGATCTAGGGCTTCATTCTCGGCCTTGAGGCGGGCGTTTTCGCGCAATACCGCCAACATCCGCTCGACCTTTTCCATCTCCATTTCGAGCTTGTCCTCGACGTACAGGTCCTTCTCGATAAAGTCCGCTGCCCCGGCCTGTACAGCTTCGACCGCTAAGTCGACGCTTCCCTTGCCCGTGAGGATAATAACCGGCAACTCGGCCCACTGCTTTTTGATCTCTTGCAGCACTTCGAGGCCATTGGGCTGACCAACGCCAAAATCAAAGTCCAGCACCACGAGTTCGACATCCGCCGGCCTAGCAGCCAGATGTCCGAGCAACCGCTGGCCGTTGGAAAACGAAATGACCTCCTTGCCCAAGCTGCGTAGTTTCTCCGCCAACATCTCGCGCAATTCCTGCTGGTCATCGGCGATTAAGACGGCTTTCTGTTTTTTGCCTACCATGCCCGTCCTCGTTCAATCCCTGAAAGGCTAGGTCTGTCCGCCCGAGAAATTGAGCGGTAGATCGAGCCGAAAAACGGTTCCGTGTCCCTTTCTGCTCTTGACGCGCAGTACGCCCTGATGGGCTTGGGCAATGCGGCGCGCAATACTCAAGCCATAGCCATTACCCCGCTCCCTAGTGGTAAATCCAGGCTCGAATATCAATTCCAAATGCTCTTCCTCAATGCCCGGCCCATCGTCCTCTACCTCAATAAACGCCAGCGACTGCTCCCCGTCGTAGCCAGCGCCCAGCACCACCCGGCCGCCGTGGTTTTCTTCGAGAATCTCCAAGGCGTTGAGACAGAGGTTGGTAATGGCCTCGCGCAGCATCCGTTCGTCGGCCTCCACGCGTGGCACCCCCGCTTGGACCCGCGTCTGAATCGCGGATTTCCAAGTTTGGCGGTCAAATCCGGCGGCCACCCGGCGCACCAAGCGCCCGAGATCGATCACCGCTGGGTGAATTTTATCTGTTTTCATCGCCTCCAAAAACCCCACCCATTCGTCGTACAGGGCCTCGTATTCGCCTCCTAAGCGATTCAACTCCCCCTGCTGCGCTCCTTCGGCCTTGCGTCCTAGCCCTCGCAAGCGGCTGCCAATGATCCCCATCAGGTTTTTGATGCGATGTCCCTTCGTGTAAAACCCCTCATACACCTGTTCCTTTCCCAACTCGACCATTTCCAGCGACAGACGCGCGAGAACCTGCGGAGCGCTTTGCGCGAATTCCTCGCAGATGTGCTGGTATTCTTGTTCTAATTCAGGGGGTTTTACGTGGCGAAAAAACAAACGGGCCAAATTCGCATACGGCTGACTGAGCTTGGGGTCGAGTTGGATGGCAACCTTGAATTCCCCCATCGCTCCCAATACCTGGCCGCTTTGTAGCAAAAGCTGTCCTAAACTGTTGTGGCCCACCGCGGAAAGCGGGTTGAGCGCCAACCCCTGACGGAACGCGCGAACGGCTTCTCCACGCCGCTGTGGATCTTCGTTGTACTGGCTACCAAGAGCGAAAAAGACGCGATCTAGGGCTGGATATTCGCGTCCTTCCTCAGTCGCGCGCACAATGGCTTCAAAGTGCGCCAGCGACCGCTCGCGGAACCGAGCGTTTCGCCGCCCTTGGCGCATTGCGAGCAAGCCGAGTTGATAGTGACTTTCTAGATGTCCACTCTCCGCGGCCGCTTCCAGCACGGCGATAGCCGCTTGTTCGTCCCCCAGTTCCAAGAGACAAAGCCCTTTGCAGTGCTGGAGTTCCAAGTCGTCGGGTATCTGCGCTAGGCCGCGCTCGCACCAGTCCAGAGCCTCGGCCCAACGCGCACCTTCACAAGCCTCTACAGCGCGGTCGAGCCAATTCACGGCTAGTCTTGCTCTCGCGGTTCTTGGCGCTCCCAAGACTTAGATCCTACTTCGTCCATGTGGTCGATCTTTTCGCTAAGAGCGATCATTACGTCTTGCACCTCAGTCAGCCGCTGCTCGACTCCGGCCAGTCGTTCCCGCAGTTCGTTTGGCTCAACACCCTTGTCTTCGGATACAGTCGCCTTGAGCTTGAGGTAGTCGGCAACTTTGGCGATAGCAAAAATCGCCACGGCAGCCAACAAGAGTGGCGTCAGGATGACGGGCCCTATCAAACCATAGGAGCCGGAACCGCCGGTAAACAAAAAATAGACAACAACAAATAACACAATAAAGCCTAAGAATCCGAGGATGCCCTCCTTATTCTTGGCCATGATTTAGCTCCTTTCTATGGAATCAATTCTTCCAGTCAACCCTCCGTTCCCATTTGCTTTTTTCGTACTCTGGATTTAGAGCCGACCCCATCCATGTAGTCGATCTTCTCGCTGAGGGCAATCATCACGTCCTGCACCTCAGTCAGCCGCTGCTCTACTCGTTCTAGACGCTTGACGATTCGATCCTCTTCCTGTTCGGATTTTTTGTCCCGTCGCTTGCGGCTCGAATAATACTTATTACCCCAATTGACCAATCCACTGCACAGGATGATGAGACATATGCCAATGGCGACCTGTAAAAACCCACTCATTTTCTCCCTCCCTGTCCGATCTATAGCCTTTTTATATCAGGCACTTTCCACGCCCCGGCTCCAGTTTTTCTCGTGCGCGAAAAGCACTTCTGGAAAGCGATAGACGATCAGGCCCGAATCGGTTATTTCGACCTCGACGAACCCCCCATCGGCCAAGCGCTTGAGAATTTCCGAGGCTTCCTCAACCGTCAGCCCGGTATCGGCCGCAGTTTCAGTCACCGTCAGGCGACCACCGCGCTGGCGGGCCAAGCGCACGACGCGGCTCTGCTGCCGCCGGTAGCGGACCAAGTGCGCGGCCGCATCGAGTTTTTTGGCCAATATCCAGAGCAAGCTGCCGAAGATGACCTGTGTAACGCCAATGGCGAAGAGTTTGAAGAAATCGCTGTCCGCAGCTTCGGGCCTAAGCATCTGAAAAAGCCCGTAGAGCATAAGTCCCAGCCCTATTGGCACGATCGGTACGGCCAGCACCTTGAGGAAAAGAGCGCCTAAACGCTTGAACCCGCTCTCTATCGCACTACCTACCTTGAAGTTGGCTTCGTCGATGAATTTCATAGCTCACCTGCTAAAAAGCCCGCAGAACATACTGCGGGCCATAGGGTTACTTATCTTTCTTCATCTTGTCCTTTAGGGCGTTCAATTCGTCGTCAACGCTGTGATCGACTTCGAGTTGTCGGATCTCCTTCTCAACGTCTTCCATCTCGCCCGAAATCTCTACGTGAGCGGCCGCCTCTGCCTCGCTCTCTTCGACTTTCTGCTCAAAGCGTTCAAAGCTGGAAAAGGCATCCTCACCCAACCCGGAAATGCTCTGGGCCAGACGCTTACGGGCTTGGGCAGCTTGGTGGCGAGCAATCAACGTGCCCTGTCGGGTCCGCGCTTCTTCGAGCTTGGTCTTTAGCTCGCGCAGTTGCTCGCGCAACTGCTCGGCCGTCTGCCGACTTTCCTCCACAGCCGGAGCCAGATCCTCGGCCGCTTTGGCAAACACCGCCTTGCGCTCCAGCGCCCGCCGCGCCAGCGCATCTTCGCCCGCTTCCACCGCCCGTTCGGCCTTGCCCTGCCATTCGGCTACCTGACTTTGCTTGTCGTTGAACTGGCGCTCGAGCCGCTTGTGGTTAGCCACCGCGGTCCCTACCGAGGCCGTGGCCTTGCTGACCGCTTCTTCCATGTCCCGCACCATCTGGCGGATCATCTTATCCGGCTCTTCGGCCCGGTCGAGCATTTCGTTGATATTGGACTTGAGGATATCGCTTATCCTCGAAAAGGCTCCCTTAGCCATCGCACACCTTCCTTGATTGAGTGAAGCTTATAATGCGTTGTTTCTAACCTGCAAGGACCATGCCAAAAGCACTGTCATGTCCATAACTGACTATAGCCCATTGTGTTAAAGGAAAAACATAGATCAAATTATTACTTTTTAATGGCCAGATTCGCCACTTGGCTGGCGTCATTGGCCATTTTCACTCCTTTAGTTATTATAACAAATCTTCGCAAAGGATCTCGCCATGGCCAATCCATTGGTCTTAATCGGCTTGGGTGTCTATCTCGCGGTGATGCTCGGCGTTGGCCTATACGCTGGTCGCCGCGTCCGCAACTCGACTGACTTTATCGTCGCCGGTCAACGCCTGCCCCTGTTGCTCTGTACCGCAACCCTCGCTGCGACGTGGTTTGGCGGTGGAATCTGCATCGGTGCTGCAAGTGCTGCATACAAGGGAGGCATCCTCGCAGTCATTGCCGACCCTTTTGGTGCGGCTTTATGCCTGTTCCTCGCCGGCCTTTTTTACGTCCGGCTGATGCGGCGCATGGGCTTGATGACGATCGCATCTTTTTTTAGCCACCGCTTCGGTCCACGGGCGGGCCTGCTGGCCAGCCTTTGCACCATTCCCGCCTATGTCGGCTGGACCGGCTCGCTCTTGGTGGCCTTTGGGCGGATCCTGCAAAGCCTGACCGGCATCGATCCCGCCGTCGGCATCTGTGCAGCCGCAGTCATCGTGCTGATCTACACTTGGGCCGGCGGCATGTGGGCCGTCACGCTGACCGACTTCGTCCAAGTGACCATCCTCGTGCTCGGGCTGTTTATTTTGACGCCAATCCTCCTCGGCGACATGGGCGGCTGGAAGGCCCTCGTCGCCCAAATCCCGTCTTCCCGCTTCGATTTCTACCCTCGCGGCGACGCAGCCAGTTGGTTGGCCTATGCACGCGACTGGCTGGTCATCGGCCTCGGCAACCTAGCGGGCCAAGACCTAATCCAGCGCAGTCTTTCAAGCCGTAACGAAAAGGTAGCTTACCGCAGTGCTTACCTCGCTGGGCTGCTGTATATAACGGTCGGGCTGTTGCCCGTTTTTCTCGGCATGGCAGGTGCAGTCATCCTCCCGGATTTGGCCGATCCCGACCTAGTTATGATGTCCCTCGCCCTAAAATACCTTCCAGATATAGCCCTGGTCCTCTTTATGGGAGCCCTCGTCTCGGCCCTCCTGTCCAGCGCCGATAGTGCCCTCCTCGCTCCAGCGAGCGTCATTGGCTGGGATCTCCTGCGCTACTTCAAACCCGATGCCGAAGAGCGGTCGTCGCTGCGCGTGACGCGCTTGTCCGTCCTCCTCTTGGGCGTGCTATCTCTACTGTTGGCCCTCCGAACCGCTTCGGTGTACGATTTGATGGTCGACTCTTGGTCTGTGCTCCTAGCCTCGCTGTTCGTCCCGCTAACCGCTGGCTTGTGGTGGCCCAAGAGCAACGGCCCTGGGGCCTTAGCCTCCATAGGGGTCGGCCTGTGCGCATGGCAGGTATTGCGGATAATCCCCGTGGATTTGCCAGCCGACCTTTTGGCCGTGCCCTTTTCCGCCCTCGCCTTGGTAATCGTCAGCTTACTAACTCAAAAGAAGGCTCCACCGCAATCCTTACTCGATGCCGAGGGACGACCCTTGGACTATAAAAATCGCTTGGGTATTTAACTTTAAGCTCGCTTGACAGGTAAAAGCGCGTACTTAACTTGTTGATTACTTACCACCCACTTAAAAAAGGAAGTTGACTATGAAGATGTACATCGCCGGAGAATGGATTGACAAAGCCGAAACCATGGACGTCGTCAACCCCTACGATGGCTCAGTCGTCGACACCGTCCCAAGGGGCGACGCCGCAGACATCGACCGCGCCATTGACTCGGCCGAGCGCGGTGCCAAAGTCATGGCCGCAATGAGCGCCCATGAGCGCTACGAGATCATCCATCGCGCGGCGGATCTAATGCTAGAGCGTCTCGACGACTTAGGGCGCACGATTACCCTCGAAGAGGGCAAGGTTCTCGCCGAGGGAATGGGCGAAGCGTCCCGTGCCCAAGAGACCATCGTTCTGTCTGCCGAGGAAGCCAAGCGCCTGACTGGCGAAACGCTCGACCTGAGCGGAGCCTCTAACGGAGCAGGCAAATTCGGCTTTACGCTGAGGGTTCCCTGTGGCGTGGTAGCCGCCATTACGCCCTTTAACTTCCCGCTCAACCTCGTCTGCCACAAAGTCGGTCCCGCGCTGGCCGCCGGCAACGCGATCATCGTCAAACCCGCCAGCGACACCCCGCTTTCGGCCCTCAAACTGACCGAGATTTTTGTCGACGCAGGCCTGCCTGAGGAAGCCATTCAATGCGTCACAGGTTCGGGCGGCGTCATTGGCGACGCGATCAGCTCCAATCCCAAGGTCCGCAAAATCAGCTTCACGGGCAGCCGCGATGTCGGCGAACACATCTGTCAGGTCGCTGGCCTAAAGAAAGTGACCATGGAACTGGGTTCCAATTCCCCGCTGATTGTCATGCCGGACGCCGATCTCGAAAAAGTCGCCGCCGCTACCGCCAATACCGGCTTTGCCAACGCTGGCCAAGTCTGCATCTCGACTCAGCGGGTATTCGCCAGCAGCGAGGTGTACGGGGATTTTATCGATGCCCTCAAACCCGCAGTCGAGGCCCTGACGATCGGCAATCCCCTCGACGACGACGTCAAGATGGGGCCTATGATCCGCGTCCAAGACGCCGAACGCGTTGAGGCTTGGGTCCAAGAAGCCGTCGGAGCTGGGGCTAGCGTCGTCACGGGCGGCACCCGCGAGGGCACGATGCACGCTCCGACCATCCTAGCCGACGTGGCACCAGAGATGAAGGTCTCCTGCGACGAGATTTTCGGCCCAGCGCTCGGCATCAGCCGGATCGACGATATCGACCAAGCCATCGCCATGGCTAACGATACCAACTATGGTCTCAGCGCCGCAATTTTCACCGAGAACCTCAACTGGGCCCTCCAGTTTGCCCAGCAGGTGGAATCGGGCAACATCCACATCAACTGGGGCACTCAGTGGCGCGCCGATCTGATGCCCTACGGCGGCCTCAAAGAAAGCGGCATGGGCAAAGAGGGGCCCAGATACGCGGTAGAGGAAATGACCGAAACCAAAATGGTCGTCATCCATTAAAAATCTCTGACAACAACACAAAAAGGGGGACGCAGCCGAAGCGTCCCCCTTTTTGTATGCCATTACTGTTCTTTAGCTCAGGTCAAATCCAGGGACTCCAGAAACGCGGCGCGGATCTGCTGCGTAATCAGCCCCGGCATACCATCGCCGATAACGGCATCATCGATCTGTATCACCGGCATCGCCTCGGTAGTAGTACCAGCGAGAAAGACTTCGTCGGCTTCCTTAAATTGATCGAGCGTGCAAAACTCTTCGTTGATGGGTATGCCGAGCTTGCGAGCTAAATCGAGAAGAATCCCTCTAGTAATACTTGGCAGAATGTGGGGACCAATAGGCGCGGTACACAATCGCCCCGCCTGTACGCAGAAGGCGCTGGTCGAAGCTCCTTCGGTGACCCGGCCTTCCGCATCGACCAGCAGCGCCTCAAAGGCCCCCACTTGCGACGCTGCCTGTTTGGCCAAGATGTTGGGGAGTAAGGCGGTGCTTTTGATATTGCAGCGCTTCCAGCGCAAGTCTTCGGTGCTAATGATTTCGACGCCACGGTCGTAGAGGTCCCGTGAATGACGCCGCAATTCCTTAAACGTCATTACGACAGTGGGATCAATCGGGACAGAGGGAAACTCGTGCTGCCTAGGGGCGACTCCTCGCGTGACTTGGATATAGACCAAGGTCTCGCCAAAACCGCTCTGCTCAATGCCCTCCATCAGCTTGGCCTTAAGGCCATACTCGCGGATATCCAACGGCAAGTGCAGTGCTGCTAGGTTGCCCTGGAGGCGCGCCAAATGCGGCTCTAAGGCATAGGGGCACCCGCCATAGGTCCCAACGACTTCATAGACCCCATCGGCGAACTGATAGCCCCGGTCCTCGACCGACACCACGGCTTCGGCCAATGGACAAAAGCGGCCGTTGACATAGGAGATCTCAGGCATCGTCCATCGCTAGCCTTTGGCGAGGGCCTGCCACAAGGCTCGATAATAGCGCATCAGGCGCAGAGGCTCCAGACTTTCGGGGATTTCGGCGAGGCAATAACCCGCATAGCCGCTCTGTCGCAGCAGGGTAAAAAGCCGCTCCCACGGGTAATCGCTCCACAGTTCGGTAATGTGGACCAAAGCAATGGCCTCCTGCAAGGAGGCAAAACTGCCGTCGATGGAGCCATCGACTAGGTCCGTCGCATTTGAATTCCAACAGACGAAGACATTGTCGTGGTCGGCGTAATCGAGGATCTTGCGGATGTTGGCAGGATCCGAGGTCGTGCGACCGTGGACCTCCAAGCGGATCTGCACCCCTAAGTCGCGGGCAAATTCGCCGCACTCGCGTAAGCTAACGCCGATCTGCTCTAGGGTCTGCTCGATGGGGATCCCCTCATCTACGTGGACGTTGTTGGGACGCACCTTGACCCCGCCGACCCCGAGGTCACGGGCCAAACGCACGTATTCTTTGGTCCCGTCGATGTGACTTTGCAGGATCTGCGGATCAACGGCGTCGTATTCAAAGGCACTGCCCAATCCCACTAGCTCGACCGCCGAATCGGCAAAGCGCTTCTTGACCTCGGTCCGCTCGGCTGCACTGAGCGCCACTTCCACCCCGTGGGCATGCGTTGTCCGCAGCTCAACTCCAGCAAAACCAGCTTCTTCGCAATGGGTGATCAGCGTCTCTAAATCCCAATCGCGGCCCAAGTTGTAGGTCACCATGCCGAGCTTCACGTTGCATTCCTCCCTGTTTGATCACCGGCGAAGAACTCCCGGTGAAAGAGTGCCTTCTGCTGGTGGAGATATTCGCCCTTGCTCATGTTGGGCGCATGATTCTGCAGGATATCTTGGGCTGTGGATGCATCGCCGTACAATAGATCAATGGCCATCATCGCCAAGACCTTGGCCGGGGCGAGGTACCCAGCGGCAGGGTCGGCGATGCCCCAATCAGGCCCGTGGATTACGCCGCTAGCTCCGGTCATAGCCGGGTGCAGCACGGGCATGATCTGACTGAGGTCGCCTGCGTCGGTGGAGCCGCCGCCGTGAGGATAATCCCGGTACTGATCCGGGCCAAAAATTCGCGCGGCATTGTCCTTGAAAAGTTCCCCTAAATCGGGATCATTGCACAGCGGCAGGTATCCAGGCACGGTTTCGATTTCAACCGAGCAGCCGAGGGCAACCGCCGCTCCCCGCAACGCCCGATCAACCTTGTGAGATGCATCCAGCATCGCCTCGGTGGTGCGGGCGCGGACATAGGTCTCCAGCCGTACCTCAGCCGGAATGATATTGACCAGATCGCCCCCCTTCGTAATGATCGGATGCACCCGCACGCAATCCTGGTCGCGGAAGGTCTCGCGCTGAGCGTCAATCGCACTGAGAGCGAGCGTCGCTGCGCTGAGCGCGTTGATGCCTTTCTCCGGCGCGCCCCCGGCGTGGGCGGCCCGGCCAATGAAACGCACATTCTTGGCCAAGAAGCCATTGGACGAACGGGCGATCCCCACCGCCCCCTCGTTTTGGACCGAACTCTTGGTGTGGATCATCACGGCCATATCTACGTCGTCGAAGTGGCCCAATTCGACCAGTTCGGGCTTGCCCCCGAGAAACGCGATCTTGCCTTCCTCGACCAGTCCTAAACGGTAGTCTATCTCGACATATTCTTCGGCGGGGACAGCGAAAAACGCGATTTCTCCAGCCAGTTCCTCGCTGACGCCGGCCTCGACTAGCCCATAAGCGGCCCCTACCATCCCGGCGATCTGGGCGTTGTGACCACAAGCGTGTGCCGCCCCAGTTGCTGGGTCGGCACGCGGGTGATCAGGCACGATGAGCGCGTCGAGCTCGCCCATCAGGGCCACGGTCGGACCTAATTGTTTCCCCTTAAGCCGAGCCTTCACGCCGGTCAGTGCCAGTTCCCGCTCGTACTGCAATCCGAGATCGGCAAAACTTTCGCGGACGCGGCGGGCCGTCTGCTCTTCTTTAAAGCCCAATTCGGGTTGGTCCATGATGGCCTCTCCCAGCCCGATGATTTGCTCGCTCTGTTGATCAATGGCCGCACACACAGCGGCCTTTAATTCCTCTTTGCTCCGCATAAATCCCCGTCTTTTTAGGTCGGCCAGTATAAGCCAGCGTCGCTGGGATTGTCAAGCAATTCCCTAGCTAGCGCAGGTATAGCACACCCTTAATTTTTCAAGGCTGTAAGCCTTTGCCCAGCCTCAAACTCGTCCAGAACCATTGCATTGTACAAAATTCTTGTCATCGACCGCAATCCCATATTTGGTGCCGCACGAGACCTGAGCCTCAGCCGTGCGGCAACACCCCAATGTCTTCGCCGCGCTGATAGTTAAGCGCATCGACCATCATCCGCACGATGTCGTAACTAGGGCTAAATCCTAGGTATTCCTCAGCCTTGTGCAGGTTGAATTCGTAAAAGGTAGGAGTGGCCTGTACAGCCGCTTCGACGTGGGGCATGCCGCGCAATTCGGCGAGTCGGTAACTGACCTCGTCCCAAGTGAAAGGGCGCGGACCCGCTAGCTGGAAGGTCTCGCCTAACGCCCTCTCTTTACCCAAGGCACAGAGGCAGCCATGTACGATATCGCGCACATCGGCGATGTGCTTTTTAAAGGGGCGATCTCGCTGGTCTTTTAGCAGCACCGAGCACTCCTCTCCCTGCCACAGGGCGGCCAGTTCCGGGTGCACCTTCTTCATCTTGCTCAGGTAGAACTGCGGAAACTGCAACATTTCGTCGGCCGCCCAGACCATGGCGAAACGCAAAATAGTCGTCGGCACTTGGTAGCTCTGCCAATAGCCGTTGCACAATTCCTCGCCCAGCGCCTTAGTCAAGGCATACGCTCCCTTGGGCACGCGCAGCGTCTGTTCATCAATGGGCACGCTCATGCCGCCGGGGACGTATTTGTCGTAGAGCGCGTCCGAACTGGCGAACAGGAATTGGCCTATCCCCTTCACCCGGCGCACGGCCTCTAGCATGTTGAAGGTGCCGCGTACGTTAATCTCAAAAAACTCCTCGTCGGTAAAGGGGCCACCGCCCTGAAAGGCCGCCCCTAAGTGATAGACGGCCTCGACCCCAGCGACCGCCTGCTCGACTGCGGCCGGATCAGTCAAACTCCCCTCGACGAGTTCGATCTGCATCTTTTTGAGATTTTCCACCCTCGGGTCTCGAGGCCAGACCAACCCGCGGAGTTGGTGTCCGCGCTCGACGAGTTGGGTGGCCAGGTTAGCACCAATGCGACCAGTAATGCCAGTAATCAATATTCTCACACAAACCTCCCAGTTGAATTGTCAACAACAAACCGCACTGCCCGACCACTAGCAACCCACCTTAGTAGAAAGAAGGCTGGAAAAGATGGCGGTCTGTCTTATATTTAATCTATAAGTAATGTGTTGTTTGGACTAGTCCTTGGTTTGCAGCTTTACAACGAAGATGTCACCTGCTCAACTTCGCATCCTGGTCCCTCTCGAAAACC
The DNA here is from genome assembly GCA_965116675.1 of Candidatus Latescibacterota bacterium. Lineage (GTDB taxonomy): Bacteria > Latescibacterota > UBA2968 > UBA8231 > UBA8231. Next base: position 1,025,039 of record OZ220721.1, read on the forward strand.
CGCACCAAGAGCACAATCTCGTCGATCTGGCCACGAGCTTGGCCGTTCCTCCTTGGGGTGAACTGCACCTGACCCACATCCTCACTCCCGACGCCGAGCCTATACCCGATATAGACCAAGCACTTGCTGCTTTGGCCGACCGGGCCATGACCCGCAATATTGGCGCAATTGCGCATCTCGAAGAGGGCTCAGACGTAACGAGTGCCATTCAGCAGGCCATCCGCCGCTGGAGTTGCAACATGATGCTCATGGCCTGGAAAGGCGATGTCGAACGCGCCGCCATCCTTTCTGCGCCCAATCGCGCCCTCACCAAGGACACCGACGTCGACACCCTGATCTTCAAAGAAAAAAAGCGCGGGCCGGTACGCCGGATTCTCGTACCTTTCGGCGGCGGCAATCACGCATTGGTCGGCGTGCAGATTGCCTACGATCTGGCCCAGAACTGGGGAGCCGAACTGGAAATTCTCCGCATCGTCCGCGACTCCCGCGACCCCTCCGACCCGATTCTCCAGCGCTACTGTTCGCAGCTAGCCGCAGACACGCGCTTGCAGCTAGAATTGCTGAAAATAGATGTGCCGTTGACTGTAATCCCGGCCGTCGATGTAGTCCCGGCCATCGTCGAAAGAGCGCAAAGCCACGATTTGATCGTGCTCGGTGCCTCAAACGACTGGCGTCAAGAGGAACACCTCGCTGGCTCCATCCCGGACGAGATTGCCTATCAGGTGCCCTGTTCGGTACTAATGGTCCGCTCAGCCGCGGCCAACGACCTTCAGCTAAGTCGCATTTTCTGGGAGCATACTATTCGCTTGAACCTCACCCCTAAAGACAAGTGGGATGCCATCGCCCAGATGGTTGATGCGTTAATAGAAGAAAAGCAAATCCCCGCCAGCGAACGCCAGACCGTACTCGAGGCCGCGCTCGACCGCGAGCGCAAAGGCTCGACCTCGCTAGGGCACAGCACCGCCATTCCCCATGCGCCCATCCCCGATCTGGACGGGATCATCGGCTGCTTGGGGATTTGCCGGCAGGGCATCGACTTTGAAGGCCCCACCCCTGAGCCAGTACACTTCATCTTCCTGCTATTGACCCCGGAACAAAACTACCGCAGTTACATCCCAATCCTCGCCCAGATCGCGACCTTGATGCATACCGACACCACCCACCGCGACATGCTCGCCTCGCAGACGCCCGCGGAAATAACCGCCGTCCTCAAGCGCCTGCCACAACCACGCCGCTAAAGCTCCTCTATCTGGCTGGCAAAATAATCGCAATGCGGCATGAGTGTGCACTCGTCGCACAGGGGCTTGCGCGCCTTGCACACGTAGCGACCGTGCAAGACCACGCGCTGTCCAAAAGCCGTCCACTCCTCGACTGGTAGTAGCTGCGCCAAGACCATTTCGACCTTGACTGGATCTGTTTCTGCGGTTAGCCCCAAGCGCCGACTCACTCGACCTACGTGCGTATCTACCACGATGCCGGGCACGCCATATACGTTGCCGAGGATAACATTGGCACTCTTGCGACCAATGCCGGGCAAACGAGTCAAGGCGTCCATGTGCCCGGGAACTTGGCCATCGTGCTCGTTAATGAGCATCGCCATAGTCGCGCGGATATTTTTGGCCTTTTGCCGGTAGAAACCCGTCGAGTGGATATCTTCCTCCAACTCCTCGGCTGCCACCGCTACGTAGTCGGCTGCGCACTGATATTTTTTGAATAGCACTGCGGTGACTTCGTTGACCTTGACATCCGTACTCTGCGCCGCGAGCACAGTGGCCACCATCAGTTCCAAAGGATTGCTATAATTAAGTTCCACCCTCGCTTCGGGAATAGTTTTTTTTAGTTCCCTACATACGATCTGTGCTCGCTCGACTTCGCGCTTTTCCACTTCGACCTCGTTCTTCAGCGCCGGGACCGCTCGGATAGCTCGACGCCGGTGCCAGCTCCATGCACGCGCCGGCCCCACAGGTGGAAGCGACCCTTCCAGCGAAAAATCCCCAAGCAGCCAACGGTACCTACCAAGACTACGTGCAGGGGTTGCAACAAGGCCCAAAGGGGAAAATAGCGGCGCAATTCGCGCCGACCCGATAGCGCTATTCCGCCGTTAAATACGCTCCACTCGCCCCCCACTTTCGTCCCCACCGCGCCCAAGGCCCACAGGGGATTCAGCAAGCCGACCAAGCACAGCAAAGGAGCCATGAGCGTCGCCCAACTCAAAACGTATGTGAGCAGCATATAGCCGAAAAAGAGCGGATCTAGGCGGGCGAGAACCGGAGCATTGGAGGCCCAGCGGCTGCGCTGACCGAATAACCCACCCCAAGACGCGGCCACCGGATGCCGCACAAAGGTCTCTGGCTGGTTGGCGAAGACAATAGACCACCGACCCGAGCGGCGCATGGACTGCATGAGCAGCACATCGTCTCCAGAAGCCCGGTGCATGATCTTTTCATAACCGCCAACGTCGAAAAACGCCTCCCGCAAAAAGGCCAAATTCTGCCCAGAAGCCGCCATGGGATGGCCCCATCCGGCGCTGCCCCATATGCAGGCCATCAAACAGGTGAAGTCAACAGCCTCGTATCCCTGACGCCACCTCTTGATCTCAGACGGCGAACCGATTTGCGAAAAGCCGATGACCATGCCTACCCCGTCGGCAAAGTGCGACAACATGCCGCGGATCCATCCCGGAGCGACCTGACAATCGGCGTCCGTGGTGAGAATCACCTCCCCCCGCGCTTCGGCGATTCCTAAGCTCAGCGCGGCCTTCTTGGAACCCGACCCTTCGGTGCGCAGCAATCGCACGGACGCCGTCTCCCCGTTGAACTCGCGCACGATGTGGCCAGTGCCATCGGTGGAGCCGTCGTCAACAATGATGATTTCGTAGCTATCTTGGGGATAATCCTGCGCCAGCAGGGCGCGCAGACAGGATGCGATGTGCGCGGCTTCGTCGCGGGCGGCGACGACGACCGAGACCAATTGGACGCGCTCGGCATTGGTATTGCCGGGACGGCGGCGCATTCCGGTGACGAACCAACAAGCCCCGAGTAAATAGGCCAGCGCACAAAACGCCAAGAGGTATTCGGGCGCGGACAGCCCGGGCATTAGCCCTTGATTTCCTTGATCAGCGAGAACATGCCGCGATAGCCTTCGGAACAGTTGCGGCACATATCAAAGCTATTGCGGTCGGCGAGGACCTGACGGCGAAAGTCCATATAGGCTCGGCTGCGCCAGATTTCGTTAAAAGAACGACCGTTGAAGGCCTGCCCCATGTCAAAATCGACGTCCTTGTCGAAGCAGCAGGGCGCGACCGCTCCGTTCCAATTGACCATCGAGCTGTACCACAGCACCTTGCAACCCCGCGTGGGCTGCCCCTTGACCACCAATTCGTCCTCCGCGCGCTCGTAGCGGCTGTACTGTTCGTCCTCGGGCAGGAACTCCTCGGCGTCCGCCTCTGTGTAAATCTGAGCGGTCTTGACCAAAAACTTGTCAACGCGCAGGTCCTTGGCCAGCGCTTCGGCCGTGGCCAGATCGCGCTCGTTGTGCTTCATAACGATGAATTGCAAGTTGATCAGCGGCGTCTGCGCCCCCAGCGCCTCTTTGGCTGCGACCAGCAGGCGAACCCCGGAAAAGACGCGCTCGATCTGACCGCCGACTCGATATTTTTCGTACGTGGCTTGGTCAACCCCGTCTAGCGAGACGATCATCTCGTCCAGCCCAGACTCGACGATGGCCTGCGCCTGTTCTGAGTTGCGAACGAAGTGACCGTTGGTGCTGGTGAAGGTGAAGATGCCGCGGTCGCTGGCGTAGCGCACCATCTGGTTGAAGCACTTGTTGATATACGGCTCGCCTTGGTTCCACAGCATCATCATAAAGACCTCGCTACCGAGTTCGTCAACCAGCTTTTTGAAGTCCTCCAAACCCATAGTGCCCCGGGGGCGGCGCATCTCGCCGTTGCCCGAAGGGCACAAGGGGCACTTGAGGTTGCAGAAGTTAGTCGGCTCGACCATGAGCATAAAAGGACGCCCCCACACGATGGGTCGGCGGGTTATCCACGACAGCCCCATGGACGCCAAAACAGCGAGAAAATTACCCAGCCGCTTCCAGGAAAATGCGCGGGCGTAGCGCCGAACGTAGCGCGGCAGTGCTTTAGGCGTGATTAGGTAAGCCAAATCAGCTCCTTTATTAGGTTTTCCAGCGAAACCATCCCCAACGGCCAACGACCGTAAAAATTAGCACATAGGGAATATATAAAACTTCCGCTAGTGGCAAATAGCGCAGGAGCGCACCCTCCTCGGGCGTGGCCATCCGCTTGAGCAGCAAAAAGTCAACGGCCCAGCGCAGCAACCATGCGCCCGCCACCCAGCTATCCCAGCTTTGGGTCCAGAGCATCTGCACCAGCCCCCAAGCGAGAAAGCCGTGGAACAAATAGACGCCTACGGCCAAATAAAATGCCGGGCCCTTGTAGTGGCCTCCTTTGGCCGCGTGCCGGAGCTTTTGCTGAATCGCGTCCGCGAGCTTAGCCGGCGGCGGCTGCGAGAGGACGACAGTCTGGCGGTTAAACGCCATAGCCCACCTGCCCTGGGCGCTCAGCAAACGCATAAAGTACACATCGTCGCCCCCGATCAGATGCCCGATTTGCGCGAAGCCACCCAACTCGTCGTACACTTGGCGGCGGTAGCCCAAATTGCGACCTGTACAAGATAGCGGATACCCCATGCCAAAGCTGCCTGCCCCCAGTGCCCCAACTCCGATATTGTCCACGGCTAAGACCTTGGCCAGCACGCCGGAGACCGGATCGGGCCGCGCGTACCCGGCGACTAAGCCAATCTCCGGCGCAAAATGCGCCACCATCGAGCGTGCCCAATTTGCCGGTGGACGACAATCCGCATCGGTAAAGAGCAAGATCTCTCCACTGCTCGCTGCAATCCCCTCGGCTAGCGCGCTTTTCTTCGGACATTTAAACTGTCCGCCCGGCACGGCCTGCACGCCCTTGAGTGCCGGCCAAGTCTCCGCCTTTGCGGCTATGATGTCCCAAGTTCGGTCGCGCGAGCGGTCGTCCACGACGATCACTTCAAACGCCCCCTGATAGTCCTGCCGAGCGAGTGCGTCCAAGCACTCCGGCAAGGTCTCCTCCTCGTCGCGTGCGGCGACAATGGCGCTGACCGAGGGCTGATCGCTGACTAGGGCCGGGCCGGACCGCCGCCCGCTCAAGCCGCGCCACAGCCAGAGGACGCTGCCCACGTAGACCGCGCCACTCAGGAGCAAGCCCGCCTTTTGTAGATTCATAAGCTCCATAAAGGCGGCCTCAGAAGTAGTTAAAGCGCAGGTCAATGCGCAGGTGCTGCTGGCGTCCATCTCCGTAGCCAGAGCGCCACGCCAGCGGTACGGCCGGGCCCCAAGCCGGGGGCAGCGGCACGCCTTGGCCCCACTCCTGTGCGTATTCGGCCTCTAGCTGAAGATCGGGCAAGATCCGCCAGTGCAAGCCAGCACCTAACTCGGTCCGTTGCATGCGATGCCCGTCGAGAAATTGCTTGGTCTCGCGCTCGTCCCCCGGCCGCCAACCATAGTGCATATCGCCGCCGACATTGCGAATGGTGCCGTCTGTCTCTAACTCGTTCTCGCCGTGGCGGCTGCGCGTGACATGTACCGCAAACTCTAGGTCTCGAATCACCTTCTTGGTCAGGCTCAATTGCCATTGGTCGCTGTTGGGCGCGAGGGCGTGCCCCAGCGGCGAGTCGAAGTGGCGGAAGGTGTTAATGGGAAACCGATGCGAGTAAAGCCAAGGTTCGATGCGCACGTATTCGGCCCGCAGCTCGGCATTGGCCAACCCCAGCGGATTGACCCATAGCATCCCGGCCTGCAGGGAAAATTTGTTGGCAAAATCGTCGGAAAAGATGCGGGCCTTCTTCAGGTCATCGACCACGTACGCCAGATAATAGCGCCGTCCGTGCCCCGGATGAATATCCAAGTCTATGCCCATCAGGAGGTTGTCTTTGTCGCCTAGGTGGCTTTGGGCAGCCCAGTAGAACATCAGTGGGTTGACGTAGCTAGGTTCTAGCCCCCGATCGCCGTACACTACCACCTCCTGAAAACCCAAGTCGAGCCACGAGGCCAGCGCGACCTCCAAGCGGTGGGCCGCCAAGTACTTTTGGCGCTCCAACAGGCGCACGTTAGTCGCGCCGTTGACTGCATACGTGGCCGCTGAATCAGCCGTCCCCACGCAAAGGGGCGAGTCGGGTCGGTTGGGACATGGGCGGAGTTCGGCGGAGATACTGACCAGCTTAAAGGCCCCAAGCTGCGACTGCAAGCGGATCATGTTAAACGACGGCGCGTTGTTGCCCAGCCCCAAATTTTGTTCCGGGGCCGACCCCCACAAGGCCTCGTCTTTGCCCAATTGCACATCTACCGGCCCCACCGCGAACTTGACGTATGCCGTGCCCTCGTGAAAATCGGCTGCCTCGCCCTTTAGCTGGGGTAGGTCAATCCGCCGCTCGTACAGGTCGTGGCGATACTCGTAATCGCGGGATCCTTGCTCTCGCACCTGTTCAAAAGCCATGCGGAAGCCCACTCTGCTACCTAGATGTCCGCGGACGATGCCGCCGCCTCGATGGCGGTACACCACTTCGGCTTCCGACCGTCCCCGGCCGCTGAAGCGATCGGTTTGCTGGCGGGCGAGAAAGTCGGCGAAAACGGCCCCTCCACGGGCGTGGTATTGAAACATGGCTCGCTCTTGGACAAACTCGTCGCGCAACAAGTCCAGCTCACCCAGTTCAAGCGGCGACAGCTCGGGGCGATAGTTTTTATCAACTGCATCAAGTAATTCTATTATTTTATTGCGGCTGTATGGTTTAATACCGTCTGCGAAGCCGTTGGCTCTCCCTTGAGCCTCAAGCCGCTCGACAAAGCGATAAACCCAGTGATCCAAAGGCACGTAAACCGACGAATCCGCTCCGGCGGCGATGGTGCCCAACAGGATCAACAAGGCCAATAGAATCTGTGTTGACAGCATTCCCAAGGGCTTGTTGATTAAACGTTTACGTCTCTTTTCACTCATCACTCGAAAGCCGGAAATTCCATGCCTACTATCGCCGATGTCCACGCCCGCGAAATCCTCGACTCACGCGGCAATCCCACCGTCGAAGTCGATGTGCGCCTTGCAGACGGGCATCTCGGGCGGGCAGCAGTGCCTTCGGGTGCTTCCACCGGCGAACACGAAGCCGTAGAGTTGCGCGACGACGATCCAGCCCGCTATTTCGGCAAGGGCACCCGCAAAGCCGTGGACAATGTCCGCCGAGAAATCGCGCCGGTACTCAAAGGCCTAGACGCGACCGAGCAAAATCAGATCGACCAAGCGATGATCGACCTCGACGGCACCCCCAACAAGGCCCGCTTGGGGGCCAACGCCATACTCGGCGCATCGCTGGCCTGTGCCAAAGCGGCGGCCCAATTTTGTGGCCTTCCCCTCTATCGCTATCTCGGTGGCCCCGCGGCCCACACGCTGCCGGTGCCCATGATGAATATCCTCAACGGCGGCGCTCACTCCGACAATAACGTCGATCTGCAAGAATTCATGGTCATGCCCGTCGGGGCGCGCTCTTTTGGCCAAGCCCTGCGGATGGGAGCCGAAATATTTCACCACCTAAAAGCCGTGCTAAAAGAGCAAAAACGCCACACGGCCGTCGGCGACGAGGGCGGCTTTGCCCCGGATCTCGACTCCAACGACGAGGCCCTCGACATCATTGTCGAAGCCATCCAACGCAGCGGTTATCAGCCGGGCGAAGACGTGCTGCTGGCCCTCGACGCGGCGGCCAGCGAGCTGTTTGCCGATGGCAAATACACCTTGCACTGGTCCTCGGGCCAAGAGCGCAGCGCCGAAGACATGGTCGCTTTCTACGCCGAACTGGCCGATCGCTATCCCATCGTCTCCATTGAAGACGGTATCGACGAGAACGATTGGGACGGCTGGGCGCAGCTAACCGCCGCCTTGGGGGACAACGTGCAGCTAGTGGGCGACGATCTTTTCGCGACCAACACCGAGCGACTCAATCGCGGCATCCAGCAGGGCATCGCCAACTCCATCCTCGTCAAGGTCAACCAGATCGGCACCCTGAGCGAGACTCTCGCTGCCATTGAACTGGCCAAGCGAGCGGGCTACACAGCCGTCATTTCGCACCGCTCGGGCGAAACTGAAGACACGACCATCGCCGACCTTGCCGTGGCGACTAATGCGGGCCAGATCAAGACCGGATCGGCCTCGCGCACTGACCGCGTGGCCAAGTACAACCAGCTTTTGCGCATTGAGGAAAGCCTCGGCCAACAAGCGCTCTATCCGCAACGGGCCGCCTTTTACAACCTACGCCGCGGATAGTCTGCCTCCTGTCCACATCGCCACAATGTGCATCAGCCGCTGCCCCAAGAGCGCCGCTGCCAAAAGAGCCGCTCCTTGTCCGGCGGGCAGAACGGTCGCCAAGCTCAGGGCTATGACCAACCCCAAGTCATCTAGCTCCAAAAGCTGCCTCGGCTCTACGCCGGTGCGCTGATGCACAGAGCGGCCGAGGAGCTTTCCCATTCCATGCCACATCCCTAACCGCACTCCCGGCACCACAGCAATCAAGGCTAAAAGAATCCAAGCACTGAACGCGAGTTCAAAGCCGCCCTCGACTAATGCCGCCCCAAGCGCCCACCCCGCGACCCCAGGCAACACCGTCTGCACCATGTCTTGGCCCTGCTCCAAGGCGCGCAAGATATCTAAGCGGCGCATCGTCGCATTGACCAACCAAATTCCAGCCACAGTCCCCACCCACAGGGGTTCCAAGCCCAGCACACCAGCTATGCCGCTGCCCAACAGAAGCCCCACGGCTATCATATAGTACAGGTATCCACTGCTGACGCTGCGGGTCGCTAAGTCCACAATCAAGCCGACCAAAGCGCCCAATACTATACACGACCCCCATTCTGCCCACGTCCCTTCGACGACCACGACCGAGGGGAAACCCAACGGCAAGTATATTTCAAATCCCCCTGGACGTAGCTGCATAACCCCCAAGCCAGCCAAGAGTAGGCCGACCAGCGCGCTAACCGAAGGCAACAATCTGGTGCTTTTCTTCTTTTTGCCCCCCCCCTTGCGGCTCTGGCGTACCCAGCAAGCGGCCCCCAAGCCACAAACGCCCCATAATGCAGCCCCCTCCACGCCCCCTTGCGAAAAGCCATAGCTCAGCGCCCACAACCCCAAGCCCAACAAGACCAGACAGCCGATTTCCAACAACAGCAGGGGTCGGCTAACGTGCCTGAGCAGGCGCAACTCAATACTACATCCGACCACTAACCCGAAAATCCCCACTAAAAACGCCGCAGCCAGATCGGCCGCCGCGCTGAGGCTGGGCCGCATATCCAACGGTGCCAGCAAGCCAAAAACTAGCCCGGCCAACGCGTACTGGACGCGGGAGGCTAAAAGCTCAGCCAAAAGAGGCGGGGGAGAAGCCCGCGACCTACAGAGGCGCACCGCTGCGTAAATCAACCCCACGGCGGCCAGCCCCACGCCAAAACTCAGGAGTACTTCGGCGCTAGCCATCGCCTGCTTCGCCCGTGTACAAATCGGGATTGCCCAACTGGGCGAAGCCCTCGTCAAACCCGCGACAAAACTGTTCCACTGCCGACTCGCCCAGCTTGACGACCTGCTCGTAGGTTTGGTCTGAAGGCAACAGCGGACGGGCTAGGGCCGCGCCATCCTTAAAGCGCACCCAGTGCTGGAGCCAATCTCCGAGGATCTTGCGTCCCAGGTGGGCAAACGCCAATGTACACAGGAGATTGGGACGGCGTCCGGCCACGCGGATGTGTCCTCCCCACCAGAGAATTTTGGGAATTCGCTGCAGCCACAGGGCGGTGGCCTCCTCCCCTCGTTCCAGCAGGCTCTCATCGGCATCTCGACCATAGAAAGCCTTCCCCACTTCCCCTAGCAAGCTGCGGCCATCAGCGCGGCGGGGAAAGTGTAAGCGCGCACTCCACAACCCGTCCATTCCCGCGCTAGCCAGCAAGCGGCAATCAATTCCCCATTCCAAGCGCATGTGCCACAAATCAGGCACAGCAGGCCGGGTCCCCTCGCGGATCAAGGCGGCTACGCGGGCTTCGACCCAAGGATGTACGGCCATATCCGCATAGACGTGCAGTCCCCAACCCGCGGCAAACGCCCGCTCGCTCGCACTGGCAGCCTCTTGAGTCAGGGCGCGCAAAAAGTCGCCGCACCGCTCCAAGTGTACGCGATGCGACAAGGCCGCCGGGCCACCGGGAAAAAACCCAATATCCGGCCCCACGGAACCAGCGGCAAAAGCCGCCTGCATCTCTCCTTTACCCGCGCAGTCGCCAAAAACTAGGGGAAAGACGCGCTCGGCCAGCCATAAGTGGAAGAAGCTGCCTGCCAAACTTTAGAACGGCAGGTCGTCGTCGTCGCCACCCGGCGGTGGGGGCGCGGCGGGTTGGGTACCAGCGCGATCGCCGCCATAGCCCGAACCACCGCCAGCGCGACCACCGCCAAAGTCCGAACCGTCGCCAGCACGACTGCCACCCTCGTCACCATAGCCTGAACCACCGCCCTCGCCGCGTGAGTCGAGCATCTGCATGTCGAAGACTACGACCTCGGTCATATAGCGTTTCTGGCCGCTCTGGTCGTCCCAAGACCGAGTCTGTAGCTTGCCCTCGACATAGATCTTAGCGCCCTTTTTGAGGTACTGTCCGGCGATCTCGGCTAGCTTGCGCCAGAGCACGAGCCGATGCCATTCGGTCCTCTCCTGGCGCTCGCCCGTATTGCGGTCGTTCCAACTTTCAGAGGTGGCCAAGTTAAAATTGGCTACGGGCACTCCGTCCGGCGTGTATTTCACTTCGGGGTCGCTGCCCAAATTGCCGATCAAGATTACTTTGTTTACTCCACGAGCCATATATTCGCTCCTTTCTGCGAGCACGTCGCAAGCGCGAGCGCACTCATTAATGTTATCAATTTCGCTTATCTTAGGCGCAAGCCTTAGCCCAGTCAAGGCCGGGCTAGCCCCCCGTCGGGCTTGACTTTCTCCGGCGGCTTTCCTATTCTTCCATATCCCTAACTATTAAGGTGTTTACGGCAGGCCGACTTCCCCCTTTGTCTGGCGTTGTAAACACTGGTACTTAGGGGTCGGGCACCCCAGTCCGTCGCATCTTTACCGCGTAGGCGGTAGCTTTCCTCCCCCTCCCAATATGTCCTCGTCTTGCTCCTATTGCGCGTGCATTTTACGGCTGCGCTTAGAAAGAAGGGACGCCAACCATGGCTGGAGCCCCCGTCGTCGTTCTCGATGTTGGTGCCTCAAAAGTTCTATGCCTAGTCGGCGAGGTGCAAAACAATTCCCAAGTCAAAATTTTGGGCTTGGGGCAAAGCCCCTGCACGGGTCTGCGCCGCAGCGCCGTCATCGACATGCCCCAAGTAGCAGAGTCCATCCACGCGGCCCTCACTGAAGCTGAACGCTCGACTGGCCTCAAAATCGCTGGAGCCTATCTCGGCATGGCCGGCGAAGGCATCAACATCCAGACGAATTACAGCACAGTGGGCATCTCGGGTGCCTCCAACCCTATCTCCGAAGAGGATCGGGACCGCGCTCTACTTGCCGTCGCGCAGGAACAAGTCGCCGAGGACCAGATGGTGATGCACCGCTTCGTCCAAAGCTATGCCGTCGATGGCGAGCCAGTACAAAACCCGCTCTGGCTGCACGGTAATCGCCTATCAATCGAGGTATTGACCGTTTCCGTGGCCGAGCATCTATGCACGGCCTTCCGCCACGCGGCTTCCAAAGCCGGCGTTGAAATCGTCGGCGTCGTCCTCGAAAGCGTGGGCGTGGCCCATGCTACCTTGTCCCAAGACGAGCGAGACATGGGTGTGGCCTTGCTCGATCTCGGCGCTGGCACCTGCGATCTCGCCGTGTTCCTAGGTCCGATGCGGCACCTAGAGGAAATTCCGCTGGGGGGCGACGATATAACGCGCGATCTCTCGGTCGTCTTAAGTATCCCCATCCGCGAAGCCGAGAAGCTCAAATGCCGCTTTGGCAGCGTTGGCTGTCCCGGGGAAGACGGCGACGAGACTGTCACGTACCACACGACCGCCGGCCGCACCTGTACCTTAACTAAGCAGCAGGTCAGCGCGGTCATTGAAGCGCGACAGCGCGAGATTTTTGAATACGTGCGCCAAGCCCTCATCAACAGTTCCTACAACAACCGCTTAGCCGCTGGCATCGTCCTCACCGGCGGCGGGGCCTTGCTCGACCAGGTCGCGCCACTCGCCGAGGAGGTACTCGGCCACCAAGTCCGCATTGGCGCCCCCCAAAACGCAATCGCCCCCACCGAGGTCAGCGACCCCAGCTATGCTACCGCGATCGGCCTGTTGCGCTTTGTCGCCAACGAACACAGTGCTCCCGTCGAGTCGCACGAGGCCGATCGGCCTCGCAATGGCTTTGCCCATGCGCTGGGCAAGCTGTTCAATTTCTTTTAATAGCGACGCAAACCGAAGCTGTTCTTGACACCGTAACTAGCTCCACCTAGTTTCTACTGCACAGCATAGCCGCCATAGCTCAGCTGGTAGAGCAACTCACTCGTAATGAGTAGGTCCCCGGTTCGAGTCCGGGTGGCGGCTCCACGACACAACGCGGGCTTGCGCACTAGTCGTCAGCTCGCGTTTATACATTGGTCCCCTCCCTGCTAGCCTGTGTCTGTTACAGATCTCCCCACGCTAAACGCCGGCCTCAACATCTTGTGCGTGTTCCTGCTCGTACGTGGCTTCTTGCAGATCCGTCGAGGTGCGCGCCAAGCCCACCAAAAGTCCATGCTGGCCGCCCTCGTCTGCTCCGCGCTCTTCCTCTGTTCGTATTTGGTTTACCACGTTCAGGTAGGTTCGGTGCCTTATCCCCATTACGACTGGACCCGTCTCCTGTATTTCGCCGTGCTCATACCCCACATCATCCTCGCGGCAATAATGGCCCCTTTTGTAGCTCTCGTCGTCTGGCGCGCTTACAACCAAGATTTTGCCCGCCATCGTCGGTTGGCCCGCTGGGTCTGGCCGGTGTGGATCTTTGTCTCGGTTAGCGGCGTGGTGGTCTATGTAATGCTCTACCAACTCTGAAATCAGGAACTGCGGCTGCGAGCCACCATCCAAGCGGCCCCAGCGGTCGTCAGCACCGTCCAGCCGCCGGTGATCAGCAGGGCATGCATAAACGCCGCGTCGGCTATCAGTTGAGCCGGTGCCAAGTAGAACGCCTTCCGCAAAACTACCAGTGCGTAAGTCACGGGATTGCACTGCATCACCCACTCGAGCCAAGGCGCAGCTCCTTCAATGGGAAAGAGTGCGCCAGAAAGAAACCACAAGGGGATGAGAACGACGCTCATCACCGAATGGTAGCCTGCCACTGAATCCAGCTTCCATGCGACTATGAAGCCCAAACCCGTGAAGCCCATGCCAATCAGCGTGCAGAGGACCAAGAGCGCCAAGACCATCTCCACTGCCAAGGCAATGCCAGCCAGTGGTGCCAGCAGCAAAAATACAAGCACCTGTGAGAGGGCGATAAGCGTACCGCCGACCAGCTTGCCTAGTGCTATACTCAGGCGCGGCACTGGAGCTACTAGCACGCCTTGCAAAAAGCCGACGCTGCGGTCTTCGATGAGAGTGATGGTGGAAAAAATCGCCGCGAAAAGCAGGAGCATCAGCACGATGCCCGGATAGAAGAATTCTCCGTAGCTTAGCTCGCTGCTTCTGCTGATGAAGCTATCGGCAAAACCCGAGCCCATGAAAAACCACAGCATCAGCGGCTGCACCAAGCTCCCCAAAAGCCGCGAAGGTTGGCGAAAAAAGCGCAGCACTTCGCGCTGGGCTAGAATCCAGACGCCGTTCAAGCGGCGTTCCCTTCTTCGAGATGCTGGCCAGTGTGGCGCACGAACACATCGTCGAGCGAGGGAGGGGCCAAAGACAGCGAGCGGATCTGGGAGCCGAAGCGCTGGAATACCTCGTCGAGACTGATGTCGCTTTTGAGCGGAACGCGCAGGTCTTGATCGACGACTTGGCCCTCTAGGCCCATGTCGCTGCGCAGTGCGGCTTGCAACGCGGTCGCATCATCGCTGCGCAGCGTGAGGATTTCGCGCCCCAATTGGCGCTGCAAGACCCTTGAGGGACCACAGACGAGTAGCTGTCCTTGGTGCAAAATAGCGACTCGGTCCGCACGCTCGGCCTCGTCCAAGAGGTGGGTCGAAACCACGACCGTGAGTTGTTCGTCCGCTTTGAGTTCCTCCACTTGGTTCCAAAAATCCTGGCGCGCCACTGGATCCAACCCAGCCGTCGGCTCGTCGAGCACGAGAATAGCTGGCGTTGGCAGCAGCGCCTTGGCCAATTCGACGCGCCGCCGCATGCCCCCAGACAACTTCTCCGTCCGCTCGTTGCGCCGCTCCCACAAGCCGACAACCTCTAGCAACTGTTGGCTGCGCTGGCTCACGGCGCGACGCCCCATGCCGTAGAGCAAACCCGCCATCCGCAAGTTTTCGCCAACCGTCATTTTCCCGTCGAGCGCGGGATGTTGAAAGACGACCCCCAATTGGCGGCGCACTGCAGACGGATCTTGCCCCAAGAGCGCGCTGCCGACTCGCACCGCTCCCGAGGTAGGCACCAGCGAGGTGGTCAGCACGCGCAGAAGGGTGGATTTACCACTGCCATTAGGCCCCAACAGGGCCATTGTCTCCCCATAGTGGATATCGAGATCAATCTCGTGGAGCGCGCGGTGGCTCGTCTTTTTGCGAGTACCCGCATAAATGTGGGAAAGCTGCGAAATGCTGATGAGTACTTGGGGGTCCAACGGAAATCTCCTGCCGCCGCAAGGCCGGGCGCGTTGAGGCAATAAGACAAAAAGTTGAGAAATTAACCGATTCCCAGCTAGCGTCAAGAAAGCGATGCAGATTGACAGTGGCCGCCTTTTCTCATAAATTTGCGATCTCAGCCTTGGTTGTAAAACAATTCCCGATTCATACTTTTGCCCTAGTAAGTTCGCAGCCCGCGTCCTCTGAATAGACGCGAAGCCGGCACACCCGAATCACTTTTTTTAGGTAAGGCCGACAGTATGTCAACTCAAGCCAAGTCTGCATATTGGTTCCGCGCGCTCTTACTCGTCGCGGCTATCGCATTGGTGGGAGCGGCGTTGCCGCTTGGGGCGCTGTGGTATTTGAACCAACCGACCTACGAATACCCGGCACGGCAAATTCACATCCCCCAAGGTGCGAACGCCCGCTGGATCGGCCAGTTGCTAGAACGGGAAAACCTAATCCACAACGCGCACGTCTTTACCTGGACTGTCCGACTCAAGGGCCTCGGTCATCAACTCAAGGCGGGCACCTATCAGCTCGACGGCACTGGCACGACAGCCGCCATTGCCCAATCCCTGCTCAAGGCCCCCATCCAAACCCAGCCCGCGACGATCCCCGAGGGCCTGAATCGCCACCAGATCGCGGCCCACCTACAGGCCGCGGGTGTAGCCGACTCAGCGCGCTTTATCGCTGCCACCGAAGACCCGCGCCTCATCCGCCAGCTCGGCGTAGCCGCGCCCAGCCTCGAAGGCTACCTCTTCCCCGAGACGTACTTCTTCGACCTAAACACCGATGAACGCACCATCGCTTCTCTCATGGTTGGCCAATTCCACCGCGTATTCGCCGACTCTCTGCACCAGCGGCTCAAGGAAATCGGCCTCTCGCTGCACGAAGCTGTGACGCTGGCCTCAATCGTCGAGCGCGAAGCTGTGGCCGTTGAGGAGCAGCCCATTATCTCCGGTGTCTTCCAACGCCGCCTCAAGCTGAACCGCCGCCTCGAATCCTGCGCGACGGTCAACTATGCTCTCGGCACCAACAAGAAGCGGCTGACCTATGCCGATTTAGAGGTGGATTCGCCCTTCAATACGTATCGCTACCAAGGTCTGCCCCCTAGCCCCATCAGCAACCCCGGCCGCACGGCTCTCCTCTCCGTGCTCTATCCCGAGGAAACCGAGTATCTCTACTTCGTCGCCCGCGGCGACGGCACCCACATCTTCAGCCGCACCAACAGGGAACACGAGCGCGCCAAGCGCCAGGTCAAGCTAGCCCAACGCATGCAGACGAACTGAGGATGTCCATACTAGACGCCCTCAATCCAGCGCAGCGCAGCGCCGCCGAGGCCTCGGGCGGGCCGCTGTTGATCCTCGCCGGGGCCGGCTCGGGCAAGACCCGCGTACTCACCCATCGCATCGCCTTCCTCATCAAAGAAGTCGGCGTACCCCCGTGGCGCATCCTCGCTGCGACCTTCACTAACAAAGCTGCGGGCGAAATGCGCGAGCGCATCGAGCAACTAGTCGGACCGGCGGCCACTGAACTATGGATCGGTACCTTCCACTCGATCTGTGCGCGCATTCTGCGCCGCCAAGCCGAGGGATTTGGTCTAGATCCCAACTTTTCCATCTACGACGAAGACGACCGCCGCGCTACCATCCGCCGCGTCCTCGACGCCCACCAAATCGACGAGCGCGAACTCGCGCCGCGCGCTGTCGTCAGCCAGATCAGCCGCGCCAAGAACGCCATGCTCGACCCGTTGGAATTCGCACACCAAGCGAACGAACACCAACGGCAAATCGCCGAACTCTACGCCGACTACGAGCGTGAGCTACGCCGCAACCAAGCCCTTGATTTTGACGACCTGCTCATCGAGGTCGTGCGCCAGTTCGAGCGCCATCCAGACATTTTGCAAACCTACCAAGAGCGCTTTGAGCACCTGCTCGTCGATGAATACCAAGACACGAATCGGCCCCAATACTTGCTCTGCCGCCAGCTAGCGGCGTTCCACCGCAATATCTGTGTGGTCGGAGACGACGACCAGTCGATCTACCAATTCCGCGGTGCCGACATCCGCAACATCCTCGACTTTGAGCGCGACTACCCGGACGCCCACCTAGTGCGACTGGAGCAAAACTACCGCTCCACCGGCCGCATCCTCGCCGCAGCCAACGCCGTCATCGGCCACAACCAAGGCCGCAAGGGCAAAGAGCTGTGGACGAACGGCCCCGAAGGCGACCCAGTTGCGGTCGTCGAATGCGACTCGGACCGCCGCGAGGCCCGCCACGTCGTCGATGCCATCCGCCGCTACGACCGCTTGGGCCGCTACGGTCTCGGAGACGCCGCGGTGCTCTACCGCACCAACGCCCAATCGCGCCCCTTTGAAGAAGAGTTGCAACGCGCCCGTCTCCCCTATGTAATCGTCGGCGGCATCCGCTTTTACGATCGCCGCGAAATTCGGGACGTGCTGTCCTATTTGCGGCTGTTGGTCAACCCGGCCGACGACATTGCCCTGCGCCGCATCATCAATACGCCGCGCCGCGGCATTGGCGACACCTCCCTCGATCGCCTGCAAGCTTTTGCCCAAGCCCAAGGCTGGAGCCTCTCCACGGCACTTGAGCACCTCGACGATGTACCCAACCTCACTGGCCGCGCGCAAAAAAGCCTCGCTGCCTTCGCCGCCCTGATCGACGAACTGGTGGCCGCTGCCGAGGCACTCTCCCTGCCCGAGTTGGGTTTTGCCGTCGTCGAAAAGAGTGGGTACCGCGCCATGCTCGCAGCGGAAAACACCCCAGAAGCCGAGGCGCGCTTGCAGAATCTCGACCAACTGCTGGCCGAAATGACCGAATACGCAGACGCGAACCCAGACGCGACGTTAGCCACCTATCTCGAGGAAAAGTCCCTGCTGACCTCGGCGGACGAAAGCGACAACAATGGCAACGCCATTACTTTGATGACCCTGCACAGCGCCAAGGGCTTAGAGTTTCCCTTAGTCTTTGTCTGCGGCCTCGAAGAAAACCTCTTTCCCACGGCGCGGGCCGTCGGCGATCCCCAAGCCATTGAAGAGGAGCGCCGGCTCTGCTACGTGGGTATGACCCGTGCGCAAGAGCAGCTCAGTCTCACCTATGCCTTGCGTCGCTATGCGTACGGCTCGCTGCTTGCGACCGAACCCTCGCGGTTTTTAAGCGAAGTCCCCGCCGAGCTGACGACTCAGAACTACGAGTTGGACCGCGGCTTTGACCGCTCGCGGCAGCGCGTCGCCCCACCGCCCCGCAAAAAGGCTCCAGCTTCCCAAGGCGTCCACTACGAGTGGGACGCCGAGCAGTCGCCCGGCTTCGACGAGTTCGTTGACCAAGACGACTTCCTCGCCGTTGGCCAGTGGGTGCGCCACCCCCAATGGGGGCGCGGCCAGATCGTCAGCCGCGAAGGGCACGGCGAAAAGATGAAGCTCTCCATCCGCTTTGGGACGCGGACCAAACGCATCGCCGTCGCGTACGCCCAGCTCGAACCCGCCTGAACCGCCCATTGCCCCTGAGAGGGCCAATCTTTAAGTTTTATAGTCTATCTCGTTTTTCTTGACAGACTTATGGGCACTCCAATATCCAAAAATGGAAACGCGCGCGTGGCCCTGCAAAACGTGGGCTGCAAGCTCAATGCCTACGAAGTAGAAGCCCTCGCCCATCGCCTGACCGAGCGCGGCTATGCAATCGTGCCCTTCGGCAGTGAGGCCGACGTGTACGTGGTCAATACGTGCACGGTCACTGGCGCAGGCGATGCAGACTCGCGCAAGGCCGTGCGCCGCGCCCGGCGGCGCAATCCAAGCGCAGAGGTCGTTGCCACCGGCTGCTACGCCCAGCGGCGACCAGCAGACCTCACCGCGGCCGGTGCCGATTTGGTCGTAGGCAACGGCCAGAAAGCCCAACTCGTCGAGCTGCTCGAAGCGCATCTAGCGGGCACCGAGATTCCCGCACCCTCGACAACGAGGCCGCGCACTGAGCAATTTCTCACCATTGACGGCGTAGTGCCCCAAGGCCGCACGCGCGGCAGCCTGCAAATCCAAGACGGCTGCGACGAACACTGCACCTATTGCATCATCCCAGCGGTGCGTGGGCACAGCGCCAGCCGTCCAGCCGCCGAAGTCATCGCCCAAGCCCAGCGCATGGTCGCGGCCGGCTACCGAGAACTCGCCCTGACCGGCGTCCACACGGGTCGCTACGGATTCGACCAAGGCCAGTCCGAGGCTCTCGTCGAACTGCTCGAAGCGTTGGAGCAAATCGACGGCCTAGAGCGCATTCGCCTCAACTCCATTGAGCCGGGTTACGTCACCGACGCACTGATCGACCAAGCCGCGGATTCCCCGGCTATCTGCCGCCATTTCCACGTGCCTTTGCAAAGTGGCGACGACCACATTCTCAAGCGCATGGGGCGGCGCTACACTCGCGCCTATTACGCCGAGCGGATCGAGCGAATCGCCAGCCGCATCCCCGATTGCGCCATCGGTGCCGACGTCATGGTCGGCTTCCCTGGGGAAACCGACGCGCATTTTGCCCAGACTCGTGCCTTGTTGGCCGATTTACCGTTGACGTATCTCCACGTCTTTCCCTTCTCCCAGCGAGAAGGCACCCCGGCCGAGCGTCTGCCCGAGCACCAAGAAGCTGCGGTCAAAAAGGAGCGAGCCCAAGCACTCATCGCCCTCGGCGCAGCCAAGCGACTCACCTTCCACCAGAGCTTTGTCAGCCGCTCGCTCCAAGTCCTCGCCGAGGGGCGTTCAGACTCAGCCACCGGCTTGCAGGTCGGCCTGAGCGACAACTACGTCAAGGTTCTCTTCGCCGGCCCGGCCGTGCCCAACGAGTTTGTGGACGTGCAAATCGAGCAAGCCCGCGAAGAGCTAACTTTTGGAGTGCGCCAATGAACTTGCCTCTCCTCGAAGCAACCGAATACCAGCCCGTGGCAACGCGCCCCGGTCCGGCGGGCCGCCGCGTGTACATCGAAACCTACGGCTGCCAGATGAACGTAGCCGACAGCGAGCTGGTGGCCAGCATCCTCGCCGACGCCGGGTTTCAGATTACGGAACGCGCCGATCAGGCCGACATCATCCTGCTCAATACCTGCGCAGTGCGCGAGCACGCCGAGGAGCGGGTCATTGGCCGCGTCAGCCAGCTCAACGGTCTGCGCGCCCACCGCCCCAATCTCACCTTGGGCATCCTCGGCTGCATGGCCCAACACCTGAGCAAGACTCTGCCAGACCGCGCTCCTTTCGTCGATTTGGTCATGGGGCCGGATTCCTACCGCCGCCTGCCCCAGCTTCTCGCCCAATCCAGCGACGACGCGCTCCTAGACGTGCGGCTCGACCGCTCTGAGAACTACAGTGGCGTCCACCCCCAGCGCACAACCGGCACCAATGCTTGGGTGACTATCATCCGTGGTTGTGACAAGTTCTGCACTTTCTGCATTGTGCCCTTTGTGCGCGGCCGAGAGCGCAGCGTGGCTGCCGACCAGATCGTCCGTCAAGTTCAACACATTGCTGCCGAGGGATTTAAGGAAATTACCTTACTCGGCCAGACGGTTAATTCCTACCGCGCCGGCAACGTGGATTTCGCCGATATCTTGCGGCAGGTCAGCCAAGTCGAGGGCATTGAGCGGGTGCGCTTCACCTCGCCCTATCCCGTTGACTTTACCGACCGCGTGATCGACGCCATGGCCGAGGTCGGCCCGGTGTGTCCGAGCCTGCACCTGCCGGTCCAAAGCGGCTCGGACGAACAACTCGCCCGCATGAAGCGCGGGTACACGGTCGATCAATACCGACAGCTCGTGCACAAGCTGCGCGCCGCCCTGCCCGACCTCGCCCTGACGACCGACATCATCACCGGCTTTTGCGGCGAGACCGACGCGGACTTCCGCCAGACTTGCGATCTAATGGAAGAGATCCGCTACGACTCGGCTTTCATGTTCAAATACTCAGAGCGCGAAGGCACGTACGCCCACAAGAAGCTGCCCGACGACGTCCCCGAAGCCGTCAAGGGCGAGCGTCTCCAGCACATCATTGCCCTCCAAGAAGACATCTCGCGCCAGATCAACCAGCGGCAAATCGGCCGCACAGTCGAGGTTCTCGTCGAAGGCCCGTCCAAGCGTCCAGCCCCCGATGGCCAGCCCCGCTACTACGGCCGCACCCCGCAGGGCAAGACGGCGATTTTTCCACAACCGGCAGCAAGTAACGAACTCGTAGCCGTCCGCATCGCCCGCACCACCTCGCACACCCTCTTTGGCGACCGCATCGACGACGCGTGATATAAACGTGCTAATGACCTGTTAGGCAAAGGGTTATTAGCTCCGCTTCTAAGTCGAACAGTTCCGCCAACACTTCAAAAACCACGAGGCTTTTGGTCTGTGGCGAGACAGAAAAGATATGACCGATGTCGATGCTTACGTCCGCAGTTTGCGCAAAGGCCGCTTGAATGATCTTTGATACCGATGTTTGTCATTGCAGCGAAACCTTCTATCTTAAATCCTTTTCACACCCGTCCCGCTCTCTGAAAGGACCCCATGTTCGCCCGTTGCCTCTCATTCGCCGCCCTCGTAGCCCTTTGCTCCACTGCCTATGCCGACCCGCAAGCCACCCGCGACGACATCGAAATCAGCCGCATCCTCAACGTCCCCCGAGGCACAGTTCGCATCGCCAAGGATCCGCGCAACAATGCGCTCTACACCTTGCGACAGAACGGTTCGATTGGTCTCATCGATCTAGCGGCAGCCATACACACGCCGACATACTCCAGAGACGATCACGGCATCCGCAGCGGCTTCACGGGCTTTGCCATTGGGCCGGATGGCTCGTTTTATCTTGCGTCGAACCGCCGTGGTCCACGCGACAGCGGCCAGTTTGCCCTTGTCCGAGGCACTTTGCTCGACGCCGACACCGGCGAGCGGCGATGGGAACAGCTCGACCCGGATAACCTACCCGCCGACGTTCCCATCGACGACATCCTCGCCGCCACCAGCCTCGGCCGCGATCCCACGACCGATATCCGCTACGCACTCAAGACCAACGGCGACATCACCCTCGTACCATCGGGCACGGTGTACACGGCCGCCGACCACGGATTCAGCCGCCCGAGTGCCCTGTTTATCGACGCCGACGGCACCTTTTACGTTCTCAAACGCATCGACCTATCCAGCTACAACATCGCCACGATCACCAAGGGCGAGATCGATCCGAGCAATGGAGAGCGCACTTGGTTTACACTCGCGGAAACCGCACCCTATGAGCGGTGCGACTGCATCTTCAACCACGAGGTCAATGGGCTAGTCGTCAGCCCCGATAATTGCTCGCTTTTTATTAACAGCGGCTCGCGCACCGATCACGGCGAAATACAAGACGGCAACAGGCAGTTTTCCGACCTGCGCGAAACCGCGCTCACAGCTATCGTCTTGCGCGTTCCGACCGATGCCCGAGACCTCGTGCTGCCCAACGACCGCGACGCCCTGCGCGCCCAAGGCTTCCTCTATGCCGAAGGCTTGCGCAACGCCTACGACCTCGCCTTCGCGCCCAACGGCGACCTCTTTGCCACGGAAAACGGACCGGATCGCGACATGGCCGAGGAACTCAACTGGCTGCGCGAAGGGCATCACTACGGCTTCCCCTGGCGCATGGGACTCGAAGACACCCCTCAGCAGTTTCCCGACTACGACCCCGCCAGCGACTTCCTCCTCCCCGCTAGGTTCACAGCTGTGCGCGAAGGCTACTATCACAACGATCCCACGTACCCGCCGCCACCGCGCGACTTCACCGAGCCAGTGATCAACCTCGGACCGGACGCTGACGCCTACCGCGATCCAGTCGATGGCCAAATCAAGGACGCCAGCGAAGAGGGCGTGCGCTTCGGCACCTTCACCGCGCATCGTTCCCCTTTAGGGTTGGTCTTCGACGCAGATAATGCTCTCGCCGAACCATTCCAAGGCGATGGCTTCGTGCTTAGCTGGACCGAAGGCGATCCCGACGGCGATGATGTTGCCGGTCCATTCAACGACCCGAGCCAAGACCTGCTACACCTCGATTTGGCCAAAGTCGGCGACAACTACGAGGCGCGCGTCACCCGCATCGTAGGCGGGTTTTCCAACCCCATTGACGCGGAAATCATCGGCAATCGCCTCTATGTGATCGAATGGAGCGGCGGGCGTGGACTGTGGGAAATCACTCTGCCACAGGCTGCAACCGAGACGGCTGTTGCCGAGGCCGAACGTATTGTACCCGAGGAGTTTGCACTGGCGCAGAACTTCCCCAACCCCTTTAACGCAGGCACCACCATTGCCTTCCAACTCGGTCTTCCGTCCCGAGTCGAACTGGCCGTCTACAGCATCAGCGGCCAGCGCGTGCGCACCCTTTTCAGCGGTTCCCTACCTCCCGGATACCACCGCCTGCAATGGGACGGCCGCAACGAGCGCGGCGAATCAGTAGCCAGCGGCGCGTATCTATACCAACTATCGGCCGGAGACTTTGTCGCCACCCGCCAGCTCATGCTACTCAAGTGAGCTGCGTTAAGGAACGTCATGCTGGTCCGTTGCCTCTCGCTCGTTGCGTTCGCAGCCTTTTGCTCCACCGCGTACGCCGAGCCGCAAGCCACCCGCGAAGACATTGAAATCCGCCGCGTCCTCAGCGTCTCCCAAGGCACTATCCGCATCGCCAAGGATCCGCGCAACGACGCGCTCTATATCTTGCGGCAGGACGGCGCGATTGAACGCATCGACCTAACAGCGGCTAGGCGCGTCCCAACATACTCTCGCCGCGATCACGGCATCCGCAGCGGCTTCACTGGCTTTGCCATCGGGCCGGATGGCTCGTTCTATCTTGCGTCCAATCGCCACGGTCCCCGCGACAGCGGCCAGTTTGCCCTCGCCCGCGGCATTTTACTCGACGCCGACACCGGCGAGCGGCAGTGGGAACAGCTCGACCCGGACAACCTGCCCGCCGACGTTCCCATCAACGACATCCTCGCCGCCTCCATCTTTGGTCTTGATCCCACGACCAACAACCGCTACGTCCTCAAGACAACCAATGGCGACATCACCCTCTTGCCTGAGGGCACAGTGTACACGGTCGCCGACCACGGTTTCATCCGCCCGAGCGCACTATTTATCGACGAAGCCGGCATCTTTTACCTCCTCAAACGCATCGACCTGTCCATCTACAACATCGCCACCATCACCAAGGGCGAAGTCGATCCGAGCAGCGGCGAGCGCACCTGGTTTACCCTCGCGGAAACCGAACCCTATGAGCGGTGCGACTGCATCTACAACCACGAGGTCAACGCGCTAATCGTCAGCCCCGACAATCGAACGCTCTTTATCAACAGCGGCTCGCGCACCGATCACGGCGAAATCCAAGACGGCGATGGGCACTTCCCTGGGCTGCGCGAAACCGCGCTTACCGCCGTAATTTTGCGCGTCCCGACCGATGCCCGC
Organism: Candidatus Latescibacterota bacterium; assembly: GCA_965116675.1. Taxonomy (GTDB): domain Bacteria; phylum Latescibacterota; class UBA2968; order UBA8231; family UBA8231. The sequence continues at coordinate 1,049,336 of OZ220721.1, forward strand.
GACCTCGTACTGCCCAACAGCCGCTATGAGCTCCTCGACCAGGGCTTCCTCTTTGCCGAGGGCCTGCGCAATGCCTACGACTTCGCCTTCGCGCCCAACGGCGACCTCTTTACCACGGAAAACGGACCGGGCCGAGACATGCCCGAGGAACTCAATTGGCTGCGCCAAGGGCATCACTACGGCTTCCCTTGGCGCATGGGTCTCGACGACACCCCGCAGCAATTCCCTGACTACGACCCGGCCACCGACTTCCTCCTCTCTCCCCGCTCCACGGCCGTGCGCGAAGGCTATTACCACAACGATCCCACGTACCCGCCACCACCGCGTGATTTCACCGACCCGGTGATCAATCTCGGGCCAGACGCCGATGCCTACCGCGATCCAGCCGACGGCCGCATCAAGGATGCCAGCAAAGAGGGAGTGCGCTTCGGCACCTTCACCGCGCACCGCTCGCCGCTCGGATTGGTATTCGACGCGGACCATGCCCTTGCAGAGACGTTTCAAGGCGACGGCTTCACGCTCAGTTGGACTCGGGGCGATCCCAACGGCGATAGCGTCAACGGGCCGTTTAACGACCCCAGCCAAGACCTGCTGCACCTCGACTTAACAAAAGTCGGCGATAATTACGAGGCGCACGTCACCCGCATCGTCGGCGGGTTTTCCAACCCCATTGACGCGGAAATCATCGGCAATCGCCTCTATGTGATCGAATGGAGTGGCGAGCGCGGGCTGTGGGAAATCGTCCTGCCGCCCGCTGAGGAATTCCCGCCTGCGAGCTTGGCCGCCGCGCAGGTTTTCAGCGACCTCGGCGCGCAAATGCCCGCGGCCGGCGTGGTACCGTACGAAGTCAATGCGCCGTTTTGGTCGGACGGAGCCACAAAAACGCGGTTTATTCGCCTCCCCCCCGGCAAGCGCATTGCCTTTGCCAACCATGGTCCTTGGGATTTTCCCGACGAAACCCTCCTAATCAAGAACTTTTACCTCGACTTGGTGCGCGGCGATCCAGCCAGCCGACGCATCATCGAAACGCGCTTCCTCGTCAAGCGTGTGGATGATCCGGGATGGGATGGTTACAGCTACCTGTGGAACGAAGCCGGCACCGACGCCTCCTTGCTCGCCGACAGCACGACCGTTGCATACGTGATTGACGACCCCCAAGATCCGGTGGGCTTTTTCTTGCAGGAGTACTACTTTCCTGCGCGCCAAGACTGCGAGGTCTGCCACACCAAAGGAGCGAGCTACGTCCTCGGCGTACACACGGCCCAACTCCACACAGGCGCGGAGCAAAACGACTCGACTGAGCTCGCCGAAGTCCAGTTGCACACCCTCGCCCAACAGGGCCTTTTCACCGGAGATTTGCCGACCGACCTGTCTTCCTTGCCTCACCTGCCCAACCCCTTCGACCCCAGCATCCCGCTCGACCAGCGCGCCCGCTCGTACTTGGCCGTCAACTGTGCACCGTGCCACCGACCCGAGAGCGTCGCTCGCACTATCATCGACCTGCGCTACGACACGCCCTTGGCCCAAACCAATACGGTCGGGGCCTTCCCCACGCTCGGCGATATAGGCGAGCCAGAGGCCCTCATCCTCTCCCCTGGAGAACCGCAGCTTTCCACGCTCTACCTGCGGATGCTGACGATGGGCACCTTTCGCATGCCTCCGCTAGCTTCCTCAATCATCGACGAGCGCGGTGCCGACCTCATCGCGGAATGGATCGCCAGCCTAGACGCACCAACAGCGCTCGCCGCTGCCAAAGAGGCCACATCGGCCACCTTCGCCCTCGCCCAGAACTACCCCAACCCATTCAATGCGACCACGACCATCGAATTCCAGCTAGCGGCCCCGACCACCGTCAAATTGGATATCTACGACTCGCTCGGCCAAAAGGTCCGCACCTTGATCGCACGACATCTCGCCGCTGGACACTATCGCACCCAGTGGAACGGGCGCGACGACACCAGACGTCCTGTCGCCAGCGGCACCTACTTCTATAGGTTGCGAGCCGGAGCTTTCCTAGATATCAAACAACTAACCCTGTTAAAATAGAAGCTAGCGGAGTAATCAATCTCCTGTCTGCTGACGCGATCAGTCAACGTCCAATTCACCAAGCTATGAATCCCTGTGCCATCGTCCTTTTGGCCCTCTTTTTAGCAAGTTGCACTGCCGATCCCTATCAGGCTCCCGGCACTCAGCGCATGGCCGAGCAACTCGACGCCCTCGCCACTCGTGCCAACGCCGAGGACAACATCTATTTGAGCCAGCGCCGCGTTGACTGGCTGCGCCGCCAGCCCGCGCCAGACGACCCCGTGCAACAGCTCAGCCAACAGGTCGAACTAGCCAAAGAGTTGCTGCGCGCCGGCGCATCTGCCGAGGCGGCCGCCCAGTTCGAGCAGGTGCGCGAGCAAGCCGCCGCCCACCGCTTCCGCACCCGCCCGAGCCTTGAAGAGATGATCGCCCTCGCCTATTTGCGGCTCGGCGAGCAGCAAAACTGCATTGACGACCACAACCTCGCTTCCTGCCTGTTGCCCATCGCTGCCGAAGGGGTTCATAAACTACAAGATGGATCGCGGGCGGCCATCGCTTACTATCGGGCAATTCTAAAAAAGACGCCCTACGACCTGACCTCGCGCTGGCTGCTCAACATCGCCTATATGACTGTGGGTGAGTATCCACACCTAGTGCCAGCCGCTCATCTCATTCCCCCAGAGGTCTTCGTCGCTGACGCCGATATCGGCCACTTCCCCGACCGGGCTCCCGCCTTGGGGTTGAATGTCCTCGGCTTGGCCGGGGGCGGCATTATGGAAGACTTTGACAACGACGGCTTCCTCGACATCATCGCCACTTCTTGGGGTCTCGACGATCCCCTGCGCTACTTCCGCAACCAAGGCGACGGAACCTTTGCCGAGCGCACTGCCGCCGCCGGCTTGACCGGCCTAGTTGGCGGCCTCAACGCCGTGCAGACGGACTTTGACAACGACGGCTTTGCCGACGTGCTGGTCTTGCGCGGCGGCTGGTTTGGTGCCGACGGACTCCACCCCAATTCGCTATTGCGCAACCAAGGCGACGGCACCTTCGCCGATGTAACCGAGGCGGCTGGGCTGCTCACGTTGCACCCAACGCAAACCGCGGCTTGGGCTGACTTCGACAACGACGGTTGGCTCGACCTGTTCGTGGGCAACGAGTCCTCTGCCGAAGAGCATCATCCCTGTGAGCTGTTCCGCAATCAAGGCGACGGAACCTTTATTGATGTGGCGGCAGAAGTCGGTTTAGATGTCGAGGGCTTCGTCAAAGGGGTGGCTTGGGGCGACATCGACAACGACCTTCGGCCCGACCTCTACGTCTCCCGCCTCGGACAGCCCAACCTGCTTTTCCACAACGATGGTCCAGACGCCGACGGCCGCTGGCGTTTCTCCGACATAACCGCCCGCGCTGGCGTGAGCCAACCGACGTTCAGCTTCCCAGTGTGGTTTTGGGACTACGACAACGACGGCTGGCTCGACCTGTTCGTCTCCGGCTACAAGGCCGACGCTGGCGACGTCGCCGCCGACTACATGGGTCTGCCGCACAAAGGCGAGCCGCCTCGCCTCTACCGCAACCAAGGCGACGGCACCTTCGGCGACATGGCCCGACAGACCCACAGCGACAAGGTCCTCTATACAATGGGCTGTAACTTCGGCGACCTCGACAACGACGGCTGGCTTGACTTCTATGCTGGCACCGGCGATCCCGACTACCGTTCGCTAATGCCCAACCGCATGTTCCGCAACGCCGCCGGACAGCGTTTCGAAGATGTAACCACTTCCGGCGGCTTCGGGCACCTGCAAAAAGGGCACGGCGTAGCCTTCGGCGATATCGACAACGACGGCGACCAGGACATCTACGCGGTGGTCGGCGGAGCCTATTCCGGGGACGTGTACACCAATGTGCTCTTTGAAAACCCCGGACACGGCAACCACTGGATCACTCTCAAACTAGAGGGAACCAAGTCGAATCGAGCCGGGACTGGGACGCGGATTCAAGCCCGCGCTGGGACGCGGACGATCCACGTCCTCGCCGGGACTGGCGCGAGTTTTGGGGCTTCGACCTTACAACAGGAGATCGGGCTGGGGGAAGCTGAGATACTCGACACGCTCATTTTGCACTGGCCGTCGGGCACAGTGCAAACCTTTGCCAACGTGCCGGTTAATGAAGTGTATCGAGTCCGCGAGGACGCCACGGCCTTGGAGCGTTTGAACGTCGATCCCCTCGCGCTAGCCAAAGAGGGACAGGGAGCGCATAGCCACTAGCGCGGAGTGGCTTACAACCGGGCCAATAGCCGCGCGGCCGTGGCGTGGTTAGGATCCACCGCCAAGAGCTGCTGCAAAGCCTGACGCGCCTCGGCAATGTGACCCAGTCGCTGGTAGGAAAGCGCCATGCTCAAATAAGCTTTGACGTGGCGAGGCTCTAAAGAGAGCGCCGAGGCAAACGCGGCGACCGCCTGCTCGTTCCCTCCGGCCCTCTGCAAGGCCAACCCCAAGTTGAAGTGGTGCGAGGCGTCGGCCCGGTCGAGCGCGACGGCTTTTTCGTAGGCGGAGATCGCCTGCGGAAAGTCTCCCATCTGCAAATAGGCCGTGCCGAGGTTGTTGTACGCCGGGGCGTAGTCGAACTCGTCAAGGGCCTCGCGGAAGCGTTCTTCTGCCCTAGCGAACTCGCCTCGCTGCAAAAAGACCAACCCCTGTGCGTTGAGCGCCTCGACGTAGCGCGGCTTGTGGTCGATTGCCTGCTGGTAGTGCATATGCGCCTTTTTCCAATCGTCCCGTCGCCCCCGTCGCGCGTAGAGTAGGCCGAGATTCTTGTGCGCCTCATAGGCCCCCGCATCCAGTTCTAGCGCCCGCTGGTACTCGCCGGCAGCCCTTTCCCAGTCGCCCTGCCGTGCATAGAAGACGCCGAGGTTGTTGTGGGCACCGGCCAAGTCCGGGAACAATTCGACCATCTTTTCCCGCGCCTCGGCCTCGTCGGCCGTCCAGTAAAACTGAAAAAGTGAGAGCGCCACTACTGGCACCGCAAAATAGGCCAACTGTCGGCCAGTTTCGCGGACGTACGAGACCAAGCCGCTTGGCAATGTCTGCAATCCAATGCGGTTGGACCCTTCTTCGGCATTGATCCCCAAATTGGCTTGGTTTTTGCGGTCGCGGATTTTCCAGATGAACCCGTCAAAATAGTAGTGCAAAAGCGTCGAGGTGATGACGAAAATCTCGACCATTTTGATCGCCTGCTCGGACTTGAGGAAGCCCTCCATCATGTTGATGCTGCCGTAGGCAAAGCAGACCAGCACGTACGCGACCAAGATTGGCAAAGTGCGCGTGGTGAAGAAGGTGCGCAGGAGCTTGGTGGTGCGCTCCTGCCTTTTGACGAGGTTGTTGTTGTAGATCCAGACGATGGCGAAGTACTGGATATCGTGGAAAACGGCAAAGGCCGCGTAGCCGATGACGAGGTCGTTGATATGTATCCAGCCGTAGTAGATGATAAACACCGTGGTCGCCATCACCGCGATTTTGGGCAGGCTTATCTTCTGACCGGTAATCGCCCGCCGGACTATATTGGCCAAGTACGCCGCGAGCACGGCCATCGTAACATAGAACAGCACCTTTTTGAGCAGGAACGTCAATTCGGCTGACAGGAAGGGCACGCCGACCCGCTGGTTGTGGTCGAGGATGCGGTGGAAGTATTCGGGGCTATAGATGACCACCGTTGCAAAGGCACACAAGGTCAACAACCAGTCGAGCCGGGCGTCGAGCTTGGAGAAGATCTTGTTTTTGGCATCGTAGATCCGCATGATGCCATAGTGCTGCATAAAGAGGTGCCAGATCTCCCACACTAGCACCATCAGGAAAAGCCCGTGCAGGGTATTGAATTGTGCCAGCGCCGTCACGATGAGTACGACGATAGGCGCGACGAGGAACTTCTCCTTGAAGGTGCTAAATAGCTCTGGGTCGCCGTATGCGCGCATAAAGCCGGGCAAGTGATGCCCAGTGGCAAACAGCGCCAGCGCGTAGAAGGCGATGGTCTGCGAGTCGAACACGGCCCGCAATGGCAGCATGGTCACCAAGCACAAAAGTGGCGTACCGATAAAAAAGAACAGGTCGCCAAAGGGCGAGATGATCCACTTCTGATCGCGATACACCGCTGGAGCGACAGTCATGGCATTCCTCAATAGGCTACGGCTATGGTGCGTATTACTTCTCCCTGACCGGCGTCGGCACCCGCGTCAATGCGGCACACATATACGCCCGGTGCCACCCGCTCACCCGACCCATCCAATCCATTCCAATTAAATGACCGCAACACATCTCCACCAGACGACATCAGCGCTGCCACTTCCCTCCCCGCTAAGTCGAAAATGCGCACGCTCGGAGACGCATCCACCGCCTTGAACAGCGCAAAGCGTATCTGCACGTGGTCGTTGACCCCGTCGCCGTTGGGCGAAAACACCGGCGGTACAACCTGCAAATCGCCGATCAGCCGCTCACTGCCGGGTAAGTCCGGCAGGAATACTAAGTTCGCTTGCCGCTCGGCCGCTTCCACCGACTGCCACAGATCGGGACGCGCTTCTTGCCCTAAATCCGCAGCAAAGACCGTGGCATTGCGCAGCACCTTAGTGGTAAACTCCAAAGCGACGGAATCCGTCCGTACCGTCTCCGGTAAATCTATGAACAGCAGCGAATCCCCCTCCACGTGCATCCCACTCGCCTCGCGTTCCACGCCGCCGATCGACAATCGCACATCCGCTACATCCACCGCGCTCGGCGTGGAAAAGCGCAGCCGGTCAAAGCCCGAGTCGCCTTCGGCCGCGTTCGTCCACAACGTGTATGTGAACTGTGTCGCCTCGTTAGGTGCAGCATGACGCGGCATAACTTGCCCAGCCGCTTGCGCCACCAACGCATCCTCAAAGTCCAGCGCCAGCGCGTGCAACACCGGCGCGACAGCCGGATCCTCGGTGGAAAGAATCAGCTCCAATTGGATAAAACGGCGCGGCGTCTCCGACTTAAACGCCTCGCCGGAAAACTGGTAGAAGTTGCTCCACGCACCCCAATCGGCTCCCGCGACGACCATGGTGTCGATGGGACCGCGGATGACTTTGGGCAAACTGTTGTAGCGCGTCTCAGTGACTTCCTCGCCCTTTTTGTCGTAGAACGTGTATAGCTCTTGCAGGACGTTGCCCGACCGCGAGCGCACCTGCAACTGCGTCTGATCCGGGGTTGTCGCCTCCCAGCGCAAGCGCTTGATGGCTTTGGCGCGACCATCGCCAGCGAGTTGGCCGAGATCGATAAAATCCGAGCGCAACATCACCTGCGCCGGATAGCCCGGCGAAAAGAGCATAAATTCCATTGGATGCGAAAACCAACCTTGGTCCTCGTGGCCGTGCCAGAAGATGTAGCGCATCTTGCGCGGTTCAAAAAGATAGCGAATGTGGCGGACTAGCCGCGCGGATGCTAACGCCGCGTCAATGGCCATGTCCTCGCGCAGCAGGAAGGTCAGGTCCAAATCCCCGCCGGTAGTGAGCCGTCCGTCCGAGAACAAGATGTTGTAGCCGCGCCCGTGATGCAGGCGTTCAAACAAGAAACTCGACGTGCCCTCACCCCGAGTTTTAAAATATATAAATAGCTCATCGATCCAGAACAGCGCCCCCAAATCCACCTGCCACCACAGCCCGCCCTCGCGCCAGCCGCCCTTGGTCCCCCCCGAGGTGAGAATATTGCCGAAGGTGTCCATATTGCCGTCGAACATGTTCTGCGGCTCACGCGCCAGCAGGCCGTGTTCAAAGCGCCCACCTCGTTCCAAGGTCCCCAAGCTGACGTTGTCCCCTTGGGAAAGGATCTCTATTTCGGCTAAGGCTGCATCACGACTCTTTTCATCGGCGACGATGCGGATCAGCCGCACCATTTGGAAGTCTTGCTCGGCATTCAAATCAACGTCTCTGTCCGCGTCGAGCACCCGCGTGGTATCCAGCGCACTGCCCCATAACGGAATCGCAATGGTAGTCTCGACGTTGGGCTTGGTCGTCTGGAAGATCTTGCGATAGCGGAACACGTCGTCTTGCGCTTGGATCCGGGCACCCTGCGTGATAAAGACGCTAAATTGCCGCAAAGGCCGAGCGCCCTCTTCGTCGGGGAATATCAGCTTGATCTCCCGCGCCAGCACCGGCCGACCCAAGTCGATATCGACCGACCAATCGACGAGCTGGTCTGCTACATCGGGCTGCCAATAGGTCGCCGGATCGCCATCCATGAGCTTGGGTGCGTCCGCCTCATTGCTGCCGGCGCGCCATATTCCGCCTTCGACCTCGCCGCGCTTCTTAGAAGGATGGGTGAAGAGGTGGGCGTCGAGGCTCGCGTTGATCTGCTTGCGGAATTTTTTCAACTTCAGCGAACCGTCGTCGGCAAATTGGACTATGTCCACCGGAAATTCCCAAGTCGCCCACTCGGACGGGGTGTCGAAGCGGACCTCCTCGGCGCGGCTCACACCGCAGATGAACAGCCCCAAGAGCAAATGGCAAACCCTGTATTTCTTCTGCATCATACCGCTCTAACCCACCTCAATAGGCTACAGCTAGGGTGCGTATTACTTCTCCCTGCCCCGCATCGGCTCCCGCATCTATGCGGCACACGTAAACCCCAGGCATCACCCGTTCACCCGACGCATCCAACCCGCCCCAACTAAACGACTGCAACACATCCCCTCCTGACGAGGCAAGAGCCGCCACTTCTCGACCCGCCAAGTCGAAAATGCGCACGCTCGGAGTGGCATCCACCGCCTTGAACAGCGCGAAGCGGATCTGCACGCGGTCGTTGATCCCATCGCCGTTGGGCGAAAACACCGATGGAGCAACCTGCAAATCGCCGATCAGCCGCTCACTGCCGGGTAAGTCCGGCAGAAATACCAAGTTTGCCTGTCGCTCAGCCGCTTCGACCGACTGCCACAGATCGGGACGCGCTTCTTGCCCTAAGTCGGCAGCAAAAACCGTAGCGTTATGCAGTACCTTAGTGGTGAATTCCACGGCGACAGAATCCGTCCACACGACCTCCGGCAAATCGACAAAAAGCAGCGAATCTCCCACCACCCGCACTCCGCTCGGCTCGCGCAACGCACCACCGATCCAAAGCCGCACATCTGCTGCATCCACAGTGCTAGGCGTAGAAAAACGCAGCCGGTCAAACCCTGAGTCGCCCTCCGTGGTGCTCGTCCGCAGCACATACGTAAACTGCGTCACCTCGTTGGGCACGGCGTGACGCGGTGCAATCTGTCCGGCTGCCTGCGAAACCAGCGCATCCTCAAAATCCAGCGCCAGCGCGTGCAAAACCGGTGCGACAGCGGGGTCCTCGGTGGAGAGAATCAACTCCAATTGGATAAAACGGCGCGGCGTCTCCGACTTAAACGCCTCGCCGGAAAACTGGTAGAAGTTGCTCCATGGGCCCCAATCGGCTCCCACGACGACCATGGTGTCAATGGGACCGCGGATGACCTTGGGCAGGCTCCCGTAGCGCGTCTCGGTGACTTCCTCGCCTTTTTTATCGTAGAACGTGTAGAATTCTTGCAGGGTATTGCCCGACCGCGAGCGCACCTGTAACCTCGTCTGATCGGGCGTGGTCGCCTCCCAGCGCAAGCGCTTGATGGCCTTGGCGCGGCCATCGCCAGCGAGTTGGCCGAGGTTGATAAAGTCCGAGAGCAACACCACTTGCGCGGGGTAGCCTGGCGAGAACAGCATCAACTCCATGGGGTGAGAAAACCAGCCTGTATCGGTCAACGAATGCCAGAACAAGTAGCGGATCTTACGCGGAGCAAAAGCGTAGCGATGGTGGCGCAAATTCCACTCCGCGCCGACTGGCCTTGGCTCTAAAATCAGCGGCGTGTAGTCGATGTCGCCGGCAATGGTTCGCCGCCCATCGGAAAAGAGGATTTGGTATCCAGAACCAGCCTGCAATCCCTCGAACAGGAAGCTCGACAGGCCCTCACCGCGATCCTGCCAGTAGATGAATGCCTCGTCGAGCCAGAACAGCGCCCCTAAATCAACCGACCACCACACCCCACTCTCGCGCCAGCCGCCCTTGGTCTTGACGGTAAATATATTGCCGTACGTGTCGGTGATGCCGTCGAACATATTCTGCGGCTCGCGTGCCAAAAGTCCGTTGTCGAAGCTCCCCCCGCGCGCCAAGACTCCGAGACTTATGTTGTCGCCGGCGGTGATCACCTCTACTTCGGCCAAAGCCGCATCAGCGCTCTTTTCGTCGGCGCGCACGCGCACAAAGCGCACCATGCGGAAGGTATTCAGCGCGGCGGGGTCCAGCCCAAGGCTTTCGTCGATGACCCGCGTTACGTCGCGCTCACCGACCAGCTCGATATCGACGACCTGCTCTTGGTTGGGCTGGGTCGTCTGAAAGGCTTGGTCGAACTTAAAGACGTCGTCCGTGGATTGGATGCGCGCACCATTGGCCGTGAAAACGCTGAATTGCCGCCAAGGACGCGCTCCCGCACGGTCGGGGAACACCAAGCGAATGCGCTCGGCTAGCACGGGCCGCCCCAAGTCGATGGTCACCACCCAATCGACCAAGTCGTCGGCTTGGCTAGGCCGCCACACCGTCTCCAGATTGCCGTCCATGATGCGCCGGGCCGCAGTCGGATTGGAGCCGGCCTGCCAGATTCCGCCCTGGACCTTGCCACGAGTCTGGGTGGGTTGGGTAAAGAGATGAGCATCGAGAGTGGCGTTGATCTCCTTGCGGAATTTTCTCAGTTCCAGCGAGCCGTCGTCGGCAAACTGGACGATGTCAACCGGAACCTCCCAAGTCGCCCACTCGGCCGGGGAGTCGAAGCGGATTTCTTCGGCACGGCTAACACCGCAGATGAACAGGGCCGTGAGAGCACAGCAAATCCCGTATTTTCTCCGCATTCTACCGCTCTAACCCGATTAGTAGGCCACCTCGACAACGCGCAACTCAATGGCGTCGCCTGAGTCTGCGTTTACGTCTATGCGCCAGAGATAGATGCCCGGAGGCACGGTGGCACCGCCCGCATCTTGACCATTCCACGTAAAGCGGCGCGTCGGCCCCTCTGCGACCGGCGTCAATTGAGCCACTGGCCGGCCGACCAAGTCGCGCACCTCGACCATGGGCACCGCATCTTGGGCCTTGAAGACGACAAAGCTCAACTCCACAGCATCGTTAACTCCATCGCCATTGGGCGTGAGCACTCGGCTCGAAAGCTGCAAGTCGCCAATCAAGCGGTTGCTGTCGGCCAGTTCAGGTAGAAGTACCACGTTAGATCGGCGTTCGGCCGGCTCGACATCTTGCCACAGGCCCGGCGCGTCGCTCAGGCCCAGATCGGCATCTACGACTGCGGCGTTCCGCACCAGCCGAGTGGTGAAAGCGACCTGCACGGAGTCCCCTTGAACCACCTGCGGTAAGTCGATCAACAGCGAATCCGCGGCAATGTTCATAGCCGTCGGCGCAACCACCTGACCAGCGACTGTCACCTCGACTTCATCGGCCCGCACCAAATCGGGCACGACCAAGCGCAGGCGATCAAAACCTGTGTTCTCCGCGGTCACGGACGGCCACAGCATATAGGTGAAACGGGTATCCTCGTTGGGCTTAGCTTGGCGGGGCAGAATCGACCCGAGCGCCTCGTTGACCAGCGCATCGACGAATTCCAACTCGACCGAGCGCACTGTGGGAGCCACCTCGGGATCTTCCGTGCTCATAACCAACTCTAGCTGCACGAATTTGCGCGGCGAATCCGACTTAAAAGGCTCGCCCGACAGCTTGTACACGTTGCTCCACTCGCTCCAAGCCTCCCCAACAACGACCGAGGTATCCACTCGGCCCCGCAGTACCTTGGGCGAGCTGTTCCACTTCTCCTCAGTTACTACCTCGCCGATCTTGTTGTGAAAAGTGTACACCTCGCCCATCTCGTTGCCCGAGCGAGAGCGCAGTTCGATCTGGGTATTGGGCGGTAGATCGGCGTCGTAGTGGAGGGCCTTGATCACCTTGGGCTGTCCGTCGCCAGCAAGCGCGCTCAGATCCAAAAAATTGGATTGAATCACGACTTCGGCCGGGTGGCCTGGGGAGAACATCTGTAGTTCCATGGGATGGGCGCGCCAGCCCAAGTCGTGTAGAGCCAGCCAGAAGATGTGCCGCACCTTGCGCGGATTGAACAAATACCGGTAGTGCCGCTTGTATTGCTCGCGGGCATTGGTCCACTCCGGTTCAAAAATCCACGTATTAAAGTCGATGTCGCCAGACAGGGTCTTGGTGCCGTCAGAAGAGAAGAAAGTGTACCCTGTGCCGGCATTATTGGTACCCAAGCGGAAGTCGGCCAGACGCTCACCAGCTTTTTGCCAATAGACAAACGCGTCGTCAACCCAGTAGGTTGCCCCTAGATCCACCTGCCACCACAAGCCCCCTTCCAAAGCCGTGCCGCGCGACTCGGTAAACTGCTGATGCACCTCGATGACCCCGTACGTATTGAGGTCGCCATCGAGCCAGAAGAAAGGATCAGTCGCCCGTGAGCCATTGATGTACGTGCCGCCCTTTTCCTCGACCCCAAGGCTGATGTTGTCGCCGACGGCAATGACCTCGATTTCGGCGAGTGCGCCGTCGAGCTGGTGCTCATCGACGAGGAAGCGGATGAACTGGATCATCTGCCACCTAGAGTTAACGGCTACCCGCGAATCCGCTTGGCCGGTAGCCACTACCTTGTTGCGTCCTCCCGTGGTGGCGGTATTGGCATCGCCGGTAAACTCCGGAGCGGTAAAGTCCGCGCTACCTCCGGCACCGCTTAGTTGTTCCACCGCACGGGTGGTATCCTCCACGGCCGGCTTGAACCCAAAGCTGACATACGTATCCAAGTTGGGTTTAGTTGTGCGATAAACCGGCGCGAAGCGATATACATCCTCTAAAGCCGCCACGTGGGCACCTGTAGAGGCGAAAACGCTGAACTGGCGGAAGGGTTTGGCCCCCTCTTCATCGGGAAAATGGATGCGGATCTCTTTGGCCAGTACCGCGCGGCCCAAGTCGATTTGCACGATCCACTTGTCGAGCGGATCGCTGCCGGCAGGCTGCCAAAAGGTGGCGGCATCCCCATCGATGATTCGAGGAGCGTCGTTCGGGTTACTCAGCGCAGACCAAATGCCACCGGCCACATCCCCACGCTCATTGGTCGGGTGGACGAAGAGATGGGCATCGAGCGCAGCGTTGATGTCCTTGCGGAACTTGAGCAGCCCCAAGTGCCCCTCTGGCGTGAAGATGTTTAACTGCGGCTTGAGCGACCAGTTGGCCTCCCAAGCCTCTTGGCTGTCAAAGGTGAGAAACTCGGCGTGCGCGTAGCAGGCGAGTATCATCACTAAGGCGATGACGCGATTGGACATGAGTGATTTCCTCAGTAAGCGATGTTAATGGGCCGCAGTTGTAGGGCACTCTTGTCTTCGGCTTCGATGCCGATGCCCAAAAGGTAAAGGCCCGGAACGAGCGTCTCACCGCGCTGGTCGCGACCATCCCAGTGCAATTGCTGAGGCCCGGATCCCTGCTGGCCGCGCTGGACTTGCGCCACCTGACGACCGTCCAACGAAAACACTTGCAACTGTACTGGCACTGATTGCGGCAGCGCGAAGAGCGAGTAAGAAATGAGCAACTCGTCGTTGACCCCGTCGCCGTTGGGGGTGATCACGCCGCTGGAAAACTGCACATCTTGCACTAATTGCGGATTGGCCGCACTCGCAGCCAAGACTCGCAGGCTATTGGTGCCGATCGCATCGCTGACGTCCCCGCTCTCGATCGGCTGCGGCAACTCGGTGCCACCGGAATTGAAGACCTCTCCTTCAAAGGTGCGCGCAAAGTCGAATACCTCGGCGGCAAAGGTCACCCGCAAGTTCGGGCTGTATGCACTGCTTATGCGCTGCGGCAACTGCACCACAAAGCCGTTGTCTGCAACCTCTATCCCGGCTGGATCGGTTGCGATCCCATCCACTTCCAGCGCTTTGAACTCGGTCTGGGTGCTGCCGGTGCTAATCCGCAGGGCGTCAAAACCCACTTCACCAGCCGCGAATTCCGCCTTGATGTCGTAGGTGAAGTCCGTCATCTCGCCCAAGGGTACCTCGGCCACGCCGCGCGCTGGGTTGGGCTGGCCGAGTTGGGCTATCTCAGCCACGACGCGGCTGGCCAGAATCGGCGAGGTCTCTATCCACAGGGAATCGAGGCGCACGAACTCGTCGAATCGCTCGCTGTGTAGCACTACCTTGATCTGCAAATGCGACCCCCGGTTGAGGTTGAGGGGTCGGTCGGACTCAGTCGTCGGAAAAGACCAGAACGTCCAGTTTTGTTGGTCGTACTCAATGCCGGCGCGGAGCCCCGGCTTGGGCCGCGTGGAAAGGGTCAGAGTGCCGCCCAGCCCATCGGCATTAGTAACGGCCGCACTCTGGTTTTTTAGCTTGCCTTGATAGCGGGCTTGCTCGACGACGACGCGCGTCCCCATATCCGTGAACTCGTAGTAGATGTCTGGATTCGAGTCGATCCCGGTGCGCGCTTCAACCTCGATCTGCACGTTGGCGTCCGGGGCTTCCTCGGCCACGCCGTTGACTAGGCGCATGGGCGTGGCCTTCCAGAACAGCCGCCCGAAGTTGACGACTGTGCCAAGATCGAAAATAGTCGTCTTGTACGTGGCCCGCTTGGGGATTCCCTCTCCCCAGAGGAAGAACTCAGCCACCGTCCCCTTGCGCGCCGTGCCCGAATGCCCAGACGACTGATTCGTCGCCTCGTCGAGGATTGAATTCTTGCGCTTGTAGCGCACGTAGCGCACGTATTGTAAGGGAAAATCTGCAGCTATTTTGGGGACCACATTCTCGCGCGCCTCGACGATGACTTCCCCGATGGGGTTGGACGTGTTCAGCACGTCGTTGTTGGTGTCTGGGGCGATCGACACTTCAAAGGCCGGGATGGCGTCTTCTTCTAGCGGGGTTCCGTCCGAGCGGAAAAATCCCTTGTCCGGCGTGCTCATAGCAAAGCGGAACAACGGCACCGGCACGCCCAAATCAATGGTGTAGTACTCGCTGTTAATGCTGTTGCTAGTCACCGGATTGTACGTTTTGCCGCTGCCGTCGATGAGATTGAGCGCATTGTCAACCGTTGATGAGGTGCCGCAGCAACCCTTCCAAGCTCGGGGTCGCTCGCCATCGACAAAACCTAGCTCGTCCGGGGCCTTTTTCGGCGACCAATTTTCGAGCAGGAGAAAGACTGTCGTATCCGAACTCACCAGCACCGGCTGGATCGAGTTATTCGGTCCGGTAAAGTCAATCATTACCTGGGCCGAGTCGCTATCGGCCCAGCGAAGGCCGCTGCCGCCGATCTGCCACAAGGAAATGTCCGCCGCCGCGCCCGTAGCTGATGCTGCGGCGAGGAACCAAAGCCATAAATTCGCTAGACGTTTCATGGTTTTACCCCCGATATACTAGATAGATATAGTATAAAAAATTTACGAAAGCGGCGCTGTTTTCTTTTTACGAAGGCTTGGCCAGCGCGTACTTTTCGAGCGCGTCGGCGTTGATGCCCCATGCATCGTGCCATTTGTCGCGCAACTGCAAGTTGAGGGTGCGCAATTCGCGCTGCTGTTTTTCTTGGCGGGCCAAGTAGTGGGCCTTTTGTTGGACCAAGTTGTATTCCTGCACTCGCTTGGGCCGACGCTGCAAGACCTTGAAGACTGAAAAGGCCCGTTCCAAAGGCTGAGGATCGCGCAGAGAAGTCGGCAATGGATCGACTAGTTCAATCGGACCTTGTAATTCTCTTTCGGGCGCGGATACGGCCGCGTCCATCAGTTCCTTGTAAACGATCTTTTCAAATGCGCGCAACGCGTAGAGGCCACCGTTTTCATCCGCATCGCGGCGGATGCTGTGCTTGGTTGCCAGCGCGGCCATATCGGCCCCGTTGCGAATTTGCTCCAGCAGCTCTTGGGCGAGCGACTCATCGGCAACCATGATTTCTTGGACGATGATTTCCTCTGGTGCCCAGTACATTTCTGGATGCGCCTCGTAGTGGGCACGCGCTTCCTCTTCGCTCACCTCTAAGGCGTCTTCAAGCAACTCTTCCCACAGTCCTTGCAGCAGCAACCGCTCCTTTTCGGCTGTCACCTTCTCCTCCACCTCGAGTCGCTTGGCGTATCCTCCGCGCTCGGCCGCCAAGCCCAACAGTAGGTCTGGTGCTCCACGGCGGCGGATCCGGTCGTCGAGCACGGCACTGTCGATTTGGGCGCGGCCCAGCCGCGTATTGTGCAACAAGTTGCTGCCCTGCTGCATGGTGATGATGCCGCCATCGTACTCGTAGAGCGGGGCGGCCCACTCCTCGGGCGCAAGCTGCGGCGCACCAGGCTGTTGGTTCCAAGCCGCGACGAAGCGCCGCACCTGTTCCTCTACTGGGCGCAAGCCGCTCTCGACGATTAGCTTATCGATGTGATCGCTGCGCAAGTTCTCGATTTTTTCTAGAAAAGTCGCCCGCTGGATCACCGAGCGATACTTCTCAAAAGGAACCAATTTCTTATCTACTACCTTGGCGATTTCCCAGCCTTGGGGCGTGCGAAAGGGCTGGCTGACCTCGCCTACGTCCAACGAGAACACGCGCTCGTACACTCGGTCTGAGACCCGGTCGAAGGCATAGTACGAACCAAACCAGCCCCCCTCGGCCGCAGTCTCCTCGTCCAGCGAGTGCTTGCGCGCCATGTCCTCAAAAGTAGCCCGGCCGGATTCGATCTCCGCGTAGATGGAATCGGCGCGAGCGCGGCTGTCGAGCAGGATGTGCGCCCCACGCACGGCGTGGCGGGCTGGATGCGCGGCAAAATTGGCTCGCAACTCGTCTTCGGAAATCTCGATTTGCAGACCAACTTGCTCGCGCAGATAGGCTTCAATCATGGCCTTGTGCTGGGCGAGTTCCACAGCCTTGATCCATTCGGGGTTTTTGTCCAGTCCTCGTGCGTACGCCTCGCGCACCATGAGCTTGATGTCGATCAAACTCATCAGGTGCTCGCGATGCTTTTCCACACCTTGCGCTAGCGAGCGGTGCTGCGGTTGGATCCGGGCTTCGTAGCGACGGAATTCGCGTTCGTCAATTAGATCGTCGCCCACTTGGGCCAAGGCGGTACCAGTCACCACTAAACCACCACCCTCGGCGACCGGGGCCGCTGGCTCTTGGGCACAACAAAAAAGGAATGTGCAGACTGCAAGCCCTACCCATTTTCTCACGTTACTGATCATCTTTCTGCTTTCTAAGCAAGGCGTCGGCCATGCGTTTGTGTTCTTCGCTTTTGGCAATCTGCCCCAGCCGCTTGTAGGCTTCGGCCAAGGCTTGGTGAGCACCGAGCCAGTTTTCGTCGAGCGCGAGGGCACGATTGAGCACGGCGATGGCCTCATCCGTGCGCTGCTGATTCAAATAAACCTGTCCGAGGGCCGCAAAGGCGGCCACGTGCTCGGGGTCTTGTTCGATGATCTGCTGATATGCCGCTGCCGCTTGATCGAAATGTCCAGTGCGCAAGTAAATGTTGCCCATGTTGTTCAGCGCCTGCACATGGCCGGGATTGATCCGCACGGCTTGGGCGTAGTGCGGCAGAGCCACGCCGGTAAACCCCAAGCGGTTGTACATAAAACCTAAACTGTAATGGGCGTCGGCGTCGTCTGGATCGCTGCGCAGCCGCTCGCGATAGCGCTGGATATCCCCCTCAACCTGCTTGACTTTTTCGTAAGCGGCGAAGGATTTTTCTCCGGCTGTCTCGCGGCCCTGTCGCAGGTGAATCTGGCCCAGCAGCCGGAAGGACTCGGCCAGCCCAGGTTCGATCAGAATGGCTCGGCGGAAGCGCTCGGCCGCAGCCGCAAGATCGTTTTGGCTCATCTGAATCCTTCCCAGTTGCAGATGTGCCTCCGCATAGGTGGTATCGGCTGCCAGCGTGCGCTCAAAGTACTCGACGGCCCCCTCGTCATCGCCCTCTTGGAGTTTGATCTCCCCCATCGCGTAGAGCGCACGCGCGTTTTCCGGCGCTGCCACCAAGACCTGTTGCAGGGCCTCGCTAGCATCTGCATAGCGGCCCAAGCTGGAGTACACCAGCCCGAGGTTGAAGCGAGTATGGAGATGTTCGGGCCGCAGCGCCAAGGCGCGCTCGTATTCGTGCGCGGCGTCGCCCAACCGCCCCTGCTTGCTGTACACCGCCGCTTTGTTGCGCCGCGCTGGCGCGTACGTCGAGTCCAAGGCCAAGGCCGCGGCAAACGCGGCGTGAGCTTCGTCGTAGCGGCTCAGCTTCAGATGCACATTGCCCAAGGCGACGAGCCATTCGGGTTGATCGGATTCAAGGGCCACGGTCATTTCGTAGAATTGGACCGCTTCTTCGGGCTGGCCCAAGGCCAAGTGGATCCGGCCCAGCGTAGCCAGCACCTCGCCCGACCGCGGATGGCGCTTCCGCGCCTCCCCGTACACCTCAAGCGCGTCCGCGTAGCGCTTCTGCCGCAACAGGGCGCGCCCGATCAACAGTGGATCCTCAACCGGAGGCGGCTGCACTACAGGCTGAACGGGCGGAACTTCCGGCTTGGTCTCGCAGCCGACTGCCAGCGCAATGCTCAGTGCGAACGAAATCCATTTAGTCACTGACTGGTCTCCTCCTCTATGGCCACGTATTGCCGCCCGGGCAGGGCCTCTACGACTTGGACGGCACCGGATGGCCAGCGAATCTCAACCCGCTCGGCGACCTCGGCATCCCCAAGGCCAAAGAGCACGCGGGGGTCGTTCGACGACAGATAGCTCGCATTGCGGCGAACCTCGCGCACGAGGGTGCGGCCACCAGTCGTCAGCGCGATCCGCGCCCCAATGGCGTCGCGATTGCTCACCGCGCCCCGCAGCCTAAGCCCCAACCACCCACCGCCATCTGCGTCGTTGCGCAACAGAGCTGGCCGCTCGTTGGAGTTATTCACCGCAATATCCAAGTCGCCGTCGCTGTCAATGTCGCCGAACGCAGCCCCGCGACTGACCTGTACCAGCGCGAGACCCGAACCGCGGTCGCTGCGATCAATAAAGATGCCCTCGCCGACATTTTCGAGTAGCTGATTGCGCTGCGCGTACGCCGCCGCTCGATCGACCTTTTCCACATTGTCGTACACGTGGCCATTGGCGACAAACAGATCGAGGTCGCCGTCGTTGTCGCAGTCGAAAAATCCCGTACCAAACCCAAGGAAGGCCATGCTGGCGCGGGTGATCCCCGACGCCACGGTCGCGTCGGCAAAGAACCCTCCACCCAAGTTGCTGTACAGGGTATTGCTCTCCCACTGGAAGTTGGTCACGAACAAATCCAAGTCGCCGTCGCCGTCTGCATCGGCCATATCAACGCCCATTCCGGCCTCAGCAATCCCTTCGCCGTTGAGGCTGGTGCCGCTGGCAAGACCCCGATTGACAAAGCGCGTGCCGTCGTTGCGGTACAGCATGTTGGGCACAAGGTCGTTGGCTAAGTACAGATCGGGATCGCCGTCTTGATCGTAGTCGCCAAAGACGACCCCCAACTCCTTGCCAGCTACGCTGACGAGGCCGAAGTCTGCCGTACGGTCGGCAAAAGCCCGACCGCCCGCGTGGCCCTCGTTGATATAGAGGCGATCGACCTGACCATCGAACTTGCGCGGGTCGCAGTAGAGCCGCTCCTCGCTGTTGCCGATCCGGCACACGAGCGGATCTTCGGTCGGATAGTCGAGGTAGTTGCCGACGAATAGGTCCAAATCTCCGTCGAGATCCACGTCGGCAAAGGCCGCGCTCGTCCCCCATCCCGGGCAACCCACGTCGGCTGTAGCTGTAACGTCGGCAAAGCGACCCTCTCCGCGATTGCGGAAGAGCACATTGGGGCCAAAATTGGTAACGTAGAGGTCGGCCCAGCCGTCGTTGTCGTAGTCGCCTACGGCCGCCCCCATGCCGTAGCCTCGGTCGCCGACGCCAGCCCGCGCTGTCTGCTCTGAGAAACGGCCCGCACCTTCGTTGCGAAAAAGCGCGTTGGCCACTTCAGGCTCACTTGATAGCTGAGGCAACCGCCCGGAGTTGACCAAGTAGAGGTCGAGCGCGCCATCGCCGTCGAAATCCAAAAATGCGGCCCCAGAGCCATAGGTCTCGGGCAAATAGCGCGCGCCGGTCGCGCCGCTGCGGTGGATGAAATCGACCCCAGCCGATTGCGCGATATCGACAAAACGCGATTCCGCCGCGACATTGCAACAAAGCAGCAAGACCATTCCGCAGCACGCCTTCACGGCCTCAGCCTCGGCACGGGTCCAAATCCCTCGGCAACGAGACCCGCGCCGCGCCGGATGGTGATCAGCCGATTGCCCGCCACCCCGTCAATGCGCTCTTCCACCCCATCGGGCCAGCGCACCACGAGGTGATCGGCCTCGGTCGCCGCTCCCAAACCAAAATGCAGCCGTAGGTCGTCCTGCGACAGATAGCTCGTGCCCGCGCGCACCTCCCGCATCTGCACCGCACCACCCACCGACACCGAGACTCGCGCACCAATGGCGTCTGTATTTCCTCCATCGCCAAGCAGCCTCACCATCAGATAGTTGTGGTGATTGCCCCCGTCGTTGCGCAGCAAGGTCGGCGTGTCGTCGATATTGACCACCACAAGATCCAAGTCGCCGTCGTTGTCCAAATCGCCAAAGGCCGAGCCGCGGCTCGACTTTTCCACCGCCAAGCCCGAACCCGAGGCTGCGCCGACTTCGACAAATGCGCCGTCGCGATTTTCAAATAGATGGTTGAGTTGGGCGTAGCGAGTCCCTAAGTCGCGGTGGTCAACGGCGGGATACACGTGGCCGTTGGCCACGAACAGGTCGTCGTCGCCGTCGTTGTCGTAATCGAAAAAACCCGTGCCCCACCCTAAAGAACTGATGCTCGCACGGCCTAGGGCCGAACTAAAACTGGCGTCGGTGAAAAACCCCCGGCCATTGTTGTCGTAGAGCGAGTTGTTGTCGTGCGAGAAATTGGTAACGAACAGGTCGAAATCGCCGTCTTGATCGTAGTCGCCGGCCGCCAAGCCCATGCCGCCCTGTTCGCGGCCGTCCTCGCTGTACGCAGTCGCCGACAGGAGCGATACATCCGCAAACGTACCCCGGTCGTTGCGGTACAGTACATTCGGCGTCGAATCATTGGCAATGTAGATGTCCAAGTCGCCATCCTCGTCCCAGTCTCCGGCCAGCGCGGCAAAACCATAGTACTCGTAGTCGGCAATGCCAAACGCCGCACTCGCCTCGGCAAAAGTCCAACCTGCGCTGGCACCGTCGTTGCGATAGAATTGATCCCGCTCGCCCGGCATCCCGCGCGGGCCGCAGAATACGTCTATCCCGCGCCAAGTGCAATAGCTCGGATCGACCGGGCGAAACGCTGGGTCAAAGTCGATATAATTAGCCAAGTAAAAGTCCAAGTCGCCGTCGAGATCGTAGTCGCCAAAGGCCGCAGACGAACTCCAGCCGCTAAAGTCCACGCCCCGCTCGGCCGCCACATCGACAAACGTGCCGTCGCCCTCGTTTTCGTACAGGGCATTAGGGCCGTAGTTTGCCAAGTACAGATCGGGCCACCCGTCGGCATTGTAGTCGGCCGCCGTAGCCCCCATGCCCCAGCCCACGTGTGCAACGCCAGCTTCTCGGCCAACGCCTGTAAAGCGCCAAGCGCCGTCGTTGCGGTACAGCTCGGCACGAGGTTCGAGGCCCGGGGCGTATCCGGCGATACGCGAGCCGTTGACAATAAAAATATCCACGTCTCCGTCTAGATCGTAGTCTAAAAGGACCGTCCCGCCCGTGTTGCATTCGACGATGTGCTCTTTTTGCGGCGTTCCAGATACGGTGCGCAATTGGACCCCCGCTTCGGCAGCTACATCGACGAAACTAGGCCGTGCCGCTTCGCCCCCATCGCCCTCGCACCCTGCCAGCGCCCAAATAGCGACTAGTACAAACCTTCGGCTGAGCTCAGGTCGAAGCCACATTTACTGTTGCGCCCTCAAGGCTGCGGCCTCGGCGCGAGCCGCGCGGCCCTCTGCTACGTGGCCCTGCTGGATCAGCGCAGTTCCTAGACCGTCGAGGGCTGAGACCATGCTCCCGTCGAGGGACAAGGCGCGGCGAAACGCTGCGACCGCCTCCGCGTACTCGCCGAGGGCCAAGCTGTTGTTTCCTATGTTTTCAAAAGCCAACGCGTAGTCGGGCTTGTGGCGGACTGCGCGCAGTAGAAAGGGGCGGGCCGTCGCGTGTTGATCTTGCAGCGAGTAGATCACCCCGATATTGTGGCTGGCCTCTGCGTACGTAGAATCGAGGGCCAAGGCTGCTTCGAACTGTTCGAGCGCCGCCGCCAACTCCTTTCTGCGCAAATAAACCAGCCCCAAGTTGAAATGCGTGGCCACTTGCTTGTTGACCGCCAGTGGCACGGCCTGGCGATAGAGCAAGCGACGGTAGTGATCCTCGTCCATCGTCGCGCTACTCAACTGCTGGAAAAGCTCGATCATCCGCGCTCCTTCGGCGTCGCGGCCCGTACGCGCATAGAGCGTGCCCAAGCTGTAATAGGCCGAGGTGTAACCCGGATCTGCGGCAATGGTCTGCTCCATCGCCGCCATGGCCCGCGGATCGTCCTGCAAGCGCAAGTACACCAGCGCCAAGTAGTAGTGGGCGTGCGCTAAGTCAGGGTCGAGTTCAATGGCCTTCAGCAGCGCGGTTTTGGCGTTTTCATTGTCGCCACGCGAACACAGCACAAATCCCAACACGAAATGCCCATAGCCACTCTGTCCGGCCAGTTGCAGCCCCTCTTCGACCGTTGCAAGCGCTTTTTCGTACCCATCGCCGCGCTCGTTGTACAACAACGCCAAAGCCCAGTACACCTCGGCAAAGCCCGGTGCCTTTTCGAGGGCACGCTGAAAGGCGGCTATGGCCTCGCCCTTGCGGTGCTCCTTGGCGAGAGCAACCCCGAGGTAGTAATGGGCATCCGCGTCGTCGGGCACAACCGCAACCAGTTCGGACAGCACGGCGACGGCGTGGCGCGTGCGGTCCTTTTGTAGATAGAGCCATCCCAAGGCCAAGAGTATCTCTGGGTCTGTGGGGTTTTGCTCGTAGGCACCTTGGTAGAACGCGAGAGGCTGGGGCGTGGCAGGCTTTTTGAGGACATGGCGTTCCGGAGAGCCACAACCGATCTCTCCGAGAAGGGCGACTAGCCCTATCCACACCACGGCAAGACGCATGTCCATGTTGTTAGGCAGTAAAGCGCCCGGCATCTCCGCTAGAGAACGCCGGGCGCTTTGGATCCACAGAGAAATAGCAGCTCCTAGTCTTGGAGGCCTGCGAAAACCCGAATGAAGAGCAGAGAGTTAGTTTCGGTCGCCTCGGCAAAAGCCCGGCGCTCCCAGCGAAAGCCCGTATTCATGGTCAGTGAATAACCGAGGTACGCCGACCTGTTGGAAAGCTGTAAGGCCAGCACCGAACCCGTGAAATCATCGACATACCCAGGCGGCAAAATCTCCGGGCGCTCTTCGAGGTTGCGGAAGAGGTTCAGCTCGACGCCGTATTCAATAAAGGTCCCGGGCAGGATGAAGTACTTCGAGGTCAGCATGTAAAACTGCGACCACTCGGTGATATCGAGGTCAGTGCTAAAGGTCGGGTTGATCTTGCGGTACACGCTCTTGTAGCGCGGCCAGAAAGACAGGTTGTCGGTAATCGGCAGCGGATAGTCCACCTTATTGATCGCGCCAAAGAAGAGGCGGTTCTCTTTGACTTCGGCCTGCTCACCGCGCTGACTGAACCAGTCGTATTTCACCTTGTTGTAGATGTTCAGGTTTTTAAGGCGCAGGTAATCAAACGTCAGATAGCCGGTCCAGACAAAGGTGTCTTGGGCGATCAGCGGGTCAATGGTTTCGCGAAATCCATCTGGATCGACCCATTGGATCACATCGTCTTCGATGTCGTCTTGGACCGAGCGAGCGTATTGGAAAGCCCGGGCCTCGATACCCGGCCATTTCCACTCGCCCGTGACTACTGCATAGCTCATCTGCGCGCTGCGCTTGGAACTAATCTCGTCGGCCGTGGAGTAGCCCACCGTCGCCTTGATGGCTTCGGTCAAGTGAACGCCCCCGTACACGTTGTAGCCATCGCGGTCGTGTCGGTAGGGGTAGTCGGCGAACGTATCGTTCTCAAAGCGATCGATGACGTTGTTGTTGTTCATGTCAACGCCAAAGAGGAACTCGGGTGGATCGACATTATAGCGTAGGAATGGCTCGGCGAAATCCGGCTGGCTATTGTCGTTTTGATTAAAGTCCGAGATGAAGTCCGAGTTCTCGTCGTACCCAGGGAAAACCTGCGGGTCGGCTTGGCCACCGGTGCCAAAAGGCGATTCGCCAAAGGCATTGTCGCCGTTTTGCCACAGGCGCTTCCAGTCGGCAAAGCGATCTTGGTCGTCGTTGTCGTCAACCGCCTCAAAAGAATAGCGCTCTGGGTGTTCGTAGTCGATGAAACCCCGCGCATCCGAGATAAACGCATTGGTCTGGTACTCAGGCTCCAGACGGTAGAATTCCCCATACGCGAAAAACGGATAAGCGTCCTGCGAGGCCGTGATGTAGTAGGCCATGCCCTCGTCTTGAGCGAGGGAGTGCTCTTGGAAGTTCTGGTTGGGAAAGCGGCGAAACGCCCGACTAAAAGCAAGCTCCGAGCGCATATTGAAGCCCTTGATATCGTCTACATCAAAGTTAAAGCCAATGATATCCTTGCCGGTGGGCAGGCCATATTCAAAGCGGATGAAGCGCTGGTTAGAGCCATCGCTGACGTTGCCATGGGCGCGCTCGACCTCCAAGAACACGGGCTCGCCTTGGGCATTGACTTGGAGGTTAGAGGTGATTTCGATCCGATAGTCATTGGCGATGACCAACTCGAACTCAATCTCGCTGATTTCCTGAAACGTGGTGATCTCGTCATCGGGCTGTTGGCGGAAGTCGCGGGCAATATTGTAGGTCAGCTCCAACGTCTCCGCCCCATTGGCCTCGATGACGCCGGCGCGCCGCACACCACCGCGCGGCGAGGGCACGATTTCGGGATGATCAACTCCGTTGATGATAATGCGCTCGGCAAAAAGCTGAGCACCGCCTACGCCGTCTTCGGGCGAATCGTCCGAGAGCCTCAGAACGATCGTCTCAACGTTGCCGCCGTTTTGGGCCTCAGTCAACACGCCTTTGAGCGAGTTGTCGCCGAGCTTGCGACCCGTGGAGAAGTTGGCAATGTTCAAATACGTAAAGCCCAGCTTGGAAAAATCCCCGAGCTGCACCTTGGAGTGCACGCCGAAGAGATTGGTCATGTCGCCCAATATCTGGCCGAGTGAATTTTCAAACTGCACGGCTGAGCCCGGGGAGGCCAAGCGCGACGCCAAGAGTGTCATCTGGTACTTATCGGCGGCAAAGTCCCACTGCGCCCCATTGAAAGCTGGCTTGGAAAAAGTCAGCGGCGTCAGGGTGGTACGCAGGGCCTCGCCAATGGTCATTGAGGAATAAAACTGCCCTTTAGACATTGACGAGACGATCAAACTTTGAAACCAGCCTCTGTACTTAGGCCCCTTACGCACCGTACTGCCCGAAGTCACTGGACTGTCCATGGACCAGTTGTACACCTCGAAACCACGAGTGATGTAGTTCCCGTAGAGGTCGTACGTGCGAAAGCCTTCAAGCTCAGTAGATACGTAGCGCTCGTAGTTTTGGCGGGCGTAATTGCTGTATTCCTCGCCGGTCCACCGATAGAAGTGGTATAGGCTTTGCGGATATTGCCACTTTCGCTGTGCTGGCGTCATCGCCATCTCATAGACATCCACACCGCGCGGTTCGCGTCCGGTCAGAAAGCCGGCCCGTTGGGCAAAAGCGGCATCGCACAGGAGCGCGACGCCTGCCGTGACAACTGCTGTGTAGAGCATGAACCTCACGCTGTAACCCTCCCTTTTGAATTTTTGCCGGTCAAGCACCATGCACCATATCCAGCTATCAACTAATAGGCCACGCCGACGACGCCGACTCGCCTGAAGTTGCCGATCCCGCTATCAACTGAGAGCGAGACCACGTAACTACCCGGAGGCACGGCCTCGTCTGCATCACTCCGCCCATCCCACATCTCGGTGTAAATGCCCCCAGGCTGTTCGCGGTCGGCCAGTACGCGCACTAGCCGCCCCGCCAAGTCGTAAATGGCCACCTCAATGGGCTTAGGCTCGGAAATCTGAATTACAGTGTACTTGATGGCGATATGGTCGTTGATGCCATCTCCATTAGGCGTGAAGACCGAAGGATTAAACTCTATAGCACGGACGATTTCGCCCACGGACTGCTGGGTCAGAGCCACGCGCAATGAGTTGGTGCTGACGTCGAAATTGGCATCGCCTTCAAGCACGGGCTGGCCGAGAATATCGGACTGGGTATCCCAGACCGTGCCAGTGAAAATCGTGCCGAACACCACGGTCGATCCTTCAAAGAGCACGCGCAGCGGCACATTGTTGTCAAAATTGATCTTATTGCTAGTGAAAATCACTTCGAGGCTTCTATCGCCCACACTCACGCGATCTGGCTCCACGGGTTCGAGCGGATCGCCCATTTGCAGGCCGACAAAGCGCGCTGGCGTCGGCGTGTCAATGCGCAAAGCATCAAAGCCGTTCTGGTTGTCGTTTATTATGGCTCGCACATCATAGGCGAAGAGCACCTCCTCACCCCCGTCGATGCTCGGCAGCACAACGGCATCGTCTTTGTCGATTACGCCGATGTCGGCTGGTGGATTGGGTTCGTCAGCCAGGGAGATCTCGCCGACGACTGCAGCAGCCGGGGGCAGCGAATGCTCAATCCGCAACGAGTCGATGCGCACCGTCTGCGTCACGGATTGGCTCTCCATGATGATCTGTAGCTGAAAATAGGGACGCGGACTAGGCAGCGGAATCAATTGCCCGGACTCGAGCGGCAACGACCAAGGACTCCAGTTATCAGCGTCGTCCTCAATATCGCCCTTCTCGCCCGAGGGCAGTTTGTTGTAATCCGCTTCCGAGACCACTACTTGGCTGACGGCTCGCGTTTCGTCGTCAACAACCTTTTGAAAGTGAACCAGCGGGCTGTCATCCTGACCCGTCTTCATGCGCACCGCGACCGAGGTCTGACCCAGATCCGGCAACTCGATCAACTCACCTTCTACCAGTTCCAGCGCCCGCTGAGCCCAAGATATGGTGCCGTAGTTGGAGACCTCGCCCAAGTCGATAACTTGGCTTCGGTACGTGGCTCGTGGCACGAAGCCGTTGCCGTAGAGTTCAAATTCGGCAATCTCAAAGGGACTCCGCGACCCCACGCGCAACTGAATAAAGCGAATGAACTGCTGGGGAAATTTCATGGTGAACACGCTGTTGGGGTTCACCGGGACGTCGCGCAGTAAGGTGAAGAGCGGCTGTTCGTTCACGTATGTCAGCCCATCGCTGACGGAAATCCGGTGCTTGCGAACAAAGTCGTCGCTAAAGGGCTTACCGTTGGCGTAGGTCCCTTCTTGCCGGGGAAAGAAAACCAAGCTATCGGCTGGCACGCGCGAGCCCATATCCAAAAAGAAGGTGCGCCCGTCTTGATCGACGCCAGCGGTTTTAAAGAGATCCGCAGTGCTTGTGGTGTCGTCGCCATCGACGATCGACAGCGAAATGGAATTCCTAGCCGCCGTATTGTCCCACAGCGCCGCATTGCCTTCGCTGACCAAGTCGTTGGGCTTGCCGTATTTCCAAGCGAGCGTGGTGATGATGTTTTCGTCAGGCGTAAAGCCGCGAATCTGAATCGCGCCGGGGCTGCTTTGGTCGTCGATCTGGGCGCGAACCTGGACGAGATCACCCCACGGCAATCCACCGCCGCCCCCAAGCACCCATTCGTCCGCAGCAAGCCACGGGGCCCAAGCGCACGAGGCGCACAACAGCACTGCAATACGGGCCGCCATCCCTCGATTCATTACGGCATCTCCGCACGGGGCTGAAGAGCGTAGTAAACTTCGCGTTGGAACTTAAATGCTAAGTCGATGGTCTCCACCGGTTCGCCCTTGTAGTCGAAACGCACAGCCATGTCCGGCACGTTGACGGTGAAGTTGCTCACGTCTCGGTGCAAAACCGGAAAGACGATATACCCGACTTCCTCTTGACCGGAAAAGATTATGTCAGGCGGATAGACGGTGCGTCTGAGCAGGTCGGTGGTAGCCTCAAACTGCCGCCGCTGGTTGCCAGCGTAAGCCCGCAGATACGGGCTGAAGTGATCTTCGAGTTGCCCGCCGTCGAGCGCATTGTACACTCGGTTGTTCGACGTAGTGATCACGAGCGCCTTGGGGTCGATGAAAACCTTGGGATACTCGTAGTTTTTGACCTTCAGCAAGACCACAGTAAAGCGCTCTGGAGTCCAGTCTTGGCCCCAGGGCTTCCAATTGCCATACGTGTATGGATTGGTCGATTCAGCGCCCTTCCTTGAATCGGCCGCGAACTGGCGGTTGAGGAATCCGTCATCCAACACCTGTAGCGAGATCTCCAAGCGATCCTTGGCATAGACAATCGCGCCGTCGTCGAGGACGGTCATGGCCTCGTCTTGTTGCGGAACTGGCTCGGGAAACGTTGCAAAGCGCCGCAGCCCCACCTGTGAGATGCACCCGACAAGCGTAAACAGATAAAGAGCCGACAAAAGCCCGCTCGTTGCGATGTTCCGTATCCTCATTGAGAATGCCTTCCTGAAAGCGATGCAGAGGCGACAGATAAAGAGAGATGAAGTCGCCTCCACCTCTCTTTATCTATTGCGCACAATGTGCGATCTAGCAGAAAATGCTAGAGTGCGCCTTATTGGACCATGTAGCTTTTGATCCGACCCCAGCTATCGGCCTCAACTGCCGTATCCGTCACGCCGCCAGTACCACCCGTAGCGCCTTCGGTCTCCACTGTGATGAAGTCCGAACCGTTCGAGTTGTCCTGGAACGCGCCGTTAACCGGCGTCGTGCCCGGCTGCTTCTCGCGGCCCACCTCGGGATTCTCGGTCTCGTCAAACTGGAAGGTCAGACCGATGATCTGGTCGGAGGCAAAGTTGTGACGGGCGCTGCCGTCGGGACCCGTCTTGTCGTGGAAGGTCCACACAGCCTGCTTGACCTCGTAGGTATAGGTCACCGAGCTGCCAGCGGGCTGCTCCATCGGACGGGCATCCGGCGGATCGAGAGTCCACTCATAGACGAACCAAGGACGCTCGGTAGACCACAGAATGCTCTCCTGCGGCACGTTGAAGATCCAAGTGTCCTTCTGACCAGCGGCGGGCAGAACGCGGATACCGTACTGCTGGCCGGAGGTCATCTCGGTCTCGTTGAAGTTCTCACTCGAGTGGTCGGCATCAACGATGATTTCCAGCGAGTCGTCCTTCCAATACTCCTGGGGGTTCTCGACGAAAAGGCCCAGCGAGTCATCGGTAACCCGAGCAAAGTAGTACAGCGAATTGTCGGGGGACGAACTCCAAGCCACGTAGAGAATGCAGTCCCAGTCGTCTTTGGCCGGAGGCCACTCACTACCGAGAATCTCGAACATGGTGTCGGGGTTGATGGCAAAAGCCGGATCAATCCAGCCCCAGTCGTCGTCGTTGCCGTCAACGACCATGTTGTCGGGGTTGGGAATCTGCGGCATGAAATAGTTAGCTTGGTGCGCGAAAGCAGCCGAAGCGGCCATCACCGCAACCAAGGCTAGAAGGCTTAGTCTCTTCAAGGGAACCCTCCTTTGCAAGGTTGATAGAACGAGAGACGAAGAAGTGCTCAATCTATAACCTGTCCATATACCTGTCAAGCAATTTTATTTATTTATTATCCATATTTATTGAATCACTCTCGGCTTCCCGCATTGACAATCTCGCATTTTTTTTTACACTTGGCCCTTTCGCCTCGCATCTTCAACAGGTTTTCCTTGCGCGATCTATCTACGACCATCGCCGTCCTCGCCGTGATCTTGGTCGGTTGGTACGCCCTCAACCGCTGGGGCTTATCCGTCTATCCAGACGATCCGTCCGCGGGCGGCGAGTACACTGTCATCCGCTGGGCCTCCGACCCCAATCCGGCACGCACCGAACAAATGGCCCTCTTCAACCGCCTCTACGAAGACAAGAAAGTGCGCGTCATTCTGGACCCAAGCGCAGACGTGCAAAAGATTCTCACCCAAGCCGCGGCTGGCTCCGGGCCGGACGTCTTCGACATTTATAGCTATGCGACCTTTGCGCTCTATGCCTCTAAGGGCGTCATGGTCGAACTAAACGACTATATGCGCGAGGCCAAGCTGAGCCTCGACGACTTCTGGCTGCACCGCCGCAACGCCCTCGCCGTGCCAATAGCCGACGCGTCGGCCGAGGCCGCCGAATACGAGCGCTTTCGCATCTACGCCGTCCCCAACAACGTCACCGTCAGCGTCACCTTTCTCAACCGCTCGCTCTACGACGCAGTCCAGCGCGAGCGTCAAGCGCAGAACTTGGCCATGCCGCCCTTGCCGTGGAACCACTGGACTTGGTGGGACTACGTCCTCTTGTGTCAGGCCCTCACCAAAAAGAGCGCCGATGGTCGGCGCTATGAGACCTTTGGCTCGGGCGGGGCGGGCTTTGGCGGAGGGTTGAACAACTTCATCTACCAGGCCGGTGGCAGCTTCCTCAATGACGATGGCACCGAAATCGCCCTCGATTCTCCAGCCGGTGCCATCGCCGCCCAGTATCTGTACGATCTAGTCAACACCTTCCACGTCGTGCCCTCGGCCGAAGACCAATCCGCGCAAACAGGCGGAGGCGGTTGGGGCGGGCAATCCATCTTGGGGCTGTACTCGGCGGGTAAGCTGGGCACTATCCTCATCGGCCGTTGGGGGCTGATCAAGGTGCGCCGCGAGGCCCGCTTTACCACTGAGATTTACCCCATGCCTCGCTACGTGCCCTACGAGGAGTGGGAGCGCTGGATGAGCGATCCCGAGATTCGCGCCAACCCGAGCCTGCGCGACGGCCTTTGGGGCGAAATCAGCGAGACCGGCCGCCACCGCGGTAAGGCGGGCGAGATGGGCGGACGCGTGACAGCCATCCGCAAGGGCACTCAGCACGAGCGGGAGGCCTTTTACTTTTTAGAGTACTTGTCCAGCCCGGATTTCAACAACTTGCTGACCAAGGACGCAGATGCCTTTGGCAGCCGCAAGCAGTTCTCGGAGCTCTATTTCTCGCAGCCCGATCCCGAATTCCCCGACGAGGACCAGCACCGCTCGGCCCTGCTCGACGCCATGGAGCACCCGGTTGCAGAGCAGGCCGCAGCCTACGGGGCCGCTTTTGACATTACCCGTTTGCAGGGCGCGCTGGGCACTAACCTCATCAACGCGGCTTACCAGCCCGCCGACTCAACAGCCCGCCAGACCTACCGCTTTCTCGGTCGCCTGCCCCACCAGAGCGCGGTGGGCAACCCCACGGTCGGCCAAGCAGCCGTCACTGAAATGTCCGTCCGCATGCGCGAGTCCTTGGCCAAGGCCAAGCGCAACCGCACGCTCTCCAGCCGCAGCCACGCATTCGATCTCCTCGGGATCGCGGTCCTCCTAGTGGCAATCGGCGTCGGCCTGGCGTTTTACGCGCGGCGGCAACGCGCGGAGATGGACGCTTGAACCCCCGCGAAAAGAGAATTCTGCGCTGGGCGCTGCTCTTCCTCGCGCCCAATCTGACCGGGTTTTTGATCTTCACGTCCCTGCCGGTGTTCTTTTCCTTTGGCCTCGCGTTCTTTCAGTGGGACACGTTCTCTGCGCCGCGCTTCATTGGCTTCGACAACTTCATTCGGCTACTGACCGACCCCAAGCTCTGGTTTTATCTCTACAACACGGTCTTTCTGATGATAGGCTTGCCCCTATCCATCGGCGGCTCGCTCCTATTGGCCATCGTCCTCTCGCAAAAGCTGCGCGGCATCATCGTCTATCGCACCGTCTTCTACCTCCCCACCGTCACCAATGGGGTTGCGCTGTTCTTACTGTGGAAGTGGCTTTACAACCCCAAGTACGGCCTCGTCAACTCAGTCCTGCTGCCCATTCTCTCGTGGCCCTACTTCTCGCTCGCCGTGCGCGTAACGATCCTCTTGCTGATAGGCTTGGTCCTGAAATCTCTAGCGCAGAAGGCCAAGTCTGAGCGACCCGCCCAAGTCCTGTTCGCTCTCCTCTCGGCCTTTGCACTCTATTGGGTCATCATCGGCCCATACGAGTACGGCGGCTTCTGGGCTTGGCTGTCGGGACGCCTGCCCCTCCTCGCTGGTCTCAACAGCATCGACGACTTACCCAACTGGCTTTCCAGTAGCGTCGATTTGGGCTGGCTTTCTTGGCTCGGCCTAGAGCAAGCCGCCTATTGGGCCAAGACGGCTATCATCTTCATGGGCATCTGGGCGTCCATGGGCGGGGGCAATATGATCCTCTATCTGGCGGCCCTTGCCAATGTGCCCGAGGAGCTGTACGAAGCCTCGGACATCGACGGAGCCTCTAAGTGGCAGCAATTTTGGCACATCACTTGGCCGATGATCGCCCCTACTACCTTCTTTATCTGCGTCATGTCTATTATCGGTGGGCTGCAAGGAGGCTTTGAAATTGCCTACTTGATGACCAATGGCGGCCCGGGCAAGGACGGAGACAACACGGTCACGCTCGGCTATTACATCTATCGCTCGGCCTTTGAAAACCTAGAGTTCGGGTACGCGGCCGCAGTGGCTTGGTTTATGTTTGTCATCATATTCACCATCACGCTGTTCAACTGGCGCTTCGGTCGGGGCGCGGTCAACTGAGGGGAAGGCGCATGGCCAAAGTTGCGCAAACGACCGCGATCCACTCGCTGAGCCACGGGCTGCTCGTCCTTTTCGGCTTCACCACGCTCGTACCGTTTCTGTGGATGGTGCTCACTTCGCTCAAGAGCGAAAACGAGGTCTTCCAGAGCCATGTCTGGCCGCAGGAAGTGCGCCTCGGCAACGAAGGCGACCTGCTGAGGACTCGCGATGGTCAACCGCTGCTCGACGCCCAAGGCGAGCCGATCCGCATCACTCTCGGCAACCCAGTGATACTCGGTGCCCCCGGCGATCCGATCCGCGACCAGCAGGGCCGCCTGATCTACGACCCAGATAGCCAGCCCATCCCCGGCAAAAACGTCGAAGAGCGCGGCGGCATCGCCGTGTACAAAAACCGCTGGAATCCGGTCCTCGTCGATGGTACCCCCCTGCTGCTGACCGAAGCCCTGCGCGACAAGTGGCAGCAGCGGCTCGTACAGCAGCGCCAGAATTGGCGCACGGCTGAGCAGCTACCGCCGGCCTCGGTCGAACTTGTCGACGGCACCCCGCTGTTGCGTGCTAACGGCGAGACTTACACCTATCGCGACATCTCCTGGGATCGCGTCGGGGACCCGGTTTTGGACGTCCAAGCCAAAGAGCCGATTCTCGACGCCGACGGCAACACCATACCCTTTCGCTCGGCCTTTCCCCTGCTCAGAAGCGACGACGACCCGCTGACGGAAAAAGCAGGGGGCGACATCCTCTACGCCCGCTTCCCTGGTGAGGACGAACTGCGCATCGTGTACGGCAGTGACGTGTTGCAGATCAGCGAGCCGCGCTTCATGTGGTCCAACTACATCCGGGTCTTGCGCGACAAGGACATCAAGTTTTCGCTCTACGGCTGGAACAGCCTCTTTGTCGCTGTCTGCGTGATGGTCGGCCAAGTGGTGACCTCGGCCATGGCCGGCTTTGCCTTTGCCCGCCTCGAATGGCGCTACCGCGACGCCGTCTTCCTGCTCTACTTGGCCACCTTGATGGTCCCCGGGATCGTCACCTTGCTGCCCAACTACGTGATCCTCAAAAGCCTCGGT
The DNA here is from genome assembly GCA_965116675.1 of Candidatus Latescibacterota bacterium. Taxonomy (GTDB): domain Bacteria; phylum Latescibacterota; class UBA2968; order UBA8231; family UBA8231. Next base: position 1,083,212 of record OZ220721.1, read on the forward strand.
TGGCTCGACTCGTTCCAAGCGCTCATCATCCCGGCCATGTTCACTGCTTTTGGCACCTTTATGATGCGCCAGTTTATGACCGGGCTGCCCAGAGGACTCGAAGAGGCCGCTGAAATCGACGGGGCCAATCTCTGGAAGACCTTCTGGACCATCGTCATGCCCCTATCCAAGCCGGCGTTGATCACCCTTTCCATCTTCTCTTTTATGGGTACTTGGCAGTCCTTTACGTGGCCGCTGATCGTCACCCATTCCGAACACATGCGAGTCTTGCCGGTGGCCCTGCGCTACTTCGATTCCTCGCAGGGGACCAACTACTCGCTGTTGATGACGGGAAGCGTCCTGATGATGCTGCCGATGATCGTGCTCTTTGTGTTTGGCCAGCGGTTCTTCGTGCGCGGCATCCAGCTCGGCGCACTCAAAGGCTGACCAGCGTCAAAGCTCTGCTTCGGGAGCCTGCTCCCAGTCCAGCTCGTCCTCGTCGATGTCCCAATCGTCGCTCCGCGCCGCTGGCCGGTTGCAATAGGTGTGAAATTGGCAGCGCTGGCACTCGCTCTCGTCGTCGGTCTTGGCGTACGCCTCCGCATTTGGAAGGGCCTCAATGTCGGCAATTGCCTCTGACAAAAGCGCCCGCGCCCGCTCGTGATCGGCAGCCGAATAGGCAATCGGCTGCAAAGCCTGCGGGTACTGCGCGTGCCAATAGACCAACATCACGTCGTCGGGTGCCGGTGATCGGCCCTCGTTCAAGACCGCGCCGGCCTCGACCAAGACAAAGCGATAGACCAGCGTTTGCCAGCTTTGGGCATAGGCGGCTTGCTCTGGCTTTTTGCGGCCGGTCTTCCAGTCGAATATCCAAGCGCGGCCATCATCGGCCAGAACCACGCGGTCGAATTTGGCGACGAGACGCCGACCGGCTAGGGGCACGGAGAGCATGGTTTCCCCAAACATGGCCCCCTCGGGCACAACCGGCGGCTGCTCGCACCAATTGCGCCACCAAGCGGCCAACAGCGGATCGCGGCTCCGCTGCACCGCGGCTTCCACATCCATGCCCAAGCTCTCCTGCAGCACGAACTGGTGGAACGCCCGCCCCCGGTCGGCTGCGGCCTCCCACTCATCGAGCTGGTCGGTCAGCGGCGCTGGCCACGCCAACCGCTCGACATAGCGCAACAGAAACTGCCGCCGACAGCGCTCAAAGGTCGTCAAACTGCTCTGGCTGTAATTGAATCCTTGCGGTATCATCGGCTCTGCTGCTCGCAATAGAGTTGCAACTGGCGGAACACCTCGGCCATAGGCGCGGGCTGCATCCGCGTAGCGCGCGGAATCTGGCGACTCCAGCTCAGGACCAAATAGCGCCGCGCGCGGGTAACGGCCACGTAAAGCAGCCGCAGCCGCTCGGCGATCACCTCGGCGTGAGAGCGATCGGTGGCCGATAGCCGGCTCGACCCGATTTCGCCGATCAGGTCCAACAGCTCGGCCTTTGCATCCTCGCAGGGATCGCCGCCTAAGAATTCGTACTCGCCCAAAAACCGCGCGTCGAGGTCGTGGGGAAACCAATCGCCATCAACCCCCATGACATAGACTAGATCCCACTCCATCCCCTTGGCCTTGTGCATGGTCGTCAGAAAAATCCGCCCCGGCTGGGGTCCCAATGCGTCCTCGGCCTCGGTGAGGGCACCCGCTCGGCCCTGCACGGCCTCGCTCAACTCGCGCACCAACTCGGGCAACTGCCAGTCTGTGTTTTGGTCGGCGCGGATGCGCATATAGACCGCCAGTTGCTGCGCCCGCGCCATATCTACTTCCTCTACTAGCAAATCTTGGGCGACCGTCATCAAAAGCTGATCCACCGACAGCGCGACTGCCCGCAACCAGCGCCGCAGATAACCACACAGGAGGTCAATAGCTTCCAAATCCTGCGGCTCGATGTGATCCACTGGGGGTAAAGCCGCTTCCATGCGCTGACCGGCTTCTGGATAGAGCAGTGCTTCGGGCCGATAGCAACTGCGCAATAGCATGGCCACAGCCTCCTCGTTCCCCGGTCCACTCGGCCCGGGCCAAAAGCCGACCAAGGCTCGGTACGCCCGCTCTAATTGATTGCGCCCCAAAGGATTTGCAAGAAAATCCAACACTGTGCATAGAGCCTCGCCCACCCGCCGTGCCGAGCGCGGACTTTGCAGCACCTCGTCGAAGTCCGCTCCGGCTTGGCGCAAGCGCTCGGCCATGTCGTAGCCAATGCGGTTGGTCGGCACCAACACCGCTACTGTCAAGTCGGGATTGCCCTCGGCAAAGCCCTTGGCCCGGCGCGCGATGCTGTCAAATTCATCGTGGCGGTTGTTGTATTCTCGGAACCATATGATGCTGTCTGCGTCCGCGGGATTTTGCTGGGGATCGCCGAGGTCGGTGGGCTGCATCTGCTGGGGTCGGAAAGCGCGCTGGCGCACTTCGGCCAGTGGGTGTTCGACCGCGGCCCACTCGACCAAAAAGTTGGCCAAATCCATGATTTTGGGAGCGCAGCGCCCAGAAATCGTCATCTCTGCGACCGCGACGTCTGCGCGCTCCAAGAAGTCGCGCAAATAGCGCGGATCAGCCGCGGTGAAGGTGCTCATAATCGCCTGATTGGGGTCGCCGACCCGGACCCAATTGCCGCCCGGCCCCGCCAATAGCGCGATCAGCTCCTCCTGCAAGGGGACGCTGTCTTGCGCCTCGTCCTCCAAGACGAAAGGCCAACGCCGCCGGTAGCGATGGCACAAATCCGGGTATTGCTGCAACATCTCTACGGCCATCCACACCAAGTCGTCGAAGTCGAGTCCGCCAATGGTCTCGACTTGCTGCTGGTAGAGCCGATAGATTTCCGCGCCGATCCGCAAAAACTGGTTTCTGTCCTCCTCGCCGCCGATCCGCGCCAAGAGATCCTCGGCTCGCAGCCGGCGGTTTTTGGCCGTGGTGATGACCGTACGGGCGACTTTCCGCGCAATGTCGCGCCACCCCTGCTCCCACTGCTGATCTACATACTCCCCAGGCCCCAACCGGCCCCAGACCCCTTTGTTGTCGTCGTTCCAAGTTCGCACCGCCTTGTCGAGCAGGCTCTCGCTGGCGCGCTCGTCGAGGACCGTAAATTCGGCTGCGGCCCCCACTAGCCCGGGATTGGCTTGAACGATGCCATAGGCCAAGCTATGCAAAGTCCGCACGTCGTAACCGACTGGGAGCATGTCCAGCTCTTGCAAGCGCTGGCCGATCCGCGCGCGGACATTATCCACAGCCGCGTTTTGATAAGTCACGATCAACACCTGCCCCCCCTCGGCGCGCCTTTCGGCGATCAGTCGAGTCGCCAAGGCGACAATCGCCGCGGTCTTGCCGCTGCCGGGCACGGCCGACACGCCTAGCAGACCGCCTTGGTAAGCCAAGATCTCGCGCTGTCCCGCGCGCGGCTCAAACCTTCGGTTGAGCGACTCGACTGAGCTCGCCGAAGTCTCAGGTCGAAGCCTCACCCGCGATCCTCCTGCAAGACCTGTTGCACCGCCATCATCAGCGGCCCATCCTGCGCCGAGCCGTGGCCTTCCGACTCACTGGCGCAGAGGTAAATCCCATCGCGGCAACGCAAACACAGGCCCCTCACCAAGCGATAGAGGTTGCGGTTGCGGATTGAGTAATCCACCGCGTCGGTCCAGCGGTCTTCTGAGTTCCAGCGTCGGGTCAGCACGTAGTGGTTGGTCAAGGGCTGATGTAGCGGTTCCCACCAGTTGACCGAGCCGATGTCCAGCCAGAATTGATAGCGCGCCACGTGGCCAGAGAGCAAATAGGTATAGACCGGCGCGACAAGGGCAATGGACTCAGGGGCCTCGTCGAGATCGACATCGGTCAGGTATTGGGCAGCGACGACCCCAGACCCTATCATCTCGACGTAACGCTGGCCAACTGCCGCGCCCGCTAGCGCCATCGCTGGAGCCACCTCGCGGAACGAGGTAGCCGAGGCAATCAGTTTGCTGTACACCTCGGCGTCTTCAGGCTCCAGCGCGGCGTGCGACAGCACCTCCCCGAAGAGACGGCGCAAAAAATGGTCCCAAGGGGCGGCCGCGCCGCTGCGATACGCTTCGATCCAAGTGCGCAGTACTTCATAGCGAGCGAGCGCAGCCCGGCCTAGCCGCTCTTCCATAGTAGCATTCAACTCGCTCGCGGGTTTAAGTTGACCTGAACGCGGATCGTACAAGTGCCGCGCCATCAACTCGGCCCGCAGCCGGTCGAGGGGCTTGAGCGCCCGCTCCAACGCCCCGGACAAATCGAAGAGCGAGAGCCGCTGTCCCCAATCGGGATGGGCGAGAATGGCCAGCGCCAGACAGGCTCGCACCACCGGCTCTTCACGCAGCGTCTCGTAGCGCCGCACGATCGCAAAGGGAATGTCGGCGGCGCGAAAAGTCTCGGACAAGAGGAAGCGCAACACCCCGTCGGCGTGTGGAGCCACAACTGCGATTTCGCCCGGAGCCACGCCTTCGGCGATCTTCTGGACGATCCGCTGGGCTACGGTCTCGATCATCTGCCCCCGGTAGTGGGTCTGCACCACATCCGCCACCGCCTGCCGCGGCGATCCTCCTGAGGCTCCGTCGGTCGCCTGCCCCAACTTCGCACCAATGCGGTCGGCAAAGGCCACCATATCCCGGCTGGCACAGACCTCTGGCGCTACGGCAATTGTCTCCTTGCACTGCTGCTGTAGCTCGGTGGCACCAGGCGCATCGACGCCCAAAAAGATGCGGAAGCCAGCTTGCGCGTCCCCGCCCAACAGGGCCGAGTCGCACTGTGGCAAAAGTCGCCTCACCAGATCGCTGGCCACCGGCACCAATTCCTCGGCCGAGTCAACCAAGAGGTGGCGGTAGCGCTCGGTGAAGTAACGCCAGAATTCCTCTTGCGCGATCAGGTGGCGATTGCAGACCTCGAAGACCAGCGATGCGTCGAGCAACCCGTGCCGCAGACAGTGGCTGCGGTAGCGATCGATGCACGTCTGCACCTGTTCGTACACGCGCAACCGCTGCTCTTCCCCAGCCCAAGCACGACTCAGGCGCGGTGCCACCTCCGCGAGCGCAAAATCCGCTACAGCCGCCTTGTTCAAATTGTCGAGCAATTGGGAGAGAATGCGCTGGGGCCGCAGGTACAGACCCTCGAAATAGCCCTCGGCAAGCAGCGGCTCCACCACCTGTCCCATCAGGTATTGGGCAGCCTCGTAGTTGAGGAAAACCGGCGGTCGCGCTGGGGCCGCAAAGCCGACCTTGCCAGCCACCAACGGCCAAAACAGCCGCACCAATCGACTCGCTAGCCCGTAGTACGTCTGTAGATCAACGCTGCTGTACGGGCCCAAGTCGAGCCGATCAACTGCTTGGCGAAAGCGCCGCGCGGTCGCCCGGTCGGGCAACAGCACCAAAATTGCGTACCCAGGCACTCCGGCTGCGAGCAAAACCCGTAGTCGCTCAATCAGGGCCTGCCGCTGCCCCGCCACGAGCGGCCCGGCGAGAAAGCACGAATGCTGCTCGAATAGGGGGGCGTGCACCGCCCTAGTGAATGCTGGAACCATGATTTTCGCGCTGCACTCAGCCGGGAGGTGAATCGCCAGTAAAAATACCGACGATCTCGGCTGCACCAGCGGCTTGCTGCAAGCGTTGGCGCACTTTCTCTTGCTGCAAGCGCTGCGACAGGGCCGCCAGCAGCGCCATGTGCTGTTTTTGGTGTTTGAGGGGCGTGACCAACAGCGCGATGATGTGGACGAGTTGACCATCGGGCGCGCTAAAGTCAATACCGGCCTGTGAGATGCCGATGGCCAAGAGCTGACGCTGGATCCCATCCTCGTGTGCATGGGGCACGGCCACGCCCTTGCCAATGCCGGTGGAGGCCTGTTGCTCGCGCCGAATCAAGGCCGCAATCAAGCGCTTTTGGTCGGGTACGACCTCGTCTTGCAACAGCACGGTGGCCAATTCGCGGATGGCGTCGAAATTGCGCTGCGCCGCGAGGTTTAGGACAACCTTATTCGGATCGAGTATGCGTTTTAATTTTTCCATAGCGACCCTCAGCGGCGTAAAAGGGAAAGCGACCGTAACTTTATTTAATACTCTATCAAGGCACCCGCAGCAACTCCCCTGCTTTTTTCCGCCAGCGCCGCGCCTCGTCATAGCGCCCCTGTTCTTGCTCAATGTGCGCCATCAAGCGATAGGGCGTAGGCTGCCAAGGGTCGATGGCCGCCGCGTCTGCCGCATGACTCATAGCGCGATCCAACTCGCCGATTTCAAACAACTTAAGTGCCACGTTAAAGCGCGTGGTACGCGAGTCGAACGCGATGGCCGCGGCCTGCTCGTACGCGGCCATCGCCCCAGCCGGATCCCCAGTCCATAGGCGCTCCTCGCCGGCCATAAAATAATAATTGCTCTGGATCTTTCGCACCCACGGATCGCGGAAAAAGTCCGCAGCCAACGCATTGCCCATTTCGATCTGCGGGGCGGCCTCCGTGCTGTCGTTGGGTGCTTGTAGGCGATAGACCAAGCCCGCAGGCACAAACACCCACCCCGAAATCGGCGAGCGGCGCGGGACCAAATAAAAAAGGGGGCTCCCGCCCCGAGCCAATGCGGCCTCGCGCCGCCAGCGCAATTGTTCCCGCCTGAGCGGCGTCAGCGCATACTCGCTCCAAGCGAGTATATCCGTCCCCCGCCCCATGCGATTGTACAGGGTCACATCCGGGCGCAAGCCCTCTATGCGCAACAGGTAGTCAAGCACAAAGGCCGCATCGTCCCCTTCGGTAATCAGGATCGCGCCCTCGGGTAAGTCGGCGAGAATGTCGCGGCCATAGCGATCGGCAACCCAATTCTCGCTGCGATCGGATGCCTCGTAGTGCGCGGTTAGCACCAAGGCGACGACGAGCGCGGCGAGCGGCACCGCGACGAGCGGCCGCACCCGGCTAGCCAACGCATCCAATCCCATGCCCAACCATACCGCCAACCCCACTATGCTAAGCAAGTAAAACACTGGCAAGCCATTGGGATCGCGGTGGTAGTTGAGCGCGGCGATCAAATTGCAGGCGATTGCCCCTCCAACCAAGACCAATACACTGCGATCGCGCCGCCAAGTCACCCACCCACCCCAAGCAATCAATGGCACTAGTGCGAGATGAAACTCGCCCGCTGCCTGCTCTAGCCAACGCTGGGCATTGAGCAACATGCCCTCTAAGGGCAATGAAAAAAACGACGAGCGATACAGCGCACCGCTCAAGTGCTGCCACAGGGCCGCTAAGTCGCCGAGTGGTCCCCAGTGAAACCCCGCGCCCCGGCCATTGCGCAGCGGCAGGTACGCCACCAAGCTATACCCTCCCAGCACCGCAAGCAGTCCCTGTGCCAGCAACAAGGGCCGCCGCCACAGCGCGGGCCAGCGCCAAGCCAAGACCGCGACCACGCCCGGCCAAATGAGCACCTGCATCAAGTGAGCCGTCAGCCCCAAGCCCATGAGCCAGCCCAAGAGGAGTACTTGGCGTGGCTCCTTGCGCTCACATGCTCTAGGGGTTTGAGCCAGGACCAAGACCACCAGCAACAAGGCCAAGCCATAGACTTCGGCGATGACAGCCTGAGACCAAAAGGTGCGCGAAAACGCCAGCGCCAAGGCCGCAGCCAGGGCCACCACCGGCCGCACTCCGCGCCCGTAGAGCACGGCCGCCAAAGTTCCACAACAGACCGCGGCAAACAGGGCCGACGCGACATTAATCGCCATAGCCGGACTAATCCACGGCAGCACCAGCGCAATTAAGCGGCTGCTGAGGCAGAACAGAGGATACCCAGTCGGATGCGCCGTCCCCAACTTGTAGGCCGCGCCGATCAACTCACCACTTCCCTCTACGTACACAGTCGGGCACAGCGTCATCCCATATACTACAAGTGCAGCAATCCCTGCGACCAGCCCGACAATCCCGGCCCTCACGACCCCACCCCCAACCGCAAGCGTTCAAGCCACTCGCTCCACAAAGGCCCCTGCGTGGCTATTGCGTGAATCACGACGACCAAGACTCCCAACACGGCCCGTACCCTCCACTGCGCTCCGGCATCCGCCGGCATATTCTGCACCGGCGGCAAGATCAGCCGCCGGCCACCCCAAGCCAGCCCCAACCAGAGCGCGGCCGCAGCCACGCTGACCAGCAAGCCATAGCGGAAACTATTCGGCTCGTACGAAAAGACGACCTCTCGCGCCCCGGTTGGGACCACGACGGCGCGGAATACGTGATTGGCACGCAGGATCGGGCGCTCAACCCCATCGACAAAGGCCCGCCACCCCGGATAATACGTATCGCTCAAGACCAAAATTCCCCCGGCCGAGTCGGTGAGGGCCACGGCGACTTCTTCGTCCTCGTAGCGGACGATCTCCGCCGCACCGCCCGGTCCAATCGAGACGACCGGCGCTTCCTCCAATACTACTTCGCGCCTCATGGGAAATCCGCGAGCCATATAACTCAGTCCGGCTCGCGAGCTGGTGACGAGATAGTATTGTCCCACCACATACGCGCGTGGCAAGGCCGTGGGCAGTCGCTGCACCTCAAAGCCTCCATCGCGACTGTAGCGCACCGCGTATTCCACACCGGCCAAGGCGGCAAACGCCGGATAGCCGCGGGCAAATTCTCCGTGGCGATACAGATGCAGCGGACTCCACCCCGGCAGCGCGTTGGCCAATCCGTATAGCCCCCCCGAATACATCCGCAAGGTCTCGTTATAACGTCGATAGGACTCCAAGTCGTAGGCCCAGCCCCCGTGCCAATCAAACGGCGAGTTCCGCTCGTTGACCAAGCTGACGATTCGCGGCGGCGCAGCAGCCGTGTGGTCGGCCAAAATCTCGCGGGCCGTCGCCGGGGTTTCGGTGTACGCAGTTGGCTCTATAGTGCCGTTAAAATCCGCGCCAAAGCTGTACAGCTCGACGAAAATGGCTACAGGTGCTGCCCACGCTGCGGCTCGCCGTGCGCGCCGACCAAGCAACCACACGCCGATTATCAATGCCCCAATGAGCCGCAGGCCGTCGCCGCGCAAGTGATGGATATAGCGCGTTTCTGATCCTTCCCCAAAGAGCGCAACCCCGCTGACCCACAGCAGACCCGCACTAGCTGCGCCAAAAACTGCGGCCAATAGCCAACCATTCACAGGCCGTGAGCGTTCGCGTCGCAACACTTGGTCGAGGCCGAGGCCACAGAGCACGGATGCCCCCACGGCAAACCACAACAAAAAGCGCGTCGGGATGCGGAACAGACTAAACCCTGGAATTTGATGGAAGAAAGAGAAGATGGCCGTGTATTTGCCCAATGCTAGCACTAGTCCGACAAGGGCAAGCACGGCAAAAAAACCAACTTGGCCGTCCCGCCGCTCGCGCAGGGCCGCCCAAGCCAAAAACAGGGGTACCACGCCGACGTAAGTGCAGAGCTGGATGAAGAACCCTATCTCCCGACTCCCGTATGTGCCATGCGCCGAATTGCCGAACAAGTTGGGCCACAACAAGGTAGCCAGCCGCTCGGGCGGCAGCGACATCGCCGCAAAACTGGCCCACGACAGACCGGCTCCGCGATTGGACAACTGCACTAATTCGGCGGTAGGTCCTAGCTGGACAGCAGCTAGAGCAGCCCCCAACACGAATGCGCCGACCAGCGCCGACCAAGTGATCCATCCCGCGCCCTGAACCCAACTCCGATAGAGCCAGTAGCCCGCGACCGCAACGGCCCCGTACAGAGCGGCTTGGGGATGGCCGGCCAGCAGTTGCAAGCCAATCACTAAGGCGAAGAGCAGTACGTAAAAAAAGTGTCTCCGGTTCAGGATGCGATCGACGAGCCAAAACAGCAGCGGCAACCAAGCGCACACAGCGATAAAGTTGGGCGACATGGCCCGCACGACCATGTACCCGCTCAGGGCATAGCAAAGCCCGGCGCACAGCGCGGCCGGCCGCACCGCACCAAAAGCGCGCACCAGCGCGTACATGCCCGCGCCCGCCAACCACAAATGCAAGACAATGTTCCAGTTGATAGCGGCCCAAGTAGGCAGCAGCAACGCCAAAATCACATTGGGTGGATACAGCGGCCCGGTCTGACCTTCGGCAAACAGCGGGAAGCCGCAGTTGATGGCCGCATTCCACAGCGGCAATTGCCCCTCGCGGAGGGCGCGGGCGAAAAAGTCGCGGAACGGATGGTTTTGCACCATCACGTCCTGCACGAAAAACGCCCCTTCCAGCGTAGCGGCCGGCCAAAAGAAAATGGCAACCGCCGCCCCAAGCAGTCCCACCGCCCCCACATCCTTGCGCCACTCCACTATGGCCTCCGCAGATGCGCGCAAAGCCGCTCGGCTGCCAAGGCGTGGCCAGCCTCGTTCCAGTGGCTATCGCGCCAATACAGGGTTTGGGTTTGGGCCTTTTCCCTGAACTCATCGAACAAGTCGATCAACGCGAATCCGTACTCCTCGGCAAAACCAGCTAGCTTGGCATTGGGCTTGCTCAGGTCAAACTCGCCGATCAGGCCGTACAGCTCGCGCTTGGCGCGCCAGTTGTCCTCTTCCACCTGGACGATCGACGGCACGTACACAACGGTCAAGCGTGCACCGTGTCGCTCGACACTGTGCTTAAAGGCCGCGAGGATGCGACCCGTCAGTTCCCAAGCTGGAGCAAAGCGCGCATCCGCGCCGTACAGACCCGCGTAAAAATCCTGCTGCTGCCCGCGCGGCACCTCCGGCTGCCACGCCTTTTGCACCAACCGGTACAAGTGCCAGTGCTGCGAAAAGTAGCGTTCCAATCGCACCGTAAGAGGCAACGAATCCGCGGGCTGTCGCCAAAAACTCGACTCCTTTACTGGGACGCCCGCGAGCGCGAGTTGCCCGTTGCCCCGCACCCGGAAATAGGGCTTGAAGCCCCGTTCAGCACCAATACCTCGGCGCGAAGCATTGTTCCACAGGTCGTTGCCGTAAAAAAATAGCACTACTTCATCGGCCCCAAAGCGCGGTCCCTGTTGCTCGAAAAACAGCAGCGCTTGGTCAGTGCCGTAGCCAGCCACCCCGAAGTTAGCCACCTCCACTGCGGCCTCTTCTCGCTGGAGACAGGCTTCGAGCTGACGGCTGACCGCAGCTTCTATGGGAACGCCCCACCCTTCGACAAATGAGTCGCCGAACAGAGCCACGCGGCGAACGCCCGCAGCCTTTGCATCCGCGAACTCGCGGTCGCGCAACCCAATACTATTGATCCGCATTTCCACGTCGAATTCCGGAGTGACCAAGCGGCCGGTGCGGTCTGGGATGTGGCTCCAACCCAGTTCGGGGTCATAGCGCCAGACAGGGGGCCGGCGGAAGAGCTGCGGATGCAGGAAACTCAACGCCAGCTCGCACAGCGCGATTCCGATGACTAAGCTGGCCAGTGCAAGGGCTATTTTAGGAGCGTAGCGCATTCTCTGTTTCGTCCGTTCAATATTTACTGCGACCTCTGAAAATCCGCACAACAGCGATTTTCTGTCAACCGCGACGCCCTTGGCCGGGATACCATACCTTATCTATATTGCATCGACACATGACGATGCGGTATAGCAATCTCAACTATGGAAGAACCTAAACCATGAGCATAGATCAGTTGTTTAATAAAGCCCGAGAAAAGGGACTCAGCGATTTCCGGAGCGATTATGGGTATGACGAAAATTGCGGCGAGCATAGGGAACTGCTAGCCAATGCGGAGAAGAAGTTACGTAACGCTTTAACTAAAACTAATGACGCGCCTGACTACGAAGACCCGTTTGTAGTTGATGCGTACCTGGACACTTACCATCTGCAACACTGTAGGCTAGCGTACTGGGTGTTCAAGTATTTCTTCAAGCAATTTGACGTTCCAAACGCGCTGTATGTTTGTGATGTGGGATCAGGTACTCAGGCTGGCTGCATCGGTCTGGCTCTTGCTCTGAGTGAGTACAAAGAAAAATCTGCCGTCTATTTTTACGCTTGCGAACCAAGCGATAAGATGAGGCAAGCAGGATATTGTGTTTGGTCGGCATTTCGAGACTCTGTAGGTGCTAATTTTTTTCCCCACACATGGAGTTCTGTACCGCATAGGTTGCCAGACAATCTTCCTGCCAACGCTCTGCGCGTTGTTACGGCATTTCATTTGAGCCTGCCGTATAACAATAGATGGAACGAGAACAATATTGGAGAGAAGGCCCGGAATAGCTTGGAGAATGCCTTTCGTCTGGTATCTCCCGAATACGGTTTTTTTACATGCCATAAAGATAAGGAGAATTCTCTGCGTCAAGCTGTTGATAATTCTTACGTTTGGAAAAAGGAAAAGGGATACAAATCGCATATTCCCGATAGGATTCTACCCTATTTACCGACAGATAGCACCTCGTTGCCGACAGATAGCATCGTGTTTTTGAGAGAGGCTGCGGCAAGACACAAGGCCGACGAGCAAGCAAGGCTAAAGTGAGAACGATTCGAGATTCGGCTGTCTATATAAAGCCTTCCTAAGGAGGTTTTGCAATGACAGACTCTATACAGCAAGACCTGTTTAATTCCCTTGATCCCGGTGTGTCGCAGGACGTTTCTGGTCCCGATAAAACCGGCAAGGCTGACGTGAAGTATGTCCAGACGGGGCAGTTGCTGACGAAGCCGACCGGGTTTATGAACGCATACGATTTTACGCTCAATCCGTATAGCGGCTGCTCGTTTGGCTGTACCTACTGCTACGCGGCATTTTTCAGTCGGGATACCGAAAAGCGTGACACGTGGGGCTATTGGGTCGATGTAAAAGAAAACGCAATCGAACTGCTGGATAAGCGTCGGAAGTCGCTGGACGACAAGCTCATCTATATGAGTAGCGTCACCGATCCTTATCAGCCTATCGAGCGAGAGTTGGAGCTCACTCGCCGCCTGCTGGAAATTATGGCCGAGCGGCACAAACCCAAATTGGTCGTTCAAACCCGCAGTCCATTGGTGACGCGGGACTGCGACCTGTTCCAGCGCATTGCGAATAACGGTGGACGGGTACAGGTCAATATGACGGTCACTACCGACGATGAGGACATCCGACGGACTTTTGAGCCGTTCTGCCCGGCTAATCACCGGCGACTGGAGGCCATCAAGGAAGTACAGGCGGCCAGCCTTGATACCTGCATCACAATGACACCCCTACTGCTGGTCAATAGCAACCGCGACTTTGCCGATGCTCTGATTGATACTGGCGTCGAGAAATTCATCGCCCAGCCTTTTCACTTCCGGCAAGGGAAGTTTCTGGCCGGCACGCGGGACGGCGCGTATGACCTGATGGCACAGAAGCTGGGCTGCGAGCGCAGTGACTTTGAACGGGAGTATCTGGAACGCTATCGGCAGTTCTTCGGAGTGCTCGACAACAAACTGCGCAATCGCGGTTTGCCGCCTTTAGGTGAGGGTAAGGACGGGTTTGCGCCGCCGTTTTAGCCACCGAACTATCTTGCCCCGACTTGGCCGATAAGGTACTTTTTTGTCATCTACTGGAACATGCCGCAAGGCCAATAAGGAGTTAGGCCATGAATAGCAGTCCTGCCTTCATTGCATACGCCCACGAACCGGAAAGCCGAGCCGTCGCCCGCACCCTCGCTACGCGCCTCCGACGGGATGGCGTTTCCGTATGGCTCGACGAGTGGGAATTGCAACCCGGCGAGGAATGGCAGTCGAAAGTTAAAGCTGCTCTTGAGGAGTCCAAAACCGTTTTGGCCATTGTTTCCGAATCGTCGCTCGATTCAGAATGGCTCCAAAGCGAACTAAAAGACGCACTCGCACAAAATAAAGTTGTAATTCCGGTACTGAACGAGAAGGCTGGTTTCAGGGATATTCCCGAATGTCTGAGGGATCGCCAAGCCGTGACTCCATTGGACGACGATTATGCCTATCAACAACTTCTAAAAGCGCTGGGTATATCCGATTCAGCCCCCGACGACAGCGACGGAGACGATATAGACAATCTGTCCTTTCTGCAGCGCCTATTAAAGTACGCCGCCAATGCTGCTTGATCCTCTCTTCAATTTGTTCACTCTAAATTTCGGTTGCGGCCTCTTTGGTAGTGTCATCATCGAAGCGATCGTGATTCTTCGTTACTACCAACGATCAGGTAGGCTTCCTCGCTACTACCGAAAGATTGGCTTTTGGGTTGTACGCACCGTAATCGCCCTTGCTGCTGGGATTCTTGCAGTGTTGTACAATCCAGAAAATCCCCTACTTGCAGTACACATTGGAGTATCCACTCCTCTTATCGTCTCCACCATGGCAGGAACAACCCCCGAGAAATAGCCCCTGCCCCAACTCATGCGTCACATTCTAGTCACAGGTGGTGCCGGCTTTATCGGCTCGCACACCGTAGATCGCCTCGTCGCCGCGGGCTATCGCGTCCGCATCCTCGACTCCCTGCAGGAGCGGGTCCACCCCGAAGGCTGGCCCACTTATCTGCCCACAAGCGTGGAAAAGATGCGCGGCGATGTGCGCCAACGCGCCGACTGGCTGGCCGCGCTCGACGGTATCGACGGCGTCATTCACTTAGCCGCCTACCAAGACTACATGCCCGACTTCTCCACCTTCCACCATGTCAACACCGTCGGTGCCACCCTGCTCTACGAGCTGATCGTCGCCGAGAAGTTGCCCGTGCGGAAAGTAGTTCTAGCCTCGTCGCAAGCCGTCTATGGCGAGGGCAAGTACCGCTGCGGCGAGCACGGCATCGTCTATCCCGACGCCCGCCCCGACGCGCAGCTAGCCAGAGCCGAGTGGGAAGTCCGCTGTCCCCACTGCGCCGCTGAACTCGAACACCAGCCGATCACCGAAGACACCGTCAACCCCCACACCCCCTATGGCATCTCCAAATACGCGACTGAACTGACTTCCTTCAGCCTCGGCCGCAAATACGACATTCCCACAGTCAACATGCGCTACTCCATCGTCCAAGGGCCGCGCAACTCCTTTTTCAATGCCTACTCGGGCATCGGCCGCATTTTTGCCCTCCGCGTTCTGCACGGCCAGCCCCCCGTCTGCTACGAGGACGGCCAATCGCTGCGCGACTACGTCCATGTCAGCGATGTGGCCCGCGCCAATGTCCTCTGTCTCGAAGACGAGCGCGCTAATTTCCGCTCCTTCAATGTCGCTGGACAGCGCGGCACCACCGTCCTCGAATACGCCCAGCTAGTAACGCGTATCGCCGGGCGGGCCATCGAACCGCTCGTAAGCGGCGAATATCGCTTTGGCGACACGCGCCATACCGTCTCTTCCGGCGCGGCCCTGCAAGCCCTCGGCTGGCAGCCCGAGGTCCCGCTCGAACAGACGATTGGCGAATACATCGAGTGGATCAAAGGACAGCCCAACCTCGCGGACTTCTACGCTGCAGCCCAAGCGAATATGCGGGCTGCCAACGTCCTTCGCAGAGCAAGCGCGTGAAGGCGATGATCCTAGCCGCCGGACGCGGCACGCGCCTGCGCCCGCTAACCGACGAGATCCCCAAGGCAATGGTCCCCTTTGCCGACAAACCCCTGCTCGCGTACGTCGTACGCCTGTTGGCGCGGCACGGATTCGACGACCTCGTCATCAACCTACACCACTTGCCCCAAGTCATCTCCGACTATTTCGGCGATGGTCGGGCTTGGGGCGTGTCGATTACCTATTCGTTGGAGGACGAGCTCCTAGGCACCGCTGGCGCTGTGCGGCAAGTTGCCGACTGCTTCGACGGCCCTTTTTTAGTGTACTACGGAGACAACTTGACCAACTTCGACTTAGGCGACTTGTGGCAAACCCACCAACGCGAGGGCAAAATCGCCAGCATCGGACTCTTGTGGATGGACGATCCAACCACGCGGGGCATCATCGGCCTCGACGCGCACCACCGCATTGAGCGCTTCATCGAAAAACCGCAGCCCGACCAAGTATTCGACAACTATTGGGTCAACGCCGGGATCTACGCCCTCCAACCCGAAATCCTCGACCACATCCCGCCCGGCACTCCCTGCGACTTCAGCGAAGTCTTCGCCGACTTGCTCGCCGCAGGCCGTCCCCTCCTCGGGCATCCCCTGCGCGGTCAGCTCCTTTCGACCGATACGCCGGAGCGCTACCGCCACGCCTGTCAGTGCGTGGACTCGGGCGCTTTTGCCCTTCCCTGAAACGAGGCTAGTTTGATCATCACCAGAGCGCCTCTGCGCATTCCGCTCGGCGGCGGCGGCACCGACCTAGCCTCCTATTACACCCACTACGGAGGCTTTGTGCTCAGTGCTGGCATTGACAAATACGTCTATATCCAGCTCAACGACCTCAAGGTGGAAGACTTCATCCGCGTCAAGTACTCGCAGACCGAAAAGGTCGAGGCACCCGACCAGATCCAACACCCCCTGCTGCGCGAAGCCCTGATCTACGCCGGGATTGAGGGCGGAATCGAAATCAGCGCGATGTCCGACGTGCCGGGCCGCACGGGTCTGGGATCGTCAGGCGCGTTTACCGTAGCACTGCTAGCCGTACTCCACGCCTATAAGCGCGAACACCCCTCCCCCCAAGCGCTAGCCGAGGAAGCCCACTATATCGAAACAGTGCGGGCCGCTCAGCCAGCGGGCAAACACGACCACTACTTGGGCACCTTCGGCGGCCTAACCTGCCTCGACATCGACACCAGCGGACACGTCGCAGTCACGCCACTAGCAATCTCCCCACCCACTGCCGAAGTCCTAGCCGCCAACATGCTGGTCTTTTTCACCGGCATCCGGCGCGAGAGTTCGGACATCCTCTCCCAGCAAAATCAAGACACCCAACAAGGCGACGACCGGGTCTTAGACAGCCTGCATCAGACCAAGCAGATCGGCTACCAGATCAAGGAGGCACTCGAACGGGATGCGCCGGACCGCTTCGGCGAATTGCTCCACGAGCACTGGCTGGCCAAAAAACAGCGGGCGCAGCAGATATCCAATGCGGATATCGACCACTGGTACGCGGCCGGCCGCGCCGCTGGTGCCCTCGGCGGCAAGCTGCTAGGGGCTGGCGGCGGTGGTTTTCTCATGTTCTATTGCCCGGCTGAACACCACGCCAAGCTGCGCACAAGCATGGCCCAAGAGGGCCTACGCGAGATGCGCTGCCAATTTGCCACCGAGGGCGTCGAGGTCCTCGTCCACACCTAATGCGCTCCCTCGACCTAGGCGACGCAGAGGCCGTCCACCTGCCCGGCGGCGACTTTCGCCTCGACGGAGGGACCATGTTCGGCTTGGTGCCCAAGGCTCTGTGGCAGCGCGTCACAACCGCCGACGAGTACAACCGCATCCACCTGTCGTGTAACTGCCTGCTCCTGAAAACGGGTCGCGAACTCGTGCTGCTCGACGCCGGATTTGGCGAGCGCTTTTCCTCGCGCGAGCGCACCATGTATGGCATGGACGGCGCGCACACGCTGCGCGGCTCGCTCGCAGCCGCAGGCGTGGCACCGGAGGACATAACCCTAGTCGCGCTCACCCACCTGCACTTCGATCACTTCAGCGGCTGTCTCGTCGAGGAGCCTACGGACCTAGCTCCGCTCTTTCCCAACGCCGTCCACGCGGTGCAACGCGGCGAGTGGGACGATGCCTTGGCCGGCCGCAGCACTATGCGGAGCAGCTATCGGCCCGAAGAGCTCCATGCTCTCGCCCGCCAAGTCGAGATGAGCTTCCTCGACGGCGACGGCGAATTGGCACCCGGACTAACGACTTTTGTCACCGGTGGCCACACTCGCGCCCATCAGGGCTTTCGCCTTGAGACCGGCGGCCACACCCTCGTCTATCCCGGAGAGCTAATCCCCACGCGCCCCCATTTGCGACCTTATTGGAACATGGCCTACGACATGTTCCCCTATCAGACCTTGACCCGCAAACAACAGTTTACCGCCGAAGCCGCTGATCAGGGGTGGATTGTCGCCTGGGACCACGATCCCGACGTGCCTTGGAGCCGCATCGTCCAAGACGGAGACCACTTCGTCGCCCGCGATGTGGAACTTTGACCTCAACTAGACCGTGCGTTACTTTTAACGCCGCTATGTCTTTGGAAGTCATTGAAATTCCCGCCGAGCACCGCGACCTGCTCAACCGCCTGTCCGAGTTGATTCCCGACCTCGAACCAGACTCGCCGCAGAGCTTGCAGCGAATCTTCGGCTTGGGACTAATTGCCCTAACCATGCAGATCACCAATAAGGCCCGCGCCCAAGATCAGGCGGAGCTAGTCGCCGAGCTGGGTGACCTCGCCAAATCCATGGTCGAGGCCGAAGGCTGGTCTTCGCCATGATGATTCCCCCCTCCTCGCTCGACCTCTTCAGCCTTAAGGGCCGCACGGCCTTGGTGACGGGCGGCAGCAAGGGCCTCGGCGAAGCTATGGCCTGCGCACTGTCGGCAGCCGGTGCCGACGTGGCCATCACCAGTCGCAATGAGGAAGAAGCCCGCGCCGCAGCCGAGCAAATCAGTGCCCACACTAACGGCCGCGTGCTCGCCTTCCAAGCCGATGCGGCCGACCGCAGCCAAGTGGAAGCCTCGGTGCGCCAAACCAATGACGCCTTGGGCCCCATCGACATTCTGGTCAACAACGCCGGCATCAACATCCGCAGTCCCATCGTCGATCTGCGCGACGAGGATTGGGACGCGGTCATCGCCATCAACCTCACCGGCCCGATGTACTACTGCCGAGCCGTGGGGCCGCAAATGATTGAGCGCGGCTACGGTCGCGTCATCAACCTCGGCTCCACTGTGTCTCAGGTCTCAATCGCCGACCGCACGCCGTATGCATCGAGCAAGGGCGGTATCGTCCAGCTCACCAAGACCCTCGCCCTCGAATGGGCAGCGCACGGGATCACCGTCAACGCCATCTGCCCCGGCCCCTTTATCACCCCGATTAACGCCATCCTGTTGCAAGACCCGGCCAAGGCGCGCGAAATGATCGCCAAGGTCCCCATGGACCGCTGGGGCGACCCGGCTGAACTGGCCACGGCCGTCCTCTACTTTGCCTCAGAATCCTCTGGCTTTACCACTGGGGCGACCTTAGTCGTCGATGGCGGGTACACCTCTCAGTAGCAGGCCTTAGAGCCTACGGCAAACTCTCTTAAAAGCGAACCGCGTCAAGCGGGGTAAGTGCTGGCGCAGCTTGATCAGTAAATACGCGGCTGCGTCTGGGACGCTCTTGTGCTTGCCCGCGGCCACGGCGTCTGCGATGGCCTCGGCCACTTCCTCCGCCGACTTGGCGAATTTTTTCTGCACGGGTAGGTGCTTAGTACCGGCCCGCGCGGCAAACTCGGTATGTACCAAGCCCGGCTCCACGAGATGCACGCCAATGCCCTGGGGTGTCAGCTCGTAATCGAGGCTTTCGGCCAAGCCGTTCAATGCGAATTTCGTCGCGCTGTACACGGCGTGCTTGGGCACGGGGAATTCGCCGACAATACTCGATATGAAGACCAACCGGCCCCGCCCTTGCGCCAGCATCCCCGGCAGAAAGGCTCGAGTGCAGTAGATAGCACCGAGCAGGTTCGTTTGCACCACGGCCTCGCATTCGCGCACATCCGCGTCGGCAAAAAAGTTGTAATGCCCCCTACCCGCGTTGTTGATCAGCACGTCGGCACCACCCCATTGCGTCTCTACTTCGGCGTGCAAAGCACTGACTTGGGCCAGATCGCTTACGTCGCACGGCACCACTAGCGGCTGGCGTCCGCCGCTCTCTTCAATGGCCGCTCCTAGTTCGGCTAGCGCCTCGGCGCGGCGTGCCACCAACACCAAGCGCGCCCCGCGCTCGGCCAGTACGAGAGCCAAGGCGCGACCAATGCCGCTGCTAGCCCCAGTAAGCACAACTCGCTGATCTTCCCAGTTCATTATCCCCTCAATTTTTTCATAATGAGAATTAGAGCTTTCTATTTTCATTTAGAGAAAACGACGCAATAAATTATTTTTAATATACTTATCTTTATTTTTCACCTTTATTCTTTAGATATATTATCAATATGGGAAAATATCCTTTTACTGCCCTGCGGCAAAGTACGGCATAAGTTCTTTATAAACAAAGCACTAGCAAAACTTTCGTCCATTGGCACAAACTTTGCATATAGCATCCCATAGCCATTTTACCCCTAAAAGGAGGAGTCAATTATGGCCACCATCAATATTAAACCTCTCGCCGACCGCGTGCTAGCCCGGCGTCTCGACGAGGCCGAAGAGCAGAAGGTCGGTGGGATCATCATCCCGGACACGGCCAAGGAAAAGCCCCAAGAAGCCGAGATCGTCGCCGTCGGCCCCGGGCGCGTTGAAGACGGCGAGCGCGTCGGCTTGGAAGTGAGCGTGGGCGACAAGGTCCTCATCGGCAAATACTCGGGCACCGAGGTCAAGATCGAGGGCGAAGAATATCTGATTATGCGCGAAGATGACATCCTCGCCGTCGTAGCCTAAGGGAGATACAATACTTATGGCTGCCAAACAGATTGCCTTTCGCAGAGACGCTCGCGAGAGCATCCTCTCCGGCGTCCAACAGCTCAGCAAAGCCGTCAAAGTGACGCTCGGGCCCCGGGGCCGCAACGTCGTCTTGGCCAAAAGCTGGGGCTCGCCCACCGTTACTAAGGACGGCGTTACCGTCGCCAAAGAGGTCGAGCTGCCCGATGCCTATGAAAACATGGGGGCGCAGATGGTCAAGGAGGTCGCTTCCAAGACCAGCGATGTAGCTGGTGATGGCACCACCACCGCCACCGTCCTCGCCGAAGCCATGTACACCCAGGGCCTGCAAGCCGTCACTTCGGGCTACAACCCCATGGAGATCAAGCGCGGCATCGACCAAGCCGTCGCCGAAGTAATCAAAAGCCTCGGAGCCCAGAGCAAGACTGTCCAAGATCACTCCGAGGTCGAGCAAATCGGCACCATCTCCGCCAACGGCGACAGCGACATTGGTCAACTCATTGCCGAAGCCATGGACAAGGTCGGCAAGGACGGCACCATCACCGTCGAGGAAGCCAAGAGCACGGACACCAGCCTCGACGTGGTCGAGGGTATGCAGTTCGACCGCGGCTACCTGTCGCCCTATTTCGTCACCGATCAGGAGAACATGGAAGCCTCTTTGGAGGACTGCTACCTGCTGATCCACGAGACGAAAATCTCCAATCTCAAGGATCTCCTGCCCTTGCTCGAAAAGGTCAGCAAGGCGAGCAAGCCCCTGCTGGTCATCGCCGAGGACGTGGAGGGCGAGGCCCTCGCCACGCTGGTAGTCAACAAGATTCGCGGCACCTTGCAGGTGGCCGCGGTCAAGGCCCCGGGCTACGGCGACCGCCGCAAGGCCATGCTCCAAGACATCGCCACCCTCACCGGCGGCACTGTGATCACCGAGGACTTGGGCATCAACCTCGAAAGCGTCCAACTGACCGATCTCGGCCAGGCCAAGCGCATCGCCATCGACAAGGACAACACCACCATCGTCGAGGGCGAGGGCAAGACCGCTGACATCAAGGGCCGGGTCGAGCAGATCCGCAACCAGATCGACGAGACCACTTCGGACTACGACCGCGAGAAGTTGCAGGAGCGGCTGGCTAAGCTGGCCGGCGGCGTGGCTGTCATTGCGGTCGGCGCGCCCACTGAGACCGAGATGAAGGAGAAGAAGGCCCGCGTCGAGGACGCACTGCATGCAACGCGCGCCGCGGTCGAGGAAGGCATCGTGCCCGGGGGCGGCGTAGCCCTTTTGCGCTCTATTGCCGCGCTGGATTCTGTCTCCGGCGAGACCGAGGGCGAGACCACCGGCGTCCGCATCGTGCGGCGCGCCCTTGAGGAGCCAATGCGCCAGATCGCCGACAACGCCGGACACGAAGGGGCTGTCGTTGTTGAGACGGTCCTCACCGGCGGCGAGGGCGCGTATGGATTCAACGCTCAAAGCGAAGAATACGGCGACCTCGTGTCCATGGGCGTCATCGACCCGACCAAGGTCGTGCGCACCGCGCTCAGCAATGCCGCCAGCATCGCCACCCTCTTGCTGACCACCGACGCCTTAGTGGCCGAGGAGCCGGAAGAGGAAGAAGAAGCGGCTGCCGGTCACGGTCACGGCCACGCGCACCCGCACTAAGGGACGCTTGGCGAGCATGTAAAAGCGGGCGGGGTGTTTCATCCCGCCCGCTTTCTTTTTATTTACTCTCAACTTATACGTAATCCATTTGACCATCATTAAGGATCCATCTATGCCCACCTTGTACCAACGCCTAGGCCTGCGCCCATTCATCAACGCCCGAGGCACCATTACCACGCTCGGCGGCTCCATCATGCCCACGCCCGTGGTCGAGGCAATGGCCGAAGCGTCGCGCCAATTCGTCCACCTCAACGAGTTGCACGAAAAAGCCGGTGCTCGCATCGCCGCGCTCACCGGAGCCGAAGCGGCCTTTGTGTCTTCGGGCGCGGCTGGCGGCATGCTCTTGGCCGGTGCGGCATGCCTGACCGGCACCGACGCCCGCGTCATTGCCCAGCTTCCCGATGTTGGAGATCGACCCAACCAATTCGTCATCAGCTTGGTCGATTCGCATTACTACGTCCACCAAGGCTTTCGCCTCAGCGGCGGTGAACTGGTCAAAGTGGGCACCACAGAGTCTGTGACTATTGACGATTACGTCGCTGGCATCGGTCCCAAGACCGCAGCCGTAGTGTATTTCCTCGGTAGCCAGCCCCTATCCGAATTGCCCGCGCTCGTCGATGCGGCCCACGAGCGCAACGTGCCGGTCATTGTCGATGCAGCCGCGCAATTGCCGCCGCGCTCCAACCTGACCGATTTGCCAGCTATGGGATGCGATCTATCCGTCTTCAGCGGCGGCAAGGGCCTGTTTGGGCCGCAGTCATCGGGCCTGATCTTGGGGCGCAAAGACCTGATTGCCGCGTGCCACCTCAACTCCAATCCGCACTCGGCCATTGGCCGCGGCATGAAAGTCGGCAAAGAGGAAATCTGTGGCCTGCTCCGCGCCGTCGAGTTGTTTTTTGAAATGGATGAGGCGGCGGTCGTCGCCGAGTGGGAGCGCCGCTGTCGAATCATCGCCGAGGCCGTCGAAGGCATCGCCGGCATTGAAGCCCGTTTCACCAAAGCCTACGAGAACAAATTTCCGCCAGCCTCGCCGCTAGTACATCTGCACTTTGGCGACGCAGCCCCCCTCTCGGCCGGCGACGTAGTGCGCGCGCTCGAAGCAGGCGAGCCGTCGATCCTCGTCAGCGGCGGCAACACCGCGCTCAGCGTTGGGCCGCAAACCCTCTTAGACGGCGAAGCCGAAATCATCGCCGACCGCCTCCACCGCATCTTAACCACTTAACCACCTCAACGAGGAGCCAACCCACCATGACCGAAGACAAAACCACCCTCAGCGCCGCCGAAGTAGATGCCGAATTGCAAACTCTCGACGGCTGGAGCCGCGACGGCATCATCATCTCGCGCGACTTCGTCTTTGCCAACTTCAAGGACATCACCTCGTTCCTCAACCACCTGACCCGCACCATCACCGAGCAGAACCACCACCCCGACTTCTCCTTGGATACCGGCAAGCGCACCATCGCCGTCTCGGTAACAACCCACAGCGAAGGAGCCGTTACCCGCTCGGATATCCTCTTTGCCCGCACGCTCAACGAGTGGCAGCCGGGGAGCTAAGTCTCAGAAGAATATCTTGTGCAGCAGGCGCAGGTTGCGGCCTGGCTCGGGCAGGATCTCTTTGACGCGGTTGAGGTGGTTGCGGTACACCGCGTCAGTGGCGTTTTCCAAGGTCAAGGAGAAGGAGTGCAAACGTCCTCCCCACTCCGCATAGTACTGACCTGAAAAATCCAGCACTGCGTAGCCTTCCGTAGGCTCTTCAAACTCGCCGATCTGGTTCTGCTCAGCAGCCAAGCGCACGTCAATAGTCGCACTCAGCGCCTCAGTGGGTTCGCAGGTCAGGCCCAGATGCCCTTGCAGGGGCGGCAGACGCGGCAGGGGTTCGTCGTCGAGGTCGATGAGCCGACCGCGCACATAACTGAGGGTGCCAGCCACCTTCCAGGGCTCCACCAGATGCCAATCAAAGTTGGCTTCGGCACCGTGCATGAGGACGCGCTCCCCCACAGTCCGGTAGAGAAAAAGATCGGCGCGCCGCAGACTGCGCTCACCGCTGTTTTTGGGAAAAATGAACCCGTCAATAGCGTTGCGGAAGACGGCCAAGTGTACATGGCCTTCTTCGCGGTGATAGTCGGCGAACAGTTCCAGTCCTAGGCCGCGTTCGCTACCGAGAGCACCATTGCCCACCTCATACGAATAGGCAGCCAAATGCGGCCCTTCGGAAAACAGCTCTTCGATGCCGGGAGCGCGAAAAGTGCGCATCAAGGTCGTGCCCAGCGTCAAGGTCGAGTTGGGGCGGTAATGGTTGGACAGACCGGCAGACATACCGGCAAAGTCGCGCGTCTCGATGCTGCCGACCCGGCGCGAATAGCGCTCCTCGCGCGGCTCGACGCGGCGGGCATCAACGCGCCAAGCCGCATTGGCTGCCCAAGGCCCATATTCCCACTCTTGATACGTGAACAGAGCGCCGGCATATTCCTCGGCCGGCGGCGTGAAATTGAGCCCGGCCGCGGCATAGTTGCGGTACTCGTACCACAAGCCAATCGCGCCGTTTGCAAAAGGCCCCATGCGATCCAAGTGGGCTAGCGCACCGCTGTTGTGCGTGAGCACGCCAAACTCCATCCCCAAGTCGCCACTGGCTTCAAATTCGCCGTGCTGATAGCGCGAAAACGAGTGGTGCCACTCTAAGCGCTGGAGCCAGTCCGGCCCGGTGAGGACTTCGCCGCGCCCTTCGAGATGCTGGCGCTGGAGATCAATGGACACGCCATCCGGGTGGCCACCCTCTGGGTCAGGGGGGATACCGTAGTCGGAGTCGTACAGACTGCCCGACGCACCCATGTGTCCCCAAGGACGCACCAGACTCAGGCCGACCGAGGCATTGCCCGTGCGGATGTCCGTATTAGCGAGCTTTCCATGCGGCGTGGCAATATCGTCGGCATTGCGCAGACTACTGTCGAAGCGCAGAGCCAGTGGTCCGAGTGGCTGTTCAAGGGTCAGGCCGCCAGACAAACCTCGGTTGACGCTCTCCCCCTGATAGGTCACAGATCCCCCCAAGCCGTCGGGCCGCTCAGAGGGCACGTATCCGCGCACCACGTTGACGACCCCGGCCAAGGCATTGGAGCCGTAGAGCAAGGTGCGAGGGCCGCGCACGACCTCAATGCGTTCGGTGGTCATCGGCTCGATAGCTACGGCGTGGTCCGAGGAGGTGCCGGACAAATCGCCGGTGCGCTCGCCGTCTTCGATCACCAGCAAGCGGTCGCCGCCCAGCCCGCGCAGCACCGGACGCGCGGGTGCTGGCCCCATCGAGCGCTGGGCAATGCCCGGCTCGTAGGCGATGGTCTCGGCAATGGTGCGGCTCAAATTCTGCCGCAGCTTGCTGCCGCTGAAGACGACTTCGGGTGTTTGGAGCGGAGAAACAGGGCTCTTGCGTTCGCCTTCGACGAGGACCTCATCTACCTGCAGGGACTCGTGGCCGATAGCCAGATCGACATGAGTAGTATCTCCCGCGACAACCTCGACCCCAAAGCGAGCCTCGTGGTAGCCGACGTGCAGGCTTTGCAAGACGTGCTCACCGGCGGGTACGTTGGCGAAGAAGAAGTACCCCTCGGCGTCGCTCATCCGCGCCCGTTCGAGCCCTTCGATGACGACGGTAGTCCAACCGACGGGTTGGCCGCTTTCGGCGTCAATCACATGGCCAGCTAGAGCGCCAGTCTGGTCGCCCCAAACGGGACTTACTGCTAGGCCGATTATGGCTGTGAGTTTCCAAAGTAGCCTGCGGCCTGTGTTTTTTATCTGCCGACTATTCAATTGACCTCATACAGATCGCTCGCCTCGCGGCTGAAGTCGTGCTGGTGAAAGTGAAAGATATGTTGTAAGAGAATCATCAGCACCATGCCTAACACCATCCATCCCACGGCTTTTTCTATAGCGCTAGGTCCAGGAATGTGATCGAGGCTATCGGGTAGCAGGTGAAACACGGCGATGCCTAGGATGAAGCCAGCTACGAGACTCATCACAACCTGAGTGCGCGTATGCGTCATGGTGCCCAAGGCCGCCAATTTGCCGCCGAGCAGGGAAGCGGCAAAGATGGCGACTGAGTAGGCCGACGCAACAGAAACATTCCTATCCGCCCGAGTTGGGTTGACTGCTTAATGATAATAGAATATCATTGGAGGACAGTATAGGTTGAACGATGGGGAGAGGGTTGCTGCTATGGAGCAGTAGCTTGGTGCCCTGAGGCCGAAGGCGGAATGCATAACAGGAAACCCAGTGGCCATACCCCTGAAAGAGAAAATAATGAGCTCGCAAAACTTACTGACTCAAAGCTTGGCGGGATTCGATCTTACAGTTGCCAGTACGCTCCATTATCTGATTGCAGTCAGCGTTGCCTGCGCGGGACTCTGGGGCATCATCATCGCGACCCTCGGCATCTGAGTCCGCCAGAGGCCGATGGCGAATCCAATGCTCCTTTCGGCAACTGGACTCTCGCTCGGCTATGGGACCGAGACCGTCGCTGAAGACGTCGCGTTCAACCTTGCGCTCGGCGATGTGCTTGCTGTTGTCGGTCACAACGGATCGGGAAAATCGACTCTGATCAAAACACTGTTGGGCACCTTGCCGCCGCTTGCCGGCACGCTCAACTGGCCCATCGGACGGCCACCGACAATTGCTTATCTAGGCCAGAGGACCGAGTTCGACAGCCGCTTTCCCATCCGGGTCCGCGACATAGCGGCAATGGGTGCTTGGCCCAACTTGGGGTTTTTCGGCCGCATCGATAGTGAGTGCCGGGCTCGGATCGGGTGCGCGCTCGAGCGCACAGGCACCGCCGAGATCGCCGATATGCCCTTGCACAAACTATCCGCGGGTCAGCTGCAACGGGCGCTATTTGCCCGGACCATGGTTCAGGATGCGCCGCTGATCCTATTGGATGAGCCGTTTACGGCCGTCGACCAGACAACGGAAGCGGCTCTGCTGACGCTGATTGATCACTGGGCCGCGGAAGGACGCACCATCATCCTCGTTCTGCACGACCTTTCCGCCGTTCTACAACATTGCAGCTCAGCGCTTCTCCTAGGAGATGGCCGTGCGCTTTTCGGTGCCCCGAAAGAAACGCTTACGCCCGACAATCTGGTCGTTCACCGGTACCTGTCGCAAAGTCAGGCCGCCTGGATCGAAGACATGTACTCGCAATCGAAAGCAGACGATGTTTGAGTGGCTCGACTACGCGTTCATGGTCCGAGCACTGACCGCGACGACGGTGCTGAGTTTCTCCGTCGCCCCGGTCGGAGCATTCCTAGTGCTCAGGCACCTGTCGCTCGCCGGCGAGGCGATGGCCCACGCTATTGTGCCGGGAATCGTCATCGCTTTCGTGATTGCCGGTCTGTCGGTGGGATCCATGATCGTTGGCGGGTTGACCGCCGGTATCACCGTCGCCGCGCTGACCAGCCTGCTCGCCCGTACGACAATCATCCGCGAGGATGCGAGTCTGGCGTCGCTCTACCTGACCGCCCTCGCCCTCGGCATCTTCATCCTGTCCGCCGCCGGCTCGGCGGTGCCGCTGAAGAGTTTCCTGTTCGGTTCGATCCTCGGCATCGACGACGAAAGCCTCCTGCTGATCGGGATGACGGCTACAATCACATTGGTGAGCTTCGCGCTGATCCTCAGGCCGCTGATCATCAGTACAATCGATCCAGTCTTCCATGAGAGCCAGTCCAAGCACCCGGGCCTCGTGGCCCACTGGTTCATGTTTCTGGTCGTGCTCAATCTGTTGGGCGCCTTCAAGGCGCTCGGCACGCTGATGGCGGTCGGGCTGATGATCCTGCCGGCGACGGCGGCGCGTTATTGGGTCTCGACAATCACCGGCTATTTGATCGTGACCTTCATATTCGCGCTGCTAAGCGGCTGGATCGGGCTGATCGTTTCGTTCTATTTGTCGGACGTGCCTTCAGGTCCCGCAATCGTGCTGGTTGCGGCGGTCTTTTTCTTTTTCAGCCTGATCTTCGCACCGCAAGGATTTCAGGTCGGCGCACGCCTCAACCCGTACCGCCGCGAACCTCTAACCATCAACAGAAACTCAATGTAGGAGCAAAAAAACCATGAAACGACTCTTCAGCGCACTGCTGGTAGCGGGCCTGGCGTTGACCTCAATCCCGGCGGCCGCCCAGGACAGAATCAAGGTCGTCGCCAGCTTCTCCATCCTCGGCGATATGGTGCGCCAAGTCACCGGCGATTTAGCCGAGGTGACAACCATTGTCGGCCCAGACGCGGATGCGCACGTTTACCTCCCCAACGCGGCCGACGCCAAAGCAGTGACCAACGCCGAGGTGATCTTTGTCAACGGTCTGGGCTTCGAGACCTGGTCGCAAACCCTGATCGAGACATCCGCTACCCAGGCCAAAGTGTTCGTCGCGACGGATGGCATAACACCTTTGAAGGTTGACGGCGCAATCGACCCGCACGCCTGGAACTCGCTCACAAACGGCATGAAGTATGTCGCCAATATTGCGGACGGCATGGCGGAAACCGATCCGCAAAACGCGGCAGCCTACAAGGCCAATGCCCGCGCCTACACCGCGAGACTAAAGGCATTACACGACCGCGCGCTCGGCCAACTCAAAAGACTGCCCGCCGGCCAGCGGACGGTCGTGACCGCCCACGACGCCTTTGGGTATCTGGAGGCAGCCTATGGGCTCACATTTCTGGCCCCGGTCGGGATCGACACCGATGCCGAGCCGTCGGCGCGGGACCTCGCCAAGCTGATCGATCACCTGAAGGCCGTCGGCGCCGGCGCACTGTTCGTTGAGAACATCACCAGCCCATCCCTGGTTCAGCAGATCGCGCACGAAACCGGAATTCAGATCGGTGGCCGGCTGTTCTCCGACGCGCTCTCAGAACGCGGCGGCCCGGCGACCAGCTACGAGAAGATGTTCGAGCACAATCTGGGAACGCTGATTCAAGCGCTCAGCCAAAAAGCGTAATTCGCCACAACCAGGTCCGATCCGGCATCCGGCAGACCAAGGAGGTATCCTCATGAGCAACAGACGCACCAGCCAACGCAGCGCCATCGTGAGGGTTATTCGCGACGCCCCCGGCCCACTTCGCCCCCTGGAAATCCTCGACCTGGCGTCCCCCATAGTGCCGACGCTGGGTATTGCAACGGTCTATCGGCAGCTCAGGCGCCTGCAAGACGCCGGTGAAGTGCGGGCCGTGGATCTGGGCGTCAACGATGTGCGCTACGAGCCGACCGACCGGGGGCATCATCACCATTTTCTCTGTCGCGAGTGCGACGAAGCCTTCGACATCCACGGGTGTGCCGAGGGTATCGCGCAGCTGGCACCGCCGGGCTTCGAGCTCGAAGGGCACGAGATCACGCTGTACGGACAATGCAGCGATTGCAGCGCGGACAAGTGAAACAGGCTTGAACAGGATGCTATCCGGCGACGCCTCGGCGTCCTCCGCAATGAGCTGCCTCAGTCGAGTCCGGGTATTCTCAGGCACACCAAGCCGACCGACAGCCCGGGTGTGTCGAGCCCCGGCCTCGTCCACGGTCTGGATGGGCGATTCCTAGGCGATGCGTTGGATTGTGTGCTGCGAGACGCCGTATTGCCGGGCGAATTTAGAGAGCTTACCTTAGAGAGTTTACCGTTGATTAGGAGAGGCACCTCGGCGTGGGTTTCCAGCGTCACGGGCCGATCCTGCCTCAGCGGTTTCAAGAACTCGGAGACGCTGGACTACATAGGAACGGTCAGGGGCCGAGACGCCAAATACCAGCGAGGATGAATGCTGAAATCCAAGTCGCCAGCCCTACAACTCGGTGCCGACGTTGTGGGCACCGTCGGATCGTCACTGTGCGCCCTGCACTGCGCCATCCTCCCCCTGAGCCTAGTGCTGGGCACCACCTTGCCTCTCACGCTGATGGGCGAGGAGATCTTCCATCTCGGCCTGCTGTGTTTGGTTCTCCCTGCCGGAATCGTGGCGTTCAGCCTAGGTTGCCGTGAGCACCGCGATGCCTGGGTGCTGGCCCTGGGCGCCATCGGCATGCTTGGGATCCTGTTGGCCGCCACGGTGTTGCATGATGTCCTCGGCGAGTCCGGTGAGCGCGCAGCGACGCTCGCGGCGGCCGTCGTTCTGATCTCCGCCCACGTCCGCAACTACCGCTTGTGCCGCGCAAGCCGATGTGACTGTGCCCGCTCGGAGGATGAGCCGTATGATCTGTAGATTTCTGCCCGTCGTGGCCTCCCTGTTGATGCTGACCGGTGTGACGGCAGCTCAACAGTCCGCACACGTTCACGGGATCGCAACCCTCAATCTGGCAATGGAAGGCGACGAACTTGAGATCGAGTTCGTGTCACCGGCCGGCAATATCGTCGGCTTCGAGCACGAAGCCGTCACTGAAGCCGAGCGTCGAGCGATCCGAGATGCGATCGAGCAGCTGAGGAAGGGCAACGAGCTGTTCGACCTGCCCCTTGCGGCCAGCTGCAGCTTGCATGTCGCGGAAGTGGAGCACGGCCACGGAGAAAAAAAGAAGCGCGAAGATGGTCATGGACAAGACGCTGAACACGATGACAGCGACGAGCACGGATACGCCAGCGACGAAGAGCACGGCACGCACTCCGGCCAGGGAGCCAAACACGATGACGGCGACGAGCACGGACACGCCGGCGACGAAGAGCACGGCACGCACTCCGGCCAGGGAGCCAAACACGATGACGGCGACGAGCACGGACACGCCGGCGACGAAGGGGACACGCACTCCGGCCAGGGAGCCAAACACGATGACGGCGACGAGCACGGACACGCCGGCGACGAAGGGGACACGCACTCCGAGTTCCATGCACGCTATCGCTGCGAGTGCAATGGATCAGCCATCGAGACGATCGGGGTTCGTCTCTTCGAGTACTGGCCGCGCATCGAGGCGATCCGTGTGCAGGCACTGACGCCGGACGGCCAGTTCGGTGGCGTTGCCAAGGCAGATGACCCGGTGATCCGGTTGAGATAGCTGCGCGAGCTGATGCCCGAGGTGAACGAAGAGCTCATCGAAATCGAGGACCTGCGCTTCGGTTGGCCCGGCGCTGCGCCTCTGCTCAGTTGCGACCGCTTCCTCCTGCGACGCGGCGAACACCTGTATATCCGCGGCCCCTCGGGTAGCGGCAAGTCGACGCTGCTGAACCTGTTGGCAGGGGTACTGACGCCGGATTCGGGCCGCCTGTTGCTGATGCGGCAGGATACGGGCTCGCTGGCCGCGGCCGCTCGCGACCGACTTCGCGCCGACCACATCGGGTTCATCTTTCAGCAATTCAACCTAGTCCCCTACCTCAACCTGGCCGAGAACGTCGTCCTGCCCTGCCACTTCTCCCGGCGCCGAGCCACGCGCGCGGCCGAGGCGCACGGTGGCGTGAACGCTGCCGCGCGGTTGCTGCTGCAGCGCCTGTTCGTCGAGGAGGAGCTGGACCCGACGGCACCGGTATCCAGGCTCTCCGTCGGCCAGCAGCAGCGCGTGGCCGCGGCGCGAGCCCTGGTTGGCGATCCCGAGATCGTGATTGCGGACGAACCGACCTCGGCACTCGACTTCGATGCACGAGCACGCTTCATCGAGCTGCTGTTTGAGCAGGTTCAGGCGTCGCGAGCGACGCTGGTCTTCGTCAGTCATGATCCAACCCTCGCGGCGTGCTTCGACCGTACAGTCGATATCGACGACTTCCGAGCGGAGACTCGCCCGTGAACGTGCTGCGTCTGGCCTGGAAGAGTCTGCTGAACCGGCGCGATACCGCGTCGCTGACTGTCCTGACGATCGCGGTCAGCGTGGCGCTGCTGCTTGGCGTCGAGAAGGTCCGTTCCCACGCGCGCCTGAGCTTCGCCAACACCGTGTCCGGTACCGACCTGATCGTCGGCGCGCGCAGCGGTTCGGTGCAGCTGTTGCTCTATTCGGTCTTTCGCATCGGCAACGCCACCAGCAATGTCGCCTGGTCCAGCTATACGGACATCTCGACCTGGCCAGGCGTCCGCTGGGCCATCCCGATCTCGCTCGGCGATTCGCACCGCGGTTACCGCGTCATGGGCACGTCTACCGACTACTTCGAGCACTTCCGCTACGCCGACAAGCGTCGTCTTGGCTTTTCGGAGGGTGGCCCCTTCGCCGAGACGCTGGATGCCGTCCTCGGCGCAGAAGTGGCGCGCAAGCTCGGATACCGTCTCGGCGACGAACTGGTCGTTACCCACGGCATCGGGGCAGAAGGCTTCGGCGACCACGACAACCACCCGTTCAAGGTCACCGGCATCCTGGCGCCGACGGGCACGCCCGTCGATCGCACCGTTCACGTTGGCCTCGCGGGGATCGAGGCTATGCACATGAACTGGAACCGCGTCGAGACCGATCTCCGGCGCGCTCGGGGTCAGGACCTGACCCCGAGCCAGATCACCGCCTTCCTGCTCGGCCTCGACAACCGACTCGCCGCCTTCAAGCTGCAGCGCGATATCAATCAGTATGGCGCCGAACCCTTGCTCGCCATCTTTCCGGGCGTGGCGCTGCAGGAACTCTGGGACCTGATGCGCATTGGCGAACAGGCGCTGCGGGTCGTCTCGATCCTTGTCGCTGCCGCGGCGCTGGCGGGTCTGCTGGCGGTCTCACTGGCCGGACTCAACGAACGTCGGCGCGAAATGGCAGTGCTGCGCTCGGTCGGCGCCGGCTATCGCCACGTCATGGAGTTACTCATCATGGAGTCAGCGCTGCTGACACTGGTCGGTATCGCAATGGGAGTAGCGATACAGAACCTGGCGCTGCGGGCCTTGCAGCCCTGGATCGTCGAGCGCTTCGGCCTGCTTCTGCCGATCGGCTTGCCCACTGCGGGCGAATGGCCGCTGCTCGGCGGTCTGATGACTGCCGGCCTGCTCGTTGGCCTGGTGCCGGCTTGGCGCTGTTACCGGAACTCACTCGCCGACGGACTGTCGACTCGACTGTGAGCGCGAGACACTCTCAGTCGCAGATCAGGAGGACCATGCCCATGTTTCGCCAATCATTGCTCATGTTGCTGCTCCTCACGAGCGCAGCCGCTTCGGACTCACCGCGCGAGATCCTGTGGGACCAGCTCGTTCCCGAGGGCTGGAACCCCTACGCCGTGTTCGATGAACTCAGCGACGAAGAGTACGTCGCACTCAGCGACGAAGAGTTCTTCGCGTTGCGGGAGAAGGCCCAGGAAATGCTCGACAAGGCGCCGGTGATCGAGGAGCTCGATGGCCAAACGGTCAAGATTCCGGGCTACGTATTGCCCCTGGAATACAAAGGAACACGGATCCGCGAATTCCTGTTGATGCCCTATCTTGGTGCCTGTCTCCACACCCCACCACCGCCGGCCAACCAGGTCATCCGCTGCAGCCTCGAGCAAGCCCATGACCTGCAGGAGATGTGGCGCCCGGTCTGGATCTCTGGCCGCCTGAAGACTGGTCACGCTACCAGCAAGCTTAGTGAGGACGGTTACGACTCCATCACCAATGTCAGTTTTGGCTACTCGATGGACGTCGAGTCGATCGAGCCCTACAGGCGGCGGTAGCTCGGTGAGCGGTACCCTGGGAGCGAATCAATGGCTGAAAATCAAAACTTGAAAGACCCTATTCCAGTAACAATTATCAGCGGCTTTTTAGGTGCGGGCAAAACCTCCCTGCTCAACCACATTCTCAACGCCGACCACGGATTGCGCGTGGCGGTCCTGGTCAACGACTTCGGAGAGATCAACATTGACGCCGAGTTGGTCTCCGGGGTCTCTGGGGAATCCACCATCAACCTTACCAACGGGTGTATCTGCTGCTCGATTCGCGATGACCTGTTTGAAGCAACGGTTCAGTTGATCCAAGCCCCGAACCCGCCGGAGTATATCGTCGTTGAAACGAGCGGCGTATCTGACCCGGCGGCGGTTTCATTGACCTTCCTGGCTCCCGAATTGCAGTCTCGGACCCGAGTGGACAGTGTGCTGACCGTGGTCGATGCGGAGCAGATTCACCAGATGGACGAGAAACATCGCAGACTCGCGGTAGACCAGATCGCCATGGCAGACATTGTGGTGCTGAACAAGCTTGACCTGATCAATGATGAAGAGCGGGAGGATTTGGCAGACTTTGTCAGAGATACCGTTCCGAGAGCGCGTATCCTCGAAGCTACTTTTGGTGAGGTTCCGCTCGATTTGGTACTCGGTGTCGGGACATACGACCTCCACCGCTTTGCGGGGAAACCAAGTCTGGATGTTCACATACATGCGGACGGCGAGGCCCATGAACACGACCACCCTCACGGGAATCATCACGAACCCCATACCGACCATACGCTTGTTTTCAACACGTGGTGCTATACGACTGACAAACCTCTGTCACGTGGGGCCGTGCTTGATGCGGTGAAAACTCTACCTGCGACTATCTACCGCGCCAAAGGGATTGTTTACCTCGCCGACATTCCCAGTCGGAAGGGAATCGTCCACGTTGCCGGCAAACGGGCGCGTTTGATTATTGGTGAGCCGTGGGGCGACGAGAGTCCGGGGACCCAGTTGGTCTTTATCGGTGAGGAAGGTGGAATCGACGATTGCGAGCTGCAAAGCCGCTTCGATGCGTGCCAAACGGAAAAGGATCCTCATCAGGATACCGCGTCTGATGCCGATCTTGATTTGCTTCGGCAGCTTGCGGCGAAATAAGGCTTTCGCGTCACCAGGGCCTCTCCGGCCAAGCCGCCTATTCGACCGAATCGGACTCGGAGAAACCGGTGCGCAGCGCCCTTGTTAGGAGTGCGATTCCGAGGATGAGCAGCGGTATGCTGAGGATCTGGCCGACACCGAGGGCAAGGTCCGCGCCATACGCCGCCTGTCGTTCTTTGACGAATTCGATCAGAAACCTGAACCCGAAGGCGGAGACGAGGAAGAGGCCGAACAAAAAACCGCGTGGCGTTCGGGCTTCGAGCCGGATGTAGAGTCGATACAACCCCACGAAGATCGTTCCGTAGGCGATCGACTCGTAGAGCTGTGCGGGATGTCTCGGTGTATTGTCGATCCGGTCGAAGATGATGGCCCAAGGAAGATCGGTGGGGACTCCGAGAATCTCCGAGTTAAAGAAATTACCGAGTCGGATCAGCAGTCCGGCGAAGGCGACGACAATGACCATCCGATCGAGCAACCACAGATACGATTGATCGGGGTGGCGTCGGGCGTAGATGAACAGCGCTGTCAAAATGCCGATCGCGCCACCGTGGCTGGCGAGCCCGCCTTCCCACACCATCAGCATTTTGTGCGGAATGCTGAGATAATATCCCGGGTCGTAGAAGAGGCAATGCCCCAAGCGCGCGCCCGCGATCGTGCCGACCATCATGTACGTCAGGAGCGTTGCGAGATCGGATTCCGGCTTCCCCTCTCGCTTGAAGACGGAACGGATGATGTTGTATCCGATGAAGAACGAGAGCGCGAAGAGGATACTGTAGTATCTGATCGTGAGCGGACCGATCTGGAAAAGGACTGGGTCGACATTCCAGATGATCGCGTCAGATTGAGACAATGTGGTTGACCTGCATCGAGTGTTTGGATGGAATGCGTCGTTGCCGGATTACCTAATCCATGCCGAAGGATATACCCGACGAGCGGGGGATCGAGATGGATCAGGTGGGGTATCGAATGTTCGGTATTCGACTTGCCTATTTAATGATAATGAATTATCATTATTATTTCAAGCATTGGTGCCCTTCCTTTCAAGAATTGCTGCCTTCGCTTGATTCACGGTCAATTTGCGGCGGTGTCTCGCTACCAAACAAACCAGAGCTTTCACCTACGCAATGCTGAGCCGCACAACCAACAGGAGAACAAATGAGCATTTCGCCCCTCTCAGATAGACAGAGCGTCGAGCAGGTCGAGGAAGGAGTCGAACTGGCCCCCAAGTTCGATGAGCACGGGCCGATCCCCGTAGTTACCACGGACTTCACATCCGGCGAAGTACTCATGCATGCCTACATGAACGCCGAGGCGCTCACGCAAACGATCACGCTGGGCGAGGCCGTCTATTGGAGCCGGAGCCGCAAGTGCCTCTGGCACAAGGGCGCAACGAGCGGCCTGGTGCAGCGAGTTCGCGAGATCCGAATCGATGACGACCAGGATTGCATCTGGCTGCGTGTGGACGTCCAGGGCGGGGCCAGTTGCCATGTAGGGTATCGATCCTGTTTCTACCGCGCCGTGCCCTTTGGCGATCAGGTCGGCCAGCCACTGGGATTCACGGAGACACAGAAGGTTTTTGATCCCCAGAAGGTCTATGGTGACGCCCCCAATCCCACCCAGCTCTGACCGACCGTGATCGAGCGGCTGGCTGGCCTGGAAATGAACTTCGGCTTGCAGCCCATCATTGCGATCCTGAGTACAGTCGATCTTGAATAATCGGTATTTTATTTGTTCGTTAACGATAATAAGTTATCGTTATCATTTAAAAATCGCTGCCTTCGCTTGATTCACGGTCAATTTGCGGCGGTGTCTCGCTACCAAACAAACCAGAGCTTTCGGCTCCACACCCAAAACGGAGGATTTCGCATGAAACAATTACTCTCAGTAACACTGATTTATTTTTTGCTCAGCGCTGTTGCCTTTGCACAAAACCCAAGTGGGATCATCGAAGGCACAGTGCTCGACGAAAATAGCAGGCCCCTCGAAAATGCCAATGTGGCCATCGTGAACAGTGGTTATGGCACTAGCACGGATCAAAATGGCAAATTCGTAATCGCAAACGTGCCTGTGGGCCGCCATTCGCTCGAAGTCACCTTTATCGGTTACCAGTCGCTGCAACAAGAGATAGACGTTTGGGCCGGTCAGATAACCACGAATACCTACACGCTTACCAGGTCTGTTCTGGAGATTGGCGCAAGTGAGGTCACAGCCTCTAAATCTCGAATTGTATCCGTCAGCAAACTGGATGTGTCGATCCGGGAAACGCCTATCACTGCCCAAACGATCAACGCCGAGCTTATAGAGCAGCGTGCGGCCGAGGATATCGGCGCGGCTGTCAAAAATATAACCGGCGTGCGTCCCATCAATCGCTATGGCGGCTTTCAGACATTCCGCATTAGAGGATTTAATAATTTTGTTTTGCTGAACGACGAGGTACGAGATGAGCGGCACAATATTTCAACGAGCGCTCCGAGCTCAAACCTAGCCAATATCGAACGAGTGGAAGTGGTGAAGGGGCCGGCCTCGGTGCTGTACGGCCATTCTGCTCTCGGGGGTATCATAAACCTGGTGCGTAAAGAACCCACCTTGGATATGCGTTACAATTACTCCGTTTCCAGCGGGAGTTACAACACAGTGCGCACGCAAGTCGGGGCGGGAGGCCCCATTACCGACAAATTGCGTTACCGCGTGGATTTCGGCACCACGAGTGCCGACGGTTTCCGCGATTTCGGCACAAAAACCCAGAACGGATCACTCACGCTCCACTATACCCCGAACGCAAGCGACCGGCTGGAACTGAGCATCGGTGGCAATAATGACTTGTATGATACGGACACAGGTATTCCGGTTCTGGAGGACGGAAGCTTCCCCGCTCAAATGGATGTGACCACGCGTTTTAACGATCCGTCGGATTTTCTGGGACACGAACGTTTCGACACGCAACTTAAGTATCAGCGTCAAATGTCGGAAAACATGCAATTGTCCAATCGCCTCTCCTATTACGATGACGACATCGATTATTTATCGACCGAATTCCTGAAGTATAATGCCACACTCGATTCGCTCACGCGCGGCTTCCCGTTCTATTTCAACCACGAAACCAAGCCCCTGCAAAATCAGCTGGAGCTGAGCTACCGCTTTAATGTCGGCAATACTTCCAATAAGCTGCTCGTGGGATACGGCCTGAGTATCCTGGACCGCAAGACATACCGCGGTGATATCTCTGGAGAAGGCAAATTCGCAACGGTTTCGGTTGTCGCCCCTGTCTTGAACCAAGGAGATATTCAACATGTCGATACGCGTTTCCAGGGTAAGGAAGAGACGGTTCACGCGCTTTATGTGCAAAATTGGCTGAACCTTTCCAGCCAATTCAAGGCCCTGCTCGGGTTCCGGATCGACAAGTTCGAGGGTACGTATTTCACCGATCTGGTCGATACCGATCGCAACATCACGGAACGCGGCGAGCGGACAAAGGTACCCGCAACCACACCGACCTTTCGCGGTGGGCTAGTTTATCAATTGTCCGAGCCCGTGTCGTTTTATGGCTCTTACTCCACCTATTTCAAGCCCTCCCGCCGAATTACCGGAGATGGTGAGATTTTCGATCCTGAAAACGGCTACCAGTCCGAGCTTGGCCTGCGTGCGGAAGGAAAGCGGTTTTCATTGAACTTGAGCACTTTCTACTTACTGAAGCAAGATCTGGTTGAATCCCTTGGCGGCGGCGTGTACGAACGTATTGGCGCGGCCGATTCCAAAGGAGTCGAAATCGATTTTCAGGCGGCCCCTGTAAATAGGATGCATATAAACGCCGGCTATGCCTACACCGATGCCCAGTATAAAGGTTTCGATTCTTCCGATCAGACCAACCCGAATGCCGGCAATCGAGTTCGTTACGCTCCGAAACACCTGTTGAATTTCTGGGCGCAATACGACGTACCTTTCGAAAATCTGCGCGGTCTGGGGCTTGGCTTAGGTATGAATCACGTCGGCGAGAATTTCACAGCGCGCAATAACACCTACGCCTTGCCTGCCTATACCCTAGTTGACGCAGTTGTGTCTTACCGTTTCCGGCAGGTGCAGGTGCAGTTCAATATCAACAATCTGTTCGATGAAACCCATTTCACCGACGCCATCTTCGGCAACCAGTTTTTCCCGGGCAAAACGCGCAATTTCCTCCTGACCTTCAGCTATAGCGGCAGACTGTAATAGGTTCTAAGAAACTAGGCATTTTCGCGATCGTGACGTTCAAAAGAAGCTTGTATCTCATTCACCGTTGGTTCGGCATCGTCATGTGTACATTGATCGCGATGTGGTTTTGTAGTGGCGTAGTCATGATGTACGTGGGGTTTCCCGCGTTGACGGTTCAGGAACGGCTGGCCGGACTGCCCGCGTTGGACGCATCCCGCTTGGCGTCTGCGCCTACCTCAATGGTCATGCAAGTAGGTGCAGACGCCTTGAGCAGATTGCGTCTGACGACGGTACTGGGTCGCCCCGCCTTCATCGCCACCACAAAGGAAGATCGCCATGCCGTCTGGTTTGCCGATTCTGGTGATCCGCTGGAGCAGGTGACCGCCGAAGATGCCCTGCATGCCTCCCAACATTATCTACGGAATTCGCAACACCTCGAATCGATTCCGGGCAGCTTTGCCGCCACACGAGACATGGATCAATGGACCGTGTCTAGTAGTCTCAATTCTCACCGACCGTTGCACAAAATCGAGATTGACGATGCTGCGGGGACACACTTATACATTTCTTCACATACCGGTGAGATTGTGCGCGATACGACGCGAAAGGAACGGGTTTGGAATTGGGTCGGCGCGAACTTGCATTGGATTTATCCCTTGCCGCTTCGTCGGCACGCTTCAGTCTGGCATTGGGTTGTCGTCGTTATGTCGTTGGCTGGGTTGGTCTCTGTTGTGACGGGGGGCATCATCGGCTTCCTTCGCTTGCGATGGCGCTACCGCTACCGCGGAAGGAACGTTACTCCTTATTGGGGCGTGATGAAGCTGCATCATTTGATGGGATTACTGAGCCTTCCATTCCTAGTCACGTACGTTTTGAGCGGATTGCTGTCTATGAACCCCTGGGATGTGTTCACTACAAAGGGGCATAGTCGCGTGTCGTCTCACGCGTATCAGGGTGCCTTCCCGACCGATCATAGCGGCCTGAGACTGTCAGAAATCCAGAGCATTGTCAAACGAAACCCCGAAGTCAAAGAAATCGATTTTTATTGGCTAGACGGTGAATTTCATCCCGTAGTCGTATTTGCGCCGTACGAGTACCGCTTGGCCAATGCATTACCAGCGATGGCAATTGAGAAAAAGGCCACTCGGGGAATCCTGCAAAGTTTCGAGATTGATGGTCAGAGTGTCGATTTTACCGAAATAAGGCGTCTTGAGGAGCACGACGCCTATTACTATTCGCATCACGATCGTTGGCGACCGCTCCCCGTTTATCGCTTCAAAGCCAACGATTCGGCCCAGACATGGGCTTACATAGATGGCAGAACAGGACAATGGTTGCGAGGTTTAACGCAAAAGCAACGATGGCAGCGATGGTTGTATAACGGGTTGCACAGTTGGGATTTCGGCTTTCTTATCAATCGGCGGCCGCTTTGGGATATTGTCGTCATTGCGTTGTGTTCGCTTGGAACGTTCATGTCATTTACTAGCGTCGTGATCGGCTTCAGACGTCTACGCCGGAGCCGTGCCGCAAGCTCGAAGCCGGACTGCGGGGCCGATGCGCCAAAGGCACGCCCATGAATGCGCAGACTCATCGCATCCGCGAAAAGCTCGACAGACGCCACCGATTTGAACGGTTCGCTGTTTCCGAACCCCGTGAGCAATCCGTTTGCGGGCAGTCACCCACCCCAGGCCACCGCGAATATGGGAACACCTTATGTTCCGAATCAGGGAAAACGAAATCGCCGATGCGCTGACAACAGCAGATATTTGGCGGATTATGCTGCGAGAAGTTCCTCCGATTGCCGCTGAATACTTTATCGGTGGCGCTGATGAGCTGACTACGCTGAAGGCGAATGTCCTGGCGTTTAAACAGACGATGCTCGCGCCTCCCGGAGCCGTCAAACACAAGACGTTGGACACGACGACGAGCATATTCGGCCAGGAACTTTCTCTTCCTTTTTTCGTCGCGCCGGTTGGGAGCCTGCGCACGCTATGGCCGATGGCCGACGCGGTCGCATCCCAAGTCGCCGGGGAATTTGGAACGGCCATGACGCTGTCGACGCTTTCACAAACACCCATGGAAGCCGTGGCCGACGCGTCGAACGGTCCGAAGTGGTTTCAGCTCTACCTGTGCGGCGGAGTGGAAACCGCGAAACGAGGAATCAGGCGGGCAAGAGATGCGGGTTTTTCTGCACTGGTCCTTACTATCGACACCGCGGTGTCGGGGAACAGAATAGAACATGCCAGGATGAAGCCGATGGATGCCGTGGGCTCTATTTACTCTGGTCCAAGAAAGCTAAAGCGCGCGTTACACAAGGTGAAGCTAGCACCACAGATCGTCCCTCGAATGGGGTGGTTACGGAGGCATTGGCGCGACGGTGGATTGCTTCCCTTCGTTAACATCATCGACGAATGCGGCGAGCCCATGCCATATGCCGGTATTGGAGAGCAGCTTGCTGCCTCGGCTGTTACCTGGAGCGACCTCCCATGGATTAAAGAAACATGGGGTGAGCAACCGCTCATCGTCAAAGGCGTTCACTGCGCGGAGGACGCTTTAAAAGCGGAGGAGCTAGGAGCAAATGGAGTAATTTTCTCCAACCACGGCGGTCGCCAATTAGGTCAGGCTATTCCGTCCCTGCAGATTGTCGCCGAGGCTATGCCCAAGTTGGGCGCGGCCAAGTCCAAACTCGATTGCGCGATGGACGGCGGTATCCGAAGCGGACTGGATGTTCTTATTGGGCTGAGCTACGGCCTGAAGGCTGTGGGCTTGGGCAGAGTGACCGCAGGTGGACTAGGAGCCGGTGGTCACTTGGGTCTAACCCGAGCCTTTGAGTTAATGAAGGAAGACCTACTTCGCTCCATGGAACTGCTCGGAGTGCAAAACATCAGCCAGATACAAGAGCAAGGAGAGGAGCTTCGTCGCAAGAGCATGGTCTTAGGCACGGCACATCTTCCCGAGTTCATTTTCTAGAGTGACCGAAATACCTGTATTAGGCCCATTAGGACGAGAGGCTCGTCTCGCGCGGATCGGATCTCTGCGCAACATCACGCTGGGCGCCTAGGAGGAACGACGCGACTAGAGTCCGATCAGCAGGGACTCCGAAGCAGAGCACTGCCAGATTCACGGGCCCTCGGCGATCCCTTCGGACCTGGTTGGCGGAGAACACGAGCGGGAAGGCTCTGCAATTCATGCTGTTGCGGCCGTGCTTCACCTGTTGCTCACTCGCCAAACCGTCGCGCCACCCTGAGCGTCGAGGGCTGCAAGAGCGCGTCCATCTGGTCGCCAGTACAAGCCGCCGACAACATCTGCCACAAGCGCAACTCCTGTCGGATCGCCTTCTCCATCTCTCTGAAGCGACCACACAACCACGGTACCATCGCGGCCTCCTGATGCCAGACGCATCGCGCCGGGAGCGAAGGCAAGCGTCGTGATGGGTTGAACATGAAGCTCTAAAACGCCGGGCCGCGTGCCTTCGGGACCACTTCCTTGGAAGCTCCAGACCGTCACCGCCTCCCCTCCGCCAGTGGCCAAGAGGGTGCCGGTGTCATCGAAAGATAGGGCCGACGGCTTGGCAGGATATCCCGACATCATGGAGTCCTCCCCCGTGGAGCGCCGCCAGAAGTGCACCGAGTTGTCTTGGCTGCCGCAGGCCACAATATCCCCGTCCGGGCTCAGTACCATCGACACCAAGGATCCCTGCCACTCCAGCTTCTGGCGCAGCTCGCCAGTGGACGCGTCGAAGAACGTCACTCGACCGTAACAGGCCGTCGCCAGCTCCCCTACGCTCGACCAGGCGATCGCGCTGACGGTGCTGGGATGATCATCAGATCGCCAAACCTCCGCGCCGTCCGCGCCATACGCACGAACCTGCCGGGAGCAGGAGGCCGCCAACCATTGGCCGTCCGGCGACCACGCCACGTTTTCTACCCAACCGCCTCCGACGTCGATAGCCCGGCTTACCTGACCTTCGGCGGCACTCCAGATTAAGACCCGGCTGTCCTGGCCGGCCGTAGCAAACGCGGTTCCGCTTGGGTGGATCGCCACCGCGAGTACACCGCCTTCGTGAACCCCGCGCCGCTCCCAGACGGTCGCGCCAGACTTGCCGTCGAATGCGTAAACGCCACCCGCAGTATCACCGACCATCAGCGCCTCACCGCGTAGGCTCCAACCGCCGGCGATAGCGTAGTCGCCAACCGCCGCAGACCAGCCCCGGCGAAGAGCGCCCCTCGGGCTGCCGACATTTAAATCAGACATGCT
Organism: Candidatus Latescibacterota bacterium; assembly: GCA_965116675.1. Taxonomy (GTDB): domain Bacteria; phylum Latescibacterota; class UBA2968; order UBA8231; family UBA8231. The sequence goes on from OZ220721.1 coordinate 1,126,359, forward strand.
TCGAACCCCTGCCGCATGCCCTGCTCATCGAGGTTGCGGCCGATGAAGACGAGCTGATTGCGGCGGGGCTCGTCCCCCCATTCGCGCTCCGGCTGGCCGTCAAAGAGCATGTGAACCCCCTGGAAGACGAAGCGACGCGACTCACCTGCGAGGCTGATGAAGCCCTTCATGCGGAAGATGTCCACCCCGCGCTCACCGAGCAGTTTGCCAAGCCAGGCGTTGAGCCTGACGATATCGACGTCGCCGTCCCTCTCGATCGCGATCGAGCCCACCTCGTCGTCGTGCTCGTGCTGGGCGACCCAGATGCGCTCGACCTCTTGCCTGATTGTCGCTCCATCCGCGTTTGTCAGTTGGAGATCGAACTCCTCCGCGGTGTGCTGGGCGTAGAGGCCAACCTGCACCTGTGTATCGACCTCCAAGAAGAACGACTTGCGCCCTCGGGAATCGAGCCGGAGATTCACATGCTTTCCGAGCGGAATATCTCCCCCCGGGCAAATGAGCTCCGCAGGTTCGGCGTACCGCCGCACACACCACTCCGCACCCTCGCGGAGGGCAGCGTCATCCGTGCCCTGGTCGGACACGACGACGAGCGACATCGCCGGGTCCGGTCCATCGGCGAGGCTGAGTTCATAGCGGCCCATATCGAGCGAATAGACTCCAGTCCATTCGAATGGATACTCCGGCTCGAGGAAGGTGGGACGACGCTCGAGCGCCTGATCTAGGTCGAAGGCGTCGAGATTGAGTACAGTATCGACGGAGACGTTCGCCCGCTCGCTGCGCACGACTCGCGCCATTCGGTTCATGTCTCGGAGCCGAGCTTCGAGCCTGTCGAGCGCCTCGCCGTTGACGAGGTCCGTCTTGTTGAGCACGAGGATGTCCGCGAACGCGATTTGCTCCGTGCTTTCGTCGCTTCGGCCGAGCTGCTGCTCAATGTGAGCTGCATCGACGAGCGTGACGATCCCGTCAAGCGAGAACTCCGCGTGAAGCTCGTCGTCCATGAAGAACGTCTGAGCGACCGGCCCGGGATCGGCCAGCCCTGTGGTTTCCACCAACACATAGTCGAACTTGTCGCGGCGCTTCATGAGATTGCCGAGCACGCGAATCAGGTCTCCGCGCACCGTGCAGCAGATGCAGCCATTCGACATCTCAAAGATCTCCTCGTCAGCGTTGATGACGAGCGCCTGATCGATGCCGACTTCCCCATACTCGTTCTCGATCACGGCAATGCGCTTGCCGTGCTCCTCACTCAAGATCCGGTTGAGTAGGGTCGTCTTGCCAGAGCCGAGGAAGCCGGTGAGGATAGTAACAGGTACTTTGCGCGGCGTGTTCATAATAGAATTCTCCTTTAACGTGAGTTTGGGTTAAGACTTGCCACTGCTGAGGTCTCGCGCTGACAGGCCCCGATCGCCCGTGCTGGACCGGAAGCGAAGGTTGAGTAGCATATCCTCGTAGCCACGGCGCAGGGCACCGGCGCGAAAGCGCCAGACGATCAAGGCGATGAGGAGCAAAGCGCTGCCCCATTGCAGGAACTGAACAGCCGGCGCATGAGAGGCGTCGAGGTTGACGGAAATCGCCAGACCAGCCGCGACAAGCAGCGCGTCAATGGCGATGCCGAGGACGACTGTAACCGCGATGACTGCGGCCACGTAGATAGATGCGAAACGGGTGCCAAACTGGCTGACGATGATCGCGATGGTGCCCGTGTTGGTGGCCGGTCCAGTCATCAGAAAAATCAGCGCTGCGCCGGGGCTGACTCCCTTGGCAACGAGCGCGGCGGCGATTGGAGTACTGGCGGAGGCGCAGATGTAGAGAGGGATGCTGATCAGCACCATGACTGGATAGGACAGCCAACGGGCATATTCGTGCGCCATCAGATCGCTTGGAAGCGCCAGAAAGAGCACGCCTCCCAGCACGACCCCCACCAGCAGCGCAAAGAGAATGTCGTCGGCGATCTCAATGAAGCCATAGCGCAAGATGTGCTTGACCAGCTTTTTGAAGTCAAACTCTTGATTGTCGGTGGGGACTTCTCCGGTGGATTGTCGGCCATCAAGCCCCTTCAACCAATTGACCAGTAAAACCTTCAGTTGCGCGGGACTGACATAGCAATCATCCCTGTCGGCTATGAGGGATGGGTGATGATCGTGGCTACATTCATGGTAGTGATCGTGGTCGCTTGCCTCAGCTTCATCTCGGTCGTCTTTTATCAGTCCAATGCAAAAGATACCAGCGACGACCGCAGTGATGAAGCTGATAACAGGCCGGACGATGGCAACGATGGGTCCGAAAAAGGCGTTGGTGACTAAGATCGAATCCGCACCCGTCTCCGGCGCGGTGATCAGGAAGGACATGCAGGACGAACGGGACGCCCCCTTGTTACGCATCTCGGCGACCACGGGCACAACCGAACAACTGCACAGCGGCACGGGTACGCCAATGGCCGAACTCAAGGTGACGGACTTTAGACTGTCGTCGTGGAGCCAGCGGAGAATGGCCTGACGGGAGATAAACACATGAATCAGGCCGGAGAGGAGAAGCCCCAGCAGAAGCATGGGGGCTAGCAGTAAAAAGGAAGACCAGAGAAAGGCAAAAAAACTGGTTAATATCCCAAGAAAATCAAAGGTCATTCTGTGCAATTCCATAGTCCGGTGAGTGAATTCAGACGAATTCTCAGAAGAATATCTTGTGCAGCAGGCGCAGATTGCGGCCCGGCTCGGGCAGGATCTCCTTGACGCGGTTGAGGTGATTGCGGTACACCGCGTCAGTGGCGTTTTCCAAGGTCAGAGAGAAGGTGTGCAGACGGCCCCCCCACTGCACGTAGTACTGGCTCGAAAGATCCAGCACTGCGTAGCCTTCCGTAGGCTCTTCAAACTCGCCGACCTGGTCCTGTTCCGCCGCCAAGCGCACGTCAATAGTCGCACTCAGCGCCTCAGTGGGTTCGCAAGTCAGGCCCAGATGCCCTTGCAGGGGCGGCAGCCGCGGCAGGGGTTCGTCGTCGAGATCAGTGAGGTGGCCGCGCACATAGCTGAGGCTACCGGCCACCTTCCAAGGCTCCGCCAGATGCCAATCGAAGGTAACTTCGGCACCGTGCATGAGGACGCGCTCGCCCACGGTTCGGTAAAGAAAGAGATCGGCGCGCCGCAGACTGCGCTCACCGCTGTTCTTGGGGAAAATGTAACCGTCAATAGCGTTGCGGAAGACAGCTAAGTGTACATGGCCTTTTTCGCGGTGATAGTCGGCGAACAACTCCAGTCCCAAGCCGCGCTCGCTGTCGAGAGCACCATTACCCACCTCATACGAATAGGCGGCCAAATGCGGTCCTTCGGAGAACAGCTCTTCGATGCCGGGAGCGCGATAGGTGCGCATCAAGGTCGAGCCCAACGTCAAAGTCGAACTGGCGCGGTAGTGGTTGGACAAGCCGGCAGACATCCCGGCAAAGTCGCGCGTCTGGATGCGGCCGACCCGGCGCGAATAGCGCTCCTCGCGCGGCTCGACGCGGCGGGCATCAACGCGCAAGGCCGCATTGGCCGCCCAAGGCCCATGCTCCCACTCTTGGTACGCGAACAAAGCACCGGCGTATTCCTCGGCCGGCGGCGTATAGTTGAGCCCAGCCGCGGCATAGTTGCGGTACTCGTACCACAAACCAATCGCGCCGTTGGCAAAAGGTCCCATGCGATCCAAGTGGGCTAGCGCACCGGTGTTGTGCTGGAGCACACCGAACTCCAGCCCCAAGGCACCGCTAGCTTCGAATTCGCCGTGCTGATAGCGCGAAAACGCGTGGTGCAATTCTAGGCGCTGGAGCCAGTCCGGCCCGGTAAGAATTTCGCCGCGCCCTTCGAGGTGCTGGCGCTGGAGATCAATGGATATGCCGTGCGGGTGGCCGCCCTCTGGGTCAGGCGGGATGCCGTAGTCGGAGTTGTACAAGCTACCGGACGCACCCACGTGCCCCCAAGGACGCACCAGACTTAGGCCGACCGAAGCATTGCCCGTGCGGATGTCCGTATTGGCGAGTACGCCATGCGGCGTGGCAATATCGTCGGCATTGCGCAGACTGCTGTCGAAGCGCAGGGCCAGTGGACCGAGCGCCTGTTCAAGGGTCAGGCCGCCAGACAAACCTCGGTTGACGCTCTCCCCCTGATAGGTCACAGATCCCCCCAGACCATCGGGCCGCTCAGAGGGCACGTATCCCCGCACCACGTTGACGACCCCGGCTAAAGCATTGGAGCCGTAGAGCAAGGTGTGGGGGCCGCGCACGACCTCAATGCGCTCGGTGGTCATCGGCTCGATAGCCACGGCGTGGTCCGAACAGGTGGCAGACAAATCGCCGGTGCGCTCGCCGTCTTCGATCAGCAGCAAGCGGTCGCCGCCTAGCCCGCGCAGCACCGGACGCGCGGGCGCAGGCCCCATTGAGCGCTGGGCAATGCCCGGCTCGTAGGCGATGGTCTCGGCAATGGTGCGGCTCAAATTCTGCCGCAGCTTGCTACCGCTGAAGACAACTTCGGGTGCTTGCAGTGGAGAAACAGGGCTCTTGCGTTCGCCTTCGATGAGAATTCCCTCTACATGCAGGGACTCGTGGCCGATAACCAGATCGACATGGGTGGTATCCCCGGCGGCGACCTCGACCTTAAAGCGCTCCTCACGGTAGCCGACGTGTAGGCTTTGCAAGACGTGCGCGCCAGAGGGTACGTTGGCGAAAAAGAAGTACCCCTCGGCGTCGCTCATCCGCGCCCGTTCGAGCTCTTCGATGACGACGGTAGTCCAACCGACGGCTTGGCCGCTTTCAGCGTCGATCACGTGCCCGGCGAGAGCACCAGTCTGGTCGCCCCAAACGGGACCGACTGCTAGGCCGATTATGGATGCGAGTTTCCAAAGCAGCCTGCGGCCTGTGGTTTTTATCTGCCGACTATTCAATTGGCCTTGACATAAGTGCATGGGACCGAAGTTTGTCTCCGGTCCCGCGTCGCTTTTACCTATGAAGGACGCAGCAGATCTAACCGCTTTACCCTTCATCATCGTGCTCGTCGTGCTCGTCGTGTTCCTCACCGGGTCCGTCCTCGCTGACGTGAATCTCAATCTCCGGCGAGACGAAATCGACGTGATCTCCGTGGTTGATCTTGAGGCGGATGGTAGTTTCGCCTTCTTCTAAGCCGACGATGTGAAAAGCCCAAGCGCCGTCCTCGGCGTGATGCTCGACTTCGGCGATGCTCTCGTCGGCAATCTCCCAACCGAGGGAGTAGTCATCGTCTTCGTCTGGGGTGAAGAGGTCGCCGTCTTCGGCGATAAAGCGCACAGACAGCAGGGCGGTTTCTTTGCCATGACCGACTTCAATTTCGCCGGTCACTTGGCCGCTTTCAACGCGGACAATTTCAGCGCCGCTATCGCGCACGATCAGGCCGATAGCCTCGGCATGATCATCATGGTGGTCAGGATCGACGGGATTGTCGTCGTCGCCGCAGCTAGCCATAAACAGAGCCAAGGCGAAAATGCCCAACGCAGACATACTTCTTTTAAACATGGTGCTAGTCTCCAATGGTTTGACCGTCCACGCGCACTTTCCCTAGGCGTTGCGCGCAGAACGGGAATTTAATGGTACGCGAATTAGATATGGAGAGGGGCACCCACGCACTAAGGCGATTTACCAGCGTGGATGCACTAGCACCGGGGCGGGCCTCGGTTGAGATGGGTAAAACGAGGAGAAAAAAGAGGTAACGGTACTGTGCGCGGCGCGGACGGATTTGGCTCAGAGGCCTTCAGCGCCACAAGCGCGAGCGCCAAGCCCCCAAAAAGGAGCGATAGGCTGCTCTGCAACAGGCAAGCCGGGCAGTTTTCTGGCTCGACGTGGCCCTCGTGGCAAAGCTCGTGGCCAAAGGGTAGGCCGCCGCTTACAGCCGCAAAGAGCACGGTCAGCGCTAGCAGGGCCAACGCGGAAGGCGAGCCTATCGAGATGTCCGTTTTGCGCCTTAGCATGATCTTTGATTATAGTGGTCTGGCAAAAAAACGCAACTTCAACCTTTTGTCTGTCGGCTATCCAATTGACCTTGACATAAATACGCGGGACCGGTGCGTGCCTCCGGTCCCGCGTCGCTTTTACCTATGAAGAACTGCAGCGGATTTAACCGCTTTACCCTTCGTCGTCGTGATCGTCGTGTTCTTCACCAGGTCCGTCCTCGCTGACGTGAATCTCAATCTCCGGCGAGACGAAATCAGCGTGGCCGTCGTGGTTGATTTTGATGCGGATGGTAGTCTCGCCTTCCTCTAAGCCGAGGATGTGAAAAGCCCAAGCCCCGTCCTCGGCGTGATGCTCGACTTCGGCGATGCTCTCGTCGGCAATTTCCCAGTCGAGGGCGTATTCCTCGTCTTCGTCTGGGGTAAAGAGATCGCCGTCTTCAGCGATAAAGCGCACGGAAAGCAAGGCAGTTTCCTTGCCGTGGCCAACCTCAATCTCGCCGGTCACATCACCGCTTTCAACGCGGACAATTTCAGTGCCGCTATCGCGTATAATCAGGCCGACGGCCTCGGCGTGTTCTTCGTGCTGCGAATCGACGGGGTTGTCGTCGTCGCCGCAGCTAGCAATAAAGAAGGCCAAGGCGAAAATACTCAACGCAGACATACTTTTTTTAAACATGATGCTAGTCTCCAATGGTTTGGTCGTCCATGCACGCTTTCCTAGGCTTGCGCACAAGACGGGAGGTTAATGGTACGCGAATTGGATCTGGAGAGAGACACCCACGCACTGAGGCGATTTACCAGTGTGGATGCACTAGCACCGGGGCGGGCCTCGGTTGAGATGGGTAAAGCGAGGAGAAAAAAGAGGTAACAGTCCTGTGCGCGGCGCGGACGGGCTTGACGCAGAGGCATTCAGCACCACGAGCGCAAGTGCCAACCCCCCAAAAAAGAGCACTAGACCGCTCTGCAACAGGTAAGCCGGGCAATTTTCAGGCTCGATGAGGCTCTCGTGGAAAAGCTGGTGGCTGAAGGGTAGGCCGCCGATTACAGCCGCAAAGAGCACGGTCAGCGCCAGCAGGGCCAGCGCGGAAGGCGAGCCTATCGAGATGTCCGTTTTGCGCGTTAGCATAACCTTTGATTTTAGTCGTCCTATACAAAAAACGCAACTTCAACCCTCAGAGGCTGCCCTGATCGCAGCTTGCCCTTTCTAGGCAATGTTTCCTTCTTATCACAATGGCCTTTGAATCTCTTGGGATATTAACCAGTTTTTTTGCCTTTCTCTGGTCCTCCTTTCTGCTGCTGGCCCCCATGCTTCTGCTGGGGCTCCTCCTCTCCGGCCTGATCCACGTATTCATTTCCCGTCAGGCCATTCTCCGCTGGCTCCGCGACGATAGTCTAAAGTCCGTCACCTTGAGTTCGGCCATTGGCGTACCCGTGCCGCTGTGCAGTTGTTCGGTCGTGCCCGTGGTCGCCGAGATGCGCAATAAGGGGGCGTCCCGTTCGTCCTGCATGTCTTTCCTGATCACCGCGCCGGAGACAGGTGCGGATTCGATTTTGGTCACTAACGCCTTTTTCGGACCCATCGTTGCCATCGTCCGGCCCATCATCAGCTTCATCACCGCAGTCGTCGCCGGTATCTTTTGCATTGGACTGATAAGAGACGACCGAGATGAAGCCAAGGCGAGCGACCACGACCACTGCCACGACTGTGAGCACGATCATCACCAACCCCTCATAGCCGACAGGGATGATTGCTACGTCAGTCCCGCGCAACTGAAGGTTTTACTAGTCAATTGGTTGAAGGGAATCACTAACAGACAATCCACTGCAGAAGTCCCCACCGACAATCAAGGTCTTGACTTCAAAAAGCTGGTCAAGCACATCTTTCGCTATGGCTTCATTGAGATCGCCGACGACATTCTCTTTGCGCTGCTAGTGGGGGTCGTGCTGGGCGGCGTACTCTTTCTGGCGCTTCCGAGCGATCTGATGGCGCACGAGTACGCCCGTTGGCTGTCCTATCCAGTCATGGTGCTGATCAGCATCCCTCTCTACATCTGCGCCTCCGCCAGTACTCCAATCGCCGCCGCGCTCGTTGCCAAGGGGGTCAGCCCTGGCGCGGCGCTGATTTTTCTGATGACGGGACCGGCCACCAACACGGGCACCATCGCCATCATCGTCAGCCAGTTCGGCTCCCGCTTCGCATCCATCTACGTCGCCGCAGTCATCGCGGTTACAGTCGTCCTCGGCATCGCCATTGACGCGCTGCTGCTCGCGGCGGGTCTGGCGATTTCCGTCAACCTCGACGCCTCTCATGCGCCGGCTGTTCAGTTCCTGCAATGGGGCAGCGCTTTGCTCCTCATCGCCCTGATCGTCTGGCGCTTCCGCGCCGGTGCCCTGCGCCGTGGCTACGAGGATATGCTGTTCAATCTTCGTTTCCGGTCCAGTACGGGCGATAGCACCTGATTCGCAGTCGTTTCTTGCCGAGCGTCATCTTTCTCGCCACAAATAGGTCATTCACGTTTCTGACCCCAGAAATTGACGAATGTACTCGCCTTTAGGTGTTAGTTGGGTGGTGACGTCGATTATATTGGGCACTTTATCCATTATTTTCTCGCGGATCTGTTTAACAACGGCGTACCCTTCTGCCACCGTGAGCTCTGGATCGGTTTCCGCCGTCAACTCAACATACAAAGCACCCCCCATGGACCGTATGCGAATATTGTGCGTAAATGTTACGCCTTCTACCTCTTCTGCCATTTCTTCGATTAGAGCTATCGTCTCTAGCGAGGGCGAGAAGTCTATTAACTCTTTGACCGCGTTGCTCCCAACTTCCCAGGCACTGTGCAAAATCAGCCCGGCAATTATGACCGTGGTGATCGGATTGATCAACGAGAGAGCGGGAAAATAGGAGGAAATAAAAATGCTCAGCAGGACGGCTAGCGCGCTGATGGAATCGGCCCGATGATGCCATGCTTTCGCAATCAGCATGGGACTATTCAGGCGTATGCCCTTGTGCCGAGTCACGCGGAAAAGTACTTCCTTGGCAATCACTGAAACGAGGATCACCCCGCTGATGAGGAAGAACCAATGCCCTAAACCCTCTTCGCCATGCTCTGCGGCGTGCTCTTGGTCGTGGTCATCGTGGTCGTCTATTCCATGGGTTTCCGCTTCTTCCACAATGGCTGTGGGCATTCCATGATCGTGATCGTGATGATAGCCAAAAGCACTCATGATCAGTTCCACACTCACGAACGCGAGCAAGAACGCGGCAAAAAGCGCCAGCAGGGTTTCGATGCGACGGCGACCGTAATGGAACCTTACATCTCCCCCATGTTTCTCAGACTGCGATCCCATCCGCACGGCGACCCACGCGACGACATCGGATACAATGTCCGATAGCGAGTGGACCCCTGAAGCAGTCAGTGGCAGGTACCCAGTAATGCTGCCGAGGACGACTTTTACGACCCCCAGTATGCCGTTTGTGACGCCACCTGCAGCGATGATGGTCGTAGCTTCCTGAAGTCTCTCTTTTTCGTTTAATTCTACGTGTGCGTGCATACCTCTTGCCCTCCTGTGCAATGCCGCAGGCGACAGCACATGTACTCTGGGAGTGATGTATGGGGATCGGCGACCATCAACGCGAGACCTTAGCTGTGGCATGAACTAAGTTCAACCGCGACTTTGTTGTATATAATAACTCCTCCCGAACCGAACAAGGCCGCGTAGTGCACAACCCGACATCGCCAATAGAAAGGCAATGACGTTGCGGAAAACAGCGATTCCCGGCTACCCAGCTAGCTTCCGGTTATAGACATCATGGATGCAAACGCTCTACTGGTTTTGTCGGCCTACTCAGCCGCCATCTTTGCCGCTTCCCTTCTCGGCGGGAAGCTGGCGGCCTTGGGCACCATGACGCACACGCGCACTCAGATCGTGATGAGTCTTGTGGCCGGCTTCATCCTCGGCGTCGCCATGTTTCACCTGCTACCCCACAGCCTCGAGCGCATTTCCGGGACAGGCATTGTAGAAAAAGCCGTGGGATGGATGGTGCTCGGCATGGTCCTGATGATTTTCCTGCTGCGCATCTTTCACTTTCATCAGCATGATTTCAGCAGTGAGGCGAGCGATCTGTACGATGACCATGACCATGATCACGGCCACAGTGTCGTCCATTCGCGGAGTTTGTTCGGCGTTGCCATAGGCCTAGGGGTGCACACCGTGACTGAAGGAATCGCGCTGGGTACCATCATGCAGATAGGGCCGTCGCATGAAGACGGAGTTGCATTGGCGGGCCTAGGGGTATTTCTCGCCATCCTACTGCACAAGCCGCTCGATGCGTACTCCATTATCGGCATGATGAAGTCCGCCGGTCACAGCCAGCGCGCCCGGACATTGGCCAATGTCTGCTTTGCTATCCTGTGTCCTGTGGTGGCTATAGCGAGCTTTGGAGGTGTGGAATTGCTTGGCCTAGCAGGAGGGGCAACAATTGGCTATGTGCTGGCTTTTGCGGCGGGCGCGTTTTTGTGCATTGCCTTGAGCGACTTGCTACCGGAGATCCATTTCCACAGCCACGATCGCGGCAAGCTCATCGTCTCCCTCCTCGTGGGGATCGGCCTCGCCTACATACTATATTACGTTGAATCTAGCGCCATCCACGGACATGGCATGGAGACGCACGAAGGGCATTAGCTATATCCCCACCTTCTCCCCCGTTTTCACCGACTCAATTCCCTTCAAACACAATAGCAGCGAGTTCCGCGCGCTCTGACCACCTATCTCCTGCGACGCCCTGCCCTGCGCGATCGCATCCACCGCTTCCTGCAACTCGCCGACGAAACCGTCTTCGCTCGGCAGGGATGGCGTACTGACTTCGCCGTCCTTGGTCAACAGTTGCGGCGGTTCTCCCCAAGACGAGTTGTACTTGAGCGTGGCCTCCTCAAAGTACACGTCATAACCGTGCTCAAAGGGACAGCCCTGTTGCGCCAACCAGCCACCTTCGGCGCTGATGGCCATTGGGCCGTCGTACTGGTAGTGGACATTGATGTACTCGACCGTCTCGCCCCGGCCAATGTATCCTTGCGCGCTGACCGCCGTGGGCATCCCAAACAAAAACTGCACGAAGTCAGCGTCGTGGATGTGCAGGTCGATTGCGGGGCCACCGGTGCGCTCCAAATCTTCTGGTGCCCACCACGCCGGACGCGAAATGATGCGCTTAAAGTGAGCGGCGAGCACAGGGCCGTGTTCCGCGTTGGCGACGAGTTGTTTGATCAACCGAAATTCCGGGAAATACCGCAGCACATGGGCAACCATAAACTGCCGCTGATGTTCCTCGGCCACCGCCACGATCCGATCGGCGTCGTCCAAGGCCAAGGCAATGGGCTTTTCCAATAGCACGTGCTTGCCCGCCGATAAAGTGCGGATGCTGGTCTCGACGTGCATGTTCGTCGGCAGACATATATCCACCAAGTCTATCTCCCCATCGGCGAGCAACTCGGCCAACGTTTCGTAGCAGCGTATTCCCGACAGGTCCTGCATTCCCCCGCTATCGCCGAAATTACCCTGAATATCGTTCCAATCCCCCGCGCGCTTTTTGGGGTCGCGGGAGACGATGGCCGCAACCTGGCCCCCTTGGACTTGAGCCATAGCCTTGTAGTGGGTCATGCCCATAAAACCGATGCCGACAATGCCGATATTGACCATAATTTCCTCCTTGTGTGGAATCGCTAGGATAGGCTTGGGGGCCGACTGCTGTCAAGCTAATCGCGCAGTACGGCAAGCACATGGTTAGCGAGGTCAAGCTTGAGAGTCTAGGCGGTCGCGGACTTCGACAGCATCAGCCGGTGGACCGGAGTTGCGCTCTGCCTCAGTTTCAAACGCGCCCTCTTTCGGAGGTGAGTCAGCCAACGTGAAACCCTCGTCCGGCAGAAAACGCTCCTCTATGGGCATTCTCTGGCGCTCAATCGCCAGTGGTCCGTCTAGGTTCGTCGCGGTCGCAAGATACCACTGGTTCCTGCTCGCCTCGGCAATCAGCGGCCTCAATTCAAGGGCACCGGAGCGGAATTGTTGCAGACGCTCAGGATCAACCTTCACGACCAGATAACGGTCCTGTTCTTCCTCGCTGTCCACCAACAGCGCCAGATACAGACCGCCCTCGGCGTCGCGGGCCTCGAATAGCTGCGGTCCGTCGTACTCGAACAGCGTGTTCGTGCGGTGTATCGTCGTCATATAGAACGTGTCGTATAGGACGTGAAACAGGCACTCCTGACAGAGAAAAAGTAGCTGTCAAACCTTTATAAAAATGACGGGAACAAGAGAGATGGAGACAAGTCTTCGGTCGGAATTTCATCCCAGCCGTAGGCGTCGAGGACGGCGCGGTCCATCGCGGCGTGTAACTCACGGAGCTTGGTGATATAGCACTTTTGTGAGGATAAAAAGGCACGTAACAAGCACTTTTACGAGGATAAAAGTGTAAGTAAGCAGCACTTTTACGAGGATAAAAGTGCAAACTCCGGTCGCCCTTTTGGCAATCATCCGCAGGGCCGTTATACTATCTCGCGTACCGAACAAGCTGCCGGTGCGTCTCTATAGCCAACGAGGAACCATCCCATGCCCACTGAAACTTACGGTATTCTGCTGGTCAGCTTCAGCAAACACAGCCACCAGCAGCACTTCATCCCCCTGTATCAGGCCCACCCCCGCCTGCGCATCATCGGCGTTGCCGACTACCCCGACATCGACCCAGACTTGCGCGCCTACAATCAGCACTGGGCTGGCCAACTCGGCGTCCCCTACTCAGAGGACCTCGACGAGTCCATCAACGACCCGGCCATCAATATCGTCAGCGTTGGCTGCGAGATCGAACGGCGGTCCGCGCTCATCGTCCGCGCCGCCGAGGCTGGCAAGCACCTGTGGATCGACAAGTTTCCCGGAGCCACCCTCGCCGAGTCCGAAGCGTCCGCAGCAGCAGTCGAACGCGCCGGTGTCCGGGCGATCATCCCCGGCTACGCCTACGGCACCCTCGCCCAACACACCCGCCAAGTCCTCGCCAGCGGCGACTTGGGCACCCTGCTCGGCGTCCACGTCGATGTGATGTTCGGCAAGGGCTGGCCGCGCCCCATAACCCAACGCCGCGCCTTTGTCGCACCCAACGGCCGGTGGAAATACCCCGATATCAAAAGAGAGTTACTGACCGTGGGCGCATACGCCGTCGGCCTAATCCAAGAATGCCTCGGCCCCATCCGCCACGTCGTCGGCCACGCCGGAGCCTTCTTCTTCCCCGAACACGGCGCCCACGGCTGCGACGATTTTGGCACCCTGACCATGACCGATGCCGACGGCCGCGTAGCCACCTTGTGCGGCGGGCGCATCGGCACGGCCTCCCACCCTCAAGGCGGGCCGTCGCGCGCGTACCTAATCGGCACCCGCCAGAGCGCCACCATAGACGCGAAAAGACCGGCGTTAGACGCTTATCTACGCGACTATAGCACCGGCTACGACTATCAGCCCGATCCTCAGGATCCCATGCAGTGGCACGGAGGGCCACCCGTCCCAACCGCCGCCCTATCCGAAGACACAGCGGGCCAAGCAGCCGGGCTCGACGATTTGGTCGCCGCCATCGACGACGACCGCCCGACCCGCTATGGCGTGCGCCAAGCGCGGGATTTGATGGAAATCATTCTCGCTGGCTACCGCGCCGTCGAGTGCAACGCGGCCGTTGACCTGCCGCTGGAGCAAGAACTATGACTATCGCCCTCAGCGCCCATCCCGCCCTCAACCCACTCGTCGGCCAACTCGCCGATGCCCTGCCGATCAAGGGCCTGTACTATCCAGCGCGTCGGAACCCCAACACCGACCTGCCTTTTTTCAGCGACTTGCCAGCCATGCTCCAGGCAACCAGCCCCCGCGTCTGCGCCTTCCTCTCGCCTTATGCAGACCTCCACAACGATGTCCACACCTGCCTCCAATCCGGTGTGGACGTCCTCTGCGCCGGACCAGTGCCCAAGGCCGACCAACCCATCGCCAGCGGCGGAGTCCATCGCGGGTCGCCCTTGTTTGCCAAGGCACTCCAGCAGCGGAGCAATCCTTCGTTTGCCGAGCCGGTCTATCTGCGCCTCGTAGCCGGTGCCCAAGAGCCGGGATTGCTGCCAGCGTGGTGGGCCACTTGTCGCCAGCTAGCTTTTGCCAGCGACCTGATAGGCGAGACCCCAGCCCAGGTACATCTCTGCGCCAACCGCCACGGCCGTGCCTACCAAGTAGTACTGACCGCCACGGCTCCCAGTGGCGCATCGATTCAGCTAGTCGTCGCGCCCCAGTCGGCACTCGCCGAACTGACCTTGCTGGGCCAAGGAGGCGTAATCTCGGCCAGCACCGCGCAGAGCGGAATTGCCCTAGCCAACTCCAAGGGAACCCACGTCGTGCCCGACGCGGCAACTCCCCCGGCCGAACTAGCGTGGTTGCGCGATTTTTTGGAAAAAGAGAATCCGCCGAGCGAGGACTCAGGCGACTATGGCCAAGCTCTGCTCAGCGGCCTGCGGCGGGCGCTGAGGACGCGCCAGCCGGTTTTGGTCAATCTCTAACACAGTGGTCCCCGATTGATTCGCCAAATCTTTCAAATGATCCCGAACTAAGGGCAACTCACGATCAATTCGCCCGTAACGAGACAAGAAGCAAAGTCTATACACCTTTGATAAAGGAAAAATAAAACAACTTATCCTACAGCTCTCAGGAGGAGCTTGTAAGCCAACGCATAGGTAAAAAATGACATCTGTTTTCTGTGTGCGAGCTAACGGTGGCGAGTATGCCGACCATTTCAAGAACGGAAATTACGTAGCGATCGGTTGGATCCCCGATACTGACCTTTCAAATATTACCGAAGAAGAACAGATTCGCCCTCTCTACAGGGCTGAATATGGCGATGAGCAATCGGTCTATCAGATCATCATGTTCTTACTAGAAATGAGGGCTGGTGACACTGTCGTTACTCCTATAGACCGTAACTTCTTATACAAAGGGACAGTTGCTCATAAGGACTGTTCGTATTTCTATTCAACTACAGACGACGGCTGTTCCTATCCTCACCGTCGGCACGTTGAGTGGGACGACGTTCCTATCCACCGTTCAGACCTATTTCCCCTTCAGCCTCCCACAGTTTCGAGGGCAACGCTGCGTGGTTCTTCCCAACACGTGAACCTGAATCGGATTGAATCGGAGATCGCGGCTTCCACTCAACACGGGATCAATAAACTCGCCGATGAGTTGCTGCTTGACGTTAGTTTCCTCAAAGAGATAGAGATCCTGCTCGACGAGAAGCATCAAATCATCTTCCAGGGACCGCCTGGCACGGGAAAGACCTACGTTGCGCGGGCGCTCTCAGAATGCCTTTCGGGGTCGAAGGATCGGGTGACCCTCGTCCAGTTTCACCCATCCTATTCCTACGAGGATTTTGTGCAGGGCTTCCGTCCCAAGACTGTGAGTGATGAGCAGGCCGGATTCGAACTGCGGGACGGGCCGCTACTACGGGCTGCCGAGCGCGCCCGGGAGGATCCGGATACGAAGCACTTCCTCGTGATAGACGAGATCAACCGAGGAAATCTCGCCAAGGTGTTTGGCGAACTGTACTTCCTGTTGGAGTACCGCGATAGCAAGATGAATCTCCAGTACTCGGACACGCCGTTTTCACTGCCCGACAATCTGTACATCATAGGCACGATGAACACGGCTGATAGCTCGATCGCGCGGGTGGATCTGGCTCTGCGCCGTCGCTTCTTCTTCGTGGAGTTCCACCCAGACGAGGAACCGGTGAAGAGCCTCCTCCGACGCTGGCTGGACATGAAGGCACCCGGCATGACATGGGTGGCCGATGTCGTTGACCGCGCGAACGAGAAATTGAACGACCGACACGTCGCCATTGGGCCGAGCTACTTCATGCGGAAGGACAAGGAAGGCAACCCCAGCCTCAACGCTGCCGACGTTAATCGCATCTGGAAACACAACGTGTTCCCTTACATCGAGGAGCACCTCTACGGCGAACGAAACCGTCTCAGTGATTTCGACCTGAAGAAGCTTCGCGAGGAGGCTTCTCGCAGTACAGAGCAAGAGGATAGCGGAGACGGAGACAGTGGCGTGAACGATGCGTGAGATCAACCTGCGGGAGTACGAGAAGAGCGAGGGATATCCACTCTCCGTCGATGAACGCGACGTGCTACGGGAGGTGATACCGTCGGTTACAGTTGAACCGGCCGCAGGCGAGAAAGAAGCGTACCTCCTGACTCCTAGCTCGACCGTTGGGGCAGTCGAGGTTGGCGACTTGTCAGTACTCATACGGTCCAAGATCGGCGTTCCTAAGCTACTGTCACTGGCGTGCTACGCGATGGGCGTGTTCAAGCCCCAAGAGGAGCAGCTATTCGACTTCAGCGAAGAGGAGACGCTACCGGACACGCTGGCCCTCGCACTGGCCGACGCTGCCCAGAGGGCATTTGCTCGCGGGCTACTCCACGGGTACAGAACGGAGGAGGAGGCGCTGCTCACCGTGCGCGGGCGTATCCGGTTCGACGAGCAGATACGACACAGATTCGGCATTCCCCTGCCGGTCGAGGTGCAGTACGACGAGTTCACCGACGACATCTTGGCGAACCAACTAGTGAAAGCTGCGGCCCACCGGCTGGGCCGGATGCGGCTGCGCTCGCCAAAAGCGCGTCGGTGGATGGGGTGGATTCTCGGTATGCAGAACAACGTCTCGCTCGTCCCATTTGCGCCAAACGACGTACCAGAGGTAAAGTTTGATCGGCTAAACGAGCATTATCGCAACGTCGTAGCACTGTCGCGGCTCATCCTGCGGCACGGCGCATACGAGGCAGACCGGGGAGAGATACGTGCGTCTGGTTTCTTGATGGACATGGACAAAGTCTTTCAGGAGTTCGTAACGGTGGCACTGCGGGAGACGCTTGGCCTCAACGAGCGCACGTTCCGCGAGAACTACATCCGATCGCTTGATGAAGAGGACTGTGTGAATCTCAAGCCCGACCTCACGTGGTGGGACGGCTCCGATTGCACGTTCGTCGGCGATGCCAAATACAAGCGCATCAAGAACAACCAGCAAGTCCCCAACACCGACTTATACCAGCTTCTAGCTTACGTCACCGCTCTCAACCTGCCGGGCGGAATGCTTATCTACGCGAAGGGAGAGGCGAAGCCGTTTGTCCACAAAATCAGGTACTCCAGCAAGAGGCTGGAGGTTGCCGCGCTCGATCTGTCCGGCTCGCTATACGATATACTGAGGCGCGTCGACTGCCTAGCCAAGCGGGTGCGAACTTTACGGGATGAGGCTCGCGGGCTGCGCCGTGCCGCGTGAAAGCGGAGGGACATCCGCGTCGGCCGTCTAACGGACATGCAGATGTCTGCGGCCAAGCCCTGCTCAGCGACCTACGAAGGGCACTGAGAACGCGCTAGCTGGTTTTGGTCGCCTGCTGAAAAGGAAAGGAAGTCGAACAACTGCGTCCCCTTTACCATTTATAAGCAAGGTTGTCATGGACAAGAAACTGCGAAATCTGATTTTCAGTCTAATTGGATTGTTTTTCGCGGCCCATAGCGAAGCGGGTCATGTTGAACATGCCAAGATGCTCAAACAACATGGGCTTATTGATGACGCCAAAAGATTCTTCATTGAGATCGTACACAGCGAGTTGGCGACCGATGCCGACAAGGCGACCTCCCTCTACAATCTTGGTGTAATTGCCTTCAATGCGAAGCAACTTCAAGTGGCCTTTGACACATGGCAAGACCTTATAGAGCAGTATCCAGAATCGGATGAGGGCAAGATAGTGTCTGAACGGATTAGCTATCTGGCGTCAGAGATTGTGGAGCTATCCAGCGATGTTGTTGAAGACGAGATCGCAAGATCTTATCTACAACACGGCGACTTTTGGTCAGATGATATAAAGAGCCGCCATTGGCTCATTGATTCCAGTTGGCTAGATGAGGTCGAGTTAGCCTGCGAATGGTACGACAAGGTCATTGCGGAGTTCCCAAGTACACCCGCCGCGAAATTGGCGTATCTTGAAAAATTCAAAACAATTCAGGGAAAAGATGGAGCCGAGGCCTATGAGACCAGAAAGTCTTTTTCAGAGTATATTGAGCCTCTCTTGGCCATTTATGAAGACTTTGTAAAAGCATTTCCCAACAGCGATTCTATACCTCTCTTAAAATTTCAAATCGCCCAAGCATACTGGGGGCGTGAGGCCCTAGAAGCCGAGATATGGCTGAGGTCAACCATAGAAAGCGACAGCACTATTGTTGATCTTGGCAGTCTCTATCTCTATGTAGAAACTGAGAAATGGCTGAGGTCAGTCATACAGGACGGCAACACAAATAATTTCTACATGCAGGTATCAGTCGCCAGACTGGAAGCGATAGAAGCGAACAGGCTGGAAGCGGCTAGACTGGCCGAACTGAAAATCCGAATGAAAAACAGAAGGGACAAGGTGCGGCGATCCAAGTGGGTCTCCATCTATAAAGACTCTGACCCGAGTATCGTATCGGGCAAGTACGAAGTGGGATTTAGATATCGTGGCCGATTCGTTCTCAGTGACAGTACTATTACTTTGTACCCCGAATATCCGCGTCTGACACTGGTCCGTCCCATTGAACAGTTTGACAACTTCGATGGATCAATAGACGACTTTATAGAAATGATGCTAAAGGACGCCAAATCCGATAACAAATAGCAAAACCCAGCGATTACAGGCTCATGGGTTAGAAATCCATTTCCGGTTCCAGGATCGTAGGCATAGAGTACCTCCTCTCCTGATTCTACGCGTTGGTCAAGCGGGATGCTCCGCCTTGATGCAGTCCGTAATGCCGTAATGGGAAATCAAATCGGTGTCGGCAATCCTAATGACCTTTAGCCCTGGAGTGCGCTCAATGTCGTTGATCGCTGACCGCACCGCCTCGACAGGACTCGCCGCTTCGCGATCAAAAACGATGAATTGAACCCCATCTGACCGGCTAACGGTTCCGTCGTCACAGCCATTCTCAAAGAGGGCATCGATCATAACCTCGTCTTGCATGTCAGGGCCCTCGACAATCAGCGTAAAGTGGTAGGTTTGCATCTCGTGTCCCTCTTACGGTTTACTCCTGTGCGGGCATTTGTGCACCATGCGCAGCAAATGCCGGGCATGATTTTGAGGATTTCGAGGTGTGGACCAGACGGAATGTTGACATCCAAGACGACCGGCCTTCGCACATCGTATCACACCCCACCGATGACCAGATTTTGTAGGAGTGACTGTCCATCCTGCCGATTCTGCATTAACTAGAGCCTCTTCAATTTCCTTTTTCGGATGCCTCGCCCGCGACATATTAATACGATACAGTCATTCCAACTTATTAGCAACGTAGCGAGATTTGCTGAAGACAGCCTTTAAGGATATTTCGCGCACAACTCCGTCAACAAGCGCTCCGCCCGCTGCTTGGCAGTAGCAGCCGACGCCTCTTTTACATGCTCGTACCCCCGAATGCCGTCCGGCAACTCGGCGATCTCCACGGCCAGCCCATAGCTTTCTTCGGTCAGTGCCGGTAGAATCTCTTCGATCAACCCGCAGTACCAGCCAATCAGTTCGCGTTCCAAGCGCCGCGCCGCTGTATGCCCGAAGAGGTCGAAGGCGGTTCCGCGCAACCCCTTCAGCCGGCTCAGCAACACCAACGCCGGACGCAGGCCCTTGCCAAAGCCGATCTTGCCCTTGAGCAAGCGCCGCATCGTAGGCGGATGCAGTTGCCGGACGATTTCCACTTCCCCGTCGAACAAGGAGCGCATCCGCTCTTCGCTGCCGTTGCGCGTCGCCAACCGCGCGACCTCGTATTCGTCCTTGTACGCCATCAGCTTGTACAAGCCCCGCACCACGGCTCGCGTGAGCTGCAAGCCGTGCGATAAGCCTCGATCAGCTTCCCACACTTGGCGCACAAACCCCAAGTAGCGCCGGGCATAGGCGACGTCCTGATACGCGCACAGCTCGGCCAACCGCACCCCCAATTCCTTCTGTCCCTCTGCATTCAAATCCGCCAACGCAGCCAAACTTTCGTCGAGCAGCGCCCGAGCACCCGCGTCATGCGCCAACCGCTCCTTTACCTCGGCCAACGTTTGCTCCGCGGACACTTGCTGAGTCCCCAACGTCCGCTCCACCCGCGCCGGATCGGCCACGGCCAAGCGCCCCCAACGAAAAGCCTGTACGTTGTTTTCCACGGCTTGCGCATTTAGGACAATCGCTTGCTCAATAGAGGCCGCTTGTAGGGGCAGCACCCCAGCCTGATACGCAGCCCCCAACAGGAGCATATTGGCGAAAATCGTATCCGAGAAGAGCCTCTCGGCCAGCCAGTAGGTATCGAGGTAGATATTGTCCTTGCTCGTGCAGCGGTCGATTAGGGCGCGCAGTTGGGCCTCGTCGGGAAAGGGCTGCGTGCGCGGGTTGCGATTCATCTCCGCATTGGCGATTTCAGCAGTGCTGACGAAGGCGCGGGTGCGCTGGGGCGCGGCGTATTTGAGATTGTCCGGCTCGGCCGCCCGCAGCAGATCAAACCCCAAGTACAGATCGACTTCCCCGGGGAAGAGGCGGTTGAACACGGGCTGCTCGGCGGCGCTTATCACAATCGGCGCTTCGACCGGACCGCCCTTTTGCGCCAAGCCGGTGTTGTTGGACAAATACACGTACTTGCCCTCCATCATGGCCGCGTACGCAATGAGATGGGAAATCGTCACCACGCCCGTCCCGCCTCGCCCCATGGCGAAGATCGCGTACGGCCGGTCCAGCGGGCACTCTGGCGGCTCTGGCAGTTCGTCCAAAGGCTCTGGGCGGCGGCGGCGCAAGCGCGTGCCCTTGGCCGGCTTGACCACGGCAAAGGATGGGCACTCGCCGTCGATGCACAGCCCGTCTTGCGCGCATTGAGCCTGCCGCACCTGCGTCTTGTCGCCAAACTCGGTCGCCACGCTATAGAGCGCGGCGCAGCCTTCGGACTGGGCATAACAGTCGCCGCAACCCTCGCAAATATCCTCGTCAATGAGCACGTATTCGTCGGGCGTCAAACCCTGGCGGCGACGGCGGCGGCCCTTCTCAGTAGCGCATTCCTTGTCGAGGATGAGCACGGTCGTCCCGGCAATTTCCTTAAACTGCTCAAGGGCTTCGGCGTGGCGCTCTAGGCCGAATACCGCGATCCGCTCCCCGTCCAAGTGGCGGTAGCGCGCGGGATCCTCGCTGACGACCCCCACCTTCACTACCCCCAGCCCCAAAAGCTCCTGTACAACATCCGACACTGGCCGCTGCCCACCAGGCGTCTGCCCACCAGTGAGCGCGACCGCCCCGTTGAAAAGCAGCAGAAAGGTGATATTTACCTCGCCTTGGACGCAGCTTTGGATCGCACCTCGGCCGCTGTGGAAATAGCTGCCGTCGCCCAAGTATTGGTAGATGTGCTGGTTGTCGTTGAAGGGTGCCCAGCCGCTGTAAATGGACCCACCAGCCCCCATGGTGGGGATGTAGAGGACGCCGGAATCATAGGCTTCAATCGCCCGGATGGAGGAGCAGCCAATGGCTCCCCCCGGCTTTTCATGCAAGTCGCGGAAGGTGTTGTACGGACAGCCGCCGCAGGACATGGGCGTGACGCGGGGCACGGTCGGATAGGTGCGATCGAGCACGCGCTGCAACTCGGCGAGGCGCTCGGGAGCCGCCCCTAGATGCGGGCCGAGCTTGAGCGCCAATTCCTCGGGATCTACCTCGCCGTGCGCTGGAATAAGCGGCTGCCCGTCCTCGTCCCACTGGCCGTACACGGCCTCCACATCCATTCCCCACAGCGCGGCCTTGACGCCCTCTTCAACGAAAGGGCCTGGCTCCTCGACCACGTAAATGTGCCGCAGTCCACGGGCGAAGGTGCGCACAATTTCGCAGTCGAGCGGGTAGCTCACCGCAAGGTGCAACACCGGCACCCGCAGCCCCAAACAGTCGAGGGCCTGCCGCACATCCGCGTAGCTCTTGCCTACGGCCACAATGCCGACCCCACCGCCCGCATCCGCATCCACGATGTGGTTGAGGTCGTTGGCGCGGACATACGCTTCTACCAGCGGCCACTTTTCCTCCACGAGTTGCTGCTGCATGGGCAATGCGCCCGTAGCCATGACGATCTGGTTGAAGCGCTTGGCAAACGCGCGCTCGGGCAATGCGATGTCTGGCCGCACACCGGCCAAGTCAACCGTGCTCGCGCCATCGCACACCGGCGTCGCCAGCTTGAGCGCGGTTACCACGCCAGCGTGGCGCGACAGAGCGACCGCGTGCAGCCCCAAGCGAATGACATCTTCGATACTGGCCGGATAGAAAATCGGCACCATGCTGCTGCGCAACACCCAATCGCTGGCCCCAGGTGAGACCGAGCTCTTGGAGCGGTGATCTTCTCCCGACAGCAGGACCATCGCGCCGCGTGCTCCCGTGCCGCTGAGGTTGGCCAACCACACCTCATCGGGAATCCACATCGTGCCGTGCGCCTTGCCATACCAAAAGGCATCTATATCCCCACTCGCCGCAAATTGGCTGCCCAAGATGGCGGAGGCCGCAGTTTTCTCGTTGATGCCAAACTGGTGCACCGTGCGCCCCAGTTCGTTGAGCATTTCGAGTTGGGCGACGATCTTCAAGTCCAGCCCGCCCAGCGGCGACCCCTCATAGCCGGTGAAATAGGTCTGGTTGACGTGGCCGGTGGCTTGGTCGCGCTCTTGTTTTTCGCGCACGAGGCGCACAATCGCCTCCATGCCCGTGAGAAAAACCCGGCCATCGCGCTGTAGAAATTTGTCCTGAATGTCCAGCTTCATAAGAGACTCTTGGGCTACGTCCTCCCGTAGCTCTTGTCCGTCACGCTATATTATATATATATAATAGATAACGCGCCGCAGACGCACGCCACCCTTTAATCCACAACGTAGAGTTTAAAATGGCCGAAACGATTGACGAACTCACCATCCAGTACGAGGAAGACGGCAAGGTCTTGCGCAAAGAAGTGGCCAAGGAAGTGCTCAGCAAAGGGGCTTGGGCGACGATCATGTACCTGTACCAAGACCTCGACCGCAAAACCGGCGAGTACGGCCCGAGCAAAATATCCATTCGCCGCTACCAGAAGCGCGACGGCACCTTTTTGCAGCGCAGCAAGTTCGAGGTGTCAAGCGCCGCGCAAGCGTGCGCGATCTGCAGCAAGATACAAGACTGGTTCCCTCCAGAATAGACGCGCCGCTTACCCTGCTCTGCTAGCGACCTTCACCTTCACGCGGTGCCAGCCTGTGCGGCCATCGTACAGATCGGCTCCAGCGTCGGTCCGCGGCTGGGAGTCCCCCTCGCTATCCGTTGCCCGTGCGACGATTTCGTACTCGCCCGACGCGGGCAATGCCCATTCGTAGGCCCACGTGACCCAAATGTTGGGCAAGCGCTGGGTGGTAATCTGCGCCTCGTGCCAAGCCCGCCCGCCATTGGTGCTGACCCTAACCGATTCGACCGTACGCTCGCCAGCCATGGCGATCCCGTGGATGATAAACGGGCTGCCTTCGACCCCGCGCAGGGTTTGCAGCACCACTGAAACGCCGCCGTTGGCCGGGTCTTTCACATCGTCCCACACCGACAGGGGCGCGTCAATCCGCGAGTTCACGGTTGCCACGGCCTCGTCCGACCACTTGAAGGGCTTGTTCTCGGGCTTGCTTTCCCAGTAGCCGAGATACTCTTCGTCGATCAGCTCAATGCGAGTGATCCACTTGGGCATCTTCTGGCCGTAGTGCCCGGGATTTATCAAGCGCAGGGGAAATCCGTGCTTAGACGGCAGCGGCTCGCCATTCATTTCCCAAGCTAAGATCACCTCGTCGCGCAGTGCGCGATCCAGTGGAATCGACGTGGTATAGCCATCAGAACTGTCGCTGTAAAACTTGACTCGGATCGCCTCGCTCTTGATCCCGGCCATGTCGAGCACGTTGGACAGCGGCGTGCCGCCCCACTCGGCATTGCCCACCAATGGCCCGCCAATCCAGTTGCCAATGCACTGCATGGTCAAGACCTGCCGCTGCATGGGCAGCGCAGTAATATCCGCGTACGTCAGCCCGGTCAGGGGCTGATCCACTAACCCATCCACTGCCAAGCGCCAATTATTGGCCGCGATCTTCGGATCGTAGTTTTTCCCATTGATCGACTGGAGATAGTGCCGCGCATTGGAAGTAATCGGCGGCAGCGGTAGCATGTCTGCCATCTCTTCCACGGACATCTCTTCCATGTCCATATCCATCACGTCCATGTCTGGCCCGGTGGGCATGCTCTTGAAGCGCACCTCGTTGCCGTCGCAACCCCAAGCGGGGAAGATCGCAGTGGCGATAACCGCCCCGCTCGACTTGAGAAACTGACGTCTAGTTGATCTGTTCATGACAACTCCTTTAGCGAATGAGGGCCAATCCTAGGCCCAACGACGACCCGGCCCCGATGTTCTCGCCCTTGAAAACCGATTTCCACAACAAGTCGATCCACAGCGGGCCAGCCACCTGCACGGCCACATTGCCACCTACTTCGGTGAAGTCCCCCTCTGAAACCTGTACTACTCCGACCACTCCCCCCTCCGAGTCCGCCGCGAGCGTGTACACACTGGCGACAAAGCCCTTGGCAAACAGCCACGGACGCGGCGTAGCCCCCAACTCGACAAAATAGGACACCTGATTAGAAAACGGACCACCGCGCAGCTTGTACCCTACCTCACCACCCGCGTAGAGCGGCAGCGGATAGAGCGACAGCCCAGCCAAGAGCCGCGCCCCCTGTTCGGAATAACCAGTCCCAAGAGCCGGGTCGTACTCTCGGTCGTACCCGCTGGGAAACGCGACATCAACCTGCGGCGACAGCACCAGCCGGCCCCCGGTGAGCTGGTACTTCGCGCCGAGATGCACGTCGCCCAGCCCCCAAGTGATGCGCTCGACAAAGCTATCCTCAGACACCAGCCGGCCCGCGCCGACCTGCCCGGTCAGCGTCAATCGATCGAGTAACCCGTACTCGCCGTAGGCGAGGACCTGGCGGGCGCGGAATTGATTGCCGTCCATGCCCATAACGGCGCGTTGGCCCATGTCGTTAAATACCTCAGTAGTCGAATAGTGGATCCCCGAGAGCTTGACGTAGTAGCCTCCGCGAGGCTGGCTCCAAGCTCCAGCCCAACTCTCTCCTGCACAACACAGGGCCAACAGGCCCATTACTAACCAACGCATTCCCTAACCCCTTTCCGCGGTACAATCCGCTCGTAAAGTGCCAGCAGCTTCTCGCCCTCGGCCTCCCAATTAAAGTGCTCTTCAGCAGCTTGCCGCGCCTGCGTCCCCTTGACCTGCGCTGTCGCCGGATCGTCGAGCAAACACCCGATGGCGCGCGCATGGGCGACCGGGTCACTCGGATCTGCGAGCAAACCCCAATCCGCGACCGCGAGAAACCTGCGTATGGAAGGTAAATCACTGGCGACTACGGGCAAGCCGCAAGCGAGGTACTCAAAGAGCTTGGTCGGTACGAAAGAGGCCAAATTCTTGGGCGAGATCTGCCCCGGAATCAAACCGATCTGGCACGCGGCGATCGCCGCCCCCAATTCGTCGTACGGCACGCGCTTTTCACTGTAGTGTATCTGCTCTTCTAGTCCCCACTCGCGTCGGAGGACCTCAAACCGCTCCCGCAGCTCCTGCGAGTGAAACGCCCCGACGCTCAAGAGGCGGACCTGCGGATGGGTCTTGGCCAATTCGCGCATGATTTCGAGCAAGAACAGCCCGCCCCGATCTTCGGATAGCGAGCCAATGTGGACCAAGGCGCAAGGCCCTAACGCACCGCAGCCGGGGGAATACCACTCCAAGCGTGGGTAGTTCTTCACTACCGCAAAGGGACGGCTGGCAAAGCGGTCGCCTTGCTCCTCGACCACTCCGACCACAGCAGTGACAAAGTAGCGCGCGAGCAAGCGTTCCCCCCAATCGACCAACCGCGCGAGAGGCCGCCGCAGCGGCTCGGGCACCCACGGCCGCACCATGGCCACCAGTGGAAAGTGCTCGTGGACGTCGTAGATGACTCGACGACCGCAAAGCTTGAGCACCGCCCCCACCGGCAACAGCTCGGGGTCGTGGAAGTGGAAACAAGCGGCGTTTGCACCCAGCCCGACCCGCAGCAGACGCCATAGGTTCAAAATCCGCTGGCCAGTCCCTCGCGCCAGCGGCACGGTCTGCACGCGCACCCCTGCTCGCTTTCCACACCACTCTTCCGGCCCTGGCCCCACCACCGTCACCGCATAGCCCGCCCGCGCCAACGTCTGCGCTTGTTTGTAGAAAATCCGCGCGTCAAACGGGCTGTGAACATTCGTCAGGTGGTACACCTCAGGCGCAGCCAAAGAGCACCTCCCGGCTTTGCGGGCCGCAATTAAAGAGCAAATCCAATACCGACATCTCAGCGACAAAACCCTCGTGACACTGGGGGTACACCGGGTGTTCAAACTCGGTAAAGCGGCATTCAAGGCCGGCTGCGGCAAATGCCTCCACGTCCACATACGCCTTCGAGGCCCCCTCCCCCGCTAGGTACACCTGACAGCCGCACGACTGGGTCATATCCACCAAGCGCAAGGTCCGCTCGTTGCGCAGATCCAGTTGCGAACTGAAGCGAACTTCGACCTCCAAGTCCAAGAGCTGCAACAGGTGGCGCAGCAGGGCCACGTTTAAGTCGAGCAACTGGGTCCACTCTCCGGCGTATAAGTCCTCTATCGCCGGGGCATACGCATCGAAAAAGGGCGCGTGACCGTAGTGCCAGCGCAGGGCTTGGCAGTGCTTGCGCCGCCAGTCGCCGTCGGGCGGGATTTGCACATCGCATATCCGCTGCTGGCCTCGGCCCCGCGTCAGCACTGGCACGGTCAGCCATTGCCAGCCATCGGCCGTGCGGATGCGGTTGCGATTGGTCAGACTACCCCGGCTGTATTGCACGTCGTCGGCCAAGACCCACACGTCGGCTTGCCCCACCTTGTGGAACAAGCCCAGCCAAGGCAGGAAGTTGGGCTGGTGCGCCGCCAGCACCCGGCTCATTACCTTACCCACCTGAGCACGTCAAATGCCTCGGCGTACTCCACCATAATCTGCCCACCCCTAGTCCGCGCCCAGCTCCATATAAACTCCTCTTGGGTGTACGGACGATGCTGTTGCGACTGGTAGCAGCGCAGCGCGGCAATCTTGGTCTGCACGTGCTCGCGAGTGAGCACGGAAAAATGTCGATAGTCAAAGCTCAAGTTATTCCACGGCAGCTCGTAGCCGAGCACGGTGACCGTCTTGAAGGCGCGCAGGCCCTCAATGTGAACAGTCTGGTGATCTTGGTGCAGATCTTGGGCACTGGGCAAGAACACGGTTGCTGGGTCAATCTCTCTTTTCATCCTCACCAACTCTTCGAGGATTTCTTGGCGCATGTGGGGCAGGTGGCGCACTTTGTACTTATAGACCAGCAGGTTCGCCGCAGGGATCCCCAGCACCTTCGTCCCCTCCCGCACCTCCTTTTCCAGAATGTCGGGCGGAAAGGGCGGCGGCACCGACTCGGCCGCGGTGGAAAAGGCCGCATAGTACACCTCGCGCCCCTCCTCTACCATGCGGCTGATCGTCCCTCCGCAGCCAAGCTCGCCGTCGTCTGTATGCGGCGCGAGCACCAAGACCCGGTTATTTGCCGTCACGACAATCTCCTTCTGCTTCGGCCAATAGTTCCGCCAAGCTGCAGCACACCATTTCCACGGCCTCGTCGCTCAAGCCCGGGAACATCGGCAAGCTCACCACCTGCGCTAGCACTTCTTCGGCCACGGGAAAATCCCCAGGGCCATAGCCCAATTCCCGCTGGTAAAACGGCGTCAGGTGGCACGGCGGCCAGTACACGCTGCCCGCTTCAATCCCCCAGCGCTCGCGCAACTGGGCGACCACCCACTCGCGTCTTTTCCCGGCGGGCAAGCGCACGGGGAACTTGTAATACGCGTGTAATTGGCCCGCGAATTCCGGCAAGAGCACCTCGCCGCACCCTAAGCGCGTGAGCGCGTCCCGGTAGCAGGTGGCGAGGCGGTTGCGCGCGGCTGTGTGCTCGGCCAGCCGCGCCAATTGCCGCAAGCCGAGCGCTGCGCTCAGTTCGGGCAAGCGGTAGTTGTTGCCCAAGCGCTCCAACGAGCGGCCCTTTGCGCTGACCCCGTGCGTGCGGAAGCTCCGCGCAAAGTCGGCCAAATCGCGGTCGTTGGTGCTCAACATGCCTCCCTCTCCCGTCGTCAGCGGCTTGGTTGGGAAAAAGGAAAAGGCCGCGGCATCGCCCAAACTCCCAGCCGGCTTACCATCGGCGCTAGCACCGTGAGCGTGGGCCGCGTCTTCGAGCAGCAACAGCCCGCGCGCGCGGCAAAACGAGCGAATGTCCTCGATGTCGGGCGTGATTAGACCAGCGATGTGGACCGCGACTACAGCCCGCGTCTTTTCCCCGACCTGCGCCTCAATCTGCGGCAGGCCGCTCGACAGGGTCTGTGGGTCGATGTCGCAGAGGACGGGCCGTCCTCCGGCCAACAGCGCAGCGTTGGACGAGGCAATGAACGTATTCGTCGGCACCACCACTTCCCGCCCTTCGACCCCCCAATAGCGCAAGGCTATCTCTAGCGGCGCGGTCCCCGAACTCATACCTACAGCGTGTTCCGCGCCCACACACGCGGCAAACTCCTGTTCAAACCGCTCTAAATACGGCCCCATCGTCAGTCGTCCGCTGCGGAGGACCTGAGCAAAATCCTCAAGCAGCGCAGCTACATCCTCCTCGGAGATACTGGGTCTTGTCTGGGGCACTTTAGGCGGCACGGTCGCGCCCGCCTCCCTGCGCCAGCGACAGGGCTAGCGCGCTCCCCACAAAACCAGCGAATCTCAGTACCAATACTTTCACTGCAAAAACTCCTTAATCAATTGAATGCACTGCAACATACACAAATACACAAAGAGGCGCGTTTCCAGCAAGAGACAACGCCTTGCTGCGCCTCCTTCCTTTGACAAACAGGACCTCGCGTTTAACTTTTGAAACATGAATCCAACGACGAGAAATCCCACCCGCGAGGTGCAAATCGGCCGCACGACCATTGGCGGCGACCACCCCATCGCCGTGCAAAGCATGGCCGCCACCCGCACCCAAGACACAGAGGCCACTATCCGCCAACTCCAGCTCCTAGCTGAGGCCGGGGCAGACGTCATCCGCGTGGCCGTAGATAGCAAAAAAGACGTGGAAGCCCTCGCCCAAATCGCGCCGACCGTTGACGTGCCTCTGTCCGTGGATTTGCAAGAAAACTATCGGTTGGTGCGTAGCGTGGCACCGCACGTGGAGAAAATACGCTACAACCCCGGGCACCTCTACCACCACGAAAAGAACAAGCCGGTCGCCGACAAGGTCGCCTTTATTGCCGACGAGGCCGCCAAGCACGACTGCGCCCTGCGCGTGGGAGTCAACTGCGGCTCGGTCGATCCGGCCCAAGCCGAGCGGTTTCCGACCGAGGACTCCATCTCGCCCATGATCGCCTCGGCCTTAGAGCACTGCGAATTGCTCGACGGCCTGGGCTTTACGCGCTACTGTGTCTCGCTCAAGGACTCCGACCCTGCCAAGGTCATTGCCGCCAACACCCGCTTTGCCCAAGAGCGGCCCGATGTGCCGCTGCACCTCGGCGTTACCGAGGCCGGAATGCCCCCTGAAGGCGTAATCAAGACCCGCATTGCCTTTGAACAACTCATCAGCGCTGGCATTGGCGACACCATTCGCGTCTCCCTGACCTTGCCATTTGACGACAAGGGCGAAGAGGTCAAAGTCGGGCGGCAAATTCTCGACGACATCTACTCGGGCCGCTTCCGCTCGGTTCCCAAGTTGCTCCCAGCCGGGCTGAACATCATCTCCTGCCCCTCCTGCTCGCGGGTAGAAAACGAAGCCTTCATCGACCTAGCCCACCAAGTGCGCGAGCTGACCGAGTACGCCCGCGACCACCAGATCACCATTGCCGTCATGGGCTGCCGGGTCAACGGCCCAGGCGAGACCGACGACGCCGACTTGGGACTGTGGTGCGCCCCCAACTTCGTCAACCTCAAACGCGGCCCCCAGCTCATAGGCCAATTCCCGTACGACGAAGTGCTCGACGTGCTCAAAGATCAAGTTGACGAGCTGATTGCTGCCAATTAGATCCTCTTGTCGCGCTAGCAGTATGCCGAGCTGCATTGCTTCAGACCTCAACCACAATTGTATCCACAGATTAGGTACCCCATGCAAAACCCTATCAAAGAACAACTTGCCGCCGGGCAGCCCTCCATCGGCTCTTGGCTCAACCTAACCTCGCCGCTAGCAGCCGAAGTCATGGCCGCGGCCGGTTTCAAATGGCTGGTAGTCGATGCCGAGCACTCGGCCTTTGACCTCGGCCACATCGCCCATACCTTCCGCGCCATCGAAGCGCGGGGTACCCTGCCCTTGGCCCGCGCCTGGGACCACGACCCGACCACGGCCGCCCGCCTGCTCGACGCTGGAGCTTGGGGCTTGGTCTTTCCACACGTCAGTACCCCAGAGCAGGCCGAAAAACTAGCCCAAGCCGTGCGCTATCCACCGCGCGGCAACCGGTCAGTGGGCACGGGCCGCTGCGTCACGTTGGCTCCGGACTATCGACAGAGCTTTGACGACGCCGTCCTCTGCATCCCGCAGATCGAGGATATGGAGGGCATTGAAAACGCCGAGGCCATCGCCCGCGTCAAAGGCATCGATATCGGCTTCCTCGGGCCGGGCGATTTAGCCATGTCCATGGGCGTCGCCGCCGGCCACCCCGACCACGAGGCCGCCTTGCAAGCTTTTCGCGCCGGCTGCGCCAAAGTCGGCAAACCTAGCGGCATCCCGGTCAAGGATTCCGCCGAAGTCAAGCGGCGCATCGCCGAGGGTTTCCAGTTCATTGACTTCAGCAACGACATGCGGTTTTTGGAGGCCACGGCACAGGCCGCCTACCGCGAAGCCACGGCTGGATGAACATCCTCAACTTTGGCTCGCTCAACATCGACCTCGTTTACCAAGTCGAGCATATCGCCCGCCCGGGCGAGACCATCGCCAGTTCTTCTCACCAAGTCTTTGCCGGCGGCAAGGGCGCGAATCAATCGGCCGCCCTTGCCCGCGCTGGCGCGCGCGTCTTCCACGCCGGCCAAGTTGGGCCAGACGGGCAATGGCTGGTCGATAAATTGGCTGGGCTGGGCGTGGATGTGCAGCACATCCGCGTCGGCGACGTACCTACCGGCCACGCCATTATCCAAGTTGACCGCCACGGCCAAAACAGCATCGTCCTCTTTGCCGGGGCCAATGCCCGAATAGACAGAGGGGCTATAGACACCGCACTATCCCATTTTGACAGAGGGGATATCCTCCTCTTGCAGAATGAGATAAACGACATTGCTTACATTATCACCTCAGCGTCTGAGCGGGGTCTGACAATATGCTTAAACCCCGCGCCTTTTGGCCCGGAAGTTCGCGCGTACCCCCTCGAATTAGTCGATGTGCTCATCGTCAACGAGACCGAGGCCACTGGTCTTGTCGGCGCATCCACACTCGCTGCACTGGCCGCGCTCTGTCCCCACGCCCAAATCGCGCTCACGCTGGGGGCCGCTGGCGTCCAGTACCGCTCCTCAACAGAAGAATTCCACCTCCCAGCGCCACAGGTCGAAGCAATCGATACGACAGGTGCGGGAGACACCTTCATCGGCTATTTTCTCCAGGGCCTGACCGCCGACATGACGGCGCAAGACGCCATGGCCCGCGCGATGCAGGCCGCGGCTCTGTGTGTCACTCGTCCGGGGGCCATGGATTCAATCCCAGCCGCAGATGAAATAGACTAACTCATTGTAGTAGAAAGGAATACGATGCCGAACATCATGCTCACCGCCCAGTTCCAAAACGCCGAATTCGCCTCCAGCGAGCGCGAACAGGGCCTCGAAAAGCTCCGCTCCTTAGGCACCATCATCCCAGAGCCAGCCGTCCTCACTGCCGAACACGCCCCCGACTTAATCGCCTCTATCGCCAGTTCATCGGTCTATACAGACGAATTTTACGAAGCGGCCGAGGATTTGCGCATCGTCGCCCGTTGGGGTGTCGGCTTTGACAAAGTCAATATCCCAGGAGCTACGCGCTACGGGGTGATTATCACCGTGACGCCGGTCCACATGGACGCGGTCGCCGAATACGCCATCGCCCAATGGATGGCCACCCTCAAGCGAGTCTATACCCTCAATCACCTCTCCCATCGAGGCGATTTCTCCATCATCCGCACCTATGAGGCCCAATACACCACCCTCGGCCTGTACGGCTGTGGCCGCATCGGCCAAGAGGTGGCCCAGCGCGCCGTGCCGCTCCTAGGCGAGGACGGTCGCTTGCTCGTGTACGATACCCGCCCCGACATCGCCGACATCGCCGCCCAATACGGAGCCGAAGTCGCCGACTCTCCCGAAACGCTCTTTCGCGAGTGCGACACGGTCTCGCTCCACGTCTCGGGCGACGACACCATCGTCCACTACGACCTGCTCAGCCTGATGCAGCCCCACGCCTCGCTGATCAATCCCTCACGCGGCAATCTCGTCAACGACGCGGACGTCCACCGCGCCATCGAAGAGGAAAAACTCTATTACTACGTGGTCGATGATCCAGTCAACGACACCCGCGCCATCCACAAGGACCATCCGCGCATCATCTGCACCAACCACAACGCCGGCATCACGGTCGAATCCACCATGCGCCTCGACGCCAAAGGCATCGAGCAAGTCTCAGCAGCCATCGCCGGCCGCCAGCCCGAACACATCCTCAATCCAGAGGTCCTCGACCACCCACGGGTCAAGGCGTGGCTCAAGGAGTAAGAGAGTGAAAATAACCCGCTTCGACGTCACGCCGCTCAACAATCGCGGCCTCCTGCTTCAAGTCGAAACCGACGCTGGCCTCACCGGTCTGGGTGCGCCCATGAATTACGAACACGGCCGCACGGTGGAGCGGGCCATCCTCGACATGGGCGATTACCTGATTGGCCGGGATCCCCTGCAAATCGAAGACCACTGGCAGACGCTCTACCGCTCCAGCTATTCCCGCCAGATGCCGATCCTGTTGGCGGCTCTCAGCGGCATAGAAATGGCCTGTCTGGATATTTTAGGTAAAACTGCTAACTTGCCCGTGTGGAAGCTATTAGGCGGATCGGTGCGAGAGAGAATCCGCGTCTATGGATCGGCTGGAGGCGCGACACCAGAGCAAGCCGCCCAAACCGCCCGTCAGCGCGTCGAACAAGGCTTTACAGCGCTCAAAACCACCCCCTTCCCCGACCCCGTGCGCCTCATTGAGAATCCGGCGGGGATTGAACGAGTCGTGTCCCACATTGCGGCCATGCGCGAAGCCGTCGGCCCGGCTATCGACATTGCCATTGACTTTCACCGCGCCACCAGCCCGGCGTTGGCCAAAGTGCTCCTGCGCGAACTCGAGCCACTCAAGCCGCTCTTCGTCGAGGAGCCGACCCGTTCCACCGACAATATCGGCCCCCTGCTGGAACTGACGCGCTCGACCTCCATCCCCATCGCCACCGGCGAGCGCTGCGCCACCCGCTGGGGCTTCCGCGAATTGTGCGAGCGCAAGGCCGCGGCCATCATCCAGCCTGACATCCGCCACTGCGGCGGCATCCTCGAAATGAAGAAGATTGCCGCTTTAGCCGAAGTCCACGAGATCACCGTCGCACCCCACAACGCCGCCGACCCCCTCGGCATCGTCGCCTCCGTACACGCGATGGCCGGCACGCCCAACTTCCTCATCATGGAATACGGTGGCGGTGGCGGCGAAGGGTTTTTCACCAACCCGTTGCAAATGCAGGATGGATTTGTGGAATTGCCCCAAGGGCCGGGATTAGGCGTGGAGATCGACCCAGACGGTCTGGAGGCGGCTACCCATCAAGGCCCCTGGCGGCAGCGGACGATGCGCCGACACCCAGAGGACAGCTCCTTCGCGGATTTTTAGCCGCCGAATATCAGCTCTCGGTTGGGCTTAATTGCTTCTTTGGCCCTGGATTCAGCAGCGGACGATCAGAGTCCTGTTCGCGCTTGCGGAGTGCTTGAACAATGCTCCCAAGATCATTTCCATGTTCGGCAGCATGGGCCTTGCGGTGCTGGCGAATTTCCTCGACAATCGGATCTTCAATCATTCTAGCCCTACCTGTCGTCTTCGCTTGCGCCAGACCGTACGAGGTCTGCCGAAACAGAAAAAGCTGACTGAGCCGGAATCAGTAATGGTAGCGTGCCTGTAGGAAATCTATACGTCCTTCGCTTACCATATACACTAGGCGATGTTGCTCCGTAAGACGCCGCGACCAAGTTCCCGACGGTAAGTATTTGAGGGGTTCGGGTTTACCGATACCTGAGAATGGGTCGCGGAGCACGGCCTGTATCAGATCAAAAGCGCGCAGAGTTATTTTGCGATTAGTATGTACCCAATAACGCAGATCTTCAACGAACTCAGGATGGAATACCCCTATCCACTCGCGAGTAGTGGGAGCGCCCTTTCTTTTACTTTTCTTTTTCGCCAAGACCGAGTTCTCTGCGGAGCTCTTCTACGGAAGAAGGCGGCAGCACCCGGCTCTGTGCGCGGTTAATAGCCGCGAGAAGGCGTTGGGCGTTTTTGGGTGATCTGAGGAGATGAGCGGTCTCGAGAAGGCTAGCTAATTCGTCGGCTGAAACCAGCGCGACATCTTCGGCATTGCGCCGCCGTATAATCACCGGCTCGCGCGTGGAAGCGACTTCGTCGCATAGTGCTGCGAGTTCGGCTCGGGCTTGGGTATAAGTTGTAACGGTGGTCACTTGATTCTCCGTGATATGTACAGCTTTAACGTACATATTGTGAAAATTTTGTCAAAGCGTTTCATGTACTTGGAATATCGCGTTCAGGATCGGCCACAGCTAAAATGGCATATACTCCAGCCCCAAAACCCGCTCGACAAACCAGCCCAGCCCAAAAAGCCCAATGAAGGCCGACACTACCAAGACGACCGTGTGCTGATAGGACTGTCGGCTGAGCCAAGCTATCAAGGGAAAGACAAGCGCGACGATGGCTACCTGACCGATTTCCACGCCGGCGTTGAACGCAAACAGCGAGGCGACCAGCCCCTCGGTCGGCAACCCCAACTCGCGCAGCACATTGGCGAAGCCAAATCCGTGCACCAGCCCAAAGGCAAAGGTGATTATCCAGCGGTACTCCATGCGCTTGAGCCA
Organism: Candidatus Latescibacterota bacterium; assembly: GCA_965116675.1. Lineage (GTDB taxonomy): Bacteria > Latescibacterota > UBA2968 > UBA8231 > UBA8231. Next base: position 1,161,580 of record OZ220721.1, read on the forward strand.
GAAATTTTCCACCGCGACGTACACGATGCTCAAGGCGATGCCAGCCTCGATCCACTGGCTCGGCAGGCGGACGATTTCGAGCGCCGCCAAGCAGAGGGTGATGCTGTGGGCAACGGTGAAGGCCGTTACTACCTTGACCAAAGTGAGCAGCCGACCGCCCACCACGATCAGCGCCAGTAGAAACATGACGTGGTCGTAGCCGAGGAAAATGTGCTCCACTCCGAGCACCGTGAACTCGTATAGATGGTCCCACAGCGACTTCTCTCCAGCAAAGGTCTGTTGCGGCGATTCCGCCGAAAACACGGCTTGGACGAGCGGCTGACCGGGCAACATGATTTTGGCCAAATTTTTGTGCGCGTCCCCAAAGCGCTCTGGCCAACCGACCCACACCTCCAGCTCGTTGACGGGTTCCTCCAACTCGGCGCTGAAGTACACATTGGCGAACATATTGCCCTGGTTATCCGGGGTGACGTCTCCCCTGTCGCGCACGAGGGTGAGCGGCTCGCCGTTGGCCCGCAGGCGCATCTGCTTTTCGACAAAGGCGAATACGTCGTCGAGCCCGGCCTCTATCTCTTCGTAGAACAACAGGCTGTCCCCGTCTTGATCGATGCCGATTTTCAGGAGGTCAAAATCGTCCAGGCGCACGCGCACTTTGAGCGCGTCGTCTTCCGCGATCAAATTCGTGTAGCTGGTGTTGAGCTTGTGGGCACGGACTGTGGGGGGGGAAGCAAAAAACAGCAGGACGAGTGCGAATGTGAGCAAGAAGCTAAGGCGTGTCTTCATTTTTCTTTTTTTCTAGCAAAGAGCGGATATAAGCGGCAATCTGCTCGCGTTCTTCCGCCGAGAGATGTCCATAACCCGGCATGGAAGTACCGGGCATTCCCTTCTGAATCGTTCGGGCGATGGCTGCCTTGCTGTGGCCGTTTTTGTAGGCGGCGGGATCGCGGAAATCGCGCGGAGGCGGCTTGAGCGTTGCCGCGATCTGCCCATCGCCGCGACCGTCCGGGCCGTGGCACACCGCGCACCCATTGCGGGTAAAGAGCGCTTTGCCCTGTGCCACCGCGCCTTTGGCATCGTCGCTTTCGCCAGCGCAGCCAGCCACTAGGACAGCCAATGCCCATCGCAGTATCGCGGCCTTAGGTACCGCGGCTTTGCAGTTCAAAGCTGAAAGTCGTCCCCGCCCCTAATTTGCTCTGTACGGACACTTGCTCGCCGTGGACTTCGGCAATGTGGCGCACGATAGACAAGCCCAAGCCCGTGCCGCCGAGGTCGCGCGAGCGCCCCTTGTCAACCCGGTAGAAGCGCTCGAAAATCCGGCCCAAGTCCTCAGAGGGAATGCCAACGCCGGTATCTTCGACGTAAATCGCTAGGCGATCAGTGTCCTCTACGGGCCGCGTACCAACGCGGACTTTCCCGCCGGCGGGCGTGTATTTAACGGCGTTGTCGAGCAAGTTAATTAGGGCCTGTTCGATTAATTTGGGATCGCAGATCACCTGGACAGACGGCGGAACGTCGCAGTGAATGACAATTTGCTTTTGCGCGGCCGCTTGGCTGACCGGACCAACGGACGTATCGACCAAGAGTTTCAGCTCGCAAGGGATCAGCTCGACTTCCAGTTGATCGGACTCCAGCCGCGACAAGTCAAGCAAGTCGCCGAGCAAGCGAGTTAAGCGGTCGGCGTGATTCTCAATGATGCCGGTGAAGCGGCGCGCCGTCTCCCGGTCGTCGACCGCACCATCGGATAAAATTTCGGCATAGCCCTTAATAGCTGTCAACGGCGTGCGCAATTCGTGGGACACGTTGGCGACAAAGTCGCGGCGCATCCGCTCTAATTCACGCAGGCGCGTAATATCGTAGAGGACCGCCACCGCGCCGATGCACTCGTTCCCCTCGAAGACGGGCGCGACCTGCATGTCCAAATGGCGCTCCGGGGCACCGGTCAGGTCCACTTCCATTTCTCGCCGTCGGCCTTCGGCCAAACACCCGGTCAGCGCTTCTTGGATGGCCGAGTAGCGCACGACCTCGGCGGTCAACAGCCCCTCTAGCGGCGGATCTAAGTCAAACAGGTTGGCCAGCGCCTTGTTGGCCAGCACCACCCGGCTATCGCGGTCGACGACCAAGATAGCTTCGGTAATGCTTTCGAGGATGATCCCTAAGCGGTTATTTTCGCTTTCTAGCTGACCAACGCGCTGTTGAATGCGCTCGGCGAGTTCCTCGAGCGGACGCGCCAACTCGGGATGGAACGCCTCCAGCCAAGCCGAGTCGCCAAGAGCCGCTTTGTCGAGCTGGCGCAACTGCTCTCCCTGCCGGCGAGCCGTGCGACTCCAGAACCAAATTTGGCCGCCAGTCCAAAGCGCGGCCAATGCGAGCGCGAGTGCGATGTGCCCACTCCACCAGACCAACACGACCAAAAGCGCGTTGCTCAGGAGCAAAATCCATCCGGGGTACACCCTATCGTCCCTCTCTGCGAAAGCGATAGCCCATGCCGCGCACGGTTTCGACCATTTCGGCTGCTGTTCCTAGTTTTTCGCGCAGGCGGCGGATGTGGGTGTCAACCGTGCGGCGATAACCAGCGTACTCGTAGCCCCACACCACCTTGAGCAACTCCTCACGCGACTGCACCCGCCCGCGCCGCTGCGCGAGGGTCGTCAAGAGCTTGAACTCTGTTGCCGTCAGCTCGATGGGATCGCTGTCTATTTGCACCTGACATCCCACCGGATCAATGGCCAAGGGACCAGCCACAATCTGCACGGCTTCCGCTTCGCCGCGACCCTGAACGCGGCGCAAGATGGCGCGGATGCGCAAGACGAGCTCGCGCGGGGAAAAGGGTTTGACCAAGTAATCATCCGCCCCCAATTCCAAGCCGACGATGCGGTCGACCTCGCCGGCCCGCGCCGTCAGCATCAAGACCGGTATGTCCTTGGTGCGGGGGTTTTGCTTGAGGAGGCGGCAGACCTCTAAGCCGCCAATGCCCGGCAGCATCAGATCCAAGACCACGAGGCAGACCAGATTTTGCTCAATCGCGCTTAGGGCCTGCTCTTCGTCCTCGGCTGGCACGACGTCGAATCCGGACTGTTCTAGATGGTACGAGACCAAGGCGAGAATGTCGGGCTCGTCCTCGACGACTAGGATCTTGTCGTTCATGAGTCCTTTTCCTCCCACCATTCTTCTTTTTGGTGCCGCACGATGCGCCCCTCGACGAGGAACGCCACGTTCTCGGCGATGTTGGAAGCGTGATCGCCGATCCTTTCGAGGTGGCGCGACACCAAGATCAGGTAGATGCCGCGGTCGATGGTGTCCGGCCCAATCGACGGCGCGTGCATGTACGTGAGCAACTCGCGAAAAATCTGATCGCGCAACAGGTCGAGCTCCTCGTCGCGCTGACCAACGTCGCGCGCCAAGTCCACATCGCGGCGCACGAACGCGTCGAGGGCATCCTTGACCATGCTCTGGGCCAACTCGGACATCCTCGGTATGTCAATCAGTGGCTTGAGCAGCGGCAGCTTGTTGAGCACCTCGGCGCGTTGGACGATGTTGACAGCTTCGTCGTTGATCCGCTCTAGGTCTTCGTTGATTTTTAGCATGCAGGCTAGCAGCCGCAGGTCGCTGGCCATCGGCCCTTGGGTCGCAAACACCTTCAGGCAGGACTCTTCAATGCCGATTTCCCAATCGTCGATCTTCTTCCCCCCCTCAAGCACTACTTGCACCAGTTCGTCGTCGCGATCCACGAGGGCGCGCACGGCCTGCTCAATGGACTCCTCGACGGCCCCGCTCATTTTTAATAAGTCCTGTTTGAGCCCGTCTAATTGCTGGTCGAATCTTCGTTCCATAGCACCTTCCTCCCTCAGCCGAAGCGGCCGGTTACGTAATCTTCGGTCTGTTTGTTGTGGGGGTTGGTAAACATGTCTTCGGTCTGGCTGAACTCGATCAAGGAGCCTAGATAGTAGAAGGCCGTATAGGTCGAAATCCGCGCCGCCTGTTGCAGATTGTGCGTGACGACGATGATGGTGTAATCGGACTTCAGCTCGGTGATCGTCTCCTCGACCCGCGCGGTGGCAATCGGGTCCAGCGCTGAGCACGGCTCGTCCATCAGCACCACCTCCGGCTCGACGGCGAGGGTGCGCGCAATGCACAGCCGCTGCTGTTGGCCGCCGGACAAGCTCAGCGCGTTGTCCTTGAGCCGGTCCTTGACCTCGTCCCACAACGCCGCGGCCTTCAGACTCTTCTCCACAGCCTCGTCGAGCACCCGGCGGCGGTTTTCCCCGGCGATTCGCAGGCCGTAGGCCACATTCTCGTAGATGGACTTGGGGAAGGGATTGGACTTTTGGAACACCATGCCTACCCGCCGCCGCAAGTCGATCACATCGCAGTCGGGCGCGTAAATGTCGCGGCCACTGACCCGCACTGACCCTTCAATGCGCGCGGATTCGATCAGGTCATTGAGGCGATTGAAGCAACGCAAGAGCGTCGATTTGCCGCAGCCCGAAGGCCCGATAAACGCGGTCACCTCGCGCTCGGGGATGCTCAGATCAATGTCGTGCAAAGCCTGAGTCTCGCCGTAGAACATGTTCAGGTTTTCCACCTCGACGATGGAATTTGCCTGGTCCGAGGCCAAGGGTTTGCTCATGGCATCTCCTAAAAGGCCGCGCTGGCGTATTTCTTGCGCAATTTGTTGCGGACGACAATCGCCGTCAAGTTCAGGAGCAACACAATAGTCAACAACAGCAAGGCCGTGGTGTACACCATGGGCCGGGCCGCCTCCACGTTGGGCGACTGGAAGCCCACGTCGTAGATGTGGAAGCCCAAGTGCATAAACTTGCGTTCCAAGTGAAAAAATGGCGCGAACGCATCGAGCGGCAAGTCCGGCGCTAACTTGACGACGCCGGTGATCATTAGCGGCGCGACCTCGCCAGCCCCGCGCGCAGTGGCCAAGATGACACCTGTAAGAATGCCCGGCAGAGCACTCGGCAGCACCACGCTCCAAATCATCTGAAATTTGGTCGCCCCCAAAGCCAGCGCGCCTTCGCGCATCTCGCGGGGCACGGCCGCCAAGCTCTCCTCAGTGGCAACGATGACGACTGGCACTGTCAGCAGGGCGAGCGTCAGCGAGGCCCAGAGAATGCCGCCGGTGCCAAAGGTGGGTGTCGGCAGGGCATCCGCGTAAAAGAGTTGGTCAATGCTGCCGCCGATGCCATATACGAAGAATCCCAACCCGAACATGCCAAAGACAATGGAAGGCACGCCCGCCAAATTGTTGACCGCAATCCGCACGAGGCGCACCAGAAGGCCCTGCCGGGCGTACTCGCGTAGGTAGAGCGCCGCGAGGACCCCAAAGGGCACGGCCGCCAAGCTCATCAGCATCACCATCATCACCGTGCCAAAGAGCGCGGGGAATATGCCGCCCTCGGTGTTGGATTCGCGCGGCTCGCCCGCCACGAACTCCCAGCCTTTGGACAGATAGGTCTGGACCTTGGCCCAAAAGCCCATCAAATTGGGTCGATAGGCGCGAACGATAGCCGCCACCGCGACTCGACGAGTCTCGCCTCCAGCCAGCGCGACCTCCACCTCCCAGCGCTCCTGCTGCGCCCGCAACTCGTCCAAGCGCCCCGACAGGGCTTCGTGCTCGTCCCACAGGGCCTGGCGGCGCACTTCGAGTGCAGTCAGTTGTGCGTCGTTTTGCTCGCGCTGCAAGCGCCGCTCTTGCAGGCGCAAGTCATCTATGGCGCGGTTGAGCTCGTCCAACTCGCCGCGCTCCAAGGTGTGAATGCGCTCGTCAAGCTCGCCGACCTGGTCCAGCAGTTCCTGTAAGACTTCCCAGACCCCCTCCCCTTTTGCCAGCAGTCGCTCCTCCTCGTACAAAGCTGCGATAAAGCCGTGCATATCTCCCCACTCGAGCCGCTCGAAAACCACGGCCTCGGCCGGCGTTTCACGCGCGGCAATCGCGTCTTCATCCACCCAGCGAAAGTCTTGGCCATACGCATCGCGGTTGCCGACCTTTAGCTGCACCCGATAGTGCCCTGCGGCCCCGGGAATGGGCTGGCGATCCATCAGTTTGCCCATGACCGGCGGACCATCTTTGAGGCGCAACAGGGTCAAATCCTGCGGCCAGAACACGCCCGCGCCGTGATAGACAATGATCCCCACCAAACCGGCGATCATCGCCAAGCACAGGGCCAACGCCCCGCCCGTAAGCCAGATAAAAGGGTCGCCCCGCTGCCAGAATTTCATCACAGTCGATTGTACTTATCCCGCAAGCGTTGGCGCACGATCTCGGCCAGCGAGTTAATAAAGAAGGTGACCATAAACAGGAGCAAGCCACTGAGGAAGAGCACTCGATAGAGCGTACCTTGGTGTGGCGCTTCGGGTAACTCCACGGCGATATTGGCCGAAATGGTGCGCATGCCGTTGAAGATATTCCAATCCATGATCGGGGTGTTGCCCGTAGCCATCAGCACGATCATGGTTTCCCCGATGGCGCGGCCGAGGCCGATCATGGACGCCGAAAAAATGCCCGGCAGGGCCATGGGCAACACCACCTTGATTGCCGTCTGCCAAGGCGTGGCTCCCAAGGCCAGCGAGCCGGCGCGCAAGTGGCTGGGCACACTAGAGAGCGCATCCTCGCAGATGGTGAAGACCAGCGGAACGACCGCAAAGCCCATGGCAAACCCCACGACCAAGCAATTGCGCTGGTCGTAGCCAACGCCCGCGTCCTGCCGCAGCCAGCGCAGGAAGTGCCCGTCAAAAGCCAAGTCTTCAAAGATCGGCCCCAGCGCGTACGCCAACCAAGCGACCAGCAGGGTCACCGCGCCGAGCAAGTATATCTCCCCCACCCGCGCCACTTGGCGCACCCAAGCCTCTGGGGCGTATTGCCAGCCCCAAGCCGCAGCTATGACCACGGTTGGCACCGCCGGCAGCAGCAGCAAGGTCCCCAACAAATGCGATTCGAGCAGTGGGGCCAGCCACAAGCCAGCTAAGAAGCCCAAGATGACACTCGGCAACGAGGCCATGACCTCCACGGACGGCTTGACCAAGCCCTGCACGCGCGGCGAGGCAAACTCAGCCGTGTAAATCGCCGCTAAAATCGCCAACGGCAACGCGAAAAGCAGGGCGTAGAACGTGCCCTTGGCCGTGCCCAAAATCAGCGGCACCAAGCTGAGCTTGGGCTCGAACTCGTCCGTGCCGCCGGTCGATTGCCACACGTATTCGCGCCCCCCGTAGCCCTCGTACCAGATGGAGCCGAATAGCACGGCTGCGCTGATTTCGGGATGGGGATGGTCGAGGGCAAAGCGCCGCAACCACCCATCTTGGCCCAAGGCCAAAAATCCATCGGCCTTGGGCGCAAAGACCAACGCGGTGGCCGGAGAGTCGCCCCGCAGTTGGAAGACCGTCTGTTCGGAGGTTAGGTGGTGCAGGGCGATGGTCCCTTCGGCGTCGGTCGTGATGAATTGCTTGTCGCGCGCAGAGGAGGCAATGTGGGTAACGGCTGAGGCATGGGGAGCAAAGGTGTGGATTTTGCGGTACGACCGGTGCCCATTTTCCTCGACCTTAAACCAAGTGCTGACGTGGCCGGCCGCGTCGCCGACGACCAGCGACACCTCGCCCAGCGCGTACGCCAGTGCCGAGACCGCGACCTCTGAGACGGCCATGTGCCCCACAAACGCCGGCGCTTGCTCCACTCCGCCCAGCCGCCACTCGTACACCTGCCCTTGATCCGTCCCCACGAGCAACTGGCGAATGCGACCGTCAAGCAGTACCTGCGTGGCCTTGCCGTCGAAATCAGCTATTAGTTTGTACTGTCTTTCTCGGCGCTCACCCGGCCCCAATAGGCCCTGCTGCTGCTCGGCCACCATCACCACCAAACGGCCACTCGCCGTAATCGCCGCTGCGGCCGAGCGCCCATCGTCCCCTTCCCGAAAGGCCACTTGCACCAGCGACTCGCCTGCCGGATCGACTGCGATGAGGCGCTCAACCGCAAACTGCGTCACCACCTGCCGCTGGCCACTGCTGTAATCGAGTTGGAAACGAATCCGCGCCACTAGCAAATGACCGTCGTCCGTGCCCAGCGCCAAAACGTCGTTTGGCATCCGCTGTGCGGCCGTTACTTTGCGGCCCGTCAGCTCGGCTGGCCGTTCGCGGCTGATGACTTGGCCATCGTCCAACCGCAACAAATCCACCCCTTGGGGGCCGACTGCATAAGCGGTCTGATAGTAGGGGTCGAGTCCAATGGCGAATGGGCCGACCACTTGGGGTGCTTTTTCTGCTGTTACCTGCGGGGAGCGGAATAGCGGCCACGCCTCGGAGAGGACGAAGAAGAATATCCCCATGACCGCGGCGATAATGCCGATGCCGCCGATGGAGATGCAGCGCCCAGCCAGCCAGTCGAAGATTCGCGCTCGCGGCGTGATCCCGCGCTTATATGGCTTTTCGCCCACGCACTCGCGTCCTTAGATATCCAACTTGGCCAATTCGGCTTGTACTACTTCAAACGGCACGGGCATATAGCCATCCTTGACGACGATTTCTTGACCCTCTTTGGAAAAAATGAACTTGCAGAACTCTTTCACCAGCGGATCCATGGCTTGGCCGGGAGCCTTGTTCATGTAAATGTACAGGAAGCGCCCGAGAGGGTAAGAGCCATTCAGTACGTTTTCCATAGACCCTTGTTTAAACTCCTGCCCCTCGGTTTTGGCCAAGGGCACGACGCGCACACCCGAGGTCTGATAGCCAATGCCGCTGTATCCTATGGCGAAGCGGTCCTCGGTGATGCCCTGGACCACGGATGCCGAGCCGGGCTGCTCTTTCACTTCGTCCTTGTAGTCGCCTTTGAACAGGGCTTGCTTCTTAAAGAAGCCATAGGTGCCCGAGGCCGAGTTGCGGCCGTAGAGGCTGATATGGGCCTTGGTCCAATCCCCCTCCAGCCCTAACTGGCCCCAACTGGCGATATCATTGGGGAACTCGCTGCGGCGGGTCTTGGAAAAAATCGCATCGACTTGCGGCAAGCTCAGCCCCTCAATGGGGTTGTCCTTGTTGACAAAGACCGCCAGCGCGTCTAGCGCCGCCCGCAAGGGCGTTGGCTTGTAGCCGAAGGCCTGCTCGAATTTGTCCTCCTCGCTCGACTTCATCGGCCGCGACATCGGCCCGAATTGAGCCGTGCCTTCGATTAAGGCCGGTGGCGCAGTACTAGATCCCTTGCCCTCGATCTGGATCTTGACGTTGGGATAGTACTTGCGGAAGGCCTCCAGCCAGAGTGCCATCATGTTGTTCATCGTATCGGAGCCAATGCTGCTGGCGTTGCCGGACAGACCGCGCACCTTCTCGTAGGGCGCAATTCGCTCATCAACGGCTATGGTCTGCGCTTGGACGCCAGCGACGAACACCCAACACATCAGCGCTACTCCGCTCCATTTTATCTTCATCAGTGCATCTCTCAGGTTAGGGTATAAGATTGAAGGGTTTGTGTTACATTCGCGTGTCTCATGGATAAAACCTGTGTTACAATAGGGCTAAAATTTACAGAAAAATGTCAGCCGGCCTTGGACATTGGCATCGCGGCCGGTGGACGACTCGACGATCACATTGGGCATCAGGTGGACGGCTTTCGCCGCGGCGTAGTCGAGGCCGGCGATGAAGAGCAAATCCCTGTCGTCCTCGGCGTCGTGGGAAACCGCATCGACCCGGCCAAAGCCCTTGAACGCGGCACTCAGCGGCAGCGAGCCAAAGGCCGAGACCCCGGTGATGACATGATCGTCGCCGTTATCGCCGGCCAGTTCGTTGGTGCGCGAGAAGACCTCCAGCCCTGCACTGCCCCTCGCTCCCTGCCAGCCGACGAAGCCCTTGAAGGTCCGCTCGTTGCGACCGGCTGGCCTCGCATTAAAGTCCGCATAGCCCTCCAATATCAATCGATCCGCAGCTTTGAAACTCAGCGAACCATAGAACTTCTTGCCGTGGTCGTCCTCCGGCTTCTGTCCGGGACCATTGCCGACCATCAGGTGGTAGCTCAGTTGGCCCGCCGCGCCCTTAAGGGCCGCGCCCAAGTCGGCCGAAGAGCCAATTTTATTCCAGTCGAGTACGGTCTTGGCTATCGAGCGGTACCCCCAGACCTTTTCGGCGACCGCCCAAGTCGGCGTCCCTGAAAGCCCTAGATATACATCCGCATCGCCCAGCCCCTTCTTCCACTGTAAGTAGCCGTGTTTGACGAAGGGTTCCATCTTCGCACCTTGGGCAAACCCCGCGTCCTTAGCCTCAAGGCGAAAGCGAATCGCAAAGTCGGCGGCGATGTCCTTTTGATAGGTGAAGTATAGACGGCGGAACTGGAAAGCATTGCGCTTGCGAGGCTGCTTGGCGTCGGTCTCGTCGGCGGCCAATATATAGTAGTATTCACCAAACATAACGCCCTTGATCGTGCCCCCCTCCGCTCGTGCAGCAAAAACCCAACCCAAGATCAATACACCAAGCGTCATCGTTTTTTTCATTGGTGTTACAATCCTCCCTCTTTGGGCGTTTTTCTTGTCCTATGTTACAAAATGAGCTCTCTATGCAACGATTTTGTCACAGTATTGTTACAAAATGGTGACGTTTTTCTCTTTTACCCTGTAATAGAAACACTCCCCCAAGGCCCCTTGTAACCGGATTGTGATTTCAGAGTAACCTCTTCTCAACACAGACTCTCTATCATTTTTGACTAAATCTTTTCAAGGGAGGTTGTTCAGCCATGAAGCACTGCTTATCCATTGTCGTCCTCGCCTTTTTGGCCCTTGCCCACCCCACCCTCGCGCAGACTGGCACGGTATCCGGCTCGGTTCTCGATCGCCAGACCGGCGACCCGCTCGTGGGTGCGATTGTTTTTCTAGAAGGCACCCAGATCGGCATAACCTGCGATATCGAGGGTCGGTTTCAGCTTTTCGACGTCCCGATCGGGACCTATGTGTTGGCCAGCTCAATGATCGGCTATCAGGATGCGTCGATCATCGGCGTTGAGGTGCAAGACGGCGAGGTCGCCAAGCTGACCATCACCCTCATGCCCGAGGCCCTAGAACTCGACGACGAGGTTGTAGTCGAGGCCAAGGCCCTGAGCAATACCAGTGCGGCCCTGCTCAAGGAGCGCCAAAAGGCACCGGCCGTCAGCGATGCGATCAGTGCCGAGGAAATCTCGCGCGCTGGAAGCGGCGACGCGGCCGAGGCCATGTCTCACGTGACGGGTGCTTCCGTAGTGGACGGCAAGTACGTCTACATCCGCGGCCTAGGTGATCGCTATAGCTCGGTCCAACTCAACGGGTCTTCGCTTCCCAACGCCGATCCCGACAAGCGGTCCGTCCCCATGGATCTCTTCCCCACTTCTCTATTGGACAACATCGTCACCACCAAGAGCTTCACCCCAGACAAGCCCGGTGACTTCACTGGTGGTGCCGTCAACATCAGCACCAAGGCGTTTCCCGATAACTTCACCCTTTCCGTCTCGGCCTCGACCAAATTCAACACTCAGAGTTCGTTCAACGACCAATTCCTCACCTACGAGGGCGGCGGACTCGACTGGATCGGGGTCGATGATGGGACGCGAGAAATTCCCGCGGCCTTGGACAACGGCGAGGTAGAAATCCCCGATGTGGGTGCCGCGTACAACGACGAGGAAAAGGCCCTCCAACTCGACGAGTACTCCAAGTCGTTCTCCTCGGTCATGGCCCCAACCACCACGGCCGCGCCGCTGAACCAGAGCTACTCGGTCGCCTTGGGCAACCAAGTCTCGCTCTTGGACAAACCCTTCGGCTTTCTCGGCACCCTGACCTACAGCAACAACTCCTCCTTTTACGACAACGGCACCTCGGCCCGCTGGCAGCTCACCAGTAAGGAAGCCAGTACCCTGACCAATAATTTTAACCTCGCCGACACCCGGGGATCGCAGGAAATCGCCTGGGGCAGCCTCGTTACCTTGTCCCTCAAGCCGACCCCCACGCACGAACTGTCGGTCACCAACATGTACAACCGCAACAGCGAAGACGTCGCCCGTTATCTAGCTGGCGCGTTTCCCCGCGACCTTGAAGAAGACGCCATGTACGAGACGCGCGTCTTGAAGTTTACCGAACGCCAAATCCAATCGCTGCAACTGGCGGGCAAACACCACTTTGGCAGCCTGCGCGACCTACGGGCCGAATGGTCGGCGTCTGCTTCTTCTTCAGCCCAAGAAGAGCCTGACCTGCGATTTTTTACCAATAATTACGTAACCCTCAAAAACCGCCCGCTGCGCGACGAAAACGGAGAAGTCATGCGCGACGGGGAAGGCAACGTACTGCGGGGCGACATCGTTGATTACTCAATCTCGCCCTCGATTTACCCGCTGCCGACTCGCTACTTCCGCGATCTCGACGAAAGCAACCGCGAATTTCAGCTCAACCTGACCTTGCCCTTCAAGCAATGGCAAGGTATCAACAGCAATTTCAAAACCGGCTTCTTGGCACTGGACAAAGCGCGCACTTTTCGCGAGCGGCGCTACGAATTTGATCAAGACGACATCGACTACGACGGCCAACCCGACTCCTTTTTTGCCGCCGAAAAAGTTGGGCTAATCAGCAGCAATGGTAGTCAGTACCGCTTCGGCTCCTACGTCCAGGACGCCACCCAGCTTTCGAGCAATTTCGACGGCGACCAGCAAATCTACGCCGGCTACGCCATGCTCGAGTTGCCCATCAATACCCAACTGCGCCTCGTGGGAGGTACTCGGCTCGAATCCACGCGCATCGACGTAGCCAGCCAAGACTCGACCAAGGCCCCCGGCCAGCTCTCCGAAAACGACCTACTGCCCTCGCTCAACGCCGTCTGGGAGATTCGCCCCGGCATGAATTTGCGCGCCTCCTACGGCCGCACCCTCGCTCGCCCCACCTTCCGCGAATTGGCCCCGTTTGCCTCGTTCAGCTTCGTCGGCGGCTTCACCTTTATCGGCAACGCCGGACTAGAGCGAACCTTGATCAACAACTACGACTTGCGCTGGGAACACTTCGGCAACCCCGGCGAGCTGTACGCGGCTAGCGTGTTCTACAAGGATTTCAAAAACCCCATCGAACGCGTCATTCTCACCGTCAACGGTGAGGTCCAGTTCCAGAACGTCGAAGCCGCCCAAGTGGCCGGGATCGAGTTCGAGGCGCGGCACGGTCTTGGATTCCTCATACCGCAGTTAGAGCACTTCCACGCCGGCGGCAATCTCTCGCTGGTCCGCTCTGAGGTCAACATCGACTCCACCGAGCTAAAGCTGCGCCGGGCCCTCGACCCACAGGCCGCGGACACGCGCCAGCTCCAAGGCCAGTCGCCCTTCCTGATCAACCTCGACCTCAGCTATGACAACTTCACCACCGGCACGGCTGCCGGTATCTACTACAACATTTTCGGCCGACGCTTGGCGGAAGTCAGTCTCGGCGGGACTCCGGACGTGTTCGAGGAAGTGCGCGGCACCCTCGACTGCACCTTTTCTCAGCAGTGGCACGAGTACAAGATCAAGCTGAGTGCCAAAAACCTCCTCGATTCTTCCTTTGAAAAGGCGTACCGCTACCAAGACAACGACTACCTTTCCAGCCAGTACTACAAAGGCCGTTCGTTCTCGATTTCGGTCAATTACAATCGCTAACACATTCACTGAGGCGTTGTAACAGACTGTTCACATTACTGCCACATTAGTTCACATTACTGCCATACTATTGGTACAGGCTTGTGCTTTTATAGTGGACGTCAGCGATTTGAGTCGCTGACGTCCACTACTTTTATCCAGTATCAGGAGGATACTATGTTGCGCAAGATAATGCTCGCGGTCGGCACCGCCCTGCTGCCGACCATTGCCTTAGCGGCCACCATCGACGTCACCACCGCCGATATTCCAGTCGGTGGCAGCGTGGAATGGACCGCGGACAACGAGTACGTGCTCAACGGCTTAGTTTTTGTCAGTGAGGGATCCTCGCTGACGATTCAGCCGGGCACGGTCATCAAGGGCAAGCCTGGACAAGGCGAAAACGCCAGCGCCCTCGTCGTCGCTCGCGGCGGCAAAATTTTCGCCGAGGGCACAGCGGATAAGCCAATCATCTTCACCGCCGAGGCCGACGACGTTAGCAATTCCAACGACTTGCCACTCGACGCTCGCGGCCTCTGGGGTGGCGTCATCATCCTCGGCCGGGCCAGCCTCAATTCCACGCCAGGTGAAACCCCCATTGAGGGCATTCCCACCACCGAGCCGCGCGGCCTCTACGGCGGCGACGACGATAGCGACAACTCCGGCGTCTTTCGCTACGCATCCATCCGCCACGGTGGCACCGACATCGGCGCTGGCAACGAAATCAACGGCCTGACCATGGGCGGCGTCGGCAGCGGCACGGTCATCGAATACGTCGAGGTGTACAACAACCAAGACGACGGCTTTGAGTGGTTCGGCGGCACGGTCAACACCAAGTATCTGGTGTCGGCTTTCAACGGCGACGACGCCTTTGACTACGATGAAGGCTTCCGCGGCAAAGGCCAGTTCTGGTTCGTGATTCAAGATGCTGAGACGGGCAACCGCGCGGGTGAGCACGACGGCGGCACCACGCCTGAGGACGGCACGCCCTACGCCACGCCAGCCATCTACAACGCCACCTATATCGGCTCCGGTGCTTTTTCCACCAACGGTGACAATGACGTAGTGCTCAAAATCCGCGACAATGCCGGTGGCAAATACCACAACAGCATTTTCACCGACTTCGCCGGTGAAGGCGTCGATATTGAGGACTTAGAGTCGGGTGAAGACAGTCGCGCTCGCCTAGAGGCCGGCGACCTCGTCTTGGCCAACAACATTTGGTGGGGCTTTGGCGCTGGTGAAGACGTTACTTCTCTTGCTCCCGAGTTTGCCCTCGCTCACCTCGTAGCCAACAACAACCGCCTCGAAGATCCGCTTCTCATGGGCATTTCCCGTGCTCGCGACGGCGGACTCGATCCCAGGCTCCAAGACGCTAGCCCGGCTTGGAACGGCAGCGGCGCCATTCCCGACGACGGCTTCTACACCCAAGTTGATTACGTCGGAGCTTTTGGCAACGAACTGTGGACTTCGGGTTGGACCTTCCTCGCGACGGCCGGCATCATGCCTAACGAGATGGCAACCGTCATCGCCTCAGAGTCCGAGGTGTCGGCAGCCGTACCCAATGCGTACACACTAAACCAAAACTATCCCAACCCCTTCAACCCCAGCACGACCATTGCCTTCGCCATTCCGGCTGATGGCCACGTCGAGCTGATTCTCTTCAATACCCTCGGCCAACAGGTGGCAACACTATCCGAAGGATGGCGCATGGCGGGCACCTACTCGGTCGCCGTCGATGCGTCAGACCTCAGCGCCGGCACGTACTTCTACCGCCTCCGCGCTGGTGACCAAGTCCTGCACCGCAAGATGACCTTACTCAAATAGGATTTTTTCGCAGGACAAAAGAAAAGCGGGATGGGTGTAAAACCCGTCCCGCTTTTTTGCACGTCCGCTCTCTTCTTTACATCACCGTCCCCGACGGAATCACCGCGTCCTTAGGCACAACCACGATCCCATCGCGGATGTAGTAATTAGTCTCATCGGCCTCGACGCCTCGCTCCTTGTTAGTGATGCAAACCCGTTCGCCGATGCGCGCGTTTTTGTCGATGATCGCGCCAGTGATCGTGCTGTTGGCACCAATCCCCATATCTGGAATGCCTTGGGCCGTATTGCGCGCTCGATCGGCCGGCGACTCATCCGAATCAGCACCCATGACGATGGTGTTGGAAATCTGGCAATTCTCGCCAATCACCGAGCGGATCCCGATCACTGAGCGCTCGATCCGAGCAGACCGTATGTACGAGCCTTCGCAGATGATCCCGCGCTCAATGTGGCAATTCTCCAGCCGCGTGCCAGAGAGGAAGCGCGCGTGCGTGTAGATCGGTGCGTCGGCCCGGTAAAAGTTAAAAGGCGGCGGCTGATCCGTCAGCGCCAAGTTCGCCTCGTAAAAAGAGCGAATGGTGCCGATGTCTTCCCAATAGCTGTCAAAGGTATGGGCAAAAACGCCAACCTTGTGGATCGCGCCCGGGATGATGTGCTTGCCGAAGTCATCTTGGTCGCTGCTCATCAGTAGGCTGACCAAGACCTGGGGTTCAAACACGTAAATGCCCATAGAGGCCATATAGCACGCCTCCGGGTCGGCAGCCACTGGCAGCCGCAGAGCATCTAGTTCAGCCTCGTCTTGCGGCTTCTCGCGAAAATCCACGATCCGCCCTTGAGCATTCATCTGCACGATTCCCAGCCCGGGCGCAGCTTCTCGCGTCACCGGCTTGACCGCAATCGACACGTCCGCGCCGCGCGCTCGGTGCTCTTCGACAAAGGCGCGGTAATCCATGCGATAAAGGTGGTCGCCCGACAGGATTAGCACTTGTTCGGCCCGGCGCGAGAGCAAGCGCCTGAGCTGTTGGCGCACTGCATCGGCCGTGCCCTGGTACCAAGCAGCGCTATCTTGGGTCTGCTCGGCAGCCAAAATCTCGACAAAGCCATCAGAAAAGGAATCAAAGCGATACGTCGTGCTAATGTGGCGATGCAGCGAAGCGGAATTGAATTGAGTCAGGGCAAAAATGCGGTTGACCCCAGAATGCAAACAATTGCTGATGGGAATGTCGATTAAGCGGTACTTGCCGCCAATCGGCACAGCCGGCTTGGAGCGAAGCTGCGTTAGCGGGAAGAGCCGCGCACCCTGCCCACCCCCGAGGATGACTCCAATGACGTTTCTCATATGAAAACTCCCGATCCTAAAGTTCGGCTCAGTCCTCTAAGTAGCCTTATCTTATAGCTTTTTCCTACCTTAGCAAGCCCACCACAGGCGAATTGGACCGCCGCGCAAAATAGTATATTTTGTTTTACCTAGGAGAAGCCTTATGAAAACATTATTCGCCGTCATCATCGGGCTAGCAGTGGCGGCTCCTGCTAGCGCCGATTCTGATTCTTCCATTTTGAGTCGGCTAACCACTCTAGGGCATATAGGCTGGGTCCACTCTGTGGCGTTTTCACCCGACGGGACCACCCTAGCTGCCTACTCAGACGATAATACCGTATTCCTGTGGGACATCGCCAGTCAGAAGCAGTTGGCTACCTTCAAGGAGCATGTGGACCCCTCTGTTTTTTCCAGAGCATTTTCGGTCAGCTCAGTGGCGTTTTCGCTCGACGGCACACTGCTGGCGGCCAAAGAAGGTAACACCGTAATCATGAGGGATGTCGCCAGCCAGAAGCGACTCGCGATCCTAGAAGGGCATGCGGGCCTAGTCCGATCTTTGGAGTTTTCACCCGACGGTACCACACTCGCGTCCGGGGCGAGCGATAATACTGTAGCCCTCTGGGATGTCGCCAGCCAGAGACAGCGAGCCACCCTCAAAGGGCATGTAGATAGCGTCCAATCCGTGGCGTTTTCGCCCGATGGTACCATGCTCGCGTCCGGGTCAAGTGATAATACTGTAGCCCTCTGGGATGTCGCCAAGCGGGGGAGACTGGCTACCCTCAAAGGGCATACGGGTACTATTTTTTCCGTAGCATTTTCGCCTGACGGAACCACCTTGGCGTCCGGATCGAGCGATAATACCATAGTTCTGTGGAACGTCGCCAGCCGGAAACGGCTGGCCACTCTCAAAGGGCATACGGGTTTTGTTTCTTTCGCGACGTTTTCGCCCGACGGGACCACACTGGCGTCCGGGTCATACGATAGGACATACAATAGCACCGTAACCCTCTGGGACGTCGCCAGCCGGAAACAGCGGGCCTCCCTCAAAGAGCACAATGTCACTTTCGCGGCGTTTTCGCCCGACGGGACCACACTGGCGTTTGGGGCCCGGGATGGTGGGGTCCTGCTCTGGCGACCTCCTGCTCCATCTCGGCAGGCGAGGATCGACCAATCCGTTACAGACGACGATCCTTCCATGTGGAAGCAACAGGCGACCCTGCAAGGGAATGGATCGGGGGTCCAAACCGTGGCGTTTTCACCAGACGGGACCATGCTGGTATCCGGGGATGACTCCGTAATCCTGTGGGATGTCGCCAGCCAGAAACGACTGGACACCCTACAAGGACATGAAGCCAGGGTCCAAGCCACGGCGTTTTCGCCCGACGGGACCACACTGGCGTCCGGCGGGGATAACACCGTAGTCCTGTGGGATGTCGCGAAGAAGAGTCAGCGAGCCATCCTCAAAGGGCATAAGAGTAGGGTCCAAGCCACGGCGTTTTCACCCGACGGGACCACACTGGCGTCCGGGGCAGACGATAACACCGTAATTCTGTGGAATGTCGCGAAGAAGAAGCGGCTAGCCACCCTCAAGGGACATGCGGATTGGGTCCAGGCCGTGGCATTTTCGCCCGACGGAGCGACGCTGGCATCCGGCTCAAGCGATGACAACGTAATCCTGTGGGATGTCGAAAGCCGAAAGCCGCTAACCACCCTCAAAGGACATGCGGACTATGTTCTTTCCGTGGCGTTTTCGCCCGACGGAGCGACGCTAGCATCCGGCTCAAGCGATAACAACGTAATCCTGTGGGACGTCGAAAGCCGAAAGCCGCTGACCACCCTCAAAGGACATACCGGGAATGTCTATTCCGTGGCGTTTTCGCCCGACGGAGCGACGCTGGCATCCGGCTCAAGCGATGACAACGTAATCCTGTGGGATGTCGAAAGCCGAAAGCCGCTGACCACCCTCAAAGGACATACCGGTTGGGTCCAATCCGTCTCGTTTTCGCCCGACGGTACCATGCTCGCGTCCGGGGCCGAGGACGGTACGGTCTTGCTCTGGCGATCTTTTGCTAAGTAGGAGCGGCACCATGACGGGAAAATTGCAGCACAAGACCGCGTTGATCACCGGGGCGGGCCGAGGCATCGGGCGGGCCATCGCCGAGTGCTTTGTCCGCGAGGGAGCGCGAGTGGCCGTCGCCGATATAGACGCAAGCACCGCCCGCGCCACAGCTACTGAGATCGGCGCGTTGGGATTGGCAATGGATGTGTCGGCCAAAGCCTCAGTCCTCGCCGGCACGAGCCGCGTGCTCGACGAGTTCGGCCAACTCGACATCCTCGTCAACAACGCCGGCTACTTGGTCTATACGACCTTTGAATCGTGCAGCGAAGAGAACTGGGACCGCATCGTCGATGTCAACATGAAAGGCTCCTTCCTCTGCGCCCAAGCGGTCATCCCCCATATGAAGGCGCGCCGCCAAGGGGTCATCATCAACATGACCTCCCTAGCGGCCAAGACCGGCGGCCTAGCCGCTGGCCCTCCCTACGCAGCAGCCAAAGCCGGTGTCCTCACCCTGACCATTGGCCTCGCGCGCGCCCTCGCCCCCGACCAAATCCGCGTCAACGCCATCGCCCCTGGCGTCATCGACACCGCCATGACCTCCGCCCCCGAACACGATCAACTCAAGGCCTCCATCCCCCTCGGCCGCTCCGGCCAGCCCGAAGACGTAGCCAACTGCGCGCTCTTTCTGGCTTCGGACGACGCGCGGCACATCACCGGCGAGACCATCGATGTCAACGGGGGTTTGTACATGGACTGATCGCGGCGGTGCAAACACCCTAGCACCGGCGCTGATCAGACTAAGGATTATCGTTGGGTAAAAAATTCAGTAGGGGCGGTTTCAAACCGCTCCCTACTCACGACCAGCGGCCAAGTCGCGTAATAAGGCGGCGTAGCCCGCCTCCCCTTCCCGTTCCCAGACCTCCAGCAGCACCGATCCGACAATGCCGATTTCGGCCTGACCCTGTAGCTGGCGCAAATCTTCCCCACTGCGCAGGCCAAAGCCGATTCCCAATGGCAAATCGGTCGCTTCACGGCACCGCGCAATAAACCGATAGAGTTCCTCTCCTAAGTCCGTCTGGCGGCCGGTTACGCCCTTGCGCGCCACTGCATAGACAAACCCTTTGGCTTGGGCACCAATCTGCTGCAGCCGCTGCTCAGTGTTAGTCGGAGTCATTAATAAAATCGGCGTTTGCTCACACTCCGCGCCTGCTGCCCACAGATCGCCGTACTCTTCGACTGGTAAGTCCGGCAGGATAAAACCGCAGGCTCCACTTGCTGCCAAGCGGCGGCAAAACGGGCCGTGCCCTAAGCGGAACGCCGTGTTGTAGTAGCCCATCATCAAATGCGGAAAGGGAAAAGCCGCGGTCGCGCGCTGCATCAAGTCGAAGTATTCGTCGAGGGTAAGGCCGATTTCTAGGGCCTGTTGGTTGGCTCGCGCAAAGGTCGGCCCGTCGGCGATTGGCTCGCTAAAGGGCATCTGCAATTCGACCAAATCGACCTCGGCCTCGGCCATGATCTCCAGCATCCGCCAGTTGGCCTCCAACGAGGGAAAACCAGCGATCAGATGCGTCATCAGCAGAACCTTGCGCTCGGCGAGCCGCTCTTCGATATAGGCTTGCAGATTCACGATCGGGCGGCCCTATCGGCGAGGAAGCGCTGCCAGTTTTCGTCCGCGAGCGCGTCGGCGATGGTGAAAATGTCCTTGTCGCCGCGGCCCGACAGGCCAATCAATACCACTTGGTCGGGCGTCATCGCGCCCACTTCGCGCAGGGCACCGGCCAAGGCATGGGTACTTTCGAGCGCGCCGATAATTCCCTCGCTGCGCATCATTCGCTTGAGGGCTGCGATCACTTCTTGGTCGGTCGCAGCTTCAATGCGCACCCGGCCTATCTCGGCCAAGTGGGCGAGGATCGGACTGACGCCGATGTAGTCTAAGCCTGCCGCTACCGAATGCGTGTGCCGCATTTGGCCTTCGGCATCCTGAAAGAAGAAGGTCTTGTAGCCTTGGGCGACCCCAGGCGTGCCGACGAGGCCGGCCAAGCGAGAGGCATGATCGCCCGTCTCCAGCCCTCGCCCCCCAGCTTCGACTCCAACCAATTCGACAGCTTTGTCGTCGAGGAACCCCAAGAATAGACCCGTGGCATTGGACCCGCCGCCGACGCAGGCGTACACTCTATCGGGCAGGCATCCCACTGAGTCCAACAACTGCTGGCGGCTCTCCTCGCCGATGATCCGCTGGAAATAGGCGACGATTTGCGGGAAGGGATGCGGGCCGCACGCTGTACCGAGCACATAGTGCGTGTCGGCCATGGAATAGGCCCAATCGCGGAGGCTCTCGTTGATCGCATCCTTGAGCGTGGCCGAGCCATCGGTCACGGGCACTACCTCGGCACCGAGTTGCTCCATCCAGAACACATTGGGCCGCTGGCGTTCGACATCGACGGCCCCCATGTAGATGGTGCACTCCAGCCCCAAGCGGGCGGCCATCGTCGCCGTGGCCACGCCGTGCTGACCGGCACCCGTCTCGGCGATGACCCGGCTTTTGCCCATGCGGCGCACCAACAAGCCTTGGCCCATCACGTTGTTGACCTTGTGGGCACCCGTGTGGTTGAGGTCCTCGCGCTTGAGAAAGATCTGCGCCCCGCCAACCTCGCGGGAGAGATTTTCGAGCAAGGTAATTGGGGTCGGCCGGCAGGAATACGTCCGCATCACCTGCTCAAACTCCGTCCAAAAGGAAGAGTCGCGGCACGCGTCCGCAAAAACTTGGGTCAGTTCGTCGAGAGTCGTGCGCAGAATTTCGGGGACAAAGGCTCCACCGTATTCGCCGTAGTAGCCAAGGCGCGGGTGGTTAAAAATGGCGTCTGTCAGCCCCATCTCAATCGGTCAGATTGGCGCGCCGGAGCGCTTCCAGCATAGCGCTGCTGCCCTGCTCTGCTTCCTGCTCCTGCTGCTGCCGCCGGCGGAACTCGGCGAGATGGGCTTCGGATTCGAGGGTATCGACTTGGCTGATTGACAGGCGCAGGCGCTGGCGGCGGACATCCACTTCGAGCACCACCACCTTGACCTCGTCCCCGAGCGAGAGGACCTCGCGCGGATGGCTGATGCGGCGGTCGGCGATCTCCGAGACATGTACCAGCCCGCGCACGCCTTCGGCCAACTCGACAAACGCGCCAAAATCCTCTAACCCATCGACCTTGCCGGTGACGACTGTGCCGACTGCGAACTGCTCTTTGATCTCTTGCCAAGGGTCCTTTTCCAGCGCCTTAATCGACAGCGAGATCCGTTCCTTGCGCCGCTGACCCAAATCTTTGGTGCGCAAGACCGCGACTTGGACTTGCTGCCCCACCTCGAGGACTTCTTGGGGATGGCCGACGCGCTTATGGCTGATCTCCGAGACGTGCACCAAGCCCTCTACCCCGGAACCCAACTCGACAAATGCCCCAAAAGACTCCAGCCGCGTCACCTTGCCCGCCAGTTGCGCGCCTTTCTTTAGCTGGCTGCGCACCGCGCCGGCGGCCTTGTCCTGCTCGGCTTCGAGCAAGGCCCGGCGCGACAGGACGATCACGCGACCCTGATGGCGGAACTCGATAATTTTAAAGGTCAAAGTCTGGCCACGGTATTCTTCGGCGTTTTCCACGTACTGAGTATCAACGTGTGAGATCGGGCAAAAACCGCGTACATCGCCCTCAATAGTCACGCCCAATCCCCCCTTGTTGACCGCGTCAACTCGGCCTTCGACCGGTAGCCCGGCCTTGTACGCTTGGTAGAGCAAGTCGGCCTGGACGTCTTGGCGACTCAAGCCGCGACTGAGCAGAATTTCGTCTCCAGTAGCCACGACAAACGCCGCAATCGGGTCGCCGACCTTGTAGCGCATTTCCCCATCGGGGCCTTTGAGCTCGCTGGTGCGGATTATGGCCTCGTCCCGACTGCCGTACTCGACAAAGCTGTTCTCATCCTCGACTTTGACGATCACGCCGCTGACCTCGTCGCCGACTGCGACCTCACTGGTGGTCGGAGCCGGTGGTGCTCCTTCGGCATCGAGCATCTGAGCAAAATTTTCGCCTTGTTCGACGCGGTCTGCGGCCGGGGTGAGTTCGTCCTTGGAATCTGCCTCTGTCATCGCCTGTCTCCTTGGCTACTTCACTCTGGTATGAGAACGACCTTGCCGGTCGTCTTGCGCCCCTGTAAGGCGCGGTGCGCTTCGGCCGCGTCCGACAGGGCAAACTGCTCGCTGATGCGCAGCTCCAATTCGCCGCTGGCGATCCATTCCAATACTGCGCCAGCGCGTTCCAATAGCGCCTCGCGGGTCTGGGTGTAGTGCATCATAGTTGGCCGCGTCAAAAAGAGCGACCCCTTGGTGCTGAGGATGCCGGGGTCAAAGGGCGGGACCGGACCGCTCGACTGGCCGAACAACACCAAGTAACCCAACGGCCTGAGCACGTTCAAGCTCTTGTCAAAGGTCGCCTGACCCACGGAATCGTACACCACATCGACTCCGCGCCCGTTGGTGAGTGCCATGACGTCCTGTTCAAAGTCGCGCTCAGTATAGCGAATGACCTCATCGGCTCCGGCTCCCCGCGCGAGCTGTTCCTTTTCCTCGGTCGAGACCGTGGTCAACACCCGCGCCCCGCACCGCTTGGCCATCTGAATCAGCAGCAAACCCACGCCGCCAGCACCAGCGTGGATCAAAGCCGTGTCCTCGCGGCCCAGCCGATAGGATCCATGCGCCAGATAATGCGCCGTCATGCCTTGTAACAAAGCAGCGGCCCCCTCCTGATAGGAAGCTGAATCAGGCACAGGCACCAAGCGGTCGGCAGGCACAGCCGCTTCTGCGGCATACGACCCCATCACCCCGGCATAGGCCACGCGGTCACCCACTCGTATGCCCTCCACGCCTTGGCCAAGGCGCGCGACAACTCCGGCGGCTTCCATGCCGGGGATGCAGGGCAAATCGACTGGGTACAGCCCTTCGCGGTGATAGGTGTCGATATAATTCAAGCCTATGGCTTTGATTGCGACTACGGCCTCGCCCGGCTCGGGTGTGAGCACGGGCACATCCTCATAGGTGAGGACTTCAGGGCCGCCGCACTGGTGGAAACGCACTGCTTTCATAGTGGACCTTTGCGTGGAATCGAGGCCGCTGGCGCGACAGAATTTTACCATTCAATAGCAAACTTTTTAAAATAACCATAAAATCTTCTTGAGACAAATTTGAAAAGACGGCGATCCGTGCATTTTTTATGAGGTAAACCTGTATTCGCAAAGGAATCCAATGAAAGTAGCTAAATTCGGCGGCACGTCCCTCGCGTCAGCCGAGCAAATAAAGAAAATCTGCGCCATTGTCACTGCTGATCCAGCGCGCCGACTCGTAGTGGTTTCGGCTCCGGGCAAGCGCGACCGGGAAGACACCAAAGTAACCGACCTCCTCATCGAGGTGGTCCGCGCCCAGCTAACCAACCAAGATGGCCGCACTGCGTTGGCGCGCGTCATCGAACGCTATGCCGCCATCATCTCCGACCTCGGCTTGCCGGACACGGCGCTCGCGCCCATTGTCGCCGACTTTGAGCGGCGGCTGGCCATGAGCACCAGCGACGAAGCGCTCTACGCAGACGCCATGAAGGCCGGCGGCGAGGACAACTGCGCCCGCCTCGTCGCCGAATACCTGCGCCACAACGGAGCCGAAGCCCATTATCTCGACCCCGGCGAGGGCGGCCTCATTCTCTCGGAAGAGCCGGGCAACGCCCGCGTCTTGCAGGCATCCTACGGCAAGCTGCGCCAGCTCAAAGACCGCCCAGGCATCACCATTTTCCCCGGTTTTTTTGGCTACTCGCCCACCGGCCGCGTCGTCACCTTCTCGCGCGGCGGCTCGGACATAACCGGTGCGATCCTCGCCGCGGCCGTCGATGCGAGCGTGTACGAAAACTTCACGGACGTCGATTCGGTCTTTGTGGCCAATCCTGCGCTGGTCGAAAATCCAGTCGCCGTCGCCGAGATTACCTACCGCGAGATGCGCGAACTATCCTACGCGGGGTTTTCCGTGTTTCACGACGAGGCCCTCGAACCCGTGTTCCACGCTGGGATCCCGGTCGTCGTCAAAAACACCAACAACCCGCAGGCACCCGGCACCCGCATCGTCCCTGAGCGTGCAGTCGGCGATCTCCCGGTCGTCGGCATCGCCGCCACCGACGGGTTTTGCAGCGTGTACATCAGCAAGTACCTGATGAACCGCGAAGTGGGATTTGGTCGTCGCTTGCTGGCCATCTTTGAGGACGAGGGAATCTCCTTTGAGCACACGCCGTCGGGCATTGACAACATGTCGGTGATCGTGCGCGAGTCGTATTTCAACCACGCAGCCGAAGAGCGGGTCCTGCGCCGGATTCGCACCGAGTTAGAGGTAGATGAGTTGTCGGTTGCCCGTGGCCTCGCCTTGGTGATGGTCGTCGGCGAGGGCATGCACCACACCATTGGCTTGGCCTCCCGTGCCTGTACGGCCTTTTCCCGCGCCAGCGTCAACATAGAAATGATCAATCAAGGGTCGAGCGAGGTCAGCATGATGTTCGGGATCACGGCAGCGGACATTCCCGCGGCCGTGCGCTCGCTCTACGGAGAGTTTTTTGGCGATTGATTGGGCTACGCCGCCCAAACCACCAACCGCAACTCACTGTCGTCAATCAGGCTGTATTCGGGGAGACGACCCGCAAATTGCTGGCACTCCTCTCGGATGATCGGCACCCCATCGCCGCGTCGGTCCATCAAGTGCGTCCGTCCAAGACCGGCCGGTGCGGGACAACGCGCCAACAAAGACACGATAAGTTCATTGCGATTGGCTTGCCGCAGATGCAGGCTATCCGGCGAAAGCGTATTCGCCAAGGCACCGGGGACGTATAGCTCAAGCCGGTTTCCGAACATGTGCAGACGCACCCGCGAACCCCCCATCGAATAATCCCGATGCGCCACGGCATTGACGAGCGCCTCAAACACAGCCCGCTCGCTGAACTGCGGTTGATCGACCCGGGCCGTTACCTTGGTCGCTCGCACCAGCATGTTCCGCCGTACGAAATGCAAGGCTTCCGCAACTTGCTCGTCGAGCGGCCCTTCAATATCGCGGGCGTCAGTCTGATAGTTGACATCCGTCCGCTCCCCTGCATAGCTGACGGCTTGTATGTATGCGTGGGGCATCCATTGTTGCGGCTGCCGCGTGCATAGCAGAACGCCGGCGAGCGTGAGGCGTATGGCGTCTTCCTCATCGGCAGCGACGATGCGGAGCTTGTGCAAAGTGTCCTCGGTCAGCTCGGCGTCTTCGCGGAGGAATCGACGCGTCAATTCCTCGTCGAGATGCTCTGGCGAGGTGCGGGGAACAACGGATTCGTCGAAGCGGTCGCCGGACGGCGATACGTGCTTGAGTCCCAACGTTGAGTCCTCTTCAAGGCGAAAGCGACGAGCCAGATTCAGTCAGCGTTTGTACGCCGCTCAAACTCAGCCGCTATCGAGTTGTAAACTCCTCGTGCCTGAGACACCGCCTGTTCGGCATCGGTTGCTGTGGCCTCTTGCCAATCGCCTGGATATCGTGCCTCGACAGCCCACTCTGTCAATTGAGCAAGATCAGTGTGCGTACACCGTACCGACCAAGTGTCCAGGAGCAGGTTGCGCAAGGCATCTAAGTCGTGTCGGAATGGAAAGTCTATTCCCTCAAGTACCAGTGCTGCCTTCAACGCCTTTTCAGCAGCTTGTTGGGCTAGAGCACAAGCGTGACGAGGAGGTGCCCCATCCACTGCTAGTAAGTGTTGTGCAACATCGAGATCCTCCGTCGCGAAACGAAGCCAGCGGCGAGCTTCGTCAACGAGTTCAGAGTCGCTCATAAATAACCTTCCCTTCGCGGAGAGCTGAGCGCAATACGGTTCCCACAAGGTGCCCGCGACGAGCGACTTCTTCGGGAGTCGCCACCACTATGTCCTTGCAAACCGGCAGATCCCCCAAGACCCGGCGGATCTTGATAGCCGTGTCCCGTTTGTCAGACACATTCGGCAGAATTACGAGCAAATCCACGTCGCTCCGTTCAGTTGCCGTTCCTCGTGCATGGGACCCGAAAAGGACGATTTGTGCAGGCTGGAAGGCTTCCACGATGCGGTCCACCATAGTCGATATAAACGTTTCCGGGGCTGCGATATTCATTTTTAAGTTTCCTGTTTTGTCGTCTCCATATTCTATGTCTCAGCCTCCCTACACCAACTCGCCTAAAACCCCCAAAAATCGCTCCACATCGTCGCTGTTATTATACAAATGCCCCGAGACCCGCACCCGTCCGTATTCTCCCCACACCAACACCCCCCGGTCGGCGAGAGCCTCACACAGTCCGTGCGCATCGTCGTCCGCAAAACAGGTATTGCCCGAGCGTTGCGGCCTCACACTCGGCGAAATAACCTGCCGCCCGAGACGCTCCAGCCCGGCGCTGATTTGTTCGGACAAGTCGCGGTTGTGCTCCTCTATTCGCTCAATCCCCACCTCCAGTAGCCGCCCCAAAGCGTAGTCGAGGTAGAGCACCGCCACCATAGCCGGATTGCCCGGTTCCATTTTATCGGGCATTGGCTTTTCGTCGGCATCCGGTGCGCGCACAGCCCCTTGCGCCGGCCACACCGCCAAGTTGCGCCAGCCAAAAGCCGTAGAGCGCACTTGCGCCTCGGCCCGTTGGCTCAGATAACACGGCGCAACCCCATGCGTCGCCAACAGCCACTTGTAGCACGAACTAACGCACAAGTCGGTACACGCGGCCGGTACGGTGATTGCGCCCGCGGCATGGGTCGCATCGACCGCCAAAAGCGCGTCGCGCCCGGCAAGCCCGTCCGCAAGCTGCTCGATATCGAGGTTTTGCCCCGTGTAAAAGCTGACTTGACTCACAGCCAAGACCCGAGTGCGCTCATCGACCGCAGCCAACAGATCTTCCTCCCGCACCAGCCAATCGCAATGCGGCACCAGCCGCAGTTCGACTCCTTGCTCGCGCACGTTGCGCCAATTGTACGCCACCGAGGGAAACTCCAAATTGGTGGTAACCACGTTATCGCCCGGCTGCCAGTCCAAACCCCGCGCCAACCAAGCCATGCCTTCAGCCGCCGACGGCGTAAAGGCGATCCGCTCGGCCGGAACGCCCCACAACTGCCCCATGCGCTGGCGGCAGCGCTCGCCGCGGGCGTATATGGCGCGCCGTCCGCGGTCGCCGCCGCTTTTTTGCTGCGCGAATTCCGCGTACACCTCACTCTGCCCTTTTAGCCAAGGAGCCTCGCCCCCCGTGCAGAGATGAGTTACCGAGTCGAGCCCGACGAAATCCGCGGGAGAAATGAGGCTTTTGCTTGTCATGTGGCCATCCTGAATGGGTTGAACGATTCGAGCGACTGCTTGTCTTGGAATACCGTTCTGCGTCCATCTGCGTCTATCTGCGGATCATCGCATGAATGATATAGGACTCCTATTCGCTATCTACAATCCGCATGGCTTCTTCACGCGCGCTTTGCAGCAAGTCTCCGTCGGCGACTAGATCCGCCGCCTTAAATGTGGGCATCCCGGCCTGACGCACGCCGAAGAACTCGCCGGGGCCGCGCAGTTGCAAATCCTTTTCCGCGATCTCAAAGCCATCTTGGGTGCGCTCCATGGTCTGGAGCCGCTCGCGCGAATCCACCAACTCGGCCCCAGCGGGAGCGTAGCTGATGAGAATGCAAAACGACTGCTCCCCACCGCGCCCCACACGACCGCGCAACTGGTGCAATTGCGCCAAGCCAAAGCGCTCGGCGTGTTCGATGATCGTCACCGTGGCATTGGGCACATCCACGCCGACCTCGACGACCGTGGTGCAGACCAAGACCTGAACCCGATTTTGCTTAAAATTCTCCATAACCGCAGCTTTTTCCTCAGCCGCCATGCGTCCGTGCAACAAGGCCACGGTGAACTCGGCCAATGGACCGTAGCGTAACTCGTCGTAGGCTTCGACTGCGGATTTGTAATCCATCTTTTCCGACTCTTCGATCAGTGGGTACACCACGTACACTTGCCGCCCTTGGCGCACCTGATCGCCGGCAAACTCAAAAATTGCCTCGCGGCGGTCGTTGCCGCGCAGGGCCGTGCGGATCGGCTTGCGCCCGGGAGGCAACTCGTCAATGACCGACACATCCAACTCGCCGTACAGAGTCAGAGCTAGGGTGCGCGGAATAGGCGTGGCCGTCATCACCAGCAAATCGGGCTTTGCGCCCTTCTTATAGAGCGCGCCGCGCTGTACGACCCCAAAGCGATGCTGCTCGTCGATGACCGCCAGCCCCAAGCGGGCAAATTGCACCTGCTCCTGGATCAGCGCGTGGGTACCCACCACAATGTGAGCCGCGCCGCTTTCAATGGCCGTCAACAACTCCTGCCGAAGCGCCTTGCGCTGGGCACCCTTGAGGAATACCACCGTCAGGCCGAGAGGCTCGACAAGGGCTTGGATGTTGAAAAAGTGCTGCTCGGCGAGGATTTCGGTCGGGGCCATCATCGCCGCTTGGTAGCCGTTCTCCACGGCTGTCAGCATCGCGCACAGGCCCACCAAGGTCTTGCCCGAGCCAACGTCGCCTTGGACCAGGCGATTCATAACTTGGGGGCGCTGCATCTGCGCGGCGATCTCGGCGACGACTCGGAGTTGGGCGCGCGTGGGGGCAAACGGCAGCGAATCCCACAGGGCCGGCACCAGTTTCTCACTCGGCGCAAAGGCAATGCCGTCGGCCTGCTCGCGGCTTTTTTTGCGCCGCCGCGCCAAGCGCAGTTGGAAGGCAAAAAGCTCGCCAAAAGCCAAGCGCTGGCGCGCGCGCTCCGCTTCGGCAAGGCTGGCGGGAAAATGCACTTGGCGCAGACTATCGCCCAACTCTGCAAGACCCAAGCGCTGCCGCAAGGCCGCGGGTAAATCGTCTTCGATCCGCTCGGCAAAGGTATCCAACGCCTCGCTTATCAAGCGGCGGAAGCCCCGGCTGCGCAGGCCGCGTTCCTTCATATCGGCACTGGTCGTATAGAGCGGCACGACCACGCCCGTATGAAGCCGCTCCTCCCCGTGGATGAATTCGTATTCGGGATGAACGATCTGCCGCCGCCCTTGGAACAGATCAATCCTGCCGCTTATAGCCAACTCGTCGCCGACGGCAAAGTTGCGCTGCAAGTAGCGTCCCCCCTGAAAAAAGGTACAGGTGATATCGTCGGTCTCGTCGGCAACCACCATCACAAAGCGAGGCCGCGGCCCAGGAATGAAGCGCGTCTGGCGCACTTGGCCGATGAGGGTCACCTCTTGGCCGATTGGTGCTCGGGCCATGGGCAAAATCTGCGAGCGGTCGAGGTAGCGGCGCGGCAGGTAATACAATAAATCGCCCAGCGTCAGAATCTCTGCATCTTTGAGCGCGGACGCGCGTTTGGCTCCTACGCCTTTGACGTTTTCAATGGGGATGGACAGAATTTCCATGATTGGCCATGCGTTGACGCGATCGGGCTGCGGCCTATCTTTGGCCGCATATTGCCATGCCCAAGTCCATTACCTTTGCCCACTGTCTAATGGGGCACGCGCCGTTTAGACGCGCGTCCTTCTTCTACGCCTATGTCGGGATGTGGCTCCACCTGCTCATTGGCACGGGCCTCTTAGCGCTCTCTGGGGGGCGCGACTGGCTGTCGATCTTCGCGGCGCTGGTCGTCGGATCGTTCTGCGCAGGACTCGTACTCTACGGCTTGCTGACAAAGACGCGCCGCCTGCTGCTCAACATCGGTGCCTATGCCGCTAGCATCGCCCGCGCGTTCTCGGCTGATCCTGTAGTCATCACCTGCTTCATCGCGGGCCTCATCGCCGCGCTCGTTTCCAGCTACAGCATCTTGGCGGCTGAATACGACCGCTATCAGCGCGAGGTCCACCGCCAGCCCGAGCCGCTTCCTACCTCCGTGCCGCTCCTGCTAGGCGCGGCCATCGTCCTCCTCTGCACCTATGGCCTCTTAGCAAGCTAGCGAATTTTAAGCGTCGCCAAGCCGCACAGTGCCAAAATGCCAGCCACGATCCAGAAGCGAATGACGATCTTGGTGTCGGCTAAGCCGCGCTGTTGGAAGTGGTGGTGAATCGGCGAACGAGTAAAAAAGCGCCGCCCCAACCACCGGATGCCAATTTTTTCCTGAATCACCACCGACAAGGTCTCGCCGACGAAAATCCCCCCGACGATCAGGAAGAGGAACTCCTGTTTGACCAAGACGGCGACCGTGCCCAACAAACCGCCTAGCGCCATGGATCCGGTATCGCCCATGATGACGTTGGCCGGATAGGAATTGAACCACAAAAAGCCGAGGCAGGCCCCAAAGACGATGGAGCAGATTATGGCAACTTCCCCCACGCCCGGCATAAAGGGAAAGATCAGAAACTCCGCGATCTCAGCGTGGCTGGACACGTAAGCAAACACCCCGAAGACGGCTACGACAAAAGCAGTCGGCACAATAGCCAAGCCGTCAATCCCGTCGGCTAGATTGACCGAGTTGGAGATGGCCGTCACCGTAAAGGCGATAAAAAGCACATAGCCCCACGAAAGATCGAGCACCGGATTTTTGAAAAAGGGCAGATAAAGCTGGGTCGCCAAACCCGCCGACTCAGCGGGGAGCGCTTGCGTGACATACGCGGTGCCAAACGCCATCCCAAAGGCTACTTGCAGCGCCAACTTGGCCTTCTCGGACAGCCCGCGATCGCTAGAGCGATAGCGCACCTTGAGGAAGTCGTCAATCCAGCCGAGCGCGGCAAACCAGACAATCGCACCCACGCAGAACAACACGAAGAGGCTGTGCAGCTTACACCACAAGCCGACGCTGATCAAGATCGCGGCGACGATTAGGCCACCACCGTAGGTTTTGGCTTGGTTGCTAGCAGCTTCAAAGTTGAGATAGTCGCGGGGCATATCGCGGTGCCCGCGGCCGTAGAAGTAGAGGATGACCCGCCCGCCGCAGAGAATGGTGAAAATCAACGAGGTGATCGCGCCGCAGAGCGCGCGAAAGATGATCGAATCGACCAAGCGCAAAAACGACAAGGCCTCGACAGCATCTTGCAGGTAAATTCCGAGGTAGTAGATCATCTCTGCGAAGCGGCTAAGGGCCGGTCGGCGCGCACGAGATCAGCCAATTGGCGCAGGTGCGTGCCAAGGGGGAACTCCGGCTTGAAATAAGGCATCGAAATCAAAACTTGGTCGAGATCGCGCTCCAATTGAGTTGGCTCCAAGACGCCGCGCTGCAAAAATTCGATCAACACCAGCACGACCTGCTCGCGAATCTGCCAGTTCGAGTGCATATAAAAGCGACGCAGCCGCGCTAACAGGTCGGGATTGCGACTTATTTTTTTGAGGGCACTCAGGGCTTGGACGATCACTTCTGGCGCGCTATCGTCAAGGGCTACAAAGAGCGAGCTTTCGATCTCACCATCGACGGCAAACAACTCGCCGAGGGCCCGCGCCGCCCACGCCCGCACCTCAAAGTAGGGATCTGCTTCCAGCGCGTTAAGTAGTGCGGCCCGGGTTTGCGCGTCGGTCGCTCCCAAGCCGCGCAGGCCGTGTTCGACGACATTGCGGCGTATAATGCCTCCGTGGCGAAAGTCGCCGCCGCAAAGACGGTGCATCCACCCGGTCGGAGTGCGGTCGGTGAGGATGTGTAGCAGCAAGGGCAGCCGCTCTTGGTAGCCTAAGACCGCAACGAGCTTGATGCCCACATTGCGCCGCCCCAGCGGGATTTCGCACCAATCCTCAGACGTGAGCAGGCGATCGGCTTGATAGCGCAAATAGGCCAGTTCACCGCGCTCCATTGCCGCCACGCCGCCTACCTCTTTGACCCGTGCTTGCACCCAGCGCAGCAAGGCGTTGGGTTCAGTCGGCAAGCCGCTTTTTTTGACCGGGGGCGATTCCAATCGCAACGGTGGCGGCTCCTGCCCAACGATGAGGCCGTCCAGCTCAGCCGTAATCAGTTCGAGGCTGTTGGTCTTGGGCATGGTCTTGGCGGCCGCGCTCATGGTCTGCAACCGCTCCTCGTCGGCGCACAACGCGAGTACCTGCTGCGCCAACTTCTCGCCGTCCAGTCCGCTGTGGATGCAGGCGTTGTCCCAAAATGCCTCCTGATAGAGCACCTGAGCAGCCCCTATCCGTTCCATCTCACGCGCGTTCAGCGCCTGATGGTCTTCGGCCGATGTCGGCAACGGCACAATCAGCGTGGGGGTCCCACTGACCGCCATCTCGGTGAGAGTCCCTGCGCCCGACCGGCAAATGACCAGATCTGCTGCCGCGATCAGATCGGCGATCTCATCCGCGTAATCAAGGCGTCGATACCAGTCGCCCTCTATCCCCATCTCAGCTAAAGCGGCCTCAGTCTCCGCCACTGCGTCGTAATCCGACCCCTTGTAGCGACCCGTGACGTGAATGACCACCAGCCCGGCCTCGCGCCACAGAGGCAAGGCTGTGAGTACGGCCTCGTTAATGGACTTGGCACCACCCGACCCCCCAAAGGCGAGTACGACCTTGCGGCCTTGGTCAATGCCCAATTTTTCCCGCGCGGCCTGACGATCAAGATTCAAAAAAGAGCGGCGCACCGGATAGCCGACCACCGCCACCTTCTCCGCGTCAAACCAGCGACCCGCCTGTTCAAACGCCACCCCGATTCGCTGCGCTAGCCGTCCGGTAACTTGGTTCAAAAGCCCGGGATAGGCATTCGGCTCGTAGATAAAGACGCGGGCGCGAGAAAGGCCGACCTTGGCCAGCACACCATGCGCGAAGAGGACCGGCGCACTGACAAAGCCGCCCGTGCTGATGATAATTTGCGGCCGGTAGCGCAAGAGGATGAGCGCCCCTTGGACGACCCCGACCCCGAGCGCGATGGCAAATCGCAGCAAGGGCACAAGAGACCGCGTGCGCGGGAAGGAACGGGCTCGCACAAAGCGGATGCGGTACCCCTGCTCGGGCACAACCCAAGCATCCAGCCTGTCTCGATGACCCACGTAGAGGAACTCGGCATCTGCCCGCGTCTGCCGAACTTCGTTGGCAATGGCCAAGGCTGGGTACACGTGGCCACCCGTGCCGCCGCCGGTAAGCAAGTACTTCATCAATTTTTAATTAAAGTAAGGCCGTTTAGACCAGTAGAAGCGATCCCCGCCTGTATTCCAGAAGGGCCTATCTTCCTAATATATAAGCTGTTAATCTAAGTGTCTAACTCTACTGGTAGGACTCGGTGCGGTCGCCACCGTTGACGCTTATGTGCTGTCCCGTTACGTAGCTGGCCGCTGGCGACACCAGAAAGACCACGGCCGCCGCCACCTCTTCGGGGCCACCAGCCCGGCGCATGGGAATGCTGTTGAGAAATTGCTCCCGCACCTCTGGCGTCCGCCGCGCCAGCGCCCCGCTCCCCATCCCCGCGTCGATGATCCCCGGCGACACCACATTGACGCGGATGCCGTACTCGGCTTCCTCTTTCGACAGCACCTTCGTCAAGGCCACGACCCCCGCCTTGGTCGTCGCATACGCCGCCGCACCGCCCGGCAGCGTGTTGACCACATTCGAGGCAATGTTGACGACCGCGCCGCCTCGAGCCCGCATCAACGGCAGAGCGGCCTTGCACATGTAGAGGACGCTATTGAGGTTGACATCAAGCACCCGATGCCAATCTGCCAGCGACATATCGGCTACGAACTGCCCGCCGATGGTGATACCGGCGTTATTGACCAAAATATCCAGCCCACCCAATTCCCCAGCCACGCGCTCAACCAGCGACTGCGCGGCCTCCGCCTCGGTTATATCAGCCGCAAAGGCAGCTCCGCCCAATTCGGCGGCGAGGGCGTGGGCCGCGTCCTTCTGCGTGTGATAATGCAGGGCAACCGTCGCGCCTTCGGCGGCCAAGGCCCGGCATATCGCTTGACCAATGCCGCCAGCCGCGCCGGTTACTAAGGCGATACGGTCGTGGAGAGGTGTGCTCATGGGTCTCGATCTCATGCCGAAGAAATAGACATAAGCCGGCGCTCTCGATCCGCAGCAAATGCCAAACAAGCGCGAATGTCTTCATGCGTAAGATCGGGAAAGTCGCGCCAAATCTCTTCAATGGACATATCCGAAGCGAGATAGTCGAGTACATCATAAACGGTAATCCTCATGCCGCGAATGCACGGCTTACCACCGCGCTTACCGGGTTCAATAGTGATAATATGTCGATAATCCATCATTTTCCTCCTTCAGTTAGCATTAGCACCAAGGGGAAACCTGTCCTCTAGAAATTAGCGGCACATACCGCTGGCGTCCATACGCCGTTAGGGTGGATTCAGGCCCGTTCGGCGCGATGCTGGTCGACCAGTTCCGCCATACTTTTGAAACGAAAGTCGGGTTCCACGGCCTCCTGTGGCGGTGCTGTCGCACCTCCGACGCGCCCCACACGCCGGTCAATCCACGCCGTCGTCAGGCCGATTGCCTTGGCCGGCACATGATCGTGGAAGAGGCTCTGCGCGACGTGCAGGATGCTTCCGGGATCGCCGCCGAAATCCGCAGCAACTCGGGCGAGAAGGAATTCAAAGTTGGCCAGCGACGGTTTGTACGAGCCGATCTCCTCGGCGGTGAAAATCGCGTCCCAAGGATCGCCGAGGCGGGCGGAACTGCCCCGATAACTGGCGCAGTCGCAATTGGTGAGGGTAATAAGCCGATGGTGGCGCTTCAAATAGGCGAGCGATTCGGCCGCGTCGGCAAAGGCCGGCCAGTCTCCGACCGACTGGCCGAAACGTATGCTCTCGGCATCGTCGGGTTCGCTGCCCCAATTCTGAGCTAGTGTGCGATGAGTAGCCACCAAGAGGTCGGCGTAGAGCAGGTCGGGATTGGCCGCTTGGCAAGCGGATTCCACCTGCGCAAAGGCGGCGAGGGCTGCCTCGCGAGTCGGCGGATCGGCCAGACGCGCGCAGAGCGGTTGCAGCGCATCCCAGATGCCCGTCTCCCAGTCGATCAGGGTTCCGTAGGTGTCGAAGGTCAGTATCGGAAAATCGCAGAGACGCATGGGCGTTTTCGCATGGATGTGGTGTTGGGAGTGATTTCAATCGCCTCAGGCGTATTTCTGCGGCATCTTCACCTCGGACACCTCGTCTAACAAAGCCCGCTCTTCCGGTGCCAAAGGCCAGTCCAAGCCCGCGCAAATCTCATCCACATGCGCTGGCTCGTCGGCCCCCAAAATAGGGGCACTTATCTCGTCGTGATCTAAGATCCAAGCAATGGCCACCTGTGCTGGAGTCTTGCCGTGCTGCGCCCCAATATCGATCAGCGTCTGGACGATGGTATCGACCCGCTCGGTCATGGCCTCGGCAAAGTTGTATTTGCCCGGACTCATGCCGCGCAGCTCGTCTGTGCTCCACGGCGTCCCCGGCGGCGGCGCTTGCCCGCGGCGGAAGCGGCCAGAGAGCAGACCAATGGCCAGTGGACTGTAGGTCATAATGCCCAAGCCGAACTGACGGCAGATGGGCATCAGCTCCGGCTCCATCTCCCAGCGGTTGAGCAGATTGTACTGATTCTGGATACAGGCAAAAGGGGCCAAGCGCTCGCGCTGCGAAATCCACAGGGCTTCGACGATCTTCCACGGCGGAAAATTAGAGCACCCCACGTAGAGCGCCTTGCCCTGCCGCACAATGTCGTCAAGCGCACCCAAGGTCTCCTCCAACGGCGTGACCGGATCAAAACTGTGCAGCAAGTACAGATCGACGTAATCAGTCTGTAGCCGCTGCAGCGATGCCTCAATGCCCCGCAGCAAATTGACCCGCGACAACCCCACGTGATTGGGACTATTACCCAAGGTGCCAAAAATCTTGGTTGTCAGCACCACTTCCTCGCGCCGTCCCTTGATGGCCTTACCCACCACTTGTTCGGAGCGCCCTCCACCATACAGCGCCGTATCGATAAAATTGCAGCCCAAGTCCAAGGCCCGCTGCACTACCTCAATGCAAACCTTCTCGTCCTCTTGGCCGCGAAACGCTGCGCCCAAGCACACCTTGGACACCTTGACGCCGGCCTTGCCCAAATTGCGGTATTCCATACCCCTCCTCTTGTGTTAGTCTAATTGCCCGATCTCATCGAGCGCTGCCAACAAATACTCGTTGTCTTGGAGACGCAGCGACGTCAGCCGCACAAAGCCGGGCGCGTCTTGCCGCCAGCGGGCGCGGATCCGCCGTTCTTCCAACCCCGCCCGCAACCGCTCCGGCCCGATCCCCTCGCAGCGCACCCAAAAGAAATTCGCCGCGCTCGGATAGGCTCGCAACCACGGCCGCTCGTTTAGCCCTTCGTAGAGTGCCTGACAATCGCCGCGGATCTGGGCGACGACCTCCTGCAAATAGCCTTGATCGGCTAGCGCGGCCTGTGCCGCCACCAGCGACAGCGCATTGACCGCCCAAGGAACCTGCAACTGGCTCAGGGCGGCGATAACGGACTTAGGCCCAATGGCGTAGCCGACCCGCAGACCAGCCATGCCGTATGCTTTGGAAAAGGTCCGCAGCACTACCAAATTTTCCCGTTCTTGCACCCAGGATACATAGCTGTGGCCGGCATAGTCTGCATACGCTTCATCAACAATGCACAGGCAGCCGGGCAACTCGTCGAGCAAACGCGCCATTTCCGCGTCGCCGCACAGGAGATTGCCCGTGGGATTGTTGGGACTGCTCATCAGCAGCACTCGCGCTCCCGACTGCTGGCCCGCCTCGATAAAGCGCTCGGGCACCAGAGCAAAGTCCTCCTCGTGCAGCGGCACCGGGATCACTTCAGCCGCACACCGCAGTCCCAACGCCACAAAGCGCTCGTACGACGGAGACGGAATGAGCAAGCGCTGCTGCTCTAGCAGCAATCGCGCCAAAAAAAGCCAGACCACGGCCTCCCCAGACCCGTTGTACACGATGAAGTGATCGGGCGAAATCCCCCAATGCGCCGCCAAATCCCCGCGCAACGACTCGGCGCGCTCCTCGTCGCTGTAGCGACTAAAGTCGCCCGTGCGGGAAAAGGCGACCATCGCCTCCCGAACCTTGGGCGACGGCCCATACGGATTGGTCGCCGCATCAAAACGCAGCCATTTGTCATTCATAAAGAAATCGTCCTTTGGAGCGATCTCCCTACGCTATTCATAAAGGACGCCAGCGGCAACCACGCCCTTTTTGCCTTATACTGTTATGCGGTACGCGACCTCAACCAACGATTCCCCCTAATACCATGCCTACCAACGCCAAAAAATCTGTCATCGGCTGGGCCTTGTACGACTGGGCTAACTCGGCCTTTGCCACCACGGTCATCGCCGCCTTCTTCCCGGTGTTTTTTAAGTCCTACTGGAGCGCCGGCAGCGACGTCACCGAGAGCACCTTCCAACTGGGGCTGGCCAACTCCCTCAGCAGTCTGATCGTCGTGCTGCTAGCTCCCCTCCTCGGGGCTATTGCCGACCAAGGTGGCACCCGGCGCAAGTTCCTGTTTGCCTTCGCCTTCTTGGGCGTCCTCGCCACCGGGTGTCTGTACATGGTTGCCCAAGGCGCATGGGAGCTGGCGGTTGTGATCTATGTCTTGGCCGCCATCGGCTTCTCCGGTGGCAACACCTTTTACGATGCGCTTATCGTGGAAGTGGTCGGACGCGACAAGTCCGACTCGGTCTCGGCGCTCGGATATAGCCTCGGCTATCTGGGCGGCGGCTTGCTGTTTGCGCTCAATGTGGTGATGGTCCTCCACCCCACGACCTTCGGATTGGCCGATGCCAGCGAGGCAGTGCGCGTGTGCTTTTTGCTAGTCGCCATCTGGTGGGCTGGCTTTTCGCTGCCACTCTTTTTGTGGGTCGAGGAATCGCCGCCCACGCACGCCTATAGCGGCTGGAGCGCAGTCTCGGCCGGCTATCGCCAGCTCGTCTCGACCGGCCGCGACATTCGGCAGCTACGCACGACCTTTGTCTTCCTCATCGGCTACTGGCTGTACATCGACGGCGTCGATACCATCGTCCGCATGGCCATCGACTACGGCTTGTCTCTCGGCTTTGACACCAACGACCTGCTCATCGCCTTGGGCATTACTCAGTTCGTGGGCTTCCCCGCGGCCATTGCCTTTGGCTGGCTCGGCGAGCGGATTGGCACCCGCAAGGGGATTTTCATCGGCCTAGCCGTCTATACCGCAGCGACGGTGTGGGGCTACTTTCTGAATGCAGTCTGGGAATTCTACGCCTTGGCCGTGGCCGTCGGCCTAGTCCAAGGCGGAGTACAAGCCCTGAGCCGCTCGCTCTACTCAAGGCTCATTCCCCGCGACCGCGCGGCGGAGTTTTTCGGCTTTTACAATATGCTGGGCAAGTTTGCCGCGGTCATCGGCCCAGTGCTCGTGGGCTGGATTGGGGTGCTGACCGGCAGCCCCCGCGTGGGGATTTTGTCGATCGTCATTCTCTTCGTCGCCGGCGGAGCCTGCCTCTACTTCGTCGATGAGGAGCGAGGCACGGCCGCAGCGCGCGCCATTGAGGGCACTTAGCAAAACGCCTGCGCCGTCAGCGCATACACCTTCGCCACCCGCACCAACTCGGCCACTGGCACCTGCTCGTCGGTCGTATGCGCTCCCGTGGCGCAAGGACCGTGGGTTAGAGCCTCAATCCCGGCAGCCATAAAGACATTGCCATCGTCGATGAATGGCTTGCCTCCCAAGGGCAGCACTGCACCGGTCACCTGTTCGTGTGCAGACTGGAACGCACCCACCAGCGGACTGTTCTGATCTACCGCAAAGGCATCACCGGGCATATTCCAATCCGCGAGCCGGATGCGAGTGCCGCTTGCCGCAGCTACGTCGGCGAGCAGATCCTCAATTTCGCGACGTGCGGTTGGCTCCGAGCCAGCCGCTACCCAGCGGCGAGTCCCTTCGACGCGGCACTGGACCGGAACTTGATTGTAGAGCTGGCCGCCTTCGAGCCGGCCGATAAACAGCGTGTCCCTGCCGACATAGGGCGCAGTTCGCTCGCGCAGATGCTCGTTCAGCGCATTCAGCCGCAACACTACTTCGCCCCCCGCGGCGATCACATCCGGCAGGCCAGCAGACCTTAGCACCTCGTGTACCGGCTCGCCATCGCGCTCGATCTCCACGCTAAACACGGCCATCCCGCGCCCGGCGACTGGCAGCACGTCGCCTAGGTACTCTGGCAGCAACACCCCGTCGCCGACAAAACCTTCGCGGATCAAGGCCAAAAGCTGGCGGCGGTCACCCCAAGGCGCTTCGTGATGGTCGTGGGCCGTAAGCAAGACCGCCCCCTTAGTCAGTGCACCCGCATCTCTCAACGCCCTGAGCGCCTCGACAAAGGCGGCGATCCCTCCCTTCATGTCGGACGACCCCGACCCATAGAGCTGGCCGTCCTCCACTTTGGGCGGCACAAAGGGCAGATGCACCGTGTCTAAATGTCCATCGAATTGCAACACTCGCCCGGGCTGGCCGCTGTCGAAGCGAGCGACCACGGCCGGTGCTTGCGGCCAATCGGCTTGGGGCCGTTCCACGGCAAATCCCTCCGCCGCCAAGATGGACGCCAACGCATCAGCCACCGCACCGGCATCCAGCGTTGGGCTGGGCACCGCAATCAACTCCTTGGCCGTATCAAGTAGGCGTTGCTCGTCGATAGCCTGTAGTACGTTGTTTTCCATTCCAATACTCCTTTACCCACCTGTTGTATCAGCATCGACTGTGCCGCGCGGACAGAGCCACCCGCGCTCCCAGGGCTCGCCGCTACAATTTTCCTCAAGCGCTTCCAGCCGCTGTTCCTCGGTTCGCTTCCACGGGTCCTTGGGCAGATCGGTCGGCCCTTGGGGATCGCTCAGTCCGCAACCGACCAACGCCATGCAGAGCATCCACTTTCTCGCCATACTGGCCTCCATTGCCCGCCTCTGACAATCTCCGTACTTTGGCCCCAATTCGCAAAGGAGCAAATCTATGTCCCGCCCCCCTGGTTACGGCATCATCTACAACTGGGACGGTGCGCCGCACGGCTACTCGCCCGTTCCCCAGTCCATGGACGCCTTTCTCGACAAGACGTACGCCCCGCTCGAAGACACCCAAGTCGGTGCCCTGTTTTGGTGCGTGGGCGAACACGCCACCCGCTGGCCAAGCGACGCGCTCGAACTGGTCGGCGATCTTCACCAGCGCCGCTACGAGAACGCCGCTAGCTACACGCACACCGAAAACATCCGCCGCATGTTGGACCGGGGCGAAGATCCCCAGCAGGCCGTCATCGACCGCGGCCACGAGTTAAACTTCCATGTCTATGCCTCACTGCGCATGAACGACAA
The DNA here is from genome assembly GCA_965116675.1 of Candidatus Latescibacterota bacterium. GTDB lineage: Bacteria > Latescibacterota > UBA2968 > UBA8231 > UBA8231. Next base: position 1,202,654 of record OZ220721.1, read on the forward strand.
TCACTTCAACGGCGCTCAGCTAAGCGACCTCCAAACCCTGCACCACACCGAACTGACCCAACTGCGCAAGGACCACCCCGAATGGCTCCTCGGCGAGGATACCGAGGAGTGGTTTGCCCTGTCGTGGAATATGGCCATCCCCCAAGTACGCGAAAATCGCTTCCAGCACTTGCGCGAAGTCTGCCAAAACTACCCTTGGGACGGCGTCGAACTCGACTGGCAACGCCACCCCTTCCACTTCCCCGCCGACTATGCCTATCGCCTGCGCTACATCTTCACCGATTTCATGCGGGCGGCGCGGCAACTGACCGACGAACTAGCCCAAGAGCGCGGCCGACCTTTCTACCTAGCAGCTCGCGTCGCTGGCTCCATTGAGGGCTGTCACCGCATTGGCTACGACGTGGAAACTTGGACAAAAGAAAACCTCGTCGATATCCTAATTCCGGCCGGTGCCGCCGCTACCGATCCAGCCATTGAAGTCAGTGCCTTCCGCGCCCTCTGCGCCGACCGCGACATCGCCCTCTATCCAGGTTTCGACGGCGGCGTCCCCGGCCCAGCCGCTGGTCCCGAGAGCGAATCAGCCCGCCACAACATGCGCACCAAAGCCACAGCCATGCAGTATCACAGCCAAGGCGCGACCGGCATATACGCGTTCAACTGGCACGCCGACCGCGATTCAAAGCGCGAGTTGCTAACCCAAGTGGGCGCGGTCCAGACCTTGCGCCGCCAAGACAAGCTCTACAACGCCACCCACCGCTTCCGCCAGCACTCCGGGGAGTGGCGCGGCGCGTACCAGCACGACCGGCTGCGCGGCACCCTACCCGTTCCCCTCTACCCGACCATGCGGGAGACCGGCCCCCATTTCGACCTCGATCTCGCCGACGACTTGAGCGCAGACCCACCGGCGACCATTACCCTGCGCCTGCGTCTGCAAGATTGGGTCGCTGGCGACGAGGTTCGCTGCTGCTGGGACGGCGAGGTATTAGCTGACCCGGATATCAGCTATTGCCACGGCGGCAACCCTCAACCTATCTCCGATGTCAGCGCAGCCGCTTGGCACAGCTTCGCGCTCACAGCCGACCAAGCCGCCTGCGGCCGCCATCGCATAGAACTCGTTCTCTTGCAACGCCATCCCCAACTTGCTTGCGACTTGATACTAACCGACGTCGAGGTGGTCATCCTCTATTAAGAACTGACGACACGGGCGGAAGTCGCTGTACCTTGTGAAAATTCCGCCCATCCGTTGTATTATAAAGAAGTTGGGAGCTTGCCCGAAGAATGCTTCCAACCAATTGCAGAGGAATCACCATGCCAGCATCTCAAGCAAAAGTAGCTATCCCCGGCAAGCGTCAGGTTCGTATAACCTTGCCAAATCCCCGTTCGGAAAAGGTGCGAAAGCGGGTAGCAAACTCGGTCGCCCGCTTAAACCGATCTCAGGAAGCCGACGCACTCCCATGGATCGAGGCCGTGTCTGAATTTGACGAGCGTGAGACGCGGTGACGTCGTGACAGTAACGCCTAACGCCCGTAGCGCAGGCCAAAGAAAAAACCCGGCCACGTAAAAAGCCCATCCTCCCACTCCTTCTCGTAGCGGCTGCCCGACTCAATCAGCCGCAGATGGCCGTCGGTCCACAACTGGTTCAGGGAGACGCCGCCAAACAGCGCCAGATGGCTGTGCAAAGAAACCCCCGTTTCAAGTTTGATCCGCGCCAGATAATTGTCTCGGGCCAAGCGATCAAAGCCCAATTCCACGGCGGGCGGCCAAAACCCAATGCCCGCACTGTAATCGTCATCAAGGGCGCGGCTGATCCGGTAGCTGTGTACATCGAGGCCGAGGAAGAACCGCTGCCCGCGCTTCTGCACGCCACCACCCACGCCCAGCGCCCAGCGCCGCTGGCCATCCTCGTCGGTAAAGCCAGTGGTAAAAGCGGTGTAAAACGAGCGGCTGCCCGAGGCGATGGTGAACATGGTAAAACCGATTTCGTCGCGCCAAGTGCTGAGGTTAAAAAGCCCGCTGCGCGAGTAGTTTATCAACCCGATGGGCAGCCCACCCTCGATGTGGCCGGAAAGATTGACCACGCCCACCTGCCACCCCTTGACCTCGCTCGCCACGTTCAGTAATCCAACCTGACCACCCTTGACCTCGTCGACGAAATTGGTGAGCCCGGCTATTTGCCAACCGCGAATTTTGCCGACGATGTTGGTCGTTTGCGCCACCTGCCAACCGCGCACTTGCGAGGCAATGTTGAGCAGGCCCACCTGTCCACCCTGCAACGGCCCCATCGCCCAGTTGACACCTACGACAGATGCTTGCCAGCCATCGACCTCTTTGAGCGCCAAGTTGCCCAACCCGCCAATCTGATTGCCGGTCCGCTCGCGCGCCTGATTGACCAGCCAAGCGAACTGGACGCCGCGAAACGCCTCGTCCTGCGTATTGGTCAACAGCCCCAGCGACAAGGTGTAGCCCTCGCGGGTGGCGACCTCGATCTGACGCCCCAAGGTAATCCTCCGCCCCGAGCCGCCGCGCAGCTTAGTGTCCTCCGGGGTCAAGGTGCGAAAGTCGCCGCTACTCACCTCGGCGAACTCGCCCTCAGTCAAAACCAATTCGGCCAAGCGCCAGTCCTCATCCCACGTTTCCCAAAACAGGGTATAATCCCCCGGCACCAATCCCAACTCGACCTCTCGTCCAGGGGATTTGTTCAGTTCGGCGACTAGGCGCTGATGGCCATTGCGGATAGAGACCCGACCGGCGAGGGCCTCGTCCAGCGACAGACCCGCGGCGTTGCGGCGCACCTCGGTCATCACCACGCCGCCAGTGCCGCGCATCTGGCCCTCATAGGCTGGGTGCTGAGTGCCTCCCACTGTCCCAAGAGTCCGCGCCCGCGTCTCGTCGAATGCGAACTGGTACGCCTCGTGCAGAGTCACCCGACCATCGCCGGTAACATCGGCTGCGCCGCGCATTCCAGAAATTAGATAGTGGGTAAAAAAGGACGCCTCGATCAGGTCCGACTCCTGCGCTGCCTCGTCGGCCGAACTCGACGTGAGGAAGGCGTAGCCCCGCATGTCAAAAGACTCATCGACCAAAAAGGGCGGCTTGGGCTTGCCGCCCTTGATGCGGGTTATGCTCCCAGAGTTACAGGCGTCGAGGACGGCGATGCGGACCGCAGCGTTGGCCGTCTTCAGGGAGTCGAGCAACTGCTGATATCCGAGGTGATCGCCGGCCAACAGCAGGCCCTCTTCATCGGCGTGGCCAGAGTAGTACAGCAGCACCTCTAAGCGGTCCCCCCGTCGGCTAGCCACCTGCACCCGCCGGCCCAGATCGGCCAGTCCCTGTTCAAAGGCTGCCAAATCGGGATCGCGCAGCAGCAACACATCGGCCGGGTCCAAGCCCCCCATCTCCTGTAGCACCTCGACGAATTGTTCCGCGTCCGAGACTGCGTAGCGCAGCAATTCGCGATCCACCCCGCCGTTGTTGGCCCCCGCTGCCAGTATCAGCCGGCGCACTTCCGCCTCCACCGGCTGGGACATACCCGCCGCGACAACGACCAACAAGGCGCGCACCAAAGACATGGACACAACTCCTCAGAGACAACGGGGCGACCACAAGGATCGCCCCTACAACGCCAACACAACGACGCCCACTCATCGTCGTTGGTTGCCAACCTCCCCCTCGTGGTTGCCCGAGGCGGGGCTAGGGCTCCCTAGGTTTCTTCACAGTAAATCGGAATAGGTGGATGTCATCACCCAACGCCACATCGCCGACGGCCAGCTTGGCCTTGACCGTCGCTAGCTCAAAGCGACGATCTGCCGCCACCAAGTAAAACCGCTCCCATCGCGGCGCGTCGTCTAGTTCGTAGGCAACGTCGAGGGTATCTTGCGCCGCCAGCGGCACGGCCTCTGCTCCAGTCGCGGGCAGGTGTTGGGTTACGGTACCGCGCCCATCGACGGATAAGATCGCCCCGTACTGCAAGCCACCCGAGCGGTAGGCGAGCTGCACCAAGTCCCCGCTTTTGGCCAAGGCTTCGTCTTGCAGACGCTCCGCACCGCTGGCCAGTTTGCGGAAAACCAGCAAACGCGGCTCCTGCTCGCCACCCTTGATGCGCGTCGCAGGTGCTTCCGAAGTCTCTTGGTCATCAAGGAGAGTGGGCACCGCCACCACCGCCAGGATCAGGGCCACGGCCGGCACGGCCCAAAGGCGATACCCACTCCACGTTCGTTGGACGCGCCGGCCTTGCGCCCTTCGGCTGAGCTCAGGTCGAAGCCGCTTGAGTTTTAGCTCGATCTGGCCGCGCATCCATTCGGGTGGGTAGCGCTGATGCAATTCCTCGTTGGAGCGCTCTAGAGCCGCTAGCCGCTGTGCGAGTTCTGGATCGTCCGCCACCCGACGGTCCAAGGCCGCCAACTCGTCGTCGGTCCCCTCGCGCAGTAGGTAGCGCTCTAGCTGGTAGTCGCTTATGGGGTGCTTGTCTTGCTGGTTCATAGCTTCTCCATCTCTTGCAGCGATGCTCGCAGGCCGAGCAGCCGCTTGCGCACGCCAGACACGGACATGCCCACTTCTCTGGCGACCTCTTCTAAGGTCATGCCGTCCACGTAGTACAAGACGGCCATTGTGCGCGTTGACTCAAGTTGCTGGCCAAAGAGCTTGGCGAGCGCAGCGCGCGCATCTATCTGGCCCTCGGCGTCCTCCGAGCAGGCTATCTGCTCCAACAGCGTCGAGTCGGCCGTGGTCTTCCGCCGCCGGGTATCGCGGATGCGATTGAGGCAGAGGTTGGTGGCCATGCGATAGAGCAGGCTAGAAGGCGCGTCATCCCGCAGGCGATCGCGCCGCGTCAATAGCCGCACAAAGACATCCTGAGTGGCGTCGAGCGCCTGGTCTTCGTCGCGCAAAAGCTGCCGACAACGACGCATGACCATCGGCCCGTAGCGACGGTACAGTGTATCTACGTCCATGTATTCCCTGGCGATGTTACTACTTAAACACCTATGGTGGCGCGGAGTGTTACTTCTGCTGCAAAAAATTATGTCCCGACGTATTCAATTTACAAGATGCTGCTTGCAGACGGCATCAAACAACAAGAGCCGACGGGCCATGGCCGCCGGCTCTTGCGATCCTTCTTAAAGATTTCCCTAAATCAAGCGCTATTTTTTCTCCATGGCCGCGAGCAGTTCGGCAGCCCGCTGGCGCTTGTCGGGATTTTTGTCGCGGGCGATGATGCGCTGGAGCGCCGAAACCGCTAGCGGATCGCCTTGCTCGCCCAATTCCAAGGCTTGGCGGTCGCGTTCCTCGTGATAGCTATTGTCGTAGTCAACCACATCCAGTTCGTACTGACGCCAGTAGTATTGCAAGCGGTCGTCGGGCCACTCGGCGTAGATGGCCTCCCAAGTATTGGGCTGGCTGTGCGGCAGCAGGCTGCCTGGGGCGATGGGATCGGCCACGCGCTGATAGCGAGCGTCAATGGACAGGCGCAGTTGCTCGCTGGTATTGGGGACGCCGCGATGGGGCATCATGCTGTGGAAGAACAATACATCCCCCTGCGCGAAGGGGCCGCCGGTCCATTCAAAGGAGTCGGTGATGGCCAATCCTCCGGCCCCCAAGGCCGGCTGGAAATTATAAACGCCCCCTCGATGCGCCCCAGCGGCTACCTCTAGCCCACCCATCGTCGGCGGCAGATCGTGAAGCGGGAACCACGCTGTATAGGTTTCGGCCGTGCCCTGAATGGGGATGAAGTCCTGATGTGGCGGCGTGGTAAAGGATTCGCGCTTGGGAAAGATGGTGCGGCCAATGAGGCGAGGATGCGGCAACACCGGGCCGTCGAACAGCTTTTCGAGTAGGCCGACGAGCGCGGGATGATGCTGCAAGGCGTGGAATTCGGGCAGCGCGTACATCCGGCTATAGACATCCATATACTCGGGCGTCGGCTCGACGCAGAAGCCGTCTTGGTCGGCGATGGCATCTTCCAGCGGCGCGTCGGCCTGAACCCAACCGGCATCGCGGGCAATAGCCAAAAAGCGCAGCCTGAGCGCTTCAAGTTCATCGGCGGGCAGCAGGCCGCTGACAAAGAGATGCCCGTCGCGCTGCATGCGACCGCGGAGCGCGGGTGGGTCGTCGATGATAGGGGTCGAGTCGATAAAGGTCGGCATAACACAGGCTCCCAAAATAGAGAAGAATGCTAACGTCGATAGGTGTCTCTTAATACTTAACTGATGTTACGCACCCGGGTAGGGGGCGGTTTCAAACCGCCCCCTACGGCCATCGGCCTCGTCGAATCAAGGGCGTCCTGCCCGCTATCTCAGAGAGAATCGGACCGAAAACCAACCACCGGCCACGTACTGCGTAACATCAGTACTTAACGTGAATCCGGGTTTAGTCAGGAGACCTAGGCGGTAAAAAACGCCACGGCCGTCCAGCACAAAGCCGCCGCGCCCGCCGCAAGCGTCGCCTGCGGTATCTGCGTCTTGACGTGGTCCATCAGGTCGCACCCCGTACACATAGAACTGAGCACGGTGGTATCCGAAATCGGCGAACACTGGTCGCCGTACACGCTGCCGTCCATGACCGCAGCAAAACACAAGGTCATAAAAAGCTCAGGATGCGCTAGGCCATTGGCACCAGCCACCGCCCAAGCAAGCGGCATGGCCAGCGGGAAAGCCACCGCATAGGTGCCCCAACTCGTGCCAGTGGAAAAGGCAATGACCATCGTCAGAAGCTGCAGCAAGACCGGCAGGAGGAAATACGGAATGGCCTCGCCGAGCTGTTCCACCAAAAAGATGCTGCCGCCCGTCTCCTTGCTAATACCGCCGATGGTGATCGCCAGCAGCAAAATGACCGAGCCGAGCACCACGCCCTTAATGCCATCGTGAAATCCGGCGATGAGGTCTCTGAGTGCCATGCCCTTGGCCAAGGCCATGCCCGCAGCCAACAAAAGCGCAATGCCAAAAGCCCACTGCACATTGGGCGATCCGCCGGTAATAAAGGTGCCTACAGCAATGGCGATGAGCGTGCCCAGTGGCAAGAAAAATTCGAGGACATGCGGAGTGTAGCCTTCGGGTACGTTACTCCCTTGCAGTTCCTTGGCACTCAGGGGATCGGCACCGGGAGCGTCGAGCTGACCGGTTGCGCGCGAGCGCTCCATTGCCGCCCTGAGTTGCGAACCCAAAAAGAGCGGTTTTTCAATGCTGAGCAGGAACGTGCCCAAGACGGCAAAAATGGCGTAAAAACAAAAGGGCACGCTTTGAAAAAAGAAGGCAATGCGATCGGCTTCAGTCGCCAAGAAACTGACGCCAGAGACGAAGATGAACGCCTGCACGTAGCCAGGCCAAGCATTGAACGCGAGCTGAGACGCAATCGGCGAGGCCGTTGAATCAACTACGTACGCCAACTCCTCGTGGCTGATTTTCTCGTTGTCAGCAATCGGTTTGACCGTAGTGCCGACCAGCACCGTGCTAACGGTGCCGCCTTGGAAAAAGATGACTCCGAGCATCCAGGCCACCAGCTTGGCGCTTCTGGGACCGCGCACAAAGCGCTCGGTCATAAACTCGGCAAAGGCCTGGGCCGCCCCCGTGCGCGACCATATCCCCATCAGCCCCCCCAACAGCCACAAGTAGAGCAGCAGAACTCCGGCTGCGCTTTTGGTCGCCAACGAGGGGATCAGTACATCGCCAGTGAAGTCGTACCGGCCCATCAGCAGAGCACCAGCGACGATGCCACCTAACAGCGAGGTGACTGGTTCTTTGGTCAGCCAACATAACAGCACGGCCACCACCGCCGGCAGCAGCGACCAATAGCTCCAGTGACGCTTGGCTACTAATTTGTAGTAGCGGCCGGTCTCCGCCACAGAGACAAATTCTTCCGTGATCGGCGGGGTTGTCCTCGACCCCTCAATTTTAGCCGGGTCGAGTTGGGCTTGCGCCATGGGCACGGCCTCGAAATGGGCGGGCTTTTCGCGATAGACGTAGTACAGCTTGCCCTCGTCGTCCGTTTTTACATCCAACTCAATCCGCTCAACTGTCCACGTCGGTGCCACATTGACACCTATGATCCAAGACGAAAGCAGGGCGATGGCAAAAATGGCGAAGTTGCGAATGCCTCTAGGCATGGGGTTCCTTTCGGTTTGATAGCGGCCAAGCGACAACGGGCGCTGATCGCCGACCACTATACTTTCATTTTAACAAAAGTAGTTTGCGCGTTTGCACGCCCCAAGGGGTTTGCAACCGATAGAAATATAGGCCCGCGGCCAGTGCGCGCCCGCTGTCGTTTACTCCATCCCAGCGCAGGGTGTATGAACCGGCCGGATGGATTCCCTCAGCTAAGACGGCGACCTGCTGACCGAGTGCGTTAAAGACTGCGAACTGGATCGCCCCTGCTCGCGGCAGGGCAAAGCCAATCGCAGTGGTACTGTTAAATGGATTGGGGTAGTTCTGCGCTAGGGAGAACGCCTTCGGTACCACCCCGTGCTGCTGTAGCACCGCCGTGGGTGCAGAGGTCCTAGCGGCGACCAAGCGCACATCGTCCAAATAAAACGTGCCGCGCAAATTGCCGAACAGACGAATGGATTCAATCGGCCCATCGAGCCGAAAGAAGCGCTCTAGCGGAATCTCTATCACCTGCCATTCTTGCCGCGCGAGATCCAAGCCATCTCCTTCGAACAGCGCGACCAGCGACGGCGTATCCCCATTGACCATAACATTGAAGACAGGCCGGGCATCGCCTTCGGTATCGCCGGGATGGAAGGCCAGCCGCAAGGCGCGGTACCCCACCGGCTCCACGGGTGTGAGCGGCTTGTATTCGAGGGTAAACGCCTCGGCGGCAAGCGCCTGCGCCCAAGTGCCCTCAAAGACCTGCTCAGCCACCTCGACGTTGGAGATAAACCCTTGGGTCCAGTTCACCCCGTACTGGTCGGCAAAAATGACCTGATCCGCTGCGGGCAGCACCACCAACTCCTTCACTAGCGTCGTCTCCAGCGGCCCGTCTGGAGTCTCCTGACGCAGGTGAATCCTCACAGATTTTAGACCATTGGACACATCGGCAGACAGCATCCCTGTTAGTTGATACAGCCCCGCGCCAACCCGCTCTAGCTCCACCTCGGTGTCGCCCCCCAACTCACTTAGATCGGCTAAAACTTCGGGCACAGGACCGTCGGACACGGGGCTGGTAACGCGCAGGCGCTCGCGTAGGACCAACTCAGCTCCAGCTAGCGCGGAGTCCGGCAACGCACTCTGCCAGTCGGCCACTAGGCGCGGAGGCGGGAACAGGGCGCTGACCAGCTCTATATCGTCGAGAAAGAACGTGCCGCGCAGATTGCCGAAGAAGCGAATGGACTCGATTGGCTCTTCCAACGGCGCAAAAGCCCACAGCGGCACTTCCACCGTCTGCCACTCGGCTCGCTCCATGTCGATCCCACGAAAAAAACCATCGATTAGCGGTTCGATCTTGCGCGGATTTTCGTTAAGCTGCACGGAAAACGCCCCCCTCAAACCGACGGTCGCGTCACCAGGATGGAAGGAAAAGCGCAGGGAGCGATAGCCGACGGGTTCTATAGGCACGGAGGGCAGCAATTCCAATGTGAAGCCGCGGGTCTCCACAGTTAGAGGTTCCCCCGCTGACACTGCAAGCTCCGCACCAGTAGTAAAGCCTACGTGCCAACCAGCACCCAATCCTTCGTCAAAGACAACTTGGTTCTCGGCCGGCATCAACACTACGGTCCGCTTGACCTCGACAGCGGCCTCGCCCTGGCGGATGTGAAAGACGACGGTCTTGCGCCCCGCGCTCCCACTGGCGGCCAGGGTCTCCGCGAAAGGATAAAACCCCGGCGAGGCTTCGGTCAGCACTTGGTCCGACCGACCGCCCAACGCTCTCAGGTCCACAGACACATGCAGGTCCTCGCCATCGGCCAGCATATCTCGGATGCGAATGCCACCGGCAAATTCCACCGCCGCCCCCACGGCAACCGAATCGGGGAAGCTCCCCTCCCACTCGGCGGCCAACGGCCCCGGAACAAAATAAATCTGGTGCATGCGGATGAAGCCCCGAGAAATGATGGCGTTTTCTACTGCGTCGCGGCCATAGCGCGTGTAGCGGCCTATGTGCGGATCGTCAGTATTGGTAAATCCCCCGTTGAGCCGCTCGGTCCACTGGCTCGCCGGATCCATCGCGTAGTAAAAACGCTCGTCGTACCCAACCAACACCATTAGGTGGCCGACCGTGGAAAAGCCGCCATGGACGATTACTGGCCGACCAGCGTCCAGCAGCGCGTGCAATTCCCGCAAGAGTCCGGTTTCAGTCGCTTGGTCGCGGACACTCAAACCGCGCAGCGCAGCTTCCTCGTTAAAAACCTTTTCGAGACCACCAGTGGTCTGAGCGACGTGCGTATCCCATTTGGCGGAGATCATGTCGGGAGTAATGTCGTCGGCCCCGTAGTATTTGAGCACAATCGCGACGCTGGTATTTTGACAGGAACCGGAAGGATTGATGCGATTGCTGTGCTGATGAAAATAGGGTACATCCGGGATGTAGCCGGCCTCCATCGGCCCCGCACTGCACCAGCCAGCAACACACGCCGCTAGCAGAATCTTATAGCGCCTGTTCAATATCATCCTCTGTCGTCCATCAACTCATATTCCCGACGATTCGCTCGGCCCCAGATCTATGTCTTGGCCGCGGTGATAATTGCGCCCCATCAGGTATTTGATATCCAACTCCACATCGCGCACAAAAATCTCCGGCAGCGCTTGGGCGTCCCGCCGCACCAATTCGACTTCGAGTGTGTTGTTTCCCTTTTTCGGCCAGTGTTTGGCGTCCAGCTTAAACGCATACCAATACCCCGACCCCGTGCGATAGCGCGGAGCCGACATCCGGTACATTTCGTTGATCTTGCGCAACAGGTTGGCGGGCAACTCCCGACCATTGAGATAGAACTTCAGTCGGTCGCGCTCAGTGTGACTCATCACCCGCACCCGCAGCAACACTTCGTGTACCCGGCCAACCTTGGCCCAACGCCGCAGATCGTCGCTAACCGACAAAGCGATGGCAGCCTTGCGGCCCTTTTGCAAATAGGCCGGTAGCTGCATGGTCATCCCCGGCTCAGTGGTGGGATTGGGGTAGCGCCCGGTCACGGTCGGTACGTAGTAAATTTTGTCGCGCGCGGCCATGACCTCTGGATAGGGCAGTTCCCGCAGTTTCTCGTAGAAGGATGCCTGATACGGCCAGTTCCCAAACCAGTGCGCCAAGTACAGGCCATCGACGCCTTGCGCCCAGTAGTTGCAGGCGGCCCCGCGCACCATCTCAATGGTCGCCTCCCCCAAGCGATCCGAGTCCACGTGGCTTTGCAAAGCCGCATGCACCCGACAACCCGTGCCTTCGGCCGCCGCAACCAAGGGACGAAAATCAATGGTCGAGTCCAGCAATTCCGGGCCGGAAAACGCCTGACCGATCAGCACATCGACCACCCCTTCGCGCAACCACGCTTCTACGTCCATGCCGACGGCATAGCACCCCTCGATACTATAGGGGATGCGGATGGCCAATTCGCGTTGCTTGCCGCTCCGCTTGACAGCGCGATACACCTTGCGCACCCACTCGGTCATAATTTTGCGGCCAGCATCGACCTCGTCTGGGTGGAAGTAGTAGGGCTGGTAGTTCATCTGCAACTCAAAGCCATCGACCGGATATTTTTTTAGCGTCTCGGCAATCAGGGCAAAGCGCTCGTCGCGGACTTCTTTGTGCTTGAAGTCGAGACAGGTGTAGCCAGGATAGTCGTCGGGCACACCGTCTTGCGCTCCGATTTCGAGATGGGCGTTGTCAAAGCGGAAATCCGAGCAACGCACGTCCTCTTCTCGCGGCCCCCGGCCCTGCTGTACCAACAGCGTCGGATAGACCTGCTTGCCGTACTGGTGGGCGCGGTCGCAAATCAGGCGCAGGGGATCGTGCCCCTTGCGGATTAGGTCGCGGGCATTTTGGTGGGCGCGGCGAAAAATCAAATGCGGCCACCGCTTCATATTGTGACCCCACAACTCCCCCACTTCGGTGTCGTGCAGCACCGTGCGGCCATCGCCGAGACAAAACATGATGGCTTCAACCGGCGTACCCAACAACTCGTCCACCCCCTGCTCGTATTCCTCCTTCTGCATCGGCGGCTCGTACATGTAGATCAGTGGATGCCGCCCATCGTGGTAAAACATGATTCTTGGCTTTGGCATAGTCTGGCTCCTCTATGTCCAGTTGCGCGAATCGGGCACGGCCACCCAAGCCGACCCTTGAGCGACCGACTGTTGGCTGACGAGGCCGGGCAAGGTCATGTCCATCGCCAAGTCAATGCCAATGGCCGGCTCCTTTTCCCCGCGGATGGCCGCGACAAAATCCTGAACCTCCCAATAGTCGCCGCCGCCATGTCCTGCGGCAAGAGCTTCTGCGGGCGGATGCCGCCAATGATCGGGCAAAAATTCCTCTAGCGCGTCCAATGGCTCCCAGCGCAGCTGCTCACTGCGATTGCGCAACCAGATTTTGGCCACGGCCTCAAAGCCGTCGGCTGACTCGTACGCGCCATCGGTCCCCTGCAACGCGTAGTGTACCATGTGGTGCGGCCGATCCGAGAGCATATCGACCCGGATATGCGCCAGCCCGCCGCCCGAGAGCCGACACATCATGGTCACCGAGTCCTCCATTTCGTACAAATCGCCGCGCGGATCTCGGTAGTGATTCCCGGTGCCCACGGCACAGACGGCCACCACTCGCTGCCCGGCAAACCACGTCAGCACCGGCCCCAAGCTATGCGTGCCATAGGTGCAGCCATTGACTCCCGTCTGCCAACGCCGCCGCCAAGGCGTGATCTCGTTGAGCTGTTTCAGTTCGTGGATATAAGCCCCTTCGGCGTAGTACAGCTCGCCAAAAAAGCCGCGCTCGACCAATGCTTTTACCAGTGTGTTGGGCTTGGTGTACACGTAATTCTCGGCCATCATATAGACAGCTTTGCTGCGCCGCGCCGCCCGCGTCAAATCGCGGCACTCCTCGACCGACACGCCGGCCGTCACCTCGCTGAGCACGTGGATATCGCGCTCCAAGGCCGCGATGGACTGAGGCACGTGCCACGGCATGGGCGAGCCCACGACGATCGCGTCCACCCCCCCAGAGTCGAGCATTTCACCGGCGTCCGTAAAGACCTGTTCAACGCCCAATTCGGCCGCGTGGCGCTCAACCTCTTCCCGGCGGATGTCGCACAGCGCGGTGAGATCCGTGGCCGGATGGGCCAGCAAGGTGGGGATAAAGCCGCTTCCGCGACCAGCAGCCCCAATGACGCCAACGCGTATTTTGTCCATTTCTATATCTGTTTGACAACCGGCCTCAACAACCGTACTGTTGTAGGCCATTTTTTCAACCCATTCCCCATAGGAGGAACCTCATGGCCATCATACCTAACATTAGTTCGGATATCGCCGGGCCGCTCGGCGCGATTCACTTGCCCCGCCTGTGGTCTAAGCTGCGCTTGAGCGCGGCTGGCGAATTGCCTGCGGATTACCCAGAATGCGGCGCAGGCTTCGATCAGATGGTCCTCGACGGTCTCAGCATCGACCGCGACGCGGCCGTGGCTTACGTCAAGGACAACAAGGCCAGCTACATCGAATTTGAAAACTGGGTCAAGACCCAGCGCGGCGGCTCCATTCCCCAGAGCGAAATCGACGCTTCCAACGCCGCCATCCGCGGCTACAATCACGATGACGAGACCCGCACCGACATCCTCGGTGCCGCTGGCCTCAGCGACGACGGCAGCATTCTCGACGCCGTCAACCTCAACAACCTCGACGACTGGACTGAACTGCACAACGCCCTGAGCTAACAGGACATCGTCCCACTCGTCTAGCGGCCCGCTTCCTCTCGTTGGAGGCGGGCCATTTTGTTGCTTCCCGCTCGCCTATTCATACCGCCTTTTGACGGGGCTGTCAACGCCCTTGCTAGCCTCCTACTAAATATGTACCTTGTGCCGCCCACTCTCCTCGGTGCCCTCAGCGAAATCAGGTCTGCAATGAAACTCGACGTCGTACAACTGACCCAAGAATTAGTCGCCTATCCCTCGGAAAGCCAAACCAGCAACGTAGAAGTCACCCAGCACGTAGCCGGGGTCTTAGACCAGCTTGGCTTCCAAATAGAAGAGGTGCCCTACACAGATGAGGCAGGCGTGGACAAGCTCTCCATCGTCGGCAAGTTGGGCACTGGAGAGGGCGGGCTGGCCTTGATGAGCCACGATGATGTCGTCCCCGCCAATCCCGCCGACGGTTGGCACCGCGACCCCTACGAAGCCTACGAGGCCAACGGCAAGCTCTACGGCCGCGGCTCCTGCGACATGAAAGGCCCCCTTGCCGCTTCGATTTGCGCGGCCGCCCGCTTCAAGGCCGCCGATCTCAAAGCCCCGCTCTACATCGTCGTCACGGCCGACGAAGAGGTTCTCTGCGTCGGCGCGCAAAAGGTCACGGCCCATTCCAAGCTCTTTGCCGAGGCCAGCACCGGCTGCGGCATCATCTGCGAACCCACCAGCCTCCGCGTCGTCCACGCCCACAAAGGCTCACTCGCCATGCAAGTCACGGCCAAAGGACGCCCCGCGCACACCAGCACCTTGAAGGGCACCAACGCCAACCTCAAGATGATTCCCTTTCTCGCGGAAATGAAGCGATTCAACGAGCGAGTGCTCAGCGCGCGCCGCTACCGCAACGAAGAATTCGCGCCGCCGCATTCCGAGTGGTGCATAGGCATCAACGATCACAACCGCGCCACCAACATTTCCCCTGCCCAAAGCATCTGCACTCTCAACTACCGCCCCATGCCCGGCATCGACGTCGATGATATCATCGACAGAACCCGCAAAAGCGCGCAAAAACACGGCCTCAACTTCGAGCTCAAGCATCGCGGCGAGCCACTCTACACAGCAGTGGACACCCCGCTGGTCCGCACGGCGCTCAAGCTAACGGGCCGCCGCAAACCCACTACAGTGGCCTACGGCACCGACGGCATGGCTTTTTTCAAGAAAATGAAACAAATGATCGTCCTCGGCCCAGGCGACATTGCGCAAGCCCACACCGCCAACGAATGGATCAAAACCGATCAACTGCACACAGGCGTCGATCTCTACGCCCGCTTCATTGAGCACACCTGCGTTTAGATGCCGAAAATAGCGAACGTCGGAATTTCTTAAAGGTAGGAATTAATAAAGTCGCAAGGTCTTTGCGGATCAGGAGACATCTCTCGTCTCCTCAATCCCAAGGATCCACCCCAGCCAGCTTCCGCCCCACACTCGTCAACTCCGCCGTCTTTTCTTCGTGGTGTTCGCGTTCCTCAGCATAGCGTCCCAGCCCGGACAGCCGCCGCTGCCAAAAATCCGTGCGCAACCGCCGCGCCTCTTCGCTCTCTCCGGCTGGACTCATGGTGATGTACTGCGCCACGCGAGGCGCGTCGCCGCGATTGACGCTCGCCGTATGCGGCAGGGCCGTGCGCCAGATAACCAAATCGCCCGCTTCGGCACCGATGCGCCGCGCTCCCAAGGCCAGCAGGTCTTGCTCGCGGGGATTGGCTCCCTCCGGCAGTTCGTCGAGCCACGCCTCTAAGCGCTGGTGGAACCCCGGCACGCAGATAAAGGCCCCCTGCTCGGCCGGCGTGTCGCTCAGATAGAGCACGCCCTGTACCCCAAAGGACAACGGACGCTTATCGAAGGACGCATCCCAGTGCAGATTGTGCTCGGGCGCATCCTTGTCTAAGGTCGGCGGACTGATGCTGGCTCGGTCGTGGCTGACCCACAGCTTGTCCGTGCCCCAAATCTGGCTAAAGGCCCGGTGCACCCGAGGAGCCGTGCGGTTGTCCCACATGGTCTGATGGTGGTAAATCTCGACCATGATGCCGCGCCGATCCTCTGGATACCAAGTCCCCGGATCGTCTGGGTCCATGCCGGTAAACGCCCACACCGCTCGCTCGGTGCGCTCGGCTTGGTCGCGATCGATTACCTGGCGAGCGACCACGTACCCCTGCTCGGCAAAGAAATCCCGTTCTTCCCTGCTCAAGACATCCATGGCGGTTTCCCTCGTTATAGCAATTTGCGCGCGATGAGCTCCTCGGCGATTTGCACGGCGTTTAGAGCCGCGCCCTTGCGCAACTGATCGCCGCTAACCCACAAGTCCAACCCAGTTCCTTCGGGCCGCGAAATATCCTGGCGAATGCGCCCGACTAGCACCTCGTCGCAGCCAGAGGCTTCAATCGGCATGGGAAAATAATTCTCCTCGGGATCATTCACGACCCGCACGCCCTCAGCCTGCGCTAAGATAGCCTCGGCTTCAGCAGCCGGAAAGGGTTCGGCAAACTCCACGTTGATCGCCTCAGAATGCGCCCGCAGCACGGGTACGCGAATGGTCGTGGCCGAGATTTGCAGCGCGTCGTCGTGGAACATCTTGCGGGTCTCGCGCACCATTTTCAGCTCTTCTTCGCAATACCCTTCCGGCCCGACAGCCGAATCGTGCGAAAACAAATTGAAGGCGATCGGATGCGGGAATTCAGCCGGCTCGGCCACCTGTCCGGCGAGCACTTGCCGCGTCTGCGCTTCCAACTCCTCCATGGCTCGCGCCCCTGCGCCGCTGACGGCCTGATAGGTCGAGACCACGATGCGCTTGATCTGCTGCCGCTGATAGAGCGGCCAGACCACCACGTCCATGATGATCGTCGAACAATTCGGATTGGCGATGATGCCGCGGTGCGCCGCCAAGTCCTCGGGATTGATCTCGGGCACCACCAGCGGCACATCCGGGTCCATGCGATAGGCCGAGGTGTTATCGACGACCACCGCGCCCGCGGCCACTGCGTGTGGATTAAACTGCTTGCTCAAACTGCCCCCGGCCGAAGCCAAGACAATATCCACGCCGGCAAAGGAATCCTCTCCGAGCTCCTGCACTTGAATCGAGCCGCCGTTAAAGGAAATGGCGCGTCCAGCCGAGCGGGCCGAGGCCAACAGCCGCAACTCGCCAACAGGGAAATCGCGCTCGGCGAGGATTTCTAACAGCACCTGCCCTACGGCGCCAGTCGCGCCCATAATAGCTACGTTGTACGTGTCAGTCACTTGCATCTCTCCGTGAGATAATCCATTAATACATGTCCGTGCTCTACCTGCATACTACCCCACTCAGCCGCCCGCTCTCCATAGGTTTGCATCGAGTCAGCCTCAATCCCCGTCCCCCACAGCACAAAGGGCACTGGCTCGCGGCTGTGGGTGCGCCGCGCAATGGGCGTGCGGTGGTCGGGGGTGAGCAGCACCCGATGCGGCCCCATCGATTATAGCCCCGCCAAGATTGGACCAACGACGCGGGCGTCGAAATCCTCAATCGCTTGCACCTTGGCCTGCGGATCGCCGTTGTGCCCAGCTTCGTCCGGGGCCTCGACGTGGACATAGACAAAATCGGCATCTTGCAAGGCTGCCAGCGCGTATTCGGCCTTGCCTTCGTAATTAGTGTCGAGGTACCCGGTAATACCGGGCACCTCAATGACCTCTAAGCCCGCGCTCTTGCCGATCCCGCGCACCAAGTCAACAGCCGAGATGACGCCGCCCTGCAATCCATAGCGCTCCGACAAAGGCGTCAACCGCAGCGCACGCCCGGACCCCCAAAGCCATATCGCGTTGGCCGGCCGCTCCCCACGAGCCGAGCGGGCTACATTGACCGGCTCGTCCACGAGAATGGGACCTGCCGCGTCCATGAGGGCGCGGATTCTCTCAGCTCCTTCACCCGCAGGCTCATGCGCGGCCATGGACTCGCCCATGATGTCGTGCGGCGGATAGGTTTCCACTTCTTCCGGGCCGCGATCCCACACCAGCAAGTGGCGATAGCCTACCCCGGGATAGAAGCGCAAAGACGGTCCTCCTAGCTCGGCCGCCAAGGCCCCCACCAATTCGGCTGCTTCTTCGCTGTCAATGTGACCGGCGCTGTAATCGACCAGCACGTCGCCCTCTCCGTAGATCAGGTTCAGGCGGAAGGCCACCCCGTCGTCGCCCAGATCGACGCCCATACTCGCAGCTTCCAACGGCGCGCGACCCGTGTAGTGCACCCGGCTGTCGTACCCGAAAATTTCGAGGTTGCCGATGTCGCTGCCTGGATGCCGCTGCGCGGGAATCATCTGCACCAATCCCCCAGTTCCCTCGCGGGCCAAGCGATCCATGCAAGGCGTTGCAGCCGCCTCCAACGGCGTCTGCCCGTCCAACTCATCAAGCGGATAGTCCGCCGCCCCATCGGGCACCAACACGACGTAGCGCACGCTAGAGATCCTCCACTCCTTCTATGGCAACTTCCTCATACTCCGGTGAAGGTAACCCCTCTAGCGCTTCACCCACTGTTTTGAAAAGTGGCAACCCAAGCAAATTCTCTCGTTCACAATGCGTTGGTAAGGGCAATTTGGCTATTGGCCATCCTTCTTTCGACCCTAAACAGATAAATCTCCTTCTTTTTTGTGCATTACCATAATCCGCGGAATTTAAGATACCACTTTCGACATTATAACCTATCTTATTCATTTTTCTTATTATTTTTTTAAGTAAAAGACCCTTTTCAATACCATTTATATTTGCCACATTTTCCATAACAAAGTATGGAGGATTTATTTCTTTTAGAAAGCGTATAAATTCAAAAATCAATGTCCCCCTAGAATCGTCAGTCCCCTTTTGTTTTCCTGCTTGACTAAAAGCCTGACAAGGAGGACCACCATAAATTACCCAAATATCATCACGAGACACTTTGCATGTGCTAAGTAAAGCATCAGGAGTTGCTTCTGAAATATCTACATTAAATACTTTCACTTCATCTTTAAAATATCCTTTTAGCGTATCACAGCGATCTTCTTCAATCTCAACACAGGCAACCAGTTCAAAATGGCTACTATCTCTAAATTCTACTCTCTCTGCAGCTATATCTAATCCACCTGCTCCACTGAACAAACTAAGAGTTTTGAAAATTTTCTTCTTCGGCCAATATTTCTTTAGAAGAATCATTAGTGATTCAAATATAGCCCTGCCGAGTTCGACTGGAACTGCATCACCAACTTGACTCTGAACACTAGTGAGAACTCCTTTAAATTCTAGGTCATCTGGAAACCCTTGCAATCTTGCAGCTTCTCTCGGCGTAATAAATCGGTTCTCATATGGATGGACAAATTTATTAAAAATATAACCTGTTACTGTTAGAGAGGGTTGGTCTGGATCAAGTCTTATCATTCTCAGATTTGGTCCTCCTTTACGATTAGGATCTTCTTTGACATAGTAACGGAAACTTTTATGCCATAGCTCCTCTGGCAAATCCTGCATTTTCTGCCCAATACCTAGTGCATTGATCCTACGTTGGACTTCTATTCCAACCTTACGGGGTTGATGATTAAAAACTTCCACCACAATACACCTCCTCATGTCAAAAAGTGAATGTGGACTTAATCCATTCATCACGAGCTGAAACCTTAGTCAAAGAGACTATACCATCAAAGAGATTAAACAGCTCTTTATCTTCAGCCAAATCACCAGCATATTTAGCAGATGCTGATTCGTCCCTTGCCCAAATTATATCTTTAACTGGCTCCATGTACTCTCTATAATGTCTAACTGCGGGAATGTTCGTCACAATGCCCACTTTATAGTTAAAGGTACACGAGGGCTTACCAGCGGTCCCAATCTTCAATACTTGATAGGTAGCTTTTTTAAGATCATCTGTCCTATCCATACCCACACTTGTTTTGCCATCAGAAATAGTCTCATAACCTGTCCTTTTTCTTTTTGGCCAAGTAATAGGTCTTGGATCAGGACCTCCACAGGCATTAGTAAACCAGTATGGTTTTTTCTTAAGGCGACTACCATAGCATTCAAATGCCTCTTTCCAGAATTTAAAATAATTCTCTATAAATGAAGGCTCTGAGTCTAAAAGATTAATGAATCCATTGTATGCCCATGTCTCATCTTCTTGATCAACCTTTTTTCCCAATGAGAAAATCTGTCCATCCCAAGTAACCTGATCCTTTTTGTATGGTAAATATATGCCTATTTCAGAATCATAAAGTCCTGTATAATATATTTTCTCATGCTGAGTAGTTTCCATTGAATGCACCACTTCTGTAGTCGATTCCTGGTCTTTAACAGCCAACGGTAATGTGAAAAGAGGTGCTGCTTTAATCTCTGCAAAGAAGACCACTTCGGGATCCGATGAGTTATCTCGAAAAACCAAATCTACTGGCTCACTCCCCTTCAGTATCTCAATAGGAGACCCCTTCTTATGAAGCAGTTTTTGCAAAAAAAGAGCTAAAAGTTTTGAAGTTGCCGAACCAATCGAACCAGACTCCGGCTTATTGGCTTTGTGAAACACAAATTGGCCTTGGAGTAAACATCTTGGGCAGGTATTAACATACGGATAGAATAGAAGCGAATAACCTTTATCGAGGCAATAACCCCATCCTTCAGAAGTGACAGTGCGGTAGTACTCTGCTGCTACTAGCAAGTCAAAAGCTGCCGCTAGGTGGAGGGGTTTTTCGATAGCATCAGCATCAAGATAAATTTTATCTAATAGCTTGGTTGCCAAAGACTTTTCTACTTCTTCGTATCTATATGGCTCCGTTTTACACAGAGCTTTTCTAATCCAGTCATCTCCATCACAGCACGAGTTTATAAAAGAAAACATATCAGATTGTTCCAACATAAAGATTCTCCTTCTGGGCCAAGCGATCCATGCAAGGCGTTACAGCCGCCTCCAACGGCGTCTGCCCGTCCAGTTCGTCGAGCGGATAGTCCCGCCGCTCCATCGGGCACCAACACGACGTAGCGCACGCTTAGAGATCCTCCATGCGGATGAGCTTGACCGTCCCCTGCACCGCATCGAGTGTGGCCACGGCCTGCTGCGCCCGCTGCATCGCGGCTTCGCGCGCCTCGTGAGTGACGATGACCAGTGGCACGGAGCCGCCCTCAAAGTCGCGCTCCTTTTGGATGACCGAGGCAATGCTGATGCGCTCCTCGGCCAAGATGCGTGCAATACCCGCGAGCACCCCGGGCTGGTCGCGGACTAAGACGCGGATAAAGTAGCGCATCTGCACATCCTCAATGGGCACGACCGAGACGGCGTCCTCGCCCAAGATCATGTCGCCGATGGAGGTGCTAGCGCCAGCGGCCTTGCGCTCGACCAACTCGACCATATCCGCCACCACCGCGCTGGCCGTGGGTAGCTGCCCTGCACCGCGGCCGGAAAATACTTGCGGCCCCACCGCAGACCCCTGCACCTGAATGGCGTTGAATTCGTCGTGGATGTTGGCCAACAGCGCGTCCTCCGGCACCATGGCCGGATGCACCCGGGCCTCGACGCGCCCGTCCTGTTGCTTGGCAATAGCCAGTAGCTTGATTGCATACCCCAACTCGCGGGCGTATTCAATGTCCCGGCTCTCGATCTGCTCGATTCCCTCGCAAAACACATCGCGGCCCGTACCCGTGCAGTGAAAGGCAATGCGGCAGAGAATGGCCAACTTCTGCGCAGCGTCCATGCCGCTCACGTCCATAGTCGGGTCTGGCTCGGCGTAGCCTTGGGCTTGGGCTTCTTTGAGGACGGCAGTGTAGTCGCCTGCGCCGCGACTCATGCGCGTGAGCATGTAGTTGGTAGTGCCGTTGAGAATGCCGTACAGAGACTCGACCCGATTGGCCACCAGGCCGTTGCGCAACGAGCGGATGATGGGGATACCGGCTGCGACGCTCGCTTCAAACATCAAATCCGCTCCATTGGCCAGCGCCAGTTCATAAAGCTCCTCTCCCCGTTCGGCGAGCAGGGCCTTGTTGGCCGTCACCACATCCTTGCCCTGCCGCAGGGCCTCGCTCACCCACTCAAAGGCCGGGGACGCACCGGTCAATTCTACCACCATTTGCACCTCTGGATCGGCGACGACCGCGCTGGCGTCCGCGGTCAACAGCTCCGGTGCTATGGCGGGGCTGCGTGGCTTGTCCAAGTCGCGCACAGCCACGCGCTGCAATGTAAAATCCACGTGCTTGCGCCGCCGCAGCGACGCGGGCGCATCCTGCAACAGCTCAACCACGCCGCTGCCGACCGTGCCCAAACCAATCAATCCCACTCCTACTGGCATGTCTTTGCCCAATTCCTTGTTTCGTATCAAGTTAAAGCCTTTAAATATAGAGAGCGACGCGCTTTTTTGGCAAGGCGGGCACCCTAGTGGATAGCCGCACTGAGATAGCCTATATTAAGGGCACACACGACGATTGGAGCCGACCATTATGGACCTCAAAGCCTTCAAACTGAGCCTACAAGAACAAACCCCACCGGAAACCTCTCAAGCCCTGCAAGCACTCTGGTACGAAGCCAAGGGCCAATGGGACAAAGCCCACGAACTAGCCCAGCAAACGCCCGACCCCATCGGGGCTTGGGTCCACGCTTATTTACACCGGGTCGAGGGCGACGAAAGCAATGCCGGCTATTGGTACCGGCGGGCGCAAAAGCCCCACAGCGAGGCGTCGCTACCCGAAGAGTGGGAGGAAATCGCCAGCGCCTTGCTCAGCGGCTAAGACATCCGCGTCAACGCCCGCCAAGTATGGGTCAGTTCCGCGCGGTCTTGCGGATTGGCCCAAGTTACGACAGCCACCAGCACCACAAAGCACATCCCCCCTACAATCACCTGCAAAAAGTCGCCACCCACATCTGCGCTGACCCAGCGGCTGACCACTGCGGCTGCTCCAACACTTGCGCTGACCCTCAATAGGCGACCCCACGGCAGGAGCCGGTGCAAGCCACAGCGCAAGTGCCAGCCAATAGCCGCCAACAAGAAGGCCACCTGCAAGTACGTCACCACTGTGGTGGCCACTGCCGGGCCGAGGAAGGCCCACTCAGGGTGCGCTACCTGCAAGTAGCCAATAAGCGCCAAGCTCAAGCCGATATTACAGCACAAGTCCCCCACGCTACTCCACAGCGCCCAGCGGGCCTTACCCATGCCTACCAACAGCGGATTGTACGCGGCACAGCGCAATGGCAGCACCAATAGATAGATGCGGAAGACCCAAGCCGAGCGGTCGTATTCTGGAAAGAGCCAGCCAATCAGCGGTCCGGCGAAAGCGAGCAGAAAGGCCGCCAGCGGCAACACCAACAGGGCCAAGCGCGAAACCGCGCGCTGCCACAGCGCCAGTATCTCGTCGCGCCGGTCCGCCTGAAAGAGCCGACTGATCTCCGGGATCAACACGGCTGTCACCGCCGACAGCAACAGACTAATCGGCACCTCAATGGCCCCGAAATGGTATTCGGCAAAAGTGCCGGCCGCGAAAAAGTGCAGGATCACAAAGCGATCGACGTAGCGCGAGAGGCTGTTTACCGCGTCATTGAACCCAACCGGACGCGCATAGCGCATCAGCTCACCTAGCCCTTCCCACCCCCACCATCGTCCACCCGCCAATGCCAAGCGCACTAGCCAGCAGATGGCGAGCAAGCGCAACACGCCCAATCCAGAAAACAGCACAAGCACCTGCGCGGGCGTCCAATCTAGCCCCAGAGCACCCCCTGCACCCCCAACTAATGCGCCACTCATAGCCAGTTGCAGCCAAGCCAAATAGTGCTCGCGGTCGGCGGCTACCAAGGCCGCTTCGGCCCCACCGGCGGCGACCGCCGCAAAGAGATAGGGCAGGAACAACAGCAGGTACGCGGCAACCTGCTCGCCATCGCTGGCCGCTTGCACCAGTACATCGGCCAACTCCTCTCCCCACAACCACAGGCTCCCGGCCAATGCCAAACCTGACGCGGCCAAGCACAGCATCACTTGGCCGACGAGCAAGCGCGGCTCGCCCCGCCGGGGAAAGAAGTAGAGTAAACTCGTAGGCAGCCCGAACAAAAACACTGGGATTAGCGCATTGCCTACAAGCCAGACCGCGCCAAAAAGCCCGCATTCTTCCGGCGTCCAAGCGCGGGCGACCAGCGCATAAACGGCTAGGATACTGGCGGTATTGGCCGCGCGCCCTGCGGCCACAACGCCGATCTTGCGCGTCAGCCGCCCCCTCGCGGTCATGCACGAACGCCCAACATGCAAAGGAAGGCCGGTTTAGGCACGATCTTGTTCAAGAGCGCGTCGGCCAAGCGCCAAGCTGCATAGGGCCAGCCAGCACTCAAGCGGGGAAATCCCGCCAACTCCAGCAGTTTGTTGGTCGTCAACCGCACCGCGCGTATTTCGAAGCCTTGGCCTTGGAGATAGGCGGCGAGCGTCTCCTCGTCAAAGCAGTGGAGATGCGCGTTGGCTGGCGTTAGTCTATTGCAGTGGATACACAGGTGCTCGACAATGGTCTCGCGGTACGGCACACTCACCACCAGCCGCCCCCCCGGACGCAACACCCGCCGCGCCTCAGCTAGGGCCGTGTCAATGTCTTCGAGATGTTCGACCACTTCGGAAAGCACTACCGCGTCGAAACACTCGGCCGCAAAGGGGAGATAGTACAAATCGCCGACCTGATAGGCTGCTTCCGCAAAGCGGGCCTTGGCACCGGCTACTCCTACCCAGCCGATGTCCATGGCACAGACTAGGGCACCTCGGCGATGGCAATACGCCCCCAACCAGCCCGACCCACACCCAACGTCGAGGACGCGTTCGCCACTGTGCAAGTCGAGTAGGCGCACGAGTGTCTCCAGCCGTCGTTCTTCCGAGGCTCGACGCCTCGGGTCCAATGCTTGAGGATCGACAATCGCCTCAGCATCGGCCTTGTAGTGGACCTTGTAGTCGCTAAGCTGGCCCTTTGGAGTTGTATTCATTATTGACAGTCTCTTGACAACAGCGGCACAGCCTCCATACTATGCCACTCATTGATCTTAAAATGGCCTAGTTCTCAGTCCTTGCATCCTCTAAGACAGGATAGAACAAACTTTCCATGACGATTAAAATCGGCTTTGTCGGCACGGGCGGCATCGCCAACCACCATCTGCGCACCCTCGCCCAACTCGACGAGGCCGAGCTGGTTGCCTTTTGCGACGTAGTCGAAGAAAAGGCGCTCGCCGCGGCCAGCGAGTACGGTGGCAGGGCCTATAGTCACTACGAGACCCTGTACGACAGCGAAGCACTCGACGCAGTCTATATCTGCCTGCCGCCTTTTGCCCACGCCCAGCCCGAGTTGGCGGCCATTGAGCGCGGCTTGCCCATTTTCGTCGAAAAACCCGTGGCGACTTCCCTAGAACAAGCCCGCGCCGTTGAAGCGGCCCTCCGCGCCCAAAACCTAATCAGCGCCGTGGGCTATCACTGGCGCTACATGGATACGACCGCCAAAGCAGTCGAACTCCTCGGCGACGAGCCGGTGGGATTTGCCCTCGGCGCTTGGACTGGCGGCCTGCCCGGGGTGTCTTGGTGGCGGGTACTGGCCGAGAGCGGCGGCCAGATCGTCGAGCAAACCACGCACATTTTCGACTTGGCCCGCTACCTGCTCGGAGAGGTGGAAAGCGTTCACGCCATGGCACGCACCGGCCTGATGGAAGATGTCCCCAACTACGATGTCCACGACGCCTCTGTCACCAATCTCCGCTTCCACAGCGGCGCGGTGGCCAGCATTACCTCAGCCTGTATGCTATCCGCAGGTGGGCACGTGGGCTTGGATCTCTACCAGAAAGACCAAGTCCTGCGCATCGCATCCGGCGCGCTCACCATCGACCGCCCCAGTGGCCGGGAAGTCGTCGAACAGGGCAACAATCCAACCCAAGCCGAGGATCGCGCCTTTCTCCAAGCCGTGCAAACCGGCGATCCCACGGGCGTCCGCTGTGACTACGCCGAGGCGGTCAAGACCTTAGCCGTAACCCTCGCAGCCACCCAATCCGCCGTGGAAGGGCGCGTCCTCTCGCTTTAGCCTACTCGTCTTCGATCAAATCGAAGTCGTGGATGTCCTCGCCGGCTTTGGCCGAAAGGATGTCCAGCGCGGCGCAGGCCCCATCGCCAGCAGAGATAATGGCCTGGATTTTCTTCAGGCGAGTGCTCCAGCCAATGACGTATAGTCCTTCGACCGAGGTGCGGCCATTGCGATCGGCCGCCAACCCATCGGCTTCTTTGGCCACGCCCAAGCTCTCGGCCAGCGGGTTGCTCGGCCCGGTAACCAAGATCAGATATTGAGACTGGTGGCTTTGGCCATCAGCGGTTTCGACGACAAAGCCCCTCTCGCCCTTTTCAACGCTGCTGACTTCGACGTCCTGAATCTCCCCGCCAAAGCCGCGCACCTGCTCGCGGCCGATCTGCTGGAATTCGGGTCCGGCGATCTTGGGGATGCCCAAATAATTGTACAGCATGGCTTTGTGCATGAGGGTCTTGTCTTGGCCGAAGACGGTGACGCTCATGTCGTTTTTGGCGAGAAAGAGCGCGGCGCTCAATCCGCCCGGTCCATCTCCGACGACGATAACATCCGGCATTGCTCAGGCTCCTTTGGCTGTTGGTTAGAGGGCGCAAATAAGGCCGCTAGCCTACGCGATGTCAACCTTACCACGCGAGTACTATGCCTTGAACGGGCACGGATATTGCTCTTCTAATCTCAGGCGCATTGACACCGCTCCACGCCATCCTGTACCTTCCAACCCAAGGAGACCGCCTGCTATGACCAATTCCCCTTTAACCCCCGAAGAGCGTCTAGCCAAGCTCGAAGGCGTGTACAATCACCTCTCTACCAAAGCCGATATAGCCGAGCTCAAGACCGATATGGCCGAACTCAAAGCCGAGTTAAACAAGGAATTCACTAGCCAAATAAAGGAAGTTAGAAAGGGCTTGAACCAATTACAGGGTGGAATCGCTGTGTTGGGCGTTGTGGTGATTTTGCTACAATTGTGGACCAAACTAACCAACGGCTAACCTGCCGACCGCCTCTTAAATTACTCGCCCTCCAGCTCAAACACTAGCTCCGGTACCACAACCTCCCAAGCATCGCATTTCATGCTGTCGCGGTACTGAGGCTCCGACGCTTCGCGGCTCCAAGCCACGACGGCGAAGACCGTGGCGGACCTGCACCGCGTTCCCGGTGGGGGTGCAAACGCTTGGGCAAGACGCCCGACTCCCATCCCCGACCGGTCCAATAATTCCCAAGATTCAGTGCTCTATTTTTCTCCGAGCAACCTACGCAATTGCCCCACTAGATAGAACGGGATCGAGACCAATTCAAAGGACTGGTCCGCCATCCCGGGCAAGGCGTAGCTAGCCGTATGCCAAGTGGGAGCAGCGCTGTTCACACGCACCCCTATTTTCTGTGCCTTGGTCTTGAGCAAGACCTGCAACGACTTGAGCGTGCCAGTCTTGCCCGCCTTGACTTCGACGGGGATAATTTTAGTTCCCACGCTAATCGCGTAATCGACCTCGGCATTGGAAGAAGGCTTCTCCCTCATCCAGAAGAACAGTTCCGGCCGGACAAAGGACGGCTGCCCATAGAGCAGATGCTGTCCAACAAACTGTTCGCAGACGCTCCCTTGGTTCACTTGCAGCACGTCCGTTGCGCTGGCAAAGTCCAGCAGGTTGAGACCACAAGCACTGGACATCAAGCCAACGTCGAGGAATAACGGCTTAAACACAGTCTCTTTGATTTCCGCCCGCAGCGGAACGCCGTTGCAGGCACTGTGGTGGACGCGCCAAGCGACCAGGGCCTTACACAACAACGACAAGGCATGGGCCAGATTGCGCGCCTGATCGTTCCGGTCAATATGGGCGTATTTCAGCCGCTGACCGCTCAGCAGGGGGAGGCGAGTGAACACCTTGCGCAGCCGGTCGGGATCGGCTCTGCGCGCGTATTTGCCAAAATCCTCGGCAAAGGTCTCGAGGATCGATTGTTTCTCAGACTCGGTATCGGCAAGCGACTCGGATCGGGTGTAGGCAAACACACTGGCCGGCATCCCCCCTACCACCAAATACTGCCTCACCGCGTCCAGTAGCTGACGGTGCAACGAGTTGGGTATGGTGGCGGGGAATTCAAAGGAATGGATAAAGGAAACGAGGCGCTCTTTGCCTTGGGCCAGCAAAAATTCCTCAAAGGTCATAGGACCGAGATACAGGTATTCAATGCGGCCGACAGGCACGGCAAAGGATGGCTCTGCCAACGCAAATTCGAGCAGTGAACCTGCGGCGATGACGTGGATATCGGGGCGCTCCTCAAAAAAGTAGCGCAACGCCTCAAAGACCTGTGGAGCCGCTTGGATCTCGTCGAGAAACAGGAGTGTTTCTCCAGGGTTGATCGCTGTGTTGTACTGCAACTCGATCAACGGGAGAATCTGGTTGGGATCTTTAGACGCAAATAGCTGTGCCAGTTCTGGTTGCCGCTCGAAGTTCAGCTCCACCGTATTGTGGAAGCACTCGTGGCCGAATTGCCGGATCAGATAGGTCTTCCCCACCTGCCGGGCTCCCCGAACCACCAGCGGCTTGCGCTTTGGCTTGGTCTGCCAATTCTTCAGATCGCAAATTGCGGCTCGAAACATTTCATTCCTCTTACGCATATAATATAACCGTAATAAAACTCTTATATGCATATTTTTATAGGGTTGAAATGTGCGTGTTCCACAAAACCGCGTCAACCTTTCAAGGCATTCGGGATGGAGGTTGACCGCGAATTACGCTCCTTTATGTTTCTTATCCACCGCAGGGACGCCGAATGCCAAGCATTCAGGTGCCAGCCGCTAGGCGTTTTGAGGCAGTATCTCATCAATTGGAGACCTGAAATGACGTTGGATACCTATAACTTACCACCGAAAATTTCATTGTCTGAAAAACGATTGACCGTGATTCTTGCACGAGATGAGGCGTTGGTATGCGCTTTCTGTCCTGAGTTGGATCTGGTGACTGAAATGGCAACGCCTAATGAAGCACTCGAAGATATGCTGGAAGCCATGCAGGATTATGCTGCGGAATATCTGGAGGATTTGGCAATCTATCAAAACGCTCCCAATCGCGGACACCACTTGCCTTATATCCAAGCGATTGCAGCGTGTAAAGATGCTTGGGATATTCGAATGCTAATCGAAATTCAACATGGCCGTATACAGGTTCCCACGTATTGCTCTCAGTTCGCGCAACGCCTATAGTTATTCGGAAGCAATAGACTTCAACTCAGCCACCTCATTATGTCAGCGGCAGTTTCCGCAAGGTACCTAGCTTGATCTCCCCTACAGACGACGCGCTCGTCGCACGCTGGCAGCGCGAAACCGCTCCCCTATTGCCGCTTTTGCACGCCTTTCACGACCGCGATGGCTATTTGTCGGAAGAAGCGCTCAAGGCCGTGTCAACGGGCCTGAAAATCCCCCTCGCCGAGCTTTTCGCCACCGTTACCTTTTACCACCACTTCGCCCGCCAAGCGCCCGGCCAAAGTGCCCCGCGCGTTTGCACCGGCCCAATATGCGCGCTGCGCGGAGCTGACGCGCTCTGCGCCAGCCTCGCCGACGCCACGCCCATGCCGTGCGCCGGCCGCTGCGACGATCCCATTCCGGTCATCAAGGGCCAGCAAGTGCTGGTCGGAACCGACGCGGAAACCCTTGCACCCAGTCCCTCGCCTCTGCCCGCGCCCAATCCCGGCGGGTACGAGGAATGCGTCTTTGCCGACATCCGCACTCCGTGCCGAGCCACCCTGTCCGGCTATCGCCAAACCGGCGGGTACCAAGCACTGCAACAAGCCCTCGCCGGGGCACCAGCCGAATTGGTGGCCCTCATTGCCGACAGCCAACTCGCCGGTCGGGGCGGCGCGGGCTTTCCCACCGGCCAGAAGTGGCAGGCCGTCGCCGAGGCCCCAGGCGAGCCTAAAACCGTCGTCTGTAATGCCGACGAAGGAGAGCCGGGCTGCTTTAAGGACCGCGCCCTCCTCGAATGGGACCCACACGCCGTTATCGAAGGCATGCTCCTCGCCGCGTACGCCACCGGCGCTACCCGCGCCTTTATCTATCTGCGCTACGAATACCCGGAAATCAACGCCATCCTCGCCAATGCGATAGCCGAGGCCCGCGCCGCCAACCTGATCGGCCCGCACATTCTCGGCAGCGACTTCTCTTGTGAACTCCACATCCGCCGCGGCGCTGGCGCGTACATCTGCGGTGAAGAAGGCTCGTTGCTCAACAGCCTCGAAGGCAAACACCCCTATCCGCGCAATCGCCCGCCCTTCCCGGTGACGCACGGTTTTGAAGACTTGCCCACGGCCGTCAACAACGTCGAAACCTTGGCTTCAGTGCCCCAGATCGTGCGGCGCGGTGCGGCGTGGTATCGCTCGCTGGGCCTCGACGGCCATCCGGGCACCAAAGTCATCAGCCTCTCGGGCGACGTGCAGCGGCCGGGCAATTACGAAGTTCCCTTTGGCCTGCCGCTCAACACCTTGCTCCACGAGTGGGCCGGCGGGCCGGGACCGGGCCGTCAGATCCAAGCAGTTACTATGGCTGGCATCTCGGGCGGCTTTCTCGCCGGCGACGACCTCGACGTCACCCTCGACGAGCCGGCGGTCCGCGCTCGCGGCTCTATGCTCGGCGCGGGTGGCATCATGGCCTTTGACGACCGCCGCGACATAGTGGATATTGCCCGCCAAGCCATGGCCTTTTTTGCCGAGGAGTCCTGCGGCAAGTGCTTCCCCTGCCGCATCGGCACCCAGCGGCTGACCGAGCGGCTTGATGGCGAAGGGCCAGCGGACCTAGCGGTTTGGCGCTCCGAAGTAGAAGACATCGGCGACGTAATGAAGTCCACTAGCGCCTGTGGCCTCGGCATGGCCGCTCCCTTTATCACCGATAGCCTCCTCAAGTACTTTCCAGACCAAGTAGCCCAGCGCGTCTGCGCTTGAACGAGAGCCTTTGCCATGAATACCAATGGTAAACAACACACCCTGACCTTAGACGGCGAAGAAGTTGCCTTTGCGCCTAACGAGACCCTCTACGAGGTCGCCCAACGCCATCGCCGCGACGTTCCCACCCTCTGCTACGATCCGCGCCTAGAACCTTTTGGGGCCTGTCGGCTCTGCGTGGTCGAAGTCGAAGGAGCGCGCAATCCGGTCGCCTCCTGCACGTCGCAAGCTGCGCCCGGCATGGTCGTCAAAACGGCGACCGCGGCCATCGAAAAGCACCGCAAGACGCTGCTGGAAATGGTCGTCTCGGAAAACCGCGAAGTCGAGGTGGATCCCCTGCGCGGGTACGCTTCGCAAGAGCTATCCGACCTCGCCGATCGCTACCAAGCCCGCTCCGGCCGCTTCCAAGGCGCGCAATCGGGCCAGGCGCATCCCACCGACGACAACCCCTTCATCTTGCGCGACTACGACTTGTGCATCTCGTGCAACCGCTGCGTCCGCGTCTGCGCCGAGCAGGAAGGCGACCACGCCATTGCCGCGATGGGACGCGGCTTCCACAAGCAGATCACCACCGAGTTCAACGGCCTGCTCAAAGATTCGTCCTGCACCTTCTGCGGCCAATGCGTCCAGACCTGCCCCACCGGTGCCCTCGCCGATAAAAAGGCCCTGCGCGCCGCCGACCTGCCCGGCGAGATCGAAAAGACCCGCTCGGTCTGCCCGTACTGCGGCGTTGGCTGCTCAGTGGATCTCCTGTCCAAAGAGGATAAACTCGTCGGCATCCAACCGGCCATGGACGGCCCAGCCAACGAGGGCGCGCTGTGCATCAAGGGCCAGTTTGCCTTTGACTTCGTCCAGCATAGCGACCGACTCACACAGCCCTTAGTTCGCGGCGAGGACGGCCAACTCCACCCCACCGACTGGGACACTGCCCTCGACCGCGCCGCAGAGGGCTTTGCCAAGGTGCTCGCCGAGCACGGCCGCCACGCCATCTACGGCGTCGCCTCCGGCCGCACGCCTTCGGAGGCCAACTACTGCCTACAAAAATTCATCCGCAGAGGCTACGGTACGCACTACATAGACAACTGTAGCCGTGCCTGACACGCCCCCACGGTTGCCGGTCTGGCAGCCACTATCGGACGCGGTGCCATGTCGAACCCCTTGGCCGACATGGACAAACCGGACCTGATCTTCTGCATCGGCACCAACATGACCGAGTGCCACCCGGTCGCGGCGACGCGCATCAAGAGGGCCCTCAAGCGAGGAGCCAGGATGATCGTCGCCGATCCGCGCAAGACCGACCTCGCGGATATGGCCGATCTGTACTTGCCCATCCGCGTCGGCTCGGACGTGGCGCTCTTGTTGGCCATGGCGCACGTAATTGTCCGCGATGACTTAGTAGATCGCGACTTTATGGAAGCGCGCACCGCCGATTTTGAGCAATTCCTAGAGCACGTCGTCGAGTTCACGCCCGAGTGGGCTTCGACCATCACCGAGGTGCCCGCCGCAGACATTGAACAGGCCGCCCGTTGGTACGGTGCCGCCGATAAATCCGGCATCTACTACACTCTCGGCATCACCGAGCACATCTGCGGTGTTGACAACGTCCAGAGCCTGTGCAATCTCGCCCTGCTGACCGGCAACATTGGCCGCGAGGGCACTGGCATCAATCCCATGCGCGGACAGAACAACATCCAAGGTGCTGGCGACGCCGGGGCCGTTCCATCCAATTACCCCGGCTTCCAACCTACTGACCTGACGGAAAACAGGGAAAAATTCGCCGCGCTCTACGGGCGAGAGATGGACCTCGACAAAGGCATAACCAAGGTCCAAGCGCTCAACCGCTGTGGCACTGAGATTTTTGCCATGATTATCGACGGCGAAAACACCCTCGTCTCCGACCCGGACCGCCATCACTGCGAGCACGCCCTCAAGAGCTTAGATCACCTCGTGGTCATCGACATCTTCCTCACCGAGACCGCCGCGCTAGCCGACGTGGTCTTCCCCGCCAGCGCCTTTGCCGAGACCGACGGGAGCTGCGCCAACACCGAGCGCCGGGTCCAGCGCCTGCGCCAAGCCGTGCCCCCGCCCGGCGAGGCCAAACCCGACTGGTGGATTATAAGCCAACTCGCCCAGCGGCTGGGCTTTAGCGGCTTCGACTACACCTCGGCCGAGGATGTGTTCAACGAACTGTGCGGCCTCTCGCCCATCTACGCCGGCCTCGATTGGGACCGGATCGACAAGGGCGAGTACCACTGGCCTGTGCCCGAAAAGGGGCACCCAGGAACGCCGATTTTGCACGAGGAAGCCTTCAGAAACGGCCGCGGCCTTTTCAAGATCATCCGCTACCGCGACCCAGCCGAGACCATTTCGGCCGAGTTCCCGGTCTGGCTGACGACCGGCCGCCGGCTCCAAGCCTACCACACCCGCACCCAGACCGGCCGCTCTCAGGGGATCGACTACCTGCTCGCCGAAGAGCGCCTCGAAGTCCACCCCGAAGACCTCGTCGACTGGGACCTCGAAGACGGGGACTTGTGCCGCCTGTCCAGCGCGCGCGGTGCCATTGAAATCCGCGTCAAGGGCACCACCCGCTCGCCGCGTGGCACGGTCTTTGCCAGCTTCAGCTTCAACGACGTGCCGATCAACATCCTCACCGGCTCCGGCTACGACCCCGTCACCCATACTGCCGAACTCAAGGTCTGTCCAGTGCGCATCGAGGCGTTGGCCGCAAATGGATAACGAGGTGATCCCCAACCGCGATTTCGATGAAGTCGCTCAGATGATTGCCGCGGCAATTTTACGCGACCTATCGGGACAATGAAAAAGTCGCACCACTGGTGAGACAGATGCAGCCGGAAGCTACGCAGTGCTCAAAGACACCTATTTGCTGGAGTTTCTCGACTTGCCGAGCGACCACGCCGAACCTGATTTACAGCGGGCACCCGTTTCACGCTAGGAAGTTATGGGTGCGGAGCGGCATCACCTGCGCGATGGTCTGGAAATGAGCGTCCTTGTGGGCGAGCACGGCACCGTGTCGGAGCGCTATAGCCGCGATGAACACATCCAGCAGCGGCACGTTATAGCCCTTATCCGCGAGAGATCGGACTTTCTGTTCAGCCGTCAGCCAATCGCCATCGACAGATGATAGATGGGGCAAGGCCGCGAAGGCACTCACAATTTTCGGTGCCTCTGCCTTGCGCGCCCCGCGCAAAACCTCAGCCCGCACAGGGCCGCAAATCGCCAGACCATCGGCAAGCCAGCGCATCAATTGCGCCCGGACTGCTTCGTCCCCATACGGGCGGAAGAACTCAATCCAGCAAGACGTGTCTGCGAGAATCAGCACTCCTCCATCGCCTCCAACTCGTCATTAGAATAGCGGAGTTCAACAGTACCGGCTAGGTTAGCTAGTTGGCGGAGCTTTTGCAGGCGCAGGTACTCATTTAATGCCATGCGCACTGCGGAGGCTTTGCTTTTTTGCTTTGTCGCCTGCTGGACAGCTTGGACAATTTCCGACTCTAAAGTAACTGTTGTAGCCATGATAAAACCTCGTTGTTATTTTTTATTTTTTTCAATAAGAAAATAAATGATTCTTGTTAAAATAACAAGCGACGAAGCAACGGCGAAAGCTCTTGGTCCGTCGGCATACAAGAGCAACTTTGACGCCCCATCGCTCTTGGCCTACTGTTATGCTCTTTAACTCGACAGGAGCCTACGCCATGAGCACTTCTACCTTACCCCTATTCCGCGACCAAATCCCCACCGTCGTCGCCGAAGAAACCTCGGCCCAACGACTAATCGTCGACGACTGGCACACTCATCTCCTCGGCCCCCAAGCCGGCCCTCAACTCTGCCTGTACGGCATCGACCAGCAACTCGCCTATCACTACGTGCGCCGCAAGCTCTTCGCCGCTGGCCACATCGACCCGGCCACTTTCTACTCCTGGAGCCTAGAACAACAAGGCAACTTTACTTGGCAGAAGCTGTTTGCCGACGCGGCTTCCGATCCATTCGACGAAGGCTGTCGCGGCGTGGTCGTGGCGCTGGAAGCCCTCGGTCTCGACCCCAACGCCGATACCCTCGACGAAGCGCGCCAGTTCTACGCAGACACTGCCCCGAAAGAAATCCAACGCCGCTGCATGGAGTTGGCCGGCGTGCGCCGCATCGTCGGCACCCAGGACGTGTTCAACGACCAAGAGCGCGCCTATTACGAAAGCGGCGAGTGGGACGAGTGCTACTTGTCCGGCTACCGACTCGACGAACTCGTCTTGCACTACCCACGCGCCGCGGTAAAGCTCAACGCCTGGGGCTACGAGGTAGGCAACGACCCCAGCCAGCCAGCCACAGCCCATGCAATCCGCCGCTTCCTCGCCGACTGGTACGACAAGCTGCACGGCGTCGCGTACGGCGCGTGCTCGTTCCCGCCCCACTGCCAAGTCCACGATCTCAGCAGCCTAGAAGGCGCCGTCCTCCACAACGCGGTGCTGCCAGCCCTGCGCGAACTCAACTTGCCCTTCTTCATGATGCCTGGCCCCATCCGCCAACTCAAACCCGAGTGGCGCGACGCGGGCGACGGCGTGGGCCTAGCCGACATGTATCCCTACCAGCAGCTAGTACGCCGCCATCCCGACAACGCCTTCTTCATCACGCCGCTCCACAACGCCAACCAGTACGACGCCAGCGTCCTCTCCTGCCACAACGACAACATCATGGTCATTGGCCACTGGTGGTTTAACTACCATCCGGGTCTGGTCGAACAGGACTTGCGGATGCGTTTGGAAATGACCGGCGACCGCTTCATCCCCTTTAACTCGGACGCCCGCGTGCTGGAAAACCTCATCCCCAAATGGCAGCGCTTCCGCGACATCCTCGCCAAAGTCTTAACCGAAAAATACCAAGACCTGCACGACGCCGGCCGACAAGTAACCCGCGCTGAAATCGCCCAAACTCTACAAACCCTCTTCACGCCCAACCGCTTTTCCCAACTCACCTGAGCAGGCTCCCGTGAAAATCAAGGAAATCCGCGCCGCGCAAATCGCGCTAAAGCCTCCCCAGCAGACAACCCCACGCCCCGCCCAGCGGCCCAACCACTCCCTACACCGACCGCTCGACCGCTACGACCGCTTCCGCGCCGACCGCACCGGCACCCCACCGTGGCACCGCATCGCCTGCGTGGTCACGGCCGAGGACGGCACTTGGGGCCTCGGGCTAACCGTTCACTCGCCGCCCGTACTGCCCATCATCAACGATCACTTCGCCTCCCTGCTCACCGGCGAAAACTGCATGGCCACGGAAAAGCTGTGGGACGTCATGGTGCGCTCCACCGCGCCCTTTGGTGGCCAAGGGCTGGCCAGCTACGCCATCAGCGCCGTGGATACCGCGCTGTGGGATCTCAAGGGCAAACTGCTGCAAAAACCCGTGTACGAGCTGCTCGGCGGCCCGCAAAAGGACAAAATTTTCTGCTATGCTTCTGGGTTTGAACAGGAGTGGTACATGGAGCTAGGCTTTAAGGCGACCAAGCTCTTCACCCCGTGGGGCGCGGCCGATGGTCTCGACGGCCTCAAAAAAATCGAGGAACTCGTAGCCACCACGCGCCAGCTCATCGGCGACGACATCGAACTGTGCCTCGACTGCTGGCTGTCGCAGGACGTGGAGCACCTCGTCCGCCTCGCCGAAATGCTCCGTCCCTATCGCCTAAAGTGGATTGAAGACTACCTGCCCGCCGACGATTGGATCGGCTACGCCCAAGTGCGCCAGCGGCTTCCTTGGCAAACTCTCGCCTCGGGCGAGCACTGGTACTTGCCGCGCTCTTTTGCCCAAGCACTCGACGGCCGCTTCGTCGATATCCTGCAACCAGACGTACTGTGGGTCGGGGGCATAACGGCCGGAGTCAAAATCTGCCACCTCGCCGAGGCCGCGGGCGTCTCGGTCATTACTCACGGCGGCATGAACTACCCCTACGGCCAGCACCTTTCTTTTGCCATGCCCGCCATCGTCTGGGGCGAGCGCTCGGAAAGCGTGTCCCCACCTGGGGTGCCGCTCCACGAAATGGTCCTCTTGCCCGGCACGCCAGCCATCCAAGACGGCTACCTCGTGCCCAGCGACGCGCCCGGCTTTGGCATTGAAGTAGATTTGCCGTGGCTCGAAGGAGTTGCGATCTGAGGAACACCGCAAACGGGGCGGTCCCGATTGTGTGGGGAGGAAATCATACTTGAACAAGATTCTCGATTTTCGCAGTGATGCCTCAAGCCAGCCGACGCCAGCCATGCGCCGAGCTATGGCTGAGGCCCAAGTGGGCAACGACGATTTTCGCGACGATCCTACCATAAATCAGTTGGAGGAAAGAGGAGCGCATTTGCTGGGCAAAGAAGCTGCGCTCTTCGTACACAGCGGCACCATGGCCAATCTAACTGCCGTGATGTCTCACGTCGCAGCCGGTGCAACAATCCTCGTGGGCGAGCGCTTTCACATATTCGACTACGAGGCCGCAGCAATGCAGAGGGTCGCTGGCGTCGAATTTGCACTAGTGGCAGACCAGACGTGTGAGGGAAGCACTCGGCTGCTTGTCGAGGAATTGGAAATCAAAGGGCCGGAACCAGACCTGTTTTGTCTGGAAAATTCGGTCAATACCCCCGGCGGCACCTTGATTGAAATGGATCATATGAACGAGTTGGCAGGGTGGGCCGCGGAACGCGGGATGCCAGTGCACCTCGATGGGGCACGGTTTTTCAACGCCTGTATCGGATTGGGCGTTGAGCCCCAAGAATTGGCTTCCTGTGCTGATTCAGTATCCCTAGGGCTATCGAAGGCTCTAGCGGCACCATGTGGATCCCTGTTGGTAGGTTCGGGCGAGATTATTGAACAGGCGCGGCACAATCGCTGGATGCTTGGGGGCAACTGGAAGCAGGGCGGAGTAGTGGCCGCGGCTTGTCTGGCAGCTCTGGACACCATGAGCGAGCGCCTGGTGCAAGATCACGAGAATGCCTCGCGGTTGGCCAGAGGACTCGACGCCGTCGAAGGGTTAGCCGTCGATCTCAGTCGAGTAGTGACGAATATTCTCTACATGCAAGTGACGGAGGATCGCCTAGATCTAGCAGCCTGGTCAGACTTTATGGCCCGGCACGGCGTATTAACCGGCAGATTCGAGCCGGAGCGATTCTGCCGCTGGGTGACACATCCGGACATAGCGGCGGAAGATATCGACCGCGCTGTGGGGCTGGCGACCGAAGCGGTCCACTGGGCCTTAGCACCATAGTCGTCGCAAACGCTGGGACGGAAACGAGTCATGGCGGAACAGGTAGAAATCTTGCGAGATCGATGGGGTATCGCCCATGTGTACGGCGATTCGGAAGAAGCAGCCTTCTACGGGTGCGGCTATGCCATGGCCGAGGACCGGATCTTCCAGATGGTACTCAGACGCCGGGTGGTGCAAGGGCGTATAGCCGAGATTTTAGGCTCAGGACCGGGGGACCGCTTTGTGCAGCAGGATCGCAAAAGCCGGATTTTTGCCTTGCATCGCCGCGCCCGCGAGACAGTCGCCAAGCTACCAAGTGAAACGCGGCGCTACCTAGAGGCGTTCACCTCAGGCGTCAACGCCTTTCTACACGACCGCAAAGGCGAATTGGCCCCTCTTTTTACTCGCTATGGCGGAACACCCGAGCCTTGGAGTGCAGCCGACTGTATCGCCATTTGGGATCACCTCGGCCAGCGCTTCAGCTTTGGCTGGGAGAACGAAGTGCCGGCGATCAGAGAGGCTGAGGGGCCTCTTGAAGTGCGACCCTTGCTCGACGACGAAGCGCAAATCTGCTCTGCCGAGGATTTTAATCGGTCCTATCCAGAAGTCTATGAGCGCCTGCGGCAACAGACAGCCCCAGAAGCCAGACCCGATGCAATGTCGCCGCCTGAGGCCAAGTTGAGCCACAACTGGACGGTTGCAGGGGCGCGCTCGACGACGGGCAAACCCATCCTCGAAAGCGATCCCCAGTACAGCGTCGATAATCCCTCTTTCTGGTACGAGGTGCACCTTTGCGGAGGTCGCTACAATGTGCGCGGCATTGGCGTACCGGGCGCTCCTGGCCTACTCATCGGCTGGAACGAGCGCGTTGCTTGGGGAGTGACGGGCCTAGGGGGAGACGACGCGGATCTGTTTTGCGAGAAGCTGAATCCAGAAAACGGCGACCAGTACGCTTGGCAGGGACAGTGGCGGGAATTTGCCCAGCGTCGAGAGACCATTTTGGTCAAGGATGGCCCAACCGTCGAGATGGAAATTCGCCAGACGCATCACGGACCAATCATCGACGAACTCTTGGCAAAACCGCAAAAGGACCGAGTATTCGCCTTGCAGCACGCGCTCTGGGCCGTGCCCAAGTGCTCGTTGGGGGCCTTGCTGGAGCTAATGCGGGCGACGAATTGGGCGACCTTCCGCCAAGCTCTGAGCCACTACGTGGGACCGCCCGGCCATTTCATCTACGCCGATGTGGAGGGCAATATCGGCTATCAGGCGGGCACTACCACGCCCAAGCGACGCGGCGACCGGACCCAGCCGCGCACGGGGTGGACGGGCGAGGACGAGTGGGAATTGCTGCCCTTTGACGAACTGCCGAGTATGCTCAACCCGGAGCGCAACTACATTGCCACGGCCAATCAGTTGACCGCTGGATCGTGGTACCCCTACCGGGTCGGCAGTTCCATAGGAGGAGGGCCGCGCAGTTGGCGGCTGCGCGAATTGTTCGACGCAGACGCCGAACGCAAGTTCTCGCCCGCGGACTTTGCCGTGCACATTCACAAGGACAGCGTCTGTCCAGCCGTGCGCGACTTGGTGGATTTTGCCCTGTTGGCCCTCGACGATGAAGACAAGGCCGACGAGCAGATCGCCGAGGCGGTCGCAGTTTTGCAAGATTGGGACCGGCGGCTGTTGGTTGATTCACCAGCCTTTCCCCTGGCGCGCAAGATCCTCGACTGTCTGGAGGAGGACTTTTTGCAGGGTTCGGGATTGGAAAATTACTATCCGCAGAAGTGGGCCGGCGTCTGTGCCCTATTCAACCAACTCCGACGGCAGGTGCAACAGACGGGGACCTTGCCCGACGAACCACTCGTGCGACAGTGGCTGATCAACACCTTCAAAAAGGCTTGTTATCGCCGCGACCAACCCCTAGCGCCGCAAGCGGATACGACCGGGTGGGTGCGGCAGGTGGTGCAACTTGAGGAGCCGGCTGCGGAGGAGGCGACCGCAAGCGCGACCTATATCCGCCACATGCCGTACATGGGTGCCCCCGAGGGTATCGGTGCCGAGCGTTTTGGATCGTTCAATCCAGACGCGGATCTTCTTTCGCCGCCATTGCAGTGTCCACTGGCGCAGACGATTTGGTCGCAGGAGGGCAATTCCTACTGCCAAATCGTCGATCTGGCCGACATCGACCGCAGCTTGGCACTGTTGGCTCCAGGCATCAGCGAAAACCCGCAGAGCCCACACCACGCCGACCAAGTGCCGATCTGGGCAACAGGAGGGTTTCGGGAGGCCCCGCTAGGGCGCACGGCAGTAGAAGCAATCGCCGAGTCGGCAAAATTCATTTTGTACAAAGAATAAGGTTCCAGACTGATGCCACTATCAGCGCCTCCCCACTTCGCTTCCGTCCTCCTCCACGACCAAATACTGGTTGATCCGCAAGTTCTTCAATACCTGCACGGCCCCGCTCGGCCAGCGCACCTGTAGCGAGTCCACCCTCTCAGTCCGCCCCAAACCAAAGTGAGCCCGAGGATCCTCGCTGGAGAGAAAACTGCTGCCACTGATAATATCGCGGACTTGCACTGTGCCGCCGGCTGCCAAGCGCAGACGGGCTCCAATCCCACTCCGATTGCTCTCCCTACCCATCAACTCGACCCCCAACCAATTTTGCCTATTCCCCACATCATTGCGCAAAAGCGTCGGTCGGTCGTCGAGATTGGTGACGAGAATGTCCAGATCGCCGTCGTTGTCGTAGTCGGCAATCGCACTTCCCCGACTCACCTTGGCCGCACCCAAGCTGTCGCCGTTGCTAGGCAAGAGTAACTCGAAGCGGCCACCGCGATTGTCGAGAAGCTGGTTGGGCTGGGCGTACGAGGTGCCGCTGCCCGCGCGCTCTATCTGCGGATAGACATGGCCGTTGGCCACCAGCAGGTCTAGGTCGCCGTCGTTGTCGCGGTCGAAAAATCCAGTGCCAAAACCCACCAAGTGGAAGCTGATCCTGCCCAGACCCGCCGCGACAGACACATCGGCAAACAGACCTGCTCCCTCGTTGCGGTAGAGCGTATTGTAGTCATCCTCAAAGTGCGTCGAGAAAATATCGGGACGGCCGTCCCCGTCGTAATCACCCCAAGCTACCCCCATGCCGGCCTGTGCGTGGCCCATCGCCCCATACGCCACTTG
Source organism: Candidatus Latescibacterota bacterium (assembly GCA_965116675.1). Taxonomy (GTDB): domain Bacteria; phylum Latescibacterota; class UBA2968; order UBA8231; family UBA8231. The sequence continues at coordinate 1,243,819 of OZ220721.1, forward strand.
GGCTTGCAGCCCCACCTCGGCGAAGGTGCCATCTCCCTCGTTGCGCCACAGGAAATTGGGCGTGGAGTCATTGGCCACGTACAGATCGACGTCCCCATCGTCTTCTACATCGACGAAGAGCACCCCGAAACCGTACCCCGGCTCTGGATGCGCCAAACCGGTCTCCTCAGTGACCTCCACAAAGGAGCCGGCCTCGTTGCGGTAGAATGAGTCGGCCTCCGGCACCAGCCCCAGCGGCCCGACGAACACATCGACCCCTTTCCACTGGCTGCCCAGCCGCGGAATTTCCCCAAGTTCAAACTCGGCGTAACCGGCCACGTACAGATCGACGTCCCCGTCCCGGTCGTAGTCCCCAAATGCCGCGCCTGTACTCCAAGCGGCCCCAGCCGCCCCGGCCTCGCCGCCCACTTCGACAAAACCCGCATCGCCATCGTTGCGGTAAAGTATGTTCGCGCGCAAGTTGGTGACGTAGAGATCCGCGTCCCCGTCGTTGTCGTAGTCGGCACTGACAGCACCCATGCCCCAGCCTCGGCCCTCTGCGCCCAAAGCGCTGGCCACATCGACAAAACCGCTTCCTCCATCGTTGCGATAGAGGGCATTGCCGCCGCCTTGCATATCATCCAGCGCGGCTCCGTTCACCCAGTAGAGATCCAAATCGCCGTCGCCGTCAAAGTCCAACCAAGCCGCACCCCCTCCTTTGGCCTCTGCGATATAGCCTTTTTCCGCACTGCCGCCCGTGTGAACTTTCGTCAGGCCGACATCCGCACCCACCTCGACAAAGTAGGACTGTTCAGACGCCGTAGGCTCCAAATCAAGCGGCTGCTTCTCCGAAGGCGAGCAAGCCAGCGAAAGAAAGACCAAAATCCACGCCTTCATCACTCTTTATCCAACTGTTCCAATTTTTCCTGAGCCTTGGTATGGTCTGGATCGAGCACCAAGGCTTCCCGCAGGGCCTTTCGCGCCTCGTCTATGGCTCCGCGCTCGGCGTATAACGCGCCTTGTTTGAAATGCCGCTGGGCCGCGCTCAGACGCTGAAAGGTGCGCAAGACTTCCGCTCGTTCGTCCGGCTGGCCGCTGAGCAAATACACTTGGCTCAACAGATAGAGCGCGTGGGTATTGCGCGGTTCGAGTTCAAGGGCGCTTCTGAGCACTTCGGCGGCCTGCAGGTACTGGCCCTGCTGCATATAGACTTGGCCCAGTTCCCACAGGATGTCCGCGCGTCGGCGGTCTAACTCAATCGCCCGTCTATAGCCTTGCTCGGCTTCCTCCGGGCGGTTGCTTGAGGCCAGCAGCCCAGAGCGCAAGAAATGAGCATCTACGTGCGTCGAATCCACGCGAATTGCCGCGGCAAACGCCGCGAGTGCCTCCTCGACTTCGCCTAGGGCTTGGCGGGCTTCCCCAAGGCGGAAATGATATTCGGCCCGGTCTGGTGCCAAGGCCGTCGCCTTCTCAAAGTGTGTAGCTGCGTCGCGCTGGCGGTGTTCAACTCCCAAGGCAATCCCCAAGGCAAAATGCGCATCTGGATTTTCCGGTGCTAACTCCACGGCGAGCTCAAAGGCCGCAATGGCCTTGGCGTACTCTTTCAAGTGCGTATGCGCCACGCCCATATTGTAGTGGACTTCCATGCTTGCCGAATCTTTCTCGGCAGCCCGCTGCAAAAGGGCTAGCGCTTCTCCAGGTCGGCCCTGCTGCAGCAACCGGAACCCCTCGGCGCTCTCCCGACTTATGCTGGCGCGATCTCCTGACGCTGCCGGTTTCTCGCCGCTATCGCAGGCTGCCAACAACCCGATAATTAGCCAAAACTCTAGTCGCATCGTCACTTACTTGACGCTCGATTTAGACAAATCTATTATCCCTTCGACTTTTCCCACCCTATGCAAGTCAGTCAAAGGGATCTACCTATGGCCAGAAATTTACTATTCATCACCACGGACCAACAGCGTTGGGACAGCCTGCCGTGCTATGGCCTCGACTTCATGCAGACGCCCGCCCTCGACCGCTTGGCCGCAGAGGGCATGGTCTTTGAAAATTGCAGCGTCTCCTCTCCGGTCTGCGTGCCCTGCCGAGCCTCCTTTCTCAGCGGCCAGTACGCCTCGACCACCGGCGTACTCGACAACGGCGGCTGGCTCCACCCATCCGTGCCAACGTGGCCAGCGCGACTGGGGGCGACGGGGCGACGTACCGCTGGCATCGGCAAGATGCACTTCAGTCCTTGGGACGATTTGGGCGGCTTTGACGAGCGCATTATCGCCGAAGACAAGCGCCACGTGTACTTGCCCGATGACCACGTCCACTTCCTCAAAGCCCACGGAATGGACCGGCCGCACCCAGTGACTCTGCCCCAGTATTTCGAAAGCCTAGGTGCGCCGATTACCCCTCGGCCCAAACGCTTCCACGTCGATGGCTTCATTGGCGACCAAGCCGCAGAATGGATAGAGAAACACGGAGCCGAGCCGTTCGCCGCGTGGGTAAGTTTTGCCGGGCCGCACGATCCGTACGACCCGCCCGAAGAAATGGCCGACCTCTACTACGACGCTCCCATCCCCGAACCCATCGGTTCCGCAGAGGAGCTGGCGACCAAACCTCCCGCCCAACGTCACAGCCAGAGTTCGCTCGGCAACTCCATGTTCCGCATCGATCCCTCGCAGGCCACCCCCGAGCAGTATCGGCGCTGGCGAGCGCACTACTACGCCAATATCACCCTCATCGACGAGGGCATAGGCAAGATGCTCAAAGCCTTGGAAGCGGCCGGCACCCTCGACGATACCCTTATCGTCTTCACCTCCGATCACGGCGACGCCCTCGGCGATCACGGCCTCAGCTACAAGGGCTTTTTCTACGACTCCATGGTCCACGTACCGCTGATTATGCGCGGTCCAGGCGTGCCAACCGGGCAACGCAGTCCAGCCCTAGTCAGCACCCTAGACTTGGCGCCTTTGTTCTACCGCGCCTGCGATGCGGAATTGCCCCCTACACTACAGGGCGAGGACATCGCGCCGCTGTTTGACAATCCCACCGGCTCCATCCGCGACGCCGTCTTCAGCGAAATTCAGACGCGGATCATGGTATTGACCAAAGAGCACAAGTACGCCCACTACGCCGATGGCTCGGCCGAACTCTACGATGTGGTGGCCGATCCCCACGAGCTGAAAAATCTAGCCGGCGATCCCCAGTATCGGGAAGCCGAGCACCACCTGCGCGGCCTGCTCGCCGAGCACTGGCTCGGCAATCTGCCCTATCAGTCCAAGATCCACAGCCAACCCCAGTACCGAGTGCGCACCGTGCTCGAAAGAGAATACCGTGCATTTCGCCAAGCCGGCGGGCGACCTGAAGACGCGCCAGCCCCGAGCTTCTAGCAGCGGTCTCAGAGAATTATCGGGTTTGTCCCATAGCCCTTGCGAGAGTACTGGTCCCCGTTTTGGGCGGATGCTCGGCGATGCGCTCTTCGACAATATCGCAGCCAAAGCCCGAGCGGTCCGACAACTCGATACAGCCGTCCTCAATTTTGATCGGATCGGTCACGATGTCGTTGCGCCAAGGCACGTCGTCGTGTTCGTACTCGAGGATCTTAAAATTCTCGCAAGTGGCGCACAGGTGAGCAGCCTGCAATCCGCCCAGCACGCCGTGGGAGTTGTGCGGCGCAAAGAGGATATCATAGGTATTGGCGTAGTCGGCTACCTTTTTGCCCATGGTGATGCCATTCCACACCGTATCGGGCATGATGATGTCGAGCGCGTGCTCCTCCAGATAGGGCTTAAAACCCTGGGTCCGGTACAAACTCTCGCCAATGCAAATGGGTGTCGACGTCGATTCCCGGACGGACTTCAGCGCCTGCGGGTCAAGGGTTTCGGCTTCGAGCCAGAGCATATTGAAGGGCTCGAGCGCCTTGGCCAGTTTGAAAATCCCCGCCATCTTGAAGGCAAAGGCCACGTCGAGCGCGATGCTGCATTCCGGCCCTAGGGCCTCCTGCCAAGCGCCGATCCACTCGACGATCTTCCCGAGAGTGCCCGGAGTAATATCGCCGCGATCTTCCGGAGTCAGCGGATAATTGACTTTGACGTCGCGGAATCCCAAGCTCTTTACATAGGCCGCACAGGCCGGGATATCGGCAGGCGATTTGACTGGCGGAACCTCTGGATTTTGTGGCTCCGCCCGCCCGCAGTGGGTGTAATAAGTCCGAATCCGGGTTTGGAATGCACCACCGAACAATTCGTAAACCGGTACTCCGAGCGCCTTGCCCTTGATGTCGAGCAACGCCGCGTCAATGGCCGAAATAGCCTGGTGCGCCGCACCGCCCAACTGCCGCTGGGTCGCCCGGTAGAGATCGAACTGGATTTTCTCGGTCTGGAACGGGTTGCGGCCCATGACTAGCGACCCCAGATAGGTGATCGCCGCTCGCAAAATGGCCTCCGAGCGGACGCAATTGCATTCCGCATAACCGGTAATGCCCTCGTCTGTCCCAACCTTGATAAAATTCAGCGTGCGCCAGCCACCCTCGCAGGAAAAAACGTCGATAGAGGTAATTTTCATGGAACGCTCCGTTCTTGTCACTCCTCAAACCAAATGGGACTGCTCCAAGCCAACTGGCCGTTTTCTTGGGTGACGCGCAGATAGTAATAGGCCGGCATCTCACTCCGGTCGGTAAAGTGGCCTGTTAGGGCGTAGAGCGCCTCGGGCAAGGCCCGGTGGGCCACGATCCAAGTGGGCAGCCCATCTACGCGCCAGCCCTGGCGTCCCTGCAAAAGCTCGCCGATGCTGAAGCTGGCCCGGGAACCGCCGAGTTTGCCCGTGAGCGACCAGTCGGTGGCTGTAGCCAACAGGCTCTTGCTCGTGCGGCAGTCGAATTCAAGTTCGACCCGCGTCTCTTCCGTCCCCTCCACCTCCACGCACAGGGCGTCGTTGGCCCTTGGCGCTGTGGAGCCATTGCGGGTGGTGAAGACAGAACCCCGCGAGGTGTGAGACTGCCAAGCGCATCTTTCCTCGTCCCATTCGAGGACGCGCTTGCGCCGCACCTCATCAAAGGGATCGGAGCTAAAGCAGGGCACGACCTGCAAAAGCCGTCCCCCCTCGATCTTCAGTCGCCCCTGCCAGTCGTAAACTTGGTATCCCTTCATCGGCCCCCATCCCCACTCAAAACGCAGGCGATAGAGCTGCGGCTGTCCGGTCCGCGGCGTGCTGTAGTCGGGCACCTCTATGTGCACCGGCAAATTGTCGCGCACGACTTCCACGCTTTTGAGCACGTCCCAACCCTCGACCCGGTAGTCCAGTCTGCGCTCCGCTGACCCGCTCACCACCTCGCCCATCCAAGCCTCCCCAGCGCGAAAACACACCTCGATCCGATCTCCGGTGACGGCTGTGGTGCGCCGCTTCTGCAAGGCGTTAAAGAGCGCAGCGCGGCTGTTCTCCTCGGCCCAAATCCCCGTCAGCCCTAACCCGTAACCCCCAGGGTAGCCATCGTGGTTGTCAGTGCCGGCCACAAGGCCAAATCGCTTGTCCAGAGCCAAGCCATGTTGCACGGTGTATTGATAGCCGGCCGGACCGCCGCTGTGCCCCAGCATGGGATAGAGGCCAGTGTCGCGCTCGGACGAGCCGTGCTCAGAGAAGATTTCCACCACCGGCGACAAGGCCTCGTCAAAGCCCTCCCAGTCCACCCCGCGCTCGTAGGCCGTGTGATGGGGCACCAAGATGGCCTGTCTATCCCTGAAGTGGTCCTGCAAATCAGCCAAACTCCGCGCACAGTACATCGACTCCATATCCTCGGCGCTGAGCACATGCAGGTGCCCCCAAGCCGAGGAGTGCCACTCGTAGGCTGGAAAACAGGTAAACTCGCCCGGTCGGTTGTTTTCGCTGGCAGCCCGGCGGATCCGCTCCCAATTGGCGACCACCACGGGATAGCCGTCCGGCACACCGCCGTCGGCGTGTAGCCCGTGCGGGGTGAAGGCGTAGAAGTCGAGGTGGGAACGGGCGATCTCGTAGCTGCGCTCGAGACTGCCCTGGGCATAGCCGAGTTCGTTGTGGTTGTGCAACTCGCCCCAGTACAGGTTCAAATCCGGCATATTGCCCTCCTCGAATTACCCCTTGACCGATCCAAGCTGGATGCCGCTGATGAACCAGCGCTGACAGAGCACAAAGACGGCGATCATGGGAATGAGCATCAGCACCGTGCCAGCGCAGATCAGCCCGTAGTTATTGCTGTACAGATCCGACAGCTTAGCCAGTCCCACCGACAGCACCATCATCGAATCCGAGTCGATCATGATTAGAGGCCATAAAAAGGCGCGCCAGCGCCCTAGGAACGTGAAAATGGCGAGCGCGGCCAGCGCCGGCTTGGCCAGCGGCAGAATCACGTGCCGAAATACCCCCCAAGGCGAGCAACCGTCAATATAGGCGGCCTCTTCAATTTCGTGCGAAATGCCCAACAGAAATTGTCTGAGCATGAAGGTGCCATAGGCGCTAAAGCAGCCCGGGGCGATCAGCGCAAAAAAGCTGTCCAGCCCCACGGGACGCCCCACGTAGTGATGGCGAAAATAGACGAATCCGCCGAACGCCTCCGTGCCAAAGACCATGTTCAGCCACTCTGGTATTTTCTTCATCAATACGAACTGCGGGATCATCAGCACGTCGGACGGAATCATCATCGTCGCCAAGTAGCCCAAAAAAACTAGATCGCGCCCCCGAAACTGGAGCCGCGCAAAGGCATAGGCCGCCATGACACTAGTGGCCACCTGCACCAGCGTCACAGCACAGGCGATAAAGAGCGAATTGAGGTAGTAGCGCAGAAAGGAGAACGCCTCCACCACCCCCACGTAGTTGTCCACAGTCCAGCGCGGCGGAATCCAACCCAAGGTCACATCGACGTTGTATTTGAACGAAGTCAGCACGGTCCACAGCAAGGGCAATACCATGCCGCTGAGCAGAAAGAGCAGCGCCACATACGTGAAGGTTCCGGCTTGGTCCCGCCGCGGTCCGCGACTTTTATCGACGTCAACGTCTGCGCGTTCGTCCATCATCTCAGGCCGCCTCCAGTCTTTTGCCGCCAAAGCGCCAGTTGATCATCGTCAGCGCAAAAATCAACCCGAACAGCACCATAGATACCGTTGCCGCATAGCCGATTTCCAAGCGTTCGTACGCCTGGGTGTAGATGTAGTAACTCATGGTCGTCGTCGATCCCTCTGGCCCGCCCGCAGTCATGATATAGGCCGCCTCAAAACCGCCCTGCAATCCGCCGATGATGCTAGTGACAAAGATGAAAAAGGTAGTAGGTGCCAACTGCGGTACCGTGATGTGGCGCAACCGCGCCCACCAGCCAGCTCCGTCCATCTCCGCGGCCTCGTAGAGTTCCGGCGGGATATTCTGCAGCCCCGCCAAGTAGAGGATCATGTTAAATCCCCCGACGCTGGCCCACACGAACATGATGATGAAAGCCGGCTTGGCCCAGTTTTTGTCGATCAGCCATCCCGGCAAAAGCCCGATGGCTTGCTCGGCGGGAATGCCCAAAAATTTGTATAGGCTCCACAATAGCCCGTTGATGATGCCGACGTTTGGCTCGAAAGTGAAGACCATCTTCCACACCATGAAGATGGCCACGCCGTGGCACAGATGCGGGATGAAGAACAAAGTGCGGAAGGCGATGCGCCCCTTCAGATTTTTGTTAAGTAGCACCGCCAGAATCAGGGCCCCAGCCATTGAGAAGGGGATGTTGAGCATGAGGAACAAGGTGTTGCCCAGATACTGCCAGAAGTAGGGGTCGAGCGCCTTCCACTCGCCGTCCACCCGATCAAAGCCCACCAACTCGGCAAAGTTGGCCAGTCCGATAAAATCGGGCGCTTGGCCGCTGGCTAGCTGGTAGCGATAGAAGCTCAGCCCCGCAGCCGCCACCACCGGGCCCAAAGTGAAGATCAGGAAGCCGACTAAATTGGGCGTGAGGAAACCGATGGCAGCCCATCCCTGGCGCTTCATGGTGAGTCCCTGTAGATCCGATCCAGATAGGCATTGGTCACTTCGTGGGCCTGCCGCAGCGACTCCGCCACCGTCTCCCGGCCCGCCAAAGCCGCGTCCAACTCATCCTGCATGCGCCGGAACAGATCTTCCCACCACACCTCCTGCGGAAAGATCTGCACCTCGTAGTCCATGGCCTGCACAAAGACCTCTTCGTCCCACGGCGTGTCGTCTCGCAGGAAGGCAGTTCTGGCCACTGAGCGCTGCGGCGGCAAATCGCTGCCCAAAACCGCCATCTTGGCCATGGACTCAGGTCCCACTAGGAACTCGACCAGTTTCCAAGCGGCCTCGGGTTGCGGCGTGTCCTTCCAGATTGAAAAACCCGAGCCAGCGTAGCGCGTCTGCCGGCCGGCCGGCCCCTCGGGAACCAGTGCCAGATTCCAGCGAAAGCGATCTAAGAGTTGGTAATCCGGTATGCGCCACGGACCGGTGATGGCCATGGCCACTCTTCCCGCCTCAAACGTGAAGGTGCTCATCGGATTGTCGCTGCGCATTCCCGGCCGCGGCGGACTCACTTTGTCCTTGAAGTAGAGATCCACGTAGAATTGCGTGCCTAGGAGCACCTTGGGATCGTCCAGATTAGACACCCAACGCCCGTCCTCCTGCCGCAGAAAATCCCCGCCCGCACTCCACACGTAGTTGGCAATATCGTAGGGCGTCAGCCCGTAGATATCCGTCATGCCGTCGCCGTCTTCATCGACCGTCAGCTTCCGGGCTTTCTCCACCAGTTCCTCCCAGGTCCAGTCGTCGGTCGGATAGTCCACCCCGTAGCGGTCGAAGAGGTCCATATTGTAATAGCAGGAGATGGTCGATCCTTTGACTGGCAGGCCGTAGAGAACGCCTCGGTAGGTATAGGCCCGCAGGCCCACCGGGTAGTAGTCGTCGCGGTCAATCCCGTGGCGATTGACCAATTCATCTAGGGGCAAAAGCTGGCCGGTGCTAGACACTTGCGGCATATCTCTCCAGTGCAAATTGAACACATCGGGCGCGTGCCCCGCGTCAATGCCAGCCAAAAGTTTTTGCACAAAACGCCGCGCTGGCATCACCTCCACCCGCAGCTTGGCCTCCGGGTTCAGGGTGCGGAACTCGTCGATGATCTGGCGGTAGATGGCCGTCTGTTCGGGCGTACCCCTGACCCAGATGGTCAGCACGTCTTCGGTAGGATACAGGTGAAACTGACTGGCACCGATAAAGACGCTGAGGACGATGGCCACCAGCCCTCCCAAGCGCAAAAATCGCATAGTGTCGTGTCCATTGTACGAAAAAAAGAGAGCCCGCCTAGAAAGACGGGCTCTCTGCTACTCGGCCAAGACTCGTAGGCTTACTACTGGTACTGAGCCTTAATCCGCCCCCAACTCTCCGCTTCCACCGCGGTGGTCGGTTCGCCCCACTCGATGCCGGGGTCTATAGGTGAGAGGAACACATCGCTCACTGGTCTGCCAGCCGTCCCCCCAGGGCTGGTACTCCACTGGCCATGGCGATAATCGTCGTCGCCGGTGAGCACATCGACGTCGGTCACCATATTGCCCCAGTGGATGATCTGCCCTTCCTCGAAATCCCAAACCACTACCTGATCCTCGGTGGCTTCTTCGCTCAGGGGCATCTGCGCGATCGGCAGAATGCGGATTTCGTAGATATACGTGCTTTCGCCGAACTCTTCGCCCGTAAAGCTCCAAGCGATTTCGACGTAGCGCGTGCCGTTGACTAGCCACGGCAAATTGCGGTTGGGCCTAAAGAACTCAAAGGCACCGTCCTTGGGCGGCAGCGCGTACTTGTAGTAGAACCCGTTGGCGATATCCCCTGAGTTCTGGTCGTCGATATTGGTGTGGTCGGCGTTGAGCCCCATCTCATAGCTGTCATCCCAGAAGAACCTGCCCGGATCCTGGCGGTTGGTCACGTGCAAATTGTCGTACACCGAGGTAGTGACGTAGAACATATTCTGGCTATCGCTCCAGCCGATCAAATGGCGGAAATTCATATCGCTGGGATCAATCTCACCCTGCGAGGCAAATTCCAGCGCTCTCCCCTCTCGGGTCGAAGCACCCACCGGATAGGTCGTCTCGGCGAAAATGCCATACTGGTCGACGGGAATGGCAGACCAGTCGTCGTCGAATCCGTCGATTACCGGCACATTGGTATCGGGGAACTGCACTGCGAGCAGCAGCAAGTCAGGTGGATCGTGGGCTTGGGCAATAGATGCAATCCCTATCCCTAACACCAAGAACAGTTTCCGCATGATAATACCCTCCTTTACATAGGGCGGCGAAAGTGGATGATTGTGCAAATACTTAATTCATTGAGTACCCAAAAGCAAATAAAAATGTCGCTCTCTTGCTGTAAAATCTCAATAAATTCAGTGTTTACAGTAGATTATTGACCTCTAACGACCAATCACTCCAGTCCCGCGTAAATTGTAATAAACGCCTGCGTTGTATTTATCGCTTGACGCTCTTTGAAATCCTTGCGCTCCAAGACGATGCCCGTCAATAACCGGATGCTGTAGCCTTGATAGGCCGACGTATTGGCGAATTGCAGCCCTACCGTCAGGGAGTTGAAATCATTGAAGTCGTCGTCAAAGTCGTCGAACCACACGTATTCCATCCCCGCCTGCACTTGCGTCACCTCTAAAAGCTGCATCCGCGCCAAGGCACCGAACAATTCCATCAGACTGGTGTGCTGGCCCGCCCCAAACAGCGTGCGGCTCTGCTTGCGGAACTCGCTTTTCCAGCGCGGCTCAACAATCAGCCGACCTAACTCGTACTCGTACCTAGCCTTGTTGATGAGACCAAAGAAAAAGTCGGTCTCGTCCAGCCCCAATCGCTGCCGCTGCGCCTCGTCCAGCCGTTGGTGGAAGTACACATAGTTCAATTTGCTCAGCAAAAGAAGCGAAGCCGTTCTCAGACTATGGCCGACAAAGAACTGGTTCACCCAGGTGTCGCGTCCCAGGAGCGGATCGTCCAACGGGGTCAGGGCTCCACCCCGGATCGTATTGTCCGGGGCCCACTGCAACAGCGGGTTGGGGATGTCGTCCTCTACCCGCTTGGCCATCTCAAAGATCCGCAGGCGGCCGTAGCGCGGTGACAGCCCGTCGTAGTTGAGCACCGCGTAGGCACCGTGGTTCTTTTGGTCTGAAGAAATCAGCCCCTCGCGCAATACCCCGGCCATCAGCCGCAGTTGCGGCGTCAGATATACACCGCCGTACGCGTTGTAGCCCCGATGGTCGCGTCGATAGGGATAGTCGGGCTCCTCGTCGTTTTCGTACTGATCAACCCAGAAATTGTTGTTCATATCTACCCCGAACAAAAACTCCGGCCGATCGACGCCAAAGCGCATGAAGGGTTCTTCGTAATCGGGCGTATCGTTGATCTTGACCCTATTGTCGTTCTGGTTGAGATCCGGCACAAAATCGTTGTTCTGGTCCCACCCTGGGAAGACCTGCAAATCCGGCTGCGCCCAGTCGCTGCGAAAGGCGTCGGGGACTCGGTCTTGATCGTCGTTGTCCTCAACCAGTTCCACGCGGTCCCGGTCGGCACTGTAGTCGATCTGGCCGTCGTCTGCGGCGACAAATGCCTGGGTATTGTAGAAGGGATCCATGCTGTAGGCCTCGCCGTAAAAAAAGAACGGCTCGGCCCGCTTGGACGCGTTCACCATCCAAGCCGGTGCGTTGGGACGGCCTTTGATGCCCGAAGAAGCTCTGTGCTTATTCTCCAGCACATTGGGATACTTGCGGTAGCTCCAGCTCAGGTCGTACTCGCCGTACAAGTCGAAACCGAGTACCTCGTTCACTGCAAGCGTACCCCCCAAGATATGGGTAGCCGTGGGCAGGCCATATTCAAAGCTGACGGTGCGCAAATTGGTCAGGTCGCGGATATTGCCTCGCGCTTGGTCCACTAGCAGCAGCACTGGATTGCCCGATACATCGAGTTGGTTGTTCGATGTCATCCAGATCTGGTAGTCGTTGGCCACGACCAAGCGAAACTCCACCCCGACGATTTCACCTACTTCGCCACTGGCCCGGTTGGTAAAATCGGACTTGCCAAAATCGTAGAACAGCCGGATCTCTTCGCTGCCGTTGGCCGAGATAAAGCCCCGCTCTGTCAGCCCCCCTTCGACCAGTGGTTCTAAGCCTATATCTCTGCCGCGATCGACGCTGCCGTCCCTGTAGGTGATGAGCAGATCGGAGCCGGTCGGGAAAAAGGCCGCCCCACCGACGCCGTCCTCGGGCGAATCGTCGCGCAACACAATCTGGATTCCAGTTATCGCATTCGAGCCCACGGTCCCTCCTTGGGCCCCTCCGAACAGGCCAGCCGCGGTCACTGCTTGGCTGGTCCCCTGAAAATTTTGCCTCTCGGTCAGCGCACCGGTGATCATATTCTTAAAAAAATCCCGGTCCGTTAGCGCATTCGCTTGGTGGGCATTCACCATGTGAATCCCCATCTCAGTGAAGTCGCCCACTTGGGCTGTAAAGCGCCCCCCGAACAAGGTGGTGGCACTCGTCCGCCGCACCTCGCGTCCCCGAACCCCCCGCGGACCGCTGATGCGCGAGTAGATCAGCGTGCCCTCGTACTTATCCGAGGCCAAGTCAGCCTGCACCCCGTCCAGCCGCGCCTTGGAAAAGGTCATGGGCGTCAAGGTCGTGCGCAGGTCGCGGCTCACTGTCAGCGCATAGAAATACGCACCCTTCTGGTCTGCGGCCACCACCACCCCGGAAAACCATCGGTCAAAACGGCTGGATTGAAATACGACGTTGCCAAATTCTTGCGGCCTTTCCTGGGACGTATTGTAGACTAGCCACCCCTGATTGATGAAATTGCCGTAGAGATCGTAGAAATAGCTCCCCTCTATATCGGCGTTTATATAGCGCTGGTAGGGAGAGCGGGCGTAGTTGGTGTATTCCCACTGGCGCCAGCGGTATTCGGCGAAGAGTTCCTGCGGCACGTACCAGCGCCGCACCGCCGGGTCGATCGCGTCCAACATCCCCTGGGCCCCTTGGGGCCGGAAATTAGTCGCAGTGCCCTGCCCGACCCCCAAGCGCGAGCCGTAGTCGGGCTGCTGACCCCAAGTCGCCTCTGCGACTATGGCCAGGAGTAAGATCCCCCTGAGTATGTTGCGCTGCTGTCTCAACGCGAACTTTCTCCGGTAAATGGCCGGCCTCGTCAATAGGCCACGGCAACCAGACCACTGGCCGCTTGGCTGCCCTGGTCTGTATCGAGCGATATTTTGTACACGTATATTCCGGGCGCAACCACTTCCCCCCCCATATCTCGCCCATCCCACTGGTGCTCAAAAACGCCGCTTTGAGTTCCAGTTCCGGCCACATCTGCCACTAGGCGTCCGGCTAGGTCGAAGATCTGCACCTCTAGCTGCCGCAAGGTGCCCAAGTTGCGCACATCGTGGGCAATGCGCACGCGGTCGTTGACGCCGTCGCCATTGGGCGTAAAGGTCGGCGGCATCACCCGCAAATCGCTGATCAGATCCCCACCCATGGGCGTGTTGACCGAAAGCACGTCCCCGCCAAAGCGAAAGGTCGCGTTGCCCGCCTTTACCTGCTGCTTCAAGGTCGGCTCGGCACTGTTATAGACCCAGCCGCTGAACTCGGTGCCAAAACGCAGCACCTTGGCGTCAAAAACCACCTCGACCCGCTTCTCGCTATCCTCTATCCCCTGCAACAGTTCAAAGCCCACCACGATGCGGTCGTCTTGGATCTCGGGCACGAAATCCGCCGTCGTGTCCACCCCATCCACCAGCACGGCCCGCACGGCTTCAGCCCGAGTCTGGGTCGCAATCTCCAAGCGGTCGAACCCGGTATTGTTCTCCTCGAGCAGGGGCCGCACCACATACGTAAAGGTGTGAGGCGCAAAACTCTCCGTCTCGATCGGCCAGACCTCGGCGATCACGTCCCGCGCCGCCGATTCCTCGCCAAAGAGCAGCGACAACTCGTCAATGCGGGGCGCTTGGTCGCGGTCGGCAGTCAAGACGATCTCGAGTTGCAGATAGCGGCTCGGCCCAGGCGACGTCAGGGGTGTGCCGTCCGTCCAAGCTGTGGCCGGCACGGCCTCGTCGCGGAGACCGCTAGCAAAGTCGTAGGGCGGCGACCAAGAACTCCAGTTCTCTGCATCGATACTCCTGCTCACGGCATTGAAAGACCCGGCGCTGAAAGTCAGGTCGTAGGCCCTGCGATCGACCTCGACGAAATTGCCCGTCCGCTCAATGCTGAAGAACCGATTGGGCTGCGGCGTATTGCCGGTGCGGGTGCGCAACTGAATTTGTGTGCCCTCGGGCATGGCACCGCGCCAGCGGATCTTGCTCCAAGACACCGAACGGCCAAAGTCGAGGATGGGCGTGCGGTACTCGGTGTGGGTGACAAAACCCTCGCCGTAGATCTCAAACTCGGCGATCTCCCAAGTGCGCTCGGGGTCCAGGGGCCGAATGCCAATCCACTTTAGATCGCGCGTCGGGAAGCGGTAATCTACTACCACGTCGAGGCTTTCCAGATTCCGCTCCAAGATGTCAAAGGCCGGATCGTTTTTCGCGCCGAGAGCGCGGCTTATGTCTTGGTACCAGCGCTTGCCTGGACGTTGCTGACCAGGCAGATCCACAAAGGGTGCCGTGGCGTCGGCCACGCTAATTTCGTACCAAGCCAAGTAATTGTCCTCAAACCCCGGCCGCGGATAGAAGCGAATGCGGTTGATGGGTAACTCGGCTCCTAAGTTGACTACTATATTCTTGACATTGGCTATGTTGACTCCGGCGAGGCGAGGTGAGACATCCACGGGGCGCAGTGTCGCTGTTTCGATATTGCCGTCGACGACCGGTTCGACGGTCTTTCTCTCCTCTTTGGTGTACCAAATAGATATGCTGGTGTTGATGTCGCCCCCCCTTTCGAAAATGGACAGCGACAGGTTTTCCGCAGGATCAATCAAGACCGGCCGCAGGGTATTGTCGGCGAAGTCGATCATGACGACTTTGCCGGAATCCTTCATCAAAGGATCGGCCACCGGCTCCAGCAACACCGAGGAGACGGGGAAGACCTCGACGATATTCCCTTCGGCGTCAACTGCCGCGTACTCTCCCTCTCCGCCTTCGATCAGCTCCCGCCAGACATTGCCCTCACTACCACCGAGGTGGAACTCCGCCCGGCCCCAAGCCGAGGTGCTAATAAGAGTCCCCAATCCGCAGATCATCAGTCCTAGGCGCAGCATTGCGGCCTCCTTTTAATAAATCACGCCCACTGGACGGGCACTCGCACTCTGGCGCGCGTCCCCGCCCACTTCGAGACGCACTAGGTAGATCCCAGGCTGAACTAGTTCGCCCGCCCCATCCTTTCCATCCCATACCAAATTGGGAAAACGCACGGCGTCGTACACGCCGCTCTCCCCGTCGAATTCGAAAAGATGGCGCACGCGACGACCTGCCAAATCGAAAATATCCACCCGGACCCGGGCCGTGCCCACTACGGCCAGCACTTCGCAGGACAGGGCCAACTCGTCGTTGGCTCCGTCGCCGTTGGGCGTTAGCACGTTGCGATCGAGCGAAAAACTGCCGATCAGACTGCCCTGATTCACTGCCGGGCTTAGGACCGTAACCCCGGATCGAGTGGCCTGATCAGCGTCGGCCAACTGAGCGGCGTCGCCGGCAATAACCCCTTGGAACTCGTCCTCTGCTAGCAGCATGGCCCGGCCTGCAAAGGATGTGCTATACGACAACACCCGAGTGACAAAGTGGATTTTTAGCACGGTATTGTCCTCTGCTATGCGCGGAAAGCGCACTGCAAAACCCGCATCCGTCAAATGAGTGATGGCCACCTCGCCTTCTTCGGTCACATCGCTCTGCACGGCAAAGGCGTGGTCGAGCCGCTTTTCGCCATCTCCGTCGATGATCTCGATGCGCTCGATGCGGTCCACTCGTTGGACAGTGGCAATTTCGACGCTGTCGAAGCCCTGTAGTCCAGCGTTCTCCATTTCGACTTTCAGGGCGAAGACAAAGGAAATATCCGTGGCCGCTGGTACCTGGCGAGGGAAGACCTCGCCAACCAAGCGGTCGGCCAGTGGCGGCGAGGTGTAATCGAACGAGAGGTCTTTGAGTGCAAAGGCCGATCCCAGATCGTCGCTGAGAAAGTCGACCCGAAACTGAAAGTAGCGCCGCGGCGAGGGCGACAGGATTGGCGTACCCACTTCGCTGGTGCCTTCCTCTATGCCGTAGGGCGGCGACCAGGGGCTCCAATTCGCCAAATCGTCTCGCACCGGGCCGCGCTCCCAGGCATCGGTCTGCCCACCCCTCAGCGGCAGATCGAGGAACTCGTCCCGCAACAAAGGCTGGGACGGGTCTTCCACCGAGAATGGAATTGGCTCGGCGTTTCTCAGACCGACCTGCTTGCGGGTGTAGGACAGCGGCGAGGGGTCGCCGCCACTGCGAGTGCGGATCTGCATTTGCGCCTGGTCTGCTTGGCCCACCAGTTCCTGTGCCCAGCGCAACTGGCCCCAATTGGCCGGCGTGCCCATGTCAATGATCGGCGAGATATAGCGCACAGTGGGCAGGAAGCCCTCGCCGAAGATTTGCAGCTTTTCTATCTCAAACGGAATCGACGAAGTGGCCTTCAAGCGCACAAAGCGGATGTAGCGCGGCGGCTCGACAGCGACTGTAGTGACGGCTTGGGTGTTGTTGTTGCGGATTTCAAATATCTCCCAGATTGGATTGCCGCCCTCGGTCAGCACCAGCCCATCGTTGACGTGGACCTCGAAATTCTTGAGAAAATTGCTCTGGAATGGCGTCATCGGCGCGGGAAAAACCGTGTTGCGCGGGAAAAAGCGGATCTGGTTGACCCCAAAACGAGCCCCCAAATCCATGACTAGCAGTGTGCCCAAAGCGTCGTTCTGCTGGCGCGTGAAGGCCTTGCCCGTGGACTTTTCCGCGGCCACTTGTGCCAAGACCTCCTCCAGTTGCGCCCGACCGAGGTTGACGACCGTCGGCGCACTCATACCGCCGCCACGCCCGTAAATACCAGTAGCCAGATTCTCGCCTTCGCCCACCTGCCGTGGCAGAATGCTGCCGGGAAAATCGGCACTGGCGAATTCGACCAAGTTGGCCGGTGAGGTGCCGATCTCGGTGAGGTTCGGGTTGAGGGTAGAGCGATGCTCAGGCTCGATCGTCTCAATGCCTTCCGCGTCCAAAACCTGCCCCGCCCACGAGATCTGTCCCTCCCCGCCGATCCTCAGTACTTGGCGGGCTTGTCCCGCGCTAGCCATCAGGATCAGCGAGCCGCATACCAGCCATGTGATGTGGAAGAGGTGTCTCATTTTTCTATTTCAGGATGTTCCGCAAAAGACCCTCGATCTCTTCTTCCATGCGCTCGTGTACCTGCGCCGTCCGTCGGCCGCGTTCGTACGCTTCAAGCGCCGCTAGCCCTTCTGCTTCCCTGCCCGTGCGGCCGTAGAGCTTGGCGAGCAAGAAATAGACGCGATAGTCCTCCTGGTCCAGCATCCGCAAGCGCTCAAAGCAGACCAAGGATTCGCTATAGCGCTCTGCGCGAAAAAGCAACCCTCCCAAGCTCCACAGCGCCGACCGCGCCTCGGGCTGGCGCTCCAACAAATCCCGTAGAAGCTGCTCGGCTTCCACCACTTCCCCTGCTTCCAAGAGCAGATCGGCCAAGCGCTGCCCGGCCTCATCCGCCCAAGCGGGATTTTCCACAAGCTGCCGGTACTCGGCAATCGCCTCCCGGCGCTGTCCCTGTTCTGCCCAAAGCTGCGCCAAGCTATAGCGCACCCGAGCGCTATCCGGCGCCACTGAGAGCATCTTTCGATACGCTTCTGCAGCCCCTTCCGCGTCGCCAGCTACGAGCCGGGCATCCCCCAGCCGTCCCCACAGTCCCTCCCACGGCTCCCCCACAGCCAAGAGCGCTTCGTATAGGGCACCCGCCTCCGCAGCCCGTCCCACCGCCAGATACTGATCTGCCAATCCCTTGCGCGCCCGCTCCTCCTCCGGCCACAGCCGCAGCAACGCCCGGTACGCGCCAATAGCCCGCTCGTGTTGCCCCTCCTTCCCGTACACTGCGCCCAGCGCGTAATAGGCCTCCATCATCCCCGTGGCCGCAGCCTCCTCGTACTCCCGCGCTGCACTGGCCGGCATGTCCTGCGCTTCGTATTCGACCCCCCGTTGGTAGTGCTGTTGGGCGCGGACCTCTGGCCCGGTTTCACTGCAACTCCAAAAGAGCCCTATCCCCAGCAGAATCGGCACCACCCTGACAACCGCCTATTCCAGTCCCGCGTAAATAGTCACAAAGGACCGGCTCGTAGTGCTAGGCTCGGCTTCCTTAAAATCCCGCCGTTCCAGCGCAATACCCGCCAAGGCCATCACTTGGTAGCCGTGGTAGGCCGATGTATTGGCAAACTGGAGGCCCACGGTCAGAGAGTTGAAATCGTCGGCGTCGATATCGAAGTCGTTGAAAACCACGTATTCGACGCCCGCCTGCAGCCGCGTCACCTGTAGGAGCTGCACCTCCATTAGAGTCGAGAAGAGCTGCATTAGGCTGGTGCGCTCGACCGCGTCGAAGAGGCTGCGGCTCTGCTTGCGGAACTCGCTCTTCCAGCGCGGTTCTAGGACCAACTGGCCCAGTTGGTAGCGGTAGCTGGCCTTGTTGATCAGTCCGAGGAAGAAATCCGTCTCGTCCAACCCCAATTCCCGCCGTTTTGCCTGGCCCATCAGTTGGCGGAAGTACACGTAGTTCAGCTTACTCATCAGGTGCAGCGCCGTGCCTTGCAAACTGTGGCCGACAAAGAGTTGGTTGACCCAGGTATCGCGCGCCAGCAGCGGATCGTCCACTCGGGTCAGCACCCCGCCCAAGACGGTGTTGTCCGGCGACCACTGCAGCAGTGGGTTGGGGATATCGTCCTCCACCTTCTTGCTCATCTCAAAGACGCGCAAACGACCAAAGCGCGGCGAATTTTCATCAAAGGTCAAAGCCGCGTACACACTGTGGTTTTTCTGGTCTGAGGAAATCAGGTCTTCGCGCAATACGCCGGCCGTCAGCCGCAACTTAGGGGTCGCGTTGACGCCGCCGTACACATTGTAGCCCCGGTGGTCTCTGCGGTAGGGATAGTCGGGCTCCTCGTCGTTTTCGTACTGATCGACCCAGAAATTGTTGTTCATATCTACGCCGAACAAAAACTCTGGCCGGTCGACGCCAAAGCGCAGAAAGGGCTCTTCGTAGTCGGGGATGATATTGGTCTTGACCAAATTGTCGTTCTGATTGAAGTCGGGCACAAAGTCGTTGTTTTGGTCCCAGCCCGGGAAGACCTGAGGGTCACCCGCCTGCCAGTCGGACCGAACCGTGTCGGGGAAGCGATCTTGGTCGTCGTTGTCCTCGACCAGTTCGACGATGCCCTCGCGCTCGCTCTCGTAGTTGATCTCGCCCGTTCCCAAGGTGACAAAAGTGCTGGTATTGTAGAGGGGGTCCATGCTGTAGACCTCGCCAAACATGAAAAACGGGTGGGCGCGCTTGGCCACGTTCACCATCCACGCCGGTGCATAGCGCCGTCCCTCGACCCCCGACGAAGTCCGGTGCGTCTCTGCAAAGGCGTTGGGGTACTTGCGGTAATTCCAGTTCAGATCGTACTCGGCGTACAAATCAAACCCCGCCACATCGAGTAACTCTAAAGTTCCCCCAAAAATGTGCGTAGCCGTGGGCAGACCGTAGGCAAAGCGAATCGTGCGCAGATTGGTCGCATCCTTGATATTGCCCCTAGCTTGATCGACCAAGAGCAACACCAACTCGCCCTGCCGGTTGGTCTGGTTGTTCGAAGTCATCCAGATCTGGTAGTCGTTGCCGACTACTAGTTCGAATTCCACGTTGACAATGGAATCCTTGGCAGCGCTAGCCCGCTCGATGAAGTCGAGGCTGTCAAAATCGTAGAGCAGGCGGATCTCCTCGATGCCCTTGGCCGCGATAAAGCCCTTCTCCACAAAGCCGCCTTCCACCACGGGCTCAAAGCCAATGTCCTTGCCCCGCTCCTTGCGACCGTCGCTGTAGGTGATGATCACGTCGGAACCGGCCGGGAAGAAAGCAGCCCCGCCGACCTCGTCTTCGGGTGAGTCGTCGCGCAGCACAATTTGCACCAGATCAATCGTCCGGTTTTGCCCCACGGTCAACAGGCCGGAGAACGGATTCCCAGCCAGCCGATCCGTCAGCGTATTCGACTGATGCGAATTGGCCAGATTGAAGCCCAACCGGGCGTATTCGCCGATTTGGCCGACAAAGCGTCCGGCGACCAGAGTAGTGTTGTTGGTGCGCAGCACTTCCTGGCCACCGGTCTCCCCCCCACCCGGGCTGCTGATGCGCGAGTAGATTAGGGTCGTCTCGTAGCGATCCGTGGCTAGATCAAATTGCACCCCGTCCATCCGCGGTTTGGAGAAGGTCATCGGCGTTAGGGTGGTGCGCAACTGGCTGCTCAAAGTCAGCGCGTAGGCGTACTCCCCTTTCTGATCGCCAGCCACTACCACCTCCGAAAACCACTGCCGGAAACGCTCCGACTTGAACAGGGTATTGCCAAATTGTTGTGGCCGGGTCTGCGTGTTGTTGAAGATCAGCCAACCACGAGTGACAAAATTCCCATAGATATCGTAGAAGTAGTCCCCTTCCAAGGCCGTATTGACGTAGCGATCAAAGTGGTCGCGGGCGTAGTTGGTGTACTCCCACTGGCGCCAGCCATACTCGTTGTAGAGCTCCTGCGGCACGTACCAGCGCCGCACCGCCGGGTCTAAGGCGTCCAGCATCACTCCCGGTCCCTGGGGCCGAAAGCTGGTCTCGGCACCCTGCCTGAGTCCCAAGCGCATGCCATAGTCCATCTGCGCCTCGGCCATCCCGGCCAAGACGCCAAGCAACAAGCACAGTGTCGAAAATTTGGCTCTCACAGCATCCCCATTTCGCCAAGGGTATAGCCGTCGGACCTCTCTTCTAATACACCACTGCAATCGGACGCGACCGTTTTTGTCCCGCTGCCCCAGCCTGATCCGCATCGACTTCTATCTGAGCTAAGTAGATTCCCGGAGGCACCAGCGCACCGTTGTCGTCTCTTCCATCCCAAGCAAAGTTCTGTCTCCCCCCCAAGGCCCTCATGGCTACTGTGCGCACCCGCGTCCCGTCTAGGCGAAAGATGCGCAGCTTGAGCGACCGAGCTTCATACACTTTGAAAAGCGAGAAGCCGACTTCCGCCACGTCATTGATGCCGTCGCCGTTGGGGGTAAATGGATTGGGGCTGACCTGTAAATCGTCCACTACATCACCGGCTCCCAAGGCCCCGATCACCAAGCCCTGGCCGGGCCGTAGCTGGGTAACATCACCGGGATCGCTCTCCTGCCAAGGCCCCTCAATGGCGCTGTTGCGCATCGCGGTCTTTAGTTTGGTTCCGTGCAAAAAGACCGCCGCGGCAAAGCGCAGGCGCACTAGGCGGCCATGACCCAAAACCCATCCCTTTGCCCTCCCGAGTCGGTTGTATTGGGCCACGCTCAGCGTATCGCCCAGCGAATCGAAGAGCGACTGGTTGCCCACTCCTGTCACCTTGCGAAAATAGCGCACCGGACCCCGCTCGCCCTCTTCTAAGGCTTCATAGGTCGCTGCGTCCACCTCCTCCAACTGTGCGCCGTCGCGGTCCGTTGTGCGGAAATAGCGGATCGCTCCCTGTAGCTCTTCGTCGAGCCGCTCGTAGGAAAGCAAGTCGAGCAATCGGCCGTCCGATCGCGTTGGAACCTCGTCCCCCTCGACTAGCAGCCGATAGTAGCGGTGCGGCAGAACGTCTGCGGACTCGCCGCGCTTCACTTGGGAAAAACGCACCTGTAGTGAATCCCCCTGGCTGCGCAGGATCTGCAGTACTGCACCATCGGCGCTGGCCGCGTCCTCTTCTTGCTCTACCGCGAACAACTGCAGCGGCTGTCCACGGGCGAATTCCTCTTCTGTTCCCAGAGCCACATCCAGCAAACGCATGTCGAGATTCGGTTCCGAACTCAGCAGCACCTCATCGTAACCAGGACTCCGCTCCGAGCGAGGTTCCTCCAGCAAAGTCGGCTGGAGATAGACCTCAAAGGTATCTACTTGACCCACGCTCGTCTCCTCGGGCCAGACCTCGGCCAGCAGATTTTGTAGAACTGGACGGTGCATATCGACTTCAATCCTGCGGAGCAGGGGAGCGACGTTGCGGTCATTGCTGACCAGTTTTGCCTGGAGCTGCATGAATTTTCGCAGACTCGGAGACGTCACCCGGGCGCCCGAATGCAAGTAGCGCTGGCTCCAAGGGGTCCAATCCGGCCCGATTACGAACGAGGTGTCAACGGGTCCTTTGCGAAAGCCCGGCAGCTTCTTGTGCTTGTCCGCTGTAACCTCGCCGCCGCCACTGTCGAAGTAGCGAATGTGCTGCAGCAGTTGGTCTCCTGTGCGCGTGCGGATCTCCACATCAGTGCCGAACGGCAACTCGGCCTCCCAGCGCACGGACCCCAGCACCACCAATCCGGGCAACTCGATCGCATCGGACTCGAGAACGACTTCGGCCGGAGACCCTTTGGAGAAGATCATGAACTCTCCAATACCGGGATTATAGAAACCCTGCGTACCCGTGTTGCCGGGCGGCTGGTTCTTGAGGGTGATAAATTCAAAAAATCGCAGCTTTATAGGTGGACTCTGCACGTCGTTGAGCAACGAGTAATACCCCTCATCGACATTTTTGTCGCGCTGTTTCGGACTAATGAGTTGCCATTTGAGCCGGCCTTGGGCGTCTCGAACTCCCGACGAGCCCCGCATGGTATAGCCCCGTACTGTCGGGGCATGGACGTAGCCTTCGGAGAGGATCCGCATTTGGTCCATCCACACAGTGCCCCCTACATCGGCGATCAGGATGTTGTCGTCGGGAACCTCCTCGAGGAAATAGGTGTGGCGGTAGAAGGATGCCACTTGCCCGTCAAAGGCCTTGCCCGTGCCGCCCGAAGCGGCGATGGTGTGCTCGATCCCACCACCCGTTTCGAGCATGCCCAACGCGATATTATCTCCCCAGCCCCAAGCGTCCACTTCGGCCAAGCGCGGCAGTTCCCGCCGGTAATAGACCCTCCGCCCTTGTCGATCCGGCCCCAGGACCTCGTAGGTAGCCTCGTCCACGGGTTCCTCCCGTCCGGCCACATCGCGCACAAAGTACACCACATCGCCGCGCTCCCCCTCGGGCAGCGCTTCCCACTCCTCTTGGGTTATTTGCTCGCTCCGGGCCCCTCGGGTGTCCGTTATGGTGATGCGGATGACCTCTACCAGCCGGCCCGTCCAGTTGGGATCGGCATTGCCCATGGACAGCCGCTTCGCCATAAGGCCGGACACATCGGCGGGCAACAAGCCACTGGTGCGCTCGCTGTCGAACGCGAAGATCCGCTGGTCTTTGTTGACCCCGTCAAAAGGCGCGAAAATCGAAAATCTGAGCTTACTGTCGTCCCGGACCAAGGGCAACTGTTTTTTCTCGAAAAACAGCAGGAACTTGAGGAAGGGATCTCCCAATTGCTCGTCGACGAATTGCAGCCTGAGCCGCTCCAGCGGCACCACTCTCCCGAGGTGCACCTCGATCCACCAGTCGCCGATTGGATCGTCTGGATTCGGTTCCCAGAATGTGGTCGGATCGTCGTCGAGAATGTTGGGAGCCAAGTGCGGGTTGGAGCCCACCCGGCTAACGCCCGGCCGCACTATGTAGTCGTAGATGAAGTTTTTGCTGACGTCTTGCAGGGGGTTACCCAGCACATCTAAGCGCAGGGTACTGTCGACGGTTGCAATCCGCGGAGCCTTTTTGTCGATCTCTACCGGGCGCTCAAAGCTCCTATCGTCCAACAGATTGTAGACTTGGCGCAGCTCGCGGGGCCGCACGGCCCCGGAAGCATCTATGGCGGTCAAGTGGCCGGGCCGCTTCCAGTTGACCCAGTGCCGCTCACCTTCGACGACGACTTGATCGCCGACAATATCGTATCCCTGCTGGGCATCGACCGGACTAGGAGCGCAAGTTCCGGCCAGCCAGACTGCCGCGTACGTAATCCCCTTGTTGAATTTGCGGCTCTCTTTCATAACGGATTTTCCTTCCATTGCCGCTCATTGCAGGCGGTCGGTAAAAAACACTACCTGAGTTTCGCCTTTGGCCCGCAGGGCTCCGATCAGTTCGACAATACCCTCTTGCTCGCGGCGCTGTCTCAGCAGGGCTTCCGCCCTTTTCCGCACCCGTTCAAAGGGCAGGGTCTGCCCTCCTTTTCGTTCCAGAACCCGAAAGACTGCAAAGCCATCGTGCGTCTCCACCGGCCCCACTAGCTCGCCTTCCTCAGCAGCAAACGCAGCGTCAACTAGTTGTGGATAGCGGGATCGAAAGAGGCGGCGCAAGGTCATTTTTCCCTTTTTACCCGGTCGCGCATGCGAACCGACGCCCGGTCTGTGCAGCAGTGCGGACATCTCGACGCCCTGTTCGATCTCCTCCCGCAAGGCTTGAGCTTGCGCTTCCGTCGCCATTAGGGCCTCGCGAATTTCCACCTCCTCTGGGCTGCGGAATTTATTTGCGTTGGCTTGGTAATAAGCCCGACTCTCGGCTTCTGAGATCGGCCCCTGCAAATCCGTCTGCGCCTGCACCAAGGTCCGCAGAATCAACCATTCCCTCTTGCGCGTCAGCCACTCCGCAAACTCCGGCTCCCGCTCCCAACCCTTAGCCCGAGCGGCTGCGGCAAAGAGCCTAGGCCGCACTACCAAGTCCTCTAAGAGATCGACCCCTTGCTGGCCGCCGGGCAATTCTCCACCCATCCCCGCTTCCTTGAGATCGGTTAGACACTCCCCAAGCGCAATTTCCCCCTCCGAAAAACTGTATAGAGTCTGGGTCGCTTCGTTCGGTGCCAAGACGAGGTTCCGAATCGGTCCCTGCCGCAGCCGTTCCAGACCTTCGGCGTGCAGACGCAACCCGTAACTCTGGCTCAAAAGCTCAAACTCTCGCTCTAGTCCCGCTTGCCAAGCCTCGCTTTCCAGCAGACGGTGTACACCTTCCGAGTAGTCGGTCAACTCGGATTTTCGGTCTTCCGCAAAACGATAGATCTGCCACACTCCCGACAGACGCACTGGTCGAGCCACCTGTCCTTTTGGCAGAGAGAAAAAAGCCGCTCTCGGCACTTTGTACCAGTCCAAGTGGGGTAGCCCGATCCACCCTACTACCCCGTCTTCCTCGGCCACTGGATCGTTGTCGGCGAAGCGCTGCGCCAATTCGGCAAAGGCCCTGCCTTCCCGCAGCTCAATCAGCACTTGGTCGCGCTCCTCTGGACTCTCCACCACAATGCGACTGAGCAGCCGCTCCCGGTCAAAACCTCGGTCGAGAAAAGCGCGTTCCACCTGTGCCGCCTCCACTTTTATCCTCGGTGCTACTATCCGCAACTGATAGGTATTGACCAAGCGGTTCCTGGCTAACTGTTCGACCGGCCCTTTTACAGCCGCGCTCGAATCTATCCCCTTGGCCCGGGCTTCGCGGAAGAGCAGTTCCCGATCGACCATTGATTGCAGGTGCTCTAAATCGCCCGCCCGCCCCTCCTGTTCGCTCTGCAGGCTAGCGGGTAGGCGCTCGACAAAACGCCGATATGCACTGGCCCGGATATCCACATCGCCGACCCGAGCGAGTACTGGATCGTCTTTGCCGCACCCCGCGAGCAATAGCGCGGCTGTAGCTATACAAAAACCCGATGTGAGCAGCAGGGATCTTTTCATCGGTGATAAAGCCTGCCCGCAGTGGACGATGAAAGTCCTGAACAACTGGTCAATAATCGTCTAATTAAATGTAAAATCCCTATTCCCGTGTCAATTTTTCTTTTTATCATGCGTACCCGATTGCCCTTCCTTGCGTCCGGCCATCTAGCCAACCGCGCCGCATCCTCGACGACCTAGAAGCCGCAGACAACAACTGCTGCCCCAAGTGCGCTTTTGTAATATATTCTATGCTAACCGCATCCCAACTGAGGTTTTACCTCAAGGAGGCTCGCCATGTTTGCACTTGCCCCTATTATCCTTTCCGTCCTCGCTGTTTCTACGGCTTGGACCGACAGCGAAGTCAAAGCTGTCACCCTGCTCACCACACCTTGGGAAGGCCCCGTCGAGACGGAAGATGCCGCGATTATTTCGCCCAAAATCCTCGGCGTGCGATTCTATCTGAACGACGAGGGTGAGGTGACTGACTTGCAATTCGAGTTTAGCCTCGTGCCAGACGTCGTATCCTATCGGATTTGGCGAGAAGTCGAGGTCGCGCGTGGCATAGACGAGAATGGCAATTTGGTAACACTGGAAGAGCCGGCTAGCGAATTTGTTCCTTGGGCGAGTGTGCACGCCGACGCGATAGCAGACGCCGAGAAGGGCACGGTCATTATCTCTCCCCTCGATTTAGTATTAACTGAACTAACCGACTGGGCTATCTCCGCCACTGTCGAACGCGACGGCGCGCTCTATCGCTCGCCGCTAAGCTACTTTGACCTACCCTCGTCGCTGCCAACAGCCGTCGAAAGCAAAAGTTGGGGACAGGTCAAACACCACACTATGGCCCCTAACTAAGGACTCCAATGAACGGTTACACCCACCACGAACTCCTGCCCCTCGGCGAGGATCCAACCCCCTATCGCCTACTGACCACGGATTACGTCTCCACTGGCGAATTTGAGGGCCGCCCGATCCTCAAGGTCGCGTCCGAGGGCCTGACCCTGCTCGCCGATCAAGCCATCCGCGACTCAGCCCACCTGTTGCGCCCCGGTCACTTAGCCCAACTGCGCCGCATCCTCGACGATCCCGAAGCCTCGGACAACGACCGCTTCGTCGCGCTCGACATGCTCAAAAACGCCAACATCGCCGCCGGTTGGGTTCTGCCGATGTGCCAAGACACCGGCACCGCCATCGTCATGGGCAAAAAAGGGCATCAGGTGTGGACCGAAGGCGATGACGAAGCCGCTATCTCGGCCGGCATCGCCAAAGCCTATCAGGAGACTAACCTCCGCTACAGCCAACTGGCCCCCCTGAGCATGTTCGAGGAGCAAAACACCCGCACCAACCTCCCGGCCCAAATCGAGATTTTCGCCGAGCAGGGCACGGCCTACAAGTTCATGTTCATGGCCAAAGGCGGCGGCTCGGCCAACAAGAGCTTCCTCTTCCAAGAGACTCGGGCACTACTGACCCCAGAGCGGCTGCACTCCTTTGTCGACGACAAGCTGCGCATGATCGGCACGGCCGCCTGTCCGCCCTACCACCTCGCCTTGGTCATCGGCGGCACCTCGGCTGAGCACACCCTCAAGCTGGCCAAGCTCGCCAGCACCCGCTATCTCGACAGCCTGCCGACCCAAGGCAATGAGTACGGCCAAGCCTTCCGCGACTTGGAGATGGAGGCCGAGGTACTCAAGCTGAGTCAGGAGATCGGCATTGGAGCGCAGTTTGGCGGCAAGTACTTCTGCCACGACGTGCGAGTGGTGCGGATGCCGCGGCACGGAGCTTCCTGCCCGGTCGGTCTAGCCGTCTCCTGCTCTGCCGACCGCCAAATCCTCGCCAAAATCACCGCCGAGGGCCTCTTCCTTGAAGCCTTGGAGACCGAACCGGTCAAATATCTGCCCGAAATCAGCGACGAACAGCTCGGCGGTGTCGTCGTCGATATCGACCTCAATCGGCCGATGGACGAAATCCGCGCCACCCTCAGCCAGCACCCGGTCAGCACCCGGCTCTCGCTGACCGGACCCATGATCGTGGCCCGCGACATTGCCCACGCCAAACTCAAGGAGCGGCTCGACGCCGGCGAGGGCCTGCCCCAGTATTTCAAGGATCAGTGCGTGTACTACGCCGGTCCGGCCAAGACGCCCGAAGGCTATGTGTCGGGATCGTTCGGACCGACGACGGCCGGGCGCATGGACGGGTACGTCGATGAGTTCCAAGCGGCTGGCGGCAGCATGGTCATGCTAGCCAAAGGCAACCGCTCGCGCCAAGTCACCCAAGCCTGCGAAAAGCACGGCGGCTTCTACCTCGGCTCCATTGGCGGGCCAGCCGCACGGCTGGCCCAAGACTGTATCCGCAAGGTCGAGGTCTTGGAATACCCAGAGTTGGGCATGGAGGCCATTTGGCAAATCGAGGTCGAGGACTTCCCGGCCTTTATCGTCGTCGATGACAAGGGCAACGACTTCTTCGCCCACTTTATGCGGCCCACTCAGTAGGCCGGTCTTTTAGGATTCAGTGTGAAACTCGCAAACAAGGTAGCGGTCGTCACCGGCGCCGCGACCGGCCTTGGCCGCGCCACTGCCGTCGGCGCGGCCCGCGAAGGAGCGCAACTCGTCCTCGCCGACATCGACGAGACCGGCGGCGAAGCTACGGCCCAACTAATCTCCGACGAAGGCGGTACAGCTCACTTCGTGCACACCGATTTGAGCCAGTCCGCAGACGTGCGCCGCTTGATGGACACCGTTGGCGAGCACTTCGGCCACCTAGACATCCTGATCAATCCAGCGGCCATCCTCGTCGATGCGGGGACGCGCATTGACGAGTATTCCGAAGAATCCTGGCGGCGAGTCATCGACGTCAACCTCACCGGCAGCTTCCTGCTATTGAAATACGCTGTCCCCCTGATGCAGAAGGCGGGTGGAGGTGTGGTTTTGCTCGTCATATCCGGTGCTGGCGTGTTAGGCGGCAGTGCCTCCCTTCCGTACGGATCGAGCAAAGGGGGCGTCCGCGGGCTGGTCCTAGTTGCCCGCGAACAACTCCGCCCCCTGAACATCCGCATCCACGCCGTATCTCCGGGAGAGATGGCGACGAACATGAAGCTGGGCGCAATCCGCGAGATGGCCGAGAAAGCAGGACGCTCCGCCGACCAAGCAGAACGAGAATCGCGCCCAGTCCTATCGCCGCCCGAGGATTCGGCCGTCAAGCTCATTGATCTCGCCTCCGACGCAGGAGCAGCCGCTGGCGACGCAGTGACCATCTTCGATGGCGACTGGGATATCGAGACTCACTCCTTGCGGATTCCGTCCGACCGCAGGTTGCAATAGGGCTTGACGCCACACCGCGCGGGGAAAACAGCATGAAATTCAGTGAGGAACAACTGGAGCAGTACCGCACGTGCGGCTACGTCATCGTCGACTGTCCGTTCCCCGAAAGTCTCACCGAAGCGTGCATGGCCGCGGTCGAAAAGGCAGCCCAAGATCCATCGGCAGGACCAGCGGACGGCAGCAAGAGGAATCACTTTTACCTACGGCCGCAGGTAGAAGACTCGTACTGGTGCGCCCTCGATCACTCCCTGCCGTTCATGCAGATCATCCTGCACCCCGAAATCATCGAACTGGCCCGCCAACTGGCCGAGGACCGCGATATCTATCTGCGCAACGGCGGCATCAACGAGCAGGCCCCGAACCGATCGGTCGGCTGGCACATCGACGGAGGTCCGGGCTGGGCGGAGTTCATGCACTACTTCTCCGGGGCGTCGCGCGCAAACGGATGTCTGCGCATCGTCCCAGGCAGTCACACTGGGCCGCCCACCGCTCTCCAAGAGACGGCCGCCCGGCTCAGAGATGAACGGGGAATTGTCGGTTCGCAGGCCGATGACGGCTGGGAAGACGTCGCACTCGACGACGAGATTTCCCTAGAGGTCGAACCCCACCAGCTAATCGTCCGCCATGCCAAGCTGTTTCACTCAACGTGGCTCAACCGCACCAGTGACTGCCGGTATCTGAGCCACTGGCTGTTCCATCCCCACGCGATCGACAACCATCGCTTCACGTGGGAAGACTACCTGACGCCTGAACTGCTCAATTCGCTGAGTCCCGAGCAGCGGGAGGTATTGTGGCTGGATCGAGAATTTGAGATCGATCCAGCATATGATCGGGAACGGTCGCGCGAGTTGGGACGAGTGCAGTGGGGAATCGTCTGACTCAAAGCCTGACGTTGCGATTCTTCCAGTGTTTTGAAAGCTCGACAATATCCGGGTCGTTTCTGATACTGTCGAACTCCTTGAGTTTATCGAAGATTGCTGAACCAGTACCATCGGATACAACCGAGCCAGAAGTCTCTTGCAGGCATGTCTTGGCTTCAGACGTTTGGCCGGCAGACAGCAGAGCGGCTGCCTTGTAGAATTGCCAGATGCCGTCGATTTTGCCACCCAGACGTTCCGATTGCTGAAAATACGCCAGTGCCCTCGCAGTCTGTCCAGTTTCGAACGCCGCGACAGCAGCCTTGCCGTAGCAGGTTGCGACGCGATTCTTGTATGTCGCCGCAAGTGCACCTAGGCCCTGATCATCGGGGTTGTCGTCTGACTCGCACTGCGTGGATTGATAGAGCTTCTCATACCGCGTCAAGTATCTGTCCAAATCGTCAAGTGTATTACCTGAATCACGACCCAACTTCCGCTCAGCCGGGGCTATACTTTCGGTAAGGACCGAACACGCACAGTAGCATCTGCCTGAATCGCCAACTAATTCGGGTGCCCCATCTTCGTCGATGTTGATGTGCATTCGCTGGAACTGGCTATCGGCTTCGGACAAGTTCTCTGCCCAAACGAGGAACTGAGTACACTCGTCGATCATCTTGTCCCAGTTTTCAAGTTCTCTGTACACGAGAGAACGGGCAAAGTGGAATACGAAGCGGCCGTAAATGGTCCACTCTTCCTCCATTGCTTCCTCTACGGCACTCAATTCGGAGAGAACCTCATCAGCGGCACCAACGTGCGGATACGCCGTTGCCAAGCCTGGCGGCCACCAAATATCCAACTTCAGCGTTGCGTCAACCTCATCCGGTACAAGTGATCTTGCCTTTCGGTGGCACCTGACAAATGCCTTCATGTCCTTCACGCGGTTGTATCTAGCACATGCGCGTTTTAGGTACCATATCTTGTTCTTCCATCCTCGCGAGGGGTCTTCTGCAGCGCCTTCGTAGAGAAGAGCAGCATCGACCCAACGTCCTTCCTTGACATAAATCCGACCAAGAGCCTTCACGGTCTTGTCATCCCTTGCTCCATCAAGATACGCACGCTCTAAATTAGTCATACGGCGAGTCCCCTTTCGCAACGCTTCGGCAAAATTCCCATATCCAACCTCCTCAACAACCTACAGCCTATCGCATAACTTGCGGATTTGCGCTCGCTGTAGGCGCGCCTACGCGCTCGGCCCGTTCCCATTCATCGACCAGTTCGACCATGTCCGCGTCCCCGCGGATCGCGTCAAAGGCGGACAGCTTGCCGAACCAACTCCGGCATTGGCCGTTGGTCACGAGTCGGCCATAGATGTTGCGCAGCCGCTCCTTCCCCTCCTCTACCCACCCCAGCGCGACGAGTGCGGCGGCCAAATAGATGTCGCCGCGGTTGGCGAGCCGACCGTCCAGTTCCTCCTCCTTGCGCAAATAGCGCAGCGCCTCCGAGTAGTGCCCGGTTTCACAGGCGGATTGCCCGACGATGGAATAGGATCCGACGCTCTGGTGCTGGTCGAGTGCCCAGTCGAGTTCGGCGAAAATGTCCGCAGTTGCGCGCCCCATCTCGTGCCTCGCCCGCAGGATGCGGTCGGCGAGCGCGTAGCACACCGTCCACCAGCGGAAGTCGTCGCCGTTGTGCGTGCCGGCGTTTTCGTCGCCTTCTTCAGTGAGCGCCAAGGGCCGGATCTGGAGGCGCGGGTCGTCGCCGGTCAGAGCCTTGGCCCAATCGACATAAGCTCGACTATGCTCCTCCACCTCGTCCCACTGACCCATTTCCCGGTACTGGTTGGAACAGATGCCGTAATATTGGAAGCACTCCTCCACCGACCACTCGTCCTTGCTCTGCGCCTTGAGTTCGTCCAACTCGTCGAAGACTTCTTGGCTCAATCCCAAATGCGCGTAGGCCATGCTCATCCCGGAGGGCTGCCAAAGCGCAAAGCGGCGGCGCGGCGGCCAGTCGGCAGGCACGAGTTGGCAGACGCGGCGGTGGCAGCGCACGCAGGCTTCCATATGGTCGCCGCGTCCAGTGTAGTGGGCGTGGTAATAGACGGAGATGGCCATTTTGTACAACGGCACGCTGCGTCGCCAGTCGTCGAGGCGGTCGGCGACCCTTTCGAGAAATTGGCCCCCTTCTTCGTGGCGGCCATAGTGCGAGTAGAGCTGGCCGAGCGCGTGGGTGATCTCCGGGTCGTCGGCACCCAGTTCGCAGACTTTGTGCAGGGCGGCGAAGGTATTGTCGAGCAGGCGGCCGTCGCTAAAGTGCGCGTCCTGTCGCAGAGCCTCGCGGGTTTCGCCATCGAAGGCCAAGGCCAAACCGCAGTGGGCTTCAAGGTGATCCGGCACGGCGGCGACGATGCGGTTGAAGGCTTTGCGGGCTTCGGGCCACTGGCGCTCCTGCAACAGGTGTCGGCCCCGGGCTAGGGCCTCTTGCACTACTTCCTGTGTGAAGTCTTCGGGCAGGCGGTGTTCTTGCAGATTTTCCTCGACCATAGTTGCCATCTCCTCTTTTAGCTTGAGGCGGGCCCGGTAGAGCCGCTGCTCGACAGTAGGGACCGCGATGTCGAGGAAGGCGGCGATCCGCTTTAGTGAGAGGCCCTCTAGATAAAAAAGGACCACGGCCTGTTGTTGTGGTCGGCTCAGTCGGGAGACCGCGGCCAGAACTCGCTGCCGACGCTCCCGTACAAGCACTTGCTCCACCGGCGACGGGGCGGGATCAACGACCGCCATTTCTTCGTCAAAGGCGATCTGGCGGCGATGGCGCCGGAGCCACATGCGGCACTGGTTGGCGGCGATGGTCCGCAGCCAAGGGCCGAACTTTTGCGGCTCGGGCAGACTTTCCAGCTTCAGGTAGGCAGCGATCAGCGCCTCCTGCGCCGCGTCCTCGGCCGCGTCGAAATCCTTGACATAGCTCAGGCATAGCCCGAAGACGGGGTAGCGGTAACGATCGACCAAGACCGCGTAGGCGCGGTGGTCCCCCTCCAAGCACGCCTCTACCAATTGGGCGTCGTTCACGAAAACTCCTTTTTTCGAGTGCACTCGCCCTATAAATGCTCGAGACTGCGAAAAAATAACGCATCGCTGCGATATACTCGCCGCGAGCGGCAATCTGCGCGCCGCAGGACCACCTCGGTTCGGTTAAGGTTCGGGGATGATCCTGCTTGACACCAAAGGTCGCCCCTTGTCACTTTCAAAGGGTGTGCTGGACGGCTGGCGCAGGACTGGAGACAGACATGACCGAATCGTTCACAAAATGGGATGTAACGGAGCATCTGTGCACCCAAGAAGACGTGCGCCTTTACCTAGAAGCATGCACCGAGGAAGATCCGGGCGACGGGAGTCTTATTTGTGCCGCCCTGAACGACATCGCTCAAGCGGGGAACATGATTTTCTATAATTGGAGGTGAAGAACATGGCCAGCATGACAATCCACAACCTCGACGATGACATCAAGCAGCGTCTGCACATCCAAGCGGCCAAGCACGGCCGCTCAATGGAGGAGGAAGCGCGGGAAATTCTGCGCTCGGCGCTTGCCGAACCTGCGCCCCCCGCCAATTTAGCCCGTGCCATACGCGCTCGCTTCGCGCCCTTAGGCGGTGTGGAACTGGACATACCACCGCGTGAGCCGATGCGCGAGACATCTCGATTCGGTTAAGGTTCGGGAAAGAATGTGACCCGGCCCTCGCAGGATCGGCTATCCCTCAAGCGATGCTCGCAGGACGATACAGGCCTTCCCCAAGTCTTGGCCGACATAGTTCCCGCGATGGGGGACGATTTCGGTGAAACCCAATCGAGTCCAGAATTGCAAGGCCGGAACATTGGCCAAATAGACGCGGGCGAGGGCGAAGCGAAAACCCTCGGCGGCCAGCACCCTCTTGAGGCTTTTGATGAGTGTCGTGCCAACGCCGCCGCGCCGAAATCGCGGCCGGATCGCTAAGATCGAGAGCCACGCGTCCCCTACGTTGGGCACATCCTCCATTAAGTGAAAGTATCCAGCCAGCTCTTCAGCCGGACCGACGTGAATGCTCCTCATGCGGAAGCCGCGTTCCTGCGCCTCCTCCGCTACCGACTGCTCCACCAACTCCCCGACCGTGCTTTCGGGAACCTCGGCAAAAGTGGGATCGAGCCCGACGATATCTAGGCATTCCGTAACCGCAGCATGCAGCGCCGGAGTCTGCGCTGCCACAACCGTCCGTACGACAATCTGCCCCTCCGACCATGTGCTCGGTAACATGTCCCTATCACTCTCTGAACAACGCTACTTCTTCGCTTTCCTCAGCGCCCCCTTAAACGCCTTCTCGATCTCGCCACGCGCGACGATTGCGTCCTTCCACACATCGGGGAAACAATCGAGCGCATAACCCGAACCCCTCGGCCCCAGCTCGACGACAGCCCATAGCTCGGTGGCACCGCGCTGTCCCTTGACCCAGTTGTAGAGCAAGTGCTTGAGGAAGTTGTCGCGCCAAGAGATAAAATCCGCATCCAGCACCCCACGGCCATTGGTGACCGGCGTCTGGCAATGGCTGCCCGTAAAGGTGCGGAAGTGAATCAACTCGCTCATTTTGAGCAGGTCGGGGCGGTATTCGGAGATGCGCTCCCAGAAGTTGGTGGGCCGGAGCTGTTTGATGATCGCCGGGTGCGAGTGGTCGAAATTCGTGCGCAGCTTTTCCTTGTAGCGCTTCTCGTACTGCTCAGCCAGCGCCAGTCCCTTCTCCGGGGTCTCAGTACACGTGTCGCGGTGCCATTCAATCGCCGGTTTGAGCTTGAGCTCTTTGCCCGCCTTCATCACTGCCCGCGCCACGGTCACCGCCTTGCGGATCTCGGTATCGTGATCGCAAAGCTGGACGTTGATGTGCTCGGCACCAGCCTCCTTAAAAGCCTCCAGTTTTGGCCCGGCTTCTTCTACCGTGGCTATATCGACCCCACCGACGAGCTGTAGTCCGTGCTTGGCGCAAGCCTCGGCGATCTCGGGATCAGCCCCAGCGCTGAAGCCGACAAAGCCAGCGTCCTTGGCCGCGCGGACTTTGCGGTCCATCGACCACTGCTTGGCCTCGGACGGGTAATTGGTCAACGTCCACGCCGCAGCACAGAGTTTGAGTTGCGGTCTTCTAGCCTGCTTTTTCTTGGCCATGATCCTCTCCTTTTACGTGGAAAAATTAAACGATAATCCGCTTTTCTCCGGTATATACATTGAATCCCCGCCCGCGCAAAAATCCCAACAGCGTCATACCCGATTCCCGCGCCAAATCCACCGCCAAGCTCGACGGCGCCGATACAGCGGCAACCACCGCAATCCCCGCCATCCGCGCCTTCTGCACGATCTCAAAGCTGGTGCGGCCGCTGACCATCAGTACGCTCTTAGCTGGCACCGGCTCGTTGCGCAGCGCGTAGTGGCCTAT
This sequence comes from Candidatus Latescibacterota bacterium, assembly GCA_965116675.1. Lineage (GTDB taxonomy): Bacteria > Latescibacterota > UBA2968 > UBA8231 > UBA8231. The sequence continues at coordinate 1,279,156 of OZ220721.1, forward strand.
GATCTTGTCCACTGCGTTGTGCCGGCCCACGTCCTCGCGCAGGACGAGCAAATCACCCGCCTGATCAAACAGCGCCGCCGCGTGCAGCGAACCGGTTTGTTCAAATACATCCTGTGCTTGGCGCATGCGTTCGCTAAGGTCGTAGAGCATGGCCAGCGGCACAGTAAAATCTCCCGTCATCACGGGAGCCTCGCAGGTGATAGCCTCGATGCTGGCCTTACCGCAGACCCCGCAACTCGACGAGGCGTAAAAATTGCGCTGGAGCCGCTGCCGATCAAACTCCACACCAGCGGCCAGTTTGACCTCGACGATATTCTCCTCGTTGGGTGGCTCCGCAGCCGTGCAGTACGAGATCGCGCCCAACTCCTGCGGCGATTTGATCAAACCCTCGGTACACAAAAAACCGGCCGCTAGCTCAAAGTCGTGGCGCGGGGTGCGCATGACCACTGCAATCGGCGTCTCCTCCACGCGGATCTCCAGCGGCTCCTCGACCGTTACTTGGTCGTCTTCGGCCGCTTTGTCCGTCTCGCGGAAGCGCCAGATCGGCCGCTGCGTCACCCGCTGCTGCCGCTCCATCACATCGGCCCCACGCGCCGAGGCCCCCGGTCCATCGCCAGCATCGAAGCGTCGAAACTCTTTTGCATCAGCGCCAACTTGAGCGGCTGCGCTTCCGGCTCGTCCCACATGTTTTCAAACTCACCGGGGTCCTCTTCCAAGTCGTATAGCTCGCCCAAATCGTGCCCGTGGTAGAGCACTAGCTTGTAGCGCTCGTCGCGGTACATGGTGGCAAAGGTCCCATCGGGCGCGTCCAAGGCATCGTAATACTCACAGCGAACGAAGTCGCGGTGCGGTTGCTCGCTCTCGCCGCGCAAGATCGGTAAGAGCGAGCGGCCAGTCATCCGCTCCGGCACCTCTAGCCCGGCCAGTTCCAAAAGTGTCGGCACTTTGTCGGTCAACTCGACCAGATCGTCGCGCACCAAGCCCTGCTCAAAATGTCCCGGCCAAGAAAAAATCAGCGGCACCCGCACCAAGCCCTCGTAGAAGCGGCAACCCTTTTGAATCAGCCCGTGGTCGCCGAGCATTTCGCCGTGATCGGATGTAAAAATCACCACGGTATTGTCGCGCTGTCCCGTGTCTTCGAGCGCGGCCAGCATCTTCCCTACTTGATCGTCGATCTGTTTGATCATCGCACAGTACGCCGCCTGCAACACGCGCGCATCAGCCCCGGGCGTCGGGCGGTCTTTGTGCAAAGGGTCGCGGATATCCAGTTGGTCGGGCCGCCGTCCCTTGGATTGGAAATCAATCGCCGCTAGCTTTTCCTGATGCGCCAGATCGCTGTCGGCAAACAGCGGTCCGGGCATGGCCGCTGGGTCAAAACGGTCGCGGTAGCTCTGCGGCGGATTGAACGGCGGGTGTGGGTCGTAGATATTGACGCTGGCCAGCCAAGGCCCGTCGCGTTTTTCGCTCATAAACTCAATGGTCTTCTCGCCGCACCACGTCGTCTGGTGGAACTCAGAGGGCAATCCGTGGGGATATTGCTTCATCAGTTCGCCTAAGACTTCTCCCTTTTCCCGCACCCAATCGGCATAGCCGTGCCCCTGCGGCCAGTCGTCGCGTGGCGCGTGGCTGTACTCCCAGTAGCGATACCCGTCGTTGACGCGCGGCTCAATGCGGCCATAGGCACTGGCCAAGTGCAGCTTGCCAATCAGTCCGCAGTCGTACCCAGCCTCGGCCAACATCCGCGTGACCAGCGGCGGGTGGTCGGGAAAACTGTCGAGACCATTACCATTGATGTGCACGGCGCTGGCGTACTGGCCAGTGAGAAAACTCGCGCGGCTCGGCGTGCAAATCGGGCTTTGGCAATAGGCGTGCGTAAAGGCCACACCCTCGGCGACCAACCGATCGACGTGCGGTGTATCGACGTGATCATAACCGAGCGCGCCGATCGTGTCGTAGCGCTGCTGATCCGTGCAAATCCAGAGAATATTGGGAGGCGTCATGGCAAAAACTGCTCCACTACCGCACTGCGCCACTGCATCTGCTGCGCCGTCGTCTCGTGCGGCTTGAAGGCACAGGCGACCTCGGCAATAGGCACGCCCCGCACTTCAATCCGCTCCAAATCGGCCACGCCGTAGCCCAAAGTATCGGCATAGTGCAAAAGGCCCAGTTCCATCGGCTCAAAGCCCATGGCCTTGGCCATGACCGCATCCACGGCAAATACATCGGCCGACGCCGCGGCCGCAGCCATAGGCACCGCATCAGTCCCCCCAGGGCCATTGCCCTGCAAGCCCACCGTGCCATCGACGACCCCAATGTCCGGCTTGAGATACTGGGCTAGGCGGATCAAGTTCACATTGAGCACCTCGGCCTCGCTAGGCAACACGCGCTCGGCGTGCGAGGGATAGCCGTGCATCTTGATGCGATCCTCTTTGTGCAGCGTCCCCATAATCATGTTCTTCTGCGCCAAAGTAACCACGCACACGTCGTGGGTCTTGGCCACGGCCACCGAAATAGTGCAAGGGCATTCGAGGACCACGCTCGGCATCCGCACAGTCGCCTCGACGCCGCCGGCCATGTGAATTGTGGTCTCTTCCCACCGCGTCTCCTGATGCAGATCGACCAAACGAATCGGCACCGAGTATTCTTCGACCAGTGCATCATAGCCAAAATTGGCAAACGCCTCGCCCGAATACTTCTCGTTGCCACCTTCGGCAATGATGATCTCCTCGGGCGGCTGCGGCGTGCTGAGCAGAAAGTCGATGGCACCCCGCATGGCGTCGGCATGAGTCGAGGCGAGGGGATTTTCGCTGGACAGGAAGTTCGGCTTGAGCATCACTTGGGCTGCCAGCTTCGACACGACGTCCTCGCGCACCAAATTCAGCGCTTGATATACGTTGGCTTGCCGCGCACCGGCGCGGGCCAAACCCACTCGGGCTGTGTTCATATCGCATGTCTCCTTGGTTGATGGTGCCTTGCCCGCTCTCTGGCCCCAATGTATCATTTCTCTTCCTCGTAATCAATCTACTCCTATGCGTCTGACCTTTGAAGAAGGCACCCTGCTCCTGCGCGACTACGTCGGCCCAGACGCGCCCCCGGCCTTTGTCTGGGATGCGCGCGTCGATCACTGGCGCGCCCAAGCCCACTTCTACCGCGAAAGCGTAGAACACCTCAAACGGCACGGCGTCGCATTCAAGAATACGGCCCCGCGCTATAATACCCTTTCCCTCCAACTACGAACCGCGCCTGAGCCACACCCACACCAAGCTGAAAGCATCGCCGCTTGGCAACAGCACGGCTGCCGCGGCGTGGTCGTCTTGCCCACGGGCACGGGCAAGTCGCAGGTCGCGCTTATGGCGATGGTAGAAGTCCAGCGCAGCACCCTCGTCGTCGCGCCGACCATCGACCTGATGAACCAGTGGTACGACCTGCTCACCCGCTCATTTGCCGTCGAAGTCGGCCTGCTCGGCGGCGGCTATCACGAGCTAGCCGACCTAACCGTCGCCACCTACGACAGCGCCTACATGCAGATGGACCGCTACGGCAACCGCTTCGGCCTCATAGTATTTGACGAGGTCCATCACTTGCCCGGCGAAATGTACAGCCACGCGGCCGAAATGTGCCTAGCGCCCTACCGCCTAGGGCTGACCGCCACGCCGGAACGCGCCGATGGCCGCCACGTCCTCCTCGACACCCTCGTCGGTCCGATAGCCTACGAGCGCGGCATCCGTGCCTTGTCCGGCGAGTACTTGGCCGAGTATCGCGTCGAGCGCCGCCAAGTGGATATGGTTGCCGAAGAGCGCGTTCAGTACGAGGCCGCCCGCAACGAGTACCAGGATTTCCTCGCCGCCAAAAACATCCGCCTCGGCACCAAAGATGGCTGGCGGCACTTCGTCATGCTCTCGGCCAAAAGCACCAGCGGCCGGCGCGCCATGCACGCCTACCGTCGTCACCGCCAGCTTGCCCTCGGCGCGACGGCCAAGCTCCGCGTCCTCGAAGACATCCTCAAGGCCCACCCGCGCGACCGCGTATTGATTTTTACCAACGACAACGAGACCGTCCATCAGATCTCCCGCACCTTCTTGGTCCCGGCCATTACCCACCGCACCCGCACGCGAGAGCGCAAGGCCATCCTCGAAGCCTTCAACAAGGGGGAGTACCTCGCCCTCGTCGCCTCAAAAGTGCTCAACGAGGGCGTCAACATTCCCGAAGCCAACGTCGCAGTGGTCCTCTCCGGCTCGGGGACCATCCGCGAGCACGTCCAGCGCCTCGGGCGCATCCTCCGCCGTCGCCAAGGCAAAGAAGCCGTACTCTACGAAGTGGTCTCCAAGAACACGGTCGAAGACCGCATCAGCGACCGTCGCCGCCGCCACGAAGCCTACGAGTAAACACCGTGCTAACCTCGGACCTCCTGCTGACCCGCTCGCGCGGCCCCTACATCGAACCGCGCTATGTCGATGTCGAGGGTCCAGCCCTCATCGACCTAGCCCAAGCACTCATCGACATCTACGCCACACACCAAGGCAAAACTCGACGCGAATTACAGCAAGCCCTCGACTTGCTCGCCGGGGACCGCACCGACTACCGCATCCAGCGCGGCCTAGCCAAGCTACTTTGCGACCACTACTGCGAATTCCACGTCGCCAGTCCCCAGCCCCCTGAAGAATTGCGCCATGCCGTTTTTACGCTGGCCCGCGCCCACCATCCGGTCGTCCGCGAGCCCAGCCTCATCTATCCAGTCAAACGCGAAGATCTGCTGGAGCAGGTCGCTCTCAAACACCAGATCAGCAGCGAAGACGTACTCGACGGACTATACGCCGACCTGCCTGAAAACCACCAGCTTGCCACCTTTGCCGCGCCCTCGGCCAACGAATTGCTGCTGCGCTACAACGTAGCACTAGCCCAAGCCATGCTCTACCGCTGCGAAGTCCTGCGTCTAAGTGTGTATCGCAACCTGCCCGTGCGTTACAAGCAGCTTTTCAAGTTCATCAAGTTCTATCGGCTGATCCACACCATCGAAGGCGATGTCGATGCCGGCTATGAGATCGGGCTCGACGGCCCAGTGAGCATGTTCCGCCACTCGCAGAAATACGGCCTGCAAATGGCAATTTTCCTCCCGGCTTTATTGCTGTGTACCCGCTGGTCGATGCAAGCCGACATTTTGCGCAAAGACGGTCGCCGCCAGCAGTTCGTCCTCGACGACCAATCGGGTCTCGTGTCTCACTACCGGGACCAGACCCTGTACGACTCGCTGCTAGAAGAGACGTTTGCCGCGCGTTTTGATAAGGCCAAAACCCAATGGCAGCTAGAGCGGGAAAGCGAAGTGGTCAACCTCAAAGAGACCGTGATGATCCCAGACTTCACCTTCCGCCATCCCGACGGCCGCATAGCTCTTTTGGAAATCATGGGCTATTGGCGGCCGGAGTATCTGCGCCGCAAGCTCGAAAAGCTACGCCAAGCCCAGCGCAAGGACTTACTCGTAGCCGTATCGTCCAACCTCAATGTCAGCGAGGACGATTTTAAAAACGTGCCCGGCGGAGTCTTCTTTTTTCGCAACAAAGTCCAGCCCAAAGACGTCATACAGTTATTGGACCAGATCGAGCCACCCGCTACTGGGCAAACGATCAAGTGAGCCTTACATTCGGAAACCCAACCATCCACGATAGCTAAACCCTAGGAGCAACCATGGACGGCATTCACGACATGGGCGGGATGCACGGATTTGGCCCCATTATACGCGAAGAAAACGAACCTCTATTTCACCATCCCTGGGAGGGCCGAGTGCTTGCCATGACTGTAGCGACACCTGTACCGATTCCCGGCGGCTCTCGCAACAACATCGAAAACATGGACCCAGCTCACTACCTGTCGTCCAGCTATTACGAAAAATGGCTGCACTCCCGCATCAAAGGGCTGATTGACACCGGCGTGCTAACTCCGGAAGAGTTGGAGACGCGGATGGCGCTTTTCCGGGATCATCCCAATGCCAAAACCCCGGAGCATCCCGACCCCGATACCGTTCGAGCCGAATTCAAGCGCTCGCGTCCTGCGGTTCCACCCTCACAGAAAATGGATATCCAACCACAATTTTCCCACGGCGATCGCGTGCGGTCGCGCAACATCCACCCCACAGGCCACACCCGACTTCCCCGCTACGCGCGAGGCAAATACGGCACGGTCACCAATTTCTACGGCATCTACAACCTCCAAGACGCCGAACTGCCCGCAGGGTGTACGACTCGCCAGCAACCCTTATACGCCGTGTGCTTTGACGCCGCAGAACTGTGGGGTAGCATCGCGGAAACAAAAAGTGCCGTCTATTTGGATATGTGGGAAAGCTACCTAGAACCGGCGTAACCAATCCCAAATCGCAAAAGGATTTTTGTTATGGATAACCTTCACCAAGCCACCCAAACCGAGACGGATGCCGCCCTGCGTACCAGAGCACTCGAATCACTCCTAGTCGAAAAGGGCTTGCTTACAACGGATATCATAGACGAAGTCGTGCAGAAATACGAACAAGACGTAGGCCCGCTCAACGGTGCCAAAGTAGTTGCCCGCGCCTGGAGCGACCCGGACTACAAACGACGGCTACTCGAAAACGGCACCGCGGCCATTGCCGAACTAGGTTTCGGCGACGCCCACGGCAGCAAAATCGTCGTCTTGGAAAACACACCCAGCGTCCACCACGTCGTCGTTTGCACCCTTTGCTCCTGTTATCCCTGGTCCGTACTCGGCCTGCCGCCGAATTGGTACAAATCCTACGCCTATCGCGCTCGGGTAGTGCGGGAGCCGCGAGCCGTCTTGCGGGAATTTGACTTCGAGCTACCCGATTCGGTCGAAATCCGCGTCTGGGACAGCAACTCGGATCTCCGCTACATGGTATTGCCCGAACGCCCCGCCGGCACGGAAGACCATACCGAAGAACAACTCGTTGCGCTCGTCACGCGCGACTCGATGATTGGTGTCGCTAAAATTGAATCTCCTACAAAGTGAAGCTGGGATAATGCAACAAGCCGACCGACAAATTTCCACTATGGAAGCACAAATCGCCCTGCCGCGAGAAAATGGCGAACTGGTCTTTCAGGCCCCTTGGGAAGCACGCGCCTTTGGTCTTGCCGTTGCACTTAGCCAAAAAGAACTCTACGAATGGCGCGAGTTCAGTGCGGAACTGGCGGCGACCATCGCCGCAGCCGACCAAAACGACGACCCAGCTAACTATTACACCCGCTGGATCGCCTCGCTTGAAGAGTTGATCATTGCCAAAGGCTTGCTCAGCCGAGAGCAACTAGACGCCAAAACCGCAGAATACGCCGCTAACATTCACGACGATCACGGGCATTAGTGGACAACCCCACTGTCCCCATGCAGCCATTCCTCGCCGCCCTCCACCACCGCCCCTTGCTAGCCGATGGTGCCTTGGGCTCTTACCTGTTCGCGCTTACCGGCCGCGTCTCCGAACAAAACCACCTCTACGAAGCCTTCAACCTCGCCCGCCCAGCACTCGTCCGCCAGCTCCACCGCTGTTTTTGACCTCGACTCCGCCGCCCTCATTCGCTATGCCCACGCCTTTCTCAATGCCGGACTGGACTTTGGCGGCCAACCACTCGGCACGCACCGCGATCCCCGCACCCACTTTACCATTGGCACAGGCTGCGAGCCAGAAGCCCTCGATCGCCAGCGCGAGTGGGAGCGGCTGGCGCACAAAATCGACGCGGGAGCCGATTACGTAATGACCCAGCCGACCTTTGACCGCAAGGCCCTAGCGCCCCTGACCACTTATCGCGCTCAGGTGCCGATCATTGTGGGAGTCATGGTGCTGCGGGGGTTGGAACACGCCCGGCGCATTGCCGAGGTGCCCGGAGTGGTTGTGCCGGAAGCGATTTTTGCCGAGCTAGACGCGTATGCAGACCCAGCCGACCAAGCTAAAGCGGGCGTCGAATTGGCTGCCGAGCAAGTGCGTCAAGTCCGCGCGGAAGGCTGGAGCGGACTGTACCTGATGTCGCCGGCAGGGCACCAGCCGGTACTAGGTACTAGAAGTACTCAAGCGAGGTCTCGACTGAACGCACGTTGCACAAACCGCCCGGCAGCATGTAGGGGCGACCGGCCGGTCGCCCCTACAATTCTGCGTCTATCTGCGTCTATCTGCGTCTATCTGCGTCTATCTGCGTCTATCTGCGTCCATCTGCGGATCATCTTGTGAATTAGGCAGCAGGTTCAGCGCAGAATTTGCGCTGTACGAAACGCAGCGCGGATTGGTAGTTGTCGAGTCGCCCTTCCAACTGAGCATCCTCGACCGCGGCGAGAATTTCCCTAAACAGAGGCCCAGGCGCAAAGCCCAAGGCGATTAGATCGTCTCCAGTGAGCAAAGCCGGTGGGCGCAAATGCTCCTTTTTTAGGGCGGCCAACTGCTCTTGGCAAAACTCGTACAGGTCGAGCTTGCCGTGGCTGGCCAAGCAATCGGCGCGGTGCAATTCGAGCAGTTCGGGAAAGTGAGGCTCGCGCAATAGGCGCAAGAGCGTACTCGGGCGCATCTGGCGCACGTGGCTTATCCGCATGTGGTCGGCCACGAGCGTGCCGATGACCCTCCGCGCTTCGTTAGACATCCGCAGCCGTCCGCAGACCGCCGCCGCCATTTCGGCCCCAAGCGCGTCGTGGCCGTGGAAGCGGATGCGCTCGGCTCGCACCATAGTTGACGGTTTGCCAATGTCGTGGAGCAACGCACTCCAAGCCAACTCAGCCGACGGCTCGTCGAGATGGTCAAAGAGAAGCTGGACGTGAGTCCACACGTCGCCTTCGGGATGGAATTCAGCGTCTTGCGGCACGCCGCGCATGGTCGCGACTTCCGGCAACACGGCTTGCAGCAGGCCCGACTGGTCCAACAGACGCAAGCCGCACTTGGCCCCCCCCTCGGTCAACAGCAGGGTTAGCTCGTCGCGGATGCGCTCGGCACTGACGCTGGCAATGGACCCGACCTGAGCACAGAGCGCGTCCCACGTCGCGGGTTCGATGGTAAAGCCGAGCCGAGCGGCAAAGCGCACGGCTCGCAACAGGCGCAGATGGTCTTCGGCAAAGCGCGCGGCTGGATCGCCGATGGCGCGGATGACCTTGGCGTCGAGGTCGCGCTGTCCGCCGACGTAATCGAGCAGTTCACCGCTCTCCGGGTCGTAAAACAAACCGTTGATGGTAAAGTCGCGGCGCTCGGCATCGGCGCGGGCATCGGCTGGCTCGATGGATGTGGGACGGCGGCTATCGCGGTACGGGCCGTCGCGACGAAAGCGCGCAACTTCGTAGTCGCCCTCGTCGAGCACCACCAATGAGATACCAAACTGCGCGCCCACCGGCACCGTGTGCTCAAAGAGCGCAGCCACCTCTTCTGGCCCGGCATCCGTAGCTACATCCCAGTCCTTGGGCACGCGCCCCAACACCAAGTCGCGCACGCAACCACCGGCTAGCAGAGCTTGGAAGCCGGCCTGACGCAAGGTCTCGACGACGCGCAGTGCCCCAGCGTCTATATCCGCGTCCATCCTACTCAGCCACTTTAAAACTCTCGACCCGACTCACCGAATTCTCAATCCCCTCGGCGTGCGTACTGGCCACGACCTTCCAGTAGTACACTTGTCCGGGTTCGAGCGCGACCAAGCGCCCTTCCTTAATGCGACCGGTAAATACGGCCGTGGTATCGCTAGTCAGCGGTATGTCCGACACTTCGCCGCTGGTCAGCGAGGTGGTGACGATCACCCGGAATGCGCGCGCCTCGGGCAGGCGATTCCAAGTAAAGGTCAACGGTGCCGCGGCCTCTTCTCCAGCGACCGGGACCAACGGCACCGGCGAGGGTAGTGCGACGTCGCTTACTTCCTCGGAGGCCTTGCTTTCCTTGCCGCCGAGATCTATCGCCGTAATTCGGTAGTAGTACACCGTGCCCACCACGACCTCCGCGTCGCTGAAGCCCGGCCCCGACACCTGCATGAGCAAATGCCCAAGGGTCGGAGTGAAACCCTGCTCAGTCGAGCGATAGACCCGGTAACCTGCGAGATCGGTCTCCGCGTTGTCAGCCCAATCGAGTGCGATGTCGAGCTGGCCGAGTACCTCGAGGTGATGCGCTACGGCGCGCACCGCGGTCGGCCGCTGCGGCGTCAAGCTGTTGAGGGGCTGGCCACTGACGGCGTTTGAGGGGTCGCTCTCGCCGCCGCCGTTTATCGCGGTTACTCGATAGGTGTACTCCAGTTCGTATCGCAGCCCCTGATCCTTGTATCGGGTCTCAAACGTGGAGTCAATGGCCACGGCCGCGTCGTCTCCGACCAAGCGATAGACGACGTAGAGCACCTCGCCTTCGCCCTCGACAGCCTGCCAATTGAGCCATACCTCGCCGTCGCCGATGCGCTCCACACTTAGCGCGCGCGGTGCCTGCGGAGAATCGACGGTCGCGACGGGACTGGTGCCCTTTTCGCCCTCGTCGCCGCAGTGCCACAACCCAACGACGACGGCAATCCATGCAAATCTTAGGCGTTTCATGTTTTTCTACCTCCCCAGATAGATTAATCGCCTCTTTGTCAAAAGTACCATTAGCCGCCCAAAATGGGCAAGCACTTTTGACAAGTAGCTGTCCTGAACTTATTGTGTCGCTATGGTATCCTTGCTCTACGGCCTCGTCCGCATCGCCCTATGTGCGCTGGTGCCTTTAGGAACGGCTGGCGTACTTTTTTTACTCGAGTACCAAACCCAATACGCGGCCCGCTACATCGGTCAATACCTGATGCAGCAAAACCCCAAACGCCAGCCAGGAGGCGCGCTCTGGCAGGGCATTCTCGCCAGTCGGCAGACTCGCATGGCCCTATCCGACTCGCTGGCCGAGGTGCCGCTAGAGCCGCGCCAAGCTCCGCTGCCGGTCTTGCAAAATCACTACCAACTTCAGTACCACGGCACCCACGCGGCGTTCTTTGCGGTCGCGCGGCGCGACACCGCCCTTCAGCCCGATCTCCTCAGCCCGGAAAACCTACGCGAACTCGCCTATTCCCTGCAGATCTACGAGCAAGGCCGCTCTTTGCTAACCCAAGCCCTCGTACCCGACCACGGTTCGTATCTCCGCGCCCTCGTCGGCGCGCAAATAGCCCTAGAGGACGGCTCGCTCTTCTACCAGCTTCACAAATGCCTACTTGCTAAAGACGAGCCCGAAGCTTGGACCTTTCTGAAGATGAAAGAGGAAGACATGGCCTACTGGCGTCAGCACTTAGCGCCGCTTTTGGGTCCTGACCCCGAGCGCGTGCAAAGCGATGCCGGACCGATCATCAAAGCCGCCCTAGCGGAGGTCGTGCAAGCGTGGGCCGATTCGCTGCGCCAGGGCGAGACCAAGCATCTACTCACAGCTTGGGACAGCGCCGACGGTTTTGAACTGCGTCTGACCCGCACTGGAGACGAAGACCTATTCGCCGCGTACGCACTCGTGCCAGGCCAAGAGGCCACAGCGCTCGTGCTTCCGGCCCAGTCCGTGCAACAACACCTCGGATTGGAAGAACAATGAGCCGTGCGCTACTCATCGGCGTGGTCTTGACTGTGTTCTCCATCTTGGCGGGTGGGGCGGGAGTGGGGTACGCCATCTGGCGCATGAGTCCTAACCTGCCCAGCCTGCCCACCGATCCGCGCGAGCTAGGCATCCGCCCTGGCACGGAGATGTACGCGGCCTCGGGCGAACGCATCTACACCTTCAATCAGAGCCGCCAATGGGTGCCCCTCGAAGACATCAGCCCCCCCGTCGTGCAAGCGCTCATCGCCACGGAGGACGCGCATTTTTACCACCATCGAGGCATCGACCTGCTGGCCATCGGCGGCGCGGTGCGCGACAACCTGCGCAAGGGCAGCATTACGCGCGGCGGCAGCACCTTGACCCAACAGCTCGTCAAGCGCCTGTTTTTTTCGCCAGAGAAAACCTTTGAACGTAAGCTCTCGGAAGCGCTTCTCGCCTTGCAGCTAGAGGCGTTTTTTGCCGCCTCGTACCCAGACACCAACGCCGCTGGGCAACCCGTTTACAAAAATCGCCTCTTAGAGCTGTACCTCAACGAGGTATTCTACGGCACCAACGCCTATGGCATTCACGACGCCGCGATCACCTTCTTCGACACCACCCCCGACTCGCTGAGCCTGCCCCGCGCCGCCCTGCTCATCGGCCAAGTCAACGCCCCAACCAAGTACAATCCCCTGCGGAACCCCCAACGGGCCACCGTCCGGCTGCAACACGTGTTCGACCGCATGGTTGCCAGCGGCTTCCTCGACTTAGAAACGCGCCGGGAATACGCCACCCTCCGAGCCGAAGACCTCATCAATCCCGGCTACCCGCCTCGCAACCCAGTACCCTATTGGGTCGAAGCCATCAACGCGGAAATCGTCCAGCAGTGGGGACCGTCGGCCCTGCACTACGGGAGTCTGAAGGTCTATACCACCTTGGACATTACAATGCAAGAAGCGGCCGAAGAAGCGGTCGCCAAGGGGATGGTCGAGTTGGATGAGCGGCTGGGATTTAAACCCTATTCGGAAGCGTCGATGGCCGAGCGCCCAGCCTACGTCCAAGGTGCGTTGGTGTGCCTGTCGCCGACCGGGAAAGTACTGGCCATGGTCGGGGGCCGGGACATTTTCGTCAGCTACTACAACCGGGCCCTCACCGCCCGCCGCCAGCCCGGCTCCGGTTTTAAGCCGATGGCCTACCTAGCAGCTTTGGAAGCGGGTGAGATCAGCCCAGTCACTGTCTTTATCGACGAGCCGCGCACCTATATCGACAACGAGAAAAAGTGGCAACCGCGCAACTACAACAACCGCTACTTGGGACAGACGACCGCAGCGTGGGCCTTAGTTCGCTCGGCCAACTCTACGGCCATACAAATCTCCGAACTCGTCGGTCCGCCCCGCGTCGTCGAGATAGCCCATCGCTTGGGTTTTGCTGGGCCAATAGGGGCCTACAAGAGCATTGTCTTGGGCGTCGCCGAAGTCACCGTATTGGAGATGGCCGCGGCGTACGGGATTTTCGCCAACTACGGCTTGCAGGTGACGCCGGCCTTGATAGAGCGGATTGTCGATGCCGACGGCCAGTCGATCTTTACCCACCAGCCGCAGATTCGCCAAGCCATCGCACCCGACCTCGCCGCGCAGATGGTCCACCTTTTGCGTCAGACCGTGGACCGCGGCACTGGTCGCCGAGTGCGCACGTTGGGTTTTGCGCGGCCAGCCGCTGGCAAGACCGGCACGACCAACGACAATACTGACGCTTGGTTTACTGGTTTCACACCGGACTTAATCGCCAGTGTCTGGGTGGGGTTCGACGACCGCCGCACGCATAAGCTGGTGGATACGCGCGGGGTGCAAATCACCGGCGGCAACGGTGCCGTGCCCATCTGGACGGACTTTATGATCGCCATAAATGAAGGGCGGCCGGAAAAGGATTTTGACGTGCCCGAGGCCGTGATGATCTACAGCGTGGATCCCCTCACCGGCGAGGTGAGTTCAAAGCCCAACGAGGACGGGGTTGAGCCGCTGTCCGTGGCCTTGCGCCGGGGCGAGCGGCCCAACTAACCACTAATCAACTGCGGCCAAAACCTCACTCACTCGCCGCGCCACAATGTCTTCCTCGCCAGGCTCCATCATATAGGGATTGATCCCAAAGCCGCTCTCGTGGGCGGCGATCTCGATTCGCGGTTGGCCAGCCGATAGTTGGCGCGCTAGTTCGTTACCACTGATGGCTAGCTGGTCTCGATCCCAGCGCACCGCCAAGTTCGGCGCGACATTCGAGCGCCCGGGCTGATTGACTTGCGTCGCCACCGACGGAAACGGCTCCACTGCCGCCGCTATCACGGCCAAGCGCCGCTCCCATTCTCGCCACTCGGCCGCGTGGTCGCGCACCACCCACTGCTCCACCGCGGCCAACAGCCCCATGATTTCTTCCTTGCCCGCCTTCATCGGCCTCCCCAGCGCGTGGTGCGGTGCCCCGTTGAGGAAGGCCGCCTGCAACAGTTCTTTGCGCCCCAAGACCAAGCCCGACGCCTGCGGCCCGCGCAGGCACTTGCCGCCCGAATACGCTACTGCATCAGCTCCCTGCTCCAGATACCAGTTGGGCACATCCGGCCGCTCGGCCGCGGCATCGACAAACGTCGGCACGGCGTGCCGCCGCCCAGCCGCTGCCATATCCGCCACCGAGATCGGCCCCCGCTCGGCCGCATCGCCAAACACCAACAGCATGGCCGTACGGTCCGACAAGGCCGCGTCGAGTTCGGCGAGTGTCTCGACCTCGACTATTTCGACGCCAACCATGCGCACGGCGTGATCGTACACGTGGCGGTGGCTCGGCTGGACGAGGACTTGGTTTTTCATACCCGTAGCATCGGGCAACCGCGCCATTTTCTCGGGATCCGTGCCGGCCACGCAAGCGGCTGTAACTTGGCACAGCGCCGCAGCGCAACCATTGGTAACAAGCCCCCACTCGCACTGCATCAGCTCGCCGATGCGCGCTCCAACGGCTTCCATCAACTCGTCGAGGTGGACGTATTGCTTGGAAGCCTCGACCATAGCCCGCCGCACTTCGGGCAAGATCAGCGAGCCGCTGATGATAGTAAAGGTTCCTCGACAGTTGACCAAGGGACGCACGCCGAGGCTTTCATAGGTTGGATACGCTAGTTGGCCGCTCATTAATAGTCCTTCTCCAGAAACGCCGTTAGATCAATTTATCTACGCTGAGAGGATCTAAAGGGGGTCAAAACAAATCGTCCGCATAGCCGGCCAAATAATACTCCAGCGCCGCCATGCCCACGCTGGTATCCACGCTGGCCCCTTCGTGCGCCAAGGCTCCGCCCAAGGCGTGCAACACGCGAAACAAGTGGGGTGCTCGGCACTGCTCGCCCATCTGGCCGATGCGCACAATGTCGAGGCCAAAGGCCCCGGATATTTCGACGTGAAAGCGGTTTGACATATCAGCCCGCACTCGGGCGCTATCTACCCCAGCAGGTACTTGGATTGCCACCACTGAGTTGAGGCGAATGCGACGCGGCGCATTCAGCACTAGGCCCATCTTCTCAATGCCAGCTTGCAGCGCCAGCGACGAGTGCCGATGCCGCGCAAAGCGGCGCTCCAGCGTCTCCTCGCAGACCAGCCGCAAGGCTTCGTGCAGGGCCAACAACCCCGAGACCGGGGCCGTGTAGTGGTACTGGTGTTGCTGCCAAAAGTTTTCTGCTCGCAGTGCGTCCAAACACCAGTGCGGCTTAGGGCCGGGATGCTGCTGCACCTGCTCCCAAGCCATATCGGAAAAGGCAATCAGCGCCACGCCCGGCAGCGACGACAGACCCTTCTGACTGCCCGTGAAAACCACGTCAACGCCCCAAGCATCTTTTTCCAATGGCATGGTACTCAAGGTGCAGACCGCATCGACTACTGCCAGCGTCCCGTGCTCGCGGCACAAGCGAGCAATCGCCGGCAGTTCGGTCGTGCAGACGCCGCTCGACGTCTCACCCTGCACCATAGTCACCACGTCGTAGTGCTGACTCTTGAGGCGCTCGGCCACGCGCTCGGCGCAAATGGCTTGCCCTTCCGGCACGGCCAGCACTTCGACCTCAGCTCCCACGCCAGCCGCCATCTCGGCAAAGCGCCCGCTAAACCACCCGTTTTGCAGCACCAAGGCGCGGCGGCCCGGCCAGAGCAGATTGCCCATCGCCATCTCCATGGCGGCCGAAGCCGGCCCTCCAACCCCCAAGATGTGCTCGTCGCCCGTCTGAAAGGCATAGCCAGCCAGTTGCTTGATGTGCTCTACCAGCCGATCCATTGTCGGCCCCAAGTGGTTGATGACCATACCACCGGCGCGCGCGATCTCCGTCGCCACCGGCACCGGCCCAGCCCCCATCAACAGCAGCGGCTCGGCTGGCAGGAGCTGATCCAGCGGTGGCAACGAGGGGGGCTCTATGCCACAAAAATCACTTCTCAACTCTATACTCCTATTCTCAATTACGAATTACGAATTACGAATTACGAATTACGAATTAGGGATGGGTAATTCCTAATTCCTAATTCCTAATTTAGTAGTTAATCGCCTCGCCAAACGCCTGCCCGGCCGCTTCCATCACGGCCTCGGACAACGTCGGATGAGCGTGCATGGTAGCCAAAAGCTCTTCATAGGTGGCTTCAAGCCGGAGGGCCAGCGTCAATTCGGCGATCAACTCCGTGGCCTCGGCTCCCAGAATGGCCCCGCCCAACAACTCGCCGTAGCGCGCGTCAAAAATTAGCTTGACCAGCCCTTCGGTCTCCCCGGCGGCTTGCGCCTTGCCGCTAGCCGCAAACGGGAAGCGTCCGACCTTGACGTCGTAGCCAGCTTCGTGCGCTTGGCTTTCGCTCAGGCCGACGCTGGCCACTTGTGGCTGGCAATAGATGCAGTTGGGCACTTGGCTCGGGTCCAAGGTGGGCCGGTCGCGACCCGCTATAAACTCAACGACCGCAATTCCTTCCTGCGCGGCTGCGTGCGCCAATAGCGGTGGGCCAGCCACATCGCCAATCGCGTAGATGCCCTTGGCACTGGTCTGCATCCGCTCATCAACCACAATCGCGCCGTCGCGGGTGCGGATGCCCAACGCTTCCAGCCCCAGTCCCTCGATATTGCCCTGGACCCCAGTGGCAACCAGTACTCGCTCCACTCTTCGCGTCTTTTGCTCTTCGCCAACCCGGTAGCGCAGCGCGACCGCGCGCTTTTGTTTTTTGACCTCCTCGACCCGAGCTTCAGTCACCACTTCGATTCCCTGCTGTGTCAAGCTCTCGGCCAGTCCCGCGGCGATCTCCTCGTCTTCGCGCGGCAAGATCTGGGGCAGGGCTTCCAAAAGCAGCACTTTGCTACCAAAAGCGCGGTAGAAATAGGCGAATTCTACGCCAATGGCCCCGGCCCCGATGATGGCGAGGGAAGCGGGCTGCTCGGCGACGATCATGGCCTCGCGGCTGGCGATGATCCGCTCGCCATCGAATTCCACGCCCGGAATGGATTTGGGACGACCGCCGGTGGCCAGCACCACATGCGCAGCGTCCAACTCGGCCACGACCTCGCCCTCACCGTCCTCAACCGCGATCTGGCGGCTAGGCGTCAACCGACCCCTGCCGGCGAATACCTCGACTTGATTCTTCTGCATCAGATAGGCCACGCCTTTGGACAACTGCGCTGCGACTTGGCGGCTCCGGCCAATGACCGCATCCCAATCCACGGCCGGCTTATCAACGCGCAAGCCGAACTCGTCGGCGCGCAAGAAAAGCTGGTACACTTCGGCTTGCTTGAGCAGGGCCTTGGTGGGAATGCAGCCCCAATTGAGACAGGTGCCGCCCAACTCGGCGTCTTCAACCAGCGCGGCTTTTAACCCCAACTGCCGCGCGCGAATGGCGGCTGAATACCCACCTGGGCCGCCGCCGATAACTACCACATCATACGCTGCCATATTGCATTTTCTTTCTAAAGTTCAGATAAAGGAAGCCCCTAATCTAAAGGCAATTACCTTGGACACAAATAGGACTGGCAAATAACCGCGAATACCCGCCTTGATTGCTCTTACTCGCGCCATGTTTTATCGTAGCAAACTAGCGGCGTCCCCTAAATAAAGGCAAATCCAGTGCTACAACAGCAATCCAATCCTTCGGCTGAGCTCAGGTCGAAACCCGCGCAAACTGTGACCATTTTTACCGACGGCGCTTGTTCGTTCAACCCAGGGCCAGGCGGCTGGGCAGCTCGGCTGCTCTACGGCGATGGCCGCGTCGTGGAATTGGGCGGCTTTGTCCCGGAGACGACCAACAACCGCATGGAGATGCAAGCGGCCATCGAAGGGCTCCGCGCCGTCCCATCCGACATCGCTATTACCCTCGTCACGGACAGCGAGTACCTGCGCAAGGGCATTACCGAGTGGATCCACGGCTGGAAGAAGCGGGACTGGCGCACGGCTGCCAAAAAGCCCGTGCTCAACCAAGACCTGTGGCAGATGCTAGACCAGCTCAACACGCCCGCTGTCCAGTGGCGATACACCCCTGGCCACGTCGGCGACCCGGACAACGAGCGCTGCGACCAGATCGCCAAAGCATTTTCGCGCGGGGAGACGCCCTCCCTGCACAACGCTTGACCCGACCACTACCGAAAGGATTGACCATGCTCTACAGCCTGCTCTTCGCCTTCGCCCTCGTCCTCGCTGGCTCTGCCAGCGCCCAAGAGAACACCCGCTTCCAAGCTGTGCCTGATGAGTTACCCACCTACCAAGTCCTCCGCACCAACGAGGGGATCCAAGTTGATGGTCGCCTAGATGAAGCCGACTGGCAACGCGCCGCGCCCATCGCCTTTGTAATGCCTTGGAGCGACCTCGAAAAAGAGCAACCGCAATCCACGACGGCCCGCTTGCTGTGGGACGACGACAACCTCTACATCATCTACGAGTGCGTCGATCCGTATCTACATTCAGAAGTCACCGAGCACGACGGAGCGGTGTATCAGGAGGACGCCGTTGAAATTTTCGCCACCCCCAACATGGAAGTTCCCGGCAACTACTATGGCTATGAGATGAACATCAACGGCACCCTGCTCGACTACATCGCCTTCCGCGGCGGCAAGGAGCGCACCAAGGCCATTCACCCGTCCTGGCAGAGCGAGGGCGTGGTCATTGCCACGACCTACGACGGCACCCTCAACGACCACTCGGACACCGACCAAAGCTGGATCCTCGAAATCGCCATCCCCCACGACAACTTCCGCCACTTAGGTGGACAAATCCCGCCCCAAGACGGCGACCAATGGCGCGCCGGCCTCAACCGCACCAAAGGCTACCAAGGTCAATTTGGACTGTGGTCCGATACTGGCACGCCCAAGGCCGACTTCCACCGCGCCACCCGGTTCGGCATCCTCACCTTCTCTGACGCTGTCGTCGGCCGCTGAAGGGCTGCGGGATCTGGGCAGTGGAACCCCACGCAGATGAAGATGATCACGCTGTTAAACAAAATCGTCGATTGGTATCAGCAACACCTGTGGCTGCGCTTACTATCTCATTACCTGCTATTGGGAGTGGTCCCCGTGTTGCTGATCCTCCTTATCGTCCTCTATACCGCCCGTGAAGTCTTGGAGCAGAACGTCCTTAACAACCACCGCCAAACGGCGTACTACTTATCGAGGGAAATTTCCACCCTCTTTACCGAGCCCCACCTAAGATTAGTTGCTCTGTCGTTCAAGGTCCAGAACCTATCTGTTGAGGAGTTGTTTAGTCTGACCCTCCGCGAGCCCAAGGAGGGCAGTAACTTGTCCGATTGGCCTCCCTCCGAATCCAACCCAGTCAAGGATTTGCTCCGTTTTTCCGCTGCCGAGGCCGGGGTACGCGATCTCCACATAGTCGATGCCCAAAGCCAGATACAGGCGTCGAACGCGCTGCCCACCAGCACCTTTTTGCCCACGCACTACGACTGGGACGCTATCCAAAAGGGAGTAACGGATGAGGCAAGCTACATCTCCAACATCACCGAATATGACGGGCAGCCCAGCCTCTTTATGGCCTTCCCACTAGATGGTGGCCGGGTACTGGTCGCTCGCTTGGATCTCAACAGCCTTAGGGAGAAAATTGAGCGCACCGACCTAGGCGACAATGGCCACGCGGTTCTGCTCAACTACGCGGACGGGCGCTACGTAATGGTGCCGCGCCGCCTGTCGAACTACCGAGGCGAAAACCACCCTCGCATTGAGGACATAAGAAAGCTAAACGGCATCCTTCGCTGGCGCGACCAGGAGGGCACAGCTTGGATTACTGGGTTTGCCCCAGTACATGAGGACTGGATCGTCGCTGTCGAACAGCGCGAGGATGGGGCTTTTGCTCTCCTCGCCCTCCTGCGGCATCGCACCTACTTGTCCATCGCCTTGGCTGCGCTGGCCATGGTGCTTTTGGGATGGTCAACCTACCGCTTGGTGACTGTACCTATAACCGAGCTGGCCCAAGCCATGCGCCGCCGACAAGCCAACGAAGCGCTCGGCCCTACGCCATGGGCACGTAGAGATGAAATCGGCAAATTGACCATGGCCTTCATCGACATGGACGCCGCGCTCTCCGAGCGCCAGCAAGCCTTGCAGCGCACCCTCCACTTCCAGCGCCAACTCATTGAAGCCAATCCCTTGGCCATCTCCGTCATAGACGCCGACTACCGCATCGTGCAGAGCAACGAGGCATGGAACCGTCTGTTGGGGCCGCAAGACGAGCTGAACAATACGTGTACCGGAACCCAACTCCGCGCTTGGCTAGAGACGCACCCTACTGTGCATGCGGTAGATGATCTCGTCATCGAAGATGACAACAGCATCCCCCGCTACTGGAACCTGCGGACCGTGCCGCTTGTGGGTACTCGCGAGGGCGAGACTCTGTTGGTCATTGAAGACCAGACGCAGCAGCGCGTCCTCGAACTCCACTATGTGCGCGCCGAAAAATTGGCTGCGCTCGGTACCATGGCCGCAGGCATGGCGCACGAGATCAAAAACCCCCTCGCCATTGCCCAAAGCACCTGCGACCTGCTTCCTCACCTGCATCCCGATGAAGTAGAGGAGCGAACAACAACTCTGCAAGCCATGCGCGACGCCATCCACCGCATTGACCAGCATATCACTAACCTGCTGGACTTTGCCCGCCCTCCCGAAGATCCCAAAGCACCCGTGGATGTGGTGCGCGTATTGGAGCAACTCTTGGACTTAGAGAACAAACACGCCGATCACCTCGGAATCGCCATCCAGCGCCAGTTGCAGCCCATGCCACTGGTGTTCATAAACGAGGATATGCTCAAGGACATCTACCTCAACATTATCCGCAACGCCTTCCAAGCCATGCCCGCAGGTGGTCAATTGTATGTAAACACGCGCTGTACTCCAGAAGGCGTGGTGGTCCAAATCTGCGACACTGGTGTCGGTATTCCCCCCGAGCGGATTCGCCAGATATTTGATCCGTTTTACTCCACCAAGCCCTCCGGTCAAGGTACTGGCTTAGGGTTGTCCATTGTCCAGCGCCAACTCCGAGAAATCGGCGGGCGCATAGACGTTTCGAGCAGGACCGGCGAAGGGACCTGCTTTACACTCTTACTACCCTTCAGCGACGAGGAACTTAGTTAGCGATGAGCAAACAGCGCGGCAAAATACTCATGATTGACGACGAAGCAGACTTGCTGAAAATTTCCAGCAGCATCTTACGGCGCAAAGGATTTTCAGTAGCGACCCAGACCGATGCCCGCAGAGCCTTAGCCCTTTTGCAGCAGGAGCAGTTCGACGTCATCTTGCTCGATTTGCTGATGCCGGGCATGGACGGCCTTGCCTTCCTTGAACAATTCGACGTGCGTCAGCGACCCGAAGAAGTGATCATTCTGACCGCGTACTCAGATGTGCAAAGCGCCGTGGAGACAGTCAAGCGCGGGGCCTATGGCTACTTGGCCAAACCCTTTGACTCCGCCGAGGTCATAAATCGCATCGACAACATCCGCGAACTGCAAATCCTGCGTGCCGAAAATGAGCGCTTGCGCCAAGAGCAGGACGCTATCGGCGGCCTAATCGGCGACGACGAGGCCATGCAGGCAGTCTATGACCTCATCCGCAAAGTGGCACCAACACCCCTGTCGGTGCTCATTCGCGGCGAGAGCGGCACCGGTAAAGAACTCGTCGCCCAAGCTGTCCACCAGACCAGCAACCGCGCCAACCACCCCTTCGTGTGCTGCAACTGCGCGGCCCTCGCGCCCGGCGTATTGGAAAGCGAATTGTTCGGGCATGTAAAAGGATCTTTCACCGGCGCAGTACGCAACCGCAAAGGGCGCTTCCTCGAAGCCGATGGCGGCACCCTGTTTCTCGACGAAATCGGCGACATGAACATCGAGTTGCAAACCCGTCTGTTACGCGTGTTACAAGAAGGTGAGTTTGAGCCAGTCGGCTCGACGCAAACGTGTAAAGTAGATGTGCGCGTGATTTCAGCTACCCATAAAGACCTCGAACAAGCCATTGCCGACGGCGATTTCCGCGGGGATTTGTTCTATCGCATCAACACTGTCACTATAGACGTGCCGCCGCTGCGCCAGCGCAAAGGCGACATTGCCTTGTTGTGTCAGTTTCTCATTGACCAGATGGGCGAGCGACTCAACAAACAGGTGCGGAGAGTTGGTGCACAGGCGTTGGCGTGTCTAGAGAGCTACGATTGGCCCGGCAATGTGCGCGAACTGGAAAACGCCATTTTGCGCGCCATGGCCCTAGCCCAAGGTGAAGAAATTACGGCGGCCGACCTACCAGCGAATATCAGAGACTGTACTGAGGAAGAGAAGCCAGAAGAAGAGGTACTTTTCCACGCGGCACGCCAGCGTTTTGAGGAGCAGTTCATCCGAGACGCTCTAGAGAAAACAGGCGGCAATATCAGTCAGGCTGCTCAGCAGATCCAGCTAGGGCGGCGCAACTTACAGCGGAAGATCAAGCAGTTCGACATAGACGTGAGTCAATACAGCCGCAGGCCCTGAAGGCAATCATACAAGCCCTTCGACCCGTATCATCCGCTGATCCGCATCCAAAACATGACGCAGACATTCTCGTCTGCGATTCCGTCCGTTCTGTATCAACACCCGTGCGATTATTTGACGCACTTGTGCGATATATTGTCGCACTTTCATATAGTCAAGCGGTCGCGGAAAAAGGCTACAAAAATCATCTTTAATCTCATAATCCATTATTTAACAAATTGTTAGACCAATTTTAGTGGCCCGCTTGCCAGCTACCGGCCTACAAAGGGCACGATAATTGCAACTGAATGCTAGCAGAGGCAGTACTCTGCACCCCTTGGTGAAAAGCAGAGCGTCATGCTAGCACAACTCAACAAAAAGCTGTGGAATTAGTTGGCCGTTTGGAACGCCTTTCTAACCAAAATGGAACGGGAGACGGCCCTCCAGCGCGACAGATGCTGCCTCCTCGTTTTCCTGCACGGAAAGAACAGGAGGCTACTATAAATCCATCAAAAACAACCGAGGCATGGACCCATCTCAAATTGGGCAATACCTGCCAAAAAGAGGGACAGCACGAGCAAGCGATTACCCACTACCAAAAAGCGCGTCGGCTCTTTCTCGCTGAGAAATGCCAAGATGGACTTTTTGAGTCTTGCACTCAACTCGGCCATCGCTGCGAAATCGCCGGTGACCTCGATGGGTCGCTACAGTACTTCCAAGAGGCGCTAGCCGCCTGCTCGCCTAATCGCTCCCCGTGCGATTTAGCCGAGGCCGAAGGTAACGTCGGATTTATCAAACAATGCCAATCCCACTTTGACGAAGCCACCGAGTACTACCGCAAGGCCATGCAGCACGCCCAAGAAGGAGACGATGCCACCCTCACAGCCAAGATGGCTAACAACATGGGCAACCTCCACATGCAGCAGAACGATTTGGAGGAAGCTCAACAGTGGCTCCATCGCAGCCGCGTGCTCTGTGCGGACGACGTGCCAGGCAACCTGCTCAACAGCTTGGGGCAACTGGCACTGCATCACGGCGACCCAGAGCAGGCCCTGCACCACTTCACGGCTGGACTAGCGGCGGCCCGGCAGCAAGGAACGCCCCTCGAAGTGGCCCTACAACTCGGCTCCATCGCTTCTGTCTGCCGCGACTTAGGCCGTACAGAACGAGCCTTGAGCAGCGGCAACGAAGCCTTGAGCATCTACATAGCGCAGGGTCATGCCCAAGGCCGCTGTGGCATGGCAACGCTGCTGGCAGATCTCTACATGGCAGTCGGTGATCTAGAGATGGCGCAACGGCATATACAGGATTCCATGGACCTGTGCCGACAGCTAGGGAACGCGAGGATGCAGGCTTTCAACTACGTGTCCTTGGGCAATCTGTACGCTAAACAAGACGGCGATAAGCAGCGGGCGTCGACAGAGTGGTTAACAGCGTTGCGCCTGTTTAAGGAACTCGGTATGGAGAGGCAGAGCCAAGCGGTCCTTAAGGTTATGGCCGCTTGACCCAAAAAGTTCTGAAAAACGGACAGCCCGGCCTATGGCCTGCCCGCTTTCTGCCAAAATCCCCATCAAGTCCTTATTAAAGAGTCTCCACGTCGGGCATCCTGCCCGGCATCATCGCGGCCTTGGATGATGCCGATGCCTTCATAGCCATTTGTGAGGCGATGTACGGCTTGGAGATTCATTTGGTGGATCAAGATGATTCCTACAAAGGAGCAACGGCCATCCCCGTCTTTCACGACGCCATCATAGATGAAAAAGACTCCAAGCAATGGGATGGTTTCTTCCCCGACGGCGAACCGGAAACCATGCCTTTCAGCATGGACGGCTTTACCCGCTCCGACCCTTTCTTCTTCATCACCTATGATGATGAGTTTTTCTACAAGCCGGAAAACGCCATAGCGGCACTGGCACTGCCGGCGCGAGACGAGCCTGAAACCTTCTTCGCAGGGCTTTCCCCGCTACTGTCTTGGCTTGTAGAGCCGGCCTGGGCACACCACCCGCCACCTCACTACCCGGCCCATTCCGCGCTACCAGACTGCTACGAAGAGAAATCCGCCTACCTGTCGCGCTTTCGGTTCACCAACGCCCATGAGTCGAACGGAACCCCTCCAGACATGGAGATCATCGTCAATGCCTCTTTCAAGACGATGCCATCACCCTGGCAGGGCCACAAGGTTCCCAGGGGCTATTGGGACTACGTGGAAGCCGACGAGATCAATACGTGGTATCCACCCGACCAGGGCAAATATCCCGAAATCTGGCATCATCCCGGATATGAATGTCAAGGCGACGTGTTCGACGCTTCGGATAGCAACTACCAAAAAGAGGACTGGGTACACGTCAAGGTTAAGGAAAGAGACCTGGGCAACTGGCTGAATCCAGACGATACGGTCGGCTGGTGGAAATTCGTCCCTACGTACTTGAAAACCGTACACTTGAACCCAAACCATCCTAAAACGCACGGTGATGACCAGGACGCTTATGTGTACCTGCACTTTGACGAGCAGTTCATTAACATTTACAATGAATAAAAAGGAAAAGCAGACTTAGTAGCCAGTACACCAACACTGGTTTCGGCCGTTGCTTCCAATCCCCGGAAGGGGAAACGAAGCAACGGCTTTTCACTGCACAATATGATGAGCGAAAGGAGCGCGACATGATGATTGCAATTATACTTGCCGCTTGGCTTATTGGATGTGGCGAGAAAAATAAAAAAACGCCCATGTCCTACGAGCCGTGTCCCTTTCCCAAGTTGGATATAGTAGGCACATGGACCAGGGCATACGGAGAGCCGGCTACTACCACAGACACGTTGTACATCATAATTTCGTACGTGGATGCGGTCGCACCGTGCGTACGTCTATACCAGTATAGGCAGAAGACTTACCACTTAGACCAGCCCTATGCGATTGAACACGGGACGATGGGCGTGTACCATACCGCTGACGGACAATGGGGTTTCCACAAAGAGATAAACGTCTGCGAAACCTGGAACGAAGAGACAGGAGAATATGAAGCCTCTATGTGGGGCAGAGAAAAACTGAGTTGGGGGCATACGTTGCAGTGGATGAGCGGATGGCTACGCTTTGACCAAGAGCCGCCGTACAGACGCACCCTTTTAGATTGAGAAGTTGAAGGCTCAAAGAAACACAATTTGAAAAGCAAGTGGCCCCTTCTAACTAGGATGTTAGAAGGGGCCATCTTTTTGCTTGTTCGCGGTTGGGAAAACCGCTCGCTATATGTCTTTTCTACGCCAGATAGTTAGGGCCATGACACCCTTACTGCGGAAGTCTTTAGGCTAGCTCGGTAAATGCTGCGACTCTCCCCTTATTCCCGCATCAATTAATATCATCAGACGCTGCCTCAAAAGGCGGCGGAACCGTTACACTGCGCAGAATCTACGCTATAACGCCAAAGTGCAACAATATATCGCATCCGTGTGATATTTTACCGCACTTATCGGCTGTGAAATGGCACCGGATACGCGACTGTAACCTGCTGAATATTCCCCTAAAGCATTGTTTAACTACCACTTAGATAACATTAATGAAAAGTTCGGCTCCGTTGGTACGCCGATTGCAAAACCATCTCCACAAAAGCCACCCCTTACGAAAGCATGCCTCTATGTTGGAGAGACTTCATAAAAAGTTGTGGAATTGGTTTGTCACTTGGAATGCCCATCTAAAAAAGATGGAGATCGAGACAGCCCTCCGGCGCGACGAGCATCGTCTTTTAGTGTTCTTCCACGGCTATAGCTTGGCCCACACGATCCGTCCCCTCGTTGTAGCACGTACATTGCGACAGCGCGGGTACGAGGTCGTTTTCGCCGGACAAGGGCCGCATACCGACCGAATCACCGCTGAAGGCTTCACGGTCTGGGATGTTGAAACCATGCCGCAGCAGCGTATAGACGAACACTTGGCGCGGGGCGAGTACGAGTATTATGACGAGGAATGGATCGAGCGCTGCGTCGAGGCTGAACGCACACTCGTGCGCCAGTTACAGCCCTCCCTGCTTATTAGCGATTTACGTCCTACCTTGCAGCTAACAGCCGCTTGGGAGGGGGTTGATATAGCTAGTATAGAAGCGGCCTACAACCAGCCCGGCTATCCCCACCTCATTCGCCTGCCTGACTACTTTCCAGTGCAAGCCGGTCCTTTTGACGACTACCTAGCGCAGCACCTCAGCCGGCCGCAGCCTTATCGCCACGTTTTCCTTCTCGCCGACGTGCCCGAATTCCATCCGCCGGCCGATGACGTGCTGCCCTCCTACCATTACGTCGGCCCCCTCATTGAAGACGAGCCTATTGCGGAAGAACCGCCGGCCGCACTAGCCGCTGAGGGTTGGGATACCTCGTTGCCCTTAGTGTACTTCAATTGCGGCAGTACCGGCGTGGATGACCACTTGTTACCGGCAGTCTTACAAGCCTTCGCCCATCTGCCTTTTCGCCTAATAGTAACCACGGCTGGGCGCTTTGCTGTCGAGGCCCCCTCGGCCAACATGCGGATCGTTGATTACCTGCCCGCTCGCTTAGTCATGCGCGATGCCGCACTCTTCATAGGCATCGGCGGTATTGGCTCTATCTACCACGCGCTGGCCGAAGGGGTGCCGATTATAGGGACACCTGAACATCTTGATCAAGAATATCACCTCAACCGGGTGCGCGACTTGGGCCTGGGCCTGAAACTGTCGCGCCATCGTTTCGCCCAAGCGGAACATTTGGCCGAACACGTGCGCTATCTATTCGCCCAATACGACGAGTTCCGCGCCCGCTGTACGGCCTTTGCTGCCAATGTCTCCACTTGGCAAGGCGGCGAGGCTGCCGCCGATGCGATAGATGGCTTGCTCTTCACGCACCACCAGAGCGCACAGCTCGATCCAAAAAATATGGTAATTGAGGAGGAATTCATTCGCCATCTCTATCCAGTTATCGCCGATGACTTTCCCCACTCGGCCATCCGCGCCATGCTGAGCGATGCGCGTCGGCGGGGCATACCGCATCTGCGCCACGGGCGGCTAGTGTGGTATGACACCGGCAGCTCGTGGAATTGGCTCTACGACCACGAGCCTCGCTTCTTCGAGCCGGACTATCGAGCGCGGGAAGAGATGCGGGCACCTTTTCTCGCTCATTGCGACGGCAAGTTAAAGGCGCGTACAACCGGCCAGCGCTATCGATTGACCTATACCTACAAGGCACATACAAAGTCCTGTACAAGCGAAGGACCAGCGCAACTTTTTTTACCTTATCCCCTACGCTTGCCCCAGCAACCGATCGTCAAGTTGCTCGACTGTACCCCAAGTGAGTTGTGCCCATATCTGGTGCCAGACGCTGGCTTCTTTTACGCCTTTCCCTGCCATATTGATCCAGCGAATGAGGAGCTCACCTTCTCGTATTCCTGCGAAGTTGAGGTATATAATCTGCCACTCGCTGGGCAGACTTCCCTGCCGCTGACTGCTGGAGAACATCACCACTATACGCAGGTAGAAGACCGACTGAGCCAATCGCGTCTAGTTCGCGATTTCCTAGCTACTCTGCACTTAGATGAACCTAACCTCGATGATGCGGAGAAGGCTCGGCGTATATACCAGCGTATCGTGCGTAGCAAGCGATTCAAAAAGACCACCGAGAGATGCCAGTGCTTGACTTGTAGTACAGAAAATATGCTCCGCAACGACGGTGGTCATTGCCTGACCCTGACGCGAGCCTTTATCGCACTATGCCGCTTGCTCGACATTCCGGCTCGGGAGGTGACCGGTGGTCTGGCGGTCGCGCCCCAAGGGCGGGATCGCTATGGGATTAGCGTGTACGACAGTTCCGTCTTCAGCCATACTTGGATGGAATTATACACAACCCAGACCGGCTGGTTGCCGGTAGAGTTCCACGGGATCTACCTCGGCGACATCGCCATGACCGAGGACAATGTTGCCGACGTTGCGCTGCGCCAGCGCATCGAAGAACGTAGCGAAGCATTCCTCGATTACTACTTCGGTCATATGGACTGCCACCGGGTAGTTTGTTCAAACTCTGCCAAGGAGATGCCGCAACTAGTAGTACCAAATCCAGACGCCAAGACCCAACCCGACCGACAATTGATTAGCCCTGAAGGACTACACTACGAGTGCCATTTAGTCTTTGAGTGCCTGTAAATATTAAGGAGTAAGTTGATGAGAGTAGATATTTCCGTAGTTATTGCGACCCACAATCAAAAGGAGCGCCTGCGCTTAGTTTTGTGCGGGCTGTCTTGCCAGCATTTCCCCAAGGAATGTTTTGAAATCATCGTCGTCGATGATGGCTGCACCGATGGTACGGAGGCCATGCTAGCTGCCGAGTATCCAAACGTACACGTAGTACCGATGCGGCCTAACGTGGGTCGCTGCTTGGCACGCAATGCCGGCGTTGAGCAAGCGCGAGGTGAGTTGGTGGCCTTTCTCGACGGCGATGCCTTGCCACATCCAGCTTGGCTGGCACATCTGTGGGAATCATGGGAGCAGGGGAAACACACACGCTATCTATGCGGCTTCCTGTACAGCTTACCTCTGCTCGAATATATGCCCGACCCCCAGCAGGCTGTCTTTGATGAAGAGCACACTTCCAGCGTCCTAGCCGATTTCTTGCGGATCAAACTCGATCAGGTCTTGGTGACCGAAGCTCAGATCCGCCATGACTTCGCCAGCATACACGCCCGTGCCCAAGAAGGCGGGTACCCGTTCGCTCCGTTAAAGGAGATGCAGGATCATGTCGCCGAGCTATACGCAACCTATCCTGATTCGCCGGTAGGCTTCCTCGCCTTTTATCCTCATAACAGCGCAGTGCCGCGCCAAGCCTTTCTCGATGTGGGTGGTTTCGCCACCCATATACCCTTCTCCGAGGGTTGGGACTTGGCCTATCGACTACAGCAGGCTGGCATCCTCCCCGACTTTGTGCGCGAGGCGTTTACCTATCACCTGTATCATTATCATGAGTTTTCCGACCCGAGCAAACTAAAGGATGAGCAGTGCAAAAGAGTCGCAGCCATCGCCTATATGGCGCATCATAACAACAATCCCAAGCTATGGCTGATCGAACTATGGCGGGCAAGTATCTGGCCGGACCCTTTTATTCCCGAAGAGTTGGTCTTGCGCGACTTGCTGCACTTTCACCAGTGCTATCAACAGATTACATCAAGTGAGATAGCCGATATAGAAGCCCTACTGATCCGCCATCCCCTATGGAATATCCACCGGGCGGCCTAGATAGATACAAAGAGACCGTCCATGCTACCTACTATCATCGTCCTCAATCGCAACTTCGCTCCCGCCTCAGCCGCAGGGCCGTTCAAATATGGCGTGGTATCCTATGCACTCAACGCTGCCGACGCCCTAGAGCACGAGGGGCTGCTCGCAGGCTTCGTGCTCTACCGGCGCGACGAGCGCCTGCACATGCCGCAGATACAGCCGACTCATCTGCTCGGGCATCCGGCCATAGAGCTAGGTTTTCACTTCCGTATGAGCAACGACGCGGTACGTACGGCACTGGAGACGGCATTCACCGCATTGGGCGGTGGGCTGATCTACTACCAGACCAATGTGCTTTTGCCCTTTCATCCGCAGGGACAGCCCTTTGTAGTCACCCATCACGCGCCCTTTGCTGATCATGTTGTCGAGGTCATGGGGACCTCGCTGGCCCAAGAGGCTTTCGGAGCCGGGCGAGATAAATTGGAACATCTGCGACGCAGCCAGAGACGTGGCATCAACTACATGGCACGGCATGGCGGTGCAGCCCTAGAGATTTCGTCCATCCAAGCAAATTACCTGCAGCGGCACGGCATTGAGCGCATGAGGATCGGCAAAATCTACCCGCCGCTGGAACTGAACAGTTTGCAGACCGCTGACTCCAAAATGAGCGACCACCTGCGACGCTTCATCTCCGAAGCTGATCGCCAGCTCATCTTGTGTACGGCTTGCGCCCGTCTCGACGCCTTCAAGAACGTGGAGCTGCTGGTACAAACGGCAGTGCACCTCATAGAGTCGGGGGTAGCACTGCGCGTACTGGTGATCGGTGGTACGCCAGAAGACGAGCAACGGCAGCATCTGCGCGGTTTGGTGGGAGAACGCCTAAAGGAGCGCTTCTGCTTTGTGCCCAAAATACCACGCGACGAACTAGCCTTTTTACTCGATACCTTGGTCGGTCGGGGCGTTTTTGTCTGTCCTTCGCGCTACGAAACCTGCGGCCTGACACCCTTGGAGGCAGCAGCTCGTGGGCTGTGTACATTGGTGGTCGACACGCCCGACCGAGTGGAAGCCGCACGGCTAGTGCCGCCTAATCACCGCTTCGCCCCCACGGTGGAGGCCCTAGGAGCCGCAGTGCGCCGCCTGGAAGCCGCCCCCCAATCCTTGATCTGCGAGCGCGTCCTCGACGCTCGGGCCAAAGTCAGTAGCATGACGTTTCCTGAGCAATTTATCGCGGCGTGGCACCACCTTGCGCCACACTCGTCAAGCGGATCCTATGTAGCGGCAGCCGGCTAACAGCCGGCTGTCAAAGGAGGCTACCTGATGGAAACACTATCCATTGGCCTCCCCAAGAGCATATACGGCAGCTTCTCGCTCGACAATATCCATCCAAATCTTCTACGACTACATCCACAATCATGAGATGATGAAGGTCGAAGCCAGTCCCCAATCACGACAAGCGATCGAGGCGGCGTCTATCTGACCTTACCCTTTTTCAGCTAGTACTCCTGGTACTCTTCGTTGTAGAGAGCGATAAGTCAACTCATACCTGCGACATTTTATCGCACTTTCAGAGAAGCTAAGCCGCTATCACAAACATCTTAAAAAGCGACAAATAATTTATTTTCTTTATAAGATATTATTTAACAATGATTTATAAAATTAAAAAGAATTATTTACTCCCTTGCTCAAAATAGGCACGGTAATTGCAGAACCCTTTCCATAAAGGCCATTCGTTAACCAAGGCGGTTCACATAGTCGCGCCCTGTGGATCATATAGGGATATGAGGCCATTCGTTGACCAAAGCAGTTCATCCCTGATATCCCGATAGCCATCATGAACACAAGGAGAAGACCATACGATGAAAACCGTGGTAATTCGTGCCCTGTACTTGGCCTTCGTCGCCGTTTGGAGCAGCATCCCCGACACCGTTATCGCCAAGACCAAAAGTCAATACGGGGGTTTCTCTCCCGACAGCCTGCAAGTCTTCTATGACTACATTCACGATCAGGAGATGATGCGGGTCGAGGCCGGGCCTCAACTGAAGAAGGCTGTATATGCAGTGCCCGTTGACTTAGGTGCTCTCATTGACTTGAAGCAAGAAGCCGAGTTGCGCAACTGGCTCTACGAATTCCTGGTTGCCTTTTCGTCGTCGGGCAACGACAGCCTCGCTGCTACTTTTTATCTGCGCGAAGGGACTAATAATCCCGACATGGTAGAACGCTTGAAAGAGATTACTGAGAGCAAGGGCTTCCTAAAAGGCGATACGCCCTTTGCCGTCTTCAGAGCCGGACATAGATACATACTCGATGCGACGAATCGCGACTACTTCTTTGAAAACGTGTCCTTTTTCGACAGTGTGTTTAAAGTGTTTGAGATGCAAGAAGCATACGATAGCTATGCTAGCTACCTCAAGACCCACGGCATGGTTCCCAAAGGCACATTGAACTTCCGCCCCAAACTGCAGAAAGAAGTTGAGAAAGCCTTACGGGAGGGTGAGCAGTGGATCTTTGCCGACATCATGTTCATCGTCGAAGAGCCCGAGGGGGTCTCTCCTTGGGAGTGGCAGGGGCGCACCCCGGTCTTCTTTCGGCTAATCTGGGATCCAGAGCGGGCTATGTGGCGCCATGTAGAGGTCTATCTCAGTAATGGCGTACCGCAGAACTTTCTATTCAACGTCATGTAATCCGCTTTTTACAACCTAGGAGAAAGACAATGAACAAGCTAACGATAAAAGTAGCGATCCTAATCGCCGAGCTTAGCACTGGTTTGGCTAATACCTCAAGTAGGGCCAGCGAACTGCCGCAAACCGCAGAGTACGGCACCATCTACGACAGCGAAGGCACAATCGGTGAAGTCCATTTCGTCGCACCTTACGACATGGAAATCGTCGCTGCTGAGCCTGGTTGCGGCTGCACGGACGTCAATTACCCACAGGGGCTTTTGAAAGCCGGTGAGCCCTACACTATCTCCTATCAAATCGATACTCGGGGCCGCTCTGGGGCCTTTGCGCCCAGTATTGACTTTAGCTTAGCCGGCAGGCCGGATACGTGGCAACTGCAGCTAGAAGGGCAGGTCGTGCCTATGCTGCCCAACAAACTGGACCTAGGACGAATCCGAAGCGATGACCTGTCCTCCATTGTCCGCCGTATTCCACTCGGACAGATAGAAGGGAAGCCGAGGCACATTCGTGGGATTCAGGTAGCAGGGAAAGGCATTGAGACATCGGTGGTGGACGAAGGGATGGCCTTGGAACTTTCTCCATCAGTAGGGTTGACTTGGGGAGACCGAATCGTAGCCACTCTCAAGGCAACCATTGAAGCCGATGACAAAGAGCACACCTACTTCATCGAAGTACGAGGGCGAGTCAATCCTCGGTTTAGCTTGGAGCCACATAGCGCGTCCTTTGGAGTAGGTACAGCGCAACGACGCGAAGTGCGCCAAGTGATCATCGGACTGCCGGCGGACTTGGCCGAGGCACCCGTAAAGGCATCCCCCTTGTGTGAGGGAGTGGAACTGAAAGTCGAATACCAGCGGGAAAAAGACAATAGCCTAGTGGTAAAGATCGGCAACGCGAGTGATTTCCCCGTTGGTGCCCTGGGATGTGAAGTAGAGGTGCAGATTGGGGCGGAGCAGGTGATCATCCCCGTATTGGCTCTGACGCGATAGGACTCTCTTCGCCCCAATAAAGGTGGCGAAAGCACCATCAAAAGGGAGGGATGCTTATGGAATACATGGTTTAAACTGGCCTAGGACTCATAGCCCTGATGGCCAGCGTTACACCTCGGAGTTATCCTCCGAGTTGACTCAACCAACCTAAGCATAAGGAATTCACCATGAACCGGAAAAAGATGATCCAAGCAGCGCTTGGCCTCATGGGCTTCGTAGCCAGCTTCCTGCCGCAGCAGGTGCTGGCGGACTATTGCGAGGCAGACTGAGGGGTTTTTGGTTTCTGCTCGGTGACAGACGATAATGTTTTCTGCACCTGCACGCCTTGGCCGTTCTGTATCGGTTGGTCCGACCCACCAATGCCGTAGTGGTTCCCCGCCGCTACTTCTGAGAAGTCCGGCAGGCGGCGAGTGGTCGGCTGGACCACTCGCCGCCGAAATAACAACAAATCCAGAAATAAGGAGGACACCATGAACTCCTCAACCATTCACACCCTATGTTTCGCCCTACTCACCATCTGGCTCGGCGTATCCGACGCTGCTGCCGAACCCAATCGCCAGTACGGCGGCTTCTCGCCCGATGCCGACGGTCGCCAAGCCTATCTCGACTACATCAACAGCCTAGAGGTGATGAAAGTTGAGGCCAACTCCGAGTTGCAGAACGCCGTCAAGTCGATACCTGTCGAGTCAGGCGTATCCATCACTACCGAGCAAGAAGCTGACCTGCGCGATTGGCTTTACGACTTCCTAGTCGCCTTCTCGGTATCGGGCAGCGACAGCCTCGCCGTCGCGTTTTACCTGCGCGAGGGCGTCAATAATCCCGACATGGTAGAGAGTATGCAAAAGGACGGATACGATGCGGTCTTTGCTTCCTTCAAAGCACGGCACAGACAAGTACTAGACTTTAAGGGACGGGATTACTACTTTGGAAATGTATCCTTTTTCGACAGTGTGTACAAAGTGTTCGAGATGCAAGGGGAATACGAGGGCTATAGGGACTATGCCCAAGCCGATAACCTACTCCCCACGGGCTCGCTGGGGTGGACTCCCACGCTCAAGAGCAAGGTTGAAGGAAATCTGCCAACGGGTGAGCAGCGGCTCTTTGCCGACTTCATGTTCGTCGTCGAAGAGCCTGAGGAGTTCTCGGATTTCGAGGCAGGACCAGTGCGTGCCCCGTTTTTCGTGCGCCTAATCTATGACTCAGAGCAGAGTATGTGGCGCCTAGTAGAAATTTTTACGTCTAATAACGCGCCAGCTCTATTCCTGTTTGGCGCTACGTAATCTAGCCCAAAAGTGCCCGTTATGATCGCCGCTGTGTTCAAGAAAGAACTGCTCTCCCACTTGCTCAGCCAGCGCTTTGCCATCTGCACCATCTTAGCGGTGCTACTGATGAGCGCCAACGGCTTGCTCTCCAGCCAGAACTGGTCCCTGAAAAAGGCCAGCTACCAAGCCAATAAAGCCATTGAGGCGCTCAAGCCACACGAAATTACTTACTATAGTTCATTAGCCCGGGACCAGTCGGTCTCGGTCTTGGTCACGGGCCTAAAGGAGAAGGTCGCCCCTCGTGCCTTGCGGGTACCGCGCCCCTTAGAGCTGTTTGCCCAAGGCGATGAACAGCAGTTCGGGCAAGCCGTCCGCGTGCTGCTTTTCGAGATCCCCCACCATGTCGAGGAAGTCGATACCTTCAGCTCGGACAACCCCTATCTGGCCATCTTCGGCACTTATGACATTGTCTATGTCTTTCAGCTTGTGTTGGGGTTGTTAGCTATCCTCATGGCCAGCGAGAGCATCTCCGGTGAAAAAGAGGACGGCACCCTGCGGTTGACTCTGACGACCAACATCAGTCGCGCTCAATTGCTCGCCGGCAAAGTCTTGGGCGGCGTGACGACTCTGGCCATTCCCACGGCCTTGGGCTTCATCTTGCTGATGATCATGCTCTTGGGCACCGAGGGTATGGACGCGAGAGCCGCCGACTGGCTGGGGATGGGCATCCTCTTCGCGCTCTCGTTGTTGTATTTGACGGTACTCTACTTGATAGGACTGGCTGTCTCGTGCTCCACGGACCGCTCGGCCACCAGCTTGATCTATGCGCTCTTTTTATGGGCGCTGCTCATCATTGTACTACCCAACAGCATCGCGGCCCTGCTCAACGAGCAGGTCAATATGAGCGAGAAAAACGACCAGGCCGACGACAAAGCTGCCCAAGTATGGGATGAGTTCGACCAAGCCACCCAAGAGATCGTGCGGGCACAAGGACAGACAAATTACCCGCCCACCAATATGGTCAAGCGCGTCTTCCCTTCGGAGACCATCGGGTTGCTTACACATTTTGAAAGTAGCGGGCCACATCCCGGAATCTATCTAAACAGCGTCGCCGACACGCCTGAGTTGGCCACCTTCCAAGACATCATTCGCAGTGGCGAACGACTGCGCCTGCAATACGCCCAACGCGCTTGGAACGCCCAAGCACCCCTCATCGAAGCCTTCCCCCGCCGCTTAGAGCGACTCAACTCCCAACTCCAGTCCCTCTCCCCGGCAGGTGCCTACGCCCAAGCCGCCGGTGCCATCGCCGGTACCAGCCAAGAGGAATTCTACGGCTTTATCGAGCAGGTGCGAAACTATCGCCAGCAGATTATCGCCTATCTCGAAGACCGCGACGCCTTTGGCAGCCGTACCTACTTCAACGACGATAAGGGATGGGAGGCCGACCTCAGCGGCATGCCCCGCTTCCAAGAGCGACCAGCCACCCTATATCAGCGCTTGCGGCAGAGTCTGCTAGCCATTGCTGTGTTGCTGGTGTACTCAGTCGGCCTGTTTGCTCTCTCCAACCGGCTCTTTGCCCGTTACAACGCGGCATAGTATCCGGGAGAACGACCATGTTGATTACCGTTGTAAAACGGGAGTGTATCGATCACCTCCTCAGCCTGCGCTTCAGCTTCGCGCTAGTGCTCGTCGTGGGGCTGATGGTACTCAACGCTCTCGGATTTGCCGCCGGCACCTACCCATATAAGCGGGACGGCTATCTCGAAAAGATGCAAGCCCAGCAAGAGACCCGGCGCACCAATGCCAATAGGCTGTGGCAACTCGCCGTCAGGGGGCCAGGCGACTTACACAAAAAGCCCAGCAAGCTGATGTTCTGCGCCGCCGGAGCCGATCACGCCCTGCCCGATCGCATTGGGGCTTACTTTGACCGAAAAAGTACCTACGGCAGAGTAACTCTATATGGTAGCTGGCAGATATCCTTCTTGGTCTCTCGCTCCTTCCAAGCCTCGCTGGAGCGCAGCGCCCAACAACTCCTATCAACCAAATCGATCGACTGGGTTTTCATCCTCGGCGTCGTCCTCAGTTTAGTGGCCCTGCTGTTCACCTTTGACGCCATCGTCGGTGAAAAAGAGCGCGGAACCCTCAGGCTGGTCATGGCCCAAAGTCTGCCGCGCCACACCTTACTGCTGGGCAAGTTCTTGGGTGCCCTGCTGGTTCTGATGCTGGTGGTGGCCTTGGGCGTAATCGTCAACTTGCTGCTCGTGCTGTCGCTTTCAGAGGCAGATTTGGGCGAAACAGAGGCAATACGGCTAGCCGGGATGGTGGGCTTAGCCCTGCTCTATCTGAGCTTCTTTGTATCGTTGGGGCTTTTGGTGTCCGTCCGCAGTAGTAGTTCCCGGTCTAGCTTAGTGGTCGTCCTCTTGCTGTGGGCCTTCGGAACCCTGCTCTGGCCGCAAACCGGCGGCGTCTTGGCAGCCCGCCTGTTGAAGGCCCAGAGTCAAAATGAAACGCTGGCGGACATGATGGATATGCCGACTTGGGGAAGAATGATTACTATCGCGGGCGGTTTGACTAACCGCGACCTGAGAAACCCCGAAAAGGTGCAGGTACTTGCCGAGGCCATGCGCGCCCAACGCCGCGCCTATCGGGAGATCGAAGACGGCCTATTGGCTGCGCAGCTAGGCCAAGCCGAGTTCGCCCGCTACATCGTGCGCCTGTCGCCGATGGGTTGCTTCCAATACAGCATGGAAGCCCTCGCTGGTACTGGGCTAGCACGCCACAAAAGCCTCATCGCCCAGGCACGTACTTACGCCCAACACTACAACCAGACGATTATCGCCCTCGACCGCGAAGATCCTGAAAGCATGCATCTGTTTCCGGTCGCCCAAGGCATGTCCAAGCGCAAGGTCAATGTAGAAAGCCTCCCCATCTTTAGCGAAGATCTGTCGGCGACTACCCTCATCAGCCAAGCCCGCATCGATGTGATCGGATTATTCTTTTTTGCCGTATTCAGTTATATGCTCGCTTACTGGGCATGGCTGCGTAGCAGCATCATCTGACCTCCCAAAAAAATCATCATGTCGCTCATCCTCATATTGGGCTTACTCTTGGGCGTTCTCGCGGCCCAATCCGAGAATATGACCAAGGAACAGCAGCGCATTCTGCTCGATTTAGAAGAGGCGCACATGGGGCTGGAGCAGGCTAAAGCACGCGAGGCCGAAGCCGCTATAGAGCACGAGCAGATGAACGGCCTCAAGGAGCGAGGGGTGGTCACCGGCCAAGAGCTACGCCAGTCGCACGAAAAGTACGAGCGCGCTAAAGAAGAGCGGCAACGGGCTACGCTCGCCCTCCAGCGCACCCTGCTCAACTCACTGGGCGATGCCACTCACCTGACAGTGGTCAATGGCCAAAAATACGGCACCGAAGGCAACAAAGTCCGGGTACGGCTCACCCTGCGTAACGACTCCGATCTCCACCTCGCGCAGATGGTTGATCGTGCCCGCAGGGACTACGACATCGGCGGGCTTGACCAAGACGCGACGTCCTTGTTGCAGGTGAACAATATCTTCGTCGCCATCCTCGCCAATGGTGTGTTGGTCGGCCAGCCCTACGAGATGCACATTCCGGTGTTAGCCCTCGGTGAGACAGTAGAAGTTGAGTTTGGCTTGCAGCGGCCGGAAGTCGAGGAGGTCGCCGTGCAGCTCAAGTACCTAAACCGCACCGATAATCACGTCATCTACTTGGAAAAGGCGTCGGCACGCGACGTGGTGCGCGTGTACGTTGAGCAATTCTCCCAAGAAGGCACCCTGGGCAGCCAAGTGGTGTATCAACTACGGCTAGAGCGGCTGGCGGAAGACGAGAAGACTTTCCAACTCGTGGCACTCGGGCTGCCGGACGACTTTCGCTGGGAGTTTGAAGATCAGGGACGCAACCTGTCGCGATTGCGCTTTTCCCGTGATCGCTCTAGCGTGTCCTTGTCGCTCAATGTGTACGTCCCCGAACACGTAACCAGTTTCACCATTGACCAACCGCTCGCCTTTGCGGTACTGGCCTACGAGCCAGACAAGCTCGACGCCGAGACCCTTGCTACCGCCGATATGGAACGGCTACACGAACTGGGCATAGGCTCTGAAAACCTCCAACTCGTGCCCACTGGCCGGGCGGAACTAGAGTTTACCACCCTCAACCTCTACCGCGAGATCGAACGCGGCGGCTCGTCTCAGGTACAGTGGAAGCTACATAACATCGGCACCGTTGAGTTGCGCGATATTCGCCTCGAAGCCATCGTCCCGCCCGGCTGGGAGGCCGTCTTTGAGCCTCCTCAAGTGGAACTGCTGTCGGCGCGTGAGGAGGTAGCGGTGCAGCTCATCGTGCAACCGACCGCCAACGCCGAGACAGGTCGCTACGAGGTCAAGACCAGTGCTCGCACTCAGCACAAAGGGCGTTGGGTAGAATCCATCGAGCGCACCATCAACATACAGATCAAGAGGGAAGGCTCTGTTTGGGGCATAACCGGCCTCGTAATCCTGCTGGTGGCCATTGTGCTCGGGATAGCTGTGTTTACCGTCCGTTGGAGCAAACGATGAAAGCGTATCTATGGACATTGGTGATCCTCAGCAGCGTAGCTAGCCAAGTCGTAGCGGAGGAGTGGGACCTGAAAGAATGTCAGCAGGCCACCGCCCACCACAGCCCGGTGATCGGAGCAGCACGCGCCCGCTGGAACCAGACGAAGGCACGCACCCGCTTCGACTACGCCGAGCAACTCCCGACCATCGGCCTGAACGCCGATTACGCGCGCAGCGAATTCGCCGACGCGCCCGAGACCGACCAACGCGAACTTTTCTTGCAAGCCCAGCAAGAGATCGTGCGCTACGGAGCCACCACCCCATCGCGCTTCGCCGCCAAGCACCAGGAGCAGGCGGAAAAGGCGCGCTACCGCGAGGCCATCATCGCCGTGGATAGCAAGGTGCGCCAAGCCTATTACCGCCTGCTGCTGACGCGCGACGAGATCGCCAGCCGCGACGAGTTGCTCGCCTATTTCCGCGCTAAAATGGACCGAGTGCAAACGCGCCTCGACGCCGGCTTGGCGCGGCCGGTAGAACTGCACGAAGCCGAGCTAGAGGTGTTGGAGGAGCAGTCGCGGATCAACAACCTCCAGCGCGAGCTACGCGCCCTACATCTGAAGCTCTTCACCGAGATCGGCCTCGTGGGCAAGCGCTCGCTCCGCGCCATCGAAATCGTCGGCCCACCCTACGAGCAACTACAGCTACTCGACCCCAGCGAAGCGGACCTACCAGCCCTCATCGAGGAAGCTCGTGCCAACCGGCCCCATCTGGCCGAACTCGTCTGGCAAATAGGCGAACAGCAGCACCAAGCGCGCAGTGTATTCTGGCAGTGGCTGCCCCACGTCGGCCTGCAACTGACCAAGGATGTCCAAGACACCGACCTCGGCTTGAACTGGAGCGGCAACGGCCAAACTTGGAAGCTGGTGGGATCCGGTCGCCGCTCGCTCGCCAGTGAGGGTTTGGACTCCGCACTGGACACGGGCGAGGGCTGGCGCGTGATGGCCAACGTGTCGCTGCCGCTGTTCCAAGGTGGTCGTCGGTTAGCGCAAGGGGCCGAGGAGCGGGCACGGCTCCACGAGTTGCGCCAAGACCGCGCCAAGACCCGCAACTTGATTGAACTCGAAGTGGTCGAAGCGTTTTACGACCTGAAAAGCCGGCGGGAAAACACGCAGATTCTGCGCCGCCGCGCCGATGTAGCCCGCCAGCGTTTGGACACGGTCGAAGAACTGTTTGAGAACGCGATGGGCAACCTCAACTTCGACGACATCCGCCGCCAGCGGGTCGCCGTCAACTTCGCCGAGCAGAGCTATTTTGCCGAGCGCTTGGCCTACATCCTCGCGGCCGAAGATCTGCGGCGGATACTAGGCCGCGCACTCAACAGCGAATTTTACAAAACACCTTGAGAAGGGACTGTATCATGTTGGAGATCATCGGACTTTCCAAGCACTACGGTGACGTCAAAGCCGTCACCGACCTCAACCTGACCATCGAAGGTGGCGAAATCTTCACCATGCTCGGGGCCAACGGCGCCGGCAAGACCACGACCTTGATGGTCGCATTGGGCTTTACCGAACCCACTAGAGGGACGGTCAAGCTGTGCGGCATCGACATAACCGAGCAGCCCTTGGAGGCCAAAAAGCACGTGGCCTATGTCTCGGAAAACGTCATGCTCTACGGCAACTTTAGCGCGCGGCAAAACTTGGACTTCTTTACCCGCTTGAGCGGCCAGCCACCCCAAGACGCCGAGCACTACGACGCAATCATGGCGCGCGTCGGCCTGCAACAGGAGGCGTTTGACCGGCGGGTCAAGGAGTTTTCCAAGGGAATGCGTCAGAAGCTGGGCATTGCCATTGCCATCGCCAAAGACGCCCGCATCGTGCTGCTCGACGAGCCTACGTCGGGTCTCGATCCCAAGTCCGGGGCCGAGTTTTTGGAGCTGTTGGACGAGCTACGCAACGAGGGCAAGGCCATCTGGATGACCACGCACGACGTGTTTCGCGCCCGCGTGATCGCCGACCGGCTCGGCATCATGGTCGAGGGCCACCTCGTCAAGACGCTCACCCGCGACGAATTCCAAGAAGCCGACTTGGAGCGCATTTACGTCGAATACGTAGAACGGCCTGTCCTGCCAGCGGCCTAAGGTGGGAAAAGGCATGGATTGAGGATTGAGTTCTCAAACTGGAATGCGCTCAGCTTAGCGTGGGAGAATGGGGCCTAAAGGAAACACGGAGTCTGGGAAACACTACACAGCCGACCCATACCGCCCGCCGACTTCCTCTGGTATAACGCCAGTGGCCCAAATTTTGCATACTCAATTTTTGAGCGTATCTTAATTTTTAACCAGAAGTAAGGTCCCAATCCCATGCCTGCCGAACAACCCCTCACTGAGTTGACGACGCGCGACGTCTTACTCCAAGTAGATCGCCGCCTGACCCTCATCGAAGACGACCTACGCACCCTAGATCAAAAATGGGATCAGCGATTCGGGACGTTAGGCCAAAAGACCGATGCTCGGTTCGATTCCTTGTGCCAAGAGATTGACGCTCGGTTCGACACTTTGCGCCAAGAAATGAACACTGGATTCGACACCTTGGGCCAAAAAATCGACTCCCAGACTAACCAGCTACGCCAAGAAATGAACACCGGATTCGTGGAACTACGCAAGGAAATGAACACCAAATTTCACTGGACGCTCGGCGTCGTCCTAGCCAGTTGGATTTCTACCATCGGGACGCTGTTGCTCAAGTAAGCTCCCCTACTCCCCAAACAACGCCGCCACATCCCGCTCCACCTTTTTCCGTCGCTCCTCGGCTGGCAGGTCGTCCATGCTGCTCCTTTCAATCGTCGGTATCCTCGTCTTCGTCAGCGACACTTTCAGCGGAATCTAGACCGTCTTCAATATTGAACTCCACTTTGCTCCAGCGAATTATTTCGTCTAGCACCTCAGAGACTCGACCTTGATTCGCTAAGACATTAAAAATCCCGATCAATTTGGGAATATTGAAAATGTCTTCTATAGCGGTCATGTACCGCTGCACAATCTCACGCACTCCGTATTGCTCTTTAGCACCATCTTCTAAGCGCGACCGAATTTCACCGATATCAAGCGTGGTTTTAATCACAAACGAAATTGGATACCTTTCGACTTTGTCGATATCCAAGAAGTATTTTTTTACGTCGAGGGCTTCCGTAACTTGAAAAAACCTGCCTAGCGGCTTCATCACGAAATCAATGCCACCATCATTAGCATTGGTGCGTCCTGTCTTAAACAACCTCAACGCTTCTTTTTCGATACTATCGCGAGTTTCTCCAATAAAGATGATTTCTGTCGAAAAATGAGCTTTGAGGACAGCATAGCTCACTACTTCAAAGAGTCTGGCATCTCGCTCTGGAGACAATAGCGATCTGATAAATCCTGCTGCTTCATCATTCCCTTTTTCGTTTGCTTCCTGCAGCCGTTCACAGTCTTCAATAAACTGAGAAAACGATTCGCGCTTAGTTTCAACGTAAAGGTCGATAATTCGAAGTACTACCTGAGCAAGGCTGTATTTGTGCTCTCCTACCGAGACAGTCAATAATGCCTTATTGATCCAATACTTTCGGAGCGAAACATTTCTGGTTATCGGACGGCGATCATCTTCGGGAAAGTACTTGTGGAAATCGTCATTCGCACGATTATTGAGCGCGTGATTCTGCAACTTCGCCCCGAAAGGAAGTTCACGCATCCGGCGCAATAGTGGGGTAAAGTCGGCCCCTTCATACTCTGCATAGTCGCCCTTTTCGAGATACCCTTTGTTCACGTAGTCTTCAATCAGGACGTAAAGAGCGTAAAGGTTGGCAAAACTACTCCGTGCTTTTGAACCTCTGTTAGCAGATTTCGTCTTTTTGTTGATATACTGAAGAAGTGGACTTAATTCAAAGATAGTCCTTCCGAGTCCGTTAAATTCGTGCTCTACTTCCTCGATGATTTTGGAGGTAAAGGAGTGATTCATTATTCGAAAAGTGTAAGGTTTTTGGACTCGCTGGAATACTCGTCTTCATAGGACTTCAGCGGTCGGTGTAAACGCTCTCCCTTGTACTCGGCAGCCAGTTCGAGCCGTCTAAGTCCAATTTTCAGGTAGTCCTCGTCAATCTCAATACTTGTGCTTCTACGGTTGAGATTGGCGGCAGCGCGAGCCGAAGTAAATGTTCCGGCGAATGGATCGAGGACAACGTCTCCAGGATTTGAACTAGCGGCAATAATCCGCTCTAGTAACGCAATCGGCTTTTGCGCCGGATGTTCCTCGTACTCAGACATCCGATAGCGTACTCGTGGAAAGTACCAAGCATTGCCAGGCACTTTCTTAGTATTGTATTGGGTGGGAACCGATTTGCGATAGTCAATTAGTTTGCGCTGCGCTCCAGTTTTGGCCTCGATAAGGATGTCGTCTGAATTGAAGGTATAGTGCTTGGGATCCTTCACACAGTGAAATATCGGCTCCCACAGGGAGCCAAAGTACCGCTTTGCTTGAACGCCGGAACTGTCGTAGTGCCAGACAATCCGTGAGAGAATGGTCAGGCGTTGACGCAAGAGCAAATCAAATGGCGCAAAACACTGTGTGGCACACATTAAGTACAGGCTGCCAGTCGGCTTGAGCTTACGGACACAGAGATCGAGCCAGCGGGATACCCATGCACAGTACGCCTTTTCGCTAGGCCATTTGTCTCGCCTCCCGTTGAAGTTCTTGCCGATATTGTACGGTGGATCGGCAAATATCAAGTCAATGCTAGCCTCTGGAATTCGATCCGATTCCAAAACACAGACTGCATCGCCGTGGTAGATGGTGTGTTGTCCGCTCGAAAACTTCTCCATCGCGCCCTCCCCTACTCCCCAAACAACGCCGCCACATCCCGCTCCACCTTTTCCCGCCGCTCCTCAGCGGGCAGGTCGTCCATACAGCCCATCGCGCTGTAGAACTCGGCGTCGTAGTCGCGGGTCTTGATCACTACCGGCATGGGCACGGCGTGGCCGATGATCAGAGCCTGCTGCTTGGAGTCGAGGCTGGCCAGCACGCTGCGCAGCCCTTCGGTGCCGCTGACGCCGGTGAGTACTGCTTGGATGTCCTTCTCGTCGTTGAGCAGGGCCGTGATGCGCGTGCCGATCTGCGAGAGCACCTCGTCGTCAATGCTCGATGGCCGCTGATCGACGACCAATAGCGAGAC
Source organism: Candidatus Latescibacterota bacterium (assembly GCA_965116675.1). GTDB lineage: Bacteria > Latescibacterota > UBA2968 > UBA8231 > UBA8231. Next base: position 1,323,539 of record OZ220721.1, read on the forward strand.
ATAATATTTGCGCATCTCGCGGGCAATGGTGCCGAAGATGGTCTGCTTGGCCGCCATAGGGTTGAGGAATTTGTGCGCCTCCTCAATGGTGATCATGAGCTGGCGCGGCTGATCTTCAGGGCGCTGGGTGGCGTAGAAGCGCTCGCTCTTTTTGACGTACATCTCGTGGATGCGCCGCGCGATGATGTTGGCCACCAGCAAGTAGCACAGCATACTCGTCTGCTGCCCGAACTCCAGCACCACGTTGATCCCCTTGTCGAGGTATTCCATGATGCGGTCCACCACATCGCCGTCTCGTAGCTTGGAGACCATAAAGGGAAAGTTTTCCAGCCGCTTGAGCTTGCGATGCAGGGCTACTAAAGATCCGGCGTGCGCGCCGATTTCGCGGGCGAATTCCTCCACATCCGGGCCTTCCAACTTCAAGAGCGTGCTCAGCCAGCGCTCCTTGTAAATCGCGTACACCAAGTAGGCCGACTCCACGGCCGTGGGGTTGAGCTTGAGTTCGTCTTGCAGCGGGGCAATGTCTTCGACGGTGATCTGGTCGTAGGAGATATAGACCTCGTGATCCGGCTGTACGCCGCGGGCGCGGGTCGATTGCGGATCTAAGGAAAAAATCGCCACCCGCTCGCCAAAAAGCTGCTTGAGGCCCTTGACGAAAGTCGTGGTAGAGCCGTTTTCCTTCATGGCCTTGAACCCGTACTCGTTGTGCATGTCGAAGATCAGGTTGACGGCCTTGTCGTAGTGAATCAGCCCGCATAGCGCCAGCCGCGTCAGGAAGGACTTGCCCGTACCCGTCTTGCCGAAGATGCCGTTGGAGCGCTCGGCAAAGCGAATCATGTCGAGGCAGACCTGCGTGTCCATGTCGAGCGGGTTGCCGATGCTGAAGTAGCGACCCTCAGCGTCGCCCTCGCAGCCGAAGATCTTGGCCACGTCGTCGGCCATGGCTTCTTGTACCTCGGAAAAGTGGCTCGGGATGGCCTTGACCGGGCGCGGGCCTTCGTCGGCCGCCGCGTCTTTGGGCATCATCAGCATGGGCCGCAGCGAGACGATGTTGTACGTGCTAGTGCCAGCGAGCACTTGGCGCAGGAGCGCGTCTTCTTGGCCCGGGGGATGCAGGAGAACTTCTTGGTTGTTGGCGTCGAGGCGCATGTCGGTGACCATGGAGAAGAAGTCGTTTTTGTCGCCTTCGATGACCACGAACTTGCCGGCCTTCATGTCCTCGACGTTCTGCTCGGGGTCCAGCTTCATCTCCAGCCCCTCGACTAGCGAGCCTTTGGTGATGACCCCGATCTGCTTTCCGCGACCGGCCGCGGCTGGCACTCCATTGCGCGCGTGTTTTGCCATCGTTAGTTGACCACCCGTCGGATAATCGAACTGAGCCGATCGTAGTCGTCGCTGAGAAGCCGCGACAGTTCCTTGCCCATCTGTACCAGATAGGACGGCGCGTGCGCGTGGGCGCGCACGGTGTGGCGCAACACCGCGATCACCAACTCGTCAGTGGGTATTTTGGACGTGTTGAGAATGCTGCGCAGATAGTCGTCGCTGCCAGTGAAGGCCCGCACTTGCTCGTCTGAGCACAAGTACGCAAAGCTGTGGATGTGAGCTGGCTGCGGCGGCAGGATCTGCACGGCCTCATCGCCGTCCAAGTAGCCGATGACGAGGGCTTGGAACTCGGTGCGCAACAGCTCAAAAATTTGCGGCTGCTCTAGGCGCAGTTCCTCTTCGGTCTTGCCGTAGGCCGTGGGTCGGCGGTTCGGTTCGATAGAGTGCGTAAATACGTTGAACACAATGCCGACTACCGGCATGGCGGCCTCCACGCGGATGAACTGACCAAAGGAGGGCGCACCGTGCAGTTCGCGCGCCTGGGCGATCAACTCAGTGGTGCTGCTCTCGACCACTTCGCCCACGTGAGTCCGCTCATCCTCGACGTCGCTGGGCAGCGGCAGCGACTCGGGCAGGAAGCGGCTCAGCGGGCTGCGCTCGCGCTCTTTGATAGTCTCCACAGTGGGCCTCCCCTAAATACCAGTGTAGCGCTTCTTGAAACTCTTGGTGGACAAGCGGGTTTGCAGGTCGTTTTTGACAAAGGTGTCGCGCAAAAAGCGATAGAACGCCTCGCGGTCCGCACTGCGCACCACGGCGCGCTCGTGCGCTTCGGCCAAGGCGACCGGATAGCCTTGGCCCTTTTCGGCTTGGTCGTACAAACAGGCGTGGACCAAGTTGAGCAACTCGCGATCAGTCGCCACCCATTCTGGAACCTCGACCCGGCCGATCTCATCTCCCACGTGCAGGTAAAAGTAGTAGATGTAATGCGGCCCGTACTCGGCGAGAACCTTGGACGCGCTGCGGTAGAGCGGCGTGCGCTGCCCAGGGCGCAGTACGCGCCGCACCAAGACCGCGTCGCTCAGCCCCTCAATGGGGCTACAAGGCAAGCCGCGGCCCTGCCACAAATCCCCGTTCAAGACGTCGATTTCTTCGCGGCTAAAGTGGAGCTGATTTTCTTCCTGATAGGGACAGCGGTCGCAGTCGGCCGCGGCAAGCGGGCACAGGCCCAGCTTGAGGGCGCTGATCAATTCTTGGCTCCCCGGCTGGCTGATGTAACCAGCCACCGGCACCCGCGCCTCGCGCAATTCGTCCATCGCCGTTAGGGTGGCCTCTAGGTGCGCGGCGCGGAAGTCCTGCGGCTTGCCCTCCAAGTTCCACAGAATCAGCGTGCCGTCAGAAAGCGCCAGCGTCCGATGCCCCTCGGCGTGGGCTGCCAACGCCAAGTCAGCCAACTCGGTGAACTCCATGAGACCGCGCTTGAAGCCGACGAGCTCGCGATTGACGAAAACCCGCGCCCCGCCCCATTCCTCGTAGATTTCCTCCTCTCGGTAGTAGAGCCGCGGCTTGCTGCTCATCAGCGGCTTCTCGCCCGTGCCGTAGTGCAGCAGGATGTAGCCGATATTGATTAGAAAACACGCCGAGATCTCGTGGCGGTCGGGGAAAATTTGCGAGCCGTCCGTGGCGGCGATGCTGATGGTGTTCGGGCGGTCGGGCGCGTCGATCCCTCCGCCTAAGCCCTCGCCCAAGCCGGGCAACAGCCAAGAGGTGCGGCTGTCGTTGATCTTGCGGGCCAAGCGCTCCCACTCGGGCAGCCAGCGCCGGTATTCGGCCAAAGCCAATTCGAGCTTGGCGCGAAAGTCCTCTTGGACGCGGCGCTCGTCGGCCACCATGCTGTCTATCTGGGTCTTTACCGCATACAGATCCAACATGGCATTAGCCTTGCGGGCCGCTCTGGATCGGCCCCGTCGCGATGCGCGCATTTATTCGGCCTCTTCCCACGTTTCGCCCCCATCAATCGAAAAGCGCGTGTGCTGCCGCCACACCGCCCAATCTTCACCGGCACCAGCCAAGTCGGCAGCCGCAGTCGCGGCGATGTACTGCCCCACCTCGCCGCTGCCGTCGGGCCGGTTGGTCTCAATGCGGATTTCGCTGAACTCGACGCGGCCCTGCAACAGCTCGGCTGCACCGCGCTGCACGGCAAATGCGCGCCGCTCCCAAGCCTCGCGCTCGATGTCGCGGACGCGGAACCGCAGCCACAGCCGGCCAATATCCTCGTCCAGCCCAACCCCGTAGAACACCCCATAGCGGTCGTTGACCAACTCTTTGATCCGAGGGCGTTCGTCTTGGAGCGGTGGAATCGGCTCCTCCTCTGGCGCATCGCGGTCCTCCTCGGAGACGTAGCCTTCCAAGGAAGGCCCCCAAACCCAGCCTTCGACGCGGAAGCGCACCCAGCGGCCCTCTTCGCCGATGGATTCGATCTCCGTGCCAGCCAGCAACGTGCCTAGCTTGGTGCCATTGGGCGCGTCGCGAAAGTTTTCCACGCTGGCCTCAACGACGAAGGAATGGTCGCTGCGCAGCTTGGCCGCCACCACCCCCAAGGCCAAGGCGACCACTAAGGCCGCTCCCAAGGAGTACTTAGACAATCGAGACATAGTAGAATTGCCGCCCGCCACCAGCGACCGACCCATCGCGCAGACGGCATACCAACCCGAGGCGTTGCAGGGCATTGAGGCGGTTGCAGACGATGTTGATGTTTTTGCCGAGCGCGTCGGAGATTTCGGCCGAGGTCGCGCACTTGTGCGCCAGCAGCACGTCGAGCGCCTCGCGCATCGGCGTCTTGAGCACCCCGAGCACCTCGACGCGCTCGCCGTCTTTGTACAGCGCGGCCAACTCGCGCAGTTGCAGCACGGCCGCGATAGTCTCGCGCACCGAGATATTGGCCTCGGCGATATAGACGTAGCGATGCCCTATCTCACCACTGGTCAGGCGCAAGAGTAGCTTGTTGAGCATTTCGTCAGCGCACGAAACATCCATGAACGAAACGCGGGAAAAGTCGAGCGGCGTGGTCGCGTCGGTCGGACCGCTGAGCAGGTGCTGCATCAATTCTTCAAGCAATTCGGCCCCTCGGGGCCGCCCGCTGAGGATGCCTTGTTCGCCCGCAAAAAGGTACGCGGGAGCTTGGTGTATGGCCTGCTGCTGCTGTACGTGCTCTTCAACGGCTGAATCCATGAGCCGCGCCTTTCCTGTAGTTAAAAAATAGCTTAACTGTATTCAATTAAGGAAACTTACGCGGAGATTTCCCGACTGTCAAGCAATTTCTACCACAAAATGAGCGATGCGGAATTAGACGAATACCAATATGATGGGGCTAGAGGCCAGGAAATAAAATGCCCACGGCCACGTATGCAGCCACGCCGAGGCCGGCGATGACCACCGCTAGCAGCAACAGCAACCAAGGCTCGTAGGGAGGCGGTTTGGGTGGCCTGTGATGCTGGCCGAACATTGCCTACTCGCCTCCTTCGCGCTGATGGAGCGCAATGGCAATTTGGGTACCGGGGAAGTGGACCGAGGCGTGTTCCCAGTGCCGCTGGCCGCGAATATAGACCCGCGTATCCCCCGAGCGGATGTGCAACGAGCCGTTGTAGCGATTGCAAATCTGGTTGACAATGTACAGTCCTAGACCGCGAGTCGCGTCGCGGGAAAAGTGCTTCTGCAACGAGTTGAGTATGGCGGTGCCGTGCGACCAATCCGCCGCGTCGTAGCGCACTGACAGGCTCTTCTTGATCCCGATCCCGAGATCCCCCACGCCGATGACCACGTATTTTTTCCCCACCCGCGAGTCCAAGTAGCGCTGGGCCGTCAGATAGCCCCAATTCTCGCTGTGGTCGAGAATGTTGTGGCACAGCTCGGCGACGACGTTTTTAAACTGGTTTATCTCCACCTCGGTATAGCGCAATTCCTCGGCCAAAATCGCCTCGACGCGCTGACCGATCTTCCCCAACACAGTCTCAATATCCGTCCGCTCCTCAATCCGCGTGATTTCCAGCAGAGCCTCGCTCTCTTCCTTTTCCCGCTCCTGATCCACGATGAGCGCCGGCCCGGCGAGTTCAACCTCATCCACAGCCGCGGCGAACCGGACTCGTCCCAGATAAGTTCGCAAGGCGAAGGCTTCGGGCAGGTGAAAGACGACCCGCGACGAGAGCGCGTCCCCGTAGCGCGCCATCAAGCACAAGGCCACCAAGCCGTAGGGATCAATAAAGTGCAGGGGCCGCAAATCGACCTCCAAGGGCTGCCCGGGCACGGCCCCGTGCGCGTAGTCGAGAAATTCTACGAGAAATTCGTCGGCCGTGCGCGGCGTCAGCTTGTCTGTTGGTAGGGCTAAGATCACGGGTGGCGTGCTCTCCTTGCTTGGGCAAGAAAAATATACGCACTTGCTCGTACTTGTGCCCAAAGCACGTAGCGAGGGCTCACATAGCCACAGCTTTGGCTACTTCCTCCTCTACAATCTGGTGTGGAAATCCGCAACCCCGATTGGTTTTAAGATCGGCTAGGGTAAACGACATGATATTTCTCCCTAAGACTACCATCTTCTTCTGACGCTTGTCAGGGGATAGGTCCTACATCCCCCACACCTCAATCGCCACCCCATTAGCCGACGACCGACGACCGTGAAACACCTTGTCGTCCCAACGCCGATCCGCACGCCGGTCGAAAATCACCAGATGACCCGACTCCGCCGCGCAACGATCCATATACTCCGCCGTCTGTTCCAACCCCTCGGCGATAGTCTGTTCCAAACTCTTGTGCAGAATTTTGCACTCGATCACCACCTTGCGCGTCTGCACACCCTGCGGCCACACAATCAGTAAATCCGTCCGTCCCCGACCCAAGCCATACTCCCGCTCAATCCGACCGCCGCTGTTGACGATCCGCTGCAAAAACGCCTGAAGCAGCAATTGCGGACCCGCTTCCTTATACTGGAACCGCTCCACCCAGTGCTCCGAATGCTCGCGGAAAAAGGCTTGGAACGCCGTTAGCAATTTGCCCACATCCAAGCCGCCAGCACCATCCACATACCAAGCCGCGTCCTCAACAAGGCCCGCCTGCGCAGCATAGGTCAGTTCGCGGGGTACCACTTCCGCGTAGATCGGATTGGCAATGCGCAGCGGGTCGTCCGAGGCGATTAAGCCCAAGTCGCGAACGTATTCAAGATCCCGTGCAGAGAACGCGCTTTGTTCAGCGCCGCTCAACAGCGGCTCGACCACCCGCCGCACCCGTTCTTCTTGCAGCTTGTCGGTCAACTGATCCAGATGTGTCTCGCGCCGCTGGATCAGTTGCTCCCGCGCCGCAGCGATCGCCTCGGCCATCACCGGATAGCTGCGCTCGTGTCCCACCTCGCTCTTAAAGCAAGCCTCGTAGGCCAAGGCATTGACCAGCCACGGCTGTCCTTGGGTCAGTTCCCATACGGCGTGCTGCGCTTCCTCGGTAAATCCCTGCCCCGTCTCCTCGGTGTGCTGTGCCAGCAGAGCCTGCACCTCCGCCCGCGAAAAATCGCCCAACCGCAGCGATTCGGCGCGGATATTAAACGCACTGCCCCCGGCGATGATGGCGTTTTCTATCGTCGATTGAATACGGTAGTCGCGCACATCGCGTACCCCGCACAGCACTACGCTCTGTGGAAACTCCTCTGGCCGCAAAACATAACCCGCCCGCAACTGCCGCAGCACCGCCAACAGCGTGTCGCCGATCAAGGCATCGATTTCGTCAATGAGTAGCACCAAGGGTTTGGGGCTAGCCGCGGCCCAGCGCGTCAACGCCTCGCGCAACGCACCCGCACCAAACTCGGCTAAGAGACCCGACCAATGCGCAGCCAAAAATTCATCGCCCAACGTCAAACGCGCCCAAGACGCCAGATCGCCTAAGATGAACTGCATCGCTCGTTCCACGTCTTCGCGCAGGGCTTGAGCCCCCTCCACATTGACGTACACGCAACGGTAGTCGCCCTCGGCGTTGAGCAAGTCGCGCAGCGCCAGCAAAGCCGACGTCTTGCCGGTCTGACGCGGCGCGTGTAAAACGAAGTACTTTTTTTGTTGGATAAGGATCCGCACCCCATCCAGATCCAAGCGTTCCAACGGCGGAATGCAGTAGTGGTCGTCGCGCCGGATAGGGCCTGCCGTGTTGAAAAAGCGCATCGCGATCTCCTTGGGGTAAATCTCGATAAAATTAGGCTGCTCTAAGATACGACCGCCACAGCCCTAAAGCTAAATTCTACGCAGCTTTCCAAGCACGCGCTCTTTGCCTATCCTTCTCGAGCAAACTTTAACAGGTAAACATGCTGACGACCGACGAAATGCGCTTCTTCAAGCGCAACGGCTACCTCATCAAGCGCGGCGTCCTCGACCCCGCGCTCATGGAGCGCGCCCGCGCCCGACTGTGGGACGGTGCCCCGCCGGGCCGCCGCCGCGACGACCCCGACACTTGGGTCGGCCCGTTCCGCGCAGACGAAGAAAACCCCGACGGTGCCAACCACCGCCGTGGCTTTCGCTGGAACTTCCGCGAGCCGGGCGGCGAGGCGTGGATGGTGCTCCTGCTGGCCACCGACCCCAAGGTGTGGGCCATGGCCGAACAAATGCTCGGCAAGGGCCAGCTCGTCCAGCCCGAGCGTATCCGCGGCATCTACTGCACCCTGCCCTACGGCGACCACCCGCCTCAAGCCCTAGGCTGCCACACCGACGGCCACCCCTTCCACCTCGGCGTAGTCGGCTACATCGACGACGTACCGCCCAACGGCGGCAGCTTCATGGTCTGGCCCGAAAGCCATCGCGCCTTCTACCCGACTTTCACCTCGCAGTACCTCCGAGACCAAGACGAAGCCGCCTACGAAAAAGTGCGCACCGAATTCAACCAGCGCCCGCCCGTTGACACCCACGGCCAAGCCGGCGACATCGTCTTCTGGCACCACCGCCTCGGCCACATGGCCAGCCCAAACACCTCGCGCCAACTGCGCCAAGCCGTGCTCTACGATTTTCTCAAGAAGGACATCGAACAGACTCAGCAGGAGCCACCGCAAAAGGACATGTGGCGCGACTGGTCGGACGAGATGCGCACCATCGCTCTATAAGTGCACTCCAATCCTCCCGCCTCTACGCTCATCTGCGTTCATCTGCGGATTCTAATCACCCAGCAAACGCATCCGCGGGCACGCCGCGCACGCCCGGATCGACCCGCACTAGCGAACCGGCCAAAGGCTGAGCTTGCCGCGCCTCAGCATCCAAACCCCGACAAGCCGAAGTGACGTAGAGCTGATCCAAGTCCGCCCCGCCAAAGGCGCAGGATGTCACATTGGACATCGGCAATTCCAAGTGGCGCAGCAACTCCCCAGAGCGGGGGTCGTAACACAGGACGCACCACCCTCCGAACACGGCAATCCACAAGGCGTCTTCCTCGTCAATCGCCATGCCGTCTAACACCCCCGGCCCTCCGTATTCCACCACCACGCGCTCGTTGCTAATGTCCCCACTGTCGCGACAGTAGTCGTACGCGCGCACATTGTTCAAGCCGGAGTCAATGAAGTACATAGTCTGCTGATCGGCACTCCAGACGATGCCGTTGGACACGCTGACCGGCGCGACCTTCCGGCTCACCGAGTGATCTACGTCGAGACAGTAGAGCGCGCCTTGATCCCGGGCACCCCCAAAATCCATCGTCCCCGCCCACAACCTTCCAGCCGGATCGCACTTGCCGTCGTTAAAGCGGTTGGCAGGGATCTCGCTCTCTGGGTCCTCGCCAAGGGGCACCATGCGCTCCGTCCGCAAGTCAATGTGGGCAAAGCCATTGTGCAAGGCCACGACGAGCCCGCCGCTCTTCCGCTTGACCACCGTGCCTACGGCTTGGCACGTGGGGATGGTGCGGTTGATGCCGCTGACCGGATCGTACACATAGACCTCGTGACCGAGGATATCGACCCAGTACAACAACTCGTCATCCGCGTCCCAAACGGCTCCTTCGCCGATGAGCGCGTCCTTTTCCACGACTAGTTCGGGTACTATCTTTTCCTTGTTCATCTTGGATTTCCTCCTTTGGGGCAACACTAGGTTGCCTGCTATTTTCTGTCAAACGCGCCGCTTGGGAGCACAACGCCATGACTGCTTTCACCTATGAAGACTTCGACCGCCAGCTCTGGGAACGCGAACTCGAAGATTTCGTCCCCGCCACGGTTTACGACATGCACACGCACATGTGGTCTGAAGACCACCGAGGCTCCCTCACGGGCGCGCCTACCGGCCTGCGCGAGGAGATCGACTATCAGGACCACCTCGACTGGGCAGCCAAACTCTACCCGGGCCGCACCTTCCACATGCTGGTCTTGGGCACTCCAATGCCGGGCATGGACGCCGCCGGGCACAACGCCTGGATGGCGGCCCAACTCGCGGCCGACCCCGAATCCGCGATCAACATGATGGTCACCCCAGATATGACGCCCGAATACGTAGCCGCCCAAGTCGATGAGTACGGCTTCCTCGGCCTCAAACCCTACCGCACCTTTGCCCCAGACCCGGTCGGCGCCCGCATCTGCGACTTCCTCCCGGAATCCTTCATCGAAGTCGCCCACCACAAGAAGCTGGCCATCACCATGCACCTCGCCAAACCCACTGGCCCAGCCGACCCGGACAACCAGCGCGACTTAGCGCGCTACACCCGCGAATACCCCAACGCTCAGTGGATTTTAGCCCACTGCGCCCGCTCGTTCAATTCCTTTATGATGGAAGATGCCGTCCACTTCCTGTGCGACCTGCCCAATATATGGTACGACACCTCAGCGGTGAATGACCTGTACGCGCACTATCTGCTGATGAAACACGAAGACCGCAAGAGAGTAATGTTCGGGTCGGACAACGTCGTCGCCGGCTGTGCGCGCGGCAAGTACATCACCTATGGCCGCGCCTGGCTGTTTTATCCTGGCGACGAGGCCGGCACGCCGCACTGCGACTCGCGGGCCACGCTCGTCATCTACGAGCAACTGCGCCAAGAGCGGCAAGTGGCCGAGATGCTGCAACTAACGCCCGCGGAAATCGAAGATCACTTTGCCGGGAACGCCCAGCGGTTCTTGGCGATGATGCGCGGCGGGAGCTAGTGCGTTGGCGAGGAATAAACCTCTAAACGCCAAGGAATTCGCCGCCGAGATCCAAGCCTTTGCGGATTTTGGCAAAGAGACGCAAATCCTCGACTTTCCCGATCCCGCCATTTCCATTCCGGTGTACGTCAACGAGTTCTGGACCTCCAAGCAGCGCGCCGCCCACTCGCTCCACGAGGTCTCCTATCGCGCCTGTTTCAAGCCGCAATTGCCGAGGTTTTTCATCAGCCGCCTGACGCAACCCGGCGACGCAGTGTACGACCCGTTCATGGGGCGCGGCACCACCGTCCTCGAAGCGGCGCTGTTGGGCCGCCGCCCCATCGGCTGCGACATAAATCCCCTCAGCGAGCGCCTAGTCTGCCCCCGCCTAGATCCACCCACATGGAACGAGGTAGAAACGCGCTTGACGGCGCTGAACCTCGACAAATCGAGCGAGGTCTGGGACGACCTCCTTGTTTTTTATCACCCCAATACGCTCCGCCAAATCGCCAACCTGCGCTCCTACCTCCTCACGCGCCTCCAACAAGGGCCTCTCGACCGAGTCGATGCGTGGATTCAGATGGTGGCGACCAACCGCCTGACCGGGCACTCGCCGGGATTTTTCTCCGTATATACGCTGCCGCCTAATCAGGCGGTGTCCATCGAGTCGCAAAAGCGCATCAACCAAAAACGCGCTCAAGTCCCACCTGAACGCGACATAAAGGCCATCATCCTCCGCAAGACGCGATCCTTACTCAGCAAGCTGCAAGCACGCGATCTAAAAACGCTGACGGCGAATACCCCCCTGCTCATAACCGGCTCGTCTGACAATACCTCCGCCATCGTCAGTGAATCCATCCAACTCGCCGTTACCTCGCCGCCCTTTTTGGACATCGTCAACTACCAAGCAGACAACTGGCTGCGCTGCTGGTTTAACGGCATCGACGCCAAAGCGGTGGCTATATGGCAATTAAAAAAACCAGCGGACTGGCAAGCAGCGATGACCCGCACCTTCCGAGAGTTGCACCGGGTCCTCGCAAGCGGGGGCTTTGTTGCCTTTGAGGTAGGCGAGGTCCGCAATGGCAAAATCCTACTGGAAACCCTCGTCGTACCCGCGGCCACGGCGGCTGGCCTTAAACCACTGATGGTGTTGGTCAACGATCAGATGTTCACCAAGACCGCAAACTGCTGGGGCGTGAACAACCGCACAAAAGGCACCAACACCAATCGGATCGTCCTGATCGGCAAATAGGGGCGGTTTGCAAACCGCCCCCTACGCAATTGACACTGTTCAATTCCCCCTCGTGCTTTAGTTCTGTAGTGCACAACCGTTCAGTCTTTGAGGGGAAATATGAACTCTGTAGCAAATGTTTTACTAGTTCTTTGCCTGTTGTACCCGGCCCTGACCTTTGGCGACGAACGCCCTGACCTCCAGCAGATACAAGATGTAGTCCAGCGATTCTACGAGGCGTGGAACCAGCAGGACTTCGTCGTCGCCGAAGACCTGATCGGAGAGAGCGTCGTCGAGCTCGACATGCGCAGTCGCCAAGAGCCGCAGACCTGGCTTTTGCGCAAGGTGCAGTCCCGCGAGGAGTTCCTCGACGGGATAGTCGTCGAGTGGACCGGCGGCGACGCTTGGGATTACGACCCGGAAATCCACCAGTACATCAAGAAGGCCGAGTTTTTCGACATCCTCCTGTGGGGCGACCGGGCGATGGCCATCACGCAGGAGCATTTGGTGGGCGTGTCCGGCCCCGTCGGCGACAAGCAATACAACGCCTATTTGCTCGACCGAGCGGACGACGGCTGGAAGATCGCCGGCGTCCTCCACCAAGTACCTGCCGAGGAATACAAAACGGTCTCCGTCGAACCACGCGGCGAGCAGCTTCGCGTCCGCATCTTCGTCGATGGCGGCGACGAGGTATTTGCAGATGACGAGGGCCTGTGGGTCGAGCACAGCTACGGCACCCTGCCCGGGCGGCACGAGGACGGCGACGGCTTTTCACCCGTCGAGATCAATGGGGTGCGCTGGCAACCCATCTGGCAAGGCGACAAGACCCGCAAGGTGTATTTTGCCGACAGGGTCGCATGGCCTTCCGACGCGCAGTACCACCTAGTCAAACACGAGGCGCGCGATGTCGCGCAGTTGGAAAGGGAACCCCAAGCGCCCGGCGACACCCTCAGCATCGTCTTCGCCGACCAAGACAGCGGTGCCGACTGGTACGACGTGGAGGTGCGTTGGGGAGACGAGGCAACCGACCCCGGCGCAGGGCTGCCCGAGCCGAGCTTGCCCGGCCGCGAGGACCTACTCCTTGAAGTCCTGTTCGACGGCGAGATCCGCGACACCAGCCCGCATCAGCACCCGCTCAAAAACGTCAACGTAGTGTTCACCGAGGACCGCGCCGGCGACAAAGACGGTGCCGGTTACTTCGACGGCAAGGCCGTCGTCGATATCGAAGGTTTTTTGCTAGACGGCCCCTTCAGCGTCTCAATCTGGGCCAAGTACGACGAGGTCGAAACGCGCCCTTACTGGTGGAACAATTGCATCTGGGCGCAGGACAACGGCGGCGGAGTACGCGTATTCCAACTCAGTACCCGAGGGCGGCGAGTCACCTGGCACCGGATGCGCGACGACGACCTCCACGCCAAGCTCCTTTTGCGCCAAGGGCACTGGTACCATTTCGCAGCCGTCTTCGACGGAGATTATCACCGGCTCTTCGTCAATGGCGTGTTGCAGGAGCAGAAGCAGAGCGCGGTCAAAACCTCGCCCGATCAGCCCATCTACATTGGTGCGAAAAATCTCGACGAAACGGATTTCTTCTTCACCGGGGCCTTAGACGACGCGCGGCTCTACGGCCGCGTGCTGACAACCGCGGAAATCAGTGCCCTCTATCAGGGCTTAGCCGAATGACTTTTCCAGCTAGAAAGACCCATTCCATGCACAGGATGCAATCATTAGTCTGCGTGTTATTGATCCTTATCGCCAGCGCAGTTCAGGGTAAAGAATGGCCCTATTACGCGGCCGACGCCAAGAGCAGCAAATACACACCCCTGTCCCAGATTGACGGCGACAATTTCGCCCGCTTGCAGGAAGTTTGGCGCTTCACAGTCCCGGACAGCGCAATCGCCGCAGCCGAGGATATCTGGACCCGGTCGAACAAGGGCACTCCGCTGGTCATCGACGGCGTACTCTACTACGGGTCGCCCTTCAACGTCCTCTGCGCTATCGATCCGATAAGCGGCAAAGAGCTATGGACCTTTGATCCGCAATCGTGGAAGGATCGGGGCGATTTCTGGGGCTTTGCGCGCGGCATCGCCTACTGGGAAAGCGACGACAAGAAGCGCATCTTCTACGGCACGGCTTCTGACCGCCTCTACTCAATCGACATCGAGACTGGCCAACCCGACCCAGCGTTCGGCCCTGGCGGCTTCGTTGATCTAGGTAAGGGACTGCGCCGCCGCATCGACCGCAGCCGCTACTGCATCACCTCACCACCGATCATCTGCCGCGACGTAGTGGTAGTCGGTTCCGGCATTACCGACTGGCACGACCGGCCTCCTGCCAAATACTCCACCCCCGGCGACGTGCGCGGCTTCAACGCCCACACCGGCGAACAAGCGTGGGCCTTCCAGACGGTGCCGCAGGAGGGCGAGTACGGCAATGACACCTGGGAAAACGATGCCTATCAGACTTATGGCCAAGCCAATGTGTGGGCCGCAATGAGCGCCGATGACGAGCTAGGCTACGTGTACCTGCCCGTCAGCAGCACCACCCACAACCACTACGGCGGCGAACGCCCCGGTGCCAATCTCTTCAGCCAGACGCTGGTCTGCCTCAAGGCGGCAACCGGCGAGCGCGTCTGGCACTACCAGTTCATCCACCACGGCCTGTGGAACTACGACCCGCCAGCACCGCCAGTCTTGGCTGATATAGAAGTACAAGGCAAAGCGATCAAAGCCCTAGCTTTGGTGAGCAAACAGGCATTCTGCTACGTATTAGACCGCACGACCGGCGAACCGGTCTGGCCGATCAACGAGCGCGCGGTTCCCCAGTCAAAAACCCCAGGCGAGCAAAGCTGGCCGATCCAGCCCTTCCCCAGCAAACCCGCGCCCTACGACCGCCAAGGTCTGCAGGAAGACGACCTGATCGACTTTACACCCGAGCTACGGGAAAAGGCGCTGGCGATCCTGCAAAAATACGAGCACGGTCCGCTATTCACCCCACCTAGCGAAAAGGGCACGCTGGTATTGCCCGGGGGTTTGGGCGGCTCGGATTGGAGTGGCGCGGCATTGCTACCAAAAAAGAACGTGCTCTACGTGCCTTCGCGCACCCATCCCGACATCGTACGGTTGGAAAAAGTGGAGGGCCTTCGCACCTTTTCGGATTACGCCTTTTTCAAGGACGACTCCGAATACGTCGATGGCCTACCGCTGACTAAGCCCCCCTACGGCCGGGTCACCGCCATCGACTTGGACACTGGCGAGCACGTCTGGATGAGTCCGGTAGGCCAAGGACCAATCAACCACAAGGCCCTGCGCGACCTCGACCTGCCCGCTATGGGCTGGTTCCACTACAACTACGTACTCGCCACCGAGACCGTGCTAGTGGTGGTCTCGCAACGGCCCGAATGGTGGGGAGACGTCAGCGGCGACGCCTTTGTCGAGAAGGGGCCTTACCTGCGCGCCTTCGACCTAGATACGGGTGCAGTGCTGGCCGAGATGGAATTCCCCGGCCAGCCCAACGGCAGTCCCATCAGCTATATGGCCAACGGGCGTCAGTATATCGTATTCCCAATCAATGACGACGAGTGGGTGCCGCAGCTTTTGGCGCTGGCGTTGCCGGAGTGAAGATCATCCCCCTCGGCAGCGGCAGTTCCACCTTCGCATTCCCCTCGACCTGCGACTGTAGCGCAGCTACCATGATCTCCAGCGTGTGTCGACCGCGCTCGGCTGGCGACGAGCTGAGCGCGTCGCCCTGTATCGCCTGCGCCAACTCCTGTACGGCCGGAATCAAGTTCGCGCCAAACGGACTGGCATAACCGCGACCCGGCGGCGGCGACACCGCCTCGGGCGTCCCCTCAGAGGTGTCGGTCTTCCAAGCCATGCACTGCTGATCGGTCAGATAGAAGCGACCGTCCGTGCCCTGTAAGTCCAGTTCGAACATCTGCGGCGTCCGCTTGGCGCAATTAATCAGCCCGCGCACCCCATTGGCAAACTCCACGATGATCGTCGATCCGGGATCGAATTGCGGGTCCCTGCCGCCCCGGCCATCGTACACCGGTCCGTAATCTTCAAACCCGCGCTCGTGTGCAGCAATCACCCACACTGGCTCGGCATCCGCAAAAAAGCACACCGCATCCACCAAGTGCGTCCCATTGCGAAAGAGCATGGCGCGACGACCGCCTAAGTGCGCCACTATCCTCGTCAGGCTACCGATCTCGCCGCTGCGGATGGCCGTGCGCACGGCCTGATAGGAGGGCAGCCAACTGCGCGTGTGATCCACCGACAACACCGCGTTGTGGCGGTCGAGCGCACCTATGATGCGGTCGGCATCCTCCGCAGTGGTCGCCAGCGGCTTCTCGCAGAATATGCCGCGCACGCCCGCGGCCACTGCATCGCAGACCGGGTCGGCGTGGAGGTGATCCGGGGTGGCCACGCTCACCACATCGAGGCGTTCCTGTGCCAACATCTCGCGGTAATCCGCGTATTCGGCGATGGATCCTCGCTCGATCTCAGCCCGTTCGTAAAAACGCGTCAACACCTCCGGGTTAATGTCGCAGACCGCCGCGAATTCGTATTCCGGGGCACGGGCGTATGCGTATCCATGCCCCCCACCTACGCCAGCGCCAATAACGGCCGCGCGCAATTTGCCTTCAGCCATTTTTCGTTCCTTTCTCAAGTGTTCATGCGCTCGCGCACAAAAGCCGCTGACGCCGCCACCTGTTCTTCCTCTAGACTGTGCAATATCAACGACCCGTCAAAGCCTATTTTCCGCAAGCACTCCAAGTAGTGATCGTAGTCGAGCAATCCCGTACCTGCGGCTTGATGCCCGACGTCGCCGTCCTGCTCCAAGTCCTTGGCGTGAGCCAGCCGAATCGAATCCCCGAGTAGATCGAACGCCTCGCCTAAGACCTCGCGCATCCTCGGTAGCTGGCCAGCGTGGAACAGGTTAGCCCCATCGATAACCACCTGCAAATGCTCGGACTGCACCTCGTCGAGCAAGCGCCGCGCCTTCTGCGCCGAATCCACCACATTGTTGACCTCCGGCTCAAAGACCAAAGTCGCACCCTCCGCCTCGGCAATCTCCACGGCTTCTCCCATGGCCGCGACCATCTCGGCCCATGCAGCCGGCGTGCTGTTGTCGGGATGGCCGCCCCACAGCCAGTCGGGATTGCGCGTGCCCGTGCAGGTGGTGATTAGCTCAGTGCCCAACTTATCGCTCGCAGCGGCCAGCGCGGCCAGCCACTGCATCCCAGCGCGGCGCTTTTCCAAGTCGGGGTCGATGATGTTGAAGGTTCCCGACAGCGCGGTGATCTCAATGCCGCGCGTTGCGTGCGCAGCGCGGATGCGCTCGCAATCGACGTCCGTTAGCGCCGCTGGATCAATACCCGCAGCCGTCAAATCGAGCTGGACGGCCTCCAAACCAGCGGCCCGCACCCCGTCGAGGCTCTCCTCCAGCGTCGGCCGCTCAAAAACCTTGTGAAAAATCCCTAGCTTCATTTGGCATCTCCCCAGTTCTGACCAACCCCCGCTTCGACGCGGATTGGCACGCGAAACAGCCGGCCTTTTGCGTCTTCCACGGGAGACTCCATGATCGATGTGATAAAATCGACGTATTCGCCAGCCTTGTCCCGAGGCGCTTCGAGGAGCAGCTCGTCGTGAACCTGCACGAGCATTCTCGTCTCTGACGGGAGCATATTGTCTAAGGCGATCATCTTGTTGCGGCAGATGTCCGCGGCAGTGCCCTGAATCATCGAGTTGAAAGCGGTTCGGACGTTGCCCTCGGGGAATCGCCGCCGCCTGCCGAACATGTTGACGATATGTCCATGCCGACGCGTATAAGCGAGCACATCCTCGCGGATCTGCCGCACGTTTTTATAGGTCGTGAAGTAGGCTTCAATGAACGCTTTTGCTTCTGTGAGCGAAAGCCCAGTCGCAGACGACAACGCCTTCGCACCCATTCCGTAGATCAGGCCAAAGTTGAGCGCCTTTGCTTGGTCCCGTTCCTCGGCAGTCACCTCTTCAATTGGTTTGTCGAAGATGTCAGCAATCGTCTTTTTATGGAGATCGACGTCTTGTTCGAACGCCTCCATCATCTTGGGGTCCTGCGCGTAATGAGCGGCGCAGCGCAGTTCGACCTGCGAAAAATCCACGTCGATGAGGACGTGGTCCTCCTCGGCGACAAAAGCAGAGCGGATAGTCGCGCCTCGGGGGATTGCTTGCAAGTTCGGGTCGTTGGAGGAAAGGCGTCCGGTAATCGTCCCCGTCTGATTGAAGTTGCAGTGGATGCGACCCGTTTCCGGCAATACGAGCTGCGGAAGTTTATCGACGTAGTTCGCCAGCAAAGTCGTTAGTTCGCGGTGTTCGAGAATGAGCGGGACGACGGGATGGCGGTGGCGCAGGGATTCGAGCGCCCACTGATTGACGGACTGCCGACCACTGCGCGTTTGGCGGTCTGACGGCAGCGCTAGGTCGCCGAACAACACTTTGCCGAGTTCGACGGTCGAATTGACGTGAAACCTCCTGCCGGCATGCTCCCATATTCCCTCTTCCAGTTCGCGGATGCGCAGTCGGTATTCGTCCCCGATGCGCTTGAGATGATCGATATCGAGGCAAATGCCCGTCTGTTCCATCTTCCGCAGGATGCGCATCGTCGGCAGTTCGTATTCGTAGTATAGATGGGCGAGCGTCGGCAGCTCGTCAATTTCCGCTTTGAACAATTCGTACAGTCGGAACGTATAGTCCGCGTCAGCGCAGGCGTACTCGGCGAGATCGGGATTTTTGCCGAACAGCGTCAGTTGATTGAGGTCGTTGAAATCAACGGCTTCCTCGTCGAGGAGGTCCCGCGCGAGCCGTTTAAGCGACTTCGGGCGGTTTTCGTCGAGTAGATGAGCCGCGAGGAGCGTGTCGAAAATCTCCGCGTCTTCAAGGTCAATATCGTGGCGTTCGAGAATAGTCAAATCGAACTTCGCGTGATGAAACGCGAGCCGCTTTTGCCGCAGCATCTGCTGCAACTTCGGCGCGTCAATCGCCTCTGCGGGCAGCCAGAACGCACGGCGCGGCTCGCCGCAAAACGAAATCCCGGAGAGACGTGCGCGCATCTTGTTCAGCGAATCGCCCTCCGTATCGACGGCAAGCGTGGAATACGGCGCGATTTGCGCGAGGTCGCTCAGAACGCGGTAGTCCTTCTCCGCCATGAATCCCCTCTATTGCGATGGAACGCCGAGCATCGCCAATCCGCTCAACGCAAAAACTGCAATGCGTAGAGCCGCGCGTCCCGCATCTCAAAGCGCAGCCGCACCGGCGTGCCCGCTAGCTTCCCAATGGGCTCCTGCCAACTCACCTCCTTGCACACCCCATTGCCCATCACCGCGTCGGACGCTTGCATCGCTTGCCCACTTTCATCGAGTACTTCCACCCGCAGCCACCCTCCGGCCCCGCCATCGAAGTTCAGCGCCAACCGCTCGCCGGCAAACTGCAACAGCGGCGTCGTGAAAGACCCACCGCCATAGCCAGCCTCCGCCGCCACAAACCCATCTAGTCGCAACGAGGCGCGAAAAATTCCACTCGCTCGCGCCTGTTGCTGGTCCTCTCTGCTGCCGTGCCGCCGCGCCGTCCCGCTGTAATAGAGCCACAACTCGTCGCCCACCGGGATAAACCACGGATTGGCAAACAGCATCCCGCTCAACAGGCCACCGTCCCAACCCTGGCGCAAAAAGGCCCGGCGCTCCCCTTGCCGCTGCCAGCTAATCCCATCGCGGCTGCTGAGCAACTGCACGTCCATGGTCGCCGGGAAGTCGTCCTCACCCCAGTGATAGTACGCCGCCGGCAGCATGAAATAGGCGTCCTGTGCCGCGTCGTACTTAGTGGCACAACTGGTGTAAAAATCGATATTGGGCCGGGGGTCGTCGCGCTGGAACGGCACCGGGATCTGCAAATCCTCCTCATCCGCTTCAAAGACGATCTCCTGAGCGGACCAATGCCTAAAATCGGGCGAAGTAATCCGCCCAACGCAGCGATACGAGCCCTTGCCCTCGGCTGCTTCGGACAAGTGCTGGGTCTCCCTAACCCGCGTATAGCCCACGTACAGTTCAATCCGGTCGTCCCAGAAAAACATATTCTGCGTGTCGCACATCGTCCGCGGCGGATTCGGCTGGTCTGGATAGTACTGCCAGTGCAGCCCATCGGCCGAGTGCATCGCCCACAACCCCGGCTCGACGCCCTGTGTCCTCTCTTCATCCGTCGGCTGGAACTTGGTCCACAACTTGTAGCGTTCCTCGGCTGCCGCCCGCTCGTCGCGCAACACAGTCGCCCCCTGCATGCTCTGCTGCTCGACCAACGGCGCGACGATATTGTTGTCCCGGCTGCCGCGAAATTCTACTAAGCCCAGCACTGGCTTTTCCCAGTGCAATCCATCCGCGGATTCTGCGTAGCCCAGCCGCCGCGCCCCCTCCATCGGCAATCCCGTTTGCATGGTCGCGTCGTACCACATCCGCCACTGGCCATCCGCCTCCCGCCACACTGTGTTATACGCCCCAATCCCCCACTCCTCCCACGCCCGATCCGGCAGCAGCACCGGCTCTAAGTGCTGCACCGGCGTCCCCATTTGCAGCGCGATTCCCTCGCACTCGGCAAAAAACCGCTCGTCGATAAAAAGCTGCTTCCTGTCGCCTATATCCAACATTGGGCTACTCCTTGGTGGGAAACGAATACGATGCCTATTGTTGAGACGTCTTTAGGCTCCTTGTAAAGGCCCGGTCCAACAGTCGGCCGGTCTCCTCGACCACCATCCCAAGCGCTTCCGGTACGAGCTTGGTCCAATAGCGGGTCTCCACCTCGTGCCCCCCGCGCTGAAAGGCGTCTGGTATCGGCAAATAACCGCAGTACATGTTGCAGCAGTGGGCCACTAAGGTCGTCGCGGCGGGAGATGCCATCTTGATCTGCAGTTGCCCCTCGACGAAGGGTTCCCCGGCGAGCCCTACCAGAGCGGTGCTGCCTAGGCGCATTACCTGAATCTCATAGCTCAGATCCCGCTCGCGGCGGCGCTGGAGATCAACGCTGACTATGGAAGCCGACTGGATCCACTCGCTGTCCACTACTTTCGTCCCCGGCGGGACGGGCGAGCCGCCTTCGTAGCCCCGATAGGCCCTGCTTTCGTTCCACACCGGTTGCGGATTCTCCTCCAGCACCTGCTGCGCTTTTCTCAAGGTTTCGGTTTCAACCGCGCGAATGGGTATGGGCAGCCGCGTCCCCACCGCATCGAGTTCACTCGACTCATCTAGGTCGCTGTGTTCCAGCACGCGCCGGGTAACCTCGGCCAGCATGCGGCCCATGCGGCGATGATCGGGCCGGTAGTCGGGGTCGAAGGGATTCCAGGGATTGATATTGCCACAGCATCCGTTTGCCACCAGCGCCACACAGCGCGGGAACAGCCGCTCCACTTCCTCTGCCCAAGCACCGGGCCAGTCCGCTGAGATCACGGCCTGTGGAAACACGTTTACCGGGTGCCCCGTGTGGTGCAGAATCAGCGCGATCGGGCGGGCGGAGAGACTCTGCACGCAGAGAACACCTACTTCGGGATCGGTCGGGCCTTCGAGATAGCGGATGTAGGTAGGCCCCAGCGGCTGCGGCCAAGAAGGGCCGGGCATACGCGCCGTGCCATCGTCTGTAATGGCCCTGCGGTTGAACTGAATGCGCCCCTCAATCCCACTACTGGCTCGCAGCCGCGCAGGCTGAAGGTCTGCGGCAGCCTCTCGCACGGCGGCGAGAATCCTGTCGACAGCATAGTCCTCATAGGCGCGCACGCCCCCTGCCAGCCACTCGAGTTCGTCTGGCACCGGCGGAAAGTCGCGGTCGAACATGAAGACGCCAAGCGCAGGAGCCGCGTGTACCTGCGTGGCATGCATCATCACCGCCTCGGGTGGAATGCCCTGATCTCGCGCTATCGCCTCCCGGATACGCGCCGACACCGCTTCGGTAATGATCGTAACATCCAAGCTGATGAAACACAGCTTGGTGTCGCCGCTGGCTAGCATCAACACGCGCGCATACAACGGGGAATCCACGTACTTGCCGGGTCGGAACCAACCTACTTCGCCCGCGAGGGATATATCCCGATCAGGGGTAATCTCGACTCGCGCCGCATTCGCCATCAGTGCGTCCATAAACACCTCGCTCGACTCTTCGTTATTCCAAGAAACATCTCAATGACCGCCGGTCCGATCACAGCGGGATTTCCCTTCGTCGCTCACGGAACACCTCGTGGTAAAGTCTGCGCCCCATACTGTATCTCGCCAATGAAGCCAAGGCAAGGATCATCGAACACCTTATTGACAGCGTGCATCAAACCCCATAGATAATAAGGCCGTCATAAGGCCGTCACATCCCCAATTTTCTAGATTACACGAGCGAGATCTAAAGGAGTAAACATGACTACCGCACGCGAAGAACTCGTTTTTTCCGATGCATTTGACGGATCCCTCGATCCCGAGTGGACTTGGCTGCGCGAACACCCCGGCTTTTGGCGCTTGCAAGACGGACTGGAGATTCGCGTCGAACCGGGCGTGGCCCCTACCGTGCAAAACGCGCTTCTGCGTCCAGCCCCAGATCGCAACGAAGCAACCTGGGCCATAGAAGTGACAGTGTTCAACCACACTCACCCCATCCAGCAGTACGAGCAGGCCGGCATCACTTGGTACCAAAACGGCGAGCCGGTCTTCAAGCAAGTCAAGGAATTAATCGACGGCGATCTCTACATTATTCCCGGCCGCAAGCCCATGCCCACCCAGAGCGTGCGCCTGCGCCTCGTCGTCACCGCCGACTCTTGGGAAGCCCAGTACCGGCCCGAGGGCGAGGACCAATTCCACATCGCAGATCGGGGCGAGTTGCCCCCGCCCGGCGACGATCAAGTCAGCATCCAGTGCTACAACGGCCCCGAAAACGCCGAGCACTGGATCCGCTTTCAGGACTTTCAGATCAAACGCCTAGGCTAATGCCCGTATCTGCTAGCGAAACCAGTCGTAATGCAACCCCAACGACCGATCCTGCAACGGCAACTCCACCCGCTCCCCCCCCTGCGCCGAGGAAACCTTCAACGCTACCTCTACCTCTAACGCCACGCCCACGCGCCGCCCCGAATTCTTCGGCTCATCCATCTCCCCGGCCAAACACCGCATCACATCATCCAAGCAATACACCGCCCCATACGGCACATTGAACTGCGGCTGCGGCCAATCCAGCTCCGCCACTGCCGACCCTGCCGGCCCTTCCACCTGCTGCCACAACCGCCATCCCTTGCCGTAGTCGAAGGCCATTTCCCCGCGCTCGCCGCACAACCGCACCCCCGGTGCTCCCTTGCGGAAATGCACCACCGTCCCATCCACAGCCACCAACATTCCCTGACCGGCAAACTCGTCGCTGCCCGACTCCCGCCTCGGCTGATCCCCCGTGCCGACCACCCAAGCCGGAGGCGCGTCGAGGAAATACGACCAGTTCTGATGCTGCGCCCCAGCACCTGGGGCCTCGATCGACACCAACTCACCGATCACCCCTTCTGCAAGCAGCGCTTTGGCCCGCGCAAACGAAGGATGCGTCGTGGTAATTGCCCCGCAACACAGGGGCACCTCGGCCGCAGCGCAGACACCCACCATCCGGTCCACTTCCTCTAGCGTATGCACCATCGGCTTTTCAGTGACGATGCCCTTGGCCCCGCACTCAACGGCCAGACAGGTAAAATGCGCGCGGTATTTGGTATTGGTACACACCGCGACGATATCTGGCCGCTCCTTTCGCAGCATGGCCTCGGCGTCCTCGTAGAGCGCCTCGATCCCATAGCGCTCGCCATAGGCTTTGAGCCGCTTGGGGTCGCGGTCAGCGGCGATGACCGTCTCCACCTCGGGCCGATCCCACAGTGCCTCGGCATACGAGGTGGGATTGCCCTCGTCGCCGGGATGGTCGTAGTGGTGAAATTTGCGATGGATGTCCAACGGTGGCGTAGGCCGGTCGATATCATCGATTTCAAAGCGATCCCCGATCCGGCTAGCCAGATCGTAGAGCAGACCCATCCAGCCTAGGCCGATAACTGCGGCGCGATACATGAGCAATCTCCTTTGTGATCGAAATCAATCGGCCCGCAACACTGCGTTGTGCGCAGCCAGATCCCAAGTCTCGTTGTACACCAGCGGCTGAGCTCGTTCGGGCGGATAGCCGGGGGGCGGATTATTGGGATCGAGCAACTCCAGCCGATCTCGGCCCCGGGGCTTATCGAGCCACGCCCGCTCCTCGGGCGCCGCTTGCACCGGACGCCGCAAAATAAACTCTACCCGGTCGCGGCGCGAGAAGGCCGCATGGGCGACGAACACCCGATGTACATCGCTTCCATCCCAAGTAGCCAGATCCGGCAGCAGTACCGGGCCGGTACATATCTGGTACTGACCATCGTCAGCGTTGAGATTCATAACATTGATCGGATATTCGAGCTCGACCTCAATGCCATTCGCCGCGTCCTGGTACACCGAGCGGGCGTTTTGCGCGTCACCCGCAAAGGTCGAGGCCACAATGGCATCGGCTTCCTCCAACGCCTCGGATGCCGGATAAGAGCGAATGTCTATGGTATAGTCCTGATACGCATCCGCCAGCGAACGCGCACTAACCGCCTCGGGCTCCGTACTCGGCCGCTGGGCAATCGCCGGAATTGAGGAGCGGCTAAAGGGCATCCGCCACTCGCCGCTGGGAATCTGGAACAGGTTTTCGCTGGCAATGGTGTATTCGCTGCGGCAGGGCGCGCCCAAAAAGAGTTCAGCCAACTCGGCTCCGCCGCTGTCACGCAAAACGCAACGGGCCTCTAAGGTAAAACGCACGTGATAGACCTGACCGTGCTCACCGACGAAACCGCCGGGCCACTTGTAATAAGGGTCGGGCTTCCAGGGATGGGCCTTCCATGTAAAGGACGAACGGGAAAAATTAATCATCGCCATCTCCTGCCGGGGAACTTGCCCCGGCTGCTATAGGTTCTCATCTTACAGCGCCAGATTTGTAGTATAGCAAAAGGCATCTTTAGGTAAAAATGCCTGATTTACTCTCACATCAATAGCCAAGGAGATTTCCATGACTCGTCCCAATGCACTCCGTTTCGCGTGGGTCGCCGCTCTAACCTTCGCTCTCACCGCCGAAGCAACTTTGGCGGAAACCTACGTAGTCGATGCTTCGCACTCTTCGGTCGATTTTAGCATTCGCCACCTCGTCGGTCGCACCAAGGGCCGCTTCGGTGACTTCAGCGGCACCATCAGCTACGACGCTGCCAAGCCCGCAGCCTCCAGCTTCTCCGGCACCATTCAGGTCAAGAGCATCGACACCGGCAACGAGCGCCGCGATGGCCACCTGAAAAATGCCGACTTTTTCGGGGCCGAAGAGTATCCCACCATCACCTTCGAATCTACCGAGGTTACCAGCGCGGGCGAAAACACGCTCAACGTGAAGGGCAAGCTGACCATGCACGGCACCACCAAAGAGGTCACCCTGCCCGTCGAGATCCTCGGCACCGGCATCAATCCGAGGGGTGGCAAGGCACAGATCGGCTTAGAAACGAATTTTTCCATCCTCTGCTCCGATTACGGGGTCAATAGCTGGGAACGCTTCAGTGCCGTACTCGGGGACGAGGTAAAAATTCAGGTATTGATCGAAGCCAACGCAGAGTAATCAGGATCAGCTAGCCAAGCGGAACCAGTCGGCCATCCATTCAAAGTATTCGACGAGGAAGGCGTGGTTCCCCTCTGGCTGGCGAACTTGGAAGCGCTCTGGACAGCCCGCCTCTGCGTACGCCTCGGAGACGACCGGGGTCAACTCGTCAACGCCCTCGCGGGGCATGTCTTCGTCCTCGGTCGGGGCGATCATCATAAAGGGACGCGGCGGCATACAGGCCGCAACGATTGCGGCGTGGTCGAAATGGCGCAGTAGATGGGGAATGAAGTAATAGGCACTGTGGCGGTCGGCGGCAGTGTGGTGGATTACCCGCGCCATGCTGCCCACCCCGCCGCAGACAGGCACCCCGGCCCAAATCCACGGAGCGCACGCCATCGCATACCAAGTCGCATTGCCGCCTAGCGACATCCCGGTCAATCCAATCCGGTTGGGATCTATCCCTGGGGTAGCGGCCAAAAGACGCGCCCCTTTGAGGGTTTCCTCGACTAGTACGCCCATCTGCGTGCGACCATACGGCACCAGCAGCTTATTTTCAGTCGCCCATTCTTCGAGGCTACTGCGCCGTGATTCGCATCCTTTGGGAGAAATGGCCAGCGTTGTAAAGCCTCGGCGAGCCAATTCGCGCGCCCAGCCCATCAGCTTCCGTTCCATAAAAAAGCGTGGATGGGCGATCTCGTCAGCCGTCCCCCCGGTACCGGGTACACAGACAATGCCGGGCCGTTTGTGTGCCGATTCTTCCCGTGGCACCATGAGAATTCCGGGCACAGTCTCGCCCAGCGAATTCTCGTACCTCACCCGCATAGTGCAGAGGCCGTCCTCTTCTTGCCGGCTCTCTGTGGTGTAGTCGATCGCCGCGGGAATCTCTTCTAGGCCGAGCAATTCCACCAGCTTCGAGCGCACAGCCGAGGCGGGAATCGCATCGGGGTAGGCCGGGCGGATGCATTTGGGAATGATGGATTGCATAAGAGGACTCAGATTCTTCTTTTTTTATTCGGAGGAATTATTTTGTTTTAAGGGCGTGGATTTGAGTGTATGAAAGGCCCGGATACTCGTCAAATAGCGCAACAACAGAAGGGGAAGCCATGAAAATACTCATTACCGGTGCCGCCGGAGCGGTCGGCTCCACTCTCGTCAAGGGGATGGGACCGCGCCACCAATTGCGCGGTTTTGACCGCGTGGAAATGCCCGACCTAGAAGATAGCTGGGTGGGCGATGTGGCCGATTACGATGCTTTGTTGGCAGCCGCCGAGGGCATGGAGGCCATCATCCACTTGACGGGCGTCGATGGCGAGTGGGAAAAGGCCCTGCCCAACAACTTTATCGGCACGTACAATATGTTGGAAGCAGCCCGTATCCAAGGAGTGCGCCGGGTGGCATACGCCAGTCGCGCCGGGGTACACGGTTCCCTGCCCGAGGACGTTATGCGCCACATTGATATGCGCCCCCAGCCAGTGGGCCACTATACGGTCAGCAAGCTATTCGGCGAGCACATGGGCTATTCCTACTCCGAGAGGCACGACCTAGAGTTCGTCGCAGTACGCATAGGCAATTTCAACATCAAGCGCGATCAGCCCGAGCACCCGCACCACCTCAGCCACGGCGATGCCGTGCGGGTCTTTGAGCAGGCCGTGGTACACCCCGGGGTGCGCTACGAAATCGTATACGGAGTGTCGGACAGCACTTGGCCGCGCTACGACCTCGACCACGGACGGCGCGCCATTGGCTACTATCCACAGGATAAATCGGACTGGCGTCCCGAGGAGGAATAAGCTGTGATCAAATTGAGCACAATGGCCCGCGAGACTCCCACTGCCACCATTGAGCAGGTTATCGAACAGGCCCGCCTTTTGCAGCTAGACGGCGTCGATTTCCATTTGTCGGGCATGGACCGCAGCATCCAGTACATCAACCACGTCAAGCGTCTCTGTCTCAAGAGCGGCTTAAACATTGGCTATGCCGGAGCCGGCAGCTTTGTCGGGCTACCCGAGGATCGGGCCAAGCGGATGGAGCAAGGCCGCGCCGATGTCGATGCCGCAGCGTTGCTAGGAGCGCAGGTGCTGCGCGTTTTCGCGCGCTACAAGTGGCCGAACACTGTCGAGGAACAAGAGGCCCTGTGGCGTCCGATGATCGAGGATTTCCAGGCGATTGCCGACTACGCGGCCCAACGCGGGGTCATGATCGCCTTGCAAAACCACGACAACGGCAGTTTTGCCATGACCGCGAACCAAGTGTTGCGCATCCTGCGCGAGACCGAGCGCGACAATTTCAGCTTTCTGTTGGATACCGGGCAGTGGCTGGGGGCCATTGGCTCGCATCCGCGCGGCGAGTTCGATCCGAACGTCGATTTGTACAAAGACTATCTGGAGCCGACCGCGCCTTTTGCCACGTACGTGCGGGCCAAGATCTACAAGATCGACAGCGGCGTTGAGGAGTTTATCGACTACAGGCGCGTGTTAGAAATTCTGCGCGGAGTGGATTTCAACGGCACGATCGGCTTGGTCTTCGAACTAGGCGAATTCAACAGTTGCAGCCATGAGGAATGCATGCGCTTAGCCGTAGCCCATTTGCGCGAAGTGATAGCCGCTAGCTGATAAAACCGTCTGGAGAGGCGATAAGATGGACAAGAATAAATACCCCAAGGGGTGGAATCAGCAGCGCGTCCAAGAGGTCATTGACCACGTCTAAACCCGGACGGAAGAGGAAACCATCGCCGAAGACGAAGCCGCATTCAAGCGAGAAAGGAATAGCCATGTCCGCATCTGATCCCAGCACCGCCAAGCCCCTCCTCTTTCAACAGAGCCGCGTCGGCTACGTCGATATAGACGCAGTTGACCTACCCCGGACCAATGCCGCCGGCAAGCCGGTAATTGATCCGACGCCGGAACAGAGGTACTTGTTCGATACCCAGGGTTGGCTGTTGATACCCGGACTGCTCAGCGAGGACGAAGTGGAGGAGATGCGAGCCTTTTGCTACCGCTTGCACCAGCAGCCCGAATCGCTGCCGGAGCCGCAGCGCAGCCCTATTGGCGGCCCCTTGGAAGAGCTGACCGACCATCCCTTTATCGTCGGCTTTATGAACGAATTCCTCGCCAATCCCGATCTGTCGAGCCAAGACTGCTACGGTTTTCGCATGGAATCGACCAGCCTAGCCATGCGCCAGACCGGAGAAGGGGGCTTTGGGCCCCACAACGGCAATGGCCTGTGGCGCTTGCCCGGCGACGGGCACAACTACCGCTGCGTGCCCGGCAAGGCGCGCAGCAGCTTGACCTGCGTGGTGTGGGAATTGAACGAGGTCGATGCCAGCGGCGGTGGCACCCTATTCATCAATGGCAGCCACAAGGCCGCCTTTCCTTTGCCCACTGGAGCCCAAAGCCTCGATTCGGACCTTTGGACTCGATACACGTGTCCAGCCGGCTCCCTACTCATTTTCGCAGAGAGCACCACTCACACCGCTTCTCCGTGGGGCAGCACCACCCACGAGCGCTGCGCCATCTTCAGCCGCTACAATTATGTCGATAGCAAATGGCACAAGTGGCAGCCCCATCCCGAGGCGCTCGAAGCCATGCCGCCCAAGCGCCGCACGCTCTTCCGGCCCGTCCACGTCGAAGGCAATCTGATATAGTGCGCGATAGTAGAGCCGAAAATTAGTGATCGTCGCCCGAGTAAATCCACATAGATTGAGTCTTACCAGCCCGTTCAAAACCAAGCTTACTGTAGAAGTGGATCGCCTCGCCGTCCGCAACCAGTATATGCTGATGAAAGCCTTCGTACATCGACATAAGTCTTCTCACCAAAGCCGAGCCAATTCCCCGTCGTTGACAGTCCGGATGGACGAGCAAGTGGGGATAGTACACAACTAAATGACCATCAGAGATCGCATTGCCTAGTCCGATCAAACGATCTCCATCCCAAGCAGTCCATAGCGAATGTGAGTTTAGCAAGCCGTTGCGAAGCTCCGTCGGCTTCTTAGCCGCGGACCAACCATTCGCTACATACAGTTCCCGTATGGCTTCCAGCGAAATATCCCGCGTATCGCTATAGGAAATCGTTTCGCTAGTTATATGCATCTGCTCGTTAGCCAATTTCTACCGGCACCACGCAACCGTAGTAAAAGAACTCTCCGGTTGTTCCCACTGAGCCGCTCCAGCCAAGATCGTGCAATTGCCGTTCCAACTGAGCCGGGTCGTGGAATACTTTTACGATGTTAAACGTCTGGCCATCGTTCAGCTTCCGTTCCATTACGCCAGAGTCGTCGATTGCAGCGTGATCCCGTGCGGTTGACTCTTGCGTTGCCAGACCGTCAACAAAGAAAGCTCTACCCCCCGGTTTTAGGGCAGCGCGAACCATCTCCCATAACCGATTGAATTGCTGTGCCGGAACGTGCGACAGCCAGAACCCAAAAAAGACAAAATCATACTTCTCGGTCGGCCACCACTCGAAAAGATCCGCTACCACGTACTGCACCGGAGCATTACCGATCTTGGTGCGATTGATCTCAATCGTCTCGGGAGAAGCATCTATGGCCGTCAGATCATCAGTACCCTGCACTAGACATGTCGTCCACAATCCCGTGCCGCAAGCAAGCTCAAGACACTTGCCGAACGGCCTCTCTTGTTCAAGTGCCGATCGCACAGCATCCAATTCTGCATGCCACTGGAATTTGTGCTCGTCGCCCCGGTCGTATCGCCCTTGACGCGAATGCCACTCGTCATACTCGGCAGCTCGCGCCCGGTAATAGGCGACTTGCTCTTGCAAAATTGATCTGTCAACCATAGTTTGCCTCCCAACTCTTTATCGAAGTTTAAGAATTTGCTACTCGTTTAGGCCCGCGCCGTCACAATCGGTTGAAAATAGCCAGCCTGCTCAGGCTCGTGCCAAGCGATCCCTGTAAATCCAACTGACTCCAAAGCCGCAGTAAGCTCGTTGCGTCTTATTGCCCTGTATCGAGTCCTAATCTCCTTCACGCGCCATTCACTCGATGCCCGACTCATTACAAAAAGCCGCAATAGATAGGTATCTGATTCTTTGGACCAGTCCCAGATCTGAAACACTATTACTTCTTCCTCATGTGTACCGCCGGGATTCATAACTACATACGATGGTTTTTCCGCGAGTAACCGATCGTAATCGCGAATACTGGCAACAAACAATCCTTTGTCCGTCAGGACGCGCCGGATGTTTCGCAGAGCAAGTGTTAAATCCTCGTCAGTCAAAAGATGCGGCAGAGAATTATCGCAACTAATCACTACGTCAAACTTCTGGTCAAATACACATTCCAACTCGCGAACATCGGCAACCGCAAATCGCACATTTAGCCCCCGCTTGGCTGCTTCTGATTGCGCCCGTGCGACCGCCTTTGGGCTGAGATCAGACGCGAAGACTTTGTATCCTCGCTGCGCTAGACCAATTGCCTGAGTGCCGATTCCGCATGAACAGTCTAGGACAATCGATGCACTTGCTGAAGACTCACATTGAATCAACTGATCTAGCGCGGATGCCTGCCGTTCGATTCCCGATTCCCAATCTGCGTAAACGTGATGGTAATCAGCAGCTAGATCGTCGTAAAAGCGTTCGACAGATTCACTCACCTTTATGGTTTCTTCTTGACTGAATACTATCTATCATCCGAGAACTTCACATAATCAATTTCTAGCGGCTGCTTGATCAGCCTCTCCAATTCCAGCAGATCCGCTCGGCCATCCGGCACATCCTTCTCCATAATCCCATCAGGATGCACCGTCACCGTAGTCGTCACTCCCATAAATGCCTTCTCTGCCGTCGTCCGCGACACCTGAATGCCGTCTTCTGAAATAGCCATGCGAGAATGTGCAATACGTCCCTCGCCAATAACCCGAAAAAGAAGAGCTAACACGCCGGACATTGGACGCCCTGTAACCCCCTCAATCTCATCGTACACAGCCCAATCCCCAAAATCCAACAAGCGATAGGTCATTACCTGCCAATTAGTCACCTTAAAGCGCGGCGTCGATAGCGTATCCAAGTACGAATACCGGTCTGGCTTACCCGGCCCGTCCTCCCAGCTAATCCGCACATTCACGGCCAGTTCCGGCATTGGTCCCTCCTTTACCTCTCGAATGACTCGATCTAGCCGATAGTCCACTTCCATATTCTGTCGGTGTTGATAGCTCAGCAGCGCAAACTGAGGTGCTGTATGCTCCGTCCCCCCAGTCACCGCCAAAAAAGCCCGAAACCAGTCCTCATATCCGATAAACAGCGGCAGTCCGTCCGGATCGCGATCCCTAGCTTGCCGCGCAAGATACAACACCGCTTCCGCCTGAAATCGCGCACCATTGGTCGTCGCGGTCGGATCGTAATCACCATGCTGCCGCATCGCCTCCAGCACCTCCGACCGATCCACCACATTATACGCTCCCTCTACACCTGCCAGCGAACCGGGTAGCAACAAAAAACAGAGGACAGTTGCAATCCTCAATCTCCCGCCGACATTACCTATCGCTCGGGAATTCCACATAATCTATTTCCATTGGCTGCTCAAGCAGTCTCTCCAGTTCCAGCAGATCCGATCGACCATCCGGCACACCCTTTTCTATGATCCCATTGGGATATATCGTCACCGTGGTCATCACTTTCATAAACGCCTTTTCTGCCCTCGTCCGCGACACGTGAATGCCATCCTTGGCAATGGCTATGCGAGAATGTGTCATGTGTCCCTCGCCGATGAGCCGGAAAAGAAGAGCCAATACACCGGACTCTGGGCGCGCTGTAATCCCCTCAATCTCATCGTAAACAATCCAATCCCCAAAATCCAACAAGCGATAGGTAATCACCTGCCGATTGGTTACCCTAACAGTCGGCGTCGAAAGTGTATCTATGTACGAATACCGGTCTGGTCTGCCCGGCCCGTCCTCCCAGCTAATCCGCACATTCACGGCTAGTTCCGGCATCGGCCCTTCCACCACCTCGCGGATGACCCGATCTAGCCGATAATCCACTTCCATATTCTGTTCATATTGATAGTTCAACAGAGCGTACTCCGGCACTGTGTCCTCCGTCTGCCCGGTCACCGCCAAAAACGACCGAAACCACTCCTCGTGCCCGATAAACAGCGGCGAGCCGTCCGGGTCGCGCTCCCCAGTTTGCCGCGCAAGAGAAAGCAACACCTCTGCCAGCCACGCGCCATTGGTCGTCGATGTTAGTTCATAACCACCATAATGCTGCCGCATCGCCGCCAACACCTCCGACCGATCCACCACATTATAGTCTCCTTCTGCACCTACCAATTGATCTGGTAGTGACAAAAAACAGAGAGCGGTTGCGATCCTCAGACTCCCAACGTATTGAAAGCTTGTCATAACCTATATCCCGTCTCCATAAAAGGTGAGTGATCTATGGGTCATTGACGTGCAGACCGTCAAAACGGCAATTGCAAGATTCCTATTGCAGTAGTTCGCCCGGGATGCGCGAGCCGGGATATTCCTTTTCTGGATCGCGCTCGGCAATGATCGCTGGCACTTCATCGGTCCAATAGGTGGGTACTGTCTCCGGACGCCGATGCCAAGCCAACACCAACGTGCGGCGTTCGTCGGTCTGGTTGCGATACGCCGAGTGCAGCACGCGGGCATCAGCCAGTACCAAATCGCCGGCCTTGACGCAGACATCGACTTGGTCGGGGTGGTCGCTGAACATGGTCGGGTGGTCTTCTTCTATGAAACGCGCCCCTTGCTCGTGGGCTGGCACCATTTCGTCGTGCAGGGGGATGCGCTTGTGGTGCGTGCCGGGAATAACTTTGAGACAGCCGTTTTCCGGCGAGGTATCGCTCAAGTAGTAGGACACAAAGATGATCTGCGGCCACGGCGAACAGCTCAAAGGGTCGTTCCACTGCATCCAGTCCTGGTGCCAGTACAGGGCCGGCTCGTCGGGGTCTTTGGTCAAAAGGATAATGCCGCCTGTGCTGGCAAAGTCGCCCAAGCCCATTTGTTCGAGGGCGCGGCGCGTGGGAGGCCAGTCGAGCAGCTTCTGGATGGTCGGGTTGTCCTCCCCGCGCGCGGTGACGTGCTGGCCCTGGTATTTGAAGTCGGGCGGCGGCACCCAGTCCTCCATCATGCGCTCGGTCTCGTCGCGCAATTCCCGTAAGAATTCGTCGCTGAGAATGTTATCGACCACGCAGAATCCATCGCGCAATAACTGTTGGCGTTTTTCTACCGCTTCTTCAGGAGTCATCGAAAACCTCGTCGAAAGATGTGTGATCAGTACTTCAATTTTGATAAGGCTCGGTGCGGCCTCCGGTCAAGGCGCGGTCAAAGCTCGGACGCATCAGTTCGGTTAAAACAGGCGGCAGCTCGCCCCGCTGCGCTTTGAGCGCCCACAGCGGCGGCACGGCGTGAGGCGGCTGCACCAAGCCGGTGCGATCGTCGGCTTTTTTATACGCATACAGGGTACACCAACGGGTCTCTTTGTCCGCTCCCTTCGGAGCCACACCGTGTGCTCCGTGCGACAGGCAGCAGACGACCGAGCCGGGAGGTAGTTCGAGATGTTCAATGGCCAGCGGCTTCCCCGTGATGGGATGGACGCGCCCCTTGAGCCAACCGGCTTCGATCTCCTCGTCGGTGGCCGCTCGGCAGTTGTCCGGGTCGCGGAACAGGTGGCTGCCGCGAATGAGCTTGAGGCCACCATCGGCGGCGCTAAAACCCTCGGGATAGCACAGGGTGAGGTTGGTATTGGGCTGGGCCTGGTACTCGGCCACATCGCGGATGGGACCGCAGTCGTAGCCAGCACCGATCTTGTGGCTGTGCCAGCCGCCGCCAGCGTACCCCGGCGGTCGAGTGAGGAGCTGGTTGTGATCGAAATACACGGCCTCCGTGCCCAAGCACAGCTTCTGTAGGTGCAACATCTGCGGATGGGTTAGCACGTCCATGAGGAACGGGACGTGACCAGCGGGGAAGTACTCGGTAAAAACGCTGTGCCGCCGCAGGGTCAGTACGCCAGCCTCGTCGGTTCTTTGCGGCGCTTTCTGGCTACCACCCAAGGCACCGGCAATAGCCTCGGCGCTCAGTTGGCACTCGGGCGGACGGCGGCCCAAGGTGAGCCAGTCTATTTGGCACCAGTCCGCCTGTAAAAGGGCGTCGTTGCGCTGTTGGCCGTGCTGCAGTGCTTCAGTCCAAGTCTCAATGACGGACGGAGGCACGATGCCCCTCAGCACAGCGTACCCATCGCGCAAATAAACGTCGCGGTCGAATTGGGCTTCTAGCTTGTCCCAGTCAAAAATATCGCGGCGCTCGGCCTCCAAGCGATCCCAGTCTTCTGCCGTCCATTGTAAAGGCGTCGGTTCGTCCCCTAGGAAGTCCGGCCGACTCGCCCGAGCCAAATCGCTGATCGAGCTGTGCAGAAAGCGCTCCCACAGCGGATCGTCCAATTGGTCTTCGAGCAAAGGATTGGGAGGCATTGACATCACGAATTCGTCCCCTCGTCAACATCCTCAAAGAGCGAAGGGAAGAAGCGGTGCGGATCGGCTGGCTCGCCAAAGAGGATCTGCTGCCGCCGGGTCAGGTCTGCCGGCGGTTGCACGCGCCCGTTGGTCCAGGCCATTTGCGAGACGCAGTATTTGTAGAGCAAGGCGCGCCGCTGGTGGTGCCCGTGCCAAGCGGCCGTCCCGTGAGTCAGGGCCTCAGTAAACAAAGTGACAGAGCCAGCCGGGGCCGAGGGGATAATCACACAGGGGGCCTGTTCGGGCGCGTCGGCAATCGGTTGCGGCAGTTTGAAATTGCTCTTGTGACTACCGGGAATGCAGCAAAAGCCGCCGTAGTCCGGCCCAGCGTCGGTCAAGTTCCAAGTCGCCACGACAAAGCCGTTGAGGATCTGGTTATCGCGCAGGGGATAGTACTGGCCCGGCTGCGCTCCAGAGGTAGGTGCCGTTGGGCCGTAGTCGCAGTGCAAGATCCCTCGGGCCATGCCGTGGCTCAGACACAAGCCGTAGATCCGGTCGAGGCGGAAGCAATCGCCCAAGCGGAAGCGCAGTATAGGCATAATCTGGGGGTGGTCGAGCAGGTCGATGAAGGGCTGGCCCCAGTCCAAAAAGCCCGAGCCGTCGGGGGCGGAACCAAAGCGATTGCCCTTTGTCGGCGGCAGGTGCGCGTCGAGCAAGAGGTTGAGGGCGACCACTTCCTCGGCGTCGAGGACGTTTTCGAGCACCAAATAGCCCTGCACGTCGAATAGATATTGCAGTATTTCGGGGTCGTTCATGGCTGTAATGAGGCGGAGACGGTGAAATTCTGGAAATTGTATCAACGGCCTCCAATATAGCCAGACCTATCACCTACTTCAATGAGGCCGGGATGTCCTTCCCGGAAATTGGCGACAGACTTCACACGGCTCGTCAAAACTTGCTACGCTTACGGGATAACTTCAAAGCCCATCTGTCGGAAATGGTGGTCCAACGTCAATGCTCGGCGGATTCGCAGTTCTCGCATGAGAGCAAAGCTGCAGCAGTCGGTAAAGGAGAATTCCTTATCCCGATAGCCGAAGAACAGCGCCCGCGCCCGTTCTCTTCGCGGTTCGTCAATAGACTCGATCCGCAGTCGAGCCGAGCCGTCGATTTGCTGCCACCAAGCTTCAGCCGCATTAAGACCAAGGCGGAACCGGACGGTGGTCAGAGTCTCGTCGATCACATAGTCGGTCGTCGTCAGCATACCTCCTGACGACAGCCATTGATCCCGGGCTTCTCGTACAGCCGAACCTGCCGTATCACGGCTATCCGCGGCTGCAACCCATGCGGCCGTATCCACGAACATTTGCCTCACCGGTACAGCACTTCGTCATGCCGTGCGGCAGCGTCTCCCGATTCGGATGCGCCAACGGCTGGGGCCTGGTACAGCGAATCCGATTCCAGTGGCGCGCTTTCGATCGGTGGACTGCCAACCGGGACGATGTCGAAAGCCGGACGACTGCGGTATAGAACGGTAAATCGCTCCCCGTGTCGCACTTTTTTAACGACATCCTGTAGGCGCTCGCGGAGCTGTTTGGCGCTGATCACCTCTGGCATAGTCATGCCCCTTTCAAGTTTAACTTAAGATAATCTTTTCTCGGAAGCGATACAATCACCCAACTCTATTGGAGCGAACATTCCAAGGCCAAAATTTCTTTTTCAATGGTCTCCTTCCCCTCCCTCACCATTCCCTTCCTCACTAGGCGGCCCCCCAATCCGCAAAACATGCCCATCCAAGTCCTCAACTAGCATTTCCCGCGCCCCCCAAGGTCGGTCGACAGGCTCTTGACTTACGACCGCCCCCGCCGTCACGTACTCCTGGTGCAGCTTGTCAACATCGCCGACGTTGTAGTAGATCCACACCGGCCGGGCACCCTGCGAATTCTCGGCGAGAAAGACGTGTACCTCGCCATTGGATATGGAGGCAAAGGTCTTGTCGTCCTCTTCGGCGGGCCAATCCCAGTCCTTGTTGAAACCGAGCACCGAGGTGTAGTGCTCAATGCTCGCCT
Organism: Candidatus Latescibacterota bacterium; assembly: GCA_965116675.1. GTDB lineage: Bacteria > Latescibacterota > UBA2968 > UBA8231 > UBA8231. The sequence continues at coordinate 1,360,365 of OZ220721.1, forward strand.
CGACGCTTGCGACATTCAGGATCGGCGTCATAGCGGTGAACGCCGTGGGTCCGTGACCATTGTCGTGCTCCTCGTGGGCACCGGCGATTGAGCTAACGCCGACGATTCCTGCAACTACTACTGCTGCGACAATTCTGCGACCTCTCACGATTTTCCTCCTGTGGGTGTGAGTTCAATTCGGTAGAATTCGATTGTACCGCGTACGTTGAACCCGGTCAATATTGACAGCCGCCCCCCGACGCGAAGATATTGGAGGCTGCTCATCTCAACTAGGAGACGCACAGTGCCCAACAAACCGCCGAATGTCGTCCTCGTCTTCGCCGACCAATGGCGCGCCCAAGCCTTCGGGTACGCCGGCGACCCCAACGTGCAAACCCCCAATTTGGACGCCCTAGCGCGCCGCAGCGTCAACTGCACCCACGCGGTGTCTGGCTGCTCAGTGTGCTCACCAGCGCGAGCCTCGCTCCTGACCGGCCAATACCCCCTCACGCACGGCGTCTTCGTCAACGACGTAGAACTGAGCCAAGACGCCACCAGCATCGCACAGACTTTCAGCGCCGGCGGCTACGACACGGCCTATATCGGCAAGTGGCACGTCAATGGCCGCGGCCGCTCCAGCTATATCCCGCCCGAGCGGCGACAGGGCTTCGAGTACTGGAAGGTGCTCGAATGCACCCACGACTACAATCATTCCGCGTACTATGCCGGCGACTCGGACGAACAGCTCGTGTGGGAAGGCTACGACGCCGTGGCCCAGACCCGCGACGCCCAAGCGTACCTCCGCGATCGCGGAGACAAACCCTTCTTACTAGTCCTGTCGTGGGGGCCGCCGCACGCCTCCTATCACACGGCCCCAGAAGCGTACCAAGTCCTATACGATCCAGCCGCTATCGCCTTGCGGCCCAACGTCCCACCCGACTGGGCCGAGCCCGCGCGGCAGTGGCTCGCCGGGTACTACGCCCATTGCACGGCCTTGGACGACTGCGTCGGCATGTTGCTCCAGACCTTGCAGGAGGAAGGGCTGGAGCAAGAGACGATCTTTCTGTTCTTCTCGGACCACGGCGACATGCTCGGCTCGCAAGGCATGGACAAAAAACAAAAGCCCTACGAAGAATCCATCCGCGTGCCGTTCCTGCTGCGCTATCCGGGGATGGGTACCGCCAAGTTCGACGCGCTGATCGACCTGCCCGACATCATGCCGACTCTGCTGGGCCTGTGCAACCTACCGATTCCTTCCACCGTAGAAGGCATCGACTTTTCCGCGTACCTACAAGGCGGCTCAGATCCCTCGGACGGTACCGCACTCTTGCAGTGTCCCCATCCCTTTGGCCAGTGGTGGACCGGCGTCGGCGGGCGGTCCTACCGGGGCCTGCGCACCCGCCGCCACACGTACGTCCGCGCCCTAGAGGGGCCGTGGCTGCTCTACGACAACGAGGCCGATCCCTTCCAACAGGACAACCTCGTGGGCCAGCCCGGCCAGCAGGACTTGCTCGACGAATTAGACGCGGCCCTCACGCGCCGCCTCGCCGCAGCCGACGACCCCTTCCTCCCCGGCCCAGCCTATCTCGAGCGCTGGGGGTACCAAGTAGATGCACGAGGCACCGTGCCTTATACTAATTGAACATGTCCCCATCCTTCCTCTACTCATCCTTCGCGGCCTCAATCCTCTTCTTAGCGGCCTGCTCGTCCTCACCCATCGACTCGCCTTCGGCAGCTTGCGGCGACAGGCAGGTAATCCAAGTCGGGTTCTACGCCTTCTTCGCGCCAGTCAGTTACAGTGCAGACCCGACTCCGGGCACGGCCGGGTTCGACGAACATCTCGGGTACGAAGCGGATTTGCTGACCGCCTTAGAGGCTATGGACGGCCCGGGGTTGTCCTTTGCACGCCGCGGCATAGCCGACTGGTCCGATATATGGCTGCAAGCGGCCGGGCCGAGCTACGACTTGGTCGGCGGCGGTATCACCATCCTCGACTCCCGCACCCGCAATGCGGACGGCGACCAAGTCGTAACCTTTACCTCCGGGCACATCGCCTTCCGCCAATCGCTGCTAGTTAGGGTTGCCGATGCCGAGCGCTTTGCCAGCCACAGCGACCTGACGAGCGAAGATCGGGTGGGTGCGCTGCGTGGTACCACGGGCGAGTTTCGCCTGTTGGAACTGACCGGCTTCGTCGATGCCAACGGCGTCCTCGCCACTGGTACGCGCATTGAAACGCCCGAGGGTGAGGTCGTCGCCGACGGCACGCCCGCGCACACCATCACCGCGGCCAGCGCATCGGACCATCTCGCTGGCCGAACGCGGCTGGTGCCGCCCACAGCCGACATGCCGCAAGTGATCTACCTCAACGGGCAAGAAGGGCAAGAAGCCAGCGAGTTAGACCTGCTCAACGCCCTCCGGGCCGGCACCATCGACGCCATCGCCCGCGGCGAAATCGGCAACCGCGACGCCAGCGTCGCTTCCGACGGCGAGTTCGTCGTCGCGGCCCTCGACGCGGCCACCGAGTTAGGGGGATTCGCGTTTGCCGTGGAAGATGCCGACCTAGCGGCCTGCATCGACGACAAGATCAATTATCTAACCGATGGCCAGCGCATTGGCTATGGAGAGTGGCGCGCCAATCCAGCGGTTTTTATGGAGCGCGCCCAACAGTGGAACCCCTAACCAAAGGAGTACGACATGTATAAAGCTGGAGTCATTGGCTGCCGCGGCATTGGCGTGGCCCACGCCACCGGGATTGTCAGTTCAGACCGCGCCAGCCTCGTGGCGGCTTGCGACCTCGACGAAGAAACCCTCCGCGAGTTCAAGCAACGCTGGCCGGACGCGAACCTCACCTTGTACCGCGATCACCGCGAGATGCTCGCCCGCGAATCGCTGGACATCGTCACCGTCGCCACCTCGGATCACCGCCATGCCGACTTAGTAGTAGATGCGGCCAACGCCGGAGCCAAGGGCATCTTCTGCGAAAAGCCACTGGCCACCAGCCTAGCGGACGCCGACCGCATGATCGCCGCTTGCGACGCCAATAACACCACCCTGTCGGTCGATCACACTCGGCGCTTCATACCCTTGTGGCGACACGCTAAAGAAGAGATCGTCGATCAAGGCGTCATCGGCCCGGTGCAATACGTCATCGGCACGCTCTCCGGCCCCCGCGCCATGCTCTTCCGCAACGGCACCCACACGCTCGACGCTATCTGCTACTACGCAGGCGAGCAGCCCCAGTGGGTAGTGGCCGAACTGGAGGAAGGGTACGAGGACTACGCTGAGTACCGCGGCGACGGCGGCCACGTGCCAGCCACCGAGCCGGGGGCCAACGGGTACATCCACTTTTCTGGGGGAGTGCGGGGCTTCTACATCGGCGGCTCGAAGACCACGCCAAATCCCAAGCAGCAACTCGAAGTGGTCGGCACCACCGGACGACTAGTTATGGTCAGCGAGGGCGGCACCCTGTATCGCGGCGAAGAACCAGAACCCCTCGCGCCGCCGACTTGGCCAGTCGAGGGCATTCCCGCTGGCATCCATGAGCTGATCGCAGCCATGGACCAAGGCGTCGAATCGGTTTCGCCTGGGCGAGCGGGGCACACTGTAGTAGAGCTGATTATTGGGTTTTTAGAATCGCAAAAGCAGGGCAACGTGCCGGTGCCTATCCCAGTGCCGAGATAATCACCAACGCCGGTTGGATCCGTAGGGGCGTCCCTCGTGGACGCCCTTCTTATTTCTCTAATCCATCTCCACGACTACCCGCCCATCCTCCACGCGCACCGGATAAGTCCGCACCCGCACCTTCTCGGGCTCGCAGAGCGAGCGGCCCGTGCGCACGTCGTATTCCCAGCCGTGCCACGGGCAGCTCAGGATCTCGCCCGCACGTCCCAAGACGATCTCGTCCCCTGGCTGCCGCGCCAGCGCCGTGCCCCCAACCCGGCCGTCCGACAGGCGCGCCCCTTGGTGCGGACAAACATCGCGCAGCGCGTACCAAGCACTCCCCTGCCGCACGATGGCCAAACCCCGCCCCTCGACCTCAACCCGGCGGACCTCGCCGTCGGCAAAGGCATCGACCGGCCCTACGTCAACGCGCCGCAAAGCCATAAAATGCCTCGGCATTATCGACCATGATCCCCCGGCGCATCGCGCCGTCAATCGCCGGCGGCAGGGCGCGGGCCGGCGAGTCAAAGTCCCAATGCGGGTAATCCGTGGCGAACATCAAGAAATCCTCGCCGCCAATCATGTCGATGATCTGCAGCAAGTGCTGGGGGTCGTCTGGTTCTTCCATGGGTTGGGTCGTGGCGCGGCAGTGCTCGCGGATGTATTCGCTGGGTCGCTTCTTCAGCCACGGCACCTCGCTGCGCAAGCCCCGGTAGTTTTTGTCCAGCCGCCACATCAGCCCAGGCAACCACGCGAATCCCCCCTCAACCAGCGCGACGCGTAGCTCCGGGAACTCGCAGAACACCCCTTCGCAAACAAGGCTGATGACCTGCGCCTCAAAGGCTTGCGACATGGCCGTGTGATCTTCGATGTAATAGGAAGGCCAGCCACAGGCCGTGATGGGCTGGCCGCTGCCGCCAAAGTGGATTCCCACCGGCAGGCCGACCTCGCAGGCCGCGGCAAAAATCGGCCGGAACTGTCGCTTGCCATACGGCGCGCTCGACCGCACCAACAGCAGCGCCTGCACAAAGCGCGGATCCGCCGCCGCCCGCTTGATCTCCGCGGCGGCGGCCACCGGGTCGTTGGCATTGACCACAATCGATCCGCGCCAGCGCGGGTCGTGGTCGAGCCAAGTGTGCGCGGTCCACTCGTTGACCGCGCGCATCAGCGCGTTGGCAAAGTCGAGGTTGTGCAGGGACGTCATGCCGTAGAGCGGATTGAGCACGGCTATGTCAATGTCCCAGGCGTCGAGCAACTGGGTACGCGCAAAATCGGGATCGCCGCCCGGCCGCAGACCCGACGGCGGCCAAGCATCGCGCCGCGCCGCTTGCGCAAACCCCTTGGGATAGGTCGGCCCAGGCGGGCCGCTAAACCCGGATTGCCGCACGTACGCCTGCCAGCGCGCCGACAAATAGGGCATGAGATCGTCGATGCAGTTCGGGTAGTTGTGGACGTCGCAGTCAATCAGCGAAACTTCAGTTGAGGTCGCGACTTGGACGGCGTATTCGGTTTGGGACATGGTAGTAATTAGCGGTGAAGGGTTGTAGGGGCGAGTAGTTCCTAGAAGAATGGGTGTGAACATAGGCTGCGTCAACTCCGCGTGCGCGGAAGGAGCCTATAAATTCCTCATCTATCGGAGAGGTATCCAGCGTCAACTCCGCGTGCGCGGAAGGAGCAGATTTGTTCGCCAGCCTCGTTTAGTAGTATAATATCCCGCTATGCCTACATCACTTGCCGACCTCGAAGCGCGCTATCGCCGCGCCACTCCGCATTCCCGCGCTCTTTTTGAACAGGGTCGCACCTACACGGCCGGTGCGGCCAAAGGCGCGTATTACTACCCGCCTCATCCACTCGCCATGGCCTGCGGCCAAGGCTGCTACCTGTGGGATGTCGATGGACGGCGCTACGTCGATTGCGCCAACCACCACACGGCCCAAGTCCTCGGGCACGGGCACGAGCTTGTGGAAGCGGCCGTGCGCGAGCAAATGCAAAAGGGCATTGCCTTGGGCGCACCCACCGGCATTGAGAGCGAGATCGCCCGCGCAATGTGCGACCGGGTGGATGCACTGGAGCGGATTCGCTTTGTCAACTCCGGTACCGAGGCCACGCTGCACGCGATTCGCTTGGCGCGGGGCTACACGCAGCGCGGCAAAATCGCCAAGTTCGAGGGCGGCTATCACGGCAGCCACGACGCCGTGGAAGTCAGCGTGGCCCCGCCCCTAGACCAAGCTGGCTCCGCCGACGCGCCCATCGCAGTACCAACAGCCGGCGGCATGTCCCCGTCGGCTGCGTCCGAAGCCGTCATCCTCCCCTACAGCGACCCAGAAGCCGTCGAACGGCTCGTCGCCGCGCACGCCAGCGAACTCGCCTGCGTCCTCTTCGATCCCAAAGCCGGTATCCTAGACATCCAGCCGGATTTTGCCCGCGCCGTGCGCGACATCACCCGCCGCCACGGAGTCTTGCTCATCTTCGACGAGATCGTTGGGTTCCGCACGAGCGTCGGCGGACTGCAAGAAGTGTACGGCATCGACCCGGACCTGAGTTGCTTTGGCAAGATCGTCGGCGGCGGCTTTCCGGTGGGGGCCTTTGGCGGCCGGGCCGACCTGATGGACCTGTTCGACAACTCGCAGCAAGCCACCGGCTTTTTCCAGAGCGGCACCTTCAGCGCGCATCCCGTGGCCATGGCTGCTGGTCTAGCGACCCTGAACGAGCTGACGCCGCAAACCATCGACCATTTGAACGCACTCGGAGCGCGTTTAAAAGACCAACTCAACGCGCTCTTTTCCGCCCGCGCAATCGCCGCCCAAGCGGTCTGCACGGGGTCGGTCTTCAGCATCCACTTCGCCCGCGGCCCCATCGCCAACTACCGCGACCTCGCCGCCACCGACAAAACCCTCATTCAACCGCTCTTTCTCTCGCTCATCGAACAGGGGTATTTCCTCGGCCCAGGACTGGGCATGTGCGCGCTTTCCACGCCCATGGACGCCGGTCACATCGACGGCTTGGTCGCCGCGGTAGGGAACGCGCTAGCGGAGATAGCCTAGATACGGAGCAAACCATGTCTGTGCTCAGCCCCGCACAAATCGCCCAGTACCAGCAAGACGGGTACACCATCTTGCGCAAAGCCCTCTCCGCAGAAGAGGTGGGCACGCTCCGCACCCACCTCGAAGGGATCGCCTCGGGCGCACTGCCCTTCCCAGAGGCGAACATCGAGTTCGATCCCAACGCGCCCCAACAACGCCACATCGATCACTTGCGCAAAATCAACGGCCCGTCCGAATGCGATCCGTTCTTCCTCGACCACGCCGCACGAGAGCCCATCCTTACCGCAGCCGCCGACCTACTCGGCCCAGACATCAAGCTCTTCGGCGACCAAGTTTTTATCAAGGGGCCGGGCGGCATAGAAAAGACCTATCACCAAGACTCTGCGTACTTTCACATCGAGCCGATGGACCTCGCCACTGCTTGGGTTGCCTTAGACGATGTAACCCTTGAAAACGGCTGCCTGTGGGTGGTGCCGGGTAGCCACCGCGAGGGGCTGGTTGACCACAGCGAGGTGTGGATGGTCGGCGAGCGGCAAGACAAGAAAGTCCCCGATGCAGCCATCGACCACCAGCGCGAACAGCCCATCCTCCTGCAAGCGGGCGACTGCTCCTTCCACCACAGCTTGCTGCTACACCGCTCCGGCCCCAACCAGACGACGACGCGCCGCCGCGGCATGGCCACCCACTACATGAGCGCCCGCTCGCGCTGGACGGGCCGCCCCGAGGACAAACCCGACTACCTCCTGTTGCGGGGACAAGAACACGCCGACTGCGTCTGAAGCACCTCCTTCAACCAAAAGGAATACCCATGAGCCAATACTGGATTGAAGACGGACAAACGCTGCTATTCATCGGCGACAGCATCACCGACTGCGGTCGCCGCGGTGCCGAAGCCCCGCTGGGCAACGGATACGTGCGCCTGTTCACCGAGTTGGCCACGGCCCGCTTCCCCGCGCGGCAAGTCCGCTACATCAACAAAGGCATCGGCGGCAACCGCGTCACCGACTTAGCCGCCCGCTGGCGGGACGATGTGCTCTACCACCGGCCAGACCGGCTGTCCGTCAAGATCGGCATCAACGACTTGCACAGCCATTTGCGTGGGGCCGAAGACGGCGTCGATCCGGCCCGCTTCGCCGCTGTTTATGAGCAGATACTAGCGATTACCCAAGACGAACTGGGCTGTCCCCTCGTCTTGCTCACCCCGTTTTACATTTCCACCGACCACAACGGCCAAACTTTCCGCAGCCAAGTACTCGAATTGCTACCGCGCTACATCGAAGTAGTGGAGCAGCTAGCCGAGCGCTTTGACGCCCGCCTAGTGCGCCTGCAAGACATCTTCCAACGGCAGCTCCAGTACCGCGACGCCGATACCTTCTGTCCAGAACCAGTCCATCCCAACCAAGCCGGACATTTGGTAATCGCCCAAGCCCTGATGGACACCTTAAGCGCATAGTCGGACGAGTACTGCCTCGCCATCGTCGAATCTAAGCGGTGGAACTTACCACTCACCCGCGACGTCAACTAACCAGCGTCTTCTACCCAAACCTTTCACAAAACCGAATCTCTGCGTACACCACACCCGCTATTCCAAGCAGGATAGGATTCGACCGACCATCTCTCGATGGAATCGGATAAAATTGAACTGCGCACACTGCGTACACCCTAACCTATTTAGGAGAGCATGTAACATGCCGATTCGCTTAGCTCTATTCGCCCTCCTCGTTGCTCTGTGGAGTTGTGGAGACGACGATTCTGCACCAACGGCTGCGGCCGTCGATTCGATGATCGCCACGGCCGATTCCATGCTGGTCGCTGCCAATACCATGCTGGCCACCGCCGATTCGATGATCACCGCTGCCAATACCATGATCGCCGCAGACGCAGATTCCACTATCGCCGCTGATGCCGATTCCATGCTAGCCGCTGCTAATGACATGATGACTACCGCTAATTCGATGATCGCCGCCGCCAATGCAATGGTCGCCGCAGACGCGGATTCGACCATCGCTGCCGACGCCGCTTCCATGTTAGCCGCCGCTGGTACCATGTTAGCCGCCGCTGATTCGATGCTAGCGGCTGTCGGTTCACTGCTGGCTCCAGAAGCGGTTCTGCGGCCCACCGGGGAGTTAAAGCCTTGGGATCTCTCCTCCATTGTCTCGGCTGACGAGGTTCGAGCCATGCCTCCGGGCACGCCCGTATTCATGCGCACTGAATTTGTCAACGGCGAACTGGCCGATCTCGAAATGACATTCGTCCAAGTGGTCGATGATTTCTTGGCACCCATGCCGATCTATATGGTCGAAGCCTCGGATCCCGTTTTGATCCAACTCGGAGGCATTGCTCAGGGGATGAGCGGTTCGCCCATTTTTACGGAGCAGGGCACTTGGGGTGCCATCGCTTATGGATATAATGCCCAGGACAGCCCACCCTATTACTTCTTTGCCACTCCCATAGAATGGGTCATCGGCACTCGGGGACTCATGCCAGCAGCCAAACCCATGGCTACCTGGGAAGGAAACCGCATTACCCCTTTGGATATCCCCTTGCTGAGCACGGGGATCAATGGAGTGCATACGCTGCCTGAAGGGCGTTCTTCCCTCCTGAGCGGAGCCAGCGCCGCTGGTTTAACCCAAGAGCGGCAGGAGAGCTTTGAGGCTGGCAGACCACTGACCGTTGGCTTGCTGCTCGGTGAGCTTACGTTCGGTGCGGTGGGAACCGTATCGTACGTCGATGGCAACCGGGTCTATGGATTTGGGCATCCAATGAATAGCAGTGGTCCAGTAGAACTTCCCATAATCGAAGCAAAGGTGCTCGGCGAAATTTCCAATTTGTCCGCCCCGTTCAAGTTTACAACGCTGAACCCAACGGTACGCGGCACCCTGACCGAAGATCGTTTACCCGCAGTGCGCGGCGTACTCGATCAGGAACCAGACTTAGTACCCATTAAGAGCGTCTATACGTTTCCCTCGGGAAGCGAACTCGAACTCAATCACAGCATGGCCGTCGGCATCAGCCCATATACCTCGCTCGATCTCGTCGGTAATGCATTCCTTGCTCCCTTGGCCAACCGGGTTGACAACGATCCTAATCACAGTATCCGCGTTACGACGGATATTGCCTTTGCCGGTTCCGATTCAACACTCACCCGTTCCCGGCTCTATTCCTCACCAGGCGGACGGCTCTTGGCTTCAATTTTCGATGCCTATGACGATGTGTCATTCGCACTCGTGGAACTTATGACGCGGAACGATTACGCCGTATATGTGCGCGAGGCCGAGGTGCAGGTCGCAGTGATTCCCGAGACTCGTTTTGCCATCGTGGGGCAGGTTACGGCTGATTCGGTTGTCAGCCTTGGCAGTACGCTGAACATTACCACTGCGCTGCGCGTGGGACGGACTGAAGACCGAGAAGTAGAGCTAGCCCTCAGCGTACCGGATACGCTGTTCCCTGGCTTTTACCAACTCGAAGTGGGGTCCGCCGCAACATTAGGACCCGATGAGCTACTGTTCGCTCCACCACAGTATGGCCCTCCCGCTGAGGAATCGCTCGACGATGTTTTTGCCCGCCTGAATAAACCCGACGAGAACGTCCTCTTAAAAGCTCGCTTGGCGTTTGTCGCGCCATTCCCTCCACCGCCACCGCCGCCTGAGCTTCCGCCTGAGGGTGAAGGCGAGGACGATCCGGAAGGCGAAGGGGACGGAGATGAAGGGGATGAAGGCGAAGGCGCTCCCGAAGGCGAAGGTGAAGAGGGCGAGGATGAAGGTGAAGGCGAAAGCGAAGAGGGTGAAGGTGAAGGCGAAGACGGCGAACCCGAAGGCGACTTTGATGAGTCTCCACCTCCCGGAGCTCTCCCTCCCGGTCCTCCTCCCCCGCCCCCTGGGCCTATTTCTACGCAGCAAGACGTAGATCTGTTGCTCCAAGGTATTCAATTCCTTGAGATAACAGTGGTGCCAGAGGAATTTTTAGAAGAGGAAGTAGCAGAAGAGGAAGTAGTAGAAGAAGAATAGCCTCCTACACTTCCCGCTGTACATTGTGGGCCTTTATCTGCATCGATTTCTTTGCAGATAAAGGCCCCTTTTTTAATAATCCGCCACCGACCCATCCCGCAGCCGATTATCCGGCCACCTAAACTGCCGTCCGCTCTCCTGCCCCACGGCAATGGCCTTTTCCTCGTCAATCTCCACACCCAACCCCGGCCCCTCGGGCAGCGACGCATATCCCTCCGCATCCAAGGTCCACGTCTTGTGCGCCACGCCTTCGGGCAATTGGTGATCGTAGCCCTCGTGGATGAGGAAAAAAGCCACCGAGGCCGCCACGTGTAAGCTCGCCGTCAAACCCAAAAACGACATGGTGCAATGCGGGGCAATCGGCACGTGATGCGCCTCGCACAGCGCGGCAACTTTCTTCATCTGGCTAATGCCGCCGCCGTGGCCGCAGTCGGGTTGCAGAATATCTACTACTTGGGCCTCCAAAATCTCGCGCACCTCCCAAATGGTGCGGTCGCGCTCACCAGTCGCCAACGGCACGGGCACGGCCTCGCGCAGCTTGTGCATGGCCTCGATGTTGCCCGGCACCCACGCCTCTTCCAAAAAGAGCAAATCGTCCGGCTTGAGATAACCGGCAAACTGCTTGACCAGCGGCAGCGGCAACATGCTGTGCGCATCGAACATCACCGCCCCGTCCGACCCCACTTTGGCGCGCGCGTCAGCCACCCGCTGCACCAATTCCGCCACCTCGGCCGGCGTCCCCGCGTGATATTGCGCGCCCCCAGGGCCGACCTTGATCGCCTTGGGGCTGGGATACATCCACACCTTGTCGCGGCAGGGGCCGCCCAACAGGCGATACACCGGCACCTGATAGAGCTTGCCGGCAATGTCCCACAGCGCCATGTCAATAGCCGAAATCACGTGCACCATCAGCCCGCCGCCGCGCAGGTTGCGATGGGCGCGGAACATCCGCTGCCAGTGATGCTCGATCCGCGTCGGATTTTCGCCGACGATGAGCGAACCCAGCGACTCGGCCAAGGCGCAGGCGACCTTGGTCTCCATATTGTTGATCTCACCCCAGCCAACCACCCCCATATTCGTCTCTACCTTCACGTAGCCCTTGGCCCCCACCGGAATGGCCGTCAGGCGCTCGATCCGAATGGCCGAGCCGCGATCTTCCACTGTCATGTGCTTCCTCCTAGTTTTAAGATTTGCCTCTAACGCCAGAGAGTATAAACTTTGTGCTCCATCAACCCCATTGACCCAACAGGAGATATCATGGTCGAAACTAACGACATTCAACGCCCCCCCAAAGACCTCATCGACGCCCTCGCCCCTATCTCCAGCGCGACCGCGGCCGGAGAGCTAGCCCGCTTGGGCATCCGCGACCCCCACATCCAAGGCCCAGTCGCCCGCATCCCGGGCAAACACGTCGTCGGCCCAGCCCTGACCTTGCAGTTCATGCCCAAGCGCGAAGACCAATACTCAGTCGATGAATACGCCGACCCGGAAAAACAGCTCCACCGCCACGCCCTGTACCACACCCAACCCGGCGACATCATCGTCGTCGATGCGCGCGGCGATATGCACAGCGGCGTCTTCGGTGAGATGATGCTCACCTTCTTCATGGGGAGCGGCGGCATTGGCGCGGTTATCGACGGCTGCATCCGCGACTTCCCCCAGGTGCTCAAAGACCTCGACATCGGGCTTTGGCTGCGCGGCACAACCCCCAACTTCCACACCCAAACCAACATCTTTCCCTTCGCAGTCAACGTGCCCATCGCCTGCGGCGACACCCTCGTCATGCCCGGCGACATCATCGTCGCCGACGACGACGGTGCCACCGTCGTCCCAGCCCAACTCGCTCCCGAACTAACCGAAAAGGCCCAAGCCCACGCCGAGTGGGAGGACTTCAGCCGCATGAAGCTGGCCGAGGGCGGCCACCTGCGCAAGTACTACCCACTCAGCGAAGAAGCCCGCGCCGAATACGAAGCCTGGCGCGCTGAGCAGGGACAATAGGCCATGTCCCCGCGCCCCAACATCGTCTTCGTCCTCACCGACGACCAAGGCTACGGCGACTTAGGCTGCCACGGCAACGGCGCGATCCGCACGCCTTGCCTCGACCGCTTCCACCAAGACGCCGTGCGCTTCACCGACTACCACGTCGGCTCCACCTGCGCCCCCACCCGCTCCGGCCTTCTCACCGGCCACTACTGCAACAGCGCTGGCGTCTGGCACACCATTGGCGGTCGCTCGCTGTTACGCGCCGACGAGTGGACCCTCGCCGACGCGCTCACTGGCGCGGGCTACCGCACCGGCCACTTCGGCAAGTGGCACCTCGGCGACAGCCCGCCCTACCGACCGCACGAGCGCGGCTTTGCCGAATCCATCTACCACGCCGGCGGCGGCATCGGCAACACGGGCGATCCCTGGGGCAACGACTACTTTGACGACACCTATTTCAAAAACGGCGTTCCCACTCCGTACGAGGGCTACTGCACGGACGTATTCTTCCGCGAAGGGCAACGCTTTATTAAAGAAAACGCCGACCGGCCCTTCTTCTGTTACATCGCCACCAACGCACCGCACGGACCACTCAACGTCGAGCCGCACTACGTCGAACAATACCGCGACGCCACCCCGCATGAAGAACGCGCCCGCTTCTACGGCATGATCACCAACATCGACGAAAACTTCGGCCAGTTGCAGGCCACGCTCGACGAATTGGGTATCGCCGACAATACCATCCTCATCTTTATGACTGACAACGGCACGGCCACCGGCGTCGAGCTAGACGCCGACCAGTTCCCCCACGAAGGGCCGGGTAGTTACAACGCCGGAATGCGCGGCAAAAAAGGCTCCCAGTACGAAGGCGGCCATCGCGTGCCCTTCCTCATCCGCTACCCCAACGGGCAAATAGCCGGCGGCCGCGACATCGACGCGCTGACTAGCTACGTGGATTTCATGCCAACCCTGCTCGACTTGTGCGGAGTCGAAGTCCCAGCCGACCGCACCTTTCACGGCCAGAGCCTAGTGTCGCTGCTGCAAGGCGCAGACACCTCGGCTTGCACCGACCGCATCAACGTCTGCGACACCCAGCGCGTGGCCTATCCGGTCAAATGGCGCAAGAGCTCGGTGATGAAAGGCAAGTGGCGTCTCATTGACGGCCGCGAACTTTACGACCTCGGCACAGATCCCGGCCAAGGGCAGGACATCGCCGCTGCGCATCCCGACGTCGTCGCCGACCTGCGCGCTGCGTACGATGACTGGTGGGAGCTCATCTCCGAGCAATTCGACCGCGACGAGCCGATTGCCTTGGGCGGGGACGAACCCGCCAAACTCACCACCCACGACATCCGCAATGAGGCATGCAGCGCCGTCTGGAACCAGCGCCAAGTTCGCGCCGGACAGATCGCGAGTGGCTTTTGGGCCGTTGATGTCAAAGAGGCGGGCCGCTATCAGATTGAGCTCCGGCGCTGGCCCGAGGAAACTGGCTATGCGCTTACTGCGGGGATTGAAGGAGATGACAGCGGCTGGTATCGCCCCGGCATCCAGCCGAGAAATGCTCCAGCCTACGAGGGCGGGGTCGCTCTCGCCCTCGGCTGGGCACAGCTATCCATCGGCGACCAAAATCTCCAGCAAGAAGTCGATCCCGACGCGACGAGCGCCTGCTTTGAGATCGACCTCGCCGCTGGACCCGACCGGCTCTACGCTTCGTTCTACGACCGCATAGAGCGGACCATCGCTCCTTACTACGTGTACGTGCGGAAGTTATCGAGATAGGGCGCGTTTGCTCCGATACCGAGTTAAGCTAGCGCCACTTGTCCTGAACGAAAATCAATGGTCAAGTTCCGTCCACGAAAGAAGTCAAGTCCGAGAAGACCATCAATACCGGCGCTCGGTGGCAAGGTGTGACTTAGTACTGGAAACTCGGTAGATTCCTGCCCCAAAGCCATGATTCTGTCGAGTAAGACGCGGGGCACAAATTCGACTCCACTACCTGTAGTTATTTGAACGCGATCAGGTATCAATGCCGGATCGTAACCGAGGGCAACCAGCATTCCTGTGTTCACCATCGTACCCGTCGCTCCGGTGTCGAGTGCTAGACGGAGAATAGCACTGCCGCTCGGTCCCCACAACTCTACCGGCACAATGATCAACCCCTGCTGTGGATCAAAGGGGAAGCTCATAGGATGATCGCCGTGTCTTCGGGCATCTTCCCTGTGTACAAGATGGCGAACCGTTTAGGACGCAATCCTATAACTTGGCGATAGACCTCTTCCCGATCCTTGCTGTGCCAGAGGACCTTGCCGCTTTGCACTTCCAAGGCGTCATTGGTCTGTGGAGCTTCGACGAGAACCCATTCTGAGGCAAACTGCGCTTCGATTTGGGCGATGGTTAGAATATCGTCCATCCGTCTGTATCCTCTTTTATAGAATCCAAATACAATGTGTCAGGACATATATCTTGTCCATGAGTCCAAACAACAGTTCCATCCACGGCTTTTACTTTACTTAAAGTAACTTTTATCCTGCAGTTCTTGAAACACACCGAAATTCGCTAATGGAGAACAGTCGTAGAACCCCTGCTCTCCATTATCGAAAAGCAGCTTCAATTTGTGTCCTTCTATTGCCGTGGCTCCTAGTACTCTTGGATTCATAAATTTTACCTCAAAAGATCTATAGGGTTGCCCACCCCCTAGCGCACCAGTAGCAACTTGCGCGTCTGCCTTTCGCTTCCAGCCCGTAGCTGATACAAATACAACCCCGAAGCCAACGGTCGTCCCTGTCCGTCGCGGCCATCCCAATGTATCACGTGCCGACCAGCCGACCGCTGGCCACTTATCAGCGTCGCCACGTGCTGCCCTGTGAGAGAATAGATTTTTAGCTCGATCTCTTGGGCGCGGTCGAGGGTATAGCGGATCGCGGTCTGGCTGTTGAACGGATTGGGGAAATTCTGCTCTATACCGAAATGCTGCGGCGTCGCGTCTTCGCGCGCCTCGTGGACGATGGTCGGTACGGTAAACTCCGTACGCACCAGCCGCAGATCGTCGATATAAAAGCGTCCCTCTAAGTTGGCAGCAAAACGCACGGTCCCTATCGGCCGGTCGAGATTGCCAAACGCGCTCAGGGGAACTTCTATCTCCTGCCACTCCTTGCGCCCTAAATCCAGCCCGTAATCCCCTGCTCCTTCGCCCAAAAGAACGACCCGTTGGAAACCGCCTCTTTCCAACACCACCTCGACCACATCGTCTTCGGCTGGCACCACATCGCCCGGATGGATCGCCAGCCGCAGCGCCCGGTAGCCCACCGTCTCGATAGGTGTCGGCGGCTCCATGTCCAACTGCCAAGGCAACAGCCGCGTCAGGGGGTCAGCCGTCAGCACACCGGCTGCGGTGCCGATAAAAACCGGGCCGCTTCCGTCAAAGTCAAAGCTGTCTAAGCCCAAACCGGCATTGGCGGTCCAGCCCGCAGCTAACTCGTCATCGACGATCGCCAAGTCCTCGGCTGGCAGCACCACCAGCGTGCGCGAGAGCGCGATTTCAAACGGACCTTCCGCCGTATTTTGCGCCACGCTCACCGCGATCTGCTTGCGACCATTGCTCTCCGCGCCCGCCAAGGCGGCCTCCAGCCGATAACGCCCGTCGCCCAAGGCAGTGAGCGGCGTTTCGGTGCTGCCGCCCAAGGCACTCAGATCGGCGCTCACTACCGGCTCGGCCGCTTCCCGATCAAAGCGCGTCAGCGCAATCGCCGCGGACAGATCGAGTGGCTGGCCGGCCAAGACCGTATCCGGCGGCCCAACTTCCCACTGCCCCATCAGCGGCCCAACCCGCACCCGAAAGACCGCCTGGGTCGTGTGATCGCTGGAAACGTAGAGTGCCCCTTGGGCATCGCTTTCCAAACCCACGGGCTTGCCCCATACCCTGTTGTTACCCGGATTGGGACGGAAGCCGGTGATGAAATCTCCTACTTGAGAATTTTGCCCATCCGGGTCACTAAACACTGCCATCACCTTATAGCCCGGGTCGTTGCCCCGCACACCAGCGCGCAGCGCGACAAAGGCTTGATTGTGATATTCAGAGGGAAATTGGTCGCCGGTGTAAAAGTGGATCGCCATCGGCGCTGTGTGGGCCGCGACCGTGGCAACCGGTCGCTCCATCCGCTCCACGTCGAGCGTGTCCTCGCGCGCAAAGGGCGCAATCAAGCGGAAGTACTCGTCAACCTCAAAGTCAACCCACGCCTGATAGCCGTGCGCCAGCGGCCAGCCGTAGAACCCTCCCTCCCTTACGATGACAATGGTCTCAGGAGGCAAGTCCCGCCCGTTGGGAAAGCGGTCGCGGTCGTGGCCGTTGTTGGTCGCCCACAACTCGCCGGTGAGCGGATGCAGCGCCAAGCCGACTGTGTTGCGCAAACCGCTGGCGAAAATCCGCCGCCCGGTGCCGTCGAGGTTAAAAGCCAGCACCGTAGCGCGCTCGGGATCGCGCTCGCGGCACAGATCGCAGGAGGATCCTTGATGCACGTATATCCGCTCGTTGGCCTCGTCAAAGACGATGGTGTGCGTGACGTGCTCAGCGCCGCCTAAACCGGGGATCCACGTCGCCAAATCGGGGATAAAGACCTCGCGCTCTTCGTAAAAGCCGTCGCCATCGCCGTCGTGGAAGCGCACGACCTCGTCAGTATCGGCCACGTACATAGCCCCCTGATAAAAGGCCACGCTATTGGGCCACAGCAGATCGTCGGCCACCATTCGCACCTCGTCGGCGCGGCCATCGCGGTCGCGGTCGGGCAGAGCCACAATGCGCCCAGTGCGGTTGGGGTCGGCGCGCCATTCGTTATTGCCTCGGGTGCCCATAACGGCCACGTGCAACACGCTATCCGGGCTCCACGCCATCAGCCGTCCCTTGCCGACATCTTCGGCGAACAGCTCGACGACAAAACCGGGAGGGACGTTCAAGGTCCGATTCTCCAACCCTGCAACGGCGACCGGCTGGAGGTGGAGGTCGATTTTTGGAGTCAGATAGACCTCGCCAGGCGCTTGGGCATAGACGCTGCTGACGAGGAGACAAAGGACGATGAGCAAACGCATCATTGGCAACCTTTTCAAGTGGAGTAAAAGTTTGTGTATAAAAACGCGCCCACCCCCAATAAGGGCAAAGCGCGCAGTGTGTTATCGCACACTATTCCTTGTGAATCCACCCCCAAAACAGATTATCGCGCTCATTGCCCGCCGCCAAGTATGCAGCCTTGAGCTGCGACAGCGCATCGCCAGCATAGTCGGTCACAGGTCGCCCCTGCTCGTCCAGCGCGAGGCCGTATTGCCCAGCGGCGTTAATGCCGAAGATTGCGTTTTTCACCGGGCCGTCGGCCGGGCCGAGCGGCGCTAGATCGAGTTTGTCCTGCAAGTCGGGTGGCAGTTCAATCCGGCGAAAGGCCTCAATCTGCCATTGCGGCGAGCCAAACCAAATCGAATCCGTCCCCCACAACACGTGATCGACGCCGAGTCCCTTGATCAACTTAGCCACCATAGCCGCAGCTAGCCTCGGATGCGTGATCGCCAACGCCCCAAACGACAGACCAATATCCGCGTACACATTCGACACCCCGTATTCAGCGGGAATAGCGGCCAACTCGTCGATCCAAGCCAACCGCCCAGTGCGCTCAAACTCCTCGCTCACCGATTCAGCGTCCCGCCACATCTTCAAGCCCGCGTGATAGATGTGAAAATTCAGGTCGGGCCACGCTGCTGCCGCGCCGCCTACGTCCTCGACGCTGGCGTATTGCCAGTTGGGAATGCTCTCGTAGTCGACCGGCAAAACGCCCTTGTGGATGCAGATGTTGCGCACACCGAGCTGGCGGGCCTTTTCATAGGTAGGCCACGTTAATTCTTCGTCATCTAGACGCCAAGGCCGATCAAAGGTGGGGTGATAACCCAGCACGTCGCCGATGGTGTAGCCCTTCCAAGAGTCCACCTTCAGCTCCATCGCCGCTGGTTCCATCAATTCGAGGTACTCCGGCGCGCTCGGCCAGATGACCCCGTGGGCGAACATCCGCCGCGTGCCAGCGATCTCGTTGACTTGGTCTCGCGTGGCGACCATTTGCCGGTCGGACAACAGCGTTTTTTCAGGATCGACCGAGGGCGAAGTGCTCAACAGCGCGAGCGTGGTGTCGCTGTCGAAAAACATGTCTTTGACGTAGTAATCGAACTTGTAGTACTTCAGGTCGAGTTCCTGTTCGACCAGCTCTGGATTCCAAGGAGTGCGGGCTTGGTTGTTGCCCCGCGCCGCATCGCGCAGCCAGAGCTGGCCTTCCCAAGTGTAGTCCTCGCGCACGTGGTGGGTGTGGACGTCGAAGATAAACTGGTCGCGGGTCTGATCGCGCTGGTCTGCGGCGGCCTCGGGATCTTCGGCCTCTGCCGGATCGACGCGATAGACATCGCCATAGACTTGATTCATCGCCATAAACGCCACGGCCATCCCGCTGGGCGAGCGGAGATAACGCTGGTGGGGCATCCCCTGGCGACCTGCGTAGAAATCGGTCTTTTCGCGCATCAGCGCCTCGGCCTGAGCTTGGCGGCGGGACTGCGGTGGCGGGAAGCACTCGCCACTGGATACGACTTGAGTCGGGATCGGCGTCTCGACCCGCTTGCGGTAGCCGCGCTGCAAGTGCTGCAACTGTCTTGTGGTAAGCCAATCAGACATGGTTCGAGTCCTTTCTTGCGCCTGAATATAGCAATCCGGCATGATTTGAACGATTCATCTGCGGATCACCTTGTGCCTCCTATTCTGCGTCCTTCTGCGTCCATCTGCGGATCACCTTGTGCCTCCTACGTAGCGCATTAACCCGCCGCGTCTTATCTTCCCGCGCACACCTCACCCGGAGAATTCACCATGCGCATCGGCATCATGGGCGTCCACTACGGTCACATCGGCGGCATGATCCAATCCGCCTTGCAGGCGGCAAATGGCCAAATCGTCGGCTTGGTTGAAGACGACGACGCGCTCTGCGCGCGCTACGCATCCATCCCCCGCTTCGCCACCTTGGAGGACATGATCGACCGCGCCCAGCCCGAGCTAATCCTCGAAGGCTTGATCCACCACGAGAAAACCGCACTCGTAGAAACCTGCGCCCGCGCTGGCATTCACCTGCTCCTCGACAAACCCCTCTGCCACTCGCTCGACGACTGGGAACGCATGCACCGCGCTGTCGCCGCCAGCGCAATCCACGTATCCATGTGGTTCACCTCGCGCAGCTATCCGCCGTTCATCGCCCTGCGCCAAGCCATCCTCGACGGCGCGCTCGGGACCATCGCCAGCCTCATCTCCACCCACCCACACAAGATCCGTCGCGACACAGCCCCAGCCTGGTATTTCGACCCAAATCAGTACACGGGCGCATTCCACGACCTCGCTTGCCACGGCGTCGATCAAATCCGCTGGCTCACCAATGCCGAATGCGTCGGCGTCCACGCCCTCACCACCTGCAAGCGGTTCACGGAAGAGCCGCGCCTAGACGACCATGTGCAGGCTTCCTTTGAGCTATCCGACGGCGCATTGGCTACCCTTACCGCCGACTGGCTCACGCCCCAAGCCGCGCCCTCGTTTGGCGACACCCGCTTCATCATCATGGGCACGGCCGGCTCGGCGCACCTGCGCGCCTATGCCGACAACCACCTACTCATCGCCACCAACGAACGCGACCCGTACACATCCGATCTGCCCGCAGACCAAAGCGGCGAGTTCGTCGCCAACCTGATCGACGCCATTGAACGCGGCACCGACCTCTTCATTCCCACCCGCTCGGTGTTCGCCACGGCCCAAGCCTGCCTGCTGGCCCAAGAGTCCGCCCGGCAAGGAGGCGCGTTTCTCCGCATCCCACCCTTTGCGCTATGAGCGATAACCATGTCCACCGACCTCATCGACCCCAAAAAGCACCGCCAACTCTTCCTCGACAGCCGCGCCTTAGTCTCTGAGCAAGGCACCACCCGCACGCTACATCCGCCCAAAAAGTGCGGCCCCCTCATCACCGGCGGCATCCAGAGCCGCAGTGCACCCTTGTGGAACCCAGAAGAGGGGCGCTACGAATGGTGGTACAACGGCCCACAGGCCCGCTTTGCCACCTCCCGCGACGGCGAGCACTGGGAAAAACCCTCCCTTGGGCTATACGAGTGGGACGGCAACAAAGACAACAACATCGCCTGCGATCCCAACGGCCCGGGCCTGTACCACATCGTCCGCGACGAACGCGACCCAGACCCGAACCGCCGCTACAAAGCCCTGTTCGGCGTCCACGGCCGCAGCGGTGCCACTTCGCCCGACGGCTTTGCTTGGACCCCGCTCCCCAGTTCCTCCATCCCCAGCCAAGACGAGTCCCAGTTCGCGTACGACCCCTATACCGAGCAATTTCTCGCCATGGTCAAGCAACCCACCGAATGGGGCCGCTCGGTCTGGCTGGCGACCAGCCGCGACTTCGACCACTTCACCGAGCCCGAGCTCATCTTCCACGCCGACGAAACCGACTGGGAAAACTGCCGCCAGCGCGTCCGCACCATCGTCGATGACCCAGCGTACATCACCCCGCCGCTCGTCGATGACGAAGACTATCACGCCGAGATCTACAACATGGCCGTCATGCCCTATCAGGGGCTGTACATCGGCTTCCCCACCGTCTTCAACCCCATCGGCGCCATTCCGCCGCCGGCCACCAACTTCACCCGCATCAACCAGATCGAAATGGCCGTCTCGCGCGATTTACACACTTGGGATCGCGTGGCCGACCGCACGCCCTTTATCAGTATCGAACCTTGGGATGGGGAAAACTACGGCACCAGCCAGCTCCTGATGGCCGGCGCGCCACTGGTGCGCGAAGACGGAGAGATTTGGGCTTACTACAACGCCCTCCGCATACCGGGCAGCGTGGAAATGTACCAGCGCTTCAACCGCTGCAAGGAGCTGTTCCGGCTCGGGGTGGACGAGCGCCACTTCGCCGACCCGGGCGCGCTCTGCTTGGCCAAGCTGCCGCCCGACCGCTTCGTCTCCATCGACGGCGACGAAATCGCCACCCTCATCACCCAGCCCTTTCACTGGCGCGGCGAAGACCTCTACCTCAACGCCGACGCCCGCTGGGGCGAAATCTACGCCGAGATCCAAGACGCCGAGACTGGCAGGCCCCTCCCCGGCTTTTGGGTGCCCGGAGAGGAGCCGCCGCCCTTCACCGGCGACAGCCTACGGGGTAAATATGAGTGGAAGCACTCGCACGATCTGGTATTTGAAAAACCAGTGCGCCTGAAATTCTACCTGCACCAAGCCCGCCTCTACGCCTACTGGCTCGAAGACCGCAACGATGCATGACGTGTTGAGTAGGAATCCGCCCGCGTCGAAAATGACCGCCATGGCTGCACAGCACCGACAGCGAGATTTTCTTGCTGCTACGTGCCTTGACCTGCTTTTGCAGTACTAGAAATTCGTAGGGTTGGATTTGTGAGAGTACGGTAACACTTGCTTCTGTACGGTAACAATCTCGGCTAGCCCGAAAAGACCTTAACGGCCACTGTCCCGAGCAAGCCCATCATCGTCGCCCACATGCCGATCATAGTGCCGATCAGCCAGCGGAAGTCCCGGCGGTGACTGCTCTCCAAGCTGTTTATACGGGCCTCTAAGTCGCTCTTCAGGCTGTTCATACGGGCCTCTAGCTTGCTCTCCAAGCTGCTCATACGGCTCTCTAAGTCGCTCTCCAAGCTGCTCATGCGGCTCTCTAAGTCGCTCTTCACACTCCTTATGTGGGCCTCTAGCTTGCTCTCTAGGCTGCTCATGCGACGCTCTAAGTTACCTAAGCGATCGTTGATCTGCTCAATAATGCCTTCGAGGCGGCCAAGACGGTCGCCGTAGTCGAGGGGAGAACGTTCTGCCATGCCTGCTATCTCCTTCTGATAGGTCAATGTACTCACCATCGGGCACCCGTTCAATAGAGCACCTTGCTATTCGGCAAAAGCAAAACGCGGACCAGAAGCACTAGCTTCAGCGCACCAACATCATCTTCCCGGTCCGCACCCCGCCCATAGCGGCCAAGCGATACAGGTACACGCCGCTAGCCACCGCTCGCCCCGCGTCGTCGCGCCCATCCCAGCGCGCTAGGTGCCACCCCGGAGCCGTCACGCCCTGCACGAGAGTCCGTACCTGCTGGCCATTCAGCGCATAGACCGCCAGATGCACCGGCCCGGCGACCGGCAGTGCGTAGCGGATCGCGGTCGTCGCGTTGAACGGGTTGGGATAATTCGCAGCCAACGCCAGCGCGACCGGCTGCGACGCCGCCTCGTCGAGCACGGCCGTCAGCACCGGTCCCACAATCCTCAGTTCGTCGAACCAGAACTGAATCCCGTCTAAAGCGTGGTGCTCGGCCACGATGTCGAAGCGATCAACCGCCTGCCAGTCGAACGCGCCGATCGGATTGAACCACTCATTCTCCCAGGCCCCGTGCTCAGCGAAGTCGCCAAGCGGCACCCGCACCTTATGCCACGTGCCATCCCACGGCACCACCTGCTCATCTATCGTATAGCGCATGCGCCAAGGGTGGTCGTCCGGGTCGTCCGTATCCGTATCGACCAAACGGATGTCAAACGACGATCCCGGCGTATCCCCCCGCACCCAGAACTCGACCGCATAGCCCGTCGCGGCCAACGCGGACAGATCCTTGAAAGGCTTAAAGTCGAAGCCAATAAACCCGTAGAGCGGCACCCCGGTCCAGCGCATGCAGTAGCGGCCCACCGCTGGGTCCGCCTCGTCATAGTAATCGACCGTGCCCGCACTGAGGTGGTTGGACTCGGCCATGTGTGGGCCAAGGGAGTCCTCGTAGAGCACAAACCCCTGTTGGTCTGGCTCGGCGACAAAATCTCGCTGCGGCGGCACATTCAGCCCTAACGCCTCCAGCAACGGCACGTTCAAATCAAACTCGAACAACTCGTCTGACCCGCGCTCAAACAGCCCAAAACCACCGCGATAATCCCAAATGGTCCACGCTATACCCCGCTCCTCCATGTGCTGCCGCACCACCTCGTACCACAAGACGCGGTCGCTGTTGTCGCTGTTGGGACTGTACACCCCAAACTCGCCGCAAAACAGCGGCACGCCGCGATCCTTCTGAAAGGCTGATGCCTCGTCAATTAGTATGCGCACCTGAGTGATGGTGCCCTCTTGACTGTAATTGCCCAGCGCAGTGCCGACCCAGGAGCCCTGCAAGGACGAGGGCAACACCGGCATGCGCGCCCGCTCGTAGGGAAAGGGCACGCCGCGCAGCAGCACCAAGGAGGGATTAGTCCAGCTAGCGCCTTGGTGGGTAAAGACGAACGGCTCGTAGAAGTGAAACGTGTACACGAGATTGTCGTCGGCAAAGACCGGCATCCGATTCAGGTTGCGGAAGCTGTTCCAGTTGGCCGGGCCAACGACGATTGCGTGCCGCTGATCCACCTGTCGGATCGCGGCGATCACCTCCTGCTGAATCGCGTTCCAAGTCGCGTCGCTAATGCCGTGCGGCTCGTTGAGGATCTCGTAGTAGAGATGGGCCGGATGCGCAGCAAAGTGCGCGGCAAGCTGGGTCCACACCGGCACCAGCACATCGCCGATGTCCGGCGAAGTATTCACCGCCGGATCAAATGTGTGGTTGTCCAAAATCAGATGCAGCCCCAACTCGTCGGCCCAATCTGCGATCTGATCGAGAAAGGAGTAGAGCAAGGGATCAATGCGGTAATCCGGTGGACCGCTGGTCATGGCGTGCAGATTAATCGGCAAGCGCACTACGTCGCAGCCGAGCTGTTGGATCTGCTCGAAATCGGTTCGGCCAAACTTGGCAAAGTGCACGTTCTGCGCACTGGACGCTTGCAGCCAATTGGTCAGGTTGACGCCCCGGCTAAACGGAGCCTCGGTACCCCACGCGGCGGCGGTCCAACACAAAAGCACGAGACCAGCTTTTCGCACTACCTATTCCTCATCCCCGCCAACAGCATCGGCAACGCTCGCAGTTCTCGTTTTAGGGGATCTAGCACATACCCCAAGGCTTCGAGGGTGACTGCCCCAAGAAGATTGCTGTCGCCGGGTTCGCCAAAGATAACCGGCGCGGCCCCCTGGTGTTCCTTGTAGCGAAACAGCGCATCGCCCAAATGGCGTTCGATCTGGTCGCCATTGGCCAAGGTAAAGGTCCGCCGTGAATGCGGCCGAATGCCCAAGCCCTCTAGAACAGAACGTTGGACAACCGAATAAACGGCACCTGAATCGACTAAAAAACGTTCGGTGTGAAACTCCTCAGAGCGAGCGGGGTTCGCGATGTCGATGGAGAGAAAGGTAAGTCCCATAAAATTCTCCGTTCTTGCTATCGCGGCTAGGCCGCTTTCAATTCCTCCGCTCTATCATCGCTTTTTTGCCTGCGAAGTCAAGTAACCGTACCTTCCCCCCGACTTTCACTGGAGGCCGAATCACTGAAGTCTATTTGCCAATAGCGTTCCAAGCGTCCCATGCCCACAGGAGCCACGTCGTGAAAATCACCACTATCGAAGTCATCCCCCTCCGCATCCCCTACGAGGATCGCATCCGCAAAGCGTTCCACCACTTCGGCATGAACGAAGAGGTAACCGTGTACAAATTCCACACCGATACCGGCCTAGTCGGCTTAGGCGAAAACCCCGGCCCGCCCTTTGAGCAGGACTTGCTCGACGCCTACCTCGGCACCAACCCGTTCGACCACGTCATGGGCACCGGGCGCTTCAACCTCGACATGGCCTGTTACGACCTGATGGGCAAACACCTCGGACTGCCTGCTTGGAAGCTGATGGGTCAACAGGTGCGGGAGTGGGTCAGCATGGGTTGGTGGATGCCCAGCATGTCGCCCGAGGACTCAGCCGCCGAGGTACAAGAAGCCGCTGCCCGCGGCTATCGCGGACTCAAGTGCAAGGCCCGCGCCTTCTACGACGTGGTCGAGCAAGCCCAAGCCATGCAGGAGGCCGCCCCGCCCGACTTCCGCATTGAATTCGACTTCAACGGCGCGCTCGTCAACGTGGAAAAAGCCCTACCCATCCTGCGCCAGTTAGAGCAAATTCCCATAGTCAAAGGAATCGAAGAGCCGATCTTCGCCTATGACATCGAAGGCTGGCGACGCTTGCACCGCGAGATCCGCATACCCTTCTACCTCCACGGCGTCAGCACGATATTCGACGGCCCCTCGCGCCAGCCTTCCGGCCCCTGGCTTGGGCTACGCGCTGGCGATTTCGACGGCGCGCTTTGCAGCCACGAGACCATACGCAATGCGCTGGCCGCTTCTTGGGCCTTTGCCGCGGCCAATACCCCGATCCTCTTGCAATACGTCGGCACGGGCATCACCGCGGCCTTCGCCTGCCACCTCGGCGCGGTCATGCACACGGCTACCCTGCCGGGCGTAACCGCCCATCACACGTACGAAGACGACCTAATCGTCGAGCCGCATCAAGTCCAACGCGGCTTTATGCAGGTGCCCACAGGCCCCGGTTTAGGAGTAGAACTAGACGAGAATGCAATCGAGCGCTACCGCGCCGTACCCGCACCGCAATGGCCGCGCCACTTCTCCGTCGTAACCCTACCCGGCGGCCTCGAACACTACTACCGCAACCTGCGCCAAGCCGAGCGCCTGATGAAACAAGGCGTTGACGAAGCTTTCGCCCCCGGCGTCCGCCTCACCGAGCGCGAAGACGACGGCAGCGCGGACTTCGATAGGCTCTGGCACAGGCTCCAAGAACGCGACTGGCCCATCTGGGCCTAGAGGAGGCTCCCGTGAAAATCACCCGCATCATTCTCCACATCGTCAACGTGCCCGAGCGCCACTGGTGGTGGTCGGACGACGTATACGGCCAGCCCCTGCACCAGCGCACCGAGCACGGCGTCGCCGAAGTCGAGACCGATCAGGGCTTGACCGGTCTGACGCTGATCGGGCGCTCTACTGCCTTGGACACCATGCGTCAGCAGTTTGAGACTTGGCTGAGCCAAGATGTCCTCCAAGTCAACTTGGCCCAAGGCAACGACCCCATGCAGAGTGCTTTTGAACAAGCCGTGCTCGACCTGCGCGGCCAAGCCTTAGGCGTGCCTATCTGGCAATTGCTGGGTGGACGGCTGCGCGACCGCATTCCGGTCACCCAGTGCACCGGATACAAAACGCCCGAACACACTGCTGAGGACGCCCAATGGGGATGGGAGCAGGGCTTCCGCGCGTACAAGATGAAGTGCATCACCAGCCGCGAGCAAACCCCCGAGGAGCGCATCCGCTACGTCACCGACCGGATCGAAGCCATCCACCGCGAGGTCCCCGACATGGTGGTGCGCCCGGATATCCGCTGGCGCTTAGAAGAAGTCTGGGTGGCCCAAGAACTGGCCCGCCGCCTACAGGGCCATCGCATGGACTCGCTCGAAAGCCCCATTGCCAAAGGCGCGCGCGGCGGCACGTTTTCCGAATGGCGCCGCTTGCGCCACACCATCCACCTGCCCATTGGCGACCACGTCGGCGACGCGGCCGATATGTTACACCGCTTTCAGGCCGAGGCCCTCGACTACGTCATCGTCGGCGGAGTTAGTCACTTTGAAACCTTGCACCGCTCGCATCTGGCGCACGCGCTGGGGCTGGGCGGCTGGTCGCAGACCGTGGCTTATGGGCCGGGAGCTGCTATGGGCCTACACGTGGCCGCCTGCATGCCCCATTTGACCCAGCCCTACGACATGGTCGGCCCCATCGCCTGGCAGCACTCCTTAGTCAACGAAGAATTCGTCCTCGAAGAGGGCAGCTTCCTAGTCTCCGACCGGCCGGGTTTGGGCTACACCCTCGACCGCGATGGCGTCGAACGCTACTTAGTAGAACGCCACGTTTTCCCTTAGGACTCTTACAACGCCATGCCCGAAACTCCTGAATACCGTCTCAGATCCAACGCCCCCTTCGCGCTCGACCGTCCCCTCGACAAAACGCTGACGGTCGCCGCTTGGGTCGAAAGCCCCTCCGTCCGCGCCGAAGCCATGCAGCCGCTCGTCTCGCAGTGGCAGCCCCGCGCCGCACTCGACGCCTTCGCCGCCTACGATGCCGGCCACACCGACGGCTTAGTGACCCAAGGCTACTTCGGCGCAGTATTCGACGGACGCTACACATACTTCTGCCCCATCCGCGACCAGAATGAGCGCACATCCGTCCACGGCCGCGTCCTCCGCCTCGACACCCAAGCCGACTTCAAAGCCCCGGACGCTTGGGCTGCTTATGACGCTAGCTATACCGACGGCCTGCACACCTCGGGCTTCTACGGCGGGGCCTTTGACGGACGCTACGTGTACTTCAACCCCCGCGACGACGGCACCGTCCACCACTCGCGGCTCTTGCGCTACGACACCCAAGCCGACTTCAAAGACCCTGCCGCTTGGGCCGCCCACGACGCCCAACTCCCCCACTCGGGACAGGGCCTCGCCTTTGACGGACGCTACCTCTACTTCTGTCCGGGCTACACCCGCGCATCAACGGGTGGTTTGGATGACGAGAACAGCGGCCACGTCCTCCGCTACGACACCACCGCCCCCTTGAAGGATCCCGCGAGCTATGCCGTCTTCAACGCCCAACAACTCCACCCAGGGGCAGCCTGTTTCGACGGCGCTGCGTTCGACGGACGCCATATCTATTTCGCGCCGCTCAGCAGCGGCCACGTCCTCCGCTACGCAGTCGCCGGGGACTTCGCCGACCCGCAAAGCTGGGACCTGTACGATGCCCGCCCCTTGGGAATGCAGATGAACGTCGGTGCCGTGTTCGACGGGCGGCACATCTACTTTTGCTCTTACGGCAACAGCACAATGCTGCGCTACGACACGGCTGCGCCGTTTGACGATCCGCAAAGCTGGGACACCCATGTTCCCGTGGAGAACAGCGGCTTCGACGGCGGCTTCTTCGACGGACGCTACATATACTACGTGCCCTTCACCCGCGCCGCCGCACCTGGTGAGAGCGTCTTCCACGGAGCTTGGCTGCGCTACGACACGGCCGCGCTGTTCGACAACCCAGCCGCTTGGGATACTCACGACGCCAGCTATACCGACGGCCTGCACACCACCGCGTACAACGCCGGCGCATTCGACGGACGCTATTTCTACACCGCTCCCTGGCGCGGCGACCGCGACGGCAGCCACGCCCACGGCCGCGTACAACGCTACGACACCCTCGGGGCAGACGGCGCGTTCTCCCTGCGCTATGGCGACGTGGGCCACAACGGCGGACTCTGCGCGGCCGTGCCCGGCCCCAGCTTCATCGTCAACACCACCGGCGGCGCAGTCAGCATTGCCACGCACCAAACCCTCGCGCCCGGCGTCCATCACCTCGCCGGAGTGTACGATGGCGCGCGCATCCAACTCTACATCGACGGCGTGCTCGCAGCCTCGCGCTCAGCTTGCGACCATCCCTTGCAACAGACAGACATCTCAGTGACCATCGGCCATATAGCCGGGGGCAGCGCCAGCTTCCAAGGCACCATCGCCGAAGTGTATCTAGCCCCCGTCGCCCAAAGTGCCGCTTGGGTCGCAGCAACCTACCGCGCGGGCGCGCCAACCTAAAGGAGCTTCTCCATGGACGAAAAATACACTGTCGCCATCATCGGCTGTGGCCGCCTCGGCCAGCACTACGCCGAAGTCTATCAAACCCTGCCCAACACCGAGCTAGTCGCCATCGCCGAATACAACCCCGAGCGCCGCCAAGCCGTCGGTGAACGCTTCGGCGTCCGCGCACTCTACGAAGACGCACAAGACCTCTTCCGGCACGTCGTCCCCGACATCGCGGTCGTCGTATTGCCCGGCAAGTACATCAAGGAGGCCGTCATCGCCGCTGCTCAAGCTGGCGTCAAGGGCGTCTCCACCGACAAACCCATTGAAGCCCGCCTGTCGGATGTCGATGCCATGGTCGAGGAATGCGAAGCGCGCGGCGTGGTCTTTGCCGGCGGCAACCTGCAACGGGCCATGGGCGAGGTGCAAGAAGCGGCCGGCTGGCTGCACGCCGGCGAGTACGGTCCGCTACGCGGGGCCAGCGTCCACGGCTGGGGCGGCGAGATTTCCGGCGGAGGCTGCCAGCACATCGCCGTGCTGCGGCTCTTCACCCAAGCCGAGATTACCCAAGTCATCGCCTGGGGCACACCGCCCGAAGCCCTCGCGCGCGACGACGACGAGGGACTGATCATCAACGGACAATTCTCGCTCAGCAACGGCCTCGTCTGCCCGGTCTTTGGCCAACCAACGCCTAGTCGCGGAGTAGATGTGTGGACCGACGACGCGCTCGTGCGCTGGGATTGGGGATCGCCCGAAATTTTCCAAGGCTGCGACGCACAGGGTGCCCGCATAAAGATCGACCGCCCCTACACCCCACTCGAATACCCCCGCTTCTCCTACATGGGTACTTCGGTGCTGTCGTTTTTAGATGTATTAGAAAACGGCGGCGAGCTGTACATTTCCGGCCACGACCTACGCCAATCGCTCGAAGTAGCCATCGCCGCCAAGTACTCGGCGCTGTGGGGCAATGTGCCGCTCAACCTGCCGCTCGCCGACCGCTCGCTCGCGCTCTATCCGAGGGCCTACCGCTGGCTCGGCGGCGACCATTCCGGACGTTCGCAAACCTTCGAAGAGGCGCTGGAAGGGACACTTTTCCCTCGGTCTTCCTAGGGCAACGCCACCTCGTCGCCGTGTGTGCGGTGGCTTCTAGTTACCTCTTCCATTATACTTCCGTTTATGGACGCCTACAGCTCGTACATCGAGGCTTGGCAAAAGCGTCTGCGCCAGGAGCGGGAAGCCCTCGACCAAGCCGCACAACAAGCGCGGGAGCAGGCGCAGGTCTGCGCCAAAGCCCTAGTCGAGGAATACGGGGCCGAGCGCGTGTACCTGATCGGCTCGCTGGCCAGAGGTAGCGGCTTCCACTCGCGTTCCGATATCGATTTGGTCGTCGCAGGTATAGCACCCGAACGCTACTTTGCAGTGCTAGCAGACATCGCCGAGCGGGCGGGCCGCGAGGTCGATTTGATTCTACTTGAATCGGCGACGCCGGCCCTGCTTGAGTACGTGGCTAACGAGGGAGTGCTGCTGTATGAACGCACAGAAATTCCTGCTGCTGCGAGCGGACATTGACCGCACGCTAACGCAGATTGCCGCCGTGGTCGCGGAAGGTCGGGAAACCCTAGAAAAACTCGACGGATCCCCGACCACGCTGGAACTGCGCGGCATTGGCAGCATTCTGCACGATTTCTACACCGGCATAGAACAGCTTCTAGAGCATATCGCCAGCGAACTCGATGGCGAAATACCAGTCGGTGCCGATTGGCACGCGCAACTCTTAGGCCGGATGACGAGCGTAATCGAATCGGTGCGCCCCGCCGTCCTGAGCCCGGACCTAGCAGACGCGCTGCGACCCTATCTGCGCTTCCGTCATCTCTTCAGGAATATATACGGTGCCCAATTGCGCTGGGAGCTGTGCCGTGGATTGGCCACGGAGATGGGCGATGTCTGGGAAAAATTCCACGGCGAAATGGAAGCGTTCAAAGACGTGTTGAAGAGTTTACACGCCGGTTGTAGCTAGCCCCAAATCCATTTTCCTCAATCGAGGCAGGGCAGTTTCCACCTCGTCGCCGGTCTGCTCCTGCCAAACGCGAATCCGTGCGCTCAGTTCGCCGATCCGTGCTCGCTGCTCGGGCCGGTGATGATAGATTATTGAATGTTTGAAAATTTAAGCAGGAGTAGAATCATCAGTGAATGATTATGTCGATTTCAGCCCCAAAGAATACCAACAGCGGCTGAGCAAGCTCAGGGTATTAATGGCGGAGCGCGGTATCGACGCTGTGCTGGTCACCACCGAGGCCAATCACCGCTACTTTACGGGCCATGTGACCCACCGCTGGATGCACCAGTACACGGCCATGTTCGCCCTGCTGCCGCTGGAGGGCGAACCGCTGCTTATTGTGCCCCCGCAAGAAGCCTGTATGTGCGAGGAAAATTCCTGGATCAAAAGCATCCGAACCTTCCCATTAGAACATATTCTCCAAGGTGTCGATGCCATTACCGACGCCGTGCGCGAACTCGGGCTGGAAGAAGGCCGCATTGGCACCGAACTCGGCGGGATAGTCGCGCTCAGGATGCCTTGCGAAGATTTCGACCAGTTGCGGCAAAACTTGCCCAATGCTGATTTTGTCGATGCGTCCGCTCTATGTTGGAAATTGCGCGCCCGGAAATCGAGCGCCGAAGTGGAGCGCATCCGCGAGGCAGTGGCCATCACGGATGCAGCGTATCAGGTCCTCTTCGAGGAGGTCAAACCGGGGATGGGCGAGCGGGAGCTCTGTCGCCTGCTCGCGGTCGAACATCTCAGGCGCGGTGCCGAAATGCCGGGCTCGATCACCCTCGCTCCATATATACCCGATGACATCCGGGTCGCCAATAGCACCCTGCGGCGACCTATTGATCGCGTGCTGACCGCGGGCGAAATGATCACCCAAGACGCCGGCGGCGTCTATCGGGGCTACTGGTCAGACTATACGCGGATGTTTGCGCTGGGGCGGGCTAGTGCTGCACACCAAGACGCCTATCGCGTCGTCTACGATTGTTTGCAGGCGGCGATAGAGGCCACCCGGCCCGGTGTCCCCATCGCCGATTTGGTCCACGCCGCGAAGGCGACGATGAGCGCCTCGGGCCATGCCGACGATGCCGCAAAGGTCACGGGTATCGGCCATGCGATGGGGCTAGAGATTATCGAACCGCCCTTTATCGCCTTTGAAAACGAGGTGATTTTAGCAGAGGGGATGGTCTTCACCATCGAACCCGGACTTTTCACCGCTGACGCTTTCTGTATGCTCGAAGAAGACGTGCTCGTCACTGATCGCGGCTACGAGGTGCTATCCAAGCCTGCAAGCGCTGAGTTGCCGGTCCTTTGAGACCATGTCCTCGTTAGGTATGGTCTCATGCGCGGCGGTTGGATAATTAGGGCAACGCCACCTCGTCGCCGGTCTGCTCCTGCCAAGCGCGAATCCGCTCGCTCAGTTCGCCGACTCGCGCCCGCTGCTCGGGCCGGTGGTATAGATTCTCCAACTCGTGCGGGTCCGCATTCAAATCGTATAGCTCGCCTTGACCCTTGCCGTACAGATTGAGCTTCCAGCCATCGGCCGCGACAATGGTGCGTAGGGGATGCACCAAGCTGCGGTTCGGCTCGGCTTCGCCTATCGAGGCCGGCGGATGACCGTCGGCACCGCTCCACTCGACAAACACGTCGTTGGCCGCCAAGTCGTCGCGGCCGCGTAGCACCGGCACCCGACTCTGCCCCTGCAAGTGATCCGGCGCTTCCAACCCCAGCAAGTCGAGCAGCGTGGGCACCAAGTCGATGTGACTGAACTGGCCGCCGATTCTCCTCGGCTGTGCATCCAACATGGGCGCGCGCAACAGCAGCGGCACCTTAATCGACTCCTCGTACATCAGGGTCTTGCCCAAAATCCCGTGATCGCCCATGAGTTCGCCGTGATCCGACGTAAAAATCACAATGGTATCGTCGGCCTTGCCGCTCTCGTCCAAAGCCTGGAGGATCTTGGCTACTGAGCGATCCACCAGCGTCACATTGCCCCAATAGCGAGCCAGCAGCCTGCGCCAGCCAGCCTCGGTTTGCAAGTCCAACCCGTAGTTTTCCGAGACCGAGTAAAAGGCCGCCATCAGCCGCACGATCAAGGGCGCGTCGTCCGGCGGAGGCTGCCTAAAGCCCGGCCCGGTCGGCAGGGTCTCCGGGTCGTAATACTCGTTGAGCGGCCCAGTGTGCGGCGGATGTGGCTCCAGATAGCTGACGCACAGCGCAAACGGCGCGTCGCCGCTCTGGCGGATGTACTCAGCAGCCTGATCGCCCAAAAACGCCGCCTTGGTGTATTCCTCTGGCATGGAGGCCTCGGCGTGGCGCGAGAACACGCGCTGGCCGAGATTCTCCGCGTCGGGCTCAAACCCCTGCTCGACCAAGAAGTGGTGATACGGGCTGAGCACGTCCAGCCGCTCTGGCTCAGAATAGCAACGCCGATACGAGTCTTCGCTGCCGACCCACGTTTCAAACCCGTGCTGGGGAAAAATCTCATCCCCCAAGTGCCATTTGCCCATAAAGGCCGTTTGGTATTCCGGCGGCAGCAGCTCGGCAAACGTCGGCACCTCCGCACGCAGCGGCACATTGCACGCGGGCACGCCAGCAGTGTGCGGCCACAGCCCGGTCAGCATAGTGGCCCGCGCCGGGCTGCACACCGGCTGACTCACATAGGCGTTTTCAAAGACAAAGCCGTCGGCAGCCAGCCCGTCGAGCGCCGGAGTCTCTATTTGCTCGTTGCCGTAGCAGCGCAACGTGTCCACGCGTTGCTGATCGGTGAAGATGTAGAGTACGTTGGGATGTCCCATAAAACCTCCTATCCCGGCTGATCCCCGCGCCGATTCGCCTGCGCGCGCGGCGTCAGGTCAAAATAGGTCTGGTGGCCGGCGAAAAAGCGCTCCAATTCATCGACCATGAGGCGGAAAAAATGCGGGTATTCGTCGCCCACGCGCCCGGAAAAGTGCGGGGTCAAAAACACATTGGGCAGGTCGATAATCTCGCTGTCGTCTGGGATCGGCTCCGGGTCGAAGACATCAAAGCCCCCAGCAATGTCGCCGCGTTTGAGGCGCTCGATCAGGGCCGCAGAGTCGAAGATCGGCCCGCGCGACACGTTGACCAAAACCGCTCCCGACGGAATGAGCTCCAACTCGCGCTGGCCAATCATGCCTTCGGTCTGTGGCGTCAGCGGCGCGACGCAGACAATCGCATCGCACTGCGACATCACGTTTTCCAGCGACGTCAGCAAAAAGCCCAACGCCTCGGACAGCTCCTGCGACAAGTACGGATCGTGCACCCACAGCTCGACCTCAAAGGGCCGCAACAGTTTCATCAGCCGCCGCCCCATGTGGCCGCCGCCGATCAACCCCACCCGCTTGCCCGTGAGCATTCCAGCCATCGGCTGCATGGTGGATCGGTCCTGAGTATTCCTATCGAGGATGCGGCGGAAGAGCGCGCCAGCATTGCGCATGGCAATCAGCGTCAGCGCCAAAGCCCACTCGGCCACCGGATAGGACGAGCCATTCGTCGTATCCACAGTGCGGATGCCCCGCGCCCACGCCTCATCCAAATCAATGCGCGTAGCAAAGCGGTCGCCTTCTAGTTCGCCAATGAAGCGCAGCCGGGGGGCGGCTTCCAAGACCGCTGCATTAATCCTCGGCGCGCCGTGGCAGACGACGAGCGCATCTACTCCAGCCAATTCCTGTACCAACTGCGCAATGGCCTCGGCGTCTTCGCTGGCCTGGTAAATGTTGCCGCCCTCGCAGGCAAACCACGCCCAATCGGCAACCTGCTCTAGGCGCGTCAGCTCCTCTGGCGGCAGATAGCCATGGCGCACTCGCTCGCTACAGGCGATGAGTACTTGCGGACGATTTCCCATTTCTTTCTCCCTTGACATTTGAACGATTCAAGTTGTGGATCGTCTTGACATCCTATTCTGCGTCCATCTGCGTCCATCTGCGGATTCTCTTGTAAATGATGTAGGACTACTACAGCGGTTCGCACAGCACAGAGCTAAATAGCATATTTACCCCCGTCCCACAACACTGGAGATACCATGCTCGCCCTCGAACCTGTTTCCCCAGACGCCATCGACCGCGCTGCCACCCTCTTTCACCGCGACGGTTTTGCCGTTGTCACCG
This sequence comes from Candidatus Latescibacterota bacterium, assembly GCA_965116675.1. GTDB lineage: Bacteria > Latescibacterota > UBA2968 > UBA8231 > UBA8231. The sequence continues at coordinate 1,395,776 of OZ220721.1, forward strand.
ACGCCCTGACTGACGAACAATTCGCCTATCTCACGGAAGGCGCGCACCGCGTCGTTGCCGAGCAGACCGCCGCCATCCCGCTCGATAAAGCCAATCGGGGCTTTGCACGCTATTCCTTTGGCTCGCAGATCCACCATCCCGAATGGGCCATGCTCGTGGATTTGCCGACCATTTTGCCCATCGTCGAAGCCATTTTTGCCAGCAACCAGTTTACGTGCAGCGGTGGCGGCGGCGATTATTCCCTGCCCGGCGCAAAAATCCAGCCTCTGCACCGCGACATGTCCGATGTGATCGGCGATCCCGAGCAACGCGTCACCATCATGGACCTGCCCACTCCCTTTGTCGTGGTCAACTTTCCCATGATCGATTTTAGCGCGGAAAACGGAGCCACGCGCTTCATTCGCGGCACCCACCGCTCGCGCCACCCTATCCCCAGCCTCGAAGACGAACCCGCCTATATGCAGCACTCTATCGCCTGTGCGCCGGCCCGCTCGGCCCTCATTCGGGACGTGCGCTGTTGGCACGGCGGCACGGCCAACACCTCTGAGGACGTGCGCATTATGACGAGCGTCGGCTATTATGCACCCTGGTTTCGCCGGCCCCAACGAGATGGAGAAATGCCCCGCGCCTTGTACGATGATCTTTCCGAACGCGGCAAAACGCTGTGCCGTTATCTCGTTGCGTTAGATTAGCCGTCATCCGACAACTCAAAAGAAATACCAGTACACCGCGCAGTACACCACCAGCAATCCCACCGCTCCCAGCCAATAGACCCGATCCTGTTTCCGGGTCGGCATCAGCGTCTCGTCGCCTTGCTCCGAGAGCACCGACCCCTCGTCGCCAAACGCAAAGCTAAAGCCAAAAAGCAGCACACTCGCCACGGCAAAAATGACGAAGGCTGCGTGCAGGAAGTGCATTTCCAAGAAGGCCAGCCCCAATCCCTCTTCCCCGCAGACCAGCCGATTGAGCACCTCCGAGTCGTTGACCAGCCACAGGAAGACGCCAAAGATGGAACCAGCGATCAGGGTCGCAAAAGCCCCTTTGCGCGTGGGCCGCTTCGACACCATGCCCCATAAGAAACACGCCACAATGGTACCTGGTATGTAGGAGGAAAACTTGGCCAAATACTCGTAGAGAAAGCGGAACTGCGGAATGACCACAATCGCCCAAAACACGCCGATGACAACTACAGCAGCGGATAGGATGCGCCCCGCCCATACCAAGCGCCGCTGGGTCGCCGCAGGCCGATAGGGCTGATACCAATCCATGGCAAACAGGCCCGAGGCCGCGCAAATTTCCGAGTCCAGCGAACTCATTAGCGCCGCGATCAACCCGGCCAAGACCAAGCCCACCAAGCCGACTGGCAACAGGGCTTGTACCATCGCCGGATAGAGCTGATCCGGGCTAGAGACTTCAATCAGCGGCTGCGCCCCCTGCGCCATGACGTAGCCCATCAGCCCGGGAATCAGAATGATAAAGACCGCCACTATTTTCAATAGCCCGGCCAGTAAACCACCCATCCGCGCCTCGTGGACGCTGCGGGCCGCCAAGGCGCGCTGCACCATGACGTGACTAGTCGCCCCAAAGGCCAAGGCATGTATCGTCAGACCCAGCACCACGCCGGTCCAAGGCACATTGGGATGGTCGATCGGCTGTATCAGCGCCAGCATGTCCCAGTTGTCCGCCCCTTGTAGCTCCTGTATCCGCGTCTCAAAGACGCCCCAGCCTCCCAGATAGCCCAACCCCATCCAGAGCATGGCTACACCCCCAACAACCAGCAGCAAGCACTGGATAAAATCCGTCAAGATGACGGTGCGCAAACCGCCGGCCATAGCGTACGGGCCAGCCGCCAATGCCAAGATCAACACCCCCGGCACAATCGACTCAAACCCGAACAACACCTCCATCACTCGTCCGCCGGCGTACAGAGAACCAGGGATACCAGCAAAGGTAATACTCACCAAGGTGATTAAAGAAAAAAACCGGCGGCTCTCCGGCCCGTAGCGCCGCTCCAAAAACTCCGGCGTGGTGTAGAGCCCCAGCCGCATGTATATGGGTAAAAAAACCGCCCCCATCGCCACAAAGGCCAACACCCCGGCGAGTTGGTAGTTGGCCACCGCCAAACCTACGACAAAGACCAAGCCCGCTTGGCCGACGAACTGCTCGGCGGAAATGTTGGTGGCAAACATGGATGCGCCGACAAAGGGCCAGCGCATACTGCGTCCAGCGAGGAAGAAGTCGCTCGTGCTGCGGACGCGGCGGCTAGTCACAACCGCTATGGCGACGACCACGAGCAGGTAGGCTACAATGATCGCACTATCGAGCGCGGAGATATTCATTAAAACTGACCACGGCCCTTGCAGCGAGTCCTAAAGGGGTGCCAAACAGCAAAGCGGTGTCGGCATGTTCCTTCCGACACCGCTCGCGTTAGCAAGTTATAGTTTTCACACTTCAATCCAACTGGCCTTGCAAATGGCTCTTAATCCGTCCCCACGAGACGTCTTCCACGGCCGTCGGCTCGTCGGCACCTAAGCCAATCCAATCGAGCATCTGATCGCCCTTTTGATCTTGCGCAGCGGCCGCTCCCAAAGGCAGCACGTTGTGCCGGAACGGCGATGCTTCATCCGAGGCCACTGGCTCGCGGTCGTTGAACTTGGGACCGACGTGTATCACCTGATCTTCTTGGAACACGTGGCGCACGCTCTCCTCGGGCGTCGTTGCATAGGTATCCCACAGAGCGCAGCGGAATTCCATGGTCCACGTGACATTGGTCGATCCGTGCTCAGCTCCCGACGGCAGCAAGGTCCAACCCACCTCAAACCAAGGCGTTGGCTCGCCGTTGTATATATCCGAGCTCCAGCCAATCTCTGGCAGGTCGATGTATTCGAGCTGGCTATTGTACGCAACCGGCTGACCTGGCCCAGGATTGACGCGGAGGTGGTAGCGCTGGCCGTTAAATACGTGGTCCAAGTTTTCGCCTAAGAAGTCGCCGCCCGAGTGATCGGCATCAAACGTGATCTGGATGATGTCATCCGACCACCAGCGCTTCTGATCAGATTCGAGCATCTTGAGCGTGTCGTCGGCCACCACAGCGTAGAAGTAGAACTGATTGTCCGGCGGCGCACTCCACGCCATCCAGAAGGCCGCGTTGAAATCCTCGCGCGAAATCTCTTCGCCGTGCTGGCCAAACATCTGATCTGTGGTGATGGCAAATTCCTCGCGGTCGAGCCAGTCCCAGTCGTCGTCATTGCCATCCATGACCATAGAGGCTGGGTCGGGCACCTGCGGATAAAAATACTCGGTCCCCACGTGCCCCCAAGCAATCGTGCTGATGAGGAACACCATGGCTCCTGCCAAAAGCATCTTTGCATGCGTTCTCATGTGATTTTCCTCGTTTTAGAGTAAAACAACTCGACAAAAAGCATGCTGCTCGCCTTTTCTAAAATCCCTCCTTTCTCGGCGCGCAATGGAAACGATAGTTAAACGGTTAATATATAATACAGTCCCGTAGATCGGACAACCACAGGATGTTGTCCTTATAGCTCGATAATTATGACGATGAGGGTCAGATCAGTACGCAGGATATATGAGATTTATCGACTTTTTCGATCGTCTGACTCTCCGTCTAGGTAATCTTCGCCCTCGTCCAGTTCCGCTAGTAAATCTCTGCCTTTGGCTGTCAAGCGGTACTTCTGTTTGCTGCTTCGGGGCTTGTCGGGGATGGTCATTTCCACAAGACCTGCGACAAGTGCGGGACGCAAGTATTCGGTCATCAGGTTCAACCGATCCTTGAGCTCCAAACGGGCGAGGATTTCCGCACGAGATCGCTCACCATCCAGTACTCGCAGGAGTCTTCTGACTTGCATGGTACTTGTGGGGTACTTGTAGGGTACTTGTGGGGTACTTTCACGCACAAGACCTCACCAACGCTTTCCACCTCCACAGAAATCGGCGGAGCTGCCGACCGTGCGGTGCTTTGCACCCTCGACTTTAGCTGATTGTGGTCGGCTACACCAACGATCTCCCCGGCATCCGAGACCCCGAGCAGGATCACCCCGCCAGTGGCATTGGCGAAGGCGCACATCTCCCGTCCGAGGTCGGAAGGCATGGCCTGCTTGAACTCGGCGGCGAAGCCTTCGCCGAGGGCGATGAGGTCGGTGAGGGATTGGGGGTTCATATCAATGAACCCAATTTTCCAGCATGAGCCCCGGAACTTTTTCAAACTCTTTTACATTATTGCTCACCAAAACCAGCCCGGACGCACGCGCCTGACCCGCGATCATCATATCATAGGGGCCAATCGGAGCACCAATGCGATACAGTTCTGCACGGATTCGACCAAAATGGCTGGCTGCAACTTGATCAAACGGCACGATCTCAAGCCTAGTGCCCAGCGATTCAATATCCGCCAGATTGCGCTCGGGCTGGGCGGAGCGTTCAACGCCATAGATAAGTTCGCCCCAAGTTACGGAAGAAATCGCCATCTGACCTTGCGACCGATTGAATTTTTGCCGCAGCGATTGGGGGCGGTTCTTGATGGCATAAATTACCACATTGGTATCTAACAGATACCTGAGCATCACAGTTTTTCCCGCTGTGCATCGGCCGGCTGTTCCCTTACCGACATAAAATCATCTGAAACACCGGGGCCGTTGAACCACTCATCCCAACTCTCGCCAGCCGGTGTGATAACGCGCTTTGAACCTATCGCGACGATATCGACCTCGCGCACTGATTCCGGCAGTTCAACGGCCTTGGGCAGCCGCACCGCTTGGCTCTTGTTGCTCATAAAAACTTTCGTGTGGGCCGTCGCCATACTATGACCTCGCTTCAATTTGAGTTGGATATACAATAAGGATATACAAAAGTGACAAAGGCGCAAATCTCTCGTCTGAGGTCGGAGAGGGATGCACAAGATGATCCGCAGATAGACGCAGATAGACACAGAATAGTAGAAACAAAACGATCCGCATCTCGAATCTTTCAAGTCATTTAGGGTTGCTATATCCCCACCGCAAACACCTTCGCCCGGCCCATGTGCAGGCGAATGGCCACCTGCCTACCGCGCAAGGCCGACAAATCGCTGCTCCCCCGCCACGTCGCCACCCGAGCCAACTCGTCGCCGGCCAGCACGTCGGCCTCCTCTAACCCAAAACCCTCTATGGCTCGGACCGGCGCGGCCGGCGAAGAGGGCGGCTCGACCAACTCGGCCTTGATCCAACCGCCTTCCTTTTGCGTCTGGAAATTGAGCGTTAGCTCGCGGCCCTCGCACTCGCGTTCAACCAGCGTTACGCGCCCCTCCACCGGCGCTTCAAGAGCTACCAGCCGATCCCGCTTCCAAGTAGCCCAACGCCATTCCGAGGGATGGCCCGGATCGTACCGCTCCCCCCAGTCGTGCAAGTCGTACTGCCCAATGAACATCACGCCCCACGTCTCCGAGTCGAGCGGGACCACTTCCGGGAAGGCAAACATCATGCCGTACCCTTCCGGCTCGCAGGATATGATGGGCTTGCGCTCGGGTCGGCTCCACAGCAAGCCGTCGCGGCTAGTCGCCAATTGCACATCTACAGTAGCCGTCCAGCGGTGGTACATGGCCGGAAACATCAGGTGGAAACCGCCGTGAGGATAGCGGCAATAACCCGCCGCATACACGTCGTCGTCTATGGGATCTTGCGGGTCCGCACCGAATACCGGGCGCGGCGGCGACCAATTCCCGAACTCCGCGCCCTCAGTGCGGCGCACGATGCGGCGGCGATCTTGATGGCCGCGCAAATAGGCCACGTATTGACCGGCTTCCGCGTCGTACGCGGCGATGTTGTGGCTGTCGAGGCCAGTGCGGCCCACGTTCAAAAGCGGCTCCTCCAAGAAGGTCCACTGCTTGCCGTCGGGCGACACCGCGCCTGTAAGTAAGCCGACGAAATACAGCGCCGCGGCCCGCTGCTCTGGCGTGTAGCCAGCCTCTTGCATGGCGCGGCGAATGGCCCACTTGCGCTCCCGCGTCATCGCAGGCACCGGCGCGCCCTCGTGATAGGTAATAGAGTCGCGCGCCATGGCCTTGTAGCGAGCTTCCGGCGGAGCCACGGGATCCACAAACACGGATTGCAGCCCAAAGTCGCCAAAGCGGAAGAGCAGGTTGTTGGCCGTGTTGCCGTCGTACTCTTGCAAATACAGGGACGGTCGCTCCCAACAAAAGCCGTCCGCACTCTCGGCGTACGCAATGAAGGGAGGTTGGTCGTCCCCAGCGCCGCGGGTGATGTACCACATCTTCAGCACGCCACCGTCGCAAAGTACAGCTTGCGGCGTTAGGCCACCCGCTTCCCAAGGGTGCTCTGGCTTGATAAAGACCGGGGATTTACTCGCCTCCTGCACGGCCAAGCGCACGCCGACCGGCGGATCTTGCACCCAAGCTTGGCCGCCTTCAATGCCAGCTTGGCCGGCCCAAACGCCATACCAATCTAAAAAGGGCTGCAGCATGGCTTAGGTCGGCCAGTTCTGGTGAGCCAAAAGGCGCAAGCGATCGGTTTCGCTCAGGTGCTGCTTGATTTCTCCTGCGAACTCCGCCAAGGTCTGCTCCACTGTGGCGTCGGACGTGTCGAGGGCGAATTTCTTGCGGATCAGCGAATCGCGGAATTCCTCCTCAAAGCGCTGCAACACGTGCTCGATGTCCTTTTCCTGCACCACCGGCCGCTCGTGCGGCTGCTCGCGCATGCGCTGGGCAATGACTTCGGGCCGCGCGCGCAGCAGCACGAGTACTGTGTCGGGCGCGTGCTGCATGACCTCCTCGTCGAAGGCACGAGCCAGTGCAGCGCGGTCGCCGTACTCGCCCCGGCCCCCGTAGCCGTAGTACAGGGGCGCGTACACGGCCTCTTCAAGGTGGAAACCCACCAAGTTGTGGTCCGGGTCGCTGTAAAAGGCGGAATGAAAGTGGTAGTTCATCATGTAGCGCTGGAACATCTCCTTCAGCCGTGGACTGAGAGCCAGCAGTTGCTCCTGCTCCTCTACGGGGAACTCATTGCACGGCAGGCTGAAGTGGTCGTGGAAGGTGCGCGACGAGCCAAAGGTGCGCTCGATCCAACCGACGATGGCATTGGCCAAAGTCGTCTTGCCAGCGTATTCGCAACCTACGAGGATCAGTTTCATGTTCCGTTCTCCCGCGCCCGAACGGCGCTAATCGAGGTTATGGTTTCGCGTAATAACGCCATAATATAGCGTCAAGAACGGGTCGGTCCTAAAAGCCCCGGTGGCTGGCGTTAGCCCTCAGCGTGCGGCAAATCAAGCACTAATTCCTTGCCCGCTTTGAACAAATCGTGCAGATGCACATAGCGGAACAGCGAGCTTCTACCCGTCAGGTAGAGATTCTCAAAGGTCTGGAAGTAGGCAACGAGGCGTTCTACATGCTCGGCCAATCCCACTTCGAGCACGGGATAGGCAAAGGGCAATTTGTAGGTAGCAAAGCATACGACTTCGCCTTCTCCAATCGGCTTTACGCGCTGCAACGCTTCCCATACAGAGCGGCGCAACGCCTCTGCCGACATATTCCACACGGCATCTTCGCGAAAACAGGGCAGTTCGAGCACAATGGCGGTTTGCCCCTCGGGTGCCATGTAGCGGCTGCGATTTTTGGGTTCGTACAGGCGCGTAAACGGGAACTCTGCGCCGGGAAAATAGAGCGAGGCATTGGGCGAAAAAGAGGGTCGATCCAGACCAAACACGCAAAGAATTAGATTGCGGTATTTAATCGCATTGGCCGAGGTCAACAATTCCGGCGACGGCGGGGGATCCAGCATCTTCGCCGAAAGGGACAACGGCAGCGTATTGACGACAGTAGATACCTCCACCTCTGTGTCGTCGTTCAGAACGACGCGGTCCAATCGTCCGCGCGAATGCACCAGCCGACTCACCCGACTGTTGAGCCGAATCCGCTTGCTGCCGATGAATTCGCTCATCTTATCGACGATCATGCCAAATCCGTACTTGGGGTACAGGAAAGCACCGTCCAAATGGCCCGGACGACTAACCTTGCCTAATAGAACTTCCCGCACAAAACTGGCCAGGTCCAAACCTTTCATCCGTCCCCCCGATACATCCGTGGAAAGTTGGTACGGATCGGCCCCCCACAACTTTCTCGAATAGTTGAGCAAAAAGAGATTGGCCAGCGTCTGGCCGTACTGATTCAGAGCGAATTCCCCAAAACTTGCCGCAGGCTTGCTACGTTTTACGCGCAGGTTCTCGGCGGCGATTTGCAACAGGATTTTGCGATCGAGTCGTTTGACCAGATTGCCCATTTGCAGGGGAAAGCTAAAAAATTCGTCTTGAAAAAAAATCTCGCTCGGTGCTGCAACGTCAGAAAGCTCGTCGCCCAAAAGCCCCTTGATCTCGCAAGTGACCTCTGGGTCTTTGTCGTGCAGGCGATGGGCACCAGTATCAAACAGAAACTCGCCCAAGCGCAGCGTGCGGCAATTGCCTCCTGGCTGAGTACCAGCTTCAAAAAGCAAAAAGTCTAAGCCGCGCTTTTTGGCGTAATAGCCGGCAGCTAGGCCAGCCGGGCCGCCACCCAAAATGTGTATGTTGGCGTCGAATGTTTTCATTGCAGAGCACTCAGGTGAATTAATACTCGTACACTGTGAGTTCCGGCCACATGCGATTGACATGCGGATTGTGGTAAAACGTCTTAGTCGCCTTTGGTACTCGACCTCGCAATGGGCTGCCAATGACCACTAACTCGGCTGTGTCGTCGAGCGCGTCGAGCACGTCCAAATCACCCTGGTCTCTAACGGGTATATAGACGGCCCGCAGCGCCTGGGAGGCCAGATAGTATTTGATCAGAGGCACTGATGCAATATGCAAGGCATCGCTTTTTTTCGCCGCGAGGTATTGGTGTATCTGGGCGATGGCCGTGGGCTTTTTGTGCTGGACGACTAAATGCAAGGTCGCATAGCCATAGCAGAAAAAAAAGGCGATTACAACTAAGCGGAAAAACCGAGGGCCCTGGGTGGCGATCTGAGCACAGGCAAAAGCTGGGATGAGCGTCAAAAAGGGCACTAGCGGCAAGACGTGCCGGCTTTTGTGTACCACATTTTGAAAGAGAAAAATCCAGCCCAGATAGAGGACGCAACCTATAAACGGCGCACTCAGCAATACCGAGCGGTCCGCCCGCTGCACCAAGGCGCGCCAATTGGCCGCCAGAATGCCGAGTAGCGCGACAGTAGTACAGGCCGTCACTACATGGCGTCCCTCCCAATAGAGTCCAAAACCATCGGCCCATATGCTCTCGAACAGTCCAAGCGACCGCAAGGCGAAATCGGGCTCAGTGGCAACCGTGCCGCCAAAGTCGGCAAAGTGGCCCTGAGTCTGAGTCTGCGCCGCCTTTACTAGTTCGCTCCAGCCGGTGATCGCGATTAAGGGAATCAGCCAGACGGCGACGCCGGCCGCACCAGCAGCGACGAATTGCAATCGCGGCCCTCGTTCCTTCAACCTCAGCAACAGAGGCACCAACAACATGGGCGCATAAGAAAGGCGCACCCCGAGCGAGATCCCCGCAATAAAAAATCCCAACCCCGCTTTACCCGACTCTTGCTTGGCGACAAAATAGCAACAAGCCAAAACGCCGGCGACGCCCATGGCATCGGGCATATAGCGATTGCTCATCAGCCACAGCAGCGGATTGAAGAATAGCAGAGAGACGGCGATCAGGCCCAAAGGCGTGGTGATTTTAACCTGAGCAATGCCGAGCGCGAAATAGATTATGCCAAAAGTCGCTGCGCCGCCCAGCACTGCAAACGCCACGGCATAGCGGTCGGTGAGTGCGTACACCGCCTTGGCGAAAAAGCAAAAGACCGGATAGGCTGGGAAGTGAGGTTGTAATTTGGTTACGTCGAAATCGATCACCCCCAAGGCGAAGCGCAAACTGTCCAGATCTTCTATATAGTACACGGCGCTCATAAGCCGCGACCCCAGACAAAGGATCAGCACCGCACCCCATACCTTGCGCTCGGTCACGCTTCGCTTGCTCCTAGAAAGGGAATTCCGCCATGACGAAATCTAATAAGCTACCTGGAAATTCCGGTTGGCAAATACAAACGCGGCGGTTGGCCCAACGCCGACCGCCGCGCATGCAGCTACATAGCCCCGTAGGGTTTTGTAAATAACCGTTTACCAATTGGCCATATTGTCAGCGGAAAAGCCGTACGCTTCTTGCAGCACGTCCTTGGCGCGCATGTAGCTGCTCACAATCCCATCGTACGCGTCACTGCCCGGCGCTTCATAGGAGGGCGCTTGTCCCATAATGCCGTGCAATTCCTCGAGCTGGCCCTGGCTGATCAGGCGGAAGGGACTGTACTGCAACGCAACAGTAAATCCCTTCATTTCCGCCCAGTGCTTGTTCAAGTTGACCCGGTTCTCATCGGCTGTTCCCAGTGCAGCCATATCGCTCAAGGTGTCATTGATATAGTGCACCACCGTGGCGGCGATGACCTTCTCCATGCCGTTGGCTGCCAATTCGCGCTGGGCGGCGATATCGCTGGCCGAGCCTTGATTGACGATCAAGGTGCGTCCGGCTAGGAACGCCGCAAAAATATCTCCGGACAAATTGACTCCACTGCCGCCCTTGTCGCGCTTACCAGCGTTCCGCGACAGACCAAAATTGTATTCCGATTTGAAGTCAATTTGTCCGTCCCCATTGGAGTCGAAGGTGTAGTCGCCAACTCCGCCGGCTAGTTGCTCGTCGGAGTAGCGGCTGTAGTCACGGGCGGCACCAAAATAGCCGAAAGCCTCGTCCCAATGGTGCTCCATCTCCGTGTACGATTTGCCCTCTACGGGACTGCCGTTTTCGTCCTCCAAAAGGCCGCCTAAATAGACTCCGGTGGCTTGGTAATAGGGCACAGCACCGATGAGCACTTTGTTGATCATCTGGGTCAGATCCACCCCGTTGTCATCGGTGTAAACCGCCGGTGTGCCCAGTTTGTCGGCATTCTGCGAATTGGCGGCGATGATCTCAAACCACTCGCGCACCAGTTCGTCGGCCGTCTTGCCATAGCCGATGACGACTTCACTCGAGATTTTGCCGGATAGGTTTTTGCCCGTCGAAATGGAAGAATAGCGATTTTCGACTACCGGCATGTCCCCGGCCGTGCTCAGCGATTCCAAGTTGAGGCCGTCGTCGTAGACGTAGAACTGGAGCAAGTCATCCACCGTAGCAGACTCGGCTCTCTCTTTGCCCAGATTGTCGATAAAGATCTTCAGGTCTTGCAGCAGCAAATTGCGCACCGTCTGACCGGAATAGGCGACGCTGCTTTCACCGTCGTTGAAGCGGCTGTCGAAGACGTAAGCAGTGGGAATATCAATGGTAGTGCTCCCGCCACTACCGCTATCGACGGGATTGTCGTCGTCGCCACCGCCGCAGGCGATGAGCAGGACGCTGGCGAACAAAATACTGCATTTGAGGCTCCTCATGGATGCTCTCCTTTCTACAAGGTTGATAGAAGGATCGTTGTCGTCGTGTGGGAGGTTTTACAAGCCGCGCTTGATGCCGACGTTTATCTGTCGCCGCGGACCGACGAGGATGCCCGAACTCAAGTGGGCCTCGGGCTGGCCGGCATTGGAGTGTAGTCTAGATCCAATGTAGATCTCGTCGAGTATATTCTTGGCCGCCACAAAAGCGCTCCAGCGCGCGGACAATTTGTAGTCAGCGCTGGCGTTGACGATGGAATAGCTGGGGGTCGGGCCGGTATCGCCGCGATTGAAGGTGCGCTCGATATTCTCGAAGTCAGTGAAGACCTCATCCACAAAACGCACATCGGCCCGCAGGCGCAGCCCCTGCTCGGTCTGCTTGACCAAACTCACCGTCAAAGTGTGCGGCGGCGCATAGGGCAATTCGTTGCCGCTCAGATCCACCGCGACGTTGCCGGCCATGGTGGCCGAGGTGACGATGCCGCTCTTGATCTCGGTCTGCAAATAGGTATAAGCGAGGTTGACATCGGGTAGGATCCAAGCCAAGCGCGAGGTCGCCAAGCTTAGGGCCAATTCGAGACCGTAGGTATCTACTTTGCCCAAGTTTTTAAACGCGGTCCCGCGCCCGGCGGCGGCGAGGTCCTCGATCTTGAGCAGAAAAGCAGACGCTTCTAAGCTCAGCTTCGGCCCCCATGAGCGCACGCCGGCTTCCATATTCCAGCTTTTCTCTGCCTTGAGATCCAGCCCACCGGCACCGGCGTCCTGTCCGAAGCTGGTTATTTTCAGCGTGCCGCTCGAAGGTGGCGTATAGCCCCGGTGGACTCCGGCGAACGCGTTGAAACGGCCGAATTGATAATTGACGCCCAAACCGGGCAGTAGCACCGCCGAGACTTTGTCGGCCAAGATGGAACCGCGCAGGCGATCTACCCGGTCCTGTTTGAACACCTCAAAGCGTAGCCCTGGATCGAGGGTCAGCCGGTCCCATTCGATCTGCTCCTTGGCGTAGAGGGCCAGCGCGGCGGTTTCGTAGTGGTGGCTCTGCCCCACTATTTTCACCGGGTCGTCCGGGTCGCCAGGAGTGCCGGTATAGTACACGCCGTCGCGCGCGTCCGGAGCGTCGCCAATTTTCTTGTCGTCGATAAAGCGCTCCCAATGGGCACGAACTCCGACTTCGGCCTTTGCCGAATAACCACCGAGACTGTGTTTAAGCGAGTAGTCCTGTGCGATACCCCCCACGTAAAAGGTCCGCAGAATGCCAAAATTGCTGGCGTCGCCCCCTACCCGCACCAAGTCGCCACTCTGGAAGTAAGGCACCGGAGTGAAATCGCCTGTCTCCAAAGCCGAAGCGCGCACGAAAACGTCGTCTTCCCGCCACCAGCGGCGATCAAAGACATTTAGGTAAGCCGTAGTATTGGCCACTAAATTCGCCGTGATCTTGCTGGTGTACATTAGGTCAAGAGAAGCCCGCAAAACCTTGAAATTGTCGTCTTCTTTGGGATTGAATTTGGGATTGGCGTAAAAGGAGTACTCCGTCAGACCCGTGTAAGTCGCATTGGAGCTTTCGAAATTGGCGTTGGCTTTCAGGTAGAGCACCTTTTTGTGGCTCAAGCGGAACTGCGTCTTTGTGGTTCCGTTGATTTGGTCGAAGGCGTTGTTGTCCCTGAAACCGTTTCCGTGCTTGTAAAGCACCTGCATATCGGACGTGACCCGTCTGCTGCCCAATCCCCTCAACTCTGCAAATGCGCTGTAGTAACCATTGCTACCTACGGTGAACTGATTGACCATTCCCTTGGTGCCGTCGGGTCTCCGCGTCGCATAATTGATGACGCCCCCCATGGTCTGAGGCCCGAAGCGGATGGCCGAACTCCCCTTGATTACCTCCATCGCATCAATGCGCTCTGATGGCGGGTTGTAATAAGCATTGGGATAGATATAGACTGCCGGCTGGATCGGCACGCCGTCTTCCATAATCAACACCCGCGAGCTGCGGCGGGGGTTTAACCCCCGGATGCCGATGCTCAACCGCGAATTGCCGAACCCATCGTCGGCGTAGCCGTTGATGCCGGGCACCAATTCGAGCAATTCCTGGGTGCCAACCGGCTTGATCAGTTCCACCGTCTGGGGTCTCAGCTTGGACGCGGTCCCTGTGCGCTTTTGGTTTATCAGCGGCGATTCGCCGATAATTTCGACCGGGGCCAATTGGATGGGATCGCTCAACAGGGCGATATCCAAAATGAGCGTGGACCCAGGCGCTAGGGAAATTTTCTCGTCATGCGATTCGTAGCCGAGCAAACTCACGGCAATGCGCTTTGGTCCAGGGGACACTTGCGCGAGGAAGAAGGTGCCGTCCTGCCCGGTCGTCGCCCCTTTCAGGCTTTCCCCTGCCAGCCCAATCTTGACGACAGCCCCCAAAATCGGCTGTCCCGTTTCCTTGTCGACCACTTTGCCGCTGATGTCCGCCGGGGCCAACTCCAAGCTCAAAACAGGGCTGCCCATCGACGAGATCAACACCATGGCCAAGCCCAAAAGCCTACGCATAATCTCGGTTCCCCTGCCTATCAGAACAGTTCTGGATTGGATGGGCGATCTATGGCAGCAACTTCGCCGCCGGGGAAAGTGCTCAAGCCGTAACTTCCCTCTTCTTCTTCCTCGGACTGCGGCGCTAGCAAAGGGTCACTCTCACAGCCGGAGAGCAGGCTCCAGCACAAAGCGCACAGTAAAAATGCTAGCCCGCCAGAGGCGACTAGCGTCTTTAGGTAGAAACGCTTCTTTTTTACCAAAATGGACTCCGCGATGGGTATGCGTAACCAACCGATTGTTTGACTAATAAAACTATTGATTATCAAGATAAACTTATTTTTACTATCGTCAACACTTTTTTTGCGTAAATTATAGATGTTTTTTATGCTAAACAACCTATTGGTTAGTTAAACTTTTGTTCCTTTTGCCAATCCGATTTCAGTCGTTGGAAGCCCGTGCGCTCTCGCCAGACGCGAGTAGCCTAGCATCCTCTTGTACAGGGAAGTGAAATCGAGTGCAGATTGTCGTAACAGGTGCCGCAGGTTTTGTGGGATCGCATCTTTGCGAACGGCTAGCGTCCCTCAATTACAACGTAGTTGGTGTCGACTCCTTCAGCGACTACTACCCGGTATGGATGAAGGAGCGCAACGCGCGCGAGCTTGCAAATGCGGGGGTGCAGGTCGAGCGGCTGGACTTGGCCGGCGACAAGTTGGAGAGGGCGCTTGCAGATGCCGAGCTGGTATTCCATCTTGCGGCGCAACCCGGCATTGCCGCTGGCGTTCCCCCGGACGCGTACGTTCGCAACAATCTAGTCGCCACTCACGCATTAGTCGAAGCATGCGCTAGCTGCAAACGTCGGCCTTTCCTAGTCAACATCTCTACGTCGTCGGTATATGGGCGGCGTGCCACCGCTGAAGAGACGGCCGAGCCCGAGCCAATCTCCTACTACGGCGCGACAAAGCTCGCCGCAGAGCAATTGGCATTGGCGTACTGGCGCGAACGTAGGTTGCCAGTGTGTTCCATGCGTCTGTTCTCCGTTTATGGCCCGCGCGAGCGTCCAGAAAAACTCTACATGAAATTGATAAGCAGCATCTTACAGGGCGAAGAATTTCCTCTATACGACGGCAGTCTGCACCACAAGCGCGCCTATACATTTGTAGCTGACGCCGTAGCCGGACTCCTTGCTGTACTCGATCATCGAGACCGCTGTGTAGGTGAAATTTTCAACATCGGATCGGATATCGAGACGACGACAAGGCGCGGGATTGAGATCGTGGAAGAGATTTTAGGCCAGAAGGCTCGCCTGAGCGTTCTTCCTCCGCGCCCCGGCGATCAGACCCATACGCGGGCCAATATCGACAAGGCGCGAGCTATGCTCGGCTTCGCCCCCAACACCAAACTAGAAGACGGCCTCAACACCCAAATCGCATGGTGTAAGAAACTGTTGGCGGACAGGCAGGACCACATACAACCCTAGCGCTACCCACATACCCCAGCTTCCTCAGGTATTCACCACATGAATAGGACTTGCGCGTCCCATGATAGATTGATATGACTTTATGAATCTGGAATTCATATCGAGGTCACATGCGAATATCTGAACGAGGGCAAATCACCATCCCCAAGCAACTGCGAGACCGCTTCGGAATGAATCCCGACGTCGAAGTCGAGATCACTCCAACAGAGCACGGACTGCTCATTCAGAAACGGACCGCAGCGCGGCATCCGGTAGAGCGCGTGTACGCCATCCTAGACAGAGACGTAAGCACCGACGACTACATCGAAGAAATCCGTGGGAGATGATCACCGCCGTCGGTACGAGTGTCCTATTGGACGTCACGCTCGACGGAGCGCTGCGGGAGATCAGCGCGATGATACTGAATAACCCATTACACCATGAAGGAGAATGCGATGCGACTTAACCTCAAGGCAGCGCCGATCCTTGCCGTTCTGGCATTGGTCATGCTGGCGAGCGGGGCTGCCAAGGCTCAGACGACTGCCGACCAAGTCGTGGATAATGAAACCCTCAAGGCCTTCGTCGAAGGGGCGAAGGCGGAAATCGAGGCGATCACGGACGTAAACGAAGGAGCGAAGCTCAGGGATAGGCTGAGGACGGAGGGCCCCTGGAAGTCCGGATCGATATTCCTCATCATCTTCCTCAAGAGCGGGGAACCGTTCATCCACGGGAATGATCGCGAGGCGGAGAGCAAGAATCTGCTCGGCGTCGAGGACGACAACGGACTCAAGGTCGTCGAGGCACTCCTCGCGGCCGCTGCCGGAGGCGGCGGTTTCGTTGAATACCACGACGGGGAGCCGAAGACGGCATACGCGGTCGAATACACCTCGGGGATTACCGCAAGACAATTCGTGCTGGTCGGCGGCTACTCGCAGGATGTCTCCCATGTCCCAATCCAGGTCGCAGATCACCTGCCTAAGCCCGCCGTCACCGCGTCGCAGGTCGTGGACCGCGAGACACTCATCACCTTCGTCGAGGAAGCGGCCAAGGTGTACCGCGAAGCCGTCGAGTCCGAAGGCTACAGCGCCCTCACTGGGATCAGAAACGCCTTCCGGGTGGAAGGAGGGGATTGGAAATCAGGCTCCATCTACTTGTGGGTCGTCAGTGGCGAGGGCATCATCCTGTTTCACGCAACCGAGCCGTTCCGCGAAGGCAAGGAAACAGACCTGACGAGGACGGACATCAACGGGGTGCGGTTCGCCGAGGAGCTGATCGGAGGTGCGCGGCGCGAGGGTCGGAAGTTCTTGGAGTATTACTACGACGACCCGACCATCGAGGGAGACGAGGACACCGGTTCGCCGAAGCTCGGTTACGCGGTGGGCTTCTCGGTGGCCAATTCGGACCAGAAGGCCGTCATCGGCTCCGGCATCTATCTGGCAGGACAGACGAATGTTGCGCCCATTTCGTGGGGTAGCGTAAAAGGGCTTCGCCCCAGGTGATTGCCGCGCACCGGTGAGTTCCGACCAAACAAGGTTCTGGCACCCCGTACCCGGGACCGCGGCTGCATCTTGCCAGCCCAACTCGTTGCGGCGTCGACGGCGGTCAACGGCATTTGAGCGCGCCACCCAAGCGCTAGTACGCCACCGCTACCACGCGCCGCCGACTGTAGCTTTCCTCGTCGCCTTCGACGCGCAATTCCGCCACGTACAGCCCCGGCGTTACCTGCGCACCCCAACTCCCTCTGCCATCCCAAACCCAAGCCCGACCACCAGCCTCGCCCTCCTCTTCCCGCACCCACACCAGCCTCCCCGCAAGATCGAAAATTCGCAAGCCGATCCACCGTGCCGCCAAGACATTGACTAAGTCGAATTCCACCATCAGAGCGTCGTTGATCCCGTCGCCATTGGGCGTCAACGCCAGCGGCCCCATCGCCACGTTCGCCAATAGCCGCGCTCCCACGGGCAAGCGCACGGCATTCGTGCTGCTAGCGACCTCTGCGTACGCGTCGCCCACATCCACCCGCTGCCGCAACAGCGCGTCAGCAGGGCCTTGGGCAATAAAGGCGTCAAAGCGCGTAGCATCGACAAACACGGTTCCGGCAAACCGCAGTTCCACTAGCTGGCGGCTCTTGACCGGCGCGGCCAAGACGATGGCCACCCCCCCTTCCGTCGGCTCAGCCGTCGCCTCCACTACCTCCCCCTCCACCAACACCTCGACAAACTCAATCGGCGCAGAGCTTTCCACCTCCAAGTGATCAAAGCCGCGGCCCGCCACTCGCTGCGGACGAATGTAATAAGCAAACTCGGTCCGCTCCCCTGGTTGCACTTCGACTGGGAAAATCTCCCCCACCACTTCTTGCGCCACCGGGTCGCCGAACTCAATCTCTAACCAATCTAAGGCCGCCCCCGCATCCGGCTGCTCGGACACCAAGGCGACATCCAACTCGGCGTATTGCCGCGGCGAGGGCGACGCAAACGGCTCGCCCGGCTGCAAGTACAGCTTGCTCCACGGACTCCAATTGGCCCCCGGCGACAGCGCAGTGTCGATCCGGCCCTTAAAGGACGGAATGAGCTTGTTGTACTTCCGCTCAGTGACGACCCGGCCGTTTTTGTCGTGATAGGTGATGTCCATTTGCAAGTCATTGCCTGTGCGGCTGCGCACCTCCACCCGCGTCCCAGCGGGCGCGTCGGCCCGCCAGCGAATCGCGTGTACCTGCTTATCGCCACCGAGGTCAATTAAGGGCGAGGCCAACATCACCCGCTGCGGATAGCCCTCGCCAAAAACCTGTAACTCGCGCGTGCCACCCCAAAACTGGCAGGGCGGCACAATGCCGCAGCCCACGCAAGCGGCCGCGCAAGCCGCATCCCAAAACACCCATTCGACCCGCACGTAGCGCGTTCTGATCGGCGCAAAGTGGTGGTTAGCGATCCCGAGCTGGCGATTGGCCGTCGTAGCTTTACCCGCGAATTGCCGGTGCCAGATGCGCGTGCCATTCGGTGCCAGCGACCCATCCGAGGTCAGCACCTCATAGCGGTCGAAGTTGAAGCGGAATTGCCCGGGCCGCGACAAAAAATTCCCCACGATGCGCACCAAATCCACCCGATAAACCGCGCCCAAGTCCAAGGTCATGCGTGAGATCACATCAACCGGGCGGTTGATGCGGCGGTTTTCCGTCCACAGGGAAAACCGGCCGTCGGCTAGCGGCAGCGAGTTGGCAAACGACGCGGCGTCGCCAAATCCGTCGATATCGACGATGATTTCCAAGTCCCCGCCCTTGGCCGCCAAATCCAAGGAGAGATTGTCGCCAATGGCTTCGACCTCCACTTCGGCCAGCGCGGCTCCGGATCCACAGTCGAGCATTTCGACGCGGATAAATTGCACAAACGGATCGCGCACCGGATCCAGGTCCAACGCAATCTGCTGCCGCTGATTTTCCTTGAAGCGCTCCTTCACGCGGTACACGAGGCTGCCTTCAATGGGGTTGCCGACCACGTCGATGGCTGGCTCCCCAGTAGAAAGCAACACGTCGAACAGCGCGCACGGCGGCGCACTCTCCAAAAAGGTCAGCGCTACCCGGCGCGCGGCCACGGCTCGCCCCAAGTCGATCTCGATCCACCAATCGTCTGTATCGTCGGCCAAGTCGGGGCTCCAACCGGTCAGCCGATCCCCGTCAATGGCCCGCGCCGCAGTTAGCACATTGGAGCCAGCCGCGCGAACCCCACCGCCAAAGGCCGCAGCATCGCGCACGGGATCGACGTCTTTGCGGATTTCGACTGGTCGGATGACCCCAACGTCGTCGAGCGCAACAATTCCCAGCGGCAAGTGCCAAGTCCGCCACTCATCAACCGCGTCAAAGCGGAGCTGCTCGGCGGCCAGCGCACTTGAGAACAAAACGCTGACGCCCCACAAGGCGACGTGGAGTACCTTGCAAGCCATGGTGCCTCCTATGGCAATCCTGAATGAGTTGGCGGCTTGTCCTGTCAATACCATTCTGCGTCCATCTGCGTCTATCTGCGGATTGGCATCGGTCGCCTCAGCTAGCGTTCCCCACCGCAAACGACGCAAAGTCATAGTATATCGAATCGCACTTCTCCATCCAATCTGCGCTTGCCTCTTATACATGGCCCTTGTTATTGTAGAAACAATACACGCGTCGCCCACCAACCGCGCACCCATCGGAGGAAAAACCATGCCCGCGCTCACCCCCAGCCAACTCGACCACTTCGCCAGCGAAGGCTACGTCGTCGTCAAAGGCGTCCTCGACCCGGTCACCACCCTCGACCCAGTCATCGACGAATACGCCACGGTCCTCGATAGTTTGGCCGACGATCTCTATGCTCAAGGCGAAATCTCCTCGCGCTACGAAGAGCTCGAGTTTGGCGACCGCTACATCCAGATCTGCGTTGAAACTGGCCGCATCCACAGCCAGTACTTCGACTTCTCACTGCCCTTTCAAAACGTCCAGTCCGACACTCCCTTTTGGGCCGGGCCGGCCGTCTTCCGCGCCTTCACCGATCCGAACCTGCTCGACGTCGTCGAGTCGCTGATTGGCCCGGAAATCTACTCCAACCCCGTCCAGCACGTGCGCATCAAACCGCCCGAGCATCATCTGCCCAAAAACCAGTTCGGCAACGCTGTCCTCGGCGCGACCCAATGGCACCAAGACCACGGCGTCGTAACCGAAGAAGCAGACGACACGCAGATGCTGACCATATGGTTCTCCCTCCAAGACACGCCCATCGAGAAAGGGCCGCTGATGGTCGCGCCCGGTTCGCACAAGAGCGGGCTGCTGCCGCACTGCTCCAACTACATGGACAACGCACCCCAATTCGCCGGTGCGACCCAAGTCCCGGAAAAACTCTTCGCCGCCGAACAAGCCATCCCCCTGCCCGTCGAGCGCGGCGACGTCATCTGCGTCCACAAGCAGACCGTCCACGGCTCCTATCCCAACGTCAGCGACGAGGTCCGCTGGAGCTTTGACCTGCGTTACAATCCCACCGATCAACCCACCGGGCGCATCGCCTTTCCCGGGTTCGTCGCCCGCAGCCGCCGCGATCCAGACAGCGAGCTGCGCGACCCAGCCGAGTGGCACCGGCTATGGCTGGAGGCGCGGGCCAAAATGGCGACCATCAACCAAGATGGCCAGATCGACGTCCCCTTCCGCCGCGAGCAAATGGAAATGGCACATCCCCTGTGCGCCTAAACGCCATGCAATCATTCAATAGCTACGCCGACTTACTCACCTGTATCCAGGACAACGGCCACACCCCACAGATCCTCGGCCGCGCACCCGACGGCCAGCCCATTGTCGCGATCAAAAGCGGCGGGGACAAAACACCGGCCATTTTCATCAGCGCCGGTAGCCATGCCACCGAACAAGCCGGCGTCAGCGCGGCCTGTGCCCTCATCGACGAGATCGAGACCGAGCACCAGCTCTACACCATTCCTAGCCGCGACCCCATCGGCATGAACGGCCTCGCCTACGCGCTCGGCCTAAGCCTAGACGAAGCCCCAAACCTCGGCGGCCTCGACGACGTCGCTCCCTTGCTCAAAAAGCGCGGCGAAGTCCTCTATGAAGAAGGCGATACCGTGGTCGCCCTGATCGGCGAGTATGGCTACTCGACGAGCAACCTGTACAACCATCCAGTCGGGGACTGGATCGAAGCACTCAAGGGCCGTCGGCTCTATTTTGCCGCCAGCAATCCCGGCGTCGAACGCGCGTACACGCTGGTGATCACCCCCGCCGGCGAAGTCCTCCATCTCAACCGCTTCCACGACACCTCCTGGGCTCCCGTCGAGTCGCGCTGCACTCGCGACCTAATGGCCGCCATACAGCCCGGTTTGACGCTGGACCTCCACGAACACGGGGGCGACTTCTTCTGGTTTTCAGCGCGGCATCAGCGCACCCCCAGCGACCAAGAGTGGGAAGAGCACATGGCCGACGCCATGATCGCCGCGGTCACTGCGTCGGGCGCAGCCCTGCCCCCGGCCGACTATTTGCCCGGATCGTTTTTTACCCGAGGGCCGCACGGGGTCTTCTGGCTCAACGCGGCCCAGCGCGGCGAAGGCCTTAACCTCGCCGACTTCGCGGCCCATACCTACGGCCCCTCTTTCACCATTGAGACCGGCATGGCCTTGAGCTTTGCCGACCGAGTCCATGCCTCCAATCTAGCGGCGAAAAAGGCCGTAGAGGTGTTTGCAGAGCGCCACGCCGAATGCCCATCGGCCACGCCCTAAGCCGCTTTCGGCTGCGGGAATTCAACCGCAATGTCCGGCTGTTTTTCGCTTTTGGCACCTCGATCAACGCCGGCATGGCGCTCTTTTCCCTGCTGTACAATCTCTATCTCCTACGCCTGAGCTACCAAGAAGACTTTATCGGCCAAGTCGCCAGCATGGCACCGCTGGCGAGCGGCCTGCTAGCACTGCCCACCGGCATCCTGAGCGACCGCCTCGGCCGTAAGCCCTTCCTCATAGCCTCGGGTCTGCTGCTGGCCATCTCCCAGTTGGGCCTGTGCTTGACCACGTCGCCGGGCGCACTGCTGGCATTCTCGTTTGTCGGCGGCGTGGCCATGGCCTTTGTCTGGGTCAACCACGTGCCCTTCCTCTCGGACAACGCCCACCCAGCGCGGCGTGCCGAAGCCCTCGCCATCTGGTCGGCCCTTCAAATAGTCGTCCGCATGCTCTTGAGCCTAATCGGCGGCTTCATGCCCGGGGTCATGGGCTACTTCCTCGGCCTTTCCACCGAGGTTCCGGAACCCTTCCGCTACGCGCTGCTTTTCGGCGCGGCGTGTTCGCTCATCTCCGTCGTGCCGCTGTTGTACGCATCTGGTCAAGCCCGCCGCGAAAGAGCACCCGCGCCAACCCGGCGTCGTCCTGAGCACGCCGAAGCCCGAAAGTCGCCGGACGAGACCGAGCCAATGGCCTCTCCGTGGCGCGTCTTTGCCGCCATTACCGCCCTCAGCGGCACGCGCGGCTTCTCCATGGGGCTGACGTATCCTTTCTTCAACGTGTTCTTCGAGGCCGAACTGGGTGTCGGTCCGGCTGCGATCGGTGCGATCTTCTTCCTCAGCCAACTCGCCGGCCTACCAGCGACCTTTGCCGCGCCGACGCTGGTGCGCCGCTTCGGACCGACCCTGACCATCCTTCCATCCCGCATTATGGGCGGCAGTGCCCTCGGGATCATGGGGGCCTTTATCAGCCTGCCATTGGCCGTGCCCATGTTCCTGCTCGTGCGCATCGGCGAAGTCATCGACAACCCCTCCGACCAGCACTTCTCCACCCAAGTGCTGCCTCGGCGCTACTGGGCGCGGATCCAGGGCCTCCGCGTCTGCGGCTTCCAGCTTCTGAACTTCCTCGGCAGCCTCATCGGCGGCATACTCATCCTCGACTATGGCTACGGGGCCGTCTTTGGCTTGGCCTGCGCGTCGCGGATTGCCAGCGGCCTGATTATGGCAGCTTTTTTCGGGCTGCGACCAGCGCGGTCTCTTGCAGGGGAAGGCTAATACAGATCACTCACGTGGGAATCCAATCACCCATAACTCGCTAGAGCGCTATCTGCACAACGACGAAATTCCTATTGACATAGGAACTCCGTTCTGGTAGTGGTTAAGGAAAGTTTCTGTTGGCTACTAGCCACTAAGCTGCTGAAAATCCTGTCCATCCCCTTAATCCCATAAATCCTGTTCCCCATCCCCCCAACATTCCATTCAACCAAGAAATCAGAGGTCCCCCATGCGATATGCGTTCGCTCTTGCATTAATGCTAAGCGGTCTATCGGCGCGCTCATGGGCGGTAGATGAGTTTCGCCTCGGCGGCGCGGAGCCGTGGGCGGAGTGGACGTGGCAAAACAGGATGATGGACGACGCTACCGACCCGTCCGTACTCCAGCCGCGCGAACTCAAACCCGGCGAGAACTTGCTCCCCCAATTAGGGCCTTGGTATCGCTGGCGATCCCCCGGAGAATCCACGTATCGCTCGGGGGATGTCCGCATCTGGCGCGGCATCAATTACCTCCGCCCACGCGCTGAGCCACGCGACTTTGTCGATGGCGACCTCACGACCTTCTTTGCGGCGCAAACCTACTCCGAGTCCAACGAATTCTACACCATTGACCTCGGCGTGCCCGTGCCAGTGGATCGCTTTGCCTTCTATCCACCCGAGGGCCGAGACGCGCTCACCCAAGAGCCGTATCGCCCCAACTTCGCCTTTGCCAAATACGAACTCTCCGGCAGCCTTGATCCAGTGGGTGTCGCAAGGGAAGAGGGCACCCACTACCGACCTTTGGACATTCTGTTAGCCAGCATTGATCTGAACACCGAAGCCGTCGTACATATCGAGTTCCCACTGCAATACCTGCGCTTTCTGCGCATCTACTTCTTCCCAGACATCGGTCGGTTCTACAACAGGTTCGCCTTGGCTGAGCTTGAAGTGTCCGGCCGGGGATTCCCGCCCCGAGCGATCTGGACGTCTCAGGTAGCCGACCTCGGCCAAGTGGTCAACATCGGGCGCGTGCGCTTTGGCGCGAGCAAGTGGCGGCGCGAAGGCGACCAACTCGCGGCTGCGCCCGACGCACCCACATCCGCGCAAGTAGAAATCAAAACTGGCCTAGACCCCACGCCCATTGGCTATCACGGGTACGACGACATCGGCCAACTCGTGGAAGTAACGCAAAGCGCATACGAACGGCTCAAGCAGCGCACCTGGCCTTGGGATCCCCCGGCCGTAGGCTGGCGCGGCCCCATTATCGACGACGCGGACAACTGGAGTTTTTGGTCGCCACCGCTGCGCCGTTCCGGCGAACTACCCCGCGTGCCGAGCGGCCGCTACCTGCAGCTACGCCTGACCTTAGCAACCGAAACGCTGTGGGATTTTACGCGCTTGGATTCGCTGGCGATTGAGTATTCGCCACTGCTGGCCGAGCGGGTGGTGGGTGAAGTAGCCGCAACCGGGAACCTACAGCCCATAGGCCACATCGCCGAGGTACCAGCCGGCCAAAAGATCGAGTTGGTCTGCGACCTGCGGGCCGAGTTCGCGGCGGAGCAAGCTGGTTTTGACGCAGTGCGTTTAACCCTGCCCAGCGCGGGTGCCCTGCTCGGCTTGGAGATGGGCGATCCCCTACAGCCCGTGAATGCTGACAGCGTAATCGCCGAACCCGGGGGCCTAGCGATCTACCTGCCTGAACCCATCCGCGACGGGGGCGCGCAAACGCTGCGCTTGCATTTAGAAACTGTCATGTACACGGCTTCGGGCACGGTGCAAGCCGAGGTGTTCGCACGCTCCGAACAGAGTCTGCCACAGCAAGTAGAAGGAGGAGACGCCAGCGACGCTCTGGGCACGAATCAACTGCGCATGGTCGCCAGCGGCCAGTCATTGGATGAGGTATTGGGAGCTATAGAGGTGCAGCCGACCGCGTTCACCCCGCAGGGCGATGGCATCAACGACCACGTAACGATCCAGTACAACTTATTCCGCTTGCTAACCCCCGCCGAGGTAGAACTGGAAATTTACGCGCTCGACGGCCGCTCCACTTGGCGGCAAGCCCTCGGTGTACAGCTCAACGGTCGCCATCAAGTAATGTGGAACGGGCGCGACACAAAGGACCAACTCGTCGCACCCGGGATATACGTCGTACAGGTGCGCGCCAAAACCGACCACGGGCAATGGACGCAGGAACGCAGCCTCGCCGTGGTCTATTAAAAAAGCCCCTGATTGCTCAGGGGCTTGAAGTGGTGGGCCGAGTGCATCTTCCTATTCACAACCACTTCATTAGCGCAATTGACTGCCCAGATGGCTCTTGACCCGGCCCCAAGAGGTGGATCTTACCGCAGTCTCAGCCTCAGCCTCATCCGCTTCCAGCAAAATCCAGTCGGGATGATACTGTGCCTTCTGGCCTGCTTGGGGTTGAGCACCAATCATGACCATTCTATGTTTAGCTCCTTCTCCGTCACTGTCGCCAACTCGCGCCCCAAAGTGAATAATCTTATCGGGGTGGAAAATATGCCTTATGCTTGTCTCCGGGCTTGTGTTATGAATATCCCATAAAGCAGCGCGGAACTCCATGGTCCAGGTAATGTTGGTCGATAGATGACCGGCCGTTGACGGCAGCAACGTCCAAGCGATTTCGAACCACTCTGTGGGCTCGCCATTGTACAGGTCCGAACTCCAACCTATTTCCGGGAGGTCGATATACTCGAGCAGGCTGTTATAGGCCACCGGCTGACCGGGAAGTGGCTTGATGCGGAGATGGTAGCGCTGCCCATTGTAAACCTGATCGAGATTTTCCCCCAAGAAGTTTCCGCCTGAGTGGTCGGCGTCAATGTAGATTTGCACATGGTCGTCGCTCCACCAGCGTTTCTGATCCTCCTCGAGGAGCCGCAGGGTATCGTCCTGAACTCTGATGAAGAAATATACTCGATTGTCGGGCGGCGCACTCCACCCAGCGAACCAAGAGAAATCTAAGCCGTCCCTTTGAACATCCCCTGTAACACTGTCCCACGTCTGATCCAACCCTATCTTGAAATCCTCTTCCATCCAGTCCCAGTCGTCCTCGTTCCCATCGATTGTGATCGCGCTGGGATCGGGCACCTGGGGCATGAAATATTCTTCATTCGTATGCCCTGTGACTGACGTGTTCAGACCGAGGAACAGCACGCATCCTAAAAGCATCAACGTGAATTTCTTCATTAGCAATATGTCCTCCTAATGAGAGTGTTAGAGATTATTTTCTCTCCTCCACCACGTGAATCCACCTCAAGCTCTGCGCGGGGACCTCCTTTCGGGCAATGGATCAAGAATGTTTACATTTGCCTAGCAAGATAACTTTACATTTTCAGTTTTACAAGTAAATATTCTATGCTTTGGAACGAGTTTGATATCCTACACATCATCCCCAGAAGATCACATTGCCGGTCATACCGGTGAAGTGATCGATGATGAGATAGAAGCCTCCCGGTGAGATGTGTCCTAGGATCATGCCGAAGAAAAAGGGACGGGTTTTCATGTAGAGTCCCACCCCCCCATACTTGAGTACCAGCACCTTGATCAGCCAAGCCAAAAACATGTTGAACCACAGAGCGGTCAGGATCCATATCGGACCGATCGGATACCCTAGGGGATGGAGCGGCCACCACACATAGCGCCAGCGGGCGATCATCAAGCCCGACATGATCACGGCCCCGATCCCAGTGTTGATCCAGCCCCACAGGTGCGGCGCTTTCGGCGAGTGAATCATATTCCCCATGTAGCCGTAGGCATCCCGCTGCGACCATATCCTCAGATTGAGAGCCCCGTACTCATGGCTGAGGATCATGATCACCCAGATCGACCCGGCCAAAGCTATCACCACACCCAGAACCAAAGCCCAGAACAGCGGCCGTTTACCGCTTCCCAACTCCTCCCCCAACCTGAGACCGTTAGCACACGAAGTCATCACGAAACTGCGCACTCCGGCCGTCCAGAAATAGGTCGTCGCCAAAATAACTAGGCCCTGCGACCCGATCACCGAAGAGCCCACCGCCGACACTAAGATGCCGGCTGGCACTACCGGCGGCGCACCATCCGATAGTCCGCCTTCAGCCACCACCCGAGTGTAGCCGTAGATAATCACTGCCGCTAAGAAGAGCAAACTCAGCGCCACCCACAAAGGCATGCCCGCCAGCCACAACCATCCCACCAGCACCAAGTTACCGGTAATCAGGACGATCACCGCCGTCCGATAGGAGAGAATCTCCCCAGAATCATCTACCGTCGGATCCCCAGTAAAGGCCTTGCGGAAAACCTCCTTCAGGTGCTTGCGCGCCGCCCACAGGCCGCCTAAAAACAGCACTAACATCGCCCCCATCGACTGGTGCGCCAGAATCGGATCCTGCACCGCGTGGCCACCTCCGAGGGTCTCCGAACTGGTGATGCCAAGGACTCCGAAAATTCCCCGCACTATGTTGAACAACAGGTTGAAAAACCACAGGCTGAAGGCGACCTCCGTCTTGAGGAAGTAGAAAAATCCCAAGATATTGGGCCGCAATTTGATGTGTAACTCTGAAGTGTCGCGAAAGATGGGCACGATCAAGCGGACCATGTCTATTTCCTCGGCGATGAGGAACACATCCGGGAAGTAGTTGTAGAGCCCGTGCAGCGTGCCCCAGAGAAACGGTACTGCAAAGCCAGCCCACATCACCGGATTCTTAAAGAAAGGAGGGATGCGCTCGCCCGCCCCACCTTGCTCGGTCATGGCTAAGGGCACCTGGACTAGGGGATAGACCAATCGTTCGTTCTCGACCCACTGCTTGCGCAGCACGACCATGCTGGCAATCATCACCAAAAACAGCGCCCACACGAAAGGGGTCCAAGCCAAAAACGTCGGCACCCAGGCTTCCCAGGGAATCGACTGCCCTTGTTCTCCCCCTTCGTAGAACGGGTTCAGAATATCGGCGTCGTGCGGCATCAACCAGTGGGGTATGTATGGCTGGATCAGGTTGCGCCAATCGTTCTCGGGGGTGGCGTAGTAGAAGGGAGCGGTGATCTGGGAGAGGAATCGGGCGCAGAAGAGAGTGGGAATCGGGGAGGCCATGACCATCATGATGTAGATCACCAGCAGTTCCCGCTGGCTCAGGCCCGCCCGTGGATGGACCAGTCTGAGCAGGGGATTTACCAAGCCGGTGAGGAGAGCCAGAAGAAACACCGCGCCCACCGTACTGGTCCCCAAGGCCATGAACGACCCCTGCAGGTAGAGGGTCCCATACGCAGACCCAGCCGAGACGAAGAAGGCGAAGACGCAGCCCAGCAGAAACGCCCTGAGCGTGAACGCCGAGGTCTCTAAAGGGGGGGGAACTTCAGAACCACGGCTCCTGGACGTCCCTTTCGTGGAGCGAAAACCCAGCGACATCACCCTCTCACGGTTCCTCTGTTATCCGACCGCCAGATTCATCGACGGCGACGGGAAGCTCTGCGCTGCGGCGGATAGTCACTGAAGTCTCGGCGCGGATCCTCGCTGACCACATCTGGATAGTAGAGCGGCTGATCCGCTTCGACCAGCATCCCGTCGCCACGCATGATCTGGTTAGATGTTCGGGACTTTATCCGGCTTGGATACTGCTTGTGATATTGCGTGCTTTCCCGCCTAGTCGATTCGATGGCTTCCGCAAAATCAAAACCATCGAAGAGCGCGGACTTGAGTTGCTCCAGTTCGGCGGCTGTCTCCCCTGTGGCACGACCTGCCAGATTGCGCTGTTCGTCTGGATCGTCTATCAGATCGAAGGCTAGATCGTCGTAGGTGTGGAAGGCAATGTACTTATAGCGCGGCGAGCGGATCATGCGGTATCCTTTGCCCAAGTGCCCGACGATGACGCCGGGGCGCGCTGCCAGAGCCGGGCCGGCATCGCCCCGTACTACAGGCGCTAGGTCAATGCCATCCAGATCGTCGAGCAAGGGCGCGTCGGTCAAGCCGCAGAGCGTGGGAAAGATATCGGCCAGGCTCACCGGCGCGGCGATTTCAGTCGGCGAGAGCTGACCCCTGCGGTGCTCCGGCAGGGAGACGATCAGTGGCACCCTAACAGAAGCTTCGTGCCAAGTCTGTTTCCACCACAAGCCGTGCTCTCCAGCCAGTTCGCCATGGTCCGAGGTATAGACGATGACGGTGTTGTCGAGCAGCCCGTCGCGCTCCAGAACCGCTAAAAAGTCCCCTATGATCTCGTCCAATTGATCTACGCAGGCAGCGTAGGCCGCCCGGGCGCGCAGAGTCTGCTCCGCAGTGATCTCTTCGGCTGGATGCCCCTGGGACTCACCGCTATCCGACCTCAGAGCCTCCAATGTCATGGGATGATCCTGGGCGTCCCCATTGCGACCCACCTTCGGTGGGGTAACCCCTTCGGGGTAGTAGCGCTCGAAAAAGCGGCGGGGTGCGTTCATCGGAAAATGCGGGTGGACAAACGAAGTGTACATCAACCAAGGCTGGTCCGGGTGGGCGTGGCGGTGTTCGCGCAGCCACGCCGTGGCCTCGCGTACGACAAACTGCTCCTGGAGCAAGGATTCGGGGATATCGCTGAGACCGGCATCCTCGATGATGGAGGGCATGAAGATGTGATCCTGGACCCCAGGCAGAAAAAGTGGGTCTTTCTGGTGGCCTGGCGAGGGCGCGGCAAAGTCGCCGTAGGGACGGGCTCCGAAGCCGGCGTACTGACGAGAGCCTTGCAAGTGCATCTTGCCGACGGCGGCCGTGGCATAGCCGTGCTGTCCTAGGTGCGAAGCAAAGGTCGGGGTGTCCGGCCACAGGACCGGGCAGCGATGTGAGTGTCGGCCGGACAGCATCGACATGCGGCTAGGCGTACACAAGGGCATCTGACAATAGGCGGTTTCAAAGTGGACGCCCTGCTGGATGAGGCGATCAAGCGTCGGCGTGCGGCAGGGTTCGCCGTCACGCTCTGGAGAGCGGGCCGAGAGGAAGCGAAAACTGTGTTCATCGCTGAGAAGGAAGAGGATATTAGGGCGATTGGACATGGGTATGGCTCCTGTAGAAGTTAGATCATCGCTTGGGCAAAACTCCATTTTCTCAGGGTGTAATAGCGCAAAAAATATTTCGCTCCGAATCGCGAATATACAGGAGTTTACTCGGCCGGCTATTCCGTCAATAGCTCGGGCGCAACGCCTGCTCCGGCGCTGGGGTCGGCGCCCTCTTTGGCCTGGCCCAAAAGCTCGGCCAACTCCCTGACTACCTCGGGGTATTCCCCATAGCGGTTGTACCGCTCTGAGATGTCGTCTCTCAAGTTGAAAAGCTCTCCCGGAAAATCGTGGCCTGAGTAGCCGCGTTCCTCTCTGTACCAGTCCGGCTCCTGGGCGTCACCGCCGCTGGGGGCATCGATGAAGACCCAGTCGCCGCAACGGATGGCGAACTTGCCGTTGAGGCTGTGGTGCACGGCAAAGCGGCGGGTCGGTGGCGTAGCGTCCCCGTGGAACAGGAGGGGCAGCATACTGACGCTGTCTTCGCCGGCACCTGCTGGCAGCGGTACTCCCAGTATTTCCGCACAGGTCGCCATCAGATCGCTAAGGCTGAATAGCTGAGTGCACACTTTGCCGGTCGGCACCTTTCCCGGCCAGCGGGCGATGAAGGGGACGCGATGGCCGCCCTCCCAAGCATCGTACTTGATACCGCGGAGATGGCCGTTACTGAAGTGACGGTAGTCGGGCATGATGGTTCTGTAGGCGAAGACTTCGGGGCCGTTATCGCTGGCGAAGATGAGCAGAGTGTCTTCGGCGATACCTTTGCGATAGCGCCTCCACGATCTGGCCGACGCACCAGTCCACTTCGCAGACGAAGTCCCCGTACTCTCCGGCCCGGCTCATGCCGCGAAACTGCTCGGTGGGTACGATGGGAGTGTGCGGCGCGGTCATGGGGAAGTATAGAAAGAAGGGAGCTTCTCCCGACTCCTCAATGTAGCGAACTACGCGCCGAGTTAACTCGGGCATCACCTCCTCTAGACTCCATCCTGGAGCCATGGCACCAGGACGACACGTGGATGGATACGGCAAGCCTTCTATGTCTTCCGGCTTTTCCTCCGTTGGCTGCACCTGTACGCGATCCTGTTCGAGCCAAGTATAGGGTGGGAAATTGGGCAGGTCCTGTCCGAAGTAGTAGTCGAAGCCTCGGTCAACAGGCCCGCCTTTGACGGGCCGGGTGAAATCGATGTTCTTGCCCAACTCGATCCGTACCTGGTCGTGGACGCCCAGTTCAACTCCTTTGTTAGCTGGTTCTCCGTCCTTGGTGGGCCAGTCCCAGCCTAGGTGCCACTTTCCGATGCAGGCGGTTCGGTAGCCCTGTTCGCGGAGAAAGCCGGCCACAGTCAACCGGTCTGGCTCGATCAGCGCCGGGTCCCACTCCCAAAGTACCCCCTGCTTTAAGGGCGAGCGCCAGCAGTAGCGGCCAGTAAGTAGAGCGTAGCGGCTGGGAGTGCAGATGCTGGAGGGGGCGTGGGCGTCGGTAAAGCGCATGCCCTGGGTGGCCAGCCGGTCCAAGTTGGGGGTCGGTATTCTGGAATCGGGGTTGTTGCAGGCCATGTCCCCGTAGCCCATGTCGTCCGCGAAAATGTAGACGATGTTGGGAGGTGACTTCACGATGCGACCTCACCTGCGAAAAAGTGAAGCCCCTGATTGCTCAGGGGCTTGTAACATGGTGGGCGATCCCAGACTCGAACTGGGGACATCCTGCTTGTAAGGCAGGCGCTCTGACCAACTGAGCTAACCGCCCGGCTTTTAAGCATAGTCATTCCCTCCTTTATACGCAAAATGGGCACCGTCCATTTACTGCTCATCAGCCGCGACAATTTGTTCATACCGAACCATGGCCTCCCCCGCCTCGGCGTGCAGCCCCTGTTCCCTATAGACCAAAGCCAGCCCGTAATACGCATCGGCATAGTCCGGGCGAATCCGCAGCGCGCGTTGGTAGCACGCCAGCGCCTGATGCGGTTGGCCATTGAGTAGCTGGGCACTCCCCAAATTGTTGTAAGCCAGCGCGTACGCCGTGTCAATGCGGACGGCGACTTCGTACATCGCAATGGCTTCCCCGGTATCTCCTATGCGCAAATACGCGTTGCCGAGATTGTTGTAGGCAGGCGCGTAATCCGGACGCACGGCAAGACAACTTCTCAGGGCATCTATTGCCAGAGAAGACATATTCAGTTTGGCGTAAATCCCCGCCAAAACGTAATGGGCCAGCGCGTTATCCGGCTCTCGCCGCAGTCGGTCTTTGAGTTGAGCTAGATCGTCAGCATGGGGTGACAACTCTTCAAAGCGGCTCAAGTATTGTTGGGCTTCCTCCTTTCTTCCCTGTCTGACGTAGAGCGTCCCGAGCTTGAAATAGGTCCGCGCTCGCACCGGATCCAAGGCAATGGCGCGCAGATAATGCGCCTCGGCGAGCGTCTCTCCACCCCGTCGCTCCTCGGCCAACCCCAAGCCTACATGGGCTTGGGCCGCGTTCGGGTCGAGTGCGAGGGCCTCGCCAAAAGCCGTTGTAGCCGCATCTACTTGGCCAGCTTGCAGCAGGGCGTGGCCTAGGCCTATCCGCGCGCTAGGCCAGTCCGCTCTCAGCGCCACTGCTCGCCTAAACGCCACAATACCTTCTTGGTACTCGCCGAGACGCTCGGCGTAGATCTGGCCTAGGGCGTAAAAAGCCAAACTGTATCCCGTATCAATGCGAGTAGCCTGCCGCAGGGCTGTAATCGCCTCGTAGTAAGCCTTGAGCTTTATGTACGCCAAAGCGAGGTTGTAGAACGCCCCGGCATTGTCTGGATCAAGTGCCAGCGCCTGTCGATACAAATCACGGCTGTGGGCGTATTCCTCTTGTTCTAGAGACAAACTGGCTAAGCTGCACAACGCACCCACGTGCTCCTCGTCCAGCGACAGGGCGTTGCGGAAATGGCTTTCGGCCTGCTCGTATAGCCCCTGTTTGCAGGAGATATTTCCCAGCCCGACCCAAGCATCCACAGTCCTCGGATTGATACTCAGGGCCGTGCGGTAGTGATGCTCTGCCCCTTGGTAGTCGAGCTCGCGCAAGAGCAAATCGGCCAGTTGCCAATGGGCTTCGCTATCCTGCGGATGCCGCTCCAGCCACATTTGGTAGTCGGTCTTGGTCGTGAGGGGCTGGTCGCACGCGACCAGCGTGGCCAGCGCGATCCCCAAGAGGACAGATGGATGGCAATACAGATGAACGCAGATGAACGCAGAGGTGAAATGACGTTGAGCGGAGCGCACTTAGAATTTTGAGACAGCTTATTAGCGCAATCCGGCGAAGATGGTTACAAACGTGAGGAAATTGGTCTCATCGCCTTGTTGCAACGCTCGGCGTTGCCAGCGCACACCGATCTTGGTAGAAAGTGCGTAGCCCTGATACTCGGAACTATTAGTGAACTGAGTGGCCAAAGTCAGAGTAGTGAAATCCTCGACAAAGGCCGGCGGCAGCGGATCGGGTTCTTGCTGTAGGTTCCGAAAGACCTCCCATTCGATCCCTGACTCCGAGACGAGCTGACCGGGGATGAGATCGTACGTCCCGATGAAGAAAAAAATCTCCGACAGCTCATTGCGTCGCAGCGCCAAGGGATCCGTCGGGACTTGGCGGGTGTACTGTTGCTTCCACTTGGGCGAAATGGTGATTCCCGCAAACGGCTCGTAGAAGTACTCCGCTCTCAGGATAGCACCTAAGAAACTCTCGTCGCGATTTTCCTGCGCCTGAGCTCCGCGCTGAAAATAATGGTCCCATTTGACTTTACCAGACACGTTCAGCGGTCGCAGACGATGAATGGCGAAGTCGAGGTACGACGTGTTGATCATCGCATTTTGGGCTATCAAGCGGTCCTGCACATCCTGTAGCCCCCCCGCTGAAAAGGGAGACTGGACCCACTGGATCAGCGCGTCGGGAATATCGTCGCGGGCCAAGCGCAAAAATTCCATGAAGCGAAACTTAACGCCGCGCAATGGCAGGTCTTCCTGCCAAGTAAAGAGCCCATAGCTCGTCTGATTTCGCCGGGCACTACCGATCAACCACTCGCGTAGATGCCCGACCATGACCTTAGAACCGGGCTGCATTTCAGCGCCCACGTAGAAATTGTAGCCTCGGTGGTCGCGCTTGTAGGGATAATCGGGCTCGGTATCGTTTTCGAGGCGGTCTATGACGGTGTTGTTGTTCATGTCGGTGCCAAAGAGAAATTCGGGCGGATCGACATTGTAGCGCAGAAAAGGTTCGACGTAATCGGGCTGCAAATTGTCGTTCTGGTTAAAGTCGTTGACCAAGTCATTGTTCTCGTCGAGCCCGGGAAACACCTCGACATCCGCGGCGCGGGTCGTCTGCTGCCCCGGCACAAAACCGCCCCCGGTAACGCGCCTCCGCCAGTCGGGAAAGCGGTCTTGGTCGTCGTTGTCTTCGACAAATTCATAGGTAAAGTTGAGCTCATCTTCGTAGTCGATAAAACCGCGCTGGTCGGGAATGACCATAGAGGTGCCGTAGTTCGGATCCATGGAAAAGGCCTCGCCATAGGCGAACCAAGGATAGGTCAAACGCGAGGCAGTGACGTAAAAAGCCTCGGCGCGGTCGGACGCTAGCGCCTGCCTCTTGACGATATTCTGATTGGGAAACTTGCGGTGGTGGCGATTGACGTTGAATTCAGAGCGGAGATTGAATCCGGCAAGCTCGGAAACTTCAAACGTAAAACCCATGATTTCGTTGGCCGTCGGCAGGCCGTACTGGAAGCGAACGACCTGCTGATTGGAACCATCGCTGATATTGCCGTTGCTTCGCTTGACCGGCAAGAAGACCGTCTCGCCGGTGAAATTAGTCTGCATATTAGAGGTTACCTCTATGCGAAAATCATTGGCTACTACCAGCTCGATATCGATCTTGCGGGCCTCTTTGAAATCGCCGATCTGGTCCTTTACGCCTGGGACGAAATCGCGTTCGATGTCGTAGCTAAGCGTCAGCACATCGCCGCCGTTGGCTTCGAGCAAACCTTGACGCCGCGTCCCCCCGTCAATTGAAGGTTTTATTTCTGGGTGCTCGACATCGTCGATGAAGATCCGCTCGCGGAACAGCAACGCACCGCCGGTGTTGTCTTCGGGCGAATCGTCGCTGAGGCGAACGACGATGCGGCGGACGTTTTCCGCGTTCAAGCGCCCCCCCAAGACGCCCTTGAGGGAATTTTCCTCGACGCTCAAGCGGCTGTTCCCGTGGTTGGCGTTGACGTACGTCAATCCGAGTGTGGCGAAATCGCCGACTTGGGCGACTCCGCGCAAGCCGTACAAATTGGTGAAGACCGTCTCTCTCGCTTCGGAGATTTCGCTGTCGAGACGCTGAACGGCCGGATTGTCAATGCGCGAAGCAATAAGGGTCAAGGCGTATTTGTCGGACTGCATATCCCACTGGATACCGTCGAAGAGCGGCTTTGAAAAAGTCATCGGCGTAAGCGTGGTCCGCAACTGTTCGCCGACGGTCAGTGCGGTGTAGAATTGTCCTTTGGAAGCAGAGGATATCAGGACGCGGTTGAACCAACTATTGAAGCGGGGATTTTTGAAAATGCTGCTGCCAAAATCGAGCGGGTGTTCCTGACGCCAGTCGTAGATGCGCCAACCCCGGGTGATATAGTTGCCGTACAGATCGTAATAGCGATCTCCTTCCAAGAAAAGATTGACGTAGCGCTGGTAGTTGTCCCGGGCGTAGTTGGTGTACTCGTAGGTCTTCCAGCCATAGAGATAAAGTAGCGTCTGGGGCACGTACCATTTTCGCAGCACCGGACTCAGCGACTCAAAATCGACCGGCGTTCCCGTCGCTCGGTACGGATTGAAGAACCCACTCTGCAAGTCGGCCTTGAGTTCCAGTGGCAAGAGGGCGAGAAAGACAAAAGACCAAATGGCTTTATTCATCGCGCTGATTTCCCGTATCAATAGCAGCTTTGCATGGCGACGCCTGGCCCGACTAATAGGCCACATGGATGATGCGCTGTCGCCGCTCCGTTGCAGTGTCGGTCTCTACCTTGGCGTCCAGAATGTAGATACCAGGGGGCAACAATAGACCACTCTCATCCCGACCATCCCACACATAGTGCGTCTGGCCCACCTGTTCGGTGCTAGCGACTAGCGCGCCACTCAAGTCGTAAATCGCGATCTTGGGTTGAGCAGTGGTTTTTACCACTAGCAGGCGTAGCTGTAGTCTGTCGTTGATGCCGTCTCCATTGGGTGTGACCATCGCCGAGGACGCTTCCAATGCGCGTATGAGGTGCCCCTCTTGGGCAATCTCGGGCACAAATACCGTCAGAGCACCTATATCTTCTGGCTGAATCCCCTGGCGAATATCGGGCTGCGTCGTAGAGCTTACCCAAGCGTCGAAAGCAACCGCATCGGCCAACAGGCGCAGCGGCAGATTGACTTCAATGCTGTCTCCGCGGACCTGTTCGGGCAAGTCGATCACGACCGAATCTCCGCTGGACTCCACCTGCAAGGGTTCAACGCGGCGATCCCCTATCCGCAGTTGCACGTCCCCTTCGAGAGGATTCGGCAAATCGAATACGAGACGGTTGAAACCCCGATCGGTCGGTCTCGTGCGGCCTCCGAGGCGGAAGGTAAAAACCGTCAGCGAATCGAGGGCTGCTTCGCGCGGAGAGACGCTGGCGAAAACCCCGCCGCCGATGAGCGGATCGTCGAAATCGAGGGCTATCTCGCGCAGCGTCGGTGCCACCTCGGGATCTGCGGTCTGCAGACGCACCTCCATTTGGACGAATCTCCTCGGCGTGGGCGAGCGGAAGGCTTCCCCAGATTCCTTGTAGGCCGAGCTCCACGCACTCCAGTCGGCACCAGCTTTCGTCACTGTCACTTCGGGCAATTTCTGGCTGGCCGGCAATTTGTCCCAACGTCCTTTGGGAACTTCGCGACCATTTTTGTCGTAATAGAATATCTCTTCGTCCAGCGTATTGCCGGTGCGCGTGCGAATCTCTATGCGCGTCTCATCCGTTGTCTCCGCCTTCCAGCGCATCCGGCGCAGGCTTTTGGCTCCTTCCAGATCAATGAAATTAGAGGTCATCACCACCTCGGCTGGATGGCCTGCGCCATAGAGGAAAATCTCGAATAAATGGAAAACGGTGGACCTGTTGACCGGAGATTCGTGGTGATAGAACAGATAGCGCACCTTGCGAGCGGGAAAGCGGAAGTCAAAATTGCGGTTTCTCGTGCCCGCGCTGCTCAGCGTTTCGTTATCGACGAAGCTGAGCAACTGGTAATCGACGGGACTCTGAAGCCGCTCTTCCCCCTCGGTGGGAATCGGCGTGCCGTCCGAGGTCAATAGTTCAAAACCGGACTGATTCCGGTACGAATTCACCCCCAGCGTGGCAAACCCCGGCGGCGGCTCCACCATCGTTAATTGATCAATCCAGAAGGTGGCTCCCAAATCCCATTCAAACCAATCGCCTTTATCGCGCCAGTCGAGGTCCCCCCGCGAGGTCAAGGTCCACCACGTGGCCGCAGTTCCATCCATGATATTGGCGATAGTGCGCGGGTCGCGCCCAGTCCGTATGACCCCTCCCCGCTCGATAGTCCCCGGGGCAATGTTGTCTCCTATGGCCTCGACCTCGATAGCTGCCAGCGCCGCATCCAGACTTTTAGCGTGAGCGACGACGCGCACGTACTGGATGGACATATACTCCAAAGTATCGCTGGTCGCCAAATACTCGCCGGTGGCGTTGCCCAACTCCGGCGTCACAAGGTCGTACTCTATCACCGTTTCTCGGCTGGGCTGGGTCGTGCCGCCCACCCGGTCGTAGCGAAAGACATCTTGGCCAGTGAGAAAAGGCGTCCCCTCGGTGACGAAAACGGAAAACTCTCGCAGAGGTCTCGCCCCCTCGGTGTCGGGAAAGGTCAACCGGAGCTTTTTCGCTTGGACGAGGCGGCCCAAATCGATCTCAACCCACCAATCGTCGAGCGGGGCCTCTTGGCTAGGTTGCCACCAAGTAGTGGCCGAGCCATCGAGGATATGGGCGGCTTGGTTTATGTGGGTGCCCGCCCCGCGAACCCCTCCCTGCACCTCTTTCCCCTTGGCATTTAGGTGGAAGAATTCGGCCGCATCGGCGACGGCATCTATATTGCGTCGGAAGTGTCTCAGGGCCACACTGCCATCTGCTGCTAGCGATAGCACCCCTTGTGGAAAAGTCCATTGCTCCCACTGGTCTTGGCTGTTTATGAGCAGCGTTCCGGCGTCTATTTCCTCTATGGGAAAGAGCGCCAACAGCGTCAACAAGTACGTCCGTTGCAACATGCTATCCTCGGACTATAGCCATCCGGCATGATTTGAACGATTCGAGCAGTGGATCGTCTTGTACATAATCTGTGTCCATCTGCGTCCATCTGCGGATTCAATACGCGACCGACACCGAACGAAATTGCTCTGATGCTTCTTTGTCCGCATCTACCTTTATGTGCAAAAGGTAGATGCCCGGAGGGACCAGTGCCCCTTGGTCGTCGCGCCCATCCCATTGCACAGTGTAAAAACCCTTGCTGAATTTCCC
Organism: Candidatus Latescibacterota bacterium; assembly: GCA_965116675.1. Classification (GTDB taxonomy): domain Bacteria; phylum Latescibacterota; class UBA2968; order UBA8231; family UBA8231. The sequence goes on from OZ220721.1 coordinate 1,434,224, forward strand.
GCGCACCAACGCCCTGACCCGCTGGCCTGTAAGGGTATAGACTCCGATCTCAGTGGCGGTATCTTCCACGCCCAGTAGCGTAAACGCGATGTCGAGTTCGTCATTGATGCGGTCGCCGTTGGGCGTCAGGAACGACGAGTCCAACGCAATCTCGGACAGCGCCTCTATGGAAGTTCCCGTGGCGAAGACGCGGATGTCGTCGCTATGGAGTTCTGCACTCGCGTCACCAGGATCGATCGACTGGGGCAGGTTTTCCCCCGTCAGTTCCAACACCTCGCCGAGAAAGTAGGTAGTAAAATCCAACAAAGCCGTGCGAAAGGTCAGCCGCAGATGCTCCTCGCCATCAGCGCGCACTACTTTATGCGAGGGAAAGTACACGGCTAAAACCCCATCGGCGAAGTGGACGCTGTCGGGTTCTACTTCCGCTAGCGGCTGTCCAATCTCCAGCTTGGCGAACTCGGCCTCAGCTACAGTATTGAGTTTAATCGCATCAAAGCCTAGCCGACCGTCAGTGCCGAAACTAGCCAAGACGTCGTAGATAAATGTTGTCTCCTGACCTGCCGGCGCTTCTGGCACCCTGTCTCCTCCCCCAGCCAAACCCACCTCGCCAACGAGGGATTCCACGAGGAGCGGCGAGTACTCAATCGCCACGGATTTCACGCGACCGAAAGTGTGGAAATCCTCGGCCACCATATTGAACTGGAGCTGCATATAGCGCCGTGCATCCGGCGAACGGAGCAATTGGCCGGAAAGGTCGTAGGGTGTTGACCAGAAACTCCAGTTTTGCTCGTCGAGTTTGATCGACGATTTGTCGCCGGGGCGATTGCCTTGGACAAAGGGCGATTTCTCCAGCGCCTTGTTGTAAACCGCTTCCTCTACTTGCCGTTCCGTACCTATGTCGCTAATGATGTAATACGCCTTCGGGCTATCGTCCTTGCCGGTGCGCGTTTCCAACACCAAGCTGATTGGTGCGTCCGGGGACGGAATGGGGTCTGGTTCGCCCGGCGTTTTGCGGAACTTTTCGAACTCCCAGAAGATGCGCCCGAAATTCACCGGCGCTCCCAAATCGATAACCGCTGTGCGATAACTAGTCTCCGGCGCAAATCCCTCGCCGTACACCTCAATCTCGCTCAGCATGTACACCTGTGCGATCAGATTAAAGGCAATGCGCAAAAAACGCAGAGTCTGCGCGGGGAAACGGACATCTATAACGCGGTCGGAGTTGACGAAGGTGCGGGACAGGATCTGTTCCAATGTGTGAGGTCTGTCTTCTTCGCTGAGCAGGAGAAAATCTACCGATTCCCTGGCGCCCGATATTTCATACGCGCGGGGGAAACGCTGCTTGCGCAAGCCTCCGCCTTCGTCCAGTCCGGTAGCTGGAGGATAGAATACCACGCGATTTATGGGAATGGGAAACGCAAAGTCGAAAGTATATATATCTTCCCGGCGACCCCCACCCACTACAGACCAGCGCAGTTTGGTCACCGTAGCGAGATCTCCGTCGATGACCTGAAAGGGTGCCGTGTGGTAGAGGGGCAGAATACTGGTCCAGAAACGAGGCGTTACCCCCAGTTCAAAATCGTCCCTTTTGGGTTGCTTGCCTAGCTGCCAAGTGCTGCCCAAAATCGTGGTATATTCACCGCTCTCCGTGCGAGGGCCGGCGATGATATTCTGCTGCGGCAAGAGTTCGAGGGGCTGTAGAGCACCATCGACTGGGACCGTCTCCAAGCCTACTACTCGCTCACCCAGTTCGTCCCATGAGATCCCGCCCTGTCCGAGGACCAAGGTGTGGATCTCGGCCCGCAGCGACTCAATGCCGCTCAACAACACCGCAGCAACGGCAATGAAAGTAATTTTCATTCGTCCAAACTCTGGGTTGCAATCCCCGTATCGGTAGGGGGCGGTTTGCAAACCGCCCCCTACAAATTCGGCGCATAGGCGGCACAATATACGGCAGAACGACGGCGCTATAAAGCCCGCGCGGTCGCGGGGAACCGCTTGTCACTGTTGATCTTCTGCCCTAGAATTAAAATTTGCCTCACAGCCGACACAGACTGGTGATAACACGACATGACCAACGCCACACACGCCCTACTACTTCCCAACCAAGTTGACGAAGCCCTCGCCACGCACTTTGCCGCACTTGGCGTCGGCACAATCGCCGCCTACAAGCTCTGGTGCCACCGGCACGGCCTGAGCACAGCGTTAGATAAGACGCCGCAAGAGCGGTCTGAGGAACAAGCGCTTTTCGCCGCGTTGCAGCCCCCGGTAGATCCAGCAGCCAGCAAGGAGCACGACCCGCGCCGCGCCGCGCTAATCGGCCGGCTGTTCAACGGCGAGTTAGAGGACGAAAAGCTCAACGACCTGCTCTCGCGGCTGCGCGTCGAACGCAACGCACTGGCCGACAATCCAGACGCCCAACAGGCCCTCGGACAGCTAGTACTACACGTCGAAAAATACGGTCACTTGCTGCGGCCCATGCCAGTGCTCAAGCGCCTCGGTGCCAACCGTGCCAACACCTATATCGCCGCCCTCGGGCAGCTTGCGCGGCACCACCGCGACTGGCTGCGCCCACTGGAGGAGTGGCGGCCCGACACGGCCAAGGAGCGACCGCAGTTTCAGTCGCTGGCACGACACCTGCTCGCCCGCTACGAGGTTCCCTCGCCCATGGACACCGCTTGGCTCCAAGGGCATACGGAGGAAGCCTATCAACAGCAGGAGTGGTTCAAGCACGTAGCCGGCGGTCAAAACTTGCGCACTGCGGGTGTGCCGATGAAGGTCACCAAGCGCATGGCGCATATCTTCATGCAGATAAAGCATCCGCACCATACCCTGCTTCAAGCACTGCGCATCGCCCAAGCGGAGGCACTCGGCGGCGATTCCCACTGCTCTTGGTACGTAGCTGCCACACCACTGGGTGACTCGTTGGAAAACGAAGACTTCTGGATCTCGGTCATCCACTTCTACGTCAACAACTACCCCATGCTACACCGCACCTACTTCCTGCCGGTTTACGACTACATCCGCCATCAGAAGTACCTGCCCCAGCAGATCACCCAGCCCGACGGCACCCAAATCGAAGGGCCTCCACCGCAACCCAACTTCTGCATGAAGGGCCGCAGTGCCGCCAAGTTGCTCAATCAAGTAGATGAGTGGCACGAGACGTTGTCGGGAGCAGAAGACGTGCCGCTCAAGACGTGGGTGGCTACAGGTTTGGCTGGTTTCCACCTCGAAGAATACGACGCGCAGCTCAAGTGCAACCTCGTCTGGACCATCTACGAACTCTGTACCTCACAACAGCTCCAGACCGAGGGCCGCATCATGGGCCACTGCGTCTTTTCCTACACCGACCAATGCCTTGCTGGCGACACCTCTATCTGGTCGCTGCGGGCGCTCAACGCCGACGCCGAAGAGGCTCTCGAAAAACGCGTCCTCACCATCGCCGTTGACAACCACCAGCGGGCCGTCACCCAAGCCCGAGGCAAGTTCAACATGGCGCTCAATCAGCGGGAGCGGCTGGAGAAGAGACGCCGGGCTGGCTCTCTATACGTGCATTTGTTGCGCGAGTCAGCGCGAATTTTGCGCTTGTGGAGCGATAAGGTGGGATTGGTACAGAAGGGCACGTGAGCACATCTACAATTTGAAGAACAGCGTCCCCATCATCGACAGCCAAGTGGTGATGACCAAACCGATAACTAAGTTGAATTTGCCGTTGAATTCAATATGCCACACTGAGCATCCTAGCCAACACCTCTTCCCCCGATTCAGTCTCAGCCGCAATGCGCGCGATATAAGCCCCCGGCGGCACCAGATTACCGGTTGCATCGCGGCCATCCCAAGTGTGCTCATAGGCTCCGGCGGACAAAGCGTCGAAAAATAGCTGACGCACCCGGCGGCCAGCCAAATCGTAGATGCCGATGGAAAAATCGACTTCCTGCACCAGACGCAGGACTTGAAAAACAATGCGACTCTCTTCGTTGACGCCGTCTCCATTGGGCGTACATACCGCCGGAACGACCTGCATCGCGGATAAAATTCCACCTCCCTCGGCATTGGAGAAAAAGACCCGGTTGGTGTTGGTGCCAACACTCGAACTGGCATCGCCGGCAGCGACCGGCTGGGGCAAACGACCCCCAGAGTCGATTAGGTGGCTCACCAAATCAGTGGCATAGACCAGAATAGCCGTGCGAAAGGTAACGCGCAGCGGCTGGTTATTGCTCGGCGTGATCCGATTCGATGGGAAGTACAGCATCAGCCCCTGCGCATCCGCGTGAACGCTGTCGGGCACTACTTCGACGAGCGGCTCCCCCATCTCGAATTTGAGCAACGTCGGTTCGGTTTGGGTCGCAATGTGTAAGCCATCGAACCCAACCTGCGCATCGCTGCCAAATTCCGCCCGGATGTCATAGGTAAAAAGGGTGTCTCGACCTGCTGGCACCGCAACCACACCACCGGGCGGGAACGGATCTGCGAGAACGGCCACCTCGCCTACGGCGCGGTCAGCCAGCGGCAGAGAGTAGCTAATAGCCAAGCTATCTATCTGGACGAGATCGGTAGATGTGCCGCGAAAAAAGAGCTGGAAATCGAAATACTGCCTTGGGCCGGGCAGTTCGAGGGGATAGGTAAAAGTCCCCGTCGAGTCAATGCGGATCGGATTCTTCCAAGTCCAGTTTTCAGCATCGTCGAGGATAGAACCGCGAAAATCCTCCGCCAGCTTGGCATAGGCGTCTGCAGTCGTGGGCTGCTCCGAACCCGTTTCGCGATCGACGATTTCAAAATGGACCAGGGGGGTCTCGTCCGTGCCGTTGCGCAGAGTCAGGTCCACGGACGCGATGGCTGCCGCTGTCGGGAGCAGGACGCCGTCCGGCTGTCGGCGCAACTTAGTGGCTTTGACAGAGAGCGCGCCGAGAATCGCTGCTGTGGGCAATTCAATGAGCTTGGAAAGATAAGTACCCTTGGGCACGAAACCCGTACCAAAGGCTTGGATTTCCGCTATTTCAAATGGATTGGGCGACAGGATGCGCAGCCTGATAAAGCGGATTAGCTGCACTGGAAAGTCGATTACCGTCCTCGGCTCAGGCTGCAAATCAACGCGCTTCAAGACCTGATAGCGCGGCGCTCCTTGCTGGGTATAGTCGCGGCCGTCGCTTACGGCAAGTTCAAAGGCTCTGGGGAAATCGTCGGGAAAAGATGGGCTAGGGAAGTAGATCAGGCGGTTGACCGGAAAGGAAGCCCCCAAGTCTAAAAAAAAGATGCGACCCGTCTGATCGGTGCCCAGCCCTTTGAAGCGGTCGCCGGAAGAAGTCTGCTCATCGCCGTCAACCAAAGTAGCGGCAGAGCCTTCGATCGCAGCGTTGTCCCAGATATGGGCACGGCCTTCGGTGACAAAGTCCAAAGTAGGCGAATCGCTCCAATCGAGCGAGCGGAGGATATTGTCGGTTTCTGCCAAACCGATAGGACGGATCAGTGCCGGGTTTTGCATATCTACTCCCCCGGCAACTGCGGCCTGAGAATCCCAAGAAAGCCCGTCCCCACCGACCCGATAGCTTTCGACCTGTGCCCCAAGCGGCGCACTCAGACAACATATCCCACACAAAGTGAGGCTGCCCGCCAGCAGTCTCATTCCTGTGCCCAATCTGCCGGCGGCTGATACCCCCTGACTACCTCGCGCTGGAACCGGTACGCCAAATCTATGGTCTCGACGGGTTGCTGCCTAAAGTCGAAGCGAATCGCCACGTCGCTGAGGTGAACGGTAAACTCATTGATATCGTGGGGTAACGCGGGAAAGACCACATATCCCTCGACTTCTTGGCCGCTAAAAACGTCTTCGGCTGGATACATAGTGCGGGTCAGGATCTCCCTCCGCTCTTGGAAGACGCTGTAGGCATTACCCGCATATCCGGTAACCATAGAAGCATAGAATTCGAGGATATCCCTTCTATTGAGCGGATCGTACTCGCGGCCAGCCTGTTGAGAGACGAGCGTTATGCGGGTGGGGTCCAGATGCACCTTGGGATACTCGTAGTTTTTCACCTGAACCGCAAAGACGGTGTACTTTGGCGGCGTATAGGTATCGCCCAGCGGCTTCCAGTTGCCAAAGGTATAGGGATTCTTGGAATTGGCACCCGCCGCAGAGTAGTCGGCGAATTGCCGGTTCAACTCTTCGTCCGTCATGGGACGCAGGGAAACTTCGAGGCGATTGAAAACGGCGATAATGGTCCCGTCGTCCTCAACCGAAGCATAGGCTTCTTGGCTATTTTCGGGCGCAGGTTCGATCGGCCCTGGGAAATAGCGACCACAACCGACCAGCACCAACAGCACCAAGACACTCAAGCATAGACTCATGGTAAAGTGCTTCCCAAACGTCCTACAAAACGCGAAAGCGGGGGAGTAGAGATAATCACACCTCTCCTCCCCCGCGGCAAAACAAAATGGCGAAATGTTACTCGTCGAAAGTAGCCTTAATTTTTCCCCAAGTACTGCCTTCGACCGCAGTGCCAGCATCGCTGCCCCGAGTGTACTCACCTACGGTCAGTAGGGTAAAGTCAGAGGCGAAATCCTGATCTCTATGCGCCCCGTTGACGTCCCCGGTGACAAGCTGATGCGTCCGAGCGGCACCCTCAGAAGGCGTCGTATCGGCCTCGTTGAGCTGATAGGTGAGACCAACCGTCATTCCCGGCTGCAGGACCACGCGTTCGGTAGATGCCTCGTCGTTTTCCAAGTTGACCCACAGCGGCATGGCGTACTCATAGCCGAGGGTGACATTAGTCGATCCGTGCGTAGCGCCAGGCGGGCTGAGACTGACATCGGCCTCAATATAGGCCGTGGCCCACTGCTTGGCCGGATCGGCATCTTTGCGCAACCAAGTCGTGCCGTTGCCGTAGGGCGTCGAATATCCGCCGGGAACCTGCACGTGCATGGTCCACTGCTGCGCGTTTACTTGGTTCGGATCGCGGTACGGGCCACCGCTGTGGTCGCCATCGGTAATAATTTCGAGATCGTCTTCAAACCACCCGTTCTCCGGGTCCGTTTCGGCCGCGTGCAGCGAATCGTCCGTCACCCGCACAAAGCCATAGATGCGATTGTCGGGGGCCTGCGTCCAAGCGGTCCTGATGGAAACATCGATATCGCTCTTGTCTGGAATTACCTGCTGTACGACCTCTCCCATTTCGTCGGGAGTGATGATGAAATTGGGGTCGTACCACGCCCAGTCTCCGTCCTCGCCATCGGCGACGTACGTCACATCCGAGGGCCATTCCAAAGCGAAATACCCAAAACCATTGGCGTTGCTGTGCGCAAAGCACGCACCCACAGCCAACAGCAAAATGCCAAAAACAGCAAGGATTCTCATGGTTATCCTCCTTTTAGAGTTTAAGTTGACTGTTTTGTTTGTCATATATGCTTGTTCTACTAACCACTAAAACCTCCTTTTTGAAGAGTTATACCATGCGCCCTTTTGCCCGTTCAAGCTATTTAATAGCATAGTGCATGTCAACTTTCACTATGGAGATTTGCCCACCATGCTTAACTGCGTGTTGAGTGGCTTGCTCGCCTGCTGTCTGCTCTTTGCCTGCGGCGGCGATGTCAACGACGAAGCGGACATCCCCCGCAACCGCTCGCTCATAATGAACTGCACGCCGCCCAACACCTGCGCGGGTCAGATCCAAGACTACGATTCCTTCAACCCATTTCTCCCCGGCAGCATCTCCAGCACCGGCCACAACTTCCTCTACGAACCGCTCTATTTTTACAACCCCTATGGCAAAGAACAAAACCTCATACCTTGGATCGCCACCGGCCACGAGTACAACGACGACTTCACTGAAGTAACTATCCACCTCAGAGACGGCGTGAAATGGAGCGACGGCACGCCTTGGACGGCGGCGGACCTGGTATTCACAATCGACATGCTCAAAAAGAACGCGCCCGTCCTCAACGCCTCGGTCGATATGGAGCTATGGGTTGCAGAGGCCAGCGTCGTGGATGACCTACAGGCGAAAATCGCACTAAAATCGCCGAATCCGCGCTTCGTATTCGAGTATTTGACCAACAATTTCGGCAACGGCATCCCCATTGTCCCCAAGCATATCTGGGAGGGGAAAGACGCAAAAACCTTTGCCAACCTAGATCTCCAACGCGGCTGGCCCGTAGTCAGCGGCCCCTACCGGCTCGTCCGCTCTGAGCCTCAGCAGCGGATCTGGGATCTGCGGCAAGACTGGTGGGCGGCTGAGATAGGTTTTCGCCGACTCCCCCGCGTAGAACGCCTGATCTATCTGCCCTACATGGACGAAGACAAAAGGGTGCAATTGCTGATCAGCAACCAAATGGACACCTGTCTGGACCTGCGCCCGTCCAATATCAAGACCATTCTCGACCAGAATCCCGATGTATCCACTTGGACCGGCCGCGAACCACCCTACGGCTATCTCGATTGGTGGCCCATCGCCTTGGGCTTTAACAATCTCGAAGCGCCGTTTGCAGATGCGGAAATCCGCTGGGCTATCAACTACGCCATTGACCGGCAGCAACTGGTCGAGGTCGGCTGGCAAGGTGCGGGGACCTATTCCCTGCTGCCCTTTCCAGACTTCCCACCCCTGCGCCGTTTCATGGACCAGATCGGAGATTTGCTCGCGCGCTATCCAGTCGGCACGCACGACCCAGCCAAGACCGCGGAGATCATGCAACGCCAAGGCTGGTCCCTCGAAAAAGGCATCTGGACCAAGGAAGGCACGCCGTTCAAAATCACCATCGACCTGCATCCGAATCTCCACGACATCGTCCCCGTGCTGGTCGAACAGCTACGCCGCGCCGGCTTTGATGCCGGTTTCAGAATGACTTCCGATTATTACACCCGCATGACCGTGGGCGACGCCCGGGCCTTTCTGATCGGCAATGCGGGCAGCGTGCGCGACCCGTACTTTACTCTCAGACTCTATCACAGCCGCTACGTGCAACCTACCGGCACAGCCGCCATTTACTTCTGGCGCTGGCAAAACACCCGCTTCGATCAGATCATCGACCGCATGGCCGGCACAGCCCCCGACGATCCGCAACTGCTCGAACACTTTCGCCAAGCCATGGAAATCTGGCTGCGCGAGTTGCCCTCCATTCCGCTACTCCAGTGGTACCACAGAATCCCCCACAATGAAACCTACTGGCAGAACTGGCCCACCGCGGAGATGCCTTATATCAACAGCGCCTACTGGGCGCGCACATGGCTGCTGGTTCTCCTCGAACTCGAACCTACACAGTAGCGACCCATGGCAATAGCAGCGATAGTCCTTTTCCTCTTGGGATGCGCGGAGAACCATTCTATAGCAGCGCGGATCGCCGATCGCACTGTCGCGATCGATCAGGTGGAGCGGATCTGGAACAAGCTCCCGCAAGAACAAAAAAAATCAAAGCAAGATGTCCTAGAGACGCTTATCAATCGCGAGCTGCTGTTCATAGAAGCCGAGAATAGGGAACTGGATAAGAGCGCACAGGTACTAGCCAGTTTAGAACACGTGCGCCGACAACGAGCCGTAGAACGCCTCATCGAAAGAGAGGTTAAAAGCCATATAACGGTCTCTGACGCAGAGATCAGGACCTATTACGAAAACAGCAACCTGCACACCAAGCGCGAGGTGCGGGGACGGCATCTCATGGTGAAAACAGCGGCAGAAGCGCAAACGCTCCACCAAGCGCTCCTAGACGGTGAAGATTTTGCCGAGCTAGCTCGTCGTTTTTCCCTGGACCAACAGACCGCTGATAAAGGAGGAGACCTAGGCTACTGGGACGAGTCCTTGATGGTCGGCCCCGTCAGCAAGGTGCTCTTCTCCATGCAGTTGGGCGAGCTATCTGAGCCTTTCCAAGGCAGAGAAGGCTACTTCCACATCGTGCGCGTGGAAGACGAGCGCCCGCTGCCCTATGAGTCCTTAAAAAAGAGGATCAAAGATAGGCTCTATGCGGATCGCCTTGCCGTGCGCACGGCGGAGTTTCGCACGAACATCAGAAAGCAGTTCAATCTACAGCTAGTCGAAGAAACTTGGTTGCAGCTAGTCAAGCTGGGCAAAACCGCCTCTCACGGCATCCCCGAGTTCGACGAGGACGAGCAGTCAGCAAAGCAGCTAATACTCTATGAAGGAGGACAGGTTACACTTGGGCAGTACCTACAATGGCTCCTAGCAACCCCATCCCAACGGCGTCCCGTAACCGTAGATACCGCGAGCATCGCTCGGTACGCCAGACGCACGGCCATCGATTCCGTACTGCTACCCCTAGCCGCTCAGCAGGCCGGGCTAGCCGATGACGACGAGATGAAACGCTACCTAGAAAAGCGTCAATCGCTACTAATGATCGAAGAACTGCGCCGCCTAGAAGCAGAAGCGCCGATTGTCAATGAAGCTACTATGCGGACCTATTACGAGGAGCATCTATCCTGGTTTACCGATCCCGATCTGCTCATCTACGAAGCTATCTTGCTCCACCACGAAGCAGATGCACTCGACGTCGCCGAAAAAGTGCGCCAAGGAGCCGACATGTGGACTTTGGCCCAAGGTTATCCGCGCTTTCACGACGCTTGGTTCCACTATAACATTTACCACATCCACCGCGAGGAAGACGAACAACACGCCCACTCCCCGCACACCATGTCGGCAGTGTTAGCAGCCGTCCGCAAAACCCCGGTGGGAAAGGTTGGCGGCCCTTTCTTGGTGCACTTCCAGCCGCGCGAAAAAATCTGGCCGGGATACATCGTGTTTCGCACGCTGGAGCAACGCCCTGCCCGACTGCTACCTTTTGCCCATCCCGAGGTTCAGCAAACCGTAAAAAAGATGGTGCGTTCGGCAAATGGCCAGCGCATTGAGGAGCGCTTTGAAGTTTTTCTAAGCCAACTGCGGGAGAAGTACGCCGAGCAAATTGAAATATACCCTGAGAATCTCGCGTCCGAATCGGCCTTATAAATTCATTCATACGAAAGGCATTCCATGCACATCACCAAAGTCGAAATCCGCACCATAGCTCCACCAGTTGACCGCTTCACGTGGTCGGACGACCTGCCAGATCAATACTCGACCAATACAGTCGTCCGCCTCTATACAGACGAGGGCGTCGAGGGAGTAGCCGGCGTCTGGAACGCGACCTCCTTTGACTTCGAGCGCTATACCGCCGAATCCATACGCCACCTAGCCCCCATCCTGCTGGGCAAAGACCCGCTCTTGCGGGAGCACATATGGCACGAGATCAGGCCGCGCGTCTTTCCACTGCCACCCCAGTCGCTGGCCGCCATCGACATCGCTCTGTGGGATCTAGCGGGCAAGGTAGCGGGACTGCCGCTCTATCGTCTATTGGGCGGAGCGCGGAACAAAATCCCCGCCTACGCCAGCACCCCGCTCTTTGAAGATGTCGAATCCTATCTGAAGAACGCCGAGGAGTTCATCGCCCAAGGCTTCAAGGCCATCAAGTTTCACACTTGGTGCATTCCCGAACTGGACCTCGAACTCGCCCGCGTCGTCCGAAAGCAGTACCCCGGCAACGACGTCGCCTTCATGCTCGACGCCGAGAACAACTACGACCGCGACGGTGCCCTGCGAGTCGCCCAAGAACTCGAAGCCATGGGCTTTACGTGGTTTGAAGCCCCATTGCACGACTCGGATCTCGACGGCTACCGAGAGCTGACCAGCCGAGTAACCATTCCCATCCTGCCGTCCGGCAACTGGTTCCAAGACCTCCACACCTTTGCCGAAGCCCTTCATTCAAAGGCGTGGGGCCGTGCCCGCACGGACGCGGCCATGATGGGCGGAATCACGCAGACCAACAAAGCAATCGCCCTCACCGAAGCGGCTGGCATGAAATGCGAGATCATGTCGTGGGGATACAGCCTAGTATCGGCAGCTAACCTGCACCTGATGCTGGCGCACGACAACTGCTCCTATTTCGAGCAGTCAGTCCCCTGCGAACCCTACGAATACGGAATGCAAGACGTCATCCGCGCCCAACCCGACGGCTATGCTTATGCACCCGCCGGGCCGGGCCTCGGCCTCGCCGTGGACTGGGAGGCCATGGAGGCCGCCACGATCCATTCGATTGTCGTCGAGTAGGACATCCCACTCATCTATTTTTCGCAGACGGCGACTCCGATGTGGCGGTAAATACCGTCTTGATCGACCTGTATTGTGCCGTCGCCCGCGCCGTAGATATTGCCTCGATCGCGGCCCGAGTAATAGAGCAAATAGCGGTCGCCGTCTGCGAGGACGCACGGCGTTGAAGTGTAGCGGCCGTCAAAGTGATCGGGATGGCGCGTGGCCGGAAAGGCCGAGCGCTCAAAGTGGTGCTTCCAGTGCAGGCCGTCGGCCGAGGTCGAGGCATAGATTTCGAAAATGCCGTCTGCTATGTGGCAGCCGTACCACATGGTGTAGGTGCCGTTGTTTTCTAGGACATAGGGATAGACGATGCTCCTGTGGGTCTCATTGGCCACGACCGCTGGTTCTGCATCGCGGCTCCAGTGCAGACCATCTTCTGAGGTGAAGCGGTAGATGTGGCGGGCCATGGCGCGAAAATCATCGTCTGCCGCTGGCGCAGAATTCATCCACATGCGGTAGCGACCCGGGCCATCCTTGAGCACACAGGGGCGGCGACCGCTCGGGTAGAGTGGCTCGGGGTGGACTTCCCAGCTCCGACCATTCGGGCTAGTGGCATAACCAAGCATCTGCCGCATAAGGGGGCCTTTGCTGGTGGTACCGAGGCGCTGGCTCATCACGAACCACATCTTGTACAGACCCTCATCGGCATCAAAGAGGACGTGCGGTGTCTGCCACGCTTGGCCCACAGGGGTTTCGCCCGTGCGCAGAATGGGATTGTCGGGGAAGGCCGTCCAGTGCAAGCCATCCTCCGATTCGGCGTAGCCCAGATCCATGTCGTTGTTGCGCGTGGCACTGCTATTGCCCAGATACCACATCTCGTACCGGCCATCGACCTTGACCACCGTGGGATTGTAGAGCGTCACCCGGCACCAAGTCTGTTCTGTCGTCATGGTCGAGAGCGCGGGCTGGGACGACCGCTGCCAAGCTAATTCGTTGAGAAATGTATCCGCCATTTTACATCCAGAATCGTCACTCGCCGATCATAGCAGCAGTAAGGCGATCTATGAGCGCATCGTCGGCTGGCAGCAGGCCGGAAGCCGGCAAACGACGCAGTAAGTCGGCCCAGCGGTCGTACTGTGCCTGCGCCCGTTGCAAGTAGGGCACCGCTTCCTCCTCGCGTCCCTTAGAAGCCAAGGTCACGCCCACCCAGAACGGAGCCTCGCCGCCCGTTGCCTCATCGGGCACCAGTTCGGTCGCTGCTTGATAGGCATCCATAGCCGCCTCCATGTCTCCTGCTGTCACCCATTCGTCGCCCTCGTTGAGCTTGTGGTAGGCCCGCGCCAGACGCACCAAGCGGCGCAGTTCCTCCACCGGCTCGGGATGGTCTTCCACGCGCAGGTCGAACACGCGGTCAACCCACGGACTGCCCGTATCCTCAGCGGAGACCACGAGAATGGCCGCGGACTGCCGGCCGCGCAGATCGCCTCCCTCGGCCTCGGCGACCTCCAAAGCCACGAGCAACCGCTCCGCCAAATCGCCCTCGGCATTTTCATAGGCGTGCGCCATAGCCGGCCACACACTGTCTTGGTCCATCAGATTCGCCTGAACGCTGTACTGGGCACCGGTCTGATGGCCAGCAGCGGCAATAGCCCGCTTACCCGTGTGGACAGCCACGTTCCCCTCGGCATCGACCATGGCCACTTGCCGCACGGCAGCATCGGCATCCCCCGCCAGCAAAGCGGTGAGCGACGCCTGAGCCGTCTTCCCCATAGCCATCAATTCGAGGCCAAGCGGACCGTAGGTTGGGTCAACGAGGGACTGAGTAGCCACAGCGCCAACGCCGGAACGGGCCCACGGAACGATGGGACCAACGGAAAACCAATGGGACTGAACGGCAACGCCGAGCTGGCCGCTAAGGGAATCGCGAGCGACGATGGAATAAGTAGCCACAGGTCGCCGCCAGTCGGGTGCGTCGGCTGCAGCTAGCTGGGCCGTGGCGAGAATTAGGATGAGTAGGCGCATGATTTCTCCCGAGCGTCAGTGGATATAGCAATCCGGCATGATTTGAACGATTCTAGATGTGGATCGTCTTGTGCATCCTATTCTGCGTCTATCTGCCTCTATCTGTGTCCATCTGCGTTCATCTGCGGATCACCTTGTACATGATGTGGTCTATCGATCTTTCTCGTCCTTTGCCAACGGCCCAGTCGGTGCATCCTTGCTGTAGAGCGACGACCCGCGCTCGTACGACACGATCACCTCGCCATTGGCCACATCCAATCGCGGCACGTTGTTGTTGAACACATCGCGGTCCGGGCCGCGCATCACCGCCAACTGGGCGTCGCTCATCCCCTCGACCAATTCGCCCCAGCGGTTTTCCGGGTGGGCCATCTCGCCGCCGCTGCGGTTGAAGTTGCGCGACGAATACTTGATCAGGATACCTCGCCGCGCAATCTCGCTCTTCCAAGCCAACGCTCCGTGCGTCGTGCCGCCATCGCCGAAGAATAGCACGTCGCCAGCCTGCATCTCGACGTGTTTGACCAGCCCCATATCGCGGTCGCAGGTGCGCACGCCGGGGGGCATTTTGTAGTACGCCTTGTGGCTGCCCGGCACACAGGCAAAACCCCCATCGCCCGCCCGCACATCCCTGAGCTGCCAAGTCACGGTAATCGCCTCGCAATAGCTGCGGCCATTGTGGTACACATAGCCGCGGCCTGGATTGAGCGGCTCGTTGGCGTCGTGCAGCGCGTGGCCGCTGGTTCCCTTGACCGAGACAAAACCCGTCGCTCCTCCCATCCGCCCACCGCTGCCGCCCATCCAGTTCAGCCGGTGCTCGACTACCGGATGCGCGACCATCCGCCGGAACGGTTCGCAATACGGCTGGGGCAAGTCCAGCAGTCCATTCAACAAGGGCCGCCCAGTTCCCGCCAAGCTTTTGGACCCCCGCGCCAGCTCTTCGCCGACTTGGATCCGGTCCTCAAAGCGATCCACTGCCTCGTTGGCTGCAGCCAACCACTCCTCGTCCATCACCCCGCGCAAAACCAGATAGCCGTTGAGATCCCAAAAGTAAAATTCCCGGTAGTCGATGTCGCTGTCGGGATCTACCTGCAAAAGCGACGGATGAAAGACCCCAGACTCCATCCGCGTCGTCTTGCCATCGGTCACAATCGTCGGCGGCGGAGTCGTGGCTTGGTAGCCCGGCTTGTAGAGCGAGGCCCGCTGCTCTGCGCTCAAGTCGGCGTGCCATTCCGGGCGCGGCTCCGCTTCGGTCTTCGGCCCAGTCCCCGCGCTGCGGATCACGCCGCGCCCCACGAATTCGTAACTCAACAGCCGCTGGCGTCCTTTCCCCTTCCACGGCCGCATCCCCTGCACCGTCGCCAGCGCCACGATCAGCAAATCCCCCGCCTTGAGCGTCGGCTGCAAGGTAAGCCCCATATCTTCTGCCCCTGTCGCCACCTCCTCTGGCGTCGCCACATTGCCCTTGTGGCTGCACGGCACCAGCACAAAGCCGCCGTCCCCTTCCTCCACATCCTCCAGCGCCCACAGCACCCGCACCCCCTCGCTGAAGCGCCGCCCGTTCTGGAAGTAGTACGCAATGGCGGGGTCCCGAGGCTCGTTGCCACCCACCAGCGGCGCACTCGTGTCGCAGGTCTCCTCACACCAGACTTCCGGTACGCGGTCGAGGATAAACCCCTGACCGACGAGTTGGTTGAGATACCACACCAACGCCGGATGCACCAACAAGTCGCGGAACGGCTCCCGCGCCTGCCCCGGCCAACCCAGCATCCCCTCCGTCGCCCCCACGGCGTCGATCTCCCTATTGAGCCGCTCGACCTCCGGCCGAGTCAACGTCCCCGGCACGTGCAAATACCCAGCCACGTCGAAACAGTAATTCTCTTCGTTGGTCATCACTTCGCGGTCCATTGGACACCTCCTTTGTCTGGTGTGGTGTTTAGGCAGCCACAGGATCGCTGACCTCAACTGCAAGGCGCAACCCCAATTCGCGCAAAACTGCGGTCAAACTTAAGAGTTGGGGATTACCTTGGTCGGACAGCATTCGATACATCGACTCGCGATTGAGCTGAGCGCCCTCTGCAAGCCGCTTCATGCCGTGAGCTTCGGCGACATCGCGCAACGCAAGGAGGAACACATCAGGGGAGCCGTCGTCAAGAGCAGCAGTCAGATACGCAGCCGCCTCGCTGGGGTCTCTGAGATCTTCCAGTAGTTCTTCTTTGTACGGGCGATTAGACCGATTCAAACCGGTTTTCTCGGCTAGTTGGCCCAGCCCCCTTGCGCTTCTACCACATCCCGTAAGGCCAGCAAGAGCGCTTCGTCGTTATCGCTCTGATATTCCTCTAAAGCCACATCAATATACGCTTTAGCCTTGACAGGATCGTTGAGTTCCTGCAAATGGAACTCTTTAAAGGCTGCTAACTTTCTCATGACTCTGACTCCTTATACTTAGCCCATTGTCCGCAAGCATCATCCATAATATACATTTATCGCCGACTGAACTACTATCTGCTAGCAATCATGGACGCCGCCCCTCTGACGCGATATATTGCGCCTGCCCATCAACAGGAGAACACGCCATGGCTCTAACCCCCTGGATCCGCATCGGCCAGCCCTTAGAGGCGGTCATGTCTGACTACGAGCGCATCTTCGACGCCTGGGAACAAGGCGGCATCCGCGGCCTCGTCTTTGGCCGTCTGGTCTTTGCCGATGAGCAGGGCCAGAGTACCATCCCCGCGTTCAAGGGCGACCCTACGCCCTACCAAAAGCGCGGCCTCAAAGCCGAACTGCGCGACGTGCCCCTGCAACCCGACAAAGAAAAGCTCCTGCACGCCATGCTGGCCGACGCCAAAGAGCGCGACTGGACCGTGATGATCTTCGCTCCCGCCTCTGGGACCATTGCTGCCGAGGGCCTGCCGCTGGAGGAGGACCCCTACGGCACGCAGGCACACGCCGCGGCTTGGGAGGACATTTTCGCTGCTTTCCCAGAAGCCGACGGCGGCATCGTCGATGGCTGGACCGAGTCGCCCTACGAACTGACGTATCACCACGGCAACGCAGTCTTCCGTCCACTCAACGACGGCCAGCGCCGAGAAGCAACGGCTAGGGGCTACGACGCTGAGCGCTTGGATCGAGGCCGCCAGCATTTGCACCAGCGCTTCCAGAGCTTCACCCCTGCTGAAGTGGACTATTATGGCGATTACGGCGTGCTCTCGGAGATGAACCTCTTCGACATCAACGAGGACGCGCTCTACTGGCTGCTCTGGCGACGCGAAGACGGCATCCGCCAAGGCCGCGACTTCCGCCAAGCCATCGACGAGTTGCCACGCCAATTGCTCCTCGGCAACGGTCCGCGCTCGGCTGTGTTTTCCGGCATGACCGCGCTCGACTTCCACGCCTGGGGCCAGATCGTGGATTTGCTCCTAGTCAAGCACTACTTCTGGCATCGCGGCTTCGACGGGATGTACGGCACGGTCGCCCGCTGGATACAGCAGATTCAGGAGTGGAATCCGGTGCTGAGCGAGACACAGTGCTGGACGGTGCTCCGCGCTTGGCTCGGCATCCGCCTGCCCGAGGTGGAGTGCCTAGCCGACATGGAATTGGGATTTCCGCAGGCGTTTTTCGACGAGGTGGTGCAGGAAGAGACGCGCCGCGCCATCGCCGCGGTCGGCGACCCGCAAAAGATCCTGCCCTGGGTCGATACCGGACGCATGCCCCACGGCGGCGACCCCATGACCTCCGGCGATCTTTACCGCATCCTCCAAGCCTCGGAAGCAGCCGGGCTACAGCGCTTCCTCTTCCACAATCACGCCCACCTGACCGCGGCTGAATGGGCAGTTATCTCGCGGATGTGCGGCACGGCGTGGGACGAAAATCCGGACGGCTACTGGCCCCCGGCGACGCCCAAACCTGGGACGTTCTAAGCGCCCTTAAGCTGGTCCCGCCTCGCGAGTACGCCACTTGACCGCCAACTAATCGCTACCCGTGGCGGTCGCCTGCGGATCATTATAGCCCAGACCGAGCCATCGATTCGTCGCTAACTAGTTCCGACCTAGCCACCGACGGAACCCCCGCGAACGTACTGCGTCTCAGTAAGGAAGGTGTGCCTACACCCGCTTGCGAAAACGGCTCGATCGCTCCGGCATGCCCCAACTCCGTTGCGGCTGCGTGCAGCCATCCCATATCACCTTATCCAGAGGCCGATCTCATGAGCTCAAGCCCCACCTCTCCCTATCGGTACGTCGCCCTCGCTGGGCTTCTCGCCGCCCTCTCCCTTGCCGCATGCTCCCAGCCGACGGCATTCGCACCCGCCTCGATGCCGTCCTCCCCAATGGCCGCTGGGGATTACAGGCACCTCTCTCCCCCCTCCTACTTCAACACCGAGTCGTACGCGTACATCGACGAGAATGATTTTCAGCTCGTGAGCGCGTCGCCGCTCTCGACGTTCTCGATCGACGTGGACCGGGCTTCGTACGCCAACGTGCGCCGGTTCATCCAGCAAGGGGAACGGCCACCCATCGATGCGGTCCGCATTGAGGAGATGATCAACTACTTCCCTTACGAGTGGGACGAAGCGCTAGGAGAGCACCCTTTCGCCGTTACCACCGAAGTGTGGGACGCGCCCTGGAAACCTGTGCACCGGCTGGTGCGCATCGGCCTCAGAGCACGGTCAATCGACACGGAGGACCTTCCACCCGGCAACTTGGTCTTTCTGCTCGATGTGTCCGGGTCGATGGCGTCCCCTGACAAGCTGCCGCTGCTCAAGAAGGCGTTCGCGCTCCTCGTTGAGCAACTCAGGGCCGAGGACCGGGTGGCAATCGTGGTTTACGCCGGTGCCGCCGGGCTAGTTTTGCCCTCGACACCAGGGGACGAGCAGGAAGAAATTCTAGCCGCCTTGGAAAATCTCCACGCCGGCGGCAGCACCGCGGGCGGAGCCGGGATCAAGCTAGCGTATCAAATCGCACGTGAGCACCACATCGACGGCAGCAACAGTCGCATCATTCTAGCGACAGACGGCGACTTCAACGTCGGTGCCTCAAGCGACGCCGAGATGATCCGACTCATTGAGAAGGAGCGGGAGAGCGGGATATTCCTGACGGTCCTCGGCTTCGGTACCGGGAATCTGAAGGACTCGAAGATGGAACAAATCGCCGATCACGGAAACGGCAATTTCCACTACGTGGACAACCTGCTGGAGGCTAGGAAAGTCTTGGTGGAAGAGATGGGCGGAACCCTCCTCACGCTTGCCAAGGACGTGAAGATACAGGTCGAGTTCAACCCTGCCCGGGCGGCCGGATACCGACTGATCGGCTATGAGAATCGATTGCTCGACGAGGAGGACTTCAACGACGACACCAAGGACGCCGGCGAACTCGGAGCTGGACACACAGTGACGGCGCTATACGAGGTCGTGCCCGTGGGCGTCCCAGTTCCCGGGGGCACGGTTGACGAGCTTCGCTACCAACCGGGGGAAGAGGACGACACGACCGTCGAGAGCGGCTTCGGGGATGAACTGATGTATGTCAAGATCCGCTACAAGGATCCAGACGGGTCGGTGAGCAGGCTACTGGCGCACACGGTGGTGGACGCGCCTGCTCGTCCGTCCACGGATTTCCGCTTCGCCACCGCCGTGGCGGGATTCGGCATGCTGCTTCGCGACTCGCCCCACGCGGGCGACTACACGCTAGAGAACATCATCGGGCTCGCCGAGCAAAGCCAAAATCCTGACCCCAGGGGCTACCGGGGTGAGTTCATCCGCCTCGTCGAGACGGTGCGAGATTTGCGCCTGCTGGAATGAAAGGATTGAGAGAACCCGATACCTAATTATCCTTCTCTCTTTCAAGTAAACACCATTCGTACGGCCCAGGCCCCGTACGGCAAATCATCTCGGCGATTTGCCCGCGCATTGACGCAATCCGCTCCTGACAATCACGCCGTCCTGCCACGTTTTCCATTTCACCCGGATCGGCATCCAAGTCGTACAGTTCGTCGATATCGAACCGGTTCCAGATATATTTCCAGTTCCCATCGCGGACCATCACGTGGGCAGCGAGCTGTTCCGGCTCCTGAGCGTTGTGATAAATCGCGTCGAGGCTGGCAATCTCGGCGAAGATGGGCCGATGGTCGGGTTCCCGTCCGTTCAGAATTGCCTCCGCTACGGAATGTCCATCAATGGATACTGGCGGACTTGCATTTGCGAGGTTGAGTAACGACGGATCTGGATATTCGCCCAGATAACGATAGGTGCACCAGAAGTCCGCAAACTTTCGTCTTGCGCTAGTTGCTTTTGCGGTCGGTAGTCTGAGGTGCATCTTCGTCTTATCTCCTCTGGTTTAGCCCCAGGGCCCGATCCTCCTCTCGGGCCTGCTGTTGGACCTTTTTTTTCGCTTCGTATTTCGTTTTCCAATTTTCCCCTTTGCTGTGAGAAGAGTAGCCCCAAAAGGCCCAAAGGCTTAGGAGTAACCAGATTCCGAACCCCGCGTGCCCCGACCACCCCGGCCCTCCCAAAGCACCCCACGCTAGTAGGGCGCAGCTAGCGGAAAAAGCTCCGAGTCCAACCCCCCAAAATCGTTTGCTCATCGTCATACTCCGAGTCTCTGGCGTTTACCGCTGCGTATCGGTATAATAAGGCCCCTCCGCACGGCTAGCGAATCCTCCCATACACCAATACACAGGATCGAATCATGGCTAAAAAACGCGGCAAACAACGTCCCATCCGCGTCGGCGTAGTCGGCGTCGGTCGCGGCCGTTCCTTCATGCAGGCGGCTGCGGCGACCGGTATGGAACTGGTCGCCATTTGCGACATTTGGGAAGAGCGCCTCATGGCAGAAGGCAAGGCGCTCAACGTGCTGACATTCGTTGATTACGAAGAATTCCTCGGCTGCGACATGGACGCGGTCGTGCTGGCCAACTACTTCCACCAACACGCGCCGTTTGCCATCAAAGCGCTCAACGCCGGCAAACACGTAATGAGCGAAACCGCAGCCTGCCACACCTTGGGCGAAGGCGTGGCGCTGGCGCGGGCAGTCGAGAAAAGCGGCAAGATCTACATGTTCGCCGAGAACTACCCCTACATGGTCTTCAACCAAGAGATGAAGCGGCTCTACCAACAGGGCCGCGTCGGCGACTTCAAATACGGCGAGGGCGAATACGTCCACCCCGACCCACCCGAAGTGAAACTAGCGCGCAGTTGCGGCCGCGACCACTGGCGCAACTGGATCCCCTCCACGTACTATTGCACCCATTCCATCGCCCCGGTCATGTACATCACCGACACCCGGCCCGTAAAAGTAAATGGCTTTGTCATCCCCTTTGACTTCGCCGACCCCACCCAAACGCTGCACATGAACCGCAGTGACACTGCCGCAGTAATCATCTGTCGGATGGATAACGACGCGGTGATGAAGTCGCTACACGGCGCGCTGCGCGGCCACGGCAACTACGTCCGCATCCACGGCAACAAGGGCGTGATGGAAAACTGCCGCCACGGCGACAAACAGCGGCTGCGCGTGTGGTACGAGCCGTGGGAAAAGCGCAAGAGCGATCCAGTCGAAACCGTGTACAGTCCCAACTTCCCCGTGCACCAAGCCCAAGCCACGCGCGCCGGACACGGCGGTGGCGACTTTTTTACCACCTACCACTTTGCCGCGGCCATCCGCACCGGTGAGCCACCCTATCTCGACGTGTACCGCGGCATCGACATGAGCATCGCCGGGATCCAAGCGTGGCGTTCGACGCTGAACGACTCGGCACCAATGGAAATACCGGACTTTCGCCGCGAGTCAGTGCGCAAAAAATACGCCAAAGACGACTGGTCGCCCGACCCCGAGCGCCAAAAGAAGGGGCAGCCGCCTAGCAGTATTTTGGGTGATATCGAACCGGCCGCCGAGGCGAAAAAACTGGCGAGCAAAGTCTGGGCAGACCAAGGCTATCTCGGCGATTGATTCCGTTTAGGTTTTCAAAGCCATCCCTCTCATCCTCCATCATCATCCAACAGGTCGAAAAAGTCGCCGAAGCTCAACGGCGGGTTGACCGTGATGGAGAAGGTCAAGGTGATGCCCCTTCCCGCGCTGTCCTGCGCCAAGCAGGCGACCTCGACGGCCCCATCGGTGGCGGCTTCGGGCGTGCCCGAAATCGTCCGCGTAGCCGCGTCAAACGCCAAGCCAGCAGGCAAGTCGAAGACGCGGTACGTTACCTCACCTTCACCTCCTGTAGCTTCCGGCAGAACTAGAGCAGTAATTGCCGTACCTGCGGTATAGACTTGGTTTTCGACCGCTCCGGCGAAAGCAAAGTCCATCTCACCGTCGGCCTCACCGTCGGCCTCACCGTCCACCTCGCCGTCGGCCTCACCGTCGGCCTCACCGTCCACCTCGCCGTCGTCGGCCTCGCCAGCTATCTCGTCGTCGATGATCTTGATATTGATCAGAGCTTGGTGTCCACTCAACGAAGTAGCCTCCACAGCGAAGGCCCTATCACCATCCGCCGTCGTGTTGTCCTTGGGCGTCAGGGTAAACTGCGCCGTGCCCGTTCGCTGGCCTCCTGCAATGGTGAGGGTTTCTGGCAATGTCGTGTCGAAATCCTCACCGCGCTTGGCTGTCTTGCCTTGGGTTGGCGAGACAATGGCGAGTGAGACCGTCTCGCCGCCAAATCCAGCAGATTTTTCCAACGTCACGGTCAGCGCGATGGTCACCGACCCGTCGTCCTCGCGGACCGAATCATGGCTTGAGGATATACCATCGAGCGCAACCAAGGTCGTTGGCTGCTCCGCGGTAAAGGTCAGGGGTTCAAGCCCTTCAACGGTAGCCGTAACAATGTTGATCCCCCGGTCATCGCCTAGCGTCAGGGTGCTTCTGGCTCGGCCGTTGGTATCGGTGGTGGTAGTGGTGGACGACAGCGTCCCTCCACCGGCCGTGACCGAAAAGGTAATGACCGCCCCGGCAAAGATCGAACCGTTTTGATCCAACACTGAAACGACGAATGGCTCGGCCAATGGCTGGCCGACCCTGCCTTCTTGGCCATCGCCAGAGACTTTCGTCAGAGTCTGGGGCGTGATCTGCTCGGAAGAAAACCTCACCCACTCAGACACATCCCATAGTGCTATCTTGCCATCCGCTAGGCCAAAAGCAAGGAGGCCTTCATCGGGCGAAAACGACACGGACCGGACCTCCGACACGTTCACTCCAAGCGTGGCGATTTCTTGCCTATCCGCCACGTCCCAGAGCTTAATCGTGCCGTCCGACGACCCGGAGGCAAGCAGCCTCCCATTAGGCGAAAACGACACGGAATTGACAAAATCCGTATGCTCTGCAAAAGTGGCGATCTCTTGCCTGTTCACCACGTCCCAGAGCTTAATCGTGTTGTCGTCTGACCCGGAGGCGAGGAGGGCCCCATCGAATGAAAACGCTACCGACTGGACCCACCCCGTATGCCCTTCAAGCGTGGCGATTTCTCGCCTACGCGCCACGTCCCAGAGCTTAATCGTGCCATCCGCGGACCCGGAGGCAAGCAGCCCCCCATTAGGCGAAAACGATACGGACCAGATCCAATCCGTATGTCCTTCAAGCGTGGCAATCTCTTTCCTACGCGCCACGTCCCAGAGCTTAATCGTGCCATCGGGCCCATCGGCTCCGGAAGCGAGCATAGTCCCATCGGGAGAAAATGCCACCGCGAGGACCGCTGCAAAGACCGAATTACTCCCCGTAAGGGTGGCGATCTCTTGTCTGCTCGCCACATCCCAGAGCTTAATCGTGCCGTCCGACGACCCGGAGGCGAGGAGGGCCCCATCAGGAGAAAGCGATACGGACCAGACCCTACTCGTATGCCCTTCAAGCGTGGCGATATGCCGCCTACGCGCCACGTCCCAGAGCCGAATCTCGTTGTCGAATGACCCAGAGGCGAGCAGGGTCCCCGCCGACGGAAACGACACGGAATTGACCCAACGCTGATGTCCTTCTAAGGTGGCGATCTGGGACGACGATGCCTGCGAGGGCGAAGCATGGGCCAGCGACAGCGGCGAGAGCATAAGGCCGCTTAACACGAGAAAGGCAGAATGACGGACGAAGGTTTTCATGGATTCCCCACTGAGCGAGTAACGCGCAAAATTGCGTAACGTCATTGTGGACAACTCCCTGACGAACGACTCACTGACGCCGACGACGTGCCCAACATAAAATCACCAGTCATGGCGCTATGCCATGCAGACTCTATCGTCAGCCACCACTCACTCACATCACCATCGAACGCTCTTCTCCACTCAAAACTGGCACTGCCCGCTCCGAATCCTGTGGTGATTTTTGAATCCCCGCCATTCGCATAGAATGAAAAGGTGAGATTCTCGGTGGGAGGGCCGGTGCGGCTAAAGGTGAAAACGGCGTCATTGTCATCCCTGCAACCACTTACACTAATGGTGGGGAGCACGCCATCTTCCACAAGTTCTTCGTACCGATGCTGATTCCGAATACTCTCTCTTACGGATGGCTCTCCGGTGTCCCATGCCTTCTTCCACGAGCACTCCGTGGGCTCGGTTACTTTGGTTATTCCTTCTTCCCCCGCTCTAGCTTTATCTACTAGGTTTCCATCCGCGTCCTCGTAGTAGGTTACAGTACATCCACTATCCGCCGAAGGCAGGGGTGAGACCGGGTGCCGATCAACTTCGGACTGGGTAAGAACCATCTCCTCGTCATGGCCATGAATTTCTATCCTGTAAGGCTGTGGGTGTGTTTGCCAATCGCTCTGGCGGTTTGCCCTTTTGTAGCCGCTGTCGGCTATGCTCCAACCCTCCTCCGCGACGCCCTCGGCAAAGGAGCCCGTTGTCTTCAGGCGATAATGACTTTTTGTGCTGGAGGCGATGTACACCACCAGGGCATAGGTCCTTTCGGCTACCAGATAAATGTTTCCCGTGAACGTGTTGAGTCCATCCTTTATTGAAGACGGGTTGGTCAGGGTGCCCATTTGCGTATCCAGCGTACCGTCGCTGCCCGTTGTCCAGATCTCCACGACGAAGGTCGCCGGCGACGCACCCGAAACAAGTGATATCTGGAGTTTCACCGCGGCCAGCGTCCAATAATTATTGGTGGGGCCGGTGGTGAAGTCCTGACGAAGGTGGCGTGTAAAAGGTACAAAACCGAAGTGCGTTTTATTACTGTTGCCGACCAACTTGCGGGAGGACGGCTCGTTGGTGCTCGACGGCTGCACCTGAAGCGCCTTGCCAGCCGGAGCGGTAGAGACGACGGGATTGTCGGTGTCTCCGCACGCCGTCAAAAACAGCGCGGTGAGAGAAAATAGTACGTAGCGCATGGCGAAACCTCCATGTATGGTTAAGAATGATGTAAAAGACCGCCTAAAACTTCTGTTAGAAGATAAAGAAAAATAAATAAAGATAAAGATTGAATGTGATTTATATATGATCTCAGAGGCCGTTTTTATGATTTTTCTGTGATTTCTTGCAAAAAAAGACAAAAAAAGACAAAAAAACGAAAAGCGCCCCAACTCACCTTGAGAGTCGGAGCGCTTTTACATGCCTACATTGCACAACGCAAAGCTAAATTACGATCGTGTGTTAAGGGTGCGGACGATGCCACCACACAAGTATTGCGTAACGTCATGGACAGCTCCCTGACGAACTATTCACTGACGCCGACGACGTGCCCAACATAAAATCACCGGTCATGGCGCTATCCGATCCAGGCTCTATCGTCACCGTCACATACCCCCCATCGAACGCTCCTCCATTCCACTCATAACGGGCATTGCCCGCTCCGAATCCTGTGGTGATTGTTTTTCCACCATTAGGCCCACCAGACACATTGAATGTAAAGGAGAGATTCTCGGTAGTAGGGCCGTTGCGGCTAAAGGTGAAAACGGCGTCAGTACCATCCTGGCAACCACTTACACTAATGGTGGGGAGCACGCCATCTTCCACAAGTTCTTCGTAACGATGCTGATTCCGAATACTCTCTCTTAATGTTGGGTCTCCCGTGTCCCATGCCTTCTTCCACCAGCAGTCCGTGCGCTCGGTTACCTCTCTTCCCCCCTCTACTAGTTCATTTACTAGGTCTCCATCCGCGTCCACGTAGTAGGTTATAGTACATCCACTATTCGGCGAAGGCAGGGGTGAGACCGGGTGCCGATCAACTTCGGACTGGGGAAGAACCATCTCCTCGTCATGGCCATGAATTTCTATCCTGTAAGGCTGTGGGTGTGTTTGCCAATCGCTCTGGCGGTTTGCCCTTTTGTAGCCGCCGTCGGCTATGCTCCAACCCTCCTCCGCGCCGACGCCCTCGGCAAAGGAGCCCGTTGTCTTCAGGCGATAATGACTTTTTGTGCTGGAGGCGATGTACACCACCAGGGCATAGGTCCTTTCGGCTACCAGGTAAATGTTTCCCGTGAACGTGTTGAGTCCATCCTTTATTGAAGACGGGTTGGTCAGGGTGCCCATTTGCGTATCCAGCGTACCGTCGCTGCCCGTTGTCCAGATCTCCACGACGAAGGTCGCCGGCGACGCACCCGAAACAAGTGATATCTGGAGTTTCACCGCGGCCAGCGTCCAATAATTATTGGTGGGGCCGGTGGTGAAGTCCTGACGAAGGTGGCGTGTAAAAGGTACAAAACCGAAGTGCGTTTTATTACTGTTGCCGACCAACTCGCGGGAGGACGGCTCGTTGGTGCTCGACGGCTGCACCTGAAGCGCCTTGCCAGCCGGAGCGGTAGAGACGACGGGATTGTCGGTGTCTCCGCACGCCGTCAAAAACAGCGCGGTGAGAGAAAATAGTACGTAGCGCATGGCGAAACCTCTATGTATGGTTAAGAATGATGTAAAAGACCGCCCTAAAACGTCATGGACAGTTCCCTGACGAACTATTCACTGACGCCGACGACGTGCCCAACATAAAATCACCAGTCATGGCGCTATGCCATGCAGACTCTATCGTCAGCCGCCACTCACTCACATCACTATCTAACGCTCTTCTCCACTCAAAACTGGCACTGCCCGCTCCGAATCCTGTGGTGATTTTTGAATCCCCGCCATTCGCATAGAATGAAAAGGTGAGATTCTCGGTGGGAGGGCCGGTGCGGCTAAAGGTGAAAACGGCGTCATTGTCATCCCTGCAACCACTTACACTAATGGTGGGGAGCACGCCATCTTCCACAAGTTCTTCGTACCGATGCCGATTCTCAATACTCTCTCTTACGGATGGCTCTCCGGTGTCCCATGCCTTCTTCCACGAGCACTCCGTGGGCTCGGTTACTTTGGTTATTCCTTCTTCCTCCGCTCTATCTTTATCTACTAGGTTTCCATCCGCGTCCTCGTAGTAGGTTACAGTACATCCACTATCCGCCGAAGGCAGGGGTGAGACCGGGTGCCGATCAACTTCGGACTGGGGAAGAACCTTTTCATAGCCATGAATTTCTATCTTGTAAGGCTGTGATGCGACTTCCCACTCGCTCTGGTCGTCGCTCCTAGAGTAGGCTTCGTCTATGCTCCAACCTGCCACCGCGCCGCCGTCCTCGGCACCGGAATTCGCTGTCCTTAAACGAATATGCTGCGCGGCTGCATTAGGCACGGCGTCCACCACCAGGGCATAGGTCGTGTTGGCTGCCAGGTCTATGTCTCCCGTGAACTTGTTGGGCGCGTTACTATTCAGTGAAATAGTCGGGAAAGTCAGGGTGCCCAGCCGCGTATCCAGCATACCGTCGCTGTCCGTTGTCCAGATCTCCACGGCGAAGTCCTCCCAAGTCGTGCTAACTGACATATCGAATAGCACCGCGGTCAGCTTCCAATTATTGTAGAGGCCGGTAGTGAAGTCCTGACGACGGTCCCTTTGAAAATCTCTCAGTGAGCCACTTGGTCGCCCTCTGTTGCCGACCAACTTGCGGGAGGACGGCTGGTTGGTGCTCGACGGCTGCACCTGAAGCGCCTTGCCAGCCGGAGCGGTAGAGACGACGGGATTGTCGGTGTCTCCGCACGCCGTCAAAAACAGCACGGTAAGAGAAAACAGTACGTAGCGCATGGCGAAACCTCCATGTATGGTTAAGAATGATGTAAAAGACCGCCTAAAACTTCTGTTAGAAGATAAAGAAAAATAAATAAAGATAAAGATTGAATGTGATTTATATATGATCTCAGAGGCCGTTTTTATGATTTTTCTGTGATTTCTTGCAAAAAAGACAGAAAAAAGACAAAAAAACGAAAAGCGCCCCAACTCACCTTGAGAGTCGGAGCGCTTTTACATGCCTACCTTGCACAACGCAAAGCTAAATTACGATCGTGTATTAAGGGTGCGGACGATGCCACCACACAAGTATGGTATCCTCCTCAAAAGTCCATCGTCGGCGGTCCATCATAGCCAATGCTCTGCCACCCCGCGACATCGCCGCCGTTGAGACGGTATGGATGTGGATACAACTTCAGCGTGCGGTCCGCAAAAGGCAGGGACACCCGCTCGTGTCCCCGATGAGCCGAGCGCACCAAGGCGATGGCCACTTCGAGCGAGTGGCGGTAGTCGTCGCCGCTGCTATACGGCTCTGTGCCGTCCCGATGGGCGCGCATCAGGCGCTCAATCGTATAGGTGAAGGCGTCGGCCGCGGGCTGATCCAAAAAGTCGGGATACACCGGAGAAGCCGCCGCGCCGGTTCCCTCGATCAACACGGGCCGTGGGCGCGCCAAAAAGACCTGCCCGCGCTCGCCAGTGACCGAGATAAAGGTCGGCACGCGACCATCCGGCTCAGGGGCGACGACCTCGCAGACGATCCCACCGCTCAGCCCCAAGCGGCCGTACGCAGGCACATCCCTTTCCTCTATAGGAGTGCCTTCCGCCACGTACCCCGGCACCGCCGACAAGGTGTACCCTTCCACCCACTCCACATCCATCCCGGTGAGGATGCGCAAGGCCGCAATCTGCACGCAACCACCGCCCGACACCTCGGTCGGCAACCCGCCCGGAATCGCCGCTGAGGTCAGCCGACCAATGTGCCCCTGCTGCACCCACTCGACCACCTCGGGCATATACGGCGTCGCCCAGCCGGCCTGAGCGCAGCCGAACAACGTGCCGTGCTCCCGGCAGATGCGGATCATTTCGTCGGCCTCGTGCAGTTCGTGAGAAATTGGCTTCTCGCAGGAAACCACCCGCACGCCAGCGCGAGCGCAGGTAGTAACGCAAGGATAGTTCTGACCCACCGGGACCACGGCGGAGACAATGTCGGGAACTTCGGCCGCCAAGAGGTCATCGAGGTCGTCGTACACCTTCTCCACGCCGTAGCGCCGGGCGATGATATCTCGCCGCTCTCTGGCGCGATCGACGAGGCCGACAATCGTGCAGTTGGGATGAGCAGCATAGGCGCGCGTGTAATAGCGTCCCCACGTACCGGCCGCGCCGACGACGGCCACCCGATATTGTTCGTTAGTCGTCATTGTTAGCCTCCTAATTGACGAGAATAGAGGTCGCAGTTATATTTTTGCGCGGAGAATAAATGATGCAAACTCTACGCGCCAATCGCCACTATTATTATACCCCGCTTCATAGACAGGGGTAATGCGTTCGCTTTATCGTCTCAACCGCGTTTACAAGCCCCTGATTACAGGGGCTTTTTTTTATGCTTAAAAGGAAATGCGATGAACATCATACCCGATCTTGAATTTCGCGGCTTGATCTACCAAGTCACCGACCTCGACGGCCTCGCCGAGCGCCTCGCCGCCGGCCCGATCGTGCTCTACAATGGCTTCGACCCAACCGCCGACAGCCTGACGGTGGGCAATCTCGTGCCGATCCTGCTCCTGCGCCGCTTCCAGCTCGCCGGTCACAAAGTCATCGCCTTGGCTGGCGGTGGCACCGGCCTGATCGGCGATCCAGGCGGCAAAACCGAGGAGCGCCAACTCAATGCCACCGACGTCGTGGCCGAGTGGACGCAGCAGGTCAAATCCCAGCTAGAGCGCTTCCTCGAATTCGACGGCCCCAACCCCGCGATTATGGTCGATAATCACGATTGGCTCGGCCAACTCGCGGCCATCGACTTCATGCGCGACGTCGGCAAGCACTTTCCCGTCCCCTACATGCTGGCCAAGGACTCGGTCGCCTCGCGTCTAGAAACGGGCATTTCCTACACCGAGTTCAGCTACATGGCGCTACAGGCGTACGACTTTTTGGTCCTCAACGAAAAATACGGCTGCGAGTTGCAGACCGGCGGCTCTGACCAGTGGGGCAATATCACCGCTGGCACCGATCTGATCCGCCGCTCCGCTGGCACTCGAGCCTTTGGCCTGACTTGCCCGCTAGTAACCAAAGCAGACGGCACCAAATTCGGCAAGACCGAGGCGGGCACAGTCTGGCTCGACGCCGCTAAGACCTCGCCTTACCAGTTTTACCAGTTCTGGATCAACGCCGAGGACCAGAAGGTCATCGACCACCTGAAAACGTACACCTTCTTGGAGCAGGACGCGATCCTCCAACTCGCCGAGACCGTCCGCGACCAACCCGAACGGCGCGAGGCCCAGCGCACCCTCGCCGCCGAAGCAACGACCATCGTGCACGGAGCCGACGCTGCTCGCCGAGCCGAACGCATCTCGCACGCGCTCTTTTACGGGGAATTTCAGGACCTATCCGAGGAAGAAATCCTCGAAGGCTTTAACGACGTGCCAACGCACGCGATGGGTCAGGAGGAATTAGGACTGATCGATCTGCTCGTTGCGGCTGGCGTCTCACCCTCCAAACGCCAAGCCCGCCAAGACGTACAAAACGGCTCAATCTACATCAACGGCGAGCGCTGCACGGACATGGCGCGAAACATGCGATGCCAAGAGGGCCTACACGGCAAATACCTGATAGTGCGCCGAGGGAAGAAGCAGTACACACTCGTCTGCTAGAAAACGGTGAGAAGGACAACATAGGGTAAGAGGATATCCAGTAAGGAGGGACTGAGAAGGTCCTTTTATCCATACACTTTGACTCCAAGCTGGGCAAAGGATTGGGGGTCAAGATGCCGGTCGAGGTCGATTACGGTCACTACTCTGCCGGTAGCGTCCTCTAGTTTTTTCATTAGCTCAAGCACAACAGGCGAGCATCCTCCCACGGCCACGTCAATGTCGGACGACTCCCGCCAAGAATCGGGCGACCGCAGCGAGCCCACAATGTACGCAGCCTCAATTCTGAGAGGTTCCTGTAGCTCCAACAGGGTGCGACGAACACAGTCGAACAACTCAGCCTGCTCTGCCGCCAGCCGCTGGCGTCGCGCTCTTATGGCTTCGTCGAGGATACTGGTATCGAACATACTTTCGCCGCTTGGCTTACTCCCACTCCACCGTGCCCGGCGGCTTGTGGGTAATGTCGTAGAAGACCGCTTCGATCCCCGCTAGTGCCAACAGCCGCTTACACACGTCGTCCAAAAACGCCTGCGGCAATGGGCAAAAGCGCGCGGTCATAAAGTCGGAAGTCGCTATCGGCCGCAGCACCACGCTCTCTTGCACCCCATCCGACGACAGCGGCAGCAGCACCGTCGGCATCTGGGTCACTTCCTCCATCAGCCCGTGGCGCTCCAACGCCTCCATGCTGATGGCATCGGCCCGACGCAGTAGATCGAGCCGGTCGCGGGTCAAATACCCCGCTTTGATGTTTTGCTGCGGCCGCGGTGTCGGCCCCAGCAGATAGATCACCCGATTGATCGACGGGAAGTTATTGGTCAGCTCGGTAGAAAGGGCCTCCAGCGTCTTCCACTCCCTCTGGCCAGTGACCACCGCTGGGTGCGCATAAGTCCGCGAATCGCCCTGCACGCCGACGCTGCGCAACGGCAGCACATCGAGCGCCAGACCGAACGTCGCCGCCACCTTCTGCGCCTCGGCAACCGTCTCAAGTGCCAACCCGGAGTCAGCGTCCTCTACATCCGGCCCATCGCTGCACAAAGCCCGCACCGCCAGCCCCGGCCCTGGGAACGGATGCCGCCAGACCAAGTGATGCGGCAAGCCGAGCGTCTCGCCCAAGGTGCGCGCCTCGTCCTTGTAGAGCTGGTCCAGCGGCTCGACGACCTTGCCCTCGGCCAAGAGCTGATCGATGACGCCGACGCGGTTGTGGTGGGTCTTGATAACTGCCGCGTTTTCCGTGCCGCCGGACTCAATGGTATCCGTGTAGAGCGTCCCTTGGCCCAACAACCACTCGTCCGGGTCCAACGCCAGCGCCGCCAGCGCCCGGTCGCGGACGCGGATGAACTCCTCGCCAATCTGCCGCCGCTTTTCCTCCGGGTCGGCAATCCCCTCTGTAGCGGCGAGGAATTCCGCGCTAGCATCGACGACCTCCAGATTGTGCAACCCCGCTCCCTTCATTAGCCGCTCGACCATCGAAGTCTCGCCTTCGCGCATAAAGCCGTTGTCAATGTGCAAGCCCAGCACCCGCTCTGCACCCAAGGCGCGGTTGAGCAGGAGAAACGCCACCGACGAATCGACTCCGCCGCTGACGAACAGAAAGACGTTGCGCCCCTTCGCCTGCTCTTGGAGCCGCTCTATCGTCTCCTCGGTGTAGCGCTCCATCGTCCAGTTCCGCTCTGCGCCACACAGCGCGGCGAAGTTATCGAGGACCTCCATACCTCGAACAGTGTGCGTCACTTCTGGATGGAACTGCAAGCCGTATATCTTGCGCTCGGCGTCGCCCATCGCCGCCACCGGGCAGTCCTCGGTCGCGCCTAAGACAGCAAACCCGGGCGGCAGAGCTGCAACGTGGTCGCGATGGCTCATCCACACCCGCTCGCGCTCGTCCAATCCGGCCAACACGCCCTCTGCCTTGTGGACGTGCAAATAGGCCGCGCCAAACTCGTGCGTCTCCCCCATCTCGACTTGGCCGCCCAAGCGATGGCAGAGCAGTTGATGGCCATAGCACAAACCCAGCATCGGCTTACCCATCGCCAAAATTTCGGGATTATACGTCGGGGCCTCCGGGTCATAGACGCTGGCCGGTCCACCCGACAGAATCAACCCATCGGCGTCCTGTAAATCGGCAACCGCAGTCTCTGGCGAGCGGATCTCAGCATGGACGCGGAGGCGGCGAATGCGGTTGGCAATAAGGTGGGCGTACTGCCCGCCGAAGTCGAGGACGACGATGCTCAAAGTTTACACCTGCCCTTTCAGGCTACCCCACGAAATGGGCGCTACATTCGTCTGCTCCGAACCAATATACAACCCAGCGCCAATGTAATAGGATGCACCCTCAATCTCGATGGGGGCCACGTAGCTTACCTTGGTGGACTCGTCCTCTCCTTCGATCGCTGGATTATCAAAGAGATATTCCGTAAATCCGCCCCCGGCTTGTGCCGCCGCGATATTCTGCTGTACGATCTTAACGCCATTGCTGTCTTCTGAGTCGATATTATTGACCCCTTCGCGATCGGGTTGGGTCGCGTGGAAGAAGCCCACGCCGTCGTAACTGGTGATAAAGATATAAATCGGCCCATGCCTCCATTCTTCGTCGGTCCTGAAGGTCTCCAAAATAGCCGCCCGCGCCGCCTCGTCTTGCGCAGACTCCAACAGACTCTTCGCTTCCAGCACGAAATTCTTCAGCGTCTCTCGATCTACTACATCCCTTGCGACGGCGTCTACTTTTTCTACTCCGCCGAGCAGCCCTATCGCAACTAGGACGAATGACAGTATTCGGATCATGGTTTTCTCCCCGTAGTTAGTTAATGAGTGATGTCTAGTACGTAAAAGGGCTTTAGACATATAGTCAAGACACGCTGGCTCTTTTCACTTCCTAGACAAGACGCGAGCGCGCCGTCAGACTATATTTGCCCACATGACTTCCATACCCACCCCATCCGAACGCCTGCGTCCCGAGCTGGGCCTAATCGGCACCATCGCCCTCGGTTTGGGTTCAATCGTCGGCACCGGCGTCTTCGTCAGCATTGGCATCGGCGCTGGAATCGCTGGACCGTCAGTCCTCGTCGCCATCGCTATCGGGGCGCTAGTCGCTCTCTGCAACGGCCTGTCCAGCGCCCAACTAGCTGCCAGCCATCCGCTCAGCGGCGGCACGTACCAATACGGCTATGAGTACGCTTCACCAGCCATCGGCTTTACCGCCGGGTGGATGTTCATCTGCGCCAAGAGCGCGACCGCGGCCACCGCGGCGCTGGGACTAGCCGGCTACCTGCTCAACGCCCTAGATCAAACCGCATCTATCACCCCGGTCGCCCTAGCTGCCGTGCTAGTACTCACCCTCATCTCCCTCCTAGGCATCAACCGCACCAACAAGGTCAACATCGCCATCGTCGCCGCGACGCTTTGCTCGCTGCTCGCCTTTATCGTCGCTGGCACACCCAGCGCCCTGCGCAACCTGCACCTGACCCCTTTCTTGGGAGAACAAGGCTGGTCGGCCCTATTGCATGCCAGCGCCCTGATGTTCGTCGCCTACACGGGCTACGGTCGCATTGCCACGCTTGGCGAAGAAGTGCGTCAACCCCGCAAGACGATCCCCCGCGCCATCGTCGCCGTGCTGCTGATCTCTATGATGCTCTACATCGGCGTCGGTGCCGTCGCCATAGCCGCCGTAGGGTCGGAGGCATTTTACGCGGCCACCATGGAGAAAGCCGCTCCCCTAAAGATCATCGCCCAGGACTTTGATGCGCTCGGCGTCTCTTGGATTCTGGCTATAGGAGCGATCACCGCCATGGCCGGGGTGCTGCTCAACCTAATCCTCGGTCTGTCGCGGGTCCTGCTGGCCATGGGCCGCCGTGGAGATATGCCCCAAGCGCTTGCCCGTCTCAATCGGGATCAGACTACGCCCTCTATTGCCGTGGTGGTCGTCGGGCTGGCAATCGCCGGGCTAGTCCTCGTAGGCAATATCAAGACTACTTGGTCCTTTAGCGCCTTCACCATTCTGGTCTATTACGCCATCACCAACTTCTGCGCCCTGCGCTTGCCAGCCGACCAACGGCTCTATCCCCGGTGGATAGCCATAGTGGGTCTAGTCGCCTGCTTAGGGCTGGCGTTTTTCGTCGAACGCACAATCTGGCTTAGCGGCTTGGGCCTGCTCTTGCTTGGTTGGTGTTGGCACCGCGTGGCGCAACGCCGCATGGCGAAAGCCTAGGGTGGGCAGTTAGCGTGTGGAACGAACGGACGCTCCTCGTTGTCCCTAACACTGATTTACGTACGGGGTCTATTAGATGAGGTAGCGGCGCTAGTGTATTTTTGACACCTCGGCCCGATCCTTCACCATTAACGTCGGCTGCTGCCAGCGAGTATCGTCGCGTGCGGGATGGTCGCAGTTGTAGTGGACGCCGCGGCTTTCCAAGCGCTGCCGCGCCGAGCGGGCAATGAGCTGAGCCACAGTCGCCAAGCTGCGTAGCTGAACTAACTCGCCGTCGAGCCGGTGCCCGCTGTACAACGCTTCAATTTCCCGCGCCAGCCGCTCCATCTCCTCCTGAGCCTGCGCCAAGCCGCAGTCGCTGCGCACGATCCCCACCTCGTCCCACATCAAGCGCCGCAGCAACTCCCGCCGCTCCTCCAACGCATCGGTCGCAAC
This sequence comes from Candidatus Latescibacterota bacterium, assembly GCA_965116675.1. GTDB lineage: Bacteria > Latescibacterota > UBA2968 > UBA8231 > UBA8231. The sequence continues at coordinate 1,469,790 of OZ220721.1, forward strand.
GGCGTCACCCGCTTGCTCCATCTCAAACCGCCCCACAGCCACGGGCGCGACTGTCCTAGCGTGCGCGACAGCGCGCCGCGCAAAAACCAATCCTTCCAACAGCGAATTACTCGCCAGCCGATTGGCCCCCTGAAACCCGCTCATCGCCACCTCGCCAGCCGCGTATAGACCCGCAATATCCGTCTGTCCGTGCGCGTCCGTCCACACCCCACCGCAGCTATAATGAGCTGCCGGCACCACCGGGATCGGCGTCTCGGTCATGTCTAAGTCCATCCCCAGACAATGCTGATAGATGTTGGGAAAGCGGCGTCGAGTCTGATCCGCATCTTGGCCCGTAACGTCCAAATAGACGCACTCGGAACCGCTTTCCTGCATCTGCGCGACAATGGCCCGCGACACCACATCGCGCGTCTGCAACGGATCGGTAAACGCCGCGCCGCGCTCGTCGATCAGCACGGCACCAAACCCGCGCAAAGCCTCGGTGATCAGGAACGAGGGCCGCCCCGGATCGTAGAGCATGGTCGGGTGGAACTGCATAAACTCCATGTTGCTCACCCTCGCTCCAGCCCGCCAAGCCATAGCGACTCCATCGCCAGAGGCCACGCGTGGATTGGTGGTGTGCAAAAAGACCTGCCCGCAGCCGCCCGTGGCCAGTAGCGTAACCGGTGCCACCGCGGCGATAGGATCGGCTTGCTGCGAGTCCAATACCCAAGCCCCGTGGCAACGCCGTTGCTCATCTACGATCAGGTCCACAGCCAAATGGTGATCGTACAAAGTCACCTGCGGCAGCGCTTGCACGGCCGCAACCAAGGCGCGCGTCACCTCGCGGCCAGTCATATCGTCCGCATGGACCACCCGCGCATGGGCGTGGCCACCTTCGCGCCCCAATGCCAACACCCCGGGCCGCGCTTCATTGAACTGCGCGCCAATCGCCAGCAATTCGGCCACCACCTCCGGCCCTTCGGCTACCACCCCCTCGACGACCACGCAGTCGCACAGGCCCGCGCCCGCCGCGATCGTATCCTGTGTGTGGCTAGCTGCCGAATCAGCCGCATCCATGACCGCAGCAATACCCCCTTGCGCGTACTGCGTGTTGGACTCGCGCCGCTCGTGCTTGGTCACTACGGCTACGGACCCGTGCTGAGCAGCCTTGAGGGCAAAGAACAAACCGGCAATACCGCTGCCTAAAACTAGATAATCCGCCTCGATTTTCATTTGATAAAAATCATCTTATTGGCGCGGGAGATCGGCCCGATGCGCAATATATAATAATACATACCGCTGGCCACGCGCTCGCCTCGCTCGTCGCGGCCATCCCAAGAAGCACTGTACAACCCCGGAGCCGCCAGACCCTCCACCAAGTGCCGCACCAAACCGCCGGTCAAGGTGCGGACTTCTAGCTCGACCATGGTCTGGCCGGCGACAATGGGATCGTTGATCCCGATCTGATAGTCAATCTGCGTACCTTCGTTGAACGGGTTGGGGTAATTCTGCCCCAAGGCAAAATCCAACGGCGTGCGCGGATCGAAGTTGAGGAAGGGCCGCCAGTTGACATCGCCGCTGATCCGGGCCGCGATCCAACTCTCGTCCTCGTTCCCCCACCAATTGTTAATCGCCTGCAATGGTTGATCAGTTTGATTATCGAGCAGTTGCTCACCCTCTTGGACGCCGTTCAAGACCAGCCGCGCCGGCACCACGCTCCCCTCCATCCGCATAGCCAACGCATTGCGGAAGAATTGATTGCGCACAATGCGCGGGCGGGCGCTTCTAGTCCAAAGGCCAACTTCGTGATTGTACAGCGCGTTGCCCTCGATCTCGACTTCTCGCGTCTCCACACAGTAAATCCCAATCCCACCAGTAAACGAATTGCCCGCCACCTTGCCGCTGGTCCCCCGCCCCAAGACCAAATTGGCCTCCTCGGGCGCATCCGAGCCGTTGGTGTTAAAACGAGTATCGAGCAACGACAAAAACCCACCCTCGCGCCAGAGGCCAGCGCGGCCATTGTCGTGTAGTTCAGCTCGGTTTATCCGCGTCAAGCCTGGGCCAGCGATCCAAATGCCCACTCCACCTGCTTCCTCGACGTGCACGCGATCTAAGAGAATCTCCTCTTCGACCTTTTCTAAGCGAATGCCGTCCGCACTGGAGTGGCGGATGGTCACATCTTCCAAGGTAGTGGCGTGGTCGATTTCCTCGGCCAATAGGCCATAGTGAGCATGGTCGATGAGGACGCTGCGCAAATAGGCCGTGGCCGTTTGGTGCAGCACGATGCCGTGCCAATCTCCGGGCTGTGGGTCGGCGGCGGCCGAGTGGAAGGCGGTTTGCCCCTGCCCCGAAACGCCGATGAAGAGATCGCCGTACACTATCAACTCCGCGCGCGCCGTATCCGCACCCGCAGTTAGTGCGTCCGGCCCCACCTGCACCTGCGCACCAGCGCGGACATCGAGGTGCCCTCCGGGCAGAACGGTCACATCGCCGACAATCTCAATGCGGTCGCGCCAAATTTCCATGTCGGCAATCGGACCGGCGCGACGGCGGTCTTGCAGCTTGAGATCGGCCACCATCTGGTCTCCCGCGCGGCGGATGTTAGTCACGCTAATTCCCGTCGTGGCCGCTGGATTGGACGCGGCCCAGAAGTCGGTAAATTGCTCGCCGTCAAACACGTCGGTGGCGTCTCCAAGGTTGCCGCCAAAATCCGTGCGATAGCGCACGTCGTGTGCCCAAAAGTCGAGATTGTCGCGGCCGTTAAACGGGGACGGCTTGCGACCCAAGGGGAAGCCCGCATCGCTAAAAAGCCCATCGGCGCATACTAAATCCACCTGTTTGATGGCCTCCATATTATTGCCGTTGCGGGTGGGATTTATGCGCCAGATCAGCAAGCCCTCGTCGGGCAGATTGCGCTCGTAGTAACTGTGCTGACGGCTGCGAAACTCTACGAGAAAAAAGTGCTCAGCAGGCCCAGACGCGGGCAGCAAATACACAGCGCCGCCCGCGTTGACATCGGCAAAAGTCACATCGTCTTGGTCCTCGCTCAGTACGTTGAGTTGTTGGTTGTTTACCCCCAACCAACCGAGCTGCCCCAAGCTCCACGCGCAGAAGGGATTGGGCCCATCTACCTCGTTCCAGCCGCGATTGCCGTGCCCCATCAAGCCCCAATAGCCAATACCGCCCGAGTCGTCTTCCGGCTCAGACCCATAATCGCGGTCGTACAGGTCGGGCAGACCCAGAAAGTGTCCAAACTCGTGGGCCATACTGCCTACGGCCTCGACAAAAGACCGCCCGCGCTGCACCGCACCGCTTTTTGAGCGAATCAGGATAAAACCGCCGCGGAGGGCGCGGTCTTGACTCACAAAATCGTTGCCCAACCCAAGCCGAGCAACGCCCGTGGCCTCTTCGACGATAAAGCCCGCTGGGGCCGAGGCCGAGATGATAAAAATAAAATCGACGTACCCATCGTCGTCGCCGGAGTTGGGCACTCCGTCGGGACCGTCGTTGTCGTAGCGGCTAAAGTCCACGTCGGCATCAACGGCCTCGATGATCTCGCGGGCAAAGCGACCATAACCGCCCTCTTCGCCCGTGTACACGTCGGCATTGCTGCGGGATGCGTACCAGCGGGGCAGCACCTCCCCAGTGAGTTCGAACTGCCCGCGCGACATCTCGCGGTAGAAGTGGGTCAGGCTGCCCGGCTGGTCGGCGAAAATTTCCGCCGCAAAAGACGGGACCTCGCGGCCCAAGCCGCCCTCATCGGCAAAGTGCGCGAAGATGGTCAGGGCGTGGATGTGCCCGGTTCGGGGGGCAGCGTCTTGCAAAGGGGCTGCGCTTACTTCTGCGGCGATGAGTGCGACGAGCAGTAAAAGGCTTCTCATACAAGAAGTCTGCAAGATCGCAATCGTAGGGGCAACCCTCGTGGTGTCCTATCGGGGACGGAGCAAACTTTACTTACAGTTGGCGACGACCGAATTGCAGATGAAAGCGATACAACAGTAGTAAGTACAAAAATAATAGACGCAATTCTAATTCGGTCGGTTTGCGGTGGACCGCGGCGTGAGCTTGTTGGGAGGCGATTGCAGTGTTGATTCCGGCGTCGGCAGAAGACAACAGCCACATTACGATCCCCAATATCAAGGATATGCCGACTCCCCCGACGAGAAAGAGGCTCCAAGCTATCCAGTTAAAAAAGGCAGGAAGTGGGGCAAGCCCATATAGACCGAGCGCCGGGATCCCTGCGATCAGCGAGAGGCCGATGATAGTAAAACACAATAGCAGTAATAGGGCGGCATAGAGCAATTTATCCCGAAGGCTGTATTCAGGGGGCGAGTGATCGAGAAATTCAACACCTGCCTTCTGGGCAAGGCGCTTTGCGTACTCCTGCATACGCTCTGCCACAAACTGCACCAAGGCTGAAACGACTTCTCTTGCTAGCCATAGTGATACGTACAAAACGACCGCCGTTACAGCCCAATCGCCTATGGGGTATTCTACTACCCAGAACGCGAACATCCACGCCGTAGTGTATGCGATTGCCAGCTTGAAATCTCTAACAGGAAGAAGGTTCTTTTTCATTTTTGCTCTCCCTGCTCGTCGTCCGGTTCTTCGGCGGAAGACTTACGCAGGCTAGCACGTGTCAAGTCCCACACATCCTTGAGGCTGGTCAAAGTCATTGCAACTCCTGATGTAACAATGTACACAAGAGAGACCTGTAACGAAACGTTTTTGACCTTTTCAGAAGCATCGAATGCTCCTAGTGCCACGTCTATCAGCCAATTGAGACCTGTGCCAATGCCTAGTAGAGCACCCCAAATCAGGGCTAAGACGGCCGCTCGGACAACAATGTTAAAATACAGCCGAATCGCTCGGAGCGTGGATGGATACGGTTTGACGGAGGAATACCAGTCCATTATCCGCCCTTCGTCCAGTCGATCTGCATCCCGCCGTAGTGTCTCAGCCGCTGGTCGCGCTGGATGCGATAGCGGCTGCTCAGCCGCCAGCCGCGATAGGCGATCTCCACCAGCGCGTACCCACGCCAGCCCGTGCCGTAGAGCGGGCGAATGCTCACGGCTCCGGGCAGATCCATCTCGTACTCGTAAATCCGCGTCCACCACGAGTCCGTGCGGAAGCGGCTCGCGTGCAAGGTGAGCCAGCGCACCTTAAACCGCACGCTGCCCAACAGGCCCCACTCGGCACGAGCGGCGCGATGCCAGCGCACCAACTCACCGCGCCAGCGCCAAGCTCCCCGCTCCAAGTCCAAACGCCATTTGTGACTGCGCTCTTGCACCAACCGCTCGTCTGACCAGCGCGGCCGCAGGCGTCTTTGCCATTGCCCACGCACTGCCCAATGGTTCCCCAACCGCTTCTTTAGCTCGCCCCCCCAAGTGCCATACATCGCCGGCACCGGTATGAAGTAAGAACGCGCAGGCCGACGGTACACATCCACATAGCCCCGCCAGTCCCGCCCACTGACCTCAGCGACGCCACCCTGTTCATTCTGCATGGCCGAAGTCCCCGGAGCCGCACCAAAAAAGCTGTGGAATCCCGGCGCGTAGTAGCGGCCCAACGTCCGCATCCGCAGCCCCCCATACCGCACCCGCAACTCCCCAACCATCCCCCAGTGCCCCACCCCATCGCCAGCCACTTCCAACGCTGCTCGACCCCGGTCCCACCCCACGCTCACATCCACAGCCCCCATGCGCTGCCCGTCGCCGACAAACCCCCAAGGCGTCCGTCCATTCCGCCGCAAATCGATGTGGTGAGAAAAGTCCAAGGCCAGCAGGGTCGTGCCCCACTGCCAATGCTCGCCGCGCCAATGCAGCCGGCCGCCGCCAGCCCGGATGCCCAGCAGGTCGCGGCCGGCCACCTCGGTCGCAGTCACGTGATAGCCGCTTTCTGGCAACGACCGCACCTGCCCGTGCTCGTCCAAGCGCCCATCCCGGCGCGCCCAACCCCCAATCAGCATTCCACTCCACGCCTGACCCTCGTAGCGCCACGCCGCGCCGCGCAGGGCGTGGTTCTCCCCGCTAGAGCGATACCCCAAGCGCCGACTGTCTCCCGCCGGCATCCTCGGCGCAATACTCCCGCGCCGGCTACGCCCAAACACCAAGCCCGCGCCCGTGCCGGGCCGCAAGTCGCCGACGACCCATTCGGATCGCCGCCTCTGCACTGCGTAGTAAAACGTCCTAAAATCGCTCCACCCGGACTCCCCTGGATCGCGCTCGGCCAAGCCAAAAAATACCTGCCCGCTGACCGGCGCGACTTCCACCCGCTGATACAACTGCCACCGCTCCCGAGCCGCTTCAGCCCCGCGCACCCGCCACCGCACAACCGCTGCATCTAGCCCTCCCAAGTCGTCCAACCGCTGCTCCAAATAACCCGCGTCCTCCTCTCCCAAATCCCCCTCGGCCCACACCGGGCCGACCAATACCAACACCAACAGTCGCCACATAGTCCTTCCTCCTTTATCTGGACGCTTGCAACAACTGTGCCATGAGGTGGATCAGTGGTGGGGGCAGTGGCTAGTGTATCCTTTATTCCCTATTCTGTTTTCTTTGCGCTACATCTTGCCCAGTCCGTTATTTTATTTGAGACCTGGAGGATTGCGATGAAAGAAATAGGTATTTCCGAATTCAAGGCGAAGTGCATCGACGAATTGAAGAAGGTGCAACAGACGGGGGAACCGCTCCTCGTGACCTTGAACAAACGGCCCATAGCCACGGTCAACCCATACCTCGAAGAAAGCCGCTCGAACAGAGAGCTAGGCAAACTGCGCGGTCGGATGACCATCCACGGCGACATCGTTCATACTGATTTCGGGGATGAGTGGGAGATGAATTCGTGAGGATCCTACTCGATACGCATGTATGGATCTGGTCGCAGGAATCGCCGGAAGAACTCGGTCCAAACGCAGGGGATGCCGTCGCCGACGAGGCCAATGCGCTTCTCGTCTCAACTGCATCATCGCTGGAGATCGCACGCTTAGTGTGGGGAGGCCGGCTGACCCTAGCAGGCCGACTTGAGACCTGGATATCCGAATCGCTCGATGCACTGCTCGCCGAAGCCATTCCCCTCACCCACGAGATCGCCATCGCGGCCTATAATCTGCCTGGAGAATTTCACCGCGACCCTGCCGACCGAATGCTAGTCGCTACCGCCGTCGTGCACGACCTGACCTTTATGACCGCCGACGAGCGCATCTTAGCTTATTCCCATATACTCTCGCTCGACGCACGCAGTTGAGAAATCCGAACACAGAGATAGTAACCCACGCGGCCCTGCAAGACTTCGCCGCCTCAGTGACCGCGAAGAGGACGCAAGTCACTCTTGGCGAGCCCGAAGAACAACTGCGCGGTCCCTTTGAGACCTTTATGGACGAGGTGGGCAGTGCTTTCGGCTGGAATATCGTCTGCACCGGCGAAACTCCCCTACCTGACCGTCTCGGTCGTCCGGATTACGCCGTTCATCTTAATCAACTGCTCGCCGGATACGTAGAACTCAAGGCTCCCGGTGTTGGCGCGACAGCCTCTCGTTTCAAAGGCCACAACCGCGATCAGTTCAGGCGATTCTCAGCGATTCCCAACATCCTCTATACCGATGGCAACGAGTGGGCGCTTTACCGAGACGGCAAACAGGTGCGAAGTTGCCGTCTTTCTGGCAATGTTGCCGCCGACGGCAAGAAGGCCACCGCGCCCCAAGACGCCCCCGCTATCGAAGACCTTTTGCACGATTTCTTCTCGTGGAAACCGATCATCCCCACCAACCGCAACGGCAAAATTGATCTCAATCGCTTTGCCGCTCTACTGGCACCCCTGTGCCGCATGTTGCGCGATGACGTAATAGACGCGCTCAAAGACTCGAAATCGCCCCTCGTTCAGCTTGCACAAGACTGGCGGCAACTCCTCTTCCCAGACGCCTCAGACGGGCAATTCGCCGACGCGTATGCCCAGACTGTAACCTTTGCCTTGCTGCTAGGCCGCAGCGAAGGGGCCGATCCGCTCACCCTCGATAGTGCCGAGGCCGCCCTCGCCGTACAGCACAACCTGCTGTCGCGGGCACTACAAGTACTGACGGATCCCGATGCCCGTGCCGATATAGCCGCTTCCCTCGATTTGCTCCTGCGCGTAATCGCGGTCGTACCGTCAGCCTCCCTCATTGGTCCCGAGGATCCCTGGCTCTACTTTTACGAAGATTTTCTCGCCGCCTACGATCCCGACCTGCGCGAGAAAGCCGGGGCTTACTACACCCCGGTAGAGGTCGTCCGCGCCCAAGTGCGCCTGATTGACGACTTGCTCGTCAATCGTCTTGGCAAGCCGCTGGGTTTTGCCGACCCCGGCGTCGTTACGCTCGATCCCGCTGTGGGAACGGGCACCTATTTGCTCGGCGTCATTGAACACGCTCTTGGCCGAATCGAAGAAGAACAGGGCGAGGGTGCTGTCCCCGGTCAAGCCACCACACTGGCTAAAAACCTGTACGGCTTTGAACTGCTGGTCGGCCCTTATGCAGTGAGCGAACTGCGTGTCAGCCGTGCGTTGCGCGATAACGAAGCAACGCTGCCCACCGAAGGTACGCATATCTACCTGACCGACACCCTCGAAAGTCCCCATGCTGAGCCTCCGCGGATGCCGTTCATTCTGCGGCCCATTGCCGAGCAACACAGAAGGGCGCTCAAAGTAAAAAGCGAGGTTCCAGTCATCGTCTGTCTAGGAAATCCGCCCTATGACCGACACGATGCGGTGGATACAGAAAACGAGACTAATCTTTCTCAGTATGGCGGATGGGTTCGATTCAGCGACCCTTTGCCTAGCAATGTAGTTAAGGATAAAAGGGGCAGAGCTAGAGAGCTCAAAACCGCTGAGGCTAGGCTTGAAAGAAGACAACAACTCGCCATTCTAAAGGATTTCCTCAACCCGGCCATCAACGCTGGGCACGGCGTCCACGTCAAGAATCTCTACAATCTCTATGTCTATTTCTGGCGCTGGGCGCTGTGGAAGGTCTTTGAGCAAGACGCCGCCGAAGGCCCCGGCATCGTCAGCTTCATCAGTGCGTCGAGCTACCTCGATGGCGACGCTTTCGCTGGGATGCGCGAACATATCCGTCGGCAGTGCGACGAGATTTGGATTCTCGACCTCGGCGGCGAGGGACGCGGTACGCGCCAAGATAGCAATGTTTTTGCGATTCAGACGCCGGTGGCTATTGCCGTGGCGTTCCGTGCGGGGGAGGCGGAGACAGATAAGCCCGCGAAAGTCCGCTATGCCCGGATTGAGGGGGTGCGAGCGGAGAAGCTCGCCGCGCTCGCCGCTATCGACGGCTTTGCGAAAGTGAAATGGCAGGATTGCCCAGACGACTGGCAGGCATCATTTCGCCCAGCAGGTGAAGGGGCTTACTTCACTTGGCCGTTGCTCACCGACCTTATGCCGTGGCAGCATTCGGGAACGCAATTCAAGCGAACATGGCCGATTGCGCCGGACGCGGAAACGCTGGAACGGCGTTGGCGTGAACTGTTAGGTGCCGAGAATCGCGCTGAGGCTTTCCGTGAGACAGGCGACCGTACTATCGATGGGGAGTATCGCGTCGCCCTAACAGATCGGAGCGACTCGACGCCGATCTCCAAACTACCGAATAACACTCCCCTTCCCGAAGTCCGAAGATACGCGTATCGCTCTTTTGACCGCCATTACATCATTGCGGACGGTCGCTTGATGTCCCGTCCACGTCCCGACCTATGGCGCGTCTACAGCGAGCAGCAGGTGTATTTGACGACTCTGCTGAAAGATTCTCTAGGTCGAGGACCAGCGGCAACCGCTTGTGCGCTGATTCCCGATCTGCATCATTTCTCGGGGCGCGGCGCAAAGGACACCGTTCCCCTCTACCGCACCGCCGATGCCTCTCAGGCGAACATTACCCCCGACCTGCTCAAACTCCTCGGCGCAGAATACAAACGCAAAATCACACCCGAAGATTTCCTCGCCTACCTCTATGGCGTGCTAGCGCAACCAGCCTTCACTGCACGGTTTGAGAAAGAGTTGGAAACACGCAAACTGTGCGTACCCATCACAAAGGATGCGGCACTGTTCGAGAAGGTTCGCAAGGCAGGTGCGCGGCTGCTGTGGCTCCACACCTACGGCGAGCGTTTCGTCCCTACGCAACAGACGCCCGGCCATGTTCCTCCCGGTGCGGCCAAATGCGTCGAAGCCATCCCCGGCCATGCCGAAGAGTTTATTTATAACGACGCCACCCAGACGCTTCGTATCAGCGGAGGCGTCTTCGCACCCGTCGCACCCGAAGTGTACGAGTTCGAGGTCTCTGGCCTCAAGGTCGTGCAGTCCTATCTCAAGTACCGCATGAAGAAAGGGGCCGGCAAGAAATCATCGCCCCTCGACAACATCCGTCCTGTAGGCTGGACCAGCCAGTTCACCACGGAGCTACTCGAACTGCTCTGGGTTCTGGAAGCGACGGTGAAGTGCTATCCCGAACAGAAGAAGCTGCTCAAAGCCGCGATCGAGAGCGACTGCTTCCAAGCCGACGAAATGCCGACCGTCCCCGACGAAATGCGCAAGCCGCCGAAGACACAGATCATCAAGGGTGGCCTATTTGACACGGAGGACGGCGATTAATACGACTTGGGAAACCAAGACAGGATAACCGGACAAGCGAAGATAAAATGAGCGAAAATCGGCGAGTTAAAGACGTTGCAGGATACCTGAAGGAAGTCTCAGAGGTAAAAGCTAAATGGCCCAACTCTACTTTGGTATTTCGAGGCCAAGAAAACGAGGAGTGGCTTTTGGAGTCTTCAGCGGAGCGCCGCCTAAAGGCGAGTCTCCCAAGCCAAAGCAGAATACCTGATCAGTTTTTCATTGAATATCATGAAGACTTGCTAAAGAAATGCAAGCTGAAGAACTACGATCAGCGCGAGCAGAAGCAATTAGACGACCTAGAGCTTCTCGCCGACCTCCAACATCACGGAGCCGCAACCTGCCTCATTGACTTCACGCGTAATGCCCTTGTCGCCCTGTGGTTCGCCTGTGAAAAGTCAGAGGTGAATGGAAAAGTCTTTGTCGTCAACAGAGCTGATGAGAAAATCTTTTGGGAGATAACGGATAAGGAAAAGGACAAATCAATAAGCGACATCCTCGGATTCAAAACCCGCGAGACCGCTAAAGATCAGACGGTCGACCGTCCGACACCGGAAACTTTAGCGACATCCCCAAACAAACCAGACTTCTGGTACTGGGCACCGGCACACCTGAACGAGCGTATAACGGCACAGCACTCTTTATTCCTCTTCGGCCTTCCTTCTTCGGGGGAACTGAACTCGGAAGAGTTAATCATCGAATCAGCAAGTAAAGAACAGATACGAAAGGAACTGGAAGAACTGCACGACATCCGTGAAGAATCTCTCTTTCCAGATTTTGTCGGCTTTGCCTATACCCAGCGTTACAATGTCCCTTACCCCGTCCCTGATGCCGAAGAATATATCAGCCGAGGAGTTGAGGCAGGACAACGGGGGCAATACTCAGATGCTATCGAAAATTTTACCAAGGCAATTGAACTAAAACCAGATTACGCCGAAGTCTATTACGATCGCGGCCTTGCTTACCACAGCCTTGTTTACCACAGCCTTGCTTACCTCAGTAAAGGCGAGTATGCTCAGGCTATACAAGACTATACCAAGGCGATTGAACTAAAACCAGACTATGCCAAAGCCTATCACGCCCGCGGCTCTGCTTACGGTAGCCAAGACGAGAATTATCGTGCCATACAAGATTTGACCAAGGCGATTGAACTAAAACCAGATTATGCCGAAGCCTATGCGGCTCGCGGCGGTAATTACAACATCCAAGGCGAATTTGACCGTGCTATACAAGACTCTACCAAGGCGATTGAATTAAACTCAGATTGTGACAAAGCCTATGCGGTTCGTGGTGCTGCTTACGGTGGCCAAGGCGAATTTGACCGTGCTATACAAGACTCTACCAAGGCGATTGAATTAAACCCGCACGACGCCATAACTTATGCGGTTCGCGGGCGTATTTACATCATCCAAGGCGAGTATGAGCGCGCTATACAAGACGCTACCAAGGCGATTGAATTATACCCGAATTATGTTGAAGCCTATTATGCCCGCGGCCTTGCTTGGTTGCACTTGCAAAAGTGGCAAGAAGCTAGGTCAGATCTGATCTCCGCCAAGGATGTAGGACCGTACATCGTCGCTTTGCTTCAACGTTACGGCAATAGCGTTGCAGACTTTGAGTGGAAATTCGGGATTAAATTACCAAAAGACATAGCGGCACTGCTGACAGAAATCGAAAATTGACCCCATAAATTCAAGCCCAATCCCAACGAGGAGCATCCCACATGAAACTCACCACCTGTAACGAGTACTTCACCGACTGGCCCATCGAAGAGGTCTTCGACTACGCCGCTGATCTCGGATACGAAGCCGTCGAAATCGCCCCCTTTACCCTCGCCGATAGCGTCGAGGACATCCCCGCGTCGCGCCGCGCCCGAATCCGAGCTGCTGCCGAACGCGCTGGCGTAGAAATCGCCGGCCTGCACTGGCTCTTGGCCAGCCCCGACGGGCTGTACATCACCCATCCCGACCCAGCCATCTACCAGCGCACCTGCGCGTACTTCAAGGAGCTAGTCCAATTCTGCGGCGACCTCGGCGGCCAAGTGATGATCATCGGCTCGCCCATGCAGCGCAATGTGCAGGAGGGATGGGATTACCAGGAGTGCTGGAACCGCATGCGCGGGGCGTTTGAAGGCAGCTTGGAGTTGGCCGAGCAGCACGGCGTCTATCTCTGCATCGAGTCGCTGAGCAAGGAGCAGACGAACATCATCACCACCTGTGCCCAAGCGCGCAAAATGATCGCCGAGATCAACCACCCCCACTTCCAGACCATGGTCGATGTGTGCTCCGGTTCGACCGAAGAAATTCCCGTCGCCCAGCTTTTGCGCGACTCTGGCGAGCACCTCTACCATGTCCACGTCAACGATGCAAACAAGCGCGGCCCCGGCTTTGGCAACACCGACTTCGCCAGCGTCATGCGGACGCTCAAGGAGCTGGACTATCAGCGCTACGTCTCCGTAGAAGTGTTCGATTTTAACCCAGATCCGCGCACCATTGCCGCCGGCAGTTTGCACTACCTCAAGGGCCTTGCAGACGCCCTGTGACACAAGCCTACCTCCCTTGACAGTAGCGCCCTTTTTGCGAACTTTCGGGCGCTCATAAAGAAAGGATTGCTCATGCCCAACTATACCCTTAACCACGTCCACCACGAGGCCGTTGACGTCCACGCCGCGGTTGACTGGTACAAAAAGCTCTTCGGTGCCACCAGCGATCCGCCCTTTGAGCGCGGCGGCGCGACTTGGGTGCCAGTCCACATCGGTGCGGTGCAAATCACCGTCACGGACCGCGAGTTTGCCCCCATGGAATTGGGACGCTACCAAGGCTACGACCACATCGCCCTCGTCTCCGACGACTTCGATCAAACCCTCGCCGACATCGCCGAGCTCGGCGTCGAGATCTGGATGGGGCCGGTCGCGCTCGACGACGGCAGCCGCATCGTCTTCATCAACGGCCCGGACAACGTCAAGATCGAGTTAATGGAGTAGCGCCGAGTGGAAGTCCGCCCCTTTGGCTTGTGGCCGAGCGCGCTCTCGCCCGACGACCTCGCCGCCTCCACCCGGTTGTCCGATCTCGCTTGGGATGCCGATGGCCGCACCCTCGTCTGGCTCGAAGGGCGAGGACCGCAAGGCGTCCTCGTCTGCCAAGGGCCTAACGCCGCGCCACGCGATCTCAACGCCGCCTTTTCAGTGCGCGCCAAAGTCGGCTACGGCGGCGGCGACTTCGCCGTCCACCGCGGCCATGTGTACTTTGCCGAGCAGCAGTCCGGCCGCCTCTATCGGCAAGCACTCGCCAGCGGGCCAGCCCAGCCCATTACCCCGGCCTTTGGCTATGCCGCAGCTCCCGCGCCTTCCCCTTCGGGCCGCCATCTAGTCTATGTCCACCACTACGAGGACCGCGACTGCCTCGCCATAGTCGATGCGGCAGGGAGTCGTTGGCCACAACGCCTCGTCGAGGGAGCCGACTTTTACATGCAGCCAGCGTGGCATCCCAGCGGCGACCGCCTCGCGTGGATCGAATGGGATCATCCGCAAATGCCCTGGGACGGCACTCGCCTGATGCTCGGACAGATGGCGCGCAGCCGCAGCGGCCTGCCCCAGTTGCGCAGCACCGAACAGATCGCCGGCGACTTCGACACAGCCGTGGCCCAGCCTTGCTTCTCGCCCGATGGCTGCTCGCTCCTGTACACCTCCGACCAGCGCGGGTACTCTCAGCTCTGGTGCCGCGATTTGGCGAGCGGTGCCACGCGCTGCCTCAGCGAGGACACCTACGACGTGGCTGGTCCAGCTTGGGTCCAAGGCCGACGAGCGTTTTCGCTGGCCGCCGATAGCCGCACCTTGTATTTCGTCCGCAGCGAAAACAGCCAGCGCGCCGCGTACCGCCTCGACCTTCACAGCGGTGAACTCGCCAAGGTCCCGGCCCTAGCAAGCTACACCCACGTCGAACAGATTGTCGCCGCCCCGCGCGGCAAGGGCCTTGCTTGTATTGCCTCGGCGAGCGCAGTACCAGCCCGCATCGTCGCTGGCACGGCCGAACAAATGCAGGTGAAAGCACGCGCAGCCACGGAGTTGCTAACCGCGGACGACCTTTCCTCGCCGCAGCCCGTTTCCTGGCAAGCCGAGGACGCCACTCGCATCTTCGGCCTCTATTACCCTCCGGCCAGCAGCCGCTTTTGCGGACGGGGTCGGCCCCCGCTGATCGTGACCGTCCACGGCGGCCCCACCGGCCAAGTAGAGACCAGCTTTGAAGGCAGCCACCAGTACTTTGCCACTCGCGGCTGGGCCGTCCTCGACGTGGATTACCGAGGCAGCACGGGCCACGGGCGCGCCTACATGACGGCCCTGCGCGCCCAGTGGGGCCTCCTCGACGTAGCAGACGCCATTGGCGGTGCTCAGCACCTCGTCGACAACGGGCTGGCCGACCCGGAGCGCCTCGTCATCATGGGCGGCAGCGCCGGTGGTTACACGGTCTTGCGGGCGCTCACTACGCGGCCCGGATTTTTCCGCGCTGGCATCTGCCTCTACGGCGTGGCCAACCTCTTCACCCTCGCCGCAGACACCCACAAATTTGAGTCCCGCTACCTCGACTCCATGATCGGCCCGCTGCCCGAAGCGGCTGATGTCTATCGCGACCGCTCGCCGGTTTACGCCGCCGACCAGCTACGCGACCCCATCGCCCTCTTCCAAGGCACAGACGATCAAGTCGTACCCCCGGCTCAAGCCGAGGAAATCGCGGCCTCGTTGCGCCGCCGCAACATACCGCACGTCTATCACCTGTACGAAGGCGAGGGCCACGGCTGGCGCAAACCCGAGACCGTGCGGGCCTTCTACCAAGCCTGCGAGGCTTTCCTCCGCCAACACGTCCTCTTTGCCTAAAGCTCGCCCAAAGGAGCATCCCTTGCACTACGAAACCGTCATCGGCATGGAAGTCCACGTCGAGTTGCAAACCGCCTCCAAGATGTTTTGCGCCTGTGAAGCCGATCACTTTCAGGTGGCGGCCAACGCCCACATCTGCCCGGTGTGTACCGCCCAGCCCGGTGCCTTGCCCGTGATCAATGGCCGCGCCGTCGAGCTGACGGTTATGACCGGCATGGCCCTCAACTGCCAAATCAAGCCCAGCAGCGTCTTTGCGCGCAAAAACTACGTCTATCCCGACCTGCCCAAGGGCTACCAGATCTCGCAATACGAACAGCCCCTGTGCGAGCGCGGCTGGATTGCGATCGACGGCGAGAGCGGCCCCAAGCAAATCGGCGTCGTCCGCGTCCACCTCGAAGAAGACACCGGCAAGCTCCAGCACGCCGGTAACTCCAGCCTAGTAGACTACAATCGCGCCGGCGTGCCGCTGATGGAAATCGTCACCGACTCCTCGCTCCGCTCAGCCGACGAGAGCTATGCGTACCTGACCCAAATCCGCCAGATCGTCCGCTACCTAGGCGCGTCCTCTGGCGACATGGAAAAAGGGGCCATGCGCTGCGAGGCCAACATCTCGATCCGGCCTGTGGGCAGCCGCGAATTGGGCACCAAGGTCGAGGTCAAAAACCTCAACTCCTTCCGCGCCGTGCGTAGCGCCATCGCCTATGAAGCCGAGCGCCAGCAACAGATCATCGAAGCCGGCGGCCACATCCAGCAAGAGACCATGGGCTGGGACGAACGCGCCAACATCACCCGTCCGCAGCGCAGCAAAGAGACCTCGGACGACTACCGCTACTTTCCGGAGCCAGACCTGCTCGTCGCGGAGTTAGACGACGAGTGGATCGCTCGGGTCCACACCAGCTTGCCCGAGCTGCCGGCTGCCAAAGCCGAACGCTTCGCCGATTCCTACGGACTCAATCCACAGGAGATCGCCGCCTTGGTCGAGGACCATGCCGTGGCCGCGTATTTCGAAGAGGCTGCACAGATACAAGGAGCAGACCCTAAGCAGGTAGGCAACTGGATCACCGGGGAAATTTTCCGTCGCCTCAACGCCGAGGGCCGGTCGATTGAAGACGTCGAAGTTCAGCCAACTGCGCTCGTCGAGTTGCTCTCCTTAGTCAAAAAGGGCACGATCAACCAAAACGCAGCCCGCGAAGTCTTTGACCAAATGTGGGATCCCAAGCCCAAGCCCATCCCAGTGACACCGGGCACGGTATCTATCGGAGAGTTAGAGGCCACCGTTAGCGTAACACCAGTAGACTCACCCGCCGAGATCGTCGCCGCGCGCGGCCTCGGACAAATCTCCGACAGCGGTGAACTCGACCAAGCAGTAGCCGAGGTGATCGCCGCGCATCCCGACGCCGTCGAAAAAATCAAGGGCGGCAACCACAACACCGTGCAATTTTTGATGGGTCAAGTAATGCGGGCGACGCGGGGGAAGGCCAACCCGCAACTCGTGCAAGAATTGTTGCGCAAGCAGTTGGAGATATAAAACGGCGCAACGAAAAGAAGCTCGCGCTCGTCAACACCGAACTAGGGCTGCTGAATATACATCTTAAACTGTTGTATATTCAGCAGGATACGTCCGAATATACTACAAAAAGTTCGATAGTCGACGCTAGGCCCATGAGCTGCCCTTGACGGCAATCGGCGTTTCTGTTATATTGCATCTTATGACAAATATAACAGAATTGCACGATATCCCAACCCTATTGCGCACCATCCGCGCCCGCCTCGACCTCACCCAAGAACAGCTCGCCGAGCGGCTCGGCGTGTCCTTCGCCAGTATCAATCGCTGGGAGGGCGGCGCAATCAAGCCGCAGAAGGCTGCGCAAGAGGCCATCGCCGCACTCGCTGTCGAAGCGGGCGTTGACGCGACCGAGCCAACCGAAGCCGCCGCGCGCGTGACGCAGCGGCGGAAAGGCAAAGGCCGTGCAGCCGTGCCCTCGACCAAGCCCATGGAGCAGATGCTGTGGGATGCAGCCTGCTCTATTCGCGGCGAGAAAGACGCGGCCAAATTCAAGGACTACCTGCTACCACTCCTCTTCCTCAAACGCCTCTCCGATGTGTTCGACGACGAGATCGAACGGCTAGTCGAGGAATACGGCGAACGAGACATCGCGCTGGAAATCGCCGAGAGCGACCACGCGCTGCTGCGCTTTTACCTGCCCCCGGAAGCGCGCTGGGGCATCATCAGCGGTCGCGAAAATTACGAATGGCCGCTCGACGACCAAGGGCGCAGCACCCAGCCGAGGGACATCGGCGAGCATCTGACAAAGGCGGTGCGGGCGGTCGCGCGGCAGAATCCCTCGCTTGCGGGCGTCATTGACTTTGTCGATTTCGCCGCCGAGCGCAATGGCGAGCGCGACATCAACCCGTCCAAGCTCGCCGCAGTCATCGAGACCTTTTCCGACCCGCGCTACCGACTCGGCCTCGCCGACGTGCAACCCGATTTCCTCGGCCGCGCCTACGAGTATCTGCTGCGCAAGTTCGCCGAAGGTTCCGGCCAGAGCGCCGGCGAGTTCTTCACCCCCACCGAGGTCGGCTTCCTCATGGCACACATCATGCGCCCAAGGCCCGGCGAGGATTGCCACGACTACGCCTGCGGCTCGGCTGGTTTGCTCGTCAAGCTCCAACTCGTCGCCCGCGACCTCGACCCCATTAGCCGCGTGCCGCTCAAGCTCTACGGCCAAGAACTGCAAGCCGAGAGCTACGCCGTCGCCCACATGAACGCAATCATCCACGACATGGAGGTAGAAATCGAGCGCGGCGACACCATGATTAATCCCAAGTTCAAGACCGCGACCGGCCAGATCGCCACGCACGACATCGTGGTCGCCAATCCCATGTGGAACCAGCCGTTCAGCCCGGAACTCTTCGCCAATGACCCATTCGACCGCTTCCGCACCCAAGGCGGCGCGACCACCGGCAAGGGCGACTGGGCTTGGCTCCAGCATACCCTCACCTGCTTGAACGAACGCGGGCGGGCCGCAGTGGTGCTCGACACCGGCGCGGTGACGCGCGGCTCGGGTGCCAAGCACGAGGACCGAGAGCGCAACATCCGCAAGTGGTTCGTGGAGCGAGACCTGATTGACGGCGTGATCTTGCTGCCGGACAACCTCTTCTATAACACCAGTGCCGCCGGCGTGGTCGTGGTGCTTTCGAAGCGCAAATCGGAGGCGCGGAAGGACAAGATCGTGCTGCTCAACGCCAGTCGGCGCGTGGGCAAGGGACGGCCCAAGAATTTTATCCCGGAGGAGGACATTCGGCTGATTGCGGCGGCGTTTGGGAAGGGGGAGCCGGTGGAGGGGGAAGCTGCTGTTATCACGCGAGAGCAGGCGGAGGAGGCGGATTACAACTTGAGTCCGAGCCGGTGGGTGGGACAGGCAAGCTCCACAGAAATAGGCTCGGTCAGTACGTTACTAAAAGAGCTCACCTCTCTTGACGACGAAGCGCACCAGCTTTCAGCGTCGTTGTCGAAACTCCTTGCCGGGGTCGCTGATGAGCCTGTTTGACGCGGAACTCGCTGGTCGCCACCGGTGGTTGCGGGTAGGCGATGCCTACGAAGTCACAAAGAAACCGCGTGGGCTTGATACTTCCACATTTGCAGCAATTCCGTTCGTGCCGATGGCCTCCATTCCCGAAGGCGGTGCGTACACTCCCGACTTCACCTTGAAGGCTCCGACCGATATCAGAAGTGGAACCTATTTCGAACGCGGAGACATTCTCATTGCGAAGATTACGCCTTCGTTTGAAAACGGCAAACAGGCGCTCGTGACAGGGCTGCCAACACCTTTCGGTTTCGCAACTACAGAGGTCATCCCCCTTCGACCGCGCAACAACGAACATGATCGTCGCCTGCTGTTCTTTTATCTATTGCACCCGGACATCCGCCATCACGTCGCCCAACGCATGGAAGGTACGACCGGACGACAGCGTGTACCTGGAGAAGTGCTCCTCGATCTGCCCTTCCCCGAGTTTGAACCGAAAGCTCAAACCGCAGTCTCAGATTCGTTGGAGATGATCCATCGGTTAATAGCTACCGAGACGAAATCCGCACAGACAGCGACCGCTCTCAAACGCGCCACGATGCGGACGCTATTCACACGCGGCCTGCGGGGTGAGGCGCAGAAGGAAACCGGGATTGGGCCGGTGCCAGAGAGTTGGAAGGTCTCGACATTAGGAGAAATGGCACAACTCGAACGCGGACGATTTATGCACCGCCCAAGGAATGAACCGCGCTTTTACGGCGGGACGACACCGTTTGTCCAAACCGGAGACGTCGTCCGCTCCGGCGGCCGTATCCACGAATTTGTCCAAACACTCAACGAAGATGGCATTGCGATAAGTCGCGTTTTTCCTGCGGGAACAATTCTCATCACGATTGCCGCAAACATTGGATTCACAGGAATTTTGCAGTTTGACAGTGCTTGTCCCGATAGCCTCGTCGCTATAACACCAAATCAGTTACTCAATGTCGAGTTTTTGGAGTATTTTCTCCAAACTCAACAAGGAGAAATGGATAAACTCGCCCCGAAGGGAACACAGAAGAATATCAACATTCAGTTTCTCATACCTTGGCCAGTCGTCGTTCCTTCCAATGACGAACAGCATGAGATCGTCTCCATCCTCGACGCCATTGACCGCAAGATTGACCTGCATCGCAGGAAACGTGCTGTGCTCGACGATTTGTTCAAGGCGCTGCTGCACAAGCTGATGACGGGGGAGATACGGGTCGCCGACCTCAATCTGTCGGCGCTACAATTGGCCCAAGATTCGGCGATAGACTGAATAGAACCGATGGCAGATAAGCATTCACATCCCGTGAGAAACGGAATTATAGCAACAGTAGTTGGAGGGCTGATCCTGTCCGCCATCCCATCATTGCGCGGTTTCCTTGGAGAAATGATGTCACGGGTTTGGGCGGGCGTTATTTGGGTTTGGGCTGCACTGGTCTCCGACTATTCGGTGCCGGGTTGGGTCCTTCTTATTACCGGATTATTTACGCTTGTTGGTCTTGTCGTTGGTCTTGTCTTGCTCTATGTGGTTCTGCGACCCCAGAATGAACTTGCACATCGGAACTATATCGAAGATATGCTGTACGGAGCGAAATGGCGTTGGTCGTGGAATGGTAACGAGATATCGAATCTTTGGTGTTTCTGCCCCATCTGTGATGCACAATTGGTTTACAGCGAAGGTTTTACAGAAACGAACTTCATTTGCGAACGTTGTCCTCCAGATAGAGCAGATCATCACTACCGATCACAGGGTCGAGTTATCGCAAAAGTAGAGGGAGGTGATAGGTACTATGCGGTGAATGCAGCAAGAAGGGAAATTCTGCGAAGAATCAGAACTGGTGAGAATCTTTCTTCCAATAGCTAAAACTCGCTGGATAAATCGTGCGTGGTGAACCATAGCCCTCTTACACAAACTGATGACGAGCAAAATCGCTTGTATGCTTATCACTTTAAGGCAATTTTGAAACCAGCTCTATTGAAATAAGGAAGCAGATACAATGAATCCACAAGTATCGGTATCGAAGACCGCGCTAGCCGCCTTCTGTCAAGAGCACGGCATCAAGCGGCTCGCCATCTTTGGCTCGGCACTACGAGAGGATTTCGGACCAGAGAGCGATATAGATGTGCTCGTCGAGTTTGAACCAGATCGCATCCCTGGACTGCTAGGTATTGCCGGAATGGAACTGGAGTTATCTGAGCTATTCACAGGACGCAAAGTGGATCTGCGAACACCCGAGGATCTGAGTCCCTATTTCCGGCAAGACGTTCTGGCCACAGCAGAAGTGCAATATGATCAAACATGACGGAATGAACCGCTGCGTCTACATCTTTCTCGACGAGTCTGGAAACTTCGACTTCAGCGTCAATGGAACTCACTACTTCGTGCTAACCAGTGTCAGCATGAGGCGACCCTTCCGGTGGTTGCAACCGATTGATGATTGCAAGTACGACTGCATCGAATACGGCATAGAGAACCAATACTTCCACTGCGCCGAAGACAACAGACATGTGAGGGGTAAGGTGTTCGATATTATCGGAGACCATCTCGACGCCGTGTATATCGACAGTCTGGTCGTAGAGAAGCGCAAGGTCAGCCCGGAGTTGTGGGAAGACAGGCGTTTCTACCCGGAAATGCTGGGTCACCTTCTAAAATTTGTTCTACCCAGAGAGCTAGACGTAGATGCCAATGAGGTTATCATAATCACTGATGCCATTCCTGTAATCAAAAAGCGACAAGCTGTCGAAAAAGCCGTGCGGACCACACTCACTAAGATGCTGCCGTCTAGGATAAAGTACCGTATCCTACACCACGATTCCCGCTCCCATTACGGGTTGCAAGTTGTGGATTACTGCTGCTGGGCCGTGTTTCGGAAGCTGCAAACGGGAGAGACGACTTACTTCGATCGAATCCGGTCGGCGGTGCGTGGTGAGTTCGACATCTTTCGGACTGAGACACGGTCTTACTACTGATGTATGTCTCGGCTCAAAAAAGCGACCCCCCCGACTACTCCGTTGCCGGAGAGAGCCCCTTGGGCTCTTGTCATCGGGGGGGAACCTTTGAGTGTTGGGCTGCCCGCTAAGGCCACCCAACAATGTCATTATACGCGAGCGAGAATTTGAAGTCAAGATGGGAGTAAAAAAGAAAAATGACCCCCCCGACTACTCCGTTACCGGAGAGTTCTCACCTGGAGCGCTTGTCATCGGGGGGGAACCTTTGAGTATCGAGCTACGCCCGACAAAAATATCATACGGCCAAATGTCTATCATAGCAATAACACAAAACGAAGCGCGACCGCGCTCTGTCGTCGCCTGCGCCATGCCGAGGAGATCGGCTGGCCACGGGTTCCGCCCGAGGACGTGCTGCACACGCACCGCCAAACATCACGAGGAGAAGTGCGTCCATGACCCTTGACCAAATCTCAGCGTTGGCCCAAACCGGCGAATCCGAGACGCTAGAGTTCAAGGCCACGACGGGTACGCGCCGCGAGGCGGCCAAAACGGCTTGCGCCATGCTCAACCAACATGGCGGGCAAGTTCTATTCGGGGTGGCTCCTGATGGAAGCGTGGTTGGCCAGCATGTCAGCGAGCACACCATCGAAGAGCTGAGCGGCGAACTCCAGAGGATTGATCCACCGGCCTTGCCCACGGTGGAACGGGTTCGCGTGGCCGGCGACCGCGAAGTGGTGGTGGTCGGAGTGAGTCCAGGGCCGGTGAGGCCGTACACCTATCGGGGTGCTGCCTATCGCCGTGTTGGGAATACGACCATAGCCATGACCACCGACGAGTACAACCGAATGCTGTTCGAGCGCATGCACAACGAACACCGCTGGGAGAACCGGCCGGCCACCGGGTGGTCGGTGGATGACCTCGATGTGGGAGAGATTCGCCGGACTGTCGCGAGGGCCGTCGAGGAGGGGCGGCTGGAGGAACCCATGAGCAGGGAGCCGTTCGACTTGCTACGCGGACTTGGACTGCTGCGCGACGGCGTTTTACTTCGGGCAGCGGCAGTGCTGTTCGGCAACGCAGGTCGCCTCGAATTCGAGATGCCGCAGTGCCTGCTTCGCGTCGCCCGTTTCCGCGGTATCGACAAGATGAAGTTCCTAGACAACCGCGAATTCAACGGCAACGCCTTCACACTGCTCGCGCACGCCGAACGCTTCCTGCGCGACACCTTGCCAATCGCCGCTCGGTTCGAGCCGGATCGCTTCGAGCGGATAGACGAACCGCTCTACCCACCTCTGGCTACGCGAGAAGCGCTGGCCAACGCCCTATGCCATCGCGATTACTCCATCGGCGGAGGCTCGATAGGCGTAGCGGTTTACGATGACCGTCTGGAGGTGACCTCTGCTGGCTCTCTGCACTTTGGCCTGACGCCAGAGGCGCTGTTCGCCCCGCACGAATCGCGGCCGTGGAATCCACTGATCGCTCGCACCTTCTACCGACGCGGCGTCATTGAGAAGTGGGGAAGCGGCACCCTCAAGATGGCGGAACAGACGAGCGCAGCAGGCCTGCCGACCCCGGAGATAGAAGATGACGGTGGGTGCGTGACTGTGCGGTTCCGACACGGCCAATTCGTGCCGCACAGAGGAGACATGAGCGAACGGCAGGCGGCAATCATCGCTCTGCTAGATCGCGTGGACGATGGATTGACGATACGTGAAATCCAAGCGCGACTGGCTCCTGCTGTCAGCCAACGCCAAGTGCGAAGAGCGCTGGAGAGCTTGAGAGACCGAGGGTTAGTGTCGGCAGGTCTCGGCCCATCGGCTCTCTGGAAGCGCATAAAAAAATAGAGTGATAAGCATGACAACGCCTAGGGGCGCAATAGGCGTGATAGGGGCGCAATAGGGGCGCAATAGGGGCGCGATTATGCCTCATTAGTACCGAGCCCAACCCTTTCACCCAAGGGCTTCCAACTACAAGATCAGGCCATGACTGAATTCAACATCACCGAAGCCACCACCGTCCAGTTCCCCATGGTCCGCCACGCGGCCGAAATCGGCTGGACGCCTATCCCGCCTGCTAGCTCCCTGCAAAAGCGCGGCGGCGAAGCCGGGATGCTATTCCGCGATGAGCTTGAAAGAGCACTCGGGCGATTCAATCCCTGGATGACGGACGACTCCATCCGCGCCGTCGTCGAACGACTCGAAGCGATCCCGCCGACGATTGAGGGCAACCGCGAAATGCTCGCTTGGCTGCGCGGAGAGCGGCAGTGGTACGACGAATCCGAACAGCGATCCCGCCCCGTCCAGTTCATCGATTTCGATGCGCCTAGCACCAACATCTTCCACGTCACTTGGGAATGGAAGCTCAAGCCGCCAGCGCGAAAGGGCAACCGCGCAGACGTGATGTTCGTCGTCAACGGCGTGCCAGTTGCCATCGTCGAGCATAAGCACCCAAAAGACGCCGATGCCATTGAGCGGGGCGTCACCCAGTTGCGACGCTACGAGAAGGAGACGCCGGAACTGATGGGAGCGGCTCAGCTTTTCAACGTTACGCACCTTCTCGACTATTGGTATGGCGTCACTTGGAACATAGAGCGCCGGTCCATGGCGCGTTGGAAGGAGCAGCCGGAGGAAAACTACCGCTTCGCCGTCCAATCGTTCTTCGAGCCGACCGATTTCCTGCGCACCCTGCGCGATTGGATCCTGTTCTACGTCGAAGACGGCGAGACGCGAAAGTCCGTGCTGCGCCAGCACCAACGCCGCGCCGTGGACCGCATCGTCGAGCGCTGTGCCGAGCCGGCGAAACGGCGCGGACTCATCTGGCATACCCAAGGCTCCGGCAAGACCTTCACCCTGCTTACCGCCGCTCGTCTGATCTTGGAACGCAAGGATGAATTCAGCACTCCGACCGTGGTAGTGGTCGTGGACCGGACGGAACTCGAAGGGCAACTCAAGGGCTGGGTCGAACGCCTGCTCGGCGAGATGCAGCAGCAGGACATCGCAGTATGGCGTGCGAACTCCAAGGACGAGTTGCGGGATATGCTCAAAACCGACAAGCGCGGCCTGATCCTATCCATGATCCACAAGTTCGAGGGGCTGGAGAAAGACGCCAATACCCGCGACAAGGTGTACGTGTTCATCGACGAAGCGCACCGCTCGGTCGCCAAGGAACTGGGCACCTATCTGATGGCGGCCGTGCCCAACGCGACAATCATCGGCTTCACCGGCACGCCGATTGACCAGACCGCGTACGGGAAAGGGACCTTCAAGATATTCGGAGGCGATGACGAGTTGAACTATCTCGACAAGTACTCCATCGCCGAGTCGATTGAAGACGAAACAACGCTGCCGATCCGCCACACCATGGCCCCAAGCGAGATGATGGTACCAACAGAGCGACTCGACCAAGAATTTTTCGCCCTCGCCGAGATGGAGGGCGTTACCGACGTCGACGAGCTCAACAAGGTCCTCGACCGAGCTGTCGGTCTGCGCACCTTCCTCACTGCCGACGACCGCATCGAAAAAGTTGCCGCGTTCGTCGCCAAGCATTTCCGCGAGAACGTGGCACCGCTACATTACAAGGCGTTCCTCGTCGGCGTGAACCGCGAAGCCTGTGCCAAGTACAAGCGGGCACTCGACAAGCTGCTGCCCCCCGAATGGACTGCGCCGGTCTATACCAAGGATGACGCCGACATCGTCAATCGCCCACTCGTTGCACAGTACCAGCTTTCGCCGGACCGCGAGGCAGACACGCGCCTGATGTTCAAGAAAGCGGATGCGAATCCGCAGATCCTCATCGTCACCGACAAACTACTCACAGGCTACGACGCGCCGCTCCTCTACTGCCTGTATCTCGACAAACCCATGCGCGACCACGTGCTCCTGCAAGCCATCGCGCGCGTGAACCGCCCTTATGGCCCACAAAAACGGATCGGCCTCGTAGTCGATTTTGTCGGCGTGCTGCGCGAACTGAAAAAGGCGTTGCAGTTCGACTCATCCGACGTCAGCGGCGCAATTGAAGACCTTGATCTCCTGCTAAGCGACTTGCTCGACAAGCTCGGACAAGCGGAAGCTACCTATCTCGCCAATGGGAAAAATGGTGGCCCAGATGAACGACTAGAGCAACTCGTCTATGGGCGTTTTCTAGAACCAGAGCGGCGCAAGGAGTTCTTTGCAGCCTACAAGGAGATTGAGGCACTTTGGGAGATCCTGTCGCCTTCACCAGTGTTGCGCGACCACATCGAAATCTTCAAGCGGCTGGCGCGACTCTACGAGACCGTGCGCAATGCCTATGCCAGCGGCACCAACTACACGGTGGACTTAGCTAACAAAACGCGGCTTCTGGTACAAGAGAATGCTACCCAAGAGGGACTTGGTCGTTTGACGAAGACCGCGACGTTTGACGTATCCACCCTTAAAACGCTGCAAAGCCAGCCGGGCTCGGACGCGGCTAAGGTGTTCAACCTCGTGCGCGGCTTTCGGCAGGAAATCGAAAGCAACCCAGACAAAGAGTCCGTGCTGCTGCCCTTAAAGGAACGCGCCGAGAGCATCCTGAAGGAACTGGAAAATCGCAAGACGACCGCGCTGGCAGCCATGGATCGGTTAGCCGATCTCGCCGCGGAGAAGGATGCAGCCAGCCGGGCCGCACGGGATAGCGGGCTGTCGTCGCGCGCGTTCGCCGTTCATTGGGCGCTGAAGGATGACGACAAGCTAAAGATCGCTGGCATCAACACCTTGGAGTTGGCACAACGAGCGGAAATGCTCCTCGACCGCTTCCCCAACGCGCCTGTCAATGCCGATGAGCAACGACGGCTACGCACGGCCCTCTATGTCCCGCTGCTGCGACTACAAAGGGACGAACGGAGCCGCGTCGTAGAACGCATCCTCGGCATTTTGGGAGCAAGCATTGATGCGGACGCCTGACGAACGGCGCGAGGTCATGCGCGAGCGCGTCGCATCTTGGGCGCAGCGGCTGAACGTCCAGCCACGGCAGGTGCGCGTGCAGTGCATGACGCGCAAGTGGGGCTCGTGTTCGACCGCAGGCATCGTCACCCTCGCCGCTGACCTCGCCGATCAGGACTTAGGCTTCCAAGACTTCGTCATTGTCCACGAACTGCTGCACCTGCGCGTGCCCAACCACGGCAAGCTCTTCAAAGCCTTGCTAACGGCGCATGTGCCCGCTTGGCAAACGCACGCCTCTCAACGCACCAACGCCAAGCGCCCTACCGCAACAAACGAATCCGCCACCAAGCGATAGAAGTAAATCCCCGAGGCCACCGCTCGCCCATCTTGGTCGCGCCCATCCCAGACGAATCTGTAGCGACCAGCCGCTAACGGCCCTTCCACAAGGCGACGTACGGGCCGTCCCAGCACGTCGTAGAGCACCAGCGCGACCGTCGCCGCCTGCGGCAGGTCAAACGACAGCGCAACCTCGGCGTTGAAGGGGTTGGGATAGGCCGGATGTAGCGCAAAGTCAGTGGGCAGGTCCACCGCCTTAGATGCCCCTTCCTCCGTGCGAAACGGCACCCACGCCACCGCACCCTCGATCTGCGCGGCAATAGCTGCGCTATCAGCCCCGCTCCAGTAGTTGTCTTGGGCTTTTAACTCCTCGGCACTCAAATTCTCAATGGCCGTGGTGTTGTTGGCAAAAGTGTTGCCGCGAATCGCCGTCGGCACCCGCGGCCCCTCGACCCGGATGGCCACGGCATTGTCCGCAAAGCGGTTGCCAAAAACGTGCGGCGCAGAATCCACGGATAGAATGGCCGGCGTCCCGCGAACAAACTCGCTGCCGCGAATCTCCAACGACTCCACGTCGGTTAGTTCCAAACCTCGGCCCCCGACAAACGAGCCCATCTCAATCGCCCCTCTCGTCCCCGGCCCCAAGCGCAGACCTGCGGCAACATGCGCCCTAAACGTCGAGTTCCATATCTCCACCAGCGACCCAGCGATTTCGGCACCGGCGCGCAAGTTGCGTTCGATCAGCACCTGCGCAAGGGCCAAGCGCGCCGCACCCCCGGCGCGCAGACCATCGCCTTGGTTGGCGACGAGGCGGCTGTTGTGCAATTCCACCTCTCCTAGCCACTCTTCCAAATCCATGCCGTGCCCGGTGTTTTGCTCAATCTGAGACTCCCACATCTCAATGCGCTGGCCGCGGCCGCCTATGGCCCGCACCCCAGTCCGCGGGTCGTCCGGGTCGAGACTGCCGTTGTCGATTACAGCGACGCGGATGGCTTCTAAGGATGCGTTGTAGAGCAGGATCCCCTCTTGGCCGTTGCCCTCAATGGTGGCGTTGCGCAGCGCGAGTTGCCCGGTACCGGCCACGAGCACGGCCGGGCCGGCAATGGTGGTAAATTCGCTCCGGTCCACCTGTGCTTGACCATTGAGCCTCAGCAACAGGCCATTGCCGCCGCTTTCGCGCACCGCAGAGTCGGCAATGCGCAGGCTCGTCTTCTCGTCGATCTCGCCGCTAAAGGCAAAAGCCGTGCGCGTTAGCTCGGCGTGCTGCACCTCGACTTGGGCACCCGGCAACACGTGAACACCATACCACAGGCCATCGTTGTCCGGGCCAGGATCGGTGGTTAGCTGCGCCCGCTGTCCGGCCATCCCCTCAATCGTCAATGCGCCTGCCACGATCAGCTCGACAAAGTCCGGGGACGCGCCGCGCCGGCTGAGATCAGAACGGGCAAAAGACACGCTGCTCGGGCCGATGTGCAGCTCGGACCCAACCGGCACCACCAAATCCGCGTACACGTCCTGCTCGTCCAGCCACTGCGTCCGCCCCGGCGGCAGGCGAAAGCCAACGACCCCGCGATGGGCGTGTTCAATGGCGACCGCCGCTGGATCAACCGCTTGGCCGTCGAGCAGGTAGATGCCCGACCAATCCAAGGGGCCGGTGCGCGCCGCACTCGACGCAAACGATGCGCCCTCGCCGATTTTGAGCTCGCCATAGACGATCAGCTCGCTGCGGTCTGGATCAAACCCCGTGCCCTGTGCATCCCCGCGGGCAAAGCGGACCTCCGCACCAGCGTCAATAGTCAGCGTGGCACCCGGTGTCACGACCACATCCCCGTCCAAATCCACCCGCCCCGTCCACGTCGCGTCGCCGACAATGTGGCCGGGGCGTTGCTGCCGCACCACATCAACGACCATAGATGTGCCTTGCGGGCGGATGTTGTCGATGGCCACGCCCAGCGGCAAGTTCCGCGCAAAGCCCGTGTGGCCGCTGAAGGCCGGATTCGTGTCCCAAGCAAAGCGGCGGAAGCGCACGCCGTCAAAAGGGTCGGTCGCATCGCCTTTGTTGCCATTGTGAGCCGAAGAATACGCTGTGTCCCGCGCCCAAAAGTCGAGATGGTCCCGTCCTTCCACTACATCGGGGTCGCCGTTGGGGGCAAAAAGCCCATCAGCGCAGACTAAATCGACCTGTTTGTGGCGTTCTTCGTCGTTGTCGGCCTGCTCGTCTATGTGCCAGATGAGTAGGCCGTCTTGTGGGATATTGCGGTTGTAGTACGAGCCGTCAGCGCGCCGGTGTTCCAGCAGGAAGTACTCGTCTTGGGTCAGGGGAATTTTGTACGCCTTGCGGTCGCTGAAGATCTCCCCGATCTCCAGCCCTGCGACGCTCCCTTCTACCTCCTCCACCTCGATCCAACCGAGGGTGGCTAGCGACCACGCCGAAAAGGCATTGGGGCCATCTTCTACGCCCCAACCGAGCGTCCCCCAGCCCATAATCCCCCAATTGCCAATGCCCGCAGAATCCTCCTCCGGGTCCAACTCGGCCACAGTCAACGCCGTCTGATCGAAGAGATCGGGCAATCCCAACACGTGCGCGAACTCGTGGCACATCGTCGAGGCTGTGATGCTAAAGGTGTGGCCCCGCTGCGTAGTGCCGCCGAAACCTGTGAAGCGACTCCGCACCCGCACAAAGCCGCCGCCGGCTGCCGGATCGCCGCTAATGTAATCGGCGTCTAGCCCCAAACTGGCGATGCCAGTGGCCGCGCCGACGAAGAAATCGCGGGGAGCAGTATGCAAGTTGATAAAGACGACATCGACGTACCCGTCGTCGTCACCTGAGTTGGGCACTCCGTCGGGGCCGTCGTTGTCAAAATGCCCAAAATCGGCGTCCGCATCGGCGGCTGTAAGAATCTCCAGATTGAAGCGGCCAAACTGGCCCCTAGCTCCTAAAGTATCAGCCAAGTAGGTATCTGCGGCCGCGAGCGAACGATAGCGCCGAGGCAGTACCTGACCATCGACGTGAATCCGCCCGCCCGACATCTCGCGGTAGAAGTGGGCAAAACTGCCGGGCAACTCGTCGTCGAAAAGGCCGTTTGCCCACGAGGGCGCAGTGGTAGGAGCACCCTCATCTTGGAACTGCGCGAAGATAACTAATGCACTTAGGTGTTCCGGCGTCTGCACAACCTGCTGCGCCGATGACTCCAACGCCGCGCAGGCGAACTGGGCCGCTAGAGCTTGGGATGGGAGGACGAGGAGAAGGAAAAGGAACAACCTACACGCCATTCCTTTAGAGCAGCATCCATCAAAACTTATCAATCGGCATCTGCCGGCATTCGCGGATGAAGACTTCGGCTTCGCGGCCATAGGTGAGAAAGGGATCGTCGAGGCTGAGGAATTTATCGTCGCCCACGCAAATGGAGTCCCAATCAATTTGGTAGCGCGTCTTTTGGTCGGTCAGCGCCCTCATCACGCGGGAACGGGCGCAGGCGCGGGTATCAACCGGGGGATGCGTAATGGCTTGGTTGATCTGCTCGTCGCTTACTACTCGCTTGACCATCCCGCGCTCGTACAGATCAAAATAGAGGCTCCGCGCCGCGTTGAGATTGTGGTATTCCAAATCCAAACTTTGGATCCAAGTATCCTGCCAGTCCAACCCCTCTTCCCGCATGAAGTACTCCAACAGCCACTTCTTAGCCACCCAATCGACGCGATCGACCAAGCACCCAGGATCGTGCTCTAAGGCGTCGATGACAAAGCGCCACTCGTCCAACACCCAATCGCCCTCTTCGTCCCGGCCACGCAAATGGCGCTCGGCTAAGTCGAGATACGCGCGCTGGATCTCTGTAGCCGTAGTGTAGCGACCGTCCTCTAGCTGCACTTCCCAGCGATAGGTCATGTCGCGCGAAATGTCGCGGATAGCCTGCACCGGGTCGAGGAGCTTGATGTCGTCGCAGATCACGCGCTCTTGCTCTTCCAAAAGCTGCAATACCAAGGCCGTGGTCCCCACCTTCAGGGCCGTGGCGTACTCCATCATATTCGAGTCGCCTACCAAGAGGTGCAAGCGGCGGTATAGCCCCCAGTCGGCCAGCGGTTCGTCGCGCGTGTTGATGATCGCGCGACTGAACTGAATCCACTGGTAGATCTCGGTGACGATGTGGTCGGCCCGCTGCGACAATTGGAATCCAACGCCTTCGTCCTCGGCATTGCCGTACTCGAAAATATCCGTGTGGCAACCCACGCGGCCAGCACCGGCGAATATCTGGCGGGTGACGAAAAAGGGCAGCATGGTCGGCAGCAGCACTTGCGAAAACGGCACCTCTCGCCGCACGAGGTAGTTTTCGTGGCAGCCAAACGTAGCCCCTGTGTAGTGGTCTATATTGTTCTTGAAAAAGGCCGCGCTATCGGCCAAGCCAAGCTGATCTAACGCGCGCTGCACCAACCGCTCGCCAGCCCGATCGGCAGCCACCAAATCAAAGAGCCCGGTGCACTCTGGAGTGGCGTATTCGACGTGGCCCATGTCGATGTACAAGCGCCCGCCGTTGAAGAGAAAGCCGCCGTTGCCGGGCGGCTCGTCGCGGCCCCGATAGTGCATATCGACAATGCCCAGGCCGTCGCGGTAGAACACGCAATCCTTGGCCTTTATCGACACGAAATCGGGACTCAAAAAGGGATCCGAAGCCGGCGGCAGACAGCCGAACTCGGTTTCCAGCCCGTAAATGCGACCTTCCATACTATACCTCGAAGTAGGAAGTAAGTGGCTCAGCTAGTTGTTCCGCAGTGAGCAAGCGGAACTTCGACTTGGCGGCGCGGTCGCGGTCGAGCACTGCGGCCTCGACTGTCAGCCCTTGCAAGCCACCCTTCAGAAAATCGCGCACAGCCTCCGCGCTAGGCACCTCTCGATCTCCATCGCGGGCGTCGAGGGTCAACCGGCCCAATCCCCACACCTCCAACGCCGCACCTAAGGCTTGGTCGAGGGGAAGCTCTGGACTAGTCTCTTGCAGTTGTGCCGTCATTGCCTGTGCGCTCTCTGCATTGCCGCTGATGGCCGCCACTCTACCACTCTGGGCAAAAGACCCATCGGCGTCAATAGTAAAAAAGGCGTCTCCGCCGCCATCCGGGTCTAGCTCGGCCATCAGTACGCGGGCGACAAACGGCGAGCGAAATAGTTCGTCGAAAGCCGCCTTCATCAGCGGGCCGATGCCAAAGCTGACCAACCGCTGCAAGGTCACGTCGTTGGCCGACAGGTTGAATCCCTCGAGATGGGCGATGTCGATGACAGCTTTGCGCAGCTTCTCGATGTCGGCCGGGTGCCCCACGGCCGCGAAGGCGATCTCGTCGTACACCTCAAAGAGCTTGCGCGGACCTGGGGTAGCCGTCAGCAGCAGTACCCCATCGGCATACATCGTGCCCACTACCGGACTGCCGCTCGCGAGCTGGTCTTCCACGTACTCGCGGCGATTGTTGATGGCCTCGACCCAGCGATAAGGTTCTTCTAACATGCCCCTCAAGCCCTTTGGTAGAACGCGGCCAAATCCGCTTCGGGCACAGTGTGCAAGCCCGCGGCCGTCACCTGCACGACCTGGGGAAAGATGTGGGCAGCCTCGCGGAAACCGCCAGTAGCCGTGTCGTATTCAGCGGCTGTCTCCAGCATCTTGAGCACCAGCTCGACCGCCTGCTCCCCGGCCATTTCCCGCAGCGGCTGCGGCCCCCAGCGGTTTTGGTAGTACAGCGCGCCGCGCACAATGTGTGCGCCCGACCCAGTGGCGCAGAAATCTACGCACTCGAATTCAGCCCCCAAGAGGTCGTAAAAGAAAATTTTGCCCTCCGCGGCCGCGTGGTCAAAAGCCGCGAAAATCGGCACCACCGCGCCAATCCCCTGCATGGCCAGCGGCAAATTCTGGCGCAACAGCCGCGACAAAGTCCGCACCTTGCCGTCCAAGCTCAGCCCTTGTAGCTGGCTGCGGCGGTAGTACTGCACCGACATTTCCAGCATCCGCGCAATGTCCCACGCCACCCCTGGCGAGCCGGCAATTGCCATGACTGCTTCGTCGTCGATGATCAGCACTTTGTCGGCGCGGTCGTACACCACTGAGTTGCCCATAGTAGCGCGGCGGTCGCCAGCCACCACCACCCCGTCGGCGCAGCGCACCGCTACAATCGTGGTGCCCTCGACCGGCTGCAAAGACGCTTCTGCAGCGGCGACTGGGGCGGCGGGCAAAAGCCCCCGCTCCTTGAGCAAGTCGAGGAAGTCGCAGCTTTCCATCGTTTCCATCGTTTCAATCCGCTCCCTTCGCCAAGGCAAGGGGAGACTTCCTTATAGGGCTACTGTCCAGTGCGCTGGCGGTAGCGGCGCGCCTGATTGGGATCTACTCGGCGCATCCGCTTGAGGATGTCGTCCGTGCTGGGGCGCTCAACCCGCGGCCGGCGCGGACCGGTATCGGGCCCGTCGTCGTTGTCGTCGATCGGCTTGGTGGGCCGGGGCGCGCGCTCCCGGTACTCAATAAAATCGCTCATGGTGCCTCCTCCGGTTTCGGGTTTCTATCCAGTCTGACGAGCAAATCCTCGACGCTCGCAGCCGCGTCTAAGGCTTGATTATAATAAGCCGCTGTCTCCCGACTGACACAAGCCTTGAGGTCAATGACCTCACAGCGGCCATCGAGGTCCAGCTCAATGCTGTCCCAGTTGAGTGAGCGCACTGCGGCGGCAAACTTCTGCAACATCTTGCCGCGGAAGTAAGCCCGCGTGTCTTCAGGCGGATTGACCAACGCCCAGCCCACCTCCTCCTCGGAGACGACGCGCTCTACCTGACCGGCGGCTGCGAGCGTCGGGTATAGCCCTTCATCCGGGTCGATGTTGTGGTATTCGAGGTCTTGGCTTTGCAGCCACGCGCGGTCCTCCGGCCGTTCCCAATCGAGCCCCTCGGACTCAGCAAACGCATCCAACAGCCATTTTTTGGTCACCCAGTCGAGGCGTCCCACCAGCTCTTGCGGATCGCGTGCAAGGGCATCCAACACGTCTCGCCAAGCCGCAAGCACCCAATCTGTCTCTTCGTCGCGGCCCTGAAAAACTCGCGTCGCCGCCATCATAATGGCCGTCTGTATCTCCAGCGCCGAACTCGACCCTCCTTCGGACAAAGCCACCGGCCACTCACGGGACTCGTCGCGGGAAATGGACTTGAGTGCGCCAATAGGATCGGCCAAGGTAAACGAGGGCAATGCACCGGCCTCTAGCAGGTCCAGCACCAAGGAAGCCGTGCCGACTTTGAGCGCAGTGGCGTATTCGCACATGTTGGCGTCGCCGATGATCAGGTGCAGGCGGCGGTAGAGCACAGGATCGGCATGCGGCTCGTCGCGGGTATTGACCAGCGGACGGCGGTGCATGGTATCGACGCTGGCGATGACCTCGAAAAAGTCCGCGCGCTGGCTTAGCTGGTAGGTCGCGGGCCGCGCCCGGGCGTCCTGTTCGACTCCGACCTTGCCAGCCCCGGCAAAAATTTGCCGCGTCACCACAAAGGGCAGCAGCCCGTTGATCACCTGCTGGAAGGGAATGTCGCGGCTGAGCAAAAAGTTCTCGTGGCAGCCGTAGCTATGCCCCTCGAAGTCGGTGTTGTTTTTGTACAAACGCACCACGCCCCGGCCGCGGTCTTCGGTGCGCTGACGCGCGCACTGGAAGAGAATCCGCTCGCCGGCGCGATCGACGGCTACCAAATCGCGGAGACTATAGCATTCTGGGGTGGAAAATTCCGGGTGGGTGTGGTCGTTGTACAGGCGAGCGCCGTTGTGGACGATTAGATCGCTTTTCAGGTCTGCGAGCTGGATCCGGCGCCGGCGATCCTTCTGCAAATGGACGGTCTCGTCCTTGTCGTTGAGGAGTTCGGCGACCTCAAAGCCGCGCATGTCGAGCCGCGGGTTTTCGAGCGCGTAATTCCACAGAGCAACAAAATCTTGGCGCACATAGCAGCGGATCAACTCCATAGACTCTACCACCACGTCCATGGACTCGTCCTCATCAACCTGGATGCCGTACTCGGTTTCTAGCCCGCAGAGCCGCTGCATGAGCTGAGTCAGATCACCTGGCCGATGCGCTTTTCCGGTGTTTTTTCCGGCTGAGGTCTAACGGGTATCACCCTCACCACGTTTTCCGGCTCGTAGTCGAGCAGTTTGAGCCAGTCCTCGACGCTATCCGAAGGAGGGAACACCTCGTTCTCGCGATATTCAGCCCGCGTCGCCTGCCGCAGATCCTCGGCGCGGATTCCGCCTTCGGGGTCTTCTTCAGCAATGGCGCGCTTGATCGCCATTTCCTTGGCCCGCGAGACGACCGAGGCGATGATGGCCCCTGAAATCAGATCGCCGCGATAGAGTACTTCCTGGCGACCGCTGCGCAGCGACACCTCCAAGAAGCGGGCCTCTTCGCCTTTGGAAAACAACTCGTCTAGCCCCTCCTGTATCAGGGCCTCGCGCGCAGCCGCTTCGCCGCCGTGCTGCTCCACCTCGGCGCGATCGATCGGCAACTCGGGCTTGAGGTAAATCCCCAA
Source organism: Candidatus Latescibacterota bacterium (assembly GCA_965116675.1). GTDB lineage: Bacteria > Latescibacterota > UBA2968 > UBA8231 > UBA8231. Next base: position 1,505,537 of record OZ220721.1, read on the forward strand.
AATGTCGCCGGCTGCCTCGTAGTTGGGGCGCGCGACCTTGATCTTGCGGTCAATGCGACCGGGCCGGAGCACAGCCGGGTCAATCAGATCGTGGCGGTTGGAGGCCAAAATCAGCACTACGTCCTGCAGCGACTCAATGCCGTCCATCTCAGTGCAAAACATCGGCACGACCGTATTGGAGATGTTGTGGCTGCGCATCGAGCGCCGCGTGCCCAAGATCGACTCGGCTTCGTCGATAAAGACAAAGGGCAAATATCCTTCCTTGCGCTTTTGGCGCGCCTGGGCAAAGACCTCGCGCACCATGCGCTCGGTCTCGCCGAGCCACATGTTGAGGATCTCCGGCCCCTTGATGTGCATGAAGTACTCTTCCAGCTCCAAGCCCTCGACTTCGCGCATGTGCTGCACCAAGTTGTACGCCGTGGCCTTGCCGATGAGGGTCTTGCCGCAGCCCGGAGGGCCGTAGAGCAGGAAGCCCTTGGGCGTCGAATACTCGAAGCGCTCAAAGAGTTGGGGGTGCAACGCAGGTAGTTCAATGGTGTCGCGGATGGCTTCGATCGCCTCTTGCTGGCCACCGATGCTCTCCCAGGGAGTTGGAGGAACATCCTCGATGAAGTACTCCTTGCTCTCGGCCGACTGCAAAACTTCCAGCGCGACCTTGTAGGCCGGGTCCATCCGCACCTCGTCGCCGATTTGCAAATCCGCGTCAGCCAATTCCGCGGCGCGCTCCACGACCACCTCTTGGGTCCCGTGCGCTTGGGCAATCCGCAACCGCCCCTCTGGGAGCAGATCGCCGACTTTGGCCACCGGCCCAGAGGGGCTGTGCCCCAAGTTGCCGACGACTGCATAGGCTTCGTTTACCAGCACCCGGCAGCCGACCTTGAGCTGGGACACATCGACGCGCGGGTCGATGTTGGCGTAGTACTCGGCACTGCCGACGAAGACCGTGGCAATCCCCTCGCTAGGCATCCCGAGGAAAATGCCGACGCGGTTGGCCGGTGCCGTCACCTTCTCTAGCGCGGCTTCCATCTCCACGAGGGCCCGACGCGCCTCCTGGAAGGAAATCTCTCGCTCCATAAGCTGACGCCGGAGACGGTACAGCAGGGGCCGAGCGGGGTCGCGGTCCGGAGCTAGCGCGAGTAGCTGATCGACCAAGCGCAACGGCTCGGCAACCTGCTCCTCCGGCTCTTGGGCCTTGTCGTATTCGTGCGATTCCCTGCGGTTCATATTTCAATCCGCTCCCCTTTCCAAATGTAAGGGAAGATGTTAGTAGATCACGTCGCCAAGACGCCCGTAGCGCACTCGGCTGGGCAGTCGCCAGATAAAGGTGGCCACCACCGCGGGCAGGGACGTCAAGCCCCGATAGTAAGGCCCGCGGGTGTCGGGCTCCCACGACCAATAGATATTCATGGCCTTGCCCTTGATCAACCGCTTGGGCACAGCGCGAAAATAGCGGCTGTCCGAGCTGTTGTCGCGGTTGTCGCCCATCATAAAGAAATGGTCTTCGGGCACGATATAAGGACCAAAGTTGTCGCGGGGATTGAGCTCACGCGGATAGTACGCCCGGTCGGTGTGCTTGGCTAGCGGGGGCTCTTGCACCGGCTTGCCATCGACGTGGAGCACTTTATTGATGATGTGAACTTCTTGACCCCCAACGGCCACGCAGCGCTTGATCAAGTCGCGCCCCTCGTCCTGCGGAGAGCGGAAAATCACGATGTCACCCGGCTGCGGTTCCTTGAGTGCAGGTAGGCGGAAGAGGGAAATACTCGTCAGGGGCACATCGACCGGAACGCCGTAGACAAACTTGTTGGCCAGCAGATAATCGCCCACCAAGAGCGTATCTTCCATCGAACTAGAAGGGATGTAAAAGGCCTGCACCACACTGGTGCGAATAACCAAAAACAAACCCACGACAGTCAGTATAGAATACAAGTATTGGCCAAATTCGGACTTTGGCTTGGCTCGCTTCATCCGCAGTATCTCCTCAGACCTGAGTATAACAAACTACCCCCCTAGCCGCCATTTGCGCCTACTGTTTCGGCACCTTCACTACCTGCCCAGTTTCCCAGCTTTCGATAAGTGACTCAATTACCAACTGGACCCGCAAGGCGTCCGCTCCTTTGGCATCCACCTGCGCAGGCGGGACTTGGTTTATCAAGTCGTCGATCCAAGCGTTGATGCGCGCCGGAAAGGTATCCGCAAAGCCGCCCATGCCCCCGAGGTGATCGTAGCTTTCGACCTCGCGCGAAAAACGCGGGTAAAACGTCAGCTTTTCGCAGGCTTCATTGATGATGATACGCCCCTCCGAGCCGACCAGTTCCAAGGTCTCTAGGCCATAGCTTCCCCCGGCGTCGTACGACCCGGTCAAATGCCCGATGACGCCATTCTCGTACAGCAGGTTCGCCTGCACATTGGACCAGATTTGCCGCCCTTTTCCCTTCTTGAAAAAGGCGTGTACCCGATCCACTCCGCCAGCGAAATAGCTCATCACGTCCAGCGAGTGCGGATGCAGGGCGCGGATGTGGAACCACGGGCTCGACTCGTTGGGATTGTTGATCCACATCGTCATGTTGATTATCTGTAGCTCGCCGAGACGCCCGTTGGTCAGCCACTCCTTGGCCTTAACGGCTGCGGGCGTGAAGCGGTGGTTCAGGTTGATCCCGTAGGGCAACTGCTTCTCCTCGGCCAAGGCCACCATCTCCCGCGCCTTGGGAATTTCATTGGAAATCGGCTTCTCGCCCAGCACCGGAATGCCGGCCCGCAAAAGCGCCATCGTCGGCTCGTAGTGATCGCCCCCGTTCTCCACCCCGGCCGTGGTCACCGAACAGGCATCGAGCCGCAGGCCACTGGCGATCATCTCCTCTACCGAATAAAAGGCCCGTGCCTCATAGGACGCGGCCGCTTTGTCCGCTTGCTCTTTAACCATATCGCACACAGCGACGATCTTTGCGTTCTCGTTTGCCGTGTAGCAACGGGCGTGATTGTTGCCAATTCCACCCATGCCGACAATCCCGATGTGCAGCATTGCAAACTCCTTTTTAATTTTTGAAATAATTAGTGCCTAATCTATGAGAACTATTCTGCGTCCATCTGCGCCATCTGTGGATCATTCTTATTGAACGGCTACCGGCGTTGGCAGTTCCACTCTCAACTCGGTCGCCAAGGCTCCTATCTCATCCCAAGCCTTCTCATCCACGTACAGACCATCGCGCCGCCGCGCCTGCAACCGCTGGTGCGCCCGCTCTCCCGGCAGCAACACCTCGGCTACCCCGGCAGCCGGCGGACACGACTTGACCCACTCGACAAAGGCCGTGACCTCGGCGTAAAACTCGTCCAACGGTAGGAAAGCCGCGACATTGAGTACGGCGATGAACAGCGCGTTGCCCGTGCGCTCGGGCGCTTCTTGCGTCATCCCAGCCCCGGAAAGCGACCCGGCCAGAATATCAACCAAGACGGAAAGCCCGTAGCCCTTATGCCCACTCTGCGGGAAACCGAGCGGCAAAATGGCACCAGCGGGCGGGCCGTAGTACGCCTCCACTTTCGTCGTCGGGTGGCCCTCTGCGTCGATCAGCATTCCGGGCGGCGCATCCTCGCCCCTGTTGCGCAAAAGCCGCATATCGCCGCCGGAAAGCATACTAGTCGTCATGTCGAGGATCACAGGCCACGCGCCGCCGGTGGGAATGCCGCAGCAAATCGGATTCGTCGGCAGGCGACGGCTACGGCCGCCAAAGGGGGCCACCGCACTATCGCCGCCGTGGCCGTTAGCCGCAATGAGAACGATGCAGTCGGCGCGAGTAGCGATCTCGGCGAAACGCCCCAGCCGCGCCACGTGGTTGCAATCGCGCACCCCAACGACCGCCACCGCCCCGTCGCCGAGCTTGTCCAGCGCCCAGCGCACGGCCTCGGTTGCCGTCACTGGACCGTAGTTCCATTGGCCGCTCAGCCGCCCCCCGCACTCGCTTTCGTCCAGTACCACCAACTCGGCTCCAGGCTCGACTTGGCCGTCGCGCACCATGTTCACGTATTGGGGCAGCCGCAACACGCTGTGGGTATCGTGCCCCATCAGCCCGGCTTCGACCAAGTGTTCAGCTATCAACGTTGCATCGTCCGCAGGAACGCCGACTTGTCGCAAGCAAGCTCGCGCCAGTGCATCGAGATCTTCGGCGCCCAAGGTCGGCACTAGGGCCGCTCCTCTTCCCAAGCATCCGCCACGACCAATAGAGCATTGACCACCGGCCGTTCGCCCGTGGGGTCGGATGGCTTGTTGACCACCTGATCGCTTACGACCATCGTCGTCGAGCCGCCGCCGTCGAGGTTTAGCCCTTGATAGGCATTGACCTTGGCGCGGGAAAACTCGGCTAAGCGCGTGCGCATAAATTCGGCTAACTCCTCCAAGCTCATGCCAACACTATATCCTGGCTGCCGCCCATCGACGACAATCAGGAAGAGTACCTCCGCGTTTTGAGAATACCCAATGGCCGTGCGCGGGTGTCGCTTGTCGGCAAAGCTGCGGCTGAGCCGTTCCTCTTCTACTTCAATGGATACTCCGCCGTTGCGCAGGATGCGCGGGCCGCCACTGATGGCTTCCATTAGCTTGGCGTGGGCCGGTGCCAGCCGACAATACAGTTGCACCGTGTCGCCCAAAGCGATCTGTTCCGTCGCCTCGTATTCAGCACCAGCGGCCAGCAGCCACTGATCGTGCTGGAGGGAGAGCGGCCAAGCCTCCCGCCGAATCTGTTGCACCCGCAAGGAAATCGTGTCGTTGGCGATGGAGGTGTCGCCCAGCCCTTGCAATAAAAAGCCCGTAGCTGCTTGCAGCGAATCCCCCTGCACCTGTGCGTGATCGTTGAACACGGACAGTTCCCCGAGCGCTGGCTCGCGGTTGAATCCCGCGACGAGCAGGTGTTCGTCCTCGGCCGTCAACAGGCCCAATTCCATCTTGTACACTGCGATCAAGGGCTGGCCTGCTTCGGTAATGGCAAAGGCCGAGCGCCGCTGTGGAATGCGGATGAGATTGCCGGACTCAATATACAGCCCGGCTGGCTGGCTGGACTCTCCGGGAAACAAAAAGTCTCCGTTTATGGCCGCTAAAGCGCCCGTGGCCAAGCTACTGGTCTTTTGCGCCTCTTCCTGCTTGGCCATGCGCACGCGGATGCCCGCCGCCCAAGCGCGCGGCAGATCCACTTCCACCACGTGTATCCGCCACGGTCCTTCGGGCAAATGAATATCGTAGGACACCACCCCGGGCGCTAGTTCCTCGGTATTTTCCTGAGTGCAACTCCCACTCAAGCACCACGCGAGAATCGCGAGGAAGAGGCGTGTGGACGCCTTATGCGGTATAGCCAAAAGAGTGTACCTCAGCGGCAAAGGGGCGAAAGGCGCACTATGGCACCCCTCGTTGAAAGCGCCCAAAAGTAGCCCTGCACTTCAACCGTGTCAATTTTTTCTAGCGACTGGCCCAGTCGCAGACCAAGCCCTTTATTTAGAAAAAGCTAAAGAGAAAGGACGCCAATGAAAGCCATACTCGTAGGGTTGGGCGGCAGGGGCCGCTATTGGCTCGACCAATGCCGGAAACAGCGGGATGTCGACGTGGTCGCCTGCGTCGAGCCGAGTGCGCAAAACTGCGAGCGCGCGGTCGCACAATGCGCACTCGCCGAGCGTTCCATCTACCGCGATCTCGGCGCGGCCCTCGCGGCTGTGCAAGCCGACTTCGTCCTCGACGTAACGCCGCCAGCCATCCACGAAGACATCGCCATGCAGACCTTTGCCGCGGGCCTGCACCTGCTTGGAGAAAAGCCCCTCAGCGACGATTACCAAGCGGCCCAGCGCGTGGTGAAGGCTGGCACTCAAGCCGGCGTCGCGCACATGATCACCCAGAACTACCGGTTCAACGGCCTGCCGCGCACAACCCGCCGCCTGCTCACCGAGGACCTCATCGGCCCGGTCGGTCAGCTCGATGTCTCGCTCTACGTCAATTGGGCCGACTCGCCCGGATCGCACTACGTCACCGAGCCGTATATGTTCCTCACCGACATGGGCATTCACCACTTCGACATGATGCGCTACACTCTCGGCCAAGACCCTGTGAGCGCGCACGCTCTCACTTGGAACCTCCCTTGGGGCTGGCACCGTGGCGACGCCGCCCAGATGATACTCTTCCGCTTTGCCAATGGCGTAGTCGCCACCCACCGTGGCATCGGCTGCACGGTCGGGCACGTGCCAGCCGGTCACAACGGCGAGTGGCGCTACGAGGGGCCGCGCGGCACCTTGACGTGGGAGGGCTTCGACCTGTACCACACTCACTCGCACCGCGCCGATCCCAAAATTCGACAGCAGGTCCCCCTCGACGACGATGGTGGCCAAGACCAAAATCCCGTGCTGCGGGAATTCGTCGCCGCCATAGAAGAGGGCCGTGCGCCCGAGTGCAACGCGGCTGACAACCTCAAGTCCATGGCCATGGTTTTCGCGGCTGTCAAAAGTGCGATAGAGGGCCGCGAAGTATCCATCGCCGAGTTATAGATTTGGTTCCTGCTCCATTGCCACAGCTTGCTACTAACCCCTCTTTAATAGGCTTATGACCCTACATCTTTTTGACACCTATGCTCGCCAAGAGCGCCCCTTCACACCGCTCGCGCCGCCCCAGGTTCGCTTGTATGCCTGCGGCCCGACCGTGTACAACTACCAACACATCGGCAACCTGCGCACCTATATCTTCGAAGACATCCTGCGGCGCGCCCTCGAATACAGCGGCTATGAGGTCCACCACGTCGTCAATATCACCGACGTAGGGCACCTGACCTCCGACGCGGACACCGGCGAGGACAAGATGGAAGCCGGCGCGCGGCGCACCGGCCTGACGGCTTGGGAAATCGCCGAGCGCTACACCGCGGATTTCCAAGAAAAGCTCGAATGGCTCAACGTGCTCGCCCCTCATGTCTGGTGCCGGGCCACCGACCACATTCGCGAGCAGATTGCAGCCATCGCAGCCATCGAGGAAAAAGGCTACGCATACCGCACAGACGACGGCCTGTACTTCGACACCTCGCGCCTGAACGACTACGGCCGCCTCGCCCGCCTCAACATCGCGGGCTTGCAAGGCGGCCAGCGCGTCGATCTCGGGCAAAAGCGCCGCGTCACGGACTTTGCGTTGTGGAAGTTCAGCCCAGAAAACACGCAGCGACAGATGGAATGGGATAGCCCGTGGGGGCGCGGCTTTCCCGGTTGGCACATCGAATGCACGGCCATGGCAGCTAAGTACTTGGGGCCGTACTTCGACATCCACTGCGGCGGCGAGGATCACATCTCAGTCCACCACACCAACGAGATCGCCCAAGCCCAAGCCTGCTACGACACGCGGCTAGCCGAATTCTGGCTTCATGGCGCGTTTTTGCAACTCGACGGCGAGAAGATGTCCAAGTCGAGCGGCGATTTCCTGCGCCTCGAATCCCTCGTCGAAGAGGGGTACGACCCCCTCGCGTACCGCTTTTTCTGCCTTGGGGCGCGCTACCGGGCCAAGCTCTCCTTCACTTGGGAAAGTCTCAGCGGCGCGGCCACAGCCCTCGACCGGCTGCGCGCAGCCGTCCACGCCTATGGTGCGCCGTCTGAACCCGACGACCGCTACGTCGCCGAGTTCAAAGAACGCGTCGAAGACGATCTCAACATGCCTCGCGTCCTCGCCCTGTGCTGGAAGCTCGTGGACGACGATCTCCCCGACGCCGCCAAGAAGGCCACGCTCCTGCACTTCGACCAAGTCATGGGCTTAGGGCTGGCCACGTGGACGCCGCGCGAGGCGGAGATACCCGAAGCTATTCACGCGCTCGCCGCCCAGCGGCAACAGGCCCGCGATGCCAAGGACTGGGCCACGGCCGATGCCCTGCGCGACGAAATCACTGAGGCCGGCTACGAAGTCGAAGACACCCCCCAAGGCCCCAACATTCGCCCGCGCAAAACCTAACCGAACGGACGCCCATGTCCCGCATTATCGTCGCCGAGTGCAAGCAAGAAATCTCCTCCTTTAACCCGGTCATCGGCACGTACGACAACTTCTCCATCCGCCGAGGGCCCGAGTTGCTCACCTACCACCAAGGCCGCGAGACCGAACTGTGCGGTGCCTTGCAGGTCTTCGCCGACAGCCACGTCAACGTCATCCCCACGTACGGGGCCGTCGCCCCCTCGGCCGGACCTTTGGACCAACAGGACTTCGAGCGCCTTGCCGCCGAGCTGCTCGACGCGGTCACACCGCACCTAGCCGACGCCGACGGCATGTACTTCTGCCTGCACGGCGCCATGGGCTGCACCGAGGAGCTCGACCCGGAGGGCTACTTGCTGCAAGAGATTCGCCGCAGCGCTGGCCCAGACTTCCCCATCGTGATCTCACAAGACCTCCACGGTATCCTCACTCACCGCATGCTGGAGCACTCGAACGGCCTCGCCATTTATCACACCTATCCGCACGTCGATCTGGCCGATACCGGCCGCCGCGCCGCGTACTTGCTTCTCCAAGTCCTCGCCGGCGCACAGCCCGTAGTGGCTCGGGTGCGGGTGCCCGCGCTCGTGCGCGGCAACGAGCTCATCACCGCCTCGGGCGTGTACGGCGAGACCATCCGCTACTGCCAAGCCCTAGAGGAGCAGCCCGACATTCTCGCCGCCGGCATGATGATCGGCAACCCATTCACCGATGTGCCCGAGCTGTGTTCTCAAGCCATCGTCGTGGCCGACGCCGACCCCGACCTCGCCCGCAACGAGGCTCTCCACCTTGCCACTGACTTCTGGGAACGGCGCGCCCTCATGCAGCCCGATCTCGTATCCGTCGAAGACGCCGTGGCCCAAGCCTCCCAATACGGCGGTTCAGTGCTCTTCACCGACGCGGCCGACGCTCCCTCCTCGGGCGCAACAGGCGATAGCAACGTGCTGCTCCAAGCTCTGCACGCCAGCGGCTACTCCGGCCAAGTGCTCGCGCCACTGGTGGATGCACCCGCTGTGTACATGGCCCACGACGCCGGACTTGGCGCACACATTCACGTGGTCTTGGGCGGCTCGCTCGACTCGCGCTTTGCCCCGCTCGACTTAGAGGTCGAAGTCACCCAACTCGGCGACGGCGAATACCTCTGTGAATCTTGGAACACGCCCCAGCACGCCGGGCCTACGGCCGTGCTGGAAAGCGACAACCTCACCATTGTCTGCGTCAGCCGCTCGGTGCCCTTTATCGATCGCTCGGTCTTTATCGCCCACGACATCAACCCCAAGGACTATGACCTCATCGTTATCAAGTCGCCGCACTGCCAGTGGCACTTTTTCGACGAATGGGCCGAGATAAACTTCAACATCGATGCCCTTGGCTCGACCAGCGCGAACTTGCCCACCCTCGGGCACCGCGTCTGCCAGCGCCCCATGTATCCACTCGAACTCGATGCCCCTTTTACCCCGGTCGCCGAAATGTTCGGCACAGGAGCCTAGCTTTATGCCTACCATCAAACAGTCCGTCTGCTTCAATCCCTTCGCCGGTAGCGGCCTTAGCCCGCAGGAACTCGTCGCTGCCGCCGCCCGCATCGGCTACCAATCCGTAGAAATGGCCGCCCAAGAGCACTGGCCGCTCATCCAAGAGCACGGCCTCGCCATCGCCATCGTCTCCGGCCATGCCTCCCTGCCCGACGGCCTCAACAAACCTGAGAATCACGACCGCATCGAGGACGAGCTGCTCGCCAACATCGACCTCGCCGTTGAACACGGCATTCCCTCGCTGATTTGCTTTTCCGGCAACTGCGAGGGCCGGTCCTCAGAAGAAGGGCTCGCCAACTGCGTCGCCGGTTTGCGCCGCGTCACCGGGGCCGCCGAGGAAAAAGGCATTACGCTCTGCATGGAATTGCTCAATTCGCGCGTCAACCATCCCGACTACCAGTGCGACCGCACTGCTTGGGGCGTGGCCCTGTGCCGAGCTGTCGGCTCGCCCCGGTTCAAGCTGCTCTACGACATCTACCACATGCAGATCATGGAAGGCGATCTCATCCGCAACATCACCGACCACATCGACTGCATCGGCCACTTCCACACGGCCGGCAACCCCGGCCGCCGTGACCTCGACGACCAACAGGAGATCTACTACCCGCCGATCATGCAAGCCATCGCCGCCACTTCCTACGAAGGCTACGTCGGCCACGAGTATCGACCCAAGGGAGATCCCGTTGATTCGCTCGAACACGCTTTCTCCGTCTGTAATGTCTGAAAAGCCGTCTGAAGCGATGGTCGGACAGAGACAAAGTATCCGCAGATGAACGCAGATGAACACAGATGCGGGATGATTTTCAAATGGCCTGTGAGATAACAATCGCGCCCACTGGCGGCGCGCTCGGCGCTGAGATCAAAGGCTGCGATCTGTCCGCACCGCTCGCGCCCGACCAAGTCGCGCAGGTGCGCCAAGCACTGCTCGACCACGGCGTGGTCTTCTTTCGCCAGCAGCAACTCAGCGACGAGGACCAAGTGCGCTTTACCGCGTACTTTGGCAAACCCGTGCCGCACGTGCGCAAGCAGCGTCCAAGGCGGGTCAAGGAGATTTTCCTCATCTCCAATGTCAAGGAAAACGGCGAGCCAATCGGCGAACTAGGCGACGAGTTGATTCCCTTCCACTCGGATCTTTCCTACCTGCAGCGTCCCGGCACCCTATCGGTGCTCTACGCGGTGGAGATCCCCTCGCAGGGTGGCCAGACCCAGTGGTGCAATTGCACTGCCGCCTACGAAGCGCTCGACGACGCTTGGAAAACCCGCCTCAAAGGAATGCGCGCCGTACATCGCCACTACGTCGAAGCGCAAAATCCCCCCGAGCACATCGCCCACCCCATCGTCCGCACCCACCCCGAAACAGGTCGCCGCTCGCTCTACGTAGGACCGCATCTAACCAAATACGTCGTCGGCCTCAGCCGCCAAGACAGCGACAACCTACTCGGCGAACTGTACGCCCATCTCGAACAGCCGCGCTTCGTCTGGACCCACGAGTGGCAAGTCGGCGACCTCGTCCTCTTCGACAATCGCCCGACCATGCACCGCCGCCTCGCCTTCCCCCCAGACCAACGCCGTCTGATGAAACGCACTCAGGTTTTCAACGACGAAATACCTATAGAATAGGACCCGTCCATGTTCAAAGCACTCATCCTACATGAGCACTCTGCCCTCATCGAAGAACTCGACGAAAGCCGCCTGCCCGCTGGCGACGTAGAGATCGCCGTCGCGTACTCCTCGCTCAACTATAAAGACGGAATGATCCTCAACGGCTTGGGCGGCTTGGTCAAAACCTACCCCCACATCCCCGGCCTTGACCTCGCCGGCACCGTCGTTCACAGCCAGAGCAACCAGTTCCAACCCGGCGACCAAGTCATATGCACGGGCTGGCGCGTCGGCGAAATCCACTGGGGCGGGTACGCGCAAAAGGCGCGCCTCAAGGCCGACTGGCTCGTGCGCCTACCCGCCGATCTCACGCTGCGCACCGCCATGGGCTTGGGTGCCGCAGGCCTGACCGCGGCCATCTCCTTAGAAGCCCTCGAAGCCCACGGCCTCACACCCGACAAAGGCGAAGTCCTCGTCACTGGCGCGGCCGGCGGCGTCGGTTCCCTCTCCGTTTTGCTACTCGCCGCGGTGGGCTACCAAGTCGCTGCATCCACCGGCCGCCCCGAGCTCGAACCCTATCTAAAAGACCTCGGTGCCCAAACCATCATCCCGCGTCAGGACCTCGCCGAGCCATCCAACAAACCCCTGGAAAGTGCGCGCTGGGCCGCCTGCATCGACTCAGTCGGCGGCACCACCCTAGCCCGCGTCTTAGCCCAGATGAACTATGGGGGTTCCGTCGCCGCGGTGGGCTTAGCCGGCGGTGCCCAACTCACAACCACCGTCATCCCCTTCTTGCTGCGCGGCGTCAACATCCTCGGCATCGACTCGGTCTTCTACCCAGCCGAGCGCCGCGCTGCCGCTTGGTCGCGCCTAGCCACCGCACTCCCCTTGGAAAAATTAGATCTCATTTGTACTGAGGTCGGTCTAGCCGACGTCCCCCGCCTCGGCAAGGACATTTTAGCGGGCAAAGTCCAAGGCCGCGTTATCGTCAATCCCAATCAATAAGGAAAAACACGCTATGCGCCGACTAACGCTGCTACTCCTCACCCTCGCCACCACCCAAGCTGGAGCCGACCCCAACATGCCCGGTACCGACCGAATCACCTACTTCGGCTACGAAGACTGCATCCTCCTCGAAAACGCCCACACCCGCGTCGTCCTCACCTCATCGGCCGGCCGCGTTCTCGAATACTCGCGCAAAGGCCCCAACGCCATCTACCTCGACCCCGCGCAAGAAGGCGCGACCTTTGAGGACGGCGACCCTCGCTTCGGCCCCACCGGCGGCCGCCTCGATATCGGCCCCGAAATGATCATCCCCGCTCATCCCGACCTCTGGCTCGGGCAGTGGGAAAGCCAAATCACCGGTCCGCGCTCGGCGCGCCTGATTAGCAAAAAGGACGAGCCGACCGGCGTCCAACTCATCCGCGACTTCCAACTCGCTGAGGACTCCACCCACTTGAGCGTCACCCAGACCATCAGAAACGTCTCCGACAGCGCAAAGCACTGGGGCCACTGGAGCCGCACCTTTGGCACCGGCGGCGGCATCGTAATCATTCCCCTGACGCCGAGCCGCTTCCCGGATTCCTATGTCATGTACGGCCCCGGCCCGGTTATCAACTACCGCCCTGAAGATCCCAATATCCGCATCCGCGACAACTTCCTCGAAGTCCTCTCCACGCCGCTCAGACCCAAGCTCGGCATGGACTCGCAAGCCGGGTGGTTTGCCTATCTCGACCGCAACGACTTGCTGTGGGTCAAGCGCTATCCGGTGTACCCCGACCGTCCTTACGGCGAACTAGCCGGACTAACCATCTCAATATGGTATTACGAGGATCTGATGTGCGAGTTGGAGCCGATCGGCCCACGCGAGGACATACCGCCCGGCGGCAAAGCCTCCTTCACCGAGGACTGGTGGCTCCTGCCCTACACCTACCCCCAAGACGGCAGCGACCTCGACCTCGAAGCTATCAGTGCCCTAGTGGAACGAGAGGCGCGCTGAGTATAGAAAAACCGCCGCTAACTTATGATGTTAGTGGCGGTTGATTTTCTGCCCGAAGTCAAATGCGACCCGAAGTTGGCCGTCTCATTGGTCCACGTCTTTCCTCACGGCAGCTTCATCATCTTCTTGCTTTCCACGCGCCCATTCACCTCGACCCGATAGAGATACACTCCAGCGGCCACATCCCTAGCCACCTCGTCGCGGCCATCCCACACAAACCGATGCGTACCCGCCGGTAGTGCCCCCTGCCACACCTGCCGCACCCGACGCCCCAACACGTCGTACACCGTCAGCGATACGCCCGCCGCGTCCGTCGCCAAATCGAGGGGAATCACCACGGCCGGATTAAACGGATTGGGATAGCTGTCGCCCAGCCGATACTGCGCCGGCACAGCACCTGCCGCCGCCATCACTGCTGTCGGCTGCCCTCCTCCCGAATTCTTGAGCACATGCACGCCGCCCAAGGCCGAATCCAACACCACCAAGTCTAGGTCTCCATCGTCATCGACATCGCCGAGCAACACCCCGGTCCCATCGCCAGTCAGGCGATGCGTCTCCTCTTCTTGGGTCGGACTTAAGCCCCCACCCCACTCGACAAACACTCCAAAGCCCGATGCCCGGTTGCCGCCGACAAACACCCAATCATCTACCCCATCGGCATTCAAATCGCGCACCACCACCCACGAGCGCAGAAACAAATGCTCATCATACAGTACCTCCAGCACCTCTTCGGATAGCCCCCCTTCTGCGGACAGCCTTTTTACAACGAGTCCCATGTTTCCTTCATAGGAGTTATGTTGGAGTTCCACGGGTATCTCCTGTTGCCCATCGCCATCAAAATCCCCTCTCATAGAATCAAACCTGCTGTAGTACAAATCCCAGAGCGCTTCGCGGTCGTCCGAACTTACAGTGAGTACCTCTTCCTGGAGATCCGCCCCGATAGACCAAACCTCTATCTCCCCTCCGTTCCATTTAAAAATCGCAAGCTCGTCTTGGCCATCGCCATCTAAGTCGCGGGCGAGTATATTCAAAAATCCTCCCGCATCTTGGGTATATCCGATGCGCGCACTTTCAAAGGTCCCGCTACCATCATTGAGGGCCATGACCCAACCCCAAGGAGGCCTATAGCCAGAGGGGGGATCACCCGCATAAGGGGCAAACCGAGTAGAGAAAAGGTCTAAGTCGCCATCACCATCTAAGTCGGTCAAGACGCCGCTCCCCAATGGATGCCCTAAACCCGGTGTAATCGGATAAAAAACCGGTGGTGCAAAAAGACCGGGATCATCAAAGTGAAAATACTCTACATGCGGCCGGGCTAATTCGCCCTGCGAGCGCTCTTCAGGGCCGGTCAACTCGATCCAGTCGATCTCAAAGCGCCCGACCACCTCATCCACCGACCGGGGCTCCTCCGCTTCGTTTCGATCCAATGCAAAATGCAGCCGAATATCCCGCAGGAGCCCCGCCCACACGATCTCATCTTGGCCGGAGAGGGAGAATTCCACTTCCTGCCACTCGGTAGTGTAATCAAGGGCTATGGAGGGGATCGAAAATCGATTTTCTGGCGGCCCTTCTGGATCGCGCCCCGGTGCAGCAAGGTTGAGTTCATTGGTCCAAGCAAGAAAAACGCGTCCTACCGTAGGGCGATCATGCACGGTGCGGAACCGGACCCGCACCCGGTCAAACAGATGCGAATCGTAGCCAATGGCATAAGAAATCAAGGCCACATTCGGAGCAGGTTCCCACTCCCCCACTACCGAGGGCGAGACATCAATCCTCCACACGCCGTCTTCGACCTCCCCTGGAAACAGATAAAATTCATTTGGCCCACCCCATTCAAACGCTCTTTTGGCGGACCACCCTTGCGTCGTCCCGTCGTCGAAATCCCACTTGACCGCCTCGGCGAGACTGCTCCATAACACTGCGCATCCAACAACGGCGAATCTCAACATGACGGCATCTCCATAGGCAAAAGGGTAAGAGAAAGGAACCTTTTATACTCATCTTCATCACGTACTCAAAAGATGTCTTGGCCGGTCCACGCAACCCACTCCTAAGATACGCCCTAAATCTGATCATAAACTAGGGTTGCCTCAAGTTGAATTTCACTAGGCAAATATGCTTCTTTACATACCCTATGCCGTCTATTGCTTCTTCATCCTCGCCCCTTTTCCCTCGGTTCGCCGAGTACCGTCTCGCCCTCGCCGACCAAGTCGAAATGGCCTATATCGACAATGGGGGCAGCCGAGACCACCCCCCTTTAGTACTCCTACACGGCATCTTTGACAACAAAGCTACCTGGTTCCGCTTGACCGCCCGCCTGTCTGGCCACCGCATCATCGCCCCCGACTTGATCGGCCACGGACACAGCAGCAAGCCGACCTTTGCCGCCCGCCCGGCGCACGAGCGCTACTCACCGGATATGCAGGTTAGCTACCTCGCGGCCTTTATCGCGGCGCTGGACTTGGACGACGTGATTCTCGTGGGCAACTCGCTCGGCGGCGGCTTGGCCCTGCGCTTGTACCTCGACTTTCCCGCGCTCGCGGCCAAAGTGTGTGGGCTAGTGCTCATCGACGCGGCCGGCTACCCGCACAAACTCCCCGTGCACGTGCGCACCCTCGGCAGTTTCCCAGGCAAGCTGTTGACCTACGCCCCAATCCACACCCTAGCGCGAACCTGCGGCCTGTTGCGCTTAGCCACTTGGCGCACCTTCCGGCGCTGCTTCCACGACCGCAGCAAAATCCCCCCCGAACTCGCAACGGTCGCCCACGCCGCGCTCGAAACACCCAACGCCGCGTATGCCTACCACTACTCCGCACGGAACCTCATCCCCCCCGACATAGCAACGTTCTACCACCGCTTTGGCGATATCACCTGCCCCGCCTTGGTCTTGTGGGGGCAACAAGACCGCGTCTTACCCGTGCGCTCGGCCCAGCGCTTCGCCGCCGACCTGTCCTGCGCCGACCTGCACATCTTCCCCAATTGCGGACACGCGCCCCACCTCGAATACCCCGACGAGACAGCCGACTGCATCGAGCAGTGGACAAAAAAGCGCGATATTGCATAAGTACCTATATTTGAAGAAGTAAAAATTTGCCCTCCCATTTTTGCCCCTCCCCATAAATATGCCGGCAACTATTATCTAGTACCGGCGTCTAAGCTACAGAAAACCTTTTGACAAGGAGGGACAATATGCCACTCTATCGCCACGTAGAAGCCTCGGGAGGCCCAGACGATATCCTCGTGATCGAGGATCGGGGAATGCTCGGGCAGGACCAGCCTAGTTTCGAATTTATCGACTCGCGTACCATCAAGGCCCATCCCCTCATCATCGAGGCCCTAATCGCTGACTCCGAGCGTTTGTGGACTCTCGAAGAAATACTTGCCGATGTAGAGGAGTGACGCGCTGCTCGCCCCAGCGCGTCACTTAGCAAAAAACACCTGTTAGTCCCTCCCCCCGTCCTCTCCTTCTCTACGGCAAAAATTCAGTCCAACCCTAGCCATCTACGTTATTATGAGTAGGACGGCGATCTACGTTTGTAATATATTGCCCTGCATGACATCCATATCCAACGCATGAGGCCCCATGAGTTCACCTGAGTTGCGCTTTGAGTGCCCCAAATGTCGTCACACCACCTGTGAGATCGGCGAAATCCGCGCCTCTGGCGGTTTTTGGTCTAAGATATTCGACGTACAAAACCGCAAGCTGGCAACCGTAACTTGCGAGCAGTGCCGCTACACTGAATTTTACGCGGCCGACAGTTCGCGTCTCGGCCACGTCTTCGACTTCTTCACGGGATAGCGGCAGCGGTCAATTGTAATCCGGCCCGCCGACCGGCCCTAGCAACGCGCGATTTTCCTCGGGCGTCTCCACCGCATCGAGAAAGTCTGCCAAGGCTTGCTGCATCCGCTGGGTCTCCTCTGGATGCTCGCCGATCGCATTCGTCTGCTGCCCCGGGTCGGCCTGCATGTTGTACAGCTCGGGCGCGCCGCCGTGCTCGCCATACGCCAAGTAGGTCCAGCGCTCGTCGGTCACGGTCGGTCCGCCATTGCGGATAAAAGTCGAGCTGAAGGCGTACTGCCGCGGCCACGCGGCCGAGCCGGTAAACAGCGGCACCAGCGAGTGCCCGTGCATCGCCAGGTCGCTCTTTTCTACTCCAGTCAAAGCCAGCAGCGTCGGCAGCAAATCCACCGATTGCGTCAATGCGCTCACCCGCTGTCCGCCCGCGACCTCGGGCGCGGCGATCAGCAGCGGGATGTGGCTGATCTCTTCGTACAGGGGCCAGACGCGGTCGTCCTCGGGGTGGATGTTGGATTTGCCCGTGCGGTTGTGCTCGCCGACGAACATGCCGTGATCCGAGGTAAAGATCACCACGCTGTTGTCGAACAACCCAAGCTCCTCAATTTTGTCCAACACGTAGCCGATCCACTTGTTGACCAAGTAAATCTCGGCCGCGTAGTGAGCTTGGAGGTTGGCTAGTTCCTCTTTGGTATAGGCGGTCGCCGGGCCGTAGTTCGGGTGGATCATCGGCGGGCCGTCGTACCCTGATGAGTCATAGCGGCCCACGAGATGTTCCGGCGGGTCCCACGGCTCGTGCGCGTCGAAGAAATCCACCCACAGCAAGAATGGCTCGCAGCCGCGATTTTCCTCCAGCCAACGGCTCGCCGTCTGCGCCGTGCGCACGCAGAACCGGTCTTCTTCCCAAGCCCAGTCGCGGTTGGTCCACGCGTGCAAAGTCGCCAAATTGCCAAAGCGCGTGTTCGCCAAATGCGGATCGACGCGCGTCTTCGCCCCTTCTACTTCCATGCGCGGCGGCAGGTTGCCTTTCAACAGCGGCTTGTCTCCTTCCTGCCCCCGAATCCAATACGCCCCGTCAAACCCCCGGTCAAAATGGTGGACGCCCTTCATCAGATGCGGCGTATCACAGATAAGCTGACTCTGGTAGCCGGCCGCGCCGAAAATCGTACTCAGCACCGGGATGCCTGCGTCGAGCCGTTTCCAGCCGTGGAAGGGAAAGCTGTAGCGGCCAGTAAAGAGATCTGTGCGGTTGGGAATGGTCGGAAAGCTCGACAAATAGTGCCGGTCGAAGGACACCGCCCGCTCGGCAAAGCGATCGAGTGCGGCCGTGCCAATCCACGCATTGCCGTTGCACCCCAGATAGTCGTAGCGAAAGGTGTCGCTGACCAAGACGATGATGTTCATAAGACGTATGCTCCTTGTATTTACAATTCAACGTGGCGCTTCACGACGTCAGCGCATGGCGCAACGCGCCCTCCAATTCGGGATGCGCAAACTCGAACCCAGCCTCCAACAACTGCGTCGGCCGCACCCGCTGGCTGGCCAGCAACCCTTCCTCGGCCAGCTCGCCCAAGACCAACTTGGCGGCAAACGCCGGCAGCGGCAACAGCGTCGGCCGCCGCAACACGCGCCCCAGTGTCCGCGTCAGCTCGGCGTTGGTCACCGGCTGGGATGCGGTCAGGTTCACCGGCCCGCGCAAGGCGTCGTTTTCCACGGCATAAATCAGCGCCGCCACCGCGTCTTCCAAGCTAATCCAACTAACGTACTGCCGCCCGTCGCCGATCTTGCCACCCATCCCTAGACGGAAGGGCAACAGCATCTTGGCCAGCGCCCCACCCCGGCGACTGAGGACGATCCCCAAGCGAGCCTGTACGACGCGGATACCAGCCTCGGCAGCCACAGCGCTCGCCCCTTCCCACGCCCGGCCCAACTCGGCCAAAAACCCCTCGCCGGAGTCGCTTTCTTCGTCCAGTTCCTCATCTCGGCGATGGCCGTAAATGCCGACGGCCGACGCACAAACCAGCACCCTCGGCGGCGCGGCCAATCCCGCCAAGCGCGCAGCAAGTAGCTGCGTCGTCTGCACCCGACTCTGGCGCAACTGCGCCTTGACGCTTGCAGTCCAGCGCCCAGCGGTGATGTTCCGCCCCCCTAAATGCACGGCCGCCTCTATCCCCTCCAGCGTCTCTTGTTCCAGTTCGCCGGCTTCTGGATCCCAGCGCAATTCCCCTTGCGCCGGTGCCCGCCGCACCAAGCGCACCACCTCGTACCCTTCGCGTTCCAACCGACTACAGAGCGCCGTACCGATCAAGCCGCTGCTGCCCGCTACTAGTATTTTCACTAGCTACTCCTATTGAGAATTCTCTGCTACTAAAACGCATCCCCGCACTCGACACAAGTGCTCATCAGGCGTGGTATCGGTGCGCTTGACCCGGTTCTTTCCCCTTGTTTTTCTCTTAAAAAGCGAGTACTCCCTGCCGGAGTAGCATCGGTCCCGCTACCCAGAAAGTACGCATCATGCCCGATGATTATAGAATCCCCACCATCCAGAGCAACTTCAATGGGCACGTCTTTACTCGACCTGATAAACAAGCCAATGGCACAGCCTTTAACGCAGCAGATTGGATCGGTCGGCTAGCCACAGAGCTTGAAGATGTTGCCGCACAGGCGCGACCCGCTTTCCCCTTTTCACCAGAGACTTCCCACTACGGCCCGCTAGATGAATACTGGCCGAGCATCCACCGGCAATACCGAGATCTCGCCGCCCGCGCCAAGTACGATCCCGCTGCGGCGAAGCTCTTCGCAGAATCCCATCTCTGGCTCAAGTCCGATCCTGCAGAAGCAAAAGCGATCCTGCGCGAGCATCCCTTGCTGCGATCGGGTCTGATCGGTGCGGGCAAGCGCGAAGGGGTCGGCTTCATCCTGCCCACACACGATTGGTTTCACGTTGATCTGAAGTCCCTCGTATCCCATCAGGCCAAACGCGCTATGAAGGACAGCGGCGAGCAGGCGGCGCAACTGCTGCACCGCTATCTGACGACCGGAGCGGAAGCCAATCTCCCGGCATACGAGATCACGCTCTTGCACGGCTTACAACTCGACCGGCGCTTCGATCTTGGCCGCGAAGCCTATCTGGCTCCCTACGAGGACGCCAAGGCAACCTACGGCCTGCCCGACGAACCCGCAAAGTGGCTCAACGGCGCTGGCCGGAATCCACGTCCCGTGAGCACGGCCGCGCTCGTGCGCAGTCTAAGGTGGGGGCCGGGCGTCGCCCCTCCCCCGGACGGTAGCGATTTTTCCACTAGCCGCGCTTGCGTCCCGAAAGTGAAGTACCGCTTCCCCGGTGACTACGAGATTGACCTTGCGGACCGCTTTCCAGACGACAACAAAGTCCTCGTTGATCTGCTGTCTATCGCCACGCGGAGTCCGCTGGTCTCCCACACGAGCTTTGTCCGCGTCGCCGAGTGGATCGAAGAGCTTGATCCCAACTTCGCTTGCGGTTTTCGCAACTCCTCCACCTACTTGTCCGACGCAGCGCCCAAGGAACATCCATTCAGCCAGCAGGACGCGACTGCTTTCGCGTCCTTGGCGAGCTGCTGGTGTACCTATCGCGGCCGACGCGATGTCATCGACCTTGCAATCCGCCGTCTCGCGGCCTCTTTAGCCCGCGTCGGCGGCCCCTTTAGCGCAGAGGACCGCATCCTCGATGTCTCCATCGCCTTGGAGATCATGTACGGTCCGATCAAACATAAACTGACCCACCAACTGGCGACTCGGGCGAAACGCCTACTCGGCCAAGGCACCGACCAACGCGGCTGGATATCCGCTAGAGTAAAGTCCTTCTACGAAGTCCGTTCGGCCATCGTGCACGGGCAAAAGAAGATCAAAGGCGGCCGCTGCGCTATCGACAAGGCACTGGAGGACGGCCGCGACCTAGCCTGCCTCACACTCGCAGAATTGCTGTCCCGAGGGCCGGTAAGGGATTGGGATAAACCCATGGGAGACACATATAAATGACCGAATCGAAGCAACGCGACACTGACCCACGCCGTCTGCAATTGGCGTCGGACCCGTACCGTCCAGCCTACCATTTCCTAGCCCCGATCAACTGGATGAACGACCCGAACGGAACCATTTTCTGGAAGGGCCGATACCACATCTTTTATCAGTACAATCCCAATGGCGCTTTCCACGGCACGATCCATTGGGGCCACGCCTCCAGTGCGGATTTGGTTCATTGGACGGACCACCCCATTGCGCTGACGCCCGGCCCGGAGGGAGCCGACCGGGACCAGTGCTTCAGCGGTGCCGCGTTTATCAACAAAGAGGGGATTCCCACATTCATCTATCACGGCTTGCCGGATGGCATCTGTCTCGCCACCAGCGACGATGATCTGCTTATCCATTGGGAAAAGCACCCGGCGAACCCGATTATACCCAATCCGCAGGCAGGCGATGAATATCGGATCGCTGGTGCCCCATGCGCTTGGGTCGAAGGGGATACCTACTACGCACTGACCGGCAACAGCGGTGCCGCCCCGCCAGATGCGGCGTATCTATTCACCTCCACAGACCTCGCCCATTGGGAGTATTTGCATCCTTTCTACGAGGGGGGCCGTTTCACAGAGTGGGGCGAGGACTGCGGCTGTCCCGACTTTTTCCGTTTGGGAGACAAACACGTACTGTCCTTCACCAGTCACCCGCGCGGGGCACAATTCTACATCGGCACGTACGCCAACCACAGGTTCACCCCGGAACGCCACAAGCGATTAGCACTCGGCGAAACAGGCCGCCCCGGTGTGTATAACGAGGGCTTGACGCTGCTGGACGACCAAGGCCGACGCATTCTATTCGGCCGCCTCCACGAAGGGCGCTATAGTTACGTCCAACGCGCCTCGGGCTGGGCAGGAATGTTTGCCCTGCCGATGGTGCTGTCGTTGTCCGCTGACGGCGATCTGATCGTGGAACCCGTTCCAGAATTAGAGGCGTTGCGCAATGAGCACACACACTTTTCCGACGTCCAATTGACCGTGGACGAAGAGTATCCGCTCGACGAAATCAAAGGGAACCGGCTGGAAATTCGCTCGGTATTTGAATGGGAAAGCGCCGAAGAATTTGGCCTGAAGGTTTGCTGTTCGCCAGATGGCGTAGAACAAACCCTCATTCGCTTCAACCTCAATCCATGGTCCGCCAACCGCGCGCCGCAAGAAATTAGACCGCTCAGGGAGTTGATTTTGGACGTAAGTCGGTCCAGCATCAGTCCAGAGGTGAGCAATCGCGAATCGCAACGGTGTACGTTCGACTTCCCTTATGGCCAGCCAATAGAGTTGCGCGTATTCGTGGATCGGAGCGTGGTAGAGGTCTTCGCCAATGACCGCCATTATTTGGCCAAGCGCATCTATCCCGCCCGGCCGGATAGTCTCGGCGTACAGCTATTTGCCCGAGGCGGCAAGGCGACGGTGCGCTCGCTGGACGTATGGCAGATGGGGGCGATCTGGCCCATTGGATAGGGTCGTTTCGCGGTTTTAGCTGTGGAACACTGAACTAGGTCGGCTCCCAGCCCTTTTGCCGCAGTTCCCCTTCCAACAGAGCCAAACACTCGTCCATGATAGCCAAGGACTCGTCGAGCTGATCTTGCGCGATGATCAGCGGCGGGTAAAAGCGCAAATCGTCGCCCTCGACCCAGTCGGCTCCCCCGCTAGCGCCCGAAATAGCCAAGCCCCTTTCCAACGTCAGTTGAGACACGCGCCGCGACACACCCCACTCGGCGGGAAAGGGCTTGCGGCTGCGGCGATCTTGGACCAGTTCAATGCCTATCATTAGGCCCTTGCCGCGCACTTGGCCGACGCAAGCGTGGCTCATCAAGCCTTGGGCCTTTTCCTGCAAATAGGCCCCGACTTGAGCGGCGTGTTCCACGATGCCTTCTTCTTGCAACAGTTCCAGCACGGCCAAGCCAGCGCACATAGACACTGGATTATTGACATAAGTAAAAACGTGCGGCAGAGCTTGGCCGCTGCGCGTGAGATCCCGCCGCATCTGTTCACTCAGTAACACCCCTCCTAAGGGCGCGTACCCGCTGCTGGCCCCTTTGCCGAAAACGATCATATCGGGCACTACGTCCCAATGCTCAATGGCAAAGAGCTTGCCAGTGCGGCCAAAGCCAGTGATGATCTCGTCGGCGATAAAGAGGACATCATGCTCGTCGCAGATCTCGCGGATAAGAGGGTAGTAATCGGGCGGCGGAACTCCAGCAGCGACCCCAGCCATGACCACCGGCTCGGCGATAAAAGCGGCGATGTTGTCCGCCCCTACCTCGCGGATGGTCTCTTCTAACTGGCGGGCACAGGTCAAATTGCAGCGATCTTCGCAACCGGCAAACGCACAGCGGTAGGGATAGCACGAGGCAATGTGTGGGAAAGCTGGCAGATACGGCTCAAAAGGTGCCCGCAGTCCCGGCATCCCAGTAGCAGCCAGGGCACCCAAAGTAGCGCCGTGATAGCCGCGCCAGCGACCAATAATCTGGTGCTTTTGCGCCTGCCCCCGCTGCACATGGTACAAGCGGGCCAGTTTAATGGCCGTCTCCACCCCTTCGGAGCCGCCTGAGACGAAGTACGCATGGTTCAAATTCCCAGGGGCCAATTCGGCCAAGCGGCGGGCGTACTCGAGAGCTGGCGGGTTGGTAAAAAACGTCGAAAAGCAGTAGGCCAGTTCCCGTCCCTGGTCGGCCATAGCCTCGACAATGGCGTGGCGACCGTGGCCCAAGGTGACGTTGCCAGCCCCAGCCGTGCCGTCGATATAGCGATTGCCGACTTCGTCGTACAAGTAAATCCCCTCGCCCTTGACGAGAACCGGGTAGGTGTAGTGCGGGTCGCGGTGGAGAAGCGCTGGATCGGTGGCGGTCATTTTTATCCTTCCTCGTCTAATTTCGGCAACACCTCGCGCAACACCTCCGCAAAGGCTTGCCGCTCGGCTGCCGGCCCCACGGTCAAGCGAATACAGCGGTCGAGCGGTGCCACGCCCGGCATCCGCACGAAGACCCCGTGCTGCAAAAGCACCTGCATCAGACGCCGCGCACGCTCGCCGTTGCCCACATCGAGCGCCACGAAATTCGTCGCCGAGGGCACCGTTTTCAGCCCCAATTCCGCCGCCAGCGCCTCGTATTCTCGCCGTCCTTCCTCCACTTGCTGTACCACCGAACGCACAAACTCGTCGTCGCCCAGCGAAGCGAGCGCCCCGGCTTGGGCGATGCGATTGACGCCAAAGTGATTGCGGACCTTGTCGAGCGCGGCCACCATGTCGCGGTGCGCCAGCGCATAGCCGACCCTAGCTCCGGCCATGCCGTGCGCCTTGGAAAACGTCCGCAGCCGCACCACCTGTGCCCGTTCCACTTCCAGCGGCAACAGAGCATCCTCCGGCGCGAAATCGCTGTACGCCTCGTCGAGCAAAAACACACAATCCGGCGGCAACCCCGCGATAAAATCCCGCAACTCGTCGGCTCGCTGATAAGTGCCCATGGGGTTGTCGGGATTGGCCACGTAAATCAGCTTGGGGCGTACTTCCCGCGCCTTGGCTAACAGAGCCGGCAAATCCTCCCGGTCCGCGCGATAAGGCACCTTGTGCAACACCGCCCCGTGTCCCTCGACATGGTAGTTGAACGTCGGATAGGCCCCCAGCGACGTCACCACCGCGTCGCCCGGCTCAGCAAAAAGGCGCACTAGCAGTCCCAAGAGTTCATCAATGCCCGCGCCCAAGGCGACCTCTTCCCGCGCGACCCCGTGCCGCACCGCCAGCGCCGAACGCAACTCGTATCCCTCTGGATCGTTGTACCAATGCACTTGATCCACCGCCTCCACCATAGCCTGCCGCGCCTTCGGCGAAATTCCGAAATTGCTCTCGTTAGCTCCAACTCGCAGGGCAAGCGGCTGTCCCTGTTCCCTCTCAAACGCCTCGGGCGGCACAAAGGGAACGGTCGGCGGCAGAGCGCGGACTATGTGCGTAAACGGCAACACGGGTTAGGACCACACGTAGATTTCGTCGTCGTCTTCGGCATAGCCAATGAAGACGGCGAGCACCACCCGCGGATCGTCCCCCTGCACCGCAGGGACCTCGTGGATGCAGCGCGTGTTAAAGAAATACA
The DNA here is from genome assembly GCA_965116675.1 of Candidatus Latescibacterota bacterium. Lineage (GTDB taxonomy): Bacteria > Latescibacterota > UBA2968 > UBA8231 > UBA8231. The sequence goes on from OZ220721.1 coordinate 1,530,560, forward strand.
AATCGCCCGGCGCGAGCGCGACCTCGCAGTGCTCCACTCCCTGAGCAGCCGCATACTCGTAAAAACGGCCCTCGGCGATATACGGCTGTATCTCCTCGGTCCACAAACAGCGATGCAACACAGCCTGCACCCCAGGCCCCGCAGAATCCGCGTTCTGCACGCACAGCACGCCGGCAAATTGGTGAGTAAAGCGCGCCACCTCGTAGTCGAACCGCTTTTCGCGCAGGACTACGTGATCGATGTGCGGACTATAGGAGTGAGTCTCGTAGTGGATGCGAAAGATGGCCGGGCCGTACAAGCGCCCGTCGCGCTCGCACGCCGTCTTAACCGCCTTGTTGGAAGCCAACGCCTGCAAGTGTCGATAAAGCAACTGCACCGGATCGAGTAAACCCTCGAAAAGAGTGGCAAAAAGCGCGTGCGTCTCCTCCGCATCAGCCAAGAATGCCTCTTGGTCGCCGCCTAAGTTGCCGAGACTAGTGCCAATGTCGATGCGCGTGCGCTCGTCACCCGGAGCGCGCAGCAACCCGCGCTCGTCAAAGCGCTCCATTAGCCGCTGACAATCAGCCGACGTGCAAACTTGGGGCAGCAGGATCGCCGGTATCTCCGCCCGCGCCAAGGCGCGAAGCGGGTCGGCGCACTCGTCCGGCCCCACAGGCCGCCACAATGCACTCGCGGCGTTTTCTTCGTACGTTGTTCTTGGCAAATCTCAGGCTCCTATGGATAGCGTTACGCAAATCGCACTCGGCGCAGCCGTCGGCGAAAAGGTTTTAGGCAAAAAGGTTGGCAACAAGGCTCCCCTGTGGGGCGCGGCCTTGGGCATCCTCCCAGACCTCGACGTGTTGGGCGCGGCCTTTCTGTCGGGGACCGACCAATTGGGCTTTCACCGCTGGGTGTCGCACTCCCTGCTCTTTGCCGTAGGCGGCGGCCTCGGAATCGGCTGGGCGCTGTCTAAGCTACACCGCGCCGCGAACTGGCGCGAGTGGTCGGCGCTGGCGTTCTGGGCGATTCTCACGCACGCCCTCCTCGACTGCTTCACCGGGTACGGCACCCAATTGTTCAGTCCGTTTAGCAACTACCCGGTCGCCTTTGGTTCCATCTTCGTCATAGACCCACTCTATACCCTGCCCTTAGCCATTGGCCTCATCGCCGCCCTATTTCAACGGCGACTGCACTGGCGACGGCGGCTCAACGCGCTGGGCCTGTGCTTGAGCACGGCGTATCTGCTCACTACCACTGCAATCTGCCTACACGTGCGCAGCACCTTTGCCCACGCCCTCACCGAACAAGGCATCGCCTACGAGCGCCTGCACGTCGTGCCGACCCCGTTCAACGCCGTGCTATGGTCGGGCCTAGCCGGTGCAGACGACCATCTGTGGGCCGGGCTGCACTCTCTACTCGACTCCGACTCGGCGATCCACTTCCGCCGCATCGAGCGCAACACCCACCTCATCGCCCCCCGGCGCGACGACCCACCCATCCAGCGCCTGTTCTGGTTTTCGCGCGGGTACTACCGGGTGGAGCACCGCGCCGACGCGCTCTACTTCTACGACCTGCGCTTTGGCCGCTCGGACTTCTATCTCGACTCCACCGGCACTTACTTCTTCACGTTCCGCCTGTTGCCGGACCCATCCCATCCCGAGCGCATCGCCGACCTCCAGCGCATCAACAACCCATCCGCGCTCACCGACCAAGCCCTCAAGCGGCTCTGGCTCCGCCTACTCGGTATCTAGCCCCCACGCCTGATCGACATCGCGCTGGTACGCGTCGATTTTGCCCGCCAGCACATCGGCGACCTGTACCACCTGCCCAGAGTGTCCGGATTCGTAGATAGCCTCGCTAACGGCCTTACTGCGCAAACCTTCCTCTACGTCGATTTCCACTGGCCGCCCCTCGCTCAACGCGTCGATAAAATCCCACAACTCCAGCGTCACCCCGCCGGTGATCCCATACGGGAAAAGCGAGTCCTTTTCCTCCTCGCTCAGGGTCGCCAAGTACATTTCTTGCAGGTCGGACATGCTGTACGTGGTTCCATCGGCGAGCTGGCACTCGCCATTGGCCTGAAAGGCGGCCGGATGGAAGATGTCCGTATCGATGATCGACCCTTTCTCGCCGCTCAGCGTCAGTTGAGTAAAGCCCTTGCCCGGCGCACTGATCGTCCACGACCACGTGCCGATTAAGCCACTTTGGAAGTTGAATATGCTGGTCCAAAAATCCTCGGACGCGCTATTGACGATTTCCTCGCCTTGGCGATGGGCGCGCGGGTAAATCTGCTCAACCCGGGCGTACACGCTCTCGATCTCGCCAAACCAATAGCGCATGGTGTCAACCCAGTGCGCCCCGCTATCCATGACCATGCCGCAGCCGCCCAGCTTGCGGTCAATGCGCCAGTGCCAATTGGGCACTTGGGTCGGATCGTTCCACCCCGCCTGCACGGCCCACCACATCTTCGGCGCACCTAACAGGCCGTCGTTAAAGGCCCAGTGGATGGTGCGCTGGCCCAAGGCGCGGCGGCACTGCTCGGCCGTAGCGGCGACCCGCCCGCAGCGCTGCGCCGTCTGCGCGATCTTCTTCGAGGCCCGCACCGTGACCCCAATCGGCTTTTCGACCAACACGTGGACCCCGCCCTCTAACAATTCGCAGGCCAGTACGTGATGCAAGCCATGCGGACTGCATATATCGGCCCCATCGAGCGCATCTTCCCCGGCCAGCAACTCGGCCACACTCGCATAGGCATTGACCTCCCAGCCAGCGAACCCGTTGATGCGCGCAGCAAAATCCTCGGCACGCGCTAACACCTCATCTACAGCCGCGACAATGCGAAACCGCGTCTCGCCCTTTTCCAACAGCTCTTCGTACCCCCGCAAGTGCGCCCCGGCCATGCCGCCGCAACCCACCATCGCCAATTGGACGACCTCGCCCTTCTTCGTTGTGCTCATCTCTACCTCCACAGGTTGGTTTTGTGGTAGGGGCGACCGGCCGGTCGCCCCTACGTAACGTCATACATAAAATCCCTCAATCACCACCCCAACACCTCCGTCAAAAACGCCTCCACCCCAGCTTCATACGTAGCCGCGTCCTCGCTAAAGGCCGAACTGTGGCCGCCCCGCAGTTCGGTAAACGCCTTGGGCTGGTTGGCGGCCTCGTACAGCCGCTGGCCGTGCGCGAATACAATAAACATGTCGCCGCGGCTGTGGCTTATCAGCACTGGGCATTGGACCTGTTTTAGGTACTCCAGCGTGGGATACTCATAGCGGGCGAGCAAGTCAACCGGAAAGATCGGATACAACTCTCGGCCCAGCTCAGGTATGGAAGTAAAGGTTTCCTCCAAGAACAGGGCGGCCGGTGCCTTGTCTCGCGCCAGCCGTGCGGCAATCGGCCCACCCAGCGAGCGGCCGATAATCGCGATCTGATCCGGGGCTAGCCCAGCCTCCTGCACCAAGTAGTTCCAAGCCGCCTCGGCATCGCGGTGCGTTCCTTCCTCAGAGGGCGTCCCCTCGCTCTGACCATAGCCGCGATAGTCAAACAGCAGAATTCCCAAACCCAACCGATGTGCATCCTTGGCCACTGCGAGCAGATGCGATATGTTGCCCGCATTGCCGTGGCAAAAAAGCACCGTGCCCCGCGCGTCGGTCAACGGCAAGTACCACCCATTCAGCCGTACGCCGTCGCTGGCGACTAGCGCGACTTCCTCATAGTACATCCCCACCGAGGCCGGCGTGACCTCTATGCGAGTACTCGGCCTGTAAACGAATTGTTCCTGAAAAAAATAGAGATAGGCCGCGGCCAAAACGTAGCCCACCACAGCCAGCACGGCGATTCCTAGCACAATGCGTCCCATAAACATAGCGTCCAAGTTGATTTACACAGTCGGTAAAAGTACTTTGCAATATACCATGTCCATTGCCTCCGCTCTCCTCGTCCTACTCGCCTGTAGCGCGAGTGCGGACCAGTTGCGCTTTGCTTCCATGCGCGATTGGCGCGGCTGGCAAGTGCCGATGGGCGCAGTCAAAATCGCCCCCACCGGCGCGATCCAACCGATGCGCATCCAAAAGGGCGTAGATGCCGTGCTCGACGCCACAGCTTTAGGTGGCGGCATCCGCTGGGCCGGCTCCAACCCCAGGGACGCGACCGCACTTCTCGACGGCAACCCAGCAACCGGCTGGGCACCCAACCCGGATGACGACCCGGACGACTGGTTCGTGGAAATCGACCTCGGCCGCAGCGTCTCAGCGCACAGCATCGCACTCATTTTTGCCGCCGACGCGCCTCCTTTTGAGTTGTTCGACCTCTTGCTCTCCTCTGGCGAGCCGCAACTCGACCAAGTAGCCAATCCGATTGAAGGCTCCCTGATCTACCGCATTAAGGAACGCTTCAAGGAAAACGCGCGCCACCGCGTCGCATTCGCCCCGGGCGACGCGCTCTACCTGACGCCGATCCGCTACCTACAAATCCGCAACCTCAAGCACGTCCCCGACGCCCGGCTCGTCGCTGTCGAGGTCCAGAGCATCGGCGACAATCTCACCCTCAACCTCATCGAGCGCGGCGGAACTATCGACATAGTCATCGACCCCTTTGTCCGCGCCGAAGAAGTCACCTTGGGTAACGCGCTCAATCTAGTCGATGGCTCGATCTTCAATCGCTGGCGCAACGGGCGCGAGCCGCGCAACACCTACGACACTTGGAGCCATATCACCATCGACTTAGGGGCCGTCTATCCAGTGGACTTCGTGCGCCTGATTACTGGCATAGCCATCCGCGGTGGCTTCGGCGAACACCTGCTGCGCACCCGGGCCGGAGCCAGCGGTCCGCGTTCATTCAGCTACAAAAACTACGAGATCCTCACTTCGGACGGCACCATCGCCCCCGACGGCACCCGCCGCTGGACGCGGCACTTTGCCGGGTTCCCCGACAGCGAAAACCACAGGGCCGGGCTAGCCGACCACCAGTTCCCCACCCTGCCGGCCCGCTACGTACGCATCGCTTGGCTAGTTTGGGACGCCACCTGCGCCACAACCGTGCCCGACGCCGCCGCGAGCTGGGGCTGCCGAGCATCTGGCTCGGCCGAAGAAATCCAAGTGTACGGCGAAGGCTATCCCCTCGCGGTCCGTCTCCGCTCGCCGCTCATCGATCTAGGCAACGGCAAGAATCTCAACTCGATTGAGTGGCAGGCCCAGACTCCCTTGGGCACCCACATCGAAATCCGCTCGCGCACGGGCAATGAGGTAGTAGAGCAATACACTTTTCACGACAAAAATGGCAAGGAAGTAACCCAGAGGCGCTACGACAAACTGATCCCCAGTTTTAAGGGCAAGATCGACACCACGCGCATTGCTGGGGCGGACTGGAGCCCCTGGAGCAATATCTATAGCGCGTCGGGCGCGGCCTTCCAGTCGCCTTCTCCGCGCCGCTTTATGGAACTGGACGTGCGCTTGGTGTCCGACAGCCCGTCGCAAGCTCCCCACTTCAACTGGCTAGCCGTCAACTTCAGCGACCCACTAGCGTCCGAGGTCGTCGGTGAAGTGTTCCCTCTCCAAGTCACACCCGGCCAAGAGACCCAATTTTCCTACTTCCTGCGGCCCGCGACGACCCGCGACGGTTTCGACCAGATCGCCATTGAGGCCACCACCGTCCCCCGCTTTGACGCCGCCTTGGTCGATGGCGAGCCTGTCGAAGTGATCACTGATACCCTCGCGCAGGGCTTTCGCGCCACCTTCCCGCACCGCATCCGTAGCCGCCAACTCGTAGAACTGCGCTTCACTGCGCCGGTCTATGTGCAAGCAACTCGCTTCGATGCCTTTCTCGAAGACAGCCAAAAAGCGCAGGTGCGGCAACTCGTGGACCCAGGCGACGCTGCCCCCCAAGTCGAGAGCAGTTCCAACGTCGTGCGCCTACCCGTAGCCAATCAGCTCTTTGCCGACCTCTCGTTCAGCCCCGCACTCATTACGCCCAACGGCGACGGAATAAACGACCAACTCCTAGTTTCCTTCGACCTCATCAACGTGCTCTCCGCTCGCCCCTTACACCTGCGGCTCTACGATTTGTCCGGTCGGCCACTTTTTGCCCAAGAGCGGGACGGCCAAGCTGGCCACATCACATGGCACTGGGACGGCCGCGACCAATACGGCCAGCGCGTACCGCCCGGCCTCTACATAGCCGAGCTACACGTTGCTGGCGACGCTGGAGATCGCAGTGTGAGACGGATCGTGGCCGTGGCCTACTAGGTATGCCTAATTGCTTGTTTGATTCCCAATAACTGTTGCATCGTCGTTGCGATACTTTTTCAAGAAAAATGATTTTAAAAAACCTAGTGTACCATTTGTGTACAATTGTGTACACTGTGTACCATTAATACTATTTAACACAAATATTTAAAGGCATAATAAACAAATACTTATAAAATAAATTGCGTCTAATTGCGTAATTAATTGCGTTTTTTGACTTATTTTTTGTCTCTTGACGCAATTCCAGATGCCGGTCTCCCTGGATACCAGCGAGCGGCCCTAGTGGCTCCAACTTTATAGATGCGTCCTTCGCCCTTCAAACCCCGAAGCAAACTCTGCACTTGATCACGTGAAAGTGCCGGTAGAACCTGCCTCAGTTCCCGCAACTGACTCCCTTCTCGCCGGTTATCTTGAATGTGCTTTAGCAGTAACTCCTTGTTAGTCTCGCGATCCAATCCACGCTTGCGCGTATAGACCCCTGTCTTACCAATGTGCCGGTAGAACTGCCGAGACAACAGCAGCCGCACGCCCCGCCCGCGTCCCACGCGCTCGATGATCCCCCGTTCCAGCAGATGCCTAACCCTAGGTTTAAGGTCATCGGAAACAGGCTCCTCGCGGTGGATGAGATCAACCACCAGCAAATCGTCAAGGCCGAATGCGGCCACTTGTTCCCGACCTAGCTCCTCCAGAAAACGCAAGAACTCTGAGTCTTGAATATCACCGTGCAGCGTGAGCCATACGGAGTAGGCATCCGTATGGGAAAAGTCGGGCAACGGCTTGCTCTGCTGAATACACTCGCGAAAGATGCGGTCAAACCCCTGCCCGGCCCGTTCGACTAAGCCGCATTTGCCGAGAACTTCGGCGATACGGCGATTGCGCGGATTTTGTTGCCGAAGAACGTTCTCAGGGGTAATGCCGGCTGGGAATCCACCAGGGCTGACGATCTCGATGCGTCGAGGATACTGGCGCACGAAGATGGAGCCCCCGTGGCGATAATCGCGGTGACTCACTGCGTTCAAGACAGCCTCGCGAACCACGCGCTCGTTGAAAGTGGGCACGTCCCAAATAAAGAGTCCCTGCTGAAAGTGTTGCAGGTCATTGCGCTGGTTGACGAGTCGCCAGATCTCGTCGAGCACAGAAAGGAAACCCTGTCTGAACTCACGTCGTTCCGCCGCCGGTCCTGGCACTTCATTGGAACGGTATTCGAAGATAAGCTCTGCTTGGGCGAGATGCTTGCCTAGGGCTTTGCGCGTGCCCAGCAGGATCAGCGCCGCGTACGTCACCTCACCATCAACGAGTAACTCCGCATCTGCCAGAAGTTGCTCTACGGGGCGGGCCGCGATGTCTTGGTCTGGGGACTTACGCTGCCAGAGTTGGCGCAGAACCTCCACGGCGGTTGGATCGAGGTCGTCCAATCGAGCAGACGTACAAATCTCAGACGAGAAATCGGGGCTGGCTTCAGCAAAAATGAGTCGGAGTTGATCCGGGGTCATGGGCATAAGAGCTTCGCCACCACGCATCCAATATGCGCCCTTGTACTGTATAGGCATACCAATCGGACGAGGAGGAACCTGAAAGACCAGAACTCGACCATTTGGGTGCTGAATCTCCTCGACATCAACGCGTAGCCGTAGTTGCTCAATTAGATCGGCTTTTATTTTTTCGAGATTGCGGTACGCCTGACTACCAACCACCGTGCGCGGCAGTTTATCCGTTACGCCCAGAATCATCCTACCACCGCCTTCATTGGCGAGGGCGACACAGTACTTCACCAAAGTCTCAAAATCGAATCTGGTCTTTGCTTCTTTAAATTCTAGGTGCTCGTCTTCCTTGGCATCCACCCAAGTTTGGAGTTCATTTATCGAAACAGTCATAGGGCCTCTTAGTAGGCTTCTTCATCTATGCGAAGTAGGTTCAGTCAAGTCCCCGTCAAGTAGTGCGGTCAGGACGTTTCCTTTTCAAACCTCTCGTTCAGCGCGGAAAACAGCAACGCCGCAGTATCGAGAACTTCGTCCGCAAGCGTAGTTCCTTTTTCTGCCCATGACGCCACAAGACGTAAGGCGACCGAAGCCTTCCAACCCTCCGGTAGGTCGAGCGCCTGACGTTTGGCAGCGGCCTTAATCTGACTCGGCAGGCTCCCGGCCGAGCGGTCCCCTTGATCGAACTGCAACGCCTTGCCCAAGACTGCTTCGAGTCCGGGCATGATAAGTGCCTCGCCTAAGATATCCTCTATTTCGACCTCTTGCCTAGGTCGTTTCAGTACGTCATCCAGCATAAGAATCCCGGAGTTATGATCGGCATAAAGCTCTTTCATCAGCGCGTTTCGACGAGCCCGTCCAGCCTCGTCGCCATCAAGAAGGACCAAAGGCCGGACTTTCTCACTCAGGAACAGCGAAGCAATCCACCCGACGTTCTTTGTTCCGCCACAAAACATGATATAAATATCGTCTGGTAACGACGGCCGACCTGATTTCGCGCACTGCTGCGACAGCGCTTGCAGGTAGTAGAAATCGGTTATTCCCTCTACCAATACGTTCTTGCGATGCTGGAAAAGCCCGCCAATCATCGCGTATCCGGCGGCGGCCTGAAGCGGGAAAATCGTCTCGCGATCCTCCGGCCATGTCTCAGCCGTGATGCGCGAATGGCCGGAGTCGTCCTCCTTAACCGGCCTGATCCGATGCAGATGTTCACCGTCGATCAGGAAGGGCGAGTGGGTTGTATAGGCAAGCTGGTTCGTTTCGGAGAGTTTTTCGAAGAACGCGATTAACTCCTGCTGAGCGGTAGGATGGAGGTGTAATCCCGGCTCGTCGAGGAGGAGAATTGTATCCTTATACCCGCCTTCGGATTCGACAAGAAAGACAAGGTAGAACGAGAAGAACCACTGGAATCCCTTGCTGCGGGCTTCAAGCTCGATTTCCACGTCTGGACGGCGGTCGTCGGCAATCCAGATTCGGAAGTAGTCGCCGTCGGCTTGATAGCGAATCTTGTGACGACGCTGTGACCACCATTCGGAAAATTTGCTGCTAATGTCGATAGAGGCGGAATTCAGCTTGATGGCGCGCTCGTCCTTGTGCCGCTGAGTAGTGGCGATCCGCTCAGACTCGGGTGGGTAGCCCATTCGCAGGGCTTCGCGGTGCAGATCTTCGCCAAGCGCCGTAATTTCCTTGGAATCGAGCCCGACATACTTGAACATCGCATTGATCGTACGCACACGAGAATCGTTCGGATCGCGACTCAGGTCTTCTATAAATCGCGGCAGCCAGATGGCACTATCGAGGATGCCGTAATTTTCAAAGTAGATCAGAACGGGGAGATTGTGTTTGATTTTTTCGTCAATCTGGTCAATGACCGGGCCTTTCTTGGCAACGTCCAAAACTGGTTCAACCACTTGCTGAAGTGCTTCTATCATATCGGCGGTTTGCGGGTTACTCCAATGCTCCACCTCTGTACGCAGCTTAGTCAGTAGATTCGCTCCCTCTCCGACACGGAGATTGACTATAGCCTTCAGCTTGTCCTTCCATCCGGTCGCCCAATTAGCCAATTCCGTGCGTTGCTCTGCCGTGTATTCCTCCTGACTTGGGTCTGGTGCCTCAAGCCGACGGCCGCTCGACGCGAACGCCTCAAGCGTGTTGAGCACTGGTTCCGGTGCGAGTGGTTTCTCCTCTATTGTGGACGCATACTCAAACTTGAGGGAGCCATCGTAGTAGCGGGTCGCAGTGACTTTCTCGGGCGATTTCTCGTCTTCCTCCAGTAGTTCGGCAATTTCAACCCGAAGGATCTCTGGAATCTCAAACTCGACCGAGCAAACGGGCCAGTCTTCGCCATTCGATCCGTTGGCAACGTAATCGCGTGTGTAGCGGTCGCGCGGGAATTCGCGCTGCGCATCATAGGGTTCCGGCGTGGTAGAATTGAATTTGTGTAGGGCCTTAAGCAGCGAGGTCTTCCCTGACTCGTTGCGGCCAACAAAGGCCGTGATTCTCTCTAGTTCGATCCAATCACTGTCATCGATATTGCGAAAATTCTGCACCCGAAAACGGATGGCTTTCATATGTAATCTCCTCTGTTTAATTCTCGCACGACGGCTCCTGCGCGGCCTCTTCGTTTAACAGAACGAAAGCAGAGCAGCATCCAAACGCAAAGTGCTTCTCATGGAAATGCGGCCGAGCTTGTCCTGCCCGGCCGCATCTTCCATCGTCTGCTTGGTCAGACTCTCTTTAGACGGCTTGCAATTAAAATTCCACAAATAAGCGCGTGTACCAGAAGGCACCGTTGTAATCCCAAGGTGTGCTCTCCGGGCGCAGATTGCCCTGACCGGCGGTCTCCTCGGGTGCAGCTTCGGGCACTGAGTCCAAAATATTCTGCGCTCCCACGCTCAACTGATAGCGCTCGCCAAAGGTGTAGCCGACTTCAGCATCGACAATGACGCCCCCGTCAAAGGAATCGAGATCACCGCAACTGTTGTCCTGGAAGCGGCAAGCCTTCCAAGCGCTAAAGTAACTGGGCCGTAGCATGGCGTTCCAAGCGCCCATTTGGTGGCTACCGGTGAGCACCAAGCGGTGCTTGGGGTTCATGTCCGCCAGTTCCACCTCGCGCCGGGGCGTCATCAGTTTGAAGCTGATCGGTTCGTCCAAGGGCTTGCCGAGAAATTCGCTAACGGTCCGCACCTGTGAAAAGTCCTCGAGGACGTTCCGAGTCCAGTTATAAGCGACATCGATGTGCGACAGGGATTGGGTGTTCCACGTCCGCGTCCACGACAGCACCAAGTCAATTCCCTGGGTGCGGGTGTCGAAGTCATTGGAGAAAAACTTGACTTCTTGGAGGACGCTGACGCCCTGTAGGGATTCATCGTCCCGGATGATCTGGGCAATTTGGTCGGTGATCTTGATATTCCCAGTCAGGGCGATGCGATCTTCGATGGCAATATCGAAGTAGTCGAGGGTCAGATCAAAATCGTCGGCGAGTTCCATGGTGGTGCCGACGGAAAATCCCACGGACTTTTCCTCGGTCAGTTCCTCGCCGCCCAAGGCCGCGGCAATGGGATGGGTGGGCGGCACCTGCCCCTGCTCAGTCAGACCGCCGGTGCCGGAAAAGCCGGTGGTCACGGCGCGGAGATTGGCTTGACCGGGCGACGGAGCGCGGAACCCAGTGCTGACCGTCGAGCGCAAGTTGACCCGGTCGCTAGCCCGCAACAGGGCCGAGAGCTTGCCGTTGAGGGTATTGCCAAAATCGGCGTAGAAATCCTCGTAGCGCACGGCCGTACCGAGCTGGAGTTGCGGTACTACGTCTGCCTGCAAATCCAAGTACAAGGCATAGTTGGGACGATCCCACTTGCCGGCGTTATTCGGGTGCAGCCCCTGATAGCCGTTAGAACCGCTACTAAAACCCTGAGCGGCAAAGGGCCCCACCACATAGGAGGCTTCATCGCCAGCCACAGACTCAAAGGTCTCTTGGCGCCATTCCGCGCCCCAAGCGAGGCCGAGCGGCGACGCCAAACCACCCACCTCCATCGCGTAGGAGAAGTCGAGGTTGGCCGCGACTTCGGTCTGAATGTAGTCGCGCGGGCGGAACGACGTCGGCGTATCCGGCCCCAGCGAGGCGTTGATGGTATTGAAGATGAAAAACTCGATGTTGCTGCGGGCGGCGCTGACGCTGGCATCCCACCTGAGGCCGCCGGAGCGGGCGCTGCGCAGACCAGCCACCAAGCTCACGTCGCGGATATCCGCTCCAAAGCGCGGCGTAAAACCACCCGGGAAGCGCTCGTTGAACAGAAAGAGATCGCCCTGGTACTCATCGACAAAAGCTTGGGTCTCGTCGAAGCTGGAGTCCAGAGAGGGCACTTCCAAGTTCGCGAGATCAATGTCGTCGTCCGGGTCGAGATCAGCTACGGCCCGCTGACCGCCGATGCGAAATACGCTGCTGCGCGCCGAGGAGGTACCTGGAGCGCGGAAGAAAAAGCCCCCTTCGGCGCGGCGCTTGGCCCAGCCGCCAAAGCTATAGGCTTCAGTCCCATTGCCGAGATCAACTCCACTGTTGAAGAAGGTGTTCCACACGCCGTCGAGGTCGGGACTGCCCCAAATCTGCGCCGGCTCCTTGACGGGATAGCCCCTCTCTCTCAGCGTCGCCGCATTGGCGCGTTGGCCACTGCGGATGGTTGGATCGCTCTGGCGGTACTCGACGCTGACGTTGAAAAAACCATCCTCGGTGAGCGGCAGGCCGACATTGCATTGGTAGCGACTTGGTACAAACTACCGTCTCCCTCGAAGTACTGGCCCCCTCGCGTTTCCACCAGCACCCCTTCAGAGGCTTCGCGCAATCGCAGGTTCAGCACCCCGGCGATGGCGTCGGACCCGTACTGGGCTGCCGCCCCGTCGCGCAGCAGTTCCATTTGCCTCAAGGCAATAGCTGGAATCACGCTCAAATCCGGCCCTTGCGATCCCGTATTGAGCGAACTACCCAACAGTGCGATCACGCCGGAGCGATGGCGGCGCTTGCCGTTGACCAGCACCAGCAGGTTGTCCGGCGGCAGGCCCCGCAGCGTGGCCGGGCGTACCAAGGTTGCTTCGTCGTCAATGCCGTGCCGCTGGATATTGTACGATGGAGCCAAAGTGCGCAGCATGTCGTCCATATCGACCGCAGCTTGCGTGCGCAATTCGTCGGCATTCAGCACATCTACGGGCGCAGCCGACTCCTTCTCCGAGCGCGGCGCATGGCGCGACCCCACGACGATGGCTTCTTCCATCAGATAGATATCTTCGGTATAGGCCCCCTCCTCGTCCTCCGTCTCAGTCTCCTCGGACCACGCGGCCTGCCCGACGACGAACGAACCGACGAGGCCGAGACTCAGAGCAGTCGTCCCCAACAGACGTATTAGACCGGCCAAGTCCTCATATATGCTCCGCATAATAACCCCTCCCGAGTTAAGTGATTGGAGCTGTTAAAGTTCAGACAGCCTGTAAAATCCTTTTATTATAGAGAAGATAGTGGTACTGGCACGAAACTTTCCCTCGCGTCCCTCACCCCCACACAAAAAACGCAGCCAACAGCGCAATCCACACCGCTTCGAGAAAATGCCAGTACGCGGCGCAAGCCCGCACGGAGAGCAAGTGCTCGCTGTCGAGCCGATTCCCACGCGCCTTCCACGCCAGCATCGACAACGGCACCATGCCGCCTACCACGTGCAGCGCGTGAACTACCACCAGCGCAAATGCAATGCCATAGACACTCACCCCCAGGGCCTGGTGGCGGTCGAGTAGCTGCACTAGCGCCGGCACTTGCACGGCGATAAACAACGCGCTCGTCACCCAAGCCCACGCCAACCACCGCCGCAAAAGCGGGAAGTGCCCGTGCCTAGCGTTCTGCGTCGCCTTGTACATCGCCACCCCAGCGCCTAACAGCACTGCCGTCGAAACGCCAAGCGCCAGCGGCAATTCCATGCGCTCGCTCCCCTGTAGCGCCGGGCTGGTCAGCCGCAGGTAGGCAAAAGCCGCGATACTGGCCCCAAACAGCATAGCCAGCGAGATCAAAAACAGGGTCAGACCCAACTGGCGGCGACCTCGTAGATCGGGCGAGTTCCAGTTCATCCCCAGCGATATTCGGGCGGGTCGAACACAAACCCGTGGAAAAAGCGCCGCTGCGCTGGTGAAAGCCCCTGCAAAAAGGCTTGGTCGTAGCGCCACTGCTCGGCACAGGCCAGCATCCACGGATGTTCGTACCCATAGTACAGCATCACCCGCTTGCCTCCGCTGCGCGTAAAGGGCCCGGCCGTATGCCACATCGCGTTGTGGAAGAGTACCGCCGTCCCCGGCCCGCCACATATTTGCACGGCCCCGGGCATACCATTCCCTGTGTCTGGCTCCAACAGCGCCTTGTGACTGCCGGGCACTAAGGTCAAGTTGCCTTGGTCTGGCGCGCTCATGTCGCTCAGGTAGTACCCCACCTTGAACTGCAACAGCGGGATGTGCGGCTTGAGGTTGCGGAAGCCATCCTGAATGCCGTCGATGTGCCAGCCCTGCCCGTGGTAGTCGGCGGGTTCGACCTCGTAGAAGGCGTCCGTCGAGTGCAGGTGCGGCATCTCGTTAAACAGACCGTGGACGTAGGCCATCATCGGCTCGTAGTCGAGCATTTCCAAAAAGAGCGGGTCTTCGGCCAGCAGGTGCATGACTCGCACGTTGGCCGCGTCGAGCCGATCGGCAAAAGCTGGCTCGTGCTCGCGCCTGAACTGGGAGTCGCGCCGACGCTCAATGGTGCGCTCCAGCGCCGCGTAGAGCGCCGCGACCCGATCCGGCGCGAGGAAATCTTCCAGCACCAAGTAGCCGTTGTTGTCGAAGAAGAAGCGCTCGGCGTCTGTGGGATGATCGGTCATAATTAGAGCCTTCCTAGGGGGTCCACTCCTCCATCATCTCGGCGTACTGGCGCGCCTGATCGGCGATGTCCACGCAGACTTCCTCAGACCACGCCGTTAGCAACTGGCGGTACACCGGCCCCACTTGGCCGTCGCCCACCGCCTGAAAGTTAAAGCGCGTGATTGGCACCATGCAGATCGTGGTGCTGGTAAACCACGCCTCGTCGGCCTGACGCACGTCGTACGGCTCGATGTCGGCTTCGCACAAAGGAATGCCGAGTTTGCTCGCTAGCTCCATACACGCGCCGCGCGATACGCCGCGCAGGACATTGTGCCCTTTGGGCGTTATTACTTGGCCGTCGCGGACCATGAAGAAGTTGTTGCCCGTTCCCTCGGTGATAAAGCCGTGCTCGTCGGTCAGCAGCGCCTGGGCTCCAGCTTCCATCTGCGCGGCCTGTAGCTCGGCGATCTTGTAGAAGATGCGGCTGCGGTTTTTGGCCTTGGGATCGATATAACGCGAGGGCACCGACTGCTGGGGTGGGACGACGAAGTGCGCCCCCTCTTGATAGAGATGCGCCATCCCGCCGGTGTGCCGCACCAGTGGGAAGACGTTGATGGTGACAATGGGGGCCGTGCCCTCTTTGACGATGGTATTGTACAGCGGCAGGGCACCGCGCGTGACGTCGTGCATGATCTGGAAGTCCAGCGCGCCGATCGCGGGCAGGTTGCGGGCAATGGTCTCGTGGGTCGCCTCCTCCATTGCGTCGATGTCCATCCCGCAGTCGATCTGCGCGTATTTGAGCGAGCCGTAGAGCCGCTCCAGATGCTCGCGCAGCCGGTAGGGCTGTTGCCCAAAGCTCCGCGTCATCTCAAAAACCATGTCCCCATACATCAGGGCGCAGTCAAAAATCGAAATCCGCGCCTCCGGCTCGGGGACGAACTCGCCGTTGAAATACACCAGTCGTTTGGCCATAATGACCTCCTCGTCTTACGGAGTTGGTGCCCCCTCTGGCAACAGCCCTTCCGCCTTCAACTCTGCCCACAGAACCGACGGTATCTCCGCCTGCATCACGCGCGCGTTGTCCTCCAACTCGGCCACGGACGCCGCGCCGGGCACCGCCGAAATCACCGCCTCGTGCTCAAAGGGAAATTGCAATGCCGCGGCCCGCAGCTCAACGCCGTGCCGGTCGCAGACGGCCTTGAGCGCCTTGGCCTGTTGCACCAGATGCTCGGGCGCGGGCAGATAATCAAAAGACACCGGCTGGTTCAAATCGCGGGCGAGGATACCGCTGTTGTACGGCCCGCCCATAGTCAGCCTCACCCCATGCTCTACGCACAGCGGCAGAAACTCGGGCAGCGCCGATTGATCCAGCAGCGTGTAGCGCCCGGCCAACAGGATGTAATCCAAATCAAAGCGTTCGACCATCCGCCCGGTGCGCTCCCACTCGTTCATGCCCATGCCAATGGCCTTGACCGTGCCGGTCGCCCGCAATTCGACTGCGGCCTCCAGCGCCTCGATAAAGTCCTCGTCGGTGTGCTGCCCTTTGAAATCGCTGTCGTGGACAAAGAAAATATCCACTGCCGCCAATCCCAGCCGTTCCAAGCTCGAATCGAGCGAGGCCCGCAGACCCGCAACGCTGAAGTCAAAATCGTAGGTGTAGTGCGGAATCCCGTCCTCGCTGTAAGGCTCCAAGTCGTCCGGGTTTTCAGGCCGCAACACCCGCGATCCCTTGGTAGAGATGGCGAACGACTCGCGCGGGAACTCGCCGAGTACTCGTCCGTAGCGCACCTCGCTACGCCCGTCGCCGTACATCGGCGCGGTATCGAAATAGCGCACGCCCATCTCATAGGCCCGGCGGATGATGGCCAATGCCTCGTCGTAGCCGCTGCCCACAAAAATCCCGTCGGCTAGAATCATCCCGCCTAACGGCGCGCCGCCCAACCCCAGCCGCGTCACCTCCACGCCCGTATTGCCAATCGCTACTTTCTCAAAAGGGTCCATACTCACTCCAGTCCGTAGAGCTGCTCGGCATTGCCAGCGAGCAATTTGGCCTGCTCTTCCTCCGGCAGCCCGGAGACGATCTCCCGCAGCGCAGCCACCCACGCCCCCAAACTCGCCCCGAAGTTGCACACTGGCCAATCGCCGCCAAACACCACCCGATCCGACCCAAAGCTGTCCAAGCAATGATTGACCGTCGGTGCCAATGTGTCGGCATTCCACCCTGCGGGTGCCCGAGCGATAATCCCGGATATTTTGCACACCACGTGTTTCCGTGCACCCAATGCGGCTATGTCGCCCTGCCACTGCTCTTTGGTATGGCTGAACGGGTTAGCTGGATCGTGCTCAGCCGCGCCGTTGACGATCTGCGGGTCGGCATTGCCACAGTGGTCAACGATGAAAAGCGTATCCTGGCACTGATCCACCAAGCCGACCGCATCCCCCAACTCGCTCGGCCGCAGACACAGATCGAAGCTCATGCCGATCTCGCCCAGGTACTGCACGTCCCGAACGAAACCCTCCTTCAGACAGTGGCCCGGCTCGGCGTCGGGCACGTGCAACACCTGCCGCACGCCTTTGATAGCGTCCTCGTCCTTAAAGCGGTCGATATAAGCACGGAAACCCTCCTCCCCTGGGCTGCCCCCGATTACCGCCCCGGCCATTGGATTGTCGTTGGCCTTGCACAGGCCAGCGACAAACTCCGCTTCCGCAATGTGCTGTGCAGCGGCGACATCGACTTCCATATAGACGGTGCGGGCAATACCAGCCCCAGCACCCGCCGCCAAGTAATCGCTCATCAAGTAATTTTTCCGCAGCGGGTCCATTCCCTCGCCCTCCAGCCACGGCAGCGCAAACTGCGCCAAATCCCACATGTGTTGATGCGTATCGACGATAGGTAGCATGATTCTTCCTCTATTTAGTGGTTAAATCTCAACTCGGCACTCGTACACCTGCGCCCATCCACTCCTATCCGACGCAAAGACCACGTAGCGTCCATCCGGCGAAAAATTCGGATGCGGATGCGTATGCTGCGGCGCATAGACCTCGACCGGGCCGTCGTCGTACGGACAGTGGTCAGTATTCCAGTGTTTGCCCTCGTTGCTAGACTGCGACAGGCAGAGCAGTTGCGGCGCACCGACCCCGTCGTTGGGATCAAACACCTGCAACCCGCTATCGGGAAACGTCGTATCCGCCACCATCCGCGCGCCATCCCGGCTGACCATCGGATGCCAAGCGTTGAACGAACAGACCGGGCGCACGGCCCCGGTATCGACATCGACGCCCATAACCCCGTGCGGCCAGCGCGTCGTCAGCAGTTCCCGCTTGCGCGGGTGCCAGGTCTCGTGGACAATCCACTCGTTCCCTTCGCGCGCGTACGCCAGCCGATGGTCGCTTCCATCCCGATTTACCACCCACATCCGCTCGTAATACGGCCCGGCGTAGCGCAACAGCGAACTGTCATTCGGATGAAATTCTGGATGACCAATCGAATCCCGTTCCACGATCACCTCACTCGCACCGCTACAGGTATCGATCACCACCAAGCGCGCCACATCGCCCATCTTCACCGGCACCCCCCACCACTGGTCGTCGTAACTAAGCGCCGTCGTGCCCATCGCCGCTGCAACCATGCCTTTTTCGCGCATGGCTTCGGTAGCAAAAGAAGCCAACTGCTCTTCCTCACAGGTCTCAGTATCCACCCGCCAAGCCCCTTGCCCATCGGTGAAATAGACATAGCGCCCATCGTGCGACGGCGCGATCGAAAACTCAGCCAGCCCCTCGTGCTCGGTTAGCTGCAGCAACTGCCCAGAATCGCGCAATTCCAGAAACAGTTCCGCACGACCCGTGCGGTGCGAGACAAACACCAGATGCCGCATCGCATCGTCGTACGCGGGGATATAGTAGAAAGGATGGTGGTGAATGGACTCATGCGCGGTAACTTGGCGGATTTCGGCACCCGTCTGTGCGTCGCGCAAGATCCGCGACTCGGGCGGATAAAGCGTGCCCCGTCTCACGTCAGGGCTGGGCGTAGTTGACCGACATCATGCCCTCTACGTCCATTGGATCGATGCCGTATTGTTTGGCAAGGCTCTGGTGCTGCGGAGCGTCCGCGGCCGCCTCATCGGCCAATGGCAGAGCTATCCGCTGCCCCTCGTTCTGCGCCGACAAATCGCAGGCCATATTCATCGCCAGAGACATCAACGCGTCTTCGTCGTCGAATTCGCTCTGCTGCACCCCCCGCACGGCGAGCGCAAAGTCGGCAATATGGCTCATCGCCGATGCACCGTAGTCCTTGCGCAGATTCGAATACTCATTGGTGCGGAAGGGATTTTCGTATTCGATCCGGCCCATGCTGGTGTCGGCATAGCTCCGGGTCCAGCTACAGCCGTCGTCCTCGTCGATGACGTCGATGATCTCGTCGGCAATCGAGCGAATCGTCTCCACCCCGTGCTCAGGGTCAATTCCAGCGTCTGAACAGCGCCTAAGCTGCATCTTGGCGATCGTAAAGCCCCCCTTGCTCGCTCCCACCCCCGGATCCTGCGCCCTGTAGAGCAGCGTCCCGCGCTCGCCCTGCCATTCGGTGTACCCAGGCCGCGGATGCCGCCCCAACCAGCCTTTGCCATTGGCAAGCTGATCGGCGACCATCTCGCCATCGGCAAAGCCGAAGTAATGCGCCGTGAAGTGCTCGCCGGAGTGAAAGCGGTGCGGCATGGAGCGGAAGGACGGCGTCTCTATCGAATGCCCGATGGCCTGCGCCCACACGGGATGCCCAAAAAAGCGTATCCAGCGCGAGTTGTTGTGATACCCGGTGTGGTCGGCGTAGCTGAAGATGCGGCCAATGCGGCCGATAAATCCGCTGTCCTTCACCGTCAGGGCGAAGCGGTCGCAGGCAAAGCGGAAGAAGTTTTCCGCCACTCGCACCACCACCCCCTGCTCCCGCGCCACCCGGATCATCTCCCGCGCCTGGGCTATCAAGCTGCACCAAGAGGTCTCGCACATATTGTGGATGCCGTGGCTCGACAGATAGACCGAATAGGCGTAGTGCGACGGCATCGGCGTGACGACCAATGCCGCCTCAGCGATCCCGTCCTTCACCAACTCGCGCACATCGCAATAAGCCCGCGCGCCGAGCGCGGCAGCCGCCCGGTCGCAATGCTCCTGGACCGGATCGACGCAAGCCACCACCTCGACCCAATCTTTAAGCGCCGGCAGCAAGGGCTGATAAATGGTGCTGGCGCGATTGCCCGTGCCGATCAGGGCGACTTGTACTGGATTATCTAACTTGGGGATTTCCATGACAGACCTTCCCTTCTACTTGCGAACGCACTCGTAACCGAGCGCCTCCAACCCCTGCCGAATGCCCGCGATCTCCGCTGGTGCCAAGTCCCGCAGGGGCCGCCGCATCTTCGGCGAGGGGAACTTGCCCAGCAGCCAGCGGGCGCACTTCATGCGCTGATGCGCGCTCGACGACGGCTCGCCAAAAGCATAGACGATGCGGTTGAGCGGCTCGACCTTTTTCTGCACCTCCTTGGCCCCAGCCAAGTCCCCGTCTAACGCCCGCTGAACCAGTTCGACGATCAGCTCGGGCACAAAACCGGCAAAGCCGACCAGTGCCCCATCGGCCGCCTCCAACAAGCTGGGTAGCAAAAACTCGTCGTGGCAGGTGATAATCGGCACGTCCGCGTTGACCTTTTTTAACTCTTGGTAGTCGTAAAGCCAGCGGCTCATATCGCGGGTGCCCATCTTGATGCACTTGACTCGGGGAATCTGCACTAGCGCCTTCATCTCGTCGAGCGTATAGCCGGCCTTGGTCCACGCCGGATACTGATGCACCACAATGTCGATCCCGGCCGAGGCCACATCCTCAAAAAAGCCCACCGCGGTCTGGCTCGACCGGCCAAAGCGCAACCAGTGGTGCGGCGGCATCAACAAGATCGCATCGGCTCCGACTTCCTTGGCGGCCAGCGCGTGGTCAATGCCCTCCAAGCTACCTTCGACCGACACGCCGGAGATCGTCTTCACCACACGCCCGGAAGCCTTAACCGTCTCGGCCACGATCTGCGTCACCCGATTGCGCTCGGCTGGGCGCAGCGACATGATCTCGCCGGTGTGGCCATTGCAGGTCAAGCCATCGACGCCATCGACCGCGGCTAATTCGGCGATATAATCCCGCAGCCCTTCTTCGTCAATCGACTCGTCGGCGTGGAAGGGACATAGGGTCGCGGGGAACACACCCGCCCAGGGGTGATCCCGCCAACTAGTAGCAGACATAGGGCATTCCTTTGGCTATGTGAGGCCGGGAATTAAGGGAGGCGCGCTTGACCCGTCAAGCGGCCTTGACACCGCCGCTACCCCATTCGACACTATCTGCGCCATATTACCCAACATCAAGGAAGGCCCGCCCATGACTGCCACTATCACCCACGTCGAACGCTTCACCCTGCAAGTGCCGTTTGTCGAGCGCGTCCGCCGCGACATGGAACGCGCCGGCATCCACACTTGGTCCGAGCTTGAGATCACCCGCGTCGAAACCGACGCCGGTGTCGTCGGCTGGGGCGAAACCATTCAGAACTATACCTGGGGCCGCGTCCAAGCCCACGAGCGCGTCCTCGGCCAATCGCCCTTTGCCGTCATGTGGGACGACTCCTTGGGTGCCGGCCTGCAGATGGCCCTCTTCGACGCCGCGGGCAAACTAGCTGGCGTGCCGCTCTACAAACTATTGGGCACCAAGTGCCGCGACTGGTGCGCCATCTCGTTTTGGGACCACGATATGTCGCCGGAACGCTACGCCATCGAAGCGCAAACCGCCGTCGAGCTCGGCTACACCAGCATAAAGATCAAGACCCGGCCGTGGTTCGACGTCCGCGAGACTATCCGCCAAATCAGCGCCGTTACTCCCGATCACTTCCGCATCGACGCCGACTGGAACGCCTTTTTGAACAATGCCTCCAACGCCATCCCCTTGCTGCGCGAGTTGGAGCAGACTTTCCCCAAAATCAAAATTTTCGAAGACCCAATTCCGCGCCACGACGCCTCTGGCAACCGCTTCCTGCGCACCCAGATCAGCACCGCCATCGCCCATCACTACGGCGTAATCCACCCCCGCGAGGCCATGGAGCTAGGCGGCGTCTGCGACGGCTGGATCTTGGGCGGCGGCGTCAACGGGATCACCAGCCAAGGCCACACATGCGAGGCGCTGCGCATGCCCTTCTTCCTGCAAATGGTCGGTGCCGGGCCAACCACCGCACTCTCGCTGCACCTGAGCGCAGTGCTAGTCCAAGCCCAATGGCCGACCATCACCTGCCACGAGCTGTACGAGCACAGCCTGCTCAAGCAGCGGATCGAGGTCCTCGGCGGCCACGCTCGGGTGCCCGAAGCGCCGGGTTTGGGCATTGAGATCGACGAAGACGCGCTGGCAAAGTACCGCGTAGATCAAGCCGACCACAGCCTGCCCAAACGGCTGGTCAAGGTAGCCCGCGCCGGCGGCATCAACATCTACTTTGCCAACTCCGGGCAGAAGTGGACTTTCTTCCAAGGCGGCAATCACCCCGTTGACGAATGGGGATCGAGCACCGAGCTACTCGACGACGACGACAGCGCCGAATTCGCCGACCTCCACGCCCGCGCTGCCGAGTCGCCAGTGATGACGGCGGAGTGAGGCGACTCGGAGCGGATGCCGTAGGCGTGTATGTGTACCAGTTACAGGCCGGTCCAGTCGTCCATAGGCGCAAGATGCTCCTCGTCAAATAGGTTCTGTTTCTCCAAAAGCAAATAGTATATATTTCACTTAAGTGTGGAGTCGCCGGAACCCTTTCCCTCCCTCGGCTGTGCCCTCGCAACCCTCCCCAGGCCCGCAAGGCCCTCGATCGGAGAGTCGTCCCATGCACTTCGACGCCTACGATCTCAATGCCGCAATCTACGATGAGATGTTTCTGCCCGACGGCACGCCCCGCGAGCACTGCCGTGAGTTATACGACACCCTGTGCCGGCTTTCCGACGAGGAAATCGGCGCAATCCAAGAGCGCGTAACGCACTCCTTCTCCACCGAAGGCATCACCTTCACCGTCTATGGCGACGACGAGGCCGACGAGCGCATCATTCCCATCGACTGCGTGCCCCGGCTCCTCTCGGCTGCCGAGTGGCGGCATCTCGAAAGCGGCCTAACCCAGCGCATCGGTGCCCTGAACCGCTTCTTAGAGGACGTGTACGGCGAAGCCCGCATCATCGCTGATGGCGTGATCCCGGCCGACGCGGTGCGCGGCTGTCCCCAGTACCGCATTGAGATGCGCGGCGTCTCCGTCCCCTACGGCACGTGGGTCGCCGTCTGCGGCACCGACCTAGTGCGCACGCTCGACGACGGCTTCGTGGTGCTTGAGGACAACCTACGAGTGCCATCGGGCGTGTCCTATATGATCGCCAACCGCAAGGTGGTGAAGACCAGCTTGCGCCGACTCTACCGAAGCTGCCGCGTGCGCGAGGTAGAGCACTACGGGCAGGTGCTGCTCCAGACCTTGCGCGACCTCGCCCCCGAAGGACGCACCGACCCCTGCATCGTCCTGCTCACGCCCGGAGTCTATAACTCGGCCTTTTACGAACACATGTTCCTCGCGTATGAGATTGGCGCGTCGCTGGTGGAAGGCCGCGACCTGCTAGTCAACGATGGCTTCGTGTACATGCGCACCACCAAGGGGCTGCGGCGCGTCGATGTGATCTATCGCCGAGTGGACGACGACTTCCTCGATCCCCTCGTCTTCCGCTCCGACTCCCTGCTCGGCGTGCCTGGGCTGCTGCACGCCTTTAAACTCGGAAACGTGGCTTTGGCAAACGCACCGGGGACGGGCGTGGCCGACGACAAAAGCGTCTATGCCTACGTCCCCGACATGATCCGCTACTACCTAGGCGAGGAACCAATCCTCGCCAATGTAGAAACCCACCTGTGCCGACGGCCAGAGGACCTGGAGTACACCCTCGACAACCTCGAAAACCTAGTGGTGAAGCGCGTGGGCGAATCCGGCGGCTACGGCATGCTCATCGGCCCGCACGCAACGCCCGCCGAGCGCGCAGCCTACGCCGAGGAAATTCGCGCCGACCCAACCGATTTTATCTCCCAGCCAGTGCTCGATCTGTCAAGCGCGCCCTGCTTTATCGAGGGCCGCGCCGAGCCGCGTCACGTAGATCTGCGTCCTTTTGTCCTCCACGGCCGCGAAACCCGCATCGTGCCCGGAGCCTTCTGCCGCGTGGCATTGCGCCGGGGCAGCCTCGTGGTCAATTCCAGCCAAGGTGGAGGCGGCAAAGACCTCTGGGTACTGGAGGACTGAATGCTCTCGCGCAGTGCTCAAGGGCTGTACTGGATGGGCCGCTACCTTGCGCGGGCGGAATATCTGTGCCGCCTGCTGCGCTTGCAGGTAGAAGCACTGGTGGACCGGCCAATTGCTGAGATCCATTTTGGCTGGAGCCGGATCTACACTACCCTAGGGCGGCAGCCGCCTTGGGGTAATCTCACGTTCGACGACAGCGACGACTACACCTTGGCCGATTCCTACACCCTAGCGGGCGATCTCACGTTCGAGCGCGACAACCCCGATTCAGTGCGGAACTGCTTTGTCCTTGGCCGCGAGAACGCCCGCCAAGTGCGCCACTGCATCAGCGCCGAGATGTGGACCTGCCTGAACTTGGCTTGGCTGCGCATCCGCGACCTCGACATCGAGGACATCTGGAAGGTCTCCCCAGAGAGCTTTTACGCGGAGACCTCGCGAGAAATCGACACCTTCGCCGGAGTGGCCGAATCGACCATGTACCGCGACGAGGGCTGGAACTTCATGCGGCTCGGCCGGTTCATCGAACGCGCCCAGCTTAGAGTCTCCTTGCTCCTCGCGCAATGCACCGCTAGGCGTGCGCAGGGCGAGACCTCAGATGCGGACTGGACGAGCCTGTTGCGTTCATGCAAGGCACTCGACGCCTACAAGCGCAACTACAGCGTCGAAATCCAGCCCGACCGGGTGATAGACCTGCTCGTTACCGATCCCCTGCTGCCCGGCTCGCTGTGCCGCGTGCTCGACGCGCTGGCGACCGAGCTAGCGGCCATCGGCGTGAGCCCTGGCTCGCACGCGGGAGAAGCAGCCGAGCGGCTCGCCGGCCGACTTGGCACCCTAATCCGCTACGAGTGGCCGGATCGGGAAGACCGAGAAGCAGTCCTCGCGCAGGTGGGCGACGACTGCCGCAAGCTCCACTCACTCGTGACTACTGCGTATATCGACTACGCCATCGAGGACTCTCCAGTGCAAATGCCATGACCGGAGCCGTCCGTTACGAAATCGAACACCTCTCTCACTACTCC
The DNA here is from genome assembly GCA_965116675.1 of Candidatus Latescibacterota bacterium. Taxonomy (GTDB): domain Bacteria; phylum Latescibacterota; class UBA2968; order UBA8231; family UBA8231. Next base: position 1,555,459 of record OZ220721.1, read on the forward strand.
TACACGGCCCCAGTACAGCAGTGCGTGATGCTCCTGTGTCTAGAGCCGCGCCAGGATCGAGGACAGCGACTCCTCGGCTTTGAGATTGAGACGCAACCTCCGGCCAACCTAAACCGCGAGACGGACTGTTTCGGCAACACGCGGCACCTCCTCGACCTCCACCAGATGCACCAAACCTTGGAAATCACAACCCACTCTACAGTCGAAGTTGCATACGCTCCACCGCTTCCAGCGCACTTGCACACCGGTGCTTGGGAAGAAATCCGTTCCCGTAGAGAATCGTGCGCCGATTGGGACTTCACGCACCCGAGCGCGCTGGTGCGCCCCTCGTCCACACTCACTGAGTTCGTCGCTCGGCATGGCATCGCGCCTATGGACGACCCGCTCGAAAGTCTGATGCAACTGTCGCACACACTCCACGACTGCCTGCAATACATCCCAGGAAGTACCACGGTGGAATCCCCCGTCGAGCACATCCTCGAAACCGGTCGGGGCGTCTGCCAAGACTACGCCCACCTCATGATCGCCATTGCGCGCTCTTGGGGCATCCCCACCCGCTATGTCTCGGGTTACCTAAACCCAACCGATCAATCCGGCGAGCAGGCACCAAGCAACGCCACGCACGCTTGGGTCGAATGCCGGCTGCCAGAGCTGGGCTGGGTCGGCTTCGACCCCACCAACCAGAGCTTTGCCGGCGAGGGAGGGAAAGTACACATCGCAGTAGGGCGCGATTACCGCGACGTATCGCCGACGCGCGGCGTCCTCCAAGGCGGAGGAGCAACCCGTCTCGAAGTCGATGTGCGGACGCGCTCTTTTCCTATTGAATTGCCGTAGGCATAAGTCTTAACTTGAGGGGAAATTCAACCACATCACATGGGAGGGAATTATGGATACGCTCAAGCGAATCTGTGGCCTGTTTCTCGTCTTAATGGCGGTTGCGGTCGCAATCCACACCGTAGTCGAACCGCTCTACCACGTCTCCAGCGAAGGGCAGCCGTACAGCCCGTTTTGGGAGATCTTGGATGGGCTGATGGCGCTGGCCATCGCGTTGGGCCTGATATTCGGCTACCTCCGCAAGAAAGCCGCTGACAGCGCAGGGGACAGCGGCTCGGTGACGCGCGAGTTTGTTGCCGCCAACGTCCAGTTCTACGGCTTCCTATCCGTAGGCATCATGTTCTTCTGGAACTGGTTTATCCTGTACAGTCCTGAATTCACGGCCGTAGGAGCGGATACAGCCTCCCTCGTGTGGATCCTCATCGACGCCACGCTGCCGCTGCTTATGGGCGCGATGGGCGTGTTCCTGTTGCGCGGCGGCAACGACGGCTAGGATCAGTGTTCCCGTAGGGGCGACCGGCCGGTCGCCCCTACGCCCCCAGCCCTTCCTTATTGCATCATCTTACACATAATCCGCAATTCGCTTGGGCTGTCCATCCTCCGTCGCCTCCATCGCCGCAATCACCAACGCGAAACTCTGCAAATTATCTTCAATCCTCGTCGCCGACGCCTTGCCTCCCTCCAGCCAATCCACAAACTCCTTGAACAAATAATCGTGTCCTGACCACTCCATCGTCGGCGCCGCATACACCTCCACCTCGTGCCCCACCTGATAAATTCGCACCTCGTCTCCCGCCCCTATTTCCACCGTTCCTTCCTCGAACTCTAGACGATAGTACTCGCGGTGCCAACAACTCGTAATCCCCGCCGCCGAACTGTTTCCCTCGTACGCCGTGTGTACTCCATTGTCCATCCTCATCAGATAAAACCCGCTCGAATAGTGCTTAAAACTCGACCACGCCGGGTTCCACCCAAACCCTTGCAACATCGCGCAATCCCCCCCGGCTAAAAAGCGCATCATATCGAAGTGATGCACCGAGCCTTCAAACAGCAGGCTGAAATCCATATCGTGCCGCCACTCCTTGCCCCACGACATGTATTCGCGATAGTCACAGGCGTAGCGGCCAAAGATGTGCTGTAGCCGCCCCAGTCGCCCCTCCTCGCGAATCCGCACTACCTCCTGCTTGTTGGGCGCATAGCGATAATTCTGGATAATCGCACACGGCAACCCCGTCTCTTCAGCCTTGGCGGCCATGGCCTTGGCCGCTGCTAAGGTATCGGCAATCGGCTTCTCGCAAATAACCGGCATCCCCGCTTCCAGCGCGGCGATGGCCTGCGGGCTGTGAAATTGCGGCGGAGTGGCAATGCCGCAGAAATCGGCCTGCACCTTGGCGCAAGCCTCTTTGTAATCGGCAAAGAGCTGATCGGCACCCAAGCCGAGCTTAGCCCCTTGGGCTGCCAGCACTTCCTCGTTGACATCCACTAGCCCGACGATTTGGATCCGGTCGCCGAGACGCTCGGTCATCCGTCCGATCCAGCTCCCGGCCATGCCGCTGACACCGATCATCAAACAGGTCTTAACTGCCATGCTATCTACCTTTGCTTGTTTAGAAATGTTAATAACCGATGTTGCGCATCGGCACCCAATCGGTCGGTGTAGGGGCGACCGGCCGGTCGCCCCTACTAATAGGCCACGGCAAGAGGCCGCAAAACTGCCGCGCTACCGCTCGCTGTCCCCGGGTCAATCCGGCAGAGGTACATCCCCGGCAACGCCAATGCGCCGTCCGCAACGCGCCCCGACCAGCGAAAGTGCCAACGTCCAACACCCTCGCTACCAACCAGCCGCGCCACCAACCGACCGGCGACGTCGAAAATCTGCACCTGCGGCTTTATGCCCGTTGCCTTGAAGACCGTAAAGCTGATTTCCACTGCGTCGTTGACCCCATCGCCGTTGGGCGTAAACGCCACAGGCTCAATCGCCACATTGCCGACGAGCGCAGATTGGACCGGCAGATCGGGCAACAACACGATATTGGCCCGCCGCTCGCTCGGCACTACCGACTGCCAGATCCCGGGACGCTCGCCCATGCCTAGGTCGAGCGCGAACAGCGCCGCGTTGTCCCAAATCCGCGCCGTAAAATCCACCTCCACCGAATCGGCAACCACTATGCGCGGCAACGAGACCAACAGTGAATCTCCGTGCAAACTCACCGCCTCGGGCGCAACCTCTTCTCCGCCAATCCGCAGAACCACATCGCCCGTAGCCGCGCCGGGAATGTGAAAGCGCAAGCGATCAAAGCCGCTATCCTGCCCATCAGTGCTTGGCCACAGCGCATAGGTAAAGCGCGTATCCTCGTTGAGTCGGGCCTCACGCGGCCAGATTTGTCCCCGCGCTTCTTGTACCAAAGCATCGACAAATTCAATCGCCAGCGCATCTACGGAGGGAGCCACGTGCAGGTCTTCGGTCGAGAGGATCATCTCCAATTGCACGAAGCGACGCGGGCTCGCCGATTGGAAGGTCTCGCCCGAAGCCTGGTACACATTGCTCCAAGCGTCCCAATCTTCGCCGACGACCAAGGTCGTATCAATGGAGCCTTTTAACACCTTGGGCAAGCTGTTCCACTTCTCCTCGGTGACAATATCGCCTTTGCGGTCGGAAAAAGTGTACACCTCCTGTAGTGCATTGCCCGAGCGCGAGCGCAGTTGGATCCGAGTCTGCGGCGGCAGGTCGGCGTCCCACGTCAGCCGCTCAATCACCTTGGGCCGCCCGTCCCCGGCTGCTGCCGCTAAATTGACAAAGTCCGAGCGCATCTCTACGCGCGCTGGGTATCCCGCAGAAAAGAGCATGGTCTCCAAGCCCCAACCAAAGCCCGAGGCCGTACCGTCTATCTCGTGCCAGAGCAGATAGCGGACTTTGCGCGGTGCGAACAAGTAGCGCTGGTGGAAAAGCCGTCCCAAACACCGGGGCCGACAGCGATCTTCGACGAGCACCTCGTAATCGACCCGCTCGGGCACTGGCAACCCCGATCCCGCAGCCGGGCGACCGTCGGAAACCAAGAAAAGCCCGCCCGCCGCCGAAGGGTTGCCGCCCTGGACCTGGCTGCGTAGCCCCTCGCCTAGCTGGCTGAAATAGATGAAAATTTCATCGAGGAAAAACACCGCCCCCAAATCCACCCGCCACCACACCCCCGCATCGCGCCAGCCGCCTTCGGCGCTAGTCAACAGGGCGAAGCTGTCCATATCGCCGTCGAACATCAGGGCCGCGCCCGTAGTGCGGCCCCCTTCGAGAAAGCTGCCACCGCGCTCGGCCGTGCCCAAGCTCACGTTATCCCCTACGGCCAGCACCTCGATCTCGGCTAGCGCCGCGTCTGGATGCTGCTCGTCGGCTTCGACGATGATGTACTGGATCACCTGATAACGGCGCTCGCGCTCGCGATCAATGTCCAAGGACGCGTCCAATACATAGGTGCTATCCGTGCCCAGATACTCCAAGGGAATCACCAACTCGGTCTCGGTATTGGGCCTAGAAGTGCGATAGACCGCTTCAAACTTGAACACATCGTTGAGCGCTTGGATCCGTGCTCCCGAGGCGATGAAGACGCTAAATTGCCGCAAGGGCCGCGCCCCCTCGCGGTCGGGAAAGACCAAGCGAATCTGGCGCGCCAGCACCGGACGCCCCAAATCTATTTGCACCGACCACTGATCAGGCGCATCGTCGGGGTCGGGCTGCCAGAAGGTTGCTAGATCGCCATCGATGATAAAGTCTGCCGTCTGCGGATTGCTTTTGGCCTCCCAGATCCCGCCGGTCACCTCGCCACGCTCCTGCGTCGCATGGCGAAAATCCCCGGCGTTGGCCACGGCGTTGATCTCCTTGCGGAATTTACGCAGCTGCAGCCTGCCGTCGGCCCCAATCTGCACCAGATCCGCTGGCATTTGCCACGACCGCCACGCCGCGGCACTGTCGAAGCGCAGCTCATCGGCCCATACTGCGCCGACTCCCAATAGTAGCGCGTAAAACGAGTGCATCGCCATGCTCTCAGTAGATTAGTGTTAACGGGCGCAACCGGCGTGCTCCCGTCCGCTCGGCTTCAGGCGCTACTTCAACCAAGTAGATCCCCGGCGACAATAAAACTCCGTCCCCATCGCGCCCATCCCAGCGCACCCGCTGCACACCGAAGCGCTGCGCACCCAACGACCGCTTGGCCACCTGCCTCCCGTCGAGCGAATACACCTTGAACACCACGGGGACATCCTCGGGCAACCCCACTAGCGCATAGCCGATCTCGACCTCGTCGTGGACCCCGTCGCCATTGGGCGTCAGCACCCTAGTGGAAAAATTCAATCCCACCACCGGCCCATCGCTTTGCCTAGTCATCCCCAAGACTCGCAGACTATTGGTCCCCAGTTCGGCGCTGGCGTCGCCCGGTTCGACGGGCTGGGGCAGCGCATCGACGCCGGCATTATAGACCTCGCCCGAGAACGTCCAAGCCAGCGAGAACACATCGGCGACAAAGACGACTCGCGCTCCTTCCGCGGACCCCGGCTCAATCCGCTCCGGCAACACGACCGCTAGTTCCTCGTCGCCCTCAACGACTGCAACCGGCTCGACCACCCTCGGAGGGTCCCCCATCTCCAGCCGGGTAAACGCAGCCCGCGTCCCAGTGCGAATCCTCAACGCGTCAAAGCCCGCTCCCTCACCGACAAATTCGCCGCGAATATCGTAGGCGAACTCCGCTGCTTCCCCCAACGGCACCTCGACCAATCCTCCCGCTGGCTGGACATCGCCCAACAGCGCGACCTCTCCCAAGACCCGCTGGGCCAAAAGCGGCGCGGTCTCAATCCACAGCGAGTCGAGCCGCACGAACGCAGCAAAGTCCTCGCTTTTAAGCGTAATCCGCAACTGAAAATGAGTCCCCCCCTTGAGGTCAATCGCCTGCCCTGACTCGGCAAAGGGCAGCGACCAAAAAGACCAATTGTCGCTATCGTACTGAATAGAAGCGCGCATTCCCGGCCGGGGATCGCGCAGGAGGCCGGCGCGCCAGCGCGGCTGCAGCACCAAATCGTAGCGCTCGCGCGGCACCACTTCCTCGCCGCCGCGGTCCGTGTACTCGTGGTAGATATTCGGATCCCCGTCGCGCCCCGTGCGCATCTCCACCTCCACCCCCACCTCGGCGTCGGGAGCCTCCATCAGTTCGCCATTTACGGCACGCAGGGGCGTCGCTGCCCAAAACAAGCGACCGAAGTTGACCGGCTCTTCCAATTCGAAGATCCGCGAGCGATAAACCGCCTTGCGCGCCACCCCCTCGCCAAAGAGTTCAAAGTCGCCGATGGACCCCTTGAAAGCGGTCCCCGACCTCACGCTGGTGTTGCCTCCCCTCCCCGAATCCAACAGCGAGGTCTTCCGCTTGTAGCGCACGAAGCGCACGTATTGTCTGGGAAATTCGATCTGCACTCGGGCGACAAAATTTTCGGCTACATTGGCAATTAATGGACCAATGCGTTTATAGGGTTGGGACCCTTCGAGCCAACTCGGATCGCCTTCCGCCGCGATAGACACCTCGTAGGCTGGCACGGCGTCCACAGCAAAGGGGATACCATCGGAGCGAAAGCCTCGCGGCGGAGTAAAAAAACCAAAGCGATGCGCCGGCACCGGTACGGCCAGATCGATGGTGTACCAGACCGATTCTGGATTGGACGACACCGGCGGATTGAAAGACATGCTGTCGCCATCGACCATATAGGTGCCATTGTGGGCCGTCGTCACGTTGCCCTGCGAACCCTTCCAAGCCCGCGGCGTCTCGCCTTCGACATAGGTCAACTCACGCGGCTCTTTGAGCGGTTCCCAGCCAGTAAAGAGCGAGAACAAACTCTGGTCAGGGTCGATATAGACGGGTTGGATCGCGCCAGGTGCCGAGTCGAAATCGATGAGCACCACAGCAGAATCACCCTCGCTCCAGGCTAAGCCCGCACCGCCGATTTGCCAACTTTGCCGCTGGGCATCGCTAGTCGTCGCCCAGCAGAACAGAAGTAGCCATGTGATATTTATCGCCGCGTTAGAAATACCTACTCGTAAACCTATCATGCCAACACCTTGGCGCGGGCCTCTTCACTTTTCACAATAGGTAAAACAATTGGCCAGATGAATTTAAGGTACGACAAACTGTGACAAAGGGTGTAAAATTCCTTATACTAGGTGTTTCTTCATAAAGCGCCTCTTTAGCTAAATCCCCAAATTGAACGGCAAACGCATGCCAAAGTGCGCAATTGAGCAAGGAATTTTGGTTTTTCCCGCTGGCGCTGCAACCGATGTGCAGGTTGCTGGCCGCACTCTCCTCCAGCGCGGGATCCGCACCATGGCCCACGTGGGCATCAAGCGCGTCTTGGTCGTGCTCCCCCCTAGCCACGCCCCCAGCGGCAAATCCCTAGTCTCCGACCTCGACATCCAAGTAGAGCAAACCACCCCGGAGGCCGCTCGCCTGCCCAACGCCCCCTTGCTGCTGCTCAGGGGCGATTGCGTCCATCACCACTCCTCGCTGCAATCCCTCATCGACGCGGGCCTGCAACGAGACGACCTCGTCGCGCAGACCAGCAACGGCAGCAGCAGCGGAGCGTTCCTCTGCGCGCCAAGCGCGTTGCCCCCGAATGCGCTAACTAGCGACCTCTGGAGTTCGCTCGCAGCGCGTCCACATCGCCGCGAAGACATCGCGCCGCACCTGTGGCAACGCGTAACCGACAAGCGCAGCGCACGCGCCGCCAAAAACATGCTCTTCGACCAAGTGAGCAAGGCCACCAGCGGCACAGTAGCGCGCCTGCTCAACGTGCGCATCTCAGTGCCCATCAGCAAGCTCATCGTCGATACCGGCATCTCGCCCAACATGGTGACCTTTTTCATGGTCCTATGCCCGGGCCTGTTCGCCGCCTATCTGGCGACCCAGCCCGACGACTACCTGCGGCTTGTATGCGCCGGTGTCCTCTGGCAGCTCGCCTCCATCCTCGATGGCTGCGACGGCGAGATCGCCCGCGTCAAGCTGGCCGAAACCAAATTCGGCGCTTGGTTCGACACCGTCACTGACAACCTCGCCTATCTTTGCGGCTACGCCGCGCTGATGGCCGGTATGTGGCACCTCTATCCCGACAACTACCTGCCCATTTACGCCGGTATCTCTGCCATCGCCTCGATGGTCCTGACCCTAGTCCTGCTCTACAGCTACGCCCTGAAAACCGGCACCGGCAGCCTACAGTACTACCTCGGCGACTTGGGCAACAAGGTTCCCGATGGCGAAAAAGACTGGAGCTATCGGTTCCTAGAGCGCGCCGGCTTTATTACCAAGCGGGACTTCCTCTCGTTATTCATTGCCATCGGCTTGGTTGCCAATCTGTTGCCGGTCGTTTATTGGCTCCTCGTCGTCCTGCTGCACGTGGCGACGCTGGGCGTTTTGACCACCCACTACCGGCTGACGGGCAATCAGCGCACCGCCAAGCGGCAGATCGCCTCGCTTCCGGCACCGGCCGTCAACCGAGAGGAAGCCGCGTGAGAGCACTGCAAATTTCCATGGTCGCCTTTGGCTTCCTGCTGCTGGGCTATCTCGTCGGTCAGCTTGGTGTCGATGAGGTCCTCCACCACCTAGACGCGATCAAGTGGATGTTCCCCCTGCTGTTGCTCCCCTCGTGCGCTTGGCATCTTTCCAACACCATCGCTTGGAACTTCGCCTTTCCGCCCGACGCCTTCAAACCGCGGCTACTCACCCTTTTTGCGGCCAAGCTGGCCGGCGAGGCGGTCAATCAACTCACGCCGCTGGCCAATCTCGGCGGCGAGCCGGTCAAGGCCTATTTGCTCACCCACCGGACGCCCGGCCCGCGCGGCATGGCCTCGGTGGTCGTTGACAAAACCGCGCAAATTGCAGTTGGCCTGTCCTTTACCATCCTCGGCCTTGGGCTGTTGTTTTACTACCACGACGTATCCGAGCTCATCCCCTTGGAATACCGGATCTTTTTCGCATGTCTGCTCATCGTCAGCTTGGCGGCCTTCTGGGTCTTCTACAAGCGTCAAGAGCGCATGTTCACGTCCCTGCTCAAACTGCTCCGCTCGGCCGGTCTGCGCACCGACATGATCGAGCGCAATATGGGACGTGCGGCGCGCATCGACACCAATATCGGCACCTTTTACCGCACCCACCGCACCCGCTTCCTCCGCGCTTTGTTCTTTCAGAGCATCGGCTGGTTTATGGGCACCTGTGAGACCTATGCCATTCTCTGGGCACTGGACGCGGGCGTCGGTTTTTGGTTCTGTTTTTTGCTCAACGCCTTGGGCGCGGTCATCAACGGGCTGTTCTTTTTCATGCCCTCCAATATCGGGGTCATGGAAGGCAGCCTCGTGTTCCTGTTCTCTAGCTTGGGGTTGGACCCGTCCCTCGGCCTGTCCTTGGGTCTTACGCGCCGCATGCGCCGCGTGTTCTGGATTTTCATCGGCTGGACTTTCCTCAGCTACATGAGTCGCACCGCGCTCCAGCGTCGTCCCGCAAAGACTTTAACCATGCTTCAGGAACAAGAAAACCCGCGCTGACCCTGACCCACAAGAGATAGAGCAATGCGTCGACACATACTCGCTGGCCTAGCGGGCTGCTGCGTCCTCTCTCTCTACACTGCCTCTGCCCAAGACGCGCCGCCGGATGGAGGCGAGCACGAAGCCCCTCCCTACCTCGTCATCGAAGACTTTGCCACCACGCCCTTAGACAGCCTGCCTCGCGGCTGGCGCTGGCGCGGCAAAGACGACGACAAACCCAAGCTCTACGCCGTCCGCGAGGCCAACGGCCACCGCTACCTAGCCGCACAAGATACCGGCCACTCGGTCGTCCTCATGAAGCGATTCCACTGGGATCCCCGGCAATACCCAATTATGACTTGGTGCTGGCGCGCTGACGCCCTGCCGCCGGGGGGCGACGAGCGCTACACCGAGACCAACGACAGTGCCGCTGGAGTACACGTCATTTTTTCGCGCAACTGGATTGGCATCCCGCGACAGATCAAATACGTGTGGAGTACTACCTTGGCCCCAGGGACCGTCTCCCGCCGCAAAGGCATTGCCCGCCCTTGGTTTGTCGTGCTCCAAAGTGGGCCGGAGAAGTTGGGGCAATGGCTCCAAGAATGGGTCGATCTAGAAAAGGATCACGAGCGCATCTTGTCGTCCAAGCTGCCGAAAAAAACCATCGGCATCGCCTTGCTCACCGATGCCAATTCGACCCAAGGGTACGCCGCGGCCGCCTACGCTGACTTCCGGGTCTGGCCGCGAGCAGCACTGGCGCACATTCCCAACTACTGCGCCGGCCTTCCCCCATGAGGATCTGCATCGACGCTCGCTCTCTGCGCGACGTGCCCACCAGCCTCGGCCGCTACGCCGCCGATCTCGTCAGCCATATCGCCAAGCTAGACCACGAAAACGAGTACATCGTCGTCCGCCGACCGTCGCGCCACGGTCCCATCGCCGATCAGGTCAACTTCAGGGAAATTTTCTCACTGCACGATATTTCTTCGCCGCAGAACATCCTCGCCGGTGCCCGGACCATCAACGGGCTCGACGCCGACGTGTACCACTCCCTATACCACTTTCTCCCCATCGGCGTACGCGCTCGGCGCATCGTCATCACCCTGCACGACCTAATATGGGTGAATCACCCCCACCTCGCCGACGGACGGCGGTGGCGGCAGTGGGTCAAAGGGTCTCTGGGCAGCTTCGGTATCCGCCGGGCCATCGCCACGTCAGACCATATCGTCGCCGTCTCCGCAAGTACGCGCCAAGCTGCGCTCGACCACGGCGTGCCCGCCGACAAAGTAACCGCCATCCTCCACGGCGTGGCATCCGCTTGGCACTCGGACACCGCGGAATCGGCCCCGTTTGACTTGGGTAGCTCGACCGTCCAAGATCAAGCGCAGCAGGATATTCTCAACGGTGTTGCAGAACGGCCTTTTGCGTTTGGCCTAGGCAACAGCTTGCCGTACAAAAACTTACCTCGACTGGTGCGCGCTTTTGCCCAAGTCGCCCCAAACCATCCCGATCTCGCCCTCGTGTTCGCCGGCCGCGGCGAGGGCAATCCCGCGCTCGTGCGCCTAGCGCATCAACTCGGCCTAAGCGACCGGGTGCTCCTCGCCGGCCAACTCAGCGACGAGCAAATCCGCGCCTGTTTTGCCCGCGCGCTCTTTTTCGCGTTTCCGTCGCTGATAGAGGGATTCGGGTTGCCCGTACTCGAAGCAATGGCCAGCGGCTGCCCGGTACTGACGTCGAACTGTTCGTCGCTCGCCGAAATCGCTGGAGACGATGCGGTACTCGTCGATCCGCTCGACACCGCAGCCATCGCCGCTGGGATGCAGCGCCTGCTAACCGATTCCGCGCTCCGCCAACGGCTATCGCACCAAGGACGCCAACGAGCCGCTGCCTTCACGTGGGAAGACGCGGCCCAGCGAACTATTCAGTTGTATAAGCAGCTATAAACCGTAACTGTTCGCCGTAGCATCAGCATCATTAGATGCTAGGCGGAGAGCCCATGGGATGCGGGCCATTGGTCAGAGTGCTTCGGCGAGCGTGGTCGTACACCGCGTCCTGTATTTCGAGAACGCGCACGGCTTGGTCGACATTGGGAGTGAAGGACCGCCCATCTGCCAAAGCGGTCAGGGCTTGATCGACAATGGCCGTCATGCGTTCGCCGTGTGACAGATCTTCACTGAATTGTACACCCTCGGTAGTGTGGACTTCAATGAGCGGCTCGCCCTCTTTGCCGTACTGCTGGAAAACCATGGCGCGAGTGCCGATAAAGCGGAAGAAGTGGTCGCCACTGCGTACCCCTGACGGATAGGCGTAGCCGCTTTCGATAACGCCGGTCACGCCCCCATCCGTGCGCAGCATTCCCAAACCAATATCCTCCACTATACGACCGTGCGTGGCATTGGACATGATGGCACCGACCACGTGTACCCTCTGCTCGCCAACGAATTGCAGGAAAGTGTCAATGCCGTGGGCTGCCTCTACGGCCCAACTGCCGCCGCCGGAAATGGCCGGATCGTTGTGCCAAGCCGAGGGCGTCGGGTCGTAGCGCGAGGGCGGGCCGTTATTGAGACGACAACTATACTGGACCACATCACCCAGCGTACCATCAGCCAACAGACGCTCCACCGTAGCAACAATACGGCTGGCGCGATTGGGCAAGGTGAGGGCGCTGAAGACCCCGTGCTTGGCCGAAGCTTCGGCCGCAGGGCGGAGCCGAGCAGCGCAATCGGCAAAGGGCTTGTCGAGCAAGTAGGGGATGCGTCGGTCGACGCAGGCCTGTACGTGATCCGGCATTTCAATGTGCTTGCCAGCGACTAGGGCCGCGTCGGGCTGCGCCGCGTCGAGGCACTCGCCCGCCGTGGCAAAGCCCGGGCATTGAAAAATCTCTGCCAGTTGTTGGCGCGGGCCTTCTTCCCCATCCATGACCCCGATTATATCGTGCCCCAAGGCGCGGATGGTCTGGCCGATGCCGCGGCCGTGGTGGCTGTACGACAGGATAACTAGGCGCATAGGTCGGCCTCCTGCTGGTGGCGCAAGGCGAGCAATTCGGAGTCGGGCAGTTCGACATCGTCGTAGGTGATCAGATCGTCCTCCGGGATGTCGCGGGTGAGCACGGCCCGTTGCGACAAACCTATGGGCAGCAGGCTGCCAGAGCGGGCGAGATCGGCTTTTTCCAACAAGCCGTACGCACAATAACCGCCCTCGCCGTCGAGCACAGTGCCAGCAGCGAGGGGCTTTTTGGCCGCGGTCACAACTTCGGCGTAATGGCCGATGGGGTGACCCGAGGTCTGGCCGTCGAGGGCGATGCGCGCCGCGCTAATGGGCATTTCGTGGCCGACCCAGTGCTGCGGGCGGTAGATCATGCCGTACCCGCTGCGCTGGCCGATAATCATGCCGATGATTTCGCCGTACGAGCCGAGCGATTCCATGGCAAAGGACGTGGCTCCATCGACGACGCAGTACAAGCCGCCGCGCAATCCGCGCTCAACGGCCCGTTCGTTCTCGTCGATAATACTGACCGCCTCGACCACGCCTTCCGCGTTGAGCAGGCCCCCCTTGCTCTGATGGCACAAAATGTCGGGGATGTGGCGCAAGTCAGACGCGGGGAAGTGCATACCGCGTACATCGGGTACGAGGCCGCTCATATTGGCCAGACAGGCCATTTCAATGGCGTGCTTAGTCCCGTCTAAAAATGAACCGAACATCTGGGTGTTGTAATCGCGTCCGGTAAAGCCGTACAGGCGCGGCACGTCGTCGGGATTGGCTTTGCGGAAGGCGGTCTTAAAGCGCGTGCCCTTGCCAGCGGCTATGATCCTAAAGCCGAGGGCGCGGGCCCAGTCCCACAGTTCTAGGGCGCAGGCCGGCTCGTCGCCGTACGCGGCGCTATAGAGCACACCGGCCTGATCGGCCAGTTTCTTCAGTTGGCTACCGACGACTACATCGGCCTCCACCGTGACCATGACTAGGTGCTTTTTTTGCGTGATGGCATAGCGGGCGTGGGCCGCTCCAGCCTCGACATTGCCCGTGGCTTCAATAACTAGGTCGAGGCCGCTCTCCATCAGGACGCGGGCATCGCCGGTGACGGCGTAGCGGCCCGCCTCCATGGCCGCATCAATGGTCGCAGGGTCGTGGGCTGTATCTATCTGGTCGTCGAGGATCTGGCCTCGGCCGTATGCACGCCGTGCTTTGGTTAGGTCCAATTCGGCAATGGCAGCCAGACGCATGCCGGGGGCGTGGGCCAGTTGCGAGGCGATCTGGGTGCCAAAGGTGCCAGCCGCAATGAGGCCGATCTGAATGGGCGTGCCCCTTTGGTCGAGTTCGCGCAAACGGTGGTACAACATGGTCTGTCCTTTCTCAAGAAGCCGTCTTGAATACTACGACTCGGAAAGGAGACAGCCAAATTTTCCACTTAGACTCAGGACGACGGCGCCCACTCGGTTTTGGCGATGCGCATGTCGCAGGTGGAGCGCACCTTGCCACCGGGCGGCTGCGGAATGTGAGCCACGACGCGAAAGCCTACTTTGGCAAACGCGGTGCGGCTGCGGGGATTGTAGTCGGCAATGTCACAGGCGAAGATAAAATCAGCCTTTTCCTCGGTAAAACCAAAATCAACCAACGCACGGATTATTTCAGTCCCCAAGCCCTTATTCCAGTGCTGCTTCTCGCCAATGGACAGGTCAATGCGGCGGCAGTCGCAGCCGGGGTGGGCCTCGATAATCCGCGACAGATTCATGGCCTGCAACCAAGCCTCGGCGATGGGCTGGCCGTCGAGTTCGGCGATAAAACAAAAGGCGGCTTGCGAGATGCCGCCGTAGATGCGCTTGATCTGGTCGAGTGTATAGGCCGTCACATCCGAGCCATCGGCGTAATACAACACGTCGGGATCTTGGTTCCAGCGCAGCAAGGTGTTCCAATCGGCGTCGGTCATGGGACGCAGGTGCAGGCGGGGCGTGTGTAGGTGGATGGTGTGACCTTTGAGAGGCATAGCTATGTCGCCTAATCGGACGCGGTCGCCGGCCACACACCCTCGACCGGATAGGCTTCGTCCTCGCCTGGCCAAGGAGGCATGGTAACGGCAATCGCAGCGAGCGGCTCGTCGCCCAAGGTGCGGAACTGGAAGTGGGTGCCCAGCGGAATGGTCAGGCAGACGCCCGGCTCGACCGTCACGATTTCCTCGCGGTCGTTCTGCCGCCGCCACATTTGGCCGCGACCGGCGAGAAAAAACCAGATCTCTTCGACCGTGCGGTGGGCAACGGCCTTCGACGTCTGGCCGGGTTGGAGTTCAAAATGCGCCATGCCGCCGCCTTGCAGACCCAATAGAATGCACACATCCGAGCCATCAGGAGCGGTCACGTCAGGGGTGGCGGGCAGTTTTTTAGTGTCGAATTTCACGGTCAATTTGCTTAATTTGGGTTTTGAAAGGAGGTTGTCATGATTGATTTAGGCACTGGGATTACCTTAGCCGGAATAGCTGCTGTTCTGGCGTTTTTGTGGAAACTTACTAAGGATATTTCGGGCGTTGAATTGCGTTTAAGCGAGAAAATAACGGCAGTAGATAGGCGCGTATCAAGTTTGGTAGAGCGCGTAGCCCACATAGAAGGATTGCTAGAAGGAGCCCGAACCAAAGTGAGTGATACAGATCCGATTCGAGAATCACCGGAGACGAGCCCATGCCAAAGCTAAACATTGTCGGTGCCGGTACGCCCACCCCCACTCGCGACCGCTGGGGCACCTGTTTCATCCTCGAAATCTGCGACCAGCGGCTGATGATCGACTGCGGCCCTGCATCGACCTTTAAGATGCACCGCCTAGGCATCCCCTGCACCTCGGTACACAACCTGTTTTTCACCCACCTGCACTCTGACCACATCTCCGATTATCTCTGCTTCCTGATGACGCGCTTCGACCAGTGCATCGGCACCGAGCCAGACCTGCACGTTTACGGACCTCCCCCAATCAAGCGCATCACCGACGGCATCTGGAGTCCCAATGGCCTCTTCTGGTACGACGTGATCGCCCGTACCAATCATCCCATGAGCGTCCACGCCTACCAGATGCGCGGCGGCGTAGGCGATTCTAGGCCGGAACCAGTGGTCCACGCAACCGAATACACCGAGGGAGAAGTGGCCGCCGGGGAAGGCTGGACCTGCTATGCGCGCGAGGTCAAGCACGCCCAGCCCTACATCGAATGCTACGGTTTCCGCTTCGAGACCGAAGAAGGCGTTGTCGCCTTCAGCGGCGATACCGCGCCGATCGAGTCCGTAGTCGAGCTAGCGAAGGATGCAGACCTATTCGTGATGGAGGCCGTGCATCGGGAGGAGAAGATCCAAACCTTCCCCAGCGTCATCTCCGAAACCGGCACCCTAAATGCCGGGCGCATGGCCGCCGAGGCCGGTGCCAAGCGCTTGGTAATCAACCATCAGTCAGTAACCCTCGACCCCGCAGAAGAGACCACCGAGGGAATCGCCGAGGTAAAAAGCGTCTTTGACGGGCCTATGTACTGGGCGCGAGACATGATGGAAGTGGTCTGGTGATCGGTTCAGAGTCATGGTGCCCTTCCGTTTCGTCCGCCTCAACGCCACCATGTACCCAGCCGGCGAGCTGGAGCGATCGCTGTACGCCAAGTTCGGCATTGAACCTGAATACGTCGAGGAAGAGGAGCCACAGGAACTCATTTGCCAACTATCCGGCTGCGACGCCGTCGCCGTCGTCTCAACCGGCTTGCCCGCGGCCGTGATCGCATCGCTGGATCGCTGTCGCCTGATCTCTCGCCTCGGCAACGGCACCGATAAGATCGCCGTGGAAAAGGCCACGGAATGCGGCATCATCGTCTCCAATGCCCCCTTCTTCTGCGCCGAGGAAATGACCGACCACATCATGGCCATGCTGCTGTCCCTAGCCCGCCAACTGCCGAGGATGGAGCAGCTCATGCGCGCCGGCAGCTTCCGCCAAGCCCGCACCGAGTCCACCCAGTTGCAGCGGCTCTCCACCTGTGCGCTGGGTATCGTCGGCTTTGGAGCCACCGGCGAGATGGTCGCCCGCCGCGCCAGGGCCTTTGGGCTCCGGGTGCTAGCCACGCGCAGAAACTTGCAGGCACCCCTACCGTCAGACTTGGAAGTCGAAATGGTGGACCTGGAAACGCTATTGGCCGAGTCCGACTTCGTCTCCCTGCAGGTGCCCCTAAACGCGGATACCTACCACATGTTCGACGAAGAATTGCTGTGCAAGATGAAGCCGGGTTCCTACCTCATCAACACGTCTCGCGGTGCCTTGGTAGATGAAGATGCACTGGTGCGAGTGCTGCGGGAGGGGCCATTAGCTGGTGCAGCACTAGACACTTACGAGTGGCTCAACGTGTTCACGGACGAAGATCAGACCTTGCAGCATCCCCTCATGGAGCTGGACAACGTCCTGATGACCTCCCACGTCTCCGCTCACTCAGTGCAGTCTGGCGAAGACGTGGCGCGCACTGGCGTCTGCAATCTAGCCTCCGTCTTCAAGGGCCACTGGCCAGCGCCGGAAAACATCGTCAACCGAAGTGTAGTGCCGAAGTATCCACTGAAACCGCACGATGCGGAACTGTACGCAAGCGCGTAATCGCATCAGTATCCCCCCAAGAAAGGAATCCCATGCGCGTCATCCTCTTTGTCCTCGACGGACTGCGGCCCGACGGCTTGCAACAGGCCTCCACCCCCCACGTCGATCGCTTGATCAGCGAGGGTGCCTGCACCTATGCGGCCCGCACCGTAATGCCCTCATCTACCTTGCCCTGCCACACCTCCATGTTTCGCGGCGTGACCCCACAACGGCACGGCATCCTCACCAACACCTGGGTGCCCCAAGTCAGACCCGTGCCCAGCCTCGTCGACGTGCTGCACCAAGCTGGCAAGCGCACGGCCTTCTTCTATAACTGGGAGCAATTGCGCGATCTGGCCGACCCAGGCTCGCTAGACCGCTCGTACTATATGAACAATTGCCACGAGCCAAACGGCGATGAGGACTTGGCCGATTTGGCCGCGGCGACGCTGCGGGAATGGACGCCCGATTTCGCCTTTGTCTATCTAGGCTGCACCGATATAGCCGGCCACGACCACGGCTGGATGTCGGCCGAATATCTGGCCACTATTGGACGGGCCGATACAGCCATTGGCGCGGTGCTGGAGGCAGTCGACCAAGAAGAGACCGTGGCCATCGTCACCAGCGACCACGGAGGACACGAGCGCACCCACGGCACGGAAATGGACGAGGACATGACCATCCCGTGGGTGATCGCCGGTCCTCCAGTCTCCCCCGGACGGAGCTTGCAGGAGCCAGTGAGCATCATCGACAACCCGACGACCATTGCCGCTTTGCTCGAAGTGGCACCGGCGGAGGATTGGGCCGGACAAGTGGTGCGGGAAGCCCTCGCATAACAAACTAATCTCAGCGGTAAAAGGGCGGCGGCCTCAGCAGGCACTTGATGACGTGGGTGCCGGCGCTCATGTAGAGCACGCCGGGATTCCCCTCGGTCAAGGCGTAGAGTTCGGGCAGGGGCGGATCGTTGAGATAGGTCAGGACGCGGGACGAGCCATCTATGCGGAACAGGTCAAAGCGCGTCAGGCCGTAGATAAAGCCGTCGGAGGCGCAGATCAGCGGAAACATCTCCACCCCTTCGGGCACCCCCATCAACCGGGTACCCTCCGAGCGCAGGGGCCCTATCACTTCTTCGACGACAAACCGCTCCGGGTCGAAAGCGAATAAGCGGCGATTGTCCGTAGTGCCAAACACCAACCCCGAGGGGTGGACGGCCAAGCTGGTGACCGTGTTGGCCCCTTCCACCGGCCGCAGTTCGCAAATGCGCTGTTTCGTATGGGGGTCAAAGACGAACAACAGGCCGTCATGGGTGGTGATTTCCGAGCCGCGCCCCCCGTAAATACTGGTGCCGCCGTACACATAGCGCTGGCCCGCAGCCACGCACTGCACGCTTTGTTCGGGGTCGAGGTAAATTTCCCTATCATCAAGGCCGGTATCGGGATCGTACGAAGCCAAGGAGCCGCCGGGAATGCCATAGTTGCTGCGGTTAGCCACGTAAATGCGACCATCGGGGCCGGTCACCGCCTCAAAGGGTCGGTTCTGGTTCTGGCCCAACTGCCCCCAATTGCGCGGATTGCTGTCGTCCTCCGAGCCGGGGTTCCACGGCTGACTCGGGTCGTACACGCCGATGTTAGAGCCACCGTAACTGCCGACGTAGAGCTTGTCTTTATGGGCGTGAACGTGGTAGAGTTCGCCGCCAGACCAAGTGTACCCCAAATCCTCTATGGCATCGGTATCGGGATCTATGGCGCACAGGTGCATGCCGTAAATGTTGGTGCCGTAGATTTTGCCCTCCGGCCCTCTACCCAAGGCACACACCGCGCTGCCACGGCTGCCTTGATAGACCTCAAAACTGCGTTCTTCCCTTTCGCCTGTATTGGGATCGACGATAGTAGCGCGGCCCTCCTCGACTTGGGCGAAGACCAAATGGCCGTCTTTGCTCAGCCCCGATATGCCAGCGAAAGGACCTTGGCAAATGGAGCGGATGTCCAAGGTCTGGGCGTCGATAGCCACCAATTGATCCCCAGCCCAAGCGTACACTACCCCGCGATCACTGGCGCGACTGTTGCGCCCCAAGGCTAAAGGCGCGAGCGCCGCACCAGCAACGGGACTGTCGAGGCGGGCCACTTCGGCAAAATCGGCGCTGAGGACGCGCATTTGATCGCCAGCCACCAAAAACAGGCGTCCCCCTTCGGATACAGCGCCGGCAATCCCCTCGGCTCCAGGCGGTACATCGCTCAACTGACCGCTTTCCACATCGTAGATTTTGGGCGGGACGGCCGGATAGCCGCTGAGGAGCAACCGGCCATCGGGCAGCAATTGGATATTCACTAGGCGATCGGTGGGCGGGACAAACGGTCGGCAGAGTTTGTCAAAGCACCGCTTTTGCGGGTCGTAGCAAAACAGCTCGGCCAGTTCGTGGCCGCCCATGTACAACAGGCCATCGCGCTCCTCAATGCACAGGAGGCGCTGATCGCCGGGGGCGGGACGCCCCAGACTGCTGAAGGTGCGAGTCTGGGCGTCAAAGACCATGAGATGGTGGCCGTGATCGACCGACAAGCCGGACATGACCCGGGCGTAAATGGTGCCATCTGCGGCTTGGAAGACGGGGCCGTGCTCGCGGCAAGGCATGGGAAAGACTTCCAAGCCGCCGGTGTCGAGGTCGTTGCAAAAGTAGTGCGCCCCGTCCTGGGAGAATTCGGCACCCCAAGCCAAGGTGTGTCCATTGGCAGGGTCGTAGGTGATGGAAAAGCCGTTCCACACAGCACCTATAAAGGGGATGCCCAAGTCGTAATAGGCAACGCGCGGGTGCAGGGTCGGCGGTAAAGTGGGAGCGCGGGAGGTGAGCGGTTGCATAGAGGCTCCTGTGGTTCTGACGGGTGGTAGGATTAGCCGCCCCAAAAAACTGCCAAAATCCCCCACAAGTCCACCCCCAAAATCCGCACTGCCATGATCGCACCGGCGGACGCACCTTCAGCGCCTACTATTGCGAACGAACTTGACCCACAACCAGCAAAATCCCTTTATTTGCCTTATATCCCGACCACATGCTGGGCCTCTCCAGCAAAAAGAAGCTAGCGGTAACAGTATGAGAGCAATGACGAGGCGATCGCTGCTCCGTGCCGGCCTTACCGGTTGCTTGGTCGCCCCTTGGTGGCACGCGGTGCGGGCCTTTGCCGACCGTCCCACTGAGTTACTGACAAAATCCGGCGTGACCGATACCGAGATCATCCTCGGCACGTCCGCCGCCTTCTCTGGCCCCTCCCGGGGATTGGGCATCGAACTCTATCGGGGGGCCGGTGCGTATTTTACCCACGTCAATCAGCAAGGTGGCATAGCTGGCCGCACCGTGCAGATCAAAGCCTACGACGATGGCTACCAACCCGGTCCTTCGGTCAAAAACACCATGAAGTTGATGCTCGACGATCAGGTGTTTTTGCTGTTCGGCTACGTCGGCACGCCAACGGTGACGCGCGTGTTGCCCATCCTCAAGAAATTCCAAGACCGAAACATCCTGCTATTCTTCCCCTTCACCGGCGCACAACCCCAGCGCGAACCACCCTATGGCACCTTCGCCTTTAATCTGCGTGCCTCCTACCGCCAAGAAACGGCTGGGCTAGTCGATAATTTCGTGCGCATCAACCGCCGGCGCATTGCCGTGTTCTATCAGGCCGATGCGTACGGCCGCAGCGGCTGGGCTGGCGTGCGCAGCGCCCTGAAAAAGCACGGCGAACAAATCGTCGGCGAGGCCACGTACCGGCGCGGCGAACGATTCACCGGCACGATGCGCAAACAGGTCGAAATCCTCAAGGAAGCCAAGCCCGAAGCGGTGATCTGCATCGGTGCCTATGCGGCCTGCGCGGCCTTTGCCCGCGATGCCATCGATCTCGGCCTAGAGGTGCCCTTTGCCAACCTGTCCTTCGTCGGCAGCGAAAACCTCCTCAAGCTGCTCACCGAGGGGCGCGACGACAGCCAGCGCTACACGCAATGGCTGGTAAACTCCCAAGTGGTGCCCAGTTACGAAGACACATCCATACCCGCGGTCCAAGAATACCGCAACTTGATGAGTCACTACGCCCCACAGCCGCCCGCAGAACTGTTAAAAGACCCCTATACTCCCTTTGACCACAGCTTCGTCAGTCTCGAAGGCTTTCTCAACGCCAAGTTGCTGGTCGAAATTTTGCACCGCCTCGGGGCCGAGCCGCAGCGCAACCAACTCGAAGACGCCGTATTCTCCGTCGCGGACTTCGACCTCGGCATTGGCGAACAGGTCTCCTTCGGTCCCGACCGCCGCCAAGGTCTCCAGCGAGTGTACTACACGGTGGTCGAGGAAGGCCGTTTTGTCCCCCTAGACGATTGGCGCGCTAGGTTTGCATGATGATTAAAGTCCAAAAGCTATTTAAGAAAACGCTGTTCGGCGTCTTTGCCCTATTCGGCTTGATCGGCCTATCGACCTCCATTCTGTGCGTCTATACGGTCGATACGCACCTGTCGGCCGAATACGAGAGCAACAGCCGCGACATTGCCAAGACCATCGCCGATTCCAGCGTCGATATTCTCTTAAACCGGGACTTGTCGGCCTTGCAGTCGCTCATCGATCAGTTCGTCGAGATCCAGGGCATCAAGTACATCTACATCACCGACGAGTCCGGCGAGTTTCTCGCCCACACCTTTGTGCCGGGCATTCCCGCAGAAATTCGCGCCAGCGATCCGTTTAATATGGAGACGGTGGAGCGCAGCCTACCTGGAATGGGCGATTTCGTCGAAGTGGGCAGCCCGATTCTCGCCGGCGTTGCCGGGACGGTTCACGTGGGCATGGACACCGGTCTGATCGCGCTAAAAATCCAACGCGCAATCGGCCAGCAGGTGTACCTCTTCTCCATCATCCTCGTCGTCGGCGTCTTTGCCGCCATCTGGTTGGTCAACCTAGCGGCTAAGCCGCTGGGTGCGCTCTTGGGATATGCCGTAGGCGTGGCGCGCGATGAGAAGCCCACCGACGAAAACCTGCTGGAACGCGACGACGAAGCTGGACACTTAGCTCGACTCTTTCTCTACGTTGCCGACAAAGGCCAGCGCTCGCCTGAAAGCGTGGAGTAGATTCGACTCCCCGGCAATGTATCCGCAGATGAACGCAGATTAGCGCAGAGGTGGAGTGAGGTCGCTCGATGCAAGGGATTGGCTATTGATATGGCGCAACAAAAGGCACTGATTCCGCGCTCGCTTATGGCGCTGTTTTGCACGGTCCTGCAGGTCTGTTTTGGGACGGTATATGCGTGGAGTTTCTTCCAGACGCTCTTGGTGCGGCAATTGGGTTGGTCGTTCACGGAAACGGCTTGGGCTTTCAGTCTGACTATCCTTTCGCTCGGCACTTCGGCGGCTTGGGCGGGCGCGCTGCTGCCGAAGGTCGGACCGCGGCGCTTAGCCGTGACCGGCAGCGTCATGTTTTCAGTCGGCTATATGCTGGCGAGTCTGGCGTTGCAATGGGACATGCTCGCGCTGTTCTACGTGGGATACGGCGTCATCGGAGGAGCGGGCATCGGGCTGGGCTACGTCACACCCGTGGCGACGGTCGCCAAGTGGTTCCCGGACAAAAAGGGCTTGGCGACCGGAATCGTCGTGATGGGATTCGGGGTGGGTGCTTTTCTGTTGAGCAAGGGTTTGGCCCCTCTGCTCGTATCCCATCTAGCAGGCGATCTGTCCCAAGTCTTTTTTGGGCTTGGGGTGATCTTCGCCTGTGTACTGATCCCCTGTAGCTTACTGCTGAGCAATCCCCCGGCCACCGCTGAAGCTGTTGCCGAACAAACGCCCGCCGACGAGTCCGACTCGGCGGCACCATATCTGCGCTCCTCTGAGTTCGCCCTCATGTGGATCGTCTTCTTCTGCAACATCGCCGCTGGCATCTCCGTCATCAGCTTCCAGTCGGAACTTCTCCAAGAAGTCTGGGGCCTAGCCGATCCAAGCGTAGAACCAGCGACACTGGCCGAGTATGGAGCCACGCTAATCGCTGTCAGTTCGCTGTGCAATGGCGTGGGCCGGCTGTTTTGGGGCTTGCTCTCGGATCGGCTGGGGCGCGTCAAGGTTTTCAGAATTCTGCTCGCCAGCCAGATGGTCGTCTTTGGCGTTCTGATGACCGAGCGCAATCCCTATGTCTTTTCGATCCTCGTTTGTTACGTCCTCTTGTGCTTTGGCGGCGGTTTTGCCACCATGCCCTCTTTCGTGCTCGATGTTTTTGGTCCGCAAAAAATGTCGACGATCTACGGGACCATTTTGACAGCCTGGGCAGCGGCGGGGATTTGCGGGCCGCTGTACGTGGGGTATCTCAAGGATCAATATCCCGACCGAGCGTTCATCTATTGCTTCCTGATTGGCATTCTGATGCTTGGGCTTGGTTACGTATTCTCGTATTTGTTGAGCGACGATCGCATTCGCCTCCGTCGGCCGACCTTGGAGGATACGTTGCGTCAGTATGGCATTTTGCCCGTAGGACAAAGCAACTAATGGGAGCCTCAATGCGGCTGCGCGGTGGCCGTCGAACTCGATGTGCAGACATGCGGTTAGCAGTTGCCCTTACCCCCCTTTTTCTATATATCCCATAAGTACAGTCCGTTAAAGATCGTTCACGCCGCCCGAAGGGGATCGTTCAGATGAGCCGACATCTGGTATTGCCGCTGATAGCCTTGGTGTTTTGCGCCATTCTGACCGACGTGAGCCATGCGCTGACCATCTACCGCATCGGCGGCTCTGACCTGCCGCCGCCCGAGCGCGACGCGCCTTTCGACTTCATCCAACTGGAATGGGCCGCTATCGACGCCAAGCAGCACGGCAGTACCCTGCTGACGGAGATCAGCACGACCCTCGCGCCCGAGCAGCTAGACCCCGCAGTCAACCTGACACCGTTGCTGGACGAACGGGGCGGGAAAATCGAAACGCTGCGCTCGATCGTGGGTTGGGCCGATTTTCCCGCCCGCGACGCGCCGATGTTCGACGGCGATCCCACCACCCACTTTCTCGGCGACGGCGATTGGGGCGGAGACTACGGCGCGATAGAAAACAAAGTGCTAGTATTCGATCTCGGCGGGTTATTCAACATCGACCGGGTGCGCTTCTATCCCCGCGAAAAGCACCTTGTAGATCGCTTTATCCAGACCTTTGTAGTCGGCATCAACGACGGCGACCCGCTCAAGGACGGGACTCGGGAATACCTAGTAGGCGAGGGGTGGAGACGGCGGCCACCAGGCGCGCGGAAAGATTTTGAAATTGTCCTCAACGCCACCGAAAACACCCGCTCCGATATCATCATCGAAATGCCCGATCGGCCGATCCGCAATCTCCTGTTTGAAGCGCCAGCTAACATCCGCGGCGTCTGGGAAATCGCCGAATTTGAAATTTACGGTTCTGGTTTTGCACCTCAGGCTACCTACGTCTCCAATGTGATCGACCTAGGCCAACCCGTCAGCTTGGGCCGACTCAACTGGTCCGCGCAGGAAGACGAAGGCGCAGCGATTGATCTGACTATGCGCAGCGGCGACGACTCCGATCCCAACACGTACTGGCGCAAAACCTTCCGTGGCGACGAGACTACGCGCTATAGCGACGGCAAAGCCTTGGTTTTGTCCACGTACAACAAACTGGACAAAGGGGAGCGAGCCGGAATCACGCCGGACACCGAAAACTGGCAAACTTGGAGCCCTCCGTACGATCTGGTACTCGGCAGCGGCGACCTCGCCGGCAACAAGCCGCGGCAATTCGTCCAGTTTGCCGTCCAGTTCTCCTCTACCGCGGAAGCGGGCGGGTGGCTGCATTACCTGCAATTTGAAGTATCCAATCCGCCGGTGGCATCCCAAGCCCTGGCCGAGATCGTCCCGGTGGAGG
Organism: Candidatus Latescibacterota bacterium; assembly: GCA_965116675.1. Taxonomy (GTDB): domain Bacteria; phylum Latescibacterota; class UBA2968; order UBA8231; family UBA8231. Next base: position 1,580,276 of record OZ220721.1, read on the forward strand.
TGGCGGCGGGTGCAGTGACGCAGTTTACCTACAAGATCCTGCCGCGATTAACCGGCACTGATCTGGGTTTTGACAGCATTGAGATCAAAACGCCAGCTCGGGTCGCCAGCATCGATCAGGTCCGCCTGGAAGGCTTGCCAGTGGATTTCACCGAGGTCCGAGTGGAAGAAAATGAATTTGAGCTGCGAATTCCCCGTATGGACCTGCAGCGCACCAACGAATTGCTGGAAGTGGATTTCCAAGCCCAAGTCTTCCAGTTTGGCACGGTATTCGCGGCGCGGATTTTCGACAGCGAGCAACCCCACGAGGTGCATCAGGAGGTCACGGCAGGGGATGCCGATCAATTGGTCGATAGCAACACCTTGCGTGTCGGTCTAATAAATATCGACAAAAAAGCGGTCAATGCCCTGCGCTTGACCACGCGGTCATTCACTCCAAATGGAGACGGGGTCAACGATCAGCTAAAAATGCAGTACGAATTGCTCAATCTGGGTGCTGTACCGGTAGCTATTGATCTATACGACCTTTCAGGGCGGCGCATCAGCGAGCTATACCACAGCACCGCGACCAGCGGCCGTTTTGCAGTAACTTGGGACGGTCGCGACGCCCAAGCCAAATTGGTGCCGCCGGGCCTCTATATCCTGCGCCTAGAAGTGGACAGCGACGGGGGGATAAAATCGGAGGAACGAGTAGTTTCGCTGGTTTATTGATCTGAACACTTAGCGAGTGATACGAGATATGAAACGGATTTTGCGGTACATACGTTGGGCGGTCTGGTCGGTGATTTGCTGTACGGCAGCGTACGGTCAGGGGGCGGGTCACCGAGTGACATCCGACCAAGTAGTGGTCAACAGCGCAGCGCACTGGCGCAATTGGACTTTTCCCCAAGGGGTAGTGAAAATTTCGTCCAGTGGCACCTTGACGCCGCACCAGTTGCACCGCGACATCAACGCGGTACAGGACATTGCCGCTTATCTGCAAGCCCGCCCGCCCGACGGAATAAAAAAGGCTCCCGAAGAAATTACCGTCCTAGACGGCATCCAAGCTGGAACCGCTGGCAATCAGGCGGACGTGGTCAATCTTTTCGACAGCGACTTGGAAACGTACTGGCAGCCCGACCCGCCCACAGGTGAAGACGAGCTGGCCAACCAGTGGTGGTTTACCGTCGATCTGGGGCGGCTAGTGATCGCCAAGAGCATCGTGCTGAAATTTGTCGACGAGACATTGGGCGATCCCTTCCTGCAGTTCGACGTGCTGGTATCCCAGGGCAACAAGCCCACGGGTAGTCGTGGGCCCTCTCTCGAATACACCACCATGTGGCGGACCCTCAAGCCCAACAAGGAACAGCGGCTCTTTGAGATCGACATGAGATTAGAGCGCGAGTTCGAGGGGGTCGGCATTCGCTTTGTGCAGGTGGTAGTAACTGGCAGCAATTTTGGCCGGGGTCGTGAAATCACTCAGGCCGAATACGATCAACTCGCGGCCGACGAGCGGGGAGAGGTCGATTACTTTAAGCTCCATGCGAACGGGCGCGAGACCCTAGTGCCCCAAGAGGTACACCGCCAACTTGAGCCTGGACAACAAGGATCGGTGCGCTATTATCGGATCGAGCGTCCACGGCTGGCCGAGTTGGAAGTGTGGGCAGAAGGCGACGAGATCCTCACCGGAGCGTTGGACAGAGGCGGTTTTGGCACGGCTTCCCAGACGGCATCGATCAATAGCTTGATTGACGGCCAGATCGAAAGCAAAGTGCAGTTCATCTACACCTACGGTCGGGGATCGCTCAAATCGCCCGAAGGGCAGGTCCTTTTCGATTTGGGTGCCTTTTACTGGATTGACGCCTTCAGGATGGCCTACGGCGGGTCTAGGTTCTCCAATTACCGGCTGGATTTTTCGGACGGCACGCTGGCCGCCGACGGCAGCATCAAGTGGAATACCGCGGTCGATCGCGAGCAGCGCGGCGGCGGTGGGATTTCGGCCTTGGGCTTCGGCTTCTACGAAGGCAACAATTTCGCACGGCTCAAAGCCCGTTTCTTTCGCTTCGTCTGGAAGCAATTCGAAAGCACCAGTTCTACGGGCAAAGGCGGAGCCACTGGGCAGCCAGCAGAGCTACAGCTATACGGGCGAGGTTTCCTGCCCGAAGTAACGCTGACCTCCGATCTGATCCGTTTGGGAGGCAGCCGCAACCTGCTCTCCGTCGAGTGGGATGCCGACACGCCGCCCGGCACGAGCGTGCTGATCCAGACCCGTACTGGCAACGAGTTGAGTGAAACCCTGCATTACTTCAAAAAAGACGGCACGGAAGTATCCAAGGAAGACTACGACAAGCTGCTATCCATTTTCCGCGGCGATATCGTCGCCGAAGAAACCGCCGGTTCCGACTGGGAGCCGTGGAGCCAGCCATACGAAGACCCGACCGGTTCGCCGGTGACTTCGCCCAGCCCGCGTGAGTTTCTGACTTTGCGGGCGACCTTGCTGTCGGACGATCCAGAGGTCAATCCGACCTTGCGCTCAATTCGGCTCAACTTTACCAATCCCGTCGCGCAGGGCCTCACCGGTGAGATCTCGCCGTTTCAGGTGGACCAACTGGGTCAAGAGCAGATGTTTTCGTTCTACGTGCGTCCAGACTTCGGGAACCGGGATTCGGGATTCGACCAGTTGTTACTGGTGGCACCGTCCGATATGCCCCTGCGCTTTGTGGGCCTATATGCCGGTGCCGAGGACGCCTTTGATCCCAGCGCCGACTTGTCCAGTCTGGCCATGGCCGACGTGGAGGTGGTGCAAACGCGCACGGACAGCCTGCAACTGGCCTTTCCATCGGTAGGACCGAGCTCGGGCGTAGAAGTGCTACGGCTCGATTTCGCCACGGCGTTGTTTTCAACGGGCGCGGTGATGCGGGCGCTGCTAAAAAATAGCGACGCGGGCGAGGGCAACTGGCAACGCGTCGATGCCGGCAACGCGCTAGCCAACATCAAGGGCAACACTACGACGCTGGTCGGTGCGGTGCAGAGTACCTCGCTGCTAACAGAGGCGGAAGTGATACCCCGCGCCTTCACGCCCAATGGCGACGGCGTCAACGATCAGGCTCAGTTCGCCTTCAAGGTGGTGCGAGTAGGTGACGATAGCCCGGCGGAAGTGGAAATTTTCAATCTGGCGGGCCGTCGGGTGCGTCGGTTGGTAGAGCAGCGAGATTTGAGCACCGGCTCCTATTCCATCGGCTGGGACGGCAGAGACGACGCAGGGGCCTTGGTGCCACCCGGAGTATATTACGCTCGTTTGCGGATCGACACCGACACCGAAGGTGCTGGCATCGATGGCGAACAGGTCCTAAAAACCATTGCCGTCGCGTACTGAGGGGATCGATCCAAAATGGACGAGGAACAGCGCTTCGCTTTTGACACGTGGGGTTTCCTCACGGTGGAGGATGCAATCACCCCCGAACAGGTCGCGGACCTCAAGGCCACCGTCGATGCAAAAGGCCCAGAACTCCACTCGCAGCACGCGGACCGCGGCGGCTTCTGGTCGCAGGCTTTCGTCGATTTACTGGACGTCCCGGTAATTTCGGAAATCCTAGCAGAGATCTACGGCGGTCAACGACCCGGAGAACTCCCGCCCTTCCGCATCGACCATATCAACGTCCACACGCACGGCACCTTCAACAAAAATCTCGCCGGAGGCATCATCCACGGCGGCAACGGCCGCTTGCTAGATCCCAATCGACCGCATGAGCTAGTCACGCATTACTTCGAGCGCGACCCCGCAAGCGGAACGTTCTCCAACGGTCTAGTCACTGTGGCGTACGAACTGGAGGATACCGTTTGCAACGGGGGTGGGTTCGGCTGTTTGGCGGGCTCGCACAAGGGACATTATCCCGTCCCGGAAGCGTGGATCGATTTGTCCAAAGGCGTGCATCCGATGGTCACGCGCGTGCCGGCCCGCGCTGGCACCGCCATTATCTTCACCGAGGCCCTTTTTCACGTCACGCTACCGTGGACGGCACCGAGCACGCGGACCACGCTCTTTTACAAATACACGGAGCGCGGGGAAGCCTATTCCGGCCCGGATAATTTTTTCAGCCCAACCGACGCCGACCAATGGGCAGGAATCGACGAACGCAAACGCGCGATCCTCGCTCCCCCACCGCAGGCATTCGTCGAGCGCAAGGCGGAGCTAGCCAAGGTCGCTTCGCAATAGTCCGTCGGATCGCACCTCACGCCACCGTCTGAAACCGTTCCCACGCCTCGCCAGCGGCAGCCGCTTGGCGCTCCAGTTCGCTGCGCCAACCCACGACCTCCCCCGCTTTAATGCGCTGGATATCAAACCCCGCGTACCGGTCTTCGAGGGTATCCCCTAACTTCTGGGTCTCGGCCCAACGATCCCACGCGGTCTGCATCCAATCGTACGGCAACGCCTCGCGCACCGCGGGATCGAGCTGCCAAGCATTGCGCGCATCCGCCACTGACGGCTCCCCAGTGAACGGCCCCGACCACTTCGACCAGCCAATGGACAAGGTGTTGCGCTCGCGCTCGGGGACGGTGTGTCCGGTGTGGATCGTTACCCCATTGCGGATGAGGGCTTCCCCGGGCTTGAGCCGGATCGATACTTGGCCCGGCAACGGGTCCTTCCTATTCCAACTAGGCGTGTACGGCACTCCTTGGTCCTTCATCGATTGCGGCAAGAGTACATCGTGCTCAAACGGCGTGCGCCAGCGTTCGTGACTGCCGGGGATGAGTTCGTGGCACTCGTCGTCCACCAGCGCCAAGAACATGCTCACGCCATTCCGATTAGCGAGCGACTTGGCGTTGTTGGCGCGGATCTCTGCCCAGCGGACTTTTTCCACTTCCTCGGAATAATCCTCTGGGCTTTCCCCTCGGTTGTCCCGCTGCGAAAAATAGGGCTTGCCCTCGCCCCACCACGTCACGTCGCGGTGCCAACTTGGCCCATTCTCGTGGTGCCGGGGATTGCACCACAGCAGCAGACCACTCAGCGACATATCCTCAGGCCCGAGCCCATCGCACCACGAAGCGACGAAATTGAGGAAATCGTCCGAGCCGTGGAACTCGGCAAAGCAAGGCTCCTCAAAGGCGGGATGGACGAGGCCCCGAATCGCCCACGGCTCATTGCCGCCGGCGCGATGAACGTAGCCCTTTGAGCAGTCGATTTTGCTGTAACCATGCTCGGGCGCACAGGCCTCGGTGACGCGGCGGCCGGCCTCGCGGAGCACGGGAATCCACGGGTTATCGACAAAGTCGGTGATGATGACGAAACCATGCTCCCGCAAGTGTTCCAACCGCTCGGGCGTGGCCCCAGGAGCGGCGAGTTCGGGCTTGGAGTCGGCAAAAGCTGTGGCGCGGTAGGTCTCCTTCGCCGGAGATTGATCGGTAGTCATTTTGCACCCTCTCTTTCGGCGGATGGGAAGGTTGGCCCTGTTGTCGGGCTTAAGCTACGTTTGGCCTCATTAGCTTGTCAATAATTTTAACCACTGGAAATTTTTTCGATAACTTAGAGGCATCAAACTGACAAACCGCAAAGGTAATGGGATGCACAAAATCGCCTCGCTATTTCTCCTAGTGCTATGCAGCGCGCCGCTCCACAGCGACGAGGTTTTACACCAAGCCGCTGTGGAGACCATGGTCAAAGCAACGCGCTATTTTCGCGGCCAAGTAGCCACCAACGGCGGTTATCTCTGGCTTTACCAAAGCGATTTTACCCGGCGTGAAGGCGAAGGTATTGCATCGCCGACCACCATCTGGGTCCAGCCCCCAGGCACCCCGTCGGTCGGCATGGCTTTCCTCCAGGCCTACGAAGCCACCGGCGACACCCTCTTCCTCAACGGCGCGGTCGAGGCGGCGCAAGCCTTGGTCTGGGGACAACTGGCTTCGGGCGGTTGGGATTACCGAATCGATTTTGACCCTGAGCAGAGCAAAAAATGGCACTATCGGCGCGATGTCGAACAGGGCGACCGCACAACCGGCGAACGCCGCAATCGCACCACCCTAGACGACGACAATACGCAAAGCGCCCTGCGTTTGCTGATGCAGGTCGATCAGCGCCTCGATTTTGCCGCTGCGGACGTCCACCGCGCCGTCCTCTACGGACTGGAATCCCTGCTCAAAGCCCAATACCCCAACGGCGCTTGGCCCCAGCGCTACAGCGAATGGGCCGATCTCAGCCAATTCCCCGTCCAGAAGGCGCGCTATCCGGCAAGCTGGTCCCGCCAGTATCCCAAACAGCGCTACCTCGCGTACTACACCTTTAACGACAACGCCATCGCCGACGTCATTGCAACCATGATCGAGGCACACAAAATCTACGGCGACGAGCGCTGGCGTCGCGCAGCCGAACAAGGCGGCGGCTTCATTATCCTAGCCCAGATGCCCGGTCCGCAGCCAGCTTGGGCGCAGCAGTACAATTTGGCGATGGAGCCAGCTTGGGCGCGCAGATTTGAACCGCCCGCCATCACCGGCGGCGAGAGTTTTGGCGTGATGCAAATCCTGTTGGAACTCTATCTCGCATACGGCGAGCCGCGCTTTCTCGAACCTATTCCCCGCGCCCTAGCTTGGGCTAAAGCAGCGCAACTGCCCGATGGGCGCATGGCCCGATTCTACGAATTGCAGACCAACCGACCGCTCTACTTTACCAAAGAATACGCGCTCACCTACAGCGATGCAGACCTGCCGACGCACTATGCCTTTAAAGTGGGCAACCGCACGAACCGCATTGAAAGCCTGTACCAGCGCATCCTCTCAGAAGGTCGCAAAGCCATCCTCGCCGAGCGCGCCCAAGTGCGCCCGGTCGCTGCGGAACGGATCAAAGCCATCATCGACGCCCTCGACGCAGAAGGGCGCTGGCTAGAAGAAGGCCGTCTGCGCAACCCCGAAGACCGCCATGCTCCCATCGCCGCCGAGGTCATCTCCTGCCGCACCTTCAACCGCAATCTCACCCTTCTATCTCAATACGTGGCTAGTCAGAATCAGCCGTGATGCACGCTGGCACTGGCGGTGGCTTTTGTTTGGGTCGTATAGAAAACGTGTGCTTGTAAAGGGGATAGCATCGGGCGTATTTTTATTCTATTATCGCTCACATATCGCTCATATCTTTCAATAGGGGGAGCCGTCATGAAGCGTCTGATCACAGTACTCATTCTAGGGCTAGCCAGCCTCTTGCCCGCCGCGCATCCCGCCGTAGCCCAAACCCCAGAGGTAACGGCCAGTGAGGTGGTGGACGCGGAAACGCTGCAAGCCTTTGTAGAAGGTGCAAGAGCATGGTCGGAGACTTTTACCGATCCCAACGATTTCGCCCCTTATATTGGTGCCATCAGTACCGAGGGTGACTGGAAGCACGGCAAAACGCACCTCATCCTCATGTTGCCGAATGGCACGGTGATCTTTCACGCCGGTGACGCAACTGCCAGCGGCAAGAGCTTGTACGAGATAGAAGACGCCCTTGGGAATAAAGTGGTGCAAGACCTCCTCGCAGCAGCCAATATGGGCGGAGGCCACGTCGAGTACTACTGGGACGATCCGGAGCAGGAAGGGGACGAAGAGATCGCCAAGATCGCCTACGCCACCAGCTATGTCTCCGGAACAACGGCTACCACGGTGGTCCTGATTGGCGGCTATTACCAAGACCCTTCGCAAGCCGTTGCGGCGACCTTCGATCCGTCGATCATCCACCCTCCCGAGGTCACGGCCGCTGACGTGGTAGATCGAGCAACCCTCAGGGCTTTTGTACAGGGAACGAAGGACAGTTATGCCAATGCCCTAGAACAGTTCGGGGTCGATGAGCTCCTGCAACATCAGGATATCTTCAGAGTAGAAGGAGGCCCCTGGAGGCAGGGTTCCATCTACTTCTTTATGTTCACCACAGAAGGCCATGTAATATTCCACGGTGCCGACCGGGCGCGAGAGCTGAGGGATGCGTCCAATTGGGAGGATATCAACGGAATCAAGGTCACCGAGGAACTCATCAAGCTGGCCAGGGCGGGCGGTGGCTTTCTCGAGTATTACTTCGACGATCCGGCGGTGACAGGAGACGAAGACACCGGCTCGCCCAAGGTGAGTTATGCGGAGCTGATCACGTTCCAGGGTCGGGAATATGTCTTAGGTGCCGGGTTCTATACTGGTGACCCCAACCGTGCCCTGAGGACTGTTACCCATACGGAAGTAGAAGCAACGGTCTTGGGCGACGCCGTCGAAGGATTGGCCGTCGAGTTTTCTCGCGCCATCGCCGGCCGCCGGTCCAATTACGCATGGAACACGTTCACCGATGCTACTGGCCACGTGTCCCTGACTATCTCCAGCACACGTAGGGTGAGTGGCTACTATCGGGCTCGCGCCCGCAACGCTGCTGGCGAAATCGTCGGCCAGTGGCACAGCATTCCCCTCAATCGAGACCGACGCCAAATTTTGGAATTGACGCTGGGCGGCGGCGTGAGGGTCGTACACGTCGAACAACTAGCCGCAGCCAAGGCCGTGGTAGCAACCAGCAGTCTGGCACCTAATGTGCCCAACCCCTTCAACAGCGCCACCCAGATTGCCTACCACTTGTCCAGCCCCGGTCCGGTGCAGTTAGTAATCTACAATGTGCTAGGTCAGCCGGTGCGCATGCTGGTGGATCAGTTCCAAGCCGCCGGCTCCTACCAGGTCCAATGGGATGCCCGCGACCAGCGAGGCGTCTCCCTGTCGTCGGGGGTCTATATCACCCGCCTGAGCTATCCCGGCGGAGTGCAGACACAGCGGCTGCTCTACCTCAAGTAGCCAAACGATTCAGGTAGGAAGCGTTAGCCTAAGAAGCTGTCTGGAGATCCCTAATAGGCCTTGGGCACGAGGTCTACGGGATTTCAGACGGCTTCTTTGTTTGTTGCAAATGCAAGACGACAGAAGGAGCATGTCTGATAGATTTATTTTAAGATCGGGCGTATCTTATTCTGATTATCAATTATATTTTCAATAGAGAGGAAACCATTATGAAGCGTCTGATCGCAGTACTCACGCTGGGGCTGGCCAGCCTCTCGCCCGCCGCGGCCCAAGACCCAGAGCGCTCTAAGGTAACGGCCAGTGAGGTGGTGGACCGGGAAACCTTAAAAGCATTTGTAGAAGGGGGAAAAGAATACCTAGAGGGTATCAGAACTCTTACCGAAACCGCAAAACTGCGGGACATCTTCAGAGCCGAGGGGGATTGGAAATCCGGCTCCACGTTCCTCTTGATACTGATCAAAAACGGTGCCGTTCTCCTGCACGGGGGCGATGCCGCAATAGACAACGAAGTCCTGATTGATGTCGAAGACGGCAAGGGCAAGAAAGTCGTGCAAGACCTTATCGCCGCGGCCGGCCGGGGCGGCGACTTTGTCGAATACCATTGGGATGATCCTGCGGTAGAAGGGGACGCCAATCCCAAGGTAAGCTACGCGGTCGAATACATCTCTGGTTTATTTGGCAAGCCCCTCGTCTTGATCGGCGGCTATTATCAGGATGTGTCCAATGTGGTCACTGGAATACCGAAGATGGCACGCCCCGAGGTAACGGCCAGTGAGGTGGTGGACCGGGAAACCCTGAAGACCTTTGTAAAGGCGGCGGCCCAAACCTATCGAGAGGCTATGCTTGGCGATTTCAGTGGGCACACACGCGTAAAGAAGGCATTCAGGATGGAGGAGAGCTATTGGAAGTCCGGCTCCATCTATACCTTCATCATGAGCAGCGACGGGTACGTGCTCTTTCACGGAGTTGATCCATCCCGAGAGGGCAGAATCGGGCTCGATTTCGAAGACAGCTATGGCGTCAAAGTCGTACGACGGCTTATAGATGCCGCCACCGCGGGTGGCGGCTATGTCGAGTATCACTATAATGATCCGACGGTGGAAGGAGATGAAGCCTTCGGATCGCCCAAAGTGAGCTACGCCGAAGGCTTCCACCTGCCAGACAGGGACCAACTTTTTATTCTTTCTGCCGGCATTTATCTGGACTCCGCTACGGCCGATTGAAGGCCGCTTGGGGACAACTCAAAAGCCACTTCTCAAATCTGTAGTAGAAAAAGAAAGGAGAACCGTCATGAAGCTCATGACAGTAGTTTTCATTCTCGGGCTAGCTAGCCTCTTACCTACCGCGCATCCCGCCGCGGCCCAATCTCCGGCGGTAACCGCCAGCGAGGTCGCGGACGCGGAAACGCTAAAATCCTTCGTGGAAGGCGCGAAAGCGCGCATTGAGGAGATAAACGCGGGGACAGAACTGCTGACGCCGTTTATCTCCAGCCTCAGGGAAGAAGGAGACTGGAGGCACGGGAACCTGTACCTCATTCTACTGAGCGATGAAGGGACCGTCTTGTTCCACGCCGACGATGAGCATGCGGGAGACAAGAACCTCCTTGCGCTCGAAGACGATCGTGGGAATACAGTCGTGCAGGATCTCATCGCCGCCTCGGAGACAGGCGGCCACGTTGAGTATTACTGGGACGATCCAGCGCAGGAAGGCGACGAAGACACCCCCAAGATCGCCTATGCCACCCAGTTTTCCGGCCGGGCATACGACAACACGAACGTCCTGATTGGAGGATATTATCAGGATGTATCACATGTTCCTCCGCCCGTGTACGACCTCTCGCTCATTCCGACTCCGGAGGTGAGAGCCGCCGACGTTACAGACCTCGAAAGCCTCCGGGCTTTTGTAATCGGAGCGATGCAGGCCTATGTCGCCGCATTGCGAGAGCACGGAGCCGATCGCTATAGGGACATCCTGAACGTTTTCAGAGCAGAAGAAGGAGATTGGCGGCATGGCTCCATCTACCTGTTCATCTTTACCTCGAACGGATACGTGATTTTTCACGGAGCGAATCGGACACAGGAAACTCGGACCGTACTCGACTCTGAGGACATCAACGGGGTCAAGGTCGTCCAAGAACTCATCAAGGCAGCTAGAGCAGGGGGTGGCTACGTCGAATACTACCTCGATGATCCGTCGGTAACGGGAGACGAAGACACCGGTTCGCCCAAGATCAGTTACGCTATATCCTTTACCACGAGAACTGGCCGGGAGATTATCGTCGGTGCTGGGATCTATACGGGAGACCCTACAGCGGTGGAAGGTCAGTCCTGGGGACAGCTCAAAAGCGACTTTTAGCATTATGCAGAACACGTCTTTTGCAGGTGGGCTTGTCTGGTAGATTTTTTGCAGGGTCGAGCGTATCTTATTCTATAAAATCATTACATGATCAGCGAAAGAAAGGAGATCGCCATGAAGCGTCTAATAGCAGTACTCATGCTGGCGCTGGCCACTCTCTCCCCCGTCGCGCATCCCGCCACCGCCCAAGACGCGGAGGTAACGGCTGGTGATGTGGTGGATCGGGAAACCCTAAAAGCCTTTGTACTCGCGGCGAAGGCATACGGCGATAAAGCCTCCACCCTGCCCGAATACCTGAATATCTTGCAGGAATTCAGAACCGAAGGACCTTGGAAGCAGGGCTCCATCTACCTCTTTCTTTTTTCCACTGAAGGTCTCTTCATCCTGCACGGAGCGGATCCAAGCCTCGAGGGCCAAAACTTAATTGACCTCGAAGACGTCAATGGAGTCAAAATGGTCCAAGAGCTCATCGCCGTGGCGGCAGAGGGAGGCGGCTACGTCGAGTATATTTGGCCCAATCCAGCGATAGAAGGAGACACTGGCTCGCTTAAAGTGAGCTACGCCATCCCCTATTCCGCTCTCGGCCAAGATTTCGTCTTGGGCGCTGGCTTTTTTCCAGAATCCGCTTCTACGGCGGTTGAAGACCAATCCTGGGGACAGCTCAAAAGTCACTTTTAGACAAACCACTTGAATGAGCGATAAGCAACTGAATGGGGGCATCCGCAGGTCGGATGCCCCCATTTATTTTCAAGAATAAGTACAGATGAGCGGTTAGTCTGCGAAACTGGACTTTATGCGGGCCCAGGTAGTCGACTCGACCGCGGTGGGGGCAGGGGCAGCGGCCTCGACATCGGGGTCAACGATGAGGGTGAAGCTGTTCATGGAATCCCCATTGCCAGTCGCTTCGCTCTCGTTCGAAGTAGCCCAGACCCCGTCCCGACTGTCGCCGCCGTCCCAGTCGTTGCCCTGGAACATGAGGTGAATCTTCGCGTTCTCAGTCAGATCCATGACCGTGCTGGTCTCGGCTCCGCCTTCGCCGGTCGATACGGCCGCATCGAAGAAAGAAAACAAGGTCATGCGCCACTCATAGTGAATGGCCACATTTTCATCGCCGTGGCTCCACGGCTTGTCACTGGCCGGCCCAGTGGCAAAGACGAGGTGGGGCGGCTGATTGGCCCAGAACTGGGAGTAGCTATCGCTGAAGCCCTGCAGGGCGAACACATCGGCATCGCCGGCCGCCTGCAACGTCCACTCCTGACCATTGCTGTACACCCCGTCCGGATCAATTGCACCACCACTGTGATCGGGGTCCAGCGCGAAGGTCCAGCCGTCGTCGCCAACCGTGCGGCTGCCGCGCAGCGAGTCGCGGTCGTAGAAGTCGTCGAACGTATAGAGTGCGACCCAGAGCTGATTGCCTTCATCGACACCCGTCCACCCCACACAGATGGTGACGTCGTAGTCATTCAAATCGAGCCCGTCCGGGCCATCGCGACTGAGCAGCGCATCCCGAGTAATGATGGCGTAACTGGGGAACCAATACCAATCGAAAAATTCCCCATCAATCTCCATTTGTTGGGCAATTCCGGCTGGAATGTGGATGGCGAAGTAATCCGGCGCATCGGCCGTGGCTGGCACTGCCCCTAACAGGGCCGCCAAGCTCAGCACTAGGATAAAAGAAAATAATCTCATCTCGTTTCGACCTTCCATTCAATATATTTACTCCCATCCTAGGATTCAACCAATATCTTGATACACCTATTTGCCCATCCTACTTTTCTTGCGCCACCTGTCTGGCCACTCTGAATCGAGGAAGCGAAAATGGGACTGGCTGTTGCGCCGGCGCGCTGGGTCTCGCCCCGAGCACGACTCGCACTGATGACGGTTCTGCTGACGGCCTGCGTCCAAGACCACGAGGGAACGGTCGTGGCCATAGTTGGTACCGAGGAAATCACCGCCGAGGAACTTCGCCACTTCGTGCGCCGTCTCGCGCCGAATCTGATCAGTGATGAAGCAGGACAGCGGGCTCGGGAAGAGTACCTACAGACTTTGGTCGATCGGGAAATAGCGCTCCTCGAAGCCTATGAAAAAGGCTTGGACCAGGACCCCGATTTGCTCAAAACACTCGACGAGAAAAAGAGCGAATACCTCCTCTCCCTCTATCGGGACAAGGAGATCCTGCCCCATATACAAGTATCCGAGGAGGAGATCCACCAGTTCTTCGACCAGCAGAATATGGCGCGGGAGCGTCGGACCACTGCCATTTTGGTGCGGACTCAGGAGCAAGCGCAGCAGATCCGCGCCCAGCTCGAAGCCGGGAGCGACTTCGGCGAGTTGGCCAGAAAGCATTCGCTCGACACTTGGTCGGCCCTGCGGGAAGGCGAGTTGGGATTTGTCACCCGCGCTGCTGCCGAACGGCTCTTGGGGATCCCCGTGGAGGTATTCGACACCCTTGGCACCGGCCAAATATCGCCCCCTCTGCGACGGGGCCGCAACTATCACCTGATCCGCTTTTTAGCAGACCGGCCCACGGATCTACAGACTCACCGGGAGGCCATAAGGACGCAATTGCAGGAAGAGAAGCAACGGGCCATCGAAGAGGAGCAAGCAGACACTTTGGCACGCGAATTCAACTGGCAACGGGTCTCTGCAGGGACGACTCTGCTGAAGGATAAAGGCGCGGCCTTGGGAGAGAGCGGAAGGTTGCAGCTCACCGACGAAGAAAAACGCGTGCCACTCTTCACTTATGAGGGCGGGGCCATTTCTCTGGCGGACTACATGGTGCTATTGCGCCAGCACAGGATCAGAGCGCCTCGGGCCTTGCTGGACAGCGTCCTTATCGGTTTGCTCGGACGTCGCTTTTTGCAAAAGCCCGCCCTCTTTGTAGCAGCCGCCGAGCGCCTCGGCCTGCCGGAAGATCCCGAGGTGGTAAAGTGGGTCGAGAAAACTAGACAGGAGTTGTTGGTCAGGGGTATAAGACAACGGGAAGTCATCGACCAAATCGCCATTGACGAGGCCGATGTCCGGCGGTTCTACGAGGAAAACGGAGAAATGTTCCGGCGAGAATCCTTTGAACAGGCCCGCCGGAGGGCCGAGGTCGTCTTGAGGAAGGCGCTGGAAAAAGAGCGTTTTGACGCGTGGATCGCCGATCTGCGCCAGCGCTATGAAGACCGAGTCAAAGTCTTCCCCGACCGCTTGGCAAAAGCCCTGCCGGACACGCTGCTGGACAGCCTTTCGAGAAATTAATACCATGTGCAAACCAAGAGGAGTTGTGCAGGTCGATCCCGGCGTCATCCGGGAGCGCGGTCCCCAAATTTGAACTGTGGCTCTACGAGCTTCTAGTACCGCTCCCCCACGTCGAGTAGGGTTTTCCCTTCCATCATCGCCTCGAGATATTCCACTACCCGATTGACCGCTTCTTCGGACAAAATCCTTCCCTTTTCCGCATCGGCCTCCAAGGGCGTCTTGTCCTCCTGGTCCTGCATGGCGTCATGACGGATTTTCTCCGGGAACATGTGCATGGCCAGTGAGGTTTCGAATTCCGTGGCGTGTCCCGGGGCGCTCTTGGTGACCATGTGCTCGTCGATGAGCGCCCGCGGAATCAAGTTCCAATAGGGATGGAAGTGCAGATTGACCCCCGGAGCTGTGGATTCGAAAAACAGACGCCACTGACGGAGTATGCTGTTCACAGGTCGCACATTGCCGCCGTGCCCGTTGAGAATTAGGATATTCTCAATGCCGTGGCGGGCAAAACATTCCACCGCGTCAAAGAGTACGGCCAGCCACGAGCCCGGCTTGGCCGTGAGACTGCCCTTGTGCTTCATGTGGTGTTCGGAAATGCCCACGGCCATGGGCACGGCCACGATCACCTTTGGGTACATGCGCAGGGCCGCTTGTCGCGCTACCCAAGTTGACGAGGCAATATCGTGTTCAAAGGGCAGGTGTTCAAGGTGCTGCTCAATGCTGCCAGTGGGGATGATCGCGGCTTGGAATTTCCCAGCCTCAAGCCCTTGGCGGAATTCGCGCCGGGTGTAATTCTGCAGCATAACTTCTCGGTTATCAGTCACAGTGAACCTCCTTTTAGTGTGTAATCAATGCCTGTGGGATATTGATCGAGTCCCGAAAATCCCATCTCCGATCCATGCCGGGCACTCGGAAGCGAGATACGAAATTTGGCTCCTGTCCACAAGCCGTATTGTGGTTGATGACGGTATCTATTTTTTTATTAAAAAACGAGGTGATACCTACAGACGGGTACCCATTTCGCTCCACGCCATCGGCCAACTGCAGGTTCCCATGCTACCCCTCAATATCGTCTATATCCACTCGCACGACACCGGCCGCTACGTCCAGCCCTACGGCCACGCTATACCCACGCCGCATATCCAGCAGTTAGCCGAGGAAGGCGTCCTCTTCCGCCAAGCCTTTTGCGCCAACCCCACCTGCTCGCCCAGCCGCGCCTGCCTGCTCACCGGCCAGTGGGCTCATTCCTGCGGCATGACCGGCTTGGTCAATCGCGGCTGGACCTTGCCCCACCCCGAACGGTTGCTGACCCACGCCCTGCAAAAGGCCGACTACACCACGGCCATGGCCGGCTTCCAGCACGTGGTAGCGGACATCAACGACGGCGGCTTCACCCGCCTGTTGCCCCAAGAGACTCCCGATGCCCAAACCGAGGAGCGGGCCGCCGCCTTTTTAGCCGAAGATCATCGCGCGCCCTTTTACTTGGACGTGGGATTTGGCGAAACCCACCGCCAGCGACGCGGTTTTGCGCCCCAGCCCCAAGGCGAGGATCCCACCGATCCACGCTATGTGCGGCCATCCGCGCCCTTCCCCGATACGCCCGAGACGCGCCGAGACATGGCCGCCTACATCGATGCGGCCCGCACCCTCGACGCCAAAATGGGCCGCGTCTTCGCCGCCCTGCAAGACAATGGCTTGGCCGACAATACCCTCGTCATTTGCACCACGGACCACGGCATAGCCTTCCCCACCATGAAGTGCAACCTCACCGACCACGGCCTTGGCGTCATGCTAGTACTGCGCGGCCCAGGCGGCTTCAGCGGCGGCCAAGTACTCGATACCTTGGTCAGCCAAATCGATATCTATCCAACGGTCTGCGCCCTAGCCGGGATCGAGTTACCCGACCACGTGCAGGGAACCTCGCTCCTGCCACTGGTAAACGGCCAAGCCCAAGAAATCCGCGATGAAATTTTCGCCGAAGTCAACTACCACACCTACTACGAGCCCCAGCGCTGCATCCGCACGCCGCGCTTCAAGTACATCCGCCGCTTCGACCAGCGCCAATACCCAGTCATGCCCAATTGCGACGACAGCCTGACCAAAGACTATTTTATTGACCAGGGCTGGCGGCAACGCCCCCTAGAGCGCGAACGGCTCTACGATTTGGTCTTCGACCCGCACGAAACCCACAACTTGGCCGCAGACCCCGATTGCCAAGATCGCCTAGAGGAGCTACGCCAACGCCTCGACCAGTGGATGCAAGACACCGACGACCCCCTAGCCCACGGATACCCCGTAGTGCCGCCCGCTACCGCAGTAGTCAACGATCCCGATGCCCGCTCGGCCTCGGAGCCACACCACCCGGCCCGCGAATTTTTGGGCATTTATCCAGAGTGAGATGAATAGTTTATCGGTTCGCTCTGTGAGCCTCGCTACCATTAACCAAGGCATTTACCCAACCCCATAAAGGAGACCCCATGCAATCCGCTCTGTTTTTCCTCACCATCTGCGCCTTGACCCTAGGCGCATGTTCCGATCTCGATCCAGTCTCCTCTAACGAGCCGACCGAGCCAGCCGCCAAGCGCAGAATCAGCAGCATAACTCGGACCAGTACCCCCGTTGCCGGGCGGGCCGAGTCGCGGTTCTACCCGCTCGGCGCGGGCGAGGCCGTGCAGATTCGCTCGTTGCTCTCGATCACTGGCGCAGCGTCGCTGGGCGGGGCGTTGCGCAACAGCGTCGAGTTGGCCGTGCGCGACTTCGGCGACATTCACGGTCGCGCCGTCGAACTCGGCGAGTCTATGGACAGCATGTGCACACCGGATGGCGGACGCGCGGGTGCCGAGCAGATCAGCGCCGACCCGCAGGTGATCGGCGTCATCGGCACGTCGTGCTCGGCCGCGGCCGTGGCGGCCTCACCAGTGATCAGCGAGGCCGGACTAGTGATGATCTCCCCGTCCAACACATCGCCGCTGCTCACATCCGACCTCACCGGCAACGCTAATCCGAACTACCACCTCGGCTATTTCCGCACTTCCAATAATGACCTCTATCAGGCAAACGCAGTCGCCGACTTCGCCTATAATGAATTGGGTCTGCGGCGCATGGTGGCCGTTGACGATGGCGACCCATACACGGCAGCCCTCGTTAGCGCGTTTGGCAATGCGTTTGGTGCACTCGGCGGCGAGATCGCGGTCGCTGCCCGGATCGACAAGGGCGACACGGATATGACGGACGTCCTCGCGGAATTCGCTGCCGCCGAACCAAACGGCATCTTCTTCCCACTCTTCGAAGAGGAAGGCACGCCCTTCGCCGAGCAGGCGCGGGCGTTCGACGGCCTAGAAGATGCGACGCTCATTTCAGGCGCGGCTCTCTTCGTGTCCGAGTTCCTCGGCACGCCGCAGTCGGAGGGCATGTACTTCGCCGGACCAGAGTCGGACCACGGCGCAAACGTCAATGCAGCGACCGGCAAGAATGCGGCCGATGTGCTCGCCGCGTATGAAGCTACGTACGGCGGGTCGCCTACTTCTCCGTACTGGGCCCATGCGTACGACGCCACTACCGTGCTGCTCAGCGCCATCAAATCCGTTGCAGTAGAGCAAGACGGCAAATTGTACATAGACCGCGCCGCACTGCGCGCAGGAGTCGGCGCGACGGCCGACTTTCAGGGAATTATCGGCGCGATCTCCTGCGACGATTTCGGCGACTGCGGCACCGGGCGCATCAACATCTACCACCACACGGACACGAGCATCACGGATATCGCGCAGGTGCCAGTAGTGTACCAGTTCGCGCCGTGATCCCGACGGAAAGCTGAGCCTCTTTTGACAGCAGCCCGCGCAAACGCAAACATCCGCTACGAACTAGACGAACGCTGTCCCCTACCCGTGGCCATAGGGGTCGGCGTTCAGGGTATCATGATAGGGCTGGCACCGACGGTGCTGATCGTGGCCATCACCGCCTTAGCAGCCGGCCAAGACGAAAGCTATCTGTCGTGGGCGGTTTTCGCGGCGCTGATTATCAGCGGGGTGAACACTGCGCTACAAGCGGCCAAGATCGGACGGCTAGGCGGTGGCCACATACTCATTATGGGAGCCACGCCCAACTTCATCGCCGTCTCGGTTCTAGCCATAGAAGAGGGCGGACCGGCCATGTTGGCCAGCCTCATCGTCCTTTCGTCGTTTTTTTACTTAGCATTGGCGGCATGGCTGCCGTTGCTGCGCCGTATCATTACGCCCGTTGTCTCCGGCACGGTACTCATGCTGATTGCGGCGCTGATCCTGCCTATCGCTTTCGACCGATTGCAGGAAGTGCCCGAGGGATCCTCACTAGCGGCGGGTCCGTGCGTGGCCGCGGTGATGGTGGTTGCATCCACGATGTTGATGCTACGCGGCTCCCGAACTTGGCGGCCGTGGTCGCTGCTGCTCGGAATCGCCGCCGGCTGCGTGGCCGCGGTACCGTTCGGACTGTACGACTTTGAACGCTTGAGCACAGCTTCTTGGGTTGGAATCCCCGACAGCGGATTCCCAGGGCTGGACCTGACGCCGAGCGCGGGATTCTGGGGACTGCTGCCGATGTTCCTGATTGTCACCCTCGTGCAAGTGATCAAGGGCATTGGCGACGGCGTGATCGTTCAACAGGTGTCGCGGCGGCGGCCACGAACGACAGACTTTCGCCTGATCCAAGGCTCAACCTACGCCAACGGGGTGAGCGTTCTATTATCGGGCATTGCCGGAACGCCGCCCACGACCTACTATTCACCTTCTACTGTCTCACTTATCAACCTCACCGGAGTCTCCGCACGCAGCGCCGGATATGCCGTGGGGGGGCTTCTCGTGGTTCTGGCGTTCTTTCCCAAGATAACGAGCGTCCTACTCTCCATTCCCAGCCCAGTCATGGGGGGATTCTTGGTAATCGCGCTTGGCGTGCTCTTCGTCGAGGGGATCCAGACCCTCGTGCGGGCCGGCCTCGACCCGCAGAAGGCCATCGTAGTAGGACTGGCGTTCTCCATTGGCCTCGGCATGGAACATCGCAACGTTCTCGCGGACCTGCTCGGTAGCCCTTGGGGAGAATTGCTCGGCAACGGCATAACCGTTGGCACGGCGACGGCGCTGGCGCTAACTGCGTTCCTCGAACTGACTAGCTCGCGCCGACGCCTAGAGGTCCGGTTGGATATCGCCGACCTTCCCTGCATCGACGCCTTCCTCCAAGAGACAGCCGCCGAGATAGGTTGGGACGCTGCCGCGACCGAGCGGTTGCGCTCCGCGGGCGAGGAAACCCTGTCGAGTTTATTGCAGCCGGACGACGCATATCCGGCGGGCGAGGCCCCACGCTTGATTATCGTCGCACGGCCCGAGGGCGGGATTGTGGAAATGGAATTTCTAGCGGTCTTCGACGAGGAGAACCTAGAAGACCGTCTGGCGTATTTAGACGAACAGACCGAAACCTTTGATGAACGAGAGCTATCGTTTCGCCTGTTGCGCCATTACGCTTCTTCGGTGCGTCACCAGAAGTATCACGGACTGGATATCGTTACAGTGCAAGTGACGCGGTAGAAAAATGGGTATCAAACCAGAGGATCGATAAATTCACGCACGGCCGCGGCGCATTCTGCTGGTTGTTCTATTTGCAGCAGGTGCGTCGATTCGGGCAGGAAATCGTAATCTACGGTCAAGATGTGACTAAGATCGAGCGTCGGCAGATAGGAATACGGCAAGGTAGGATCGGCACCGAGGACCTTTATTGGGCAATGGAATGTTGCAAAATCTACCAGCACGGCATAAGGGGCAGCATACTCTACGACCTGCGCTTCGTACTCGCGCGGACAGCGAAGCTCATAACCCTCGCCATTCTCACATTCGCGCAGCGTCGTCCTTCCCACCAGATCGAAAACCCCGGGCACGACGCGCTGGAAAGTTGGTATATAGGGCAGAATATCTACAAGCTCTTCCCTAGTCTGGAACTGAGGCGTACGGCGCCGCGTCATGGCGGCCACGCGCTCGGCAGCCGCATCGAATTCTTCATAACTGGCACCGCGTTTGCACAGAGGCGGATCAAACAGCACGTACGCCGAGAAGCCACTGCCTTTGGTCGGCGATAAAAGCGTTGTCAGCGCCGCAACCGAATGGAAGACGCCTATTTTCGGTTTCTTGCCGTAGTGGTAGTCAATCGCTTCGAGAATGAGGTCGTGGTCACTGACAAAGGTCGGAACATTGTGATTTTGCAGGGAACTGACAGCATTCCAACCGTGATTTCTGAGATCGTAGATGATCAGATCGAAATCGTCAGTCAGCAGCGACCAGAAGGGATAGTAGAGATCAATCGCTAGGCCACTGCCGTGGCACAGCACGAGCCGCGGCCCCGCCGGATTTCCATGACGACGCAGAGTGATGACAGTGTCATCATCCACGCGAACATCGCTAGTGGAAAGCGGCTCGGGTATTTCCCAGACGGGTTCTGAAGTCGAGGTCAATTGGGCTCCGGATCTAATTCATGGGCGATAGCAGCCGCGAAATGCTCGTTGCCAAGGTCCTCCAGCCGCCATCTGACGGTAGGTATATGCGGAAACTGAAAGATGCTCGTCGTCTTACCGTGACGCATGGCCAATGGGATCTCGAATCCGGACATATCCAAAGCAAGCCCTAGGCCAAGTGCCTTGATCAAGGCTTCTTTAATAGTCCAAAAATTGAAGAACAAGTGCAATTTGCGACATCCACGCGCCAATGCCAACTCGGCTTGTTCGTCTGGCCCCAGCACGCTACTGATCAGTCCATCGAGATCGCGCGGCGCACTGCGCTCCTCCACATCCACCCCCAGCCGTCCAGCCGCTGCAAACGCGATTAGTCCGTGCGCACCGCTGTGACTAACGTTGAAGCTGACGGGAGCCGCCAGCCCCTGTACGACCGCATACGGCTTGCCGTGATCGGAGGCACCAAACGCAAGCTGTTCGTTGCAGCAACCGAGCTGACTACAGAGCACGGCGCGGAGTGCCGCGCGGCATAAAGCGAATCGGCGGCGCGGACCGTCGTGCTGGTAGCGTTGCCAACGCGCCCGTTCTTCAGCGTCCAGCCACGCCCAAGCCTCCGCCTCGCGAGCCGCATGAGCCGTCAGATCGACGTGCAGGACCGTAGCACAGCCAACTTTTTTGAACGGACGCCACCAGCACTCGGCAACAGAAGCAGGCATATAGCAATGCTGAATGAGTTGAACGTTTCGAGATGCGGCTCGTCTTGTCAATACCATTC
This sequence comes from Candidatus Latescibacterota bacterium, assembly GCA_965116675.1. Classification (GTDB taxonomy): domain Bacteria; phylum Latescibacterota; class UBA2968; order UBA8231; family UBA8231. The sequence goes on from OZ220721.1 coordinate 1,601,871, forward strand.
TGCGTCCATCTGCGTCTATCTGCGGATCGTCGCATGTAGGTCGGGACACTACCCGTCCGCATGGAAACGGCGGCTTCCCAATCGGCCGTGTCGGCCCGACTAGAAAGCCGCCGGTTTTCACAGGATCAGCGGACACCTTCCAAAGGCGTTTAACTATTGAGAATCGATGAGTTCAACTACTTCCTGTACGCTTTTAAGCTGCGTACAATGTTCGACAGTGAACGTAATGTTGAACTCCTGAGAGACCAACTTCGCGAACGCAACAAGATCCGTAGAGGGGACGCCAGCCTCAACGAGGCTGAAATTCAGATCTTGGGGCACATCTATTGGCTGCCCATCTACTTCGAGGTTTTCGCTGATGAGGTTTCTGAGACGTTCTGCAGTTGAGGCCATGTTCGTAATCCTTTCTCAAGGGTGAAGGTATATGGCTTAAAACAACAGGCAAAATATTACAAAGTTAAACGCGTTAAGTCAATCCACCGTACTCAACGCTCCACGCTTGGAGCGGGCCGCGCTTCGATCCAGTGGCGGCGGCGCTGGAACGGATAGCTCGGCAGCGAGATCCGGGACCGCGTCTCCCCAGCGAACAACCCCGCAAAGGAAACCGCTAACCCCGCCTCGTATGCGCCTGCAACCGCCTCCATGAAACCATCGTCTCCCTGCGAGTCCCGCCGCAGACTAGACAACACGACCGGCATCCCAGCACCATCGGCCGACTCCGGCCAAGCCGAAGCCACCTTCGGACCTAACACCGCGTCTGGGCCAATCTCCACGACGACCTGCACGCCTAACTCGGCCAGCGTCCCCACGCAGCGGTCGAATGCTACCGACTCACTTGCCTGTCGCTGCCAGTACGCCTCGTCGAGTGCGTCACCCGATTCTATCACCCGTCCCGTCACACTGCTCACAAACGCAAGCGATGGTGGTATCGCCACTCCTTCCAGACGCTCCCCCGCACCCCGCGCCGCTGCAAACCGCAACCCTTCCTCTAAGCCGAACACTCCCGCGGCCTGCGCTGCCGCAAGCTCCCCGAGACCCTGCCCGACCACCGCACTCGGCCGAATCCCCACGCTCGCCCACAACGCCACCAACGCGCATTCCAGCGCGTACATGGCTGGCTGCGTCCACGCCGGGTCGTCCAAAGCGCCTTCCGCACCAGTCTGGCCGAACATCACGTCTAACAGCGACGTATCTCGTTCTTCCCGCAGAACCGCGTCGCAGCGATCCAGCACCGCCCGCACCACCGGCTCGCTTTCGTATAGCGCCTGACCCATACCAACCCACTCGCTCCCCTCCCCGGTGAACGCAAACGCCACCTTGGTCGCCGCCACTGGCGGCCCCTCATCCGCCTCCGCGATCGTCTTCAGCCCATCCCGCAGCGACGCGGCATCGCGGAATACCACACCGGCCCGATAATCGAAATGACTCCGCCCTACGCCCGCAGTCCACACCATGTCCGCAAGCATCGTCTCTGCGTCCCCTTCCCCGTCGCGCGCGTCCAACCACGACAGATAGCACGCCGCCAATTCCCGCAACGCACCGTCCGCCTTCCCCGACAGCGGCAAGAACCGCGTCGCGCGCGTCCGCATCTCTTCCCCCGCCAGCGGCAGGTCCGCTAGCGGCTCCGGCAGGGAAACGGCTACCGGTCGCACGGAACCCGCCGGCAACTGCATTCCACCGTCAGAATCGGCAGGATACCCTTCCACCACAACGTGGGAGTTCGTCCCCGAGATCCCAAAGGCACTCACCCCCGCGCGCGGCGGCCGTTCGGGATGGCTCGGCCAATCGGTCATGGCCGACACCACCTGCACCGGAAGCTGATCCCAGTCCAAGTGCGGGTTCGGTTCTTGAAAGTGCAGATTCTTGGGAATCACCCCCCGCTTCATCGCCAACGCGGTCTTGATCAGGCTCGCGATCCCAGCAGCCGGCTCTAGGTGACCGATATTGGTCTTCACTGAGCCGATCAGAAGCGGGCGGTCCGCTTCGCGTCCCTTGCCGTACACCGCCGCCGCTGCCTGCACCTCAATTGGGTCGCCAAACCCCGACCCGGACCCATGTGCCTCCAAATAATCCACTTCCGCCGGGGCAACTCCCCCCCGTGCCAGCGCCGTCTCGATCACCCGCTCCTGCGCCGGACCGTTCGGCACCGTCGGTCCTGCACTCGCCCCATTCTGGTTGACCGCCGACCCGCGGATTACCCCCCAGATGCGGTCGCCATCGACCTCCGCTTCGCTCAACCGCTTCAGGACGACCATTCCGCAACCCTCTCCCCGCGCAAAACCGTCGGCCGCGGCATCAAAGGCCCTGCACCGCCCGCTCGCGGACAACATCCCCAACTCCGCCATCTCTCTGGTTAAATCAGGCGACAGGACGGCGTGTGCGCCTCCAACCAAAGCCATATCTACTTCGCCCTCCCGCAAACCCATCACTGCCTGGTGCACCGCGACCAGAGACGACGCGCAGTTGAGTTCCACCGGTATCGTCGGCCCCTCCAAACCCAGCGCGAAGGAGATTCGCCCGACCGTCATGCTCGCGGCAGTACCTAAATAACTGACGCCGTAGTCGCCGCCTGTCATCAGGTCTCGGTATTCGCTAGTGGCTATACCGGCATATAGCCCGGTGCGACTGCCCCGCAACCGGTCTGGGTCCATCCCCGCGTCTTCAAGGGCCTGCCAACTCGTCTCCAGCAGCATCCGTTGACGCGGATCCATCAGGCGCGCTTCAATCGGCGCAATCCGAAAGAACCTCGAGTCGAATTGCTCAATCCCTTCCACAAACCCACCCTGGCGGTACGCGGCGTACTCAGTGGGAAGGTCTTCGGCGAGATCGCCCCAAGAACCGGAATTTCCGCGTCCGTCCGTTACGACATCTACACCCGCTTCGAGCTGGTGCCAGAATGCCGCAATATCCGGTGCGCCAGGAAACCGGCACGCCATGCCCACGATCGCAATACCGTCCTCTTCTCGCTGCACCATCGGCCGGCGCTCCGGCTCGGGCTGTGCCTGAGCAGCGGGCGCACTGCCGACCTCGCCCAGTTCCCCGACCAGATGACGGGCGAGACTGGCGATGTCCGGGTAGTCGAACACCACGGTGTTGGGCACCACGTACTCCTCGGCAAACGCCCGGTTCAGACGGTTCCGCAACTCTACCGCCATAAGCGAATCCATCCCCAAATCGAAAAACCCCACTGTGGGCTCCGGTGCTGTCGATAGCCTCAGCACTGCCTGCACCTCCTGCTGCAGGAAGGCGACGAGCAATTCCTCGCGTGACGCCGGTGCTTCCTGCAACCGGGACAGCAGGTCCTCTGCCGAAGCCGGGGAATCGGCTTCATCGTCCGATTCGGTGGACAGCAAGTCCTCCAAGAACGGCGGACGGTCTTCCACAGCCTCTTCGAACACGGACCAGTCCATCGACATCACCACAGAGGTCGTGACATCCTGGCGCACCAGTTGGTCGAATGCCCGGAGACCCTGCTGTGGGGTAAACCAGCGGCCCCCGAGTGCCGATCGTTGTCGGTCAATCCGCTCCCGTTGTTCTGCGGCTTCGCCGATTTCTGACCACGCTCCCCAAGCAATAGCCTGTCCGGGGAGCCCCTGTGCGCGGCGGTGAGCGGCAAGCTGATCCAGAAACGCATTGGCCGCGGCGTGGTTCGCCTGACCCGGATTGCCCATGACGCCAACTCGGCTCGAAAAGAGGACAAACATATCCAGATCGCGATTCTCTGTCGCTCGGTGCAGATGCCATGCGCCTAGTATTTTCGGCCAGAGCACCGTTTCGAATCGCTCCCAACTCTGGTTGGTCAGCGCGCCATCCGACAGCACGCCCACGCTGTGGATCACGCCCCCGAGCGGCGGTAGCGTCGCATCTATCCGCGCCAGCATCTGATCTATGGCCGCGGTGTCCGTCACATCCGCAAGTTCCACCTGTACCGTCGCGCCGCGCTCCCGCAGCCTGCTAATCGCCTCCTCAGCCTCGGCATCCGGTGCCCGGCGTCCGTTTAGCGCGATCGCCCCTGCTTCGTGGTCCGCAAGCCAGCCAGCTACAGCGCATCCGATCCCGCCTAGACCGCCAGTCACCAAATAAGTTCGGTCAGACCGCAACCGTCCCTGCATGAGCGGCGGCGGCGTCACGACGATCTTCCCCAGATGTCGGGCCGACCGCATGAAGCTCAACGCGGCTCCAGATTCGGCCAGCGGCCACCTACTGTGGACGATCGGTTTCAGGTCTCCCGCCGTAAGGCCGTCCATCACGTCCCGCAGAACCTTTCCTACCCACGCCGGCTCAGTTTTTTTCAGGACATCCAGTTCCAAGATGTCGTAGGACACATCTGGACGCACAGCCGCCATCTCTTCCTCGCTCAAGATGTCCCGCCTAGCCAGTTCCACAAACCGGCCACCGTGCCTGAGGCAGGACAGACTCGTCTCGATAAAGCCCTCTCCCGTCAGGCTGTTCAGCACCACATCCACACCCGCGCCATCCGTAGCTTCGAGGATCTCTTTGCCGAACGCTGTCTGCCGACTGTCGAATATGTGCTTCACGCCCAGTGACCGGAGATACGCTTGCTTCGGCGCGCTCGCAGTGGCAAAGACCTCCGCTCCAGCGGCTTGTACCAACTGGATGGCCGCCAGCCCGACGCCGCCTGCGCCCGCGTGAATCAGCACCCGCTCGCCGGCCTCCAGCCCCGAAAGCTCGAAAGACAGCGCCGCGGACACGAACGCGCTCGGCACCGTGGCAAGTCCAGTGACCGAGAATCCCGCTGGCGCGGGTGCCACCAACTCCTCCCGCGTGATCATTTGCGGCCCGAACGCACCGAACCCCAAGCCGACCACCGGGTCGCCGACCGCCACGGTTGACACGTCGGACCCCACCTCGAGGATGTGACCGCACATCTCTCGGCCCAGCAGCCCCTCTTCGATGAAGCCGAGCGACCGAAACACATCCCAGAAGTTGAGCCCGGCCGCCTCGACCCCGACGCGAACTTCCCTCGGCTCAAGAGGACGCGGTGGCAGCGGGTGGACATACGGTCTGTCGAACACGCCGGTTAGGTCTGGAGCCAGCACCCAATCCGGCTCCTCCGGCAGAGACAGCCGCTCCGCTTCGGCACCCGCCCGAACCAAGCGCGCCACTTGACGGCGTCCCGCTCGATACGCGATGTGATTTTCGGAATCGGGATATAGAAGTTCTTTGACGAGATCGGGTTCCGGTGCCATCTCGCCGGGGTCCAGATCGATCATCCTCGGCTGCAGATGTGCCGCTTCGCGGGCTATGGCCTTGCCAAAACCCCAGAGTGTTGCGCCGACGAGTTCTCCGCCGCGCTCCCGCTCCAGCACCTGCGCGCCCTGAGTGATCATCCAAACGCCGTTGGTGGGGATCACATCGGCGTCGCCGACGCCCTGCACGAGTGCGAGCGCGCTCGCTCCCGCTCGTCGCACGTCCTCCGCCATTTCCTCGGTCGTGGCCTGTGCCCCGTGACCGTCCAATCCCGCGAGATGTACAACGCCGCTGAGCGGCACATCCGCAGGTAAAGTGGACACGATCGCTCGCCACGACTCGCGTTGCTCCATATCTACGGTTGTTCTGATAACTCCAGAGCTGTCCTCCGCCTGTTTTCCGTTTTGCGGACCATCGCTGCTCGCCAGCACTACCGTCTGGTTTCGCGCCGCCAAATCGGTTGCCAATTTCGCTGCCAGCCCCCCCTGGTCCGCTGCCAGAACCCACGCGCCTGCGGGCTCCATCACTGCCGCCGGACCCTGGGCCACGATGACACCCTTGTCCAGCGTCCGGGACGCGTCGGACTCGTCCGGTCCCAAAACTTCCACCGCCTCGAAACCCACGTTGCCGAGGGCCTGACGCCACACCGCAGGGCTCGCCAGAGCGTGGTGTGGACGGTAGTCGTCGGCAAACCGCCACCAGCCGTCCAACTGGCCGAAGGTCAGGTCCATCCATCCCAGACCGCTGAGGTTCTCCAGCGCGATCAACTGTCCAGACGGCGCGAGCAGATCCCGGCAGTGCCCCAAGGTCTCCTCCAAGTACCGCGTCGCGTGCAGCACGTTGGACGCGATCAGCAGGTCGTAACCATGGGAGTCAAAGCCTTGGTCGATTGGATCCTTCTCGATATCCAGCGGACGATACTCAATGCACCCGCCGCCATCGCCGAACCGCGCCTCCGCCTCGGCAAAGAAGCCCGCGGAAATATCCGTGTACACGTAGTCAAACTGCCCGTCGGGAAGTTCCGGCAGCACGGACGCGGTCGCTGAACCCGTACCAGCTCCAACCTCGATCACTCTGAGACGCCGTCCTTCGGGCAATGCGGCCACCAGCGCCCGGACCGCGTCCGCCAGCATCCGGTTCGCCGCACGCGCCACAGGTGCCTTCAGATACAAATCAGCCGCCGTTGGTTCTCCGCTGCTAAACAGCAGTGTCAGGGGATCCTCATTACCGCGCAGCACCTCGGCCAGAGCGCAGCCGGAGCGCCGAAACAGCCCGATCTCGGTCAGGCCGTCGGGGTGCAGATCGGCCATCTGAGAGGCGAACTCCTCGAGATCGCCTGGCATTTCTTCCGGCAGCGGATCCTCGGGCCCTACGACCACGACAAACCCGTCGTCCACCTCTTTCACCACCCCTGACTTGGCGAGCATCTCGAAGAGCCGCCGGAAGAGGCGCTTGTGCTCCGGGAGGACGTTTAGCTGGCTCTGCAACGCCTCCGGGTCCACGGTTTCGCCACTCTGGCGCTGCCAACCCAGTTCTTCCAACGTCGCGAGGGCGCGGGACCGCGACCATCGCTCGAGGTCCGCCAGCAGGGCGTCCCGGCCTTCGGGATCAACGCCCGCGTCCGTTAGGTAACCGGCGAACAACTGCGAACCAGCCGCGACAGCCGCCGGGCTTGGGAAGAAGTCCGCGGGTGCGATTCCGGCAGGAAGGTCGCGCTCGCGCCACACCACCTCGTACAGCAGATCCTGCACTTGTTCGATCGCCGACAGCAGCGCCTCCCGCGTCGCCCTTTTCACCGCGTATCCACTCAGGCGGCCGAGCGGCACCCCGTTTAGATCGTAGATGCGCAGCTCGCCGCTCAGCACCTCGGCAGGCTCGCCCGCACTAGTCTCCGCGTCAATTGACGCGTCACTCAAGCGCACGTGGCAGACGACCCGGTCGGGCAGTGGTCCCGCCAGCCACAGCCGCTCCCAACCAAACGGCAGATACGTGGCCCCGCCCTCGGTTCCCGCCAGATTGCGCGCCGCGCCCACGACCTGGAAGCAACCGTCCAACACGAGCGGATGGACATCCAGCCCGTGCTTAGTCAGAGTCTCCGGCAGAGACACCTCGCCCAACGCCTCGCCCGGGCGGGACCAGACCCTCCCAAGCGTGCGAAAGGACGGCCCCAGATCAACCCCAGTACTCGCCCTGTGGCGGTAGTAGCCCGCCACGTCCATTGGCGACAGGCCGGCCTTGAGACTTTCCAGATCAATCCGCCCACCCGCTTCCGGGTCGGGGGCACCCGGTGCCAGACGACCTTCCACGTGGACCGTCCAGTCCCCTTCACCCCCCTTGCTAAATATCTGAACCCCGCGCGGCGACGTCGGCTCGGCAGCATCGAGCACGAACTGAATCTTCCGGCCTTCGTCACCTGTCTCGTCCTCCTCGAAGACCAGCGGGTTGTGCAACTGCATGTCTTCCACAACCACCGGCCCACTCTCTTCAAGGAGCGACGCTGCACACGCCATGGCCCCGTAGAGCGCGCCGGGTGCCACGACCCGACCGAACACCCGGTGGTCGTTCATCCACGCTGGATCAGCGGGAAACACTTCCGTCTCGAAGGCGATCTCGCCGCGGGCGGATTCGTGCCGGGCACCCAGAAGCGGATGACCGGCGACTCCGGGACGGCGTCTCGGCAACTCGATCCAGTGTCGCTCGCGCTGGAACGGATAGCTGGGCAAAGAGATCCGTCGCCGCGTCTCCCCTGAGAAGAGTCCGGCGAAACGAATCGGGATCCCCGCTTGGTACGCCTCCGCGACCGCCTCCACGAAACCATCGGCGCTTCGGGTCTCCGCTGGGTCGTCCGACGGTGGGTAGAGGCTCGACAGCACCACCGGTGCCGGTGTCTGCGGCGACTCCGGCCAAGACGAGGCCGCCATCGGAGCCAGCACCGATCGCGGGCCGATCTCCAGCACCACATCCACCCCGAGATCCGCCATAGTCTCCACCCCCTCGGCGAATGCCACCGGCTCCCGGGCATGACGCCTCCAGTAGGCTCCGTCCTGCACTTGACCCGGTTCCACGGCCCGCCCCGTCAGGTTGCTGACCACGGTAAGAGAGGGCGACTGGATCTCTACGCCGCTGAAGGACGCTTCCAATTCGTCGAGGATAGGCTCAACTAGGGCACTGTGGAACGCCCGGGTCGTGTTCAGCCGCCTGACCCGCACTTCCTCCAGCTCGAATCGCTCCGAGATCGCTTCAACTCCCGCAATCGGGCCGCTGACCACCTGGTGGGTACCGTTGTACCCCGAGATACTCAGCCCAAGGTCGGAGGAGGCCGCGTTCACCTCCTCCACTGCCGACGCCACGCGCTCGGCCGGTGCAAAGATCGCGGCCATGCCGCCTTCTTCCATCTGCGACATCAGCGCTCCCCGTTTGGCGGCGAACCGCATCCCGTCTTCAAGGCTGAACACGCCTGCCGCCTGCGCCGCTGCGAGTTCCCCGATGCTGTGTCCGACGACCACTTCTGGACGGACGCCGACGCTCGACCAGAGCGCCGTCAACGCGCACTGCAGCGCGTACAGGGCAGGCTGCTCCCACGCCGTGTCGCCGAGTTCCTCTTCCCCTCCGGCCCTTCCGAACATCACATCCAGCAGGGATGTTCCTCGCTCCTGCAAAAGGACCGCCTCGCAGCGGTCCAGAACCGCCCGCGCCACCGGTTCGCTCTCGTAGAGTGTCTGTCCCATACCGACCCATTGGCTCCCCTGCCCGGTGTAGGCGAACGCCACCCGGGTCGGTGTCCGCGACGACGCGCCCCTATCCGCTTCAGCCAGTCCACGGAGCCGCTCTCGCAGCGATTTTGCGTCGTGGAAGACGACGCCCGCACGGTGATCGAAGTGGCTCCGGCCCACGCCCGCCGTCCATGCCATGTCCGCTAGGAGCGGCGGCAGCGCGCCACTCTCAGGTGAGAACTGGCCCGCGCGTTCATCGAGCCACGACAAATACCGCTCCGCCAGATCGCCGAGCGCGCCCTCGGACTTACCCGATAGCGCAAGGAGACGGGTCTGGCGCGGCTGTACCTCCTGCTCCGGCAGCGGCAGATCCGGCAGCGAAACCTTCACCGACTTCCCAGAGCCGACAGCCCACGGTTCGCCAGCGGCCGCACCGTCCGGGCCACGGTATTCTTCCATCACAATGTGAGCGTTCGTCCCGGATATCCCGAAGGAGTTTACTCCTGCGAGTCGCGGCCGTCCCGGACGGTGCGGCAAGTCCATCATCGACGAGGTCACTTGCAGCGGCAGACGGTCCCAGTCGAGACTCGGGTTGGGATTGTGGAAATGGAGGTGCTTGGGAATTACACCCCGGTTCAGTACTAGGGCCGCCTTGATCACTCCGGCCACGCCCGCGGCCGACTCCAGATGGCCGATATTGGTCTTCACGGAACCAATGAGGAGCGGGTGGTCGGCGGTTCGTCCCTTCCCATAGACTGCGGCTACGGCATCAATCTCGATCGGATCCCCCACTGAGGTCCCGGTCCCGTGGGCCTCCAAGTAATCCATCTCCAACGGGGAGACTCCCGCGTCGGACAGCGCTGTTTCCATCACTTCTTCCAGCGCCGGAGTATTCGGCACCGTCAGCCCGACACTGGCCCCTCCGTGGTTCACGGCGGCCCCGCGTATCACCGCCCAAATCCTATCGCCGTCTGCCTCCGCCTCGTTCAGCCGCTTGAGGACGACGACCCCGCAGCCCTCACCCCGCACGTACCCATTCGCCGATGCGTCGAACGCCTTGCACTGCCCATCGGGGGACAGCATCATCGAATCGGCGCGCAGCTCGTAGATGCGACCGTTCAGGATCGCCTGCACACCTCCGGCGATGGCCAGATCCGCCTTGCCCTGCTGCAGGTCTGCCACCGCGTCATGGACCGATACCATAGATGACGCGCACGCAGCGTCCACTGCCTTCGCCGGCCCCCTGAGACCCAGCACAAAGGAAACCCGTCCGCTGGCCCCGTTCAGGTTGGTGCCGCTGAGCGCGTAGAGGCACCCGGCAGCCTCGGCGGGCTTGCTCGAGTCCACGACCAGCATTCGGTATTCGTCGTTGCTGATCCCGGTGTACACGCCGGTGCGGCTCTCCCTCAATCCCTCCGGATCGATTCCCGCGTCTTCGAGAGCCTCCCAACTCGTCTCCAGCATCATGCGCTGCTGCGGATCCAGCAGTTCCGCTTCCACCGGCGAAATTCGGAAGAAGGTGTCGTCGAACAGGTCGATGTCGTCGACAAAGGCACCGTAACGGCAACTTTCGTTCTGCACTGTGTCGTCGGGGAAGAGCTGGCCCCAGCGCCCTACTCCGGAACCCGGGACCCCTTCGCTGACAGCGTTCTGACCGGCTGCGAGCAGACGCCAGAAGGCAGAGATGTTCGATGCGCCGGGAAACCGGCACGCCATACCCACGATCGCTATCGGCTGTGCGGACGGGGAAGGCTGTTCATCGGAAGAACCGAATGGTTTCATCGCGTTTGTCATTATACCCTTTCTAATGGAAAGTCATACGAAGTCTCTTGCATACAGTTAGCTCAGGAACGAGACCGCACCTTTTCACATTTAATGTAAAATATAAAAGGTACGTTGAAGCCGGTCATCCAAAATCTATGGCGGAATTGCAGTAAAAGATAGACCGCGATACCTTACGCCGCTGGCTAACGCAATCAGGAGATATACACCAATGGCTAAGAGAGTATTCCACATCGCACTCCTCGCGGCACTCGCGGCAGGATGCGGCGAAGATAAACCGCTCGGCTTTGAGGCGGGACCGCTCGGCGCAGTCGAGGTTGACGCAGACGCGGCCGTACAAGTGCGCTCCATGCTGCCGCTCACGGGCCTGCATAGTATTTCCGAGTCAATCCAGAAGGCCATCGAGTTAGCTATCGAGGATTATGGCCCCATTCACGGTCGCGCAGTCTCGCTCGGTCAGCCGGTAGATACCATGTGTTCAAGCGACGGCGGCAGCGAGGGTGCGCGTCAGATCGCTGCCGACCCACAAGTGGTAGGCGTCATCGGCCCGGCGTGTTCCGAGGCATCGGTGGGTGCCTCACCCGTGCTCAGCGCTGCGGGTCTAAGCACGATCTCGCCGGCGAACGCGTCGCCCGATCTCACGTCGGACCTCGCGGGCAACCGAGGACCGGACTACCATCCCGGCTACTTTCGCGTGTACAGCAACGGCCTCTATCAAGCCCAAGCAGTCGCCCATTTCGCCTATGACGAGTTGGGCCTGCGGCGGATGGCGACTATTCACGACGGCGACTCAGTCACGCACGGTCTCGCTACTGCCTTCGCCAACGCCTTCAGCGCGCTCGGCGGCGAAGGCGTCGCCATCGCCACTGTCAGCAAGGGCGACACAGACATGAGCGCCGCACTCGCGGATTTTGCTGCTGCCGAACCGGACGGCATCTTCCTGCCGCTGTTTGCCGCCGAAGGGTACCATCTCGTCAGCCAAGCAAAGGAATTTGACGGGTTGGGAGAGGTAACGCTCATCGCCGGCTCCTCTACGAGCACGCAGGAATTTCTCGGGCAGCCTGAATCGGAAGGGGTCTATCTCTCGGGTCACGACTCGCATTTCGGCACCAATGTCAACCAAGTGACCGGCAAGGACGTGAGTGCGCTATCGGCCGAGTACCAAGCTGCTACCGACGCCAACTTCTTTTTCCACTCCTACGACGCCACGACGCTACTTCTCAGCGCCATCGAATCCGTTGCAGTAGAAGAAAGTGGAAAGTTATACATCGACCGCGAAGCCCTGCGCGAAGAGATCGCGGCAACGACCGACTTTCAGGGGATTATCGGCACACTCACCTGTGACGAGTTCGGCGACTGCGGCACCGGGCGCGTGAACATCTACTACCACGCAGACTCGAGCATCACGGACGTCGCGCAGTTGCCGGTAGAGTATCAGTTCGCGCCGTGAGTTGGCCGCAGAGTCCTGTCATGCTGAGGAAGCCGTCAGGCTGACGAAGCATCTGCTGCCTCGGTCAACTTATCTATCCAGACAGTAGCCGACCCCGAGGGAGAGATTCTTCGACTTCGCTGCGCTCCGCTCAGAATGACAATCCGTCTACTGCTGCCCCCTAGGCGCTGTCACATCCTAAAACCATCACCTCGCACTGGTGCAGCGTCGGCCACGGATCAGGTGTTTGCAAACCGTCGAGTCCTAGGAGCACGAGGTTTTCGCCGCGCTGAATGGGGGGATCTTTCACGACAAGCCAAGCACCGAGTTGATTTTCCAGCTTCGCGGCACCAGCAAGCGAGACGACGCGATCATTTACCTGACAGAAAATGCGGTCCATACAGGCTTCGTAATCCGTGAGGTGCAGGCGCAACTCAGTGCCGAGGATGCAGCCGTCGGCGAGGCCAGCCTCAATGTCGTCTTCAATGATGAGAGTCATCTCGTACCCAAGGCCGCCAGTCGCACGCGCCGGCATACTCAAGGCGCGGGGCACCTGCGGGTAGTGATCCCCAGGCGTATGCTGGACGACACCTCCCAAGGCCGAATCGGACACAGAATAGCTGCGGTCGCGCCGCGCCAACCGCTCGGGATCGGTCAGATCGGTGAGGAGATTGAGGTGGTCTTCATTGTACTCCTCCTCCTCAAAGGGAGAAGCGCGGTGATGCCGATAGTCGTAGTTAAAAATGTAAACGCCAGCGGCCCCTTGTTCGTACCCATTCAACGCCACACCCCGCAGGACCGCGGGCACCCCGCGATCATACCCTTCGTGCGGCGAGGTCAGATGCGTGGCCCCGTCAAAGCCTACGTAAATCGGCACCTTGCTCTCCTCGGCGCAGGCGACGGCCTCTGCGATGTCGATGCGAGCCGGACAGTACGAAGCTGAGGAAAGCACGAATAAATCCGCCACCGGCTCGCTAATCCAAGCTGGCGCGTCAATGCCAATGCCACGAGCCTCGACGATACAAGGGGGTACCCGCGTCAGCAGCGAGATCGCCTTCCCCTTCTGCTCGCTGTGGCGGCGCACTATGGCATGGGCTTGGCGCATGAACTCGGTGAGGGTGTCGAGATTGTCGAGCAAACGCCCAGGCCGGAAGTAAGGCGGCCCGCGCATCCAATCGAGTTCAATGCCGTCGAAGTCGTAGCGCTCCAAGGTCTCATTGACAAGCCCTAAAAAGCGGTCGCGCACCTCCTCCTGCTCGTAGTCCCATTGCCAGCAAAAATTCCAGCGGTCGGCACCGCCCGCGCGCGTCGGAGTCGGGGAGCCGATTAGCAAATCGGGCCGCGACTTCTTGTGGCGGCTGCGCACCTGCCACTCGCGCGCCTCGTCGGAAGTGTGGGCGTCGTTCATGCGCATAGATGCAATCGCCGCGATGCCGTGCCGCCGACAGCCGTCGATATAGATCTTCATCAACTCGCGGCCGTCGGCGATAACCGCGTCCATACAGTTGTAGAGCTGTTCGAGGCGGTTGAGTTCAAAGCCGCCGGCCGTCATCTTGCGGATCGGCTTGCCATCCGCATCCACGTCGGGATCGGGATCCCAAACTTCTGTGTCGTCTCCCCACATGGCCGAATGCGGACTGCCGCGCCAGACCACGTCATCGTCAATCCCAATGAGTCCGGCGAGCGCATCAACACCGGCCGGGACCAGTTCGTCGAGTTGATGGGTGACATCGTCGGGATTGCGGTCGGGCAGGTAGAAGAGCATCCAGTTGCCGTCGGTATTGAAAATCAGGCGCGGGAGTTTGGTCATCACAGTCTCCGTTGTGAAATGCTGCGGCTGAAGAGGCGGAGGAAGGTAGTTTAGTCAATATGGAGTGTCAACGAAGCGTCGAGCGTGTCTTCCTTGACAGACAAGCGACAAAAATTGAGCTTCACCTGCTCAAGTGAGAAGCCCTGAGCCTGTATCTTGAACCCTCTATCGTCCATTGCCAAAAGCGCCGTCGCCCTAGCGCTACTCGCCGCACCAAGCCAAGCCCAAGAAACCCCCGTCGTCCAAGCCACCCGCACGCCCACACCCCCTAACATCGACGGTCTCCTCGACGATCCAGTCTGGGACCAAGCCCCAACCATAGCCGACTTTTTTCAGCGCGAGCCCGTCGAAGGTGCCTCACCTACCGAGCAAACCCAAGTCCGCATCCTCTTTGACGACGATTATCTGTACTTTGCCCTGCGCTGCTTCGACAGCGAGGCCGACCGCTTAGTGGCCAACCAAATGCGGCGCGATGCCGAGTTGGATGAAAACGACAATATCCAGATTATCCTCGATCCCTATAACGACCGCCGCGGCGGCTTTTACTTTAGCACCAATCCCCTAGGCGCGCGCCAAGACCTGCTGCTCACCGACGAGGGCCGCACCTACAACCAATCCTGGGACAGCGTCTGGCAGAGCCGAACCCATATTGACAGTTTGGGTTGGAGCGCCGAAGTGGCCATTCCCTTCGACCAAGTGCGCTATCCGGACAGCGACCAAGCCGTGTGGGGCATTAACATCGGCCGCGCCATTCGCCGCAAAAACGAGGAAGTCTTCCTCGTTCCCCCACCCCAATCCTATGGCTTTAGAGGCCGCTACCGCACCTCGCGTCTGGCCGTCCTGACGGGTTTGGGCCGGCTACAGAGCCGCCCACCCCTAGCAGTCGTCCCCTTCTTCCTGAGCGGCACCCAGCGCGATTTCACGGCCGATGGCTCTACCGAATACGACTTAGACCCAGGCCTAGATTTCAAATACGGCCTCACACCCTCGCTGACTTTGGACCTGTCCTACAAAACCGACTTCGCCCAAGTAGAAGCCGACCAAGAACAAGTCAACCTCACTCGCTTCAGCCTGTTCTTCCCCGAAAAGCGCGACTTCTTCCTCGAAGGAGCCGGCATTTTTGAATTTGGCGAACGCGTCGAAAGACAGGGCTCTGGCGGCCGGCCACCCACCCTGCTGTTCTACAGCCGCCGCATCGGCATTGAAGAGGGTCACAACCTACCCGTATTGGCCGGAGGCAAACTCACTGGACGGGCCGGCCCCTACCAAATTGGTGCCCTGCGCATGACCACCCAAGCCATGACCTTTGTTGATGAAGAGGAAGAACACGAGGCTCAAGTCGATCTAAGTGGGGACACCATCGCCGATACCCTGCGCTTACATGTCCTCGACACTCTGCACGTGGCCCAGACTGACTTCA
This sequence comes from Candidatus Latescibacterota bacterium, assembly GCA_965116675.1. Taxonomy (GTDB): domain Bacteria; phylum Latescibacterota; class UBA2968; order UBA8231; family UBA8231. The sequence goes on from OZ220721.1 coordinate 1,617,236, forward strand.
CAGTCCTGCGCATCAAGCGCGACATGCTAGGCCGCTCCAACCTCGGCTTTATCGCTATCGACAAACAACCCGGCTCTGAGGCCGACTACAACCGCACCGGCGGCTTCGACTTCTCCCTGTCGCTGTTACAAGCCGCCCTCAACCTGCGCGGCTTTGCCGCCAAGACTTGGACCCCCCGAGTAGAAGGCCGCGACCGAGCCGGCCTGCTGGAACTAGACTACCGCCAAGGCCGCTTTGAGACCCGCCTAAACTATCTGGATGTGGAAGAAGATTTTGCGCCCGAAGTGGGCTTTGTACCGCGCACCGACATCCGCCGCTTCAAAGGCAGCGGGCGTTATCGGCCCCGTCCGGACATCGGCTGGATCCGCATGTTCTCGATCGGGCCGCGCTTTACCTACCTGATGGATCGGGGCAACACTTTGCAGAGCCGCGACTTTCAATTCTCCGCCTTTGTCAATTTGGAAATAGGCGACTGGTTCGGGGCGCGCTACCGCCAGCGCTACGAGCTTTTAGACGAGGCTTTTGAAATACGCGACGAGCAGGAAATCCCCCCAGGCACGTACGAATTTGGCAGCTACGAGTTCAATCTCTTCGCTAATTCAAGCCGCCGCCTCTCGGGCCGCGCGTCGTGTGAATACGGCGATTTCTTCAACGGCACCCGCCAGCGCGTTTCCATTGAGTCCATCTGGCGCTACAATGCCCGCCTAGAGCTAGAAGGCACCTACGAGTTCAACCACATCAACCTGCCCAACGGGGCCTTCAACACCCATCTGTTCGGACACCGCTTCCTCTATTCCTTCTCGCCCGATATGTTCGTGCGCGGCTTCTTGCAGTGGAACAGCGCCCAAGAACTAGTAGGCGGCAATTTCCTGTTCAACTACCGCTACCTGCCCGGCAGCGATCTGTTCATAGTGTACAATCAAGTATGGGATACGGAGGGAGGGCTGGAACAGGCTAGCCGCTCGCTGCAACTCAAAGTATCGTACTATTGGCAGCGCTGAGACTGCTGCTGGCGTTGCACCTCATTGAGTCACGAGGGATCGCACTGCTTCTTCAACTTTTTCACCGCTACCTTCCCCCCCACCCGAGAGTTTGAAGGCGATCTTTCCATCTTGATCAATGATATACTCACTAGGGAGTCTATCCATATTATAGAGCTTAAAAACCGTATCTTTCCAGCCATTGCCTTCACATATCTGAGGCCACGTGAATTGCTCTTCCGTTATCGCAGCACGAAGAGCGTCAAAGTCTATATCATCTGACACACCAATGAGGGCTACCTCGTCCCCAGAATACTCCTGTGCAATGTTGCGAAGAGAAGGGTAAATAAACTTACACCAACTGCAGGTTGTACCCCAAAAATGCAAAACCACGACTTTACCTTGATAACCGGCAAGATCTATATGATTGCCGTCCATATCGGGCAACCTGAATTGAGGGGCCAACTGTCCGACGTTTAAATTGTCGAACTCGTACAGATGTCCTCGGGCATGATCTACATGCCATTCAGAAGCATCCCATGCGATGATTTGTTCAAATCCTCGACGAGCTTTTCCTGTCTCACCTTCGCGTTCCCAAATATCGGCTAACTTGCACAGCAAGGACGATCGACTCTTCAAGGGAACGACCTTTTCAACCAATTCCTCCAATAGGAGAATTGCTTCTTTTTCTCGGCCATCACGTGCGAAACTGTTCCGCAAACCATGCACGACTTTATTCCACACATCTTCGGTATAAGAAATGTGCTTGAGGGCCGCTTGAACTTGGTCACTGACGCCCTCCAGATTTCCCCACATGGTGAAAGCATTGTGCAAAGCCTTTGTGGCTATCTCTGAAGGCCTCTTCTCCAGATACATCTGGAAAATTTCTGCAGCGAGGCGATGTTGGGGATTGTCTTCACCAAAATAATCCTCTGCCGTCTCGCGGAACTTATCAACCTCTTCCCAGGCGGCCTTGTGCCATGCTTTAAAATCCATTTCTTCCTGGGACAGTGCATTGTTTTGCTCAGTCATGTTTACCTCCCTCAGTAAAGGTAGCGATCAGCGACGCATTGGACGATCTCCGCCACAGTCGTCTCCGTGCCCTTCATAGCATCGTGTACCCGGTAGTGCCACGGCTCGCTACCCAAGCCAGCGCGCCAATCCCGAATGGCCTGGACATTGTCTTGGCCCGCCTTTTGCAATTGATCGAGACTGCTGCGCACCAACACTTGGTTTTCCATATCCCCTAAATCGAGCGTGGCCATCTGTTCGGCCACCCAATAGACGCCGCGCGCCAATTCCACATAGGACCGCACCACCCGCGTCTCGTGGGCCAAATCCGCTTCCCCAAGGCCCTCGACAATCTCCAAGGCCCGATCGCAGACCACAACTTTGGCGTCGAAGTCCTCGGTCGTGAGATAATAGCGGAACATCCCCTCTCCCAAATAGGGTCGCTGCCGCTGCCGCACCATCTCCGCGGCCTTGCCCCAAGAATAGCATATCGGGAAATCGGAATCGTACACGTCGAATTCCACCGGCCCCATCAAGACAGCCCACTCAGCCACGGTCTCTGGCTGGGCATAGCCTTCCCGCCGTGACCACGCCAAGGCAAATTCCGCCTCATCGCGGCCTTGCATATTCCAAGCCCACTCGGCCAAGGCGTGGATATTAAAGCTGCAAATCTGGCGCTCTGGACCGCCCCAAGCCATCATGGCGTACGCCCCACTATAGCCCCGCCGTACCAGTTGGCCGACGTAATCCCGCATGCGGTGGGCCGAGCGCTGCGGAACCTTGAACTCGGGCGTATCCACCTTGCCGTTAGCCGCAATGGGCACGTCGTAACTAGCGATCCAGCGCCCCTCGGCGGCATAGTGATCCAGCAGCGGATTGGCCATTAAGTCGCGCGGCCGGTGCAGCACGCGCTCCAGTTCCGTGGCGCAGGCCCGCTCGATCTTCACCTCCGGGGGCAGCTCGTCCAGCACCCGATAGTTGCGCACGGTGGTGGTGGTCGATAAAAAGATGCGAATCTGCAAATTGGGATAGCGCTTTTGGGCCTGCCGCCAAGCCGCGACAAAAGCCCGCGATTCCAGCACAAACTGCCCCACCGCCGTGCATTCAAGACAGCCGCACTGCCCCGGCCTTTCGCTCAACCAGCAGCTAACCTCCTCGGCCCCCTGTTCGGCGATATCCTCCATCCACTCTTGTATGATTTGCACCAACAGCGGCTGCGAAGCGCAGGGAGCCCGGTGCTGGTTGCCCGTCTTGTGGGCGAAATAGCGCCCGGTCAGAGCACCGTCTCCCTTGCCAGCCAGTTCGGGATAGGCCCTGAAAAGGCCGCAGTCGTGCAGGAAGTTGAGGTGCAGAATGTAGGGCAGATAATTAAAAGCCCGCTGCCGCGCCGCTTCGAACTGTTCTCGGTCAATGGTGGCCCGATTGCGCTGGCCGCGTTCAATGGGATGCAATTGCGTCGAGGCCATCTTGCCGTAGTTCAATTTGAGCGTGGCCAGCCACGGGATCCAAGTCGCAGGCTCGGGGAAATTCCACAGACCCCGCTCGTCCATATCCGGCCAGTCGATCACCTCGGCCAAGGGAATGTGCACCTGCTCCGGGCTCATTTCGGGTTCGAGCAATTGGATCAGAGTCTGGCAGGCGTAGTACACGCCGCGCTCGTCCAAACCTGTCAGCACCAGACCGTCTCGCCCCCGTGGTTCAATGAGGTACGCCTGGGCCTTATTCTTCAAGCTCTGGAGCCGTCCAATGGCCGCGCTGTTTGCCGGGGCCACGCCAATGTCGATGGTAAAGGCCCCACCATTTGGCTTGGCTTGTCCCTTTTCAATAAACAGTGCTTCCAACTCGGCAGCACCCTGCTGCTCGATTGGCCCGGCTTGGTCTCGCAGCGCAATACCCACTTCGCCCGGCTTACAGCGGACGCTGTCGGCAATGTGAATCTCGTGAGGCAGGGGCAGCAGATAGGATGTCCACAATTCCATTGGATTAATTGAATTACGAGATCGAGTCAGCCTTTTCTGACTGTCCAAAGAATTTCACGCGTTCTTCCGGAGTAAGATCTTTCGTCTGTAAAAAGTGTACAAGACGTACGAAGTGTACCTCCTGCATCGTCTCGTCATGTGGGAACTCTTCCCTGACTTCCTCCCAAAGCCGATCTCTTGCTTCCTTTGTCAATACGTTCACGATCTATCTCCTATAACTCGGGTGGAGCAACGATCTCGATAGGATTGTAGCCTTCTAAAGCGTTGACCAAGTTGACCTCTCGGCGGGTATTAACTCTGACTAGATGGCGAAAGTTCCAACTAGCAAGATAACCAATTCCATTAACAACGGCGATGGCTACATGATTAGCGTCCGAAGCGAATTTTTCGGGGAAAATACCGCGTCGAACATATTCTTGGGCTAGATTATCTGCTTCGTTAGAAAAGTTCAGCACTGTGATATTTTGCACTAAATTTTCCATCTTCTGACGCTTATCCTCATTCGGAGTATTGCGGATCTCCAATAGGGTAATCGTTGAGATGACGGCATCCATTTCAAGGCATCTACCCTGCCAGAATTCTTGCGTCAGGCGTTGACGATCTGGTGCGCGATCATCGTAGTAAGCACTAGGAACCGTTGTATCCAGATAAACTCGATCTATCACGGCCATATTATGCCACCAATAGTTGCGTCGAATTAGCTGTAGTCATGCGAACTCCTCTACTGGCGCGGCCTTTTCGGCGGCGTGGCCGATACGCCTTCCATGCCGCCGCTGACGCGGAGCACTTCGCCGGTAATCCAAGACGCCGCCGGGCTGCACAAAAAGGCCACGCCTTGAGCAATATCCTCTGGCTCGCCCCAGCGTCCTAGGGGAATGGCCGTGCGAATGCGCTCGATCATTTCTTCTTCGGATATCCCTAAGGTGACGCGGCGTTGGGCCATGTTGCGCTGGTTGAATTCCGTGTACACCGGCCCCGGACACACGGCGTTGACCCGCACGCCGTACGCGGCCAACTCCAGCGCCAAGGTTCGGGTAAGGCTGATGATACCGGCCTTGGCGATGTTGTACGCAGCTACCAACGCGGCCGGATTCTGGCCGTTGATCGAGGAGATGTTGACGATGCAACCGGCCTCTTGTTCCTCCATGATGCGTCCGGCGGCGCGGCAGCAGTAAAACGCCCCGGTCAGAGTCACATCCATCACCCGGTGCCACTCGGCGTCCTCCAACTCGACTATCGGAGCGACCTGCTGCCCAGTGCCGGCGTTGTTGATCAGGATGTCCACCCGTTCCTCTTCGGCGACCAACTCGGCGAAAAAGGAAGTCACCGCAGCACTATCGGTTATATCGAGCGCCACGGCCCGCACAGTCAGGTCTTCTTGTTGGAGCTTCGCGGCCTCCTCGCGCGCCTTATCCTCCTGCCGGTCGGCGATGACCACGCTGGCCCCGTCGCTGGCTAATTGTCGGGCGATTCCCAGCCCTAAGCCCTGGGCACCGCCCGTGACGACGGCGATTTGTCCGTCCAGTGGACGGTTTTCACGTTGATTCATTAGATAACCTCATGTCGGTTTGAGATGACTCTAGCTATAGCCCATAATTCTTCGCCGTCGCGCCGCATATCTGCGTAATAGCGTCGCGCTCGGCGGTGCTAAACGCCGCTTCGTATTGAGGCTGATACGCAACCCGCTCGCCCCAACCCTGCACCCACGCCTCGTCGGCGTCCAAGTTGCAAAACGCCAGAATGTCCGCAATTCTTTGCTCGGCTGACGCGCATAACTGCTCAAACGGCACCACTAAACAGCGCGTCTTAAGCGCCTCGTGCTGCAGCACCTCCTCGTAGGTCCAAGCGTATATCGCATTCCAGTATTCAGCCCACCCCTCGGCATCGCGCCCCTCGCCCCACAGCGTTTGGATGTGCTGCGTTTTCTCCGCGTCGATGGTAATGGGAATGCGCTCGTGGCCAAACTCAAAGTGACCGGCGTTGCGCAGGTACTGGCGGTGAATCGGGGATGAGAAATGGGCCAAGTTGCGCTGGTGCTGACGCGCCATGGACGCGATGTGCGCGATTGGATGGCGCACGGCGATGACGAAGCGCGCATCCTCGTATAGCTTGGCCAGATACGCGATCCGCGTGATATTGTAGTTGTTTTTGGAGACAATGCGCTCAGCGTCGCGGCACAGCAACAGCTTCGCCAAGGTCGCCGCGTAAACAGCCTCAAATTCCGGGTGGCTGGTTTGCCGTTCAACCACGTTGTTCTCGGCGGGATCGTGTAGGTAAGCGAAAAACTGCATCCACAGGATTTCTTCCATGGCTTCTGGACTGTATGCGTTGACCATCACGCCGTCGGCATGTGCTCGCTCTTGTTTGCGCGCCGCACCCAATCCAACGGCGCGGAAGATGTGGTCGGCCCAAAACGGCGTGAATGCGCCGTAGTAATCGCAGTATTTGAACGAGGTGAGGCGCGGGTGAGACGCCAGTATATTCAGCAGCAGAGTCGTGCCAGCGCGCGCCAGCCCCGTGATGTAAATGGGCGCTTCTACCGCCCGCCGCGCCAACCGGCCCTTGAGCACTTGCGTCTCCAGCTTGCCCACGTCAATCCAAAAATTCGGATGCGCATGCACCAGCCAGCCAAAAAAACGCATCAGCCGCGTATGATTAAAATCCGTTTCCATAGCTTATTGACAGATCGGTAGGATAGCATTCACAATATATAAGATAGCTCGTAATTTTTGACGAGGGGATCATGAAAATTATCGAAACGAATACCACGATTGGCGCACTGATTGAACGGCTTGAACAGACCGGGAAACCCTTGGCGACCAAGGTTAGGACCTTCATTCTCATAGAAGACGATAAGCCGGAGCAGCCCCGAGAAGATATCCGCGAAGCCGTGGAGCGATTTCGCATGGGCTTTAAGGATATACCCTCCGAAGAAATCGAGCAGGTGATTGTCGAATCCAGACGGGCGGTACGAAAGAACACCGACGGCACCGTTGGGTCGTCGTTAGACCATCTAATTGGGACTTGGACGGCTGAGGAGGCCGCTGAGGTGAACAATGCGCTTAAAGACTTTGAGCAGATTGACGAATCTATGTGGAAATGCAAATATGGCCTCTCTAACGGTTGAGCAATACGTATCCCTGATTCCCGCGGTCAAGCATTCCCCCAAGCAGTATCTATGGTCTTCGTATGACGCCGAAGCCGATGTGTTATACGTGAACTTCAAAAAGCCCAGCCACGCTGACGACAGCGAGTTGACCGACGACGACGTGATCATCCGCTACGAGCAAGGCCAAGTGGTCGGCCTGACGATCCTCCATGCCAGCCAGCGCATCCCGGAAGACAAAAAATAGCGCCATCTCCGTCCGCAAAGGAGCTACCTCAATGGCATTAGACGATCTGAAAGAAACCATCGAAACGCTGCGAGAGCGCATTCACGCGCATCGCGCATATTTGAGACGTAAGGAAACACGGACGCGACAGGTACTTATTGACCCCATGCTTCGTTCGCTAGGCTGGGACGTTGAAGATCCCGATCTTGTCCAACTTGAATACATTATACATCCAAATCGGCTTGATTACGCGCTGATGGGAAGTAGACCTCTGGCTGTGATTGAGGCCAAGACTCTAGGGACGCCGCTAGATGATGCCTTGAAGATGCAGGCACTCAACTATGCCAATAGGCTTGGTAGCCTCTACATGATCATCACTAACGGAGACCATTGGCAGATGTTCGACGTATTTAAGCCGATTCCGCTTGAAGATCGCATCCTGATGGATTTCCAATTGACGCGAGATGAACTGTCCACTTGTGCATCGTCGGCTTTACGCATGGCACGTGAAGAGCCGCTAATGATAAAAGCACTCTCGTATGCCGAATCATCGACCAATCAATCTGTGCCTGCGCCGCTTGAGCTAAGCAGCGGACAGAAGGTCGCTGATCCGTCCAAAAACGGCGATTGGGAGCCGCTTACGACATTAAGCGTAGATTACGGTCATAACACTCCGGCACACATCAAGTTTCCAGACTCGACTACAAAACCGATCTGGAGTTGGGTCAAAGTGTGGGACGCTGTTGCAGAGTACTTGATTGAAACTGGCAGAATTTCGGCAGAGGATTGCCCAGTACGTAAGGGTAATTCGAGACGATACATTTTACACACTGAACCAGTTCACTTGAGTGGCAAGAAATTTAGGAGGCCGCGAGCAATCAACGGCCTATGGTTGGCTCGTAGCTTCATATCCGGACAGAGAGCGGTGAAAACATCCTGCTGGCTCCTCGATAAGTTCGGCGTCAACCCCTCCACCATCCTCGTCAGCACCAACCAGAGCTAGCCCCCGATGGCATCCCTCTTCCACAAAGCCTACATCGCCACCCTAATCTGCTGTCTCCTATTCCTCGCCTTCATCTACGGCGTAGTGTCGGCGATCTTCCACCTCGCCCCCGCTCCCGACATCCGCATCCACGCCGTCAACGCCTACGGCCACCTCGCCTATCTCTACGAAGACCTCACCGACACCAAAAACCAATACACCAGCACCATGTGGTTTGAAGACGCCAGCGCGCCATCCGGGGCCATCATCCACAACGCCGCGGCCATGCAGCCCGGCCTGACGCTCGTGTCCAAAAACGCCACTGCCGCCGTGCTTATGGACTCCCTCGGCAACATCGTCCACCAATGGCAATGCGACTTTGCTGAAGCCTTTGACGAAGACGACTTCGCCGCCTTCCCGCAGCAACCCGACATGCTGCACTGGCACCGCACTCACCTGTACCCCAACGGCGACCTCCTCGCCAACCACGACTACGTCAACCACTACCCCTACGGCTACGGCCTCGTCAAACTCGACAAAAACTCCCAAGTCATCTGGAAATACACCGGCACTGCCCACCACGACTTCGACTTCGACGACCAAGGCAACATCTACACCCTCGTCCAAGAAATCGGCACCACACCCATCGGCAACATCCAACCCCCGTACATCGAGGATTTTGCCGTGGTCATCGACGGAGTAACCGGCCAAGAGAAGCGGCGCTTTTCCATCTTCCGCGCCCTGAAAAACTCGCCGTATCGCAGCGTATTCGAGCGCTGGCAAACCACCCGCCACAGCGAAGTCACCCACACCAACGCCATTCGCCTAATCCCGCCGGATTGGGCCGCAGCCGCTCACATCCCGCGCGCCAAAGCCGGCGACCTACTCATCTCCCTGCGCAACCCCAACGCCCTCATCATCGTCGATCCCATCGAGCAACAAGTGATCTGGTATGGAGAGGGAATCTGGAAACAGCAGCACGACCCGGACTTCCTGCCCAACGGCCGCCTGCTGCTCTTCGACAACCAGGGACTGCGCGGCCACCCCTTCGGCCAAAGCCGCATACTGGAAATCGATCTATTTACGCACGAAATTTACTGGGAGTACAAAGGCACCAGCGCCGATCAGATCTTCGACAGTTGGATTCGCGGTGCCCAACAGCGGCTGCCCAACGGCAACACTCTCATCACGGAATCGCAACGCGGCCGCCTGCTCGAAGTCACGCCAGCCGGCGAAATCGCGTGGGAATACTACAACCCAGACCGCGCCGAATACCAAGGCAAACCCCTGCGCGGCATGATGACCCAAGCCCAGAGGATACCCCAAGATGCCCTGTCATTTCTCGAAAATTAGCCTCGTTTGCACGCTTCTACTCCTGTGCAGCAGCGCCGCTCACGCCTACATCGGCCCCATCATCATCATCGGCGCAATCGGCAGCATGTTCGGTTGGGTCGCCGCCGTGGTCCTCGCCGCTGCACTCGTGGCCTCGTACCCCTTTTACGTGCTGTACCGCCGCAAAAACAAACGCAAACAAAGCAAGGAAGAATTGCCCTAACGCCCGTGCTCCCGCAGTAGCTGCTTCCCGTGCGCCAACGCCCCAGGCGTATCCACATCCTGCCACCAAGCCGCGCCAACGTCCAAAGCGCGCAACCGGCCCTGCTCTATCAGCATCCGCATCCCATCGGTCAAACTGCAATCGCCCCGACGCGCTTCCACCTCGCTAAGGTGCGCCACCAACGCATCGCTGCAAGCAAACAGGCCCGTATCGACGGCGTTGAAATCCGTCAGCTCCTTGCCAATCGCCGCGATCCGCTCGCCTTCTAACCGCACCTTCGTCGCATCGTCCATGTCGTAAATCGCGTCCAGTTTGCGATCCACCGCTAACACCACCTCCCCGGGACTTGGGCTGACGCCGCGCATCGCAGAGATCATCGCCGGGTCGAAGAGATGATCGGCCATCAGTAGCAGAAATTTCTCCGCGAGCATTTCGGTCGCCGCCAACACCGAAATCCCATTCGAGAGCTTCCATTGTGCATTCTCGACAAACCGCAGCCCGATCCCCAAACCACTCGCCCCGTTCAACGCCGCACACACATCCGCGCCGCAATGCCCCGTGACCACGACGATCTCCTGCAGGCCGCTTTGCTCCAACATCCGGCAGGTGCGCACCAAGAGCGGCTCGCCGGCTATTTGCACTAGAGACTTGTGCGCGACCGGGACGTGGTCGCGCAAACGCGAGCCATGCCCAGCGGCCAAAATAAGCGCTTGGTCAATCACAGTATCTCTCCTCAAGGGCGCACAAGACACGCCCAATTAACCGATGATAAACACTATATTGCCGGTCTTGCCGGTAAAGTAATCGATGACGACCCACAGGCCGTTGCACAACGTCTCACCCATAATCAGCCCCAGAAAGAAGCGCACGCTCGTCGCATAGATCGCGGGTCCGCCAAAGCGCAACACGCATAGCTTGATCGCCCAAGCAATGAAGACGCTGAACCATATCTTGTCCATTAAGTGATTGGCCGCCACCGCAAAGCCCAGCGGGTGCAAAGGCCACCAAAGCAGGTGCTGCCGCGCCCACATCAGCAAGAGCATCACAGCACCACCCCCAGCGAAAAAACCCAACCCATCCCAAGCGACGCCGGCCGGTTCTAACCCGCGCACCGCGTAGTTGTACACAGTCGAAGGTCCACCCTTGAACAGCCACCCCACCAAATTGATCCCTCCGTGGCGGTAGGCCATTTGCAACACCATCCAGCACGAGCCGACCGCGCCGATCAAGATCGCCAGATACACTCCCCACAGCACCAGCCGGCGACTCCGGCGATCCAAGTCCTCAATCAGCTTCAGCCCATTGACCAGCAGCGCCATGACAAAGATGCGGATGTCGGCGCACCAGATATAGGCCAGCGACAAATTGAACACCCCGCTGGTGCCGACCAGATTGGCCCCCAGCCCTTGGATCATCAAATCCGGCGCGATCATCGGCGAGCGCACCGCCGCCAACCCGGCCTCAGCAACCACCCGACTGATCCCAATAAAAATCAACAGTGCCAACCCTATAAACACCGCCGCCACCCACAAATGCACTCCCATCAGCCACAACCATCCCACCATGACCCCAAAGCCGATTAGCAAGCCGCAGACCGCACTGCGATAGGTCGTGATTTCATCGCCATCATCCACGTCGCGTCCGCCCCCAAATGCCTTGCGGAACACCCCGCCAATGTGCTCCCGTCCCACCCACAGCCCGACCAGCACCATCGCAATCAGCGCCCCACCACCTTGATACGCCAGATAGGGCTGCCCAGCAATCCCATAGACGAACTTCTGCTTTGAGATGACCCCCATCAGGATCAGGGCCTCGGACTCGGCCTTAGCAATCAGTTGGAACACCCACAACCCGGCGGAGATGCTGGTATTGATCAAATAGGAAAAGCCAATGAGCGCGAAGATGATCCGCAATTGCAGTACCTGGCTACCCACGTAGGGCATACCCCAGCTCAAATTAAAGGCGGGTAGCGCCGGCTCGTAGTGGTGCAGCGCCTTGAGCGACCCAAAAAATAGAGGGATGGCACAGCCGTACCACATCGCCCGGCTGGTAAAAAAGCGGTTGAGCAACCCTTGGCCCTCCCCCTGCACCATCGCCCGCCCGACTTGAGTAATCGGGTAGGCCAGCCGCTCGCGATCCATCCACTGCCGCCGCAAAATCACTGCCAGCGAGACCATCACCACGTAGAGCGCACTGAGAAACACCGCCCACCACACAAGCGGCTCGACCCAAGCCCCGTAGGGAATCTCGCCCCCCTCGAAGAAGGCGCGGTTGTCCTCGCCGTCATTGACCAAAATGGCGTACTCGGGGAAGAGCGTCCGCAGCTTTTCCTCCCATTGGTTCTGCGGCGTCGCGTAATAAAAAAATGCGGCGATGATCGGCAGTAGCTGCTGGCTCATGCCCATAGTACACAGGGCCGAGACCATCAACAGCATGACGTACACCAGCACCAGATCGGCGCGGTTGAGCGCCAGCGAGCCGCCGCGCAGGACCACGCCGAGGTTGAGCAGGGCCGAGACCACCAAAAAGGAAGCCAACCACCAACCCGGATCGAGCATGTCAAACTGCTTCTGCGGCAGGTAGTACGCCAGATAGGCACCTAGCGCCACCACAGCCATCCCCAGCGCCCAGCCCCCATTCCGCGCCGCCACCTTAAAGAGAACGTTCAATAGGCCGATGAGAAGCAAAAAAAGGAAAATCGCGCCCGGGGTATTAAAATCCCACGCCATGAAGGTCGCGTGCATAGCCGTATTGGCATACGGCGCACCAATGGCCAAAAAGAAGCTCAGAAATATCCCGGTCCAAAAGCCGCGCCAAGTGATGCCCGTGCGCCCCGCCAGCTTCAGCGTCCCAGGGCGGGATTCGAGGTGGTCGGCAAATGTATCGGGGATGAAGCGCCGCAAACTTCAATACTCCACGTGGATGTCGGCCAGCACCGGCGTTTCCGCGACTAAGGTGCGCACGCGGCGCAGATGCCGCTGCCCCGCCCGACTCAGTGCGGACTCGCCCCCTGTCAGCAAATCTCGCTGTTCCAGCGCGTCGGTCGCCAAGTCGAACAACATGGAGCCGCGCCAGCTATAGTTGATGTACTTCCAATCGTCAGCCACGACCGCATAGCCTTTGCGCGACCACTGCACGTGTTCGTCCGTGTTGACCACCACGATCAAGCGCTCGGGATCCAGCGGACGCAGGAGCGAGCGGCCGTCCAGTCGCTCCTGCCACGCGCCCACCAATGAATCCGCGGACAGTCCGAGCAAGTCCAGCGCAGTGGGCACTAAGTCCGTCAGCGCGACGCGCATCTGTGTGTTCTGACGCCACTGCTCCCAGCCCGCTCCCAACCGCTGCCGCTGCCGCTCGGGCACGATGGCAAAAAACGGGACGGCAATCGCAGTCTGGTAATACGAATCCGTGCGATGGAGTTTGTGGACGCTGTCGAGATCTTCGCCGTGGTCGGCCACAAAGAGCACCATCGTATTCGCCGCTAGGCCCTCTGCGGCGAGGTGATCAAACAGCCGTCCGAGCAAGTGGTCCATATAGGCCACCGCATTGTCGTAGCTCGCGTCCGGCCACGGCTGCCAATCCGGCGGCGAGTACCCCGGATAATGCGTACAGTTGAATTGCAGGGCCACCACAAACGGGCCGCGCGCAGCAAAGCGGTCGATGGTTGCGAGGGTCTCCGCCATCATTCGGCGGTCATCCATGCCTTCGGAATTGACGATCTCGGCGTCCGAGCGCTCCAGCGTAAACACGTGATCCAGCGCGTCATCGACGAAAAAACCTTCGAGATTGTTCCAAGCATAGCTCTGCGCCGAGATCAGCGCCGTCTGGTAGCCAGCGGCGTGGGCGTAGTGCCACAGCAGCGGAAAGGTGTGCTGCTCCACGGGCGGGCGCGACGGAAAAAGCCCAGTCAACATGGCCGGCAGCGCCACCTTGGTCGCCGTGGCATTCGACACGGCCCTTTCCATTTGCACCCAATCCGCTGGCCGCGCCTTGCGCAACGCCGCCAGCCGGGGCGTAGTTTGCCGCTCGTACCCGTAGATATCCATGCGGCTGAGCGCGACGCTTTCCCCAAGCACCACGATGAGGTTGGGCGCGTTGGCATCCACAGGCGCGCCGCTGTAAATCGCCGACGACGCCGGGCGGCTCGCCTGCAACAAACGCCCGTGTACCCCGCCAATGAACGAATGGACGGCAAGGTCAACAGCTAATTTCACGGCCGCCGCATCCGGCACCATGATGCTCGCATGGCGATGCACCGCGCCAAAAGCCACCATCCCGGCCAAACACAGCGCAGCCAACATGCGGCCCCAATACTGAGGCCGGAAAACTCTGACGTGCGCTGACTGGCGACCCGGCTTCGACCTGAGCTCCGCCGAAGGACGCAGCTTATAGCGCCACCACCCCACGACAACCACCACCACCATTACCCAGACGACCGCGTCCCCCCAATCGGCCTCATTGAGGATATACCCCCAAACCTCGCGTGGATGGCCCGCCGAATGCACGAGCGCGTAGGCCGTCGGCCAGCAGTAGAATATCTCGTGGAAGCCAAGCCACAGCAGGGCCAGCGCAGAAGTTACCAAGCCGACGACGAGGACGAACGCGGCTTGCCAGCGCGGGCGCAACCGGCTGCTGAGCACAAAAAGACCTTGCCACAGCACCAGCGAAAACGCCACCGACAGCCCCCACCACGCCCACTGCATCAAGCGCAAGTCGAGCGTCGGCCGCAGCCACAGATCGACGGCCACTCCTAACAAGGTGATCGGGAACAAGGGCAACATTTGCTTTCGCACGGCGGGATCGTCCATCAGAACCTGGAGAATGGCCGCAGCAAGGCATGGCCTACGCGCCCAAAATCCCTAGGCGCTGCAATTCCTGTTTGATCGCTTCGCGCCCCGCCGGCGGCACATTGATCCGAGGCGGGCGCACCGCACCCCCAGCCAACCCCATCAGCTCCATCGTCGTCTTGAGCATGCTGGCGTCGTCAAAGCGCGCGCGCAACCGCTCCAAGGGGGCCAACTGCTCCTGCAACTCGATCATCTGCGGCCAATCCTGCTGTTGCGCTGCCGCAAAAAGCACCAGTTCGAGCTGTGGAGCAAAGTTGACAAAACCAGCGGTGAATCCCTCAATCCCGGCCTGGAAGCGGAAGTGCAACACGCCCGGATCGTGGCGCTTGTTGCCGATCCAGACGAAGCGGTCGCCGAGCCGCTTGATGGCGCGGAAGAGGTTGTGTGGCTCAACGCAGGGGTCCTTGATCGCGGCGATCTGCGGCACCGCAGCCAGCCGCTCGAACAGTTCGGCCGACCAGCCCTGCGTATTGTAGGGCATCAGCGCCAACCCCGACCTCGTCCCCAGCGCCTCGTAGTATTGATACACGCCTTCGGGATCTTCGGGCACCTGGTGGCGCGTGTAGGGTGCCATCGCCAGCGCCACCCGCAACCCCAACGCCTCGTAGCGCGGTGCTAAGTCCGCAGCCTCACCCAAATTGCCGGGCAAAGTCGGCACCACCAGCGCCCGCTCACCCACCGTCGCCAGCGCACACTCGGCGAGTGTTAAACGCTCGGGCGGAGCCAATGCGTCGTTTTCACCGGTCCCGCCGGCCACCACAAAAACCCGCACCCCCCGGTCGGCAGCCCACGCTATATTGCGCGCAAACCCATCTAGGTCGAGTGCATAGAGATCATCGCGCTGATGAATGGTCAGCGCATAGGCGTGGACATCCTTTAGCTGCTCCCGCAAGGCATGGTCGATCATCGCGTTCTCCGGTGTTGTAGTGATTAGTGCGCCACCGAGCCATCGGCGTGGAAACTGCCCTTAATCGCCCAGCGCTCGTACGGGTATTTCGCCAGCGCGTCCTCGACTATTTCAACCCCAATCCCCGGCCGATCTGTCAGTAGCCGATAGCCGCCTTCGACTTGTAGCTGTTCATCGACGATCTCGGTCATCGGCCCGTTGAGGGCATTGTGCTCGGTGTGCGTGTAGTTTGGAATGGCCGCGGCTAGCTGCGCAAAAGCCGCGTTGTTGATGGGGCTGCCCATCAGATGAGGGAACACCCCGACGAAAGCCATCTCGGCCAGCGCGGCAATTTTCTTCACCTGCGTGAACCCGCCCGCCAACGACACGTCCGGCCGAATAAAACTGACGATCTGGCGATCGATCAAATCCTTAAACTGGAAGGGGTTGTAGCACCGCTCGCCCGTGGCGATTGGGATGTTGATGTTCTGGGCGACGTACTCAAGGGCCTCAAAGCTCTGCGGCGGCAGCGGGTCCTCGTAGTACAGTATCTTGAAGGGCGTCAACTCCGTGGCCAGCGCAATCGCCTCCTCCGGCCGCAAGTTCCGGTGGATCTCCAACCCCAAATCCATCTCGTCCCCAAGCGCCTCCCGCGCCGCAGCCACCAATTCCACAGCCGTCGATATATTGGCCGTGCCAGTGCGTTGCTCAAACCCTCGGACAAACGGCGTCATCCGCAGCGACGTAACCCCTGCTCCACCCGCGCCTGCGCACTCTCCCGCACTTCCGCAGCCGTATCCCCGCCGATATTCTCGAACAACTTTACCTTGTCGCGGCACTTGCCGCCCAACAATTGGTACACAGGCAAACCCACCGCCTTGCCGAATACGTCCCACAGCGCAATGTCGATCGCGCTCATCGCCGCGCTCATCGCCGCGCCCATGAAGTGCGCCGACCGCGACACCACCTGATAGTGATGCTCGATGCGGAGCGGATCCTTGCCCACGTAGTAATCGCTCAACTCCCCCAGCGCCTCTTTCACCACCCCGTGATGCACCCACAATCCGGCCTCCCCATTGCCGACGATTCCCTCATCCGTATAAACCCGCACCAACAAAAACCTGCCCGCTAAAAACGTCCGAATCTCTGTGATTTTCATTTTTTCCCTTTCTAGTACAAACTCATCAATCCTTCTGCGCCTTTAATCTGTTTCTTTTCAAAACTCGGACTAAGCCACCGCGCTCGCGACTCCCGCCCCGGATTGCGATACGCATACACCACGCACCACCGCGTATCGCTGTCTTCCTTGCGCGGATTGACCCCATGCGCCGCATGCGTCCACATCAACACCACCGTCCCCTTCGGCACCGACAACTCCTCGATTGCGAGCGGTTGTCCGCTAACCGGATGCACCTTCCCCGCCATCCACCCCTGCGCCAAATCGTCATCTGACTCTGCGTTAATACCTAGATCTCGATACAAATGGCTCCCCGGCACCACCTTCAACCCGCCGTCGTCGGCCGCAAAGCCATTGACGTAAAAAAACACCCGCACAAAACCCAGCGTCGGATCGTCGTCCGCGTACTCGTGGCTGTGCCAATTGCTCCCCGGATTGCCCCCTTCGCGATTCAACGCCACGCAGTGATCATAGCGAATCTCCGGCCCCAGCACGCGACGCACCAAATCCAGCAGTTGCGGATGCCCGATCAGACTCTCCAAATAGGCGTCAAATTCAGCGGCAAAGCGCGAGGGGCGATATTCCTCGTCATCGCGTGGCAGGGCTTGGATGCGCGCCAATGCGTCGGTCAACTGGGCACAAGCCGCGTCGGTCAGAACGCCCGGCAGCGCAAAGTGCCCATCGCGGTCGAGCATAGCCCGTTCATCAACACCAAACGCAAAGGGGCGAAACAGCGCTTCCATACGCAAGTCTCCAGTCGCTTTATGCTTGCACTTCTTCGAAAAGCGAGGCTCGCGCATGGAAATACGGCGGCTCAAAAAGCAGTGCCTGTCGCTCGGTCAAGGCGACCCCCTCCGGCGGCGCAATGTGGTGTTTAGACCACGACTGCTGTCCTGGGCTGTATTTGAACAACAGCGAGCGCCGCTGGTATGCGGCCTGCCACGGCGCAGTGCCGTGCGTTAGTGCCTCGGTAAAAATCACCACTGACCCAGCTTTCGCCTCCGGCACCACCACGCATCCGGCCTCGACATGGGCTTCGCGGATTTCCTGTGGACAGGGATAATTGACCTTGTGGCTGCCCGGAATGCAGCAAAAACCGCCATGCACCGGCCCGGTATCGGCCAAGTTCCAAGAGACGACCGTCAGCCCGTTGTACATCTGTCCATTGCGAAAGTAATAGTACTCCGGCGGGTCATAGGGCGTGTTGCCGCCATGCAATCCAAGCCGTTCGGCACCCGCCTCCAAGTAGATCGCATAGTAGTGATCGAGTCGAAAACCGTCGCCCAAAATCACCTTGAGCAGCGGCATGATGCGCTCGTGATCCAGCAAATCGACGAAAGGCTGCCCCCACGTCAAAAAGCCGCCGGTGTGCAGCCGCCCTTGCGCCTGCTCGACATCCGCCCCCATCTCTTGAGCGTCAATCAGCCGATTCAACTCGGCGACGGCTTGCGCATCCAACACGTCTTCGACGATCATATAACCCTGAAGGTCAAACAAATATCGCTCTACTTCGGTCATGGATAGTGGCTCCTATTTGGGTGGTCATTAAGCGGCGTATGAAGGACGACTCTTCCTCTAAGCCGCCAAAATCTTCTCGTACACCTCCATCCGCTCGCCCTCGCGCTCTGCTGGATCAGCTAGCTTGAGCCAGACCGCCTGATCCTTCTTGCCCGCGGCAACGTTCTGCACAGCTCCCGCTTCCTCGGGCTTGAGCCCGCTCCAAATCACCTCGCCGTCCTGCAAAAAGACGTACTGGCCAGCGTGGGCGTCCCAAATCCGCTCGCAGTAGTCGCGGTAAAAAAGCGCTTGCTCGCTGGCCGTCTGCCGCAGCCGCGCGATCTGCTCCGGCGGATCAGCTTCCGCCGAGTCAAATTCAGCTACCGGCGGCGTCAGCCCCTCCATGGCAAAGTCGATCTCGTCCAAATCCACCGTTCCGAAACCGTGCTCGGCGGCCACCGCCACCGGGCTGCGGTCGCGGCGGAAAGGCGGCGTCGGCCAATCGAGCCGGGGATCAGTGCCCATCAGGTACGAGCCGCAGGCGTCAGTGGCGATGACGTGGTCACCGGCGACCAAGCAGTCGCCAATCCGGCCCTCGCCGCCCCACTCCATGCGCGCCTGACCAGTCAGCCCGTCGATGATGTTGAGACAGGGCTGGGCAATCAGTCCTAAGTCGGGCAGGACATACGAAAGGCGGATGACGTGGTGGAAGTACGTGCGCAAGCGGCCGTGCGGCGGGATTGGCGGCAGGCCGAAGAGGTTTTTCAGGCACAGGGTAATGCCCATAAAACCGTGGTTTTTCATCTTGGCCAGCGAGACGAAGGCGTCGGCCTCGCCCAAAGCCGCGGAAAGCTGGTACTCGGAAAACATGATCCCGCCGCCGGGCACTTTGTAACGCACAAAGGGCGGGTCGCCAGCCTCAACGTATTCAACGCCAAATTCCTCTAGGATCGGTCTAGCATTGAAATCATCACCCGGACGCTCGCCCGGTGGCGCAGCACTAGTGTCGAGCGCGAAAATCTCCGCGTCGCTACGCTCCCGCAACAGCCGCAGCACCGCCCGCATCACGTCGTCATCTACCAATTCCTGCCGCCGCCCGCCGATCCGGCGGATATTATTGGTGCGCATCTGCATGTTGATCTTGATGCCGATCCGCCGCGCCTTTTCGATCTTGGCCCACGACCGGCTCAACGGCGCAGTGATTGCCACCAGCCGGTCGTAGATTTCATCCAGCGACGCTTGATGGCTACAGTGGGTCGCGCGGACGGTGTAATCTTTCTGATTGCTCATAGCTCCTCCCGCTTGTGAATGGACTCAGACAAGTTGCACATCTAGCCGCCGATTGACAAGAATTGGTGGCGCTCGTTATGTACTTATAAATGTTCAACCTCCGTTCCCTACCCACCAAGGACTAGCCGTGCCCAACCTCCGCCTGCAACTTCCCTGCGCCTTTTTCGGCCTCCTACTCGCCGCTTCCAGCGCCCATTCAGCCGACTGGCCCTCCTGGCGCGGTCCGACGCAAAACGGCGTCTCCGAGGAGACCGGCCTCGTCGCATCCTGGTCGCCTATCTGGCACGCTGAATTCACTGGCCGCTCGACCCCCATCGTCCTCGACGGACGAGTATTCGTCATCGGTCGCCGCGGCGAGGGCATCGAGCATGAGGGGGTTGTCGCCGCCTTTGACGCCCAAGACGGCACCCTGATCTGGGAACACGCCTACAACATCTTCCACACCACCATCCCCTTCAATCGCGTCGGCTGGGCCAGTCTCGCCGGCGACCCAGAGACCGGCTATGTCTATGCCCATACCGTCAGCGGACTGTTCCTTTGCTTTGACCGCGACGGCAAGGTAGTATGGTCGCGCTCGCTGACCGAGGAATTCGGGCGCATCTCCGGCTACGGTGGTCGCGTCCACACGCCCGTCGTCGATGAAGATCTCGTCATCATCAGCTATCTCAGTTCCAATTGGGGCAGCCACACGCCGGGCCGCCACCGCTACTTCGCCTTTGACAAGCGCAGTGGCGAACTCGTCTGGATCGCCACTCCGGGGGGCCGGCCGCTCGACACCACGTACTCCGTGCCCGTCGTCGCCACCATCAACGGCGTCCGCCTGCTCATTGGCGGCAACGCCGACGGCTCCATCTATGCCATGAAAATCCGCACCGGCGAAACCGTGTGGGGCTTCAAACTCAGTCGGCGCGGCATCAACTCTTCGGTCGTCGTCGCCAACGACAAGGTGTACGCAGCCCACAGCGAGGAAAACCTCGACAACACCGCCCTCGGCCGCGTCGTGTGCATCGACGCTACCGGCAACGAAGTCTGGCGCTACGACGGCGTCTTCGCCGGCTATAGCAGCCCGGTCTTCTACGACGGCCGCTTGTACATCACCGACAACTCGGCCAACATTCACGCACTCGACGCCGAGACGGGCCAAGTACACTGGGTCCACAACATCGGCACTGTCGGCAAAGGTTCTCCCGTGCTGGCCGATGGTCGGCTCTACGCGCCAGAAGTCAACGGCCGCTTCGCCATCGTCGCCCCCGGCAGCGACACCGCCGAGACCCTCGACCTCGCCGAGATAGCGATGCCCGACGGACGCCCAGCCGAACTGTTCGGCTCGCCCGCCGTAGCATACAGCCGCATCTACCTTTCCACTGAGGCTGGCGTTTACTGCCTCGGCGACCCAGAAGCACCGTTCAAAGTCACCGCAACCGCAGCCAACTACCCACGCGAGCAAGCTGCCCCAGACGCAACACCGGCGCACCTGCAAATCATTCCCGCTGAAGTCGTCGCCCAACCAGGGGCCCGCGTGCCGTTCCGCGCCCGAGCCTTCGACGGACACGGTCGCCTCATCGGCCCAGCCGCAGCCGAATGGTCGCTCTCCGGTCCAGTCGGCCAACTCAACGGCAATACGCTTGTCCTCGCGGACGCACCCAGCGGCGGCAAAATCGTCGCCAGTGCTGGCAACTTAACCGCTGAGGCGCGCATCGCCGTGCTGCCGCCGCCGACCTATAGCGAAGACTTCGAGGATTTCGCCGTTGACGCCTCGCCGGCTTGGATCGGCACAGGCACCAAATTCAAGGTGCGCGAAATGGAAGGCAACAAGGTGCTGGCCAAACCACCCGCCGCCCGCGGCCTGCACCGCGCCAACACCTATATCGGCGCGCCCACCATGGCCGGCTATACCATCCAAGCCGACCTGCTCGGCACCAAAAAGCGCCGTGCCGTCCCCGACATGGGCCTGATCGCGAATCGCTACACCCTCGACCTGATGGGCTACCACCAACAGTTGCAGATCCGCACTTGGGCCGCCGAACTGCGGATGGCCAAAACCATGCCCTTCGCCTGGGAAACTGGCGTCTGGTACACCATGAAGATGCAGGTGGAAATCGAAGGCGATATGGCCCACATCCGCGGCAAAGTCTGGCCCCGCGACGAACCAGAGCCAGCCACGTGGACCATCCAAGCGGTCGATCCCCTGCCCAATCGCAGCGGCAGCCCCGGACTCTACGGCTATTCTCCCGCTGAAATCTACTACGACAACCTGAAAGTTTGGTAATGACTATAGCTATTTGCCTCATCCTCACCCTAACCGCCTCCGCCAATGCCCAAACCGCCATGTGGGGCGGCTCGCCGGGGCGCAATCAAGTCTCGGACGAAAAAAACCTGCCCATCACTTGGGACGTCGAGACCGGCACAAACGTCAAGTGGAGCGCCACGCTCGGCTCGCAGACCTACGCCGGCCCCCTGATCGCTGGCGACAAAATTTTCGTCGGCACCAACAACCAAGCCGAGCGCGATCCCAATCACAAGGGCGACCGCGGCGTGGTGATGGCCTTCTCCTTAGAGGACGGCACCTTCCTCTGGCAAATCGCCCATCCCAAACTGCCGGCCGGCCGCGTCAACGACTGGCCACAGCAGGGCGTCTGCTCCACCCCTTACGTCGAAGGCGACCGCCTCTACTATGTCTCCAACCGCGCCGAAGTCGTATGCCTCGACACCGAGGGCTTCCGCGACGGCGAGAACGACGGCCCCATCGCCGACGAGACCGCCACCGCGCCCACCAACGCGGATCTGATCTGGAAATTCGACATGATCGCCGAGTTGGACGTCTTCCCCCACAACCTCGCCACCAGCTCGCCCATAGGCGTGGACGGTCGCCTCTTCGCCCTGACCAGCAACGGCGTCGATGAGGGCCACATCCACATCCCAGCCCCCTTTGCCCCCAGCTTCATCGCCCTCGACCTCCAGACCGGCGATCTCCTCTGGGACAGCGACCTACCCGGCGACCAGATTCTACACGGCCAGTGGGCCAACCCAGCCTACGGCGAAGCAGGTGGCCGCAAGCAGGTCATCTTCCCCGGCGGCGACGGCTGGGTCTATGCCCTCGCGCCCGACACCGGCGAACTGATCTGGAAATTCGACTGCAACCCCAAGGATTCGGTCTGGGAATTGGGCGGCCGCGGCACCCGCAACAACCTCGTCTCCACGCCCGTCTTCCACGACGGCGTGGTCTATATCGGCGTCGGCCAAGACCCCGAGCACGGCGAGGGCGAGGGCCACCTGTGGGCCATTGACGCCAGCGGCACCGGCGACATCACCGAGACGGGCGCAATCTGGCACTTCGGCGACAAAAACTACAACCGCACCATCTCCACCGTCGCCATTGCCGACGGCCTGCTCTACGCCTCCGACCTGAGCGGCTTCGTCTATTGCCTCGACGCCAAGACCGGCACCCACCACTGGACCCACGACACGTTCGCCGCAATCTGGGGCTCGCCCTTTGTCGCCGACGGCAAGGTCTATATCGGCGACGAGGACGGCGATGTCGATGTGATCAAGGCCAGTAAAACGTTCGAATTACTACACGAAACCAATCTGGGCAGCGCCGTGTACACCACTCCAGTCGCCCGCGACGGCGTCCTGTACATCGCCTCGCGCAACACCCTCTTCGCCATCGCGGAAGAAAGCCAATGAGCGTCTCACCAGACAAAATCGCCGCAGCCCGCGACGACCTCGATGCTCACGTCCGCGCCATCGTCGAGTGGCACTTCAACCCCGAGACCGGCTGCCCCTTCTGGCTCTCCTACGCGCAACAACTCGACTTCGACCCGCGCGAGCAAATCCGCTCCTACGACGACTTGGCCCTGCTCGGCCACTTTGAGGACGAGTGGCTGCGCGGCGGCCCCGTGCGCCAGTGGGTGCCCAAAGCCTATGCCGACGAGCCAATCTACGTCTTCGAGACCGGCGGCTCGACCGGCTTGCCCAAATACCGCATCAACGTCCGCGACTTCCACACCGACTACGCGCTCTACAGCGAGAGCCTGTCCGAGGAGGGTTTTCCCAAGGGAGCCGACTGGCTAATGCTGGGGCCTTCGGGGCCACGCCGCCTGCGCCTCGCCATCGAGTATCTCGCTCAGCTACGCGGCGGCTTGTGCTTTATGGTGGATCTCGACCCGCGCTGGGTCAACGAACTCATCCGCGCCGGCAAGATGCGCGAACTCGAAGACTACAAAGCCCACGTCATCGAGCAGGCGCTCAAGATCCTCAAAGCCCACGACAACGTGCAGTGCGTCTTCACCACCCCCCGCCTCCTCGAAGCCCTCTGCGAAAAAGTCTCCCTGCCCAAGCTCGGCATTAAGGGCATCTTCTGCGGCGGCACGGAAATGAACGCCCAGTTCCACCGCTTCGCCCGCGAGGAGTTGGTGCCCGGCCTCGCCTTTGTGCCTACCTACGGCAACACCTTGATGGGCTTGGCCTGCCCCAAGCCCTTTGACCCAGCCGACGAGTACGCCATCACCTACTACCCGCCGCAGCCTCGCGCCCTCATCGAGCTGGTTGATCCCAAAGATCCCTCGCGCAAGGTCGGCTACGGCGAAACCGGCCAAGTCATGCTCACCACCCTGACCAAGGAATTTTTCATGCCCCGCTTCCTTGAGCGCGACGAGGCTGAGCGTGCCGAGCCGATTGAGGCGTATCCTTGGGACGGGGTTAGAGATTTGCGCTTGCTGACGGAGTTGCAGGAGTCTGTGGTGGTGGGGGTGTATTGAGTTATGAGGTGTTGGGAGAAGCGGTACGACGCAGTACCTAGTCGTGTTGCCAATGACCAATCATTTTATTAAGAAAAAACATGATTATTCTTGGATCTGAGGTGTAGAATTCAATCGAAGGAGGAGAAATGCCTGAATACCCTACTGGCTTGGAACTTGTAGCCTCCATTTCTCAAGTGGACATAGCTGAACTTGTGCAGACAGGCGGCCAAAAGGCCGTTTACAAAGCGACCATCGAAGGGGAGGTCATAGCAGTGAAGGTGATCCCTATAGAAGCTGACGACGTAATTATTGACGAAGTGGAAGCTGATGTTCTCGAACAAGAAGCTGCCGAGGCTGACGCTGACATAAGTTCGGTGATCGAAAGGGCAAAACGCGAGGTGGCCATCTTGGAGAGAGCTGATGTTCCAGTCCTCGCAAAGCTAGGTCCGTTGGGTCTCTCAACGTTTCAAACCGGAGATGTACGGTGGCTTTATTTTACAGAAGAATGGATTGAAGGCAGAACTCTCCGAGCTATGATTGACGAAGGCAAACTTACTCCCGAACAAGTCGTTAGATTGGGTGTTGATCTTATTCAAGCTACCTGCTGGCTTTCCTCGCGTGAGTTGGTTCATCGGGATATCAAGCCAACCAACGTGATGTGGGCTGATGATAGATCAAGATTCGTGCTGCTGGATGCCGGGCTAGCACTTGACCGAGACGGCCCATCCCTGACTCAATTTCCTGGGGTCGTTGGTACTGTGGCTTACTTTTCTCCAGAACAGACAGATCTTTCTCGGAAACGAGATTTGGATTTCAGATCTGATTTATTCGCAATTGGGATTGTGTTATACGAGGCCGCCGTAGGCGAGCACCCATTTACAAGAATCGGTATTACTCCTATTCAGGGCATTCTGACAGAATCACCTAAACCAGTTGCTGAGGCAGTGGTAGATTTTCCACCAACTCTCAGTGCCTTTATATCCAGATTGCTCAATAAAGCACCCCATCTTCGATTTCGAACCTGTGATCGCGCTCAGAAGGCCATTGAGGAGATAGCCACGGAGTTAGGAGTCAAGATATGACCATCCTGGCACAACATGGATACGCTAAGTCGGACAAGATTGAACAGGGCATTTCCAATGGCTCAATTCAGGGTGTGATCATGAGTCCACGCGACGAACTACCAGTGAATCTTACTGATTTCTTGTCTAGTATTCCGAACAATATCGAACGTTTGGTAGACCCACAGTTTTACGCGGGGACTATTCTGGGTGCAAATGTCGGCAAACTTCAGGAATATTCCCACTACACAGCAAATCTGACACCGGCATCCTTCAGCCCAGCAGCCATTGGTCAATTCGTCAGAGATATACTGGATTGGCAGAACAACCTGAATATTTCTGCAGTTGTATCTCCTACCGTAATAGTTGATGCTCTCAGCAATCGGTGGGCGCAAATTGCCATGATGCTGGCACAGGAGACTGTGGACCAGCATAGTTCCAACCATCCTTTATTGATAAGCCTTGTGATAGGGGAAGAAGCACTACGGGAAGTAGGATTGGTAGATGCCTGGTTGGATGAGCTGACGCAGTTGAATGTCGATGGCTTTTACTTAGTGGTCCGTCGCTCGTCAGAGGAGTATAGGCAGCAATACGATCCAGATGTACTCTCCTCGTTACTTCGGATTTGCTATTCGCTTGCTGAGGTTAATGAGTACAGAGTTTTCGTCGGCTACAGTGACATAGTGACACTCTTATTGCATGCAGTTGGAGTCACTGGAACTGGAGCTGGATGGTATACAAACTTAAGACAGTTTGGATTACGGCGATTCCTGCCTGCTACTGGGGGAAGACAGCCACGCCCTAGATACACTTCCCGTCCCCTGCTCAACTCCATCTATACCACTGAACTAAATGTAATTTATAACGCAGGTCGCATTGCAGACGTTCTTTCTGATACCAATTATGATGCTCGGTTTAATGGGAACCAAAATCCAGAGAACGTCGCTTGGCCTCAGCGTGATTCTGCCTTGCACCACTGGAGTGTACTCTCTGAGGTTACTCAAACAATTACAGGCACCACAGTTGGTGGCCGCTTGAACTCGGTTCGAGACTTAATTGGACAAGCGCTTGCCCTCTACGCCCAAATCGGCCAGTTCCTGCCTTTTCCAATAGAAACTGGCCCAACCCATCTTGAACAATGGCTAAATGCTCTGAATCGATTCAGGTCTGATGCGACGGTGTAAACGCCTTCGTTCGTCTAGGAATCTGCTCAGCCCTGCTCCCACTGCCATCACGTAAAGTCTTCGGCTCGCAGGGCGAAGTTTCCTACTTCTGATCACAATGCGTGTGCTGCCATCACCTTCGACAGCAATCAACCCGATCCCGTTGGCACAAAAAACCGACTTGAGTTTCTTGGCGTGCTCAGCGCCAGACGTTGGCATGACCACCCACACCCAATGGGAGAAGGATCGATAGCCGAAGGCTTGATGCAAGGCTCGGCGCCAATTAGTAAGTTTACCTTCGTAAGAGACTATATTGGTCATTTCCCACGGAAGAGGACAACTCAATGAAACGGCAGAATTATTATGGAATTCAACCAGTCCGCTCTTCTCTAACTCTTCCAGATGATTTATTAATGCTTGCTTGGTAAAACCTGTAAATCTCTCCAGGTACGCTCTACTGCGTGATGCACCGTATCTGAGAAGCGCTATAAGCCGAGCCTTCGAGGGTGAACGCAAGGACATTGCCAATACGTCAAGATTTATTGCATCAGGTAGAGCTCTAAAATGAACTTCCACAAGATCAGGCCGTCCTTGGAGGCCGTCGAGCTCTGGCAGGAGTATTCGATTAGCTGCTACATGTGAGAGCGAAATTTTAGAAAGTGACTTGACAAAGCCGTCCATAAGAGCGGCTTCAGTAATAATCGGAGATTCCTCACTCTGGCCTGTCTGCAATGACATGGAAAGAGTCGTTAGGGTAGTTTTAGGCATTTCTTGACCTCTTGCCAAAGGCACACCGTTTTACAGAACAACATATCGGTACGTTTCGAAGTAGCATTTCTTGAGGTAGGTCCCACCTTTAAAATCCAGTTTCTGCGAGAGCAGCGTGCTTGCTGATAGATGCCAGCGGGAACCCAGTCGAGCACATAGTCCTTCTCAACGACCTAGGGCAACAGGCCAAGGATATGCGCGATATCGAGAATTTCGCGGCAGTCGATCATGCAGACGCTGCCTTGGCCCAGCTCTCAGGCATAAAGAGACGCCATCGGGATATGAGGCGACGGCATGAAAGCTTCGGGGCAAGTTTGGCGTTCCCTTGGGTCAGACGCGCACGGCATGCCTCAACAAGGGTGGTAGTACCGGATCCGCATTCTGCCAGAAAGCCCAAGCGCTTGAATACGGCACCGTTACCGAGCCGGTCTGCATAGGCAATCAACTTATCATCATCCCTGTCCTTGCGGTCGAAATAGATCGCAAGGCAGTCAGCAACATGCTGGATGCCGGCTCCAAGATCCGGATTGTCGAGCATGTCAATGATGGTGCGATGAACGTCCGATACGGCAATCTGGGTCCTGCTGCGCCAGACGGTCTTCGTGCCGAAGACCATATCTTGCCGGACATGCTTTAGAGTGAAGTGTGTACTATGGTGTTGCTGACTTTTCGCACGCACCGCCCGCGCTGTCATCACAACAATGTTACGGAAAATCTGCTCCGTCAGGTCCCAGTGTTCGGCGGCAGTCCGGCCGCCGATGTAGGCCGGCTTAAAGAGCGCAGGCACCAGCACCCAGGGATCATCGAGAACCTGCTCGCTGGCAAGGGAGTCAAGGCCAACTGGTGCGTAGGCACCCGGGCCGACGCGCCGCAACCAGCCCTGTCCTCTCCAACGGGAGAGTAGCTTGGTGGCGTCGGAACGGCTAACGCCAAGGGCATCTTCAGCGTCGGCGATATGAATGATGTCGCCGGATGCCCGAATAACGTCGGATAGTCTGCGGCGTCCCTTAGGTATGGCGATCTCTGAGCTCATGGCGATGTGATGTAATGTATAGTAAAACTGCAAAAAATCGCGTTTTATGTGAATTTTTACCTATATAGTATATAATAGAACGGATGAATTCTCGCAAGAAGACCATCAACCGTACATCTCATCTACCAAGGCGGGCAAATCACAAACTCTTCGACAGCGAGGAAATCAGCCCGGCCCATTGACTTTTCCATGACTTCCATATCAGATTGACCTCTAGTATAGGAAAGGAGTAGGTAAAGGTGGCCAGAGTTCAGCTAGTGATTCCCGACGAAGACCGTGACCGCTTCGTCCGTCAGGCGCAGAGCGAGGGCATGACCTTGAGCGAATGGCTCAGGGTCGCCGCCCACCGACGGCTCGAGGAACAGCAGCAATCCCACCCCTTCGAATTCCCAGCCGACCTTGAAGAGTTCTTCCGCGCCTGCGACGCGTTGGAAGGCCCCGAACGGGAACCAGATTGGCAGGAGCACTTGGCCGTCATCGACGAATCGCGAAAACGGTTGCTCAACTCTTGAGACAACGAAATCACAGTAGGATTCCTCTTGCCTTATAACTGCCCTTCATGAACGTTTCCATCAATACCAAGGCGTCGAAGTATTTCCTCGGCGCAGGTTAGCAGATCATTCTTTGCTGTGTCCAGCACAATTTGTTTGAACGGCCATTCGGCCAACAACTCGAAGGCGGCTTCCCCCATCTCATTGAAATAAGCGATGAGATCTCGTATATCGTCGCTGTTACATCTTTCTTGCGTGAGTGAGTTGAAGACCAAAGTGTGCATGTTGTCCAGCGGCTGGGTAGAAGTAGCTATGTCCACTTCCCGATGCGTCAGGATGACCCGTTGTACTGTAGGATCGATCAAAGATATTGAATACGTCAAGCGTAGCGGCAACTATACCCACTCGATATTTGAGCCGAACATCCACAGTGCTGTAGTTGGGCAGTGTAATCGCATTCGCGTCGTCGAGAAAAATGCGATTCGCAGATTTAACAACGATGCTCCCACCCAAGCCGGATTTATGCACAGCATTGACGCCACCGTAGATCACATCGCGTGGAATCGCCTTCAGGAATTTGCCTCCATACTCGCCAATTTGAGACTTAGCGGATTGGTGGGTGTAATTGAGAAACAAATTTAGGTTCGACTTCATCGTAAGCCTGAGACCCGTTTCAATTCCCTGATGACGGCTTTTGCCGATATTCACGTACTTGAGCTGCTGAAGGTCAAAGTCCAACTCATTCTCCATGTCCATGCTATAAGCCGCGAGCGAAAGTTCGCCGTACAGGAGATTCGGGGACAGCGCCGCGCGATGATAACCTCCCACCTCAATAGATGTCCCAAACTGAGGATTTAAATCACCACTTGAAAGCAAGACTTTAAACGGAGGATTTGGCGGGATCTCAAAGATAATTGAACGCTGGTCATAGAGCTGATCCAGTGTTGGTGCTTTGAACGATCGCGCAACGTTGGCGTACAGGTTGCCGATATGCCGCTCTGTTTTTACATAACGAAAATTCGCCCCCGCCTTTGGACTTAACTCCGCATGGGTCGTTGATTGTTCCTCCCCTTCACTCGGCGCTTTAGGAGTAAACTGATCGCGAATTACATCGGCGCGCACTCCCAAGACGACGCGTAGTGTTTGCATCGGCGTAAGTTCATACTGCAGGAACCCAGCAGCCGAGCGCCGAGTGCTAGCGCCCTTTTCTTCCAATGCACCGCGCTCAACGGCACTCATATCACTATAGTCAGCCAGTCCTCCAAGGAGGAACTGATAATACTCGGACGAAAGCGAATGCACGCCTGCGTCAATGCCAAGACTGAGGCGATCTTTGTGAAGAAGTCCTAGCTGGTCGAGCGTCAGTTGCAGCGAACTCGTGAGGCGCGAGGCCGTAAGTAAACGATTCTTGGTGTCGGCAAATCCGGGGCTCAGTTGCAGCGTCCTGACCGCATCGGAATCGCGAATCTCGCCGGAAACCGCGCCGGAGAATTTGGCCCTATAGCGAAGATTATAATCACCCGTTATCGCCGCCCGATGCGTTCGGTCGGCAGTATGGTCAAACTTATAAAACGCCGTCGATTGGGAGCGGTCGTCATCTAACTCAGCGCCAGTCAACGGGCCGGGTTCATCAAATTGCTGGAAGTGATGCGTTGTTGAAATCGAGAGCGACCCGTTGGGTTTTTGCAGCAACGTAAGGGAACCCCCAAGGTTTTCTGCGGCGCGGTCCGCGTGTTCTCGGAACCCAGCGTGCCGCTCCCCCGATCCGAATGCCACATACTCGCGCCCATTCCAAAGGCCGCTTGTTCGCGCCTGTGCGCCAAGTGACCCAAAGTTGCCACCCGTTGCTGAAATCTGCGTCAGAGGTGCATGCTCGCCAGAAGTAACAACGTTGACAACGCCACCAATCGCAGCATCGCCGTACAGCGAAGACGCGCCTCCGCGCAGAAATTCAATCGAGCTAATACTTGCAAGCGGAATGGCACTCCAATTCATCAACCCTTTCTCAAGCTCATTGATCGGCCTGCCATCGATCATAACCAGCAGATACTCTGCTTCGCCGCCACCGTAAAAACCGCGCAGTGTTGCCAGCGGATCGCGCCCCAGCCCATCGCGGTGCAAAAACGAAATTCCTGGCAAAGTTTCCAGCGCATCCGCGAGGTTTTTCAGTGGCAGAAACTCCATCTCAGCGCTGGTACGCACCGACACAGCAGCAGTAGATTCAAAAAGCGAGTTTTCCAGCCGCTCCGCAGTGACAACAGTCTCTTCAAGTTGATAAATCCTGTCAGAATCATCCTGCGCAGCCGCACGGTCTAGAAAAGACAGCGACAGTTGATTCGCGATGCAGATAGCAGCCAAGACGACTAACCTGAAACGCAGATTAAACATAAATCAATCAAGCCCCCGAGTTTTGTTCTGCGATTACAGATTTATAGATTATAGATCGCAAGTACTTAACTCTAACCTAGAATCCAAACTCATGCACTTACCTATCCTCCGCGCCGGCCAACCCTACACCAGCCTCGACCGCCTCACCGTCGCCCACATCGCCACCGGCCAACCCCTGGCCCAAGTCAGCCAAGCCAACCGCGGCCTAATCGCCCGCGATTTAGCCGCCCAAGAGCGCAACCGCCAAGCACTACAAGCCCTCACCGTCGCCGAATTGGTCTCCATCTGCCAACGGGCCGCCGACCTCTTCTTACACGCCGAACTCCCTTTAGGCGACGACAGCCAAACCCCAGACGACTACGTCGCGCAAGTCTCGGCCACCACCGGCCTGCCGCAGTCCCTAACCCGCGCCAACATGGACAAAATCCACCGCGTCGGCATTGAAATGCCCGCCGTGCTCAGCGGCCTGACTCGAGGCCTGGACCTAACCGTCCTCGACGACGGCCCAAGTCCGCTCCACTTCGCGTCCCACGCCCAAGCCCTCGGCTGCATCCTGCCGAGCAACTCGCCCGGCGTCCACGCGCTGTGGCTGCCAGCCATTCCTCTCAAGACTCCGCTAGCACTCAAACCGGGCCGCGAAGAACCGTGGACGCCCTACCGCATCGCCCAATCCCTGATCGCGGCCGGCTGCCCACCCCAAGCCCTGAACTACTACCCGACCGACCACGGCGGCAGCACCGAAATCCTGCTCCGCTGCGGTCGCTCGCTGCTGTTCGGCGGCGGCCCCACCGTCGCCCCCTGGCGCGACGATCCTCGCATCCAACTACACGGACCAGGGCGCAGCAAGATCATCATCGGCGCGGACAAAATCGACCAGTGGGAAGACTACCTCGACCTCATGGTCGCCTCCATCGCTTCCAACGGAGGCCGCTCCTGCCTCAACGCCTCCGGCATCTGGGTACCTGCCCACGGCCACGCAATCGCCGACGCTCTCGGCGAGCGCCTGAGCCAAATCCAGGCCCGCCCCCTCGACGACCCCCAAGCCCAAATCGCCGCCTTCTCCAACCCCGCAGTAGCGCACCAGTTCTCAACCCTAATTGACGTCCAACTCGGCGATGCGACAGACATGGCCAGAGACCAAGGCGAACGCGTCGCCGAGACCGGCGGCTGCACTTTCCTCAACCCGACCTTAATCCACGCCCCCGACTGGCAACACCCACTGGCCAATACCGAATACCTCTTTCCGTTTGCCTCGGTAGTAGAAGTCCCGCAAGAAGAAATGGTCGCACGCATCGGCCCAACGCTGGTAGCTACCGCCCTCACCGAGGACGAACACCTAACGCGCCAACTGCTCGCCGCGCCCCACATCGAACGCCTCAACCTCGGCCCGATCCCCACCCACGAAATCGCCTGGGACCAGCCGCACGAGGGCAACCTCTTCGACTTCCTCTACCAGCAGCGCGCCTTGCAGCGCAGGGCCGGATGACTCCCTTCGACTTTGATCCGTCCATCCGCGTAGTCTTTGGTGCTGGAACCCTCGACCAGCTAGGAGACCTCGCCAGCGCCTTGGCCGGCCCCCGCGCCCTGCTCGTAACCGATCCCGGCCTCGTCCAAGCCGGCCTCGCCGAACAGGCCCAACACGCGCTACAAAACGCCGGCCTAAAGACAACCACTTTTTCCGCCGTAGGAGAAAACCCCACGACCGAACACGTAGCCGCCGGCGTCCGCCACGCCCGCGCCCACGGCCCTATAGACCTGATCGTCGCCTTGGGCGGCGGCAGCGCTATGGACTGCGCTAAGGGTATCAATTTCCTATTGACCAACGGCGGCCAAATGCAGGACTACCAAGGCTACGGCAAAGCCACCCAACCCATGCTGCCCTCCATCGGCATCCCCACCACAGCCGGAACGGGCAGCGAGGCCCAATCCTACGCCCTAATTACCTGCGGCGACACGAATGCCAAAATGGCCTGCGGCGACCGCAAAGCGCGCTTCCACATCGCCATCCTCGACCCAAACGTGCTGGCCAGCGTCCCCCAGCGCGTCCGCGCCGACGCCGGTATCGACGCCCTCGCCCACGCCGTCGAAAGCTACGTCTCCACCCGCCGCACACCCCTCTCGCAAATGTTCGCCCGCCAAGCCTGGCAGTTGCTAGTACCCCACTACGAGGCGGCTGTCGCCGACCCCCAAAACGCCGCCGACGCCATGCTCTTAGGTGCCCACCTAGCCGGCACTGCCATCGAAAACTCCATGCTCGGCGGCGCCCACGCCACCGCCAACCCCCTCACCGCCCACTACCCACTCTCCCACGGCCGCGCCGTGGCCCTAATGCTACCGCACGTGATCCGGTTAAATGGTCAAATAGTGGACGATCTATACGGCGAACTGTGCGCAGACATCCAACTCAACGGCAGCGCCCTCGCACTGGCCGCTCATCTTGAAGAACTGTGCGCTATAGCAGAGCTACCGCGCCGACTCGCCGATTGTCAGGTCGCCGCAAGCGATCTACCCGCCATGGCCCAAGAAGCCGCTGGACAGTGGACCGGCACCTTCAACCCGCTTCCCTTGCAAGAGGCGGACTTTCTGCGGCTTTATGAGATGGCGTTTTGATAGGTAGGATGGGACGAATAATTTTCTATACCGCATCCAACGTCGGCGCATTGTCCTGACAATATACCGGTCGGAAGAGCGTCTGCCGTTTAAACGGCATCTCTTCTAGGTGCTGCGGATGTGGCTTCCACCTATGCCACTTGTTGCCAACGGTATTGTAGCAGTTGAAAATGGCGACCCGATCAACGGTTTCGTCGGTCCACTTGGCACCAGTATGCGTGATCGCCTCCGTGAAAATAAGCACGGAGCCTGCGGGACAGGTGTAATCCTCCCACAATGGGGAGTTGCGATCCTCCGTTGACTTGGGAGCGGGAAACGCCCCTTTGTGGCTGCCGGTGAGGAACATGGTTCCACCGCAACCTTTTTGCACCGGGTTGAGTTCCCAAACGACGCGCGTCAACCCGCTGTGTGCCTTGTCGTAGTGCAGATGGTAGGTATGCGAGTTGCCGGGAAAGTTGAGCATCCCACGTCCCCCGTGTGGTCGGAAAGCGTCGTGTCCGTTCGCACGAATGGTTAGAAACGTGCTTTCCAGCCGAAATCCTTTTCGTTGGCGTAGGCCGAGGCCAAAAATTCATTCATGAATCCGCAGACAACTGGATGATCGGTTAGACTCTCCAAGGGGCCGCCGATGGAATAGCGATGATGTTCGGGAATGGATCTTGGTTCCTGCTTGAGCTGGTAGCAGAACTCGCGCATCTCTTGAATCTCTGATTCGCTGAGTACGCTAGGGATCAGAACCCACCCGCGAGTATCAAAGAGATAGCGTTGGTCTTCCGTCAGTGGGATCGGCGGTAGATTGTCAGCATTCGTCGTAGGATTCGGCATAATTCCCTCCCTCTTTCGGGTGTCTACCAGATCGTGAGAAGTCCCATTACCGATACTGCTTCGCCTGCGTATTGAACATCTGCGCGTACCTGCCGTCCTCGGCCATGAGTTGCTCGTGACTCCCCTGCTCGACCAACTCTCCCTGCTGCAGAACGAGAATGTGATCGGCCATGCGCACGGTGGAGAAGCGATGGGAGATGAAGATAGCCGTGCGGTCTGACGTAAGTTCGGCGAAACGCGAGAAAACATCGCGTTCAGCGAACGCATCAAGAGCGGCTGTAGGCTCATCCAAAATGAGCACCTCCGCCTCTTTCATAAACGCGCGACTGAGCGCGATCTTCTGCCACTCGCCACCAGACAAATCAACCCCCTCGTCGAATTCCTTTCCCAAGATCGTGTCGTATCCCTTCGGCAGACCCTTGATGAGATCCGAGGCACCGCCCTCGTATGCCGCGCGTCCGATCCGATCATCATCGTCTAAAAGGTCCACCTGACCAAAGCCGACGTTCTCCTTGGCCGAGAGATCGTAGCGAACAAAATCTTGGAAAATCACCCCGATTTGGCGGCGCAGGTCTGCCAGATCATATTCCCGCAGATCTCGTCCATCCAAGTAAATAGCGCCTTCTGTAGGATCGTAGAACCGCGCCAAGAGCTTGACGACGGTCGTCTTACCCGCTCCGTTCTCCCCGACAATAGCTACTGATTCGTGCGCCCTGATAGTAAAAGAGACGTTCTTTACCACATACTTGTCGGAGCCTGGATAGCGGAAGGAGACGTTCCTGAACTCAATGCCCTGGGTTAGACGGTCGGGGACTGGTGCAGGCGACGCAGGAGGCGGTGCCAGCGCCCCTTCAACTGAGCGGGGGTCGAGGTCGAGGAACCGGAAGAGAATCCCGGCGAAGATCGTATGCTCGTAGAAAATCCCAAGATTACTAAACAGGTTGGAAAACCCAGATCGTCCCTGCTCGGCAGCCTGGAACGCAAGCGCCACGGTGCCCACACTGATATGGCCACCCACGGCTCGCACCACGGCGTAAGCCCAGATAGATGCCGTTCCCATCATTGTAATCAATCCTAAAAGAAAACCGAATCGTTCCTGGGCGAACCGGAGGCGAAATGTTTCCTTGCCAAATAACCTCCAGAAATTGTGGAATCGTCTCAGCAATTCCTCGTGCAGTGAGAAGATGCGGATCTCCTTGACTGCCTCGCGAGAGCCGAGTAGCCGCGACATGTATTCTGCCATGCGCCGGTTACTGGCCATTGCTCCGACCAATGAGAAGTGCTTGCCGGCGTAATGACCGCCGACGATCACCTGCGGTGCCGAAGTGACGAGCAGTATTATTGGCGCTGCCCAGTGTACTGAGAGCAGTACTGCCAACATGGCTGTAAGTCCGGTCAATGAGGAAACGATTGTCAGAGACAAGGCGGCGAGGTTGTAAGCGCGATAACTGCTTTCGCTCCTAGCCTTTTCCATTTCATCGAAAAAGGCCGAGTTCTCGAAGAAGGCGATGTCGAGCTGAGCCGCTTTTCTTATGATCAAATACTCGCTGTGGGTTCTGACAAGGTACCCGACTTTTTCTATCAGCCCATTCGCCGCCGCGCTACATATAGAACCGAGGACCCAAACGCCGAAAACACCAGCGACCGGTATCAGCAGCCCGACCCAGTCCACTG
This sequence comes from Candidatus Latescibacterota bacterium, assembly GCA_965116675.1. Taxonomy (GTDB): domain Bacteria; phylum Latescibacterota; class UBA2968; order UBA8231; family UBA8231. The sequence continues at coordinate 1,653,527 of OZ220721.1, forward strand.
CGGCTCCATCCCCATCACTCACGGCGCTGACTACGTTGTCGATGACAATCTTGGTGATCCAGACCTGCGCAGCCGGAACCACAGCACCCAGCATGCTTACTCCAACGGCCAGGATGGCATGCGGCCCGGCCGCATCCCAAACTAGGCGGACGCACCGAGGGTAATATTCGATTATCTGGGCTATGGGTCGGAGAATCGCGAACCCTGAGCCTTCCTTATCCGACATTGCAGGCTACTACCTCTGTCTGAATACAGTCAAACTATCGACCTATTCCACCAGAAAGATCGTCCAGTGAATCAAGGACATCAGATCGCGGGTGTTGTTGTCGGAGTTTCCGCGTTTGCGCAAACTCTGTCAAGGCTGGCGTCTTTCACCAAATTAGCAATCTTTCGCCCTCTTCTTTACTTTCGTTCATAGTCTCTCAACCAATAGAATATGCCACTCTACTTCTTAACCTTACTCCTAGTCACCACCGCCACCGCCGACACTTGGAATACCTTCCGCGGCAATCCCCAACTCACCGGCGTCGCCACCTCCAACCTCGCCCCACCTCTAACGCTACTTTGGGCCTATTCCACTCAAGACGCCATCGAATCCACCGCCGCCATTCACGAAGGCACCGTGTACGTCGGCTCGCTCGACGGCCAACTCTACGCACTCGACTTGCACACCGGCGCGCTAGTATGGCAGTACCAAGCCGACGACGAAATCAAGTCCTCCCCCACCATCGCCGACAGCACTGTTTACTTCGGCGACGAAGCCGGCACCTTCCACGCCGTCGCCATCCAAAGCGGTCAGCGCCGCTGGACCTTTACCACCGACGCCAGCATCATCTCCTCGGCCAACTACACCGACGGCCAACTCTACTTCGGCAGCTACGACCAGCACCTGTACTGCCTCGACGCAACCACCGGAACCCTGATTTGGAAAATCGCCACAGAGGGATATATTCACAGTACGCCGGCGTTATATAAAAACCGCGTAGCCGTAGCCGGTTGCGACGGATACTTGCGGCTTCTGGATCGCGCCGACGGCACGCAGCACCAGCAGCTTGAGCTAGGCGGGTATGTAGCTTCCAGCGCCGCCATCCACGCAGGACGCGCGTACCTAGCCACCTTCGGCAACGAAGTACTCGGCATCGATTTAAACGTAGGAGAAATCCGCTGGCGCTACGCCCACGCGGTACGGAAATTCCCGTTCTACTCGTCGCCAGCCGTTGCCGACCAAGCAATCGTCATCGGCGGCCGAGACAAACTCGTACACGCTCTAGACCCGCAAACCGGCCAACCCTTGTGGACCTTTGCCGCGGGAGCGCGGGTAGATTCCTCGCCGGTCCTCGCCGGTGATTATATTTACGTAGGTGCCCGTGCGCTCATCGCCCTCGCGCTCGCATCGGGCACGGAAGTCTGGCGCTTTGAAACGGGCGCAGCCATCGCGGCTTCACCGGCCATCGCCGCCGACCATCTTGTCATCGGAGCCACCGACGGCGTGCTGTATTGTTTTAGGAAAGAATTCAAACCATGAGCTCACTCGGCAGCGACCCAGCAACCACCCGCGCCGACCGCACCGAAACCGAGGTCGGCAGCGTCTTTGTCTCCAACTACCCGGCCTATTCGTTTTGGAGCGAGGAGGATATCTCGCAGGCACACCGAGCACTCGCCGACCCACCGAGCTCCAATACTAAACTCGGCCTCTACCTCCACATCCCCTTCTGCCGCAAGCGCTGCAAGTTCTGCTACTTCCGCGTTTACACGGACAAAAACAGCCAGCAGATCCAGACCTACTTAGACGCCCTCGCCCGCGAGGTGGAACACTACGCGCAGCAGCCAGCAATCAAAGACCGGCCGCTGCACTTTATCTACTTCGGCGGCGGCACTCCCTCTTACATCAGCTCGCGCCATCTGCGCTCCTTAGTCCAGCGCCTCAAAGACGCCATGCCCTGGGACCGCGCCGACGAAATCGCCTTTGAGTGCGAGCCTGGCACCCTGACCCAAGCCAAATTAGAAGCCATCCGCGCCATCGGCGTCACTCGCCTCAGCCTAGGCATAGAAAACCTCGACGACGAGATTCTGCGCCACAACGGCCGCGCCCACGTCAGCAAGGAAATCTACCAAGTCGTGCCCTGGATCCACGCGCTCGACTTCGATCAGGTCAACGTCGATCTGATCGCCGGCATGGTCGGCGAGACGTGGCCGAGCTGGCGTCAGACCGTGCAAAAGACCATCGAGTTCGACCCCGACAGCGTCACCGTCTATCAGATGGAACTGCCCTACAACACGGTCTATTCCAAGGACCTACTCGCGGGCGACGGCGAGCCGCTGGCCTTGGCCGACTGGAAGACCAAGCGCGCCTGGCACGCCTACGCCTTCGAGCAACTATCCGCCGCCGGGTACGTGCGTTCGAGCGCCTACACCATGAAGAAAACGCCCGACGCTCGCTTCGTGTACCGCGACGCTGTGTGGACCGGCCAAGACATGATCGGCACCGGCGTCGCCTCCTTCTCGCACCTGAACGGCGTCCACTACCAGAACGCGCCGCAATGGGACGAGTACCTCGGTGCCATCGACCGCGGCGACCTCCCCATCCACCGCGCCTTTGCCACCAACCGCGAAGAGCAACTGACCCGCGAGGTGATCCTGCAACTCAAATTGGGCGCGCTGGATCCCGCGTATTTTCGCGCCAAATTCGGGGTCGATATCGTCGCTCACTTCGCCACTGCACTCAGCGGCCTGCGCGACGAAGGCATGCTTCAATTCGACGCCAACGCGATTGAACTGACCGACGAGGGTCTCATGCGCGTCGATCAGCTCCTACCCGATTTTTACCAAACCCAATACCGCAACGCACGCTATACCTAAACAGGAGGTACCATTGAAAAGCGCAATCGCATTTCTACTGCTCCTAAGCGCCACCGCACAAGCGGCCGACTGGCCTCAGTGGCTCGGCCCCCAGCGCAACGGCATCTCCAGCGAAACCGGCCTCTTCACCGCCGAGCAGCCTTTTGCCGAAGCGTGGCGCGTCCCGCTCGGCAATGGCTTCTCCGGCATCTCCATCGCCGACGGCCGGGTCTTCACCATGTTCGCCCGAGGCGACGACGAGTTCGCCATCTGCCTCGACGCCGAGACCGGCAATGAGATCTGGCGTCACCGCACCGGTCCTTACTACAAGGAAACCCAAGGCGGCGATGGCCCGCGCTCGACGCCCACCGTCGATGGCGAGACCGTCTATGTCCTCGGTGCCACCGGCAAGCTTTTCGCGCTCGCAGCCGCGAGTGGCACGCCGGTCTGGGAAAAGGATTTGGTCGCCGAGTTCAGCAGCGAAGTGCCGAGGTGGGGGTTTAGCACCTCCCCATTAGTCGAAGGCGACCTGCTCCTAGTCGAAGCCGGCGGCCACGACGGCAACTTCGTCGTCGATATGGCCATCGACCGCACAACCCCGGTCACCGCCGTAGCCCTCGACAAAGCCACCGGCGCAACCGTTTGGACCGCCCTCAACGAAAAGATGAGCTATTCATCGCCCATCGCCTTCACCGCGGCCGGCACCCGCCAACTCGCCTATTTCACGGCCTATTCGCTTACCGGCCTAGCACCGGAAGACGGCCGCGTTTACTGGCGCTACCCTTGGAAAACCCGCTACGACGTCAGCGCGGCGACGCCCGTTTTCATCGCGCCCGACCGAATTTTTTTCTCCACCGTCAACGGCAACGGCGGCACGGTCTTGCAAATCAAGGGCAACGGCGACAGCCTCGCCGTCGAGCAGGTCTGGCAAAACAAAAAGATGGAAAACGAGTTCGGCACCTCGGTCCTCTACGAGAACCATCTCTACGGCTTTGGCGGCTCAATCCTCAAGTGCCTCGACGCCGCGACCGGTGAAGAAAAGTGGAAGACCCGAGGCTACGGCAAGGGCACCCTGCTCATCGCCGACGGCCATCTCATTATCTTGGGCGAACAAGGCAACCTCGGCCTAGCCGAAGCCACGCCCGAAGGCTTTGTCGAAAAGGCCAGCTACCCCGCTTTCGACAGCCGCTGCTGGACCATTCCTTCGCTGGCCAATGGCCGTCTCTATATGCGCGACGAAAGCGAGATCGTCTGCCTCAATGTACAAGGAGCAGCCCAATGAGTATCGTGCGCAATGCCCTGTTAGCCCTCGTCTTATGCGCCTTGCCAACCTTAGCCCAGGATTGGTCGCGCTGGCAATCCACGGGCTGGCCGCAATGGCTCGGCCCCGACCGCAACGGCATTTCGCCGGAGACGGGTCTGTTCGGCGACGAGCCATCGTTTGAAGAATCTTGGCGCGTCCAAGGTGGAAAGGGCTTTTCCGGCCTGTCCGTCGTCGGCGATCGCATCTATACGATGTACATCCACAGCGGCGATGAATACGCGGTCTGCCTCGACGCCAGCAATGGTGAAGTGCTGTGGCGCACCCGCACCGACGGTATGTTAATGGAACGGCAAGGCGGCGACGGTCCGCGCGCCACCCCCACCGTAGATGACGGGATGGTCTATGTCTCCAGCGCCTACGGCAAACTCTACGCGCTCGACAGCCAGACCGGCTCCCCAAAATGGAGCCACGACCTAGTGAGCGAATTCGGCAGCAAGAAGCCCCGCTGGGGCTTTTGCCCGTCGCCCTTGGTCGCAGGAGACCTCGTTCTAATCGAAGCCGGCGGAACGGGCGGTCATTCGCTGATAGCCTTTGACAAAACCAGCGGCGACATCGCTTGGAAAACCGGCAGCGATAAGCTGGGCTACTCCTCTCCTATCACCACCACCATCGGCCAAACGCACCAAGCGGTATTTTTCACCGGCAGCGGGCTGATCGCGGTCGCGCCACAACACGGCCAAGTACTGTGGAAACACCCCTGGAGGACTAGGCACAACGTCAACGCCGCGACCCCGGTTTTCATCCCGCCCAACCGCTTCTTTATCTCCTCCGGCTATGGCACGGGGGCCAGTGTAGTGGAGGTCTCCGCCACAGACCGCGGCTATAGTGCGAAGGAGATTTGGCGCAACAAAGAAATGGAAAATCACTTCGCTACCTCCATCTACTACGAGGGGTATCTCTACGGCTTTGACGGCTCGATCCTCAAGTGCCTCGACTCGGAAACTGGCGTGGAAAAGTGGAAGACCCGAGGCTACGGCAAGGGCACCTTGATCGTCGCCGATGGCCACCTCGTCCTCTTGGGCGAAAAAGGCAATCTGGGCATCGCCGCAGCCACGCCCGAAGGCTTTGCCGAAAAGGCCAACACTTGGGTCTTCCGCAGCAAATGCTGGACGGCTCCCGCGCTGGCCGATGGCCGGATTTACCTCCGCGATGATAAGGAAATCGTCCGCCTAGACGTGGTGGGGACAGCCCAGTGAGCACCGCGCGCACCGCCCTGTTCGTCCTCGTCTTAGGTGCCCTGCCGACCTTGGCCCAAGATTGGTCGCACTGGCAATGGACGGACTGGCCGCAATGGCTCGGCCCTCACCGCAACGGCATCTCGCCGGAGACGGGTCTGTTTGGCAAAGCGCCATCTTTTAAAGAATCCTGGCGCGTCCATGCCGGGCAGGGATCTTCCGGCCTGTCCGTAGTCGGGGATCGCCTCTATACAATGTACATCCACAGTGGATACGAATACGCAGTCTGCCTCGACGCCCGCAATGGCGAAGTGATATGGCGCACCCGCACCATCGGCAACGATCCCTCGGGCTGGCGAGGCGGCGGCAGTCCGCGTGCCACCCCCACGGTTGACGGCAAGATGGTCTATGTCTTCAGCGCCCATGGCAAACTCCTCGCGCTCGACAGCCAGTTTGGTACCCAACGATGGAGCCGCGATATAGTGCTCGAATTCGACAGCGAGAGGCCCGGTCGGGGCTTTGCAGCGTCGCCGCTAGTCGAAGGAGACCGCGTCTTAATCGAAGCGGGCAGTAAGAAAGGCCATTCGCTGATTGCCTTTGACAAAACTAGCGGCGAGGTCGCCTGGACTGCTGGCAGCGACGAGAGGGGCTATTCCTCTCCTATCACCATCACCATCGGCCAAACGCGCCAAGCGGTATTTTTTACCGCCTACGGGCTGATCGCGGTTGCGCCGCAGAAAGGCCGGGTGCTGTGGCAATATCCCTGGATAACCAGCCAATCCACTAACGCTGCTACCCCGGTTTTTATTCCACCTAATCGCTTCTTTATCTCCTCCAGCTACGGCATGGGTGGCTCTGTGGTGGAAGTCACAGCCACAGACAAGGGCTATGAAGTGGCCGAGATCTGGCGCAATAATAACATGCAAAACCACTCCACCACTTCCATCTACTACCAAGGGTATCTCTACGGTTTCGACGGCTCGGTCCTCAAATGCCTCGACGCCGCGACCGGCGAGGAAAAGTGGCAGACCCGGGGCTATGGTACAGGTACCCTGATCGTCGCCGACGGCCACCTCGTCATCTTGGGCGAACGCTGCAATCTCGGCATAGCTGAAGCCACGCCCGCAGGCTTCGTTGAAAAGGCCAACACCCTAGTCTTCCACCGCAGCGGATGTGGGACCATCCCCTCGCTCGTTGACGGTGGGATCTACCTCCGCGACAATAAAGAAATCGTCCGCATAAACATAGTGGGAGCAACTCAATGAGAAATATCCGTGGCACCCTGTTAATTTTTGCCTTGGCGGTGCCGACAACCCTTGTCCATGCCCAAAGCGCCGACGACTCACTCCACGTCGTCGATGAGACCATCGTCACCGGCTCGCGGCTGGCCATCCCCCGCGCCAACGCCATCGCCACCAAAATGCCGCTGCCCCTGAACAAGACTCCCTTAAGCGTCGGTATCGTCCCCCAGCCTCTAATCGAGACCCAAGACGGCGCAACGCTCAGCGACGCGCTGGCCAATGTCAGCGGTGTCGGCGTCCACACCAACTTCGGCGTCCACGACCTATTCTACCTGCGCGGCTTCGACTCGCTCGCCAACGGCTTAGTGCTCTCCGACGGAGCCCCCGAACCCGAAGCGACCTTCTACCAGCTCTACAATGTGGATCGCGTCGAGGCCCTTAAAGGCCCCGGTGCCTTCCTCTACGGCGGCAACCCGCTGTCGGGTACCATCAACCTCGTCCGCAAACGACCAGATCCGGTGAGCGACTTCACCCGCATCAACGCCTCTTTAGGCAGCTTCTCCACTTATCGCGCCACCCTCGACGCTGGCCGCGCCCTGCCCGACCAAAACCTCGCCTTGCGTCTCAACGCGCTGTGGCAGGACGCGGAAAGCTACCGCGACGACAAAAACAGCTCGATCATCGCCGTAAACCCAACGCTGCGCCTGAACCTCGGCGAGCGCTCGACGCTGCACCTCGACTTTGAGTATTTGACGAGCGAACATAGCTCCGACTCGGGACTGCCCATCGTTGGCGGCGCGCTGCCCGATGTGCCGCGCACCCGCTCCTACCAGTCGCCCTTCGACCTTTCCGAACAAACCATCCTGCGCTTTCGCGCCGATTACGAATGGCATATAGCGTCTAATTTTACTTTGCGCGACAAACTCTACTACACCAGCCTCGACTGGCCCTCACAGGGCACCCTCTTCAACGGAGCCTTTCCCAACGCGACTGGCTCCTTGGACCTCGCCCGCACGCTGCTCGACCTCGACGACCAACAGCAGGTCGTCGGCAACCAACTCGAAGGCCTGCTGGAACTGCAAACCGGAGGTATTGAACACCAACTCCTCTTTGGCTTGGAGGTCGCCAACCTCACGGATGACTTCACCCTCGACGTGGCGTTGCTTTCGTTCGTCGATCTGTTCACGCTCGATGCGACGTTGCCGCCGAGCTTGGCCCCCTTCATGCCGGCGGAAGCCGGTACCGACTCCCTCGTGGTCCCCCTGCCTGACCAAGCAACCGCAGCCCAAGCCGCCGCGCAAACAGTGGCACCCTACTTTGTCGATCGCATAATTTTCAGCCCCCACTTCGAGCTTTTGCTCGGGGGCCGCTTCGACCGGATCGACTACGAGGACGACCTCACCGCCACCAAGCGCGATTACCGGCAGCTAAGCCCAATGCTCGGCGCGATCTTCGCTCCCAACCAAGCCCTCTCGCTCTACGCCAATACGGGCCGCGCCTTTGCCCCGCCTTCCTCTCAAGTAGTAGGCGACCGCGACCCCGAGGAAAGCACCCAATACGAGATTGGAGCCAAAGCCGCGCTGCTCAACGGCAACCTCAGCGCCAACCTCGCCGTCTTTAACCTCGACAAAGAGCACATCGCCATCCCCGACGACAACGGAGTCACCCAGCAACTCGGCGACCAGCGCACCCGGGGCTTAGAGTTGGAACTAGCAGCGCGTCTAACCCAAGGCTGGTACGCCCAAGGCACCTACGCCTTTTTGGACGCCGAGTTGACGCGCTTCAACGAATCCGTGTTGGTTCCCACCGCCGATGGCTTCGTCCCCCAAGTATTCAACCGCACGGGCAATGTGCCAGCCTTCGCCCCCGAGCACCTAGCGACGCTGTGGGCCGCCCGCGACTTGGGCGAAAACCTCACCTTGGCCGCTGGCATCCGCTACGTCGGCAGCCAGTTCGTGGCCGAGGACAATGTCTATGAGATCGACGGCGCGCTGACGCTCGACTGCGGGCTGACCTATCGGCAAGGCCCAGGACTGCTGCGGATAAACCTCAAAAACGCGACCGGCAGCCAATACGAGACCCGGGGATTCGGGAGCACCTCGGTGATCCCAGCCGCCCCTTTCTCCTTCAAGGCGACTCTAGGTTATTCGCTGTGAGCAACTGCGAACATCTCAGCCGCGATGCGCTGGCGGAGCACCAGCTTCAACGCCTGCACTCCCTGATGGGCCAAGTGCTGGCAACGAACTCATTTTACCGCCAGAAGCTCAACGCGGCCGGTATCACGCGGGCTGAGGACATCGCCGCTTTGGACGACTTAGCCCGTCTCCCCTTCACTACCCGCGCCGAACTTTCTGCCAACCAAGTCGCCCATCCCCCCTATGGCACCAACCTCACCTATCCGCCCGAATGCTACACCCGCATCCACCAGACCTCCGGCACCACCGGCCAACGCCTGCGCTGGCTCGACACGGCCGAGAGCTGGGACTGGTGGGGCCGCTGCTGGGCCCAAGTCTATCGCGCCGCTGGCGTCGGCGACCGCGACCGCATCTTTTTCGCCTTCTCCTTTGGCCCCTTCATCGGCTTCTGGAGCGGGCACCAGGGAGCCAGCCACATCGGCGCGCTGATCGTCCCCGGCGGCGGCATGTCTTCGGCGCAACGCTTAGATGCCATCGTCGAAAACGAGATCACCGTCCTCGTCTGTACACCAACGTATGCCTTGCACTTAGGAGAAGTCGCCCGCGAGCGCGGCCTCGACCTCGCCGCAAGCAGCGTGCACACCACCATCCACGCGGGTGAGCCAGGAGCAAACCTTCCCGCTACCCGCGCCCAACTCGAACGCATTTGGGGTGCCCGCTGCTTCGACCACGCCGGAGCCACCGAGGTCGGCGCTTGGGGGTTTGACTGCCGCGAACAGGCCGGCTTGCACCTCAACGAGGGCGAGTTCATCTGCGAGGTCGTCGATCCGCAAAGCGGCGCACCAGCCGACGAGGGCGAGCTAATCATCACCAATCTCGGCCGCACGGGAATGCCGGTTATCCGCTACCGCACCGGCGACCGCGTCGCCCTCAATCGCGCGCCCTGCGACTGTGGCCGCACCTTCCAGCGGCTCCAAGGCGGCGTCATTGGTCGCCTCGACGACGCCCTGCTCATCCGGGGCGTGGTCGTCTATCCCAGCGCCATTGAAAATGTCGTGCGCCAGTTTCCCGCAGTCACTGAATTCGCCGTGGACATCCACCGGCGCAAAGCACTGGACGAGTTGGAAGTCCACCTAGAACTCGACGGCAATGCCAACGACACCGCCGACCAAGTAGAACGCGCCCTCGCCCACCGACTGGGCCTGCGCGCCGCCATCCAAATCGCCGCGCCGAACACCCTGCCGCGCTTTGAACTCAAAGCCCAGCGCTTCACCGATCACAGGAGCTACACGTGAGCGACGTCATCGTCATCGGCGGCGGCCCCGCCGGCAGCACCGTAGCCGCCCTCGTCGCCGCAACCGGCCGCCAAGTCCAGCTCTTCGAGCGGGAGCAGTTCCCCCGCTTCACAATTGGCGAGTCCCTGATGCCGGAGACCTACTGGACCTTCAAACGGCTCGGCGTGCTCGACCGGCTCAAAGACAGCGCCTTTCCCCGCAAGCACAGCGTGCAGTTTTTCGGCAAGTCGGGTCGCGGCTCAACGCCCTTTTACTTTTCCGACACCAACCCCCACGAAAGCGCAATAACTTGGCAGGTCTTGCGCGGCCCATTCGACGAGATGCTCCTCGACAATGCTCGCGCCAAAGGCACCCACGTACATCAGGGTGCCCGGGTCCTCGAAGTCCTGTTCGAGGGGGACTGCGCTATCGGCGTACGCGCCAAGCTCGCCGATGGCCAAACTCGAGATTTTGCCGCGCAAGTCATCGTCGATGCCACCGGCCAAAGTGCACTAATCGGCCGCAAGCTCAAGCTGACCCAGCCCGAACCCGAGCTGAAGAAAGCCTCGATCTACACCCACTATCGCGGCGGCCAGCGCGACGAAGGCATCGACGAGGGTGCGACCTTGATCCTCCACACCGAGAATCGGGACTCTTGGTTCTGGTACATCCCCCTGCCCGACGACAAGGTCAGCGTCGGCGTAGTCGGCGCAATCTCCTACTTGGTCCAAGGCCGCCGCGAAGACGCGCAGACCATCTTCGACCAAGAGCTGGCCAAATGCCGCCCCATGCAGGAGCGCCTGCAACACGCCGAGCAACTCTTTCCGGTCAAAACCACCAAGGACTTTTCCTACCGCGCCAGCCGCATCGCCGGCGAGGGCTGGGTGTTGGTCGGCGACGCGTTCTGTTTTCTCGACCCGATGTACTCCTCGGGCGTGTACCTAGCCCTCAAATCCGGCGAGATGGCCGCCGACGCCATCGCCGAAGCCTTTGACAAAGGCGACTTTTCGGCCACGCAGTTGGGCGGTTTCGGCCCCGAACTAGTACGCGGCATGGAGGCGGTGCGCAAAATGGTGTACGCCTTTTACTCCAAGGACTTCAGCTTCGCCGAATTCCTCAAGCGCCATCCCGAATGCAAACAGGGGGTCATCGACGTCCTCAGCGGCAACCTTTTCAGCGAGCACGTCGAGCCTATTTTCGGGCCGATGAGCGAGGTGTGCGAGATGCCCGCCGCCGTCCCCTTAACCCCACAACCTTCAGGAGCAACACAGTGAATACCACCGTCCGTCGGCTCCTCTACTTGGGACTTCTGGTCCTTTACCTATTGCACAACGACCTCTGGCTCTGGGACGATCCGCGCATCGTCTTAGGGCTGCCCATCGGCTTGCTCTACCACATCGGCTTCTGCTTGGCCGCCACCGGGCTGATGATCTTACTGGTCAATTACGCTTGGCCGTCCGAGTTAGACGCAGAGGACGAGGAGCAAGCGGCATGACCACGATCATCATCTTTTGCTACCTCGGCCTAGTACTCTGCATCGGCGTCCTCTCCAACCGCTTCTTTCGCGGCACCGGCGAGGACTACTTTGTCGCCAGCCGCTCCATCGGCCCCTTCCTACTGCTGATGTCGCTGTTTGGCACCAACATGACCGCGTTCGCCATCTTGGGAGCCTCCGGCGAAGCCTACCACACGGGTATCGGCGTCTTTGCCCTGATGCCTTCGGGCGCAGCTCTGATCATCCCCACGGTCTTCTTCTTCATCGGCACCCGCGTCTGGGCGCTCGGTAAGCGACACAACTTACTCACGCAAGTACAGTACTTCCGCCGCCGCTGGGACTCCGACGGCTTGGGGCTCCTGCTCTTCGTCGTCATGATCGCGCTGCTGATCCCCTACCTGCTCATCGGCGTCATGGGCGGCGGCATCACCCTCGCCCAAATTACCAAGGGACAGATTCCCCAGTGGGCCGGCGGCCTGTTGATCTGCTTGGTGGTGCTGACCTACGTCAGTTTCGGCGGCATGAGAAGCACCGCTTGGGCCAACGCCTTCCAAACCTTGGTCTTTATGATCTTAGGCGGCGTGACCTTTTTTGTCATCGTCGATAAGCTGGGTGGGCTAGACAGCGCGCTAGCACAAGTCGCAGCCGCGCACCCCGAACTGCTGATCAAAGGAGACAATATCAGCCCGATCAAACTGTTGACCTACACCTGCATCCCCCTGTCGGTCGGCATGTTCCCCCACCTTTTCACCCACTGGCTAACCGCTAAAAGCGCTCGCACCTTTCGCTGGCCGCTAATGTTCTACCCGCTCTGCATCGCCATCGTCTGGATTCCCAGCGTGCTCCTGGGGATCTTCGGTAGCATTGACTTCCCCGGCCTCAAGGGCGCGGCCGCCAACTCGGTGCTGGTCAAGATGATCGACCTACACGCCCCTGGTGCTCTAGCCGGCCTGCTCGCCGCCGGGGTCTTTGCCGCCATTATGTCCTCCCTCGACTCGCAAGTCCTCTCCATCAGCAACATGTTCACCCAAGATGTCGTCCGCCACTACCGCAAAGGCGACGAGTTGAGCGAAAAGGCCCAAGTCCTGTCGGGCCGCCTCTTCGTGATCGCCATCTTCGCCGTTACCTACGTGCTCTCGCTGGTCTCGGCCCGCAGCATCTTCTCCCTCGCTGTCTGGTCCTTCACCGGCTTCGCAGCGCTCTTCCCCGTGGTCGTCGCCGCCCTATTCTGGAAGCGCAGCACCAAGTACGGTGCCTTTGCCGCCGTGATCACCGTGGCCGCGCTGTGGTGCTATTTCTTCTTTCAGGGGTGGAAAATCCCCGGCTATACGGTCGGCATGACCGGGGTAATGCCCGTGGTGGTGATCCTAGCCGCTTCTGCCGTGGCCATGATCGTCGGCTCGCTACTGACCAAGCCACCGGCCAAAAGCACCGTCGATAAATTCTTCTAGCGATGCGCGTCGCCTACATCACGGCCGGTGCCGCTAGCATGTACTGCGGCAGTTGCATCCACGACAACGCACTCGCTGCCGCCCTCTCGCGCCGCAACGCCGATGTCGCCCTCATCCCGACCTATACGCCGCTGCGCACGGATGAGGAAAACGTCTCGCTGGACCGCGTCTTCTACGGCGGCGTCAGCATCTTCCTGCAACAGCAGTGGTCGTTTTTTCGCCGCACGCACCGCCTCTTCGACCGCGTCCTCGATTCGCCGTTTCTAATCCGCACCCTCGCGCGCTTTGGCTCCTCTACCAACGCCCGCACGCTAGGGCCGCTCACCGTCTCGATCCTCGCCGGCGAGGAGGGGAACCAACAAAAGGAACTCACCCGCCTCGTCGCTTGGCTCCAGCGCGATTTCAAACCCGACCTCATCCAGCTAACCAACGCCATGTTCGTCGGCATGGCCCGGCAATTAAAAGCACAACTCGGCGTCCCCATTCTCTGCGCCCTCCAAGGTGAGGACCTGTTCTTAGACGGCCTCGTCGATCCCTACAAGTCCCAAGCCCTAAAAACCCTGCGCCAACGCGCCCAAGACATCGACGCCTTCATCGCCCCGTGTGCGTACTACCAAGATCACATGGCCGAGTACCTGCAGGTGCCGCGCACAAAAATCCACGTGGTGCCACTCGGCCTCAACCTGACCGGACACGGGCAAGAGCCACCGCCCACCGACGGCCCCTACAAAATCGGCTACCTCGCCCGCATCTGCCCGGAAAAAGGCTTTCACCTACTCGTCGATGCTTTCCAACGGTTAAAAGAACAACCCGAATTTGCCTCCCTGCGCCTCGAAGCCGCTGGCTATCTCAGTGCCTACGACAAGCCCTACTTCGCCGAGCAGGTGCAAAAAATTCGCCGTTGGGGGCTAGCCGACTCGTTCACCTACCACGGCGAGGTCGATCGCCACGAAAAAATCCGCTTCCTCTCCTCCCTCCACGTCTTCTCCGTACCTTCGGTTTACGCCGATCCCAAGGGTCTGTCGATCCTCGAAGCCTTAGCCAACGGCATTCCGGTCATCCAGCCCGACCACGGCGCGTTCCCCGAGTTGATCGCAGCCACCGGCGGCGGTCTCCTCGTCGCACCCCATTCCCCAGAGGCCCTAGCCAACGAGATTGCCGCCTTGCTGCGCGATGAAAAACGTAGACGCCAGCTCGGACAATCCGGCCAAGAGGCGGTTCACCGTCGCTTCCACGCCGATACCATGGCTGCTGGAACACTCACCGTGTACGAGCAGTATCTGTAGAAAGAGATCGCCGACAACTATAGGGTGACGTGGTGCTGACCAGTGGTCAGGGCTAGTGTTTTGACAGATTTACGATTCAATCGTAAATCCGCCATATGATTAGGCGAACCCTACAACAGTATCTTTTGCGCGACGCTCGCTGCTTCGCTGATCTACGGCGGCGACCGCGCGTACCGGCGCAACAGAGTGGCGGTGCGACCGCGGTTTGCTATTTGAAGTCGATTACAACAGATTTTGCGCGTTAAATCTTCCCTGCGCTGACAAATTCCCGCAAGAGCGCCAAGAAAGCCTCCGTCGCCGGCGAACGCCGCCGCTGCCGGTGCTCGATTAGGCCTATTTGGCGCTTGGCCAATCCATTGACCTGTACGGCGTGTACTTTCCCCGCGGCGACTTCTGCTTCCACCGCCACCTCCGGCACCAGCGCAATACCCAACCCAATCTCCACGTAGCGCTTGATAATCTCGATCCCGCCGAGGGTCATTTCGACCTGCAACGCCAAGCCCTGCCGTTGGAAAACCTCGTCGAGCAACTGCCGGCTAGTGCTCCCGCGTTCCAAGACCAGAAAAGGATATTCGGCAAGCTGTTTGAGCCCTATCCTGCGCCTTTTGCCCAGTGCGTGGTCCGGGGGACAAATAAGCACATCCCGCCGCTCGAAAAGCGACTCACTGACCAAGTCGCGGTGCTTGACCGGCAAGGTCGCCAACCCAAACTCCACTTCGTCGTTGAGCACTAGGTTGCCCACCTCCGGCGACATGCGATTGCGGATGTCCAACTCGACCGCCGGGTAGCGGGCGCGGAACTCGGCGAGCACGCCGGGCAAAACATAGGTGCAGTTGGTATCGCTAGTCCCGATCGCCAGCCGCCCACGCAAAACCTGCTTGAGCGCCGCAATATCGTCGCGTGCCTTCTCCAGCCGGGCGAGAACCGCCTTCGCATGAGCAAAGAGGATCTCGCCGGCCGGCGTCAGCCGGAGCTGCCGCCGATTGCGCTCGAGTAGGATCTCGTCTAGTTCGGTCTCCAATGCCTTGATCTGGAGGCTGATGGCCGGCTGAGTCAGAAAGAGTTTGTCGGCCGCCCGCGTAAAGCTCTGCTCGCGGACGATTTCGTAGAAACTGCGCAATTGGTAGAGGTCCATTCGGAATCCTTACATTTATATCAATTATCCTAAGAATAAGATATATAAATTTTTATTATTCTACCATTTCGCTTATCGTTAGAGGCGTCAACCAATTTCTCTTTAGAAATCTCTTGAAAACCACCGACTTTCCTCTATACGTCTCCGATTTGGACGGCACTCTGCTGCGCAACGATACTTCGCTATCTCAGTACAGCAAGGATACCCTCAACGCGCTGTTAGATCAGGGTTTGCTCTTTACTGTGGCCAGCGCCCGCAGCATAGCCTCCATGCGCCACGTACTGGCCGATTTACCTCTGCGCTTGCCGGTGGTCGAATTCAACGGTGCCTTTGTTTCCGATCTGGCCAGCGGCCAACACTATCTGATTCATGATCTACACCGCGACATTTTGTCCGAGTTGTGGCAACAAGTAGCCGACGCTGGTTACATCCCCTTCATCTCGACCTACGACGGTACCGCTGACCGTCTCTACTATCGCGATATCACCAACGACGGCATGGCTTGGTACCTGCGGAATAGGCAACTCCACCAAGATTCACGCCTGTGCTATTTAGCCGACTTGCAATGCGGCCTCGACGACCAAGTGGTCTGTCTCACCGTTATCGGCCCGGGACCAGAGCTGGAGAAATTGGATGAGGCGATCAACAAACGGCACGCCAAACAGGTTCAGACCCATTGCTACGAGAATCAGTACTCACCAGGATGGCACTGGCTGACCATCCACGATGCCCGCGCCACCAAAGAGCAGGGCATCCTGAGTCTCAAGCGCATGCAAGGACTGGAAGATTGTCGTCTAGTCGTCTTTGGCAACCAAGTAAACGACTTGGACATGTTCGAGATGGCTGACGAAGCCCTAGCCGTGGCCAACGCCATCCCCGCTCTTAAGGAACAAGCCACCGGGATCATTGCCACCAATGAAGAGGACGGCGTGGCTCGCTATATAAGCGCCCATTGGAACGGAACACCAAAATGAAAGAGTCTAATCGTCAATGAGAAAACCATTTTGGGAAGACACATATTCAGATATGAATGCTTCCACATTCGGTGGGCCGAGCCAAGAGATTCGGGACATCGCATCGCAACTACCAACTGGTTCGAGAGTCCTTGACTTGGGATCAGGCGAAGGCCGAAACGCTCTCTTCTTCGCAGAGCACGGTTTTGATGTGACTGCCGTGGACATTTCAGAGGCTGGGATTCGCAAGTTGCAGGTTTCTGCACAAGAGAGGAACCTAGATATTCACACTGAAGTTGCCGATATGCGGTACTTCAAATTTCCGAATTCGTTCGACCTCATCATATCGCACGGATGCCTTCACTTAATCGAACGAGAATCATGGCAACGACTGATTCCCCTATTCAAAAAAAATACCAAGCCGGGAGGTATCAATGTGGTTGTTGTGTTCACGGATCGGCTTCCGCCTCCAGACGACCTGAAGGACCTATGTATAGGCTTGTTCCACGAAGGAGAGATTTTCTCGATTTATGCAGATTGGGAGATCGAATTGGAGCAGAGTTATGTATTCGATGATGAGCATCCTGGAGGCATTCAGCATACGCATCCAGTCAATAAAGTTGTCGCTAAGAAGCCGTAGATCCACCGGGATAACTCCTGTCAAATGAAGCGGGATGAAGGCATTTCGCAAGGTTGTCGCTTACCACAAGGATTTGTTATGACTGCGAACGCGTTCCTTGAAGAGGCTAAGTCGGAAGGCATCGTGCGCTGTGTCGTCGGTGCGGTTATCGCTAAAGCAAGCACCGTCCTCCTCCTCCGCCGTAAGACAGACGACTTTATGGGCGGTATTTACGAACTACCGAGCGGTCAGGTCGAGGACGGCGAGTCGCTTGAGAGTGCCCTTAGGCGTGAGATTTTTGAGGAAACAGGTCTTGAGATAGTCGATATTCGCCGCCATTTGCCCAACTTCGATTACGAGTCTAAAAGCGGTAGTCGAACGCGCCAGTTCAACTTTGAGGTGAGCGTGAGCCGTACAAGCCCAATTCAACTCACGGAACATGACATACATATTTGGGTAGGTATCCGCGACATCGGAGACTACGAAGTCACGTCTAGCGTCCGTAAGGTATTGGGTGCGTTCTGGAGCAGGTCTGAATAGTTTTTAGAGTCCTAATCTGCGCGAACTGCACGGCGCATAAGACACCACAGTGATTTTCGCTGTGGTAATGTGCTACCTTGGTTAGACAACGCCTATCTGCGTTCGCAAACCGGTGGCCCGTTATATAACATGAAAGGATCATTCATTATGACTTTAGTGCACTCCGTATCAGTAGTCCCCCACTCTGCCAAGTTGCCTCCGTGTATTCTGATTCATGGAGCTGCCAATTCAGAGTCGGTTTGGAGATACTGGTTGGAGACGTTATCTGCCAAAGGTTCAGCCGCGTTCGCCGTAAGTCTGCGTGGGCATGGTAGAAGTGTGCCCTATGATCTATCCCGAACTAGTATGAATGATTATGTCAACGATGTTTGTGCTCTAGCTAGCCAGCTTAACCAACCGCCCGTTCTGATAGGTTGGAGCATGGGAGGATTGGTAGCGCTAATGACAGCTACCAAGATACCTACTGCGGCTTGTATTGGTTTAGCGCCCAGCACTCCAGCATCCGAGATAGATTTTTCTATAGAACTCCGTACGGGAGAGTTTACATCTGGAGAATATGGTATCACAAGCAATAATCCAGAAGATCAGACCGTTATGCCAGATCTGAATACAGAGGAAAGAACGATCGCTCTTTCATCTCTGTGTAAGGAGTCCGTCTTGGCCCGTGATGAAAGAAAGCGAGGCATTGTTATCGACTCCTTAGCGTGTCCTTTGCTCATTATCACGGGAACCTTAGACGAATTCTGGCCAAAAGAAGCCTATGCGGACTTGGCATTACCTGCTGAACATCTAAGTGTAAATGGGGCTTCTCATTGGGGTCTTGTTCTAAATCAGCAGGAAGTAGCTGGGTTAGTACCTAAGGTTGTCGAATGGATTGGGAAATCGATGCATAAAGAGTCTCTTTTAAAAGGAGGTTCACTATGAGCGCCATCATCGTCGTTGACGCCTTCTGGGGCGATTCGGGTAAAGGCAAGGTCGCCGCCTTCCTAGCGCAAAAACACCAAGCCGCCTACAGTGTCCGAGCTGGAATCGGCACCAACGCCGGGCACAGTATCCTCTTTGCCGACGGCAGCGAAATTCGCACTCGGCAGTTACCCTGCGGCTTCCTCCACCCCGATACGCAACTGCGCGTCGGCAGCGGCGTCGCCGTCGATCCCGAGCAGTTTTTCGCCGAACTAGACCAATTAGATCCGAGCTATGGGCTGCGCGAGCGGACCCGCGTCGATTACCGCTGCCCGCTGATCCTGCCAGAGTACCGTCAACGCGAAGCAGCCGACAGCTTTCTGCAGGAACACGGCACCACCGCCAGCGGCAGCGGCGTCGCCCGCGCCGAATTCGCCCTGCGCAAAGCCCGCCAAGCCCGCGACGAGCACGTCCTCGCAGATTACACCGCCGACGTTGCCCGCGAACTCAACGAGAGTTGCCTGCGCGGTGAAACCATTGTCGTCGAGGGCAGCCAAGGCACCCACCTGTCGCTAGCCCTGAGCGATGACTACCCCGACTGCACCTCGGACAACTGCACCACCGCCGCCTTTGCCGATGACGTCGGACTCAACTGGCGCCATATCGAAGAAGTCTGCTTGGTGGTCAAAGCACTGCCTAGCCGCGTCGGCACTGGCCCCCTACCACTGCAATTGACGCCAGCGGAGGAGGAACGCCGGGACATCGCCGAATACGGCGTGACGACCGGGCGACGGCGGCGCAAAGCCTCGGGTATCTCCTGGCCACATTTGGAAACAGCCGTCCTACTCAACGGTCCCACCCAATTGGCCCTCACCTTCTGCGACCACCTCGATCCCGACGTTGCCGGTGCGCGCCACCGCAGCGCATTGACCACGCCCGTCCGGCACCTCATCGACGAACTGGAGACGCGATTCAACATTCCCGTATCGCTTTGCGATTGTGGCGTACACTTCGAGAACCTCATCGAGATCGCGTGACCTCTCGACAGCAGCGAGTCTCCTAGCCACATTATGGGCGAACGCGCAAGCGAAAGGATAATCTCCATGACTTGGCTCGTCTTCGCCCTCCTCACCGTCTCTTGTTGGGGCCTCTACGGCGTCCTGCTGCACACCGGTCAGATCGCCATGGCCGACCCGGTAAACGGCCGCTACAAAGCCTTCCTCTTCGTCGGCTTGGCCTACTTGCTCACCGCGGTCTTCGGCTCCCTGATCGTCCTAGCCTACAATGGCGCGAGCTGGATCTACCCGGCCAAGGGCGTCTTCTGGTCCACCGCCGCTGGCATCGCCGGAGCCATCGGCGCGTTGGGCGTCCTGCTCGCCTTCGGAGCCAAGGGGACTCCGGCCGTGGTCATGTCCATCGTCTTTGCCGGTGCCCCCATCGTCAACGCGGTCGTCGCCGTGCTCGTGCATCCGCCCGCAGGCGGCTGGGCAGCCGTGCGCTGGCCTTTTGTCCTCGGCATCGTCTTGGCCGCTATGGGCGGCTGCCTAGTCACCTTCTTCCGACCCGGCAACTGACGTGTCCGTCGAATTCCGCACCCGCCGCCGCGTCGAGTGGGCCGACACCGATCAGGCTGGCATCGTTCATTTCGCGCGCTTCTTCGTCTTCATGGAAGCCGCCGAGCACGCCTTCTGGCGCAGCCTGGGCCTGAGCGTCCACAGCCAACGCGACGGCGACATCATTAGCTGGCCTCGCCTCACCGCCGAATGCGAGTACTTCCGCCCCGTCTCCTTTGAAGACGTCCTCGACATCCATGTACACCTCGAAAAACAGGGCGAGAAGTCCCTCAGCTTTCGCTTCGACTTTCACTGCGGCGGCGAACAGATAGCCCAAGGCCGGCTCAAGATCGCCTGCTGCGTCTGCAATCCAGGCGAGGCCATCCGCGCCATCCCCATCCCGGACTTTATCACCCGCAAACTAGCGGCGCATCCATGAACGCAGCCCCGGCCCTCGCCGCAACCGACGTCTGCAAGCACTTCACCCTCGGTGACCAGACCGTCGAAGTGCTGCGCGGCGTCTCGCTGTGTGCCGAGGTAGGCCAGTCCTTGGCGCTTATCGGTCCATCTGGCTCGGGCAAGAGCACCTTGCTGCATCTGCTCGGCACTCTTGAACCTCCAACCTCGGGCCAAATCGCCATCAGCGGCCAAGATCCACTGGCCCTCCCCGAACCGCAACTCGCCCGCTTCCGCAACCAGTACATCGGCTTCGTCTTTCAAAACCACCACCTGTTGCCCCAGTACTCGGCCCTCGAAAACGCCCTGATCCCCACTCTCGCCTTTCCCCAAGCCGACCGACGCGAGCGTGCCCGAGACCTTTTGACCGCCGTCGGTCTGGAAGAGCGCCTGCACCACCGCCCTGCTGAGCTGTCCGGCGGCGAGTGCCAGCGCGTGGCCGTGGCGCGCGCCTTGATTAACCAGCCCGGTCTCTTGCTCTGCGATGAGCCTACCGGCAGCCTCGACCGCCAGACAGCCACCACCGTCGCCGATCTACTCTTCACACTGCACCGCGCCGAACAAGCTGCCCTCGTCATCGCAACCCACGACCTCGAGCTAGCGGCGCGCTGCGACCGCCGTCTGCATCTGCGCGAGGGGACGTGCGTCGAAGCCTGATCTACTACTGGCGGGTTCACCTAGGGCTGTTGCTGGGGACCGCTGTCGCCACAACCGCCCTGACTGGCGCGCTCCTAGTCGGCGACTCCATGCGCGGCAGTCTGCGCGATTTGGCTTTAGAGCGCCTAGGTCAAATCGATTACGCACTGCTCGCCGCGCACTTCTTCCGCAGCGACTTAACCACCGAACTACCTGGAGGCCATGCACCTGTCATCCTCCTCAACGGCAGCGCCCGCCACACCAAAACCCAAGCGCTCGCCGCTGGCGTGCAAATCCAAGGCATTGACGTTCGCTTCTCCGCGCTCTTTCCCGAGGACGGCCCCACCTTGCGCGACGCGCTCAAACCAACACCCGGCCAGCCGTTTCCCCCGCTCGTCGTCAGCGCCTCGCTGCAACGCGCCCTCGATCTTGAACTAGGCGACGCGGTCCTGCTCTCGCTGGAGCGCCCCAGCCCAACCTACCGGGAATCTCTCTTCGGTCGCCGCGCTACCGGCGATCTCGTCACCATCCTGCGCGTGGTGCTCACCGGCGTCTTATCCGACAGCGGGGCGGGGCGCTTCGGCCTGAGACTGCACCAGCACCTGCCGCTCAACGCATACCTCGACCTCCAAGTCCTCCAGCGCGCGCTCGACCAACAGGATCGCGTCAACGCCCTGCTCATTGCCGCGCCCAACAGTCAACACCAAGACCTGCAACGCGCTCTTGCCCAGCATCTTACTCTCGCCGACCTCAAGCTGGACCTCGCACTGCACTCCAATTACATCGAACTCACCAGCACCCGCTTTGTTCTCGACGACTCGACCCGCGTTGCCGCCTTGGCGAGCGCCGCCGCCCAACAGCTCAAAACCGCAACCTTCTCGACCTATCTAGCCAACGCCATTGAGGGCAACGGTCGCCAAGTCCCCTACTCAACCGTTACTGCTCTCGATGATCCCACCGGCCTCTACCTTGCAGACGGACGACCCGCACCAGCTCTCGCTGACGACGCCCTCTACCTCGACGCTTGGACGGCCCAAGAACTGGCCGCATCTCCCGGTGATTCGATCTCCCTGACCTATTACATAGTCGGCCCGCGCCATGAGTTGCGGACCGAGCAGGCCCACTTCCGCCTCCAAGGGATTGTGCAGATGCGCGGCTTGGCCATTGATCCGACCCTGACGCCCAAATATCCGGGGTTGCAGGAAGAAGACGATATAACTGCCTGGGATGCGCCCTTCCCCATCGACATGGGGCAAATCCGCCCACAGGACGAAGCCTACTGGGACCAGTACGGAGCCGCGCCCAAAGCCTTCGTCGCCGCCCATACAGGACAGCGCCTGTGGGGCAGCCGCCACGGTGCGCTGACCGCCATCCGCTTCTATCCATCCTCGTCCGCCCAGTATGAGAGTCTACGCCAAGATCTGGTGGATCGCGTGTCTCCAGCAGCGGCCGGCTTCTCCTTGCGCCCCGTCCGCCAAGAGGCCCTGTTAGCATCAACCGGGGCCACGGATTTCAGCGGCCTTTTTATCGGCTTCAGCCTCTTCCTCATCGCCGCAGCCGCATTGCTGGTGGTACTGCTGTGCAAGTTCGGCCTCGAACAACGCGCGCGCGAAGCGGGGCTGCTACTCGCCACTGGCTACCCCCTCGCCGCGGTGGGCCGACGCTTTTTGGGCGAGGGCATTGCCTTGGCCGCGCTGGGCGCACTGCTCGGTCTAGCCGGTGCTCCGCTCTACGCCTATTTGATGCTGGTCGGCTTGCACACTTTGTGGTTAGAGGCTATCGGCACGCCCTTCCTCCAACTTCACGTTAGCTGGCTGAGCTTGGGAGTGGGTTATCTATCCACCTTACTACTGGTCTCGCTGGCGCTGTGGCGCACTGTGCAGCGCTTCCACCGGCTGCCCGTCCGCGCCCTGCTCGCTGGTGCCCTCGACATCGCACTGCATCGTCCGAACCGTCGCAGTGCCATCCTCGCCACGCTCGGTTTGGTCTTAGCTCTTACCTTAAGCATCCTCGCCAGTATGGCCGACGCAGCAACGGCCGCCGCGCTTTTCTTAGGCAGCGGCACCGCGGCCCTGTTGGCGCTATTGGCCCTGTTCGCGGTATGGTTGCGCGCTCCAACATCGGGTCGCCTCAACTCTAGCCTAGGCCTAGGCCTCCTCAACAGCACCCGCAAGCCAAGCCGCAGCACCCTCTGCGCGTCCCTCGTCGCCTGCGCCTCCTTTGTCATCGTCGCTGCCGGGGCACACCGACAGGTCGAGTGGTCAGACGATCCAGGTACGGGCGGTTTCTCACTCGTCGCCGAGTCCGAGATTCCCCTGCACCAAGACCTCAACAGTGCGGACGGTCGCTTTGAGTTGGGGTTGTCAACAGACTTGGAAGACGCGCGCTTTTTCCCCTTCCGCGTCCTACCCGGCGACGACGTGAGCTGCCTCAACCTCTACATACCCCAGACCCCGCGCGTCCTCGGCGCACCGGCCGAGTTCATCCAACGCGGCGGCTTGCCCTTCCGGCAGACCCTCGCCCTAACGCCGGACGAGCGCGCCAATACCTGGCGATTGTTCCAGCGCGACTTGGGGCCGGGTATCATACCGGCCATCGGCGATTTTAATTCGGCGCAGTGGATTTTGCACAAGCGTCTAGGCGATGACATTCCGATTGCGGAGGGTGTGGCCGTGCGGTTGGTCGGGCTGTTGGATGGCAGTCTGTTCCAGAGCGAATTGCTCATTGCCGAGGATCGCTTCGCCGCGCACTTCCCCGAACGCGAAGGCTACGGCTACTTCCTAGTCGAAACGGAACAACCAGCCGCCGTCGCCACCGCGCTCGAAAAGAAGTTGGCAGCCTACGGCCTCGACGCTACCTTGAGCGCCGAACGCCTCCGAGGCTTTCGCGCCGTCGAAAACACGTACCTAGCGACCTTTCAGACGCTGGGCTTGCTCGGGCTGCTCTTGGGAACTCTGGGTTTGGGGATCCTCATCCTGCGCAACGTCCTCGAGCGCAGTGGCGAGTTGGCGGCCTTGAGCGCCTGTGGCTTTCGCCGCGCCCGCCTAGGGACGATGCTGCTCTACGAGCACGGCTTCCTTCTGCTAGCGGGCGAGGGAATAGGCAGCGTCGCCGCCCTCATCGCCGTGGCCCCCCGCCTCTTCGACCCCACGCCCTTGCCTTGGACCTCGCTAGGCATCTCGCTCGGCTTGGTCTTCGCCGCCGGTCTGTTGGCGTGTGCTGCCGCTAGTCACTCGGCCCTGCGCCGCCCCCTGCTGGCGGCTCTCAAGGCCGAATAGATGTAGGGGCGACCGGCCGGTCGCCCCTACCGACCAATGCAGTACAGGTGCGACTCCGTCCGCAGGAAAATCCGCCCCCCGGCAATGGCCAGCGACGACAGCGTATAGCCACCGTCGAGTTCGTTGGTCGCCAGCACCTTGTACTCTGGTCCGGCCTGCAGCACAGTCGTCACCGCGTTTTCATTGACCACGTAGAGCTTGCCGTCGGCCAGGACCAGCGAGGCACTAACCGTCCCTTGGGCCGTGCGCTCCGGCCCCCACACTACCGCACCCGTCTTGGCATCGAGACAGGTAGCCCTCCCGCGATCATCGACCATGTAGAAATAGCGGCCATCGGTAACAGCCGAAGGCACATCTGGTCCACCCGCTCCCGTCCATTTCCACGCCAAATGGCTCTCGCTAATATCCCCCTTACCACCGGCGCGCAGCGCTAGCACTGGATTGCGGCGACTCGTCGCGTACACCATCCCGGCGACCGCAACTGGCGATCCAACCACCCGGTAATTCCGCTCCTTGCCCGGGTTCAAGCCGCCCGCTCGCCAAACCTCTTCGCCGGTAGCCGGGTCGTGGCCGGTGACATAGTCCCCGCCGGAGACGACAATTTGCGTCTGGCCGTCGTGTTCGAGCACCACGGGCGTGGTATAGGCGTCCGGGGACTCGCGCACCGCGTCGGTTGGCCGCTCCTGCCACCACGCGACCTCGCCAGTGGCCGCGTCAAAGGCGATCAGGTAGGAAGGATCGTCCGTGTTCATCCCGTGCAGGACTTCGACAAAGAGCTTGCCGTCGTAGAGCAACGGCGATGAGGCGTAGCCCCACATCAGGCCGAAGGGGCCGTGCTCGGCCTGCAAGTCGTAGTGCCACAATTCCTCGCCGTCCATATCAAAGGCCCGGATCATCCCCGTACCCGTAACGGCCAGCACGCGCTCGCCGTCCGTGACCGGCGAAGGCGAGGTATTGTTGTGCTTGCGCCAATAGGCATTGCCCTCGTCGAGCGTGCGCTGCCACAACACGCTGCCATCAGCCGTTGACAAGCAGCCCAAAAGCAGCTTTTCGCCGCCTTGGATCTCCTCGCCCGTATTGGGCGACATCAAAAAGATCCGCTCGCCCCACACCACCGGCGTACTCCCACTCCAAGAGGGCAGCTTTCTGCTCCAGACCACATTCTCGCTCTTGCTCCAAGTCGTAGGCAGGTTCACGGCCTCGCTGACGCCGTTGTGGTTGGGGCCGCGCCACTGGGGCCAGTACTCCTCAGCATTGGCGTACAAAGCGGCCAAAAGCAGTAATGAGACGATTGCGTAATTTTTCATGATTTGCTCCTATCCATTATCAGCAAAACTGCATTACAAGCCGTCAATTGACAAGCATCTCCAGTTGCCGATCTCACCCATCCGTTCCATTTTCCGGTCGCCACCACGCGCTCGTACCTCTTCTATATCGGCCAGTTTGAGCCAAACTCAAAAGTTGACGTTCTTGTTTTTTTGTAGTAACATAAAATAAATGAAGATTGAATTCGATCCGGCCAAACGCAATGCCACCCTGCAAATCCGTGGCTTAGATATGGCCCGTGCCCCAGACGTTTTTGCCGGGGCGACGCTGACCGTCGAGGATAATCGCAAGGACTATGGAGAGCCTCGGTACATCACGATCGGATTTCTCGCCAACCGCATGGTAATCCTTGCATGGACGCAACGCGGCAAGGTGCGCCGGATTATCAGCATGAGGAAAGCCAATGAACGAGAACAAGCCGTATATGGACCTCGATTCCGATGACGACCTGCCGGATCTCGCCACCCCGGAATGGCAGGCAAAATTCGCCCAAGTCCCAGTTCAGCGAGGACGACCAAAGGCCGCTGTGACCAAAATCTCCACCACTATTCGGCTAGATCCCGATGTGTTGGCTGCCTTTAAGGCCGATGGCCCCGGTTGGCAGACTAGAATCAATCAAGCTCTGCGAAAAAGTGTCGGACTGGAGTAAATCTTGTTTTACCGCGTTCAACTCACCCCTCCCAGTCGAGCAACACCCCGAGCGCCTCGTCCATGTCGTTGTAGAGCAAGTCAAAGGCTTTTGCCGCCTCAAAAAAAGGAAAGCGGTGCGTGGTCATTCGCTCTGTCTGAATGACTCCTGCCTGCAATAGCTCCATCGCCCGGCGTGCGGTCCCCGAGCCTATCCCCTGTCCATAATAGCCGCCCAGGATCTTGCGTCGCTGAATCTTGCCCGACATCAGTGGCAAAGGCGCGTCCTCGTAAAGCCCAATCAGGTGGAGTAGCCCGCCAACGGCCAGCATATCCAACCCCTGGTCGAATGCTTTAACCCCCGCCAGACCACCCACCGCATAGACGACGATATCGGCTCCGGCTCCCGCTGTTAGCCTGCGCACCGCGGCAATAGGATCCTCTTCAGCGGCGTTGACTACCGCGTCAGCCCCCAACTCCTCGGCCAGTGTGCAGCGACTCTCCAGCGCATCAACGGCGATGATCCGACCCTTGCCATTGTGCTTGGCCACCTGCAACATCAGGCTCCCAACCAGTCCTTGGCCCAAAATCACTACCGTGTGGTTGGGGCCGATCTCCTCGATATCCACCCAGGTCACCGCACCCGAGACCAGAGGCCAGTAAGGTGCCGCGTCGAATTCCACGTTAGGCAGCATCGCCACCACCTGCGGCTGGTCCTGCGGCGCAGACAACACCGCTGGGCGCACCACGTATTCAGCGTGCGGTGCCAGTGCTACTACCCGGTCCCCTACAGCGTAGCAATCGACTCCCTCCCCCAAAGCGTCTATTACCCCTGCCAGCGAATAGCCCATAATCTCGGGACTGACCGCATGCTCGCGCGTATAGCGTGCGCCGATCTCCGATCCTCGGCTGATCAGGCTGCACACCGCCTTGACCCGCACTTCCCCCGGCCCCGGCTCGGGCACCGGCACTTCCTCAATTTCGATATTAAACTGTCCTGTCGGTTTGATAACGCGTTTCATCTCCATGCCCCCCATTTTCCTAGGAACTAGCATATACGAGATAGACTGCCGCCAACCCCACGCTGAGCAAGCAAGTCGCAACGATAAATACGCACATGCGGCGCATGTCTTCAGGCCGCCCTCCTTCCGGATCGTTCGCATCGCCCAACCACAAGTCCGTGACCTGCATCCCGTCCTGCCAAATAGGGCCAACCAACCGTCTCTGCAACGCGCCGGCCGCGGTTGCTTCGCTCCACCCAGAATTTGGCCCCGGAACGAGCGCGTGCTGCTGCCACCCGACGACAAGGGCCTTGCGCGCCGAACAATTCGGCAAAAAAAACGCGACCATAATCATCAGTACATACGTCAAGCGCGCTGGCAAAAAATTCAACACATCGTCGAGCCGCGCACCGCACCAACCAAAATAGCGGTAGCGCGGCGTCTTAAAGCCGACCATGGAATCCATCGTGCTGACGACCTTAAAAAGTACGAGGCCCGGCAGTCCCAAAAGCGCGTAGTAAAAAATCGGCGCGATAAACCCATCCACCGCATTTTCGCTCAAACTCTCCATGCCCGCCCGCCGGCAAGCTGCCATGTCCATCTTATCAATATCGCGGCCCACGAGCATCGCGGCTGCCTGACGCGCACCGTCCAGGTCCGCGGCGCGGTCAATGGCCAAGCCGTGTTTGCACAAGTCTTTGAGCGCAATGAGACTGTACAAGACAAAAGCGTGAAAAAGCCAACCGATCTCCGCGTGGACGCGATGCAATGCAATCGCCAACGCACCGATCAAGCCCACCCAGAACGCCGCCAAAACGCAAAACAGCACGCACCCACCGACGTATCCATCCAAACGCAGGCCGCGCAGCACCCGATCAAAAAAAGACAGCGTCGCACCCACCAACCGAATGGGATGTAACGCATAGACCGGATCGCCGACAAGACCATCGAAAATAACCGCACAAATGAGCAACAGCAGATCGGGCGCGAGTATGGTCAAGTCCATTTCAGACGCCACCCCAAGGCCAAGGCGTCGTACGCAATCGCCAGCCAGTCGTCTTCATTTATCCGCAGTTGCTCGTAACACGACAAATAGGCTTCTGGTTTGGCGGCCAGCGCAGTCGCCAAAATAGCGGCTTGCTGGCGCAAGACCGGAGCGGCCAACTCCTGCGACAACGTGCCATAGCGCACGCGATCCCAAACCGCGGCAAACGCATACGCCGAGGCGGCAACGCGCGGTTCGTACACCACGGACTTGAGATTCTTTTGCAACAGTGCGAAATCGTCCGCACTCAGGCGTTCGGCCATCTCTGCCAACAAGCACTCCTCTTTCATGCCAAAGCGCTTGAGCGCGTGTACGATGCTGCGCGTATGCGACGGCTCTAAACCATTTTGCCAACGCAGACTCTCCAACGTGGCCTTGCGCACGGTCTTGCCGATCAATTCGCCCAACTTGGCGTGATGTCCGGCGCTAGTTTTCGGCTTCTTAGTGGAGTCTAAAGGAGCGGCAATGCCGTATTGATCCGTGCCCGTACCCGTTGCCAAATCGCTCGAATAGCGGCTCGCAACCGCGAGGTCGCGCAAGGCCGCAGACTTGCCTTCGGTCATAGTCACCACGGCCCGCGCCATCGCGCCCGGGGAGAGCGGCCAATTGACGAACAGCATAGTGTTGATCGTTCCCACATGGGGATCGTCTTCTTCGTGCCACGTCGCCCGGTCCCCCGCGCATCCCGCATTGCCCTCCACCCCAGCGGTTACAACGGCACACACGCGCAATTCAGCGTGCGTTTCTACGACGCAAGCCGCATAGTTCACATTGGCCGCCGTGCCCATCAGGGCGACTTGATCCGGGGGCCAGTTGTGCTCCGCGCATACGTGGTGGTGATAGCCAGTCTCTCCGAGTTGTTTGAGCAAGGCGAAGCGCGAGTCGTGCCCTTTGCCCTCGCAACTTTGGTGATTGACCAAGTAACGAATGTCGTTGCACAACCCCCCGTTACAAGCCGATGTACTCAGCACCTGATGCGGCGTCTGCAAGCGGGCAATCAGAAAGCGTCCCTCGCGCGTCAGGTCGTAACACTCATGCCGATCAACGACGTCCATCCCTAGCGAATACCCGGCGCAAACGGCCCCCACGGCTCGCCGTACTCGTTGTCGGCCCGATCCTGTCCCCGCGCCAAATACACCGCGTGTGCCGCGTGTGGCCCCGTACTTCGCACCTTCACTGTCGCTGGCATATAGCGCATGGTGTAGCCGCAGCGCCGCTTGGCACTGGTGTTGGGGTTGGAGCCGTGAATCATTTTGGAGTGATGGATGTGGCACTGGCCCTCGCGGAGTTCCAGATCGACGACCCGCGACTGATCGACTTGCTCAGCCACGATCTCGCGCCCAAAGACGTGGGTGTTGTGATCAACCTCCACGTAGTCCGAAAAGCCGTGCCGGTGCGAGTCGGCCACCACCCGCATACAGCCGTTTTCTCGCGTCGAATCGTCGATGGCCAGCCATACGGTCAGCACCTCGTGCTCGCTGAGTCGCTCATTCCAATACGCCGAGTCCTCGTGCCAGGGCACGCGCTTGCCATCTCCAGGCGGCTTGCTGATAAAGTGACTCGACCACAAGACAATGTCCGGGCCAATAAACGCCTCGACAAAATCGAGCACCTCGTCGGCGAGGAGCCACTCAAAAAGCTCTGGGTGGGCAAAGTGTGGCACGTCCATAGCTTCGGGTCGTTTACCCACAGGCAAATCGGCCAATAAGCCAGCGAAGAAGGATTGCAAACGCTGGAATTTTTCAGCGGGAAAGAGCGGATGTTGATAGACGAAATAACCGTGGTCGCGGTAGAACTGCACGTCCTCAGCAATCACGTGCAGGGGGTGGGAAATGCTCATCGGCGAATACCTTTCCTCGTAGTTACGACCTCAATATACGGCAATCCACTCACCCGTGCAGGATCGGATGCCCTGCGCCCTTAAACCAAAAACAGTCGAGCACAAACGACAGAAAAACCCCGCAGAAAAACCCCACCACCAGCCCGATAAACAGCGGCTTGAGCCGCTGGTAGAGCGCCACACCGCCAAAGCGCAATATCAACGCCTTGCAGGCCCACGCCAAGAAGACCGAGAACACAATCCGCCTGACCATCCAAGTCGAGGCTACGGCCAACCCCACTGGGTGCAAAGGCCACCACGCGATTCGATAGTGCAAAAACGCCAGCACCACATAACCCACCACCCCGCTGCCAGCCAAGCCGAGCTTGTCCCAGTCGACGGACGCGGGATTTCGCGTCTGCTCGCCGACCCAGTCGAAGGCCCGGCCGCCCGCACCGCCAGCCGCATTGAAAAACCACGAGCGCAGATTGCTCGCCCCGTAGTCATAGCACAGGTAGATCATAAAGCTGGTGGTCGCGACAAAGCTGACCACCACCGCCAAGGCAATGGCCAAGGCCAACCCGCCGCTGCGTCGATGCGTGTAGTAATCGTGTAGCTTGAGCGCATTGGCTGCCGACGGCATAAAGGTGGATTGCACATCGCTAGACCACGCAAAAGTCAACGCCAGCGCGACCAAGTTCTGCGGCCCTAGCGCCGAGCCAGCCGCAGCCACCACCATACCCTGAGCGCTCATAGGCGTCGTCAAATAGTGCAGACCCGCTTGCACCACCAGCCGTGTAATGCCCAAAAAAATCGTCAGCGCGGCCGCCAAATAGAAGGCCGCCAAATGCAGGTCCAAGCCGCTGCGCCACAGCCAGCCGAGGATAAAACACAGCCCAGCCAACCCACCGCCCACGGCGGCCCGATAGGAAATCATCTCGTCGGCGTCGTCGATCCGCCCGGCGCGTCCCAGCGCGGTGCGCCACACGGCCGCGAGGTGACTCCGCGCCATCCACAAGCTCCATCCCACCATCGCCACAAAGGCTCCCCAAGACTGCCATGACAAGGGCGTCCCGCTATACACAAACGGGTCGGCACGCAAATTGAAAAGACCCATTTCAGTGATCAGACCCAGTTGCACCAAGTAGAGCAGATGGAAGAACCAGACGCTGAACGAAATGGCCAGCGGAGCCAGATACATAAACCCCAAGACTGGGAAGTACATCACTAGGTTGATGGCCGGTGCTTGGGGAATGAGGGAAAAGGCCCATCCCTGAAAGACGGGCACTTGCGCCAAGCCGGGGTTAAAGTAGCTGGGAATATTAAAGGCGATCAGGCCGAACGGTATGGCAAAGCCGATCCAAAAAACCCGAGTTTTGAGCGCGGGCGGCAGCGCCGATCCCGGGGCCTCTTCAGTCAGCATCAAGGCCACCTCGGTCAGGGGGAAGGTCAACCGCTCGCGCTCCATCCAATGCCGGCGCAGCACCACCACCGAGCACAGGCCGACGAAATATATGGCCAGCACCAGCAGCAACCACCACAGTAGCGGCTCGACCCACGCCCCCCACGGAATGGCCAAATCCTTGCTCGGCAAGCCCTCATAGAAAAAGCGCATGGCGTCGTGCGCTGGGTCTGGGATAGCCCAATTCGGCAGATAGGGATGGACGTATTCAGCC
This sequence comes from Candidatus Latescibacterota bacterium, assembly GCA_965116675.1. GTDB lineage: Bacteria > Latescibacterota > UBA2968 > UBA8231 > UBA8231. The sequence goes on from OZ220721.1 coordinate 1,685,313, forward strand.
CATTGATTAGTGGGAAGCGCGCCGTAATAGGGCTTGGAGATGATACTGAGAATCAGGCCGACCATGAAGATGGGCATACCGCTGGCGACCAACCCCATGATAATGATAGTAATCAGCTCGGTCGCGCTGAGGGCGCGTTTGAGCAGCGCATTGCCCAAGACCAAGAGAAACAGCGGCGCGCCCACGGCAATGGGAAAGTACGACCACGTCATTTCCGACGAGCCGACCATCCATATCGAATAGGGGCTGCCAATACTGATGGCGATGACCAGCCCCAGACCGAGCAGCATAGACCGCCAACTCAGGCCGGACCCGGCCAATTCCACGAGGTAGCGGTCGCTGAGATGGGCGAGGTAATGAGTGGGGATTCTCTTTTGCACGGGGCGCACTTCTTGGCAAGATTAATGGAGGGCAAAAAAGGAGACGGTGCGTCAATCGTCAAGGGACCGGGATGGATGTGATGGGCAGGATGAACAGGATTGGGAGAGAGGCCAACTCCGCAGAGTGGACGACGTGCAATCGCCAACGGGCGGCTTGAAGGTGCAGCTTCAGGACGAAACCGGACGGGCGTCCGCTGGTTTGGCGCGGAGGATTGCGAACCTATTGCTGAAGACGCGCCTTAGATGCGCCCGTGCGTTGGCGTGGTTCGGGCGACGTGCGTTCGTTGAGCGGCAAAATGGTCGCACTCCAGTTTAGCTTCTTGACGGAGGACAAGCTGTATTCGTATACGCTGCGTGTGGCGAACTGACTCTGGAGAGAAGGTCTTGTAGCGGTTATAGGCGAATCCTAGCTTTGATTAGGGAATTATATACCTGAGTGACCACGCCTGATTTTTTATTTAGCTTGCAGAATAATTATCGGAACAACCGTTTAGGGGATTTTAGTTGACCTCTTGAGGACGTGTCAGACGGGCAAATCGGGCGAGGGACCTACCGCTCGGTGCTTGTGACACCGACACTAAAGGGATCGTAAGGAGTATTACATGAAGCATCCCAAGTTCAATGCGAAGATGACGCACGCCGTCACAGGACGAGTGATTCTTAGTTGGTGCGCTGTGTCTAATGCCTATCTTTTGAGTGCCAAGGCATGCCATAGTCAAGCTGAAAGTCTAATGGCACGTGGTGATATAGATTTAATTCCTCTAGGTGGAGATATTAAAGAAAACTCTGGATCGTATTCGACCGTAGCCCACGACAGTCTGATGTACGGCATGGAGATGACCCTGAAGGCTGCGCAGATGATCGACGGGTACCACGAGTTCAACAAGGATCTCGGAATCCCGGACTTTGTCGAGAACTTCAAGTGCGGCAGCTTGACGTATGTCTACGTCCGCCCCACCCATCGGCTAGACCAGATATACGGTGCCGAAACATCGGATAAGATGAAGCAGGCACTGGAACGCGTGGCACCCGTGGAGTGGATCCTGAAGGTGGTCTACAAGATTCTCTACAGCGACATGTTTGGTCCCCTAAACTGGGCTCCCGGTAGCAATTACAAGCCCAAGGCCGGTAACATTCTGCACGATAGTCTGCGGTACACTAGACATTGGGGGACCGCTTGGTTGCCTCCAAACATCCTCCAGTTTGCCATTGTCTCCTTCGCGCGCCTGAACTCAACTATACCTGCGTGGATCAATGATCCGGAGCTGAGGTCACCTGAATCATGATTTTGAGCTTTTAGACATTTGGGCACTATTGTATATAAGTCCCTTTGATTAATGGGCCACATGAGTCTGATCATTCGGGCAGCTAAATAAGCTAGCGATCTATTCGATCCCAATTTATATCAGCCTAAAGGAGCTCTATTTTGGACAGTTATGTTAAATCGACGTTGTTTGATGTTTTTGAACGAACTGACGCGAACTCTAAACAGCCGCATGAATCGGGTTTCGGTTATTTGAACCGATGTGCCCACCCTATAGGAGGGAAGGCTCGTTCTGAACTTGAATCGTGGTTTACTCGATATCCAGCCCAAGACCGTTCTAATCTTCGGGGAGATTTTCGTAGTAAGATGGATAAGCACCATCGGGCAGCAATATTTGAATTGATCCTACATGAGTTTCTTATTCGCCAAGGTTGTGTAGTGAAAGTACATCCTTGCCTTCCGGTGAAAACAACTCGGCCTGATTTTCTAATACAGGATGGAGATCTTTCCTTTTATCTTGAAGCAACAACTCTTGACAATGACCCTTTTTCCAATAGCAAGCCTGAAAGAGAGGTTATTGCTATGTTGGAGAAATTGCATTCTCCGCATTTCTTTTTGTTTATAACAAAGGAAGGAAAGTTGTCGAAGAGTCTGAGTCGGGCAAAGGTGGTGCCGCCATTCGCCGATTTACTTAAAACTAATCCGGACGACGTCAAACGTTTGGTTGATACGTATGGACCTCGTGCTGCTCCCTGTGCCTCGTTTGAGGAAGGAGACTGTAAAATACAAGGGCAGCTTGTGTTGAAAGATAATAGTGAAGCTCCAACGCTCTTCGGGTCGGGTTTTGCAGAAACCGCAGGATTTGATACTACTGCTTCTATCCGAGATAGGATAGAGGAGAAAGTGAACCATTATGGCGACTTGGATAAGCCTTTTGTATTAGCAGTTAATTCGCCCAGCCCTTTTGATGATACTGATTCTCAGGATTTGTTTGGTACAGAGTCGTGTCTTGGTATTTGGGACCAACCGGTGTGTAAAAAACGACTCACTGCTGTCTGGTTTTTTTGTGGTTGCCTTTATCCTTGGAACTCTTCTTGGGTATTTCAGAATATTTATGTCAACCCGTTTATGGAAGATGAAGCTACAACAGCCATACTGAACGATTGTCTGACGAAGGCACAATCGGAATATCAAGTGGTCCTTCAAGAATTATGGAATTAATCGCCAATGGGCGATTCCCTCCCTACAGCGTTCGCCAACATATAGCGGTACCTCGCTATCTATGCCCAACCATCCGAACCAATGCAAGGATAGACATGGCAGCCTGCCCTTGAGGCGTCAGCCGTCTTTCCCCGAGCTTATCCCTCACACCCCAAATTCATCCCCAACAACTCCCTCATCGCCTCGTCCTCCCCAATATCCGCCCCCCACCCATACGCCGCCGCCACTGCCGCATCAAGAGCTTTGTGCGCGTCGTCAAGCCATTGCGGGCGGGCGTTGTAGAGGTTCGTCAGCGTCCGCTTCTTCAGTTCCTTCGCCACCGCTTCGTCTCGCGGAACCGGACACTTGGGATAGCCGGGCACCGGCTCGTCCACCCACCCCACCCATTCGGGCGGATTCAGCCAACGGTCGCGTAGCTCCACTAACCGCCGTGCAGCCTCGGCGATGGCGATGGCGCGTGGATCGTCTGCATAATCGGCGGCGGGAATGTTGGGCGACAGCCCTTCGGGAAAAGGAAAGGTCTCGAAGGTGGTGGTCGGCGTGTAGCGCGGACGATCTTCCAGACTCGTGCCGAGCCGCAACGCCCACGCCTCGTGAAAGCGGCTGTGCAGGATGCCGAAGGTGGTGTCGTCGTCTCGGGCGATGACAATTAGCTGATGATCGGGACAGATGCACATGTCTAGCCAAGCGAACAGGCGGTGCTTGGCGACGGTAGGCGTAGCGATGTAACACGATAGGCCGTCGAGCGCATCCCACATCCCCGGCCTCGGTTCAACATGTCGCCACCAATAGATACGGTAGGCTTCCCGACGGTTACATTGCCGCATCGGATAAACATGTTCTTTTGCGTGTTGAAACGGTGCCTCGTAGAGCGCTGCTTCCTCTTGCGTCATGCTCCAGCCAAAATCGACGATCCATTTGCCAGTCGGTCGGCGGGTCAAATCCATGCCATTTACCCACGGCTTGAGAACGTCGGAATTAGGCCGTCCATTCGGATTCGCAGGCTTGCGGAGCCATTCCCGTGCCTGCTCTCCAGGCACATTGAAGGGGCCGCCCTTAGTATCGCCCATAAACGCAACGCCGATGTTCCGGCATAACCGTTGCGCCTTGGTCAAATCAACGTTCCCCGTTAGATCAGAATGGACCGCATCCACAAACTGGCCATTGAGCCGCCGTTCTAGCTCCACTTCATCATCCGGTCGTGAGAAGCACACCAAAGAGACGCGCACCGCCGCACCGTCAATCATCCACGGCTCATCACTCCATGCCTCAAAGATCGGACGGTCCTCAGTCGCGGTCTGCAACGCCCGCCGATTCGCCCCACCGCGAATGGAGTTGGTCGAAACGAGGCCAGCGCGCCTTGCCTTGCCCAATCCTATGTGTTCGCCGGCCTTGACGAACCAGTAGCAGACGAGATCGGCCTCTGCTGGTACGCGGCCTTCGTACACCGTGAAAAGGCTCGAAACGTAGGCTTCGCCAAGATTGGCATTGAGAAGTTTTCCTCCCAAAAACGGCGGATTCCCAATCACCACATCGGCCTCCGGCCACTCCGGTTCCCCACCATCCTCCCCAACAATCGCATCGCGGCATTCAATCGTATCCAACGGCTTCAAGATCGGATCTCGCGCCTCGCCATGCCCATTTCGCCGCATCCACTGAATCTCCCCAATCCACACGGAAACGCGAGCCAGTTCCGCCGCATACGGATTGATCTCAATTCCCTTAACGTTGGCCGGCCCAATCCCCGGAAACTGGCGCTGAAAGCCAAGCACCTCGGCCTCCAACTGCACCCGCTGCTCCAAATCCTTGAGCGACTGCAAGGCAATGTATAGGAAATTCCCTGAACCACAGGCCGGGTCGAGTACAGTAAACCCACGCAGCCGTTGGAGAAACATCCGCAATCGCCGCTCGGCCTCTGCAAGGCGTCGAGTGCGAACAGCCGGTGTCCTCGCGGCCTTCGCCCGTCCCACCATAGCGGCGATCTCATCCTTCACCCCCGCCCACTCGGCCAGCCACGGACGAATCACCACCGGCTCGACGAGCAGCATAATTTTGTCGCGGTCCGTGTAATGAGCCCCCAACTGCGCCCGCTTAGCCGGATCTAACCCACGCTCGAACAAAGTGCCGAGAATGGAAGGATCAATCTCCGCCCAATCGAGAGCCGCTGCCGCCAACGCCGCTGCAATCTCTTCTCTCTCCAGCGGCAGAGCTACATCGTCGTCAAACAAGCCGCCATTAAACCAAGCCACCGGCTCAAAGCCCACATCACCGCCCTCAGCCATCGCTTGAAACAGACTCCGCGCATATTCGGCAAATTTCTCTGGCTGCTCACGCGTGCGTTCCAACATCCGCGTAAACATCGCATTGGGCAGCAGGCCCACGTCTTCGGCGAACATACAGAACACGAGGCGATTAATAAAATGCGCCACAGTCTGCGGATCGTGCCCGCGCTCGCGCAACCCTTGCGCCAACTGTGCAAAAGACGCAGCCGCCCGCTCGGTAAGCACCTGCCGCGTCAGCCCAGGTCGTAGCCGCTCCGGGTCCGAAAAAGCCCATTTGAGCAGGTCGCGCTTCTCAGCATCAACCAATTCCTCTAGCCCGATCTCATAGGTTTCGCTGACGCTATTCGTCCAATTCGTGCGAATGCGAAATTGCGCCATATCCGACACAATCAAGAGCGGCGGATTCTCCAGCGCGAGCACATACTGCCGAAGCTGCGTAAAAGCGGCATCCAAGTTGGCGTGCTTGCCTTTGTATTCCCACGCAAAATGGTGCCGCTTCCAAACATCGGCCCAACCATCACCTCCACCCTCCTTGCTCGCGCCGCGCTCAAAACAATACGCATCGCCCGTAGAGTCGACCTCAGCCGGAGTTGGCTCGTCGAGCAACCGACACAAGTCGATAAAGTGCTCATGCGCGGCAGAACGCTCCTTGAGCTGAGCTGCACGCCACTTGGCTATGAATTCTTCAGGCGTCATTTCATCCAATCTAGTAAGTTGACAGGGTTCTAGTCATCTATACATATGTATAACTTAATTCAGATTATCGGGAGGTGGTAGCATGACTACTCTAACAGCCATTGAATCAGCAACATCCATCGAAGACCCTCAGATACTGCACGGTGACTGCCTAGAAGTAATCCAGTCCGGCAGGGTCAAGTCTGAATCGGTCAGTCTGATTTTCACTTCCCCGCCCTATGCCGATCAAAGGAAGAACAACTACGGCGGCATCCATCCAGATAATTATGTAGAGTGGTTCTTGCCGAGGGCGGAGGTGCTGAAGAAGAGCCTCAAGCCGGACGGTTCCTTTGTTTTGAACATCAAAGAAAAAGCGGTTGGCGGCCAAAGACACACTTATGTCTTAGAACTTATACTGGCCCTGAAGAAACAGGGTTGGCTATGGGTTGAGGAATACTGCTGGCACAAGAAGAATTGCTATCCGGGGAAGTGGCCCAATCGGTTTAGAGATTCGTGGGAGCGTCTGCTGCACTTCACTATCAACAAGAAGTTCAAGATGCGACAGGAATCCGTGATGGTGCCGATGGGCGATTGGAAGACGGCACGGCTGAGGAACCTGTCGAAAACCGATTATACTAGGGACGAGTCAAAGAACGAAAACGGCTTTGGCAAGAAGGTCGAAAACTGGATTGGGCGCGACACGGCGTACCCGACAAATGTCCTGCATCTATCTACAGAGTGCGGCTACAAGGGCCATCCAGCCGCATTCCCACTGTCTCTACCCAACTGGTTCATTCGCCTATTCACTGATCGAGGTGATATGGTTCTCGATCCTTTCGCCGGTTCAGGCACTACGCTAGTTGCCGCTAGGGATCTCGACAGGGACAGCATAGGTATTGACACGTCCTTGGACTACTGCGACCTAATGCGCGAGAGGCTGTCAAAATGAACCCAGTAGAGGCGGAGATCAATGCCGCGGTCAAAGGAAATGGAGCTTCAAGAGAAAGACGCGTGGGGATGCCTGATGCTCAGAGCTTGATGACGGCGATTAGGACGCCGGTGATGGTCACCAACGTGCCCATCATCCAAAGGAAATAGGTGTCCATGCGCTTGTGGAGCGCGCGAATCTGTTCGCCCAACGAGCGGTTGGTCTCGTCAATGCGGTTGTTGGTCTCATTTATACGGCCGTCCAATGAGCGATTGAACTCGTCGATACGATTGCCCAACGAGCGATTGGTCTCATCTATACGGTCGCTCAACGAGCGGTTGAACTCGTCAATGCGGTTGTTGACGGCCCCTATTTGAGTACGCAGGTCTTGACGCAGGTCCTGAATGTCGTCGTGCAGATAGCTAATGACCCAAGGCATTTCTTCGGGTTTGGGAGTCGCACGGGCTTGGGGGTCGGTGCTTTCGCTCATGGCTGGTTTCCTCAGCGGGAAATATAAATAAACGAAGGACTAAAAACCACCAACAGGCGGCTTCCGCTGCATATATGCAACATCCATGCCAACACCGACGGCCACCTTAGCGGATGGCTTGCGACCAGCTCAAGCTGTGTCGAACAGTATCCATCAATGTGTTGCTTAGGTGCCTTTGCCGCTTGGAGAATGCGCTCCCTGATGCAACCATTCCCTACGGCCTCAGTTGCCCTTCGACAATCCGCAAAAAATGAGCCTCCTGCCCAACCTCTCCCCCTACCAAGCGAGCGTATTCCCGCGCCTCCTCCACCCGCCCAGCCCAAACCAATTCAAAAGCCAACGCCTGAAACAAACTCAACGCATAGCGGCGGCGAAAATCCTCGGCCAAAAAAGCGCGCTCCAAGTGCAGCAAGGCCGGATCGCGTTCTCCAAGAAGATGATAGAGCTGGCCCTTAACAAAATCGACGAAAGCTACGCCTACCGCCGGATCGTGCGCGAGAAACCCCGCCTGTTTCAGCGCGACTCCCACCTCGTCCCGCTGCCCGTCGGTAAGCATCATCCCCTGCATCTTGATGCACCACCCCCACTGCACCGCCGCCCACAACCCGCGCCGCGTAAACGGCACTTCGCGCCGCGCAGCCGCGTAGTGAATCTGCGCCCGCGCAAAATCCCGCTCAGTAAAAAGCTGATCCGCCACCGCTAGCACCAACGGCCCCTGCCGCCCCTGTTCCATCCACTGCTCAACACCGCGCCGTTCTCCCAACGATAGCCGCTGCCCCTCCATGGCCGCCAGTTGCTTGAGATAGCGCGCATTGTGTCCATTGTACTGGTGCAAGGGCGCTTGCGCGAGCATCGCCCCCATTTTGTTGTACACCACCACGCGCTCCACCGGCAGGTCGCCCAAATCGCGCCGATACGCCTCCGCGCTCCGCAGCAATCCCAAGTCAATGTCCTGCAATCCGGCGACGCTGTGGAGAACAGTCCGCGCCAACAAAGCCTGCCCGGCAATAGAGAAGTGAACGTGATCCACCATCCACTCCCAACCCACGCCCTGCGCGGGCGCAGCGTCCGCAAACGCAGCCTCCACATCCGCCAACACAGCCCCATGTTCTTTGGCAACTGCGCGAATCACCGCATTGTGCACCGTGGGAGCGCGCCACGGCATAGTGTCCAAATCCCGCGCCTTGCGAAAGGCCCGCTGCGCTTGGGCATCCCGCCCCAACCGCTCCAACGCCCGGCCTTGCAAATACCACAACCAAGCGTGTTCACTCGAAAGGGCCGCCGCTTGCTCCAATTGCTGCAGCGCGGCCTCAGCATCCTCCGGCGCAACGTAACCCCGCGTCAGTACCTGCGCCGCTTGTGCCACTCGTTCCTTCCACACCTCGTCCCCCTCTGTCGATCCCACCGGCGCAAATCCCGCGTCATTCGCCACAACAGTACACAGCACCAAGGGTACCTGCGCTCGTTCGCAGAGCCGGCTCACGCGCCGCAAATTGTCGCGCAAATTCTGCTCCGCTGTCGCGCGACCGGAACTGTGCAACGGCACCTCACCGCGCGCAGCCGCCATTTTTATCAGATCCGTCGGCTCGTCCCTAGTCCCAATACCCCCTAGCAACCCATCCACCAGATGCGTCAAATGCAGTTGCCGCAAGAAGTACTTTAACCGCTGATACCGCCCGGCCCCATACAACCCATAGAATTCGTTGTGCCCCGTATAGACGACGACCAGATCCGGCGACAGCACCAACGCATCTTCTATCACCTGCGCCACTGCAAAGCTGGCAATGGACGTAATACCCAAATTGACGACCTCCACCTCCCGCTCCGGCCACGCATCCGCCAGCATCGCCTGTAAAAAGGACGCCGCGGCCAAGCGGCGCGGATGGGGAAAACCCTGCACTGTGGAAGCCCCGACAAAAACGACGCGGTAGCGGTTGGCTGGCGCAGGTTCCACAAAGAAGTGCTCGCCCATCTGACCCGCCGCAGCCAAACGTCCCTTGTATTGCGTGAAAAATCGCTGTGCATAAAACCGACTCGTCGCGTGCAGCGATTCGCCGGTCGCCTCATCCTCGGCCAAAGTCACTACCAACGGCGACGGTCCCAATCCCGGCACGAGCCGCAGCAAGCCTTCGGCCCCCACTACCAAAGTCACACCGACCACTACAGTCGCCAAACGCAAAAACCAAATTCTACTCATCGCTGCGCGGCTTCCCCATCATTGCGTACACCCTCTCCAACGCTTCATATATATCCTCGCGCGGTGCCGCCACCACGGCCTGTTCGAGAACCTCGGCCGCCTGCTGATATTGCCCCAACCCCACATAGACGCCGGCCACATTGCTCCACACATCAGCGCGTTCCTGCTCGTGCTCTAACACGTTCAGGAGGATGGGCAGCGCGCCGCGTAAATCGCCGCGCATCGCCCGCAGTGAACCAAGGTTGAACCAAGCCTGCCAATACATCGAATCGAGCCGCGTGGCCTGTTCGTATTTCAGCAGCGCCAGATCGTAGCGCCCTTGTTGCAAGTAGGCATTACCCAAGTCATTGTGCGTAGCAGCCTTGCCCCGCCCATCCATCGGCGGCAGATCCCAATTCACCAACAGCACCAACAGGGCGAGAACAGCCGTCGGCAAAAGCGTCTGGCGCAAGGATTGTTCCCGCCAACTCGCATACAGCCAATTCCCCCCATACGCAGCAAATAGAATCAGCAGCGGCACAATCGGCAGACGATAGCGCGCCGCGACAAAAAAGGAGATCACCGCGAAACTATAGCCGAGGACGAAAAGCACCGGCAGTGCAAAACCTTGCCGCCGGATGTACACTATCAGACCCAGCAACGCGAGCGGACTTACCAAGCCAAAGGGAAAAGCCACCCCCCATTTCCACAAGGTACCCGCGAGAACGCTCGAATACTTCCGCCAATAGTACATTTCCTGATTGCGCTCTATTTCATCACCGCGCCAAAATTGGGCGGTTTTTGCCGCCAGCAATCCCATGTAATCGAAGGGCGCATTCTGCATGTACTCAAGAGCCTGCCCGTAAAAAAACAGGGACTTAGCCGAAGGGAGCGTGATACCTTCCCGCAGCGGCAGAGCAACCAATTCCTCCCATTCCCATCCCGGACGCAAAGCAAGCGTCTGTTCAGCGTTCGCGTTGTTCCCTAGGTAGAAATTCACCCCTCCGTTATAGGAGATCGGCACAAAGTCCCCACCGATGGTGTAATTTCTCAGCGTCACCGGCGCAATCGCCAGTACTGCTCCCAGCAGAAAAGCAACGACTGCCAACGCGGCCTTTTTCCGCAACCAATAGAACAGCCAGATGGCCACACCCGGAATCAAAGACGCGAGAATCGCCGCAGTAAGCGACGCCAGCCCCAGCGCAAAACCCGCGGCTACAAAAGTGGGTCTCGTCGGCCGCTCAACCGCGCGCATTAACAGCAAGAGACTGACAAGGGTAAAAAAGGTGGCTAACCCAGCCGGCAAGAGCCGAGCGTCAAAATAGATCAGCGGCCCGTACACCGCCGCAATGAGGCCGCCGATAAAACCAATACCTGGGCCAAAAAGCCGCCGCCCAACCAAGTACAGCAACGCACAGGTAAGGCTACCGATTAGCGCCTGCGCGGAACGAGATACGTAGTAAAAAGATTCAGGAAATACGAGCTTGATTACGCCCAAGAAATAAGGATAAAGCGGAGGTTGCCAGAATGGGCCTTGGCCGCGTCCCAACCAATTGCCCTCGGCTAGACTGACCGCCTGTTCGGAGTAGGTGGCCGCGTCCACCGCCGGCATAGTAAAAAGAGGACTCGCCGACATCTGGAACACATGCACCAGACGCAGACTCAGCGCCAGTACAAAGACGATCCCTCCCCAATGCCAGAGCCTTGCAGGTAGGGGCGAGCGATCGCTCGCCCCTACAATTCTGCGTCCATCTGCGTCCATCTGCGGATCGTCTTGTCAATGATGTAGGATTAGTTCGACCGTTTTAGCGGACGATCACGTCCCACACCTTTGACATCCGCGCCTTCCCCTCGGGGCCTTCGACGTAGAGCGTGACTGTATAGGTCGTCCCAGGCTCTGCGTACTGATGGATGGGGTGTTGCTCGGTCGAGGTATTGCCATCGCCGAAATCCCAACGCCATGAGCGGATATCCCCGTAGGACAAATCCTTGAAAGCGACCAAGCGGCGTTCCATATCGAGGACGGTAAATTCCCATTGCGCTTCGACCGGGTCGCGCAAGGTTTTTTCCAGCGGCATCAGCCGGAAGCCTACTAGATCGGAGGCGTTGCCGTACATGGTCGTCTTGTGAGATAGATTCCAAAAGCCCTCGAACTCCTGCTGTTTAACCTCGCCATCGTCGTAGTCGAGAATGCACCAACTCAGGCCGATCAAGGCGTCCTCTTCGAGCTTCGACTCCACGGCACGCTTCGGTCCGTCGGCCGGGGCGTAGTCGAAAGGGGTGATCCAGAATTCGAGCGTGTAGTGCCCACTGTCGCCCGGCGCAAAATCGTAATGCGCCGCTGCATTCGCCCAAGGCAGCTCGTAAATCCACTGATTGGCACCCCAGACCATAGTCCAGGGCTTGCCGTCGGCCGGGGTCAGGACGTGGTAGTTCTGGGCGTGGACGCCGTGGAATTTGAAGTGGCCGTCGAGGCCTTCCAGCCCGTTGGTCTCCTTGTCCTCGCGCAGTTGGGGAATCAAAGGACCGCCGGACAAATCGCCATCGACGACGATCTCCAAAATGTCGTTGTGCAGATCGCGATGGCTGAAATCCCAGTAGTCGTCATAGGCTTCGTAGAGGAAGTAGAGTCGGTTTAGTCCTTTGACCCAGCCGACGCACACGGTGACGTCTAGATCGGTGGTATCTATCGGGCTGTCGTGTACGGTGTCTTTCAACTGATCGATGCCGATGGCATAGTCAGCAGGCACCATGCTCCAGTCGGATACATCCCCATCGACACGGGGAATCTGATCGGCGGGGAACTGAAAAATTTTGAAGGTGGTATCCGGCCGTTCCAGTGCGGCGGCAGACAATGCCCACAGCACGCCAACGGTTAGGATCGCGCTGCACTTTTGCATGTGTCGATTCCTCCGATCAAATCCGGTTTTCATCGATATAATCCCAGTTGTAGGCTATCCCCAACCCCGGTTCCTGCGACACGTGGACGCACCCTTCGTCGTCCATGGGATCGGCGATCTGATCGAGATGCGGTGGACTCTCGTCGTAATCGCGCCCGGGACGCAACAGACCGCGTTCGTAATAGCGGCAGGTGGCCTCGGGAGCGGCCGCGGCCAGATGCACGTGCGGGGCACCAACCCCGTGTATTTCGCATTGCACGCCGTAGAGCTGGCACAAGTTGATCAGCTTCCAGCAGCCAGTGATGCCGCCGTAGTTCACATCAATGCGCAACATGTCGCAGGCCCCCTGCAACAGCCACTCGGCCCGCGTAAAGGGACCGCCCTTGACGTGTTCCGGGGAACAGATGGCGATAGAGGTCTGCTCCGTCAGGCGGCGATAGGACTCCACCCGCGTCTCGACCATTGGGTGCTCCAACCAGTAGTAGTTCAACTCTTCCAATTCCCGCGCCACCCACAGCGATTCCTCCAAGGTATAGACGCCGAACGGATCGAGCATCAGCACGATGTCGTCGCCCACGGCCTCGCGCACGGCGCGACAAATTTCCACATCCTCCTTGGGAAATCCCGGCAGTTGCGGCGCTGGCTCCCGCGTGTGCGGATTCCAGCAAATGTTGGCGTGTACTTTGAAGGCTTTATAACCGCGTTGTACGCATTCTCGCGCTAGTTCTTCATACACCTCGGGGCCACCCAAGTTCGGGTACGTGCTGGCGTATGCTTCGACCGTGTCGCGGGTGCCACCCAACAGTTGATACACGGGCATACCGGCTTTTTGCCCAGCCAGATCCCACAGCGCGCAATCGACAATGCCGAGCTCGTGTTCGGCGAGGCTGTGGCCAAACGTGGACATCTGGTCCATCCAATGCCATAGCTTCTCGCGGTTTAGTGGATCCTCGCCGACTAGGAGATTTTTGATGGCACCTTCCATAGTCGCCTTGTTGCCGCCCAGCATGTGCCCTGTGACGCCCTCGTCGGTGGAAATCCTAGTGATCGCACTAGTGCCTTCCACTTCCTCGTCGTCAATCCACACGCCATAGCCCCAGCGCGAGCCAGCACTCCGGCCGCGGTGTTTGGTGCGAAAATGAATAACTTCGACGTCGGTGATTTTCACGATTTGTCCTCCTCAGAAACGGATGATTGAACCCTAGCTCCCCACCTTCCTGACGTTGTTTGACATAATTCACCAAATAGTTTCAACTTCTGATTGCTGTATTCGATAGTCCGTTGTGACGAGCGGTAGGCTGAGGTGCTGTGCTGTTGCAGCAATCATGCGATCTGGCATATCGGGTATTTGATCGCGAGAAATACTTTCCAATTGTTCTGCAATCGCAAGATCAAAAGGGACAACTTTGAGTCCTGAATCTGGTCGGTGCAATGTGGCTTTCAAGTCAGTCAAATTTTGTCGGGACAATCGCTCTTTTTCAGTCAAGTATATAACTTCGACAATTGTTACTGATGACACATAGACTAAGTGACCTGATGAGATTGTATCTCCAATAGCTTGACGAGCAACGGATGAGAGGTCTGGTGATCTTGTCAAGAACCAGATCAATGAGTGCGTATCTACAACCAGAGACATCACTCTTAATCTTTTTGTTCAAATTTATGCCACATTTCTTTGCGAACTTCGGCTATGTCCTGAGAGGTTATTGGCTGCGCCTGCTCCCACAATCCTTCAGGATTAAAGAGCTTGTCTTGACTGGAGCTAGACGAACTTGGTACGTCTGCCATAAGAACGAGTTTAACGGCCAAACCGCTTTCCTCGACGATAACCACTTCCTCGCCATTGGCTACTTCTTTGACCAGTGCCGCAAGACAGGCTTCCGCTTCTGTAAGGTTAATTTTGTGCATATTTTCATCCCTTAAGTAAAGTAGTGGAGATAGATATATCGACGCTACAAGTTCTTGGCATGGAAGAAATCTTTTGCCAATTCTTCCGGGGACAGATTGATGGCCGATACTTGGTAGGACTTCAAGGCATCTAAAAACACGACGCGATCCATATCTGCAAACCGAGCGGCTTGTCCAGAAGACAGACGTCCGAGTTCAAATAGTTTGACGGCTATCAGTAGCCGTCCTTTTTCGGCGAAGCGTTCAGGCGTTTCGCTGAGGGTTTGCAGTATGTCGTCTGGACACTCAAATGTAATTTTAGACATAGTGTACTCCTTCTGAAAAATTGCTTTCGGCTTCTACGATCTCAAATTTACGCCACATTTCTTTTTGAACTTCATCTGTGTCCTGCGCTAATAATGATAACGTACACAGCTCCGCCTATTGGGGCAATAACGTCTTGAGATTGTCTTCATATACGACAACCCTATCTTCGTAGTCCCGCCGTAGCCCCATCAAAAACGCATCCGCCAAGCGGCTCTCCTCGGCGCGCTTCAACAGCGCCCGCGCCCGCTTCGCCGCCGTATCGAAAGGCTCGGGGGCACTGCCAAAATTCGACTTCAGTACCTTGAACACCGAATAGTACTCGCCGCCCCGAGGCATGGCCTCCGGCCCGACCACTTGGGCGGCCTGCGCCGTCACCGCTAGCGGGCCGTACAACTTGCCGACCTCGACGCTGTGCACGACGTCGATCAATTCTGGATAAAAGGATTGTTCAAAGGCATGGATGTGGAATGTGCCCTGCGCGCCTTTGCCCGCCGTCCGCAAGGTGTACTCATCGGCGAGTGCCCCCATATCCTCACCCGCCTCAATTCTCGCTTTGATCTCCACGGCCTCTTCCCGAGTTTGCACCATGATCTCCTGCAACGTGACCTCCTCCGGTGCAGTGAATAACTCGGGCCGCTCGTCGTATAATTTCCTGACCGCCTCCGGCTCGATCTCGACTTGATCCTTGACCGCCGTCTGCCTAAGCGCCAACAGCAACAGCGCGTCTTTGCGGCGCTCATACCAGCGCACAATCTGCTCCTCGCGGTCAATCCCCCTTTCATAGGCCACGTGCAGAAACAAGGTGCGAGGCAATAACACGTCCTCGGCAAACCACCGCACCGACTCGGCAATGTCACCCGAAAAGCTCATCTTCAACTCTTCCGCGTAATCCCAAAAATCCCCCACCGTGACACCGCCGCTGCGGAATTGAAAGAGCACCGCAGCGCGCTCTACCTCGGTGTACTCTCTGCGCCCCGCCGCGACCCACTGCTGTAACTGGTGCAAGGTCTCGTCATCGGCCTGCAAGTCAATGTCAGCCCGCAGTTGCGCCAAAAACGTCTCTATCAACTCAGTCGTCTTTTCCTCGCGCAGCTTGGCCTCCAGTTCGTTGCTCGCGGTGGCAAAACTCACAGGCCGTGCGTGCATAACTTGATAGATCCCGAACTGGCCATTGGGCAGACGGATCGGCTCGGAGAACTCGCCGACCGCAAGCGCGTTTATGTATTCTTGCAGGTAGATTGGGATGCGTTTGGGGGTCAGGTAGCCGTCTAGCTCCCCACCTTGCGGTGCCGTCGATTTGTGCTGCGATCGGCTGTGCGCCAGTTCGGCGAAATCCCGGCCGTCGGCAAGGCTTTGCCCGATCTCCTCGGCTTCTGCCTGGGTGTCGACGATGATCAGGCGCAGCTTGACCTCGCGCTCCTTGTCTGCGGCCTCGTAGGCCGCCCGCAACTCCTGCTCATCGACGTGGACCTTGGCGAGGAATTCGCGCTCGAACAACAAGCTCAACACCCGTTCGGCTTTTTCCCGCTGTAGCTTCTGCGCCACCTCCGGCACCTCGTCGAGTCCCCTTTTGATCGCTTCTTGGAGGAAAATCTCCTTGTCGATGACTGTCTGTAAATAGTCGCGATAGCCGTCTAAGCCAGACTTCTTCGTCTTTAACTGCGCTGGCAAGCGCTGTTCAAAGTCGATCAGTTGGGAAGCTGTTATCTGGCGGTCTCCCACTTCGGCCAAAACGGGGTCTTCTAGTTCCTCGGCATCCTTTGCACAACCCATAAGTGCTAGGACAATCCCACTACAAACCAAGGACAGGTACGCTTTCATAGACTTAGTAAACTCACAATTTTGGGGTGGAATGGATTAAACTGCGACGACAGGCGCTAGCGGATGCTGCCATATACCGTCACGAAGGAGAGGGCACCCGTCTCCCGAGCACTCGGCTGTTCAAAGCGCTCCAGATAGCGTCTGCTCACCCTTATCCCCATCAGGGTTTGCAGGGTATAGCCCAGATACGGCTTGTCGATGGAAAACTGCACGGCGACCGAAGTCTCGTCAAAATCCCCAGTCGTATCGCCGACGCGCAAGCCAGCGGTAGCCGTCTCGTCTTGGATAAGATCGCGGAAGATCAGGTGCTCGACACCCAACTGCAGCGATACGTGGTTCAAGAAGGAACGCCGCAACAAGAGCGAGGAGATCCCGCTCCAGTCTTGGCGGTCAGCCGCCGAGGCGCTAGTCAGGCGGTCGATATTGTAGGGCGTGTCGTCCATGAATAGTTCGTGCTTGAAGCGCGGTTGCACCGTCAACCGGCCCAGCGAAAATTGGTAATCTATGCGGTTGATCAGCCCCAGCCGCCGCGTGTTGCGGGCGATCTTGCGGCCAGCGCGGTCGCGGGCATCGGCGTCGCGCTGCCGAATAAATTCGTGGATGAACTTGCCTTCGCTATTGATGCCCTTGTAGGTCTTGCCGGTGAAACCAGCCCACAGCCGATTGACGACGGCGTCGCGCATCGCCAGCGGATCCATGACCGGCTGCATCGACCCCGGCGAGTCCAGCGGCCTGCCTAGCTCGGGCCGCGCCGTCACCCACTGGACCACGTCGTCGGCGATATCGTCCTGCACCAGCTTGAACATGTCGTAAAAAGCAACATTTCCCACCGTCGGGAAATTGCGCTCGTAGGCCAGCAGAGCGTAGCGGGTCAGGTTTTTTGCGCCGGTCGATAAGCGCTGCACTTGCTCTTGCCCCGCCATCCACTTCAGCTCCGGCGTCAGCCACGCTCCCAAGTAAGCGTTGTACCCGCGCCGGTCGCGCTTATAGGGATAATCCGGCTCGTCGTCGTTTTCAAAGCGCTCGCCCCAACCATTGTTGTTCAAGTCGATGGCGAAGACGAATTCCGGCCGATCGACGTAGTGGCGCAGGAACTGCTCTTCATAGTCGGGCATGAAATTGGGGCGCACTGGAGTGTTATTCTGATTGAAATCGGAAATAAAGTCGTTGTTTTCGTCGAGACCGGGGAACACCGCTCCGTCGGCTAGCCCCTCCTTGTCGCGCCGCTGGTCGAGGCGAATGTCGTTGTCGTCGTTGTCATCGACCAAGTCGTAGAGAAATTCCGACCGCGCCTCTTCGTCGTCACTGTAATTGATCCGCCCGCCCTGATCGACGAGGAGCGACGTGGTGTTGTACTCGGCGTCCATGCTAAACGCCTCGCCGAACAGGAAGAAGGGGTAGAATTCTCTGGCGACATTGACCATCCAACCCGTCGCCGACTCATCCCCCAACACGCCGGATGCACTGTGGTGCATCTGCCGCGCGATATTGGGGTACTGCCGGAACTGGTGGTTGACATTGTACTCGCCGTACATCCGAAAGCCCGCCCAATCGCTGACCTCGAAGCTAAAGCCGAAAACCTGGGTCGCCGTCGGCAGGCCGTAGTCGAAGACGACCCACCGCTGATTGGAGTTGTCTTGGACATTGCCGTCCGCTCGCACCACGTTTAAAAACTTGGATTGAGCCCCCAACGGTTCATTGTCGGTCTGGACATCCGAGGTGACATCGATCCGGTAATCGTTGTTGAGTAGGAAGCGAAACTTCACCGCGGTGATATTGTTGACCAAGTCGGCATCATCGATAATGTCTTCCAGCGCCATCACCGCCGAATCTTCAGAAGAGAAATTGTACCGGTAGGTAATCTCGCCCTCGCTGCCAGCCCCTTCGGCAACGGGAAAACCATTGCGCGTGGTTCCCCCCTCCACCTGCGGCAGAAAGCCAAGCTGACTGCCGGCTAGCACGGTGTCGCGACCGCCGATTTGGGTATGCACTTCAATATCTTGGTTGAAAACCGTAGGGCCGCCCACGCCGTCCTCGGGCGAGTCGTCTGTTATGCGGACGATGATCCAGTTGATGCGATTTTCCAGTTGACCATTGGTCAGCTTGCCCTTGAAGGGATTGCCGCCGCGGTCGGATTGTGAGCGGTCGTTGTGGGCGTTGACAAAGGTCGCACCCAAGCGCACGGCGTCGAGAACCTTCCACTCGCCTCGGAGGCCGAGCAGGTTGGTAAAGTTCTCAGTGACGATGGGGACGCGCACGCCCGGGGCGATCTGATGCACCGGCAGACTAATCCGCGACATCAGCACCGTAGCGGCCAAGCGGTCGGCAGCATAGTCGAACTGCACCCCGTTGAACCTAGTTTTGCGGAATGTCATCGGCGTTAGCGTGGTGTTGATCAGGTCGCCGATGGTCACCCCCAAATAGTGCTGCCCCTTGGTATCGGTGGCGATGAGCAGGTTGCTGAACCACGAGTCATAACGCCCGGACGGCTTGAGCAGGCCCGAGCCTCCCGAGCTAGTCGGCTGCCGCTGCCGCCAGTCGTACACCAGCCAACCCTTGGTCAAATAGCGCCCGTACAGGTCGTAGAAATAGTCGCCTTCCTGCCCGGGAGAAAAGTAACGTCGGTAGGGATCTCTGGCGTAATTGGTGTACTCCCACTGCCAGCGGTATTCGGAGACGATTTCCTGCGGCATGTACCAGCGCTTCAACGCGGGCACGAACGCCACCTGCTGCATGAGCGGGCCAGAGGCGTAATAGGAAACCCGGTCCTCCTCGTTGGTCCCCAAGCGGTTGCCGTAATCGGGCTGGGCACTCGCCGGCACTAGCCCGGCCAGTAGGCAAATCGCCGCCCACCTTGTTAGATCGCGTCGCATCATTCTACACCGGCGTACACCGAGATAAAGCTAGTGCCAAAGGAGCGGCTCTCGCTTTGTTTCACTAGGCCATCGTCACCCAACACCACAGCCTCATCCCACCGCTTGGTATAGCTGACGCCGAACTGGGTGGTAAGCTTGTAGCCGAGATAGTGTCCGAGGGTCGTCCACTGCACGGCCAAGACCAAGTTGCGAAAATCGCCCGTGTCTTGGGTCGGGCCGTCGTCTAGCAAGGCGTCTTCGTCCAAAACCAATTCGCGGAAAACCGAATACTCCACTCCGCTTTCGAGGAAGGAGTTGTTCAACACCGGCAGCCGCGCCTGCAAAATGCCGATCCCCATCCACTCCTTGCGGTCGGGGTCCGCCTGCAAAAAGGCCGTCTGGTTGAGGTATTCGCTTTTTACCTTGGGTTGCAGCACAAACTGGCCAATTTTGCGGGTGTAATCCGCCTTATTGATCAAACCCACAAACTGCGTGCGTTCATTGAGGATGGGCGCATCGCCGCTTTTGAAAGCCTGACCGCGCTGACTGAATAGGCTGTATTTGAATTTGTTGATCACATTCAGCTTTTTGAGTGGTTCGTAATCGAACTGCACGTAGCTGTCATTGACCCAAGTGTCTCTGGCCGGCAAGATGTCCTCGACAAGGGCCAGCGAGATTGTTTGCAGGTATAGCGTCGGCTCGCGGCGAACGTCGGGGATATTGTCCGCGACCTTTTTCAGCGAATTAAAAAATCGCAAGCGGCCCCATTGCGGGTGGTCGCGGTCGTACGTGAAAACGCCGTAGGTCGCGTGGCTCCGGCGGTTGGAGGAGATCTCGTCCTCGCGCAGCCGCCCTACCGTCAATCGCGCCTCCGGCGTCAGATGTTGGCCAACGTAGACATTGTAGCCCCGGTGATTCCTGCGATAGGGGTAGTCGGGCAAGTCGTCGTTTTCAAACCGGTCGATCCAGTTGTTGTTGTTGAGGTCAATACCAAAGAGGAATTCTGGCCGATCGACGTTGTAGCGAAAAAACGGCTCCTCGTAGTCCGGGATGCGATTGCTCAGCGAGATGTTGTCGTTTTGGTTGAAGTCCGAGACGAAGTCGTTGTTTTCGTCCCAACCGGGGAAGACGATCGCATCGGGACCGCCCTGACCCCAGCGGCTCCAATCGGGCGTGCGATCTTGGTCGTCGTTGTCATCGACAAACTCATACATTGAGGTGCGCGTGTCGTCGTAGTACACGTTGCCGCCCGAATCGACGATAAACGCCGTCGTCGAGTAATCGGGATCCATGCTGAAGGCCTCGCCGAACAAGAAAAACGGATAGGCCTGCTTGGAAACGTTGATCATCCAAGCCGCGGCGTCGCGAGCGTGGGTTCTTAGGTTGCGGTCCGCGTTGGCGAGCGTGAGGTTGGGATACTGGGTGTAGTCGCGATTAATGTCGTATTCAGCATAGGCGTCAAAGCCCATCAATTGCAGCACTTCCATGGTAAATCCGAACACCATGTTGGCCGATGGCAGCCCGTAGTCAAAGACCACGCGCTGTTGGTTTGAATTATCCGTCACATTGCCGGCGGCACTGCGGACATCGAACAGCACGGCACCCGCTTGCGCCAGATCTAGGCCCGTAAGCGGCGGACTCGGCAAACTGCCGCGCCCGATCTGGCGATCCGACCACACCTGAATCTTGTAGTCATTGGCCACCACTAAGTCGAACTGGATATCGACGATCTCCGTCGGCCGCGGGCCAATGTACGCCAAGTCAGTGAAGTCGTAGTTGATGACGATCTGTTCCTCGCCGTCAGCGGCCAAAAAACCCTCCCGGGGAAAGCCGCCGGTAATCACCGGCCATTTGGTAGGATCCGCTACCACCTCCCGCAAGCGGAATTTCGTGCGCTTCTTGGTGTCGAAATCCTCGGCGGTAATGATGATGTCGTGGGCAAACAGCGCTGCGCCGCCCTGGCCGTCTTCTGGGGAATCGTCGCTCAGCACCACGGCGAGGACCCGGATCGGGTCGCTGCCTTGCCCGGCCCCCAAGGTGCCGATGAATGGGTTGCGTTCAAACGCCTCGGCCAGCGTCTGCGAGTGATGGGCATTGACCATAGTCGCGCCGACCTTGACAAAATCTCCCACCTGCGCCGTGGCCCGTCCCCCCATCATATTGGTCGCATTGGTCGAAGTGCTGGGCTGGAGTGCCGGGGTGGTGCCGAGGATCGCCTCGCTGGCGCGGGAAAACAACAGCGTCGCCTCGTATTTGTCCGCGGCGAAGTCCATCTGGATGCCGTTGAAACGCGGCTTCGAAAAGGTCAGCGGGGTCAGGGCGGTGCGGATGCGCTCGCCAATGGTTATCGCCAAGTAATACTGATCGCGCGAATCGGCAGAGACCGTAACGGCGTTGAACCACGAATTGAACCTAGGATCTTTGTATATCGACGAACCGAATTGGCCCGGTTGCGTCTGGTTCCAATCGAAAACTAGCCATCCCCAAGTCTGATAATTCCCGTACAGGTCGTAAAACGGTCCGCCCTGGCGATTGGTGTTGACGTAGCGCTGGTATAAGTCTCTGGCGTAATTCGAGTACTCCCACTGGCGAAAGCCGTAATCGACGTATAGCTCTTGCGGCACGTACCATTTCTTGAGCGCCGGGTCGAGCGCATCGAAGAGGACGCCCGGACCGCGCGGCTCAAAGGTGGGTTGGGCACCGCGCTGGGTCCCGAAACGACGGTCCAGCGACTGGCCGGTCGCCCCGGTCGCTGGCAATACCAGTGCCAAGAGGACCAGCCACGCGGGTATCCCCCTAGTTCTGCCCATTAAATCCCTCCGTTAGAAAACAAATACACAGCTCGATCCTTTCTGTCTGTCTGACGAGACGTCGCAGGCTTAATAACTGACGTTACGCATGAGATGCTCCGGTATGAGATGCTTCGCTTCGCTCAGCATGACAGGTGCTGGCACGTTGATTCCTAGTGTCATGCTGAGCGGAGCGCAGCGGAGTCGAAGCATCTCATACCCAAGCACCCACTAATAAACCATCTCGACGATACCCACGACCGCTTCCTGTTTGGCATCGGTGGCCAAATCGACGCGGAAGAGGTAGATGCCTGGGGGCATCTGTTGTCCCGCAGCATTGGTGCCGTCCCACTGCGCGGAGAAACTCCCGCCTCCTTGCTCGCCCGCAAAGAGCGTACGGACGCGGTTCCCGGCTAGATCGAACACGCGCACCGTAAGCGGCGCAGCATCGACCAACCGCACCAGATCGCAGTGTATCCGCGTTTCGTCATTGACCCCATCTCCGTTGGGACTGAAGACACGCGGTTGGGCCGCGACGTTAATCATCAGGCGGCCTCCCGCCAGCGGCACTCTTACCGCTAGGTCATTCGGGTCGGCAGCCCCAATGGGTATTAGATCGTCGTCTGCGGCCCCTAAATCGGCCGCATTACCGCCGATGACCCGCTGACCAAGGTCGTCAGTAGCGCTGTTCCAAGCCGTACCAGTAAAGGTCGTACCAAACCTCAGCACGCGGCATTTGAAGCGGATTTTGAGCACTGCTGCCCGGCCCGCGGCCAAATCGCTTTCCGTGATTGCGGGAAAGCGCACCCGCAGGTGCCGCTCGGTCACCGATTCCACGGCAAAAAGACCGCTATCGTCTTGCACGGGTAGATTGGTCAAATCAACGCCAGTAAAATCCGTCGTTTGCACCTGGCCATCGGCATGCACCACCTCAATAGTCTCGATCTCTTCAGAGCGTACGGGCGTGGCGATCTCGAACACATCGAATCCCAAATCCACGCCTTGGCGCATCTTGGTCGGCAAAACGGCATACGTGAACGACACCGGCTCGCCCAGTTCGACTTGGCGCGGGACGACCTCACTGATGATCCGCTCCGTCAGCGGCGGATTGGATACCGTAAAGGCAAGCGCACCCAATGCGCGGGCGGATTCCAAGTCTTGGCTGTCGAATTCGGCCTTCAACTGGAAATAGCGGCGCGGGCCGGGCGAGAGAATGGGCACGCCCAACTCATCATCGCCGATGTTTGCGGCGTTTATAGCGCCCGCAGTTAGCTTATACGGCGGCGACCAGCGGCTCCAAGCGACTAAGTCGTCGCGCACGTCACCCTTATCCGCACTTCTCAAATCGTCGTACTCGTCCTGCGTCAACGCCACCTGATTGCGCTCGTCAATAGGCAGGGCGCTGAACAGGTCGAGGGCTTCTTCAACATCGTCAATCGCGTCTAAGTCAACCGCATCGCCTGTCGCCGTAGTCGCAACCGCGCCTTCCCGCCACGGCACCTCCTCCCCACTTGGATGCAGGCGGGTGAATTCCAATGGCGTGTCGTCCCAGCCGCTGCGCGAACTGATCAGCAAGCGCGACAGGCGTTCGGACCCGAAGTGTTCCTCCTCCCAGCGGATGCGCCCCCACAGTGCCAATTCCTCGCCAAAATCGAAAATGTTGGAAAGGTAGTCGGCACGAGGCACAAACCCGGACCCAAAGACGCGGAATTCCGCAACCTCGAACCCCACAGTGGTCTGCGATTTCAGGCGGATATAGCGGACGTATTGCGGCGGGATGGTCAGTTCGACGACCGGCTCGTCGTTTTCCGTCTCCAGTTTGACGGTGGTCAGCACCGGCTGATTGGCCACCTGCGTTTCTTCGCTACCGTCGTTGAGCAGCAGTTCAAAGCCGCGCAGGAAATCGTTCTGGAATGGGAAATCAGGAGCGAGAAAATCCGGGTGTGCGTTGCGGGGGAAAAACTGGATTCGCTCGACGCCGAACCGCGCGCCGAGATCGAAATCCATGATGACTCCGAGCGAGTTGACTTGGCTCCCCCCGCGAGCCGTTTTGCGCTCAAAGGCGGTCTCGGGATCGTCGTCGATCATAAAAATTAGCTGGTCTTTTATGACCTGCGACAAAATAGTCGGCGCACCAAGGCGACCACCGCGGTCGAGGAGACCCAAGGCGATATTTACAGTCTCATCCGCCCGTTGCGGCGACAGCCAGCCCACCCGGCCATCGGCGTCAAATTCGAGCACATTGCCCGGGGTGTTGTTAACCTCGACCTCAGTCGGACCGGTTTGTATCAAAGCCGCGATCGCACCGCCGCCGCTTTCCCACGTCAAACCGCCCTCGCCACCCATGACAATCGTGCGGCGCTCCGCCCCTAGATTCTGCACCGCTAACAATACCAGCACCAGCGCCTTCGCGCGCGGATACAACACAGCCGACTCTCTTCCTATAGGTTGGTCAATACGCCACATGCAGCAGGCGCTGCACACCCGTTTGCCGCACGTCGCGATCCGAATCCGCATCGACGTCGATGCGCAAAATGTAAATTCCGGGCGGCACCAGTTGCCCCTGCTCGTCATCGGCCGCCCAGTCGAGCACGTATTTCCCGGCCACTAAGGACTTCTGGATATCGAGACGACGCACTAGCCGACCGCCTAAGTCGTAAATCCGCACGTTGACGGGACGCGTACCACTCAACCGACGCACAGTAAAATCAATGGTTAGCGCGTCGTTGACCCCATCGCCGTTGGGCGTCACTACCTCCGGCTGAATCCCTAGGTCGCCGAGCACGCTATTGTCCTGCACCGAAGCGAGGATTTGCAACCCCTGGCTCTGGGCCAGTTCGGTCACGTCCGCCGGGTCAACCTGTTGCCACGAGTTTGCCAACGACGAATTGCCCAGCGCCGCTTGGAGCACTGCCCCAGGGGAAAACAGGGCCGTCGTAAACTGCACCTCAACTAGATCGACCTGTCCGCCCTGATTTATCAGCCGGTCGAGGCGCAACCAGAGCGAATCGGAGCGAGTCTCCATCACTTGCACATCGGCCAGCTCTTCGGCTTGGCCGCTTTCCCACTGCGCCGAGCTGCCCAAGCGTAGCGCGCCGAATTCGAGCGACATATCTGGCGGCGTGCGCACCAAAATCTCGTCAAATCCCAAGTCCTGCGACGCGAAGGTCGGCTTGACGAATAGTGACACCTCCTGCGGCGCACCCAAGCGCTCAAAAATTCCAATATCCAGTTCCCCTTGCAGTTGTTTCGCCACCGGAGGATTAAAGTTCAAACGGATGGAGTGCAGACTGGCGGCGTGCATGGGTTCTGTGGTCGTCAACCGAGCGCGCAAGGTCAGATATTGGCGCGGGCTGGGCGAGGCAATCGGATCGCCAGAACGCGCGTAGGGCGCACTCCAGTTGCTCCAGTCGGACCCGGCCACCTGCAAAGTGTCGATCCGGCCCTTTTTGAAAAAACCTAGCTTCGCGTATTTGCCCTCCGAGACTTCCACACCACCGCTGTCGTAGTAGCGGTACGCTTCGGAGACCTCATTGCCAGTGCGGGTCTGGATTTGCACGGACGTGCCCGGGGGCGTATCCGCCTCCCATTCGATCGACACTAGGTTCTTGGCCCCCTGCAACGGGATCAACCCCGACTCCAACTCTACCTCGGGATGGTACCCTTCGCCGTAGATCTGCACTTCGCGGACGCGCGCTTTATTCCCCTCCCGTCCCGACTCGCTGCTGGAAAAAGGATAGGCTATGCGCATAAAGCGGGCCGGCGTCGGCTCAAAGGTATTGACTTCATACGCCGTGCCCAAGCCGCGGACCTGTGCAGGCACTCTCCACAGCCGACCGCCACCCGGGGCGGGAGTGCCGTCCGAAGTCTGGATTGCATAGCGGTGAAAACTGGCACCAGCCAGCCGGCCGCCAGCAACGCTGAGGCTGTACCATAGCTGCACGGTGTCGAGCCAGTAGGAAGCGCCTAGGTCGAACTCCAGAAAGCGCTCGCCGAATTCCACGTTTCCCGTCTGAAAGGCTTTGAGATTGAAGGTCAGATAGGTGCCTTCCCCATCTACTAAGTTGCCCACAGACCCATCGTGGGAACTCTCGGCGCTGCCGTTGCGGTCTAAGACCATGCCCTGCGAAATGTTCTTGCCCACCTCATAGACAGCCAACTCGGCCAAGCGCGGTCGCTCCCGCCGGTAATAGCGCACCGCGCCGCGCAGTTGCGAGTCAATCGCCTCGTAGATCGCCGCCTCGACCTCCACTTCCCCCTCCCCCACTTGCTTGTAGAAGACCACGTCTCCCTTGTCGCGGCTGGCCAACGCCTCGTATTCTTCCGCCGACACTTCGACGGCGCGTGCGCCATCGCTTTCGGTGATCACGACTTGCACGAAGCGCACCATATCGCCCGCAAAATCCACGCCGGGAGTGGGGTTGATCAGCTCCCCTCGGTTGAGGTCGAACTCGAACTCGCGCTGGTTTTTATTGTCGCTTGGCGTCCGGTACACCAAGTGCATGGGTACCTTGCCCGCGATCTTGTTGCCCTGATCGGCGTTGTCAGCCGTCAGCACCGCAAACTGCAAAAAGGGATCGCCCTGCCCCTCGGGCACGAATTGCAACCCGACCCGCGTGGCATTGATCAATCGTCCCATATCGACCTGGATCCACCAGTCCCGCAATGGGCTGTCGGGGTCTGGCTCCCAATAGGTCGTTTCGTCGCCGTCGAAGAGATTGGCGACCGCCGCCTTGTTGGTACCGGCTTCGATCGCGTCGAGGATGGTGGCGTTATCGGCGATGCGTTGCAGGTGTTGGACAATGTCCGTTACGGCGTTGTGATCCTTAGGCACGAAAGCTGGAACAACCTCCCCGCTAGCGGAGACATCCAGCGTCCCCTCGACGAAGGCCCAATTATCCCAGTGTCTTTGGCTGTTTACGACGACGTGGTCGGACCGCAAGGCGTGATTCTGCGCCCCCACCAACCCCCACAACCCAAGGCCCAAACCTAGCGCCAGTGCGCACTTTCCGCTGACCATAGCCCAATCTCCTGAATTAGCCGGTTTCAATAGGCGACCGCTACAACCCCTGTACGCTGCCCCCGTCCCTCCTCGGTCTCTACCTCGACGCGGCAGATGTAAACACCGGGTGCCACCTGCTGGCCACGTTCGTCCAAACCGTCCCATAGCCGCCAGTGGCGACCGGCCGTGTCGAGACCATTGTACACCTCGCGCACCAAGCCGCCGGCCAAGTCCCGCACTTCCACCACCACCGGAGTCGGTGCCACCAGTTTGAGCAAATCATAGGCAATGTCCAACCCGTCGTTGACGCCGTCGCCATTGGGCGTAAAAATGCCCCCGGCCAAATCGAGCGCGCCGAGGACTCGCGGACCTAGCGCAACGGCCTGCACCGAAAGGCTGTTGCCGTCCCTGAGTGCCGTGGCGTCGCCAGGCTGCACTGGTTGCCAAATCTCCTGCGGGGTTTGGCTGTCGAACACGCGACCGGCAAAGGTCGCTCCATAGCGAAAAATCTCGGCGCTGAAATCCACCTCCATCACCTCTTCAGTGCGATCCACGTCTAACCTCGGCACGCCCACCACCAGCCGTTCAGCCCCTTCTTCGACTCGCGCAAAAGCGACCTCTTGACCCCCGATCCGCACGCCGTCGATACTCACCAGCCGCCCGCCCTGGACCGAAATTTCCAAATGATCGAATCCCGGATCATCGACTCCGATGGTGGGCCGGATGGCATAAGTGAACTGCGTTACTTGGGCCGTTTTCACCTGATAGGGATCGATTTCTCCCACCAGCGTCGTGACCGCCGGCGGGGACGCAGTAAACTCCACGTAGTTCATCCGGCTGCCCGCGGCGATGTTCGATTGAAAGTCCAACTCAAACTGGACAAAGCTCCGGGGCTTAGCCGCCGACCAGCGCGTCCCAACACTGTCGCCAAAATCGTAAGTCTTCGACCAGAAATCCCAATTTGCCGCGTCGCGGGTGATCTTGCCGCGCTCGGAAATTTCCAAGCGCCCGTACGCGCGCAAGGTCAGCGGCTTGCCCTTGGCGTCGTAGCTGACCTGCTCGTCACCCCGGAAGGTATGACGCCAGTATATATTGGGATCGACATCGCTGCCGCTCCGGCTGCGGATGTTGACCGCGGCCTCCGCGTCCTTGGTCCCCGACCAGCGCAACTCGCCTAGCGAGACTTCTTTGCCCAGATCGAGAATGTTGGAAAGATACGAGGCATTGGGCACATAGCCGGGCGCAAAGATCTCAAACTCGGCGATCTCCCAGTCCCGAGTTAGCTGCGACGGCACGAACAGCACCACGCGGCGGATGTACTCGCCGGTGAGTTCCACTTCTACGGTCGAGCGGGTGTTTTCCTTGACCTCCAACAGCGCGTTGAAATACATGTTCTTGCGATTGTAGATGTCGCGGTGTGCCCTGTTGATGAAGCCCAAACAGTTGTCCGTCCTGCCAGCGGTGCAGAGATCCACGCTACTGATCCCGGCTTCTTCATTCGTCAGCGTATTGGTCCAGATGTGGAAGAGTTCGATGTAATTGGCTTCGTTGCCAGCACGCGTGAAAAAGCGGATTCGATCCACCGCAAACAAACCGCCGAGGTCGAACAGTAAAACTTTGCCGAACCGCAAGTCATCTCCCACGTTCACCTGATTGGATCCCTTCTCCTCGTAATAGGCCGTCGCGGGATCGCCGTCTTTTATCAAAATTATATCATCGGTTTCGACCCAAGCCTGAAAACCTTGGGTCTGTAGATAACCACCGCGATCCTTAACCGTCGGTGCGATATTGACATCCGCAGGGAAGAACAACGGGGAAATGGCATCGGGGGCAATCGTCAGGGATTCGCTTACTCCCTGTAGGTCGGGATCGAGTTCGGCCCAGCTAAATTGGACTAAATCGGCTTGTCCGCTGGCCACTTCGGGCGGCGGCGGTAAACCCTCACCACCTAGCCGATAGACGGTCAATCCCGCAACCGGGATACTACTCGCGGCCAATAAGAGCGCGGCGCAGAAGCCTCTAAGAAGCTGTCTGGAAATTCCGGGTGTGCCCCGAGCGTGAGCGAAAGCGGGGCGGACAAGGCGGGTAAAGCCGCCCATATTGACGAAATATGGGCGGCTTTGCCCAACGCCGGACGCCGCGTTTGCAGCCGCGCGAAGGCCACCAGGGGTTTTCAGACAGCTTCTAAATGCGACCATGGCTGCATCTCCCAAGGGGAAGACAGAAATCAGAAGGGGAGATGCACGAGACACCTCCCCTTCTGAGACTAGCAGTTACTGATAGTTGGGAACGAGAAGCGAACTACTGGATATAGGCCGCCTTAATGCGTCCCCAGCTTTCTTCCTCTACCGCGGTTTCAACGCTGCTGAAATCCACGCGAGGATCGATCGGGGCCAGCAGGAAGTCCGAGCAGTTGACGCAGTCGAACCACATCTGGATGTTGGGGTTGATGCCCCAGCCACCAGCGCTAGCTCCGCCATTGTCCTCTGCGGTGTTGTCTATGTCGTGAACAACCCAACCCAGACCGATGGTATTGCCCTCGGTGAAGGTGTGGACCAAGCTCTCGTCCGGCCCGATCCAGTAGAAATCATCCCACGCGATCGTCATCACCTCGATGCGCGCCGTAGCCTCGCCCGAGTTGACTTCGCCATCTAGCTGGAAACCGTAATCGCCCCACGGTGGCTTATCGTGCCAAGTGGATTGGCTGTTGAAGAACCACTTCCAGCCGACGGCCCGGTTGGCGTCGGGCATTTCGGGCCAGACGTAATGGGCGTTCTGGGCGAAGCGACCCTGGTTGCGCTGGCGCTCTTCGTCGTCTTCGAAGTCGTCGGGAAGGGCAAAGTGCCGGTCGCCGCCGTGATCGGCGTCAATCATGATCTCCCAGCTATCGTCGCCAGCCGCGGTCTGACCAAAGCCTGTGCGGACCCAGAGATTATCGAAGCGCTCCATCATAAGATAGAGGCGGTTGGTCCCCGCACTCCAAGAGCCTACCACCCGAAACGACAAATTGCTCTCGTCGTTTTCGTGGCCCAAGCCGAGATAGTACTCGTAGTGCGAGTCAAAGGGAACGTAGTAATCCTCGGGGACGATGTCCCATTCAGAAAGATCGCCGTCCAAGGTCGGTTCCAAGCCAGCGGGCCACTGGAAAAGCGTACCGGAATCAATGCCGGGGATCGGCACGTGAGCCGATGCCGCGCTGGCCTGCAACATAATGCCTAGAGCCAAAATACTCGCGATGCTCAAAATCTTCTTCATAATGCAATTCACCTCATGGGTTCGTGGTTTGAACATTCGTCAAAAAAACGAAAAGTGAGCTTCTGATGTCTAAAACAGCTTCTCTTCACCTCCTTTCAACAGCTCTTAATAGTTGCTAAATATCAGCACAATATATAAAAAGAGTGCCGCAAAAGACAACTACCTCTAGGTGTTCGAGCACTCGCGGCTACTTTTCAACTTCCTCCTCCAAATACCAAGTCTCCGGGTAATACGGCCACGTCCAGCGCGAATCCCAACCCCAATAGCCCTGGGGCGGCACATTGCGCAGCTTGTGGCTGACCACGACCGGATGCGGCCCCAAACCAATGACGCCGAGTGCCCACAGATTCTCGGCTTGGCTGCGGAGGATCTTCTTGCCCATTGCAATGCGTTCGTCCTCGTCTGTGGTGCGGCGCAGTATCTCCCACCAGCCGATCAGTTCCTTGATCTGCGCCGGCGGCTCCCACCCAAGCGCGCCGTCGGAGAAGTACCACCGCGTCCACTTAGACCACTGGCTCTGCTCCCAGCCGCCATTGGTCGGCACGTACCAATAAGGCTCAATGGGAAAGAGAATATCCGCGTTGCGATCGGCGTGCCAAATGGTCATGTCCATCAAGCCCGCCCTAGCGCGGATCCGCTGTAGTGTACCACTGATTTGTTTGAGATTGACGTTTACCCCCACCTCGCGCCAGTAGGCCGAGACCAAGTCTAGGGTAACCTGCTTGGGCGTCTCGCCGATCATGTACTCCAAGGTGATTTGCAAAGGCTCGCCGTCGAGTCGCTCGCGTCTTCCATCCCCGTCGCGATCAACAAGCCCCATCTCGTCGAACAGGGCACGCGCCCGAGCCGGGTCAAACTCCGCCCACGCCGTGGCAAATTCCGGCTCGAAGTAGCGACTCGCAGACACCACCGTAAGTTGACGCGGCACCCCATAGCCGAAGTAAACGATGTCGTTAATTTCCTCTCGATTGATGGCCAGTGACATCGCCCGGCGGAAGCGCACGTCTTGGAAAATCCGCCGCAGTCCCTCGTCGGGATGATTCAAATTGAACTGCAACACCACGTCCGAGCCGTACGGCCGTGGCCAGACGTACGTGGAATAGTCGTTGTGCTGCTCAAAGCGCTTAAACAGCGGAATATCGGCCGTCATAAATTGCCGCCCGGCAAAGTCAACCTGTCCGGTCGAGGCTTTGGCCGCCATAATCTCGGGGCTATCGACCCGCTGTACCTCCAGATAGTCGATATAGGGCAACTGATTGCCTTCAGGATCCACCTTGAAATAGTAGGGATTGCGGCGCAGCAGGGCGCGCGTCGAGGTCCGGCTAACCAATACGTACGCCGTCAGCACAGGGCGGTTGAAGTGAATCAGATCAGTCGTGCTGTTGACCGCCCCGAAATAGGTGAGCCAGTCCTGCAAACCCAGCTCTTCGGCCTCGCGCTCCAACTGCGCGGGATCGGTGAAATCCGGGTGGTAGCGGCGCATAAAGTGCGCCGGCATCACCAAGCGCGAACTGTTGTGGGCGAGATGGTTGACAAACAGCGGCATCGGCTGGGGAAAGTGATAACTGAAGCTATGCGCATCGTGCTTTTCGATCCGCGCGCCCTTGAACCGAGGCTCCACCACCGGCGTGAGTTCCTCGTTCATCAGCACGTGGTCGAACCAGAACACATAGTCATCAGCCGTTACGGGATGGCCATCGGACCATTTGTGGCCCGGACGCAAAGTAATCCGCAAGGTCCGCGCGCCGTTGCGGTATTCGGCCTTTGCCGCAAAATTCGGCAGATTCAACCGCATTTGCGGCCCCGGACGCAGCACTCCCTCTGGCACGTTGATCAGGCTCTCACCCGCGAAAAACAGCCGGGCCGTGCCCCCGTAGCGACCAATCTCGCCAAAGGGTTCGACCACCACAGGGTCGTCGGGCAGGCGCTCGGCGACCGGCGACAATGCACCGGTGGCCACCAATTCATCGAGTTCGGGCGATTGGCGGAAGGTCTGCAATCCCACGGCTGAAGCCGTAGCCGGCGGCCGGAACCAAGCCTCTGGCCACGCACTCTGCGGGATGTCGCCCGTCGGCGACGCTTCAGCCGCGATCGGACGCTCCGCTTCGACCGGAATACAGCCCAACCACACAACCGCGCCGATACTCCACACCATCCTGCCCCATCCAATCACCTGCATGACCTCGCTCCTTTTCCCATCTTCTTGACGAGTTGGACGAAGTTTAATAATCTGTACCCCACCAACACAAAACGTCCCCCTTGCGCAACTAACTTGTGCCGCCAGGAAAAACCGCCATGACCGCACAGCCCCAATTACAGCAAGAGCAAGCTCCACAAGAGCAAGCTCCGCCCCCCCAGCCTCAATGCGCTGCTGCCCGCCTGATCCACGCCGCCCTCGCCGATGTCCCTATCCCCTGCCAGTTTACCTTTGCACAAGGTGAAACTCTGCGCTTAGGACCGGCGGGCGAACCGGCCTTTAGCGTCGTCTTCCACTCTGACGAAGTGCTCAGCAAAAAACTCGACGAATACGCCATCGGTCGCGCTTACGTCGAAGGCCAGATCGAAATCGAGGGCGATGTGCACGCCTTCATAGATCTCCGTCAGCATGCCAAGGGCAATGTCAGTCCCGGCTTCCTGCTGCGGGCCTATCTCCAGCTCCTCTGGAGCAACCGCCTCCGCCTCAACCGCGCTGCCATCGCGCACCACTATAACTTCGGCGACGATTTCTACTTGGCCTTCGTCGATCGCCAGTACCATCTGTACTCGCACTGCCTCTTCCACGACGACGATGAAACGCTGGAACAAGCCGCCGAGCACAAATTTGCCACCATGGCCCAAGCCCTGCACCTGCAAGCGGGTGACCGCCTGCTCGACATCGGCGCGGGCTGGGGCGCAGTTACCCGCTACGCCGGTCCGCGCGGCATCCACAGCACGGCCCTGACCATTGCCGAGGACTCGCACCGACTGCACCAAGACCTCATCGCCGAACAAGGGCTGACAAACTGCCAAATCCTCCTTGAAGATTTCCTCGAGCACGACCCGCCCGAACCGTACGACGCCATCGTCATCTTCGGCGTCATTGAGCATATCCCACACTACCGCGACTTTGCCGCGCAAGTGTGGAAATGCCTCAAACCCGGGGGGCGCATTTATCTGGACGCCTCGGCCACGCGCGAAAAATACAAGGTAAGCAACTTTGTGCGTCGCTATATCTACCCCGGCACTCACACGTACCTGTGCCTACCCGACCTGCTGCAAGAGTTCCTCATGCACGGTTTCAAGGTGGAGGAAGTGGTAGATGAGACTCACGAGTACGCCCTGACTCTGAAGCACTGGGCCTCTCGCTTTGAGGCCAACCGCCAGACCGTGGTTGAGCGCTGGGGCGAAGCGGTTTTCCGCGCCTTCCGCCTGTACTTGTGGGGCGGGTCCCACGCCATGTACAATCACCAACTCCAAGCCTACCACGTGGTGGCCCAACGCACTGAGGACCCCGGCATCCGGCCAAACTTTTTCAAGCGCCTGCTCTACTTTATCCGCAGTCTCAAATAGGCGGTTTCCCACGTCCCGCACCACTCCTCCGTCCGCTTTCTCTCTGCGAGCCGTCCTCACGGGTTTGCTCCTCGTGGGGGCGATCAGCGTACTGAGCCCTTGGGGTATTCTCATCGTCAAGGGATCGCAGATCACCAGCAATGCCATCCCTCTAATCGCCGTCCTCTTCCTCTTTCTGCTGACAGCTGTAGCCCTGCCCCTGCTCAAGATGCTGGGCCGCGCGTGGGCCTTTTCCCGCACCGAACTCATCGCCGTGTACGCCATGATGCTGGTCGGCGCAGTCGTGGTTACCACCGGCTTTACCGGCAGCTTTTTATCGGTCATCACCGGAGCCGCGTACTACGCCACGCCGGAAAATGCCTGGCAGGAGCTTTTCGTCGAATATATCCACCCTTGGCTGGCCCCCACCAACTCCGAGGCCGTGCGCCTGTTCTACGAGGGACTGCCCCAAGGCAGCGCCATACCGTGGGCCGCTTGGAGCCGCCCATTATTCGCCTGGATATGCTTTATCTTCGCCTTCTACTGGGTCCTCTTTTGCCTCGGCGTGTTGCTTCGAGGCCAGTGGGTCACCAACGAGCGGCTCGTCTTCCCCCTCACTCGCCTGCCGCTTACCATGCTCGAAGACGCGGACTCCGCGTCCTTTGTCGGCCGCTTGTTCAAAAACCGCCTGCTGTGGCTGGGCTTTGCCGTGCCGCTCCTCCTCCATTCGTGGAACTCGCTCAACTACTACCACGACGCCTTCCAGCCCATAGCCCTGAACGGCAGATTGTCCCTGCTCCAAGGCAGCGTCAGCCTGCCCTGGCTGATCAACCTGCCGATCTTGGGCCTAGCCTACCTGATGGCGCTCAGCGTCTCGTTCAGCATTTGGTTTTTCTTCTTGTTCTACACCCTAGAAAAAGTCGTCTTCGCCCGCATCGGCCTCGTAATCGGCGGAGGCGATATTTGGACCTCGGGCGGTGGCTCAGTCCCCATCTCTCACCAGCAGGCCGGCGGCCTCTTGGTACTGACCCTCTTCGTGTTGTGGACCGCCCGCACTCATCTGCGCCGCCTGTGGAGCCAAGCGTTAAAAGGCGAGCCAGCCCCCGGCGAACTCATGGCCCCGCGCACGGCCTTTGGCGGCCTAGCCGTCGGCGTGGCGTTCATGGTGGCTTGGCTGACGCTGACCGGCCTCTCCCTGTACGCGGCCGTGCTGCTGGTGGTAGGGGCGCTCATCGTCTTTATCGGTCTGTCGCGCATCGTCTGTGAGGCCGGTATCCCCGGCTGCCAGACGCCGATGGCACCACAGGCCTTCATCACCCGAGGTATTGGTCCCGAGACCCTCGGCCTTGGCAACATGACCAGCTTGGGCCTGAGCACGGTGTGGATGGGCGAGACCGCGGCCAACATGATGAACGCCATCATGCACAGCCTCAAGCTCACCTCCGGCGACTCGCCCGCGCCGCGCTGGCTGCCTTGGGTCCTGCTTGCCGCCATCGCCGTGGGGCTGCTCGGCTCCATCTGGTTTACCATGACTCTTGCCTACACCTATGGCGGCATCAACCTGCACGGCTGGTACTTTAGCGGCGCACCGCGCTGGCCCTTTACCTATATGGCCTCGGTGTACAACGCGCCCGAGCCGTCGTTTGCCCCGCGCCTCGCCTTCACCGCCAGCGGGAGCTTTGTCATGGCAGCCCTGCTCTTTTTGCGCCACCGCTTCACGTGGTGGCCGCTGCATCCTTTGGGTTTTCCCATCGCCTCCACCTTCACCATTGTTTACTATGGCTGGTTGTCCATCTTTTTGGCCTGGCTGCTCAAGGCGACCATCCTGCGCTACGGCGGGGTGCGCACCTACCGCGCCTTGATGCCGTTCTTTTTGGGCCTGATCCTCGGCGACTTCACCACGGCCTGCCTGTGGCTCTTCATCGACGGGGCCAACGGCGTCGAGGGCAACATGATCTTCAACTTTTGATTTGGCCCCGTAATATACATGTAATTTGACTCAGCAAG
The DNA here is from genome assembly GCA_965116675.1 of Candidatus Latescibacterota bacterium. Taxonomy (GTDB): domain Bacteria; phylum Latescibacterota; class UBA2968; order UBA8231; family UBA8231. The sequence continues at coordinate 1,721,100 of OZ220721.1, forward strand.
CGAAATACCAGACACTTGGCACAGATTTAAGCCAAAGGAGACCCCATGATCCGCAAAGCCTTTGTCATGCAAGTCAATCCCGATCAACACGCCGAATACGAAGCGCGCCACAACCCCATCTGGTCCGAGTTGGAGCAGACCCTCAAAGACCACGGCGTCCACAACTACTCCATCTTTCTCGACGCCGACACCCACCAGCTTTTTGCCTACGTAGAAATTGAGGACGAGGAGCGCTGGAATAGCATCGCCGAAACGCCGGATTGCCGCCGGTGGTGGACCTACATGAAGGACATCATGGCCTCCAACCCGGACGACAGCCCTATTGCCAAGGATCTGCGCGAAGTATTCCACATCGACTAGGTAGGGGGCGGTTTCAAACCGCCCCTACAACGCGGAATTTGCCTGAAAAATCATGCACATTTTGGTCATAGGTGCCGGAGCCATCGGCTTTCAGTTGAGCAAGCAACTGAGCCAAGACGGGCACGATATTACCCAGATCGACACCGATCCCAGCCGCGTCAAGCGGGTCAGCGAACAGCTCGACATCATCGTCGCCGAGGGCAATGGCACCAGTTTGCAGGACTTGCGCGGGCTCGGCATCGAGAAGGTAGATCTCGTCGCCGCCATGACCACCAACGACGAGGTCAACCTGCTCGCCTGTAGAATGGCCAAGAAGCTGGGCGTCCAATCGGCCATCGCCCGCATCCGCAATCCCGAATTCACCGCGCCTGATTTTATTTTCAGTCCCCGTGAACTCGGCGTCGATCAGTTCATCCACCCCGAGAAGGAAACCGCCGACGCCATCGTCCGCCTCATCCGCCAGTCCAGTGCCACCGATCTAGTCGAGTTCGCCGAGGGCAAGCTCGTCTTGCTCGGCATGCGTCTCGACCACCAGTCTTCTCTGCTTCACGCTCCTTTGACCGAGTTGGGGCGGCAGCTTGCCGACATCCCCATGCGCATCGTCGCCATCCAGCGCAAGCAGCAGACCTTGATCCCGAGGGGCAACACCACGCTGCTGCCAGAGGACCGGATTTTCGTCATCAGCGATCCCGACTTCATTCCCTCGGTGGTCAGTTTGACCGGCCTCGCCGATCACCGCATCGAGGATATCGCAATCTTAGGCGGCGGCCTCATCGGCCAGTTCGTCGCCCAAGAGCTTTCTTCGCAGATGCGCGTCAGGCTCATCGAAAGCCGCGCCGATCGGTCCCGGCAAATCGCCGACCAACTCGCCAACGTCCTAGTCATCCAAGGCGACGGCACGGACTACGACCTGTTGGCCGTCGAAGGACTCGCCGACATGGACGCCTTTATCGCCGTTACTGGTAACGACGAGGTCAACATCATCTCGACGCTAGTCGCCAAGCACCTCGAAGTGCCGCGCGCCATCGCCTTGGTCAACAACGTCGATTACATGCCCATCACCCCGGCCATCGGCCTAGATTCGGTGCTGAGCAAACAGCTCCTGACCGTCAACGCCGTCCAGCGCTACGTGCGGCATCAGCGCATCGCCTCCATCGCCAGCCTGCCTGGCCTCGACGTGGAAGCCGTCGAGTACATCGCCCACGGCGGCAGCAAGATCACCCAAAAACCCCTGATCTCCATCCGCCTGCCTAGGGACTCGATCATCGGCGCTGTCGTCCACGGCGATAGTGTGGTCATCCCCCGTGGAGATACACTCATCCACCCCGGAGACAAAGCCGTGGTCTTCGCCCGGCACTACGTCCACGAGGAAGTGAGAAAAATTTTCGGGGATTGAACGGGAACGCATGCGCTCCGCAGTTGTATTTCGGGTACTAGGCGTTCTGCTGACGCTGTTCAGCGTCAGCATGTTAGTGCCCGCTGGCGTATCCCTTCTCTACCGCGACGGGGCTACAACCGCCTTTCTGTTGGCCTTTGCCATTACGCTCATCACCGGGCTTGCGTGCTGGCTGCCCGTGCGTAAACAGCGCGCTGAGTTGCGGATCAGGGACGGCTTTTTAGTAACGGTCTTGTTCTGGGCCGTCTTGGGCTTTTACGGCTCCTTTCCGCTGATGCTGTCCGATCAGCCTGAACTGAGCTTTACCGACGCCGTATTCGAATCCCTCTCTGGCTTGACCACGACCGGTGCCACCGTCATCCAAGGCCTAGACGACCTGCCCCGCTCCATCTTGTTGTACCGCCAGCAACTCCAGTGGTTGGGCGGCATGGGCATCATCGTCCTCGCCATAGCCGTATTGCCCATGCTCGGCATCGGTGGCATGCAGCTTTTTCGCGCTGAGATCACCGGCCCCATTAAGGATTCAAAGCTGACGCCTCGGATCACCCAGACCGCCAAAGCCCTTTGGTACATCTACTTGAGTTTGACCGTGGCCTGTGCCTTGGCCTATTGGCTGGCTGGCATGGAACCGTTCGACGCTATCGCCCACAGCTTCTCAACGGTTGCCATCGGCGGATTTTCAACCCACGACGCCAGTATCGGCTTTTTTAACAGCCAAGCCATCGAGCTAGTCGCCGTCTTTTTCATTGTGCTGTCGGGCATCAACTTCACGTTGCACTTCTACGCCTTCCGCCAGCGGTCCCTGCATCCGTATCGCATCGACCCCGAATGCCGCACATACCTAGTCATTTTGCTAATCACCATCCTAATCGCCTGGCTGATACTCTTTACGCACAACGAGCACGACGCTCTCGCGTCCCTGCGCTACGGCCTCTTCGCCACCGTGTCCATTGTCACCACCACCGGGTTCAGCATTGCCGACCATTCGGTCTGGCCCAGCGTACTGCCGTTTTTGTTGTTCCTCGGCTCGTTTACCGGTGGCTGTGCCGGCTCAACGGCAGGGGGCATTAAAGTGATGCGCCTATTGCTCATTTTAAAGCAGGGAAGCCGAGAGATTATGCGCCTGATCCATCCCAACGCCGTCCTCCCCATCAAGGTGGGACAGCGGGCTGTTCCCGACCGGGTCATGGAAGCGGTGTGGGGGTTTTTCTCGGTGTACGTGCTGACGTTCACGCTCATGTTCCTCGCCGTGCTCGCCACCGACTTGGATCTGACTACGTCTTTTTCAGCAGTAGCCGCCTGCATCAACAACTTAGGACCGGGCCTCGGGGAAGTCGTCCACCACTACGGCGACATCAATTCAGTCGCCAAGTGGATCCTGTGCTTTGCTATGCTGATTGGGAGACTGGAGGTTTTTACGCTCTTGGTGCTGTTCAGTCCGGCGTTTTGGCGCAAGTAATATCCTCGGCAATGGCGGCGAGCGCTTCCCACAAATAGGCCGCCAAGCTGTAATCGACCCACAAGCGATACGCGCGCTGCCCATCCTCGCCGCGCGGCAGCACCCCACAAGCCGCCCCGGCCACTTGCGTGTACACCATCTGCTCTGCTGGCTCACGGGCCAAATCCACTGCGCAAGCCTGCGCCAAAATGCCCTCGGCACCATCTCCTTGCACCACCAAGGTCACCGACTGCTGCTCTACCCGATAGACCCCGGCCTCCGCAGCTTCCAACGCCGCATTCAGACGCGCCCACAACTCGTCTTCGGGCTGGCACTCCAAGATCAGTTCACCCGCGCCCACCCGCGCCAAAACCCCATCCACTCCCACGGGCCGCGTGCCGTATATCCGCTCCGGCAATGCGAGCGCGTGCTGCTCGGCCCACTCGACCAAACGCGGACCTTTGGCCCCGAGCTTGACCATATCAACCGGATGGTGCAAAGCGGCTTGCACCGGAGCGGGTGCCTCGGCGACGAGATGGGCGATGGGACTTTTGCGCGTCGTGGTCATAAGATTGTGGTTAGAGGTTTGTAGGGGCGGTCATAAAAACTAATACACCGGCAGGCGGTTGCCCACCATCCCCGTGAACCCATCGACGATGAGCCAGATCCCCGCAGTAACAATCTGGCCGAGAGCTATGCCGAGGAAGAAGGGCACGGTCTTTTGGTAGAGCGCCGCGCCCCCAAAGCGGAGCACCAAGGTCTTGACGAACCAAGCGAGAAAAATAGAGAACCAGATATGGTTCATGACCCAGGCCATGCTCGCGGCAAAACCCAAAGGATGCAGCGGCCACCAAGCCCAGTAGTTGCGCGCACCAATCAGCGCACTCATCAGCAGCGCACCGCCGCCGGTCCACAGCCAGCCGATGGCGTCCGGGCCAGTGGAATGGAGTAGTTTTTGCGCGGTAAACTTGGACGGCTCGGCAGCAAAAGTAGAAAAGTACTGCTGGTGTAGGTTGACGGCTCCGTGCGTATAGGCCAAGCGCAGCGTGTACCAAGTCGATAGCACAAGGCTGATGAGCATGGCCGCGGCCAAACCCCAAAGCAACCGGCGGCGATCCCCCGCCAATTCGCTGCCCAAACGCAGACTATTGGCCAAAGGAGCGGTCATAAAAACCAACAGTTCGCCGACCCAGACCAAGGTATAGCCCAGCGCTACCATGCCCGGCGCACCCAAGGCTGGCACACCGACGGCACTGACGGTAAATCCCGCGGGAATCATGCCCGAAGTAATAGTGGGAGTACCGGCTTCGGCGATGATGCGCGTCAGCGCAACCAAGAGGCCCAGCGCCACCACCACCACCAACGCGGCGATCCACATCGGCAACCCACTCTGCCACAGCCACAGCACCATGCCCGCCGTGCCCAAGACCAAACCGACGACAGAAAAGCGATAAGACGCCATTTCTCCTTCGTCTTGCCCAGGGCGCAAAAAGCGGCGTCCAACCTCGGTTAGATGGGCGCGGGCCGTCCACAAGCTATAAGCGACGAGCGCGGCGCAGGCCCCTATCATCTGATGCCCCATCCCCGGATCGGACCACGTCCCCACTTCGGCGGTATGCTGCAAATGCAGACTGTGCAACAAGCCCTCTTGCAGGGCGTGGACCATATAGAAAACCCACAGGCTAAAGGAGAGCTGGACGCCGATGAGATAGGCGAAGCCGAGCATCAGGAAGTTGACGTCGAGGCGCAAGACCACGATCTGCCGCAGCAGCGACAGCCGCGTCTCCAGCACGGGCGAAGGCATGGCGGGGAAATAGTGATGCAGAGCCTCTAAACTGCCGAGGAAAAAGGGAATGGCCAAGCCCAGCCAAACGAGGCGCTGGCGAAAAAAAGGCGCGACCCGACCTTCCTCTGCGCCTTGGACCATGGCCAGCGGCACTTGCGCTAAGGGATAGGCCAGCCGCTCGTTATCGACCCACTGGCGGCGCAGGATATTCATCAGGCATATCAGAGACAGATAGAACGCCGCGTAGAACGCCAGCCAACGCCCCAAGGGCTCCAACCAAGCATCCCAAGGGATCGGCGCATTGCGCCCCACGCCCTCGTAAAAGTCCCGGATAGCCTCTATGTCCGCGACGACCATCCAGTCGGCCAAATGGGGATGGATCAACTCGGCCCACTGGTTTTCTGGAGTAGCGTAGTAGAAGGTGCCGGTGATCATCGGCAGCAGCAGCCCCACCACGCCGCGCGTGGGAATGGCCGTGGCCACTGCCATCATCGCAAAGATCGTCACCAACTCGCCGCGGCCAAATGCCCACTCCCGCCGCACAGCCCCCAGTGCCACCTGCACGGTCAGCAGCAGCACGAACAACAAGAAAAACGCCGCGGGCGTCGCCGACGAAAGCCCCAGCCGCGACCCTTGTATCACCATGCCCCCATAGGGCACGCCGACGGCGATGAGGGCCGCCAAGAGGCCGCCGGTAATCAGAGCGCGCCCCGTAGCACCTCGGCCCGTGGTCTGGTCACGGCGCACTACGCTCTGGCGATAGACAGCCGGTATTTGTCGGAGCAAGACCAGTCCTTTCCTAGCGCCGCCCCGACAACATCTGATACGCTATCAAGGCCCCGGCTACGCGGATATTCAGCAAAGGTCTCTTACCGTACATGGGGGTCGGGGCTTCGGTCGGCGAGGGCGGCTTCTGGGGGATCGGCGCGGCAGCCAAATAAGAGCAATACAGCGGTGAACATGGACATTGGCTAAGGATAGGATGGGCGGGAGAGCGAGGCAAACGGAGAGTGCTCGTTTGGAACCTTTGCCTGCATTGCTTAGTCGTTCCAACGTATGTTTCTGTCTTAAGTACAAGACAGTAATCCAATGGACGTTAGGCATGGGAGATTTGAGATGCTTCGACTCCGCTTTGCTCCGCTCAGCATGACCGGGGATGACGCCCCTGTTGTCATGCTGAGCGAAGCGAAGCATCTCATACCGCTCTACTGTCGTGTACTTAGGTTTCCGCCAATAGGGTCATGTCAATAGTCTGGTTTGCCTTCTTTCTTTTGGGATACTGCGCGGCTGATTCCCAAGCCGAGGTCGTGGTACAGGGCGTAGTGCGCAATGCGGAGACGGGAGAAGCCCTGCCGCGGGCCAACATCGAGGTGGTGGGCCAAGCGTGGGGGACTATCGGCGATGGCAAGGGGGCCTTTCGGCTGGTGGTAGATGCATTGCCGGTGACGCTCAGGGCAACGCACATAGGATACGCGCCCGCCGAGTTGCTGGTGGCCGAGGCCGGCCCTCTAAAATTCCGTTTGCAGCCGATACCCCTCGAGATCGAGGGCCTGATTATCGACGGCGACGACCCAGCGGTGCGCATCATGCGCGAAGTGATCCGCCGCAAACGCGCGTGGGCACCGCTTGCGCATCGCTACCGGGTCGAGGCGCATACGCGGCAGGTCCTCTACAGCAATCAGTACATCGCAGCGATCCGCGAGAGCCTAGCCGAGCTGTATCGAGATCGGGACAAAGGACTGCGCGAACAGTTAAAGGCCAAAAAGCACACGGCCAACGTGAGCGCTTCAATGCAGGACTTTGCGGCGGCGAAGTATCTGTTCAACCTCTACGACGACGAAATCTCGCTCCACGGGCAGATTTTCACAGGGCCGACGCACCCGCAGGCACTGGAGCACTACTCTTTCCAACTGGTCGGCCACAAGGACAATCACTACTTCATCTCGATACAGCCAAAAACCAATGCCTTGGCCGGATGGACGGGCGCGCTGGTCGTCCAAGACGGCGAGTATGCCCTAGTGGAGGCGCAGCTTTGGCCGAACCGCCGGCTGCATCCGGCCGGTTTCGCAACGGAGAACGGGCTTGGCTACCGGCTCAAGCAGCACTTTGCCCGCTTTGCGCATGGAGCTTGGTTGCCGGTGGAGGCCGAATACGAGATCGAAGGGCGGTTGGGCACCACAACCGGCGGCGAACGCATCCGTCGCCTCCGCGGCGCGCCCACGCCGCAGGCGCGGTTGCTCGGTTGGACCTGGTTTAGGGGCTATGAGTTCGACGCGCCGTCGATCGATTATGCGTTCAACGTAAGACAAACCCTCTTGGTCGAACCGCACTCGCCGACTTGGGACAAGTTTCTAGACAAACGGCGGGCGGAGCGGCCTTTGACCCGCCGCGAAGCGCAGGCTTTTGCGGACTTGCAACAAGGGTTCAAGCCACTGGCCGAGCAAGCGGTCGCCGCACTCTACCGGCTCCACGAACAGCGAGTGGGCGAAGAGGTCCCCGCTGTGATCGGGGAAGATCCGCTGGCGCAAAAAACCTTGGTCAACGACGCGCTCTTGCGCGATGTCGTCGCCGGGGTGACCGGGGTGCATCTCGACACGAGCCTGACGTTCTTCGGCCAGCACGTAGTAGAAATCCCGGCAGCGGCCAGGGGCAAGCTCACGCCAGAGTTGTGGACCAACCGCGTCGATGCGCTGCATTTCGGCGCGCGCTGGCGCGGCACCAACCTGCTCGGCCAGCGCACGGGAATCTACCTCAAGGGGGGCTACAACACCGGACACGGGCGCTTCTTTGCGGGCGTGGGGTCAAAGCGGATCTGGGGTGCGGATGGCCGCAGCTTCACGGGCCTGTACTACCAGCGCGGCACCGTTCCACGCTATCCTTCGTCGCTCTATACACTCGCCGACAACAGCTATCCCTTTCTGCTCAGTCTCGACGACTACTTCGACTTCTACTGGCGGACCCGCTGGCGCGCCGAGGCGGGCTATCGCTTGGCGCAGCACAGCGTCCTGACACTGGCGTTCAATCGGGAGCGGCATAGCAGCTTGCGCAAGGAGACAGACTTCAGCTTCTGCCGCACGCAGTCCAAAGACAGTTACGTCTATAAACACCTCTGCGCCGGTCGGGACCTGACCTACAGGGATAATCCCCCGATCCGCGCCGGGCGCATGACGTCGCTGGAACTGGTGCTCGACCTAGGGGGACTCGACCCCAAGACGTGGCATCGCACCCGGCTCGCGGCCGAGTACAGCGACGAATGGATGGGGAGCTTTGCCCGTTTTGCCCGCCTAGATGCCCAGCTCGATTGGCACGTCGAGCCAGCGCAGGGCAGGCTCTGGCCGGCCGAGTCCAACTATCGGCTCCAGGCCGGTGCGGGTCTTGGTCAGGTGCCGATTCAGCGCCACGGGACCTTAGATGCTGGTCTGGTGCTCGTCGCCCCCTTTGGCGCATTTAAAACCCTGCGCAACCGCCCGTACACAGGCCGGCACTACGCGGGATTTTTCTGGGAACAGCGCTGGCGCACCGGCCTCTTCGAGCGATTGGGGCTGGGGTGGCGCGCCCAGCGCTGGGGATTGGGCTGGGCACTGCACGGGGCTGCGGGCCGAGTTTGGGACCTTGACGAGACCCCATCTACACTCTTCCACCACGAGCTCGGCCTATCGCTGACCCTGCTCGATTATCTCAATGTAGAATACACCCGCAGACTGGATCGCCAAGAGGGGCACTGGAGCCTGAGTGCGAAGAAGGCATTTTGAGAGAACTAGTTGTACTGACTGATGTCACACATGGGCATCTTAGGTAACAGATGCTTCGACTTCGCTTCGCTCAGCATGACAAGGAGGCGGATTTCTGAGCCAGTCATGCTGAGCGAAGCGAAGCATCCCATACCCAGGGCGCTGTGCGTAACGTCAGTTCCTAACTGACGACAGGGCCTTTACTTTTTTGAACGCGCTTGCCTCTCACAGCTTCTGCCGCTCGTCCTCGGGATCGTAAAAAGGCAGCGCGGTCACTTCCGCCGTGCTCGTCGAGCCGTCGTCCAAGCGCACTTCCACCTGCGTGCCGGGCGCGGCCATGTCCGCTTCGACAAAGGCCAAGCCCAGCGGATAACCCAGCGTCGAGACCGGGGCAATGCTGGTCACGCGGCCGGCGATCCATCCCTCCCGCATGATCAAGTTGCACTCCTCGGGCAGCTTGCCGACAAAATCAGCGGGCCACCGCACGCCGACGAGCGTGCGCCGAACTGGACGTGCAGCGTAGATTCGCAAGCTGCGCTGGCCGACGAAGAAGCGCTTGTTCTTGCCAATGGCCCAAGCTAACCCCGCCTCTTGGGGATAGGTCAGCGCGTCCGTGTCGTGGCCGACGATCAGGTGCCCTTTTTCCAAGCGCAACAGGCGCTGCGCCTCCACCCCAAAGGGCCGCGCACCGGCCTCCACCAGCGCGCGCCACACGTGATCCCCTTCCCAAGCCGGCACGTGGATCTCGTATCCCAATTCGCCGACAAAACCCACCCGCATCACTATTGCCCGCACCCCGGCCACTTCGCCATCACGCACCCGTAAATAGGAAAAAGGCCCCGACCGCAAGTCGATGTCCGTCAACGCCGCCAGCGCGTCGCGGCTTTCTGGACCAGCTAAGTTGAACGCCGCCAGTTGGCCCGTGATATTGCTCAAGGTCACGTCCAAGCCCCAGATCGCGGCCCAGCGCAGCATCTCGCGGTAAAAGGCCGCCGCGCCGCTGCTAGTCGTAGTCGCGTAGAAGCGGTCCTCGCCCAGCCGCGCTATCACCCCGTCCTCAATCACAACCCCGCTTTCGTCGAGCGCCACACCGTAGCGGCAGCGGCCAACCACCTGCTTCTTGAAGCGGCCCGTATAGAGACGTTCGAGTAGCTCGGCAGCGTCCGGGCCGCAGACCTGCAACTTGCCCAGCGTGCTCACGTCAATAATTCCCAGCCCAGCCCGCACCTGCTGCGCCTCCTGCACAATACACTCGTCGCGGCTAGCATCGCCGCTGGCATAGTATTCGGGCCGATACCAGTCGCCAGCGTGGGCAAAGACCGCGCCGTGCTCACAATGCCAATCGTGGATCGCCGTCCGGCGCATCGGGTGGAAGCGCCGACCCGCCAAATGCCCCAGTGGCACCGGCTGGTAGAAGGGACGGGCGGTCGTCGAGCCAGTCGCGGCAATGGTGTCGCCGTTGAGTTTGGCCAAGATCCGCATCGCGTTCATGTTGGACAGCTTGCCCTGGCTCGGCCCCATTCCCACAGTGCTGTAGCGCTTGAGCAGTTCGACGCTGTCGTAACCTTCTTGGTGGGCATTGGCAAAATCCGTCAAATGCAAATCCTCGTCGAAATCCACGAAATTCTTTTTGCTCGGATGGACAAAAATCGGATAGCTATGGCTGAGGGCTTCTCGCCCAAGCGAAGGGGGCGCGGGCACTTCGCCGTCCCCGTGACCAGCGTAGTGCGCGGCCCTAAGCCCGGCGACCCGCCCGTCTTCCCGCTGCGCGTCCAAGTCGTACACCCCGCGAACGCGCCCAGCGACAAAGACCCCGTCTGGACACAACCCTGGTATGAGTTGCTCCAGCGCCTCGTCGTACGCGAATTGCACCCCCGCTTGGCTGGGCAGCGCGGCGTTGGGCACCCAGCCGACCGACGCGGCAATACCGTCGCAGGCGACCTCTTTGCTGCGCTGGGCATCTATGGTGCCATCTGCGGCTAGCGGTGCCACCACTGCGCCGCGCAGGCCATTCTTCTGCCTATTCGGCATGGCCGCATAGATCGCATGACCACTGTGGATCGGCACCCCGGCGGCAGCGACTCTTTCCGCTAGGGCCGACGGTGCCGCATCAGGGCGCAAATCGGCAATAGCCGCCACCTCGACCCCCGCGTCAATCATGTCCAGCGCCACTCCATACGCATCGCTATTGGCCGCTAGCACCACCATGCGGTCGCAAGGTTTAACCGCGTACAACTTCACCAACCGCTGGGCCGCCGACCCAAGCAGCACGCCCGGCAGGTCGTTGTGCCCAAAGACAGCCGGCTGCTCGATCACGCCGTTGGCATAGACGACGGCCGCAGCGCGCACCTTAGTCATCCGCACCGCGTCGAACAGGGCTACCCATCCGTCGGCGTAGTGGCCGCTGGCCACCGTCCCACAGCGTACCTCGACATTCGGCAGACCAGCGAGCACCTCGACCAACTCGCCGCAGTTCCCACCGTGCTGCCACGCCCAACTCCCTCCCAAACGCGCTTGTTCCTCGACCAGCAAAACGCGGGCACCAGCTTCTCCCGCAGCCTTAGCCGCCTCCAACCCAGCCGCACCGCCACCCACAACCAGCACGTCGCTCCAAGCGTATTCCTTGGGGCTAGCCGTGGCCGCTTGGTCGCGGTTGATCTGACCCAAGCCCGCTATCTGGCGAATGATCCGCTCGTGAAAGGGAAAAAGCCACCGGGGGCGGTGAAATGTCTTGTAGTAAAAACCCACCGGCATGAAGCGACCCAAAATCTCCAGCCACTTGAGTAGATCGCCTTTCAGCCCACCGATGGTGTTGACCGCCCGCAGATCCATGCCCGCAGCCAACAGCTCGCTATCGCCGCGCAGATGCGTGCGCTCGCCGTCTGTAAACAGCGCGTTGGCGTCGTGCCCGGCCAAGCTGTACGCCCCGCGCGGCCGGTGGTACTTAAAACTGCGCCCCATCGTCTGCACGCCATTGGCCAACAGCGCACTGGCAATCACATCGCCGGCAAAGCCGCTGAACGCTTCCCCTTCAAAGCGGAATTCAAAGGGCTGCGTCCGGTCAATCCACTCTCCGGGCTGTGCAGACAGACGGCGTTTCACGCTGTGTCCTCCTCGCCCCACAAATAGGTGCGGACGATCTCGTCGCTAACCGTGTCGCGCTCGGCGATAAACCAAGTGCTGCTGGCACTGTGGTACCACCACTCGCGCTGGATACCCGGCTCGCCGCTGCGGTTGAACACGTAGTCGGCCCACGCAGCGTCATCCGCTGTCTTAGGATTAGGCATGGAGCACACCTCGCCGCCGAAGACGAATTCCGAAAGCGGGCGCGGGCCGTTAATTGGGCAGGTGAGGATTTTCATTAGGAATTAAGAATTAGGAATTAAGAATTAGGAATTGAAAGTTGAGAACTCGTAATTCGTAATTCCTAATTCGTAATTTACGATCAGTGGCCAACGGACGCCGCTCCCTTCTCGCCGACCAACTCAAACGCACCAAAGCGCGACAGATTAAAAGCGCGGATCAGCGGATGATCCTCGTCGTGGGCGATGGTGTGAGCCATGGTGTAGCCGCAGACCGGCGAGGCCTTAAAACCCCAGGTGCCCCAACCCGCGTCAATGTAAAAGCCCGCAATCGGCGTCGTACCCATGATCGGCGAAAAGTCCGGGGTCATGTCGCATAACCCAGCCCACTGGCGCAGCACCTTGACGTCGCTCAAGCAGGGAAAGAGGTCGAGCATGTGGCCGGCCAACCCCTCGGCAAAATCGAGCGTCGAGCGCATGGACGTCAGCTCGTAGGGATCCAAAGACGCACCAGCGACCAACTCGCCGCGCGAAGATTGGCTAACGTACGTGTGCAGGCTGGCCGATACGACAATCGCGTCGAGCCACGGCTTGAACGGCTCGGTGACAAACGCCTGCAGCGGATGCACTACCAGCGGCGAGCGCAGGCCGACCATCCGCTGTATCTGCGGCGTCCAGCCCGCCACCGCGCTGAGCACCTTGTGCGTCTGTATAAAACCGCGGTCCGTGTGGACGCCCGCGACCCGGCCATCCGCGACTTCAATGTCGGTGACACTGGTCTGCTGGTGTATTTCCACGCCTTTGCTGTCGGCTCCGCGCGCATACGCCCACGCCACTGCATCGTGGCGGGCGATGGCCCCCGGCGGATGGTAGAGTGCGCCGACTATAGGCGGCTGGTGCCCGCCGCAGTTCAGGTCGATATCGGGGATGGTCTTCTTGATGAACTCCGGGCCGACGACTTCGGAATTGATGCCGAGGTGCTTGTTGACCTCGGCTCGCCAGCGCTGGGTGCGCAGCGCGGCCGGCGTGTGCGCCAAGGTAAAGTGGCCGCGCTCGGAGTAGAACAGATTGTAGTCGAGTTTCCGCGACAAATCGCGGTACAGATCCACGCTGAACTGGTAAAAGCGCGCGCCCTCTTCCGTCAGGTAATTCGAGCGGATGATGGCTGTGTTGCGGCCGGTGCCGCCGTGGCCGATGTAGCGCTGCTCTAGGACGGCTATGTCACTGATCCCGTGCTCGTGGGCGAGATAGTGCGCCGCGGCCAGCCCGTGGCCCCCGCCGCCGATGATCACCACTTCATAGCTGTCGCGCAACCGCTCGGGTGAGCGGAACATGCGCGGCTCGGAGTAATCCTTCTTGAGCCCGTATTTGAGCAACCGGTAGGGCATGGCCTCAGCAGGAGGTCAAATACCGGTCGATCTCCCAGCGGCTGACTTGGCCGTCGTACTCGGCCCACTCGTCGGCTTTTATCTTGAGAAACTCGTCGGCGATGGGTCCCAGCGCGCTTTGCACCACTTCGTCCTCGCCCAGCGCATCAAGCGCCTCGGCCAGCGACTGCGGCAAAACCTGTATCCCCTCCGCTTGGATCTCGTCTAGGGAGCGCTCGTACATATTGCCCAGATTAGGCTCGCCCGGCTCTAGGCCGCGCTCAATGCCGTCAAGCCCGGCGACCAGATAGGCAGCCAGAGCCAGATAGGGATTGGCCGCGGCGCTGATCGTGCGGTCTTCAAAATGCCCCTCGCCCGCGGTGCGGATCATCTGCGTGCGGTTGTTGTCGCCGTAGGTGATAAACGCCGGCGTCCAAGTAAAACCCGAACGGCTCGAATAGATTCCAGCGCCGAGCTGGAGGCGCTTGTAGCAGTTCACCGTCGGGCTGGAGACCGCGCACAGGGCGCGTGCGTGGTGCAAAATGCCGCCGAGGAAGTGATAGGCCAGCTCTGAGCAACCCAAGCCCCGCTCGTCTCCCTCGTCCAAGAAGAGATTCTCGCCCGACTCGGCGTCGGCCAAATGATAGTGCGCGTGCAAGCCGCTGCCAGTGCGGTCGGCAAACGGCTTGGGCATGTGCGAGGCGATGGCACCGTACTTCTTGGCGATCTGCGAGGTAGCCATCTTGAAGAAAATGATGCGATCCGAAGTCGTCAGCGCGTCGGCATAGTCAAAGTTGACCTCGAACTGCCCGTTGGCGTCCTCGTGGTCGCACTGGTACACGCCCCAACCCAAGCTGTTGAGCGACAGTGTCAACTCCTGCAAGTACGCCATCGCCGGCGACATGGAGCGGAAGTCATAGCAGGGCTTGGCCAGCGAGTCCACCCCGTCCGGGTCCCAAGGCCGGATCGAGCCATCTTCATCGCGCTCGAGGAGGAAGTGCTCCGGCTCCATGCCCACATTGAAGACATAGCCCTGTTGCCGGGCGTCGGCGAGCACCCGCTGGAGGTTGGTGCGCGAGCAATAGGGATAGGATTCCCCGTCGACGAACAGGTCGCTGGCAAAGCGCACGGTGTTCGGCTGCCAAGACAGCTTGGCGTACGAATCGAGGTCGATCCGCGCCAGCATATCGTGCGAGTGCGGCCCCTGCCCCAAACCCCAAATAGACGCGCCGGCAAAACCCGCGCCTTCGTCAAGCGCGTCGTCGAGCGCCGTCACCGGCACCATCTTCACTTTGGGCGCGCCGGTCATATCGACGAATTGGACGAGTAGGAATTCAATGCCCTCTTGATCGAGGCGTTCTTTGATCTCAGTGCGTTCAGTCACAGCAAGCTCCTTTAGTTGGCGTGTTTCCAGGAATCCAATCCGTCCCGGCCAAAGGGATCTTGGCCATGGCCGCCGCCTCAATGGTCAGCGCCGCCAAGTCCTCTGGCTCCAGATTGTGAACGTGCGATTTGCCGCAGGCGCGGGCAATGGTCTGGCACTCCATGGTCATTACTCGCAGATAGTTGGCAAGCTGGCGGCCTCCAGCCACCGGGTCGAGGCGCTCGGCCAAGGTATCGGTTTGGGTCGAGATGCCAGCCGGGTCTTGTCCGTCCTGCAAGTCGTCGTAAAAGCCGGCCGCCGAGCCAATCTTGCGGTATTCGGGATCCAAATGCGGGCTGTTGTCGCCCAATGCAATCAGCGCGGCCGTGCCAATCGAACAGGCATCCGCCCCCATTGCCAGGGCCTTAGCCACATCCGCGCCGCTGCGGATGCCGCCAGACACAACGAGTTGTACCTTGCGATGCATGTCCAACTCGTCGAGCGCTTCCACCGCTTGGCGCACGGCTGGCAAGGTCGGTATCCCCACGTGCTCAATGAACACCTCCTGAGTCGCCCCCGTGCCGCCCTGCATCCCATCGAGCACCACCACGTCGGCCCCGGCCTTGATCGCTAGAAGCGTGTCGTAGTAGGTCCGCGTCGCGCCGATCTTGACGTAGATCGGCACCTGCCAATCGGTAATCTCGCGCAGTTCGACTATTTTGATCGCCAAATCGTCCGGGCCGGTCCAATCGGGATGGCGGCAGGCCGAGCGCTGGTCGATGTCCTTGGGCAAAGTCCGCATCTGGGCGACGCGGTCGCTGATCTTCTGGCCCAACAGCATTCCACCGCCGCCGGGCTTGGCCCCCTGGCCGAGCACCACCTCAATGGCATCGGCCTTCCGCAGGTCGTCGGGATTCATGCCGTAGCGCGAGGGCAAAAGCTGGTACACCAAAATCCGCGACTGTTCGCGCTCCTCCGTCGTCATTCCACCATCGCCGGTCGTGGTACTCGTACCCACTTCGCTGGCACCGCGACCGAGCGCTTCTTTGGCCTGCGCCGACAGCGAGCCAAAGCTCATTCCCGCGATAGTAACGGGGATGTCGAGGTGGATCGGGTTTTTGGCGTAGCGCGTGCCCAGCACCACATCAGTGTCGCAGCGCTCTCGGTATCCTTCCAGCGGATAGCGCGACATGCTCGCGCCCAAAAAGACCAAGTCGTCAAAATGGGGCACCCGGCGCTTGGCCCCCCAGCCGCGGATATCGTAGATCCCGGTCTGCGCAGCGCGCTGAATCTCGTAGATCACGTCGCGGCCAAAGGTCGCCGATTCGCGCAGACCCTCTGGGCTGTGGTTTGGTTCCGTCATAGAGCGTCTAGTACTGAGATGCGTTATCTACCTTGAAGTTGTAAAGCTGGCGCGCCGACCCGTAGCGGCGGAACTCTTCGGGGCGCACATCGGGCAAACCCGCTCGCGCCAGCAGCTCGGCCAACGCGCTCAAATGCTCGTCGCGCATGGGCTTTTCAATGCAGTCAGCCCCCAAGCCCGCGACCCGGCCGCGCACGAAAATCCGCGCCTCGTACAGCGAGTCGCCCAATGCCTCGTCCGCATCGCCGCAGACGACTAAGTTGCCGGCTTGAGCCATAAAGCAACTGCTGTGGCCGACCGAACCGCCGGCCACAATATCGATCCCCTTCATCGAAATCCCGCAACGGCTCGACGCGTCGCCCTCAATGACCAGCAGACCGCCGTGCCCGGTGGCCCCAGCGCACTGGCTGGCGTGGCCCTTCACTCTCACCACCCCCGACATCATATTCTCGGCCACCCCGACCCCGACCATCCCGTGAACGGTGATGTGAGCGCGCTGATTCATGCCAGCGCAATAGTAGCCAACGTGGCCTTCGATATCGATTTCCACCGGCACATCGACTCCGGCGGCCACTGCGTGCGCACCCCGAGGATGTAAAATCCGCCACGGCGTCTTGGCCGTCTCCTCAGTCAGGTCGTGCAGGCGCTGGTTGAGCTGGCGCAACTCTCCGGTCGCCAAGTCGAAAACCTCCACACCCATCAATTAGCTCCCCCCCAAGTGTACACCCGCGCCGGCTTGGGCTCCCACACCTCCGCATCGTCAATCCCCGGCAAGCTCGATAGCGCCTGGAACTCGCTGGCTATCGCCACGTACTCATCCGTCTCGGCCAACACCGCCGGCTTGCAGGCGATCGGGTCGCGCAAGACTGCGAAGCCATCGACCGTGCCAATGGCAAAAGTATAGAAACCGTCGAGATCGTCGAGCGCCATTTGCAGGGCCGCTTGCAAGGTATCCCCCTGCTGCATCCGCCACATCAAATAGCCAGCGGCCACCTCCGAGTCGTTTTCCGTGCGGATTTCGATCCCGTTGCGCTCCAAGCGCGTACGCAGCCGGTTGTGATTGCTCAGCGACCCGTTGTGTACTAGACAAAGGTCCATGCCCGTGGAAAAGGGATGAGAGCCGTCGGTGGTCACCGCGCTCTCGGTGGCCATGCGCGTGTGACCAATGATGTGCGTGCCGTGCATCTTGCGCACGCCGAAGCGATCGACGATTTCAGCGGGCGCGCCGATTTCTTTGAGGATCTCAATGCTGCGGCCGATGCTCATCACCGTCAGGTTAGGGTCTGAGCCAGCTAGCGCCTGTCTCAGCGAATCGGCGTCGGCGCGCACCGCGATGACCGCGTAGTTGGCGTTGACGCGCAAACTCGCCTCGCAATCAAAGCGCGCCCCGAGTTGGTCGGCCAGCCCCGGCCAGTCGTAGTCGTCAGCCGCGTGCCGCAAAGTGACTTTTATAAAGCCTTCCGGCGGCTCATTGCCATAGAGCGCCAACCCCGCGCTATCGGGGCCGCGGTCGCTCATGCAGATCAGCATCTCGGCGAACAGCGCGCCGAGTTGGTCGGCCAAGTTGTGTTTTTTTACGTACAGCCCAACAATACCACACATTGCATACTGGTCATTTTAGTAAATGCTTGTTCTACCGCTCGCGGATAGACTAAATTACACAATCGCTTAATGCGCAACAAACACAGCGAGGCAAATAATATGGCCAAATTTCCCGCAGTACAAGCCCTCACCTTCGACCTGTTCGGCACCGTCCTCGACTTAGGCAGCAACCTGACCCCGGCCATCGCGTCCTACCTGCGCGATAAAGGGTCTTCAGTCCCGCCCGAGCACCTGTGGAACCAATGGCGGGCGCGCCAGCGCCTAGAGCAATATCAGGACAATATCCTCCTACTGGGCCACAGCGGCTATTTGGAGACGGTGCGGCGGGCCTTGATTTACGTCTTGGCGTTAGAGGGAATAGACACAGACGAAGGGGATATCCCCCGGCTCATTGCAGCTTGGCAGCACCTCAACCCCTTCGCCGACGTGAGGGCAGCCCTCGAAAAGTTGCAGGGGCGCTATCGCCTAGTCGCCCTGTCCAACGGCGAGGCGGACTTTTTGAACCATCTGGCGACCAATCGCATTGGCTGGAATTTCGACCGCATTATCTCGGTCGAAGAAGTAGGTGCCTTCAAGCCGCACCCTGGGGTGTATCGCCGAGCCGCGGCCTTGCTGCACCTAGAAGTGGGACAGTGCATGATGGTTTCGGCTAATTCATTCGACGTGCTGGGAGCGCGAGCCTGCGGCATGAGAGGGGCCTTCGTCAATCGCAACGCCCTGCCCTACGAAGAAACGCCGTATCGACCCGATGTGGAGGTGGGAAATTTTACCGAGCTAGCCGAGGCGCTACTATAGAGACCGTTCCGCGGTCAAATGACCATAACGGCGCTCCGAGCCATCTCGTCCCAGTCCGGCTCCACTGCAGGACGGTCACTCCAAGCTATCGACATGGCACCATCCTCTACGACGACCGTACCCCGGCAGTCCAATTCCTCCTCGGGAGGACGCGACTGCACGCCCATGGCCTCAAAGACAGGGTCGTTGCCGATGGACAGAATAACCTGGGGATCGCCGCCGTGTACTTCGACGCCGAAGCTCTCGGCCAGTTGAGCCTGTTTGACCTGACCCGTGATGCCAATACCCCGCTGCCGGACGATATCCGCGGCCTGTAGCGCCAAGTACGGTGCCGTATTGTAGGGCTGGCCGCCGATGGCTCCGATCCACTCGAGGGTCAAAACCGGAAGATCGAGGGCGGCGCACAGCTTCTTCAGCCCCATGATATCGTAGTCCTGCAGCGGCTCTTCGATCCACCTGTAATTATACTTCTCCAGGATGCGGCCGATTTTTATAGCCTCCTCGACCGTGTACGACTCGACGGCATCGTGAAAGAGCAGGATATCGTCGCCCAGCGTCTCCCGCAGCTTCCTGGCCATCTCCTCGTTGCCTTTCACCCCCCGATACGAGTGATCCTTGCAGCCGATAAACCCCTCTTCTTCCACGCGCTTCACCGCATGGGCCACTAAGTCGTCAATGGTCCGCCCGCCGACGTTGCAGTACGCAGGAACACTTTCGCGGCAGGCTCCGAGCAGCTTGTAAATCGGCAGGCGGGCACTTCGACTCGCCAAATCCCACAACATCCGGTCGATGGTGTCGAGCAGCCCCCTACCCGTGTACATAAACCGCTGGGCCATCCAGAACCGCTGCCAGATGTATTCCCGGTCAAAGGCATCCACGCCGATGAGCATGTGGGCATACCGGGCCAGAAACGCCTTGGCCTCCCATTCCAGTTCCCGGGGATTGTAACCCGTGGCGTAATTGGCGTACGCATCCAGTTCACCATCCGTCACGAGTCGGATCATCAGGCGATACGTCGGCTCGGGTTCTTCCCCGGTAAACGTAAATCCCTCGGGATCGACCGCACCGAACCCCTGGTCGTGGGTAAGCAACCCAGAAATCCCCGGCGGCACGGGACCGATGCTTCCTCTGGCCCCGCAACTCTCCTGCCGCGTCGCGGGTTCACCCTGCAATAGGTAACATTTCACATCTCGAATCTGCATAGAGCCTCAGCTATCAATCACTTCCTCGGTGTGCTCGTTGACTGCACCCATATCGATCTCCATGCCCAGTCCCGGCGCAGCGGGAATCTCGATGTACCCATCGCATATCTGCAGCGGATTCTCGACGAACGGCGAAGACGCTCCGTTTTCACTCATCTCCAAAAAGGGCGTATTCCGAATCGCGCCCACCAGATGCAGATGGGCGAAACCGTCGCAGATCCCCAAACCGTCCAGATGGCAATAGGCCCCGAAGGCTTCGGCGCAGCGGGCGGCTTTGAGCACATCCGTCATGCCGCCGGCCCGCGCTACCCCAGTGCGAACGTGATCAGCCGCCTGAGTCGCCATAACTTGGGCCGCTTCCATAGGGCTGGACACGCCCGTACTCGTCGGGGTATCAATCGCGGCGGCTAGCTGCCTACCGCCGGACATATCGTTGTCAGGCCGCGGCCGGTCAAAACAGAAAAAGTCCGCCACGTCGAGCGCCCGGCCGATCCGTATCGCTTGGTCAAGGACCCACCGCGCTCGGCCGTCGAGCAACAGACAAAAATCCGCTCCTACGGCCCCGCGCACATCGCTTATCAGGTCGGTGAGCGATTCTTCGTCCAAAAGAGCGTCGAATTTGTACGCCCGGAAACCCGCACGCTGCGCTTCCTGCGCTTCCTCGACAATTCCTTCCGCCGACTCCTGTTCCGACCCCCTCCTGCAAACCGGAATGCGGTTGCGAAATCCATTGACATGCCGATGAACCGGCTGACCAGCGGCCCTAGCGGTGAGGTCCCACAATGCGACGTCGATACAGGCGCGCAGTGCAGTAGCCCCCCCCCCGTCCGCCTCATTGAACGCCAGCCATAGCCGTTCGCGATCAATGGGATTCGCATCGATGAGGATGGAGGCCGCCTCGGCCACATCGGTACCGGCGATCGTGGGCGCGATTCCGCTACATTGACCTTCCAAGCCCGCGTCGGTCAGGATGCGCAACAGACCGGCGGGCTGATGGACGATTATTCGGGATATAATCATGGGCTTCTCAATGATGTAATGCGATGTGTATTATCGGCGTGCAGTATAGACCGTCAGACGGGCGCTGTCAACAATCTATGCAAAACGGCGTCGGACTCGCCTAGGCCCCTTTCTAAAATTAGCCAAAATCTCGTTTTTCCTGCCTACGCATTTCCTGTCTCAAGGATTCCCGAGAGGCAACTGAAAGGAAGAAAACGATGATAATCTCTCTTACCAAGAAGGAAAGGGAATCTCAGCGCATGAGTCATAGACGGCTCAAACAGGCGGTGGAGGCGATCAGGCGGGACGGATATGTCGTCATCGAAAACGCGGTCCCCCATGAGCCGCTCGATGTGCTCCGGAAGAAGATGGATCGGGATTCCAAGATTCTGATCGATCGGAAACAATGGGGCGGTGCCGGACAGCTCAAAGGTCACTTGCAACAGGGACCTCCTCCGTTCGCTCCCTTTGTTTTCCCCGAGATCGTCGCCAACCCGTTTGTGATTCAGGTCAACACCACCCTCCTAGGCGAGGGAATCTTCAACAACTTCTACAACGGCAACACCAATTGTCCCGGCAGCGGCACCCAGCCGCTGCACCGGGACGGGCCTCATCTATGGCCCGGCCACCAACCTCCCCACCCCACCGCTAGCGTGGCGGTGAATATCTCTCCGCATGACGTGACGGCTGAGAACGGGGCCGTGGAGCTATGGCCGGGCACGCACCTGCACCCCTTCCCAGAAAACGCAATCGACGAGGAAACCGAAGAGGCGCAAAGGAAGGTCTCTCCCCCCGTGAACGGGTGCGCGAAAAAGGGCAGCGTGCTGATCAGGGATATGCGGCTCTGGCATAGAGGCGTGCCGAATCGGTCGGATCGGCCGCGGCATATGATTGCGCAAGTTCACTGTATCCGCTGGTACAGGAATCGCGGACCGCTGATGTTCAACACCGGTTGTGAAAAGGCTTTCCCCGATGATTGCGGTCTAGATCACAATGCGGAATTCACTGAAGATCCGATTAACTATCTGTTTCTCAATCCGCCAGAGAGCAAAAAGTAGAGGAGGAAGGGGTAAGCACTGTCCCCTCCCAAATACGACACGGGGCCGTCCAATACCAGTTTGGACGGCCCCGTGTCGTTAAACTGCGTTGCCCGGCTTCAACCGCCAAACTTATAGGACACAGCTAGCTTCAACCGCCGTCCCTTGGGGTCGTGTGTAAAGCCATCGTACGCCTGCTCGATATTCACCAGCGGCGGCATCGTGTCGAGCAGGTTCATCCCCGACAGCGCGATGTTGACGCCCTCGGACAACTCCCACAGCAAGCTCACGTCCCAAGTGACGAACGAGTCAATGGTACCGAATACTTCTTTAACGGCATCATTACCGGAGTTCATCGATCCCCGGTCCTCGTACGACGAAATGTAGTTCAGGAAGCTCACGAGGCGGTAGTTTTGCCAGTAATAGCCCGCCGACACTTGGCCCTTCAACTTCGGCAGCGAGGTTGCAATAGGATTGCCAAAGTTCAGGTAGCCGGCCGCGTCTGCCCCCTCTTGCAACACCAAGTCGCCGAGCGTCAGAGCCTTCGTCCGGTACTCCAGCGTGTACGTAGCGTCCAAGCTGAGCGCAATTTTTCCAACTCCGGCGTCTGTGTTCCCGCCCAGATGCAAATCAATTCCCGAGGTCTTGACCCCTGGCCAATTGACGATATCAACTTGCACCCGCTCCAGTTCGGAGGCCGCGCACGTGCCAGTGCCGATCCCGTCCGGGCAGACAATGAACTGCTTCAGGGCCTCTTTATTCGCCTCATCGGCATATAAGGCAGTAATAGCCCCGTGCGGCATGGCCCCGATGACATCCTTGAAATCGTAGCTCCAGTAGTCAAACGTCGCATCAAAACCTTCCTCAGTAACTAAGACGAAGCCCGCATTATAGGTAAAAGCCTGTTCGGGTTTGAGGTCTTTACTGCCGAATCGGTCCACCGTTTGATAGGCACCCGTCTCATTGATCCACTCGAGCGTCGAAAGTGGATTTTCATTTACGTCGTCCAGCGATGGTGTGCGAAACGTCGTCTGCACCGAGCCGCGCAGAAACACGGATTGAGTCGGGGATTCCACTAGCTGATAGCGCCAGCCAAACTTGGGATCAAAACTGCTCGCCACATCGTGGAACTCGTAGTTGGCGGCGAGTTGGGTATCAAAGCGCGAACCCAAGCTCAGGGGAATCTCGGCAAAGAAGCGATGCACCGTCTGCGATTCATCATACGGCCGATTCACATTGGTAAACGCATAGGGACCGAACCGGTCCTCGGCTGAGCACCCGTCATCGCCTACCACCGGACAGGGGTTGATGGTCACGTCGCCCTCGTCGTTGGGATCGCCGCTAGCATTGAGCAGGCGGAACTGGTAGCCGGCCGCGTAACTAGCCACGTCCTCAACCCAAGTTCCACTCAGCGTCGCATCAGCGACCAGCAGATCCGCAGTGCTCTGTAGATCGACTTCCTGATTGAGCCAATGCCGCAACTCAGGGCTGTTGGCAAGGTTGGCACGGTAATCGGGAT
The DNA here is from genome assembly GCA_965116675.1 of Candidatus Latescibacterota bacterium. Taxonomy (GTDB): domain Bacteria; phylum Latescibacterota; class UBA2968; order UBA8231; family UBA8231. Next base: position 1,744,360 of record OZ220721.1, read on the forward strand.
TCGCTTGGCTTGCAAACTCCGCGCCGTATTGATCCGCGAATTCTATGGCATTGCCAAAGGGGTTGTAGTACTGGCAATCGCCCTGACCCGCCACTTGGCCGTTGAGTGGACCGAGCCGCATCCCAGCAAGGGAGGAAAGATCCGCCTCCACGCCAACTCCGCAATCAGGTCCGCCAAACCCGCGGAAGCCGAGGAACAGCCGCTCGATGTACACCCCCGGTAAGTTGTAGTTGCCCTCGGTGCGAGAATAGGACAGACCTAGGTCAAAATGGGTATTTTGACCTAGGTCGCCATTGGCAGAAGCCGCAAGGCGCAAGGTCCGGGAGTCGCGGCCCAGTATGCGTCCGGGACCCGAGTTGCCAAACGGGCGGCCGTTAAAATACCAGTTCTCGCCGTCTTGGCATTCGTTGTAGTACAGGTCGCCTTCCTCAGCGCCGTAGTCCGCACAGAATGCCTCCCGGCCCGGGTGGTTAGGCGCGACCTCCATGATGCTCGTGTCTGTCAGAGGGAAAGGAGGATACGAAGGCGTGGTGTACCACTCGGGAATCTCAGCTTGGGCAACCAGACCCTCTAAGTGATACTCCGTGCCATTGTCCAGCTCACCATTGATCTCGGCAAAAGCGCGAGTATGGCTCATGTCCTCGATCAGATTCTCGTACTGCTGATAGCGGAAGCGGCAAGTCCAAGACTCCCGGAAGCCGCCAAACTGCTCGCAACGCGGGGCGTGAATGGCAGCGGTCCACGGGGCCGGCGCGCCAACGGCGAAAGTGCCTGGATTCCCCAAGCTCGACCAGCCAAGGCGCTGCCCGCCGCCATGCCACGGCTGCAACAAGTAGTCCCTCTCGGAAGCCGGTAGCGCCTGACGCCCCCTCCATTCCCCAGCAACAACCGCATGAGCCGCGCCGATCTTCCCACCCCAGATCGCGCCGATGTTGGAATCGCCAGCGCCAGCGATATACTCGTGCGCCCCTGAAACCTCAAAGCCTTCAAAGTCGGCGCGAGTCAAAAAGTTGGCGACGCCAGCCACCGCATCCGACCCATAGATAGCCGAGGCCCCTTCCTTGAGCACCTCGACCCGATCCACAGCGATGGCGGGAATGGCATTCACATCGACGAAGCGCCCGCCGATCAAGCGCGCCGGGACATAGGTCTGGCGGCGGCTGTTGATCAACACCAGCGTCCGCGAGGCTCCCAATCCACGCAGATTGACGTTGGCAATGCTCTCGGAAAGAGTGGCGGCTTGGTTGGCATTATACCAACTGCTGCGCTCGCCGATCACTCCGTGGCTAGCGCTCAAGTTTTTGAAGAAATCAACCGCCTGCGGCGATCCTTGCTCGGCCATCTTGTCCCGGCCAGTCACCGTGACTGCGTAGGGCAAGTTGATGGGAGACTCCTTAAAGGCGGTGCCGGTCACCGTCAACTCTTTGAGGAGCAGCGCGGAGGGTTTTATCCGCAACTCGACGGTCGTGGTTTGCCCGGCCTCTACCGCAACCGTGGCAGTCACCGACGAGTAGCCGATCAATTCGGCGCGCAATTGGTGCTCGCCCACCGGCACGTCGGCTATAGTAAACTGGCCCTGTGCATCCGACATCCCGCCTAGGTCCAAGGCCGGGATATAGACTAAGGCCGTCTCCAGCGCCTGGCCGCTATCGTCGTCGACTACGGTGACGACGACAGTACCCGTCGCTTGCGTCCACGCCGGCGCAGCCCAAACCAAAACCGCGGCGACTAGCACCAAAAAGTGCCTAGGCAAAAATTTCATCGTAGGCCTCCTTCATTTAAGAGTGGGTGTATATCTTTTTCTAAGAATTCGTTTTGTAACGTTTACTCCGTCAGCATTCAGTGCGCTGCACGCATTTCGCGGCGCAGCCCTATCCAGACGCAGACGGCCATGCCCAAGACGACAAGAGCAAACGGAAAGCCGGTCGCGAGCGAGGCTGCCTGTAGCGAATACAGCCCGCCTCCGAGTAAGAGAGCTATAGCGACCAACCCCTCAATCGTACACCAAAAGACCCGCTGCGCTACCGGAGCATCTACTCGGCCACCGGCTGCAATGGTGTCGATAATCAACGAGCCAGAGTCCGACGAAGTGACAAAAAATACGGTAGTCAGCAGGAGCGCGACCAATGAAAGCAACTTGGTCAGCGGCAGTTGGTCAAACATCTTGAACAATGCGATTTCCAGCTTCCACGCCGCAACATTCTCGGTTACACCCGTATAGCCTCCAACGATGTGCTGATGAAGGGCCGTGCCGCCAAAAGTGCCAAACCACAGAAAGCACAACACCACCGGCGGGATGAGGACAAAGAGCGTGAATTCGCGCACGGTGCGGCCCTTGGAAATGCGGGCGATGAACGTGCCGACAAAAGGTGCCCAAGCAAACCACCATGCCCAGTAAAAGGTCGTCCAGCCGTGCAGGAAATCCGTGTCCTCGCGCCCAATCCAATTACTAAGCGGCACAATTTTGGCGAAATAGCTGCCAAACGAGTCGAACATACTGCGGAAAATGTAAATCGTCGGTCCAAGCGCGATAACCGCCGCCAACAGCAAAAGCGCGAGAATGATGTTGAATTCGCTAAGGCGCTTGATGCCGACATTAATACCCGTCAGCACCGAGGTCAGCGCGATGGACGTAATCACCACAATCAGCACCACCATGGTAGTATTATTGGCGGGAACATCGAACAGATAATTTAGACCAGAGGCTAGCTGTTTAACTCCCAGGCCAAGCGAGGTCGCAAGTCCGAACAGACCGGCGAAGATGGCAAATGTATCGATGAGATGGCCAGGCCAGCCCCAGATGCGGTCGCCGAACACGGGATAGAACGCCGAGCGAACGGTGAGCGGCAATCCGCGATTATAGGCGAAGTACGCGAGGGCGAGCCCAACGACGCCGTAAATGCTCCAAGCGTGCAACCCCCAGTGAAAAACGGTTGCCGCGATGCCGACGGCAGCGGCTTCTTCTGTTCCGGCGGGAAGGCCAAGCGGTGGACTCTGGAAGTAGTAGATCGGCTCGGCCGCGCCGTAAAACAGCAGACCGATACCTACGCCAGCGGCAAAGAGCATGGCAAACCAAGTTGCGTTGGAGTATTCGGGTTTTGCATCGGCCCCTCCGAGACGCACCTTGCCGAGAGGCGACAAGGCTACATACAGACAAAAGAGCAGGAGGAGATTAGCGGTAACTAGGAAAAACCAATCGAGATTTACAGTCAGCCACTCGCGGGTATTTTCGAAAACTTCCGTCGCGGCTTCTTGGAAGACGAGCGCCCCAGCGATAAAAGCGACAATAGTGATACTGGAAATTGTGAATACTGGGGTCAGATAGATGTCTAAACCGAATAGCTTCTTGTGACCCTCGTCATCTAGCGGCTGTAATTGTTCTCCTTCATTTATTCCCAAAACTCCTCCTTTCTTGGGAACTTAGGAGTATTAACCCAACTCGGCGTTGGTGCATGAGCGGACGATTTTTGTTCCGTAGTGCCATAAAATGAAAAAGGCTCCTTGTTTGATTGGCCATGACTTTTTAGGAGTCAATGCTTCTTCGTCCAAGCAGCCTGTTGTGTAGTCAAGGTATGGCCCCCTACGTCCCCTGTCAAGACTTCGTCGCCGCTCAATGGCGGACTCTTTGGTTGAAGAAGTAGGCACCTGCAAACCGCACCTTTTCACCGAGCCAACTGCGGCGCTGCTGTGAAGTTGCCCATGCTACTTGTATATTCTCTTTAAAGAAACGAGCGTTATGAGATCAGTAACCGGATACCTCATGGGATTGCTCTTGGTCGTCGGGGCCAGCGCCCAGCCGCTGGTCGAGGGGCGGGTGCGCCTAGCTGCGGGGCAACCGATCGCCAACGCACAGGTGCGGCTGTTCGACGCCACCGATATTCGCCGCTCGGTCCGCGCTATCACCGATGAAACCGGCTATTTCGCTCTGCCTCTAGCGGCATTGAGTACGACTGCGCTGCCGCAACAATTTTACCTAGGGCAGAATTACCCCAACCCATTCAACCCTTCCACAATCATTCCCTATCAACTGCCAGTTTCGACTCGCGTGCGGCTAGAGGTACTCAACATCCTAGGGCAGCGTCTAGCGACGTTAGTGGATGCGGAGCAGCCAGCGGGCTTTCACACGGCAACGTGGGATGGCACGGACACATCGGGGCGAGGCGTCGCAGCAGGGGTGTACCTGTATCGGCTGATTGGCGATGAGGTGCGCTTGACTCGGTCGATGGTGCTGCTCGACGGGGCAGTTGGGGTCGCCTCTGAGGGACCGGTAAGCACGGAGCTGGGAGGCACAGAGCCATCAGACTTGGCGCAGGTCTATGGCTTGACCGTCTCAGGCCAAGGCTTGATTCCCTACGTGGACCCGGCCCTTCGGGTGGGGACCGAGGCTGTCGATATTGTAGTCGCATCACTCGACAGCGTTCCCCAAGATCAAGGGGCGTCGAGCAGGCTACTAGGCGACCTTGATAACAACGGTCTCGTCGATTGGGCCGATGCGCTGCTAGCCGTCCTGTACAGCGAAGATTCCTCCATCGCCCTGCCCAACAACGGCGATATATCCTTGGGCGATGTCAGCCAAGACGGGCAAATTGACCTAGCCGACGCCCAGCTTATCGAAACGTACAGCATCGATCCGTTCCACCCGTTGCTGCCTGGGTGGATCGGCAAGCCGGTGGACCCGCCACCACCCGACGATCCGCGCCTGACGCAGATCGAGTTGCCAGAAGGGTTCCACATCCGCGTGTACGCCAAAGGGGTACTCGGCGCTCGCTCGCTGAGCCTCAGCCCAGATGGCACCCTATTCGTCGGCACCCGGTCCGGCGGTCGCGTGTACGCAGTGCGCGACGAAGACAAAGACCACAAGGCAGAGCGCGTCATCATCCTCGCCAGCGGTCTGACCAGACCCAACGGCGTCGCCTTCAAGGACGGCGACCTGTACGTAGCCGAAATCAGCCGTATCCTGCGCTATCGAGACATCGAAGCGCACCTCGACAACCCGCCGCAACCGGAGATCGTCAACGACGCTTTCCCAACAGACCGCGCCCACGGTTGGAAGTTCATCCGCTTTGGCCCCGACAGTTTGCTATACGTGCCGGTCGGCGCACCGTGCAACATCTGCGCTTCCCCCGATCCGTACGCGTCAATCGGCAGGTTGGATCCCTCCACGGGCGACTTCGAGGTCGTGTCGCGGGGCGTGCGCAATTCCGTCGGCTTCGACTGGCACCCGGAAACAGGAGAAATGTGGTTCACGGAAAACGGCAGAGACTGGATGGGCGACGATCTGCCGCCAGACGAACTGAACCGAGTAACCGCCGATGGGCAGCACTTCGGCTATCCCTATTGCCACGGCACCAACATCGCCGATCCAGCTTTCGGCGCTCAGCGCGATTGCGGCGAGTTCGTTGCGCCAGTCCAAGAACTCGGTCCGCACGTAGCAGCCCTCGGGATGCGCTTTTACACTGGCAACATGTTTCCGGCGGAGTACCGCAATCAGATCTTCATCGCCGAACACGGCTCTTGGAATCGCACTCGCAAGATCGGCTACCGCCTCACCCTAGTTCGCTTGGCCGCCGATGGGGCGGTCAGTTACGAGCCGTTTGCGGAAGGCTGGCTACAGGGAGAATCGAACTGGGGGCGGCCTGTTGACGTTCTTATAATGCCCGATGGTTCACTGCTGGTCTCGGACGATCAGGCCGGTCTAATCTATCGGATCAGTCATTAAGGCCGCGTATATAGCAATGCGGAATGATTTGAACGATTCGGTATGTGGATCGTCTAGTCATAACTATTCTGCGTCCATCTGCGTCCATCTGCGGATTATCTCGCAAATGATTTAGGATGGCTATATAACGCCTCAAACCGGTCCTTGGCCTCCCACCCCAAGAGCCGCTTGGCCTTGTCGGGCCGGTACTTGTCGTGCGGCAGCCGCGCACAGATGAAGAAATCCTCGTACGGCGATGGCATCTCGGGTGCCCGCAACCCATACAAGAACGCCTCTCCGGTATCCTCCCACGAAGTCGCGTATGGATGCACGCCCTGCCCATGTTCCTCGGGCAGCACTTCCCGCGGGCGAAAATGCGTATAGACAAAGGTGAGTACTTCCAAGCCTTCGCGCTCGGCAAACACGCGCGTAATGTGTCCTCCGAGATACTTGCTCACTGCGTAGAGATCGTCGCCTGGATGCAGCGGGATATCTGCTTCCACTTGAAAGTCGTTCCAATAGTCGGCATTGTGGTTTAAGGAGGTGTGAAAAGGCCCAGTGTGAATCAACCTTTTTATCCCGCAGGCCACGCAGGCTTTGGCCACGTTGTACGCGCCGACCATGTTGACTTGAAAGGCCAGCACGGGATGCGGTCGGACGACGGATACATTGATCGCCGCGTCCATGCCCTCGCAAGCCGCCAACACTTGCGCGTAGTCGGTAATATCGACGACCCGATTTTCGTGCGGCGGCCCCAACACCTCCGGGATCGGCGCTCGGGAATTTTGCGGCGGCGCAGCCGCAATCTCCGTCATTGGTCGAAGATCAGTCACCCGCAACGTGTAGTGATCTTTGAGCGCGTCAATCGCCGACGCGCCGACCGGGCCGCCCGTCCCAAACAACACCACCTTGCCTTCGTTCACCGTTGCCATAATGTCCCCTTTAGGCGTAGCGTCCGCTCGACGCTACGTGGGCCAGTAACCAGTCGTGTCCTCCGCGCTCAGCCGTCAGAGCTTGGCGCACCGCTTCCACAGCGTCGTCCGCCGTGGTCTCCGCATCCAATTCGCCGAAGCGCAGACAGCGCACCTCGATCTGTCCAGTGCGGGCAATCTCGCGGCCGACCAATTCGGCCATAAGCGGTGCCAGCGACCCAGCCTCGGCCCGTGGCAAAGCATTCCACTGTGGATCAATCAGATATTCTTCCGGATAGTCGCGCAGCAAATCGAGGTTGCTCAGCAGCACCGCTTTCTCAATGCCGACAGCGCAGGCCGCCGTCAGCGCCACGTAGGTACCCCGCGCTGCTATGTCGAGCACGGCCCCTTCGCCGTCGCCAGCCGGATCGCCGCCCGCCGCGTGGACAATGGCCTCCACACCTGCCAGCACCGGATCTAATGCCTCGCGCTGCAGCAAATCGACCTGCCGGTAACCAGCTAGGTCACTCATCTCTTCTGCACCAATCGCCACCACCTCAAACTCCGCACCCAACTCAGCCGCTAGCAACGCCCCCCAAGGGCGATCCGCGCCGGTTATCGCCACGCGCATAGCATCTCTTCTACCAAGAAAGTTTCTCAGACAGATTGTGAAAAAAGTAATTATCGTCGAGGTATATCAACCGCGCCGTGTGCTCCGCTTGACCGACGTACACCTCCTGCTCGGGGGCTAAGCTGCATATCTCGCGGCCATCGGCAATGAGCGCCACATGGCTGTCTACGGTCTCGGAGCTGACGCGCAGCCGCACCCGCTTCTCGGCTGGCAAAATCAAGGTCCGCGACGTGAAGTTGTATTCGTTGATACCGTCGAGCAACATGCAGCGCACTTCCGGCATGACCAGCGGCGCGCCCATCGACAACAACAGCCCAGTGCTGCCCGTCGGCGTGCCGACAACCACGCCATCGCCGCGAATGGTGCGGATTTTGGCGTCGTCAACAAAGACGTCCGTCGAAAGCATTTTGTGGTGTGCCCGCAAGGTCACCTCGTTGAAGACCAAACTCTCGCCGCAGGGATGGCGGCAAGAGAGCACCAAACGTTCGCTGACGAAGTACTGGCCATCGACTAAAAGCTGGACAATGCGCGCCAAATCCGTTCGATCCCCAGCGGTCAAAAAGCCAACGGTGCCGAAATTGATCGCCAGCACCGGCCGCTGGGGGAAGCGCGCAAAGGCGCGGAGTACCGTACCGTCGCCGCCAAGCGCAACGACCAAATCCAAGTCGCCCGGGTGCTCATCCCCCTCGATAAAGCACACCTCGATCCCATGCGGATCAAACAAGTCGCGCACCTCGGCGACCGGATAGTCCAAATCCTGGTCGCGCAGCAGGACCCCAACCTTTTTCAGTTCGAGTTGCACCGACGCCAACCTCGGAGGGCTACTCGCCCCGCGCTTGTCTGTCGGCCTGGGCCTCGTAGGCCTTGATCAGCGCCTGGGTCCCCTCTTCGGCACAACCAGCGCGCTCGACGATGTTGAAAAACTGGTGGGCGATACTCACGGCCGGCAGAGCCAGCTTGACATCATTGGCCGCCTGCAACACCAACCGCAAATCCTTTTGCTGCAAATAGACCATAAAGCCCGGGTCAAAATCGCCCGCGGCAATGCGCGGGCCTAAGTTGCTCAACTGCCAAGAGCCTGCCGCCCCACCGCTGATCGCGTCAATGACCTTTTGCACGTCCAAGTCGGAGGTCGCCGCCAACATCAGGGCCTCGGCCATCGCCATGTTGTTGACCGACACCGCGATCTGGTTGCAGAGCTTAGTCGTCTGACCAGCGCCGTTGGAACCAATCAAGTTGATGTTAGTGCCCATCGCCTCAAAGACCGGCAGACACTGGTTAAAGACGGCCTCGTCGCCGCCGACCATAATCGACAAGGTGCCATTGATCGCGCCCACATCCCCGCCGCTGACGGGTGCGTCGAGCATGGCCACGCCTCGCTCCTGCAAGGCCGCGGCTACTTCGCGAGTGACTTTGGGCGACACCGTGCTCATATCGATGACGACTGAGCCCTCTTTGGCTCCGTGAATCGCGCCATCTTCGCCCACCAGCACGGCCTCCATATCGGGCGTGTCCGTGACAATGCTAATGATGACATCCGCACCTGTTGCCGCTTCTTTGGGCGAGCCGACGCGCACGCCACCCGCGGCGACGACCTCGTCAACGCGCGGCCGGTCGCTGCGGTTATAGACCCTGAGTTGATAACCGGCTTTGAGCAGGTTCTGGGCCATGGGCGCGCCCATGATCCCCAAGCCGATAAAGCCGATTTGCGTTTGCCCCGGTGCTGCTGACATGATTCCTCTCCAATCTAAAACGTGAAAAAGCGATGTCTGTTGTCCTCGATCTCGGCCGTGTCGTACAAATGCGCGAACCAGTTCTGCACGGCCTCCTGCTCGCGCTGGGCCTGCAGTTGAGCGACGACCTGCTCGCGCTGCGCGGCGAATTGCTCCTCATCTACCGGTGTCTTCTCCAGCAGCTTCAGCAAGTAAGCACCGCGATTGCTGCCCTCGGCGACCTCGATCACTTCGCTGAGCCGGCCCTTTTCCAAGCGGAAGGCCGCGCCGATCACTGCGTTAGCACGACCTAGACCCTCCACCGATTCGGTGCGTGCAAAAGCCTCGGGAGCGTGGAACTCCACCCCGGCGTTTTGCGCCGCCTGCGCCAGGGTGGCCCCAGCTCCTACTTCCCGCCGCACGGCCTCCAGTTGGGCTGCGGCGCGGGCGGCCTTTTTGCTCGCGCGCACCAACGGCTCAAGTCGGTCCTTTAGCTCGTCCAAGGGCGCTACGCCCTCAGGGCGTTTGGCCACTAGATGCGCCACCCACAATCCCAAGTCGTCCTCAATGACTTGGCTGACGGCCCCAGGCTCCTCCTCAAAAAACCAGTTGACGAGCCACGTGGTGTTCGCGCTGATGCCCGGCACAGCTTGGCTCTTGCGCAGGAAATTCGTGGGCGTCGCCTCAGTGCCGGAGGCCACCAGCGTGGCCGCAAATCCCTCGGCTGTGGCCTGCTCTTGGAACACTTCGGCCCGGGTGCGCAGGCTATCTTCAGTCGTGCGCGAGGGCTGGTATCTGAGCAGAATATGGCGGGCATGTACCCTCTCCCCGCTTTCTTCCTCCAAGCGTTCTTCCACCTTGATCAGATGCCAGCCATAGCGCGTCTGCACCGGCTCGGAAAGCTCGCCGGGTGCCAAGGCGAAGGCGGCTTCCTCAAAGGGCGTAACCATCTGGCCGCGACCAAAAAAACCGAGGTCTCCACCTCGCGCGGCGGAGCCTTCGTCGTCCGAGACCACTCCAGCCAACTCGGCAAAATCCGCCCCGGCCTCGATCTCTTGGCGAATTTGCTCAATCTCCTTTTTGATTTTCAGCGAATCCGCGGCACTGGCCACCTTGGGAAAGCGCACGTACTCCAACTTTACTTGGTCGGGATGCTCGTAGTCGGCCATGTTCTCTTCATAATAGGCGGCCAAATCTTCATCGGAGACCTCAATCTCGTCGTCCGCAGCGTCGCTAGGGGCAAATGCGTATTCGATGCGCACCTTTTCGTTGACTTCAGCAAAGTGCTGGTGTGCTTCGTTGGGACTCACCTGCGCAGTGCCCCGCAGCATCCGCTGTAGCCGGTATTCGAGCAATTGCCTCTTAATCGTGTTCTCGATCCACAGGACTAAGGCTTGGTTGTTGGGGTCGCTGAGATTGGCCGGATTGCCGATGAACTGGGCGTACTTGTCCATGTCGAATGCGCCGTCGGTTTGAAAGGTCGCGAATTCGCGCACGGCCTGCGGGGGGTTATTCCGCGTGTAAAAGGCAATCTCCCCATCGGTCACCTCGAATCCCAAGCGCTCGTATTCTTGATTTAGAATAATCTCGCGGACGTAGTAGTCCCACACCTGCTGCACGAGCAGGGCCTGATCGGCGCGCTGCTCCTGCGGCATCTGGCGCGCTATCCGCCGCAACGCGTCTTGGAACTCCTGTAGCGAAATGGTCTTGCCATTGACCACGCCGACCGCATCGCCGGCGGCGTTGGTACCCGCACCCGAGTAGTCGGCTCCCCATTCGACGACGATTAAGCCGATAAAGGCGAATATCACGAACCACAAAACGAGCACCGTCTTTTGGCGCAACAAAGTCATCATAAGCTATAGTTCTCCTGCTATCTTGCGTTTTTTTCGTTGGCTTCAGCAACTAGCCGGTTCTTCAGCTCCGCGGGATAGCGGAGCAGACAGGCCGTGCAATGGCCGCCGCCCAGATCGACGAGGTGCGGCACGACGCGAGTGCAAATTTCCTCGCGCTCTGAACAGCGCGGGTGAAAGGCGCATCCCGAGGGTACGGCCGCTGGATTGGGCGCGTCGCCCTCCAACAGGACGCGCTGCCGCTTAGTCCGCGGGTCGGGCGCGGGCACGGCCGCCAGCAGCGCGCGCGTATAGGGATGGGACGGCTGGCGATAGAGCTGATCGCGCGCCGCCACTTCAACTATGCGCCCCAAGTACATCACGGCCACCCGATCCGAAATGTGGCGCACCACGCTCAAGTCGTGGGCAATAAACATATACGTTAGACCCAAATCGCGCTGGAGATCTTGCAGCAAATTGATAATCTGGGCCTGCACCGAGACGTCCAGCGCGGACACTGGCTCGTCGGCGACGATAAACTGCGGCCGCACTGCCAAGGCGCGGGCAATGCCAATGCGCTGGCGCTGGCCGCCGGAAAACTCGTGCGGATAGCGCCGCGCGCAATCCGCCGGCAACCCGACCATCTCCAGCAACTCCCCCACCCGCTCGGCCAATTCGACGCGCTCGGCAAGGCCGTGGACCTTCAGGGCCTCGCCAATGATGCCGCCCACCGTCATCCGCGGATTGAGCGACGCATACGGATCTTGAAAGATAATCTGCATGTCCCGCCGCTGCCGCCGCATGTTCTCTTTGCTCAACTCCAATAAGTCAACCCCAGCAAAGCGCACCTGCCCAGCCGTAGCTTCAATTAGCCGCAGCATGAGCCTTCCCAGCGTAGTCTTGCCGCAGCCGCTCTCGCCGACCACGCCCAAGGTCTCGCCGCGCCCAATCGCCAGATCAACCCCATCAACAGCTTTAACGTGGGCCTGCACCCGGCCCCAAAACCCCTGGCGCACGGGAAAGTATTTTTTCAGACCCTTGACCTCGACCAAGGGCACAGCTTGGCTCATGCGTCCCCCGCCTTCCAACAGCTTGCCCAGTGCCCAGCCTCGACCTCCTCCAGCGGCGGTACCTCAGCCCGGCAGTGATCGTCGGCCAGCGGGCAGCGCGGGGCAAAGCGACACCCCTGTGGGAAGACGCGGGCATCGGGTACCACGCCCGGGATGATGTCCAATCGCTCCTGCTCGGCGTCCAGCCGAGGGATCGAGCGCAGCAAGCCGCGCGTATAAGGGTGCCGCGGGCGGGTAAATAGCGCTTGCGTTTCCGCGTATTCGACGATTTGGCCGGCGTACATGACTGCCACTTGGTCCGCGGTCTCGGCGATTACGCCGAGGTCGTGGGTGATCATCACAATCGCCATTTGCAGGGATTCTTGCAGCGACTCCAACAGCGCGAGTATCTGCGCTTGAATCGTCACGTCAAGGGCCGTGGTCGGCTCGTCGGCAATCAACACGTCTGGGTTGCACGACAGCGCCATGGCGATCATTACCCGCTGGCGCATCCCACCCGATAGCTGATGGGGGTATTCATCGATTCGCTGCTCGGGCGCTGGAATTCCCACCAACCGCAACATCTCGACCGCTCGGGTGCGCGCTTCCTGCATGGGGACCTGCTGGTGCAAAACCACGGCCTCGGCGATCTGAAACCCGCAGGTCAGCACCGGATTGAGGCTCGTCATCGGCTCTTGGAAAATCATCGCGATGTCGTCGCCGCGCACGCGGCGCATCTCCTCCTCGTCCAGCACGAGCAAATCGCGCCCTTTGAGCAGGATCTGTCCGTCCTCAATGCGGCCCGGTGGATCGGGCACCAAGCGCATGATCGAAAAGGCGCTGACGCTCTTGCCGCAGCCGCTTTCGCCGACCAGACCCAGCGTCTGGCCCCGCCCCACCGCAAACGACACCCCATCGACGGCGCGGGCGACGCCCTCTTCCGTGTGGAAGTAGGTCCGCAAATCGCGAACCTCTAGCACGGGATCTTGCGCGATCATGCGCTGTCCTTTTCCCAAGCACCAGACCGGCGCATCTCGTCGGCAGCCAGCGCCCCCCAGCGCATTTTTGCGCCGAGTTGACTCCTAAAGCCCTCGACCAAGCAATTGACCAATTCGGCCCGGTCGATTGGCCGACCCATACAGGACTGCAAATCCGTGCTATGCGCTCGCACCTGCCGGGTCCATCTTTGCCGTGCGCCCTCGTCAATCCGCAGAAGCTGCGGCAAGCGCTCGTGCGCCCGGCCGAGCAAGATCGATCCGTGTTGCAACAAGCGACGTCCATAGCGCCGCTGCGCGCTGCCGACCAGCTTGCGCTGCTGGCACTTGAGCTCCCAGCGCGCCGTGCTACCAAAACAAGGACCCGACCGCAAGCCGCCAACGCAACGACCAACCCTTTCCAACTCGACAGGGGCCCCGAAAAGCCGTAGCCCCTCGGCCAAACACGCGCCAATCTTGCGGTGGGTAGCCTCTATCCCTCCGCCCTCGACCAATTCCTCTGGGACGCAGGCGACGCTGTAGGTCAATTCCTCCCAGTGCAGCACCGCGCGCCCACCTGTGGGCCGACGCACTACGTCAATACCCAGCGCACGACAGGCTTCTACGTTGGTTTCGCGCTCGGGCTGCTGGTTCCAACCGCAGGAGACAGCCGGCGGGTCCCAATCGTAGAACCGCAGTACCGGGCCTTGGGCCGCGTTAGCGGCGAGAACTTGATCAACGCCCATATTATACGCGCCACAGTTCGCACCCGTATCGACGACGCGCCAAGCAAGGCCCATTAGAGCAAGCCCAAACTCTCGAGGGCGTCCTTGGCTGCCATCTGTTGGGCCTCCTTTTTGCTCCGCCCTTGGCCCCGGCCCATGCACTGGCCAGTGATGCACACTTCGATGCTAAAGATCTTGTCGTGGTCAGGCCCCTCTTCTGAGTGAAGCGAGTAGCGGGGGTGACCGTTGCCCTTGCTCTGCGAGTATTCAAGTAGCTTGCTCTTGAAGTTCGCATCCGGTTGGACTATTTGGTGAAAATCCGCCAGCACCGCGCGCCGGACAAAGGCGCGGGCGGCCTCCAAGCCACCGTCGATATAGATCGCCCCAATCAACGACTCCAAGGCGTCGCAGAGGATCGACGGCCGCTGTCCGCCGTTGGCCTCGCGCTCGTCCGCGCTCAGCAACACAAAGTCCCCCACCCCAAGGAGCTCTGCTTGGCGCGCCAGCACCGTGCGGCTGACTAACTGCGACTTCATCTGGGTCAACTCGCCCTCGCCCTTGTCCTCAAAGCGGCGAAAGAGGTAATCGGTGACCAACAGTTCCAACACAGCGTCGCCGAGCAATTCGAGCCGCTCGTTCGACTCGATGCGGTCGCGGCCCTCCTCTGCGTACACATACGATCGATGCTTGAGGGCTTTGACCAACAAATCCTTGTCCTTAAAGTGGTAGCCCAACAGCTTTTCGAGGGTGCGCCGCGAACTCAAGGCAAGCTTTTCTGGGTCGCCTGCCGGCTTGCGGCGATTCCACAAAGTTGAAATCCAGCTCATCTGCCTAATACCCGATTGAAAACCTCGTTTGCACGGGGAGTGCTCGGGGGATGCTGGGGAAGGGCGTCAGCCGGTGAAGCGACCAAACACCAGCGCCACGTTGTGGCCGCCAAAGCCAAAGGAATTGTTGAGGGCGTAGTCGATCTGCACGCGGCGCGCCTCGTTGGGGACGTAGTCGAGGTCGCAGTCGGGGTCGGGGTTTTCGTAGTTGATCGTCGGCGGCAGGACCCCGCTTTTGAGCGCCATGATGCAGGTGATGCTCTCGATGGCCCCAGCCGCACCCAACAGATGCCCAGTCATCGACTTGGTCGAACTTACGGCCATGCTGTTGGTGTGGCCGGCGAAGACCGTCCTGATTGCCGCGGTCTCCTGCTGGTCGCCCATGGGCGTCGAGGTGCCGTGGGCATTGACGTACCCGATGTCGCTCGGGTCTAAGCCCCCGTCCTGCAGTGCAATGCGCATGGCCCGCGCCCCGCCCTCGGCCTCTGGCGCCATCGCCGTCTGGTGATAGGCATCGGCAGTAAAACCCAGCCCGAGGAACTCGCCGTAGATCTCGGCCCCGCGCCTTTGCGCGTGCTCCAATTCCTCCAAGATGATGGCTCCGGCTCCTTCGCCAAGCACGAAGCCATCGCGCTCGGCGTCAAAGGGCCGACTGGCCCGCTCAGGCTCGTCGTTGCGCGTCGATAGGGCCTTGGCCGAGGAAAAGCCGGCCATGGAAATGGGCGTAACGGCTGCTTCTGAGCCGCCGGTCACCATCACGTCGGCTTCCCCGTATTGGATCTTGCGCGCTGACTCGCCGAGGGCGTGGGCTGCCGATGAACAAGCCGACACCGTGCCGTAGTTAGGCCCTTTGGCTCCTAAGTCCATGGAGATCATGCCCGGGGCCATATCGGAAATCATCATGGGCACGTAGAACGGACTGATGCGCCTCGGGCCTTTTTCCAGCAGAATAGTGTGCTGTTCTTCGTGAGTCTGGATTCCGCCGATCCCCGAACCCCAGATGACGCCCACGCGCTCGGGGTCAATCGCTTCCATGTCGAGCCGAGCGCGGCTAGCCGCCTCCCGAGCCACGCAGATCGCGTAGTGCGTGAAGGCGTCGTTGCGGCGCACATCCTTGCGGTCCAGAATCGCCTCTGGGTCGAAACCCTTTACCTCGGCGGCGATCGTAGTCCGGTGTTGGGAAGTGTCGAACCTAGTGATCGGCCCGACCCCAGAGCGGCCGGCTAGGAGCGCGTCCCAGAACGTCGGCAGGTCGTTGCCATTGGGCGCTAACACCCCCAAGCCCGTGACGACCGCTCTACGCCTCTGCACTGGATTGCCGTTCACGCCTTGCTATTCTCCTCTAGGTACTTAATCGCGTCGGCTACGACCATAATCTTCTCGGCGTCCTCGTCCGGGATGTCGATTCCGAATTCCTCCTCAAAGGCCATAACCAGCTCGACGGTGTCGAGTGAGTCGGCCCCTAAGTCGTCGATAAAAGACGCTTGGGGATTTACTTGATCTTGGCTCACGCCGAGTTGTTCGACGACCAGATCTCTCACGCGCTCTTCAATAGAAGCCATGATGTGTTCCTCTTGGGATAGGAGTGAACAGTCTTACCGCTGTGCGGTCTTAAATTAGAGTCTAAATATAGACGATGAGCAAAATTTTTAATACCTAAATTATATGGCCATGCCGCCATCCACGGACAAGACCTGCCCAGTGATATAGGCAGCCTGATCCGACGCTAGGAACGCCACGGCGTGCGCCACGTCTTCCGGCGTCCCCGCCCGGCCCAGCGGTACCGTGGCAATCATCTGCTCTTGCTGCTGTTCCGTCAAGCTGTCCGTCATGCCCGTTTCCGGCACCAGCCCCGGGGCCACGGCATTGGCGGTAATCCCGCGCGAGGCCAGCTCCCGCGCCAAGCTCTTGGTCAGGCCGATCAACCCGGCCTTGGACGCGGCGTAGTTGGCTTGGCCGGCATTGCCCAGCAATCCCACGACCGAAGTGATGTTGACGATCCGTCCGCCGCGGGCCTTGAGCATGGGGCGCACCGCCGCCCGGACGCAGTTAAAGGCACCCTTGAGGTTGATCGCTAACACCTCGTCCCAATCCTCTTCCTTCATCCGCATCAGCAAATTGTCGCGGGTGACGCCAGCGTTGTTGACCAGCACGTCCAACCTGCCCAACTCCGCAATCGTCGCCGCCACCAACTCAGCCGCCTGCTCGGCGTCGGCGACATCGGCTTGGCGCACGAGGCAGCGACGGCCCAAGGTCTCAATAGCCGCAGCCACTTCGCCAGCCGCCGCAACATTGCGGGCGCAAATCGCCAAGTCCGCGCCCTCTTCCGCCAAGCGCAGAGCAATAGCCCGGCCAATGCCCCGCGACCCACCCGTTACCAACGCGACTTTCCCGTCCAAGAATCCCATGTTATTCCGCTCCTTGTGCCGCGGCGATTTCTTCCACGGTACCCGCCAGTGTGACCGCGAGCTTGGGCACAGTGCGGCGCACCAGTCCCCTTAACACAGCTCCCGGCCCCACTTCAAAAGCGTGGTTAATACCCATAGCTGCCAGCCGCTGCACTGTCGCACTCCAGCGAACCGGACCCGTGATCTGATGGATCAGGTGCAGCCGCAGTTTTTCTGGATCTTCCACGGGCTCAGCCGAGACATTGGTCAGCACCGGCACGCGCGGCCGCGCAAAGAGCACTGCCTCTAACAGCGACTCCATCTCCACAGCCGCGGACGCCATAAGCGGCGAGTGAAAAGCCCCGCTGACGGCCAATTCGACGACGCGGCGAGCACCGGCTTGAGTGGCCAACTCGCTCACCCGTGCCACCGCGGCCCGCTCACCCGACACCACGACTTGGCCCGGAGCGTTAAAATTGGCGGCTACGACGATCCCCACATCGGCTACCTGTTGACACAAGGCCATGACGTGATCGTCGTCCAAACCGATCACTGCCCCCATCGTCCCCGGCCACTCGCTGCCAGCCTCCAGCATCAATCGGCCACGCGTCCCCACCAGCGTCAGGGCCTCCGCAAAGGAGAACACCCCGGCCACCACCAGCGCCGAGTATTCCCCGAGGCTGTGTCCGGCCACGGCCGCAGGCTGTAGTCCATCAGCCGCGAGCAACTCGTTAGCGGCGACGCTGTGGACAAAGACGGCCGGCTGCGTGACGTTAGTTTGCGCCAGTCGCTCGGCCGGCCCCTCAAAGCAAAGCGCACTGAGCGGAAAACCCAGCACTTCGTCGGCCTCGGCAAAGCGCGCCCGCACCGATTCGTGCTGCTCGTAGAGATCGCGGGCCATACCCACCGCCTGCGAACCCTGTCCCGGAAACAAAAAGGCGCACCCGCCCATCTCACGGCCCCCAGCGAAACAAGGTGCTGCCCCACGTGAGGCCGCCGCCGACGCCGGTCATCAGCACCAAGTCGCCGCGCTCCAACCGACCTTGATCAGCAGCTTCTGCCAAGGCAATGGGAATCGTCGCGGCCGTGGTATTGGCGTAGCGGTCGATATTCATCATCACTTTTTCCGGGGGGAGATCCATGCGCTGGGCCGCGGCGTCGATGATGCGCTTGTTGGCTTGATGTGGCACGAAGAGCTTGAGGTCTTCGCCCGTAAGACCGTTGCGCTCCAACAGGCTGACCGACACTTCGGCCATTTTTTCCACGGCAAACCGGAAGACCGTGCGCCCCTCTTGGCGGATGTAGTGCATGCGCTGATCTACGGTCTCGTGCGAGGGAGGATGCAGGCTGCCGCCGCCTTTGATGTGCAGGCATTCGACCGCGGCACCGTCGGCGTATAACTCAAAGTCGATCATGCCAGCTCCATCCTCGCCGCGCTCCAGCAAAACCCCGCCCGCTCCGTCGCCAAAGAGCACGCACGTCGCGCGGTCCTCAAAGTCGAGGATGCTGCTCATCTTGTCGGCCCCGATGACCATCACTCGGCGGTGCGCGCCGCTTTCGATAAACTGCGCGCCGGTCGCCACGGCAAAGACAAAGCCGGAGCAAGCCGCCGACAGGTCGTAGGCCCAGACCCGGCTGGCACCGATGGCGTGTTGCACCAAGCAGGCCGTGGCCGGAAAGATCATATCTGGCGTAATGGTCGCGACGATGATTAGGTCGATGTCGTCGGCGGCAATTCCACGGCGCGCCAATAGCTCTTGGGCCACGGCGGTAGCCATGGTGGAGGTCGGTTCGTCCTCCGGCAGGAAGCGCCGCTCGGAAATGCCGGTGCGCGAGCGGATCCACCCGTCCGAGGTATCTACCAGCCGCTCCATATCGGCGTTGGTGACTACCTTGTCGGGCAAAAAGTGCGCAGTTGCCGTAATGGCCGCGCGAAATTTTTTTCCCTCTTCAGTCACGCAAGCATCCGCCCCGAGCAGCCTATACTTCAGGCTCTACGTATTCACGGCCTCGATAGAAGCCGCAGCTCGGGCAGACGCGATGGGGCAAGGCGGGCTGTCCGCAGTGGGAGCAAGTAGTCCTCGCCGCCGCCTTGATCTTCCAGTGAGTGCGCCGCTTGTCGCGGCGGGTGCGCGAAATTCTCCTCTTAGGTACTGCAGCCACGGGGAACTCCTCTCAAGAATTTTCTTTGGGTTGGGAAAAATCAATCTGCGCGAGGGCGGCCCAACGCGGGTCCACTTCTCGTTCCTGTTCGGTGGTGGGTTCATTGGCCCCGTCTACTCCGCAGTGCGGACACCGCCCATCGGCCTCCGGGGTGGGTATGCGCATCGGCAAGTCCAAGATCACGGCCTCGCGAATGTGCGCGCATAAGTCGAACTCGCGCGTCCCCGGATCGACGATCTCGATAAACCCGTCTGCTTCGGCCGACGCCAGCTCTTCGGGGGTCGCGAGGCGGCGCTGCAAGAGCAAGCGGAATCGCGCTGCGACTTCTTCTTGTACTTCCTCTAGACAGCGATAGCACTCGCCGGCAATCCGGCAGGTGACGACCCCCTCAATCCTGAAATTGTCGAGCGCGCGCCGCACCTCAATGCGGGTTTCAACGCTGGAGGGAAAGGCGAAAAATTCGTCTTTTAGCTCCAGATCCTCTGCGCGCGGCTCAAAGGAGAGCGCATTGGGTCCCTCTGCGAGGTCGTCAAGTACTAGCAAAGCGCTCATGGGATTGCTCAGTCGGCAAAGAAAAACGTGATCTCGGACTTGGCGTTGGCCGCTGAGTCCGAGGCATGGACGGCGTTGCACTGCACGTCCGTGCCAAAGTCGCCGCGAATCGTGCCTGCCGGGGCCTCTGTGCTGTTGGTCGGACCGATGAAATCGCGCAAATGCGCTACCGCGTCGGCGCGCTCTAGCACCATCGGCACCGCTGGCCCGGAGGTCATAAATTCTACCAACTCGCCGTAAAAGGGCCGCTCCCGATGCACGGCGTAGAAGGCCCGCGCCTGCTCGGCGGATAGCTCGACCATGCGCAGGGCGCGCACTACAAATCCCTCGCCCTCGACGCGGGCAATAATCTGGCCGATGGCGTTTTTGGCAACCGCATCGGGCTTGACGATCATCAACGTGCGTTCCATAGATATAGAAATTATTTCCTTAGCAAGTGTTTCCCCTAGTCAAACGAAATCTTGGAAGATAGGAGCCAATTGATTTTGTGTCAATGGACGGCCCGCGCAACAAAATGCCCTAAGTATCTCTTTCATAACGAGTTCGGCGCATATTTCTTGACAGAGTAACACGCCTCTCCTAGATTGGCCAATGCTATGGATCATCCGCTTTTAGCCGAAGAAGGCAAGGTCATCCGCGACCCGGTTTGGGGCTATATCCACTTCCCCGCTCCCGTCCTCGCCCTCGTCGATACCCGAGCCTTCCAGCGCCTGCGCAACATCTCCCAACTCGGCTACGTGCATCTGGTGTACCCAGGCGCGCGTCACTCGCGCTTTGAGCACTCGCTGGGCGTCTATCACTTGGCCAAGCAGTTTTTGGCCCGTCTCCTCGACTCGGACCCGCCCCTCGCGCTGAGCGAAGAGGACGTGCGCGTCTTCATCGCCGCCACCTTGCTCCACGACATCGGCCACTACCCCTTCTCGCATACCCTCGAAGAGCTAAGGCCCTTTTTCATCCGACACGAAGAAGGGGCCAGGCAGATCATCGAGGACCAAAACGGCGAACTCTACCAGACAATCGCCGATAAGTTCCAGATCGACCCAGCGCGCGTAGCCAACGTCATCGACTACGAAAACATCGGTCGCGCAGTTCCCCCCGAGGATCTACTCTTAGCCAATATCCTCAGCAGCACCCTCGACCCCGACAAAATCGACTACCTCCTGCGCGATTCCATGTTCTGCGGCGTCCCCTTCGGCGAGAGCGTCAACCGCGACCGCCTGATCGCCTCCATCAAGTTCGACCCAGAGCGCCAGCGGCTGGCCATCACCAGCAAGGGCGTCTCCGCGGTCGAGGCCCTTGTCTTTACCAACTACCAAATGTACCGCAACGTGTACTGGCACCACGGGGTGCGTTCGGCGTCGGCCATGTTCAAGCGCACGGTGCAAGAAATCCTCCTTCACCCGCACAACCGGCTCGACTTCTCCGATTTCCACCGCCTCACCGAGAGTGGACTAATCGCTCGCCTCCAGCGCGAGCAGAAGCGCCTAGGGCTGGAAACGTCCGCCCAACTCCTCGAAGGCACGATCCACCGCCGCCTCTACAAGGTCGCTGCCGTCATTCACCCCAGCGAGCGCACGCAGCCTCTGATGAACCGCCTCGACTTTCTCTTCCGCCATCCCTACAAGCGCCGCGCCAAGGAAATCGAGCTGTGCCAAGTCTTCGGCCAGCGGCTTGGCCGCACGTTCCAAGGCCACGAGATCCTCATCGACATCCCCAGCTTCAACAAGACCCCCGAAGTTGATCTCAGGGTCTTCTACGGCCGCACGCTCCCCGCCGACAAGACCGACCCCCTGACTTTTGCCGACCCAGAGGTCTCCCGCCTGCGCGACTCGCTACTGCACAATTTCGAAGACCAAGCCAAAATTTTCCGTATCTTCTGCATTGACGACCCCGACCTGCGGGAACTGGTGGGCAAAGAAGCCAAGCAGTATCTCAGTTGACGAACTGAATTTTCTGTCAAACGCCCAACATTGTTGCGAGGAGCTAGCCGATGATACGCTCAATTGCCAGCCGGAGAGTGATTGCCGCCATATTCACAACGGCATGGTCGATCTTTGGAGCACAGAGCGGCTACGGCCAGCCGGTCGAAGAGGGCAAAATCTACTGGACCAACCCAGCGAGGGGCATCCATCGGTCCAGCCTAGATGGCTCAAATGTCGAGCAACTCGTCATCCCAGATTTGAGGCGTCCGGACAAAATTGCTCTGGATATAGCAGGCGGGAAGATGTACTGGACGGAAAGGGACTTCGATAACCTCTATCGGTCCAACCTAGACGGCTCCAATACCGAAGCCCTTTTAGAAAGAAAATATGGAGCTCCAGGATGGAGCAAAATAACAGACATTGCCCTAGATCTGGATGCCGGCAAGATATATTGGACGGCGTGGTACTCCCACGGAGACTATTTTGTCTATGGATACTTGAGAGCGAACCTCGATGGCTCAGATATTGAAAATTACTCTTACGATCACAACGTTTATGTTGATGGGAGGATTGCCTTAGATGTAGCCGGGGGCAAGATATACTGGGTGAACCCGTACCGGCCGTATAGCATTCTGCGGGCTGACTTGAACGGCTCTAATGCCGAAAACGTGATCACAGGCCCGGAATTGATAGGCGACCTCACAGAGATTGCCCTCGACGCAGCCGGAGGGAAGCTCTACTGGACAAACATAGACTCCGATACGAATAGAAGTATAATCTACCGGGCAAATCTGGATGGCTCAGACGTCGAAAACGTGATCACAGGCCCGGAATTGATAGGCGACCCCACGGAGATTGCCCTCGATGCAGCCGGAGGGAAGCTCTACTCCACGGGGATTGCCCTCGATGCAGCCGGAGGGAAGCTCTACTGGACAAACATAGACTCCGATACGAATAGAAGTATAATCTACCGAGCAAATCTGGATGGCTCGGACGTCGAGACCCTCATGGAAAGGGAAGGGATCATTGACTTTGCTCTCGACCTAGACCAAGGCCGGCTCTATTGGACAGGGTCTAGGGGCACGATTCAGCGGGCAAACCTCGACGGCACAAACGTCGAGGTACTCTTTGCCCCGGAAGTGAGGTGGCCGGACGGAATGGCCCTCGACATAGACCGGGGGAAGATGTATTGGAGTGACCCGATAGTGGGTTCCATCCAGCGAGCCGACCTCGACGGCTCAGGCATCGAAGTGTTGGTATCCGAATTAGATGAGCCGAGGGGCATTGCCCTGATAGCCGGGAGCAAAATCTACTGGGCCGACTCGGGAACAGGAAAAATTCAGGCGGCTAGCTTGGACGGCTCACCGGTCGAGGACATCGTCATTGGGTTGGATCATCCATCTGCCATCGCCTTGGACGAAGATAGAGCCAAAATTTACTGGACGGAGTCTGATAATTATCCGTGGGGAACATCCCAGCTTTTCCGCTCCGACTTGGATGGCTCGCACATTGAAGATGTCTCAATCTCAACAGTGGCTTTCTCGAACATCGCCTTGGACGAGGATAGAGCCAAAATTTACTGGACAGGTACAGGTAGCGATGACATCTCCCGCGCCAATTTGGATGGCTCACACATCGAAAAATTCGATGTCCTTGATTGGACACATTCGATAGGAGCCATCGCTCTGGACCTCATTGGGAATAAAATATACTGGACTGCCTTGTTTGACGACCCGGTCTCCAGCAATTGGAATAGTCCTTCACCACTGTCTTTGCTAATTTACCGTTCCAACTTGGACGGCTCCAATGTCGAACACATCCTCTTCGAGGAGACAGACGGATACGGCCCCACCACCGGCATCGCCCTATACATACCCCAACCAACCTCCATCTCAACACCCAGCACCACGCCAGCCATACCAACCACCAGCGGCCTAGACCCCAATTTCCCCAACCCCTTCAACGCCAGCACCCAAATCGCCTACCGCCTCGCCAACCCCAGCTTGGTGCGGCTGGAAATCTACAACGTCTTGGGCCAACCCGTGCGCACGCTGGTAAACCAGTTCCAGCCCGCCGGTTTCTACCAAGTTCCCTGGGACGCCCGCGACCATCGAGGCACTCCGCTGGCAGCCGGCGTCTATCTCACCCACCTGCGCCACCCCGACGGAGCGCAGACGCGGCGATTGCTCTACCTCAAGTAGCCGACCGGAAGCGACGACTGCTACACAACTTGGACCAAGCCAAAATTTTCCGCATCTTCTGCATTGACGATCCCGACCTGCGGGAGTTGGTAGGCAAAGAAGCCAAGCAGTATCTCAGTTGAAATGCACTTGGGTACACAGACGAGGGAATAGAATGGGACAATCAGAGGGAAAACAAGAAGCCGGTGAACACAGCAACGGCCTCCAGATGGCACCCGAACAGATGCTTGATCTGGCGCGCAAGGCCGCAGAACTCGTGGTGGAGCGGATCGACGGCCTGCCCAGCGAAAATGCTTGGGAAGGAGAATTCCGGCGCGAACTCGAGAATTGGCTGGTAGAGGAGCCGCCCGAGGCGGGCCGGCCAGCAGCGGAAGTCATTGAGCAGGCCGCACGAGATGTTCTCCCCATTGCGACGCGCCTGGACCACCCGCGTTGCTTTGGGTTTGTCCCGACAGCGCCCACTTGGCCCGGAGTACTCGCCGACTTCATGGCCGCCGGATACAACGCCAATGCCTGCACTTGGTTGGTCGCCAGCGGCCCGAGCCAGCTAGAACTAATCGTCATCGACTGGTTGCGGCGCTGGATCGGCTACCCGGAGAGTGCCGGCGGGCTGTTGACCAGCGGCGGCTCGGCGTCCAGCCTCGACGCCTTTGTCGCGGCGCGAGAAGCAGTCGGCCACCCCGAGCGGATGACTGTGTACATGAGCGACCAGAGCCATAGCGCACAGATCCGTGCGGCCAAAATTATCGGCGTGCGACCAGAGTGCATACGCCTGCTTCCGAGCGACGAGTACTTTCGCCTAGACATGGAGGCACTCGCACGCGCCGTGGCCGACGACCGCGCAGCGGGGTTCAATCCCATCGCGGTGTGCGCCAACGCCGGCGCGGGCAGCACCGGAGCCATTGATCCGATCGGGGCCATGGCCGACTACTGCGAGGAGGAAGGCATCTGGCTGCACATCGATGCGGCGTATGGCGGCTTCGCAGTCGTGACCGAGCGGGGCAAAAAGCTACTGCATGGGATTGAGCGCGCCGATTCGATTGGGCTAGACGCGCACAAATGGTTCTTCCAGCCGTATGAGGCCGGCGGCCTACTGGTGAAGGATCTGAGCACGCTTGAGCGCGCTTTCGGCGTTCGCCACGACATGCTCCAAGACACGATATGGGGCGCAAACCACCCGAACTTCTCGGATCGCGGCTTGCAACTGAGCCGTTCGGTGCGGGCGCTGAAGATTTGGATGTCGATCCAGACCTTTGGGATGGCCGCGTTCCGGCAGGCCGTGTCAAAGGGAATGGAGTTGGCAGACCGAGCCGAAGAGTACGTCCAAGCGAGCCAGACCCTAGAGATGGTGACCCCCGCGTCGCTGAGCATCGTGTGCTTCCGGGTCAACCCCGCCGACACTGACCTTGACGAGGAATCCCTTGCAGAGATCAACAAGACGGTGCTCGCCCACGTCTTTTGGGACGATCAGGCCTTCGTATCATCGACCCTTCTGCATGGAAAGTTTTCGCTGCGGATGTGCATCGTCAACCACACTACTACCTGGGACGATGTGCGCAAGACCCTAGAGGCTATCGAGCGGTTTGGGCGTGAGGCGTCAGCCTAAAGGAGAACATTGTGTGTAGAAGCGGTTTTACACAATTCACAGGGCGTACTGCGGGATCTTCAGCAGTTCGCCGCCCTTCAGCGCCGACTCGTGCGCGACGATGCCGCTGACCGTCATGTTAAGTGCTTGGGCCACATCGACGAGAGGCGTGCGGTCCAGCAGGATCGCCTCGACGAACTCGCACATCAGGTAGCCGTGGGAGCCGCCGTGCCCGCCGGCCTCCACTCCCGGAGGAAGAGGCGGGCGCTTGAATGTTGCCGGCACAGGGTCCTGCCCGTCATTCTGGAAGTTGCCGTAGAAGGTCCCCTTCTCCGTGCGAATCCGGCCCGTCTCCCCGCCGACACCCGGCGTATCCCAGCTAACCCCCATCCGGGCCATGCCGCCGTCGCTGGTGCGAAATAGCGCGATTTCAGTGCCAAACGGGTTGCCGTAGCGGTTGTTCTCAGCCTTCAGATGATCGACGCTGCTGGGAACGCCCATGCAGGAAACCTCGGTGAAACTCCCGCCGGTGACGCCCATGTAGTAGGCATTGGAGTGCGTGGGATACCACTGCGGGGGAGCCCCAGTGCGCCAGCTCTCGTGCGCGGCCAGCGGCGTCGAGAAGTAGTGCCAGTATTCACCCTCTGCGTAAACGACTTTTCCCAGCGCCCCGGCTCGGTACAGCTCCCGCATGTTATAGAGATCTTCGTGGAAGTACGAGGTTTCGAACATCATGTAGCTGCGATCAGCAGTCTTGGCCGCGGCGAAAAGCGCATCCGCATCCTCCAGTGAGCCCCACACCGCGGGCACGGCCGATGCAACGTGTTTGCCAGCTTTGAGCGCGGCGATGGCCAGCCGGGCATGGCTCGGGGCGTCGGTGGCAACGAAAACGGCCTCGAGCGAGTCGTCCTCGATCAACTCTTCGCACGAGGAATAAGCGGTCGCACAGCGGCACGCTCTGCCCAGTTCGGCCCGCTTGTCGGGGTCCAGTTCGGCAACTGCGGCGACGGTCACATTCGGGTGGTTCTGGAAGTGGAAGGCCGCACCGAAGTTGCACACGCCATACCCGGCGATACCTACGCGAATCACGCGGTCGGACACAGGTTGCCAAGTCTTCGACGCCTCGTAGTCAGTGACTGCCTTCTCAAAACCCTGGATCGGGACGGCTTCTGCCGTCGATTCTGGATCACTCTTCTGGTTCATAGTTCCTCCTTTAGTGTCTCAACCCTCGCGCCTCCATCCACATGCGGATTCGGAACGATAAAGCGCCCTTACCGATACGTTGTCAATACGGCCCCTTGACAACGCGTCCGCAAAGGCTTCTTATCGTTCCGATCCGCCCGCGCTGTCGCGGCGGAAAGGGAGCGATAAACGTGGACTCACGCCAAGAAAAGCTGCTCAGAAGAACCTTCCTCGACTACCAGTCGACGGCCGAGTTCATGAACAATCCGCTCATCGTGTCGCGGGCGGAAGGGCTCTACTACTGGGACACGGACGGGAAACGCTACTTCGACGGCATCAGCGGTATTTACTCAACCCTGCTCGGCCACCGTCATCCGCGCGTCGCAGAGGCCATGCGAGCTCAATGGGACAAGCTCGCCTTCGCGCCGCCCATGCACGGCACGGCCGACGTGACCCTCGACTTCGTCGAGAAGCTCGGCAGCGTCACGCCCGACGACCTCAACTACGTGAAAGCCTTCAGCGGCGGCTCGGAGTCTATGGAGGCGGCGATCAAGTTTACGCGCCAGTATTTCAAGCAGTCGGGCCATCCGAATAAGTACAAGTTCATCAGCCGCTACCAAGCCTACCACGGCGC
The DNA here is from genome assembly GCA_965116675.1 of Candidatus Latescibacterota bacterium. Classification (GTDB taxonomy): domain Bacteria; phylum Latescibacterota; class UBA2968; order UBA8231; family UBA8231. The sequence goes on from OZ220721.1 coordinate 1,771,345, forward strand.
TACCATGGGAGCCATGGCGGCGAGCGGCACGGGAGAGCGCAAAACCCCATTCGAGCCGGCCCCACCGGGCTTCCTCAAAGTATTCCCCCCAACGCACTACCGCGATCGCTTCGGCGACTGGGACGAGGCCAACCGGTTCGCGGCGCAGCAATTTGAGGATGTCATCATCAGCGAAGATCCAGCGACGGTGGCCGGCATCATCCTCGAACCAGTGTCGAACACGGGGGGTATCATCACGCCCACGGACGAGTACTTCCAGATCATCCGCGACACCTGCGACCGCCACAACGTCGTGCTCATCTACGACGAGATCATCACCGGCTTTGGTCGCACGGGAGCGATGTTTGCCGCCCACACCTTCGGAGTGACGCCCGACATCATCTGCGGCAGCAAAGGGCTGTCGAGTGGTGCCATTCCCCTCGGAGCACTGATGGCTCGTGAGGGTATGGGGGAGTACTTCTACGAGCCCGGCGAGAACTTCGCCCACGGTCACACTTACGCTGGCCATCCACTGGCCTGCGCGGTCGGCATCGCCGTGGTAGATGAGATCGTGGAACGCGGCCTCGATGCCCATGCCCGCGAGATGGGCAACTACCTCGCCGCCAAGCTCGAAGGCCTGAAATCGCTCGGCGTCGTGCGAGAGGTGCGGGGCAAGGGGTTGCTGAGGGGAGTTGAACTGGTGAAGGATACTTCGAGCCTCGAGCCGTTCCCAGAGTTAGGTAAGGCGCTCAAGAAGACGGCTCTGCAGAACGGAGTCATCCTGCGGGTTGATCCGAGCTGGTTCGCCGTCGTGCCCGCCCTCATCATCGACAAACCTCAAGTTGACGAGCTCTTCGACCTCGTCGAAAAAAGCCTCAAGGACGCACTCGACCAAGTCTGATCGCCGGCTGCGTAGATTTCCCCTAAACAAGGAGATGCAAACATGGCGACGATGCAACTTCCAGTAAGATGGTATTCTGGCTACGGCCCCGACAATCCCGACGGTAATCGTTCCGGCGACCTCGACCTGTCGTTGGAGACCACCGCCTTCATGATCGTGGATTCGGACTGCGGCGAGGGGAATCCCTGCGTCGAGAAGGGCATTGCGCCCGCGCTAAAGGCCGCCCGCGCCATCGGCATGCACGTGTTCTTCATTCACAACGACTTCTCCCTATGTGACGAACCGGGCAGTATCAAGCGCGAGATCCACGGCACCCGCTGGGGCAACGAAGATGCCGCCGACCGCCCGGCACCGGAGCGCAGACCACTGCAGCCGAACTACTCGCCGTCGATTCAGCCCCTCGCCCACGAGCCGGACTTTCCCAAGCGGGAGTGGTCGGGGTTTCACGAGACCCACACCGACTATCACCTGCGCTGCCACGGCATCAAGACCCTGATCGCCGTGGGATTCTCGCAGCGGTCCTGCCTGTACTTCACCTGTGCCGGCGCAGTGGAACACAACTACCGGGTGGTGATGTTGCGGGATTGTACCCACTCGGCCGAGTACCCCGATACGGTAGATGACAGCCTGCCAGAAGGGGGATGGCTGCGCAAGATCATGCTGCGGAACTTCGAGCACGTAGTGGGCTACACCTCCACGTCGGCGGAGTTCGTCCAGGCCTGTTCCGCGCTGACAAAGGCCCAACCGTGAACCCCAGAGATGCCGACTTCCCCGACATCGAGCCGGAAAGCTCGCCGTCACAATAATAGCGGTCTGCGGCTGTGCAGCCGATGCAAGGAACCGGACCCGTGAGCGTCAACGAACACATCCGTTACGAGCCAGACGATGCGTGTCCACCGCCCGTATCGATTGGAGTCGCCCTTCAGGGCGTCGTGATTTCCCTGGCGAATACGGTGTTATTTGTGACCATAACCTTTCGGGCGGGCGGCCAGAGTGAGCACTACCTAGCGTGGGCCGTCTTTTCGGCGCTGGTAATCGGTGGAGCTATTACTGCCCTGCAGGCAGGTCGCGTCAGACGGCTGGGAGCGGGACACGTGCTCATGACGGGTGCCGGACCCCACTTCATAGCGATCTCTGTCCTGGCGCTGAAGGAGGGTGGGCTGTCCATGCTGGCGAGCCTCATCGTCGCGTCGTCGCTAATTCCGTTCGCGCTGGCCGCGTGGCTCCCGCTGCTGCGGCGCATCATCACGCCGGTCGTCTCCGGCACGGCGCTCATGCTGATCGCCGTCACGGTCATGTCAATCGCATTCGACAGGTTGAAGGAAGTGCCCGAAGGAGCGCCGCTATCTGCGGGTCTGTCCGTCGCCGCGGTGACGATAGTAGTCGCCACGGTGCTGGCCATGCGAGCCACAGGGGTCTGGCGGTTTTGGGCACCGCTCATCGGAATCGCTTCGGGTTGCGCGGTTGCCGCCGTCTTGGGCCTGTACGACGTTCAGCCAGTGCTCCAAGCACCCTATTTTGCCATGCCGGATATCGCGGCATGGCCGGGACTTGATCTGCGACCGAGTGCGGAGTTTTGGGCGCTCCTGCCGGTGTTCGCGATTGTGAGTCTCGTAACCGCGGTCAAGACCAGTGGCGATGGCGTTGTCATTCAGCAGATTTCGCGGGTCAGGCCGCGAGCGATCGACTTTCGCCTGGTCCAAGGCTCAGTCAATACCAACGGAGTGGGCGCGCTGCTGTCTGGAATTGCAGGGACGCCGCCCACGGTAGTCTATACGCCTTCGTGCGTGTCGCTCATCAACCTCACTGGGGTCGCGGCGCGCAGCGTTGGGTACGCTATTGGGATCATCTTATTCGGGCTGGCGTTCTTGCCCAAGGCGGCGACCATCCTGCTGACAATTCCCACTCCCGTCATGGGGGCCTTCCTGTTGATGATAATGGGTCTGCTCTTCGTGGAAGGTATGCGGACGGTCTTCCAAGACGGCCTCGATCAGCGCAAGGCCCTAGTGGTAGGAGTAGCCCTCGCGATCGGCGTGAGTATAGAGAATCAGCATATCTTCGCAGACCTGCTAGGCGGGACGTGGGGCGCGTCCCTCGACAACGGCATGACGGTCGGCGTTCTAACCGCGATTCTACTGACCTCGTTCATGGAGCTGACCAGCCCGCAGCGCAGACGCCTAGTGGTCGAGTTGGACATTTCCGCTCTGCCCGAGATTGACGCGTTCCTCCACGAGCTTGCTTCCAAGATCGGTTGGAACGATGCTTCGACGGAGCGGCTGCGCGCCGCCGGTGAGGAGGCGCTGTCGAGTCTGTTACAGCTAGGGGGTACCTACGCGACTGATAATGCGCCGCAGTTAATCCTCGTTGCACGTCCCGACAATGGGACAGTAGAGATGGAGTTCTTGGCGGTCTTCGAGGAGGAGAACATCGAAGACCAGCTAGCGTACCTGAGCGAACAGGTCGAGGTCCCAGAGGAAAGCGAGGTGTCGTTTCGTCTGTTGCGGCATTACGCGTCTTCCGTGCGCCACCGGAAATATCACGGCATAGACATCGTTACAGTGCAAGTCGATGGCTCGCGTTAGCCCTTTGGAACACGGGCTTTAGCACGACAACAGGTCACACCGGCGGAGCGCTTGTCTAAATGTGGCGGTTGATTTGGGTGGCCCTGTTGATGTAACACAGACTACAATTATATTCCTGCTGAAGTTTCCTCCATAACCCTACAAAAGGAGAGGTCAACATGGCCGGATATGTAATCGTAAATGACGCAATAACGGACGAGGCTGTCTTTGCTGAGTTTCGCGCGCGGATTGCAGCGACTGTTGAGGCTCACGGCGGCAGATACTTGGTGCGCGGCGGCGCGACTGAGGTCATAGATGGCGAATGGACGCCTGACCGCATCGTAATATTGGAATTCGACGACGTGGACCGGGCGCGGGCGTGGCTGAACTCACCGGAGTACGCCGAGCTTAGAGAGATCCGCCGCAAATCCGCCAACGCCAGCGTGGTAATCGTCGAGGGCGTGTAACTTCTGCCTCACCCCAGCAGCGAAAAGGGGGCTGGATGTCCTCAACCTCGACGCACAGAATTAGTACGCCTTCGCGTCTCCACTTCACGCTGATCGACATGAATGGTGAAATTGGTCGCATCGATGGTGGCCTTGGCTTGTCGCTGCAGCGGCCGGGTGTTGTATTCGACTTCAACCCGCACGAGCGGACAGTCATACGTGGTGGCGATCCTGATGATCGACGCGTTGTGATGAGCGAACTCCAAGCAAGTAGCCGGTTGCTCCACATCGAACCAGCGATCGAAATCGCAATACGAAAGATGATTCCGCGGCATCAAGGATTGGGTTCGGGTACGCAATTGAGGCTCGCGCTACTTGCTGCGCTGAATCAGCGATTCAATTTGGGGCTATCGCAATCCGAATTATCCAAGATATCTACCCGTGGGGGCACATCAGGTGTAGGAATCAATGCCTTTTTCCAGGGTGGCCTGCTTCTTGACGGCGGTCACTCGGTTAACTCGCAAAAGAAATCGTTTGCCCCGTCGCACTATTCGACCGGAGTGCGACAACCGCCACTGTTGTTGCGTTACGAGTTTCCAGCTACGTGGGGAATAGTTGTGTTCACACCTGATAATCTCAGAGGTCTAGCGGGACGACAAGAGCTTGAATTCATGGTGGCTAACACCCCCATACCAATAGACGAGGTTCAGGCCGTATCACACGTGATCCTGATGCGTCTTCTCCCTGCAATTCTGGAGATGGATCTTGTAGCATTTGGCTCGTCAGTGAACGCGCTTCAGCAGACCGGCTGGAAGCGATATCATTGGAGTCGTCCCGATGTTGCGCCGCTCCACTCGGTGCGATCTGCGTTCAACGACACCAATAGCATTGTAGGATGCGGTCTCTCATCGACCGGTGCTACGATTTTCGGTTTCTTCGATGCTACTGAATTCTCGGATGGTGAAGTAAGCGATGCGCTGAACAGTGCTTTGCGGAAGCACAATGCTATTTCCGGCCGTGTCCTATGCACACGTGCTGACAATACTGGCATGAAGATAAGCGCAACGAAAGCAAGCCATCTCCAGCCGAGACGCGCTGCCGATCGCACACCGCGATCCTAGCTACGGTCCCTTGACAACCCGTCCATAAAGGCTTCTTATCGTTCCGATTCTTACAGCAGCGTAAAGGAGTACGAGTGATGAAACAAGCAATGACTAAGCGCGAAATTGAAGCCATCGTCCGAGAGGTCACAGACGAGGAGGTCGCCTTCTACCACGAATACGGCTGGGTTATGATGCCACGGCTCGTCGCGCCGGAGTTCGCCGCACAGCTTTTGCGCGTCGGACGGGAGTGGGTCGATCGCAACGCTCAGGAGGTTGGCAACGGCAATCCACGCGCCGGCCTAGCGCGGAATCAAGAGACCGAGCCGTTTCGTTCGTTCATGTTCAGCGAGCGCATGGCACAAAACGCGACGCGCCTCGTCAACAGGAAGCGGCTCAAGGGCGTGGATGTTCCGCTCCGCTACCGCGTGGATATCCTTCTAAACAAGCCTCCCGGAGCAGCCGGGTCCACCTATCACCAAGATTCGTCCGAGCACGGCTCCGACCGGGTCGGCGAGCTCCAGTTCTGGCTGGCGCTGGCGGAAGTCACACCCGATATGGGTGCCATGCGATTCGTCAGTCGCTCCCATCGCGAAGGCCCGCTTGGTTCGGTGTTCAAGGACGACCAAGGCGACCTGCTCAAGCAGTTCCCAAATCTGACATCCGTGCTAGAACTGTCGCCGCCTTTCCACTACCAGCCGGGCGACTGCACCGTACACCACGGATACACCGTCCACGGCGGCCCGGATAACACCACCGACAAGCCGCGCTGGTCCTACCTCTTCTCGTATAGCCCCACCGACACCCGCTACTGGAACGGCAGCGCCGCCAACTGGGGCAGTGAGCGGAAGCGCCTGAATGACTCGGACAATCCCACGGTGCCCACCGAGGCCGAATCATGAACCTCGAAGGACACGTCGCAGTCGTCACCGGAGCCAGCCGCGGCGTCGGACGGGCAATCGCAGAGGCGCTGGAAGCGCGCGGCCTTGCCGTCGCAACCGTCGCGCGCCGCTCGGCGCAATTCACCGCGGATGTCTCAAACCCGGCCGATGTTGATCGCCTCAAAACCGCAGTCGAAGCCGAGCTTGGCCGACCTACCGTTCTCGTCAATGCCGCCGGGATCTTCGGTCCGATCGCCCTCGTACAAGACGGCGATCCCGAGGAATGGGTCGAAACGCTCATGATTGATGCGGTGGGACCCTATCTCGTATCCCGCGCATTCCTCGACGGAATGCTAAGCGCAGGATGGGGCCGGATCGTGAACCTTTCGTCTGCGGCGGCGCTGCACACACCCGGGCGGCTGAACAGCGCCTACGGCACGGCAAAGGTCGCTCTCAACCAGTTCACCCGCCACCTTGCCGCCGAGATAGAGGGAACGGGCGTCACGGCGAACGTCATCCATCCCGGCGACGTCAAAACCGCGATGTGGGCGGATATCCGCGACAAGATGGGCAGCGTCAGCGAGAGCGGCTACCACGACTGGGTGGCGTGGGTGGAGCAAACGGGTGGGGATCCGCCGGAGAAGGCGGCCAAGCTCGTGATCGAAATCATCGAGAGCGATGTCAACGGGCGCTTTCTCTGGATCGACGATCCGCTTCAGACCCCGATCCCGAGCTGGGATTAGGCGGCGAAGTCAGAACGACGCAGCAGGCAAATGCCCAAGGTCATTGCTCTGTTGGGCTATAGATACTCTTCATCTCCCAAGCATCCAAAGCAACCAAGCGCACATCCCGGCCCACCGCCCGCAGTGCCACGCCGACGCTGTCCTGGCGGCCAGGATACACCCGGACAGCGAGGCATTGCCTGTCGTTGACAAAGACTTCGACAATGCTTTTGTCGACGAATACCCGCATCTTGAGATTCTCCTCCGGTGCCAGGAACACCGGGGCAATCTCTGGAGGCCGCGATCGAGCCTCAGGCTGTATCGATGCATGGGAAGAATCAAGGGCGACTAGGCTGTAAGTGCCCTCATTATTGGGCGGCGTACCGGCCGCGCTACCGGTCTCAAGGGGCTTAACGCTGCGGTCTCGGTAAAAGGCGATCCGGGTGTACTCCTGCTGATCCGGTGAGCGCAAAACATCCAACTCGATCAAGGGCGCACCGTTGGTCTCGACTTCGAGGCTCAGCTCGATAGCATTGCCGGCGAGCTGGTCGAAAACGATTTCGCTATTGGCCTTGATGGTGCAGTCGGCGATCTGCGTATGGCGGCCGCGCAGCGATTCGATATCCCCGGCCGGTTCAACCTGTACATCGCCGCTAGCGCTCAAGCTCAAGCGCCGGGGCAGGCTCATAAGCTGCTGTCCTTCCCAACAGCCAAAGTGGCGGACCTGGCGTTCCTCCTCGCTCCAACCCGGGCTCGGCATCCCCCAGTTGACATTAAAGATCGCAATCAACCCCCCCTTGCCGTCGGGAGTGGCAGATGGCGCGTGTATCCCCCCGGGCCAAGAGGCACCAAAGTTGAAACGGCCGTAATCGCGGGCGATCAATTTGTCTCGCGCTTGGTCGTAATCGCCAATCAGGTACTGACCCCCATTGCGATGGCTGTAATACAGCAGCATGTGTTTGTCGCCTATGGGCCAGAAATACGGACAGGCCCCGTCGTCGCCGTTGGCGCTAAATAGATCGTCTTCGACAAAAGGATGCAGGTATTCCCAAGTTTCGAGATCCTCCGAGCGAAAGAGAAAATTCGCCCGGCGCTGCAGGCCCCTTGGACCGGTAGGCAGTGTGCCCCCTGAAAGCGAGTAGTAGGCCCCGTCCTTTTTCCAAATGCACGGATCGTAAACCCGGAAGGGTTGACTGAGATCATTGACCTTGGGCTCGGGGATACCCCCGGGCACCTTTTGCCAATTCAACAACAGGGGATCGCGGCTGATGGCGCTCACATTGCCTAGTTGGTGGCCGTAATAGTGGACTATGACCCGATCCCCATCGACCAGCGACGCGCCAGACCAGCAACCGTGTTCGGGATGGGGGTAGATGGCGTAGGGCAAATCGCGCCAGTGGATTAAGTCATCGCTGACTGCGTGGGCCCAGTGCGGCCGCGGGTCTTCAGGGGGAAAGGCCTGGTAGAACAGGTGCCAGCGACCCTCCCAAAAACACAGTCCGTTGGGATCGTTTAAGCGGCCGTCCGGGTTGCAAAAATGGTATATGGGACGCACTGGGTCGCCGGCCTGAGCCTGCCTCGTGATCCTAAAGCGCTGCAGGAGCGGGTTTGTTTGCAGTTGGGCTTCCTGCTCGGCGAGGGTATCGCCAAAGCTGTACTGGGCAACGGCCGAGGTATGATCAGGTTGCATATAGTCAGACTCTCTTGGTTAGGGACGTGAACGCATAAAGAAAATGAAGAACCTTTTTTCGCTGCTCTGTCAAGGCATTGTGCGAATTAGCATGACTGTCAAAATTAGTCTTGCCAAGGTTGCCCATCTCAAACTATACAAAAAAGAAAATGACCCCTCACTATCCACCCCTCTACCTGCGCCCCAACAGCGAGCGCACCGTGCGCAACGGCCACCCCTGGATCTTCTCCGGCGCGGTCGAACGCCCTCCCCAGGACGCCGACACCGGCGATATCGTCGATGTCTTTGACGCGCACGAGCGCTTCGTCTGTCGCGGGTTCTACAACCGGCGCTCGCTGATCCGCGTGCGCAGTCTCACCCAAGACCCCCGCCGCCCCATCGACGCGGCTTTCTTCACAGAGCGCATCGCCCAAGCCATCGCCCTCCGCCGCAGCGCCGGCCTGTCCGCCCACACCAACGCCATGCGCCTAGTCCACGGCGAAAGCGACGGCCTAGCCGGCCTAATCGCCGACGACTACGCCGGCTACCTAGTGGTGCAATTCCACACCGCCGGCATGGAAAAACAACGCCCCGCCATCCTCGACGCGCTCCAATCCCTGCTCGCCCCCCGCAGCCTGTACGAACGCAGCGATGTGGGCACCCGCCGAGCCGAGGGACTCAACGACCGGCCCACCGGCCTGCTAGCAGGTGAAACACCGCCCGAATTCGTCGAGATCGAAGAGCACGGTACGCGCCTCTACGCCGACCTCTATCGCGGCCAGAAGACCGGCTTTTTCCTCGACCAACGCGCCAACCGCTTCTACCTCCAGCAACTCGCCAGCGGCCAGCGCATGCTCAACCTCTTCTCCTATTCGAGCGGTTTTTCCGCCCACGCCCTCAAAGGCGGTGCATCCCGCACCCTCGACGTCGATATATCGCCCCAAGTCGTGCCCGCCGCCCGCCGCACCCTCGACGCCAACCGCCCCCAAGGCTCCCACTCCGACCTGTTGATCGCCGATGTCTTTCCCTTTGTGGACGAACTGGCCGACCGCGGCCCCCGCTACGATATCGTCGTCTGCGACCCGCCCTCGCTGATGCGGAAACGCAGCCAGTACAAACAGGCCATGGGCGTCTATACCAAACTCAACCGCAACGCCTTCCGCCTCATAGCCGACGGTGGGCTGCTGGTGACCGCCTCGTGCTCGGCGCGGATTTCCCAAGAGGACTTCTTCCAAATCGTCCGCCGCGCCGCCGCTGGTGCCCGAGTCCGCACCCGCATCCTCGCCTACAACCTGCACCCACCCGACCATCCAATAGACCCAGCCTTCCCCGACGGACGCTACCTCAAGTGCATCTTCGCCCGCGTCCATCGCCCGTCTTGATGCTGTCGGGCGAAAGGCATATCCTCGTTGCAATATGTCAATTCTCGCCTTGTTTAAGTCAGTTTCTATGCTATATTTCTGACACTATACCAATAGATACGACCATGCCAAGCCTATCTCAGCATATCGCCAAACGCGCCGCCGAACTGCCCGAGGGGTCGCTATTGTGCCCAAGGGCGTTGCTCCACCTCGGAAGCAGAGCGGCCGTCGATCAAGCGCTGTCGCGCCTCGCACGTCGAGGACAATTAATGCGGGTCTGTCAGGGCGTCTATGTCCGGCCTATAGAGACTCGCTTCGGTGTGCGCCCGCCCGCAGTTGAGAAGGTCATTGCAGCGCTGGCGGACCTGTGGGGGGAGACCATTGTTCCCTGTGGCGGTGCGGCGGCAAACTTCCTCGGTCTCACTACTCAGACGCCGGTGCAGTCGGTGTACCTGACCTCTGGCCCCAGCCGTCGGTTGAAACTCGGTGCCCTGACAGTGCATTTGCGTCATGCCCCGCGCTGGCAGTTGGTAGCACCACACCGGCCGGCCGGCGACGCGGTTCGCGCCCTCGCTTGGTTGGGAGAGATTGAAGAGAACCTCGGCGCGATTGCGAGCAAGCTCTCTCCTGCCGACCTTGACGAGTTCGTTGAGTTGCGCGTCCTGATGCCAGCGCGGATTGCAGAACTCGTGAGTGCACGGATCGTCAATGCCTGATGCGCTATTCCAGTCCCTTTCGGCCAGCGATAGACGCGACGCTCTGGAAGTAGCCGCCGGCTTGAGTGGCCGTCGAGCGCATCTGCTGGAAAAAGACATCTGGATTATACAGACGCTGCATGCTCTCGCTGGAACTCCGTTCGACAGGAATCTGGTCTTGAAGGGAGGCACATCTTTGGCGAAGGCGTATCACGCGATCCATCGGTTTTCAGAAGACATCGATATCACCCATGACATCCGCGCTTTTGCGCCCGACCTCGTAGCCGATGGTGGCGAGGATGCGCTCCCGGTCAACCGCAGCCAAGAGCAACGCTGGACGCGGGCGATCAGGAGGCGGCTGGTAACGTGGGTTCAAGACCGAGCACTGCCAGCTCTTGCAGCAAATCTGGCTCAAGCAGGACTCTCCGCTCAGCTTCGCGCTGAAGGAGATCGGCTGTACGTCGGCTATACGCCACTGTTTGCCGACTACGGATTCGTAAGGCCGGAAGTGATGGTCGAGTTCGGGGCGCGCTCAACCGGAGAGCCTCGCGAAGAGCGTTTGACCGAATGCGATGCGGCCGCCTTCATACCGGACGTCGTATTTCCCTCGGCCCGCCCATTTGTCATGCTGGCCGAGCGCACGTTCTGGGAAAAGGCGACGGCCATACACGTCTTTTGTCAACAGCAACGGAATCGAGGGGAGCGTCTTTCTCGGCATTGGTACGATCTGGTGCGGTTAGACGATGCCGACTATGCTGAAAGAGCGCTAGCCGACCGCACAGGTATCGCTTTATCCGTTGCGCGGCACAAGGCGATGTTTTTCCGCGAAAAAGACGCCTTTGGCAGTTGGATAGATTACGAAGCGGCGGTCTCGGGTGGCTTGCAACTGCTACCAGAGGGCCATGCTTATGAGGCACTTGCCAACGACTACGAAAGGATGTTGGGCGACGGCATGCTCTTCGATGACGATGAACCTTTTGACGACTTGATTGCAAGGTGTGCGGATATCGAAGAGAGGGCTAATCGCCGCTAACCACCTTGAATGCGTCCAAGTCCGCCGAATCGGGCAAAACCCGCGTCTCTCGCCCGATCAGACATGTATAGTTCGTGAACGCAGAGGGCTGAAATGAAAAATGCTTCTGTAGCGCAAGAAATTCTCGATGAGATCCATAAATTGGGAAAAGGCCAACAAGCGGAGGTGCTAGAATTCGTTCGTTCGTTAACAAAGTCCGAGATGGAAGGCGCACCCGGCAAGACTCTGCTGCGCTTTGCAGGAACAATAGATAGAAAAGACCTGGACAGAATGACAAAGGCGATTCAAGTCGACTGCGAAAGCGATCCTCAAGGAGATCAACCATGATACGCCTCCGCCCCCTGATTTATGGAATGCTGCTAGCCCTGACGACCCTTGGCCTTGGCCAGTGCGGCGACGGCGGAGATCGCATAACGGCCCCTGACGGCTCTGGCCAGCGCGGCGACATCGGCGACCTTGGCCAGTGCGGCAACATCGGCGACCCCATGACGCCCCCGGCCCCCGACGTCGCTTTGTTCGCAGACGCCCGCCTACAGCGGGTAGTGTGGCAAGCACTGGGCTGCCCCCAAGGGCCTCTTACGCCAGACGACGTCGCCACCCTGACGAGTCTTTCGGCCTCCTATGAATCCATTCGCAGCTTGGAAGGAATCGAGCATTGTACCGCCCTACAGGAACTCTATCTGGACGGCAACAAGATTGCTGATCTAACCCCGCTGGCTCAAATGACCCACTTGAAGTGGCTCTATCTGTCCGACAACCGGATTGCTAATCTAACCCCGCTAAGCGCCTTGACTCGCCTAGAGTGGCTCTATCTGGACGGCAACCACATTTCTGACCTAAGTCCACTGATCACCTTGACCCACTTGCGAACGCTCTATCTGGACGACAACCAGATTGCTGATCTAACCTCGCTGACTCAAATGACCCGCTTGCAAACGCTCTATCTGTCCGGCAATCGACTTACTGATATAACCGGGCTGAGCCAAATGACCCACTTGCAAATACTCTATCTGTCCGGCAATCGGATTGATGATCTAACCCCGCTGAGCCCCTTGACTAATTTGAAATGGCTCTATCTGTCTGGCAACGGGCTTTCTGACCTAAGTCCGTTGGCTCAAATGACCCACTTGCAAACGCTCTATCTGTCCAGCAACCACATTTATGATGTAAATCCGCTGACTCAAATGACCCGCTTGCAAACGCTCTATCTGAACCGCAACAGGATCTCTGATATAACCGGGCTGAGCCAAATGACCCACTTGCAAATACTCTATCTGGACGACAACCAGATTTCTGACCTAAGTCCGCTGGCTCAAATGACTCACTTGCAAACGCTCTATCTGTCTAGCAACCAGATTTCTGATGTAAGTCCGCTAGCTTCCTTAACCCACTTGAAGTGGCTCTATCTATCCGACAACATAGGCGGTAGGGGCGTCGGGGTTTCTGATCTAAGTCCGCTGGCCTCTTTAACCAACCTGAAATGGCTCTATCTGGACGGCAATCGACTTACTGATCTAAACCCGCTGAGCACCTTGACCCACTTGGAGCGGCTAGACCTGTCCGACAACGCCGACCATCTGTCCGACAACGGGGTTTCTGATCTAAGTCCGCTGGCCTCTTTAACCAACCTGAAATGGCTCTACCTGTCCTACAACGAGATTTCTGATATAAGTCCGCTGGCCTCCTTGGCCTATTTGGAGCGACTAGATCTGTCTACCAACCAGATTGAATACGTACGGCCCCTGATCGGCAACACCGGTCTAGGTAAAGGCGACATTGTCGATTTAATCAGCAACCCGCTCAGCGATCACGCTCGCAACAACGAGATTCCCGTTTTAGAGGCCCGAGGCGTCCTCATCCGCTACTAAATCGCACCCTTCTTGACGCGACCCAGCAAAACGCATATTCTCGTTGCAATATGTCAACCCACATCCTTTTCTGATGAAGAACCTCTCCGAAGATCTGCGCCTCAAACTCGACGCTCTGCCCAATGAATCCGGCGTCTATATTATGAAAAGGCGCGACGGGCAAATCATCTATATCGGCAAGGCCAAAAGCCTGCGCGACCGGGTGCGCTCGTACTTTCGCACGTCGGGCGGCGATGGTCGGCGTCAGTTCAAGGCCCTAGTCCGCAATATTGCCGACATCGACTACATCGTAACGGGCAACGAGCAGGAAGCCCTCATCCTCGAAGCCACCCAAATCCGCACCCACAAACCGCGCTACAACATCCTGCTCAAAGACGACAAGAAATACCCCTACATCCGCATCACCGCCGAGCCTTTCCCCCGCATCTTCGCCACCCGCGACGTAGTCCGCGACGGCTCGCGCTACCTCGGCCCGTACAGCAACGTCCGCGCCATGCACACCACCATCGACACAATGCGCAAGGTCTTCCCCATCCGCACCTGCAACGCCCAGTTGCCCTCAGACAAAGTGCCGCTGTGCCTCGAATACCACATCAAGCGCTGCGAAGGCCCCTGTGAAAACCTCGTCTCGGCTGACGACTACCGCAAAACCGTCGAGCGAGCCGTGCGCTTCTTGCGCGGCCAAAACGCCGAAGTAATCCGCGAGTTGCAAAAGCGCATGACCGAAGCCGCCGAAGACATGCGCTACGAAAAAGCAGCCCGCTTCCGCGACCAGATCCAAGCGCTAGAATCCATGCGCGCGCGCCAAAAGGTCGTCCTCGACGACCAGATCGACCGCGATGTCCTCGGCATGGCCCGCAGCGACGACGAAGCCTGTTGCAGCGTCCTCGAAATCCGCGAGGGCCGCCTGCTCGGCAAAAAGCACCACTTCCTCGGCGGGGTCATGGAATCCTCAGACGGGGAAATCCTCTCGGCCTTTGCGCGGCAGTTCTATCTGCAAAACGACTTTATCCCGCCCGAGATCCACCTGCCAGCCCAGCTAGCAGACGCCGACGAGGTAGCCGCTTGGCTGTCGCAAAAGGCCGATGGCAAGGTCGAATTGGCCACCCCCCAGCGCGGGGCCAAGGCCCAAATGCTCGACATGGCCACCAAAAACGCCACCCAGATGCTCGCCGAACGCCAGCTCAAGCGCGAGTTGAAGCGCGACCGCATCCCCCAATCGGTCTATGCCCTCCAGCGCGACTTGCAGCTAGCGGCTCCGCCCCGCCACATCGAAGGCATCGACATCTCCACTTTCCAAGGCGCAAACCCGGTCGGCTCGGTGGTCTGCTTTATCGACGGCCGAGCCAAGCGCAGCCAGTACCGCTACTTCAAAATCCGCGATCTCGCCCAGCCCGACGACTACGCCGCCATCCACCAAGTAGTATATCGCCGCTTCCGCGGCCTAGCCGAGCGCAACGAGCCGCGGCCCGATTTGCTGCTCATCGACGGCGGGCCGGGCCAACTCGCCAGCGCAGTCGCCGCCTTGGGCGAGCTAGACATTGCAGACCAACCCGTCGTCGGCCTGGCCAAGCGCTTCGAGGAAGTCTTCCTACCGGACCAGCGCGATCCTCTGCTGCTGCCCAAGACCTCGGCCAGCCTGCGCCTGTTGCAAATGCTGCGCGACGAAGCCCATCGCTTCGCGCTCAAAAACCACCGCCAGCAACGCGCCAAGAGCGCGCTCAGCTCGACCTTGGACCACGTCCCCGGCATCGGCCCACAAAAGCGCAAGGCCCTGCTCGTTGCCTTTGGCTCAGTCAAGCGCATCGCCGCCACGCCAGCCGAGGAAATCGCCGCCCTCCCCGGCTTCAGCCGCAAACAGGCCGACGCCTTGCTCGCCCATCTCAACAGCCCGGATCATGGCCCGCCCAAAATCGACTCCTGAACGCCCGCTGCCAGAGGCCCTGTCCGATCCCTGCGAGCGCTTCCTCACGGCCATGGAGCGCGACAATGGGCTGGCGGCCAATACCCTCGACGCCTATCGCCGCGACCTCAACCGCTATCTGCACCACCTATCAGCCCAAGGCGTCGAGCACCTAGAAGCCGTCCAACACCAGCACATCGCCCACTTGCTCCACTCGCTACGCGACGCCGGCCGAACTGCTTCCACCATGGCCCGCAACCTCACCTCAATAAAGCGCTTCCACCAGTACTTACTGCTCAAAGGCGCAACGACACACAACCCGGCCGAACTCCTCGACCCGCCCAAACTAGAGCGCCGCCTACCCGACGTGCTCTCGGTCGAGGAAATCGCTGCCCTGCTCGCCGCGCCCGATCCCGACGAGCCGCTGGGCCAGCGCGACCGAGCCATCCTCGCCGTGCTCTACGCCACCGGCATCCGCGTCTCCGAGTTGACCGCGCTGCAACAGGAGGCCCTGCTGCTGGCACGGGGCCTCATCCGCATCCGCGGCCGGCGCGAGCGCATCGTACCCATCGCAGCCAAAGACGCTCGCACGCTCAGACACTACTTGCGCCAGGGCCGCCCCCACCTCGCCCGTCCCGACTCGGGCGACCACGTCTTTCTCAACGCTCAAGGCGGCCCGCTCTCGCGGATGAGCGTGTGGAAGATCATCAAAACTGCCGGCGACAAGGCCCGCATCGGCAGGGAAATCAGCCCCCACACCCTGCGCCACTCCTTTGCCACGCATCTGTTAGAAGGCGGCGCTAACCTCCGCGCCGTACAGGAACTGTTGGGCCACGCCGACATCTCCACCACCCAGATCTACACGCACCTCGACCTCAGCTATCTCAAAGAGGTCCACAAGACCTATCATCCCCGAGGTTAGATGGAGTCTCAGCTAGTCGTCGCCGCAGGACTCAACAAGTACTTCCCCTCCGGGGTCCAAGCCCTGCACGACCTCAATCTGGAAATTAGCCGCGGTCAATTCGTCTCCATCGTCGGCCCTTCCGGCTGCGGCAAATCCACCTTCCTCCGCCTCGTGGCCGGCCTCGACCAGCCCACGAGCGGCGAACTGCGCGTGGAGGGCCACGATCCGCTCGGCCTCGCCTTCGTCTTCCAAGACGCCACACTGCTGCCTTGGCGCTCGGTCGCACACAACATCACCCTCCCCTTAGAGCTGCGCCACGAGGATGCCGACGAACGCGTCGCCCAAACGCTTGAACTAGTCGGCCTAACCGACTTTGCCGCTGCGTATCCAGCCCAACTCTCCGGCGGCATGCGCATGAGAGTCTCCATTGCCCGTGCGTTAGTAACCCGCCCCCAAATCCTGCTCCTCGACGAACCTTTTGGCGCGCTCGACGAAATCACCCGTCAGCGGCTCAACGAGGAGCT
The DNA here is from genome assembly GCA_965116675.1 of Candidatus Latescibacterota bacterium. Lineage (GTDB taxonomy): Bacteria > Latescibacterota > UBA2968 > UBA8231 > UBA8231. The sequence continues at coordinate 1,787,892 of OZ220721.1, forward strand.
GTTGCGCCTGTGGCAGGAAGACCACTGGACCAGTCTCTTCGTCACGCACAACGTCTCCGAGGCCGTGTTCCTCAGCCAGCGGGTCCTCGTGATGAGCGCGCGCCCCGGCCGCATCCTCGCCGACATCCCCATCCCGTTTCCCTATCCGCGCTCGCCATACCTGCGCAGCGCCCCTGAATTCATCCGCATAGCCAACGGGATTTCGCGCCAACTCGCCCACGCCGATGAGCTATGAAACGCCTGCGCTCCCTGACGACCAACGTCCTGCCGCCGCTGCTGTTCTTCGCCTTGGTTCTATGCACTTGGCAAGGCGCGGTCTCGCTCCTCGGGATCGAACCTTTCCTGCTCCCCGGTCCCCTGCTCGTGGCCCAAGCCATCGCCGACAACTTGCCGCGCCTACTGTCGGCTACCCTGCTGACGGCCTCGGGTGCCCTCTTGGGCTTTGTCCTCAGCTTTGCCTTTGGCTTCTTGGTCGCCCTGCTGTTTTCCCAGTCGCGCCTCATCGAGCGCAGCCTCTACCCTTACGCGATCTTCCTGCAGACCATGCCCATCGTAGCTATCGCGCCCCTGATCATCTTGTGGATCGGCTACGGCCTCCAAGGCGTGGTGGCCGTCTCCTTCATCATCGCCCTCTTCCCGGTCATCGCCAATACCACCGACGGCCTGACCCGCGTCGATCCCCACATCCTCGACTTCTTCGCACTCAACAAGGCCAATCGCTGGCAGGTGCTGTTCAAGCTCCGCGTCCCCGGCGCTGTCCCCCAGATGCTCGTCGGTGCCCGTATCTCCAGCGGCCTGTCGGTCATCGGCGCAATCGTCGGCGAGTTCTTTGCCGGCTACGGCACCGAGGACTTTGGCCTCGGCTACCTAATCATCCTCACCAACGGCCAAGCCAAGACCGACTACCTCTTCGCCTGCATTCTGTTTTGCACCTTACTCGGCTTGGGGCTATTTACCACTGTGGGCAGCTTGAGTAATTTCTTGCTCAGACGCTGGACGGGCGTGGCCGAGTGAAACGGCGGCGCGCCAACTACCACCACAATCACTAGGAGAATTATTGATGTTCAAATACTCGTTCTTGGCAGCCCTGCTCGCGCTCGTCGCCTGCGCCGCTGAAAAAGAAGTCCCCACAGCCGAGGCCCTACCCAAGGTTCAACTCGCGCTCAATTGGTTCCCAGAAGCCGAACACGGCGGCTTGTACGCGGCCGCAGTTCACGGCTACTACGAAGAAAACGGCGTTGAGGTCGAAATTCTCGGCGGTGGCCCGGACTCGCCGGTCGTCCAGCGCGTGGCTACCGGCGCGGTAGCCTTTGGCATAGTCAATGCCGACGACATCCTGTACGCCCGCGCCCAACAAATCCCCGTGGTCGCGCTCATGGCGTCCTACCAGATCAGCCCGCGCTGCATCATGGTTCACGAGGGTTCGGGTATCGACTCCATTTCGCAAATTAAAAACATCACCTTGGCCTTGTCGCAGCGCCCGGCCTTCTCGCACTATCTGCGCTGGAAATATCCATTTGAAGGCGTCACTATCGTCCCCTATCCCGGCAATGTGACCCAATTCCTCGCGGACGAAAATTTCGCCCAGCAGGGCTACGTCTTCAGCGAGCCTTTCGTCGCCAAGACCAAAGGCGGAGATCCCAAGGCCCTGCTCGTAGCCGACACCGGCTTCAACCCTTATACCAGCGTACTCATCACCACCGAAGAGCGCATCGCCGCCGAGCCTGAACTCGTCGGTGCCGTAGTCCGTGCCAGTGTCAAAGGCTGGGAGAAATACCTCGCCGAGCCAGAGGCCACCAACCGCCATATCAACAGTCTCAACCCCGAGATGGGTATGGACATTCTCGCCTATGGCGCCGCCGAATCCATGGATATGATTCTCGACCCAGTCGCCCAACAGAACGGCCTCGGCAGCATGACCTTGGAACGCTGGCAGGAGCTATTGGAACAAATGGTGGCCGCGGGTCTGATCAAAGAAGGGGTCGTGGACGTCACCGCGGCCTTCACCAACCGCTTCTTGCCCTAGCCCTTGGCCTTTTTGCAGGACATCGCGCTCGGCCGCTACCTCGCGCTCGACTCGCCGATTCACCGCCTCGACCCGCGCACCAAGTTAGGGGGCGTTTTCGCGCTGACGCTGGCAGCTTTTGCAGCACCCAACGCACTCGCCCTGCTGCTGCTTGGAGCTTTCCTACTGGTGGCCACCGCCTTGGCGCGGGTGCCTTTGCGCCTCCTCCTGCGCCAGCTCAAAACTTTTTCCTGGCTCTTCCTGTTCACCTTTGGCCTCCACGCGCTGCTCACGCCCGGTCGCGCCGTTTTGCCGTTGCCCTTTTCCGATCACGTCCTGACCGCCGAGGGCCTGCGCTTGGGAGCCTTCTTCACCGCGCGGCTAGCCGCAGCCATCGTCGCCGCCACGCTCTTGACGCTGACCACGGCGCCGATGGAGATAACCAGCGGCCTAGAGCGCTTCTTCAGTCCCTTGCGCCGCTTCGGCTTTCCGGCCGGCGACATGGCGCTGATGATCTCCATTGCCCTGCGGTTCATTCCCGTGCTCCTCGACGAAGCCGAGCGCCTGCGCAAAGCCCAACTAGCGCGCGGGGCCGATTTTGGCGGCCCTTTTCTGCGCCGCAGCAAAAACCTCGTGCCCCTCCTCGTACCCCTCCTCGTCGCAGCCTGCGGTCGCGCCGACCGCCTCGCCTTGGCTATGGAAAGTCGCTGCTACGCTAGCGGAGCCGAACGCACCTGCTATCGCCCGCTGCGCTTTGGCCACGCCGACGGTCTATTCACCTTGGCTGCCCTAGGCTTGGTCGCGCTCGTGTACTTCTTGCGTTAGGACGATGCGGACGCTGCGCCTAGTAATCGAATACGACGGCACTCACTTCGTCGGCTGGCAGAGCCAAAAGAGCGGCCGCACCGTGCAAGACGCGCTCGAACAAGCCCTGCACACCTTGCTCAAAGAGCCGGTCCGCCTCATCGGCGCGGGCCGCACGGACGCGGGAACCCACGCCCTCGGACAGGTGGCTCATTTCCAGACCGAGGCCGCGTTGCCTACAGATCGATTGCTCCGCAGCCTCAACGGCCTCTTGCCCCCAGACATTGCCGTGCGCGCCGCCGACGAGGTCGCCGAAGATTTCCACGCCCGCTACAGCGCAACCCGCAAGCGCTATCGCTACCGCATTCACCGGGGGAAGACGGCCGTCAACCGCACTCAGGTGTGGACCTATTATTCAGAACTATCCTTGGATCCTATGGCCGCGGCCGCCCACTCACTCTACGGAGAACACTCTTTTGGGGCGTTTTGCAAACAAGACCCCATTCCCGAACATCTGACCTGCCACGTCTTTGACGCGGTCTGGTCCCGACGCGGTCCCGAACTGATCTTTGAAATCGAGGCCAACCGCTTCCTGCGCCACATGGTGCGGATCCTCGTCGGCACAATGGTCGAAATCGGTCGCGGTACAAGGCCACCGACGGCCATCGCCGACCTACTCGCCAACGGCGACCGCACTGCGGCCGGTGCCACGGCCCCTGCGCACGGTCTCTGCCTGCTGTGGGTGGAGTACCCTGATGGCCGTTTTAGTGCGGAAATGGTCTAGCCTAAATGCACAAAAAATTCCAGCGGCACATTGAAAATTTTACCTGCGAAAATTGTGGCTTTTCCGTGCAGGGCAATGGCTACACCAACCACTGCCCCGAATGCCTCTGGAGCCAACACGTCGATGTAAACCCAGGCGACCGCGCCGAACACTGTCGCGGCTTGATGGAGCCGGTGGGCTTTACCATCAAACGCGGCGAATACATCCTCGTCCACCGCTGTACCAAATGCGGCATTGTCAAAAGGAATAAGGCCGCCAAAAACGATCGCTTTGAGACTATCCTGCGTCTAGGCGGCGAATTACCGGACTAACGGCACTGCGAGATAGCTGTGCAATACTTGCAACTATGTGTATGATTATTATATAATTTATAGTTACTTGTCGTCGACGAAATTCATTTCCCGAGGTACAACCTTGCGCCTTGTCTGCTCACTCGCTCTGTTGGCATTGGTTCTAAGCCATGCCGACGCGTCCATTGGAGAGTCGCGCCGCACAGCCGTCGTGCAGGCCGTAGAGCGGGTCCAGCCCTCGGTCGTCAGCCTCCACGTGCGCTACCGAGAGCGCATCCAGCATCTATACAGGTATCGCGGCGATCCTTTTTGGAACCTTTTCTCGCCTTTCTACCAAGACCGCGTCTCCACCGGCTCGGGCTTTGTCGTCGATGACGAGGGCTACATTCTCACCAATAGTCACGTCGTCGGCGATCCGCGCCAGTTACAAAAAATTACCATCTCTCTACCCGAGCCCGACAGCCGCACCTTTGAGGCCCGCTACGTGGCCTCAGACCCCAATTTCGACCTCGCCGTCCTCAAGGTAGATGACGGCAATATGCCAGTTGCGCCCCTCGGGACTTCGGGCGATATTCTGGTCGGCGAATGGGCTATTGCTATTGGCAACCCTTTTGATTTGGGACCTACCGTCAGCATCGGCGTCGTCAGCGCCCTAGACCGCGACTTTTCCGAGCCCCAAGGCGATTACTACTACCGAGACATGATTCAAACTGATGCGGCCATCAATCTCGGCAACAGCGGTGGCCCCTTGGTCAACGCCAATGGCGAGGTCATCGGCATCAACAGCTTTATCTACACCGGCGGCGAATACGCCAGTGGCTCTATTGGCATTGGCTTCGCCATTCCCATTGACACGGCCACGAGCTTCCTGGAGGAAATTCGCCAATACGGCCAAGTGCGTCGCTCTTGGACCGGCATCCTAGCCGTCCAAGACATCACTCCGCCCCTAGCGGATTACCTAAGGCTCGATTCCACGGATGGAGTTCTAGTCGTCAGGGTTGCTAACGACAGTCCGGCCGAACTAGCGGGCCTCGAAAAGGGCGACGTAATCGTTGCGGTCAACGACGAAAAAATCCGCAGCACCGACGAGGCCATTGGCGTGCTGCGCGGCTTGCGCGTCGGCGAAGTAGCCGCACTCGGCGTGGTGCGCCACAACGAGCACTACAACCTAGACCTGACCCTTGAAGAGCGTCCCTACCGGACGCGGCGCTAGCGGCAGGAAGGATGCTAAAATGAGGCAGTTCATACCCACCGCGTTCACCATTGGCAACCTGTTTTGCGGGTTCCTCGCCCTGCACTATGCCTTCAACGGCAACTACGTGCCAGCCGCTTGGCTCATCTTCTTGGGCGCGGTATTCGACAAAATGGATGGCCAACTCGCTCGGGTCATGGGGCGCGACTCCCAGTTTGGACTCCATTTCGACTCCATCGTCGATGCCTGCACCTTTGGCATTGTGCCCGCAGCCATCATCTATCAGGCCCACCTGCCCACCGGCTGGGGGCTAGCACTGGCTTTTGTGTTCCTGCTCTGCGGTGCCATGCGTCTCGCTCGCTTTAATACGCTCAGCCTCGACGGTGAACGCGGCGAATTTTACATGGGGTTAGCCATTCCCACGGCTGCGGTCTGCCTCACCCAATACGGGGTCTTTGTCAAAGCGTGGCCTATTCCCCACGCCACACCGCTGGCCGTACTGCTGATTTTAGTGCTGTCCTTCCTGATGGTTAGTCGGCTCGATTACGACAGTATTCCCAATTTCCGCGGCACTTCCCTCGGCGACCGCTTCAAACAGCTTTACCTCATCACCACGGTCGGGCTGACTATCTACGACAGCACCTTTTTCTTTCCCATGACCCTCGTGTACGTCTTCTCTGGACCCGTTCGCTGGATCTTCCGGCTCGTGCACGGCGACGTCACGCAACACGCCTGAGTTATAATGCTACACGGCAAACCCCTCAGCCATCTCATCCTCATCCTCTTCACCACGATGATCAGCGCGAATATCGTCGGTGAGATGCTGAGATTTATCCTCATCGCCATAGTCGGTCCCGATACCATCGTCGAACTTGCCCTCTTGCGCTATGTGGAGTATTCCATCGGGCCGCACATGTTCAACCTCATCATCCTGTCTTTTTCGTTTGATCTGTCGCTGAAGTTCAACCTAATCACGATGTTGGGACTCTTCGTCGGCTGGTACTACTTCCGCCACAGCTATTAAAAACATCTTTCGGGAGCTAGAGCCATGTTCGGTATGGGCCATTGGGAAATACTCATCATCTTCGTCGTCATTCTGCTCATCTTCGGTGCCAAGCGCATCCCCGAGATGGCACAGGGCTTGGGCAAGGGCATCCGCGAGTTCCGCACCGCCATGCGCGACGTGCAGGACGAAATCGAGGCCCCCAAGCAACCTCCTCAGCCTACGGCCCCTCCGGCCCAGACTGAGCCTCAATCCAAGGACAAGGACCAAGCCCAGACCGAGCCCCAGTCCAAGGACCAAGCCCAGATCGAGCCTCAATCCAAGGACAAGGGCCAAGCCACCTCCTAACTCATGGCGCTCAACCAAGCCACTGCCCACGAACTCAGTACTCGTCTGCAACAAGGGGAAATCACCGCCCGTCAGCTAGTCGAGGCCGCGCTCGACCGTATCGGCGCGATCGATGACCAGATCAACGCCTTCATCAGCGTAGATCCAGAAGGTGCCCTAGCCCACGCCGACGACATCGACCAGCGGCGCGTAGCAGGTGCGGCTTTGGACCCTTTGGCGGGCATTCCCTTGGCCCTCAAGGACGTCCTCTGCGTGCGCGGCGGGCATACCACCTGTGGCTCGAAAATCCTCGAACACTTCATCGCCCCGTACGACGCTACGGCCGTCGAGCGGCTGCGCGACGCCGACGCCGTCTTCATCGGCAAGACCAACATGGACGAGTTCGCCATGGGCTCGTCCTGCGAAAACTCCTATTTCGGCCCAACCTTAAACCCCCGCGACCCCGAGCGGGTGCCGGGCGGCTCCAGCGGCGGTTCGGCCGCGGCCGTAGCCGCCGACGAGACCATCCTCGCCCTTGGCTCAGACACCGGCGGTTCGGTGCGCCAACCAGCTAGCTACTGCGGCGTCGTGGGTCTCAAGCCCACCTACGGCCGCGTCTCGCGCTACGGCCTCATCGCCTACGCTTCGTCGCTCGACCAAATCGGCCCCGTAACCAAAGATGTCGAAGACGCCGCCCTCCTGCTCCAAGCCATCGCCGGGCACGACCCCCGCGACTCGACTTCCAGCACCGCCCCCGTGCCGGACTATCGAGCCGCGCTCAAAGGAAACATCCGCGGTCTGCGAGTAGGCTTGGCACGCGAGCACTTTCCCGCCGCCCTCGACGCGGAAGTAGCCAAGGCAGCGCAAGATGCAGCCAACGCTTTAGTTGATGCAGGAGCCGAGCTCGTGGATGTCGAGCTACCCGTGGCCGGTCATCCCGAATACTGCATCAGTACCTATTACATCATCGCCATGGCCGAAGCATCGGCCAATCTCGCGCGCTACGACGGCGTCAAATACGGCTATCGCGCCGAGGGCAGCACCGATCTGCAAGAGATGTATTTGCACACGCGCAGCGAGGGCTTTGGCACCGAGGTCAAGCGCCGCATCATGCTCGGGGCCTACGCCTTGAGCGCCGGCTACTACGACGCGTACTACCGCAAGGCCCAGCAGGTGCGCACCCTGATCCGCGAAGACTTTGCCCGCGCTTTTGCCGCCTGCGACGTACTGATCTCGCCCGTGGCCCCAACCGTCGCCTTCCGTCTCGGCGAACAGCTCGACGATCCCTTGCAGATGTACCTCAACGACATCTACACGGCCTCGGTCAACCTCGCCGGAATCCCGGCCATATCCGTGCCCTTTGCCCAAAGCCACGGTGACTTGCCCATTGGCGTCCAACTATTGGCCCCACCCCTCGAAGAAGCTCGTCTGCTGCGCACAGCCCACGTCCTCGAACGGGTAGCCGCCTGAAATCTGGAGATCAAACCATGAGATACTGTGCCCTCGCGGCCTGCATCCTACTTTCGACCTTGAAGCCCGCTGCGGCAATCAACCCCAACGCGGGTACTACGGGTTTCAACTTTCTCAAAATCGGCGTCGGCACTCGCGCTGCCGCGCTCGGCGGGGCCTATGCGGCCGTATCCGGCAACATCGAGGCCTCGGCCTGGAATCCCGCTGGCCTTTTCGGTTTAAGCGAACGCACGGCCGCGCTCGCCTACAACAGCTATTTCGTCGATTCCCAAGCCGGCTTCGCCTCCATCGCCGCTCCCAACGGGTCGCGCGTACACGCCCTAAGCGTCCACTACGTATCCTACGGCGACTTGTGGCATACCGATGCGGAAGGGCGCGATTTGGGGACCTTCTCGGCGACCGACCTCGCCGCTTATCTGTCCATTGCCCAACAGCTCGGGCCGGACTGGCTAGCCGTGGGTGCCAATCTAAAAGCCGTCTATTCAAACATCGCCGAGTTTTCTTCCGACGCTTATCTCGCCGATCTGGGCCTCCTCGTCCGCGCCCCGATCGAGGGCACGACGCTCGGCGCGGCAATCTCCAACCTTGGTTTTGTGCGCTCGGGTTATACCGAGGGCTTCAAGGACTCGCTACCGGTCCACATCCGCTTGGGCATGGCCCATCACCTCGCGCACATGCCAGTACCCGTGCTCTTAGTCGCCGATTTCAACTTGCCCAACGACAATGACTCCTATTTAGCCTTCGGCCTTGAGATCCAACTCGCTGGAGGTCTCTACATCCGCCCTGGTTACACCACCCAACAGACCGGCAGCCAAGACGAGGAGTCGCTGGGTCTGAGCGCCGGGGCCGGCCTAATCATGGACCGCTACGCAATCGATTACGCCTACTCGTCCTCTCCCGACTTAGGCCAAGTCCATCGGGCATCAATCATCGGCACCTTTTAAAACGCGCCATGCCCGGCCTTAGCTCGGAGCAGCTCGCATTCTTCCACGCCGAGGGCTACGTTCACGTGCCCGACGCCTTGGCCCCTCAAGACCTAGATCCAGTCCAAGCGGAGCTGGAGGAAATCGTCGATCGAGCGGCCCGACGCCTGCTGGCCGCCGGCAAAATAGACCGCGACTATGCAGAACTGCCTTTTGCCAAACGCCTGATTCCCCTCGCCAAAGCCGACGCCAGCGCCACAGCCGGTATCAATTTCCCCGCCAATCTGGGACCTAACATCTTCGCCTTTTTGCACAATCCACGGCTGCTCAATCTGATCGAAGCCCTGATCGGCCCGGAAATCTACGCCAATTCCTGCCAGCACATCCGGGCCAAAGTCCCAGCTAGCGACGAGTACGCCGGCAACTTCTCGCAGAACGAATGGGCGCGCTCCACCGCTTGGCACCAAGACCTCGGCGTGTTGTTGCCCGAAGCCGACGACACGCTCGTCGTCACCACCTGGATCCCCCTCGTCGATGCCGACGAAGAAAACGGCACTCTGATGATTTATCCCCGCTGTCACAAGGAGCCGCTGCGCCGACACGTGCGCCCACCCGGGTCCCAAGGCGGCAGCTTCACCGTCGCTCCCGAAGAACTGCCGCCTTGGGACCCGGTCACCATCCCCGTCCAACGCGGCGGCCTGATCGCCATTCACTGCCGCACCCCTCACGGCAGCCAACCCAACCGCTCGGACGCGATTCGCTGGAGCATGGACCTGCGCTGGAACGACGCCCGCAAGCCCAATGGTCGGCCCCACCTACCCGGCCTCCTCGTCCGCAGTCAAGAGCATCCCGAACTGGTCGTCCACAACCACCAAGAGTGGCTGACGGCTTGGAAATTCGCCCGCGTCTCCAGTCGCGGCGCTCGCACCTATCGCTGGGTCTGAGAATCACAACCCCGCAGTGATGGAAGCGTTACCTGCCGTTCGCACCACTGTGTCCCAAAGGGGCCATTGTCGCCGAACATAAAAATCGTCGACATAGCTGCAACTACCTGTTTCTAAATAAATAACGGCCTAGGCAACAGATTGGCCCGCTTTTTGCATAAGCAAGGGCATGGCCCATCTCCTATCCTTCGTCCTCCTGCTTGGGTTCGCATCCCTCGCCGAAGCCACGGTCGTCATCAGCGAAGTGCTCGCCGATCCGCCTACGGGTGAAGTCGGCGATGCCAACCAAGACGGCCAACGCGATACCTATGAAGACGAATTTATCGAACTCCACAACGCCGGTTCAGCACTCGTCGATATAAGCGGCTGGCGGTTGGGCGACAGCAGCAAGTCGTCGGACAGATTCTTCCAATTCCCAGCCAACACCGTCATGGAACCCGGCTCGTACGTCGTCCTCTTCGGCGGCGGCAACCCAGCGGGATTCACCGTCCCCGTCTATAATGACGACGGACGTATCGGCAACGGATTGACCGGCAAGGGCGAGGATATTCATCTAATCGACGACACCGGCGATACGGTCTCTGTCGTCTCGCATACCCCTTGGCCGACTAAACAGTCCCTCGTCCGCCATCCGCCCGACGGCGACGAGTGGGTCCCGCACAAAACTGCCTCAACGATCAAGGCCCTCTTCTCCCCCGGCCACACCCACATCATCCCCAAACCGGACTACCCCCTCTTCATCAGCGAAGTACTCGCCGACCCGCCTTCCGGCCTTGCTGGCGACGCCAATCGAGACGGCCAGCGCGACACCTATCAAGACGAGTTCATCGAACTCTACAACGCTGGTTCAGAACCTATCTCCTTGGCCGGTTGGAAGTTGGGCGACAGCACGGCCCCGAAGAACTCTTTCCAGTTCCCAGCCGACGCCGTCATTGAACCCAACTCCTATGTCGTCCTCTTCGGCGGCGGCAACCCAACGGGGTTCACCATCCCGGTCTATATTGACGACGGAAAAATCGGCAACGGACTGACCGGCAAGGGCGAGAAAATTCTCCTAATCGACAACAATGGCCACGAGATCGCCGTCGTCGAGCATACCCCTTGGCCCAGCAAGCAGTCCCTCGTCCGCAATCCACCCGATGGCGACAAATTGGTCCCGCACAAAACCGTCTCAACGGTCAAGGCTCTCTTCTCCCCCGGCCACACGCACATCATCCCCAAGCCGAGTTACCCTCTCTTCATCAGCGAAGTGCTCGCCGATCCGCCTTCCGGCCTTGCTGGCGACGCCAACCGCGACGGTGTACGCGACACGTATGAAGATGAGTTTATCGAACTTTACAATGCCGGATCGGAGTCCATCTCCTTGGCCGGCTGGCGGCTAGGCGATAGCACGGCGCTGAAGAACTTCTTCCAATTCCCGCCCGACGCGGTCATCGCCCCACACTCCTACATCGTCCTCTTTGGCGGCGGCAACCCATCGGGATTCACTACCCCCGTCTATATTGACGATGGAAAAATCGGCAACGGACTGACCGGCAAGGGCGAGGCCATTCGCCTGATCGACAACAACGGCCACGAGATCGATGTTATTTCGCACGACGAGTGGCCCAAAGATCAGTCCCTCGTCCGCACCCCACCCGACGGCGGCCCCTTCGTCCCGCACAAAACCGTCTCGCCGGTCGAATTGCCCTTTTCCCCCGGCCACGCCTCAACCACGCGGCCCTTCTTAAATTATCCCCTCTTCATCAGCGAAGTGCTCGCCGACCCACCTGAGGGATCGGCGGGCGACGCCAACCTAGATGGTCGGTACGACCCGCATGAAGACGAATTTATCGAAATCTACAACGCTGGCTCACAGCCCATTTCCCTAGCTGGTTGGCGCTTGGGTGACGCAGGCTCCCTCAGCGATTACTTCCACTTCCCGCCCAACGCCGTCATTGAACCCGGCTCGTACGTCGTCCTCTTCGGCGGCGGCAACCCGTCGGAATTCACTACCCCCGTCTATACCGACGATGGAACAATCGGCGATGGATTAACCGACAGTGGCGAGTCTATCCACTTGATCAACGACTATGGCAATGAGGCCGCGTTCCTCTACCAATCTACGTGGCCCGACGACCAATCCCTCGTCCGCACTCCATCCGACGGCGACGCGCTTGTCCCACACAAAACCGCCTCGCCGACCGAGGCCCCCTTCTCTCCTGGACACACCCCGGAAACGCGGCCCTTCTTAAATTACCCTCTCTTTATAAGCGAAGTACTCGCCGACCCACCTGAGGGATCGGCGGGCGACGCCAACCGCGACGGACGGTACGACCCACATAAAGACGAATTCATCGAACTGTACAACGCTGGCTCACGTCCTATTTCCCTAGCTGGTTGGCGGTTAGGTGACGCAGGCTCCCTCAGCGATTACTTCCGCTTCCCACGCGACGCCATCATTGAACCCGGCTCGTACGTCGTCCTCTTCGGCGGCGGCCGGCCGTCGGGGTTTACCGTACCTGTCTATACCGACGATGGGACAATCGGCGATGGACTGACCGACACCGGCGAGTCCATCCATCTGATCAACGACTATGGCAATGAGGCCGCGTTTCTTTACCAATCCACGTGGCCCGACGACCAATCCCTCGTCCGCACCCCACCCGACGGCGATACCTTTGCCCCACACAAAACCGCCTCGCCGACCGAGGCCCCCTTCTCACCTGGACACGCCACAGATGACGAACCGGAAACACCCGAAGCACCGGAAACACCCGAAGCACCGGAAACACCCGAACCCGAAACGCCATCCGAACCTCTACCTACCTACGCTCTCTTCATCAGCGAAGTGCTCGCCGATCCCCCGTCGGGTGCAGTCGGCGACGCCAACCAAGACGGCCAACGAGACGGGTATGAAGACGAATTCATCGAACTCTACAACGCCGATTCAACGTCCGTCGATATAGGCGGCTGGCGCTTGGGCGACAGCACATCGCCGGACACCCATTTCCGCTTCCCGCCCGACGCGGTCATAGAACCTTATTCCTACGTCGTTCTCTTCGGCGGCGGCAACCCGTCGGGATTCACCATTCCCATCTATACTGATGACGGGCGCATCGGCAACGGACTGACCAATGGCGGTGAGCACATCCAACTGAGCGATGACGCTGGCAATACAATCGCGGTCGTCTCATACGACGATTGGCCCAAAGACCAATCCCTCGTCCGCACCCCACCCGACGGCGATACCTTTGCCCCACACAAAACCGCCTCGCCGACCGAGGCCCCCTTCTCACCTGGACACGCCACAGATGACGAACCAGAAACTCCTGAAGCACCGGAAACACCCGAACCGAAAACGCCATCCGAACCTCTACCTACCTATGCCCTCTTCATCAGCGAAGTACTCGCCGATCCCCCGTCGGGTGCAGCCGGCGACGCCAACCAAGACGGCCAACGAGACGGGTATGAAGACGAATTCATCGAACTCTACAACGCCGATTCAACGTCCGTCGATATAGGCGGCTGGCGCTTGGGCGACAGCACATCGCCGGACACCCATTTCCGCTTCCCACCCGACGCGGTCATTGAACCCGATTCCTACGTCGTCCTCTTCGGCGGCGGCAACCCGTCGGGATTCACCATTCCCATCTATACTGACGACGGGCGCATCGGCAACGGACTGACCAATGGCGGTGAGCACATCCAACTGAGCGATGACGCTGGCAATACAATCGCGGTCGTCTCATACGACGATTGGCCCAAAGACCAATCCCTCGTCCGCACCCCACCCGACGGCGATACCTTTGCCCCACACAAAACCGCCTCGCCGACCGAGGCCCCCTTCTCACCCGGACGCGCCCCAGAAGCACAGCCTGAAACGCCCGCAACGCTTGAAATAGTGTTTACAGAAGAACTAAAAATGCCACCCGCCCCTACACCCAGTCCTCCCGTCCTCCAATCCCTGCGTCCGGCCCAGTTTGAGTTCAAGCTAGTCCGCGGTGAGCACCGCTCGCTCGGCCTCCTCGGCCAGTACTCGGACGGCAGCGAACATCCCATAGACATTCCCGCCACTTGGACCTCATCCGATTCTACGGTCGCCGCGGTGCGCCCCGACGACACCTTGGCTGCCATCGACATCGGCACCTGCCAGATTTCCGTCCAACTCGACAGTTTCGCCGTCCACCCCAACGTGCTCAATGTGGAAGTTCGCCTCCCACTTGCTGATGCCGTGCGCTTCTCTCCCCTGTGGAACGAGGCCGCCCTACCTTTATCCAAATCCCAAGCCTTTATCATCCTCACCGCGCAACCGCATCGCCATGCGTACTACTGGTCGCTAAACGGCCGCCGCTTGCCCATAATGGCCCCCCAGTACATCCACACCCCCACCGGGCGGCAAACCGACACCGTCCACGTGGCCATCCGCCGTGGCACAGAACGCATCGAGCGCGCGTGGATCATCCATCCGCCGGCCGCCAAACTCCCGGCTTACTCCTTCCAAGTCTGGCCCAACCCCTTCAACACAACTACCCACCTCCGCTTCTACCTCAACCAAGCCGCCTCCGTCCACGTAGCCATCTACAACATCCAAGGCCAACGCGTTCGCACGCTCGTGGATGCGCCGCTCCACGCTGGCACACACCAGATGCAATGGGATGGCCGCGACGAACGCGGTCATTCGGCCGCTACCGGCCTGTACCTCGCCCGTTTCCGCATCGCCCATGGCCCTCCGCGCTACGCCAAGCTCATCCTCCTCCGCTGAGGACTCCACTCTGACTCGGTCAGGTCGCTTGGATCCCCTCGCGTAACAAAGCCTCCACTGAGAAAAGGGCGATTAATTAAATCTTTGCTTGACAGGAGTGATTGTATTCATACTATGTAAACGCATATATCGCAACCATATGCTACTAAGCGGAAGCACGATTCCTGTTAGAAGGCCGCTTAACCCGAACTCACGTTAAAATAGCCTTTATTCGGCACAGGGTAGCTCCCTGAAGCCCGGCGAATAGGCAGAACTTCTCAATTACTCTGTGAGGTATAAGCATGGCCCGGCGACCTCTGCTGGGTTGATGGCTCATAGTGGAGGAGTGGCGAGAAAGTAAAGTTTTGACTCAAAGAATTTTCCCAAAATCTACGTACGCGACAGTCGATCTCTCTCACGTCCGCGGCGCACACGCATGACCTAGCGCTGTCATAGTTCACTACACTTTCCAACGGAGGGCTTTCACCTCTTAACCGCGCCGGTGTGACCGGCGCACAGAAAGGAACATTGATGAAACGGCATTGTTTCACACTCGTACCCTTTTTCGCGTTAATCGGCCTCTTGCTTTCGCCGCTGGCGGCTCATACTTCGTCCTCGTCAACCAGCCAGTCTAACGAACCAATCTCCACGTTTTCCGCTTCCGATGGTAATTCTATTACTTCGGTGTTTTTTTCGCCTGACGGCCGACTGCTGGCTTTAGAAGCCGAAGGCACACATGATCCTTCAAATGATTCTTTAATAAAGTTTAAGTTGTGGGATGTGTCGGCGGGCCAATCCATCGCCAACTTTACTCCGCGTACGCGGGATAGGTGGTGGAGTGCAGCTTTTTCCCCTGACGGCGGGTTGTTGATTTTAGGGGGGGGATCGAATGGCGGGATTGAGCTATGGGACGTGTCGCACGGGGCGCAGCATGTCGCCATGATTTCCGCTTCCGCGCATGAGAGTTACGATGATGAGGGTGATGGAATTTCTGCGTTGTCCTTTTCCCCCGATGGCCGACTGCTGGCTTCGGGGGGGCGGAACGATTTCTTGGTTAAGCTGTGGGACGTGTCGCGCAGGGAGCATGTCGACACGATTGATTCTGATGGTATAGCAGGCACGGTAACCTCGGTGGTTTTTTCCCCTGACGGCCGGCTGCTGGCTTATTGGAAGGCTGGTGATGCGAGGATTAAGCTGTGGGACGTGTCGCGCAGGGAGCATGTCGACACGATTTCCGCGCATGAAGAGGATGCCCCTGACGGTTTGTCCTTTTCTTCCGATGGTTCGCTGCTGGCTTCGGCAGGATCAAGATGGTCGCCGCCGGGGGTATGGTCTAGTGGGAATCCTGATGAAGGAGACGAGATCAAGGAGGTTAAGGTGTGGGACGTATCGACGGGCCAGTCCATCGCCACCCTTGAAGGGAGTCCCCCTGTGTCCTTTTCCCCTAAGGGCCGGGTGCTGGCTTCGGCTTCGGCGAGTAAGATTAGATGGGTTTGGGAGTGGAACGAGGATGGTAGTGGCAGCGGAAGTGGGACGTCTTCTGGGGGTCAAAATATTGAGCTATGGGATGTGTCGACGGGCCAATCTATCGCCACCCTTCCCTTGTCGGGTGACCTTAAAGCACACAATAATCAGCCTCAGGCGCTGGTTTTTTCTCCTGACGGCCGGCTGTTAGCTTCGCAGTTTTGGAACGCGGTTCAGCTATGGGATGTGTCTGAGTGGATACCCCATGCACGGCTGACGCCCGATCCGGCTGAGGTCACATTCTCTGCCGATGATCCGGCGTGGAAAACCTTTACCGTGCACACCAACCTCGACAGCGTGCTGGTGAGAGCCAACCCGTCCGGCTCCGATCCGGCCCTAGAGGTCGTCGGCGGCCAACAGGTGCCCACCAGAGACTTCTGTCCAGCCGAAGGAAACGACAGACCCACAAGTGGGCGCCGAGATGGCTGGAGCCTGCATGTAAAAGCGTGCCAAGTAGGACAAACAAAGATCCTGCTCATCGACTATGATACCGGCGAAGTCTTGCAGCAATACGAGGTCAACGTCGAAGCATCCACCAGCGCATCCGATGGCGAAGAGGAAGAGGCCGTCGAGCCCCAAGCACGGCTGACGCCCAACCCGGCGGAGGTCCAATTCTCTGCCGACGATCCAGCGTGGAAAACCTTTACCGTACACACCAACCTCGACAGCGTGCTGGTGAGAGCCAACCCGTCCGGCTCCGATCCAGCCCTAGAGGTCTCTGGCGGCCAACAGGCACCCACCAGAAACTTCTGTCCAGCCGAAGGAAACGATAGACCCACAAGGGCACGCCGAGATGGCTGGAGCCTCCACGTAAAAGCCTGCCAAGCAGGACAAACCAAGATCTTACTCATCGACTATGATACCGGCGAGGTCTTGCAGCAATATGAGGTCAACGTCGAAGGGTCCGGCACATCAGCCCTCACAGCACTCAACCCGAGCTATCCCAACCCCTTTAACAGCGAGACGGTTCTTTCTTATACGTTGCCCACCGCCTCGGATATTCGCCTGGAGGTCTTTACCCTTAGCGGACAACGCGTGGCGGTTCTGCACGAAGGGTTTCAAGCGGCGGGCTATCACACGCTATCTCTGGACGCCTCGGATTTGGCCAGCGGCGTTTATCTGTATCGGTTGACCACCCCGGAAGGTCGTTTTACCCAAAAATTTACCCTGCTAAGGTGAACATAGAGCGCAGACTCCTTATCGCCGTATAAACGGTATGGGTAATCCTCGCGGCGCTCCTTAGTGACGCGACAGGGGACCGCTGGCCGGTTTTGCTACTGAATCGGCTTCCGGCTAGCGGTCGCCGCTAAGGGCAAAAGGAAATCTCATACCGCCTTTCCTACACTGGGATTCTCCCTGAGTAGGCACTCCTAAGAAGTGTCTCCGGTTATGCAAGCATGACCCAGAAAGAAGCACAGCTAGCTATGCCTCAGAGTATAACTAGCACAATAGCGACTACTGGCGTTGTCTTCATCAGACCGTGGTCAAGGCCTTGCCTGCTAAGTTTAGTCGGTTCACAAGTCTCTACTACGCCCGCAGCGCACACGCATGACTCGGCGCTGTCATAGTTCACTACACTTTCCAACGGAGGGCTTTCATTTCTTCACCTCGCCGGTGTGACCGGCGCACAGAAAGGCACATTGATGAAACGGCATTGCTTCACATCGTATTCCTTTTTCGCGTTAATCGGCCTCATTCTTTCGCCGCTGTCTCTCGTCCATGCGTCGCCCCCACCGGCCGAGAGCGTGCAGAAATGTGCGCCGTTCGATTACGAGCAGTGGCGACGCGGTCACCCCTCCCTGCTGGCAAGCAGCTAGCCGATCAGAACGTGGGTGAACCGCGCACGGTGCGGATGATCTACTTTTTGCCCAACGACTGGCCGTATCGTGCCGAGGTGGTCAATTCGATGAAGACGACGCTCCGTCAAGTCCAGACCTTTTATGCCGAGCAAATGCAGACGCACGGCTACGGCAACACGACCTTCCGTATTGAAGCCGATGCGCAGGGCAAACCGTTGGTGCATCGCGTCGATGGCGAACATCCCTTCAGCCACTATGACAACACGCTAGGTAATGCTGTGCTTGACGAACTTCGCCAGACGTTTGATATGGGTGAAAACATCTACTTCATCGTCTTGGGCACCGATGCACTTCGTCAGGGTAATGGTCAGCCTGCCGGAGGGGTCGGAAGTCGGACGGGGAAGAACGGTGGCCATCTGGTGGTGCCGAGTGACTTCGGTCTCTCCACGGTGGCTCATGAATTGGGACATACCTTCGGATTGTACCACGATTTCCGCGATGATGCCTACATCATGTCGTATGGCAGCAACCAAGATCGCCTGTCGGCATGTGCTGCCGAAGTTCTGGCCGCGCACACCTATTTCAATCCCGCCATCCCACTTACACCGGAATTTAGACCGGAATTGCTCCCAACCGTCGAACTCGCTTCGTCCAATAGATATTCGCCAGGCTCAACAAGCGTCCCGGTTCGACTTAACGTCAGCGGTTCGGTAGGACTTCATCAAGTGCTCCTATTAAGTACAACAAGGCCGCCACACTTCTCCGCTGGACATGGCGAAGTGAAGGCATGCCGTGGATTAACAGGCAAAAAAATACTGTTGTCGAATTTGAGCATGACGGTGTTGTTCCATCCTCTCCTTTTTCTAGCCTTTCCGATCTTGTTACACATCCGATGATAGTCGAGGTAACTGATGCGAAGGGGAATCTGGCTAGGAAAACCATTGGGCTTGCGGAAATGTCGCGACACCTGATCGCCACCCTCACAGGGGAGGCGGATGGGGTCGAGTCGGTGTCGTTTTCGCTTGATGGGACCACGCTTGCTTTCACCAGCGTTGTTAATGAATGGACGATTGGATCAGTTACCCAAAGCTCTATCTATGTTAAGCTATGGGACTTAGTCAACAGACAAAAAATCACCACCCTCACAGGGCAGACGAGTTGAGGGCCGATGGTATTTTCGCCTGATAGGACTATGCTGGCCGCCGGGACGGAGGATGGCACGGTCGCACTGTGGGATGTTTCTGAGTGGGTCGGCGAAGGGACGATAACCACCGTCGAGCCGGCCATGCCCCATACCTTGACAAAAGTCTCCGGCGATGGACAAGAAGGCACGGTCGAAAAGCCATTGGCCAAGCCATTCGTCGTTTCCGTGTTGGATCAAAATGGCGCGGCCTTTGCCGGGGCGGTCGTCACCTTTTCAGTTACGGCCGGTGGAGGGACGCTGTCGCCTACCACTGCCCCCACTGATGCCAACGGTCGAGCCAGAAGCACGCTGACGCTGGGCGACGACCCGGGGACCAACACCGTTACGGCTACCGTTGAAGGGCTTGAATCCGTGACCTTTACCGCCATCGGTCAAGCGACGACCGATGCCGACGACGCAGAGGAAGAGGGCGAGATAGCCGATGACGAGGGTCAACCCGAGTCCGAGGAGACGCCAACGTCCGCGGTTGAGCTCGCGGGTATATCCTCAAGTCCTGATTCGATCCGCAAGAACGACGATCAGGCGACCATCACGGTGACCGTGACGTTGGACAAAGCCGCTACGACGGACGAGACGATCACACTCGCCCTTGTCTCACCAACACAAGGCAAGACAGCCAAGCGCAATGAAGACTTCGACGCGACATTGCCAGAAACCCTCACCATTGCAAGAGGCCAAAGAACGGGCACGGCGCAGATGACCCTGACGCCCAAGGACAACACAACGGCCGATGGCGATAAAGCCTTCGCGGTGCAGGCGACTTCGTCAAATGGATACGCCGCTTTGGTCAATATCAAAATCATCGACAATGATGTGGCCGGCGAGCCTCAAGCATGGCTGACGCCCAATCCGGCTGAGGTCCAATTCTATGCCGACGATCCAGCGTGGAAAACTTTTACCGTACACACCAACCTCGACAGCGTGCTGGTCAGAGCCAATCCGTCCGGCTCCGATCCGGCCCTAGAGGTCTCTGGCGGCCAACAGGCACCCACCACAGACTACTGTCCAGCCGAAGGCAACGATAGACCCACAAGTGGGTGCCGAGATGGATGGAACCTGCATGTAAAAGCCTGCCTAGCAGGACAAACAAAAATCCTGCTCATCGACTACGATACCAGCGAGGTCTTGCAGCAATATGAGGTCAATGTCGAGGCATCCACCGGCACACTAGCCACGACGGCACTCAACCCGAGCTATCCCAACCCCTTTAACAGCGAGACGATCCTTTCCTATACGTTGCCCACCGCCTCGGATATTCGCCTAGAGGTCTTTACCCTGAACGGCCAACGAGTGGCGGTCCTGCACGAAGGGTTTCAAGCGGCGGGCTATCACACGCTATCTCTGGACGCCTCGGATTTGGCTAGCGGTGTTTATCTCTATCGGTTGACAACTCCTGAAGGTCGTTTTGCCCAAAAATTTACCCTGCTAAGGTAAATCCGCGCAGGTTGTGCATCGGCCACATCGGTTGCATATTGTACTCAGCAGATGGGGAACTGTAGGACACGCCGACAGTCAAGATAGCAGTAGTGGTGCTAAAAAGGAGGGCTAATAACCATGTTCTGCCTCCGATTCAACCTCGTCCTGCTGACATTACTCTCGCTTCCATCCCTTGCCGCAGCCACCATCGTCATCAGCGAAGTGCTCGCCGACCCGCCCGAGGGACAGGCAGGTGATGCCAACCGCGACGGGCAGTACGACCCACATGAAGACGAATTCATCGAACTCTACAACGCCGGCTCGCGGCGCATCTCTTTAGCCGGCTGGCGCTTGGGCGATTCGGGATCCCTCAGCAATTACTTCCGCTTCCCGAACGACGCCGTCATCGAACCCGGCTCGTACGTCGTCCTCTTCGGCGGCGGCAACCCTTTACTATTCACCGTCCCCGTCTATACCGACGACGGAACAATCGGCGATGGCCTAACCGACACCGGCGAAACCATCCACCTGCTCAACAAGCGTGGCAATGAGGTAGCATTCCTCTATCAATCCACTTGGCCTGACGACCAGTCCCTCGTCCGCAACTCAGGCGAGTATGTCCCGCACAAAACCGCCTCGCCGGTCGGGCAGCAGCTCTTCTCTCCCGGATACGCCCCAGAAACGCGGCCCCTCTTAAATTACCCTCTCTTCATCAGCGAAGTGCTCGCCGACCCACCTGAGGGACTAGAGGGCGATGCCAACCGCGACGGGCAGTACGACCCACATAAAGACGAATTCATCGAACTCTACAACGCCGGCCCTATCCCCATCTCTTTAGCCGGCTGGCGGTTGAGCGGGTCGGGATCCCTCAGCGATTACTTCCGCTTCCCACGCGATGCCATCATTGAACCCGGCTCGTACGTCGTCCTCTTCGGCGGCGGCCGGCCGTCGGGGTTTACCGTACCCGTCTATACCGACGATGGGACGATCGGCGATGGACTAACCGACACCGGCGAAGCCATCCACCTAATCGACGACCATGGCAGTGAGGTCGCGTTCCTCCACCAATCCACGTGGCCCGACGACCAATCCCTCGTCCGCGTCCCACCCGACAGCAGCGCGCTTGTCCCACACAAAACCGCCTCGCCGACGGAGGCTCCTTTCTCTCCCGGAGACGCCCCAGAAACGCGGCCGGTCTTGACCTATCCCCTCTTCATCAGCGAAGTGCTCGCCGATCCACCCGATGGATCGGAGGGCGACGCCAATGGAGACGGTCAGCGCGACAAGTATAAAGATGAATTCATCGAACTCTACAACGCTGGCCCAAATACTATCTCTCTAGCCGGTTGGCGGTTGGGTGACTCTAGACCCCTAAAAGAGCACTTCCGCTTCCCGGACGATGCCGTCATTGCCCCCGGCTCGTACGTCGTTCTCTTCGGTGGCGGCAACCCGTCGGGATTTACCGTCCCTGTCTATACTGACGACGGAGCAATAGGCAATGGGCTAAAAGACACCGGCGAAGCTATCTACCTAATCGACAGAATCGGCAGTATAGTCGACAGCGTCTCCCACGATACTTGGCCCGACGACCAGTCTATCGTCCGCACTGCACTGGAAGACAGCGCATTTGTCCCGCACAAAACTGCCTCACCGACGGAGGCCCCCTTCTCTCCCGGAGACGCCCCAGAAACGCAGATTGAACCTGCGTCCAAAACACCTGCAATGCTATCTGTAACATCGCTCCAAGCTTGGCCTAACCCCTTCAACACCACCACCCACCTCCACTTCCACCTCAACCAAGCCGCCTCCGTCCATGTAACCATCTACAACGTCCAAGGCCAACAGGTGCGCACGCTCGTGGACGCGCCGCTCCACGCTGGCGTACACCAGATGCAATGGGATGGCCGAGACGAACGCGGTCATGCGGCCGCTACCGGTCCGTACTTCGTCCGTTTCCGCATCGAACATAGCCCCCCGCGCTACGCCAAGCTCATCCTCCTTCGCTAAAAAAAGCCCCATCTCCACAAAGGGAGACGGGGCTTCCACCAGCGCGGCTTGAGAAGGCGTCATTTTTGATAGGCGTGCTTAAACTCGTGTAATAAGGTCCGCATCTTCTCCACCTGATCCACATCCACCGTCTGCTTGCACTTCATGGCCCCCCGGAGCATCTTGTGCAAAAGCACTAACTTCTCGGTATATGCGGCCCTTCCCTCGTCTCCTTCTTCCACCTCCTTGAGCCGCTGCGTGCATGCGGTGCCAGCCATAGGCGGAGGGATCGCTTCGATTACTTATTGGGCGCTGGCAATGGGGAAAGTCCAAGTTCCTTCAGAAACGCGTTGTGCTTCGCCGTTGACTCCTGAATCTGTTTCTCGATCTCGACCAACTCCTCGTGCGTGGCTGACAGATCGATCGCGACCTCCTGCTCGGCCGTGCTGACATAGCGCGAGATGTTCAGGTTGAAGTCATTGGTCTCAATCTCGTCCATCTCCACGCGTCGGGCGTACCGCTCGATGCTCTCCGGACGCTGCTGGTAGGTGTCGATGATCTTCTCGATATGCTCGTCGGACAGGTGGTTCTGTCGCTTGCCCTTTTCGAAATGCTCGGACGCGTTGATGAATAGGACATCGTCGGGCTTCTTGCATTTCTTCAGGACGAGGATGCAGACCGGGATGCCGGTCGAGTAGAACAGGTTCGCAGGCAGGCCGATGACGGTATCGATGTGACCGTCGTCAAGGAGCTTGCGGCGGATCTTCGCCTCCGTGCCGCCGCGGAACAGCACACCGTGCGGCAGGATGATCGCCATCACACCGTCATCCTTGAGGTAGTGAAACCCGTGCAGCAGGAACGCGAAGTCTGCGGCCGACTTCGGGGCCAGCCCGTAGTTCTTGAAGCGCACGTCCTCGCCCAAGGCCTCGTTCGGGCTCCAGCGGTAGCTGAACGGCGGGTTGGCAACCACGGCGTCGAAATAGGGCTTCTTCGCCGGATTCGTCTCGCGGAGCATGTCCCAGTCGTTGGTCAGCGTGTCGCCGTGATAGATCTCGAACTCCGAGTCCTTCACCCCGTGCAACAGCATGTTCATACGTGCGAGGTTGTAGGTGGTGATGTTTTTCTCCTGCCCGTAGGTCTTGCCGATGCCGTGCGACCCTATCCGCTTGCGTACATTGAGCAGCAGCGAGCCCGAGCCGCAGGCGAAGTCCATCACGCTGGCGAGGTGCTTCCGCTTGCCGGTCTTCGGCTCCTGGCTGTCGAGCACGACGATGGCGGAGAGAATGTCCGAGATCCGCTGCGGCGTGTAGAACTCACCGGCCTTCTTGCCCGAGCCCGCGGCGAACTCGCCGATCAGGTACTCGTAGGCGTCGCCGAGGGTGTCGCTGTCCGTGGAGAACTCCGCGAGGCCCTCGGCTATTTTGGTGATGATCGTGCAGAGCTTTGCATTCCGGTCTGCGTAGGTCTTGCCGAGCTTCTCGGAGCCGAGGTTGATCTCCGAGAACAGACCCGAGAACGTGCTCTCGAACGATTCATTCTCGATGTACTTGAAGCCGGCCTGGAGCGTGTTGAGCAGCTCGCCGTCCTGGGTGAGGGCCATGTGGGCGATGCTGGCCCAGAGGTGCCCGGGGCGAATGACGTAATGCGCTTTGAGCCGCATCTGCTTCTCGAAGTCCGATACATAATCTGGATTCTGTGCGTACCAGACGGACAGGGAGGACCGCCCGCCGTTGCCGATGGCGTTCGGGTCGGGGTAGTCGCGCCCTAGCTCCTTCTTCGCGGCCTGCTCGTAGTTGTCTGAGAGGTAGCGGAGGAACAGGAACGCGAGCATGTAGTCGCGAAAGTCGTCCGCATTCATCGCCCCGCGGAGTTGGTCGGCGATGGCCCATAGTGTTTTGCCAAGCTGTTTCTGGTTGTTTTCGGTCATTCGGTCGCCCTATCGACTGGTTCTGTAGTTGCCAGCGATTCAAAATACTCAGGATTGAAACGGAATCGCTTAAGGAAGACATCTAGGATGTTCTGAAAGTGCTTCTTGTCCTCATCGAGCAATTCGGAGGATTCGAAATGCGAATAACCACCGTGACTGTACAGGTTTAAGAAACGACGGTGCAGCTTGGCATCGAATCCGCGACCATCGTCCTGTATGCAATCCTCAAAGCGTTTATATCCGTGAAAACTGGCCGCCTTCTCAGCAATAGCGCGAAGTGAATTGTAATGCCGCTTCTCAACATGCCCCCGTTTGGCATCCTTGTACAACTCTATCAATGTGGAAATATGGTGGAAAAAGGGCGTTGCACCAGTGTCCCGGAGTACGAAGGTGTCATTATCGCTCTCCTTTCCGAGGAAGAGGCGTCGACATTTCTCCCTCCTCAATTCGTTCCACAAAACATTATGAAACAGCGGGTGATGCGTAGAGATGACAACACCGGGTGGATCAGTTGCATCTTGAAGAAGGTTGACAAGGTGCACAGCAACTTGAACCGCATTCTGATCGTCAAGGGACGAAATCGGATCATCGATGTAGAGATAATTGGCCCACTTGTAGGCATCAATGTCGGGGTCAATCGCCAGTTCCAAGATTGCCACGAAAAAGCACCAGACAAAGATACTCTCCTCGCTTCGAGACACCTTAATTCCCTCAATCTTCTCCCGTCTAGGATTATTATCTACTTCAGTGAGAACATTGCGAGAAAACACAATCCTTCCATTCTTGAGTTTTCCATTCTCAGGATCAGTATCAAGGATTATCTCGAAGTCAAAGTCGTCATATCGCTCCAAGATGGTGCGAATGCGTGTCTCTACTTCGTATTCCTCTAGTGCGTCGAAAAATCGGGATGCTGTATTCAGAATGAGAAACCGATTTTGGTCATGCTCAAGATCATTGTTCCACGTGAACAGGTCCTCGGTGAAGGCGTTGAAGTAGAGCGTGTCGCCGCGCTGTTTGGTTTCGCCATCGGTGTTCGCGACTTTGCCGATGTTCTTGAATGCGGTGGATAGCCGGGTCTTGCCCGTGCCGTTATAGGCGTAGAGCAGGATGAACTTCTTGTTCTCCAGCTCTTTTTGCAGATCTCTGGCGAGGTCTTCAAGGTTCGTGTAAGTTGTTGCGATGCTCATAACTCACTGGTTTTCCAACGATGGAAAGAGCTGCTGTAGCAAACCCTGCTTGTGCGTCTTGAGGGCGCTGATTTTCTGCACTTGTGCGGCGAGCCGGGCGTCGTGCGAGGAAAGACAGTCGGCGATTCGCTGCTGCTCGGCAAACGCAGGCGTAGTCACCTTGACAGATGCAAACAAACTCTTGTTGATGATTGGCACCACCTGTTTGCCCGCAAGTCTTGCGATACGCGCAGACTCCCTGTCGAGGAGGTAGTAAACAAAGTCTGCGACAAACGCAGGGCTCGGGACAAGGGAGTTTATCTGCTGATTGGTCGCGCACAGTCGCGAACATTGAGCCACCTTGCCGATTGAGCCTATGCAAACGAACAGGACACTATTCTTCTCGATGGGACGACACTCCGCAAAGCCTGCTTCGGTCAGTGTAGTCTTCGTCTCCTCCACGAACCGTGAATCAGAGATATCCGCTGGCGAAACGAACATGAAGTCGCCACCGTAGAAATCCCTTCTTGACGTCGAGGGAGTGCTCCCCGTTACGATCTCACCCATGTTGCCAATCGTCGTCTTTTTCCAAGCCCCCTCTTCGCTGAATTCTGGGAAGCGAAGGCAGGGCACGGATTCGCCGGGCTGCGGGAAAAACTGCTGCATCAGCCCTTGTTTGTGCTGCTGCAGGACTTCGAGCTTCCGGCCCTCCGCTGTGATCAGGTCGTCCAAGGAGCCGAGGCAGTCGGCGATCTTCTGCTGCTCACGCGGCATTGGCGTCGGGATCGGCATTCGCATCAGGTCGACGTTTGTGATGGACAAGCGATCATAGCGAGCGCCGCTGTTTGAAACCCGCCGCATATAGCCGTGCCAGTGGGACGACTTAAAGTAGTGAGCAAAGAAATCGTTGTCGTCGCTACGGAAGCGAAACACCGTATAGATGGGGGACACGACGCCCGTTCCAATCTGGTTCTTGGAGATGGGTCCAACTGGCGCGATGGAAGAGCTACGAGGGTTGTAGACGTAGTCACCTGTTTCCACGATGTAATAGTTATCGGTATTCGTTGCGATGCTTCTTTCGAAGTACTCCTGCTGGTCTACAACACCATGTTCCGCAGAGTTTGTCAGGGTTCTCAGATAAGCATCGCGAGAGTTTCGCTGGGTGATCCGCTTCGCCAACTCCTTGAGGGGTAGACACTCCCACGGTGGTTCATCAACGAATTCGGTGAAACGCAGCTTTGGCACAAGGGACGATGGCTTGTGGGCTGCCATCAGGCCCTCCCATCTTCGTAGGCGTTGATCCCCGAGATGTCCCGGCCCTCCGCCCGTTTTTTCAGCAGCGGCACCAGGTCGGCCATGAGGGCGAGTTCCCGCTCTCGGCGCTCACGCCAGCCGAGGCCGAGCGGCTCCATCAGGTCGGTGAGCTGCTCGCCGTCGAAGATCATTCGCTGGAGGATGGTTTCGACGAAGGCTGAGAGCGACTCGGTTGTCAGTCCGTGGGCCTTGGCGAGATCATCGGTCTCTTTCTCCTGCCTCTCGGCCCTGAACTGCTCGTAACCGGCGCGAACTTCGGCATCGTCGAGACCTTCGCCTACCTTGAGGGAATGGACGTATTCGGCGATCTCCTCGCGCACGCCGAGAAACTTGGCGTCGGACCGGATCAGCCCGATGAGTCGCTCGCGGCTGATCTCGACCTTTTTAGGATCCTGCCTAGAATATCGGGCGATCAGCGTCATGATGTAGTCGTAGTCGATGAGGGCGGAGGCGAACAGGACGAACTCGAAATCGAGCTGGTCGATATCGGGGCTGGCTGGCTCGCCGTCTATTCCGGGCTTGCCCTGCTGGTACTTCAGGTGCCGGGCGGTTTCGAGGTAGGCGCTGCGGAAGGCCCGCAGATCGTCCTTCGAGAGAACCCGCTCGGTCTCCTCCCGCTGCTCGTCGGTGAGGTCGGTGTACTGGTCGATCTGGGTCTGGAGGCGCTGAACCTCCTTGAACCGCTTGATAAACTGCACCCGGGCGTCGTCGCCCATCAGGTTGTTGACCTGATCGGGCATCGCTTCCAGCCCCTGCGACTGCATGAACTCATCGAGTTCGGCGACGGCCTTCCTGAAGCTCTCGGTGACGATGGGAGCCTTGTCCACCAGCCAGATCTCGCGGGCCCGGTCGGGCTGGGCACCGGAGAAGAGCGCGATGGCGGCGTCCACGCTTTCCTGCTGCTGGCGGAAGTCGAGGATGTGGCCGTAGGGCTTGGTCGCGTTGAGAACACGGTTGGTGCGGGAGAAGGCCTGGATCAGCCCGTGGTGCTTGAGGTTCTTGTCGACATAGAGGGTATTGAGATACTTGGCGTCGAAACCGGTCAGAAGCATATCCACGACAATGGTTACGTCGATCTTCTCCTCGCCCTTTCGCGGCAAATCGCGGTTGGAGAACTGCTGGTCCTTAATGCGCTGCTGGATATCTTGGTAGTAGAGGTCGAAGTTGTTGATGTCGTGGTTCGTGCCGTACCGCTCGTTGTAGTCGCCGATGATGGCCTTGAGCGCGGCCTTCTTGCCCTCGGGGTCGTGCCGATTGTCCTCCTTCTCCTGCGGAAGGTCCTCCTGGATCTGCTGGACGTCCTTGTTGCCCTCAGCGGGCGGCGAGAAGACGGCCGCGACCTTGAGGGGGACAAATCTCGGGTCGGCGGCCCGGCGCTCGGCTTGGAGCGTCTTGAAGACCTCGCCGTACTCGATGGCGTCGTTGATCGAAGCGGTGGCCAACAGCGCGTTGAAGCGCCGGCCTCCGGTCGCTGCGTCGTGCTTGTCGAGGATGGCCTGGACAACGGCCTGCTTGGTGAGAGTCTGCCCCGGCTTGGGGGCCGGGCCGTCCTTGGGCTTGTAGTAATCGACGTGGAAACGGAGGACGTTCCGATCCTCGATCGCGTGGGTGATGGTGTAGGCGTGGAGCTGCTTCTGGAAGAGGTCCGTGGTGGTGCGCAGGGTGGCGACATCTCCCTCGATCTGCTTGACGGTCGCGTTGTCCTCGAAGATCGGGGTGCCAGTGAAGCCGAAGAGCTGGGAGTTCGGGAAGAACTCCTTGATGGCCTTGTGGTTCTCGCCGAACTGCGAGCGGTGGCACTCGTCGAAGATGAAGACCATCCGCTTGTCTCGGAGCTGCTCAAGCCGCTGCTTGAACGTTGACCGCCCCTGAGCGACGTTCTGCTGGTTGTGCTTGCTGTCCTCGTCGAGAGCGAGTCCGAGCTTCTGGATGGTCGTGACGATGACCTTGTCCGCGTAGTCGTCGGACAGGAGGCGGCGGACAAGTGCCGCGGTGTTGGTGTTTTGCTCGACGCAGTTCTCCTGAAACCGATTGAACTCCTCGCGAGTCTGGCGGTCGAGGTCCTTGCGGTCGACTACGAACAGGCACTTGTGGATGCTCTCGTTGGTCTTGAGGAGCGTCGAGGCCTTGAAGGAGGTGAGCGTCTTGCCCGATCCAGTCGTATGCCAGACGTAGCCGTTGCCGCAGTTCTGGTCGATGCAGTCGACGATGGCCTTGACGGCGTAGATCTGGTACGGCCGCATCATCAGGAGCTTCTGCTCGCTCGAGATGAGAACCATGTACTTGCTGATCATCTGGCCGAGCATGCACTTGGCAAGGAACCGATCGGCGAAGTCGTCGAGGTGGGTGATCTTGGTGTTATCCTCGTCCGCAAACTGGTAAACCGGAAGGAACCGATCGTCAGCGTCGAAGGCGAAATGCCGTGCGTTGTTGTTGGCAAAGTACAACGTGTCCGTGCGATTGCTGACGATGAAGAGCTGGACGAAGCAGAGCAGCGTTCGGGTGTATCCGTTGCCGGGATCGTTCTTGTACTCGACGATCTGCTCCATCGCCCGCCGCGGGCTGATACCAAGCGACTTGAGCTCGATCTGCACGACGGGGACGCCGTTGATCAGGAGCATGACGTCGTAGCGGTGATGGCTGTAGTCCGTGTTGATGCGGAGCTGGTTGACGACCTCGAAGTGATTCTTGCACCAGTCCTTGATGTTGACGAGGGTGTAGTTGAGCGGCGTGCCGTCGTCGCGGGTGAACGCTTCCCGGTTGCGGAGGGAGCGCGCGGCTTCGTACACGTCGGATGTGACGATATCGTCGAGGAGCCGCCGGAACTCGCCGTCGGTGAGCGATACTCGGTTGAGGGCTTCGAACTTTTCCCTGAAGTTCGCCTCAAGCGTGGCCTGATCGTGGACATCGGGGCGGTATACGTACTTGAGGTCCCGCAGCTTGGCGACAAGGGCTTCCTCAAGGTCGCGCTCGGATATAGTCATCGCCATCGCGGGGACTCGTTCCTTTTGGCGTCTGCTGAAAGCATCCGACTGTCCTCGGATTTTATTGGACGGTGGTTCGGGATTCTATATGGTGGACAGGGCTTCCACTAGCGAGGCTTGATAATACGTCAGTTTTGATAAGCGTGCTTAAACTCGTGTAACAAGGTCCGCATCTTCTCCACCTGCTCCAC
The DNA here is from genome assembly GCA_965116675.1 of Candidatus Latescibacterota bacterium. Taxonomy (GTDB): domain Bacteria; phylum Latescibacterota; class UBA2968; order UBA8231; family UBA8231. The sequence goes on from OZ220721.1 coordinate 1,817,868, forward strand.
ATCCACCGTCTGCTTGCACTTCATGGCCCCCCGGAGCATCTTGTGCAAAAGTACCAGCTTCTCGGTATATGCGGCCCTTCCCTCGTCTCCTTCTTCCACTTCCTTGAGCCGCTGCGTCATAAAATACTGGGTGACGACGTGCTGGATTCTGTTGGCGTGCTCTTCTTTGTTCGCCACCCACCGCGCTAGCTGATTCGCGCTTTGGGCATCGCTTTGGCCGGCCAGCGCCGCGATCTGGGTCATGGACTTCTCAATGGTCGTCAGATCTTCCGCAATCGCGGCAAAACGCGCCTCGTCCCCATAAATACCGCAGGGGATTTCGCAGTGCGCCCACAGCGGCGCGGCTGGAACCAAAAGACAACAGGCGAGCAGGATCATCAATTTTCCGTTCTTCACAAGGGCCTCCTTGGCAAAATGATTCGTGGATATGGGCAAGGCAGTATAGGGCGATTTCGGCGGTGGGGCAACGGCCCTAATCGCGCCAAGTGCGCGAGTCCGCACGGATGAGCCAGCGGTTGATCTGGCCATCCTCGTCCAAATCAACAGTTTCCTCTAGCTGCGCCTCAAACTGGTGGTCAGTCACTTGGATGACTGGCGGCCAGTGGAAGTGCTGCAAAACCCGCGCTTCCATGCCGAGCGAGTCCAAGCTAGACGCATAGTAACCGCGCTCGCGGCGAAACCTCTGTTGGCGGTAGTAGATCCCGCGCAAAACGCGCTTGGCCTCCTCGGCGGCTGACGGTTGAAAGGACACCTCTTGCCGCCCCACTATCCCAGTGGCAAACTGCACAAACCCCCACTTTTCCGGGTAGTGCATATTAACCAACCCTTGCGGCGACCAGACCCAGTTGTCCGGACTGTGGTCCTCTACTTTGATGTACTTGCCCACATCGGTGACCAAGGCCCATTGCACGCGCGAAAAATTGATCCGCCATTGATCGCCATCCATAGGCGGCACCTTTTTGTATGTAGCTTCGGCCAGTACAGCCCACGGGAAAGCCATCTCCACCGACCAGCCCTGGTCCTCGTCGCTAGGGTCATTAATGCTGCCCCACACCCGCACAGCCGTTTGCAGGCCGGCGATGTCCCAAGCACTGATGTAGGGGCCGCCGTCGCGGTAGGGCTTGATCAGCAACAAATCCCACTCCGTGCCGAGGGCATTGATCTCAAACTCGTAGTACTGATGCGTATCGCCGTCTGGGTCGATAAAGACCTCGAAGTCGTTTTCTTGGTAGATCGTCGCATCGCGCAGTTCAATGGTGGCCCACACGTGCGGCTCCTCCAAATCAGCGGCGATGTATAGATACTCGTCGTCCCACAGCATCTTGGCCCGCGTCTGCAGGCGCGGTACGGGCCGACGCTCGCCCTCAATATCGACGAAAGGCTCGGTCCAATCCGCCCGCTGCCAAGACGGCTCGTCGAGATTGCCGTCGATGTCGATAGCCCCGGCCGTGCGATGCGCCACATAAGTCCGCGGCTCGATACTCTCTACGTAGTCGATGTCAAAGCGCGGTTGCCCCCTGGCGACAGAGGCCAGCAAGGCCGCGCCGAACATAGCCCAGTGCAACATGGCTCCTCCTTTGTTCGCTTGTTCCCCAAGTCTGACGCCATTGCATCAATATATCACTTTGCGCTACTTTTGGGATGTACAAAATATCAACAATTCACCTCAAACAGGCTCACGCCATGACCGACAAAATGGCCCTCTATAAGAGTGGCATGAACAAATTCGTCCAGCAAGACTTCGCCGGTGCCTTGGACGACCTAGCCCAAGCCATCGCCCTCGATCCGCAATTTGCCGACGCCTACCAAGCGATGGCGCATTGCCACGAGAAGTTAGGTGACCTCGACCAAGCGCTCAGCGCGGCGCAAAAGGCCGCCGAGCACGACCCCGACGACTTCCTCGTCCACACCAGCCTCTCCATGTTCTACCAGCGCAAAGGCATGATTGCCGAGGCCGAAAGAGAAAAGGCCATCGCCGCCAAGCTGCAAATGGAGAACCCCTTGTAAGCTCGTGCAACTCGGCCCTCACCAGCTCAACCCCTTCAAGGAGGATATGCCCATCCTCACCCTAGCGCCAATGGCCGGAGTGAGCAATTGGGTCTTCCGCCTTATCTGCGCGCGCCTCGGAGCGCGGCTGGTCGGGGTCGAGTTTATCAACTGCCGCACCATCGGCATCCGCTCGCGCAAGAGCATGCAGATGCTCGACTTTTCCGACGCGCCTATCTACGCCGACACCGGCATCTCGCTGCTGGCCGCGCAAATCTACGGCAACGACATCGACCTGATCGCCAATGGAGCGCGGGAATTCGAGCGGCGCGGCGCGCAGGTGGTAGATATCAACTTCGGCTGTTCCGTACCCAAGATCGTCGCCAAAGGCTGCGGCGCGGCCTACTTGCGCGATCTCGATCGGCTCTATCAAGCCGTCGAGCGCACGGTCAAAGCCGTCTCGGTCCCGGTCATCGTCAAGACGCGCCTAGGCTGGGACGAAGAGGAAATCAATATCCTCGAAGTGGTGCGCCGCTGCGAGGACGCCGGTGCCCAAGCAGTGGCCATCCACGCCCGCACCGTCGTGCAGAAATACAAGGGCCAAGCCAACTGGCACTGGATCGGCCGCGCCGTCGAAGCCTCCTCCCTACCCATTATCGGCAACGGCGACGTACTCACCCTCGACGACGCCCGTCTCATGCAGCGGGAAACAGGCTGTGCCGCGGTCATGGTTGGTCGGGCGGCCCTAGCCAATCCCTGGCTCTTTTCCGGCCGCAGCGGCGCAACCCTCTCAGAGCGCATCGACTTAGCACTGGAGCAGCTACGCCTGATGGCCGCGTACAAAGGCGAGCGCGCCGGCGTCCGAGAAACGCGCAAGCACCTCACGCTCTACTTCAAAAGCCTGCCCCGCGCCTCCGAGTTGCGCCGCCGCCTGCTGACAACCGCTTCTCTCGCCGAATTGGCCGATCTGCTCGCCACGTGGAAAGAACCAGCCGCCGAAGAAGCCGATCTCACCTTGTCGGCCACCGAAGCCGAAGCGCTGGCGTGGGGAGGGAATGGGTAATAGATTCGTTTATTCTCTTTCCTGAAGCTCTACACCATCGCCCGCGTCCGAGAAGTTAGTTATTGCGACTTCGCCTTCCGGAAATTCGGCGACGATCTTCAGCCGTCCCCCCAATGCTTCGATGTAGGAACGAAGGGTCGAGACGTACATGTCTATCCGCTGTTCCATCTTAGCGATGGCGGGTTGATTCACCGCCAAGGTCTCGCCCAGCGCCTTCTGGGTCATAACCTGTGCCTGCCGTAGCTCGTGCAGTGGCATGGCGACCCGCAACTCGGCCTTTTTCACCTCAATGCGCCGACGGCGCTTCGGCGTGAAGTCTTTGGTCAACTCACTAAAGGGACGGCGTCCGCTCATAGGATCAATCCTTCCTTTCGCAGGGTTTCAAGATTGTTCTATACTAACATCATGGATACATTCACGGAAATTTAGCTCTAAGGCATCTAAGCAATGAAAATCAAATCCATCGACCTAGTCCGCATCCAGCGCCCCGACGGCCCTTCGCTCCGCGCCCGTTCCCAAGCCGGCTCGACGCTCTCCGCCTCGACGGCCCCTGCCCAGCAGAGCCAACCCCGCCGCAAGGCATGGCCCACCGAAATCGAAGTAGCCAACCCGATGTCGCGCTTCCCGCGCTTCAAGCCCCGGCGTCAACTCTACGGTGCCCGCCAATGGCCCGGCTTCGCAGTCAAAGTCACAGCCGAGGACGGCACTTGGGGCCTAGGCACAGCCGCCGGTCGGCCCACCGCTGCGGTCATCGAAGACGCCTTCGCCCATATCCTCGTAGGCGAGGACTGCTTGGCCATCGACAAGCTGTGGGATATGATGTTCCGCGTCTCCAAACCCTTCGGTACCGTCGGCATTGCCACCGTCGCCATCAGCGCCGTGGACCTAGCGCTGTGGGATCTGGCCGGCAAGCTGCAACAAAAGCCCGTGTACCAACTCATCGGCGGCCCGGCCCGCGAGCGCATCTTCACCTACGCCACCGGCGACGACGTCGATTGGTACCGCGAGTTGGGTTTCAAAGCCTTCAAACTCCCCTGCCAATACGGCCCGGCCGACGGCCTGTGGGGCCTAGACCAAAACGAACGGCGGGTCGCCGAAGTCCGCGAGTTGATCGGCGACGACTGCGAGCTCATGCTCGACTGCTACATGGCCTTTGACGTCGAATACAGCGTCCGCCTAGCCGAGCGCCTCAGACCCTACAAGTTGCGCTGGCTGGAGGAGTGCCTGATCCCCGAAGACGTCAAAAGCCACATCAAACTCAAAGAGTGCCTGCCCTGGCAAACGCTGGCCAGTGGCGAGCACTTCTACACGCACTACCCATACCAACAGATGATCGAGCACCGCGCCCTCGACGTGCTGCAACCCGATATCCACTGGGTCGGTGGGCTGACCGCCTGTATCAAGATCTGCCACATGGCCGAAGCCGCCGGCCTCGAAGTCTGTCTCCACGGCGGCGGGCGCGACCCCTATGGCCAGCACTTGACTTGGGCAATGCCCAACACGCCTTGGGGCGAATACTACATCGGCTCAGATCCAGGAATCCCACTGGAGGAAGTAGCCGAGCCAGGGGCACTGGTGCCCAAAGAAAGCTATCTGGAATTTGCGCCGCGCGGACCGGGTTTCGACCTAGGGATTGAGGAGGATTGGCTGGTGCCATTCGGGGCCTAGGCCGCTTGTCCAGACGACCGATTTTGCGTATCTGTAGGGGGCGGTTTCAAACCGCCCCCTACCCGGGTGCGTAACGTCAGTTATATATTCTATCTCCCAAGGAACCTGTCCATGCACCGCGTCCTTGCCATCCTCTTTCCGCTTGTTCTACCCAGTGTGCTGTCGGCGCAAATAAGCACTTGGCAGCTCGGCGGCAGCGGAGGCCTTGCATGGTCGGCGAGCGATTCGGTGCGCATCTTCATCGACTTCGATTCCGTCCCCGGGGCCATCCAGCCCATCTACCTGACTTCTGCCCAAACCGTCTTTTCGCACCTCGACAACTGGTCTCCGTGGAAATTTCCCCGCGAAATCGGCTACATCGATGGCCAGCGGCCCCGCGCTTGGAAGCACGGCTTGGGAGACTCGCGAACCGTACACAATGCCACGTACCTAGTCGATGGCGACAGCACCACCTACAACCCCCCGTCCTCAGACCTGCGGAACTTCGACTGGTTTACCTTTGACGTGGCGGTCCCCGTCCCGGCCACCCGCTTCGGCTTTTTCACGCCACCGCGCGGGTTCCGCTCGGATGGCACTCCACTGGCCGACGATGCGGTACCTGCCTTTGAAGTGAGCGTCGCCACCGAACCCGATCCCGCATGGCATGGGCACAACTCCTATGCGCGCATCGGCCCACTTATCGCCGACGTCGCCGAAAACCTGTCTCCCACCGTGCATATCGACCTGCCCCGCCAGTATGTCCGCTTCATCCGCTGGCGGCGCAACGAGTCCGTACTCGATCCGACCTTGGTCGTCCAAGAAAATTCGCTGTCGGGTCAAGCGCGGCCAGGCACCATCGGCGACTTTGAACTCTACGCCCGTGGAGTCCCACAGCGCGTGCTCTATCTATCCAAAATCATCGATCTAGGCGCAGAAGTGAACTTCGGTCGGCTATTCTGGTCGGCGACTTCCATGCGGATGGCAGACGACACCTTGGTCCCGGATCCCGCAGCGGCTGTCGGATTGCGCGTCGAAGTGCGCACTGGCAGTGATCAAGACCCCAACATCTACCACGAATTTGACGACAAGGGACGCGAAGTCGAAGTCTCGCGCCAGCGTTACGAGTTCGACCTCAAGGAGTCGCAAGGCTACGGCTACGTCGCCAGCGAGCGGCCTGGGGTTCGCGCGTCCGTGGCCTACGACGAGGACCACTGGACCTTCTGGTCGCCCGCCTTCACCGCGTCTGGCCAACCGCTCAACCTACACAGCGGCTCCCATATCCAAATCAAAATCACCTTCGACAGTGCGGATTTCGACGCCTTTACGCGCTTAGATTCGCTGTGGATCGAGCAGGCACCACTCCTTGCGCGCCAGATCATCGGCGAAGTGGCCCGCCTCGACGACCCGCAACCGAGCGGTTTCACCGAAGTGATCCTAGGGCAGGCGACGAGCTTCAGCTACGATATTCGCGCCGACTTCGCCGCCTCCGAGTCGGGCTTCGACGTGCTGCGCATTCGCACCGGCAGCCAGGTCCACCTTCAGACGCTGGCAATGGGAGATCCATTGGTGCCCGTCGAGCCTCGCCGGGTCGAGATCAACGACGACGAATTCCTCATCGAGTTGCCCGAGCGGGTCCACGCCGCCAACAACGTGCCCATCCGCATCGAGTTCACGACCGATGTCTTCGTCTTCGCCACGACCTTCGAAGGAGAGGCTATCGACACAACTACCGAACGCCTGCCCCAACCCATTCGGGGCGGTGATGCTACGGCTGCCGTATCAACCAATAGTCTGCGCGTACTGAGTGCAAAGAGCGGTTCTGTCAACGCGATCCAGAATCTGCGCTTTTCAACGCCGGTTTTAACCCCCAACGGCGACCGCGTAAACGACCTAGTGCAGGTCTCTTATTCTCTCTTCCGCCTACCTGCTAGCGTACCCATCGAACTGCGGGCCTATTCTCTGGATGGCCGGCAAGTCGCACGCCTGTCGTTTGCGCCGCAGGCTGCTGGACCGCAGCACCTTCGCTGGGACGGACGCGACGCACAGGGACAACTCCTGCCACCCGGCCTCTACCTACTCGAAGTGGCGCTGCAATCTGACGAGATCAGCGATCGCCTGCTGCGTCCGCTGGGCATTGCCTACTAAAATGCGCTTTCTCGTTACCTGTGCAGCCTGGCTCGCTTTGCCGACCGTTTCCGGCTGGGCCGAAATATTGAGTTTCGACAGCGCAGAAAAATGGCAAAGCTGGACCATGCCTGCGGGGCTGGTACAGGTGGATGCAGAGGGCGTACTGAGCCTGACCAAATACCGCAAGGAAGTGGATGCCGTCCGCGACGCCCATCTCTTCACCCATTCCACCCAAAAACGCGGCGAAGTGGCAGGCGGCATCTGGCAGGTCGGCAGCGGGAGTGCGACAGCCACAAACGCCATCGATGGCGATCCCACGACCTTCTGGCAGCCCGACCCGGCTGACGAACTCAAAAATTGGTTCCTCGATATCGACTTGGGGCGCGCCGTGCTCGCCCGCCACATTCGCCTGACCTTCCCCGACCAAGAGGGTGCCCGCCCGCTGCAGCAGTTCACCGTCTATGGCACCACCGGCGCGCGCATCCAAGCCACGGCCGACGTTTTCAAATACGAGCCGGTCTATCGCACCACCCTGCCCAACCGCGCCACTTCCCTGACCATTCCCCTCGAGTACCCGGCCGCCGATACCGTCCTGACGGTCGATCCAGATATGGCCATTGATCGAACCTTTGAAAACCGCTACCAAGTAATTCAGTACATCAGTATCGTCGTCGAAGACCAGAGCCTAAATGCGGCGCTCGCCGAAATCGAAGTGCTCACTGTGGGCGACAATATCAGCATCGGCACTGCCGAGCGCGGCACCTTCCTCAACGGCACGGTAGCCGCGGCCCCAAATAACCTCTTTGACGCCGATATCAACACCACCAACCTCATCACCTCTGGGCGCGGCGACCAAGGTTGGGAGAAGGCCGGCACCTGGTTCTACGTCGATTTAGGAGCCGTGTTCTTCGTCGATGAACTGTTCCTCTACGTACTCCAACCTTTTGAAGGCACTGCGGGCCATCACCGCGGCTCGGCTGGCCCAGGTCACAACATCCTAGTCTCGGACGGCTCGCTCAGCGTGGGCACTTCCCTGCCCGTACCTGCGCCGCTCGACTACGGCAACCTGCTCACGCACGTCAATCCCAAAGCGGATGGCCTCTATCGCATACGCTATAAATTCAGGCCGCGCAGGATGCGCTATATGTTCTGGCACGGCCTGACCGACCGCGATTGGCAAGAATCCAAATGGGGCGAGTTTATGCTGTTCTCGCCGGGCCATCCCGCTCAAGTCTCACTGCGCTCCAGCTTTATTGACCTCGGCCAGATCGCCGGCGACGAGCGGCCCAAAGTCATCAAGGCCCTGCACTGGGACGCCGACCTGCCTCCAGCAGCCAGAATGCAACTGCGCTCGCGTTCGGGCAACGCGCTGGCACCGATCTATACCTTCCACAACAAGATCGGCGAAGAAATCACCGAAGAAAAATGGAACAGCTCGCCCAAAGTGCTGCGCGGTGCCATTGACACCGCGCTAGTCGTCGGCGAGGACTGGGACGCTTGGAGCAATGTGTACCAGTTTTCCGGCGAAACCTTTAAATCGCAAAGTCCGCGTCGCTTCGTGCAACTGGAACTGATTCTTGCCACCGACGACCCCGAGGTCGCGCCCACAGTCAACGAGTTGTCGATCGAATTCGACGCGGCGCTGCTCCAGAGTGCCCGCGGACGCGTCGAGCCGCGCAGTGCCCCACTCAACGAGGAGACGATCTTCACCTATACCCTGTTGCCCAGCGCTGGCCCCGATGATGTCGGCTTCGACCTGATGCGATTCGCCCTGCCGGGTCCGATTAACCTGCCCAGCGTGAGTGTGAAGAAGGGCGCAGAAACCATTTCGGCGGCGGCTTCCCTGCGCGGCGACTCCCTGCTCATCGCTTTACCCGAACCAGTCAGAGACGATTCGGTCCGCGTCCACTTTACCACCCGCTTAGTGCGCAATGCCACGCTCTTTGCGTTGGACTTAGGCTCCAGTGCGCATCCGGGCCTGTGGCAGTCGGTCGAACCGGCAGCACGCCGCGCCAATATCGTCATGCTGCCCGAACTGACCAATAGCAGCCAGCTCATCGACGACTTCTTCATCTCCTCACCGACACTTACGCCCAACGGCGACGGCATCAACGACCGGCTGGAGGTGCGGTTCGTCGTCCTGAAAGTCGAAAACCGCGAGCCGCGAGTGGAAGTCTTCGACCTCGCCGGGCGCGAAGTAGCCGTTCTCACGCCAGTCGCCGAGGGCTTGCACCACCTCTTCACCTGGGACGGTACCCAAGCCAGTGGCGCAGCCGTAGAGCCTGGCATTTACGTCCTGCGCGTCGATCTCGGTGCTGACGCCGGTGACGATACGATGCTGCGCACCATCGCTGTCGCTTATTAGGACCTCGTATCTCAGTGGTAATTTTAATTCGGCGCACGGCTCTTTTTGCGTTATCTTCCCGCTAGCATTTCACCTCGACGGAGGTACAGTATCCGATGCGCAGTGCTTGGTCTTTGATCCTAATCATCGCCATCGCGCCCAGCCACGCTCAAGTAGAAAAGTGGCAACTGGGCGGCAGTGGGGCGGCGTGGGACCAGCGCGACTCCCTCCAAGTCCTCGTCGATTTTGCCGACGGTGCGATCCAGCCGCTCTACTTGCAGCCAGATCAAAACGTCATTCACCTGCTGGAAAACTGGGAGTTCTGGCGCGATCCCTCCTTACACAACCTCGGTTACGTCGATGGCCAGAAGCCACGCTTTTGGAACCGCTGGAACGGCGCCGGCGGCGATCCGACCCAAAGCGGCGTATTCTTAGTCGATCGCGATTCCACAACCTACAACGCCCCTAAGAGCCAATCGATAACCAGTACCTTCTTTTCGATTGACACCGCCGTGCCGATCCCCGGTGTTGGCTTCGGCTTTTTCACGCCCTCGCAGGGTTTTCGCTCCGATGGCACGCCGCTACCGTTCGACACCACGCCGGCCTTCGACGTCTCCATCGGTTCAGACTTAGAACCCGCGGTCAACTGGGGCGGCCGCGACCTGTTCGAGCAGGTCATCGCCAACGTAGGTGCCAACTTCGACCCCGTCGTCCGCATCGACTTCCCACGTCAGTACGTGCGCTTCTTCCGCTGGCGCCGGCAGACCTCGCTGGCCGACGAGGAAGCCCTCAACATCTGCCGCGACTGCGGCGGCCAAGGCAACCAAGCCATCGCGCTCAAAGGCTCAATCGGGGGATTTGAGGTCTTCGGCCAAGGCATACCCCAGCGCGTCGTGTACCTCAGCCAAGTTGTCGATCTGGGCCAAGTCGTGAATTTCGGTCGCCTGCACTGGACGGGCACGCCGCTGCGCTTGGTCGATGGCGCGGTCGTCGAAGATCCCGACGCCCCCGTCTGGCTCAAGGCCAGGGTCCGCGTCGGCCGCGATGACAGTCCGGCGACCTACCACGAATACACCAACATCGGCCGCGAGAAGGAGGTCTCGCGCGAGCACTACGAATCGCTCACCGCCCAGCTCAACCGCGACCCACGGCCCGGAATCCGCGCCTCCATTGGCTACGATTCCGCCAATTGGTCCTTTTGGTCAGTGCCTTTCACCGAATCAGGCCAACTCATCCGGCTCAGAAGCGGATCGCATCTACAGGTGGATCTGTCCATAGAAAGCCGCGACTTCGACGCTTGGATGCGGATTGACTCGCTGTGGATCGAGACCGCCCCTCTATTGGCTGCCGAGGTTTTCGCCGAAGTGGCGCGGCGCGACGACCCGCAGCCCAAGCGCGGCTTTACCGAAGTGGCTTTGGGCCAAGAGACCGAATTCGTCTATCAGGTGCGGGCCGCATTCGACGGTGACACTGCTCCCGGCTTCGACGCGCTCAGGATCCACACCGGCAGCCGCACCGCCTTTCGCGGCCTCGAAATGGGCACGCCGCTCGCTTCCGTCAATCCCGTCGCAGTAGCGGAAGACGACGGGTTGACGATCCAATTGCCCCAGCGCGTCACCAGCGCCAACAACGCGCCGATCCGCGTGACCTTCGCCACCGCAGTTTTTGAATTCGCCTCCACCTTTACCGGCGAGATCTTGGCCGCCGACAGCGAATCGCTCCCCCAGCCGATCTTGGCTGGCGACGCTGGTGAGGCAGTCTCCACCAACAGCCTGCGGGTGCTGGGCGCAAACGACGAAACACCCGATTTTATCCAATCGCTCGCTTTGTCCACCCCGGTGCTGACCCCCAATGGCGACGGCGTCCACGACCAGCTCCAGATGCGCTATTCGCTCTTCCGCCTCCCCGGTGCGGTGCCCGTAGCACTCGAAGTGTACGCCTTGGACGGACGCCGCATCGCCCGCCTCGACAAGGGCCTGCAAGACTCTGGCGATCAGGCGATCACGTGGGACGGCCGCGACGAGACCGACCAACTCCTCCCACCGGGCCTCTACTTGCTCTCCATCGCGCTGCAAACCCAATTCGTCCAAGCCAAACAACTCTTGGCTGTGGGCATTGCCTATTAACGGCCAATGCGTCCTCTGTTGCTCTCCGTTCTTTGTGTGGCGACAGTGCTCGCCGAAGAATTCCGCTTCGACAGTGCCGCTAGCTGGTCAACCTGGAAGCGACCCCACGGCCTGATCGAGTTCGACGACCGCGGACGGTTGCAACTGGTCAAATTCCGCAAGGACATCAACGCCGTAGCCGACGCGCCCAACTTTACCCATCTCACCCGCTCGCGCGGTGCCAACGTGCCGGGCGGAATCTGGGAAGCCGGCAGCAACCCAGCCGCAGCCGGGCGAATCATTGACGGCGACCGCGAGACCTTCTGGCAGGCCTCTGCCGACGATCCCCTCGGCGATTGGTTCGTGCAGATCGATCTCGGCCGCACCGTGCTGGCCAACGAGATCCGCCTGCACTTCCCCGACCAAGCAGGGGCTCGCCCCTTCCGCCAGTTCACCGTCTTCACCGCCACTGGCATCACTTCCGACGCCCTCGACGATCTCTTTATCTTTCGCCCAGTCTATCTCACGACTCAACCCAACCGGGATACCACCATCTCGATTCCCCTCGCCTTCGACCTCCAAGACAGCGCCCAAGTCCTCGACCCCAATCGCGATGTCGATCTGGAAAAATTCAACCAGTACCGCCTCATCCAGTACATCAATTTTACCGTCGAAGACTTCGATCCCGAAGGTGCCCTAGCCGAGGTCGAAGTCCTCGCCGTCGGCGACAACGTCAGCTTGGGCAACGACCAGCGCGGCGGCATCATCGACGGGCTTACCGCCCGCTCCACCGAGAATATCCTCGACGGCGACATGAACACCGCCAGTTCCATTCTGCCCGTGGGCTTTGAGGGCCGCGTCCGCACTTGGGAGGATCAAGGCACTTGGTTTTTCATCGACCTAGGGGCCGTATTCTGGATCGACGAGCTTTTTCTGTACGCGCTCAGGCCGCGCGAGGGCACGGTCGGTTCCGTGGCCAGCCCGCCGCGAGGCTTTACCTTTCTCCACTCAGACGGAACCCGCGTCATCAGCTCCCAACTCCCCATCCCCGAATCCTTCGATTTCGCTACCCTCATTGATCAACCCGACGCCAATCCCATGCGCTATCTGCGCTATCTATTCCAACCGCGCAGAGTCCGCTACCTGTTTTGGCACGCCCACATTCCCCAAGGCTGGGGTTCGCGCTGGACCGAACTAATGCTGTTTTCGCCGGGCCATCCCGCCGAGGTCGTCATGCGCTCGGACTTTATCGATCTCGGCACAACCGCCGGCGATGGCCGCCCCAAAGTCATCAGCAGTCTCTCTTGGGACGCCGACATCCCACCCGGCACCCGCCTGCAAGTGCGCTCGCGCTCGGGCAATACCCAAGGCGAAGTCTATGCCTTCCACGACAAGATCGGCGAGCCGGTCACCGAGGAGAAATGGCTCAGCCTGCCCAAAGTGCTGCGGGGAAGGATCGATACCACCGTCGTGGTCAGCGAGGACTGGGATTCATGGAGCGAGGCGTACAACTTTTCTGGCGAGGCATTCAAGTCGCAAAGCCCGCGCCGCTTCGTGCAATTGGAGCTGATCCTCTCAACGGACGATCCACAGGTAGCCCCCGCGATTGACGCACTATCGCTTGAGTACGAAGACGCGCTATTGCAGGGTGCCCGCGGCCTGATCGCCCCGAGAGTCACCCAACCCAACGAGGACACGCGCTTCACGTATACGCTGTTGTCCGCAGCCGACGCCGAGGACGAGGGTTTCGACCTGCTGCGCTTTGACCTGCCCTCTGAGGCGTCTGCGGTCGAAGTCCGCGTAAGCGACACCCATGTCGAGCCATCTTCTATCGACATCCGCGCCGATACCCTACAAATCGGCCTGCCGCGCGCGATCACCGCCGACTCTGTCCAAGTCAGCTTCACCACCCGCGTAGTACACAACGCTACGCTTTTTGGCCTCGACTTGGGTTCAAGCAGCCATCCAGACCTGTGGCAATCGGTCGAACCCATGACGCGCCGCGCCAATATCGTCATGCTCCCCGACCTGACCGGCACGACCCGGCTCATCGACGACCTCTCGATTTCCTCGCCGGTACTCACTCCCAACGGCGACGGCATCAACGATGCAATCGTTATCCGCTTCGTCGCCTTCAAGGTCGAGCAACGCACACCCCAAGTGCGCATTTTCGATCTCGCTGGACGGTCGGTTGCCGAACTGGCGACTCCGACCATCGACGGCTTGGCTCACGTTTTCACTTGGAACGGACGCGCAACCCAAGGAGACTTCGTACCACCCGGCACCTATCTCTGCCGCATCGACCTAGCGGCTGACGCTGGCGACGATACAGCGCTGCGCACCATCGCCGTGGCGTACTGATATTGCTCAAATAGGACAATTGCTTACGTCGCATTATATTAATCCTTCCTTTGGAAGGAGAGCCATCATGCGCCGTGCCACAATCGTCCTGTTCACCCTAATTTTAGCGCAAAGTGCCACCGCCCAGATTTCCCACTGGCAACTAGGCGGCAGCAGCCTAGCCTGGAGCGAGAACGACACCACCCGCCTCTTCGTCGATTTCGCAACGACCCCCGGTGCCATCCGGCCCACGTACTTCACGCTGGATGAGACGGTTTTTTCCCACATCGACAACTGGGCCTTCTGGCGCGACCCCAGCGACCGCATCTTCGACTACCGAGACGGCGAAACGCCGCGGATGTGGAAGTGGAACAACGGCATACCCGATCCATCGGAAAACGGCTCCTGGCTCATTGACGGCAACCCTACCACCTATAATCCGCCCAAAGCCGACCTCGTCGAAAAAGAAACCTTCACCATGGATTTGGCCGTGTCGGTGCCAGCGGTGGCCTTCGGCTTTATCCCGCCCAGCGAGGGATTCCGCTCCGACGGGACCCCGCTGGAAACGGACTTCATTCCCGCTTTTCAGGTGACCGCCTCAGTCGCGCCCGAACCCCCAGTACTCGAAGGCAATGTCAACCCACTCTCCACCGTCATCGCCGATGTTGACAACAATTTCACCCCGCAGGTCCGCATCGACTTCAACCGCCAGTATCTGCGCTTTTTCCGCTACCAACGGCGACTTTCGCTCATCGACGAGGACCGCCTAGTCCTAACCGAGGCCAACGCCTTGGTTGCCTTCGCCCTGATCGGCTCGATCAGCGAGTTCCAACTCTTCGCCCAAGGCGTGCCGCAGCGGGCCATTTACAAGACCAAGATAACCGACCTCGGCGAACCCGTGAATTTCGGGCGGCTGTTCTGGCAGGCGACAAAATTCCGCATGGTCAATGGGACCCCAGTGGAAACCCCCGATGCAGCGGCGAGACTCAAGGTCGAAATCCGCACTGGCCTAGACGACGACCCGGCCATCTATCACGAGTACATGGATACCGGACTGGAGCGCGTAGTCTCGCGCGACCACTACGAAAACGAACTGCGTACCCGCTTCGTGCGCATCCACGCTATGGCTGACCTAACCGAACGCCAGCCCAAGCCGGGAGTCCGCGCGTCCATCACCTACGATTCAGACAACTGGACTTTCTGGTCCGCACCCTTCGTCGAATCGGGCCAACCGATCAACCTGCGCAACGGCACCCATTTGCAGTTCCGCATCACCATGGAAAGCGATTCCTTCGACGACTTCGTGCACCTCGACTCGCTGTGGCTCGAAACCGCCCCGCTGTTGGCTGCCAACGTGCGCGGTGAAGTGGCTCCCCTAGACGATCCACAGCCCGCCAGCGGGATCACCCAAGTCCCCTTGGGCGAAGCCATAGAATTCGTTTATGATCTCCAAGCCGATTTCGAGACGGTTGACGCCCCCGGCTTCGACCTGTTGCGCATTCGCACGGGGCACCAAACCGAACTCAAAAGCCTGCAACTAGGCGAGAGCCGCACAGAAACTGCGCCTGCCGAGATCACCCAAGAGCCCGAGGGCCTACTCATCCACCTGCCCGAACGCATCACCCGCGCCAACAACCCGCCGATCCGCATTGTCTTTGGCACGGAGATATTTGAATTCGCCACCACCTTCCAGAGCGAGGTCCTAGACAGCGAACGCGACGTTCTGCCGCAACCTGTAGTCGGTGCTGATGTCGGCGCGGCCCTTTCGACCAACAGCCTGCGCGTGCTTGGCACCACAGGGCAAACAACTGACTTCATCCAGAACCTGACCTTTTCCTCTTCGGTTTTTACGCCCAACGGCGACGGTATCAACGACGAACTGCACATCGCCTATTCGCTGTTCCGCCTGCCCGAAGCCGTTCCCGTCGTCCTCGAGGTCTATAGCCTCGACGGGCGGCGCGTGGCCCTCGTCGAAGCCGACTTGCAGAGCGCGGGGCCGCAGAGCTTGCAATGGGACGGGCGCGATGAAACAGGTCAGAGGCTGCCGCCCGGTCTCTACTTGGTGGCCTTAGACTTGCGCTCGGAATTTGCTGCCGATCCCCAACTCCGCCCCTTGGGCATTGCCTACTAAGGAAGGTTCGATGCAACGCGCAACCCAAGGAGACCTCGTACCACCCGGCACCTATCTCTGCCGCATCGACCTAGCGGCTGACGCTGGCGACGATACAGCGCTGCGCATCATCGCCGTGGCGTACTGATCGTACTGATATTGTTTAAATAGGATAATTGATTCCGGCGCATTATATTACCCATGCTTCCCGCAAAAAGGAGGGTCATCATGCGTCGAACCACAATCGTCCTGTTTACCCTAATTTTAGCGCAAAGTGCCACCGCCCAGATTTCCCACTGGCAACTAGGCGGCAGCGGCCTAGCCTGGAGCGAGAACGACACCACCCGCCTCTTCGTCGATTTCGCAACGACCCCTGGTGCCATCCAGCCCACGTACTTCACGCTAGACGAGACGGTTTTTTCCCACATCGACAACTGGGCCTTCTGGCGCGACCCCAGCGACCGCATCTTCGACTACCGAGACGGCGAAACGCCGAGGATGTGGAAGTGGAACAACGGCGTGCCCGATCCATCGGAAAACGGCTCTTGGCTCATTGACGGCGACCCTCTCACCTATAATCCCCCAATGGCCGACCTCGTCGAAAAAGAAAGCTTCACCATGGATTTGGCTGTGGCGGTACCAGCGGTGGCCTTTGGCTTTATCTCGCCCAGTGAGGGCTTTCGTGTCGATGGGACCCCGCTGGAAACGGACTTCGTCCCCGCTTTTCAGGTGACCGCCTCAGTCGCGCCCGAACCCCCGGTGCTCGAAGGCAATGTCAACCCACTCTCCACCGTCATCGCCGATGTTGACAACAATTTTACCCCGCAGATCCGCTTCGACTTCAACCGCCAGTATCTGCGCTTCTTTCGCTACCGCCGGATTATCTCGATACTAGACGAGGACGCCCAAGCCAAGATCAGCAAAATCACCTTCTCCCTGATCGGCACAATCAGCGAGTTCCAACTCTTTGCCCAAGGAATACCGCAGCGGAGCATCTACAAGACCAAGATAACCGACCTCGGCAAACCCGTGAATTTCGGGCGGCTGTTCTGGCAGGCGACAAAATTCCGCATGGTCGATGGGACCCCAGTGGAAACCCCCGACGCAGCGGCGAGACTCAAGGTCGAAATCCGCACTGGCCTAGACGACGACCCGGCCGTCTATTACGAGTACATGGACACCGGACTGGAGCGCGTAGTCTCGCGCGACCACTACGAAAACGCACTGCGCACCCGCTTCGTGCGCATCGGCTCCTCATCCGACCTAACCGAACGCCAGCCCAAACCCGGCATCCGCGCGTCCATCGGCTACGATTCAGACAACTGGACTTTCTGGTCCGCACCCTTCGTCGAATCGGGCCAACCGATCAACCTGCGCAACGGCACCCATTTGCAGTTCCGCATCACCATGGAAAGCGATTCCTTCGACGATTTTGTGCGCCTCGACTCGCTGTGGCTCGAAACCGCCCCGCTGTTGGCTGCCAACGTGCGCGGCGAAGTGGCTCCCCTAGACGATCCACAGCCCGCCAGCGGAATCACCCAAGTCCCCTTGGGCGAAGCCATAGAATTCGTTTATGATCTCCAAGCCGATTTCGAGACGGTTGACGCATCCGGCTTCGACCTGTTGCGCATTCGCACGGGGCACCAAACCGAACTCAAAAGCCTGCAACTAGGCGAGAGCCGCACGGAAACTGCGCCTGCCGAGATCACCCAAGAGCCTGAGGGCCTACTCATCCACCTGCCCGAACGCATCACCCGCGCCAACAACCCGCCGATCCGCATTGTCTTTGGCACGGAGATATTTGAATTCGCCACCACCTTCCAGAGCGAGGTCCTAGACAGCGAACGCGATGTTCTGCCGCAACCTGTAGTCGGTGCCGATGTCGGCGCGGCCCTTTCGACCAACAGCCTGCGCGTGCTTGGCACCACAGGGCAAACAACTGACTTCATCCAGAACCTGACCTTTTCCTCTTCGGTTTTTACGCCCAACGGCGACGGTATCAACGACGAACTGCACATCGCCTATTCGCTGTTCCGTCTGCCCGAAGCCGTTCCCGTCGTCCTCGAGGTCTATAGCCTCGACGGGCGGCGCGTGGCCCTCGTCGAAGCCGACTTGCAGAGCGCGGGGCCGCAGAGCTTGCAATGGGACGGGCGCGATGAAACAGGTCAGAGGCTGCCGCCCGGTCTCTACTTGGCAGCTTTAGACTTGCGCTCGGAATTTGCTGCCGATCCCCAACTCCGCCCCTTGGGCATTGCCTACTAAGGAGGGTCCGATGCGACGCGCAATCATCGCCTACCTCGTGCTAGCCATCCCACTCGCGGCTGACATGCTCTCCTTCGACAGCGCCGAGGAATGGACCCAATGGCAACAGCCCTTCGGCTTGATCCAGGTCGGCGATCAGGGCCAGCTTTCGCTCGTCAAATTCCGCAAGGACATCAACCTCGTCGCGGATGCCCACCTCTTCGTCCACGAGACCCGCAAACGGGGCGACGCCGTCGCCGGTGGCCTCTGGCAAGCCGGTTCCAACGAGGCCGACGCCCCGCTGGCCATCGACGGCGATCCAACGACCTATTGGCA
The DNA here is from genome assembly GCA_965116675.1 of Candidatus Latescibacterota bacterium. Lineage (GTDB taxonomy): Bacteria > Latescibacterota > UBA2968 > UBA8231 > UBA8231. The sequence continues at coordinate 1,836,167 of OZ220721.1, forward strand.
ACCCAGCCCAGACGACGCCCGCGAAGCTTGGTTTATCACCATTGACCTAGGCCGTGCGGCCCTGGCCCGCGAGATTCGCCTAAAATTCCCCGACCAAGAGGGCGCGCGCCCGTTCCGGCAATTCCGCGTCTTCACCACCTCCGGCGTGCGTATTGCGGCTACGGACGACCTCTTTCTCTACCGCCAAGCCTTCCGCACCACGCGCCCCAACGCCGAATCAGAAATTGTCATCCCGTTGCGCTACGCTGGTCGCGACAGCGCGCTAGTGTTTGACCTTGATTTGGATCTAACGCCCGCAGAACGCAACCACTACCGGTTAATCCAGTACATCCAAATCATTTCCGAAGAGCAGAACGCCAACGCCGCCCTCGCCGAGATCGAGGTCATCGGCATTGGCGACAACATCGCCATTGGCACCAGCCTACGCGGCAATTTCAGAGAAGGCGACGGCACCGGCTCCACCCCCAACCTCTTCGACGCCAACCTCAACACCAACAATACCGTCACCGGCTGCCGTGGTAATCTGTCGGGATGGGCCGAAGGCGGCACGTGGTTCCGCGCGGACCTAGGCGCGACATTCTTTATCGACGAGATGTTCCTCTATTCCATGCGGCCAGATGAAGGCACATTGGGTTTCACCGTCTCTGGGGCTGGGCCAGGACACACCATCCTCTTTTCCGACGGCACCCCAGCCACGGGCACCGCCCCACCCGTCGAAGTGCCCGAAAACGTCGATTACGAAGAGGTCTTCTCTCACCCGGCCCCCAACGCCGACAACCTGCTTTACATGCGCTATCTGTTCGAGCCGCGCAAGGCCCGCTACCTGTTCTGGCGCGGAATTAGCTGCCGGGGATGGGGCATCGTCAAGTGGGGTGAGTTACAACTATTCTCACCGGGTTATCCAGCCCAAGTCGAGTTGCAGTCGGCCTTTATCAATCTCGGCGAGGTAGCCGGCGACGGGCGACCCAAAGTCATCAAGGCCCTGCACTGGGACGCCGATCTGCCTCCGGGCACCAGAATGCAACTGCGCTCGCGTTCGGGCAACGCGCTGGCGCCGGTCTTTACGTTCCACAATAAGCTCCTCGAAGAAATCACCGAAGAAAAATGGACGAGTTCGCCCAAAGTGTTGCGCGGTCCCATCGACACGACGCTGGTCGTCGGCGAGGACTGGGACGCCTGGAGCAATGTGTACCAGTTTTCCGGCGAGTCCTTCAAGTCGGACAGCCCCCGCCGCTTCATGCTGCTGGAGATGATCCTCTCCACCGACGATCCAGCTATTGCCCCGACCGTCAATTCAGTCTCCGTCGAATACGAAAACGCCTTAGTCCAAGGCGCGCGCGGCAGCGTCGCTCCTCGCGAGGCCAGCCCCAACCAAGACACGCACTTTACCTACACCCTCTGGCCCGAGACCGACGAACTCGACAGCGGCTTTGACCTAATGCGCTTCACCGTCCCCGAGCCGGTTGACCTCCAGAGCGTGTCGATAATGGTCGGCGCAGAACCGGTCGTTCCGGCCACCTTGGACATGCAGGCCGACTCGCTGCTCATCGCGTTGCCGCAGGTGATTTCCGGCGATTCGCTGCAAGTGAGCTTCACTACCCGCCTACTGCAAAACGCCACCGTCTTTACTCTCGACCTCGGATCGAGCGAAGCACCGGGCCTGTGGCAGTCGGTCGAGGCGGCCGAACGCCGCTCCAACATCGTCATGCTGCCCGAACTGACCGGCAGCGGCCAGCTCATCAGCGACCTGCAACTGGCCTCTACGACCGTAACCCCCAACGGCGACGGCATCAACGACCAGCTAGAGGTGCGATTTGTCGCCTTCAAAGTCGAGGGTACCGAGCCACAGGTGGAAGTTTTCGACCTAGCCGGACGCCAAGTAGCAGTCCTCACCCCAAGCGCCGAAGGCTCGCAACGCCTCTTCACCTGGGACGGCCGCGACGCCGACGGAGCGAGCGCCGCCCCCGGCCTGTACGTCCTGCGCGTCAATCTAGGTGCCGATGCCGGCAATGACACCGCGTTCCGCACCATCGCCGTGGCGTACTAAAAATTGACCGAACAACCCTACGACCTGTTGGTGCGCGTCCCGCGCCTCTTCTGCGCTGATAGCGGCCTCGATGGCCCCGGCGCAGTAGCTATTCGCGGCGACCGCATTGTCGCCTCCGGCCCCGCCGTCGAGGGGCCAGCCCACACCGTGCTCGACTTCCCCGACGCTCTCCTCCTCCCCGGCCTAGTCGATCTGCACGCCCACCCGGCTCGCGGCCAATCGCGCTTCGGCATCGACCCAGACATCCACTTTTTGCCGCGCGGCGTCACCACCGTCATGTCCCAAGGCGACGCCGGCGCTGTGAATATCGACGACTATCGCCGCACCGTGATCGAAGCCTCGCGCACCCGCGTACTCCTAGCCATCAACCTGTGCAAACGCGGCGAGACGCACCCCGTGCGCTGCTTCAACGACCTAGCCGACGCCGATGCCCAAGTCTGCGCCGACGCTATTGCCGCGGACGATCGCAGCATTTGGGGCATTGCCGTCACCGTCACTGGCGGAGCCTGCGCCGACGGCCTCGACCCGCGTCCCATTATGGCCGCCGGACTGGAGGCCGCAGAATTGAGCGGCAAACCGCTGCTGGTGGGCACCCGCCTCAAACCCGACTGGCCCCGCCGCGAACAACTCCCCCTGTTGCGTCCCGGCGACGTGGTGACCTACTCCCTCAATGCCCTACCCGAAAACCTGATGGACGGCGACCGCATTGCCGACGACGTATGGGAAGCTCGCCAGCGCGGCGTCCTCTTCGACTTGGGCCACGGCATGAACTCCTTCAGCTTTCCCATTGCCGAGACGACCATTGCCGAGGGCTTCCTCGTCGATACGGTTTCGACCGACCAGTACAACCGCCACATTGACAGCCGCCCCCAACACGATCTCCCCCGCACGATGTCCAAGCTCATTGCCGCGGGCATGGCCGAAGCAGATGTATTCGCCCGCGCCACAGCCCGCCCCGCCGAGGTGCTGGGCCTAAAGGGCGAAGTCGGCACTTTAGCTCCGGGTGCCTGCGCCGATCTGGCGGTGCTGCGCTGGAACGAGGAGGCCCTGCCCTTGTGCGACGTCAACGGCGAGGAGCGACCCGGCGGCTGTTGGGAGCCGGTAGCTACCATTCGCGGCGGCCAAGTGGTTTAGGGCCGTCCATTTCAACAATCGAGGATTAAAACACTATGGCCGACAAACTAGCGCGCGGGATCTGGCCCGCGCTCGTCACCCCATTCACCGACGACGGCAGCGCCTTGGCCCCCGCGCGCGTCGAACCGCTCGTCAAGCACCTGATCGACGCTGGCTCAAACGGCTTCTTCGTCTGCGGCGGCACGGGCGAGGGAAGCGCCATGAGCGTACCCGAGCGCAAAGCCATGACCGAAGCGACTATCGCTGCGGTCGCCGGTGCCGTACCGCTGATCTTCCAAGTCGGCGCGACATCCACGGCCAATGCAGTGGAATTGGCCCAGCACGCTGCGGACGCCGGCGCAGACGCAGTCGCTTCGGTCGCGCCGGTGGATCAGCCCAACGACCTCGAAGCTGCGGTCGCCCACTACGCAGCTATTGGCGCGGCCACCAATTTGCCCTTCTACGTGTATTGGCTCGCCCACACGGCCGACAAAAACGTTACCGCCGAACAGTTCCTCGAGGCCATGGAAGCCGTGCCCAACTTCAGCGGCCTCAAGTTCACCGACAGCAACTTCTACTTCTTCCAGCGCCTCGTGCAGCTAGGCGGCGACCGCCTCAACCTCATCTCCGGCCCCGACGAAATCTGCCTCGGCGGCATGGTCGCTGGCAGCGACGCGGCCATCGGCTCGACCTACAACATCATGCCCAAACTGTTCGTGGAAATGCGGCAGCACTTTGAAGCCAGCGACATCCAACCAGCCATGGCCCTGCAAGCGCGCGCCAACGAGGTCATCTCCACCTTGTTCCACTTTGACCTGCTAGCGGCCGTCAAGGAAATGTTGACCATGCGCGGGCTGCCCGTAGGCCCTGCTCGCCCGCCCCATATCCCGTTCGACGATGCGGGCCGCGTCGCGCTGTGCCAAGCGCTAGACGACCTCGGCTTCGCAGTGGAATGAGGGCCATTCCCCTCCCGGACGGCGACCTGCACTACGCCCCCGACTTTTTGGCCCCTGCCGAGGCCGACCAATTCATGCGGCAACTGTTGGACGGTACTGAGTGGCAACAGCACCACGTCGTCATCTTTGGCCGCCAGCATCCCGCGCCGCGTCTTTCGGCGTGGCACGGATCCCCAGAAGCTCACTACGCCTATTCGGGGCTGGCCCTAGAACCGCGTCCGTGGACAGAACCGCTGCTAGCACTCAAGACCCGGATCGAAGCCGCCGCCGACTGTCCCTTCAACAGCGTCTTACTCAATCAGTACCGCGACGGCCGCGACAGCATGGGCTGGCACAGCGACGACGAGCCAGAGTTGGGCACCAACCCGACGATTGCCTCGCTAAGTTTGGGCGAGACGCGGCGCTTCCTCCTGCGGCACAAACGCCGCGACCATCCCCCGGTCGAAATCCCCCTCGAACACGGCACGCTGCTCATCATGCGCGGGCCAACTCAAACCCACTGGCAGCACCAAGTCCCCAAGACCCAACGCCCGTGTGCCCTGCGCCTCAACCTCACCTTCCGCCGCATCGTCGCTACTGGACAACCTCCCACCGATGCGACTTAATCCCCTGTCCTTGCACTGCCGCTAGCGACTCTACCCACTGCCTGCACCATTCGTCGTAATCCCTCAGCTCAGACGCAGGATTAGACCGACTGCGGGCCACGAAGTCGGGATAGAAGGGGCGACCTGTCGGCGTTCCCGTCTCCTGATAGCGCAAGTCCATGCTCCAGCGCACCGTGTCTGCGTTGTTGGGCGTCGACCGGTGCGGCGTCTGCTTGTCCATTAGCAGCACGTCGCCTTTGTCCATCGGCAAAGTGAGCGACTCAGTCTGCGGCATTTCCTCGTCGATGATCACCGTGCCCAAACCCTGCTTGATGTGGTGCTGCACCAGTCCGTTCCGGTGCGCGCGCGGCAAGATCTGCAAACAGCCGTTTTCCGGCGTCGCTGCACACAGCGGCAACCACACCGTGAGGATGAAGTGCGGATCAGCCTCCTCCCAAGTAACGCCGGCGTCTTGGTGCCAAGGGGCCACGTGTGGGTCGCTGCCGCTTGGCGTCACACCCGCAGGCAGTTTGGCGCGGGTGTGCTGAATCGGGCTACAGGTAATCTCCGGCCCGACCAAGCTCTCGACCATATCGAGCAGGCGGTCGTTGCGCAAAAATTCAAACGAGGCCCGCCCGCGCAAGTGCATGATGTCGAGTTCTCTGTAGATCGCGTCGTCTTCGCGACAGATCGAGATGAGGCGGCGGTCGAAAGGCTCGTCCGCATACAGGGATGAGATGTGCCCGGCCGCCAACAACTCCTCGGCGCGGCAGCCGATGTATCCTTCGTACTCGGCGATGATCGGGTCGAGATCGGCGTCGGTCAGCGCGCCGCGCAGCAGCAGATAGCCGTCCTCCGCAAATTGGGCGACCTGTTTGGGGCTTAGTTGCATAAGGCGTTCTCCTGATGGATGGTAGCGTGCGGCGATAATCTACAATTTTTTACCGATAGACCTTTCCTCGGGGTAGCACTCGCAACACAATCAAGGCCTCTTTCTCAATGGTAAATCGCACACGCCACTCACTTACCCGTAGCCGCCATTCGCTCTCTACACCGCGCAGTTTCTTCACATCACCATGCCCCGTCTCGGCAAAATGCTCCAGCGCTTCGACCACCTGACCGGCCACAGCCGGACCTATCCGTCGCAGATCGCGCCGAGCTCGATTCGTCAAGCGAACAGGACGACTCACAGATCTAACTCTCGCTTCACATCCTCCAAGGAGTGCGTACGACCAGCCTGCAGGTCCTCGTATGCTTCCGCAACGGCTCGTCGCTCCTCCTGAGTCTCGGGTTCATCATCGTAGGGCACTGATGCAAGCCGATGTAGCAAGAGGTCTCCTTGGTCCCGTAGATATTCCAGATAGCGCTCCGCAGCGCGGCATTCTTCCTCGGGTAGTTCATCGACTAGACGATGCAATTTTTCTTTCAAAGTCATGAGTCAAACATCTCCTTACACCGATTGCGAATTGTCTCGAAATATCTCTTTCTTACCCATATCAAGTCAAGCTGGAACTCGGCCTGTAGTCCCCGGCTAGAGAAGACGGTCGTTTAGCCTCTCAAGCCCTCGGGCAAGATCTCGATATAAGCGCCGATCTCGTCGCGGCGACCGATGTACGCTTCGTACTCGGCGATGATCGGGTCGAGGTTGGCGTCGGTCAGCGCGCCGCGCAGAAGCAGATAGCCGTCCTCCGCAAATTGGGCGACCTGTTCGGGGGTTAGGTGCATAAGCCGTTCTCCTGATGGATGGTGGCGTGTGGTGATAATCTACAATTTTTCGTCGGTGCCGCGCTAACTTTGTTATCTTGACAATGCCTTTACCGTTCTACAAGGGAGAAAAAATCATGCCGTGTAATGCCCCACGAGCCGCCGCCTATATGCAGCGCTGCGGCCTAGACGGAATCATTGCCGGTTCTCCAGTCAATATCACCTATTTCACCGATTACCATTGCTGGTTGGACGGGCAGTTCAAGGAATTCATGGTCAAACCCGGTGGCAGCGGCGATTTGCTGCCCGCGTTTGCCTTGTATCGGCCGGAGGGACGGCCCGGCCTGACCGTGTCGGCGCTGTTAGCGGTTAATGCCTTGGACTTGCCCGTGGACTTATGTCCTTGGGGCGATGCGTCTCTTGAGTGGGGCGCGCCCTTGGGTCCTATGGACGAGGCGCAGCAGCGTTTGTGGCAGCAGTTGCGGGTGATGCGTTCGGAGACAACGGCAGTCGATGCCTTGGTGCATTTGGTGCAGCAAGCGGGCTTGGCCGAGGCGCGGTTGGGCTTGGAGACGGAGGGCATACCCACGCCCCTGTTGGCCGCAGTGCGAGCGGCTTTGCCCAAGGCCGAACTAGTCGATTGCTCCAACGTTATCCGACTAATCCGCATGGTCAAAAGCCCCGCCGAACAGGCGCTGTTGGCCGAGGCGGCGCGCATTGGCGAACAGGCCGCCGCCGCTGCTTTCGCCGAGGCCCAGCCCGGCGTGCGCCTGCGCGATATGCAGCAGCGCTTCCGCGCCGAAGTCGGGCTCTTGGGCGCGGATATCGATCACTTTGCCTACGGCATTCGGGGCCTAGGGCTGGCCACGGAGCCGGACTATGCCTTGATAGGAGGCGACGCCCTATACGTGGACTACGGTTGCCTGCACCGCAACTACTGCTCGGACAGCGGAGTGACGCTGGCGGTGGGCGGGCTGGAAGGCGAATGGATCGGCAAATACCAAGCGTTGTACGAGTGCATGCGGGCCGGGCAAGCCGCTCTACAAGTCGGTGCCAAAGCCTCGGATGCACCGCAAGCTATGGGAGACGTTCTCGGCAAGCGTGGCGTGGCAGCCTCCTTCCCCCACGGCCACGGCATCGGCCTGGAAGTGCGGGACTATCCCATCTTAGTGCCGGACAAGGGCGGCCGCATCGCCGACGAATGCGTTGACGAGGCCGCGGACTTGCCGCTGGAGGCCGGCATGGTGCTCAATCTGGAGGCGATGATCTTTGCGCCGGGGCGGGCTTCTTTGCACATGGAGCAGAGCTTTGTCGTCGAGGCCGACGGCAACCGGCCCTTAGTGGAACAGGACCGCGCACAGCCCGTGGTGCCCTAACCCGCCAATCCCTCGGGCAAGGTCTCGATATAAGCACCGATCTCGTCGCGCACTCGCCGATACGCCCTCAGCGCTTCTTCTTCACTGCGCGCACTCTGCGCCAGCTTCGGCGGATCGTCAAAGGCCCGATGCACCACCCGGGCGCGCCCCGGAAAAACAGGACACTGTTCGGCCGCGTGGTCGCAGACCGTGACCACCCAGTCGAAGCCGATGTGGCGGAGCTGGTCAACGTGCGTCGATTGCTGGGCCGAGATATCAATGCCAACCTCGGCCATCACTTGCACGGCGTCGGGATTGAGGCCGTGGGTCTCGACCCCCGCTGAGTAGGCTTCAAACTGATTGGATTTTAGGGCGCGGGCAAAACCCTCGGCCATTTGGCTGCGGCAGGAATTGCCAGTGCAGAGAAAGAGGATTTTGGTCATGGGTATTAGCATAAACATCCGCGCTCGGGGCCGCTATACTCGCCGAGGTAAAAGCCGTAGCACCAGTGGCACGAAGGCTCTACTCTGAGGAATCCATCGCTGTGTGGTGTATGGTGTGTTATGGGTGTGTTATGGGTGTGTTATGTATATTACCGATGGGTACCTAGACGGCATCCCGGTAGGATGCAGGAGAACGCGGCATTAAGGGCCGCCCCTAAGCGGATACATTTGCCTTCGGCCAGAAGGAGAATTCTCTGATGAAAAAGCCTCGGTTGTTCAATCTCACCCTGTTGTTGGTCTGCGTCCTATGCGTGCAGACCAGCCGCGCCCAAGACCATGCCCGATGGGGTTTGCCCGATGGGGTCATCGCACGCCTAGGAAAAGGAGGCATCGGTAGTGGCGACCGTGTGGTCGCGTACTCGCCCGATGGAACGCAGCTGGCGGTGGCCAGCAATATCGGTATCTGGCTCTATGATGCTCATACAGGCACCGAAGTCGCCCTGCTCACGGGGCATACAGGTCCTGTCTGGTCCGTGGCGTTTTCGCCCGATGGCAGCACCCTCGCCAGTGTGAGCAGGGGTAGGGACGTCACGGTTCGATTGTGGGATGTCAACACCGGCAAACAAAAGGCCACCTTAGAAGGCCATACGGACCCAATCATTTCGGTAGCGTTTTCACCGGATGGAACCACCCTCGCCGGTGCCAGTTGGGACGGGACTATTCGGCTGTGGAATGACGCCAGCGGCAAACAAAAACAAGAGGCTACCTTTATCTTGGAGGGACATACAGGTGTTGTCTGGTCCGTGGCGTTTTCACCGGATGGAACCACTCTCGCCGGTGCCAGTTGGGACGGGACTATTCGGCTGTGGAATGACGCCAGCGGGACCCTCAAGGCTACCTTAGAGGGACATACAGGTGGAATCAATTCCATGGCGTTTTCGCCGGATGGCGGCACCCTCGCCAGTGGGAGTATGGACGAAACGGTTCGATTGTGGGATGTCAACACCAGCCAACTCAAAACAATCCTAAAGGGACATATAGGCGGGATCAATTCCGTAGCGTTTTCGCCGGATGGCGGCACCCTCGCCAGTGGGAGTAGAGACGCCACGGTTCGATTGTGGGATGTCAACACCAGCCAACTCAAAACAATCCTTACAGGCGAGGGGGGTGTCTGGTCCGTGGCGTTTTCGCCGGATGGTGGCACCCTCGCCAGTGGAAGTTGGGACGCAACGATCCGATTGTGGGGGGTGGATACCGGTCAACTCAAAACCACCATAGAGCATACGAATGGCAGGTCCATGGCGTTTTCACCGGATGGCGGCACCCTCGCCAGTGGGGGTAGGGACGCCACAGTTCGGCTGTGGGAAGTGAGTAGCGGTAAAGAAAAGGCCATCCTCAAGGGACATATGGATAATGTCGAGGCCGTGGCATTTTCGCCGGACGGCGGCACCCTCGCCAGTGGGAGTATGGACGAAACGGTTCGATTGTGGGATGTCAACACCAGCCAACTCAAAACAATCCTTACAGACGAGGGGGGGGGAGTCTGGTCCGTGGCATTCTCGCCGGATGGCGGCACCCTCGCCAGTGGAAATTGGGACGCAACGATCCGGTTGTGGGATGTCAACGCCAGCCAACTCAAAACCATCCTAAAGGGAAATGGACATGCAGGTGGGATCAATTCCTTAGCGTTTTCGCCCGATGGTAATACGCTGGCTAGTGGGAGTCGTTACGGCGCTTTTCTATGGGATGTCAACGGCGACCAACCCAAAACCTATCAAGAGGAGGAGCTTCAGCAGGAGATAACTTCCGTTGAGCTTTTGCCAAGTAGTGGTATACCCAAGAGGACGTCATCTCCTCCACGACCTGTCGGGGTCACTTCTGTTTCGTTTTCGCCAGATGGTAGCACGCTGGCCATTGGGTATACAGACGGCACGATTCTTCTGTGGGATGTAGGCACCGGCCAACTCAAGGCTGCCCTAGAGTCTCCGGGGAAAGGGTGGGGAGGGACTTCCGTTTTGTTTTCGCTCGATGGATACACTCTAGCTAGCGGGAGAGATGGCATGATGATTGGGTTGTGGGATGTGGAAATGGGCCAACTCAAGGCCACTCTCAAGAGCTATGACGATGTCACTTCTGTTTCGCTTTCGCCCGATGGACACACCTTGGCCAGTCTCAATGTGGACGGCACGATCCTACTGTGGGATATGTCGCCGTACATCACCCCCTCGACACCGACGGCCGTTCAATCTTCTTCAGCATCACTACCAAAGCAGACGGCGCTGCTAGCCAACTTCCCCAATCCCTTCAACTCAGATACCTACATCCCCTATCAACTCCGCACCCCCGCCCAAGTGCGCCTGAGCATCTACGATATCCGGGGGGCCTTGATCCGAGAAATCGACTTGGGCTATCGCACGGCGGGTCAATATATAACGAGTACCGACGCCGCCCACTGGGATGGCCGCGACCATCGCGGTCAGCGCGTGGCCAGTGGCATGTATTTGTACCGGTTACAAGCCGGGCCAGTCGTCCACGTGCGCAAGATGGTCCTCGTCAAATAAGCTCTACTCGTACAGCCACGAGATCGGCCGGATGACAATTCTGCGGTGGCGCGGCCACGAGGGTGGATCTGTGGAAGCATCCAGTTGCGGGCCGAAATCGTAGAGCAGTACCACTTCATCCCCGAAGAAATGCGCGTTCGGATACGACACGTATATCATGTCCGCCGGCAGCTCGCCAAGCTCTTTCTCGCCGCGCACCATGCCGATTTCGTCGTCGGGGGCAATGCGGTCTGATCTATCCGTCGGCCCACCCACTTCGAGCGTCTTAAAGCTCCCCCAACTAACCCCGTCATCCGTCGAAATGGCGAGCGATAAGCGCGACCGGCGAAAGCCACGGCGGATTTCGTCGCCGCTCGCCTGATTCCACACGCAGAGCAGATCGCCCGTAGTTGGGATCGTGCGCAGGCGGCATGGCGAATACGAGCTAGCCAGTTCCGTCGGCTGCGGCAACGACCAAGTGAGTCCTTCATTATCACTAACACTCTGGTACAGGCGGCCCAGCGTCGTGCGGAACATCATCAGGAGCCGGCCATCGCGGAGTTGAACGGCACCGGGTTCGTCGCATGGCCACATGCCGCCGTAACCGTCTTGGTGCCAAATCACAATGTCCTGCGGGCCCCGTTGCCAAGTGGCACCCTCGTCGTCCGAAAAGTACACTTGACTCGTATCAATCTCCGGACCGTGAGCATGGCCCTCTGTCTTGAAACGCTTCCCTTGGAAGGTGCCGTGAGCGCCAGCACCCCTCAGTTCTGGAAACGTGCAGGGCGGACAGAACCGCGTCGGTAAAACTAAGCGGCCCGACCGGAGTTGGAAGAGTACATCGTGATAATTGCTCGAAGTCTCACCGGGTAGATTGATAGCGGTCTCTGCTGACCACGACCCACCTTCGTCGTCGGAGCTGCGAAAACAGAGCGCATAGCCGGCCAATGTTCCACCGCCTGTACCACTAAAGCGACCATACAGGAGACCAAGCCGACCCGACTGCAACCGCACCAAGCAGGTTGGATCACCGGTCCCAACGATAGGCTCGCCACAGGTCTGAAGAGGTTCACTCGCCGACCAAGTTCGCCCCCGGTCCTTGGAGTAACTAACATTCAATCCCGACCAAACCAGCATCCAGCGCCCGTCCTTCAATTCGACCATACCCCCGTGCGCTTGCGGAGCGCGGCCTGCAAACATCTTGGAATTTGTCATTATGCTCGTCTTTTCTCGAATGCTAACCCCTTCGTTTCAGCCTCTTCGGCTTTATATACCCTTTCACGCGGCCCGCACGGCAAACAAATCAGCGTCCTGCAACACCACCCGCAGGCGCACCGGACGGCCCTTGAGCCCGGACAAGTCTCCGCCTGCTTTCCAAGCCACCGGCGCGTCAAGTTGATCGCCGTAGATCGGGTCCATCTCCCCCAAGGCATACCCAGGCAGGGACTGGCCCGACTCGTCCTGAAGTTCCACCCGCAGAGACCCCGCCGCCGAGGTCGCGTAGTTGAGGTGCAAGGCGGCCCCTTTCAACAGCAAGGGACGGGTGAGCAATTCACCGCCTCTATATCCAGCCCGCACTGAGGCAAAACCGTGCGGTCGCACCACCACGCGGCGCAGGCGATTCGTTGACCAGCCGTAATTTTCCGAAAGGTACATAGACCATTCGTCGTCGGCCGTTTGCACCAAGCCAGGAGCGGGCGTGCAACTGCGGTGGGACCAGTTGCGCTGATCCGTGCCGGGGCGCACCCAGGCTTCCATAAAGGGGCGGTCCCAGTGGACGCCGTCGCGGCTACTCATAAACACCGCGTCGGACAGACCCGACCCGGGGTAATCCATCGCCGCGATGTCGAGCTGGCGCTCGGGCAAAAAGCGCATGGGGAACGACAGCAGGATGTGCTCGGCACCGGGGCAAGGCGTGGTGGCGTTGGTGTAGAAGTGCTCCAACGGCACATCGTCGGCGTACTGGTGGGGCTGCGGCGACGTCCAGTGAATGAAGTCTTCGGAGGTACAACTCTGGATGGCCCGTACCCGAGCGCCGGTGGTGTCGAAGTAACGGCTAAAGAGCCGATAGCGTCCAATGTGGGCGTCCCATAGGGCGACGTTGACCGAGTCAAAGGCCCCGGTGACGTCCAAGGGCCCTTCCTTGACCGGAGTCCAGTGGAGGCCGTCGGGCGAGGCAAAGCCGTGCAAGTTGGACTGGCCCGTGCCGCCCACGGCCTTGAAGCGCTGCGCCGGATCGGCCGCGGGATTGCCGTCGAGAAAGACGCAGAAGTTGTGGCTCTCGTGGCCTTGGATGAGGACGTTGTTCTTGCGCGTGCCGTTGAATTCGACCAAGCCCAGTTCGGGTTGCTCAAAGTGGATGCCGTCGGTGCTGACGGCCAAGTTGGTAGTCTGGCTAGCGGCACCGTCGGCGTAGTCCGCACCAATCGGATAGAAGCCTCGGTAGTACAGAAGGACGCGGTCCCCATCCTGAGTGAGATTGTAGCAGCCCGTGCAGGCATTGTCCCAAGGCTGGGAGACTTGATAGACCACTTCGCGGCGGACGGGCGGGTGCAGGTGCAGAGCGGCTCCATCGAGATGTTCAATGAGAAAGTGATCGACGAATAATTCGCGGCGGGATCCCAAGGCGATGGGCGTGGTCATGGCGAGGCTCCGGTTAGGGGATGGTTGAGAGAGGGCATAGCTTTGCAAGGAAAATACCGCGCCTTGTATCACCGTCAACATTGTGACGGGGATGTATCTTCTTGTTTAGCCGCACACCCTCCAGCTCTGACTCGACCCGCTGGCCGGATTTGGCGACCAGATAGCTGCTGCTCAAGATGTAATAGTCTACCGACGGTCGGGGCGCGTTCTGCGCCGCTAACTCACACACGTCTCGGCGCAACCCCCGGCTTGGCTGCCCAGGCCAAAGGATATCTACCGAGTAGCCAAAAGTTGGAGATAAACCGGATGATCGCTATTCTTTAGTTGGAGTTAGCAAAAAAAGAGAGCCGACCATGACTGAAAACGCAGTAGAAGACGAGCACGGAAGCGAAGCGTACGACCCTGATCTCTACGTCCCGACCGGAGAAGCCGAACCAGTCAACGGTTTGGAGCATGTCGGCGACTCTGAGATCGAGCGCTTCAAAGCGCAGGGCTTCCTCGCCGTGGAGGAAGCCTTTTCGGACGCGCAGATGGCCGATGCCATCAAAGCGGTGGAAGATCTGATCGACGGCAAGAATCAGGGATTCAGGGGCGTACAGTTCGAACGTGGCGTCAGGGATCAACTGGCGGGCGCTTCGGATGGCAAGCGACAGACATTGGTACGCAAGCTGCAGCAGTGGGTCGGCTTCGATGCCCGCCTGGATTCACTGGCCCGGGACGCGCGCTTGCTGGACGTGCTCGGGGGCATGATGGGCGAACCAGCCAAGCTCTACCGCCACCAGGCCATGCAGAAACCGGCCCGCATCGGCCGCGAGAAACCCTGGCACCAGGACCACGCGTACTTCGATCTGCCCATGGACACAGAGATCATCAGCGTGTGGATCGCCTTGCAAGAGGCCCATCGCGACAACGGCTGCATGCACGTGATTCCGGGCAGCCACCTCGAAGGGCCCGTAATCCACTTCAGCAGACGGGACTGGCAGATCTGCGATACTGACGTGGCCAGGGAGCGCATCGTCGCCGTGCCGCTCAGGCCCGGGGGCATTCTGTTCTGGCACGGTCGGCTGCACCACGGATCGCCTGCCAACCGATCGGATCAAGGCCGGCGATCCCTGCAACTCCACTTCATCCCCTCCAGCGTCAGCGAGGACGAGACCTCAAGAGAGGAACGCCTCGCCGTGTACGGCAGCGAAGGCAAGGACGCGACCTGCTGAAGATTATTCATCGACTTCAACTGATGTTGCAGTCCGGCACCTTGACATGACGGAAAAGAGTACAGCGGTCAATTCGACGTTCTTTCTGTCTTCTCCAGTGCTTTTGTCGCACCAGCGGCATCCAGCCAAACCGCTGGTAAAACCTTCCTGCGCCCGCTTTTTCATCATCTCGCGCAACAGACAGCACGACCCGGTCGCACTTAGCTAGCCGTAGCCATTCAACGGCGTGATGGACGACCCACGAACCAACTCCCTGATTCCGCATCGTTTCGCTCGTTGCGACCTCCGAAAGCTCCGCCCATCCTGCCAATGCAGGTAACTGGCCGCCTTGCGTGAGATCTGAGATACATTCACAATGCGCAATGTCGTTTCCATCTAACCGCGCGACAAATCGCGTACCGAATTCCCCTGCCTCGCGATGGATCGTTACATCGCTTACTGGCGGCTCACTAGGAGCAGAGATCTCATTCAGCGTGCCACCATAGACGGATTCGTCAATGTCCTCATTCGCAGAATAGCCAAATTGCTCCACCAGACCGCTTATGTGCGGCCAGACATCCGGTATGCCCACGCAAGCAGGAACCGGCAAGGGACCCGAGATCTGCTCATCCACCACCTGCCAAGCGTTCATCTGCCGCCGACACTCCGTCATAACCGCCTCGCCAGCTTCGCGCTCTTCGGGCCAGAACAAGATCCAAGCAATGTCTCCAATCCCCTTACTGGGCGTGTCGTCGCCGTATCGGCGGATATTCGCCGCCGCGCAAACGCGATCCTTGACTATGCCAACAATGGACTTCCTTTCGACAACCCAGGGATCAGTGATGTACTCCTGCGGCTCGCTCTGCAGGCGCTCCCAAAAGTAATCGGCAGTCAAGCTCCACCCAGGTATCACGGTGCTAAGATGACTGTTGACGAGCGCCAAGACTTGGGGAAGATGAGAGCGATCCAACGGTGCTATTTGTACCATATTTGGCTCCTCGAATAGATTGTTAGCTTCCAAAAGCCACGCATGTAGTTGCTAACCTTTGCCGCCCCCAAAATCCCGGTACGCACGACTAGCCGTGGGCACGGTCTGTCCCTGGTACTTGCTGCCCAGTCCCGGCGAACCGTAGGGGCTGTCTGCTGGCGTCGATAGCTGCAGGAACGAGAGCTGCCCTATCTTCATACCTTGATACAGCGTGATGGGCAGATTCGCCACATTGCTCAACTCCAGCGTCAGATGGCCCTTCCAGCCGGGATCCACATACCCCGCGGTCGAGTGAATCAGCAGCCCGATGCGCCCCAGCGAACTCTTGCCCTCCAGCCGCGCCACCAAGTCGTCCGGTAGCTCTATCGTCTCAAGAGTACTGCCCAGCACGAACTCGCCCGGATGCAGCATAAACGGCCGATCGCCAATCTCCTCCATCTCAGTCAGGTCGCTCAAGTCCTCGCGCACGTCGATGAACGGGCGGCGCGAGTTGCGGAACACGAGAATGTGTTTGTCGAGATGCACATCAACGCTGGCCGGCTGAATGCACCCCTCTCCTAGCGGCTCGACGACGATTTTGCCCTCTGCCAGCAGCGTCTTGATTACGCGGTCACTGAGAACCATTTTTCCTCCAGACTTTTTAGTTTAATCTGATTTTAGCAACATAAGAGATTTACGTCGTCTTAAATAAGCGGTCGCTTCATTATTCGCAAAACTGCGGCCTTGACAGAGTTGGAATAGCTTAGTTTCATACGGCTTAACAGGCTGCCACAAAAACCCGCCGGCACCATGCGCGCCATGCCATGAGTCGGCGGGTTTGGCTTTTGTGATTCGATAGGAAGAAAGCAAATGACCAATAATAATTGGCTCACGGGAATTTATCTGACCACGGATGAGGTGCTCAAATACCCCGATTACGTCGAGCGGCTGCGCGATGAGATCGGCCTGAATACAGTGGTTCTCTCCTTTACGGGCCAGCTATCAGAAGAGGTGCTCGCCCTCAGTCCCTATGGGGGACGCACGCCGACAGAGGAAGAACTGAGCAAGCTAGTCATACGGCATTTCGATGGCCGGCCCATCGACCCGAGGGAATACCAGCAGGCTCAGGCCCTGTGCGGTCCCGGCGTTGCGGCCCGGGGCGACGACGAAACATTCAGAAGAGCTGTGGGGCAACTGAAGGAGGCCGGCCTGAACGTGTGGACGTACGGAGGGGCTTGGACGATTCGCCGTCTCATGTTCTGTCCGTCGCGGCAGGATGTGCAAGACTGGATCGAGGCCGTGTGCGTGTACTGGGTGACCCAGTACGATCTCGACGCGCTCGACATCACCCACTTCCGCTATCCAATGGGCAGTTTCCCCCTAGGGCTTTTTGGCTGCACCTGCTCTTCTTGCACCGCCGCCGCCCAAGAACTCGGTTACGACATGGGAGCGATGATCGAGGATTTGCAGCGCGCCCGCGAGGGCCTGCGCCAACTCGACGGTGCTCGCCTCGGCGAGGTAATCCGTCTCGGAATTGGTTTCTTCGATGTGGTCCACGCGCTCGGTCTGAGGTCGGGGGTCCTCGACTGGATCCGCTTCCGCTGTGACCTGATCGTCCGCAATCTGGCGCGCTTTCGGGCGGCCGTGCACTCCGCGGCCCCCGACAAGACCTTTGGCACCGACACCTACCCTGCCTCCATGGCCCTGACGGCGGGCCACGATTACCGGCGCTGGGGTGAGATGGCCGATTTTGCCAGCCCGCTGGTGTCTCACATCTCCGCCTTTGTCTGCAACACGTTCATCGAGTGGGCCCGCTTTCTGCAGGAGGAAATTCCCAACCTGCAGGAACAGGATGCCCTGCAACTCGTCTATCGCTTTACAGGATACGACGGCATGGGATTGCCGGAGACCATTGCCGCATACGGCGCTGATGAGCCAGCGACGCTGGCCTATCGAATCCCCACGGCCGACTTAGTTCTGCGGGATCTGGTGAAAGCAAAACTGTACCTACCGGCGGACATGCCTTCCTATCCGATTATCCACGGAGAGGGTTGGCCACCAGAGGCAATCGACCGCATCGTCAGCGAAGCGCGGCGGCTGGGTCACAATGGTATCGTCTGGCAGGGCACTGCCGAACTGATGGAGTACGACTTCAAGCGCTGAGATGCACAACGCGGCCTTGACAAGGTTAGAAGCTATCACTTTCATACGGCTTAACAGGCTGCCACAAAAACCCGCCGGCACCATGCGCGCCATGCCATGCGTCGGCGGGTTTGGCTTTTGTAAAACCAACGCCAGGAGGACGACCATGCTCATAGCCACCAGCAATCAGCTCTTCACTTTGGAGAATGGCACGCCCACGCAACGCTTGGCCATCGACGGCATCCGCTGCCTAGACGAGGGCGTCCGTTGTTCCGCCATTGGTCTGGCCGATGGCCAAGCAGTCGTCTTGGCCGACGACCAACCCCAACCGCAGGCCACCGGCATCGGCGATCCAGTGGAGTCCATTGCCCTGCTGTCCGAAGAGCCGCTGCAAGTGCTGCTGGGCACCGAGCCTCCCCACGTGTACTGTCTCGACGGCGACGGCGAGCCAGCGCGCCGGATAGAATCCTTTGACGCTTTGGAATGCCGCCAAAGCTGGTACACGCCTTGGGGCGGGCCACCGGCCGTGCGCAGCTTGGCGCACAGTGGCGACTGGGTTTTCGCCGATATCCACGTCGGCAGCATCATGCGCTCACCCGACCGAGGCGAGACCTGGGAGCCGGTAACGCCGGACTTGCACGCCGATGTGCATCAGGTGGCCACCGCCCCTATGGAGGGACGCTTGTACGCCAACACCGCAGACGCGGTCTTCGTCAGCGACGACTACGGCGGTTCTTGGGAGCATCGGAAGGAAGGATTGGCAAGCCGCTATGGCCGCGCCGTAGCTGTCCACCCGCGCGATCCCGACTGCCTGCTGGCCAGCGTCAGCAAAGGGCCTGGTCATGGCAGGGATGTGCAGGGCAAGCTTTACTTTTCGCACGACGCGGGCCGCACCTGGACCCAAGCGCTTGCCGGCTTCCCCGAAGCCAAGGGCAATATCGACACTTTCCACATTGCCTTTGACGCCGAGGGGATTGCTTGGGCTGCTGTCGAGGATCAGCTCTATCGCAGCGAGGATAAAGGCGAGAGTTGGTCTGCGTTTTGGCAAGCGCCCGCTGATATTGTCGCCGTGGCCTGCGCCCGCGTGAACGGGGTCTGAGCATTATATCTCAGGAGCATCTCATGGATTGCAATAGGCTCTCTACGGCAGAGTATGGGTACGCCCTTTGTCAGCGGTTGGCGATCTGTATGCTGAGCGTCGGGCTGGCGGCGTGGACAGTGCCGGTGGCAGCGCAGGATGGCGCGGCGTCGGGTCCGTGCGCCAATGGCGTTGTCGTGCCAAATCCGCAAGATCATCCCGGCTTGGTCGCGGACTGCGAGGTGCTCTTGGCCGTCCACGAGCAGTTGGACGGCAGCCTTCTCTCCTACCTTTACTGGGGCGCGGACCTACCCATTACAGAGTGGGATGGCATCACAGTCAGCGATTCTCGCGTCAGAGAGTTGAGTTTGTCTGGTTTTTTTACTGTTTCGCAAGAATGGGACGACTTCGTATTTCTCCATTTCGAGGCATTGTGGGGTCCAATTCCGTCCGAGTTAGGCCAACTGACAAACCTCACAATTCTAGACCTTGGCGATAACGAGTTGACCGGGCCGATCCCATCCGAATTGACCCAACTGACAAACCTGGAATACTTGAACCTCGGCAGCAATCAGTTGACCGGACCAATCCCATCCGAATTGACCCAACTGATAAATCTCACAAACCTAAACCTCAGCCGTAACGAGTTGACCGGACCAATCCCATCCGAATTGACCCAACTGATAAATCTCACAAACCTAAACCTCAGCCGTAACGAGTTGACCGGACCAATCCCATCCGAATTGACCCAACTGACAAACCTGGAATACTTGAACCTCGGCGGTAACGAGTTGACCGGACCAATCCCATCCGAATTGACCCAACTGACAAACCTGGAATACTTGAACCTCGGCGGTAACGAGTTGACCGGACCAATCCCATCCGAATTGACCCAACTGATAAACCTGGAATACTTGAACCTCTCCGGCATCGAGTTGACCGGACCAATCCCATCCGAATTGACCCAACTGATAAACCTGGAATACTTATACCTCTCCGGCAATCAGTTGACCGGACCAATCCCATCCGAATTGACCCAACTGACAAACCTGGAATACTTGAACCTCGGCAGCAATCAGTTGACTGGACCAATCCCATCCGAATTGACCCAACTGATAAACCTAGAATACTTGAACCTCTCCTACAACGATTTGACTGGTGTGATCCCATCCGAATTGGGTCAACTGATAAACCTGGAATACTTGTATCTCGGCGATAACGAGTTGACCGGACCAATCCCGCCTGAATTGACCCAACTGATAAATCTCACAAACCTAAACCTCAGCCGTAACAGGTTGACAGGTTCAATTCCGCCCGAGTTGGGCCAACTGACAAGCCTCGAATCCTTGAACCTCTCCGGCAATCAGTTGACCGGACCAATCCCATCCGAATTGGGTCAACTGACAGAACTAAAGCAGTTAGAACTCAACGATAACGAGTTGACCGGACCAATCCCATCTGAATTGAGCCAATTGACAGAACTATATAAGTTACACCTCGACAATAACGAGTTGACCGGACCAATCCCATCCGAATTGACCCAACTACTGACAGAGCTATATAGGTTGCGCCTCGACGGGAACCACTTGACTTGCATACCGGCAACATTGGAATGGGTCGTCGATTTGCCAGTCTGCGAGGATGCTACCGCAGTAGAGTCCACCAACCTAGGCAACTTGCCTATCGCCAGCGGCCTAGATCCCAATTTCCCCAACCCCTTCAACGCCCATACCCAGATCCCCTACCGCCTAGCCACCCCTGGCCTGGTGCAATTGGTTGTTTACAACCTCTTAGGTCAGCCCGTGCGCACGCTGGTGGACCAAGTCCAGACCGTCGGCTGGTACCAAGTCCCCTGGGACGCCCGCGACCAGCGAGGTGTTGCCGTGTCAGCGGGGGTCTATCTCACGCGCCTACACTACCCCGGCGGCGTACAGACGCAGCGCTTGCTTTACCTCAAGTAGCTACGGGTTCCATGACATTGCAACTTCTCCTGACGCTGTTAATCCTAGCCAGTTGTTCCACCACCGGAAACATGCGGTCGTCCTGGCCTGAATACTCCGTAAACCCATTCGTCATCCAATTGGACGTTCCCGGCCCTGAGGATTCCGCCGGTGGCCTCATTGTCGCCGATCTGAATGGGGATGGACGCATGGATTACTTGGTCACCGTTCCCAATTATATCACCGCTCATGCCCACGACGGCCGCAAGCTCTGGACACTCGAAACCAACCTCTGGATAGGCGGCTCCTCAGAGCGCATCGGCCTGCCCGGCCATCACGGGCCAGGCGTTCAGGCTGCAGACATCGATGGCGATAAACAGGTCGAAGTCCTATTCCTTACCCAAGATGGCACGCTCCACGTGGTCGATGGCGCTACAGGACGCGAACAGTGGACCGCAAAGCCGCCCATCCCCAAAGGCACCCAACGCTGGGAACATTTGGTCCTTGCCAATTTCCGTGGCGCGGGCGATCGAGATCTACTCCTCCAAACCACCAATACCGAGGGCTACCGCATGGGTCGCTTTCTCGCTGCCTATGAGCTAGACGACCTCCGTCGCGGCCATTTTGCCCCCCTGTGGGAACGCGACGATTTCGTCTCCTGCGCCCACAATGGCGCGCGGCTAGCGGATCTGAATAGAGACGGGCAAGACGAGGTAATCGGCGCTACGGTCGTCTCTGCCGATGGCGAAATTTTACTACAAATTCCCCTGCGCGGTCACATCGACTCGATCTTCATCTACGATGTGCTGCCCAATGTACCGGGCCTGGAAATCGTCGCCTTAGAAGAAGGCGGCGGCAATCGCATTTTCCTCTACAACCACGAACAAATCTTCTGGGAAACGCACTTCCGCCATCAAGAACCCCAGAATGCAGCAGTCGGCGAGTTCGACCTCGAGCGGCCGGGCCTGGAGATATGGTGCCGGAGCCGCTATAACGAGCATCAGAAGCCTTTCATTTTTGACGCCCAGGGCGAGAAGATTGCGGATTACCAGATGGATGATGTCGCACCCGAGGGCTGGACCGCAAGAGGCGTCGAGGTCATCCACAAGATCGATTGGACGGGCGACCGCAAACAGCTTGCCGCAGCCAAAGAGCGCCACACCTCCGGCGATATTGGCATCTTCGATCCGCTTAGCGGACAGTTCCTCCACCGCTTCGAGGAAAAAGCCGACCGGCTCTACGTCGCCGATGTAGCTGGAGACTGGCGCGAAGAGCTGATCGTCTTGCACGGCAACCAACTCCACATCTACTTCAACGAGTCCGAGAATCCGGTTTCTGACCATCCGCGCCTGTGGTCGCAAGACCACTACCGCCGCAGTAAAATGACCTGGAATTACTACAGTCCTTAATACACGACAGTAATCCAATGGACGTTACGCATGGGCATCGAGGTATAAGATGCTTCGACTCCGCTTTGCTCCGCTCAGCATGACTGGTACTGACGCCCCACGCTGTCATGCTGAGTGAAGCGAAGCATCTCATACCACTTCTACTGTCATGTACTCAGGTATAGCCCACAAGGTCAGGTGACAATGTCTATTCTGCCGGGAAAAATCAGTGATTTTCTCAAGGTCGCAGTCGCTGCCGCCGGGCGCGGCGACCTCCCAACGGTCCAAGCCGTATTGGCGCAGAAGCCAGCGTGGATCACCCGCATCGGCTCGCACGGCCGCACCATGCTGTGGGAAGCTGCGTACCGGGGACGGCTTGCCATGGTCGATTACCTACTCGATCAAGGCGCTGACATCCACGCCTGCGGCTGCCACTTCACGCCGCTGCTAGTCGAAATCTCCCCCTACTGCGCCGCGCGCTACAAGCGCCACCACGCAGTCGCCGACCAGCTTCTAACACGCGGTGCAACGACCGACATCTACACTGCTGCCTTCCTCGGCGAAAGCGATGCAGTCGCCGACTACCTCGACCGCGAACCGGAGCTGGCAACGGCCGAGAAAGCACAGCACGATTCCAGCCAGCGCATGACGGTCTTACACTACGCCGTCAGCGCCGGGCACCTCGCCATCGTCGCGATGCTTCTGGCGCGGGGTGCTGACCCACGGCCCTACAGTGGCGGGCTGATTCGCTTTGCCGTATGGCGGGATCGCGCCGACATCCTCAAGGCCCTGCTCGACGCCGGAGCCGATCCCACTCACGCCGAGGCCCCCCGTTCCGGTATCGTCAATCCCGAGATCATCGAATTGCTGACCGCTCGCGGCGTCACCGTAGATGTGGACCACGCCGAGGGAGGCTGGCCGCCTCTTGTCTTCCAGTCGCGTGGCGATCGCGGTGGCAACGTCCAGCGCGTGCGCGCCCTGCTCGACGCCGGAGCCGATGTCAACGTCAGGAACTACAAGGGCCAGACGGCATTGCACTGCGCCGCCAAAGCGGGATTCGACCAAATCGTCGCCCTGCTGCTCGACCGTGGAGCCGAGGTAAACGCCAAAGACGACAAGGGCGCAACGCCGCTGGCGACTGCGTTGCGCTCAAAGATCAAAGACAAGGATCGGCTCGCGGCTGTTATCGGCCTGCTCACCGACGCTGGTGGCTATCTAGACCACGCTGGCAGCTAAGGAGAGAATTCTTGTTGCGCAAGTGCAATACATCTTATTGGTTGAGTATCATGGGAGTTGACACGGGAATTTCCAACTGTTCAGTAAAAGAGACAAAGCGATGACTAACTGTTTGCAAAATATCGATCATTTTAGCATTTAAGGATAAGAGTACTAGTACTATAAAAACAAAGCACGTGTTTCAGGAACTGCAGAAAGACATCTTTCCATGAATGTCGATGTGCGGGAGACTACCGCGTGAACCGAGTCGAAGTGAAACCAGCACTTCTGCGCTGGGCACGAGAGCGGTCCGGGCGCAGTGTCCATGACTTGCAGAGACGATTCCCAAAGTTTGATGCTTGGGAACGAGGCGAAGTGCTGCCGACGCTGAAGCAACTGGAGGCCTTTGCCAAGACCACGCATACTCCTATCGGATATCTGTTTCTCCAAACGCCGCCAGTCGAAGAACTCCCCGTTACCGACTTTCGCACTATGGGAGATGTGAATGTCAGCCAGCCTTCTCCTGACCTACTAGATACTCTCTACCTGTGCCAGCAGCGCCAAGACTGGTACCGGGACGAAGTCCGTAGCGCCGGGGAAGCGCCGCTTTCGTTCGTTGGCAGCTTGGACACAACCGTCGATTCCGAATTGGCCGCGGCGCGCATGCGCGATGCCTTGGGATTCGATGTCGATCAGCGACGGCAATCGCCGACTTGGGCCGATGCATTGCGGCAGTTCATCGATCAGGCGGACGCGCTGGGCATTCTGGTGATGGTCAGTGGCGTGGTCAGTAGTAACACACATCGGTCTCTCGATCCCGAAGAGTTCCGTGGATTTGCTCTGTCGGATCCATTGGCTCCTCTCGTCTTCATCAACGGAGCGGATACCAAGGCCGCGCAGATGTTCACCTTGGCACACGAGATCGCTCATCTCTGGCTCGGCGAGTCCGGGGTTTCGAACCCCGAGGCAGTAGTCATGTCTGACCACTCCATCGAACGCTGGTGCGATCAAGTCGCGGCGGAGTTGCTTGTACCGTCTAGCTTGATCCGCGAGGAGTTCGACTCGGGAACCGATTTGAGTGGAGAGGTCAACCGTCTCGCCCGTCGTTTCAAGGTCAGTACTTTAGTAGTCCTTCGACGCATCCACGATGTGGGGGGACTGCCCAGAGATGGGTTCTGGTCGGCTTATCGAGCAGAGAAAAACCGCCTACGTGAGCTCCCACGCAGAAGTGGAGGCAACGCTGTTCTAAACGTGGGGGCACGGGTCAGTAAACGTTTGGCGCGGGCTCTCGTAGTGAGCACTCTGGAAGGCAGAACATCTTATACCGAATCCTTCCGATTGCTAGGGGTCAAAAAGCTATCGACGTTCGAGAGCGTCGCCGAACGCTTGGGGGTAGGTGTGTAAATGGCCTACCTACTTGACGCCGACGTGTTCATCCGCGCCAAGAACCTGCACTACGGATTCGATTTTTGCCCAGCATTCTGGGACTGGCTGATACAACAGAGCCAAGGTGGGCAGGTGTACAGCATCGAGAGAGTCGGCGACGAGTTGTTGGCGGGAGATGATGAGCTGGCCGATTGGGCCGGAGACAGAGATGACAATTTCTTTCGCTCTCCGGATGCGGCTCTCTTGCCTGCGTTGGCAAAGATTAGCGAGTGGGTAACAAGCCAAAGCTATGACCAAGCGGCAGTGAGCACGTTTTTCCAGAAAGCGGACTATTATCTAGTTGCTCAGGCGTACGCCGGTCAGCATACCGTTGTCACACATGAGATACCATCGACTTCCTCCCGTAAGATCAAGATTCCCAACGTTTGTATCGGACTTGGTATCAAGTGCATGACGCCCTACGAAATGCTCAAAAAAGAACGGGCGCGCTTCGTACTCGGTCCCTAGCTTACCATCGGCTGTTGTGAGAAGCCGATTCTTTCCCTATGCGTCTATTCCTATTATGTTATTAGCGTATTTCAGCATTAACGCTAATAAGAGTTGTTCTTATTTTCATACCCGAAAATAAGGGAACATTATGACGTCTAACATTAATGGGACACGCCGACCCCACGGTCGCACGGTCCAATGTCCGAGCGGATATCGTGCCTACGTCCCGTCACCCCTGCCACCGCCGATCGCTTGGGACGAAGAACTCGTCGCCGCCCTCTCCCGCGCCGACCAAGCAATAGGCAGGCTCGCGGGCGAAGGTCGGCGGCTGCCGAACCCGCATCTCTTCATCAGGCCATTCCTGCGCCGGGAAGCCGTGCTCTCCAGCCGCATTGAAGGCACGCAGACAACCCTAGGCGAACTGCTTGCCGCACAGGCCGGGGCAAAAGTCGAGCAAAGTTCCGCTGATTTGCGCGAGGTCGCTAACTACGTCGTCGCGCTGGAGTTCGGAATACAGCGCCTAAACACGTTGCCACTGTCGCTGCGCCTCGTACGAGAACTGCACGAAAAGCTGATGCGGGGCGTGCGGGGCGACACGGCTACGCCCGGCGAGTTTCGCCGCAGCCAGAACTGGATCGGCCCGCCCGGATGTGTCCTGAACAACGCCACCTACATTCCCCCGCCACCCGAAGAACTGATGGCGTGTCTAGGCGAATGGGAAAACTTTCTCCACGACAACACCCTGCCCCCTCTAGTACACGCCGCGCTCGCCCATTCGCAGTTCGAGGCCATTCATCCGTTTTTGGATGGGAATGGACGCGTTGGTCGCCTGCTCATCACGCTGCTATTCGTCTCACGTGGCGTCCTGCCAACACCGCTTCTATACTTGAGCGCTTATTTAGAATCCACGCGCGAGGAGTACTACGCACACCTACTTGCGGTGACTCAAAACGGACAGTGGGAGAAATGGCTGACATACTTCCTGCGCGGTGTGGCACTCCAGGCCGAGGACGCTATTGGCCGTATCCAACGCATCGACGAATTGTTTCAGCATTGGTCGGAGCAACTCGCCGGGATGCAGTCGGGGCAATCGGAGAAAGTATTGGAGCTTTTTGTCGAAAATCCCTTCTGGACCGCGCGCGAAATTGCACAAAGGCTAGCGGTCGCCTATACCACAGCTCGGCGCGCCATCGACCGGCTGGAATCGGCAGGCATCGTCGCGCTGATTGGAGAGGCGAGACGCAACCGAGTGTATTGTGCACGAACCATGCTCGAAGTGTTGGAGGCACCGTACAGCACAGAACAAGTCGGAACGACGACGCTTGACCAAACCCCCTAAAAGTCCCTTTGTAACGTCTACACCTCAGCCCCTAACCACCGGTCTAGTAGGAAAAGAACAATGCAACCAACGCCAACCACCCCAAACGTGAAGCAAGTCCCGCTCCTGACGGCGAGCCAGATAGCCCAGTTCAAGCGCGACGGCTTCCTCGTACTCCCCTCTGTGCTCGACCCCGAACTCTGTCGCCAAGCCAGAGATGCAATGTGGGACGAGATTGCAACCCACCTGCCCCGCATGAAGCGGGACGATCCCTCCACTTGGGGCCCGCTCACCGAGGAAGAAAGCGCCGAGCTAAAAGCACAGCGGCCCGAAATCGGCGGCGATCCCTATTTCGCTGGCAACGGCCACCGCTTCTACGTCCGCAACGGTGCCGAACAATTCATGCTCGACTTGGCCCCCCGGGCCTTGTGGCAAGTCGCCGAGCAATTGCTTGGTGAGGGTACGGTAGTGTGGCCCGCTGGAGAGGATGACGCTGGCATCACGACGGGCCCGTGCTTTATGTGCGACGACGCGGTAGGAGGGCTAGCCACCCACTTGGGCAAAGAGATCGAGAGGTGGCCAGAGAAAGGATCTTTCACCACCGAGGAAGCACTGCGCCTGCCCAAGACCGGCCCGGTGTGGCTCAACGGCCAAGGAACGCGCGGCTTGTATTGCACCCTGCCCAACAGCCCGTCTCCCGGACCGGAATATCGCAGCGCCCATTCCGACGGTGCCTGCTACGGCCGCTGGCGATTGCAAATAGCGGCCTACGTCGATGACCTGCCGCCCAACTCCGGCGGCTTCACCGTGTGGCCGGGCAGCCACAGCCGAATCTGGCGCGATCAATGGGATGCCTTTCTCGAAGGCGAAAAGCACACGGACAAACACTTGGCAGAGCGCAAGGCCGGCGGCTACAACGACCCCGTCATCCAGCGCATCAAGGCCGACACCCAACCCTTCGATTGCCACGGCCCCGCTGGCACGGTGGTTTTGTGGCACACCAAAATTTTGCACATGGCCGGGCAGAATCTATCCACCGACGTCATCCGCCAAGCAACCATCTACGGTTTCCTCAAAACGCCAGCATCCCTCCCCGACCCACTCGTAGTAGATAACACCAACGGCGACATCTGGCGGGATTGGTCCGACGAAGTCCGCGCCATCAATGGGTAGCGACCACCCTCAAGAGTCCAGCGGTTCGACGGCGACCACGGCACCGGAACTCGATGAGGCGCGGGCGGTGTCGGAAACCGCCTGCACCCAGTAGCCACTCTCCGCATCACAGACCGGTTTTTCACCGCGCTCCGCGGCGGCGACGAAATCCTCTATCATCGGCAGATCGAACAACTTCTCCTGCAGCGGCTCCACCTCAATCCTCTCCGTTCCATCGGGCAATTCCAGAATCAGGTGATCCGCCGTCAACTCCAGCGGGTCGATCAGTATCCTCCCGCCATCGCCGTCGATCTGGGCAAAGTCGCGACGCGGTGGCGAGGTCAGGATCGTCGAGTGCATGCCGATCCCGCCACCCTCAAAGCGCACGATTAGGGCGTCGGTATCATCGACGGGCCAGTCGTGGTCAACCGCGTCGACCACGGCGCTCACCGACTGCGGCCGGCCGCCGAAGTTCAACAGCACTTCGATGCGATGAGACGCCATTTCCATCAGGGCGCCGCCGATGCCCGGTTCGATCCGCCAATCCCCCGCTTCCGGATCCCAGCGCCCGCTGTAATGGGTGCGCGCGAAAACGACCCGGCCGATGCGGCCCGCAGCGATCAACCGCTTGGCCGCGACCACTTGCGGACAGGTGCGCCGGCGGTAGGCGACCGCCAAGGTCACGCCGTGAGCCCGACACGCAGCGATCATTTCGCGACACTCGGCGGCGTTTCTCGCCATCGGCTTCTCGCACAGTACGTGCTTTCCGTGCTCCGCCGCCAAGCAGGTGTAGTCGCAATGGGTATCGGTCGGCGTCGATACGATAACAGCCTCCACCCGGTCGTCGCGCACCAGCTCCGCCGCCGAGCTATAGGCACGCGGCCCACTGAATCGCGCCGCGAATGCCTTGGCTGCCTCAAGGTCGCGACGGCAGACGGCGACGAGGTCGGTTCGTTCCGAAGTTAGTAGACTCGGCCCGAACGAATTCTCGGCTATGGAGCCGCAGCCAATAATGCCAAATTTCATAGTGAAGTCCTTGTCCCGGCGAGGCGGAGGCCCGTCTCCCCGTCTCATGGTTCAGCGCTCAACTCCCTCGCCCATCTGCGTCGTGGCAGTCAGCTCTTCCCACTTCGTCTCTCCAAAGCTGACGTTGTACTCCATGTTGAAGAACAGCCGATCTTCGGCGAAGCGGAAAGTCAGTAGGGGGCGAAAGGGCGTCTCGTAGAAGCAAAGCCTCGCGTTGTAGGTGCCGTCCGCGCTCCACGCGCCGCTGGCGGCGATCGGTTGAGCATGGTCGCTGGTGAATGAGGTGCTGCCCTCCACCCAGACCCCGTGGCCGATGCGGATCGGATGCTCGACGCCAGACGCATCCTCGACAGTCACCAGCGTTTCCTCCTCACCGAAAGCAAAGGTGACCGCCCGCAGGTTGCGCTCGTTGGACGCAAACAGAAATCTCCGCCCCGAATTTTTACTGGCCATCTCAGAGGTGGACAACCCTTCTTGCGGCGCGAGGGACAGGCCCCTCAACCGCTCGGCCAGCGGGCCGTTATCGGCCGGCGGCAGGGCTTCATGCTCCATCGCCGGCAGCAGGTGATCCCAGACCAGATCGAGCACCTGCTGCATGTCGCTCACGCCAGCGGTGATGGCCACCACTGCGTCTTGGTCGGGCATGACGATGCAGTACTGGCCAAAGGCACCGTCGCCCCGGTAGGCATTGTGCCGACAGCGCCAGAACTGGTAGCCGTAACCCTGGTCCCAGTCGCTGTCGGGGTCGCTGCCATTCGCGGTCTGCAGGGCGGTGGCCTCCGCCACCCACCACTCCGGGAGCAGTTGCCGGTCATCCCACATCCCCCGCTGTAGCAGCAACTGGCCGAAGCGGGCGATATCCTCGGTGCGAATTCTCAGTCCCCAGCCGCCGACGTTGTAGCCCTCGTCATCGCTCTGCCAAGTGGCACCCTCGATCCCCAAGGGCGCGAAGAGCCGCGGTGTCAGGTAGTCGATCAGGGTCCCGCCCGTCAGCCGCTGAACCATCAAGCCGGCCATGTAGGTGGCTCCCGTGTTGTACACGAAGTGGGTCCCGGGCTTGAGGCCCACCGGCACGGCGAGAAAGGACTCCGCCCAAGTGTCCCGCTCGGTTGACCAGAAGGCGTTGGCCTGCTCCTTCAGGTGACCAGTGTTCATCCGCAGCAGATCCCGCACGCGCATGGCCGCAAGGTTTTCGTCCGGCTCGGCAGGAGCTTCCTCGGGAAAGTGGTCGAGGACCAGGTCGTCGAGGCTCATCAGCCCCTCCTCGACCGCCAGACCCACTGCTGTGGAGGTGAAGCTCTTGCTCAGCGAGTAGAGGCGATGGGGGCTGTCGGGGTTGTAGGGGTACCACCAGCCCTCGGCCACCACTTTCCCCCCGCGCAGCAGCATGAAGCTGTGCAGGGCATCAATCGAATCCTCGGCCGCATCGACGAAGCCGAGAATGGCCCGACTGGAGATGCCCTGAGCCTCGGGGGTGCTGCGCTCAAGGGCGGCGACTGGCTGGTTGGCGTAGATCATCAGCATAAACAGCAGGAGAAAGGCGCGAAACATGAGCAAAATCCTAGAAAGAGTTGGTGGTCTATTAGAGAATGGATGAACATCCAACTATTGGTTATGTCCTTGAAGAACGGTCAGCGCATCCCACGTCGCCGGAAATCCTCCGAAGGCGCTCATCTGCAACACGACCTCCTCAATCTCCGTCTTTGTGGCTCCACAACCAAGGGCTCGGTCGATGTGAACAGCAAGCTGTTCCGGCCGACCGAGAACCGTCAAGGCCGCGATCGTGCATAGCAGACGAGTCTTGATATCCAGCCCCGCCCGTCCGTACAGGTCGTGCATCACGTGCGTCATCACGAGTCGTTCGAACTCGGGATGAAGTGTGCGCATCTTCTCAGCAGAGGCCTCTGCAGCGGCTTCTCCGAGCATCGCCGAGAGAATTCTGCGCCCTGCTTCGTAGCGTTCACTTTCAGTCATACATCCTCCCCTAATCGGTTGCGCTCTCGCCGGGCTTTCGGGCATGGGCTGCGGTAGATGGCCGGAGAGCGGGCGGAATCTGACCTCAGCCGTATGCGCCCTTCTCGTGGCGGCCGAGCAAACGCTGTAAACGGGGTGAAGCTCCCTCCATCACGTGCGGCGGCATGCGGTAGTCGATAAAGGGGTAGAAGCGCTGGGAGATAAAGCGCTTGCTGTACGTGACGCCGGCCATGAAGCGAGTGCGATCCGAGGCATTGGGAGCACCCCGGTGCCAGATCTGGTTGTTGAACATATAAGCGTCGCCAGCCCGGGCGAACAGGGAAATCGGCCCCGTCCCGCAAAATGTGGGCTTGTCTTGCTCGGCGGGCCCGCGGCCAGCGCGATGGCTGCCAGGCACGACCTGCGTGGGGCCGTATTCAATGCTTTCCACATCGCTAACCGGAGTAAAAATCTGCAGTACAAAGCAGGGCATGGTAATGCACGGATCGTGCTGTTCCACCGCATCGGGCAGGGGAAAGTGGATCAAATCGTCGAGGTGCCAGCCACCGGGACCGTCGGGCACTTTGCTGGAATCGGGCTCGGTGTACAGGGCGTTTTGCGACATGAGGTGACAGTTGTCACCTAAGATGGCTTCGGCCAAGCTGACAAACGGCTCGCGAACTACCAAGTCGCGGAATGCCTCGCTATATTCGAACATGCGCATGAGGCTGATGCCGCGGATGTGGTCGCCTGCTTCGTCGTTTAGGATGCGGGGATCGGCGACTTTGCGCGCCATGGCCTCGCGCAGGGCCTCGACCTCGTCGCCTGCGAGGACAGGCCCCAACCGACAGTAGCCGTCGCGGTTGAATTGCTCGATGATGCGCTGGGTTTCTTCCGGCGAGTACGGCCGGCCTGCTGCAATGGGACTAGACATGGGATTTTAGCTGGTCAAGAAGGTGAACAGGTCGGCTGCAAAATAGTGCACGGCCTTGCTCGCGCCAAATCAACACAAGGCTAGGGCCGAGTTTTGCGTCAAGTGTTGCTGCAAAGGAGACCACTATGAAAGGACGAGTCGCATGGCTATTAACCATCATCTACCTAACGGGCAATGTCGCTGGAGTCTCGGGACAAGAAATCGACGTGCATCTGTCTAAAATCGACTCGGGGGTGGCTTGGGTTAGTTCGTACTGGGGCTACAACGCCCCCAAACTGGTGTACGATGGCGAGAGCTATTACACGGTTGCGCTGTGGGGACCGGAGCAAGCCACGGCTCAGGGAGCGCTCTACCAATTGCGCGACGGGCAGTGGCACCGAGGCTACGAGTGGGACGGCTTGAACTACCAGCCGGGCATGGTTTTGCTCGACGAGCAACGGCGGCTGCTCCTGATCTATCCAAAGATCAACGCAAAGCCGGTCATTCTGCGGGCCACAGCGCCAGGGCAGATCGACCAGTTCGAGCAACTCGAAGTGCCGGACGCCATTGGCAAGGCCGGGTACATGGGCGCTGGCATTTACGACGAGCGCCTAGTCATCGGCTATATCGGCGATCCGGCGACCTATACCTTCAAGACGGCCATGCTCGATTTGCGCACCGGCACTTGGGACGGCCCCTACGTCCTCGCGCCAGCGCAAAGAACCGAGGTGCCGTGGACGACTTGGCTCTATCCGGTCATTCAACCAGATGAGACAGGTTATCACTTGCTAGTGAGCAATCAGCCCGATCCCAGAGCGCTCTACAACCGCATCCTCTACATGCACTTGCCCTACGGCGATCCCGGTCAAATCGAGCCCGAGGTCGTGGTCGAGATCGCGCCCGAAGGCGATTTTATCGCTTTCGGCGAGGCCATGTGGCGCGACTTAGATGGCTACATTTACGTCACCGGCCAGTACCAATCCCCCGGACAGGCCAATCAACTGTTCGTCTTTGTGCGCGATCCGCATACGAGCGCGTGGACCCGCCAAGCCCTGAGCAATGCGCAGGTGGCTGCGGCCTATCAAAGACCCGGTGGAAGCCGTGCCGTGTGGGTAGCCAGCACGTACGGGTCCGACTTACGGCTCTATCGATCGGACGATCGCGGGAGTAGCTGGCAGGAGGAGCCGCTGGTCGATTTGGCCAGCTACGGCCTAGTCTCCAGTTTCTTCCTCCACGGCATTTCCCCGGCCAGCGGCAGCCTGATGCCGAGCTTGCCCACTGCGGTATTCAGCGCCGGACCTCACCCCAACTACGAGTTGTGGTTCGTCCAGTTCGACATTGCCGCTCCACTTCAACCAACTCGCAGTCGCACGCCCCCCTCTACTAACTCCAGGTCGTAGCGATTGAGGGGATTTTGCGCCGGCCCTCGGGTGGGCTCTCCCGCCCGATTAAAGGTCGATCCATGGCAAGGACAAATTAAAAAATGCTCTCTGGGGCGCACTTGACACCCCTGGTGCGGACAAGTGGCCCCCAGAGCTTGCAAGGGCGGTTCCCCACCGCGCAACAAGACGATGGCTTCGGGCAAGTCAGAGCCTTGCAGGAGCCCGGCGTTGCCCTTTCTAAACAATTCGTTTAACTCGTTGTCGGACAAAAAAACAGCCCCATCTCTTACCACTGCATAGTGCACGGGCACAGTAGCGCATCCAAGCAGGGAGTGACCGGCTAGGCAAACTCCGCCCAAGTGGGCTAAGAAACTGCGCCGCGGTATTTCGGCCCTGTTCTCCACGATCTTCCTAGAAATAGGTGGCCGCACTGAAGAGGAAGGCGGCCCCGCGAATTGGGTTGTCAAAGGCGTCGCGCTGCCAATTGCGCTGGTAATCTACCTTGAACACGGCCTCCTCCTCGGGGCGAAAATTGAGCCCCAGACTGAGGCGGCGGTGGCTGTCGCCGTCGATATCCGCATCGAAATCCACCAAGCCATAGCGCACTATGCCGGTAAAATGAGAACGGGGCAATTGAGCGATCCACCCACGGCCAAAGTGGGCGTTTAATTGGGCATAGTACCCGCGTTGACTCGACTGGAAAATGGCGCTTTCCTCGGGCACATCAATGGCGGCCCAAGCGCATTCCCCCAACCATTCAAAGGGGCCTTGGCGGACTTCCCAATCGAGGGCGAAAATGCTCAGATTGCGCTTGTCGGCAATGGCCAAACCATCGGCTTCCCAGCTATTATAGGGGCCCGTGTGCAGAGAGAGCCCCACTTCGACAGCGGGCCGCGGACTCAGGCCCAAGCGCCCCACCCAAGAAGGGCGGTTGTTGTTGTCGGCAAAGTTGCCCCGTCCCGCGGCAATGCGGGTGCCCTCGGGCCGCCCCCCTACTACTCGATCGTCAAATCCGTTTACTGCGTACAGCTCGTAGGTCATCCGAGCTTGGGGAGTGGGATGGACAGAGCCGTAAAACCCCATGCCCCCCTCTGACAGAGCCGTGGGGATGATCTGAGTGCTGACCAAAGGTCGGTCGGTGAAATCGTTGGTCGGGCTGTCGTGGGACAGATTGAAACGCCCCAAGGGGGACAGGATAATGCCACCCCTAAAGGTGAGGAACGGGTGGATTTCAAAGTCGATGAGGGCGAGTTCTATTTTAATCTCCTCGCCTCCCTCCTCAAATTCCAGTTCCGAGGCCACGCGGAGGCGGTCGGATACTGGCGTATAGGTAAAGATATTGAAGCGCTTGGGCTCAAAAGTCAGCTCCTCGGTAATTCCCTCTTCGCGCTCATAGCGGAAGTGGACCTCAGTATAGCCGCCAAAATACGTACGGCCCCCAACCCCCTTGATAAAGGGCTTGTCGCCAATGCCACCCCGCACCAGAGGCGTTTCGCCCTCTTGGGCCGCCGCCACCCCCACGAGTGGACACAGCAGGCTCACCAGTATTCTCAATATCACGGCTTACTTCTCTTCTCAAAGCGATTCCAAAAAGGCGACTAGGGCCTCCTGATCCGCCTGATCCAGGGCCATGTACGCGTCTCGGCTGGCCGCGGATTCGCCCCCGTGGCGCACAATGGCATCGTGCAAGGTCGTCGATTGGCCGTCGTGCATATAAAAGGCCTGCCCCCCTAGGAAATCGGGTACTAGACGCAGGCCCCACAAAGGCGCGGTGCGCCACTCTCGCCCCGTGGCGTCGCCGTCGGGGCGATTATCGGCCAATTCCGGACCCATGTCGTGAAGCAACAAATCGGAGTACAGGTGGGCGTCCACATAGCTCAAGGCAGCCACCGAACTGGCCCCAGTGCGCATGGTGGGCGCGTGGCAAGTATGGCACTGAGCCTGATGAAACAGAACCTCGCCGCGCTCGACTTGGGGCGTGATGGGACCCCGTTTGGGCGGAGCCAGCAACCGCACGTACATCACCGTAGTCAGCACAGTGGCAGCCGAAATCTCTGGATCGGGCACTTGGTCGCCCAGCGCTACCCCGCCGGCCTGGGCATGACTGTTCTCCTGGGGCAGAAAGTCGCTGGTGATGCCCATATCCTCGTGGTAGGCCTCCACCACCTGCTGTAGCAGGGACGAGACCTGGGCCTTGCGCGAAAAGCGCCCTAGCTGGATCCCGTCCCCTCCACCTACGTGGGCTGCGGAGACGTAGTCGGGCGAGCTGACCCAGTGAGCCCGGCCCGATATGCCGTCGCCATCTGCGTCGTCGGGGTCTTCGCGCGACAGGATGGTCTCCACTGGAATGGCCTCGATCAAACCCACGCCAAATACCGGCGGCGGCATGCGGAAGGAATAGTCCACTCCAGGGGGCAGCACTTCGGGGGGCGCACCGGGGATGGCTTTGTCCTGGTGCTGGGCCCCGCCTTTGTCCAGGGCCAAATCTTCTCCTTCGCTAAAGCGGAAAAATCCCACTGCGGGGGTGCCTCGCCCATCGCCGGGATGGCAGCCTTCGCAGCTAGTATTGTTGAAGATGGGCCCCAGGCCCTCATCGATGGTAAAGGCCCTAGCAAAATTCTCGTCTCCTGCGACGAAAACCGCGTTGAGGTCTGCGGACAGGCCCTCAAAGGGCGATTCGAAATCGTCGCCCGCGGGTGGGGGTTCGGTCATAAGTTGGCCACAGGCTCCACCGATCCAGGCCACAGCGCACAGGACGGCGGCAAAAATCGGACGCTTCACTAGTTGTCTCCTTTAGGCGGAGAATAAAAATAATTAAGTAATACATAACTTAAAATTTAGTCATAACTAAAAATAAAAAACGATCGCGCAAAAGACAAGAGCGCCTTGGCCCCATCCTTCCTTCGGGAACACCTCGGCGGCTTTGAGTGCGGCCGACCTTTTGCAATGGCTTTGCTAACGCCAAATCAACCTAAAAAACGGACTATTGCGCCCCCTATTCACCCGCCGTACCTTGCCCCCATGATGCGGAGAGTTGAGCGGTAAGTCCATGAAAAATCGAGTCCCCTCGCTTTGGATACTCCCCACGTGGGCACTGTGCCTGTTGCTAGCGGGCCCTGCCTTCTGCCGCACAGGATCAGTGCCCACGGGACCCGTGCCCGCCGCCCTGCAGCAGCCCGAAGTGGCCGACCTCGAGCCGCTGTTCTGCTGGGCCACTCCAGTGCCCGCTGAATACGCCAACAACAAATCGGGGTACACCGCTTGCGTGGCAGGCCCCGACGGCAAGGTCTACCTAGGCACGGCCAACTACTACGATTACGGCGACTGGCTGGCCTATGACCCCCGCGACCGCAGCATCGAGAGAGTAGTCAACCTAAGCCAGACCATCGCCGAAAACCTGTACGACATCAATACCCAAGGCAAGACGCACACGCAGCTAGCCATCGGCCCCGACGGCCGCATATACGGCGGCACCAAGCAAGGGCACGAACTATTTGCCACCAGACCCGAAATCGGCGAACAGGCCGGCGGTTATCCCGGCGGTCACTTAATCGCCTATGATCCGCGCACGGGCTTGGCCCAGGACCTCGGCATCCTGCGCGCCCAAGACGGTCTGATGAACGGCATTGTCGATCACGAGCGCCGCCGCATCTACTTCAAAACCGAACCGCGCATGCACTTTCTCATCTACGAGCTAGACACGCACCAAGTGATTGACAAAGGGCGAGTGGGCACCTGGAGCCGCTACATCGACATGGACGACCGGGGCGATGTGTGGATACCCAATCGCGGCAGAATGACCCGCTACGACGTGGAAAGAGATGAACTCGTCGAGTACAAAGTGCGCGTCCCAGCAGGCGCGCCACCCTACGAAAAACCGTACGCCTGTGTAATTGGCGGCGGCGGCAGCAAGCTCGGGGCCGATTTCAACCGCCGCGGCATGAAACTCTACGGAGGAGATCTCAGGCAAATTCAGGAATTCGACTTGGCCAGCGCCGCCAGCGGAGTTGTGCCCATGCGCTATGTCTGCAATGCAGTCCCCGAACCCTTTGCAGAAAGCAGCGACATCCACACCATGATACAGGACGCCAAGGGCCGGATCTACTGGACCGCGGATGTGGGCCAAAACCCGAAGCAGACCCTGATTATGCGCTACGATCCGCACCGGGGCCAAGGCGAATGCCTCGGTTATGTCGTCGATGCGGAGTTTGCCGAACACCGGGATTTGCACAATGGCCTCGGTTCCATCCAAGGCTCGGCAATAGGGCCAGATGGAACCCTGTACATCATGGCGACCTATCCGTATTACATCCTCGAATTTCCCCGGCTGACCGCGGATTGAGAATCCATGTATCGAATAGCTTTCACAAGCTGCGCCATTTTGGTTTTTTCCCCGCTGCTGGCCGGCGCTGAACCCGCGCTGGATCTGGAGCGGGAAAGCGCCCGGATGGTCCCCCTGTTCGAGGCCCTACCCGTCAATGAGTGCATGGTGACTGCAATGGTCCACCGGCAGCGCGACGGCCTGATCATTGGGGCCACCTGCGGCAAAAAGGAAATCTGCCTGTTCAGCTTTGACCCCAGCAGCACGGCCGTGAAAAAACTCGACTGCTTCGAGGCCCTGTGGTGGGACGAGCCGCGCCTGGCGCTCGGACCCGAAGGGGACATTTATCTGGGTGCCCGACGAGCGTACGACAAGCAGTTCTTCTTCGAGCGCCCGCGGCAGCGTCCCCACACCCCCGGCACATTCAGACGCCGAGACTCAGTACCACCGCCCCACCTAATGGATCCAGCAGCCCCAAGCATGCCCATCCGGCACTACTCGCCCGCCGGCCACTTGCTCGCAGAGATCGCCCTGCCTGAATTTCCCGAGCCGGACGGAGTAGGAGCCTTGGCCGTCGACGCCACCGGGCAAATGCTCTGCGGCCTTACCGCGCCCGGAGGGCGACTCTTCACCGTGGCGCTGTCGCCCGAAAGGGAGGCGCAAAAGGATTACGGCGAGGTAATCCCCCTGCCCCAACACCACCATACCCGCCCAATCAGCAGAGTCCTGCTGGCCGCAGACAACGGCAAGATCTACCTCACCGGTACCAGCACCGGAGCGAATAGCGACGACATGGGTCGCATCCTCGAACTGGATTCCCGCACAGGCGTCCTCAAGCCCCTCGATGCCAGATTGCCAGCCGTAGTGGGGCGACGGCGCTTCGCCGCCATCGACGCCGCAGTAAAACTGGACGACGGCAGCTTTCTCGCCGGTACGACCGACGGCTATCTGTTCCGCTTTGACCCCAAAACCGCATTGGTAGAGGGTTTTGGCAAGCCCCTGCGGCAGCACCGCATCCCGGGACTGGCCCGGGGGGCGGATGGCCTGATTTACGGCGTGGGCGGCGAAGAGGGCGGGCTGCCGCGTTTGTTTGCCTTTGACCCGGTCCAACGCCGGATGCACCTCGGCACTTGGCCGGGCGGCATGCAGCCGGAAGGAGGGCACCAAACCTTCGGCGATATCGGCGCGGTCGTCAGCACGGCCGACGGCACCCTCATATGCGGCGAGCGCGAGCGACGCGGTTACCTGCTGTTGTACTACCCGCAAGACAGGCCGATGTCTGCCGACGAGCCGCCAGTGACTGCGGGAACCAAAGCGCGCTATACCGCTGCCACCGCAACCTCGTCCAAGTGGAAAAGCACCCTTGCGGGCGAGGCTCTCGCAAACTGCACCCGCGACCGTTTCATCGATTTTTCCGTTGCCTCTGGCACCCTTGGCTTGGCACCCACCTATCTGATTGCCGATGCCATGGCCCGCAGTTCGAAAATCAGCGAACCCCTGACGGACGAAATCGAAATAAAAAAGGTCTTCGAGCTGCCATCGGCAGTCGCAGAAGCCGAAATCCTCTTTTTCGGCGGGGGTGGTAGCGAACAAACACCCATGCTCATCACAGTCAACGGGAACGAGATCCGCCATGTGCAGGACAGAGAAAAAATGCTCACGGGCGGCTGGGACCGAGAGACCATTCCCGGCCACTACCTGCAGCAGGGCAGCAACGAACTGATTTTTTCGGGAGCGGGTTTTCTGCTCATCGATGCGGATAGGCCCGGCAAAAACAGTTTCAAGCGCCTTTCCGGGGGCAGCAACGAGTGGAAGAGCGACATACTCGGACCCGAGAACAATCTCTCGGGCGAGTACGTCGTCCGCATCCGGGTCCACGGCTATCCGCCCGAGGGTACCCTGACTTCTCCAATAATTGATATGGCCGCAGAATATGCCCTTTCCCCCAAGATAGAGGTGAGCGACCTGCGTCTGTTCGCCGATCTGACACTACAGCCGCAGACCGCTGTCCGGTTCGCAGTGCGCACTGGCTCAACGGCCTGGTACGCGCCGGATAAATGGAGTCCCTGGCGGTCAGCCGACTCGGCCAGCACCCTGCCCGGACAGCGCTTTGTACAGTGGCG
Source organism: Candidatus Latescibacterota bacterium (assembly GCA_965116675.1). Classification (GTDB taxonomy): domain Bacteria; phylum Latescibacterota; class UBA2968; order UBA8231; family UBA8231. Next base: position 1,875,538 of record OZ220721.1, read on the forward strand.
GGCGACCCTTTCTAGCCGGGATGCCAGCATCACACCCTTAATAAAAAAAGTGACCATTGAGGCTTCCGGCCGGATCAGCGGGGTAAATCACCCGGACATTGAGGTGATCGAGGCACCGGACAATGCCATTGCGGTCTCTTCGTACGATTTCGACTACGCCGACCCACACCACCCCCGCATGCGCCACCTGCGGGAAAAATACCGGCTGGAGGAAATAGTCGCCCCAGGCAAAACGGAGATGGAGAAGTTTGCCCTTTTGCGCCAGTGGGTGCGCCGGCAGTGGGAGGGATGGAACGAAAACGAGTACAACTACTGCCCACAGTGGGACGCGCTGGAGATCCTCGAACTAGCTCCGCAGAACCTGGCGCTGGGGATGTGTACCCACTATGCGGCTGTCTTTGCCCAGTGCGCCGCGGCCCTAGGGTACCACACCCGTGCCCTCATCGTCGACCACCACTGCCTGACCGAGATCTGGTCGGACCAGTACGGCAAGTGGATTCTCCAAGATCCGGGACTCTTGCCAGGACACCAAGTGGCTTTCCAGTACGAAAGGGCCGGTGTGCCTATCAATGCACTCGAAATGCATCGCAGCTCCGCAGCCAACAAGGCCGAAGATATCGCTATCATTCCCCCACCACCCATTCCCATAGACCAGATGCGGCGGATGTTTGTCGATCTGTACCTGCGCTTCGGCATACCGCTGCGCAACGACCACCTGTACCGCTCCGAGCCCCAAGAACTGGAACAGGGCATGAATCAGTACCACTGGGACGGCCATCTGTGGTGGACCGACAGTCTCGACCCGAGGTACCCGGAATACTCGCTCCAGACCACCCGGCCGGAGGATTTCTACTGGTCCTTGAACAAAACGAGGATCGACCTAGAGGACACCGAGACGGCCGCGGCCCTGTCCGTGCAATTGTCCGGCCCCATTCCCAATCTCGCCCGCTTTGAGGTCAGCTTGGACGAGGGCGCATGGCAGGAGAGCGACCCGTCTTTCGAGTGGAAACTGCGCCCGGGCAGAAACGCGTTGCGGGCAAAAGCGGTCAATACCATGGGGCTCCAAGGCCCTGTCAATCGGGTCGTACTGGGGTATCGCGGCAATTGAGCGCGTGGCCCGTATCCCGAACCGATGTATATCAGCAGAGGCGAGGCTTCTGCACGAATTGCCGGGGTAACTCCGGGGACGGTCGTCTACTAGGCATTCGCCTTGCATCTTGATTGAATGTTATTACAATAGTGACAACAACAGGAGGCGTTTCATGGTCGAACTCAAAGTCCGCAAATTCGGCAACTCGCTCGGCGTCGTCCTCCCCAAGGAGGTCATCAACCGGCTGCGCACCAAAGACGGGGATCCTCTATTCCTGATCGAAGGGCCGGACGGCAGCTACCAGATGACGCCCTACGATCCCACCTTTGCAAAGAAGCTGGCAAAGGCCGAAGACATCCTCGACCGCTATCGCAACACGCTCCACGTTCTGGCCCAGTGACGGAACCGGTCTGGATTGACGCACGCGACGCCCTGATGCTGCACGACCGACTGCTCGCGCTGCACGGTGGCGCGGCGGGGGTGCGTGACGACGGCTTGTTGCAATCGGCTCTGGCCCGGCCACAGCAACACTACGCCTATGCGGACACACCCGATCTCATCGAAATGGCGACGGCCTATACGGCGGGCATCGTGCGCAACCATCCTTTTGTCGATGGCAACAAGCGCACTGGCTTTGTAGTCGGAATCCTGTTTTTGGAGTTGAACGGCTATCGCTTCACTGCCACGCAAGAGAGTGCGGCTCAGGCCGTTATCGAACTGGCGGCCGGGACACTTGATGAAGCGGGCTACACGTCTTTCCTGCGCGCGAACACCGAAGTGCAACGCGAAAAATAATAACAGTGCATTAGCACAACTCATCCATCGCTTAAATGCGGCCTATTGCGCCGCCTATCCGCCCGCTGTATCTTGCCCCACCATGAATTTACGCCTCAGCATCGTCGCCCAGAGCCTTATTCCCCTCTGTAAAGCCCATCTCCTCGCATGAACAAAGTAGATATTCCGCCGCCCGAAGGCGTCTTCGCTCAGTCTTGGTCGCTGAGGAAAATTTTCGGTATGCTCGCCGTCTTCGGCCCGGCGGCCATCGTCGCCTCGGTCGCCATCGGTGCCGGCGAGACCATCGTCGTGGTGCGGGCCGGTGCTTGGGCTGGCTATGGCTTGTTGTGGATGGTCTTGCTCAGTTGTCTAGTCAAAGGCGTCTTCTTCACCTATCTGATTGGCCGCTACACAGCCGTCAGCGGCGAGCTGATCGGCCACCGTCTCGTGCGCCTGCCCGGGCCGCGCGGATGGCTGCTGTTGACCATTTTGCTCTTTGAGATGATCGGCGCTCCCCTAGCTTGGGTGCCCGTCTCCAAGCCCTGCGGCGACCTTTTTCACTTCCTGCTGCGCGACATGCTGCCCGCTGGCGAGGAAGAAGTCTTCTGGGAAAACGCCATAACCTCGGCCTTTATCGCCTTGGCGCTGTTCTTTGGCATCCGCCTATCCTTTGAACGCCTCGAAAAGCAACAGCTCCTCATCTGCGGAATCCTAGTCACGGGCACCATCGCCGGGACCCTCATCGTGCGTCCAGACTTTATCGCAGCACTTGTGGGGACCTTCCGCTTTGGCGACCTACCACCCTTTCCGGAGTGGGCACCCGAAGACACGGTGGCGCATCCGCTGCTGACGTTGGGCACCACCTTTGGCTACGTCGGCGGCTCGGTCATTGGCTACATCGCCTACGCCAACTGGGTCGGCCTGCACAAGTGGGGGCTGACGGGCCACCAAGACATCGAGGCCATCCGCGACCGTGCCTCCCGCAGCGAGAGCATCGACTACCTACCCGACGATCCCCAGCAAATCCACCACCTGCGGCAACGCGTGGCGCCGCTGCGCTGGGACGTGGGGCTGGGGGCGCTGGTCCTCTTTATAGTCACTGGGGCCTTTATGATTTCTGGAGCGGCCGTGCTCTTCCCGCTCGAAACCCGCTTTGAGGGCTGGAACTTGCTGACGCACCAAGCCCACGTCTGGCGGCAGATCCATCCGAGTTTAGTGTGGATTTACTACGTCTGCATCCTCGCCGCGCTGTGGGGCACCCTGCAAGCCCTGCCCGAAATCTACGCCCGCGTGGCCCAAGAGTTTCTCGCCGCCCGCTGGCCCGACCGCACTTGGGAGTACCAGGCGATCAAGCGCGTCATCTGCCTCTACATCTTCGCCACCACCATGCTCATCGTCTGGAACAACATCCCCTTCGACATCCTGACCCAGATCGCCGGTTTCCTCATCGCCAACTTGGCCATTGCCATAATGATGGTGGCAGCCATCTATCTCAACTTCAAGCTCCCCGCCTCCTACCGCACCCGTGCTTGGGTCCTCATCGGCGCGATACTCTCGACCGCAGTACTGATCGCCTCGTCCGCCGTCAGCGGCTGGGGCTTGTTGGGAAAACTCAGCGGCTAACTCACACTCCGGCCCAAGCGGCAATCTTCGGCGGCAAGCCACTCCGCATACGGGCGCGGCATGGAGTTGGGCAGACCTAAGCCGTGTTCCTCGCGCCAGCGCAAGAGCGGGTGCTCGCGTTCTGCTTGCGGCAACTCCACGCGCCGACCGCGTGCTCCCGACTCGAAAATCCCCATCAATATCTCCAGCACGTGGCGGCCAGCCTCGCCCGAGCACTCGTGCGCACGGCCCTCGTCGAGCGCCTGCACGTACTCATCGGCGAACTGGTAATCCTCCACAGCAGCCGGGCCCGCCGGGTCGTAGTGCCCGGGCACTATGGGATCGAGCGGCTGCCACTCGGATTGGCCGGGGGCAAAGTGCGGCGTGGACAAAAACCATGGAGCACCGCTCTTCCAGTAGAGCCGGCCCTCAGTGCCGTAGATCTCAATCATATAGGCCGTTGAATCCACCTTGGGAAAGCGGTGCTGCAAGAGGGTCCCCGAAATCCCGCAGTCAAAAGCGAGGGCCGCGGTCACGTGCTCACCGGCAATGTAGCCCATGCCGCTCGGCGACGGCACCACATCTTCGGGCGTGATCAACCGGCCATCGGTCAAGGCCACGGCTTGCACGCTCCGCACCGACCCCACCACGCCGAGCATGGCGTTGAGCGAGTGCGTGGCAATGTTCATCAGGCCGTAGCCTCCGTAGTAGCCCTTGCCGCTGCCCTGCACATAGCGCAACTCGCCAATCCGGCCCTCGGCAATCGCCGCTTTGACCGCTTGCAGCGCGCCGCCGCTGCGCCCTTGGTGATGCACGGCAACTTGCACTCCTTTCTCCGCGGCTTTGGCCAACACTGCGTCGGCCTCGGCCAAGGTCGTGCAAATCGGCTTTTCAATGTCGATGTGGACTCCGTGCTCCAGCACCCGCATAGCGAGCGGATAGTGGAACTCGGTGCCCGTGGGAATGGCGACAATGTCCGGGGCCTCGGCCTCGATCATCCGGTCGAGGCCGTCGTAGCGAGCCTCAACCCCTAACTCGTCGCCGAGGGTCGCCAGCCGCTCGGGCACGAGGTCGCACAGAGCCACAACCTCGGTGCGGGGATGCTGATGGTACGCGCGGCCCGCGGCCGTGCCTCGGCCGCGGCAGCCCAAAATGGCAACTCGGTATTGTTGCATGGTGCAATCTCCTTACGACGCCGATGCTAGCGTCACTTGCGATCGATTAACTCGGCCTTTCTCCAATACGCAGCAAAGTGCCGACGCAGCCACGCCAGCGGCGCAGCGCGCAGCGCATTAAAGCCCCCCCAAGACCAGCGCAACGGCCACTCTTCCCGGCCAGTGAGCCGTTGGAAGAGCCGTTTGCGCTCCGCGCCCGCCAACTCCACCTCGGCACTGAGCCGCGCCAACTCGCGCTCGTACGTCCCCTCCATGAGCATGCGGGCGTGCCGCGCGACCTTTTCCGGCTCCAGCACGGCCACCCGCGGACACACCATACCAGCCTCGCGCCGCACAAAGGCGCGGATTTGCGCCGCTGGAAGATCGCCCTGATGCGCAATAGCTTGGCGGGCGATCGAGATTGGATTCATCGCCCCGTACGTGCGGCAAATCAGCGGGCGCACCGGATAGATGGTACAGCTATGGTCCGCGCCGAGAAAGGGACAGCGGCGAGGCCGCTCCTCGGTAAAGTTCAGCAACTCCTGGCGACGCTGCGGGGAAAAGTGCTGCTCCACATAGGCGACGATGTGGACGTATTCGGCCCGGTAGAGCGGGAACATGGTGGCGTAATAGTTGTCGAACTCCTCGTCCGTGAGCCAGCAGCAATCGCCCGTACCAGCGCACCGCGTCGCCGGAACTTGATCGTAGAGCACCTCTAGGTCATGCATAACTCCTCCTGTTATAAGCTAGCGCACCTTTGCTATCAACGCCGCAGCCCGCTGCCGTATCAGCGACTCGCTCGCCGGCGCGATCATCTGCACGCTCGGATAAACCTTGTAGGCTAGGTCGATCTCGTAGCCACCGCACGAGTAATCATCAGCCGTGGGCACATAGCCAATGCAGCCATTGGCAAAGCCGCACAAGACAGCCAACCCATGCGCGGCCTCCAAGTCGAGTTGATAGCGGGCGAAGATCTCCCCTTCCATCCCCAAAAGCACCAACTCGCCTAACGCCAACGCCTGCATCTCAAAGGGCTGCTCCCGAGCGCGCTCTGCGCCAGCCTGTACCCATTTGCACATGGCCACAGCCCATTCGAGCTGCGCCTTGGACACCTCGCTGCCCCGTGCCAAACGCGCCCGCAGGTGCCCTTTGAGTTTCTCGACCTTAGCACGCCAGCGCGACGGCGGAGGACGCAGGGGCAAATCCAACCGCTCGTGCGCCCAGCTTATCGCTGAAGCGTCTAAGGGCTCAGCCGCATCCAGCCCCTCCTGCACGGCCCGACCCAACTCCTGTCCCAACGCCTCGACATCGGCAAACGAGCCGTTGGCGATCCGTGGGTTGACATCGCCGCAGGCACCGTTGACAAAAAGAGCTTTATCGCCGGTCTGTTCCTCGATGTGGCGTACCGCCGCACCGACAAAGTCGCCGCTGATCTGGAGATTGTCGTGGCCCAAGACCACCGGATGACAGGCGTGATTAAAGAGCGTCGCTCCTGTGCCATCAGCAGCGACAAAGCGCAGCACATGTGCGTAAGGCACCACCGGACCGGCGGGATTTTGCCCGATCCGCGTACCCTGCGGGTGCGGCTCGCGGCGATTGATACCGATCTGCACCGGAGGACGCGCATAGTACAAACGACCCGGTCGGCTGTCGGCGGCAGCAGCTACCACCGCCTCGACCACGGCGTCCGCAACTTGCTCCAAGTAGTAGCAGTCGATGCGCCCCATGCCCCGGAAGGGGAAGGTCAGCGGGCCGGCGTGGGTGTGGGAGGCACAGACCATGATGGCCGCGCCTTCAATGCCAGTAGCACGCCCTATCTTCTCCCGAATCCCCCGCACAGCGTCCGCGTCCAACCCCACCAAATCGACGGCGACAAGAGCAACCCGCGCTTTATCTTGACCGCAGACGAGGGCCTTGGCCATGAGGCGGTCGCGGATGTGCGTGGCCCCGGACCGCCGCCCCCAGTATCCGCCCATTGCGATGCCGACCGGCGGCGTGATGTCAGCGGCCGCCGCGCCAAAGTGCAAGGTCACTGCTGCGGTATCTCTCTCCAGTTGGCGGGTAGAACGACGAGCGTTATGCCCGGGCTGTAGGCATTGTATAGAGCACGCAAATCAGCGACCCCGATTTGCAGGTCTATAGCACCTGGGCGGCGCCACGCCGGGCTGGCGTAGATCAGCAGTCCGCTCGCGAAATACAAGGCACTGACAGCCGAGGCGTCGATGACCAAATTCTGTTCCCAGTCAAAAGGACTGGACACCAAGCCGCGCCAAGGATTGCTAGGTCGATAGCGCCGCAACCGGGCCGCGAGCGAGGATTGCACTGGCGGCTGCTCTCCGAGGGAATCGGCCGCCAGCGGCACGCGCCGCAAGAATGCCCTCCCATGCATCAGCCGCAACTCGCCCGCGCCCCGATCCACCAACAAGTACGGCGCATCCGCTTCTATGGCCTGCAACCAAGCCCGTAGCGCGGCGTTGACATAGGCCAAGTCCCCGGCCGATGCCGCGCTCGCGCCGCACGCCAAGGCCCAGAACAACGCTAGGTGCTTCATCAGTAGATAAAGACCGGCCAGCCGATTTCGACAGCTTCGTACAGGTACTCCAAGTCCTCGCTGCCCACCCGGACGCAGCCGTGAGTAATGCTCTTGCCCAAGTTGATTTCAAAGAGCGTGCCGTGAATCATAAAATCCTTGAGGAAGTACAATGCATACGACCCCAAGACTCCGCGTTGGAACCGCCTCGGGTCCTCGGCGAAGATGGGAATCTCCTCATCGTTTTCAATAAAGTACCAAGTCGGCCGGGTCCATAGGGGGTCGGCGACTTTGCGGCGGATGGCGAAGCGGCCTTTAGGGGTGTCGAAGGTCCAGCGATGCCACCGCTTAGCCCCTTCGAGCTTGCGGCCGCTGCCCGTTGCACAAGCGGCTTGGCGCAACACCTGCTCCCCATCGCGGAGCAGGATGAGATTGTCTTGGGTATTGATGACGATGTAGGGCGTAGCTAGGTCGCGGCGCTCAACAGCTTGCACCAGTTGCTGATGCTCTAACCAGAGCGCAGACGCACGCGCGGCAGGTGCCCCCCACAGCAGTGCGAAAAAAAATAAAGCGACCGGGAGCAATTCCCGGCCGCCTGTGATTGAAGCTTGCAAGGGCACACGCTCAGAAGCGCTCGTACCAAGGACGCATCTCCTCGACCAGCGCGTGGTATCTATCCACGGCCACTATCACGCCGTCGGCGACCTCGGTAGCCTTCAGATCCGCGCTTTCGGCGAGGGACTCGGCATCGGAGAAATGCTCGCTGTCCACCGCGGCTTCGGCCGCGTCTAGATCGGCGTCGGCCGTGCTCAACTCGACGCGCAATTCCTCAATATCGGCTTCCGTGCCCTTGCCCGACGGCGCTTCCTCTAAGCTGGTATATGCGGCAGCAACCGCGTCGCGGGCAGTGGCAATAGCAGCTTCGGCCGACTCCCGCTGGCGTTTCTTTTCGGCTTGCGCAGCCGACTCTGCCCGCGTGGCTTTGGTCTTGGCATCGGCGATTTGCGCCCGCGCCTGCTCAAAGTCCTTGAATAGGAAAAAGCGCTCATCTTCGGTTTTGGTCGTTGTTTCGGCTTCGCTGTACGCGCGCTGCGCAGCCGAGTACTCGCTGGCGGCAAAGCGCTCGGCGTCGGCGTTCCGGGCTGTGTCGAGAGCTTGCTTGGCCGCGTCGAGTTCGGCTGTGGGGGGGTCGTCACAGCCCGCCAAAACCGCGACGGCGACAAACAGCGATATTGCCCGCATTTTCATGGTTCACCTTCCTGAGTTTGAACGTTCTGTGCTTCCCTATATAATGAGACAATCTAAAGGGAAGTACAAGGTATTGTCAAGCGCAAACAGGGCGCGGCAGCGCGGCGTCACGCCCTTCAGAATTTCGCATTTTCGTCGTCGTCCGGCGCAAAATCATCGTCTTCTTCCCCAGGCACTTCGTAAATCCACCCGCAATTTGGACACAAGGGGTATTCCGCATCCTCCCGGCGCACTTGGCACTGGGGGCAGCGCTGGCCAAAGGGCGACCAGAATTTCAGCACCACGACAACCAGCAGCAATATGGCCAACAAGGTGTAGAGCATCTGCGACCTCAGCGGCCCCGCTTGGCAGCTTGGAGTTTGCGCAACTGGCGGCGGCGACCCCAGCGGCTGCGCTTGATGCGCCGGCCCAACGGCGGCCGCAGTGACCCGTCGGCGACCAGTTCGTCGAGCACTTGATTGAGCTGGTCTGGACGATTGGTGATGATCCCTTGCACCCCCATCGTCGCCAAATCGCGCATGGCAATATCCTCGTCAACGGTCCAAGCCCAGACCGCAATGCCCCGCTGGCGCATCTCTTCGAGGAAGGGCGGGGTCAGCGCCGCGTACCACATCGCCAGCGCGTTGGCCCCCACTTGCAGCACTTGGCGCACGAGGCGGCGCGCGCGCACCCGCGAGGGCGTGGTCGGCAACTGACCCACCAACAGCGCCGTGGGCAGGGTCGGCGCGAGCAAATTGAGCCGTCGGACGGTTTGCGGATTGAACGCCTGCACCACGACACGCTCGACCGCATTCGCCGCTTCAATCACCTGCAGGACGCGCTCGGCAATGCCGTCAGCCTTGATCTCTATCAGCACGACGGCTTGATTCCGCGCCAAGTCAAGTACGTCTTCGAGCAGAGGCACGCGCTCACCGGCAAAATCTGCGCTAAACCAGCGGCCCGCATCGAGTTGGTGCACTTCCTCGCCCAAGAGGTCGGCGACCAATCCAGTGCCATTAGTCGTCCGGTCAAGCGCTGCGTCGTGCAAGACCACGATCTGGCCATCGCGGGTGGCGTGGACGTCGATTTCGAGCATATCGACGCCGATCTGGAGCGCCTTTTCGCAAGCGGCTAATGTGTTTTCGGGTGCCAACCCCGGACCGGACGCGCCGCGGTGGGCAATGCGCAGAGGCGTGATCATCTCAAGCGCCGAATTTGTCGAGCCGACGCGCGTGGGCCAACGCGTGGGCCATCAAGCTAGCTGACGGCGCGATTCCGAGACAGCCAGCGCTGCAACCGCGCTCGGAAAATTCATCCGCGGCGTCGGCCAACGCCCACTGGCTAGCGATGACCGTAGGTACGGGGTGCCAACTGTGGCTGCGCATAATCGACGGGGTCGAGTGGTCGCCAGTGACGACGAGTACCTCGGGTTGCAGCGCGAGTAACCGCGGAATGTAAGCATCCAACTCCTCTAACAGCCGCACCTTCAACTCGAAATCGCCGTCCTCGCCCGCGCTGTCGGTCTTCTTGACGTGGACGTAGAAAAAGTCGTAGTCCGCATAGCGGCTTTCGAGCAAGGCGAATTCGGATTCGAGGTCCCAGCCGACCTCTTCGACATCCATGCCCACAGCGCCGGCTACCCCGCGATACATGGGATACCCAGCAATGCCCAGCGCCTTCAGCCCATACGCCTTGTCCATCGACACCAACTCTGGATAGCGACCAAATCCCCGCAGCAGCACCATGTTGGCCGGGTGTTCGTCAGCGAGCAAGGCAGCAGCTTGCTCTAAAAAAGCATTGGCCGCTTCGACGGTGCGCTCGGCACCCGGCGCGAGGGCCGTCAGAGACTTGGGCGGCACTCCTGTCACCTGCGGATCCGAATCCGAGACTTGGTCGCCCAAGCCCATGCCGCGGAACACCACGCCAGCGCGGTACTCCATCTCAGCAGCGACTTGTAACTCCACCCCGGGCACGGCGACCGCTTTTAACACTTCGCAAAGCTCGCGTCCTTTTTCTGTGGGGATGCGGCCAGCGCGACGGTCGCACACCCGACCCTCAGCATCCACCGTGCAAAAGTTGAGGCGCGCCGCCACATCGCCACGGGCGAAGTCCAGCCCCAAGCCAAGAGCCGAAAGGGCACCGCGACCGATCTGGTTCTGCCAAGGATCGTAGCCAAAGAGGGCTAAGTGGGCTGGGCCGCTGCCCGGAGTAAAGCCTCCCCCTAACGGCGAAATCAGACCGCAGGTGCCCCCCCTGGCCAGCGCGTCTAAGTTGGGCAACTGGGCCGTCTCCAGTTCGGACTTGCCCGTGGCGGGATGGGGCAACCCGCCCAAGCCATCGACGACCAACAGGACGATTTTGGCGTCGCTGTCCCGGATGCACAATTCCTCGGTGTATTGGGAACTTATCACGTTCGCACTCTCCAACTTTCTAACTGACGTTACGCCCCCTACCCCCGCAAGTACAAATCCTTGAGCACCATCTGCACAGCACCGTTGCCAGTATAGGTATCTGCCTCCAACTCGAAAGCCGCGCTCAGCCGGTCGCCCGGCCGCACCTGATCCGCGAGGTCTTTTTGGTTCCACCACAGCGCCGCACAGCGGCGGCCTCCTACCTCCAATTCGGCCTTGAAGTGGCGGCCGGAACCGATCTGCCGCGCCCAAACGACCCGACAGTCCTCTAGGACAAAAACCGGCCGCCGGTGACCGTTGCCAAAAGGCTCTAGCGCGGCGAGTTGCTCCACTGTGTCTAGCGTCAAATCGACCGGTTTGAGCATCAGGTCGATGTCCAAGGCGGGTTGCAGTGCCTCGGCGCTAATGTGGGCGTTGGCGTGGTCGATCAGTGCGAGGCGAAAGCGCTCAAAGGCATCGGCTTCAAGCGAAAAGCCCGCAGCCGCCGGATGGCCGCCATGCGCTTTCAAATGCTCTTCGCAGGAGTGGATTCCTGCGCTGATGTCGTAGCCTGGGATGCTGCGCGCCGAACCGACGCAGAGCCCGTGATCACTGCTTTGGGTACACACGACTGCGGGGCGGGCGTATTTTTCGCACAACTTGCTGGCCAACAGGCCGATGATGCCCAAATTCCACTCCCCTAACACCACGATGATGTGGTCCTCCACATCCTCCTCCGGGCCGACCTGTTCCTCGGCCTCCTGTATGCCCTCGCGCTGCCAAGCCTGCCGCTGGGAGTTGAGCCGGTTGAGTTCGTCGGCCAACTGCGCAGCCTCCCCCTCGCTTGTCGAGCGCAAAAGCCGCAGCGCTATATCGGGCGTCTTCAAGCGACCAGCGACATTGATCCGCGGCCCCAAGCGAAAACCCAAACTGGCGGCATCGAGGGGCTGGTCTCGATAGCTGGCCACCTTCTTGAGCGCGTGCAGCCCGAGGCGCTTGGTGTGCTGGAGGATCTGCAGGCCGCGCTGGATGAACAGGCGATTTTCCCCCAGCACGGGCACGAGATCGGCCACCGTCCCCAAGGCCACTAAGTCGAGCAGTTCGTTGAGATAGCGGCGGCGCTCCTCGCCAGCGAGAAAGGCTGTGCTGAGGGCCTGCACCAGCTTGAAGGTGACGCCAACGCCGGCCAAGTCCTTGAACGGATACGTGCAATCGCGGCGATTGGGGTTGATGATGGCAAGAGCGCGCGGCAATTCAGCGAGCTGTTGGTGATGATCGACTACGACGACCTCCACGCCGTGCACCTCAGCCAACTCTAGGGCTTCGTAGGCCGAGATGCCATTGTCAACCGTGACGATGACGCGCGCGCCCTTTGCTATGGCGCGCTCGACCCCAGGCGGCTTGAGGCCGTATCCGTCCTTGTGGCGATCGGGCAAAAGGCAATCGCAGTCGGCACCCACCCGTTCGAGAAAATCCATCAGCACGGCAGTGCTGCAAACCCCATCGACGTCGTAGTCGCCGTACACGACGATCTTCTCGCGGTCGCGGACAGCGCGCTCTAGACGCGCAACCGCAGTCGCCATGTCCTGCATTTGCTCGGGCGGATGCAGGGCTTCAGGACCGACTTGCAATTCGGCGCGGGTCAGGCCACGACCGGCGAGCAGGGCATCAATCAAGCTATCGTACGGATCGTCGCGGCGGACATTCCAGACGGGATAACGGCGCATAAGTATCTTCAATAGTCCATATACTTGGGAGTTGGTCTGACGCAGTTTAGCCAATAATATCAAACGCGACAAAACCCGGTCAAGGAGAAGGATCGGTGCGCTTGCCTAGACGCTAGCGTTGCGTACATTTACTCGCCGTATTTTTTGAACTTAATCACTTGGGAAAAGGGCATGCTACTTTGCTATATAGTCCTCCTCGGTGCCATCGCGTTACCCCGCCTCGCGGCTGCTGGCCCCAATGCAGATGCCGAAATTTTCATCGGCGAAGAAGGCCCCTTCTGCGGGTTTACCGCCAACAGCACCGTGGAGTTCAGCGTCTCGGCGCGCAACATGAGCGGCGTGCGCCAAGTCAAATTCGAATTTAGCTGGGAACCAGCCAACGCGATCACCGCGATCGCGGGCGCGTTAGGCGAGACAGCGAGGGCCAAGTCCTTTGTCTCCCCAGGGGCCCCGCAAATAAAAGGCCAAACCGCCCAATGGGGCATCGCGACCCTCGGCGGTGCAGGGATAGAGGGCGAAGGCCATCTCGTCAGCATGGCTTTCACCTTGGCCGACTCCATCAGCCCTACCACCCCCATAGACATCTACCTCGACGTGGTATCGCTCGGGCCTTCCTTTAACGAGCGCGACGACATCCGCCCCCAAGTCGCGTTCTTGCGCAATTACTGCGACGCCGCCGGGCAGGCTTTGCCGGATGGCATCTTCTTTCGCTCGGTCGGGCAAACCCCTTCCTTTTCTGCTGCCGGGACCGGCAGCATAGCCGACAGCAGCGCTGGCGAAATTCTCGTGTCAGCGCGCCTTTTGCAAGCTGGACACTTCCGCACTGGTGCGTCTTTTACTTGGGACATTGCCAATCCCGGAGCAGGGCCGGCATACGCGCTCGTCAACGACGAAGCCATCCCCATCCCAGCCGGCGCAGCCCAGCAGATAATGACCACTAGCGACGAGCGCGGCCAGACCTACCTACTCCTCGACGCCGAACAGGCGACCACGCTCGTTTTCAATACCTGCGCCGACGGCTCGTGCGCTGAAAGCCAAGTAGTATGGGGGGATGCTGCCACGTCCATCTCAGAGCCGTCCGGCTTCGCGCAGCCGCGCGAAGCCATCCTCGCGCAGAACTACCCCAATCCCTTTAACGCCGGCACCGCAATCCCCTTCGCCATCCCCGAGGGAGGAGCTCAGTTTGCCCAGATCGACATCTTCAACCTAATGGGACAAAAGGTGGCCACGCCCTTTGCGGCGAGCACATCCCCAGGACGGCACGTGGTCCACTGGGATAGCCAGTCGGCAACCGGCGCACCCGCGGCCAGCGGCTTCTACATCTACCGTCTGCGGACGGATTCGACCGAACTACACCGCGCCATGCTCCTCTTGCGCTGAGCCGTGCGTCCTCCCGACCCAGCCCGCCTTGCAGCGGCACACCTCCTCCGAGACCTAGAGCAGCAAGCCCGACCTTTCGACGAACTGCTACGAGCTCTTGACGCGCGCTTGCCGACCAACCGCGACGCACGCTTCGCCCGCCAGCTAGTCCTCGGTGTGGTGCGGTGGCAGAAGCGGCTCGATTGGATCATCGCCACCTGTTGTGCGCGCCCGGTCGCCCAACTCTCACCTTGGGCTCGCCACATCCTGCGCCTCGGCACCTATCAACTCTTCTGGCTCGACCGCGTGCCCCAGTCCGCAGCCGTCCATACCTCGGTTGAGCTAGCCAAGCACTTGACGCACCAAGGCATCGCTTCGCTGGTCAATGCCGTACTCCGCAACTTGCTGCGGCAACGCGCGCAGGTTCGCTATCCCGATCAGCAGCAGACCCCGACGCGCTACCTAGCGGTGTACCACTCCCATCCCGAGTGGCTGGTCGAGCGCTGGGTCAGTCGCTGGGGCCGCGAAATCGCCGAGCATTTGCTCGTGGCCAACAACCAGCCCGCCCCGCTCAATATCTACCTCAATCCGCTACGCGCCAGCCGCGCAACCGTCGCCGAACTCGACCTAGCTCCGGTCGAGGCGAGGCCGGGCTTTTATCGAGCGGCAAACGGCGCGGATCTCTTTGCCTCACGCGCATATCAGCAGGGACTGTTTCAAGTCCAAGACCCCAACGCCGGCTTGGCCGTGGCCCTGCTCGACCCCCAGCCGGGCGAACGCCTGCTCGACCTGTGCAGCGCGCCTGGTGGCAAAGCCGTGCAAGCGGCCATCGCTATGGCCGACCGCGGCTGGGTCGTAGCGGCCGACATTTCGCGGCTGCGCCTGAAGCGGGTGCGCGAAAACGCCCGCCGCCTGCGCCTGCGCGCTATCCGTCCGGTGGTCCGAGACGGCACAACACCCGGGTGCGGTACCTTCGACCGCGTTCTCGCCGATGTACCCTGTAGTGCCACCGGCGTACTCGGGCGGCGACCAGACGCCCGTTGGCGTCGCCAACCCGCCGAATTTGCGGCATTGACGGCACGCCAACAGGTGCTCATCCAACGCGCTTACGAACACTTGCGGCCCGGCGGCGTCTTGGTGTATAGCACCTGTAGCTTGGAAGAGGAGGAAAACGAAGCCATTGTCGAGGGCTTCTTAAAGCAGACTCCAACCGCTCAGCTAGAGCGCGTCGATGCCCACTTTCCGGCTCAGTCCTGGGCCGGCCGCTACGTACTGACCATACCGGGCCAACACGCCGGCGATGGTAGTTTTGCCGCGCGCATCCGCAAGGCCGCATCGTGAAGAACATCCTCCGCCACTTGGGACTGCTCGCCGCGGGCGCATTCATCGCCGGCATCATCGCCCTCATCCTACTCGACGCGGTCATCATGCCGTACTTAGTTGACACGTCCAACGTCCAAGTTCCCAACCTCCAGGGCCTTTCCGCATCCGAGGCATCGGCCCGACTCGAAGGAGCAAGGCTGAAGGTGACCATCGGCGATTCGCTACACCACGAGACCGTTCCCGCCGATGCGGTCGTCGCTCAAGACCCCAGTGGCGGCCAATTAGTAAAAGAAGGGCGGCGCATCGTCTTGACCGTGAGCAAAGGACCGCGCTACTACGGGGTTCCCGACGTGCGCCGTGTTAGCCTGCGCGAGGCGCGTTTGCAACTAGAGGAAAACCAGCTAAAGATCGGCCAAATCCTCTACCGCTCTTCAGATACCCTCCCCGAGGGCGCTGTCGTCGGGCAGTCGCCTCCCCCCGGTGCTCAGCTCGCCCGCGACAGTGCGGTTGACCTCCAAGTCAGCAACGGCCCACCCGCGGCCCTCAAGCGCGTGCCGGCTCTAATCGGCCTGTCCATCAGAGCCGTAGAGGACACCCTACGCAAATACGAATTGCGCATCGGCCACATCGCCAAACGCATCGACAAGCAAAAGCGCGTCGGCACAGTCCTAGCCCAAGACCCTACGAGCGAACAGCGCATCCCGCGCCACAGCCGCATCGATCTCGTCGTCAGCGCCGCGGCACCACCCCCCAAGCCAGATGCCTTTGACAATTGGGAGGAACCATGAACGCCACGCGCATCGGCCCTTCCCTCTTGGCCGCTGACTTTGCTCGCCTAGCCGAAGACATCGGCCGCGTCGAGCGCGGCGGGGCTGATTTTCTCCATCTAGACGTAATGGACGGACACTTCGTCCCCAACATCAGCTTTGGGCTGCCGGTCGTCGCGGCCGTGCGCCAAACCACCCGCCTCGAACTCAACACGCACCTGATGCTGCAAGACCCCTTGCCCTTTATCGGCCCCTTCAAAGAGGCGGGTGCCGACTCGCTCGTCGTCCATGTGGAACTCGAATCCGCCCAAGCCGTCCTCGACGCCATTCGCCAGCACGGTCTCCAGTGCGGCCTCGCGGTCAACCCCAAAACGCCCGTCTCCGCCCTCTACCCCTATCTCGACGATCTCGATTCGGCCTTGGTCATGTCCGTGGAGCCGGGATTTGGCGGCCAAGCCTTCCAGCCCGCCGCTCTCGACAAAATCCGCGACCTGTGCGCGGAAATCGAGCGCCGTGGGCTAGACATACCCGTCGGCATCGATGGCGGAGTCCAGCCCGGCAACGCGGCCGCCTGCCGCCGTGCCGGTGCCCGGTGCCTAGTGGCTGGCTCAGCCGTCTTCAACTCCCCTGACCCAGCCCGCGTTATTGCCGACCTGCGCGGCTGACCTGCCTCTGTTGCTATATCTATATATTAAATTTATATTTTAGCTTCTTTGTCCCATTCTACCACTCGACGCATCGGCCCATGTTTGACCGACTTAGCGAACGCTTTGACGACCTCTTCCGCTCGCTCCGCGGGCAGGGACGCATTACTGAGCGCAACATCGACGATACGCTGCGCCAGATTCGCCGTTCTCTGCTCGAAGCCGATGTCAACTTCAAGGTCGCCAAGGACTTTATTCAGCGGGTCAAAGAGCAGGCCCTCGGCCAAGACGTCCTCAAGAGCCTGACCCCGGGCCAGCAGCTAGTCAAAATCGTCCACCACGAGCTCATCTCCCTGTTAGGGGGCAACAACAGCCCGCTCAATCTCGCCGAGCACCCTCCCACCGTCGTCATGCTCGTCGGCCTACAGGGCTGCGGCAAGACGACTATGGCTGCCAAGCTAGCCCGTCAGTTCAAGGACAAAGGCCGGCCGCCGCTATTGATCGCCGCCGACGTGTATCGCCCGGCCGCCGTGGACCAGCTCCAATCGCTGGGATCCTCTATCGACGTGCCCGTTTTCAGCCAACCCGCAGGTGTCGATCCGGTCGCCATTTGCCGTCGCGGCATTGACCAAGCCCGCCAGACCCACCGCAGCATCGCGCTCATAGACACGGCGGGCCGCCTGAGTATCGACGAAGAGATGATGGACGAACTAGATCGCATCCAGCAGGCCGTCGAGCCGCACGAGATCCTCTTTGTCGCCGACAGCATGCTGGGCCAAGACGCCGTGGAAACCGCCGCCCGCTTTAACCAGCGCCTCGCATTTACCGGCTGCGCCCTGACCAAGCTCGATAGCGACGCCCGCGGCGGAGCCGCCCTGTCGATTCGCGCCGTCACGGGCCAGCCGATCAAATTCGTCGGCACCGGCGAGAAAATCGAAGATCTAGAGTCTTTTCACCCCGACCGCATGGCCTCGCGCATCCTCGGCATGGGCGACATTGTCTCGCTCGTGGAAAAGGCCGAGCAAGCCATGGAGCGCGACAGAGCCAAAGAGCTAGAAGAAAAGTTTCGCCGAGCCTCTTTCACTTTTGAGGATTTTCTCTCGCAGTTGCAAGCCGTGCGCCGCATGGGGCCTCTGGACCAACTCATGGGCATGATTCCCGGAGGAGGCAAAGCCGCCAAGAACATGCAGCTCGACGATAGCGCATTCACCCAAGTCGAGGCCATCATCAACTCCATGACCCGCCAAGAGCGCGTCCAACCCAAGATTCTCAACGGCAGCCGCCGCAAGCGCATCGCCCGCGGCAGCGGCACGACAATCCAAGAGGTGAACCAACTAGTCAAACAATTTCACATGATGCAGAAAATGCTCAGGCAGATGGGCCGCGCCAAAGGCGGCCGCATGAAAATGAGAATGCCCCTCGTGGGCTAGGCATCCTTCGTCAAGGAGAATAGCATTGGTCAAACTTCGCCTTAAGAGAATAGGCAAACGCAAACAGCCTTACTACCGGATCGTCGCCGCTCACGTCAGCGTCGCCCGCAACGGTCGCGCCCTCGCAGAGGTGGGCCTTTACGATCCCATGCACGCCAGCGTCAAAATCGACGAAGAGCGGGCTATAGAGTGGCTCAACAAAGGTGCACAGATGAGCGAGACCGTCGCCGACCTCTTCCACAGCCAAGGAGTCTTGGCCCGCTGGAAGGGCGCGGAGGGTCGGGTGCGCGACGACGCCCTCTCCGGTGACAAGCCCAAGAGCCGGCGCAAGAAAGCCGCGGCGGCACCAGTCCAACCGGCTGAACCGGTCGAGCAAGTAGCCGCTGAGCCAGAAGCCGCTGAATCAGCCGAGCCGGTCGAGCAAGAAGAAGCGGCACC
This sequence comes from Candidatus Latescibacterota bacterium, assembly GCA_965116675.1. GTDB lineage: Bacteria > Latescibacterota > UBA2968 > UBA8231 > UBA8231. The sequence continues at coordinate 1,893,993 of OZ220721.1, forward strand.
GGTTGAGCAGGCTGCTGCCGAACCAGTCGAGCCAGAAGAAGCGGCACCAGCCGAACAGGCCGCCGCTGAATCAGCCGAATCGGTCGAGCAAGAGGAAAAATAGAGGGATACCCTCATGGCCGGGCGCGTCGCCGTAGCCTATATCTCCCGCCCGTGGGGAGTGCGCGGCGAAGTTCGGGCCCAAGCCTTGACGCACCGCGTCGAGCGCTTCAGCGACCTGCGGGATGTCGTCCTCCAATGCGCGGGCCGACCCGACCGACCGCTCGAACTCGAGCGCTGGCGCACAGATGCCAAGAGCTTGTTGCTCAAATTCGTCGGCATCGACTCGCCCGAACAGGCGCGTTCAATGCTGGCCGGAGGCTACGTTACCATCGCCCCTGATCAGCGCGATCCCCTGCCGGAGGGTACGCACTACATCGACGACCTAGTGGATTGCACGGTCGTCAATTCGGCAGGAGAGCCATTGGGCCACATCGTCGAGGTCTTATCCATGCCGACCACAGACGTTTACGTGGTCCGCGGAGCCAAAGGCGAAGCCCTCGTGCCGGCCGTCGGCGACTTTGTCGTGGAAATCGCGCCGGGTCGGGTCGTCGTGCGAGGCATTGAAGAGCTATTTGAGCCATGAAAATAGACATTGTAACGCTCTTTCCGGATTTTTTCGCCTCGCCGTTGGCGACTAGTATGATGGCCCGCGCCATCGCCCAGGGCCTGCTGACCGTCGAGACTCACGACCCACGCGATTGTGCAACCGACAAACACCGCACCGTGGATGACGCGCCTTACGGCGGCGGCGGCGGCATGGTCCTCAAGCCCGAGCCCGTGTACCAACTCTGGCAGGAACGAGACCTAGCGGCCAGCCGCTGCATTTACCTGACAGCCGACGGCCAACCGCTCAATCAAGCGCTCGCCGTCGAACTGGCGCTCGAGGAGCGGTTGGTGTTGTTGTGCGGGCATTACAAAGGAGTCGATGAGCGGATCCGCACCGGGCTTATCGACCGTGAAATTTCAATCGGCGACTACGTGCTCACTGGCGGCGAGCCGGCCGCCCTCGTCCTCATCGACGCGGTGGCTCGGCTCATACCCAACGTTTTGGGCAACTTCTCTTCGGCCTTGGACGACTCGTTCCAAGAGGCCGTACTCGATTGCCCTTGGTACACGCGACCGGTTGAATTCCGCGGCCAGCGCGTCCCCGATGCACTGCTTTCGGGCGATCACGAGCGCATAGAGCACTGGCGGCGACGCCAAGCCCTGCGGCGCACGTTTGCGCGCCGGCCCGACCTGCTGCAACAGATCGAACTCGACGACGACGAACAACAGCTCATCGCCACTTGGCGGGAGCACGGGCTGGAAGAAGCCCCGTAACAAACAAGGTGATACAATGGACGCAAGTATCCTGCGCGAACTAACCTCAGACCAACTCAAAACCGATCTCCCTGAATTCGGCGCTGGCGACACCGTGCGCATCCACGTGCGAGTCATTGAGGGCGACAAAGAGCGCACCCAGATCTTTGAAGGAACCGTCATCCAGCGCAGAGGCAACGGCATCCAAGAGACCTTTACCGTGCGCAAAATCTCTCAGGGCATCGCCATCGAGCGCATCTTTCCCATGCACTCGCCGCGCATCGCCAAGATCGAGCGCCTGCGCGAAGGTCGGGTGCGCCGCGCCCGCTTGTTTTACTTGCGCGGTCGCAAAGGTCGCGCTGCCCGCATCCGCGAAAAGCAGGCGCGGTAAGCGGAAGCCACGTCATGGCCCCACGCGGCGACTTGCCTTTTACGCGCAAAAACTGGTCCTTGGCCATAGCTGGCCTAGCCGCGATCGTGCTTGGCTATGTATTTTTGCGCATCCCGCCGGCCGAGGGTTTCCTCTCCCTCACCCTAGCACCGGTACTCTTAGTGGTCGGCTACTGCGTGCTAATTCCCATGGCAATCTTGGTTCGGGACCAATCAGTGGACGAGGGAGACGAGGCTGAACAGACATGACCAGCGCCCAACCCATCATCGACGACGGCGTCCACGACGACTATGCCCCGGACCTCTACCGCTACGACACCGAAGCTCAGCAGGTCGCCCGCTTTGCCGATATTGGCCCCGAGCAACTAGCCTTCTTTCACCAGCAGGGCTACCTCGTGATAGCAGAGGCGTTTTCGCCTGCCCAAGTCGCCGACGCTGCCGCCGCAGTGTACGACCTAATTGACGGCAAACAGCCCGAATTTCGCGGCGTCCAATTGGAAGTTTCCGCACAGGGCCAAAAGCTGACGGGTGCAGCGCGGCGCGGTGCGGTACGCAAGCTGATGAATTTCGTCGATTGGGATGCGCGCTTTCAACCCTTGGCCACCGACCCAGATCTCTTGGATGTCCTCGCCCGCCTGATGGACGACACGCCCGTTCTATTCCAAGAGATGGCCCTGCTCAAGCCGCCTAGGGGCCGCGAAAAGCCCTGGCACCAAGACTGCGCATATTTCAACTACCCTCTGGGCACCACCATCATCGGCGTCTGGATCGCCTTAGACCACGCCGACGCGAATAACGGCTGCCTGCACATCCTGCCCGGCACGCACCGCGAAGGTCCGGTCAATCACTTCAAACGCCGCGACTGGCAGATCTGCGACACTGACGTCCAGACCAAGCGCGACGTCGTCGTGCCCCTCGCCCCTGGCGGTTGCCTGCTCTGGCACGGCATGACCCACCACGGTAGCCCGACCAATCCCTCGCAAAAAATGCGCCGCGCCCTGCAACTGCACTACCGACCCGCCAACGCCGGCCAGATCGACACCGACGAGCGCATGCAGCACTTCGGCGGCGAAGTGCGCGGCGCTGAGTGCTGAACTTTACTGCTATCTGACCTTCGTAATCACGACCTAGCACCGTTTAAGGAGGGCCAATTCGATGCAATTCATCCAACGCCTTCGCATGGGCGGCTTGCTGTCGTTTCCTCCCGATATGGACTTCTTTGAATTGCAACCATTGAATGTCCTTATCGGTCCGAACGCATCGGGAAAAACAAACTTTATCGAGGTATTGGAACTCCTGCGTGCCACGCCGACGAACTTTGCGGCCGCAATCCGTGACGGGGGTGGGGCGGCGGAGTGGGTGTGGAAAGGCGATTATACCAAGCATATGATTAAAGAAGTAATGAGGGGCAGGGATCCGGAAGATGTATTGAACTTGTCTCCCAAGGCCTCGACCATAGAAGTCGAAATCAGTCGAGGTCCGAGAATCGTTCAACCATTAAAATATCGTCTGTCGTTTACCGCTATCAGCTCCCGAGTCAATATCATTGCCGAGTCCATCGAGAGGGTGAATACCCCGCAGGGGGCCAAGCCGTACTTCTACTACACATTCCAACAAGGGCTCCCGGCGATCAACATTCGCGTACGGACACCAGGTAAACGAGCTGAAAACCGAACGTTGCAATCGGACGATATCTCCCTAGATCAATCCGTCCTTGCGCAACGCAAGGATCGGGATCTCTATCCGGCACTCTATGAACTCGGGTGGCAGTTCCTGTTAATACAGACGTTCCGCGAGTGGACGTTCGGCCGTTACAGTGCGCTGCGACAACCGCAACGCGTCGATCTTCCGGAGAAACGGCTACTCCCCGACTCCAGCAATCTTGCGCTGGTACTCAATCAGATCGAGCATAAGTCTGGACCGACACTCAACGAACATCTGAGGCGCTTCTTTCCCCGATTTGAGCGCATATCTACTGTAATCTCAGGTGGCACCGTGCAGTTCTACCTACACGAACCCGGCTTCCATGCGCCGATTCCCCCAACCCGGCTATCTGATGGCACCATCCGATTCATCGCGCTGCTGGCGACTCTGCTGGCCCCGGAGCCGCCGTCGCTGGTTTGCATAGAGGAGCCAGAACTCGGATTGCATCCCGACGCAGTGGCGCTACTCGCCGACCTGCTCGTCGAAGCCTCCCAACGGATGCAGCTTGTGATCACGACGCATTCCGACACCCTTGTGTCGGCGCTGACCAACCAGCCGGCCGCTATCGTCACCTGCGAGCGGCCAGGAGCCAGCACCGTGTTGCGCCGCCTTGATCCCGAAAAGCTCGCCAATTGGCTGGACGACTATCGACTCGGCGACCTGTGGCGGATGGGCGAGCTTGGAGCCAACCCTTGAGCGGTATCGCCATCTATTTGCTGAAGCGGATTGACGCAGAGAAGGTGAAGGCGCGGTGCGCTCACTGCCGACGGTTGTTTGAAGCACTTGGAGAGATAGTCGATGCGGCCTGATGTAAGGAATCGGGGCGACGATCTTCGCTTGATCTCGGCCCAATCAGCCTCGCCGTGTGAAATGACTTTCCGTGAACGGTAGTGAATGCACTACCTCTGAAGGAGACCGTCTTTTAGATATGATGCCCACTTGAGCTTCTTCTTTGATTGTACGCAATCCTGTAGATACAGATTGATCAAACTCTGGTATGGAATACCCGTCTCATCCGCCAAATCCTTAAAATACTCGATCACATCCGTCCCCAAACGAAGCGTAACCCGCTTCTTAAGATGCTTTTCATAGGGATTCCGGACGGACTTCGAGAAATCGTATTCTTTCCTCATCATATGAACCTTTCGTATCGTCTCTATTCGTTCCTGTTGGCCTTTCGAGCTGAAATAATCCTGACCACTGTATCTAAACTTCACCCCTCCTCCAAACGCAACGTCGCCTCATCAATAAAACCACCCTCCACTTGACGCGCAGCCAACGCCGCAGCGCGCCGAGAGGCCGCGGCAATCTCCACCCCCCGATGCAACCGATACGCCAAATACGCAGCGAAAAACACGTCTCCAGCCCCCGTTGGATCGGCGACCGTCTCCACCGGAGCCGACGCAAACTTCGTCCGCTGCCCCTCCCGACTGGCGACCCAGCCGCCGTGCGAGCCTTCGGTGACGACCCACTCTGCTACCGAGCAATCGCGCATCAACCGGTCCAGCGTCAGGCCGCAATCGGCGAGTACGAGTTCTAATTCATCGTTGGAAGTTTTGACATAGTCCGCGCACTGCAGGGCGACATACAGACCGCCAGCAACTTCTTGGTACACCTGCGTCCCCTCAATCCGCCGCACATAGCCCTGAATATCCAAGCTCACCACGCCGTCTATCGCCGTCAGCACATCTTCGGCCAGATCGCGCGGATGCAGCGGCCCTAAATACACGTGCTCTACGCCAGCGAGCACCGGCCCAAGTTGCGCTGCGGCAATCGGCGCGGCGCAAGCGAGCAACTCCTGCCGCCGTGCATCGCCATCCACGTAGTTGACAAAACAGGTCGTCGCCGCGCTCTCACCCACATAGACTGCAATACCCCGTTGCTGCAAAACCGTCAGCATCGCCCGGTCAGCCGTGGCGACATTAGTCAACACCCGCGTCTCCACGCCCAACTCGGCAAAAGTCAGCCCAGCATACGCGACCACGCCCCCGCGTTTGTACGCGACCACGCCGCCTTGCACCACGCGGTCAATCGTCGCCGAGCCAATGACTGCCACCGCACCCAGATCAAACTCCATCAGGTAGTCCACTGTGTCGTCATAGTACACATGACCGCGACAAGAGATTTACTCACCTTAGATCACTGTTTATTTTTCAATAGTCCACGTCATCGCGCAACATCCAGAGCGAAGGAGCTTTTTCATGTCACCCCGACGCCAGCCCGACGGCCAGCCTGAATGGCGCAGTGTTGACGAACTGTTGGCCCAAGCCATAGCGGGCGAGGATTTTGCCACACTACCCGGCAAAGGGCAACCCCTCGATCTGAGTGCGTACTTTGCCAGCGGCCCCGAACACCGCATCGCCGGCAAGCTGCTCAAGGACAACGCGGTTTTGCCCCAAACCTTGCAAGACCGCCGCGACGCCGAACAACTCTGCATCCAAGCTAGCCAAACACTAGCGACGCAAAAGGAACACCTGTCGACGCTAAAGACTAAAATTTGTGCCCAAGCCCCGGCCCTGTGCCGCTTCTTTCCCGACCGCCCAACCACATTAGCCGCTCTCGGCCTACCGACTTGGCCCGAATATTTCTCCGAACCAGAGAATGCGCCCTTGCCCGCCCACCGCGTCTTACTCGACGGTGCTAAACGCCTAGCCGAACTCGTCACCGCCTACAACCGCCGCATCGAGGTAGCCATCGCCGAATACTTAGACTTCCTGTGCCAAGCCAACGCTTGCGTCGAGCGCCTCAACCAACAAGTGGCCTTCTCGCGGCATTTACCCGCCGGCTTGCAGCTTAAGACCTCCAACCTCACCGAGGCCGAAGCCCAAGTGCGCACGGCACTTCCTCCTCTGACGCCCTTGCCCGTGGATTTAGTCCAGCGGTTAGACCAATATTACAAGGCGAGCCGTCCCTCGCTCTGGCGGCGGCTTTCTTAGGTCCCGACATCACACAGGCATCGCGTGTCTGTCATGCTGAGCAAAGCGAAGCATCCCATACCTAGGGGTCTGTATGTAACAGTTTGTTACGAAAAAAATAGTCGCATAGCTGTCGCCCCCAACACCTGCTCCTGCTCCGTCGCGCTCAATCCCAATTCCTCGGTGAACACCGCCAAATGCTGGGCATAGGTCGTATTTTCCAACCAGTGCTCGCACGGGAAATCCGATCCCCAGATACAGCGCTCGGGGCCAAAGGCGGCGAGCAAATGGCGCAATTGCGGGTGCGTATCGGCGAATGGGTACTCCTGATCCGAACTGGTCACCGCAAAGGTGAGTTTGGCGTGAAGTTGGTCAAAGCGCGCCAGCTCCGCCGCTTGGCGCACCGCCGCGTCCTCGATCCCGTTAGCCCCCACCGGATAGGCGCAGTGGTCCAGCACCACCGGGACGTGGGGAAATCGCGCTAGCAAAGCGGCCAACTCGCCGAGTTGTTCCCGGCGCAAATGGGCGCAGATTACCGCGCCGACTTCGCCGGCCCGACGCCAGAGTTGCTCTGCTCCAGGCTGGTCGTACCCCACAGGTGCGGCTTCGAGGCGGAGTCCCTTGACGTTGTATCCAGTCACCAGCCGCTCCAGCTCGTCCGGGCTATAGTCCCCAGCCGGGTCCAAAGTGCAGACCCCAACCGTCCAGTCGGCATTGGCCCGGGCCGTATCGGCCAACAACCGATTGTCCCAGCGATAGGCCGACCCAGTCTGGATCAGCACCACGCGCCCGACGCCGTTGGCCTCGGCTTCGCGCCGCAAGTGTTCGATAGTCCCCACACCCGGCGACGGCCGGAAGGGGTCTTCTATCATGGGGTATCGCGTCTCATCTCCGTGGTAAATATGTGCGTGCGTATCGACGATCATCACCGGCTCCTTTCCATTGTCTATGCAACGGGAACATAAAGAACAACTGAACAGTTCAAAACTTGCCCGAATCCAGCCGCTAGGTATCTTTTTGTGCAACTTTCTCGAAAGAACTCCTAACATAATCCATGCGTTTATACCTAAAGCGGGCCTTGATCGCCTTGCTGCTTTTGGCACCGATGTTGTACGGTGCCTTCGCCCTGACATCACACCCTGTAGAGCCACATCCCTACTTTGCATCAGGGGACGTTTTGGTCATCGCCCACCGAGGCGGCAAGGGGCTAGCACCAGAAAATACCCTAGCAGCCTTCACCCACTCAGCCGCGTTGGGGGTCGATGTGCTAGAAATGGATTTGCGCCAAAGTAGCGACGGCGCACTCATCGTCCTGCACGACCGGCGCGTTGACCGCACGACCAACGGCCAAGGCGCAGCCGATAGCTTGAGCCTCGCCCAACTGAAGCAGCTAGACGCCGGCTACCACTTCAGCCCAGACGGCCAAACCTTTCCCTATCGCGGCCAAGGAGTCGCAATCCCCACCCTAGACGAGGTATTTACAGCTTTTCCCAACATGCGCTTTCTCATCGAAATCAAAAACGACTCCGCCGCGTTAGTAAACGACTTCTGCCGCACAATCCAGCGCTTCCAACTAAGCGACCGCGTCATCGCCGCTTCCTTCCACAGCCGTCCTTTAGAGAGCTTGCGCCAGACTTGCCCCGAAGTAGCAACTTCGGCTTCTTCATCAGCGGGAATGTCCTTTATATTTCTCCACTGGCTGCGGCTCGACGCGGCTTACCACCCTACCAGCCAAGCCTTTCAGGTCCCGGCCCGCTTAGGCAGGATCGACCTAATAGATCAGCGCTTCATCGCCCGCGCCCACTCCCACAACGTCCAAGTCCACATCTGGACCATTAACGATCCCGACGCCATGCAGCACTACCTCAACCTAGGCGTCGATGGTCTAATCACCGACTATCCCGACCGCCTGCTCCACATCCTGAACCGCCAGCCCGCAGAGGAGACATTATGGGCGACTCCATAGCCCTGAACGTACAACACCTGACCAAAACCTACGGCACGGAGCCAAACGCCCTAACCGTCCTCGACGATGTGAGTTTCGCCCTCGCGACCGGATCTACCTGCGCGGTCGTCGGCCCCTCGGGCAGCGGCAAAACCACGCTGTTAGGATTGTGCGCTGGACTAGATCGCGCTAGCTCGGGATCGGTCGCGCTCGACGGCGTGGATTTAGGCGATCTCGACGAAGACCAGCGCGCGCACCTCCGCAGCGAAAAGGTCGGCTTCGTCTTCCAGACCTTCCAACTCATCCCCACCCTCAGCGCCCTCGAAAACGCCATGGTGCCGCTCGAATTGCGCCGCGAGTCAGACGCCCGCGAGCGCGCCATCGACCTCCTCGACCGAGTCGGCTTGGGCGACCGGCTACACCACTACCCAGCGCAGCTTTCGGGGGGCGAGCAACAGCGCGTGGCGCTTGCGCGGGCCTTTATCAACCGACCCGCGCTCCTCTTCGCCGACGAGCCTACCGGCAACCTCGACGACGGCACCAGCGGCAAAGTGCGCGACCTGCTCTTCAGCCTCAACGAAGAGTCCGGTGCCACCCTAATTCTGGTCACCCACGATCTAACGCTGGCCCGCCTCACCCAGCGGATCATCCGTCTCCAAGGCGGCCGAGTGGCCGACGATCAATTGATCACATAGCAATCCCAAATGCGAGATACTTACATGACAACTATTCTGCGTCCATCTGCGTCCATCTGCGTCCATCTGCGGATAATTTTATAATGGTCTGGCTCAGCAAAATGGCCTGGCGCGACAGCCGCAGCCACCGCCGCAAACTGCTACTTTTTACTTCTTCGATCTCCATCGGCATCGGTGCGCTCGTCGGCTTGAGCAGCCTCAGCTCCACCCTGCAAGAAGCCATGGACCAACAAGCCGCCGCGCTCTTAGGTGCCGACATGGCGCTGACGAGCCGCCAGCCCTTCACGCCCGCTACCGAGGCTCTCATCGATTCGCTCGGCGGCGTTCAGGCGCGCCAAGTGGCCTTCAATTCCATGATTTACCTGCCCAAGACCCAAGACACCCGCCTCGCCCAGATCCGCGCCCTTGCTGGCCCTTTCCCCTTTTACGGCGAGTTAAAAACGGCACCGGCTGAGGCCGCACAGAGCTTCCGCACCCAGCCCCATGCCCTTGTTGACGAGGCGCTCATGTTGCAGTTTGGCGCGGCAGTCGGCGACTCCATCAAGATCGGCGACACGGTCTTCCGCATCGGTGGGCGACTCCTGCGCATCCCCGGCGAGAACGCCCTCTTCAGCGACATCCAGCCGCGCGTCTATATCCCTATGTCCTACCTCGACGACACTCACCTGATCCAACGAGGCAGCCGCGTCACTTACACCGCCTTTTTCCGCTTCCCCGAGCGGGATGTCCAAGCGATAGCCAAATCCATCCGCCCGCACACCCGAGGCGACCGCCTTCGGCTCGAAACCATCGAGAGCCGCAAAGCGCGCCTTGGCCGCACTCTCAACAACCTCTACCGCTTCTTAAACCTCGGCAGCTTTATCGCCCTGCTGCTCGGCGGCGTGGGCGTGGCCAGCGCCATTCATACCTATACGCGGCAAAAACTATCCACCGTCGCCGTGCTGCGCAGTCTCGGTGCCACGGCCCGTCAGACTGTCCTGATCTATCTAATCCAGGCCGGAGGTATGGGCTTGCTCGGCTCGCTCATTGGTGCCCTGCTCGGGGTCGGGGTCCTCTATCTGCTCCCCAATGTCCTCGCCGACGTGCTGCCTCTACAGGTCGAGCCGAGCTTTGATTTTCTCGCCGTCTTGGAGGGCCTAGGCCTAGGCATTGGCCTTTCCCTGCTATTTGCCGCTCGACCGCTGCTGGCCATCCGCAAGACCTCGCCGCTTTTGACCCTGCGTGCCTCGTTTGAAGACGACCAACCAGCCGACAGCGGGTGGCTGCGCTGGGCTTTGTACGTGGGAATCGTCCTGACGATCGCGCTCTTTGCCTACCGGCTCACCGACCGCTGGCCGCTGGCCCTTGGCTTTGTCGGCGGGGTTGGAGTAGCTTTTGCGCTCCTCACGCTTACCGCCCGCTCAATCATCTACAGCACGCGACGGTTTTTCCCCGCCTCTTGGAGCTATATCTGGCGTCAGGGGCTGGCCAATCTCTACCGGCCTAACAACCAGACCACGCTACTGATGTTGGGCCTTGGGCTGGGGACTTTCCTGCTCAGCACCCTCTTCCTGACCCAGACCAACCTGCTGTCCTACATCAAAAGCGTCGGCTCCGACCAAAACCCCAACGTCGTGCTCTTCGACATCCAAACCGACCAGCGCCAAGAGCTGAGCTCCCTCGTCGCCGGGATGGAGCTGCCGTTGTTGCAACAGATACCCATCGTCACCATGCACATCCACAGCGTCAAGGGCCAACCCGCCCGCGCCATACTCCGCGACACCACTGCTAACCGCCGCCGACGCGGCAATTGGGCTTTGCGGCACGAGTACCGCGCGACCTACCGCGATTCCCTCACCGAGACCGAAGAGATCGTCGCCGGCACGTGGCGCAGCCAACCCGCGAGCGACACCCTCTACGTCTCCTTAGAAACAGGCGTCGCCTCCTCCTTGGGCGTTGGCGTTGGCGACTCGCTGACCTTTGATGTCCAAGGAGTCCCGATCGATGTGGTCGTCGGCAGTCTGCGCCAAGTCAACTGGCAGCGCATCATGCCCAACTTTCTGGCGGTCTTTCCCCCCGGCATCCTCGAAGCCGCACCGCAATCCCACGTCCTCGTCACCCGCGCTGCCACAACTGAGCAAATGGCCGCTCTGCAGCGGTCCACCGTACACCGATTCCCCAATGTCTCGGTCATCGATCTCGGCAGCATCCTCAGCACGGTCGATACCATCCTCGACAAGGTCTCGCTAGTGGTGCGCTTTATGGCCTTTTTCAGCGTCTCGGTTGGCCTGATCGTGCTCGTCGGCGTGATTGCCAGCAGCCGCTACCAACGCATTGAGGAAAGCGTCTTACTCAAGACCTTAGGAGCCAGTCGCCGCCAAATAGTAGCGATCATGGCGCTCGAATATCTGTTTTTGGGAGCCTTTGCCGCAGCGACCGGGGCGATTTTGTCGCTGGGGGGCGTCTGGGCCTTGAGCCGTTATCTCTTCGAGATCAGCTTCGCGCCCGACTACCTGCCGCTAATCCTCGCCTTTGCCGCGGTCAGTCTGCTAACGGTCGCCGTTGGCATGACCTCCAGCCGAGGCGTCCACACCAGTCCACCTCTCGAAGTCCTGCGCTCGCTCGGTTAGCGAACTTAATCCCACATCGGCGCTCATCTGCGTTCATCTGCGGATACTCTGCCACCACTTGCTCGGCTTCGACCTGAGCTCAGCCGAAGGCTAGCGGCGCAACTCCTCCAGCACCGGCCCCAGCGTCGTCCACACAGTTTCGGCGACGATCTGATGGCCTTCGACATTGGGATGGTTGCCGTCGGGCAAGTTCAGCGAGGGTTGGTCCCCCACGCCTTCTAACAAAAAGGGGATCAAGGCCGCGTCGTTTTTCTCTGCCAACGCCGGGAAGATCGCGGCAAACGCCTCGGTGTATTCCGCGCCCATATTGGGCGGCATCTGCATCCCAGCGATGACCAAGGCCACTGCGGGATTCTTCGCCTTCACCCGCTCGACGATTTGTTGCAGGTTGGCATGGGTGTCTTTGGGGTCAATGCCGCGCAAACCGTCGTTGGCCCCTAATTCGAGGACGAAAACGTCGATGGGGCGGCGCAAGAGCCAGTCAATGCGGCGCAATCCACCGGCTGAGGTCTCGCCGCCAAGCCCGGCATTGAAGACTTCAAAGTTCCAGCCGAGCGAATCGATCCGCGCCTGCACCAAGGCCGGGAAGGCCTGTTCGCGGTCGAGGCCATAGCCAGCAGTCAGGCTATCGCCAAAAAAGAGAATGACGCGGCTGGAGACTTCGGCGAGCTCAGTCGAGTCGTCCGCTTCTTCGGCATAGACGCTGCCGCTGAGTAACGCCAGGACCAATGCGATGTATTTCACTTTTCGTTGCATAAAATCACGTCAATTCTACCACAAGTCCTGTCGTGGTCAAGGTCTGAGCCTGCTCCTATATTAACATCTTCCCTAAACTTCACCCGGAGTCTTCATGCAAACCACCATCCTAGGCCGCACCAATCTAACCGTCTCGCGCATGGGCTTGGGCGCTGGCGGCCACAGCCGAATCGGGCGCAACGCCGGCCTAACCGACGCCCAATCCGCCGACCTCGTCCGCCGCGCCTTAGACCACGGCGTCAACTTCATCGACACGGCCGAAGGCTACGGCACTGAATCCATCATCGGCCAAGCTCTACAGGGCCGCGACCGCACCGCCGTCGTCCTCTCCACCAAAAAGTCCACCCGCAACGAACAGGTCACACCCAGCGCCTTGCAGACAAGCCTCGACCAAAGTCTAAAGCACCTAGGCACTGACTACATCGACCTCTACAATCTCCACGGCGTCGTGCCGCAAGACTACGCCTATCTCGTCAACGACATCTATCCCACGCTGCAAAAGGCGCAACAACAGGGCAAAATACGCTTTGTCGGCCTCAGCGAGATGTTCAACGAAGACTTCGAACACACCATGCTCCAGCAGGCTCTGGCCGACGACCTGTGGGATGTCCTGATGGTCGGCTTCAATCTGCTCAACCAGACCGCCCGCGCCAAGGTCTTCGCGCAGGCCATCGCGCAAAACGTCGGCATCCAAATCATGTTCGCCGTCCGCAAGGCGCTTAGCCACCCCGACAACCTGCGCGCATTCACCGACGCGCTCGTCGAAAAAGGACAAATCGACCCCGCCGATCTCGACGCCTTCCCCGATTTCCTGCTGGCCGAAGCCCCATCCCTACCCGATGCCGCCTACCGCTTCTGCCGCGACGAACCCGGCGTCCACGTCGTCCTCTCCGGCACGGGCAACGCCGACCACCTCGACGCCAACCTCGCATCTTTCGCCCGCCCGCCGCTGACGCCAGAGACGCGCAACCGACTCATCCATATTTTTCGCCGCGTCAATTCTACTACAGGGCAAGCGGTGTAGAATTAACCTAATCGCAAACAGATGACGCAGGCAAGATAGAAGATTGACGGCCCCTAGTCGCCGTGCTATCCTCTAAAAAAACTTAGGACTTGAGAGGTTTCCGATGAATAAAATCGGAGAGCAAGAGATACGGCGCGTCGCCGAACGCATTGGTCGCCAAGCAGACGCCGAGCAGGTCATCCTATTCGGCTCCTATGCCCGAGGCGAGGCTACCGAGCATAGCGACGTCGATTTACTCGTGATCGCCCCAAGCGACCTACCGCGCTTCAAACGCAGCCGCGCCCTCTATAAATCGCTACGCCCGTATCCATTCGGCATGGACTTGCTGGTATATACCCCGGACGAAATAGAAAAAGGCCAACAGTCGCCTCTTTCTTTTGTTTCCACTGCGCTACGCGAGGGCAAAACCGTCTATGTCCGCCGAGACTGAACTTGCCCGCCAGTAGCTGACTAAGCTGCACTATGGGAGAATCCAATGAGTACTGAATACACTATCGTCATCGAGAAAGACGAAGACGGTTATTACGTTGGGAGTGTCCCCGGCCTTCCGGGCTGTCATACCCAAGGAAAATCAATCGACCAGTTGCTTGAACGGATGCAGGAGGCGATCGCACTCTGGCTTGAAGTCGAGGGGAAAGAGGGTCAAGATGCTCCGAGTCCGCTTGAACTGGTAGGCATTCAAAGAATATCCGTATGAACAGAATGCCGCGTGTGACGGGAGCCCATGTGGTCCGATCTCTGCGGAAAGCCGGCTTTGAGCTTGCAAGGCAACGAGGGAGTCATGCGATTATGAAGCATCCTGATGGGCGGAGCACGGTTGTGCCTATTCATGGTGGTGAAACGATCGGCGTTGGCCTTATGTCCAAGATTCAGAGAGATGTCGGGATTGACCGAGAGGCATTTATTGATCTGCTCGGCAATTGATTCAACGGCATTTGCAAGTCGGCGTCACTATGTAGCCGACTCATATTCGCGGTAGGACAATCCAAATTGCGGCCGGGAAGCCCCAAAACTGATAAAAACCTTTCTATAAACCTGTATATTTCGCCGAAATACCTGTTTCATACAGTTTTTTAACTTATATGAAAATTTCATAAATAGTTGATTATAATGTATTTATTTTTATAATCAGTTTTTAGACTCTCTTTTTTGGTAAATAAACTCTTGATATAACTTGGTTTATTTACCATTTTATGACTTGTTAATTCTTGGCAGACGTACAACGAGGAGTAGGAAAGATGCCGAGGACCACAGAATACCCTAGACGCTCGCTTAGCGCTGCACTCAAGCTAGCCGAAACCGTCTCTAGCCTTGGAGGCAAGTGCTCAGTCGAGACTTGCGCCGAGAGCATGAAGAGAAAGGTCGGCGGCGCATTTACAGCCCTGGTTAGCGCGGCTGTGAAATATGGGTTCGTGACCAGTAAATCTGGCCAATTGGCCGTAACGGAGCAGTTCAAAAGGTACCGTTTGGCGTACGATGAAAAAGAAAAGCAGGAATTGCTTAGGCAAGCGTTCCTGAACGTTCCTCTATTCAGCCAAGTTTTTACTCGGTTCCAACAAAACGGGGAGTTGCCGGACATCCTGACGAAAGTTCTGATCCGAGAGTTCGATGTCAACGAAAATCTTGCGAGTGCAATCCGCCGTTACTTCATCGCAGGGGCTATCGAAAGCGGCCTACTCTCCGAGGATGGCAAATTCGTCGAATCCGATGTTGCAGAACGAGACGGCGAGCAGGCATCAGTCCATGACGAAGCCGGCCACCAAGCACATGCACCTCAGCCTATCGCCACATCGGTTGCTGCCGATGGCGAATTCAACATCACCATCGCTGGCCCCGACTTGAATTCAACCTTTGCCATTCGAGAACCTGAGGATCTACTAATCGTCGACGCGATGCTGAAGGAGGTCCGACGGAAACTTGAGGCTGCTAGGACGCAGCGTCCTCCACATCAAGCGATTTCTTCGGACGACCAAGTACAGACAGAAGCGAGCTATGAGGAATAGCTGATAACGACTCCATGAGGTGTGCACCGAACCTCGGCACACCTAAATGCCTGATTGAGAGGTCCAAACTCTCAAATCATTTGAGGCTCGGTAGAATCAGGTCCAAACTGATTCACGCACCCTCATGGAGAGTTGCACAAGTGGACGACCTAGACAGCCCCTTAGCCGAATTAGAGGGAATTGGACCAAACGGTCACCAGCAACATCCCCCAACCCACTGCATCATCTCCGCAAAGTACAGCACTTCCTCCGGCGTCAGCGCCCGCCCCAAGACACACGCTCGCGGTAGGAGAGCCATTTCTTGAACACCTGATAGCCGCCGAGCTTTTAGCACAAATCGCGGCAAGGACGTTGCGCCAGAAGGCGCGATCGTCCGAATACACGTCCAGCGTCTTGTGCGCCTAGCGCGGCGCGGTCGTCCGGGGTGACTCGCGCTCGACGATGCGGCCTTGGCCCGACCTCACCGGGTCTCCTGAACCTCGGACTCAGGGGCTATGCGGCGAGCGGGATAGCGGACGTACTGGCGGCCGGAAGCCTCTTGTCTGGCTTGAATGTCTCTGAAAATTGCTTTGACGTCGTAATCAAATCGGGCCGCGTGTTGGTCGCGTACGGCCCGGACTTCAGCTACGATCGGGTCCGTCTGTGATGTCTTCATGATTGGATTCCATTAGTTCGTTGGGTGTGCAAATAATCGGAGGCTCGTAACCAGATTGTCGGCACACACGTTCGATCTGGGACCGCATGGCGGCATTAGCGATGTGTCGAAAGTTCCATGTTACAAGATAATGGACTCCGTTCGTAACGGCGATGGCAATATGAGCAGCATCTTCCGCAGCCGTGTGGGGCACCGCCCCCTGATCGAGCAATTTCTGTGTGAGGTTTGCCGCATCCTCGGTTGCATCGAGGAGCGTGACGGCTTCGAGCGCCGTCAGACGGGCGCGGGCGGCATTTTCATCACCGACGCTGGCTTCGGCGATAACAAGCTCTGACGCGACGAGGTCAAACCTGTCCCGAGCGTTGTTCCACCACTCACGGGTCACTTGCTGATACGCTGTGATCACGACATCTCGGGAAGGCCGCGAAGTGAGATAGCTGATGACCGATGTTTCGATGTATGCGGTGGGATTCATCTTGGATGCCTCATCCGTCAGGTGATCGTTTTGATTAGGGGGGATTGGAGCAAGAAGGCACTAGTAACGCCCCAATCCTCCTCGCCATCTCCGCAAAGTACAGCACTTCCTCCGGCGTCAGCACCCGTCCCAAGACATCGCTTTCCCGGTACGATAGCCATTTCTTGAGGACTTGGTAGCCGCCGAGTTTGTAGTCCCAAATTGCGGCGGGGACGTTGCGCCAGAAGGCGCGGTCGTTCAAATACACGTCCAGCGTCTTTTCGCCCAGCACAGATATGGCATCCCCCAGCGCGGCGCGTTCGTCCGGGGTGTATTCGCGCTCGACGAGGCGGCCTTGGCCCGGCATTACGGCGTTGCCTGTTCCGTAGTGGCCCCACCCGGCGGTGAGTGCGAAATCGTCGCTGGTCATGTTGCGGTCATCGGTGGTGGCGGGCACAGCGAGGGCGGCGATTTCCGGGCGCAACGTGCCTTGGGTAACGCCCGGCACGGGTGCTTCGGGGTCGAGTAGGCGGGCCAGTTCGCGGCCCCGCGCCGCTGATGTAGTGAGCGTCTCTGCTGCGCCGTCAGCTTCGCCATCGGGCCAGCCCGGCAGCGGGATGCGCGGCCATTCCATACGGAGCGCCCCGGCGTTGGCTTCGCGGTAAGCAGAATCGTGAAGGGTAGCGAGGATGTGGTGGAAGAGGTCTTCTACATCCGCGCCGAGACGGTGGAGATAGCGTTGCGCGGCACTGGACAAATTGGGGCGACATTGTATTTCGTTGCCGCCGATTCCGAAGCCGTCGTCGTGGAGATAGGCGGGGAACATCAATGCGGTACGCTCAATTAGATGCAGTGAACCCATATACTTTGTAAAACAAGCTTGTGGTTCTTCTGCACCCTTCCGCAGATGCTGCGCGGCGGACAGCCACATATTTCCCTCGAACACATGCGGCCGATAGTCTGGACGCGGGCGATCAAGCAGGCCGCTATCCGCTTCCCAATAAAGCCAGCGATTATCGAAAGGTCGGTAGAAGAAGCGGATGAATCCGGCATCAATCGGCCCACCGCGTTCGACCAGAGCATCTCGTACCGCACGGGCGTCGAATAGTCTCGTAGCCTTCATCGCGCCCGGATAGCGCCGCGCAATCTCGTCGTGATTCAACGATGCGTCGAAGTAATCGACTAGCCGCCTCTTGAGTCGGTCAAGATCAGTATCAACGAGGAACGGATCGCGGCTGGTCTTCACGCCCGGAAACGACACCGGAAACAAATCGGGTAGCGTCGGCCAGTCGAACCAATCCTCGCTCACCGCTGTTTGCACAAAAGGCAGACCGAGTGGCAAGACCGGCTTGACGCTTTCGTAGAGCTTTCCCGGTTCTACCTCCTCCGTCTCAATCAATTCCTCGCGCTTGGCCTGTCCCCACAGATGCCGAAAGCCGACCTCTTCAGTTGGCGCATGATCGGCCTTGCGCACCAGCGTTGCAATCGCCGTCCCAACTTGAATGCCGACCGGATCGCCTTCCGTCGAAAAAATGCTCGGGTCCGGCGAACCATCCGGCGCGACCTTGCCGGTCTTATACTTGTCGCCGTTCAAGCAGTCAATCCGTATCGCGTCGAACGTCTCCAGATAGCGCTCCCGCATCCCCGTAAACGATAGCCCATCGAGCCAAGAATAGTTGGAAATGAAACACACCACGCCTTGACCCGTCTTGGCAATGCGTCGCTCCGCCATGCGAAAAAAGCGCACATAGAGATCGTTCAGCCCTTGCCCTTCAGGTCGGCGCACCCGCTTGGTCATGCGGTAGGCTTCCGACAGTTCGCGCTCCTCGTCCACTGCCATGCCAGCAAAGCCGTTATAGGGCGGATTGCCCAAAATCACCAGAATCGGCGTCTCCTGTTTCACCCGCTCGGCGCGGTCGCGTTCCTCCTCCAGTTCGGGAAACGGCAGCGGCTTAGTCGTGCGCGGCTCCCAGCCAGTCAGCGCATTGGTGAGAAAAACTTGGGCGCGTTCCTGCCCGTCATCGGCCAGCGCCGCGTCGAGCGCCTGCATAGTCAGCCCAACTTGCAAATGAGCGACGACAAAAGGCGCGGGCATAATCTCAAAGCCGAACACGCGCTCGGTCGCCGCCTGCTTGACCCGCGCGCCAGTCAGCGCCCCCAAGCCTTGATTTTCCAGATTGGCAGCAATACGGCGCAGCACTTCAGCCAGATAGGCCCCAGTGCCGCAACACGGATCGAGCACATAGACATTTTCCGCAGCCAACCCGTCGGCAATGCCGAGATCGTCCCGCAGCGCCTTATCCACACGGGCAACCATGTAGCGCACCACCTCGGCTGGCGTGTACCAGACGCCTAACTGCTTGCGCAACTCGGGATCAAAGGCTTCGAGGAACGGCTCGTAGAAATAGGTTACAGCCTCGCCCTCGTTGAAGCGGGCAAAGAAAGCGTCGCAGTCCACCCGGTCGAGCGCAGCAGACGTCCAGTCCAGCACTTCGACGAGGCCGAGCGGTTGCAGCCGACCGGGCTGCGATAGCTGTTGAAACAGCGCCTGCATGACGGGTGCCCGCAAATGCCAAACCGCTTCGCGCCAATTAAACGCTCTCGCAGGCGGCGGTGTTTGCCGCGCCCACAGCACCCAAGCGGAAAACACCCCGTAGAACAACGTCTGCACCAGCGTCGAACGGAAAAACCGCGCCCCCCGTTCGCCCTCAAAGCGGACGCCGAGCGCCTCTTCCAGCGCCGCCCGCACCGCTTCCAACGACGGCGCATCACCCGCCGCTTCAACCCGCGCCAGCGCATCGCGAGCATGAGACGCCAGCAGCCAAGCCAAATCCCTCGGCTCGGCCAGCCGCGCCCGATGAGCCAGTGCTCGGCACAGATATTCCCCCAAGCCCGCGCCGACCTCGCTGGCAAAAGCACGCGGATTCTCCAATCGTTGCACGAACTCCGCCGCACTTGCCGCCAGCCGGAACGTTTCGAGCTTAGCTGGTCGCCCCGCCGCATCCTCGCCAACCAACACGAAGTCGCGCGTATTGGTCACCAGCACCAACCGATAGCGATCCCAATAGCGACTCACCTGATCGCCCGCCGCAGTCAACCAAGCGTCATCATCAGCCGCCTTCACTTCAACCACGCCGCCTTCGGGCACCTGCCCCTGTTTCGGTTGCCCCTTCTGCACCTGCTTTGCTGCATACAGCCCAAAGTCGGGATGCCCCGCTCCCTGATCGGCCAACTCACCAACGCAAAACACCTTGGGCTTGAGCGTTGCGCCGATGGCGTTCAGCAGGTTGGTGAGCGGCCCATAGCTCGATCTCTCACCAGTCGCGCCGCCGGAGGCACGAACTCGTTGCAGATCGGCGAGATAGGTTTCAACTGCTGTCGTCAGTCGGGCCGTCGTTTTGGTCATTGTGCATCACGGCTTTCCGGTGGCTCTGAGTTTCTCAAGTCGCTCAACCCACGCCTTAAAGTGAGGACATTTGGAGCGGATAGTGCGGCCCTCCGCCGATGACGTTCTTCTCCCAAGTTTCCCCAAGCGAGTACTCTTCCAGCCATGCTTCAAGCTCTTCGGCATCCGGCCTAGAGAACTCCGTGGCTTCACCATTCCGCTCGACAACCACTATATCCTCAGGCTCAAAGCTGTCGAGAAACGCGCTGGATTGGGTGCTGACGAGAACCTGCGTATGGTGGCTTGCGGCGCGAAGTAGCGAAGCAATCACATTAAGCGCGTAAGGGTGCAGTCCGATTTCCGGTTCGTCCACCACTATGAGTATTGGGAGGTCTTCTTTGGGTTGCAACAACAGCGAAATCAGGCAGATGGCCCGCAGCGTACCGTCTGAGAGCTGGTGGGGACCAAACACGAGATCGGACTTGCGATGCCGCCAGTTGAGAATAAGGTCTTTAGAATCAGTCGGCTCCAGATCAAAGTCTTCAAAGAACGGTGCCACCTGCCGAATGGTCCCCACAATCCGGCGATAAGCCGTTTCTTTGGAGGACTTAAGTGCATACAGTAAAGCCGCCAGATTCGCTGCATCGGGCATGAGCCAGCGGTTGTCGCCGATGTAACAATACTGCCGGACTCTTGAAGTCGGCGATGTGTCGTGGAAGTGATAGACGCGACAGCGATTCAGCAGATACCGGAGCATTTTTCCCGCCGGGTCGTCCTTTTCTGCCTCGTCTCCAATCCGCGTTTCCTGATGGCCCCTTCCCAGCGGTACGACCTTTGGGCTCGGAAAGCCTGTTTGATGAAACGACAGCGTCTCTTCGGCAAAAATCAGCGAATCACCGGCAGCGTGGAACAGTCGCATGCTATAAGTGCCTGTTCCATTCTCTACCTCAAACGCCATCTCCGCTTCCAACTGAGGAGTTATCCTCGGGCCAAAATGCAAATTGGCTGTGGCCCGCCCGGTCGCTCCAATATGTTGCTGAAGCCGTCCGCCCATTAATTCATTTACTAACTTGAAGAAGGCAATGAGATTGCTCTTACCAGCCCCATTGGCACCGATCAAAACATTGAGCGGCCGGAGTTCCAGCGTCATTTCTTTGATAGACCGAAATCCCCTGATCTTGATATTCTTCAATCTTGGCATATTACTTCCTCACTTTTGCTCATCAATCGTCCCGGCCCCTTTCTACCCCTTAAGCGCCCCAACAGTAATCCCCTTCGTCAGATATTGCTGCAAGAAAGCATACACCAACATCGTCGGAGCCATAATCAACACCAACCCGGCAAAAGCCATGCCCCAATCGCTGCGATACTGACTGACAATAGTGATGTTGGCCAGCCCCAACGGCAGCGTGCGCAACGCCTGTGACCCCTCCCCAGATAAGAACATAAACGCCATGAAAAACTCGTTCCAAGTCCCCAAAAAGGCGAAGATGCCCACCGTAATAAGCCCCGGCCGCGCCAACGGCAACATAATCGACCAAAACGCCCGAAACTCCCCCGCTCCATCAATCAGCGCCGACTCGTGCAACCCAGAGGGCAACGACTTGAAAAACCCCGTGAGAATGAAAATGGCAAACGGCATCCCAAAAGCCACATAGACTATCAGAATGCCCAGCCGCGAGTTGAGTAGCCCAAAGTCCTTCATCTGAAAAAAGAGCGGCACAATAGACAGTTGCAACGGAATCATCAGCCCGGCCAAGAAGTAGAAAAACATCGGCCGCACGCCAAAGAAACTAAAGCGCGCCAGCGCGTAGGCCGCCATCGCCGCCAGCAGCATGGAGACCGCCACCGTCGAGATAGTCAAAAAGACGCTGTTGAAGAAGTAATCGCCGAAGTGCCCCTTAGTCCAAGCGTTGGCAAAGTTGATCCATTGCAAAGCGTCGATCTCGGGTAGGCTGAAGGGATTGAGAAAAATCTCGCGGTCCGTCTTCAGCGAAGTGTACAACAGCCATAGCATCGGATAGACCACAACCGTCAGATAGCCACATAGCACCAAATAGACAAAAGGTTTGGCAAAAGAAAATTTTTCTTGTTCCGCCATACTCAAAACTCCACAGCTTCGCGCTTCATCGCGCGCAAGGTCGCGGTAGTGCCAAAGAAGACGATCAAGAAGAGCAGCACGGCAATCGCGGTCGCCTCCCCTACCTTGAACTCAGTAAACATGGCCTGCACCATCCGCGTGCCAATCACATGGTTGTCGGTCGTCGGCCGCTGATTGGTCAGCAGCCAAATCACCTCAAACGCCTTCATCCCGCCGATGATCATAAACACAATCGCTATCGACAGCACCTCCCAAATCAGCGGCACAGTAATCGACCAAAACTGCCGCCAAGCCGAGGCCCCATCTATATCTGCCGCCTCGTACATGCTCTGGGGAATGCTCTCCATCGCCGCCAAAAACAGCACCATGTTGAACCCAGCCGCACCCCAAATCGACATGGGAATCAGCGCCCAGTAAAGATTGTCCTGCGCCAGCCACGCAAACCCCTCAAACCCCTCCAATCCCAAGGCCACCAACACCGTATTGATCGGCCCGCCCTGTGGATTGTATAAGTGCATCCACAGCAGCGTCGCCGCGACCCCGCCGAGAATGTTGGGAAAGAAGAAGACGATGCGGAAGAGCTTGGCCCCTACTACCTCGCGGCTGATGCACACCGCCAGAAAAAGCGCCAGCGGCAACACGCAGAGCGGGATGACGAACATGATGAAGAGATTGTTCGACAGCGCGATCCAGAACTCATCGCTCTCAAACAGCAGCCGCTGGAAGTGCAACAGCCCGACGAAGGCCATCTCCGTCAGCCCATCCCAGCGCATCGCGCTCCAGACAAAGGACTTGATGCTGGGCACCACCACGAAGAGCGTGTAGAACGCCGCGGCCGGACCGACGAAGAACACCACCCCCTTCCAAGGCAGACGCACAGTGCTAGTAGGTCGAGGAGCTTGGCCCGTCTGTCTTTCGCGCCATTGCCGCGCCGTCGTGTAAAACCAGTAGCCTATCGCCAGCGCCAACAGGCCCAATAGCAGCGCGGGTTTCCACAGGTGGCGAATGGTAATCTGATCTGGTTGCTGGCTGCGGTTGCGCACTGCCTCGGCCGCCGACTCCAGCTCTTTGGCCCCTTGCTCTGGCGTCATCTGCCCATTGACGATCTTGAAGCGCACGTCGTTGAGGAACTGGTCCATCTCCGGGAAACCCTCACCCGGGGCCGTGCCATAGGCCGTAGAAGCCTGCTGCGCCAGCGCCACCAAGTCCTGCAAATCTTCGCTGGTCCGCCCCTCCATCGCCCCATCGACGGCCACCAAAACATCGCGCATCTCGGCAAAGGTCCCCGCCATCTCCCGCGAGCTCATAAAGCGCAAAAAATCCGCGCCTAACTCGGGGTGGGCACTGTTTTTGAAGACAAAGTAATACCCGGCACCAGTATATATGGCACCGGGTTCGCCAGCCCCGCCCTCGACTACAGGCAAATTAAATGCCCCCAAGCGAAAGCCATCGGGGATTTTGCCCATCATCTCGCTCTTGAGCCAAGAGCCGCAAAAGACCATCGCAGTGTGGCCCAAGAAAAACTCGAGCTGCGCCTCGGTGTGGCTCATGCCGAGAGCACCGGGCTGGAAGTACTCCTGCGCCGTGCGCTGAATAAGCCCGAGCGCCGTCACGAATTCGGGATTGGCAAAACTGCCCGGCACTAGATCCTTCTGCTCGTAGAACCGCTCCCGGCCAGCGAGGTGATAATAGGCGTTGTCGGTCACGCCGCCGATATAGCCTGGATAGCGCCCCTGAAAGGCCAGCGGCCAGACCCCTGCGGCGCGGATTTGCTCGCAGAGGGCGAAAAACTCATCCCAAGTGCGCGGCGGTGCCCAGCCGTGCTCTTCAAACATGTTCTTGTTGTACCAAACAGCGTAAACCGAGTAGAGGAAGGGAATGCCGTAGATCTTGCCCTCGTACTCATAGCGGTCGAGGCTGCCGGGCAGGAAGGACTCGCGCCACGTCTGGTCCCCGTCCCAACTCGGCCCGTCCAAAAAGTCGTCGAGGGGTAGGATCTCGCCATTGCGGATCAGCGCCCAGTAATTGAGACCCGCGTTGCTGACTTCCGGGAACGTCCCTTCGAGAATCCGCACCCGCACCTTGTCGGCAATGCGCGGGTCGCCGTAAAGATCGACCTGCACATCGGGACGGACCTTTTCGTACTCGCGTGCCGCAAAAAAGAAAAAATCCAGTCCCGCGCCGCCCTCAAAAATGGGCACTTCAACGCGTGTCGCCGCTTGCGCTGACACCGAGCTGCAAAGCAGCCCCAGCACAATGGCCGTCCAGCCGATAGTTTTGTTAGGTGTTTTTACTTTCAAAAGAGTCGATAACATCGGCCCTTAGAAACCGTCCACTCGCACTTGAGGCACACCAAGAATTTCCAGACGGCTTGGCTTCAAAGATAAAATTACCCCATGCGAGAGAAGTGCTGCCTCTCTCGCATGGGGTGGAAAAAAGAAGTAGAAAACCTACTCGCTAAAACTCGCCTTGATCCTCGCCCACGACAGGTCGGCCACCGCAGTAGCGTCGCCGGCACCGACTAGCTGGCCATCGACGAAGCGCTCGGCAAAGCGGAAGGTCGCCGCTTGGCCTGAGAGGGTGTGATAGCCCCGGTACTGTTGGGGAGCTTCGTTGAAGTCGGGCATGGCGATCTGGAAGCCGATGATGTTACCGGCCTCTAGATCCGTGGCCACGCTGGCAGCCTGATCGCTGAAGACGATATCGTCATAGGGAGTGACGTAGATTTCGAGGACCGACGTGGTCGGCCCTTCGCCGACCGACGCGCCGCCGCCATCGCTCAAGGGCGGCGAGTTGAGCCAATCGGCCCGGCCGGGATAGCCCAAAAATCGCCCGTCGGGCGAATCGAAAATCGCGTTCCACTTCTGGGCTTGGCGGTTCTGGTTGAGCGCCTTCTCCTCGTCGGTCATGGTTTCGCTGTTGCCGAAATTGTACTGGCCACCGGAGTGGTCGCCATCCACCATGAACTCGACCGAGTCGTGCTGCCACACCGAGGCGGGCGCGCCGCCGGCGTACTCGTTGATGTACACATTGTCGGTGCGCTCGGCTGCGAGGTAGAGCCGATTGTTAGTGTTGTTCCAGCCCAGTCAAACCCGATAGTCCATATCGGCCGGATCGTACTGGGCACCATCGCCGACGGTTGGATCGGCGAAAAAATCTTCAGGCGTGAGCGAAGCGTCGCCGACCACATCCTCCCAGTCTGAGATGTCCCCATCGAAGAGATCGAGATCCCCTAAATCAGCATCCGGAATCTCGAAAATCAAAAAGACCTTTTCGCCGATGTGGGCATGGGCAGTGCCGGCCAGCACAAGGGCCAGCATGAGGCAAAACGTACTGATGAGTCGCATAAAAGCACCTCCTTTAGGTTTGCTTTTAGGTGCAAATCGCCTGTGCATAGGCGACTTTGGTCAATAAGGCGCGATGTACCCCCACTTATTATTATATCATATCTTTGCTCTCCACGCTCGGACACCAAAATTTTTCGATGAACTCCACCACCAAGCCCGTGCCTGCGTCGTGGCTGACGTACGGCGGCATGGCCGGATTATACATCGCGTCAGTCAAGTCGCGGATCAACGCCACGTCCACTCCCCAGCGCACCATTTGCTTAATGGCAAAGGTCCGGTGCAGAACGCACATATTGGTATGGACGCCCATAATCAGCAGATGGGCAATCCCTTGGTGCTGCAAATAGCTATACACCTCCGTCCCCTTATCCGAAATAATATCTCGCTCTTGGTCGATCCCGATCCCCGGATGCTGACGATTCCAAGCCTTATAGGTCTCGGTCTCGCCCGTGTCTGACCCGTGATCTGAGGCATCCACCGGCAGCGGCGGATCTGGACGCTCGGCGTCGGGCGGCGGCGCAACCTGAGGAGCCGCGATCGCGCGCTGACGCGCTGGCGCATCGGCGTAAAAATCCATGGTATCCGAAGGCGCGTGGACGATCAAGCCACCGGCCGCGCGCACCGCCCGGACCACTGCATCCATCCGCTCGATCATGGCGTCGAGGCGCTCGACCGCACCGCGACACCAATGGCCGTTCCACACGTCGCACAGCAAGAGCGCGGTCTGATCTGCCGCCCATTCTTGAGTACTAGTCTGCACCTGCCAGATAGCGTGGCCGCCCTCGTCTTGTGCAAGGCGCTGAGAACGCAGATTCAGTCGCAAAACGTTGTTCATATTACCCTCTCAATCCGTTTCACCCGACCAGTAATCCACCGCGTCGGCGCGGCGGAAAATGCGCTGTCGGTCTAAGGAACGGATGTTAATTTTGTCGGAATCGGGATATTGGGCCAAATCGTGCGGCAGGACATTGCTCAAGGCCAAGAGCACACAGGGTTGCTGTCCTTGATTGGTGAACTTGTGAGCGCTGCGGGGACCGGGTGGGAAGGCGATAAAGTCACCCTGTTCTACCGCCACTGGACCTCGGGGACTGATCAGCGTACAGGCCCCTTCGAGGATGTAGAACATTTCCTCTTCAAAGTGATGAAAATGCTGCGGACAGATTGACTGGCCAGCGGACAGGCGGAAGAGGCAGTAGCCCAGATGCTGGCCACCGATGAGCGGGTCGATATCCTTGATCTCCCAGCGGTAGCCCGCAGGTCCACCCCCCGACGTCCAAGGAATATCCTCTACATTGATCTTATTGATGTAAATGTCGGTCCGTTCCTCCAAGCATTCGAGCAACAGTCGGCGGGCGTCGTGTAGGACGGAATGACCATCGCCCATCAACAGAGCGTCAAAATCGAGTTGCAACAATTTGCGCAAGCCCAAGGCGGCTTGGGGCGGATCGGCGAGCTTGGCGTCCGCTAGCAATGTAATGCGGCCCAGCGGCGCACCGACGACTAGATCGCCAGCTAAGACTAGCTTGAGAGCCGGCCAGTACAGGGCGATTTCCCCCGGACTCTTGCCGTGCGCCAAATGCACCACTTGGAGCCCGGGAACGATCTCCTCGCCGTCGTCCAACTGGCGATCCGGTGGCTGGTCAAACAGGTCGGCGTCGGCGCGATGGGCGGCGATACGAGCGCCAGTGCGGTCTTGGAAAAAAGCGGCTTCACGCTCGTGATCGCAGTTGGTCAGCACGATCCATGTGGCCCCACCCAATCGGTCGAATTGCTCCAAGTCAGCCGCTGTCATGGGCACCGGATCAATCAGGACATTGCCTTCGTCCCGTACCCACAGATGACCGTTGAAGTCAATCTGACGCTCTTGGCTGAAGATGGACCAAGAATAGAAGTTTGTAACGGCGATTTCTTTCACAGTATATGTCCGGCGATTTTAAGAGAGGCTGAAGCTCTTTCTACAAACAGGCCCGCACAGCATCGCGCGCCTGCAACATGTCTTCGCGATTTCTGTAGTACTCTAAGACGAAATAGGGCACCTGTGCCCACTCCTGTAACGCGTCGATATAGGCTGGATAATCCAAGCACCCCGACCCCGTCGGCCCGTAGTCAACGACCTCGCCGTTTTCGGCAAAGCGCGCGTCCTTGCCGTGGGCGATGGCGATATCGGGGCCAAGCATCCGCACTGCGCGCACCAGCGGAGTGCGGTCGGGCACGAAGTTCGCCGCGTCCATGCAGACTTTGAGTGCTCTGGATCCCACTCGGTCCTGCACTCGCAAAAAGCGCTCCGCCCCGTCGATGCTCCCCGCCCGCGTCATCTCCACCGCGATGACAATGCCAAGCCGCTCCGCTGTCGCACAGGCCGTCGCCAGCCCCGTGCATAGCCCCTCGAACACCGCTTGGTCGTCAACCCCCTCCTCTGGATACCCCGACGGATGCCACACCAGCACTGGCTGCGGGTTGTCGCCGAAACGCCCTTCGAGCGTTGCAGTCTTCTTCACGCAGCGCATCAACCTTGTGACATCCTCCCGGACCATCCCCTTTGGCCCGACCAGATCGACGTGCAAGGTCATCGCCGCCAACGCTATGTCAGCCGCCTGTAGCGCTTTGTCGATATCCTCCGCGGACGGGTCCCGCGCATCCCCGTCCGCTCCCCCGCCGAAAAACATCTGCACCGCCTCGAATCCCTCGGACCGCATCTCTGCCGACGACAGCAGATTTCCTGACATCAACGCAAGTTTCACGGTTCCCTCCTTCCAAAATTCGAGCTATCGGCGAGTACAACTTCCTGCCGCTCTCTTGGTATTAAAACGTCCCTTGCACGTCCATCACCTTTCCGCTTTCCTCCTTCACCTTGGAAGTAGCCACCCGCTTTTGCAACTCCTCGTAGTACAAATCCTCATCCACCGGAATATGTACCCAATCATCCGTCCACGTCGAAAGCAACATCGCATTGGACAACTCCACGCCATTGATCCCCTCGGTCCCCGCAGCCAACAGCGGCGACCCCGTGCGGATGGCTTGCACCCAGTTCTGGGTAATCCCCTTGTGCTCCTCGCCGCCGCCGCCCGGGATCTCGCACTTCCAGACCTCCGGGCTGCCGAACCCATGCGGCCACTCTTCAAGAAATTTGCTCGCCGACTCCGTCGTGCGCCAAAAGGTGATTTTGCCACCTTCCAACACCACCTTGCCGCGGTCCGCTGAAATCTCCAACCGATTGGTCCCCGGAGCCTCGCCCGTAGAGGTGATAAAAATGCCCGTAGCTCCATTCTCGTATTCGACGTAGGCCGTTACGTCATCTTCGACCTCAATATCGTGGTATTGTCCAAAGCGGCAAAAGGCCCGCACCCGCTGCGGCATCCCGCAGATCCACTGCCACAGGTCGAGGTTGTGCGGACACTGGTTGGCTAACACGCCGCCGCCCTCGCCAGCCCAAGTCGCTCGCCAGCCGCCCGAATCGTAGTAGCTCTGGGCGCGGAACCAGTTGTTGATGATGTAAATCGTGCGCTGAATCGGCCCTAGCTCGCCGGATTCGACGAGTGACTTCAGCTTTTGGTGCTCGCCGCGCGCGCGCTGGTTGAACATCATGCCAAAGACCCGGTCACTTTTGGCTGCGGCCTCGTTCATCTCGCGGACTTGGCGCGTATAGACTCCAGCCGGCTTCTCGCTCATCGCGTGCAGGCCGTTTTCGAGCGCTTGGATCACCAGCGGGGGATGGAAGTAGTGGGGGGTAGCTACGATCACAGCGTCCACGCATTGGGCTGCAAACAGGGCGTCGGCCCCGGCAAACGCTTGCACGCTCTCTCCATATTTTTCCTGCACGCCCGCGAGCCGGGCCGGATCGACGTCGGCTACGGCCGCGAGCTCCGCACCGGCGATTTGGCCTTGAGAAAGATAGGTGGCGTGGCTGCTGCCCATGCCGCCGAGGCCAATAATACCGATTCGCACCTTGTCCATTTAGCGCTCCTTGTCGTTATCTAAGGGATGATACAGGTTTAACTCTAAAGGCTTTGCAAAAGGTCGCCGGACACGCCAGCGAGGGTTAGCTTTTTCAGCAGCCAGGATCGCCGCGATTGCCGCAGCAGAGTTGTCCCGTGCGCAGTCTGCGCCAGATGTTGGCCGCGGTGGTCGCCAGACAGCGGTGCCAAGGGAGGCCACTGTCTCGCACGTTCGCCAAGAAATCGGTAACAACAAAGGGCCAGCGATTGTCTCTAGGCTGATGATCACACATGATTCGCAATATACCTTAAAATCCGTAGAGCGGTCAATCTCGCCGGGAGCAGCGGAGGGCTATCTCACGCGGTTTTTGAGTTGATCCAGCATAACGGCGACCAGTAGGATGAAACCGCGAACCACATTTTGATAGAAGGTTGGGACGTTTAATGACCAAGCCGAACATACTGATCTTCATGACCGACCAGCAACGGGCGTGCTCCGTGCTACCTAACAACGTGTACAAGGCAAAGACACCCGTACTTGACGAGTTCCGCGAGGAGAGCGTCACCCTCAGTCGTGCCTTCTGCCCGTCACCGCACTGCTGCCCGTCACGCGCGTCATTCATGACCGGCCTGATGCCGACCCAGCACGGCGTCTGGCACAACGTGAACGTCGCCAATGCCATCACCCGAGGCTTGAAAGACCACATCCGTCCTTGGAGCGTGGACATGCGGGAAGCGGGTTATCGCATGCTCTTTGCGGGCAAATGGCATGTCAGTAACTATCAACAGCCGCACGACTATGGCTGGGAACATGTCGCGCCGATAAGGGGCCCCCACGGCAGACGGTTGAGTCGCGACGAGCAGGACACTGCAGCCCGTGAACGCGAATTACGCAATTTACAACGATATATCGGGGACCACGGCGGCAACGAGCGTACTCCCGGCGAGATCAGGCGCACGGGGATGCGTCCGTACATCCACTATGGCGACAACAGCCATCCCTTCCTAGCGCAGTACTTCCGCGATGGGGAAGAAAACAACCCATTCGGCGACCGCACAGTGGTCGATGCCGCGCTGGCAAAAATGGATGCGCTAGACGGGAACGAGCCGTGGTGCCTGTATGTTGGTACCCTCGGTCCGCACGATCCATATATCGCACCCAAGCGTTTCCTCAATCTGTATGAAGGCGTGGAATTCCCACTACCGGATACATTCGACGATTCGATGGACGACAAACCGGCCCTCTACCGCCGCACCCGCGACCGCTTTGCTCAGTTGACGCGAGAGGAACATCAGGACGCGATCAAGCACTACTTGGCGTTCTGCACCTATGAGGACTGGCTCTTTGGGCGGCTAATCGACAAGCTCAAAGAGCGCGGCGAGTACGAAGACACGATCATTCTCTACCTTTCCGACCACGGCGACTACTTGGGCGACCACGGCCTGTGGTGTAAGGGCCTGCCGTCGTTTCTAAGCTGCTACCACGTGCCAGCGATTGCAAAGATCCCTGGCGGGCAGCAAGGCGTGGTGCGCGACGAGTTCGTGTCGCTCTGTGACTTCGCGCCGACATTACTTGAGATGGGCACAGTGGAGAGCACTGTGGAGTTTGCTGGTACCAGTCTGATGCCGTTGCTCAAAGGCGAAACACCGGCCGACTGGCGCGATGCGCTCTTCTTCCAGACGAATGGGAACGAGACCTATGGCATCCAACGTTCCGCCGTCACTGACAAGTGGCGATTCGTTTACAATGGATTCGACTACGACGAGCTATACAATTTGGAGAGCGATCCCGGACAGATGCAAAACCTCGCACCTGATCCGCAATACCAGCCAGTCGTCGAGGAGATGTATCGCCGCATCTGGACGTTCGGCCTTGCGCACGAGGAACACTTGCTCAACGAGTACATCGTGACCGCGATGGCGGATTACGGACCGGGAATTGTGGTTGGAAAGTCTGCCAGCTAATCTCCATCTTAGCGGAGTTTGCGTTCAGGCGTTATTTTCCTTACTTTCAAGTAAGAAATAAACCCTCAAAACAAACATTTAATAAAGGAGCTCAGTATGGCAATAGCAACGCTAACAAGCAAGGGGCAAGTCACAATTCCCAAAACCGTCCGCGATGCTCTGCAACTCCGCGAAGGCGATAAAGTCGATTTTATGCTTACAGAAAATGGTGAAGCACTTCTAAAGCCTATGACCAAAACAGTAAAAGTAGATGAAATTTTTGGGGAGTTGTATAAATCTGACAGAAAGCCTGTTTCGGTTCAGCAAATGAAGTCTGGAATTAGGCAAAAAATGAAGGTGCGCTTTAAGTGAAAGCATTAGACACAAATGTGCTTGTTCGCTTTCTTGTACGAGATGATAAAAAACAAGCAGAAATTGTGTACAGACTTTTTAAAAGAGCAGAAAGTAGAAACGACCCCTTTTTTGTTCCTTTGCTCGTCGTGCTTGAAACCATCTGGGTCCTCGAATCTGTATATGAAATCCCACGAGAGGAAATCCGCGGATCTCTGCAGAAACTTCTCCTTATGCCCATTTTGATATTTGAGGCTCAGTCTGCTCTGCAAAGAACTCTCTCGTCTGCTCAGACAAACAAAATAGATCTTGCAGATTTGTTAATTGCACATTCAGCAAAATTTTCAAATTGTGATGGTGTTCTTACTTTTGACAAAAAAGCATCTAAATTTGCGCTGTTCGAGCAGTTGGCGTAACCGACACTTCTAATTTCTATAGCAACAAGAATGTGAGATCTACACACCGCCGTCATAATCCTGCCACTCAACTCATTAATCATGCGGAGAACCTCATGTACAATCTCAACGGCAAAGTCGCCTTCGTCACTGGCGCGGGCGGCGAACACGGCATTGGCCGCGCCATCTGCCAGCGCCTAGCGCGCGAAGGCTGCGACCTCGTAGTTAATGACTTGCACACCCAGCCCTATAGCGACTCTGGTTGGGGCGGTCTGCCCGCCCTCGTCGCCGAAATCGAAGCCGTCGGCCAGCAGGCCCTTGCAGTGGAAGCCGACGTATCCGACGCCGACCAAGTCGAGACCATGGTACAAGACGCGCTCGCCCGCTTTGGTCGCATCGACCTGCTGGTCAACAACGCTGGCTCGCGCCCCGGGCCAGACCGCGTTCCAGTCGTCGATCTAAGCGAAGCCGCCTGGGATCAAGTGCAAACTGTCAACGTCAAGGGCACCTTCCTCTGCTCGCGCGCTGTGGCCCGGCACCTAATCGATCGCGGCGACGGCGGCAAAATCATCAACATGGCCTCTACGGCCGGACGCCAAGGGATCCCGCGCTACGCCGCGTACTGCACGTCCAAATTCGCCATCATCGGCTTTACCCAATCCCTCGCTGGCGAGCTTGCCCCCCACCGAATCAACGTCAACGCCGTCTGCCCGGGCAACACCTTCACCGAGCGCAC
Source organism: Candidatus Latescibacterota bacterium (assembly GCA_965116675.1). GTDB lineage: Bacteria > Latescibacterota > UBA2968 > UBA8231 > UBA8231. The sequence continues at coordinate 1,926,678 of OZ220721.1, forward strand.
CCACTACATCGCCGCGGGCCTCGCCCAGCGCGACGAGCCAGACGCCGACACTACCGCCGCCTTGGTCCACGACCTTGAGGAGCAAACGCCCCTAGGCCGCATCGGCACGCCCGAGGACGTAGCCCGCACCGTAGCCTTTCTCGCTTCAGAAGAAGCCGAGTACCTCACCGGCGTATCGCTGGTGGTCGCTGGCGGCTTCCAGATGTGAGGATAGTGGTTAGGGTCTGATGGCATCTTGGACACCCACGTAGGGGCGACCGGCCGGTCGCCCCTACCGATCACCGACCACTGTATTTATTCCTTGACGCTCCCCAGCATGATCCCGCGCACGAAGTACTTCTGCACGAACGGATAGACCAACAGCATCGGCAGGATGGTAACGACCACGGTCGCCGCCTTAATCGTCTCGGGCGTGAACTCGGTGATGTTCGGATCGACCAAGCCCTGTTCGATCAATTCGATGCTGTTTTCGATGACGATCCGCTGCAAAAAGGTCTGCAAGACCTGATTCTCGTCCGACGCGATATAGAGCATGGCGTCGAACCAGTGGTTCCAGTGCGCCACTGCCGTCCACAGCCCAATCGTCGCCAGCACCGGCTTGGAGAGAGGCACGTATATCCTAAAGAGGATATTGAACTCGCTGGCCCCGTCGATCTTGGCCGACTCGGCAAGGCTTTCGGGAATGGCCTGAAAGAAATTCTTGACCACGATGATGTTGAAGGCGATCAGCATCTGCGGCAGCACCAGCGCCCATATTGAGTCAATCAGACCTAGGTTTTTGACCAGCAGATAATTGGGCACAATACCGCCGCTAAAGAGCATGGTAAAAAGCACCAAGAACAGCAGCGGGCTGCGGTGCGGCATTTCGCGCCGCGCCAGCGGGTAGGCCGTCAGGCAAGTAAAAAAGAGCGTCAGCGCCGTACCCAACACCGTGCGCAAAATCGAGTTGGTGAACCCCGTAACGATCTCAGGGTTAGACAGCACCATGCGGTACGAGGTCAGCGAAATGTCCTTTGGGTAGAGGTGCAGGCTGGCGCGCATAGCCTCAGCGGCGCTGCTCAACGACATCGAAATAGTGTACACGAACGGATAGAGCGCCATCAGCCCGACCAAGCCCAACACCGTCAGGTTAAAGACGTTGAAGATCTTCTCGCCTCGCGTGCGGCTTACCATATGCCCTGCTCCCCTCCGCTGAGCCGCCGGGCTAGCGAGTTAGCCAGTACCACCATCAACAAGCCGACCACGGACTTGAAAAGCCCGGCACCCGTAGCCAGTCCAAAGTCCATCAGCACGATCCGCCGCAGAACGTAGGTGTCGATGATGTCGGCCGCGTCGTACACCATGGGATTGTACATGTTGTAAATCTGGTCGAAACCCGCGTTGAGCACGTGGCCGAGGTTGAGGATGAAAAGCGTGATAATCGTCGGCACCAGTCCCGGGATGGTGATGTGCAAGGTCTGCTTCCAGCGTCCGGCCCCATCAACGACAGCCGCTTCGTACAGATCGGGAGAAATCCCAGCCAGTGCCGCCAAGTAAATCACCGCCCCATAGCCAGCCGCCTGCCAGATCCCCGTGGCGATGACCACGACGATAAACCAGAAATCGTTGGTGAGGAACTCAATGGGGGAGACGCCGAAGAGTTGGGTGATCTGGTTGGCCGGTCCGCTCTGCGAGAAAATCATCAGAAAGATGCCGCCCAAGATCACCCACGAGAGAAAGTAAGGGATATAGGTCACCGTCTGCACGGTGCGCTTGTACCAGGAGACGCGGATCTCATTGAGCATTAGCGCCAGCGCGATCGGCGCAAAAAAGCCGAACAGCAAGCGCAATAAGCTGATGGTGACCGTGTTGCGCAGGGCATTGGGAAAGTCGGCCCCGCCGAAGAGGCGAGAGAAATTCTCCAACCCGCTCCACTCGCTGCCCAAGATCCCGGCGCTCAGGCGAAACTCCTTAAAGGCGAGCACCAGCCCGAACATGGGCAGGTAATTGAAGACGAGGAAAAAGGCCAGCCCTGGTGCGACCAATAGCAACAGCCCCTTGTGCCTGCGGTACTGCGTCAGTACTTCGCTCATAGTATCCTCATTGACCAAGCAGCGCTTGACATCCTAGGCCCCTTTGTTTACTACACCCTGCGCCATGCAGCGCGCTTCCATCGAAAAATCCACTGCCTCAGTTCTACTCTGCGGCCCAGCCGTACTCCTCTACCTAGCCTTTTTCGCCTTGCCAACTCTGCTCGGGTTTGCCTACGGCCTGACCGACTGGTCTGGCTGGACCAAAGACCCCCGCTTTATCGGCTTGGACAATTTCCGCGAGTTGCTCGACGACGACCGCTTCTTCGCCGCTTTGCGCTTCACGCTCTTTGAGACGGCCATGATCGTCATCGGCTACACCTCGCTGTCGCTAGTTTTAGCCGTGCTCCTAGACCGCATGAAAGTCATGCGCGGCCTAGTGCGCGGCCTATTTTTCTACCCCTTTATCCTCAGTATCCTCGTCAGCGCCCTACTCTTCCAATATCTGGCCAACTACCGCACTGGCGCCATAAACACCCTGCTGCGCGCCTTTGGGTTCGACGCGCTGGCCCAAGATTGGATGGGCGATCCGGCGCTGGTACCCTACTTCATCCTCGCCTTGGTCCTCTGGCACGGCCTCGGCTTCTACACCACCATCTTCCTCGCCGGGCTGCAAACCATCCCCAACGAACTCTACGAGGCCGCGCAAATTGACGGAGCCGGTCCTTTAGCCACCTTCTACCGCGTCCAAATCCCAGTGCTCATGCCGATGATTAAGACCAACTCAGTCATCGCCCTGATCACCGGCATCAACCTCTTCCCGCAGATCTTGGTCACCACCCAAGGCGGCCCCGGCTACCGCACCTTTACCGCTGGCTACTACATCTACTGGCTCGGCACGGAAAACGACCGCCAGGGCTATGCTTCGGCCATTGCCTTTGTCGTCTTTGCCTTCCTAGTCTTGGTCGCCGCCCTGCAAGTCGCCTTTTTCCAGCGCCGCGAGACTGACCTATGAGACGCCGCCTGCCCCTCTTCGAGATCGGCATGCTGCTCTTAGGGCTGCTTTACGTGTCGCCCTGTTTTTTGGCGCTGCTCAACTCGTTCAAGACCCTGCCGGAAATAGTCCGCTCACCCGTAGCACTCCCCGAGGCACCGACCCTCGAAAACTACCACTACATCTTCACCGGCATCAAGCTAGCCGCGCCGATGTTCAACAGTCTGCTAATGTGCGTTGCCGTCATCACTACGCTCATCGTCGTCGCCTCCATGGCTGCGTACTCCCTTACGCGCCGCCGCATGCGGACGGGCCATTTCTGGAGCATCTTCTTCCTCGCCGGGATCACCGTGCCGTTCCAGATCCTCATGTTGCCGCTCTTGCGCCAATTCAACTACCTCGGCATCGGCTATACGTACTTTGCCCTTTGGCTGCACTACGTGTCCTACGGCCTGCCCCTGTGCCTGTTCATCTACAGCGGCTTCATGCGCTCCATCCCCCGCGACCTCGAAGAAGCGGCGCTGATCGACGGCTGCACGCCCTTTGGCACCTTCTGGCGCGTGATCTTCCCACTGCTGACTCCTTGCACGGTGACGATCATCATCTTTTGGGGCCTTTTTACCTGGAACGACTTCCCCCACGCCTTCATCCTCATGGGCACCAACAAGGGCGAACTAGCCTTCGTGCAACTCTGGCGCTTTCTCTCGGACAAGTACGTCAAGAACTGGAACTACATCTTCGCCGGCGTCGTGGTCTTGTCGCTGCCCGTTACTATACTCTATCTTGCCATGCAGCGCCGCTTCGTCAAAGGACTGACTGCTGGTTCCATTCGCTGAGGATTTCACTCCATGCCCCTTGCTAAATTCGCAACCCTTGCCCTCGCCGCTCTCCTCGCCTTCGGGGCTTGCTCCAGCGAGGAAGACGCCAGCGTCGTGCGCGTCACCCGCAATATCGGCGGCCGACCCGGCTTCCAGGTCCACTGGGACATCTGGAAGGCCACCTTTGAGCGCCAGAACCCCGGCTGGACGCTGGAGCTGATCGACTTGGGCAATGAGGACGCCGGCGCGTACTACCGCCGCGCCATCGCCACCGGCGACTTACCCCACGTGGTAATGACCCTCGATTACACCAAATTCCTAGCCAATGGCAACCACTTGCTCCCCATTCCCCGCGAACTCTACGACCGGGTGGGCCAAAACTTGCCGCCGTTGCACAACGGCCAGTACTACACAGCCCAAGTCGGTCGCCAGATCACCGGCATCGCCATCAACAAGCGCATCTGGGCCGAAGCCGGCATCACCGAGCCGCCGCAAACTTGGGACGCCTTTATCGCGGCCTTGCACAAGATAAAAGCCGCTGGGTACAAGCCCCTCGTCTATGGGGGCCGCGAGTGGTCGGCTGGGGTGCCCCTCTCCTACGCGATCCAAACCAACCTTTACGATCCAACCCGACCCGCCGACGAGCCTTCCTGGACGGTGCGCCGCGACCGCGGCGAAATCACCTTCGCCACCGACCCGCTAATGCGCCCCATCATGGCAAACATGATCGCGCTGCTCGACAACTTCGTCGAGAAAGGCTCGCTGAGCGACGGGTACAACGAGGAGCAACGCGACTTCTTCAACGAGCACGCCGCCACTTGGATGATGGGCTGCTGGATGAGCGGCGACGTCGAGCCGCTACAGGTCAATTTTGAAATCGAGTACTGGCCCATTCCCTCCATGACCGGCCACCAGCCCCTCTTCATCAACACCTCCAACCAACAGCGCGGCTGGTCCATGACTTCCAGCGCCCAAGGCCCCTACTACGACAAAGCCCTCGCCGTGCTCAACGCCTACTACTACCCAGAGGTCTATCAAGCGTATCTCAACGCCGAAGGCATGCTGCTCAATGCCACCCAAATAGAAGGCGTCGATGGCCCCAAAAGCACTTGGGGACCGACCCAGCGCCTCTTCGGGCGCATGAGCACCAACCTCGACCACTGGGGCTGGACGCCCGGCTACTTCATCTCGATTGAGGACTACCCCCCCACCGGCTTCGTCCTCACCTTGGCCCGCATCATGCAGGAAATCCAAGCCGGCAACCGCGACATTGACGCACTGCTCAAAATGCTCGACGACGACTGGGAGGCCGGGCGCAAGGGAAGCAAGTGATGCGCTCTGCCCTCGAATGGACGCTGGCCATGGCGCTGTGCGTCGGCCACAACTTCATCGGGGTGCGCAGCTACATCCTGCTCGACCGCTACTCCGGCTATGCCGACCACTTCAACACTGTCGGCGTCATCTTCGCCCTGTTCTGGGTCGCGCTTACCGCGCTCCTGCTCGCGCTAATTCGGCCCTTCCTGCGGCTGCCAACTTCGACTTTTGCCCTCATCTACGCCGCACTGATGGTGGCCACGGTCATGCCGACTATGGGCTTTGGCGGCTATTTTATCCCCCTACTCGCCGGCGTCTTCTACTACGCCACCCCGGAAAACAACTGGCGCGAACTCCTCTGGGACCACATCCCCGACTGGGCCGCCCCGCGCGACCTCGAGATGATCCGCAACCTCTTCGAGGGTGCCCCGGAAGGTGCGCCGCTGCCATGGGACGCTTGGCTCGGCCCTTCTGTCTTCTGGGGCCTGTTCATGGTCGCCTTCTTCTTGGTCAGCTTCGCGCTCATCGCCCTGCTGCACCACCAATGGGCCAGCGGCGAGCGCTTGGTCTATCCCTTGGCCGTAGTGCCGACGGCGATGGTCGAAAGCGTGGAAAACCCAGCCAAAAGCCTTTTTAGGAATCCGCTGTTCTGGATTGGTTTTTTCATCGCCGCGATCATCCCAACCGTCAACATGCTCGACCAAGTGTTCGACTTTGAGACCATCAATAACTTCGGCATCCCCTCCACGCGCATCTTTTTGCGCCGCATCGGCATCTCCTATGGAATCAACGTCAACTTCCTCGTCGTCGGCTTGAGTTACCTGCTCAACCTCAATGTGCTCTTGAGCGTCTGGCTCTTTCACATCCTCATCTATCTCGAACACGGCCTGTTGGGCTTTCTCGGCGTTGTCGTCAACCTCCCCGCCCAGCCTCACCAGCAAGTCTCGGTGCTGATGTCGCACCAGCAGATGGGGGCGCTCATCTTCCTGATCCTCTCGTCGCTGTGGATGTCGCGCGACTTCCTCAAAGACCAGTGGCGCGCTATTGCCAGCGGCGCAAGAGGTCCGAACACACACCTACCCTCGCCGCGCACCTCGGCGCTGATGGGAGCCGTCGGCTTGGTCTATATGGCGTACTTCCTCCACGCTACCGGCCTTTCCCTCGGCTGGAGCTTGGCCTTTTTGCTGGTCGCACTGTTGGTCTTCTTGGGCACGGCGCGCTTGCTGGTGCAAACCGGCTTGGGACGGCTGCGCGCACCTCATTCCATTCCGCCGCTTTTTACCAACATCTTCGGCACGGCCTATTTCGGCGATAAGGGTCTCACCGCTATGGGGCTCAACATGGTCTGGGCCGCGGACGTGCAATTGTTCTTCATGGGCACCATGGCCCACGCCTTCAAGGTTTGCGAGGAGGTCAAGGAAAAGATCAGCGCCCGCAAGCTGCTGTTCTTTCTCGCCTCCGCCCTCGTCGTCAGCGCAATCACCACCATCGTGGTCTATATATGGCTGGGCTATCAGCACGGTATGATGCACGGCTTCCGCTGGTACTACATCAACTCGCCGCTGAGCAAGTGGGGCTGGGTCGCCAAAACGGTCAACAACCCGCACCCACCCCAACACCTGACCACCTTGTTCACTGGCATCGGCGCTGGACTCGCCGGACTGCTTTCCTTTGCCCAGCACCGCCTAGCTGGCTGGCCGCTGCACCCGGTGGGGCTGGCCGTGGCCCTGACCAATACCGTGCGCGGCGATTGGTTTGGGATATTCCTCGCCTGGCTTGTTAAGTCGATCCTGATCAGCTACGGAGGGGTCATTCTATACAGGAAAGTGCGGCCGCTCTTTCTGGGGTTTATCATGGGAGCCTGCGTCGGCGTGGGCGGCTCGTCTTTGGTCTATTCGTTCTACTACTTCTAACCGCCCACCTGCTTGACTCTGCCGATTTCGCCGGTCTCCAAGCGCACCTTAATCCCGTGCGGATGCGTCGCCGACTTGGTCAGAATGTCCCGCACCACGCCCTCGGTCAGCCGCCCCGTGCGCTGGTCCTGCTTCTGCACGATGGCAACGCGCATCCCACGCTCTACATCGGCCCGTCTCGTTCCGTTCATCCCCGATCCAACCACACTGGACTCAGCCACGCCCGGTGCCCGTCCTGCTGCCGCAGCCGTAGATAGTAATAGGCCCACGCGCCCTCTGGCGCTGGCAATTCGGTCCCGTCGATTTCCACGTCCCAAGCGTTGGGCGCGTCCTGCCAGACGCATTTCCCATTTGCAATGATCTCCACCCGCTCAATCGGCGCAGTCCCGTGCAGGCTGGCGGAAAAATGCACCTGCTCGCCTGCCGCTAGTGCGCCCTCCGCGCCCGAGCGCACGCCGTTGACCGCATAGTCGCAGACAATCGGCACGCCCGAAGTCGCGTAGGTCCAGCGCTCGTCCATCGCCTGCCACACGGCCTCGCGGGTCAATTCCGTCGCCCGGAAACAGGTCATGCCTACGTAGCCGCCCGGATTTTGCGTCGGGTGCCCCTGATGGTTGTCGGTCCCGGCCACAAATCCCAAGCGCCAGCCTTGGGCAAAAGCGTCCTGTACCGAAGCTCCCAACTCTCCTAGGCGAATACCCCAGTACTCGTCGAGCGCGTCGGCTTCAAAATTGCCCCGGCCTTGGACGATTTCCACCAACCTAGCCCGCTTGTTGGGAAACTCCCAGTGGTATTGCGACCAGTAAAACGTCTTGCCCATGACCTCGCGGTGCTTGCCGTACTCGATGGGCTGTCCGCAGTTGGGATGGTGCGGCACCATGACCACGTCCTCGTCCCAAGTCACTTCCGAAGGGCAAAGCTCTGGTTTCCAGTGCCAAGTACCGCCATCGACCTCTGGCGTACGCAGATAGAGGTTGGCGTGCCCGTACGCATTGGAGCTTTCCCACGCGGGGATCGTCACAAAGCGGCCCGGCTCGTAAAACTCCTCATTGACCGCCAAGCACTCGGCCCATCCGGGGCCAATTGGCGCGTGGTCGGTCATCGCGATCACGTCGAGATTGAGAAAGTCGCGAGCATAGGCGTAAGCCGCGCGCGGCTCCCGGTCGCCATCCACTGAAAGCCGCGTGTGGAAGTGGATGCCGCCAAAGTAGTGGCCGCGCTCGCCGGCCGCCTGCGTCGGACCGCTCTGTGCTTCTAAACCGCGCTCTACATCGCGCACGGTGATGCGGACTGGACCGTCGGCCTGCACTTCAATGCCTTCAATTACGCCCCTTCCATCGGCACCAACTTCTACCTCATCAGGCAGCCCGGCGACCGCGCCGTCGCCCTGCACAGCCACCGTCCCCCGGTAGCTAGGTATTGGATTGAGATGATCGTCCGTCGCATAGACTACGACCCTGCGCTTCCCCTGCGCATTCGCCGTAGCAGAGACTCGTCCTTCCAGCCGCGTCAAGGGACCAGGGACATTGCTCAGAGGAATGGGATCTCCCACCTTCTCAAAAACCTCTGCTTCAGGTCGCCGTACCCGCACTTGCAGGGCACCACTTATATCCGCGTGCGGCGACGGCACCACGCCCAAGGGAAAGACCAGCCGCGCTCCCGCACTCAGCGACTTGGTAACTTGGATGGTACACAAGTAGAGCTCGTTGAGCGGCCTTCCCACCAATCCGCCGCCGGCCGGCCCATCGCCGCCCCGCGTCATATCGGTCCAGTCGCGCGCCAATCCATGCCCCAGCACCACCACACCCTCGCCGCCTTCGACAAAAGGATCTACAAGCGTCCACTTGCGGGAATAGGAATGGAACGTGCTGATCGAAACCCGCACATCGGCACCAGCTTCCAAGCCTGCCGGACAAGTAACTAATAGCCGCAACGGCTTGACCTGCTGTTCCGTGGCGACGAACTCCGTCTGCCCTTCGTAGTGTATCTCTAATTGTTCGTACATAGCGCAGTTCAATTCCTCTCTTACCTCGTCGTGAGTTGGGCGATGGAACCTTCTTGGGTCAACGCATAGACCACTATATTGGTAGCGAGCATCAACTCAAAGTCATTCCCTCGCCGCCAAGCCTGACTTTCAATAGGATCTATGCCGAACATCCGACCCTGAATAAAGTAACCTACTAGGCCATTAACTGCAGTCGCACGGGGTGGTCCTCCAGAGGGATTTATGTCAAGCAAGGTCCGGGACCGCAAACCTCCTTCTAGCTTAAAAAAGGCACGATAGACGGGATGGTCGTCTGGCAATACCTCAGACCAGAAATCTTCCCCCTGCACCAAGCCACCGTGATGTTCTAAGCCACGAAAGATAACCTCTTGGCGCACCCCTCCCAAAAGGAACCCCCCTTCCATGAGGTATCGAACTACATTTTGCAATTCTTCCTCGCTTAGATTGCGGTATATCGGCTTGGCAATTAAGGAGAGTTCGAGGATGCGATCATCGCCAAACGTGAGTTGATCGCCAACTTCCACTCGTAGGCTCGTGTATTCATTGAGTGCATCCGCCAACGCATCGACCGTCCGATTATTTTCAAAACCGGCTGGCTCCCAACCTAAATCACTGCTTGAACAGACACTGGCTAGCTTGACAACACTCTTGATCTCCTGTTGGGCGGCGACGCTAGGCTGATGTTGGCCGGGCTCTATACTGTGTACATCCGGCATCTCCAAGGAGAAATCTACCGGCGTCTCATATCTATGGGTTAGGTCGGCTGGATTTTCGATAGCTGATAGGCTCGGAGCTAAACCCGTCTCTGTACGTACCGCACTAGGAGGAACACGAGGAAGGAAAGATAGACTGCCTGCTACAGGTAGTTCCGACTGTTCAACGCTTTGGGTATGAGTACCGGCACTAGGCGAGCCGACACTGACCGGACTCGGCGGTGGTTCAGATGCCATCGATTGAGAAGAAGGCTCTTGTTCAAGGACAGGAGCTTGCTCGGCCACGACAGGTGTCTGGACAAGCTTGATGGCTGGAGGACGGGGAGCTTGCTCGGCCGTCGGTCTAAATGGATCGAGCAGCACCAACCCGATCAGGAAGCCTACCGACAATCCAAAGCAACGCCAGAAGCCACTGCGCAAGCCCCGCAACTTCACATCCATATCGAGACCGATGGAGAAAGAGGAAAAACGGGACGAATGGTTATTGAATTTCATCGACGAGAACCTCTCAGGCGTAATTAGCCTCATTCCACGCCCCTACTGAAAACGCCGTGCGATACTGCCGCGTCGAGATCAGCCAGTGGCATAGTAGTTTCTCGCACTGCTCGACGATCTCTTGGTACGCCTGCTCGCCGTACAAATTGCGGGCCTCGTGCGGATCGGCCTCCAAGTCGTAGAGCTCGCCGCAGTCGCCCCCGAAATCCTCCGGCTGATAGTGTACATAACGCCACTTGTCCCAGCGCAGCGCCTTGCTGTGCCGATGCTCAGTGACCGCCACCTCATGCACGGGATCGGTTCCACCCCGCAAAAGCTCGCTGAGATCCACCCCGTCCATGCCCTCCATCGCCGGCAACCCGCAAAGGTTCATAAACGTCGGGGCCAAATCGACATTTTCCACTAGCGCGTCGCAAACCCTGCCCACGGCCGCAACGCCCGGCACCCGCCAGAGCATCGGCACCCGACACACCGCCTCCGAACATATCCCAGGGGCCTTTTCCTGAATGCCAAAAGCAGTGCTGTACGCGCCGTGGTCGGAGTTATAGACGACGATCGTATCTTCGGCCAAGCCGCGTTCGTCAAGGTAGTCCAAAAGACGGCCAATACAGTAGTCAACCTGCGTCACACAGCCCAGATAGCCGCGCCAGATATTGCGCGCCCCCTCCTCCGGCGACCATTCCTCCCCCTCCCAAGCCCGCTGAAACCGGACGTGCATATCGCGGAAATGTGGCGGGCGTCCCGATGGATCTTGGTAATAAGTCTCCGGCAACGCAATGTCGTCTGCGTACATATCCCAAAACTTCTGATCCGGCGTATAGGGCGCGTGCGGTCGCGGCAACGAGACCTGCATACAAAAGGAATCTCCCTCGCACCCCTCCATAAATTCAATCGCCCGATCCACGCACCACGTCTCGACATTGTACTCCAGCGGCAGTTCCGACGGCCGGGCGCGGAACTGGTTCTGGGGCAGGCCAACAGGGTGGGGGGCTGGGTAACCAGTGATGCGGAAATTGTCGTTTTGCTCCAACAGACCGGCACCGGCCAAAAACGTTTGATACGGCGACAGACCACCGGCGTCCGGCACCGGCGTCGAGGTGCCCGACATCCAGTAGTCAACGTGATCCAATAGCCAGTCGCGCGGCTGGTTAGGCACGTGCGTCTTGCCGATCACCGCCGTCTTGTACCCGTGCCGCTTAAAATGGCCGAGAAAACTCTGCATCCCCTCCGGCCGCGGCCCACCCAAACCAAAGAAACCGTGGTTGTGGCAGTACTGTCCCGTGTACATGCTCATGCGGCTAGGCGTGCATATCGGATTCTGGGTGTACGCCGCTGAAAAGCGCATGCCCTCGCTGGCCAGCCGATCCATGTTGGGCGTCAGCGCCTGTGCGTGGCCCCCGCAGCCCATGCAAGCCGCTTGGTGCTGATCGGATAAGATGTGCAGTACATTCATTTGGTACCTCGTTGGCTCTCTAGTCGTCCTCATCCTCGCCGACGACATTGGGCTATTCCGACCTCGGCTGCTACGGCTCCGAAATCCGAATATCGTCTTCTGTCAATGTCCGTTCCAATGCGCAGTCCCAGTCCATGCTGTCTTTCTCGAGCGTCGTTTGTACGCATCCGGGCAATTGCTGTCCACAGATGTACATCTCAGGAGTGCCCCAGTGCTCCGTGCCTTCGGGAATCCTTGGTCTGTTCTCGGTATGCTGGATTGTCGCTTTCATGTAATGCACGATATAAGCCCGCCGAAACCGATCTGATCTGTTGGGTGTGCTGCGGTGCAATAGTGCATTGTTGAAAAACACCAGTGCGCCCTTCGGCACTTCTACTGGCATTGCCCGTTCTTCCATCTCGTCGGACACGGTCACTCTTTTTTGCAATAAATAATCATCGCTCTCGACCTGACTGTGATCTATCACGCCCAAGCAATGACTGCCGGGGATCACCCACAAGCATCCGTTTTCTTCGTCTGCATCATCCAGTGCCAGCCAAGTTCCAATCGTCGATTGGTCTATGGCGTCGCCCACGCTACTGACATAGATATTGCGGAAATACCACGAGTCCTGATGCCACGCAATCGGCCGCCCGGTGCCCGGAGGTTTGAAAAAATACAGATCGTTTGGACAGAACAGATCTCGCCCCACAATCTCTGCGACCGCATCCAGCCGCCTTGGATCGCGAATGTGGGATCGCACCAATGCACTGAACCTGTGAAGTCGCGTTATACCGTTTAACGATGTGGGTCCAGAAGTCGCATCGGTTCCGGCATTGCGTTTTAGAATTGCTTGCTTCTCTTTCTCTGTCAACACGTCAGAGGTCTCAATGAGTCCTACGAGGTCTTCGATTCTGTAGCGCAGCGCATCAATCTCATAAGTGTCGAAGGCATCTAAGCGAATAAAAAACCCATCTTTTGCATACTTTTCGCGCTCTTCTGCAGTCAATCCATGCGTTATAGTGTCAACTGTAGCCATAAAACATCTCCTTCATAAGTCACGCCTTTCTCAGAGTAAGATTTCCGATAAAACAAATAGCTTTACATCAATAAAGCTGATAGCTATACCTATAAGCGGGAGCACCCCATGAACAAGCCACAAGTTATTCTCGACGACACCGGACATCCCGCCTTTGTCGTGATCCCTTGGCGCGATTATGAACGCCTCACAAGCGAGGACGCGGAGGCGATATTGAGCGATGAAGAACATTACGACCGCGCCATCGCGGACAACGGCGAATCCTTTCCCATTGAAGTGGTCGATCAACTTTTGGCCGGACAAAATCCAATCAGTGTGTATCGCAACTACCGGGGCCTGACCCAGAACGAATTGGCTACTGCCGCCGATATCAATGCGGTCTATCTCTCCCAGATCGAAACCGGCAAACGCACCGGCTCGGCCAAGACGTTGACCGCTCTCGCCAAGGCGTTGCAGGTAACGGTGGATGACCTTATTTGACCCAGAAGGAGTCCCTCCATGACCACCGCTTCCCAGCGTCCCAACATCGTCCTCATTCTCGCCGATGACATGGGCTATTCCGACCTCGGCTGCTACGGCTCCGAAATCCGCACCCCCAACCTAGACGGCCTCGCGGCCGAGGGCCTGCGCTTCTCGCAGATGTACAATTTCGCCCGCTGCTGTCCCTCGCGCGCGGCCTTGCTGACCGGTCTCTATCCACACCAAGCCGGCATCGGCCACATGGCTGGCGGCATCCCCAACGCTCCTGGTTACGGCGGCTATCTGCGCCACTCAGCCATCACCATCGCCCAAGTGCTCAAGGAGCGCGGCTATCGCACCCTAATGTCGGGCAAGTGGCACTGCGGCAAAAGGCCCAACAGCGCCGACATCCCTCCCGAGATGCAGCACGGCTTTGACCGCCTCTTTGGCCTCGGTAGAAACAGCGGCTACTTTGGCGGGCGCACCTGCACCCTCGACGGCGAACCTATCGCCGCCAATCCCACCGACTTCTACCTCACCGACGCTATCTCCGATCACGCCGTTGACTTCATCGCCGACAGCGCCGACCAACCCTTTTTCATGTACGTCGCATATACGGCACCACACTGGCCGCTCCACGCCTTTGAGGAAGACATCGCCCGCTATCAGGGCCAGTACCGCAAAGGCGGCTGGGACGCCGCGCGCACTGCCCGCCACGAAGCGCTCAAAGACATGGAAATCGTCAACTCCCACTGGGACATATCGCCCCGCGACGAGGACGCACCCCCCTGGCATGAAGCAGCCGACCCAGATTGGGAAGACCGGCGCATGGCCGTGTACGCAGCTCAAGTCGATCACATGGACCAAGGCATCGGTCGCATCCTCGCCAAACTGCGCGAACTCGACGTGGAAGACAACACCATAGTCATTTTCCTCTCGGACAACGGCGGCTGCGCTGAATTCTTATGCGAGGACGGCAACCGCATCGACTGGGTCTTTTTACAGGGCCTCACCACCCACGACGGGCGGCCCGTGCAAATGGGCAACATCCCCGGTTTGATGCCCGGAGCCGAGGACACGTACATGAGCTACGACGTGCCCTGGGCCAATGTCAGCACCACCCCTTTCCGCCGCTACAAGCGCTGGGTCCACGAAGGCGGCATCGCCACCCCTTGCATCGTCCGCTGGCCAGCCACCATCAAACAACCCGACCTCGCGCACGCCCCGGCCCAAATCATCGACATCACCGCCACCCTCATCGACGCGGCCGGCGCTTCCTATCCCACCGAATACGACGGTCACGCCATTACCCCCCTCGAAGGCGAGAGCTTCCTCGCTCTCCTCGAAGGCCGCGAGTGGTCACGCGAAAAGCCTATGTACTGGGAGCACGAAGGCAATGCCGCCATCCGCATCGGGCCGTGGAAACTGGTTTGCGAAACTAGCGGCCAAGGCGGTTGGGAACTCTACAACATGGACGAAGATCGCACCGAACTCAACGACCTAGCGGAGCGAGAAAAAGATAGGGTTAAGGAAATGGAACAGCACTACCGCGAGTGGGCCGACCGCGCCGATGTCCTGCCTTGGCCCATCAACTCCGGCGCGTGGAGATTCCCCGGCATGAGTCCGGACGGCACCTTCTACATGCGAGGGCAACACGGCCACATGGTCTAGGACGCCCCTACTACACCACTCCTACCTTCCGGTAAATCTCTGCACCACCCCTACCTTCCGGTAAATCTCCTCGCGCACCTTGTAGATTTCCCGCGCCTCTTGGGTCATCTCTGCCCCACCCCGTTCCGTCCATTCGGCCACGAAATCGTCAAAATAGTCGAGGTCGCGCTCGCCGCGCACGATCTCGGCGTAAACCGTCATCTGCAAATTGCGCAGATCGCGCAAGTGCTTGATCGACGAAGGCACCACGTCCGGCTTGCCGAACAGGCCAGCCTGCGCCCACTCGGTGCGCTGATAGCGCTCGCGGTGTTGCAGCATGGCCGTTGGCAGGTACTTGTCGGCAATGGCGGGCCGGACCCCGCAGGGTGCGAAAAATCCACCCGGGCCATCGACGTTCAACACGATAAGATGCTTGCTGGCAACGTTGCGGTCGTCGTAGGGCGGCAGATAGTACAGGCCGCGCTCAGCGTCGAACTCCCAATGCACGCCCCGCTGCCCCATCCGCACCTCCACAAAGAGCTTTTCCTCAACCGCTAGCGCCTCGAAAATTTTGAGCATCCGCACGACCTTCTCAGGCTCTGCCGCCACCTGCTTGCCAAAGACAAAAACATGGGCGGCCGTGCTCCACACCCGCGCCCCACGGATGCCTTCTGGGCCAGCCGGAAACGGCCCGACCACCACCTCGGCACCCGGCTGCAACTCGGCAATGACCGACACCAACGATGCCTTGTTGTACTGGTCAAAGCTGCTATAGCCGCCGTGGCTGAAGAGGTATCCCGTCTTGCCGCTGACGAATTTCTGGTAGGGTATTGGGCTGCTCTTGATTTGGCCGATCGCAAAGTCGGGGTCAATCAGCCCATCGACGTACCACTTGCGTAAAAGGCCCAAAATCTCTTTGGCCTCGGGCCGAGTCCCGCCCCACACGACCTCGCCATCGCGCAGCATCCAGCCATGCGGCACGATCCCGTAGGCCCCAAAGACCGCGCCAAAGACATTGAACCAAGCCTGTGCATTGGGACACATGCCGTAAGTGTCCTGTATCCCATTGCCATCCGGGTCCTCGTGGCGAAATTTCCACAGCGCCGTGTACATCTCGTCGAGGTTCTCCGGCACCTTGTCGATGCCGACGTTGCGCAGCCAGTCCATCCTCCAGATCCCCGGCACGGGATAGCCCAAGCTACTGCCCCAAGTGGGGATGCCGTAATTGGCCCCCTTCCAGTAGGCGTAGAGCCACGCCGAGGGTGCGTACTCGTTGAGGTAGCGCACGTAGTTGGGCGCGTATTTTTGGATGACCTCATAGGGAATGGGCAGCGCATAGCCGTGGTGGGCGTCCTTTTGCACCACGACCGGATCGCCGGCGTAGAACAAATCGGGCACATTGCCACCGGCAAAGACCAGCGGCCGGCGTCGCATATAGGCAAAATGACTGGTAAACAGCGGCTTGAAATCGACGTTGAATCGCGCTTCGAGCCGCTTTTCGATCCAAGTGCCCTCGCGCGCAGTGGGAAAGCGCGGGATGCTCATCCAAGAGATCTCGAGCCGCTCCTCTGGGTCGTCAACCACTGCATCCCAGTCGATACTCAGCTCTGCCTCTGTCACCTGCATTCTCTGTGCCTGCCGCTCGGCGAGAGCATACACAGTGCTAATGCCAGCGAAAAACGCTAACAGGGCGAGAATTTTTCTCCGCGTCATCTAACAATCTCGAATGGCTTGAACGGTTTCTTCTATTCTGCGTCCATCTGCGTCCATCTGCGGATCCAAAAAACAAGGGAGGCAGATCACAGTCGATCCACCTCCCTAAGTCAAACCCGCAAACTACCGGGCCAGCTACTGCATGTACGAAGCCTTGATGTGGCCCCAGCTATCGTTCTCGACCGCGGTCGGCAAAAGCTCCATCTGCGCCGGTAGCAAGATGAAGTCGGTGATGCACTTGCCATCGCCGTTGCCGCAGCGCGCGCCGCCCATGCGCCAAGCGGCGAAACGGCGGTCGGTGTCGTTGTCGGTGCCTACATCGTTGTCAATGATCGAGATGCCCAGACCGATGATGTCGTTTTCGCCAAAGTCGTGCTGGACGCTGTTTTCAGGCGACGCGTGATCGAAGTCGTCCCACCCAACGGTCCACCACTCAACTTGGAAGGTCGCCTCAGTGGCGTGTGCGCCGTTGAGATTGAAGGAGTTGGGGCAACACGAATAAGGCTCGACGTCGTGCCAAGTAGCGCTTGAGGCCCAAAGCCAGTTCCAGCCAATCGGCTCCATCGGCGGCCAGCGGTAGTGGCTCATCTGGTTGAGACGACCCCGGTTGCGCAGCACTTCTTCTTCGGTGTCGAAATCGTCAGCACCAAACCACGAGACATCGCCGCCGTGATTGGCATCGAGATTGATCTCAAAGCTGTCGTCGCCGCCAGCGCCACCTATGCCGCCGGCATCGCGATCCCACAGATCGTCGAAGCGGTCATAGACGAAGTAGAGGCGGTCCAGCTCGTCGTTCCAGCCCGAGGTCCAGCGGAAGTTCAAATCCGCGGTATTGACCTCGGCCCCAACCTCGCCGGCCACTACTACGTGCAGGAGCTCACCGTTGAATTCGCTGAACGGCGTGAGCCACAAGTTGTCGGGCACTACGTCCCACTCGGAAATATCGCCGTCCATCACCGGCAGATGCGACGTGGGCCACTGCCAGACGCCCAAGATCAGCCCCTCGGGCACATGCGCCGAAGAAGGCGAGCTCAGGCCCAAAAGCGATACGGCCACACTCAGCGTCAATAGTTTCCTCATGACTTATCTCCCTCTCGTTAGAATGGGGGTTGATTCGATAAAATAAAATTCTCGTGCCTATGCACTTCGGAGCACTCTTTGAAGCGCATTAGATTAAGTTGTTAGTAATAACAAAGGACGCTTATGTTGTCAATGTATTATTCTTGAAGGCGCCTTTATGATCCTAATCGTCTCCATCCTCCTCGCGCTCTGCTCAGCGGCTTCCCAAGCCCAACAATCCGCTTCCGAGCGCATGGCAGCTCGCCTGCGGCAGCTCGCCAGCGAAGTACGCGCCCAAGTCCCCATCAACCTCAACACCCTGAACATGAACGCCGCCAGCGCCGCCTACCTGCGCGAGCAACTAGCCAAAGCGCAAAATCACAATCGCAAACAATCGCTGCGCTTCGAATTGGCCATCCAGCTTCTGCGCGCCGGCCAGACGCGCGAGTCCATCGCCGAACTGCACTTCCTGCAAGAGCAAGACCTGCCCCCCAGCCTCCGCACGCGCATCCGCGACCGGCTAGGCATCGCCTACTTACGCCTCGGCGAGCAGGAAAACTGTCTGCTCAACCACACCATCGCCTCCTGTCTGCTGCCCATCCAAGGCGAGGGAATCCACACCCTGCAAGAAGGTTCACAGGCCGTCATAGAACAGTACACAGCGGTCCTACGCGAAGATCCAGATGACCTGAGCGCCCGCTGGCTGCTCAACATCGCCTACATGACCCTCGGCCAGTACCCCCACGCCGTCCCGCCCGAGTGGCTCATCTCCCCGGATTGCTTCGCCGACTCCTCCACTATCGGGCGTTTTGAGGACCGAGCACCGGGCTTAGGCTTGGATGTAGTCGCCCTGTCCGGCGGTAGCATCGTCGATGACTTCGACAACGACGGCTATCTCGACGTCGTCGCCTCTTCTTGGGGCCTAGACGACCAGCTTCGCTACTTCCGCAACCAAGGCGACGGCACCTTTGCCGAGCGCACCGAGCAAGCTGGCCTCACCGGCCAAGTCGGCGGCCTCAACATCTGCCAAGCCGACTACGACAACGACGGCAACCGCGATATCCTCGTGTTACGCGGGGCTTGGCTCGCCGACTTGGGCCACCACCCCAACTCCCTGCTGCGCAACAGCGGCGGCACCTTCACCGACGCGACCGAAGCGGCCGGCCTCCTCGCCTTTCATCCCACCCACTCAGCGGCCTGGAGCGACTACGACAACGACGGCGACCTCGACCTCTACGTCGGCAACGAATCCGACGCTTGGGAGCGGCACCCCTGCCAACTCTACCAGAACCAAGGCGACGGCACCTTCGCCGATGTCGCTCCCGAGTTGAGCATAGACAACATCGGCTTTGTCAAAGGCGTGACTTGGGGCGACTACGACGACGACGGAGATCCCGACCTCTATCTCTCCCGCCTCGGCCAAGACAACGTCCTCTACCGCAACCAAGGTCCACGGGAACCGTTTGCCGACGCGACCTCGGAGGCTGGCGTCGCCGAGCCGCAGGGATCGTTTCCCACTTGGTTTTGGGACTACGACAACGACGGCGACCTCGATCTCTTCGCCGCCGGCTACCACAGCGAAAACCCCGACGACATCGCCGCGGTCTATCTAGGTCAGCCCTCGTCCGCAGCAAGGCCCCGCTTCTACCAAAACCGGGGCGATGGCACCTTCGCCGATATAACGGCACAGGTCAGCATGGACGGGATCATCCTAGCGATGGGAGCCAATTACGGCGACCTCGACAACGACGGCTTCCTCGACTGCTATATCGGCACCGGCAACCCCGACCTGCGCTCATTGCTCCCCAACCGCATGATGCGCAACGCTGGCGGGCAGTACTTTGAGGAGGCGACCTTCTCCGGCGGCTTCGGCCACATCCAAAAAGGCCACGGGATCTCCTTCGCCGACCTCGACAACGACGGCGACCAAGACATCTACATCGTCCTCGGTGGAGCTTATGACGGCGACTTCTACCAGAATGTCCTCTTTGAAAATCCCGGCCACGGCCATCGCTGGCTCACCCTCCGCCTCGAAGGCGTCCAGTCCAACAGAGACGCCTTGGGTGCCCGCATCCAAGCACGCATCCGCGCAAAGGGCCTCGTCCGCGACATCTACGCCACCGTCGGTTCAGGCGGCAGCTTCGGCTCGTCGAGCCTGCAACAAGAGATCGGTTTAGGCCGCGCCGATACGCTTCTTTTTGTGGAAGTTACCTGGCCGACAACGGGCCAAAAGCAGCGCTTCTCCAACCTCGCCATGGACCAGATCCTCCACATCCGGGAGGGGGACGAGGCACCGATCCCTATCCGCCTCAACCGCCTCTCCCTTTCTTCCTCTTCCCATTAGTTCCTAACGCCCCTCGATTGCCGAAATCGCCTCTTCTACTGTCCGCCGCCCCTCACTCCGCACCCCAATCTCAACATACGTAGCACGCGCCTGTTGCAGCGCCTCTAGCGCTTGCACCTGCTCACCCTTCTTGCGGTACACCAACCCGATATTGCCCAAGCTCTGCGCCTCCCCCTGTCGGTGCCCAATCAACTGAAAAACGTGCAGGGCGTCGCCAAATGCCTTGAGCGCCTCGGCCAAGCGGCCCTGCTCAAAGTAGATGTTGCCGATATTGCTCAGTTGCGCGGCCTCGCCTTGGCGATTGCCAGCTTGCGTAAAGACGTGTAGGGCGTTCTCAAAGGAGGCAAGCGCCTCGTCGATCTTGCCCTGGCGGAAGTAGATATGGCCGATGTAGTCGAGTTGGGTCGCCCCCTCGGCATAGAGATCGAATTCGCGGTACAGGGATAGTGCCGCGTGATGCGCTTTTATCGCCTCATCTAGCCGTCCCTGCTTTTGCAGCACTTGACCGATCTTGCTCGACTGGACGGCCTGACCACGCGGATGGCCGTGGGCAACGTAGATCTCCAGCGCAGCCTCAAAGGCAGACAGCGCCGAATCCAAACGACCCTGGTACAGATGCACATCACCGATGTGGTCCAATGCCTGCGCCCGCTTGCCCGGGTGGCTGTCGTAACGCCGGTAGAGCTCAAGCGCTGACTGGTACGCGGACAGTGCCGAATCCAAACGGCCCTGCTGAAAAAAAATGCGCGCCATGCGGTCGCGCGTCTCGGCTTGGCCATCCACCTTTTCTTGCGCCCGAAGTATAGAAAGCGCCTCGCGATAGGCGACCAACGCGGCCTCTAGATCGTCCTGCTGCTGGTAGATTTGTCCAATCCGCGCTAGCTGGATTGCGCGGGCCGCGTCGTCGGCTAGGTGCTCGAGGACGGCCAGTCCTGCGGAAAAGTAAAAGTGCGCCGAATCGAGCCGGCCCTCGTCTAGGTGGATGTTGCCGATATTCGTCAGACCGCCAGCTTGGCCGCGCAGATACTCCTCGTCTCGGTAGAGTTCCAGCGCCTCCGCAAAGGCCAACCGCGCCGAATCCGCCGCACCCCGGACGAAGTAAACCGTACCGAGGCGGTCGAGATCTCGCGCCAGTCCAAGGCGGTCGCCGACCCGCCGGTGCCTATCCCGCGCTTGTTTTAGGAAGCCAAGCGCCTGCTCTGGGTCGCCCTGCATGAAATAGGCCGCACCTAAATCGCCCAGCGCTTGGGCCTCGCCAGCGGCAAAGCCGTTCTGCCGGTGCAGCACCAACGCGTCTTGGTAGGACACCAGCGCTGAGTCGAGACGCCCTAGGAGCTGATGAGCTTGGCCCAGATTGCCCAGCAAAGCGGCTCGAACATCTTTTCGTCCAGCCGCCTTGGAAGATTCCAGTCCCTTTGCTAGCGTCTCCTCGGCCTTTTCATACTCGCCATCGCACAACAGCGCGACCCCCGCATTGAGCCAGACTGCCGGAGACGGTCGCCGCGCCGCGGCCTGCAAATAGCTCTCAGCCGCAGCACCGCAGCGACCCGCGCTGAGGTGGTCTTCACCCGCGTCAAAGTGCGCCTGCGCCGCAACCGCCTCTTCGCCCTCTTCCGCAAAATCGACCCGCGCTGTCTTCAGCGCCACCAGTCCATGCGAGGTCTCGTAGAGGACGAGCGGCGCATCTGTGGATTCGCAGGACGCGAACAGCGCAAATAGCAGTAGAACGCGGTAGATAACTGTAGCAGTAGTTCGTCGGGAATCCCGATTTGATGAAGACACGGCTAGCCGCGTCTTCCTACTCGGCCTCGTCTTGCAGACTCAATACCGGCCGGCTGTCGAAATGCACCACCCCAAAGCGCTCGGGCGCGTGGAATTGCGGCTTGGGCGTCAGGGTATTGGACCAAGTGATGTACTGCAGATTGACCGCGCCACCTGTGCGGTACAGGTTGAGACGCCACATATCGCCAGCGGTCGGTGGCAAGCTAGGGGCGTATGGAGCGAAGACTGCAAAGGGAAGGGCGATCTCAGCAGTCCAGAGCGTATCCTGATCCGTCTCTTGGTTGAGTGTACCTTGAATGTCGATGGCCACCTGCACTCCCTCGCCGTTCCATGACGACGACCGCTCGTCGTGCGGCGAGCGGTCCAGAATCGTGCCCAAGGCGTTGAATTCAAAATTGAAATAGCTGGTGACTTGGCTAGTGTCTGGAGCGATGAACACTTCGACGCAATCGTCGCGCGACACCGGGCTGTCGCGCTCGGTCAAGGTGGCCGAAATGTGCGGATCGTGCGCAGTGAAGGCGACGTACAGATGGACGTCATCCCACAACAAGCGGGCCTCGGTGCGATCCTTGGCTCCTTCAGTCCACCAAGGAAAGACGAATTGATCAATGACTTGGGCAGCCTCCCAGGAAGGCTCGTCGAGGTGGCCGTCCACGGCGATAGGCCCGGCAGCGCGGAGGATGGTGTGGTGCGGCAGCGCATCCTCGGCGGGAGCGGCGGAGGCAGTCAGGATCAGACAGAGAATGGCGATGAAATAGCGCATGGGAGTTTCCTGGCGGTCGCTTCAGAAGCTGCTCAGATTTCCTTCTCCTCTTCGGTGGCCAAAACGACCTTATCGACGTCGAGCCGCTTGGCAATCTCCATGACCTCGAGCACAAGACCGTGCCGGGTCTTCTTGTCCGTGCGAATAATCAACGTCAAACTGCGGGTCGTCTCTTTCTCGCGGGCGAGCACGGTCGGAAGTTTTGCCATACTCACTAGCTGGCGGTTGAGTTCCAGGGCACCCGACCTGTCGATGGAAGCCACCAATTTCTTCTCTTCGACGATGGTAGCCTGACGGGCCTGGGGCAACTCCACCTGCAAACTGTAGGGCTGCTTGAAAACCGTGGTGACCATGAAGAAAATGAGCAGCAGAAAAACGCAGTCGATCAGCGGCGTCAGATTGAGGTTTTCATCCTCTAAGTCTTCCAATATGGAGGTCCGCTGCATCATCATTAGGGAGCCTCCTCTTTGGCAAAAGCTATACCCGCGACATCGGCCGCTTTAGCCGCATCTACCACCAAGACCACGTACTCCTGAGCAACATCGACGTGCCCCTGTATGATGATATTATCGTTGTTGGCCTCTTTCATGGCCCGCTTGATCCGTTCGACTATAGCCTCTGGCATCACATCCTCGCCGCCGATCTGGATGCGGCCTTGGGCGTCGATGAGGATATTGATGTCTTTCTTCTCCTGCTGTTCCGTCGTCTCGCTCTGGGCTGGGAGATCCACGTCTAGTCCCTTAGAGTGGATAAAGACGGTGGTGACCATGAAGAAAATGAGCAGCAGAAAAACGCAGTCGATCAGCGGCGTCAGATCTGGACCTTCGTCCTTGGTCAGGCTTTCCCGTTTGCGGCTAAGCACCAAGGCCATTAGCCTGCTGCCTCCCCGTCCAATTGATCTTGGCCGACCATCAGCAAGGTGTTGACGAAAGCCAGCCCATAGACTTCGAGACGGCTGCGATGGTGTTCGGCGCGCCGGGCCAGCGAGCGGTAGGCCACGATAGTGGGGATGGCGATCGCCAGCCCCGTGGCCGTGGTGACTAGGGCCTGCGAAATGCCGCTGGCCACCACCTTGGGATCACCCGTGCCAGCAACGGCAATAGCGTTGAAGGAGGTGATCATGCCGAGGATGGTGCCAAACAGGCCCAGCAACGGCGAGATATTGCCAATGGTATTGAGCACTACCAAGTAGCGACTCAGATAGACTTTGCCGGCTTCGTCCGTCTCCAGCACGAGCTCGTCCTTGAGGTCGGAAAGTTCCTTTTGCTCAAGTAGAAAGCGAGAGAGGTCGCCGGCACCGGCCTGTCCGGCCAGACGGGCTAGGCGCTCGTTGGTCGGACGGAATTCGCGGCGTTCGAGCATGAGGGTGTCAAAGCGCTTGAGCAAAGAGGCAAAAATAAAACCCAGAGGGCCTTTGTGGTCGGAGCAGTACTGGGCGGCAGCTTCTTGCCCTCGATCCACTAAGGCTCTTTCCGCCTCTTCGAGAGTCTGTTGGGCGGCCTGCTCGTCGGGAATGCGACTGAGCACCCAGATCCTTTCCAAGATAAATGCTAGTGAGAGAACGGCGCACAATCCCAAGGGAATCATCAGGATGCCGCCAGCTAACAGAGTTTCCATAACGAATGCCTCCCGCAATGAGTTTTGTGCGGCTCGTTGGCCTCGAACAGGACGCGCAGGGCCGTAATATACTTTACCACTAGCAACATGCCAAAGAAACATATGCCCGTTTCTCTACTGCCAGCGTAAAAAGCCCGCTTCAAACCGCATGGACAAATACTTGCAACCGCATTTACCTTTTCTTACCGTTTGGGCTAATCCGCAGAATCTGGTGTACTGGCGTGCTCTTTCTCGTGATAGGTACTATGACACCTCTGCTCATCGTAGGCACTTTGCTGGGGCTAGTAGTAGGCTCGTACTTCGTACCGACCCCGGACGAAATACAAGCTTCTTTCAAGCAGGCGCAGAAATTCTACGCCGCCGAGGACTACGAGCAAGCCATCGCGACCTACGAGCGCATCAATGCCATTGAAAGCCCGCTGCTCTACACCGCGGAGATTGAGGTCGCGGTCGGCGAGGTTACGGCCCCAATCAAGGAAATCGCCCTCTACCAGACGGGCAATAGCTACTTCAAGCGCGCCCAAGAATCCCAGCGCCGCGCCGCCTATGAACGCAACTCCGAACGCCAGCGCCAACTCGCCGAACAGACCGCGACCGACTTTGTAGAAGCAGCCGACTACTTCCGCAAAACCGAAGTTCAGACTACCTCCCCGCAGATGCGGGAACTGGCCCGCAACCGGCTAGTCAACTGCCTTTATGAAAGCGGCGATTACCAGCGCACCATAGAAGAAGGCCGAGCTTTTCTGCAGAAATATCCCGACAGCCAATACCTCGACAACGCCCTCTACAATATCGGCTGGGCCCATTTTGAATTGGGCCAGTACGGGGAAAGCATCACCACCTTTGAGGAATTGGTGCAGCACGCTCCCAAGGGGTACCGTGCGGACCGGGCGCTTTTCCAAATCGGCGAAGCCTACTTTCTGCAGCAGCACTACGATCAGGCCACTTCCTGGTATCAGGAGGTAGTAACCCGCCAAGACATCGACCACCTCAGCGAGCGCGACCTGCTGAAGATGCGGCGCGAGAAAATAGCCGGCCTAGTAGACGAGACCGCGCTAGAATTGGCGGCCAAAGCCCAGATCAAAGTAGGCGATTGTCGCGCCCAAAGCGGGGATTTTGTCGCTGCCGCTGCCGCCTATAGCAAGGTTATAACCGCCTTCGCCCAGGAACAAAAGCTGGTGGCCGAAGCCTACATCCGCCTAGCCGATATGTACACCCAAGGCGGCGATGACCAAGCAGCAGTGCGCACCTACCGCGAGGCCATCGACGGTAGCCGCAACCGCATTTTTCAGGCCAGCATGCAATCCCTGCTGGCCGAGCACTACTACGGCATTGGCAACTATCAGCGCGCCATCGCCGAATACCAACTCTACCTAGATGCGTACGGGGATGTAGCCAAAGCCGCTGGTCTGGCACCGCCTTGGGCCCTTTACAAAATTGGACGGGCCCATTACGAGCGGGCCGAACTCCAGCGCGAAGCCGCGGCTGACGACGATGCACGCTTGACCTACGCACAGGCGACCGCCGCTTACGAACGCATTGCCGCCGACTACCCCAGCAGCGAACTAGTCCTAGCGGCTACCCCGTTTAATATCGCCCTGTGCAACCAGATGCTCGGTTCCTTAGGCAGTGCTGAGCACACGGCCCAGGCACTGGAGCTCTACCAAGAGATCGTCGCCGCCGACCAAGACCCAGACTACGTGCGCAGCGCTCTTTTCCAACTGGGCCGCATCCACTACCAGCAAGAAAACTTCAAGCAGGCCATCGCCGCTTACGAATCCATTCTGCAAAAATACCCCGAGGCCCCACAGCGCCACGGGGCCCGTTTCGAACTAGCTCTGTGCTACCGAGATTTGGGCCAGCCCGGTAAGGCAGTAGAGCTATTCCGACAGCTTGACCGCACTTCAAATTTGTTTCCCAAGGCCATGCTCGAAGCGAGCAACCTGCTGGCTGCGGCGGGCGATTTCTCGGGGGCGTTAGAGGCGCTGGAGGCGGGCTTGGAGACCAGTACAGATAAAAACGAACAGGCCCGTCTCCACTACATGAAAGGGCGCACCCAGATCGAAACGGAGGCATTTGTCGCCGCGGTGGAGGCATTGGGACGCACCATCGAACTAGCCGACGACGAGGAGGTGCGCCTAGGGGCCCTCTACGGCCGCGGCGTAAGCCTGCTCAAACTAAAACGCTACGAGGAGGCAACAGCCGACCTGAAGATGCTGCTGCACAGCGACAACGAAGAGTTGGCAAGGGCGGCCCAGCGCATGCTTGGTCTAGCCCATCTCGAATTAGGTCATCAGGAAGAAGCCATCGAGGACTACCAAGCCCTAGTAGCGGCAGCAACTGATTCCGTCGAACGCGCCGAACACCTAGTGGTGCTGGCCGAACTTCACTACAACCTAGAAGAATTCGATCAGGTCGAGGCCCTATGCCAGCGGATTCTCTCCTTGGACTTGCCCGCTGTGCGCGGTGAGCAACCCTATTCCCTCCAAGAGAAAGCCTACTTCCTTATGGGCGACGCCCACGGCTCACGGGGCGACGCCCAAGCGCTAATCAACACCTACCAAAAGGCACTGTCCCACTACCCAGATTCCTATTATTCGGCCGATATGCGCTTTGCTGTGGGACAAACCCTATTCGAGCGGGAAGATCTCGCGGGAACCGTGCAAGTGCTCGAAACCTATCTGCAGAAAACGCCTAGTCATCGCAACCGCCCCTACGCCCTCTACTATCTGGGATATGCCCATTTCAACTTGACTCAGTTCGAGCAGGCCGCGGTTGCCTTTGCCGACCTAGCCAGCGCCTATCCCCAAAGTGAACTGGCACCCGACGCACTATTCAGGGCCGGAGAGGCCCATTACAACTTGGGCCAATTTGAGACGGCGCAGAAGCATTACCAGCAATTGCTCGAAATGCACCCGCGATCGGACCTGGCCGACGATGCCCTCTACAATCTGGCCTGGTCCCATCTCAATATGGAACGGGCGTCCCAAGCCATCGCCGCCTTCCAAAGCGTGGTTTCCGACTACCCAGAAAGCGCTCTGGCGGCCAATGCCCAGTTCACCATCGGCGACTTTTACTACAACGAGAAGGAATACGACAACGCCCTGCAGGCCTACCAAGAAATCCTCCGCCGCTTTCCCAGCAGTCCGGTAGCGCAAAAGGTTCCCGAATTAATAGATGACCTGCTCGAAGTAGTGGCCTACCTGCGCTACGCCGAAGTCGAGGAGATCTTTGCCCAAGCCCTTGAAGAGCAAGACCCGGCCCAGTTCCGCCGAGCGGCAGCCGGCTTTGCAGAAATCGCGCGCGACTATCCCGGCACCGAGAGCGAGATCGGAGCGCTGAGCAACATGGGGGTCTGCTACGAATCTTTGGGGCAGTGGAAGGACGCGGTGCAGGCTTACGATCAGGTTCTCGATCGCCTAGCCGACGAACAGGCCGAAGCCCATCGCTTTGCCCGCATGCACAAAGAGTGGATCGAAGCCAACCGCTTATAGGATTACTATGGCCGCTCAAATCGATGCCAAACGCTTCGCCACGCCGACGGACGCACTCCGTTTGGAGGAATTGCTGCGCCGACAGCGCGGAGTGCTCTACCGGGCGCTAGCGGTGGCTATTGTTTTGTTGGCCATACCCGTAATCTACCTAGCTACTAGGGAAGAAGAAAAAAAAGCGCCCAAACCCCCACTGATGCACCTAGTGGTGCGCAAGCCGCGCCTGACCAAAGCCTTTGAGTTTGAGAAACAGCAAATCCCCAAACGGCAAATGACCCGTCAGGTGCGGGCGGCCAAGCCGCAAATCACCCGCAAACCCCAGATTCGCCTTCCCGACCTAGTCGGCAAGATCAAGACCTTCCGCTTCGGCGTTGCGAGCGGCGCTGATCTAGGTTTGGAAGTGGTCCAGCCCGAGGTGCAGCGCGTCGCCATCAAAAGCCCTAAAGAGCCGGAGAAGCGCATCAGCATGCAGGAAGAATTCCTCGACTTGGAAGCGCTGGATATCGGCCGCTATAAGGGATTGGTGGTCCAGGACCCGGCCGACAAACAGAACATTACCGGCTTCGTTTACCTAGCCCTAGCTTGGGGCAACGACTTCAAACCATCAACCCAGCGGGCCATCTTCGAGCTGGTCGAAGCGATTAATGGATTTACCCAGATTCGGGCCGAAGTAGATGACCATCTCTTCCTCGATTCGCGCGCTATCTTCCGAGCGCCCTTCGTGTACATCTCCGTCGATCAAGCCTTTGAACCCACCCAACAAGAGATCGCCAATCTGGGCGACTATTTGCGGCAGGGCGGCTTTGTCATGGTCGAGGCCATGGGCGAGTTGGGCCGGGATGCTGCCACCGAGTACACCCCGGCCGAAGCCTCGCTACGGGAAATGCTTAAGGCTTCGCTAGGCCGGGATGCGCGCTTCAAGGTCATCCCCAACGATCACCCCATATACCACAGCTTTTACGACTTCGACGATGGGCCGCCGCCCAAGCGGACTCAGGAAAGGCTTGTGCACAGCCGCGACTTTCATCCCGAAGTGCCCTTTTTAGAAGGTATTTCTCTGGGCGAGCGACTAGTGGCGATCTTCACGACCAAGGAATACGGACGCGCTTGGGAAAAGGAATTCCGCAATGAGCCACAGCTACAAATGGGCGTCAACCTAGTGGTGTTCGCCCTGACTCAGCAAGGCTCCATTGCCCAGCAACAGATCGATTTCTACACGGAGCAAAACCAATGAGTAAAGAGGATAATAGCGCGATGGGACGCGGCCGATTGATCTGGATTATTGCGCTGTGCGGCCTGCTATCAGGCTGTTTTCTCTTTCCCACAGCCGTCAAGCGCGAGACCCTACTGTTGCCGCTCATCGAATCCGCGGAAACCGAAGGGACCTATAGTCTGCAGGAGAATGGCGCGACTTCTTGGGAACTAGCCGGTCTGCGCCTTGAAGTAGAGCACATGACCGACGCCAAACTCAACGCCCTCTTCCCCGACGAATCCGGGCGCGGCAAGTACTCGACCAATCCCTATACCTACGGCAACTGGACCGATACACGCCTAGGTTATACGCCTAACCGCTTCACCGTTTTCAAAGTCACCATTTTCAACCGCACTCAGCCCAAAGTCATGCTCGACCCATTGGCAGCCGTATTGGAGACCGACCAGGGCCAGTTCCTGCGCGCCTACGGCATCACTTCGTCGTCGCCCTATGGCAATTTCGAAAACTACTACCGCTCACAGCGGGGTCAGAGCGGCAACGAGTTCTATCGCTTCGAACTGCGCATGGGCATGGTGCGCAGCTATAACTACGAGGAGGACCAGCCCATATTTAAGGGCGAGAATTACGGCGGTTTCGTCGTCTTCGATCCGGTTTATCCCGAAACCGAGGAAGTAGTACTGACCCTCAAGGACTTCGTCTTGCGTTTTGGGGCTTTTGACAAACCCGTGGAAAAGCAGGACCTGCGCTTTGTCTTTAAGCACAAAGTGGAAAACCTCGTCGTGCAAAAGGGAGCAACCAGCGGCAAAACCGCCGAAACACTGATGATTTCCGAGAATGGCCCCAGCCAGATCATGGGCAACCTGCCCGGTGAGCGCACCCGCAGCCTGAGTGCCATTCGGGCCGTGGTGCGGCAGCGTTTGTCGGGTCTCAACCGCTGCTTCGTCGAAGCATTCGACAAAGGAGAGGCCACCGAAGGCGCTGTGACCATGCGCTTCACCATTGAGGTGGGCGGAGCCGTTTCCGAGGCCAAGGCCACCAACTCGAGCGTGGGCAGCCAAGCTGTTGACCAGTGCATGCAGCAAGAAATTATGCGGTGGGCTTTCCGGCCCATTGATATAGGGGCACTGCAAACGCCGGCGACTGGCGCAACGAGTGGAGAGAATGGACCGGCGAGCGGTCCTGGAGCGCGGGCCACAGCACCCCGGTTGACGCCACTACCTGTCTTGGTGACGTATCCCTTCACTTTCAAGGTGGAATAGTGAAATCCAGCATACTCTTTGCAATTTTCTTTTTTCTCGCCGCTTGCGGCCGGGAAGAAGTGCCGCTGCTTGCGGTGCATCAGATATTGAACAAAACCGGAGCAGCCCTAAAGGAGCGCCTAGGAGAGCCGGATTTCGACTTTGTGCGCTCCGAGAAAGTGACCACTCTACAGTGGAGAGATGCGGATGGAGATAGCACCTGGGTTTACGTGGATTTGATACACGACAACGCGTCTTATGTGACCTATACATTCAAAAAGATGGACCCCTTTGATACGGCGGAAGCCCTGCGGCGCATTGGCCTGTCAGTGCCAGAACAAGAGCCGGAACAAGTCTGGGAAAACGGCTCAAAGCGCTGGAAGCCCTTCGTCCAATACCACCGTCTAGTAGTCAATCCAGTTACCAAACTCGTCACTGTAAGCCTCGACATCGAGTCGGAAGCACAACGAGAAATAGCTGAAAAATGAAAGTCATGCCCTTGGTAGTGGGTTTTGTTTTAGCAGTGCTTTCGCCTGCGGCTGCGGCCGAGTGGCAGATAGCACAGTGGGACCAGACCGTCCACTACCGGCTTACCTTCAATGCGGCTGAAGCCACACAGGCCGCGTTGCGGCTGACCGCGGTCAATGAATACGAGGTTTTCCTCAACGGAGACTCGGTGGGCAGCGACGGCGACTGGACGACCGTGGAGGAACTAGCGGTCGAACTACAAGGCGGTGCTAACCATCTAGCCGTGCGCGTGGAAAACTGGGGACAGGGCAACGGCAGCGGTCTGCTCGTCGAAGTGGTCGCCGACGAACAGGTGTGGCTGAGTACTACCAGCGGCCTGCAGGAGGTCTGGCGCTGGAGCGGCAATCCCCAGCAAGGCACCGACTGGCTGACGGCAGATGTGAGCGAGATAGCAGGGTGGACAACGGTGCAGCGCGGTTGGCTGGAGCGCCGCGGGCTTTCCGGCTGGGACGACACCCTCGGAGCAGAAGTAATAGCCGGCTATCCGGGGGGCGTTGATGTGGGCGGCGACGGGCTGAGTTTGCGCACAGTCGAGGGCGAAAATCTGGCACTTAGTCAGTCGGCAAACCGACCAGAGGTATTTGACGGCCAAGCCGAAAGCGTCTGGACGATCGAACCCGACGAACTCAATAGCTTTGCCCGCGTCGATCTCGGCATCCAGCGCCTGCTCGGCGAAGTGCGGGTCTTTACGGCCGGAGAAAATGCCGAAGATTTTGCCGCCAACACGCTGCAAGGGTACGCCGTCGAGGTCAGCAACGACGGTTTTCAGTGGCGCGAAGTCGGTGCCATTCGCGGCATTGCCGATTTTGCGCAAACCGCCGTCGCCTTCGAGCCGATCTTCGGCCGCTTTTTGCGCGTGGTCGCCACCGAACTCGATCCACTGCGGCGGGCCCGCGTCGCCGATATTCAGGTGACTGGGCAAGGAGTGGCTCCCACGGGTACGTTCACTTCGGCACCGCTAGATCTAGGCTTGCCCGACCAGCGCAAGATCTACGACCGCTTTCGCTGGACCGGCCAGCGGCCCGCAGGCACCGCCCTGAGCATGCAGTTCCGCACTTCGAACGACGGCGTCTCTTGGAGCGACTGGAGCCCTGAAACCAACGCCCGAGAAGCCAATCTGCAGGTACCCGAACCGAGGGACTTGCTGCAGTATCGAGTCAATTTCTCCACTGATTTCGAAGACATCGGTCCGCGCTTGGATAGTCTGATCATTGCTTTCGCCGAGCAGACACCCGCCTCGGCCGCCCGCGTCCGGGTGGAACCGAATAGAGGCGTAGTGGGACGCGAAACCGAATTCATCTACCTCCTCGACGTCGAATTCGACGAGAGCGATTTAGGCGTGGAGCGCATCCGTATCGACATGCCGAGCCTGGTCGAGGTAACAGAAATTGTGCCTCCCTCGGGGATGGAAGTCGCCCGCACCACTACCTCGGGAGACGCACTGGAGTTGGTATGGGCCGATCTCTGGCACCAGTCCGGCCAGTTGCAACTGCGTTTCAGGGCGCGGTTGCTGACCAACCAGTTCGCCTTTTCCACGCGCCTTTTCAGCCCAGAGTCAGCTATCTCACTCGATGCCGAAGAGGATGACGCCTCTGATCCCGAGACCGGTGCCCCTTACTCCTGGAGTGTGCGAGCATTCGACGCGTTTGGGCCGATACTGGACCAAGTGCGGACCAATCCGCCCGTTTTTACCCCCAACGGCGACAATATCAACGACCATACCATCGTTGAATTCGTCCTCTCTCGGATCAGTGTGCCGCAGGAAATAGACGTGGACATTTTCGACCTAGGAGGCCGCTTGGTGCGCCAGCTAGACACCGGCTTGCTGCGCGGCGGCCAATACGTGCGCCCTCCAGCCGGAGGCGACCCCGCGCTTAGCCCGGGTTTTTGGGACGGCCGCGACGACGCTGGCACCTTGGTGGTGCCGGGTCTGTACCTAGTGCGGGTGCGGGCCCAATTGGACCAGGGCGACAAAACCGCCCTGTGCTCCGTAGCGGTGGTGTACTGAGATGCGCTGCTTTAAAACAACCTGCCTGCTTTTGCTGATGCTGACCGGCTTTTTTGACCAGTCCCACGGCCAGTACCTCAACCGCGAATACTATCCCCTGTGGGCCAACGAGGATTATGAGAACTACGCTCATTTTTCCTACCGCGATATCCGTCTGCGGCGCCTAGCGGGCGGCTTCTTCCTCGACGAGGAGACGCGCGTTTACGACCCCTTCGGCTTCACCCTGCTCAACGGTGCCGATCTCTACCGCACCCAGGAATTTCGCACCATTTCGCCCTTTGGCGGCAGCATCATTTTCAAGGACGACGACTACCGCGACCTTTTTCAGAATCTGGTCGTCGCCAGTGATTCCTATCAGGACTGGGGTTCGTCGGTCATCCTCGGCCGGGCCGTAGAGGCTCGCTTCAAGCCCATGATGTTGTCGATTAACCGCATGAATGGCATCCGCTGGGACTCCAACTCGCAGCGCAACCGCTTCACCATACTGGGCTCGCGCATTTCCGAACCCCTGCGCAATTTCGCCTCTGCGCGACCGCTCGACTTTGTGACCTATCTCTTCGGCGGACACTGGAAAACCCAGATCGGCAGCGTCTTGCAATTTGGTGCCTCGTACGTCAACACCCATATCACCGACACCTTGTTGGGACGCCGGGAGGGATCTTTCCGCAAAGGCGCTTTCCCCACCAACTTGGTCACGCCTAGCGAAGTCTTTCTCGCCATCAGCGATGATTCGCCCGCCGATGGTGTTGGTGCCCAAGTCCACGATGTACAAATGATCGTCAACGGCCAGCCCAGCCAGATGGTGCCGGAAGTGCGCCGAATCGCCGGCCTCGTAGCCCTAGGCAAAGAGCGGCGCATGATTCCCGAACGTATGCGTTTGGAAGACGTGCCACATCTGCGCCGCCGTCAGTCTTGGCTACCGTACACCGTTGGCTTCGGCAGCCTTTTCGGTTCGCGTGGCGGCCTGTTTAACAATGCCGAAACAGTGGAGCTAGACGGCGAAAATGTCCTCCAAGCCGACGGCGACGACGTATTGCTGTTCCGCTTTGAAGTGCCGCCCGAGGCCGAACATATCTCCTTTAGGGTCCTAGCAGCCAACGACTACGCCATCGACCTAGGTGCCCCCGTCGGCCGGAGCGGCGTGGTCGGCTCCGTGTGGGAAGACTGGCGCAATGTGGTGCGGGCCGCAGGCAACGTCCGCAACGGTTCGAACATGGGATGGGTTGAGTTCGACTACGGCTTCCCCTCGGGTCTGGAACTCTACGGTGCCAATCTCGAACTGGACCTGCTCGGCTTCGAAGTGCGCGGCGACCTCAATACCAGCACCCAGCACCTCATCTTTCCCGTCCAAGAAGGCCGACGGCACAAGCGGCCTGTAAGTGCTTATTCGCTACAAGGCAAGCGCCTGTTCGCAAACTTCGCCGTGGGCTGGGAGCTGTTTCGAGTCCCACCCCAATACCGCACCTCTTTCACTTATCTCGACGAATTCATACCCGCCCTGAAAGAATTCGAACTGGTCGATGACAACGACGATTTGGACCCCTGGCCCGATTCCTGGGAACACGACGATCCCCTAGACCTGCGCTTCCAGAACGACGTCACCGAGGCGGCCATTGAAGTCAAAGAAAACCTCT
Source organism: Candidatus Latescibacterota bacterium (assembly GCA_965116675.1). Lineage (GTDB taxonomy): Bacteria > Latescibacterota > UBA2968 > UBA8231 > UBA8231. Next base: position 1,960,909 of record OZ220721.1, read on the forward strand.
TTCCCGGCTCCCTGCGCGACGTCGGCTTTGGAGTATTCCCCGGCCTAGACGACAACGGCGACGGCATCTTCGACACCAATGTCAACAACAATCTTCTGCCCGACTACCAAGAGCCTTTCCTCATGTACTTCGTCGAGTCCGAAGACTTCGTGTACGGCGATGATTTCAACAACAACGGCGTAGTTGACTCACGCGAAAACGACAACAAACCCGACTACCCGTACGAGCGCGACAGCAAAGGGCAGCATGTATTCTTTACCTTCAATCCCACTTCCCAGCTCGAGCTGCGGCTAGGCGGACACGCTATCGACCAGATTGCCGGATCAGGTCGCAATCGCTCCCTGTACGCCAAACTCGAATACAGCCGACCCCTGTTTCACAAGATCCACCTAAATCTGCGCCACCGCAGCAAGCGCGTACAGGACGATATTCCCGACCCGCTCTATCAATACGTGTCCAATCCACTGTTGCGGGGCCGCTACGAAATCGGCTTGCGCGACGATCCCTTGCGTTATCGCAACAGCCATGCCCATCTGAGCTATGTGAAATTCAACTACACCGGCGTCGATCACCTGACGCTCAACAATACCTGGCGCTACGAACTCAACCACCGCTTTGCCGATACCTTTGACGACGGCCAGACACAAAATTCGGGCAATGACTGGTCTTTGGCCCTAGTAAATCGGGTCGATTACGCCTGGCAACTGCGCCAGAAATTGACGCTGACTCCCATGCTCAAATGGACCTATCATCGCTCCGACTCAGCACTGTTGGGCGACCTAACCGACGAGACCAACCTAGCGCCAATCGTGCGGCTCGATTTTTTCTTAACCGAACGCACCACCATAAAGGCGGGCGTCCAGGGCTTTCCCCTCTTGAAGCATCGCTTCCGCGATGCCGTGGCACCCTCCAACGATTTCAATGCCTGGCACTATATCATCGGCTTGCAAAACAACAGCAGCTACACCGGCTACCGGATCAGCATGAATCTAGGACTGCGCAAATCCTTTACCGACTTTGTCCACTCCAGTACGACTGGTACAGTAGAGACTTCGGAATTTTTCCTACAGGTGAGGACGAATTGAGGCCATGCTAAAAGCGATCTCAACAGGCGCGCTTATAGCGGCCCTAGCAACGACGGCGCGTGGCGAAGGCGACCCCAGACTTATCGAGCCCCACACTACGGGTGCCCGCCTAATGCTCTACCGCCCCGGCCTGCTCACCTACGACAACTACGGCTTAGAGGGCTACCGGACTTGGCCTCGCAATGTCATCACGCGCACGGCTAACCCCGTGTACGACGAGTTCGGCGACTTTCTGGTAAACGGCGTCGAGGTGTACCACCTGCGGGAGAACCGCCGCTTCGACGATCCGGCCCAGGTATTCAGCGGCAGCACCATTGCTAAGCCGAACAATTACGAGGGTTTTCTCAACCGCCTGATGGTGGCCGACGACAGCTATAATAACTGGCAAACGCGGCTGATCATCGGCGACCGCATCCGCACCCACTTCTCGCCGTTGATCCTGGATCTGGCCGCCTTCAATGGCATCCGCTGGGATCTAGCCAATGAACGGCACAACTTCTCGGTCCTAGCCTCGCGCATGGACAAGCCCGTACTTTCCCGAGAGGACGCCAGCGCCTTGAGCACCGCGGCCTTCGCTTCGTACCTGATGGGTGGCCACTGGCAATGGAATTGGCGCACCATCGACCTGAGTACCTCTTATGTGAATCTCTTCCGCATTGACACTCGCTCACCGCCCGACTGGAACGGCATGAAGGGTCAGTTGCCCAATCGGGTACAGGTAATCGATTACTTGGTGGTCCGCATTGAAGACACCTCGCCCTTGGACGACAACGGAGCCCGGGTCTTCGCCGTAGATATCCTACTCAACGGCGAGCGACGAGACGACATTGAACCTTTTGTCACGCGCCACAACACCGAGGATTTTAATCCGAACTTTCCCAACAAGGACTTCTTCTTCAAACGGCCAATTCCGCCTTACGTGGAAGTGTTAAAGGGCCACCGCTTGGGCACCTATCCGCTACAGACACCCGAACCCGATGGTTCTTTCCGCGCCGATGGCAAGGACTATGTCCTGTTCTGGTTCCCACTGCCCGAGGAAGAGGAAGTGGTATCGGCCTCCTTTGAGGCGCTGCTGAGCGGCAATTATCGCGTCAGCGTGTCGGAGATCTACGCCGTTGACCCGCGCGAATCCCGCAATGAACCGGCGCAGCGCAACCGCGCAACTTTTTACAAGAGTTTGGCCGGCTCCAAAGGACGAGGGGCCGCCGGCGCCGATGTCGAGCAGATCCGCTTTGACTACGGCCGCCAGACCGGCCTCACCTTGGCTGGCCTAGGTCTGAGCACGGACGTAAAGGGCTTCCACTTCAAGGGCGAGTGGGCGCACAGCTTCAACTTCCTCCAGTACCCCGTCCACGATCACCGCGGCCAACGCCACGACCGCAGTGGCCACTCCTATCTGCTCAATATCGAGCGGGAATTCACCCCGAAAATTGCCGTGGGCGGGGAGCTGTTCCACCTCAGTCCCGAGTACCGCACCCAGCTTTCGGTGACCGACCTGACGCTAGGGGCGTACGCGGCCGCTGGCACCGGGCCTTTCGCCGGCGAGTTGGGTTCGACCGACGAGAGCCTGAACAATACCCTCGACCTAAACACAGTTGACGACAACGACGACAAGGATCCTTTTCCAGACGATTTCTTCATACCCACTTTCGAGGATCAGAACGGGGTTTTTCCCGGTCTGGACAAGGACCAAGACGGCACCCCCGACACCAACCGCAATCGCAACCAAGTACCCGATTATTTCGAACCCTTTTTGCTCTACGACGTCAATCCGGACGATTTCGACTACGGCGACGACCTGAACAACAATGGCGTCATTGACGTGCGCGAAAACGACAACAAGCCGGACTACCCGTACGACCTAAACCGCAAGGGCTACCATCTCTTTGTGCGCTTGCAGCCCCAGCGGGCGCTGGAACTGACCTTTGGGCGCTACGATATGGAAGCCATCTGGGGCGGCCAGCGGGCGGATGTGTGGTACGCCAAAGCCGAGTACCAGCGGCGCTTCGGCAGTTGGGGTGAAGTGCGGGCAGTGGACTTCTTAAAGCGGGTGAAAGACGATATCCCCGACGGCGTATTCCGCTTTGGCGACGTGGCCAATTTCGACATCTTTAATCCGCGTGCCACCATTGAGACCTTTGTCGAAGACGAATTGTTAATGCGGGACAGCGCCGTCAACACCGCCTTCGTCGACTTCGCCTTCCGGGGGGTGCGCAACCTCTTTGTCGGTGCCAATCTCAAGTTCGAAGTCAACCAACAGCTCAGCGCCAACAGCGGCGACAATGCGATTCAGCTATGGACTTCAGTGTTGCGAGCAGATTACCGCTGGCGTCTGGGCGGGCTAGAAGTATCGCCGCGCTACAAGCTCATGCTGCGCCGCCGCACCGACGACGGGGGGCGCATTCAGCCGGTGTCCGAGGTCTTCGGCTTCCCCATGCTAGTGGCCGACTTCAAATTCACCGAACGCACCTTCCTGCGCGGCGGGGTCCAAGGGCTATCCGTGCTGCCTAGCATCTACCGCAATGGCCAAAATGCGGACCAAGACTACAACACCCGCGATGCGCTTTTCATGCTGGTCAATCGCTTTGAATACGCTGGTTTCGATATGGCGCTTACGGCCGGCTACGAGATCAGCCGACGCCGCATGAAGGACCGCACCCGGAAATTCGAGGATATCAACTTCGAACAGTTCTTTATCCGCATGGTCGTGGGACTGGAGCCGGTACAATGAGGTGGACGAGCACAGACCAGACGGGTAAATCATCGCCTCTGCAGTTGCGCCCATTGCTATTGGCCGCAGCCTTGCTGGTAGGTACCACAGGTCATGCAGAGGAATGGACCGTTGACCAGTGGGAGCAGACCGTGTACTACCGGCATACCCTCAATGCACCCGAGGCGGGACCTGCCCTGCTGCGCCTGACTGCAGCAGACGAATACGAGGTTTTCCTCAACGGCGAAGCCATCGGCAGCGACGACAATTGGACCACCATAGAAGAGTATCCAGTCGAGCTCAAGCGGCGCAAAAACGAGTTGGCCGTGCGCGTCGTCAATCGCGGTTGGGGCAACGGCAGCGGCCTAATTGTGGAGGTAAGCGCCGCAGAGCAGTCATGGGTCAGCACCTTTGGTGCGTTGCAGAATTTTTGGTACTGGAGCGGCGAACCCCAAGAAGACACAGGCTGGCTGACAAAGGATGTGAGCCGACTGGACACTTGGCAGCAAGTGCAGCGCGGCCAGCTAGACAGAACGGGCGTATCCGGCTGGGCCGATACGCTCCAGGCAGATGTAATCGCCGGCTTTCCCGGTGGCATCGACATTGGCCAGCCAGCCGGCGGCCTGAGCCTGCGTTCAGTAGAGGGAGAAAACCTAGCGTTCAGGCTACCCTCCAACCGCCCAGAAGTATTCGACGGTCGCCCCAATACCGGCTGGACCGTAGATCCGATCGAGTTGAACGCCATTGCCCGGGTGGATCTGTTGAACCGGCGTCTAATCAGCGAGGTGCGGGTCCTGACCCAGGGCAGAAACGCCGACCAGTTCGTCCAGAATACTCTGCGCGGCTACGCCGTCCAAGTAAGCAACGACCAATTTGGGTGGAGCGAGGTGGGCGTGCTGCACGGCATTGATCAGCCCGAGCGCACAGCCATTGCCTTCGCTCCAGTCTTTGCCCGTTACCTGCAAGTGATCATCGCCGAGGTCGATGCAGTGCAGCGCGCCAAAGTAGCCGAGATTCAGGTGCTGGGCAGCGGTGTTGCGCCTGCGGGCAATTTTGTCTCGCCGCCCCTAGACCTAGGACGGCCCGGCGAGCGCAAGAATTTCACCTCTGTGCGCTGGGACGGCCAAGTGCCGGACGGCACCGCGCTCGGGCTGCAATTCCGCAGCTCGAACGACGACAGCACTTGGAGCGATTGGAGTGCGCCTGTGCACACCAGTCCGGCTCTGCTGCAGGTGCCCGAACCGCGCACTTTCCTACAGTACCGGGTCAATCTGGAAACTCAAGTCGAAGATGCGGGCCCGCGCTTGGACAGTCTAACCGTCGATTTCACCGACCAGATTCCCGCTTCGCTGGTCCGCGGCTGGGTCGAACCCAATCGGGCCGTGCTGGGCCGCGATACCCTTTTCACGTATCGCCTAGAGTTGGATTTCAGTGCTGATGATCTAGGAGTAAAGCGAGTGCATGTTGCCCTACCCAGTCAGATCGAGCTAGAAGAAATTGTCCCCCCGTCTGGAATGGAAATCGCCGCAACCACAGCATCAAGCACCGCGCTGGATATAGTACTGGCCGAGCCCTGGCACCAAGCGGGGACCCTAGAAATGCGCTTCCGCGGGCGGCTGCTGAGCAATGTCTTCCAGTTCCGCGCCCAAGTCTCCGGTCCAGACGGAGGCGCGACGCTGGATGCCGAGGAGAACATTGAACCCGATCCAGACAGCGGTCAGCCGCGCTCGTGGAAGGTATCTGCCAGTGGTGTCGAGGGGTCTCTATTGAGTCAAGTGCGCCCGGTGCCACAAGCATTTAGCCCCAACGGCGACGGCATCAACGACGAAACAGCGATCGAATTCACCTTGGCACGGGTAAGCGAACCCCAAGTAGTAGAAGTGGACATATTCGACGTCCAGGGCCGACCTGTGCGCGCCCTATATGCAGCCACCCTGAGCGCGGGCGAATACGTATCCGCGTCGGCCTCGGTGCCGGGCCTATGGGATGGCAGGGACGATGCCGGCGACCTGGTGGCACCGGGACTCTACCTAGTGCGCGTGCGGCTCCTTCTCGAGCGCAAAGAAGAAAGTCGCCTGCGCGTCGTAGCCGTGGTGTACTAATGGAAGTAGGCAGATCGTGAAAAAACCGACAATACACATCTGCTGTGTGCTCCTAGTCCTGCTATGGGCAATAGTCCCGAGCTTGGCAGAAACGCCGCGTCTGGGCATTCCCGAGATTCTGCCTTCCCAAGACTTTCTCTGGCGGCAGTTGCCCCAGTACCATAACTACGCCTTTCAGGGCTATTCCAATTACCCGGACCACACCTTTCCCTACGCCGACCGGCCTCGTGCCTTCTACGATTCCTTCGGCGATCCCCTCATTACTGGTTACGACCTGTACGACTGGACCGAGCGCCGCACTCTCGGTCAAGAATACGGCAGCAGCATCTTCAAGGATCGCAACCAGTGGAGCACGGTTTTCGATTTTCTAGTGGTGGGCCGCGACAGTTATAACGACTGGGGATACAGCGCCATTGTCGGCGATGGGCTGATTGCCCGTTTCACGCCGTTGACCCTGTCGCAAGTTGACTTTAATGGTGCCCGCTTCGACTTGGCCACTCCGTATGCCCGCTTCACCTTCCTAGGATCGCGCATCGAACGTCCTCATTTTTACATCGAATCCGTTCCCGCCTGGGCCATCGAACATACGCACTTTGCCGACGATTCGACCATTCTGCTCGGGACCCGGCTGGAAACGGATATTGGGGCTCTACGGCTAGGCGTGAACGGCGTGAACATGCACGTGTATCAAAGCACCCAAGACAACAACAGCCTCAAAGGCTCCCTGCGGCCCACCCTGCCGTCCATGGACCAAGTTGTAGTGCGCTTTACCGATGACTCACCCCAAGACGGCCGCGGCGGTGCCTTAGTGCAGGAAGCGCAACTCATACTCAACGGCGAAGCCCGGCCCGATATCGTACCAACAGTGATTCGCCACTTCGAAGGCGTGGGCACGCAGGTGGGGACTATCTCCCGGCTGACGGGCCAGTTCAACCCGACCATTTACACCAACCCCCGGGGTTATTACCAGACACCCACGCTCTACTATCGCGGCAGAAACGATATGCCGCTCTTTGCCGATTACCTCTATCGCGCCGATCACGAGGCCGGCATTGACGTGAGTAAGAATACCAACCTCGAAGGGCTGCTGGCCACCTTCAAACTCGAATCGCCCGAGGAGATCCTCCAAGCCGACGGCAACGAGCACTTGGTGTTCCTCTTCGATCTGTCGCAGGAGCCCTACGTGGAATCAGTGGCCGTAGAAGCGGCACTGGCCAACGACTATCGGGTAGAAGTGGCCACCCTCAATCTCAACAACCCTCGGGGACGCGGCTATCCCAATCAGTACCTAAGCACATTCTACCGGCCTGTCCTGCGCGCCGAGGGCAATGTGCAGGACGGCTCCAATCTGGCCAGAAGGCGGATCAATGTGGGCGAAAACACATCGCTTTTCACCTACAGTGCCGATATGCACCTTGCCCTAGCCGGCCTAGAAATCAACGGCGAATACGCCCGCTCCGCGCGCTACTCCCGCTTTCCGGCGCGCATGGACGAGACCGCGCTGTACGACCGGGGGCCGCGCTTCTCTGAGAAAGGATCGGCCTGGTACATTAATGCCGTGCGCTGGTTCAAGGGAGGTCGTCTAGGAGCCGAAGCCTTTGCCACGAATCCAGACTTCCACACGGAAATGCGCACCTTTGTGCCATTCGAAATCGGTTTGACAGAGACTACGCTGGCCGGCCTGACCAACAACACCATCTTCTGGGATCTGGTGCAGGACAACGAGGACGGCGACCGCTACCCGGACAAGCGCGCGGGCAATCTGCAGGGACAACCCAACGACCGCGAAGACGAAGACATCGACGGAGTGTTTCCCGGCCAAGACGACGACAACGACGGCCTGCCCGACACCAACCGCAACTTCAACGATGTGCCCGACTACGTCGAGCCCTTCCTCATGTACTACGTCGAGTCCAACGACTTCTTCTACGGCCTCGACCGCAACAACAACGACGATCCCGATGTGCGCGAGGACGACCTAGATCCCGATTACCCCTACGACGCCGACCAGCGCGGCATCCACCTATTCGGCCAACTGGATCTGACGCCCCAGTGGTCTTTGGGGGCGGGGCGCTACGACATCGAACAAATCGCCGGCGGCGGGCGCAACAAGTCCACCTACGCGCTGGTAACCTACCGACGCGAAGAGTTGGGGCGGCTGCAGCGACTGTTTTTCGAAAACCACCTGCGCCGCGTCAAAGACGATATCGCCGACGAATTCTCCGTGCTGGTCGAACGACCAAAGCGCATAGATACAGATTTTCGCGGCCTAGTCGCCGGCAACAAGCCCTCTTTCACCAACAATCTCCGCGCCGACCCACTGTTGTATCGCAACAGCTACGTCAACGACACTTATCTGGAGAGCTGGCTCAATCCCTGGTCCACCCTCCAGATGGTCCACAAAGTCCGCCTGCGCTTCAACTGGCAACAAGCCGGTCCTTTGCCCGGCGGTCTAGTCCAACGCGACAAACGGCTCGACTTCTTCACTTGGGTCAGCCGCGCCGACTACACTTGGCATTGGCACCGGCTGCAGATCCAACCCCAGTTCAAGGTTCTGCTGCTGCGCCTAGTTGACCAAGCCGCCGACCGCCAGCTCGACGGCCGCTACGCCCGCCGCACCGTGCGCTCGGAGCTCAGTGTCATTCCCATCCTGCGCTGTACCCTGCCACTAATGCAGCGCAGCCAGCTACAACTGGGCATCCAAGGCTTGGGGCCGCTGCCCTACCGGGTCGAGGACCGGGTCAATGCACGCAATAGTTTTGACCAGCACACATTGTATCTCAACGTGAACAACCGCTCGAAGTATTTCGGCTACGATCTGCGCACGATCGTGGGATTGCAGCGGGAGGTCAAAGCATTCGACGAGGAATCGCGGGAGAGCGATGCCTTTGATGCGCTGACTTTTTTCGCCCGCGTCCTCATCGGCTTTACCGAATATGGACGGTTCCTATAAGTACACGACAGTAATCCAATGGACATTAGGCATGGGAGATTTGAGATGCTTCGACTCCGCTTCGCTTCGCTCAGCATGACAATATGAGGCGTCATCACCTGTCATGCTGAGCGAAGCGAAGCATCCCATACCGCTTCTACTGGCGTGTACTTAGCGGTTCCTATAACTGGCAACCAAGCCGCAATCTCTGCAAAGGGCAACACCATGATTTCTCCCATCCGCAACCAGCGCCCGCCCTATAAATTGCCGTCGAATATTATCTACTTTCACGACTGGCGCTACGTCCACCACGGCAGTCACTCGACCGGCTGGCGCAACGCCGAAGGTCAATGGCTGCGCATCTGGACCAACGACGAGCGGCCACCGCTGATACACGAGCCGAATTACATGCCCACCGGCATCCGCCTGCGCGCCAAACCAGCTACTAAGAGCGAGCCCTTCCTACTGCCAGCGGCGGACGAAGGCTTTATCTGGCCCGGTACTGTGATTCGCGAAGAGGGACGCTACCGCCTCTGGTACGAATTATTCGCGGGCGAACATGTCGGCCACGAAAAATACCCCATCGGCGCGGCCGACTACATCTGCTATGCCGAATCAGACGACGGTGAAAACTGGCGCTTTCCCGCGCAAGGGCAGATCGATCGCAAGGGCTCCAAGGACAATAATATTGTGTACGGGCTGCCCCAAGTCGAAGAGACCGGTTTGCACGGTGCCACCGTGTTCAAGGATGAGTCGGCCTCTTCAGAAGAGCGCTACAAAATGATCTACATAGGCCAGCTAAGCCCAGCGCAAAAGGAGCGCTATCTGCAGCAGAGGCCCGATGAGGTGGGAGCGCTCAATCTGGAGGCAGAAAAGTGGGACGGCCTGTTCGGTGCCATCTCGCCCGACGGCTTTAGCTGGACGTCCATCCCCGATCCGCTCGTCGCGCAAATCAGCGATACCCTCAATGTCTGCGAGTACGATCCAGTGCTAAGACAGTACGTGGCCTATTGCCGCAGCCATTTCTTCAACCGCCGCAGCATCGGTCGCACTGCTTCTGCAGATTTCCGCCGCCTGCCCCTGTCCGAGGAAGTCTTTTGGCCCAACGCCACTGCTGAACCCTACGATTTGTGGTACGCCAATTCCAAAACAAAAATGCCGGGCACCACCGACTACCACCTCATGTTCCCGCTGCGCTGGCGCTTGATAGACGATTCCTTCAGCTTCGTGCTGGCCGCCAGCCCGGACAATGTGGTGTGGAACTTCGTGCCCGGTGGGCCAGTGTGCGAACCCGGCGATGGGGGCACATGGGTCGAAGGGGCGGTGTCAGCCGGCGTCGGCCTAGTGCCCTTGCCCGGCGAGCGCATGGGCATCACCATCTGCGGCTCGCCGGAGCCGCACAAGCACCTGCGACAGCCGCCGCACGGGCACATCGCCTGGGCCTGGTGGCCCAAGGGACGGCTCGTTGCCTTGGAAGCACCGGTGGAGGGGCGCTTCAGAACCTTTCAGCTAGCAATTGAACAGCGCCGCGTCCACCTCAACTTCAAGACCGTGCCCGGAGGCAGCGTAAAGGTGCAGGTCATGGACCGCAAGTACCAGCCTCTACCCGGCCGCTCATTCGAGGACTGCGACTGGCTAGTCGGCGATCACCTAGATCGCGAAGTGACCTGGAAAGGCGAAGCCGACTTAGGACACCAAGGCGAGGGGCCGATCTCGCTGGGCTTTCAGATGCGCTGCGGCGAGCTCTACAGTGTCGAATTCAAAAATCCCGCCTGATCCACGATAAAAATCAGGCGCAAGAGCCTCTCAACAAAATGCTTGACAGGCTCGGCTAAAAGTCATATCTCCTAGAAATGCGGCTACTATTAAGTATTCAACTTGTTTATTTTTACTGAGTTATTGATTTTGCAGCAGGTAGTCATTCACTTTTCCTCAAACCAAGGAGGCACCATGCGTAAATTGCGCATTTTGACCATTAGCTGGTCAATAGCAGCACTCGCCGTCGGTGCGACGTGGGCACAGGATCCGACCTACCCCTCAGGCCCTGATTATGGAGACGCATTTGAGCTACCCGACATCTCCGGTGAGTTCAATCCAATGGCCGTTTCCACTCAGGATGTGGCCTACGACGGCAACGGTAGCGTGGACATTCCCTTTACCATCAACCAGCGCGCCACAGTCTGGGTAGTGATCTACCGCAAAGGCAGCGGCGAAACCGGCGAGCGGGGGCCAGCCGGTGCTTGGCTGCGCTTAGAGCCCCAAGATCTGTACATCGCCACCACGCCAGGTCAGGTCTCCGAAGCCGGCGATGGCACCGTCACTTGGGACGGCAACGACTGGGAAGGCAATGCCGCGGGAGCCGGCGACTACGAATTCGACGTGGTCGCGGTCAACAACCTCGACAAGCCGGTCCTGGCTGGTCCTGGGGCGGGTCCCACGGGGTTCTCCGTCCCCAATATTGACACCTCGCAGGATCCACCCGAAATCTGGGTCCAGGAATACGAGCGCGAAGTTCCCGACCGGGGACACAAAGCCGGCGACATGGTCCGCGGCACCTTGGGCACGGACTATCTGGCCAACCCCAACGCTTGGGAGCGCTGGAATTTCGACTTCGGCTTTGAGGGTGCCCGCACCATGGGCGGCATGCGCATAGACGATCAGGATCGAGAGATTTTTTGGACCTCCAATCACAGTGGAGATTTGGGCGGACTCTACAAAATCCGCATTAACCGCGCCGCTCAATCTTGGGACCGAGTCACCGACTTCGGCACCGATGGCCGTTCGCCCAATGCCAACGGCGACCGCATCATCGAATATTGGCCCAGAGGCGATGTGGTGTTCAACGCCCTCTGGGGCAGGCAAGAGGTGCCCTTTAACGCCGTTGAATTACGCGACAAGACCACTGGCGAAATCACCCAAGCATTCGATGTAACCGAGTTCTACAACGTGACCAGAGTCGATGATGACGGCAACGAGAGCGTCTCCGGCGCAGGCCCCGCTCAGATCTCAGTGACCGACGACGGCATCTGGGTCTCTTCGTGGGCCCACCCGAACATTCTGCGCCTGGACCACGACGGCAATGTGATGTGGGCCAACCGCAACGGCGATTTGTGCGGCGACGCTATTTCCAATGAAGAAGCCGCCGCCATCGGCGCCTTGGGCGGTTCCAGAATAAACAACTTGGGCGTCACCGCCGACAAAACCGGCAACATCGTCTTTATCAATGCTGGCAGCCGGGCAGCGACCATAAGCGCACTGGGACGCGACGGTGCCTGCGCCTTTGAAATCGAATTCCCCGCTAGCTGGGGCCGGATGCGGCCGGGCGGCACCCGTTTTCTCCTATTGCAGGAGGGCGGTCCCTACGACGGTCTCTATACGAGAAACGGCATGCGCTTAGAGACCTTTTCCTACGGCTACGGGGACGACGAGACCTCTATCCCCTACGGCCCCCATCTGCTGCTCTATACGCCTACGGCCTTGGCCTCGGGCAAGCTAGGTGAAGTCGCCACCGCTATAGCAGAGGTGGCCGCCAGCACCCCCGACGCATATAGTCTGGGCAATGCCACTCCCAACCCCTTCAACCCGAACACCGTCATCGAGTTTACCATCCCCGATGTCGAAGCACACGTGAAGTTGCAAGTCTTCAATGCCGCTGGTCAGCTGGTGGCCACCTTGGCCGACCAGACCATGACCGCAGGCAAATACCGGGCTGATTGGGATGCACGAGACGCTAGCGGCCAGCTAGTCTCCAGCGGCGTTTATTACTACCGCATGGAGGCGGGCTCGTTCGTTGAATCGCGGGCAATGACCTTCCTGAAGTAAAGGCTCTGTACCGCCAGCAAAACCGCAGGGGCTTCGCTCCTGTCGTCTCAAAGAAGCCGTCTTGGGTTTTTTCCAAGACGGCTTCTTACTAGCACCCGAAGAGGTAAGGGCACTGGCGTCAACAATAAATTTTCTGCTTCTAGCCGCTTTCCTCGGCGCTGCCATCTGCAATGCCCAACCCCGCTTCGCCGATGCAACTCGGGAGGCGGGGCTGGTCTTCCGCAATTGGTACGGCAACAACAACGCCCTCACGATCCTAGAGACAACCGGGTCGGGTACCGCCTTTTTCGACTACGACGGCGACGGCCAACTCGACCTGTACATCGTCAACGGTGGCCTGGGCTTTACCGGTCCGCGCTATGCCGATCTGCCGCGCGATGTGCAGCCACCGCCCAATGGCGCAATCCCGCGCAACGCCCTGTTCCGCAATCGGGGCGACGGCACCTTCGCCAATGTCAGCCAACAGACCGGTACCGATGCCAGCGGCTGGGGTTCCGGCTGTGTGGCCGGGGACTACGACAACGACGGCGATGCCGATCTGTACGTCACCTACTACGGCCCCAATCTCCTCTTTGCCAACCAAGGCAACGGCACCTTTGCCGAGATCGGCGCACTAGCCGGGGTAGCCGACGATGGCTACGGCACAGCCTGCGCTTTTGGGGACTACGACAACGACGGCGATCTAGACCTTTTTGCGGGCAATTACGTGGTCTTCGATCCAGAGACCACCCTGCTGCCCGGCGAGCAGCGCGACGGTTTCTTCGGCGGCCAGCGCGGAGTAGCCAGCGTAGCCTCGCCCGAAGCGTTTGCTGGCCAGCCCGATGTGCTGTATCGCAACGACGGCAACGGCGCGTTTGCCAACGTCAGCACTAGTGCCGGACTCAACGCCGTCCTAGGCAAGGCACTCGGAGCCACCTTCTTGGACTGGAACGACGACGGCGACCTGGACCTCTACGTGGCCAACGACGCCACCCCCAACTTCCTCTACACCAACCGAGGCGACGGCACTTTTGCCGAAGAAGCCTTGGCCTTGGGAGTGGCCTACGACGCCGATGGTCGGCCCGAGGGCAGCATGGGTCTGGCCGCTGGCGACTGGGACAACGACGGCGATCTGGACCTAGCGGTGAGCAATTACGAAGGACAGACCGCCACCCTCCACCGCAACGACGGCCGCGCCTTCGCCAATATCTCCTTTGCCGCTGGCGTCGCCCGCACTACGCTCATGCCGCTGCAGTGGGGTACGGCTTTCTTCGACTGGGACCGCGATGGCGACCTAGATATCTTCATTGCCAATGGCCACGTCACTGCGGCCCTAGAGGACTATTTTCCGCAATCGAGCTACGCCCAGAAGAACAATCTCTTCCGCAACGATGGTGCTGCCTTCGTCGATTTGAGCGCGCATGCTGGGCCGGGTCTGCAGATCGTCAAGTCGAGCCGGGGCACTGCGGTCGGCGATTACGACGGCGATGGCGACGAGGATCTTTTCGTGGTCGCCAAAAACGACGTGCCCACCTTGCTGCGCAACGATACCGCCAGCGACAATCACTGGCTAACCGTCCGCACCTTGGGCCGCGATAGCAACCGCGACGGCATCGGCGCCAGAGTGCGCCTAGTCGCCGGCGGCCAGCAACAGCTCAGAGAAGTGGCCGCTGGCTCGAGCTACCTATCGCACAACAGTCTGTGGCTCACTTTTGGACTGGGGGCGAGCGCCGCAGTGGACACCTTGGAAATCCGCTGGCCCAGCGGTTTAATCGACCAATACACCCAAGTGGCGGGGAATCGTTTTGTGGTAGTAGAAGAAGGGCGGGGCATTGCCACTGTGAAGCACTGAACCTACGGTTTTTCCCCCATAGCGCGGAGGATTTGCTGCGCCATGCGCTGCAAGTGCTCATCGTCGCCAATGTCGATAATGGCGCGGTACTGCTGGATAGCCGCTGCCTCGTTGCCCTGCTCCTGCAGGATGGTGGCCAGCCCAAAGCGCGGGCCAGCAAAGTCGGGCTTGAGGCGGATGGCCTGCTGATAGACCTGGACCGCAGCACCCCTATCGCCGCGGGCGTAGAGCGCGGCACCTAGGTGGTTGTAGGCGCGGACATGGCCCGGGCGCAGGGCAGCGCCGAACGATTGCACGGCCTCGTCGATCCGCCCCTGCTTTTTGTAGGCCAGCCCCAGATTGAAGTGGGCCTGGGCGTAGTCGGGGTTTAGCTCAAGGGCGCGTTGCAAGAGTGCAATAGCGCCGATGACATCACCGCGACTGTAGAGAATATGGCCTAAATTATTGTGGGCGCGGCTGTGCTTGGGGTCTAAGGAGATAATCTGGCGGTACTGGGCGATGGCCTCTGCCGCATTGCCCCGCTCATAGAGCAACAGGGCCAGACTGTAGCGAGCTGGAACGTAAGTAGAATCGGCCTGAATGGCGCGCCGCAAAGATTGGGCCGCTTTTTCCGAATCGCCTTTCTTTTTTAAGGCCAAGCCTAGATTGTAGAGCGCCTGTACGTGGTCGCGTTCGAGTTCGACCGCCCGGCTGCATGCGGCAATGGCCCCTTCCACATCGCCCAGTCCGTAGAGAATGGCCCCTAGGTCGCTGTGGGCCTGGGCCAACCCGGGGTCGAGTTCAATCGCGCGGCGATAGGACCACACCGCACCCTCGACATCCCGACGGCTGTACAGCACATTGCCTAGGTAGCTGTGCGCCAGCGCGTGTTCGGGATCGAGGCGCAGGACCGTGCGGAATGCTGCCAGCGCACCGTCCACATCGCCAAGTTGAAAGAGGGCGACGCCCAGTCCAAGGTGGGCGGCGAGGCGCTGAGGGTCGAGTTCAATGGCGCGGCGATAGAACGGCACCGCGCCTTCCAAGTCGCCTTTCTCAAAGAGCACCTTGGCGCTGTGATGGGCAATAGCGGCTGCCTCAGAAGCGTCCTTAGCCTGGGCATAGGCACTGGTGGGGGCAGCAAGAAGAAAAAAAAGCAACAAGCGGGCCATATTCTATGCGATTCGGGAAGCAGTGATACAGTTGACCATAAAAATAGGTTCTTTCTTCCCACAATACAGGTTTTACACCAATTTGAAGGAATAATGTCCTACTGTTTTCAACGGCCCTGTAGCCCATGAGCGGTCTGCCGCAGATCACCGTGCGCGCTATTGTCCTAGGTGCCCTGACCATAGCCGCCAACTTCTACTACATCGTCAACGTTGGCCAGCGCCTAGGCATAGGCAGCTACGTCCACTCGCAATTCCCCATGGCCACTTTCATGCCCTTTGTGCTGTGGCTCTTTCTCAATATGGCTCTCAGGGCACTCTGGCCGCGGATGGCGCTCAGCCGCGGCGAATTGCTGACCCTGTTCTCCATGCTCTGGGTGGTAGGTACCATTCCGCAGTTGGGCTGGATGACCTACTGGACCTCAATTGTGGGGGCACCAAGTTACTTCGCCACAGCCGAGAACCAGTGGGAAGAAACCTTCTTCGACTACCTTCCCTGGCACGTCTTTGCCAATCCCTCTCCCCGGGTAGTCGATCCGTTTTGGTTTGGCCTGTCCGAAGGGGCTTCCATTCCTTGGGACGGGTGGATCGGTGCCATCGGCCAGTGGCTCGGCGTTTCTATGGCCATGGTAGTCTTCGGCTTCTGCCTGATCGCCCTTTTCCACAAACAGTGGGTCGAGGCCGAGAAGCTGACCTTTCCACTGGCGCAAATGCCCCTAGACCTGACTCAAGGCTTTGAGGGCAAGCGATGGCCCGAGCTATTTTGCAAGCCCGTCTTCTGGCTTGGCTTCGCCTTGGTTTTCCTGCCCATACTCTACAATATCTCCACCTACTTCGCCCTAGGCCTGCCACCCATCGAATTCTACTGGAAATTCTACGATCTTAACTTGACGCCAGACTTTTTTTTAACCGTGCGCATTCTGCCGCTGATCATGGCCGTGACCTATTTGTGTCCAGTGGACATCCTCGGCAGCATGATTTTCTTCCACTTGCTGGCCGCGCTCAAGATAGCCCTAATGAAGCGGACCGGCTTTTCCATTGGTGGCTTTGCCGTGGGTGCCGCTGGCCAGCAACCCGAGGCGCAAAACATCATCTACATGGAGAGCTACGGTGCCCTAGTCTTCATCGGCCTGTGGTCCATTTGGCTGGCCCGACGCCATTTGCGTCAGGTGTGGCACCAAGTGTGCAGCGGCCAAGGCGAGCCGCGCCAAGTCGCGCTCTACCGGCTGGCCTTGGCTGGCCTAATTCTGTCGGCGCTCAGCGTCATCGGCTGGGGAGTGCAATTGGGCATGAGCTTGCCCGTATCTATTGGCGGTTTCCTGCTGATGACGCTGACTTACTTCGTCATAGCCAAACTCGTCGCTGCCACTGGCTTTGCCTATCTCTTGCCCAACAAGCCCCATATCAAAGGCGATTCCTTCCTCATCGAGTTAGTCGGTTCGGCCTTCCAGTCGCCGCGCAGCTTAGTGGCGTTTAAGGTATTCACCAGCAATGCCTTCTTCGGCACCTTCCGCATCCCAGCCTGGCCAGCGCTGCCCCACTGCTTCCGCCTGTTCTCCCTAGAGCGGCAGCCCGGGCGGCTGACGGCGATGGTCCTAATCGCCTTTCCCATCGGATTCGTCGTATTGGCCGTCGAGACAATCAGCTTGGCCTATGAAGGGAGCGGCCTGATTTTCCTCGGCGGCAAGGCCAACTGGATCTTCGAAGATATGGTCTATCTGCTCAACAACCCCATGCTGCCCGACCTGAACAAGTGGGCGGTGTGGCTCTTTGGCTTTGGCGAAGCCGCGCTCATCGCTCTGCTGCGCGGCTATTTCCACTGGTTTCCCCTCCATCCCATCGGCCTAGCCTTCCAGCACACGTTCGGTCTCCGTCTCTACTGGTTCAGTCTGTTCATCGTGTGGATTGTCAAAATAATCCTACTGCGCTACGGCGGTGCCAAGGCCTACATCGCCGGCAAACCCTTGTTCTACGGCCTTGCAATCGGTTATGTGGTTGGAGTAATTTTTTCTATGATAGTGGATCTGATCTGGTTCCCGGCGGAGGGACACCGCATGCACGGATGGTAATAGCTAACCACCACAAACCAACTTGAGAAAAGAGGCCCCATGCAACTGAATATCTCCATCAGCCTGTGGAACTACATTCACTACTTCCCCTTGCGAAAAGGCGGCACCAGCTTCGCCCTAGATGGCGGCTTGGACAGTCTGGCAAAAGTCGTCGACGAAATAGCTGCCGCGGGTTATGGCGTTGAGTTGTGGCCCAAATGGGCTAGCTGGGAGTGGACGAGCCCCGCCCGCGAAGCTCTGGTGTCCCAACAATTCGATCTCTACGCCGAGGAGCACCGGCCTCGGCTGGCGCAAATCCTGCGCGGCGTGCGCTCGAGTTGGCACACGGGCGGCGACAATACCATTGAGAGCTACCACCGCCAAATCGACACGGTGGCGCAGGTGGGCAGTCAGGTGCTAGTAGTACACGCGGCCAACCTCTCTCTCGACGGCCCCGATCCCGATTTCGATTTTGCCGCCCAAGTGCTGGAGTACGCGCGCCAGCACAACGTCAAAATCGCCCTGGAAAACGCCTCCGAAGGCGAGCAAGAAGAAGACCCTGAGCTGTGGAACCTGTCCATCTTGCAGCGGGCGCTGGCGCGCTTTGCCGACCTTGGAATCTGCCTCGACACGACCCACACACAAAAATTCAAACGCTTTCCCCTCAAAGAGTACGTCGATCGGCTGCAAGACCGCATTTGCCACCTGCACATCAGCGATGCCCTAGGCGATGACGTGGGCATCGGCCGTCTGCACACCATGCCGGGCACCGGCAAAATACCCGCAGCGGATTGGCGCTACCTGCTCGACGCCCTAGAGGCGAGCAATTTTCAAGGGGATGCGGTACTCGAAATCAAACCTCTAACCCCAGTGCGCATCGCGCAGCAAACCGACGAATTCTTCGCCACCGTCGCCCAATCGGCCAGCGTGATAGGCTAACATTCATTAAGGAAAGAAAATGATAGAAAACAACTTCGACAAAGGGCCAGAAGGCTGGTGTTCGTACGACTACCACGCCAGCATGGTGGCCGACGGTAGCAATATCTTCATCCTAGCCACTTGGGCCGCGCACGGCGGTGTGGACAATGGGAGCTTTATCTGGACCGATCACCGGCGCTGGAGCGCCGATACCCCGGAGCGCCCCCTGTCCATCCTGCCGCTGCTGTGCTACCGCAGTTGGGTCGGCGCTGACCCGCTCGATATGCGCCAGTCCGCAGTTGCAGTCCACCTGAGGGCCGATCGGCTGCGTTTGGACGGTGCCCAGTGTTTCTTCTGGGTACACGCCGCTAGCACGCGCTGGCACTACACAGCCCATCCTCTCGCTCTAGCAGAGGGCGTTTGGACGGCCAATCGCCTTGCACTTGCAGCAGACGAAAACCAATGGCACCGCAGTTGGTCTGCCGACCCGGGCCATCCCGTCGCCCTCGAACAGGTGTTGAGCCAAGCCGAGAGTTACGGTTTTTCCTTCGTCGGATTTTCCAGCGAAGTTACCGGCAAGTTGTCAATGAGCCAATTTTCTATCACCGCTGGGACGTAGATAGTTCGCCCATGCCCTTAGATGGCCATGGAAAACACCTTGGCCCGCGCCAGGTACAGGCGCACGGCCACCTGCTTCCCCTTTAGCGTCGCTAGATCGCTCTTGCCCTTCCACGTAACGACTTTGTCCAACTCGTCTCCTGCCAAGACATCGGCCTCGTCTGCACTGAAACCCTCTAAGGGCTGAATCGACTCCACAGGCTCGATCGGCGGCGTCACAATTTCCACCTTGATCCAGCCGGCTCGCTTGGTCTGGAAGTTGAGGCGCAATTCCCCGCCCTGGCAAATGCGCGGAATAGTGGTTGCCCGTCCTTCCAGCGGTGCTTCCAAGGCCACCAGCCGATGGCGTTTCCATATAGCCCAGCGAAACTCGCCTTCGGGCAACTCGGCCGGTCCGTGGTCGTGCCGGCTGTAGCGACCGTCGTACGGCAGGCCCCACTCCTCCTCATTGAGCGGCACTAGGTTGGGAGCGGCGCGGATGCAACCATACCGCCCTTCGTCGCTTTCGAGGGTGATGATAGGCTTGCGCTCGGGCCGCACCCAATTCCACCCATCCCGACTCACCGCTAGCTGGACGTCTTGCTCTGAGTCGAGCCGGTGGTACACCGAAGGAAACATCAGATGCAAGCCGGGCACTCCCGGATAGTGGCAGTAGCACGGCGTGTATATATCGTCGGAGACATGATCCTGCGGGTCGGCCACTAGGACGTAGCGCGGCGGGCCCCAAGCGCCAAACTTTTTCCCTCCGGTCTTGCGCACGGCCCGTCGGCCGGTATAGCCGAATTTGTTTTCGTTGTGGAACATGCCGCGCAAATAGGCGACGTATTCTCCGGTTTCCGGTTCGTAGGCAGCGACATTCTGGGTGTCGAGTACGCTATTGCCGACGTTTACTAAGGGGGTGTCGAGCACAGTCCAGTGTAGCCCATCGCCAGAGACAGCACCCTGTACCACATTGTCCCGACGGACGCCGAACTGTTCCTCCACAACCTGCATAGTATTGATGGTAGGATCGTCCTGAGTACCGGTCTCGGCACCCAACTGGCGAAACTGCACCCAATCCATTTCCGCATCCACTACCCCATTGCGGTAAAATACGGTTTTCGGACCGATGGCCTTGTAGCGCTCCTCGGGACCGGCATGGGGATCGATGAATACCGAATTGATCTCAAAATCGCTGTGCCGCGAAAGCAGATTATTGGCCCTAGTGCCGCCGTATTCCACTAACCCCAAGTTCGGCCGTTCCCACTCGAAACCGTCCCGGCTCTCTGCATAGCCGTTGAAACGCGCCCCTCTTTCTTCCGCTCCCGAAGTCCAAAACCACATTCGGTAGAGCCCGTCGTCCAACAGGACGTACGGATACGCCATCCGGGCCTGTTCCCAAGGCTCTTCCGCGCGAAAAAATACCGGAGACCTGCGCGCCGGTTGCACGGCTAGCCGCACGCCCAGCGGCGGGTCCTTCAGCCAAGACTCGCCGTTTTCATTGGCACAGGCCTGTCCCGCCCAGATATCGTACCAGTCCAGAAATGGTTGGTGCATCAGTGCTCTTCCTCCTCTCGTACTCCGTCAGCCTAGCCAGCTACTTCTCTGAAAACGCGAATAAAATTGCCGCCCATAATCCCGTCGATCGCCTCGGCCTGGTGCCCGCGCTGCCGCAATCCCTCGACGATATTTTGGCTCTCGCCAATATCCTCCAACCCGACCGGCCGAGCGTTGAGCTGGTCGAGCAGGTCCGTACCAAAGCCGACGTGAGCAGCTCCAACCAGCGCAACTATGTAATCAATGTGATCCAGCAACATCTCCAGACTAGCTGTTTCACCCCTAGGCCCCAATGGCATCGGACTAGGACAGATCAGCCCCCCGGTAGCGGCCACCGCCCGGAGCTGGTCGTCGTTCAAGTAGCGCACTGTGTCCCGCAGCGCCCGCGCATTGCCGTGTGTGGCAATGACCGGCGCGCGGGCAACTTCCAGCGCGTCCCAAAAGCAAGCCTCAACCATATGCGTGATATCGACGAGCATGCCCAGCCGGTTCATCTCGCCAACGACCTGTCGGCCAGCCTCGGTCAAGCGGCCCGGAGGATCGACCTCGCTGTCGTAAAGTCGCATGGTCGGCCCGTTCCACACCTGCGTCGCCGTGCCCAAGGCATTGCGTCCTTCGTGCACCAAGCCGAGGTGCCGCAACCCTAGCCGATAGAGCGTGCGCAATACGCTCAAGTCACCCTTGAGCGCATCGCCGCCCTCCAAGCCCAAAACAAAGGCGACTTTCCCACTCTTGTGCGCCTCTTCGATGTGACCGGCAGTAGTGGCCAACAATGCGTATTCCCCGGCTTCGCCTTCGAGTTGGCGATGCAGATAGTCGATGATCCGCAAGGCCTCCTGCAGGGGATGCCGACTGCCGTGGGGGCCGCCGATTTTCACATCCGGCACCCAACAGGCGGTTAGCTGAGCCGCAACCCCACCGGCGCGCATCAAGGGCACATCGGTCAGTCCACCCAAACCTTGGTGCAGCTTGCCCCCCAATTTGAAGGCCAGATCCAAGGTATGGCCGTGGGCGTCAATGATCGGCGATGTTAAAGAATCGTCCATGCTCACCCCCGTTTAATCCCAGCGCGGCAGACCAGCGAAGGTCGCTCCGGGTCTTTGCCGCCGACCGGCTACCGTTCCGTTCAACTCGTACTGTCCCCCTGCCTCGATGGCAAAGACCAGCACATCCCCGTTTAGCAAAACCTCGTCACCAGTACACAGATCGCGCAGCACCGCATCGCCTTGCGGCCACGGATTATGCACGGCGCACTCATGGCCGACTTCGCTGGTGATGTGTACCCACTCCACCGCCCCGTCCCGATATGATGCGCTGACCAAGAAGGCCCCCTCGGCACGCAGGGAATCAAAAGACGCCGCAGGCCACGCATCCGGCACGCAGGGAAAGACGCGGATTTTGCCGCCCCAACTCTGCAATAGCATCTCCATAACCGCCGCGGCAGCACCCGTACCCGCCTCCAGGGTATTGATAAAACCATGTTCGGCCGTGTAGAAACCGGTCTGGCGCCAGTCAACGCTCACCTGCAAGGTGTTTGGCAGCACCACTTGGTCAGTGTAAAAGCGCAGCATGGAGTGGGCCATATTGGTGCGCCGGGCGCGGCAGGCAATCAGCGCCGCCCAAGGGAAAGACCAGCCCGACCAGTGGCCCGTGCCGATGTGGCGCAAATGGGCCAGCGAACGCTCGATCAAATCCCGGTCGCCAGCGTCGCCTTCGACATTGACGTAGCCGAGAGGGTGAATGGCCATTAGGTGGGAGAAGTGGCGATGGCTGCGCTCCAACGGCACCCCAGCGTAAACCTGAATGCCGTTCTCATCCACAGGAAGCGGCGCTAGGTTTTCTAGGACCTGACCATAAGACGCCGTCTCTTCCGCGCCCAATTCGAGATCCTGGGCGGCCTTGATGAGCGTGGTGAACAAGTAGCGCACCAGCGCCAGATCAAACGCCGAATCCCGGCCCTTGCACACAATGTCGTCGTACTCGGGCGAGTAGGACCAGGGCACGTGCAGCATGCCCTCTTCGTCGGCTTCAAGGAATCCCAACCAGAAGCGGCCCACCGCTTCCATGAAGGGCCAAGCTTTGTCGCGCAGAAAGTCCCGATCGCCGCTGTAGCAATAGTGCAGCCAGAAGTGCTGAGCCAGCCAAGCACCTACGCCGACCTGCAAATTCCACGGGAACCACATAAAGCCCACGCCCTGGCCGTAGATATCCATATTGGCCGGTAGGTATGCGCCGCTCCAGCCGAAGAAGGTGCGACAATTCTCCTCAAAGCGCGGCAACTGGTCCACCAATAGGTCGTAGAGCGGCATGGCCAGTTCGAGGCGGTTGGCAGCGAAGATGGGCCAGTAGTTCATCTCGGTTTCTAAATTGTGGTGCAGGTCGCCGTAACAAGGCGGAATGCGCGTATCGGGATTCCACACGCCCATGATGGTGACGGGGTACTTATCCTCTCGTGCGTTGCAGCCCAGCTTGTACATCTCCGCGTACCACAAGCGTTCCAGAGCAGCGTCGGGCACGCGCAAATGCGAGCGCGTCCAAAAGCGCGCCCACCACGCCAGATGCTCGTCAAAGCGGTCATCGCGTCCCTGCCAAGTCTCCACAACATCAGCCGCCCGAGTAGGCAGCTCATCGCCGGCCGCACCCCGAATCACCGTGACGGCGCAACGAGCGCGGTTGCTCGCCGCGCGGCACTGGCGGACGAACACCGCATACTCCTCGTCACCGCTGTATCCCTGCACCAAGTAGCGGTCGGTTCCCTCGCCGCCGTACTCGGTCTCGGGATAATCCCATATCTTCATGATCTCCTCGCTGCGCTCATCCAAGCGGCGGGCGACGCTGCAAGTGGGCAGCGGAATCTTGCCGCGTGCCTCCATTTCGATCTCGACGATATTCTCGCTGGCGTGCAAATATCCCCACACAGTCAGCACCCCCTGCTCCAGTTTCAAGTCCAGCGAAAAAGCAGCCTCGTAGAGCGCAATCTTGCCCTCCAATGCAATCGGCGTCTGCCCAAGCGGCCATTCGACGCGGCCGATCGGCAGTTTGTTGCCCCATACCCGGTCGGGGGGCCGCACCGGATCGAAGACTCGACAGCTAGGATCAAAGCTACCGTCGCGGGCTTGCTGCAGGGCGGTGCGGTAATCCATGCCCGGCTCCAAACTCTGGTCCGCGCGCCGCTCCCAGACATCGGCCTTGTCCAAGCTGAGCACCATGCGATCCCCCTCAAACCACAACACGGCACCCAGATCGCCATTGCCGAGGATAAATCCCTCGAAATAGGTAAAAGGCACCGCGTCGTAGCGCAGATCGTGACGGGCGACCCGATCGCGGATATCCACGATATCGTCTTTCACGACCCCTCCACTGCCTTCCGGCGCGTTGCCTGTCGGCGCGCTTCGCCCGCGGCCGTGAGTTTACCTTCCCCATCGTAGTAGCCGTCCTCGTGTCCGGCGACTAGAGGCCCATACAAATCGGGCCGACGCGCAACAAAGCGCGACCGTCCTTGACTGTTATCCTGTTGCGGCAAATGGACGTATTGCACGCTGACGCATTCAGTTTCGTACTTCTCCAAGTGCAATTCCCCGCTAGGGCTGATGATTACCGCGCTCCAAGTGTTGGCAATGACAATCCAGCAGTGGTTATCCCGAGCCCGCCAACGCATTTTCTCAGTATTCTCCGGCCCGCCGCTGCCGTCCATGGGAATGAAAATGACCTGTGCCTCTTGGACCCCCAGCACCGCGCAATTGTCCACGGTGCGGTCGCTACACAACAGAAAGCCCAACCGGCCCAAGGGCGTGTCGAACGGCTGCAGCGCGCGGCCTGGCGTGATGGCATACTCTCCCGCAGTGGTAATTTTGCGGTAATGGGCGATCACCTCGCCTTGCGGATCGAGCATGACACAGGCGTTGAACAGGGTCTGGTCTTCCCGTTCCAGCAAGCCGAATATCAGATAAATCCCCAATTCTCTGCACAACGCGCCCGCCCGCTGGATATAGGACCCATCTGGCACGGTCTGAGCAATTTCCAACATATCCGCCAATTGGGATGTGGGGTCTGCGTTAAACACATAACCATCCAGCACCGACTCGGGCGCGACAATCACTTGGGCGCGACGCCCAGCCGCCTCCCGGACATAGGTCTCCAACCGCCGAAAATTATCCTCCAATTCCCAAGGGGCTGACTTTAAGGTGACAATTCCCACCAACATGCTCTGTCTCCTATCAGAGGGTAACGGCAAAGAGCTGGGCGCGCGCCATGCGAAATCGCAAATGGATCTTCCGCCCCTTCAGCGCCGACAGATCCGACTTGCCCCGCCAGCTCACCACGGCCTCCAGCTCATCCCCAGACATCCGGTCGCAGTCGGCAAAACTGAATCCTTCTAGGGCGGGGACCAAAGTCGCCCCCGTTCTATTGGGCAAACTGCCATCGACGATTTCCACTTCGACAAAGGCACCCGGCAACAACGTCTTGAAGTTGATCTTGAGCTGCTGGCCGGCGCATAGCTGTTCGCTCAGGGCAAATTCCGCCCAATCGTCCGCTTCCCAAGCCACCAGCCGGTCGCGCTTCCACGTGGCCCAGATGTACTCGTGCGGCTGATCGGAAGTGCGGTTGTGCGGGTGCGGGCAGGCCAGAGTCAGCACGCCCCAGCGATCTTGATCCAACTCCACCAGTTCTGGCGTCGGGTAGAGGCTGCCATAGCGCTCGCTCACCGGAATAATCGGCTTGCGTTCCGGCCGGTACCAGAGCTGGCCGTCGTGGCTGGTGGCCAAGTACACATCGACCAGATCGCTAGCCCGGCGGTAGGGACTGAAGAACATGAGGTGCTGGCCGTGCGGATGGCGACAATAGCCCGGCGCATAGATATCCCAATCGGGCGGATCGTCTGGTTCGGCCGTGAGCACCATGAGATGGTTGTCCCACGGCCCGCGAAAAGTGTCGGCTTCGTAGCGCGACACCGCCCGGCGCCGCTCGCGACCGCTGCGCAAATAAATGACGTATTTGCCGCTATCGGCATCGTAGGTGAGAATATTCTGCGTATCGAGCAAAAAAGGCGGTGCCATGATCGGCTCGGGCAGGTGCGTCCAGCTATAGCCATCGGCCGACACCCCAGCGGTGACCACCACCTGCGAGGTTATGTTGGCACCGATTTCACCGGCGTCTCCGGCCGCCTCGCGCTTGGCCCGCAATTCCATCACTTCCGCCCGACTAGCTGGCTGGCCATCCACCTCGAACTTGGCGGTAATGCCGATGGCCTTATAGCGCTCCTCGTCGCTGCCATTGGGATCGCGCATGACGTTCATGTACCCATAGGACGAACCCACTTGGTCGCAGACAAAGAGGATATTGTTATCCTTGGAACCCGCGTATTCGACCCGTCCCAATTCGGGCCGCTCCCAGTGAAAGCCGTCGCCGCTCTCGGCGTAGCACCACAGTCCGGGCACTTTGCCCGGCACGTGGCCAGCCTGCACCCAGGGATCTTCGGGGTCGGCAAAGCAGCAATACCACAGGCGATAGCGGTCGCCTTCCTTTATCAAACTTGGGTAGTGAATATTGCCGGCTTCCCAGCGCTTTTGGCGCGCCATGACCGGATCAGAGCACTCGGCTTGCTGCACGGCCAAGCGGATGCCGGTGGGCAAATCTTGGGGGAAATACAGTCCGTCGTCGTCGTGGCTGACGTAGCCGGGCCAGATCCCGTGCCAATCGAGCGCGGGTATGGTTTTGGCCTGTAACTCATCCATTTGTCTTTTCTCCCTAGGTACACGACAGTAGCGCGGTATGAGATGCTTCGCTTCGCTCAGCATGACAACAGAGGCTCATCACCGGTCATGCTGAGCGGAGCAAAGCGGAGTCGAAGCATCTCAGCCCTCCCATGCCTAACGTCCATTGGATTACTGTCGTGTACTTAGCTTTTCTCCTCATCCTCGGTTAAACGCGAGGGCTGTCCCCGGTTCGATAGGCGTACAGGCTCGTAGCATTGTCGGCGCGAAAGTGCAAGCGGATAGTGCGGCCGACAAAGGGCGTCAGATCGCGACGCTCCTGCCCCCACGTAACCTCGCAATCCGTCTCGTCTCCCCGCGCCAATCCATTGCACGAGTCAAAGTCAAACCCTTCCGACACGGAAGCCTCCACTATGACGCGCACCTGCAAGTGTCCAAATAAACAGGTGGCATTGACCCCAAGCCTAGGGCCAACAACTTCAATCGGTTCAGTCATCAATTCGCCACCCCCAATGCCGCAGCGCAGCGCCACAAAGCGATCCTTGCCCAGAGTCACTAGCCCAATCGAACTGGTGGAATTGCCCTCAGTACCGTGGGCCTGGGGACGGCCCGAATACCACATGTACAGCGTATCCCCCACAAGAGCAGGAGGATTGGACGACAGAGAAGCCCAGGCCCCGTCCCAAGTGCCCGGCGAGCCAACCGGCAAAAATTCCTCGCGGCGACCCACCCGCTGCCAGTGGTCCAGATGCCGAGCCGTAGCCAGTTGCACCGGCCCCAGCTCCGTGGCCGAGTGCAGCATGCCGATGAAACCAATGTACTGGTTGCCATAGACAAAAGGTGCCATCACGTATAGCTGATCCCTCGGATCGT
Source organism: Candidatus Latescibacterota bacterium (assembly GCA_965116675.1). GTDB lineage: Bacteria > Latescibacterota > UBA2968 > UBA8231 > UBA8231. The sequence goes on from OZ220721.1 coordinate 1,988,243, forward strand.
CGAAATCGTCCGGTTTGATAATGGTTCTCAGGGGCGTCCAGTGGACGAAATCCTCGCTGCTTGACAAGGCAATGACGCGGCGGTACTGCTTCCACTCAAGCACAAAGTGGTCCATCAGCGTTTCATAACGACGCGAAGTAGCTAGGTAGCGCCGCTGCATGGGATCGTACACCAACGCGCCGGCATCGCCCGAGCGGGGCACGTAATTGCGGTCGTCCAACTGCCAGTGAATGCCGTCTGGCGAAAAGGCCGCGTACATGCCGTGGTGGTCGCGGATTTTGTCGAAGAGCACTTTGCGCAGGGCATTGCGCGCTTGGCGGTCCATCGTGGGCGTTTCCTGCGGAGCGTCCGCGGTGGGGCGCTGCTGGTACATACCCATCTTATACCGTTTGGACGGATCTTGCTCTTGGGGATCTTTGACCACGCCCCACGGATCTAGGCCATAGTGAACTCCCGGCGGCGGATAGACGATATTGTTGTCCCTGGACCCTTCGCAGGCCACAATCCCCAGTTCCGGCTTTTCCCACGCAATGCCGTCCTTTGAGGTCGCGTAACACATAAAGTGCCCCTGGCCAGTGCGCTCGTACAGGTCGTTGTTGCTCGAGTAATACCACATCTTGAAGCAATTTTCGTCGTCATCGTAGAGCACCGAGCCCCACAGTTGCACGGCTTTCCCCTCCCAAGGCCGGTCGGGTTTTAATACTGGCTCCGTCCGCACGCGCTCGGGCCGCTGCACCTTGCGCACAAAGCCGGGATGATCTTGTACTTCCACGTCGTCGAGAAATAGATGCAAACCAGGGTCGTAAAGATTATTGCCTTGCACAGTTCCCCTCCACAGATTGGCCGGTGATATAGGATTTGGTGATATCGATGATGAGTTCCACGTCGTGGCGCGCCTCAGTGATCGGCGTGCGGCACTCCACCCCCTCGGTGATACAGGCGTGAAAGTGGCGCAATTCCGCGGTGAAGGCGCTCTCCCAGGGAATGGCCGGCTCTTTGCGATAGCTAGTGCCGTGCTCGTCAATGCCCTGGACAGTCAGGGTGGAGAGCACGCGGCGCGAAAAACCAGTCGGATAGGTGAGCAGCACGCGCTTATCGTCGCCGTAGATTTCCAGCGTCTCGCGAAAATCCCACAGCTTTTCCAAGTCAACCCGGCTGATGACACAGCGCGCGCCATTGGCGTATTCGAGCACTGAGGTAATAGAGCGGTTGTTCTTCCAGATTTCCGTGCTAATCACGGCGCGAGGCGAGCCCACCATCGTGCGCAAACTGTAGAGATCGTGGATCAGGCCGTAGGTGATGCCGCAGACCGGCTCGGCTTGCTCGAAAAGGTCGCCAAAAGCCTGACGCAGTGTGTCCTTATAGGCGCGCTGGCGCTGTGCGGCGATCGCGGAACGCTGCGAACCCGCGTACTGCACGTTGAAATGGTCGAGGTGAAGATAATTGCTCGGGTGCAGGTGATTGATCTGGATAAAGCTGTAATCCAAACCCTCCACCTCCCGTTTGGCCAGCGCGAAGGCCGGATCGTACGCCTTCATGTAGGCGGCCTGCCCCACAGTGCCGGCTTCGCGCATGGCCGCAATCATCGCGTCGGCTTCCTGCAAAGACGCGCAGATGGGCTTTTCGATGAGTACGTGTTTGCCAGCGGCAAAAGCATCAATTGCCGCGTCGCTTTTGGGATCGGCATGGCAGAGGAGAACTGCGTCGATATCCGCGCTCAGCAGGTCGTCAAGGGTGCTGACGTGCCGAGGTATAGCAAAGCGTTTGGCGACATAGGCCGCCTGATCGGGCGACACGTCGCAGACAATGGGAACGGCAAATTCCTCGTCTAGTTCCAACAGGTTAGGTAGGTGCTGAACCTGGGCTATAGCACCACACCCCAAAACACCAATGCACACGCGGGCCATGAACGGACTCCTATTGATAATTTCCGGCTGCCAAGGGCCGTTTTGAGTTGGAACCCCTTGAAGTCCGGAGCCGTATTTGGTTATTTGTACTTTTACGTCCGACAGAGTCGGAATCAATATAAGTCACCAGCCACCATGATCACAGGGAAACGAGATGATGACCCCCGAACAGCGCTATTTTTTTGATTTAACCGGCTATCTCCATTTGCACGGCGTTCTCAGTGAGAGCGAACTCCGCCCCGCCCAAGATGCGGCCCAGCGCTACATCGACACGCCGCCGGATCAACTACCAGAGGGCTTTCGCATCGACCTCAACCGTGAGCACTTCAACTGGTATCTCCACGCCTTCGCCTTTGACAAGGCCCTCGAACGGCTGACGATGCACCCCAAAACCTGGCCCATCCTGCTCGAACTGACCGGCGGCAAACCCCGGCTAGGCGGCGGCAATATGATGGTCGACGTCCACGGCAAACCTTTTCATCCCCTGCATTCGGGCCTCGAATCAGACCTGCGCAAAGGCCGGCCGGGCTGGCGTCGCAGTTTTGTCAAGGACGGCAAAATATACAACAACGACTTGGTGTTTTTCTTTTATTTGACCGACGTTTTCCCCGGCGACGGCGGGCTTATCGTCGTACCCGGTTCGCACAAGGCCAATTTCCTGCGCGACTTCCACTACTTCTATCCAGAAAGCTACACCGCAGACGGGGGATACAACGACGATTATTTCAGCACTGAAGTGCCCGAAGGAGTGACCAATCCTACGCCCAGAGCCGGCGACGTAGTCATCATGTCCGAACACCTCACCCATGGCGCCCTCTCCTGGGAGCCCAAAGACCGCGACCGCCGCTTTCTCACCCTGCGCTACGGCGTGCAGCACATCGGGCGCTCCGACTCCTTTCCCGACGGCGTCGAGGCCAAATTGTCTCCCGAAACCCTCGAACTGATCGCCGGGCGCGACTTCAACGACCGCAAAGAAATCACCACGCGCGATACACTAGAATTGACCGTATGAACGAACTGCTGGTCGAACGCCTGCCCCCCATCGTCGATATCGGCCCCGAACGCCAGCTCTTCCTCGATGATCTGCTGATCGATTCGCTGGAAAACGCCGCCCGCTTTGTGCATCAGCCGCGCAAACTCGCAGAAAATCCCGTCTTTGAGATGGAAAAACCCTGGGAGGGACAGCGCTTCCTCTACTGCGATGTAGTTAAGGACTGCGACAAAGGCACATATAATCTCTGGTACAGCATTTACCCCGAAGTGAATAACCCCGGCTTGTGCTACGCCGTCTCAGAGGATGGCATCCACTTCGAGCGCCCCGAACTGGGACTGGTCGAATTCAATGGGTCAACGGCCAACAATCTGCTCGCCCTGCCAGCGGGCTTTGCCCATGACATGACAGTCGCCAAAGACGAGCGCGAACAAGACCCGGCGCGGCGCTATAAAATGGCTTACTACTACGGGGGTGGAGTGGGCATGGCTTGGTCGGCCGATGGGCTGCGCTGGACCGCGCATCAGCCCAATCCCGTGATCGCCCCCACAGGCGATGCCTCCCAGTCCCTGTTTTGGGACGAGCGCTACGGACTGTACGTCATGTACTTGCGGCCCAACGGCCACCACAAAAAGCGCACTTGGCGCAACCGAGGCGTGCCCTACGACGCCTCGGTTTTTCCCACCCGGCGCATGGGGCGGGCCGAGAGCATTGACGCCGCCTCGTGGACTCACATCGAAGAAGTGCTTACCCCGGACCAGCGCGACGGCCCTGGCACTGAGTTCTACTATATGCCCGTGCTGCCATACCAAGGCGCTTACCTCGGATTTCTCAATGTCTATCACGAGTTCACCGGCGATTCTCAACCGCTAGCCGGCACCAACTACACTATCGACGCCCAGCTCACCTTCAGCCGCGACGGCCGCCAGTGGACGCGGGTCTGCGACCGCCAAGTCTTCCTCCGCGGCGACGAGCAAGCCTGGGACGAAAAGCGCTTGTACATCGACCACGTCCAAGTCGAGGACGAATGCATCCGTATCTACTATCGCGGCTCGAATATTCCGCACGTCGGCATCAACGATTTATTAGGCACGCAACACAACGGCCGGCTTTTGCGCGGCGATGCCTTAGGTATCGCCGAATTGCGCGTGGACGGCTTTGTCTCTATTGCCGCGGGAGACCAGCCGGGAAGTCTGACGACCCGCCCACTGCGCTTTGACGAGGGCAACACCCTCCGGCTCAACGCCGACGCCAACCAAGGCGAAGTGCGCGTCGAGGTGCGCACCCTCTACGGAGCGGTCATCGATGGTTTTTCCCTAGGCGAGTGTCTGCCGCTGAACGCAGATTGCACGACCCACGAAGTCCAGTGGCGCAGCGGCCGCACACTGGCAGAACTCAAGGAGCCGGTGCGCCTGCATTTCAGCCTGCGCCAGAGCCAGCTCTATTCCTTCCAAATCATTGCATAAAGAGGTACAGCATGACCCCCGAGCAGCGCTATTTCTTCGACTTGACCGGCTACCTCCACCTCAAAGGCGTGGTGCAAGGAGCGGAATTAAAAGCGGCCCAAGACGCGGCCCAGCGCTACATTGACACGCCACCAGAGGAGGTGCCCACTGGCCTCGAAATCAATCTCGAACGCGAGCATTTCAACTGGTATATCAATGCCTTCGCCTTTGACAAGGCCCTCGAAGCGCTGACCCTACACCCCAAAACTTGGCCCATCCTCAAGGAGTTGACCGATGATCGGCCGCGCCTGACCAGCGGCAACCTGATGGTCGATGTCCACGGCAAGCCCTTCCATCCCCTGCACTGCGGCGTACCCGGGGCACCGGCCCTCAATCCAGAGCAGGGACGCTACAGCACAATCGCCGGCAAAGTCCAGTGTAATGACCTAGTCTTCTTCTTCTACCTGACCGACGTCCATCCCGGCGACGGCGGACTTATCATTCTCCCCTGTAGCCACAAGAGCCACTTCGACTATCCGCGGTCGCTTTTCTATCCCGACAGCTATACAGAGGATGGATACAACGACGAGTACTTCAGCACTGAAGTGCCCGAGGGCGTGCTCAATGTAACGCCCAAGGCCGGCGATGTGGTCATCATCTCCGAATTGGTCACCCACGGCGCGCTCTCTTGGGTGCCCGAAGACCGGGACCGCCGCTTTCTCACGCTGCGCTACATGCAGCAGCACGAAAGCGTGCGCGGCAGTCTGGACTGTTTCTCCCCAGAGGTCAAGGCCCGACTTTCGCCTGAGACCTTGGAACTGGCCTCACCCGCTGCCTTTACCCACACCAAGGAAATCGTCACACAAGAAGTCGTCACACTGAGCTGAGCGCTCAATCGATCTCTTCTAGGGCAATGGCCCGGGTCCAGCTAGCCGTGACCCGCTGCATCTTGAGCGGCAGGGCGATGAAAAAGACGCGATCCTTTGTCAGTTGCTCTAATCCCAAGAGAGCGTCCACCATGGGAATGCCCTCTTGCAGCAGCCGACGCTCGGCATCGATGTGGGCGTTGGGCACAGTGGATGGACCGTAGTACAAATTGCCGCCCGAAGCCAGCAATTTGATCCGCGTTTCAATAAAGAAATCCAGCACTTCGGCCTCGAAGTAGGGCAGTTCTCCACTGTGTTCGGGGTTGGTGCGCACCAGCACAATATCGCCGCTTTGAACCCCTGCCTGGCGAAATTCGTCGGCCCTGATTCCCTCTCCTATCCCCTTGTGCGACAAATCGCAGACCACGGCCTCGCCAATGTAGGACGCCAACGGCATGCCGGCCATGTCCGGCCCTTCATCTAGGTATTTGTAGGCTCCCTCGCAGTGCGTGCCATTGTGCGTCTGACTCTGAATGAAGTGCATCCGAGCCCCGTAGGCCATAAACTCCTGCACCTCCACCGAGCGGCCGAAAAAGGGCTCGCCGTGCAGGTAGTGCCCGTCGATTTTCTGCTCTCCGGGAACCATCTCGTGCGATAGGTCGATAATGCGGTACTTGCTCAGATCAATCATTTTTTTCCTCAACAGAAGTGGATGGAATACAGTTCGAGAAAGTTCAGTCTATTTCCATGGCTTCGTCCGATAGTTTTTCGGCCAGCTTAGTTGACGGAATAATATCGACCACGTCCATCATCTCTTTGGTTAATGGACTTTTTAGAAAACCTCTCAAATTGTCTGTCAGATGGTCCATCAGTATAATGGAGTCCGACGAAGCCGGGGTCGTTACGAGCCAGAACTGAAACTCATTTTCTGGTAAAAACTCTTTTACCTCGTCCTGCGAACAAGACAGGCGACACAGGACCAACATCGACCCATAAAGTTTGAGCCGATGCTCTTTAAGAACTTCGTCGTAAAGCAAGTCAACTTGGTCGGCGTCGCTGAGGTAATCATATCTTTCTTTGAAATCAATTATTTTGCTCTCTAAGTCGGTTTCCTCTATAAAAACGACGCTTTGATTGTCCTTGCTGACCGTTACATAGTCGCAGCACTCGCATGTTCCAAGTCCGGCGGCGCGACGCATATCGGACTCTTTCACCGTGCTGTCCATCCGATATGCTTTGAAACCGCCGCCAGCAGAACGTATTGGCTCGGCGAATTGGGATAAGGGCATTCTACAGCCCTTTGATGTAGAGATCAGAGAAGGGCTTAGTCAACGACTGTTTGACTTCTGTCATCACCGCGTCCATGTCGTCGTTCCATTCGGCGTCCGGTGGAAACTTATTCAACCTGACGAGTTCCCGGTCGTCCGGTTTTTCCTTTACATGCACCTCAAGCCATTTGAGGATCGTCATGCTATGGGTAGAGATCACCACATTGACTCCCTGACGAGCTAATTCCAAAAGGAACGCCGCCATCTCAACTTGCCAAGCCGGATGGAGATTCGACTCAGGCTCATCGATAAACAGAAAAGAGCCTCGCTCTAAGGCCCCTCGCTCAATCAGCAAGGCCAGCATTCCCATATTTGCAACCCCCGCCGACGTGAGAGAGAATGGAATCGAGTTGCCGTTTCTTTGAAATTCAAGATCGCCCGCTTCACTCAGCGAAATCTGTCCGCCAATCGCATCGTGCAGCCTTTTGTGGAGCCTGCCGAAAGGATGTTCGATACGCCTTCTTCTAAGGGCAACGGCCATGTCATAGAAGTAATCTGGGACTCCGTTCAAAGAAGCCCCGGAAGGAGAACGTGAGTCGAGCTTAATCGACTCCAGAGCACTTTTCAGTTTCCAATAAAGTGGAGACTCTAAATAGAAGGCTTCAGGGAACAACTGCTTATTCTGAAAGATTTGCGTATAGGTGTCCAACTCGAGAGTATGTTCTGTTACCCGTAATTCCCCCACTCCTCCGACTCTAAAATATAAGGGAGAATCGCCCTCCCCTTTGAGATTTGAAAGATTAGACGATTGGAAATTTCCTTGTACGTTCTGACGAAATTTGAATCGCCCTCCCCACCTAATCGCTAGTTCTACGTTCCTGAAACAATTTTCCAGATTGCCTATGGAGCTTTCAATTCTGTCATAAGTCTCGGATAGGAAAGCAGAGGTCCCTTCTTCTTTTGTTTTAATGTTTCTTTTAAGGGTTTGGGAATAAACCTTTATCTTCTCGATTTCAGCCATCAGTTCGGATTGAACCGTCCTGAGCTTGTCAAGTTCATTTTGGATCGGATGACTTGGGAACGCCTCCCGTAGGATAGTGTCGATCTTTTGGAGTCCCTTTCTAATTGCGGATAAGGGGAGTTCTTCTTCCTCTCGACCGCTTTGCCCAAGAAGTTGCAGACCCGATTCTATGTCGCGGGTTATCACATCAAAGAACACTAACGTATGATTCGCGTTCCTCGCATTAAGAAACGAATACAGCATCTTCGCCACGAACGTCTTGCCCGTATTATTCGGCCCGGCAAATACCGTAAACTGACCAACTCGGATGGTCGCCTTGTCGATTGGCCCAAAATTCTCAATTTTCAACTCAAGGTCCATACGTCCCTTCCTTGAGATTCTCCATGGGTATTCCCAAGCATCAACTAAAGACTTGAGGTATATCGTACCTCAGCGGCGGCTTGCCCGATAGAATATCGTCGATATAGGCATTTCTCGCATCAGATCAGGCTACCACCGTACGCTACTCGTAAACCATCTCCCCAGTCTTGTGATCTTCAACCCAATCCCAGTCTACCTCCACGCCCAACCCCGGCCCCTCCGGCACTTCCACACAGCCCTTCTCATCCACCGAATCCAACTCGTCGAGCCAACGCCTCTCGCTGTAAAACGCCGGCTTGGTATCGTTGACCAGAGGATGCACCAAGCCCAACTCGTAATAGTTGGCATTGCGCAAGGTCGCCATGATGTGGCGGTGCGCCAGACTGCCGCCGTGCAACTCCACGTCCAGCCCGTGCGACTCAGCCATAGCGGCAATCTTCATCACCCCAGTAATACCGCCATCGACGCTGCTATTGGCGCGCACGAAGTCAGTGGCACCAGCGGTAATTGTATCGGCCTTGGCCTCTAGCCCGCGCACATGTTCGCCCATCAGCATCGGCGTCTTGATCAGCTCGCGCAACTTGACGTGGGCAAAGCGCGAAAACCCGCCGCCCCTAAACGGATCTTCATACCACATATAGCGCGCCTCGTCGCAGGCACGACCCACCTTGAGCACATCCTCAAACGTGGGAAAACATCCGGCTGGATCGAGTAACAGATCCATATCGTCGCCCACGGCCGCGCGGATGGCTAACACCGCCGCCACCTCGCGGTCAATCGGCCCGTTGACCCAGCCGTGGATCTTAAACGCCGGATAGCCGTACTCCTCCTTGCAGCGCAGCGCGAATTGCGCAAAGTCGTCCGGCGTCGTCAAACCGCCGTTTTCGTCGCCGTGGTAGGTCGAGGCGTAGGCCGGTAATTTTTTGCGCCAACCCCCGCCCAAAAGCTCGTAAATTGGCGCGTCGTAGAGTTTGCCAGCAAAATCCCACAGCACGGTGTCCACCGCGCCGGGTGGCGTGCCATCCTGGCCGCGTCGCGAGCGCTTGAGATCGTGCCAGATGATCTCGCGGTCCAGCGGGTTGCGACCAAGCAAGTACTGCGCCGTGCGGGCGTCGATGCCGCCGGGCGCGACGCCGCTGACCCCAGCGCTGGTCTCGATGGTCAGGAATCCGCCGCTCTGAGGCAGACGACCTCCTTTTCTATAGACCGTGTCAAAGCCCAATTGCTCCTCCAACTCCATATCGGCGATCTCGTAGTCGAAATGCGTCGTAGTAATGCGTGTGATCTTGATATCTCGTGCCATCGTTAGCTCCTCTATTTTTGTGAGATCTCGTCTCAGTCCTAATCTTCATCCGCGGCCAACGGCCCCACCGCACCCAAACGCAGCGCCGGATAGAGCGTTTCAAAAAGCGGCGTGTCGCCCGTATCTCGGGCATAGCGCCAATAGAGCCGCGTCATTTTTTTGACCTGCTCGTCATAGGCGGGATCCTGCGCCAGATTCTTCATTTCATAGGGGTCTTCGTCTAGCTGGTACAACTCGTCAAAATCAAAGCCGTTAAACACGAACTTCCACGCCCCGTCCCACACCACCCGCTGCGTCAGCCGGTGGCGATTGCCAAAGTATTCGGCATACCCTCGGGTCCATTCGTCGGCCACATTCGCCGGTTCGCGCAACAGCCCGACAAAAGAGCGGGAGTCGGCCCCATCGATAGGCTCGCAGTCGGCCAGTTCCAACAACGTGGGACACAGATCGTGCAAGCCGACTCGGCCCTGACAAACAGCGGCTCTGGCAATCCCGGGCCCACGCACAATAAGCGGCACCTGATACACTTCTTCGAAAGCGGAAATATCCTTGAAGAACAGCCCGTGCGCTCCCAACAAATCCCCGTGGTCGGCGCACATTACAACGATCGTGTCGTCGAGTTTACCCATCCCTTCGAGAAAGTCAATCACCCGCCCGAATTGGGCATCTATTTCGCTAATCGACGCAAAATAACACGCCCGCGCTGCACGCTTGTGCTCCTCGTTGAGCTGACGCCAAATGCCCTGCGCCCGCCGATAAAGCCCCGGCCGGTCTGCCAAATCATCATCGGCATTGGGCGGCGGCGGCAATTCTTGCTCTGCATAGCGGCCGTAGAATTCGCGGCTGGCGATAAAGGGATCGTGCGGCTCCTCAAAGCTGACGAAAGCACACCACGGATCGTCGCCTTGTACCACTTCCTCCAGATAGCGCAGCGCCAGCGTCGTCGTCAGCCCCATGCTGCGCTCTTCGGCCGGCCGATCGGTCATCCCGTAGAACAGATGGGGACCATAGCCGTGCGGCGCTTCGAGATAATGAGCTGGATCACACTCCGGCCTCAGCGGCTTATCTCCCAGCACCTCGGCGACTAACTCATTGTGGAGCGCACCGCCTCTAACCCCGTTGACCTGCCAGCCGAAACGGCCCAGCGCATTATCGCGCTCGATGTGCCACTTGCCGAAATACCCCGTGCGATAGCCAGCATCCACCATGCGCTCGGCCCAATGCACCTTATCGGTGCGCAGCGCATGTAAATCCGGCACCTTGGGATAGAGCACCTCCAGCACCCCGTGATTGTGCGGCATCAGTCCAGTCATCAGACTCGCCCGAGTCGGCGAGCAAATATTGTTAGGCGTATAGGCGCGAGTAAAACGCACACCTTCCTCGGCCAGCCGTTCCAAGTAAGGAGTTTGACAAACGTGATCGGGATCGAGCACGCGAGCCTGCATCTGGTCGGCCATCAAAAAAAGAATATTGGGTCTATTGCTCATCGCTATTTGTTCCACTGTTCGACGAAGGTAACGAAATAATCCGGCTCCCGGTCACCGCACACAATCTCCGCCTAGGCCGCTATCTGCAGATTGCACAAGTCGCGCAGATATTTGATCAACGAGTCAGCAAGTAGTGAGGAAACAACTGCGGATTCGCGCAAGTACCACAGCCTTCAATAGGCCACTGCCACCGTGCGCAACACCTTGGTCCGTTCCTCGCTCAATCCCCCAGCGTCAACAGCCACCCTAAGCAACGCGCAATAGACGCCCGGCGGAACGCGCATCCCCTGCTCGTCTGTCCCATCCCAAGCGATCTCGTACTGGCCAGTAGTTGTCGAGTGCTGCTCGGCGAGTTCGCGCATCAGCCGACCGCTCAAATCGTAGATGGCGACTTCCAGCGGACCATCGTCGTCTAAGCGCACGACCTTGAAGGCAAAGACCGCATGGTCGTTGACGCCGTCGCCATTGGGCGTAAACGCCGGCGGACGCACCTCCACATCGAGCAGCAGTTCCCCGCGCGTCGGGTCGCCCACCAGCGTCGTCGTATTGCCCGCCACCTCGTCGAGCGCGTTGCCCGGATCCACCCGCTGCCAAGTGCCCTCGCCCTCGGCGCTGTGTTGGAACGAGGCGCGCATCACCGCACCCATGCCAAAGAGCGCCGTGCGAAAGTCGAGGCGCACGACCTCAACGTCCGTATTGGGCCGAATCTCGGCAAAGGATAGTTGCAAGCTGTCCGCGCTCGTGGGGATGACCTCGACGCCTTCCACCGCGTGTTCGTCTCCAGCCTGACCCGCATACAGCCCCGCAAAACCGAGCGCCATATCCGCTGGCGCAACCAGCAGCAACTGATCGAAACCAGGGTCGCGGCGATCGAATTGCGGCCGCACGTACAGGGAGAAGGGACGCTCCACACCCAGCGAATCGACCCTGAACGGCGCAATCTCGCCCGTCAGCCCTTGAGCCACCGGACTAGTGAAATTGAGGCGAATCGAGCGCAGCGCAGCGCTGATGTCCGGGTCCTCAGAAATCATGGTCGCCCGCACCTTGAGGAACTCGCGTGGGCTAGGCGAAGTAATCGCGCTGCCTGTTGGGTCTTCGTAGGGCTGGCTCCAGCCGCTCCAGTCGTCCCCTTCCACCTCCTCGGCGACAATCGGCCCCTTGAAGATGTCCAACAGCGTCGGATTGTTGTATTCCTTCTCGGAAATCTCCGTGCCGTCCTTTTTGAAATAGTGCAGCACCTCGCTCAACTCGTTGCCCGTGCGCGTCTGCACCAGCACGTTGGTCCCCGGCGGCGTATCCGCGTCCCATTCTATCGACAGCAGGTTCCGCCGCCCACCCAGCCGCACCAAGCCCGACTCAAGCCAGACCTCGGGCTGGAATCCCCGGCCGTAGAGCTGCACCGAAGCGGGAAATCCCCGGTGCCCACCAACGGCCACGATGATTTGCTCCCACACTAGGCGGAAAAAGCGCGTCTTGATCAATTCAAAGTCGTGGCCCTCATACTCCTTGCGCGTACTCGACTGCTGGCGGCTGGCCACGGTCGTCCACTTGAGGCTGCCGTCGGCGTTGAGCGCGCCATCCGAGGCGTCGAGGCGGTAGGAGGGAAAGCTACCGCGACCGCGGGTCGTCTGGCCGCCGTAGGCAATGCGGAAGGTGTCGATCCAGTACGTCGAACCCAAGTCAAAGCTCAGATGGCCTTCGGGGCCGGGAATGGTCTGGCGGTCAAAGGAGAAGATCAGATCCACGTAGGTCTGCACGTTGCCGTCAATGGTCCGCCCCACCGGCAATCCTTGCGAAGCAAAGACATCGCCGCCTCGGGCCAAGGCGGCAATCATTGCGTCGTCACCCTCGTGCCAGACTTCAAGTTCGGCCAGCCGGGGCCGCTCCCAGCGGTAGTAAGAGACTCCACCCTGCTGATTCGAGGGTAGCTGTGCGTGATCCGCCTCATCGACCTCGGTCAGACGCCCGTCGCGCTGCAACTTGTAATAGACGACCGCGCCCTGCTCGGCAGCGGGCAACGCCTCGTACTCCTGCTGACTGACCTCGAACCCGCGGTCGAAGTCCGACCCTCGCACCACCACCTGCACCAGACGCACTCCAGTGCCAGCGAATTCTTGCTGCGGCACCGGGATCGCCGAAGTCGGCGGGGCATTGAGCGGCTGATCCGACAGTTCCCGCTCCTCGGCCTCCGCGCGCTCGCCGAGAGAAATTTCCAGCCGCCGCTCGGTCTTGTTCGGCTTCAATGTGCGCCACACCACATCGAACTCCGGCTCTTCCGAAGAGACGAACTTCTCCGGCACCTCGCCGTCGGAGACCAGCACATCGTACTGCAGAAAAGGATCGCCTAGACCTTCCTCGACGAACTTGAGTACAATGCGCTTGGCAATGACCAGTCGGCCTAAGTCGATTGTAAACCACCACTGCGCACCCAACTCCGCAGCATCTGCGACAGGCTCAGGCTCCCAGTAAGTAGTCAAGTCCCCGTCGAGCACATGAAACACGCCGGGCGCGTTGGAACCCGCTTCTATCGCATCTGCGAGCGCGATTTCCTCGGCTTCCTTGTCCCGTGCGAGGTCTTCGGGTGGATGCAGGCGCAAGAAGTGGACGATGTCCTTAGTGGCGTCCGTATTGCGGCGCAGCTCAAACGGCGTCACCGTACCACTTTGGTCAATCGTCAGCGTCCCCACCGGAAACTCCCACGCGCGCCAGTGCGCGGCGCGGTCGATGACGAGCTGATCCGCGGTGAGCCGATAGCCGCTCCCTTGGGCATGGACTGCGGCTACCCACAGCAAAACAACGGCGATGTAGCGCATAAGTCCTCTCCTCTTAGTACGCCAGCGAGACGATGCGCGAGCGGGCCTTGGTGCCACCGTCGGTCTCTACCTCAAGACGCAGCACGTATAGCCCAGGAGCCAGCAGAGCACCCGTTCCATCCCGACCATCCCACTCGGCGGCAAACTGTCCGCTCTGAGCCGAACCGCGAAAGACCTCGCCGAGCCGCGTCCCCTGCAAATCGTAGAGCACCACCGCGACCTCGGCATTCCCCGTCACATTCAACAGGTCGTATTCGATCCGCACCGCGTCGTTGATCTGATCCCCGTTAGGCGTGAACGCTGCTGGCACGAGCCTGAGCGCGCCGACCACCTGCCCGGCGATATGAGTCAGCCCCACGTTCAGCGTATTGCCCTCGACCAACTCAACCACCTCGCCCGGCGTCACCACTTGGCGCACCTCCTGCGGACGAGTGCTGTCGTACACGCGACCCGAAAACAAGGTCCCAAATTTGAACACCTCACAGCGAAAGACCACCTCTATCAACTCGCCATCGCGCGCTTGGTCTATCCGCGGAACACCGACCTCAAAGCCGCGCGCATCCAGTCGTCTCACCTCAAAGGCTACTTCTTCGCCGCTGTAGCGCACCGCGTCAATGCCCTCCGCCTGAGTCGGCGTGTCAATCTCAATCGTGTCGAAACCCAAGTCCTCGGCTTCTAGTCGCGGCAGCAGCATGTAGGTGAACTCCGTCGCCACGCCCGTGGTCGCCAAAACGGGCGCAATCTCGGCCAACACCAAGGAAGCCATCGGCGGCCTAGACACGGCAAACTGCACGAAGTTCAGCCGCCCACCCGCTTCTACCGTGGACTGGAAATTGGCCCTGATCTGCACAAATTGCCGAGGTTGCGTCCCCTGCATCGGAGCGCTACCCAACGCCAAGTCATAGGCCGCGCTCCAGCCCTCCCAGTTTTCCGTATCGGGCGTGATGCCGGCCTGCTGCGCTTTCTCCAGCCGGTTGTACGACCGCAGCGTCAAAGGTCGCCCCCGAGTATTCAGCCGAGTCCGCTCATCGCCGCGGAACGTGCTGCGCCAATAGGTATTCGGATCGCTGTCATCGCCAGCGCGCGTACTTAGCTCGATTTGCGCGCCGGGGTCGACTTGGCTACCCCAGCTTAGTTCGCCCAACGCTGCCCGCCCGCCCAAATCGAGGACATTGGACACGTAGCGCGCCGTCGGCGTGAAGCCCTTGCCATAGATCTCAAACTCGGCGATCTCCCAGATACCTTGGGTGTTTTCGGGTGCTTCAAAGAGCATGCGGCGGATCGGTTCCGGCGGCAGTTCAAGCTCGACCACCGAGGTCGTGTTCTCGGTGGCCTGATGCACTATATCGAAGTCGATGAAAGAGCCGCGCGTGCCCGCAGTGTACTCGCGCGTGCCTTCCTTGAGCGGATCGCCGTCGCTGATGCCGATGATAAAGCGCTGTAGAAAGCGCTCTTCCTCAAAGCGCTCGCGCGGATAGAACTTGATGCGCTCAACCGTGAAGTTGCCCCCGAACTCAAAGATCAGGCTCTTGTTGCGCACGCCAATGCCCGAAGTCGTCCAATGTCCATCACCCAAGAAAACGGTCTCGACGTCTTCGTCCCACAGCACGGCCTCAGTGTCGCCGCTTCGCTCCCAACCTCGCCAGACCAGCGTCTGCACCCGGCCTCCGCGCTCTTTGAGACGCGGCGTCAGGTTTATCGACGGATCCAGTTGCTCCGGCTCAATAAAGTCCGCATCGATCTTCAGGGATTCGACGTGGCCGTGCTGCGCGGATTCCACCCCCTCCCAATCGAGCTGCACAAACTCTACGCCCTCGGCCAACTCCGGCACCGGCAGCGACGAACCGCCGATCCGATAAACCGTCAGCGCATCCGCCCCGCCAGTCAGCCAAGCGAACGCCAGCACAAGTCGGATACAGATTTTTAGCATTTTAGCATAACGTTTCATACTAGTACGCCAGCGCGACGATGCGCGAGCGGGCCTTGGTGCCGCCATCGGTTTCCACTTCGAGACGCAGCACGTACAGCCCAGGCGCGAGCAAGACACCCGTTCCATCCCGACCATCCCACTCGGCGGCAAACTGTCCGCTCTGAGCCGGACCGCGAAAAACCTCGCCGAGCCGCGTCCCCTGCAAATCGTAGAGCACCACCGCTACCTCGGCATTCCCCGTCACATTCAACAGGTCGTATTCGATCCGCACCGCATCGTTGATCTGGTCTCCGTTAGGCGTAAACGCCGCTGGTACGAGTCTGAGCGCGCCGACCACCTGCCCGGCGATACGGGTCAGCCCCACGCTCAGCGTATTGCCCTCGACCAACTCGACCACCTCGCCCGGCGTCACCACTTGGCGCACCTCCTGCGGACGAGTGCTATCGTACACCCGACCCGAAAACAGCGTCCCAAACTTGAAGACCTCGCAGCGAAAGACCACCTCTATCAGCTCGCCATCGCGCGCTTGGTCTATCCGCGGAACGCCAACTTCAAAGCCGCGCGCATCCAGCCGCCGCACCTCAAAGGCGACCTCTTCGCCACTGTAGCGCACCGCGTCAATGCCCTCCGCCTGAGTCGGCGTGTCAATCTCAATCGTATCAAAGCCCAAGTCCTCAGCCTCTAATCGCGGCAGCAGCATGTAGGTAAACTCCGTCGCCACGCCCGTAGTCGCCAAAACGGGCGCAATCTCGGCCAACACCAAAGTGGCCATCGGCGGCCTAGACACGGCAAACTGCACGAAGTTCAGCCGCCCCCCTGCTTCTACCGTGGACTGGAAATTGGCCCTGATCTGCACAAATTGCCGAGGTTGCGTCCCCTGCATCGGAGCGCTACCCAACGCCAAGTCGTATGCCGCGCTCCAGCCCTCCCAATTTTCAGTATCGGGCGTGATGCCGGCCTGCTGCGCTTTCTCCAGCCGGTTGTACGACCGTAGCGTCAAAGGCCGCCCCCGGGTATCCAGCCGGGTTCGCTCATCGCCGCGGAACGTGCTGCGCCAATAGGTGTTGGGATCGCTGTCGTCGCCAGCACGCATACCCAAGTCGATTTGCGCACCCGGATCGACTTGGCTGCCCCAGCTTAGTTCGCCTAACGCCGCGCGCCCACCCAAATCGAGCACATTGGACACGTAGCGCGCCGTCGGCGTAAAGCCCTTGCCATAGATCTCAAACTCGGCGATTTCCCAGATACCTTGGGTATTTTCTTGCGCTTCAAAGAGCATGCGAAGGATTGGCACCGGCGGCAGTTCAAGCTCGACCACCGAAGTCGTGTTCTCGCTAGCCCGATGCACGATATCGAAGTCAAGGAAGGAACCGCGCGTGCCCGCAGTATATTCGCGCGTACCTTCCTTGAGCGGATCGCCGTCGCTGATGCCGATCATAAAGCGCTGTAGAAAGCGCTCTTCCTCAAAGCGCTCGCGTGGATAGAACTTGACGCGCTCGACCGTGAAGTTACCTCCGAACTCAAAAACTAGGCTCTTGTTGCGCGCGTTAATGCCCGAGGTCGTCCAATGCCCGTCGCCCAAGAAAGCGGTCTCGACATCTTCGTCCCACAGCACGGCCTCGGTGTCGCCGCTTGGCTGCCAGCCCAAACGGGATGCCGTCTGCACTCGGCCCCCGCGTTCTTTGAGGCGCGGCGTCAGGTTTATCGACGGATCCAGTTGCTCCGGCTCAATAAAGTCCCCATCGATCTTCAGCAATTCGACCTGGCCGTGCTGCGCCGATTCCACGCTCTCCCAATCGAGCTGCACAAATTCCACCCCCTCAGCCAACTCCGGCACCGGCAGCAACGAACCGCCAATCCGATAAATCGTCAGCGCATCTGCGCCGCCAGTCAGCCAAGTGGGTATGAGCACAAGTCGGATACAAGTCTTTAGCATACTGTTGCCTACCTCACAGACTGGCGAATATCGACAAAAACGCCAATCCCGCGATCCGCGTCTCGCGCTCTCGCCCGGTCACTTCCAACGAACGCCGATCAAAGCGCAACCCGAGCTGGGTCGTCAATCCGTAGCCTAGATACTCCCGCTGATTGCTCAATTGCGCCGCCCACACCGTGCCGCGGAAATCGCCCGTCAGCACGTTTTCCACCAAGACCTTTTCGTCCTGCAACAACTCGAAGAACAGCCGCTGCTCAAACCCCAGTTCAAGCTCTGAGTCCCGCATCACGGGAAAGCGGACCAACAGCGACCCAATCCCATCCCAAGAACGGCGACGACGTTCGGCCAAAGAGAAAGGCGATTGACTGAGAAATTCGCTTTTAAAGCGAGGCAAAATCACCACCGCACCCCACGCAAAAACACCGTCAATCTTATCGATCAACCCCACAAAACCAGAAGTCTCGCGGCCATTGCGGCCCAACGGCCCCAGCGCACCAAGTTGCGCGTCGCGCTGGTGCCACCAGTCCCATTTGAAGCGGTGCTTAGTCTTCCAACGCCTCGGACTAGCGTATTGCCACTCAGCGTAAAACGTATTGATCCAAGTGTCCTCGGCCGCCAGCAAATCAGGCACGGCGATATGCTGTCCGCTCGTCTGCCCAGCAGCCCCGAATTCGAGCGTCGGCACGATCCACTGCGACAGCGGATCGGGGATGGTGTCTGCGGCCTTCTTCAGCATGTCGAAGACCCGCACCCGACCGCGGCTGGGCCAATCCCTTTCAAAAGTAAAGAGACCGTAGGCAGTATGATTTTTGCGGTCGACCTGTCGCATATCCTGGCGCAGATAGCCGGCAGAGAGACGGATTTCCGGATTGACCTCCACGCTGACATAAGCGTTGTAGCCCCAGTGGTCCTTCTTGTAGGGATAGTCGGGCAAGTCGTCGTTTTCAAAGCGCTCGGCCCAGCCGTTGTTATTGAGGTCAATGCCAAAGAGGAACTCCGGCCGGTCCGAGTGATGGCGCAGAAAAGGCTCTTCGTAGTCGGGGAAGAAATTCTCCCGATCGCCGTTGCTGTTCTGATTGAAGTCGGAGATGAAGTCGCCATTTTCGTCGTACCCAGGGAAAACCGCCGGGTCGGGTACGCCATCCGAGCGCACCTGGAAGCCGCCCAGCGCGGTCGATTGCGGCGGCACCAATCCGCCCTGGAAAAATCGCTTCTGGTCGGGGTGGCGGTCCTGATCGTCGTTGTCCTCGACGAAGTCGTAGAGCCGGTCGGTGGCTTCGGGCGAATAGTCAACCAAGCCGCGACTATCTACCGGCTTGAAGCTGGTGGCGTAGGCGTCGTCCATGCCAAAGCCTTCGAGCGAGAAGCGCCAAGGGTCTGCGTGCCGCACGAGATTGAACAGCCAGCCAACGGCGTGCTCGTCGCCTTGGACCCCCGAAAACGAGCGGTGCGATTCGCGCGTCGTCGAGGGGAATTGGCGGTACTGGGTACTGACGTTGAACTCACCGTAGAAGTCAAAGCCCCACCAGTCGCGCACTTCAGTAGTAATACCGGCGATCTGCGAGGCTGTCGGCAGGCCGTAATCAAAGACAACTTCGCGCGGATTGAGCTGATTCACGACATTGCCAGCGGCCCGCGTCACCACCAAAAACTCCGGGATGCCGATGCGGCTGTTCTGCCGGTCAGAGGCTACTTCGATCCGATAGTCATTGGCCAGCACGAAACGGAAACGCACGTTTTTGACGCGGGTGATGGCGTCGTCAGCCTCGTCCAGCCCCAGGTCCAACCGGCGCTGCAAGGCCAAGCGCAAGGTGCCTTCCTCGCTTTCGCCCTCTTCGGCAGCCAACGCGTACTGCAGCACAATGCTCTCCGCCCCATCGGCCCGTAAGAACCCACCGCGCTCCTCCCCGCCCTCTATCACCGGCGCAAAGCCAATGCTGCCGCCCGTAAACGTGGTGTCCTTAAAGACCATCCGCACGCCACCTTCGACCGGCACCTCGCGCCTCAGCGCCGTGGTGATTTCCACCTCCGTGCCGAACAACACCGGCCCACCCTCGCCGTCTGCGGGCGAATCATCGGACAGCCGCACGATCAGCTTGTTGAGCCTTCTACCTAGCTGCCCGGTCGTCAACACACCTTTGAGGGGATTACCTTCAAAGCTCTCGCGGTTGCCGGCCCCATTGTGAGCATTAACCAACGTCAGGCCCAAGGTCGCATTAGCCCCCAAATCGGCCTCTATACGACCAGCGATCAAACTGGTAAAGTTATCCTGCGAGGCCGTCGGAATATCCGGGTCGATCTCGACGATGGGCAGGCTTGGGCGCGAGAACAAACCAGTGAAGCGCAAATGCCGTGCGTCAAAGCTCGTTACGACCCCATTGAAGCCGACCTTGCGGAAGGTCATCGGCGTCAGGGTGGCGAAAATCTCGTCGCCGATCATCAGCGAGTAGTTGTAGTCGCCGCTCGCATCCGAGGAGATAATCAGCCGATTGAACCAATTGGCGTAGCGCCGCTCTTTGGTCAATTGGCTGCTCTCGACCGTGCGCGCCTGAGTCTGTCGCCAGTCGTACACCAGCCAGCCGCGCGAGATCAGCTTGCCGTAGGTGTCGTAGAAATACGTGCCCTCTTGATTGCGGTCGATGTAGCGCCGGTACGGCTCGGTGGCGTAGTTGGTATAGCGCCACTGTCGGCGGCCGTACTCGTCGAACAACTCCTGCGGCATGTACCAGCGCATCACCGTGGGATCCAAAGCTCCCATCAGCACGCTTGGCCCTTGGGCATTGAAGCGGACTTCGCCCCTCTCCTGCCGCCCCAAGCGGTAGCCGTAATCCGTCTGCGCTCCGGCTTGTAAGGCGAGCGCCAAGACCAATGCTATGTTAGCTGTCCAACTCACAGTTCAGAGCTTTTCCAAGCTACCCTCGACAATTTCCACCGGATACTTATTCCGCAAATTGCGCACGAACCGCACGTAATCCCTTTTCGACTTGTCGATCCGCACGTAGGCGCGGGCGCGGCGTTGCGATTCGGCGTTGTACGGAATCTGTTCACGCGTGCGCTCCAGCACCTTGAAGACCGAATAGCCTTGCTCGGTCTTCAACGGCCCACCCACCTCGCCGACGGCGACTTCCTGCACAGCGGCAGACAGTATGGGAAACAGCCCCTGGGTATAAGCATTGAGCTGCATCTGACCGCCGTGGTGCAAGCTGCCTTCGCGCCGGGTATGGCGCTGGGCCAACGCTGCCGCATCCCCCCCCGCGCGCAACTCATCCCCCAAGCGCTGGGCCAGCGAATCCGACGCCACCAAAATCTCGACGATGGTCGTAACCTCAGGCCGAACGAATTTTTCGGGATGCGCGTCGTAGAAATCGCGCGCTTCTTCTTCAGTTACACTCACGTATTGATCGACCTCCCGCCGACGCAACGCGCTGAGCAGCAATTCCTCGCTCTTAACCGCCACGGTCTCCTTGAAACGCTCATCCTCTGCCAGACCAGCCGCCTCGATCTCGGCACTCACGAACAGGTCGGGCAGCACCCGGCGGTGCAAAACCTCGGCCACGTGTGCACTGTCGGCTGCCTGTAAACTCCTACCGGTGAGAAGCTCGTACGCCTCTAAAAAACCACTGACAGTGAGCTCGCCGCCCCGATATGCGCAGAGAACTTCGGCTTGATCCGCCATAACCCCGTTCTCAACGAGCCGCTGGATCGCCGCCGGGCGCGGCACCGGTGCGTACGCTTGCACGAGCGAATCGCGGAGCGCCTGCCTCCGCTCCTCGCGCTTTTGCACCGTCAGCTCCTCGACGATGATCTGCTCCGACGCGCTCAGCGGCGCTGGAATCTCGTCAAGCACTTTGTAGATCACGTAAAAGTCCTCATGGCTGAACACTTCGCGCACCGGCGCGGAAACGCCCCCTATCGCCAAATCGAGCACCTGCTCGACCGTCTCCGCTGACATCTGGTCGCGCGTCTGGTATATGCCAGTGTCGCCGCCCCGCGCGGCGGTCTTCTCGTGAACCGAGTGTGCGCTGGCCAGTTCGTGAAAATCAGCCCCTGCGGCGAGCTGGTCGGTGATTGCACCTGCTTCCTCCAAACTCTCGACCATGATGCCGCCCAAGCGCAGAGCGCGGTGCCGACCGCTCTCTCGGTAGTACCGCTCTATCTCCTCGGGAGTAATCTCAATCTTGGCGACGACCTCGTGCTCCATGTACAGCGCCATCAGCCGAGCGCGTTTGAAGCGGGCAAGTTCGCTTTTGAACCAACTGTCTTCAACCATCTTGGCAGCGTCCGCTTCGCGCAGGAGCAGCTTTTTGTCGATCAGGCTTTCGAACACTTGGCGCTGGCCTCCCTCTTTCATCCCCGCGGGAATCCGCGCGTCAAACTCCCTGAACTCCGACGCAGTAATCGGCTCGCCACCCACTTGGGCCAGCACCAACTCCTCAGGCTCTTGGGCGCAACCCAAGGCTACAATCACTAGCAAACAAAAGCGCAACACGGCCTCACTCCAGACCGGCGAATACCGTGATAAAGGTCGTGGTCTCATTCTTGCCCTTGTCGTCCGTTGTGAAAACGCCCGGCCGGTCGCTGTCTTCAATCACCCGCTCGCTCAGGATGCGGCCAAAGCGCACGCCCGCTTGCGTGGTCAGCCGATACCCCTGGTAATCGGAAGTCGTCGACAGTTGCAGCGCGATATGAGTCGAGCGCCAGTCTCCTGTGTCCTGTAAAAACCCCGCCGCCCGCAGCGCGGCCTCGTCCTGCACTCGGTCGCGAAACCACAACCGCTCCACGCCGGATTCGATAACCGTGCGCCGCATGACCGGCAGGCGGGCGATCAACTGCACGGTCAGCGCCCATTCCTCGCGCCGCTCCTCGTCGGCGACAAAGGGCGTCTGCCGCAAAAACTCGCTCTTGCACCTCGGTTGCAAGTCAAAGCGACCGAGGCCGTACATGTAGTCCACCTTGTTGATCAGTCCCAAGAAACTCGCGGTACTTTCCAACGGGCGACCAATGCTGTCGCGCGGGTCCTCGGCGTTTTGCTGGAAGCGCTCCCACTTGAGCTTGTTGACCACGTTCAGCCCCTCGATGCCCTGATAATCGAACTGCGCGTACGCGGTATTGATCCAAGTGTCCTGCGCCGCCAAGATGTCGCGCACCACCGGCTGGATCGGCGCACCCACGAAGGGGGTCGGCTCGCGCCGGGCGTCGGGAATGGTGTCCTTGGCCTGCTTGAGCATGTTGAAAACCCGCAAGTGCCCCAAGTCCGCGTAGTCCCGATCCAGCGTGAACATCGCATAATTGGTCTCGTTGAAGGCGTCGGTTGCCTGCGATTGCTCGTCCGTGCGGCCAATGGTCAGCCGCATATCCGGCGCGAGGTGGATGCCGCCGAAAACATTGTATCCCCGCCGGTCTGGCTTGTACGGATAATCGGGCAGATCGTCGTCTTCAAAGCGGTCGATCCAATTGTTGTTATTCAAATCAATGCCAAAGAGAAACTCCGGCCGATCGACGTTGTAGCGCAGAAACGGCTCGTCGTAGTCGGGAATGATGTTGGCCGCAGTGGCGTTGTCGTTCTGGTTGAAGTCGGAGATGAAGTCGTTGTTCTGGTCCCAGCCGGGAAAAATCGACCGATCGTTAGTCGAGCCAAAGCGAATCCAGTCGGGAAAGCGGTCTTGGTCGTCGTTGTCATCGACGAACTCGTACAAGTGCCGCTGAGTATTGTCGTATTGCACATCGCCCGTGGCACTGACCAAGAAGGCCGTCGTCGAATAGGCTTCGTCAATGGCGTAGGCTTCGCCGTAGAAAAAGTAGGGGAACACATTGCGCGAGACGTTGAAGTGCCAAGCGTCGGACCCCTCGGAGGAAACCGCGTGCTCTTCGCCCTCGTTGAACAGCGCGGCATTGGGAAACTGGAAATAGCGCTTGTTGCGGTCCCACTCGCCGTAGAAGTCAAATCCGAGGACCCCAGTGCCCTCAATGGTAAAGCCAGCGACCAGATTGGCCGTCGGCAGGCCGTAGGAAAACTCAATCCTCTGCAAGTTGGTAATGTCCGCGACATTGCCCTCGGCCCGCCGCACGGCAATCAACGCTGGTTGAGCAGCGTCGATCACCTCGGCGGTCAACGGCGGAGGCGGTGTGGCGCGCAAGCCCGTCTGGCGGTCGGACCACATCTCGACCTTGAAGTCGTTAGCCAGCACGTAGTTGAAATCCACCGCGACAATCGTCGTCGGGTCTGGCCCAACATAACCCGGATCGTTGAAGTCGTAGTTGACGATGATCCGCTCCGGGCCGTCCGCCGCCAAAAAGCCCGGACGCCGGAACCCGCCGAAGACAACCGGCCACTGCGAGCCGGGCCGGACCACCTCCTGTAAGGTATAAACTGTCTCCCTGCCGGTGTCGAAGTCGCGGCTGGTAATCCGTACATCGTGGCTGAAAAGCGCCGCGCCCCCTTCGTTGTCGTCGGGCGAATCATCGCTCAGAATCACCGCAATCGCCGTCAGCGGCGCCGTACTCTGCCCAGCGGTGAGGCTACCGGCGACCAAGTCGCCGTTGAACATATCGAGCAGCGTATTGCCATTGCTGGCGTCCATCACTTGGGCACCGACCTCGACGAAATCACCTACCTGAAACGTCGCTCGCCCGCCGAACAACGAAGTGATATTGGTCTGCGTCACCGGCTCGGTTATCCCACCCGAAAGCTGGGTGGAGCCGCGGATCGGCTCGCTGATGCGCGAGGCAAGGATCGTCGCCTGATACTTATCCGAGGCAAAGTCGATCTGCACCCCGTTGAAGTCCGGCTTGGAAAACGTCATCGGCGTCAGCGTCGTGCGAATCCGGTCGCCGACTGTGATTGCGTAGTTGTACTGACCCTGCGAATCGCCGCTGATGGTCACTGCGTTGAACCAGCGGTTGAAGCGCGTGCTCTGGAAGATGCCACTGCCCAAGGGCTGCGGCTGGAACTGACGCCAGTCGTAGATCAACCAACCGCGCGTGGTAAAATTGCCGTACACATCGTAGAAGTAATCGCCCTCGCGGGTGGTGTTGACATAGCGCTCATATGGGGTGCGGGCGTAGTTGGAGTATTCCCACTGACGCCAGCCGTAGTCCACAAAGAGTTCCTGCGGCACGTACCACTTTTTGACTGCCGGATCGAGCGCCCCAAAGAGCACGCCCGGGCCAGTCGGCTCAAAGGTGACAGCCCCACCGCGCTGGACATCGGTCTGGCCCCAGGCCGGGACGCCCACTATCAGCACCAGCCCTAAGATGACGAAGTATTTCTTCATAGCACGCACTTCCCGTTCAACCGTAGGGGTAACCCTTGTGGGTGCCCTTGCCGTAGATTACAACCTAATGTTATGCACGGACACCTAGGGTGTAGGGGCGACCGGCCGGTTGCCCCTACATCACAGATGCGTAACATCAGTTCATTAGATATGGCCCAGTAGGGGGCGGTTTCAAACCGCCCCCTACAATGCGTAACGGCCATCAAATTACTGGCGTGTAGTAAGCCGTTCAATACACCACCCCAACCACCGCAACCTCCCTAGCCCGCCCCGTCTTAGCCTCCAGCGCGACGCTGAACACGTAGTTGCCCGGCGGCACCAACTGACCCGCGTCGTCGCGCCCATCCCAAGGCCGGGTAAAGCGCCCACTCTGATCCAGCGCGTCGTACAGATGCCGCACGGGCCGGCCAGCCAGATCGAAAATCACAACCCGCAGCGGCGTGGGACGCCCTACATTGGTCAAGTCGTATTGCAGCTCGGCCTGATCATTGACATCGTCCCCATTGGGAGTAAAGACCGACGGCTGGGCGCGCACATTGATCAGCAGTTCGCCGGAGATGGGTACTTTCACCGACAGATTGCCCTCAAAAGGCGTACCCAGCGCCTGTGTGTCCGGGTCACCCTCCCCCAAATCAGCCGCGTTGCCAGCCACCACGCTCTGTCCCAACTGCCCTTCAGATGCGGTATTAAACACTTGGCCGCTAAACGTAGTCCCGAAGCGCAGGACCGCGTTTTCAAAACTCACCCGCAACTCCGCGTCGTCCTCGCCCACAGTTGGGAACTCTATAGCAAAGGCATCGTCGGCCACCTCTACAACCGCAAAGTCGCCACGCACCACAGGTAACTCGTCGAGCACTGCGCCGCTGAAATCAGCTTCCAGCACGTCGCCCTCGGGCAGCTGTATCCGCACCGCGCCTACCCGTTCCACCCGGAGCGGAGTGGCGATCCGCAAGCGATTAAAACCCCGATCCTGACCGCTGCGGAACTTGCTCCGCACCGCGTAGGTAAAGTCCGTCTTCTCGCCTAGGGCCGCGCTGCGGGGGCCAATCTCAGCGATCAATTCCTCGGCAAAAGGCGATGGCAGCACATCAAAGGAAAGCCCTCCAACGCCCGTGGCTGCCTCAAAGTCGTCGCTGAAGAACTCGATCATAAACTGGAAGTAGCGCCTCGGACTTGGCGAGACGATAGGCCCGCCCGCGCCCTCGGTGCCCAAGGTCTCCGGGAGGACGATACTGCTCGGGGAATAGGGCGGCGACCACGCGCTCCAGTTACTCACGTCGTTGCGAATCGTCGCCCGGTCGCCGCGCGGGAGTTTCTTGTAGTCGGCCTCGCTCAACGTCACCTGCTCCCGCTCCTCCTGCGACAGCGTATTAAACGCCTGCACAGCGTCGCGCAAATCCACTTCCTCGTTGTCGAGGACCTCCGCTACCAGCGCTTGCAGCGCCTCGTCCTCCACATCTTTGGCAAATTTCCACGGCACCCCCACCTCGCCCGTGCCGAGGCCGCTGCTGATCCCAGTGCCGCTGCTGACCCCAGCCCCATCCGACTGCAACCCAACATTGCCCCCACCGACGCGGAAGATCTTCTCGCCAGGCCGCACTTTGTTGAATTCCACCGGCTCGGGATCAATGCCCGTGCGCGTGCGCACCGCAATCCGCGAGAGCTGCGGGTCGCCGACCTGCTCCTGCACCCAACGCACATGGCCCAACAGCGCCAGATCGCCAAAGTCAAAGATGTTGGAGATATAGACGGCCTCGGGCACAAAACCCGTGCCGAAGACTTGGAACTCGGCGATGTCAAAACCCAGCGCCGTCAGGGATTTGAGCCGCACGAAGCGCACGTATTGCGGCGGGATGCGGATATCGACGACCGCCTCTTCGTTCTGTCCCTCCAGCGCCACACTCGTGCGGATAGGCACCCCTTCGCGCTGGGTGTCCGGCGTACCGTCGTTGATGAAGATCTCAAAGCTGCGCATGAAATCGTTTTGGAAGGGGAAATTCGGCGCGGGGAATTCAGGCGCGGCATTGCGCGGGAAGAAGCGGAAGCGATCAACGCCAAAGCGCGCACCCAAGTCCAAGTCGATGATCAGCCCCAAAACCTGGGCGCTTTTGGCCCCGGCGCTCAAGCGCAGATCGAGTCCACTCTGGCCGTCGTTGTCGATGAGTTTGGGCAGTTCGCCGCGGACGTTGAGGTTGTTGGGCGACGTGATCGAACCGCCGCGCGACTCGGAGTCGGCCCCGAGGGCGATGTTTAGCGTGGTATCGGCGCGCTGGGGAAAAATCCAGTCCGCAAAATTAGCGGCTGCAAAGTCGATAACGCCGCCGGGCGCGTTGGTGTTTTCAACGCTTTGGGCACTGCGGATGACCTTGGCTTGGATCTCGCCACCACCATCGCGCCAACTCAGTCCACTCGCGCCGACGACGATGGTGTCGGCAGCAGCCGGCAGGACGCTAACAGCAATGAAGACAGCGCAAAGAAGGGGATTTTTCATGGCTGTTTGTTACGCTTTTCCGCCGGACTTGTCAAGAATCCGCCGCCAAACAATCTGCGAAATGCCTCGTCGGGCAACAGCTCTCTCGGTAGGGCTTCTTACTCCCACAGCCCCAAACGGCAAAGGAACCTAAGCAACCCATTGATGGATACCATTCGACACAGCCTGCGCCGACTACGAACCGCCCTATCAGACTGTCCGCTCTGGCATGGATATTGCAGGACACGCACCGGAAGCCGCCTGTTGGTGGTTTTTAGTCCTTCGTTTATATTCGCCCACTGAGGAGTCCAGCCATGAGCGAAAGCACCGACCCCCAGACTCGTGCGGTCCCTACCCCCGAAGAAATGCCTTGGAGCATTAGCTATTTGCGCGACGATATTAAAGATCTGCGCACCCAAATAGGTGCCATACATGGGCGCATCGACGAAACCAACAAGCGCATCGACGAGACCAACCGCTCATTGGGCGAACGCATCGACGAAACCAACCGGCGCATCGACGAGACCAACCACTCATTGAGCGAACAAATTCGCGCACTCCATAAGCGCATGGACACCTATTTCCTTTGGATGATGGGCACGTTGGTAGCCATCACCAGCGTCCTCATCGCCGTCATCAAGCTCTGATCCGCCACCCATCGGCCGGCCCCCAGCCGTCAACCATGCGACCGGCCTCGTCGGGGAGAGCATGACCGGCAACAGTACCATCGCGACGATGGCCGCACCGTAGCGTTCCAGTTTGGCGCGGCCTATCCCTTCGATGCGTCCCAATTATAGCCCGTATGCTACCCAAACTCTCATTTGCTGCCTTGCTCTTCTTGAGCACCGCCTTGAGCGCCCAGACGCCCGCGCCCGACACCACTATCGCCGGCCAAACCCTCCCCCTGCTCCCCATTGAGACACTAATCGCCCAATTACAACGCCCGGCCAACAGCCCAGCCGTCGTCCACCGGAAGGTCGCCTTCCGCGGACGCCTGTTTGCGCCCACTTCAGGACTCGACACCCTGCGCGTCCCCCTCGACTTGGAGGAAGTGTACTTTCTCGACGAAGTATCCTTCAGCCAAGTAGCGTTCCTCGCCCCAGTGCGCTTTGAACGCGCCCACTTCGCCGGTGGCCTCTCCTTTGCCGAAGCGAGCTTTACCGCCGCCTTCGCCCTGCGCGCAAGCCATCTATCCAAACACGCGACTTTCCAAAAAACCCACTTCCTCGGCGATACCGACCTAACCGCAAGCCGCTTCGCCGGAGTCTCCTCATTCGTTGGCGCACACTTTGCCGGCCATAGCGCCAACTTCGCCCAGACCCAATTCGACAACGCCGCCTATTTCGAGCAGGCCACCTTTGCCGCGCCAGCCACCTTCACCGACGCCGCCTTCACCGGAATCGCCTCCTTCAAAGAGACCACTTGGGCACAGCCCCTATCTTTCGCTGGAGTCCGCTTCGCCGACCGGGCGCTGTTTTGGGACGCGCGCTTCGCCGAGGCCGTGTCCTTCGACAGCGGGCGCGCCGACGGAGAAGTCGCCTTCGACCGAGCGCAGTTCAGCGGCGAGGCATCCTTTGCCGACTTCACCTTCGCGCGGGCGGCGCACTTTCGCAGTGCGACCTTTGGCCAAGTCCATTTTGACGGAGCTTATTTCCGCCAAGAAGCCGACTTCAGCGAGAGCGAGGGCCGCGCCATCCGCCTCAGTGCATTCTTCAACCGCTCCCTCGACCTGAGCCGCACCGCCTTCGCCCTGATCGACCTGCGGGCAGCCGAAGCGGATTCGACCTTCGCTGCGAACAGTCGCCTCTACTTGCACCAGCCGCGCTTCGGCCGCATCCAAGTGCGCTGGCCCCAGCTAGCAGGCCATCTCGCCACAGCCGATTCGACCCACGCTGCTTCCCTCGACCCGACCTACGCCGCCTTGTACCACCAATTCCTAGCCCAAGGCTTGAACGGCGACGCCGCGGCCTGCCACGCCGAACGCATGGACCACCAGCGCCTCGCACGCGCTTGGAACGAGCCAACGCGCTGGGGCCTAGAACTGTGGCGACTAAGTTCGGATTACGGCACAGCCCCCCAGCGAATAATCGCCTTCATGCTCGCCATTGTCCTCCTCTGCGGCTTGGCGTACCGCACAGCTTCCGGCTCTATGCGCTCTGCCTCGGGCGCAGACCAGCCCACCCTCGCCGACTGCATCGTCTTCAGCCTCTATACCTTCATCCACCTCAACTCCCGCGCCTATGACGCAACAGGCAAGCTCAAACTCCTCGCTGTCGCAGAGGCCCTGCTAGGCTGGGTCTCCTTCGGCCTGCTCATCGCCGTAGCTTTGACCCACGTGCTGTGACTTGGCCTCTGCTACCTTATTGCGGGCGATCCGCTACTAGCACCCCGCCCCTTGCCCAGTTCTCGCGCTCGCATTCTTCGAGCACTACCGTCGTCCCCTCCCGGGGCGCATCGCAGGTATCCACTATGGCTTGGGTCAGCGCTTCGACTAAGGCCCGCTTCTGCTCGGTGGAACGCCCTGCAAGCATCTTCACGTTGATAAATGGCATCGTTCATCCTCCTGTTTAGTGGTTAGTGACGCCATCATTAAATCATCCGCAACCACATCACGCAAGAGGGAGGATTCGTCCGCCTGCAAACGCGGTGACCGCCGCACAGCATTGGTACCGTTCAAAGGAACCTCATACGATGTACGACCACATCCTCCACCAGATGCGCGACAAAATCCGCGCCGATGAGTATATTGTTCCCGATCATGCGTACGAGGAATTACAGGACGACGACCTGAGCATTTTGGATAGCGAACACATAATTCTCACGGGGCGCATCGTTGAGCGTCAGCAAGATTTAATCTCAGGCGAACACAAATACGTCATCCTAGGCGAGACGAACGCAGGAAACTTGGCTGTTGTCGTCGCCAAAATTAGCCCAACCGGCAAACTGGTTTTCATCACGGCTTGGAGAGAAACCTCATGATTTGCGACTACTGCGGTAAAGACGGCGCGAAACTGCGCTACAAGACGCAAGTGTGCGGCCCCAAGAACGATAAGTTTCTAGTGGATAAGGTACCGGTGGTCCGTTGTCCCCATTGTCATCAAACCTATATGACGGCCCAAACCGCCAAGACGCTGGATCAACTCGTCCAGCAGCGCAGGGAACTAGCCCGGCCCCAAACTCTCGACGTCATCGAATTCGTCTGATTAAGTACTACAAGATATGGGGCCTCGCCCTCGCCAGCCTCCTCTGCGCCTGCGCTCCCCAAGACCCCCCAACACCGCCAGTGCATTTCGCTGACGCCGGAGCCGCCGCTGGCATCGACTTCGTCCACTACAACGGCTTTTCCGGCGAATACTATTACGTCGAAACCTTCGGTGCCGGTGCCGCCTTCCTCGACTACAACGGCGACGGCCGCCTCGACCTCTACCTCGCCAACGGCACCTACCTAACCGGCCATCCCCCGGATCAACCTCCGGTCAATCGGCTCTATCGCAACGCGGGTGCGGGCACCTTCGCCGACGTCACCACCCACAGCGGCAGCGCTGACCCCGGCTACGGCTTTGGCGTCGCAGCCGCAGACTACGATGCCGATGGCGACCCCGACCTCTTCGTCGCCAACTACGGCCCCAATGCCCTCTACCGCAACGACCAAGGCACCTTCGCCAAAACATCGGCTGGCCTAGCAGACCCACGCTGGGGATCCAGTGCCGGCTTCCTCGACTACGATCTCGACGGCGATCTCGACCTTTTCGTCGCCAACTACGTGCGCTACGCCCTCGACGATGAATCCGTTTGCCAACAGGGCCAAGTGCGCTCGTACTGCGAGCCCAGCGTGTACGACCCCACCAGCGACCTCCTCTACCGCAACGACGGCCACACCTTCGCCGACGTCACCGAAGCCACCGGCATCACGCTCAAGGGCAAGGGGCTGGGCGTCGCGCTGGCCGACTACGACCGCGACGGCGACACCGACATCTACGTGGCCAACGACGGCACCATGAATTTCCTCTACGCCAACCAGCACAGCACCTTCGCCGAAGTAGGCTTGATCGCTGGCACTCGCTACAACGAACACGGGCACGCCGACGCGGGCATGGGCGTCGATTTTGGCGACTACGACCGCGATGGCGATGCTGACCTCTTCGTCACCAACTTCGCCTTTGAGACTAACGCCCTTTACCGCAACGACGGCCAAGGCCAATTCGCCGTCGCCACCCAGCGCTTGGGGCTGGCCGATCCCTCGTACCGACCCCTCGGCTTTGGCACTAAGTTCTTCGACTACGACAACGACGGCGACCTCGACCTCTTCGCC
Organism: Candidatus Latescibacterota bacterium; assembly: GCA_965116675.1. Classification (GTDB taxonomy): domain Bacteria; phylum Latescibacterota; class UBA2968; order UBA8231; family UBA8231. The sequence goes on from OZ220721.1 coordinate 2,019,626, forward strand.
GCCAACGGCCACGTCATCGACCGCATTGCAGAAGTGGATTCGAGCCAGACCTATCGGCAACCCAACCAGATGTTCCGCAACGACGCTGGCCGCCGCTTTGCCGACGTCTCGGCCACGATGGGACCAGATTTCCAAAGAGCCAACGCCGGTCGCGCCACCGCCGTCGCCGACTACGACGACGACGGCGACCTCGATCTCCTATTGACCACAGTAGCAGCCCAGCCGCGGCTGTTGCGCAACGATGGCGGCAATGCCCATCACTGGCTACAAATCCTGTTAGTAGGAAAAATTCACCCCGACGCCCTCGGCACGCGGGTAGAAGTTGTCGCCGACGGAATACGCCAAGTGCAGGAGCGCCAATCGGGTGGCAGCTATCTGTCCAGCCACGACCCACGCCTGCACTTCGGGTTGGGCGCGGCCACGAGCGCCCAAGTGGAAATCCGCTGGCCAGACGGGACGCAGCAGACCTTAGAAAAGGTCGCCGCCAACCAAGTACTCAAGGTCGTCCAGCCCGACCACTAGCGGCCCAACGCCTGCATTTGTATCTCTTCGTAGAACTGACGCAAGCGCTCGCGCTCGGCGGGCAAGTGATCGACCGCTCGTTGGAGGATGTGCGCTGCTCGGGCTAGATCGCCCATCTGTCCATAGAGGCGGATCATCTCCACATAAGCTGGTAGCAACTTGGGATTAGCCTTGAGCGCGGCCTCGTAGTAGCTAAAGGCTCCCTCTAGGTCCCGCCGCATGATCCGCACGTGCGCCAAGTTCATCCACGGCTCGACCTGCCGAGGGGCCTTTTGCGCCACCCGCGCAAAAATTTCTTCGCCGCCGGCGAGATCGCCCAGCGCCGCCTTGACCCCACCTAAGTTTAACCACGCCTGCCAGTACTCGGGATCCTCAGCCACCGCCCGCTCAAACGCCGCCAGTGCCCGCTCTTTGTCGCCAGCCTCGGCATACGCATTGCCCAGATTGTAGTGGATCGCAGCATCTCCCTCCATGTCCATCGGCGCTAGATGACTGTTGGCCGCCAACGCAAAGACCAAACAGACGGCCAACCCCAGTCCCAAGTCGCGCCAACAGCCCGCCCATCCCCAGTCCCACAGCGCCCACACCCCGTAGGCGGCAAAGACCATGAGCACCGGCAGCACCGGCACCCGGTAGCGCGCCGCCACAAAAAACGCAATCACCCCCAGACAATAGCACAGCACGTACAGCAGTGGCCACGTCGGTCCGATCCGCCGCAGACTCAGCAACATGCCCCACAGCGCCAGAGGGGCCACCAAGCCAAAGGGGAAGGCAATACCCGCTTTCCACAGAGTCGCCGACAGCACCGTTGAGTACGTGCGCCAGAAGTAAATCGGTTGGTTGCGCCCCCGCTCATCGCCGTGCCAAAACGCCCCTAACTTGTGCCCCATCAACCCCAGCCACCCAGTCGGATCGCTATGGATGTAGTCCCAAGCCCGCGTAGCAAAATAAGCCGACTTAGCCGAGGGCCGTTCAATCCCCTCTCGCGCCGGTTGGGTGACTAAATCGTCCCACTCCCACCCCGGACGGATGGCCACGGTCTCTGCATAGTCTGGATTGTTGCCGATGTACAGGTTGATCCCCGCGTTGTAGGAAATCCCCACCCCGTCACCGCCGATGGCCCAGTTGCGCCAAGCCACCGGCGCGATAGCCAAGATCACGCCGAGCGCGAACGCACCGGCCCAGATCAACCTCTGCCGACGCGGAGTGCCCCACAAGAGGACAATGGGCACGGCGACTGCAAACACCAGCACCGTCGGCACCGCCAACGCACCAATGCCAAAAGCCACCCCAGCACCCAAAAATCCCCAACGACTCGGACGACGCCAGACGCGCAAAAGCATCACTAGGGCCAGTAGATCGACAAAGGCGGCTAACGAAGCCGGCAACAGCTCGCCGTCAAAAAAGATCAACGGCCCGCACAGCGCAGCGCCGATCCCAGCCAGCAACCCCACCACCGGATTGAACAAAGTGCGCCCGATCCACCAGCTCATCGCGCAGACCAGCGCCCCTAGCACGGCCTGCACAAAGCGCACGGCGTAAAAAAATGACTCTGGGAAAAGACTCTTTACCGCCCCGAGGAAGTACGGATAGAGCGGCGGCTGCCAGAACGGCCCCTCGCCCACGCCCAACCAGTTGCCCACAGCCAAGCGCTGGGCGTGATGAGTGTACGTCTTGGCATCGACTGCTGGATGTGCAAAGAGTGGACTCGCATCTGACTCGAAGATATAGACGACTCGCACCACCAAGGCAAAAGCGAAGACGAGCCAGCCCAAGCGTCCGGCCTGTAACCCGGCGATCATTGCGAATATACCCGCTGAATGATATCGTTAGTGGCCATCAACCAACATACAATTATGCGCTCATCCTTCCTCGGCACCTGTTTCTCCTTCGTCCTCGTCTTAGTCTTCACCGTCTGCATGACCTTTACCAGTGTGCGGACCTACGTCCTCTATGGCAACTACACAGGGCTGACCGATCACTTCAATACCGTCGGCGTCATCTTTCTGATCTTCTGGATCGCGGTCGTCGCCCTCGCGCTGCGCCTGCTCCACCCGCTCTTGCGCCTCTCGCCAGCCAATTTCGCCTTAGTCTATGCCGCGCTCATGGTCGCCGTAGTGCTGCCCTCCATGGGCTTTGGCGGCTACTTCATCCCTTTAATCGCCGGCGTCTTTTACTACGCCACCCCAGAAAACAACTGGTCCGACCTTCTCTGGCCGCACATTCCTCACTGGGCCGTCCCCCGCGACCTCGAAGCGATCCGCCAGCTTTTTGAAGGAACGGATACCGCCGCGCCCGTGCCTTGGGCCTTGTGGGCTGGGCCGCTGTTGTGGTGGGGCCTCTTCATGCTGGCCTTCTTCTTGGTCAGCATCGCGCTAATCAGCCTCGTCCACCACCAGTGGTCGCGCCAAGAGCGCTTGGTGTACCCTCTCGCCGCCGTCCCCAACATGCTCCTCGAGAGCTTGGAAAACCCCGCCGCGTCCATTCTCAAAAGCAAGCTATTGTGGCTGGGGTTTCTCATCGCTTGGATACTGCCGACCGTCAACATGCTCGACCGAGTATTAGATATCGAGATCATCCACGGCTTCGGCATCCCCGGCGGCCGCATCGAGATCCGTCAATTCGGGCTTAGTTACGGACTTAACACCGACCTGCTGGTCGTGGGCTTGAGCTATTTGGTCGGCCTCAACGTGCTATTCAGCGTCTGGTTTTTTCACCTACTCATCGCCGCTGAAGGCGCACTGCTCAACTGGCTAGGCATTTCCCTGTCGCTGCCGGCCCAGCCCCACGCACCCAACGTACTGCTCGCCCATCAGCAGATTGGCTCGCTCGCGTGCATCGTCGGAATCTCGCTGTGGATGTCGCGCCACTTCCTCCGTCGCCAGTGGCGGCTGATCATCAGCGGTGGTCCAGACAGCGATAGCCCGATCTCGCCGCGTGTCGCTGCTTTGCTCGGGCTTGTCGGACTGACGTACATGAGCGGCTTCCTCTGGGCCAGCGGCCTGAGTCTGATCTGGAGCATCGTCTTCCTGCTGGTCGCGCTGGTGATTTTCTTTGGCATTGCCCGCCTGTTGGCCCAGACCGGGATCGGCCGCCTGCGCGCTCCGGCCTCCGTGCCGCCGATCCTGACCAATCTCGTAGGCACCGCCCCTTTTGGTGCCCAAGGGCTGAGCGCGATGGGGCTGAGCATGGTCTGGACCGCCGACTTGCAACTCTTTTTGATGGGCACCCTCGCCCACGCCTTTAAGGTCTGCGAACCAGCCCGGCTCAAAATCAGCGGACGCAAGCTGGTGTTCTTTTTGTCCGCCGCTATGATCGTCGGCCTCATAACCACCATGGTCTGCTACATCTGGCTGGGCTACCGCCACGGCCTGATCCACGGCTACCGCTGGTACTTCGTCATGTCGCCGCAATACCACTGGTCTTGGGTCGCCAATTCGATCAACAATCCCAACCCCGCCGAGCCGTTGGTGGCCGTGTTCCTCGCCATTGGCGCGGGTCTCGCCGGGCTGCTCGCGCTGGCTCAGTACCGCTTCGCCGGCTGGCCCTTGCACCCGGTGGGCCTAGGCATCGCCCTGACCAACACCGTTTCTATCGACTGGTTCGGGATTTTCTTGGCTTGGCTGATTAAACTCCTGGCCCTGCGCTACGGCGGCATCCGACTCTACCGCACCTTGCTGCCCTTCTTCATCGGCCTGATCTTGGGCACTTGCGTCGGCGTCGGCGGGGCCGCGCTGGTCTATGCGTTTTACTACTATTGACTTATTGACTGACGTTACGCAATGGGTAGGGGCGACCGGCCGGTCGCCCCTACAAGACCTAATCAGGATCGGTCCCCACCCCATCGAGACGCGCCATCTCCTCGTCTCCTAGCTGCCAGTCGAACAAATCCAAATTATCGCGCAAATGGCTCGTTGAGCTAGCTTTGGGGATGACGATCATATCCTTTTGCAAAAGCCACTTTAAGGCCACTTGCGCTGGGGTTTTTCCGTGTTCGGCGGCCACCTGTTTTAGGGCTTCGTCCTGGGCGAGGTTGCCCTGGGCCAGCGGGCGGTGTGCCGTCAACACCACGTTGTGGGCGTGGCAATGACGCCGCAGCCTTTCGCGATTGTGGCGCAGGTGATACTCCACCTGATTGGTGCAGATCGGCAAGCCGGTGGCGGCTCGAGCCCGATCGGTCTGCTCAATACTAAAATTGCTGATACCAATGCTCTTGGCTTGGCCGGCCGCGTGGATTTTTTCAAAAGCAGCCAAGGTGCGCTCTACCGGCACGCCCTGACCGGGATGGTGAATGAGCAGGAGATCGACGTATTCAGTCTGCAGATCGCGCAGAATCTCCTCCATCTGCTCCAAGGTCGCCTCATATTCCAAGTGCGAATGCCAAATTTTGGAGGTGATGAAGAGGCTCTCGCGGTCGGTCCCAACCTCCTTGAGGACTTGGCCGATGGCGTCCTGATTCTCGTACATCCAAGCCGAATCCAAATGCGTATAGCCCATTTCGAGGGCCTCTTTGACCACGTCTTTGCACTGCTGCCCGCGCAACATCCAAGTGCCTAGCCCGAATTGCGGAATGGTATGGCCCGAGGCCAAGGTAATATCTGGCGTACTCATGTCGATTTCTCCTCGTATGGATAGTTCTCCCTACCGCATTATTCTATAAAAATAAAATAGGGGAAGGGCCAAAAGCCCCTTCCCCTGCTTGTTCTACTCTATCGAAGAAGACTACGGAGTCCCCTGACGAACCACCTGCTCGATCAGGTCGGCCGTAAAAGAAAGCCCCACCCCATAGGTCGAACCAGCGAAATACCGACTGCCGCTGACCGTCATACGCGCCTGAGCTTCAAGACTCACGCTGGGATGGAGACCAACCAAGACCGTCGGAGCTAGGTAGGCGACGCTTTGATTGAGCGTTTCTACCTTGCTGCCCGCTGGGGGGTTGTTTATGGTGTCGTACTCCGATCCTATGATACTTTCGTACTTGAGGGCGACGAGGAGTTTGTCCATCGGGCTATAGCCTGCCTCAGCGTTAAAAACAAACTCTGCGCCAGGGGTGTAAGTGCGGTCAACTCCGCCAGCGTCATTGGGATTGGAATCTGTGTATTCGCCGCGCAGGCGATACCCCAGATCGACATTGCCGTACACCGGCACGGGGTAAAAAGACCGACCGAGTTGCGCAACAACCTCAAAATCCCATTGACCTCCAGTTATGGAAAGAGCCTCGGGCACTTCCCGATACTCTCCCATTGGAACCTTGAATCCCAACTTCAGCGTACCCACGAGATCAGCGCTTTGCACGAGGTTGATTTTGGCAACTCCGCGCACATCGCCCAAGCCCGAGTCCTTTTTATCTGGTGCCCCATAGAAAGGATGCTCGGGACTAACATCTACAAACTCATTGCTGATATACGGGATCTTTACGCCGACGTCGATCCGGTCGTTCAAGCCGTAGTAAACGTCGAAATAGACCTGCTGGGATTTATAGCGGGCGGGAATCTGACCGACATTTCCGTCATTATCGTAATGCTCGTTGGTCGATAGCGACATGTAGGTAATTTTGCTCCACACGTGGCCCTTTCCAAGCGTCCAAGCGCCTGCCGATGCCATCTGCGGCAGCAGGACACTAAGGGCAACGATGAGCAAGGGGGTTACGTGCCGGGTGAGTTTCTGGTGTAGAAACTCTATGCACATGTTTGCGGTGCGGGGGAAAGAGGTCATGCCTCTCCTTTCTAATTAAGTCCTCAAGTTTGACTAGAAGGTTATCCAGCAAACTTAGAGGACGAGATTGAGATGAGTTACTTCCCAGCCGCAAGGAGCTGGTAAGCGATTTAAAAATACGTCCAATCAATCTACTGCTCAAGGCATCGGAGCCTTGGCGGCGAGAGCGTTCTACCCCTCCACGCGGCGAAAGTAATCCTCGGCGTCGTCTTGCGGCACATACCCCAGGTCCTTCCCGGTCACCTCTAGGTCAAAGACGCGCCGTCCATTGCCGCTGACCACATAGGCTAGCAAGTACTGGGTGTCCACTTCCAAGGCTCGACGATGAGCCTCAATGCAGTCGCGGTGACTGAGGAACATAGCTCGCATATAGTCCTCGGCAGAAGTGCCACGCATAGTGGTCGGATCGTCCTCAGCAATGATCCAGCCGATGCGCAGACCAACGAATTCGAGGCCGTAGCGCTGACTGTACAGCTTGCCCATGTTTTCGCCGAAGAGCTTGGAAACCGCGTACATGGAGTCGGGATTAGGCGGCTCGTCCAAACGCATGCGGATGCGCTTGGACGGATCCAAGGTCTCGGGAGTGGTCAAAATAGTATTGCCGTGCTGAGTGTGATTGGTCGAGGCAAAGACTAGGCGTCTAACCCCAGATCGGCGGCACTCTTCTAACACCTGGTACATGCCCTCTAGGTTGTGATCCCGCACGCTTTCCCAAGAGGCGCTTGGGCTAGGATCGGCCGCTAGGTGAATTACGGCCTCCAAGCCCTCAAAAGCCCCTTCGACCTCAGCGGCGCGGTCGAAATTGACTATCGTGGCGGGAAAATCGACCGGGCGGCGCGTGAACGCCTTGAATTCGTACTCAGCTCCCAAGCCGGCCAGCAGCACGCGGCCGATGGTGCCGTTGGCCCCAGTCAGGCCAATGCGGGTATAGCGCGTCATGTTGTATGCTCCTTTCCCGATCCCACGACAAAAGTCCGTTGGCTATTCTCGCGCAGCACGATCTCCCGATCAAAGGTGTGCTCGCCCACGCCGGTCAGCCTAAAGTGCTTAATTTTGATCTGCCCATACAAAACATCCAAGGCAATGCGATAGCCCGACTGGCGCTGGGCAATGCGCACCGTGCCCCAAGCAGCGCCATTGGACCAGAAAAAGGTCCCTATCTCTGCGGCAAAGGCGATGGACTTTGTAACCCCCGAATAATTAAATCCCGTCAGCGCGAGCACCCCCGCCCAAGCAACCATGGCCCGGGCGTAGTGATGGCCGCATTCGGCTTCGTCAAAGGGACTGCGTTTGGCCCCATCGTAGCGATTGCGAATGTCGCGCATGGTTTGCAGACCGTTTTTGCGCTGCCCCTCGTAGAGCATGCCAATGGCCGCGGTGTATTCAAACCCAGTCATCACTTCCGTGAAATAGGGAAACGGGTTGTCGGGCCGCTCGTGGGGATAGCTCGCCATGAGCAAGGCCGATTCATCGCCCAAGGCATAAGAGCGCATGCAGTTGAAGTGATCAGTCAGCTTCTTGCGGTGGTTGTACTTGCGGATGCTCTTGAGGGTTTGGCGCACGTGGGCGCGCTTGGTCAGATAGCCCAAACCGCAGACGTGGGCGAAAAACTGGCCGACGAGCTGATCTACCAGACAACCGCTGCCGAGTTGGTAATCTGGATCAGAGAGTTTGGCCGCGCCCATGCTCAGCCGCAGCGATGCGGCCACTTTTTTGGGTGGCTCAATGCGATGCTCGTAGTATTCGTCATTGAACAACTGCTCGTCGATGTAGGCGCGGCCACTCTCGTAGAGCCGCCGACAGGTTTGCGCAAAGTCGGCTTCGCCCAGATAGGTCGCCATTTCCTCGCCAGCGCGCAGAGCGCCCAGATACCAGATCCCCATTTGTGGATTAGGGCCGTAGTATTCGACGTCCATGGTATTGTGCTGACAGCCCTCCATAACGCCGTCGCCATCGCCGTCCCACCCCCCTTCGATCCAGCAAAATTCAAGAGCCTTTTTGACCTTTGGCCAAATCGATTGTAGGAAGGCATCGTCGCCGCAAAGTTGCCAGTCGCGATACGCTTTCATAATACAGCCCATCTGACCGTCGGCCGCGGCTTTGCCAAATTCTTGAGCGCGACTGAGGGGCAGATGGACGCGAAAGTTCATCATGCCTTGGTCGTCGGTGGCGTGATTGAATTCGGTGTCGCGCATCGTGCGGGCCAGATCGCCAAAGAGAAACGCCGTACTTTGTTCGTAATTCCACACATGCGTACAGGAACCCATGCAGCAGCCGCTGTTATCGTTGTATCCCTCCCAGCCAAACAAACGTCCATCGGGAGTGCGGAAACACGTTTGCGTCCGCAGGGTGCTGAGATTGAAAAGGGCGGCTTCCTTGACGACCTCGGGCAAGTCGCTTGCCGCGAAGGCTTGGACAAAGCGCACGGTCTGTTGTTCGAGCTTTTTGAGCCTCGGCGCGGTTTTGCTGGCTACGTCCCACGCATCGCCATAGTGCGTCGCATAGTAGTTGCCAATGTAGGGATCGTCGCCCGGCGACCACGTGTGCCGATTGGGAAAGTGCCACGTCAGTAAAAAGGTGATCGTCTTGTGTTGCTTGGGCAAAATGTTGGTGCGTACCACGAGCGACGCACTCGGCATGTCAACCCCTTCGCCGGGGCGCTTTTCCACCCGGCCATCGGCGGCAAAGTCGTCCCAAAAGTCGAGCAGCGACGTGCCCCATCCGGCCTTTTTCCAAGCCGTGCGATAGGTAACTCCCGTTTTGGCCGTGGTGGTCAGGGCCATAGTGCCATAACTCATGGCGGCAGGATCAACCCCCTTGCTGTCCATGAAAATGCCCCGGCAGTGCGCTGCCTTGCGAAAGCGATTGCGATTGGCTTGAGCCAACTCTTCCACGCCATCGTTGCCAATGAAATTGGGCAGCGAGCCGCACACTGAGGCCGCGACGCGCTTGTTGGTCCGATTGGTCAGCGTATAGCGCAGCACCGCGATGGGGATGCCGCTGTCATCGGCGTTGGCGGGAATAAACGGGTTGAACGCTTCAAGACAAACCGCAACCGGAACTTGTGGATCGGACAGCTGGACCTGTGCAAGTGGATAGGCCGCGGCAAACGCACATTGTGCAAAGCGCGGCAAGCCGTGATTGACCGCCACACTGCCGCTCGCACCCTGGTATTCGGATACATCCACCGGCCCTTCGAGCGCACGGGTGACGGATGGGCCGCCAGCAGGTTTGGCGTACAAAGCAAAGAACGGCTCGTTTCCTCGCCCCCCATCGCCCCTTGGGACAAATCCCTTGGCCGGGCGGTTCATCAGTTCCCAGTCGCGCAAATCCCCGCGTCCGCCCAGTGAAACTGTGCCCGTGCCAATGCCGCCAATGGGCATGGCAATGTTGGCGAGATGATCTCGATCGTAGTGCTTGAGCATCGGCCAATTGGACATCGTGCTTACTCCTCGTCGTGAATGGGGATAGTTCGCATCGGTATTTAAGGCGTCGGAGCCTCCGCGTCAATCAGCCCCTCCTGTTTAAGCTCGGCCCAATAGTCAGCGGGGATCGCGCGCGCTAGGCAATCCACATTGGCGGCAACTTCCGCGACCGTCCGCGCCCCGGGAATGACGGTCGCCACCGCCGGATGCCCAAAGGGAAATTGCAGCGCTGCGGCCGACAAGGGCACCTCGTGCCGAGCGCAAACCGCTTCAATGCGGCGCACCTTCTCCAGCACATCTTCCGGCGCGGGCGCGTAGTTGTAATACGCACCCTCAACCGCTCCGGTAGCCAAAATCCCCGAATTGTACGGCCCGCCAATGACGATCCGCACCCCCTTTTCTGAGCACAGCGGCAACAACTCGCGCAGCGATTCCTGCTCCAGCAGCGTATAGCGGCCAGCCAGCAAAAAGGCGTCGAAGTCCCCAGCGCGGGCAAAGTCAGCCAGCATCTGCCATTGGTTCATACCCAAACCGAGCGCCTTGATCACCTTTTGCTGGCGCAGTTCATCGAGCGCAGGATACGTTTCAGCCATCACTTGATCGAAGTACCCCCGCTCGCCCGGCGTCCAGTCCGGCTCAATGCTCTTCCCTTCGTCCGGGTCGTGGATCAGCACCATGTCGAGGCGATCCATTTTGAGCCGCTCCAAACTCCCCTCTATCGAACGCAGCACTGCGTCGCGCGAGTAATCGAAATAGCTAGTCATCTCGGGCGCATCGACGAACAGATCGACGTAGTCGTCGCCGGGCTTTCTTTCCACCAGCGTATAGCCCACTTTCGAGGACAGGACAATCTCGTCGCGGTTGTAGCGCTCCAACCCCGGCCCCAAGCGCGTCTCACTCAGGCCGTAGCCATACAGCGGCGCAGTATCAAAGTAGCGCACCCCAGCCGCAAAGGCCGCATCTAGCACGTCCAGTCCCTCCTGCTCGCTTAGCACCGAGTACATATTGCCAAAGGTCGTGCCGCCCATCCCCAAGCGCGTCACCTCCAAGCCGTGCGGCCCAATTTTTTCTCTATCTCCTGCTCGCATTAATTTTTCCTCCTCAAAAAATCGGAATCCGATTGCCGGTCTCCCCGGTGATATAGTCGAAAAGCACCCAGAATCCCGAGACAAAAATGTGCCCCAAAATAAATCCTAAAAATAGCGGTCGTAGCTGTCTATAGAGCGTCACACCCCCGTATTTGAGCACCAGCGCCTTCAAGACCCAGCCGATAAAAATGCTGAACCACGTCCAGATGATCGTCAGGGTCGCGCCGATGGGGAAACCGAGGTAATGCACCGGCCACCAGAGGAAGTGGTGCCGGGCGTACATCAACAGCCCCATGATCGCCGCGCCAATTCCCGCGAACATGAAGCGCGGCCCGATCTCGCCAAAGTCGTTTAAGGGGTGCCTCGGATTGGCGATCTTGTAGGCCGAGTCGCCGTGAACAATCTCGCCGAAGCGATTGTAGAACCACCAGTCTAAATTGATACCTCCATACTGGTACCCCATCCACACCACCATCCAAATTGACCCAGCCAAGCCGACCGCAATCGAGAGCATTAGCGCCCAAAATAGCGGCCGTCCTCGCACCTGACCAATATCGGCCAGCTTGAGCCCATTGATCGCCGAGGCCATCACCATGGTGCGCAAATCGCCCGCCCAGCTAAAAGTCATCCCCAAGCTCACCAGCCCCGACGGCCCAATCGCCTCCGTACCCACTGCGTCGATCACAAACGGCTGCGCCGTCATCTGCGCCCGCGCAAAACCCAACCCACCCTCGGCGACAATCCGCGTCAGCCCGTAAAAGATGCAGAAGGCGACAAATAGAAAAAACAACGAGACCCACCATGGCACGCCCGATAAGGTCAGCCAGCCGGTAGCGTACGCACTGGCCGAGACTAAGACGATAAGCGCCGCCCGATACGAGAGAATCTCCTGCGAATCGTCCAGCCCTCCCTCGTTGTACAGAGCCTTGCGCCAGACCTGCCGCAGATAGCCGCGGCTGTTCCACAGGCCGTAGAGCACCAGCACCAGCATAGCCCCCATCCCTTCGTAGGACACCGACATCGAGCCTTCCATGAACAGGTCGCGGCGGCCGGGCAGCGAATAGCCGAGGACGTTCTCGGTGGTGATCTGCGCTTTGGTCAACAAGTGGAAAAGCCAAATGCTCAACCCCACGTCTAAGCTCAAAAAGTACGCCAGCCCCAGCGCGACAAAGTTCACGTTGGTCGTCAGATGCAGTGCGTGGTTGAACAGCGAGATGCTATTGCGCAACTGCACTTCGGGGATAAAGGGGAAATAGTGGTTTAAGGCATTGGTGCTGTACAGCAAAAAGGGTAGCGCGAATCCGATCCACAAAAGCGGCCTTTTGAACAGCGGAACGACGATGGACCCGCTCTTGCCTTCTTCGGTCAGGTCGATGGGTAGCTGCAACAGCGGAAAGGTCAAGCGGTCGTAGTCAACCCACTGGCGGCGGACAATCGACGCGATGGCGATCATCATCAGGTAAATCGCCAGAATAAACGACACCCAAGCCGCAAGCGGCACCATCCAGTGTTCCCAGGGGATGGGCTGCCCCTTGGGTAGGCCCTCGAAGAAGTACTTGATCGCGTCTGGGTCCTGCGGCACCAGCCACTCGCGGACGTAGGGATGCAACAGCTCCGACCAGTTGTTCTCGGGCGTGGCATAGTAGTAGATGTTGGGCAACATGGCGATCAAGTTGCCCGTAAAACCCCACGTGGGAATGGCCGAACCGATGATCATCATCGCGTAGATGATGATCAACTCGGAGCGGTTAAAACCCCAAGAACGGCGCATCAGCTTGAGCGCGGGATTGATAAAAGCCACCACCAGAAAGAACAGGAAAACCGCCCCGGCAGTGATGTAATCGGAGGACATGCCCGCGGTGGCCATCGCCAGCCGGGCGTAGGCGAAGAACATGTTGATCGCCAGTGAGAGCAACGCGCCCACGGCGAACGAGCGATAGGTAAAATTACCGGGCATTAGGGCATCTTAGGACATTATCTATTTCGGCGCAAACGCACGCCGATTTGTCGCCGACCAAACCGCATTCTATACTTACCGCACCCTCATTCACACCAAAGGACACCCTATGGCAGCGCTCAAAGTCGGCATCATTGGCCTCGGCGGCATCGCCCGCTCCCACTGCGATTCAATCGCCCATCTCGATGAAGTAGAAGTAGTAGCAGTCGCCGATCTGTTCGAGGAGAAGCGGCGCGAGTACATGGACAAGTACCACATCCCCAAAGGCTACTCAACACACCACGAACTCTTGGAAGATGCCGACGTCGACGCGGTCGCCGTCGTCCTCGGCCACCAGTTGCACCACCAGCTTACCATCGACGCCTGCCGCGCCGGCAAGCACGTGCTCGTCGAAAAGCCCATGGCCATCAACCTAGAGCAATGCGACGCCATGGTCGCCGCGGCCGCGGAAAACAATGTCAAGCTGATGGTCGGGCTGTCGCAGCACTTTTACAGCACCAGTCTCAAGGCCAAGGAAATCCTCGACTCCGGCCAGCTCGGCCCCGTGATTACGGCTGTCAGCTACATGTCGAAAAACTGGAATTTCGCCGGGCGACGGCCTCAATACCGCAGTCGCTTCCACGGCGGCGGCATGTGGTTGACCAACGGAGTCCACGTCGTCGATCGGCTCACGTGGGTGATGGCTTCGCAAGCCGCGTCGGTCTCAGCCGCCATTGGCACCCGCGCTCACTACCAAGCCAGCGACGATTCAGCCACGGCCTTTATCCGCTACAAAAACGGCCTCGCCGGCACGGCCGTGGCCGTAGGGTTCGCGGACGGAGCGCCGAATTTTGAATGCCAAGTGATTTGTGCCAACGGCTCGCTGCGCTTCAGCCAGCACGGCGAGAAATACGTCAAAGTAGGCCAAGGCGATACGTGGGAAGACGTCCCGTTTGAAGACGCGCCGACCGAGATGTACCACGAGTGGAAGAGCTTTGCCGAGGCCATCGCGCTCAACATCGAGCCGCCGACTCACGGCCAATACGGGCGGCACATCATGGAAATCCTCTTCGCCGCCGAAGCCTCATCCCTCACCCGCCGCGAGGTCAAAATAGGCCGCCGCCCGCATTGGCAAACCCAGACTTCCGGCTCGCCCGTGACCACTGAGCACGGTTGGATTTAGGGGCGACCGGCCGGTCGCCCCTACTAATGCGGCAGCGGCGTCATATCCCCGGCCTGCGCCACTTCCTCTAGCTCCGCCACGCTCGCCGCGCCGCTAGACACGGTCGAGACCCGCTCGTCGGCCAAGACCCAGCGAAACGCGCTCTGCGGCAGCGTGGACTCCTCCTGCTCCAGCCGGGTGATCGTCGCCCAAGCGCGTTGCTGCTCTTCCTCGCCCTCAAACCGACGCTCCACCGCCGCGCGCTGGTCCTTGCCAGCGACGTACACACCCCCAGCCAGCACCGTCGCCAGCACCACGCCCATATCGCTTTGCGCGGCGGCTGGCAAGACGGCCTCCGCCGCTAACTGCACACAGGGATGATAGTCGTGGTAGCACAGCACCGTATCAAATTCTCCGGTCGCCGCCAGCCTCGCCAGCAGGGGGATGGCCCGGCCCGTCACGCCGATAAAATCGCACAGCCCCTGTTTTTGCGCGGCGCGCAAACCCTCCAAAGTCCCACCCTTCTCCACGATCCGCTCCCAGCCCACCTTGTTCACCTCGTGGATTTGCGCCACCGTCAGCTTAGTTAGGCCCAGCAAGGTCAAACTGCGTTCCAAACTCTGCAAGACCGAATCGCGCCGGTAGTCAAAGCCTTCCGGCTTAAACCCTACCTTGGTCGCCAAGTAAAAGGGGCGGCGCTCCCCAGCCAGTGCCTTGCCCAGCAGTTCTTCGCTCGGCCCGTAGAGCGGTGCCGTATCGATGTAATTGCAGCCCAAATCCAACGCACGCCGCACAATCGCTCGGGCGTTTTCCTCGGCGCGCTCTGGATCCTCTTTGCCCCCCAAATAGGCCCCGCCCAAGCTGACCGCGCTCACCTGCAATTCCGTACGCCCAAATCGCCGATAGCGCATGGTGTTTCTCCTTGTGGCGGCACTGCGCTTAATCCGAATTGCGTAGTTCATGCCGGACCTGATCCCAATCCAGCACCGGGTCGACAGGGTCGCGCAGCCGCTCCAATGCTACGCTGAGGTCGTCGAGATCCTCTAGGTATCGCTCCAATGCTTGGCGAATGATGTCGGCGCGGCTCCGTTTGAGTTCCGCAGCGGCCTCGTCTAGTGCTTTGGCTAGGTCATCGGGTACGCGAGCGGTTATCTGGTGCATGAGGTTGATCTTCTATCTGACAGCGATCCGAGTGGTCAGCCCAACCCGTGTGGCCATGTTCACTAGCTTGTCGATGGTGAATTTGCTGATTCGGCCATTGACGAGTTCACTCACACGCGATTGCGGCACACCAAGCCGTTTGGCGGCCTCTTTCTGAGTGATATTTTCGTGATCAATGTATGCCTTTATGGCATCCATTAGCTGAGAGCGGAGCTTGAGATTAGCCGCTTCTTCGGGGCTATCCGCAATGGCATCCCAGACGCTCCGGTAAGCATGAATCTCCATTGGCTATTTCCTCTATCTTGACTTGGCTTCTCCGTCTCACAGACCAAGCTCCTCACGAACGCGCTTCTGGAGATCGTTAGGGTTAATACGCTCTTGCTTGACCGCCTCCGCCAAGAGTTGCTTGACACGCGCTTTCCCAAGCCGAAGGTACTGATCCCTTTGTATTGCGGTAAAAATGTGTTGAGCGACTTTTCCGAGGCGCATGTAATCCAGTCGGCACACATCAACGTGTAGTTCGGCCAATTCAAGGACAGGGGTTCGTCCCTTGGTATCTTGCAAAGTTTGACCGTCGGAGCGTAACTCATCGGCGGCCAACCAAACAACATCAATTTTATCGACGCGAGTGCCCGCGGCGGCTAGTGCTAGTACGGCCTCGTTGACTTCTATCCCCTCCCCGTCTCCGCATCTCCAGAATGAAAGCTTGTTGTCTTGTGTTCGCAGGTCCGCGGTCACGGCATCTGCCGGAATTTCGTCCTCCGCCAACTCGCCTTGTTCCTGTTTCTTCGACCACTTCGCGAGCGAGATCTTACGAGCCAGAAACACAGGCTATTCTCCTAAATCACTGATGACATCCTCGATGTACTCTCGAAGCCACGGCTCGGCTTCGCTATGTGCTTTCATAACGTCTGCCAAGTTCCGATCACCCCAAGATTCTGCTGCCTGCACCGCAGCATCTCTAATCTCTACATCGTTCATAGCTAATCCGGCCTTCACGAGCTCGGCACGCCATAAATCCGTTCCTATAGACATTTGACGCCCTAAGCAACGCAGAACTGATGCCGCAAAACTCGGTCGCTCAGCGTCCAAAGAAAAAGTCCTAAACCAATCGAGGATGGGCTTATCTTCCATGGATCGCAATGCTTCTCCAATGATCTGCTCGGCTGGATGGGACATTCCGTCCTCAAGAGGATCGGCTGCAAAGGCCGTCCACAGCCTATTTGAGATTCGTTCTCGCTCTTGATCCTCGACAAGAGCTTTTTGAGCCGCTGCCGCTTCTAAGCCATCCTTTTCTTGGCTTGGCCGTATATCGAAAATATCTCGCTCATCCGTCTCTATAGGCGGGTTTTTGTAGCTCTGACGCTGTCTCATGGTTTCTTGCCCTCAAACTGCTCGTGATTGGAAGGATCTCTTCTGCATGACCTTCAAGCTAGGCCCACGACAAAGGGAATATACGAGAAAAGAGACACAAACCCCACACACCCTACCCTTCCACCGGCTCCAGCCCAAGCAACACCAAAAGCCAAGTATTGTGCCAGTAGGCACTGTTGATATAGGGATTCTCCGCCGACGGCCAGTTTTTCCAGTAGGTCTGGTTGTGCGGGATGCGGTGATACCACTGCACGATGGGGATGGAAGGCAGCTCGGCCAGCCAGATTTCCATGGCCTCGCGAAAGAGCGTCTGCAGTGCCGGGTCGTCGGGCGCAGTCTGCCCCATCTGATCGACCAGCGCGTCGAACTCCGGGTTCGACCAGCGCCAGAACCGCTCGGAGTGCGTACCAGTGGGCCGGACGAAGCGGCTGTGATAGAGCCGCAGCGTGAAGTACGGATCGCGCACGCTCGCGCCATTGCCCATCAAGAAGGCCCGCGCCGCACCCTGCGCCATCCGCGAAAACGCATCAGGCGTCATGCGAAAGTCGGCGTCAAAACCCGACCGCTCCAACTGCGCCACCAAAACCGGCGCTAAGTCCGTAAAAATATCGAAAATGTCAATGACGATCTTGAGCCGCTCGCCCTCTTTAGCCCAGAAACCCTCGGCGTCCTTGCTCCACCCCTTGCGCTCCATAATCGCCGCGGCCTTAGCCGGGTCGTGGACGCCGACCTCGTACTTCTCCACTAGGTCTTGAATCGTATCGGTGTATTGGCGGATGGGCGGAAAGTCCGGCAGCGGCAGATGCGATTTGGTCCCGGCCCCCTGCCAGCCAATGGCCACTAATTGATCGCGGTCAATGGCGTAGTTGATGGCGCGGCGGACCTCCGGGTCGTCAAACGGCGGCTCCAAATTGTTGAACCCCAAGCACACCGGCCACCAGTCGAGATACCCGAGCGGCAACTCGCGCCCGGTCCAAGTGGAGACGTTGGGATTGGCGTCGAGGATCGACTGGATGTTCGGCGGCCGGATGTCGAGGCAGGTGTCCATGGCGTTGGAGATCAAGTTCTGCACCCGCTTGGTCTCCTCCATGTGCGTCAGGTAGATGATGCGCTCCACGGCCGGAGGCTGGCGAAAGCCCGTCTTCTGCGCCCACCACCCCGGGCGCAAATCCCACACTCGCTGCGCGGGCACGGAAATGAAAATCTCGTACGGGCCGCTGGCCACCGGCCAGCCTTTTTCCGAGTCAAAGTTACTGAACGTCTGCGGGTCTTGGCCCTCCCAAATGTGCTTGGGTACAATGGGGACGCCGTTGTCAAAGTTGTTGGTGAAGTAGCTAAAGACAAAGCGAGGATTGGGCTTGGTCAGCGCGATTTTAGCCGTGTGATCGTCGGTCGCCACAGCGCTCTTTACCCACGTCTGCATGTCGGTGGAAAAAGACAAATGCGGCGCGTTGTCCTTGAGCATGTTGATCGTAAAGACCAAGTCGTGCGCCGTCCACGGCTGCCCATCGCTCCACTCAACTCCCTCGCGAATGTGGATAGTAACCTCGGTGTAGTCTTCGTTGTACTCGTGCCCGGTGGCGATCCAAGGGATAATGTTGTCGGCGTGTGGATTGTAGGCGTTGTAGAAATACAGCGGTTCGTATTGGAAGTTCCAACCCGTCTTGGAAACGCCGGTCAGCAAAAACGGGTTAAACGAGTTGTAGTCCTTGATCTGCCCGCTACAGTCCTGCAAGCTGGAACAATCCATGACCAAGGTGCGGCTCCGAGGCACATTCTTGTGCCCTCCTTCTCCACAGCCGACCAATAGTACCCCCACTAAGCACAACAACAGGCCCTGCATGACGTTTCTCCGGAAAATTATTTTTGCGCGTCGGCTGCTGCCGAAAACACTTCGTTTAGATCGCCGCTTTCCAACACTGGCGACTCAGCGTGCAGAAAACAAGCCACCGCCCGCTCGGCCTCCGGTCGATAAAACGGCGGCGCAGCCGCACACTGCGCCATAGCTTGGGGACAGCGCAGCACATAACGGCAGCCAGTAGCCATCTCTTCGGCTTCTATATCCTCTATATCGACCACTTCCTTTTCTTCCACCGCTTCGTCGATCCACTCGCGCCCCGGCTCGGGCACTGGAATCGAGTGAATCAGCTCGCGCGTGTAGGGATGCTGCGGGTCCTTGATCACCTTCTCGGTGTGGCCAGCCTCGGCCACGGCCCCGTGGAACAGGATGACGATATTCTCGCTAACTTGGTACGCGGTCGTCAGGTCGTGGGTAATGTAGATGAAGGAAATGCCGAAATCGCGATACAGTGCGTGCAGAGTGGAGAGAATGGTGGCGCGGAGCGAGGCATCGACCATGGACACCGGCTCGTCGGCGATGATCAACTTGGGCTGGAGCAAGAGGGCACGCGCAATGGTGATGCGCTGGCGCTGCCCGCCCGAAAGCTGGTGCGGGTAGCGGCCCAACGTCTCTTCGGGCCGCAGTCCGACCGCGCGCAGAGCCTCGCGTATCTTGTCGTACGCATCGGCCTTAGACGCGGCCAATCCGAACTTCCGCACTGGCGTCGTCAGGATGTGATCGATCTTGTAAAAGGGATTGTACACCTCAAAGGGATCTTGAAAGATCGCCTGTACATCCTTGCGGAATTGCTGCCGCTCCTCCTTTTGCAGGTCGTGGACATCGCGGCCTTGGTAGCGCACCTCGCCGGCGCTGGGATTGAGCACCCCGAGCAACATGCGGGCGATCGTGGTCTTGCCGCTGCCGGACTCGCCGGCAATCGTGGTAAAGGAAGGCCGATCGGCGTCAATCGACAGAGAAAAATCGTCAACAGCTACCGTCTCGATACTGGGCCCGAAACGCTGGCCGCCGCTGCGAAAAACCTTGCGCAGATGGCGCGCCTCAAGAAGCGGGGGCATCGGCGTCCTCCTCGTGCAACAAACACGACGCTAAGTGGTCGGGAGCGACTGTTTTCAAGGTAGGGATGCGCTGGCTGCACTGGGGCATGGCTTGGGGGCAGCGCGGGTGGAAGAGGCAGCCCGATGGCGGCTCCAACAACGACAGCGCGACCCCGGGAATGCCCTTGAACTCGCCCTTGGTCTCAAACGAGGGTATGCTGGAAATCAAGAGTTGGGTATAGGGGTGTTGCGGATTGTGAAAAATTTCCTCGACCCGGCCCACTTCGACTAGTTTGCCGCCGTACATGATGCCCACGCGCTCGGCGAACTGCGCCATCAGACCCATGTCGTGGCCCACTAAGAGCACGGTGGCATTGAGCTGGTGCTGTAGCTGGCGCAAGGTCTGCATGATTTGCCGCTGCACCACCACGTCGAGAGCAGAGGTCGGCTCGTCAGCCAAGATGAGCTGCGGATTGAGCGAGATGGCCTGGGCAATGCAGGCCCGCTGTTTCATGCCGCCGCTCAATTCGTGGGGATAAAGACGGGCCACTTCCGGCTTCAGCCCAACCTTGTCCAACAGTTCGATCGATCGCTCCATTTGCTCGACCTTGGGCGGCGGGGATTCCTCGACCGCGTGCTCGCGCATCGTCAGCATCAGTTGATCCCCGATCCTCATCACCGGATTGAGCGAATTCATCGCGCCCTGCGGCACCATGGCGACCCGCTTGAGCCGGGCTTGCCGCACTTGCTCGCGGTTGAGTTGGATCAGGTCGGTACCGTCGTCTAAGGTCGCGCTGCCACCGGCGATGAGGCCCGGTGTCTTAATCATCCGCAACAGCGCCAAAATCAACGTGGTCTTGCCGCTGCCGGATTCGCCGACAAGGCCAAAGCGCTCGCCCTTGTATAGGGTCAGATCAACCTCGTTGACGGCGCGGGCAATACCGCGCCGGGTCTCGAAGTGGACCTCCAAGCCGCGGATGTCCAGCAGGACCTCTTTATCGGCCTTGCTCATACGGCTTTGCGTTGTTTGGGATTGGCCAGCTCGTCTAAACCCGCCGCGGTCATTAACAAGCCGACGAAGATCACGCCGATAAAGAAGATGGGAATCGCCCACCACCACCACATGCCGCGAATGAGCGCGCTGAACGTGATGGCCCAATAAATGGTCATGCCGACCGTTGGATCGTTCTGCGGCCCTAAGCCGAGCGCCTCTAGACCAATCGATGAGAGAATGGCCCAGTTGACGGCATTGGTAAAATTGGCCGCTAGATAGGGCAGTAGATTGGGAAAAAGCTCCTTCCAGATGATCTCGCCATTGCTCATGCCGTTGAGTTTGGCCATCTGCACGTACGCCCGCTCGCGCATGGTCAAAACCTGCGAGCGAATCGTGCGCGTGGGCCACATCCACGCCAGCGAAGCCACTACCAAGGCCATGATGTTGACGCTAATTTCCTCGCGGATCGTCGAGGCAATGGAGACCAGCACCACGAGGCCGGGCACAGTCAGCAGCGTATCCACGAGGCCGCGGATAACCGTGTCGATCTTGCCGCCCATATAGCCGCTCGTAAAGCCGAGAAAAATGCCCAGCCCTAGTCCTACAGTGCCGGCCAACAGACCAATCCGCATGGTCAGCGGCACCCCCACCACCATCACGGCGAGGAGATCGCGGCCGGAGTCGTCGGTGCCAAAGGGGTGCTCCAGCGAGGGCGCTTGCCGCGGCGGCGTGGCCAACGGCTGGGCCTTTGAGGTATCGACGAAGATCGGCCCCAAGATCCCAAACAGCACCACCAACAGGATCATGCACAGGCCGGCCGCAAGCATTGGGCTTTCGCGCAAGTAGTAGAGAATTTGGTCTAGGCGGTGCATGGCTAGTGGTGGCGGCTATGGGAAATCCGCGGGTCGAGCAACGGATAGAAGAAGTCCATCAGCATGGTCACCAAGCCAATGGACATGATGAGAATCAGCACCACGCCGTTGATAACCGTATAATCCGAGGCCTGGATGGCCTGAAAAAGCACTGTACCGATCCCCGGATAGGCGAAAATCACCTCGACGATGACCTGACCGGCGACCACATTGGCCAGCGACAGCCCCAGCGCCGTAAGCTGCGGAAGTAGGGCGTTGCGCAGGCCGAAGCGGAAGAAAATCGTGCGGTTGCGCAGGCCATTAGCCTCGGCCAGCGTGATGTAATCTTCGCCCGAAGTGGTAACCATCATCCCCCGCATCCCCAGCGCCCAGAACCCGACCTGCTGTAAGACAATGGCCAGCGCTGGCAAAATCGAATGGTGCAACACGTCGAGGACAAAGGCGGGACTCAAGATCGCCAACATACCGGGCGAGTACCCACCCGACAGCGGAAAGAGATCCAGCTTGAGGCCCAATATGTAGAGTACGATCAGCCCCAGCAGATAGGGCGGAATCGCCGACATGGTCATCAGCGGCACCGCCAAGTTGCGCATAAAGCGCGGGGCCGATGGCCAAGCCGACAGCGCCCCCATGAGCGTGCCCAAGGCAAACCCGAGCAGCACTGAAACGATCATCAGCCCAATGGTCCACGGGATGGCATTGCCGATGATCTGCCCGACGCGAGCCGGATAGTTGGCCAGCGAATAGCCCAAGTCGAGCGTGAAGGTGTCGCCGAGGAAGTTGAGATATTGGACGTGGAGCGGTTTGTCGAGGCCGAACTTGGCCTGATAGGCCTTGACCATGGCCTCAATGCCGTCTTGGCGCAAACCCCCGCTGGCGGCTAGCTGACCGAGCTTCTCGCGAATGGGATCGCGGCCCGTACCTAGCCGTGGCACGAAGAAGTTCACGCTCGCTGCCGCCCACACCACAATCAGGAAAAGGGCGACCCTTTTGACGACAAAATTCCAAGACATAAGTATATACAGGTTGAATTGGGAAAGACGTTAAAGCTAGGAAATAAAAATCGCCTCGTCAATCGCCCCCACCCTTTACCACCACCACCTCATCCACCGGCAAATCCTCCAACCGCGTCACCTCGCCACCAGGCCACAGCACCTCCACGCGCTCCACGCGCTCGGCCCGGCCCAAACCAAAGTGGAGACGCGCGTCGCTGTGGCCCAAGTAACTCGCCGCCCCGCCGACCGACCGCACCTGCGTCCGTCCACCCGCCGTTAGTCGCACCCAAGTGCCGACGACTTCCGGATCGATTTGCACCACGAGATAGCGACCGATGCGCGTCTCATTGCGCAAGAGCGTCGGGCTGTCGTCGATATTGGTCGTGAACAGATCGACATCGCCGTCTTGGTCGTAGTCACCGCTGATGGTCGCGCGGCTCGACTTTTGCACCTCTAGCCCAGGACCAGCCCTTTCTACCTCAGAAAACGCGCCCGATCCCTCGTTGGCGAAAAGCTGGTTGCGCTGGGCGTACGTGCCCCCGGCGCTGGCTTGATCGACTTGGGGATAGATGTGGCCATTGGCCACGAATAGGTCCAAGTCGCCGTCGAAGTCAAAGTCGAAAAAGCGCGTGCCCCACCCGAGATAGCCCACCGTAGGAGCAGCCAAGCCGCGTTCGGCAGTAGCGTCAACGAAGGTTCCACCGCCCGAGTTCAAATAGAGCGTATTGGTCTCGCCGTAGAAGTTGGTCACGTAGAGGTCGAGGTCGCCGTCGCCGTCGCAATCGCCCGCATCCACGCCCATGCTCGCCTCAAGCTCGCCGTCGCCGTTGTACGCCACGCCGGCCTGCAAGCCTATATCGCTCAAACGACCGCCGTCGTTGCGGAACAGCACATTGGGCGTCTCGTCGTTGGCCACGAATAAGTCGAGGTCTCCATCGCGGTCAAAGTCTGCGGGCATTACGCCCAAGCCATAGTGGAAATTGGCCGTAGCCACTCCGGACGCGACCGTGACGTCGGTAAAAACCTCACCGTCGTTGCGGTAAAGCCGATCCAGCCCGCCTTCCATGCCTTGCGGACCGCAAAAGACTCGCAACCCGCCCAGATAGATGCAGGGATCCTTCAACTCTGGGTCTTGCAGCACCGGCTCAATGTCGAAGACCACGTAGTTGGCAACGTAGAGATCGAGGTCACCGTCTTGATCGTAGTCGAAAAACGCCGCGCTCGCGCTAAAGTCATCGCCAGCAACCCCAGCTTGCGCTGTGACCGAGGCAAAGGAGCCATCCCCGCGATTGCGATAGAGCGCGTTGGCTCCGTAGTTGGTCACATAGAGATCGCGCTGCCCGTCGCCGTCGTAATCCCCCACCGCCACTCCCATGCCCCAGCCGCGATCTTCGACGCCAGCTACAACCGCCACAAAGGCTCCACTGTCGTTGCGATAGAGTACATTGCCCGGCCCCGCACCGTAATTAGCGTAAGTCGATCCATCCACCACATAGAGATCGAGATCGCCATCGCCGTCGTAGTCGAAAAACGCCGCACCGCTGCCAGTGGATTCGAGGATGAAGCGCTTGTGTGGGCCACCGCTAATGGTGGGATGATCCAGACCGGCTTCCCGCGTCGCATCCACGAAGAAGGGATCGGCCGCGGCGCTGGCGACAGCGAGTAACAAAAGGACGAGCACCATGCTTATCCGCAGATGGACGCAGATGAGCGCAGAGGGGGGAGGAGATTGTCGAGAGGCCCTTGGAATTTTGAGATGCTGCATAGACTTAGCGGGCGCAGCGGAAGCCTATGGTGTTGCCCTTGACGTACGAATGCGAGTCCTTGGTGTTAGTCTGCTTGTTGCACTGGGTTAAGGTAGGGCCGTTGACCCATGATCCTCCGCGCAGGAATTGCATTTTCTCGCCTCCTTGCGTCCACTCCCACACATTGCCGCCCATATCCAAGAGTCCAAAGGGGCTAGCTCCGCTCGGAAAGGACCCCACCGGCGCGGTGCGCCCGTATCCATCCTTATCCCCGAAGATATTGGCGCGTCCTTCCACAAAGTCCGCCCCCCACGGATACTTTAGCCCTTTAGAGCCCGCACAAGCGAAGTACCATTCCTCCTGCGTCGGTAGGCGCTTGCCCGCCCACTGGCAATAGGCCATTGCCCCGTACCACGACACCTCGATAACCGGATGCCGCGCAAACCCTTCTTTTACCTTGTACACGCCGTCTTCTTCCACCAACGCCGTATATCGACTCCCCAGTTCCACCCAGTACATGCCCTCCACCTTGGCGTTTCCCTTCTCGGTCAGAAACGCTGCGTACTCCTCGTTGGTCACCTCGTACTTATCTATGTAAAACTTGTGATTTTCCCTCTCGATCTTTACCATCTCCCCACCCTTGAGGGAGTCAGCTGCGACTTGCCCCTCCTGGGCCAAAGCCGAGGCCGCAACGGCAACACACAGCGCGATTCCGCAAAACACCTGCATCATTTCTGCTCCTGTCCATCCAGCGCGTATTCTCGCACCATCTTGGCAAATCCATCTTCGGCAAAACTCGGTCCAA
This sequence comes from Candidatus Latescibacterota bacterium, assembly GCA_965116675.1. Classification (GTDB taxonomy): domain Bacteria; phylum Latescibacterota; class UBA2968; order UBA8231; family UBA8231. The sequence continues at coordinate 2,044,315 of OZ220721.1, forward strand.
TCCGCACTCCATCTCCAGCCACGGCGGCCTGTACCTCAGCCTTTGCATTCCCCAGCAACACCCCAGTCCCCGCCGCGCGCAACATGGGCAAGTCGTTGTCCGCGTCCCCTACCGCCAAGACGCGATCCGTACTCCCCCCTATACGCTCGGTTAGCGTCCGCAGGGCCACACCCTTATCTACGCCCCGGCGCATAAATTCCACCCGATCGGGAATCGCCCACGCTATATAGATCCGATCTCCGCACAGCGCTTTGATATCGGCGATGTGCTGCTCCCGCCGCGCCGGATCAACCTCCAGCATGAGCTTGGGCGGTACGCCCAACTCGCCGCTCTGGCAGCGCGCGTACAAATCGACATCGAGCACCATGCCCGGCCCTCTAAGCGCTTCGAGGTGATCTATGGGCCGGACGTGCCGGTACTCCTCGGCGATCCCCGCGTCCGTGCGTTCGAATAGACAGTACATCAGGTTTAGCCCCTCGGCGCGCCCGTATTCGACTATTTGGGCAAAGGACTCCTCGTCCAACCGCTCCTCGTGCAGCATCTCTCGCTCCGCTCCTACTCCCGGCCCGAGAATCACCGAGCCATTATAGCCAGCCATGTAAAGTGCCCGCGCCAGTGTTGGATGAGACTCAAAAGGGTGTTGGATGCGCAGGATACTGCGCCCAGTAACGCTGGCTATGGGGATGCCGCTCTCAATCAGTTCCTCGAGCGTCGCCGCAGCCGAAGCTGCCAGCCGCCCTTCTGCGTCGAGTATTGTACCGTCGAGGTCAAAAGCCACTAAGTCGGTCATCATTTCTCCTGTTGTAAAGTTTGCAAACGAGAACGCGCGTGGGCCAGCCGCTGCGCCTCGCGCGCGTCGTCCTCTGCCAAAGATGCGTACGCGCGCCACTCAGCCTGCGCTTGGTCGGGATCTAATCGCTCGTAGGTCGAGGCGAGGTGGAAGCGCCACAGCGCCCGCTCGGGTTCGAGCCGCACGGCCTCCTCGCCAGCCTGCACGGCCGTGGCGAGCAAGCCCAACTGCCGATAAACGTCGCCCAAGGATGCGAAAAGCTCGGCGTGGTGCGGATGCGCGACCGTAGCTTCTTTGAACACCTGCACGGCCGCCCGCAATCGCCGCTGATGCACGTACAGCCCTCCTAACTTCAAGGCCGCGTCCCCTTCCGCTCCGCCCAACGCGATCGCTGCCTTGAACGCCTCTTCCGCTGCGTCGAGCGCGCCCATGCGGCTGTGGACGATGCCGATGCTGACTTGGGCAGCGGCATTGCCGGGCTGTCGGTTAGCAAACTCGGCAAACGCGGCCAGTGCCGAGTCCAGCCGCCCCTCTGCGCTGTGGATCAAACCGAGATAGCGATAAACCGGGTACAGGGCGGGATCGGCAGCCCGCGTCCGTTCAAACTGCGTCAGTGCCCCGGCACCATCCCCTTCTTCCCAGAGCAGCCGCCCCAGTTCGTAGTGTAAGACAGCTTCCTCGCCACCCCCATCGCGTGCGGCCAAACCCTCGACCAGCGCGGCGCGGGCCAATTCCCGTTGCCCAGTCTCCCTGTAGAGCGTGGCGAGGTCGGCCCGGATCCCAGTGTCGTTCGGCGCACCAGCGAGAGCCTGCTCCATCAGCGCGCGCGCCTCCGCATCCCGTCCCAACCGCACCTCTACCCGCGCTAGCTGGTAGCGCACCTCCGCCTGCTCGGGCGCAAGCTGTAGGGAGGCGCGGTAGGCCGCCTGCGCCGCGTGGAGATTTTCTTGCAAGTGGCCGAGCGCCTGATAGGCGTGACCCAGCCGTGCGTAAACCAGCGCCGACTTCTCGCCTCGACGCACGGCATCCTGATAGGCGCGCAGCGCGCCGCTATAGCGTCCTTGGGCGGCTAGGCTAAGCCCCAGTTCGGCATAGGCTCGCCCGTCGTCGGGACGCGCCTCCACTAAGCTGCGGTAGAGCGTGGTCGCGTCCTCGTACGCACCGCGCGCCGCGTAGAGCGCGGCCAAAGTAAAGGTCGTCTCGTGCAACTCGGGATCGAGTGCCCGTGCCTGCGCTACTAGGCGTTCAGCCTGCGCCAACTCGGCTTGGCTCAAGCTCCGCAGCGGCCGGCCGCCGATCAGCTCCTGCGCTTGGCGGTACGCGGTCGGCGCATCCGGCTCGGCGCATCCAGCCAACAACAGCGCGATTGCGACCAGTCCCTTCACCGCGTCTCCCCCTCCCTGAGCAACAAGTGCTGATCGGCCTCAATATCCCGATACACATCGACCTGCCCACTGGGCCACGCCACCTCAACGCTGTCGGCCCGCACCCGTTGCCCCAAACCAAATTCCAACTCCAAGCTATTGCTGTTGCCAAAGCTGTATCCAGAAGCCACTTCCTGGTATTGCATCACATCGCCAGCATGTACCCACACCTTAGCACCGATTCCGTCGCGATTGCTTCTGACTCCTTCCAACTCCAGCACCAAGTAGTGATTGCCAAAGCCCTCGCTGCGGTAGAACGCATTGGGCCACTGGTCTCCCGGCTGAGCACCGCCCACCGGTGCATAGAGGTCGAGATCGCCGTCGCGGTCGTAGTCGGCAAAGGTCACGCCGTGCGATTTGCCCAAGTGCCCCAGCCCAGCGGCTTCTGTCGCATCGACGAAAGTGCCATCGCCCCGATTGCGGAAAAGCACATCCGGCTCGCGCCGGCCCATCTGCGGCCCGCCGTTGCCGAGGTAGATATCTACCCAGCCATCGTTATCCACATCGCCGGGAACGCCACTCATCGTGCCCAGCGCTCTCCCAAGCCCGGCAGCTTCCGTCACATCGGCAAAAGTGCCGTCGCCCTTGTTGCGAAAAAGCACTGGCCGGTCGCGCTCGCTCGTCGATTTTCCAGCGACCCGATCGGCCAGCACTACCGGGTACTGACTCCAGTTGCCCACGAAGATGTCCAGCGCACCGTCGTTGTCGTAATCGAGGACAAACGTTATAAAGCCATCGATGTACTCGGCACCTACGCCGGCCGTAGCCGTCTGATCGGCAAACGCACCGTCGCCTTGGTTCCGAAAAAGCACATTCGGCTCGGTGAAATTGCACGCGTACAGATCGGGCCAGCCATCGCCGTCAAAGTCGCCCCACGCCGTGCTCAACGTCTGCCCCCTGTGCGCCACCCCCGCAGCTTCCGCTACATCAGCAAAGGTACCGTCACCTCGATTGCGAAAAAGCACATTAGTCGAGTCCCCAGTCGCGCCCGTGCCGTTGGCCACGTAGATGTCGAGGTATCCGTCGCGGTCGAAGTCGCCCCACGCCGCGCAAAAACTCGACCCCGGATCCCCTGTACCCGACATTTCCGTCACATCAGAGAAGACGCCCCGGCCATCGTTTTGGAAGAGCGCATTCACGCCGCCGCCAAACCACCCATCGCGCGTTACATACACATCGGCGTCCCCGTCGTTGTCGTAGTCAGCCGTCTGCACTCCGATCCCGCCCTCGGGCAGCACCAATCCAGCGGCCTGCGTCTGATCGGCAAAGCGCGCACCATCGTTGCGGAAGTACGCTAACTCGGGGTGGCCGATGACGATCAAGTCGAGATCTCCATCCTCGTCGTAGTCAGCCCAAGCGCTGGCACGGCCACCGTCGAATTTATCGACTCCCACCTCGACACTGATCTCGCTAAACCGTCCGCTAATGGTCCCCTGCGGCACGGCGTCGGCAAATGCTCCGGTCGCCGCCCGCCCCAAGGCCTCCTGCAACCACTTCCGGTGCCAACGTAACTCCAGCGGCTCGGGATGCAACGCCACGGCCTGTTGCAAGATCGAATCAGCGCGGGCGTAATCCTCCTGCCACAGCGCGGCAACCGCCGCCCAGTAGAGCGATTCATATCCCTCGGGATCGGCGGCCAATGCCCGCTGCAAATAATCTTCCGCCTGCTCAAACTGCCCCTCTTCCAACGCCTCTTTCCCCCGCCCCAAAAACGTCTCCAACACCAAAGACCGCGCCGCCGTCAATTCAGGGTCCAGGCTCGCCGCCTGTTCCAACAACCCCACGCCTTCTTCTATCCGCCCCTGCACGAGCCGCACTCTCCCTAGCTGCCAGTAGCCCTCGGCAGCGTCAGGTTCCAGCCGGACGCAATGAGCAAAGGCGCGCTCGGCCGCCCTGAGCCGATAGCGTTCCAGCAAATCCAAGCCCCGGTAGTACGACTGGAGGAACGCCTCTGAGCGGCCAGTCGGCTCTTGGCAACCGCTTAGGACGAGGATAGAAAGGGTAGTGACCAGAAAAATTCTCATAGCAGAAACAACATCCGCCGTCTTTTGCCTGCTGTCAATTTCTAGTACGTTGTTACGTCTCTTTTGACATCTCTCACCAATAGAAGGAGCACCCATAATGAAATGGACTCTCTTCCTCGTCGCTTTCCTCTGGACGGCTTCGCATAGCGCGGCCGAAGACCGCCCCCGTCTCGTGCTCGACGGCCAAGCCGCCATGCTCGTCGTCGATTTAGGCGGCGGCTCCATTTCCGACTTCCACCTCAAAAGCAATCCGCTCAACCCCCTGCAATGGGACTCTTGGTCCTTCGGCGATACCCCCGACCAAGCACCGCCCATAGAGCCGCGCTCCATGGGGCACTTCCTCTGCCTCGACCGCTGGGGGCCGGCCACCGAAGCCGAGCAGGCCCACGGCATGGGCTGGCACGGCGAGGCCACGCGCGTGTGGTGGACCGTAGATGAGGACGTCCGCGCAGAAGACGGTCACCTTGTGGCCCAAATGTCGGCCGAACTGCCCTTGGCCAGCCTCAAGGTCGTGCGCTCGATTCGCATGGATCAGAATCAGGCCGTCTTTGCGGTCGCCGAAGCCGTCACCAACACCCGCCATTTGGGTCGCGTGTACAACATCGTCCAGCACCCAACCATTGGCCCGCCCTTTTTGGATGAGAGCACCCGCGTTGATGCCAACGGCACGCGCGGCTTTATGCAGGAAACGCCCATGCCAACGCCCGAGGACCCAGAGGTGCGCTGGCCCCACGCGCTCAAAAAGGACGGCACCAAAGTCGATATTCGTCACTTAACGGATGACGCCTCTCCAGCAGTCGTCTCGTACATAATCGAGGAAGAATACGGCTGGACCACAGCTATCAACGCCAGTAAAGGACTCCTTATTGGCTACATCTGGCCGGAGGAGGAATACCCTTGGTTCGACGCTTGGCGGCACGTCCGCGACGGCAAGCCCTTTGCCCGCGGCTTAGAGTTCGGCACTACGGGCCTGCACCAACCTAGCCCGGTGTTGTTGGAAAAGGGCCAGATTTTCGGCCGCTACCTCTTTCACTACATCGATGCCGACGAGACCCAAGTTTTCACCTACGCCAATTTTCTCATGGAAATTCCCTCCGACTTCGCCGGCGTCGCAGATGTCGAATACTCCGAGGGGCAGCTAGTGGTGCGCGAGGACGGCGGTCAGGGCCGAGAGTTGACGATGGAAGCAGGCGAGCTTTTTGCGTGGTGAAACAGTAAGAAGGACAGGTTTTAACTGGTCCGCTACTATCTGGGCGTTGACGCCCTGAAACCGCCGATGCAGGTTCGGGGAGACAAAGCTCTCTACGGAGGGAAAAACAAATTATGAACGTGATGTGTGACTTTTAAAATTGTACGAGTCCGTCCAAGTCGAGCGGTTGTCTTTTCAGGTGTATATTGAGCCATACGCAGATGGAATGGGTCAGTATTTTGGTGGTCCATAGGCTTTGTAGATGCCACGCATCGCGGATGTGTATGGCTTGGACGTGGAAGCGTTGGACCAATTGGGCATAGACGGTTTCGATGCGTCGTCGGAGCGTTTGGGCCCACGCCGGGGCGACAAAGGGTTTTCGCGTCTGGATGGGCTGCATATTGCGTTTGAGGGGCGTTAGCAGGTGGATGTGGTGCTGTTGGAGTTGCTGTTGTCGGTCTAGTCCGATAAAGGCCGCATCGCCGAGGACGTGGGTGGGTGCCTGAAGGCCGGCTAATAGCGGGTCGCATACGGTGCTGTCATGGCCCGAGGCCGGCAACAGCGGCGCGTGGACAATCAGGCCATAGTCGGTGATGCGTAGGCCCCCCTTAAAGCCAAAGTAGTATTCGTCTTTGGCCGCACAATAGCCCACCGTTGGTGCGGGGAACCCACCGACGGACTCGGTGCGGAAAATCCGCCGTTGGAACCGACGGGCCGTGTGGCAGATAGGTACGGGTAGGGTATCAATGATTTGATAGGCCGCTTGGTCGCCGCCTAACCTCTCAACGAGGTGGTGATGCATCCAGGCTTTGACCTGCCAGAGGTTGGCACACTGCCGGGTGAAGGCCGCCCGGTCTTTAAGGGCCGGAAACCAAGCACTCCAGCGGTCGTGCATCTGCTCGTAGAGTTGTTTTTGGCTGGTATAGCCCAGATACTGACCGACCAACTCTATCGTCAGACATTCGCTGTCGCTTAACGCCGGGGGGAAACCCGCCCGACGCGGCAGGCCATGCTGTTTTAAGAAGGCCGGATACAATTCGTCCTCAAGCAAGCAATAGATGGTAATGACAAAATCTTCTACTTTATACATGATACATGATGGTGATCCCTCCGTGATGATCCCTATCTGTTTGGTGGTACAAATAAGATAGGAGAGGGATCGCCATCGACGAAAAAAAGTCACACATCACGTAAATTATGAAAAAGTCGACACCCAAAATCGACGAGCTAGATGCTCAGTACCAACCCATCTTTGGCGATGTGTTCAAAATTATTAACGCCGCCTCTCGAAAATATGCTTGGCGATCTCGGACTAACCCGAGAAATTTCTGCCAAAGGAATTAGTGATACGCAAATCGAGCTGCGAGTTGGACGACTACCAAAGGCAAGGCGAAGACGAGACGGAGCAGAATTCGTAAATATCGCTGACGTTGGTTTTGGCGTCTCACAAGTGTTACCTGTGCTCGTTGCACTTCTAGTCGCTAAACCAGGGCAGCTCGTATATATCGAACAGCCGGAATTACATTTGCATCCAAAAGCGCAATATGCATTGGCAAAAATTTTGGTACAGACAGCAAAACGTGGTGTGAAGTTGGTCATAGAGACACATAGTTCATTATTGTTACTACAAGTGCAGACATTGGTGGCTAAAGGAACTATCGATCCTGATTTAGTAAAGCTACACTGGTTCCGCCGTAGCTATAGAAATGGAACGACATCAATTAGGAGTGCTGATTTGGACGAAATTGGCGCTTTTGGAAATTGGCCGGAGGATTTCGGTAATGTCGAATTGAGAGCTGAAGGTGCATATCTCGATGCGGTGGAAAAGCGGAGCAAAAAATAATGGCAAAGAAGCTGCCTCGGCGATTGGTAATTGATGCCGATGTTGCGCACTCTGCGGGTGAATCGAAGCATCCAATTTCAAGTACATGCCGGAAGTTTTTGGATGCACTATTGAAAGTTAGACATCATGTTGTGATGACAGATGAGATAAATAAAGAGTGGAGTCGTCACTTATCCAAATATTCGAGAATATGGCTTAGAAGCCTTTTTAAAACTCTTCTGTTGGGGCGGATCGCTTGAGCAACAGATGGATCATAACGATGTGTATAAAGGCTTCGCTATTGCAAGTTAAGACTTCATAATCTTTGGCGTGGATTCGATAGTTGCCCAACCAAGCAAAGGTTCGTTCAACTACCCATCGGCGTTTGAGTAGGGTAAAGCCATCGCGTGGTTTTTCGCCGACGTCCAACACGATTTTATGGGTACGTTTTAAGTTGGCGACCCATGCGTTGAGCGCCTGACCTCGATAGCCAGCATCGACCCACACTCTTTTTAACCGTTGGACGCCCGGCAAAAAATAAGCGCTCAACAACGCCTTTAAGCCGTCCGCGTCGGAGATGTTGGCCGCGGTGACCTTGCATTGCAGGATCGAGCCTTGGCTATCGACTAACACGTGGCGTTTGCGCCCTTTGACCCGTTTGCCGGGGTCATACCCTACGGCGCTGCCTTGCGTAGCCGTCTTAACACTCTGCGCGTCGATGCCACCAGCCGAAGGCGTTGGCCGGCGGCCTTGTCGGATACGCTGTTGGCGGATCAGGGCTTGCAAAATCCGCTGCCAGTGTCCGTCTTGACGCCAGCGATTGAAGTATCCATACACCGTTTGCCATGGCCCAAACGTCGGCGGCAGCATCGGCCACTGGCCGCCGGTTTTAGCCCGATAGAGAATACCATTGATGACTAAACGCAGATCACGGGGTGGACGACCGGGACCACCACAACGCCATCGACGTGATGGTAGTAAGGGACGCAGCCGCTGCCATTGCGCGTCTGTTATATCGGTCGGATATTGATACAGCGTACTCATCGGAGACCTTTCGTTCAGGGTTCTTGGTCGAAACCTGAAGGTGTTCGGTGAGTACGCCAACGTCAAATCCGAACAAAAAACAGTTTTAAAAACGCTTCTGAGGCAAATGTACGGGCGAAGGTTGGTTATACGGGTCGAGATTGGTGAAGATAAAACCTTGCGAAGCCGTATAGATGCGGCTGTGCATCCGGATCAGAGAGAGGCTGTTGATAAAGATGTCCATCTCATTGAAGCAGCGATCGCTACGGATCAGCTAGTTACTTCCCGAGATGAAAGAGCACGTAGGGCTTTTGGAAATGCGTCAGCTAACGTAAGAGAATTGAAGCAAATTGTGTGGGTCAATCCAACGCGTGATGACGAAACGCCTATTGACTGGCTACAGGACGGCGCAAAATCTGACATGGACCGTCAGTTAGCGCATCTGATTTGATAGTTGATTTAAGAAACAGACACGGTAAAGAGTTAAGCGTCGTGTCCATTTATTGATGTGAGAATTTGTCAGATATTACTGTGAGAATGCTTGTCATCCTTATCCGGAGTATCCATTATGTCTCGCACGCTGACGATTCGCCAACCACGTTGCTCAGAAGTCCGTCGCTTAGACGACTTTTTAGCCGACGATGGCCTCACCAACTCTCAACGCCGTCGGGCCGAAGCCATCGCCTTGTATGCGGCCGGGTTGACCGCGGTTGATATTGCGGCGGCGCTCCAAGCGCATGCCAATACCATTCCACCACCAAGTGCATTGGGCTGGCCGGGCTATCGGTCTGCTTTTTCGGCAACACCACGGCCAACTGCCCTTGACGACGCGACAAGGTCGAGTAGTCCGGCACGGCCAAAGCCAACCCTATCAAGTCCAACAGCGATTGGATAAACCCCTGCTTCTGCCGTAACGGCAACCCAAACAACACCCGCATCGTCAACATCCATTCCATCGCTGGATCCGAATAGACAAACTGAGCGCCCCGTTGCGACGGCCGCTGATCATACCACTGCGTCCACAACCCATCGTCTATCCACACCGTCAGGCTACCGCGAGCGACCAACGCCCGATTATACGACGACCAATTTTTGACCCGATATACCGCTTTCGACTTGACCGAGGGCGAATCGCCCGATACGTTGCTCATCACAGGCTCTTTGGGAAGACAGGAACGTGTTTCTTGCGGAAATCACGAACCAATCTAACTGGAGAGCCTGCCCTTTTTCAAGACCCTAACACCGCTTTCATGCTACAACGCCACCGAATTGCCAAAACAAGGTTTGGCAGACCTACCTGACGAAATGGTCGAGGATTTTGAACAGTTGTTCAAATCCATCAACGAGGCAATGCCGGGATTGAACGATGAGCCTGTTCCAAGAAAGGCAACGTGATGCAAGCGTCTCGTCGAGGCCTACCCTTCCTCCCTCGCCACCTTCCCCTTGACGATCCGCTCGGCCAGCGCCGGCCACAGGGCATGGACCACGGCCAGCAGCCTGAGCCGCCTCGGAACGTAGAGCTGCCGCCGCCGCTTCAGCATTCCTCGCACAATCGCCCGCGCCGCCTTCTCCAAGCTCACCGCCCCCGCCCGATGTTCGCGCGATGCATCGCCCAACGCCTTCCCGTCTTTCCCCAGTGCGCGTTGCCGCAACTCCGTCCCCTTGAGCCAGTGCAAGAGCACAGTCATCACCCCCACCCCACTCTCGGCCACCTCCATCCGCATCGCATCGCAAAACCCCTGTAGCGCGTGTTTGGACGCCGAGTACCCCGTGTGCAGCGGCACCCCCACCTGCCCCTGAATAGACGAAATAGCCACGAATAGGCCCTTGCTTTTTTTCAGATGCGGCAGCGCCGGATGCACGCAGTGCACGGCCCCCAAGTAATTCACTTCCATCAACGTGCGGAACAACGTCACATCCTCGATCGCGGCAAACGCAGTCCACATGCTGACGCCGGCGTTGGCGACCAAGTAGTCTATGCACCCAAAGCGCTCGATCGCGGTCTCCACCAGTCGCCTACCATCCTCGGCTACGGCGACATCCCCGACGACAGTCAGCACCTCGCTCTCCAACTCCTCGCACTCTCGGGCAACGGCCTCCAGCCGCTCGGCATTCCGCGCGAAGAGAACCAGCCGCGCTCCCTGCTGGGCACACTCCACCGCCAGCGTCGCGCCCAAGCCCGCAGAAGCACCGGTGATAACGACGGTCTTATTGCTCAGGCTTCCGGCACGCACTCCCAAAAATCCCATTCTGAATGCCGAAAATATTCTGGGGATCCAGCGCTTCTTTGGTCTTGCGCAGGGCCTCGATGCTATTGTCGCTCTGGATGTCCCGGACAAAGCTCTGCCGAATTTTGCCTACCCCGTGATGATGGGACAGCGAGCCGCCGTTGTCCAAGATTGTCTGCCGCAGCGCGTGTTCAATGTCGTGATAGACCTCAATGGGATGCTCCAATCCCCGCCCGGAAAACCCCATCGTAAAGTAGATGCACACCCCCGTGTGGTACGTCTGCGTCACCCGGTACGACAGGTAGGGCCGCCCGGCCACGCCGCGCGCGCTACACTGCGCGGTCAACTCCGCTTGCACAGCTTGCGTCACATCGTGGATGCGGCTCCAAGGCACGGAAGTCTCAAAGGTCTCGCCTAAAAAATCGAACTGGTTCAAAAAGTCGCGGATATAGGCGATCCCAAAGGTCGCCATGTAGCCTCGCCGGCCGTTGGTGGCACCGGCGCTCTTGCCGCCGTGGGCCTTGGCCAGTTTGAAGATCGTCCGCTTCTGGTGATCCACCTCGGCGCTGGTCCCCTCCATGACGATCGTACACGCCGCCATTTTTAGCGGATCAAACCCCAATACCTTCAACAAGGCGAACTTCTGCACCTTTTCCTTGAGGTGCTTCAAGGGAGGGGGCGCGGCCTTGAGGGCCTGTCCAAAGCGAAATTCTTGGTTGTTGACCAGACGAATACTCGCCGGCAAAGTCCCGGTCTGACGCAGGGCCTGCAAGTACTCCACGCCTTGGGCAAAGGACTTGAACACCAGTGAACCGTATTCGCGCACTTCTGGTTGGGGATGGATCTTGAGCACGGCCTTGGTGATGATGCCGAGGTTGCCCTCTGAGCCAAAAAGCAGCCCGCGCGGCTGGATGCCAGTCGAGTTGCGCGGCGTGGTGTGCAAGGTCTCCACTGCGCCGGTCGGCGTCACCAAGGTCGCTTCGAGGACGATGTCTTCGATATTGCCGTAGCGGTTTTTCTTCATACCGCTGGCGTTGGTGGCGATCCAACCACCCAAAGTCGAAAGCTCGATGCTGTCGGGGTCGTGGCCGACGGTGTAGCCCCACGCGGCGAGTTCCCGCTCTAGCTCCTTGCCCGAAATCCCCGCTTCAATGCAGGCTTGGAGATTGTCCTCGTCGAGATCGACGATCCGATTCATGCGCCGCATATCGACCGAAGCGAAAACGCGATCGTCGTCGGCCGGCAGGGCCAGCGCGCCGCTGACATTGGTGCCGCCGCCATAGGGCACGAGACAAACATTGCCCTCGGAGGCGAGACGCACGATGGCGCGCACGTGATCTTCACTCTCTGGATAAAGCACCAAATCGACCACTCGCTCCAAGGCATCCCCGTAGAGCAAGCGATAAACCTCATCGACGCTGAGCTGGCCGTGGCTGTGGATCAGGCGCTCCTCGTCGTCGAGCGAAACCCGCTCTGCGCCGAGCGCGTCCTGCCAAGCGGCGACGAGGCTTACGTCTGCCCGCGAAGGCGGCACCTCGTGGGCCTCTTTTTCAACGGCCATCTCGTCGGGGTCAATCGGGACTTGGAGCATCTCTTCGACAAAGGGGATGAAGTGCGGCATGGTGAAACCGGCCAGCGGATAGCGGCTGCCGGTCACCCGCACAGTCTTCGGCCCATCGAACTCAAAGCGGGTGTCCGTGTAGCCCCATTTGTGCGGATGGCGCTCTCCGTCGGAGAGATCGTAGCACGCATCGGCCATAGTTGAATCTCCTAGTCATGTAGGGGCGACCGGCCGGTCGCCCCTACTTTTCATCTAAATGCGTCGTATCCGGTCGCCCCTACAGGTTTGTGGCCACTACTACAACCCCTCCTGCACATCCTTTTTCCGCACTTTCCATATAAATGCGTCGTAGTAGTAGTGGATCAGGGCAAAGGAACTGAGCAGCGAATAGCTGAAGAGGTCGAAATTGGTGTTGAAGCCGACTATACCAAAGCCAAAGTCGCGCACCAAGCCCTCGCTCAGCGCGTGAAAGACGACGGCGTAGGCGGCGCACAGCAAGAGAAAGAACTTGACGCCTCCCTTGCCCGCCACGTAGCGCATGAGGGCCGAGTCGCCGCCCGTGCGATCGACCTTGTGACGGTTATAGAAATACACCATGACGATGTACTGGATCCCGTGCATGATCCGGTGCGCCACCGCAAAGACGAGCAGATAGGCCGTGGTAAAACTAGTGAAGTACCACAGGAAATAGCTCGACAGCAAAAAGGCGTATTTGAGGGGGTTGAGCGCGTAGCCGCGCCAAGCGCAATAGACGATGTGTCCCACATAGATCAAGCCGTAGCCAATGGCAATAGTCCACGAGACCAAGTGTACCGTCTCTACCGCTTCCGCGCTGATGGGCAAGTGCCACTCGTGCAACATGCGCACCCAGACCGTGGAAAACAGCGGCGACACCACGAGCATGTTGCCAAAGAAGATCCAATTGAACGCCAAGTCGAACTTAGCAGTAGCGGGCGTACCGGCCTTGGCCTTAAAGTCGTACACGCGCGCAAAGCCGTATTGCTGCATCAAGCTGTGCTGGTGATCCCACAAAGTCACGATCAACACCAAGCTCAACGGTGCCCATTGGATCAGGCCGTAGGCAAAGGCGACCAATACTATCGGCCCTAAGATGAACCGCTCCTTGAAGCGGGCAAACTCCGCCGGCGAGCCATAGACGCGCAGCCAAGTGACGAAGTGGTGGGGAATGGTCACCCACAAGGCAATGGCCGCCAGCGCCGCCCCCGGCAGGTAGTGCCCCGACACCAGCGCAAAGCAGACCGCGGCAAAGGGCAGGCTCACAAACCAGATATAGTCCTGCCGGCGATCGACGATATAGGCAGGTTGCAGGACGATGGAATTACTCGCCATGAGAAGAGGCCAACAGGGCTAGTGCCACAGCGTCTGGGCTGAAGCGGATTTCATTGGCGCGGCGCTGGCGCAGAGACGCGGCCAGCTCCTTGACCGCAGCTTGGAGTTGCGCCGTCGCCCAATCCGCCTCGACCTGCTCGCGGATCTCGTCCAGCGGCGGCAGTCGGTCCGGGCGGCGGCGCAATACCTGTAGGACAATATAACCATTATCCGTGGCAAAGGGACCGTGAAAGGTTCCCTCGTCGGCGCGCAGGGCGCGGCTGACCGGATTGTCGCCCTCCAGCGCGCCGCTGCCGTAAATCACGCTGACAAAGCGGTCCACTAGCTCGGTCGTATCGCGACCGGCGCGCATCCGCTTGACAATGGCGGTGCCCTCGGCCTCGTCGCGGGCGAGAAGCCGGCGCACCTCCACCTCGGCCGGTGCGGTGTAGCGGAGCTTGTGCTCCTCGTAAAACAGGCTCAGGCCATTGGGATTGGGCGGTGGCACCTGCGCTTGCAGCGCGTCCTGCAAGCGCCGCGCAAGCTGCACCTGCCGCAATCGCTCCAACTCGCGCTGCAGACTCGGATCGTCGGCGAGCGCGAGCCGCGCAGTTTCGAGCGGGACCAACATGCGCCGCCCGAGCTCGCGCCGCAGCACCTTCTCGCCTGCACCCTGGCCCTTTAGCAGTTCGCGGGCCTGCGCGACTGTTAGCACCCCACCGTCGTACTCGGCCACAACCTCTTCCGGCGACCCCATCAGCCTATCCGGCTCGTAGCGCACATTATAGCGCACGTGCAGGGTGTCGTAATAAGCCAAGAGCTGCCGCCCTAACTTCTCCCGCAGCACCAAGCGCTGAATAGTCTCCCGCTCCTGCTCAAAGCTGACTGGGTGCATGTCTGTAAGCTTGATGAGAAAGTACCCATCGGCCACTTGCATCGGCTCGGAGATCTCCCCGATCTGCATGGAGAAGGCCTTTTCGGTCAGGGCGGCATGCGAGGCCATAGTATCGCCCCAGCGGTGATAGCCCATATCGGCCTGACGCTCTAGGATCCGCGAGTCCTGCGAGTGCTGCATCGATAGTTCCTCAAAGTCCGCACCCTCGGCGAGCGCGGCCAAAATCTCCGGTAGCTGCTCTTGCTCGCGCACCATCAGCAGGCTGAAACGCACGCGGCGATTGTACGGGCTGCGCTGGAAATAGGCCCGCAGCTCCTCCTCGGCGACTTCCGGTTGAACGATTCCAGCGCGCTTGTACAAGGCCTGCTGCACTAGCTGCGCCTGCGCTTGCGCCTGCCATTGCAAAAACTCCGCGCTCTCGCCCAATCCCCGCCGCTCGGCTTCCTGCACGAGCAGCGTTTGCTCGACGATGGCTTCCAACAACTTCTCAGCCCCGTACTCCGCCCGCAATTCCGGTGCCACCCGTGCAATGAACTGGCGGTAATCCGCCACCCGAATCGCCGTTGGCCCCACTTCTACCAAGACGGCATCTTCAGTGGCCACGGCCGGGCCGTCCTCAGCGCAACCGCTTAGGCCGATCAACGCCGAGCAAAGTGCCGTTCCCAGCCAACGCTTACTCATGCTGCCCGCTCTCTTTCATCTGCTGGATCGCCGCTAGCTCCCGCTTGCTCTCTTCTACCTTGCCAGACTTCAAATACGCCACGGCTAACTTCTGTCGTGCGTCGAGCCAATCCGGCCGGGCCGCCACCGCAACGGTCAGCATCTCGGCGGCCTTGACGTAATCGCCGGCACGCGCGTGTAGCAACCCCAAAAAGTAATGGGTCTCTGCGTCTTCCGGCGCTAAGCGGCGCGCCTCCGCAAGACTAGCCACGGCCTCGTCAAAGCGCTGCAAGCGCATGTACGCCTGGCCCAAATTGTAGTGCGCCTTGTCGTATTCTGGGTCCAAGGCCAGCGCGGCTTGATACTCGACAACAGCCTCGGAGAATTGGCCTAAGCGTAGGTAGAGATTCCCTAGGTTATTGCGGTAACGCAAGCTGTCCGGTGCGAGACGCACAGCCAGCCGATACGCTTCGGCCGCTTCGGTCAAGCGGCCCTGCTCAGTGTACAGCAGGCCCAATTGCGCCCGCGCCTCGTGGTCGTCGGGCGCATTGCCCAGCATCCGCAGCTGGTCGTCGATTTTGTCGAGCTGCTGGTCGAGCGCCCGAAACTGCGCCAGCACTTCGGTGCTCTCTTCGCGGCGGCCAAGCCGCTTGAGAGCATTGGCCAGCGCGAAGTACGCCTCTTTGGACAGGTGGTCGAGCGCAATGGCGCGGCGAGCAGCGCGTTCGGCCGCCGCGTACTCGCGCCGCTTGAGTTCCACCTGAGCCAGATCGACGTACGCGGCCGCGTCCGTGCTGTCCAACTCGACCGCGCGCTTCAAGGTCGCCGCAGCCCGCTCAAAGTCGAGTTCCTTCAGGCGCGTCCGGCCCAAGAGCCGGTAGAAGGAGGCATTGGTCGAGTCGCGGTCCAGCCCCGCTTGTAGCAGCGTTTCCACCTCGCCGTACTCGCCGCGCAAAAAGTAGATGTAGCCGAGGTCGTAGTAGGTCGTCAGATGGCCGGGATCTAACGAGAGCACGCGACGGTGTTCGTCAATAGCTTGGGCGTAGTTGAGCTGTTTGACGTACATGGCCGCTAGGTTGTGTCGCGCTGATACGTGCGTCGAATCCAGCGCCAATACGCGCTGATAGGCCACCATCGCGCTGGGGTAGTCGAACTGGCGCGCGTAGGCATTGCCGAGATTGTAGTGGATTTTGGCGGATTTAGGTGCGAGCGCGGCGGCCTGTTGATAGGCGTCGATGGCCTCGGTGTGGCGGCCTTCGGAGGCGAGCGCAGTGCCGCGCGTAAAGAGCACTTCGGCATCCATAGCCGCGCCAGGACGCACTTTTTCCTGCGGACTTTCCTCCGCACAGGCGTACAATGCAAGACAGATCAGCAGCACCCTCATCGCGCCGCTCCTTCGACGAGCAAATGCTCTTGGTTGACGCCTAAATCTGCGTATTCCTCGACCCGGCCGCTCGGCCAATAGACGACCACGCGCTCAATGCTGGTGGCCGTTCCCAACCCAAAGTGCAGTTGCACGTCGCTCTGCGATAGGTAGCTGGCCCCCGAGCGCACTTCGTCGGTTTGTACCCGTCCGCCGCTTGTGACTTCAACGCGAGTGCCGATGCCAGCGCGGTTGCTGTCGCGGCCCTCTAGCCGCAGGCGCACCCAGTGGCCGCTCTCGCCGTCGTTGCGCATCAAGGTCGGCTGGGCAGCGACATTGGCCACTAGCACGTCGATATCGCCATCAGCGTCGTAGTCGCCAAAGGCCGCGCCGCGACTGACCCGTTTCAGCGATAGGGCACCACCGTCCTCTGCGTATTCCTCAAAGCGGCCGTCGCCAACGTTGAGAAAGAGCTGATTGCGCTGAGGAAAGGTCGCGTTCTCGTATTGCTCGACATCGCTTTCCAAGTGGCCATTGGCGATAAAAAGGTCGCGGTCGCCGTCGTTGTCCACATCGAAAAAGCGCGTGCCCCACGATAAGTAGGCAATGCTACCCTTGCCCAACCCAGCTAGGAAAGTCTCATCGACAAAGGTGCCGTCGCCAAGGTTCTTGTATAGCGTATTCGTCTCCCACTGAAAGTTGGTGACAAAGAGGTCGGGATCGCCGTCGTTGTCGTAGTCGCCCATGTCAACGCCCATACCCGCTTCGACATCGCCGTCTTCGTTGTACGCAACCCCGGCCAGCAGCGCTTCGTCCGCAAAGTGACCAGTGCCGTCGTTGAGATACAAGAAGTTCAAAGTCTTGTCGTTGGCCAAGTACAGATCTGGATCGCCGTCGAGATCCACATCGCCGAAGACCACGCCTAGCTCCTTGCCCTCGGCACTGCCCAGCCCGGCTGCGGTCGTGATGTCAGCAAAGGTACCATCTCCTTCGTTTCGATATAGCACGTCAGTCACTCCATCAAATGCCTCCGGGCCACAATAGAGCTGAAGCCCACTGCCGCCCTCAGCGCAGACGCGGTGATTGGTATAGGAGAAGTTGTGGTAATTGCCCACGTACAAATCGACGAAGCCGTCGCGATTGATGTCGGCAAACGCAGCACTCGCCCCCCAAGCCTCGTCGCCGACTTGGGCTGCGACCGTCACATCCGCAAACGTTCCATCCCCCTCGTTCCGATACAGCACATTGGCACCGAAGTTGGTCACGTACAGATCGAGGTCGCCGTCGTTGTCGTAGTCGCCGACCGCACAGCCCATGCCGTAACCCGTGTCGCCGACGCCAGCGTGCGCCGTTACATCGGCAAAGGTGCCGTCGCCGCGATTGTGGTAGAGCGCGTTTTGCGGCGCGGGATCGTAGTCGGTCCCAGGGACGGCGGCCCCGTTGATTAGGTAAATGTCGAGGCGGCCGTCGCCATCGTAATCGAAAAATCCCCCGCCGGGGCCGACCGTTTCAATGACGAACTTCTGACCGTTAGCCCCATTGACGTGGACAAAGCCGATGCCCGCTTCTTGAGTAGCGTCGTGGAAGCGAGGGTTGGCGTAGAGGGGGACGGATAGGAGCGGTAGAAGTAGAAAGAACTTGAGCATTTTTTAGGTAGAGATCGCATTCTAGCTATGGGAAGTATCGATAAATATCCCGACGCGGTAAACATCGCACAAAAACTACCGCATCCTCGTTCAATAGCAAACCAAGTCTATGGTTGCGATCCGAACTAGGAGTCAACAGGCCCTAAGAATCTCTCACAACAACCGTCAGTCGTCGCTAGTCAGGACCTCGGCGATAATCTGGTAAGCCCGCTCTCGAATGTCGTCAGGAAAGTCGTGGTCGCAATCGGGATGTACCACTTGGAGAGCCTCTCCAGCACCGTATAGATCGTACACCGCTCGGGCAGTTTCGACCACTGAATCGACGCTGCGCCAGCGGAAATTGGAGTCGCCCAAAGGCGCGGAGATGAAGCAAGGACGCGGCGCTAACGCGGCGATCATATCGTGGAAGTCGAAAGGAAGGTCCGCTAGGGCATAGTCCTTTAAGCGCGGCATGTAGCGATCGCTAGTCCAGCCCGTGACATCGCCGTCCATATAATCTTGGTAGGAATCGAGGCCGCAACTGGAGACGACAACGGTGATGCGCGGGTCGAAGACTGCGGTGTAGATCGAGTTGTGGCCGCCCAGCGAGTGGCCGATGGAGGCAAAAGACTCTCCTGCGACAAAGGGCAGTTCGGCCAGTAGATCGAGGCCGCGCATATTGTCCCATATCGCCTTCATGGTCCCCGACTGATAGCCGAGAGCACGCCATTCGGGGCGATAGTCGGCCAGCAAGGGATAAGCCGGAGCAAGAGTGACAAAGCCAGCCTGAGCCAGTTCGCTGGCGTACGCGCGGTTGGCGCGCCCCCCCAAACCGACGACCACCTTGTGGCCGATGCGGTCGTCCGTGGGATGGGGACAAAGCACGGCCGGGGCCGGAGATTGTAGAGCGACGTGGGGAACCAACAAATAGGCTGGCACTCGACAGTCCGGCTCAGAGACGTAGGAAATGAGGCGGCGAGTATAAGAACCGCAGTCCACTTCCTCGTCGATTTGGACATCGAGCGGCCCGCGCTTTTCCAGTCCAGGCAGAGGCCCCATGATCTGCTGCATGGCTTCCAAGAGAGCGGGACGTTGGGCTTCCCAAGCATTCCGAGAAGAAGGCGGGGCGGCGAGGCGCAGGCTGGAAAAGGTGGACATAAGCGGTCCTATTCGGATAGCCGGAAGGGTGGATACTGGTCGGTGACTAGAATAAAGGCGTAAGCGATAACGCGCAGCCACCAGCGACTGAAACCGACGACCAGATCGAACAAGGCGCGGGGGTAGTGCCCGGTGAAAAGGATGGCGAACCAAGCCCCGATGAGGCAGAGGAGAGCTACAATGCTCAGCGGGATCAGGATGATGTAATGGGGAATGGCCAAAAACCATTTGACTAGGGGCAACCAGCGATTGAGATCTTGCTGGGCATCTGGATAATCGATATCGAGATGGACGGCCTGTTCCTCATCGGTAGAGGGGTATTCGTCGCGCAGCAGCACTAAGTAAGCCGAGACCCGGGAAGAGAAGCGCAGGAGTTCGAGGTTCCAGTCGAACCACCAACGGGGGTACTTGCGACGGAAGAGCAGCATGAGCAGAGCCGGGATGAAGAGAACGCCGAAGAAGGTCGTGGAGAAGGGAGGGGTTTCGTCGTTGTAGTTCCAGTCATCCCAATACCAGACAGCCGAGTCGATCCAACTCCAACCGTCTACGCTGGCCAAGACGATAAAAATGGGAATGACGGTAAACAACCGGAAGAAGGTCGTGAGGCGATTGAGGGGCCGGTCGGGATAATCGACGTCAAAGCGGAGGGGATAGGAATCGGCGGGTGCGTTCATGGGGACGCTCCTGAAGAGGATTGGGAATGTATGGGAACAATAACTGTAAAGTAGGTACCGACCATTCTTGAGCAATGGGTTGGACTGCGATCCCGAACAGTCGGAAAAGCGTCGGAATGGGATGGCGTGGCGAAATTGAGTCTTTATTACTTATACGACTACGCCATCAAAAGATTCTAAGCGCCGCTGGCCACACCTCGGCCGCAACCGGCGGGCGCGGATGAGCAGCCGAAGGGGTCGCGCCCCAATAGCGCGCGCCAATAAAGCTAAAGGCCGCATACCAAAGCAGCGCAACCAAGAGCAGAGCACCCACCGCCCAACGGCCCGAACTAGCCGGGCGAGTCACTTCCACCTCCAAAGAAGTCCGACGGCTACCCAAGAAAAGCGCCGTACCCACCACCACATACGCAGCCGCGCCGACCGCCAGCGATGCGCTCGCACCCCACTCCATACCCAAAGCTACGGCCCCGACCGATCCGAGCACCGAGAAAAAACCATTGACGGCCCACAGCCAAGGGACGATTCCGGCGCGTTGCGAACCCCCCAAGCGCAGACAGGCCGGAAAACAGGTGCCTAACAACATTCCGAGCGGCGCAACAAGAGCTAACGTCAACCCAACGCGCCCAGCCAACGGCCACGCCAACGCCCCAGCGAGCGCCCCGTCGAGCAGGAATCCATAGAGATAGCAAGTGAGGCCAACGGCCACGCCAACCAACCCCAACCCCCGAGGGTGCGCGAGCGTGCGGCACCACCCGCCCGCGAGACTCCCGGCCCCCGTGCCCAGCAACAGCCCGAAGAGCGCGACTGCCAGCGTTAGGGTCGGATAGCCTAAGAACAGGCCAAAGCGCTGCAAGAGATGGATCTCGACCATCATAAAGCCTGTGCCCAATCCAGCGGCGAACAACGCCCACATCAGCGGCGGCGGTCCAGACGCGCTCCGCTCGCGCATACTCGGCGCACCAAGCGGCACCAACATCACCAGTGCGCACGCCAACAGCGAACCGACCAACAGCCGGGTTAGCTTGGGATCCAGCCCGCGAGTAGCGTCGTAAAAGAAGGGCCGGTCATCAGTCGTCGGCGAGATATCGAGTGCAGATGCAGCGACAAAGTCCGCCAATGTAGCCCCGCGCAACGCCGCCAGCGCCGGCCGTTCGCGCCTTCCGGGCGAGAAGTACGCATCTAGACCCAATTCCTCCATGACCGCGTATAGGCGCGCCAATTGCTCGGCCGTATAGGGCTGCTGTTGCACCAGTAACAAGGGACGGTGCGCCTCTTGCCGCGCCGGATCGCCGCGAGCACCGTTGACGACGACGAGATGGTCGAGGACCGCGCTCGGCTCGTGGCCGCGCTCTTCCCACAGGGCACCTAAGGTGGCAACTACGCGCAACATCAGCGCGTGATTGTGAACTACGAGGGCCAGCCGCCCTCCTTCGGCAAGGTGATCGAGATAGGCGGCAAACGCCTCGCGGGTGAACAGGTAGTTCTCGGAGAGCGCATACCCCACCAAATCGGCCGCCTCGGCATACACCAAGGGCAGGGCAATTAGATCGTAGCGTGCGTGGGAACGCTCCAAATAGTTGCGGCCATCGCCTATGTGCAGCTCCACGCCCTCCAAGTCGTACAAATGGCCGTTGTACTCTCCGTATGAGCGGACCAGCGCGGCGATCTCCGGGTTGATCTCTACAGCTTCGATATGCCGCCAGCCAGTCATCAGCGCATAGAGCACATCGGCACCACCGCCCGGCCCAATGATCAGGGCGCGCTCGCGGTCCGAAAAGTAATAGGGGAAAAATGCAGCCTCGCGGCGCACAAAAAACAGCCGCCGGTAATCCCCCGGAAAGCGGAACATGTACGAGCCAGCCCCGCCATCTACGTACAAGTTCAAACCCGTATCGCCCGTGCGATCGACCAAGTCGGTGCGCGCGTATGCACTCCAGCGCGTGGCCTTCACTTCCCCACGATGGCGCTCCGCACCCAACGCCCGGAACATCGGTTTGTCACCGTTTGCGGCTAGGGCACTGAGATCAATGAGTTCTCGTTGTTGGAAACTGTAAACGACAAGCCCAGCCACTAAAATAATTGGGCAGGTCCATACCCAGCGATTGAAAAAGAAAGCCGCGGTGGCAATAGCGAAGACGCTCGCACCCAATAGGACACCGACACCGCCCAGCCATTCGAGGGCCGGCACGACGTAGAGGATGCCCAGCGCCGCGCCGACCAAGTCCCAAAAGTAGAGAACTTGACTTTGTTGATAACGCGCCCGGAAGGCGAGGGCAAGGAATGCGCCAGCGGCGATGAAAGGAAGGCCGGCGATGCCGACCAGCAGCAGTAGCGGCATGCGGGGGAATTGAGCTACGGCAAACGCACTGCATATCATGCTGACGCCACAGCCGACCGCCCAATAGCCCAAGTGCCAGTGCAGCCGCTCTTCCCGCACGTGCAGCACTGCACTCAGCGCAGCCCCAAGCCCCAAGCCGCACACCGCCCCTGATACCACTAAGAACGTGTAGTGATAGTGCTGTAAAAAAGAGAACAGTCGAACGAGGCCGATTTCATAGCCAATGACAGCCGCGGCCACCAGCCCCACGCCGAGCTGCAGCCGCCGCTCAGCGCTCACCTTGGGCCTCGCGCTGACGTAGCCTAGCCAGCATCTGCTGGGCCTTGCGGTGTTCGGGGTCGGCTTCGACTGCTTGAGTAAACGCCGCCACTGCACGCTCCTCCTCACCGGCCAACAGGTACGCGTTGCCCAAGTTGTAGTGGGCACGGGCGTAGTGGGAGTCGCGGCGCAACACCTCTTGGTACGCAGCAATAGCCAGCCCCAACGCTCGACGGCGGAGATAGATGTTGCCCAAGTTGTTGCGGGCGTCGAGATGACCCGGTTCCACGGCCAAGGCCGCTTGGTACGCTTGGCTTGCGGCCTCGTAGCGGCCAATCCGCGCATAGACCACACCCAACTTGTAATACGCATCCGCGTCGTTGGGGTTGAGCACCACGGCCGTTTTGTGGGCCAGCAACTTTTGGTGCTCCTGCTGCAACGAGTGAAAATAGTCGAGGAGCTTGCGGCCCCTCACGGCCTCACCGCGCCGCAACAACGCCTGGCCCAAGTGATAGTACACTTCCTCGCGATCCGGGTCCGCCTCTAAGGCCCGTTGCAAAAGCGGTATAGCTTCGGCGTCCGCGTTCTCTTGCAAAAGTAAGATGCCCAGCCGTCCCAAGAGCGCGGCGCTGTTCGGAGCGTGCTCAAGTCCCTGCTGCAGAGCGGCGCGAGCGGCATCTACATCCTCACGCGCCATCCAGATTTGGGCCACCAGCTCATGTGCTTCAGCGCGCGTGGGCTGCGCTTGTACCACGCTGGCGAGCTGAGCTAGCGCATCTTCGTATTGCGCTTGGGCAAAGTAGATCCGCGCCAATTGCAACATGAGCTCCACTTCGTCAGGCAGAGCCGCGAGACCCCGGCGCAAAACGTCTATGGCCGGGCCGTAATCAGTCTGCCGCGCGTGCAAGCCGGCCAAGTTGAAATAGGCTTGAAGATAGCGCGGCGACAGTGCGATAGCGCGCTCGTAGAATGGCACGGCCGCAGCCAAACGCTGTTGGCTAAGGTGGATGTTGCCCAGCACGTAGTGCGGCTCAGCCAAGGTGCTATCGAGCGCAATCGCCTGCCTCAACGCAGCGACCGCTTGCTCTAGCGCCCCTCGGTCGGCGTAGAGCTTCCCCAAGCCCATGTAGGCTTGGGCCGCGTCCGCGTCGAGTTGTAAGGCGCGGCGATAAGCCGCCTCCGCCTCGCCGTACGCGCGCTCGCGCGTAAGCGCTGCGGCTAGCTCGATGTGGACGCCGGCTACTTCCGGCTGGATGCGGGCCGCAGTGCGCAACTCGGACAACGGGGTGGCGGGCGGCAGCGGAGCGCGCGTCTTTTCCGGCAGGACTAAGGGTGCTTCCCGCCAAGATTGCTCCAGATCCTCGGCATCGCGGCCTTGGGGTGCAGCCTGCGCAATGGCTGCGTCAGCCGCCTCTTGCGGCGCGCCCACATCCGGCTCGACGACCCGCAATACCTGTCCGGCGCGCACGCCCGTTAAAACTTGGCGAATGCCTGACGGCCACGCGATCTCCACCTGCTCGGCCCCCTCGCTCGACCCCAACCCAAAGAACATCCGCGCATCGTTTTGCGACAGATAGCTCGCCGCACTGCGCTTTTCCGCCACCAGCGTCCGACTGTCCACGTGCACCATCACGCGGGCACCGTAGCCATCTCGGTTGCTCGTCCGCCCCTCTAGCGCCAGCGCCAAGTAATGCCCCGCTTGGGTATCGTTGCGCCAAAGCAGGGCCCGCTGCCCAGTGTTGACCAAGAAAATATCTAAGTCGCCGTCGTTGTCGTAATCGGCCACGGCCGAACCGCGCCCGACCAAATCCCGCGTCGACGCGGCCACGCCGGAAATCGCACTCACATCGGTAAAACGACCTTGGCCATCGTTGAGGTACAACTGATCGCTCTGGCCGTACGCGGCCTGCGGGTCAAACTGGTCGATGTCTTCGTCGATGTGGCCATTGGCCACGTAGAGATCGGGATCGCCGTCGAGATCGTAGTCGAGGAAATTGATGCCAAAGGCCAGCTTGTCCAAACTGTTGGCGGCGATACCCACGGCCAGCGATTCGTCGGCAAACATCCCATCACCCGCGTTGTGGTACAGGGTGTTGCTTTCCCACTGGAAATTGGTCATCGCCAAGTCGAGGCGACCATCGCCATCGCCGTCGGCCACATCCACGCCCATTGTCCCCTCGGGCTTGCCTCCGATGTTGTACGCCACGCCGGCCACCAATCCCACTTCGGCAAAGCGGCCGCCATCATTGCGCCAGAGAAAATTCGGCGTGGCATCGTTGCCCTGAAACAAATCGGGATCGCCGTCGAGATCGTAGTCGAAAAACACCGCACCCAACTCGCGGCCTTCGCGCGTCAACAGCCCAACCGCGTCTGTCACATCCACAAAGCAACCGCCGTCGTTGCGCCAGAGCGCGTTCCGCTCCCCCGGGTATTCGGTGGGGGCCAAGTGCCGCCGCGGCCAGCGCAGCGTTCCCCCCTCACTCAGCTCGCCGCGCTCAAATTCGTAGCGCAAGTAATTCGCCACGTACAGATCTAAATCGCCGTCTCGATCGTAATCGGCAAATGACGATCCGGTTGACCATCGCTCGTCCGCCCCGATCCCGACCGCAGCCGTCACATCCGCAAAGACCCAATCCATCGCCGATCCTTCGTTGCGATAGAGCCGATTGCGGCCAAAATTGGCGACGAAGAGGTCGGCATCCCCATCGTTGTCGTAGTCCCCGGCCGACGCACCCATACCGTAGCCCTCGTCCGCCACCCCGAGGTCTGCGCCGACCTCGGCAAAGTGGCCACCGTCGTTGCGATACAACGCGTTTTGCGGCGGCACCGCCGAGACATACCCAGGTAAATCCGCTCCATTCACCACGTACAAATCCATCCACCCGTCGCGATTGTAATCGAAAAACGCCGCTCCAGAACCTATCGTCTCCACCCCGTATTTGCGCCCGGAGCGGCCGCTGGTATGCACAAAATCGATCCCTGCTTCCGCGGTCGCATCGACAAAGTGCACGACAGGCGCAGGCGGCGGATCGCTCACAGCACAGCCGCACACTAAGGCGACGATGCACGTTGAAAGTCTGCGTGGGATCATTTTGATTGATGCAGAATTACTTCCTGCCCACAATAACATAACTAGCACTTCGCAAATTTACACCGCACTATATATTTATTAGGATAAATAATAATTTCCACTAGGAGGCCTTCTTGTTGCATCGTTTTCTCTCGTCGTTCACTATTCTACTCCTCGCCTGCACTTCCCCCGAACCCCCGCCCAGCCCAGATGTGCTCGCCCGCGTCGGCGACGTCACCATCGAGCGCGACCGCGTCGAGCGCGCCGCCGAGCGGCTCTTTCCCAAAAACGCTCCGGGCGACCTCCAGCGCCAAGCACTCGAACGGCTCATCGACATTGAGGTCTTGCTGTTGGCCGCTCGCCAAGACGGCTTGGAAAACGACTTCCAAGTCAAAAGCAAAGTCGCGCAACGACAACAGGAACTCATCCTCGACGAAATGTACCGCCGCGGCGTGGTCGCTGTCGCCGAGGACATAAGCCGCGACGAGGCTCGTCAGTACTTTGAGCAACACCACATCGGCCAGCAGCGCCGCCTGAGCCGCATCCTCGCCCGCGGGCCAGCCGCCATCGACCAAGTACTCGCCCGGCTGCGCGGCCCCGATAGCTTTGCCGTGGTGGCGAGCGAACTCTCCGACGACGGCAACACCGCCCAGCAAGGCGGCGACCTCGGCTGGAAGAGCCGCCTCGACTTCAAAAATTACGTTCTGCGCCGCCAGATATTCAGAGCCAAACCTGGCGAGATCATCGGTCCCGTGCAGGAGCCAGACGGCTTCTCGGTCTTCGTCGTCACCGACGAGCGCGAAGTGCCCTTCGAGGATATGGCCCCCGCTGTCATCAAGGCTATGCAGGAGCAAAAGCACGCTATCGCCACCTTTGAATTCCTCGAAGGATTGGCCAATCGCGCCGACATTACAGAACAGCGCGAGACCTTCGAACTGCTCTTGGCCCGGCTCAGCGAAGCTGGCGAAGAAATGCCCACGTTCAAAAAGGGAGAGACTCAGCTAGTGCTGCTCGAACTCGATGGCGAGCCGTGGACGCTCGATAACTTCATGGCGGCTATGACCAGCGAGCGCAATCCGGCCGAGATCCGCGAATTAGACGACTTGCGCCGCTTCGCCCGTCGCCTCTATGCGCTCAAATCCTGCTGCCCCGCCACGCCCGCGAAATAGGCATCCACGAGGCCGAGCGCGTCGCCCAAGGCATTGAAACCACGCGCCGCCAAGCGCTTATCGAGCGCATCCGCCAAGTCAAAGTGCTTGAAACGCTCAAACCGTCCAAAGACGAAATTCGCGAGTACTACGAGGCACACAAAGACCTCTACGTGCGAGAGGAGCGGATCTCGATCCTCGAAATCCTCGTCGATACCCGCGCACAGGCGGACTCACTGCTGGCCGCCATCGAACGCGGCGGCGACCTTGGCGAACTAGCCCGCCGCTACTCGCGGCGCAGCACCCGCATCCGCCGCGCTGAAGGGCGCATCCAGCTTTTGCGCCCCGACAAGTACGGCAATTTAGGTTGGGAAGCCAAAGACGCCGAGGTCGGCCAGATCGTCGGCCCGGTGAAGACCGCGCAGGGCTTTACGGTCTTCAAGGTGCTCAACAAGGTGCCCAGTCGCCAGCAGAGCTTGGACGAGGTCTGGGGCCGAGTGCGCTCTCACGTGCTGCAAGATCTAACCCAAGAGCGCTTCGATGCGTTGCTGGTAAAGCTCAAAAATCAGTACGCCGACCAGATTCACATCTACGAGGACCGCCTGCATTGAGAATTAGGAATTAAGAATTAGGGCTGGGGCCGGGAATTCCTAATTCCTAATTCCTAATTCTTAATTCTCAGTAAAGATCATCCCCACCAAACCGCATCTTCCCCTTTGAAGCCTCCCCAAAGTACTGCTCCACCTTCTCCCGCGAGCGCGGAAAATACCGATTCAATTCTTCCACTACCGCTTGCACTTTCTCCATATCCTCTCCCATATCCAGCAAAAGCCGCGCGTACAAAAAGAGTAGCTGCAAGTTGCGCCGGTCCACTTCCATCGCCTTCTCTAAATGCGCCCGGGCCTCCTCCAACCGTCCCTCATCGGCTAGAGCCGTACCCATCAGCAGATTGGCTTCGGCTCCCTCTGGGTATAGCTCCAGCAGCACCTGCGCCAACTCTTGCAAAGACGTGCCTTTGAGTTGCGGCTGCCCTCGGGCGTGCGTGCGTTCCAAAAGATGCCCGTACTCGGCCGTGCGCTGCCGTTCAAAAAAGGCTAGTACAACACCGACCGCCGCGACGACCAAGAGCAACTTAAGCGAGCGCAAGTATCGCATTTAGATTTCCTTTTCGTGCTCCTTCTAGACCTCAAAATACGAAAATCATATTGCCCTCTACCCCAAATGCTCCGTCGATAAAGACCCAGAGTGCAGAAGCGGAGAACTCACCTAGCGCTAGTCCCAAAAAGAAGGGTCTCATCGTCCGGTAGAGCCGCACCCCACCATAGCGCAGGATCGCCGCCTTGCACAACCAAGCCAGCAGGATGGACAACCAGCCGAAAGTGATAATCGGATGGGTGTTGGACACTGGAAAGCCAATGGGGTGCAGGGGCCAAGCCAAAAAGCGCTGGCGCAGGTACAGCAGTGCGCCCATGACGCTAGCCCCTAGGGTAATAAAGGTCAGCCTCGGTGCAAAACTCGCCTCGGGCGCATTGGCCAGTGAAGCCATGTGATTGAAGGGCCAGCGCACAACGCCGCGAAAGTACCAGCCGTGCAGATTGATGCCGCCGTGTGCATAGGCCAAGCTCATGGTGTACCAGATCGAACCGGCTAAGGCCACCACTAGAGCAAGTAGCAGCGCCCAAGGCAGGTGGCGCAGGTGGCGCTCTTGGCCGGAGCTCAGGCGCAAACTGTGCATCACTGAATTCATCATATTGGCCGCCGTATCTCCCAACCACACCGTGCTCAACCCCAAGCCAGTCATATTCTGAAGACCCAACACTTGGGGGCCAAAGCCGCGGATCATAAAAGCTTGGGGCACCATCGGCGTCTGAATACTGGGCAAACCCGCCTCGCAGGTTATGCGCGCTAGGCCGATAAACACAACTAAGGCACCAATGACCAGCAGGATAGCTACATACACATCGAGACCAGTGCTTATGAGCCAAGCCAACATGAATAGGAGGCCTCCTGCGAAACCGCACACGGCCGCTCGCGGGCCGATCAATTCCCGCCGAGTCGATTCCTCGCGGCCTAGGGCTTGACGCCAGAAACTGCCCAAGTGCTGGCGTGCATTCCACAACACGAATAAAACCAGTACTAGCATAGCGCCCGACATCTGCAGTGAAAGGGGCGGACTTGCTCCGCCGGAAGTCCACATATCCCCGCCGCTGAGTTGCAAGCCAATGCGGGCGAAGACGCTTTGTTCGAGCAGGCCCACCAGACAGAAGAACCACAGACTGAAGGAGACGCCTAGCGGCATGAGGTAGGACAGGCCGAGCACGGGAAAATTGAGCAGGAAAGGCACACTCATCCGGCCGTCGAGTAAGGGGATCCTGCCTCGCACGACGACTGGCTGAAAGGCGTCGTGGTAGTTGTGCAGCGAGTTCCACGAGTGCAACAATAGAGGTAGCAAAATCCCCAGCCACAGCAAGCGGCTTTTGAAGAAGCGACCAACGCGCCGCTCTGTGCTCTCGGCATCCTCGATCATTGCCAGGGGCAACTGGGTCAGCGGAAAGACCAGTCGCTCCCGGTCTATCCACTGGCCGCGCAACATAACGCCTAGGCAGAACATAACCACCGAAAAGGCCACCATAAAAGAAGTCCACATCGCCAGCGGTATGGCCCAAGCGGACCAAGGAATCGAAACGTCTGGAGGCAGCCCCTCGAAAAACAAATGCACAGCCTCGGGGTCCTGGGGAGTGACCCAAGGGTCTAGGTGAGAAATAAAGAGATTAGCCCAATTGTTTTCGGGCGTGGCGTAGTAATAGATCCCGGAAATGATAGACATGAAACCGCCGGTAAAGCCGGTAGTTACCACAGCTCCGGCTACCAGCATCATGGCGTAAATAAGAATCAGATCGGCGCGGGTAAAAGCGAGACGGCGGCTCAGAGATTTGAGCAAGGGCGAAACCAATGCCGTTAGCACAAAAAAGAACAGCACGGCAATGACGGGGATGGCATTGCCGGTCAGCAGCGAACCTTTGACGATGAGCACGGCCCACGGGCTTATCAGGCTGATCGCCGCGACCAGCACCACACCGGTCAAGAGGGCGCGCATTCAGCTTACTCCTCACAGCCCTGCGCAACCAAAGAAGGGAGGGCAGGTACTTCCCGCCCTCCCTTCTTTGACCAAAAGAAAACTGACAAATGACTTACAGACCTTCCCCTAGCAGGCTTTTCACCTGACCCCAAGAAGTAGCTTCAACTGCGGTGTCCACCTCTTCTGTCGGCGTCAGGAAAACATCGGGGATGCCGCCGGTATTGGCGAACTGATCGCCCATGCTCACATACGCCTGCCACCAGAAACCGTTCTCGCAGCATTCCTCAGCCATTGGATCGTTGCCGTTGGCGTTGAGGCCCTCGTCGGCATCGTCGAGGGAAATGCCCATGCCAATGGTCGATTCAGGCGTCAGGATCCATTCCGTGCTGGCGTCGGGCCCGCCACTGATCGACAGCGGATCGAAGAATAGGAGACTGAACTCGTAAAAGTACTCGTTGCCCACATTGGCATTGACATTCTGGACGAAATCACCCGAATGGGTCCACCAGAAATTGAGCGCGTCCTGCTCAAAGTTGCCCAGCGCTCCATTGTACATCTGCACCCGGGGGAATTGCTCGGACATGCTCAAGCAGATCTGATAGGCCGGCTGTAGGTCCTGGTCGTTGGGTGCCGAGTAGGGACCGCCGCCTTGGTTGTCTGGATCGAAGTGAATCTCGCAATTGTCGTCGCGGAAGGTACAACCGGGATTTTTGTCCACAATCAGATAGTCATCAACCACGTGGACCATACCGTACACCCTATTCTGTCCTTCGTTCCAGCCGAGCAGAATATCTATGAAATGGTCGTCGGAGTCATCTACGCCGCCGGTCAGGATGAACATATCGGTGCTGGTTATCTCAAAACTTGGATCTACCCAAGCCCAATCATCGCGTTCTCCGTCAATGGTGGGCAGGATGTTGTCGGGAATGCCCACGGCAAAGTACAGCGGCACTTCGACTGGATCCTGGGCAAAGGAGGAAGTCGCAACAATAGGCAACAAAAAGGCAACCAATAACAGCGAGCGTCGCATAAAAGGCTCCTTTTGAGAGGTGAGGCAGATCCCAGAGACCGGGATCTGCACAGCGGAAAACGATGGAGAGCCAATACCTCCTTTCGGGGCTCTTAGCGGAATTAAGAGACAGTGGCTAATAGATGATCTTCTTACATAATCAAAATCCGACCGCATAACAAGCTAATTTTGCTCTTATTATGGGCACATTATGGTGGATGCTGAGTCAGTTCCTCGTAGATAATTAGCTGTTCCTGCGCTGCGGAAATTCGTCCCTGCTGCATGTAGATTGAGCCTAGACTGGAGTACGCCTGTGCGTATTGAGGATCAATCGCAATCGCTTTTTTATACGTTTGGATAGCTCGCTGAGGCTGGTTGATGGCCAGATAGGCATAGCCGAGGTTGTTGTACGCTCGCACATAGCTCGAATCGGCCTGTAGCAAGGCGCTGAAAACCTGGATGGCTTGGTGTGGACGCTGCTGGCGCAAATAGATGTTGCCCAAATTGTTCTGGGCGTCGAGATGGCTGGGGTCGATCTTCAAAACGGCCAAATACGCTTGGCGGGCCGCTTCATAGCGACCAATGCGCCCATAGACTTTTCCCAGTCCGAAACACGCTGTGGCATCGCTGGGATTGAGCACGATGGCCGTTTTCAAGTCCAATAATTCTTGGTAGTTATCCTGTAAAAACTCAAAGTAACGCAGCACGGCATGGCCCTTATCACTCAGGCCAATGCGCAAGTAGGCCTGCCCTAAGCTATAATAGGCTTCTGCGTGATCTGGATCGCTGCGAATGGCCCGTTCGAGGTGTTCGCTAGCCTGGACGGGGTTTCCCGCATCGAGCAGCAAAATCCCCAACCGCGCCAGCAGGGCACTCGCGTCGGGATGGGCAGCTAGGGCTTGCTGCAAAAGTTGCTGGGCCTCTTCCCTCTTCTCTTGGGCCATGTACATCCGCGCGATAAAGTCATAGGCTTGGTGCCGTTGGGGATCCAAGCGAACAACTTGCCGGAAGTGCTCAAGTGCTGCCTCATAACGGCCTTGGACAAAGTAATTCCACCCCAAGCGGAATTTGAGTTCGGCGCTGCCGGGCAGCGCGGCAACACCCCGCGTCAAGACCTGAATGGCAGTGCTGTATTCTGTTTGGCGGGCATGGACGCCGGCCAAGTTGATGTAGGCCTGCTCGTAGTCGGACCGGCGTTCGATGGCCTGCTCGTAGTGCAGGATAGCCTGTTGGTACGAACCTTGGCTGGCGTAAAAATTGCCCAAGTAGTAGTGAGCTATGGCTTCGTCCCCCAAGGCCAGCGCCTGCTGGAGCGCCGCCAGTGCCTTAGTTCGATTTCCCTGATCGCCGTAGAGTTTTCCCAGTCCAGTATAAGCTTGGGCATGGGAGGAATCGAGGGCGACGGCTCTTTGGTAATGGGCTTCTGCCGCCTCATAGCGCCGCAGCCGGTACAGAGCCTCGGCCAAGCGGAAGTGGACATCTGGATCTTGGGGATTGCTAGCAACTGCTTCGGTCAGCACATCTACTTCATCGCCAGACGTACGGTCTGCGCCATCGGGTGGGGCAAAGCGGCCGGCGTTGATCAGGACGGGTGGGGCTTCCCGCCAGAACTGCTCTAGTTCAAACGCGGGCGGTGCCGGGTGTTCTCCTGCTTGGAATGCTCTTTCATGGGGGCTATCCCCAGTGTGAGCCGCAACCGATTCCGTCGGCTCCGAGATATTCAGTATCTGATCGGCCTCCACGTCTTTTAATTGCTGGCGGACGCCCGAAGGCCAAGCGATATCTATCCGGTCGGCTCTGTCGTATGCGCCCAGTCCGAAGAACAAACGAGGATCGCTCTGCGATAGATAGCTAAAGCTGCTGCGGGTTTGCTGGGTTTGTTCGCGATCTCCTGTTCTCACGGTGACCCGGGAGCCCAAGCCGTCCCGGTTGCTGCGGGTACCGACCAAGAGCAGGGTGAGCCAGTGGTTTGCCGACGCCGTATCGTTGCGCAGCAACACGGCGGGCTGGTTGCTGTTGACTACGAAAAGATCGCCATCGCCGTCGTTGTCGTAATCGGCCGTGGCCGCACCGCGCCCCACCATAGCACGCTGAAAAAAAGGACCGGCTTGCGCGGAGATTTCGGCGAAGCGCCCCTGGCCGTCGTTGAGGAAAAGCTGATCGCGCTGGCCGTGCGAAACTTGGGGATCGAAATCGGCGATGTTGTCGTCGATGTGGCCATTGGCCACGTAGAGGTCCGGGTCGCCGTCGCGGTCAATATCAAAGAAGTTGACCCCGAAGGCTAGGCGGTTGAAGCTAGGTGCCCCTAAACCCGAAGCGGTGGACCGATCGCGCAATAAGCCGTCTCCCTTGCCTTGGTAGAGGGTATTGCTCTCCCACTGAAAATTGGTCACCACGATCTCTAAGTGGCCGTCGCCGTCCGTATCGGCAATGTCGGTGCCCATACCCCCTTCGGGCTTGCCTGCTTCGTTGTAGGCCGCGCCAGCCGCCAAGCCGATTTCGCTAAAAGAGCCGTTCCCTTCGTTGCGGTAGAGGAAGTTGGGCGTGGCGTCGTTGGCCTGGAACAGATCGGGATCGCCATCGTCATCCCAGTCGAAAAAGACGGCACCCAACTCGCGCCCTTCAAGGCTGAGTAGTCCCGCTTCTTCGGTGACATCGACGAAGCGACCGTCGGCCTCATTGCGATAGAGAAAGTCGCGCCGACCGGGGTATTCAGTGGGAGCGTAGTGACGTCTATCTTTCTTCAGGCGACCGTTTTCATCGAGGGGATCGGTTTCGAACTGATAGTCGAGATAGTTGACGACGTAGAGATCTAGGTCGCCGTCCAAGTCGTAATCGACAAAAGCCGAGCCTGTGGACCAACTGTGGTCGCTGTCCGGGATGGCTGCGGCTGTGACGTCTACGAAGCGACCGCCTTCGTTGCGGTAGAGCACGTTGGTGCCAAAATTGGCGACAAAGAGATCGGCATCTCCATCGTTGTCGTAATCCCCTGCGCTACAGCCCATGCCGTAACTGGTATCGGCGATCCCAGCCGCCGTTTCGACGAAACGTCCATCTGTTCGGTTGCGGTAGAGCGCATTGCGGGGTGGCTGGGGCGATACGTGACCGGGCAGGTCGGCCCCGTTGACGACGTAGAGATCCATGTGCCCGTCGCCGTTGTAGTCGAAAAAAGCTGCTCCCGAGCCGAGGGCTTCCACGCCGTACTTCCGGCCTGAAAGACCGCTGGTATGCTTAAAGTGAATACCAGCGGCCGCGGTGACATCGGCGAAGCGGATCACCGACGACGACCGCTCTTGCAGGCGCAGGGGCGGATCGGCTACTGGGAAATCAGGCTCTCGTCCGCATCCCCACAGCAGCAGGAAGGCAGCGAGCGCCTTGGAGGTAAAGACCTGCCGGCCCACTTCAGCGCACGAGGGTCATTCGCGCTAGATAGCGCGCACCACCCATCTGCGCCGAGACGAGATACACGCCGCTGGCAGCCGCTCGCCCATCCTCGTCGCGCCCATCCCACGCTAGCTGATAAACGCCGACTGGCCGGTAGCCCCGAAAGAGCTGCCGTACCTTCTGACCCAAGATATTGTACACCTCGATATCGACTTCGCCGGCCTCCGGTAGTGCCACCGAGATTAAAGTTGAGGCGTTGAAAGGGTTGGGGAAATTGAACACCCGCACGGCCACAGGTCGAGCCGCTGGCGCAGGAACCGGGATCACGAGACCCGCCTCAGCGGCCAATTCGAGGCCGGCCGGCGTCAGCCCACTGGGCACTCGCGCTGGCACGTGAACCGCTATCGTCGAATCGGTCAGGGCGTGCATGAAGGCCAACAGGTCTCGCTTCTCCTCAGCACTCAAGTTTAGCGGTACTAGTTCGGGATCGATATTCTCGGCGGGAACGGAGGCTTCGTCGCCGCCACCGCGGTCGTAGAACTCAATTACATCCTCCAGTGTCGCCAGAGCACCGTCGTGCATGTAGGGGGCCGTCTGCACGATCTGGCGCAATCCCACCACTCGGAAGGCCCCAATGTCGCTGCGGTTGCCCGTATTGAGAAAGCGGCCTTCATCGCGACCCGTCGGACGCGGAGTGCCGGTATTAGTCGTCGCCGAGGCCCGACCCGGCCCAATCTGCTCGACGCCTTGGGCGCGAAAGCTCGAATCCGTAAACAGCGGGCCACTGTGGCAGTTGACGCAGCGCGCCTTGGTGTGAAAGAGTTCGAGCCCGCGCTTTTGCGCCGATGTCAGGGCCTCGTCGTCGCCCGCCACATAGCGATCGTACGCGGTGTTGACCGTGTTTTGCTCGCGCTCAAACGCGGCGATGGCCCGGCCGAAGGTCGAGCGCGTAATGACCGACTGCAAGGGCGTTGGGTCGTGGGCGCAGCCGAGACGCGGCAACTGCCGGGCCACGGAATCGGCCTCGGCTGGGAAGGCCTGCTCGAAGAGGGCCACGTATTCGGGAATCCCTTGCAGCCGCGCCAGCACGCTATCGACAGCCATCTCGCGCTCGTAGGCGTCGCCGCGCAACTCTACGCGCACGATGAGCGGCCGCAGCGCTTGGGCCTCTAGACCGCGATCCTTGCCGTCCCACAGCATGAAGCCCTTGGTCGAGGGCAGTCCAGACTCGTCGCCGTTGTACCCGACGTTAAAGAGAGTCATGGTGTGCCGCGGCTCGGTAATCACGGTATCGCCGGTGACAGCCGAACGCCCCGTCACCCGCTCTGGCCCCAAGCCCTTGCCCCCGACACCCACCGCGAGCGGTAGCCCATCGGCCATGCCAAAGGTCGGCAGGTGGCAGGTGCCGCAGGCTGTGTCCTTTTCTCCGCTGAGAATGGGATCGAAGAATAGCAAGCGGCCCAGCTCGACGCGATCCGGGTTGTAGGGGTTGTTCTCAGGGTAAGGCACTGGCGGCACCGGCTGGAGGCCGAAGCGTTGCCGCAGGTCATCTTCCTGCCCCGGTGCGCTGGCGGCACTGGCGAGCAAAGTCAGCGCGACAGCGATGGTTAGATATCTCAGTTTATTCATGGTTACCCCCTTTGGGCCAAGTCAGCGGGAAACTCTTTATCTCGCCCCACGTCTTGCCGCGCAACACCGTACCCGTACCTAGAGCGGCGCTGGCGGCACAGCGAAACCCCACGTCCGGGCCTTTGAAGTTCGGGGCATCCCGCGCTCGGTACGAGGGCCGCACGTGGCTGGCGTCAACCGCATACGAACCGCCGCGCACGGCCTTGACCCCAGTGCTGTCCGGCCCCGCGGGATTAACATCTGGGCCAAAGACGTAGTAACTCGGATGGTACCAGTCATTGGTCCATTCGAAGACATTGCCCACCATGTCGTAGGCTCCAAAGGGGCTAGAGCCGTCTCGCGTTTGGTAGCCGTCCCTATTGGAACCGTCGAAGAAACCGACTGGGTTAGTGCTGAGTATAGCCCCGAAGCCGCGCTCAAACGGATCGTTGCTCTGAAAGTAATTGGCGCGAAAAGCATCGAGGCCGTCGCCCCAGGGATACTTGCGACCATCGTCACAGCGCGCGGCGCGCTCCCATTCGGCTTCTGTGGGCAAGCGCTTACCAGCCCACTGACAGAAGCCCGCGGCGTCGTACCACGTCACCAGCGTAATGGGGTGGTTTTGCCGCGCGGCCGTATTCTGCAAGGTCCACTCTGGGATCA
The DNA here is from genome assembly GCA_965116675.1 of Candidatus Latescibacterota bacterium. Lineage (GTDB taxonomy): Bacteria > Latescibacterota > UBA2968 > UBA8231 > UBA8231. Next base: position 2,080,637 of record OZ220721.1, read on the forward strand.
TCGCACCCGTGTCGCGCTGGTACTCTCCCCATTGCGCCACCGTAACCTCGTATTTATCGATCAGGTACGCGTCGAGGTAAATCTCGCGCACGGGCTGCTCGTCAAAGGCTTCGCCTTCCATGCCTCGGGGGAAAAACCCAGCCGGCACTAGGACCATGGTGGTGGCCCAATCCGTGGGCAGCGGGACGGTCTGCTCGACTTTCTCGTACTGGGCGCAAACCGGCAGGGCAATCAGCGCGCAGAGGGCAATTCGACCGATCATATTGGCATATTCTCCAGATAAGAACTTGGTTAGGGCTGTTGGAAAGTAAGATACAAATCGAGCGGGAATTCCGCTCCAGCCCGCGACCAGCCCATTTGCCTTGTTCCGTGGCGCGGGTATTATTAGTAAAATAATAATTAATAATGAACTATTGGGATGTTCATCTTCTGAGATACGTATGCGAAGGAAGGCATTTATGAATTTTCACATGGCCCTCGCCGCCGTCTTGATCTTGGGCAGCTATCCGTTAGCAGCCGACCAGTTGCGCTACGACTCGGCACGCGATTGGCGTCAATGGGAGGATTTGCCTTTGGGCGCGGTGGAATTGACCCCGTCCGGTACGATCCAACTCACAAAAATCGAGAAGGGGATCGACGCCGTGCGAGATTTGGGCGAATTCGGTGGCGGCATCCGCAACGCGGGTTCCAACCTTAATACCGCTCGTTTGGCCATTGACGGCAACCCGGAGACCAGCTGGGCACCCGACCCGGAGACTGACCCAGGTGAGTGGTTCATCGAGATTGACTTGGGCCGCGCGGTTTCGGCCAAAAGCGTCACCTTGGTATTCGATGCGGAGGCTCCGCCCTTTGAACTTTTCGACCTCCTGCTTTCGACCGGCGAACCGGAAACCGACTTTATCGCCGCACCTATTGAAGGCTCTCTAGTCTATCGCGTCAAAGAGCGCATCAAGGAAAACACCCACCATCGGGTGACGTACCAAATAGAACAAATCGACGAAGAGCCAATCCAATTCATCCGCTTTGAGCCACTGCTCCTAGTGCCCGATGCCCGTCTCACCGAGATCGAAGTCGAGACCATCGGCGACAACATCGCTCTCGGGCTATTGGAACGCGGCGGGTCGGTCGATATCAACATTAATCTCGCTAGCAACGAATCGCAGCCTCTCGGCAAAGCGAGAGCGCTCTTTGACGGCGACTTGTACGAGCGCTGGCGTGCTGGCACGGCCTCTAGGGGCCTCACCGATATCCTCGCCCACATGGTTCTCGACTTAGGCGCAGTCTATTGGGTCGATCAAACGCGGATCATCGGCGGCGTGGTCGTGCGCTCCGGCTTTGGTGGTGGCATTACCACTCGCCACTACGTTCACCGCCGGCGCTGGGACTTCCGCTTCTACGAGTTTATGACCTCGGACGGCTCGCTTTCGCCCGACGGCACCCGCCTATGGACCAAGCACTTTTCCGGTGCCTCGCCTGGCAGTCAGACCTCCAAGGGCCTAGTCGATCACAACTTCGACCTGCTGCCGACGCGATTTGTCCGCATCTTCTGGAAGTACTGGGACACCAGTTGCTATTCCTTGCAGCGGCTCGGCGAGGAGGGCGGCATCAACAGAGTCCCCGGTTGTGGCGCGGGTGGGACCACCGACGAGATCCAGATTTTCGGCGAGGGGTTCCCGTCGGAGATCGATTTCCGCTCACCCCTGATCGACTTGGGGGCCGGCAAGAACCTCAACTCCGTGGAGTGGGGCGGAGACGAGCCGCCCGGTACGCGCATAGAAATTCGCACTCGTACCGGCAACGAGATTTTGGAAACCTATAGCTACTATGACAAAAACGGCAAGGAAGTCACCGAGCGAAAATACAACAAACTCATCCCCAGTTTCAAAGGCCCAATCGACACCACCCTCACCGCGGGCGGCGATTGGAGTGCGTGGAGCCGCATTTACAGCTTTTCGGGCGAGGCTTTTCTCTCGCCCTCGCCGCGCCGCTACCTCGAAGTCGACGTGCGCATGACCTCGGATTCGCCGACTGTGGGAGCTTCTCTCGACCACTTAGCCGTTAACTTTACCCAACCGCTCGCCGGCCGCGTACTCGGCGAAATTTCTCCTCAGCAGACCCTCCCGGGAGTATTGACGGAGTTTACCTACTACTTGCGGCCCGAAAACGCCAGCGGATTCGACCGCCTCGCCGTCGAGTCGGACACACCGGTGCAATTTACCAGCGTCGCGCACAACGGCACCGCGCTCGACGCGCAGATAGACACGACCGCAAGCGGTTTCCTCGTCCATCTGCCCAACCGCATCCGCACTGACCAACTCATTGAGCTGAAGTTTGCATCCTCGGTATTCCGGCAATCGACGCGCTTTGACGTCTTTTTGCAGGACAGCGGCCAAGACGAGAGCGTGCGGCAGCGCGTGGATCCAGGTGACGCCACCGACTTGGTCGAGAGCAGCACCAACATCGTCAGCTTACCGATTTCTCAGGAGTTGCTCGCTAATATGTCCTTCTCGTCCAAGGCGATTACCCCTAACGACGATGGGGTCAACGACGAACTGACGCTGGAGATCGCACTGGTCAATGTGCTAGCGCCACGTCCCCTGCGACTGCGCCTGTACGACCTTGCCGGCCGCCCGGTGTACGACCGCGGCGAAGACAGCCTCGCCGGCCATCGCAAGCTCATTTGGGACGGCCGCGACAGCCACGGAGATCGCGTGGCCCCAGGCCTGTACGTACTCGAAGTGCTCGTCGAGGGCGACGCTGGCGACGAGAAAATTCAAGCGCTTATTTCTGTAGCCTACTAACAGAAGATTCGCGGGTAAAAAAATCTTGACAGATAATCACGTATTTATTTTGTTACCTAACTATTATGGGAAAAATTCCCGAAAAATCGCCGAGGAAAGGAGGTACGAAGTACCAACTGATGCACTTTTAAGCAGCTTCGTAATCCCGCCCGCTGAAACCCTGTGGCGGGCCTATTCTCTTCCCTTTTCACATACAGAATCACTATCGAGGAGGATTCAATAATGCGCAAAGTCCTAGCTTTAACCCTAGGCGTGTTGCTCGTCGCTGGTGCTGCCTTCGCGCAGGAGCCGGCTGAAGTACCGCTCTTTTTTGCCGTGGGTATCCCCAGTAACGCCCTGCCCACTATCGATGGCGACAATTCCGACTGGGCTTGGGTTGATCGCAGCTTTGAGGTCACCATTGAAGACATGAATCCGCTGACCGGCGGTGCCGACGACGCCGATGACCTGTTCATCGACCTGATCATTGGCTGGAGCGATGCCAACAACCGCGTTCACGCCATGGTTCACGTCCACGACGACTTCCTGATCGTCGATAAGAACCCGACCTGCACCTTCCGCGATGACAACTGCGAAGTGCATTTTGACCCCGACAACCAAGGCGGCGGCCCGTACTCGGCACCCAACGACCAAGACTTGCAGCCGGCCTACCAGATGTGCCTGAGCTTCTCCGAGCAGTTCTCGCGCGTCCAGATGTACAACGGCGCGCTGGGAAACTTTGAGCAGGACGCCCTGAACTTCTGGTGGACCCATACCGACTTCGTCGAGGCCGGTCACGTCAATCAAGGCCAAGAGTACTACTACGAGTTCAGCGCCGAGTTGATGGACCCGATCTCGATTAGCGGCGGTCCGGACGCCAGCACGGTGTGGACGCTCGCGGCCGAGCAGACCATTGGCATGTCGATCTCGATTGACGACGCCGACGAAGGTCTCAACGCCAACGGCAACGATCCAATGGCTGAGGAATGCTGCGAGAACGGTTTCTGGTGGCAGGCCCAGTACAGCATGGCCGAGCAGTTTATGAACAGCGGCGGCATGCCCGATATCTTCCTGACGCCGATTGAAGCTGTAGATACGGCGGTTGAGGAAAGCTCTTGGGGCCAAATCAAGTCGCTGGTAGGCGAAGAACTCTAAACCAAACTTTAGCAGTCTTCGTCTTAAGTTATGTTCACAAGGGGAGGGGAATCGATTCCCCTCCCCTTGTTTTGTTTATGGGGACGAGAGGCAACGCGCGCTATGTTCAAATGGCGATTTAGGCTGTTGATCTGCATCCTGTTGAGCGCTAGGGCGGCTAGCGCCGTGGACGTGTGGACCGCGGGAGGCTCTGGCTTTGCATGGGATGATGTCGGAGAACTGACCGGCCTCACCACCGATGTATCTGTCTTGCTCCCGGCCGTGGTGGACTCGACCACAAATGCCGTCGCAAACCTCACCCTGACGCGGCGGGGTGGCAACATCTCCTCGCCGCAGTCGCGCGAGAACCTGACCGGCTTGCTCACCGACGGCAATGCCGAGACCTTCTGGCGCGTCACCCGCGAACGACGCCCCGATGGCACCTCCATGGTCATCGACTTAGGCGCGATCCTGCCGATCAACCGCATTCGCTTTCAGGGCAACCCCGATATCTTTCTCCGCGCTTATGAGCTTTTTGTTCACGACGGCAACCCCGCGCAACTGCGCGATGACCGTCCGATCGCTTTCATCAACCAAGTCAGCGCCAATCTCGAACAGAGCGAATCGGATATTGACGCTCATATCCCCCTCCAATTTGTGCGCTTTATCCGCCTGATTAGCCGCTCGGGCCAAGAGTTCATCATCGAGGAAGTCGAGGTCTTTGGCGATGGCTTCGCGCCCACTGGCAGCTATCTCTCCGAAGTCATCGACCTCGGCGAGGCGGCCAACTTTGGCCAAATCCGTCTGCAGACCCGCTTCGACCCCTTGACTAACGTGGTATTGCAGACGCGCACAGGCTCGGTGCCCGACCCCAAAATTTACTATCGCAAAACCGATATCTTTGAAGGCGAGGATCGGCAGGAAGAACCCATCTTGCCGATAGGCTCACCCGAGGCGGTCGACGAGTACGACGATCTGACCTCGTCCGACAAGGGCGCGATCATCGACAACATCGACGAGTGGAGTCCCTGGTCGGCACCATACGAGGACTTCTTTGGCGATCTACTATCTCCAGGCAATCGCCGCTACGTCCAGTTCCGCCTGTTGTTTTCGTCCGAGGACGCGCGCCAGTCGGCCTTTGTCGATTCGCTTTCCTTTGATTATTCGACCCCGACGCTGGCCGAAGACCTGACGGCCGAAATCACTCCAGCGACGGTCACCCTCGGCGAGAGCAATACCTTCGACTACTACATTCGCTCGACTTTCGGCCCGGCCAACGACGGATTCGACCGCGTGGAAATCCGCACGCCTTTCAAGGCGACGGTCAACAGTGTCGAGTTAGATGGGGTACCCGTATCCTTTACAGAGGAGGACGCAGAGGACGAGAACAGTCTGGCCATACGACTGACCGACGACCGAGTAACCGAATCAGGCCAGCTTTTGCGCATCCGCTTCGAGGCCATGGTGACCGTCTATGGCACCACTTTTTTCGCCAAGGTCTTCGACAGTCAGACCGGAGAGCTCGGTCAAGACGTGGTGCCCGGAGACGCCACCCCCGAAGCCCAAGCCGATCGCCTATCTATCCAAGGCGCATTGCGCCAAGAGCTCGTCCTCGAACTGAAGGCTGATCCTCCGGTATTCAGTCCCAACGGCGATGGGGTCAACGACCAGCTACAGTTGTCCTATATCTTGCTGCGCGCCCTCTCTCAGGTGCCCGCCGACCTAATTGTGTATGATCTCGCGGGCCGCCCAATGCGGCACTTACAAAAAAGCGGCGCGCTCAATGGGCCACAGCAAGTAACTTGGGATGGCTTAGACGAGAGCGGTTCTATTGTGCCACCCGGGCTCTACATTCTGCGGCTTTCCATTGATACGGATACTGGCTCTGAATACCGATCGCTGCTGATAGGGCTGGCTTACTGAGAGCGCGGCTTATGTCCATCCCACATAGGGCATACTAAGGGAGCACGGCTATGACAATCACTCGCGCACTGTGCCTCGTTATAGCGTTGGATAGTTTCGCCTTTGGCGAGCGCATCTCGTTTGATACCCGCTCCTCTTGGCAAGAGTGGGCGCACCCGGTCGGTGCCATCGAACTACAAGCGACCGGTCGAATCGAGCCCGTGCCCGTGCGCAAGAACATCGACGCCGTGCGCAATGCCGAGCACTTTGGCGGCGGCATCCGCAGCGTTGGCAGCAACGCCCGCGACGCGGGCCTCATCATGGATGGCGACCCGGCGTCTAGTTGGTCGCCCGACCCGGCCGACGGCATTGAAAACGCCTATATCGAACTCGACTTGGGCCGCTTGGTGACGGCCTCCGAGATCGTCATCACTTTCGACAAATCCGCGCCGCCCTTTGAATTTTTCACCATCCTGCTGTCGAGCGGCGAGAAGTTCTTTACCAACGCACTGGTGCCCGTGGAAGGCACCTTGGGCTACGGCCTCTCCAAGGGTGTTGGCTTCAATGAGAGCCATGAGCTCGTTCTTGATCCCCGCCAGCGCACCTTGGGCTTGAGCGCATCCGGCTCGGACGACATTGGCGGCGGCTTTGTCGATGGCACCGTCCGCGAGTTCAAGGAATCTTCGGGCCTAATCCGCATCGTTCGCATCGAGTTGTCCAAGTTCGTCGAGGGCGCTGGCCTAGCCGAGATTTCGGTCTCCACTATCGGCGACAATATCTCCCTCGGGATCATTGAGCGCGGCGGCAACATCGAACTCATCACTGACTTGCAGGCCGTACTCTCCGGCGGCGAAAATATGGTGGACGGCGATATTGTCACCAACTGGGGCATGCAGACTTATCACCAAACCCAGACCGGCTTCGACATCTTCAATCGCATCATCTTTGATCTAGGGGCCCATTACTGGATTGACCAGATCCGCATCATCGGCGAACCGGCCGGTGCTCCATCGCGGATCCGCAGCCGCTACGCCAACTTTTTCTGGTATCAGCTTCTCGCATCCGACGGCTCGATCGCTCCAGACGGCACCTTGAATTTTCACGAAATCGCCTTTGTTGACGACAGCCCGTTGAACGAGACGACTATCCGCAACTTCGACCATCAATTCGAGCTGCAGAAAATTCGCTACATCAAGCAGTACTTCCCTTCTTCCCGCCACGGCGGCCAGCGCACGGGCACCCATGGCTCCTACCGCCTCTTCGCCCTGATTAGCGAGTTCCAGATCTACGGCGAGGGCTTTCCCGCCGAGTTGCAGCTAACCTCGCCGATCCTCGACCTCGGCGCAGCCAAGGCCCTGACCTCGGTTGAGTGGGACGCCGATGTTCCACCCAGTACGCGCATCGAACTGCGCAGCCGCACCGGCAATGAAGTCGTCGAGAATATTCACTACTTCGACAAGAAGGGCAAAGAGATTACTGAGCGGAAGTGGAACAAGACGCCCAAGAGCTTGCGTGGGCCGACCGAAACCACGATTTCCGTCGGCTCGGACTGGAGCGTCTGGAGTGATCCGTACGTAACTTCCGGTGCGCTCTTTAGCTCGCCCTCGCCACGCCGCTATGCCCAACTCGATCTGCGCCTGATTTCGGACGACCCCAACGCGGCACCGTCGATCAATGCCCTGCACTTGAACACGGAGAATCCCATTGCCCTTGAAACCCGTGCCGAGGTTTTCCCCAGCCAAGTCGAACCAGGTGTCGAGAAAGACTTTACGTACTTCGTTCTGCCGACCTTTGGCGGGCGTTCGCAGGGCTTTGACCGCCTGACCATGACCGCGTCCGTGCCCGTTGACTTCACTAGTCTGACGTTGGGAGACGAGCCGGTGGAGGTCGCAGTCACCCCAATCGCCGAGGGGTTTGTCGTCGATCTACCAACCACGGTTCGTCGCTCGGAGCTAATCGAGCTTTCGTTCAGCAGCACCATTTACCAAAACCAGACGCGTTTTGATCTTTTCCTCGGCAACAGCGACCTCGGCACCAACGTGCGCCAGCTCGTTGACCAAGGCGATGCCAGAGCCGATGTGCCGAGCGAATCCGTCTCTGTGCAATTGCCGATCAACGATCTCCTACTGGCCAATGTCGCCCTTTCGACGCGTGTGCTGACGCCCAATGGCGATGGGATCGGCGACGAGCTAGGCATTGAATTCGACGCGCTCAAGTTGGTGACACCGCGGCCAATCCGAGTCCACATCTACGACTTGGCTGGGCGCGAAATGCGCGTCCTCGATAGCGGCGATGGGCTCGCTCGACGCCATCGCTTCACTTGGGACGGTCGCGATGACGCAGGTGTGCTCGTGAGACCGGGGACCTATCTAGTGCAGATTGAAATTGCCGGCGACTCCGAGACCGAGACGGTACAGCGGATCGTACCGGTGGCCTACTGAGGGGGACTGCTTTTGCCCACCTTACAGCAAAAAGGAACTGCGATGACCCGTGCTGCACTCGCATTAGCCTTCCTAGCGATGGGATATAGCACTCCGGCCGCGGCTGCGGAACGGCTCAAAATAGGCGGCGATGGACTGGAGTGGGAGAGCAACTCGCTCATCTTCAATGCACTCGAAGTCACCGAAGATGGAGGCCTCTCGCCGCTGGAAGCCGACCCCGAGGAAAACATCCTGCCGCGCATCAAGGAACTCGGCGGCTGGGCGGAGACCTCGGTGCGCACGGCTGCGGCGCGTTCCAATCAGATAATCAACGAACTTATCGACGGCTCCCACACTACGGGTTGGCGCGTGTACACCAACCCCAACGGCGCTGAGCTTGAAGTCGATATGGGTGCCATCTTCGTCCTCCACCGCCTCTATTTTCGCCGCGGCGTCCTCAACGACGACGAGCGTTCGCTGCGCGGCTACGAGTTCTACGCCAACGATGGCGATTCACTCAACTTCATCGGCGGCAATCCCGTGTACGCGCTCATAGCACAAGACCGCTCGCACGGCCTGCCCGAGTTGGATCTGAGCTTTCCGCCGACCAAGGTGCGTTTTTTTAGGCTGCGCAGCACGGGCGAACGCGGCTTCCAGATGGGCGACCTCGAAGTGTTTGGCGTCGGCGTCACGCCCTTCGCCCAGTACATATCGCAAGTGATTGACCTAGGTGAAGCAGCCAACTTCGGGCCGGTCGATGTGTACAGCCACATCGACGGTGCCGCGCAAGCCCAGTTCAGCACCAAAACCGGCTTCGTCGCCACGGACTCGCTTTACTTCCGCCAGACGGGCATTCCCGGGGAATTGGAGGAAGTGGCCCTAGCGGATTTCGACCGCACGCTCGATCCATCGTACGCCGGCGTCGTCCTCGAAAACGACCGCGACTGGAGTGCGTGGTCCCCGCCCTACGCTGAGCTGCTCGAAGCCTCGATCAATTCGCCGGACAACCGGCGCTATCTCCAGTTCCAATTCAAGCTCCTGTCGGGCAGCTTGCTCGACAAAGCCGTCATCGACTCAGTGGTCTTCAACTACACGGTGCCGTCCCTCGCCGATTCGGTCATTGCCGAAATCAGTCCGGCCACGGCGATCCTCGGGCGGGAGAACGAATTTACCTATCACCTGCGCTCGGTCGTCTCGAGCGGCAATCGAGGCTTTGACACCGTGATCATCCACACTCCGTTTGCGGCCCGCGCCACGGGCGTGCGCGTTGATGGGGTGGAGGTTGACAACTTCACCACGGCATCCGATTTGGGCCGCTTACAGGTGAACTTTCCCGACCAACGCATCACCCGTAGCGGTCAAGAAGTCGCCGTGCGCTTTGCCAGTTTGGTCACCGTCTCCGGCACGGAATTTCGCGGCGAGGTCGCCGACAGCCAATCCGACGCGTTTCCGCAGCGAGTCGCTTTCGGCGATGCAGCCGAGGAAGCCGCCGACAACACACTTGTCGTCAGTGCCCGCATCGACGACGAGCTTTTTACCGGCGTTGTGTTCTCGTCCGCGGTAATCACCCCCAATGGCGATGGCATCAATGACCAGATCACCCTCGACTACATTCTGCTCAAGGCGACCCACGAGGTCGAAGTCGAGGTCGTCGTGTACGACTTGAGCGGCCGGCCGGTGCATCGCCTTTACCAAGCCCGCGATCGCTCCGGCCCCAACCAAGTTAGTTGGGATGGCCGCGATGCCGACGGCGTGGTGCCACCCGGGATGTACTTGCTCCGCCTCAAAGCCGCTACCGACGCTGGCATCGCCACGCAAATGCGGAGCATTGCCGTAGTGTATTAACACAGGGCCGGGCCATCTCGGCCACCGATCTTTTCTCCGCGCGGTTAAGCCGCGCCAAGCACAAGTGAACGCCTAAGGGAGGGTTGTTATGCGCAAAGTTATGTTCTGGGGGGTTGCCCTGCTGGTCCTAGCCGTTGCAGCGTCCAGCGTCCAAGCAGCAACCCCGGGGCGCGAGCGCGGCGCCACCTCGCAGGTTAGGATCGAGGGCTTTGACCCACTGATCCCGACCATGCGCAAGTGGTACGTGCCCCAAGATCTCTACTATATCTATAACTGGGGAGGCTACAAGTACACCAACTACGCCAAGGAACCGTATCAGCGCTATGTCAACACGCAGTTAGAAGGCACGGGCCAGTACGACATCTTCGGCAACTGGATCACCCGTGGCTGGCGCATTTACGAGTGGCGCCAGCAGCAGCCGCTGGCCTTTGGTAGCTCGGTCTTCAAAGACGGCCGCTTTGGCTCTTGGTTCCAAAACCTATTGGTAGCTGCCGATTCCAAGGGCCAGTACTACTCCGCTCTGACCGTCGGCGATTACATCCGCACGACCCTGACCCCGCTGACCTTCAGCCGCTCGCGCTTCAACGGCGTCCAATGGGACTTTGCGTCCGACAAGTACGAGGCCACCGTGCTGCTGTCGCGCGTCAATGAGCCGGTAAGGATAGCACAGGGGTCCAACCGAGTACAAGATACGGACTTCACCAACTTTATCGGCCTACGCGGCACCGCCCAAGTCGGCGACTTCATGGGCTTGGGAGTCACGTATGTCAATACGAACTTCGGCTCGGCGAGCAGCAATTTCTCGGAAAACTCGCGCGCCGGCTTGCTCACCAGCAGCCAAAATTCGGGCAACGTCACCGAAATCGTCATCCGCATCTCCGACGACTCGCCCGGCGACGCCTCCGGCGCTTTGTTCTTTTCGTCGCAGATGATCGTCGATAGCCAAGAGGTCTCCGTCAATCCCACCATTGAGGGCGGCCGCCAGCGCGAGGGCTTCCTCGAAGCCCTCGAAGAGGCACCGATTCTCCTCCGCTATCGAGTGCCCGATCCGCTGGTGGTGCAAAAGGTCAGCTTTGCCATGGTGCTCTCCAACGACTACCGAGTGGAGATAACCTCCAACTTGCAGACGAATATCAACGGCCAGCCCATCTTTTTGCCGGTCACTCGCTCGGAAGGCAATGTGCGCGACAATACCAACCAGCGCGTCGTCCGCTTTGACTACGGGCTACCCTCGGCCAACCAAATCGCCAGCGTCGATTTGACCATTGAGGATATATGGGGCCTAGAGGTGCGGGGAGAATTCGCACGCAACACCCAGTTTCAGCGCTATCCCAACATCAACATCCAGAAACTGAGCAACCTCAAAAAGAGCGATCGCACAGCCGATGCTTGGTTCGTCAACGCCACGCGTCGCACTGGCCGCTACTTTGGCTACGGCGAGGTGTTCAGCATGGATTACGGGTACACCACGCGCGGGTACATCACCGACCAAAACGATGTGGTGGACTACGAAAATCAGCGCCAGAACTGGTTCGAGTACATCGACGATAACGACGATCAAGACCAACTCGTCGATTGGCCGCGCTATGGCGGTGCGGGCGGCGACAACGCCGTCTTCCCCGGCCTCGACGAAAACAACGACTTGCTCTCGGATTTCAACGAAAACTCCAATCTCACCCCGGACTACGAAGAGCCATTCTTGCGCCACTACATCGACCCGCCAGACTTCCTCTTCGGCGTCGATATGAACCACAATACCGTAGTGGATCGCTTTGAAAACGACGACGAAGCCGACTATCCCTACCGCAAAGGGCATCGCGGCTGGAACGTGTACGGGGGAGCCGAGATTTACCCAGGAATTAATCTCACCGTAGGCCGCAATCGCGAGTGGCTGATCGCCGGCGAAGAGCGGTCAACAGCCATATACGCCTTGCTCAGCGCGGTGCGCGACATCTCTAGGACGGGCAAGTTCGAAGCCTTTCACATGATCAAGTCCGTTGAGGACAACATCGCCGACAACCTGCTGCAATGGGTGCAGCGCCCTGGCTCCATTGGCGGCTTGCAACCTTTTGACGACCCCCTAATCACCGGAAACACCCTCGTCAATCAGAGCTTCGTCGGCTACAAGTACACCCGAGGCAACCTGACCTTTGTCAACAAGTTCCGCCTCGATCACTTCAAGCAGCGCGATGACGCAGCCGAGCGCCTCCGCGATAGCGCGTTCTACGGCGTGATCAACAAAGCGGACTATCCGTTTTCCATTGGACGCAACATCACCTTGATCCCGCGCTGGAAAAACATGTGGCGCAAGCGCACCCAACCGCGCACCGTCCAGCTCGATATCAACGAGTTGAGCGAAATTTTTTCCCTGTCCGCGGTGTTCCCAGTGCTGACGAGAAGCCGCGTCGAGGTCGGAGTGGAGGCCATTATTTTCCGCAATGCCGTGGCGATTCCCGACCCATTGCCGCCCGAATACATCGACGATTTCATCGGCAGAGTGTTCACCGTGCAGTACACCAATCGGGTCCAGTACCAAGGGTACAGCGTCACCTCCAACGTTGGCTTTCAGGTCAACGACATCAACTTTGCCAATCTCACCGACCAAGACGTGAGCAATACCATTGCCTTCATCGAACTCTATGCCGGGCTAGAAGAAGAGCGCTTGGGTGGCCGGCCAGCCGAAAGAAGGGGATGGAGCTTCTAAAGCCGCAGACGGCTCTGCTGGCCTTGGGCTTATGGGCCTGCGCCGACGCACCGCCAGAAAGCGCGTCGGCGATCTTGGCCCGAGTGGGCGAGGCCGAGATTAGCGAGCGGGATTTTGCCGCAGCGCTAGAAAAGCTACCCGCCAGCAGCAAAGCCCAGCCGCTTGCGGATTGGCGTCGCCAACTTCAGGCCCTCATCGACAAAGAGCTGCTGCTGCTCGAAGCACATACCCAAGGGCTAGACGAAGCGGTCGCCGATGCAATGGCAGCTTGGGAGCGCAAAGAACGGGTCGAGGCGTTGCTCGCACGCGAAATGGGCAAGCAGTTGACTTATACGGAAACGGAGCTAACGGAATTTTTCGCCGAATCGGGTGCGGGCCGCGAAATTCGCTTGCGACGTTTGCCCGTGCGCGAGCGGGCCGCAGCCTTGGCGGCTCTGAGAAAGGCGCAAGAAGGATTGGATTTGGACGGGGAGTGGAGCCAAAGCGGGTGGCTCAACGCGCTCAACGCGGGCGACGCGCGCACGGCTGCCCTGTTCCTGCAGGAAGTGGGGACCGTTGAGTTGATAGAAACGGATGGGCAATTTTTAGTGATAGCCGTTGCTGCCGAGCGCAAGGTCTCGTTGGCAGACCGCCGCCCGCTCGTGGAAGCGGTCCTAACTCGGCACAAGAAGCAACAGGCGAACTTAGCCTATCTAGAGCAATTGACCAGCCAGCACGCAGTGCAGTTAGATACGGCCGCGTTGCGGCAGGTCGCCGCAGGCGTGGCGCGGCCGGAGGTGCGGTTGGTCCGCAGTGCTGCGGGCGATTGGAGCGTCGGTGACTACCAGCAGGCTCTCGCCCGACTCGGGGCAGACGCTGGGTCGCAGCCGACCGATGTCAGCGCCCTCGGATTCAAGGTGACGCGGGCCTTTGTCGCCGACCAGATTCTACCGCAGGAGGCGCACAAACACGGTCTGGATGCCGAGTTGGAATCGCGCCGCGCCCAGATGCGCCAACAGAAGCTGATCCAAGCCTTGTGGGAGCGAGAAATTTACGCGCACATCCAGCTTGACCCCGCGCAGGTGCGCGCCTTTTACGAAGCCAATGCACAACGCTACGCCCGCTCAGGCGCGCTCGGGCGGGAACTACAAGCGCAAGTTGCGCGCGATCTGCGCGACGCCCAAGCCGTGCCCTTGTTCGACCGCTACATCGCGCAACTGCGCGAAAAATACGCTGAACTCGTCGCCGTGGAGGAAGGGCTTTTGGGGGAGTTTGTCTCCCGACGCAGACAAGCTGCCAACCCAGTTGAGCTATGAGTTTGTCAGAGAGGAGTGTTTCCATGTACGCTTGCAAAAAAATTTCCATCCTCGTCGCTGTGGCCCTCTTATTGGGCTGCGGCCATTACCTAGTTCCCGGGCGGTTCCAGCCCTTAGAGGTAGCCCAGCAGCAGACCGATATTCAAGGGTCAAGCATGAAAATCCTCGACGACGGTACGGTCACCTTCGTCCAGAACCGCCTCGAAGTGTCCGTGCGGCCCATGGAGGACGAGGAGATCAATCGCCAGTACCCGGCCCAATCTACCAACGCCAGCGGTCCGGCCGACGAGCTACCATCCAACCCGTTCACCTATGGCAATTGGATTGATCCGCGCACGGGTAAGGCACCGCAGCGCTTGTCCATTTTCAAGATCACGGTCAAAAACTACGAATACCCCAAAGTTAAGTTCGATCCACTGACGGTGACCGTGGAGTCGGCCAATGGGCGGCGCTATTATCCTTGGGGGAGTTATGACGTAGAGGAGTATTTCCGGCGTTTCCCGATAGCTTTCAACGGCTTGGGTTATTTGCGCTTCGACGAGCGCCGCGATATCTACAATAGAGCCAGATATCCAGACGACGATTTTTGCTTTTCGGGGCAAGAGGTCGAAGGCTATGTGGTCTTCTCCAAGATCCACGATGATGTCGCCGAAATTGCCTTCCACATTCCCGAGTTCGGGTTGCGCTACAACTTCCGCAACGAACCCATAGAGACCATCGATCTCAGCTTCCGCTTCAAGCGCGACATTAAGAAGGTCAAAAACATCGACAAGTTGGCGGCCAATTAACCGGGCCGATCAAGCTGTATAGCCCAGGGGCAGGCTCCTCGGCCTGCCTCTTTTTCTGTCTGGTGTCTGCACACTTTCATCAATGCTGACCAAATTCCTCCTATCCACCACCGCGGCCTTCTTCCTGCTATCAGTCGCGGCCTTTGATCCAGCTACCATTTCGCGCTGGATTGAGCGAGCCATTGGCTGGGAACCACTGCACGAAGCCCCAGCAACCGACGAAGCGCCCTCACTGCGCGAAGCCGTCGCGCAAATAGACGCCGCCGATCTAGAGCGCCACCTTCACATCCTCACCGCGGACTCATCCCGCGTCACCGGCTATGCGGGAGCCGCGAACGCAGCCCGCTATATAGAAGAGGAATTCCACCGCCTTGGCCTCCAAGTCACCAGCGAATTCTTCCCCCTTTCCGTTCCCCTAGATCGCGGCGGTCAGCTACGCTTGGTCGGTTCGGACGAAGCCATCCCCATCTACGGGTTGTGGCCCAACCACGTGCGCTCGCCGTCCCTGCCGCCGGGCGGCGTCTCCGGACACCTCATAGACTTGGGGCGCGGTAGCTTAGCCGAGATGGATGGGAAACGGCTAGCGGGCAGTGTCGCACTGATGGGATTTGGCTCGGGCAACGCCTACGTCGAAGCGCGGGCCTTGGGCGCGCAGGCTATTCTGCTGTACGACGATGGCCGCGTCACGCGCAGCGAGGCCGCGGAAAAATTCCTCCAAGTACCCGTGGACATCCCGCGCTTTTGGGTAGAAGCGGTGGACGCGGAACTCTTGCTGCAGCAAGCGCACAGCGGCGACACCCAAGTGTATCTCGAAGCGCGCATGGACTGGGAGCAGGTCCAAGCGCGCAATATATTCGCCGTCCTCCCCGGCTTGGCCGAGAACATGCCGCGCGGTCAGCGCCGCGAAACCCAGCAGTGGAACGAGCAAATCATCGTCCTGCAAGCGCACTACGACGCGATCTCGGTCGTCCCCGCGCTGGCCCCAGGGGCTGAGAACGCGACCGGCATGGCCGCGCTGCTCGAAATCGCGCGCTTGCTCGTCGCCGAAGGCACCCGCTACACCGTGCTCTTTTTGGCCACCCCTGGGCACTTTCAGGGCTTGGCCGGGGTCAACGATTTTCTCTACCGTCACGCGCGCAAAAGCGAGCATTTCCTCGACCAGATCCCGCCGGCCGAGCGCATCGACTTCCGCCTTTTCGTCGGCCTCGACTTGGCCAGTCATAGCCCTCGGGTCGGCAGCTTCACCATGGGCACGTTCTACAACTCAGCTTGGCGCAACGACGACTATCAGAAGAATCTGATGGCGCACTACGCCTCGCGCTTTGCCCGCTATAACCGCGAGATTTTCGCCGACTCAACTCGCTACCAAGACGCCATCGCCCCGCAGAAGCGAGTGTGGAAAAACTTCATGCCCGTGCGGCTGGCCCTCGACAGTGAGGCCGCAGCTTTCGTGGGCAAAGAGGCACTCTCCTTCGTCACGCCCAACCAACTGCGCCAGCGCGTCGATACGCCCCTCGACCGACTCGAATTCGTCGCGCTCGACAACCTCGCCGAACAGACCCGCACCATAGCTGGGCTAATGCTCAAGGCCGCCTCTGATCCGGACTTCTTCAACGACACCAAGCTGACCCTGCGCGATTGGGGGCACAGCCTAGAGGGCAACATCTACTGGTTCGACCGCGACGTGAATTTCGCCGTGCCCAAGGCTCCGGTGCCCAACGCCCTCGTCACCTATCTCCAGCCCGGCCCCAACTCCGTGGCCGGCGTGCGCACCCTCATGGCCACGCACGGAGACGAGAGCGGCTATTTCAAGTTCGACATCGTGCGCAACCGCTTTGCCAACCGGATTCAAGCCTTTGAACTCGACGAATACGGACGCATCGTCTCCGCGCCCGACCTCGGCGAAGAAGGCGACAAAACCTATCCGGGCACCCAGCCGTATGGCTGGTGGGAAAACCGCATGTTGCAGGTCCTGTTTCGCTGCCGCGCCCTGAGCTTCTTGGAAGTGGTCGATCCGCGCTATCTATCGGCCATGGACCGCGTCAACGTCCTCGGCACCAACGACGCGCCACCGCGCTCTTTTTCTCTCAACTACATCGAAAACCAGAGCGCAGTACAGGACCGGGTGGTGCAGGCTGGCGTGGTGTTTGCCGAGCCAGGCACCCGCGTCAAGATTCTCGCCGGCGAGGGAGCCTTTGGCGGCGAGAGCGCACTCGCGGGCGTGCGCTACATGCTCACCAACGCGGACTCCACCCTGTTCGCCGAACTCGATCCGGCCCTCGTCGATCTGGCGACCATTGAGCGGGCACAGGGCGCGGGCTTCCCAGTCGAACAGGGCCTCATTCCCTACCCGGCATTGCAGGCGGCCCGCGACATCTGGATCATCGACGAGGCGCGGATCAAACAAATGGTGCGCCACGGCATCGTCCTCGAACAGCTACAGGCCATGCACGAGCAAGCGCGGGAGGCCCTGCTCGAGGCCCGCGACAAACTCGCGGCATTCGATTACACCGGCTACCAGCGCGCAGTGCGCCGCGCCCTCGGGCTGGAGGCCCGCATCTACCCGGAAGTCAAAGCCACCGCCAACGACGCGGTTCGCGCGGTGATTTTCTACTTCGCGCTCCTATTGCCCTTTGCCTTCTTCTGCGAGCGGTTCTTCTTCGGCTTCCCGGACGTGCGGCGGCAAATCGCCGGCTTTGTCGGCATCTTCGTCCTCGTATTTCTGATCCTGCGCTTCGTCCATCCGGCCTTCAAGCTGAGCACCTCGCCGTACATCATCTTCCTCGCGTTTGTCATTCTCGCCTTAGGTGTCCTCGTCATCTTCATCGTCGTCACCCGCTTCAAGGCACTTCTACAACGCCGCAAGGGAGCAGCCGCAGGCGTGCATGAGACTGACGTGGGCCGGATTGCCGCAGGTTTTGCCGCCGTGCTGTTGGGCATCTCCAACTTGAGCAAACGCCGCCTGCGCACCGCGCTGACGGCTGCGACTCTGACCTTTTTGACCTTTACTGTCAATTCCTTTACCTCGGTCAAGTCCAGCCTCGACTTCTATCGCCTGCCGCGCGACACTCCACCCCTGTACGAGGGCGGCCTCATCCGCGACCGCGCCTGGCGCGGCATGCAGGATTCCATCTTGGACTACGTGCAGAGCGCGTTCGGCGACCGCGCCTTGGTCGTGCCACGCGCCTGGTACTTGTCGCCAGTCGAATCCGAACGGGCCTATATCGACTTCGCCGCCACTCCAACCGGCGCAGCCAGTTTCGCGCACGGCTTGGTGGGCTTACAACCAGCCGAAGCCGAGGTCACGGGCCTCGACGCGCACCTCTCGGCTGGCCGCTTCTTCGCCGCGGGCGACGACAAGGCCGTTATCTTGCCCGACAGCCTAGCCGCACTCGTCGGCATTGGCCCCGAGGACGTGGGCACGGCTTCCATCGCGCTCTACGGCGAGGACTACCAAGTCATCGGCCTGTTCGACAGCGCGGCTCTAAAAGAAGTAGTCGATCTCGATGGCGAGCGCCTAACGCCCGTGGATACGGTCAAAGACGCCGGCCTCATCACCCGCGAGAGTACCGAAGATCCGCGCGCCTTGGCCGCCACCGCGGTCGAGACCTTCAACCACCTCGAAGTAATCAACACCCTCTTCTTGCCCTATGAGCGCGTCCGCGCCATGGACGGCCGCCTGCGCTCCATCGCCATTGCCGCGGACTCGGGCGACCCGGAATTCATCCAGCGCGTGGAGTCCTTCATGTCGCGGGTGGCGCTGACCCTGTTCGTCGGCCAAGGCGACCGCGTCGTGGCCTACAGTTCGATCGGCTCCACCGAAATAAGCGGGGCCGGGCAGCTTTTGGTGCCGGTAATCATCGCCGCCTTGATCGTGCTCAATACCATGATGGGGGCCGTGTACGAGCGCGTGCGCGAAATCGGCATCTACAGCGTCGTCGGCTTGGCCCCCAGCCACATCGGCCTGCTGTTTTTGGCCGAATCCACGGTCTTTGCCACCTTTGGCGCGGTAGTCGGCTACGCCCTAGGCCAAATCGCCCATCTGTTCATGCTGCAATACGGGCTGCTCGCTGGCCTGACACTCAACTACTCGTCGCTCTCTGCGGTGTGGGCTACGGTCGTGGTCATTGGCACGGTCTATTTATCAACCTTGTACCCAGCGCGCATGGCAGCCAACATGGCCGTCCCAGACGTGACGCGGCAATGGCAATTCCCCCCGCCCGCTGGCGACCACTGGCGCTTTGACTTTCCCTTCACGGTCGGTGGAGCCGAGGTGCCGAGCATGTACGTGTATCTCAAGTCGGTCTTCGCCGCCTATGGCGAAGGCTCAATCGGCGATTTCATCGCCCGCGACGTCGAGCTATCCGTCACCACCGACGGGCCGGAGCCGTCCTACGCCATTGCCATGCGCACTTGGCTGGCACCCTACGACCTTGGGATCAGCCAACAGGTGCGCCTACAGGCGACTCCCACCGGCGAGCACCACATCTACAAAATCGAGACCCACATCGAGCGCCTCAGCGGCGACGTGGCCTCTTGGCAGCGGATGAATCGCAAGTTTCTCAACGTGCTGCGCAAGCGATTCCTCGTCTGGCGCACCCTAGCGCCGGGGATTCGCCAAGGGTATCAGGACGAGGTGGAAAAGGCGTTTGCCGGGGCTGAGCCGCTGGCGGTGTAGTGCCAAAGTCCGCTCACTAGGCCGCTTGCCGTCCACCCTTGACACGGCCCCGCCACAAAAATAGACTTAGCTTAACTTAGCTATCGGAGGAACTATAATGCTGAAGGTGAACATGCACGAGGCCAAATCGCAACTTTCGCGCCTAGGTAAGTTGGCTTGGGAGGGGGAAGAAGTTGTGATCGCCAAGGCCGGTGAGCCGTATTTGCGGCTGGAACCGTATCGGGATCGCCTAGAGGAACGTCAGCCTGGTGGGCTAGAAGGAAAGATCTGGATGTCTCCAGACTTTGACGATCCCGATGAAGAACTCATGGACCTAGTTGAAAACTCGAAAATTTTTCCAGATGAGCACTAGCAATGTCGCGGCTATTGTTGGATACCCACACCCTCTTATGGTGGCTATCCGATGTTGAGCGGCTGTCCGAAGAGACCCATGCCACCATTGCCGACCCGCACAATGACGTCTTCGTCAGCGCCATCACCGGGTGGGAAATCGCGGTCAAGCGGGCAAAGGGTCGCTTGGTCGCTCCAGACAATCTGTCGGTGTTGGTTGAGGAAAAGGGCTTCACTCACCTGCCGCTGACGTTCCAGCACGCTGAGCAGGCCGGCCGCCTCCCAATGCACCACCGGGATCCATTCGATCGATTCCTGATTGCCCAAGCCCGAGCCGAAGGGCTGATCCTCGTGACCCGGGACGGCCACATTCGGCAATACGATGTGCCCATCATGGAGGTTTGAAGCCGTGAAGAGTCGCAAGAAGATCGAGAGGGCATGAGCCAGATCCTCAACGTGCGTTGTGAGCGATTCCTCGCGTGGCCACCCCTGTCGCCGAGAGAGTACCGAGAGCGGATACCGTCCATTGCTTCTAGTAGCGCCGTGCAGCCTACATGACCGCACGCGCCTTCCTCATCGGCTTGGGCCTCGTGATCCTGATCAACATCGGGGCCCCGTACAGCATGTTCATCCTCAAATCCTCGCAGTGGGCGATCAGCTACCTGCCCTTGAGCGTGGTCTTTCTCTTTACCGGCTTAGTCTTTCTCAACGCCACAGCCAAGTCGCTGCTAAAAGTGCGCGGCCTGAGCACCAGCGAACTCGGCTTGATCTTCATCATGTCCTTGGTGGGGGCTTCGATTCCCACCTGGGGCACCTCCACGTACATGATCGCGGTCGTCGCCGCTCCCCAGTACTTTGCCTCGCCCGAAAATCAGTGGCAGAGCAAGGTAGTGCAGTACGTCGAGGAATGGCTGGTGCCCAACGACGCGATTGCCCTCAAGTGGTTCTACAACGGCCTGCCCGCGGGCGAATCCATCCCTTGGGGTGCTTGGATCGTGCCGCTTTTTTGGTGGACCAGTTTGGTGATGGCCATCTTCTTTTTGTGTCAGTGCATGGTTGCGGCTCTGCGCAAGCAGTGGGTCGAGTACGAGCGCCTGCCCTTCGCCTTGATGGAACTGCCCCAACAGCTCATCGCCCCGCCGCCAGGGTCTAACTGGCCCAGCTTCGTGCGGCAAAAGGCGTTTTGGTTCGGCTTTGCCCTGCCCTTCTGCATGGTCATGTGGAACGTGGTCACGTACTTTACCCCAGCCTTCCCGCCCATCCCGCGCGATCTGTCCGACCCCATCCGCATTGGCCGCGAATTTCCCGCCATCAACACCAATATCAACTGGGCCATCGTCGGCTTCACGTACTTCGTCAATCTCGACGTGTCGTTCAGCATGTGGTTTTTCACGGTGCTGACCATGCTGCAACAGGGCCTGTTTAACCGCTTTGGCTACACCATTGCCGGCCGCGACGTGTACACCCTCGGCCACCCCGGCATCGGCTGGCAGTCTTTCGGTGCGCTGATCGCCCTCGTCGGCGGCATGCTGTGGATGGCGCGTGGACACCTCGGCGCAATCTGGCGCAAAGCCGTGCGCAACGATGCAGACATCGACGATACCGACGAGCTGATGTCCTACCGGATGATCGTCTTTGGCGGCGGGTTGGCCCTGCTCTACATCGCCTTCTGGATGTGGCGAGCTGGTATGAACCCACCCACGGTCGCGCTCTTCATCTTGGCCACCTTGGTCCTCTACGTCGGCATTACGCGCATCATCATGGAGGGCGGCTTGCTCTTCAGCCGCGCCCCCTTAGTCGGTCAGACCTTCGTCGGCTACGCGCTCGGGCCGCACGCTACCGCGCAGAGCAACATCGCCATGGGGCTATCCTACGGCTGGCACCACGAGCTCAAGGGCTTCTTCATGGTCGCCGCGGCCAACAGCGCCAAAGTGTCCGGCTACATTCGCGGCAACCGCCGCTGGCTGAGCTTTTTCATCCTCCTCTCGGCGCTAGTCGCCCTCGTCGTCTCCATGGCCTTTGCACTCTACATGGGCTACTCCTTTGGTGCGTACAACTACGGGGGTTGGATCTTCGGCACGGGGTCGCAAGTGCCCTACGTGGAAAGCCTGCGCAAGATTGACCTCAAGACCCCAGACTGGACGCGGTTGGGCCACCTTGTCAGCGGCGCGGGCGCGATGGGACTTTTGACCTTTATGCGCTACCGCTTCTCGTGGTGGCCTCTGCACCCGATCGGCATGCCGGTCGGCATCTGCTCCTATCCCATGACCATTATCGTCTTTTCGATCTTCGTCTCTTGGCTGGCTAAATGGGCCATCATGCGCTCGGGCGGCATCGGCCTCTACCACCGCGCCCAACCCTTCTTCATCGGCCTCATCCTTGGGTACTTCACCGCAATCGGCCTGTCCTTTTGCATCGATATGATCTGGTTCCCCGGGCAAGGGCACCCACTGTACGGAAACTAGTGCATGGCCAAAGACGACCAAAAAACGCCCGAACTGATTCCCTCGGATCTTGAATTTGAACCGGGCTTCAACCTCAAGACCTTGTGGGCTGCGCTGTTTGTCGGCTTCATCATGCTGCCCGGGGCCATCTACTTGGGATTGGTGACTGGCCAGAGCATGGCCGGCGGCGCCGAGTGGGTAACGCTCATCCTCTTCATCGAAATCGCCAAGCGCTCCTTTGCGCGCCTGCGCACCCAAGAGGTGATCATTCTCTACTGGGTGGCTGGCGGCCTAGTCATGATGGGCGGCAAGTTGGGCACCGGGGCCGAGCTGTTCGGCGGGCCTTTTGGCGGGCTGATTTGGGACCAGTACTTGATCCAATCCCCCCAAGCCGACGGCTTACACCATCACATCCCCGATTGGGTGGTGCCGCCGCGCGGTTCACAAGCCCTAGAGGGGCGCTCCTTTTTGCATCCCGCTTGGCTCAAGCCCATCGCCCTGCTGCTGACCGTCATCGTGATGCAGAAGGTCAACAGTCTGTCCCTGGGCTACGTACTATTCCGCATCACCAACGACATCGAGCGCCTGCCGTACCCGCTGGCCGCAGTACAAGCCGGCGGCGCGACCGCCCTCGCCGAGAGTTCGGGTCCGAGCCAAGGTTGGCGCTGGGAGGTCTTTAGTATCGGGGCCTTTATCGGCATTATCTGGGGGCTGTTCTACGTGGTCATCCCCACGATCTCAGGCATTTTTTTCACCGAAACCGTGACGATTCTGCCGATTCCGTTTATCGACCTGACCGTCTCCCTCAAGGAAATGCTGCCGGCCAGCATCATGGGCATTGGCACGGACCTCGGGCACGTCATGGTTGGCTTTGTCCTGCCCTTTTGGATCGTGGTCGGCTCCTTTGCCGCGGCCTTTCTCGTCAACATCCTCGTCAACCCGGTGCTCTACGCGTACGACGTGCTGCACACCTGGGAGCCGGGCATGTCGGCGATCCCAACGCAGATCGCCAATTCCTTCGACTTCTGGCTCAGCTTCTCCATTGGCGGCGCAGTCCTCGTGGCCGTGATGGGTTTTGCCATGGTGGGCAAGACCCTGTGGACTTTGCGCGGAGTTAAGCGCGAAGGTGACGGTGGCGGGCTGCCCGAAGGACGCGGCGACATCCCCATCCCTCTCGCCTTGGGCATCTGGGCGATCAGCACGCTCGGCTTCGTGGCCTTAGTGTGGTATTTGGTACCGGAATTTCCCTGGTGGATCAGCGCGTTTTTCGGCTTTGTGTGGACGCCGATTTACTCGTACATCGGCGCGCGCATGATCGGCCTGACCGGTTCGCCGCAAGGAGCGTCCTTCCCCTATCTGCGCGAAGGCTCCTTTTACCTGTCGGGCTATCAGGGCGCGGCCGTGTGGTTTGCGCCGATCCCCCTCTTCCAGTGGGGCTACGAAGCCGCGGCCTTCAAGCAACTCGAACTGACCCGCACCCACTTCGGCAGCATCGTCAAACTGGCTGGCGTGACCTTGCTAATCATGTTCGTCTGCTCGTTTATATTCTGGTCTTTTATCTGGAAGCTCGGGCCGATTCCCTCGTCGGCCTATCCCTACGTGCAGAAGTTTTGGCCCTTCCACGCCACTATGCAGGCGTTCTGGGCCAAGTCAACGCTCGCCGAGGGTGGCAACGAACTGATCAGGTCCATCATTCGCTGGGAATACGTGCTCACGGGCGCGCTGGGCAGCGCGGGAATTCTGGGCGTGCTATCACTCTTGCGCTGGCCGGTCGCCCTGTTCTACGGATTCATCGGCGGCGTGGGCGCGTGGCCGCACTTTCTGCTGCCCAACTTCATCGGCGCATTACTGGGCCGCTATCACTTGCAGAAGCGCTTTGGCGAAGCGCGCTGGCGGGCGTACGCGCCGATTCTCTTGGCCGGCTATTCGTGCGGGATGGGCTTGGTCGGCATGTCTTCCATCGCGCTGGCGCTAATTTCTAAAGCGGTGTCGAGTATTGTGTTCTAATCACTTTCACTGTCCGTGTCGGATAAATCAGCTTGATTGGACCGTGGTTGCAGTGGATTGACGGCTTTCAAGAAATCAAATGTCTTAAAATCACCAACATTCACAGTATAAAGTCCTGCTATCCCATTGTCTTTCAAAGTAGCCGCTAGGACCATATCGAACACCTTCTTGCGTGTTGTACCACTTTCCAAAAGTTCCAAGAAGGTCTGAATCTGTGTTTCTCGCTGATGAATGATGGGGATGCCCACATCCCTATAATCTCGGACGACGCGGATCGCTTCGACTATAGACAGTGGCTTTTCAACGCGCTGCCAAGTTACGACATGTACAAACTCTGATAAGACTTGGGTAGGCAGGCAGATCGTGTGTTGTCCTTTATGATCGCGTTCATTTACCACCTTAGTGACAAATGCGGCTGCCTGTTTATGGAATTCCGAGTCTGTATTATGTGCATAGACAAGCAAGTTGGTGTCAAGGGCAAACACAATCAGGTTGTTCGCTCGTTATACAATTGATTGCGGTCTGCATGGACCTCTGCACCCAAACTAAACTTACGCACAGTGAACATTTTTTTGGGTGCAGGCGAGGTTGTTTCTATGTCCTTCTTGAGAGACTGGAGAATGATCTCAATCAAATGAAGGCGCTCTTCGACCGGTGCCCCTTGAATTTCCCGCAGCATTCTGGAATCGATCATTTTTTATTCTCCTTAGGATCACGGTTGACGGTCCCATTCTTCACTAAAACCATCGACATACGTTTGAGCATCTATCCCTTGCCAAATTTCTTTGCCTAATCCACGCAGCTCCAGAATACTCCGTTTCTGGGGGGCCAGTGGAGCGGTGAGGGCCAAATCATGAGCTGTCATTTCCAACAAGCGCAAGCGTTCAATGGTGGGCAACGGTTTGACGTATTTTTCATAGACTTCCTCCAAGCGATCCGTCATACCATCTCCTTTTCCCGGTTTTACTTTCTCTTGCTAGGCGACACCGAATTTAAGTTGCTTAGCGGGTGCTGTCGAGTTTCAGCAAGGTCCGCGTTCTGAGCGCCAGCAAGTCACCTACTCACTAACCTCAACCCCCGCCTGCGCCGCACTCTCAGGTTGCTCGTTCGTTATTGTAAAATGCCCCCTTTTTCGTACATTATACGTACGAAAAAGGGGGCATTTTTATTCATTATGTATAGATTGGCTGAACGCGTTCTGGCTCAATGGTTTGCCGCTCCACAGCGAAAACCGCTGGTCATCCGCGGCGCTCGCCAAGTAGGCAAATCCACCCTAGTGCGGCAATTCGCCCAGTCCCATCGCCTGCACCTCAACGAAATCAACCTCGAGCGCCACCCAGACTTGGAGCCCGTCTTCCAGACCTTGGACCTGACGCGCATCCGCCGGGAACTCGAAGGACTGCTAGGTCAACCGCTGTTGGCACCGGGCAGCCTACTCTTCCTCGATGAAATCCAAGCGACCCCCCACGCCCTGCCCGCCCTGCGCTATTTCTTGGAAGATCACCCCGAGCTGCCGGTTATCGCCGCTGGCTCCCTACTCGAATTCGTCCTCTCGCAGCACGCCTTTACCATGCCAGTAGGGCGCATTCAATACTTCCATTTAGGCCCGATGAGCTTTGAAGAATTTCTCGCCGAACTGGACCCGCCCCTCTTGGCCTATCTGCAAGACTACACCCCTGAGCAACCCCTGCCCCATACCGTCCACACCCGCTTGTCGGCCTATCAGCGGGAATACTTGCTGGTGGGTGGTATGCCCGAAGCCGTAGCCGCATATAGCGCCACCCGCCACTTTACCGACGTGAGGCCGGTGCATCAGTCCATCGTCGATACCTACCAAGACGATTTTGCCAAATACGCCTCCGCCCGAGTCCGGCTGCGCTTGCAGCGGGTCTTCAACTACGTTCCCCGCGCCGTGGGCCGCAAAGTCAAATACACCCAAATTGACCGCGAGGAGACCGCCCGCGAACTGCGGGTCGCCATTGACTTGCTGGCCAAGGCCCGGGTCATTGCACCCATCTTCCACAGTACCTGTTCCGGAGTGCCCCTCCACGCCGATGTCGATTGGAAGACCTATAAACTCCTCTTTTTGGACATCGGCCTGATGAACCGTCTGTGCGGCCTAGACTGGCTGGCTCTGAAGGACTTGGACGACCGCCGACTGGTCAATGAAGGAGCCATAGCCGAACAGTTCGTCGGGCAACACCTACTCTACTTGGAAGAGGGTCGAGAAACGCCCCGTCTGAACTATTGGCTGCGGGAAGGGAAAAGCGCCAACGCCGAAGTTGACTATGCGATTGCCCGGGGTGCTCAGATCGTGCCGGTCGAAGTCAAAGCCGGCACCAGCGGCACCCTGCGCTCGCTGCATCAGTTCGCCTTGGCCAAAGGGACGCGCCTCGCGGTGCGCTTCGACCTCAATCCGCCCACCGTCCAGCCCATCCGGCACCAAGTGAGCGGAACGCAACAGAGCGTGGAAATGACCTTGCTCTCGCTGCCGCTTTACTTGGTGGGACAACTGAGCCGCCTACTGGACCAACTCCGGCAGGAGCGATAATATAGTTAGTCGCCGCAAGCCCCCTCATCACTCACCGCAACCCCCACCTTCGCCGCACTCGCCACAATCTGTGCCCACGTCTCATCCTCTATGAAGATTCCCTCCACCTTCCGCTTATCCGCCATCGCCCGCTCGCTATCCCCAGGCATCAAGATCGCCTCGACTCCCGGTGCAGTAGCCGCAGATTTGACAAACTCGATGTATGTGTCGGCCTCGGCGAAATAAGCGTCTAATCCCACCAGCTTTTCTACGTCGAGCACCAATAGCAACGCCCCGTTGCGGAAGCGCCGATCCTGGCCTATGCAGCCGGCCCCAGCCAACGCACCGGCCAACAGTTCGACTCCCACGTTGAGACCGTAGCCCTTGTGACCGAGGCTGCCACCCAAGGGCAGAATGGTGCCGGGCGGATCGGCGTACAGAGTGTGGGGATCGTTGGTCGGCTGGCCCTCGGAGTCGAGCAGCCAGCCGTCGGGCACCTCGGCACCGCGATTGCGCTGTACCCGCACTTTGCCCTCGGCCACTGCCGACGTAGTCATGTCGAGGACGACCGGCGGGCCGCTGCGCGACGGAAACCCCATGGCGATTGGATTGGTGCCGTGCCGGGCTTCGCGCCCGCCCCACGGGGCCATGCGGCAAACCGGCGCACCGTTGACGAACATCAGAGCAATAGCAGTCTCCTCGGCAATGCGCTCCACATAGCTGCCGAGGCGACCGACGTGATTGGCTTGGCGGACGGAAATAGCGGCCATGCCCGTGGCCTGCGCCTTCTCCAGAGCCATATCCACGCCACGACTCATCGCCACCTGCCCAAAGCCCCAATGCGCGTCGAGCACGGCGAGCGTCGGAGCCTCGTGAACCACTTCGACGGTCGCGTCTGGCACGATGTCGCCGGCTTCGACTTGGCCCAAGTACTGGGGGATGCGGATGACGCCGTGCGAGTCGTGGCCGACGAGATTGGCCTCGACGAGCAATTCAGCAACCACGCGCGCCTCGTCAACGCGCATGCCAGCCGCGGCAAAAATGGACGCGGTAGTTTCGATCAAGGACGCTGGAGAAAAGACCGGCATTACTCTTTCGCTCCGCTGGCGATCCACGCGCGAATGATCTCCACCTGCTCTGCGGGTAACGGATTGCCCGGCGGCATTTGCTGACTGACCATCTCGTCGTCGCCGCGCACCTTTATCAGCAGGTACGACTTATTGGGATTTCCCGGATCGACCAGTTTGAGATCGGGCCGCTGGCCACTGTCGACGCCGACGATGCGAGCAGCAAAGTCGCCCTCCAGCGACAAATCGCCCGCAGGCTCCCCGCCGCTGTGGCAACCCGAAAAGACGCAACTAACCGCAAAGACTTCGCTGACCTCCGCAAGAGTAGCTTCCGTGCGAGTGCCCTCGACGGCACTCTCGTCCGGTCCCACCGTCGAGTCATCACCCCCACAACCAGCCCATAACAAGGCCGCGGTCAACAGCAGCGACAGACGCATAAGTCGTAGCAACATATTCATACCCCTCGTAGTAGTTGATGTTTGCGCAGTGCAGCGCGGCGCAAGTATAGGAACCACCCCTTGGGGGGTCAATCGCCCGCGAGGTGACATGCCCTCGCTAAAATGTTAAATTGGCAGGCTGTTCGCGCTTTTCCACCACTGGGAATACAGGATTACACATGAATCTGAGTTGGATCGACTACGCCATCGTCTTCGTCTATGTCGGCGGCACCATCGTCGCCGGCACGTTGGCGCGAGGTGCCATCAAGGGCATCTCCGACTTCCTCGTCGCTGGCCGCGGCCTCAAAACCCACATGGCCGTCGCCACAATGGTCTCGACCGGCCTCGGGCTAGTAACGGTCATGTACATGGCCGAGGAGGGCTTTAAATACGGCTTCGTGCCCTTCGTCTTTGGCCTCATGGCCCTGATCACCACCCTGATCATCGGTCGCACTGGCTTCATCGTCAGCCGCCTGCGCCACTTGCAGGTAATGACCGTGCCCGAGTTCTACGAACTCAAGTACACGCGCGGCGTACGCCTGCTCGGCGGCATCATCCTCACCCTCGCCGGCACCCTCAACATGGGACTGTTTCCCATCCTCGGCAGCAAGTTCGTCGTCGGCTTCACCGGCCTCGACAAGGAATACGTCAACTACGTCATGATCGGCATGTTGCTCATCGTCGTCTTTTACACGCTGATGGGCGGCATGGTCTCCGTGGTGCTGACAGACTTCGCCCAGTTCGTGCTGCTGTCGCTGGGGTTTTTCTTTGGCACCTACATCATTCTCAATCACCCGCAACTCGGCTGGGACAACCTCGTCCAAGCCGTGCAAGTCCACAAAGGCGACATCGGCTTTGACCCCATAGCCAACCCCGGCTACGGCATCTCAATGATCTTGTTTCTATTCTGCGTCGGCCTAGTCGGCGTGGTCTGGCAACCCGAAATGATGCGACCGCTGAGTGCCGAAAGCCCCAAGGTGGCCCGCCGCGTATTCTGGATCTCCGCGGGCACGGTCATGGGGCGGGCGATGGTGCCGATGTTTTGGGGCATTGCGGCGCTGGCCTATTTTGGCAACCCCGAGCTCGACCCCCACTACGCCATGCCCGAAATGCTCGGCAAAATCCTGCCCATCGGCATCGCTGGCCTGCTCATGGCCGGGATGTTCGCGGCCTTCATGTCCACCCACGACAGCTACCTACTGGCCTGGAGCGGCGTCATCGTCCGCGACGTGGTCTCGCCGATCAAAGCCATGCTCGCCAAGTCGGGCGGCGAGCGCGAAGCCGACGGTACTTGGGGCGGGCTGTCGAGCGAGCGCGAGATCTACTGGACCCGGGCCATCGTCGTCATCCTCGCCGCCTTCTTGGCCATTTTCGGCGCGCTCTACCAGCTTCCCGAGACGGCCTTCCGCTTTATGTACGTCACCGGCACCATCTACTTCGCTGGCTGCGTCGGCACCGTGGCCTTGGGGCTGTATTGGAAAAAGGCCAATACCCCAGGTGCGTACTGCGCGCTGATACTGGGCGCGCTGGTGCCGCTCAACTTCCTGATCATGACCGAAAACCAGCACTTGGTGCCCGAGTTTATGCTGCCGTTGGTCGAAAACTCCAATCTTGTCGGAATTACCAGCCTAGCCTTGGGCGGCCTCGCCATGCTGGTCGTGGCCTCGCTCACCCAGCGCTCGCACCCACCGCGCCCTCTAGACTTTAGCAACATGGAGTAGCACTATGGACGTCGAAACTTGGAAAGCCCTATGGCAATTCGTCTTTATCGCCGCTAGCGTCCTCTTTTACGGCATTGTCATCGCCGTCGCCTACAAGGCCTTTGGCGACGTGGTCAAGATGATCCGCAACATGGCCGCCGGCCGCGGGGCCAGCGAATCCGCCGCAGACTCCCAGCACGAGTGACGCAGCGCACCCTCTTAGGAGTTGCTCTGGCGTGCCTGTGGGCCGCGCTAAGCCGCGCCGAGGTGCAGTTTGTCGAGGTGGCAGCCGAGGCCGGGATCTCCTTTCGCCATCAAAACGGAGCCAAGGGACAAAAGTATCCAATGGAGACCATGGGCTCGGGCACGGCCTTTTTCGACTACGATGGCGACGGGTGGCTCGACCTGTACTTCGTCAACAGCGTCGGACCGGGCGCGCTCTACCGCAACGCGAGCGCCGGTC
Source organism: Candidatus Latescibacterota bacterium (assembly GCA_965116675.1). GTDB lineage: Bacteria > Latescibacterota > UBA2968 > UBA8231 > UBA8231. The sequence continues at coordinate 2,111,161 of OZ220721.1, forward strand.
AGTTCATCGATGCAACCGACCATGCCGACGTGACCAATTCGGGCTACGGATTGGGCTGTGCCGCAGCCGACTACGACTCAGATGGCGATTTGGACTTGTACATCACTGCGTACGGCCCCAATATCCTCTACCGCAACGAAGGCACTAGCCGGTTCGTCGATGTCACCGACGCGGCTGGCGTGGCCGGTCCCGTCTTAGTCAATCCAGCGATGAGTACCGGCGCGGCCTTTGCCGACTACGATTTAGACGGAGACTTGGACTTCTTCGTGGCCAATTACGCCAAGTTTCGCCCCGAGATACACGAGCCCTGCCTCCGCTCCGGGATTGCGGTGTACTGCGGACCGGAGGCCTTTGAGCCGCAGCGCGATGTCTTTTATCGCAACGAAGGCGACGCCACCTTCGCCGATGTCACCGAGGAAGCCGGACTGCTGCCGGATGCCGCCAAGGAATTAGGGGCCTTTTTCATCGACTACGACGCAGACGGCGATCTCGACCTATACGCGGCCGGCGACCGCACCCCCAACTTGCTCTACCGCAACGACGGCGGCCGCTTTGCCGAAATCGGCGCTTTGGCCGGAGTGGCCTATAACGACGCGGGCAAACCACTGGCCGGCATGGGGGTTGACGTGGGCGACTACGACGGCGACGGCCGATTCGACTTCTTCGTCACCAACTACCAGTGGGAAACCAACAGCCTGTACCGCAACCTCGGCAACGGATTTTTCGCCGACGTGACCTTTCAGTCTGGGCTAGGGGTTCCCAGCTTGCAGTTTCTCGCGTGGGGCACCCTCTTCATCGACTACGACAACGACGGCGACCGCGACCTGTTTGTCGCCAACGGCCATCTCGACGACAACATTCACCTGTTCGACGCCGTGACGTATGAGCAGCAAAACCAACTCTTCCGCAATCAGGAAGGACGCTTTGCCGACGTGAGCAATCAGGTGGGGCCGGGCCTGCTGTTGCAGCAAGTAAGCCGCGGCGCGGCCATGGGCGATTGCGACAACGACGGCGACCTCGACATCGCAGTAGCCAACAACAACCAGCCTGCCGCGCTCTTGCGCAACGACGGCGGCAACGCCCAGCACTATTTGAGCTTGCGGTTGGTCGGCAACTCCGTCGGGGCCGAGATCCGCGTCGCCGCGGGCGACTGGGTGCGGTGGGACGTGGTGCGCGCTGGATCGAGCTACATGTGCCAAAGCGCGCTGCGCCCCTTTTTCGGCTTGGGAGACCGCACCCGTGTCGATGAGGTGGAAATCCATTGGCCCAGCGGCGCTGTGCAGCGCTTACAAGACGTCGCAGCCGACCAAATCCTGACTGTGTACGAGCCTTGATCGAGGCGACATTGCACGAGCACACCCTAGGTATTGTATTTATACCCCGTCCTTAAAAAAGGAGACCGCATCATGCAAGCCCTTTCCACCTTTGACGATGCACATCACGAGCTGTTCTTGGATCAAGGCTACGTGCGGCTGGGCAACGTCCTGTCCCCGGACGAATTAGCCGCCTTGCAGCAGCGCATCGACGACATCATGCTGGGCCGCGTCCGCTACGAACACATGCGCTTGCAGGTCGTCGAAGAGGACGGCGAAGTGCGCCGCACCATGGGCAACGAGGTGCAGACGCTCGCGTACCGGCGCATCGACGACCTAGAGCAAGACCCGCTCTTCCTCGCCTATATACAGAACCCCCTCTTCCACCAGATCACCCGCCGCTACATCGGCGAGGAAGTCTCGGTCTTCCGCTCGATGTTTATGAACAAACCGCCCGAACTTCGCAGCGGACTGCGTTGGCATCAGGACGTGGGGATTGGCTGGGGCATCGACACCAATCCCATCGTCACCGTGTGGACGGCGCTCGACGACGCGACCACAGCCACTGGCTGTATGCAGATCGTGCCGGGCAGCAACAAGCACGGCATCATCAACGAGCGGCACTTTCTCCCCGCCGAGCAAGAGCCCCAATACACCCCCCCGGAGGCAGTGATCGACTTGGAAGCCGAGGCAGGGGAGGCCATTCTACTGCACAATTTCCTGCTGCATCGCTCTGGGCCCAACTCCACCACGTCGGCCCGCCGTGCTTTCAGCGTAACCTATATGGACTCCAAAACCCGCTCCCGACACACCGGCCAAACCTTTCCCGTGGTCTTCGGCACACAGGCGCTGGACCCGGCGACGGTAGATGGCAAACCAGCCGAATTGGTCGCCAAGTTTCACGGCTGATTCTCTCGCGCTAGCTAATGTCAACAACACCCGAGCAGACCGTGCCCAAGGAGGCAGACGCAGTACCGGCTTTTACTGCCAAATCCGTGTTAGTCGGATGCGCCGGAGCCTTCAGCGTGTCGGCCGGAGCCGCCTACGGCACCCTCTATTTACATGGCTCCTTTATGGCTCTGGGCACCAGTATGCCTGGAGCGGTGTTCATCCTCTTCCTACTGACCCTTTTTATCAATCCCCTGCTCAAGCTCGTACACCCGAGTTGGGGGCTCAATCGGCGCGAACTGCTGGTCGTCTATGTTATGATGGTGATGGCCTCGCCGATCCCCACCCTCTTCGTCGCCAAGTTCCTCAGCGCCATTAGCTACCCCTTCTACTACGCCACCGCTGAAAACGAATGGCGGGAACTGATCCATCCCTATATCCCCGACTGGCTGATGGTCCACGATGTGGAAACCGTCCGCAAATTCTACGAGGGCAGTGGACGGGACGAACCGATTCCTTGGGAAATATGGCGCAGCGTCATCGGAGTGTGGACGCCTTTTATCTGCGCCCTCTTCCTGATGATGATTTCCTTCATGGCGATTCTGCGCAAACAGTGGATTGAGCACGAGCGGCTGATCTATCCGCTGATGCAGGTGCCGCTGGCCATGACTGAGGAAGGCGAGGACGACCAAAAGCTAAGCCCCTTTTTCAAAAATCCCGTCATGTGGGCTGGTTTTGCCATCCCCGCGCTGTGGGGCACGTTGCACGGGCTGTACAACTACTTCCCCGAAACCATCCCCATCGCCCAAAACGTCGATCCCGTGCGCATGGACGTGCAGGTTTTCCGCCGCACGGCCGACCTGTATGTCGCGCTGCGCTTCAACATCATTGGCTTCTTCTATTTTCTCAAGACCGATATCGCCTTCAGCCTGTGGTTTTTCAACCTGCTCTCTTTTGCGGTGCGCGGCATTTTTGGCATTCTCGGCGTGGTCAGCAGCGAGACCGGAGGAGCCGGCCACGCGGTGCGCGATCCCTTTTTGGCCTACCAGTCGATGGGTGCGATCCTCGTGCTCTTTTTGGGCGGCATTTGGACGGCGCGTAAGCATCTGAGCGGCGTGTGGCGCAAGGCTTTCAAAGGCGACGAGAGCATCGACGACAGCGACGAAATCCTCTCCTACCGCGCAGCCCTGATTGTGCTGACGGTCTCTTGTCTGGTGATAGTGGGTTGGTTGTGGCTGGCCGGGCTGCCGCTGGTTTTCGGGCTGGCCATTCTCTTCTTGGGCGTCGTCATCATCTTTGGCTATTCGCGGGTGGTGGCCGAGGGCGGGCTTTCGGACGGCTCGCCGCCGGTGGTACCAGCGGGAATTTTGGTGTCTGCGGTAGGCTCGTCGGTCATCGGTGCCCAAGGTCTAGTCGTGCTGGCGACGACCTTTTTGTGGACCACCGGGCGCAATTTTGTCATGGTCTCCTGCGCCAACAGTCTGCGGTTGGGCGAGGAGTTGGGGCGCAACCGCCGGCCCCTCTTTTGGATCATCGTCTTGGCCCTGGTCGTGGCCGTGGGCGGTGCCGTGTGGATGGTGATGCTGCTCAGCCACAAATACGGGGCGATCAACCTGTGGATCTGGAGCGGAGGCAACTACAGCTATGTGGAGAAGGTCCTCCGCACGCCGACCGATTTCTACGGCTGGGGCTGGGTCAATATGGGGATTGGCGCGGCCATTATGACCGGGTTGATGGTCGCGCGCTGGCTCTACGTCTGGTGGCCGCTGCATCCGCTGGGCTACGTGATTGGGCCGATCTGGATCATGGACCACTTGTGGTTCAATATGTTCATCGCTTGGGGAGTCAAGGTCCTCGTACTCAAATACGGGGGCGTGCGACTCTATCTGAAGACGCGGCCCTTTTTCATGGGGATGATCCTCGGCTATTTCACGCCCGGCGGTTTCTATCTGATCATCGACCATTTCACCGGCATGACTTGGAACGTGATATTCTGGGGTTGATTATATTTGACAGGCACCTGCTATTTTGCGTTATATTCGCCGTAAGACTTCCTGCTTTTAGGAGATGGTCGGTATGAAATCCAAGCTCTATTTGGCAGCGGCGTGCATGGCCATAATCCAAGTCTGCACGGCTGAAGCGCAAGTGGCGCAATTCCGTCTCGGCGGCGCTGATGGCCTCGATTGGGAAGAGCAGACGCTGGTCAACTTGATGGTCGATAATACCACGACCCCTGGCTCGATCCAACCGCTGGAACTCAAGCCCGACGTCAATGTGGTGACCCAGCTACGCCACTGGACGCGCTATCGGCAGCCGATCGACATTGACTACCAAGAGGGGATGCCTCGCGTCTGGCGGGCAATCGGCGACGTCTCCCGGCCCGGCCACGTCTCCAACCCGATGGAATTCATCGACGGGGATCTCAACACTTTCTACGAAGGGCGCGATTTTCAAGGTAGTGGTGGACTAGGGGGTATCTGGGGCGAGTTTTACACGCTCGATATGGGCATGCAGATTCCCGCCGATCACTTCAAATTGGTGCCGCCCGAGGGCAACGACCCCTTCTTCCAAGAGCCGTACCGACCCAACTACAAATTCGAAGCCTACGAACTGACAGCCAGCAATGACAAGGTCGCCGTAGAAAGCCAACTACCTCCGCAATTTCGCTCGGGTGTCGCCGGTACGCAGGAGACGGATTACTACCTGCCGCTGGATAAACTGTTGGCCAGGGTGGACCAGAACTTCGACGCCGTTATCGAGGTCGACTTTCCGCTCCAATATCTGCGCTTTTTCCGCATGCGGGTGCTTCCAGATGCCCCGCCGAAATTCACGCGATACGCGTTGGCCGAGCTAGAGGTCTATGGACGCGGTTTTGTCCCCCGGGCGCGCTGGCTATCGCAGGTGATCGACATGGGCGATCTGATCAATGTCGGCGAAGTGAACTTCGGCTTGAGTACCTGGCGGCGCGACGGGGATCAATTGGTCGAATCTCCCGCCGCCAAGGCCGGAGTCAACATCGAGATCAAGACCGGACTGGACGATGGCCCCATCGCCTATCACTCGTTCAACGACTTGGCCCAGCCCGTGGAAGTGGAAAAGGACGTGTACGCCAAGCTCAAACCGCGCGTGTGGCCGTGGGATCCACCGGCTGTGGGTTGGCAGGGCGTCATCGCCGACGACATAAATAACTGGAGCTTCTGGTCGCCGCCGATCCGGGTTTCGGGACAGCGGCCCCGCGTGCCTAAGGGGCGCTATATTCAGCTACAAGTCCAGCTAGAGACCGAAGCCTTGTGGGAGTTTGCCCGCCTCGATTGGGTCACCATCGAGACCTCCCCGCTTTTGGCCGACCGGATCTTGGGCGAGGTCGCTGCGGTTGACCAATTGCGCCCCAACGGCAAAGTGCCACAAGTGCCCGCAGGTGCGCTGACCAAGTTCATCCTCGACTTGCGCGCCGAATTTTCCGACGCCGGCCAGCAGGGATTTGACGCGGTGCGGCTAGGCCTGCCTTCTACGGGCCGGGTGCTGGGGCTGGAGATGGGCGATCCGCTGGCGAGGGTGGAGCCGGACAGCATCGTCGACGAAGGGGACGAATTGGCGGTTTATTTGCCCCAGATGATCGGGCCGGACACCAACGACGAGCTTCGCTTGCGCTTAGAAACGACCGTGTACGGTGCGTCCGACCAGTTGCGCGCCGAGGTCTTTGCGCGGCAAGGCGAATCGCTGCCCCAAAGCGTGGAAGGTGGCGACGCCAGCGACGAATTGGGCACCGACCAGTTGCGGGTATTAGTCAGTTCCGGTTCTCTCGAATCCGTGCTGTCCGACGTGGTGATCTCACCCGCGGTCTTCACGCCCCAAGGCGACGCCATCAACGACCAAGTGGCCATCGAATACACCTTGTTCAGCGTGCTCGATGCGGTCGAAGTAGACGTCGAGTTGCTGACTTTGGCCGGCCAGCGAGTGCGGAGCCTGTCGGGTGGGGTACAGGGTGCCGGGCACCACGCACTGCAATGGGACGGTCGCGACGAAGCCAATCAACTCGTCGCACCAGGCGTGTATCTGGCGCGTATTGGGGCCAACACCGACCGAGGCCGGGTGGTGCGCTTCGGGGCAGTGGCCGTAGCCTACTAAGCATGGAATTCCAACCTATGGGCTTGCGCACGACAATTTCTCGCTTGGTGCCCTTGTGCATAACTGCTGTGGTCCTCGCTTCGCAACCGGCGGCTGCGGAAGTCCGCCAGTGGGTAGTGGGCGGGGACGAAGGGGCCGCTTGGCGGGAACACGAGCTGCTTTCCACCGCGATGAGTTTCGACGTGCCAGGTGCCATCCAACTCGTAGCCTTTACCTCTAAGGACAATGTCATTCCGAGCCTGACTTGGGTCGATGGGTTTCCCAGTGGCTACGTGGAGGAACGCGCCCAAGCACTGATCTGGGACAACGTAGCGGTCGTGCGCCCTCTGTTGGAGATCGTCGATGGCATCGACACGACCTCCACCCACCTCGCGTTTAAACGCTTCGGCATCGCCCAAGACGGCACTAAATTTTTCTTTGATTTGGGGACCCGCTTCCCCGCCAATCGAATTGCGTTTTTTCCGCGCTTGGAGGGCATCAGTTCAGAAGGGCGACCATTCAGCGAAGACTTTATCCGCGGCTACGTGCTCAAAGTCAACGATGGTGCCAGTTTCAACGAGCGGGACGAGCCGATTTACGCTCCCATAAAGCGCGTTGACTTTACCCGCGAGAACACGGCGCAGATCGACTTTCCTCTACAATTTGTCCGTTACATTGAACTAGAAGTTACCTCGGCCAGCCCGTTTGAACTAGCCGAATTCCAACTCTTCGGCACGGGATTCGCGCCGGCCGGCTCCTATCGGTCAAAGATCATCGACCTCGGAGAGCCAGCTAATTTCAGTCGCATGGAATGGACGCTGGAAAAGCTGCGTCAAAGTGGCGACGAGCTAGTCGTTGAGCCAGCCGCTGATGCCGATTTGACGGTGGTGATGCGCACCGGGCTAGACGACAACCCCCGGGTCTATTACGAGTACACCGACCTCTTTACCCGCGAGCGGCAAGTCGTCACCGAAGACGAGTACAGATCCCTCGACGAAAGTGTGCGCGGCCCGATTGACGACGACCAAGTCAACTGGAGCTTGTGGTCGCCCCCCTTCACTGAGTCCGGCCAGCCCATCCAGCTACCCAGCCCAAGGCGCTACTTCCAGTTTGAGGTGCGAATCGAAAGCGGCGCGATTCTCGATGGCCTGCGGCTCACATCGCTGAGCGTCGAGCACACGATCCCACCCGTGGCCCAGATCTTAGTGGCCGAGATTTCCCAGTTAGACGTCCCCCGTCCCCCCGGCGACGTGCCCATTGTAACCGCCGGGGACTTTACGACATTTGCCTACGATGTCGTAGCCCAAATCGAGGAAACAGACACCGGCTTTGACGCCCTGCGCATCCTCACCCCCCAATCGACGCCAGTGTTTCGGCAGTTCTTCACTGGAGAAGATGGGGTCGAGGTCACACCCGACAGCGTGCAAGCGGAACTAGGCAGTCTGACCATCTTCTTTTCCTCGCAGCGGCCAGAGATCGGCATTCACCGCATGCGCGCCGTATTCGACTCGCAGATTTTCATCCAAGGCACCTCGGTCGAAGCTGAGGTATTTGACTCGCAGGCCGAGGACGGCGTACCGCAGCGGGTGCAGCCCGGCGACGCCAACCCAGAAGTGCTGACCAATGCTCTGCGGATACTGACGACGGCCGCTTCGGCCAGCCAGTTGGTGTCCTCCTTGGTAGTAAGTAGCCCGGTCTTTACCCCCAATGGGGACGGGATCAACGACCAAGTAGAACTGATCTACAGCCTGTTGCAGCTAGTAAAGCCGGTTGAAGTAACAGTCGAAATTTTCGATTTGGCCGGACGCCCAGTACATACCGTCCTCGAAGCCGAAAGCACCAGTGGTGCCTATGCAGTGGCTTGGGACGGACGCGACGATCGCGGACAGGTAGTCCCGCCAGGGCTATACCTCGCCGTGGTCCAAGTCCACACTGAGCGCGGGACACTCGTGCGTTCTAGCAGCATGGGTGTGGCGTATTGAGAAAGGAGCGGTAGCTATGAACCGACTATGGCTTTGTTTGCTGACGCTGGTTTTGCCAGCGAGTTTTGCCCATTCTCAAGAAGTCTTTGAAATAAACACCAAGGCGCAGTGGGAGACGTGGACCTACCCGGTCGGGGCTGTTGACTTGCGAGCGGATGGATCAATCCGGCCGGTCAAGTTCGAGCAGCCTTTCAACGCCGCGCCGAGTTCCCCTCTGTTCACGCACGAGCTAAAGAAGGTCAAAGAGCAGCGCGGCGGGGTGTGGAAGGCCGGGTCCAATGCGGCCGATGCCCATCTGATCATCGACGACGACACCACCACTTACTGGAAACCCAGCCAAGACGACCCGCTCGACACCTGGTGGCTCGAAATCGACTTGGGCAGGATGGTGACCGTCAAGGAAGTTCGCCTGCACTTCCCCGATGAAGAAGGCGCGCGACCGCTGCGAGCACTCCGGGTCTTTGGCTCTGACGGCAAATTCCAATCAATCACCGACGATGTCTTCCTCTTTAACCTCATCGGCGGCACGACCAAGCGCAACGAAGAGACCCTCTTGTCGTATCCAGTGGCCTTTGGCGAAGCGACCAAAAGGGTGCTGAGCTTTGGCCAACCTGCCGAGGACACGGACGTCCCCACAGCCTTCGCGCCCACCCAATACATCCGCATCATAGCCGACGTCAAGAGCGAGGACGCGGCCCTCGCAGAGGTCGAGGTCATCGCGTTTGGACAGAACATCGCCCAAGGGACCGTGGCCCGAGGTGGGATCATCGACGATCAGGGCAAGGAGCGCGCACCCGCGATGATCGACGGCAATGTCAATACCTTCTGGGAGGAACTCAACTGGAGTGAAACCGGCCAGTTTATCGCCCAGTGGCGCTGGGATTTGGGCGCGGTCTTTTGGGTCAACCGCGTCATCTTCGTAGCGTTTCAGGAGACCACCACTTGGGGCCGGCCGCGCATCTTGCGCCACCGGCTGCTGGGATCGGCCGGCGAGCTCAAGCCCTCGGGTGACGTCGACTTCGACGTCCTCTTCGATTTCCCAGCTCCAGGCGATTGGAACAATCCCGAGCCAATCACCTATCTCATGCACCCGTACCGGCCCCTGCGCTATCTCGAAATGATCTTCGGGGGCAGTAGCAGCGGCGCGATGGCCGAAGCCGTCGTTGTACCCACCGGCTATGTCGCTGAAGTAGAATTGCGCTCGGACTTCCTCAAGATAGACGACAGCCCCAAGGTTTTCCGCACCCTCGAATGGGACTCCGACTTACCCGCGGGAACGCAAATTTTGGCGCAGACGCGCTCGGGTAGCGGTCTCGAAGAAGGCAATACGTATTACCACCGCAAGGGCCACGAAGTGACCGAAGACGAATACAACGACTTGAAGAAACGGTGGAAAGGCGACATCGTGCCCTACATTCGGCCGACCCCAGATTGGAGCGGCTGGAGCAACACCTATCTGTTCTCCGGCCAAGAGTTTCTCTCGCCCAGCCCAAGGCGCTACGTGCAGTTCAGGGTGCTGCTCAAATCGGACAGCCCAGACGTGGCCCCCACCCTAAAGGGACTGAAGCTCAACTACACGGACTCATTCCTCAACGGGGCGCTCGGCCAAGTCACCCCCAACGAGGCCCAAGTGGGCCAGCCGGAAAACTTTACGTACGTATTGCAGCCGGACTTCAAATCTGGCGACAAGGGCTTTAACCGCCTGCGGCTAAACACGCCATCGCAAGCAGCAGCCGAGAGCGTAGTCATCCGCGTCGCCGGTGCCGAGGTCGAGCCGGCCTCCTTAGAACTGTTGCCCGACTCGCTGGTAGTGGAACTGTCGCAAGTTGTCCGACGGCAAGAGGTCGAAATTGACCTACAGGTCAACGTATTCGCCAATCCCTATCTCTTTTCTGCCTTTGTCGGCCACACCGACGAGATGGAGTTCTGGCAGCAGGTCGATCCGGCCGGGCGGGCGGCCACCACGGTATTTCTGCCCGAAGTGCCCGCGTCCGAGAGCTTGCTCGACAAAGTCTCCATTGCGCCCAAAGTCCTCACGCCCAACGGCGACGGAATCGGCGACCACGCCGAGATTCGCTTTGCAGTGTTAAAAGCAGACGCCCCGGTAGCGGTCGATATCTATGCGCTCGACGGGCGGCAGGTCGGCTCGTTGGCCGGCGGCCGCAGCAGCGACGGCTACCTCGTCTATACGTGGAATGGCGCAGACGACGAGGGACGGCGCGTGCCCCCGGGGATTTACGTGTGCCGAATCCAAATCGACGCCCAAGCAGCAGTCCAAAACTTGGCGCAAATCATCAACGTAGCTTACTAGCTAAATTGCAGCTAGCTCCTAGCCCATTCGGCAAAGCCTCTTGAGGGAGGGGTATCTCATGTATTTGTCTCGCATCCGATCGGCATTGTGTGCAGCACTCGCCTTGCTGGCGCTAGACTGGGGCAGCGCTTTAGCTCAGTTGACTACGGGCTATCGGCCCATAGCCGAGCCAGGAATTTACGGGGTCCGTATCCACCCCGGTGCCCTAGCGCCCAACCGTCGCAAGTTCTACTTGCCGCAAAATCTCTTCTACGAATACGGCTGGCGAGGCTGGGAGTACAGCAACTACGCCCGCGACGAATACGAGCGCTACGTCGATATACAGCTAGAGGGCAACCGCCACTACGATGCCTTCGGCAACTACATCGCCCGCGGCTGGACGATCTACGACTGGACCGAGAACAACCCCCTGCGCCAGGGCAGCGGCATCTTCAAAAGCCCGCGCTACAGCAGTTGGTTCGACCGCGTGGTGATCTCGTCTGCCCACAAAGGCCAGTTCCACACCGCACTAACAGTAGGCGACGCCATTCGCACCACCCTAACCCCACTGACTTTCTCCAAGCCGACCTTTAACGGCATCCAGTGGGACTTCCTCTCCGACAAGTACGCATTCACGTTCCTCGGCTCGCGCATCAGCTCACCGGCCAACCCGGCTGGAACCCAGTCTGAGGCCGCTGCCCTCGTGGAAAACTCCACCCGCCTACTCGGCGGCCGGGGCGTAGCCCAAGTAGGCGACTTTGCCAAGGTGGGGGCGACGTGGGTCAGCGCCCACAACGCGCGCAGCACCCTCGACATGGGGGACAATTCGCTCAAGGGCGTCTTGACCACGCCGCAGAACACGGGCAGCGTCGAGACCGTGACGATCCTCATCTCAGACGATTCGCCCGAGTCGAGCGACAATGGCGCGCTACTGTTTTTCGATCGAGTGCTGATCGACGGCGAGATTCACCCAGAAATCACCCCGATTGTCCGCGGCGGGATCCGCACCGGCGGCAGCTTAGAGGCCAGGGGTGTGGACAACATCGAACTGATCTACGACATCCGCAACAGCTTCCGGCCCACCGAAAAAGTGCCGACCTATCAGGAGGCGAGCAAAATCGAGTTCGAGTTGATTCTGGCCAACGACTACCGAGTGGCCGTCACGTCCAACGTGCAGACCGATCGCTTGGGCGACCCCGTCTTTTTGCCCGTGGCCCAAGCCGAAGGCGAAATATCCGACGGGTCGAACCAACAGTTTTTGCGCTTTGAGTACGGGTTGCCCACCGGCAGCGACGTAATCGGGGTAGATTTCGAGATTCTGAGCCTCGGCGGCCTAGACCTGCGCGCCGAGTTCGTGCGCAACCGACGCTTCCGGCGCTTCCCCAACCAAAACCTAGAGCAACATACCCTCGCCGAGGACAAGGGAGAGGCCGGTTATCTCACCGCGTCTTACACCTCCTATCCGTGGTTTGCCTACGGCGAAATGTTCACCATGGACCCCGATTACAGCACGACCGCGTTCATGGCCAACTCGCTGGGCGGCATCGATTACAGCAGCGAAATTTTCCACCTCTTCGAGTTCGTCGATGACAACGACGACCAAGACCGCTTTGCCGACTGGCAGCGGGCCGGTCAATTCGGCACCGGGGTGGGTGCTTCTGGTGGCTCGGTGGGTGCCGACTTAGCGGTGTTCCCCGGGCTAGACGAAAACAACGACTTCGTCTCCGACTTCAATCAGAACCGCAACTCACGGCCCGACTACGACGAGCCTTTTCTGCGCTATGAGGTCGATCCTCCGGCCTTCCTCTTCGGCATGGACATGAACAACAACACCTTGATCGACCGCTTTGAAGACGATCGCCAGCCCGACTATCCCTACGACCGCGATCACCGTGGCTACAACGCCTATGGCGGCATGATGCTCAGCGAGGACGCGCAGCTAACCCTTGGCCGCTTGAGCGAGCGCCAGCTAAGCTCAGCGCGCAAGAGCAAGGCCAACTACGGTTTGTTCACTGTGCGTTGGAACTTCCCGGGCCTGCGAATCGCGCTCTTTGAGCACGCGAAACTCGTGGCGGACAACATCCCTGAAGACCGCCTGCGCTGGATAGACCCAACGGGACGGACGGACTTTACCGATCCGCTCGACAACCAAGACACTTTCGTCAACAGCGTTTATTTGCAGGCAAACTATAACCGCATCCGCAACTTCAGAGCGACCGCCAAAGTCAAACACGAGATTTTCAACCAGCGCGGTGAGCAGGCCGACAAGCGCGACCGTTCGTTTTTCGGGCTGATAACCAAAGCCGACTACACCATTCCCATCGGCGCGGACCTGACCATCTGGCCCAAGTGGAAGAGCACCTTCAGGCGCGAGACTCCCACCGATCCGTCACAGGCCAATATCCGCGAGCTAGAGGAAACCCTGTTCTTGATCTCGCGCTATGCGATCCTCGAACAGACCTGGATCGCGCTCGGTCTAGAGTTCAGTTGGTTTGAGAACTTGCAAGACCGGCCGGCCGAGCTACAAGTCGGTTATGTCGAGGATTTTACCAGCCGCGTCTATTCGATTCTGTTCTCGAATACTTCGGCCTATTTGGGCTACCAACTGACCTTAAATGCAGGCCTTCAGCTAGAGGAGCAAAACTTCGAAGCCGAGCAGCGCAACACCTCGCTTGGGTTCATTCGCGTTTTTGCCAGCACTGGGCAAGAGTAAGCGGAAACGGCGAAAATTTGAACTTGCTAAGCACCTCTAAAAGATTTAATATAGGGCGTCTTAAAGGATGAATCGTCCATAGTCTTACCACCAATCCCACGGAGGGAACGTATGAAAAAAATCCTTTTTCTTTTTGTCGTTTGCGCCGCAGCGTTCGCCTTAGTCAGCCCGGCTAACGCGCACGTCGGCGCTGAGTATTTCATCCCAGGCGTGCCCAATCCCAGCGCCATGACCATCGACGGCCTCGAAGACGATTGGGGCTGGCTGGACGAGGAATTCATCCTCACGACCGAGGGCATGTTCACTGCCGGGGGCGAGACCATCGCAAAAGAAGACTACGACGTCAGCATTCTGATGGCGTGGAGCACGCCGCCGGACAACCGCTTCTACTTCTTCATCCGCGTCCAAGACGATACACTGCGTCTGCTCGAAGAAGACCAGAAGCGCTGGTGGAACGACGACTGCATCCAAATCACCTTCGATCCGGATCACTCGGGTGGCGACTTCTTGGGCGAAAACGTCGATCAGGTTCTCAACGCTCAGCGCTATCACCTGCGCATCAAGCCGCTGCCGGGACAGCCCGTGGCGTACAACAGCCTGCTCGAATACATCGACCTACCGCCGATTGGCTGGAGCTCCGATATGTTTGAAGGACAGGCGACTGGCGACATTTTCGAGATCGCCTGGACCGTCAATCCGCCGGATGCCGAGCATTTCTCGACCAACGTCTCGTACACCTTTGAGTTCCGCAACGCCTTTTGGGACATCCACGGCGTAACCCAAGACGAGGCGGTTCGGCACATTTTCGAAAATGACCAAGTGACCCACATCGGCGTGCGTCCGCTCGATGGCGACGGCGGCGAGACCGGTGCCAAGCACCAACTCTATCCGCTGGGCGGCTCCACGGGTCAGGACCAGAAGGGCGACCAGATGCTCGACTACATCTTGCTAGAGGCCGACGAACCCGAGGAAGGTACGGCCGTCGAAGCCACAAGTTGGGGGCGAGTCAAGAGCCATTTGGACAGCCAGCTCGACTAAACAAGGCTGTATTGCATCAGCCGTCTAGCAAAGAGAGGAGGGGCGATTGCCCCTCCTCGTCTTGTATTAGCCAACAAAGAAGCGAGGATCGCCATGAAGACATTGGGTAGCTTGCTCCTATTGCTAATCGCGCTCGCCGGATGCGGCTTGAAGTTTGGGTATCGGCATTTTACCGGTCCGGTGGTGCCCACGGAAATCGCGGATGACAACTACTTAGTCGGAGACGATCACAGCATCACTTTCGTCAAAGATCGTCTAGAGGTAGCGATGTTGCCCATGTCGGCCGAGGCCCTAAACCGGCAATTCGCCGGCGTCTCAGAAGCCCCTGAGGGTTTTACCTTGCCCAATCCCTACGCCGTGGCGACCAATCCCTACACCTATGGCGATTGGACGCCGCCCGGCGAAGAGCAGGCACCGACGCGGTTTACCGTTTTTTTAGTCAAAGTCAAAAACTATGCCTATCCTAAAGTCCGCCTAAATCCGGCCAACATCGAATTGATCGCCCCCAATGGGCGGCGCTATAAGGCACTTAGTCTCCTCGCCCTGACCGAGTACTATTGGCCCTATGCCCAAGCCTACGGCGGCAATGCGCGCAAGGGCTTTAAGGCGCGGCGCGATCTCTTGCAGCGCACTCTGTTTACCGACGACATGATCTTCAGCGGCCAAGAGAAAGAAGGGTATTTGGTCTTTCCCCCGCTCGACCGCGATGTCGAGGAATTTACGCTGTGGGTGCGCGAAATGGTGCTGAGATTCGACTTCCGCGACGCACCTGTGGAAACCGTCGATATCCCCTATGACTTCCAGCGCGAAGTGTACTACGCCCGCACCCCACGCGAAAATAAGAGCTGAAATGGCGGCGCGTGCGATCGGTTGTTTGTCTCTGGTCATTATCGCTGCCTGTAGTTCCCCCCAAAGCGACAAAAACGTCGTAGCCCGCGTGGGCGAAGTCGCTATTACCTTCGAAAATTTACAGCGCTTCAAAAGCAACATGCCCCCCCTGCTGCTCTCCGAGCGGGAGGGCGTCGCTGCATTCGACGAATATCTCCAATCAATGATCGACATGGAGCTCCTGTTGCTAGAGGCGCGGAAGAGGCAGATCGATAGCGACCCAGATTTTATAGAGCAATGGGAACAGGCGCGAAGAGAAAAGCTCTTCCAAGAATTCGTCAAGCTGGAAATCCAAGACAAAATCGACCTGCCGCAAGAGGAAATAAAGCGGCAGTGGGGCGAGAGCAAGTGGAACCGGCTCCTAAAACTCGCCCGCATCCGCTCGAATACCGCCGACGAGGTCGCCCAAGTCCTGCGTGCCCTAGAGAGTGGGACCCCGTTTGAGGAACTGGCTGGCCAACCCCTGACCTACCACCAGCAAGGGAGCCTCCAAGGAGCGTTGAACTCCTACGTTGGACGAAATAGTATCGAAGAGTTCGGGGTTTCTCTCGATGTGGCGGATGTACTCTTCGAGCTCGCTAAAGGCGAGATTAGCGAACCGCTGAAGGTCGAAGCTGGCTACGACATCTATAAGGTGTTGGACGAACGTCCCGCGCCAGCCAGCTATTACTTGATTTTTTCCCAAGGGACACTAATGGCCGCCTTCGGCGAACGTCGGCGAGCGCTCATTGCCGAGTTGATGCGGGAATACAATGTCGAACTAGATCCCCATAGTATCTCCGAGTTAGCCGCCATCGTCGCCCAAGACAATGTGGAGGCTATCGACGCAGAGGGTACTCTGGGACGCTACGACGGTGGCCAGATAACGCTAGCTGACTTCCTAGCCCTCTACCCGAAAGTGCGTCGGGTCGCCTCAGTGGGCACTGACAGTAGTGGTATTGATGAGTTCGTTCGGCTCTATCTGGTGCCCGAGGTACTCTTCCCCGTGGCAATCGAACGCCGCGGCTTGGCGCAGGAGCCAGCGATAGCCGACTGGCTGCGGATCAAAAAACGCGCAATGCTCATCGAAGAGCTGCGCCGCCGCGACGTGGAAGAGCACGTCGATCTGAGCGAAGATGTGCTTCGACGCTACCACGAGGCCAATCTGCATCGTTTCATGGAAGATCGAGAAGTGACCGTGCAGGAGATCCTAGTTGCCACCCACGAAGAGGCGGAGGCGCTAGCGGCACGCATTCGAGCGGGTGAAGACATAGCGGCCTTGGCTGCAAGTCACAGCATCCGCCAGGGCGGCGACGAGGGCCGCT
Organism: Candidatus Latescibacterota bacterium; assembly: GCA_965116675.1. Classification (GTDB taxonomy): domain Bacteria; phylum Latescibacterota; class UBA2968; order UBA8231; family UBA8231. The sequence continues at coordinate 2,127,684 of OZ220721.1, forward strand.
TCCACATCCACTCCTTCGAGCGGGTGGTTTTCGGCGAGTTGTTGACAGAGGCTCTAGCCGCAGAGGTTGGCGTGCTCACTGGTCCGGTGGCTATCACTGCGACCCCGCACCGCCAAGGTGGTTTCTCGCTGTTTAAAGTGCTGGAAAAGACCCCCGAAAAGCCTAAGCCATACGACGAGGTGGTCAAACAAGTTCGCTACTGGTGGACCAAGGGGGAGGAAAATCGCCTCTATAACGAACTGATTGACCGCCTGCGGGAAAAACATGCCGCACAAATCTCCATCTACGAGGATCACTTGGCGACCATGTATGACGCGGCTCAGCTATAGGGCACTGGGTTTTTTCGCCTGCGCATTGCTTTGCGCTTGCGACGGTTCCGACGACCACTTAGCAGAAGCCAAGCGTCTAGCGACGGAGGGCAAATACGCCGATGCAGTCGCCGCGTGTAACCAGATCCTCGCAGCCAATAGCCAGCACCTTGAAGCCCTCTTGCTCTTGGCTCGCCTCAATCTGGTTCAAGGCCATCTAGCGCCGGCGGCGCAACTGGCCGAGCAGGCCGTTCAGCTAGCCCCCGACCACGCCGATACCTATCTCCTTTTGGGCGATATCTACGTCCGGCAGCGGCGCAACGCCGATGCTGCAATCATCTATCAAGAGGGTTTGCACGCCGTCCCCGAGCGGGGGGACTTCTACCGCAAACTCGCCATAGCCTACGCCGACGACGGGCACTACAGCGAAGCCATAGAGGCCCTCCAGCAAGCCCTCCAACACTCCGACGACGCGGCCATCCACTACAATTTGGGCGTGGTTTATGAGCGGCAGGCACGCTACGACGAGGCCAGCCGCGCATTTGCCCGCACCACTGAGCTAGACACCACCTATGGCGACGCTTATTTCCGGCTGGGGCAAATCCAAGGCAAGCAGGGCCGATTCGAGGAGGCTGCGGCTAACTTCGCGCGCATGATCAGCCTAGACCCGAACTACGCCCCGCCCTATACTGGGCTTGGCCAAGTCCGCATGCAGCAAGGCCACTTAGACGAAGCCGAGCGCCTCTTTAAACAAGCCATTGCCCTTGATCCCTTTGAAGGCGAAGCCTACCACCGACTCGGCACGCTCTTTTTGCGGCGAGGAGACCAAGACCGGGGCGAGAAGCTCTTAGCCATGTTCAAACGCATCCAACCCGTCAGCGCCGATATCGAGCGTTTTCGCTATATCCTCAACCTCTACCCCGACGACGCCAACGCGCACTACAACCTAGGGGTGCTCTACGGAGGTCTTGGTCGCTACGCCGAGGCCGGCGTCGAGTACGCTGCGGCATTGCACATCAACGACCAAGATCTCAGTGCCCGCAACAACTTGGCCAACGTTCTCCTGCGGCAGGGACGCATCGACGAAGCGATCCACCACTACGAGATCGTGCTGGCACTCAATCCGCGCTATGCCCAAGGCTTTAACAATCTGGGCTCGGCTTATATGATGAATGGCGATTTACAGCAGGCTGTCCAAGCTTTTGCCAAGGCGCTCAAGCTAGCACCGGACAACGCCGATACTCGCTTCAATCTTGCCCGTCTTTACAAAAGCCAAGGGCTGGATGCGCGGGCCGCCGCTGAGATGAAGATCTACAATCAACTCGTACAGGCCGCTAAGAAAAAAGAACCCAGTGAGTGAAGAACAGCTAAACCACCAAAATCGCTTGCTGCTCTACGGCACCGTAACCATCTCCGGGGCGGCGGTGATGATGCTAGAGCTGTTGGGCACGCGCATCATCGGCCCCTTTTACGGGGTCAGTCTCTACGTGTGGTCGTCACTCATATCCGTCGCTTTGATCGCATTGGCGCTGGGCTATTACCTCGGTGGCTTGGTCGCCGACAAACAGACGCGCTTTCGGCTTTCCTACGCCATAGCACTCGCCGGGCTGACGACGGCTGTGATTCCGCTCATCAACCGCCCGATCTTGCTGTGGACTAACGATCTGGGGCTGCGCGCTGGGGCCTTTACCAGTGCCCTGCTGCTTTTTTCTCTGCCGCTGACCTGCCTCGGGATGGTGGGGCCACAGGTAATCGCACTGGCGGCGCGGCGGCGGGCAGGCGTGGGCATGGCAGCCGGCTCGGTCTTTGCAGTTAGCACGGTCGGCAGCGTGGTGGGCACCTTGCTGCTGGGCTTTTTCCTACTGCCAGCCCTTGGGTCGCGGGTGATTCTCTACGCAGTCAGCGCGGCCTTGATCCTGTTGGCAATCGTCGTCGCATTGTACGAGCGACGGTGGGGGCACGCGGGGTTAGGACCGGTCGCAGCCGCGGCGATTGCCACCGGCGCAGGACTCTGGCTACAGCCCAACCTAGGTCCGACCGAATACGGGGATTATCGCCTAGTCCACCAAGCCGAAAGCCACTACGGCTGGGTGCGGGTCGTCGATGACCGCGACCGCCGAGTGCGGTGGATGCTGTCGGACGCTTCGGTCATCAGCGCACTGCGGCTCGACACGCGCGGGCCAGTGCTCAGCTACCAAAAAATCATCGCCGCCCTGCCTCACTTGCACCCGGAGGGGCACAACGCACTATTGATTGGCCTCGGCGGAGGCTACATTGCCATGGCATTTGCGGCCCAAGACATCGACACCGACGCTTTAGAATTGGACCCAGAGGTAGCCAAAGCCGCGCAGCAATACTTTCTCTACGAGCCATCGGGCGCGCTGCTAGTCGGCGACGCCCGCTACGAAATCCGCCGCCTCGACCAGCAATACGACTTCATCGTCCACGACTGCTTCACCGGCGGGTCCGTGCCCAGCCACCTGCTGAGCGTTGAGATGCTCGCCGACCTCGACCGGCTCCTCAAAGATGACGGTCTCTTAGCCCTAAACTTCGTCGGCTTCACCGAGGGACCAGAAGCCGATGCCGCGGCGGCCGTGTACCGGACGATAGGCGAGGTTTATCCGCACCGGCTGGCCCTCGTCTCGCTGCCCGGCGAAGCATTTAACGACTTTGTCTTCTTGGCTTCGCGGCAACCGATTTCCCTAGAGTCTGAGGACGCGGCGTGGCTAGCGGCGCACGAATATCCCATGCCCACCGGAGGAGACCTCATCACCGACGACTTCAACCCGCTCGAACGGCTGCAAGTGGCCAAGGCCGAGCGCTATCGCGCCCTCTTGCTAGAGCGCATGGGACCGATGCTGCTGGCCTTCTGACAAAAGGAGCGTTGCCGTGCTAAAAATTCTCAAGGTTCCCGTGGAGCCGCTGACCCCCTCGGCCTTTGCCCCTTTCGGGCAAGTCATCTCCACCTTTGACGAGGCCAAACCCGAGGTTGTGGTAGGAGAGCTGGTTGAGCGCGCATACACCGTGCGGGCTGAGGTCAAAGACCCCACATCCGACCAACTCGACCTATCCGAAGGCCGGCTGCGGGCGCACTTTGCCTTTCACGACGACGCCGGGCAGTCCTTCTATCCGAGCCGCAACTGCCCAACCGTCTTTTTCGTGGCCCCGATCCAGCCCATGATCGAGCCGGAGGATCTGCGCGCCTTTTACTCCGACGGCAGCACCGGCATCTGCATGAACCTAAAGGTGTGGCACACCATGCCCGTGTGCCTGCGCGGCGAGGAGGTGTACCTAACCGCGCGCGGCAACCAGAACTATCACGACCACTCGGTTGATGTCCACTTCGACCAAGACCGCGGTTTGGCCCTGCTGCCCGACATGAGCAGCGTCCCCAACTGGCAGGAATAGCCGATGGACAAGGTGCGCCTAGCCCTCGTCGGCTGCGGCGGCATGGGCACCCGCCACCTACACGGCCTCAAGCAACTAGCCGACTCCCCCTTCGACGCAGTCGAACTGAGCGCGGTCTGCGACATCAGCGCGGAAAACGCCGAAATGGCCGCCGCCGAAGCCGAGAAGCTCCTCGGCGTCCGCCCCAAGGTCTGCACCAACATGGAGGCGATGGTCCAGGAAGTACCGGACCTAGAAGCCGTGGACGTGGTGACCGACCCTTCGGTGCATCACACCGTCGTCTGCGAAGCCCTAGACTTGGGCTTGCACGTGCTAGTGGAAAAGCCGCTGGCCATCACAGTGCGAGCCTGCCAGCAGATCCTCGACGCAGCCGCGCGCAACGAGCGCATTGTCTCCGTAGCTGAAAATTTTCGCCGCGACCCTTCGGCCCGCATCGTGCGTCACTTGATCGACACCGGTGCCATCGGCACGCCCTATATGGGATTGTACCACTCGCTCGGCGCGGGCAATTCCATCTTTATCACCCCCTGGCGGCACCGCCGGGAGTTGGGCGGCTTTATCCTCGATATGGCCGTGCACTTCACCCACATGATCCGCTACCAATTGGGGGATTTTGCCGAAGTCTATGCCGATGCGCGGATGATAGAGCCGGAGCGGCAAAAAGCGGCAGCCATGTCCATGGACTACGAATTCTACAAAAAGCGCTTCGCCGCCATGCCCGAGCGCATCCCCGCCGCGGCCGAGGACACGACCCAAGCGATTTTCAAAATGGAGAGCGGCGCAACCCTAAACTGGATCGTCGGAATCGCCGGCCACGCGGGTGCGCACCGCGAGCTAATCATGGGCACCGACGGCAGCATCGATGGCTTTGGCGTGCGCGGAGGACGCATAACGCTTGCGCGACGCAATGCCACGCCCCTCAGCCAAGAGGACATCCTCGCGTCTGCCGAGGGCGCGGGACTGACATTCGACCCGCTAACTCGCTACCTCTTTCCGAGCGGCGTCTCGGCCGGCGACTCGCTCGTCGATTTGAAGCTAATCGCGTATGAGCTGCACGAAATGGCAGAAGCCGTTCGCGGCCAGCGCACCGTCGAAGTGGATGGCCACTGCGGCCTGAAGGACGTGGCCGCGCTCTACGCGGTCTTTGAGTCGTGGCGCGCCGGTGGCCCAGTGGCGCTCAGCGCGGTCGAATCTTGCCAATCGTACGCCTATCAAGCGGAGATAGACGCTGCCTTAGGCATCGACTAACCACGCCAATAAAAGGAGATTGCCATGTGGAACCTCGTGAAAATCCCGGTCGAACCGCTCGTACCCGAGACATTTGCCCCTTTTGGCCATGTAATTCGCACCTTTGAAGAGCGCAAGCCGGACAAGGTCAAAGGCGGTTATGCCACCAACGCGTATCCGGTCCTTGCCACGCCGGGCCCCGAGCCCAAAGATGGTCCCGGCTGGTACGCGCCCCATCCGCAACGCGTGCCCATCTCCGAGGGGCTAGAGCGCGCCCATTTTGCCTTTCACACGGACGCCGGCCAGTCGTTTTACCCCAGCTTGCACTCGCCGAGCGTGTTTCTCGTCGGCGCGATCCAAGACGACATCCAAGCCGAGGAACTGCGCGCTTTTTACTCGGCGGGCGACGTGGGCGTCTGCTTGCACCTCGGGGTGTGGCACACCATGCCCATCTGCGTCGAGGGCCATGACGTGTATCAGACCACCCGCGGCGACCAAGATTACCAAGCGCACTCCGTGGAAATCGATTTTGACTTGGAGCGCGGACAGTCCATCGTGCCGGACATGGACAATTTCCAAGGGGGTTGAGCAAAATGCGACGAGTTGGTAAAGTCCGTATTTGGTGTAAATTATGGCATGAATGCACGGCTACGTACAAAAAAGGAGCGCGACGATGGAAATGGTACTACGCATGGAAGACGTGGTCGATATGGATGACGAGCATTTCTATGCCCTCTGCCACAACAATCCAGACATGCGCCTAGAGCGCAACGCCGACGGAGATGTAGTTATTATGCCGCCTACCGGAGGAGATACCAGTCGGCGCAACGCCGAGATTATTGTGCAGTTGGGGGTATGGGCTAGGCGAGATAGGAGCGGGGTTTTATTTGACTCTTCCGGCGGCTTTCGCCTACCCAACGGCACTGTGCGCTCACCCGATGCGGCTTGGGTGGAGAAGGAGCGCTTAGAAGGCTTGAGTGCTGAGGAGCGCCGGCATTTTTTGCCGCTATGTCCCGACTTTGTCGTCGAGCTGCGCTCGGAGAGCGACTCTCTCTATACAGTGCAGGAAAAGATGCGCGAGTACGCGGCGTGTGGAGCGCGATTGGGCTGGTTGATTGACCCATCGGAACAGCGGGTGGAAGTGTATCGCCACGGACAGCCTGTGGAAGCGTTGATCGGCATGAGCGCTGTTTCTGGCGAGCCGGTGCTGCCGAAGTTTGCGTTGGAACTGGACAATATATGGGCCGAGTAAGGAGCTTAATCAAATGCGACGAGTTGGTTTTCAGATGCAGGTTAAAAAGGATCGGATCGCCGAGTACAAGGAAGTACATCGCCAAGTGTGGCCCGAAGTCTGCGCGGCCCTCACGCGCCACGGCTGGCATCGCTACTCGCTCTTTATGAACGCAGACGGCCTCGTCTTCGGCTACTTTGAGACCGACACGGATTTTACCACAGCCCTCGACGGCTTTCTCGCCGAAGAGGCCACGCAACGCTGGGGGGAAGCCAACGAAGGATTGGTCGAAATACCGGAGGGCGGCCCCAAAGACGCGCTAATCGAACTAGAAGAGGTCTTCCACCTCGATTAGCCCCATGAGTTCCTTACGCCGCGACCAAGTGGCCATCGGCTTGGTCGCGGCCATGCTGGTGGCGCTAGAAATCGTCTGGACGCGGATATTCTCCGCTGAATTCTTTTACTCCTTTGCCTTTCTCGTAGTTTCGCTCGCCGTGTTGGGTCTCGGCCTCGGGGCACTATCGCTGCGCTTCTGGCCGATGTGGGCCACTTCGCCGCGGATCGGCACGGCCGCGCTCGTGGCCAGTGGAACCGCGGTACTCGGGCCGACTGCTATAACGCGCCTGCCTATCGAATTCGTCGCGCTGTGGCGCTCTGGGGGAGATCTCGCCTTGCTGGCCGTGGGCGTGGGGCTGCTATTGCTGCCCTATCTAGCCGGCGGAGCCTTCTGCGCCGCACTCTTGCGCCGCCACCGCCAAAACGCCGCCCAACTCTACGCGGCCGATCTCGTAGGAGCAGCCGGCGGTGGCATAGCCGCAATCGCCGCGATGAACGCCTTTGGAGTCCCGACCGCAGCCGTGCTGTGCTGCATTCCCGGTGCTCTAGCCGGATGGGGGCCAGGCCGCTACCAGCGCATAGGGGCGCTAGCCCTGCTCGTCGCACTCGTCGGCGCGACCTTTGCAGCCGATGCCGCGCTCGTACCCAAGGCACCTACCAAGGCTCCCGTCATAGCCGAGCGCTGGGACGCCATGGGCCGCATCCGGGTCTATGCCTACAGCGCGGCTGAAAGAGGCATCGACATCGACGGCGCGGCCAATATGCTGCTCTACCGAGTGCGCGGCGACTGGCGCGAGGGGCTGCCCGTGGGCACACCCGAGTTCTCGCTCGACCTGCGACTGCTGATTCGCGCACTCGCAGCCGAGCGGGTGATGGTGGTCGGAGCTGGTGGAGGCAGCGAAGTGATGCAGGCCAAATGGGGCGGAGCACAGCGCGTCGATGCGGTCGAAGTCAATGTCGGTCTCAACGAAATGCTCACCTACGGGACGCAGGCTGCGTTTTTCGGCCACCTATACGAGAGCACCGGCGTCGCGGTCCACAGCGCAGACGCCCGCGTCTATGCTCGGCAGCACCCGGCCGCGTTTGACCTAATTATCTCGCGCAGTTCCAATACGTTCGCCGCGCTCTCGTCCGGGGCGTTTGCCCTCGCCGAAAACTACCTGTTCACCACCGAGGCCCTCGCCGATTTCTACCGCGCCCTGAGCGCAGACGGAATTTTGCTAATTGAGCACCAAGTGTACATACCGCGCCTGACCAGCGCCGCTTTAGAGTCGCTGCGAGAACTGGGGCTAGCCGCGGAAAGCCACCTCGCGGTGTACGACCTGCCCACGCAGCGACGGCAGGTGTTGGTTTTGGGGCGACAGCCATTGGCGCGCACCCTAGTCGATACGACCTTGCCGGCCCTGTTTGCCGCAGCCGACCCTGCAAGCCGCACCCTCCATCCGGCCCCCGCAGCCGAACACCTAATCAGCCGGATTGTTGCCGACGGCTGGGAAGCGCATTGGTCCACCGCAGCCATCGACATCAGTCCGCCTACCGACGACCGGCCCTTTGTGGCGCAGATGGGGCGCTGGGACCGCTTGGATCGCGGGCGGCAGCAACAGGCATTGGCCTTTGAATTTGCCGGATTCCCGCTGGCGCGGCTGCTAGTAGTGGCCGTACTGGCGGTTGTCGTCGCGGTGGGAGTACCTCTTTTGCTCTTGCCGCGACGATGGGGGCGAGCCGGGCTGTCGGGAGTCGCTTGGCTGTACTTCGCGGCCATTGGCATGGGTTACATGCTGATCGAAGTGGTGTGGATCCAGCAATACAGCCTGCTTTTGGGCCATTCGGCCTATACGTTTCCAATCGTCCTGTTGACGCTCTTGCTGAGTTCGGGCGCGGGAAGTTTCTACTCGCAGCGCGGCGGCCCTTGGTTGCCGTTTGTCTTTGTCGCCGCGTGGACAGCGGCGCATTTGGTGCTCTTTCCGCACGTGGTGGCGATCTGTGGGAACCTTGATTGGGGAATGCGGGTCGCCATAAGCTGCGCATTGATCGCCCCACCGGGCTTCTTGATGGGCATGCCCTTCCCGCGCGCCGCGCGCTACGTCGGCGAGTGCATCGACTGGGGATTTGCCGTCAACGGCGTGGCCTCGGTCTTCGGTGCGGCCTTAGCAGTTTTCATCGCCCTGCATTGGGGCTTTGCCATTGCGCTGTGGGCCGCGGTCGGCTGCTATCTGGGAGCCCTGCTGCTGATGCGTAGTATGGCGCGATCGCAAACGTCCCACCCGTAGGCGAGTGCCGAGGGTTTTCGTACACAGTCAACAGCGAACCTCAACCAACGAAATAGGATGCTTACAAATGGCAGATTGTGTTCTCCAAACCTTGGTACCAGACATCGAACGCTTGGCAGCAACAACGGTCTCCAGGTATAGGCTGCCCGGTATGGCACTCGGCATCATCCGTGACCAAGGACTCGCTTGGTTCGGCGGGTTCGGTGCAGCGGATCTCGATACGGACAAAAAACCCACTGAAAGCACGATTGCCCGCGTCGCCTCAGTGACCAAGACGTTCACGACAACTGCGATTATGCAGTTGCGGGATGCGGGACAACTCAAGTTGGACGATCCACTAGCACAGCACATTCCCGAATTTGCTGCGGTTCGCGCTATCCGCGGCGATGTTGACGGTGTGACGCTCCGACGATTGTTGACACACCGCTCCGGCTTGGTCACCGAGTCGCCGACGCACGGTTGGAATGATCTCCACTTTCCAAGCCGCGAGGAGATGCTTGGCAAACTGCCGGAGACGGGGATTGTCATCCCGCAGGACTCCGCTTTCAAATACTCCAACCTTGCATTTGGCTTACTCGGCGAGGTGGTGTACAGAATCACCGGCACGCCATACATCGAATACGTCCACGCCAATATTATTGAGCCGCTCGGTCTAACATCCACGGTCTTCGACCTCACGGACGAATTGCGTCCTCACTTCTTTGTCGGTTACAACCCGACGCCCTACCAAGATCGTCCTGAACGCGCTCCTTACGCCCATCTGAACGGGATTTCAGCGGCGGGGCAACTGCATTCCACCGTTGGCGACTTGGCAAAGTGGATATCGTTCCAATTCCAAACCGACGGCGGAGACCGCTGCGGGGCACAGGTACTCAAGGGATCAACACTGGTGGAGATTCAACAACCGCAATACGTCGAGCTGGACTGGTCGGCGGGGCAATGTCTAGGCTGGCGGGCAACCCGCATCGGCGACCATGTCTATCACAATCACGGCGGCGGAATCCACGGCTTTGGCACACAGGTGTGGTTCAACATTCCGCGGAAAACCGGCGCGGTTGTTCTCATCAACATGTGGCCCCCGCACGGAGGTCTTGAGATTGCACAGGAAGTACTCGAAATGGTACTGAATGCCGACGAAGCAGTGCCGCTTGTACCCGAGCAGCCAGCGCTTGAACCAACGCCAGAAGCATTGCGGCGCTTTGTCGGTTATTATCGCGCTGAGCCGGGCATTGATGTGGACATTGAGGTGCGCGACGGCAGCCTGCGGCTTGCGGCCCACGGTGGGTCTGCGTATTCCCTACACGCCCCGGCAGTTCTCGAACCGACGGACAAGGAAGAGGAATGGCTTGTTCGCGAAGGTCGTGCAGCCGGAGAAATCGCCCTCTTTAAGTTCGACGACGACGATGGCGTAATAAGCTACGAGTTGGGAGCTTTTGTGTTCAAAAAGTTGGTGTGACGATGTACACCTCTATTCAATTTCTGTGAGAACCGCTTTCAGTCGTTCTGGATAGTTTGTCAAAATCCCATCGACGCCGATCTCAATGTAAGCTCGCATATCTTCAGGAGTATCCGCATAGAAGACGTGCACAACTCGTCCTGCCGCATGTGCCTTTTGCACAAACTCCCGAGTCGTGATGTCCCGTCCCGGCTGCATCGTCCGCAACCCCATCTCTACTGATTTTCGGATATATTCCTCTGGTGTGCGATTCGCGCGAAAGATCCGGCACTCAATCCGCGAGTCAATCTCGGCAAAAATCCCAACGCTTTCATCGCTGCATGTCAAAATAGAAGCCTCTACCATCTGAAACTCGCGCAATGCCTGTGCAACCTTGCGTTCATAGCGACCGTCTGGATTGCCCCCTTCTTTGAGGTGGACATTGAGTCTAACCTTCCCTTGTACGAGGTCTAATGCTTCCTCCCATGTTGGCACGCGCTCACCCCGAAACTGCTCGCCAAACACTCTCCCGGCATCGAGGGCTTTGATCTCAGCTAGTGTGAGTTCGGCAATCGCGCCCGTGCCATCTGTCGTTCGGTCCACGGTTGAGTCGTGCATGACAATTAGATGGTCATCCTTTGTCATGTGGAGATCTAGTTCAATCTCATCAACGCCAATTTCCAACGCCTTCTGAAAGGCGATCAACGTATTTTCGGGATAGTTTCCCGACGCACCCCGATGAGCAACATTAGCAACCATTTTTTTTACCTCTTGATGTTAGACGGGCCTGCGATGGCAGCACCGTTGCAATGGTAGCTGTATTCCCGTCGAGCGTCATGAATTCCACCACAAAGGCTTCTCTCCTTGGATGGACATGCACAATCGTGCCGACATCGCCAGCTACCAACCCTTCTTCCAAGATGTCGCTTATAAGTACGATACGTTCATGTTCTTTAAACATCTTCATCCTCCGAGCGGGTGTGATGCGATGAGCTAGAACTGTTGATCTCTATGCCCACCTGCCAAATTACGGCGTGCTACGGTACGGCACCACCACAAACGCCGCCCCCGTAGGCGAGTGCCGAGGGTTTTCATAGGCTGTTACCAGCATACCAGCGGCGACTTCTGCAACCTGCTGCACGCGTCCCGAAGGCCAGCGCACGCGCACGGCATCCGCTCGTTGATATACGCCTAAGCCGACGAGTAAGGTCGCGCTGTTCTGGGCCGAAAAGCCCTCGCCAGCCCGGTGCTCGCGCAGCAGCGTCTTTCCACCAACATCCACTTCCACCTGTACGCCATACCCATCGCGCACGCTCCACTCGCGCGAGACCTCGTCGCGGTCGTTGCCCCCTACAAACCGCAACGCGAGGACGTGCCCCGCCTTGCTGCGATTTGCAAACAACTCGCAGAGCGGCTCGTTGGCATTGACGACAGCCAAATCAATGCGCCCATCGCGGTCGAAGTCCAAGGTGGCGAAGGCACGGCCATCCGCAGGCGAATCCGCCGCCGACAGGCCCGACACGTCGAGGAAGTCGCCACCTTCTACATTGAGAAAGAAGCGGTTGCGCTGGTATCCGCTGAGCGACGCCCCGGCGTCGAGCCGCGCCCCCACGTTATACGCCCCATCCGTCCGGCCATGACGCACGACCGTGCGCCAAAACAAGCTTCAGGTATCCTCGGGAAGAGCGACCTCGGACGGCGGGGTGTAATAGCCGCTCAGAGCGTAGATGTCGAGGTCGCCGTCGTTATCAAAGTCCAAAAACTGGCCACCCCAACCCCAGCCGCCGTCTTCTACCGGCGAGTCTGCAACGAGGGTGAAACCCCCACTGCCGTTCCGCAGGAGCGAGTTGCCCCGGGCCAAAGGAGCAAACGCCGCGCCCGCCAGCCCGGCGGCTTCCGTGATGCGGCGACCAGCGCTGCTGTGCATGTTGGTCACGTACAGGTCTTGACGGCCATCCCCGTCGTAATCGGCCCAACTCGCGCCCATGCCAAAGCCCGGATCCGTAGCCCCGCTCTCCGCAGTGACATCAACGAGGGCACCGTCGTCATTGCGGAGCAAGTTGTTAGCGGCAAAGTCGTTGGCGAGGTAGAGATCTGGGTCGCCGTCATGGTCGTAGTCGGCCCAAGTCGCCTGTAACGTATTGCGCCACACCGCGGCAGTTGCAGCGAAGCGACCGTCGCCAAGGTTGCGCAGCAGGACATTGGGCGGCCCAGGCGCGTCGTGGATGAGGTGGCCGATGCGGTCGCGGCTCAGGTCGTAGAGCGCGCGAGCGTGGTCTGCAGACAGGAAGTCGGCCAACAGCGCGCCTCCCCAAGAATCAGCTCGGGACGCGGAGGGGGCCGCTGCGAGCAACATCCGCGCGGCATACGTGGAGAAGTACGCATCGAGCAGACCGTCGCCGTCGTAATCGGCCGCTGAGATCGAGGCCACGAGGAACGGCAAGACGCCATCGCCCAAGTCGCGGGGGACAAAGTGCCCGTCCTCGTTGATCAAGTAAAGGCTAGGCGCAAGCGTGCGGCCGAGGAAGACATCCGGGTCGCCGTCATTATCAAAGTCGGCAAAGAGTGCAGCCGCGGTGTGATTCTCCACATCGAGGCCGTATTGGGCCGCGCGTTCGGTAAACGTGCCATCGCCGCCATTGTGCAACAGCATGTTCCGACCCCGGCGCACGGCAATGTACAGGTCGTCGTACCCATCGGCGTCGATATCTACGACGCTGATGCCGGGATGGCGGTCAAAGGCCTGACGAGTAAAATAGCGATGCGGCGCGACAAACGCGGAGTCGCTAAACGACTGACGCACCAGTTCGGCGTGGCGCGAAAACCTAGCCCGAGCGCGGTCCTCGTCGCGCGGGAGGGCCTCGTCGAGAACTTCGGCAAACAGCGCGTGCTCCCGCGTGAGCATCTCCAGCGATTCGGTCTCCCAGCGTCGAATCCGCCAAGTATCATCTTCCTGTTGCTGCCACTCAAGTACCAACCAAGCCCGAATCTGCGCGCGCTCCCCGTCTTGTGTCTGAGCCGAGGCGTCAAAGCGCAAGCGGGCTTGGTAGATCGTCTCTTCCGCGTCGAGAAAATGCCCGGTCTCAATGTGGAAGGCCGCATAGTCGAAGAAATGTACCGCAGCTAAGAGCGGCTCCCATAGCTGGATGTCGAAACTGTGGAACTGCTCAGCGGGTCCAATCCTCCAATGCTGACGCTTAATCCCCAGCGCCGGGACGATCTCGGTCGCCTCCGCCGTCTGCTCCACATCCGCAACATCAACCGTGTCAGCAAAAAGCGCGAGAGCCGGCGCAGCGGGCAGTTGCCCTTGGTACATCCCCAAGGCGAGAAGCGGCAGGGCCTCGCCGCTCAGGTGCTGTTGCACTGCTTCGCTGCGATCAATCGTCGCCAATAGCCGATTGCGTTCCTGCACCTTTTGCAGTGAGCGGACCGTGCCGTATCCCCCGATGACAGCAAATGTGCCAAAGGCGAGGACAACGAACACAATGGGAACTAGCGGCAGCCGAGGGCATCGCCAAACGAGCCAACCGCCGCCAAAGAGCAAGGCAATCTGCAGGACGATGATACCTTCGATACCAAACGGATGCCCCGGAAAAAAATGCGCGAGGGCCAGCGGATTGAAAGCCAAGCCACTGAGCAGCAGGGCCGCACCGGCGAGGCGCACGGCGGCGCGCGGGCGACTGGTCACCGGTCGCATCCTCCGTCTAGCAAATCAGAAGTCAACCCTAGCCAGTTCGAGACTGGTTTGCCCCATTGAGTGCAGTTTTTGTCACGGCAAGAGAGCATAGTATATTAGACGCCGAATGGCAGATTGTTACAACAAAGGAGGTGTCCCCTGTTCGCTGAAATCTCTCGCCACGCCCTCGATCGAGTGCCCTTGTCCATCATCTTCGACGATTCCACGGTGCTGGTCAACCTCAACTATTTCTTCCTCCGCGACCGCACCATCGCCGAAGGTCGTCCCCAGCGCTGGGAGGACCTGCCGGTGGTCCATCCTGCGTCCTTTACCCGCGAATTTGCCGAGTGGTGCCTAGCAAGCGGCGTCCGGGGCAAATTCTCAGTAGTGCCCTGCCCGGCAGCCCTAGGGCGCATCGACGAGGGGCTGCCTCTCTTCAGCAAAGCCCAGCAAGACGAATGGCTGGCCATGTGCCGTGAGGTCATCGTCCCCGCCTTCGACATCACGCCCGAGATGCTCACCCACACGTTCGTGTTAAATCCCAAAACCTTGCAGCCGCTCCCCTCTAGAATATGGGAGCAATACGATTGGGCCGCGCTGCCCGAGGATCAAGAGGAATTGGTCACCGAGTACATCGCCCAAGCGTGCCGCATTCTAGTCGCTGTGGGCCTGACGCCCCAAGGGGTAACTTCACCGGGCGGTTTCGGCGGCCGCACCCTGCCCTTTTACGCCCGCTGTGCTGGCGAGGCCGTGCGCCAAGTCACGGGCAACCCAGTCCCCTACTTTTTTCAACGGGTCTCTAAGGATGACACAGTAGATACCCCCGTGTGGTACCCCGACCGCCAAACCGGACAAGCCACCGGCGAAATAATCGCCTCCACCGGCGACTGGACCGGCAGTTGGACCGGATATGGCGAGGTCAATCCCGACAAGTACATCACTCCCGACTTGGAGGGCGGCCGCCTACCAGCCCTCATTGACGCGGGCGAACCGGCTGTGCTCATCAGTCATTGGCAGGGATTTTATGGACTACACGATGAGGATCGGCGCGGCTTTAACGCATTCAAGAAAGTGGTGAGCCGCCTCGCCGAGCGCGATCCGAGGGGAGAGCGCACCCAATGGCGCACCTGTAGCCAAATCACCACCTATGCCTGCGCCCGCGCAATGGCCGAGATCGCAGTCGAGGGAAACACCGTCCGCCTCGACCTGCCGGTACAGACCCCTGACCTGACCCTGCGTCTGACGAATGGAGAGATGCGCTCAGTCCGGGTAGATGGCCGCCCATTGACGCGCGCTTCAAATCGCGCCGCCTTCAAAAGCGATACTTTCCTGTTAGAGGACGGCGCTGCTTTAGTCGCCTTTGACCCAGCTCAACGCCAAGTACTAGTGGAAGTGGAACAACCAACTTAAACGGAGACTGCAACATGAACTCACGACCCCAAATACTCATCGCCTGCAACAAGCACGTGCGCGAGCAGTACCTCGCCGCGACTGATTTCGAACGTCTCGAAGCCTTTGCCGACTGGGACTGGTTTGAATGCGAAGGCGGCGGCATTTACGACACCAACGCAGACCCCGAAACCGCCCGGGGGCTAGGCGAGCGGCTCAGTGGTTACGACGGCTTGGTCGTCTGCCACGGCTGTCCAACGGTCGATGCCGCAGTCTTAGATCAAGCCCCCAACCTGAAAATCATCGGCGAGTTGGAAGGCGACCGCTTTGCCAGCCGCATCGACATCGAGGCCGCTTGGGCGCGGGGCGTCTGCACGGTCGATACGACCAACGGCTCGTCGTATCCAGTGTCCGAGTGGGCCTTGGCACTCATCATCATTGCCTTGCGCAACGCCGGTGCCCAATTTCGCCGCCTCATCGCCGGCGACGTGAGCCCTCGTCCGCAAAGCGACTTTGGCTTCATCCACGGCGATCTGACCGGCAAGCGCGTCGGCCTAATCGGCTGCGGGCACATTGGCCGACGGCTAATCCAATTTTTGCGCCCCTTCCAGACCGAAGTGTGGGTGTTCGATCCCTATCTGGCGCGGGAGATGGCCGACGCCGTCGGCTTCCTCAAAACCTCACTGGACAACGTGATGTCGCAGTGCGACGCCATCGTCTGCCTAGCCCCGCACACCCCGCGCACCGAGCGCATGATTGGTCAACGAGAGCTAGACCTGATCCAGCCAGGCGCGGTGTTCGTCAATGTGTCTCGGGGTAAAGTAGTGGATTCGGATGCACTAGTGAAGCGGCTCAAACGGGGCGACATCGTCGCCGGTTTGGACGTGTTCGATCCGGATGTAGGCGAGGACAACGCCTATGGCGACAAGGAGATTCTCCACTTGGAAAACGTCTTCGTCACCCCTCACATCGCCGGCGTGACCGTACAGAGCTATCCGCGCTTTTTCGAGCTGATGGTCGACGAACTCGACCGCTTCTTCCACGGGCACGAGACCCTCTTCGACCTGACGCCGCGTTCCATCGCCAACCGCCGGGGTAGTGATTTTTCCACGGAGAGTTGACCATGCTGACCCCACTCCAAGTCGGCCAATTCCGCGCCCTGATCCGGCCATTCCCCTATACCGATCACCTGATCGAGACTGCCGGTCCTCGCAGGCGGGCCATGGTCGCGCGCCTGCGGGAACTGGCCATTGCCTGAGTATGAAACCGCTGCTAGGCGAGCAATCCCCGCAGGTAGTCGACGGCCAGGCCAATGGCCTCGAGGTCGCTCACCGCATTGCCCTGACCCTCGAAGACGATGGACATATTGCCGTTGAAGTCGACTTGGCGGAGAATTTCGACAATGCGCTCATAGTCGAGCCACTCCTCCCGGCCGCGGTCGATTTTGTATATTTTGGCCCGCACATAGGTAGCATGGGGCGCGGTCTGCTCCATGAAGTCATAGAAGTCGACCGCGGGATCCTCGTCCCCGGAGGGTGCCGCGCCCGGCGAGCCTTGCCACCAGCCCGTGTCGAGGATGAAGGTGAAGTTTTCGCGGTTGACATCGCGCAGTATTTTGAGAATATCGTCCCCAGTGGGCGCGATGACCGGGGCGTGGTTGTGGAGGCCGACGAACACGCCTTTGCCGGCGGCGTAGTCGCAGACCTCCTGGAAGCTGCCAATGGCGTCCTGCCACAGGACGCGGTGGTCTTCGGCTGCGGCGGGGATGCCGCCGCCGAAGAGGCGGACCAAGGGCGCGCCCATAAAGGCAGCCAGATCAATGCCCTCTTTGACTTCGGCAATGCGCCGGCGGCGTTCGGCTTGGGGCAGGGCAACGCCCTGGGGGCGGCCGTCGATCTGCTCAACGCCGACAAAGCCGCGGCCCACGCCCAAAAAGCCAATGGGCAGGCCGCACTGCTGGCAGAGGGCCTTGATGGAGCGCAGATAGGCCGGGTCCCGAGCGCGGAAGCCGCGGAAGAGCTGAAAGTCGACCACGTCGAGGTCCCAGGCGCGGATCTGGCGCACCAGGGTGGCGATGTCCAGCCAGTTGCGCGGGTCTTCCTTGTCGGCATAGGGCAGGTCTTCGGCGACCCGCAGCATGGCGTTGCAGCCGAGTTTGATCATGCGATGTCGGTGTGTCCGGGCGCATCGGGCAGAAGTCGTCCATGCGCTCGACCTTGACCAAGCGCCCAAAAAGATCCTTATAAATAATACACTACACAGAGAAGTTGAACCATGACTCTGATCGCCCCGACGGCAACAGTACAAGTACCAGACTGGGTCGCGTACCCAGATCGCGACTGGATACAGATCACGCCCGCCGAAGCCGGTCTCGATGCGCGGAAATTCGCCGCCTGGCTAGCCAGTCTCGATGTCAGAGGAGCGAGCTTCGGCGGTGAAGACCACAGCGGCAACCAGTACGGCGCCGTGCTCACGCGCGGCGGATACCTGGTGCACGCCTGGGGCGACCCCGACTATCGGCATCAGACGGCCTCGGTCGGCAAGGCCCTGACGTGGGTGGCGCTGGGCGCGGCCGTTGGCGACGGCCTCCTCGACCCAGACGAGCCGATCCACCAAACGTGGACCGGAGCCGGGCAACTGTCGCACGAGCACAAGTACCTCGACTGCGGCCACCACCAAAAACTCACTTGGCGCCACTTGGTCGGGCGGCGCGATGAGAGCCTGCACTGGGGCGGTTTCCCCTTTGAAATCGGCAACCGCTGGCGGGAGCAGCGCACGGGTCTCGAAGAGCGGGACGCAGTCCCCGGCATCCCCGCATGGGCCGCTTGGACGGGCGATCCCTTCTACGACTGCTACACCCACGCCGAACCAGGCACCCAGGGGCTGTACAGCAGCGCCGGCTTCTGGCGGTTGGGCCAAGCGCTGACCTACGTTTGGGGCCGCGACCTCAAGGACGTGATCCAGGAGCGCCTGTTCGACGCCATTGGCATCCCGTACGAGCGCTGGGACTGGCTCACCGGCGGCGACGTGAAAGAGCGGAAATACCTCTATCCCACCATTCCAGACGCGTACACCTACCTCGACCCACCCTACGAAATCGGCGGCCAAGTCGTGCGCAGCGGCCCGGGTTGGGTGGTCATCAGCGCCTCGGACCTGGCGCGCTTCGGCCACCTCAATGCCACCCGAGGCATGTGGAAGGGGGTGCGCGTCATCGACGCCGCCTGGCTGCGCGGCCACGGCGGGGGCAATAAGAGCGGGGCCAGCGGCGAGTGCGAGCACTTCACGGCCATGGGCGTGGTGACGACAATCGGGCTTCCCGAGTACAGTCACGGGGTCGAGACCAAGAGCATCCTCCCCGACGACTTCTTCGTCGCAGAGGTCCAACCGAGCTAGCGGAAAAACTCAGCGAGCGGAATCGAGGCAGTAGAGGACGGAGTCCTCGCCGATGAAGAGGATTTCGATCTCGCCGTCGCGGTCGACATCGGCCAAGGTCAGATCGCCCGGCCTCGTGGGCAAATCCAACTGCCACCTCAGATGCGGTGCGTCGTCGCGGTCGCCGACCGCGTAGAGCGTCTGCTCGACCGCAAAGAGAAATTCATCCCGGCCATTGCCGTCGAGGTCGGCGGAATAGACCGCAGTGCGCGCATTGCCCGGCAGCGGCCATTGCCATTTCTCCGCTCCGGTGGCCGCGTCCAAACAGCGCAGGCCCTCGCCCTTTTCCCAGCCGGTGATGCCCAACTCCAAACGACCATCGCCATCGACATCGCCGACACCGGCCATGCCGGCTCCACCGGCGTGGTACCAGAGTACGCTAGCGTCCAGGGTGGTGAGCCCGTGGTGGTAGGGACCGCACCAGAGCAGTTCCTCGCGACCATCGCCATCAAAGTCGGCCACCATCGGCTGGCAATAGGCGGCCCAGACACCGGCGAACAGCCCGCTGGCCGCGGATATGGAATGGATCAGGGCACCCGTGGTGCCGCGGGCGGCCATGTAATTGACCGGATACAGGCCAATGACATCCTCCAGGCCATCGCCGTCAACATCGGCCGAAGCCACGAAAGAACCCCCGGCTCCCCAACCTCTTTCGCCCACTCCGGTCTGGTCAGTGCGCACTTCGCGCAGATGCCACAGAGGCTCGCCATCCGCGCCCCGCAATACCCAAGCTTCGTCGCTGTGCATGGTGCTGCGGCGGGCGGAGACCCATATATCGTCGCGCTCGGCGTCGTTGTAGCGTCCGACCCACCAGCTAGTAATCCCGCCGAAATTCCACGGTGGATGGGGACCGGGAAAACCCGTCACCCGTCGGCACCAGCGCGGCTTGCCGTCGAGGTCGGCGGCGACGATTTCACCCTCGCCAGAGGTCGTCTGATCCGAGTACACCACCTCGGACCGGCCGTCGCCGTCTATATCGGCGATGAGGGCTGGTCCAGTTCCCGGAAGGCGCCAGCGCAGTATCGCCGGATCTCCTTGGACCCGCGGCGGCTCCAGCGCTAGGATGTGGCGATTGGCTCCTTCGAAAATCACTCGGGTTGGCTGGCGGCTGCTAGCTGCCACGGCTACTGGCCGCGTCTGCATACCCGATCCGTCCGCGCCAGGGGTGCCAGCAGCTCCTGTGCGTTCCAGTCGCAGAGCGCGGACCCGGGCGCCCTCTGAGGCACCCAATTCAGCTATTGTGCCGTGCGCCTGATGGAAGCTGACGAGCACCTCGTCGACCCCGTCGCCGTCTATATCGGCGGCGGCCCGCCATTGCATCCGGGAGCGGGCTGGAAGGTCGAAGCTCCACACCTGCTCGGTGCCCCCGGCGCGGTCGAGGACAAAGGCGCGCAACAGTTCAGTCCGATCATCTCTGGTTTCAACGGTGAAAAAGCCGCGCTGGCCCGAGGCCGTTAGGGACGCAGTCACTATATCGTCAGTGCCGCGCGCCACAATGGTCGAGTGGGTGGGGGGAAGCTCGGTCGCCGCTATTACCCACTGTCCACGCGCATGGCACCACAGGGGTATGGCCGACTCACCATCGACGCGCAGGAGGCTCAGCGCGGCATTGGTGGGCACCAGCAGTCCCGCGCTGCGAGAAACAAAGAGCTCGGGCACCCCGTCGCCGTCGACATCCGCGGTGCCGTGGAGATATTGCCGGGGCAGGTCGAGCACGGTCTCGCCGGTGAGCGCGTCGCAGGCGACTACATGCCATTGGCCATCGTCCCGCTCGTTGAAAAGGTTGAAGACAATCTCGCTGCGGCCATCGCCGTTGATGTCCTGCACTGGATTGGGTCCGGGGCGAATGATGCGACTCTTGCTCTGGATATTTTGCTCAATATCGCGCCGCCACAGCAACCTTAGCCGATCCCCCTCGTTTTTGACCACGTCGATGTGCATGGCAAAGTCGGCGATAACGACAAAATCCAGTAGGCCGTCGCCATCCACGTCGGTGGTGCAGAAGAAACCGTAGTTGCGCAGGCCGTGCATGTCGAGCAGGTGCTTGGTGCGGCCGCTCTGCCCGTCGAGGACAATGATCCGGTAGTGGGGCGCAAAGGCGATTTCGAGTCGGCCGTCGCCATCTATGTCGGCGACGACAAAGTTGGTGTTCTGGACCGTGTGGAATATCTCTGACCGCCATATTTCCCGCTTCCGGCCCTCCTCGTGGGCATAACAGACCACTTGCCTAGGATCGGTACCAGGAGCGTCTGGAACCAGTGGAAATTCAACTGTTTGCAGCCCAGGGACCTCGGGCACCAGCGCGGCCGCCCGACCCGGATCGGGCACCAACTGGCCGTTGCCGTACAGATCGACCAAGCGGGGCCCAAGGCCCCATTGCCGGTCCTCGGCAGCGCGGAGGTGGGGCGGAGTGAATTGCTCGGACCCAGCGCTCGTCTCCGGCGAGGAGCTAGTTGCCGTGTGTACAGCCGCCCACACTTCGCTCCCCTCGATCGAGTATTGCCAGGCTACGACGGGTGCTTTGCGCATGGCCCCCGGCAGGACGGCCCGTCCCGTGAGGCGGGTGTCGCCGCGATACATGGGCCACGCTCCAGTTGTCGTGGAAATGCGATCCATCGCCAATGCACCAAAGGAAGACGAGAATAGGAGGCCGACTGCAACGGCGATCGGCGTTAGCCAACTGCTCAATGGGAGGGCGGAAAAGTCTCCGGCCAGAGCGGATCGTAATCGCTTTCAAAGAGCCAGTCGAAATGATCCGGCACAATGTGGGCGCGATCCGGGCGCAGTTGGCGCCGCAGCCGGGGGAAAAAGTCCATCAGGGCGTCGCGCTGGTTCTTGGGCAGGCCCCCCGAAACGCCGGCGGCGATCCACGAGGTGCCCATGGCTTTGCGGGGCACAGTGTCCTCGTTCTGCCAAGCCGAGTGCAGTCCGGCGCTACAGAGCACCAGAATTTGTCCCCGCCGCGCCACTGAGGGGATGGGCTCGCACTCGAGCCAGGGTTTTTCGCCCAGGTCTGGGATGTACTCGGGAAAAGCGGACGCAGTCGCCGGGACTGGAGCCGGCCGCAGGCCGTGCACGCGGGGCAGTTCGGATTTGTGCTCGGGCCGGAGGACCCGACTCCAGTGCGCCATGATGAGACGGTGGCTGCCAGGTAGAATGCGCATGGCACCGCGGTGCGCGGGCACATCGTTGAGCCAGAACCACAACTCGGCCCGCATCCGGCGGGGGGTGGCCTCAAAATCCTCCAGTGTGGCCTGAATGTCCACGTGGCCCCCGCGCGCCCACTGCTCGCGGGGGTCGTCGTACGGTGCTGAGGCCGGAGCCCGCTCGTGAGGGGCCAAGCCCCACCACAGATGGACCGCCTCGGCGCGCAGCAGCTTCTTGGCCACCTCCTCAAAGTACGGGTGCTGGACGACTTCGATGTAATCCGGATCCTCGTACGGTGCACCGCCGTTGTCGCGCAAGCGGTCCCACGCCGCCTCTGCCCGGTCCAACTGCTCGGTGGTGAAGGGGCTGTCGATAGTCACGGCACCCTGCTCTTCGTACTGGGCCAATTGCGCATCGGTGATCATGGGCGTCCTCAATTATTTGGGCGGTGAATGGCCAAGCATAGGGCATTGTCGATGGAGAGTCAAGAATCTGCCAAAGAGACTTGATCGCGCCGCCCGGCTGGGGTTAATTGCACCTGTTGACGCACCGGGCCGCAGCGCCAGACAGAAGACGAGGAGGACGATCATGAGCAAGACCCACGAAGTGATGTTCTACACCGACGGCCGCCATTCAAGCGTGTACTTGTACGAGCCACCCATGGGGGCCAAGCAGTACCTAGAGCCCATCGACGAACTGGTCGACCTCGGCATTGACACCATCACCTATGCCGTGGGCGACTGCAGCGTTTTGCTCTACGCCACCAAGGTGGGCGAGCGCTGGGGACACAACGTCGACCTGACCGACCACGATATTTGGTGGCGGGCGGCGCACAACGCCAAGCTGATGATCGAACAGGGCACGGACCCGCTCATGCTCGTGTGCCAGCGGGCGCAGCAGCGCGGTTTCCAGTTTCTGCCCAGCCTGCTGTTGAACATGATTCACACGCCGCACGACCGCGTCACCAATTGCCGGGTGGCCGACTTCACCACCGAGCATCCCGAATGGCAGGTCGGCGAAGAGCCCGAGTACCCCGAGGCCCGCTTCGACAACCCCAACCGGCTGTCCTTTGCCGTCCCCGAAGTGCGGGCGGACCGGCTGGCAGTAATCGCCGAGCTGGTCGGGGATTACCCCGGCGACGGCATTGAACTGAACATGAACGACTACGCGCCGTTCATCGGCCGCGGGGAGGTCGCCGAGCACACCGAGACCTTGACCGAGTGGATGAGAGAAATACGCCGGGTCTGCGACCGGGCCGCCGCAAAGCAGGGCCGTCCCAAGCGACTGGTGGTCCGCATAGGCGCGACCCTGGACGGCAACAAGCGCATGGGGATGGACGTGGAGACCTGGATCGAAGAGGGGATCGTCGACGCGCTGATCTGCATGCAGGTCGTCGGTGATTTTGCCAACGACACCACTGGATTGCGGGCCGTTGTCGCCGCCGCCGAAGGTAGGGATGTGCGGGTGTTGGCGGGTATGGAATCGACCAATAACCCCGAGCTTTCCCGACCGGCCGTGCAGGCCGCTGCAGCCAATGCCTATGCCGCCGGGGTCCACGGCGTGTTCTTCCACACGTATTACCCAATGCCCAAGCGCTATCCATACGATGACGAGGCGGCTGGAAGGATGCGGTTTATGGGGCATCCGGACTTGCTGGACAATCTCGACAAGCGGTACCGGCTCGGCATCCCCATCAATCCCAAGTCAGCCCCCGCCTATGGCCTAGCCGAACAGCTGCCGGCCGAATTGTCGTGCGGAGATCCAGCGCGACCGTTCACGCTGGAAGTGAGCGACGACGTGGCCGGTCGGAACCAAGCCGGCGAGTTGTGGCGCTGCGAGCTGCGCCTGATGTTGCAGCACCTTACGTACGAGGACCGAATCAGACTGAAGTGGAATGGCAGTGAAATACCCGAGACCGCGTGGCGCAAGGCCGACTGGACCTACCAGTTGCGCCCTAGGCCGGATTACGCAGTCAACGGGTACCGGCTGCACATTGATCTCAAGCAGATCCAGCGCCTGCCCCAGAGAGGGGTAAATACAGTGGAGGTGGAGGTCGTGGAGAAGGACGCCCAACTCATTCACCCGGTAACCCTAGTGGATGTGGAGCTCGTGGTCGAATATCTGCCGCACCGCAATGCTCTGCGGGACGACGAGGAGTACTTGGCCTGATTTAGACGAGAGATTCAAACGGCGGGCTCGCGTCGACAGGTCCGCGGGCAAAAAGGCACCCCCGAACTCCCTTTTATATCACCCCTGCGAGATAGCCAATGAAAATTACCAACATCGAACTTATCGAAGTGGATGTCCCCTACATCGCCCCCATCCGCAACGTCGGCCACGCGGACTGGGAGCACACCATTGCGAGGGTCCACACGGACGAAGGCCTGATCGGCCTAGGGGAGATCTGGCAGCCGTGCCGCGCAGTGCAGCCGCAAGCGGATGGACTCATCGGCAAAGATCCGCTAGGTATGGCTCTGGAGCGCGCCAGCGAGCCGTGGCAGTGCGCTCTGTACGACATTGTCGCCCAAGCCAAAGGAGTTCCAGTGTGGAGGTTGATGGGCGACAAGGTCCGCGATGAAGTACCTGTCGCGTACTGGTCGCCCCACCTGCCTCCGGAGGAGACCGCCAGAGAGGCGGAAAGAGCTGCAGCTCTCGGGTTCACTGTTCACAAGCTCAAGGCGCATCCGGCCGACATTGTGCGCCAGGCGGAGTTGATCGCAGCAGCGACGGCGGGAGTGGACTACGCCATTCGCGTCGATCCCAACTGCGGATTCAAATATCCCACCACGGCGGTCCGTCTCGCCAGGGAGCTGACGCCCTACAACATTGAATGCTTCGAGGATCCGGTAGAGAAGATCGACGTCAACTACGCGTGGTATTCGCTGCTGCGCCACAAGACCGATATCCCGCAGGCGTTGCACCTCATCGACCCGTACGCTGTTCTCTGCGCGGTCAAGGCAGACGCCGTGGATTGCTTCAACCTCAGCGGCACGGTGGCTCCCGTGAAGCGGAGCGCCGCCATCGCCGAGACAGCGGGTTGCCCGATCTGGCTGCAGACCGGGGGGTTGTGTCTAGGGGTTCAGGCCGCCTTCTCGGCGCATCTGCAAGCGACCTTGACCAACGATCTGCTGCCCTGCGACGAACTGCCATTCGTGCGCGAAAACGACCTGATCGGGGGCTCGCTGGAATTCGCTTCAGGACACTTTGTCGTGCCCCGTGGAAATGGGCTCGGGATTGCGCTGGACGACGACGCCGTCGCCCACTACCGGACGCAGTGACAATTATCGACTACGGCAGGTCTTCCTTGAAGTCGGTCGTTAGATTTCTCGAAGCTTTGGCCTCGTTTTGGAGGCGACGGAGAACTTCCTCGCTCAGAGAGCCTATCACGGCAAAATCGCTTGGAATTCTGCTGGCAATTTTTTCGATGTCCGCTCGAATCGTCCTTCTAAGAATTAAGGCCGTCTCCTTGCTTATATCTCCTAGGTGTAGGCGAACATCTTGCCCTACATTCTTCCTAGCATCTGAGCACATGACAAAAAGGACTTCGTTATCTTTATTGGGACCGGAGAGGATTATGAAGGGGTGGTATGGATGGTGGTTTGACTTGAGAATATGTCCGGCGCGAAGAATGGGACGGTGTATCATGCCAGCACTTTTTCTAGCCACTCACTCGTCCTTTCTAAGTCCATGATTTCGTCAATCTCCTCCTTGCTCTTGCCTAGTGCATGGAGGATGTTTTCAAGAGAAATAGATGTCGCTTGGACGAGGCCCTCTGGGTCTGGCCGTTCCCATTCGGGGAGGCTATGTGTATATGCAATGAGTCCATCAGGTCCCCAAATGTCTAAGCGTCCGTAGTTTTCCCAGATGTGCTGGATAATTTCTAATTCCGCTTCGGACATACACCCTGTGCCGGGGTCGCTTTTGAGTCCTATTTTGTAGTCGGCCAAGCTCTCAATGTGTTGCCCCCATACAGGATGATTTTTCGGATCGTCTTCTTGGTGCATCAAGCGATACGTGTTGCTAGGAACGGGTCCGAACTTCATTGATACCCAACGATCAGTAGAGATGCTACATCCTTGCTCATTCAGTGATTCCCGGTCAGCTAGATATACCAGTTTGAGCACTTTGATGTACTCCAATGAGCCGCCAGCCAAAGACAGAATGCGGGCTACTAATGCAGTGGCCTTTTTTTCGTCAAACATGATTTTCTCTCCTAGTCCTTGAATGTATTGTAGCGGCACGCTCTTTGTCAAAATCCGCTGGGGACCTTCCTCCTAGGCATCCTTCCTGCGAGGGATACTATTACCCCACTCAATCAAATGGCGAAAAAAAGGTCAGATCCGTGCCTAAGTTATCCATCGCCACCACCTCGTCGCCGCGCAGCCGCGCGCGGATGGCGCTGTCCCGCCAAGTCAGGGTCGTCTCGTGGACGGGCAAGTCAAACGCAAAGCCGATCCAGCGTCCCACAGGCGGATTCTCAATCACCGCATAGCCGTCGCGCAAGACCGGATGTTCGGCACCCTCTACGTTGAATCGTTCCCCGTCGAGCCAAGGCGGCAGGCGCACGTGCAGCGCTCCCGGCTGCTTGACTTTGACCGCTAGGCGCGGATGCGTATAGGGCGACTGCACTGCGAGGGCCTCCGTCTCGCAGTCGAACAGCATATCCATCCAATGCCCCGCTCCATCGCTGCGCACCACGGCCTTATACGCCGCCGCCAGCGAGCCTACAGACCCGCCGACAATGTCGATATTGAAGCCAATGCGCGGCTTGTTCGATTGCCAGATGCCCAGCGGCTCGTGTCCATAGGGAGCCGGGAACCCAAAGCCGCCGCGCAGCCTGTGCGCCACCTCGCGCTTGCCATCTACCCCCTCGGGATTATCTGACTCAACGATAAACGAAACATCGCGCAATTGCGACGGCAGCAAATGGCTGCGCAATATGCGCTCGGCATCGGCGTAGTATTCGGGGTGACCCCAGCGCCCTAAGATGAGCGCGGTCTCGACAATATCGCCGGTATTGTTGGCCTCGCCTCGGCGACAAAGCGTGGGTCGGCTCGACACCTCAATAGACCAGCCGATCTGATCGCGCAAATCCCACAGGCCGTTATCGTAGAATCGCTTGACCCGCTGCATCAGCCCGGCGTCCCCGGTACATTCAGCCAACTGCGCCAGCGACGACATCGCACAGGTCGTCGAATGCACGTGCGAGCCAAAGCGCTCGGTGGCAAAGGAGCCGTCGTCGAGAAAAAATTCGCGCACGGCCTTGTCCTTGAGCACAGTAGCCAAATCCAAGGCCGGTTGGTACCCGGTGGCTTGGTACAATTTGACCAGCGGCCCAATGGCACGCGCCGGCCCTTGGATAAAGGTCCCCTCGCCGGAATCTCGGAGGCGCACTGGCGTGTCGCGTTCGAGGCGGACGCGATCCCATTGCTCGTTGGGCACCCAATAATCGAATAGCAACTCGATGCTGGCCGCAGCCAATTCCATAGCCCGCTCGGACTTGCGGAAGGCTGTCAACGCGTAGAGCGCATGGAATCCCTCGCGCAAATTGTGCTCTTGCAGTTCAATGGGATCACTCTCGCCATTGATGTGCTGGCCGATACGCTGCAAGGGCAGGGGTGCCCGGCTATAGGAGAAAAAGGCCGCGCGGGCGTGCTTGTCGATCACCTCCTCGTCCAAGTCCAAGCCCATGGCGTCTTCAGCCGCCAGCATAGCGTTCAAAAGGCGGCCTGGCATGTGGCCTTCCATGCTGCCGCGCAAAAAGGCTTCGGGCCGCACCTGCGCTCCTCCGTACGGCATATCGGCGTCATCGGCGTTAAAAGCCCGGCTCATAGCTTGGCAACCCAAGCGAATGGCGTCGCCGATATCAGTGGTATTCACGTCGCGCAGTTGTACCATGACTTTCCTCAAACGCCGGCTACC
Organism: Candidatus Latescibacterota bacterium; assembly: GCA_965116675.1. Lineage (GTDB taxonomy): Bacteria > Latescibacterota > UBA2968 > UBA8231 > UBA8231. The sequence continues at coordinate 2,155,465 of OZ220721.1, forward strand.
AAGCGCACGGCCTCGACGGTCCGATCCCCCATGACAAACGGCTCGCCCGGCCCTCCATCCACAAAACCCAACTCCTTCAGCCAAGCACCTTTCTCCTCGTCCTCGACGCAGAGCCGGACCCAACAACGCCCTCCGGCCCAGTCGATAGCTGCCCGCATCAAATTGGCCCAAGCCCCTCCGTAACGACCGTGAACGAAACCATCCACCTGACAAGTGCCCTCTCCGTCGGGCCGCGCACTGGCCAAGCCCACCAAGCGCCCATCTCGAGTGCGGGCGGCAAACCAAGCGCCAGCGCCTTGTTCAATCAGCTTGGCATAGCGCGGGTACAGCCCCATACAAGAATTTTGCTCGATATAGCGGGTCGAGTACAATTCGACATTGGCGTCGAGTACCCACCAGTCGTGCGGCGCGACGATCAAGGGGATCATGGGCACGCGCTGGGCCGGCGACCCCGGCTCGACTCCGACCTCATCACTAGCCCTAAAGTAGTCCACCAGAAAAGACTCAGGCGATTCCCCGCTGGCGATCAAAGCCCAGACAGTAGAACCGGGCATCTTGCGCCAACCCAAGCGGTGGTAAATGCGGGCCGCGGTCGGGTTGACCGTACCCAAGAACAGAGCCTGTCCCCCCGAGGCCAAAAAGTCGTCGCACGCTGCCCGACACAAGTGGCTGGCAATGCCTTGGCCGCGACATTGCGGCGCGGTAGCCACCTCGCCCAAACCACTCAGTTCTGGGTTGCCCACCGCCGTGGTTAAATGGCTGCTGCCAACCGTGCGTCCCTCCTGCTCCAAGAGATAGAACGTATCGCGGTTAAAGGAGCGTTCGTCGCCGGCGTACGCAGGGCGATCGGCTTGGTAACCATCCCCGAAAATCTCATCCCAAAAATCGATCAACTCCTCGGTTAGGCCCGAGTCCAAAGGAGGCGTCTCGACGCTTATCTGCACGAGGTTAAGCCGGCGCCTTCCACTTCTTCAATTGCCTCTTCCACACCCTGTCCAACTCGCGGCGCACCACCTGCACGTCCTTCCAGCGGTCGGGAAAAACTGACAGATGATAGCCACCGGCGATCTGCTCGGGACAGGCGAACATTTCCCGACCCGGCTCGGCCGCTTCCAGCCAGCAGGCCATGACCTGCTCGGCAAATTCCAGCCAATCGACGAATTCGGGAATGATCTTGCCCTTGTGGTCAATAGCCGGAATCATGGCGTGGTGCCCATTGAAGGGCCTGAAGTGAAACTGCTGCGCCAATTGAATCAGATCGACGCGCTCGGCTAGGCGCTCCCAGTAGGGCGGCGACAAATGCTTGATCACCGCCGGATGGGAAAAGTCCCAAGTCATTTTCAGCGGCTTCTTCTCCGCCTTCTCGTAACCGGCGGCCAAGGCATAGGTTTTTTCCGGCGTTTCCGTGCACGTATCGCGGTGCATCTCCACGGCCACGGCCATCTCCAAGTCTTCGGCCGCGTCCATCAAGCGCCGCGCCACTTCCACGGCCCGCGGGGTGAGCGTGTCGTGGTCGAGCATTTGCACGTTGACGCAGCGCGCTCCCGCCGCCTTGATCTCGCGCAACTTGGGTCTGATCTCGCGGATGCCGCCCAAGTCGGTAGTACAGGCAAAGACCAACCCCGAGGCCGCGACCTCATCCGGAGTCACCATGAAGACGCGCCCCACAAAGCCGTCGAAACCAGCGTCTTTTATTTTTTTTAGCTTTTTGGCCGCGCTCCACTCGCCCTTCTTGCCTCCGTATCCCATCAGGGAACCGAGGGAGCACATATGATAGATTTTAGGCCGCTTGATTTTCGCCATGTTCATCCTCCTTGGAGTGATTGTACTGCTGCGATAGGGGGCGCTCTTAGTACACACCAGTCATCCAATGGATGTTACGCATGGGCATTGAGGAATAAGATGCTTCGACTCCGCTTCGCTCCGCTCAGCATGACAGGTGGTAACGCCCTAGGTTGTCATGCTGAGCGGAGCGAAGCATCTCATACCGCTGTCGTGTACTTAGGGGCCGCTAATATATCGCCCATATCCACGGAGACCAAGCACAATTAATGCGCGCCGTCAACGCACACTCTTTCAATCAAACGGCGGGAAAAAGGTCAGATCAGCGCCAAAGTTATCCATTGCCATCACCTCGTCGCCGCGCAGCCGGGCGCGGATCGAACGAGTTCGATGCCGCAGGACCAACTCTTCCTCGGCTAGGGCAAAGCGAATCTCGATGGAAGTGTTCAAAGGCGGTTGGGCAAAGAAGAGGAACCCGCTGTCTATGCGCGGCGGCGCAACCCCCTTTACCACTAAGTCAGACGGCACTACCCAGCCGGGCAGACGCACCCACAACGGCCCCGGCTGCTTAACCTCGACGCGCAGGACATCATGCGTATAAGGGGATTCAACGCGCACGGCCTCGGTCTCGTGGTCAAAGAGCAAATTGACCCGGTGCCCCGCCGGGCCACTGCGCACCATCTCCCGGTACACCTCGCACAAAGACGCCACAGCCCCGCCAACAATATCCATGTTGAAGCCAACAGTCTCGGCTTCCACCGGCTCATGGCCGTACGGCGCTGGAAAGCCGAAGGCCCCCCGGTGCCGCTGGGCCACGTCGCGTAGGCCGTCCACGCCCTCGGGATTGGGCGGCTCATCAATGAAGGAAATGTCGCGCAATTGCGACGGCAGCATATGCCCCCGCACAATGCGCTCGGCGTCTTGGAAGTACTCGCTCCAGCCCCAGCGCCCCAAGATCAGGGCGGTCTCGACGATATCGCCAGTATTGTTGACTTCGCCTCGGTCGGGCGGCGCATCGGGATGCGTGCTTTCGACGACCCAACCCAACGGATCGCGCATGGCCCACAGGCCGTTATCGTAAAAAGTCTTGACGCGCAGCAGCAAAGCCGCGTCGCCCGTCAGATCGGCCAATTGCGCCAACGACGACATGACGCAGGTGACCGAGTGCGTGTGGTCGCCCAGCAACTCCCGGTCGTGGCCGCCATCCGCAGTGAAAAACTCACCCGTGATCTTCTCAGCCAATTCCAAAGCCAACTCCAAAGCCGGCCCATAGCCCGTAGCCCGGTAATACTTGACCAAAGGCCCCAAGGCCCGGGCTTCCCCCGGAATGAACAGACTCTCCCACGCCTCTAGTCCCAACCCCTGTAGCGCCGGTCGGTCCCAACCCTCGTCCACGCTCCAATAGCGGCGAAATGCCTCGATACTGGCCTCAGCTAGCTCGCGCGCCCGGTCCGAGTCGCGGTACTGCACCAGCGGATAGAGCGCGTGGAAACCCTCGCGGATATTGTGCGGGATGAAGTTGACCAGCGGACCGTCCAACTCAGCCCGGTTGAGCGGCATGGCGATGGGGCCGCTGTACGAATAGAACGCCGCGGCCGCGTGTTTTTCAATGGCCGCTTCATCTACTTCAACGCCCGCCGCGTCCTCGGCGTTGAGCAAGGCATTGAGGTGGCGGCCGGGCACGTGCGCCTCCGAATGCGCGGCGCTGAAGCGCAATTCGGCTTGGGGACGCACGCGCGAGCCGAAAAAAGGAACATCGTTGTCGTCGGCATTGAAGACACTCGACATGGTGCGGCAACCCAATTCAATGGCGCTGCGCACATCCGTGGTATTGACGTCTTGTAAACGAGTCATGGTCATCTCCTGTTAAAAGTCGTACAGCTCCCCACTCGCCGCCGCAGCCCTGTCGACGTACCCAGGCCAGCGCGGCGGCTCCAACAGCAGATCTCCCTCGGGACAGAGGATCCAGTCGGAGCGGCCGATCTCGTAGCTGCGGATGTGAGCGTAGGGGCCGTCGTCGTTGATGTACTGCACCACGAACAGATCCCCGGACGGTCTCTGCACCCAGCCGGAGTAAGCACCGTCGCAGTGGATGCTGCGGTCGTGGTCTATGAAGAAATACCGGTGGCCGGCTTGGCGAGCGTAGTTGGCAGTACAGTTCGGGTCCGCGGCAATCGCCTGGGTCTCGACGTGTAGCACGAGGTTGCGCGGCGGCGTCAGGCGCTGGAAGCCGTGGACGATCGCAACCTCGCCGCTGTGCAAGATGCCGGCCCGCGGCCTACCAACGCAGCAGGTGAGGAAGGTAGGGTATGGGCCGGACCAAGTTTTGCCGCCGTCCCGCGAAATCGCCTTGTGCCCAATGGCGCGCTGCAAGTCCTCGCGCAGGTAGCAAACCAGAGTGCCATCGTCCAACTCGACATAGGTCCCTTCGTTGAGCCACAACTCCGGGTCGGAGCAGACGTGGATTGCCGGACCCCAAGTTCGTCCACCATCGGCCGAGGTGAAGGCGTTGTGGAGCCAGACCATGTCGCGGTCGTCCCTCGGCCCAACGCGGTCGGCACCGATGATGATCTCACCGGCCTTGGTGCGAAACATGCACGGACAGATGTGGCCTCTGATCCCGGTGGAGGCGCGCTCGCTCCAAGTGCGTCCCGAGTCAGTCGAGCGGTAGATGAGGATCTCCGAATCGGGGTGGTGCTCCGGCTCAAGACGGGGCAGCAGGTCGCAGATGATCAGCACCTCGGAACCGTCGAGGGCGAGCAGACGCGGGTTGTTCAAGCGGCCCTCGGTTTCCGGGTCGGTCACCTCGTCGACGACGGCCTTCTCGCTCCAGGTGCGGCCACCGTCGCTGCTGAGGTGACAGGCGATGCGACCGAAGGGGAGGGCCGTGTGCCCGAGACTCTCCCGGTACACGCATACCCAAGTGCCGTCGCCGCATTCGACGAGATCGGGGAAGGCCTTGTACACGTTGTCTTCGCGGAACAAAACGGACTTGATCATATTTTAGCTCCCCTCCCGTTAAAATTATCGGCCAGTGAGGGACGTCGATTGACCACCATCGCGCAATCCAATCTCATCCTCCCAGCGCCGGTACATCTCGGGCCGGCGGTAATGGCGGAAGAACATCAGCGTCTCCCTGCGGCTCTCCGCTAGCGCCGATGCACTCAAGTCGGCGACGATCATCTCCTCTTCACTGCCGCTCTGTCCCTCGGCGATGACAGCACCGAGAGGGTCGCAGATGAAGGTCACTCCCGCGAACGTGCGGCCAGCCCCGTTGTCGCCGACGTTATTGCAGATAGCGACGTACACGTTGTTGTCGTACGCGCGGGCGGGAACGTAGCGCATCCAACGGGCCCGCTTTTCTGCAGGGGTCTCCCCCGGCGAGGCATGGGGCAGGAAGATCACTTCGGCCCCCTTTTCCGCCAACAGGGTGCTCAGTTCCGGGAAGTGGGAATCGTAACAAATCTCAATGCCGTAGCGAGCCTTTGCATGGTCGAATACCGGCAGGTCGTCGCCATGTCTCCAAGTGCCGATCTCGGCATCGGGAACGTGCGTCTTGCGATAGCAGCCGACGTACCCCTCGGGGCCACAGACGACCTGCGTGTTATAGACGATGCCGCTGACGTCCCGTTCAAGAATACCGGCGAGCAGCGTAATCTGGCAGTTGCGTGCGATCTCTTCGAGCCTGCGGAGCGATTCCCCTTCGAGCGGCTCAGGCTCCGGCGTCGAGGTGTCGCCAGCGTTGTACCCGCACACGCACAACTCGGGAAAGCAGACGATATCGACGTCTTGCGCTGCCGCTGCCTCGGCAAAGCGCTCGATAGTGGCCAGATTGCGATCGCGTTCCGCGACGCGGCAGTTCATCTGTACTGCGGCGATGCGTAGGTCTTGCATCGGATCGATTCCTCCTCTTCTATATATTCATCCATCGGATTGGATCATCCTCATGCTCCGACTCAACCTCCACCAATTTAAGACAGTTCTCGCGTTTGCCCTACGACTAGCGATGTGCACTGGCGTCACCGCGTCGGCACAGGAAGAAGGCGAGGACAGCACCATGTCCTGGTCCCTGACGCTGAAGACGATCCGCGCCAAGTTCCCGACAGTCGCCCATATATCGACCGATACGCTACAAGCCTGGTTCGACGAATCACCACAGCGGGAAAACCTCCTGCTGTTCGACGTGCGAGAACCCGAGGAATATGCCGTCAGCCATCTGCAGGGTGCCCGTCCAGCCCCCTCGAAAGACGAGGCCCTAAAAGCGCTTCGGGGAATATCATCGGACCAGCGTATCGTTCTGTACTGTTCCGTGGGGCACCGTTCTTCAGAACTTGCCCAATTTCTGACAAAAAAGGGATATACAGAGGTCTACAATCTGGAAGGATCGATCTTCGCCTGGGCAAACGAAGGACGATCAGTTTACCGGGGAAAAGAGCAGGTACAAGTCGTCCATCCCTATGACAAAACCTGGAGCAGATTGTTGAAGGAATCGCTGCGAAAACAGTAGCAGGCCGGGCCTATTAGGGCGGCACGTGAAACATTCGGCAAGCGGGATAGCAAAACTGCCTGCTCTATCCACGCTCTTGCGATGCTTTGGCCTTCAATGGAAATCTTTCCGGATGTTCGATGGATTCTATACCCAGATCTACATCCAAATCCGGCCAATAGAAGTGCCCAGGCGTAGGTTGCTCAACTCGGAGGATGCTCCCAATAGGAACCTCTTTGAACCAAGGGAAATCCTCATAAGCAAGAAAAAATTCCCGCTCATTGACGAGCAGCCATATCCCATGAGTAGATATATTGGTTACTTCAACGTCCGAAACAGTCTTGCCAAGCCGTTCTGAGTTCATCGTAGTGCTCCTCAATGATCTGCTCTATTTCTCTGAGTCGGGGCCGCGACAACCTGTAGTTGCGAGCCAACTCGATCTGTGGTTCTAACCAAAACTTCGCCTCCCCATCGCCGCAATGGATGTGAACGTGCATCCTTAATTCCTCGCGAGAGAAGAAGTAGAATCGATATCCACGTTCTCTGAATACCGTTGGACTCATAGTTTGTTTCAAACGGGCCGATAGCCATTAGTCAGCATCGGCGTGGAAGATCTGTCTGCCGAAATTGCTTCTAAAGAGTGTAGGGACAACGAGTAATAATATAAGACTTGTTACAGGAGAAGCACTTTTCTAGGAACGGGCGACCTCCCCTCAATCAGACGGCCAAGTTGTAGATCAGCCCCACGTTAGCTATAATACGCCCGCCGACCCTCCAACTACTCACCCCCGAGGCCATCATGCCCGACGCCCCCATCCCCATCGGCTCCGACCGCCAACTACTACTCGACCGCCGCCTCATCGACGAGCTAGAAGACGCCCGCCAAGTCCTCCACCAGCCCGCGCGCCGCAACGCCGCAGTGCGCATCGACCATCCTTGGGAAGAAGGCGGCCTCGCCTACGCTGTGCTCTTCAAAGACGGCGACCGCTTCCGCGCCTGGTACCGCTGCATCCCCCACGCCGACAACAACAAAACCGACCGAGCCTGCACTGCCTACGTCGAAAGCAGCGACGGCATCACTTGGCACAAACCAGAGTTGGGCCTTATCGACTTCCAAGGCTCGACGGCCAACAACTTAGTCATCGACGATCCTGACTTAGTCAACTTCTCCCCGTTCCTCGATCCACAAGCCCCAGAGCAAGAGCGCTACAAAGGCATCGGCCGGCGCGGTGCCATTTACACGGCGACCTCGCCCGACGGCTTCCACTGGCGCAAAAACCCCGAACCCGTGCAGACCGAAGGCCCGTTCGACTCGCACAACATCGCCTTCCGCGACCCGTGGACCGGCCAGTACGTCATGTACACCCGAGGCATTCGCCGCGACGGCGAACTAGGCCACGGTGCCACTCGCGCCTTCAAGGAGGGCGTGCGCTGGATCCGCCGCGCCACCTCCGACGACTTTGTCCACTGGAGTCCGCTAGAATCTATCGACACCGGCGATGCGCCGCTGGAGCACATGTACACCAATTCCTGCGTTCCCTACGAGCGCTCCCCCGGCCTCTACCTGATGTTCCCCTCGCGCTTTGTCAACAGCCGCAGCCCCACGCCCGGCTGGCCGTACCCTGGGGTCAACGATGGCGTGCTGATGAGCAGCCACGACGGCCTCCACTTCGACCGCCTCTTCCCCGAAGCCTTCGTGCGTCCGGGGCCCGACCCCGGCAACTGGCACGACCGCAGCGTGTACATCATGCGCGGCCTGCTGCGCACCGGACCAGCCGAACTCTCGCTCTACATGACCGAGAACTGGCGCATGCCCACCTCCTGCATCCGCCGCCTGACCATGCGCCTCGACGGTTTCGCGTCGGTGCAAGCACCCTATCGCGGCGGCCAGTTCACCACCAAGCCCCTGATCTTCAGCGGCGATCAACTGCGGCTCAACATGGCCACCTCCGCGGCCGGCAGCATCCGCGTCGAAGTCCAAGACGAAAACGGCAAGCCCTTCCCCGGCCTGTCGCTGGCCGACTCGCCCGAGCTTTTTCAGGATCAGACGGACTTAGCAGTGGAATGGGAATCGGGCGCTGAGGTAGGTCCGTTGGCGGGTCGGCCGGTGCGCCTGCGCTTTGTCATGTACGACGCCGACCTGTACGCACTGCGCTTTTGCCGCAAAGAAGAATAGGAGACAAAACCCATGTACCAATCAGTAGATGTCGCCGCTATTTCCTTCCGGCCCAAAAAATTCGACCTAGCCGACAATGCCGACCGCTTGGAAGCCATGTTCCGCGCCGCCGCTAAGGGCGGAGCCCAACTGGCCCTGGCACCCGAAGGAGTGCTGGAGGGCTACGTGGTCATGGAACTAATCACGAAGGAGGAACCGGAAGAACGGATGCGGGACGTGGCCGTCACCACGCGCGGCCCGGTCATTGGCCGCTTTCGCGAACTCGCCCGCGAGTTGGGAATATGCCTCGCCTTTGGGCTAGCCGAGCGCATCGGCGACGATGTGTACAACTGCGCCGTCTTCATCGACCACCGGGGTCGCCTGTGCGGCAAGTACCACAAAATGCAGTTGGCCGAGGGCTACCATCCCTCCTGGTGGTACAACCGCCTCGGTGCCCATGCCCGCGCCTTTGACACCCCGTTTGGCCGCTGCGGCTTCCTCATCTGCAATGACCGCTGGAATCCCGACATCGCCCGCATCCCAGTGCTCGACGGGGCACAGTACCTGCTCATCCCCTCCTACGGCTCCCGCTCCAAGGAGCAAGACCGCGCCGTGTTGGCCCGGGCGCGCGAAAACGGCGTCGCCATTGTCGAGGCCAACGTCGGCGTCACCTTGGTCATTAGCAAAGGAGAAATCGTCGCTCTGTCGCGCCGGGTAAGCGAAATCACTTACGCCACCATCGAAATCCCAGCCCTAGCTTCGGCGCGTAACCGCGACGCGCAGGAACGCAGCTTTTTGCAATGGCGGCAGACTGAAATGCGCCATCGCTACAAACAAGGAGAGGCCAAGCGCGCCCGCTCTGGCCCGCACGACCCAGACAAGGTCAGCCACGACCAAAAGGGCCGCTTGATTCATTGAAATAGCTTACTGCACAAAGGCCCTCTTCCCCACAACACCCTCACCCTGCGCGATGTCGTAGCGCGCCCCGGCCGCTATCTGTTCAAGGGCTTCCACCGTCCCGTCCGGCCAGCGAATCTCCAAGCGGTCGATCTGCTCGGCCGCGCCCAAGCCAATGGTCAGGCTCATCGGACTGTGGCTCAGATAAGAAGATCCCGTGCGCACCATAAACACCTGCTCCTGTTCGCCCACCCGCGCAGTCACCTTCGCGCCGATCGCGTCTCGATTAGGAGCCTTACCCGTCAGGTCGAGCTCCACCACGCGGCCAGTCGGCCCCTCGTTGCGCAACAGGTAAGCCGGCCCGCCATTGGTCGTCAGCAACACGTCCAAGTCGCCGTCTGCATCGATATCGCCGACAGACAGCCCTCGCGCCACCACTGGCTTGAGAAATGGCCCGCCCGTCTGCTCTGACACCTCGACCATCCGCCCCTCGCCGGTATTCCAAAACAACTGCGGTGGTTGACGGTACTCGATCTCCTTCTGCGTCGAGTTGATCTCTGGTTCGATGTGCCCATTGGCCAAGATCAGGTCTTGGTAGCCGTCGAGATCATAGTCGAAAAAGCGCAGTCCAAAGGTCAGTGGCTGCAGCGTCGCCTGCATCAGCCGAGCCTTGCCCGCAGCATCGACGAAGACCTCGCTTCCAGCTTGGCTGTAGAGCGAGAGGGCCTCGCGGCTGAAGTTGCCAATGGCGATGGAGAGCACGCCGTCGTTGGCGACCGAGGTAATATCTACGCCCATCCCCGCTCGCGCCCGCCCGGTCTCGTCGTAGCCAATGCCCGCGGCGAGACCCCGCTCCGCAAAGCGGCCTCCACCTAAGTTTTGCAACAAGAAATTGGGCTGGGTGTCGTTGGTGACCACCAAGTCAATGCGCCCGTCGTCTTCAAAGTCGGTCATGGCCACGCCCATGGACTTGCCTTCGGGCAACAGCAGGCCGGCTTCTTCGGTGATCTCCTCAAAGCGTCCCTCGCCTAAGTTGCGGTAGAGCCTCGGCGTCGAGCCGGGGTACTGCTGCGGCGTGGCGTAGGACTTTCCCTTGCCATCGAGCGTGGTGTATATGTCGGTGCTGGCCGACCAGCGCACGTAGTTAGTGACCAACAGATCCAGCCAGCCGTCGCCATCCACATCGACCCAGGCCGCGCCCGTGGACCACTCGGGATTCTCATTGCCCGCATCGTCCCGCCAGACCGCACCTGCCACGCCCGCTTCTTGCGCCACATCGACAAAGCGGCCCGCGTCGTTGCGCAAGAGCAGGTTCGGCCCCAAGGTCGTCAGGTAGATATCCGGGTCGCCATCGGCGTCGTAGTCGGCAATGGTCGCGCCCATGCCATAGACCGAAAAGTCTAGACCCGCACGTTCCGTTGCGTCATCAAAAGTGCCGTTGCCGAGGTTGCGGTAGAGCTTGCCGGGGGCCTTTTCGCCTCCCCAGCCTTCGCTGTTGACCAAGAGCACATCCAACCAGCCGTCGCCATCGTAATCAAAGAGCGCACAGCCGCTGCCCATGGTTTCCGGCATCCACTTGTCGCCGCGCGCACCGGTCTCGTGCCTGAATTCGAGACCAGCCTCCCTCGTCACATCGACAAAGCGCACCGCAGGAGCCTTTTTCCTCCCGCGCCCCACCGCATAGTCGGCAGCCGGTTTGTGTACTCAGGCGTCGGAGCCGGTTCCGAAGGCTCTTCCGAGCCGCACGCAGTCCACAACACCGCGCCAACTAAGAGTCGCCAGATCATACTACGAGATGCTGGCATAAAATTTGCGTCCTATTACGTACTTCCTCGTCATGTTCCTTCCTTCAAGCCTCGGGGTGTGAAAGGTTGATACACAAGTGTTTGCTAGAGTAACCGACACGCAAAAAGAATGCAATCGGATTAGCTCGACATGAATCGCAACGAAGCCTACATCGCCGACGAAAAATTGACTTACCTACTGCACGACGAAAGCAAGAACGGTCTATTCGTTCTATTAGGCTATGACGACCACAATGTCGAGGACTTACGCAGAGGTCTGTTAGTCATCGTCAGGACGCAACCGCTTACCGAACGCATTGCAACTGAGCACGGCCCCAAATACATTATCCTTGGATATATTGACACACCATCATACGGCCTATTTCATCTGCGCACCGTGTGGTTCGTCCGCCAAGGCGAAACCACGTTGCGTTTTGTAACGGCCGTTCCACAAAGGAGTTAGTCCATGACTACCCTAGCCGAGCCCCTAGATGAACCCCTAGCTGAACACCGACGGGCTGTCCTAACAGCCGATCAACCCGAAGCCGAGCTGATCGCCGGCGACGTCGGAGTCGTGGTCCTCATTCACGGCGAAGGGGCCGCGTACGAGGTGGAGTTTCCCAACCGCGCTGTCCTCACCTTGGAGGCCGACCAAGTGCGGGCGCTAGGCATGGAGGAAATTCTCCACGTGCGCCCTCAACCACCCTCCCCCAGCGGATGAACGTGGATCTTGAGCGCCTCGCGGTTATCGTGTGGATGCTCTAGTCGGTAGCGGCGCGTCAGCTCTTGCGCCGACTCGTCAATCTGGTAGTACTGGTAAGCCTGCTCGGCGACGAGGGCCTCATCCTCGCGGCCGAGGGCGCGCAGCGAGAGCATCCGGTGATAGTGGGCGACGCGATCTTCCGGGTCAATAGCCAGCACACCGTCGAGAGCCTCCAAAGCCTCCTCAAAGCGTCCATCGAGATAGAGCACCCGGCCCAAGTTGCGCCACGTAGCACGATCCTCGGGAAAGTCGCGCAACACTCGGCGATACGCCTGTGCCGCAGCCTCGTAGCGGCCATCCTCCTGCAACACCACACCCCACACCCAAGCCGTCTGCCCGTCGCCGCTCACTAACGCCTCGCAGTCCTCCAAATGCTCGTACGCTCGCTCCAAGTGGCCGTCGCGGACTGCAACCTTGGCCAAGTTGCGGCAACCGTCCAAGCGCTCCGGCGCTAACTGTTCCACCGTCGCAAAGGCCCGTGCGGCCCCTTGGGTATCGTCTTGAAGCAGTAAGCCAATCCCATAGTCGTTGAAGCGCATCCAGTCGCCCGCATCCGGCGCACCCGCCGCGGACGACTCTCCCACCACCAACTCCACCTCGCTGCGAGCGATCTCAGTTACCGGCAAATCCGGCACTTGGTCGAAGCGGCGGAAGCCTTGGCGGTTGTTGTTAAAGGCAAATTCCGTATAGGCGCGGTCGAACTTGCGCCACAGCAGCCGCGCCCGCAGCGTCAGCTTGCGCCCCGCGTAGTCCTCGGGCACTTGGAAGCTGTAGTGCGCCACATCCGCCGTACCCGGACCAATGGTGCGCACGTACACGGCGGTGACGATGTCCTGGGCGTTGCGCCGGTGGATGGCTTGGCCTTTTGCATCGACCATCAGCGCCTTGTAAAAGTGCGCCCCTGTATCGACGTGACCGTCGTCTTGCACCGCACCGCTCAAAGCCAGCACCTCATCGTCGTCGCTCACCACCGAGACCTCTAACCAGCCCTCGTTGGAATCGTTGGTCCCGCCCGGGAAGGTGTGCCCGACGCCCTTGTTGCGCACCACCACGTCGAATGTGTACTCGCCGCCCGGCACCAACGCTGGCTGACTCTTGTCCAGCGCGTAGTGCGCTTCTTCTTGGTGGTGCAGTGCGAACACATCGACGCTGAGTTTTTCGTCTTGCAAAAATTCCTCGATCCGCGCGATCGTCTCCTCGTCGCCGCGAATGAAGGGCAGGGCCGTGTTGACCGCCAAAAAGCGGTGCGACTTGACGTACCCATCCCGCGCCGACACATCGCCAGCGACTGCTTCCTCCAGCGGCATGTGGCAATCCTGGCAGACCCGCTTGACACCGGGCAGATAGAAGGTTCTCGATGCGTTGAGCGCCACGCCGCTGTCGTGCCAATTGTCGAACTCGTTTTGGCCGCGCAGCCAGCGGTAGCCATTGACGCGCGAGTCGAGGCTGACCTTGTGGCAGGTGGCGCAAAATTCAGAGGTGCGGAAGAAGGGCTTGAGCATTTGCTTCTTGTGGACGATGGGCCGTGCCTTCAGCGCGGTGTCGTGCACGAAGCGGCCCACGCCTTCTTTGGCATTGGCGAACAGATAGGGATCTTCTTGTTCGTCGGCGATGTTGTAGTTGCCGTTGCCGGTCTGGTCGTGAATTGCGTCGATGGCGTGACAGCCCAGACAAGTCAGGCCGGCTTGAGCTTGGGGCGAGGCGCGGTCAATCTCCTCGGTCATTTTGCCCGCCAGCATCAGCGCCGGATCGTGGCAACCCGAGCACCACTTGGACTTGATTTTGGCCTCCTCGCCCGCCAAGTCCTTGTAATAGGCGATATGCGCATCCACCTCCGCATTGCTCTCGGTCGAGTTGATGCGCATGTGGTTGATCGTCGCCTCGTAGAAGGGATTGTTAAACGAAGCAAAGCGGTGCGCCGATGTCGCCCACTGTTCGACAATTGCCGCGTGGCAGCGGGCGCAAGTTTCCGAGCCAATCGGCTCGTTGACCACGAAGCCGAACTCGTCCATGTCGCCAGCGAGTTTCTCCGGCTGCGAAAGGTCGCCGCGCGTGATGATCCGCGAGGGCAGCACGTCGCCGGTCGTAGTCGTAGTAGCCGCCGGGAAAAAGGGACTTTCAGCCGGGACAAAATTGGCGGGAACAAAGTCGTCTGGGGCAAAGTCAGCGACCTCCCGCGCCTTGGACCCCGGCCCCGTGTGCTTGCCAGCGGCAAATGCCTGCTCGGCCGCCTGCGTGTACTGCTCGCCGCTATAGCTCAACCCGTGTAGCACCACGGCGAGCGCCAACAGCCCGACCACCGCTATGGGCACGACGCGATAGCTCCGCGCCGAGGGCTTCCACAGCGAGAGACGGCGGTGCGCCAAGTAAAAGAGGGGAACCAAAACCGCCGCGGCCACGTGGCTCCAGTACGCCACCGGATTGCCGCGATTGCTCGCCGCGCTGAGGATAAACAGCCCGCTGATGGCCAGTACGATGCCCAGCGTCAGCGTGGCGATGCCGGTGAGGATGGCCCGCTTGCGGCTTTTGCGCCACACCGCCGGTAGGTGCCAAGCCACAAAGCCCATCGCCAGTACCACCAGCACCAGACCGACGCCCGTATGCGACAGCACCATGCCTTGGTAAAATTTAGGCAGGGAAATGTCAGTAACCGCGAAGTAAGAGAAATCGAGAGCGTCGGCCAACCGATTGGTCAACAAATAAAGCGTATCGGCGACCATGAAGACGCCCAAAGCCACCACGGCCAGCAAGGTCCGTTGCTGGCGAGTGCTCAGGCGACTCGGCGTTTTCTTTTGCATGGCTTCAGAGCGCGTATAGCCGGCGGGATTGCCGGGCCGTACTCCTTTAAAGATAGGAGTTGAGCGCGGTCTCTGGTAGGCTGTGACCGGCAGGGATGCTTATGCCCACTGCCCCTCTAGCCAACCGACGACCTTTTCGACCATGACCTGCGCGTGCTCACTAAAGACGTGGTCAGCCCCATCGATGACGACGAGTTCGGCGTTGTCCCTAGCTCGGGCGAGGATGTCGTGCGAGTCATCAATCGGCACCACGTCGTCCTTGCTGCCGTGCACCAACAGCCAAGGCACTACAATCTCGGCCCCGCGTCGCACCACGGTGTCGATTTGAGCCATGTCGTCCATATAGGCTTGCGAGAGCGGGCAGTCCGGCTCTTCCCACATGCAGCCCTCGTCGGGCACCTCCTCGCCGAACTCGCGCTCGGCAAAGGCGTGCGTATGCACCATGCCCGCGAGGGAGACGAGCAGGCGGATGCGCTCATCGCGGCTGGCGCGCAAGACGCCGACCGCCCCGCCCATGCTGTGGCCGACATAGCAGACCGAGTAGCCGTCCAAGACGCTGAGCACCGCGCCGAGATCTTCGACTTCTTTGGAGATCGTCGCATCAGCAAAGCGGCCCTCAGACGCGCCGTTGCCGGCAAAGGAAAAGCGCAGCGCGTGGATGCCAGCAGCAGCTAATCCCTCGGCGAGCGCCACGACAAAGGGGCGATCTTTATTGCCGGTCACGCCGTGCCCCAAGACGGCGATGTGCCGCGATCCCTCCGTGCCGGCGTGAAAAGTATAGTCCAGCACTTCGCCGGACGGGTTGCGAATAGTTCCAAACATGGGTTCGTCCTCCACAGGTAATCTATTGTTGTTTTATGGAATGCTTAGCGCGGCAATCGGTAACCAGCGTTCTACGAGACGGTGTCGGGCATCGTCGCTTCAGGCCGCGTAATCCGCGAGACGGCAGGCGTCCCTCAGTGTTTCGACCGTCCATTGCCGGCCTAGCCCCAGAGGACGCCGTAAACGGACCGCTCCGGCATGGGGTGCCAGCCGTCGAAGCTGTGCTCTCGATTGCCGCAGAGTTCGGTCAACCACCCTGTTGCTGTAGTGGGTATGCGGTGAGAGCGAACCGTCGCTGGTAACGTAAGCGTTCCGCGTGGCCGTGAGAATGCGATTTATATCGCTATGGGTCGGCAGAACGCCTCCTCCTCGCCGCCATGGCGTGAGAATGGCAACAGGATCGATTTCCAGCATTTGGTTCCACACAGTGGGTTCATCAGCGTCCTGCGAGCCGTGATGCGGGATTTTGAACGCGGACGCCCTGCCAGCCGGGCGTTCCGAATCACACACAACGGTCACCCAGCCGCGTCTATCGAGATCGGCACCGAGGAGCATGGCGAAATTTTCGGCATCAATCCAGAGTGCAACGGAGGCTTCGTTGGGCGAGAGGCTTCGAATGCGTCCCTTGTTATTGCCTCGACCGGGGATCGTCTCTTCGACAGACGCTAGAAAACGCTGGAAAACATCGTCGCCGGGCGAAAGCGACCAGATACGGCAGGTCTCCTGCTGAAACACAACGCGGTTGGCTATCGCATGTGTCGGTTTCTTCCCCTCGCTGTCAAGATGCGAAAACACCGCGTGAATCTCGCGCAGCCCGGAACCGACGGAGGAGAGATGACGACCTTGGATGGCCTGGACCAAGGCAAGAAATTCCTTTCTGCATAGAGCGGCTGCACAGCAAAAAGAGGCTGCGGGGCATGTTCGAACTATCTGCGCCAACCCGCGTACGTGATCGTCGTGCCAATGAGTCGCCACGATCAGTCTGACGGTCGAGGCTGGATCAATGCCGATACTCTCCAAGTATCGCAGAGCATGCGGCCGTCCATCGGCATCAACGCAGGAGTCAATGATCACCCAAGCTCCGTTGCCGACATGTAGGACGATGCTTTCTCCATAACCGGGGCCGAAGACCGTGAATTCGAAGTCGCCATCCCCTGGTGGCCCTTCCTCCCTCGTCACGGATTGAGCGATCGTGCGACTCTCTCCGCCCACTTCCGGCCTTCCTCAAAGTCGGCAGCGGTCATCCTAGGCAGATCGCGAAACACGATCTGCGAGACACGCCGTTTCGTTCCAGATGCCGAACGTTCGTACCCGATCACCCAGCGAAAAATGTCGCCCTCGCTCATCTTTTCGGCATCATGCTCCGAGATTTCCTCCATTGGGATGGTCGCCTCGTCGGTTTCATAGGACATGCCAGCGGTCAAATCGACCAGCCTCGCCACAAACTCGTCTTCGCCGATTTCCACGACATAGCCTTCCCACTCTTGTAGAGCGTGGAGGGTCGCAGACGGCGACCGATGTGCGCTCGGCTGCGGTAAGTTCAAAATCCGAGGGAGCACATCGTCGTCCTGTTCACGACTGGCGAACGTCAGCAGGGTCGTTCCTTCTATATCCTGATCGTGCACACTTGTCGTCGGGGAACCCGTTCTCTGCTCTAACACCAAAGGGACAGCTTGGATTGCATTCTGAAAGAGGTGCTCCTGCACTGCATCCTTATCGAAATCGCTGAGCCTTTCACGTGCATTGGCATATTGCAAATGTTGTGCCGCTGTGGATTGAGCCGCCTGCGACATGAACTATTCCTCCTTTATCTTTGCTAAGGACATGATGTGATCGATGATACCATTGCTACGCTCAAGTGACGTATCGAAGTTGTCATCGAAAAGATCGATCAAGCGCTCGGCGGTTCCTAACTCGGCATCGTCGATGGCATAGTGATCGTTGACCCTGACGTAAACTCCAGTTTGCTTATTTCTAATCCGATTAGATGGCTCCACCGTAACGTTGATTTGACTACCCGTTGGCCTTCCATCGGGAGCGAGTTGCGACATCGTCAGCGACTTCATCCCACCATGCTTGCCATATAGATCGAGGTCATGCCCCCAAGCCCCCCACGGTTCTACCGGTGCCAGCGTTCTGCCGATTCGATCCCGTTCAGCCGAACTTTTCACTTGAAAATGAACGCTGCGGTTGATTCCGAACGCCCTGAGAGGCGTATGGTGTAGGTACTCCTTGAATATCCGTGCGACGAGGTCTCGCAAGCGAATGTGAGGGGCTTGCAATGTTTCGACGGAGAATCTGTCAACCGTGACATGCAGAAGAAGCCAATCAGCGGTAAATTCTGTCACCTGCTGGTGAGCGACCCGCAAATCAGCGCTGTCTGCGATACTCTCCGGCAGGAGACCGTGCAGCGCAAACCAAGCCGGTGTGAAGATCGCCGGGTTGAAATCTCCGAGCAAGACGACACTCACGCCGCTGATCTCCGGATCGATTCTCATGTTATCTGTCCTCTCCGACATAGCTGGTGTCGTGCGCGATCATGTTGCGAATCCAGCTTCACGAGATAATCTGTCCTGTCCGCGCTGCCGTCAAGAGGACGCGTAGCGTCATCAGCATCCGGCGAGAATATCTGCGATGTATCATTAGTAGACGGATAGACTCCGAATATCGTTGGTGTATTCATAGACTCAAAAACTCACAAGTCTGCCGCGCCACCACCAATTCCTCATCGGTGCGCAGCACGTAAATGGGCACTCGGCTCGACGCGGCGTGCAAGCTGCCCTCGCCCCGAACGCTCTCATTTTTAGCCGCATCCATCACCACCCCCAAAAATTCCAAGTCGCGCAGGATTTCCCTGCGCACGGCAACCGAGTACTCGCCAATGCCGCCGGTAAAACTGATCGCGTCCAGCCCGCCCATCTCCACCACAAAAGCCCCCAACCAATCTCGCGCCGACGTCGCCAGCACATCTATGGCCAAAGCACAGCGCTCGTCCCCGCTTTCCGCCCCCGCTTCAATGTCGCGCATATCGCTGTACCCGCAAAGCCCCACGAGGCCGCCCTCGTTAGCGCACTGCGCCAACACCTCGTCCCACGGTCGCCCCTCGTTGCGCATAACCAAGTCCAGCGCATACGGGTCTAAGTCCCCAATACGATTGTTTTGCGGCAGACCGCTCTGCGGGCTTAGTCCGTGCGACGCCCCCTGCGAGACCCCGTCCTTTACCGCGCACAGCGACGAGGACCCGCCCAAGTGCATGTTGACGTGTTTGAGATCGTTGCGCCCTGCCAGTCTCGCGACCTTTTCTGCGGCATAGCGGTGGCTGGCCCCGTGGAAGCCGTAGCGCTGGATGCCGTACTGTTCATACCAAGCATAGGGCACCGCGTACATTTTGCGCCGCTGCGGCATTGCGCCGTGGAACGCCGTCTCAAAGCACCCAACCCGCCGCGCCTTGGGAGCCACCCGCGCAAACTGCCGGATCGCCGCCACGTAAGCGGGATTGTGCGCCGGAGCCAACGGATAAAAGTCCTCCATCCGCCCGACGACGTCCCCGTCGAGTTCGACCACCCCGGAAATAGCACGCGCGTGAACAGCCTTAAACCCCACGGCGTCCAGTTCCTCCACAGAAGCCAACACCCCTCCCTCGGCCAAGCGCACGAGGGCCTCGTCAAGCGCGCTGGCGTGGTCGGGCAGGTCCACGGCCTGCTCAACCTCGTCGGCTCCACCAATCTGGAAGGTGTGTACCGAGCCTTGGCCCCCGATCCGATCCATGCCGCCCCGCGCCAAAACCACCTCCTCGGGCATGGCAAAGACCTTGTACTTAAACGAGGTACTGCCGAGATTGGAAACTAGGATTTTCATCTTAGCAGCCGCCTTAACACTAGGTGCACTCCAATCAACGTCATCTCACATCTGCATTTATCTGCGTTCATCTGCGGATACTTTTACGCTTTTTATGGCCGCGCCGGGCTGCCGTCGGGCAAGCGCGTCTGCGTCCACCCTATCACTTGGTCTTCACAAGGATACTTAGCCGCCAAGTCCTCGTCGATGTCGATCCCCAACCCCGGCCCGTCGCTCGGATACATGTACCCATTGCGCACCTCGGGCAGCCCCGGAAACATCTCGTACACGTGCTCCGGGAATCTGCACCACTCCTGTATCCCAAAGTTAGGTGCCCACAAGTCTAGATGCAGGTTGGCCGCGTGCCCCACCGGCGAGGTGTCGCCCGGGCCGTGCCAGGCCGTGCGCACCCCGTACATCTGCCCGAAGGCCGCCACATTGCGCGCCGGCGTAATCCCGCCCATCTGGCTGACGTGCATGCGCATGAAGTCAATTAACCGCCCTTCGATGAGCGGCGTCCACTCGTGCGGGTGGTTGAACAGCTCACCCATGGCCTGCGGCGTCGCGCATTGCTGGCGGATATGGCGAAACCACTCAATGTCTTCGGGCGCGAGCGCGTCTTCCAAGAAGAACAGCTTGAACTCCTCCACGTCCTTGGCAAAACCCACCGCCTCAATCGGGTGCAGCCGCTCGTGAATGTCGTGTAGCAGCTCCACCTCAAAGCCCAGTTCCGCGCGGATGTGCGCGAACATCCGCAGGTGGTTCAGCATGTATTCTTTGCGGTTGTAATACGCGCCTTCGGGTGCGCCCTCGGGCTTGACCAAGGTCGATGCCTTGCCGCCGTACCCGCCCATCTGGCAGCGGATGTAGCGATAGCCTTGATCTTGGAACTGGCGGATGCTATCGACCACCGCCTCGGGCGTATCGCCACCCGCGTGGCCGTACACCGCAGCCCCCTCGCGGCACTTGCCGCCCAGTAATTGGTACACCGGCATCCCCGCTCGCTTGCCCTTGATGTCCCACAGCGCCTGATCGACGCCAGAGATGGCGTTGTTGAGCACCGGGCCGTTGCGCCAATAGCCGTTGACCATCAACATCTGCCACGTTTCTTCAATGCGGTCCACGTCGCGGCCGATGAGGAAGGGCTTGAAATGCTGTTCGATGGCCGTATGCACGGCGTGGAAGCGCTGGGTAAAGGTCGCGCAACCAAGTCCGTACAGACCGTCGTCCGAAGTAATAATCTTGACGATGACCAAACGGGAACCGGCCGGTTGAGTGAGGATAGTTTGAACGTCTTTAATGGTAACGGGCATAAGGTCTCCTTGTTATGGTGAAAATCAGGGGTATTCTGCACACCGGGCCGCGTTTTTGTCAAGGGGCGCGTCGTCCTTGTCGGGGCGGGCGGCGACGGTTAGCTTAATCCCTCCATGCACTGGCTACAAGCGCTCATCTTAGGTCTAGTCCAAGGTCTGACCGAATTCCTGCCCATCAGCAGTACAGCTCACCTGCGAGTAGTGCCTCATTTTCTCGGCTGGGACGATCCTGGCGCGGCGTTTTCCGCGGTGGTCCAACTGGGAACGCTCGCGGCCGTATTCGCGTACTTCACCGCCGATGTCAAAAGGCTGGTCGTCGCCGCGCTGCAAGGGGTGGTCCACCGCAACTTCAACCACAGCCCAGACTGCCGCATGGCGTGGTCCATTGCCGTGGGCACTATCCCCATTGCCGTGCTCGGCCTCGGAGGCCGCGACTTTATCGAGACCGAGGCGCGCCAGCTTCCTCTCATTGCCGCGAGCTTGATCGTCCTCGCGCTGTTTTTGATACTGGCCGAACGCGTGGGGCGGCGCGAGCGCACCATGCAAGATCTCGGCTTCTGGTCTATCCAGTTCATCGGCCTGTGCCAAGCTCTCGCCCTGATTCCCGGATGTTCGCGGTCTGGCTCAACCATCATGGGTGGGCTTTTCGTGGACCTCCAACGCGCCGATGCCGCTCGCTTCTCCTTTTTGCTCGGCCTGCCGGCCATTGGTGCCAGCGGCCTCCTGCAACTATTCGCCCTGCTCGAAGGAGGCCTAGGTGGTGCCGGGCTGCTGAGTTTGGGATTGGGGATTCTCGCCGCTGCCGTCAGCGGCTACCTATCCATCGGCTTCTTACTCCGCTTCCTTCAGCGCCACGGTACATACTCATTTGCCGCTTATCGCATCCTGCTCGGCGGCCTCATCTTCTATTCACTGTACGGTTAAATCCAACGGAGCTATCCATGTATCCCAACGACCTAAAAGCGCGTTTGCGCAGCGGCGAAATCCTCCTCGGCACCAGCCTGTCAGCTCCCACCCCACATGTGGCCGGGTTGATCATTTCCACCGGCCCCGATTTCATCTGGGCTGACACCGAACACATGCCCTTCGCCACCGAAGCGCTCGACTCAATCTTGGTGCTAATGCGGATGCGCGGCGTCGCGCCCATGGTGCGCGTCGCGTGGAACGATCCGGCGCTAATTAAGAAAGCGTATGACGCGGGCGCAGTGGCCGTGATGGTGCCCCAAGTCGATACGGCTGAAGAAGCCGCCGCCGCGGTCGAGGCCGCCCGCTACGCACCCGAAGGCCGGCGCGGTCTCTCACCCATGTGGACCCACATCGCCGGTGCTGACTGGAACGAGGTCATCAAAACCGCCAACGAGGAAACGCTCGTCGTCCTCCAACTCGAAAGCCAACGGGCCTACGACAACTTGGACGAGATCAAGCGCGTGCCCGGCATTGACGTGATTTTCGTCGGGCCATTGGACCTGTCAGCGACCGTGGGGACGATCACCGACACCGGGTCGCGGCAAGTGCAGCAAATCATGCGCGACGTGCCGCAACAGCTAGCGGACACAGGGATCGCCGTGGGCACTACGCTAATGGAAGTGTCCGAGATCCAAGAGAAAACTCGCTGGGGATATCGCTTCCTCAACGTCGGCAATGCCCTCCGCTACGGCGTGCAAGTCCTCGATGGCCACCTCAAGACTCTGCGCGCCAATCCGCGCGGGGACCAGTAGGGGGCATGGAGATAAAAAATTTGGACTCTGCCGGAAATGATGGTATTTTAGCTAGCAGTATCTACTCTTTCTAAGGAGGTGCCTTATGAAGAAGCAGATGCTAATGGTCGGCGTTGCTCTCGCGTTCGCGAGCGCGGCTTGGGCGCAATGTCCTCACGGTGCCATGGAGCTTATGGGACCGGAAGACGTAAGGGTCAGCCTTGCTAGCCCTCAGTCCCAGTTCGTGCTGGTTGAGTGGGAGGAGGTCGAAGACGCGACCCGCTACGCGATCTATTTGCAGGTTTTCGACCCCGATGAGGTCGATGTCGAAGCCGGTGGAGAGATCGTTGAGCCCGCCGAAACACAGCCCAACTTTGTGCCGTGGGGCCATGTGGAAGCCTTGCCCGCTCAGGGTCGGTACAGTATGGAATTTCTTCCAGAACTGTCGAATCCCGAGTCCGTGGTTTATGGCGTTTCCGCGGAGGCTGAAGTCAACGGCCGCTGGGTTGCGTCGCCGATCGTGCCCGCGCGCTGGGTTGCCCCTCAGATAAGCACGGCTGTTGAGGCCGTGACTTGGGGGCAAATCAAAGCGACAGCCGCCGAGTAGTGCGTCTGTTCCATCAGACGTACGGACCCCGCTGAGCGCACTGTTCGGCGGGGTTTTTTATTGGTGAAAATTCATTTAACCATCCACCCTAACACCGGATCATACTGTGGAATCACTACTAGCCAATCCTCGGCTCAGCCGCTTTGACCCGCTTGCGCGCATTCTGTGCTACGACGATTTCGATGCAGGACTAAACGGCTGGACCGGACTGATCGGCAATTACGAAGACTCGCTCGACACCATGCTACCCGACTACCGTGACCTGCGCCCTCCCATGTTGAGCAACCTGACGATGTGGGACACGGGCACGGCTGGTTCGATGGAAGGCACCTATGCCCTCAAGCTGGCCACTCGTCCGCAGGCCGGCGGTCTTTCCGTAGGCATCAAGCGGCACACCTTTCGGGCGCTGGGCCAAGTGCAGTTAGAGTGCTATTTCGCGTTCAAGCCCGAAGCGTCCGAACTCAAGCTCGGCGAAATGGATGTCCGCGCTTGGGGCGTGCTCTTCGACGTGCAGGACGGCCAGCCCCAAGGGCGGCGCTGGATGCCTCACTTGCGCTACCTCAACGCCGAGAGCGGACAACGGCAAGGACGCTGGCAGACTAAGCCGGCCACTCGGTCAGTACAGCCCATTGGCGGCAGCGGCAAAACCGTGTCGCATTTCCACTTGGGGCCAGAGGGCTGGGAGGATGTGCCGGGCGAGCCGCAGCTTTTGTGCTATAACGAAATCGCCACCAAAATGAACTGGCACTATCTGCGCATCGGCTTGGACCTCAAACGGCGGGCTTTCACTGGCTTTCAGTGCAACGACCAAACTTTTGGGCCGGAGGGAATGCACTGTATTGAACTGCCGGCCATGGCCAATCTGTGGTGTATGCTCAACGCGGCCTTTTGGGTCGAAGCCGACATGGATAAACGGGCCTTTCTCTACATCGACTCTGTGTTGTTATCCGGGGAGTTTGCGCGATGAGTATGCGACAGAGCCACACCGCCGTCGTGGAACGCAATCAGCTCTGGGAGGGCGATTTTGTCACCGAGCCGTACGAAGCGGGCTGGAGCCACGAAGCCATTTTCTTCGTGCGCATGCTCCGCGTTGAAGCGGCTAACTCGTCCTCTTTGATTGCCGTCGAACTACAGGTGCAGATATCGCCCGACGGCATCCACTGGTGCGACGAAGGATCGCGTCTGAACTTCGTCGCACAACACGTACTCGACAAACCATCCTTTGTGCGGGTGTCGCACTACGGCGGCTGGCTGCGCCTAGCCGGAACGGTAAAAGACGGCCGCGTCTGGGCACTCGTCCATCTGGCGCTCAAGGCATGAGATAGGGTCCGCGGTTGGCGAATCACAATGCCTTTATGCAATAAGTCAACAGCCGTTGAGGCTACGCCATTGCTGCGGATGCCGGCGCTGGGTTTGAAATCGGGGACCGCTGTTGTTGATCCCGTCGATTTCGTCGGGAAGGAAGATCAGCGCGTGCTCTTGCCCGTCAGCACGAACCACACCGTTTGCAGCATAATTTTGAAGTCCAACCTGAGCGACATGTTCTCGATGTAGTATAAATCGTACTCCAGCCGCTCGCGGGCAATGCCTACCACGTCCTTGGAATCGAGATCGAACTCGTGCTTGGATTGCGCCCAGCCCAACAGGCCGGGCTTGACGTTGAAACGCCGCATGTACAAGGGAATCTGCTTCTTGAATTGCTCGACGAAAAACGGGCGTTCGGGCCGTGGGCCGACCAAACTCATGTCGCCGCGCAGGAAGTTGATGCACTGAGGAATCTCGTCCAAGTGCAGGGCGCGCAGCACTCGGCCAATCGGGGTCACCCGTGGGTCGGCACCTTTGGCCCATACCGGCCCGGTCTTTTCCTCGGCATCTACGTACATTGAGCGGAATTTGAGCATCGCAAAGGTCCGCCCCCCCTCGCCGACGCGCTCTTGGCGAAAGAACACCGGCCCTTTGGAGGTCAGCTTAATCGTCGCGGCCACTATCATCCACAACGGGGCCAAGCCCGCGAGTACGACAACAGCCACCACCATGTCAATGAGCCGCTTGACCGTCCGCTGCCAAGCCGGCATCAACTCGGGCGTGAGCTCCATCAGCGGCACGCCGTAAATCTGCGTCGTGCGCACGTGGCCGGTCACAATGTCGTACAGGTCGGGCGTGATGCCAAAGAACACCGGCAGCCCTTCGGCCTCCTCGACGATCTGCATGATCTCTTCGTGCGAATTGGCTTGCAGGGCGATGAGTACGGCCTCAATGCCCTCGGCCGCGAGGATGGTTCGCAGATCACTTACTGCGCCGAGCACGGACAGGCCGTCAATGGCCCCGCGATCTTTCTCGCCGTGCGCCCGCACAAGGCCCACGATCTCATACCCCTGCGCCGGTGCCGCCCGCAACGCGCGCAACAACCGTACGCCGCGCGCGTTCACGCCCACAATAGCCGTGCGCCTAAGGCCAATGCCGCGCAGCAAGAGCTGCCGCTCAAAGCTGCGCACTAGTACTCGCCCACCCGCTACCAGCGCGACCATGCCCAGCCAGTAGAACAAGACTAGCAATCGAGTGAGGCGGATGTCGCGGTCAAAGGTGGCGACCATGGCCAGCAAGATGCCCAAGGTAACGACCTTGAGGACCTCGTACATTTCGTCGAAGCGCGAGCTAGATAGGGAGGATTGGTAGAAGCCAAAAAACAGGAACAGCAGCAGCCAGCAGCCGCTTATCAACGGCAGCACGTCCGAGTAATAGCCCAGCGCATACCAGAAAGTCGGCCCATCCACGGCGTCTGGATAGAGCCGCTCGTAATTGTGGCGAACGATCTCCAGCCCGCCGCCGGCCAACTTCATCCAAACAAAGAAAACCGATGCCAAACTAACGGCGACAGTATCGCTCAACAACAGCAGGACGATGCGTTTCAGGCGCGACATAAATGCTCTACCTCGCGGGCTGCCAGACGCGGTGGCGGCGGCCCATTAGGAAGCTCAGCAGTCCCAGCAGAGTACCCCAATTGGTAGCGGTGAAATAGGCCGGCACGTAGAAGAGCCAACAGCGCCCGAGCCATTCCGGTAGCAAGAGGCCCAAAGCGGCCAAGCCGTAGAAAGCCACTTGCAGCGTGAGCAAGAGGCCGTAGTACTCGCTCGCGGCCAACGGGATATTGACCGCGAGCACCACCAACAGCCACACCGGCACGAGCCAGCGGAGCAGCTTGTGGGAAAACATCTGAAACGCAAAAAAAAAGTGTGCGAACGGGTTGAGCACGCCAGCCTCGGTCCACAGCCCGTAGAGCGAGCGCGAGACAATGCGGCGGCGGCGGCGGAACTCGTCGCCAAAGCGACCGCTGCTGTACTCGGTGGCAACGGCCGTTGGCTCGTACGCAATGCGAAAGCCGCGCCGCCAAGCGTGCAGAGGAGCGACAAAGTCGCTGATAATATCGCCGCGTAGCTCGACGAATAGCTCGCGCCGGAGCGCGTAGATCGCCCCATTAGCGCCCAGCGCAGAGCTGAGCAAGCTCTCCCGGCGCTTGAGAAACTGCTCGTAGCGCCAGTACAGGCCTTCGCCCTTGCCCGCGCCTTGCTCGTCTGGATTGGCGTATTGCAATTCGCCGCAAACGCAGCCGATCCGCTCATCAGCAAAGGGTGCCAACAGCCGCTTGAGCGCACTAGGCGCGTACATGCTGTTGGCGTCAGAAAACGCGACAAACTGTCCCCGTGCCAAGCGCACCCCTGCGTTTTGCGCCTCGGTCTTGCCGCCGCGGACCTCCTGCCGATGCAACCGCACTCCGCGTGCGACAAATTCAGCGGCAATGCGGTCGGTGTCATCGGTCGAGGCATCTGAGACGACGATGATGTCGAGCCGCTCAGCCGGGTAGTCCATGGCCAGCGCATTTTCCAACTTGGCACGCAATACGCCTTCTTCGTTGTGCGCGGCAATGATCAGCGACACCCCAGGCCATTCACTCAGTGGCGCGTACTCAGGCATCTTGCGGCCAGCCGCCAAGAGCCAGAGCAAAACCGGGTAGATCAGATAGGTATAGACGACGAGGAATAAAGCGGCCCAAAAAATGGCGACGAGCATGGGATTCTAACGGTAGAAGGTGTATCTTATCTCGTTATATTTTCGTCATTTGTATCCATTTATGCAACCGTGTACCGCGCGTTGTCCGGGATTGGTACCAGCGTTGGGAACCTGCGGACATTATCTGGCTAGCACTTCCTCGTAGAGCGCCCAAATGCGAGCCGCCACCCGGCGATAGTCGTAGCGTTCCTCGGCCTGTCGGCGGATCGCCTCGCGGTCGTAGCAGTCATATCCATCTAGCACCGCGAGGATGCCCGCCGCCAAGTCCTCCGCGTCGCCGACCGCCACTAGCCGTCCGATCTCCTCATTGACGACCTCCTCTGGCCCACCACAGCGCGTGGCAACCACGGGCAGGCCACAGGCCATGGCCTCCACCAGCGACGTGGTCAGGCCCTCGCTAAAACTGGGCAAGACAAACAGATCGGCGGCGGCCATATAGGAAGGTAGTTCCTCCCACGGCACCGCATCCTCAAACGACACATGTTCAGCCAAGTTCAAGTCGTTGACTTGAGGTAGGAAAGGATCGGCGGTCCCGGTTGCAGGGTGGCCGCCGATCAAGGTCAACGAGACATCGCGGCCCTGACTGCGCACTTTAGCCAATGCCGCTAGCAAGACGCGCAATCCCTTTGCCTCGACAAATCGGCCTACATAGAGTAGGTGCCACTTTTCTTTATCGGGCTGGTGCGACTCGGTCGCCGAAAAGAGCCGACAGTCAACGCCATTGGGAATGTAGCGAACCTTATCGGCCGGGACGCCCAATTGCATCACTTCGCGGCGCAACTCTTGGCTGACGACAATAACGGCCGCGGCTTGCGTTAGGGTCTCAACGATTAATTGCCGCCATTGGGACTTGAGCTTAGGTAGGATCTTAATGTCTGAACCGTGGACCGTGATGACTACGGGCCGGCCGGTTTGTGAACCGTACTCAACAGCGGCCCGACCGTCGGGATAGGCGCAGTGTGCGTGGATGATGTCCGGCACACCCGCAACAGCGTTGCGCAAAGCCTTGAGGTGAAAACGCCACTGCTGAGTAAAAAAAATCCGCCGCGGTACGGCGAAGCGGCGGGGATGTCGGACCTCGATTCCGTCCACCACTTCGCAGCGTGGGACATGGCGGTAGGCACTCCACAACCCAAATCCCGGCAGGGGAAACCAAGGCACGGGTGCCACTATCGCTAGTTGACAATGATCTTGGAGGAAACGCGCCTGATTGTGGACAAAACTGCCGGAGAGCTTAGATATGACGTTGGGGTAGAGGTGCGATAGCAGCAAAACTTTCACGATTGATCCTCGCGTTCTTCAAGCGCCGACACGGCAAATAAGACCTTCACGGCGCACGTGCGTCCGCGTCGAGCCGCTGCACGGCGAAGAGCATGCCGATGCAGAACCAAAACATGTTGCTGGGCAGGTCGCCATTGAACGTCTGATTGACCTGGAAGGCGACAAACGTGGCGATCAAGCCGATGGCTATGGCGCGCAAATAGGAATCCTGCATCTGCTGCAAGCGCCCCAAGCTCAAAAAGAACGTCTTCCCGACAAACCAGACAAAAGCCGCGAAACCAACGATGCCTAGTTCGCCCAAGACCGCAGTCACTATAGTATGCGGCTCTTTCACTAGGGTCCAGTGGGGATATCCGGGCGGCGCGTATTGGGAGAATATGACTGGAAAGGATCGCCAACCAGTGCCCAAGAACGGATGGTCCGCAAACATGTCGAGCGAGGCCATGACGAGATAAACGCGCGCCGTACTCGAAGCGCGGCCGGTCGCGCCGAACTCATCAAACAAGGTGAAGATGGAGGCTAAGCGCTCGAAGATGTACTCGGCATAAGGCACGAATTCTTTGAGGCCGAGCACCAGCAGGATAAAGGCAAAAACTCCAATAAAAAAATAGCGCAGCTTGCCGCTCAACCAGAGGATGACGAGCACGCCGGCCAGCGTTGACACCCAGCTAGAGCGGCTAAACGAGGCCAATAGCCCGCCAAAGCCGATGACGACCGCCAAGGCGAAGAGCATGCGCTGGCCCCTAGGCAACCGATGGTTGAGCAAGATGGCCAACAGCGGCAGGACGCCGCTCATTACAAACGAGGCAAAGATGTTGGGGTTGTGAAAGGCCCCCGTCGCCCGCGGCACGTTGCCGCCCAAGGCGGTGATGACCTTGGCCGGCAGGTGGAATTGGCCGGTGATGACCTGATAGGCTCCCATCACTGAGCCCGCTATCGTCAAGACCACTAGGGACCATAAGACCGCGGACACGGCCTGCCTAGAGTCGAGCGTGATTTGCACCATGTAGGTGAAGAGCACGAGGGCACAAATCCGCAAGAAGCTGACGGTTGCATCTAGCTGATTGGGCGTGTACGTCAGCGACACCGCAATAGACGCGAGGAACAAAAAGAGCGGCACCTTAATCTCGAAGTCGGGAAAGTGCACGCGCTGCCGCAGGCAGATGTTGGCGGCCAAGCCGAGGACCATCAGCCCGAAGGCCAAGTGAAACCCCGTCAGCAAGAAGATCTCTTTCGAAGGGCCGGACTCGCCGAACAGTCGACCTGTGCTGTCGAGGCCCGTCGTCAGCAACAAAATTGGGACGATGATCCACGGCCTCAGCAGCAGGCCCGCGACAAAAAACGCGACGCAGAGCGCGCCGATGAGGAGGGCCGGGAGGAATTCGAAAACGAAGATGCTGCCAGCGACCACCGCGCCTTGGAAAACCAAAAATGCCGCAAAGTAGCGGCGGTCGAGGGCGAATGCCCGCAGGAACTTGGGAGCGGGGGCCGTCATAATCTACGCGCGAATAAAGGCCAGTACCTCGTCCCGCTTCTCGGCCATGCGCTCCGCGGAGAGCGCCTCTAGGTTGAGGCGCAACAGCGGCTCGGTATTGGAGGGCCGCACGTTGAAGTGCCAGTCGTCGTAGCTGACCGAAATCCCGTCGAGGCGCTGGATGTGACCGTCTTGGTAGCGGTCGGCTAGGGCTGCAATTTTGGCCGCAGGGTCCGCGACCTCAGAGTTGATCTCAGAGGACGTGAAGTACTGGCGCTCTAGCGGAGCGAGCAGTTCGGAAAGCTTAACCCCGCGCTGCGACAACAATTCCAGCATCACCAGCGATGGCACGATGCCGGAATCCGCGCCAAAGAAGTCGCGGAAGTAGTAATGACCGCTCAGCTCGCCGGCGAAAACAGCTCCTTCCTCAAACATCCTCGGCTTGAGGAACGAATGGCCGACGCGCTCGATCAGTGGGGTGCCGCCGGCTGCTTTTACGAGGTCGGGCACGACCCACGAGCAGCGCACATCGTACACGATCTTGGCCCCGGGATCGCGTTCTAGCATGTAGCAGGCCATCAGCGCGGTCGCAAAGTCGCCGGGCACGAAGCGGCCCCGATCATCGATGATGAAGAAGCGGTCGCCGTCGCCGTCAAAGGCAAACCCGACATCCGCACCTTTGGCTAGGACGCGGCGCTCCAAGTCGGCGCGGTTTTCCGGCTGCATGGGATCGAGGCCGTGGTTGGGCAGGTGGCCATCCGGCTCTAGATACATGCCGATAAACTCGATGGGCAACCGCTCGTACACGTCTTGCAAAATCGGCCCGACCATGCCGTTGCCCGTGTCGGCCACTACCTTGAGCGGCTTGATCTGGGCCGGATCCACGAGGCTCAACACCTTGTCGATAAAGCCCTGCGTCACGTCCTCAGTTCGAACCGCGCCCGGCCTCTGACCCGCGCCCCAACTTTCCTCTGCCACGAGGCGGCGCAGGTCTTGGATCCCGGATTCGCCGCTGAGCAGATAGGGCATTTGGCGCACCATCTTGAAGCCGCAGTATTCAGGTGGGTTGTGCGAAGCCGTCACCATCGCGCCCGGGCGCTCCAAAGTGGCACAGGCATAGTAGTATTGATCGGTGCTAACCATGCCGATATCGACGACGTCCGCGCCTTGATCGACGAGGCCGCGCAAGAGGTGCTCTTTTATGGCCGGACTCGAAAGGCGCATATCGCGCCCCACGACGACCTCCTCGCACCTTAGCAGGGCCACCAAGGCGCGGCCTATAGCGTAGGCCACCTCTTCGCTTAGGGGGTCGGGATAAATGCCGCGGATATCGTACGCTTTGAAGATGGAAGGATCGACCTGCATGCTCAGACGAAGCGACGCAGGGTGATGTCGAGCGCGCGCACTCCGCCCGCAGCCGGTTGGTGCTGCACTAGGATCGGGCTTTGGTACGTGCCTTGGAGAATGCGATCCGCCCCGGTTCCGGCACTGTCTGAGACTAGCAGTCGGATGTGGCGCTTGAGGCGCAAGATGCGCTGGGCCGGCGTCGATAGCACCGAAACGATGCGGTCGATGACCGACCGCCCCACCGGAACTTGGTCGAGCAATTCATTGTAGAAGCGGAGGGAATCGTAAGCCGCGTACGCGTGCATCTTGCCGGGGATGGAGGCCGGGTGCCGCAGGAGCCGCTTGCTGCGCTGGAGCACGTAGCGCAGCGGATCGCTGAGGGCCTGGGGCAAGTCGTTGCGCATCAGCAGGGTCTCGTACTCATTGACGGTCATGCCGACGTGCTTTTCCTCTGGGGCGAGGCGGATGTCGATGCAGCCTTTGTCGATGCCGGATTGCCGCAACCGCTCGGCGAGCGTTGCAAAGAGGCCGTAGCGCGGGTCTTTGAGGTTGAAGGCGTCGATCGCATGACTACCACCCACCGGAATCTCCACTCGACTGCGCTGCACAATTTCGGTGCGATTGTAGGCCATGACCGCAGTGTGTCGGCTGCGCACGTAGTGCTTGTAGATGCCGTCTAGCTCAATGAAGTACACCGGGTCATCCGGGCGGTGGATATAAGTCACGCAGTTTTTGAGACCCGCGGCGATAAAGGTCAGATGCGAATCAGCGTTGACCGGCTCCCTTTCTTTTTCGCCCTCGCTAAGCTCGTCGCGCAGTTGCATGCGGTCGTGGAAATAGCCGGCGTTGTAAGGAAATATCTTTTGGATGGCGCGGATAAATGGATCAATCTGCTTGCGGCTGTGGCCCAAGCGCCTACTCGTGCCCTGCTCTATATAGCCGGCTGTGGTGTGAAACGAACAGTACGCGGCTTTGCGAAAGGGGCGCAACTCATCGCCGACTTGCTGGCGGATCAGCTCGGCGATATCAATGATGGCAAAGCGTCGCTGGGGGCGGATGGTTAGGTTGAGCTCTACGGGTTGTGGAGCCATAATATATAAATCCTAAGTCGCATTTGTATCGAGCGCCGACACGCACTATCTTGCTGCTGATAAAAATACCCTCTAGTAAATGCCCACGCAACCAAAGACGTTCCCAATTCTTAATTCCCATGAAGACCTTGCTAATCATGCGCCATGCCAAGTCGGCTTATCCTCCCGGGATAAGCGACGATTTCGACCGTCCGCTCAACAAGCGCGGTCGCGCGGATTTGCCACGGATCGCCCGCCTACTCGCAGCGTATGGCCCGCGTCCCGATCTCGTGCTGGCCTCGGCCGCGCGCCGAGCGCACCAGACGGCCACTGGCCTTGTCGAATCTCTTGGCCTGCCGCCGAGTGCCCTGCACTTAGACGACGCGCTCTACCTCTCGTCTCCCAGCACCTTGACCCAAGCGGCGGCCGGCTTGCCAGACAGCGTGCAGACCGGCCTCATCATCGCCCATAACCCAGGACTGGAAGAATGGATCGGCGAGCTGACGGGCGCGCACATCGCCCTGCCAACTGCGGGCTTAGCCGCAGTCGCTTTGGGCATCCACGCTTGGGCAGAAATCAGTCGCGGCCGCTTGCTCTATTTCGTGGTACCGAGACTCGTAAAAGCCATAACTCAACGACAATGAGCAGTTGACGAATGTCGCGGGGATAGCTTATTTTTCAACAATTCACCCGGAGATAACGCGCATGAACCTGTTGGACATTCTGTCGCTCGAATCCATCATAGTTGACCTCAAAGGAGAATCCAAAGAGGAAATCATCACCGAACTGGTCAACTCACTTCCAGTCGGCGACGCGATCATTGACCGCGACCAAGCATTGCAAGCCGTACTCGACCGCGAAAAAATCATGAGCACGGGCATTGGCGATGGCATCGCCATCCCCCACGGCAAGTCGGCCGCGGTGACCGAACTAGTCGCAGCTATGGGCACCCAGCGGCGGGGCATGGATTTCGACGCCCTTGATGGCGAGCCAGCCTATGTGTTCTTCCTGCTAGTCTCCCCGACCAACATCTCCGGCCCCCACATCAAGGCACTGGCGCGGATTTCGCGCTTACTCAAAAACGAAGAGTTCAAAAAGAAGCTCATCGACGCGAATTCAGCCGAGGAAATCATCGCCACCATCGAAGCTGCCGAGCGCGATATTCCCGCCGCGAACTAGCGCGGCCCCCTCCCCATCTTGCAGTTTCTCAATCCCGCGGTCCTCTTAGGACTAGTCGCGGCCGCCCTGCCCCTAGCCATCCACCTGCTGCATCGAGGGCGTGCCCAACCCCATCCTTTCAGCGACTTTGTCTTTCTGCGCCAACTCCAGCAAAATCGCATGCGGCGGCTCCAACTGCGCCAGTGGTTGGTCCTCTTGCTGCGCACGCTCATCATTGTGCTCATCGTCTGCGCTTTTGCTCGCCCGACGTATCAGGCTGGCGGTGGATGGGGAAGCGGAGATCGCCCGGTGGCCGTTCACGCGCTCTTGGACCTGTCGTACAGCACCCGCTACCAACGACCCTCTGGCTCCCTGTTTGACCAACTCCAGCGCCAGCTCGGCGACCTGCTGGCCGTTTTGCCCCCGCGCGATCAAGTGACAGTACAGCCTTTTGCCCAACGGCCCTACGCTCCTTTTGCGGGAGACCGCGATTACTTAACCGAGCGCATTGCCGAACTCGCGCCGACACAAGAGGCGACCGACTTGCGCTCGGCCTTGCACGCAGCAGCCCAACGCTTCGACGAAGAGTCCGCCCTAGCAGCGCACGAGCTTTTTCTCTTTACCGATTTGGCCCAATACAACTGGGATCAACTCGACGACTCGGTCCCATCCTTTGCCGATGCACGCATCTATATCGCTAGCCCGCGTACCCAGACCCGGCCAAATGCTTACGTCGAGCGGGTCGCGGCTCCGAGCTGGATGCTCGCTGCCGACGCCAAAGCCACCTTGCAAACCGCCATCGCGCATAGCGGCGCGGGCACGGCGCTCGACCTGTTTGTCGATGGCCAGCGCGTGCGCCGCCATAGTGTGGATCCCGGAGCACCGGGCACGACCCAAGTAGCACTCAGCTTTTCGCCGCGACGGCCTGAGCGGTTAAGTGGGCACATCGCGCTCGCAGACGACGCGCTCGCGCTCGACAACCGCCGCTATTTCACGCTCGATTTGCCCACCGCCATTACTGTGCTGTTGTTGGGCGAACAACCCGAGGACGCGTACTATGTGCGCCGGGCACTCGGGGCGGCGGCCCTTTCCGATCCGGTCGTAAAAATCCGCACCGATCTTTTTGCCAACCTCGACGTCAGCACCCTCACCGGAGTAGACGTCCTCGTACTCTGCAACCTCGCGCGGCTGAGCGCGGCGCAAAAGGCGGCCCTAGACGAGTTCGTCGCCAGTGGCGGCGGCGTAGTCCTCTTTCCCGCGCCGCAGAGCGACCTCGGCTACTACAACCGCGACCTCTTGCCCGGCCTGACTCCGGGGCGTTTCAAAAACCGGATCGGCGCACCCGGCAATACAGCCAACTATCAAGTCTTAGACGCGGACGAGCCGCACCACCCACTTTTCAACGACCTCATCGCCAGCGACAGCGATCAGCCGCGTTTCTACGCCTATTTCGCCATGGTCCCCGCACCCGACCTTTTGCCTTTGGTCCGCTTCAGCGACGGACAACTCGCCATGGCACTAGCTTGGAAGGAGCAGGGACGCGTCGCGCTGGCAGCGTTCCCCATCGACCCGGCGTGGAACGACCTGCACCAACGCGGGCTGTTCGCGCCCCTCCTGCACCGTCTAGTGCGCGAGTTGAGCCTACCTCCCGATCGCCATGCTGCTTACTTGGTGGGAGAAACGGTCTATCGCCGCTTGGCCGATGTGCCAATGGAAGCGGTCGTCGAGGCCGAGACGCCGTCGGGCGAGCGCCTGCGCTTAGAACCAGAGCCTGTCGGCGGCCAATACTTGTGGAAAATTCCCCACGTCAGCGAGGCTGGCATCTGGCGATTGCGCGCTGCGGGCGCAGAGGTCGATGCGTTCGCCGTCAACTTCGACGCCCGCGAATCCGCACTCGCGCCCGTAGTGCCCGAGTACATACGGAGCGTTTTCGCGGATGCAGAAGTCCATTTCCTCAACCCCGGCGACGACCTGCGCCTCTCGGTCTTGGGCAATCGCCACGGCCGCGAGTTGTGGCGAGAATTCCTGCTTTTGGCCCTCGGTCTCCTTCTCGCCGAACAGTGGATCGCCCGCGCGCCCCGCGACGTTCCGGTGCGCCAAGCGGCATAAAGGAGTTATATATGAGTGCCGATAATCAAGCCACAACCATTTGATTCGACGAGAAGTTCTATGACCCTACGCCGAGAAAGTGCGCCGTGGGCAATTTGCAAGGAGACCTATGGAAAAAGTGAAAAACTATTTTGATCAAGAACTAGTAGATGTCATAGGAGCATTTCTGTCTTTTTCGTGTGCGATCCACTGCGTGGCAATGCCGCTTTTAGTAACAATTCTGCCGTTACTAGGGCTCGGGTTCCTCGCAAGTGAACGCGCGGAATTAATCATTATTGGAGCAGTTGCGCTCGCATTAGGTAGCGTCGTTTGGGGGATTAGGCATCACAGAAGTTGGAGAGCATTTCTCATCCTCGTAGTAGCAGTAGCGTTCATCGCCACCGCCCACATTACTACTGAAGGAATCTTTGAAGTAGCCCTCCATGCAACAGGAGGCATCCTACTGGCAGTAGCACATCTCCTAAATCGGCACCTATGTAAGATATGTCCTGCCTGTGAACGCGAACATACAGATTGATGTTCTGAACGCGACGGCCCTATATTGATGGGCGATATTCACGCCCGGCCAATCTCACCCGCCGCTTGGCCGCCCACACAGTGTTGTAGAGCAACAGCGCGATCGTCATCGGCCCGACTCCGTTGGGCACGGGCGTGATCGCGCGGGCCTTTGGGCGCACCTGTTTGTAGTCCACGTCGCCGACGAGTCGCCAGCCGCGTTCGCGCGACGAGTCGTCCACTTGGTTGATGCCCACGTCGATTACCACTGCTCCCTCTTTGACCATATCCGCCGTGATTCCACGGGGAAATCCAGCCGCCACCACTAGGATGTCCGCTTGGCGCGTAAAGTGCCCTAGGTCGCGCGTGCCGGTGTGGCATAGGGTCACCGTGGCATTGGCCCCGGCCGCCTTGTGCCCCAGCAAGATGGCCACGGGCCGCCCCACGAGCGTGCTGCGGCCGACGACGACCACGTGCTGGCCTTCTACCTCGATATCGCTGCGGCTGAGAATCTGCAAGACCCCGTGCGGCGTACAGGGCCAAAAGCATTCCTCCTGCCGCACGAGGCGGCCCAAATTGACCGGGTGCAAGCCATCGACATCCTTATTCGGGTCAATGGCGTTGAGGACTTGTTGTTCGTCTTGGCCCGGCAGCGGGAGCTGTATCAAGATGCCGTGGATCGCGTCGTCGTTGTTGAGTTGCTCGACGGTGGCTAGCACGTCTTCGGTTGTGGCGTTGGCCGGCAGATCTACTTGCACTGAGTGAATGCCGAGGGCTTCGCAAGCTCGGCCCTTGCCGCGCACATAAGACTGCGAGGCCGGGTCGTCTCCCACGAGCACGACCGCCAAGCCTGGCACCAAGTCGTGCTCCTGCTTCAGGCGCGCGATGTCCACCAGCAGCTCTTCTTGCACTTGGGCCGCAATCGCCCGGCCATCGAGTCGCTTGCCCATTACGCGCCTTTCGGTTGCAGGACGCTTTTCTGCACGACCCGTTGTAGGGCTTCGGGGACCTGTACTGCGCCGTCGGGTTGTTGGTAGTTGTCCAAAATGGCGATCAGCAACCGACCCATCGCACAACCTGTGTCGTTGACTAGGTGGCAAAACCCTCGCCCAGCCGCGCCCTTGTAGCGGATGTTCAAGCGCCGAGCCTGATAGTCGGTGGCATTGGTGTCGGTCATTACCTCCATGAACTCGCCCGTCCCGGACATCCACACTTCCACGTCCCGCTGCCGATGGCTGGCCAGATAGCCGGCGTCGCCGTGGCACTTATCGACGACCCGGTAGGGCAGGGCTAACTCTTGCAAAAGCCATTCGTTGATTTGACCGAATTCCTCGTACAGGGCTTCAGACTGATCGGGCAGGCACACGGCGTTCATTTCGATTTTGTCGAATTGGTGCATGCGCTTGATGCCCTTGACGTCTTGGCCCCAAGACCCGGCTTCCGAGCGAAAGCAGGCCGTATAGGCGAAGAGCTTGACGGGCAGCTCGGCCGAGTCCAAGGTCTGGTCCATGAAGTAGCTGAAATTGGCCGGTTCGGACGATCCGACGAGGAAGAGTTCGGCCTCTTCTTCTACGTTATCGGTCTTGATGGCATAGACTTGGTCGCGGCCTTCGGGGAAATGCGAGGTGCCGTACAGCGAGCGCTCTCTCACTAGGAGCGGCGGCACGAACATCTCGTACCCGCGCGCTAAAAGCTCGTCGATGAGCAGTTGGCTCAGGGCGTATTGCATCCGCGCGACATCACCGCGCAAATAGGCAAAACGCGAGCCGGAAACTTGGCCGCCCTGCAGGGTGTTGATGCCGCCTAATTTGACGCCGAGGTCGGCGTGATGGAGGGGCTCAAAGACGTCGTCTTGGGCGTGGAGAGGCCGCTTTGGCATGTACTCGGCGCTGGTGTTCCCGCGCCCCAGCTTATCTGCCGCTAGGTACCCCTGCCCCGGAATCCAGGCATTCTCCTCGATGTTGTCTTCCTCGCCAGCACCGGCGGGCATGTCGGGATGCGGCCAGTTGGGGAACCAATCCATGATTCCCTGCCACTCGGCGACGACGGTTCCCAACTCGTGCTCCAGCACCCGCCCGCGCTCGCGTAACTCCCGCCCCTTTTCCCGCGCTGCATCCGGGTCGTTGCGACCGAGCTGCGCTAGTTGCTTTTTCTCTCGATTGAGCGCGTCGATGTCCCGTTGCAGCTTTTGCCGCGCTGCGTCGAGGGCCAACCAGCGATCCACATTGGCTTTGGCCGGGTCAACCTTGCGCACCCGTATTGCCTCGCGCATGGCGTCGGGATCAGTGCGCACGGCCTTTGGGTCGATCATAATGTTCACTCTCAGTTTTGGGTCAAAAATGGGTTAAAAATAAGAACGCCGCTGGCGCGAATCGTGGCAATATCGCGGGGGGCTTAGCTCTTCGGAGCGATCTTTTGCAGCCACTCGTCCTGCCCGCCGTAGGCGGCAAATACGGCTTCGAGCAGGAGCCGCACGGCTTGGCCAAAGTAGCGGCCACGCCGCCAGGCCACGCCGATTTCGCGCTCAAAGGCCACGCCGCGCACTTCTACTGTTTTGAGCGCGCCGCTGGCCAGCGAGTCGCGGATGGTCAGTCGCGGCAAAAACGAGATGCCCACCCCGGCCTCCACCAACTTGCGCATGGCCTCTGGGCTGCGCAGTTCCATCACTGCGCCCGGCGCTAGGCCGGCTTCGGCGAACTTCTCATCCACTACCTTGCGCGAGACCGAGTCGGCGTGAAAGAGGATCAGAGGCTCTTCTACCACTTCGGCGAGGGCGACGGACTCGTACTGGGCAAAGCGATGCGCTGGCCCGACGACCAAGGGCATGTCGTCGCGGTAAATCGGCACAGCGTCGATTTTGGGATGGGTATAGGGCAAGTGGATCAGCGCGAATTCAGAGCGCTGCATTAGCAGGTCGTCGATGAGGTAGCGCGAAGGAGCTACTTGGGTCTTGAGCGCGACGCCTGGATAGCGGCGCATGTACTCTTTGAGAATTTCCGGCAGGAGATAGATGACGGCCGCATCTACTGCCCCGAACTGAAAGCCGCCCCCCGGCTCCAAGTCACTCCGCTGCAACCGCTCGCTCGCCTCCTCCAGCAAGTCCTCGACTTGGACGGCATAGCTCAGCAGCAGGCGGCCCTCGGTCGTCAGGGCCACGTGCCGATTGTCGCGGTTGAAGAGCTGGACTCCCATGCTCTTCTCCAACTCCAGAACCGCGCTGGAAACCGTCGGCTGGGTTACGTTCATCTGGCGCGCTGCTTGGGTAAAGCCGCCCGTGCGCGCCACGGCGAGGAAGTAGCGCAGGTGTTGCAGGTTCATGGGCGCAGCGCTAGGTGGGCTGCGCAGCTTTCGCCGATCCGAAGGTCGAGTGGCGCAATACGGTCTGAGTAGCGTAGATGGAACCGCCGACCTTGGCGCCGGGCATCGGCATGCTCACGGGCACGTCGGCGACGCGGATGTGGCGGCTTGGCTCGCCGCGCACGAAGGTCCGGCAATAGCCCTCCCAATCCGGCGCTGGCACCAAGGGCCAAGAGTCGCCAGCGCAATACTGCAAGAGCAGGAGCCGACGCGGATGGGGCGAGGTGTTGGGCAGGGAGCCGTGCAGGGCGCGGACGTGGTGGAGGGAGATGCCGCCGGCTGCTAGCTCGATCTTTTCGGCTGCGGAGTCATCGAAATCCGCTGTGGTCACCGCACCAGCGAAATGGCCGTCGAGGTGGTGGTTGTAGATCGGTCCCTTGTGCGACCCGGGGATGACGAGCAAGCAGCCGTTGGTCTCGCTCATGTCGTCGATGCACACGCCCACGGCGAGGAGGTCGTCGTTGGTATGTGGATAAAAAGCCCAGTCCTGATGCCACTCCACTGGGCTGCCGAACTCGCCGGATTTCATGTTGAGCTTATCGCCGTTGGTGCGGATGCGCGGGCCGATTAGCTCGGCGACGATGTCCAGAATCCGCTCGTGGTGCAGCGTGCTGCGGTAGATTTCGTGCTGGGCGACCGGGCTTTTGAGCCGTCGTAGCTTGGGGTTGTCGGGCGCGTGTCCCGGCTCCAAGTCGAATACGGCGTCGCTTTCGGTCGCGGCGCGCGACTGCTCGACGAACTCTTCGGTGGTCTGCCGCAGCGCCTCTACTTCTCCGGGGGTCAATACTCCCTCGACGCCGAGGTAGCCTTTTTCGTGGTAGCTGGCGATTTGTTCTTGAGTCAGCATGGACATTTCTCCGTCATTTTAGCCTGAGTATTTCTCGCTGTTGCTCGGGCAATGCCTCGTAGATTTCGTTGCTGAAGCGCAGGTGCTGTCCGCCCCAGTCGGGCATGTATCCTGTGGTCGGGTAGGCGGAGGCTGTCGCCAGCCCCCGCCCCCCTCAGAACCGTGCGTGCGACTTTCACCGCACACGGCTCAAGCAGTCTGCAAAGCTAACTCTTAGCCTTGTGTATCTGCTTGTGGCAATAAATGTGTGTCAGCGAGAGGTTCCGCAAATCGTCTGTTCCCCCTTCAGTTTTCGGTATTTGGTGATGTATTTCCAAGCCTTCATCTCCGAATAACGAATCCTTGCAGATGGGGCACAAGCCTTTCTGGCGTTTAGCCAGTCTCTTGTGTCTCATCGTTGGGAGAGTTTCGTATTTGTGTTTCTGTCGCTTTTGCCAATATGCCTTTTCTGTGGGATTGTCGGGAGAAGCGCCATGTTTGACTAAGACATGTCTTTTGATTGGTAGGTCTATACAGAACGATATTAGGTATTGACCTGTTTCACGATCTCCAAATCTGAATTGGCCATCGTGGTTATACCAACCATATTTCTCCTTGACCCATTCCCAGCTTTTCTTAGGGTGTGTTCGCATCCACCATTTTCTGATTCTCTGCACCTGTTGAGTTTGCAGTGATCCAAAGGTTTTGCCGGATGCCACACTGCGGTAATAGTTACCCCAACCCCGTAAAATCGGGTTTAAGTGTCTTACGACTTGAGCTATTGTCTTGCCGTTCAACATCTTCCATTCTTCTCGTAATCTCTTACGGAAGGATGCCACCGATTCTTTACTGGGCTTTATCAGCAGTATGGGCTTGTCCGCTCCTCGTTCCGTGTATTCCCGGATATTAAAACCCAAGAAGTCGAAGCCTTT
This sequence comes from Candidatus Latescibacterota bacterium, assembly GCA_965116675.1. GTDB lineage: Bacteria > Latescibacterota > UBA2968 > UBA8231 > UBA8231. The sequence continues at coordinate 2,196,523 of OZ220721.1, forward strand.
GCGGATGTGTCGGATGCTGGTTTTCTCTGTTGAGATTTCCAGTCCTCTTTCCCCAAGCCAATCATTCAGTATAGTCTGACACGTTTCTGCATCTTCACGTTTTTCTGTAAAGACCACAAAGTCATCAGCATACCGGATAATGACCCGTTTACTGCTGGTCTTGGTGTATCCACTCATACGTCTGTAAGTTACACCAAGTATGCTTTCCATCCCATGAAGGGCGATATTAGCCAGTAGTGGACTTATGACCCCACCTTGTGGTGTGCCTCTGTCCGTATTACTGAAGAGACCTTCTTCCAATACTCCTGCTTTTAGCCATTTTCTGACTTCTTTTCTGGCTGGAAAGTGTGCCAGTAATTCTATCAGTTTAGCGTGGCTTACATTGTCGAAAGCTCCCTTTATATCCGCGTCGAGTATCCACTTTTTCTTTCCCTGTGGTAGAGCGACACGGAAGATTCTCCCAATAGCATCTTGGCAACTTCGGCCCGGTCTAAACCCGTATGAACATGGTTCAAACTTTGCCTCCCATTGGGGTTCCAGCGCATTTCTGACCATGCCTTGTCGGCAGCGGTCAAGTATGGTTGGTATCCCCAAGGGGCGGCGTTTGCCTTTGGCTTTTGGGATATACACACGTTTCACCGGCTTCGGCTTACCATAGTTAGCAAGAAGTAATTCCTTGATTAGCTCAGTTCGCTCGTCCGGTGTTGTTGCCACCTGTCCATCCACACCAGGCGTTTTGTGCCCTTTGTTGATCTGCGTAGCTTGGCGGACGCTAATTTCCGCGTTTGCCCTACTTCTCAACATTAGGCGTTGAAGGGATTTCAATTTCTTGTAATCACCTTCTTGAGTTGCCCTGAATATCTGCTGTCGCAAATCTCTTACTGCTTTCTTGGTTCGATACCAGTCAATATCGTTCCAGTGCCGCAGTCTTAGAGGTCTCCTCACTGTTTCCAGCACTTCGGTTTCCCTCCATGTTTAGAGTTTTGGTGTCAGCACCATTTAGGCAGTCCACCACGACATGTCAGCACCCTTTCAGGTTGGGTATTACCCTATCCAGCGGGTTATGAGGTTGGCTTCTTCTCTGTCGAAAATTTCTTGTTTTCAAGACTTGACTCCGCTTATGGTATTCGTTACCGTAGGCGGTGCTATTTTTTCTTCATGCCTCTTTCTTTCGTGTTCTTTGAGGGAGTTGGGAATAACTTAGGCGTGGGTTTTGCCCTCGCATTCCTTCCACCCTTTAGCCACAAGAGAAAGGAGGTGAGCTTTAATGGAAGCCATTAAGCTCGGTCTCAAGGTCGCGCTGGTTGCTATCCCAGTGGTCATTGAGTTCATAAATAAGAAGAAGAAATAGCCATTTGAGGGCCGGAAACGGCCCTCTTTTGTTTATCTCCGAAATAGCCATCAGAGGGCCATGTCCCTTTCAAATCAGGCGACATGTTGTCTTGTCTCAAGAGCAGATATTTCTTAGAGGTTTCAAGTTCCCCTGTTTCCCCTTGCCTTTCGGCGGCTGGCCTTCGCTTCTTGTCGTTCCTGTGCCCACTGAGGATTTAGCCGTCCCTTGCGGTTGGGTTACTGTTGGGCCGTTTCAACAGACCTCATTGGGGTTTCGCTTTTCCACATATTCGAGATGCAGCGGATTTAGGAGCCTACTATACGCCGGAGTTTGTGGTGTGCTATCAGGAGCCTACAGGTGATCCCAATCACAGTGGTATAATGGAGCCACTTTTCACTTTTCACTCGTCCACCGTATCAACCCATGTTTCGGTGTTTCATCTTACGACGCCTCGACGTAGATTCACCTTATGTTCTCCATGCCCACTTTCACCTTGCCTTGAGTATATTATGGGTTTGTTTACTCGTTAGGCGTTTCACCTCAGCTTCCCACCATGTCATTACTGGCATCGCAGGTGAGGCTGGTGATAGCCCTGCACACTGGGCCAGGGTTTTACCCCACTCGGTATATGCGGCTTAAAGCTCGCACCTGTAGCAATAATATAGGGTCCGGCGGGGGCGACCGGAAGTATTGACTACCGAGCCGTGGGTCAACGCCTCGGTAAAGATGATGGCGTCCCCGGCGGCGGCTGGCACTGCTTGTAGCGCCGGATTTTCGTCTGGGTGAGGACCCCAAGGTCTAGGGAAGTTGCTTTTGTGAGCGCCGGGGATCACTGCGAAACAGCCGTCTTCCTCGGCGCAGTCGAGTAGGGGAAAGACCGCCTTGGTCAGGGTCGAGACCATCTGTCCGTTGCGGCAGTGATACTGACACTTGGGAATGATGGGCGTGCCGTGCATGTGCAGGCCAGTGTAGCCGCCGCCCCAGCGATAGATTGTATAGGTGTGGTTGAGTCGGTACGGCCCCCCCGGTGACTGTGGCGACGACGTCTAGGACCGCGGGAATATCGATCAATGCGCGGAAGACTTCGTCTCCTTCGAGAATGTTTGAAATATAGAGGTTCTGTTGCGTGCGTTGGTCGCCCAAACACAGCGGCGGTGGATAGTCGGCCTCGTCCATGGTCTCGAAGCGGTCCAGAACCTGATTGCAGGCGGCGACCACTGCTGCGGGCACGACGCCCTTTAGTACGATGTAGCCCTGCAAGTCGAAGAGGTACTGCTGTTGAGCGTCCATGATATGTTTCCCTTTGCTGGTATTGCTGCCTATCATCCCTATTATTGAATGTGCGCTGGCGGTTGGTACGCAAAGCAAGAAATTGCCTCTTGCCAGACGATGGGGCAAGCAGCCGACCGGGCCGCACCCAAATGAAGGGCCTGCACTTGTGACTGACGCGAATTACGACAATTCCTGGTGGCCGCTGATATACGACCAGTGGAACGAGCGGGGCGACAGGCAGCAGACGCACGAGCGCGAGTTCCAATTCTACAGCATGCAACTCGCCGGAGAGACGGGTCCGGTCCTCGAAGTGGCTTGCGGCACTGGTTCGATTCTGCTCCGCCTTTTGCGCTAGGGAGTTGACATCAGGGGTTTCGATTGCGCCGCAGGGATGCTGGCCGTTTTGCGGCGCAAGGCAGCGGCCCTGGGGCTGGACGATATCGACTGCCGCGTCTGCTGTCAGGACATGGTTGACTTCTGCTACGACCAGTCCTTTGCGGCCATCCTAATTCCGGCCAGCTCGTTCATGCTCTTGCCCAGCCAAGCAGCCCAAATCGCCTGTCTCGAACGCATCCGCGCCCATCTGGGGCCTAGCGGGCGGCTACTAATGAACTTCTACATCCCGTCGCTTGCCGACGATCTGCTGGCTCACGTCAGTCCGTCCCCGTCGCTGGAGGAATTCGGCGAATTCTCCCACCCCGAAACAGGCCGCCGAATCAGCGTTTGGTTCAAAAAGACCGTCGATCTGGGCGAGCAGACTGAGCACTACCAGTGGTTTTTTGCCTGCGAAGGAGAAACAGCGGTAGTACCCATGACAGCGCGGTGGATCTACAAAGAAGAATTTCAGATCTTGCTGCGCCTAGCAGGATTTAGCCGCTGGCAGCTTTTTGGCACCCACGACGGCCAACCGTACGCAGGTTCAAAAGAAACCAGAACGACGTACTGGGTCGTCGATCGCTGAGTGGATCAGGGCGATAAACGCCTCTGAAATCGGCTGCTGGTCGCCGCCAAAGCAGTTTGCATTCAAACCTGCAAATGCAGAAATTATGTCCGTTTGTTACAAGGAGAATTGAGGCTTACTTTGCCAAACTCGCCACGCAGAACGCTTAGTCTTTTCGTCCTGTTGTTTTTGATCTGGCTGCTTTTGTCGGGCATTTACACGGGTCTGCTCTTGGGCTTGGGCGTACTCTCATGCCTCGTGGTAGTCACTGTCTGCCGCCGCATGAAGATCGTCGATCCCGAAGGGCATCCCATCCACCTAGTTATCGGCATGATGCGCTATATGCCCTGGTTCCTCTGGGCGGTAACCAAAGCCAATATCGATGTCGTGCGGCGGATCTTGCATCCTCGGCTGCCGATGGCACCCCGCGTAATCCGAGTCGAGGCAAGCCAAAAGACCCACTTGGGGCAAGTCATTTACGCCAACTCCATCACCCTGACGCCGGGCACGGTCGCCGTTGAGACCGACGAGGGCACCATCGATGTCCACGCCTTGACCCGCGAATCCGCCGAGGAGGTGCGCTCTGGGGACATGGACCGCCGCGTAACCGACATGGAGGGGGAGCGCTAGTGTTCGCTGCTGCAATGGTAGGGGTGTTAGCCACTATGCTGCTGGCCTTAGTGCGCGCCCTAAAAGGCCCCACCGTGTACGATCGCGTGCTCGCCGTCAATATGTTCGGGACCAAGACTGTGTTGCTGTTATCGGTCATTGGCTTTTTGGCCGGTCGGCCCGATTTTCTCGACTTGGGGCTGGTCTATGCGCTAATCAACTTCATCGGCACCATCGCCATCCTCAAATACGTCTCGACCGTTGGCGAGGAGGAGGCCCAAGCCTGATGGAAGCTCTGCTCTACTATGCTAGCTGGGTCTGCCTGCTGTTGGGGGCCGGCTTTTGCTTCGTCGGCGGTTTGGGTCTCCTGCGGCTGCCCGACTTCTACAGCCGCATGCACGGCGGCGGTGTCACTGATACGCTGGGCGCAGGGTTGATCCTCTTGGGACTTATGTTCCAGAGCGGTCTGTCGCTGGCAACAGTCAAGCTGGTGATGATCGGGCTCTTCTTGCTGCTGGCCAGCCCCGTCGCCACCCACGCCATCGCTCGCGCGGCGCGGCACAGTGGGCTTGAGCCTCAAGGCACTGGGGAAGAACAGTGACTGCACTAATTGACATCGACGTCGTGTTGATGACGTTCCTCGCCATCATCGCCGTGGCCATTATCCAAGTGCGGGACCTTTTTGCTGCGGTAGTGCTCACCGGCATCTTCAGCCTGCTTTCAGCCTGTATCTTTACCTCGCTCGACGCAGTCGATGTGGCTTTCACCGAAGCGGCCGTGGGTGCCGGCTTGGCAACGGTCCTCTTCTTGGCAGCGCTCACCTTGACCGGGCCTAGAGAAAAGACCCGACACCAGCACTCTTGGAGCGGCCTCTGCGTCTGCCTCCTGACCGGCGGTGCGCTCATCTACGGTACGCTGGATATGCCGCACTTGGGCGATCCCAACGCTCCGGTCCACCAGCACGTGGCCCCCCGCTACATTACCGAGTCTCCCGAAGAAATTGGCATTCCCAACATGGTCACTTCCGTGCTGGCCAGCTACCGAGGCTACGATACCTTGGGCGAGGTGACGGTGATCTTTACCGCTGGACTAGCAGTGTTGTTGCTGTTGCGCGGCAGCGGCACTAGACTGGATGCGGCCGCCGACCAAGCAATGCGACACGCGATGATTCTCCGCGTCGCCTCCAAGTTCTTCATCCCGCTGATTCTGCTCTTTGGGCTCTATGTGCAGTTCCACGGCGACTTTGGTCCAGGTGGCGGTTTTCAGGCGGGTGTAATCTTTGCCGCGGCCTTTATTCTGTACGCCCTGATCTACGGGGTCGAGGAGGCGCGCCGGGTGGCCCCTGCTGGCCGCGTCCAAGTCTTTTTTGCCTTGGGGCTCTTGCTCTACATCGGCACGGGCTTGGCCTGCCTGTTAGCCGGGGGCAACTTCCTCGAATACAAGGTGCTGGCCAGCGATCCCACCTACGGCGAGCACTATGGCATTTTGCTGATTGAGCTAGGGGTTGGCATTACCGTGGCCGCGGTCGTAATCAGCATCTTCTGCCACTTCGCCAGCCGGGAGCGGCCATGAGTTCGTTCCTCGGTCTGTACAACTACTGGATCGTCATTTTCTTAATGATGGCTGGTTTCTACAACGTTATTGCCCGCGGCAATCTGATCCGAAAGCTGGTCGGCCTCAACATCTTCCAGACCTCGGTTTTTTTGCTCTACATTAGCATGGGCAAAGTCGAGGGCGGGACCGCGCCCATCCTCGCCGAAGGCGTGACCACGTACTCCAACCCGCTGCCCCACGTCCTCATTCTCACCGCCATTGTCGTCGGTATCGCCACTACCGCTGTAGGATTGGCGTTGGTAGTGCGCATCCGCGCGGCCTACGGAACCATCGAAGAAGACGAAATCCAACGCCGGGAAGAGGGGTCGTGATCGCCGCTCATCTACCCGCCCTGCAGATCGTCTTGCCGCTGGTCGCTGCACCGCTCTGCCTATTGCTGCGTCCGCGGTACTTACTATGGCCGTTCGTCGTGGCCGTCGGCTGGGGCACGCTGGCGCTGGCCGTACTACTGTTGCAGCAAGTCCTCTCCTACGGTCCCATCTCCTATGCTCTGGGCGGCTGGAGTCCACCTTGGGGCATCGAGTTCCGGGTAGATGTCCTCAATGCGTATTTGATTCTACTGGTGGCGCTAATCGGTGCCGTGGTGCTGACCTACGCACCGGCGAGTGCGGCGCGCGAAGTCGAGGCAGAGCGCCGCCCGTATTTCTGCGCGATTTTTCTGCTTTGTCTCGCTGGTTTGTTGGGCATTGCCATTACCGGCGACGCCTTTAACGTCTTCGTGTTTATGGAGATCTCGTCGCTTTCGGCGTATGGGCTGATTAGCCTCGGTCGGGATCGCCGCGCCCTTATGGCGACGTATAACTACCTGATCTTGGGGACGATTGGCGCGACCTTTATCCTGATCGGCATTGGCCTGATGTACGCCATGACCGGCACGCTCAACATGGCCGATCTAGCCATCCGCATCAAATCCGTCGCCGACACCCGCACTATCCACGTGGCCTTTGCCTTTATAAGCGTTGGATTCACGCTCAAGATGGCGCTTTTTCCGCTGCATATCTGGTTGCCCAACGCCTACACCTATGCGCCTTCGGCCGTTACCGCCTTTATCGCGGCGACTTCGACCAAGATCGCGGCGTACGCCTTCCTGCGCTTTGTCTTCACGATTTTTGGCGCAGACTTTGCCTTTAGCACCATGCACCTCGATGTTCTGCTTTTGCCGCTGGTGCTCTTGGGCATTTTCATCGCCTCGGCCGTGGCCATATACCAGACTGATCTCAAGCGGCTTTTGGCCTATTCGAGCGTGGCGCAGATCGGCTATGTGATGCTCGGCGTTAGCTTGGGCTCGGCCACTGGGCTGACGGCCGGCATCGTCCACCTGTTCAATCACGCGCTGATGAAGGCGGCGCTCTTCCTAGTGGCTGGCTGCATCTTCCTCCGCATCAATTCCCTGCAATTGGACGACCTCAGTGGGTTGGGCAAGCGCCTGCCGCTGACTTCGTGCGCCTTTGTCCTCGCGGGTTTAGGACTAATCGGCGTGCCGTTTACCGTGGGCTTTATCAGCAAGTGGTACTTGATCTTGGGCGCGCTGGAGCGCGGTTGGTGGCCGGTGGCCGCGCTGGTGGTGGTCAGTTCGCTGCTGGCGCTGGTCTATATCTGGCGCTTTGTCGAAATCGCCTATTTCCGCCCGGTGCCCGAAGATGCCGAGCCTGTCGCCGAAGCCACCCTCTCGATGCAGATCCCCGTATGGCTGCTCATCGCGCTTACCATTGGCTTTGGGGTACAGACCTCGTTGACGGCTGGGGTCGCTCGTAAGGCAGCGCATTGGCTCTTAGGTGTTGCTCCATGAGTACTTCTACCGCCATCGTTGCGGCTGTGCTCCTGCCTTTGGGCGTTGCGCCATTGATCGCCCTTTTGGGCCGCCGTCCCAATTTGCGCGAGACTGCGACCTTACTCGCCGCTTTAGGTACGTTTGCTGTGGTCTGCACCTTGGTGCCCAAAGTCGCCGCAGGTGACCGACCGGCGGTACATCTGGTGGAGGTCTTTCCGGGTCTGTCCCTAGCCTTTGAAGTCGAACCGCTCGGTGCGCTCTTTGCGCTGATCGCCGCTGGGTTGTGGATGGCGACCTCGGTGTACTCCATCGGCTACATGCGGGGCCATCACGAGGAAAACCAGACCCGCTTCTTTGCCTTCTTCGCCTTGGCGATCGCCGCTGCCTTGGGCGCGGCATTTGCCGGCAACATGCTGACGCTGTTTTTCTGCTATGAGGCACTGACGCTTTCGACCTATCCGCTGGTCACCCACCACCGCAGTGGGGAGGCTAAAGCGGGGGGCCGCGTCTATATGGGGGTACTGCTTGCGACCTCGATCGGTTTCCTGCTCACAGGCTTGGTCGCCACTTACTACATCGCCGGGACTCTTGACTTTGTTTCCGGTGGCATCCTCGCTGGCAAGGCCCCGACATGGACCATCGGCGTCCTGCTTTTTCTTTATGCCTTCGGCACCGGCAAAGCCGCGCTGATGCCCTTCCACCGCTGGCTTCCTGCCGCTATGGTGGCTCCGGCACCGGTCAGCGCCCTGTTACACGCAGTGGCCGTGGTCAAGGCGGGCGTCTTCACTATCCTCAAGGTGGTCGTCTATATCTTCGGCATCGACCTGCTCGCCGACACGGGCTTGGGCACTTATTTGGCCTACGCGGCCTGCGCCACCATTCTCATTGGCTCGCTGGTGGCCATGACCAAGGACAACCTCAAGGCCCGCTTGGCGTATTCCACCGTCAGTCAGCTCTCCTATATCGTGCTCGGCGCAGCCCTAGCCAATAGTTGGGGCATCCTCGGCGGCAGCCTGCACATCGCCATGCACGCCTTCGGCAAGATCACCCTCTTCTTCTGCGCGGGGGCCATCGCGGTTGCCCTGCACAAGACCGAGATCAGCGAGATGAAAGGAATTGGCCGGCAAATGCCGTGGACGATGGGGGCTTTTCTCGTCGGCTCGCTGAGCATCATCGGCTTGCCGCCGCTGGGAGGCGCTTGGAGCAAGTGGTATCTCATCCTCGCCGGGTTGGACGCAGAACAGTACGTGGCCATTGGCGTACTCTTGGTAAGCTCACTGCTCAACATCGCCTATCTATTGCCAGTCGCGGTCAACGCCTTCTTCTACGCAGCACCCGATGAAGAAAGTGGCCTACAGGAAGCCCCGCTGGCCTGCGTCCTGCCGCTGATTTGCACAGCGCTGGGCGGGCTGGTGCTCTTCCTCTACCCCGACCCGCTCCTCGACCTCTGCCGCCAGATCGGAGGATAAGGTTATGAACTCAGAGAAAAAACATCTATTCGACCAGCCGCGGAACGTCCACCGCTTGATACGGGTCTTCTTCGCTCTCTGCGTCTTGCTCTTGGGTGCGGACCTGCTCTTCCATCGGCACTTGAACTTTGCCGAAGGTGTCTTCCCGGTTGAAGGATGGTTCGGCTTTTACGCGATATACGGGTTTGTCGCTTGCGTGTTGTTGGTTTTGACGGCCACGCAGATGCGCAAGGTGCTGATGCGCCGCGAGGATTACTATGACTAGTTTTCACCCGGCGGCCTTCTTGTTGTTAGGTGGGCTGCTGTTACCCGTCTTGCCGCTAGCCGTGCGGCGGGTGGTGTTGCTCCTCTTGCCATTGGCCGGATTCTACAATCTCCTCGGCTACCAGATAAGCGACGGCCAAGTCGGTTCCCTAGCCGGGTACGAGCTGCACTGGGTGCGAGTTGACCAACTCAGCCTGCTCTTTGGCTATCTCTTCCACGTGGCCGCCTTCCTCGCCGCGCTCTTTTCGCTGCACCTGCGCGACCGGCTGCAACAGGCGACCGGCTTCCTGTACGCGGGCGCGGCCGTGGGCGCGGTCTTTGCCGGCGATCTCATTGTGCTCTTCATCTTCTGGGAGCTGTTGGCGATTAGCTCGGTCTTTCAGATCTGGGCTACCCAGAGCGCAAGGGCCATCGCCGCGGGCACGCGCTACCTGCTGATCCACATCAGCTCCGGCCTGCTGCTCTTGGTCGGCACGGCGTGGCACTACCAGCAGACCGGCTCGCTGGCGCTGGGGCATCTGGGCATCGATAGCTGGGCCACGCGGCTGATTTTCCTCGGCGTTGGCATTAAATGCGCCTTTCCATTCTTGCATTCGTGGCTGGTGGATGCCTATCCAGAGTCCACGCCCACCGGCGCGGTTTTTTTAAGCTCCTTTACCACCAAGACTGCGGTCTATGTGTTGGCGCGCAGTTTTGCCGGCACCGAATGCCTGCTCTACATCGGCGCAGCTATGGCGATGTTCCCCATCTTCTATGCGGTTATTGAAAACGATCTGCGCCGTGTGTTGGGCTACAGCATGATCAACCAGATCGGCTTTATGGTAGTAGGCGTCGGCTTGGGGCCGGGTATGGGCGTCAACGGCGCGGTTGCCCACGCCTTTAACGACGTGCTCTTCAAGGGCCTGCTTTTTATGTCGATGGGCGCTGTGCTCTACCGCACCGGCAGGATCAACGGTTCGGATCTCGGGGGTCTGTACAAATCCATGCCTTGGACTTGCGGCTTCTGCATGATCGGGGCCGCGTCGATTTCGGCCTTCCCGCTCTTTAGCGGCTTTGTTAGTAAGTCAATGGTCATGCAGGCCGCAGCCAACGAGGGACATCTCGTGGTATGGCTGCTGTTGCTGTTTGCCTCGGCTGGCGTCTTCCATCACGCCGGCATCAAAATTCCCTTCTTTGCCTTCTTCGCCCACGACGCGGGAATCCGCTGCCGCGAAGCACCGCGCAACATGCTCGTGGCGATGGGGATTGGGGCGGCGCTGTGCATTGGCATTGGCTCGTTCCCACACTATCTGTACCGGCTCCTGCCCTACCCGGTTGCCTACGAGCCGTACGATGCGACCCACATCGTTTTACAGCTTCAGTTGTTATTCTTTTCGGCACTGGCCTTTGTCGCGCTCAAGTTGACGGGCATCTACCCGCCGGAGCTACGCTCGGCCAATATCGACGTGGACTGGACCTACCGAAAACTGCTGCCAAGCGCAGCGCGGTTGTGCGTGCAGGTGGGTGCGCCGCTATGGGATGGACTGATCGCCTGGAGCAAGCGACAGGTCTTCGCTCTAATAGATCAGGTGCGCCAGTACCACGGCCCGACCGGCGTTTTTGCGCGGGCGTGGCCTATCAGTAGCAGCGTGTTGTTGGTGACGATTTTCTTGGCAGTGTACTTGTTTGTGTACTTGGGATGACGCTACTTTCCTCCGTCTAAATTAGAGGACCCTTAACCCGAACGTACATCAATGAAAAAAAAGCGAGCTACCATCAAAGATGTTGCACGGGAGTTGGGGCTTTCGATTGCAACCATCTCTCGGGCCCTATCCAAGGATAAGAAGGTGTCGGCCTTGGTGACGGAGAAGACCCGAAAACGGGTGCTGCAAAAAGTTGACGAGTTGGACTACACTCCCAATTTGCTGGCGTTGGGGTTTGTGACGGGGAAGACAAATACCCTAGGTCTGCTAGCCTTCCATATTTCTTATGAGACGTTCGGAAATCAGGCCCTTCGTATTATGGAGACGGCTAAACGGCATGATTATGAGATTGTGATGGGCATGCCCGAAGGGTTTCCTCGGACAAAGGACGCCCAGATAAAGGATATCAAGAAGTTGCTTTCCCGAGGCGTAGACGGACTCTTTATTGATACGCGAGGCGTCATAGGAGAGGAGCTAGCGATCAAAATCTTGCATGCTGCGGAGGAACTAGCGCCGGTGGTAACTCTTCACACCCCGGTTCCAAATCTGAGTGGGGTCGTGCTGACTGATATAACAATGAGTTTTTGCGAGGCTACAGAGCATTTGATCCGGTTGGGGCATGAGCGGATCGGGTTTATCGGAACGCCCTGGAATACGAACAACTTGGGTTCAGACAAGAGCAAGGGGTATTTGCTGGCGATGCAAAAGCACGGCCTGACCCCGCAATGCATACGTGGTAAAACCGCTTTCTTAGAACCGGCGTATCAAGTGGGCAAAAAGCTTGGCGACCGGTTTACGGCCCTTGTGTGCCGGAGCGATTATACGGCGATAGGCGTTTGTCACGGGCTGCGGGAGTCAGGGCTGCGCGTTCCCGAGGATGTGGCCGTGGTGGGGTACGGCAATATCGAAGTGGGGGCTTATATGGCGCCGGCACTGACGACCCTGTCAGTTCCCTACGAGGGGATTGCCGAGGCGGCGATGGAGCTGATGCTGGAACAGCTTGAGGGGCAAGAGACGCCTCGGCAAATAGCCTTGGAAACGCCTTTGGTCGTGCGGGAATCCTGCGGGGCGAATAGACCGAAGTAAAAGGACGATACCCTACCCTTCTTTGGGCAACTATCGAATCAGAGCTGTAAGGCCGTGCGGATGGTCGCGGCAATGGCGGCGGGCGAAGGGCCGATATCTACGCTCAGCGCGTCGCGCGGCTCTTCGAGGGTTGCAAACTGGCTGTCGAGTAGGCTGGTCGGCATGTAGCGGTGCTGCCGCGTTTCAAGCCGCTGGGCGATGAGTGCCTTGGGGCCTTTGAGATGGACGATCTGCACGCCGGGCCGCCCGCTGACCAAGATGTCGCGGTAGCTCTGCTTGAGCGCGGAGCAGCCGAGTATCGCGCCTTGCTCGGCTTGTAGCCACTGATCAATAGATACAGATAAGGTCTCCAGCCAAGGCCAGCGGTCTTCGTCGGTAAGCGGTGTGCCGCTGGCCATTTTGCGCACGTTGGCTTCCGGGTGGAAATCGTCGGCGTCGTAATAAGCCCATCCGAGCTGTTGAGCGAGCTGTTCGCCCACTGTGGTCTTACCGCTGCCCGTTACGCCCATTAGTACGATGACCATGCGCTTCATCTCCCGCGTTGTGCGCTGCGAGCTTGAACATATAGGAGCGCGTCTGTTGCAACAAGGTCAGTTATCCACTAACGCGGCGTGCGGATCAATGGGCAGTTCCAAGACCACACAGGCCCCTTGGGCGCAGTCTGCGACGAATAGGCGGCCGTGGTGGTCGCAGACAATGCCTGCGCATACGCTCAACCCCAATCCGCTGTGCTGGCTCGACGCCTTGGTGGTGAAGAACGGCGCAAAAATGTCGGCCCGAATTTCCTCGGGAATGCCCGGCCCATTGTCTTCGATCTCCAGCACAATCCAGCCTTGGCGGGCCGATAACCGCAGCGCGATTTGCCCTGCATCTCGCACTTGTTTTATGGCGTCGCAGCTATTTTGGATGAGGTTGAGGACGATCTGTTGGAGCTGGCCAGCATGAGCCTTGATATAGGGCAGGTTCGGGGCTAGGGCCTCGACGATTTTGATCTGGTCTTGTAGAAGCGTCCGACGCATCAGCCGGACGGTTTCCTGCACGAGGCGGGTGAAGTTGATCCATTCCTTCTGTGTCTTCTGCTGGCGCGCATATCCTAACAGCCGCTCGCTGGTGCTGCGCGCTTGGAGGCCGGCCTCGTACACAGCTTGTACGCCCTCGCCGACGGTGGGAGTTAAGTCGCCTTCGCGCAGCAGACTGGTCTCGCCGATGATCACCTCTAAGTGTTGGTTGATTTCGTCGGCGAACTCGGTCGTCAATTGTCCCATCACCTGCAATTTCTGCGCTTGGCGTAGCTGGGCTTTTTTCGCCTGCAACTGCGCTAGGTCTTCTTGTCGGTAGTATAGCCCGCTAAGGACCTCGCCCAAGCCCTTGAACAAGCCGACGTCTGCGTCGCTACAGGCAATGGATTCTTTGCGATAAACGGCTAGGACGCCTTGATCAAAGGTCGTTTCGAGTATGGCTTTGATATTGTAACGCATCTGTTGGGCTAGCCAAGCGCCTTCGCCGTGGCGGCTCGGCGCTCGATAGCAGGTCACGGCTGATTTCCACGCTCTCAGCACCCACTGCTGTCCTTCGGTTAGCGGGGACCAATGCCCGTCGGCTGTCAAGGGATGGACGCGCATCGTGCACTCGCCGTTGTCAGCTTGCACTCGGTACAACCGGCAACCGTCGTAAGCGACCCCGGCGTGGTCCAAGGTCTGACGGATCTGGGCTAAGATCATGAACTCGCCCTCTGGTTCTTTGTGCCGCCAAACTGCGAGCCGCAGGTCTCGCAACAGGTCCTCGTTAGCATTTCCGCCGCAGTGTTTGCCCATAGTCAGTCCTCTTTCTCCTCTGACAGACGGCAATAAAAATTCGGGCCATGATCAGCACCGCTTCCCCAAGACGTAGAGACGACTGTGCCCCGCAGACTCATCGGCAAGTCCACAGGGCTAAATGGGTAGGCTATGTTACTGGGAATGCGAATAGACTAGATGCAAAGGCAGAGCAGGAGCTAGGAGGTGGCCCGTATTTCGATATAAAGCAATCGTTTGCAAAACAAGGCTACTACCATAGGTTTAATTTATCAAAAAGTCAATGTTAAACGACGAGTTAGAAACACACCGCTGCACCCCGTTTGCCCACAGGGACGACAAAATTGGCGATGATTTATCCCAAGGCGACTATTTTATCGCAACAGCTCATCCCGTGTATTGGAGGCGTCAACTTGCCCTTGCGGTGTTGACAAAGTGATGCATTCTATTTGTGTTTGATGCGCCGCACCACCAAATCCAAAGAAGGCCGAATGGAAGTAAATCACACGCTGCAACAAGAACGCGCCATCCTCGTCGGCGTCGCCCTGCCCACGATGCCAGCTTGGGAAGCTGAACACTCCCTCGACGAGCTCGGTCGCTTAACCGCCACGGCTGGCCTCGTCGAAGCCGCGCGCCAGATCCAAGGGCGCGACCGCATCGATCCGACCTACTACGTCGGCAAGGGCAAGGCCGCCTCCCTCAAGCAGCTTGCGGCCCAGTGCCAAGCCGACGTGATCGTCTTTGACAACGACCTCTCGCCAGCCCAGATGCGCAACTTGGAGGGCGTCACCAAGCGCCGCATTATCGACCGCAGTGCCGTGATCTTGGACATTTTCGCGCGCCACGCTCGCACCCACACGGCTCAGATCCAAGTCGAGTTGGCCCAGCTCAACTATCTCCTACCGCGCTTGACTCGCTACTGGACCCACCTGTCGCGCCAAGCCGGCGGTGGGGCCATCCGCGGCATGGGAGCAGCCGGCGTCCGCGGCCCGGGCGAAACCCAATTGGAAATCGACCGCCGCCTAATTCGCCGTCAGATCAACTCCCTAGAGGCCAAGCTCGACAAGATCGGCGTGCAGATGGCGACTAACCGCAAAAATCGCGCGGATGTTTTTAAGGTGGCTCTAGTGGGCTATACCAATGCCGGCAAATCCACCCTGATGAGGGCGCTCTCCGGCGCGGATGTGCTAGTCGAAGACCAGCTCTTTGCCACCTTGGACTCGACCACCCGCGCCGTTGATCTCGACCGCAACCACAAGATCCTGCTCACCGACACGGTCGGTTTCATCAACCGCCTGCCCCACCACCTGTTTGCCTCTTTTCGCGCCACGCTCGAAGAGGCCGTGGAGGCCGATTTGCTGCTCCACGTGATCGATTTGAGCTTTCCGTACTACGAGTCGCAAATCGCCACGGTCGAGCAAGTCCTCCACAGCCTCGGGCTTGCGGACAGCCCTACCCTGATGGTGTACAACAAAATCGACCAAGTAGCCCCCGGCGAAGAAGAGCGGATCGTGGCCGCGTACGCAGACCGCGAAGACGCCATCGCCGTCTCGGCCAGCCGAGCCATCAACCTCGACGCACTGCGCGACAAAATCCGCGCGTACAGCGTCGCTGGGGACATCACCTTGGAGCTGCAGGTTCCCCAAGCCGAAGGCCGACTCTTGGCCTATTTGCATCAGCAGGGTCAGGTGCTCGCGGAGACTTACAAGGGCAACGACGTGTGCTTGTGCGTGCGCTTGGAAAAGACGTGGGCCAAGCGCTGGCGATTGGAGCGCTTTGCCCCCACCTAGCCCGACGGCACAGTCCTACCATCGCGCTTGAAGGCCGTTGCACCGCCGGATAAAGCGTCGTATGCAAACTAACCGCGAACCGGAACCGCCGCTCGCCTTCGCCGTAACCACCTCTGCGCGTCCCAGCCCTCGGGAGCTTGCGAGTGCGCATTGCCTTGCCGACGAAACCGGCTGCCGCTATGTGCCTCGCACCCACCGCTCGCTCGCTGGAATGGCTGCGGACGAGAGACTCACGGGTCTGATCGTCGTCGAGCGCGGCAATTTTTCCCTTTGGGTCGCCGGACGGTGTCTCCGCTACCATCCCAACATGGCCAAATTGCGGCTCCTCGCCTTAGAACAAGGCAAACACGACATTTTGGTTGACGCCTTGCAACTCAAATTAGGCGACCGCGTCCTCGACTGTACCTGCGGTCTGGGTGCAGACGCTATCGTGGCCGCTTGTAAGGTCGGCGCGACGGGTCGCGTCCGCACCCTCGAAGCCTCGCCGCTGTTGGCCCTGCTGGTCGAGCGCGGCATGGCCTGCTATGTGATTGACGAGCCCCCCGCCCTCGTCCCCGCCATGCGCCGCGTCGAAGTCCTAAACGCCGACTATGCCGATTACCTGCGCCGCGAAGCCGACAACGCTTGGGATGTGGTTTACTTCGACCCCATGTTTAGCGAAACTATTGCCGACGCTCAGGGCTTAGATCTGGTCCGCTACTTAGCCCGGGGGGGCAGCCCATCTCCTGCGGATTTGGGCGAGGCCCGCCGCGTCGCCCGTCGCCGCGTAGTGATGAAGGACCGCCGGCCCGGCCACGCCCTTGCTCGCCTCGGTTTCGCCAAAGTTGAGGAGGGCCGCCGCGTGTGCTACGGCGCGCTACCCGCTTGGTAGAGAGTTTTATCCGCTTACCGGAAGGAACGAATTGTGGAGCTATCCTGTTGTGCTTGGGCCTTGACTGGCTCGGAAGAAGACTCTCTCGCCGCGCTGGCTGCCATCGGCTTTCGCTCCATTGACGTGCAGGCGAAGACCTTTGTTAGTCCAGCGTCGCGTGCGCGCATTGCCGATCTCGGCCTGTCGGTGTCCTGCCTCGCGCTGTGTTTTAACATGGAAGAGGGCGCAGCCCTCGACGGCGCGCCCGCCGCGCAACAAGCCGCCCTCGACCACTGCCGGGAGGCCCTGGACCACGCCGAGTCCCTTGGTGCTAGCACCGCGTACGTAGTCCCAGGGACTGACCCGGCCGCGCTGCCCCAGTTTGGTGACGCCTTGGGGCAAGTGGCGGACTTCGCGGCCGCGCACGCGATTCGCGTTGGGGTTGAGCACTTCCCCGGCAAGGCGCTGCCGACGGCTGCCGGGACCTTGGAGTACCTGTCCCGCCTAAACCACCCCAACCTCTACTTGCTCCTCGACACCGGCCACCTACAGATGTCCAAGGAAGATCCGGCCGCGGTCATAGCGGCCGCCGGAGATCGGCTTGGGTACGTGCATCTAGATGACAACGACGGGGAGGGCGATTTGCACTGGTCCTTGCTGGAAGGCGTGCTGACCGAAGAAGCGCTAGCCGCGACTTTCTCCGCCCTCGCCCTAAGCCCGTACGCTGGCCCGGCGAGCATTGAGCTTAGCCCCCAACTTTCCGATCCTGTGGCCGCGCTGGCCCAAAGCCGCGCTTGTGCCCTGCAATGCAGCTAAAAGAGAGTATTAGATGCCTATTTATATTTTGCTTTTAGCCACCGTACCCTTCCTCGCCTGTAATGGCAACGAGGGTGCCCTCAAAAAGGTGCCGCGCAATCGGACCTTGATCATGGATTGCTCCGAGGCCAATACCTGCTCTGGTCAGATCCAGGATTACAACTCCTTTAATCCCTTCATCCCAGGCGGCATCTCGCGGATAGGATACAACTTCCTCTACGAGCCGCTCTACTTCTTCAATGCCTACGAGGAAGATTCCGAGCTAATACCTTGGATCGCCGAGAGCCACCATTTCAACGAGAATTACACCGAACTCGTGGTCAAAATCCGTCCGGGCGTTGAGTGGAGTGACGGGCATCCTTGGTCGGCGCACGACTTTGCCTTTACCATCAACATGCTCGTGGAGCACGCCCCGCAACTCATGTACTCGACGGATCTGGCGACTTGGGTCGAAGAGGCGGTCGCCCTAGACAGCCTGACGGCGCGCGTCGCGCTCAAGGCACCCAATCCGCGTTTCCTCTTCAGCTACTTCGTCCACAGCGGCGACCAAGGCGTCCCCATTGTGCCTAAGCACATCTGGGAGGGCAAAGACCCGCTGACTTTTTCCAACTTTGATTTGCAAAAAGACTGGCCGGTGCTGACGGGCCCCTATCGCATTGTGCGTTCGGAGCCAGCCCAACGGATCTGGGATCTGCGCGAGGGCTGGTGGGCTGAGAAACTCGGCTTTCAGGAACCGCCCCAGGTCGAGCGGTTGATCTACCTGACCTACATGGAAGAGCACAAGCGCGTGCAGAACCTGATCGCCAACAATATCGACACCTGCTTGGAGTTGCGCCCGGCCAACATAGTCTCCCTCTTGGAGCGCAATCGCAACATCACGACTTGGACGGGCCGCGAGCCGCCGTACAGCTACATCACTTGGTGGCCCATTTCCTTGGGGTTTAATGGGCTGGAGGCCCCTTGGTCCGACCCAGAGATGCGCCGTGCGGTCAACTACGCCATCGACCGCGAACAGCTCGTCGCCATCGGCTGGCAAAACTCAGGTGCGTTGACCCTGCTGCCCTTGCCCGACCTGCCGCAGATGCATCGGTATTTTACCCTCGCCGAGGACTTGGTCGCCGAGCACCAAGTTGGCGTCTTTGACTTGGAAAAGAGCGCGGAGATTCTCACCCGCAAAGGGTACGTACACAACGGGGTTTTCTGGGAAAAGGACGGGCAGCCGCTGAGCATGGTCATCGACATCTTCTCCCACTTTCAGGATTTGACGCCGGTGCTCATCGCCCAACTCAAAAAGGCCGGCATCGACGCTTCGTTCCGCATGACCTCGGATTTTACCACGCGCCTGCGCCAGGGCACGGCCCGCGCGTACCTAATCGGCAACTTCAGCTCTATGCGCGACCCCTATTTTGTGCTGCGCCAGTACCACAGCCGCTTTGTCCAGCCCACCGGCGAACCAGCCGACATGCCTTGGCGCTGGCAAAACCCGGCCTACGACGCGCTGATCGATCAGATGGGCCAGACCCCGACCGACGCCTCGGAGATGGACGAACTCTACCGCAAGGCTATGGACCTTTGGCTTGCCGAGTTGCCTTCCATCCCCCTCGTCCAATGGCCGCACCGCATCCCGCACAACGAGACCTATTGGACCAACTGGCCCAGCGCGGAAAATCCCTATATCAACAGCGCTTACTGGAGCCGCACTTGGCTTTTGGTGCTGCTGAACTTGCGGCCGCAGGTGTGAGGGGTACAAGCCGTAGTATTAACCCGACGCATGGCGTGGATCGGGTCCCGTGTACTTAGCGCGCGGTCGTATTAGGCGTCCGGTCTGATATTGTTCAATAGCGTGGGCGATCCAGCCGATGGTTCGGCCGAGACAGAACAGCAACAGGGCTGTTCCTTTCTCCAAGCCCAAGGCTCGGCGCAGGGTCACCAGCCCCAGATCTACATTGTGGGCAAGCCCCGTCCGCTTCCCGACTTCCTCGATCAACGCTTTTGCCGTCGCCAATTCCGAAGCATTGGGGACCGCTTCCTCCAGCAATTCCATGAGGATCTTCGCACGGGGGTCAACGCCTCGATAGACCACGTGTCCGAATCCTTCGATTGTATCTCCCCGCTTGAGCCTGCTGGTAACGGTATCGCCCACGCTGTTCGCCGATTCAGCTTCGTCCCACAAGGCCTCTAGCCGGTCGGTCGCCCCACCGTGACGGGGACCTTGCAGGGCGCTGAGGCCAGCCGTTACCACCGCATACAGACTGGCCCCGCTCGAAGCCACGGTGCGGCAAGTAAATGTCGAGACGTTGAGTTCGTGATCGGCACACAGAATCAGAGCCGCTTCGATCAACCGAGCCGTTTCCGGTCGTCCAGGTAGCCAAGCGCTCTGCAGCGTCTGCGCGATGCCGCTGACGGTTTTGTCTTGGGCAGTGGCAATCAGCGTCATGAACCGGAGAATGCGAGCGCCGCACTGGTGGATGTGCGGAGGTGCAGTGGCCAAGGCTGCTGGGTCTTGGGCTCCAATCGCGGGAAGCAGTGCCTGCATCTGCTCGACTTTCGATAGCGGCGCAAGCTCTGCGATGAGAGTTGGGCTGATGCCGTTCAGCCGGGTCTCGCCGGCGAATTCCTCGATCCGCAGAGAGCGATCTCCTGTCCACAGCAACGCGGCGACCTCCTCTACCGTGCTCTCACGCGCCAATTCGCTGACGCTGATTCCCCGATAGTAGAGGTCGTCATCGTCGATTCGACTCAGAGCGGACTCTAGTACCGGATCCCCTGCTTTCAGGGCCTGCTCGGCAGCTACTTCGGGACGCGCCCGAAGCTCCTTGTGGCGGCGGAGACGCTCGATGTCTTCGCGGTAGTACTGGCGAGTGCGCTGCCGTTGATCCCCCGTTTCGGAACGGATTAGGCCGCGGCTTACATAGGCATAGAGGGTCTGAGGCCGAATTCCCAACTCGGCACATGCCTCTTTAGCGGATAAATAGCGCGAAGGAGCCATCGTCATAGATTGATTTATGAATCAATATTGACAATATAAGTGATCGCGTTATAATCGTCAATCAACTAATCCAACGGAGCTTGAAACATGACCAACGAGATCAAAGAAGGACTAGAGGGTGTAGTCGCCGCACGCACGCGGTTGAGCGGGATCGACGGAGAGAAAGGCAGACTGTGGTTGGCGGGATTCTCTCTTGAGGAGCTTGCCCCCAACGCGCACTTCGAGGAAACGGCCTACCTGTTGTGGCACGGCCAGCTACCGGACTGCGAGCAATTGGAGGCATTCCGCGCTCGACTGTCGAGTTGGTCCTTGCTTGGGCACACTCAATCCCTGATTGAGGCCGCCGTCAGGACTAGGCAAAAGCCAATCGACGTCCTGCGGCTGGCCCTGGATTCGCTGCGCCTTGAGGACGCGGAGGCGGATGTCGCACTTGTGGGTGCCTCTCCTGTAATCGTCGCTGCCACGTGGCGGTTGATGAATCAAAAACCCGTGATTCAGCCGGACCCGGGGCTTCGTTTTGCGGAAAACTTCCTCTACATGCTGTCAGACCGCAGGCCGACCGCGGCTATGGCTTGCGCGCTGGACACGTATTTCAATGCGATGGTCGATCACGGCATGAACGCATCGACCTTTACGGCTCGCGTCATCACTTCGACGCGCTCTGATCGGAAGTCAGCCATCGTCGGCGCTCTCGGTGCTTTAAAAGGCCCGTTACACGGTGGTGCCCCCGAGCCAGCCCTAGCCATGCTGCAGCAAATTGGCACTCCCGACCGAGCCGAACCCTTCATTAGAAACGTCCTCGAACGCGGTGAACGTCTGATGGGCTTCGGGCATCGCGAGTACAAGGTGCGGGACCCCCGAGCGGCTGTTCTCGCACAAGCCGCTGAGAAGCTGTGCGAGGACAAAGGAGACACTGGTCTGTTCGACTTGGCTAAACTCGTAGAATCAGAGGCGGTTCGACTATTGGAGGAATACAAGCCGGGCCGGCGCTTGTTTACCAACGCCGAGTTCTATACGGCGGTTCTACTGCACGAGCTTGGCGTTCCATCCGAGTTGTTTAGTTGCACCTTCGCCGTAACTCGCATGGCCGGATGGATCGCTCACTGCCGGGAACAAGAAGCAGTGGACCGGATTTTTCGGCCGCAGTCGGAGTATGTCGGGTGCGAGGGCAGAGAGTGGGTGGACCTAGGAGACCGCTGACACGGCCCGTCTCAAGCACTTGGGCTTGCTCCATAAGGGTCCCATAGCGACTTTTCCATCGTCTTTCGCCTATACCTAAGTACACGACAGTAGAGCGGTATGAGATGCTTCGCTTCGCTCAGCATGACAACAGGGGCGTCATCACCGGTCATGCTGAGCGGAGCAAAGCGGAGTCGAAGCATCTCAAGTCTCCCATGCCTAACCTCCAGTCGATTACTGTCGAAGACTTAGCGCCGATACTAACGCAAGCGAGGTGAGTCGCAAAAATGAGAACATTCAAGCTGTGGGCGGGTGGGGATGCGCACGTGGGCACGGATCTGGCGCGTGCCAATCGCCGCAGTCTTGCGGATGCGATCCTGCAGGCCGAACAGGGCGGTGCCGATGGCGGGCCACCATTCGAGTGGGATGTTATGCTGGACATCGGGGATCTCTCCGGGTCGCAGACGCCGCCGGATGATGAGGAAGGGGAAGAGGTGGTGCGGCAGTACAGCGCGTCGACCATACATCCTCGGGAAGATTTCTACAATATTGTGGGCAACCACGACGCCAGCGGTCCCGACGAGCCGTGCCAGTGGTGGTTTCGGAAGTGGGTGGATCCCACCGGGGAGAATTCCGAGTATTCCGGCGTTCACGCCGACCGGCGGCCCTATCCGATCGAGGGCACCTGGGAGCGGTATTCGTTTCAGGTGGGGAATGTCCTGTTTCTGGCGATGGGTGACCGCAACGACGGCGGCCCTCCGGTTGGGCGCGGCGAGAGAGGCGGATACCCCGCCGGCGCGGTGACGAGAGAGACGTTCGAGTGGTGGAAAGAGAAGGTCGCAGAAAACCAGGACAAGATCATTGTAACGGCCCACCACCATATGTTGAAGGACACGACCGTGGCGTCCGGCCCTTGGGAGGGAGTTGACGGAGGCTACCATGGCCGCTTTGAAGACGGGGCGCCCATCGGGGCATCGTATCTCTATTTCGTGGGGGGAGAACCGGATGCGGGGGCATTCGAGTCTTATTTAGCGGCGAATCCGGGCGCGATCGATCTCTGGCTGGGGGGGCATACCCATACGAATCCGGACGATACACACGGCGGGCGGTCCCACGTAGAGCAGAAGTGGGGGGTGACCTTCGTCAATGTGGCGGCCATTTCGAAATATCACGGCCACAGGAATGTTTCGATGAGCCGGTTGTTGGCGTTTTCGGAAGGGGCCGCGGAGGTCAACATCAAGTGCTACCTTCACATGAGCGACTATGCACCTCAGGGGTGGTACCACAGGGCGGAAAGGACGGTGCCGCTGCGGATGCCGTTCTCCTATTGATCGGCACGTAGCCCATTGGGCTCTGCATCAGAACAGAATATCAGCAAACGTCAGTAGCCAGGCCTCGAAGTCAATACCTTGCTTATCCTCCTGAACCACTGTTTCTGACTGCCGAGCAGGTGGAGATTGGGAACGCAGCACCAACCTGGACAAGTGCTCGTGGGCAAGGTGCCATCCTCCTTCCTGCTTGACCCACACGCTGGAGAGACGAAGTGTATGCATCCGACTGCGCTGTTTTTTCATAGAGATTCTGGCATCCAGATATCCTGTCACCACAGCGGTATTCTCGAAGAGTTGCACCTCGATATGCCGGGGTTTGAGGTTGAACGTGAGTCCGGCCTTGAACCCGGACTTCATGCGGTCCCGATCGAACCCTTCGCGCAGCAGGCCGCCAGATGAGGAGAAAATGGTATAGCCCGGCGCAAAATTCCGCCCCAGTCCTTCGTGATCTTTGGCAGCAAAAGCTCGATAATGATCCATCACGGCAGACCGCACACTCTCTTCGTCGGCGGAACCGAGGGCGGGCAACAGGGCAAGTGTGCACAAGACTGCGAGAGAATACCTGAGATTATTCATGGAAGTGAGGATCTCCTTTCGAGTTTCAAGTTTTCCAAAGAGAAGCGAACAAACACCCTCAAGGTGAAACGCTATGAACCCCTACCAAACGAATGTCTTTATCAATGCGCAAGCCCATCCTCCACCGGACTATGGGCCAATGCAGCAGGCGTTGCTAAATCGGGATGCCTTCGCCGATGTGGAAGCGGAGATAACGCACTTGCCCGGTTATCAACCGACGCCGCTGATTGCATTGAACGGTCTTGCTGCTGCGAGCGGTGTTGACGGTCTGTGGTGTAAGCACGAAGGGTCTCGCTTTGAGGTGGGGAGTTTTAAACCGACGGGACCCGTTTACGCTATGCTGTCGGTGTTAAAGGGTGAGATCAAAAAAGCCACTGGTGTGAAAAAAG
This sequence comes from Candidatus Latescibacterota bacterium, assembly GCA_965116675.1. Lineage (GTDB taxonomy): Bacteria > Latescibacterota > UBA2968 > UBA8231 > UBA8231. The sequence goes on from OZ220721.1 coordinate 2,220,276, forward strand.
TCACAACACAGGACTTGATAAATCGGAAGTATGAATCGGTGACGAGAGAGGTTGTTGTCTCAGCGGCAACATCGGGCAATCACGGGCGAGCGCTGGCGTGGGGTGCCCGCATGTTCGGTTGTCGATGCGCGATTTACATGAACGATGGCGTCAGCGCCGGTAGGGAGGAAGCGATTGCTGCCTATGGCGCAGAGGTGGTGCGGGTAGCGGGAAGCTATGATCGAGCGGTGCAACGCTCGTACGCGGACGCTGAGATGTTTGGTTACTTTGCCATATCGGATGAGAAGTCTGCAGAGTATCCCCACATCTCCCGTGAGATTATGCAGGGGTACGCAATGGTTGCGGACGAAATCGTTCGCCAGTTCAGCGACGGCCAGCCGCCTACTCATGTCTTTGTCCCCGGCGGCGGCGGTCGATTGGCCGCGGCGACCTGCGGGCATTTGTGGGAGCGCTATGAGAGCAACCATCCGCGGGTAGTTGTCGTTGAACCCATCACATCGGCCTGCCTATACCAAAGCGCGATTGCAAACAGCGCAGCAACCGTCAGCGGAGATGGTCGGTCCGTTATGGACGGACTGGTCGTTGAATCCGCGTCGCCCCAAGCGTGGGATATTCTAAAGGCTGGTGCTTTCGCCTTTCTCACTATCCCCGACGAAGCGGCTGTTGATGCCATGCGACAAGCAGCGACCGGTGTCGGGGGCGATCCCCGAATCGCGATTGGTGAAACGGGGATTGCAGCGTGGGCGGGATTTCTGGCAACGACCCGCGACGAAAATTTGCGGCAGCAGCTTGGCCTCGATGGCGACAGTCGCATCGTCATCATTGCAACCGAGGGACCGACCGATCCAGAGGTTTATCACAACCTTGTTGGCACGACGCCGGAAGCGGTTTTGGTGGGAACCGAATCGCAATCGGAATAGGGGAAAGGATCCTGCGATGACAAGACGCGAATATTTGGAATCGATTATGCCAACGCGCGAGATGGTGGATCATTTTGTGACACCTGCGAAGACCGATGTGCCGGTAGAGTTGGCGAAGATTATGTGTAATAACGCACAGTCGGCGTTTGATCCCGAGATCGGATGGGTGGTTTGCGATGGGTTGCGCGGTGGTGGTGTAAATGATTCGCGCGGGTTGTACGCATACGAGAAAGACGGTGCGCGGCAGGTGATCAATTACGCGGATCGCCCGTGTCGCATCCATACGTATGGGAATAGCTTTACGCATTGCGATCAGGTCAGCAATGGGGAGACATGGCAGGAGTATTTGGCCGCGCATCTACTGGAACCTGTTCGCAATTACGGCATTGGCGGGCACAGTGTGTATCAGGCGTATCGGCGAATGTTAATTGTGGAGAGGGAATATCCCGCCGAATACGTAATTTTGAACGTGTGGGACGACGATCACTTTCGCAATTTGGATGCGTGGCGGTCCATTCGCATGGGACGACAGGGGCGGTTTACGCTGCCGCATTTGTGCGTCAATCTGGAAAGCGGAACCGTGGAAGAGCGCGAGAATTTGTGTAAGACTCCCGAAGAACTTTATCGGTTATGCGATGCGGATTGGGTGGGGGAGACTTTTGGCGACGACCCGATTTTGCACGCGGTTATGGCGCGCAAAGGCAGTGTGGAAGATGCGTCGGCAATGGCGCAAAGTATGGGGGGAGAGCTCGAGAATGCGGGGTCAGATGCCGAGGTTTACAGCCTGCATACCGAAGCGGCTCTGTTGGCAACGCGATTTGTGATTGAAAAGGCCGAGGCTTTTACAAAGGCCAATGGAAAAAAGCTGCTGGTAATTCTGTCATTTAGTTCACAGAATGTTGCAAATGCCCTGAAGGGCGAGCCGCTTTTTGACCAAACGTTTTTGGATTGGTTGGCGACAAAGGACGTACCGATGATCGATTTGCGCGATGCTTTCCGGGAAGAATACGCGACATATCGAGGGGATGTTCAGACGTTTTTGGCACCGTATTATATCGGGCATCACACGCCGCGCGGAAATTTCTTCTTTGCTTGGGCGATAAAAGATCGAATTGTAGAATGGCTCGATCCAAAACCATTGCCCTATCAAATAGCGTCGGATTGAGCTCGGATCGGTCCGGGCGGCGATGATCCTCCCGTTTCAGGAAATGCACGTTGCAGCAGATATCTCTATCTCACTAGCTGCCAACCCGATGCGTCAGCGGTCAGTGCGGTGTATCCCTTATACTGGTCGTATACCCCGTGCATCTCCTCGATCGCGTCGAAGTAGCCCACGATGTGGGCAGCACTGAAGGAGTCTCCCGCTTTCACAGGCTTGCCGTGAATTTCTTCGATCATGACGATGATGTCTCCGGGCCGCTGGCTACACCACGCTTCATAAACTACAGATGATTCAAGCGTTAGCCCCGCCAGCCAAGGACCTTCTTCACCCGTCTGCTTGTCTCGCAAATGGTATGCGCGGATAAAATGCGTCGGGGTTCTGTTCAAGCCGCGGCGATAGCCGAACTTTAAGTCCGGCGGAAATGGGGTGAAGAATTCACTGGACGGGATGCGCACCCCGTTGGGACCACTCAGATAGCTGAGATAAATCTCGCTGAACGTATCCCCTTTTTCATGGCGGATACAGCCCGGCATGTCGCTGCGGAGGAACATCTCCGGCGAATCGTTGACACTGTCGATGCTGTCCATCAAAACAAAGAAGCGTTCACCTCTGGGGAATACAATCCGCTGGGTCCAGCGCGATCCGGCTTCGCGACCTGGGGCGGCGTATTCGTACTGATATGTGGTTGTGATTGCGATAAAATCTGTCCCGTGGATTACTTCCGGGTGGACGGGTTTCATTCTGTGGCAGAGTTGTGGTCCCTCGACCATGCGCTTGCGATGGCTGCTGCCGTGAGACATGAGCGTATAGTACTGTCGGTCCGGCTCGGTCTCGTTTTCGTACCAAGAGTATCTTCCGACACCGTTTCCCTCTGGAGCAATCACCTGATCGCCGTAGTCCTCGTCGCTGCCCGCTTCCATGAGCCAGTCAATGACCATCAAGCCATCGCCGATTTCTCGGAAGCCGGTGGCTTTGTCGAGAAACGAGCCCTTTTCGATTCCAGTCATCCAGTGTTTAGGGTTCTTCTTGGGAATGATAGCTGCAAGTTTGTCGGTTTCGATTTTGATTGCAAGGTCGCTCTCTTCAACGCTCGCCCATGCGGTGTTTTGCATAGAATTCATCATTATTCAAAACGCCCGGCTGAAGCGCAGAGACACATCGAGGTCGCGCGTCTGGTTGGAGACAGGGCGGGCAATGTAGAGGCGGAAATGATCCCTGTGCAGCCCTAGGCCTCCGCTAACTTGCAGATCGAACTCGGCCTCGTCCGCCAGCCAAGCCGAACCAGCATCAGCGAAAAAGCCCACATTTACCCGCTCCCCTTGCATCCAGTGCTCGGCGTTGAACAGTGCCATTCTATCGCCGCTGAACTCCTTGAAACCATAGCCGCGCAAGGAGGAAAAGCCGCCCAAGTTAAAGTGGTACTGCCGCGGTACAGATCCAGTAGCCCGTCCTAGACGCAGGCGCAGATCGAGGCGGCTGCCTTGGCTCACGGGCTGGTAGCGCCGCATATCGAGGATAGAGCGCACAAAGTCTCGGTCCCCGCCCCAAGTTCCTCCGGCCCGTTCGCCAAAGCCATTGACAAACCAGCCGCGCCGAGGGCTCTGGCGGCTATCGCGGCTGTCCCAGCGCAGTTCGGCCCGCAGGCTTTTGTAGCGTTCCTCGTCAATGGCTGGATTGGGGCGGAAGCGGTCTCGGCCCAGGCGACCGAACAAGGCCCACTGGACGCTGTTTTCTAGGGAAGAGAAATCGTCTTGAGTATAGCGGACGGTCAAGCTCAGGTCGGTGCCCAAGCCTTGCACCGCATAGACGCTGAAGCCCGTACGGCGATAGTAATCCCGGAAATCGCGCCGGAACAGCACGGCATCCAACGAATTTTCCTCGGCCGATAATAGCCAGTGATCTTGGGTATCAGTCAGATCGTGCAGCTCGGCACCTAAACGCGCCGCGTACGGCCCCGAGTTCCGCTCCACTGCCAGCCACTCGGCTCCCAACTGATAATGCCAGTAGTCGCTGCTCAAGCCCCGACCCAACTCGCCGTATTGCACCAGCCGAGAAAAGTCATTGAAAGGAATCTGGGGACGCCAGCCCAGATAGAGGCCGTCAACTTTGTTGTACTGGGCGACCAAGCCCTCTGGCTGCCATTCCAGCAATTCCCCGTGGCCTCTGTCCCACTGGCCCTGCCAACTGGCGAAATGGCTGGTTTCTAGGTCGCGGGGATATTGCAGCGCCCGGGCGAGCAAGTGCTCTAGGCGACCTTCGAGACGCACTAGGATTAGGTCTTCGTCGCTGAGGACGACGAGGTGCATTTGATCTACGGTCTGACCGCGGATGCGGTAGAGTAGCCAAGCCACTTCCCCGTCTTGGCGCACTTTGAGGGCCACTTCCCAATTTTTGTGTGCCAACAATTCCTGTATCTGAGACGGCATTCCCCAGTCCTGCCGGGAAGGAGTGTGGCGGGCCGTGTACACGCCCACTTTGACCGCGCGAATTTCGCTCAGCATACCGCGTACCCACCAGCTAGGGGGCACAAAAAAGGTGACCAAGCGAGCAAAACCCATGCTCATGGAGCCAAAGCTCATTTCAATTCGCCGCTCGTACTGGATCTCGGGTAGTTCCCGATCTATTTCCCGGCGTAGCTGGCCCAAGTCCGCAGCGCGGAAACAACCGGTCAGACTCAGCGCAATGATCGCACATAAGATCAATTTGGTCATAGCTAGTCTTTAGGCGGCGCTTGAGGGGTAGCCGTCCCAAAGTCAATGCTGTCTAAAGGCGCTATGTCGAATTTGCGGCCAATGCGCCCTACTTGGGCTAGGTCGAGAGAGCCGACGATATTGATGCAGACAAACTCGTCAGGATTGCCAACCAATACCAAAAGCCCGACGATGGTCTCATCTGCGGTTCGCACGTAGAACTGCATCTGTTCGTCTGGTTCGCGCACCTGCACCGCCTGCTCCCAGTCGGGCAAGGAGAGGGCACTGAGCCGTGCGGCGATGTGCTCGTAAGACATGTCCAAATCTTCGTACACTTGGACGCGGATGAGGTTCAGGCCCGCCAGCATATTGGCCAGTTCCTCGTCTTCAGAGCGGGTGGCCGCAGCGACCAAGTCGAGGAGCGGTTTTTTCAGATAGATCTCGACATTGGCTTCTGGCTCGGGGTCATCGAATAAGCCCAAAGAGGTGAACTCGATGTACCCAGGTTGCTTTTCTAACGGCGGGGAGGCCCACGCGCTAGTGGGACTGACGGCGGCGGCAAAGAGAAGCAGGGCTTGAAAAAAGAACATGGCAGAACTCCTCACATGGTTTGGACGGGTAGGATCGCGTCTAGGTTTAGACGCAGCGGTTGGACTAAGCGCGGCTGAATCACGTCATCGCGTACTGTGGTGCCCATGTGGCTATTCAGGTCACTTAGATAGGCTAGGGTCCACTCTACTTGGCGGCGGGCTTGGGCAACTTCTTTGGGACTAAAGGTCGGTGGAACAGGCTCTGGGTCGAATAGGTGATAGCCGGCGATTAAGACCAGAACGGCGGCGGCTGCAAGGGGTTTGTACCACCTCTTGGCGGCGGTGCGCCAGCGGTCTTGTCGCGTCTGGTGAATGCGGTCCTGGAGCGCTTGGGAGACCGCGTCGGGGCAAGTGAGCGAGGGCAGGGCGCGCAACGCGCCGACCAACCGACGGGCGTCTTCCAGCTCGGCGGCACAGGCCGCGCAAGTCGCTGCATGGGTTTCGAGTCGGTCCTGCTCAACAGGCGTCAACTCGCCGTCGATATAGGCTTCGATCCGCTCTTGGGTCCAGGAGCAAGGGGAAGTTGCAGGCATGATCTATTCCTGTAAAAGGGCACGCAGGCGTCTTCGTCCTCGGTGGAGATATACTTTGACTGTATTGAGAGGCAACTCCAAGCTCTGGCTGATCTCGCGGTAGGAGAGATCCTGGATTTCCCGCATGATGACGATTTCCCGCAGGGGGCTTTCTAGCCGGGTAAGGGCTGCCTCCAGTTGTCGCCGTAGGTCCACATCGTCCGCCTCGACAGCCGGAGTGCGCTGTAGGATGGGCTCGGGGTCTTGGGTACTGACTACCGAGCGATAGCGACTCCGCTGGCGCAAGGCGTCTAGGCAGGCATTGCGCGCTACCCGGGTCAACCAAGCCGCCACACCTTCGTCGTCCATGCGGAGGCCATGGTGCCACAGGCGGAATAGAACCTCTTGGGTAATATCCTCGGCGTCTTCGCGGTTGCCCATATAGTAGAAGGCGAATGTGTAAATGCGGTCCCGGTGCTCTTGACAGAGCCGGCGGAAACGTCCCATAGCGGCTTCCCGTCATCCTTCGCCTATACTAACGATTGGCAGCGGAGAAAAGTTACAAGAGCCGTCCTTCTTTTTGCAGGATATCCCCGGCAATCGCGTAGGTCGTCCCGTGCATGGCAATGACGACGAGTCCGATCCCGGCCGCGAGATAGCCGCCGAGGTACAAGTTGGGGATGTCAATCGACTCGTAGTTGTGGGCGTGGGTCTGGACTTGATCGACTTGGAAGCGGTAGTTGTCGCGCATGGGCGCGAGGGTCAGCGGCGCAAAGCCCTGTAAGATCGAATAGTCGGCCGTGCCGCCGATTTCCTTGATCACGTGATCGACTTCTACCACTTGGTTTCCCTCGGGCGTTTTCAGTTCGACCTGTCCGTCCTCGGCGATCTGCGTTACGTGGGTGTGATACAAGGTTTGCAGCCGGGGCGAGCGGCTTTCGAGGATTTCGGCGATGCGATGGTAATAGGGTAGCCCGTGGCGGCTGTCGTTGATGAGCTGCCAATGGACTGCTGGCCCTTGGCGCATGGCGTAGTACACCTGCTTGCCGGCGTCGTGCAATTCGGTCGCAGCCCAATCGCCCGAGCGCCCGCCACCGACGACGAGTACCCGCTCGCCGGGGAAGTCTGCGGGCTTGTCGTAGTAAGCCGTGACAAAAGGCCAATCCTCGCCCTCCACCCCGAGGGAGCGCAACTGAGCGCGCTGGCCGGTTGCGAGGACCAAGTACTTACAGGTGTAGCGCTGCTCGACGCCCGTTTGCACGTGCCGACTGGTGAGCTGAAAGCCCCTTTCGTGCGGCTCAATTCGCTCGACCTCCTCAGAGGTGCGAATGCGCTCTGCCACTCCAAAGCGCTCGGGTACGCGGTGATAGTACTCGATCAGATCGGTCTTGAGGATTAGGGCGTTGACGTCTAGGGAACTTCCGATTTCTGCGGCGTGCTGCGCCAGCGGATAAAAGGCAAACTCCATCCACTGACCCGGCGACAAAGTCAGCAGGTTGTGCGGCGCGCGGTTCCACAAGCCGCCGACCGGCTCGCGGCTGATCAGCAGCGCGTCTAGCGGCTCGCCGCGCCGAAAGTCCATGGCGACTTGGTCCAGTTCCTCAAAGAGCTGGCGCGGGTGGTGCAAGGTGCGGAACAGATCGACGGGCCTGATGCCGCTCTGCACGAAATACTGCATATCCAGCCCTAGCAGCGTGCGGTCGAACTGCTGCAAGTATCCGGCTAGGGGCGCGTAGCGCGTGGCAAACATGCGGCTGTTGCGGAAGAAAGGATGCCAGCCGTCCAAGACCACGGCCAACGGCAGGCCCGCCGGTCCGCCGCCGACGATGATAACGGTGTGGTGTTCTGCGCTCATTATCTTGTGGGTTAAAAGGTGAAAGAGAAAAATTAGCCTGTTGAAAACTAGCGTTTCCGCAGTGCGACCGCCAGCATAGGAGGAGACGCGACTTGAGCGATTCGCGCGAATTCGCTAGCATAACATGCGCTGGTCGAACTACAAAGCAGAGGAGACAGGATCATGACGCCCGAACAAATTCTGCAACACCCTCCCAAGATCCTCACCCCAGAGCAGCGGCAATCCTATTTCGACAAGGGTTTTCTCTTGGTTGAAAACCTCATCGGGCCGGAGTGGATTGAGCGCCTGTTGGCCGTCACCGACGAAATGGTCGAGCGCAGCCGCAGCCTGACCGAATCGGACGAGGTCTTCGATCTAGAGCCAGACCACACGGCCGACAACCCTCGCCTGCGGCGTCTTACCAGCCCAGTGGACCAGCACCCGGTCTATTGGGAGTTCGCCTCTCAGTCGGTCTTGGCTGACGTGGCTGCTGATTTGGTCGGCCCGGACGTCAAGTATCACCACTCGAAATTGAACTTCAAGTGGTCCGAAGGCGGCGAGGAGGTCAAGTGGCACCAAGACATTACATACTGGCCGCATACCAATTACAGCCCCTTGACCATCGGCACGTACCTCTACGACGTCGATGGAGACCAAGGGCCTTTGGCCGGGGTCGCCGGCAGCCACAACGGGCCTTTGTTCGATCAGTACAATGACTCGGGACAATGGGTCGGCTGTATCGCCGAGCAGGATTTGCCCCAGGTTGATCTCGGTCGCGTGGAGTATATGACGGGGCCGGCTGGGTCTATCACCATCCACAATTGCCGCACCGTGCATGGGTCTAAGAAGAATTTATCGCCCAAGGGGCGGCCCTTGTTGCTCAACATCTACTCAGCCGCCGATGCCTTTCCCTATACGGCTAATCCTTTGAATAGCCCGCAGTACTCGGGGTTTATTGTGCGGGGCAAAGAGGCGCGCTGGGCCTATCACGACCCGCGGCCTTGTCTCATTCCGCCGGATTGGTCGGGGGGATATACGTCTTTGTACGCGCTGCAGCAGGAAGAGGAGTGGGAGGTATAAAGAATATGGCCCCGTACAGAGTAGCCATCATCGGCACTGGCATGGTCGCCAATGTCGGGCACATCCCCGCTTGGCTGGAGTTGGCCCCGGACGTAGAAGTGGTCGGCGTGTTCAATCACACCTTGGTCAAGGCCCAACAGACCGCCGACCGCCACGGCATCCCCCATGCGTACGACGTCTGCGGACGCATGATGGACGATTTGCGTCCCGATATCGTCTCCGTCTGTACCCCCAATGTCTCGCACCGCGCGTACACCGAAGCTGCCCTCCAGGCCGGTGCCCACGTCTTTTGCGAAAAACCCGTCGCCGCCAGCTACGCCGATGCAGTAGTCATGTACGCAGTCGCCGAGGCCGCCGAACGCCAGCTATTTGTCACCCAGACGAGCCGTTTCTCCGGTGCCAATACTGCTGCCAAGCAACTGGCCGACAGCGGGCACTTGGGCGAGATGTACTACGCTGAAACCTCGGCCTTCCGCCGCCGTGGCGTGCCCACTTGGGGCCGCTTTCACATGAAAGAAGCCTCGGGCGGCGGCCCCCTCTACGACATTGGCGTCCACGCGCTCGATGCCCTGCTGTGGATCATGGGCAGCCCCAAAGTGGTGGCCGCCTCGGGCGCGACGTACACCAAGCTGGCCGACCAGCGCGAAGACGTGGTCACGTCGTTGGCCGACAGCGGCGCGCCAGAGGGCGTGTTTGCACCCCGAGACTACGACATCGGCGAGTACGATGTCGAGGATATGGCCGCTGGCTTTTTGCGCTTGGAAAACGGTGCCACCATTAGCATTCGGGCCAGTTGGGCGGCCAATTTGCCCGATGGCACTGGCGGTACCCTTATCATGGGCACCAAGGGCGGCCTCATGTTTAATCCCCTCACTTTTATCGGTACCTTGGGCCGCTATCAGGCCGACACCCGGCTCAACGTGCCGCCCGATCCCTCGGTGCCCTTCTCGGGCCACTGGAAAGCTGCGGCCCACTTTGTCGAAGTGCTTGAGGGTCGAGCCGAGTTGATGGTGAAAAAAGAAGAAGTGCTCAACGTCATGGCCGCCCTCGACGGTCTGTATCGCTCGGCCACCGAGGGCGGGGAGGTGAGGATAGGCTGATGACCCCACTAAGCGATGCGGCTCTGCAAGATTTTATCATTCAGGGATACCGCGTGGTGCAACCGACCGCGGCTACGGAATTGCACGGCGAACTGCACCGTCAGGTCGAACGCGTACTCGCCACGGGCAATCCGGGCAACGCCTTGATAGATCGCATTCCCCTATTGCACCAGTTGTTCGCCGATCCGGCAGTAGATGCGGCTTTGACTGGCATTCTGGGGCCGGGGTACGCCCTCTGCCGCCACTGCCACTGCCACGATCTCGCGCCGGGCAATCAAGCCCAGAATTGGCACAAAGATTATCCTTTCGGCGGCAATGTGCGCTATCACCGCCCGCGCTATGTCCTGATGCTGTACTATCCGCATGAGGTAACGCCGGATATGGGACCTACGGCGCTGGTGCCTAGGACGCAGTACTATATGGATGACCCCAGCGCTGAGGTCGAAGGGTTACCCCTGACCTGCGCGGCGGGCACCGTGGTCATCACCCACTACGAATTGTGGCACCGGGCCACGACCAATAGCTCGACCCGGACGCGCTATATGCTGAAGTTCCTCTTTACCCGCACCCAAGAGCGCACGCCAGAACAGCGCAGCCGATGGATGCCCACGGGACGCCATGCAGCTCTGTACCGCACGCTATGGCGCTGGTATGGGGGACAGGCTCCCGCCTTGAGGCCGCACCGATCAGTGGCCGCCTTGCAGGCCGCTTTACAGAACCCCGATGAACGGGTGCGGATAGATGCCTATTACGACTTGGCGACGCTGGGAGCCAAAGGGATGCCGGTATTGATGGCGGCGCTAAAAGACGAGTCTGCCCGGCGTTGGCAAGCCAATATCGATCGCGGCGATTTTACCAATCCCAGCCAGTTGGAAAGCCCCTATGGGCTGGCTGCGGCTGGTGCTGTCGCGGTGCCCGCGCTCGTCGAGGCGTTGCAGGATCGGGATTGGTGGCTGCGCGCCGGGGCGGCTAGTGCCCTAGGCTGCATGGGTGCCGAGGCTCAGGAAGCGGCCACGGCCCTTGCCGCAGCATTGCAGGACGACAGCGAATGGGTCTGCCGCAACGCCGCCGATGCCTTGAGCAACATGGGCCAAGTGTCGGCCGCAGTACCGGCTTTGACACAGGCCCTAGACGATAGCCGCGCGATGACGCCTTGGTCTCTGTCCGATGCGCCGCTACGCGAGAATGCGGCCATGGCGTTGGCTAAATGGCGCGCGCCGACAGCAGCGGTAGCCGCCTTGCAACAGGCGCGTCAGCAGAGCAACGAATACGTGCGGTCCTGGGCCGAGTGGGCGTTGGACCGGCGCTTTTAGGAGAGGGTTCTGAAAGCCTTATTGAGGAGCTATTAATGAACGCGGTTTTTTCTTTTAGCGAAGTAGCCCGGCTGCCCATGCCTGGGGATAATGTGGCGATTGCCACCCGGCGCTTGGAAGCGGGCACGGGTATCGACTACGAGGGACGATCGTTCGTTTTGTCTCACACGGTGATGGAAGGCCATCGCTTTGCAGTCGAGTCGATTGAACCCGGCCAGTTCTTACTGTCGTGGCAACTGCCCTTTGGCGTGGCCGAGCGCGCCCTGCAACCGGGCGATTACGCCTGCAACCAGAGCATGCTCGACGCATTGGGCATTCGTCAGTTGGACTTCGACCTGCCCGAGCAGGCCAATTTCGTCGATCGCATTGAGCCGTATCAACTGGACCCAGCGAATTTTCAGCCTGGGGTTGCGCTCGATCCGCATGAGGATCGGCGGACCTTCTTAGGCTATGGCCGCGCTGGCGGACGGGGAGTGGGCACGCGCAATTATATCGTCGTCTTGGGCACGTCCTCGCGCACGGCTAGTTATGCCCGGCTGTTGGCCGAGCGCTGGAGCGGCCGACCGGCTGGCGATGGCGTGGTGCCGATTGCCCACACCGAAGGCGGCGGTGGGGCCGATCCCAATAACCGCGAACTCTTATTGCGCACGCTGGCTGGCTTTGTCGTCCATCCCAACGTCGGCGCTGTGCTGGCGGTGGACTACGGCAGCGAAGCCGTGACCAACGAAATGCTGCGGGAGTACATGGTGGCACACGGCTATGCCCTCGACCACGTCCGGCACTGCTTTATGAGCTTGGACGGCTCCTTTGCGGCGCGTTTGGCAGAGGGCGAGCGGCAAGTGGCCGCTTGGGCCGAGGAAATGGCGGGTGAGGAGCGGGGCGAGCACGATCTGAGCCATCTCAAGATCGCCTTGCAGTGCGGCGGCTCGGACGCCTTTTCGGGCATTTCGGGCAATCCGCTGGCCGCTTGGGTGGCGCGCGAGTTGATTCGCTACGGCGGTGCAGCCAACCTCGCCGAGACCGACGAGTTGATCGGTGCCGAACCGTACGTGCTGCAAAACGTCAAGGATGTGGAGACGGCGCGCACCTTTTTGCACATGGTCGAGCGCTTCAAGGAGCGGGTGTCGTGGCACGGTGCCTCAGCCGAGGGCAATCCCTCTGGCGGCAACAAATTTCGCGGTCTGTACAATATCGCGCTCAAGTCCATTGGCGCGGCGCGCAAGCGCGATCCGGACGTGCGCTTGGACTATGCCATTGAGTATGGCGAGCCGCTCAAAGGGACTGGTTTCTACTTCATGGACAGTCCGGGCAATGACTTGGAAAGCATTGCCGGACAGGTGGCCAGCGGCTGCAACGCCATTTTCTTTATCACCGGTAATGGTTCCATCACCAATTTCCCCTTTGTGCCGACGGTCAAGATCGTCACCACCTCGGAGCGCTACCAATTGCTGGCTGCGGATCTCGACGTCAATGCCGGGGCGTACTTGGATGGCACGCCGATGGATGAGTTGGGCCAAGAGTTGTTCGAGCGCACCTTGCGGGTGGCCTCGGGCGAGCGCTCACTGGGCGAGCGGGCCGGCCACGCCCAAGTGTCCATCTGGCGCAACTGGCAACAGACGGATACCAGCCGGTTAGAGGAACTGTTGGCCGCTCCCGTGCCCGAGGGTCAGCCCGCGCCGGTGCGGCCCGAAGTCGGCCCAGCGGTATCGTTCCCCATGCTAGACGGGGCTATCGATCAGGTAGGGCTGGTATTGCCCACCAGCCTGTGCGCTGGCCAGATCGCCCGTATGTGCGCCGAGCGGCTCAATGCCCGGCAAGTGGGCCGCGAGCAGGGCCTGTCGCGCTTTGTCGCCTTGGTCCACACCGAGGGCTGTGGGCTGTCGTCGAGTGGTGCCACCGAGCAAATGCACTTGCGCACCATGATGGGGTACGCAGCGCATCCGCTGGCGCGGCGCGTTTTGCTGCTGGAGCACGGCTGCGAAAAGACGCATAACGACTACATGCGCAACGGCCTTGAGGAATGGGGCTTGGACCCGGCTGTTTTCGGCTGGGCCTCGGTGCAGTTAGACGGCGGCATTGTCAAGGCCATGGACAGGGTCGAGGGGTGGTTCCGCCAAGCGCTGGCAGAAACGGAAGCGCCTGTCGCCGTGGAAGGTGGTTTGGGTTCCTTGCGTTTGGGGATGCAGGCGACCGGTGAGCTGGGGGAGGACGCGGTGCAATGTTTTGCCCAATTGACGCGCTGGGTAGTGACCGCGGGCGGCACTGTGGTCGTGCCGCACAATGCGGCTCTGCTGCAGGAATCGGCGTATTTGGAATCTGTGCTAGTCGAGCCGTCGGATGCCGCGACATTGCCCTATGGACAGGCGGCCGCGGAGCCGGGTTTTTACATCATGGAGACGCCCACTGACCACTGGGTAGAGACGGCTACCGGGCTAGGTGCTACGGGCGTGGACCTGATCTTGGCCCATACTGGCGAGCATCCCTTACAGGGACATCCCCTGATGCCGGTGGTGCAGGTGAGTGCGGATCCGACGGTAGCGGCGCTCTACGGCGATGACATTGATTTGGCTCTGACGGGTGTGGCGGACGATTGGGCAGAGCAATTGGCCGCTTTGTTGGCCGGGGTGGCGCGGGGCGACCATATCCCCGGTGCCTTGCAGCAGCGCAACGTCGATTTTCAACTGACGCGCGGTTTGCTGGGGGTTTCGACTTGAGTGGCGCAAAGCGGAGCTACTGCTATGAACCCGCTTCCAAGCAGAGAGTGGCCCAATTCTGGAAGAAGGTGCGCCCGTTGGCGTGGAGTGTGGGCAAGTGCTGAGCCGCGTCGGCCTTGATTTGTTCGCCATCTAGTCCCTCCTCGCGCACCTCGGCGGCAAAAGCCCGCACCATATCGGCGATAATTTGCGTGGTAACTTCCATGTGGAAGAGGACGCCATAGGCCACCCGGCCATAGGAAAACGCTTGGTAGGTAGTAAGGGCAGAAGAAGCCAGTGCAGTAGCCCCTTTGGGCAGATCGAAGATGTCACCGTGCCAGTGAAAGCCCATAAAAGATGGTTGTAGTCCGCCCATCAGCGGGTCTTCACTGGCAGCGGGCTTCCGCTCAATAGGATACCAGCCGATTTCTTTCTGCGAACCGCGGGCGACCCGAGCACCAAGAGCCGTGGCCAAAAGCTGGCTGCCTAGGCAGATGCCGAGCACGGGCTTGTCTTCTTTTAGGGCTTGGTCGATAAGGCGCATGGCCGCGTCTATAAACGGGTAGCGGTCGTGTTCGTACACGCCCATCGGACCGCCTAAAACTACTAAGCCGGTAGCCTCATCCATGTAGCGGGGAATCTCTTCACCGGCGAAGGTATGTACGTAGGCGGGTTCGAGACCGCAGCCTTGGAACACCTGGCCGGCGATCCCCAAGTTTTCCGGCTGCGCGTTTTGCAGGACCCATATTTTGTTCATTGATTGGTTTCCTCCACTATTTCGTCCTACAAATCACCGCTTCCGCGCCAGCGTCAACCCGTCGCCAATTGACAGCAGGGACGCGGTCACGCGCTCGTCGGCGTGGATTTTGGCGTTGAGCGCTCGGATCGCCACGGTGCTCTCGTCCTGCACGTTGGCATCGGCGGGCCGTCCGCCCCACAGCACGTTGTCGATTAGGATCAAGCCGCCCGGTCGCAAGAGTTGCAGACAGCGCTCGTAGTAGGCGTCGTAATTTTCCTTGTCCGCGTCGATAAAGGCCATGTCGAAGCAACCGGCTTCTCCGGCCGCGAGCATTTTGTCGAGAGTTTCTACCGCTGGCCCCAACCGCAATTCGATCTTGTCGGCTACACCGGCTTCCTGCCAATAGCGCTGGGCAATGCGGGTAAACTCGTCGCTGACGTCGCAGGCGATTAAACGCCCGTCCGCTGGCAGGGCTAGCGCCATCGCAATGCTACTGTAGCCAGTAAAAGTCCCCACCTCGACGATCCGCTTGGCGTCGATTAGTTCGACGAGCAGCCCCATAAACTGCCCCTGATCGGGCGAGATCTGCATTCCGCCCATGGGCATGGCTTGGGTCTCCTGCCGCAACCGCTTGAGCTCGTCTCGGTCGCGTAGCGAATTGGCGAGGATGTAGTCGTAAATATGCGTTTCGATAAAACCGTTGCGGGAACTCATGGACCGACCTTTCGCAAAGAGAATGTAGGAAGTCGCGCCAAAGTAAGCGGATGCAGAGCGCAGCACAACTTGCCGGCTGTTTGCCAAATCAAGATTGGAGTTTGGGATTTTCCGCGTGACGCCGGCGGTCGCGTCGGGTCTTCTTGGCTAGCGCGCGCTGGAAGGATTCCTCTAAGTCGACCCCGGTCTGATTGGCGAGGCATAGGAGGACGAAGAGCACGTCGGCCATCTCCATGCCGAGGTCGGCTTCCTCGCCCTCCTTAAAGCTCTGCTCGCCAAAGGTGCGGGCCATGATCCGCGCCAGCTCGCCGACTTCCTCCATCAGCACGGCTGTATTGGTCAGCTCGGAGAAGTAGCGCACGCCGACGTCGGCGATCCACTCGTCCACCGCTCGTTGGCAGGCGCGGAGGGTGTGCTCAGGCGCGGGCTGGCTCATAGGGAACGGGTGCCAGACCGTCCTGCTGGCGTTGGGCATTGACCTCGTCCAAGCGCCAAGGCACAGCCGATCCGTCAGTGCGAAATCGCTTGTAGTAGCCGTCTTTGAGGCGGGAAATGGGCATCAGCGGCGCGGCAGGCCGCAGCTTGGCGAGGGCCGCACCAGAGAGCACCGTGCCGCTGGCGAGATCGACTACCTCGATTTCCTCAGGGTCAATGATCCCCAAGCCGCGGGCGTGGGCGAATTGTAGATAGGGAGTGGCCTGTGGGTCGAGGCCCATCAGGTAGGTGGCGACTGCATCTACGTGTACTTCGTTGACGCCGGCCACAGCCCAGCCGAGGGGGTAGTTGGCCCCTTCGTTGAACGCCGTACCGTCGCGGCCGACAAGGCCATCTACAACTGAAAGCCGCGGCATCCCCAGACCGCGCAGCGCGACCAATAGATCGCAGAGCTTGTGATAGAAGCGGTCTTCAAAAAGGCTGAAGCCGCTCTTGGTCAGCCGCCATAGGTCCTCGGCATAAGGCTTGTCCACCTCTTGGATCGCGCACAGATGCCGCTCGGGCTTGGCGATGATGCCCATCAGATTTTTAATCGACAAGGTCGTGCAGCCCAAATTGTGGCACTTGGCGAGGGGGACGTTGAAAAAGAAGGCGCAATCGGTCACTTCCCGGTACAGGGGATAGCGCTCGTACACTGCGCCGTCGGCGACCTCGACGACGTGCGAATCCTCGTCGGTGTTCATTTCTGCGAGCCGCACGCCCCGCGCCTCGGTCATGGCGCGATAGCCGCACAGTGCCCAGGTGTGTCCGGCCGTGGGGTTTTCTCCGGACTGGCCGTCGGCAACTACCATGCGCTCGGCGGGTACGCCGCGGTCGCGCAAGGCGTCGAGCAGGCCGCCGACAAATCCAGGGTGGGTGATGACGCGCTTTTCCGGTGGATAGAGCACAGTGGCGTTGGGCTTGAGCAAGATGGTACCTGCGTCAGGTAGCGGCACCTCAAGGGCGGCGAGGGTGCGATGGGCCAACTCCTCGTAGGTCGCAAAGGGCGCGTCGGCGCGGTCGATGGGCGAGTGCGCTAGATATACTGCGTCGGGGTGTGCAAGCATGGTGCTCTCCTATGTAGTGATAGACAAACAAAAAAAAGCGGCCGAGAGCCGCAAGCTCCCAACCGCTTATTAGCGTTGAACGCAACGCGCCCGCCGTTAGTGTCTTCCGATGTCGGCCCCCAAGGCCCGCAGGCGGTGCTCGAGGTGAGCGTGTCCCCGGTCGAGTTGGTAGAGATTGCCGATCTCGGTGGAGCCCTCGGCCGCTAGACCGGCGAGCACGCAGGCGGCCCCGGCGCGAATGTCCATGGCCTTGACCTTGGTCCCTTTGAGCTGAGCCGGCCCGTGTACCAACACCAAGCGGTCCTTTTCCGGCGCAATGCGAGCGCCGAAGGAGCGCAAGGTTTTGACGTGACCGAGGCGATCTTCGAATACGGTTTCGCGGATATAGCTGTCGCCTTTGGCCATGCACGCTAGAGCTGTCACCCCGGGCTGCAGATCCGTTGGGAAGCCGGGGTAAAAGGTGGTCACTACGTTGATCGGCGACAAGGTTTCTGGCCCGCGCACCCGCATCCACGCCCCTTCTTCTATCATCTCGACACCCATCTGCTGGAGCTTGGCTTCAAAGACGTATAGGTGATCGCGCACCACGCCCTTGAGGGCGATATCGCCGCCGGTAATCGCGCCCGCCATCATCAGGAGACCGGCATCGAGTCGATCGTACATGATCGTGTGTTCGGCTCCTGCCAACTCACGGACTCCCTTGATATGCACCTGCCGCGTACCGACCCCTTCGACTTGGGCACCCATCTTTTGCAAGAGCGATGCGAAATCGACGATCTCTGGGTCGGAAGCCGCGTTTTCGATTGCGGACTCGCCCTCTGCTAGGCAGGACGCCATAACGAGGTTTTCCACTCCGGTATGGCTGGGCAAATCGCAGTACATAAAGGCACCGGATAGCTGCTTGGCCACCACGTCGATGCCGCCGCCGTTGACGCCTTCGACCTCGGCACCGAGCCGGGCAAAGCCGCGATAGTGATAGTCGGTTGGCCGCGAGCCAATCGTGCAGCCGCCGACCTCTTGGATCCAGGCGCGGCCAAAGCGGGCCAACAGCGGACCGACGAAAAGCAGCGAGGCGCGGAAGCGATTGGTCAAATCCGCGGGAAGCTGGGTTTCTTTGACATCGCGGGTGTCTAGGACGGCCACTTCTTCGGTCGCATCGTAATCGACGCGCGCGCCGAGCCGACGCAACACTTCTAGGGCCACTAATACGTCGTTGACCGGGGGTACCCGGTGCAAAACGGTTTGCCCTTCAGTGGCCAAAAGCGAAGCGGCCAACATGGGCAAAGCGGCGTTTTTGGAGCCTTGGACCTCGACCTCACCTTGGAGAGGACGTCCACCGCGTACGAGAAGAACTTCGGTAGAACTCATTACTACTCCTGAAGTTAAGAGAACGGGCAAACACACCAAGGGGAGGGGGATATTTCAAATGTAACATTGGGTATGTGGTTAGTCAATTACCTAATGCCTTGCTTGACAGAGAGGGGTGCATCTCTATATTCCACCAAACGCAAAATCGTTTCTATCACGCCAGAAAGGAATCCCAATCATGGCTGAAAGCCCTCACATCGTCGCCTATCTGAAGCCGGTTTGCGGCTGGAGCAATAGCGTGCGCACTACCTTCGCCAAATACGGCTTGGCATACGAAGACAAAGACATTATCAACAATCCAGATATTTACGCTGAGATGGTGCAGAAAAGCGGCCAGCCCCTCTCGCCCTGCGTCGAGATCAACGGCCAGATGCTGGCCGATGTCGATGGCGATGAGGTCGAGGCTTGGATGCTTGAAAACAGAGTCGTAGAGCCGGTCTCGGCCTAATCGCGCATCCGGCTCAACAAGCGCCGCATCCCCTCGCACAGGTTGGGCTGCTCGTGGTTGAGTGGCCCGCTCGCCGCGCGACGGATCAGCGTCAACGCGCCCCATAGCTGGCCGTCGCTAGCCTTGAGAGGCAACACGTAGCTAAAGCCGATAGACCCGCTTTCAGCCCCCTCTAGCAGGAAGCGCACCACTCCTGTTGGTAGGGGGCTTTCTTCGTCGGCACTGGCCTGTCCCACTAGTAACAACGCGGAGGGACCGATCCCGTCTTGATCGGCGAAGGCGCGCCCGCCGTCTTGTTCCAGCACCCGCTGCAGAACCTCGGCTCCTGCGCCGGCCGTGTGGACTACCCCTTGGCCGGCGCGCTCATATACGATGGTGTCTGCCGCTTCAATGCCCAGCAGCAAATCCATGCCTTGGATCACGGCTTCGTCTGGCGACATGGCCTCAAGCGATGCGACGATGTGGGGAGGAATGGTAGCGGGCTCGGGCATGTTGAACGGGATGATCGAGACTGGCATGGCGCTTCCTTGACAATGCAAATGAGGGGGCTTTAATTTTAATCTTTCTTCTGGTGGCGCTTTAGCTCAGTAGGTAGAGCAGGAGACTGAAAATCTCTGTGTCCGCGGTTCGATTCCGCGAGGCGCCACCACTATTATAAACAATAAACAGCCCCTCAGCTTGCACAAGTTGAGGGGCTGTTGCATTTGTGCGGTTCACCGCGCATTGCCTTCCTCTGTAATGCGCTTGATTTGTCCCCAACTTGCGGACTGCACTGCCGTGGCGGGAAGTTCGCGTGCAGCGCAGCGAAATCCGACGATGATGTAGGTCACTGAAGGCGGCAGCCCACCGCGGTCGGTGGTGCGCAGGCGATACGGGTCGCTGCTCAGCGACCCGCCGCGAAGCACTCGGCTGATCCCTGCGTCCGGCCCTTGCGGGTCGCGCCCGGTGCTCTGTGCGTAGTAATCCTCGCCGTACCAATCCATCACCCACTCCCAGACATTGCCCGCCATGTCGTAGGCCCCATACGGAGAGATCCCGCGCTGGTAAGATCCTACCGGGGCCGAGTCGAAAAAGCCGTCGCTGTCGTCGCCGCGACAGCAGCCCTCCTTGCCGTAGTTGGCCTGGCTGCGGTCGATGGAATCGCCCCAGGGATAGATGCGGCCGTCGGTGCCGCGAGCGGCCTTTTCCCACATGGCCTCGGTCGGCAACTCCATGCCGGCCCAAGTGCAATAGGCACGGGCACCGTACCACGAGACCTCGGCGACTGGCCGCTGTTCGGTGCCGGGAATCGGCGCGTATCTTTCGTCATAGCGAATCTGCGCGTCGGGGTCACGCAGATCGAATAGCAGGTGCTCTTCTCCATCCGCGTTGCCGCCGATGTCGTTCAAAAAGGCGGCGTACTGATCGTTATTTACTTCGAAACGGTCGATGTAGAAGTCGTCGAGATGGACTTGGTGGACCGGCTGCTCGTCCGCCCGTCCCTCAGCCGATCCCATTGTAAAATAACCGGCGGGGACGCGGGCCAACTCGTGCATGGTGCCGGATGGAGTCTGCACCTGGACTATCTCTTGGGCTAGGATACCTGGTGCCCATACCAAAAAGCACCAGAATGCGCTGATGCGCGCCATACTGCCTCCGCTACGTGGCCTTTTTCGCTGCGAGTTGTTGATTTACTTTCCTACATACATAATTGCCATCCCCCGTTCCAGCAAAAAAGAAATTGGTTTCCACTCATCGCGAGGCGCTGCCGCTTTTCAACCGCGACGTGCGCCTAGTGCTTTTCAGCCAAGCTCTGATCGGCTTTACGATCTTCGGCGGCGTCTATACTGTCCTGCTCAACCTCTATCTCCTGCGCTTGGGCTACGGCCCCCAATTGATCGGCCAAGTTAATGCCGTTGGCGCGCTGTCGTTTGCCCTCTTGAGCATGCCCGCGGGGCTGTTGGCCAACCGCTGGGGGGCGCGTCGGAGCATGATTGTCGGCATGGTGATCGCCGCTTTCGGTTTTGGCTTGTTGCCCCTCGGCGAGTTCGCTCCTTCCTCCGTACAGCTAGATTGGATTATGGGAGCTTATGCCCTCGGCGTCCTCGGCAATACGCTTTTCCTCGTTTGCTCGATTCCCTTCCTGACGTTGATCTGCCCGCCGCGGCTGCGCAATCACGTGTTCTCGACGCAGGTGGCGCTGTGGCCGTTGGCGGGTTTTGCCGGCAGTCTGTGCGGAGGCCTGCTGCCCGGCCTATTTTCTGCGCTCCTCAGCCTGCCCGAAGACCACCCGGCCCCCTACCGCTATCCGCTGCTGCTAGCCGCTGGCGTGCTATTCATCAGTGCCGGTGCTATCGCCGCCACCCGCTCCCGTCCGCAGAAACCGCCCGCTAGGGAACGCGGCGAAGCGACGCCTTTCCCCTTGGCCATCATCCTCGCCTTGAGCTTGGTCACCTTCCTGCAGATGGCCGCGGAAAACAGCCTCCGCATCTTCTTCAATGTGTACATGGATGACGGCCTCGGGGTCTCCACGGCGCTGATCGGGAGTCTGACCGCCGGGGGCCAACTCTTAGCCGCCTGTACCGCATTGGCTGCCCCTGCGCTCAGTCGGCGTTTCGGTCGAGTGCCGGTGATTACCGGAGGGGCCGGGGCGATGGTGCTGTGCCTCATACCGATGGCCTTGGTCGCCCATTGGGCAGTGGCCGGAGTCGCCTGTATGGCCTTGGTTGCTCTCAGTTCAATCCGTCGCTCGGTCTATATCGTCTTTCAGCAGGAACTGGTCCCCGAGCACTGGCGGGTGACTATGAGTTCGGCGCTGACTATGGCCTACGGCATCAGCATTGCCGGCGTTTCGCTCGGCGGCGGCTGGATGATCGACGCGCTGGGATATCGGGCGTTGTTTTTGAGCAGTGCCGTGATTACGGCTGCGGGCGTACTTTGCTTTCAAGGGTACTTCCGCATCCCGCGCGGCGAGTACGCCAAACGCCTGACAGACGAGCGCGCGTGAACCGGCACTAAGCGCATTTAATGCGCATTGCGTCGCATCGTCGTCTCAGCCGCGCGAGTTGAGCTGAGAACTTGGGATCTGCTGTGAGATTGCAGGATTCGTGCGGGTCTGCGAGGAGGTCGTATAGCTCCTCATAGACGGGCTGTTGTTCGTAGTAGCGAATGTATTTCCAGCGTTGCGTGCGCAGGCCTTCGCTCTTGGGGATGTCGGCGCGGTCGAACCGGTGCTCGCAGAAGAACGCCTTGCGCCATTCGGCTTTTTTGCCGCGCAATAAGGGTACGAGGGATTTTCCCTGCATTCCGTCCGCAGCGTCCAAATCAGCCAGTTCGAGGATGGTTGGCGAGACATCGATGTTGAGGGCCATTTCTTCGCGGACGACGCCTCGATTGCCCTCGTCAGCCCGTGGGTCGAAGACGATCAGGGGAATGCGGATTGACTGTTCGTTCAACTGCCAGCAGTCGCTAAGCCCGCGATCACCGTAGTACATCCCGTGGTCTGAGGCGAAGATCACGATTGTGTTGGCGGCCAACGATAGCTGATCCAATGCCGTGAGAATTCTGCCGATGTTGCGATCGACGCCGCTGACCATTCGGTACAGTCCGCGCATGTTCCGCTGGTAGTCTTCAGGCGTTGCATAGCGGTCCCGCCATCGCACGCGGCTTTCCGTCTCGCGCAGGAATTTTGGTAGCCGTCTGAAGAAGTCGGGATGGGCGTTGAGTGGCTCTGGTATCTTCGCATCCGCGTAGAGAGGGTCTTCAGCGGCCGGCCAGATGTAGTGGCGCGGGTCGTTGTCCTGCGCGTGCGGCGCGTTGAAACTGACGGAGAGGCAAAACGGCTGGCTAAGATGGGTGCATAGGAAGTCGATTGTTTTGTCGCCGGTGATGTCGGTCAGGTGGCGCACACGGCCGTCCGGCTGTCTGATTTCATACCCGTCTTCAGTCCAGTGTTCGTAGTTGTCGAACGCGTCAAACATCTTTTCTAGCGCGTCCTCGTCTGCGAGGGAGGGGTCGATTCCTTTTGCGGCAATGCCGAACTTGCCGATCAGCCCCGTGCGGTATCCGGCCCTTTTGAGAGTTGCTGGGTAGGAGCTGTCGGTGAAGGTGCGTTGGAGGGGCGGTGTGAGGAAGGTAAAGCGGTGGCGGCTTTCATAGACGCCAGTGAGATAGCTCGCCCGGCTGGCGGCACAGATCGGGCTGGTGCAGAATGCGTTTGCGAAGCGGACGCCATTTGCGGCAAGCCGGTCGAGATTCGGGGTTTGGATGATTGGATTGCCAGCGCAGCCGAGCAGGTCGTTGCGCTGGTTGTCGGTCAGGAGAAAGAGGATGTTCGGGACAGAGGCCATGATGTTTGCTCTGCCAAAAATTAAAGGCGTCCCGCTCGCCTGCGCGACCCTAAAGGACCGTATGCGAGCAGGATGCCTGCGATGGCGTCGGATATGAACGCTTACTTTGCGCCTTTGCCGTGCGGACGCAGCACCAATACTTCGTAGGTGATCGGCTCGGATACGCGCTCCATCGCCACGCCGAAGTGCTCGCGCAAATAATCGAGGGCCACGTCCCAGCCGTCGGAGAAATCGACGTCGATATCTACTTGGCGCTCAAAGGGATTGTCTGCTGCCGCGCCGTCCCATTGCAGTTCGATTTCGTCGAGGTCTTGGTCATAGCCTTTGACGAGGTCGTTGAGCGCGGCGTTCATGAGCATATTCTGAATCGCAAACCCGAGCGGATACCCCGTAGCGTAGTAGTTTTCGCCATTGGTCTCAGAACCTCCCGCTTGCGAGTTCGTCGGAAACTCTGAGCCATCTTGAGTAAAAATCCAGCGCGTCTTAGTGCCCTGTCGCTCTCCCACGTCAGCGACAAAACCAAAGCGGCGACCGAGGCGTTGGATGCGCTCGGTGGGGGTCAGGCGATGGCTGTAGGCAATCCGCGTAGAGTAGCTCTGCTCGGCCAATTTTTGCTCTGGAATTTCCACCGGCATTTCTCCAAGGTTCCGCGCGATTTCGGCCAGCCGAGTGCGGTGAAATTCGTAGCGCGTAATGCCCCCTGCTGTGGAAGAAGCTAGGCCTCCTAGGCCCTTGCTCGGGTCATCCGAAGGAGGATGGACGATGATATCCATGCCGTCTAGGGGCATGTAAAACGTCCTGTTCCACGGTACAAACGGTTCTAGCATCACATCGAACGGATTCGGCTCAGATGCCGAAAGGGTCAATGGCTGGATCGCATCACCGGAGACCGCGAAAAGTTCGTCCGCCAGTGGTACATTGTAATCCAGATAGTTCAACTCGCTGACCAACTCCCAATCTTCTTGGCCTACATCCAGATAAACGCGGGAGTGGTTGGGCAACCGCGTCTGAGCATCTACTTCGACCTCATAGCGGATATCCGCCGGGGTCTTACTCCCCAGCGAGGAGCGTTGCCAGATCGAAAAAAGCTCCTTTGCCCCCCGATCCTCGCGCTCAATTTGGTAGCTCCGAAGTTCTAGTTTCCCGCGTGCGGGCAGCGCTAGTTGCTCGGCGAGCTTGTGTATGGACCACGCATCTTCCGCGTCGATGTCTTTCCCATACCAGACGCCATCTGCGTACATCTGCATTTTCGCGTCGGTCACTACGACCTCGCGCCGTGCCGCTCCGGTGCCTACTTCAGAGCGGAAAGAGTGCGGGGACTTGAGCCACTGCTTCACTGGCACTTGTTCTCCCTTTTCTCCGCGGATCCAGCCCTCTACGCGCACGGAGTTCAGCTTGCGCACCTCGGCTACTACCTCGGCCCATGCCGAAGTGCTCCCCTGCCACAGCACCCCAAACACTACCCCAGCTAGCATGGCGGCTAGCCCTGACAGGTACACTGGTCGCGGTAGTCGCTGCCAAAATGCCGCGAACTGTGTTTTGTGCTCGTCCTCCGCCTCCACACGAATCGCCTCCAGCGCATTGGCACGAGCCGCCGCGAAGAGTGCATCCGGTGGCTCGGCGGTGCCGATGTCAGCACTTAGCTCCAGCACGGAACGCACGGCCTCCAAATCGTCGGCCGCTTCCGGGTGATCGGCCAAGTAGGACTCGATCTGCCGCGCTTCCGCAGACGATAACTCGCCTCGCACGTAGTCGCTCAGTTTGCTTTCAAATTCGGCTCTGTTCATGGCGTTCAGTCCTTGTAGTCGGCACCCAAATGGGCGCGGATCTTTTTAAGGGCTTTGTACTCGCTAGCTCTGGCCGACTCCTCGCTGCATCCCAGTCGTGCGGCGATTTCGGCAAAGGGCCAGCCCTCAAAGTTGCGCAGGGCGAAGACCATGCGCTGGCGCTCGGGCAATTCAGCGGCCAAGTCGCGCACCCGGTCCATGAGCAAGTGGCGCTCGGCGTCTTTGTCGGCATCGGCTTCTACCGCAGTATCTTCCTCTTCGAATAACAGTTCCCGATGTTGATGTCGCCGGATTTTAAAGGCCGCGTTGGTTGCCACCCGGCAAAGCCATGCCTTGGGGTGGGCGATGAGCTCGCCGCGCACGCAGGTGGCGTGGAAGCGCAGGAAGGTTTCCTGAAAGACCTCCTGCGCTTCGTCGGCATTGGCGACGATCTTATAGGCCACCTTGAGCACTAAGCGTCCGTAGTGCTCTACGGCTTCGGCGCTTATGTCGGCTGGTCGGCGCAAAATTAGTTGGCGGCTAAGAGGGCTTTAATTTGCTCTGCACTCGGTACGCTGCCCAAAAGACCGGTCTCGGCGAGGCGGCCATCGCGGCCGATCAGCACGTATTGGGGAATGCCTTCGACGCCGAAGCGGCGATACGTCTCGCCCGTATCCAGCACAATCGGCATGGTGTAGCCGTGTTCGGCGACAAAATCGTCCATGTCTTGGGACTGGTGTGACGAGTGAAGTGCAACGACTATAAACCCTTGCTCGGCGTACTGATCGTATAGAGCCTGCACGGTGGGCATCTCGGCTACGCAGGGCGTACACCACGTCGCCCAGAAGTCGATGAGAATCACCGGAGCTTGCGACATATTTTTTAACTGCTCAGTAGGCATTGGATTGACCCAGCGTTCCGCATCTAATTCGGGAGGTATGGAGCCTTGTTCGAGCTTGCTGCGGTTGAGTGCTCTTTCGGCCTCCTCCATGCCGACGTAGCGCGCCTGGAGAAATTCCCCATCGTCGCTTAGTTCCGCCTTGCTGTAGGAGTAGTCGATCATGCCTGCTCCCGAGGTGCTAAATTGCGCGAACCTCCCCTCCTGTAGCATGGGAGTCATGCGCAACACGGCGTTGGGGGCGATCTCAAAGTGAAACTGCTTCTCCTCCCCTTCTCCAACTATATGCGCCTGCGCTGGCCCCAACAACACCCACTGATAGTCATCCAGATTCTCGACGGCAATGCCCTGATTAGTGGCGGCACCCTTGCCGCCATTTTGTGAGCCAGCCAAGAAGTCCGTGTCGATCCCGGCAAACTCGCCCTCCGCCAGCTTCTGGCGGACGCAATTGAATCGCTGGTTGGCGATGTCGCGCACGAAGTAGCGGCCGTTGGGATGGCGCACTTCGGCGGTTGAGCCGCCTTCTATGGTGGGCACTGCTCCCTGCTCCACTTGACCCAGCACCACGTGCCAGACCAAATCGTCGGAGCCTTCTACCCGCTGGGCGTGCAGCCAACCGTCTTCAATCCACGCTTCGATGCGCCCGTGGTCAAGGTCGCGTTTCTCACTCCAAGAAATTTCGGCGGCGCTCGCCCGTAGGCCGAGCAGTAGGGCCACTGCTGTTGTGGCAATAATCGTTCGATTTAACATGATCCACGCTCCTGTTTAGCATGTAGGTCGTGTGCGTCTGCGCCCGACCAGTAGCGGTTTGTCCTATATGATCCACAAAGCGCGACTATGTGAACCGAAAAAATAAAAAAACTTCCTCGCACGATCGTGAGTAAACGCCGGCACCCTTTTCCGCAAGGTGCCGGCGTTGATGAAAGTCGCTGCCAGTTATATGGCCGAGAATAGAAAAGAATTCGGCAGTTTGGAGTTATAGACGACCTCTACAAAGCGCCACATCGCCCGCTCTGGATCCCAGACCAACCGGCAAAAGAAGGGAGTGCAGATCGGCCTTTCCGACCCGGCGAACTCCGTCGGCTCTTCGGTGACAAATGCGATGTCGGTGAAGACCCGCTTCTCACCGGCTCGCAGCGCCCCGTCAACCTCTTGCTGCAATTTGAATCGGGCCTTGACAACGTCCCTCGGGTAGCTCTCGTACCGGCCCTGCTTGACAGCTTCCCTCGGGTGAGTCCGATAGCTCTCGTACCGGCCTTGCATCTCGAATACCTTAAACGTGCTGTGGCGAAAGAAGGCATTGCCAAAGCGGTATTCACAGCCTTGGTCGTCGAGTACGGCGCGGTGCATGGCTTGGAAGAGGTCAAAGGGCGTGTCCCCTTTGGGGATTCCCCACTTCTCTAGGGTCTCTTTCATATTTTTTATAGCTCTAGGGTTGTTGACGCCCTCGCGCAGGTAAAACTCGGCAGCGAGGCTGTCATTGCCAGAGACGGAAAAGGCGACGAGAAAGTCGTAGAGCCAGTCGCGCAGGTCGGCTTCTTGCTCGGGGGTGATAGGGATGCCTGTCGCGACGGGAATGGCCGTAATGGCCTGCCATAACTTGGGACCGGCTTGGATCTTGATCTTCTTCGCGGTATGGACATAGTCAAGCAAGCCCTGGAGTTTGTCGAGGCGGGGCTCAAAGCCGCCGTGCGGATACTTGGTCTCGACCGCGGCTGCGCTGGAAATGCCATAGACGGCGATCAGGGCGACATATAGGATGCGAATGGCTAAGGGTTGCATGATGCCCTCCTTTGCGGAAGAGTGCGGGTTGTTGCTCCGGCCGGTAGCGCATTTGTCCTATATGACCCACGAAGCGCGATTACGTGAACCGCAAAAATAAAAAAACCGCCTAGTTGCCTAGGCGGTCGCGCGAATAATTTTTGCGGCATGGAACATTTTGCCAATAGTCGATGCTCACAGCACCTTGACCGGCGTCAGCCAATTGTCGCGCGCAGCCGACGCTGCTGCAATCGCATCCGCCGACCCCAGCACTGAGACCCGGCCCGCTGCTCCAACTTGATCCATCACGGCAGCAAAATCGGCAAAGTGCTCGGCCTTGGTGCCCAGGACTTGGTCGCGCATTTGCTGGCGATAGTCGTCGTCGATGCCGGTCAGGTAGCGCACCAGCGAGGCGTAGCCCTTGGCGTCGGGGAGTTGGTAGGCGTCGAAGTCGCCGATGGTGCCGATGATGGCCTTGGTCAGCTCGTCGCCGCTGATCGGATAGTCGCGCAAGAAGGAGCCGCTCTGGTCGTACACTTGTAGCGTCTCCAGCAAATTGGGGTCGCGGTACGACGCGTACGCGAACACCCCGGTAAACGGGTCGAAGGAGCAAAAGGCCCCGTAGGCCCCGCCTTGGACTCGCACCCGATCCCACAGCCAAGTGGTGGCCAAGTAGCGCGTGATGACGGCCGACGACCCGTCCAATTCATAGCCGAGCGCGAAGAGGTTGGCCGCCTTGCCCACGTAGTTGACTTGGGCGGGGACGGTCAGGCCCTCGTCGTCCGCCGTCAGGCTCGGCGTCCAACTCGCGGACGGATGCGCCTCTTGCGGCAACTCGCGCAACAGCGCCTCTAGGCTCTGGTCGCACGCAGCGCGGTCGCCGCCGGCCACGGTCGCATTGCACAGCATACCCGGCCGGTTGACCAGCAGGGCGCGAATCTGCTCAAGCCGCTCCTGCACGGCCGGCCAGTCGCCGCGAATGTCTTCGATGAGCTGCCGCAAGAAGAACAGATAGCTCAAGCCGCGCATCTGCTCTGCGAGCCAGCCGGTCTCGTCGAACTGCGCGCGCAGCCGCGTCAATACCACTCGGTGCCCGCCCGGCACTAGCCCGGCCTCTGCGCTAGCTCGCTCTTCTAAGGCCATCTGCAAGAAGCGCTCGCGATCATCGAGGCGGCCCTCTAGCAACACGTCGCGCACAATCGCCGTCAGGTCGGCGACCCGCTCGGCCATGGCCTTGCCGCGCAAGAAGAGGTACGCCGCGGCCGGCCCGCCATCGGGGCGCGGCCCCACCATCGAGTGGGCACTCAGGCCGCCGGTCTGGCTGCCGATCCGCTGTTGCAGTTCGACGAAGCTCATGCGTTCGGTGCCCATCTCCAGCAGGGCGCGGCCAAAGAGCGGGACATAGGGCACAAGCTCCTCGGGCAACACCCGCAGATCGCAGCCCACGTCGAGATAGGCAATGCCATTGGTGAAGAGGTCGTGGTGGAGCACCGGCACCCCGGCGATTTGGTCCTCTTGCCGCGGTACGGTCTTAATCGCTTTGTCGAGGTCGCTCAATTGCAGGCGGGGCAATTTGGCTAGGTCCTCGGGCGCGTCAGGCTGCTCTTGCAAGTGCTTGAGTTTTTCGGTGGATGCGACCAGTTCCTCTAAATCCGCGTGGCTCATGCGCTCACGGGCTTCTGCTAGGCGTGCGGTCTCTTCCTCCTCCAGCCGCGTCCCCAACTCGGCATCGGGCTGGAGGACTACGGTCGTGCGGTGCGCGTTGTCTAAGAGGTGGCGTTGGATCAGTCCCTCCAGATAGCGGTCGTCTGCTGCCAGCTTGGCCTTGAGCGCGGCGAAGGAGTCGGCAAAACGCAAAGGCGTGAAGGGGTCGCGGTCGTAGAGCCAGTTGGTCAACAGCCGCAGCATCATCCCCAAGCCGCGCGGAAAAGACCCGGTATTGTTTTCTCGGAAGCGGAACTCCGCAGTGTGCAGCGCGGCCGCGACCATCCCTTGGTCAATCCCGCCGTCCGCTAGCTCGCCGAGGTGTTGCAAGATCAGCGCCTCGACTGCATCGACATCGGCCTGCTGCACGCCCTTCAGACCCACGCTGAAGAACATCTGCGCTAATTCGACCTCCAGCCCGCTACCGGTCAAATCCTCGCCTAGCCCAGAGTCAATCAGGGCCTTGCGCAGCGGGGATCCCGGGGTGCCAAGCAGCGCATGTTCGAGCACCAGCAAGGCCCGGCGCTCGGCGTCAGTCGCGTCTTGCAACAGCCAAGTGAGCACGACAAAGCACTTTGGCTCTTCGACCGCGTCTGGATCAACCGCATAGGAAAATTGCTGCCGCTTGGGCGCGGCAAAACGCGGCTGGGTGCTGATGGTAGAGTCAACGGAATGCGCCTCGTAATCGCTTAGATAGTCGTGCAACAGCGCGAGGCGCTGCTGGGGGTCGTCGTCGCCGTAGAAGTAGATGCGGGCGTTGGACGGGTGATAAAAGTCGTCGTGGAAGCGCTTGAACTGGTCAAAGGTGAGGTCCGGGATGTGGCACGGGTCGCCGCCGGAATCCACGCCGTAGGTCGTGTCGGGGAAGATGGATTGCTGGATGCGCTCGCCTAGGATACTCTCGGGATCGGAATACGCGCCTTTCATTTCGTTGAAGACCACGCCTTTGTAGCTCAGCGGATCGCCGGGGTCTTCTATCTCGTAGTGCCAGCCTTCTTGTTGCAGGACTTCCGGCGTCAGCCTCGGGTGGAACACGGCGTCGAGGTACACGTCGATCAGGTTGTAGAAATCCTGCACGTTGGTGCTGGCGACCGGGTAGCAGGTTTTGTCTGGATAGGTGAAGGCGTTGAGGAAAGTGTTGAGCGAGCCTTTGATCAGCTCGACAAACGGCTCCTTGACCGGGTACTTGCGCGAACCGCACAGCACGGAGTGTTCGAGGATGTGGGCAATGCCGGTCGAGTCGGCTGGCGGGGTGCGGAAATTGATCCCAAAGACCTTGTTTTCGTCGTCGTTGATCAGCGAGACGATCTCGCAGCCGGTGCGGTGCCGGTAGAGCAAGGCGCGGGTATTGAGTTCGGGAATTTCTTCGTCGCGCAGCAGTTCAAAATCGCGGCGATCCATTGCGTCTCCTTTGTGGTATATAGCGAAAAAGCTAGCGGGCAAACATATTGGCGGCGCGGATTTTTATCAAATGTAGGGGCGACCGGCCGGTCGCCCCTACGCGGTTCACGGCAGGACAATTTTGCCGAGGACGACCGGGCGCTGTGCGCGGGTGACGGCCGGGATATTGCCGGTGCGACCCATCAGCGTCTCGTTGGCAAGCACTGCGAAGGAGAGCGCCTCGCGCGCGTCTGGATCGACGCCCAGTTTGGCCAGCGACTGCACTGCTATACCCGGCAGGGCGTGTTGCAATCCAGCCATAATGCGCGGATTGTGGACGCCGCCGCCGCCGACCCAGAGCTTGGCGAACTCCCCGGGGCAGAAGCGGCGAATGCCCTCGGCAATGGACTGCACGGTAAAGGCGGTCAGCGTGGCGATCAGGTCGTCGTCGCTCCACGTGCCGCGCCGGAGAATGTCCGCGAGGAACGGCTCGCCAAATTCCTCGCGCCCCGTGGATTTGGGCGGCTCGCGCTGCAAGAAGCTGTGGCGCATCAGCTCGGCCAACAGGGCCTCATCGACGTGCCCTCGCACCGCTCGCGCCCCCTCCCGGTCGAAATGTTCGCGACCGCCGGTGCAGTGCGCCACTGCCGCGTCGATAAGCATATTGCCCGGTCCCAAGTCAAAGGCCCGCACTGCGCTGACATCGGCATTGGCTGGCAAGGCCGTGATGTTGGCGATCCCGCCGATATTGAGCAGCAGACGCCCTTCGTGCCCGGCAAAGAGCAGGTGATCCACTAGCGGCACCAGCGGTGCGCCCTCGCCGCCGACGGCCATGTCGGCCGCACGAAAGTCCGCAATGGTCACCGCGCCCGTGCGTGCGGCAATGACGGCTGGCTCGCCAATCTGCAGGGTGGCTCCGCTGGCCGGCAGATGGCGCACGGTCTGCCCGTGCGAGCCGATCAGGTCGATGGTTTCAGGATCGAGCTTGGCCTGCTCGGCTGCGGCTAGGGCCGCTGTTGCAAACGCCTCGCCGAGGGCAAAGTTGATCCGGCACAGCGCGTCGAGCGACGCATCCTCGGCGAAGAGGGAGAACACCTCGCGGCGTAAGTCGCTGGGCAGCGGCGTGGTGTTAAAGGCCAAGACTTCGTAGCGCGTGGATTCGCCACAGCCCCACAGATCGACTAGCACGGCGTCAATCCCATCGGCCGAGGTGCCGGACATTAGACCCACGACCCGCCGCCGCTCTTTGGCGGCCAGTTCAGCTAGCCGACGCATAGCAGCGAACCCAAGGTCGGCCAATAGTCGCGTTGGTCATCCTGTAGCAGCCCTAAATGACTTGAACGATTCGAGATGCAGATAGTCTTGTTTCTACCATTCTGCGTCCATCTGCGTCCATCTGCGGATTACCTTATCAGTGCCGGTCGCGGGCCGAGTGCAGATAGTAGTCGGCGACCTGTCCGCGGCCGTCGATGACGTGTGCGCCCGGGTAGCGAATCGTCGTCGGACACACGTGCCAAGGCACGGCGAGGAGGTAATCGCCGACTTCGGGCTGAGGACCAGACCAGGCGAAGACGCCGTGTTCCTCGTTCTGTCTGGTTAGTTCAGCCTTTGGGTTCTGTAAGAGCTTGGCCCGGGTCGCCAAGGGGCCATCGTCGCTGATGGCCTTAGTCCCCAAGTCCGTGGTAAGCGTCTGGTGCTCGGGATAGCGATCGATCACCTGCGTCAGGACGAGAGCCGCCCATTTGAAGGGCAGTTCGGCCATTTTGCTGCCGTACCCGGCATCCCAGTACACGCAGGTGCCTGGA
Organism: Candidatus Latescibacterota bacterium; assembly: GCA_965116675.1. GTDB lineage: Bacteria > Latescibacterota > UBA2968 > UBA8231 > UBA8231. Next base: position 2,252,622 of record OZ220721.1, read on the forward strand.
GAGCCGTGCATCCCCTCGGTGCGGGCGTAGTACAAGGAGGAAAAGGAGCCACCGCCGACGACTCGGGGCACGGCCCAGCCCTCGCTTTCGAGGGCCGCTTTTAGGCGTTGGGCATCGCGGATGTGCCGCTCGGCCGCTGCTTGGCGCGCCTGAGGCTCGGAGAGGTTGTCGTGCCCGTCGTACAAGTGCAGGCCGCCCGGCGACAGGTGGGGGTGTTGTGCGACTTGGCGGTAGAGGTCGATGGCCGAGTCCAAGGGGACGCCGGTGCGGAACATGCCTACGTTGAGGTCGATCATCACCCGCAGCGTTTGCTGCCGCTCTTGCGCCACGTCGCCCAACACCTGCACGTGCGCGGGTGCGCTGGCAATCGCGCTGACGGTCGCCTCTCTTTGCGCCAACGCGGCGAAGCGCTGCACTTTGCTTTTTTGCACCAGCGGATAGGACAGAATGGCTTCCTGTGCGCCGGCGTCGAGGACCATTTCCAGTTCCTTGAGCGTGGCGCATTTGAACCCAGCGACGCCGGACGCGAGCTGTTTGCGCGTTACGTCGATGGACTTGTGGGTCTTGACGTGGACGAACAGATGCTCGCTGCCGCCGGCTAGTTCGCCGACTGCTTTTATATTGTGGTCGAGCTGGTCGGCAAAGACCAGCATGGCTGGCGTCTCAATGTCGTCCGGCTCGGCGACTTTGTATTCTCCTACTTCGATCACAGCTTTGCTTTCCGTTGGAGGTGGAGCGCGGAAGATAGCACAAGCCCCGGCTGTGGACAAATTGGCCGCCGCGTTTTGGTGCGTTAAATTCCTGTCCCAATGGCAAAAAGAAAGCAGGCGACAAAGACGCCCAGAGAAAAGCTCTCACGGCGAGAGCGAAGGCAGGCGCAGCGGGATGCCTCCAAGGATCGGGAGAAGTCGATCTCTTCATTGGCGCAAAGGTTCACGCGACAGGCCATCTTGCCCATCCTCGCGCTCGGTGTGCTGGTGGTCGTCTGCTACCTGCCGGCGATGTTGTGGGGTGGCTTCGTCTGGGACGATAGCATACTCATCGACGCCAAGCCAGTGCAGGACGTATCCGGTCTGTGGCAACTCTGGTTTTCTCCCAGCGCTATCGAAGGCGAGGGGCATTACTGGCCACTGGTCTATACGACCTTCTGGCTGGAACACAAGCTATGGGGATTTGACCCGACGGGCTATCACATCGTCAACGTACTGCTGCACCTAGCGAATACGCTGCTTTTGTGGCATCTGATGCGTCGGTTGTCGGTGCCCGGGGCGTGGGTGATGGCTGCGGTGTTTGCCGTGCATCCGCTGCACGTGGAGTCGGTCGCTTGGATTATCGAGCGCAAGGATGTGCTTTCGGGTCTGTTCTACCTTGCGGCGGTGTTAGCGTGGATGCGTTTTGTGGAGCAGTCGCGTCGAGGATGGTATGTGTGTTCGCTGGTGTTGTATGTGGCAGGTCTTTTGAGCAAGTCCATCGTGGTTACGCTGCCGGTGACACTTTTGATCTGGCATTGGTGGCAACAGGGCCGGATGACCTCGGCCGATCTGTTGCGGCTTGTGCCGTTTGGTGTAGTAGGGTTGGTCATCACGGTCGGCGACTTGTCGTTTTATCAGTCTAGAGAAGCTTTGTCTCTCGACTATTCATTGATTGAACGGGCGCTCATCGCTGCCCGCGCTCTGTGGTTTTACGCAGGTAAGCTACTGTGGCCGTCTGAGTTGGCCGTCATCTATCCGCTTTGGGATATCCGCGTCTCGGACCCGCTGGCTTGGGGGTATCTGATCTCGGCTGTCGCGCTGGCGGTAGCTCTCTGGTGTTTTCGACATCAGGTTGGACGTGGGCCGCTAGCTGGGGCGTTGTTTTTTGTGGTCACACTATCGCCGATGCTGGGCTTTGTCGATTACGGCTATATGCAGTATGCTTTTGTCGCCGACCGCTTTCAATACCTCGCTGGTCTCGGGATTATGGCTGTCGTCATCGGCGCAATCACGTATGGCGTGCGTCGCCTGTCCGACTCGTGGCATAAGGGCGCGCGGATTGTTGTGGCGATGGTTATCGCTGTGCTGGGAATGCTGACGTGGCGGCAGGCAAGCATCTATCGGGACGACGAAACCCTCAATCGCCACATCATCGCGCTCAACCCGCAGGCACGGGATGCCCACCTCAACTTAGGTTACATCCTGTACAAACAGGGCCGGTATGAGGAAGCCCTTGACGTCACCCGCGTCGCCGTAGAGCAACGCCCGGATCACTTTATAATCCATGCCAACCTCGGCATGGTTCTCAATGAGCTAAGACGCTTTGAGGAGGCAGAAACCCACCTAAGTCGCGCCATTGCGATCAACCCTAACAATACGCAGGCTCTCTATTCTATGGCCACGGTACGGTTTAATCAGCAGCGCTACGACGAGATGCTAGAACTCTTGCAGCGACTCATCGACATCGATTCGAGCGACGCAAATGCCTATGTCAGCATGGGAGTTGCTCTCTCCTACTTGGGCAGAAGCGACGAGGCGCTGCAAAGCTTCGACCAAGCACTCTCACTCGACCCGACCTCGGAAACCGCGCGTGCCAACCGCGAAGTCTTGCTGAAGGCGATGGAAGCTACCCAAGATTAATTAGGTCCGTCCTAGGTGATAGCCACAAACGGCTCCTTTCTTGGTCGCCTCTCCGCCTTTCCTTATTTTGTCGCTTGTGAATTATGCCCAACATCCATCCCTAACCCAAAGGAAGCCTCAAATGCTCAAACTTGGCTGCATGTCCCTTAGCTACAAAGACGAATTTGCCGCGAACAAGCTCGACTTGGAACAGTTTATTGAACGCGCCTACCAGCTCGGCCTCGACGGCATCGACATTCACACGCGCGCCTTTGCCTCGCTCGACCCGGCGTATCTGCGCAGCATTCGCATGCAGGCCTTCCGGCGGGGGCTCGCGCTCTCCTATATCGGCGTCAGCTCCAACTTCGGCAAGCCGCAAGACGAGCTCGGCGCGGAAGTCGCCACCGCCAAGGAGTGGATCGATGTGGCCGCGTTCATGGGCATTCCGCTGGTGCGGGTTTTTGCCGCGTGGATTCCCGAAGGAGAGCGCGAAGAGGACGTGTGGGCGCGGATGATGCCCTGCCTAGAGGAAGTGGCGGCCCACGGCGAGGAAAAGGGCGTGGTGGTCGGCTTGCACAATCACAACCACGGCTGCGTCACGCGCACGGGCAAAGATGTGCGCCGCATTATCGAGGGCGTCAATAATCCCTATTTCTCTCACATCCTCGACACGGGTCAATACGTCGGCTCGCCCGGGGCCTCGGGCCAGCGCGGGCACGAGGATCCGGCCCTCAACTTCTACGGCAGTATCGAGGAGACCGCGCCGTTGGCCGTCCACGTCCGCTGCAAGATCTATCGCATCCAAAGCGGCGTTGAGGAGTGGCTCAACTATCCGCGCATCTTCGAGATTTTGCAGGGAGTCAACTACAATGGTTGGCTGTCGGTGGTGTACGAAGGGCAGGACGTGGAAGCAGAGGCGACTGCCGTGCCCAAGGCCGTGCGCTACTTGCGCGGCTTGATGGCCGAATACGACGCGGCGTAAGCAGCGAGGCCCGCGCAAAATGGTCGCTGCGTTTGGCACGCCCCGCACCTTTGTAAAATTCTGCCTGACTGGCCTCAGCGGGGTGGTAGTCAACTTAGGTTCGTTCCACATCCTGCTCGAACTCGGCGTCCACAAGTATCTAGCCTCGCCTATTGCGATTGAAATCTCGGTCTTTTCGAACTTTTTCATCAATAACTATTGGACTTTTGCCGACCGCGATCTGAGCAGCCGCAAGCGAATCCGGGGTTTGCGGTTTCACATCGTGTCGCTGCTGGCCCTTGGGGTGAGTTATTCGACGTTTGTCGCGCTGTCGGTGCTGTTGCCGCGAGTTAATCCGGTGTGGCTGCAAGGATGTGGGATCGCGCCGGGGACGTTGGTCAACTACGTCTTGAACTCGTACTGGACGTTTCGGGAGGAAGAGAGTTGATCGGCTTTGTTCTCTAATCGGAACAAGCCCACTATCTGTCTTTATAGTGGTTGGTTTGCCTACTCCAGTACTAGGGGATGTAGATAAATGGCGAAAAGAAGACCGACGCCACAGCACCAACGATCGGCTCCATCAAAGCCGTCGCGGCAGGAGCGAAGACAAGCAGTCCGCGACGATGTAAAAGCCCAGGGAACAGTTGATACCGCATCGCCCCTAACAGCGGCAATATCCTACTCACGGCAGGACGTGCTGGCTTTCCTCGCGCTCAGCTTACTGGTGGCAGTCAGCTACCTGCCGGCGATGCTGTGGGGTGGCTTCGTTTGGGACGACATTGATTTTGTCAAAAGTGACCCAGTGCGGGACGTATCAGGTCTGTGGCAAATCTGGATCTCTCCCAGCGCTATTGAAGGAGAGGGGCATTACTGGCCGCTGGTCTATACGACCTTCTGGCTGGAGCACAAGCTGTGGGGGTTTGACCCGACGGGCTATCACATCGTCAATGTGCTGCTGCACTTGGCGAATACACTGCTTTTGTGGCATCTGGTGCGTCGGTTGGCGGTGCCCGGTGCGTGGGTGGTGGCTGCGGTGTTTGCGGTGCATCCTTTGCACGTGGAGTCGGTGGCGTGGGTCATTGAGCGCAAGGATGTGCTTTCGGGTCTGTTTTACCTTGCGGCAGTGCTGGCGTGGATGCGCTTTGTAGAACAGCCGCGTCCGCGGTACTACGTAGGGTCGCTGGTGTTGTATGCGGCGGGTCTTTTGAGCAAGTCCATCGTGATTACGCTGCCGGTGGCGCTTTTGATCTGGCATTGGTGGCAACAAGGCCGGGTGACTTCGACCGACCTATTGCGACTGGTGCCGTTCTTCGCGGTCGGGCTAGCCATTGCAGTCGGAGATTTGTCGTTTTACTGGTCCACGGGTGCAGCGTCTTTCGACTACTCATTAACCGAACGGACGCTCATCGCCGCCCGCGCCCTGTGGTTTTACGCAGGGAACCTGCTGTGGCCGACCAATCTAGCCGTCATCTACCCGCGTTGGGACGTTCGCGTCGCCGACCCGCTGGCTTGGGGGTATCTCATCGCCGCTGTCGCGCTGGTGGTGGCTCTGTGGTGCTTCCGGCCGCAGCTTGGGCGCGGGCCGTTAGCCGGGGCGTTGTTTTTTGCCGTTACGCTGTCACCGATTTTGGGCTTCGTTGATCACGGCTATATGCAATATGCTTTCGTTGCCGACCGCTTTCAGTATCTGGCTGGCATTGGGGTCATGGGCGTCGTCATCGGCTCGGCCACGTATGGCGTGGGTCGCCTGTCGGACTGGTGGAAAAAGGGCGCACTGGTCGTTGTGGCGGTGGTTCTGATTGTACTGGGGGTGCTGACTTGGCGGCAGGCAAGCATCTATCGGGATCAGGAAACCCTCAATCGCCACATCATCGCGCTCAATCCGCAGGCATGGAGTGCCCACCTTATATTAAGCGACGTCCTGTACGAACAGGGCCGGTATGATGAAGCCCTCACCTCGGCCGATGTCGCCGTAGAACAAGTCCCAGAGTCCTTTGAAGTGCATGCTCATGCTAATCTCGGCAGGATCCTCAATGCGCTGGGGCAGTACGAGGAAGCCGAACCCCACTTGCGCCGCGCCACCGCGCTTAAACCGCAGGCAAAGAGTGCCCACTTCGGCTTAGGCGCAGCCCTGTACGGGCAGGGCCGGTATGCGGAAGCTCTCGCCGCCACTCGCGTCGCCATAGAGCAAGACCCAGATTTTGTTAAAGCCCATTTTAACCTCGGCGTGATTCTCAGTGCATTGGAACGTTTCGAGGAGGCCGAATTTCACTTGCGCCGCGCCATCGCGCTCAACCCGCAAGACATGGACGCTTCGCAAGAGTTGGCCGAGGTTCTTTTTCGGATGGGGCAGGACGCGCAGGACAACGAGCAATCCGAGGCGGCGGCAGAATACTACATGCGCGCCTTCGAGACAGCCCCACGTCATACGAAGGCGATCCGCAGGCTAGCCCATCTGAGGTTAGAGCAGCAGCGCTATGAGGAGTCGCTGGATATCTTTCAGCGGCTCATCGACATCGATCCGAGCGACGCAGTGGCTCAAGGCAATATGGGGATCGTCCTCTACTACTTGGGCAGAAGCGACGAGGCGCTGCAATACTTCGACCGTGCGCTTTCCCTCGACCCGACCCTAGAAAACGTGCGTGCCAACCGCGAGGCCGTGCTGAAGGCGATAGAAGCTACCCAAGACTGAGGGATTGGGCTCGTTCCTAGGTGATAGCTACGCCCCGATCCTTTCTTGGTCGCCTATCCGCCTTTCTTTATTTTGTCGATTGTGAATTGCGCTCAACATCCATCCTAAAGGATGTGGGATCGCGCCGGGCACGTTGGTCAACTACGTCCTGAACTCATACTGGACGTTTCGAGAAGGGGGGAGTTGATTGGTCTTGCTTTCTGAGATGAACAAGTACGCCTAGGAGATAGCTTTTGTCCAAGCGCAATCGGTCTCAAGCGCATGGTCGCGGCGCTGCCGCACGCCAGGAGAAGCTCAAGCAGGCGCTGCCTTGGTCAGTGCGCCTGCGCTCGATGTCCGACCTTCTGCTGCATCCTGTCCCTCCCGACGAGCGCCCGTGGAAATTTTTACTGCCGGTGCTCGCTTTGGCCTTTGTCGCACGGGCGGCTATTGCCCTGTCCGGCGATTTCGTCCTGCACCCCGACGAAATCATGCAGTACCTCGAGCCGGCGCATCGTCTAGTTTTCGGCAACGGCGTAACCTACTGGGAGTACTTCTACGGTGCCCGTTCGTGGCTAGTGCCTGGGTTGGTCGCTGGCGTCTTGAAGCTATTCGACATCGTCGGCCTCGGTCAGCCTTTCTGGTACGTCGGCGGCGTCAAGCTCGTGTTTTGCGCGATTTCCCTGCTCATTCCGGCGGGCATGTACTTTTTTGCCCGGTGGCACTTTGGCGAAACTGCGGCGCGGGTCGCGCTCCTGATGGGTGCTTTCTGGTATGAGCTTGTCGGTTTTGCCCACAAGCCGATGACCGGGTTTGTCGCCACGGCCCTGCTGGTGTCTTTGCTCGCGCTGTGTGTGCGGCCTGTGCCGGACAGACTGCGGGTGATCTTGACGGTGGCGGTGCTAGCGGTTTTGGTGGCGGCGATACGGGTGCAGTATGCTCCGTTGGCCCTGCTGGTTCTCGGCCTGTTCTTCTTGCGCACCGGGAAGAAGATGCAGCTTGCGCTGGCTGTGGTCGCGGTTTTTATCGCCGTCGGCGTATTTGACGCGATTACGTGGGATGGTGGGCTGTTTCACTCCTACGTCGTCAACATCCGCGTCAACCTCGCTCTTGGCGACTTGCGTGCCGGTGAAAGCCCGGCATGGCAATTCCTCTATTGGCTCCTGATCGCCAGTATGGGACTGGTAGCCCTGTGCGTCTTAGCGGTCTTGCAAGACCTCCGGCGCTACGGACTCCTGCTGGCGCTCATCGCCCTGACGCTCCTGATTCACTCTACACAGTCGCACAAGGAGTATCGCTTCATCTTCGTCGTCATTCCGCTCTGGCTGCTGATTAGCGCAGACTTTGTGGTGTGGTTTGCGTCCCGCGCTAGCGAGGGTAGGTCGCGCATGTCGTTGGGGCCGACTTCCCTCGCGCTGACGGCATCCTTTGCAGCGGTTTCCCTAGCTGGCATCCTGAACGCGCTGCCGTACCAAGCCAGAGTGTACCAAGCCTATTCGTATGAAACCGGTATCGTCGGTTTCCTACGCAATCAGGATCCGATTTTCGCCGCGTATCGCTATCTTGCCAATGCACCCGAAGTCTCCGCCGTGTGGCAGGTGGACCGTCCCTATTTCAACCTTCCTGGTTATTACTATCTACACCGAGCGATACCGTTCTACGACGCCAATACAGGACGCCTCATATTCGCGAACCAAGAAAGGATAGAGTTGGAAGCGATTGTAGCCTCGGTCAGCCACATCGTGTCTGCGGACCCAGCCGCTTCCGTTCCCGGCTACTCAGTAGAAAAAACATTCGGTACCATCCGCATCCTGCGTCGCGATGCAGACGAACCGGCTATTCGCCCATGGCAGGAGTACGCCCCGACGATTACTGGCGGTACCTTCACCAAATTAATGCGCAAACTCTACCCCGACGCGCCCACGCCTCCGCCCAATTTGGGTATCCGTTTTGCCGAGCCATAATAAAGCAACGCTGCTGATACGTACAAATAATGTATAATGCCTGACTTTTCTGCCTTGCGCTCATCACTATCGGCCCATTTGCAGGCTGCACCATATACTGCGGCGTCCATGGGTGTGCTGTTGATCGCCACCTATTTGTGTCTGGTGAATTTGGACTACGCTGCACTGTGGCACGACGAGGCACCCGCTGCCTTTTTCGGCAAGACCCTGCTGCAACAGGGCGACATCGTCGGTTGGGACGGGCGCAATCTGGTCGGCGGCACCAATGGTCGAATGCTCAACGAAGATCTGCGCGAAGTGTGGCCTCCGCTGATGTATGTGCTGAACGCAGCCGGGTTCGCGGTATTTGGCGTCAATGAGATAGGCGCACGCGTTGTCCACGCTGTCATTGGAATCGTCGCCCTCGGCGTCTTCTATCTGTTGCTGCGCCAGCATCTGCCGAAGCACCCGCGACTAATGTTCTTCATCTTTATATTTGCCGCTGGGTCGGCGCAACTACTGTTGTATTTCCGCCAGAGCCGGTATTTCTCGGTCATGGTCCTCACGCTGATAATCCTCTTCTATCTGTATGAACGCTACTGGCAGAGCAGGCATCCAGCGTACCTACCGATCATCGCGCTGGTGGCCGCGCTGTCGTTCTTCAATCACTACGCCGGCGGCGCAGCAACAATGCTATCGCTGGCGGCGTATCACCTGATCTTTCGCGCTCGCGCAACCACGCGGCGGGAGTGGGCGCTGTTCGCCATTTGCGGCACGGCTGTCGTGGCGGTGGGTACCGTCTACCTCTACTGGCTGGGCGTCATCGGCGGCGAGCGCAGCGGCTTCATGGGATTTGCCGGGCAAAATCCCACGCCGTACCAAGGCGATAAGTCAGAGCTAGTCATATTCATAGAAAGAATTTGGATATATACCCGGGAGTTGTTCACCGCCGACTGGATTTCATGGCCGGTATTCTTGTGGTTCGTAAGTATGATACTGCTCACTTGGCAGGTTTACCGGAAGCAGGCGGTCGGAGCACCGCGACAGGTGAGGCGACGGACCCAGCGAGCCAACGACAGCGCATCCATTGCCCAAAAGATTCTCGGCGACGACTTCCCACTGGCAGCGGCGGGAAAAGTCATCCTAATGGGCGCACTGTTTGCGCTGTTTTCGGCGATGTTGTCGGTGCAGCCTATATGGATGAACTCGATAGCCGATCTGCGCTACTACGTGGGGGCGTTGCCATTGCTGTTGGCGATGAAAGGGCTATTCGTGGAATGGGCGTGGCGTCGGCATGTCATCGCCGGCGCACTGGCACTCGGCGTACTGCTGTTTACCAGTGTGGGCGCGGCCCCCTTCAACATCAGGATGCTCTTTACTGGTGAAAAGACCCTCGGGCTGCACCTATTCGAGTTCATCCGCGAAGTCCATCGCCCGTACCGCGACTCCATCTCGGTAACCTCTAGCTACTTGTTGCAGAATGCCGAAAGGGATGACTTGGTGTATGTGCCGGACTTTGCCTACCGCGAGGCGCTGATTTTCTACGCTGGCGACTATGTGCGGTTTTGCTGCGCCTTAGAAGAGACTACGCCACTGCCCAAAGACAAAATTGCCGCGCTGGATGCACCGCTCTACATTGAGCAAAACACGCCCGACTGGATTATCTTTTTTCGGCAGTTGCAATTGGGGGCGGCCAAACAATTCACAGTGAAACCATTCACTGGAATGTACGAGGTTGTCGCCAAACTCGAAGTCTATCCTTATCCGACCCAGCGGCCCGAGCTGAATATGCACGCCTTTTCCCCGCTGGATCCCGGCGATAACCGCGTGTTCATCCTCCGACGCCAAGAGAAGTAAATACATGGGCAAAAGAAGACCGGAAAAGACGCCGACCCAACGGTCAACTCCATCAAGGCCGTCGCGGCAGGAGCGCAGGCAGGCGGCCCGCAACGACGCAAAAGCCCAGTGGATGGTTGAAACGTCGTACCCGCTGCCTTTAGGCAGTGCAACCGCGTCGCCTCTAACAGTGGCGACATCCTACTCGCGGCAGGACGTGCTGGCCTTTCTCGCGTTCGACCCGCAGGAAAAGGGTGCCCACCTCAGCTTAAGCAAGGCTCTATACAACCAAAAACGATATGAGGAAGCCTTGGAAGCAGCTCGCGTCGCGGCAGATAAACGCCCAAACTTCGCTTTGGCGCATATTGCCTTGGGTGTCATTTCGCATGGGGGAGACAGCACAAGACAACGAACAACCCGAGGCGGCAACGCAATACTACATGCGCGCCTTTGAAATAGACCCGCACCATGTGAAGGCACTCGATGGGATAGACCCGCACTGTGTGGAGGCATTCCACAAGCTGGCCTCGCGGAGAACAAACTAGCAGCGCTACGAGGAGGCGCTGGAACTTTTTCAGCGCCTCCTCGACATCGATCCGAGTGATGCAGTGGCCCACGGCAACATGGGCATTGTCCTCTTCTACTTGGGCAGAAGCAACGAGGCGCTGCAAAGCTTCGACCGAGCGCTCTCTCTAGATCCGACCCTAGAAAACGCACGTGCCAACCGCGAGGCTCTATTGGAAACGATAAAAGAAAATGTCGAGTGATGGGACGTCCCCAACTGCTTCTCAAGGAATACCCAACTCCCGCCGGTACACTTCATCGGCGTTGGCCTGCAACTGCCAGTAGGGCACCCTGATCGTCTGCATCAATTCGCCGCGCCCGCCATCGCCGTCCTCCCAGCGCAGAATCCGATGCGGATAGGCCCTTTCCGTCCACAACGTCCGCTGACGCTGGCCGATGTGCAGATCCCACCGCATGCTAGCTAGCGCACCGGCTGCCGTCTCGACTTGCTCCTCGGCGGCCTTGTGGATCCGCCCGGCCACGGTCGCATGGGGCTGATGCGCCTGCCGAAGCTGCCAAAAGCTCGGCAGTACCTCCAACTCTCGCACCTCGCCCAGAGCCATAAACGGCCCTTGCAACTCCCGGATGCGGATCAATAAATGATCTTCGCTCGCGAAGTTTTCTGGTTGCTTTAGCTGATAGGCCCCCCGGCCCTCGCTAGCAAAATAGCTGCTGATGTGCCCGTTGATCCGCCCGCCGCTGAACAGGGCCTCGTCAAAGACCTGCCCGCACCACTCTTGCGCGCTGAACGAAATGCGCCGCAGTTCAAAGGGATGCCGCTCGCCCGCCACTTGGCTGAAAACCGAAGTCATCACCGAATAGTCGTATATCCCGGTCGTAAAGTTGAGGATGTGGTTGAGCTTGAGCGCGTAGAATTGGTCGGCCTCCGGCGTCGGGGGATCGGCCTTGATAAAGGTCTGCCGATGCAGGCTCTCAGTCACGAAAATCATCACCCCGTATCCCTGCCGCAGCTCGCCGTAGCGCGGCTGAACCACCTCGTAGCTAGAGATCTCGGCCTTCCCATCGGCCCAGTGCGCGTAAAAATCCACCGCGCCTACATGCGCCGCGCCGAGCAACAGCACCCCTAGAATCCACTTTGTCATAGCTACCCTGCTTTCTTTTGGCAAAATCGCGTGGCGTAGATCGGAACTAAAATGGATAAGGTCTCATCGCTTGTCGAATCCGTTACTAGCCGATTGATATTTTTTTGAAATCACATAAAAAACGCATTGACGTATTGCTCCTCGGTTGACTATATTTACAGAAGTTTGGCATACAGAACAGCTTATTGGTAGCTTAAACACTTATTCCCACAGCCAATCTGATTGTTGCCTTATCTGGCCGGAGCTATCTCGTGAAACTTAGCAAAACCCTCTGCCCCTCAGACTCCCCGCTCGACTTGTCGCAACTGCCTCGGCACGCCGAAGCCGTTGTCGCCGAAATTTTGGCCCCTGCGCGCTTGGCCGCCCGCCTGCGCGAATTGGGCTTTTTGCCCGGCGAGCACTTGCGCGTTTTGCGCTCCGGGACCGCGATCATCGTCCAAATAGGACAGACCCGCCTCGCGCTCAGGCGCAGGGATGCTGCCGCCATCCGCCTCGTCCCCTTCGGCTGAGTTCAGGCCGAAGCCTAGCTTTTCCTGCTCAGCAGACGCTCCGTGCGGACCCTCGCACTTATTGGCAATCCCAACACGGGAAAAACCACGCTTTTTAACGCGCTGACCGGCCTTGCTCAGCACTCCGGCAACTATCCGGGCGTCACGGTGGAATACAAAGTGGGAACCCTGACGCTGGATGGGGGCGACGCACTCGAGCTGATTGACCTGCCCGGAGCCTATAGCCTCGCTGCGCACTCGCCCGACGAAATGCTGGCCATTGACGTGCTCTTGGGCCAACAGCAAGACGCGCCGCCCATAGATGGCATCTTGGCGGTCGTCGATGCCAGCAATCTGCGGCGCAATTTTTACTTGGTTTCTCAACTTGCGGAAATAGGGTTGCCCTTGGTCGTGGCCCTCAATATGGGGGACATAGCCATCCGGCGGGGCATTCGCATCGATGCTCGTGCTTTGTCTGAGTCACTCGGCGCGCCAGTGGTGCCCATCTGCGCCCACCGGCGGCAGGGATTGGACGAGTTGCGACGCGCGTTGGCAGCCTTGAGCGCGGATCCGGCACCCGTGCGGCCGCAGCGGATGGCCTTGCCCGACCAACTCCAGCGCGCCACTGCCGAGTTGCAAGCCGCAGTCCCCGGGCCACTCTCTCCGGTAGAGGCCCTGCGCGCCCTAGTCGATGAAGACGGTTATGCGGAGCGCCGCTTGTTGGCGTCTGCTGGCGATGGCATCGCGGACCGCTTGCATGGCCTGCGCACGGCCGGTGCGGATTCTCTGTCCGAGTTGGAAAGCAACGCCCGCTATGCTTGGATCGACGGTCTGCTCGCACAGGCGATTGCCCAGCCCAGTCGCCTAGAGGGCCGCCGCTCCGATCGGGCCGACCGCATTCTCGCCCACCGCTTCTTCGGCGTGGCGATTTTTGTGCTGGTCAACGTGTTGGTCTTTGAAGCCATTTACACTTGGTCGGGGCCGCTGATGGATGGCATTGACGCGCTCTTTGCCGCCTGCGGCGACCGCACCGCGGCACTCATCCCCCCCGGTGCTCTGCAAAGCCTCGTCGTCGATGGCCTCATCGCCGGCGTCGGCGGCGTGCTCATCTTCCTGCCACAGATCGCCATTTTGTTCTTTTTTATCGCCCTGCTCGAAGACAGCGGCTACATGGCGCGGGCTGCACTGTTGATGGATCGGTTGCTCACCCGCGTGGGGCTGTCTGGCACGGCCTTCATGCCTCTGCTGTCCAGCTTTGCCTGCGCCGTCCCGGGCATCATGGCCACCCGCACCATTGAAGATCGGCGCGACCGCTTTGCCACCATCTTGGTCGCGCCGCTGATGAGTTGTTCGGCGCGTCTGCCAGTGTACGTGCTCTTCATCGGAGCCTTTGTCCCGGACCGCTCGCTGTTGGGTGGGGTCTTCGGCTTGCAGGCGCTGACTCTGCTCGCCTTCTATTGCCTCGGCGCACTCGTCGCCATCCCAGTGGCTTGGTTGCTCAAGCGGACCTTGCTCCGTGGCGATCCCCCGCCCTTTTTGCTGGAGTTGCCTTCGTACAAGACGCCCGACCTGCGCACGGTGCTGCTGCGCGTGTACCACAGCAGCCGAGCCTTTGTTGTCCGCGCTGGCAGCCTCATCTTGGCGACGACGATTGCGATGTGGGCGCTGGCGTATTTCCCGCGCTCGGAAGCCGTGGTCGAGCGCCACCAAATCGAGCGTCAAGCGGTTGCGCCCGCAGCCCTCGACGCCTTGGAAAAGCGCCAGGCGGCTGAATTGGTAGAAAACAGCTACCTCGGTCAGGCTGGGCACTGGGTCGCGCCGGCTGTGCGTCCTTTGGGATGGGATTGGCGCATTGGCATGGCGGTCATCGCCTCTTTCCCGGCCCGCGAAGTCATCATCTCAGCCTTGGGCACCATCTACAGCCTCGGTGCAGATGAGGACGAAGGCTCCGAGGGCCTGCGCACGACCTTGGCCGCGGCTACGTGGCCGGATGGCCGGCCGATTTATACCTTGGCGGTGGCGCTGTCGATCATGGTCTTCTTTGCCCTCTGCGCCCAGTGCCTATCGACCTTGGTCGTCATCAAAAAAGAGACCGGCTCCTATGGCTGGTCCCTATTCAGCTTTGGCTATATGACGGCCCTCGCGTATTTCGGCGCGCTGGCGACCTACCAAGTCGGCACGGCCTTGGGCTTTTGAAATGGACTGGCAAACGCCGGTGGCCATCGCCATTGCCGCGCTCGCCGCAGCGTACGTGTTGTGGCGTTTGGCGCGGCCTTTTTTCCGCGACAAATCCCGCCGCGATGAGCCCTTGCAGATCGGGGACTCGGATGATAGTGGCCAGTGACCTGTGACCTGTGGCCAGTCCCCGCACCACGGGGGTTGGGACTGACCACTGACCACTAACCACTAACCACTGTATAGGATTACCCCGCGCGACGCAAAAATCGCTTGCCCGCGAGCTGATCGACTAGTCCGTCGAGTTCCAATCTCAGCAGTACGTCGAGCAGGGTCGCGGGCGGCAGGGCGCTGTGTTGGGCGAGTTCGTCGATGTGCCGGGGTTGGCGCGACAGCAGGGCATAGACGCTCTCGTCCTCTGGGGGAAGAACGGGCGTGGGTACGGGTGCACTTTGCGGGCGCGGTACCGCCCACATGGTCAATTCCTCTAGCACGTCCTCGACATTCTCGACCAGCTTGGCTCCGTCTTTGATGAGTTGATGGCAGCCCGCGTTGCGGCCCGAGCGCACGTCTCCGGGTACGGCAAATACCTCGCGATTTTGCTCCAGTGCGTGTTGGACCGTAATCAGTGCGCCGCTCTTTTGCGGGGCCTCGACGATGACCACCCCCAAGCTCAGCCCGCTGATAATGCGATTGCGGCGCGGGAAGGCCCCCCGCTCTGGCTGCGCCCCCCAAGCAAACTCGGAGACGATAGCTCCCCGCTCGCGGATTTGGCGGTAGAGGTGGGTGTGGGCGCGGGGATAGGGCACGTCGGCCCCGCAGCCCAACACGGCGATGGTGCGCCCGCCGGCTGCGAGCGCGGCTTGATGGGCAGCCGCGTCGATGCCGAAAGCCATGCCGCTGACGATGCAGATGCCTTGGGCCACTAGCCCGCGGGCTAGTTCGGCGGCGATCAACTTGCCGCTGTCGGATGCCTTGCGCGAGCCGACGATGGCTATGGTGGGCGGGACCAAGTCGTCTGGCCCCAGCGCAAACAGCACGGGAGGCGGCGCGGCGATTTGGCCTAGTAGTGGTGGATAGTCCGCGTCTGCTGGGGACAGACAGCGCCCGCCCGCCGCACAGAGCCGTTGCCATTGCTCGGCGGCCCAAGCGAAATCGGTCGGCGTCGGACGTTGCTCGGGCGCGTTGGCCCCCACGGCCGCAGTCCAATTTGCGGCGGCAAGGGCTTCTTGCGCCGAGCCGAAATGGTCGAGTAAGCGCCGCACGCGCCTAGGCGGCTCGGCTTGGCTCAGCGCAAGGAGTGCCTGCACTTCGCTTTGAGACTCAGGCATTGTAGAATTTCTCCCGCAGGCGGCGCTCGATACAAGGCGGCACGAACTGGTTCAACTGCCCGCCCATTTGCGCCACTTGGCGCACGACCGACGAACTGAGATACATGTACTCGGCCTTAGTCATTAGAAAGACTGTGTCGAACTCTGGCCATAGCGAGCGGTTGGTCAAGGCCATGGCAAACTCGTTCTCGAAGTCGGTCACCGCCCGCAGGCCCCGCACGGCCGTGCGGATGTTGTGTTGCCGCGCATAGTCAACGGTCAGGCCATCGTGGAAATCGACCTTGGCTTGGGGCCAGTCGCTAATGGCCTCGGAGATCATCGCCCGGCTCTCCTCCAGCGAAAAGAGCGGCTTTTTGTTGGGATTGATCGCCACCAGCAGGGTGACTTGGGAGAAGACGCCCAAGGCCCGCTCTAGGATGTTTAGGTGGCCAAAGGTGATGGGGTCGAAGCTGCCGGGATAGATGGCTGCGTCTGCAAAGCGGTTCATTAGGGTGCGTCCACGACGATGTCCACGGCCGCGTAGAGCCGCGCTTGCACCCAGCCGTGTTCGTCGCTTGTGACGGGCATGAGCAAAACCTCGCCGAGGGTTGCGACTTCTTCGACCTGTTGCAATTGCTGCAAGAAGGCATTGATCTGCTGAGGGGAGCCAAGGCCCCGCAGTTTTTGCCGCTGGTGCGTGCGCGCCGCCGACAAGGCCCTATGGGTAGGCTCTTCGATCGAGAGGCTGTCTAGACCACTCGCGGCGGCCCAGCGGGCCAACTTGCCGAAGAATTGCTCCGCTTGGTCGGACGAGAGGACCGCCGGTGGAGGGGTATCCTGCTCGGCAAAGCGGCCTTGGAATGCAAAGCGCAGCGTGCGCTCCTCTTGCCAAGTCGAAAACGACACCCGCGATGGCAACGTCTGCAAACGAAGCCTGAACATACGCAATACTTTGTACGAGGGGCTGGTCCCCTCCAGCCAGTACTCCCCGCTCGAATTGCAATTCAGCGACGCGACGCGAATCCCGGTGGGAACCTGTTCGTCAACCCGCATTACTTGGTGGCAGGCTGTGCTGCGCTGGGGCGAAGGGGCTTGGGACGGCGTTGAGTCGGGACGGGGTGTTGCTTCTGGCTGGACTACGGGGCTTGACGCGGTCTCTGGTTCAGAACTCGGAGTCGCCTCTTTGTGCGTCGTAGCACTGCGGGCGACCTCTTGCTGTGTCGTGGGCTTGGGAGTGGTTTCTTGCACGGGTATAGAGATAGCCTCTTCGGGGCTTGGAGAGGTCTCTCGCTGTGCCTCTTCGGGGCTTGAAACGGCCTCTCGCTGTGCCTCTTCGAGACTTGGAATGGCCTCTCGCTGTGGTGCGATTTCTTGCTGCGCTGGGGCGATGAGGGCGGAACTCGCGCTAAAAATCGGCCTCGTCAGCGCGGGGAAGAAGTAGTAGATGCCGTATAGTCCGCCACAGACGACTAGCACCGAAAGCAAGGCTTTGGGCCAAGGCGACCGCCCTTGGCGACCGAGAAGCTCGACGCGAATCATCGCACCAATCCCCGCTGAGCTAGCCCGACGGCAATGGCATACTCGGATCGCTGCGCGGGCGGGGTGCTGTCGAGCAGCTTGGGTTTGACTGCGGCGAGTGGGTCGAGAATTGAATGCGGCACCCCCAAATGCGCGGCCAAGCCCTCGCTCCAATACACAAAGCCGGCTCCCCACAGGCATTGGAGGCCGTTGCCGCCCGCGCTTAGCAACTTGCGCGCTGCGCTTTCTAAGGCTGCGGGGGCGTCATCCTCTTGCTCCCAGCAGCAACTAGTCAGTGCGCACAGTTCGCCTTCCTCTATTAGCAGGAGCCAAGCCTCGCTTTCATCCGCGTAGAGCAGCAGCGAGAATGTATCTTTGGCGAGCAGATTGGCGCATTCGCTGGCGTTGTACAGGGCAAAAGGCACTAGATCCACATCGAGCCGACCGACCGCCGCGGCCTTGCCCAAGGCGCGGTAGCCATCGAGCGCGCGGTGGCGCGCCGCCACCACAAAGCCCCACTGCGAGGTCAGCACAAAATCGCAGCTAAACGCCTTCGCGTCTTCGGTCAAGAGCTGCTCGACTTCCCACAGGAGTTGTTGGCGGTTTTCGCGCTCAATCCTCGCTACGAGGGGCCGGCGCTGAATGAGACCCAAGCGCCGGTCTAGCGAGAAACAGGCCGTGCTATAGTCGAAGTTATAAGTCGCCGCGAGCGCGGCTAACTTGGTAGCTAGCTCTTGTCGCTGCTGCTCGTCGCCTAGGGACACCGGATCGAAGGGGCGCTCCAGCTTTTCGGCTGTCAAGACTAACGGTCGGATGCCAGCGCGGTTAGCGTCTAGGGCGGCGATGCGCATGGTCTGGCCGCTGATGTGAATCCCGGTGGCCTTTGTCCTGCCAAATCCAAACAATCCCAACCCCTTCTTCTACAAAGTGGCCTCTACTCCACTATGAGCAAAGGACGGAGCTTTGCTAGCGTCTTCGCGCCAATGCCATTGACTTCGGTTAGTTGCTCCAGCCGTGCAAAAGGACCGCGCTCGCGGCGGAAGGCGACGATCCGCGCGGCGATCTTGGGGCCGATTGCCGGCAGTGCGACTAATTCTTCTACCGTAGCCGAATTGAGCGACAACGGCCCCTGCTCGGCTGCTGCCACTTGGCGCGGTGGCGGCGGAGCGACTGCGCGCGGCACGACGCTAAATTCCTCTGACTGCGAGGGGCGATACCAATCGCCGATGGCGACGAGCATCCCGATGAGCAAGGCCGCTGTCAGGCCGATAAGCGCGCGTTGCTCGCGTTGATTGAACAAATAATACCTCCCACAGCCGCGTCGGGCAATATGCTTTAGCGGAGGAAGAACGTGCCCGAAAGCCGCACTTCGCGGATTTTTCGCGTCTTGTCTCTGAGGTGATCTTTGTTGTTTTCGATGCGAATTCGTCCCTCGCCGCGGAAATTCGTGCTGAAGTTGTAGGTCATGGACAACTGAGTGCGCCAGCGGTTTTCTTTGCCATTGGGGACGCGTTCTTCGTCGCCGGTGGCGATGGAGCGGATTTCTCCTTCAAACTTCTGTTCTAAGTTCAGGGTGACGTCGCTTTTGAGCCGACCTATTAGGGGCAGTCGCCGCGGCTTGAGATTATGAGTGATCTTGAAGGTGGTGGTCACCTGCTCTCGGTCGCGAGTGCCGCGCAGGGGCTGCTCTCCGCCGTCTCCCTCGGCAGTTGGTTCGAAATCGCGGCTTTCCGAGGTGGAGAGCACGCGCTCGATGGTCGTGGTCGGTCCCCAGCGCCAACGGCCATTCCACGACGCCCTAAACTCGGTCTTGGTCTCCTCAGAAAGCAGGTGGCCGGGCGCGAGACTGCCCTCGCCCTCGCTGGCCTCCGAGGTCTCGAAACTCGCGTTTACCTGCGCGCTGTTGATCACTCGCTTTATCAACGGAATCCGGTCGGCTCGTCCCCAGCTAAGACTCACGCGCGGGTAGGTCCGCTCATTGCGCAAGCGCAGCCGTTGCTGCGAAGCACCGCTGCGCTCGGTGGTCTGCTCCTTGGAGTTGACTTTGACGCTAATGCCAAAGGGCAACCGCATCCCCGAACCAGCCTCAAACGAGGATGTGTGCGACCAATTGTCTTGGTGGGTCAGCCCTTGGGTCACTTGCCGCACCCGCAGGGTGTCTTCGAGGCCGAGTTGATAGGAAAGCGAGGGCCGCTGCAGCAAATTGAAGCGGCGCGAGTTGGTGTTGCGCCGCCAACTGGCGTTGACCGGCTCGACGAGGCGGCCAGTCCATCCGGCGAGGCGACGGAGGATATTGGGACCTTGCGGCGGCTCGGCTCGGCTTGGCTCTTGTTGGGCTTGCTTTTGCTTTTGCTCGGTTTGCTTTTGCTCTTGTTCAGCTTGCTTTTGCTCTTGTTCAGCTTGCTTTTGCTCTTGTTGGGCTTGGCTTTGCTCTTGCTCGGTTTGCTTTTGCTCGGCTTGCTTTTGCTCTTGTTGGGCTTGGCTTTGCTCTTGCTCGGTTTGCTTTTGCTCGGCTTGCTTTTGCTCTTGCTCGGTTTGCTCTTGTTGGGCTTGCTTTTGCTCGGCTTGCTTTTGCTCTTGCTCGGTTTGCTCTTGTTGGGCTTGCTTTTGCTCGGCTTGCTTTTGCTCTTGCTCGGTTTGCTTTTGTTGGGCTTGCTTTTGCTTCTCCCCAGCTTGGTCTTCCTTCGAAGTTGGCGCGTCCTCGTCTATGTTTCGGTTTCGATTGCGATTGCGATTGCGGTCTCGGTCGTCGCGCTGTTGCGCCTTGCGGCTTTGTCCCGGGGATTGGCCCAGGTTCTTGAGCAGGGTTGGGATTTTGAAATTGAGGCGTGCGGAGAGGTCGTTCTGGTTGCGGATTTCGAGGGTATTGAACGGCAAGCCGCTGATTGAATCGATTGGGGCCACTCCACGCCGCTGCGCTGGGTCATTTTGCTCTTCGTAATTGGCCTTGAAGGTGTAGTTTTGGTCCAGCCACGAAACCAAGCGCAGCGAAAAGCCCAAGTCGGCTGTTTGTCTGCGCCCGACCTCTCGCCCAAAGCTGCGCTTGTCGGGGACAAATTTTTTGCGCAAGTCTCGGTCGATTTTGAGGTTGTAGTTGGCCGATAGACCGGAGAGCGGATTGAGCTTAGAGGCATAGGTTTCGACGAGCGCGAAGTCCTCCTGTGCGGTCGGTTCGTCGTCGCCGCGGCGCAAAAGTCGCGAGGTGCGCCGGCTGCCGTTGACCGCGTAGGTCAGGCTCGTCGGCAGTGGGCGAAACTCCATCCGCGTCCAGCCCGTGGGCATGAACTCCGGCAGCCAGCGCATGATCCGCAGTTCTGGTTTGGGCAGGGGCATGCTGTAGTTGAAGTTCATGGTCTGGGCCTCGCGCTCGTTGATTGGGCGCACCGGATCCGAACTGTGTTCGCGCGAATGCGACAGCCGCAGGTTCATCTGGTCGAGGGTCCAGCGCAAGAAGAAGTTTTTGCCTTGCCGCCGACTGATGGACACATCGTAGAATTCCTTGGAGCGAACGGCTTGTTGCTCTAGCTTCTCTTCGGCGGTCAGTTCCACGTCCGAGCCGGGGCCGAAGCGCGGCAAGCTGGTCGAACGGCTGAGATTTACCTTGACCGGGATCAAAAACCCCCAACTACTCGGCAGGAGCTTTTGCGCGTTGGTGGAGACCGACAGTGCGGCTTCGCGGTCTGTGCTGTTGCCGCCTTGGCCGGTAAAGCTGCGGAAATTTTCCTGCCGCCAAAGCACGTTGCCGCCGAGGTTGGCAAAGTCGGCTAGCTTGGTGTTGAGCTGGGCGTACGCGGCCAGCCCGGGATCGTTGCGCGCCTCGTCGAGGCGCAGCTCGTCGAGGAAGATACGGCCGCTATACGCGCGGTTTGCGGCGCGGTTGCGCAGGCCAATGCTCAGTTGTTTGATCGACTGCATTGACGGGTTGCCGCGCACCCGGTAAATGGCTTGCTCGCCGCTGCGCAGGCCCGACCGCGCAAAGACTTGGTCTAGGGAAAAGCGCTCGACTTGGGGGTCGTAGCCAGCCGCGTGCAGCGCCTCCAACTCGCGTTGAGCGATCAAGCTCTTGCCGTCTAGCGGTGCACCGCGCGACTCGATTACCCGATAGGTGTAATAGAACTCGCCCGTGGTGGTATCGGCCTGTCCGGATTGCAGCAGGGCCTTGAGTTGGGAGATGACCGGCAGGTCCACATCTACTTGATTGCCCTTCCAGCCCTTGCGCCCCCCTGTCCAACCCGGGAAAATGGGGCTGATGGTCTCGTAGTAGTTGGTCGAATCCACGCCAAAGCGCACGAAGAGCACCAAGTCGCTCGAATCGCCGTGGGCGTATTCAATAGTCCCGCTCGAATCGCCATAGACGTACATGCGCAGCCGCTCGTAGCTGGTGTAATTGGCAGAGCGGGTCAGGATGCGAGTCGCCGACATTTGGTGTCCAGGCTCTAGGTTTTCGTAGGCCAGCACGAGGGACTGCTCGCGTTCGCGGGTGCGCGACTGCACGTTGCGGCGGATTTTCACGCCGGGTGGCGGTCGGTAGCTCTGGCTTTTGTCGGTGCCGATGACCGTGACGTCTAGGGCCTCGCGGTCGCCGAGTGGGAAGCGATCATCGAGCCGCACTACTTCGTCTTCCTGCCACTTGTTGCCCACGATTTCCACCAGCGCGATCTCGGCTCGCACGGTGTCTGCCGCGTCCGACTGCAGCCCACTTGAAAGCATCAGGCGCGCGTATTCGATGCGGGTGGAGTCGGGCAAGCCCACGCGCTCGACGTGGGGGCCGAACAGGGGCACGCGGAGCTGACGCCAGCCCTCGTTTTGAGTCCCGGCGACCTCGTAATGGCTCGACGACAGGTCGATTTCGTAGTGGTAGTAGTTGTTGCGTCGGTCGAGCACGCCATTGTTGTTGAGGTCTTCGGTGTCCGGGCGGTCGCCGCTTTCGACATCTTTTTTGTTGTTCTCGGTGCCGTTGATGTAGCTGTAATCGTTCTTGTTGCGCTGGGAGTCGTATTTCCAGTTGTCTCCCTCGGGGTCGTCGGATGAGCGGTTGGGGCGCAGGGGATCGGGGTCTGGGTAGAGCGCGGCAAAGGCCTGCTTCCGCTCGGCTAGGGAGCGGGTGGTGTCGAACGCAGCGTCTTGCAGCCGCAAGTAGAAGTTCAATTCGGCTTCGTCGTTGCGGCCGTCGATGCCCACGTCTTCCTCCCGCGACACCAACCCGTCTCCTGCGGCTTGTCCGGGGAAAGGCTCGTCTTCGGTGTCGAGGCGGCCATTGGCGATGTAGTCCTCGTTGATTTGGTCGCCTAAGTTCACGTGCAAGGTGCCTTCTTGGCCCCGGACCCAGACCTCTAGGAACTTGGACTCGGACAAGTCGTTGACAGTCGAAAAGGCGAGGGAGACTCCTCCCCAGGACTCGGCGGCTTCAAGGCGCGGCAGCAGCTCTAGCGCTAGGATGTCGGTGCGCCGGTTTTGGGCTTCGATTTGCTCTTCTTGGTTGGGCCAGATGTCGGTGCGCAGCACTCCGTCGTAGGGATTGTACCAGATGAAATGCGCGCGATTTTCCGCGCCGAAGCGCGTGCCAACCGGTGCGCTAGCCGGTGCCCAGCGCGTGCGGTTGACGACTAGGGAAATGGG
Source organism: Candidatus Latescibacterota bacterium (assembly GCA_965116675.1). Taxonomy (GTDB): domain Bacteria; phylum Latescibacterota; class UBA2968; order UBA8231; family UBA8231. The sequence goes on from OZ220721.1 coordinate 2,275,401, forward strand.
CCGCTCGCTGTCTTCAAAATCGTCGATATAGCCGCGCCCCTTGGTGTTGAGATTGGGGCGGCTTTGCGCGATTTCGGCGTCGAGGGTCACTTCCGAGGGAACGGCCGTCTTGACCAGCGGCAACATATCGACGACGCGGGTGAGGATTGGCACTTCGCGCCGGGCGCGCAAGTCGAGGTTCCAGATCACCGTGCGCGTCGGCTCATTGCCCACCCGCACCCGCCGGTCGCTCGAACGCTCGTTGTTGTAGATCATGGTGCTGCCCACGCGCCCGTCGCCGCCCCAGAACTCGTACTCGGTGCGCAGACCCAACAGGGTCTTTTGCTGGCTGCCGATGTTGAAGACGTCCTCGGATTCAAAGGAGATTTCCAAGTCCGCGCCGGGGTCGGCCACTTCCTGAGCGACCGAACCGATAAACGTCACGCTGCCTGTGTAATCGACTCGGTAGTCGGTGTCTCGCGCCAGAGGGCGACCGTTTAGCTGGACCTCCACGGTCTCGGGCCGAACGCCGCCGAAGATGCCGCCCAGCCGGATGCGCTGCTCTGAGGAGGCGGCGCGGACGAGGATTTTGTAGCGGCTGGCCTCGATCTGGGCGCGCTGCTGCTGCTCGTCGTAGATGGCAGGGACGGGTTCGTCGAGTAGGCCGCGATATTTGTTGGAGCGCGGATCAAAGGGCCGCTGGTCGGGGAAAATCAAGTGCCCGCGGATGTCGTCCAGCCCTATGTAGTCGGCGTCGATAACGCGGTCGGGCGCGCTACCGGGGTCTTTGCCGCGCTCGTCCAAGCCCAAAATCTGCAAGTAGGAGCGACCCTGTTGCGAAAGTTGATCCTCTTGGCCGGGCACTTCCTTGGCGATATCGACCTGCAAAGTCTTGGGGTCGAAGCGGCGGCCAGTGGAATACCCGGAGGCAATGCGGTACACGTTTTTCCACTCTAGGTTCCAAGTGGGAAAACCCGGACGGGGATTGCGGGCTTTGATCAGCTTCAGATACAAGGAGTCGGATTCTGCGCCGACTTTGAGCCGGGCTGTCTCCTGTTGGAGCGTGTCGTCGAAGTCCGGCGCGTTGGTTTTGAAATGCACGGCCATGGCATAAGGGTCGGATACGGGCCTGTTGAGGACGATATAACCCGCCTCGGCCACGACCGAGTAGTCGTCGTCCGGGTCGAGCCGGTGCCAGGTCCCCTCCTCAGAGCAGCCGCTGTTGCGCAGGCGATTGCCCGCCGCGTCAAAGCACTCGATGGTGGAGAGGGAGTCGGACGGATCGACCCAAGCAACGCCGGGTCTGGCGAATAGCTCGGCGTCATTCCGCGTATTGAAGTCGTTGATATAGACTTCGAGGCGGCTGATATCGACGAAGTTTTCTGGGCCAAACTGCACTCCTTCCAACAAACTGCGGAAGTCGGAAAGATGGGCGCGGTAGAATTCGTGTAAGAAGAAATACGTGTTGCGGATGTATTGGTAGTCTCTGAGCTGGAGCGTGTCGATGGCCGCTCCGCCCTTGAAGGTCTGGCGGTTAGACTTGCTCTTTTCGTGGCTGGCTACGGTCGTAAAGGCCAGCGGCCCGACGTGCCCTTTAGCGCGAATGCCGAAAAGGCCCTTGTTTTTCTGCCGGAAGCCGACGAAGCGAGTATTGGGCAGCTCTAGAGTGGTGTTGCCGGCCTGCACCTCTTGGAATATGGAGTCTTCCTCGCCTTCGTAGTCGAGCTTGATCTGATTGGATAGCTGATCGCCCAAACCGGAGCCAAAGGCCGAGCCTAAGTTTTGGGTGTCTTGATCGATGCGGATGTTGATCAACTCGCCGACTTTGCCTTCCACCGTGAAATCGGATTCCTGTTCGATGCCCAGCGAGGGGAACTTGGAACTGCGGCCAAACGAGGTCTGCACCTCGCCATCGGTCCACTCGCTCTTGCCAGAAATGATTATGGTGCGCGAGCCATTGAGCGCGAGGCTGGGGCCTTGGTCGCCGATAAAGCGCCGCAGGGGTTTGGGCGCGGAAAAGGGCACCGTCCACTCAAAGCGGCTGCCCCGGCGCTGGCGCTGCTCGGAAGCTGTGCTGCGAAAATCGCGGCGGATTTGCTGGTGCCAAAGCCGTCGGTGCCTCGTTTGGTACTCTATGCGGAGATAGTCGTCTAGAGTCACGGTGACTGTTGGTCCCTCGGTGAATCCACTGACGCGGCGGCCGTAGTGGGCCATTCCCAAGGAGTCCACTACGGCTTGGTACGAGATCAGCGCGCGGTCGGGGGCGGGCAAGAGCGGTTGGCCAGCCCCAAAGGCAGTTTGGCTAGGGACTGCAAAGCGTTGGGAAAGCGGGCCGTATAGCGGCTCAAAGTGCAGACCAGGCTCTGCGCGTACCACTACCGCGAGCAAGCAAACACACAGCCACGAGGAAAACGCTTGGCGGGAAAAGCGGAGCAACACCTCTAAATTCGCACCCATCGACGTTTATTGTTTGACGTGCTCGCAAGCCCCTAAAGGATGAAAGCTCGCGGCGTCAAGCCGAATGCGCTCGGCAGTCTCAACTAAAGAGCAGTCTTTCAATTGAGGTTTAGCGGAAACGACTCAGAAGCCTTCACTGGTGATTCGGCCATGGCCAAAGCAATGCGCCGAACGGCTTCTGTATTAACCAAACGCGATAGGCGGTCTCCAGACCCAAAAACAGGAGGACGCTGCCCAGACGAAGCGGGCAACTACCTGAAAACATAGCACGCGGCTGCAATTATTTCAAGGAAGCCCTTGCAAAAACCATTCCCGTTGCGCGATGCGGCGCGCATTTTTTAGACAGCAGCCTAAGTCGTTATATTTAAGGAAACTAGGTCCGTGGCCCGTCCGGGGTCTCCCCGCTTACAACGAGGTGCCCTGAGTGCTGCGCGCCACAGCCCCGTAACCCTTTCGACCCATGACGACCCTGTCCCGCTATGTGCTCAAAGAGCACGGTTGGCCCTTTGCGCTTGGCTTTGCGCTGATCCTCTTCATCCTGCTGATCGACGTCGTATTGCAGACGATGGACCAAGTGTTGAGCAAGGGGCTAACCCTGCTGGCGGCGCTCCAACTTTTGCTCTTTAACTTGGCTTGGATCGTGGCGCTGGCCGTGCCTATGGCCGTGCTCATCGCCGTGCTCATGGCCTTTGCCCGCCTCGCCGCCGACGGGGAAATCATCGCGGCCAAAGCCTGCGGGGTGAGCTTTTGGCTGCTCCTGCGGCCGGTGCTAGTAGCCGCTTTTTTGCTCACCCTGTTGATGGTGCTTTTTAACGACCAGATCCTCCCGGACTGGAACCACCAAACCCGCGTCCTGTCGTCGAGCTTGCAACGGACGAAAGCGGCCTTGGTGCTGCGGGAAAGGGAAGGGGTCTTCATACCCGACTTGGGCGATTATCACCTACTGATCCGCCAGATTGACCCGGAGACTAACGAACTGGCCGGCATCGCACTCTACGACGCCTCGCGCCCTGGGCCGCCAGTGATTGTCCACGCCCCTAAGGGCCGCCTCGCGCTGTTGGGCGATGGAGCTTACATCCGCTTGGAGTTGGAGGAAGGCCATGTCCAGCGCGTCGAAGCCGGCCAAGAGGAGCGCTTTTTCTACGGCACTTTTGCCCGCCAAGTGCTGCACATCAAGGACGAGCGCCGCCGCTACGAACACCGCCCCTCGTCTTACCGCAGCGACCGCGAGCTAGACATCGCGGCCATGCACCGCTTGGTGCTAGAGCGCCGCGGCGAGCAGGAGCGCGCCTACGATCGCCTCGATTCGATTGCCGCGCGCTATCTCGAATTGCACCAAAGCCAGTTCGCCGATTCTACGGCCAGTGAGCTAAAGCGAGAAGGGCAACAGGCGACCGAGGCCCTGCGCCGACAGTGGCGGCACATAGACCGCCGCGCGGGGCGGATCAACGAGTACTTGGTCGAGATTCACAAGAAGCTATCCATCCCGGCCGCCTGCTTGGTTTTCGCGCTGGTCGGTGCCCCATTGGGTGCGCTGATTCGCCGGCGCGGCGCGGCCGTCTCTGTCGGCATCAGCTTGTTCTTCTTTTGGATCTACTGGATGTTCCTCATCGGCGGCGAGGAGCTGGCCGACCGCGGCTATATTCCACCACCGTTGGCGATGTGGGCACCCAATTTGGTCTTTACCCTCGCCGGATGGGGGCTGTTGCGGGTGGTCGCGTACGACCGCGCTGGCCGCCGAGGGGCGAAAGAGACCTGAGATGCGCACCCTCGACCTCTATCTGACGCGCCGCTTCCTGTTGTGTCTGGGGATCGCCGTGGGCAGCCTGTTGCTCATTGCGGTGATCATCGACCTCACTGAGAACATCGACACCTTTATCGACTTTGAGGCTCGTCCCGAGCAAATCTTGCTTTACTACGTCTATCGGTTGCCGTACTGGCTCATCTTAACCCTGCCCATCGCCGCGCTGCTAGGCGCACTTTTTGCCCTGACCAGCTTGGCACGCCAAAACGAAATCACCGCCATGAAGGCCACTGGCATTAGCCTGTATCGCCTCCTGGCCCCAGTCTTGGCGTGCGCTCTCGCCGTTTCGGTCGCGGCCTTTTTCTTTACTGATTGGGTGGTCCCGCCTGCTACCTATCGGTACAATCAAATCAGTGACGAGATTAAGTCCTATCACCGCAGCGACGGCTCCCGCCGCCAAGTCCTGCTCCAAGACGCGGGCAACCAGTTCGTGTACGCCCGCAGCTACGACGCGGGGCGGCAACGCGCCGACGAAGTGTCTTGGGAGCGGCTGCGCGACTATGTTCCGCTGGAGCGCGCGGTGGCCCGACGCATGGAGTGGCGGGAGGGCACTTGGGTGCTTTTCGAAGGCCGCCGCTTTCGCTTTGCCGCGGGCGAAGCTGTGGCGACTTCTTCCTTCGACACCCTATCTCTGCCGAGCTTGTCGTTGCTACCCAGCGACTTTGCTCGCCAGCAAAAAGACCCCGAGGAAATGAACTACGCCGAGTTGGCCGACTACATCGCCCGCGCCACGCTCAACGGGGAGGACGCTACGCGCCAGCGCGTCGATTTGCACCTGAAAATATCCTTTCCCCTGACCAGCTTCATCATCATCGCCCTCGGCGCAATCCTCGGTGCCAACGCCCGTCGAGCCGGTTTGGCCAACAGCTTTGGCTTGGGCGTCCTGATCTGTTTTGTCTATTACAGTTGCGTCAAAGCCGGTCAAGCCCTCGGTTGGAATCAGTTGCTCGCGCCTTGGTTGGGCGCGTGGATAGCCAACCTGTTGTTTGCCGTCTTGGCCTTGGTGCTGCTGTGGCGCGTGCACAAATAAAAAGGCCGTTCGCCCGTCGACGAACGGCCCTTGGGGAGACTCGTATTGGAACAAATGCTCAGCGGATGCCTTGCTCTAAGTGATAGATCTTGAGTTTGAGCGAAGCCGAGCGAGATTTCCAATTTTCTAGCAAGGCGGCCGCTTGCTGCCCTGCTTGGCCTTCGAGTCTCCCACTTAATCCGACTAATAGCTGTGCTAGGCGAGCGACCTTGTCCTCGGAGGCACCAGAGGTGAGCCGCTCAAAGTGGCCGATTAAATCGGCATCCGACGAGGTGTCGGCGCGTTGGGCGATTCGGTGCAGGAAGCGGGCGTGGTTGCGGGCAAAAGCCGCGTCCTCGCCGCACTTGCTGAGCAGGTGGCGCAGCAGCTTGGCCGATGGGGCCTCCTGGAGAATTTCAGCGGCTATCCGCGCTGCCCGTTGCCAGACGCGGGTGGTCGAAGTCATAGTTTGCGGCGGCCCGGCCTCGATAAAGAGCGCGAAGAGCGGTATCTGCGGCAAGTGCGCCAAGAACGCGCGCAAGAGGCGCTCATTGGGACCGCACTTGAGGAGGCAATCGACTGCATAGGGCACCATAGATGGATGAGTGCGGCGAATTTTGTCGAGCAATACGGCCGCGATGTCGGCTGGAAGGCCCGCCGCTAGTGCCTCAGTGATCGGCGCGAGGGTCTGGCGGCTGATCGGCACGCCTCGTGCTGCTTCGCGGGCGACTGCGCGCTCTTTGCTGGTGAGAAATTGGGCGACTTCGTCGCATTGGCGCAGTGCTTGCACCAAGGCCGCGGCTGGTTGGGAATCAAGTTCCTTGTGCGCCAACCGCACGATCCGGCGCAGCAGTCGCAGCGAAGACAGCCAAGAGCGGTGCTGGCTCAAGATGTCGATGGCCGCTAGCCGTCGGCTGTCGCCCGAGTCTTCGGCGATGGTCAAGAGTTGCTCCAAATCGTCCGCGCTAAGCACCAGCCCATGTAGTTGGGCCTGTTCTCCGTGGAGTAATTGGTCTAGCGATGTTTCGGCGACTGGCTCAACCTGTGGGCGCAAGTCGCGGATGTCCAACACCATAGGTTTTTGATCCTCATAGCTATGCCAAAACGAGCGGCACAACTACTAGACTATCAGGAATTGCTCTATGAAATTATGTAAGGGGAAAGTGCTGAAATTCATCGTGGGGTTATCAAACGTAAAACCCACCCCGCGATAAAGCAAGCGAAAATATTGCGCTCTCTTTGCAGCCTATGGAGACGCGCTGGCTACCTCTAGGCTGAAGGGGTCGGATTCGTCTGCCAAGCGCACATTTAACACCCAATCGCCGTCAATCGAGACCCGGACCTTGCGCCGCACCCGAATCCCGTCAGCCGTGCGCGGCACGAGTACCAAGTCGAATTCCACTTCTAGACCGGCTGGCAGCACTCCGCCCGAAACCTCCGCGCGCTGGCCGGCCGGCACGTGGGTACGCACAATCCGTGGAGCGTCCGCACCGGTCTCGTTGAGATACGCCACTTCGAGATCGTAGGCGGTGTGGTTGGCGACTGCGACGGTGCCGGCCCGGCCAGTGGGTTCGGAGGGCGCAGGCGCAGGTGCAAGCGGTGCGGTGGGATCTTTGCCGCCGCAGCCACTAAGCAGCCAAGCGGCTAGCAACAGCCCAGTTCTTACTGCGCGGTAACGTGCAACAATGCTTGGGCGATCCATTCTACCTCGTCGTCGTGCACGGTGCGCATGTCGAGCAGGAGCCGCTCGCGGGCGATGCGACCAACTACGCCCTGCCGCCTAAGTTGGCGACCTAGCTGCTCGACCTGGACCGCGCTTGGCTGGAGGGCTACGGCTCGGCTAGGGATCTCGGCTAGGGGCAGGGACCCGCTGCCGGCTTGCGCTAGCGATTCGACCACTTTGAGGCGCAGGGCGCGGCAGGCTTCCTCGGGCAAAAGGGACAACAGCCTCTGGGCGCGCTCTTCCAGCGTCTCGACCGTCGCCCGCAGCATGGCCAGCGCTGGCAGGGCCTGCGTTAGCTTGTCCGGCGGCAGGCGATAGAGCGACAACACCGCTTCGAGCGCGGCGTAGATCAGCTTGTCGCAGCGCAGGGCGCGCATGAGCGGATTTTGGCGCACCTGCTCTACATATAGGCGCTGGCCGGCGATGATACCGGCTTGCGGCCCGCCCAGTACTTTGTCGCCGCTAAAGCTGACTGCGGCCGCTCCGGCCTTGAGACTGGCGGAGACTACCGGCTCGGGCGGTAGCCCCCACCGCTCCAGATCGACCAAGGCACCACTCCCTAAGTCGTGGATCAGCGGCACTTCTGCGCGCTGACTCAGGGCGGCCAAGTCCTTTAGGTCCACCTCGGCGGTAAAGCCCTGCACCCTGTAATTGCTCGGATGTACCACTAAAATAGCGCCGGTTTCCGGGCCAACAGCGCACTCGTAGTCGCGCAAGTGCGTGCGGTTCGTCGTGCCAACCTCGCGCAGTTTGGCTCCGCTGGCCGCGATGATTTCGGGCAGGCGGAATGAGCCGCCGATCTCGACCTGTTGTCCCCGCGAGACCACCACTTCCCGTCCCCGCGCCAAGGTGTCGAGCAGCAAGAGCACGGCGGCGGCGTTGTTGTTGACCACGGCGGCAGCTTCCGCAGCGGTCGCCGAGCATATAAGGGCCTCGACGTGCGCGACGCGCTCGCCGCGTTTGCCCGACTCTAGTTCGAATTCGAGGTTGCAATAGCCGGTGCTCACCCGCGCAACGGCCTCTTGGGCCGCCTGGGGCAGCGGTGCTCGGCCCAAGCCGGTGTGCAACACCACGCCGGTGGCATTGACGACGCGGTGCAGCCGAGGTGCGGCCTCTTGTTCGATACAGCGACGTACGGCTCGCTCGATTCGCACATCCAAGGCCGTTCGCTCCTCATCTACAGTGCCTGCTCGCACTTGGCGACGCACGTCCGCGATACAGCGGCGCACCTGCTCGACAACATAGGCGCGGTCGTACTCTTGCAAGAGGTCGGCGACCTGCTTGAGCACCTGATCTACCGAAGGCAGCCTAGCTTCATTCATGGAGGCGAAGTATAGGTTGCCCCTCTGTGGTCAGCAAGTAGTCTTTGCGCAATAGCCTTAATAACCTTATACTTGCAAAACCCCTTCCCCTGTTGTCCAATTCCAAATATTAGTCTATGTCGCGCCCGATCTATATCCTGGTGGCGCTGCTCTTGTGTGCTTTTGCACTGGACGCCGCCGAGCGCAGGAGTCCTATCGTCCACGTGGTCAAACGAGGGGATACTCTGTCTGAGATTGCTGCGCGCTACCGAATTTCACAGAAGCAAATCCAGCGCTGGAACAAGCTCCGCAGCAATAGGATATATGCTGGTCAGAGTCTCAAAGTTGGTCCGCCAGTAAAAAGTGGCGATTGGTATCGCGTCCGGCGCGGCGACACGCTCTCGAAAATCGCGCGGCAGTTTGCCGTCCCAGTCTATAAGCTCAAAGCGCTCAACCGCCTCAATGGGAACGTCATCCACGTCGGGCAGAAGCTCTATTTGCAGAAGACAGCCGCGCCTGCGCGGAGGGCTGCGGCCAACGACCAAGACGAAGAGCCGCACGAATACACGGTTCGCCGGGGCGACACCCTCTCGAAAATCGCCCTGCGATTTGACGTGGGCTTGGGTTTTTTGCGCCAGATCAACAAGCTCAAAGGCGACCTCATTCGACCCGGGCAAAAGCTCCGCCTGCGCGCTTCGCGGCTAGAGGAAGCCGTCCACGTGGTGAAAGAGGGTGAAACCCTGACTGAGATTGCCCGGCGCTACCGAGTCTCGGTCAGCCAATTGCAGAGCCTCAACGCCCTTGTTGGCGATCGGATTCTCATCGGCCAGAAGCTCCGCCTCAAGGATGCGGCGAGCACAGTACACATCGTAGAGCGCGGGGACGCGCTGTGGGAAATTGCCCGCGCGTACGGAGTCAGCGTCTATCGCCTCAAGATACTCAACGGCCTCCGGTCAAACCGCATCTACCCCGGCCAGGAGCTCAAGCTCTACTCCGACCGGAAGCTCGAACCGAGTGCCGCGCCCGCGAGCGGTCCGCGGCTGGCCACGTACGTGGTGAAGCGGGGCGATTACCTCGCGCAGATCGCCCGCCTGCACCAGATGAGCGTGGCTGAAATCACCCGCATCAACAACTTGAAGAAAAACGCCGTCATTCACCCGGGTGACCGGCTCAAGGTGCGGCCAATGCGCTGGGTGGAATTGTCTGAGATCAATTGGGACGATCTGCAGATCCGCCGCTCTGACACGCCAAAAATCGCATCCGACAATGGCCCGTACTACTTCTCCCGACCCCGCAATAAGCGCCAGCCGAGCAGGAAATATTACGAGGAACATCCAAGCTCGCCGCGTCAGACGTATCGCCAAGCAGCGCGTCTGTGGCGGGAATTCGAGCGCAAGGTCGGGCGCATGGGGCGTTTGAGCTCCCGGTTGGAAGGCTGGCACCTCGTCCTCGACCCGGGCCACGGCGGGCTGGACCCAGGCGCAATAGTTTCTACTCGCGACGGCAACGGCAATAGGCTCTATGTAGTAGAGGACGAGTACGTCTTCGACATCGCGCTGCGGGTCTATGTTTTGACGCGCTTGCACGGGGCCCAAGTCACCATGACCCTACTCAGCCCCAACCACTTAATTCGCCAAAGCGATCCGCCGACCCAGACCTTTGTCAACGAAAAAAATGAAGTGTACAACTGGGCCGCTTACAACCAAACCAATAAGCTCAGCGCTTGGCCGCGCGGCAGCAATCTTGAAACTCGCGTGCGCATTGCCCGCCAGGCCTTTGCCAATGCCCCAAAGGGACGGCGGATATTTCTCTCCTTCCACGCCGATGTTGAACCGAAGGCTCCAGAAGCGCCACTGGTTCTATACTACAAAAGCAGCAGGAGTGGGCGCGTAGATCGCGTCTCGCGCCAGTTCGCCCGCTCTCTGCTCCCGACATTGGGGGCTGGTGCCCACATCCGCGGGCAGGGACTAGGGGTTTTGCGCAACAACCCCGCTGACGTCAAGGTCCTCATCGAAGTGCGCAACATGGCGTACCGGGACCACGTTTGGGCCTTGCGCTTTGAGGATCTACGCCACCGCGATGCCGAAAAAGTGGTGCGCGGCCTTCTCGACCACGCTGCACGCGCCTCGCTCCGCGCTGGCTACTAAAAACAAAAAAGCTCCGGGAGTGTTCGTCCCGGAGCTTTTTTGTTGGTTTGTGCTGTGCGGTGCTAAAAAGGTCGTTCCTCTATCAGCCGTTTAGCGGCCTTGCGCACGACTTCGGGTTCGAGGCCAGCCAACTCGCACCAAGGATCAATCCTAGAGCTTTCGACAAAGGCCATCTCTGGGGTGCCATCTGGGGTAACCACGACCTCATCCATCTTGGATATTTCGCGTAAAGTACTGAGAATCATAGCGTTAGCAAGGCGTCGATAAGCCATCGCAATGCGTTCCACTTGGGCAATATCCTGATCTGTTCTCATAGCACTTCCTGCGGGGTTAAGGGTATCTGATATGCGACAAATAAAGAATCGAGGTGCTTAACTTCGTCTAAAAGCGTTCCTTCCTTTCTATAGACAAAAGAGTAGTGTTTACCGTCTAGCTGTCTATAATGGTAAGAAATTTTCGCACAAAATTTTCAAAAAAATAACGCACGCGACAAAAAAATACCCGCAGTACCTAATGGCGCGGCGGCTATACTATTCGTAACTCGTTTTTTTCTACATGCTTAGAGATTCTTCCCGCCGCACAGAGCGCTTTTCGGCAGCAGCCCGGTAGAAGCGGTAAATCCACTCGATAGTCTCCAAAGCCTCCCGTCCAAGCGAATAAGGGGTGCCCGCGCCGGCTAGGCCGCGCAAAAAATCGGCCCACTCCAGTTCCCACGAGCGATCCTCGTCTGAGTAGTCAAAGCGCTCGCTGTCCGGCGCACCGCCTTGGGGATTGCGCCGCCCTACTACGGCGCGTTCCGGCCCATAAGCTCCCCCTAAGCCCTCGGCGCAGACGTAGCCATCGCGTCCGAAGACCTCGAAGCTGAAGAGGTTTTTCCACTGCGTCCAACTCGCGTGCAGTGAGGCGATCTGCCCGGTGGCCGTGCGAAAAAGACCGTAGGCGTTGTCCTCCACGGGCGAGTCCCAGAAATGGGTCTCGGCATAGCCTGTGACTTCGGCAAAGTCCCCCAAGAGCCACTTGGCCAAGTCGATTAGATGCGCTCCTTGGTCCAAAAGCTCGCCACCACCTGCCTTTTCGGGATCGGTTCGCCACTCGCGGTCGTAGCCGGGTCGCCCGCCGTGGCCATAGCGCGCCCGGATGCTCAGCAGCGGGCCGATCTCACCCGCCGTGCAGACCTCGTGCAGCTTTTGGATGGCGGGATGATAGCGATGGTTGTAGCCGACCTTGAGCACGCGCCCGCTACGCTCGGCTGAGGCGACAGCCTGTCGAGCTTCCCGTGGGTTGCGCCCCAGCGGCTTTTCGCACAAGACGTGTTTGCCGGCCAAGAGTGCGGCGGTGCTGATGGGGGCCAAAGCGTCGTGCGTCGTCGCGACGACTGCGATGTCGAGATCGGCCGCGATTAGCTCCTCCTGCGAAGTAGCCACCTCGGCTCCGCATTCAGCGGCCAATTCGGCTGCGGCGGGTGCGTGCTCGTCGTAGATTAGGGTTACTGCGGACTCGGGATGGGCGTGGGCTGTGGCCGCCCGCCGCCGCCCCATGCGACCCGCTCCGACGATCCCCACTTTGTACACTCAGTCCTCCTGCTGTTGGACGCGCCGCACCGCAAAGGTCTCAGTGGCCATAATCGCCTCGACATCGAGGGTTTCCCACGGGTCCCAAACTGCGGATAGCAGCCGTCCCGTCAGCCCATCTGAGCGCGCCGAGGCCAGATAGACGGCCAGCGCGGCCGCTCGCTCGCCCGTAGAGTCGCCCTCGCGCAGCAGGCGCTGATCCTGTTCCCGTTCCTGAACACTCACGGCCGCGCCGGCCGCTAGCCGTTGATCTAGCATCCGCGTGTTGACCGCGCCGGGAGCAATGGCGTTGACGTCAATGCCGTGTTCGGCCACTTCTCCAGCTAGATTTTCGCTAAAGCGCACGATTCCAGCCTTAGAAGTGCTATACGCGCTAAAGAAAGGCCGCGGCCCCACTGCACCGCCGCCCGAGAGGTTGATGATCTTGCCGTAGTGCTGGGTGATCATGGTCGGCAAGATCTTGCGGGTGCAGTAGAAACAGCCGCCGAGGTTGACCTGCACCACCTGCATCCAAGCCTCTGGATCGACCTCTTCCACCCTCCCTATGGGCCCCTGAATCCCTGCGTTGTTGACCAACACATCGACCCCACCCCAAGCTGCGAGCACATGCTCAATGGCCGCATCTACTTCCTCGCGCCGCCCCACATCCGCCTGTAGTTTTAACGCCGCTTGGCCGTGGTCTGCCAAAAGCGCGGCTGTCTCGTCCAACTCTGATCCGGTGCGGGCCAAAATCGCCACGTGTGCCCCTTCTCGAGCCAAGGCCAAGGCAATAGTCCGGCCAATGCCGCGCCCGCCGCCGGTCACTAGGCAACGCCTGCCTATCAGCTCCATATCGCGCTCCTTCGTCACCTGAGCAAATATGCGGTGTTGGCTTGTTCTTGCCAAAGGCCAACAGGTCCGTCGTTGACCTAGCGTACCATTCATCCTAAATTAATGGGCATACATCTTAGCGAGCCTATTCGATGTCCCTGCCCAGTACTGCACCCGACCTCAAAGCGCTCTGCCTCCACATCAATGCCCATTGTCCCGCCGGTGGCCTTTTTGAAGGCGACCGCACTCATCTACACCCGGACAGCAATCTGCCGTGGCGCATTGCCCCAGAGCCGTTCTGGCTCTCGCCGGCGCAACACCGCTACCTAGACCAACTCGGCGGCGTCCTCCATCAGTTTTACAAGGCCTCCAACCAGCTCTACCACCAGAGCGTCAAAGGCGTCGAGCCGCCTTGGATTCACGAATACCTGGATTTGGGCAAACCCAGTGCCGTGCGCGAAATGGGTCTCTGGAACCGGATCAAATCCCAGTTGCCCTTGGTCATCCGCCCAGATCTCCTGCTCACCGAGGACGGCTTCAAGCTAGTCGAGCTAGACGCGGTCCCCGGCGGCATGGGCTTCACCGCCCAAGTTTCGGAGGTATATGCCGATCTCGGCTACGACATCATCGGCGGTGCCCGCGGCCTGATTGACCCGTTCTACGAAGCCATTGCTGCGGCCGCCAAGGTGGATGAGCCGCATTTCGCCCTCTTTGTCTCGGACGAATCCGAGGCCTATCGCCGAGAAATGGAATGGCTGGTCGAGCGCTTGCAGGCGGCTGGCAAGCCAGCCCGCAGTGCCCACCCGCGCGAGGCCCGCTTTGACGAGAATGGCCTCTTCCTTCAAGGCACTGATGAGCCGGCCCCTTGGCGCATCGACGCGGCCTATCGCTTCTTCGAGCTGTTCGACCTCAAAAACATTCCCAAGGCCGAGCTTTTTACCTATTTCACCAAGAAAAATGCCCTGTGCTTGACTCCGCCGCCGAAGGCATACCTTGAAGAAAAGCTCTGGCTGGCGTTCTACCACCACCCCGCGCTCAAATCCTATTGGCGCCGCGCCTTGGGCAAGGAGCCTTTTGCCGCCCTGGACAGCTTGATTCCGCGCTCGTGGATTGTCGATGCGCGGCCGCTGCCGCCCCACGCCATCATTCCCGGCCTCGACATTGGCGGCCAGCCCGTCAGCGACTGGCAGCAGTTGAAGCACCTAACCAAGAAGCAGCGCGAGCTGGTGCTCAAGCCCTCGGGTTTTTCCAACATCGCGTATGAGAGCAAGGGCGTGTCCATCGGCCACGATCTGTCCGAAGCCGAATGGGCCGAGCGCGTGCAAGAGGCGCTCGACCGTTTTGATCATCAGCCCTATGTCTTGCAGGAATTCCACAAGGCTGCCCGCCGCACCGTGCGCTACTACGACTTCCACCGCGACGAGGTCGTGCCCATGCGGGGCCGGGTGATGCTGCGTCCTTATTACTACGTCATCGGCGATGCGCCGCGCCTGTGCGGCATCCAAGCCCTAGTGTTTCCGGCCGACAAGAAGATCTTGCATGGCATGGTTGACGCTGCGATCATGCCCTGCGCCGCGTCTGCGGAAAAATCCCCCTTCTGATCGCCATGCTTTCCCTAGACGAAAAACTAACGCATCTCGAAGACATTCTGCGCCCCATGGGGCAGGTGCTAGTCGGCTATTCGGGCGGGGTCGATAGCGCCACGCTGGCGGTGGCGGCCCAGCGGGTGTTGGGCGAGGGGGCCATCTGCGTCACCGCGGACTCTGAGAGCTATGCCACCGGCGAGTTAGAGAGGGCCACTGAGATCACCCGCGAGTTCGGCATCCGCCACGAGGTGGTCAAAACCCGCGAGTTGGACAACCCCGACTACGCCAAAAACGCGCCCAACCGCTGCTACTACTGCAAGCAAGAACTTTTCACCCACATGGAGCAGCTAGCGCGCAGCCTCAATGTCGATTACATCCTCTACGGCCAAAACGCCGACGATATCGGCGATTTCCGCCCTGGGGCTAAGGCTGCCCGCGAGCGCGGCGTACACGCGCCCTTAGCCGAAGCGGGCCTGACCAAGGACGACGTGCGCGCCCTAGCCAAGCGCTGGGGGCTAACGGTGTGGGACCGCCCGGCCATGGCCTGTCTCTCGTCGCGCTTTCCCTATGGCACGCCCGTTACCGCCGAGGGGCTGCGCCAAATCGACCATGCCGAGCGCTATCTGCGCGAGGTCTGTGGCTTTGATCAGGTCCGCGCCCGCCACCACGAGACGTTGTCGCGCATTGAGTTGCCCGCTGAGGACTTGACGCACCTGCTCGGCGACCCGGATGCGCGTCGGTCTTTGCTGGAGCACTTGCGGGAAATTGGCTATCTGCAAGCTACCGTCGATTTGTGCGGCTTTCGCTCCGGCAGCATGAACGAGGCGCTGCTCTCCATCGCCGACTCCGGTGCCGCCGAGCCGCTCTTTGCGCGGGTCAATCCGCTGCTCGCAGCGCATTCGCTGCTGTCGGCTGCGTACGAACAGCGCGACCAGATGCTCATCCTGCGCTTGCCCACAGCAGCCATCGCCCGCCTCGCTGAGGCCCCGTTGCGCTCGGCCCTAGTGGCCGCGTTTGCCGATTTGGGTCTGCGCTATATTGCCCTCGAATTAGACCCCTTGGACACATGAAACGCGAAATCGCACTGTTCGGGGCGCAGTGCCTCCGCCAGAAGTGTGCGCGAGTTGCAGAGGTGGATGACGCCGTTCGCACCCTTGTCGCCGACCTCTTCGATTCCATGCGCGCAGCGGAGGGGGTCGGGCTTGCCGCCCCGCAGATTGGCGTCCTCAAGCGGGTCTGCGTCGTCGATGTGACCGTCCATCAGCCGGACTGCCAACCCGTGGCCTTAATCAATCCCAAGATCACAGGCCACGAAGGCGAGCAAATCGGCGAGGAGGGCTGTCTGAGCTTTCCCGACTTATACGGCGATGTCAAGCGCTACGCTTGGGTCGAAGTCGAGGCCATTGGCTTGGATGGTCAGACTTTCAAAACCTCGGGCGAAGGTTTTTACGCCCGCGCCCTCCAGCACGAAATTGACCACCTCGACGGCAAGCTCTTCATCGACCACCTCAGCCCTCTCAAGCGCCAACTCATGCGCGGCGCGCTCCGGCGGTTAAAAAAAGAGAGTCAGGCCAAAGCCTCGGCCATCCATTGACAGCATTTAGTCCGGCTCTTACCTTATCAAACGAAACGGGGGCGTAGTTCAGTTGGTTAGAACGTCGGCCTGTCACGCCGAAGGTCGCGAGTTCGAGTCTCGTCGTCCCCGCCATTTTGCCAGCTCCTTGAGCGCGCTTTGCGCGGTTGAGGAGCTTTTCTTTTGTCAACTTCTACTTCTCACATGCTAGAAAGGTACAAAATGCAAGATCGCATCCGCGAAATCCTAAGCTGGTATGGCAGCGACAACCCCGGCACCTTGACCAACTTGGCGCGTCTGCTCAATCACGGCGCGCTCGGCGGTACGGGCAAGCTGGTCATTCTGCCCGTAGATCAGGGCGTCGAGCACGGCCCCGGGCGCAGCTTCGCTCCCAACCCACCCGCGTATGATCCGCGCTATCACTTTGAGTTGGCCATTGACGCTGGCCTTAGTGCATACGCCGCCCCGCTCGGGTTCCTCGAAGCCGGCGCGCGCGACTACGCCGGTGATCTGCCGCTGATCCTCAAACTCAACAATCGGGAAAATCTCCACTCCGACGCAGACCCCACCCAGTCACTCACCGGCTCCATCGCCGCCGCCCTGCGCCTAGGTTGCGTTGGCATCGGCTACACGGTCTATCCGGGTTCGGCCCTGCGGCAGGAGATGTACGAGAAGCTGCAAGCCTTGGCCGAAGAGGCCAAGCGGTACGGTTTGGTCGTGGTGGTCTGGTCCTATCCACGCGGCACGGACTTGAGCAAGGATGGAGAGACCGCGCTCGACGTCACCGCGTACGCCGCCCAAATCGCCGCCCAGCTAGGGGCCCATGTCATCAAGGTCAAACCGCCTACGGCCCACATTGAGCAAGACGAAGCCCGCAAGGCGTATGCAGATGTGCCGACTGGTACTTTGGCCGAGTGCGTGAGCCACGTGGTGCAATCGGCGTTCAACGGGCGGCGCGTGGTGATCTTTTCTGGCGGCCCGGCCAAGGGCGAAGAGGAAATAATCGAGGAAATTACCGGCATCCGCGATGGCGGCGGCTTTGGCTCCATCATCGGCCGCAATGCCTTCCAGCGCGAGCGCGAGAAGGCTCTGGATTTGTTGCAGCGGATTGTGGGGATTTACGCCGACGAGCAATAGCAGTCCTACATTCATAAGAGAATCCGCAGATGGACGCAGATGGACGCAGAAGTAGAAACAAGACGATCTGCATATCGAATCGTTCAAGTCATTCAGGATTGCTATAGATGCACATCACCGACGCCCAACTTGCTACGTACAAAGAACAGGGCTTCCTGATCGTCGAGAACTTCCTTACCAAAGACGAGCAGCAAGCCGCACTCGATGGCTTCTTCACCCATTTCGCGCCGTCTTACGAACAGTACTTAGCCAGCGACCACCGCAACGACACTCCTCAGCAAATACTTTTCCCTTGGGACCACTCCGGCCTCAATCACGTCACCGTCCATTCCGATCTGATTGATGCTGCCGAGCGCGTCTTAGGCACGCGCGAGATTCGCCTCTGCGAAGGCCACCTAGGCATGAAATACGCCGGCGAGGAATACGGGACTAATTTTCACATTGACTACGGCAACAACACGCTGGGACCTATCATCGAGCCCGACGACTTTATGAACTTGGTGTGTTTCTACTGCTTCGACGACGTCGAGGAAGGGATGGCCCCGATCCGCATGGTGCCCAAGGGTTGCTCCGACGCGGAAGCCGTGCCGATGATCGTCCCCGGCGGCTCGCTGTGCCTCTACAGCGTCTTCACCCGCCACGCTGCCTCCGATTTTACCGCGCCAGCGGGGCACCGCCCGGTCATGTGGGTGGGCTTTACCCGCAAGGACCGTCCCTATGACGGCGGTCGCACCTTCACGTATAAAAGCGGTGCCCAAGGTGCCGCCATGAACCGCTTCATGGCTGAAGCCACCCCGCGCCAGCGCGAACTGCTGGGCTTCCCGCCGCCGGGCGACTCGCTGTGGACGGAAGAATTTATCGCGGGGATGGCGACGCGGTATCCGGGATTTGACGCGGAACCGTATTACGCGGCGAGATAAGAACTACACGCCGTGCAGTTCTAACTCGTCTTTGTGGTGGCAGGCGGCTAGGTGCGCTTCGCCCTCCAGCGCGGGCATCTGCTGGCTGCATAGGTCGCTTTTGTAGCGGCAGCGCGGTGCGAACGCACACCCTTGGTCTTCGGCCGGTGTTGGCTCGCCCGCCTCGCTGGCGTCTTCGTCGTCCTCCATCCACGAGGCGTGGGGGTCGGGCGCGGGTGCGGCCTCTAGCAACATGGCCGTATAGGGGTGCTGCGGTTGGGTAAAGAGGGTTTCGGTTGCGGCCTGTTCCACGATCCGGCCTTGGTACATGACGGCCACTTCATCGCAGAGATAGCGCACCACGCTCAGGTCGTGGGCGATGAAGAGCAAGGTGAGGTCGAGGTCGGTCTGCAGTTGGCGGAGCAAGTTGAGGATCTGCGCTTGTACGCTGACGTCGAGCGCGGAGACTGGCTCGTCGGCGACGATGAGCGATGGGCTCAAGGCCAAGGCGCGGGCAATGCCGATGCGTTGCCGCTGGCCGCCGGAGAAGGCGTGCGGATAGCGGCGCGCATATCTGGGGTCGAGTCCCACACGCTCCATCAGCTCGCCCACGCGCTCGTGGCTGTCGCGCGCCGACCAGCCATAGGACCGGAGCGGCTCGGCGATTAGATCGCGCACGGGCATCCGCGGATTTAGGGACGAGTACGGGTCTTGGAAGATCATCTGCATCTGCCGGCGGGCTTGGACGACTTCGCGTCGGCCGAGTTGGGCCATATCGACGATTTGTCCGTCCTGTTGGCGAAAGAGGATTTCCCCTTCGGTCGGGTCTAAGGCGCGGAGAATCATCCGCCCGGTAGTGGTCTTGCCGCACCCGCTCTCGCCGACCAGCCCCAAAATTTTGCCTTGGGCGAGCGCAAAGCTCACGCCATCTACGGCCTTCACCCAACCTGTCTGTCGCTGTAAAAGTCCCCGGTGCACGGGAAAGTGCTTTTTTAGCCCTCGTACTTGCAGAAGGGCGTCTGTGGCCCCGTTGGACATTGGGCTAGTCCCCTCCTTCCTCGGTGTGGATGAAACAACGGGTGTGGTGATGTGGCCCCACTTCTGCGGACGCGGGCATTTGCTGCTCGCAAATGGGGCCGACCTTTTGCGTGCAGCGGGTGTGGAAGGGGCATCCCTCGGGCAGGGCGTACGCGCTGGGGACGCTGCCCTCAATTGGCTCGATGTGTCGGCGTTTGCCCGTCAAGCTGGGGATGGATTGCAATAGGGCCGCGGTATAGGGATGCGCCGGGCTGTCGAAAATTGCGGCTACTGGCCCTTCTTCGACGATCCGCCCCATGTACATCACATAGACGTATTCGACCGTGTGCGCGATCACGCCTAGATCGTGGGTAATCAGCATGAGCGCCAATCCTAACTCGCGCTGGAGCCGCTGGATTAGCTTGAGCACCCGCGCCTGGACGGTCACGTCGAGTGCCGTGGTTGGCTCGTCGGCGATCAAGAGCCGCGGATTGCTCGCCAGCGCCATGGCAATCATCGCCCGCTGGCGCATTCCGCCCGAGAGCTGGAAGGGATAGTCGTCGGCGCGATCCTGCGGATTGGGGATGCCGACTAAGTGCAACAGCTCGACGACCCGCTGCCGCGTTGCTTCTGAGGATAGCGAGTCGTGGAGTTGGATCATCTCGGCGATTTGGTTGCCAATGGTGTGCACCGGCGAGAACGCGGTCATTGGCTCTTGGAAGATCATGGAAATGTCGCCGCCTCGGATCTGATGCATTTCGTCGCTGTGCGCGTCGAGCGCGGCGAGGTCGATCTCGCGCTCGTCCAGCTTGCGGCGGTAGCGGATGTGGCCGCTGGTAATCTCGGCTGCCGGCGGCAAAATCTGCAGCAGGGCGTTGGAAGTCATGGTTTTGCCGCAGCCGCTTTCGCCGACGATGCCCACGGCTTGGCCGGTGTTAATGCGGAAGCTGACGCCGTTGAGCGGCCGCACCACGCCCTCGTCGCGGGTGATGCGTACGCTTAGGTCGTGGACGTCGAGTAGGGGAGCGGTCATAAGTGGTTACTTCTTTCCGAACTTGTGAGTTGTTCCGGTGTTCCGCAGAAACTCGACCCACGCCAAAGTGTCGATTAGAATCACGTCGTGCGACTAGAACGCAACGTGTCTAGATCGTCCTCCCAACCTGACCCGCGAAGCTGACGAGCCTCGTCAATGGACAGGGGTTGGCCGCGAGCGAACGCAGCGCGAAGTTGATCGCCTCCCTCTTGGTGGTTAGCCGATAGAGACGCATCACTTCTGCACACGCCTGATCGTCAATGTTTACGTTAATACGGGACATATACCTAAATGTACACCAAAAGGAAAATGGCTACGAGGATTCGTTGGGCCGAAGTTTTCTCGCCTTGCCAAAAGGCAACTAATGGCTCGCATACGGATCGGCTGCGTCGCGCATTCCATCGCCGACCACGTTGAAGGCCAAGACCGCGATGACCACGAAAAGCCCAGGCAGCAACAGCCACGGTGCCATGGCCACGGCCTGAAAGTTCTGCGCCTTTTGCAGCAGCACTCCCCAGCTAACCACAGGTGCCCGCAACCCAATCCCCAAAAAACTCAGCGCGGTCTCGCCGAGAATCATGCCCGGCACCGCTAGGGTGGCCGACGTGATCACGTGGCTGAGGAACGACGGCAGCAGGTGTTTGAAAATGATCTTCAGTTCATTGGTGCCCGACAGGCGGGCGGCGACCACGAAATCCTCGTCGCGCAGCGACAGAAAGCGGCCGCGCACCACCCGCGCCAACCCAGTCCAGCCCATCAGCGAGAGGATAATGGTAACGCCGAAGTAAATATGCAGCGGCGGCCAGTGCGCTGGCAGCGCCGCGCTCAACGCCATCCACAGCGGTAGCTGCGGCACGGCCATCAGGACCTCGATCATCCGCTGCACTATCACATCGACCCAGCCGCTGTAATAACCAGCCAATCCCCCGAGCAGAATGCCGATGAGGAAGGTCAGGGCCACGCCGATTAGCCCAATGGTGAGCGAAATGCGCGCCCCGTGTATGATTCGGCTGAACAGATCGCGGCCCAAGTCGTCGGTGCCAAAGAGGAACAACGGCCCGCTACCCGCGCTGAACAGGTGCAAGTCCGCGTTGAAAAGCCCCCAAAACTCGTAGGTCGGGCCGCGCGCGAAAAAGCGGATCGGATACACGGCCTCGGTATCGACGAGATACTCGCGCTGCCACGGGCCAGCGGCCGTGTCTTGCCGCACGCCGTGGACAAAGGGCCGCCAGTGAAAGCGCCCGTCACCGTCGAAGAAGCGGATCTCTTGCGGCGGGCAGAGGACGTATTGCGCGTGGCGCTGGTCGGGCTGGTAAGGCGAGACAAATTCGCACAGGGCCGCGAGGCCGTAGAGCGCAATCAGCACTGCGCTGCCGGCTAAGGCCAGCCGATGGCGGCGGAAGCGCATCCACATCAGACGCCACTGCGAGGCGTCGGCTAGTTGGGTTGTGGGGCGGTCTTCACTCATAGCGGATGCGCGGGTCGGCAATGGCCAAGAGAATGTCCGACAGCAGGGTGCCGATCACCGTCAGGACGCTGAGCATGAGCAGGAAACTGCCCGCCAAATACATGTCTTGATTGCGGAGGGAGTCGAGCAGCAAAGGGCCAGTCGTCGGCAGGCTCAACACCACGCTAGTGATGGCCGAGCCGGAGATCAGGTGCGGCAGCATCCAGCCGACCGTGCTGATAAAGGGATTGATGGCAATGCGCAATGGGTACTTAATCACCAAGCGGACCGGACCAAGGCCCTTGGCCAGCGCCGTGGTTACGTAGGGCTTGCCCAGTTCGTCGAGGAGATTAGCGCGCATGATCCGCATCAGCCCGGCCATGCCGGCCGTGCCAACGACCAAGGCCGGAATCCACAGATGCCCGAGCAAATCGCCGAACTTGGCCAAGCTCCACGGCGCACTCGCGTACTCGGGGGAAAACAATCCGCCCACGGCGATCCCAAACCACTCGTAGCCCAAGTACATCAAAACCAGCGCGAGTAGGAAGTTGGGCGTCGCCAAGCCGACGAAGGCCGCGAGAGTTGCCGTGTAGTCGAGCACCGAGTACTGGCGCAGAGCCGAATAGATGCCTACCGGGAAGGCCACCAGCCAAGTCAACAAGGTCGCGGTCGAGGTAATCAACAAAGTGTAGCCAAGCCGCTCCCAAATCAGGTTGTTGACCGACTGGCCGTACATCACCGAATAGCCCATGTCGCCTCGGAGGAAGCCGCCCATCCACTTGAAGTACTGGATAACCATCGGGTCGTCGAGGTGGTAGCGGGCGCGCAAGGCGGCGATCTGTTCCTCGGATATGTCTTGGCCCTCGGCCTGTAGCTCTTGCAGGCGCGACGTGATGATGTCCCCGGGCGGCAACTGGATGACGACGAAGACCAGCACCGAGACGGCTATCAGGGTGGGGATCATAATCAGGACGCGGCGGATGATATAGTTGATCATGGCTCAGTCTTGTTGCAGATACCAAGTCTCTGGATAGTAGGGCCAAGACCAGCGCGAGTCCCACCCCCAATAGCCCTGGCGCGGGACATTGCGCAGCCGGTCGCTAACGATGACGGGATGTGGCCCTAGGCCGATGACGCCCAGTGCCCACAGGTTGTCGGCTTGGCTCTGGAGAATTTTTTTGCCCATGGCGATGCGCTCTTGGAGGTCTGATGTGCGACGGAGCACCTCCCACCAAGCGATTAGCTCCCGGACCTCGCCGGGCGGCATCCAGCCACGCACTCCGTCCGACCGGTACCACCGCGACCACTCCGGCCATTGGGTCACCTCCTGCCCTACGTGCATGGGCACGTACCAAAAAGGCTCGATGGGAAAGAGGATGTCGGCGTTGCGGTCGGCGTGCCAGATGCTCATGTCCATAACTCCGCCTCGGGTGCGAATGCCTTGCAGCGCGCCGCTTATTTGCTTGCGGTTGATGTGCAGCCCCACTTCGCGCCAGTGGGCGGTCACTAAGTCCACAGTAACTTGCTTCGGCGTCTCCCCGATTGTGTACTCCAGCGTGATTTCGAGCGGTCGGCCATCGGGATGGTCGCGCCGGCCGTTGCCGTTGCGGTCGATCAGTCCCATCTCGTCGAGCAGGGCGCGGGCGCGTTGCGGATCGTACTCGGCCCAAGCTGCGGCAAAGGAAGGCTCAAAGTAGCGGCTCGAAGATACGACCGTCAACTGGCGCGGGATCCCCTGCCCGTAATAGGCAATGTCGTTGATCTCGGAGCGGTTGATGGCCAGCGAGAGGGCGCGGCGAAAGCGCACGTCCTGAAAAATCTGCCGGAGCCGCTCGTCGGGGTGGGTCATGTTGGGCATGAAGGTCACGTCTGAGCCGTAGGGACGAGGCCAGAGGTAGGTCTCGTAGCCATTGTCCTGCTCGAAGCGCTTAAACAGCGGGATGTCGGCGGTCTTAAACTGTCGCCCGGCAAAATCGACCTGCCCGGTGGCGGCCTTAGCCGCCATGATCTCGGGGCTATCAACCCGCTGGACTTCGAGGTAATCGATATAGGGCAGTTGATTGCCGGCAGGATCTACTTTGGGGTAGTAGGGGTTGCGGCGGTAGCGGACGCGCGTCGACGTCTTGCTAACCACCACATAAGCGGTCTGCACTGGCTTGTAAAAGACCATTAGGTCGCGGGTGTTGATAACGGATTGGAAGTAGGTGCGCCAGTCTTGCAAGCCGAGCTCCTCTGCTTCGCGCTCTAGCTGATCTGCGTCGGTAAAGTCGGGGTGATAGCGACGCATAAAGTGCGCTGGTGCCGACAGGTGCGAGCTGTTGTGGGCGAGGTGCTTGACAAAAAGCGGCATCGGCTGGGGAAAGTGATAGCTAAAGCGGTGGGGGCTGTGTTTTTCGATGCGGGCCCCCTTAAAGCGGGGTGACACCACGGGTGTGAGGTTTTTGTTCTGATGGACGCGATCGAACCAAAAGACAAAGTCGTCGGCCGTCACTGGGTGGCCGTCGGACCACTTGTGGCCGGGCCGGAGGAAGACCGTCAGGGTCTGCGCGTTGTTGTGGTACTCGACCCGCGCGGCAAAGTTGGGCAGGGTTAGCTGGAGTTGCGGGCCCGGGCGCAGGGTTCCTTCGGGTACGTTGAGGAGTTGTTCACCGGCGAGGAAGAGCCGAGCGGTGCCCCCGTAGGTCCCAATTCCATTAATCGGCTCGACGACAATCGGGTCGTCGGGGAGCCGCTCCGCCACCGGCGGCAACTCGCCGCTGGCCACCAGTTCGTCGAGCATGGGCGACTGGCGAAAGGTCGTCAAGCCGACTTCCGAGGCCGTGCGCGGCGGGTGGAACCAGCTTTCGGGCCACGCGGTGCGCGGGATATCGCCCTCGGCCGCTGGAGGTGCGGCTTGACTTTCTCGGCCGCATCCTACTAGGACCACGAGTATTAGCAGGAACCCGGCCTGCACTCCATTCATCAAAATTATACCACCCAGAAAGAGGCTCGCCGCCTGAGAGAGGCTAAAATCAAAGGCCAAAAAGTCTAAAGCGATTCCGACCATTGCGCCAGAGGGCGCGACGACCTACTTTTTTCACGCATCAACACGCGAGGAGATGGCGATATGAAAATGCTAATGTGCGTAGTAAGGCCCAATGCACTGGACGCGATCAAAGAAGCACTGAGCAAGTTGGGCATCCAGGGCATAACAGTCAGCGAGGTCAAGGGATTTGGCCGCCAGAAGGGCCACAAGGAGATCTATCGCGGTGCCGAGTACGTCGTCGATTTTACGCCTAAAATCAAGATCGAGGTAGTGGTGAAAAACGACCTCGCCGAGCAGTGCGTGGATGCGGTGTGCGGGGCGGCGCGCACGGGTCAGATCGGCGATGGCAAAATTTTCATGCTGTCGGTGGATGAGGTCGTGCGAATCCGCACCGGGGAAACCGGCGACGCGGCTATTTAACCCCCTGCGACGCTGATTTAGCGGGCGGGACGCCCCTCAAGGCAATCACAAGAGACAACCATTAACCCCGACGCGGGCGAGGGATAAAGTTCCCTCGCCCGCTTTTTTTTGCTAAAAACGCTTGACAAGTCTCTTTCGGTACTGTATCAATGATTTAAGACAGTAAATCACTCGTACAATCCGAGAAGACGCTTATGGCTAAACGCAAAATTACACGTGGAGGGGATGCGCTGCATCTGCGCCTCGATACTGCCGGAGGGGTGCCGATCTATCTACAACTGATCGAGCAGATCAAGTACCACATCGCCACCGGCACCCTCAAGGCCGACGACGAGTTGCCCTCGGTGCGGGCCGTGGCCAGCGCCCAGCTAATCAACCCGAACACCGTTGCCCGCGCCTACCTAGAACTGGAGCGCGAGGGCGTCATCTACAAAAGGCGCGGCATGGGAACGTATGTCGCCGAAAAGGGGGTCTCTATGAGTACTGAAGAGCGGCTGAATATCGTTCGCAACTTAATGGAAAAAGCACTGGTGGAAGGGACGCAGCTTGGGCTGGACGCGGCGAGCCTGCGCCGAGTGTTTGAGGAAACCCTAGAAAAATTCAGCAGCCGATAGGAGAAGCAACGATGGCAGCAGCGGCGATTCGCATCGCAGGCTTGGTTAAAACCTTTGGCAAACACCGAGCGGTAGATGGGCTGGACTTGGAGGTGCCCGAGGGCAGCATTTTCGGCTTTCTGGGCCGCAACGGGGCCGGCAAGACTACGACCATCAAAATACTGATGAATATGCTCAAACCCACCGCCGGCGCGGTGGAGGTGCTGGGCCAAGACCCGCACATCCACGAAAAGGAACTCAAGGAGCGGGTGGGCTACATCTCAGACAATCCAGTGCTGTACGACTGGATGAAGGTCGAGGAGGTGGCGTGGTTTGCCGGGCAGTTGTATCCGCGCTGGGACCAGCAAAAGGTCGCCGCGCTGATCGAGCACTTCGGGCTGGACCCCAAGCAGAAGATCAAGCACCTGTCGCGGGGCATGAACGCCCAACTCAATCTGGCTTTGGTGCTGGGCCACGACCCGGAGTTATTGATCCTCGACGAGCCAGCTTCGGGACTAGATGTGATCGTGCGCCGCGACGTGCTCGAAAGCATCATCCAAGTCATCAGCGCGGAAGGCCGGACAGTGTTTTTCTCGTCGCATTTGGTCCACGAGGTCGAGCGGGTGGCCGACCAAGTCGCCATTATCGAACAGGGCAAGCTCTTGGTCTGCGGCGAGTTGGACGCAGTGCGGCAGCAGGTTAAACGGGTGCTGGTGCGGGCCGAGGACGCGGTGGATTTTGCCGGGGTGGCCGGGCTGCGCGGCGTACAGGGCGAGGGCCGCCAGCGGCTCTTGACCGTTTTCGACTATGGAGACGAGTCCAAAGCGCAGATCGAGGCGGCGGGCGGACAAGTCGTCGAGGTGATCGACTTGAGCTTAGAGGAGAGTTTCGTCGCACATGTGGAGCTTTCATCGTGAAGGCTTGGCGCGCATTGCTGTGGAAGGAAAGCCGCGAGGAACTGCCGAAGGTGCTGGTGGGGTTGGGGCTGTGTGTGGTGGTGGTGGCGTTGCGGCAGAACGCAGAGTTCAACGCGGAATTCGCCCAAGACTACGGGATGTGGATTACGATTTTTACTATGGTCTGCGGTGGCGTACTGGGCATGGGCTTGGTCGCCAAGGAAAGCAGCAAGGGCACCTTGTCGTTTTGTTGGGCAAGCCTTTGTCGGCCGTGGAAGTGTTGCTGCCCAAGTACGTCGTCGGCGCGGCGGCCCTGTCGGTGCTGGCTGCTGGGGCTTGGGTGACGGTGTATGTGGACTTGGAGGGGCTGGCGTCTAGGGGCTTTAGCACCTACAGCCATAGCGGCGCTTGGTACCCTTCTGTAAAGCGGCTCGCCGAGGAGGTAGGCTATGTCAACATGTTGCTGTTCTCCCTTACGCCGGGCTTGATTGCCTATAGCGTGATCTTCGCCTGCTCGACAATGGCCGACCATCCGCTCAAGGGGGCGGCCTTGGGCACTTTGCTGCTGATCGTCTTGATCCCGTCGGCCGACAATGTGCTCAAGTATTTCCCCGCGCTCAAGCCACTTTTCTCCTTCAATCCAGGAATCAGCTTCCGGGGTACAGTAGTTCGCATAGTAGAAAACCCGTGGGGCTATTTGGTGCGGGTGGGAGCGACAGCGGCAGTGATGGCGGCGGGTGTGGCGGTTTCCATCGCACTTTTGCGCCGCTTCCGTGGGGTCAGCATCGGCTGGAAGCCCATTGTCATCGGCTGGCTGGCCCTGATCGCTCTCATAAATCTGATGAATTTAACCCATGAGCCCTCGCCGCCTAAACCGGGCCCGCTGAGTGTGCTGACGCCCGAAGAGGGAGCCTATCTCGACTTGGCCGTCGTCGGAGATCGGGGATATATGGCGACTGAAGGGGGCCTGGCGGTCGTCGATTTGCGCGATCCTACTAAGCCCGAACTGCTAGCTGCCGTGGAGGAGCCGCAGTGGTCAATGAGCCGAGTCGCGGTCGCGGATTCACTGGTCTATGTACTCGGCCGCCGCAAAGGCTTGCCCGCCGACAGCCTCGGCATCGCCGTGTTCAGTGTCGGCAGTCCGGTCCACCCCGTCTTCAAAGGGTATCGGATAATTGGCGACGACATAGAGAAATTTTGGGGCTGGGATCGCTGTGGCGAAGGGCTGATCCTCAGTGGGCGTTGGGGCGACAAGTTGGGAATAGTGTCGTTTGCATTAGATGCGGAAGGGTTGCCAGCACGGGCGGACGAACTGGTCGTCGAGGAGCTACCAGAGGGCTACAAGGATGACTTCCGAGGCTGGTGGGAACGCAAACTGTCCGTGCACGTACACAACGAGCGGATATGGGTAGGATACAGGGACGGTTTTCTCGCGGTGGATGCCCGGAATCTAGGGGAACTGCAAGAGACTGTGCGAGTGGAGATGGGCGACTACAATAGTGAGTACGACTCGCACAAGAGCCGCCCAATAACCCGCGAGGGCCACACGCTCTACGTCCACCGGTACTGGCCCGGAAACTTGGTCGCCTTCGACATCACCGATCCGAATAGACCACGCGAGATCGAGTACTGGTTTTTTATTGCTAGAAATACCATAAAAATAATCGACGACTGGGTGTACAGCACGTCAGGGAATGGGTTGTCTGTCGATCGGTTGACTGATTATCACGCCCACGAGTACATGGGCTATTGGCAAGTCCCCGACGAGCTACGGTCTTCGTCTTCTATCAGCCATAATTGGAAACGGCTCCATCTCATCCGCGGCTACTTCTACACCCTGATCGGGCGTTCACTCATGGTGTTCTCGCCGGAGCAGATCAAAGGAGGTCGGCCATGAGCACTTTATACGCGCTATTGTGGAAAGAGGGCCGCGAAATCCTGCCCAAGGTGTTGGTGGCTGTCGCGCTCGCTGTAGTGGTATGTTTGATGCGGCGCAATGCGAATTTCAACAGCAGCTACGTAGCAAGTTTCGAAGAGCTGATTATAGGCGGTCTGGTGGTGATGGCGATTGTGCTGGCCATGGACGCCATCGCCCGCGAGCGCAGCACGGGCTCCCTATCCTTTCTCCTAGACAAGCCAGTGGCGGGCGAGATGGTGCTGGCTGTCAAGTTCTTGTTAGGGCTTGGCGGGCTGCTGTTGGTCTCGCTAGTGGCTTGGGCGACGGTGTACATAGACTTGGCCAGTCTAGAGGTGGAACGCGAGTACCTGGCATATAAACTGGTCACCGTGCAGAGCATTGACTATGCCTCCATGGTTGCCCTGTCGTTTACTCAATTTTCGCTGTTCTACGCCCTGATTTTTATCGGCTCGGTGGTAACGGATCATCCCTTCAAGGGTGTCACCGTAGGTGTTGCGCTGGCCGTGGTGTTGGGGGTTTTCCTCTCCGGCCCGGCAACGGCCATTTTTCCGCTTCTCAATCGCTATCCACTTGTCGCAATCGGCTTAGATGACCAAGGGCATTTGGTGCGCTTGGCGACGGACTCGGCCCGGTTTTGGGTGAAGGTCTTGGCCAATCTGGGTTTGACAGCAGTGGCACTGGCGGTGGCGTCGGTACTTTTGCGCCGCTATCGCGAGGCAATGCTCCCGTGGCGCACGGTGGCGATAGGGTGGGGTGCGATCATTGTCGCCGTCTTCGCGATTTTCTACGGAGGACCGCTCGTCGACCAACGGATGCCTGCTGGGGTGCTCAAAGCTCCCGATAAGCAGTACTATGGGGATCTCGCTGTCCAAGACGGACTCGCCTATATGACCACCGGACAAATTGGTATCGCCATTGCCGACTTGAGCAACCCGCAGCAAATGCGCCTGCTCGGCAGCACTAGACCAGAGTCCCACGAGTTGTGGAAGGGTGGCAACGCGATATGCGTAGTCGATTCGCTGGCCTATCTCGTCGGGTGGCGCAAAGGACTGCCTAGCGACAGTCTCGGGGTGGTCGTCTTCGACATCAGCGACCCGGCTGCGCCCGCGCTCAAGGGTTACCGTATGTTTGCCGCCATTAAAAGGAAAAGGGTTCGCTACCACCAGCATTGGGGAGCCACAGACGGCGGTTTGCTCCTCGTCCGGGAGCGAGGCTATGCCTTGGTTGCCGAGGCTTTCACCTTTGACGCAGAGGGAATGCCGGTGGTGGGCGATGAGCGAGTGATAATGCCCATTTCCGACCCTGTGGACGATCCCCACAGGTGGAAGTACCGGTGCCATGTAAGTGTGCGCGGAAGTCGTGCTTACATCGGGACTGAAAGCGAACTAGTGGTCATCGATGTAGCCGATGTGCACGCTTTGCGCGAGACCGGGCGACAGACGCTAGAGTCCTTTCGCACTCGGTATTACGGCCATCCTAAGCTGGTAGCCACCGATGGCGACAAGCTCTATGTCGAACGCTCTTGGCCGTACGAGTTGGTCGAGTTCGATATCACCAATCCTGATCAACCGCGCGAAGTAGGATACTTGCCGCTGCCTCGGAGCGACAGGATCCTCTCTTTGCAGATTGTCGATGGAGTAGCCTACAGCCGAGGGTACGGCCTGGGAAAGTGGTCGTCAGACCTTAGAGTAAAAGCGTGGACGATAGCCGAGTACGGGGCACTGATCGAAAGCTTTTCCTTCGAATCCGACAGGAGCATCGGTGCCCTATCCGTGGCCAATGGGTATCTCTACGTGACGAGAGGTGGTGGGCTGCTGGCGTACCGTTTGGACTAGGGGCCAGACTAAGGGAGGCCGCGGGGACGACGGAGTTCCTTTTTTAAGAAGGTTTTCGACCAAGGAGAAGGCCGATGAAACTATACCTTAGCATCCTCGTCGCCCTGCTCAGCACAGCAAGCGTGGGGCTGGCCCAAGCACCACGCGCCGCGACCATCACGGGAAAGATACACAACCCCCCAGCGCGGGAAATCGAGTTTGGCTACCGATCCTCGCTGTCGCCAACAAGGTCTGAACACCTCGTCGTGCTGGACAGTGAAAACCGCTTCGCCCTCACTTTTCCGGTTCCCCGAGGGACGCTCGTCATGGGAGGCTACAAAGACCCACAACCTCCCAAGTGGAAATGGCTGGAAGGGTTGCGATCTTTTGTATTTGGGCCGCGCGCTCGATTGATCTTCTTTGTCGAACCGGGGGACAGTCTGCACATCGAGATGAACGAAGGCCGTTTCTCCTCCTCCCTTGAGTTCAGCGGCCAAGGCGCGGATAACAACCGCTTCATCGCCGAGATTCTGCCCGACTACCTCGCCTTTCGCCTCGACTACGAAGGGCTGGAGTTGAAGGATTTCATTCGCCAAGTGGAGCAGCGGCGACAGGATGAATTCGAGTGGCTTGCCGAGGGGCGTGAGAAGTATGGGCTTTCTGCGGGGTTTATCGACTATGCCACAACCCGCTTCAACTACGAGTGGGCTAATGAGATGATTTCCTACCCGACGAATTACAGATTTGCCAATGACCACGACAACAGGGACATCACCTCGGAGTACTACGACTTTCTACAAGACATTCCCTTGGTCGATGAGAATGCCATCGGCACGAGCGAATATCGCACCTTTCTGACGCGCACCTTGGGCTGGGAGTTAGACAAGGAGAGGCTTAAACCTCCCACGCTGTCCGAGATGTACGATTTTTCGGATTTGGAATTGTCGGACGCCGCCCAAACTCAACTCGATTCCCTATACGAGAAGGATGGCCGAAGGCCCAGCCTGTCGAAAATGGTCGATTTGTCGGCGTTGGGTTTGTCCAACTCGGAGCAGACCCAACTCGACTCTCTGTACGCAAATCGCCGCTCGCTCAAGCTGTCCGAAAGATTCGATTTGTCGAAATTCGATCTGTCGGAAGCCATCATAGCCCAGCTCGACTTGTTCTACGAAAGGTCGGATAAATCCTATGGCATTGCCCGTTCAAGCGAGTACGACTCGCCTAGCATTGATACGCTGGGCACGAGAGTGGAGTTTCACTTGCCAATGGAGGAAGAGGTCGAGGGAGCGAGTAAGAAAGTCTCGCTGTCTGAGTTACTCGATTGGTCGGAGTTGAGTCTATCGGCCGCTGCCGTGGCTCGCCTCGACTCCCTGTACGAACATCACCGCTCGCTCAAGCTGTCCGAGAAAATCGACTTGTCGGAATTTGGTCTGGCGGCAGCGGCGCAAGCCCAACTCGACTCCATCTATGCCGGGCCTTGGATGAGGAGGATTAGTTTTGGTGGGAAACGATACGACCTAGCTAAGCAAAAACTGGACGGGAGAGTACTCTATTGGTTCCTGGCCGGCGAGCTGATTAATGGGTTTGAGCGCGGACACACAGACTTTGCCTTGGTCCATGAAAGGTGGGAGGAATTCAAAGAAACCAACCCCTATCCAGAATACAACGAAGCTATCGAGACGGCATTGACCAAGGCGCTAGTTTTACAACCGGGGCAACCCGCGCCCGACTTCACGCTCGACGACCTCGATGGCCAGCCAGTATCGCTGAACCAATTCAAAGGGAAGGCGATATTCATTGATTTCTGGGCGAGTTGGTGCGGGCCGTGTATCGTTGATCTGCCCTATATACAGAAAATCAAAGCCGAGATGGCCGAGCAGCCGGTCGTCTTCCTCAACATCTCGTTGGACGACGATGAGGAAGCTTGGAGAAAGGCGGTTGCCAAACACGAGATCAAAGGCGTCCATCTGCGGGCGGCTGGCTGGAGTGCGGACGTAGCAAAAGCCTATAGCATCAGTAGTTTGCCGTCGTATTACGTGGTGGATGCACAGGGGAGGATCGCGGAACGGCTGCGCGTATTGGACGATACTCAAGGGATCGTCGCCATAATCGCGGAGAGCACCAAAGCAGCGGGCGACTAAGCGCCAGACCAGCCAAAGTGCAAGCAAAGGGGTCGGGATTGCTCCCGGCCCCTTTTTGCGCTATCATCAAAATCTCTCCCCAACAACGAAAGCAACGCACATGACCACCGCGATATTTGCCGGGCGCACTGCCTTGGTAACGGGCGGCAGTCGCGGCATCGGCCGCGCCATCGTCCGAATGCTGGCCGAACACGGAGCCAAAGTCGCCATCAACTACCAACACAACGCCGAGGCCGCGCAGGAAATCCTGGCGCAGGTCGAGTCATGCGGCACCGAGGGCATGGCCGTCCAAGCCGACGTGTCGCAGCAGGCAGAAGTCGAGCATATGATCGCCCAAGTGCGCGCGGCATTCGGGCCGGTCGAACTGCTGGTCAACAACGCCGGGATCGCCTATACCCAAGAACACGGCGAGTTCGGCTTTGCCGAATGGGAAAGGATGTTTGCGGTCAATGTCCACGGGCCGTTTTTGACCACTTGGGCCGTCAAGGACGAGATGATTGCACGGCGCTTTGGACGGATCGTCAATATCTCCTCACTGGCCGCTTGGCTCCTCAAGCCGAACATGATCCACTACGCCACGACGAAGGCGGCTGTCATCGCCTTCACCCGGCAATGCGCCCAAGCATTTGCCGAGCACAACGTGCGGATCAACTGCCTGGCGCCGGGGCTGACAGATACCGAGCTAGCGCGCTCAGCCAACCCCGGCCAAGTCGCCGAGCTTATCGCCAGCACTCCGCTGGGACGGATGGCCGATCCGGCGGAGATGGCGTCGGTGGTTCGCTTTTTATTGTCCGAAGAATCCAGTTTTATCACCGGACAGACGATTACCGCCTGCGGCGGACGGTCGTAACGTAGGGGCAACCCTTGTGGTTGCCCAAGCTCCGACCCTAAAGGCTACACCTAACGGAAATCTAGGTGTCGTGTATTGAAGAAAGGCAATGGTCCATGAGCAACCAGATATACGAGCAATACGGAGCGGCGCGCCCCCGGTCGCAGGAGTACTTTGCCCGCGCCTGCAAAACGCTCGGCGGCAAGGTGGGACACGACCTGCGCTACGCAACGCCGGTGCCGCTCTACATTGAGCGGGGGGCCGGCGGCCGCAAGTGGGATGTCGATGGCAACGAGTACATCGACTTCCTGCTCGGCAATGGTGCCCTGCTTTTGGGGCACGCGCCCGCCGAAGTCGTAGAAGCTATCGCTGAAGCGGTGGGTCGCGGGACGCACTTTGGCAACGACCATCCACTGCACATCGAGTGGGCCGAGGGCATACAGGCGCTGGTTCCCTCGGCCGAGCGCGTGCGCTTGGTCAATTCGGGGACGGAGGCGACCCTGCTGGCGCTGCGCTTGGCGCGGGCGTTTACCGGCCGCCGCAAGATCCTGCGCTTTGCCGGCCACTTTCACGGATGGCACGACGACGTGATGCGCGGCGTGCAGCCGCCCTTTGACGCGGACGGCTCGTTGGGCATTCCGCCACAGGTGCGCGAGCACGTGGTCTGCGTGCCAGCGGGAGATGCGGACCAAGTCGCCGCTGTCCTCGACGCCGACAGCGACATTGCGGCGGCGATTATCGAGCCATCGGGGGGGTCGTGGGGAAGAGTGCCTTTGGCACCGGAGTTTTTGCGCGATTTGCGAACGATGACTAGAGAGCGCGGGGTGGTGCTGATTTTCGACGAAGTGGTCACCGGCTTCCGCTTTAGTCCGGGCGGTGCGCAAGTGCTCTACGGGATGCGGCCGGATCTGTCTTGTTTCGCCAAGGTGGTCGCCGGCGGCATGCCCGGTGGGGCCGTGGTGGGACGGGCGGACATTATGGAGCTATTCGACGTGACGGGCGATGCCCGCCTGCGAGTGGCGCATCAAGGGACTTTTAACGGGGCACCGCTTTCGGCCGCGGCTGGGATCGCCGTGCTCAAGCGCGTGGCCACGGGCGAGCCGATAGACCAAGCCAACGCCCGCGCCGCTGGACTGCGCGCCGCTTGGGACGAAGTACTGGAGCGCCGAGGTATCGCCGGGTACGTGTACGGGATGTGTTCGACGTTTCACGTCTATTTTGAGACTGATCGCCAGCGCGTACAAAAGGCCCACAGCCGGGCGGATTTGCATACGACCGAGGCCGAGCGGCTCAAGGGGATGCCGGGGAAGCTGATCGCAGAGTACCAGCGCCATCTGCGCTTTTACGGGGTCGATAACATGAGCTCTACTGGCGGCGTGCTCTCGTCGGCGCACACGGCTCAAGATGTCGAGGAGGCGACTGCGGCGTTTGATCAGACGGTTGAGTCGCTGTTGGCGCAAGGGTTGATTCTGACATTGTAGCACTGCGGCCTTGCCGTATGGCGCGGTCGGCTATAATTTTTGGTTACAATCCCTTGACATTTTGCCGCGAGGAACGTCTATGGCCGAAGTCGTTCGCCACAACTGTGGTTTGACCGTAGCCCACTCTCTGCACGACGCCTACCGCTTTATTCATTCGCTACAGCATCGGGGCCGAGAGGCGGCCGGTATTGCTGCAGTAGGCGATGGCCGCATCGACGTGATCAAGTGGAAGGGCGGGGTTTCGCGCTTTGACGTAACCGACCTCCACAAAATTTTCCTCAGCCCCAATTACCACACCTACATGGCCCACGTGCGCTACGCCACTCGCGGCTCGAAGGACAAAATCCTCGAGGAGGCGCATCCGCACGTCATCGGCGGCACGGTCGAGCACCGCGACAACCACATCCTGATCTGGGACTGCGACGTGGCGGCCGTCCACAATGGCCAAGTGGATCGGGCCTTCTTCCAAGACTCGGCTTCCTTGCCCCTGCATTCGAGCTGCGATACTGAAGCTCTGCTCTACCTCTACCGCGAGCGCGGCGCGCACAACTTCCTCAAGGAAGTGCCCGGTGCCTATACCTTGGCCATTGCCGACAAGCGCGAGCGAGACGTGATCGCAATCCGCGATCGCACCGGGATCAAACCCGGAGTGCTCGGCTGGAAGGACGGCAAGTACGTGATGGCCTCGGAGGACATCGCCTTCCGCAAAAACGGCGGCGAATACGTCGAAGATTTGGAGCCGGGAGCGATCTACTCTCTCACGCCCGAGGGGAGCTACCGCAAGGAAGTCGTGGTCTCGACCAGCCTCGCCTATTGCTTTTTTGAGTGGAACTACATCACCGACCTCGACTCAATCATCAACGGCGTCAGCGTGCGCCGCATCCGCGAATCGCTAGGGGAGATACTCAGCGAGGAATTTCTGCCGCCCGACGTCGATCTGGTTACGTACTTGCCGCGCTGTCCCGAGGTGGCGGCCCGCGCCTACGCCAAGCAGGCGGAACTGCCCTTTGAACCCGTGTTCTACAAGATGCGCGGCGAGCGTTCGTTCCAAGGCTCGACTGCTGGCGAGCGCAAAGAGTCGATCGACCAGAACCTGCATCTTTTGCCTGGGATGGCGCAAAAGCTCAAAGGCAAGACCGTAATCCTGATCGATGACAGCATCATCCGAGGCAACAATTCCAAGCGCGCCTGCGACCTGCTCTACGAGGAAGCTGGCGTCGGGCAGGCCTATTTGGTGAGTTACACGCCGCCGATTGGCATTATTGGCGACGATGGCGTGCCGAGGGGATGCACCTTTGGGGTTGATATGCCGCCGGACCCGCCGCCGGGCGACGAGTTTATCGCCCGTGGGCGCACGGCCGAGGCCATTAGCGAGGCGATGGGGATGCCCGTGATTTACTTGTCGCAGCAGGGGATGCTAGAAGCCTTTGCACGCGCCGGCCTGCCCGAGCGCGATTTGTGTACGTACTGCATTGGCGGGCGCATGCCCTTTGAGGCGGCTGGGTCGCTGATCCAAATCGGCGACAGACCGCAGCTCGACTTGTGGCGGGCCTGACAGAGAGACAATTTGTGTAGCAGAGCGGGCGGGGGTGATTCCCTCGCCCGTATTTTTTTATAGAAAGTTGGCCTTCTAGTCCCGTACGACGGCTAGACGGTGCAACGCCGTCTGACCGTCGGCTTCTAGTAAGAGGTGATAGACGCCGCTGGCGACAAACTTGCCGGCGGCGTTGCGTCCGTCCCACGGCACCATGTGGTTTTCGCGGGCGGCGCGGGGACCTAAGTCTTTCCACCAGACCAAGTCGCCGTTGGTCGAAAAGATCGACAGGTGGGTCTGGGTGCTAGGGGAGGCCAAGTCGAAGACTAGGTGGGTCTGTTGGTGTTGGCCGAGGTGGAAGGGGTTGGGGTAGCTGGGTTCAAACAGCGTGGCGAGGGCCGCTCGCGCGTCGGTCAGATCGGGGTCAAATTCCACGGACACTTGGTACGGATAGGCCACGCCGTGGTCTTCGGCCGAGGAGATGACTAAGATGACCTCTTCGTACTGGTCCCAGTCAATGACGCGGACCGTCGGCTCTGCAACCGGCCGCACCGCGATACTGTCGGGGGCGATTAAAAGCAGATGGCGACGCCAAGCACCACGGGAGGACTCAAAGGCAAGGGTAACGCCGCCTGGGCGGAGCTGCGGCGCGAGGCGCAGATAGCTGCTGCCAGTGGCGTCGAGCAGGCTCGAATCGCGGACGGCCACCTTGGCGGCGACTGCGAGGTCGTGAGTGGGGACGAGCGGATACTTGTCCCCTTCGGCGTAAAACCCGCGGCGATGGCGGCGGCCGGTGAAGTAATTCCAGACGGCAAATTCGCCAATAGCAACGCCCAAGCCGCCCGGCTCAACGCGGCGGATGACGCGGTCGAAATGATCGAGGTTGACGCTTTGGCGCTCCTGGAGTTCTTCCCAGATCAGGCGGTTGAGATCGCGGCCATAGTGCTGGTCGAGGAAGTGGGAAAAGATTGCACTGCCGTAGATGTGATTACCCTCACAAGCACCGGAGTTGAGGGCGAGGTAGGGTTTACCGAGGAAGTGGGTTAAGTACTGGAGATAATCGTCGATGTGCGGATAAGCCACTTCCTCCATCCACGTCGAGGTCGATTCATGCCACCAACAGCCGTCGGCACGCGCGTAGTAGCCAAACTGGATGGCGTGGTGGAACTCGTGGGCGATGGTCACGCGCAAGGCGTCCAGCCCACTAGTCCGCTTGTAGTTCGGGTCAGTAAAGTCGTTGTCGATTTCGATGTAGCTATAGGAGGTGTGTCCGCTTTGTTCTTCTCTATAGGTGTAGCCGTAAACGCCGCCTTTTAAGTCTATAACATAAACGTCGTATTCTTCGCCGCCGCCCAAGCCGTTGTCCGAAGGCGGCGGGTTGTAGCCAAGCTGTTCTACTTCCAACTCCCAAGTGCTGTCGAGGACGGTTGCAGCTAGGTCGATGTAGTCCGGGATGCCATTGGCATCGTCATCGGTAGGATCAACCGCGTCGCTACCTTCGGTGTCGTAATGGACGCGGAAATGGCCAGAGGGCGTTAGCAAGCTGTGCTGAGTGATACGGCGCTGTACGAGTTTTAGACGCTGAGTCTCGGTACTTAGCTCTGAGGCCGCGTCCATAGCTTGGAGCAAGTAAGGGGTGCCGCAGCGCAGGGCGGGCGGCGCGCTTTCTGCACGGCCGTCCACCGTGCCGAGAGACAACAGGACGATGAGCAATTTGGACACGACAGCAATACCTGCCCGCTCCGTGCAAAACCCTTTCATCGCCCTACTCCTTTTCTTGCGTTGGCCACTATTCGCCCCCCAGCATTTCGACCCAGCTTTCGGGATCGTCGCCGTCAATTCCGACGATCAATTCCAGTGTTTGTTCCATCCACAAAGTGTCCCCCGGCATCAATTCGCTCAGCGGCCCGACGTTTTCAATCTCGCCAAAGCGCGGCTTACCGTCGAACACTTCAGACGTGGAATTGAACATCGTCACCGTGCCGCCGTCTTCGGGGTATTCGGCTTCGGCGACGTGGGCGACAGTGGATTTGAGCGCGGTCTCGTTCCAGACGAAGGCGATCCAGCCAGCGTCGCCGTTGGTGCCGATCTTGTGCCAGCCGTTTTGCGGCTCGATCCGATAGTCGAGCGCGAGAGCACGGGGGCCTAGGTGGATGCCGACTTCGTTGGGGTCGGTGCTCGGCCAAAACAACAAGCTGCGGCGGCCTGTGCTACGCCAGGGGGTGACGCCGACGCCTGCATCGGGGCGGATGACGTTGAGGGCCCAGCAGGCGATGCGGCGCGGTTTATCGCGCATGTTTTTGAAGCCGTGGCGGATGTGGAGCATCGGTTGTTCGGCGTCGAGTGCAACTTCCATAGTCAAGCGCAAACCCGAGCTATCGTCTGGGGCGGCGGTGAGGCGCACGGCGCGCGCGCCGGTCATCTCTGCGGTGGCTGGTTGCAGGGCCGGCAGCCCGGATTCGGGGATCTGCGTTGGCTCGAAAAACCATGAGCGCACGCCGATGTACTCGTATTCGCGGGAGACGTGGAGGGGGTTTTCGCCGCCTTTGAGGCGGAAGGCGAGGACTCGCGGATAGGGCGCGGCAATGGCAAAAGCCTCGGCGCGGTCGTTTTCGAGCCAAAAGCCAGTAAAGCCTTCGTACTGGTCGGTTTGGGCGGCTAGGGGCAGGGCGGTCAAGAGTAGAACACAGCAGGCGATGCGCATGGGATTCCTCTGCTTTAAGGGTAGGAGACAGCCAAGGAGTTGTCGGCGGCCAGTTAATTGTGCATGATAGGGCCTTCGAATATACTCGTCAACGCAACAAAGGAGAGAAGCTAATGATCGTCGAAGAAGTACGGCTGTGGAAATTGACTCGCCGCCACGTGCGCGAGCGGCTGGAACAGGGCCTGATCAAGGGGGCAATCCTGCCCACTGGTAGCACCGAGCAGCACAACGAACACTTGGCCATGGAGCACGATACCGCCAGTGCGGCGCATGTGGCGCACCAAGCGGCTTTGCAGCTCTATCCGCAAGTGGTGGTGGCCACGCCTCTATCCATAGGCATATCCGAGCACTGGATGGAGTTCCCCGGCACCTTGAGCCTGCGGCCAGAGACCTTCTTTGCCGTGGCCTACGACGTGTGCGAATCGCTCAAGCGGCACGGGGTTGAGCACGTCCTAATATGCAATGGCCACGCTGGCAACGGCCCCTTGGGCGGCCAAGTCGAAGAGTTCAGCAAGCGGCTGGACATGGACGTGCAGTTTTATTCGTATTGGGCGGCGTATTCAGAGGAGTTGGTCGCCGAAGTGCTGGAGTCGGGGGACTGCCCAGCACACGCGGCCGAGTTTGAGACCTCGTTTGCCATGGCGGCATTCCCCGAGAACGTGCACTGGAAGGGGGTCGATTACGAGGGGGCCAATCTCCAGATACAGAGCGAGAGCTACGCGCCGCGCGACCCAAGATACTTTGAGGCGGGCCGCGACTTGGCCACGCCCAAGAAAGGCCGGGTGATGGCCGATGTGGCCATCGACTGGGTCGCCGCTAAGATGCAGGAGATGATCGGCGAGTGAGCGCACCGCCGATCAAACGCAAAAAGCCGGTACCCCTCGGGGCACCGGCTTTTTTGTGCGGTTGTTAAAAAAGGATACTACTGAGCGGCCTTGATCTGGCCCCAGCTCACGTCCTCGACGGCGGTCGCGGACTCCATCTCCGGCAATAGCTGGTCCAGCAACACGTCGTTGGTCGCGGTGCAGCAGCTTTCCGGCGACATGGTCCAGAAGCCCTGATAGCTTTCGAGCGCGCACTCAGTGCATGGCTCGTCGAAGTCACCCACGGTCACGGACGTGTGGATGATCTCGTCTTCCGCGAGGTCGAAGATCACGGCTTGCTCTGGGGTGGCCGACTCGTCGTTGGGCATCGAGATGATCGGCGTGATAGCCAGTTCGTAGTAATAGGTGCTCTCGCCGAACTGCTCGCCGTCGTAGCCCCAGCCGAAAGTGATAAAGTCACTGCCATCCACGAACCACTCCAGCGCCCGCACCGGGCGGTAGAACTGATAGGCACCTTCCACCGGCGGCACGGCCCATTTGTAGCTAAAGTTGTTGGCCGGCTCGCCTTCGAGGTTGTGCTCCTCGGTCGGCGTGTGGTCGGGGTTGACCTCTACTTCCCAGGCGTCGTCCTGCCAGAAGGCCGAGGGGTTTTCGCGGTCCAGGTTGTGGACATTGTCGAAGACCTCGGTCATGTAGTAGAGCTTATTCGCGTTGTCGTTCCAGCCGATGAGGTGGCGGATGTTAATGTCGCTAACATCGATCTCGCCACGACCCACGGGCTGGATGTCGGCCACCGGCGAATAGAGACGGTCGTTGCGGATCGTGTACGGATCGATCGGCACGACGTCCCAGTCCGACAAGTCGCCGTCCATGGTGGGAACGAGATTGTCGGGGAACTGCACGGCGAAATAGAGTTCGCCGGGAGGCGCATGGCCAAAGGACGTACCGCACAAGCCCATGACCAAAGCTGCCGCTAAAACGAATTTGGTCCGCTCTTTCATAGCGAAAACCCTCCCTCCTTAGGAGAAGTGAAAAATGCTGGTAAAACTTGTACAAAAAATACAGCGCGCTCGGCACGCGCTTAATGTCCAATGAATAATCAACTCAACGCCGTTTGTCAATAAGCGACTGAGAGGATGCCGGCGCGTTCTTCCTTCTCTTCTAGTTGCAGCCGCCAGATATAGGTGCCCGGGGGTACGAGCTGCTGAGCGGCGTCGCGGCCGTCCCAGCGATGGGCGAATTCGCCGCTGCGCGCGGTGATGGGCGGCAGCTTGACTACGAGTTGGCCGGCGAGATTGTAGATCGCCAGCCGCACCGGACGGCTAGCCGTGACTTCGCGCAGCTTATAGGCAATTTCGACAGTCTCGTTCACTCCGTCGCCATTCGGCGTAAGCGGGTTGGAAGTCACGGCAATATCGACGAGGAGCCGGCCGCCGACGGGCGTGTTGACGGCGATGGCATCGCCTGAAAAGCGAAAGGTGGCGTTACCTGGACGAACTTGCTGCTTGATCTGGTCGGGGTCGTTGCTGTCGAAGACCCAGCCCGAAAACTCAGTACCAAAGCGCAGGACCGGTACCACAAAGCTCACTTCGAGCTGTTTGAAGCTGTCGTCTTCGCCTTGCAAGCGGGGGAAGGACACCACGAAGTGGTCGTCCTGTATATCTGGAACAAAGGCGTTCAAGTCGAGTTCGGTGCCGTCGCGTTTGACCGCAGAGATGGCTTGGACTTGGGCATGGGTGCGGATTTCCAGCCGGTCGAAGCCGGTGTCGTCAGCGGTAAATTCCGGCCGGATGACGTAGGTAAATTCCGTGGGCGCGAAGGAATCGACGGCAATGGGCCACACTTCGCCGAGGATTTCTCGGGCAGCCGGCGCATCGCCGAATTGGATCGTGAGTGAGCGGATGCGCGGCGCAGTGGTAAAGGTAGAAAACAGGCGAAAGGCGAGTTGGATGTAGCGGCTCGGCCCGGGCGACAAAAGCGGCGTGCCGTCGCGCCACGCTTCAGCCGGCTCGTCGCTGTCGCGCAAACCCGCGGCAAAGTCGTAGGGCGGTGACCAGAAGCTCCAGTTGTCGGTGTCGTACACGGTGGGCAGGCGACCGGACGGGTCGAGCTTTTCGTATTCTTTTAAGGTGATCGGACGGATGTCGCCGTTGATGTTTTCGTCGAAGTAGAGACTGGGATCGGGCGAGTTGCCAGTGCGGGTGCGAACCTCGATGCGGGTGCCCTCGGGCACGTCGGCGTCCCAGCGAATTTTGCCCCAGTTGATTGGCTGGCCAAAGTCGAGAATCTGAGTGACGAGGACGGTCTCCTCGACAAAGCCCTCGCCGTACACCTCGAATTCGGCGACCTCCCAGTCGCGCAGGGGAAAGGCTTGGGCGGTGATGTAGCGGATCGACTCGGTGGGAAAGCGCAATTCCACTACGGCATCGAGATTTTCGCGGTTGGATTCGATTACGGTAAGCGCGGGGTCTTGGTTGCGGACCCAGCGCAGGCCCTTCGTGACGCGGCTGACTCGGTCGCAGGGGCTGTTGGCAAAGCGCACGTTGTTGTCGCCTTTGCGCAGCTCGTACCAGGCGAGGAAGTTGGCGGCGAAGCTGTCTTCGCCAAATGCCTCTAGGGGCGGCTTAGGCTCAGTGAGCTCCTCGATGAGCAAGATGTCGTCTTCTTGCCCGAGGCGGGGAAGAAAGCGGATGCGGTTGACTGGCACAGCTGTGCTAAAGTCGATGACCACGGAGTTTTTCCAGCCTTCGCCGGTGACCCCGGCGACGATTCTGCCGCCGCTGAAGATGCCTTGGCCTGGGGTGAAGCGGCGGAAGTGGGCCGTGGTGAAATCGCCGTCGAATTGCTTTTTCACGGCGCGGATCTGGTCGTCGCGGGCCGAGCAGCCGTCGGTCGTCTGGATTTGGCCTCCAGTGTACGGCAGTAGAGTGTTGATGTCCGCAGCATTGGGGTCAATCAGGGTTAGGTTGACCGCCGGGTCAATGAAGCGCGGCCCAATGGCGTTGTCGGCAAAGTCGATGAGGGTATCCGCAGCCGCGCCGTGGGGCGTGACGCCCACGGATTCGGTGCCCACGAGCTGGCCCTCGGCATCAAACAGCCAGTACTCACCGGCTCCTTCTTCAGACAGCAAGCTGGGCCAAGGATTGACCTCGTCTCCCCCGACGCGAAACTCCCCGCGGCTGTGCGCCGGCGCAATCGATAGGACGAGCAGGAAACACGAAGCAATGATGTACTGCATGGCGTCTCTTCCTTGAGATGATGATAATATAAAGAAAGAAGTGGGCGGTTTAGCAAATGTAGGGGCGAGCGGCCGCTCGCCCCTACTTGATTTATGCCTGTACTTTGATTGTTTTATGCAGCAAACCGCACGGAGGATGGACATGAAAGCGCATTGTGCCGCGGCCAGCCTCGTCTTAGTGCTCTGGCTGCCGAGTGGAAGTTGGGCTCTCGATACGGTCTCGATAGGGGAGGGCGGCGAGTTGGACTGGCAGGGTGAAGGCGAGGCCGTCGTCACCACCATTGACGCCGAGCACCGCTCGCCCTTAGATCCCAACAACCTGCTGGTGGGCAACGCACCTGGCGACTTAATCGAATTTGCCCGCGAAGACTTTTCCCACAGCATCCTGCCCCTACGCATTGCTGAGGGGGTGAACGTGGCCGTCGGCACTATCGAACGCGGCGGCGATATAGATTCGCCCAATGTCTTCGACTTCAGCGGCACGTTCAAGCCGCTCGACTTGGAGATGATGCTAAAGGAGTTGCTCTCGGACGAGCCGGGCGGCGAGCTGTTGGCCTTTGAGCGCAAGAATCAGAATTCCCTCGGCATCCTAGTC
Organism: Candidatus Latescibacterota bacterium; assembly: GCA_965116675.1. GTDB lineage: Bacteria > Latescibacterota > UBA2968 > UBA8231 > UBA8231. Next base: position 2,318,906 of record OZ220721.1, read on the forward strand.
CTGCTCAATTTAGGAGCGCGCTTCGGGGTCGAGCGCATACGCATCTATCCGCGCAATACGGTTGTGCCCTCGCCCTCGACCCCCTTCCAAAACGACTACCTGCGGGCGTATGAGCTTTTTACCAACGACGGCCTGAACCTGACCAGCGAGAACACGCCTATCTGGAGGCCGCTGATCGCCGAGACCGACAATCAGGTCGCGGTTATCGACGTGCCGCTCGACCCGCCGCGCTACGTTCAGCACCTGCGCTTGCGGGCGACTTCGCCGGTAGATTTTGAGATCGATGAGATCGAGGTTTTCGGCAAGGGCTTTCTGTCGCGGGCTCAATATGTGTCGGACATTTTCGACGCTGGGCAACCAGCCGTGTGGGGCACCTTGCGCTGGGTGGAAGAGGTGTTGGGCGATCCGCGTTTCTCCAGCGCGCAGATCCGCACGCGCACGGGCACGGACACGTCGCCTTTTGTGTACACCCGCCGGTTGCGCGGCAAGCAAGACGCCGAAGACATTCCTTTTTCGCTGGAAAATCCCGGGGAAGAAATGGGCCTAGCCGAGTATCGGAAATTTCCCCAAAAGGCGGGTCAGACGCCCATTACCGATGCCGCAGGCCGCGAGTGGATGGCCGGGGCCGTGACCGACGACCTGATCAACTGGAGTCCCTTTAGCACGCCTTATCCGGCGGACGCGGCCAATGGCCCGGGCCGGCCCATTGTCTCGCCTAGCCCGCGCCGCTACATGCAGTTTGAGGTGGTTTTTAATAGCAGTGACCTAGAGGCCGCACGAGTGATCAAGTCGCTGAGCTTCGACTTGTTGACGCCGCCGTTTGCCGACGCCTTGGTCGGCGAGGTTTTTCCGCGCGAGGTACAGGTGTCTGAGGAAGTGCCCTTTACCTTTGCCATGCGCGCTGCTATGGGCACGGACGGCCTGCGTGGCTTCGACACCATTGAGATCGACACGCCAGCGCGAGTGTCGAGCATCGACGCGGTGCAGATTATTGATGGCGCTGGCGCGGTCGTGGCCGAGCACCAATTCGACAGCCTCGACGCGGCCAGCGGGGAGTTCGCCATTGCCGAGGTTGCCGACGACCGCTTTGCCGTGCGCTTCCCCGTGGTGACCGACGACCAGACTCAGGTCCGCGTTCGCTTCCAGACCAATGTGCTGACGTACAGCACCAACTTCACCGCGGCGGCGCGGCTCACGACCGAGCCGGGTGCCGCCCAAGTCATCGACCCAGGCAATGTGGCTTTTTTGGGCGAAGGCGATGCAGACGCGTTTTCCGGTACCACGGTACTCAGCCCATCCGTATTGGCCGAGGGGCATCTATTGGGTCAGGTGCAGGCTGCGCCCAACCCCTTTACTCCCAATGGCGACGGCATCAACGACGAAGCGATCATTCTCTACAACCTGCTGGCGCTGAGCACTCCGCGGCCGGTCGAAGTCGCGCTCTACGACTTGAGCGGTCAGCGCGTGCGCGTCCTCTTCGCCGGTGAAGAGGCAAATGGCCGCTACACAGACAAGGTGTGGAACGGCCGCGACGACCAAGGCCAGCTAGTTCCCCCGGGCCTGTACGTGGCTCGTGTCTTTGTCTCCGGGGATTCGGGTGATGCCGAGCAGAGCCGCGTCGTAGCTGTCGCGTACTAACGCACCAACCTCTCCAACCGATTTTGCACGGCGAGCAGCGCATGCCCGAAAACGGCCCAGCGGCTCGCGATGTGCATAGATAAGTCGCTGGATCAACCACCGAAAATTTGTTCGATCTGGGCTTCCATTTCCCGCCGCGCCACCTTTTCTATGCGATGGGCGCGCTGGTTGCGGCTAAAGGCCGCGAATTGGGCGTCCGCGTCGGCTTGGCGTCCGGTGCGTTGGTAGAGGTGCCCAAGGAACAGATGGGCTTGGTAGTCACGCGGAGCAATTTGGAGCAGATGCTCAAACAGGGGCACAGCTTCTGCGTAGCGCCCTTGGCGGGCATAGAGCATACCCAAGCTCCAGTTGGGATGCGCGGCCTTGGAATCGAGCGCGCTGGCGTGGCGCAAGAGCTTTTCGGCCTCCGCTAGTTGGTCTGTCTGCCCGAGGGCCATGCCCGTCCCTTGTTCGAGTTGGATGAGCAAGTCGGCGAGGCGAGCTGGGTACTCGGGCACGTGCGGTTCGCGCTGCATTAGCTGCTCAAACTCGGCGATGGCCTCGCGATGTTGTCCCTGCGCCGCGTACAGGCGGGCTAGTTGATAGCGCACCAGCGTCGAGTCTGGGTTCAGTTCGAGCGTGCGGCTATAAGCTCGGGCGGCGCGTTGGGGTTGGTCTGCCATCAGGAGGGCGTAGCCGAGGCCGCCGTGCGCGGCTGCCCAGTTGGGACGCGCCGCTGCGACCTCGGAGTACGCGGCCGCGGCCTCGTCGTAGCGCCGAGCGAGCAACGCAGTGTGGCCAAGCAGAAAGCGCACATCCGCGTCGTGGGGCTGCGTTTTAAGATAGCGCCGATAGAGTTCAAGGGCCTTGCCGTAGCGCTCAGCTTCGGCGTGGAGTGCCGCGAGCGCGAGGAGCGGCTCGGCGAAGGTAGGGTCGCGAGCAATAGCGTGGCGGTAGTGGCGAGCAGCGTGGGCTGGCATGTCCCGTTCCTCGTACGCGTAGCCGAGATAGTAGTGCTCGTGGGCATCGCCCTCTCGATCCATCGCGCCTGTGGCCACATTGCAAAAGATCAAGAGCGCGGCAACGGCGGCGAGCGCGGGCCAAGGCCGCTGCCACAGGACGCGCATCCCACAAGCCGCAAACAGCAACAGCACGGGTACGGCCGGCAGGCGATAGCGCCCGGTGACGAAAAACAGGACCACGGAAAGCGCATAGCAGGCCACAAAGAGCGCTAGCAAGCGCCCTTCGGGAGACTCAGAGGTCCGCAGAAAGGCAAAAAGTCCCAAGAGCGCCAGCGGGGCGATCAAACCAAAGGGAAACGCCAGCCCCTTTTTCCACAGCAGGAGCGACAAAAGCGAAGAGTCGTTGCGGGCGAAGTAGAGGTCGCGGTTGCGCGGGATTTCGTCGCCGCGCAGAAATAGGTAGCCCTTGTACGCCAGCAAGCTCAAAAAATCGAGCGGCGCGGAGGTTATGTATTGCCAAGATTGGGCAAAAAAATAGCGCGATTTAGCCGAAGGCTGCTCAATGTCGGCGCGGCGCTCGGGCATTTCCACCAACTCGGCCCAATCCCGTCCCGGGCGGATGCGGGTCGTTTGCTCGTAGTCGGCGTTGTTGCCAATGTAAAAGTTGATGCCTGCGTTGTGCGAGATGAGCACTAGATCGCCGCCAACCACCCAGTTGCGATACGCAACCGGCGCGATGACCAGCGCACAGCCCAAGAGCAGAAAAGCCGCCGGGCGCAGCCGCCGCTGCCGCCAGTAGAGATAGCCCAACAGCACGGCCGCAAAGAGCAGCACGTTGGCCACGGCGAGCGCGGACAGGCCCAGCAGCACACCGGCGGCTAGCCAGCGCGCCCAACCGCCTTCGCCGATTACGAGCAGCAGCACGAGCAAGTTGAGGCAACAGGCCAGCAAGGTTGGCAGCAATTCGCCGCCAAAGTAGATGAGGGGACCGTACAATGCCGCGGCAATCCCCGCGCCGAGTCCAATCCCCGCGCCAAAGACCCGGTACCCCAACAGGCAGATGAGAACGCAGACGAGTGCGCCGATGACGGCTTGGATGAGTCGCGGCAGGTAGAGGTCATCTCCGGCGAGGGCAAAGAGGACGCCGAGCAGCACGGGGTAGAGTGGCGGTTGCCAAAAGGGCGCGGGCTGACCGGCAAAGGAGACTTCGCTGAAGTAGCGCGCTTCCTCGGTATAGGTGCGGGCATCGACGACGGGCGCGGTAAAAAGCGGGCTGGCGCGTATTTCGTGGAGGTAGTACAGGCGCGCTGAGAGGGCGAGCGCAAAGACGGCCACCACCCCCATGAACATCCAGCGTCTAGCCATATTCATAAATGATCCGCAGATGGACGCAGATGGACGCAGAATAGGTAGGGGCGACCGGCCGGTCGCCCCTACCTATATCACTGCAAGCCCGCGTAGATCGAAATAAAGATCTGATTAATAATCACCGCATCCTCGCCCCGTGGCTGGCGGCGGTCGATTTTCATGCCCGCATGGGTTGTGACCTTGTAGCCGAGATAATCGGAGATATTGGCCAACTGCAAGGCCCAGACTAGGCCGTTGAAGTCGTTGGAGTCGCGCTTCAGGTCGTTGAGGAAGGTCATCTCCAGCCCGCTCATCAGGGTTGTGTGGCTGAGCAGGGGAAAGCCGAGGATAAAGCCGCCGATCTCGGCCAGTTCGGTGCGTTCGTCGGCTGAAATCAGGTCGCGGCTCTGACGGCGGTACTCGCTTTTCCAGCGCGGCTCTAGCCACAGGTGCCCAAAGTCAAAGCGGTAGCTGATTTTGTTGATTAGGCCAAAGAAAAAGTCGCGCTCGCGCAGGCCCAACAGCGCGCGCTCATTGGCACTCAGCCGCTGGTGGTACAGGTCGTATTTGAGGTAATTGGCCGTCAGCAGGCCGCGCCGCTTGTAGTCGTGGCCGACCCACAGACTGTTGATCCAAGCGTCGCGAGCGATGAGAGGATCCTCGACTTTGGTCGGTTCACCAGTGCGGATATTGGCATTGGGCAGCCACTGCAAGAGGTCGTCGGGGATGTCGTCGGTCGTGGATTTGAGCATCTCAAAGACGCGGAAGCGACCCCAAGCAGGGGTGTCGCGGTCGAGGGTCAGCAGGACGTAATTGGCGTGGTTTTTTTGGTTGGAAGAAATGAGATCCTCGCGCAAGACGCCGACCATCAGCCGCAGCTCTGGGGTGAAGTGGACGCCGCCGTAGGCGTTGTATCCTTGGTGATCCTTCTTGTAGGGGTAGTCGGGCAGTTCGTCGTTTTCAAAGCGATCAACCCACAGGTTGTTGTTCAGGTCGATGCCGAAGAGGAATTCGGGCCGATCGACGTTGTGGCGCAGGAACGGCTCCTCGTAGTCCGGGATGAGGTTGCTCAAGAAGCGGTTGTCGTTCTGGTTGAAATCCGAGATAAAGTCGTTGTTCTCATCCCAGCCGGGGAAGACGCTCGGATCGCCGACCTGCCAGTCTTTGCGCACGGTGTCGGGAAATTCGTCTTGGTCGTCGTTGTCCTCGACTAGTTCGACGACGTGGATGCGTTCGTCCTCGTAGTCGATAAAGCCATCGCCTTGGGCGGTGAATGTACGGGTGGAGTAGCGAGGATCCATGCTGTATGCCTCGCCAAAGAAGAAAAAGGGAAACGCGACCCGCGAGAGGTTCATCATCCACGCGGCCGCGGCGCGGTCGCCGCGGATGCCCGAGAAGGTGGTGTGGGTTTTGGCGACAACATTGGGATATTTGGTGTAGTTGTAGTTGAAGTCGTACTCGCCGTAGAAATCGAAGCCGAGGACCTGTTGCAACTCTAGGGTTGCGCCCCAGATCTGGGTGGAGGTCGGTAGGCCGTAATCGAAACTGACGATCTGCAAATTGGTGTTGTCTTGGACGTTGCCCTCGGCTTGGGCGACGAGTAAGAGCACGGATTCGCCGCTGGCGTTGAGCTGGCTGTCGGAGGTGACCCACACTTGATAGTCGTTGCCCAGCACGAGGCGGAATTCGACCTTTTTGATTTCTTCTTTGGTACCCGAGGCGCGGTTGACAAAAGCCGGGCTGTCAAAGTCGTAGCGCAGGCGGATCTCCTCGACGCCGTCGGCTGAAAGGAAGCCTTCTCCCACGAGGCCGCCCTCGATGATCGGTTCAAAGCGGATGGCCTTGCCGTTGTCTTGGGTGCCGTCGAGATAGGTGATGATGATGTCCGAACCGGCGCTGAAGAAGGCCGCCCCGCCGACGCCGTCCTCGGGACTGTCGTCGCGCAAGACGATCTCGACGATCGAAACGGTCTGGTTCTGATCGACCGATAGCTCGCCGGTGAAGGGGTTGCCGGTAAAGCCGTCGATGAGGGTGTTGGACTGGTGGGCGTTGACCATGGTCAGCCCCACGGTGGCGAAATCGCCTACCTGCGCGGTGGCGCGGCTGCCGAACATGGATGTGGCGTTGGTGACCAAGCTCTCTTGATCGTTGGTTGACGCGCCGCCGGGGCGGCTGATACGGGAGTAGATCAGGGTGCCTTGGTATTTATCGGCTGCGTAGTCGAATTGAATGCCGTCCCAGCGCGGCTTGGAGAAGGTCATCGGCGTCAGGGTCGAGCGAATTTTGGTGCCAGCCGTCAGGGCGTAGTGGTGCTGGCCCTTGGAGTCGGCCGAGATGACCACGCCGCTAAACCAGCGCCCGAAATTGCTGGACTTCAGCACCGAAGAGCCGAACTGCCGGGGTTGGGTCTGCGAGTTGTTGAAAACCAGCCAGCCCCGGGTGACGAGATTGCCGTAGAGGTCGTAGTAGTAATCGCCTTCGCGGATGGCGCTGACGTAGCGCTGGTAGTGATCGCGGGCGTAGTTGGAGTATTCCCACTGCCGCCACTGGTATTCGTTAAAAAGCTCCTGCGGCACGTACCACCTGCGCTTAGCCGGGTCGAGGGCGCCGAACAGGACGCCGGACCCCTGTGGTTCAAAGGAAACCACCCCACCCCTTTTGACCGTGCCGAGGCGAGCGCCGTATTCTTGGGCTTCGGCAACAACGCTGCCGAGCCACAGAATGGCTATTGCCGTCCAGAATATCCATCTCCGGTTCACTGCAATCCCTCCTTCAATTAAGAATATCGAGCATTCCAGCAATAACTAGTAAGCCACGGCGATAATCCGCGCTTGGGTCGTCGGTTCCCCCTCGGCGTCGGCGTCGAGTTGGACTTGGCACACATATAGCCCGGGCGGCGCACGGCGGCCGTGGTCATCGACTCCGTCCCAACGCACGGTGGTGCGGCCGCTTAGCACCATTTCCTCGCGCTGCCAAATCCGTCTCCCATTGAGCGTGTAAATCCGCACTTGGAGGCGGCGGCTGGAAGTGAGCTTGAAGATGTCCAGCGAGATTTCCGCCGCGTCGTTGATCCCGTCGCCGTTGGGGGTAAAAGGGTTGGGCCCGACTGAAAGACCATGAACGAGATCGCTGTCGATGGGGACGCTGATTGCGAGCGTGTTGCTGGCGACGCTTTCGTCGGCGTTGCCCGCTTCAACAGCCTGCCACGCCACTTCGGCGTCGGCGCTTGCTGCATGGCGCACGAACAGGCGCAATGTGGTGCCGTTGAGAAAGACCGGTGCTGAAAGGCGCAAGCGGAAGCGTTGGCCCGGCCCGGTTACCATGCCGCGCTCGGCCGTGGCGAGGCGGTTGTACGCGCGCGAGTCGAGCGAGTCGCCGAGCGCGTCAAAGGGGAACTGAGCGCCGTCGCCGCGCAGAATGCGGAAGAAGCGGACGGGACCTTGCTCCTCGCCGGGCAGGTCTTGGTAGCTGGTTTGGTCGATCTCGCTGAGCTGGTCACCATTGCGGCGGAAGTAGCGGATGGCCCCCCGTTCGTCTTCGTCGAGGGTGCCGTACGCCGCACCCGTAAGCGGCAAGCCGTCTTGGGTCACCGGGACCTCCTCGCCTTCAAGGGTAATGCGATTGTACGTACGGCCGGACTCGGGCAGGATATTGAGCGCGTCGTCTAGGCGCACCCAGATCGAGTCGCCGCCGTTGGCCAAAAGCGCGGCTTGCGTTTGGTCGTCGGTCGTGAATACACCTCGCTCGGCCCCAAGGCGAAAGACCTTTTCGCCATCTGGGCCACTGATGCCAAGCTCCAAGAGTTCGAGCTTTTCCGAGGCCGGCATGGTCAGCAGAATCTCGTTGAAGCCAGAACTGCGCGAGGCCGCAGGCGACTCGATGAAGTAGGGCTGAGCAAAGACGTCAAAGGTCTCCCGCACACCGGAGACTTCCACCGAGGCTGGCCACAGCTCGGCCGCGATGCGCTCGGCCACGGGATTGAGCAGTTCGACCGCGAGCGAGCGAATCGAAGCTGCGGCCTCGCGGTCGGTGGTAATCATCTCGACTTGGAACTGCATGAATTTGCGCAGGCCGGGGGAGGTGACGACGTCGCCGGGCTGCTGGTAGGCGCGGCTCCAAGAGCTCCAGCCGCTGGTGGGCACGAAGGTGGTGTCGGCTGGCCCCTTGAGTCGGGCCAAGAGGTTTTTCCAAGCGTCATAGGTGATTTCGTTGCCCGTTTTGTCGAAGTAGCGAATGACCTTGCCCAGCAGGTCGCCGGTGCGGGTGCGGATTGCGACGGTCGTATTTGGGGGTGTCTCGGCCTCCCAAGTAATGGCCCCGAAGTTGCGCGCCCCAGGCAGCGCAATAAGGTCGGAGGTCAGCACTACTTGCGCTGGGTAGCCGGTGGAAAAAAGCTGGTACTCGGCAATGTTCGGCCCGGTGTTGTACCCGCCTCGACGGCGCGGGTCCGCCGAGATGATGCTTATTTCGAGAAAGCGGAGCTTGGGGCTAGGATCATAGATGTCGAGAATGTGTTCAAAGCGGTCGCGGCTATTGTCCTCGCGAAAGCGGGGACTGAGGCGCGACCACTTGATCTTGCCGCGCGTGTCGCGTGAGCCGTCGGAGCCTCGGATCAAGTACCCGTCTATATAGGGCCGGGGCCGGGTCGAGGAAATGCGCATGGCGTCGAGCCAAAACGACGCGCCCATATCAACGGTGAGCACGCCGCGGTCGATGGTCGGCGACCAAACTAGGTGCAGGAAGTTGGTGTTGAAATCCGCGTCGAAAGCCGGTCCTGGTATGAAACCGTCGCCGGTCAGGTCGAGCTGGCCGCCGCCGGCCACCAAGCCGCTGCTGATGTTGTCGCCAAATCCGTACACCTCGATTCCGGCTAGGCGCGGCCGTTCGCGCCGGTAGTAATCCAAACGGCCTTGGCGCTGGGGGTCGAGGCTTTCATAGATCGCTTGCTCGACCGGCTCTTCAAAGCCCTGTTCGTCGCGGATGAAATAGATGATCGCGCCGCGCTCGTCGGCAGGCAGGGCTTGCCATTCTTCTTCACTGATGCGCTCGCCGCGCTCGCCGCGGGTATCGCTGACCACGATGCGGATGGTCTCTACCAGCTTGCCCTGCCAGCCGGGGTCGGCATTGAGTTGTTCGAGACCGATGTGGAAGGTGCGCTGGTCGCGGTTGGGGGCTTTGGTGTTGGCGATGCGTTCAAAGGTGATTTTGTCGGCGTTTTCCTGCACCGGCTCTTGGTCGGGCGCGGCGAGGACGCGGAACTGGAAGAAGGGATCGCCTAGTTCTTCTTCGACAAAGTGGAGAACGAGGGAATCGACCGCCACGACGCGACCCAAGTCTATTTCGATCCACCAGTCGTCGATCGGTGTCTGCGGGTCGGGCTCCCAGAAGGTGGTTGGATCGTCGTCGAGGATGTTGGCGGCTGCGGCCGCATTCGAGCCGACGCGGCTGATGCCCGGGCGAAAGAAATAGGAGTAAATGGGGTTGCCCTTGCGGTCGACGATGATCTCGCCTTTCACGTCGCGGGTCTGGGTGCTATCGATGTTGAGGATGGCGGTCTGGTTGCTGCGGCGACGCAGCTCGGGGATGGGGCGGGTAAAGGTCTCTAGATCGTCGAGCAAATTGAAGTGCTCGCGAAAAAAGTGCGGCTCGACCGTGCCGTCCGGCGATACCCTCACGGCGTGGGTGGGGAGCTGCCAGTTGTGCCAGTGCGCGGCTCTGTTGACTACTACGGAGCGGCTGGTGACGCGATGGCCTTTTTGGGCGTCGGCTGCAAGCAGCGGTGCCAAGCAGATGACGAGAAACGCTAAGAGTCTCATAGTGCCCTCCTGAGGATCCAGTCATAGTTGAAGCAAATAGGTCGAGATACTCGTCGTTGTCAAGGTTTAAAGAGAAGCCACATGCCCGCCTTCCACCGAGAAAAGGACTCCAGCGCGTCAGGTACATCGGCAAAGGCCGCCAAGCACAGGACGCGGAAGTGGCGACTTACGGCCCTTGGTCCAGTTCGCTTAGCTTAGCCCGGGCGCGCTGGTGATCCGGGGCGAGGGCGAGCACCTTTTGCAGAGCTTGCCGCGCTTGTTTCCGCTGACCTTGCTGCATGAGGATCAGCGCTAGTCCATAGTGCGATTCCGCGTGGTCTGGGTCGAGGGCAATGCTGCGGGCGAAATGGGCGCGGGCATCGCGGTAGTTAGTTTGGCGGACGTAGGTTAGTCCGAGGACGTAGTGGGCATCGCGGTGGTCGGGATTGCGGGTGAGGGCTTGGCGCAGTGCGGCAACGGCCCCAGCAAAGTCGCCGCCTTTGAAACGCGCACGACCCAAGCCATAAGCAGCGGCAAAGGAGTCGGGATCGATCGCCAAGGCACGGACGAAGTACTCGTCGGCTTCTTTGGACTTTCCCTCGTGCAAGTACAGGTCGCCCAGCATGATCGAGGCGTCGCGGTGGTCGGGGTTGCGGGCAAGGACTTGCGCCAGCGCGGCGCGGGCGTCGGCGAAGCGCTTTTGCTGCGCGTACACAGTGGCGAGGCGCAGGCGAATTTCCACCGAAGTAGAGTCGCTGGCAAGGGCGCGCCTTAGGGAGTCGATCGCCTTGTCCCACGCGCCTTGGCGAATGTAAATGTTGCCCTGATTGAGGTGGCGCTCGGCCGCACTCAACTGCTGGAAGCGGCCCTGTGCGTGGCGGGCGTCGGCGGGACGGTCGCTCTCGGCGTAGGCTTGAGCCAACAGGTAGTGGGGAGCGGGGTTGTGCGGGTCGGCGGCGGCGGCGCGCTGGAGCACGGAAATGGCTGCTGTGAACTCTCCGAGGCGGATGAGTAGTCCGCCCAAGCCGAGGCCGCCTTGGACGTGATCGGGGTCGCGGGCGAGCAGGTCGGCAAAACCCGCGCGTGCTTGGGACAATTGTTGATTGCGCACGAGCAGGTCGCTGTGGTAGTAGCGGGCTTCAAGGTGGACTTCGGCGAGCTCAGTCGAGTCGTCGGGCGCGAGGGCAATGGTGCGTTTGAAAGCTGTGAGTGCGCCGGCAAAATCGCCGGTGGCGCGACGCACTTCGCCTAGGTAGAAATGGTATTTGGCGCGCTCGGGCGCGAGGGCAATGGCCTGCTCCAGATGGGTTGCTGCCTCTAGGTAGCGGTGCTGGTCTCGCAGCACCGCGGCGAGGGCAAAATGCGCGCGGGGATGGACTTCGGCGAGCTCAGTCGAGTCGTCGGGCGTCAGGGCCAAGGCGCGTTCAAAGGCGGCGATGGCAGCAGTGGGCTGGTCGAACCGAGCATGGGCTAGTCCCTTCTGAAAATGGGCGGTGCTCGACGCGGAATCGAGTGCCACGGCCTGCGCGAGTTCCGCTAGGGCGCGGGCGGGCCGGTCCTGTTGCAAAAAAAGCGTGCCGCGCTGGAGCAAGCGGCGGACTTCCTCGGGCCGGGTCGCGTCCTGCGGCTCGGGTTGGTCGGCGCAGGCGAGTGCGCCCAAAATCAGCAACAGGCGCGCGATCATCGCTCAGAAGCTATCTGAAAACCCTCGGCGGCTGTCGCTTGGGGGCAAAGTATCCGCAGATGAACGCAGATGAACGCAGAGGCGGGATGACGTGGCTTGGAGTACATCGGGAATTTCGACGGCCTCTCAGGTGCCTTGGACCAGCGAATCCGGCAGGGCGGCCTTGAGTGCTCGGTCGTCGATCTCGACCCGGCTCTGATAGCGCTGGCGCAAGTCTTTGACAAAGCTGGTGAAGGCCGCGTTTTCCCGCTCGCGGCGCAACAGAGCGCGGGCGCGGCGCTGGACCTGCTCGTACGGCTCGACCCGGCCGGGGTTGCGTCCTTGGACGCGGAAAATGGAGTACCCGTCGCGCACCCGGATTGGTCCGACGAGTTGGCCGGGTTCCGCGGCGTAGATGGCCGGGACTAGGCGCGGATAGAGCTTCTCGTCGCGCGGATGGAAATGGAAGCGCGCTTGCGACTGGACCGCTTGGGCGCGCACGCTGCGGTCGGCGAGATCGGCAAAACTCGCACCGGCTGCGAGCTGGTCGCTGAGCCACTGGGCCTCGGCTGGGCTGGACGCGAGCAACTCTTCGACCTCGACGGACTCTTCGTGATAAAACATGTCGGGATGGCTGTCGTAGTAGGACCACACCTCGGCGTCGGAGAGCATTTCAACGGCTGCAAAGCGCTCGCGCACGGCGTTGAGCAGCGCGTCTTGGTAGGCCCTCTTGGCCAGCCGTTGGATGTCTGGATCGTCGTACAGGTCCTGTTCGCGGGCGGCGCGGCGCTGGAGGAGGGGCCGCAGCACGAGCCTGTCTAGCGCGGTGCGTGCGCGCGTGCTGTCTTTAAGGCTGCGTTGGGCATTGAGCCGCCGCAGAGCCTTGTACGCCGCGGCGACTGTGGCTTGCCCTTCGGCAAAGGTGTAGAGCGGCGCAGTGCAGGTGTCGAGTAATGCGACGTCTTCGCGCTGGGCTGCGCTGAGCATGAGTTGCAGTCCGTCGCGGTCGAGGGCCGCCCCGGAGGTCGCGCGAAGCGACTCAAAGTGCTCGGCCTCCGCTTGGGCTAGACGCTCGCTAAATAGCTGCTCTTCAATGAGGGGCCGATAGCGCTCGTAGGGCGTGTCGCGGTCTTCGGTGAAGCGGACGATGTGCCAACTAAGGCCAGCGCGCAAAGGAGCGGATATTTCCCCCAAGGGCAGCGTATTGAAGACCTCGGCGGGGATGTGCAGACTGGGCGCGGCCTCGCGGCCAATAAAGCCCAGTTCGCCGCCCTGCTCCGCCGAGCGCTTGTCGAGCGAGTGGGCGCGGGCCACCACGGCAAAGGGTTGACCGGCGTCGAGGGCCACCACGGCCGCTTCGATTTCAGCGCGGGTGTGGACCAAAATTGCGTTGAGCTTGCGCTCGCGGTGGTAGCCCTCCTCGGTAAAGGCGCGGCGCACATCTTCTTCGGGCACTTGCACCTGAGCGGTTATGTTGCGCGCTCGGTAAAGGGCGATGACGCGCGCATCTACGGCCTCATCGACGGTGCGTTTTACCGATTGCAGCGTATCCAGCCCGTGGGCGATGGCCTCTTTGAGAATGAGTTGGCGGTCGATGAGCGATTGCACGTATTGCCGTCGGGCCGCGTCGCCGCCTTCGGGGTTGCGCAAGCCCGGGGGCAGCTTTTCGACAAAGGACCGCAGGCTCTCTCCTGAGATGGGCACTTCATCGACTCGCGCTACGGGCGCATTCGTTTCCTGAGCACACCCCCATAAAACAAATACCAGCAAAATTCCCATATACATCGTATCTCTCCTAATTTTCTTCAATATAGCAATCCTACATCATTCACAAGATAATCCGCAATGGTAGGGGGCGGTTTGCAAACCGCCCCTACGGCATAACGTCAATTCCTAATACACCGGCGTCCGATTTCCCACCATCCCGGTGAAGCCATCCACCACCAGCCACAGGCCGGCGGCGACGAACTGGCCGAGCACGATCCCGACGAAAAAGGGGCGGGTGAGGAGATACGTGCGGGGGCCACCGTATTTGAGGACAGTGATCTTGATGAGCCAAGCTAAGAAGATCGAAAACCAGATGCTGTTCATTACCCAGCCGGTACTCACGGCAAAGCCGAGCGGGTGAAAAGGCCACCACACAAAGAAGTGGCGGGCGGTCATCAGGCCGCCCATGATCAGGGCACCAAAACCCGTCCACAGCCACCCGACGAGGCTTGGCCCCGTGGGGTTGGCGAGTTTTTTCGCGGCAAAGTCCGAGGGGTATCTGGCAAAGCCCGTGAAGTACTGGGGATGCAGGTTGATCGCGCCGTCGCGGTACGCGAGGTAGAGCATGAACCAGCAGGAGACCACGAGGCTGATGAGTATGGCCGCGACAATGGCCCAAAAGAGCCGCCGCCGAGTGCCGTTGATCACACTGCCCAAGCGCAGGCTGTTGGCGAGGGGCGCGGTCATAAAGACCAGCAGATCCCCCGCCCAGACCAAAGAGTAGCCCGTGGCAACCATACCCTGCGCGCCAAGCGCGGGGACTCCAACGCCGGAGACGACAAAGCCGGCTGGGACCATTTCCGGGGTTACAGTAGGCATGCCCGCCTCGGCGATGACGCGCGCTAGGCCGATGAATATGACCAGCGACGAGAACAGGAAGAAGGGCACAATCCAAGCCGGGATTCCGCTCTTCCACAGCCAGAAGCCCATCGCGCCAACGCCGACGACGAAGAGCCAAAACGCGGCCCGATAAGAGAGTATCTCCGCAGAGTCGTCGATCCGGTCGTCGCCCCACAGGGCCTTGCGCAGGACGTTTTTGAGGTGGGGCCGCGCCGTCCACAGCCCGTAGAACACCAAGACGATGAGCGCGCCCATCATCTGATGCCCCATGATCGCGCCCACCGGCCCAGATCCAGTCCAAGGCCCTAACTCCTCGGGGCTGAAGATGCCGATGTAGCGGAAGATGCTTTCTTGTATTACGTGGAGCAGGTAGAAAAACCACAAGCTGAAGGCGATATTGGAGTTGATAAAGTACGCAAAGCCGAACATCAGGAAGTTGATGCGGATGTTGAGCGAGGCCGTGCGGCTGAACAGTTCGACGCTGGTCTGGAGGGCGAGGGAGGGGACGAAGTTGAAGTAGTGGTGCAGGGCGTTGGTGCTGTTGAACAAGAAGGGCAGCAGCAAGCCGCACCACATGATGGGGTTGCGAAAAAAGGGTTTGAGGCTTCTTTGCTTGCCCTCGTCGTCTTGGATCATGGCCAGCGGGACTTGGGCCAGCGGAAAAACGAGGCGCTCGTTGTCAACCCATTGGCGGCGCAAGATGGATATGGCCGCGATAATGGTTGCGTAAAACGCCGCGTAGAATGCAAACCAGCGCCCGAGCGGCTTGAGCCAGACATCGTATGGGATGGCCGAGCCTTTGGTACCCTCGTAAAATGCCTTTACCGCGACCGGGTCGTACACCACCATCCAATCGGAGAGAAACGGGTGGACTAAGTCGGCCCATTGGTTTTCGGGAGTGGCGTAGTAGAAGGTGCCGGTGATCATCGGCAGCAGCATGCCCACCACGCCGCGCGTGGGAATGGCTGTGGCGACGGCCATCATGGCGAAGATGACGACCAACTCGCCGCGCCGAAAACCCCAGCGTCCCAAGGCGACTTGGATAGTCAGCAGCAGGACGAACAGCAAAAAGAACGCCGCTGGCGTGGCCGAGCTTAGCCCAAGGCGCGAGCCTTGGATGACCATGCTGCCGTAGGGAATGCCGATGGCAATGGCCAAGCTCAGCGCGGCACCGACGAGGATGCTCCGGCCCGTAATGGGGGCCGATGCCTTGTCAGAAGAGTCGATTTCAGCCATGATTTTTAGGTGTTGATGGACGCGCAAAACAAAGTAAAAACAACCAATAAGGCAAAAGGCCGGGCCGTAGCCCTACTAGTTGGTTTGTCGTTGGTCGCGCTCTTTGAGGCGGGCTTGTGGCTGGTGGGCGTCGGGCCGGATGATGGCCTTTTTGTGGCCACCGACTCGTCCTATCGCATTAACCCGCAAGCTGCGCGGCGCTTCTTCCCCCGCCAGTACGTGCGCTTGGCTCCTGGGCAGGATCGCTTTGCCCGCGACAAAGACGCGCGCGCGTTTCGCGTGTTCGCGCTGGGAGCTTCGACCCTGCTCGGCTTCCCCAACCCCGCCTATACTTCGTTTCCCAACTTCTTGCAACAGATGCTCGCCGATGCGTATCCAGCGCGCGAGATCGAGGTCGTCAACTGCGGCGTCACGGCTATCAATTCCTTCGTGGTGCGCGAATTTGTCGAGGAGGTGGTCGAGTACGAGCCGGATCTGGTCTTGATCTACGCTGGCCACAACGAGTTCGTGGGGCCGTACGGGGCCGCAACTCCGTTTGTGCGCCTGAGTGGTAACTGGTACTTCATCCAATTACAGATGTTCTTGCAGCGGACGAAGACCTACTACTTGCTCGACAGTTTGCTGCATTACGTCGCGGCTGCACTGCGTCCCGCCGCACCCGCCGAGTCCTTTGGCGTGCATTTGGTGCAGCGCGAGATTTACTTGGAGGACGAGGCGCACCGGCGGACCGAGGCCCATTATCAGCGCAATATGGCCGAGATAGTCGAGGTGTTGAGCGAGCGCGAGGTGCCGGTCGCGCTCTGTACGCTGGTTTCCAATTTGGCTGGATTCTATCCCCTGCGCTCGCAGGGATCGGTCCCATCGGACGCTGTGCCCGCAGATCATCCGCAGCACGCGGCTCTGCACTTTGACGCGGGCTTGGCGCACCAAGCGGCTGGGGATTCAGCGCAGGCACTAGCCGCGTTTGTGCGCGCCCGCGATTTAGACGGCATTCACCTGCGGGCCTGCTCGCCTTTCAACCGCACCATTCACACTTTGGCCGCTGAGTCGGGTGCGATCTTGATCGATGTGGAGCAGGCATTTGCCGCCCATGCGCCGGCTGGTTTGGTCGGCGACGAGCTAATCACCGAGTATCTGCATCCCACGGTGTGGGGACACTACCTGATCGCGCGGACCATCATGACGAGCCTATTTGCGCGGGAGGATGTGGTGGGTTTGGCGGAGGGTCGTGCGGATGCCTTGGACGATTTTGCCGGATATTGCCGCCGCTTGGGCTACGGAGTCCGCGAGCGCGTGCTAGCGCGCAACGACCTAATCCTGCTGCTGAAGAACATGCCGTACGCCCAACGGCCGCCGATCTTAGAGCAGCGGCTCGCGCACTTAGTCGGCGAGCAGCTAGCCGACCTGCCCAAGCTGAGCTACGCGCAGATTGCGGATTTTGCCCGTCGTGGTGGCGTGGCCTTTTTGGCGGCTGTCATCGCCGACCTCGCCGACCCACAGTCGCTGACCGACGCGCTGGACGAGTTGGTGGGGCCGCTGGGGTTAGCTCCCTAGTCAAGCAGGGCTTCCCCGTAGGCGAATAGCAGCGGCGTTCCGCCGGTGTGGACGAAGACGATGTTTTCGCTATCGCGGAAACGCCCTTGGCGCACCTGATCGATTAGACAGGCCAATCCCTTGCCCGAATAGGTGGGATCGACTAAGATGCCCTCGCTTTGGGCGAGGAGGCGGATGCTGTCGAGCGTGGCGCGGTCCAAATGGCCGAAGCCCGGGCCGACGTACTCATCGGTCACGGCAATGCACTCCAGGTCGGGCGCGCATTCGAGGCCGAGGTGGGCCGCGGCTTCCGCCGCGGATTGCGCGATGCGCTCAGACACTCCTTCGCGCTGGCCCATCTTGCTCTGGGGCGTGCCGAGGAAGCGGGCCGAACGTCCCAAGAGGGCAAAGCCGGCCACCAACCCGGCCAAGCTGGTCCCCCCTGACCCGATTACTACGTCGTCAGCCTGGATGCCTGCGGTGCACAGTTGGGTTTCGATTTCCAAGGCACATTGGATGTAGGCAACGCGAGACAGTAGCCCAGATAGACCGCTGAAAGGTTTGTACCCCTCTTCTTTGAGCCGCTCCACTTCCTCGGCTATGGTTGCGCCGACGCCCTCGGGCGGAGCAAAGCGGATGCGCGCCCCGCATAGCTGGTCTAAAAGGTGGTTGCCTTGGACTGGCGACTGGCGTCCCATGATGGAATCGTTCTCGCGCAGGACGACGACGCCTTTGAGGCCGAGCTGGGCGCAGGCCGCGGCGAATTGGCGGCAGTGATTGGACTGGACGACTGCGCTCATCACGGCCGCATCGCACCCTTGGGCCGTGCCCTCGGCGAGGGTGAATTCGAGGTAGCGGGACTTGTTGCCGCCAAAGGCGAGGCCGGTCAAATCGTCGCGCTTGATCCATATCCGCGGCCCTTCAAGTGCGGCCGACAGCCGCGGACAGTGCTGTAAGGGCGTGGGCAAATGCGTCAGGCGGTGGCGGGGCAGCGCGTCGATGGCGCGTTGGATTGTTTGGCTGTCCATAGTGATTGTTCCTTTGGATGCGTTGTACATCTGTGTAGGGGCGACATCGGTGTAGGGGCGACTCTTAGAGTCGCCCCTACATGCCATTTATTTCCACAAATAGCGGTAGTTACCAATCCATTCGAGATGGGCGCGGCGGATGAGGCCGTAGTTGTAGAAGGCGTAGCCATTGACGCCCGCTTGGCTCAGCCCGCTCAGGTGCGCGCCGAGTGCGTCGCTGGCGGCGAATCCTCCGGGGCGGACGATGGCGCTGAGGCCGGTGTCGGCTGGGAATTCGCCGCGCAGAGAGCGGACGCTAGTGGCTAGGGCGTCCGGCTCGCCGCCCACGCCGGCGTTGACCATGTACACGTTGCGGAGGACGCGATCCGAGTCAAGCCCGTTGACGGTCCGGTCGCGGCCCCCGAAGAACGAGGCGCGTGCGCCAGCTTGGTTGGCGATGGCAATGGCCTCTTCCATCAGCGAGGTCGCCGTTTCGACGCGGGCGTCGAGAAAGGTCTGCAAGCGGCCGGAAAAGGCGGTGGAGAGGAATCCGGCACTGGGAGGCTGCATGTCTTCTGGGGTAGGCTCGGAGGCGAGTTCGCGGGCGAGGTATTCGGCGACCTCTGCGCGAAAACTCTCTCCGTCCAAGCCGAGGGCACCGGCCCGCTGCAAGCAGTGCTGACAGTAGCACAATCCCATCAGCAGTTCGCAGAAGGGCGTGATTTTTACGCCGATTTTGGGATTGCGGAAGCCGTAGCTGAAGTGCAGGTAGCCCAGCGATTCGAGGTGGAACTCGTCGGGCTGGAACTGCGCGGCTATATCGCGGCAGAGCGCGCGAGCGTAGTCGCGCGTTAGGGGGCTGGCCGGGCATAGCTGGGCGAAGTTTATGTGACCAAAGGGATCTTGCTTGGCCGCGTCTGGATAGCGCTGAGGCAGGTAGTGGTTGTAGTTGAAGACCAGCCAACTCGTCAGGTCGAGGCCGCGCTCCCTGATTTTATCCGCGATCCGGCGCATGTAATCCGGGCCATCGACGACGTTGCTGATCAGGGGCGCGATTTGGCTCTCTTCGTAAAAGGTGGCGGACGGCTGGAAGTAGAGCGCGCCTTCTTCTCCCCAATAGAGGGGCCGCCGGGGATTGTGCGGCAAAAAGTACGTCGAGACGTGGTAGCTCTGGGCTAGGCTGACGCTGTTGAGGCCGGCCGTGTGGGCGATGGTGTCTAGGGCCGAGTCAATGCCTTCGTCGGTTAAGTCCCAGGGGTATGTGTATATAGTCGCTCGCATGGTGGTCTCCTTGGGGCAAGGCCCATTCTTTTTGTGGACGGAGTCGAAGGGCATTTACTTCAGAGGAAAATGACTTAGATGAGACGTTTGGAGGTAATTCAACTGTCTCCTGCCTCTTCAAGCTCATCGTCGAATGTCCCATCGGCCTTCTCCCAGACGACCTTTCCGTCCCTGAACACAGCCACCGCGCCGATGGTCTCCATAGCCCGACGACGGGCGCGTTTTGCCGCTCGGTGCATGGCAATCTCTGCGCCGACAAAGTCAGGATCGCGTTGTTTCTCTGTCGTTCCTTGGTGCCTCTGTTTCTGCGTGGTCATAGCTTACTCTCCTCTGCCAACAACACTGGTATGTCCCCCAAGTTGTTGGAGTATTTGCGTTATCATCGCTCACATCCCCCACACCGTGACCGGCGCGCCGCCTTCAGTTTCCTCGAGGCGATACACCTTGTCGTCCCACGACTTGCCCTCGGTGCGGTCGAAGAGCACGAGGTGCCCTTCCGCCGTAGCGCAGCGATCCATGTAGGCTCGCGTCTGCTCAAGACCTTCGCGCAGCGTCTGCGCCAGACCCCGATGCAGCACCTTGCACTCGATGACGACCTTTTGCATTCTGCCGGGAGCCCCGCCCACTGGTCGCACTAGCAGCAAATCCGTGCGCCTGCGGCCCAAGCCGTACTCGCGTTCAATTCGCCCGCCGCTGTTGACGATGCGCTGCAAGAACGCCTGCAGTAGCAACTGTGGGCCGGCCTCCTTGTACTGGAAACGCTCCACCCAGTGCTCGGAATGCTCACGGAAAAATTCTTGGAACGCGGCCAGTAGCTTGTCCACCTGTAAGGTGCCGTCAGCATCGACGTACCAAGCGGGATCGTGGTGGATCGACATCTCCTGGGTGGTGTAGGTGAGGTCGCGCGGGATTACCTCGCGGTAGATCGGGTTGGCGATGGCAACGGGGCCGTCTTGCGCCACTAAGCCCAAGTCGCGCGCGTACTGCAGATCGTCGGCAGGGATCGAGTCGGCAGCGGCGGTGCCGCTCAGTAGTGGTTCTACTACTCGGCGCACCCGTTCCTCTTGGAGCTTGTCGGTGAGTTGATCCAGATGCGTCTCGCGGCGCAGGATCAACTGCTCGCGGGCGTCTTGGATGGTGTCGGCGGTGATCGAACGGCTACGGTCTCGCCCGGCCTTGTTGCCGAAGCAGGCTTCGTAGGCGAGCGCGTTCACTAGCCAAGGTTGGCCTTGGGTCAGCTCCCAGATGTCGCGGCGCGCCTCCTCGGAAAACGCTTGACCGGTCTCCTCAGTGTGCTGTGTCAGCAGGGACTCAACCTCGTCGCGCGAGAAGTCTCCCAAGCGCAGGGATTCGGCGCGGATGTTGAACGCGCTGCCCCCGGCGATGATGGCGTTTTCAGCGGAAGATCGGATGCGGTAGTCGCGCACGTCGCGCACACCGCATAAGATCACGCTCTGAGGAAACCGACGCGGGCGCTCCGGGTAGCCAGCGCGCAATTGCCGCAACACCGCCAGCAGGGTGTCGCCGATCAGCGCATCGATCTCGTCGAGCATGAGTACCAGCGGCTTGGGGTCCGACTCGGCCCAGCGGGCAAGGGTCTCCCCAAGTGCGTCGTTGGGACCAGCGTCATTGAGGATGCCGGGCCAGATGTTCGGGACGAACAAGTCATTGAGCGCGTGACGCGCCCCACGAGCTAGCGCACTGAGAATCGCCCGCATGGCCGCAGCCACATCCTCGCGCGCCGACTGGCCGACCTCGACGTTGACGTACGCGCAGCGGAATTCGCCGCTGGCGTTTAATTGATCCCGCAGGGCGAACAACGCCGATGTCTTGCCCGTCTGGCGCGGCGCGTGCAGGACGAAGTACTTCCGCTGCCGGATCAGGAGCAAAAGGTCCTCGACATCGAGTCGCGACAGGAGCGGGACGTGATAGTGAATATCCGTCTTTATGGGGCCGGCGGTATTAAAGAAACGCATGGTTGTTGTTGTCACCTGTTGCGACTCCTTGCTGGCGAGAGGTCTTCGGGCTGTCGCGCCAAGCCCTCTACCTCACAATTTGTCCTATGAGTTTGATTCGTGCAATCGCAAGCCCGCCTAGAAAACCGCCAGCCGTTACTCTGGCAACCGCACCGCTATTCCTTCACCGCACCAGCCGTCAGCCCTTGCGTAAAAAATCGCTGGGTGAAGAGGAAGAACAGCACCGTCGGCACCAAGGCGATGATCGAGGCCGCTGAGATGTAGCGCCAGTTGACGCCGAAGACGCCTTGCAGGCTGGCCAGCCCCAATTGCAGGGTGTACAGCTCGCGGCTTTTGAGTACCACGAGCGGCCACAGGAAGTCGTTCCACTGGGCCACGAATGTGAAGGCTGCCTGCGCGGCGAGGGCTGGTTTGACGAGGGGCATCATAATGCGCGCATAGATGGTAAAAGGGCCGCAGCCGTCGATGCGCGCGGCGTCTTCTAAGTCGGTGGGAATGGTGGTGAAGGCTTGGCGCAGGAGGAAGATGCCAAAGGCGTTGACTGCCACCGGCAGGATGACGCCGGCGTACGAATCCACGAGGCCGAGCTTTAAGGTGACGATGAAGAGCGGGATTAGGAGGACTTGGAACGGCACCATGGTCGTGGCCAAAATGCAGTAGAAAATGGCTTGGCGGCCACGGAAATTCATGCGGGCGAGGGCGTAGCCGGCCAGCGAGCAGCACGTCAAGTTGAGTAGGACCGTGGCGATGGCAATGTAGAAGGTATTGAAGAGATAGCGCATAAACGGGAGGATGTTCCAAGCCTTGACGAAGTTGCCCCAGACGATGGGATCGGGAATCCACTGCGGCGGATGGGCGAATAGATCGGCCGACTCGGCTTTTAGCGCGGTGGATAGCAACCAGGCGAAAGGAGCCAGCAAGACCGCGCCAACCGCGCACAGGACCGCGTAGAGCAGAATGCGCTTGACCATTACACCCCGCCCCCGGTATTGTCGCCTCCGGCGAGGCGAAAGTTGAGCAGGGCAAAAATCAATATGACGACCAGCAGGCAGAGCGAGACAGCCGCGGCGTATCCTACTTCAAGGTATTTGAACCCGAGCGTGTAGATGTAATAGGCCAACAAGTTGGTGCGGTGGAAGGGGCCGCCGCCGGTCATCACGTACACTTCGCCAAAGGTGCGCAAGGCGGCGATGGTGGCGATGATGGAGACCACGAGTGTGTAGGGCTTGATCGTCGGGATGATGACGTGGCGCACGACCTGCCACCAACCGGCTCCATCGACGCGGGCGGCTTCTTTGAGTTGGGCTGGGATGCCCTGCAAGCCGGCCAGATAGATGATCATGTAGTACGGCGCAGCCTTCCACACGGTGACCATGGCCACGGCAAACAGGGCAATCGCCGGCTCGGTCAACCACGCGGCTTGAGTCTCTACGCCGAGCAGGCCCAAGAACGCCTCGGGGACGCCGCGCACGTCGGCCAGCCACGACGGGCCGCTGACGCCCAGCCCCTTGAGGAAGGCGTTGAGCAGGCCGTCGGCATTGTACAGCCACTTCCAGACGATGCCAGCGACGACGATGGAAGTGACGACTGGAATGTAGTACAGGGTGCGAAATACCTTGATCAGCCGTAGCGAGTTGTCGAGCAGCAGCGCCATAAAAAACGAGAGCACGACGAGCGCGGGCACGACGATGATTGCGTAGAGCAGGGTGTTGGCTAAGACCCGCCAGAACAGCTCGTCGCCCCAAGCGCGGCGAAAGTTGTCGAGGGCGACGAAGGTGGGTGGCGAGAAGATATTGTAGCGGTGCAGGCTGAGATAGAGCGTGTCGAGCAAGGGATAGGCGAAGAACACGACTAGGAGCAACAGCCCAGGGGCGACGAAAAAGTAAGGTGCGTAGCGTCCGTACATGGTCAATTGCGAATTAGGAATTAGGAATTGGATCGGTCTGGCGACTCAGTAATAAGGTCATGGTTGGGGTTCAATGAAAGCGCGACAGGTGGTTCCACTTGGATTCGATGCGGCTCAGGGCCGCGTCTGCGCTCTGTTGGCCGGCCAATGCCTTGGCGAATTCCTCGTGGAGAATGTCCTCCATCCGGCTCCAGCCCTTGACGTCGGGCGGGGCCATGACAAAGGAGTGGGCGATGTCGGCTGCGGAAAGCTGGTTGGCGGCGTCGGCCAGCGTGGTGGGTTGGCGGCGGAAGTAGGGGTCGGCGGCTGCTTCTACTGTCGAGGGCAAGATGGCGACGCGGCGGCAGAATTCGAGTTGGTTGGCGTCGTTGGTGACGAATAGACCGAAGTCAACGGCTTGCTCTACGTGGGGCGAGGCTTTGGGCACGACCAAGACTTGGCTGGTGGCCGGCACTTGGCCGAGGCGGCCGCGCGGCATGGGTGCTGGCACTGCCTTTTTGGCAAAAGAGTCGTCGAAGTAGCGGGTGATCCAGCCGCCGGAAAAGGGCAGCATGGCCGCACGGCCCTCGATGAACCAATTGACCTCGTCGCGGTGGGAGGCGGCGAGGGCCTCGGGCGGCACGATCTCCTGTTGATAGGCGTCGATCCACTGCTGAAAGATCGCCTTGGCCTCGGGGTGGTTGATGCGGGTGCGGCGGGCGTTGGGAACGAAGAGGGGCCAAAACCCGTCTAGACGCAACAGCGCCCAAGGCGGGGCTATGAGCGAGGGATGCAGCCGCCAAGAGACGCCGTATTTGCCGGTGCGCTCGCGGATTTGGCGGCCCATGGCGAGCATCTCGTCAATGGTGGCGGGCGGGCGCTCGGGGTCGAGGCCGGCTTGGGCGAAGAGGTCCTTGTTGTACCAGAGCATGGTGACGCCGACGTACCAAGGGATGGCGTAGTTGCTGCCTTGGAAGTAGCCGACGCCGCGCCAGA
This sequence comes from Candidatus Latescibacterota bacterium, assembly GCA_965116675.1. Classification (GTDB taxonomy): domain Bacteria; phylum Latescibacterota; class UBA2968; order UBA8231; family UBA8231. Next base: position 2,342,811 of record OZ220721.1, read on the forward strand.
AGTTTTCGAGCCGTTTGGCCTTTTCGGCGGGGGAGACCGCTTCGTCCATGTTGACGAGGATATCGTATTGCAGGAAGCGGGGCAGGTCGTAGATGTTAGCCAAGTCTGGGGGCGCGTCACCGACCAAGGCGGCGAGAAACTTCTCGGCCACTTCGCCGCCGCTGACATCGACCCACTTAACCTTTACGCCGGGATGCGTCTGCTCGTACTCGTCGATCATACCCAAGATGTAGTCGGCGAATGCATCGCCGAGGGCAATGGTCCAGAACTCGAGGGTGACGGTGGTGTCTTGGTGCGGCTCAGGGGCGCAGGACGAAAGGACGAGGAGGAGCGAAAGGACTAATGGCATCGAGAATTAGGAATTACGAATTACGAATTGGGAATTGGGGATAAAGAGTGGAGCGCATGGAAGGGTATAGGGCCTTGTTCACAGAAATAGAATTGGTCATTATCGCACGGCGTGTGCTGTTGACAAACTACGTTTAGGCGCATCTGCAAGCAATGCGCCAATCCCGAAAGGATTTCCCATGCGTCTGTTTTTCTTTTTTCTGCCAAGCGCGGTCTTTTTTGCCTGCGCGGATAATCCGCTCGCAGAGCGAGTGGATGAATTAGAGCAGCGTCTCGACGAAGTTGAAGCCGCTCAAGAGGAGGACCGGCTGAGCCTGTTGGCACGGCTCGATGCCCTTGCGGTGACGGCGGACAATGCCGAGGAGATCGGCCAAGTCCGCGCCAAGCTGAACCAGACGAGTATTACGCGGTCGGAATTTGAAGATCTGCAAGAGCGGGTGGAGGAGTTGGAAGGTCAAATTGGGGATTGGAGCGGGATCGTCCACTCTTTGCAGTACTCCGTGTACGCCGTGCTCCACGGGGTGTACAACGGAAACATAGAGGATTGGACTATTACATTCATCGGCACCAGCTTTGCCGTGGAAAGCGGTACGCTTGTTACCAATGGGCACATCATAGATGGACTGGTTGAATTGGACGGTCAAGTAGCGGCATTCAACAACAGGTATGGAACCGATCTACAGGGGACGTGGATCGTGGTGCAAAACCTGACGACCGATCTCTCGTACCAAGGAAATTATTTCTTCATTGGTGCTTCTTGGTCGCACCCGCAATGGGATCCCGACGATCTGAGTTCGCCCGACGTGGGTACGCTGCACATCTCCGAAGGCTTCATTGGGCGGCGCGCCCGCTTGGCGACGAGCAATGCGGTTTATCGCTTGAGAGTTGGTGCCCCGATCGCGACGTTGGGATTTCCCGGCGAACTCCAGGGCGGCGAGCTGTCTCGTCTCTTCCCGATTGGCACCTTTAAGAATGGCACGATCAGTGCCTTGCGCCCGCCCTTCCGCGGCGAGATGTACACCGCGTCCGACTCCTACGTCGTCCAACACAACCTCGACCTGTCCGGCGGCACCAGCGGTAGCCCCATTTTCGACGATTCGGGTCAAGTGGTAGCCATCAACAACGCGGGTATTGAGAATGTGGTGCTCAGCATAGGCGGTGCCCCTGCACGCATCTCACAAGCTGCCTTGGGGTTCGGCATCCGCGCTGATAAAATTCACGAATTGCTCGACGAGGTGGGCGTAGTGGCCAAGCCGACGACGCCCGCTAATTTCAGCGAATTAGCCAGTCGTTTAGACGGGCGGGACATTAGCTCTCTCAACATTGGGACGACGCGAGAGGACTTGGCGGAGCGACTGGCCGGGATGGAGTGAGTGAATCCCCAGAACATACCGACTTGTTCGGCGAATAGGGTGAAAAAGGGAATTATATACAATAGTGCCCAAAAAGGTGCGTTTTTGCCTATATTGTGGTATTATTAAGAGCAGCGAGGTTTATCTTGCCGCTACATTCCAGGCACACATCGAAAGGACGGAATCGCCATGCAACTGACAGACTTCGTTTCACCAGCCCTAATTTTGGGTGTCGGCGCGTTCCTATGGCGAGCCTTAGTCGATATGCGCCGCGACCTTGCCCAACGGATTGACCGCCTCAACATGCGCCTAGACAACCACCTCGAAGGCCACGCGCCCAAGCAATAGTTCCCAAGTATGAGCACCATTCCGCCTCAAGATAAGTCTCTAAAAAATCGACACGTTTTCGGAATATGTACACGTCGTGGACCTATCGGACCCCGGATCAATCTGTCTAGATCTTGAACGACTGTTCGACGATGTGCTCGTGATCCGACATCCGCGCTTTCTTTATCGAGTGCTCGGTCAGCGGTAGGTAGTAATGGGTCTCGGCGTTGGCCTTGATAAAGCCCTCGGCGTAAGCGCACCCGGCGGCTGTGCCAAAGGCCCCGTCGCTGGTCTCGATCCGCTTGCGCGCATACGCCCCGCCGTAGCCTTGGCTTTCTAGGCAATCCAATGCCGCCAGCTTCTTGGCAACCACGTCGGTAATGTCGATAAAGACATCGTTGTAGTAGCCGCCCTCCGAATCCCACACACTGCGCGGGATTGACGCCGCTCCAGTGCCGAAATAGAAAACCTGGGCGACTCGATGCGGCGGACGGCTGTCGCCGGGATCCACCCCATTGGCCAGCGCGAGCGCGTGGAGGACGATTTGAGCGCAGACGGCGTGGGCGTTGGTCAGCCCGTCGCCCTCCTTGGGAAAGTGAGTCAGCACCACATCCGGCCGCAGTTGTCGCACCAACCGCGCTAGGCGGCGCACGGCCTCCTCGGTAACTCGCAACACCGCGTCGTCGGCTCCAAAAAAGTGGATTTCCTCGACGCCGAGCAGGGCACAGGCCCGCCGCACCTCGTCGGCTTTGACGTCGGCGCGCTCGGCCATCAGCGCCGTTAGTTGGTCGGCTTGCGGGACTTCTGCCCGATGGAACATCTCGTCGCTGATCACCTTGTCGTGGACCCTTGCGCCGTGCGTGAGCACCACGCAGCCGACCCAGTCGCCGCGGGCGACGTGATGGGCCATGGTGCCGCCCGATTGGTCGAAGATGTCGGCCGGATGCGCGCCGATGGACAACAGCCGCAGATTATCGCTCATGTTCGGTTCCTTTCGCGTTTTGTTCGCACTCACGCCGAGACCGCGATTGGCACTCGGTGAATGACGTTGCCGAGGTAGCCTTTGGGGTTCCAAGGCTGGCGGAAAGGCTGGGCGTTGCCCGTATCGTCAAACGCCCGCGCCCAGATTTCGTAGTAGCCCTTGCTCGCAAAGGTTAGCTCGGCGCTCCAACCATACCAAGCGTATTTATTGGCTGGCGGGGTCAACTCGGCCTCTTGCCACTGGATGCCGAGGTCGGTGGAGACGAGTACCTTGGCCACGCTGCGCTCGCCAGCCCAAGCATGTCCGCTAGCGCTGAGCGGAACGCCCGCTTGGACGGTTGCGTTGGCTTGCGGCGCGGTGATGAGCGACTTGACGACCCACGAGGTGGCAATGACCATGTCGGCTTCCGGCGGCGGTTCCCCCGGTTCCACCGGATAGGCTGGAACGCGGTAGGAATAGCCGGTCATTTTATCGGAATCGTGGACGGTGTCGCGCACCCAGATGCGGTTGAGCCACTTCTGCATGGAACTGCCGATCCAACCTGGAACGAGCAACCGCGCAGGGAATCCGTGGGCCGCTGGCAGCGGCTCGCCGTTCATTTTGAGCGCGATTAACGTGTGCTCGTCCATGGCTTTCTCGATGGGAATGCCCCGCGAAAACGGAGGGTCGTCCTCGCCGTAGTTGGCGAAGTACACGGCCTTCTCGGTTACTTCGGCTGCTTGCAACACGTCGCGCAAGCGCACGCCCGTCCACTCGCTGCAGGCCACGGCCCCGCGAATCCACTGCGTACCGCCCACACTGGGGGCGAATGCGCTTCGACCATTCCCGGCGCATTCCAACACCACCTGCAGGGTGACTTGTGGCAGGCTGTGCAAATCGTCCAGTGAGAAGGCGCGTTGGTTGCGGACTTCGCCGTCAACAGTCAGGCTCCAGCCTTGGGCGTCTTGGCTTAGGGCACGTTCGGGAATGCTGCCGTTGTTGCGCACGAAATGGCGCGCAGTCGGCGTGACGTCTGCGGCGAGCAGATGCGGTGGAAACTCGCCGTTGAATGGGTGTTGCGAGTGGACGATCATGTCCGGCTTGGGCAGCCCAGTCACGGTGGGGTCAATCCCACCGATCGCTGGCTGAACGGGTCCCTCGCTACAGCTTGGGCCAGCGCCAAAGACGCCGAGACCCGCTAGTGCCGCTCCCTTGCCTACGGTCGCTAGGAAGTGCCGCCGCGAGGTGATTCGGTCCAAGTGCGCCAATTCGTCCGCACGAGTCCCGTTTTCCGCTGCAGATAGCTTTTTCCGCGATTCGATTCAGGCATGATGACTCTTTTCCTCTAATATGGAGTCCTCACTTGAACAAGCTCTTGCGGCCTATCCTGCTGCACAACAGGCACTCGGCCGGCTGGTGCCCGCGCGCCGGGCAGTGCTCGCGGCCAAAGTAGATGATTTGCAGGTGCAGGTCATTCCAGCGCTCCTCGGGGAAAAGGCGCTTGCAGTCCCGTTCCGTCTGCTCAACGTTCTTTCCGGTGGACAGCCCCCAGCGGTAGATCAGCCGATGGATGTGGGTGTCCACGGGAAAGGTCGGCACGCCGAAGTTCTGCGCGAGCACGACTTGCGCGGTTTTGTGCCCCACTCCAGGCAGGCGTTCGAGCGCGGCCAGATCGGGCGGGACTTGGCCGCCGTGTTCGGCGAGCAGGATTTGCGACAGCTCCCAGATGGCCTTGGACTTGCGCGGGGCTAGTCCGCAAGGGCGGATGATCTGCTCGATCTCTGCCACGGCCAGCTCGATCATGCGCTCGGGCCGGTCGGCGCGAGCAAAGAGCGCGGGCGTTACTTGGTTGACGCGTGCATCCGTGCACTGCGCCGAAAGCAACACGGCAATCAGATGCGTGTAGGGGTCTCGACGCTTGAGCGGCACCGAGGGATTGGGATAGAGCCGCTGGAGTACGTCGAGGACGATCTGAGCTTTGGCCGTGGTTGTTAGACGTAGGGGCGACCGGCCGGTCGCCCCTACGTCTAGGACGATTCTTTGGCCGCCCATTGCGTTTTCATCTGCTCCATTTCTGCGTTGGGGCGAATTTTCCGACTGGTGATTTGATTCTCTGGATCGTACAACCACTGGCCTTGGTCGTCGCGCAGGACGGGCATGCGCTGAGCGACGGTGGGGGGTTCGGCCACGCGGGTAGGTTCGGCTGCGTACCAGTAGGCAACGCTGCTCATCTCGTTGCAGAGGTGATTGCCGTGGCCGTGTTCGATGGTGGCCTTGATTTCCCGCTGGAAATGGACGGGGTTTTCGAGGTGGTGGACGTACGAAGTTTGGTAGCCGTTGGTGTTGTTTTCGTGGATGGAGGAGCCGTTGCGCAAAAAGGCGTTGTCCTGCATGCCCCACGCTTGGTTGAGGTAATCTTCGCTGCCGGTGCCGTGCAGTTCGGGGGGCCACTTGTAGCCATCGACCCAGATCATGTCGTCGCCCTCGCCCCACCAAGTGCCTTGAAAGTTGGTGACGCTGATGTTGCAGCCAATGTAGTGGCCGCGGCCTTGGGTCTCCAAGATGACGTAGTTGTTGTCCCAAGCCATCTGTTCCTTGTTGACGATGTTGGCCTCTGGTGAGTTGACGCGGATCTCGTGGCCCCAGCCGCCAAAGGGGTTTTCGCGGCGGAACTCCGCGTGGAAGTACCCAGCCTCGCTCGGCACGTCGCCGATCTCGTAATCGACGTAGAAGTACTGGCGGTGCCGTTCGCTGCTCTCGTTGACCAGCTCGACGACGGCGCGCTGGCGGAAGGGCATTTGCGCGTACGCGTTGAGGGCGCAACCGGTATTAAAAACATTGTTGCTGCGCGTCGAGGCCGAAAAGAGCAGGGATTGGTAGGAGTTGACGATGCCGTGGCCGAGGCCGAAGAAATCGCCCAAAGGACACACCACGCTGGGGTGGTCCGCGTCGTCCCAAGTGATCTTGAGCAAGCACTCGCGGTAGTGGTTTGATTGGGTCAGCCAGAGGTGGGTGATGCGGCCGGGGCCTTTGATGTCGGCGAGGACTGCGCTCTCGCCGGGTTCGATCCACCAGGCGTCGCTGTTGCGGCCGGTTTCTTCCCAAGAAGAGGCGCGCCCGGTCTGGGCATTGCGGAGATAGGCGAGTTGGTCGAGCATGAAGCGTTCCTTTCTAAGCCTTGAGTTTACCTTCTTTTTGCACCTGTTCGTAAATCCGTGCGAATTCTTCGGACCCGTCGTCGTTCCAGACCTCGCTGCGCACGCCGCGCACATTGCCCTCGACAAAGCCGGTCAGCCGCTCGACCGCTGGGATGCTCGGAGTGTAGTACGTGGTGCCACCGGGCAGGTGCAAGACGCCGACGTGACGCGGCAGTTCGCTCTTGGGACGGGCGGCTAGCTCTGCCAATAGCTGCTCATCGACCTCTACGCCCAGTCCCGGGCCCTCGGGTACCGGCGTGCTGCCCTTGCTGACTTCGAGACGGCCACCGGTCACATCTTCGGCGTATTGGTCGTCTAAGTTGGTCGAATGCGAGACGTTGGGGATGACCGCGCCCAAGTGCATGGCCATGGCTTTGCACAGGGTGCCGCCGGTGAGCTGGACCACGGTCGAAACCCCAGCGGCTGCCGCAGCTAAGCCCCGGCGGATGGATGGGCCAATGCCCATTTCGCCGATCATGTAGAGATCGGCCACATCCCGTTGGATCTCCGGGCCGCCGCCGAGTTGCGGCACGTGCATCAAGAGCGGTAGGGAGGTCTTGGAGCGCAACAAACGCCAGCCTTCGATGTCATAGGGGTAGAGCGGATCTTCCAAGAAGCCGACGACCGGAAATTTTTCCAACTCATCGACGATGCGCAGCACAGCCGTAGCAGGCCGATTGTGGTTGAAGTCCCAGTGGACCTTAAAGCCAGTCGGCGCGACTTCTTGGGCGGCGCGGGTCTGTTCGATCACGTCGTGCTGTTCGGCCGAGTGCATCTTGAAGATGGTGTAGCCCTCTTGGGCGGCGCGCTGGATTTCACTGGCAAAGTCCTCGGGGGCCGCGGGCCGGGTCCACGCTGCCACGGGTACGCGGTCGCGGACCTTTTGGCCGAACAGTTTGTAGGCCGGCTCTTCTATGGCCTTGCCCATAGCGTCGTACAGCGCGCCCATCAGGCCGGTGCTGAGCGCGCCAGCGACGTAGTTGAACGGCGATTGGTCGATCATGCCCGCGATCTGTCCCTCGGAAAACGAGGTGTGACCGCGCTCGTCGCCGTAGCCGACGACGCCGTTGTCGAGGGTTACGCGGAAGACGGTCTGGGTGTCGATGCCGGAGAAGCGGACCTCGTGGCCTTGGTAGCGGTCGCAGAGGCGCGGATTGATGTGGAAGAACTCGACGTTGGTGATTTTCATGGCGATCTCTCTATGTTGAGGGGAATGGTGGCTTCAGATGCGCAGGATTTTGCCGGGGTTCATCAGGTTGTCTGGGTCGAGTGCTTTTTTGATGCGGCGCATGACCTCGACGCCCGGGCCGCACTCGGCTTCGAGCGCATCGATTTTGCCCAGGCCGATGCCGTGTTCGCCGGTGCAGGTTCCCCCGGCTTGGAGTGCCCACTCGACGATTTGCTCACCTAGCCGCTGCACTTGTGCCAACTCTGCGGCGTTGCCCGGCTCGATGAGGCAGACGACGTGGAAGTTGCCGTCGCCGACGTGGCCGAAGAGAGGGGCGGGAAAGTCGAGGTCGGCTAGCGCGGCTCTCGTTTGGTGGATGCAGCGGGCGAGGGCCGTGATCGGCACGCAGACATCGGTTACATAGCCGACTGAGCCGGGGCGGAGTGCGCGCGAGGCGTAATAGGCATCGTAGCGCGCCTGCCACAAGCGCTCGCGCTCGCCCTCGGCCGTGGCCCAGCGGAAAGGGCCGCCGCCTCGCCGGGCTACGTACTCGCCGGCGGTTTCAGCTTGTTCGACGACCCCTTGGTCCGTGCCGTGGAATTCAAAAAAGAGCGTTGGTGCCACTTCGTAATCGAGGCCGGCGTATTGGTTGCAGGCCCGCATTTGCACTTCGTCGAGCAATTCGAGCCGCGCGACGGGGATCCCCGCGCTCAAGACGTCAATAGCCGCGGCGACGGCGGTGTCGAGGTCGGCAAAGGGGCAGACGGCTGCGGAGATGGCTGCTGGCAGCTTGGCTAGGCGCAGGGTTACTTCGGTGATAAGGGCCAGTGTGCCTTCAGTGCCGACGAGCAGGGCGGTCAGGTCGTAGCCCGCCGAGGATTTGCGCGCCCGTCCGCCTGCTTCGACGATGGTGCCATCGGCGAAGACGGCCTTGAGGCCCAAGACATTGTCGCGCATGGTGCCATAGCCAACCGCGGCGCTGCCCGAGGCGCGAGTGGCGGCCATGCCGCCCAAGGAGGCGTCGGCACCGGGATCGACTGGAAAGTGCAGGCCGGTATCTTGTGCCCGGAGGTGTTCGTTGAGTTGCTGGCGAGTGACGCCGGCTTCGACTGTGGCGTCCATGTCGGCGGCACTGACGCGGAGGATGCGGTTCATGCGCGCGAGATCGACGCATAGGCCGCCGCGCACGGCGACAATGCCGCCTTCGACGGCCGTGCCAGTGCCAAAAGGCACGATCGGCACTTGGTGCGCGGTGCAGACCCGGGCGATCTGGGCTACTTCTTCGACGCTTGCGGGAAAGGCTACGGCCTGCGGCGGTTGCGGGGCGTGATAGGAGGCGTCGGCGGCGTGGGCGCAGCGCACCTCAGAGGTCTCATTCAGACGCGGGCCAAGGAGAGCGGCCAGTGCCGACAGGGCTTGGGGATCTATGGGGTTCATGGGCGGGTAATATGCCCAACGGCTGGAGGGCCGTCAAAATTAAGACGCGCCGATTATAGGGCAGAGGAATAGCTCTTGACAAGATGTTCGCTATTTGCGAATTCGGCATAGGAGAAAATTCTATGGCTGACACCGGAACCATTACCTTACCCCAGGCGGAATACGATGCCCTGATTGCCCGCAATGAAGAGCTTGAAGACAGGCTAGCTGCTCTCGATGCGGACGACGGTAGTCGCATCCCCCACGACGTGGCTCTTGCCATCATGCGCGGCGGGAATCCCGTGGCCGCATTCCGCAATCATCTCGGCATTACGTTGCGCGACTTATCCAAAAGAACAGGGGTCACCGCGAGCTATCTGTCCGAGATCGAACGCGGGCTCAAGCCAGGCTCCGCGGCAACGTTGTCTCGGATCGCTCATGCGCTTGGCACGACGATTGATACCTTGGTGGCCGAGACTTGATCTACTGGATGTTGGTGGGAAGGATAAGCTCTTTGATTATTATTTTCTTCTCGTAGCTCACCTCTAACCGGAGCCTAAACAAAATGTCGAACCCCCTTCTCAGCGCCGCCGAGAGCCGCCAGAATCGCGTAGATGAATCGTGGGGACATCTGACTTGGTTGGCGGGCCGTCCGCAGGGCAATGTCGAGGGCCTCACCTTGGGCCGCGTCGTCCTCAAAGCCGGCCAAGCCAACCCGCGCCACGCCCACCCCAATTGCGAAGAGGTACTCTATTTGCTCGCCGGCCGCGTAGAGCACAGCTTGGGCGATCAGTCTTTTACGCTGGAAGCTGGTGATACGCTCGCCATCCCAGCCGGCGTTTTCCACAACGGAATTAGCCTCGGCCCCGAAGACGCGGATATGATCGTGGCTTACTCGGAAGGCGACCGCCAATTCGTGTTAGAAGAGGATGGCTCGTGACCCGCAACGGCTACCAACACATGGTGCTCGAATACTACTCGGCCGCCTGCGGGCGTTGCGTGCGGCCCGTCGCTAGCCCTTGCAGCCCATGCCGAGCCGCCGGAAAGAACTTGGTCTGACCAAGATGCGTCTGGACAAAGCCTAACCGCGCGATGCGATGGACGCCTATACCCAAGCCGACCTACAGAGCCATTTAGCAGCCTTGGGCGTCAAAGCGGGGGATGTGCTCTTTATCCATTCCTCGTTCAAAAGCTTGGGGTCTGTTGCTGACGGGGCGCAGACTGTGGTCGATGCGCTCCAAGCGGCGGTTGATCCCGATGGGCTCATTCTGATGCCCTCGTTCCACCTGATAGAACGGAGTGAACGAGCGCGCCGCTGGGACTGGGCGACTACCCCTTCGACCGTGGGGTGGCTGACCGAGTTCTTTCGCTGCTTACCTGATACTTACCGCTCGGATCACTACTCTCACTCGGTAGCGGCCCGAGGGCGTGGCGCAGCGGATTTTGTCGCGGATCACTTGCGCCAGGAGGGCCATACTTCGCCTTGGGATCTGGCTCCTTGGGGACGGACTTATGGTACTCATTCGCCCATGTTCCGCGCCTATCGACGCGGCGGCAAAATTCTCATGCTGGGCGTCGATTACCAGACTTCCACCTACATCCATCTGGTCGAAGTGCTCTACTGGTATCACTTGCGCCGATCCGATCCCCAAGCCGCCTATCCTACCCTAGACCGCCCACGTCTGGGAGACTTTTGGGACGCTACCGGTCCGCTGACACGAGGGCTCGTCGGCGCGTCTCCGTGTCGGCTTTTTGCCATAGACGCCTATGTCGATACCTTGCTGGCCGAGGTTGTGGCGAACCCCGAGCGCTATTTGGCCTGATTCTAACCGCCGCGATCAGACGCGCATCCGCAGCATGGGGCGGCCAAAAGACACTTCGAGGAATTCTCCGGTGTGCGCAGAGCGCGTGCCGGGGGGCATGAAGTGGATGACAAAGGCGCGGCGCTGGCGGTCGGTTTGGTTTGGTGGGGTGTAGTGGAGGGTTTGGCAGTGGTGGAAGAGCGCGCCGCCTGCGGGTAGGTCTATGACAGCGGCTTGGGTTGCATCGACTTGGTCGCCGTAGTCGAGCAAGGCACTGGTCTGCTCTGAGCGCTCGTGCCCGACGGGCGTCAGGTGCGATTCGGGCAGCAGGTGCATGGCACCGTTGGTCTCATCGACATCGTCGAGCGTCATCCAGCAGCTAACCAAATTGGCCGGCATACATTTCCAGTAGGCGTTGTCTTGGTGCCAAAAGACAGGGCCGCCGTGATGGGCGGGTTTGTACAGGGCTTGGTCGTGGAAGAGCTGGATATTGGGGCCGATGAGGTCTTCGGCAATGTCGAGGATGCGGGTGTCGTAGAGTAGTCGCCGGAAGTGGATGCTACGCTCGCACATTTGCATGATCTGCAACATCTGCTCGTCGGCGTTGTTCTTTTCGTCGAGGTCGTCGGTGTCGCTGATGGACAAGTTGCGGAAGCGCCCGTTCTGGCGCGCCTCGGCAAAGAGGCGGTCGTATTCGTCGCGCAGCGAGGCGACGAGATCGTCGTCTAGCAGCTTGCCGATGACGATGAAGCCGCGGCGGCGGAATTGGTTTATTTGCTCTTGGTCCAGCGCTTTGTGGAGTTGGGTAACGGACGGGGCTGTGGTCATCTGTATCCTCCTAGTGAGGCGTGCAAAGTAACAAGGGCGGCGACGGATCTCAACCGGCTGATGGGCCGTATCACTCCACGTACACGACCACTTCCTCCCCTTCGCGTCCTGCCGCGTACGTCTTCACCCGCATAGTCTCGTCGTACAGCGCCTGTCCGGTGGCCAAGTCGAATTCCCACTGGTGCCAAGGGCACTTGAGCACCAAGCCCTCTTGCTGATAGTCGATCTGGTACACGCCCGGCGACACAACCAAGGGCCGCAACCGGCCTTGGCACAAGGGCCCGCTTTTGTGCGGACAGCTATTGCGCAGGGCGTAGTAGCGGCCTCCGATGTTGAAGACGCCGATCTCTCGGTTGTCCACGCTGACGATCTTGCGCGCTCCAGCGGGTAGTTCCTCAGCTCGGGCTACCACGTAGCGTTTAGAAGCCATAGAGTTCCGCGGCGTTCTGCGCCATGATGCGGTGGCGATAGTCCGCGTCAAAATCGGCGAGAAAACCCGTTGGCTCGTCCCAGTCCCAGTGCGGGTAGTCGCTGGCGAAAACCAAGACCTCATCGGCGTGCAACCACTCCAAAAAGCGCTTCATATCGTCGCGCGTGGGCGGCTGGATCATGGGCTGGGTGCCAAAGCGGATATGCTGCCGCAAGTACTCGCTGGGCAGGCGCTTGATCCACGGCGTATAATCGCGCAGGCCCTTCCAGTCGGAGTCCATATGCCACATCAACCCCGGAACCCAGAATACGTCGTGCTCGACGAAGAGGACGCGAAAATCGGGAAATTTTTCAAAGACGCCCTCGCAGATGAAGCTGACTGTATGCGCCATGGCGATCTGCGGCCGGGCCATGCGCATTTCCAGATAGTGCGAGGGATACCCCGCGGCCGTAGGCGGCGCGGCAATGCCGGCTCCTTCACCCCCAAAGTGGATGCTCAGCGGCAGGCCGTGGCGCTGACATGCCTCGTAGATGGGATGGTAAAAGCGGTGGCCAAAAGGCTGGCGCGAACCAGCCGGCATCATCACTTGGACGCACTCGGGCCTGGGACCTAGGCGGTCTATTTCCGCTACGGCTAGCTGCGGGTCTTGGGGGGCGATGTGGATGGAGGATCTAAAGCGCGAGTCCGCGCCCACCCAATGCTCTAGGGTCCAATCGTTGAAGGCCCGGCAATAAGCTGCCGCATAATCGCAATCCGAATGCACGGCCGCGCTGTACGGCCCACCCGTCAACACGGCCACGTCGATATCGTACTCGTCGAGATGCCTCTGACGCGCTACTTCGACATTGGCCGCTGGATTGGTTTCTTGGTCTTCCCACAATTCTTGGCGGTTGCCGTGTTTGGGCATATTGGTATGGCCCAACTGCGGCATCATGGAGCCGAAGTCCTCAATGCGCTCGACATAGTGGCGCGGCAAGTAGGGAAAGAGGGCTTTGTCGTTGGGCAGGGTGTGATGCACATCGCAGTCGATGAGACGAAACTGGGTGGCTGCGCGGCCGTTTGTGGCTGGGACGGGACTGGCACTGGTAGGCATGGATTATCTCCAGGGATGGGCGCGGATAGATAGTGTAGATAAGAAGCGTCATCCGTAATGTGTCAAGAAGATTTAAAAGCAGCTTCATGTGGACCCGTCCCGGCTCAGGGTGAGGAGCGCGATTTCGGAAGGGGCACCGAGCCGCAGGGGCGGACCCCAGTAGCCGGTGCCTCGGTGGACGTAGATCCAAGTGTCGCGAAATTTGTGCAGACCCGCGACATAGGGCTGTTGCAGGGGAATGGCGTACTTCCACGGCACGAACTGGCCGCCGTGGGTGTGGCCCGACAGTTGCAGGTGGCAGTCGGCTTGGCTGGCGGCCTCTATGCTGCGCGGCTGGTGCGCGAGCAGAATGCGCACGTCGGCTCCGTCGCTCGCGGCAAGGGCCTTGGCCGGGTCCGATGCGTGGTCGGGGACTAGTTCGCCGGCGCTGAAGTCGGTCGTGCCGGCCAAGGCGATCCGCCCGCCGTCGCAGTCAATCTGGCGTACCTCGTTGATCAGGACGTCGAAGCCGAGGCGGCGCGCCTGCTCAGTCCAGCTCTCCACGCCTGAGTAGTATTCGTGGTTGCCGGTGCAGAAATAGGCCCCGAGCGGTGCGGTGAGTTCGGCTAGGGCGGCTGTATGGGGGGCGAGTCGTTCGACGGTCCCGTCGGCGAGGTCGCCGGTGAAGGCGATTAGGTCGGGTTGCAATTCGTTGACGCGAGCGACAACGCGCTCGACAAAAGGGGCCTTGATGGTTGGGCCGACGTGGAGATCGCTGATTTGGACGATGCGCAGTCCGACTAGCGCGGGTGGAAGGTTCGCGATGGGGACATCGACGCGGCGGACCGCTGGCGTGCGGCGGGCTTGGTAGTATCCATAGCTCACCAAGACTACGGCTAGGACGAAGGTCGCCAAGTCGATGCTGGCATTGAGCGCCGCGTCGATTGGATAGATCAGTCCCAAGAGCAGTCCTCCGATATCGCGCACGACCAGCAGCGTCGAGCAAACAGTGAAGAAGCCCATGCCGAGATAGGCCACCCAAGCGAGGGGATCCGTCAGCCAAGTCAGATGTGGACGGGAGCGCAGGCGAAAGAGCAACAAGGGCGTCAATAGCAGAAACACCAGCGCCAGTGCGGCAGCGACCTGTGCGGGTGGAGGGAGATAGGGGATGAGCCGCCAGCCCGCATAGCCGTAGATCGAGCCGAGTAGCGTTAGAAAAATCAGCGCAAACATGCCATGATCTTTGTTTGAGAAGAAGGACGGCCTTTTATTGTAGAGGCAATCCAAGACCCTTACAAGTCGAGGTGCGCTGGCCGACGGGGCTTGTCTCCCGTCGGTCGAGTCGTTATTAAAGGACTTGGAGACAGGAAGAAAATTGAACCGAAGGAGACCAACCGTGAAAGTAACCAGCCAACATCTCGACTTTTTTGAGGAAGAAGGGTACGTCATTATCGAAGCAGGGCTTACCGACGACGATCTCGCGCCGCTCATCGAGGATCACAATATCATCGTCGATGAAATCGCCCGCGATCTACACGGCCAAGGCAAGATCGCCAACCTCTACGAAAACAAGCCTTTTGCGCGGCGCTTAGCGTGTCTGGCCGAAGAGTGCGACGAGGTCGATGGCTGTCCCGACATAGGGGAAACTCGCCGGCGTGGCACGTTTGAGTTTTTGCGCAACCAGAACCTCGTCGATCTGATTGAGCCGTTCATCGGTCCAGAGATTACCTGCAATGCCGTATCGCACGTCCGTCCCAAGATGCCGTCAACAGATGTAATTTTTCATCAGGATGCCGTATTTACCACGCAAGAAGCAAAAGGAATCCTCCAAGTGACAGTTTGGATTCCCCTCGTCGAGTCAACCGAAGAGAACGGCTGCTTGCAGGTCCAGCCTCGGGTCCACCAGCGGCGCATGGTCTATTGGCGGTACGGGCATGACCTGCCCCAGACCGAGCGGGTTAGCCTACCCATGCAGAAGGGGGACGTTCTGTTCGTCCACAAACTGACGCCCCACGGCTCAGGCCCGAACAACACCAACGCCGTGCGCTGGAGTATGGATCTGCGCTACCAGAAGACGGGCGAGCCTTCCCCGCGGCCGGAGTGGCCCAGTCTCGTCGCCCGCAGCCGGCGCGACCCTTCCTCGGAGACCGTCTATGAAGACTGGCGCGACCAGTGGGCCGCTGGGCTCGAAAAAACGCCTAAACAGATTCACTACGAACGTCCAAACAAGCCTTTGCCCTTCACCGGAGAGATGTTTCTAGCGCGTTGAGAAAAAGAACGACGGATGCCGATTGACACACCGGAGTTTCCGGAGCGGTTCCTGCGATACGCGACCCGAGAATTTGGCAAAGAAGGCGAGGCGTGGCTTGAGGAATTGCCGTCCATTCTCGCGCGGTGCTGCGATAAGTGGGGTCTGACACTCGGCCGGCCGACCGAAGAAATCAAGGTCAACTATATCGCCTATGTCGAGATGGGCAATGGGGAAGAGGCCGTGCTCAAGGTGGGCGTCCCGCACGGCGATTTCAGCGCGGAGATGGAAGCGTTGGCGATCTACGAGGGCCGTGGGATCAATCGGCTCATCGACTGCGACAAAGCGCTCAACGCCATGCTGCTCGAACGACTGCGTCCGGGCAAGATGCTAGATTCTGTTGGGAATGCGCGCGAGCAAAGCGAGATTGCGGCGCGTATCCTCCAGGAGCTACACGCGACTCCGCCGCCGTCACACCACACACTGCCGCACTTTATGGATTGGATGCGAAGTGCATTCGCGGACGCCAGAAGTTGCAAAGATCCCGAGCGGGCGCGGGGATATATCGAGCAGATTCCGCGCGTGGAGTCCATGATGGGAATCCTGATGGAACCGGATGAACCCCAGATACTGCTGCACGGCGATCTTCATCACTGGAACATTTTGTCTGATGTAGACCGCGGCTGGATGGCGATTGATCCGAAGGGTGTCATCGGGGCCTCGTGTCTGGACGGCGGCCGGTTTATCAACAATGCGATGGGATTTGGCGAGACCGCTTCGGAGAAGCGAGAGATCTTGCTTGAAGCGGTGACGATTTTCAGCGGTGTACTGGGAGAGAACGAGGAGCGAATATTTGCGGGTGCCTTTTGCGACAAGATCATGGGTTCATCGTGGGGATTGCAACAGGAGCCCGATGAGCACGAGGCGAGTTCGCAAGAGGCGCTTAAGGTGATAGTTGAGGTAGCAAAAGGTGTGGATGATCGTCGGCTGCGATGTCGAGCCGTCTAGCGGTGTGGACGCACCAAGCCACATCGCGTTGCACCTACTTGCGCAGATGCAACGCGGCGTCTTGTGCATAGCTGGTCGGGTATCGAGGCGGACTTGCGCTTGCAGCCACTCATCCGCCTGTCATTTAACCCTTGAGCCGGTTGATCGTCCTTCTGACGAGGATGGCTATGACGGCGGCGTATAGAGCGATGCTGACCTGATCGACGATGGCGTCTAAGCGATCACCAAGCGTGTCGAGAAGTTCCTGGTCCAGCACGTTTGCTCCTGCGGCAGCGCCAACCGCAATGGTGACTGCCAAGAAGGCTGTCGCGTCCTCGGCGTCGATCGCTATCGCCCCGTATATCAGGCCCAGAACGACTAGCGCGAGCGTCAGAATGCCTCCTCCGATCGGGGCACCTGCCGCACCCTGAATGATGGCCACAAGAGCCATCAGGCCAATGATAATCCTGACTGCCATTTCTCCCTCC
The DNA here is from genome assembly GCA_965116675.1 of Candidatus Latescibacterota bacterium. Classification (GTDB taxonomy): domain Bacteria; phylum Latescibacterota; class UBA2968; order UBA8231; family UBA8231. The sequence goes on from OZ220721.1 coordinate 2,359,435, forward strand.
TAAGAGTAAGGTTGATAACGACCAGCGCCCTCAACCTCCCGTGACGGTCACCGAAGGTATAACGCGGCCGCAGGAACCACACCGCCAATGGAGAAAAAAACTGTTTCAGAAAAAATCGATTATATGCCTATATGTCGTTCCGTCGGGATCGAAGAAGTAGGAGTAGGTTGGTGCAGCTCGGTTAACGTTGGTATAGGAATAGCCGAACCATGCAGCGCTGCACCAATAGTTCGGATGGATAATGTGAAGAGATACGACATTATTGGGCGCGCATCAAGAAAATAATGATGTGCCGTAGTGCGGGAGGATGTTTTAGGGGCGCTAGGCTAGGCGATGATGCCGCCGCCGAGGCAAATTTCACCGTCGTAGAACACGGCGTGTTGGCCCGGAGCAATGCCGGGATCGGGCGTGGATAAGGCGACGTGAGCGCGGTCCGACGCGAGTGTCTGCACTTGGCAGGGGATCAGGACCGGCCCATGCCGCAGCTTGATGTGGAGCGCACCGTGCTCCGGTGCTCCGGCGATCCAATGGATTTGTTCGGCGATCAGCTCGCGGCGTCCGGTTCGCGTCGGCGCACTGCCGTGGGCAATATACACAATGTTGTTGGCGACGTCTTTATCAATCACATACCAAGGACCGCCGCCGAGTTGCAGGCCGTGCCGCTGGCCAATGGTGTAGAACCAATAGCCAGGGTGCTCGCCCTTCTTTTCCCCGCTTGCCTGTTCGACTATATCGCCTCGGGCCTCTCCCAGGTGAAAGCGGACGAAGTCCCGGTAGTTGATCTTGCCCAAGAAGCACATGCCTTGGCTGTCGGGGCGGTCCTTGGCCGGCAGGTCAAATTCCGCGGCGAGTGCGCGCACTTGGTGCTTGTGCAGGTGGCCGATGGGCAAACAGAGCCGAGCGAGTTGCGCTTGGCTCAGGTTGGAGAGGAAATAGGTCTGGTCCTTGACCGGATCGGCGGCGCGCCGGAGTTGATAGCCGCCCGCGTTCTCCTCGACGCGGGCGTAGTGTCCGGAGGCAATTTGCTCGCACTCGTTGGCCACTCGCTGATAAAAGGCTCCGAATTTGACGCGCTGGTTGCACCAGATGTCTGGGCTGGGCGTGCGCCCCAAGCGCAGCTCGGCCAATGCGTACTCGACGATCTGCTCTCGGTACTCGCTTTGCAGCGGCACGACTTCGAGCGGTACCCCGAGTTGTTCGCAGGTGGCGCGGGCGTAGGTCAAATCCGTTTCCCACGGGCAGTCGCCGAGCGAAAACAGCTCGTCCTCTAGCCAGATCTTGAGGTAGTAGGCTTTGAGGGCGAGCCGCTTTTCGCGCTGGAGCAGGGCGAGGGCCAACGAGCTATCGACCCCACCAGAGAGCAGGATGGCGACGTTCATGGGATGTCGGCTAGTAGCGGTAGTGCTCCGGCTTGTAGGGACCTTCCGCTGGGATCCCTAAGTACGCAGCTTGGTCGTCGTCTAGTTCGTCGATTTCGACGCCCAGCTTTTGCAGGTGGAGACGCGCCACTTTCTCGTCGAGGTGCTTGGGCAACATGTACACGCCGACTGAATACTGATCGTGACGGGTGTGCAACTCAATCTGCGCCAAGACTTGGTTGGTAAACGAGTTGGACATGACAAAAGAAGGATGCCCGGTGGCGCAGCCTAAATTGACTAGGCGGCCCTCGGCCAACAGGATGACGCTGTGCCCGTCGGGAAAGGTGAACTTATCGACTTGTGGCTTGATCTCAATGCGCTCGATTCCGCGATAGCCCACTAGTTCGGCTACTTGGATTTCAATGTCGAAGTGGCCGATGTTGCAGATGATGGCTCCGTCCTTCATCTGCTCCATTTGGTCGATGCGAATGATGTCGCGGCACCCCGTCGCCGTAACGAATATATCGCCCTCGGCAATGGTATCGTCCATCTTCTTGACCTCGTAGCCTTCCATTGCCGCTTGCAACGCGCAGATCGGATCAATCTCGGTGACGATTACCCGCGCCCCCAAGCCGCGCATGGCGTCGGCGCACCCTTTGCCGACATCGCCGTAGCCGGCTACTACCACGACTTTGCCAGCGATCATTATGTCGGTAGCGCGCTTGATGCCGTCGGCGAGGGACTCGCGGCAGCCGTAGAGGTTGTCGAACTTCGACTTGGTGACGCTGTCGTTGACGTTGATCGCTGGCACGGCGAGCGTCCCGGCTTCGAGCATCTGATAGAGGTGGTGGACGCCGGTGGTCGTCTCCTCGGAGATGCCGCGCAGGTCCGGCAAAAGCTCTGGGTGCTTCTCGTGGATCCACTTGGTCAGATCGCCGCCATCGTCGAGAATCAGGTTGGGGCCAGCGCCGTCGGGCCAGCGCAGGGTTTGCTCGGTACACCACCAGTACTCGTCCTCAGTCTCGCCCTTCCAGGCAAAGATCGGGATGCCGGTGACGGCAAGGGCCGCGGCCGCGTGGTCTTGGGTCGAAAAGATGTTGCACGAGCACCAGCGCACTTGCGCCCCGAGCGCGGTGAGCGTCTCGATGAGTACGGCAGTCTGAATTGTCGCATGCAAGGAGCCGGCAATTCGTGCACCCGCGAGCGGCTGGGAGGCTCCGTACTCTTCGCGCAGGGCCATCAGCCCGGGCATCTCTTGCTCGGCGAGAATGATTTCCTGCCGGCCCCATTCGGCCAGCGCTAGGTCGGCGACCTTGTAGTCTAGGTCGGCGGTCTTTTGTGCCGCGATTTCCATTGAGTTCTCCTTATAGGTGATGGGCGTTGCGAAGCCATTTATAAATTAGACAATTATTAAGATACGTGCCTGCAAATGGGCAAGCGCGCCTTGTCAAGTTGACGGTCTATCTCCTACTCCCTACTTTGCTCCCACTCCAACAAAATCCTGTCTATCCTATCCAATCCTGCTCATCCTGGTCCATCATGCAATCCCTCGTCTCCCCCTCTGTCCTGTACCGGGATAGCTTCCTAAAGGGAGCGGCCGAGTTTTTGGCCGAAGGCCGTTTTGACTCGACGTACGCCCGATCCCTCGGCTACGACAACGACTCCCTCGCCGACCAGTTCCCGCAATTCGTGCGCGACCTCAAGGCTCTTGCCGATGAGACAGGTTTGCGGGTGCGGTACCCAGACCGGGTGCTCTGGCTCGTACACGACGGCGACTACATCGGCCAAACCTCTATAAGACCCGAACTCAGCACTCCGTATCTGCTTACTTACGGCGGGCACATTGGCTACAGTATCCGACCCTCGCGGCGGTGTCGCGGTTACGGCAAGGCCATCCTCGCCCTGACGCTGGAGGTATCGCGGGAAATCGGGCTGCGCCGCGTGCTGGTCACCTGCGACTCGGACAACATTGGCTCGCGCAAGATCATCGAGCACAACGGCGGCCAATTCGAAAGCTCGATGGTCATGCCCAACCAAGCATTCCGCGCCGAGGGCCGCAAACCCGCGCCGCTCATTGAAAAGTTGCGCTACTGGATTGATCTGTGATTGGGCCGTAATTGGTGGGGATGGCCAATTCGATGACCCTCAATTCCTCGGATTGAGACGCGACATCCGATCTTACGTCAATAAATTTTTCTCCCGTAAAACTTTTTGTGCTCGTCTCTCGTCTTAGAGGGTATGAGCGACGCTGATCTCATTCTGCGCTTCAGGGCTGGCCAGCACCAAGCGTTCAATACCTTGGTCTGGCGCTGGCAGGGCCGCCTCTACCGCTTTGCGCTCCGCTACAGCGGCGATTCCGAAGACGCGCGAGACCTCTGCCAGCAGAGCTTTATCCGCGCATATCGCCAGTTGCACCGGCTGCGCGACCCCGAGCGCTTTTCTACGTGGCTCTACCAAATCGCCGCCAATCTGTGCCGCGACCACCTGCGCCAGCGAGTGCAGCACGTTTCGCTCGACGCGTACGAGGAAGCAAGTGACCGGCCTCATCCGGCGCTGTGCCGAGTCGCCGATATGGACAAGGTCGAGCTACGCGATCTGCTCAACCGCGCCTTGCAGACCCTGCCCGAAGAACAGCGCGTCGTCGTGGTGCTCAAGGAATACGAGGGGCTGAAGTTTCGGGAAATCGCCGAAGTGCTCAACGCCCCGGTCAACACGGTCAAATCGCGCCTCTACTACGGCCTCAAGGCACTGCGAAAAACCTTTAACCAGTGGGACATTGACAGAGATGGACTGTAACGTAAGAAAAGAAGACTTGCTCACCTTTTTCTACGGCGAATGCGAGGAAGGTGAACAGGAGCGCATGAAAGAACACGTGGCCACCTGTGCGGTGTGCCGCCGCGAACTAGATGCGTTTGCCAGCACGCAGGCGTTGCTGCGGGCTTGGCCGGATGAGGCTCCGCGCCTCGACCTGACGTTTGTCGAGGCTGAGGTGCCGCGTCGGCGTTTCCGGCTGATGGCGGGTTTAGCCGCTGCTGCGGCCGCTGTGGTCCTCTTTTTCGCGTGGCCGGAGTTTGAACTCAGCTACCGCGCCGGCGAACTCGATCTCAAGTGGGGAGAGGCGCTGGCGGACGAACCCCCCACGCGGGAGGAAGTGCTGGCCACACAGGAGGGCACGCTCGCGTTAGTGAACCAACTGCTGCGAGCTTCTGAGGTGCGCCAGCAGCGCGTCTTCGACCATTTGCTGACCGAGATCCAAGCCCAGCGCTATCAAGACTTGCAGCTCATCAACCGACAGTTCGAACATTTCGACCGCGAGATCTATATCCACTTGCGCCGCAACGAAGCACCCGTGCTGGAAGTGCTGCCGGCAACGCGCTATACCAACCCATAGGAGATTGCCATGACCACGCTCTACCGCACCATCCTAGTCGCTGGCTTCATGGCCACTGCCAGCCTCGCCGATATTGACCCCCAGCGCATGCAGCGCGACATCCGCATCATGGAGGGAGTGCTCTCCAACGAGAACCTGTATTACGACGTGCCTGATGGTGCTAACTTCCGCGCCCGCGGCCTGTACCTCGATGGCTATGGGGTGCTCTTTGTGGCGGCCGGCCCAGCATCCGGGACGGAGAGATGGGACAAAAAGTTATCGCAAGCAGAATTACTGACTGCAACCCGCGACCTGCTCGCCGAATTTCTGGGCGACTATGCCGGGACCATCGGCCAACTCGACCAAGACGACCAGATAACGGTCTGCTATCAGCCTAAGTGGCCCCCACGTCCCGCCGTCGCAGATACCGTGTCTTTCGACCTTTTCAAGCAAGTCGAAGCGATACCTGAACTACTTAGGGGGAGCCGCTTCGATTCTAAAGAATTAGTCGTAGTCGTGGCTGTTTCTGACTCTTTAAAGAAGTTCCATAAGAAGTTCCATTTCTCAACTGACGATGAGCAAATCGCAACGATAGCTAAAGTGCGGGAGTACCTACAGGAGTCCCTAGAGAAGCTGGTAGCGATGGGCCAAATCGACAAGTCGCTAGCGGAGGCAGTCGGAGAAGCGGATTCTGCAGTCAAAGCTCACGTCCGCTTCTATAACGTACACTCCGCTGCAATCGCGGCCACCGTCAAAAAATCTGCTATTGACGCCTTTCGCGAGGGGCGGATCGATTCGGCTACCTTCCGCCAGCGCATCGCCTTTGCCGAGTACGAGGATTTGAGGAAAATCGACATCATGGCTGGCATCCTCGACCAAGCCTTTAGGGACGGCTCGTATCCTCCTTGGTCGCGCATCCAACGCACTTTGGGGATGTATCAGCCGGACGTAGGTGCCCTATTTTTTCTTAGTGACCCGATGCGCGTTGCCAACCCTTTGCCCCGCGCCACCGTCAAAGCCAACATCGTCGAAGCCGTCGCCGACTACGGCGCGACCCTCCGCCAAGTCCAGTCCGATGAGCACGTCATCGTCGAATATCGCTCCCCGTTCTCCGCCCGCAGTGCACTGCTCAAGGTGCCCAAGTCCGCCATTGACGCCTACGCTCTCGGCGACTTGGACCTCGACGCCTTCCGCAAAAAGGCGGTGTGGAAAACGCAGTAGATAGCTCGGATATGCGGGCAGAGCGAGCCTGAGCGTCGGTGGCGCGTTTACCGGGCGACACCAGCCTTTGAATTGTCCTGCCTGCACATACCGTCTATATTGTAAGCATGACAGAGAAACTTCCGACCTCTGGCCGTGAAGCTCGCCCTCGATACCAACCGATAACACGACTTTTGCATCCGCAATGATCCAAATTTCCGAGCCGATAACACTCGAAAAGCTGTTGCCGCTGATTGAGCAATTGCCGCAAGTCGAGCGCGAACAATTGCGTAAATCCCTTGAGAAGGATTCGACGACGTGGCGGGAAGAATGGGAACGTGTTGCCGCGCATTTCCACCATGCCTTTGCCGACGCGCAAGAAGACGAGGCAGAGCGCGATCTCGATGCGGCCCTTGCAGCGGTGAGACGTGAGCGAGCCTGAACGTCGGTGGCGCGTTTATCGAGTAACATTCGATACCAATATCTTTCTTCGTGCATTAATTCGGAAGGGAAACCCCGCTGACCGTCTGATCGCGCTCTGGCTTGATGGGCGATTCGTCCTCGTGTTATCGCGGGCGATTGTCGATGAGGTTCGGGATGTGCTGTTGCGCCCTTATCTCGTCGGGAAATATCGGTACTCACCAGAAGCAGCCGAGCGTCTAATCAACCTTCTGATACAACGAGCACTCCTCGTTGAGATTCCCTTTTCACTTGGATTATGCCGGGATGTAAACGACGATCCGTTCGTTGATTGCGCGGTTTTGGGACGAGTGCAATTCTTGGTGTCGTATGACAAAGACTTCTTAGATGATCCCCTCAGACAAGCCCTATTTGAACGCGGGATTGAGGTCGTTGAACCCCCAGCGCTCCTTGACAGAATCGAGGAAGAAGCCGACAATGGCCGCGAGCCGCACGGGTAGTTTTTCAAAGACAAAAAAATCGCTATATTCGCCGCCATGCCTACCTCAACCGAAGCAACTCTGCCCGACAAAGATACCTGTCTGGCGCTCTATCGCCAGCTACTGGTCATCCGCCGCTGTGAAGAGCAACTCGCCCGATCCTACCAAGCCGGTCTGATTCCCGGTGCCTGCCACACGTACGTCGGCGAGGAAGCCATCGCCACCGGCGTTTGCGCTCACCTCAACGACGACGATGCGGTCTTTAGCACGCATCGCGGCCACGGCCACGCCCTCGCCAAAGGCGTCCCGCCCAAGGAACTGATCGCCGAGCTTTTTGGCAAAGCCACGGGCTGTTCGCAGGGGCGCGGTGGCTCCATGCACCTATTCTCACCGCAAGTGGGGATGATGGGCACCAGCGGCATCGTCGGCCCCTGCATCCTGCAAGCCGCTGGCGCTGGCTACTCCTTTAAGCTCTTGGGTGTCCCCAAGGTCGGCGTGGCGTTCTTTGGCGACGGAGCGGTAGCCAACGGTGCCTTCCACGAGGGCATCAACCTAGCGACCAACTGGCAATTGCCGGTACTCTTCGTCTGCGAAAACAACCTCTACGCCACAGAAGTCGCCTTTGTCGATACCACCCGCAATCCGCAGGTGGCCAACCGCGCTGAAGCCTATGGACTGCCCGGCATTGCCGTCGATGGCAACGACGTAGCTGAGGTGTACGCAGTAGCTGGCGAAGCGATAACGCGCGCGCGCCAAGGCGGCGGCCCTACCCTCATCGAGTGCAAGACCTACCGCACCCGGCCCCACGCCGAGGGAATGCGCGACGGGGGCTATCGCTCCACCGAGGAAATCGACGAGTGGAAAAAGCGCGACCCCATCCCGGCTTTCGCCCACCGGCTGCTAGAGGCAGACCACGCCCGCCAAGAAGAACTCGACGCGGTCGCGGCGGACGTCACCGCACTGATCGCCGAGGCCCTGCAATTTGCCCACGATAGCCCGTGGCCCGACCCGGCGACTGTGGCCGATCACGTCTTTAGCCAAGGGGGCGGCGCGTAATGCCCGAACTCACCTATGTAGAAGCGGCGCACCAAGCTCTAGCCGAGGAGATGGCGCGCGACGAGACCATTTTCGTCGTCGGCGAGGGCATTGGGCCGCGTGGCGGCAATTTCAACACTACCACGGGTCTCTTCGATCTGTACGGCCCGGAGCGCCTGCGCGATACCCCAATATGCGAGCGCGGCTTCGTCGGTTTGTGCGCTGGTGCGGCCATGACTGGGACGCGGCCGGTGGTGGATTTCATGTTCTTGGACTTCATCCTCGATGCGTTCGGCGAACTGGTCAACCAGATCGCCAAGATGCAGTACATGAGCAGCGGCCGTCTGAAAATGCCCATCGTCCTGCGCGGCTGCATTGGCGTCGGCGGCGCGGCCGCGACGCATCACTCGGGCAATTACTATCCGATCTTTACGCATCTGCCCGGATTCAAGGTCGCGGTGCCGTCCAATCCGTACGACGCCAAGGGCCTGCTCAAGACGGCCCTGCGCGGCGACGACCCGGTGCTTTTCCTCGAACACAAGTCCTTGCTCAACACCCGTGGCGAAGTGCCGGAAGAAGAGTACGCCATTCCCTTTGGCCAAGCGGCCGTGTGTCGTCGCGGTGAGCACCTGACCGTCGTGGCTTTGACGACTATGGTGCCCGAGACGCTGCAAGTTGCCGAGACCCTATCTGGCGAGGGCATCTCGGTCGAAGTGATTGACCCTCGCACTACGTCCCCTCTCGACATCGACACGGTGCTCGAATCCGTCCACCGGACGGGCCGCCTGCTGATCGCCGATGAGACCTTTGCCCCCTGCGGTATGGGCGCAGAAATCGCCGCCGAGGTGGTTGACCGAGCCTTCGACGACCTCGATGCGCCGGTGCGCCGCCTCAACGGTGCGCACGTACCCACGCCGTACAGCGCGCCCCTAGAGGCCGCGATTGCGCCCAACAGGGAGGACATAGAACGGGCCATTCGCGATTTGATGGCTGAGTAGGAGCAAGCGCATGGCCGAGGCAATCGCAATGCCCCGCTTGGGGTGGACCATGGAGGAGGGCACGCTCGTCGAGTGGCTCAAAGCCGATGGCGACGCGGTCGAGGCCGGCGAAATTCTCTTTACGGTGGAAAGCGATAAGGCCCTCAACGAGATCGAGACCTTTTCCGGCGGCATCCTGCGCATCCCCCCGGACGCGCCCCGACCCGGCGATACGGTGCCGGTGGGTACCTTGTTGGGCTATCTGTTGCAGCCCGGCGAGGAAATGCCGACTGCGCCGCCTCCAACTCCCACCGCAGAGCCGGTTCCAACGCCTGCGGAACCCCCGCCTGTAGCAAAACCAAAACTGGCCCCAACTCCTGCGCCGACCCGCTCCGCAGGACCAACCATCAGCCCCCGCGCTCGGCGCGTGGCCGCGGAGCTTGGGGTGGAATGGCGCGCGCTTACAGGTAGTGGGCGCACGGGCCGAATTGTCGAGCGCGACGTTCGCGCGGCTGCCGCCCGCAGAGGCCAAGCAGTTCCCGCGATCCTGACGACCGAAGCAGACGCCACCGAGTTAGTAACGTTGCGCCCGCGGCTCAAGGTGGAGGATGCGCCGGCACCTGCCTACCACCACCTGATTGCCAAGCTAGCGGTGGTCGCCTTGGCCGATTACCCCCAGTTAAATGCCGCAGGTACCGAGGCTGTCCACCTCAGTCTCGCCGTAGATACGGGCGATGGCTTGGCGAGTCCGGTCATCCGAGACGCGCATACCAAGAACTGGGCCGAACTCGCGGCCGCGGCGCGTTCCCTAGCGCTGCAGGCGCGGCGGCGCGTCTTGGAGCCGGAGGCCGTGCAGGGCGGCACCTTTGCCATCGCCAACCTCGGCATGTACGGGATCGACGCCTTTACTCCCATCCTCCGCCCTCCCTACCGCGCTGCTTTGGGACTGGGGCGCATTGCCGAGCGCCCGGCCGTGCGCGAGGGCCGCGTGGTGCCGCGGGCGTTGATATCTTTGAGCCTGACGGTTGAGAGTGGGCTGCTCGAAAACGGCGCAGCGGCCCGCTTTCTCGACCGCCTGCGTTCCTTGATTGAGCGGCCCGAATTGGGGCTGCAAGACTAGGCGCATTCCTCACTCCAGCATCGTCTGCACGGCCATGCTCGCGCCGTCAATCCGCACTTGTACCGCACCAGTGTGGTCGGTGCGCAGCACCCGTGCTCCGTGCGCTGCGTAGCGCGCGACGATCTCTGGGGCTGGATGCCTGAACTTGTTGCCCTCTCCTAGCGACATCACCGCCACTGCGGGTGTGACTGCTTCGACAAAAAGCGGCTGCGACGAGGTGCGCGAGCCGTGGTGAGCCACCTTGAGCAAGCGCGCCTGCAGCCGCTCTCCCCAAGCGAGGATCGCTGGATCGGTCTCCTGCTCTACGTCGCCGGTAAAGAGCACGCGCACGGCTCCGTGCTGCAAGCTAAAGGCTACCGAGCCGTTGTTGAGGCCAAAAGGGGTGTTGCCGTCTGCATCGACAAAGTCCGCAGTCGGATGCAGGACGAGTCCCGCGACTCCACCCAAACCCGCCAAGCTGTCGCCCGCCGCGACCCGGTGGTAGCGCACGCCCCGCTCGGCGATGAGTTCTCGCAAACGCCCCGCTGTCCACGAATCATAGACCTGTCCGCTGTCGAGGAAGTGGCCGACTTCCATTTGCTCCAACAGAGCTACCAGTCCGCCGATGTGGTCGTTGTGCGAGTGCGAGGCTACGACGACATCGACCCTCCGGACGCCCATGTAGCGCAAGAAAGGCAACAGCACCTGTTCGCCGCAGTCGAAATAGGCGCTGCGTTCGCCGCCATCGACAACCATGGTTTTGCCGTCGGGGAAGCGCACAAACGCCGAGTCGCCTTGGCCCACGTCCAAAAAGACGATCTCCAAGTCGCGGGAGCGGAGCGCGTAGGTCCACACTGCGACGTTGAGCCAGATGAGAGCCGCGAAAATGGCGGCTTTGCGCGCCCACGCCTTGTGAGGGAGAAGCGGGCCGAGCAGGCAGAGTGCAGCGGCTACTGCGACTAATAGCACTCCCGGCCGCGGTACGGCCACGGACACAAAGGGTAGCGAGGCCCACCACGAAACCAGCTCGATCAGCCCCACGAGGACCAAGTAATTGGCCGCGTTGAACGCGGTGGCAACCCAGGGCAAAATCCACCCCGTCAACGCGGCCAGCAGGCCCAAGCCCACGGCGACCGCCAAGAGCGGCACGACTACTAGATTAGCCACCACGGCCCCCAGTGCCAGTTGCTGAAAGGAATAGGCTATCAAAGGCCCGGTGCCGAGCTGGGCCGCCAGCGAGGCGCACAGTGGGATGACGACCCAGCGGCCGACCCGGTTATCAGAGCGTTGAAAGGCTGCGGGGAAAAGCGAGGCGAGCGGTCCGTGCAAGGCGACAATAGCCCACGTCGCGCCAAAGGAGAGTTGGAAGCTCAGGCTCCACGGACTCTCCGGCCATAGCACTAAGATTACTAGCGCCGCTAGCCCAAGGGTGTTGTAGATGTCGCCCTGCCGCTGGAGCACTCGTCCCAATAGCACCACCGCTCCCATAACCACCGCCCGCACCACCGGCACCTGCGCCCCGGTTGCAAGGGCATAGAGCGCCAGCGCGACAATGGTGGCTGCGGAACTCGGCCGATCGGCGAGCCGCAGGAGCCGGAAGCCGAAGAAGAAGAACCCGCCGACCATCCCGACGTGGAGTCCGCTGACCACGAGCGCGTGTGCCAGCCCGGTGCTGCGAAACGCAGCGCGCACTTCCTCGGGAATGCGCCGCTTCTCTCCCAAGAGTACACCCAACAGCAGTCCGGCTGGAGCTCCTGAAAGGTTGCGCTCAATGCTCTGGCGCACGGCGCGTCTGAGGGGCAGCACCACGCCCTCGTATAGCCAGTGCCCGGGCAAGTGCTCTACGGAAACGATTTGTTCGGGTTTGCCGATGAAGAGCGTGCCGTAGATGTCCTGCTGGGCCAAAAAGGCTCGATAGTCGAAGGAACCAGGATTCCGCATCGCACGGGGTCTTTGAAGCTTTCCGCGCAGAGACATGCGGTCGCCGTAATCCGCTGGCAAGTACACGTCTTTTACTGTGACCAGTACCTGCCCGCTCAAGTGGTAGATGGCGTTGTCGGCGACTACCTGTTCCAATTCTATGACAAAGTGTACTCGCTCGTCGCCGCGCTCTGGTTCTTGGACGATGCGCCCGGTGACTACGCCGCGCTGGCCAAAGACCTCGAGCGCGACTAGGTGCGGCAAAGGGGACAGGGCTGTGTCGATGTGGTAACGCAGCGCACCTAGCAGGGCGACGACCACCCACACCATCCAACCCGTCCAACGCGCCTTGCGATAGAAGCCTGTGGTCGCGCCGACGAGGGCCAAGCCGCTTAGAGCCGCTGCTGCAACCAAGCCCATTTCCACCGCTCGCCCCAGGAAAATGCCGAATCCGAATCCGAAGGCCGTCCACAGCGCGGGTCGCCGGAGCGTCTTTTTGCTCGCAGACATACCAAGCCCAATGGCAAAAATCGTTCCAACTCGACAGGGCGGCGGCGAGTCTGTATGCTAAAGCGGAGAGAAGAAGAGAAAGTTTTGACGAAGGAAGATTAGATGACCAATCCCATAGCTGAATTACGCGGCAAAGAACGCCGTTACCTGCGCGGCCTAGGCAACTCACTGCGCCCGACCGTGTACTTGGGCAAAGAGGGCCTTTCGGTCGCCGTTATCCGCTCGCTCAATGAAGCCTACGCCAATAGCGAGTTGGTCAAGGTGCGATGCGAGCGCAACAGTCCTCTTGACCGTCGCGAAGCCGGCGAGCAGCTTGCCGCCGCTACCGAGTCACACCTAGTGCAAGTCTTGGGCAACACGCTGCTCCTCTACCGTCCCGACCCCGACGATCCCCAAATCGCGCTGCCCGAATAGAGGCGCAGGCTTTCGTTGGGAAGCGAGAAATATCACTTTGAAACCTAGACGTGCGCTGATTACCGGCGGAGCCAGCGGCTTTGGCCTAGGTACTGCCAAGGCCCTGCTCGCCCAGGGTGCCCAAGTCGCCATCGCCGATATCGACGGCGAAAAACTGCGGGCGGCAGCCGACGACTTGTACAGCGACCGCGTGCTGCCCCTAGTGCTTGATGTCACCTCGCCGACATCCGTCCAACAGACCGTAGCCGCCTGCCAAACGCACTTTGGAGGCTTGGACACTCTCGTCAATTCCGCCGGCGTCATCCACTTTGGCTCCTTGGCAGAAACCACTGAAGCAGATTGGGACCGGGTCATCGACATTGACCTCAAGGGGGTTTTCCTCTGCTGCCAGGCCGCTGCCCCGCTTCTGCGCCAAAGCGGTCAGCGCGGTCGCATCGTCAATATCGGCTCGGACGTGTCCAAGATCGGCTTCCCGCTGATTGCCTCCTATTGCGCCGCCAAGGCCGGAGTCGTCGGCCTGAGCAAGGCGCTGGCTGGCGAACTAGCCCCCGACGGCGTCACCGTCAACTGCGTCTGTCCGGTCGGCGTCTCGACCACCGGTATGGGCCAAGACGTGCTCGCTTACAAACAACAGACCACTGGCGCAACGCGCGCAGTGATCCTCGCCGCGACCGCGGCGGACATCCCCCTCGGCCGCAACCCCACCGAGGACGATGTCGTCAACGCCATTATGTTTTTCCTCGCCGAAGAGTCGTCCTTTTTGACCGGAGTCGCGCTCGATGTCGATGGCGGTCTGCTCAGCACCTCGACCCTGCCCGGCGTTGCCGATGGTCAGTAAACCAGATATGCTAACCCCCGAAGAAAAATGGTTTTGGACCGGGGGGGCATCGGGCACTAGTATTCTCTCCGGTTCCGAACAGTCATACCGTTGGGGAAGCGCTCCTTCGCGACTCTAAGAGACTGCCGACAACCATCCCCAAAACCGTCCCAATCCCCACTCCCATTACAAAACCTTTTACGGTCCCGCCTTCTACGAGAATAAGAACACCGAATAATAGACCTAGACCTAGACCTACCCATAGACCCACGCTGGCAAGATTGTGGGCACTCGCCGCATAGTTCCGTGTTTCAGTCCTTTCTTGGGAAGGGTCTCCTTTGTACACCGCAAAATTTATGTTGTCTATGCGCAGGGTCCGCAAGCAGATCACGGCTATTAACTGAAAATACAGACTCATCGCCGTAGGCTGGAGATCGCGCAGATCCAGACTGGCTAGGACCACTTCTATGGCCATAAACGTCGTCGCCGCAATGCTCATAAAAACCATTTGTTGCACGACGAGCTCTATCTGCCTTTTGCGATCTTCATAAGCTTGGTACGGGTCCCGCTTTTTCCCATACATGTTCCAAGCCACTATTGCCGCAAAAAAGACATTGGCGGCCGTCACTCCAACGATATTCCAATATCCGCCGAACCAGGGGAAGTCGAATTGTCGGATATAGAGAATGAGCGCAATAAAGGCGAAATACACGAGTGCCGCTAGGCCGATCATTGTAGGTGAAATAAAATCAAACAAACGGCGGGGGCGCAGTTCGGCCTTGCGAGTGGTACGCGAATCGGCTTTTCTCATCAGCCTATAATATTTAAAAGACCTTATTTCTAGGAGCATCATAGGGAAAAACTGGACCATAAAATACGGAAATACGAAATCACCCATGTCCCATTCACCGCTACGCGAATCGCCTATGAACACCGCCAGCAACGACAAGCCAACTAGCAGTATAGCCACATTTAAATTGCGGTAATTGCGCTGTGCTTTCTCGTAATATTCGATCGGTTCTGGGTAGAGCCTAGGATATTGCGATGGTGGGTACGTTGCGAACACGTAACTTATCCGCTTGAGCATTTTTCTGGGAAAATAAAAAGAAATAAGAAGAATCTGGCTCAGAAATACGGCGTAAAATAAGATGTTGTCTGGCATCGCTAGCTCCTCATTGATCTCGGTTGTTCATGACATTCCCGAATGCAATCCGGATTTCGGAATCCGTTACGCCGGATCCTCTTAATGTCTTGATTGTTTCGCTTAATGTGGACGTCACCCATGCGTTTAAATCGACAGCGCTATTGGCCTTGGCGTCCGGATGAATGAACGTACCGCGATATCCTTTGGTTTCAATGACCGCATCGCGTTCCAATAGCCGATAAGCCTTGGCCACCGTGTTGTGGTTCAGGCCCATGTCGTTTGCAAGTTGCCGGATAGAAGGCAAGGCAGCTCCTGAGCTAAGCTCGCCGCTGAGAACGGCCTTTTTGATTTGATCGATCAATTGAGCAAACACCGGCACTGAATCGCTGGTGTCGATGACTATTTCCATAAATATGCTCCTTATCTTGTACTACTTGAACTAATAATACATCTATTGCATGTAAAATGCAAATAAAAAATGATATGCAAAAAACAAGCGGCGCGGCTCCTATTAGAGCCGCACCGCTTCACCATTATTATATGTTTGAATATTTAATTAACCGTATAGCCCGTCCTCGCTAACTCACCTTATGGCTACTCGCCATCCGCGACAAACCCGTCTCGGCGTCGAAGTTGTCGCTCATTCCTTCCACGCCTGAGCAAAAAGGCCGAGTGAACCGGGCGCGTATCCGGCGTAGTGGTTGTTGAAAAATACGTACACGGGCTGCTCTGGTGCGGCCTGTGCCAACTCTTGCACCTGTTGCGTCCACTGCTGGGTCTCGGCGGCGCGGTCCCAGACGAGGCGGTCCCAATGCCGCTCCTGCTCGCCGCGACGGATCCGCTCTTCGACGTAAGCGTCCATCTTTTTGCGGTCGCCTAAAAAGCGCACGTAGAGGAAGTCAGCCGTTACTGGATCGATCCGCTTGACGGTGTCCGCTAAGCCCGGCATGGTGTAGTAGTTGTTCAACACCAGTGCCACTCCGTGTTCGCGCAGCAGGTCTAATAGTTCCGCCCGCAGCCAACTCCCGTTGCGCACTTCCACCGCAAAGCGGAAATCGCCCGTAGGGAGCTGCGGCAAAAATTCTGCTAGGCGCTCGGTGAACGCGCTGCCGTACTCGTTTTCGTGCGCGTCCTGGCCCCGCGCAATGTATGGAAACTGCATCAGCAGCGGCCCCAATCGCTCGCCGAGTGGAGCCATCGCGTCGAGGAATTCCTCCATTTCCCCCATGCAGTCCACGAGCATTTTCTCGTGGCTGATTACGCGGGGAATTTTGGCGGTAAAGCGAAAGTGCGGAGGCGTCCGCCGCAGCCATCCTTCTATTGCTTTTGGCGTTGGCACTCGGTACCAAGTCGAGTCGATCTCCACACTTCTGAAGACCTTAGCATAGTGCTCGATGTAGTCGGCCGCGGCGCAGCCCTCTGGGTAGATCAGCCCTTCCCAATCCTCATTCGACCAACTCGTCGTCCCCAAAAAAAGCTGCGCGGGCAGCCCCTCTTGCACCTGCTGCATACGCTCGACGTGCCGGGGCTTAGCCGGCGGCATAATTTCGGAGAAAAGGTCTTGTTGTTCTGCCACGATTGGCTCCGTAAAAAAAGAGGGCGCGGTACCTACCGCACCCTCGCAATTCCATCGAATGTTTCTATGTGAGCTACGCTTTCTCCCGCACCATCTTCACCACCTGTTCTTTCCCCACTAGCTGCACGAGCGACCCAAATCGCGGCCCTCGCTCCTGCCCGAGTACCACCTCGTAAAACATCCGAAACAACTCCTTGGGAGGGATTTCGGCCTCGCGGGCCAAGTCGAACGGAATGGCCTGCAACTCCTCCTCGGTGGCCCCATTGACCGCGCTCAGCCGCTCGGCCAACTGACCTAGGAGCGCCCGCTCTTCATCAGTAGGCGGACGAAACTGCTTGTTGGGAAGCACCACGTCTCGGTAGTAGTTAAGCCCCTTCTCCACCAATGCCTGCGTTACCTGCGGATAAGTGGAAGCCTGCGCATCGTAGCGCGCCAGATATTCTTCCAACACTTCGACTGAATCTACACCCAAGGCGGCGATCAGATTGTTTACCGTCGAGAAGTTGACCCGAGATGCGTACTCGGGCACGTCTTTACCGCGGTCTCCAATGTGCCACAGGGCCTGTTCGGGGCGCTGCTCCTCTGCCACATCGGGATAGCGCCGCAGCACATCGAGATAGTCATCAACGCACTTGGGGACGATGTCCCAGTGCAGCCGCTTGGCTCGCTTGGGATTCTGGAAGAGGAAGAAGAGCAGGGATTCTATTGGCGCGTACTTTTTCCACGCATCCACCGTCACCCCCATGCGGCCGGTGCTGCTCGCCACCTTGCGCCCTTCCTCGTCGAGAAAAAACTCGTAGCACAGGCCAACCGGCGGCTGTTTGCCCATCAGGCGCACGATGCGGGAGGACTGGCGCACTGAGTCAACGAGGTCTTTGCCGTACATTTCGTAATCGACCTCGTAGGAGTACCAGCGCAGTGCCCAATCGACTTTCCAGCCCACCTTGGCGTTGCCGCCGAACACCGACTGCTCACCGCTTGCGCCACACCCAGTGTAGTGGCCGGTGTCAAGGTCGCAAGTGAAGCTCACGGTACCCCGGCTGGGGTGGTAGGCGGTGACGCGCGTGGCCATGATCGAGCCACAGTTGGTACAAATCGGGAAAAACGGCGACCAGTGCTGGCGGTTTTGTTCCCGCAGCGTCGGCACGATGATCTGGCGGACCTCCTCGGCTTTGGCTAGGAGAATCGAAAGCCCTTCATCGAAGTCTCCGCGCACGTAGGCGGCACGCGAACTTTGGAACTCGTAGTCAAAGCCAGAGGCGTCGAAAAACTCGCACAGCTTGGCGTTCATGTGGTCGCCAAAACTCGTACAGCAACCAAAAGGGTCGGGGATGGCGTGTACGGGTTTGCCGAGGTGGGCGGCGAGCATGTCGGGCTGCGGAAAGTTGCTAGGCACCTTGCGCAGGGCGTCCATGTCGTCGCTGAAGCAGAGTAGGCGGGTCTTTAGTTCGTAGAGGTACTCACAGGCATTGCGCACCCAAGAGGTGCGGACGCCTTCGGAAAAGTGGCCTAGATGGGGGAAGCCGCTGGGGCCAAAGCCGGTCTCGAATAGTACCGGGCGGTCTTCGCTGGGCTGGCGCTGCTTGACAATCTGTGCCGCCTCTTGGAAGGGCCAAGCCCGATGCGTACTGGTCTGGTTCCTCTCCATGTAACTTGGTCGGGTGTGAGGCTCGTTGAGACGGCGCTTGGGTGGTCTTGCGGCGTCTCAGCGATTGCGGAAAGTAATGCGTCCGCGGCTCAAATCATAGGGCGAAAGGGCCACAGTGACTTGGTCTCCCGGAAGCACGCGAATGTAGTACTTGCGCATCTTGCCGGAGACGTGGGCCATAATCTCGTGGCTATTTTCCATCTCGCACTTAAAGTAGCCGTTGGGCAGGGCCTCTTTGACCACTGCTTGGACTTCGATTGCTTCTTCTTTGGCCATTGCTCTCGCCTAAAGGAGTGAAACGGTGGCGTCGTTTTGCGCGCCACGCATGGAAAAAGCAGCCGCTATCGCAGCTTGCAAAAAGTGTCAAGTGTACGCTTTAACCGAGCAAAAGTCAAACTCATTCGGTCAGGTAATTCACGTCGTACGAAGCGTGTTTGACCGCTTCGATCGTCGATAGATGTGGGGCTAGCTGCTGGACTTTGTCGTAGTATTGGATGGCTTCCGCGTATCGCTCGGTTTTTTCGCAGATTACGCCGAGGTTGTGCAGGGCGGGGATGTGATCGCCGGACAATGCGATGACCTGCTTGAAGGCCGCTTCGGCTCCGGTGAGGTCGCCGCTGTCGAGGTGGGCGAGGCCCTTGGCGAAGAACATGCTGTCGTTGTCCTGCTCGTACTCGACGGCCTTGGTCAGCACGGGGAGTGCCAACTCGGGCTGTTCGGCTTGCAGCCGCAAAATCCCGAGGCTGTAATAAGCGCGGGCCAGTGCGCGGCGCGCACCGCGATAATTGAAATCGACCCTCAGCAATGTCTCTAGGTGTTCGATGGATTTTTTGAAGTCGCCGACCTTGTGATACGCCACGGCCATGTTGAAGCGAGCGTTGACGTGATCGGGCTGGACCGCGATGACTTTTTCGAGGTATTCAAGGCCCTCGACTTGGCGCTCGGTGCGGCAGAGCAAGGTTCCCAGTCCAGCCATGGCTTCGACCATTAGCGAGTCCAGCCGCAGGGCTTCTTCGTAGTGGTGCTTGGCCTCGCGCTCGTATCCCTGGCCGTGGAGCATGACTGCGAGATTGCAATGCGCCTCGGCGTAGTCGGGGTCGAGTTCCAATGCCTCAAGCAACAGCCTTTTGGCTTCGTACTTTTGCCCGTCGTCAAAGTACGCGTTGGCGAGGAGGACGCGCAGTTGCGGGTTGTAGGGATTGATGGTGACCTTGGCGTTGAGATAGCGGATCTTCTCTTTAGTCCAGAGGTTGTACGTCCGCTTGTCCTGGAGTTGGGCCTGGCCCTCGCCGGACAACAAGGCCAGCAATAGCAATGCGAGCACTGACTTCATGGTTGGAACTTCTGAATTCGATCGTTGAAGGTATCGGCCACATAAATGAACCCTTCGGCGTCGCGGGCGATGCCGCCGGCTACCACCTCGCGCTCGCCCTCCTCGCCAGTAGCCATATCGACGACAACTTGGAGGCGGCCTGTGAAACGGAATTGGTTGTCGCCTCCGCCTCCTTCGCCCCATCGCGTCAGGTAGTGCCCCCGCTGGAAAACCTCGATGCGGCTATGACCGGCATTGACCACGAAAACCCGGTCGGCCGCTTCATCGACGGCAAAATCGGTGGGCCGCAGCAAAAGCCCGTTGCCGCGGTCCTGATGCGATTTGGGATCGCGACCGATGACGCGGCTGGCCGCGGCGCGCTGCGGGTCGTCATACACGACTAGCCGAGGTGCCTGCCAATCGTCGGCGCGCAGGGCCAACGGCTCAATCAGCGCGGCGAAACGCCCTTGCCAAAGCCGCAGACTAGCCACTAACAGGGCCGGGATGGCGTACTGAATTTGCTGTTCGCCGGCTTGGTTGAATAGCTGCAATTGGCTGATGCTTTCTATGTAGATGGCATCGCCGTCGATGACGATGTGGCGGGCGAACAATCCGGCGAGTGGGCGCGTCCACAACAGCCGACCATCTGGGGCAAATTTCGCCCAAAAGGCCTCTGGCTTCTGGCCCGGGCGATGCAGGTTGTACACCACATAGAGATGATCTTCGTCGTCGAGAGCCAGTGCTGGCCCGTCCAGCGCACTCGTTTCCATCCGGGCCAGCGGCTCAGTGGTATAGACCCATGCGTCCAAAGCGCGGCCCGTGCGGTTGAAGCGCTCGACGCGCCCTGTGCCCACGCCGACGACAAAAACCGTGCCGTTGCTGCTGATGGCCAGTCGCGTAGGGGCCGTGCCCTTGTCCAGTGACCAGCTTGCGATGCGGCGGTGGAACCCGCCCGCGACCGTCGTGCTGGCCAACTCGTGTACGGTTTCGTCTGCGCCGAAGAAGCTGACGACTCGGTAGCTATACTGCGTGTTGGCCAACAGGCCGACGTCTGTAAAGGTGGTGTCGGTTGCGGATTCCACGCGCGCTATGGCTGCGAACTCACCTCCTGTGGCGCGCTGGATTTCGCCGTAGAGAAAGCTCGTTGAAGACACTGGGGGCCATACCAGATGCGCGGCGGCCTCCTCACTGGAGAAGGTCGCTTTGAGCACGGGGGAATCCGCAAGCCAAGGCGGAACCTTCTTGCCAGCGAAGGGGCCGACACAGGCAACGAGCGCTGCGGCGAGGCAGAAAAAGAGTCTATTCATAGCGCAAAAGAGATAGGCCCGCCTTCCCGCAATGTCAAGGAATATGAGATCACCCCAGAATGAAAACGGCGTTGCCGATCTTGCCGGTGAAGTAGTCGATGACCAGCCAAAGCCCGTTGCACAGGGCCTCGCCCATAATCAGGCCCATAAAGAAATGCTGGCTCGTCCGATAGTGAGCCGCCCCGCCAAAACGCAAGATCAGCTTCTTCAGCGCCCAAGCTAAGAGCACGCAAGCCCAGATTTTGTCGAGCATGAAGTTCGCGCCAATCGGGAAGCCGATTGGATGGAAGGGCCACCACAACACGTGATGCCGCGCCCAAGTCAGCAGACCCATGACCACGGCCCCTCCAGCGAAAAACGTCAGTCCCAACCAATCGGCTCCGGCTGGCTCTAGCGCTCGCTGCGCCGCGTTGTAGATGGTGGATGGGCCGCCGCGAAAGCGCCAGCTATCGAGGTTGATGCCCCCGTAATTGTAGGCGAGGTGGAAGACCATCCAGCAGGATCCCGCTACGCCGATAAAGATGGCCGCTACCAGCGCCCAGAAGACGACTCGCCGACTGCGGCGGTCCATGTTTTGGATCAGCTTCAAGCCATTGGCGACCATGGCCAGCAGGAAGATGCGGATGTCGGCCGACCAGATGTAAGCAAAGGAGAGGTTGAAGACGCCAGCCGCACCGATCGTCTGCGAGCCAATGCCCTGCACGATGAAGTCTGGGGCGATCATGGGCGAGCGCACAGCCGCTAGGCCAGCCTCGCACACGACCCGTGAGATGCCGATAAACACCAATAGGGCCACCGCTGCAAAGAGTGCGCCGACCCAGAGCGGGGTGCCCATCAACCACAGCCAGCCGACGATGCCTCCGCTGCCGAAGAGTACTCCGGTCACGGCCGCTCGATAGGACATAATTTCATCGCCGTCGTCGATGTCCGAATGACGGCTGCGAGCCTTGCGCCATACGTCCCGCAAGTGGCCGCGCCCCGTCCACAGTCCCAAGAGTACCATGGCGATGAGCGCGCCGCCGCCCTGATAGGCCAAGAGCGGCTCGTACGAGACCCCATAGACGAATTTGCTAGTAGATTTGAGGCCAGATACGGCGAGGAATTCGGCTTCGACCTTGGAGAGCAGATAGAAAATCCAGATGCCGGCTGCTATTTGAGTGCTGATGAGATAGGAAAAGCCGACGAGCGCGAAGCTGATCCAGATTTGCAGGTTTTGCTGACCGATAAAGGGCATCGACCAAATCAGGCCGAAGTTGGGCAAAGACGGGTAGTATTGGTGCAGGGCCTTGAGGCTGCCGTACGCAAGCGGCAAGGCCGCGCCCCACCACAGGGCACCGTGCTTGAGAAAACCGTTGAGCAGCCCGGTGCCGCGCTCGCCTTGCACGATGGCCTCCCCAAGCTGGGTCAGCGGATAGGCCAGCCGCTCGCGCTCGACCCACTGTCGGCGCAAGATCACGGCAGTCGATACCATCGCCACGTACAGCGAGAGGAGCAGTAGTGCCCACCAGCACAGTGGCTCGACCCAAGTGGCGTAGGGAATGTCGGCGAGCGCGCCGCCCTCGTAAAAGCCTCGGTTGCCGGTGCCGTCATCGACGAGGATGCGCTGCGATGGAAAGAGCGGGAAGAGCTTTTCGGCCCATTGGTTAGTCGGGGAGGCGTAGTAGAAAATGCCAGTGAGAGCTGGCAAGAGTTGCTGGGTCAGCCCCATAGTGCAGAGAGCGGAAACGACCAACAACATCGCGTACACTAGCACGAGTTCAGCGCGATTGAGCGCGAGGGTGCCCCCGCGCTGCACCACGGGCACGTTCCACAGCGAAGAGAGGGCGAGAAAGGCACCAAACCAAAAACCAGGCGAGTACCAATCGACTGCGCCGCGGCTAGCCCAATAGCCGCAAAAGCCGCCCGTGGCCAGCAGGGCTAGCCCCACTGCTAGGCGGAAATCGCGGGCGGCGAGCTTGAAGAGCGTGTTGAGCAAGCCGACCAGCACCAAAAACAGAAAGATGGCCCCCGGAGTGTTGAAGTCGAAAGCCATGTTGGTCGCCCGCATCGCCATGTTGGCGTAGGGCGCGCCAATGGACAGAAAGAAGCTGAGGAACGCGCCGACCCAAAAGCCGCGCAGCGTCAGATGCGAGCGACCTGTGGCATCGGTGAGTCCCTCGTCTTGGCTGCCTTGGAGATGCCGGCCATACGGAGAGGGAAGCGATCTATTCACCGCGCGGTCTGGGGCTTGACGGTGCAGGTGGGACAGACGCGCCGCAGGTGTTCGCGCCGCACCTGCCACAGGTCGTGGGCCTTCACCAGTTCGCATTCGGCCTGCCCGACCTTGCCCCGCCGCTGCAACTTCCTCCGGTCTAGGGTTGAGTCCAGCTTGTGGGTTGGAACCGGACAGGGGCCGCTGCGAAAGGCCAGCCCCAAGACCTCATCTACAGTCCCGTCCTCGCGCACGATGCGGTCTGGAATTGCAAAAGATTCAATGCAGCCGCAGGGCACGGACATCTCGGCCACGTGATAGGCCGTGCTCGTATCGTGCGTCGAGCCTAGCGCGAGAATATAGCCACCGTCGTGGACCAATTTGCCGATTGGGCTGTCTTGCGCCCAGATCCCAGCTTCGAGATGACCTTGACAATAGTAGCCAGCGCGTGGCCCAATCGCCGCTACCGCGTGGGTGGGATGCATGCTGCGCTCGGCCTCGGTGCGCCGCCACAGCGCGTCTGGGATGGTGCCGTTGGTGGTGGGCGTGGTCAGCCGGTTGAAGACTTTTGCCGCGCGGTGATTGAACGAAGGTGCCAGCAGGGTCCCGCGCTTGCCAACCGCCTGCAAGAGCGCATCGACGACAGTCTCGGCACCGCCCTCCACAAAACCGATGGCCGACAGGGAGCTGTGGACCATCAGGTCCATGCCCGGGGTGACGCCCAAGCGGCGCAAATCCCGCACCAGTTCCTTGCGGCCAATCATATTGGCGGGGTCGATCAATTCGGCATAACCCAATTCGGCGTGTGCTGCGAAGTACTCGTAAACTCGATCAACGGCGACGGGACCTTCCGTCCGTGGCCCGGCCGGATAGTCGGCTTCCTCGCAGGCGATGCGCTCGGCGATTTCGCTCAAGCTCCGACGTCCATCGGCCCAAAAAAGCGCCCACGGCGATAGCTGTGCAGCCGAGATGCGCGCATTGATCGCGGTTGGCGTATTTTCGCCGGTCGGTGAGAGCACAGCCGTGCGCCGCGGTACCAGCCGCGCTTGGGCCGTGCGCCGCGCTCGCTTGTCCGGCAGCGCGGCCTCGGCTGCGGCACCCGCTACTTGCCGTTCGCTTTCGTCCGTGGCCTCCAAGATCTCGCGCCGACGGCCTCCCCAAAGCCAGCGCGCCAGTCGCCGCACGCTGCGGCTGTGTGCCTCGCGCACGTATTCGACCTCGGCTTGAGGCCGCTTTTTCTTTTGCAATACAGAGAGAAAATGCTGGGTTTCGGTGCGAACCAACTCCCCCACTTCGCGGCTGCCCATGTCGGCCAAGTAGTACAGATAAGCTGCCATTGAGGCCGCACAGGTCTCCAGCCCCCGCGGACTGAGCAGGGCTTCCACGTCGGCCGAAGAGTGGTAGGCGTCGAAGCCGCGCCCGCTCTTGCGGTGATGGGTGGTGATCCAAGGGCAGGGAAATCCGTACTGGGGATCGCCGATCAAGGTGTCAGACGTGGACATGAATCGCGCTAGATGCACGCGATAGCCAGGCTTGTGTTGCCGCACCCCGGCCCGCAAGATAGCCGCACCGACCCGATCGACGAAGCCAGCCGACATGGGGATTGTCGCGTGCCACTCCAGCCGGTCATCGCAGACGGCGGGTCGGGAGCCGATCGTGTCGATACACACACCAGCCAAAGGGGTCTGCAAGCGCCGCACCCGCTCTAAATAGGCGAAAAACCCGTAGCACTCATAGGCGTTGAGCAGGCGAATGGTGCGCTTGGGACGCGCGAGTTTTCCCGCCCGGATAAGTCCTTCGATCACGCGGGCGATCTCCAAGGTGGTAGCCACGCCCGAAGCGTTGTCGATGGCCCCCGGCTCGGCGCTGTGCGCGATGGCCCACACTTCGTCCTGCGGGTCGCCGGCTCCCTCGATGATGCCGCTGACCACGTCGTGGCTGCCGACGTGTTTGCGGATGTCGGCTCGCACGTCCAGGGTTAGGGGGCCGCGTTGTTGCGCCAGCCGCCGCAACCGCTTCCCTTGCTGCTCAGAGATCACAAAGCCCACCAACTGCGCCGCCGCATGTTCGAGGGGAATTGCACCCCACCCGAATTTGGTCCACGCCACTGCCTTGGGCAGGTTGGGCACCGACCGGTCGGTGATGACGGCGGCGGCCCCTTTAGTAGCTAAAAGAGCGAGGTGGACGCGCGGATCTAGCTTGGTCAGCACAATTGCACTAGCCAGTCCGTCGGTTGGCTGCCGTTGGATGTCTTCGACTTGGTCGAGAACCACCAGCCGCAGCCGCAAGCCATCTGCCGGGGTCGCCGCGCTCCACTGGATGACGTGCCAGGGATTCTCCTGCCAATCTAGTACTCGCTCAGTGAGCGGATGTACCACATCCACAGTCGCGCCTGCTACATCGGCGGCTTCGCGGATGATCCACCGGCCCGACCCCAGTCGCCCTCCGGTCTGGATGGATTCGACCTCCACGCGTGCGCCCGCGGCCTCGTAGCGGCTCGTTAGCGTGGCGGTCGTTTCGCCGAAGCGGTCAAATGAATTCCAGCGATCAGTTTGTACCACATCTCGCACCGCCGCCATCATCTTCTGTCCATTCGCCTGCTGCAACATCAGCGGCAGAGTTTGGCGACAAAGCTGCTGTAACGATTTCGCGCTAGGCATGATTCCCTCCTTTTTAGACCCTAATAAAAGTCGAGGCATGGATTGGAACAAAAAAAGCGGAGAGCTAGCGGACGAAAACGTCCACCAACTCTCCGCTGGCCGAGCGCAGTATGCGATGCCTATTAATTGAGGTCGAGGACCTCCTCTAGCGCCTTGATCTCTTGCAGGTCAATGTCGATGTCTTCCAAGAGATCGTCGTCGCGCTGGCGGCCAAACTCCTCGCGCCGCCGCCGTTTGCGCGCATAGGGGGTCTCGATTTTATATAGCCGGCAGAGCCGACTGAAACTGCCCGGGGCAATACCCAGCGCACGGCTAGCCTCTTGATTGCTCGCGTAAATGCGCGCCGC
Organism: Candidatus Latescibacterota bacterium; assembly: GCA_965116675.1. Taxonomy (GTDB): domain Bacteria; phylum Latescibacterota; class UBA2968; order UBA8231; family UBA8231. The sequence continues at coordinate 2,385,219 of OZ220721.1, forward strand.
GCGCCTGATGCGTTCTGGCTCGATTTTGCGCATGAGTTGTTTTCTCTCCAGATCTTCAATTGGTGCGAAGTTCGACGAAAATTAAACGAAAAAAAGCCGCAGCATTTTTGCGCCACGGCCATCAAAAAAGCCGCTGGAAAGCGGCTGGATCGAATTTGATTATCGCCGGTTTCCGGGACGCAAAAGTGCCCTCCTTCTCGAAAGCGCTGTCCCGAAAACCCCGTGGGAAAGCCCTTGCACGCGCGGTCAATCGCCCGAGACGATTACATTGCGAATGCGAGGTGAATTCCCGATTCGGCTGTGCGTTTTAGCCAGCCGATGCACACAACCTGAAGAGTCGTGCGTGTATCCTAGGGATTGGGACGAACGCGCAACGCTCGGATGCTGTTCGTAGCCCGCATATTTGGGACCGTATGGCCGCCCCCATCGGGGAGCAAACTCCTGAGACTACACGAGAATCGACATGCGAAGAGATTCATTCTTTGAGGCCCTCCTCTCCTATGGTGATGTGCAATTTGTTTTGCACGGTTTTTGACTGCCTTTTAGTTTCAGTTTCAAGGTGATATATTGTCAAGGAAAAAATGGCTAAGAATAGAAAAAAAAGAACTTTACGTCATTTTCTGAATATCTCTTAATTAATTCGCATATTTATCAATCGATCTGCGCCAAACGGCGCGCGATTCCTAACAATATAAGGAGACCATTATGTATTCGATTGGCTTGGCCATGCGGCTACGCCCCAATGCGTATGCCGAGTACAAACAGGCCCACGACGACCTGTGGCCCGAAATCGCCGACAGCATGACCGACAACGAGGTCAGCATGGCCATCTACCGTTTGGACGAATACCTCATCATCCACGCGGTCGCCCCCACCGAGGAAGACTGGCTCAAGAGCCGCCAAGTCCCGGTTTTAGAAGAGTGGTACGACTACATGGCCCAGTTGCTGGAGACCGACGCCGAGGGGGAGATCATCTTCGAGGAATTACCCGAAGCCTTTGCCTTCGGGATGTTCAAGGAAGAGTGAACGCTAGGCTGCTTCCACCGGATTTTGCAGTCGGCCGATCTGGTCTATTTCCACGATTACCTCGTCGCCGGCGGTAAGCCACACGGGCGGTTTGCGCGCAAAACCCACGCCCTGCGGGGTGCCGGTGAGGATGACCGTGCCCGGCAGCAAAGTCGTATCTTCACTGAGGAATTCGATTAGTTCGGCGACCGTGAAGATCATGTCGCCAGTGGTGTGGTCCTGCATGGTCGCGCCGTTGAGGATCGTGCGGATGCCGAGGGTTTGCGGGTCGGGGATTTCGTCGGCGGTGACCAGCACCGGCCCCAACGGGCAAAAGGTGTCAAAGCCCTTGCCGCGGATCCACTGACCGCCGCCGCCGTGGAGCTGCCATTTACGGGCTGAGACGTCGTTGGCGCACGTGTATCCGAGCACGTAGCTGAGGGCATCGGGCCGCGCCACGTTGCGGGCGGCCCTGCCGATTACCACCGCGAGTTCGCACTCGTAGTCAACTTCCGGGCCGCGGCGACAGCAGGCTGGCAGCAGGACCGGGTCGCCCGGGCCGCAGACCGCGCTCGTGGGCTTGGCAAAGACGACGGGCTGCTCGGGCGGTTCGAGGCCGGATTCGGCCGCGTGCTCGCGGTAGTTTAGCCCAATGCAGAAAATGTTGGTCGGGGCCAGTGGGGCAAGCAGCCTTTTGACGGCCACTTGTTCGCCCGTGGGGACTAGTTCTGCGAAGAGATCGCCGGTGAGTACGGAGGCTTGGCCTCCCTCGGCTTCGAGGCCCCAATGGACGGCGTCGTCAGCGTCGATAAAGCGGATGATGCGCATGTCTTTCTCCTTTGTTTTTCCACCATTTGCACAAACCTTAAGGCAGGGCTGGCAGCCCGTCAAATGACCTTGACTCTCAGAGTGGGGCCACCTATTTTCCCCATTCTTAAATATTAGATCCTACGCGAGGAAAAAAGCGTGTCCCAAAACGTCAGCGAAGAACACGTACGCAAAATAGTCGAAGAAGTGGTGCAGCGCGTCGTCAGCGGTGGAGACGGCAGCGAGGGTGGGGACACTGGGGTCTTCGCGACAGTTGACGCGGCCGTCCAAAGCGCGACTCGCGCCCAGCAGCAGTTGGTGGCCTTGTCGCTGGAGGAGCGCAAAAAGATCGTCGAGGCCCTCCGGCAGACAGCGCACGTCCACGCCGAGGAATTTTCGCGGCGAGCCTTGGCCGAGACGGGCATGGGGCGGTTGGAAGACAAAATCATCAAGCACCAAGTCGCGGCCGATACAACGCCCGGCGTCGAAGACCTAGAGGCCACTTCGTGGACCGGCGACCACGGGCTGACCGTAGTTGAAATGGCCCCCTACGGAGTCATCGGCGCGGTCACCCCATCGACGCATCCCGTGCCGACGATGGTCAACAACGCCATTTGCATTGTCGCCGCGGGCAACTCGGTCGTCTTCAACGTACATCCAGCGGGCAGAAAGGTCTCCATGTTCGCGGTGGGCTTGATCAATCAGGCCATCGTCGCGGCTGGCGGGCCGGCCAATTTGGTGACTGCGGTCGAAACGCCGACCATCGAGACGGCCAACGAATTGTTCAACCACCCAGACATCCGCCTGCTGCTGGTCACAGGTGGCCCAAGCGTGGCCAAGGCTGCGCTGGGCAGCCCCAAAAAGGCCATCGTCGCCGGCCCAGGCAATCCGCCCGTGGTCGTCGATGAAACGGCCGATTTGGCCAAGGCCGCGCGCGACATCATCGACGGGGGGGGCTTTGACAACAACATTCTCTGCATCGGCGAGAAGCAGGTCTTTGCCGTCGCTTCCATTACCGATGAGCTCAAGCGGCTGATGGTCCAGTACAATGCCTATGAGCTCGATGCGCGGCAGATCGATGCGCTCGCGCAGGTGGCTTTTGTCGATGGGCCAGACGGACATCTCGTAGCCAACCGCGAGCTGGTCGGGCGCGACGCCTCCGTGTTAGGCGAGCGCATCGGCCTCCGACTCGACTCGTCGCTGCGCATGCTCATTGGCGAAACCGACGCCAACCACGTTTTCGTGCGCGAGGAGCAGATGATGCCCTTTCTGCCGATCGTGCGCGTGCCCAACGTCGACCAAGCCATCCGCGAGGCCGTCATCTCCGAGCACGGCTACGGGCATACGGCCGTGATTCATTCGCGCAACATCGAAAACATGCACAACATGGCTTGCGCCGTAGATACCACCATTTTCGTCAAGAACGGTCCTTCCTACGCCGGGGTTGGCTTGGGCGGCGAGGGCTTTGGGACGTACTCAATCGCCGGGCCTACGGGCGAGGGGCTGACGTCGCCGCGCACCTTTACCCGCCAGCGCCGCTGCGCCCTCGTGGACTACTTTCGCATCGCCTGATGCTCTTGGGCCAAGTCAAAGGGCACCTAATTTCCACGGCCAAGGTCCCGAGCCTGCACGGCAAGAAGCTGTTAGTGGTCGAAATCGCGTCAGTGCGCGAGCACGGTCTGGTGCTGACCGGACGGGATATGGTTTGCATCGATACGGTGCAAGCGGGCAAGGGCGAGTTGGTGATTTTGGTGCAGGGCAGCTCGTCGCGGATCGCCCCAAACCTAGGCGATGTGCCGACCGACGCGGTAATCGTCGGGATCGTCGATTCGCTACAGGCGATGGGCAAGGACTTCGACTGTCGGCAACTGAGCCGCGAAGGGTAGGCGATGAACGTTGCACCAGCGGCTGGATTGGACCGCAAGCAGATTGAGGCGCTGGTGCGTCGGGTGGTGTACGATCACCTGCCCGACGCTCAGCTAGAGCAGGCACCTCCAGCCCCGAGGCTAGTCGTCAATATGTCCGCCCGCCACGTCCACCTCAACCAAGAGGCGCTGGACGCGCTCTTTGGCGCGGGTGCCGAGCTCACCGTGCAGAAGGCCCTGTACCAGGAGGGTGCTTTTGCCGCCGAGCAAACGGTGTCGGTTTTCGGCCCGCGCAAGCAGGTGATTCCCAATGTCCGCATCCTCGGCCCATTGCGCGATTACAACCAAGTGGAGTTGGCTTTTACGGACGCCCGCTATTTGGGCATTGACGCGCCGGTGCGGCTCAGCGGCAACATCGAGGGGACGCCGGGATGCTACTTGGTGGGGCCGGCTGGAGGGCTGGAATTGGATCACGGGGTGATTCGGGCCGCCCGCCACGTGCATTTGAACCCGGAAGAAGCCGCGTACTACGGAGTTGGTCCAGGGGACTTGCTGCGGCTGGTAGTAGAAGGCGATCAGGGCGGAGTGCTGGAAGGGCTGATCTGCCGCGTCAGCGAGCGCGAGCGCCTAGAAGCTCACATCGATACAGACGAGGGCAATGCAATTGATTTGGTACATGCCCGCAAGGTATATTTGGAGCGTTGAACGCAAAAATCCGCACAATTACTTCAGGAGGTAAGGGATGTCGGATGCAATAGGCATGGTAGAAACCGTGGGGTTGGTCGGGGTCGTCGAGGCTGGCGACGCCATGGCCAAGGCCGCTAGCGTCCAGCTTTTGGGCTGGGACCGAGTCGGCTCTGGCTTGGTGACTGTGTTTTGCTCAGGGGATGTGGCGGCCGTCAAGTCGGCCGTGGATGCTGGCTCGGCCGCGGCGGCCAAAGTCGGGGAGGTGCATTCGGTCCACGTGATTCCCCGCCCGCACAGCGAATTGACGACCGTCGTACCCGAGCGCGGCGACAGCGGCGACAGCGATGGCCGCGTCCGCGCCTTGGGTCTCATTGAGACGAAGGGATCCATCGGCGTGATCGAAGCAGCCGACGCCATGAGCAAGGCCGCGGATGTGGAGGTCGTCAAGCTGCAGGACATCGGTGGCGGGTACATTACCGTTATGGTCAGTGGCGACGTCGGCTCGGTGCAGGCTTCGGTCAGCGCCGGTGCCGAGGCGGCCGAGCGCGTAGGCGAACTCGTGTCGCAACACGTGATCCCCCGCCCCCACGACGATCTCATCGCGCTGTACTTGTAGAGGAGAAAAATAATGAAAGCATTGGGCATGGTCGAGACCCGCGGTTTGGTCTGCGTCGTCGAAGCCCTCGACGCCATGTTGAAGACCGCGGACGTGAGCTATGCGGGCCAAAAGCGCGTGGGCAGTGGCCTAATCGCCGTGCTAGTCGAAGGCGACGTAGCCGCAGTCAAAGCAGCCGTAGATGCAGGGGCGCAAGCTGCCCAGCGCATCGGCGAACTGCGCAGCGTCCACGTGATTCCCCGTCCGACTGAGGGACTGACAGATCAACTTGGTTAGCTAGGTGGCCAAGGCTTTGCACATTGACGCCCCGGTAGTAACCGGCGATTTGCTCGGACGCGAGCACAAGGGCGAGCGGACGCTGAGCGTGTCCCCCAGCGCCATCTTGACGCCGACGGCTTGGGACTACATCCGCCAGCACCGCTTGCAGCTAAGTCGTGGCGAGACCGTTGCGGCTGTCGAGGCCGTTGCGGATGCGGGTCGGTGCGAGCACCCCGACCGCGCCTGCGGCTGCGAGCACGAGGAATTCGGCTCGGGGTACGTCGAGCCAGCGCGTTGCAGCGATTGCGCCGTCCACCAGCGCAAGCAGGCGGGAGATCCCGAGGCGAGTTGCGAGGGTTGCAACCGCTACAAGACGCTTTTGCAACAAATCGAGCAGGGCCAAGCCACCGATCCAGAAGCCTTAGTTGAACAAATCACCGAGCTGGTAATTCACCGGCTTGCAGACTAAGCTATGGCGGGCGACCCGGCAGTTGGCATGATCGAGGTGCAGGGCGTGGCCGCTGCCATTGTGGGTGCGGATGCGGCCTGCAAGGCCGCGGACGTGCAGCTCGCAGGTTGGTCGTCAATCGGCGGCTATACCACGGCCTTTTTCACTGGATCGATCAGCGATGTAGCCGCCGCGCTGCGAAGCGGCGAAGAAGCAGCCCGCAGCGTGATAGAACACGTAGTGGCCGCGCCCCTACTCCAACCCGCTGCTGCTTGCCACCAATTCGTCGACTTTCCGGTCCGGTCCGACAGCGACTTTCCCGCTGGTGCTTTGGGGTTGGTCGAGACGCGCGGCTACGGGGTTCACATTCACACCAACGATCAGATGGTCAAGACGGCTCCCGTCGAGGTAATCAACGTGCTGACGGTCCACGACCGCGTGGTGTGTTCGTTGGTCTTGGGAGACGTAGGGGCCGTCAACGAAGCCATAGCCGTCGCGCAAAAACTGCTTGCGGACTGCGAGCACTTGCTGGGCACGACGCTGATCCCGCAACCGAGGCCAGAAGTCTTGGCCGCATACGCCATGCCGATGGGAGGAGGCGGTGTCTAGCGGAGCGATCGGCATACTGGAGACGCGCGGCATGGCGTCGCTAATGGCTTCTACCGACGCCATGCTCAAGGCCGCTGAGGTGCAACTCTGTGGCCGGCACGGCATTGGCTCGGGTTGGCTCACCGCGGTAATCTCCGGCCAAGTAGCTGACGTAGAAGCGGCCATTCGCGTCGGTGAGGTCGAGGCGAACCGCACTGGCGAACTGATTGGCGCGCAAGTGGTGCCGCGACCGGATGCGCGCGCCACCGACGCCATGCCCCACGCAACCGGCCTCGGTGCCGAACAGGTCCAGCCGCGGGCGATTGGCTTGTTGGAGACGCAGGGCCTGACGCCGCTAGTGGCCGGTGCCGATGCCATGCTCAAGGCCGCCCAAGTGGAGCTAGGGGGTTGGGCCTTCATCGGCGGCGCGCTGTGTCACGCGCCGATCTTTGGCGATGTAGCGGCCGTGCAGACGGCGCTAGAAGTCGGTCGGCAAGCAGCCGAGCGAATCGGCACTGTGTACGCGACGCTCGTTTTGCCGCAGCCCAGCAAGGGGCTAGGCCCTCTGCTGTCGCCCGCGCCAGCGGTCGAGCCGCGCTCCACGGGTGCCTTGGGCCTCATAGAGACCATTGGTTACGCCGCGATCGTGGGCAGCGCCGACGCTATGCTCAAGGCCGCGGATGTGCAAATCGAGCGCTTGAGCATTGGTAGCGGCGGGCGGATTGCCGCGCTGGCCACCGGCCATCTCGACGATGTGCAGGCTGCGGTGCACGTTGGTGCCGAGGCCGCCACGGCCTTGGGGCAACTCGACGCCTCAGCTATAGTTTCTAGACCCGATCCCGCGCTAGTCGCCCGCTTTGCCACCGCGACCGAGGGCCTTGGTTCGGGGGCACGACAAGCTATGGGGCTGATTGAGACGCGCAGCACCGTGGCCTTGGTGCGGACTGTCGATCGGATGCTCAAGGCCGCGGCCGTCGAATACGAGGGAGCCTATAAGGTGGGGTATTACTTGACGGCCGCCGTCGTGCGCGGCGATGTCGGTGCCGTGCAGGTCGCCATAGATGCGGGTCGGGAGGAGGCCGTTGAACACGGAGACCTAGTCTCGGCCTACGCAATCCCACAGCCCTACAGCGGCCTTGAAGGCCGCCTGCCGCACGTTTAGCGAGGACGCGAAAAATGGTTCGGATTGACGATGCAGTAATTACCGCGCAGACCTTGGAGGGCCGCCTAGCTGGCGAGCGGCAGGTCGAGATCGGCCCGGGGGCCAAGCTGACGCCGTCGGCGCAAGACTTGTTGCATGCCCAAGGCGTTGAGATCGTGCGCCGGGAAGCCAGCAGCCAAGCTCCCCCAACGACAACACTGGCACCAGCACCGACGCCAGCGGTTCCTCGCGCCGCCGGACGCCAAGCATTTGCTGGCATCTTCTGCCCCAATATCGTCCTTTTGGACAGCCAGAACAGGATCAACCACGCCGAGATGGAGCGCTATATCAACTGGCTGATCGAGGCTGGAGTCCACGGGCTGTACCCCAACGGCAGCACAGGCGAGTTCGCGCGCCTGTCGCAGGAGGAACGCCAAGACGTGGTGCGATTGGTCTGCGAGGTCAACAAGGGACGCGTACCCGTCCTGGCCGGAGCCAGCGAGGCCAACTTGCGCGATGTGCTCAAGATGGCCGAATACTACGCCTCGCTCGGCGTGGATGCCATTGCGCTGATGCCTCCCTATTACTACGAGATTTCCACCGAGAGCCTCTTTGAGTACTTCGCCGAAATCGCCGAAGAGTCGCCACTGGATATCCTACTGTGCAATATCCCGCGATTTACCCAAGAGCTGTCGATAGATTTGCTGGAGCGGCTCTTGCCCTACGATCGGATCTTCGGCATCAAGGACTCCAGCCGCGACCTGCCGTGGCTGCTCAACACCATGAATCGCCTGCGCCAACAGCGCCCCGACTATGTGGTGATGACTGGTTGCGAGGAGCTCGTGTTTCCCTCAGTGCTCATGGGAGCCAGTGGGGGCACCATTGCCACCTCGGGCATTGTCCCAGAGGTGATCGTCGAGCTGTATGAAAAGGCCAAAAGCGGCGACATCGAGCGGGCCCGCGAACTGCAATACCGCATCCTCGATCTCATCAACTTGATGCTCCTTGGGGTCAACTTCCCAGAGGGCTTTAAGACCGGCGTGGCGGCTCGTGGCTTTGACGTAGGCCCAGCGCGTGCGTCGAGCAGCGCGTCCGAGCAGGAGTACCTGATTAAGCTAGAGGCCCAAATCAACTGCGTCCTCGCGGATATGGGCTATCCAGTCCAAGGCCCCCGCGCCTGCCCGGCGACCAACCTGCCGCCGATTGTCGGTCGCTAGATGGGCTTGGCGGGCGCGTGTGTTGGTGGAAATGATCCGCAGATAGACGCAGATGGACGCAGGATGACCCTAGCGGGTGCGCGCGTGTTGGTGGTCGGGGCCGGTATCATCGGTCGCTCGATGGCCTATTTCCTCGCTCGGCAAGGCGCGAAGGTCGTCCTGCTCGACGAGGGGATCCCCGCAGGCTCGCCCACGAGCCGGGCCTCTTTGGGCGTCCTCACCCACTGCAACGGCGGCGACAATCCCTACGCCCAGCTTTTCCGCGACGGCCACGCTCTGCACGCCCGGCTCGCCCGCGACCTAGCCGAAGACTTGGGTGCAGACGTGGGTTGGCGTCCCCTCGGCGGCATCGATCTTTTTGCCGACCCAGCCCAGCTAGAGGAGGTATGGCGCTTCAATCGCGAGCGCGGCTGTCGGGTCGAACGGCTCGACGAGCAAGCCCTGCGCGATGCGGAGCCAGGGTTGGACGGCGGCGGCGAGGGGCTGTATTTTGCCGACGATCATCGGGTGGATCCCCTCAAGTTGGGCGCGGCGCTTTGGGCGGCGGCCGTACGGCAGGGCGCATCTGCTGCTTGGGACGAGCGCGTCTGGCGCATTGCCCAAGTAGGTGAGATCGTCGAGGTTGCCACCAGTCGCGAAATTCACCGCGCCGACTTTGCGGTGTTGGCGGCTGGGGCGTGGACCGGCGGCTTGGCGGCGCAGCTTGGTGCCCAAGTCGCACTGCGCCCGGTACGGGGCCAACAAGCGCGTTTTGCCGGTGCCCCGCTGCGTCACCTAGTGAGGATAAACGGACGCCACTTCATTCCAGACGGTGGCGAAACGATCGTGGGAGCGACATCGGAGGAGGTCGGCTTTCGACTGGGAACAACCCCCGCGGCCGCTGCGCAATTCGCCTCGGAGGTGAGTTCCGCGCTGGGGAAGTGCTTGCCGCTGTCGCGCCAGCAGGCCGGTCTGCGGCCCAAGCCCCGAGGCGGGCGTCCGCTCATCGGTCCGCTGACGGATGCGCCGCGCGTTTTTGTAGCCTCTGGGCACTACAAAAACGGCGTCTTGCTGGGCCCAATTACCGGCCAGATCGTCGCCCGCTGGATCGCTGAGGGAACTCCGGGGCGCGACATGCGCCGCTTCGCACCCGAGCGTTAAATTCACTGCCACTTAACACAGTTGAGGTTAAACATGCCATTGCAAAAAGAAGACCTACTCGCCGCGCTAAACTCAGTTACCTCCATCCCGGTGGTCCCTTTTCGCGGCGGGCAAATCGACTACGAGGCCCACACCAAGAACATCAACTACTTGATGGAGAACAATCACTTGGACGGCGACCGGCCCCGGGTGATCGGCATCGCCGGCACTAGCTTGATCCACCACATTAGCGCGGACGAGCAAGTGCGGCTGCTGGGCTTTACCGGCGAGCAGATGGGAGGACGCGGGGTGCTGATGTCCGGGATTGCTCCCAATCCGGTTGGGGATGCCGAGCGGTTGATCGAGCGGGAGGCCGCGCTCGAATATCCGCCGGATGTCTATCTTGTCATGCCGCTTACGGGCGTGGCCAGTCCAGAGGGCATTTTCGCGTACTACATGGATTTTGCCGAGCGGTTGGGAAGTTCGTGTGGGGCCAAGTTGCTCTACTACCTGCGCAACCAAGCCGAGCGCGAGATAGCCGTGCGGCTGATGAACGAGTCCGAGCACTTCGTGGGGCTGAAGATCGGCACCACGGTCGATGATGTTGAGCCGATTGTCGCGGGCGTGGAAGAAGGGGCTGCGCTGGTGATTTGGGGTGTGGGGGACCGTTCGACCGGGCCAGCCGAGCGCGGCACCAAGGGGCATACGTCGGGGATCAACGTGGCCTTTGCCCGCGCTTCAGACGAGATCAACAACGCCCAGCGTCGAGGCGATTTTGCGACCTCGCAGCAGATTGAAAATCAGCTTGCGGCCCTAGAGGAGATTCGCTTCCGCAACGGCCGCATGTATAACTATTCGGCCGTGGTTGAAGCTATGCACTTGGGGGGGTTCAGCGATGTGGATGGCGGCGAGGGCGGTCCGTTTAATCCGCGGGTGCCTAAGGAAGTGGCAGAAGAAGTGGCTGCGGCTATAGCCGACATTGTGGGCTATCACTAGCCTTCGTCGCACATCCGCTCTAGATAGGCCGCCCATTCGACGGGGAGTAGGTGCTGCTTTTGGCTGTTGCAGTGTTTGCAGCAAGGCACCACGTTGGACTTGGTGGTGCGGCCGCCGCGGATGAGCGGCACCACGTGATCCATGGTTAGCTCATCGGGCGCAAACGACTGCTGGCAGTAGTGGCACTGGCCAGCGGCCCGTCTGCGCTTCCACCACTGGGAGCGGCGCAGCTCCTTGGCTTTGTTTTTTTCTTTTTGGACGTGCTCGGCGTCGGCTGGGACGAAGTAGGTGTTTTCCATGCGAGAGCAAGATAGTGTAGAATGGGCGCAGCACAAATGGACTTCAGGGAAGCTGATATCAGAGCCAAGCTCATTTGCGATACTCGAATGCTTGCAATAGGTGCAGGGAGGCTATTGACGCCATGCGGCCATGCTACGGCGAGTTTCTGAGAGAAAGGTGCGATGGGTAATTTCTCTCCACAAACAATTGAAGCTCTCGCCAAACTCGGAAATTACGCTGCTTGATATCCCAAACCCCACACACGCAGAAGGGCGCGACACCCCTGTTCAAACGTTTGCGTAAAATCAATCATCTGAAAGGAATGCAGCGTCCAAGAAAGTCGCTCGTAGTCACAGGGTTGGTACAAAAGGGGGATAATTTCGTTTTCAAAGCGGTTCTGATTAAGAGAAAACATCAGCTCTCTCTTTACCCATGCAGATTCCACAGCACTCGGCGATAAGACAAGCACAAACCAATCACAGCGGCGAAGTGCCTCCCCAATTTCGTCATGCCATTGCTGTCCTCCAAGTATATTGGTTCGACTGTACCAGACAGGAAGGCCATGTCGCCGCATCATGGCGACCAAGTCCTTCACGAACTGCCGATCGCGGTCAGAATGCGAGAGAAAAATTTCCTTTGGCAGCATAATTCAGAGGATTGATACAGATGTAGGAGGCGAGGTCGTTAAGCGGCCTGTAGAAGTGTCTGTGCTATCTGGTCAATTCCTTCTTCTTCCTTGTCGTATTCGCCCATATTGATCATTTGTAAACGCCGAAGAATCCATGGAACATCTTCTTTAGGTAGCTCCTCTGGGTTGCCTACAAGGACGGGGATCAGACGATTGCGGTAGCTCTGCTCGCCGAGAGCATACTGGATTTCCCAATGTACCCAACTTGAACGCAGAGCATCTGGAGTGAGAAGGACCACCATGGCCTCTGATTCTTTCAATGCCCGTGCTACTTTGTCGGCCCAGTTGTCCCCGGGCAGGATTTCGCGGGTGGCATCCCATACCTCAAGACCGACCTTTTCTAAGCCAGTCGCAACCTTCCTGACAAACGGCTCATCTGTGTATGCATGGCTGATAAAAACTTTCATAATTCAACTATCCTTTCGCCTATCATCTACGACATCAGCAGCGCTTGCTGATGAATTCGCGGCTCATCCACTGTCCGAGCACGTTGTGCGAGCGAAGCAGCATCTTCTGGTAAGCGCGCTCTAAGTTCTTTTTGTTTTTGGCGTTGGGCAGGGCGTTAAAGCGGCCGCGAATCTGGGTGATGGTGCGGCTGCGCGGATCGACGGCGATGGTGAGGACGCGGTGGCGGCGGCCTTTGCCGTCTTCTACGCCGAGGGACCAGATCGAGGTACTGCCATTGCGGCAGCTCTTGGCGTAGGTATAGACGCAGTGGCCCATTTCGCGGCCCTCGGCCCCCAGTTCGCGGTTGGAGAGCAGCTCCTTTACGCTCCAGGTGAGGGTTTCGCCGAGTTGCTTATCCTCCTGCTTCATCTCGAATTCGCGGATGCTCGAAGATCCCCAAGACATGTGCCGGACGCGCACCTTTTTGCCGCCAACTCTGTCCGGCTCAGCTTCTGCATCGGGTAGCAGCACCTGCCGCGCCAGGGCTTCGTGCCACTCGTCAACTTGGCGCAACAGTTTGGGAATGCTGCGGCTCTTCAGCGAAAAGTTCGGCTGCGCCGGCGGCCTTTGCTCGAAGCCACCGCCGGGCCGGGCGATTTGCTGCGGCACGTATTTCTGATCGTGGATAAAATCGACGATGGGGCCGACGTGGGCTGGGTCGAGCATGGGATTGTTGGCAAAAAACAGGATCGCGGTGGACCAGAAGTCCTCGTTTTCAAACGACTGGCCCATCCGGGTGGCAATCACCGCCCGCGCCAGCGCCGGACTTCCACCTTGACCCAAGACCTGACCCCAGCGCAGGGCATGGGCGATGGAGAGGTCGTCGGGGGCGGCGAGGAAACAGTGGGCCGACTTCTTGCTCAAGGTGACGGGGAGGTCCGCGGTGCGGATGTTCTGTCCCGAGCCGATGTGTTTGAACCACGCCTGATGCAAGCCTGCCTCTGGCATCTGCGAAGTGAAAAAGGCCGCGTCCATAAAAGTGGGCACGTCGTAGCGGGCCAGCAGGTGGCAGGCGAGGTGGTGAAACTGCTTGCGGGGATTGTGGCTCGGTGGCACCCACTCGGCCACAGGGCGCACCCAGTCTTCTGAATGGCGGGCCAAGGCGGCTAGGCCATCGATGAAGTTGTTATCCGGGTGGGCACCGAAAGCGGGGATGACGGGGTCGAGGCGAAACAAGTCGGCGCGGCGCGCAGCTTGGAGCAGAATGTCGAGAAACGCGCGGCGCGTTGGGCCGTAGGAAAAGGCGTTGAAAAGGCCGCGGATCTTGTAGAGGTAGTCGGCCCCGAGCCGCCCCTTAGGGAGCGTGCGGTCGTAGAGTTGGCGGATGGTGTTGGCCGGGCTGCGCGTTTGCTGGCGGGTGCGGGTGAGCACGGCCTCGCCCTGTTGGCGGCGGGCGAGTTGGCGCTCCTTTTGGATCTGGCGATTGCTCTTGTGAAGTCCATCGCCCAAACCGCGCTTGCGGCACCAAGTCCGGTACTCGTCCTCGGATTGGAGGCCAAGGGCGCGGATGTGGCTTCTGAGATTGGCGCGGTTGTGGGCTCGCTCGATCTCGCTGCGGACATTTCTCTTGCGGCGGCGCGCCATAGCCAAGTTCCGGTTTTGAGGCACTCCTTAATGAGTTGCACTGCTAGAGCAATGTCAACCGTGCCACCGCGCCGCAGTAGCCTACGCCGCTTGCCCTCGCCAGTATCGGCGGTTTAATTTGCTCTTATCCACCAACCCAACACGACACGCCCATGCTAGATCGCAATCCTATTCCACTCTTTCCTCTGCCAGTGGTCGTTTTCCCCGACCAAATTGTGCCCCTACACATATTTGAGCCGCGCTACAAGCAGATGCTCGCGGATGTGAGGGCGGCTGACGAGCGCGGCGAGATCTTGCCCATTGGCATGATTCTGGGGGAGGACCGCGAGGTGCAGGGCGAGGTGGGCTGCGCGATGCTGTTGGCTAAAGTGCTCGACGAGTTTGACGATGGCCGACTCAACATCATCGGCCGCGGCGGGCGGCGCTTTCGCATCGCTCGCGTCGCCGAGGACAAGCCCTATTTAGAGGCGTGGGTAGAGTACGTAGATGACGCCGAGGAGCCGACGGACCCAGTGCTTTTGGCTAAGGCTGTTGCGGCGCTAGAGAAGTTGGTGGGGCAACTTGCGGAAGTGACCGGTATGCGCGCTGAAGTAGGGTCTCTGCAAAACGCCTTTCAGATCGCCCAAGTGACGGGCCTCGACTTAGAGGTTAGGCAACAACTGCTGGAAATGACGACTGAAAATGGCCGCTTACACGCGCTCTGCGAGTACTTTGAGCAAATGATCCCCCTGCTGGAGGCGGAGGGCAAGCTCCATCGCTTGGCGTCCTCCAATGGCCACACCGGAAGCCACAAATAAAATTAGTCGGTCTCGACGAAGATACTACTGGCCACTTCCAACCCTAGCGACACCTCCTTAGAGGCGTCAATCTTCAATTGCAGTGGGCCGTTAAAGGGTGCCTTGGCAGTGACTTCGACCCGGGTGCCCAGGCGCAATTGCAAATTTTCCATATAGCGCAGCATCTGAGGATTGCGGTCGCTGACTCGGCGGATGACGGCAGATTGGCCGTCTTTTAGCTCGGAGAGACGGCGGTACTTCGGGTGGTCTATCTGGCCTTGCTTGGTGGGGATCGGCTCGCCGTGGGCACCAACGGTAGGATAGCCCAAGGCTTCGTCGATGCGGTCTTCAAATTCCTCGGAGATGGCGTGCTCTAGGCGATCGGCCTCGGCGTCGATTTGGTCCCAGGAATAGCCCAACGCTTGGCTGAGATACAGCTCGATCAAGCGGTGATGGCGGATGGTCTCCAAGGCGATCTTCTCGCCGCTGGCCGTTAGCTCGACCCCGTGGTACGGCGTGTAGATGAGCAGGTTCAGCTCGGCGAGCTTCTTGATCATGTTTGTCGCTGAGGCCGCAGCCACTTCCATGCGGCTGGCAATCACCGAGGTGGTGACGCGCCCACCGTGCTCGTCGCTGTGCTGCAATTTGTAAATCGTCTTGAGATAATCCTCAATAGCCTGAGTTAGCAATCCCCGTACCTCCAAGGTTACGCGCTCTGTTTTTAAGATAAGGCCAAAATCAGATTTAGCAATAACCTTGACAATTTTTTAGCCATAACTAAATTTTTATTTCTCATTCGGGTCTAATACCCCGCCGCTTGCGGCGTAGGCCGTCAAGTAGTTCCCGCTAATACCCCGCTGCTTGCGGCGGGGTAGTTTATTTTTGCATGTCAACTAAACTAGATAAGTAAAGGGCTATGCTCTGGATTTTCATTTTGTTGTGCGCTTTGGGTTGCGATGCTCCCGAGCGCGACGACGGGCGGATCGAGGTGGTGTGTACCACCGGAATGGTAGCCGACCTCGCCCGCAATATCGGCGGCGACCGCATCGCAGTGGTCGGGATGATGGGCCCGGGCGTCGATCCGCATTACTACAAGGCATCGCAAGGCGATTTGGCCAAGCTGACGGCTGCGGATTTGATTCTCTTCAACGGCCTTTTTCTCGAAGGCAAAATGGAAGACATCTTCGCCAAAATGGCCCGCAGCAAGCAGGTGTTGGCCGTGGCTGAGCAAATACCAGAAGAGCGCTTGCTGCGCCCGCCAGAATTTGAAGGCAACTTCGATCCCCATATATGGTTCGACGTGTCGCTGTGGGCGCAGACGATTGAGCCGGTCGTGGCTCGTCTGAGCACAATAGACCCGGACGGGGCGTCGGTCTATCGCCAGAACGGCGCGCGCTACCAGGAGCGCCTTGACGCGCTGGACCAATGGGTCGTCGAGCAGGTCGAGCTGCTGCCGGAGGCCAGCCGAGTGCTGATTACGGCTCACGACGCCTTTGGCTACTTCGGCCGGGCCTACGGAGTGGAGGTCATCGGCCTGCAAGGCATTTCCACGGTAGCCGACTACGGGGTCAACGACGTCACCCAGCTAGTCGATTTGATCGTCGAGCGCCAAGTCAAGGCCATCTTCGTCGAGAGCAGTGTGCCCGTGCGCTCGATTGAGGCCGTGCGCGAAGGGTGCTTGGACCGCGGCTTCCAAGTGGAAATAGGCGGCACCCTATACTCGGATGCGATGGGAGCTGCCGACAGTGGTGCCGACACGTACGTGGGCATGGTTGAAAGCAACGTCAACACCATTGTGGGAGCCTTGCGGTGAATAGTCTCCATCCCATCCAGATCCACGATATGACCATTGCCTACCACAAGAAGCCGGTACTGTGGGACGTGGATCTCGATGTACCCGAAGGACAGCTCGTGGGCATCATCGGCCCCAACGGCTCGGGCAAAAGCACCATGATCAAGGCCATTATGGACCTCGTGCCCAAGGCGTCGGGATGGGTCAAGATCTACGGCGAGGACTACAGCCAGATGCGCAAGATCATCGGCTATGTGCCGCAGCGCGAGTCCGTGGATTGGGACTTCCCGGTCAGCGCGCTCGACGTGGTGCTGATGGGCCGCTACGGCCACGTGGGATGGATGCGGCGGCCGAGCAAGGAAGATCGTCGCTTGGCTTGGGCGGCCCTCGACGAGGTGGGCATGACCGCCTTTGCCGAGCGGCAGATCAGCCAGCTATCGGGCGGCCAGCAGCAGCGGGTCTTTCTCGCCCGCGCCTTGGCTCAAGAGGCCCGCATCTACATCATGGATGAGCCGCTTGCCGGCGTGGATGCGGCGACCGAGCGCGCAATCATCGCCAGTTTGGTCGCCTTGCGCGAGCAGGGAAAAACCATCTTGGTCGTACACCACGACTTGCAGACCGTAACCGAATACTTCGATTGGGTCATCATGCTCAACATGCGAGTCGTGGCGTCCGGCCCCACCCGCGAGGTCTTTACTGACGACAACCTGCAAAAGACCTATGGGGGTCGGCTGACCGTGCTGTCGCAGGCCGCCCAAGCCATGGCCGAGCAGCGGCGCGAGGGCTGACGATGCTAGTCGAAAACGCCCTGCGCTTCTTGAGCCTAGCCGACGCCAACGTGCGCTTCGTGCTCTTCGGCTCCTTGCTGATCGGCGCGACCGGTGGGTTGCTGGGGTCGTTTGCGGTGTTGCGACGGCGAAGCCTCGTCGGCGACGCGCTGGCACACGCGGCCCTGCCCGGAGTGGCGTTGGCCTATTTGTGGACGGGGAGCAAGGCCCTGCCGGTGCTGCTGACGGGTGCGGCGATTTCCGGGGTGCTCGGCGTGTTGGTGATGCAGTTCATCATCAACTATACCCGCGTCAAGGCGGATTCGGCGATCGGCATTGTGCTGTCGGTATTTTTTGGCGTGGGGATCGTGCTATTGACCCACGTCCAGCGGGTCGGCTCGGGCAATCAGAGCGGTTTGGACAAGTTCCTCTTTGGGCAGGCGGCCTCGCTGGTGGACGACGACCTGCGCGTCATGAGCGTGCTGGCGGGCTTCATCATCCTCGCGGTGGCCTTGTTTTTTAAGGAGTTCAAGGCGCTGATTTTCGACGCAGACTTTTTGCAGACGCTTGGGTACTCGGCCCGCTGGATCGACGCCTTGCTGATGGGGCTAATCGCGCTGACGGTGATCGTGGGCTTGCAGGCCGTAGGCGTGGTGCTGATTGCGGCCATGCTCATCACGCCGGCTGTGGCGGCGCGCTTTTGGACCGAGCACCTGCACAAGATGGTGCTGCTCGCCGCTGCTTTCGGGGGCTTGTCTGGGGTCGTCGGCACCTTCATCAGTTCCTTGGTGCCGCGGATACCCACTGGCCCGGTGATGGTGCTCATCGCCACCTTGTGCTTTGTGGTGTCGGCTCTTTTTGCGCCCCAGCGAGGGGTGTTGGCGCGGTGGCGCAGGCAGCGGCACAACAGCCGCCGCGAGAGCCAGCAGCACTTTTTGCGCGCCTGCGTCGAGCTACAAGAAAAGCTGGGGACGAGTCGTTCCTTGGCCGTGGAGGAGTTGGCCATTGAGATGGGCCTGTCGCCGGACCGGGTCAAACGCCTCGGGCGGCGGCTCGCCGCAAAGGGGTTAGTCTCTAGTCAGGATGGGCGTTTCGCCCTGACGGACCCAGGAGCGGAGGAAGGGCTGTTCGTAGTAAAATCGCACCGCCTGTGGGAGCACTATTTGTACTATCGAGCCATACTCGACGCCGATCACGTGGATCGGCCCGCCGACGAAGTCGAGCACTTGCTGACGCCGGAAATCATCGCCGAGTTAGAGGACATCCTCCAGCGCGAGCAAGGGCTGGACCCGGCCCGGATCGTCAATATCCACGGCACCGGCAGCCACTACCGCCGGGGAGGACGCGAATGATCGAAGGCGCTTTCTGGATCGTACTCACCGGCGTGTTGGTCACTGCGTCCTGCGCCCTGTTGGGCACCTTCTTGGTGCTGCGCAAGATGTCGCTGCTAGGCGACGCTTTGAGCCACGCCGTGCTGCCGGGAATCGCCGTAGCCTTCCTGCTGTCGGGTAGCCGCGCGGTGCTGCCGATGTTTTTGGGCGCAGCCGCCTTCGGCTTGCTAACTGCGCTGTTGGTCGAGGCATTTCACCGGCGGTGGCGCGTGCAAGAGGACGCGGCCATTGGCATTGTGTTCACTGCGCTTTTTGCGCTGGGCGTGGTGATCATTACCGCGTATGCCGGTCAGGTGGATCTCGATCAAGAGTGCGTGCTCTACGGCGAGATCGCCTATACTCCGTGGGATCTGCTACTGTGGGGAGACCAATCGCTGGGGCCGCGGCCGGTGTGGATATTGGGCGCGATGCTGGCGATCAACCTGACGGTGATCGCGCTCTTGTACAAGGAATTCAAAATTTCCGCGTTCGACCCAGCCTTGGCCATGTCGGTGGGGATCAACGCCACGCTGATGCACTATCTCTTGATGGGTTTGGTCGCGCTGACGACGGTGGCGTCGTTTGAATCCGTGGGTGCGATCTTGGTCGTGGCCATGCTGATCGTGCCTGGAGCAGCCGCTTACCTGTGGAGCGACCGGCTTATCGCGGTAATAGGGTTGGCCGTGTTCTTTGGGATAGTCTCGGCTGTGGCAGGTTACTTTTTGGCCAGCTTCTGGAATAGTTCTATCGCCGGGGCCATGGTGGTGGTCATTGGCGGAATCTTTCTCTTTTCCCTGCTTTTTTCGCCCAATCAGGGTGTGCTGGCGCGCGTCTATCAGCGCGTGCGGCTGTCGCTGCAAGTAGCGCAAGATCACATGCTGCTCGCGCTGGTGCGGCGCGAGGAAAAGGAGGTCGAGCGCACTGGGCTGCGGCCCGCCGAGTTGGTAGCGACCGCGGCTGTTTGGAGTCCGTTGGCGCAACTGGCGTTTGGCGGTCTGCGGCGGCGGCAACTGCTGGTACAGGCGAATGGCGTGGTCGGCTTGTCTGCAAAGGGCCAACAAGTCGCGCTGCGGTTATTGCGCCATCACCGGCTTTGGGAGACCTATATGAGCCATCTGGGCCTGCCCGAAGACCACGTACACGACCCAGCCGACGCGATTGAGCACTTTATCGGCGGCGAACTGGCCGCCGAATTGGACGCGCAAATCAGCGACGAACAGGATCCGCAAGGCAAGCAAATCCCACCCTCTAATTGATGCCGAGGCCAGCATGATCCGGCTGAAGAGCAAAGATGCAGATATCAAGCGCACCTATGCGCGGGATCTGTGCGCTTCGGCGGGGTTTGCGGTCTTGTTGCTCGCTGCGGTGGTGGCGATTGATCCGCAGATTGCGTTCGATGCGAGGAGACCCGTACAGCGGCCTGTGACTATCGAGATAGAACTCGTTCCTGAGACCGAGATGCGCCTGCCTTTGCCGCCGCCGCCGGTCCGGCGCGTCGAGCCGGTGGCATACGTGCGGACGCGACCCGTGCGCGAGCATAAGCTGCCTCCGCCCGTAGTGGTGACCGAATTCCCTTTAGAAGAGGAAGTAGAAGCCGCGGAGTTGTGGATGGTAGAGCAGCCGCCGAAAGTGCTTAAGAAAGTTCTGCCGGTCTATCCCGACAGTGCGCGGAAGGCACTGGTAGAGGGCAAGGTCTTTGTGCGGGTGTTGGTGGGTCGAAAGGGGCGGGTCGAGCACATTGACCGCATTGAGGGGCCGCAGGTCTTCCATCGCGCGGTGGCACAGGCCGCCAAGGCTTGGGAGTTTTCGCCGGCTGTGCAGAACGACCGCCCCGTCCCAGTGTGGGTCAGCCTGCCGTTTGTGTTTGAACTGGAGTGATCAGCCACCGGCGCGCTTGGCCTGATAGCCGCGCTTGGCTAGTTCGGCAAGCACGACATCCACTTTGTCCCCCTGAATTTCTATTACGCGATCGACGACCGATCCGCCGCTGCCGCATTTGCGCTTGAGTTCGGCTGCGAGGGCCTTCAGTTCGGCTGCGGACAGCCGCAGGCCCGAGATCGTGGTCACAGTCTTGCCGCCGCGACCCTTCTTTTCGCGGCGCACGCGGGCGATGCCGTCGCCGGTGGGGGCGGCGGCTTGCTTTTTCGGCTGCTGTACGCGGCCGGTATCAGAGGAATACACGAGGCGGCTGTTTTTAGCCATTGGGGTTCTCCATCCCGTGTCCCGCCGCCCGCCGCTCCTGGACTATACGCACGGTCTCGTCGCGCCACGCGGCGAACTCATCGGTATCGACGGCGTCGTGCAGGGTCGCCCTCTTGGCGTAGGGCACGTAGTTGCCGATGTGCCATAGCGTGTTGCGGTAGAGGCAGAAGTCGCCGGCGTCGAGGAAGAGCTGCCGGGCACCGGGCATACTCTGTGCATAGCTGAGGCAGGTCCACTCGCGTTCGGTCGCGGATTGTCCTTCGAGATCGGGCTTGGCGATGGGGCGCTCGGGGAAGCGCGCTGCTTCGCACGGCAGATCGCGGCGCAGGTGGCTGCCGGGGACGACCCACGTGCACGAGTCGGCGTACAGGGCGCAGTTGACTTGGTTGAAGTAGCGGTCGTCGGCAAAGTGCTCATCCCAGCGCACTAGTTCCAAGCCGGGCATATTGTCGCGCCAGTCGCGATGCCAGTGGGTACACCACGGCGACTCGGCTGGCTCAAAGAGCACGCCCATGACCTCTGGCCCGCCGACGCGGAAATCCGGCGCGAGCAGGCGGTGGAGTGCGTCGTTGAGCGCGGGGAGTTCTACATAGTCGATAAAGGGTTGTTGGTCGAGCGGGAAGTCGGCCATCGGCTGCAAGCGCTGGGCTTGGGGGCCGCGCTGTTGGCGGGCCAAGTCTCGCGCCTCGTCGCAGACGCGGCGTAGATCGGCGACGAGGGAAGGAGGCAGGAGTTGGCGAAAGACCGTGTAGCCCTGAGTGCGGTACTCGTCGATGTGTTGGTCGGAAAAAGCAAAGGCCATGGCGTTGTCTCACACGTGCCCCACGTGAAAGCCCTGGGGCGGCTCGAAGTGCTCGGCGCGTTTGCCGATATAGTGGCAGATAAAACTGCGCCGCCAGCGGTTGGCGGTCTGGTTGGGATAGGAGCCGTGGATGGTTTTGCCGTCGAAGAAGAGGCCGTCGCCCGGAGCCATGTCGAGGCCGACGATTGCGGCTTCGGGAGGTAGCTGGCTTTGAGCGCGGGTGAAAGAGACGCGGGTGTCGGCTTCTTCAACGGGCCGGAGCTGGTCGTGTGAGCCGGGGACGACGACCATTTGGCCCACGGCAGCGTCGGACGGGTCGAGGGCGATCCACAGGCCGATTAGCGGATCGGTGGTGATGTACTGCTCGTCTTGGTGCAGGCCCTGGCCGCGGCCGCCGGGCGGCTTGAAGTAGAGCATGGTCTGGCGCAGGACGGGTTCGTCGTCGATGAGCTGTTCGACTGCGGCGAGCAAATCGGAGCGGGTGGCCCAAGTGGCGCTGGCAGGGTCCCAGTCGTGCATGTTGATCATGCGCGGATAAGTGTGGTTGGGGTCGTCGGGCTGGTCGTCGGTCCCTCCGCTGTCGCCAGGGTGAGGACCTTGGGCGCGGAGTTCCATGTAGTGGCCGATCATGGTCTCGGCTTGGTCGGGCGCGAATACCTCCGGCACGACGAGGTAGCCTTGGGCGCGGTAGGATTGGACTTGGACGGCGTTGAGGTTCACGGTGGGTTACTTCCTGAGTGTGATGTTACGCATTGTAGGGGGCGGTTTGAAACCGCCCCCTACTCAGCATGACAGGAACGGCTGCCCCGTAACTTAGCGAACGCAGTTCCGATCTTCAACCAATGGCGATTTACCATTCGGCCACACGCTTTTTGGCGAAATAGGCCCGGTCCCACTCGGCTCCCCAGCCGGGGCCGGTCGGCGGCGCGATGTGGCCATCGACGGGAAGCGGGGGATTGAGTAGGCCGATCTCGCGGCCGATCTCGTCGCGGCTGCCGCCGGGGAAATACTCGTAGTACGTAGTGTTTTGCAGGGCGCAGACTAGGTGAGCGTGGACTAAGCCAAAAAGGCCGCCCGGACCGTTGAGTTCAATAGTGGTGCGATGGGCCGCGGCCATAGCGGCGAGCTTGAGGGTGGCTGTGGTGCCGTGGCGGGCGTTGGCGCGGACGAGGTCCGTGGCCCCGGCGCGGATCCAAGCGGCGCAGATTTCGTAGTCGTGCATCAGAGTTTCAAGAGCCATGACGGGTATGTCGAGTTCGGCGCACAGCGTTTGCAACCCCTGGAGATCGCGGTCGGATATGGCCTCCTCGAACCAGCCGTAGTTGAGTTCCTCCAGCGTGCGGCCAACGCGCAGGGCTTCGCGCAGGGTGTAGGGGCTACCGGCCGCGTCGTGCAACAGATCGACATCCGGGCCGACGTGATCGCGGATGGCGCGCGACCAAGCGATATTGGTGTCGGGAGGGCCGGACCAATGGTCTTTGAGCGCGACAAAGCCCGATGAAAGTGCTTGGTCTGCCCCTTCTATGGCAGCGTCGAGACTGCCGGAGGGGAAGTTGTAATAGGCCCGGCAGCGCGGGCGGGTTCGACCGATTAGGGCGCAAACTGGGAGGCCGGCGGCTTGCCCGGCGATGTCCCAGAGGCAATTGTCAAAAGCCCCGTGCCAGCCCGGGCGCGAAAACAGCGAGCGGGTAGCCCAGCGCAGCTTGTCGTCGAGCCGCTCGCGGTCGAGTGGGTCTTGGCCGACGGCCATGATGCGCAGGGTTTCCAACTCCTCGCGGCGCATGGTCTGGTAGCGGGCGTCGCCGACCGTGCAGATGCCCTCCAAGCCTTCGTCGGTCAGCACGTGCAGCACGTGGATGGGGGCTTCGGCGCGGCGGTGGCCGCGGGCCTGCCAGCGGGTGCGATGGCCGTAGGGAACTTGCTCTAGATCGAAGAGCGGGGTAGTGGCTGGAAGCTCAAAAACCGAGAGTTTGATGGCGGTGATTTTCACAATTGATTTCCTGTGTCTCCTGTTGGCAATACCAAAGAGTTATATTCCTGCGCTATGACGGCAGTCAGGTGAAAGGGTATATCGGCGTGCTGCAGTATAGCAGAATTTTTTGCGTCCTTTTCTGGTCGCTTGCGTCTTACTGGTTAAAGGATAATGAAAGGAGCGAGTTATGCGTTTGCAATTGGCCCTGAACGTCAGTGATTTGGATGAAGCCATCGCTTATTACGGTGAACTTTTCAATGCCAAGCCGCACAAGCGGCATCCCGGTTATGCCAACTTTGCCATCGATCGACCGCCATTGAAGTTGGTGCTATTTGAGAATCGAGAGGCGGCAGAACGCCTCAACCATCTAGGCGTCGAAGCATTTGCAGAAGCCGAGGTGAGCGACGCCGAGCAACGACTGCGGAACGCGGGCATTTTGACTGAAGTGCAGCGGAACGAAACCTGTTGCCACGCGACGCAGAACAAAGTCTGGTCGAGTGATCCGCAAGGCTTGCGTTGGGAGTGGTATCGCATTGTCGATGACCAGCCAGCGGAGCGTGCCTGTTCCCCCCGCGATTCTGATGAAAAAGATAGCTGCTGCGCATGAGCAATGAGAAGCAGATTGATTCGCAAGCCTACCTTGGCCAAGACAGTTGGCGGGATTTCCAGACGAGCTTGCGCGCCTATGTGGGTCGCCGCGTCGAAGCGGGCGCAGTAGAAGACGTTGTAGGCGACATCCTGCTGCTGCTCGCCCGCCATCGGGATCGGCTCGCCGCTGCTGATGAGCCGGCCGCTTGGGTGTTCCGCGTTGCTGCCAACGCGATCGCTGATCACCATCGTCGCCGTGCTGCGGAGGCACGGGCGTTGACGCAATATGCCGCGGAAATCGAGCAGAACGGCGGTGCGTCCGGCGATGCGAGCAACGCCGCCGCAGAAATCGCCGCGTGTCTGACGCCCGTTATCCGCAACCTGCCGGAGCCTTATGCGGAGGCGTTGCTGCTCACAGACATAGCAGGTCTCAATCAAACAGAAGCGGCGGCTCGCCTCGGTCTTTCCACTTCCGGTATGAAATCCCGCGTGCAACGAGGCCGTTCCAAGCTGAAGCAGGTAATACTGCGTTGCTGTGCCGTTGCGCTCGATTGCCGTGGTGGAGTGATCGATTGTGAACCGCGCAGCACCAAGCTGCAAGACGAGAGCGGCTGCACGCCTCGCTAGTATTGAAGACCGGCTAATCTGTTGGTCGCCGTCTATAGCGACCAATTTTTACGCTCTCGGCTCTCGCTGTCGCCTGTTTACTCCCGCTCGCCGCACACGAATTGTTCCAGCGTAGCCACGTCGTCCCTACTGCCGATAAACAGCGGAGTCCGTTGGTGTAGTTCGGTTGCCTGCAAATCCATGATGGGCTGGGTTCCGTTGGAGGCCGCGCCGCCGGCTTGTTCGACGACAAAGGCCAAGGGCGCGGCTTCGTACAAAAGCCGCAGCTTGCCGTTGGGCGATTTGCTGTCGCCGGGGTAGAGGAAGATGCCACCCTTGAGCAGGTTGCGGTGGAAGTCGGCCACGAGCGAGCCGATGTAGCGCGCCGAGTAGGATTGCGGACCTTCCTTGAGCTGCTTGACATAGTGGCGCACCGGCTCGTCCCACCTAGGATAATTGCCCTCGTTGGCGCTGTAGTACTGACCTTTCCTGGGGATTTTGATGTGCTCGTGGGAGAGTAGGAATTCGCCGAGACTTGGGTCGAGGGTAAAGCCGTGGCTGCCGCTGCCAGTGGTATAGACCAGCATGGTGCTGGAGCCGTAGATGATGTAGCCGGCGCAGACTTGCTCGCGACCGCAACGGAGGAAGTCGCTGTGGGTTACGCCGTCGGTACTTTTCTTGCGGTAGATGGAGAAGATGGTGCCGATGGAGACGTTCACGTCTATATTGGACGAGCCGTCAACCGGATCGAAGACGAGAATGTAGTTGCCGCGCGGGTGTTTTTCCGGGATGGGGTAAATGTCGTCCATCTCTTCGGAAGCCATGCCCGCAAGCCGGCCCGTGTGATCGGTGGTGCGGATGATGAGCGCATTGGCGAACTCGTCGAGTTTTTGCACCTCTTCGCCGTGAACGTTGGTGCGGCCGGTGATGCCCATTACCTCGGCGAGGCCGGCCTTGTTCACGTCGCGGGAGATGATTTTGGCCGCGCTGGTCAGGTCGGTGAGCAGGCCGGTGAATTCGCCGGTGGCCTCGGGGTGTTGCCGCTCTTCTTCGATGATGAAGCGAGTGAGGGTGGTGCCGATTTGCATGAGAGCCTCAATTGCGGGTGTTTGACATGGGATGTTATTAAACAATAAAATCCCTTCCATCCTGTCCATCACACCAATCACACTAATCACAGTAGAGGGACTATGATCAAATTGGCGACTATGAGCAGCGCGTGTCCAGACTGGACCTTGGAAGAGGTCGTCGCCGGCATGAAGCGGCACGGCTATCAGGGGTTTGAGCCGCGAGTCGAGTGGGATCACGCCTGCGGCATTGAGGCTGCGCTTGCGGCCAACGAGCGGCGGGACGTTCTCCGACGGATGGAGGACGAGGGGCTAGAAATTTGCTGTATTGCTACGGGTGCGCGGATGGCTGCGCCCGACGCGGCGGAGCGGGCCGGGCACGTAGAAGACGTGAAAAAGTATATTGATCTAGCGGCTGATTTGGGCTGTGGTTTGGTGCGGGTTTTTGGCGGCCAGCGCGACCGGAGCCGCGAGTGGACTGCGGTCGTCGATTACGTGGTGGAAGGCTTTGCGCAGGTGTTGCCTGCGGCGGCTGAACGCGGCGTGACGTTGTTGCTGGAAACGCACGACGATTGGTGCTGCTCGGCACCGGTGCGCGCGGTTGTCGAGCGGGCTGGGCACCCGAATTTGCAGGTTCTGTGGGATTTTATGCACACGCAGCGGGTGCTGGAAGAGCCAGCCGAGAGCTTCCAGATGCTGGGCGCGCACACGCGCCACATACACGCCCACGACGGGACGATCGTCGATGGCAGGTTGCAGGTCAGCGATGTGCTAGGCGCGGGCGTTTTCGATCACGCCGAGCCGCTGCGTTTACTCGCGGAGGCTGGATTTGCTGGGTATTGCTCGGTGGAAGTGATCCACAAGCGCGGCAGTGGAGATCGGGCCGATGCGGTACTTGGGCAATATGCCGAGAGGCTGCGGGGGATTGTGGCCGGTTTTTGAGTGGCAACCTCTCCTACTCGGCTATTTGTCCTCGACAGCGGTGGGTTATTTCCTATTAACTGACTTTACGCAGTGCCTCTACTCGGCGGCATCTAACAGGTGCCTAAAGTCTTCGAGGCTGGCCACCTGAATGGCCGCCCGATGCAACTGCTTGAGCCGCTGCACATCGTCGATGGCCCCAAGGCGGGCGGCCAACGGATCGGACGTGGCCAGCCCAAAGCGAATCTCCAGCACATCGATCAGATCTTCGATGGCGCACTCTCGGCCGCCTTGCTCAATGCCTTGCTCCAGTGCTCGCTTGCGCAGAGACTCAAGTAACGGAAATTCAGTCATGACCTCCTCCGAGATAAGAGAATAGATGGTAGCAGCATCGCACACCAACGAACTCAGTACGCCCATGTGCCCCAACACGGCATCCTTGGCCGCACGGGATACCGACAACGCCTCGGTCGCTTCTATGCACCGACCCAACCATGCGGCCGTATCCACCCCGGCAGGACGCCCCATCAACGGCGTAAACGGCAACACCCCCGGATTGCCCGAGGACAAATACGCCACTCCGTCCAAGGCACTCAAACGGATCACCTTGTAGCGGATGACCACCTCATACCCGGCGTCCTCTTGAATATAGTGCCCTGGGTCGCCACGACCCGCTTCAGGACGCAAGTAAAGCACGTGCGACAACAACGGCAAGTCGTATTCGGCGATGCAGTGCCCCATGTAGCTAGCCATCCGACGCGGCATAGCCACCCGCTCACGGCCTTTCGCATCTTCGGCCTGAGTCCCTATCTTAAAGCCGCTTTTCCGGGCGAGATGCCCGCGCCCCAGACGACAAAACGGAGATATGTATGGACAGCGCGCAAAATAGCATCCGCGAGGCCCCGACTCATTTTGGCGGCCTCTTACGCAATATCGGCCCCGGCGTCGTTGTCTCGGGGTCGGTGGTCGGCTCGGGCGAGTTGTTGGTGACGACGCGGATGGGGGCCGAGGTCGGCTTTGTCTTTCTCTGGGGTGTGATCTTGGCCTGTTTGGTCAAATTTGTGATTCAGCTCGAATTGGGTCGGCAGTGCTTGTTGCGCAAGAGCAGTACCGTGCAAATCCTCGACCAAGTGCCGGGCGCGCGCTGGCGCGGCACCTCGTGGATTGCGTGGCTCTGCGTGGTAGGCTACTTCTCGGTGACGGTGGCCGTCATCGGCATCTTGGGGTCGGTGGCCGGGCTGATGGTCACGGTTTTTCCCTTTGCGTCTGAACAAGTGTGGGCGGTAGTACTGTTCCTCGCCATGTCGGTTTTGCTGTGGCGGGGGCTATACGGCGACTTGGAGAAAATGGTCTCCGCGCTGGTGGCGACCTTCAGTTTAGTCGTCATTGGCTCGGTGCTCGCACTACAGGGCACGAGCTATGCAATCAGCAGCGAGCAAATCGCCTCGGGCTTCCGCTTTGCCATGCCAGCCGAAGGCGCGTTTGTGGCGTTGGCGGTGATGGGATCGGTCGGCGCGACCGCGGTCGAGCTTTTTATGTATCCGTATTGGATCGTGGAAAAAGGCTACCCGGATTTCGTCGGGCCAAAAGACGATAGCCCGGAATGGCAGGCGCGCTACCGGGGCTGGATGCGGGTCTTGATCACCGATGCGGGCGTGTGTACGGGCATCGCGCTGGTGGTCACGTGCGCGTATTACCTACTGGGCGCGTCGGTGCTCAATCAGCTACAAGTCTTGCCTCAAGGCATGAAGGTCGTCGAGCAAGTATCGCTAATTTTCACCGAGAGCATCGGCGGCTGGGCGTACTATATCTTCATGTTCGGGGGATTTTGCACGCTCTTTTCCACGCTGCTGGTATTTGCCGCTTCTTCGGGACGGATCGGCGCTGACTTTTTGCGGCAACTGAAGGTGAACGCGCTGGTCGGCGAAGAGGGCTACCGGCGCTGGGTCCGCATTTTCCAGATCGTTTTCCCGTTTGGGTGGCTACTGTTCATATTGTTCGACCCGCGCACCCTCGACTTTGTGCTCAAAGGGGCCAATGCCAACAATCTGTTGCTGATCCCAATGGCCTATGCGGTGCTGCATCTGGCGATGCGGGTGCCCAAAGACGAGCGGATGTCGCTGAAAACCGAGATAGCGCTGCTGTTTACGATCTGGGCCATCATCAACTTTACGGCGGTCAATCTGTTTAAGCTGTCTGGGCACTAGCGGCTTCCTCTCAATATGACCGGCCAGCTATTCACTCACTATTTCCTCACCGACGGCATAAAGACCACGCCTGAGTGGCAAGCGTCTGTTGACCAGCCGGAAGCGTTTGCTGCGTTTAGGAACGACGTTGCTCGACATCACGACGCCCTCAGCCGTTCCCGAAATCCCAACGAAGCTCGCACGGAGGAAGAGTTGATTCGTCCGGTTCTGGAGCGATTGGGATGGACCGAGTATGTGCCTCAGCCGAGCGCCGCCGGCCATGAGGACATTCCCGATCATCTGCTTTTTGCTGATGCCGACTCCAAGGCGCGTGCCGAAAATCCCTTCCAGTACGCGACAGTAGTTGAAGAGAGTAAGCGCTTTGGGCTTGCGCTCGACAGCCGGGACCGGAAGGATCGGGCGCAGCGCGGGACGCCGCACGGTCAGATTCTTCGATATTTGGCGACGGCTGAGATCGAGTCGGAGGGGCGCATTCGCTGGGGCATTCTGACCAATGGCAGCGTCTGGCGGCTGTACGACTACCGCGCTCGACCGCGTGCTAGCGGCTATTTTGAAGCCGATCTGGCAGAATTGCTCAAGCCCGGCAAGGAAGATGAGCTCCGCGTTTTTCATCTGTTGTTCCGTCGCGAGTCTTTCACGCTACGAGATGGGGCCACGACTACGTTCCTTGAAGAGGCGCTGGCTGAGGGTCGGCGCTATGAGGAACAGGTCGCACAAGACCTGTCGGGGGTGGTGTTTGAGCGGGTGTTTCCCAATCTCGTCAATGCGCTTGTGCAGAAGTCGGAGGAAAGCCTCGTCGCGAGCCGGGATGCGGCGTTGATCTTTCTCTATCGGCTGCTGTTTGTGCTCTACGCCGAGGACCGGGGACTGTTGCCGGTCAACGACGAGCGATACGACGACTATGGTTTGCGCAAGCCTGTCCGCGATGACATTGCGAGCAGGATGGCGGCTGACGATACGTACTCGGCGATTGCCACCAATTATTACGATCACCTGACGACGTTATTTAAGCTCATTGATAAGGGCGACGAGTCCATTGGTTTGCCGCCGTATAACGGCGGGCTGTTTGCGATGGAAGCTGCTCCATTGTTGGAAACGGTCCGCTTGGCCGATGAAGAAATTGCACCCATCATCTACGATCTGAGCCACGCCGAGGATTCGCAGGGCGTGCGTCGCTTTGTCAACTACCGAGACATGTCGGTGCAGCAGCTTGGCTCGATCTACGAGCGATTGCTGGAGCGCCAGCCGGTGCGCGATGACGACGGCAAAATTTCCATTCGTCCCAATCCGTATGCCCGCAAGGACAGCGGCAGTTTCTATACCTCTCAGGAACTCGTCGATCTGATTGTCGAGCGGACCTTGAAGCCGCTGGCCGAAGAGCGGCTTAACGCCTTTGTGGAAAAGGCCGCTGCGCTTAAAAGCGACCGTCGATCCAAGCAAGAACGGCGAGAGGAGCTTGAGCAGCTTGATCCGGCAGAGGCTGTATTAGACCTCAAAGTTTTGGATCCGGCGATGGGCAGCGGGCACTTCCTCGTCACGGCGGTGGACTTTCTGTCGGATTACATCGCCGAGTTAATCGAGCGCGTTCCCTCGGTTCCAGAGTGGTTGGACGGTGAGTACGCGTCGCCACTGGTGGGGCGCGCGGCGGCGATTCGGGACGACATTCGCAAACGGGCCAACGAATCGAATTGGGTCTTGGACGAGGCGCAGCTTACCGACCAAGCCATTATCCGCCGCATGGTGCTCAAGCGCTGCATTTATGGGGTGGATAAGAATCGGCTGACGGTCGAGTTGGCCAAGGTGTCGCTGTGGCTGCACAGCTTTACCGTGGGTGCGCCGCTGTCTTTTCTCGATCACCATTTGCGTTGCGGCGACTCGCTGGTTGGGCTACGGGTGCGGGACGCCACGGATGAATTGAATCGGCTCGGCGGGATGTTTGCTAGTAGCGCCATTGCCAGTGCGGAGACGGCCACCGACGGGATGCAACTGATTGAGGAGATGTCCGACGCGGACGTTGCGGAGGTGCAGGAGTCGGCGGAGTTGTTCGACGGGGTGGAGGAGACGACCGCTGATTTGCGTGGCTTGCTCGACTTTTTGTGCGGCTGGCGTTGGCTGACGGCTGGAATGAAGAAGAAAGAACGCGATGAATTTGAGGGGCCGCTGGTTACGACGCTCGGTCAGCATACGGCGAATGCGTACGAACTTTTGGCACAAGGGCCAGCGGAGAGCATTTCCGACTTTGCCAAGCTATGGCACGAGGCCACGTCCATTGCCAACCGCGAGGACTTCTTGCATTGGGAGGTGGCTTTTCCGGGGGTGTGGCATCGGTGGCAGGAAAGCCGTCCGCAAGGTGGATTTGACGCGGTTATTGGCAATCCGCCGTGGGATCGGATCAAGCTGCAAGAGGTCGAGTGGTTTGCAACTCGTGACCTAGAACTCGCTCTGGCACCGACGGCGGCTGCGCGACGAAAGGGCATTCAGCGGCTGCGCGATCAAGGAGCGTCTCTTGCGGCTGAGTTCGACGCTGCCAAGGCGCAGGCCGAGAGCCTGAGTCAAGTGGTGCGCTCCGGTGGCGATTATCCGTTGCTCAGCAGCGGCGACATCAACTTGTATTCGCTATTCGTCGAGCGGTCTATGAGCCTGATTAAGCCGGATGGTTTTGTCGGCCTGCTAACGCCGTCGGGCATTTACGCCGACAAGACAGCGGCCCGGTTCTTCCAATCCGTTTCGACTAGCGGACGGGTGGGTGGCTTATTCGATTTTGAGAACAAGAAAATTTTCTTCAAAGACGTTCACGCTTCTTTCAAATTCTGCGCTCTCATCTTGGGCGGCGAGGAGCGACGATTCGACCAGACCGAATGTGCCTTCTTCCTGCACGACACGAAAACAGTCCATGACGAGGACCGCTGTTTTCCATTGTCGCCGGACGACTTCGCTCGCGTGAATCCGAATACCGGCACTGCGCCCGTGTTCCGCAGTCGGAGGGACGCGGAGATTACGCGACGCATCTATGAGCAGCATTCGGTGTTGGTGAAGCGTTTGCAAGATAAAAAGAAGCGTGCGACGTGGCGGGTGAAATACACGACGATGTTTCACATGACCAACGACTCAAATCTTTTCAGGACGGCTGAACAGCTCGATGCGGAAGGTTTCTATCCGGTCGAGGGCAACCGTTGGAAGAAGGGGGAGGATCTCTATTTGCCGCTTTACGAAGGGAAGATGGTGCAGGCATTTGACCATCGTGCCGCTAGCGTCGTGGTCAACCCGGAGAACCTAAATCGTCCGGCCCAACCACGAGAAGCTACTGACGAAGAACATGCAAACCCAGATTGGCTGCCGGAACATCAATATTGGGTGCCGGCATCTGAATGTGGTTGGACTTCGAGATCGAATTGGGTCTTGGGATTCAAAGAAATCACAGCATCCACAAATGCGAGGACGTTTATCGCTACGCTTTTTCCTGCGGTCGGATTCGGGAACAAGGTGCCGATTCTCAAGCCGGAAAAGACAGACCGCAACGAATGGTTGCTGGCCGCGAATCTCAACGCGATACCTTTCGACTTCGTGACGCGGCAAAAAGTCCAAGGCCAAACTCTAAACCTGTTCATCGTCGAACAACTCCCCGTCATCGCCCCCGCCGACTACGACCGCTCCTTCGGCCCGACGACCGCCCGAGACCTCGTCCGCGACCACGTACTCCGCCTCACGTACACCGCCCACGATATGGCCCCCTTCGCCCGCGACCTCGGCTACGGCGGCGAGCCCTTCATCTGGGACGAAGGGGAACGCCGCCACCTCCGCGCCCGCCTCGACGCGCTCTACTTCCACCTCTACGGCCTGTCGCGGGGCGACGCCGAATACGTGCTCGACACCTTCCCCATCGTCCGCCGCGAAGATGAAGCTGCCTTCGGAACATACCGCACCCGCGATATGACGCTGGCGTATATGAATGCGCTGGTAGCGGGGGATACGGAGACGAAGGTGGCGGTGTAGGTTGAGGGACTGCGTCGCTTGACAGGGTTCGGGCGGTCCGAGACGTTAAAATGGCTCGATGAATACTACACAAGAGCCAGAATTTGATTATCAAACGTAGTTCGGGAAGCTATCTCAGAAGAGAAGGAGATATCTTATGGACAAGGACTATGTGAAAGAGGTCATTGAGGGATTTGGTGGTGCCAAAGTCTTGATGGATGAGATGGACGAGTACCACCAAATCGTCGTTCGCATGAGAAAGGAGCGTCCCAGCTTAGTGGAAAGGCACCCTGACAAGTGGGTCGCAATGGGACAGAAGGGAGTTTTAGCCATCGGGGACTCCATGGATGAGGTGCTTAGGGAGGTTGAGAGCCAGGGGCTACACGGAGCGGACGTAGTGATCGACTTCTTGGACACGGACCCACCCCTGCTGATCCTATGATCAGCAGTATGATCCTGCGGACGCCAGACTTGAATGTACCGTCCGGCACGCCGACCACACTCTGGCCGCTACCTGACCCTCGGTTTGATCTTCAATGAGGGATAGCCAACTCGACGTCGACTGGAGGGGTAAACACGCACGGACGTCGCCGTCAAGCTCTACAAGTTGGGACGGTCGTCCTCGCCCTCCCCTCGGTATGCCAACATACCCTCGTAGCGCAGTCCCGTCCCCCCGAAAATATCCAGCGCCGCTCCCACCGTAAAATCCAGTTTCTCTTGACCGAGCTTGCGGAGGATTTCGATGTCCTCGGTGCTGCTCACGCCGCCGGCATACGTCGTCGGGGTGGGCGCGATCTCGCCCAAGAGCGCGACGAGTTCGGCATCAATCCCTTGCTGCTTGCCTTCGACCCCAGTGGCGTGAATGAGGAATTCGCTGCAAGACTCGGCGAGGAGCGCCAAGTTGTCTGCGCTGAGCGCAAAGTTTGTGGCCTTTTGCCAGCGGTCGGTCATCACCACGTAGCGCCCATCGCGGTTGCTGCAACTGAGATCTAAGACCAGCCGCTCGCGCCCCACAGTAGCTACCATTTGCGCCAGCCGGTTGCGGTGGAGTTGGCCGTCGCTAAAGACATAGGAAGTGACGATCACCTGCGCGGCACCGCGACTGAGCCACGTCTCCGCGTTGTCGGGACGGATGCCGCCGCCGATCTGCAAGCCCTCGGGGAAGGCGGCCAACGCCTGCGCGGCTGCGTCCTCGTTGCCCGGGCCGAGCATGATGACGTGGCCACCGAAGAGCTGGTCGCGGCGATAACACTCCGCAAAGTAGGCAGGCGGATGGGGGGCGATGAAGTGGGTTTGGGGGGCGATGCCGTCGCGTAAGCTGGTGCCGACGATTTGCTTGACTTGCCCCTCGTGCAGGTCAATACAGGGCCGGAAGCGCATCAGCGGGCTTCGGCGAGCTCAGCCGAGCCGTCGCAGCGGTACTCTGCGAGTGCGTCCTCGTCAAGGCTGACGCCGAGGCCTGGACCGGGTGGCGGGAGGATGTACCCGTCGGCAATGGGCAGCTTTTCGCGGATGACGTCGCCGCTGTGATAGACACAGCCGTTCACGTCGCTGGCGTAGCCCAAGTTGGGCATGGCAAAGGCGAGGTGAGCTTGGGCCGCGGTGCCGATCCCCAGCTCGGGCATGCTGCCGATGATACAGGGCAGGCGCGCGGCTTCGGCAATGGCGAAAATGCGCGCGGCTGCACCCAAGCCGCCGGCTTCTGACACGTACACGTTGAAGACATCGACAGCTTGGTGGCGGACGCAGTTGAGGGCGTCGGCTGGCGTCCAAACGCTCTCGTCGGCCATGATGGGCAGCGAGACGCGCTCGCGGACAAAGCGCAATCCCTCTAAGTCGTCGGCTGCTAGGGGCTGCTCGACTAGCTCTAAGTCAAAATCCGCGATTGCCTCGATGCTGCGCACAGCTTCCTTGGCGGAGGACCACCCCATGTTGGCATCTACGCGCAGAACGATCTCGCCGCCGACTGCGCTGCGCACGGCTGCCAGCACGGCTAGGTCGGCGCGCAGGTCCCGCCCGATTTTGGCCTTGAGGGTCTTGTACCCTTGCGCCACTAGGCTTTGGGCTTGGGCGGCAATGGCCTCGGGGTCGCCCATGGACAGCGAATGGCTCAGTAGCACGCGGTCGCGGACTTGGCCGCCCAGCAGTTGGTAAACGGGCACGTCGCAGGCTTTGCCGACCAAGTCGTAGAGGGCCATTTCAATGCCAGCCTTGGCCGGGAAGGAGCGGTGCAGAAGTTGATTCATGCGGTCGGCGATCTCGCGGATGCGGCGCGGGTCTAGGCCGCAGAGCACATCGGCGAGCAGCCCGTTGATGGCCTCGCTTTCTCCGCGTCCGCGACGGTCCCAGATGCTGGAGGCTTCGCCGAGGCCGGTGAGGCCAGCGTCGGTGTGGATCAAGACGACGGCGTTTTCAGAGGCTTGGTGCGTGCCGAGACTGCTTTGGAACGGCTGCGGCCTGGGTACGCGCACGGGTATGGCTTCGACGTGGGTGATTTTCATGGGATCAGGTAGCGATAGATGCTGAGGGTGGTGTTACCGTAGGCCCGCTGCTGGGAGAGCACGAGGTGGCCGCTCTGCTCGGGCACGTCTAGGTCGATCTGGTGCTGCACGAACAGCAGGCCCTCGTCGTTAAAGAGCGGGGATTCCCCGAGGGCTTCGATGAGGCCCAACAGGAGCGGGGCACCGCAGTAGCGGGCGTGGTACGGGGGATCGGCGTACACAATGTCGAAGCGACGGCCGGCCGCCGCCAATTGGGGGATGAGGTGTTGGGCTTTGACCGAGTGTAGGCCCGCGACGCCGGCTTTCCATTGGTAGAGCAGCGAGCGGATCTGGCGCCGCCGTTGGTGATCTGGCTCGTTGATCTCGACGCTCGCGCCCCGGCTCAGCGCTTCGAGCCCCATTTGGCCCGAGCCAGCACACAAGTCGAGGAAGGTACGGCCCTTCAGGTTGGGGCCGAGCATGGAGAATACGGCTTCTTTGAGGCGCGTGGAGGTGAGGCGGATCTGGCGCAGGCGTCGCCCGGAGGGTATCTGCCGACCGCGATAGGTGCCAGTGACAATGCGCACGGCTAAGCCTTGAGTTGGAGTTGATTTAGACAAAAAAGTATCGCGGTTGGGACTAGCAGCGTCAAGTTGTGGGTTGCGGGCGCTGGGGGAAGTTTGAAGTTTGAATCAGGTATTCTTCTCTTGAGGGATTCGATGGGAGGTATAATCGCTAATGGTCACAGAACAATACGATGTCATCGTCGCAGGGGCCGGCGGTATGGGCAGTGCCGCGCTGTACCACTTGGCACGCCGCGGCGTGCGCGTCTGCGCTGTGGAGCGCTTTGGCATAGCTCACGACCGGGGATCTTCGCACGGGGATACCCGCCTCATTCGCAAAGCCTATATGGAGCATCCCGACTACGTGCCCCTGTTGCATCGGGCCTACGAGTTGTGGGAGGAGCTAGAGGACGAAGAGGCAGGGGAACTCTTTGCCCGCGTTGGGTTGCTAGTGGCGGGCGATCCCGACTCGGAGGCGATGCAGGGGCAGGCGGCCTGTTATCAGGCGCACGACTTGCCGTATGAACAGCTCGATGCAGCAGCCATTGCCGCGCGCTACCCAAGCTTGGCTTTTCCCGAGGAGTGGAGTGGGTTTTACGATCCTCTAGGCGGTTTTCTCCGCGTCGAGGACTGCGTCCGGCGGCATGCCGAGTTGGCCCAGCAGCACGGCGCGAAGCTCTATACTGGGGAGGTCATGCTGTCGTGGCGGCGTGAGGGCGCAGGAGTGGTCGTGGAAACCGAGCGACGGCGCTTGCTCGCCACGCGGTTGGTGCTGGCCACCGGGGCTTGGGCAGTGCCGGAACTATGTCGGCTGGGTGTCGAGGCGTGCGTAGTGCGCAAGGTGCTGTTGTGGTACCAGGGGCGCGGCGTGGAGCAGTACGCGCGCGGTGCGTTCCCCTGTTTCTTCATCGCCGACGGCGAACAGTACTTTTATGGATTTCCCGCGGAAGCGCCGTGGGGCCTAAAGTTGGCCGAGCACAATGTGTCGCACGACCCGGTGGACGACCCGCTCCAACTCGACCGCGCATTGACCGACGGCGATCAGCCCTGCGTCCTCGATTTTCTCGCGCGATACTTTCCCGCGCTGCAACCAGAGCTGAGCAAATACGCCGTCTGCATGTATTCGCTGACGCCGGATAAGAACTTCGTCTTGGACGTCCATCCCGAATGCCCGGCCGTGGTGATTGGGGCGGGTTTTTCCGGCCACGGCTTCAAATTCTCTCCGGTAGTGGGCGAAATCTTGGCTGAATTGGCGCTGGAAGGCGATACCCAGCATCCCATCGAATTCCTGCGCCTTTCTCGTTTTGCATAAAGGAGGTCGTAATTATGGATCTAGGACTGAAAGACAAAGTTGCTCTGATAACTGGAGGAAGTCGGGGGATCGGGCGGGCGATTGCGTTGGCGCTGGCCAACGAGGGGTGCAAGGTGGCGATTTGCGCCCGCGACCAAGAGCCGCTCGAACGCGCATTGCAGCAGGTGATAGCTACTGGAGCCGAAGCCATTGCCGAGGTCGCCGATGTGCGCTCGCGGCCGGAGGTGGAGGCCGTTGTCGCGCGCTGTGCGGCCGAGTGGGGCGGCGTCGATATTTTGGTCAACAATGTGGGCGGCGCTGCTGGCGAACAGAGCTTGCTGGAAACCGAGGATGAGGACTGGGTGGAGACCTTTGATCTAAATGTGTTCCACGCCGTGCGCACGACGCGGGCGGCTCTGCCCTACATGCGGCAGCGAGGCGGGGGCGCGGTGGTGATCGTCTCGTCGATCTCGGGGTGGAAGCCCGGGCCTAAATCCCAGTACGGAAGCGCGAAGGCTGCGGAGATTTTTCTCGCTGGTGCGCTGGCGCTGGAGTTGGCCGAATGCGGGGTGCGGGTCAACACCGTCGCGCCGGGGTCAATACTTTTTTCCGGCGGTGGGTGGGCGCGTTTTCAGGAGGACCAGCCCGAGCACTTCGCCCAGTTTGTGGATCGGGAGTTTCCCGCTGGGCGCTTGGGGAGGCCGGAAGAAGTGGCGGATGTGGTGGCGTTTCTGGTGTCCGAGCGCGCGAATTGGATCAATGGGGCGATGATTCCGGTGGATGGGGCGCAGGGTC
Source organism: Candidatus Latescibacterota bacterium (assembly GCA_965116675.1). GTDB lineage: Bacteria > Latescibacterota > UBA2968 > UBA8231 > UBA8231. The sequence goes on from OZ220721.1 coordinate 2,423,135, forward strand.
GGCCGACGGCGTTTTAAGGGGTGAGTGCGCGACCGCAATCAACGCAATAGGCCGCCTCTTAGCTGGCCCGGCGTTGTTGCAGTCGCGCATCCACCCGTTGCCCGACCTATTGTGTACTTATCCTGCTCGTCATCGGATCAGGGCCATTTTATTGACTAGGACTTGCTGGCCGGCTTGCAGGCGATACAGGTACACGCCCGAAGCAACGGGGTATCCGTGTTGGTCTCGTCCATCCCACGCAAAGGTATGATAGCCTGCTTCCAACGATCGGTGCACTAGGGAGCGTATTACTTGCCCTGTTAGGTTGTAAATGGTCAGGGCGACCGGACCGCTGGCGGGCAGGTGGAGATGCAGGGTGGTGGTAGGATTAAAGGGGTTGGGTGCAGCGAGCGCGGCCAGCACCGAGTCGGGCTGGGTCGTTAGGCTCACCGGCTTGGCCGCGGGCTCTTGGGCTTCTTCGGTCTGTTCCTCTTCGGTCTGCTCCTCCTCCTCCTCCTCGGTCTGCTCCTCCTCGGTCTGTTCGCCCTCGGCTCGCGACTGCGCCCGGCCCGAAGTCTGAGCGTAGGCTCCCTCGCCCACACCATTGACCGCCCGCACCCGGAAGTCATACGATGCGCCACTGGTAAGGCCGGACACCGTGTAGCTGGTCACCACCCCCATACTGGTCCAGGCCGACCAACTGGTGGTGCCGCTTTTGAGGTATTGATATTGATAATCCGTAATCGACGAGCCGTTGGCGGCCGCCGCCGTCCAACTCAAATCCACACGTGTGTAGATGCTACCGGGACTGGCCGACAGGTTGCCGGGCTTGCCCGGCTTGCCGATGACCGCGTCGGTCTTGGCACTTTCGGCGCGCTTGCCGGTGCCGTGGCCGTCGTCATACAACGCGCGTGCCCGCAGCTTGCGGCCGGCCAGCAGTTGGGTGGGTGTGTACGTCGAAGTAAGGTCGGTGCCGTTGGCTCCTTCCACCTCCTCCTCTGTCTCCTCCGTGCCGTCGGCCGTGCCCGACACGCTGAAACGCAACCACCGCCACCGCAGGTTGGATATGCTCCCATCCGGGTCCGAAAGCGTTGCGGTGATGGAGCTACCCACCTCCGGCGAGGTCGTCGATAGCGACACGCTGCCGGCCTCCTCGACATTGGACACCGACACATCCACCTCCACGCTGGCCGACAGCGACCCGTCGGAGACTTGTACGGTTACGTCATAGCTGCTTTTGGTCTCATAATTGGGCGCGCTGCGGAAGTGTAAGGTTCGCGACGAGCCGGAGCCCTTCAATTGAAATGCACTCTTATCTGTGCCCGCCAGCGACCACGTCAGCGTGTCGTCGTCGTCGTCGCGGGCCGTGTACTTGCCCAACGAACTGGTGCTATTCTCGTTTCCCGACGGGTCTTCCGGGCCGCTCAAAGTCGGGGCTCGGTTGGGCTGGATAGGCGTGGCCGACACACTGGCGGCCGAGCCGGAGCCTACGTCGTTGACGGCGCGCACCTCAAAGGTGTATTCGGTGCCGTTGGTCAGTCCGGTGACCGCCTGGCTGCGGGCGGAAGCCCCGCCGGACACGGTGGACCAATTCCCCCCACTGCGCCGATACTCGTAGTATTGAATGGACGAGCCGTTGTCGTCGGCCGCACTCCAACTCAAATCCACGCGCTCGTTGCCGGGACTGGCCGACAGGCTACCGGGCTTGCCCGGTCTGCCGAGGATCGCGTCGGTCTTGACACTTTCGGCGCGCTTGCCGGTGCCGTGGCCGTCGTCATACAACGCGCGTGCCCGTAGCTTGCGCCCCGCCAGCAGTTGGGTGGGCGTGTACGTCGAAGTAAGGTCAGTGCCGTTGGCTCCTTCCACTTCCTCTCCCGTCTCGTCGGCCGTGCCCGACACGCTGAAACGCAACCAACGCCACCGCAGGTTGGACACGTTCCCGTCCGGGTCCGAAAGCGTCGCGGTGATGGAGCTACCCACCTCCGGTGAGGTCGTCGATAGCGACACGCTGCCGGCCTCCTCGACATTGGACACCGACACATCCACCTCCACGCTGGCCGACAGCGACCCATCAGAGACTCGCACGGTTACGGCGTAGGAGCTTTTGGCCTCGTAATTGGGCGCGCTGCGAAAGTGCAACGTCCGCGAGGTGTTCGACGACCCCTTCAACTCAAACGACGACGCATCCGACCCGCTCAAGCTCCACGTCAGCGTGTCGTCGTCGTCGTCGCGGGCCGTGTAGGTGCCCAGCGAGCTGGTGCTATTCTCGTTCCCCGACGGCTCTTCCGGCCCCGTCAGCGTCGGCGCTTGGTTGGACGCCTCGGGCGTGGCCGTCGTCTGGGCAACTAAGCCTTCTCCGGCTTCGTTGACGGCGCGCACCTCAAAGGTGTATTCGGTGCCGTTGGTCAACGGCGACACGGTCTGCTCGGTGGCCAAGCCTGCGCTAGTCCAATCCGACCAACGGCCGCCACGGGCTCGATGGCGGTATTCATACCGCTGGAGGGTCAAGCCGCCCAGTCTCGACGGAGCCGACCAACTCAACGCCACCTGCCCGTCGCCCGGATCGGCCTCCAAGTCCTGCGGTGCCCACGGCGGCCCCTTTATCGGGTCGGTCTGGGCACTTTCGGCGCTCTTGCCCGTGCCGTGGCCGTCGTCATACAAGACTCGTGCCCGCAGCCGCAGTCCAAGCACGGCGCTACTGGGAGTAAACGTCGAAGTAGGGGTAGTTCCGTTGGCTCCTTCCACCCCCTCCTCGGCCGTGCCTTCGGCCGTGCCCGACCCGCTGAAGCGCAGCCAACTCCACCGCAGATTGGACACGTTCCCATCCGGGTCAGAAAGCGTCGCGGTAATGGCGGTGCCCACCTGCGGCGCAGTCGAAGACAGCGACACCGAGCCGGCCTCCTCGACGTTGGTCACCGACACATCCACCTCCACGCTGGCCGACAGCGATTCGTCGGAGACTTCGACGGTTACTTCGTAGGAACTTTTAGCCTCGTAATTGGGCGCGCTGTCGAAGTGGAGTGTCCGCGAGGTGCCCGACCCCTGCAACTCAAACGCACTGTCATCCGACCCGCTCAAGCTCCACGTCAGCGGGTCGCCATCCGGGTCGCTGGCCGTGTAGGTGCCCAGCGAGCTAGTGCTATTCTCGTTCCCCGACGGCTCTTTCGGCCCCGTCAGCGTCGGCGCTCGGTTGGGCGGTTCCACTGGCGCGGCCGTCTCTTGGGCGGCAGGGCCAGCTCCCACGTTGTTATGCGCCCGCACTTGAAAGGTATAGGTCGTCCCATTGGTCAACCCATCGACCACCGCGCTGGTGGTGGTCACATCGGCCTGAGTCGGCCAGTCTTGCTCCCAAGTGGTGCCGCCGTCGGTGCTGTAGCGATAGGCATAGCCGGTGATCGACGACCCGCCATCCGACGCCGGAGCCGACCAACTTAACGCCACCTGCTCGTCGCCCGGGTCGGCTGCCAAATTCTGCGGCGGCCCTGGCTTGCCAATCACCGTGGCGCTGGCGCTACTCTGGGCGCTCTTGTTGGGCCCCTGCCCATCGGTGTAGGTGACCGTCGCCCGCACCTGCCAGCCGACATCCTGAGCCTGCGGCGTGTAGCTGGATAGCTCCGCCGACGACCCATCCGACGTGCCGGAGGCCCCCGACGCTACGGCTTCCCACGAACTCGTCGAACTTGACCGACGCTGCCAGGTCCACGACGCGCCTGTGATCTGTCCATCTGGATCGGTCAACTGCGCCACTACCGCTCGATCCTCCTGCGGCGGTAGCCCGCCCGTCAGGGCCACCTGCCCAGCCTCCTCCACATTGGACACCGACACGGTGACCTCAAGGCTGGTCGTCAGCGATTCGTCGGAGACTTGCACGGTTACTTGGTAGCTATTCTTCGTCTCGTAATCCGGGGCCGTGACAAAGTGCAACGTCCGCGACGCACCCGACCCCTGCAACTGAAAGGCCGACGCATCCGTGCCCGCCAGCGCCAACCAACGAATGGGGGTGTTGTCCGGGTCGCCGGCCTCATACCTGCCCACCGAGCCGGTGCCATTTTCGGTAAACGAGGGGTTTTTTGGTCCCTCAAGCGTCGGCGCTTGATTGGCCGCCAACGGCGTGGCCTGCACCTGCACCGATGGACCCGCTCCCACCTTATTGACGGCACGCACCTCTAGGGTGTACTCCTGATTGGGCGATCCACCCAAGATGGTCTTCGTATCCAAATTCAGCGAAATCCAGCTATACCAAGTGGTGCCCCCGTCGCGACTTTCCCGGTATTCGTAGCGCGTGATCGGCGACCCGCCATCCGACGCCGGAGCCGACCAACTCAACGTCACCTGCCTCCGGCCCGGCTCGGCCTGTACCGTCTGCGGCGGCCCCGGCTTGCCGATGATCGCCGCGCTGGCGTCACTGTGCTGGCTCTTGTTGGGACCGTGCCCATCGGTGTAGGTCACACTCGCCCGTACCTGCCAGCCGACATCTTCCGCCTGCGGCGTGTAGCTGGATAGCTCCGCCGACGAGGCGGTGCCCGTCGTGCCGGACGTGCCCGACGCACCCGACGCTACGGCTTCCCATGAACGGGTCGCACTCGATCGACGTTGCCAAGTCCACGACGCGCCGGTGATCTGTCCATCCGGGTCGGTCAACTGCGCCACCACCGCTCGATCCTCCTGCGGCGGTAGCCCGCCCGTCAGGGCCACCTGCCCAGCCTCCTCCACATTGGATACCGCCACCGCCACCGCCACGCTCTTCTCCTCCGAACCCGCTTGCAGCCGCACGGTTACTTGGTAGCTATTCTTCGTCTCGTAATCGGGAGCCGCAAGAAAGTGCAACGTCCGCGCCGCGCCCGATCCCTGCAACTGAAAGGCACTCTGATCCGTACCCCCTAACGCCAACCACGACACCGCGCCGCAGCCGTCGCCACTCGGCGTGTAGGTGGCCACCGCACTGGTGGTAGGGGTGTTTTCTGCCACCGTCGCCGCGGCCGGTCCCTCCAGCGTACACGGCGGGGCCTCGGGCGTAGCCTCTGCCTCCGCCCACCCGCCGCGGCCGACCTCGTTTTCGGCCACCACCTGAAAGAGATACGCCGTGTCGTTGGGCAACCCCGCAAGCGTCGTATCCCGCGCCGTCGCACCCCCGGGCACCTCATGCCAGATCGCCTCCGCCTGATCGGATAAATCCGCCTGATAATACCGCACTTGATACCGCAGGATCGGCGAACCGTTGGCGGCGGCGGCTGACCATGTCAGCGCCACCTGTCTGTCGCCCGGCTCGGCGGTCAACTGAGGAGTCCCCGGCTTACCGATGATCGCGGCGCTGGCGTCACTGTGCTGGCTCTTGTTGGGACCCTGCCCATCGGTGTAGGTCACATTCGCCCGCACCTGCCAGCCGACATCTTCCGCCTGCGGCGTGTACCTGGATAGCTCCGCCGACGAGGCGGTGCCCGTCGTGCCGGCGGCCCCCGACGGCACCGCCTCCCACGAACTGGTCGCACTCGACCGACGCTGCCAGGTCCACGACGCGCCGGTGATCTGCCCATCCGGGTCGGTCAACTGCGCTACCACCGCTCGATCCTCCTGCGGCGGTAGCCCGCCCGTCAGGGCCACCTGCCCAGCCTCCTCCACATTGGATACCGCCACCGCCACCGCCACGCTCCTCTCCTCCGAACCCGCTTGCAGCCGCACGGTTACTTGGTAGCTATTCTTCGTCTCGTAATCGGGAGCCGCAAGAAAGTGCAACGTCCGCGACGTGCCCGATCCCTGCAACTGAAAGGCACTCTGATCCGTACCCCCTAACGCCAACCACGACGCTGCGCCGCAGCCGTCGCCACTCGGCGTGTAGGTGGCCACCGCATTGGTGGTGGGGGTGTTTTCTGCCACCGTCGCCGCAGACGGTCCCTCCAGCATGCACGGCGGGGCCTCGGGCGTAGCCTCTGCCTCCGCCCACCCGCCGCGGCCGACCTCGTTTTCGGCCAATACCTGAAAGAGATACGCCGTGTCGTTGGCCAACTCCGCAATCGTCGTGTCCCGTGCCACCGCCTCCCCGGGCACCTCATGCCAGATCGCCTCCGCCTGATCGGATAAATCCGCCTTATAATAGCGCACCCTATACCGCAGGATCGGCGAACCGTTGGCTGCGGCGGCTGACCATGTCAGCGCCACCTGTCTGTCGCCTGGCTCGGCTTCAAAATCTGGGGGCACCCCCGGCTTGCCGATGACCGCCGTACTGGCGTCACTCTGTCGGCTCTTGTTGGGGCCGTGCCCATCGGTGTAGGTCACACTCGCCCGCACCTGAAAGCCGACATCCGCTGCCTGCGGCGTGTACCTGGATAGCTCGGCCACCGACGACCCCGACGCGTCCGACGTGCCCGACGCACCCGATGGCACCGCCTCCCACGATCCCGTCGCACTTGACCGACGCTGCCAGGTCCACGACGCGCCGGTGATCTGCCCATCTGGATCGGTCAACTGCGCCACCACCGCTCGACCCTCCTGCGGCGGCAGACCCCCCGTCAACGCCACCTGACCGGCCTCCTCCACATTGGATACCGACACCGTGACCGACACGCTCCTCTCCTCCGAACCCACCTGAACCCGCACCGTCACCTCGTAGCTACTCTTGGTCTCGTAATCGGGGGCCGCAAGAAAGTGCAACGTCCGCGACGCACCCGATCCCTGCAACTGAAAGGCACGCTGATCTGTACCCCCTAACGTCAACCACACCGCCACGCCGCAGCCATCGCCGCTGAGCGTGTAGGTGCCCAACGCCGTGGTCGTGGGGGTGTTTTCAGCCACCGTCGGCGCGGTCGGTCCCGCAATCGAGCACACCGGAGCCTGGGGCGTGGCCTCTGCCGCCGCCCACACGCCGCGGCCGGCCGCGTTTTCGGCCAACACTTGGAAGACATACGCCGTCTTGTTGGTCAACCCCCCAATCGTCGTGTCTCGTGCCGTAGCACCCCCAGGCACCTCATGCCAGATCGCTTGCGCCTGGTCGGATAAATCCGCCTGATAATAGCGCACCCGATACCGCAGGATCGACGAACCTCCATCTGATGACGGGACCGTCCACGTCAGCGCCACCTGCCCGTCGCCCGGGTCCGCTTCCAAATCTGGGGGCACCCCTGGCTTGCCGATGATCGCGGCGCTGGCGGCACTCTGGGCGCTCTTGTTGGGGCCGTGCCCATCGGTGTAGGCAACCGTCGCCCGTATCTGCCAGCCGACTTCTTCCGCCTGCGGCGTGTAGCTGGATAGCTCCGCCGACGATCCATCCGACGTGCCCGACGCGCCCGACGGCACCGCTTCCCACGAACTCGTCGCACTCGACCGACGCTGCCACGTCCACGACGCGCCGGTGATCTGTCCATCTGGATCGGTCAACTGCGCCACCACCGCTCGACCCGCCTGCGGCGGCAGACCCCCCGTCAACGCCACCTGACCGGCCTCTTCCACATTGGACACCGTCACCACCATCGGCCGGAGGGCAACTGTTCTCCCCCATCGAATCCGCACCGTAACCCCATAGGAACGCTGCGCCTCATAATTGGACGGGCTGAGAAAGTGCAACGTCCGCGACGCACCCGAGCCCTGCAACGCAAACGCACTCGCATCCGCACCCGCCAACGCCAACCACTCCGCCACACCGCAGCCATCGCCGCTGATCGTGTAGGTGCCCACCGCCTCGGTCGTGGGGGTGTTTTCTGCCACCGTCGGCGTGAACGGTCCTGCAATCGAGCACGCCGGGGCCTGGGGCGTGGCCTCCACCGCCGCCGGCACGCCGCGACCAACCGCGTTTTCGGCCACCACCTGAAAGACATACGCTGTCCTGTTGGTCAACTCCTCAATCGTCGTGTCCTGCGCTGCCGCACCCCCGGGCACCTCATGCCAGACCGCCTCCGCCTGATCGGATTTATCCGCCTTATAATACCGCACATGATACCGCAGGATCGGCGAGCCGTTGGCTTCGGCCGCCGACCAACTCAACGCCACCTGCCGGTCGCCTGGGTCGGCTTCCAAATCTGGGGGCACCCCTGGCTTGCCGAGGATCGCGGCGCTGGCGGCACTCTGGGCGCTCTTGTTGGGGCCGTGTCCATCGGTGTAGGCAACCGTCGCCCGTATCTGCCAGCCGACTTCTTCCGCCTGCGGCGTGTAGCTGGATAGCTCCGCCGACGATCCATCCGACGTGCCCGACGCGCCCGACGGCACCGCTTCCCACGAACTCGTCGCACTCGACCGACGCTGCCACGTCCACGACGCGCCGGTGATCTGTCCATCTGGATCGGTCAACTGCGCCACCACCGCTCGACCCGCCTGCGGCGGCAGACCCCCCGTCAACGCCACCTGACCGGCCTCCTCCACATTGGACACCGTCACCGCCATCGGCAGGTGGTACCCCGTTCTCCCCCATCGCATCCGCACCGTAATCCAATAGGAACGCTGCGCCTCATAATTGGGCGGGCTGAGAAAGTGCAACGTCCGCGACGCACCCGAGCCCTGCAACGAAAACGCACTCGCATCCGTACTGCCCAACGCCAGCCACTCCGCCTCGCCGCAGCCGTCGTCGCTGAGCGTGTAGGTGCCCACCGCCTCGGTCGTGGGGGTGTTTTCTACCACCGTCGGCTGGAGCGGGCCTACAATCGAGCACACCGGGGCCTGGGGCGTGGCCGACGCCTCCGCCGGCACGCCGCGACCGACCGCGTTTTCGGCCACCACCTGAAAGACATACGCCGTCCTGTTGGTCAACTTCTCAATCGTCGTGTCCTGCGCTGCCGCACCCCCGGGCACCTCATGCCAGACCGCCTGCGCCTCATCGGATTTATCCGCCTTATAATAGCGCACCCTATATCGCAGAATCGGCGAGCCTCCATCCGACGACGGAGCCGTCCACGTCAGCGCCACCTGCCCGTCGCCAGCTACCGCCTCCAAAGCCGGGGCTGGCGGCACGCCCACCACCACCGAAGCCGTCGGGTCGCTCGCGGCGCTCTTGCGGTCGGTGGCGTCCGCACTGGCCCCGTCCCGATAGCTGACCCGCGCCCGCAGACGATGCCCTATATCCGCCGTCTGCGGCTCATAACTGGACAGTTCGGGATACGCCTCTGCCGTCGTGCCCGAAGCACCCGACGACGAGACCGTAACCCATGTCGAACCCTCTTCACGCTCCCATGTCCACGACGCGCCCGTGATCTGTCCGTCCGGATCGGCCAGCGTCGCCGTCACCGGATGACCCACCCGAGGCTCCGTCGAAGGAATGCTCACCGAACCCGCCTCCTCCACATTAGTAATCGTTACCATCACCTCCAACGTCGTGGTCAAGGAAGCGTTGGGGTCTTCAGCCGTGCCCATGACCTCGCCGGGCTGGTCCTTGACCTTCAAAGCGACACTATAGGTGTTTTTCGTCTCATAGTCGGGCGCATGCTTGAAGCGCAAGGCGCGCGTCGCGTCCGTGTCCGTGCCCGTCAACGCGAAGTGACTGGCATCCATACCAGCTAGCGCCAGCCACTGGATGTTGTGGCCATCGGGATCACTCGCCGTGTAATTGCCCACATCCACCGTGGCGTTCTCAGCATAGGGCACGGCCGCCGACCCTGTAATCACCGGGGCTTGATTGCCCACTACCGCGGCACTGACGGCACTTTCGGCCATGTCGGTGTTGGTGCCGTGCCCGTCTCGATAGCTCACTCGCGCTCGTAGCTCCTTACCCAAGTCCGTTGCCTTGGGCGTATAGACCGACGACTCGGCGGTGTCTTCCGAGCCGGTCAATGCCGTCCACGTCGTCCCGCCCACCAGCCGGTGTTCCCACGTCCACACCGACCCGGCAATATAGCCGTCCTCGTCCGTCAGCGTCGCCGTTACTGCTTGGCCGACCCGCGGCGAAGTCGGCTCCAAGACCACCTCACCGGGATCCTCCGTGCCGAGCGTCGTAACTTTTACTTCCAAGGGGTCGCTGGCCCAATACACGTCGCCGGGATCGAACGGTGTTTTGTTCACCGCCCGCACCGACAGCCAGTAGTCCTTCGCTTCTCTCAGATCCGTCTCTATATATTTATACGTATTGCCCTCGCCGTATTCTTCCGTCCAGTCACTCCACTCAGGCCAAGTAGTGCCGTCGGTACTGAGCCGCGTTTGATAGGAGATAACGGGGTCGTTCACCGGCTCCCACCTTAAAGCTGCCGACACCGGAGAGGCTTCAACCCGAGAACCCGCCGACACTGGCTTGGCGGGCTTGGTATTGCGGACCGCGGTGTAGTTGCCCAAGTTGACCGAACCCGACCCCAAGACCCGAAGCCCTCCCCAACGCTCACTCTTGCCTTCGGTGCCACCCAAGGCGACGGACTCCTCGCTAGTCCCTTCGGATCTCAAGGTGCCATAGACGAAAATCTCCGATAGACTATTATTGCCTTCCTTAAACTGGTGGCGATCGGTAGGGGCGAAATTAACGACCGTGCCAGCCCTTATCCTAAGCGTCGCACCGGGGAAGACCACTACGTCGCCGAGCAAGTTGACCGTGCCGCTCCATGTCTCATCGCCGAGGATGGCCCAGTGGTGATAGTTATCATAGGGTAAGTCCCTGTGGTACATTTCGTATTTAGTCAAAGATACTCCGAAGCCGGTCCTGCCTACTTCGAAGAACTTTAATTCCCCCCAACCACAATCTGGTGGTGGTATTATCTCCGAACTAAAACAGTCCGCCGCGCTGTTATAAGGCCCCTTCTCTGGGCTCACGGATTCGCCAAGCCCACCGACATCTGGCGTTCCCCACCGTATCCGCGCCCCAAGCCAACTCAACGTATCGGCAAGCCCCATGTTATTGTCATAGTCTAGAACGGGCTCGGGCAGTAGTTGCAAATCGTAACGTTCCCACAACTTGCTCTGAGCACCATCGACTTGAGTGCTCAAGACTAAGCCCGTGTGGGTCATATATTCATAGTCTCCCCCTACGGTTCCTTGTACTTCCTCTTCGCCTTCTTCGCCTCCAATAGAGCCAAGTAGTTCGAGTGCCGTGTGGTAGATTTTAATATTTCCTCCAACAGGGTAGGCAGCGTGCGAGCCGGCCCCCACGTAAACAACGGGGTGAGTGTTTTCAATACTGCTTGGTCCAGGAATAACTCGGACTGCCGTTTTCGGGTTGAATGTAAAGCTGTTGGTTATCGTCGGCTCGGCGGCAAAGTCTCCTTTGTAGTAATTCAACCATGCACTATGAAATCTATACTCTACGCCTAAGATCTGTGCCGTGTTGATGTCATTTGAACTGACCACTACATCAATGCCCTGCCAATCGCCCTCATGGTTGTTCCACCAGTCATTGTAGGGATAGAAGTATTTGTATTGGATGACGGTGACAGGATTATACGTATCCCTGTACTCCTCGACAGTTCTCTGGTATATATGCACATACGCGGTATTAGGAAAATTCTCGCCGATTCTCTCGTACTCAGCGTTCCACCCGGTGGTTTCCTTACCGGAGAAGTTGAAGTGTGCGTCTTTTAGCGTATAACTTTCGCCTGGGTCCATATTGTCTGAGCCAACGGTCGCGGTGAACGTGAGATCCTCAAGTCCGTTAAAAAAGGCAAACTTATTTTCAAGCAGATTGATTCTCGGATCCCATGTCCTTCCGTTCGAATTTACGTCCATGGGGTTAAACCACGTTTCGTCACTGAACGGGACTACGCGATCCTCTATTACGCGATCCTCTATATTGAACCGTATATTGTCCGCCGACGTAGCTCCCATGATGCCCACAGGTTCCGGCTTGAGTACTTTAATGGCTCCCCACTTACGGCCGGTCTCTTCCGTCAGGATCAAGACAGGCGAAAACTTCTTGGCCAATGCCAAGAGTTCGGCATCCGTAGCCGCATCGACATCTGTCGCCGTGAGGGTGGTGAATAGGGTAAGCGCAACGATTACAAAGGGCATAATAGGTCCTTCTTTCACGAAATGGTCAAAAGCGAAGTTGGGCTACAGCGGAGAGGCTGCCGTTGAAGGTGGAGGCTAAACCAAAGGATACCCGGAGGGATTCAGGGGGCTTGCGCCATTTCTCCGACGCATAGAGTGAAGTAAAAGGGCTGAGCAACGGCATTCCTATCATTCCCGGTATAACACCGGCGAGTAGAGTATTGGAAAAAGAATCACAAGGATCGACTAGGGTAACACCCAACGGGAACCCGATACTCAAGCCGATAGCTGCACCAACGAAGTTAAAACTTATTGACCTCCAAGCGTCAGTGTCAGGGTCGCCCGTTGGCTCCAATACTTTGTCCTGAACCCATACGGCTACGAGTGTAGTAGTGAGACCAGAAAGAGTTCCAACGGCCACCTTTTTGGCAATCCGTAGGTTCCTGTTTGCTATCGCCTCCATCTTCTCCGAAAGGCTATCGCTCTCGGCTTGGGCCGGGCCAACCAACCTTTTGTCTCTGGTGGCCAAGGACGAGGCGTCCTCTGGTAGGGATTCGACCAAGACTTGCACCGTTAGGGTATCGCCATCTACCACCAACGTCTGCAAGCCCGCCGACAGGGGTTCAACCATCTGTACCACCAAGGTATCGCCATCTACTACCAACGTCTGCGAGTTTTCCGCCTTGGCTATCACCGGCCGGGCTAGCAGCCCGCACAACGCCAAGACGCCCCCCATAATGAGAAGCAGACAGATAACAGGTCTTCTCACAACAGCAAACATGCGTTTCATCTCATTCTCCTCGTATGCAGGGTAAACCCAGACCAGATTGGTCTCACAGCGGGCCTGTTCCCGCCGCCGGGCAAGGGGCCGACGCCCCAGATACCCCTTATTATGGGAGAAGCCCTCTGTTGCACAAGAACGGCTTAGAGCCCCATCGGCGTTTAGCCGCCCTAAACGTGAACAGTGAGCACCTTGAGCTTGAGTAACGCATGACGCCATTCGGTGCGGCCTCCTCTGCCGCAGCGGTTTCAACTGCAATGGACTACATGCAAGTTCCGTGCCAACGAGCACACCGCACACAAAAAAATCCTTCAGGAAGGCCCTAAAGGATTGAAAAACATGAGACATAAAAAATGCGATTTATTTCCTATTCTTTTCTACACTTTGTTGCGCTCCATCAATGTCGTTCATTTTGCACGACTTTCTCGTTCATTTTGCACGACTTTCCATGTTTGGCAGCTAGGGTTCTATGACGATTTCTTCGGGCGCTGCACCCCATACTTGCGCATATAGTACCGCAGTTTCTCCGGCCCCATGCCCAACAAGCGCGCCGCGCCGTGCTCGCCATAAATCCGCCCCTTGGTCGCCCGCAGCGCCGCCTCAATCTGCTGCTTTTCGGCCTGGGCGACCTCGGCTTGCTGGGTCTCCCAATCCCCACCTACCTCTACCTCAACCGACGGAACGGCTGGAGCCGACGCCGGTGGCTCCAAGGCCCCGGCCTGATCCTCGCTCTCTGCCAACAGCCCATCCGCCACCCCAAGCCGCTCCCCCTCGCATGCGATCATCGCTCGATGAATCCAATGTTCCAACTCCCGCACATTCCCCGGCCAAGCATACCCCTGCAAATACGCCAGCGCCTCATCGCTCAACGTCGGAACTGGCCGCCGCAGCTTGCGGGCATACTCACGCACAAAATGCGTCGCCAACAGCGGAATATCCTCCCGCCGCTCCCGCAACAGCGGCAACGCCACCGAAAACACGTCTAAGCGATAGTACAAATCCGCCCGGAACGTCCCCGCCCGAACCGCCCGTTGCAAATCGCGGTTAGTCGCCGCCACGATCCGCACATCCATCGGAATGGACGCCCTGCCGCCAACACGGGTCAGGCAATCCCCCTCCAAGATATGCAGCAACACCTGTTGGGATTCCAAAGGCAAGGCCCCGATCTCATCAAGCAACAAGGTGCCGCCATGCGCCCGTTCAAAGCAGCCGATGTGCCGCTCGCCCGCGCCGGTAAAGGCCCCCTTCTCGTGGCCGAACAGTTCGCTTTCGATCAAGCCGGGGGACAAGGCACCGCAATTGACAGAGATGAAGGCTCGCCCGCAGCGCGGACTCATCTGGTGGATCGTCCGGGCGAGTAGGCTCTTGCCCACGCCGGTCTCGCCCAACACCAGCATCGTGGCATTCGTCTCGGCCACCTGCTCCACCTGTTTCAAGAGTTGAGCCATGACCGGACTTTGGCTGACTAGGCCCGAAGTCCGCCGCTCGTTTTTATCATCAGTGGCCACCCGCCCCCCCTTCTTGCGCTTGGTAGCTCGATCCGCTGCTCTACGCCTAAGACCTGTGCCGTTTGGCTCCCACGAACTGACCACTACATCAATGCGCTGCCAGTCACTCTCATGGTTGTTCCACCAGTCATTAGTACGGTTTGCATAACTGGAAACATCAAGTCATAAAAGACAGCCATAAAATCCCATAGCCTATTTAAGATAAGGTCCAAGAATGATCTGCACGTGATCTGTAAGCCTATTTTTGTGATCTTACTATGATTTTATCGTGATTTTATCGTGATTTTTCGTCCAATAGGTATAATTAGCCCCGCTAGAGCCTGCCGCGCCTCGAATCCCGTTGTATTAGGCGACGCCCAACGACCCTATAACCACAGGTATCTTGCCTCCTGCTGGAGGTAATGGGTTGAACGAGCCACAGAGGCACATCATTGGAGAGGATACAGAGAGCAGGTTCGTATAAACCTGTTTCGCGAACGACAGGCGATGAAAATGATCGCGCTGTGTGCAATCTGCTACGAGATGGCAACTTTTATTCGCAGAAGCACGCTGGGCCTGATAAAACAGGGCAAGTTGACATGCCCTGAGCCGTCAGCGCGATGGGACGATGCGGAATCGGCGCTTGCCGTTGATGCGGTAGGTCTCGAAGTCGTCGTGAGCGATGGTAAAGATCGCCGTCAGCGCTTCCCGTTTGGCCAGATGCACCAGCGTTGCGTCGGCGAAATCCACATGTGCAGGTTTCGCACGATGCAATCAACGCAGCAGGATGAGCTTGCGAGCCTCACCCCTGAAACAGCGACAGCGCCCCATCGACATACATTTCAGTCCCCGTGATATAGCTAGCCTCGTCCGACGCCAAGAAGAGAATGGCGTTGGCAACCTCCTCGGCGCTGGCGGCGCGTTGTTGTAGGGGGATCATGCCCTGGGGGAACTCGCGGGGGATGCGGATCTTGTCGATGTTGCGGGGGAAGGTGTTCTCGCCGATGCTGGTTCTGGTGGCACCGGGGCAGACGACGTTGATGCGGATGTCCCACTGCGCCAGTTCAACTGCGGCCATTTTGGCGAAGGTCACTTGGGCGGCCTTGGAGCAGGAATACGAGGTGAAGCCGAAGTTGGAGAAGATGCGGTTGCCGTTGACCGAGGAGACGACGACGATGCTGCCGCCGCCGGCCGCGCGCAGGTGGGGAATGGCGTATTTGACGGTGAGGAAGGTGCCGCGCACGTTGATGTTGTGCGTCTGATCCCACTCCTCGGGCGTGATGTCCTCGATGGGGGCGAAGACTCCGTTGATGCCAGCGTTGGGGACGACGATGTCGAGGCGGCCCCAACGCTCGACCGTGGCGGCCACCAGTTCAGCGACGTGCTCGGCGTTAGCTACGTCGCCGGGCAAGGCCAGCGCTTGGCCACCTAGTCCTTCGATTTCAGCGACAGCTTCCTCGCAGCGCTCGGCGCGGCGGGCCGTCAGCGCGATGTTGGCTCCTTCGCGGGCCATGGCCACGGCCGCAGCCCGACCGATGCCGCTGCTACCCCCGGTGATGAGGGCCACTCTGTCCTTCAGCTTCATGTCGATCTCCTAAGTTGACGAAAAAATGTGGGCGGAATATCATTGGAAGCCCCTAAAATACATCTGGCGAAAATGGAGACAAGAATGGAAGAAAACGTGAACACTCACTCTCGCCCCTCAGATCTGAAGATCACTGATCTGCGCGTCGCCAATCTGCGCGGGGCACCGTTCCGCGCGACGATCATCCGCATCGACACCAATCAGGGAATCTCTGGCTACGGCGAGGTGCGCGACGGCGGCAGCCCGACCTACGCGCTGATGCTCAAAAGCCGCTTGCTTGGCGAAAACCCCTGCAACGTCGATAAGCTCTTCCGCAAGATCAAACAATTCGGCCACCACGCGCGCCAAGCCGGTGGTGTCTGCGGCGTCGAGATGGCGCTGATGGACCTAGCGGGCAAAGCCTATAATGTGCCGGCCTACCAACTGGCCGGCGGCAAGTTCCGCGATCGGATCCTCTGTTACTGCGATACCCCTACGCGAAGTGATGGCCGGGAGATGGGACAATTGCTCAAGGAGCGAATGGAGCGAGGGTTTAAATTCCTCAAAATGGACGTCGGCATTGGATTGCTGCGGGGGATCGAAGACGCGCTGATCGCCCCGCCGGGCATGTTGGAAAGCCGAGACGTCATGCACCCGTTTACGGGGATCCAGATTACCAACAAGGGCATCGATATCCTCTGCGAATACGTGGCGCAGGTGCGCGAGGTTATCGGCTATGAAATTCCCCTGGCCGTCGATCACTTCGGCCACATTGGCGTCGAGTCCTGCATCCGCTTGGGCAAGGCACTGGATCAGTTCAGCCTCGCTTGGTACGAGGACATGATCCCCTGGCAGTTGGCCGACCAGTGGCAGCGGCTTGCCGAGGCCGTGGATACGCCCGTATGCACGGGCGAGGATATTTATCTCAAGGAAAACTTCTTGCCCCTCTTCGAGCGGCGCGCCATTGCCGTTGCCCACCCGGACTTGGCCTCTTCCGGCGGAATCCTCGAGACCAAAAAGATCGGCGATTTGGCGCAGGATCACGGCATTGCCATGGCGCTGCACATGGCCATGTCGCCGGTGGCGGCATTGGCTTCGGTGCATTGCGCTGCGGCGACCGAAAACTTCATGGTGCTCGAAAACCACTCGGTCGATCAGCTAGAACAGTGGAGCAGCTTGGTCGAGGGCTTGCCGGTGCCCCTGATTGAAGACGGGCACATTGCGGTGCCAGAGGGGCCGGGGCTGGGCTTTAGCGGCCTCAATGAAGAAGTGCTACGGTCGTTTGCCGACCCAGATCAGCCGGAGATTTTTGGCCCCACCGACGAGTGGGACGACGAGCGGCCACACGACCGCTTGTGGAGCTAAAAATGGCCTACGACATCGCTGTGCTCAAAGGCGACGGCATCGGACCGGAGGTGATGGATGAGGCCCTGAAGGTGCTCAATGCGTTGGGAACTCCTGCTCTTGCCTATTCTGAATACCCCTGTGGCGCGGGGTGCTATCTGGAGCAAGGGGATCCGCTGCCAGAAGCGACGGTTGAAGGATGTCGCCAGGCGGATGCGGTGCTGTTGGGAGCGATGGGCCTGCCGCACGTGCGCTGGCCGGACGGGACGGAGATGCGGCCACAAGTGGACTTGCGGTTCCAACTGGATCTGTACGCGGGGGTGCGGCCGATTTACCTCTATGCGGCCGCGCATACTCCGCTCAAAGGGTTGGAGGCGGGCGATATTGATTTCGTCATCCTGCGCGAGAACGTCGAGGGACTCTTTGCCTCCATGAACGGCGGCATCCAGTTGCGCGGCGAAGTGGCCATGGACTCTATGGTCATTACGCGCACGGGCACGGAGCGCGTGGTGCGCTACGCCTTTGAGCTAGCGCGGCAGCGCGGCCGGACGCCGATGAAAGTAACGTGCGTTGACAAGGCCAACGTCTTCCGCTCGATGGCCTTCTTCCGCAGCGTGTACGACGAGGTTGCTGCCGACTACCCAGACGTCGAGCGCGACTATGCGTACATCGATGCGCTGAGCATGTACTTGGTGCAGCAACCGGCGGGATACGACGTGCTGGTCAGTGAGAATATGTACGGGGACATTATCTCGGACTTGGCCGCTGGTTTGGTCGGCGGCTTGGGGCTGGCTCCTTCGGGGGACATCGGCGAGGACGCGGCTGTGTTCCAACCTTCGCACGGGACGGCCCCGGACATTGCCGGGCAGGGAAAGGCCAATCCAGTGGCGATGATCCTGTCCGCGGCTTTGATGCTGCGCTGGTTGGGTCAGCGGCACGGCGATCCGGTGGCTGTTGCGGGCGCTGAGCGGATTGAAAAGGCGGTGCGCGCGGTAATCGGCGAGCAGGGCGTGGGGACGCCCGATTTAGGGGGTGCATTAAGCTGCCGCGAGCTAGGGGAGCGGATTGTCCAGGCACTCTGACATGGACCGCCGGACTTTTCTCGGCTTGGGATTAAGTGCGGCTGTGTGGCCTGCATTGGGCCGCGCCGCGCCCGTGCGGCCGGAGCGGGTGCGCTTGCGCGAGTTGGGCATTGTTATTGGCGAGTTGGCGACCGGCCCCCATAACGCCATCACCGATGTCGAGGGCGTCCAAGTCGGCCATGTGACGCTGATTGAGGATGGGGGGCCGGTGCGCACCGGTGTGACGGCGATTGTGCCGCGCACGCCCGCGTTTGCCGCCGACTTCACGCTCAACGGCAATGGCGAGTTGATGGGGGTAGGCTCCATGCGCCGCACGGGCCTGTTGGCCGGCCCCGTTCTTTTTACCAACACGTCCAGCGTCGGCGCGGTGTACGATGGGGCGGTGGAGTGGATGCTGGCGCGCGATCCCGACCTATTCAAAAGCGACTTGCAGCCCGCGCCCATAGTCGGCGAGACGTGGGCTGCGTTTCTCCACGACGAAGTCGGGCGGCACGTTCGACCTGAACACGCGGTAGCAGCCCTCGATGCAGCGCGCGGCGGGCCAGTGGCCGAAGGCTGTGTCGGCGGCGGAACCGGAATGCGGGCCTATAGCTTTAAGGCTGGCATCGGCACGGCATCGCGCAAAATTCCCTGCGGAGACCAGGTCTATACCGTGGGTGTGCTGGTGCAGGCGAATTTTGGCCGACGGCCCCGACTGCGCGTTGATGGCGTCCCGGTGGGCCGGGAGATTACCGACCTGATGCCTGCGCGCGGTGGCAAGAGCAAGTCCCTGATTGCCGCGGTGGCCACGGACGCGCCGTTGATCCCATTTCAACTCCAGCGCGTGTGCAAGCGGGTGGCTCTGGGCATGGCGCGCACGGGCGCGATCTCTACCCAAGGCAGCGGCGATCTCTTTCTGGCGTTTTCCACGGCCTCTCCCGAGCCGCCAGACGCGCTCGCCATGCTCTCCGACCGCTGGATATCGGGTGTGTTCCAAGGGGTAATTGAGGCTACGGAGGAAGCCATTCTCAACTCGCTGACTACGGCCCACACCATGACTGGCCGCGGCGGCAATACTATTCACGCCCTGCCGCTGGACCGCTTGGTCGAAATCATGCGCGCATACGGTCGGCTCAAATAGCAGTCCTACATGATTTGCAAGGTGATCCGCAGATGGACGCAGATAGACGCAGAAGGGTAGAACAAGACGATCCACATCTCGGATCGTTCAAGTCATTCAGGGTTGCTAAATGAATCGCACGCGCCTAGCGGGAGATGCAGCGGGGCCGCACAACGCCATTGTCGATGTGGCCGGCGTCAGCGTGGGCCACGTGGATATTCGCACGCCCGACCTGCACACCGGCCTTACGGCCATTGTCCCGTATCCAGCCTCAGTAGAAGAACGCAAGCTGTTTATCGGTCGCTTCTCCATAGACGGGGGCGACGCCATGAGCGGCCTTGGGGTCGCCGAAGACTTCGGCACCTTTTCCTCGCCTATTGTCCTTGCCCCGACCTCGGTCGTTGGCCGGGTGTACGAATCCTTAATTCGCCATAGCTTGGGCCGCGACACTGGACTATCGACCGTAGCTGGCTGGCCGCCGGTGGTCGTGGGGATTGACGACACGGCTGTCAACGACCCCGCGCTCTTGCGCAAGGTCCTGACGCATGCCCACGCAGACGCGGCATTGGCCAGCGCTGGCAGCGCGGTGCCCACAGGCAATGCCGGAGTCGGCGGTGGGTTGCAGGCCTTTGGCTACAAGGGTGGCATTGGCACGGCCTCGCGCCGAACGGACGAATACGCGCTGGGCGTGCTGACTGCGATCAACGGGGGCCGCGAGTTGCATTGGGCCGGACGCGTCCTGCCGGCGGGCGAAGGGGCAGAGGGACCGCAGACTTTTGCCGCGGTCGTGGCCACGGACGCGCCTTTGATCCCGCGTCAATTAGAGCGTTTAGCTGGCCGTGCCGCGCTGGGGTTGGCGCGGACGGGCTTGTGGAACCCGCATACGCGCGAAGGGCTAGTCCTCGCCTTTTCCACCACGGGCATTATCCAAGAACCGGACGCACCGGTGAGGATGGTGGATGAAGAAAAGCTCTATTCGCTCTTTGCCGCTGGAGCTGCGGCCGCCGAGGCTGCGGTCGTCGATGCTCTCTTGGCCGCCGAGACGGTCGGGGATCTCAAAGCCATGCCGCATACTGGCTGGCCGGAAGAGGGGGACGGTTGAGCCGCAGCTTACTCGACGATCGGGACGCGCTCAGCGCCTTCCGCGCTCGGCTCTTGGCTTGGTATCGCCAAAATAAGAGGCAGACGAGCTGGCGCGACAGCGGCAATCCCTATCACGTCTGGGTATCCGAGGTCATGTTGCAACAGACCCGGGTGGATCAGATGGCTCCTTATTTCGAGCGTTTCATCCGCGCGTTTCCCACGCTTCAAGCGCTGGCCAGTGCTTCCGAGGACCAAGTGCTCAAGGTCTGGGAGGGCTTGGGCTACTATGCGCGGGCGCGCAACATGCACAAGGCGGCCAAGCGCATGGCCTTTGAATTGGGAGGCCGCATACCGGATACGTACCAAGAGCTGATCGAGCTGCCTGGCATTGGCCAATACACGGCCGCGGCCGTCAGCAGCATTGCCTTTGACCGCGACCACCCGGTGCTCGACGGCAATGTAACTCGCGTGCTCTGCCGCTTGTTGCGGATTGAAGAAGAGCCGACTCGCGCTCAAGTCAAGGCGCAGCTCATCGCCGCTGGCGAGACCTTGCTGGCCCGGGGCGAGGCCGGCGACTTCAATCAGGCGATGATGGAATTGGGGTCGCGAGTTTGCACGCCGCAAAGCCCTTCTTGCCCGACGTGTCCGGTCGGCGACTGGTGTCGGGCTAAGGCCGAACTGGACGACCCGGCCTCTCTGCCGCGCAAGGCTCCTAAGAAACAGAGGCCGCATTATCAAGTGGCGGCTGGCTTGATTCGCAAGGGCGACGAATTGCTAATCGCCCAGCGGCCGGCCGAGGGGATGCTCGGCGGCCTGTGGGAATTTCCCGGAGGCAAGCAGGAGCCCGGCGAGACTCTACCCGAATGCTTGGTGCGCGAGATCCGCGAGGAATTGGGCATTGAGATTGAGGTGGGTGCGCGCCTGACGAGCGTGGATCACGCCTATTCGCATTTTAGCATCACCTTGCATGCTTTTGCCGCTCATTATGTGTGCGGCACTCCTCAGGCGCTGGGTTGCGCTGATTGGCGCTGGGTTGCGCCGGAGGCGTTGGACGACTTCGCCCTGCCGCGGGCTGATCGCCTGATCGTGGAATTCATGCGCGAGCACGCACAGCAGATGGAGCTGTTTGGTGAAAAAAACTGAGTTGCTAACCGAGGGTAAGCGCCGCGCACCCGGACTAGTCTTGCGCGGGCTGTGCATGGGCACGGCCGACGTGATTCCCGGGGTTTCCGGGGGGACGATTGCCTTGATTACGGGCATTTACGACGAGTTGGTCGGGACTATTGCCGCAGTTGATCAACGGCTCGTGAGTGCCTTGGTGCGGGGACGCTTGATTGAGGTGTTGCACCGCGTCAATGCCCCCTTTCTGGTGCCACTGCTGTGCGGAGTGGGTTTGGCCATTGTCTCGCTGGCCAAGTTCATAACTTGGCTGTTGGCAGCGCATCCCCAGCCCGTATGGGGCTTTTTCACCGGATTGATCTTGGCCAGCGCGCTCGTGGTCGCACGGCAGGTCGCCGGATGGGGGCCGGCGCAGTGGGGGCTGACGGCTCTCGGAGCAGTGGTTGGCTACGCCATCACTACGTTGGTGCCGGTCGAGACAGGGACCGAAGGGTACAAGTTCGCGCTAGCCGGCATGGTGGCTATCTGCGCGATGATCCTGCCGGGCATTAGCGGCTCGTTTCTGTTAGTGGTCATGGGCAAATACCAGCAGGTGTTGACTGCTGTACACGAGTTCGATTGGGCGATCTTGGCACTCTTCGGCGTTGGGGGAGGTATCGGTCTGCTGGGCTTCTCGCGGCTGCTCAAGCACTTGCTGGCCCGTTTTCGCGCCGGCACCATGGCCTTTTTGGTGGGGCTGATGTTGGGTTCCCTGCGCAAGGTGTGGCCGTTCCGCAACGAGTTGGAGGACGGACGCTACGAATGCGCGTGGCCGCAGGAGTTCAGCGGTGAAGTTTGGCTGAGCTTGGGGCTGATTGCGGCGGGCGTTGTGCTGGTTTTGGCGTTGGAGCGGCTGGGCAGAAGGCGGTGACTGCGCGCTCAGTTTTGCAAATGATCGTCATCCTCGCGCTTGGGAGCGGGACCTATCTGCGGGCCGTCCTCGGCATCGCGCAGGGCGTTGCGGGCGTCGTGGAAGCGGCGGATGCGCCGCACGAAGATGAAAATCAGGCCCGCCAGTGCTACGTAAAGCAAGTACTGATAGATCGGCTCGGTCCAGCCCAGCACCACAGGCCAGAGACTGGCGATGCAGAGCAAGATGAAAATATCTTCGATCAGCTTGTGCCTTTTTTCGCGTGGCTCTTCTTGTTCAGGCGTCATCGGATAGGGCCTTGTAAATAGCGTAGTTTCTGAGGACTAGCTTGACGTAGAGGCGGGTCTCCTTGAAGGGGATGCGCTCGACGAAAGCGTCCGGGTCCTCGGAGGGAAAGGTCTTGAGCCATCGGCGGGCGTTGTGAGGACCGGCGTTGTACGCGGCCAAGCCCAGTTCGAAGCCCAAGTCCGCACCCGCATCGGTCGTGAATTGGCGCATTTGGTCGCCGAGAAAGTAACTGCCCAAGCGGATGGAGACGGCCGGGTCGAAGAGCGCACGCAGTTCAAAGGGTTTCACCTCCAACCTCCGTGCGAGGTTGAGGCCGGTGTGGGGCATGATCTGCATCAGGCCCCTGGCGCCGGCCCGCGATACCGCTTTTTCGTTAAACGTGCTTTCTTGGCGAATTACCGACAGGACCAGATAGGGGTCGATTTGAGCCTCGGCTGCGGCCTCCGCAATCTCTTCCCAGTAGTAAGTCGGATAGATGCGCGACAGTTCCTCTGGGTCCTGCCCGTCGAACAGGCGCATCGACAGCCGCATAGCTTGGTCGCGATGGCCGAGGGCCTCGTAGTAGTCGCGGATAGCCTTTAGCGCAGTCTTGTGGCCCTTGTAGTCGCGGACGGCTTGCTCCATCTCGGCTGCCGACCAATCCCTCAGCCCCAATTGGTTCAACAAGCCAGCGCGTTCGAGGTGTGCCCTGTGCGCTAACGCGGGAACATCGTCTTGGCGGGGGTTGTCTGTGGGTCGCTTCTTGAGCGGGACCTGTTCTCTATGGCCCAACAGGACGGCGCGGGCCGAGTAGTAAGAGCGGGGAAATCCGGCGGCGGCGCGGCGATAGAACGCGGTGGCGTCCTGTATCTGGCCCAGCCGCTCCGCGCTTTTCCCAGCCCAGTACAGGGATTGGTCGATGATGTGGGGCTGGCGCGCCTGCTGACTAGCGCGCTCAAAAGCAGCGAGGGCTTCTGAGTATTGTTCTTGGCAGTAGAGCGTGAAGCCGACGCTCCAACGCGCTTCGTCGCCGTAATCGGTCTGCGGGTAGTGCTCGGCTAAGCGGCCATAAAGCGTTGCGGCGCGGGCGAACTGGCTTTTGCGCTCGGCGGCTTTGGCAGCCTGCCACAGGGCGTCATCGGCCAAGTCGTGCTGGGGGTAGCGCTTGGCAAAGCTAGCATAGGCCGCAATGGCCTTGTCTTCGCGGTTTCTGCTGACTGAGAGACTGGCGATGCGATACAGGGCTGCCGGGCTGCCGTAGCGCTCGTGGACCGTGCGAAAAACCTGCTCGGCCTTGGTGTAGTGCCCCGCAGATTGGTGGGCCCGGCCGAGCATGTAATGTGCTTTGGAGGCGCGCTGGTCGTCGCTGCGCGTGCGGACGAAGTGCCGAAAGCTCTTGATGGCTTGGTTGTACTGCTTGTGGCTGTAATAGGTGTGGGCCTTGGCATAAGCCGTGCGGGCGTCGAGCTTCTTGGGCAGATGCGACAGGCTATTGCGGGCGTGCTTGGAACGGGGATGGTTCTCCAGCAGCTCTAAACGCCACTTTTGCGCCCGCGCCGAGTCGTGCTTTTGGCTGGTGGTTGCGAGCAAGTAGAGCACCCGCGCTGGATCGGTGTCCTGTGGAAGTTGCTCCTTGTACAGGGCGAGGGCCTTGGCGGGTTGGCCGACGGTCCGGTAAAGGGAGGCCAAGCGCAGGCGGGCTGGGTTGTGGAGGATCGGGTTGGCCGAGGTAGTTAGGAAGTTTTCGTACTCGGCGATGGCTTCGTGCGTCTGGCCCATGTCCTCTAGGGAGCAGGCTATCCAGAAGCGGCGGTAGTCGTCCAAGGCCGGTAGGTCGAGGTCGCGTAAACGATCGTACGCGCGGTCTGGCTTTTTGAGCATGCGCTCGCAAAACGCCCGCTGGAACTCGAGGTGTGCTTGAGCGGTCGGCTCGTGTTGAATCGTGTCTAGCGCGGTGAGTTGGGGATAGGCTAGATCGCAGCGGTCTTCGGCGATCAGCACGGCGATTGGGCTCGGTGGCTCCGGTGTGAGAACCTCGGGAGGAGGCTTGGGGGGAGGCTCAGTGGGGGCCGAAAAGTAGAAATAGACTCCTGGCAGTAGGACCAGCAGAATCAGGGTTAGCGTTGTCCAAGCCCATTTGGCTTTGTCGGTCATTGGTCTTATGGTGGTTTGAGGTAGGTGATTATTCGAGTGCGCTAGCGGCGCATCCTTTCTTTAAAAATACAATAGTATCGCAGAGGGCCAAGTGGAAAATCGCCGTGCGGCGGCACGGCCAATAGGGCCAAGGAGGGCCGTGTAAAATGAAGAAACGCGATTATACAAGTTTGTTGCACCGCCTGCAGGCGGTGCGGGCGGAGGCGCATCTTAGGACGCTGGAGGTCGTGCTTCAGCGGCGTTTGGGCGCGTAGAGGTGCGTGCTCTGGCCGTAGTGGCTTTCGGCTGCTTCCATGAGGGTTTCGGAGAGCGTGGGATGGGGGTGGATCGAATGCTGAATATCCGCTGCGAGTGCGGCCATTTCCACGGCTAGGACGCCCTCGGCGATTAGCTCGCCTGCGCCGCTACCGGCGATCCCCACACCTAGGATCCGATCGGTCTGGGGATCGATGAGTAGCTTGGTGAGGCCGTCATTTGCGCCTTGGGTCGAGGCGCGGCCGGAAGCCGACCAAGGGAAGCGCACGACTTCAACCGAGCGGCCCTGCTCTTTAGCCTCTTCCTCAGTAAGGCCGCACCAAGCGATTTCCGGGTCGGTATAGACGACGTTGGGAATGGCGTGGGGTGCGAAGACCTGTTTTTCGTGCCCGGCTACGACTTCGGCAGCTAAGCTCCCTTGGTGGGCGGCCGTGTGGGCGAGGGCCGCGCCTACGAGATCGCCAATGGCGAAAATCGACGGCTCAGCCGTGCGCAGTTGGTCATCGACTTGGACGTAGCCGCGCTCGTCGAGGCCGACGACGGTGTGTTCCAACCCCAAGTCTTCGCTGTTGGGAACCCGGCCCACGGCGAGCAGGATTTTGGCGTAGGTCTTGGAAAAGCTCTGGCCGTCGCTGTTCTGTAATTGTACCGCTAAGCCATCGTCGGTTTCTGCGAGCGCGGTCACTTGGGTGTTGAGCATGATCTCGTCAAAGCGTTCGGCGGCCGTGTTGTGCAGCGGTTTGACCAAGTCGCGGTCGGCCGGGGGGATCAAGCCGGGGAGCATTTCGACGACCGAAACTCGGGCTCCCAACGCCGCGTACACTTGCCCTAGCTCCATGCCAATGATACCGCCGCCGACGACGAGCATGGAAGCGGGTATGTCGGGGAGTGCGACGGCTGCGGTCGAATCCATGATGCGATCGCTTGGCTGGTCAAAGAGCGCGGGCACGGCTGGACGCGATCCCGTGGCGAGGATGGCGTGCTCAAATTGTAAGGTGTCTTGGCTGCCGTCGGTTTGGTCGATCTGCAAGGTGTGGGGATCGACAAAGCGGGCTCGGCCCTGCACGTAAGTCAGCTTGCGCGCCCTGACGAGTTGACCCAAGCCCTGCGTCATCTTGGCGACGACCTCGTCTTTCCATGTCCGCAGCTTGTCGAGGTCAATCTCAGGTTCGGCGAATTGGATGCCCCAGTGCTCGGCTTCCTTGGCTTCGTAGAGGAGCTTGGAAATGTGCAGGAGGGACTTGGAGGGGATGCAGCCTCGGTAGAGGCAAACGCCACCTGGATGGGCTTCGGGGTCGATCAATGCGACATCCAACCCCAAGTCCGCGGCCTTAAAGGCGGCGACGTAACCGCCTGGGCCACCGCCGATGACCGCTAGCTGGGCCTTGTCCATAGTCGCCTCAGCCTTCCAAGAGCGCGATAAAGGGATCTTCCAATGCCGTGCAGACCCAGCGGAGAAAGCGCGCGCCATCGGCCCCGTCGATCAGGCGGTGGTCGTAGGACAGCGACAGGGGTAGGAAGGTGCGCGGCTGAAGCTGGCCGTCGATATAAGTGGGTTCGACTTGCGAGCGCGCCACGCCGAGGATGGCCACTTCGGGGGGATTGACGATGGGCGTAAAGGCGGTGCCGCCCATGGTGCCGACGTTGCTAATGGTCATGGACCCGCCCTGCATGTCGGCCGGCCCGATCTTGCGCTCGCGCGTCTTTTGCGCCAGTTCGCTCAGCTCGACCGCTAGCTCGATGATGTTCTTTTGATCTACGTCGCGCACGACTGGCACGAGCAGGCCGTGGGGGGTATCAACGGCAATGCCGATGTGGAAGTAGCGTTTGTACACGACTTCCCGCTGGGTTATGTCGATGCTGGCGTTAAACTGCGGGAAGACCTTGAGAGCGATGCCGAGTACTTTGATGAGGATTGCGGTTGGCGTCAGCTTGCCGCCGGCTGCTTCGGCCTTTTTGCCGTATTCTGCGCGCCATTTTTCCAGACTGGTGATGTCGGCCTTGTCGAATTGGGTTACTTGAGGGATAGTAGCCCAAGCCTGCGCGAGGCGCTCAGCGGTTATCTCGCGCACCTTGGTCATGGGCTGGCGCTCGACAGCACCCCACTGGCTGAAGTCTGGCAGCGGTACGGCGACGGCCGGAGCAGCCCCCCGCGCTACGTGCAGCTCTTTTGAGTGCGCCTTGACGTCGTCGATTGAGATCCGGCCACCCGGCCCCGTGCCTTGGACTTGTGCAATATCGACGCCGATTTCGCGGGCTAAGCGGCGCGTTGATGGCGCGGCTGGGACGGGGCCGTCTGTAGATATAGGTGTAGGCACGGAGGGAGCTTCTTCGACGACCGAGGCGGGTGGGATTGGGGTAGGAGCTGGTTCCTCTACCGGTACAGGTGCTGGGGGTGCTTCCTCGACGGCTGGGGGCGTTTCTTCGACGGCTGGGGCTTCGCCCGCCTCGACTTCGAGGATGGGCTGCCCGACGGCGATGGTGTCGCCCTGTTGGACGAGAATTTCGGTAACGGTGCCATCTACGGAAGAAGGCACCTCAATGACGGCCTTGTCAGTTTCAAGCTCGATAACGGTCTGGTCTTCGGCGAGGCGGTCGCCGACGGCGACGAGGATGCGGATTACATCGCCGCTTTCAATGTTTTCTCCCAAGTCGGGCAGGGCAAATTTTACAGGCATAGTGTAGTCTAAGCTCACTGGTAAATGGGATTGGGTTTTGCCGGATCAATCGCTAGGTCTTTCATGGCTTGGACGACCGCGTCGCTTTCGATTTGTCCCTCGCGCACCAGCGCGCTCAAGGCTCCTAGGACGATGAAGCGGTAATCGACCTCGAAGTGGTCGCGCAGGGCCTCGCGGGTCTCGCTGCGGCCGAAGCCATCGGTGCCGAGGGAGACGGGCGGGTTGGGAAACCAGCGGGCAATGGATTCTGGGAGGGCCTTGACGTAATCCGAGGCCATGACGTACACGCCGCGTTCCTTGGCTAGGGATTGTTCTATGTAACTGAGACGAGGCTCTTCGCTGGGGTGCATACGGTTCCAACGCTCGGCATCGAGGGCGTCGCGGTGCAGGGCCTTGTAGCTGGTAATGCTCCAGACATCGGCGCTGACTTGGTATTTTTCTTCGAGGATGCTCTGCGCTTTGAGGGCGCTGTTGATGATTGCGCCGCTGCCGAAAAGGTGGGCCTTGAGTCGGGCGCGTTTTTTGGCCGAAGGCTTGAACTTGTACATGCCCTTGAGAATGCCTTCTTCGACGCCGCCGGGCATCTCCGGCATGGAATAGATGTCGTTTTCGACCGTCAGGTAGTAGAACACGTCCTCCTGCTCGACGTACATGCGGCGGATGCCCTCGCGGATGATGACGGCGATCTCGTAGCCAAAGGCCGGATCGTAGGCTTCGAGGTTGGGCACTGGATAGGCCAAAAGGTGGCTGTGTCCGTCCTCGTGTTGCAGCCCTTCGCCGTTGAGCGTGGTGCGCCCGGCCGTGCCGCCGACCATGAATCCCTTGACCCGCATGTCGCCAGCTAGCCAGACCAAATCGCCGATCCGCTGCATCCCGAACATCGAGTAGTAGATGAAGAAGGGAATGGTGTTGATGCCGTGGGTGGCATAGGCCGAGCCGGCCGCGATAAAGGAGGACATAGAGCCGGCCTCGGTGATACCCTCTTCGAGTATCTGGCCGTCTTTGGCCTCTTTGTAGTAAGTGATGACGTCTTTGTCAACCGGCTCGTATAGCTGGCCTAGGCTCGAATAGATTCCGAACTGGCGAAAGAGTGGCTCCATGCCGAAGGTGCGCGATTCGTCGGGAACGATGGGGACGACTAACTTGCCGATTTGCTTGTCTTGCATGAGTTTGCGCATGACCGCAACGAAGGCCATCGTCGTGGCAAACTCGCGCTTGCCCGAGCTCTTTTTGAATTCTTCCCACAGCGTTTCCGGCGGCATGGTCAGCGGAGGGGCCGTTACCTGCCGCTGGGGCACGTAACCGCCGAGGCTTTCTCGCCGCTGGCGGATGTACTGGATTTCTGGGCTGTCGTCCGGAGGCCGGTAGAACGGCGTCTCCGCGACCTCGTCGTCCGAGATGGGGATGCCGAAACGGGTGCGGAAAAGGCGGATTTCGTCTTCGTTGAGCTTTTTTTGCTGATGGGTGATGTTCTTGCCCTCGCCGGCCTCGCCCATGCCGTAGCCCTTGATGGTCTTGGCGAGAATGACGGTGGGCGCGCTTTTTTGGGCGATGGCTTGCTGGTAGGCGGCATAGACCTTTTCTGGGTCGTGACCGCCGCGCCGCATTTTCTGGAGTTGTTCGTCCGAGTAGTCCTCGACCATTGCGGCTAGTTTGGGGTCGGTGCCGAAGAAGTCGTGGCGGATGTAGCTGCCGTCGGAGACTGAGTACTTCTGGTACTGGCCATCGACGACCTCGTTCATGCGCTGGGCCAAGCTGCCGTCGACGTCTTGTTCCAAGAGCGGGTCCCAGTCGTCGCCCCAGATCACCTTGATGACGTTCCAGCCAGCGCCGCGGAAGATCGCTTCGAGTTCTTGTATTATCTTCCCATTGCCGCGCACCGGGCCGTCGAGGCGCTGGAGGTTGCAATTGACGACCCAGATGAGGTTGTTGAGTTGTTCGCGCGCAGCGAGAGTGAGCGCGCCCAAGCTCTCGGGCTCGTCGCACTCGCCGTCGCCCAAAAAGGCCCACACCTTGCTGTCGTCAGCGGGCTTGAGGCCGCGGTTTTCGAGGTAGCGGTTGAAGCGCGCCTGATAGATCGAAAGGATGGGGCCTAAGCCCATAGACACGGTTGGGAACTGCCAAAAGTCCGGCATCAGCCAAGGGTGCGGATAGGAGGCGAGGCCACCGCCTTCTTGCAACTCGCGGCGGAAATTTTCCAACTGGTGTTGGTTGAGGCGGCCTTCGACGAAGGCGCGGGCGTACATGCCGGGGGAGGCGTGCCCTTGGAAGTATATCTGGTCGCCGGGATGGCCGTTGCTCGGGGCGCGAAAAAAGTGATTGTAGCCGACCTCGTAGAGGGTGGCCGAAGAAGCGTAAGTCGAGATATGGCCGCCGAGGTTGGAGTCGTGATTGGCTCGCACGACCATGGCCATGGCGTTCCAGCGCACAATGCTTTTGATCCGTCGCTCAATCTCGCGGCTACCCGGATAGGGGGGTTGCTGATCGCGGGGAATGGTGTTGATGTAGGGCGTATTGACGCTGAAGGGCGTGCCGACTCCGGCTTCTGCGGCGTGGGTTTGGAGCTGTTGCAGGAGCTTGAGGGCCTGCGCGGGCGTCCTATGGGCCAGCACGTAATCGAGAGATTCGAGCCACTCGCTCACTTCGGCTTGTAGTTCTTGGGCGTTGCTCATGGCTGAAATAATTCCTTTGCGTAGGCCGTTTTATAGGTCAAAAAAGATAACAAGCACCTGTTTTCTTGGCAAAAAACCGTTTTGTTACAATCAGTTATATTCTAGTACTGCTCGCACGCGCTGATGGGCGGCGCAGAAAGAGAGACTCCCCGTGCGCAGACACCGAACCGCCTATATCTGTTTGCTGGCGTCGCTGCTTTTGCATCTGACCGCGCTTTATCTAGGAAATCACCTGTGGCGCGACGAATTGGACGCGGAAGCCTTCCGTGTGCGCCTCGCTCGCATCCCGCCGCAGTTTAAGCCCCCTCGCCCGATTCCCCTGCCCCCCTTGGACGTAGAAGCGTTGAAAGTGGAGATGGAGTACATGCGGGCCGATCAGCCGGCTGTGGCCGTCCGCGACCCCAATTTAGAAAGCGAGACGACCCCGCCCGAGATAGAGTCGCCGACAGCTCCCTTAGCGTTACGCGAGATGGCCGTGGGTGCAAAGGAAGATGCGCCGATCTTGGAGCGCGAAGAGATGATTTCGCCTTCGTCGTTGGGGTTGGCTGATAGTATGGGTGTTGCCTCGATGGATCTGTTGCGGCTAGAGGACATGGCTCGGGCTAACAAGGATCACGCCGCGGTCATTCCCAGTCGGGCGACGCGGCGCGACTTGTCTGGCTACGTGAACTTCACTCAGTTGCGCGTCTATGGGGCTGGTTCGGGTCGGGGTGCGCTCGACGCCCTGAGCCGCTACTTGCGCGACCACACTCACCTGTTGGCGCGGGTGCGGGACCAGACCTACGAGCACTTCCTGTCGGAGCAACTGCTCAAGGATCCCATTCACTTTCTCTTTGAAGACTCCTTGTCTGCGTACGACCCGAACCTCCTGACCAAGTTCAGTGCGGAGGAGAAGGCGCTTTTGGGCCGCTATCTGCGCGAAGGTGGGTTCCTGTTTATCGAGGGTAACAGCCGCCGTACCAACCACTATTTGCGCGAAATGAAAGACCAACTGCGCGAGATCTTGGGGCCTGGGGCGCGTTTGGCACCCATCCCGACCTCTCATCCGATATATCACTCCTTTTACGAGTTCGGCGGCGGCTTTCCCGGCGAGGATAAATCGCGCCTTGAGGACGCCGACGACAATCCCTCTTGGTATTATCCAGTCAACAATCGCTATGAGGTTTTGGCCTTGCAGGAAGAACAGGAAGCCACCCTTTTCGGAGCCAGCGCTCTAAGCACGGACTTACCACCACCAGAGGGGTTGTGGGGCGTCGAACTGGATGGCGAGTTGGTCGCCGTGTTAAGCGATTTATGGTTAGGGAATTATTGGCAGGCTAGCTTCAACACGGAAGACGAAGAAACGCCGCCGGCGACCTACGCGCTGATGGCGGGGACCAACATCTTGGTCTATGCGCTGACGCGCAAAAGCGGCATCACGCCCCAACTGCCGCCGCCAGCTTGGACGCCGGAACAAAGGCCCGTAGCCATGGTACAAGAGGCACCGCTAGCTGTCGACATCGCCACTGCCGACGAGTTGCTCTTCGATGACTTGGACGCTTGGCTAGCCTTGGTGTTAGCCCCTATCGGCAGCGAGATCACAGAGGACATCACCGTGCGCTTGAACGGCCGCTACTCGCTCGAATTGCTCAAGCGCGGCTATCAGGGATTGCTCTTCCACAATCTGCCCGCTGGCAAGCATTGGGTTGAGTTGAGCTATGGCGGGCAGACCCAACAGGTGGAGGTCGATCTGAGAGGGGGCAAGGTTACCACGCTGACGTTCGCGCTCAATCGCTTTGCCTTTGTGGTGCGGCTGCGGATGCAGGAGCAGGAGGAACGGGCCGATTGGCAGCGGTGGTCTGCGGCCTTTGCCGACTTGGAGGTCGAGGAAATTTACTTGGCCGCAGACCGAGACTGGCTGGAAGGCGACCCGTGATAAGGTACGCACTTAGTTTTTAGCCGAATACTAGCGCTAGCTCGATAGCGGCGCAGAAGGAGAGACTCCCCGTGCGCAGGCACCGAATCGCCTATATCTGTTTGCTGGCGTCGCTGCTTTTGCATCTGACCGCGCTTTATCTGGGAAATCACCTGTGGCGCGACGAGTTGGACGCAGAAGCCTTCCGCGTGCGCCTCGCTCGCATCCCGCCGCAGTTTAAGCCTCCCCGCCCGATCTCCCTACCCCCCTTGGACGTAGAGGCGTTGAAAGTGGAGATGGAGTATCTGCGGGCCGATCAGCCGGCTGTGGCCGTCCGCGACCCCAATTTAGAAAGCGAGGCGACCCCGCCCGAGATAGAGTCGCCGACGGCCCCCTTGGCGTTGGCCGAGATGGCCGTTGGTGCGAAGGAAGATGCGCCAATTTTGGAGCGCGTAGAGATGATTCCGCCCTCGTCGTTGGGGTTGGCCGATAGCATGGGCGTGGCCTCGATGGATCTGTTGCGGCTAGAGGACATGGCTCGGGCTAACAAGGATCACGCCGCGGTCATTCCCAGTCGGGCGACGCGGCGCGACTTGTCTGGCTACGTGAACTTTACTCAGTTGCGCGTCTATGGGGCTGGTTCGGGTCGGGGTGCGCTCGACGCCCTGAGCCGCTACTTGCGCGACCACACTCACCTGTTGGCGCAGGTGCGGGACCAGACCTATCAGTATTTCGTGTCGGAGCAACTGCTCAAGGATCCCATTCACTTTCTCTTTGAAGACACCTTGTCCGCCTACGACCCAAACCTCCTGACCAAGTTTAGTGCGGAGGAGAAGGCGCTTTTGGGCCGCTATCTGCGCGAAGGTGGGTTCCTGTTTATCGATGGCACCAACCTCTATTTGGGCGAAATGAAGGACCAACTACGCGAGATTTTGGGGTCTGAGGCGCGCTTGGCACCCATCCCGACCTCGCATCCGCTGTATCACTCCTTTTACGAGTTCGGCGGCGGCTTTCCCGGTGAGAATCGGTCGCCCAGCAGGTATGCGGAGGGCAACAGCTCTTGGTATTATCCAACCAACAATCGAAATGATCTCTTGGCCATACAGCAAGAACAAGCACCCGTTGTATCTGGGACCGAATCCGAGCAGGAAGCCGGGCCGTTGCATCCGTCAGAGGGGTTGTGGGGCGTTGAGTTGGATGGCGAGTTGGTCGCCGTGTTAAGCGACTTGGGGTTCGAGGGGAAGTGGCGGGCCAGCTTCAACACTGAAGGCGAGGCCACGGGGATTTCGACCTATGCGCTGATGGCGGGGACCAACATCTTGGTCTATGCGCTGACGCGCAAAAGCGGCATCACGCCCCAACTGCCGCCGCCAGCTTGGACGCCAGAACAAAGGCCCGTGGCCATGGTACAAGAGGCGCCGCTAGCTATCGACGTCGCCATTGCCGACGAGTTGCTCTTCGACGATCTAGACGCTTGGCTAGCCTTGGTGTTAGCCCCTATCGGCAGCGAGATCACAGAGGACATCGCGGTGCGCTTGAACGGCCGCTACTCGCTCGAATTGCTCAAGCGCGGCTATCAGGGATTGCTTTTTCACAATCTGCCCGCCGGTCAGCACTGGGTTGAGTTGAGCTACGGAGGACAGACCCAACAAGTGGAGGTCGATCTGAGAGGGGGCAAGGTTACCACGCTGACGTTCGCGCTCAATCGCTTTGCCTTTGTGGTGCGGCTGCGGATGCAGGAGCAGGAGGAACGGGCCGATTGGCAGCGGTGGTCTGCGGCCTTTGCCGACTTGGAGGTCGAGGAAATTTACTTGGCCGCAGACCGAGACTGGTTGGAAGGTGGAGACGCCCCCTGAACCCTACTTGTAGCGCTTCATCTCGCCGCTTTGTAGCCGGCCCCAGTAGTCTTGCAGGCACGCCTTGATCTGCGGGCTGAGTATGATGCCGCCGATGATGTTGGGAAAGGCCATGCTCAAGATGAGCATATCAGTAAAGTCGAGTACGTTTTTGAGCGTGACGACCGAGCCGAAGACGACGAAGACGACGAAAATGACCCGGAAAATTATGTTGAAGCGACTGCCAAATAGATATTCCCACGCTCGCTCCCCGTAGTACGACCACGAAATCATAGTTGAGTAAGCAAAGAGCATGACGCCAATGGCGAGGACGTAGCGGGCGCCGGGCAGGAACGAATCAAAGGCCGCGGAAGTCATTTTGGCCCCGACGATAAAGCCTTCACTCGCTTGGAACTGAGGATCGGTGTACACCCCGGTAATCATGCAGACCAAAGCGGTCATCAAGCAAATCACGATCGTGTCGATGAAGGGGCCAATCATCGCGACCATGCCTTCGCGTGCTGGCTCGTTGGTGCGGGCCGCGGCATGGGCAAAAGCCGCAGAGCCGAGACCGGCCTCATTGGAAAAGGCTGCCCGCTTGATGCCGACGACTAGGACGCCTAAAAAGCCACCGTACAGGGCCTGTGGCGAGAAGGCTTCGCGGAAAATGGTCGCGATCATGGCGGGCACTTGGGTGATGTGTGACAGGATGATGATAAGGGAGGCGGCCACGTAGAGCAGGCACATGAAGGGCACGATCCGCGAGGTGACGCGGCCGATCCGCTTGATGCCACCGATGATGACCAAGGAGATCAACGAGGCGAAGAGGATGCCTAAGACCCAGTTGTATTCCCCTATAGCCGGGGATACAGTGGTGAGGATTTCGACCGTCTGGTTGACTTGGAACATATTGCCACCGCCAAGAGAGCCACCAATGGTGAAAATGGCGAACAAAATGGCGAAGACGCGGCCCAACGACTTGAGTCCTTTATTGGCAAGCCCGTGCTCTAGGTAGTACATCGGCCCGCCAGAGATGCGGCCGTCGGGGTGAATTTTGCGGTACATGACGGCTAGGGTGCAGGAAGCCAGCTTGGAGGACATGCCGAATAAGGCGGTCAGGAGCATCCAGAAGACCGCACCCGGCCCGCCCAAGCTGACGGCAATGGCGACGCCGGCGATGTTACCGAGGCCGATGGTAGCCGACAGGGCGCTGGTGAGAGCTTGGAAATGGGAGATCTCGCCTGGGTCGTTGGGGTCGTCGTAGCGACCGCGGATGACGTCGATGGAGTGGCGGAAGCCGCGCAGGGAGATCCAGCCGAAATAGAACGAATAGTAGATACCGCCTAGGACGAGCACCAAGATGATGAGGGGAACTCCTGTGCCTAATTTGGCGAAGAGGACGGTGCTCATCGCCGAGACGATGGAGCCAAACGCGGCGTCCAAGTTGGAGATGGCCGCCTGAATCCAATTTTGGTCGGCTTCTTGGGCTAGGGCGGGGGCGGTGGTCCACAAAATCAGGGCAGCAGCGTAGAATAAGCGCATGGGCAATTTTCCTCTCGAAGAATTAGCGATTCTTACCATTATCGTTGAGCAGTTGGTCTAGTTGAGCGCGTTTTTCAGGGGCCATGTGCGCTGTGTTTTCAGCCGTGGGGAAGCGGCCTTCGGCAACTTCTCGACAGTACGTTTTGAACATTTCGAGCCAATCTTGGTGCGTTTGGCCGTAGGCTTTGGTCAGGATTAGGTCTTCTTCGTTGAGGCCGACGAGATCGTGGACGATCAGCACTTGGCCGTCGCAATAGCGGCCAGCGCCGATGCCGATGACCGGAATTTTGAGCTGCTCGGTGACGGCTCGGGCGGCTTCTTCGGTGACTAGTTCGAGGACTAAGGCAAACACGCCAGCGTCCTCCAAGCGCAGGGCTTGCTCGACGAGGGCTTTGGCTCCCTTCGGCCCCTTGCCGTGAAATTTGGGCACGGTGCCGCGTCGGTCGCTGAACAGGTAGAATTCGCGGGCTTGGGACTGCGGGGTAAATCCGAGGTGGCCGACGACCGGAATGCCGGCGTCAACGATGGCTTTTAGCTGGGGTAAAACCGGCAGGCCGCCTTCCAATTTGACGCCTTCGGCTCCGCCCTCCTGGACCAAGCGCCCGGCGTTTTTGACCGCGGTCTCGACCGACGGCTGAAAGGACATGAAGGGCAGGTCGGCGAGGAGAAAGGCTCGGCGCACGGCCCGGCGCACGGCCCGCAGGTGGTGGAGGATGTCGTCCATGGTCACCTGCTGCGGGCCGCGATAGCCCAAGACGTTGGTGCCCACGGAGTCGCCGACCAAGATTACGTCGAGACCAGCTTCGTCTTGCAGCGCGGCCGTGGGGTAGTCGTAGGCCGTCAACATGCAGATCTTCTGGCCGCGCTCCTTTTTGGACTGGAGCGAAGAAACGGTGATTTTATTGGTCGTCGTCGCCATGGCAGCGGAGGGGCAAGTTCACAGGCGATAGTATAGAGCGGCGCACCCTGCGCGGCAAGCCTATAGGCGGCTTGCCTTGCCTGGGCGGACCATTTGGCACAGCTTCACCTTTATGCAGGCGAAATTCGATT
Source organism: Candidatus Latescibacterota bacterium (assembly GCA_965116675.1). Taxonomy (GTDB): domain Bacteria; phylum Latescibacterota; class UBA2968; order UBA8231; family UBA8231. The sequence goes on from OZ220721.1 coordinate 2,459,813, forward strand.
TTATTCACGCCGAATTGGCGCGGCGGCAGCAGGCGGGGCAGATGCGGTCGTTGCGAACTTGGGAGCCATGCGGCGGTGCGCGCGTTCGCGCCGCTGGCCGCGAGTTGGTCAATTTTAGCTCCAACGACTACCTCGGCTTGGCGTCGCACCCGCTTGTGCAGGCGCGGGCCATTGAGTTTGTCGAGCACTACGGGGCTGGTGCCACGGCCGCGCGCTTGATTTGTGGCTCGCGGCCGGGCTTTGCCCAAGTGGAGCAGACCTTGGCTAGGCTCAAGCAGACCGAGCGGGCGTTGGTGCTCAATTCCGGTTATCAGGCCAATGTTTCGCTGCTGCCGACGCTGGTCGATCGGCGCGCGCTCATCCTGCTCGACCGGCTCTGCCACAACAGCTTGGTGCAAGGGGCGGTCTTGGGGCGCTGTCGGATGCGGCGCTACCGCCACGGCGACTTGGATCACCTGCGCGTCCTGCTGGCGGAAAGCGCAGGGGCGGACCACTCGCGCCGGGTGATTGTCACCGAGTCAGTGTTTAGCATGGACGGCGACGTCAGCGATATCGACGCGCTCGTCGAGTTGGCTGGGGAATTCGACGCACTGCTGGTCATCGACGAAGCGCACGCTACGGGTGTTCTGGGCAAGCGGGGGATGGGGCTGACGTGCGACAAGGATGTGGACGTATGCATCGGCACGTTCGGCAAGGCGCTAGGGTCTTTTGGGGCGTACGTGGCCTGCGGCGAGAAGCTGCGGGAGTACTTGGTCAACTGTTGCCCGGGGTTCATCTATACGACCGCGCTGCCGCCAGCGGTCTTGGGCGCAGTGGATGCGGCGCTAGAGTTGGTGCCGCAAATGGACGCCCAGCGTCGAACCTTGCTCGGCCATGCCGACCACTTGCGCGGCGCGCTTAGCGCACAAGGCTGGGACACGGGCGCGGCGACCGCGCAGATCGTGCCGCTGATGGTGGGTGCGGAGGACGAAGCGCTGGCCCTGAACGCCTATCTAGAAGAAAAGGGCGTCCTAGCTGTGGCCATCCGCCCTCCCACGGTCGAGCCGGGCCGGGCGCGGATTCGCTTGGCGCTCAGCGCCCTACACCAGCAGAGCGACCTCGATATGCTAATTGAATTGCTCCAGAAGTGGCGCGATGGCCGTCGTTGACGTAGTCGCCCAGCACGGGTGGGGCTTTGGCGCTTGGTGCTGGGATCGCTGGCGGGATGTCTTGCCCACTAACTTTGCGCTGCACTGTCCAGATCGAGGGTACTTCGGCCCAGCCGTGGCGGTCCCAGTTCGGCCGCGCATCGTCTTGGCGCATTCCCTCGGCTTGCACCTGTTGTCGCCGCAGCTATGGGCGACGGCGGAGTTGATCGTGGTCATCAGCGGCTTTCGCAGCTTTCACTCTGCGTGCGCCCGCCAAGCCCGACGCTCGCGCCGCACCGTAGAGCAGATGCTCGCGCGTTTGGAGCGCGAGCCAGCGGCCCTGTTGACCGATTTTTACGCCCGTTGTGACGCGCCGCTAGACAGTCGCTGGACTGGGATTATTGATGCCGACGGCTTGCGCCGCGATTTGCAACTGTTGCAGGAGAGCGTGCTGGAACTAGCCGCGATACCGGCCGCAGCACAGGTACTCATTTTGCACGGCAGTCGCGACCGCGTGGTGCCGGTGGAACGGGCGGAGGAGTTGCGCGAGTTGTTGCCGAACAGCGCGTTTGCCATCGTCGCGGAGGCTGGCCACGCGCTGCCCCTGACACATGTTCGCGCGTGTTGGGAACGGGTTGAACGGGCTTGGCGCGGGATGCAGCAGGTATGACGGAAGCGAGTTTCAAAGCACGCGTCGTGGAGAATTTCTCCCGCAGTGCTTCGACGTACGACTGCCACGCCGAAGAGCAGCGCGCTGGGGCTGTTACTTTGGCTAAATGCGCTGCCGAGTGCGCCGACAATCTAGTGGAAGGCCCAGTGCTCGAAATCGGTTGTGGCACGGGATTTTTGAGCGCGTCCTTGGCCGCGCTTTTCCCCGAGCGTCGCTTGGAGTTGACCGACCTTGCGCCGGCCATGGTCGCACATTGTCGGCAGAAAATGGCCGTCGAGGCCGCCCATCCAGACATCAGTTATCGGGTCTTGGATGCGGAGCAGTTAGGAAACGAGGGACGCTACGCCTTGATCTGCGCCAGCTTCGTGGTTCACTGGTTCGCCGATTTGCGCGCCGGACTACAGCAGCTACTGGCCGCGCTCAAACCCGGCGGGCGATTGCTCTGCTCCTATCCAGGGGCTGGTTCATACGCCGAATGGCATCGCCAATGTGCGAGGCAAGGCATCCCCTGCAGCGCCAATGCCTTACCCGACTTAGCGTCTGTCGCCCGCGTATTCGCCAACGAGCCGGTCGCAGTGCGCCAATGGGAGCAGGTGATTGCACTGCGCTTTCCAACTGCGCGTGCCTTTTTGCGCCACTTCAAGGGCACGGGAGCCCATACGTCGGCGCGGCTGAGCACCCTTGGACCTGCGCAATTGCGCCAGCTCTTGCGCGGCTGGGATCGCTACTGTCCCAACGGCGTGGAGATTACATGCGCTATTCATTATTTATTCGTAGAGAAAGCGGGGAGCTGTGACGGCTGAACTTCCCCCGCGCTTGTTCGTCACCGGTACGGATACGGGCGTCGGCAAGTCCTATGTCGCAGCACTGCTGACTGTGGGGCTGGAGGCCTCCTATTGGAAGCCCGTGCAAAGCGGAGCCGATGCAGACGCCGATTGGGTGCAGCGCGTCACTGGCCTGCCCGCCGAGCGCATCCTGCCGGAGACCTATCGCTTGCGCGCTCCCCTATCGCCGCACGAGGCGGCCCGGCACGAGGGCGTACAGATTGAGATGAGCCGCTTTACACTGCCCGTGCAAGAGCGCTTGATCGTCGAAGGGGCTGGCGGGGTTATGGTGCCGCTCGACGATCGGCACCTGATGGTCGATCTGATGGTCGATCTGGGACTGCCGATGCTGGTAGTGGCGCGCAGCGAATTGGGTACCATCAATCACACGCTATTGACGCTGGACCAGTTGCGCCGCCGAGGTTGCCCGCTCTTGGGCGTGGTGGTCAACGGCCCCTCCAACCCAGCTAACTGCCAAGCTATCGCACACTACGGAGAGGTGCCTGTGTTAGCTGTAATCGACCGCCGGGTAGAACTGTCGCCCGCCAAGGTCCGGGCGCTTTTTGATCGCTATTTTGGCCGCCATGACTGAGCGTACTTCCCACGTGTGGTCGCCTTTTACCCAGATGAAGGCGGCGTTGCCGATACAGCAAGTGCGGGCTGGTCGCGGGGCCGTGCTAGAGTTGGAGGATGGACGGCAGATCCTCGACTGCATTTCGAGCTGGTGGGTGACCTTGCTCGGCCACGGCCAGCCCGAAATCGCCGCGGCGGTGGCCGAGCAAGCCAAAGAGTTAGAACAGGTAATAGCGGCCGGATTTACCCATCGCCCCGCCGAAGAGCTGGCCCGGCGGCTGGTGAATGCCTTGCCCGCGCCGCTAAAGTGGGTCTTCTACTCAGACGACGGCTCGACGGCCGTGGAAGTCGCGCTCAAGCTGGCCTATCAGTTTTGGCGCAATCAGGGCGAGCGAGACCGCACGCGCTTTCTGCGTTTCGAGGGGGCCTATCACGGCGACACGCTCGGGGCGATGTCGGTGGGGGAACGCTCGCTTTTTACGCGCCCTTTTGCTGACTTGCTCTTTCCGACGGATGCCGTGCCCTTTCCGGCCACTTGGGAAGGAGATGGGGAGGTAGAGGCCAAAGAGGTGCAGGCCCTTGCGCGGCTGGAGGAGCTGTTGACGCGCCGGTCTGGTCAGTACGCGGCTATGATACTCGAACCGCTGGTACAGGGCGCTGGGGGCATGCGGATGTGCCGCCCGCACTTTCTCGCGGCCGTGCAGGCGCTTTTGCGCCAGTGCGACGTGTTGGCCATCTACGACGAGGTGCTGACCGGATTTGGCCGCACTGGGGCACTCTTCGCCTGTGAGAAAGCCGCGACCCAACCTGATATTATCTGTTTGGCCAAGGGGCTGACCGGCGGCTTTTTGCCGATGGCGGCCACCGTTTGCAGCGAGCGGGTTTTCTCGGCGTTTTATCACGACGATCCGGATAAAGCCTTCTATCACGGGCACTCCTATACGGCCAATCCCTTGGGATGCGCAGCCGCGCTGGCTTCGCTGGATCTGCTCGCTAGCGAGCCTTTCCGCCGCCTAACGGATTGGCAGCGCGAGGAAGCGGCACGCCTGCGCGGCCACCCGCGGCTCAAGCGGGTGCGGGTGTGCGGTACGATTGTGGCTGCGGACGTGATGGCCGAAGGCGAGGAAGGGTACCTACACGAGGTCGGGCCGCTGCTGAGGGAGCGATTTTTGGCGCGGGGATTCCTGCTGCGGCCGCTGGGCAACAGTGTGTACGTGCTGCCGCCCTACTGCATTGAGCGGCAGCAGCTAGCTTCGATCTACGACTGCTTCTGCGAGCTGATCGACGCGCTCTGAAGCGCCTTGCGGCGGCCGCGCTTCTAGGTCGAGCAGGTCGAAGAGGGCTTGGTCGGCGTCGGTGCCAGGGTGGGGCGTAGTCAACAGGCGGTCGCCCGAGAAGATGGAATTGGCTCCAGCCAAAAAGCACAGGGCTTGGTCGGCCGCCGGGAGTTGGTCGCGGCCAGCCGAGAGGCGCACCATAGCCGTGGGAAAGAGGATGCGGGCGCAGGCGATCATGCGGACGAGCTCCCACGCGGTCACTTTTTCGCGGTCCCCGAGCGGCGTACCGGCGATGGGTACTAGGGCGTTGACTGGTATGGATTCCGGCGGCGTTGGTAGTTGCAATAGCGCGCAGAGCAGGTCGATGCGGTCTTCGTCGCTTTCGCCCATGCCCAAGATGCCACCGCAGCAGACCGATATTCCGGCGCGGCCGACGTGATCTAGGGTTTCGAGGCGGTCGCGATAGGTGCGGGTGGAGACGATTTCGGGGTAGTAGTTTTCTCCGGTGTCCAAGTTGTGGTTGTACGCGTGGAGGCCGGCTTCCCGCAACTGGCGGGCTTGGTCGGCGGTGAGCATACCCAACGTGCAGCAGACTTCCATGCCGGTGGCAGCGACCGTGCGCACCATGTCCAACACGCGGTCGAATTCTGCGCCGTCGCGTACTTGGCGCCAGGCCGCGCCCATGCAGAAGCGCGTGCTGCCTGCAGCCGCGGCGCGCTCGGCGGCCTCGCGCACGGCATCCAGCGACAGCAGGTCTTGGCGTTCAAGGCCCGTATCAAAGTGAGCCGACTGCGAGCAATAGCTACAATTTTCAGGACAGCCGCCGGTCTTGATCGATAGCAGGGTGCAGACCTGTACTTGCCGCGGGTCGTGGTGCTCGCGATGGACGGTGGCGGCGCGGTACACGAGGTCGAGTATGGGGCTTTTGTAGAGAGCGGCGATTTCCTCGCGCGTTGCGGGCGCATTCAGGCTCATAATTCCTCGATCAGTTTGGTGAATGAGCGTCTAAAATCCGAGGTTTCACCCAGTTTGGCAAGGTCTAGCCCGCATCTGCTGCGCAAATGTCTTGCTCCATCGCCTTTCTTGGCTTTTATTTTTAGGCTGTTTGCGGAGGGAAACGGGCTGGAAGGCGCGCCCGCGCTTTGATATCTGGCCGATTATGAGACATAAAGACTCTTTAACGACTAATTAATGTCCTGTTTTTCTTGACGAATGAGACTGGCTGGCTTAAACCGGCCAGTTTAGTGATATTAACTTTTGAAAGGGGATCGCGCAGCACGCATAATGGCCAGTAGTAAAATTGCAATAAAAAAAGGATTGGACCTGCCCATTGCTGGTGCGCCGGAGCAAGTAATCGAAGACGGCCCAGCAATTGGGAAGGTGGCCGTCTTGGGTCCGGACGCCATCGACCTGCGGCCGACGATGGCCGTAAACGAGGGCGATTCGGTCAAAAAGGGCCAGTTGCTCTTCGAAAACAAGAGGCTCCCAGGCGTGCGCTATACGTCGCCGGCGAGCGGCAAAGTGATCGCCGTCCATCGCGGGGCCAAACGCGCCTTGCTCTCGGTCGTCATTGAGATTGCCGGGGACGAGGAAGAGCGCTTTGAGCAGCACACGCGCACGGCACCGGACCAGCTAAGCCGCGAGCAGGTGCGCGAAACCTTGGTGGCGTCTGGCCTTTGGACCGCGCTGCGCACGCGGCCCTACAGCAAAGTGCCCCTGCCCGACAGCGCCGCGCCGCACTCGATTTTCGTCACCGCGATGGACACCAATCCCCTCGCAGCCGATCCCCAAGTCGTGCTCCGCGAATACGAAGACGACTTTGCTCGGGGTCTGACCATATTGGGTAAGCTCACCGATGGGCCGGTCTATGCGTGTAAGGCACCGGGTGTGAGCATCTCAGCCGATGGTGCCGAGGTCGTCGAATTTGCCGGACCGCATCCCGCGGGATTGCCCGGCACCCATATCCACTTTCTCGATCCGGTCGGAGCGGCCAAGACGGTCTGGTACATTGGCTACCAAGACGTGGTGGCCTGTGGTAAGCTCTTTGCTACCGGCTCGTTGTGGACTGAGCGCATCGTGGCTTTGGGCGGCCCCCAAGTGGAGCAACCGCGCCTGTTGCGCATCCGCCAAGGGGCCTGCCTGAGCGAGTTGACGGCGGGGCAACTCAAGTCGGGCGAAAATCGGATCATTGCCGGGTCGGTGCTAGCGGGTCGCGTCGCGTCCGGCCCGTTGGACTTTCTCGGCCGCTATCATACGCAGGTCTCTGTGCTAGCCGAGGGCCGCGAGCGCGAGTTCTTAGGGTGGCAGAAACCGGGCGTCGATAAGTTTTCCATCAAGAATGTCTTTGCCTCCAAGCTGCTGCCCAGGCGACTTTTCGATTTTACTACTTCGACCGAGGGCAGCGATCGGGCCATGGTGCCGATCGGCTCGTACGAGCAGGTGATGCCGCTGGACATCCTCGCGACACTGCTCCTTCGCGCCATCATCGTCGAGGATACGGACCGCGCCCAAGCTCTCGGCTGTCTGGAACTGGACGAGGAGGACTTGGGGCTGTGTACTTTCGCGTGTCCCGGCAAGTACGAATACGGACCCATGCTGCGGCGAAATTTGGACAGAATTGAAAGAGAAGGATAGACGCATTCGATGAAGGTTTTGCGAGATCTGCTCGACCAAGCCGAGCCCCTCTTCCACAAGGGGGGACGGCTGGAAAAGTTTTACGCTCTATACGAAGCAGCCGATACATTTTTATATACGCCCGGTCGCGTCACTGAGGGGCCGACGCACGTGCGCGACGGCATTGACCTCAAGCGCACCATGATCACGGTCGTCGTCGCGCTCGTTCCCTGCATTTTCATGGCGATGTGGAACACGGGCTATCAGATCAATCAGGCCATGCAGCAGATGGGGGCGGCCACAACGGGCGAATGGCGTGGGATAATCATCGACATCCTCGGCATCGGCTACAATCCCGGTAACCCGTTGGCCAACGTATTCCACGGCTTCCTCTATTTTTTTCCAGTCTTTTTGGTGTGCAATATGGTGGGCGGTTTGTGGGAGGGGCTTTTTGCGATGGTTCGCAAGCACGAGATCAACGAGGGCTTCTTGGTCACGGGCATGCTCTTCCCCCTGACCCTGCCGGCGACGATCCCTCTGTGGCAGGTGGCCATCGGCATCAGCTTCGGCGTAGTGATAGGTAAAGAGGTCTTCGGCGGCACCGGCAAAAATTTCCTCAATCCAGCGCTGACCGGGCGGGCTTTCCTCTACTTTGCGTATCCCGTCGAGATCACCGGCGATGCGGTTTGGGTCGCGGTCGATGGCTTTACGTACGCTACCCCGCTAGGGGCTGCTGCGGCCGATGGCATGGCGGCCGTTACCGATACGGTGACTTGGATGCAGGCCTTCTTGGGCACGATTCCCGGATCTATGGGAGAAACATCGACCATAGCCTGTCTAATCGGTGCGGCCATCCTCATCGCGACTAGGGTCGGCTCTTGGCAAATCATCGTCAGTATGACGGTGGCGACGGTCGTCTGCGCCGAATTGCTGTACGCGATTGGCAGCGATACCAACCCGATGTTCCAGATGAACGCGGCTTGGCATTTGGTGCTGGGCGGGTATGCCTTTGGTTGCGTCTATATGGCGACGGACCCGGTGTCGGCGACCATGACCCCGGCTGGCCGTTGGGCGTACGGGGCGCTCATAGGCTTTATGACCGTGCTGATCCGCGTGATCAATCCGGCCTTTCCCGAGGGCGTAATGCTGGCCATTCTCTTTGGCAATGTCTTCGCGCCGGCGATCGACTATGTGGCAATACAAGCCAACATCAAGCGCAGGCTGGCCCGCACCGCCGTCAGCTCTTAGGAGAGATAGACAAAGTGGCTAACGATTCAGTAGGTAGAACATTCGGCGTGGCACTCGGCGTTTGCCTCGTCTGCTCGGTGTTGGTATCGGCGGCGGCGGTGTCGCTGCGGCCGACCCAAGCGGTCAACAAGACGCTCGACAAGAAGCGCAATATTCTGATGGCCGCGGGTCTGTTGAAATCCGGCGAGGTCGCCAGTGGCGAGCGCATCGATGCGTTATACCAAAATATAAATACCCGCGTCGTCGATTTGGCGACCGGAGAATACGTCGATGGCGTTGACCCGATTGCGTACGACCAGCGGCGGGCGGCTAAAGACCCGGAGCAGAGCGAGGTGGTACCGGCCGATGTGGACATCGCCAACGTCAAACGCCGCGCGCTCCATGCCTCGGTGTACTTGGTTTCGCAAAAGGGCAAGATCAAAAAGGTCATCTTGCCCGTTCACGGCTTAGGGCTGTGGTCAACGCTTTACGGCTTTGTGGCCCTTGATGCCAGAGATCTCAATACCATCCGCGGGCTGGTCTATTACGAACACGCCGAGACTCCGGGTTTGGGGGGCGAGGTCGATAACCCGAGTTGGAAGGCCCTGTGGGACGGCAAAAAGGCCTTCGACGAAAGCGGTGCCGTGCGCATCGAGGTGATCAGGGGCAAGGTCGTCCAGGGACGGCCCGAAACCCAGTATCAGGTCGATGGGCTGTCGGGTGCTACCATTACCTCGCGCGGCGTCAGGGACATGCTGCGCTACTGGCTGGGTGCGGAAGCTTTTGGGCCGTATCTGGCCAAGCTCAAAGAACGAGGAGTTAGTTAAATGGCTGACAAACCAAGAGACGTCCTCTTTAGGCCGCTCTTTGACTCCAATCCCATTGCCTTGCTGAGCCTCGGCATATGCTCGGCACTGGCGGTGACGACCAAGTTGGAAACCACCGTCACCATGTGCTTGGCGGTCATTTTCGTGCTCTGTTGTTCCAATATGGCCGTCAGCTTGATCCGCAACTACATTCCGGCCAACATCCGCATTATCGTGCAGATGACAATCATCGCCTCGCTGGTGATTATCGTCGATCAATTCCTGCGCGCCTATGCCTTTGATATTAGCAAACAGCTCTCGGTCTTCGTCGGCCTGATTATCACCAACTGCATCATCATGGGGCGGGCCGAGGCTTTCGCCTCGCAGAACGGTCCTGGACTGAGCTTTCTCGACGGCTTGGGCAATGCCTTGGGCTACAGCGTCATTCTGCTGGTCGTCGGCATATTGCGCGAGCTATTCGGATCGGGTTCGCTGTTTGGAGTACCAATGTTTGCATTGGCCGCCGAGGGAGGTTGGTACGCGCCCAACGGCCTAATGCTTTTGCCGCCGAGTGCGTTCTTCATCATTGGCTTTTTTATATGGGCGCTCAGGACCTGGAAGAGCGATCAGGTCGAGGAGGAGTAACCGAACATGGTCGAAGCCTATCTGAGCATATTTATGAAGTCCGTGTTCGTCGAGAACATGGCGCTGGCCTTCTTTTTGGGGATGTGTACATTTCTAGCGGTCTCCAAGGAGGTGCCGACGGCGTTCGGGCTTGGGATCGCCGTAGTCGTGGTACAGACGGTTACGGTCCCAGCCAACAACCTGATCTATCAGTACCTGCTCAAGGAAGACGCTCTGGCATGGGCGGGTTTGAGTGGGGTCGATCTGACTTTTGTGGGGCTGATTAGCTACATCGGCATCATCGCCGCGATGGTGCAGATCCTCGAGATGTTTCTCGACAAGTTCGTGCCGGCCCTCTACAATGCACTGGGCATCTTCCTGCCCTTGATTACCGTTAATTGCGCGATCTTAGGCGGCTCGCTGTTCATGGTCGAGCGCGACTACAACTTAGGCGAGAGCGTGGTCTTTGGCTTTGGTTCCGGCTTCGGTTGGGCGCTGGCTATCGTCGCACTGGCGGGCATCCGCGAGAAGATGAAGTACAGCGACGTGCCGCCAGGGCTGCGCGGCCTCGGGATCACCTTCATTACGGTGGGCCTGATGTCTTTGGCCTTTATGTCCTTTTCCGGTATTCAGCTATAGAAGGAAAGAGCACCTTATGACTGAAGTTATTTCCGGCGTCGGCATGTTTACCGGCGTAGTGCTGGCCTTAGTGACCATAATTTTGGTCGCGCGCTCCCGGCTGGTGCCCAGCGGCAACGTGCGGATCCTCATCAACGACGACGAGAGCAAGGCCCTTTCCGTTCCAGCAGGGGGCAAACTGCTCAACGTGTTGGCCGACAACAAGGTCTTCGTGTCTTCGGCCTGCGGCGGGGGCGGCACTTGTGCCCAGTGTAAGGTGAATATCTACGAGGGTGGTGGCGATATCTTGTCAACCGAGACCAGCCACATTACCAAGCGCGAAGCGAGCGAGGGCGTGCGGCTGTCCTGTCAGGTCAACGTCAAGCAGGACATGAAGATCGAAGTGCCGCCCGAAGTGTTCTCGGTTAAAAAGTGGGAGTGCGAAGTCGTTTCCAACGACAATGTGGCGACCTTTATCAAGGAATTTGTCGTCAAGCTCCCCGAGGGCGAGACGCTGGATTTTCAGCCCGGCGGCTTTATCCAGATCGAAGTGCCCCCCTTCGAGTGCGACTTCAAGGACTTTGAGGGCATTGACGAGCGCTTCCATCCCGATTGGGATCGCTTCAATGTCTGGGACTTCAAGCTCGTCAATACTGAGCCCGTCTTCCGCGCCTATTCAATGGCCAATCACCCGGCCGAGGGCGACATCATCATGCTCAACATCCGCATCGCTACCCCGCCGCCCGACCGCGAAAAGGGCGGCTGGATGGACGTGCCGCCCGGCATTGCCTCTTCCTATGTGTTCAGCCGCAAGCCGGGCGACATGGTGACGATCTCGGGGCCGTTCGGCGAATTTTTCATCCAAGAAACCGACCGCGAGATGGTCTATATCGGCGGTGGCGCGGGCATGGCACCTTTGCGCTCGCATCTGTACCATCTCTTCCACACGCTCAAGACGGGGCGCAAGGTGTCCTATTGGTACGGGGCGCGCAATCCCAACGAGGTCTTCTACGAGGACCACTTCCGCAAAATAGAAGAGGAGTTTCCCAATTTCACCTTCCACATCGCCATGTCCGAGCCGCGGCCAGAGGACAATTGGGACGGCTATGTGGGCTTTATTCACCAGGTGGTGCTCGACCATTATCTCAAGGATCATCCCGCCCCTGAAGACGTCGAATATTACTTGTGCGGCCCGCCGCTGATGCTCCAATCCGCGCTCGGGATGCTCGACGATTTGGGCATCGAAGAGGAAATGATTCGCTTCGACGAGTTTTAAGTCGGGAGGAATGCAGGATGACTATAAGCACGCTTATTGCCGCTTTCGCTGTTTTTGGGCTAATCATGGCCGCCATGGCCGTCGGCGTGATCTTCAGCAATCGTCGCCTCCAAGGCTCGTGTGGAGGGCTGGGCACTATGCGCGATGCGTTGGGCGAGCCTATGTGCGAGTGCGGTCAGGCTCCCGGCTCGTGCGGGGAAGCCGAGTCGAAGACGAACTGAGCACTGTAGGCAGCTTTGATATAGCGGCGGACGGTGGTCCGCCGTTTTTCTTTGCTCGTAGAAATATGGTCGCCAAAAAAAAGACCGGGGCGTATGCCGAGATCGGCCCTTACGTCAGTCTGGGAATTCAATTCGCGGCGACGATCCTGATCTTTGTGTTTCTCGGCTGGTGGCTCGACGACAAATTTGCAACTACGCCACTCTTTCTCGTGTTGGGCACCCTGCTTGGCGCGGGGGGTGGGTTTTACAAACTCTATCGGACGCTGATGGATTTAGATGAGCGGCGCAAGCGGGAGGACGGACCGTGAATTGGGACAGCATCGCCGCTGGCTTGGTGGTCGCCGGGATCAACGGCGCGCTCGCGCTGGCGGCAATTCGCTGGGGATGGGGCAAGGGCATGCAGACCTTTATAATCGCCTTTTTCGGGGGGATGATCGCGCGGTTGATCGCGGTGGCTGTCCTGTCGGTAGTGGTGCTCAGATGGGCTGATATCCATGCCGAAAGTTACTTCGTCGCGCTAGTGGCTGCGTACTTGCTTTTTCTCGCGTTTGAAATTTTTTACGTACTCAAGTTACAAGGCCGTTCAAAGCGTTAGAAGTGCCCGCTAGGTATTGACAGAAATTTACGGCCTAATTAATTTATTTGGTTGGTTACTGCGACAGATTCCCCTCCGAATTTTAGATATTTCACAAGGCAGTAAATGGCTGGCAATACGCAGGCGGCAGACGCCGCAAATGCGCAAGTGGACATCATAGGGCACATTTTAGATAGTCCCTATATTGAATTGCCCTTTGTCGATTCTAATCACCTGCTCGCAGGCGAAGTTTCTCTTCCTTCGCTAGAGCTTTTCGGCATCGACCTCTCCATCACCCGGCACGTAGTGATTATGTGGGTGGCGAGCATCCTGCTCATAGTGCTCATGCTCAGGGCCTTCCGCAAGCCGCGCACCGTGCCTTCGGGTCTGGCCAATTTCTTCGAAGCCATCGTCCTCTTCCTGCGAGACGAGGTCGTATTGCCCATCATGGGCGAGGACGGCAAAAAGTACCTGCCTTTTTTGCTGACGCTTTTCTTCTTTATCCTGTTTTGCAACCTGCTAGGGCTAGTCCCCTACAGTGCTACAGCCACTGGTAACATTAACGTCACGGCTGGCCTAGCCCTGTGCTCTTTTTTGGTAATGATAGGGGCCGGCATCGCCAACAACGGATTGTTCGGCTACTTCAAGAGCCTGATCCCTTCTGGAGTGCCGCCAGTGCTGCTCATCATTCTGATTCCCGTAGAAATAATTGGTTTGTTGGTCAAGCCCTTCGCGTTGTGCGTGCGTCTTTTCGCCAATATGACCGGCGGCCACGTGGCGATTTTGGTCTTCTTGGGTTTGATCTCCATTCTGCAAAGTGAGTGGATCGCCATTGGATCTGTGCCCTTTGCAGTGGCGATTTACATGCTCGAAATTTTTATCGGATTCGTCCAAGCTTTTGTCTTTACTCTGCTATCGACGGTCTTTATTAGCATGGCTGCTCATCCAGACCATTAGCAGGGGTTCACACCGTTCACAAGAGGGAGTATTTGGCTATGGAATTTGCGTACATGGGTGCCGGAATTGGCATGGGGCTTTGCGCTATTGGCGCAGGTTTGGGTATCGGCCTGCTGGCTGGCAAAGCACTGGAGGGCGTCGCCCGCCAGCCCGAAGCCGTAGGCGATATCCGCACCAACATGATCCTGACGGCCGCTTTGGTCGAAGGCGTGGCCCTGATCGGCGAGGTGTTTTGCCTGCTGATCGTGCTGACCAAGTAGCGCAAGCGCTATGTTACTCGATCCCCATGTGGGGCTCATAATATGGACGATCATCACCTTTTTGGTGGTGCTTTTCGTCCTCAAAAAGTTCGCTTGGCCCCACCTTTTGGCGGCCCTCGACGAGCGCGAGAAACGCATCAGCGACGCGATCGCCTCGGCTGAGCAGGCGCGCCAAGAGGCCGAGGAGGTCTTGCGCGAGCACCGGCAGAAGCTCGCCGCCGCCGATGAAGAGGCGCGGCAGGTCGTCGCCGAGGCCCGCGAGGCTGGGGCGAACGTGCGGCAGACAATCGTCTCCCAAGCGCGGGAAGAGGCGGAGCGGATGCTCGACCAAGCGCGGACCAGTATCGAAAGCGAGAAGCGCGCTGCCATTGCCGAGCTGCGCCGCGAGACGGCCAATCTCGCGGTTCAAGCCGCTGGTGCGCTGATCGACGCCAATTTGGACGACGAGAAAAACCGCGGCCTCGTCGATGACTTTATAGCCAGAATTCCCGAATCCAATTGAACGCCATCGCGCGAGTAGGACAATGAACGCACCCGAAGTAGTGCGACGCTACGCGGCTACGCTGCTGGAGGCCGCCGATGAAACGGGCGCGACCACAGCGGTGCAGCGCGACGTCGAGCGGCTTTTGGAGACCGTGCGCCAATCCGGCGAGTTGGCCGACTTTTTAGCCAATTCTCTAGCCGATAACCAAGCGCAAGCCAATGTCCTGCGGGAGCTCTTCAGCGGCAAGGTCGAGGTGCTGACCTTGAACTTTCTCCGGCTCATGGCGGTCAGGGGCCGCGCCTCTATCATCGGCGCAGCACTCGAAAGTTTTCTCGATCAGGTCGCCGAGCGCGAGGGCATAATCAGCGCCGAGGTGCGCTCGGCCGTGGCGTTGAGTGAGGAGCAATACCAGCGCCTACGGGAGCGCTTAGAACGCCGCAGCGGCCGCACCGTGCGCTTGGATGTCCAAGTCGATGCCAGCCTGCGGGGCGGCGCAATCGTCCGCGTCGGCGACACCGTATTCGACGGCAGCGTGAACACCTATCTAGAGCGCCTACAAGCGCGTCTGGCCGGTTAGTCAGTAGGAGGATTTATGGCCACCGAAACGATGGTTCAGCCCGATGAGATTTCCCAAATTCTCAAGCAACAGCTGCTGGGCTTTGAAAAAGAAATAGACGTATTCGAGACAGGTACCGTGCTCTACGTCGGCGATGGCACGGCCCGCGTCCACGGCCTGAGCAATGTGCGGGCCACTGAATTGGTGGAATTCCCCCACGGCATCATGGGCATGGCTCTCAACCTCGAAGAAGACAACGTCGGCTGTGTGCTCTTCGGCGAGGACACCCTGATCAACGAAGGCGACCAAGTAAAGCGCACCGACCGCATCGTCGAAGTGCCGGTGGGCGAGGCGCTCTTGGGTCGGGTCGTCAATCCCTTGGGCATGCCCATTGACGGCAAGGGCGACATTCAAGCGGATGAGAGCGTGCCGGTCGAGCGCAAAGCTCCGGGCGTCATCGACCGCCAGCCGGTCAGCGAGGCCCTGCAGACGGGCATTAAAATTATCGACTCGACCGTTCCCATCGGCCGCGGTCAGCGCGAGTTGATCATCGGGGATCGCCAGACGGGCAAGACGGCCATTGCCGTTGACACCATCATCAACCAGCGCGACCAAGACGTCAAGTGCATCTACGTGGCCATCGGTCAGAAGGCCTCAACCGTGGCCAAGTTGGTGGCCGAACTGGAGGCCAATGGTGCCATGGAATACACTATCGTGGTCTCGGCCACGGCGTCCGACCCGGCACCTTTGCAGTTTTTGGCACCCTATGCCGGTGCTTCGATGGGCGAGTACTTCCGCGACAATGGTCAGCACGCCCTGATCATCTACGACGATCTGTCCAAACAGGCTTGGGCCTACCGCGAGATGTCGCTGATCTTGCGCCGGCCCCCAGGCCGCGAAGCCTATCCGGGCGACGTGTTCTACTTGCACTCGCGCCTGCTGGAGCGCGCCGCTAAGATGAGCGATGAGAAGGGCGGCGGATCGCTGACGGCCCTGCCGATTATCGAGATTCTCGAAGGCGACGTATCGACTTTTATACCCACCAACGTCATCTCGATTACCGATGGCCAGATCCTGCTCAAGCCCGAATTGTTCTACTCGGGGAACAGGCCGGCCATGGACGTGGGAGCCTCGGTGTCGCGCGTGGGCAGCGATGCCCAGACTAGGGCGATGAAAGCAGTGGCCAGGACCATCAAGGGCGATATTTCGCGCTATAACGAAGTCAAGGCGTTCGCTCAATTCGGCACTTCGGGCTTGGACCAAGGCACGCGCAATCTGCTCAACCGCGGCGAGAAGCTGATGGAAATCCTCAAGCAGGATCAGTTCTCTCCGCAGTCGCTGGCCGAACTGACGGTTTCGCTGTCGATTATCGACCACGTACTCGATCTGCCCACGGCCGACCTAGGCCGCTTTGAGGCCGAGTTGCTGGCCTACATGCGGGATCGCCAGTCCGAGCTTATGCAGGAGATCTACGAGAGTCGCGATTTGAGTGATGAAACTAGGGAAAAGCTCGACGCGGCGATCGCAGAGTTCAAGGGTGGCTTCCGTCCCTCTGCGGGAGCTGACTAAGCGGTGGCTACCCTTCGCGAACTCAGGACGCGCGTCGCCAGCATCACCAATATCCAGCGCGTCACCAACGCCATGCAGATGGTGGCCGCGGCTAAGATGCGCCGTGCTCAGGCGGCGATTTTAGCTGCCCGGCCGTACGCCCAGCGACTGGACCAAGTCCTAAAAGCGCTGCACCAGAGCGTCGATACCTACGAGCAGCCGCTCTTTGCGGTTCGCCCGGTCCAGCGCGTTGCGCTGGTGGTCATAACCTCCGATCGCGGCCTCTGCGGTGCCTTTAACACTAACATGTGCCGGCGGGTCCAGGACGAGTTGGACGAATATGTGGACGCCCAACCTGAGTTGATCACCATCGGGAACAAGGGCTGGGACTTCTTCAGCCATCGCGGCTACTCAATCTCTCGCCATCACGCCGATGTGTTCAACCAGCTCGAGTTAATTCGCGTCGTGGATATAGCTCAGGATCTAACGAGTCGCTTTGTCGCTGGCCAGACCGACCGGGTGTTGCTTTGCTATAGCGAATACTCCTCTGTTACTTCCCAAGTGCCCACCGTCCGCCAGCTCCTGCCCATCGCGCCCGAAGAGGAAGCAGGTGAGAGTGCCAAGTACGACTTCGAGCCATCGCCTGAGGTCCTGTTAAGCACTTTGGTTGAGCGTCAGATCAACTTCCAGGTATGGCGCGCTCTGCTGGAGTCGAATGTGGGCTTTTTCGCCGCCCAGATGATGGCGATGGACAACGCCACCAAGAACGCCAGAGACATGATTGAGGATCTGACCCGCGAAATGAATAAGGAGCGGCAGGCCTCGATAACCCTCGAATTGATGGACATTATCGGCGGTGCCAATGCTGTGGCTCAATAGCGCTGTTTACTACGCGAGGTAAAAATGAAAGAAGGAACAATCAAAGAAATCATCGGCGTCGTCATTGATGTCGATTTCGCCGGGCAGGAACTGCCGCCCATCTACAACGCCCTGGAGGTGGCACCCGAAGACCGCCCTACGGAGGGGCGTCTCGTGCTCGAAGTGCAGCAGCACTTAGGCGAGCACGCGGTGCGCTGTGTCGCGATGGATTCTACCGATGGTTTGACGCGCGGTGCGCGGGTAGTTGACAGCGGCGGTCCGATCCAAGTTCCGGTGGGCGAGGAAGTGCTCGGCCGCCTCTTCAACGTCATCGGCGAGCCAATCGACGGCAAGGGTACGCTCAGCAGCGAAGCGCCCCGGATGCCCTTGCACCGTCCTGCCCCGGTCCACGAAGACCAAGTCACCGCAGACGAAATG
This sequence comes from Candidatus Latescibacterota bacterium, assembly GCA_965116675.1. Taxonomy (GTDB): domain Bacteria; phylum Latescibacterota; class UBA2968; order UBA8231; family UBA8231. The sequence goes on from OZ220721.1 coordinate 2,477,344, forward strand.
CTGGAGACCGGCCTGAAGGTCCTCGATTTGATCTGCCCGTTTGCCCGCGGCGGCAAGCTGGGGCTGTTCGGGGGTGCTGGGGTCGGCAAGACGGTCATTCTCACCGAGCTGATCAACAATGTGGCCTCTGGGCACGGCGGTTATTCGGTCTTCGCTGGCGTAGGCGAGCGCACGCGCGAGGGCAATGACTTGCTGGGCGAATTGGAAGAGTCGGGCGTCATCGACAAGACGGCCATGGTCTTTGGGCAGATGAACGAGCCGCCCGGTGCGCGCCAGCGCATCGCCCTCACCGGGCTGACCATTGCCGAACACTTCCGCGACGAGGCCGGCCAAGATGTGCTGTTCTTTGTCGATAATATCTTTCGCTTCATCCTCGCCGGTGCCGAGGTTTCGGCTCTACTGGGCCGCATGCCGTCGGCCGTGGGGTATCAGCCGACGCTGGCGACCGAGATGGGTGCCCTGCAGGAGCGGATTACCACCACTAAGAACGGCTCGATCACGTCAGTGCAAGCCATTTACGTGCCAGCCGACGACTATACAGACCCGGGCGTGGTCTCGGCCTTCGCCCACCTCGACGGCCGCATCGTGCTGGAGCGCTCCTTGGCCGACCAAGGGCTATACCCGGCGGTTGATCCCCTCGCCTCCTCGTCGCGCCTCCTCGATCCGCGCGCCGTCGGCGAAGAGCACTATCAGGTCGCCCAGCGCGTCCAAGAGGTCTTACAGCGCTACCGCGACCTGCGCGAGATCATCGCCATTTTAGGCATTGACGAGCTGTCGGACGAAGACAAGCTAATTGTATCGAGAGCGCGCAAGATCCAGTTCTTCCTCACCCAGCCCATGCACGTGGCCGAGGCATTCACCGGCAAGCCGGGTGAGTACGTCAAAATCGAAGACACGATCCGCGGCTTCAAGGGGCTGGTCGATGGCGAGTACGACGATGTACCCGAACTCGCCTTCTTTCTCGTCGGCAATATCGAACAGGCCCTCGAAGCGGCCAAAGACCTTTAGTCCATGCCCGCCTTCGCCTTAGAGGTTGTCACGCCAGAGCGGGTGGCCTACTCGGGTCAGGTAGCCAGCCTGCAAGCGCCCGGTAGCGAGGGGAGTTTCGGCGTCCTCGCTGGACACATCCCGCTTTTGACTTCGTTGCAGATCGGGCGGTTGCGGTTTGTCGAGGAGGATGGCAATGAGGTCCAAATGGCCATCAGCGGCGGTTTTGTCGAGGTCGGGCGCGAGCAGGTTGCGGTGCTAGCTGAGACGGCTGAACGCGTCGAGGAGATCGACGTAGCGCGGGCCGAGGCCGCGCGGCAACGGGCCGAGGAACGGTTGGCGCGGGCGCGGGAGGAGCGGGTTGACGTAGCGCGGGCCGAGGCCGCACTGGCGCGGGCGATCAATCGCATTCGCATCGGTAGCTGATTTTTACAGGGAATATCTAGAAAGCAAAAGGCACTTGCGATTGCGTTCGCAAGTGCCTTTTGCGTGGGCTAATAGTAGGCCGACCGCAACCCTCTTAACTCCTCGGGTATTCGAGTAACTGAAGCGAACAACTAGAACTAGCTGACTGCGTCTATCCCCCCACGTCGCGCCCGTAGACCGTGCGAATCACGTCCTCAATGTCGGGCTCTTGGACGGACACGTCGCGCACCGGGTAGCGGGCCGACAACTCCGAGATCAGCGCCGACGCAGATATCTGGCTCCTCGCAAAGCGGATGCGGACGACACTGTCTCGCCGTTCGAGAATCTCTGCGTGGGCGTGGGCGAAGCCAGTTAGCGGCTCTTCGGTGCCGGGGTCGCACTCGACGATCAGATAGCGGTGCGGGGTGATTGAGTCGATGAGCGCCGCCAGAGGCCCGTCTTCGATGATGCGTCCTTGGTTGATGATGATGAGTCGCTCGCAGAGTTCTTCCACATCGTCTAGGTCGTGCGTGGTAAGCAGCACGGTGGTGCGCCGGCGCTGGTTGATGTCTCGGATGAAGGCTCGAATTGATGCTTTCACCTCGATGTCCATGCCCATCGTAGGCTCGTCGAGAAACAGGATGTCCGGTTCGTGCAGCATGGCACCGGCTAGCTCCCCGCGCATGCGTTGCCCTAGGGACATCTGCCGCACCGGTGTGTCGAGGAGGTCTTCGATGCCGAGAACCTCGCAGAGTTCAGCGAGACTCCGCTCGAAGTCGTCGTCGGCAATGCGGTAGATCCGTTTGAACAGCTCGTAGGATTCGCCGAGGCGAAGGTCCCAGTTTAGCTGGCTGCGCTGGCCGAACACGGCACCAATACGCTGGACGACCGCCCGCCGCTGCTCCTGGGGAGAGAGGCCGACGACGGAGACGCGCCCAGACGTGGGATAGAGGATGCCGGAGAGCATCTTGATCGTCGTCGACTTCCCCGCGCCGTTGGGGCCGATGAACCCGACCAACTCGCCTGGCTCAATCGCAAAGCTCACGTCGCGCACCGCGTGCACTTCACGTCGGTCGGGCCGGAACAAGCCCTTCACCGCACCGGCCAGCCCCTTTTGCTTCCGGGTCACGCGGAAGGTCTTGCAAACCCTCTCTAACTCTATATGTGCCATGGCCTACGATCCCGCGCTTTCGTAGCGGCGAAGGCCGGCGGCAAAGACGGCTAGGGCCAGTACGAGCATGGCGACACCCACAGCGGGAGTCCACAGGGCCACATCGAGGGGCAGAGAAGTGTTCGCGCTCTGGCCGAGGAAGTCGCAGGCGGGATAGAACCCGATGAAGCCGAGGGGCAGCACAAAGGTCAACAGTGCCTGCAGGGGCCACGGGTACACGGTCAGCGGGTAGAATGTGCCTCGCGCCATCAGTTCCATACTGGCGTCCACAAGGGGCTGGCTGCGCATGGTCCAGAATGCAATAGAGCTGACGAGAGTGAGGTAGGACCAGTAGATCAGGGTCCCGCCGGCAATGACGAGGAGTACCTCGGCGACGTGCAGCGGCGTCCAGACAAAGCCAGACAGCCGGGCCCCGTAGAGGAAGTAGCCCGTGCCGATGCCCAGATGCACGAGGCCGACCACGTTGATTCGGTTGCAGGAGAAGTGGAAGGTGATCTCTAGGGGTCTGAGAAGCATCAAATCGAACTCGCCGCGCGTGACAAAGCGATCGATCTGCCGCGACTGAAATGACAGGATGGACATGACGCCACGGCTCATCAGGCTCAGCCCATACAGGAAAGCGAGCTGTGAGAAGGTCCATCCCGATAGCGGTTGAAACCGGTCGACCAGCACCTTCAGGGCGACGCCAATCCAGACGTAGTTGAAGCCCAGACCAAGGCAGATGCTCAGCAGCGAGAACGGATACTCCAACGCCCGCTGCACCGACAGGCGGCCGTACAGGGCTGCAACGGACAAGTGATGACGCACGTCGGCTATCACGCTTATCCTCCCTGCACGAAGACCCGCCGCTGGGCGCGCGTCCAGACAAAACCTACGAACAGGGCGAAGACCGCGACCCAGATGGCCTGCACGGAGAGGATGTGGACGACCTCTTGGGCGGAGACGCGGCCGATGTATATCTCCAGCGGGGCCTGGAACATGTACTGGAAGGGCAGCCACCGCGATGCATCGGCGATGAGGTCGGGGAACAGCCACATTGGCACCAATCGTCCCGACAGGGCGAAGACGAGGCTGGTCTTCACTGAGCTCACATCCCCGAAGTCAGTGACCCAAAAGGCCGTCAGGCCCACCAGGACACTAAGCAGCCATAGCAGCAGGAAGCTCAGCGCACAGCTCGGCAGAAACAGCAACCCCGCTCCCACCCCCGCTGGCAGCGGGGGAGCCACAAAGAGAAGCGAGATGGCCAGCAGGGGCAGGGCGAACTGCGTGACGGCCGCCAGTGAACGCCCTACGTCCTCGGTCATCCAGTACCAGACGAGATTCACCGGTCGGATTAGGTCGAGCGCGATCTCACCTGCGCGGATCTTGCCGAAGAGCACGTTGTCGATGCTGATAGTGAAGCATGCATTCATCAGCACGGCGACGACGGCGTAGGTGACCATCTGCGCCTCGGTGACACCGGCGACTTGGTCGATCCCGCGATACGCGGTGCGCCAGAGGAAGACGGAGCCAAGGAGAAAAAACAAATTCCGCCCAATGGACGACAGATACTCGAAGCGGTAGGCCAGCGCGTTGAGCAGTTGGAGCTTTAGCAAGTAGGTGTACAGGCGCATGGATGGTTAGATCCAACTTGATGCAGAGTAAGCCGATATCGACATCAGAAATTAAACCTATAGCTCAATTTCGTCAGCAGTATCCGCTCTGTGGTGTCGGCCCGATGCTCGTTATAGGCGATGTAGAATCGGCTGTTATTCGGGCCGAAGGTGTAGCTAAAAAGCAGATTGAGATCAACGGTGTCCCGGTGGAAGCTGCGCTGAAAAAAGCTGCGGATGAACAGATCCCGATGCAAAAAGTACGTCGTCCTCAGCAGCATGGTGCGCTTTACCTCGTCTAATGCGCCGGAGGGGAAATACTCCCAGACAGATTCCGTACTCGAGTCCAAAAAGAACCCCTCCCACAAGTCGAACCGCAGCGACCCAGATACGCGGCGTATGTCGCCGAGGTATTCGTCTGCAAAGTCGTACTGATCCCGCAGTTGACCGGTGAGGCGGAGCCGGTACTTGCGCCCGTTGCCAGTGTCAAAACCAGCATAAAAGGAGTCGCCGTTGTACTTTTTTTGCTGCCATCGCAATTGCCAATTTTCGTGGCTGAACCACGCCCGCGAGTCATCCAGCCGCCGTACGTACACATCGACATTGCTCCATTGCCATTCCCACCCCTCTTCGTTGGTCCGCCGCTCGGCGACAAGATCCTGCCCCAAATAGATATTTCTAATGCCGAGGAAATCGGGACGCCAACCGTAGCTTCCATAGAGGCCGAATTCTCGCTCGCCGACATCGGCGTCGTGGGGGATGAAACCGATTTGATCCACGTTGAACTTAGGCTCGATCCAAGACCCCCAAACTCCGAACGGGAAGCGGTCGGAACTGTGCCTAAAGCGACCGCTGTACATTTTGTTATCTTGGTCCGTTTCTGCATCAAAACTCATGGCCGAATTGAGGAAGAGCTTATCGTTGTCATTCAGGCTCAAGACGAGATCACTGCCCACTGCCTGTTGTCCTAGCGGACCATTTTTCCCAACCGCCAAGGCACCAATCGAGGAATTGACCCCCACATCGCGCTTGAGGCGCAGGACGCCGAAATGCGGAGGGTCGGCCTCTTCATCCGATGGCCGGTTCCGCGCTGCGATCATGCCGATGCTGTTCTTGCCGATCTTCCCCGTTATTTTAGCACCCGCATCCGGATCGCTAATGCGACGACTGTAGAAGAGATCCATCGCCGTAAATAGCTTTTGGCCTTCGAGAAAGAAGGGCCTTTTCTCCTCTAGGAAGAGTTCAAATCTCGTCAGGTTTATCTGGTTCTCGTCGGCTTCTATATGGGCGAAATCTGGATTGAAAGTGGTGTCTAAGGTGAGGTTGGAGGCAATGCTGTATTTCAGATCGAGCCCGAAATCGCTGGACCAGCCGTCTGTGGACCGACTCCCTACATTGCCGTAGCCTCCGGTTGCATAAGGCAGTACCTCTAAGTGAAGCCCCGGTTTTATGTCTTCGAGTCCATGGAGATGGCCGGCCTTGGACACTTTCAGGAGATACCGGTCGTCTCTCGATATAAACGCCCAGTTGCTATTCTCCGTATAGGTCCGTTCAATGCGCTGGACGTTTATGCCCCACGTATGCTGATCCAATTCGGGAAACCGCAGCGTCTTGAATGGGATGGCGATCTCGGCACTCCAGCCTTGGTCGTGGACATGGGTTTCGGCCTGCCAAATGCCGTCCCAACTCTGATCGATGCCACCCCAGCCGCCGGATCCGTCGTTTTCAACGCGAAAATCGTTCTGGACGCCGTAGGCGTTTATATAGAATCCGTAGGCATTTTGGTGGTCGTGATAGGTGTCTAAGACGAGACCAACGAGGTCCAGCGGCGCAAACCGGCCATCTCGCTGCATGATGCGACTCTTTATATTCCCAGGCTCTGCATCCATCATATTGAGGCCGATGTACAGGTAATCGGCGTCGTAGAGCACGTGTATAAAGGTTTGATTGGTCGCGGCGACGCCTTCTTCGGGTTCGATCAATATGAATCCCGTCGCCGGTGTCGCCCGCTTCCAGTCCGCATCGTCTAGAACGCCGTCTATGGTGGGCCGGAGGTTAGTCCTGAAGGCCCACACTTCCTTTTCGCTGGGCTTTTCGTGGGCTGGGACAGACGGCGCAACGACGAGCGCAGCCCCTATCATCCAGAGCAGCCATAGGCGGGTAGGGATGCACTTGGTCGGATATACCGTGCTCATTATCGCCTTTCAATTGGGTCAGGGTTGCCGAGGGTCTGTTCGTTCCTGGCGGGCAAATTGCGAGAATTCATCCACCACCAATCACACGATAGGGATTTGTGCCTTCCCCGGACTTACAACGGAAGAGGGGGTGTTTAACAATGGCAAGTATTTCCTTGGTGGATCAGCCTCACGACGAGCAATCGGCAAGTCGTGATCACCTTTATAGTTGCTTTTAGGAGACAAAGGTAGCCGAAGTTTTCGCGGTCGTAGCTTAAATTGTCTGGAGCTAACCAAGTCAGGAAGGCTTGCTCTAGCTCCGGTCACTCCGCATCAATGGCTGCGTACCACGCGGTATCCCGATTGCGTCCGTTATAGACCGTTGCTTGGCGAGAAATTCCCTCAAACGACCTTGGCCCGCAGTCCGTCGAGATGCCGCAACACGAAGCTTTGCACGGCCCCGTATTCGGCACCGATCTCATGCGGTATCTGCCTGAAACGCGGCACGACACCGAACTCTTCCAGATCACCGGCGTGATAACGCGTCTTGAACTCGGGGAACTTCAGCCCGTGCGCCGTCGATACTACGACAACCTTGTCTTTGGGCGAGATGACGTTCTGCTCTACCAGTTTGAACAATGCTGCTAGGGCTACGCCCGTATGCGGACAAGCGAAGAGCCCCGTGAGATCCGCCTTGGCCGCGGCGTCAGCCAGTTCTTCTTCGCTCGCGCACTCGACGACGCCATCAAAGGTTTTCAACACCCGGATAGCACGCTCCCAGCTAACCGGGGCACCGATCTGGATCGCGCTGGCCAACGTCTTGCGAGCCCGCTGCGGCTCGAATGTCTTGAAACCGCGCAGATAACTCTGGTAGAGCGGGTCGGCATGGGCCGCTTGGGCGACGACGAGGCGCGGCAACACTTCAATCAACCCCATCTCGCGCATTTCGAGAAATCCTTTACCCAACGCGCTGATATTGCCGAGATTGCCGCCAGGTACGACGATCCAATCGGGCACGGTCCAGTCGTCCTGTTGCACCATCTCTACCGCTACGGTTTTCTGGCCTTCGAGCCGCAGCGGATTCATTGAATTTGCCAGATAATAAAACTGTTCCTCGTTGCTCAACGCCTTGGCCAGCTTCATGCAGCCGTCAAAGTCGGTATCGAGAAACAAGGTCAGCGCGCCATTGGCCAATGGCTGGACCATCTGTGCCGCCGTGACTTTGCCGCGCGGCAACAGCACCACCACCGGAATCCCAGCCGCCGCGCCATAAGCCGCCAGCGCCGCCGAAGTATCGCCGCTCGAAGCGCAGACCATTGCTGGCACCTGCTGCCCCGTGGCGATGATCTGCTTGACCATCGAAACTAGGACCGTCATGCCGATGTCCTTGAACGACCCGGTGTGACTGTCGCCGCATTGTTTAACCCAGAGATCCTCCACGCCGAGTTGTCGCCCCAACCGCTCGGCCCAAAACATATTGCTGCCTCCTTCATAGAGCGAAACCACATTCTCATCAGCCACCGCCGGGCAAACCATCTCCTTTTTGCCCCATACCGAGGAACCATAGGGATAGTGAGTGCGCATATAGCGGCGGTCGAAAAGCGCCCGCCACTTGTCCGGCTCCAGAGCCTTGAGCGCCGCCATGTCGTGCCGGACTTCGAGCAAACCACCACACGACTTGCAGCGGTAAACGACCTCGGTCAGCGCATAGTGCTGGTCCGGGCAGTGCATGCACTGGAACCAGGCCCGGTAAGGCACCGCTGTTGAATCGGATATTTGCGTTGCTAAGACCATTGAATTCTCCTTGTATCTTGAACCAGACCGCGCAACTCGTTGACATAGACTGCTTGTTCCAGCTCCGGAAAAACTGCGCTCACCTCTGGCCCCAGATGCAATTTGCCGTCCAGCCCACAGGCGACCTCCCGTGTCACGGCCATACCGCTCTTGCTATGGCGGCTGGCCCAGTTCATCGTTAGGAAAGCAATATTGACGGCTTCGCCCATGATATCGAGCCGCTCGTAATCGGCGTGGCCGATCGCCCCTAGGTAAACCGAGCCGTAACTCAGGCCTATTTCGAGGGCTTCCGCGGTCATCTCACAGGCCAGCAGCGCTGCGCGCACGGCTCGTTCCTGCTGCCCTTCTCCGGCAAAAAAACACAGGCACTGGTCGCCCAAGTATTTGACGGGCACGCCGTCGTGGTGCAATACCGCTGAGGTCACAGCGGCGAAGACCCCGTTGGCCCAGGCAGCAAAATTTTTGGGATCCAAGTGCATTGATTTCTCAGCGGCCCCCTTGACCCCGGAAGTGAATACCGTGGCCTCAAAGACATCGGGCTGCTCTCCCCAAGTATGCAGAAGCCAATCCGTCGAGACCCCCAGTAACCGGGCCAACGGTCCGAGCAAACTGATGTCCGGGGCGTTTTCCCCCCGCTCCCATTTCGACACCGCTTGCGGGCTTACCTGGAGGGCATGGGCGATATCCTGCTGTTTGAGCCCGCGTTTTTCGCGTTGGCGGCGAATGCGGTCACTGAGGCCGTCTATAAGGAGCATAGTCATTATTGTATTATCGGATGTGGTCAGAATATCGACAGCGGATATTGTAGCCACAATGAAGCAGTAGTTGAATCGGATAACGGGCTAGTTGAGGCGAGGTCTCAAGCGATTCGCCATCGTCGCCCTGACCGCTCGGTAGATCGTAAATACTGCCTATAAAGTCGTCGATAATACTTACTCATCCAGTGGGCATTCCCGCACCTCGCCCGGTGCCAACTCAACGCACTGCCAATCGGTCGTTCCCGCCATGCGCCACTCCAGTGCTTGCCGCTCCTCGCCCCCGTTGTAAAACAACACTGCGCCCGGTCCACTGACCGGCGGTTGCACAAGCGCTAGAATCTGTTCGGGCAAATGGCCTGCGGCCCACTCGACCAGCGGCACCACCGCGCCCTGTATCTCGCGCGTGCCCATCAACAGCGGCCCATAGCAACCCGTCACTACCCCGCAGCCCCAATTGCGCCCGTGCCCCGCGGCCACCGAGCAAATCGCCCCGCCCATATCGGCGTGTTCGCGCCCGCCGCGCAACACCCGCCGGGCCATGGCGAATTTGGCCGCCGCCACCCCCAGCGCCCGCCGGGCCATGGTCCACTCGCCCGTCAATTGATACCCCAGCGCCAATGCCGCGGTGCTCGGCTCGCGCGTCGGCTGCACTGAACCATCTTCCGCCCAGTGGCCCCAGTAGATCATGTCGCTGCGTTTGCCCACCCCCGGCTCGCGACGCTTCCGCTCTTGGGGAAAGACCATCGCCCACGGTGCCTCCGACTCGGCGGATTGTCGCGCCAGCACCGCGCACATGGCGTCGTCCAGCGAGGAATCGGCGAAGGTCCGGCGATAGTAGGCGAGCGCGGCCGCGGCCGGGTCCGCGTAGGGATCGAGCAGTTCGCCGATTAGCGGCTCGACGATTCTCTTGGCCGCGCGGCGAAAGATATCGTCGCCCTCCAGCAAAAAGAGATCGCCCAGCGCATAAATCGCGCCCGACGCCAGCAGATTTTCGATACCAGCGAGTGGGTCGCCGGCGATGTGGTGGTTGTCGCCGGCCATCCCCTGCTCTGCGCGGGTTTGCAAATCCTCTGGCTGCAATCCTCGCCCGTCCAGATCCCACAACACGGGCATCCGTCCATCCACCGCCAGCAACCGCTCGGCCCGCTTGCGCCCATAGCGCAGTGCCCAGTCGCGGTAGTGCGCCTCGCCCGTGACGCGATAGGCAGCCAGCGCAATGTGCAAAAAGCGGAAGTGCTCGGCCAACTCGCGGTCGCCGTGCGCCCCACCGACGGTCCGCGTGCCGATCCAGTAGCTCAAAAAGACATCGCACGTCCAGTCGTACCAAGCGGGCACCCCCTCGATCCAGTTGCCGATGTGGTGCGCTGCGTCGTCGAGCAGTGCGGCGGCTTCTCTGTCGTCGGGAAAGAGTCCCAGATAGCGGGGCAGAAACAACAAAAAAGGCTCAGTACCGTGGTGGGCTTCGGCCTCGGCCTCGTACCCGTGCAGGCACTCGGCTCTAACCCAAGCCTTGAGGTCGTTGGCCAGCGAGCGAAACCGCGCCGCGATCCGCTCGTCGCCGCTGAGCAGATAATGCGGAAAGAAGGCCAGTGCGAAATTGGCCTCGTCCTCGCCGCCTTGATTTTTGTCCGGCCCATCGCGGCGAATGCTCTGCTCGACCCACAGCGAGAGTTCGCGTCGCAGTGCCACGTAGTGCGCGTATGTCTGTGCTAGTTCGTCGATCACGGGTCTGAATGTATCAGTTACAAGGTCTCGAGGACAAGCCTTGACACTAGCCTCTTCGATTGGGAGTATGATCTACAGATTACCGTAACGCCTGCCCCCCCTTGGGGACAAGGCACCTTCGTTCTAGGACGGGGTAGCGCTTCGATAGGATACAAGGAGTAACCATGCCAAACATCCGATTCGCCCAGCTCTCCTTTTGGTTCGGTCACGCGCACGGCATCTGCAACGCCGCGCAGAAACACGACAGCGTCGATCTCATCGCAACCTGGGACGCCGACGCCAAGCGTGGACAGGCCGCGGCCGATCACTTCGGCGTCGAATTCATCCCCGACCTAGATGAGCTTCTCGCTCGCGATGACATCGATGCCGTTGGCATTGCCTCGGAAACCCAGCTTCACGGTGAACACATCATCCGCGCCGCCGAAGCGGGCAAACACTGCATGGTCGAAAAGCCGTTCACCCGCACCCCCGAGCAGGCGGCCGCAGCGATCGCCGCGGCTGAGAAAGCGGGCGTCCAAGTCATGCCCGTCCACAACCTGCGCTTCTCCCCTGCGCATGAGCGCATGAAGGAAATCGTCGATTCCGGTGTGCTTGGACCCATCACGCAGGTGCGGCGACGCCACGGGCACGACAAGTACAGCGCCCAGGATTTCAATGCGCAGAGAATCCAAAACGACCCCGCCGATCCATGGTTCGACGCGGATGCGGAAGGCCGTAGCTCGCTTTACCACGCTGGTTCCCACTCCGCTTTCTGGATGCAGTGGATGTTCGGTATGCCCGAGAGCGTCGTTTCCCTGGGCGTCTCGAGCGTCAAAGGACTCCCGGTCGAGGACAACAATGCCGCCGTCTTCCGCTATGCCAATGGTCCAATCGTAACGCTCCATACGAGCGAGACGGAAACTCGGGCTCCCCTAGCCACCGAGATCTACGGTCACAAAGGCGCGTTGGTGCAGGTCAGGGGAGACCATCCCTCCACCAAGCTGGATTTCGGCGACCCGGCCACGCTGATGCTCTATACAAGGGAAACCGAGGCTTGGCAACCCTTGTCAGAATTCCACCGCAGCTTCGTCCCACCGGGATACAGCGTGTTCGGCAAATTCTTCGACGCCCTAGCCAAAGGAGAGGAGATGCCGATCACGATGTATGACGGCAGGGAATGCGTTCAGATTCTGGCGGCGGCGGATCTGGCGGGGAAGGAAGGGCGGCAGGTTGAGCTGTCGGAGATAACGGGCTGAGGCTGCAACTCGCCTACATCATCTAGGTGGCTCATACGACAAGCCCCCGAGGAGACGATCCCCGGGGGCTTGTGTTAAACGACAAACCGCCAAAGTTAGCGGCGAGAAATATGGTAGCGGCGAAGGGACTCGAACCCCCGACCCATGGATTATGATTCCACTGCTCTAACCAACTGAGCTACGCCGCCAAAAACTTGTCTAAAAGCTAGCCGGTGGGGGGAGCTTTGTCAATAGGACTCAGAAGGCGAACAGGTCTTCCAAGCCGAGTTCGACGATCTCGCCCTGCGCTGCTAGAGCTTCTAGGTCCATTTTGCTCTTGTCGCCGGTGATCGAAATCAGCTTGGGGCGTCCTTGGACGTGTTGGCGGTAGAATTCGAGCACTTCGTCGAGGCCACTGGCTTGGATCTGCTCAAAGCGCCAAGAGCGCGGGTCGCCGGTCAGTCCCTTGCGCTCCCAGCCGCGCACGGCCCCCAGCACCGAGCGGAAGCCGAGCCGCTCCGTGCGGTACTTGTTGAGCACTGAAAGCTGGGCGGCGGCAAAGCGCTCGGGCGAGGAGGGAATGTCGTCGAGCAGGCCGGCGAAGGCCGCAACTGCTTCGGGCGTCTTGTCGGCTTGCGTGCCCATGCCGCCGACCATGTAGTTGTAGTCGGCTTTGTCGCGGCCGTTGAAGTAGAGGGCACCCACCGAGTAGGCCAAGGCCCGTGCTTCGCGAATCTCTTGGAATACGATACCGGCCATGCCGCCGTAGAAGTAGTCGTTGAACAGTTCGACTGCTGGCTCGAGCGCCGCTTGGTAGGGCACATCCACGTATTCGATCCTCACCAAGGCTTGGGCCATTTCCTTGTCAAAGAAGTAGATCTGGGTTTTTTCGGGCTGGGTAAATTCTAACACCTGATAGGGAGGCGGCTCGACCGGAGACTCAGGCAGCGGGTAGTGCTGGGCGAGAATGGTTTGGACATCCTCGATAGATTGCGACCCGGTGTAGCTAAGGGTCTGGCGATAGGAGAGCAAGCCGCTCAACAAGTCGAGCAACTCCTCGCGTCCCAGTGCGCGAACTTCCTCGTTGGAGGGAACCCGGCGGTAGTACGCCATGTCACCTAAGCGGTGGTAGCGGTAGAGGGCTTCGTGGATGGTGCGGTGATCCTTGAGCGCGTCGTCGCGCCGAGCGATAATGATGGACTGAAGTTCGGCCAGCGTGGCATCGTCCGTAGTCGGGCCGTGCATTAGCTCGGACAAAAGTGCGAGCGACGCGGCGAAGTTTTCGTCGAGGCCCGATATGGAAATCGTGGTCTCTTGGTCGCTGACGCTCATCCTAAAGTCGGTGCCTAGCTTATACCACTCCTTTTTTAGCTCTTCGGAGGTAAAGCGCGGGGTGCCCGACTTGTCGAGCAATTCGCGGGCCACGGGCAGGCGCTTTTCAGTTAGGGAGCCGAGGTCGATAGTGATGGAAAATTCAAAGAGGTCGTTGAGCGGGTTGCGGGCGTAGTAGAGCTTGCTGCCGCCCGCCAGTTCGCGGGTAGTAAAGTCCCGCTCGGGCACGAGGTAAGCTGGCTCGACCTCCGCAAAGGGCATGGCCATGACTTCGGCGAAAAAGGCCGATTGGCGCGAGGCGTCAATGTCGATTTTGTCGATGGGCGGCTTGGCGATCTCGGGTATGTCCTGTTCGCCGTCGCGGCGGTAGCCAGCGACATACGCGCCGTTGAAGTACTTATTGGCGGCTTCGACGACGTCTTGCTTGTCGATCTCGGCCATGCGGTCGAGGGCGCGCACCGCGTGGCTCCATTCCTCAAACCCGAGATACGAATCGCGCATGGAGCTGACCCGAGAATTGTTGTTTTCCTGCCCCTGTTTTACGCTCTTCTTGAAATCGGTGACAATGGCCGGGATGATCCAATCCTCGAATTGCCCTTCCTTGATCAGGTCAATCTGTTCCAAGAGCAGGGCCTCGACTTCCTCAAGGGTCTGGTCCTGTTTGGGGATGCCCCACAAGTATTGGGCACCGTAGTCGTTGAGTAGATAGGGATAGGAGCCGGCTTCGCGCACCTTCTGCTGCTGGTTGAGGTTGAGGTTGATCAGCCCGGCTGTGGCGTTGTCGAGGATCATGTCGAGGATTTGCAGCGTCTCGGCGTCCTCGTGCGAGCGCTCGGCCGTGCGGAAAGCCAACAGCACGTATTCCTCGCCGGGATAATTGACCTCAATCCGTTCTACTTCGTCGATCGCAGGCTCTTTGTAGTCGGGAAATTGGGGCAGTTCCCTGCGCTCCCAGAGAGAAAATTCGCGGTCGATAAGTTGGATGGTCTCGTCGATGTCGATGTCGCCGGAGATGAAAATCGCCATGTTGTTGGGTACGTAATACGTGTTGTAAAATTCGTACATGCGCTCCAGCGAAGGGTTTTTCAGGTGCTCTACTGTGCCTAGCGTGGTGATGCGATAGGGATGGACCTTGTAGAATTGCTCCTGTACGGCTTTGTGAATGACGCGGCCCTTGTTGTCGAGGGAGCGGTTTTTCTCCTCATAGACGGTTTCCAACTCGGTTTGGAAGAGGCGGAAGACCGGCTCGTGAAAGCGCTCGGCCTCGACCTTGGCCCATTGGGCTAGGCGATTGGCTGGCAACTCCACCTTATAGACGGTTTCCTCGACCCAGGTGTGGGCGTTGAGGCCGCGCTCGCCCATTGCGGTGTAGAGGCGGTCGAGTTCATTGGGAATGGCGTACGCCGCGGCGAGTTGGTTTTCGGCGTTGATCTGTGCATAGATTGCGGCCCTTTTTTCTGGGTCGGTCTCGACAAAGTGCTGCTCGTAGAGCGCCTCGATGCGATCGAGGTGGATTTGTTCCTTTTCGTAGTCGAGGGTGCCGATTTTTTTGCTGCCCTTGAAGAGCATGTGCTCTAGGTAATGGGCAATGCCGGTGGCGTCTTGGGGGTCGTGCTTGGAACCGGCGCGGACGGCGATTTCGCCGTAGAAGCGCGGCTCTTCTGTGTTTTGGGTCAAATAGACTGTCAGGCCGTTGTCCAACTGGTAGATATGGGCCGCCATGGGGTCTTTGGGATCCGGGCCGTGGAGTAGTTTGTACTCCGCGGGAAGGGCCTCGGCCAAGGCGAGGAAAAATAGCGCGTACAGCAGGGGCATGATTGATCCTTTGTTGGGAGTGTGAGTTGTATAACGGAGTTATCGGAAATACGAGAAAGGAGTGAATTATGGCAAGTCCGCAAGGAAGCGAGCGACGCGTTGGGTTGGCACGTTTTTTTCTTTGTCATACTTAGCGCACTACAGCACGCCGATGACGTGGTCTTTGGGTAACAAGCAGTGGGCAAGATAGAAACACTACAGACATGGGGTCGTGCCCTGTTGGACTTTGCCTATCCGCCGCATTGCGCCGTTTGCGAAGCGGACATCGAGGCTACCGAGTTGCTATGCGGATCGTGCTGGGCAGAGATTGTGCCGTGCCGTCCACGTTCTCGGGTTGAAGACGGAAGCCGTGCCTTTGAAAAGGTCGTCGCCTTGGGGCCGTTCACCGGCGCGCTGCAACAGGCCATTTACACGCTTAAATTTCGCAACCAAGTGCGGCTAGGGAGGGCATTGGGCGAGCGCATGGGGCAGTGCTTGGCCGAGCAACTCGCCCCGCTAGACTGCTTGTTGCCCGTGCCCTTGCACCCGGCCCGGCAGCGGGAGCGCGGGTTCAATCAGAGCGCGGAAATCGCCGCTGGGTTGGGGGCCGTGCTCGGCGTCCCCGTGTGCTACGGGGTCGTGCGGCGGCGGAGAAATACGCGGCAGCAAGCCCTCTTGTCGGCAGAAGAACGCCGCGCCAATCTCCTCGGTGCCTTTGCGCCTATGGCCGCGCTGCCTGCAAGCGTTCGGATCGGGATAGTAGATGACGTGTGGACGACCGGCGAGACTATGGCTGCTTGTGCCCAAGCCGTGGAGAGCGACCGCCTGTGGGCCGTTGTCTTGGCGCACTCGGGCGCGGGTGATCTATTGACCTAATTCTAACAAATTCCTACATTTAGGCGCTTTTGGAATCCCTCATAATTCAAGCTGTACCAAAGTTGGTCGCGAGCCAAGGAGTCCGAATACTATGGCCGAAAAGACGATCGGCATATTGACCGGAGGAGGCGACTGTCCGGGTCTCAATGCCGTCATTCGCGCTGTGGTGCGCAAGGGCATTACTGCGTACCGATATCGCTTTCGCGGCATCCTCAAGGGCTGGAAGGGGATGATGGAGTGCGACTGGGAGCCATTGGGACTGGAGGAAATCTCCGGCATTTTGCCCAAGGGTGGCACCATCCTCGGCACATCGCGCACCAACCCGTTCAAAGAGGAAGATGGCGGCGAAATCGTCGTCGATAACATGCGACGGATGAAATTAGATGCGCTCGTGGCCATCGGTGGCGAGGACACACTCGGGGTAGCCAACAAGCTGACGAGTATGGGCGTGCCGGTCATAGGCGTGCCCAAGACCATCGACAACGATCTGAATGGCACGGACTACACGTTTGGTTTTGACACTGCGGTCAATATAGTCACCGAGGCCATCGACCGAATTCACACCACGGCTGAATCCCACAACCGAGTGATGGTCATTGAGGTCATGGGGCGGCACAGCGGTTGGATTGCCCTGTACGCCGGCTTGGCTGGTGGCGCGGATATGATCCTCATTCCCGAGCAGAAATACACCATCGAGGGAGTCGTCGGCATCATCCGCAATCGACACGAGCGCGGCAAGGACTTTTCGATTGTGGTGGTGGCCGAGGGAGCGCAATTGGTTTACGAGGAAGGCGGGGAGAAAGAATACGTGGTCTCCGAGGGGGGCCTCGACGAGTTCGGCCACGTCAAGCTAGGCGGCATCGGCCAACTCGTCGCCAACGCGGTCGAGGAGGCAACGAGCTACGAGACGCGGGTTACGGTGCTGGGGCACTTGCAGCGCGGGGGGACGCCCACGGCCTTCGACCGCGTCTTGGGCACGCGCTTTGGCATTGCCGCCATCGACTTGGTGCACGCCGGCGATTTCGGCAAGATGGTGAGTCTGCAAGGCAATGAAATCGTGGCGATCCCACTCGCCGATGCAGTCAATCAGCTCAAGGTAGTTGACCAAGAACTATACGACCTAGCGACGGTATTCTTCGGTTGATAGCATGGCTAAGCGCACCATCAGGGACCTCGATGTGGCTGGCAAGCGGATCCTCGTGCGAGTGGATTTCAACGTGCCGCTCGACGACGAGGACGGCCGAATCGTCGATGACACGCGGATTCGCGCCGCTCTGCCAACGGTTGAGCACTTGTTGACGCAGGGCGCGTCTGTCATTCTGATGTCGCACTTGGGCCGCCCTCTCGGCCAGCGAGTACCCGCGCTGTCGCTGGCTCCGGTAGCCGAGCGCCTGAGCCAGTTGTTGGGACGCGCGGTGGGCATGGCTCCAGACTGCGTCGGTGCCGAGGTCGCAGCCCAAGCCGCTGTCTTGCAGCCGGGGCAGGTCCTGCTTTTGGAGAATGTGCGCTTCCACCCGGAAGAAGAGCAAAACGAGCAGACTTTTGCCCAGCAGTTGGCCGGGCTGGGCGATGTGTACGTCAACGACGCCTTTGGGGCGGCGCACCGGGCGCACGCCTCGACCGAGGGAGTGCCGCGCTGTATGGGCGCGGGGGTTAGCGGCCTGTTGATGGAGCAAGAAATTTCCTATCTCGGCGAGGCCCTGCGCCGTCCGCAGCGGCCATTTATTGCCGTTTTGGGCGGGGCTAAGATCTCGGGCAAGATCGAGCTGATTGAGCACTTGCTCGACCGGGTGGATGCCCTGCTCATCGGCGGCGGCATGGCCTATACCTTTTTCAAGGCCATGGGGCTGGAAATCGGAGATTCGCTGCTCGAAGCAGATCGCCTAGATACGGCCCAGCAGCTATTGACCCGAGTCGAAAAGGGGGGATTGAATCTCCAGCTTTCTGTAGATTGCGTAGTCGCCGATCGCTTTGCCGCCGACGCCCAAGCGCAAGTAGTCTCCCGCGATGCCATTCCGCTTGGTTGGCAGGGTATGGACATCGGCCCCCAGACCCGGCAGCGCTACGCCGACCAGATCGGTCGTGGGGGCACCATAGTGTGGAACGGCCCGCTTGGAGTGTGCGAGATGGCACCTTTTGCCCAAGGAACCCAACAAGTTGCTCAAGCCCTAGCTGACGCTACTCGCGAGGGTGCGTTGAGTATTATTGGTGGTGGGGACACGGCCGCGGCTGTAGCCCAAGCCGGATTGACCCAAGCGATGACTCATATTTCCACTGGGGGTGGGGCTTCGCTGGAGTGCATGAGCGGGCGGGTCTTGCCCGGGGTAGCGGCCTTGGACGACGAGGAAAACTGAGATGCGCCGACCCATTGTCGCTGGCAACTGGAAGATGCACAAGACTGCTGCTGAAGCTGTCGAGTTGGTCGAAGAGATCAAGCCGCTCGTCGCAGGACTCGACGTAGAAGTCGTCGTTTGCCCGCCATTCACCTGCTTGGAAACCGTGCGTGCGGCTCTTGCCGACAGCGCCATTGGGCTGGGGGCCCAGAACATGCACTGGGAGCAGCAGGGAGCTTTCACCGGAGAAATATCCTCCGACATGCTCTTGGCGGCTGGTTGCTCTTACGTGTTGTTAGGGCACTCCGAGCGAAGACAGTTTTGCGGCGAGGACGACTCGCAGGTCAACCGCAAGCTAGCCTGTGCCCTGCAAGCCGGTCTGTGCCCGATCGTCTGCGTCGGAGAGACCCTGCAAGAGCGCGAAGCGGGCCGAATTGAAGAGGTCGTCCTCGGCCAAGTAGGCGGTGCCCTAGCCGGAATTGAGGCGAGCACCGCTAGGGCGGTACTGTGGGCGTACGAGCCGGTTTGGGCGATTGGCACCGGCGTGACGGCGACGGCTGCGCAAGCCGAAGAGGTGCATGCGATGATGCGCTACTTCCTCGCTGGGCACCTGGGAAAAGCAGCCGACGACGAGGTGCGCATCCAGTACGGCGGCAGCGTCAAACCCGAAAGCGCAGCCGAGCTTTTTGCCCAAGACAACATCGACGGGGGCTTGATCGGCGGTGCCGCGCTGGACGCCGGGCAGTTTGCCGCTATTGTGAAGGCCGCCCTTTAACCTTAAATTTATATCAATTAGGAATTACGAATTGAGGTGAAGGTAACTCTTAATTCTTTATTCGTAATTACCAAAACTTGGAAGCCATCACAAGATTATGTTTGAAATTCTATTTACGATTTTTCACGTGCTGATTTGCGTGCTCCTAGTGGTGACCGTGCTTTTGCAGGCGGGCAAGGGGGGCGGCTTGGCTGGATCGATTGGTGGCGGCTTAGCTTCTTCTTCCGTGTTGGGCGGCCGTACTGCAGCCACGTTTCTGACCAAAGCCACGACCGTTTTGGCCACGGCTTTTATGCTTAGCTGTTTGGTGCAATCAGTGGCCTTTCAGACGGCCGAGACTACCCCGACGACGGCGACGCAACGGACGATGGCCGAGGAACAGGTGCCAGCGGTGCCCGCCATCCCGGAAGCAGAGCACCTGTTGGGCGAGCAGGAAGAGGCCGCTGAGACCTCGGCTGCTGAGGAGCCGCCGGTCGAGGCTCAGTAGCAGGCCAAACTATTTTTGCCGAAGTGGTGAAATTGGTAGACACGCTGTCTTGAGGGGGCAGTGCCTTACGGCGTCGGGGTTCGAATCCCCGCTTCGGCACCATAATGTAAGTTGACAAAGGGACTGTATAAGCGCACAGTCCCTTTTTTTGTGCGGACGCTAGCGGAGTGGAATAGCCTCGTCGAGCAGCAGGATGGGGATTTCGTCTTGGATCGGATAGAGGTATGCGCCATCTGCGCGTACTAGGCCGCCGCCGATCTTGCCTTCTACGGTCTTACCGGCCCTATTCTTGACTTCCCCGCGCGCAATGCGGCTGTTGAGCGCGGCGATAAGTTCTTCCTCGGCGAGCGCGACCGGCTCTTTAGTCTCGGGGCAGGCGAGAATCGCCAACAGTTCTTGGTCGATCATCTGATATATCTCCTCGGTAAAAAATTAAAGATAGACCGGTCTATTTCTAGCGACAAGTTCGCTGTGCAGGTGGGTGCGGTCTGTTTTGTCAACGGTGTATAACAAATTCTCTTTTTGTAAATAAAATAATAATAAAATGTTATAAAAATGGCCTCTTCTTTGGGACATTGACATCCTTTTTTGAATTGGCTATGCTTCACCCGAGGCGATGCCCTTCCCTAGGCAGTCTGGTCCGTTGTTCGGCCGCATTCTCTAAGTTCAAAGATTTCTACTAGCGCATACAGGTAGCGGAGGTGATCATGGCTTCGGCTGATTTCGTCCATTTACACGGTCACAGCGAATACAGTCTGCTCGATGGAGGGTGCCGGGTCGGCGATATGGCCGAGTTGGCGGCCGAGCAGGGCATGCCGGCCTTGGCTATCACAGATCACGGCAACCTCTTCGGCATCATCGAGCACTACAGGGCCTGCCAAGACGCCGGCATTAAGCCCATCATCGGCTGCGAAGTTTATGTGGCCATTGATAGCCGCCACTCGCGCCAAGCCGCCCGCGGCCTAACCCACGCCTCCAACCACCTGGTTTTGCTGGCCAAAGACGCCACTGGCTACCGCAATCTGACCAAACTCGTCTCCAAGGGCTATCTAGAAGGCTACTACTACAATCCCCGCATCGACAAGGAGCTTTTGCGCGAACACGCCGAGGGCCTGATTTGCATGTCGGCCTGCATCGGCGGCGAGATCCCGCACCTGATCCAGCGCGAGGGACTAGCCTCAGCCGAAAAGGTCGCCCGCGAGTTTATGGACATCTTCGGCGACGACTACTACTTGGAAATCCAGCGCCACGATATCGACCCTGAAGCCAAGGTGAACGACGGCCTGCTCAAGCTGCATCGCAAGCTAGGGGTGCCGCTAGTGGCCACCAACGACTTCCACTTCCTCGGCGCCACCGACCACGACGCCCACGACGCCCTGATCTGCATCCAAACCAACAAGACGGTTGACGAGAAAAATCGCCTGTGCTATCCCGACGGACTCTACATGAAGAGTCCCGAAGAGATGCGCTCGCTGTTTGCGGATTTGCCCGACGCGCTGGAGCGCACTCTCGAAATTGCCGACAAGTGCAATGTCGAACTCGAGTTCGGAAAAACCTATATGCCGGATTTTCCGATCCCGACTGGCTACGCCTCCAGCGACGACTATCTGACGCAACTGGCGCAGGAGGGTTTGGAGCGGCGCTACGGCAGTGTCGATCCGGCAGTGCAAGAGCGGCTCAACTACGAGCTAAGCGTCATCACCAGCCAAGATTTTTCCGGCTATTTCCTCATCGTCTGGGACCTTGTCAACTATGCCCGTAATCAGGGCATTTCCGTGGGGCCGGGTCGCGGCTCGGCCGCTGGCTGCTTGGCCTCGTATTGCCTCGGCATTACCAATGTAGATCCCATCAAGTACGACCTGATCTTCGAGCGCTTCCTCAATCCCGAACGCATTGAGCCACCCGATATCGACGTCGATTTTGACGATACCCGGCGCGACGAGGTGCTGAGCTATGTGGTGGATAAGTACGGCAAGGACAACGTCTCACAGGTCATCACGTTTGGGACTATGGGGGCTAAAGCGGTGGTGCGCGATGTCGGGCGGGTTTTGGGCATGTCCTTTGGCGAGGTGGATCGCATCGCCAAGCAGGTGCCGACCGAACTGAAAATTACCCTCGACAAGGCCATCGAGCGGGTTCCCGAACTGCAGCAGGTGGCCCAAGCGCCCGGCAACGAAGGCAAGCTGATCGAATACGCCCGCAAGCTGGAGGGCATGGCGCGCCACGCCTCGGTCCACGCCTGCGCGGTCATCATCGCTCCCGGCGAACTGACCAACTACGTACCACTCTATCGCTCCCCAAAAAACGGGACTATAACTACCCAGTTCGTCGGCGAGACCTGCATGGACATCGGCTTGCTGAAGATGGACATCTTGGGCTTGAAGGAGCTCTCGCTGGTCGAGGAGGCCGTGCGCCTGATTCGACTCAAGGAGCCGGACTTTGATTTGGAAGCCATTCCGTGGGATGATCGGGCCACGTTCGACCTGTTCGGCCGCGGCGAGACGATCGGCGTTTTCCAGTTTGAGTCCGCAGGGATGCGCGAATACCTGATCAAGCTCAGGCCGGACACCATCGAAGACATTATCGCCATGAATGCCCTCTACCGCCCAGGGCCGATGGACAATATCCCGACCTTCATCGCCCGCAAGCACGGCGAAGAGGCCGTCTCCTACGATCACCCCAAGTTGGAGTCGATTTTGGAGCCGACCTATGGGATCATGGTCTATCAGGAGCAGGTCATGCGCATCGCCCAAGAGCTGGCCGGTTTCACCCTCGGCCAAGCCGATATTTTGCGCAAGGCGATGGGCAAGAAAAAGCCCGAGGAAATGGCCAAGGTCAAAAAGGACTTCGTCGGCGGCTGCGCTGCAAACGGGGTAAAAAAATCGTTGGCCAACAAGCTCTTCGGCGAGATCGAGATTTTTGCCGGCTACGCCTTCAACAAGTCGCACTCGGTCTGCTATGCCGAAGGCGCGTACAAAAACGCGTACCTCAAAACTCATTATCCCCAAGAATACATGGCCGCCAGCCTGACTCTTGAGCGCAAAGATACGGACCGGTTGACCGTCTTACTCGACGACTGCCGCCGCATGGGCATTCCCGCCCTGCCGCCGGACGTCAACCAGAGTACGCTCAATTTTACGCCGACGGACGAGGGCATTCGCTACGGCTTGGCGGCGATCAAGAACGTCGGCGAGGGCGCGGCGCAGAGCATAGTCGATACGCGGATTGCTGAAGGCCCTTTTACGACCCTCTTCGAGTTCTGCGAGCGCATCGACTTGCGCGCGGTCAACCGGCGAGTGGTCGAGAGTTTGACTGCTGCTGGCGCATTGGACGGTCTCGAAGGCCATCGCGCACAGAAAGTGGAGGCGCTAGAGCTGGCGTTAAAGGCTGCGGGTAAGGCCCAAGAAGACCGCGAAAAGGGGCAGATCAGCCTCTTCGATGGCGGCGGCTCGTCCGAACTGATAGTACAGGAACTGCCCGAGGTCGAGGAGTGGTCCGAGCGCGAAAAGCTGGCCAAGGAACGCGACCTGTTGGGCCTTTATATTTCCAGCCATCCACTCAAGCCCTACGCCCGCGATCTCAAAAACTTCGCGCGACCCCTAAGCGAGATAGATGGACAACTCGACGGTGCGCGGCTGCGAGTCGGCGGCCTAGTCGAGGAGGTGCGCAAGTTCGACCGCCAAGGCAATTCCTTTGCCTTTGTCACGCTCAAAGACCTCAACGACACGGGCGATATCGCATTTTTCTCCGAAGCTTTTGCCAACCACCAACAGCTACTCGTGGAAGGCGAAACCATCCTCGTCGAGGGCCGCGTTTGCGAGCGCAACGGACGCCTGAGTTTACAGGCCGACAGCGCGCTGCCCCTCAAATCGGCGCGAGCGGAACTGACTGAGTCGGTCACTGTGTCGCTGCCCTACCATAAAGTGGGCGACCCCTTGCTCAGGCGATTGCGCCAACTGTGCGAGCGCTACACGGGCGATTGCGAGTTGTGGCTCCGGCTCCAAAACGGCGGCGAGCAGGACAAGATGGTGCGCTCAAAGACCATTCGCGTCAATCCCTGCGACGATTTGCTGATCGGTATTGAGGAACAGATCGGCCCCCATTCCATCCGGCTGCAGCCCAAAAGGCAAATAGCCGTGTCCTCCTCGGCTACTCCAGTTAAGTACAGAGCGTAACTATGCGCGCAATGGCGATCAAAGGGCTTGTGAGCGGGTTGGCACTTCTAGCGTTGGGCTGTGGCTCCTCCGAGCCGCAAGGGGACAAGCTCTTCCCTCCGCAGGCTGCTAAGTGGAGCGACTATCAGGGTCAGAGCTTGGATTTGCGCGATTACGAGGGCAAGGTCGTCTTGGTCAACTTCTGGGCGACGTGGTGCGGCCCGTGTCGCTACGAGATCCCAGCCTTAGTCGAGATGAGCAATGAGTACGATCCCGGACAGGTGGCGATCATTGGCATTTCCCTAGATCAAGGTCCCCCCGAGCACGTCCTACCCCTAATAGGCGAGTTCGTCGAGCGCTTGGCCATTAACTACCCAGTGGTTCACGATGGCCAAGCCGAGTTACTCCGCGCCTTCTACAAAGAAAGTTTGGCGCAGGTAGGCGTGCCACTCACCTTTATTTTTGATCGCCAAGGCCGCGTGTACAAGAGACACCTAGGCGTGCCGCGCGACAAAAGTGGTCGGCTTAATCCCCGTGGGGTATTCAGCGAGGATATCGAGACCTTGTTGGCTCGCTCGTAGGACATCGGCATATAGCAAAAGAAGGGATGGTCCGCATGGGACCATCCCTTCTTTGCATGTTGGTGATTGGGAGTTGCTTAGTAGTTGGAGTAGTGCTCTGCTAAGACTTCCTCGCCGTGGCGCTGGACCAGCACTTCTTTGAATTTGGCGATGGAGTCGCTAGCGCGCAGGTGCGCCAGCATCTCGCTCTTGGACATAACCATCAGCGTACCATTTTTGTAGTCGGGGAAGCGACAAAAGCTGAACTCAACTGGCTCGCCAGTGACGCAGCAGGTGTCTTCCATTTCCAACTCGATCTGCGTGCCGGGATCAAACGGAAATTCAGCGTTGTCGTCGTCGCCGTTGGATTGGACTTTTTTCGGCCTTGCCATGCTATTCTCCTTGTGAGATGAACTCAAAAAATAAGAAAATGCCGCCGCTGAGCAAGTTCAGTACGGCAAATCGGCAAAGCGCGACAGCACGTCTGGCCCGTCGTGGGTGACGGCCACGGTGTGTTCGTATTGGGCCGAGAGCTTGCCGTCGGTGGTGACGGCCGTCCAGTCGTCGTCGAGTACGCGCGTGTCGTGTGCGCCCTCGTTGACCATCGGCTCAATGGTAAATACCATGCCGTTTTGCAGGCGACGACCCGTGCCAGCCTTGCCGTAGTGGAGCAATTGGGGTTCCTCGTGGAAGTTGCGGCCAATGCCGTGGCCGCAATACGTGCGCACGATGGAAAATCCGCGCGCTTCGACATAGCTTTGGATGGCGTGGCCAATGTCGCCGAGGCGTCGCCCAGGCGCGCAGAAGGCCAACCCTTCCTCCAAGCTCTGGCGCGTGGCGTCGAGTAGGCGCTGGGCCTTGGAGGTCACGCAGCCGACTTTCATGGTGACGTTCATGTCGCCGTGAAAGCCATCCTTTTTAACGGCAATGTCAACGGCGAGGATGTCCCCTTCTTGCAGGACGCGGTCTCCGGGAATGCCGTGGACGACTTCGTCGTTGACCGAGACGCAGATGCTGCGGGGAAAGCCGCGATAGCCCAAGGCACTGGCGACTGCTCCTTGGCTGCGGATGTAGCGGTCGGCTATTTGGTCGAGGTGGAGGGTGGTGACTCCGGGTGCAAGGGCCTCTTCGACGCGGAGCATGGCTTCGGCGGCGATGCGGCAACTAGCGCGGATGCGGTCGATTTCCAAGGGAGATTTGAGATGTACCATATAGGGATTAAAAATCGGGCATAGAGCGAAAGAATGTCAAGCTCTTATACCTAGCGACTATGAAAACGTAACCAGCTAGTGACCATGAAAAACGAAAACGTAACTAGCTAGCGACCATGAAAACGCCTCGCGTATCTATACTACTGCCCGTGTTCAATGCCGCCGCCACGCTGGCGGAAACTTTGCAGAGCATCCAAGCGCAGAGCTGCGAAGATTTTGAGGTCGTGGCCATAGATGACGGCTCGGAGGACGGGAGCGGGGACATGCTGTTGGAATGGAGTCGCCGCGATCGCCGCTTTAGGGCGTTGCTGTCCGACCACCAAGGCATTGTCGAGGCTCCCAACCGAGGCTTGGCCTTGTGTCGGGGCGCGTACGTGGCGCGCATGGACGCCGACGACCGGATGCACCCCGAGCGTTTGGAAAAACAACTCGCGTGGTTGGAAGGGGATCCTGGCTTGAGTGTCGTGAGCTGTTTGGTGGAGATCTTTCCGCGCGAGGAGACCGGGGAGGGAATGTTGGTGTACGAGGCTTGGTTGAACGGCTTGGTGGATAGCGCGGCGATTGAACGGGAGTTTTTCGTCGAGAGTCCCATCGCCAATCCGTCGGCCATGATGCGCCGCGAGGAGTTGGTGGACTTGGGGGGCTACCAAGATCGGGGATGGCCGGAAGACTACGATTTGTGGTTGCGCTATCGGGCGGCGGGCCGGCGCTTTGCCAAGGTGCCGGAGGTCTTGCACTACTGGCGCGAACACACCGACCGAGCGACCCATACCAATAGCCGCTACTCAGTGGAGAATTTTCTCCGCGCCAAAGCGCATTATCTTTGCGCTGGACCGCTGCAAGGGCGGGATGGGCTGGTCGTCTGGGGCGCGGGCAAGACCGGCCGTCGGCTCGCCAAACACTTGGAGCGCGAAGGCCGCGCTCCCGATGTATTTGTCGATATCGCGCCCAAGAAAATCGGCGGCACCTTGCGGCGCAAGCCCGTGGTCGGGCCGGATGACTTGTCGGCTTGGTGGACGAGCCACGAGCGGCCGATTCTATTGGCGGCCGTGGCGTCGCGGGGGGCGCGGGCGCTGATTCGAGAGGCGTTGGGTGAATTGGGGATGGTAGAGGGGAATGATTTTTTATGCGTGGCTTAACAAGAACGAGAAAGGAAGCAACATGACGGTGAAATACGCGCTCAACACATCGACGATCCGCCCGGCATCGCTGATAGAGAAAATCCGCATCGCCGGGCAGACCGGCTACGAGGGCATTGAGTTGTGGAACGACGACTTGACTGCGCACGATCAGCAGGGCGGTTCGCTTGCGGACGTGCGACAGGCACTGGACGACTACGGGTTGGCAGTGCCGACGGTCATTGCACTTCACGGTTGGTTGGGGGCTGAGGGCGCGGCGCGAGCGCAGGCATTGGAGGAGGTGCGGCGGCGGATGGCTCAGGCGGTAGCGGTGGGAGCTGAGTTTATCGTCGCTAGCCCGCCGCGAGACTCCTGCGACCTGAGCCGAGGCGGAGCCGATTACCGCGAATTGCTGGAGATCGGCAAGGAAATCGGCGTGCGACCGGCGATGGAGTACTTAGGCTTTGTGCAAAGTGTGTACACCATTGACCAAGCTTGGCAGATTGCCACTGACGCCGACCATTTAGATGCAAGTTTGATCATGGACCCGTTCCACATTCTACGCGGCAGCGGCCCGGTTGCGAGTATCGCCAAGGTACCTGGCGACAAGGTCGCGGTCTGGCACTGGAACGATGCCCCAGGCGACAAGCCCTTTGCCGAACAAAGCGATGCCGACCGGGTGATGCCGGGAGACGGGGTTGGGCCATTGCGCGAGATCGAGCGGCTGGCGCAAGCGCAAGGATACGAGGGGTTTGTGTCGCTGGAGCTGTTCAATCCGGGGCTGTGGGAGCAAGACCCGGCGGAAGTCGCCCGGATTGGTCTGGAGAAGATGCGGGCGTATTTCGCTGCTTGAGTGTATGTTCTTTGTGCTCAAAGGAAGGGACTAATGGCAAAAAATAATGTGAGCGATAAGTCGCTCGAATCGTGGCTGTGGGATGCGGCGTGTAGCATTCGCGGGGCTCAGGACGCCGCCAAGTACAAGGATTTTATTCTGCCGTTGGTGTTTGCCAAGCGTCTATGCGATGTATTTGACGATGAAGTTGACCGGATTGCGCGTAGAGTTGGGTCGCGTGCTAAGGCGT
Source organism: Candidatus Latescibacterota bacterium (assembly GCA_965116675.1). GTDB lineage: Bacteria > Latescibacterota > UBA2968 > UBA8231 > UBA8231. Next base: position 2,504,886 of record OZ220721.1, read on the forward strand.
TTAAGCTGGTCGCCATGGACCCGAAGCTGGTGCGCTTCTTTTTGCCATTTGAGCCAGACGATCCAGAACAACCCGTCTGGTCGGTCATCCGCACGCTTTCAGTCAGTATCGGCGAGCAACTCACCTCCTGGCTACGCGAAATCGCCCGAGCCAACCCGCTATTAGAAGGGATCATCAACCACATCGACTTCAACGCTACTACTCACGGCCAGCGCGATATTAGCGACAACCGCCTGTCCAACCTGATCGAGAAAATTTCTGAAAAGCGACTGGGGCTGGACGACGTGGAGCCTGACATCATTGGCCGCAGCTACGAATACCTAATCCGCAAGTTCGCCGAGGGCTCGGGCCAGTCCGCCGGTGAATTCTATACGCCGCGAGAAGTCGGGATGGTCATAGCTCAGATTATGGACCCGGAGCCGGACATGACGGTTTACGACCCGTGCTGTGGCTCGGCTGGCCTCTTAATCAAGTGCCAGTTAGCCATGAAGGCCAAGTGCAACGGCGAGGCCGGACAATCGCCGCTCAAGCTCTACGGCCAAGAAGACATTTCCAATACTTGGGCAATGGCCAATATGAACATGATCATCCACGACATGGAGGGCCAGATAGAAATCGGCGACACCTTCCGCAACCCCAAGTTCCGCGATGGGGGCAGACTCCGCGTCTTTGACCGAGTGGTGGCCAACCCCATGTGGAATCAGGATTCGTACACCGAACCGGACTACGACCACGACGAGTTGAGCCGTTTCCCCTCGGGCGCGGGCTTTCCGGGTAAACAATCAGCCGACTGGGGCTGGATGCAGCACATCATCGCCTCGCTCAATGATGCGGGCCGGGCCGCGGTGGTGCTCGATACGGGCGCAGTCAGCCGGGGGAGCGGTAACGTCAACAGGAACAGGGAAAAGGAAATCCGCAAGTGGTTTGTGGAACGCGACTTGATCGAAGGCGTGATCTACTTGCCAGAAAACCTGTTTTACAACACCAGCGCGCCGGGTATCCTGTTGTTTATCAACAAAGCCAAGGCCAAGGCACAACAGGACAAATTGTTTTTAGTCAACGCCGCGCAGGTCTTCGCCAAGGGCGATCCCAAAAACTACATCCCGGACGATGGCATCGAGCGGATTGCCGCGACGTTCTTGGAATGGAAGGAAGAGGAACGGTTCAGCCGCATTATTGACAAGGCTGAGATTGTTAAGAACGACTACAACCTTTCCCCGTCGCGCTACATCCACATTGCCGAGGTTGAAACCTATCGGCCCATTGGAGAGATTCTCGATGAGTTGGAAGATGTGGAAGCGGAAGCACGGGAGACGGATAGGGAATTGAAGAAGATGCTTGAGCAACTGGGGGTGGCTCGGTGATGCAAAGAAGAGTTGGAACCAAGGGAAAGCATGGGACTGATTCAGTCTCTTCATCAGTAAATTCTCAGGATAATCGGACATGAGTGACGAACCTCTCGATATTATCGATACCTCGGACGGCTTGCTTGCCGATGTACAAAGTATGATTGAGCAGACCCGTGCGGGAGTTGCTCAGACCGTCAATGTAGGGATGACGAGTCTCTATTGGAGAATCGGCAAGCGGATTCAGAGCGAGATTCTTCAAGAACAACGAGCCGATTACGGAAAGGAAATTGTCTCTACACTGTCTCGACAATTGGTGAGCAAGTTTGAAACAGGGTTTTCGGTACAGAACCTTCGTCACATGATCCGCTTTGCCGAACGTTTCCCAGATGGGAAGATTGTCTCTACACTGTGGAGACAATTGAGTTGGAGCCATTTTAAGAGTCTGATTTACCTTGACGATCCGTTCAAAACAGAATTCTATGCCGAGATGTGCCGCGTCGAACGCTGGAGCGTTCGCACGTTGCGCGACAAGATTGGCTCCATGCTCTACGAGCGCACTGCTATCTCTCGAGAGCCTGAAGAAGTCGCCCGAGTTGAACTGGCTCAACTGCGTGAAGACGACCGGCTCACGCCCGCTCTTGTCTTCAAAGATCCCTATGTTCTCGATTTTCTTGGCCTCAACGACCGCTATCTCGAACGCGATCTTGAGGATGCCATATTGCGCGAGATCGAGACCTTTCTACTCGAACTCGGCGATGGCTTCGCCTTCCTCGGCCGTCAGAAGCGCATTCAGATCGATTCCGACGATTTTTATCTCGACCTTCTGTTTTACCATCGCCGTCTGCGCCGCCTTATCGCCATAGACCTCAAGCTCGGCGATTTCAAGGCCGAGTACAAAGGTCAGATGGAACTTTACCTCCGCTGGCTTGCCAAGCACGAGCAGCAGGCTGGAGAAGAATCGCCGCTTGGCCTCATTCTTTGCGCTGGCAAAAAGGAGGAGCAGATTGAACTGCTCGAACTCGGCCAGTCCGGTATCCACGTTGCCGAATATCTGACTGTCCTTCCGCCTCGTGAACTCTTGCGGCAGAAACTTCACACTGCTATCGAGACTTCGCGGGCGAGGCTGGAGGCGAAAGAGGAGCAGGAAGAGGAGGGAGTTTTCGGTCCGACATTGAAAGGAGGAGATAGGAAGTGAGCTGGAACAAGCCTCAGATACCGCTTTCTGATCGCAATTATTTCGAGACGTTGAACGGGTTGTGGAAAGGTAAAAAGGAGCCTTTCATGGAGGCTGGTGTGATCCGAAATACGAACTTCACTGCGTCTGGTGTTATTGATTATTCGGATGTAGCCTTCCTCCAAGTCGAGGAAAGCAAACTGAAAAAGCGTCTCTTAGAACCGGGTGACATCATTCTTGAGCGCTCTGGAGGTGGCCCAAAACAGCCCGTAGGGAGGGTCGTCTTATTTGACCAAGAAGACGGAGTGTTCAGCTTTTCCAATTTTACCTCAATCGTCCGTATCAAAGATAGCGAGACCTTCGATTATAGATTTGTTTTCTACTCATTAATGAAACTTTATCAGAGTGGACAAACTGAGGATATTCAGCGACGAACAACAGGTATTCGGAATTTGGATTTCACCGCGTACAAAGATCGTGCTCGTTTCCCTTTAATCAGCCTCTCGGAACAAAAGAAAATCGCGTACATTCTTTCGGCAGTACAGCGGGCAATTGAAGCTCAGGAGCGGATTATTCAGACCACGACCGAATTGAAGAAAGCTCTCATGCACAAGCTCTTTACCGAAGGTACGCGAAGGGAGCCGCAGAAACAGACGGGAATTGGACCTGTGCCGGAGAGTTGGGAAGTGGTAAAGCTAGAGCACAAGGCAGAATCTTTTCAGTATGGCACCTCAGTCAAATGCGGATATGAGACTGCTGGAAAGCCTGTATTGAGAATCCCAAACATTGTAGGCGGATCAGTTGACACCACTGACCTCAAGTTTGGCAATCCTAAAAAGAATGAACTTGGGAAGCTTATTCTCCGTTCAGGAGATTTGCTTTTTGTGAGAACTAACGGTGTAAAAGAGAACGCTGGTCGTTGTTCTCTGTTTAATAACGAATTAGAGGACTGTTACTACGCTTCCTATTTAATCCGAGTTAGACTTGACCCGAAGCATCTGAGCGCGAAATTTATTAACGAGTATTCTAGAACTGACGCCGGGATAAAATTTCTGAGTGGTCGATCCATACGAACGGCTGATGGCAAATTTAACATTAACTCCGGAACGCTCAAGACGATGCTTGTTCCAGTTCCCTCGCTCGAAGAACAAAAAGAGATAGTCCAGCCTCTTGCCGTCATCGACAGAAAGACGATAATCGCACAAAAGAAAAAGGCAAAATTACAGGACCTCTTCAGTACACTTCTTCATCAACTGATGACGGCGAGGATTCGCGTTGTTTTGCCTTCTCTTGATACGGGATCAACTTCTGATCAGTAAATTGAGAATGAGGAAAAATATTCATGTGGGCTGACAACGAAACTGATGAAGATCTCCTTGGCTTTTCCCTTCACGCTAATCTCATTAGAGAAATTGTAACTGCTCCCGAGATGCTACCCATAACGATAGGTCTTTTCGGTGATTGGGGTGGTGGAAAATCTAGCATCCTCAAAATCCTTCAACGAGATTTATCAGAAAATCCAGATTTTGCTGTCATCTATTTTAATAGCTGGGTTTTTGAGGGATATGAGGATGCAAAAGCGGCAATTCTGATTTCGTTACTGACAGAACTTAGAGAGAACCGCAATTTGCAGAGCTTGGTGAAGGATGAAATCAACTCGCTAATCAAGAGAGTGAATTGGATGAAGTTCTTGAAGTCTAGTGCCTCAATAGCTGCGGCGTATACGACTGGCAACCCGCTCCCACTATTGGGAGTTGATAATCCAATCGAAAATAAGGAAGAAGGGGAAGACACCGAAGGAAAGTCTCCAGACGGCACAATAGACCTAGGCAATTACCTCAAAGAAGCTGAGGAAATAGTACATAATATTCGTTCGTTTAGGAACGATTTCCAAGCACTTATTGAGAAAACAAACCTCAAGGCCCTTGTAATTCTCATTGACGATCTTGACCGTTGCTCTCCAGAGAGGGTAATTGAAAATCTTGAAGCGGTGAAACTCTTCTTGAACGTCCAGAGTACTGCATTTGTGGTAGCGGCAGACCGCCGCATTGTCGAAAATGCTATCCGTGTAAGGTATTCGGAATTGTTTTCAAGGCAAAGTGAGGTTCATGCTTTAGATGAAGCACTTGTCACTGATTATCTCGAAAAGTTAATTCAAATTCCCTATACACTCCCGAAGCTTGCTCCCCATGAAGTTCGGTCCTATATGAGCCTTCTTTTTCTCAAGAAGTATCTAAAAGAGGAAGAGTTCAAAACAGCTTTAGAAACATATTCAGAATTCCTGACCAGCGAGCGCTACAGTTCATTTCCTCTTGAGGATACTCTAGCCAAAGTTTCAGAGGATCAAACAAAAAATGACTTGATTGAATGCGTCCGACTAGTTGAAACTTGTTCTGACGCAATTACTGATGTACTCAAGGGGAACCCGCGTCAGATTAAACGTTTCCTAAACGCGTACTGGATAAGACAAAAGCTTAGCGAGGTTTCTCAACTCACAACTGTCAAGAGTCATATTCTTATAAAATTGATGGTTTTGGAATACATTGATGCTGAACGTTTTGAGGATGTTTTTAGAGATCACCGTCAAAATGAAAATGGAATCGCTGAAATGCTGGCGGAGATAGAAATATGTGACTCCTTAGAGGAACTTGACGAGAAGTATTCGGCGTGGCGTTCATCACGCTTGTGGAAATGGCTTAAGTCAGATCCCAAACTAGCAGATGAGGATCTTCGCGATTATTTTTGGCTCTCAAGGAGTTCAGTCGGCGATACACTTGCTGGTGTTCGCCTACTTACCCAAGCGATGAGGCAATGCCTTGAAGATCTCTTATCAGAGCATAGGAGTGCTCAAGTTCGAAGCGAGCTTTTCATAGCCTTATCGGATGATGAGCAAGCAGGAGTGCTGGCAATGGTATCTAAAGAGGCAATGCAAAATCCTGATGGTCCTTCTCTCGATTCACTTCTTGAACTTAGTCTGACTGGTTCAGTTCCAGCCGCAGAGACATTCTGCTCTTGCGTCAATAAGATTGATAGAAAAAAACTGAAGCCCGGACTTGGGGTTAAGCTCAGGAACGTAAATTTAACAGAAGATGATCGAGCATCGGAGTTGATTATACAAGTACGGTCAGAACTAGCAAAGACTAATACAAGAATAGGACGGACGTTAAAATCAAAAACGGAACGATAGAAATCGGAAATGGGAACATCAAAGTTAAACGATAGTCCGAAGTGGCCTGGTGTGAATAAGGAGATAGGTAAGGCTGCACGGGAAGGACCTACCAAAGAAAATCTTACCTCAGCCATTGGAGCATTTACTTCGGCCTACAAAGGGTATCTTAATTCTGGAACTACAGACCGCTCGGGTACGGGTTACACAGCAGGTGGGCAGAGTACAAGTGGTGGTCCTGCGAGACGTTCAAAAGCGGCATCTAGTGGAGCAAGGTTGGCAGATTTTCTTACGGGTGTCGCTTCTAGAGGAATGAATCAAGAGCTAGGCCGACTAGACCTATCAAACTTAGTAGGACGTCCACTCGAAGAGGTTCTCGACGCGATTCTTGACAAACTATGTGAAGATGGAGATCTTCTCGACGATGTAGCACTAACAGATGCGATGGCCCGTACCTTGAATGAGTTGGCTGAAGAAGCTAAAACTGTCGAAGAATTTGACCAACTGTTAAGTGAAGGGGTGAAGAATGTAGAAAAGTATTTGCAAATCTATTATGCAAATATGCTCGCAATCAATTTTGAGCAGAAGCAGTACGGTTTTGTTAGAGAACGTGTTCCACGTGAAGAATGTGATAGTTTATTCAAGGAGGCAACAGAGTTAATTCGATCAATCGTTAATGAAGAGCTTTCCAAAGAACATGACTTAACCAGCATCGATTGGAATGGCAACGAAGGTATTTCAATCGCCGATTCGATTAACCAAGAAGTATTAGACATTCTGATTCCAGATGAACACGATTAAAGTTCAGACCAAAGTCGAAAGACCATATCACTCGGGAGCTGCCGTTTATCTCAAAACCAACAGAGGTAAGCATCTAAAACTCGCGTTTGATATCAATGACTATACTCGGATACGTGGCAATTTTGATATAGATGCGGCAGAGTTTGCCTATTTTTGTGCCGTCATTTACGGCTGTGATCGGGCGATCAAGCGAGATATGCCGAATGGCGACCGATGGACACGGGAGATTATGGTGGAGATTCCTGTCTCCGATCCTGATAAGTGGAACGAGTGTAAGGCTGAGGCTGAAAGAATGGTTGGATTCCTCACAGGCGATATATGGTACCTCACGTTTGTTCCACATCTTACACCACTTTTCGGAGAGACATTTGAGAACACTCGAAAGAATTTCCGTAAAAGACGCCGTATATTTGGAGAACGTGTTTCGCTTTTCTCTGGTGGCCTAGACTCTCTTGTCGGCATAATTGATTGGCTTGAACAGAATTCAAAGGGCAGCCTTGTTCTTGCCTCAACATACGATGCGCATGCTGAGTCCGCAAAGAAAGATCAAGAGCGTGTTCTGCCTCATTTAAAGGATGCTTATCCAAGTCAATTGATACGTTTTGTCGCACGGTCAGGCTTATATGAAAAGGGAGGAGATATAAATTTTCGTAGTCGATCCCTCACGTTCTTAGGTAATGCGGTTTTAGCTGCTTCATTCCTTGGTAGTGAAACTGAGATTTGGATGCCAGAGAATGGAGCAATCGCACTTAACTTCCCTCTGACTCCTGCCCGCCAAGGGTCATTCAGTACAAGAACAGCCCATCCGCACTTTATATCACAGTTCAATTCTGTCCTAAAAGCACTAAATTTTTCTTTTCGAGTTAGTAATCCATACGAATTCAAAACTAAGGGAGAAGTTTTGCAGGGTTGTCTTAACCAGACCTTGATTAAAAAAGTGTATCAAGAATCCGTTTCATGTGGTAAACGAGGCTTTAGCAAGATACACTGGCACGATAAAACCGCAAGAGCCTGTGGACATTGCATTCCATGTGTATTTCGGCAAGCAGCAGTTTTGTCAGTAGGGTTCAAATCCGAGATGTTTGGTTGTAATATACAGAACCGAAGTGAATGGGGAGATTCAAATTTGCTAAAACCAAATGGGGACTTATACTCCGTCATCGATTTTGTTAATTCAAATCATACGGATAGAGATATTTGGAGAATTCTTCGGGCAAATGGACGCTTGGACTGGGAATTAAAGTCGTCGTACATAAAATTAATCATAAGACTAAAATCTGAACTTGAAACTTGGATTACCAGAATGGGATTAATTTAGAGTTCTATGATAGATACCCACTGCCATATCGATCTTTACGATGATCCTTTAGAACTTGCTCGTAGAGTCGAACATTTGCGTATTACATGTGTCGCCGTAACGATGCTCCCTAGCCATTATAAAATGGGAAAACGACACTTAGCTACCCTTGGTTATGTTCACGAGGCGATAGGATTGCATCCTCTACGAGCAAGCGAAGCCCAGAGCGAGATTGATGAATTCCTTCGACTTGCTAAATCATGTGAGTTTATTGGTGAAGTTGGGCTCGATTTCTCTAGGCAGGGTAGAATAGCAAAGAATCTTCAGATTGAAATGTTTTCAATGATAGCACAAAGTTTTTCCGGAGGAAAATTTGTGAGTGTGCATAGCCGAGATGCTTTCTGGGAAACCATGAATATCTTAGAAGAAAAAAAAATTAGGCCAGTCTGTTTTCATTATTTTACAGGCGGCGTCTCTGCGGCAAAAAAAATTGCAGAGTCGGGTCACTTCTTCTCGTTCAATCAGCGCATGCTGAAAGGGAGGCATAGGAATTTAGTTAAAGAACTTCCACGCGAAAGAATTTTAGTCGAATCTGACGGTCCCTTCCTTACCAGTTCGCCTATCAACGCGGTTCGTGTCGTATATGAACAGATCGCCGATATATGGGAAATGGATATTTCCAGGGTCGAAGCATTGATTTCATCAAACTTTTCAAACTGTAGGACGTGTTAGCCTCAACCTATGTCTGCCTATACCTTAACTCGTGACTCTATCGTTCTAAGCCGATGGTAGCCCTATACTATACCAGTTACCAAATTAGATTAGCAGAATCGGTACTCGATTTTGACGAAAGTAGCGACAAACTATCGCCAAAATAGACCGAGATACGCCTGTCGTGAAAAACCACAGAGAATAGCCCATGCCGAAGCCGACTGAACACAAAACCGTCCAAGCCCGCATTCTGGCCTATGCCCAAGAAATCGACTGGACCTTCGTGCCACGGGACGAGGCGGAGAAGCGGCGGGGTTTTAGGGCCGACGCTGAGAACGCGTCGCTGTATTTCGACGACCTGCTTTTTGCCAAGATATGCGAGTTCAATCCCAAGTACCGCGAGACCAAGGGTGCGCTGACTAGGCAGCTACGGCAGCTTCCGGCCAATATTTTTGGCAATCGGGATTTCTTGGTCTATCTCCGCAATCAAGCCACCTTCTTTTCCGCAGAGGAAAACCGCGAACTGGATTTGCGGCTGATCGACTACGAAAACATCGACGCCAATATATTCGAAGTCACAGAGGAATTTTCCTTCAACAACGGCACTTATGGCAACCGCGAAGATGTAGTCTTTCTCATCAACGGCATCCCGGTGCTAGTCATCGAATGCAAGAACGCCACTAAGGACGAGGCCATTGCTCTCGGCGTAGATCAGATCCGCCGCTATCACAACGAAACCCCCGAACTGTTCGTACCGGAGATGATCTTTGCGGCTACCGACGCCATCGGCTTCTCCTACGGTGTGACGTGGAACACGGCACGCCGTAACATTTTCAACTGGAAACAGGAAGAGTCTGGACTACTGGAGGCCAAAGTCAAGAGCTTCTGCGACCGTCGGCATGTCCTCGACCTGCTCCAGCACTTTATCGTCTTCGCTGAAAAAGACGAAGAACTCAACAAGTACATCCTGGCCCAACACCAGACCGGAGCTGTGGAGCGGATAGTCAGCCGCTGCTTAGATCCCGAACGCACGCGCGGGCTGGTCTGGCATACTCAGGGCAGCGGCAAAACCTTCACGATGATCAAGTCCGCAGAGCGGCTGTTCAAGGCTCCTGCAAGCGACAAGCCCTCCATCCTGTTGATGGTGGACCGCAACGAACTGGAAGACCAGATGCGCAAAAATTTGGCGGCGCTGGGACTGAACAATGTGGAACACGCCAACCGAATCAGCACACTGGTCAAGCTGCTCAAGAACGACTATCGGGGCATCATTGTTACTACTATCCACAGATTCCTCGACATGCCCGCCAAGGTCAACGAGCGGTCCAATGTGTTCGTGCTGATTGACGAGGCGCACCGCACCACCGGCGGCGACTTAGGCAACTTTCTGATGGCCGGCCTACCCGATGCCACCTATATCGGCTTTACCGGGACGCCCATCGACAAAACGGCTTATGGTAAGGGCACGTTCAAAACCTTCGGCTGCGAGGACGACAAGGGATATCTGCACAAATACTCCATCGCCGAAAGCATTGCCGATAAGACTACTCTGCCGCTGTTCTACAACTTGGCTCCCAACGAGATGCAGGCAAACGCAGAGTTGATGGAAAAAGAGTTTTGGGCATTGGCCGAGGCAGAAGGGGTGGCGGACATTGAAGAGCTGAACAAAATTCTCGAAAAAGCGGTGAACCTGAAGAACTTCCTCAAGGGAGATAAGCGGGTCGATACCATCGCGCAGTATGTTGCCGACCACTTCAAGAAGAATGTTGAGCCACTGGGCTATAAGGCGTTCTTGGTCGCCGTAGATCGGCCCGCCTGCGCTAAGTACAAGCAAGCACTGGACAAGTACCTGCCGCCCGACTATTCAGAGGTGGTATTTACCGGCAATAACAATGATCCGGCGGATCTGAAGCAATACCATATTGATGAGACCAAAGAAAAGCAGATCCGCAAGGACTTTGCCCGGTTCGGCACCCAGCCGCAGATCCTGATTGTGACCGAAAAGCTGCTGACTGGCTTTGACGCTCCCATCCTGTACGCCATGTACCTAGACAAGCCGATGCGCGACCACACGCTGTTGCAGGCGATTGCCCGCGTGAATCGGCCATACCAAAACGAGACGGAGGGCATGGTCAAGCCGCACGGTTTTGTGCTCGATTTCGTGGGGATCTTCGACAAGCTCGAAAAAGCGTTGGCCTTTGACAGCGATGAAGTCGAGGCGGTTATCAAGGACATTGAGCTGCTCAAAGGGTTGTTCAAAAACAAGATGGAGCAGAACGCACCCGAGTACATCGCCATCATCAGCGACGGATTCAGCGACCGCGACGTCAGCGCCCTCATCGAGCACTTCCGCGATAAGGAACGGCGCGAGGAGTTTTTCAAGGAATACAAAGAGATCGAGATGCTCTACGAGATCATCTCGCCGGATGCCTTCCTAGGCCCGTTCATCAACAACTATGCCACGCTCTCGGCCATCTACGACATAGTCCGCAAAGCATACCGGCAGAGGGTATATGTAGATCGCGCCTTGCAGAAAAAGACCAACGAGTTGGTGCAGCAGCACGTTGGAACGAGCTACATACAGCCGATTTCCGAAACTGTGAAGATCGACGCAAAAACAATGGAGCAAATTGCCGAGAATCCGGACGACCAAGGGACGAAGATTATCAATTTGGTCAAGAGCATGGAACAGGCAGCCGAAGATGATAGCGATGATCTATTGCTCTTGGACTTGGCCGAACGGGCAAGAGCCATTCAAGAACGCTACGAGGAAAGCCAGATCAACACCCAAGAGACCTTAAAAGCACTAGTGGTCGAGCAGCAGAAATACGAGCAGCAGAAAAGCGAGCAGGCGGCGTTGGGTTTCGACGACAGCACCTATTTCGTCTATTCGAGCCTGCGCGATGCCAAGGTAGATAATGCTAGGGCTGTTAGCAGGAAGGTAGCGATGGCTTTCTCCGCTCATCCAAACTGGCAGACGAGCCAAGCGGAACGGCGCGAGCTACGTCAAGAAATCACGTTCGCAGTTTTCGCAGAAATAGAGGACTTCGACCGAATCACCCCGATCGTGGATGCGCTGTTCTCGCGGTTGGATAAGAGATCGGCGATCCAATGAGTGCGACGATCACAGATAAGGACGTTTTCAAGCAGCGCGTGCAGCGTTGGGCGGACAAGCTCGATGGCCAAGTTACGTCTATTGCGGTGAGGCCGATGAAGCGGAAATGGGCGTCGTATTCTACTACCGGGCGTCTGACCTTTGACACAGCGCTGCTGGAACTTCGCGAAGAACTTCAAGACTATGTTATCGTCCACGAGCTACTGCACACTCGCGTTCCCAACCACGGCAAGCTCTGGAAGAGCCTCCTGATTGCCTATCTAGGCGACTGCCAAGCACTGGAAACGGAATTGATGTCACGGGTACGCAACCCCTCCTCTACCCATTAAAGCCCTAAAATCTCGCGCGTTCTTCGCGGCAGCGCGCGCCAGTTGGCGATTAGATAGCGGTTGCCATCGACATCCTCGATGACGGCCCGGCTGCCAGACAGCATGCGCACATTGGTGCGATAGCCGCGGATTTCGAGCTGGCGGGGGCCGCTGGTGGTTTCGATCTGGCCGCGCAGCACCCCGAATTCCTCGTCGAGGCTATTGAAAGCGAGGACCTGCGGTTGAAAGTAGATCTTGTCGAGTTCGTCTCGCAGCGCTTGACGGCTTTGATCGTCGAGCTGTCGCGGGTCTTCGATTGTGCCGAGTTCTTGGTCTTCGGCGGCAAAGACGCCGATGTAGCGGTCGGATTCTTCTAATGGGAAGGCGCGGCGGATCTTAATGTCGGTGTACTCCTCGCCATCGAGCTTGAGGATCAAGCTACCGCGCTCAGAGCGGCTGAAGCGCACCTTTTGCGGGTCGAGCAGAAAATCCTCGTACGAATAACCGCGTGTCTCGCTCATAGCACCCGCACTTTCGCCATTTCGGTTTGCATATCGACTAGTCGGCGATAGACGCCGTCCTCCTTGTTGAGCAACTCTTCGTGAGTGCCGACCTCGGCGACGCGCCCTCTTTCCAACACCAGCAGTCGGTCGGCGTTTTTGAGGGTCGAGAGCCGGTGGGCGATGGCAAAGGTCGTGCGGCCAGCTACTAACCGTTCGAGCGCCTCTTGGATTTCGTATTCGGTTTGGGTATCGACTGAGGCGGTCGCTTCGTCGAGGATCAGGATGCGCGGGTTGCCGATCAGGGCGCGGGCAATGGAAATGCGCTGGCGCTCGCCGCCGGAGAGCCGACCGCCGCGCTCGCCGACTTGGGTGTCGTAGCCATCGGGAAAATTCATGATGAATTTGTGGGCGTTGGCCGCGCGGGCCGCCTCGATGACCTCTTGGCGCGTTGCGTCGGGGTGGCCGTAGGCGATATTGCTAGCGATGGATCCTTGGAAGAGCAGCGGCTCTTGCAGGACCACGCCGATTTGGCCGCGCAACGCCTGCTGTTTGAGCCGGGTAATAGGCTGGCCGTCGATGCGGACTTGGCCGTCGGTGGCGTCGTAGAACCGCGAAATGAGGTTGACCAAGGTTGACTTGCCAGCGCCGCTAGGACCAACAATGCCAATCATCTCGCCGGGTGTGGCCTTAAAGTGGATGCGGTCGAGAATGCGCGCCGACCCGTCGTACGTGAAGCTAACGTTGCGGAACTCTACTGAGCCTTCAAGCACGCCGGGATCTATGGCGTCGGGGTCGTCTTGGACTTCGGGATCGGTGTCGATGATCTCGAAGACGCGCTCGGCTGTTGTTGCCGCGGTCTCTAGCTGCTCGGTGAGGTTGCATAGCGAGCGCACCGGCGCGTAGAACATCATCATATAGGCGATAAATGCTTGGAGGTCGCCGAGGGTCAGGGTGTTGGAGAGCACCCGATTGCCGCCGAACCACCAGAGGATGATCGAGCCGACCGAGGTGATAAAGGCGATCGTCGGAATGTAATAGGACCGCATCTTGAAGGCGGTCATCCGCGATTCGCGCAGATCGACGTTGCGCTCGTCAAAGCGATCGAGCTCGCGGTTTTCTTGGGCAAACGCCTTTACTACCTTGACGCCAGGGATGGAGTCGGCGAGCATGGCGTTGAGGGTGGCAATGCGACGCCATATCCGGTGGAAAACCCAGTGGATGCGATTGCGGTAGATAATGGTGCCGATGATCATGAAGGGGATTGGGATCAGCGACAAAAGCGCTAATTCCCAATTCATTACAAATAGCATCGCGCAAATGCCGATGATGGTCAGCCCGTCGATGACGATGTCTTGGAACCCCGAGGTGATAAAACTGCGCATGCGCTCGGTATCGCTGGTGACGCGGGTCATAATTCGACCGGTGCTGAGCGTGTTGTAAAACGTCAGCGACAGCAATTGCAAATGTTGGAAAATTTGCATCTGCAAATCGTACACAACGCGCTGGCCAAGCCACCCCAAGGCGTACATCCGCACGCCGCTGATGATGCCGCGGCCGAGATAGACGCCGAGCAGGCCGAGTACGACCGACAGCAGGAGTTGGACGCTCTCGGCGGAAGGCGTGGTCGCCTCGCCCTCGGCGATGCCCGCAGCTTCGTATTGGACGATGACCGGGACGATGACATCGTCGATGAGGATGCGGTTGAGCTGGGGTGGCAGCAGGCCGATGACCGTCAGCACAATCGTCAGCGTGAACCCGATCAGGGCCTGGGTTTTATAGGGCTTGATGTAGGAAAACAACCGCCAGAAGGTCTCGGTCTGGCGCAGGCAGTTGGGGCAGACTTTGGAGCCGGAGCGCAGAGCGCGACCGCAGGTGGGGCAGTGCTCTACTACTTTGACCGGATCGACCTGTGGCGGCCCGTCTTCTTCTGCGTCTTCTTCCTCGACTAGACCGGCACCCTCAATGGCTTGGGGGACGCCGGAGAATTTGTAGTACGCACTCTGCGAAAAGCGCAGCAGCTCGACGGTTTCATCCTCTAGCTCGACGACGAGTGCACCGCTGCCCACGTAGTTGCGGGTCTGGATGCCTTGCACTTCGTCCAAGCCGAGGCGCACGGTCTCGGGCTTATCTGCGCCATTGGGGTGGAAGACGAGTATCCGCTCGTCGGTGAGAGCAAACCAAGAGTCGCCGTACTGCCCGTCGGGGCGAATGTCAGCGGCGAGGAGGACGATGAGCAACTCGCCGGGTTGCAATTCGCTACGGATATGGGGCAATAGGCGTTCGGGTATAGGTTCGACTAGATCCAAAACGGCCCTATGTATTGGTTAAACAGCGATTTGTGTTGGGGAGGAGTGAGGCTCCGAGGAGGGGCAGCAAGTTGTGTGGGTCTCACTATGTAAAAGTTAAGGGATTTTAGCAAAAGGGCAAACGCGGTGTGCCCGAAGTGAATGATGGGTTTGCCCGGTGGTTGTTTAATGATTGTATTGAAAGCAAACAAAAAGAGGGAGGCTATGATTATTAGCCGAGAGGAACTGAAAGAGCGGTTGGCTGCTTTGCCGCGATTGCAGCTAGCGTCCTTGCCGACGCCCTTGGAGGAGCTAAAGCGCCTCAGCGCCCACCTAGCCGGCCCGCAAATTTGGGTCAAGCGCGACGATTTGACCGGCTTGGCTTTTGGCGGCAACAAGATCCGCGAGTTTGAATACCAAATCGCCCAAGCCGTAGAGCAAGGCTGCGACGTGCTGGTACACTCGGCCGCCGCGCAGTCGAATCAATCGCGGCAGACGGCTGCAGTGGCCGCAAAATTGGGACTGTCTGCGGTAGTAGTCGGTCGAGACGACGCTCACGCGCAGACGCAAGGGAACCTGCTGTTGACCCGCCTCTTTGGCGCGGAGGTGGACCTGCCCGTGCCCGAGGAGCAGGCGCGGGCCGTAGCCGCAAAGATGGCCGCGCTGACCGCGGCTGGGCACCGCCCCTTCCACACCAGTTCGGACGCGCGCATCTTCCGCAGTGTAGCGTACGTCGATGGGGCGTTAGAACTGTTGGCCCAATGCGAAGAACAGGGTGTTAAGCCAGCGGCGATCTACTTGTGTTCGGGGGCTCATACGCACGTGGGCCTAGTGGTCGCGTTCAAGGCACTGGGTATTAATATGCGGGTAGTGGGCATCAGCCCTTCGCCGCGCGATGACCGCGAAGCCGCTGAGGGGCACCTTGCCTTAGCGCGTGAGTGTGCTGCGATCTTGGGCTTGGACCTAGCGCTGAAGGTGGAGGATTTCGAGAGCTACGCCGCATTTGTCGGGCCAGACTACGGCGTGGTCACTCCAGAGGGCCGCGAAGCCCTGCACCTGTTGGCGCAGCAGGAAGGGCTGTTGCTCGATCCGTCCTATACTAGCAAGGCTATGGCCGGACTTTTGGCGCACGTGCGCGCCGGTTGGTGGCGTTCCGAGCAGAGCCTTATCTTTCTCCATACCGGCGGCACGCCCGCGCTTTTTGCGTACGCCAAAGACTTGGGCTACTAACTAATGCAACTTCCTACCCCCGATCCCACCCGCTTCAAGCGCCGCGGAGACCTCATCGGTCTCCTGCTTGAACACTTGCGTGCCGATCAGATTATTCACCGCCGCGAGGACGTAGTCGCCTATGAATGCGACGGTCTGTCGGCGTATCGCCAGCGGCCCATGCTGGTCGCCCTACCGGATAGCACCGAGCAGGTCGCGGCCGTACTACGCTCATGCTCCCAACTCGACATTCCCATTGTCCCTTGGGGTGCCGGCACTGGGCTTTCTGGCGGTGCCCTGCCGAGAGAAGATGGAGTGGTGTTGAGCACGGCGCGGATGCGAGCGGTACTCGACATTGACTTGGAAAACTGCGCGGTGACCGTGCAGCCGGGCGTGACCAATCGAGCCGTGACCGAAGCGGTGGAGCAGAGCGGCTTCTACTATGCGCCCGACCCTTCGAGCCAGATCGCCTGCTCGATTGGCGGCAATATCGCCGAAAATTCAGGGGGGGTACACTGCCTCAAGTACGGCACGACGACCAACAACTTGCTCGGCTTAGAGGTAGTGTTAGCCGACGGCGAGATCGTGCGGGTCGGCGGCAAGGGCATGGACCAAGCGGGCTACGACTTGCTCGGGCTGCTGACGGGTTCGGAAGGGCTGTTGGCCATTACCACGGAGGCCACGCTGCGGATCTTACCCAAGCCAGAAGTGGCGCAGGCTGTGATGGCCGTGTACGATTCGGTCGCCGCGGCTGGGCAGGCGGTGGCCGAAATCATCGCCGCGGGCATGGTGCCAGCCGGCATGGAAATCATGGATCAGCTATCTGTGGAAGCGGTGGAGGGTTTTGTCGGCGCGGGCTATCCACTCGGGGTCGCGGCGCTCTTGCTGGTCGAATTGGACGGGCCACAAAGCGAGGTCGAGTGCCAAAGCCGCGCACTGGAATCGCTCTTGCGGCAGACCGGCGCGACCGAGCTTTCTCGTGCTACAACCGAGGCCGAGCGACAAAAGTTGTGGGCCGGTCGCAAAGCAGCTTTCCCAGCGATGGGCCGGATTAGCCCCGACTACTACTGCATGGACGGGACCATCCCGCGGAGTGCGCTGCCGCAGGTGCTAGAGAGAATCGGCGAGCTATCGGCCGCGTATGGCTTGCGCGTGGCCAACGTCTTCCACGCGGGCGATGGCAACCTGCACCCGCTCGTGCTGTACGACAGCAATGTCGAGGGCGATCTGGAGAGAGCCGAGTCGCTAGGAGCCGAGATCCTGAAGCTCTGCGTCGAGGTGGGGGGCGTGTTGAGTGGGGAGCACGGGGTTGGCATTGAGAAGCGGGATTTAATGCCGTGCATGTTCAAGGACGCGGATTTGGACGCTCAGGAACGAGTCAAGGCCGAGTTTGACCCGCAGCAGGTATTGAATCCGGGCAAGGTGTTTCCCACCTTGCGGCGGTGCGCTGAGGGCGGGGCCATGCACGTGCATCGAGGCGAGGAGAAGTTTCCAGAGTTGGAACGGTTCTAAGGCGGCGAACCTGCCGCCAATTACATACGCAAAACTCACGCAGGAGGCGATGCATGACTACGGCTTTTGCCCTAGTGGGCGACCGCTATCACACGTCTGATTACATCCGCACGGCTTTGGGCCGCACCTTGGTCCAAGGCATGGGATTATCCGTTGACTTTACCGACGAGATCACCCTGCTCAACGCCCAACATCTGTCGAGTTACCGGCTGCTGATCGTCTTCCGCGACGGCATGATCTGGCCCAATGGCTACGGCATAGAGGCTGCGTCCGTCAGCGAGCCGCCCGTCGAGGCTGAGGAATCCCGGCCCGTGCAGTGGATTACCGAGGCTCAGGGCCGCGCCGTGCGGAGTTTTGTGGAGGCAGGCGGGGCGGCTCTCTTCTACCACAATTCCACGTACATCGCTCCGGGCAGCAGCGACTTCCGCCACGTGCTAGGTGCCGCTACGCAAGGACACTCGCCAGTGCGTCCCTACCGCGTGCACATCACGCGCACGGACCACCCCATAACGCGCGGCGTGGAGGACTTTGTCGTCGAGGACGAGCAGCACTTCATGCAGTACGACAAGGACCCAGCCCATGTCTTGGCCGTCAGCGTCAACGACGACGGGCACACTTGGCAGGATTTGGGCACCACGTGCGAGGCGGCTTGGGCGTACGATTACGGCGCGGGCCGCGTGTGCTATCTATCACCGGGACACACCATCCCCGTGCTGTGGAATCCGGCCTACGAGAAGTTGCAGCAAAACGCCGTGCGCTGGCTGCTGCGCGATGAATTGTAGAGGTACTCGGCAGCCAACGATGATATATTCCGCCAGCTTTCCCCAAGACGGTAGTGATTGAAAGGATCGCGTCGGTTTGTGGAATCAATCGCTCGGCAGTGTCGATTCCAATGGAGTGGCTTGTCCCGCTTCCAGCACCGCGCCGACCTCGCCGCGCAGCCGCTCTTTGAGCGTGGTGTAACGCTGGGCGACCTTGTCGTTCGCAATGGCCAGTTTGAGGGCCTTGGGAGTGCCGACGATGACAATCATTTGCTTGGCGCGGGTAATAGCCGTGTAGAGTAGGTTGCGCTGGAGCATCACGTAGTGCTGCGTCGTCAGCGGCAGCACCACCACGGGGAATTCCGACCCCTGAGAGCGGTGGATGCTGATGGCGTAGGCGAGGGTTAGCTGATCGAGATCGACCTGATCGTATTCCAAGGTGTAATCAAAGCGCACGTAGAGCACCTGCTTTTCCGCGTCGAGCCGCTCGATTGTGCCGATGTCGCCGTTAAAAACGCCCTTGTCGTAGTTGTTTTTGACCTGCATGACCTTGTCGCCCACCCGGAACTCGGCCCCGCGATGGCTATGTGCCTGCCCGTGCGGGTTGAGGCGCTGTTGCAGCCGCTGGTTGAGATTGAGCGCGCCGGTCTCGCCGCGGTACATGGGAGCAAGCACTTGGATGTCGTTGCGTCGGTCCCACCCCCGATAGCTGGGCAGCCGCGTGGCGCACAACTCCTCCACCTGCTCGACCACCCGCTCTGGATCGCCTTCTTGGATGAAGTAGAAATCCGCGTCCGCTTGGTTCTCGACGATGGGCATTTCGCCGCTGTTGATGCGGTGCGCGTTGCGGATGATGTGGCTTTTTTGGGCTTGGCGAAAAATCTGTGTCAGGCGCACCACCGGCACTTGGGCGGAGTCGATGATGTCGCGGAGCACGTTGCCCGGCCCTACCGAGGGCAACTGGTCGATGTCGCCGACTAGCACGAGCCGAGCGTGGTCGGGCAGGGCGCGCAGGAGCGCGTTGAGCAGCACCACGTCGATCATGGAAGCCTCATCGACGATCAGCGCATCGACTTCGAGGCGGTCGTCGTAGCCCTTTTTGAATTGTCGCTCGCCCGGCTGAAATCCGAGCAGTCGGTGAATGGTCTTGGCCTCGCGCCCACTGGCCTCGCTCAGCCGCTTGGCAGCACGGCCCGTAGGTGAGCACAGCGCGACCTTGAGGCCGCCTTTCTCCAACAGGTGCAAGATGCGCCGCGTGACCGTAGTCTTGCCGGTACCAGGCCCGCCCGTTAGCACCAGCACCTTGCTGGTGGCGACCAGTTCCACGGCCTCTTTTTGTGCCGGAGCCAATTCCAGCTCGTCTTCTGCTTCTGCGGGTACGGCCAATTCTTCGGCTGGCGTGCCCAAAAGCCGCTTTAGCGACGATGCGGTGCCCACTTCGGCGCGGTGGAGTGGCGGCAGATAATAGCGCAGATCTTCGGTGACCACGCCGTCAGTGGCGCGCAGGGCCTCCAATGCCGGCGGCAGCAGTTCGGCGTTGATGTCCAAAATTTCGACGGCGCGCTCCATCATTTCGACGGCTGGCAGGTACACGTGGCCTTCGTCGGCTGCTTCGGAGAGCAGGTAGCGGATGCCAGCTTGCACGCGCTCGGGTGCATCGCGGCCCAGGCCCAAGCGCTGGGCAATGCGGTCGGCGATGCGGAAGCCGATCCCATCCACATCGCGCTCTAGGCGATAGGGATCGCTGCGCACCTTTTGAATGGCCTCTTGGCCGTAGGTCTTGAAAATTTTCACTGCGTAGCCGGTGGTAACCCCGTGCGACTGCAAAAAGACCATCACGTCCTTGATTTGCCGCTGCTCATCCCAAGCCTCGGCAATCAGTTCGACTCTCTTCTTGCCCAGCTTGGGCACTTCCTCTAATCGGCGGGGATCCTCATCGATGATGTCGAGCGTTTCCGCGCCAAAGTGATCGACGATGCGCTTGGCCGACCGCGGCCCGACGCCTTTGATCAAACCGGACCCGAGGTACTTTTGCATACCTTCGAGGGTCGAGGGATAAACGGCTTTATAGTGCTCTACCTTGAGCTGTTTGCCGTATTTGGGATGATTGGTCCACACGCCTGCGACTTCGACGCTTTCACCCTCTTGGATGGAGGCGAGCGTCCCCACGATGGCGATCCGCTCGCGCTGGCCCTCTATTACTAAGCGCGCAATGGTATAGCCATTTTCCGGGTTGTGGTAGGTCAGGCGATCTATAAAGCCCTTATATGATTGGTTCATAACAGTCCAAATGCCCGGTACAACAACGCCGTACTCCCCGCGCCCAGCGCGCCACCCGCGCCGATCTGCATGGGAGTATGCGCCCGCAAGTAAAGCCGCGCCCAAGCGACGGCCGGCCAACTGAGTAAGAAGGGCCACGCCGCGCTACCGACGCTGATCAACAATACACAGGTTGCCCCTCCGACACCAGCCGCGTGAATACTGATCTTATAGGAGCGATTGATCCACCAGACCAAGAGCGTGTTGACGACACAGGACGCGGCCGTGACCAGCATTAGGGGCGGAGCACCGATCCCGTAGAGGGCTGCTCCGCCCAAGGTGTAGCAAAGAGCGCCCAGCAAGAGCAAGGTAGCGCGCTTGTTGCGGTCGTCTGTATAGGCTTTGTCGAGATAGCCCGAGCGCACTAAGTACCAGAGTAACAACCCGGGTACCACAGAGAAGGTGACGATCGCCACCGAGCCGGCGAGCCAGTCGCCCAGCAGGTGCGCTTGGACGCTGAAAACCAAGAGCGCCAACAACGCGGGATTGAGCAAGTGGGAGAAGAAGTGTGCGATTTGGTGCGGGTGCAGACGAAAACAGGGACGAGCTAATTGCTCGCCCCCGTTTGTTTCTTTTGCCATTTTTTTCCGCTAGCCGCGCCGCGACCGGGCGGCTTCTCATCGCTTTCTAAGACAAAACCGATAAAGCGCTTCTGCCCAAGGGTCTTTAGATACTGGAGCAGGGAGACCTCGGCCTCCTTGCGATTGAGCTGGTATTTGTCGCTGAGTTCTTCGATCATCCTGCCGACCGAGTTGCGGCCATTGCACATCCGCCAGACCTCGCTGCCGACCTCGTCGAGGGTGATCTTGCGCTGCCTGGGGATATAGAAAAACTTGGACAGCAGCCGCACCTTCCAGGTCTCTTGGCGCTTTATTGAGACCTGGACCTCGCCGTTGTCGTTGTTTTCCCAGCGCAGGGACTCATTGCGCGTTGGCCGCGACGCCAGCATGGCGGCCCGGCTCAGCTTGGGTCCCTTGTCTTTCGATAAAATGCCCATCTACTACCTTGGCGACTAAATCGTCTGCTGTGTCTTTCTTGCGGTAGAGGTGCTCGATGATCGCGATTTTGTCGATGCTGGTATCGCGCCAGACGCGCCCCCGCAGATACAGGCGCGGCCTCGGGTTTATAAAGGGCAAGGGACGCAGTAGCTGACGCCAGCGGCTGCGCGGCCGCCCCTCGACGCGGATGCCCTCGTGTTCCCGCACGTCTTCTGGAGTAATGTCCACCACGAAGTCGCGCAATTGCTTCTTAAAAAAGACCGGATACCAGTCTTGAATGTGCGCGTCTTTGAGCATAATCCGGGCCATACTCAAACGATGCACCTTTAAAACTTGTTTGCCGAGGGAAAACTCGAGCTCGATGTGGCCCGACTTGAGGGAATGGCTTTGTAGCTTGAGGTCGTTGGGCGCAAAAAACCGCAAGCCGTACACGCTCCACAAATGCGCGTCCTCGGCTTCTTGATCGACGAGCGAACTGAACACGGCCTCGGCTTGCTCGGGCAAAAACTCGTCTAACCTAGCCAGCACTCGCAGGAGCACTACCCGCCCGGATTCCAAGGCGAGCGCTAGGTTGTATGCGCGGAAGTCGGCCTCCCAGATGAAGACCTCGTATTCGCGGCCTTCGAGGAACTTCTTGTTTTTGAGGAAGCGGGCGCGGCGCTGAACCTCAAAGGGAGCATCAACTTTTTGGGCCTTTTTTTGCAGATTGGCTAGGTAGCGATCTACCAACTCGGTCAGACGTAGGGCCTCGCCGCGGCCTTTGAGCCGCCGCCATTCGATTTCGGCACGCACGATTTCGGCGTCGTCGAGGCGGGCATAGCCCTTTTCAAAGTCCCCGTCAACTCGGCCGAGGTTCCAATCGTCGGGCACGGACATCCGCAGCCCTTGCCAAGCGAAATCTACCCGATCGTTCATACTAGAAGATCAGCACAGAGACCGATTTCTGGATCAGGGCGATCCCCACCGACGCCATCCCCATCAGCGCCATGCCGCAGGCGAAGCCCACCGCCAGAACCGGGGCAAACTGCCGCCACTCCTGCCGCCCGTACTTGTTCCAAAAGTAGTAGCGAGCCAAGAGCGCGCCGATGATCTCGGTCACCACGTAATGCGGCAGAATCGTCAGCGAGCGCACAAAACCAAAAATCAACAGGATCGGCAGCCCGAGTATAGAGAGCAGAATGAAGCTCACCACCCCGAAGCCGGCACCAAAGGCAATGACCTCTGGTTTCAGTGCCCTAAAGAGCCAAGGCACGTCAGAGGAGCGCTGGATCCAAGAACTGGTAAAGAGCGGATCGGTATCGACCTCAAAGTAGAAAGACCATCCCGCCGGTACGGCTCGCTCGGTCTGCACTTCGAGGGTTGGGCGGGGTTCGCGAATGATGGTATCCATCGCTGGCCCCAGCGGCGCAATCGCCGGCAGGCCCTCGACAACTTGCTCTTCGGCTAGCTGCTCGTCGCGCAAGTAGCGCTCGGCGACAATGTCGGGTGCCCCCTGATCGAAGTACGAGTAGAAAACTTGGGTCGGCATCCACGGGCCGACTTGACCGCGCTTGCCGTTGGAGTCCAGCCACTCCTGATCCACTAGCCGCACCCGCCAGTACCACCATTCGTTTTCGATCAGGTTAGCCGGAGTCCATCCCGCCCGATCTTTGTCGATGGCCAGTTCGCTGCGCATAGTGCCGGTGATAAAAAGGCATTGCTGGTAGGCGCGCAGACGCCACATGAGCTGGGCATAGGGGTAGGAGGCCGACGGGATCGGTGCCAGTTTCCAGATATAGGAGCCGTAGAGAAAACTGGTAAAGAGCACGATGGGTACCATGAAAATCTCGGCGCGGATGATGCTGGTAAACTGGGTGCCGGTCAATTCGATTTCGCGGAACTTCTGGGTCTGGGCACCGTAGTTGCCCAAGGGAAACGGAATGAACCAGATATCAACACCGCGATACCCAGAGAGAATAATCGTGGCCTCGCGCACGAAGGGAACGTCCACTGTCTGTCCTACCATCCCGACTAGACGAGCGTTGACAAACGACTGAAAGGGCGTGAATACGAAACCAAAGAAGAGGAAGAACCATACGAATTGGGCAATGCCCGGGAGCAGCCAAGCGGCGATGCCGATCAGGCCGGCCGTGGCCAAGGCGTATAGTGCCAACGCCACCCAGATGGGGAAATCGCCGCGGCCGGCGGGGGTGGCGAAGCCGCGCTTGGGACTGCCATCATTCCCGCTGCCGTTGTTAGCCCTAGCCTTGCGCACACTCTGAACTATCTGGTAGATGCCGATGGCGGCGATGGCGAAGGTAGTGCCGAGGCCGAAGCTCATCCAGAAATCGACGTAGTTGACGAAGTAAGTCTCGATCGTGCCCATGCCTTGCTGCCACAAACTCAGGTACGGCTCCTCGCGCCACGAAGGCGTCCAGGTATAGAGCATCGGGTTGGCAATGGAGGCGACGAGTACGCCGATAAAGGTGCCAACCACGCCCCAGAACGGCACCACTAGCCCGGCAAAGATCGGTCCTAAGTGCGCGGTAAATCCCAGCGGAGTGGCCGGGATGAAGTTGCCAGTGACTTGGGTGAAATCGACAAAGGGAATGGGTATGAGTTGGATCGGCTCGGTCAGCAGCGCGCCAGTAATCGCCGGCAAGGCCACGTAGATTGTGCCAAAAACCAAGCCGATCATCGCCCCTGCCGAAAATACCCGCCAGCGCCACGTCTCAACCCCTTGGGTGGTCTCGGCCAGTGCCGTAGCGCCTTGGGCGTTTACGGGCGCGAAGGGAAAGGGCAGGCGCTCGTAGTCGGAGGTGAGCCGGAAGAGCGCGTACGACATGGTGAACCAGTTGATGCGCCAGATGATCATCCCCAGGACTAGGAGGACGATCGGCATCGCCCAATCCGAGTGCAGGAAGGTGCGCTCGATGATGGCAGAGGAGTCGGGCTGCGGTGCCACCCAGCCGGGGATCAACTTGGCAATGCCAAACTGCTTGGCCGCTGGCGATTGCACCAAATACTGGTTGTAGAGCAAGCCCTCAAAGGCACCAGTCTCAGCGGCAATCAGCGAGCCGGCCACGTAGAACAGCACATAGACTTCTTGGCGCCGGAGGGAGGAAAAGGAACGCTTGGTGATTTCGGCGAAGAGGATGATGGTCACCCACTCGGCCGCCGCTCCCAAAGAGCCGCCGATCATCAGGCTCAAGTACATGTTGCCCGGCACCATGATGAAGGCGACGAAGAGCACGCCGAGGATGGCCTTGATCGTAAAGCCGTTCTCGAAGCGATCCGGGACCTGCATTAGGTCCCTATATTCTTCGATCTCTTGGTTCGGGTTTCTGTTTTTGCTTCCGAGCACTCGCTATCCTCCCTTACGCCGACACTTCGCTGCGCAGTCCTTGTAGAATTTCCACGCCCTGTTGGCGGTAGCCTTCCTTGGCCTCAGCATCCACTGTGCGCCAGATGAGGAACTGTTTGCGGATGACGTTCATAAAGCGCTGGTTGACCCGCCGCCACGAGGCGTCCTCGCCGCTGAGCCGCTTGATTTGTAGGCTGACCGCGTAAATGTTGTGCTCGGCCTCTGGCATGGCCCGCACGGTGACGTGTTGACTGACGCCCAAGTCGAACGGAGCCAGCCAGATATTCATGTCGATAATGTATCCTTCGCCGTTGGGCGTTTCTTCGCGGCTTAGCTGGGCACCGTCGGTGTAGAAGGTGCCGATGGACTCCTCGCTGTAGGAGTCGAAGTAGCCGATGAGGAATACGCTCAAGCCCAAGACCTCGTGACCGCTGACTGTAAAGGGGAACTCGAAATCCCACTGGTCGCCATCGGGCGGCGGCAGCTTCCACTTGCGGGTCACGTCCGGCACGGCCATTTGCGAAGCCTTGCGCGCCGGATAAATCGTCGAGAGCATGACCACGGCCATCACTAGCATACAGGAGAGCACCGCGGCCACCGAAGAGTAGTTGAGCGTGAAGCCACCCAAAAGGTCAAATTCGATGAGTACTTTGGCGATTACTTGACCGCTGAGATAACCGGCGACCACACCTAGCACCGAATAGACGCAACTCTCGGCGATAAAGAGCCAAGAGATGTGGCCGGGGGCTAGGCCCACCGAAGAGTAGATGCCGATTTCGCGGAAGCGCTCGTACACACTACCCATCATGGTGTTGAGCACAATCAGCGAGGCGATCAGCATGGGGATGAACAAATT
The DNA here is from genome assembly GCA_965116675.1 of Candidatus Latescibacterota bacterium. Classification (GTDB taxonomy): domain Bacteria; phylum Latescibacterota; class UBA2968; order UBA8231; family UBA8231. The sequence continues at coordinate 2,530,593 of OZ220721.1, forward strand.
GCTCATCCCGGAAAAGGAGGTCATGCCCAGCGATGAATAGATCGACACCTTGATGTATTCATCGCCGGCCTCCTTGACTCCGGCGAACAGCGTTACCGCGAGGCGCGAGAGGAACTCCTCGACCTCGCCGCGCACATCGCTGCCCTCGGGGAAGCGCACGGCTACCGACTGTAGTGGGTTGCCGCTGCCGACGTTGCGCAGCGTGTGGTAGGGAATAATCAGGGTGTTGGCTGGCTCTATGTGGACGAAGGGTTTGATGACGACCTTGGCGTCCTCCAGACCTTGTTTCTCGCGCTGTTCTTCTTCGGCTATTTCCTGCACCGCCTGACCGCCGGTGACGGCGAAGTCGGCTGGCGTCAGAATCTCGTCGTCGAGGTCTTTGAGGTCCTTCATGCGCTTAGAGTCGATGACGCCCACCACCGTAAACAAGTCGCCGAAGACCCTGACTTGCGCTTGACCAACGTCGGCCAAATCGACATCGAGATGGGCTTCCTTGACCATGTCGATGGGCAGGATGCAGGCCTTGTCCTCACCCGGCTCAAACCAGCGTCCGGCGACTAGGGCTTGGCTGAGTCGAGTAACTTGAGTCTCCTCGGGCGCTAAACCTAGGACGCCGAGCGCGTTATGGGCCTTTTCCCCGTGTTTTATTTTAATGTGCGCTTTGGCCTTGTTGCTGTACCAACTGCGCGGCGCGACCGCAGCCCGATCGCCGAAATTGCTGCGGGCGTATTCGAGGACTGAATCCTCCATTGGATTCCACGCCTTGCTGCGGATGAGGATGCCCTCGTAGAGACCCTCGTTGTCGCGGCTGATTTGATTGAATCGCAAGCCCGTGCGGATGGAGGTAAAAGAGAGCACTGTGAACGTCAGCAGCAAGAGCGTGGTAAAGGTGAGGACCGTGCGCGTCTTGCGCCGTTTCATGTTGGAAATCCCGAGCTGGAAGGCCGTCAGCGAGGCCGAAGAGCGGCTGACGTCCGTGTCGTGGATCACGGCTACCTCGGTGCGCAGCTTCTTCATCTGCTCGTTAAAGCGGCCGGAAATGATCGACATCACCAGCACTGCCAAGGCGATGATGATAAAGGCCAGCAGGATGACGAAGGGATTGGATAGCTGAAAGGCCGGATGCACCAGCCACAACACGATCCAGATCGCCATAAAAACCCCGGCAAAGCCGATTATCTGATTGCGGATCGTAGCGGCCGTAAAAATGAGCCGCTCAGTGAAAAAGGCGCAGGGGATGACGAGGGCCATGAAGAAGATAATGCCCTGAATGACGTCGTTTTGAGTGGATTTGACGTCTGGATAGGCGCGCGATTCCAGCCCGAAGGCCGCGCGCGTGTGGCGCACGAAATCGCCCCAGCGCTGATCGGTCTCAGCCTCGGCGGCGTGGGTTAGTTCGGCTTCGGCGCGATAGTGGAGGTCGTTGAGGCGCTGGTTTTCAATGGCAAAGCTCCGCAGCTCGCGCATTCGCGACTCGTCGAGATTCCACATGTCTTGGGCAGCTTGAAAGGTCGTGCGGGCAAAGGAAGTACCGGGGCGAATCTCGAAACCCTCGCCCTCGGCCTTTTCCTTGTCGGTTACACTGGTGGCGTTGAGCAGGAGCGAGCGGAATCCCAGCAGGCCAGCACCGAACCCCATCTTGATGTGCGAACCGGGCCGTGCGAAGAGCACCCCGACCGGCTCGTTTTGGGCCGAGGGGCCTTCGCCAATGGTATAACCGTACTCCACAGGTGGGCCGTTCGTTTCGTCGAAGACCTGCACGTTGGACAGCTTGGTCAAATAGCGCGGATCGACGATGTCGAAGAAGTTGTAGGGCACGCAGGGAAAGAGGATGACCATCCACTGCTTGTCGCGCCAATCCATGGAGACCCGCATGGGGTAGCTTTCGTCGCCTTGCACGCCGCGGTCGGGGGCGTAGGTGATGCGGCCGGTGATCGGGTCCATATAGTAGCCCTCGATCTGCACGTTGTTGACCCGCACCCGATTTACGTAAAAGGCCCCCTTATCATCGACGACTTCGTAGTACTCGCCGCGCACGCCTTTATACGACTTTTTCTTGCCGTTGCGCACCACGGCTACGGCGTCTGCACGCGGCAAGTCGGGGATGATGCTGCGGCGCGGAAAGACCATGGTCCGACCGCGCAGCGAGCGCAGCGTGTCGCGCAAGCGCATCTTGAAGTCCGGGAACAGCTCTGGGTCTTCAAAGGCCATCTCGAACATGCCGGCGAGCACCCGGATCTGTTTGGCGAGATTGGCGTAGTTGACGTGCTCAGCCCGGTCTAAGGGCGTATCGACGAGGAATCGCGCGTCGTTGACAGTGACAAAGGCCAATGCCGGCGTACCAGTTGCCAATACCAATTCGCTGTTGACCGATATTTCGCCTGGTACAAAAGTCTGCCAACTCATCCCGCCTTCGGGGCTGATACCATTGACTAGCACATCGCGCTGCTGATAATCCAACTCGCGGCTGATCTTGCGCGCATACCCCATGAAGTTCTTGCCGAAGGGCGCGAAGTAGCGCTTGTAGTAAAAGCTGGTATTGCTATTCCACACTCCGAGTTCGTCGGTTTGCGACGAAAGGTCGAGGCTGATAAAGAGCTTGACCGCGAGCGAATCGACTTTGGGATCGACCCAAGTTTTGTAGAGCGCGAGGCGCAAGTCGTCGTCCGAGCGCAACTCGTCAACCAGTTCGCGGCGATCTTTGAATTGCTCGTCGGCGAGGTGTAATGCACCTCCTTCTTGGCTCAGCAGCCCTTCGGCAAGGGCAGCGTCGGCAACGCGCGAGACCAAGTCGGTGCGCCCTTCGGCAACGCCCCGCACGAGGGCTTCCTTACTGGTGAACTCCTCCTCGCCGATGGCGTAGTGGATGCCGTCTTGGGCGATCATGTTCTGCGCGAGTGCAGCATCGACGACCCGCCTCACCAGCATGTGCTCGATAAAGGGATCCTCTTTGCGCAAATAGCGCTGGATGAAATCATCAATCCCGCGCAAGCCCAAGTGGTGGGCCGAAGTGGCGAGGAATACGACCGTGCGCGCCGGTGGATTTTCGCGGAAGTAGCGCGCCAGTTCCAACAGCGCAGTAATGCCGGAGGCTTGCTCGGCACCTGGGGCGAGGGCCGGCACGACGGACATGGCGTCGTAGTACGCTTCCAGCACGATCACGTCCTCTTTTAGCAAAGGATCGTAGCCGGGGATCGTGCCGAGGATATTCCAAGCGGGATGCCGCTCCCAATCCATGCGGTACTGTAGGTGGAGCGTCTGCTCGCCCTCGGTCGCCAATTGGCGGCGCAAGCGCTGACCGACTTGGCGATTGACCCAAAACCTCGGCAGGTCGAGCGGCATGGTGAGGAATTTCTTTTCGCCCTCCAAGTACACGGTGGAGTCCGGCTCGATAAAGATGATAGCTTGCGCCCCGAGGTAGGCGGCATTGAGCCAGGCATCGCCCGAATTGAAGTCCATCAGGGCCACGGCCCCTTCGACTTGCTTGCCGTCCATGTCTGCGTACTCACCCGCGCCAGCGTCGATCAAGCGCTTGGTCACCCCGTCTTCGGGCAGCGTCGAGGTTTTGACGAGATTGGGCCACAGGCCGTGGATTGGCACTTGCTCGTGGCTGCCAACGACTTGCAGAAATCCGCCCTTATCGACCGGAATAGAGACATCGTATTCGTGTACTGTGACGTCGTCGAGGCCAATGGCACGGAAGCGCTCCTGCACGATCTGGGCCGCTTGGTCGGCACCTCGATAGCCGGCGACTCTAGACCCCAAGCCGGCAAAGGTGTCCATCGTTTGCTGCACGCGCTCGACCGGGGCCGTGCGCGCCAACTCGGCAAAATCGACTTCGGTCCAAGCCGGTGCTGCGCCGACCAAAATCCAGCCGAAGGCCATCCATCGCATCGCGAACTTAGGCATAGGTAGTGCCTTTCTCAGATCCAGAAGACCACATTGTCGGTCATGCCCGTAAAAAAGTCGATAATCAACCAGAGCCCTGCGATGAAAAACTGGCCTATGATTAGGCCTAAAAAGAAAGGACGCGCCCGGCGAAAAAGACCAGGACCGCCGTATTTCATCGCCAACAACTTTAAGAGCCAAGCGATGGCAATGCTAAACCACAACTGGTCCATCAGCCATACGGCACCAATCGGGTAGCCGATGGGATGCAGAGGCCACCACAAGAGCCGCTGGCGCGCCCACATGAGCAGGGCCATGATGCCCCCGCCGACAAAAGTGTGAATCCAGCCATCGATATTCGGCTCGGTGGGTGCGCTTAACTTGGTGGTAATATAATCAAAAGGGGCACGAGTTCCACCTCCAAAAAACCACGGGTTGAGGTTGATGCCGCCGTATTCGTAGGCGAGGTACAAAATCGTTGCAACCGAGCCGACGATGCTGACGACAATCGCCAGCAGTATGTACCAAAAAAGCGGGCGCAGCCGCGGCCCTAGTCCCTCACCCAACTTGAGACCGTGTGCGCAGGAGGCCATGACAAAGGTGCGGATATCCGCCGCCCACACGAATGTATATGCGAGGCCGACTACGCCGGCCGGGCCGATCGCCGAAGAGCCTACGGCCGAAACCAGGACCGTTGGAGAAATCATCGGTCCGACCGCCGCGGCCACACCTCCTTCCACTACCACTCGAGTTAGGCCGACGAAGATAAGGATAGCCAGCATCAGGGTCAAAAAGGCTGCCCACAACGGCAAGCCAGACTGCCACAGCCAGATGGTCATTACTACGATACCGGAAAGCCAAGTTAAGACCGCCGTCCGATAGGAGAGCATCTCGCCGTTGTCGTCGATGCGGTCGTCGCCCCGGAATGCCTTGCGCAGCACATCGCGCAGGTGCTCGCGGCCAACCCACAGGCCGAAGGCCACTAGGACGATCATCGCGCCCTGTCCCTGGTGGGCGAGAATTGGCTCGCTAGCAGCGCCGTAAACGAGCTTTTCAGTGCTGCCAACCCCTAAAACTCCCAGCCCTCCTCGGATCAACTTGGCAATGGTGTTGAAAAACCACAGGCTGAAGGCGATGTCGAGGTTGATCAGATAGGCGAACCCGATCATGGGAAAGCTCAGGCGGAAGATCAGGCTGACGGTGTTGCGCAGGATCGGAATCGAAGAGACGAGCTGGATGGCGGGGATGAAGTTGAAGTACGCGTGTAGGGCGTTGAGGCTACTGACGAGTACGGGCAGGGCAAAACCGACCCACATGATTGGATTTTTGAAGAAAGGACCTAAGGCTTCTCCGCGGCCTCCGCTCTGCACCATGGCCAGGGGCACTTGCACCAGCGGATAAACTAGCCGCTCTCGCTCTACCCACTGGCGGCGCATAATGACCATAGACGAGATCATCACCAAGTACAGAGCTACAATCAGAATGGCCCAATAGCACAGCGGGCCGCTCCAGGCGGCCCAGGGCACCCCAGTGGTGCGCGGCGCTCCTTCGTAAAACCACTTGATCGCTTCGGGATCCTGCGGGGCGATCCACTCGGGAAGGTGCGGCAGGATGAGCAAGGCCCACTCGTTTTCCGGGGTGGCGTAGTACTGGGCACCGGTGATGATCGTCAGCCAGTACTCACTGAGGCCCATCGTGGGGATGGCCGAGGCCGTGAGCATCATAATGTACGCGACGATTAGCTCGCAGCGTCCAAGGGCCACAGGCGCGGCAAAGCGCGTCAGCAAGGCGTTGAACAAGCCCGTCAACAAGAAGAAAAGGAACAGGGCACCCGCGGCGCTGAAATCAATCGACATGTAGGAGCCGCGGATGACCATGTTGCCGTACGGTGCTCCCACGGCGATGCACAGCGACCCTAGGGTGCCCGCCACTAGCGCTTTGGCACTGAAGATCGGTTCGGTTTGCAGAGTAGGCTTTTGGGGCAAGTCCATGAAAACGATCTAAAGTCTATACATTTATACCTGACTTTGGTCCAACCAGCCTATTTTCGCCAATTGTTCCAAGGTCCACCAAGCCAACAGGCCGATCGCCCCTCCGCTTACCAAAGCGCTGAACAAGGCCAGCGGCAAAAGCGCGAACAAACCGCTGTGGCCGATATAGCCAGCGGCGAGAACGAGCTGGCTGAGTTGGTGCGCCAACGCGCCCCAGATGCTCAGACCCACAACGCTGAAAAGGCCCCCCATGCGGCGCACCGCAACCATGACCAACCAACTCGCCAAGCCAGCCCCGCCGCCAATGACAAAGGCCGGACCGGCAAATCCCCCGCTGAGCAAGCCGCCGACTACGAGCTTGATGGCACTAACGGCCAATGCCGGGCCGCCGCCAAAGCTCACTAGCGCGACTAAAACCGGTAAATTGCCGAGTCCCAACTTCATCCAAGGCAAGGGTTTGGGCACCAGCGATTCAAAGGTGAAGAGCACAATTGCCGCACTGGCCATAAGCCCCAAACGGGCCACGTCTCTAGGGCGCGCAAACATCAGTGAATCATCGCGTCTATGGGCGCGGCCCCAGCGATCCTCAGCACTAGGCCATTGGGCACGCACGCGGCCACGTCGCCTGCTCGCTGCATCCAGCCCTGCCGCATACAAATTTTGTGGACGCAGGGCGCAGAAAGCACGCGCGCGCCCTTAGGGCCGATCTCGATCTGGCTCGCGCCCAAAGGTCCTACAATCGGCAAGACTCCGTAGTTGGAGAGATCATGCGTAGCGGGCGCGGCTCCGGCCAACTCGACGATGAGCGCACCGCCAGCTTCGGCTGTATAGCGGCCGTAGAATATCAGCCCGATCGCACTCAAGCCCACGACGAGAGCGAGGATTTTATCTGCTCGCGTCAGCGCCGGTGCGTTTTCGGTATTTAGCCACCACATCCTGCGTCCTTTTCTCTTTCCATTTAATTTAACTTCTACCACGCGTGCAAACGAGCGAGGAACTTCTGCTTGTATGTACTTGTTTTTTTTTCATATGCTTGTTTATATTGACGGGCAACTAGAAAATGCAGGATCCCATGGTCGAAACCACTCCTACACATCCTCCGGCTCCTACTTACTTGGACGAGCTCGTCAAGCAGGCAGGCGACGAAGAGCGGCTGGAAGCGCTGCTGATCGAGGTCGCCTCCTGCAACGACCAAGCCGATTTCGCGCTGATCAATCGCGCCTACCACTTTGCCAAGGAGCATCACAAGGACCAGGTTCGCAAGTCCGGCGAGCCATTCATAGCCCATTGTGTCGAAGCGGCCCGAATTTTAGCGCAACTCCGCATGGACCACACTACGGTCGCCGCCGGGCTCTTGCACGACGTCATCGAGGATACGCCGGCCACGTATGCGGAGGTCTCCGAACAATTCGGCGAAGAGATCGCCGAACTGATTAACGGGGTTACCAAAATCGATCAGATAACCTGCGAAAGCCGCGAGGAACGCCAAGCCGAGACCTATCGCAAATTGCTGATCTCCATGTTCAAGGACATTCGCGTCATATTCATTAAGCTGGCCGATCGCTTGCACAACATGCGCACGCTCCAATACCTAAGCCCCCAATCCCGCGAGCGTACCGCGAGCGAAACGCTCGAAGTGTACGCGCCGCTGGCTCACCGCTTTGGGATGGCGCGAATCCGCTGGCAACTGGAGGACCAAAGTCTCAAGTTTCTCGAACCCGAAATGTACCGAGAGTTGCGCAACAAGGTGGCCATGACGCGCCAAGAGCGCGAAGACGATATAAAGGAATTTCAAATCCCTCTCGAGGAACGCCTGCATGCCAATGGCATTAAGGCCGAATTCACGAGCCGCCCTAAGAACTTCTACAGTATCTACAATAAGATAAGGGCGCGCGGTAAATCCTTTGAGGAAATCTACGACCTGCTGGCCGTGCGCATCATCACCGACACCGTGGCCGAATGCTATATTATCCTCGGTTTGGTCCACCAGATTTACAGCCCCAATGAAGATCGCTTCAAAGACTATATATCGAGACCCAAGAGCAACATGTACCAGTCGCTGCACACGTCGGTGTTCGGCCCCAAAGGTCAATACGTCGAAGTGCAAATCCGCACCGCGCAGATGCACGACACGGCTGAAATCGGCATTGCCGCTCACTGGCGCTACAAATCCAACAACAAGGTGCCCGGCGCTTTCAATCTGAGTTGGTTGAAACAATTTGGTGACTGGGAACAGGAGGCCCCCAACCCGCTCGAATTTATGGAAAACCTTAAAGCCGAGTTGGCGTCTCCAGACGAGATTTTCGTCTTCACCCCCAAAGGCGACCTACATCAGCTACCCAAGGGAGCCACGCCGATCGACTTCGCCTTTGCCATTCACACCGACATTGGACTGCACTGCGAGAGGGCCAAGGTAAACGACCGAGTCGTGCCATTAAGTACGACGTTGAGCAGCGGCGAAATCGTGGAGATTGTCACGAAGCCGCAGCAAAAACCCAAACTCGCTTGGCTGGACCAGGTCAAGACCGCCAAGGCTCGTCAAGCCATTCGCCACTGGCTACGGGAGGAGCAATACGACCACAACGTGCGCCTTGGCAAGGATGAGCTTGACAGAGAGTTGAAGTCCTATCGGGCCGTCAGCCCACCGGACCTCGATACCGTAGCTAAGGAGTTAGGGTTCAGCGACGCCGAGCACCTCTGTGCGGCCCTCGGCAACGGGGATCTGTCAGTTGGCAAGGTCATCAACAGAATAGCCCCGCTCAAGCCCATGCGGCGCGTAGTACGGCCCCAAGACCGCAGAGACATCCGCATCCAAGGCATGAAAAACCTGATGATCCAATTCGGCAAGTGCTGTGATCCCATCCCGGGCGACGAGATTGTTGGCCTAGTCACCCGAGGCCGCGGCATCACGGTCCACCGCACCAACTGTTACAACATCGGTCGGATTTCCGCTGAGCCAGACCGCCTGCTCAAGGTGGATTGGGAATTGGATGGCGAACCGGCTTTTACCGTTTATCTTCGCACTCGTAGCCGGGACCGCAAGTCCTTACTCGCGGACATCTCGGGGGCGATCAGCACCGTCGGCTGCAACATCCGCGAATCCAATACCCACACCGATGGCCACATCGCCGAACAGGACTTCTGGATCGACGTCGCCGACAACGAGCAACTGCGCCAAGCCATAGACCAAATCGAGCACATCGAGGGCGTTTTGGAAGTGCTGCGCGTAGATGAGCCGACAAACAGTTAGTCGTGTCGGACCTGTTCCGCCCCAATATCGCCCGCCTGCGCGGGTACGTTCCTGGAGAACAGCCCCGCGAAAAGGGCTATATCAAGCTCAATACTAACGAAAACCCCTATCCACCCTCCCCCTTAGTGCTCGCGAAGCTACGCGATGCCTGCTCAGCTAATCTGCGCCTCTATCCCGACCCAGACGCTTGGGCCCTGCGCCGCAAGTTGGGCGAGGTGTTCGCCATTGCCCCCCAACAGATCATGGCCGGCAACGGCTCGGACGAACTGCTCAACGTCATTATCCGCAGCTTTGCCAGCGAGGGAGACAAAATCGCCTATCCCCATCCCACGTACGGCTACTACAAGCCGCTGATCGATATCCAAGGAGCGGAGGCGGTTCCGGTCGAGTTCGACGAGAAGTTCTCCCTGCCCGAGGGCCTAGCTGTGTCCGGGGCCCGCATCACCTTTCTCGCCAATCCCAATGCGCCCTCGGGCACCCTCGTTCCCTACGACGAGGTCGCCGCGCTCTGTACGCAGGTTGACGGCGTCTTGGTCGTGGATGAGGCGTATGTCGATTTTTCGCAGGGCGGCTGCATTCAGCTCATCGCAGAACACCCCAACGCCATCGTCGTGCGCACCATGTCCAAGTCCTTTTCCCTCGCCGGTATGCGCATTGGATTTGCCTTTGCCCCAGCCGCACTGATCGAGGGGATGTGGAAGGTCAAGGACCACTACAATCTCAATCGGCTGAGCTTGGTGGCCGCCGAGGTGGCCCTAGAGGATATAGACGCGATGCGCGCAAACGCCGCCCGCGTCTGCGCGACGCGCGCGCGCCTGTGTGCTGAACTGCGAGAGTTGGGTTTTTACGTGTGGGATTCGCAGGCGAACTTCGTGCTCGCTAGACTCGGCGAGCGCTGGGCCAATAATACCGCTGCTGAACTATACGCGGAACTCAAGGAGCGCCGGATTTTGGTGCGCTACTTTGCCACGCCGCCGCGCTTGGCGGACTGCCTGCGAATCTCGGTGGGTACGGATGCAGAGATAGACGCGCTGCTGGCGGCCCTAAAAGAACTGTCACCCGTTTAGGCGCTCGGCAATGCGCGGGGTGCGCCCACCGCGCTGGTGCATACTGGCGATCATGTCTCCTAAAAAACCGATGGAGAAACACTGGATGCCGACGATGATCAGCAGAATGCCCAGCATGAGCAGGGGATGGCGGTTTTGAATGTTGCCGTGCTCGTAGCGCAGCAAGGCCACATAGGCGCAGATGACCGATCCGCAAAGCGTGGAGATGAGCCCTAAGCTGCCGAAGACGTGCATGGGCATGGTCATAAAGCGCACGACGAAGGTCACAGTCAGCAGATCTAAGAACCCGTTTAGCAACCGCTTGGTCCCGAATTTGGAATGGCCGAAGCGGCGGGGATGGTGTTGCACCGGGATTTCGCCGACTCGATAGCCCATCCAGTGGGCCACGGCGGGCAAAAACCGATACAACTCTCCATAGAGATACGGCAGTGCATCTTCGGCCACCTCGCGCCGATACGCCTTGAGGCCGCAGTTGAAATCGCGCAGGCGCACCCCGGAGACCAGCGAGGTAATCCAGTTGAACAAGCGGGAGGGGAGGGTTTTACTCAGAGGGTCGCGGCGCTTGGCCTTCCAGCCCGAGACCAAGTCGCAATCGCGGTTGAGCTCGTCCAGCAGCCGAGGGATTTCGCGGGGGTCGTCTTGCAGGTCGGCGTCCATGGTGACGATGACTCGGCCGCGCGCCTGCTTAAAACCAGCGGCGAGGGCTGCGGCCTTGCGGTAGTTGCGGCGGAAGCGCAAGGCGCACACCTGCGGATGCTGTTTGGCCAACCCGCCCAAGACGGCAAACGAGCCGTCCGTACTCCCATCGTCCACGAAAATGGCTTCCCAGGCCCATTCCACCGTCGCCAAAGCACTCTCGATCTGGACCCATAGATGAGGTAGGCTTTCCTCTTCGTTGAAAACGGGAATGACGAGGGACAGAAAAACATCCCCTGCCGCTTCTTTCTCTTGGCCCATAGTCTCCTCTCTTGCAAGCAAGTGCCTTCACAATAAAACAATCGCCGATTGCTGAACACAAACCGGCCGATTCCCTTGACACCTGAATCGCCCCAACGGTATATACGGACATGCAGCTTCCCTCAGGTTCCCACATTCATCTGATCGCCGCTTGCGGTACGGCCATGGGGTCTTTGGCCGGTATGCTGTGCGAGCAGGGGTATCGCGTCACCGGGTCGGACAGCCACGTCTATCCGCCGATGAGCACCATGCTCGAGGATTTGGGGATTGACGTGCGGGCCGGCTTCTCGGCGGATCACCTAGTGCCGACGCCAGATTTGGTCGTCATTGGCAACGCAATCTCGCGTGGCAACCCAGAAGCCGAGGCCGTATTCTCGCGCCGGATCCCGTACTTGTCGCTGCCGGAAGTGCTGCGCGATTTCTTCATCCGCGGCAAGCGCCCGGTAGTGGTAACTGGAACCCACGGCAAGACCACCACTACCGCGCTCATCGCCCACCTCTTCACCGCCTGTGATCTGGATCCTTCCTTTCTCGTCGCCGGGGTGCCGCAAAACTTCGACCGCTCCTACCGGCTTGGTCAAGGCGCGTACTTCATCGTCGAAGGCGACGAATACGATAGCGCCTTCTTTGCCAAGTGGGCGAAGTTTTTCTACTACCTACCCGAGGTGCTAATCGTCAACAACATTGAATTCGACCACGCCGACATCTACCAAGACCTTGCCGAAATCGTCAAGGCCTTCCGTCAGCTCGTCAACATGGTGCCGCAAAACGGTTTGATTCTGGCCAACGGCACCGACCCCAATATCGCCGAACTCCTCCCCGCCGCGCTGGCACCGGTGGAGACCTTTGGCCTTGAAGAGGGCGCATTTTGGCGCGCCACCAACCTTCAGGCCAGTGCCGAGGGGACGCGCTTCACCTTGTGTCGGGCGGGGCGGGAGGTGGGAGTTTTCGACTTGCCGCTGAGCGGCGATTACAATGTCTGCAATGCGCTCGCTAGCTTGGCCACTGGTTCCCACGCTGGCTTGACTGCCGGCGATCTGCGCGCGGCCCTAGCCAACTTTGCTGGCGTCAAACGCCGGCAGGAGCAGATTGGCCTCATCGACGACGTTCTCCTCATCGACGACTTCGCCCACCATCCCACCGCAGTCTCCCACACCCTAGAGGGACTGCGTCGGTCCCATCCCGGACGCAGGCTCCTTGCGGTTTTCGAGCCGGCCAGCGCGACCAATGCCCGCGCTATCTTTGAGGATCGCTATGTCGAGGCGTTCGCCTTGGCCGACGCGTTCTTCGCAACTGCGGTCCCCCGTCCCGAACGCGCCCGGGACGACGAACCCTTTTCGCCCGAGCGTTTAGTAGAGCGTCTTCGCGCCACCGGCAAGCCAGCGCATTACCTACCCGATGTCGAATCAATGGCCGCTTTTTTAGCTGAGGAAGCCCGCCTAGGCGACTTGGTGGTTTTTATGAGCAATGGCGGTTTTGGCGGTTTGCAACAGAAGCTGTGTGCGGCACTCACAGCCCGTGCGCCCTGTATCGACTAGGTGTCAGAACTGTTGCCGAATAGACGCACTGAGTACGGGTAATACGCTCAGTGTAAATTTTTTATTTGTATATTTTACAATATGTTATAAAAAGTATAAAATATAGGCACGCATATTGCATTAAGCGCATGGTAATTGCCATCTCACCCCAACCTGGAGGCTGCCATGCGTCCTTTTATTGCCTTTATCTTTTTTGCTCTCGCCGCACCTGTCGCGGCCCAACCCGGCCCAGTCGTCATATCCGAGTTGATGTGGTCGGGTAGTACGGCATCTACTGCCGACGAGTGGATCGAACTCTACAACGCCAGCAATGCGGCGATTGATCTGGTCGGCTGGACTTTGACCTACCGCAGCGGCGACGAGGACAAGGTGATGTTCGTCCTCGACGCTGCGGTGATCCCCGCCGGACAGACCTTTCTCATCGCCAACTACGCTGCCAATCACAAAAACTCCCTCCTCGCCGTCGAGCCTCAGCGCGTTGATGCCGCCGTTTCGCTGCCCAATACCAAGCTGCTCTTACGGCTATACGATGGCGACCCGCAAGCTGGGGGCCAGCTCATCGACGTAGCCGACGATGGCCGCGGGGCCCCTTTCGCCGGTGACTCAGCTAGCAAAAGATCCATGGTGCGCATCGCCTTTGACCAGCCCGGCGACCAGCCCGAAAGCTGGGTGACTGCGACCGAACAAAGCGGCTGGGATGCAGGTGCCAGCGAGTTGGGCACGCCGGGATCCATTCCTGCGTACCTGCTCCCGGATGGGAGCGAAGCGCCCGAGCCCGTCATGGGAACGAACATTTTACCGATGTCTTGGGCTTCAGTAAAAGGGCATCTATATCCGTAGTGCGGATTGCAGAACAAAGGGCACCTACTTGCGGTAGGTGCCCTTTTATCGCTAAAAAAAGGCCGTGGAAGCTGAGATGCGCTTCGCACGGCCTTTAACGATGGTGGGCAATCGCAGATTTGAACTGCGGACCTCCGGTATGTGAGACCGGCGCTCTAACCAACTGAGCTAATCGCCCAAGAGCGTTTTCTAAGTTAGCCTCCAGCGGCTACTGAGTCAATGTCCGTTGTGCCCGGCGGTAAAGTGGAATTTCGGCAGGGTTACTTCAGTCGCCGACGGGTGGCCTTCGCGTAGGCGGTACGCGCGATCGAGCTTCAGCCCTGCCCAGCGCTGCGCCTGATGGGTCGCCGGCCAGATGATTTCCACGAACTCCAATTCCGTAGCATCTCCCAGCCCGAGGTGCGGCGCGAGCGGGTTGGCCCCAAAGCTGCCGCCCGAGCCAATGAGGTGGTGGATGTCGCGGGTACTGCCGTCTGGTCGCCGCACGCGCACGCGCACGCGGCCGCCAATAGCACCTCGGTTCGACTGCACACCTTGGGGAAACAGCCGCAGCCAGCGATTGCCGTGTCCGGGATTTTCGTAGAGCACGTTCTGGTAGAGGTCGCCTTCAAAGGCTCCGCCCATGACCTCGAAGACGTCTTGGTCCCCATCGTTGTCAAAGTCGGCAAAGGACACGCCGTGCCCTTTCTGCACGTTGCCGAAGCCGCCTGTGGTGGTGACGTCCAAAAACCGCGCGCCACCGTCGTTGCGCAACATGCGGTTGGGCGTGAGGGAGCGCAGATCGGGAATCCCGGTGCCCACGTAGCAGTCGGGGAACCCATCGTTGTCCAAGTCGCCGTAGTTGGCACCCATAGCTAAGATAATTTGGCCAAAGCTTCCCAGCGCTTCGGTGACCTCGTTGAAGGTACCGTCGCCGTTGTTGCGATACACGTGGGCGTGATCGGCGGCAAATTCCTCGCCGAGGTACGCACGCGCCATGTCGCCGAGGTCGTTCATATTGTAGCCACCGGCGAACAAGTCGAGCCAGCCGTCGTTGTCGTAGTCCCAAAACCAAGTGGGGAAGCTCTCGTTCGGCCCCGGTGCGACGACCGCCGCGGCAAAGCGCCAGCCCGCTGCTGTGTCGCCGAGGTTGCGGTAGAGGACATTTTCTTGGTAGAACTGAGATACGTATAGGTCGATCAAGCCGTCGTTGTCTATATCGCCCCAGGCAACGCCCTTCACAAAGCCCACGTGATCGACGCCAACTGCGGGAGCCACATCGACAAAACGGCCGTCCCCTTGGTTGCGAAACAACTGGCATGGGTGGGGCCGCTTGCCGGACTCATTGCCGACGAACAGATCTAACCAGCCGTCATTGTCGTAATCGGCAAAGGCCGCTGCGTGGGTCGGGTGCAAGGAGAACAAGCCGGTGCGCCGCGTCACGTCCACAAAGGTGCCGTCGCCGTTGTTGCGCAACAGAGAATTTGGCATGCGACCCTCTTCCCCCATCCAGGCACCGCGCAAAACGAGCAGATCGCCAGCGCCATCGTTGTCGTAGTCGGCCTGCTCGAGGTTGATCCCTCCTATCTGACCATCTAGCCCGGCCGCTGTCGTAGCCTCGGTAAAGGTGCCATCGCCCTCGTTATGGAAGTAGCGCAGTGGATCGCGCAGTCCCCACGAAGAGACCGCGATATCGAGCAGACCGTCGCCGTCGAAGTCCTCGACCGCGCTACCTCCCGCTAGGCCAACGGCCGCGACTCCAGCCGCCGGTGCCACGTCGCGGAAGCGCTGGATTCCGCCGCTGTCGCCATCGAATACGCGCGGGGGAATGCGCCAAGGCTCTGGCACCCCTTCTGGGTATTCGCCCAAAGTCATGTACGCCAAGTTCAACAGCCAGCGCGTTCCCAAATCGCTTGGGCGTTTGCTCAAGTTTATGGTGTAGTGCTCAATGGCGCGGCGGGATCCTTCCTGCAAGGTGTGGATGCCGTCGCCGCGGATCGGCAGCAAGCAGGAATTCGTGGTGTGATTTTGCAGGCAGTTCTCCTGCTCTCCGAGTCGCAGATAGGCGATGGCGAGTTGGTCGTGCAGCATGTAGACGAAGCCTTCGGTCGCCGGCACCTGCCCGGCCTCTACGGCTGTTAGAACGCTTTGCATCTCTTCGATACCCGCGCGCAAATCCCCGGCCCGCACCCGCTCTTGGGCAATCCGCAGGCGCATGTTCAGCCGCTTGCCCGCGCTCATCGGTTGTCCCAGCAGGGAACTGAGGCCTTCGACGCGAGCTTTGTTCAGATAGATGTTGGCAATGGGATCGGCCCGCTGGGCGAGGCGCGCCAGCACAGTCGCCATAAAGCGCGAATCCCCGCGATCGACGCCGGCGTCCGCTTGCCCCAAGACGGCTGTGGCCCATAGCAGGATGGCTATAACGCTCTGCATAAGAAAAAACGGCTACAAAAATTGGCTGCCCAATCCTCGTAACCGCGCATGTGGAAAAAGTAATGGTGGGCCCAGTAGGACTCGAACCTACGACCGACGGATTATGAGTCCGCTGCTCTAACCAACTGAGCTATAGGCCCCGTAGAGTTGTTAAAAACCTAGGATTTTTCCCTAAGTAGGTCAAGAGTGGCGTTGAGCCGCGACCGCTTGGCGCTCCTGATTGAGCGCGACGAGTTCGGCGCTGATGCGGGCAATTTCGCCGTCGCCGGATGCCGCGGCGAGAGCCTGACGCGCGTTGGCGATGCGCTTCTGCAGCGCACTTTTCTGAAAGTAAAGCAAATAGTCGCGCCATTGCCGCTCGACTTGTTCCTCGTCAAAACCTTGGGCCGCGCATTGGGCGGCTAGGCGTGCGAGTGCGTCGTCCTGTAGCTCACTAATGATCATGCCAAGGTCGATGGCTTTGCCGTGGGCATGGTGGTCGAAGAGGGTACGACACAGGGCTTGAGTGCGGGAGTCGCTTAGCGAGTCAGGGGCGAATCCCTGGATAGTTTGGGGGATGAATTGCGGGAAGTTGAGCAACAGCCCGATGAACTCGAGCTCGTGGCGAGGTGGCGCGGGCGTGGTTATCGGGGATGGCTCGGCAACGGCCATGTGCGGTCGTTGGGGGCGGCGCATGGAGGCTTGCAGATCGTGGCGCAGGGATTGCTCGTCAACCGAGAGGCGCTCGGCGACTTCTCGCAGCAGTAGGTCGCGGCGGACCGCATCGCGGGGCTTGGCTAGGAGAGGTTTGAGCCGTTCGATGGCGTGTGCTTTGCCTTCGACGCTGGAGAGGTCGTGCTGCTGGGCGAGTTGTTCGAGGTAGAAATCGAGAACTGACTGGGCATTTTCGGCTCGTTTGAGTAGCTCGTCCGAACCGTGCGTTTGGACGAAGGTATCGGGGTCGTGCTCGGAGGGCAGCGAGACGACGCGAGCTGCTAGGCCAGTACCTAAGAGAGCTTCGCAGGCTCGCATAGCGGCCGTGGAGCCGGCCGCGTCGCCGTCGAACAGCAGAACCACTTGGCGGGCAAAGCGAGCCAACAGGCGGCAGTGGTCCTCGGTCAAGGCCGTGCCGGAGGTGGCGACTACGTGCTGGATGTCAGCCTGAGCTAGGCTGATGAGATCCATGTAGCCTTCGACGACCAGTGCAGCATCTTGGCGGCGAATAGCGTTGCGGGTGTCGGCTAGGCCGTAGAGCACCCGGCCCTTGTGGTAGATGGGTGTCTCGGGCGAGTTGAGGTACTTGGGCTCTTGGTCGGGCTGGAGGGCACGGGCACCAAAGGCGATAGTCCGATCAGAGAGATTGGCAATGGGAAAGGCGATCCGGTCGCGGAAGCGGTCATAGTGGCCGCTACCTGTGGAACGCGGCAGAGCCAACCCGGCCCGCTCCAAGATCTGGGGACTCAAGCCTCGGCGACCAGCTACTTTGAGCAAGGCGTCCCACTCCGACGGCGCGTAGCCCAAGCCGAAGCGCTCGATGGTTTCGCCTGAGAGGCGGCGGGTCTGTAGATACGTGCGGGCACTAGCGCCAGCATCGTCGTTGAGCAGCAGATGGTGAAAGTACTTTTGCGCTAGGTCGTTGGCCCGGTAGAGGTTATCGGCGGCCTCGGCCTCTTCGCGCGATGGACCCGAACGCTCGGGCAGGGCGACGCCAGCGCGATCGGCGAGGAATTTGACTGCTTCGACAAAAGTAACGCGGTCAATCTCTTGGATGAACTTGAATACATTACCCCCGACGCCACAGCCGAAGCAGTGGTAGAATTGGCGGTCGGGGTCAACGCTAAAAGAGGGAGTTTTTTCGTCGTGAAAAGGGCAGAGGCCGGAGTAGTTGCGGCCCTTCTTGACGAGTTGGACGTGTTCGGAGATCAAGTCGACTATGTCGGTGGCGTCGCGGATGCGTTGGAGGATGTCTTCGGGGATGCGTGGCATTGCTAGCAGGGGGCTTTTTTTCTATATTAACAGCGCCATTGAGCAAGATATGGCGGCCCATTAACCGGGTCAAGAAAGTCAATTAGTGCGTTAATTCCTTGAGTTTACAGCGAACTGTTGGTATTATTGATAAGTTAAACGCTTATTCATGGCCTATGCTGGGGCTACATCAAAATTTGACCCATTGAGCATTCAGAGGAGGAATCAGATATGTCGAAAGGCATAAGGGGAGCTATCGCGAGTTTGGCCTTATTGGGACTCGGCGTTTTTCTGTGCGCGAGTCCGGCGGCAGCACAGGTGACGGTTTCTGAGTCGACAGCGGATACTGACGACCTTGCACCTAGCCCGGTTGGCGGAGTACAGGCTGAGTTCAACGAAGGTGGAAGGAGCATCACAGTCTCTTGGAGTCTGTCCGTTGACGATGCTGTGCGCCAGGTCCCGACGAGTAGCGACTTTACAACGGGTGGCACCTTTAAAGAAGTCAACGAGGTGGAACAATACAATATATGGCGTCGTCTCGCCGATGGCTCCGGCAGCTTGGCAATAGTCGGCACCGTCGGTGCCGGCGTGACGTCCTTGGTTGATGCCTCGATCAACGTGAGCCAAGGGAGTAGGCGGTACTTCTACATGGTCTCGGTCGTCGATGAAACTGGCAACGAGAGCGCTCCTATCGAGTCTGCCGAAGTCAGGAACATGTTGCTCCTCGGCGACTTCGACTACAATGGCAAGGTGAACCTTTTAGACTACGGCATTTTTCAAAGGAACTTCGGCCAAGCCGAATTCGATCCAGTCACAGATCTCGACGGCAATGGCATGGTTGATCTCGATGACTTTTTCCTTTGGGCCGATAACCTCGGTGCTAATTTGTACGAGTAGGTACCGGCCGCAATATGGCTTTGTATTTCATCTTTTTACAAGGAGTATAGTTCGATGAAAGGGTATATTCGCATCGTCGCACTAGCTGCTTTTTGCGCAGTTCCCGCGGCCGCTCAGTTGACCACCTCTGAGCCCGTAGCTTCCGTCGATAATATTCCTCCTGCACCTGTGACTAACCTACAAGCCACAGCCAGTGATGCTTCATCCGTGTCGCTCTCTTGGACGCTGTCAACAGATGACGCTCGTTCGTTTACGACCTTTGGTAGTCAGGTGGTGCCCAGAGGCGACGTACACGGCTATCGCGTGTATCGCACGGATTACTTCCCACCCGTGGACGATAGCGGCGAGATAGTACTTGGCTGGTTTACGCGCGAGGGGAATAAGGTTGACTTTGACGACTTCTTCCTCTTAGCTGATCGCTTCGGCTCTTCTGACGCCGGTGGGGATTTTGAGTTGTTCTTCGACATAGTGCCCAATGGCCAAATTGATGTCGATGATTTTCTGCGCTTCGCCGATGATTTCGGCAAGGCCGTAACTCAGGAACAGGGCAGCGAAAGGTTGGTTGCCACGCTGGGGGCAGGTGTCTCCGAATTCGTCGATAATGACGTCGTCAGTGGGGCCTCCTATATCTATGACGTGCGAGCCTTTGACAGCGACAACGAAACGGGCGTTGTCGCACCTTTTGCTTCCAATGAAGATGTAGCTCGGATGGCGATGGCCGTTGGTGTCGATCAATAAGGGCACGAGAAGTTACGAGTTGCAGAGATAGGACGCCTGCTCAACCAGCGGGCGTCTTATTTTTATTCTAGTACGCCTTGACAAACAAAAATATTATCTGTATCCTTTAATCTCTTTCGCATCTCTCCTTTTCCAATTAAATACCTCAGCGGTTTTATCCCGCTTGAAATTCCACTCTCCTTTTAGATATTCTTCGCGATAGACTTTCTGTAGCTATTAAAGAATTTTGCCAAGGTACGGCATACCTTAGGTAGGTTTTTAGTGTTTTTAGCAGTACTACCGCATGTACTCCAATCCTCGTAATAGCTCTAGGTGCTTACCGTGCCGTAGCGCACTTGAATATTCCCTTTGTATTCCTGCACTCTAACCGCAAGAAAGGTTGCAAGGAAGAGATGCCGCCTCTCAATAGAACGCAGAAAATGAATATTGTCGAACTCCAGCGCATGAACATCTTGGATCTCCAAGAGCTAGCCAAGAAGTTGGAGGTTGTAGATTGCACCTCTTTGCGCAAGCAGGAGTTGATCTTCTCCATCCTCAAGCACCAGACCGAGCGCAGTGGGCTGATCTTTGCTCAAGGTACTTTGGAGGTGCTGGACGAGGGGTTCGGCTTTCTCCGCTCGCCGAGCTATAACTACTTACCTGGTCCCGACGACATTTACGTTTCTCATTCGCAGATTAAGCGGTTTAGCCTGCGCACGGGCGATACGATCTCCGGTCAGATCCGCCCGCCGAAAAACGACGAGAAGTACTTTGCGCTGCTGCGAGTCGAGGCGATTAACTTCGACGATCCAGAAGTCACCAAGAACAAGACGATCTTTGAAAATCTGACGGCCTTGCATCCCACGGATCGCTTCAAGTTAGAGCACAATCCCAAGGACATGACGACGCGGATTCTCGACTTGCTCTCGCCCATCGGCAAAGGACAGCGCGGCCTAATCGTTGCGCCGCCCTTCACTGGCAAAACCATGCTGTTGCAAAAGGTTGCCAACGCCATCACAACCAATCATCCCGAAGCGGTTCTCATCGTCTTGCTTATTGACGAGCGCCCCGAGGAAGTTACCGATATGCTGCGTTCGGTGCAGGGCGAAGTCGTTAGCTCGACCTTTGATGAGTCGGCTACACGACACGTGCAGGTAGCGGATATGGTGATCGAGAAGGCTCGGCGTCTAGTCGAGCACAAGCGGGATGTGGTCATCCTGCTCGATAGCATCACGCGCTTGGCACGGGCCTACAATACAGTGACGCCGCACTCAGGGCGGATCCTCACCGGTGGCGTTGACTCGACAGCTTTGCAGTGGCCGCGCCGCTTTTTTGCTGCCGCCCGCAATCTCGAAGAAGGCGGCAGCCTGACGATTATCGCTACGGCCTTGGTAGAGACTGGAAGCCGCATGGACGAAGTGATCTTTGAAGAGTTCAAAGGCACGGGCAATATGCAGGTGCAGCTAGACCGCCGATTGAGTAACCGCCGCGTCTATCCGGCTATTGATGTAACGGCGACGAGTACCCGCAAAGAAGAGTTGCTGCTGACGGAGTTTGAATTGAACCGCTCGTGGGTCCTGCGCCGCATACTCAATCAGATGGGAGTCGTTGAGGGCATGGAGTTCCTCCAAGAGCGCATGCAGGGTACGGAATCTAACGAGGAATTCCTCAAGGCCATGAATGACTAGCCTCCTTGTCTTTTGAGTTTCAAACCTCTATTTTTATTGACTCGACAGCCGGGTTTCAATCCCTAGAAAGCAGAGGAGTGTAAAGGTGCAAAAAGACATACATCCCAAATATCAAACGGTTATCTTTCTCGATACTAGCTGTGACTACAAGATACTGTCGCGCTCGACTATGAAGTCCGAAGAGACGATGGAGTGGGAAGACGGGAATTCCTATCCGGTGATCCGAGTCGAAATCAGCTCGGCTTCGCATCCTTTCTACACCGGCAAGCGCCAGCAGATCATGGATCGCGGCGGACGCATCGACCAGTTCAATCGCCGCTACGGCAAAAGCGAACAGCAAGCCTAGCAACCCATTCCGTGCGAAAAGGTGGTAGGACGCCCTTCCGAGGGCGATCATATCGCCTTTTTCGTGTACGCGAGTCCATGGACAGAGAACAGCTCACGCAAGATCTACCCGTCGGCGGCCAAGCCGTCATCGAGGGGGTGATGATGCGCGTGCCCGGCAAAATCGTCACCGCGGTGCGGGCGGCTGACCACCAGATCGTGGTGCGCGAGGAAGCGTACGATCCTCTGGCGCAACGCTATCGCCTACTGGGTCTGCCCATATTACGCGGTGCCCTCTCTTTTTTTGAAATGATGCTCATTGGGCTGAAGGCCCTCAATTTCTCAGCCGACGTCGCCAGCCAGGAAGAGGGTCAGGTCGAGCAGCGGGAGGAGAGTTGGCGGGAGCAATTGGCCTTGTGGGCGACGATGATTTTTTCCGTGGGGCTGGGCGTGGGCCTGTTCTTCTTTTTGCCGCTGCTAGCTGCCCAGTTCTTGGGCTTGCAGGAGAACGCCCTCGAATTCAACCTAGTGGCCGGTACCGTGCGAGCGACGCTTTTGATCCTCTATCTTTGGGCGATAAGCCAGTGGCGCGAAATCCAGCGAGTTTTTCAATACCACGGTGCCGAGCACAAAAGCATCTTCACCTTAGAGGCAGGTGCCGAACTAACGGTGGCCGCGGCGCGGGGCTTTGGTCGGCTGCATCCGCGCTGCGGAACTAGCTTCATGCTGATCGTAGTGCTCTTTGCGATTTTGATCTTCGCCTGCGTAGATTCGCTGTTCCCGCTCGTCTTTGGGCACACGCAGAGCCTTTTTGAGCGCTTTGCCACTCATTTTGCAGTCCTGCCCTTTATCGCGGGGACGAGCTTTGAGTTGCTCAAATTCTCGGGTAAGAAGCGCAATGCCCCGCTGGTCCGGTTGCTGAGCACCCCAGGGCTGTGGTTGCAGCGCATTACGACCCGCGAGCCGGACGACGACCAGTTAGAGGTCGCCTTGTTCGCGTTGCGCCGCGCCCTAAATGAAGAAGTCGAGGCCAATCCATCGTGTTAGATAAATTGAACGAATACGAGCAGCGCTACGAGGAGCTAAGTGAGCTTATGGCCGATCAGGCCACCAGCCAAAACCCGGCTCAGTATCAGAAGCTGGCGCGGGAAATGGGCGACTTGCAGGAGGTGGTGGCTTTGGCAGGCCAGTACCGCGCCGCGCTGGAACAGCTTGCAGAGGCTGAGGAAATCATCGCCGATGGCAGCGATGCAGAGCTAGTCGAATTGGCCGCGGCCGAGCGAGACCAACTAAAAGGAAAAGTAGCTCAACTAGAGGAAACACTTAAAGTGCTGCTGATTCCCAAAGACCCCAACGACAGCCGCAATGCCATCGTCGAGATCCGCGCCGGCACCGGCGGCGACGAGGCTGGGCTTTTTGCCAGCGACCTGTACCGCATGTACCACCGCTTCGCCGAGCGCAAGGGTTTGAAAACCGAGGAGCTTTCGGCCAGTCAAAATCCGGCCGGCGGCTTTAAGGAGGTGGTGTTCGTGGTCTCGGGTGCGGATGCCTTCGGCCAGCTCAAGTTCGAGAGCGGGGTACACCGCGTGCAACGGGTTCCCAAGACCGAGGCCTCGGGCCGGATTCACACATCGGCGGCCTCGGTGGCGGTTCTACCCGAAGCCGAGGAGGTAGAGGTGGAGATCGCTCCCGACGATTTGAAAATCGAAGTGTACCGCTCTAGCGGACCGGGTGGCCAGAGCGTCAATACTACGGATTCGGCCGTGAAAATCACCCATACCCCAACGGGCATTGTCGTCTCCTGTCAAGACGAGAAGTCGCAGCTAAAAAACAAGAACAAGGCATTGAAGGTCCTGCGCGCCCGGCTCTACGACAAATTGCAGGCCGAGCAAAAGGCCGAGCGCGACGCCGCCCGCGCTGGCCAGATTGGCTCCGGCGACCGCAGCGCGAAAATTCGCACCTACAACTTCCCGCAGGGCCGAGTTACCGATCACCGCATTGGCTTGTCCCTCTACCGCCTAGAGGAAATCCTCGATGGTGATTTTGAAAAACTCGTCGAGCAGTTGGCCCTCGCATCGCAGCAGGACGCGCTAACGGCAGACCAATGAGCGGACGCTCTTGGCGGCTGCTCGATATCCTCGAAAACACGAGCCGTTTCTTCGCGTCAAAAGGGTTGGAAAACGCCCGCCTACAAGCCGAGTTGCTGCTCGCTGCGGTGCTAGGTGTTAACCGCCTCGATCTCTACCTGCAATTTGAACGTCCCTTGCACCGCAGTGAAGTGGATCGCTACCGGGAATACGTGCGGCAGCGGTTGCAGCGCGTGCCCGTGCAGTACATCACGGGCGTGGCCGCCTTTCGCCATCTAGAGTTGACCGTGACCCCCGCGGTGTTGATCCCGCGCCCTGAGACCGAAGTGCTCGTCGATGTGGCCTTGGAGCTTTTGCCCGAGGGTGGTCGGGTTCTCGACTTATGTTGCGGCTCTGGTGCGGTCGCTCTGGCGCTGGCTCAAGAAGCGGCAGCGGTCGAGGTGGTGGCGGCTGACGTATCGGCTGCTGCTTTAGAAGTGGCGAAAGCCAACGGCCAGCGCTGCGGGCTAGCCGAGCGCGTCGAGTGGCACTGCGGCGATTTGTTCGCACCTTTCCGCGGTACCGAGCCTTTTGACCTCGTCGCGGCTAACCCACCGTATGTGCGCCGCAGCGACTTGGCGCAACTCGCGCCGGAAGTGCGCGACTACGAGCCGCATCTCGCGTTGGATGGAGGCGAAGACGGTTTGGAGTACTACCAGCGCATCGCGCAGGAAGCAGCGAACTTTATTCGCCCCGGAGGTCATCTGCTGCTAGAGGTAGGAGACGGCCAAAGCGCGGCCGTGGAGGATCTACTTGCGCGGTCTGAACGCTTGATAGAGGTTCAGATAAGACCGGACTTAAACCAAATCCCCCGAGTCATTGTCGCGCGCACAGCTACTCAGACGAGTTGAGACATGGCTAAGAAGAACCGTTCCGCTTACGTATGCCAGTCTTGCGGCCACAGTGCCGCGCGCTGGTTTGGGCGCTGTGTGGCTTGCGGCGAGTGGAACACCTGCGTCGAAGAGCGGCCCCAAGCACCCGACAGCCGGCGCGAACATCTAACGGTATCGCCGCGCTCTCAATTGCAGCCGATTACCCAAGTCGATGACCAAGACCACGAGCGGCTGCAAATCGGCATTTCCGAGTTCGACCGGGTCTTGGGCGGCGGCATCATGCCCGGCTCGGTAGTCCTAGTCGGCGGCGACCCCGGCATTGGCAAATCGACGCTCCTGTTGCAGATGGCCGGACAGCTAGCGGCCTCTGATTTTCGCATCGCGTATATTTCCGCCGAGGAATCGGCCGCGCAGATCCGCCTGCGCGCCGGGCGCTTGGGAGCATTGTGCGAAAGCCTGCACGTGATGGCCGAAACCAGCCTCACGGCCATTCTCGACCAGTTGCAAGCCGCCGGCCCGCTGGCCATCATCATCGACTCGATCCAGACCATTTACATGCCCGAGTTGGAAAGCGCACCCGGTAGCGTGACCCAAGTGCGCGAGTGTGCGGCGCGGCTGGTCTATTTGGCCAAAGAGAGCGGCATTCCCACGTTTTTGGTGGGGCACGTGACCAAAGAGGGCACGGTCGCCGGGCCGCGAGTGCTGGAGCACTTAGTCGATACTGTGCTCTATTTAGAGGGCGAGCGGCACCACCACTTCCGCATCCTGCGCGCCGCCAAAAACCGCTTTGGTTCGACCAACGAGATCGGGATTTTTGAGATGCGGGACCAAGGGATGATTGAGGTTGCCAACCCCTCCAAAATTCTGCTGGCCGAGCGCGCCGAAGGCGTGTCGGGTTCGGCTATCGTCTGTAGTATGGAGGGCACGCGGCCGCTCTTGATCGAAATTCAGGCCCTCGTCTCGCGCTCTAGTTTTGGTTATCCGCAACGGGTTGCCACCGGCATCGACGCCAAGCGGCTCTCGATTATTATCGCAGTGCTCGAAAAGCGCTGCGGCCACGACCTGTCGAGCGAGGATATTTTCGTCAATGTCGTAGGGGGCATTCGCCTCGACGAGCCAGCGGTGGATATGGGAGTGGGGCTGGCGATTGTGTCGAGCTTTCGCAACAAGCCTATTGACGCGCAGACCGTGGCCATTGGCGAGATTGGGTTGGGGGGAGAGATCCGGCCGGTGAACCAGATTGACCGGCGGGTGGCCGAGGCGCGGAGTTTGGGGTTTGAGCAGTGTTTGGTGGCGCGGAGCAACCTGCAAGGGTGGAAGCGACCGGAGGGGATGGAGGTGGTAGGGGTAGGGGGGATGGAGGCAGCCGAAGCGCTCGCCTTTGGCTCAAGCTAGCCCCTTTTCTTCACAGCGCTGTTTCGCGCAGTTGCCAATTTTTGCTTTTCGCATCTTTCTTCTCCTTTTTCTAACATATTATTAAACAATAAATTGCGCATTTTTCTGCCGCTTGGCACAGTATTTGTTATAAGCAGGTAGAGCAGTTTAATCTGTTTCAATGAAAAAATGCTTGACACCTGAACATTGATTCACTATTTTTTTGTTCAGGTTGCTCAGGTGGCGGTGTTAATGAACGTCTCATAGAACGCGCGAGGAGGAAATCATGGTAGCGGGCAAAGGCAGGATCAGTGCCAACGGCAAACCCTTAGGCGAGGACAAGAACAAGGCCATCGACTTGGCGCTCTCCCAGATTGAACGTCAGTTTGGCAAAGGGGCCATCATGCGGTTGGGCGAGTCGGCGGCAATGGACGTCGATGTCATTTCCACGGGGGCCATTTCGCTAGATGCAGCCCTCGGGGTCGGCGGGGTGCCCAGAGGTCGGGTCATCGAGCTTTTCGGGCCTGAAGCCGCAGGTAAAACTATGCTGGCGTTGCATATCGTCTCTCAGGCGCAAAAGACCGGCACCGCGGCTTTCATCGACGCCGAGCACGCGCTCGACGTAAATTTTGCCCGTCGGCTGGGCGTCGATATCGACAATTTGCTCGTCTCGCAGCCGGATTCAGGCGAAGAAGCCCTAGAGATCACGGATACGCTGGTGCGCAGCGGTGCCCTCGATCTCGTCGTTATTGATTCGGTGGCAGCGCTGGTGCCCAAGGCCGAGCTCGAAGGCGATATGGGCGACTCCCACGTAGGGTTGCAAGCGCGGCTGATGTCCCAAGCCTTGCGCAAGCTCACCGGATCGTCGCAGAAGTCGGGAACCACGGTGATCTTTATCAACCAGTTGCGGATGAAGATCGGCGTGATGTTCGGCAGCCCCGAGACCACCACCGGCGGTCGTGCCCTAAACTTCTATTCCTCGGTCCGTCTCGACATCCGCGGCATTGGCGCGATCAAGGACAGCGATGAGATCATCGGTCGTCGCACGCGAGTCAAGGTAGTAAAGAACAAGGTCGCTCCACCCTTCCGCGAGGCCGAGTTCGACATCATGTTCCGCGGCGACGATGTAGGCATATCGCGCGAGGCCGATCTACTCGACTTGGGTGTCAACGGCGGCTTTGTCGCCAAAAGCGGCACTTGGTTTTCCTATGGTGACGAGCGGCTGGGCCAAGGGCGCGAGAACGCGCGCATCTTCCTCCGCGACAACCACGAGGTTCGCACGCGCCTAGAGACCGAAGTGCGCCAAGCCCTCAACATGAAGGTCGCAGAAGTGTCCGAACCAAAAGAAGCAGAGGCCGAACTAGCCTAGCTTCCGCGCTCTCGCGGGTCGAGGTGCCAAGGCGGCTTTGGTGACCCCACGCCAAGGCGGCCACAGCGCCTCGCACCCGCGCGTACTCCTGAAAGGGCGGGTTTTAAACCCGCCCCTCCCCCAAGGAGGTGAATTATGCAGACTCTAAGCCCCGCGGCCATCCCCTTGCAGGCCCACATTGGGCAAGCCCGCTCTTGGGCCGACTTGGAGTTGTTGTGCGAGCACATCGACGCTGCCTATCAGCGCGGCGAGCTCGATCCGTCCAGTGCCGACGAACTGAGTGCCTTGGTTGCAGCTACCGCCCTGAAGGTGCCCAAGCAACCAAGCATCCCCGCTGAGGCGCTCTTAGGTCGGGAGCCGGAAATCAACACCCGTCAAGCCGCCTGACCAAGCCGCGACACAACCCGCCTTTAGGGCGGGCCAACATGGGCATCGGAGTTTTTGCTCCGGTGCCTTTTGTTTGCAAAAAACAGTCCATGCCGTATAATCAAAGGCATGCCTCGCAGTCCGTTGGAAACCCCTGCCTTAAAAGTGCTGATCGAGCGCCAGCAAATAGAACGGCGCATCGGCGAGTTGGCCCAGGAACTGGCCGCCGACTACGCTGGGTCGTCTCCCTTATTTATCGGCCTCCTCAACGGAGCAGTGCAGTTTATGATGGCCCTGATAGACCGCTTGCCCGAGGAGTTGTTGGCGCGGTTGGACTACGACTTCATTGATATTTCGAGCTATCAGGGCACGGAGAGTACCGGGCAGATAAAGTTGACCAAAGACTTCGTTGTCGCAGCGGTCGGACGGGACATCCTAATCGTCGATGGCATTGTCGATAGGGGCCGATCCCTAGATTTTGTGCTGGCCAAGATAAAGTCGCAACAACCCCTTTCACTCAGAGTATGTACGCTGCTGAACAAACCCGCCCGCAGAAAATTTCCAGTGCCGATAAATTACTGTGGTTTTGAAATTGAAGACGCGTTCGTCGTTGGCTACGGTATGGATTGCGACCAGCGCTACCGAGCCCTGCGCCACATTGCTGTAATCGAACACGCCAGAGGAGAACTAGAGCAATGGCCCCCAAGAAAGTCTTAATTACCGGCGTCTGTGGATTGATCGCCGGAGCCGTGTATCGGCATTTGCGCACCCAACCCGACCGCTATGACCTCTATGGTCTAGCGCGGCGGTCCCAACTTTCGGAGCGGACGTCTAAAGACGCAGAGTTGGGAATTCCCGAGGAGAAATTCATCCTCGCAGACCTGACCGACTACAACGCGATTGCCGAGGCCGTCGCGGGCATGGACGTGGTCGTGCAACTGGCAGCCGATCCGCGGCCAGATGCTAGTTGGGAGAGTCTGCTCGGCAGCAATATCGTTGGGCCGCGCAATGTGCTGGAGGCCGCGCGCCGCACTGGCGTCAGGCGCGTGGTCTTCGCCAGTTCGATCATGGTGTCTTGGGGTTACCAGCAGGAGGACCCGTACAAGGCCATCTCCGAAGGGCGCTTCGATGCGGTCGATGCTGGTCAGGTACAGGTCGTGACGCACGAGTGGCCGCATCGGCCCACTGGCCTCTATCCAGCGACTAAGATCTGGGGCGAAGCCCTAGCGCGTTACTACGCCGACGTACACAATATGTCGGTGCCCTGTCTGCGCATCGGCTGGGTCAATGCTGAGGACCATCCGCGCGACGAGCGGGGCGGAGCCATCTGGTGCAGCCAGCGCGATGTGGTTCAGCTCGTGCAGCGCGCCATCGAAGCGCCTGCGGACTTGCGCTTTGATATTTTTTACGGAGTGTCCAACAACCGCTGGCGCTGGGTCGATATCGACCATCCGCGCCAAGTCTTGGGTTATATCCCCGTAGATAGCGCCGAAGAAAAGTTAGGGCTGGCCTGAGCCAAAATGGGCCGAGAGCCTAAGACCAAAACGGACCTATTGTCCGTCAAGCTGTTCTTCGTCGTCCTAGGAGCTATTGTCGCCTACAATGTCGTCAATTGGATGCGCGGCGAGCCAGAATGGGAGGAGCGGCTCTATGAGCCAGGGGCTTTCGCAGTACAGACGGCTGATCGGCCCAATCTGCGCAAGCTGCGCGAGCCGTTGTCCTTTGGCGAGGTAGAGTTCCAATACCTGATGTTCGAGCGCGCCGAAGTGCAATACGCCATTGCCTACGGGGATGTGCCCGAGTCCGTCCAAGCCGATAGCGCGACCGCTGCGCGCCGAGATGCCATCTTGCAGAAGGTGCAGGGGACGATCCTGTCGGAGGCCGCCGTTGAGATGGACGGGCATCCCGCACGGCAGACGCAGATACAAGCTGCCGACGAAAGCCTCTTGCGATTGCAGAGCCTACAGGTGGGCCAGCGGCTTTACAGCTTGATGGCGGTCGGAGCACCGTACGCGTTTGACGATCCCTCGGATATCGAGCGATTTTTCGCGTCCTTCAGACTCGTCAAGCCCTGATGCTCTCCGACAGAGGTACGGCAACCGGCCTGCCGGTCCTTCCTGCTTCGTGAATCGCCTCGACCACTCTTAGAGCCTGTAGTCCGTCGCGGCTGTGCGGGTCCACACCAGGTGCACTCTCGATGACTTTCTTCCCTTGGATCATATCGACGAAGTAACCCGTCAACGATCCTTGGTGAGAAAGGTTTTCGACAGGTTCCCATCCAGAGGGTTGAGCCATTGTGAAAAGCCGGTTGCGTTCAAGGCGGAAGCTCTTTCGTGCGCTGTAAACCGTGACCTCATCCTCGTATTCGTCACAGTTTTTGATACACAGCAGGTGCGCGCACAATCCGCCAGAAAAATTCAGCCGCACGTCGACAAAATCCTCAACTCCCCCTGCCTCTTCA
Source organism: Candidatus Latescibacterota bacterium (assembly GCA_965116675.1). Lineage (GTDB taxonomy): Bacteria > Latescibacterota > UBA2968 > UBA8231 > UBA8231. Next base: position 2,560,635 of record OZ220721.1, read on the forward strand.
TAGGCGACGGTCCCAGCGACGGCCACGATACGCTGTCCGACGAGCCAAGGCAGTACATCAAGGATATGTACCGTCCGCGTATGCAACATACCGCCGTCTGCCAAGTTACCGCCGGCTCTGCGCTGAACCGCCGTCATGTACTGAATATCATCGCAACTAGAGGCTAACTGACTGCGTACATACTCTGTGCTCGCCATGAAACGCCGCGTGAAAGCCGTCATTAACAGACATTCTTGTGACTGGCTGAGAGCGGTCAATTCTTTGGCGTGTGCTACTGTGACTGTTGTCGGCTTGTCAACGAGAACGGGTATGCGCCGTTCCAGCGCGAGCTTGTATTGTTCATAGTGATATTGATTTGGGGTGCTGACGACGACACCGTCCACGAGATCGGGGTCAAGCAGGTCGCGGTAATCCCGACTGGTCTGGCTTGCGCACAGACTCTCCGGCAGGTTGTCCAGACGATCCTGCGAGATGTCACAGACTGCTGTGATCTCCACGTCCCTCCGCTGGATGAGATTCGGAATGTGATAATTAGGACAGAAACGCCCCACTCCGATCAGGCCGATTCTAGTCTGTTCCATGGCGTGTCAGTTCCAATCTTGGCACCAATTAGAGACATACTCTCGACTGTGCAATCACCTATTCCCGATAGCCGTGCAGTGCAATTCGATCCAGCAGGATAACCTGGTCTCTGTCGCCAAACAGGAACGCCACCCGGACATCTCTTACGTCCCTGCCGGTATGCTTGTACTCAATCGCATAGTCCCTTTTTGCGCTCGAGATTGTCACCGGCGTGGATGTCCAAAACCCATCGCTCGAACCGGAGACGTCGGCCAATCGCACCTTGAGAGTTCCCTTCCCACCCACAGACTTGGCCAAGAAGGATATCTTATAGAGCCTTCCCTTTCTCAGGGAGATCAGGTACCTACCCGGAGGACTCCACTTTCTCTTGGGAGTTTCCTGATAGATTGCGGCACGGTCCGATTTTTTGCTTTCCACTTTGAGTGCAGCTAGGCCGCTCAGGCCTGCGCTCCTCACCACGGACATCTGCACGGACCCTTCGCTGGTCCAGTGAGCGGTTCCGCTGCTGAACTCCGAATTGATTAGTGGCGACATGGGTTGGGGCGGAGGGGCCGTGACTTCCGTAAGAATATTAAGTGCGTCCTGGTTCCAACCGTCCTCGGTATTGAGAATGTTGAAGGCCCATTGGTTGTTGAAACCTGCACAATAATACATCCAGCCGATGTTGTGTTTCTTGCATTCGTCGGCCACAAACCCAATATAGGCCTTGAAGTCTTCAACCGTATGGCAGGGCGGCACCCAAGCACCCCATTCGCTCAGAAGCAGCGGCTTCCTCCATTTCTTCGACCATGCCACCGGGTGTGACATCTGCTCTCTCACTTCATCCTTCCACTTAGGAACTTCGTCTAGCCCCGAGGTTCCATGCGTGAACTTGTGCGGTTGATACATGTGGAAGATGCCGATGATATTGGCGTCGTCCGCAAACCCTGAGCCGTCTTCCAGCCTGTACGTCAGGTATTCCGGTGTGACGAATTCCTCGAGTTCACGACCCCCGTTAAAGCCAGGTCCGCCGATTCCGAGAATGCGGTCTGGGTTGGTCTTCCTGATGACGGGGATCGCCGCGTTGAGGTATTCCATAGCGGTTTTGCCGTCCTTTATCCCCTGAATCTCTCCCGGTTTCACTATCAGCCCCGCCGGTTCGTTCCAAAGTTCAAAGACAAGGCTGCCGGGGTAGTCCTTGTAGTACTTGGCAATTCTATCCCAAATTGCGACAAACTCCTGTATCCCCTCTTTCGGCTTTGATGCCCATTGACCGCTCCCCCACAAGCAGATCACGACAGCAAGATCCCGGTCAAACGCGTCCTGTATCCTATTTTTGTAGATAGCAGGATCTTCCCCAGCGACAACGAAGAAGCGGAGGCTTTGGAATCCCGCTGCCTTGACGGCATCGTACTGGGCAGGATCATACAACACCTTTTCGGGTGGACCACCTTCAAGATGGGAGACATCCACGTTGATACCTTTGCCGATCCGCTCGAACATGATCTCCCCTTTGCTCAGCTTCGTCGTCGACTCTCCCAGTAGGGGAAAGCCCAGAATGAGCGCTATTGCGATTTTACGGAAGTGGATCTCTTTCAATTTTTCTCCTGAAGTTTGCTCAATAGGAGCCGTAGTTGTAAGATACGCGAACTTTGTTTAGTTTGCCGCCGTAGCGGTGTTTTCGGTAGGTAGCATAGCCGCGGATGTTGAATGGGTTGAGTGGGACGGAGAGATGCCAGAAAACACCATCCACCCTCCAGAATCCATCGAGGTCTAACTATGGGCATCGACACCTACACCGTGAACCACTGGAACGAGACGACGCACGTACACGAGCCATCGATCCTTACCGTAGAGCAGAACTTCACCTTCGACGCGCTCGGGTTCGTCGTGCTGCCGCAACTTCTCAGCCAAGCCGAGCTGGCCGCGTGCCGCAACAGCGGCGATGGGCTGGGCGATCTCTGCAGTGAGGTCGGCACCGTCGGACGCTACGTGCGCGAGCTGTGCGGCGATGGCTTTCGCCAGGACGGCCCTGCGAGGCACGTCCCTGCCGCCGCAGGAGAGTACGATGAAGCCTCGCTGCCACTAGAAGGCGGGGCGCACACGCTGGACCGGGCGTACATCAACCTAGCGGGGTGGAATGGTTGCAACGCCGACGGAACTCCGCTCACGCGGGCCGGCGGCGCCTGGGAAGAAGTTCGCATCCGGCAGTGCCAAGGGCTGGTGGTGGCCATCGCCCTCACGGACTCCGCAGAAGGCAAGTGCCCGCTGGTGGTCGTGCCCTCCTCGCACAAGAGCGGGCTGCCTGCCCCACCGCTTCCATCCTCTAGCCGCTTCGCCGAGCGTCCGGCGCTGGCGGCGGGCGACGTGCTGCTGTGCGCCGCCAGCGCGCTGCACGGGATCTGCCCGCAGGGTGATAAGGGCGAGCTACTCGTGGTAAATTTCATCTCGCGCACGGCTCGGCCACAGGGACCACCTGACCAGCAGGACAAGCAGCCCCTGCCCGCATGGGCGGAAGGGCTGGGCGAGGCCGAGCAAACCGTGCTGGCGGGCGGCGACTCGCGTCGCCTGCTCCTATCGGACGGCACTACCACCTGGCTCACCTCCGCCGCCGATGCCGACGCGGCTCAGAGGGCTTCTTCTGCCCTCGAGTTCGAACGCCGAGATGATCATGCCGAGCGCTGGGCGTTCGACACCCAAGGCTTCCTGTTGGTCGAGGGCGTCATGGACGATGATTGGGTCGATGCGGCCGTGGCGGGCATCGACGCCAACCTCGACCGCCTAGTGTACCGGGGCGCAGGCGACAAGCTTGACGGGGACGTGACGCTTGCCGACATCCCTGGGGCGCCGACGATCTCGGGCACGGGCCGGCCGGACCTGAAGGACTTGTTTCAGCTACCGGCGCCGCACAATGCGCCTTTTCTCAAAATGCTGGCGCATCCGGCCGTCATCCAGCGCCTGAACTGGATGATTGGACCAGGATACAGGGTAACTCAGAACACGGCCCTGTGCCACGTCAAAGGCTCAAGCGGGCAGATGCTGCACTCGGGGAACGCCAACCCGACCTGCATCGGCAAGCACTACGAGCTAGTAAACGGGCGCGTGCACACGAGGTCGGGCATCAACGTCGCCTGGCAGCTCAACGACGTCGGGCCCGGCGATGGCGGATTTGTCGTAGTGCCGGGCAGTCACAAATCGTGCTATCCCTTGCCGCATTCGGTGCGGACCTGCAACGAGCGCGCGCCAATCCGCCACATCCCAATGAGTCGCGGGTCTGTTCTCTTCTTTTTGGGCGGGACAGTCTGTCACGGGGCGTACCGCTGGGAGGCTGAGTCACCAAGGCGGACAGCGCTCTTCACGTACGGGCACGACGGCCGGCGCCCTTTTGCATGGCCCTCGAGCAAACTGTGAGCTCCTAGCGCCCAATGCCCGCGCCCGAAGCCAGATCGCGCCCGGGCCGCCGTCCTACACAGCAGTTACCGCGCCTAACGCTGCTCCCTGTTATGCAATGGTCTTGCCGACAATGCGTTCCTTCGCACCTTCCACCGCCGTATCCGACTGCCACCGGTCGAGTCGAGCTCGAAGTGCTGTGACGCGGTCCGCGCTCCCGCCATCGCCAATCAGGTTCTGGAACTCCCGCGGATCCGCGCTCAAGTTATAGTACTCTCCTGACTCGTCTCCATAGACATTCAGCTTCTCGCTCTCGGTCCGGATCATCTTGATATCCCCGATCTGACTGAACACGGCGTCCCGCCAGCTTAGTCTAGGGGTGCCTTCGCGGATACTCGGAAGAAGGGAACGACCTTGGACGCTGTCGGGGACAGTGGCACCAAGCAGATCGCAGATAGTCGGGAACAGATCGATATGTTCAGTGAGTTCGGAGCGGGTGCCCGCGGCAACACCCGGCACGTCGATAAGGAGCGGGACGTGTACGGAGGCCTCCCGCATGTTGAATTTCAGGAACATTGCGTGTTCCCACTGCTGATCCCCGTGATCGGCTGTCCAGATCACGACCGTCTCCTCGCCAATCCCAAGCCGGTCGAGGGCGTCGAGGACCATGCCGCAGTAGCTGTCGACGAGATGGACCATACCGTAGTACCCGGCCATCATCTGACGAATCTCAACCTCGGTCAGATGCGCCCACTCCCGTTGCATCCGGCGAATGCGATCGTGCGGGGGGGGCGCATCCCGAGGTGGGTGCTCGGGCAGGACGATCCGCGATTGGTCGATCTGCCCGTAGATGTCTTTCGGCGGGAAGAACGGAGGATGCGGCTCGGTAAACGACGTCCAACTCAGGAAGTTTTCGCCATTGGCCACGGCCTCTTCGATCTGCCGTATCGACTCCGTCGCGACGTGATACCCCCAGTATTGCTCCCGGGTCCGCGGGCTGGGGCCTGCTGTTGTCCGGCGCGTTCGCCCGTCATTCTCCCAATCGTAGCGTTCAAGCACGTCGTCGGGCATCGTTTCACGCCACATCGCCGCGGTGATCTCGGGCTCGTATCCGTTGTCCATCTCCCGATCCGTCCAGTGCATATGCCCGAGATGGAAACGCCGATACCCGAGCGGCTGCAGGGCGTGGGCGATCGTATGCATGCCCGGATGCGGCTGGTGGCGGTTGGTGATCACGCCCTGGGCGTGGGCGTAGCGTCCGGTGGCTAGGCTATGTCTGGCGGGGGCGCAGACCGGAGACTGGCTGTAACAGTTCTCAAATCGCACGGACCGCTCGGCCAGCCGGTCGAGATTCGGCGTGTGCGCAAGCGGATTCCCCAGACAACTGAGTGCATCGAATCGGTGATGATCGCACATCAAAACTAGGATATTCATAATCACAAGGTCCTTTCAGTCGCCCAGTGGCTGGACGCAAATATTGCCTCCCGAGCGCAGAGGGCGTATAATGAGGGCAACAGAGGGTGTTTCGACAAGGCGGTTTAGACAACCAGGCTGTCTATTATTTTCCCGGATGGCCTCCTAACGCAAAGGATCGGCCTTGATGAAACCCAAACATCTGCGCTGCGCCGTGCTGGCGCTCGTTGCGGCCGCTCCGCTCAATTCCGAGGAATTGCGCTTCGACAACGCCGCCCAGTGGCGCCAGTGGACCCTGCCCTTGGGGATCGTCGAACTGACGCCTCAGGGGGTCGTCCGCCCTTTGGCGGTTCGCAAAAACATCAATGCCGCACTCAATGCCCTAGACCATGGCGGCGGCCTCCGCGACGTCGGGTCCAACCGCGCCACTGCGGCCCTGGTCTTCGACGGCGACCCTGCGACCGGCTGGCAGCCCGCCTCGGGCGACCTCGAAGAGACGGGCTGGATTGAGGTAGATCTGGGCCGCGGCGTCCCGGCCAGCCGCGTCTCCCTGGTCTTCGACGGCGCTGCACCCCCTTTTGAGATTTTCAACCTGCTGCTGTCCACCGGAGAACAGTTCATCGACGTAGCCGATGTCCCGGTCCCCGGCACCCTGACCTACCGCATCGCCGAGCGCTTCGGCGCAAACAGCGCCCACCGCGTCGACTTCGCCATTCCCGCCATTCCCCCCACGCCGATCCAGTTTGTGCGTCTCGAAGCGCTCAAGGCCGCGCCCGATGCGCGGCTGGTCGAAATCGAAGTGGAAGCCCTCGGCGACAACCTAGTCTCGGACTTGCGCGAGCGGGGCGGAGCCGTCGAGATCATCATCGGCACCGGCGGCACAGATTTCGTCGAAGCGACGCTGACCAATGCCCTGCTGCTGATCGACGGCCGGATCAACACCTGGTGGCGCAGCGGCCGAGTCCCGCGCGCCTCCAACGATGTCTGGGCCTGGATCATCCTGGATCTGGGCGCCGTCTACTGGGTTGACCAGGTGCACCACATCGGCCATATCGATCGCGGGCGGCATTTCAGTATGAACTTCCACGAGATGATGACCTCGGACGGCTCGCTGGCCGCGGACGGCTCGCTGCACTGGACCAAGCACTTTTCCGGCGTCCTGCCGCGTGCCACCCGGCGCCAGGGCATGGTCGCGCACCACTTCGCCCCCATCCCCACGCGTTTCCTGCGCATCCTCTTCAAGACTTGGGACGCCAGTTGTACCACCGCATCCGGCACTAGCGCGCCCGATTGCTACTCCAGTGGCCACACTGCGGAGATCATGGTCTTCAGCGAGGGCTTTCCGCGCGAGGTGCGCTTCGATTCCCCCATCCTCGACCTTGGGGGCCGGAAGAATGTCAACGCCCTCCGCTGGGCTGCCGATGTGCCCGTCGGCACCAGGCTCGAACTGCGCAGCCGCTCGGGCAACGAACTGGAGCAGAATTTCACCTACTACGACAAGAATCTCAAAGAAGTCACCGCAAGGAGGTGGGACAAGCTCATTCCCTCTTTCCGCGGCCCCATCGATACTACCTCTGCGCCCGGCGGCGACTGGAGTCCCTGGAGCAATATCTACGCGGCCTCCGGCCAGACCTTCCTCTCGCCCTCGCTCAGGCGCTTCGTCCAGCTCGACGCGCGTCTGGTGAGCGACTCCCCCCTGCGGGCACCCTCCCTGGACTGGGTGAGCCTAGACTTCGCCGATCCCATCGCCGAACGCGTCAGCGCCGAGATTTACCCCTTCCAGGTCGAGCCGGGCACCGTGGTGACCTTTTCCTACTGGCTGCGCGCCCCTGCTACTCGCGCAGGCTTTGACCGGCTGGCCCTAGAGGCCTCCACGCCCCTGCGCTTTATCGACACCCGCCTCGATGGCGCGCCCATCGAGGTCCAAGCGCGAGAGGACAGCGCCGGCTTCCTTTTGCAGTTCCCCCGCCGGGTGCAGAGCGGCGAACTGGTGGAGATGCGCTTTGAGGCCGCCGCTTTCCTGCAGGCCACGCGTTTTGACCTCTTTCTCGAAGACAGCGAGTTGGGCCCGGATGTGCGCCAGCGGGTCGAACCAGGTGATGCCAACCCACAGGTCGAAAGCAGTACCAATATCGTCGAGTTGCCCCTGGACCGCGCCCTCTTAGCCCATCTCTCCGTGTACCCCAGAGTGCTCACACCCAATGGCGACGGCATAAGTGACCGCCTCTTCATCAGCCTGAACCTGATCAACGTGCTGGAGCACAGACCGCTGAAACTGGAGCTTTTCGACTTGGCCGGCCGTCGGGTGCGCCAGATCTCGGCACGAGCGCTGGCCGGTGCCCAAGAACTGGTCTGGGACGGGCGAGACCAATCGGGCGACCTAGTGCCGCCCGGCCACTACTTTCTACGGCTCAAAGTGGAAAGCGACGCCCGCAGCCAGAGCGTCAGCCGAATGGTGTCGATCGTCTATTGAAATCCCGGCGGGACGATACACACGGATTAACTAGTGTTGACCGACTCCCCGTTCAGTATGCTACAGCGACGGGTTGCAGGCGGATTTCACTGCCTTTATCCGTCTCTACTTCCACCCGCGCCAGATAGATGCCAGGGCCGACTAGCTGTCCGGCTCCATCCCGACCGTCCCAGCGGGCCGTATGGCGCCCCGCGGCCTGAGCCTCTGGCTGCGCCTGCCATACCCGCCGTCCGTCCAGGGCATAGATGCCGACCTTTACCTCGGACGCCTGCTGCACCCGGAACAAGGTATACTGGATGGATAACTGGTCGTTGACGCCGTCCCCCTGAGGGGTAAAAGCGCGACTCCCCACCTCGAGATCCCCCAGAACTCCCCTTGCCGAGGAGGCCGACGCCACCACCACCAGTTGGTTGGAACCAAGCTCCCCGCTGACATCACCGCCTTCGACCCGCTGCAACAAGCTCTGTTCCCCGCGGTTGAAGACCTCCCCTCCGAACTCGCCGGCCTCGTCGTAGAGCACCGTTTCCAGCCCAATGCGCAGCCGCTGATCGCCCTCTGGACTCAAGCGGCGGGGCAAAAATACAACAAAACCGCTTCCCTCGTTCGCGATGCTGTCCGGTTCCACGGCGCTTAGGGGCTCACCTATCTCCAGCCAGCCGAACTCCGCTTCCGCCGGCGTCGTGACCCGCACGACGTCGAAGCCGGTGCGATCCGCGCTGGAAAATTCAACGCCAATATCGTATACGAACGACTTTTTCTCGCCCGTCGGCACGCGTACTCGCCCGCCCTGCGGCTGGTGATCTTCCTCCAGGACCACTTCGCCCACGACCCGATCCGCCAACAGCGGCGCGATCTCGATCTGCAGCGAATCCAGCCGGGCAAAGTCAAAGAACGCATCCGTCTTTAGCTGCACCCGCAGTTGAAAGTAGCGCCCCCACGGCCGGCGCGGGTGCTGCCCCGACTTCTCGAGTGGCACCGACCAGAAACTCCAGTTTTTCAGATCCTCGACCACCGGACCGCGGAATCCCACCGTCGGCACCGTGGCGCCGCGCGCCTCCAGTCTAGATATGGAACTGATCAAGGTCGCCCTCGGCACGGAGGAAGTCAGCCGTTCCCACTGTTTCTTGGTCACCTCCACGTGGGCTCCCAGATCGTCAAAGCCGAAGTAAGCCGTCGGAGTGTCGTCGCGACCCGTTCTGATCTCCACCTGGACGCGAACCGGACCGTCCGCGAGGGCGACCAACTGCTCCCCGTCCTTGCGCCACTTGCTCACCTGAAAGACCACTCGCCCGAAGTTGACCTCCCGCCCCAGATCCACTATCTGCGACTCCCAGGTCGCCGTAGGCGCAAAACCCCGTCCGTAGACCTCTATCTCCGCATAAGCCGACTGGACGACGATCGGCTGACCGTCCAAAGTGAGTCCGTCGGGGACTTCCAGCAGGCGCAAATAGCGCAAATTCTGCAGCGGGAAGCGGACCTCGGTGACGCTGTCGCGGTTGGCTTCGCGGTAGGTTAGCTGATTTTCCAGCGGGCAGCAGAAGCCCGCCCCGCGCCATCTGAAGCCCTGCTCCATTTCCTCTTCCATTATACCTCCCTCGTCCTGGCGGGCTGTCAGGCTGAATGATTTGAGGACATAGTTAGGACGAAAGGGCTGGTCGCTGTCGGAGCTCACCCCCTCGGGAGGGTAGAACACAAAGCGCTCCACCGGCACCTGCGCGCCCATATCTATCGTGTAATAGAAAGACGACCCCGATGGTGGGCGGCTGCGCGGGTCGGCGACCTCGTCTCTGCGCTCGACGTAGGTGGCGGGATCGCCATCGACGAAGACGAGGAGGTTGGCCTGGTACAAAATGCCATAATTCCCGAGGTTCTCGTCGCGGCTCTTCAATAGAAAGTTGCCGTGTCCCAGCCACAAACGCGGATGACCCGGGTGGTAAACCGGGTCGAAGGTGAACCGGAAGGGCTGCCAGGGTCCCAACCGAGGCAAGAGGTTCTCGTCCGGCTTGAGTTCGAGAGGCTGGAGCGCCCCGGCCGCGGTCGAGTCGTCCGTCATCAGGCTGAAATCCGCTACTTTCGTCCAGGAAACGCCGCCCTCTCCTCCGAGCTGCCACCAATTTTCTTGGGCCGCCCCATGGCTGCAAAACCCTGCAATCCCACCCAGCACGGCAAAGGCCAAAATCGCCACTTTCTTAGGCTCATGTTGTTTCTGCTTCATCAGACTATTCCCAAGAAGCCGTCTTAAAATTAGCCGCCTGAAACCAACTTTCAAAATTGCACCGATCTTGGGGCCGCACAGCGGCGTGTTAGCTTGCGTTCTAGGTTCGTGATCTGATTGCGTCAGCAGAACGCTGAATCTCCTCAAGGATGAATGCCAGGAAGGCGAGCGTCGTGTTCTCCTCGCCTTGTGATATGTTTCCTGACCCGTGATGTTTGGTAAGAGATTGCTCGATGAAATTGGCCCAAGGTTCTCCATAATTCTTTCGAGTCCACTCAGTTGCACGGGGCTTGGAGGCGACTGTTCCTGTTGCCAACGAATACCGCAAACGACAAAGAGTTTGAACTACAAATACTTGGGCTTCTGCTTGGCGTAGCCATAGCAACCACGTCGGGTCGTGTGCTGCCTGTTGTATCCATCGACCGACAATCTTCGTCGCTGCGGCGCGGAGTTCCTGAGTCTCAATTGGATCGACCAGTGTTCGCGGATCGGGTCCGATAATGCTCACGCTCTGATCGCGGATGGTGAGACATTGGAAAACCCATCCATTTTCGAGTGGAGCTAGAAACAGCGGCGTTCCCTTTTCGATCTGTGGATAGTGCGAGGTATTTGTCGCGCTGTGACGAAGCGCAGAAGCAGGAACATAGATCGCTTCAATCTTCTCGGCCCAAGGGGAGTTGCTGGCAGCGAATTGGGCGTGGACATGTTGCAAGGCAGTGAAGCGATCAGGATCAATCTCTGTAGAGGTCACGACAACAAAATCAATATCGCTGCTGCGCGGGTTGAAATCGCCCAAGGCGAGAGAACCGACTAGATAGATGCCCACGAGCTCGCTGTCCAAGAGTGCTTGAAGCTGCGAGCGGAAGTGGTCAAGGACAAAATTGACGTCGGTAAATGGTGTAGGAGCTAGGCGATGGTTCATTGGACGTTTCGCCAACGCCAATCATTGAGCAGAATGGAGAGCCATGTATCATACTCCACGAATTTTCTCGCTCGTTTTGTTTTATGACGTAGACGTATAGACGTATAACAGTCCGGCACCCACGAACCTAGCGAAGCCAGGTTGGGTGGAGGCCGGATGGCCGGAGCCGTAGGTGCTTGTGTTATGCGAAGGTGAGTTCGCTGGATATGCAATCCGGCTCCTTCGAGACCACCTCGGCCCATATGGATGCTGTTTGATCCAGTGCCAACTTGAGTTGAGACTTGCGTAGATCCTCATTGAGGAGCCACGAACCAGTTTCACCAGTACGAACTGCATACCACGTATAGGCATACAGGACATCGCGTTTGTCATCGAGCTTCGTGATCTCCTCACCCACGGCCAGGCGGGATGGATACGATGTGATGTGCCGCTCCACAACATTAGCGGGAGCCTTGGCGTACCTTGCTTCTACCTCATTCGTCGTAAGAGAGAACAGTCGAATGAGGCGATTCGCAATTCCTTCTTCCTGATGCTCGTGAGCTAGAGCGCAAAAACGAGTGAAAGCCCTGCCAAAGGACCGATCTCCATGCCCCCACCTTTCCATCAGATATGGGATTATCACACGCGCGAGTTCCTGTATAGAGATCCCTGCCTCAATCAGACTACCTGCCTCCAGATGTGACTGAACTCGCTGAGCGAGACTGGTTACACGTCTGACTCGCTCGATTTGGCGTGCCCGGACAACCGATGGGTCGAATCGACCATCGGAAAGTAGCACGACAAATGCAGGAGTATCGCAATCCTCAGACGCGTGAACTGATTGACCGAGGTGGCTCTTGTCGGTCGCATGGAAAGTCCTCTCGTTGGCCATCAGCTCATCTAAGTGACGCTTGCCTTTGAGCAAGTCGTCTGCCTCGTCGGCTGTAAAATGGAGGCGACCTGCGTCAACAGACGTCGGCCACGTGTCTCGATCCCACTCCCTTGTGATGGACAACGCAAGCTCGTCCACTCTTTTTGCAAGACTGTTGTCCGCCCCCCTGGTAGTAATGTAAATGAGGTCTATATCTGATATAGGCCACGCCATTCCTCGCCCAACGCTACCCCCTAGAATCACACCCGCAACGCCAGGAACAGATGCGATCCGTTCGATGGCTTCAACGGTTCGCTCCTGTAGAATGAGTTCCCAGTTTTCCAAGTGCGCTTGGAAGAGATCCGTTCTAAACAAAATCGAACTCACTTTCGCATAACGTCCCATGGTTTGCGAACCTGCGAAGCAGGCTGCCCCTAGGGCTAGGGCGCGTATACGCCCAGCGCGAACTGCTGTGTTAGACGAGGCCCACCTCGGGCTAACGCTTGCGACTAATCAGTGAATTGAAGAACATACCCTTTTGAGCCTCTATTCTTCGAAAATACTCGACCTCGAACGACTGATGTACGACACTCAAGAGAGTCTCTGTCTTCCGAAAAGAGAAAAATCGTTTCGGCTCATATCGGTCCTTCTCCCAGATACCCTCAAAGTCTTCGCCTCCCCATAAGCCAAGGTACAACAAGCCGCCTTCATTGAGACGAGCCGAGATCAAATCGAGTATGTGAAGAATATCATTCTGCGGTATGTGAAGAAGACAATTCATGGAGTAAACGGCGTCAAACGTTTCGACCATCTGATCAAGGTCATAACAATCCAGAATCCTGGCGTTGACTCCTTTTTGCTTCGCTAATTGTACCATAGTTGGAGCAGCGTCGATAGCTAGAATTTGGAAACCCTGTTCCTGAAAGGATCGTGCGTCGTGGCCTGGCCCACAGCCAAGCTCAAGGATAGTGTTTCGTCTCTCGCTTCTCAGATATTTCTGAAACTCGTGCTTCTCTTGCTCCTTGAATTCATTGGAAGCACTCGATTCCCGTTCACGTGCGTGATTTTCGTACGAAGCGATCAGGATTTCGGAGAACTGCATTGATCGGATGACCTTTCAAATTGGGTGTTGTCTAACGTTTCACGGTTTGCGAACCGCGAAGCGGTTGCCGTAGGCCAAGGTGCCAAAGGTACCGCAGCGCAAAACGCTGTGTTGAGCGATGGCCTACGTCCCCAGCTCTTTGAACAGGAAAAGCTCCCCCAGGTCGTCCTCAAACGGGAAACCTGCCAGAAACCCGCACTCAGAAAACCCCATGTGTCTATGCCATGTCTGCGGCTCGTATTCATCCACAACGCACGAACTCAACAGAATCCTGTGGCCTCGGCGCCGCAGATCATCTTCTACGAACGCCAACATAGCCTTCCCAATACCTTTTCGCTGGTGCTGATGCAATACGTTAATCAGGCTGATGAATGCGGTTCCGCCATCATGTCCTGGCCACAAAAAGCATAGGTGAAGCACTCCCACGAGTTCACCCTGCAATTCCGCGACGATCACTTCGTTTATGCCGGAGATCTGCTTAGCAAATCGATTCGAGTCAAATGTGGCAGTCTTTACACACCACTCGACATCCGCCTTGCTAGCAAGTCTCACCAGGATGTCTGCCATGGTTCACCGTAGTTATACAGTTTGCCTCCGTTGGATCTCAGAAGATGTTCCACTGAGGCTCTTCACACCAGGGCCCATTCTTGAGCCTCTGTTAAATAGGCAAGCCGCATCAGGATCCCTCTGCGCGCCCCCAGCTTGTTCTTCTCTAGATCCTCCGACCAGTTGATCTTGCCGTCGATAGCGACCTGAAGGCACCATGCGAGTTGGAATGCGAATGCCATCCAAACAAGACGTGACTCGTGTAGAATGGTCGCCGCGTCGACGGATGGGCCGCCCGCAACTGCCAACGCTTCGCCGTAGACGCGGGCCCACTTCATCCGAGGTGACAGGGCCCCTAGCCATGATCCCGACTCGGGTGCGCCGATGTAGTTCGAGATGTCCATGAACCGAGGACTCGGTCTTGTACTGTGCAGATCGAATGCCACAAGTGTTCCGTCTGATCGCCATCCCGGATGAAGCTCCTCGTTGCAAAGCGCCTTAGGCATGTCCATTACCACGGCGTGAAGTCTTCTGGCGAAGCCACTAAGAGATCGGATCTTGGACGCCTGAGCTTGGCAGAACGCGGCCAACTCGTCGCCGATCAAGGATTCAGCCGCGCACCGTATCACTTCTTCAAACTCGGTCTCAACCTTCCCATCGATGAGCCAAACTCCCCAATCCTGCTGCCTTAGTGAATCAACATCGAAGGCACTCAGTGGCATGGAGTTGAATCGAGCCATGAGCGAAAGCCACTCCGTTGTCTCCTCATCTGATCGAAAGGAGTACCCTACACGCGGGATATACTCCAGGATCAGCACCTCCCGGCCCTTCTCATCCAGATAGTGCCCATAGAACTCGGGCAACGGGAACTGCAAGTCGTGCAGCGATCGATACAGATGGGCTTCGCGGCCGTCGGGCGTTACCATCCGCTTGATACAGCACTCCACCGGAGCCAAGGTTCTTCCTCCTGACCGCATCGAGACTTCGCAGATCAGTTTGTCCCCAGACAATCCAGGATTCGGGGGCAACGGCCTCGACTCTCGGACTTTGATCTCTTCGATCGAGCATCCGAAGTGATTGCTGAAAGCACGCTTGAGTTGTTCGCGATCCAGGGCCCTCAGGACTTCGTTCATGGCAAAGGCTACTCAACTCTCTTGTTGCATAACTAGTGATATACTGGAGATATCCTACAAGGATCTAATTTTACTTTTCCTATTTCCTCTCACGTCTTCGCCATGCCCGAACCGCGCAGCGGTTGGGCGAAGGGCCGTATGGCCCGTAGCCGGGCACGGTCGTGTTATATGCTGTGGGCAAATTTCTTTACAAATTCCCTCAAGAAACCTTGGAGCAATTCTTCGTGCCCAAGCCAAATTTGGTGATGGGCATTCTCAAGAAACTCCAAACGCGCGTTCGGCAACAGTTGAGCAAGTTGCTCGACTGGCCAACTCGGCCTGATATCCTGTCTGCCATACACGAAGAGCCCAGGTACGGTCAATGATGCCAAGTCCCGAAACAGCTCTGGGCGTTTAATATATCCCTTCCAAGACTCGTTGACCTGCTTGTTCACCTCCATATTCGCTGGATATGCCTGCTCTGGCGGTGCCTCAAGCCCCTGATCACGCCGCTCGCTGTAGATTCGGTGCCAGTCCCGATCGTTGTGTACCCGACCTCCTGAAAGACAAATGAAGCCATGCATGTGCTCGGGGTATCGCATTGAATAGGCCAACGATAGGTCCGCCCCGAATGAGTGGCCAACCATGATCCAGCGATCGACACCGTAGTGATGACGAATGGCGTGCAAGTCCTCAAGGCAGGTTTCAAGTGTATAAGGCTCCGCCTTGTCAGACCGACCACATCCTCTGTGATCGAAGCGAATCACTTCACATAGATCATCGAGCATTCCTGCAAGGGGTTCAAGATAGTCGCAGCAACCAGGACCACCACTACACAGCACCAACGGCACTCCCCTCCCCTGCACTATTGTCCACAGACGGAGATTTCCCATATCAACAAACGACTCTGTCATTTGCCGAAGCTCAAATCTTGATCGTTGGTCCCCAATCACCAGCAAAATCCTTCGTCGAGCTATTAGAGAGATTAGTCAAATTCTTTCCGTCGATATCTATCCGGTAGATTTGCTGGCGGCCTTCCCAGTCGCCCGTGAAGCTGATCGCCGAGCCATCTGGCGACCATGAGGGTTCCATAGCGCCGCCGCCCTCAACGTTGGTGAGGCGTCTAGGATCCGACCCATCCGCTCTCATGACGTAGAGTTGCGATCTTTTGCCCTCGCGGTCCGACTTAAAGGCGATCCACTTGCCGTCCGGTGACCAGGCAGGATCTTCATCGTTGCCCTGAGAAATGTGCAACCGTTTTTGCTCGCTTCCATCCGGTTTCATCACATAAATTTGCGTCTTACCATCGCGGTCAGTCGTGAAGGCAATCTTGGAGCCATCTGGGGAAAAAGTTGATTCCAACTCATACGCCGGATGATTGGTCAAATTCCTCTGGTTAGAACCGTCGCTGTTCATGGCATAGATCTCGACGTTGTCGTGACGATCCGTGCAAAAAATGATCGTCTGGCCGTCGGGCGACCAGTGAGAACGAAGGTCAGGGGCCGAATTGTGGGTCAGTCGCCTCGGTTCGCTTCCATCGGCGTTGATTACGTAAATTTCGCCCTTGCCATGGCGTCGGTCGCAGTAGGCGATACGCGTGCCATCGGGAGACCAGCTTACGTGGTCTTTCTCGTAATCCGGGGTGCGCGTGATATTGGTCTGATCTGTTCCGTCCTCATTCATGGTAAAGATATCAAAGAGTCCATCCCGGTCTCTCACAAAGGCGATTTTGGAAGTTTCCATAGCTGTAACCCCTTCGACTAATCAGGCGAAAACGCATGCAGATAACGTTACGCCGGTTTGCGAACCCACTGCGCGGGTTGCCCGCAGTTGTAACTGCTTGTTACGCGAAGAATGACATTTGACTCTTAACGGAGTTCCACGTTTATGCGCATCCGAACCTCAGGAATCCACAAGGCTTTTTAATCCACTTTCCAAGTCATCCAGCCATTGCGGCGTTTTGGGGTGAAAGGCTCCCAGCACTTCCCAGAACCAGCACAAACCAGCGCCCATGGTGGCTTGTCTGACTTTAAGGTACGTCTCATCTGGTTCTATCCGCACTCCACCTGCCTCCGCATACCCCGCCCAAAACTCCTGCGGATAGTGATCGCGACCATAAATTTCTTGAGGTTTTCGGGTAAACTCTGCTGCGACATGCAGTTGGTCATGTAGAAGGTCGCCAGTCGCTCCATTCTCAAAATCGTAAATGCCGACTATATGGCCATCATCATCAACCAAAAGATTGTGGATAGTTGCATCTCCCCATAGAAGCCCTTGAGGACTCGGATTCGGCACGACATCAATCTTGTCTAGAAGCTCTTTGATAATGGGCAACTTAGCTTGGCAATCTTCTGGCAGGTCGGCGACCAAGTCCTGATTGTAAAGGAGCTTTCTCCGTATGTCTTCTCGCCAGTGGGTCACATCCTGTACGGGCAGAAGGCCGTCGGATACTCTCTGTTCATTGATGGCAGCGACCACTGAGCCAAATTCTTTGAGCAGGCGACACCGCCGATCATCGCTAGTACTGGGCATCTCGAAAAAGTCTCGTCCTTGAGTGCCGGGGAGCAGACTAGAAATCAGATAAGGATATCCGAACGCATCGGTGTCCTCGCATAATATACTGATCTCCGGGACGGGCAGAGTGGTTGTATCGCGTAACAATGCGGTAATATTGAAATCGACCGCTAGCGAGAAGGCTTTTCGATACTTGATCTTGATCACATAGCTGCCGTCGCAACACACGGCCTTATAGACACAGTTGGTGTAATTTGCTGCAAGTTCAGTCCATTCGATAACCGAGCCTAGCCCCTGTCTAGCAAAAGCCACTGCTCCCTGCTCAGCAGTAAAGGTCGGCTTTGCCTTGGAGGCTTCTATAAATGCTTGCTTGCTGATCGCCAAATCTACGCTCTGATATACTGTAACTTTCTTGATGTGCTAACTGATATGCACAAGGATCTCACTTTTCGCGTAACGTTACGCCGGTTTGCGAACGCCGAGCTCGTCGAGGCGTTGCCGAAGGGCGGGGCGGCGCAAAACGTGCTGTTAAATGAAGTGGGCTTAGGGTGATAGAATCAGATACCTTTCACCTGGGTCGTCCTTGGCCGACTCATGATCCCAGTCTGTGAATCCCAAGCTCTCATATAGCTTTGCGGCAGTCTCATTCTCTTGTCGGTGGCTCGTGCCGATGATCTCGACCTCCGGATGTAGTTTCAGTCGCCGGATGACTTCAACCATCGCGGCCTTGCCATAGCCTTTGCCCTGGTGCGCCTTGTCAATCATTAAGCGCAGAATAAACCCAACAGAATGCTTGATTTCATACATTGTAAACCCCACCATGGTCGGATTTTCCTCGTAGTGAGCCGACGCATCATGAATTCCGAATGGGTGAAGGGTCGGATTTACGTAAGCCTCAGCTAGTGACTTCACATTGCTGGCAACGAAATCCTCCTGATCACGAGCTACGGTTAAAGCAATGCACTCGTAGATGTTCTGGTTGTCTATTGGCCTGAGTGAGACTTGTGCCATCTCAGCCCATTTCATTTAACGTTTTCGTGCCCCGAACCGCACAGCGGTAGGGTGAAGGCGCGAATTCGCCGTAGCCGGGGGCACGTTGTTAGCCGGCGTTGCCTCATGTTCCAGAAGAGTCCACGCCCCATAATCGACGAGCAAGTGGAAAGAACATCCTTTGAAGTAGCCCGATCGCATCTTTTGCCTCTTCCGAGACGTCACCTTGACCAAGCTGGGATGCTTGGATCTTCATCGCCTGCTGGAAAAAGTCACTCTTAACAGTTTTGCTCTTCGATGTGTCTTTGGGGTGAACATAAGGATTTCGATACAGTTTTCGCAATCGGTCAAGATCTTCGCTTTCCGACGGAGTCAACGAAGCATCGGCTCGGGCCTGCCTTACTAGGTCCGCAAAGCCGGCGTCGTCTACCTTCTTCCCGTGATCGAGTTTGCCCCCGATTCCCTTTGCTGCCCGGTATTGCGAGCGAATCAGTTCCTCAAATGCTAGTTGAGCCGTCACAATAGATGCGACGAATGCACCCATCAGCCAACATAGCCTCGCCTCTTCGAAATACTCATAGGCCAACACTGGAACGGGTGCGTAATCGTCATCCTGGAAAGAGAGTAGGAACCTGAGCCGTTCCGTCCGGCCAAGATGGGCTCGCTCGTTGGCTTCTCTTATGAGTTCGTCCAAGTTGGTTTCAGAATACTCTGGCATATTGCCTAGAAGATCTTCTCGTGTCGTGTTTGGCAATGTCGGCTAACGGTTGGCGCACTTGTGAACTTGCTGCAAGCAAGTTAGGTCGAGGGGCGTCAGGCCCAAGCCACAAGTGCTGCTGTTAGCCGAAGATATCATCATGCAGGTCGATGATGCCAGCCTAGGCTTGTTCGCGCCATATTCGCTTGGCCAACATGAACCTAGGCACTTTTGAAGCGTTCTGAGACCGAGCGTGTACGATCAGCGGATGGCAGAGCACGGCATCGCCTGGCTCTCCCGTAAGTTCAACAACCCTAACCTTTGTATTCTCAATTTCTGCATTCTGCTCCATCAGACGAGCAACTCGTTCGTTCATCGGTCCTGTGTTGTTCCGTAGATCCACCAGCCATGGGTGCGCTTTGAAGAACGTATTGTGGGGCCTCCCTTAGCCACTACACTCCGGCGATGATATCGCAAGAGGAGCTTATGGGCTCCCTCCAGAATAAGCGTTCCACCCCCCTGCGGTAAGACGTGGGACATAAAAATAAAGATGAACAGACCCTCTTTCCCATTTATGATTTCCAACGGATCTGAGTCCCAGTGCCATCCCGTCGGAATATTCCACATTCACCGGCGGGGATAGAAGCGCAGCGGATTCCTCGTCCAGTGCAGCGTCTTATTGGCCCTGCAATCGTCTTACCGCTTTATTATACACTATGTAGTCATCTGAATTCAACCGACGAAAAACATTGATAGTCGATTCATTCAAATTGGGATCGCCGTACGTCCCCACGTTCTGCGATGTGTATTCGACATCAGGCCATCCAAGCACTTCCGAAGCGAGTTGGATCGATTCGTCGAAGTACTCTGTGAGTCCGATGAGGTCAAACTGATCCCATGAGGTTCTCGCACGCCCGATCCATTTCGAGAAGCGGTTGTGGTTGTATGCGGGAGGATCGGGCCAGCAGAACATCTCCGTTCCTGTGAGCCACTGGTCCAGCCCCATTTCGCGAATGGTCCCATGTTTAACACCGTAGTGATAAAGCGAGACCGCAGATCGAAGGGGGTCGCGCAGAAACGTCATCCATTTCACATTGGGCAATGCGGCCAAGTTGTTGGCAAACTTATCCAGCACAGCATGTCCGTGATAGCAGAGTGGTTTTTCGACTATCGTATCACGCTCATCCTCGTAGGCAAGTTGTAGGTGACCAACATACACTTGCTGTAAAATACTCAGCAGCGTCATCCCTCCCGTTTTGGGAATGTGGACACTGACGAGGGTGACCTCTGAGTCTATCATCCCAACCATCCATGTCTCCAAAGCTAGCTAGTGACTATACGGCAAAAATGCAGTGTAGCGCTCGATAATATGGAGATATACTGCAAGGATTTGCTTCACTTTCCCTATTTCATCTAACGGTCCGCGCGTTCCCGAACCGCGCAGCGGTTGGGCGAAGGCCGAAAGGCCGGAGCCGGGAACGCTGCTATTATATGATTGCCACCACTATGGTCAGTGTTTATCCCAGTCGCATGGAACAAGAGGGACTGGCCAGTCGGGATCTGGTTGCCACCAAGACCAGTCCTCGAAGAATGGCCAAGAGCGATTCTTGAGGGCTTCTCCGACGGTGTTGGCCTCCGACTTAGCAAATGAGGCCTCATCGGCAGATACAATGCCTTCATCCTGAGCCCATTGGAGCTCGTCCTCATCTTTTAGGCACCAAGAGGACAGATCGTCAGCGACTGTCACATCCAGAATCAGGTCCCGAGTATCGAACCCGATGGGCGTGCGAACCCACTCCGCTTCGAGGTTTACATACCATCCCGCGAAGCGTTGCTGATCCGGATCCCACGAGCGAATAACGGTGTGACCGGATCCCATCTTGTGGAGGTGCAAATTGCTTCTGCCGGTCCATTCTCTATCTGAGTAGCCACCGTCCCACCCACCCGGAAGCATGTTTCTTCCGCCTGGGCCACCTCGTTTCCCTGTCCGTTTTTTGCAGATGCTTCCCGTGTGCTGGAACAGCCCGATCACATCATCGTCGTCGCAGACTATCGTAGCAGGAAAGACATAGCCGACATTCCCTTCCGGCAGCGAGCGCCATACAATCTGGTCACCTCGACCGAATGTCCTCATTCTAATCTCCGTGGATCTGAGCAGACTTTCGTATAACGTGCTCACTATTTACGACCCCGCGTATGCGGGGTGCCGGATGGCCAAGGGGCGTATGCCCCGCAGCGTAAATGGGGTGTTATCGGTAGTAGATTATAGACTTGGTGCTTGCCGTTTTCTTGAGTGGATGAATAAGGCCGTCGGTAATCCTTTTGCCGGGGCGTCAGCGGGGACGCTTTTGAATTTCCTATACTCTTCTCGCGATATAGATCGCCAAAGGTCATCAGGGACTCGGTTGCGCCGCCTCGCGCTCCGGCCGCCGTATATTGGGTCCCGCTTTGGTGTTGACAAAGCGCCGCTCGCGATTGGGGTTGCGCCAGCTGCGCACGCCGTGCGTCGTCGTGCCCGTGTACATGATCACCGTCCCGGCAACCCCCTGCATATGCTTGACCTGCGGCAGGTCGCAACTGGTTTGCTTCGGGCGCGGCAGCGGTAGCCGCGCTTTGTGGCTTCCGGGGACTAACATCAGTCCGCCATCGCCCGTCGCCGTCTCGACGTCTTGGAGCAGCCAGCCGATGTTCACCTGCTCCGTACGAGGCTGTCCGTCCCGGAAATGATAGGTAGGGCCGGCGCCGTAAAACCAGCCGCCATGCAGGGGCTGGCCGGCCGCCCCGTCGCGGCTGACGATGGTGTAGCACGTCGTCATGACGAAGCCCGGGTCGATCATCCACTTCAGCCGCGCGTTCACGAGCGGATTGTCGATCATGCGTCGAAAGCCGTCGCTGAAGGGTGAGGGATATCCAGGTCTGCGAGATGCGCTCTTCGGTGCAGCGCGTGCCCGGGGCCGGGGCAATAGTCTGAGAACAGCCCTCGTAGTCCGGGTACTCGCCCACGACACTGCTCGAAAGGCCCACCGGCCGACGGTTGGCTTCGGCGAAGGGCGAGTCGAGCGCTGCATTGCACTGCGCTAACCACTCGCGGTCCATCACGCCAGGCAGCACCAGGTAGCCTCTTAGGTCCCAGAACCACACCTCCTCGTGGTTCGGAGCGTCAGGCCGCGTGTTGACGCCCAGCAGCGACGGCGCCAGCTGCTGCTCGTTGCTGAGGGGCTGGCCGTCGTGGCCGAGGCCGCGTGGTGGGCCGGCCACCAGCGCTCGGCGCGCCAGCGTGAGCTCATCCAGCCAGCTATCCACACCCGTCGCGCCGTGGCCGAAGGCCCCCCCAGGGTAGCGGGAGTCGTCGCAAAAGATGCACTCCTGCAGCGAGGAGCCCGGGGCGGCGCCGACCAGCGTGGTGGCAACCGCGAGCAGACAGTCGCCGGCGCGGAGCTGCACGCGCTCCGTCGCCCCGAGCTCCTCGGCGCGCGCCATGCTCGGGGGCGGCTGGACGTTGGCCTTGTGCGACGCGGGGCACACCACCACGCAGCTGTCGCCCACGGCCCACAGCGCGCGCAGCCCCCAGACGCACACCCGGTCGGGCCGGCTGGTCGTGTCGTAGCCCAGCCGGCGCTGCTCATCCACCGTCAGATCATTGGCCCACTGCCCCTCTTTGATCAGGCGGCGTGACGGCCGGTCCAGCTCAAACTTGATCGTGTGGAACTCCTGTTCCTTCCCTTCGGTACCGTCGTACGCAGCGCGGTGCCACAGTGGTAACTCTCCGCCAGCTAGCTGATCAATCGCAGCAAGCAAGTCTGGATGCTCAGCCAGAGCGGCGGGTGTGGCGTGCGCCGCTGCCGGCGCACCGAGCAGGCTCGGGAGGAGGATATAGCCGTCGAGCTCGAAGGCCCACCTCTGCTCCTCAGTCATCAGCGCCATGGGCCCGCTCCGTGGACATCGAAGAGGTATTTTTCCATTTCGGTCATGAGGCAACCCTTTCTCTCACAGGTCGTCAGCATTAGCGACTTGAGTTTGTTAGTGGGATGTGACAATCATCGGAACGAAAAGGTTCGGTAAGCCCGCTGTGGCGTTCTCTGTTTGCTTCGTGATATTGATTCACGCCAATGCTCTCTTTTCTATTGCCGATAACTACTGTATTCCCGACGTACGTCGTCTAACCCACTCAAAGTAGGGGGTTAGACGATGTACATCAAAGACTGATTTCTAGCCCCGTAGAATTCGCAAGCATTTATTTGTCAATAATCTTAAAATTATGCTAGCATAAGTATTTGTTCCTCAATGAGTTATAAAAATTATCTGAAGTATTGATCACCAAGGCGAACATTAGCCATCGTCTTTCTTTCCCTTCCTTTTAATTGCCAGCAAATCCGCAGGACTCTGAATGCGCCCCAATTCCTTCCGGCTCACATGTGTGTATACTTCCGTCGTTTTGGAACTGGTATGCCCCAACAACTCCTGAACTGTGCGCTGAGAAACAAAAACAATGGGATAAAAAGAAAGCCCCTGAAAAATCAGGGGCTTAGAAGATGGTGGGCGATACTAGACTTGAACTAGTGACCTCCTGCATGTCAAGCAGGCGCTCTAGCCAGCTGAGCTAATCGCCCTCGTGTTGTCTAATTGCAGACGGGTCAATAATATATCCCAGCATACTAACTGCGTCAAGATTGCGCGAAAAGGAGAGGAAAATGCCCACGACCTACCGAGTTGGACTCATCGGCTGCGGACGCATGGGTGCCACCATTGACGACGAAGTCAAAGGCGGCCCCAATGCCCAGCTCTTTTTGCCGTATTCGCACGCGGCGGCCATCGTCGCCTGCGAGCGGATGGAGCTGGTCGCCGTCTGCGACCCAATCGAGGAGAAGGCCGAACGCATCCGCGACCGCTACGGAGCCCAGCGATCCTATGCCGATTACAGGGAAATGATCGAGCGCGAAAACCTCGACGTGGTCAGCGTTGCCACCCGGCCGGGGCCGCACGCCGAGCAGGTGATTTTCGCGGCCGAAGCTGGCGTCAAAGGCATCTACTGCGAGAAGTCGCTGTGCAACGCCGTGCACGAGATGGACGCCATGCTGCAAGCCTGCATGCCGCGGGGCGTCAAATTTAACTACGGCACGCAGCGGCGTTATGCCGCGCTCTACCGCGATGCGCGCGCCATGATCGAGCGCGGCGACATCGGCGAGGTGCAAGCGGTTGTGGCAAACTGCGGGATCAGCGTGGCTCAATGGGGGCACACACACGCGGCGGACATGATGCTCTTTTTCGCGCTGGACTCGGAGGCGGAATTCGCGCAGGGGACGGTACAGGCAGAGGCCGCGGATTGGGAGGGCGACCGGCTGACTATAGATCCGAGAATCAGCAATGGATACGTACAGTTCAAAAACGGGATTCACTCGTACTTAGTAGGCGCGCCCGGCTGGGAATTCGAGATCAGCGGCACCGAGGGCACGCTGCGCACCCTGAGCAATGGGATGGGCTATAGCCTGCGCAAGAAAGACGAGCACGGCGAGTTGCGCCCGGTGGATGCGCCCGAAGCTGTCATTGAGAGCGGTACGCTGCGCGGGATGGAGGACATCGTCCGGGCAATCGACGAGGACGGCGATACTCAAGGCAATCTAACGCTCGCCTGTCGCAGCCAAGAGCTAATTTTCGCCATCGTCGAGTCGCATCGGCAGGGTGGGGCGCGAGTGGCCTTGCCGCTGGAGAACCGGGCCTTGTCGATTGCGCCAGATCACTACTAATGCCGATGCAGATCAGCATTGTCTCCTACGAGAAACACCGCAACTCAGTACTAGAAGCTGCCGAGCAGGAGTATATTAAGCGGCTCTCGCGGCAGGCACGGGTCGCGTTGTGCCCAGGCAAGGCGCAGGGCGGCCTATCGGATCGGCTGTTGAAAGGGACGTATGTCGTCGGGCTGTACGTGGAAGGAGAACAGTTTACTTCTGAGCAGTTGGCGAAACGGCTCCAGCGGCTCATGAACCAAGGCCGCTCGCATCTAGTGTTGGTAATAGGAGGAGCCGAGGGAATGCCGACGGGGGTAGAATCTCAAATACAAGAGCGGTGGTCGCTGTCGCCGCTGACTTTTTCCCACCAGCTAGCGCGCTTGCTGGTGTTGGAAGCTTTGTATCGGTCCTTTGATATTTTAAGCGGCGGACGGTACCACAAGTAGCCGCACTTAAAAATACGTCATCAGCTTGTCCCACAGCCCCATGCGGCCGATGCTCTTTTCAGCGTGGATGGGCACCACGGCCAGTAGGCTGTCGCCCAGCGAGACTCGCAGCTTGCCCAGTTCAGTTCCGGCCGCGACCGGTGCTGGAAATTCCTCGGGTAGCTCTAAGTGGCGGACGATCTGTTCCTTCTGTTCGGGGGTAAGCACGGCGACTATGGTGTCTTGGGCCAAGACGCGCACCTCTGGCTCTATTCCCCAGTTGAGCGCGACTTTGCCCATCAGCTCGCCGGTTTCGACGATGGGCACGCGTGAGAAGTTTTCAAAGCCCCAAGTTAGCAGGCGGCGAGTCTCCCGGTTGCGGACGCGCGTGGAGGGGGCTCCCAAAATCACGGAGATTAGGCGCATGTCGTGGCGCATAGCCGTGGAAATGAGGCAGGAGCCAGCGCGCCGCGTATAGCCGGTTTTTAGCCCGTCAAGTCCTTGGAATCGCCCCAGCAGCTTGTTGGTGGCGCGAAGCGTGAACTTGCCGTTGCGGAAGGGTTTGCGGCGGGTAGATGACCACTCCAAGGCCTCCGGGTGGCCCAATATGAGTTCGCGGGCGACTTTGGAGAGGTCGTGGGCCGTGCTTAGGTTGCCCTTGCCGCGTGGCGTGTTGTCGAGGCCGTGGACATTGACAACGCGCGTTTTATGCATCCCGAGGCTTTGGGCGCGCTCGTTCATCAGCCTGACAAAGCCGGTGGTCGAGCCGCTGACGTGCTCGGCAATGGCGACGCAAGCATCGTTAGCCGAGGAAATGGCCGCAGCCTCCATCAGTTCCCTTAGCGTAAAGACCTCGCCTCGCTTCAAGAAGACCTGAGAGCCGCCGGTGCGCGCAGCGCGACGGGAGACCCAGACCGAGTCCTCTAGCGAGACCTTGCCGGCTTTGGCCAATTCTAAAACCACGAGTTTGAGCACCAGCTTTTGGGTGCTGGCTGGTGAGCGCTGTCTATCTGGATGATGGGCAAAAAGGACGGTCCCGCTTTCGGCTTCGAGCAAGAGGGCAGCGGCATACGGCGGTTTCGAGCCGGGGTCGAAGTCGACAGCTTGCAACGGTACGCAGAATAAACATACGGCAACGCATAGCGAACGAATGTACATTATTTCTCTCGCTCAAAAAGCTAATAGGGATTATTGGGGATGGGTCTAAATGTAATAATTAAGGCACGTTAGGTCAATCAAGATGTTGCTCCGCCCATGCGAACAAAGAGGGGACGTTATTTCGTCCTTTCAGTCAACGAGTGTTTGCTTAGGGGGACCAGTAGCGTAATTTTAGAGATAGAAAGGACGAGCTATGCCTACGGCAACTATACCTCAACTCACGTATAGCGGCAAGCCGGTCGCCATGGATCAGGTGGGCGAACTCCGCCGCTCGGATGATGTAATTAATGATCGAGACGCGCTCTGGGAGCGGATGGAAGAAGACGGATATTTGTTTTTGCCGGGGTACTTGGATCGGCGCGAGGTGTTGGCGGCGCGGGCCGAATTGTGCGATCGCCTCTTCAAGGCTGGGGTGCTAGACCCGACGCGGCCGCCGATGGAGGGCGTAGTGGCCACGGGCAAGAAGATCAATCCGGCGGCCACAGGCCCTTTTATGCCCGTTTTAGCGCGCAACAACCCGCCGCTGGACAAGGTCCTCCACAATGGCCCGATGATGGACTTTTACGAATTCTTCTTAGGCGGGCCTGTCCGGCATTACGACTACACTTGGTTCCGCGCTAAACAGCCGGGTACGCATACGGCGACGACTCCGCATTGCGACATTGTCTATATGGGCCGGGGAACCAAGGCACTCTATACGTCGTGGACGCCCTTCAGCGACGTGCCCTACGAGATGGGGGGGCTGATGGTGTTAGAGGGGTCGCACAAGAACGAAGCCCTGAAACAAGGCTACGGCCAGACCGATGTGGATGCGTTTTGCGAAAACGATGGCCCCACCGCGCGCCAAATCGTCACGGCTGCTCAGCAGCAGGACCGCGAACTGACCCAAGAAGAACGCGCGCAAATTCGCTGGAACTCGTCCGGGGCCTACTCGCACGACGCGATTGCCGTGCGCGAGGAGCTACAGGGTCGCTGGCTGACGGCCGAGTACCAGATGGGAGATTTGCTGGTCTTCTGCATGTACCTGTTGCACGCCAGTTCAGACAACCAAACGGACCGCATTCGCCTGTCTTCCGATACGCGCTACCAGCGGTCCCTCGAGCCAATAGACGACCGCTGGATCGGCGACGATCCGCCCGCGCACGGCATCCGCGCCAAGCGGGGCATGGTGTGTTGATCAGTTGACGGACGGGTCTTTGGGGAACACGGAGATGGGGCGATATTTGCCCCCCAAGGAATACATCACGGTTTGCCACATGGTTTCGGGCGTGGACGCGAGGACTATCTCGGGTTGGCCTGGGGCCAAAAACCAAGTGCCGGCACTAATCTCGGATTCGAGTTGGCCTGGCTCCCAGCCAGCATAGCCCAAGTAGAACCGCAGCCGCGGCGCGTCGGGTCGGAGGATATCGGCCTCAGCGTACTTGGTATCGAGGTCGCCACCCAAATAGAGGCCGTCGAGGATTTTCGTCCCCCCTTCGACTAAGCCGTCGAGTCGGTGCAAAAAGAAAAGATAGCGCTGATGCACTGGCCCCCCCTGATAGAATATCCGCCCTAACTCTGCACACGCATCTTCGCCGCCTGTGAGTTGTTGCAGGGAATCAGTCGCATAGCGCCGGATCCGCTTGCCGAGGGGCTGGTTGATCACCAAGCCCATCGTGATGTCTGTTTCGCTATAGTGAGTAATGAGCACGACCGCGCGGTCGAAGGCGAGCGATTCGAGTGCGGGAGTGGCGACCAACAGGGTGCCGATTTGGAGCGGTGCAGGCATGACAGGTATCAGGTGTAGCGAGTGCCGATGTGAACGATAACAAAGATCGAACGGCGAGACAACCTAAGGATACACCAAGTAGCGGCGGCGAACAGCGTCAAAGGCTTGGCACGCCTCGGCCCAAGCGGCTAGCAACTCGGAAACTTCTGCGCCCGCGTCGAGTGCGCGGCGGATCTGGTCGGTGCCGGCGAGGCGGTCGAAGTTGTGGATGCCGCCGGCTGGCACGCGCCAGGCGAATTCGCGCGGATGGAGCCGACGCACGGCCGCGAGCGCCTCAAAGCCAACGCCGACCGGCTCAAAAGCTGCGCGATCGAGGACGTGGACGTGGACGCCCTCGCAGGTCTCGCCCGCGTACTTGCTGGCCGTCGGCTGGAAAAACACCGGGCGGAAGCCCACCCCGGGCAGCGCGCGGCTATTAAGCGCATCGGCTAGGCGCGCCCCGTCGATAAACGGCGCGCCAAACTGCTCAAAAGGCTTGGCCGTCCCCCGTCCTTCAGACACATTGGTCCCCTCAAAGAAGCAGGTTCCCGGATAGATCACTGCCGTCTCTGGGCTGGGCATATTGGGCGACGGCGGCACCCACGGCAGGCCGGTGTCCTCCCAGTAAAAGGAGCGTTGCCAGCCCTCCATGGCGACGATGTGTAGTTCTGCGCCGATTCCGTATTCCTCATTGAAGAGCCGAGCGAGTTCGCCGATGCTCAGGCCGTAGCGCACCGGAATTGGGTACTGACCGACGAAAGAGGCAAACGCTGGGTCGAGACAGTTCCCAGCGATGGCTTGGCCGCCAATGGGGTTGGGACGGTCGAGGACGAAAAAGGGAATGCCCGCTTGGGCGCAGGCGGCCATGCTCAGGCTCATAGTGTAGAGATAGGTGTAAAAGCGCGCGCCGACGTCTTGGATGTCAAAGAGCATCAACTCGACGCCAGCGAGCATGGCGGCATCTGGTGCGCGCACTTGGCCATAGAGGCTGTAGGTTGGCACGCCGGTGCGCTCATCGGTGGAATGGGCGATGTGCTCGCCGTCCTGCGCGGCACCGCGAATTCCGTGCTCCGGCCCGTACAAGGCGACGAGCGTACAGAAATCGGATTGGTGTAGTCGGTCGGCTGTGGATTGCAGACGCGCATCGACGCCTGAGTGATTGGTAATCAGGCCGACGCGTCTGCCGCGGATCAGGTCGGCATCCGCAAGCAGGCGTTCGCAGCCGAGGACGACGCGGCTCATGGCTCGGGCACGAGCGCGGAGGCGCGCTGGACGCGGCGGGCAAAGTACTGGTAGAGGATGCTGCCCGCATAGACGCCATCGCGTGCGACTGCTGCGCTGCGGACGGCTTGACTCTGGCGGCGACGGCGATAGATGTTGCGCGGATGCACAAGGCACCAAAGCAAGGCCGCACAAGGGGCCAAGGCGCTAGACCACTGACCTCGGCGAAGGTAGTAGAACACGGCCACCACTTCCAGCCATAGGCGCAAGGGCAGTAGCCACAGCAGGCGGCGCAACCCCTCGTTTTTGCACAGTGTGATGAGGCTGTTGCGGTGGTTGAAGTACGTCTTGCGGAAGGTGGCCGGAGGCTGAGAAAAGCCCGAGTGGTGAAAGACCACAGCTTGCGGCACGGCGCGGATCTGGTAGCCAGCGAGCTGGAGACGCCAACACAAGTCGATTTCCTCAAAGTGCATGAAGTAATCGGGGTCGAAAAACCCGACCTGGCGGGCCGCGGCGACGCGGAGAAAGAGGGCTGCGCCGCAGGCCCAAAAGAGCGGGACGGACGCGTCGTATTGGCCCTCGTCGCGCTCGCAGCGGTCGAAGAGCCGCCCTCGACAAAAGGCGTAGCCCAAGGCGTCGATATAGCCGCCAGCTCCGCCTCCATAATCGAAATGCTCGGGCGCGCTGGCCGAGCGCAGCTTGGGCTGGCAGGCGGCGATTCGGGGATCGCTGTCGGCCATGGCGACGAGAGGAGCAAGCCAGTTCGGCTCGACGCGGGTGTCGTCGTTGAGCAGCACGGCGTAGCGGGTGTGGGCGGCTGCCAAGCCTCGGTTGCAGGCCGCGGCAAACCCTAAGTTGCGCTCGTTGGGCAAGACCTCTAACGCGGGAAAGGCGGCTTTGGCCCGCTGCAAGCTAGGCGCGTTGCCGCCGTCGTCAACGACGAGCACACAGACGGGATAATTGCTGTGTGCATAGACCGAGGCCACGCAGTCGTAGAGCACGTCTGCGCGGTAGTGCGGGATGACGACAGTGACGGCCTCGGTCATGGAGTGGTGGATTGGCGGAGGATGCCCTCGGCCTCGACCAACTCCGGCCGCTCGCCGTATTGCTCTTTGTACTGCTGGAGGATGGCCAGTGCCCCGGCAACATCGCCCTTGGCTTGGAGGGCGGCGGCCAACTCGTAGTAGCCCTCCCAGCGTTTCGGCGCGAGGGCAATGGCTTGGTAATAGAGGGGCTCGGCGCGGTCGTAGGCCGAGTAGGGTTCTTGGATCAGCACGCCGGTCAGCGCGATGATATTGTCGTAGGTGGCGGCTGGCTCAACGCCCACGCGCTCGATGAGGAACTGAACGGCGTCGTGGATGTGATCGATTGCGATGTCGTGCTGGCCGAGGGTGCTGAAGTAATCGGCCGCCGCGTAGTGGTTTTCCCAACTCATGTAGATGTTGTCCCGCGCCCACTGCATGAGTTGCGGCACCTCGGCTGTGCGCCCCTGCTCCTCGTAGCTGCGGGCCAATTGCATGACACAAGCCCAGTAGTTGCCCAAGAGGCGCTCGGAGTTTTCGTCCTTGTATAAGGATGGGTCGTTGAGGCCGCGGAAGCGATACTTTTCGAGGAGATTGCGCTCTAGGGCCGCGTCATCGACGCCGTCTGTAGGCTCGGGTGAGACTTTTACGCTCATGCCGACCATGGTCAAATAGGGGTCGAGGTTGAGCAGGTTGCTGGTGGGAACAGTGATGGCAAAGTGGATGGGTTTTTTCCACTCGTTCCAAGCCAGAATTTTGATGACCATGACGTCTTGGACGCGGAGAATCGGGTACTCAGGAGGCGCGCTCACTTCCACGTCGATTCCCAGTTTCTTTAGCTCCGGCGGCACCTTGGGCTCGGGCCAGTAGCGCTTGTAGAAATCGACCATCTGCGTGTCGGTCAGCACTGAGTCTATGAAGTCGTCGGTGTAGCGGATGTCGATGCGCGGCTCGCGGTCGCGCAGTTGCTTGATGTACCAGTTGGTGTTCAACAGGCTCAAGTTGACCACCCGCACATCGCGCCGCAATCCTTCTACTTCTTGCAAGAACCACAGCGGAAAGGTGTCGTTGTCCCCGTTGGTGAACAGGATGGAGCCTTCCTCGCAGCTTGTCAGCATGTTGTACGCGTAATCATAGGCGATATAGTCGCCGGTGCGGTCTTGCACGTGATAGAGCCGCGCGGCCACCCCGGCCGGCAGCAGCAACCCAGCCGCGGCCACCGCTAGCACGATCTCCCGATGCTTTCCCCACTGCTGCCGCACTGCCTCGACTATGCCCAACCAGCCCAACCCGATCCACAGCGCGAATGCCAAGTACATCCCGCCGAACACGTAGTGTCGCTCGCGCGGCTGCGGGTCGGGCATGTTCAGGTACAGCGACAGCCCAAACCCCATCACCAAGAACAGCAGCAACACGCCCCCGAACCGCCGCCAGTCCCGCCGCCCATGCCACCACAGCCCCCACAGCCCCAGCCCGTACGGCACCAGCGAAATGGACACTGGATCCGGCATATTTATGGTGGCCTTGCGGAATACCTCGACCCGCTCCAAAAGCGGAAAGGGAAACTGCTGAAAGAAGTACTTCATCTGCTGATCCCAGAACTGATAGGTGCGGCTCGCCCGCGCCGTCAGCATGGTAGTAAGCATGCTCTCGGTGCCGTATTGCTCGCGGTTGAGGAACTTGAGAAACGCCAACCAGGTCTCTGGATCGTTTTCGTCGATGGCTGGATTCAAGCCAGAGCGGATGTACAGTGCACCATACGTAGAATAGCCCAGCGCGAACAGCACGAGGACGCCTAGCAGCAAGGTGAACAGCCGCCGGTCTTGGCCATACAGGTACGCCAGCAGCCCCGCCAGCCCCAGCACCATCACCCCATTCGAGCCTGTCCCCGGACCCAGTATCACCAGCCCTAGCCCGCTGACCACGCCCCAGCCGACCAGCAGCACGATCAGCCGTTGCAACTGGCGGTCGGCAAACCACGCCAGCAGCATGAGCGATGGAATCGTCAACAGGCACAACAGATGCACGCCGCCGCCGAGGCCGAACAAATACGCCAGCGCCAACAGCCAGCGGTCGTTGGCCGCTCCGGCACCGCTGCCTTCCCAGTAGAAAATCAGCCACAGCCCCAGACACGTAAACAAGATGGAGTAGCCGTACACCTCGGCTTCGGAGGCGTTGTACCACTGAGTGTAGGAAAACGCCAATGTCAGCGCGGCCACAGCTCCACCGGCGAGGACGCCGATGTCGCGGGCGTCGCCCAGCGGTTGCAGAGGCTGGCCGCCCAACGCGCGCCGCCCCAGTGCGACGGTCGTTAGATAGACGCACCAAATCGCCAGCGCGGAGGTCAGCGCGGACATGAAGTTGACGCGAATGGCGATTTCGCCGAAGGGGAACAAAGTGAAGACCCGCCCCAACAGCACGTACAAAGGAGCGCCCGGAGGATGGGGTACGCCGAGGATATAGGACGTAGCGATGAACTCGCCGCAGTCCCAAAACGACACGGTTGGCGCGAGGGTTTTCACGTACATCCCCAGCGTTAGCACGAAAATCCCCACCCCGAAAACCCGGTGGATTACAGCGGAATTAGGCATTGGCAAAGGTCTTAGGTGAATGCGCGGATAAACTATTTATATTAAATAAACTGTTAAATGCACGACAGTAGAGCGGTATGAGATACTTCGCTGTGCTCAGCATGACAGGTGCTGGTTCGCTGATTCCCGGCGTCATGCTGAACGCAGCGAAGCAGAGTCGAAGGAGCCGCTACCTATTTTTCAGGTTCCCGCACCCGCCCTTTTAAGCCGTACCGCAGGCAGTCTTTTCAGTCGCTGATTGAGCGGATCCACTTCAATGCCCACGGATTCGAGGGCCGTTACCCCCAGCAGCGGCTCGGCGTCCGCGTTGCCGAAGAGAATCGTGCCGCCGACGAACTCGCCCATGAATTCGATTTGCCCGACCCCGATGTCGAGCTTGAGTTCGGTTCCATTGGCCAACTCGTATGTCCGCTGTCCTTGCGGCTCAAGACCGATGGCTGCGAGGTGCTGCCTTGGGACGAGGCAATCCGTCGCACCAGTATCGACCAGAAACAGCCCTTCCCAAGTGCGGTGCGGCTCAGCCGGGTTGCGAATAGTTACGGTGACGTGCGTGGCTCCCATGTCCGTTCCTTATTGCAAGAGTCCCTTTTCCTCACTACTCGTTAGAACTTCCAAGACGACGCCTAGCGCGTCAACTACACCTTCTTAGCATGGGTAAAAACCTAGTCCACTAGTTCGGCCGTGCCCCAAGTGCTCGGATCGCGCTCTACGCCCATGTCCGAGATGGACGACCAAGACTGGGTGCCGTGCTGTGCATCGTGCAACAGGTACGCAAACCCCACCCGGCTGAACTCCCTCGGCGCAAAACCATTGAGACCCGCGGTCGGCAGTTTGATCTCTAGCTGATAACTCCGCTTAAGCCGGCGCAGGCCCGTCTCAATCGAGTCTTCCGGGCAGGGCGGAGCCTGTTCGCGGGCGTCCTCAATGGAGGTTTGGCGGGCGATGGGTTGCTTACCATCCTTGCCGCTGCCGCCGGGCAAGACGTAAAATCGGTGGCAGAAGCGGTTGGCGCGGTGCTCCTTGACGTCGCGGGTGTCGATGAAAAGTTCGAGGCTGTCGCCGGTAGCGGGTTGGAGCGGATTGAGCTTGTAGGTCGTCTTGCGCTTGACCTCGCAGGCAACGTACAGGCCGCTGTCGTCGTAGGCCATATAGACCGAGGCAAAGGGCTGGTGGCCATCGACGGCCATCAAGTCGGGTACGCGCGCTGCGTCGTCCCAATCGCGCAAGTTGCCGTCAATTTTGGGCGGTTTCTCCCGCCGAGGGCAGCGAAAGGAAAACTCGAAAAAGGCACGCTGGGGCAGGTGCAACTCGCTCATGTTCGCTGCGCCTTTTTGTCGCGCTGCAGCACGTCGGCGAGAATGCGCCCGGTATGCGATTGCCGGCTCTGGGCTACTTTTTCTGGCTCACCCGCGGCGACGAGCATCCCCCCTTGATCGCCGCCCTCCGGTCCCAAGTCAATGAGGTGATCCGCAGTCTTGATGACATCCATGTTGTGCTCAATGACGACCATGGTGTTGCCGGCATCGACGAGGCGGTGAAGCACGGCCAGCAGGCACTCAATGTCGGCCAAGTGCAGGCCGGTGGTTGGCTCGTCGAGGATATAGAGGGTCTGCCCGGTGTCGGGGCGGCACAATTCCGCGGCCAGCTTGAGACGCTGGGCCTCGCCGCCGGACAGGGTGGTAGAGGACTGTCCCAAGGACATGTAGCCCAAGCCCACGTCTTCCATGATTTGCAGGCGCTTGCGAATGCGGGGAATGTTTTCGCAGAGAACGAGCGCATCGCGCACCCGCATCTGCAGCACGTCGGCAATCGAGTGCCCCTTGAACTGCACCCGCAGCACTTCGGGCGTGTAGCGCTGGCCGCGGCAGTGGTCGCATTCGACCCACACATCGGGCAAGAAGTGCATCTCAATGCAGCGCTGCCCCAGCCCCTCGCAGGCCTCGCAGCGGCCCCCAGGCTTGTTGAAACTGAAGCGCCCCGCTGCAAAACCGGCGACCTTGGCGTCCGGCAGGTCCGCGTAGAGTTGGCGCATCAGATCGAAGACGCCCATGACCGTGGCTGGGGTGGAGCGCGGGGAGTGGCCGATGGGGGTTTGGTCGATGTGGATGACCTTGTCGATGTGCTCAACCCCGTCGATTTGGTCGTGCTCGCCGACCGGGCGGTTGGCCTTGTGCAGCTCATTGGCCAGCGCGTTGAAGAGCACGCTTTCCACCAGCGAGGACTTGCCCGACCCCGAGACGCCGGTAACGCACACGAGGCGGCCGAGCGGGATGGGCACGTCGATATTTTTGAGGTTGTGCTGGCGCGCGCCGCGCACCACGAGTTGCCCGCGGCGGCTTTTGCGGCGGCTGGCCGGAACCGGGATGTGCAACTCGCCGCGCAGGTACGCGCTGGTGAGCGACTGCCGGCCGTTGCCGAGCTGGCTGGGCACCCCGGCCGCGACGAGGTTGCCCCCCTCGCTGCCCGCGCCCGGGCCGAGATCGACGATGTGGTCGGCTCCTTCGAGCGTATCGCGGTCGTGTTCGACTAATACGATGGTGTTGCCCAAGTCCTTCAGGGAGTTGAGGGCGTCCAACAGCCGGGCGTTGTCGCGCGGATGCAGGCCGATGGTCGGCTCGTCGAGCAGGTAGAGCACGCCAGTGAGGCCGGAACCGATCTGGGAGGCGAGGCGGATGCGCTGGGCCTCGCCGCCGGACAGGGTCGCGGCGCGGCGCTCCAAGTCGATGTAACCGAGGCCGACGCGGTCTAAAAAGCCGAGGCGCGTGCGAATTTCCTGCAACAGCTCGCCGGCGATGTCGCGCTCGCGCTCGTGGAGGTGCATATCGCGGAAGAAAGACAAGCTCTCGGCGATGGGTAGGCGGGCGACTTGGACGATGCTCTTGTCGCGCAGGTACACGGCGCGGCTGTCGGTATTCAGGCGGCTGCCTTCGCACGCCGAGCACGGGACTTGGCCCAAGAGGTGCCGGTGTCGCTTGCTGGTGCTCGCGTACTCGTCGAGGGGCGGCAGGACGCCGGCGTAGCGGAAGCCGAGGTCGTCCACGGTCAATTGCTGCTCGGGCGCGCCGTATAGTAAGGCGCGCCGGGCCTCGGGCGCGAGCGCGGCATACGGCACGTCCAAGCTGAAGCCCAGGGATTCCCCCGCGACGGAGAGCAGGCGGTCAAACGCCGGGTCTTGCACCGGCCCCCAAGCGCGAATGGCCCCCTCGCGCACGCTGAGATGCGGCACTACGATCCGCTCGCGATCAACGCCCTGCCCTAGCCCCAGCCCCTCGCAGACTTGGCACATGCCCTGCTGGTGATTGAAGGAGAAGCACTGCGGCGACAGGGGCGAAAAGGCCCGGCCGCACTCTGGGCAGGAATAGCGGCGGCTGAAGCGTTCCTCGGTCTCGTCGTCGGGCGAGGCTACGACTAGCTCGCCGCCTCCCAACTCTAGGGCGCGCTCGACGGATTCGGTGAGGCGGCCGCGGTCGCTGGCGCGGACGGCGAGGCGATCGACGACGAGTTCGATGCGGTGGCGATGGCGGCGCTCTAGTTGGATTTCTTCGCGCAGGTCGTGGACTGTGCCGTCGATGCGGCCGCGGAGGAAGCCATCGCTGCGGGCGCGCGCCAACAGGGTTTCGTAGCCCTCGTTTTGGCGCGGCTCTATGGGCGCGAGGATGAGGATGCGGCGGCCAGCGGGCATCTGCGCGATGCGCTCGACCATTTCCTGCGCCGTCTGCGTGCCGGCCGGCACATGGCAGCGCGGGCAGTACTGGGTGCCTAAGGCCGCGTACAGGGCGCGGATGTAATCGTACACTTCGGTGACCGTGCCAACCGTGGAGCGGGGGTTGCGGCTGGGCGCTTTCTGCTCGATGGCAATGGCCGGCGACAGCCCGGAGACGCGCTCGACCTTGGGCTTTTGCATCTGTTCGAGAAACTGCCGCGCATACGCCGACAGCGACTCCACGTAGCGTCGCTGCCCTTCGGCGTACAGG
The DNA here is from genome assembly GCA_965116675.1 of Candidatus Latescibacterota bacterium. Taxonomy (GTDB): domain Bacteria; phylum Latescibacterota; class UBA2968; order UBA8231; family UBA8231. The sequence goes on from OZ220721.1 coordinate 2,597,284, forward strand.
GTGTCGAAGGCCAGTGAGGATTTGCCCGAGCCGGAGACGCCGGAGATGACCGTTAGCTGGTCGCGGGGGATTTTGACGTCGATGTTGCGCAAGTTGTGCTGGCGCGCGCCGAGGATCTCGATTTCGCGGATCCAGCCATTGCCCTCGCCATGACCGTTGGTCGCTGCCGCTGGTAGCGCAGCCCGCTGCGGTTTGAGCGCCTCTTTGAGCGCGTGGCCGGTGTGCGACTGCTCGTTTTGGGCCACGGCTTCCGGCGGCCCGGCCGCGATGATCCAGCCGCCGTCCTCGCCTCCTTCGGGGCCTAAGTCGAGGATGTAATCCGCAGTTTTGATGACCTCCATGTTGTGTTCGACGACGACGACGCTGTTGCCTTGGTCGGCAAAGGTGTGGAGGATGCGCAGCAGTTTATCCACGTCGGCAAAGTGCAGGCCAGTGGTCGGCTCGTCGAGGATGTAGAGGGTGCGGCCCGTGCTGCGACGGCAGAGTTCCTTAGCCAGCTTAATGCGCTGGGCCTCGCCGCCGGACAGAGTGGGGGCGGGCTGGCCGAGTTTGATGTAGCCGAGGCCCACGTCGTACAGGGTCTGGAGCACGCGGCGCACGGGGGCGACGTTCTCGAAAAGATTGAGCGCTTCCTCGACTTCCATGTCCAGCACGTCGGCGATTGAATGGCCTTTATATTTGATGGTCTGGGTCTGGCGATTGAAGCGGCGGCCCGCGCAGACTTCGCAGGTGACCCAGATGTCGGCGAGGAACTCCATTTCTACTAAGTTGGCACCATTGCCCGCGCAGGCTTCGCAGCGTCCGCCTTTGACGTTAAAGGAAAAACGGCCCGGTTTATAGCCTCGCAGGCGGGCCTCGGGCAGCTTGGCAAAGAGCTGGCGGATGGGCGTGAACGCGTCAGTGTACGTGGCCGGGTTGGAGCGGGGCGTGCGGCCGATGGGCTTCTGGTCGATGCGGATGACTTTGTCGAGGTGCTCCACCCCTTGGATCGCCGCGTGTGCACCCGGCTCGTGCAGGGCGCGGTGGAGGACGCAGTCGAGCTGTTTGAAGACGATGTCGTTGATCAGCGAGCTTTTGCCCGAGCCGGAGACGCCGGTGACGCAGGTGAACAGCCCGAGGGGAATGCGCGCCTCAATGTCTTTGAGGTTGTGCTGGCGCGCCCCTTCGACGACCAGCCACTTGCCGTTGCCGTTACGGCGTTGGTTGGGGATCGGGATAGCTTCCTCGCCCGCAAGATAGCGCCCGGTGAGGGATTGGGGGTTGTGCTCGACGTGGCTCGGCGGGCCGCAGGCGACCAGCTTGCCGCCGCGCTCGCCCGCCCCGGGGCCAAAGTCCACGACCACATCGGCCTCGCGCATGGTCTCTTCGTCGTGCTCGACGACGATGACGGTGTTGCCGATGTCGCGCAGGCGCTTGAGGGTGTCCAGCAGCCGCTGGTTATCGCGGTGGTGCAGGCCAATGGAAGGCTCGTCGAGGATGTACAGCACGCCGACTAAACCGGAGCCAATCTGCGAGGCGAGGCGGATGCGCTGGGCCTCGCCGCCGGATAGGGTGTGCGCGCCTCGGTCGAGTGTTAGATAGCCCAAGCCCATGTCGCACATGAGCTGCAAGCGACCGCGGATTTCTTTGAGCGCCTCTTCGGCGATGAGGGCCTTGGCGTCTTCAAAGGCCACGGCGCGGAAGAAGTCGCGCGCTTCTTCAATGGGGATGGCGGTTAGCTGCGGGACGTTGCGTCCGTCTATTTTGACGGCGAGGGACTCTGGCCGCAGGCGGCCGCCGTCGCACCGCTCACAGTGCTGCACGCCCATGTATTGCTCTAATTCGCGGCGCTGTTTCTCCTTGGCCCCGCGAAACTTTTCTTCGAGAAATGGGATAACGCCTTCGTATTTGTCGTTGTGCGACCAACTTGAGCCACGAAGGTTGGTGTACGTAAAGGTGATTTTTTTGTCGCCGAGGCCGTAGAGGAAGCCGTGCTTCTGCTCGGCTACGAGTTCACCCCACGGCGTGTCGAGATCAAAGCCTAGGTGCTCGGCCGCGCCTTCGTATAGATGTAAGCGCCAGCGATTGCTGCCTAGTTCGCCGAGCGGCGCGAGCGCACCGGTGCGCAGGGTCTTGGCTGGGTCGGGCACCATCAGGCGCTCGCTCATTAGCACTTGCGTGCCGAGGCCGTGGCAGTCCGGGCACATGCCTTGGGGATTGTTGAAGGAAAACATCTGCGGCGTTGGCTCTTGGTAGGAGATACCGCAGGCCGTGCAGTCGAAGCGGTCGCTGAGCAGGAAGTCGTCGGCTCCTTCGCGGGCGACGATAAAGGTGCCCTGTCCGAGGCGCAGAGCGTTGTCAATGGCCTCTTCCAAGCGGCGGTTTTCCCCCTCGCGGAGGATCAAGCGATCGACCACGACTTCAATGTTGTGGCGGCTGTAGCGGTCGAGTTCGGGGGCTTGGTCGAGGGTGAAAATTTGGCCATCGACGCGCACGCGGATGTAGCCGGCCTTTTGCAGGTCGGCAAACAGTTCGTGGTATTCGCCTTTGCGCTCTTGGACGACTGGGGCAAGGATGTGCAGGCGCGAGTTGACTGGCAGGGCGCGGATGCGGGCGGCGATCTGCGCGCGGGTCTGTGCGCCGATCGGCTCGCCGCACTCGGTGCAGTGTGGGGTGCCGACGCGGGCGAAGAGCACGCGCAAGTAGTCGTATATTTCCGTGATGGTGCCGACGGTGGAACGGGGGCTTTGGCCGGCGGTTTTCTGGGCGATGGAGATGGTGGGGGACAGGCCGGTGATTTGATCGACGTCGGGCTTTTCCATTTGGCCCAAAAACTGGCGCGCGTACGCCGACAGCGAGGTGACGTAGCGGCGCTGTCCTTCGGCGTACAGGGTGTCAAAGGCCAGCGAGGATTTGCCCGAGCCGGAGACGCCGGTGAAGCAGATTAGTTTGTTTTTGGGGAGGGTGAGGTGGAGGTTCTTGAGGTTGTGGACGCGGGCACCGCGGACGACGATATCTTGTGTTTCCATGACTTCGTGTAGACGCGAGGGGGCAGAGAACCGAATCAAAAAATATACTGTACGGATGTGCAGCGGGCAAGCGGTGGAGTACAGAATGTAGCGAAGGAATTTTAGCGATGCGTTGAGGGGTCAGGGCGCAGGTGGCGATGGAAACGTCAACGGACCGCTAAACTCCTTCAGTCATTCTCTGCTCCGTTGCTTGACGCCCCCTTTTCGTCTGTGTATAATGACCGCTCGGTAATTCAGTAAAATCAATTGTTTATCACTCAAGAGGAGCTGCTAAAATGATTCAATTAGGGGCTAATTCGGTACTCTTTGCAGGATTTGATCTGGAAACGGCGATGCGCCATATCCACCTTGCTGGCTACGACGGCGTCGAGCTGGCGGCGATCAAGGGCATGTGCGAGCACTTGGAGTTGGACAACTGGCAGGCGCAGGCCAACCAAATCAAAGAGCTAGCGGAAAAATACGAGCTAAAATTGCTGGCTATGGAGGAAGCCGCGCTCGACGAAGAGCGGCTGATGCTGGCGTTTGCGGCTGGTGCTGAGATTGGCATTCCCGTCGTCAACGTCGGCCCGGGGGGCAAAAGCGATGTGGAGGAAGATTTCGACCGGCAAGTTGCGCTGCTGGCCAAGATGGCCGATAGGGCGCACGAACACGGCGTGACGCTGTGCGCCAAGGCGCACGTGGGGCAGTGCATTTACGATACGCCGACCACGTTGCGGGCGATGGAGCGGATCGACTCGCCGGGGTTTGGGGTGGATATGGATCCGAGCCACATTCATCGGGCGGGGGAGAATACGGTAGAGGCGCTGGCGGCGGTTATCTCGCGGGTCAAGCACGTGCATATCCGGGATTGCGCCGTGGCAGAAGGCGGGCCGGGCGCGCCGGAGTTGCAGGCGTGTGGGCGGGGCAACATCGATTTGTTCGGGTACGTCCAGGTGCTGCACGAATCGGGCCTAGACGTGGCGGCTAATTTGGAAGTGATTGGTGCCAAGGAGTACGACTTGGGGCAGGTGGCGACGATTGCGGCGGAGAGCCGGGGGTATTTGAATGCCTGCTTGCGGGCTTGCGGTGCCCGTTAGTCGCGCCTTCGTCGCCATCCGCGTGCCGGCGGCATTGGGCAAGCTGAGCGATGTGATGCGGCCGTTGTGGCCGGCGCAGGGTGTGAGTTGGGTGCGGCCGGAGAATCTCCATTTGACGCTGCGCTTTCTCGGCACGGCCGAGGACGCGCAAATCGCGGCGTTGAGGGAAGGATTGACGGCGGTTGCCGCGCAGCACGAGGGGTTTGTTGCGACTGTAGAGCGAAGCGGCTGCTTTCCCAATCGCCGCCGACCGAAGGTTATTTGGGCTGGTGTGGCGGATGCGGATGGGCGGTTGGGCGCGTTGCAACGGGATGTTGAAGGAGTGGTGTGCGCTGCTGGTTGGGAGCCGGAGGAACGGGGCTTTCGCCCGCACGTGACGCTGGGTCGGGTGCGAGCAGAGGTGCGACCGCCACGCAGCAAGTGGAGCGGCGAGCTGCCTCGGTTGCAGGTTCCGGTGGAAGCGGTGGAGCTAATCGAAAGCATCCTCAAACCGACCCGGGCCGAGTATCGTACCTTGCACCGAGCGGTGCTTACATCGTAAAGGAACGTATATGCCCGGCCGACCTTACATCCTCGCCGAGACCAATTGGCAGACCGTAGAGCACACCCCGTACGAGGTGGCGATTCTCCCGTGGGGGGCGACGGAAGCGCACAATTACCACCTGCCTTATTCGACCGATGTGGTGCAGTGCGACGAGATCGTCGCGGCTGCGGCCCGCATCGCTTGGGAGCAGGACGCCAAGGTCATCGTCTTGCCGACTGTGCCCTTTGGCGTCAACACCGGCCAACTCGACATCAAGTTAGACCTCAATCTCAATCCCTCGACTCAGTTCGCCGTCCTGCAAGACTTGGTCGAAGCGCTCGCCCATCAGGGCATTCCCAAACTGCTCATTGTGAACGGCCACGGCGGCAATGACTTCAAGCAGATGGTGCGGGAGTTATTGCCGCGCTATGTGATGTTTATTTGCTGTATGGATTGGTACCGCATCGCCGATAAGGAGCTTTTTGCGGAGGGTGGCGACCACGCCAATGAAATGGAAACCAGCCTCATGCAATACTTGCGGCCGGATTGGGTGCTGCCTCTGTCGGAAGCTGGCAGTGGCCGCGAGCACAAGTTTAAGCTCGCCGCACTGCGGGAAGGCTGGGTCTGGACCCAGCGCGACTGGACGCAGGCGACCGACGACACGGGCATCGGCGACCCGCGCCAAGCCACCCCGGAGAAAGGCCGCCGCTGCTTGGAGCAAGTGGCAGCGCAACTTGCCGAGTTTTTGGTCGAGCTGGCCGCCGCCGACCTAGACGACCTCTACAAATAACAGTGCAGTTCTACGCGTTCGTCGCCCCCGGGCTAGAGGATATCGCCCAACGAGAAATCGCAGCGCGCTTGGGAGCCGAGCGGCAGGGCCAGCGTCGCGGCGTGGTGTTTTTTGCGACGGATGCCCCGCCGCAAGACTTGCTCGGATTGGGGACGACCGAGGATGTGTTCGCGCTGGTGGCGCGTGGTAGGGTGGAAACGTCGCGCAGGGGCTTGGAAGAGGCCGGCGCACTCGTCGCGGAGTCGCCGCTTTTTGAAGATGCGGTGGGTGCGCATCGCCGCGCTCGCCCCAAGCGGATCAAGCGCATCACCTACCGGATCGTGGCCCAGCGTCGCGGCGGGCAGCAGCGCTATGTGCGCCAAGAGATGCGCCGCGCCTTGCAGCGGGCCGTAGCGTGGCGGTTCCCGCGCTGGAAGCACATGGCCGAGCAAGCGCTATTGGAGGTGTGGGGTTTGGAGGCTGCGGGCGAGTTGCTCTGCGGGGTGCGCCTTTCCGACGAAACCATGCGCCACCGCACGTACAAGGTCGCGCAAGTGGAGGCTTCGCTGCGGCCAACAGTGGCGCGGGCCTTGGTGATGCTATCCGAGCCAGCGGATGGCGACGTCTTTCTCGACCCCATGTGCGGGGCTGGGACTATCCTCATCGAGCGGGGGATGCACGGTCGCTACGCCCAGCTTTTGGGCGGCGACATTCGTCCGGAAGCCGTGGCTGCCACCCGCACGAATGTCGGCCCGCGCTACAAGCCGATTGCCATCCGCGAATGGGATGCGCGGGATTTGCCCTTGGACGACGGCAGCGTCGATCGGGTGGTGTGCAACTTGCCCTTTGGCAAAAAGATCGGCGCGCCGCAAGCGCTGCGTCCGCTCTACGAGGGTTTTGCTAGCGAGGTGGCGAGGGTGCTAAAGGCAGGTGGGGTGGCCGTGTGTTTGACCAGCGAGCGCACTCTGCTGGTCGAAGCATTTGGCGTATGGCCGGATTTGTACATGGAGCGCGTGTTTCCGGTTGAAGTGCTGGGGCAAAAGGCGTTTTGTTGTAAATTGAAGAAGCTCGCTGAGTATTAGATTGGCGAATGAGACATTTCATTAAACCATAAAGGAGATTGTCATGGCTGATTTTACGGGTCAAGTAGTTATCGTCACCGGCGGTGCCAAGGGCATTGGCGAGGGGATTTCGCGGGCGTTCGCTGGCGCAGGGGCGCAGGTCGCCGTGTTGGACATAGACGCAGAGGCTGGCGCGGCCTTGGCCGAGGAAGAAGGCCAGATCCGCTTTTTTGAGGCCGACGTGGCCAGCGACGAGGTCTGCGCTCAGACCGTGGGGCAGATCATCGAGGATTGGGGGCGCGTTGACGTGTTGTGCAACAACGTCGGCATCCAGCCCGTGCCTAGCTATAAGCTGGCTCACGAACTGCCGATAGAAATGTGGGATCGGATCATTGACGTCAATCTGAAGAGTTTCTTTCTGATGGCTAGGTACTGTCTGCCTCAGATGATGGAGCAGGGCAAGGGGGTCATCATCAACACTGCGAGTGTCCAGGGCTTGCAGTCGGCGTCGATGGTTTCGGCTTATGCTGCTAGCAAGGGCGGGATTATTTCTATGACGCGGCAGCTTGCGCTCGACTACGCCAAGTATGGGATTCGGGTCTTAGCGGTCAACCCAGGGGGCATTCAGACGCCGTTAGTCGATGAGGTGATCGAGGCATTCGGCCACGAGCGCGAGCAATTCTTCAAGGATTACGCCAAGCTCCATCCGATTGGACGCTATGGGCAGCCGGAAGACATCGCCAATGCCATGTTGTTCTTGGCCAGCGACAAGGCGTCGTTCATGACTGGTGAGAATGTCTGCGTCGATGGGGGGCTGATGGCTAAGGGGGCGTGGGCTGAGGTTGAGGAGTGAGGGAGCGAGGGACGCTAGACTGCGACGACCCGCTGGTGTCCCTTTGCGTTTTTTGCTGGCGTAATGCGAATTTCGACGTTGCGATTGAGCCGATTGAGAAATGCAAATAGCCGTTCCACGCTGAAGCGGTCAAAATCCCCGTTCTTCAGGCGCGACACATCCGCCTGATCGACGCCGAGGAGTTCCCCAGCTTTTGCCTGCGTCAGTTTCCGCCCCGCGATAATGCGGTAGATTTCAACGGCGAGATCGGCCTTCAGCAATTCGCGTTCCGCTTCTGCCTCGGGGAATCCAATGTCCTTGAACACATTCCCGGAGCTTTGTTCAAATCGGATGTTTTCAGTCATTTTCTGCCTCCGTCGCTCGTATCTTGTTCAGTCGCTGTCGAATCAAATCTATCTCTTTTTTCGGAGTGCTGCTGCCACGAGTGGACTTGTTGACAGGGTTCGGGTGATCTGACACGTTAGGCATAACAGGCCGCTTGGACGAGTGGACATCGGTAGAGGGAACAAAACCCATTAAACCCTGACACTGAAAATTGGGAGTCTCACTTCTGAAAAAACTATTATGAAACAGCTTACTGACTCCGACATTAAAGAATTCTTGGAAAACGTCCCTTTATACGTTTGGCGAGAATTCAAGAAGCCTGCGAACCTCCTTAACCTTCAGATTAGCGAAATCGATGCGTTCTGCGAAAAATGTGAACAATCTAGGCCGTTCCAAGACTTGGGACCAAAAGGTGGTCCTGTCGTGCCAGACCGAGATCTGCAGACTGGAACCTCGCACTTAGAATTCACATGCGTCTCATGCAGAAAATCTAGACGCGAGTACCATGTTGAGCAGATAGTCGATGGAGAAACAATACGACTCCAGAAATACGGCGAGTTACCCAAAAAGCGACTTGAAAGGAATCTCGTTCTGCAGCGGTTCTTGAAGGATGATCTAGAGAACTACGAAAAGGCTGTCATCTGTCTTTCTCATGAGTACGGGGTTGCTGCTTTCGCTTACTTCAGAAGGATCGTTGAAAACAATATAGATAAGCTTCTTGACCTAGTTCAGGAAGATGCACAATCCTCGAGCGCAAATACTGAAGCTAATTCTGAACTTGTTGAACTTAAGAAAAATCCCCCTATGAGTAAGAAGATAGAAATTGCAAATCGCGCCCTGCCAGAACACTTAAATCCTGATGGCCTAAACCCACTCGGTAGGCTCTATCAAGTACTGAGCGAGGCTGTTCATAACTTTTCTGAAGAAGAGTGCTTGAACAAAGCGAAGATAACGAGTGAGTGTCTTGCGTACCTAGTCAGCGAACTAGCTTCGCGAAAGAAGCATCGTGATCAATTCAAGAGTATGATCGGAGGGCTTTGAGACCATGGACAAGGACTATGTAAAAGAGGTTATTGAGGAATTAGGTGGTGCCAGAGCCTTGATGGATGAGATGGACGAGTACCACGAAATCGTCGCTCGTATGAGAAAGGAGCATCCCAGCTTAGTGGAGCGTCATCCCGACAAGTGGGTGGCAATGGGACAGGAGGGGTTTTAGCCGTAGGCGACTCCATGGATGGAGTACTCGGAAAGGTTGGGAGCCGGGGGCTACACGGGACGGACGTAGTGATCGAGTTCTTGGCCGCGGATCCTCCCCTGCTGATCCTATGATCATAGGCGAATTCTGGGCCACATGCCACGTAAAATTAGAGAACTCATCAAAGACCTTGAAAAGGCTGGATTTGTAAACCGTGGTGGAAAAGGAAGCCATAGAAAATTTGTACATTCCAAGGTTTCTAAAGCTGTGATACTTGCCGGTCAGTTCGGTGCTGACGCAAAACACTATCAAGAGAAGGCTGTCAAAGCCGCTATCGAGGAGGCGAAAAAATGAAAATGAGCTCCCGTTACGTCAAAATAGTGGAATGGTCTGATGAAGATCAGTGCTATGTCGGCAGTTGTCCGGGTCTCTTTTACGGTGGATGTCACGGCGATAACGAACAAGAAGTGTTTTCAGAACTGTGCCGCATCGTTGAAGAGACAATTGAACTATACAGGCAAGACGGCAGGTCCTTACCCTCGCCGACCTCCGGTAAGGACTATGCCAACAAGATGTTAGAAATTGCCTGACAAGCCGCTGTAGTTAGTCAATGAGAAATAGCCAATTCGACGCCGGTCAGTATCACTTGCTCGCGGCGATCTTCTTGCCCCGCCACTAGCCGCACGGCGATCTCGTTCGTGCCCTGCCGCAAAAAAGAACCATCCACTGCAAATTCCACGCTGACCCCTTCCATTTTTTGCTCGACCGGACGAGTGGGATAGCTGGCCCAAAACAGCGGTGCTGCCTGCTGGCGCGACCAGCCATCGCCGGAGACTTGGGCTTGGTCCCAAGGGAGGACGCGGCCGTTGAGTTCGACTTCGAGGCGGTTTTCCGAGGGCAGGTGATCCAAACGCAAGGCCAAGCTGCCGGTGGCGTCGGCCACCTCATCGGCGACGCGGATGCGGAGCGTCGGTCCCAAGCTAGGGCTGTCGGTGGGCAAGGGCACGGGAAGTGGCGTCGAAGGATGGGCCAAGCGGAAGGCGGCGCTGTGGCCCCCGGTGGGGCTGAAGGACATGGTGCCGCTGATCTCGTAGCACTTGTCGAGTTTTTCCAGGGTGTCGAGGTCGGAGAATTCAGCGGCGGTTTGGCGGTTCCACTCGGGCGACATGGTGTAGAAGTTGTATAGGTAAATGCCGTCGGCTCCGTCGGTGAGCCAGCGCAGGGCCAAGGCGCGGAGGAAGTGCCGGTCGCTGTGGCGGGTGGCCTCGATGCAGCCATAGACGAGGCAGGGAGTAGAGGCAGCAGCGCGGACGAATTCATCGACCGGAGTCTCAAAGGAGATAAAGCCGCCGCCAACGACGACGATATCGACGAGGCTGGTCTCGATCCACTCGTCAACGTCGAGGCCGATGCGCCGCGAGTCGGCCAAGGTCGGGGGGACGCGGACGGCCAGTTGTAGGGTTTTGCCTCGTTGGGCACTGACCTCGTCGAGCCGCGCCTTGATCTTTTGCACTAGATCGGTCATCAGGTAGCTGTTGGCCGTGGCTTCGGCCATGCGGAAGAAGGCCGAATGGCGCATGAAGTCGAGTTCGATGCCATCGACGTCAAAGCGCTCGAAGACCTCGCAGGCGATGCGCCGCATGTGTTCGCGCACCTCGGCGTGGGCGTAGTCGAGGCCGGTGCGGATGCCCCATTCGACCGACTTTTCGGGGAATTCTTCGCCGGGGCGGCCAATGAGCAGGTGGGGCTGCTCGCGGCGGAAGCGACCGTAGCCGGGATGGGACGGGTCGATCACGTAGTGGCTGTTCATGCGCACGCGCGGGAAAAAGGGGATCTCCACCTCCTGGCACAGTTGCGCAAGCGCGGTCAATGGCCCGCCGCACTCGGCAATCAGGCCGTGTAGATTGGCGGCGATCCGGTCTTCGACGCCGGGGGTGGCCGAGTGGACGAAGGAAGGGGCTGTGGCGTCGAGGTCGCTGCGGTCGTCGCCGAATTTTTCGCCAATCTCCGTCTCGAACTGATAGACTTCGTGATCACCCGTGCTCCACCAGAGTGCGCCGCCGGTGCCAGCATAGCCAGCGACGATTTTCTCTTTGAGGTCGGCGACCGAGACGTTTTCCTCGGCCGTGAAAATCCAGCCGTCGTCGGTGAAGATGATAGGAGGTGCCTTGGGCTTGGGGGCCATGTTGCTTCCTTTGCTAGCGGTCTAGATAGGCTTTGATGATGTCGATGATCAGGGCGATGTCGCAGCGGGCCTCTTCCAAGGGAGTACGCGGCTGCGCGCCCTCGGTGATGCAAGCGTGGAAGTGCTTCAGCTCGCGGACGAAGGGGCCTTCCCACGCGATGGCCGGGTGGTGGACGATGGCCTCGCCGGTCTCGTCGAGGGTCTGAATCTCCAAGGTGGAGAGGATACCCCGCGAAAAGCCGGTCGGATAAGAGAGTAGCACGCGGCGGTCGTCACCGCAGACTTCGAGGGTTTCTTTGAAGTCGCGCACGTCCTTTAACTCGACCCAGGTTGCCGCACAGCGCGCGCCATTGGCATAAGCGAGCATGGTGCTGACGCCCCAGCCTTCGTACCAGATTTCGGTGCTGGCGACTCTTTCGGGCACGCCCATGATGGCGCGCAGGCCGTAGATGTCGTGGATCATGCTGCCGGAGAGGTGGCCAAAGGCAGACTGTACGGCGGCGGGGACCTCGCCGATGGCCTCGCGCACGGCTGCCGCGCGCGCCACCCTCGTCTGCTCGATGGCATCAGCGGGGATATCGTCGGTGCGGTGTAGGCGGAAGTGCGCGAGGTGATGCGAGTTGTTGGTGTGCAGATGATGGATCTGCACGAAGCGGATCGCGGCCATGTCAGCGGCAGCGTGCGCCGCGGCCTCAAAGGCCGGGTCGTACACTTTCATGTAACCAGCTAAGCCAACGGTGCCAGCCGCTTGCCGGGCGGCGATGATCCGGTCGGCCTCTTGGAGGGAGAAGCAGATCGGCTTTTCGATGAAGACGTGTTTGCCGGCCTCAAAGGCGGCGACGGCGATCTCGGTCTTGGGATCGGTGTGGCACAGGAGTACGGCGTCGATATCGGCGGCGGCGAGCAGCGCGCGCCAGTCGTTGGTGTGACGCGGAACGTGAAATTCTTCTGCCACGGTCTGCGCCAAGCTCGGCGAGATGTCGCAGACCATCTCGACGGAAAACAAGTCCTTGAGCGCGGTGAGGTTGGGCAGGTGCTGGACTTGGGCGACGGCACCGCAGCCGACGATTCCGATGCGGACAGGAGCCATGTCAACCCACCTTTCCGACGCGAGGCGTCAAATCGTTCCAGAGATCGGCCATAGCGTAGGTCCGCTTGAAACTCTGGTACACGTCTTGCCACATGGCTTCGCGCAGCTCGGTGGCCTGTGCTTCGTCGCCGGCCGCGAGGGCTGCCTTGAGTTGGTCGCTTCTTGCTGCTTGGGCGGTCGCTTGGTCGCTGGCGGCTTGGGCCAAGTCGGTTGACGCAGTCGTGAATTTGTCGATGAGTTCGTCGATAGGCGTGTCGGTATCCGTCTCCACGTCGTACGAGCTGGAGGGCTGGAAGCGAGTTGGGTGGCGGGTGCCGTCGGGGTCGCGGCCGGTGTGGGTCGGCTGGATGTGGGGCGTGACCGATAGGTACATGATCATGGGCTCGTCGCCGATGGCTCGCACCTGATGGATCTCGTCGGCGAGGGCGACGCAGAGTTGGCCCGCGCATAGTTCTTGTTCGCTGCCGGCGATGTGGAAGACGCAGCGGCCTTGCAGGATGAGGAAGATCTCGTGGCCGAGGTCGTGGCTGTGCAGGCCGGCCACGTCGCCCGGCTGCATGCGCAGAAAGCGGGAGCGAATGTGCGGGGTGACGAGGAGGTTTTTGATGTGTTTCTCTTTGCGAAAGTCGAAAATTTCAAAGGCCATGAACAGGCTCCTTGCAAAAGTTGATGGGGATGGTAATCAATATATCTAAGTCCAGCGTCGCCAAAAACGTCTATGGAGAAAGCTACTCATCGGATCCGCAGATGAGCGCCGATATGGGTCTCTAAAAACGTCTATACAGAAAGCACTCATCGGATCGGAACAGTTCGTCCGAACTTGTCAAACTTCGACGAATCCTTCCGGCAAACCATCCCCTTTGACCAACGCCTCCTTTAACGCCCGCGCATGTTGGCAAATCCCCCGATAGGAAAATCCCTTACAATTGCAACTTATGTCGTTTCCCTCTACCTCCAATTCGTAGAACGCCCCCGGCTTCGACGAACTGTCCACTCGGTACAGCGCCCGCTTTGGCCCTGCCAACACCCGCGCCAACACGCGCACTGCCTCGGCCGATGGCAAGCGCGACTTGGCCTCCGACTCGACGGCGGGCTGTGTGGCGACAAAAGTCGTCCCGGCCTCGCGCAACAATTCCGCCACTTGCTGCTCGTCCATTGCGCCAGTGGGCAGTTCGGGCAGGACCTCCATCACTCGCCGCAACTCGTCCATCACATCGCGCTGGAAATCTTCGGGCAAAGCGCTGCCCTCGACGAGTTGGTCGATCAGCGTCGACTTGGTCTCGAGGACTGTCTTGACGAATTCGTCGATCGTGTTGCTGCCGACCATGTAGGTGACGTTGACGGCTTGCTGTTGCCCGATGCGGTAGGCCCGGTCTTCGGCCTGCCAGTGATTGACCGGCACCCAGTCGAGATCGTTGAAGACCACCTGTCGCGCTGCCGTGAGATTGAGCCCGACGCCCCCGGCGGTAATCTGCGCGGCCAGCACTTGCACTGAATCGTCCTCCTGAAAGCGGTCGGCTAGTTGTTGCCGCTCGCTAGCGGGCACCTCGCCGGTGATGGCTACGGCCTTTTGGCCGAAGTGCTTGCGGAGTGTGTTGACGGGCGCGAGAAAACACGAGAAGACCAGGACCTTCTCGCCCTGTTCCAATGCGTTTTCGACGAAGGGGATCGTGCTGCGGACCTTGGCGATGGCCAAGCGGTTGCGCGCGGTGGTCAACTGGCCCATGATCCAGCCCTGACGCGAGCGGCGCTCGGCCTCGGTCTCGTCGGCGAGCTTGGCTTGGCCCCGGCGCGAGATGGTCTGCAACAGTTCTGTCACTGCCTCGCTCATCTCGCGCGCCACCCGGCTGGCGACCTCCACGTCGAGCCAACTGCGGATCTTGGGCGGCAGGTCGAGGACCTCGGCCTTGGTGCGGCGCAGCATGATGCCGTGCAACTGCACGGTCAGCTCTTCGATATTAGAGGCTCCGTCGGCGACCCAGCCGTACTCACCTCTGTACGCGTCGCAATAGCGCTTGGCGAACGAGACGAACGAACGCCCGAGCGCGTGACGAGCCAGTTGCAACAAGGGGAAGAGATCGCGCGGGCGGCTCGTCAACGGCGTGCCAGTTAAAAGGTGGATCACCGCCTCGTCGTCGACGGCCTTGACCAAGTCCAGCGACAGGCGGTGCCGCTGGCTGCGGTAGTTCTTAAGATAGTGAGCCTCGTCGAAGACTAGGCCGCTCCAGGCGTGCTCTGCCAGCGGGTGTTTGGCGAGAATGTCGTAGTTGATGATGACCCAGCCGGTATAGCCGGGCTCAGGCGCGGGTGCAGGGCCGACGATGGCGATTTCTGCCGTTGGCAGCACTAGTTCAATCTCACGTGCCCAGTTGATTTTGACCGCGGCCGGGCAGACGACTAGGTACGGTCCCTCGGGTCGGGCTTGGCGCATGGCCAGCACGGACTGCCGCGTCTTGCCCAACCCCATGTCGTCGGCGAGGATCGCCCGCTGGCGACCCAACAAAAAGGCGATGCCCTCGACCTGATGGGCATACAGCCCGGCCGCTAGGGCCTCGGCCTGTTGTTGTGCTGTGCTCATGGACTCTCGGCAGCGTAGGCAGTGATGGTTGCTGCCATGTTCGGCCCCATGCCTTCTTCGGTGGACATGGTTGCTCCTCGTGGCTTGGGTTGATCGTAGGATTTAAGGCGACGGGGATGACCGGGGCAAGTCTTTGCCAGCTATCGCGTAGAAAACTAGCGGCTTTGATAATGCCGTTGACGCCCTATAGTTTACAATGCGGAACGGCGGTCGCGTCTCGATTATGGGGGCGATCGCGGAAAGACGTGGGCGACGAGCAAAATTCCGGCAAAGGCGAATGTGACAGAAGTCCAACCACAGCGCGGCGTTTCCAAACGGGCGGTTTTTGTCGGCCTGCTCTGCGCTACTGCGATCTCCTGCGGGGAGTCCTATGGCACGCTGGTGGTGCGCGGCTCGGCTATGGCCGCCGATTATTCCACTGGTGCCGCCATCTTCCTGTTCTTTTTGCTCACTTTGCTGCTCAATCCCCTTGCACAGCTACTCACCGGTTCGCGGCTGCACAGCGGCGAATTGGCGACCATTTACATAATGATGATCGTGGCTTCGGCGATCCCCTCTTGGGGTTTCGTTATGAACTTGATCCCGTTTTTAGGGGGACTGTTTTACTTTGCCACGCCGGAGAACGACTGGGCCAATATCATCCACCCGCACATCAAACCTTGGCTCGTGTCCCAGGACCGCGCGGCGACCTGGAAGCTCTTTGAGGGGGCGGCGCGCGGCGAGCCCGTGCCTTGGGGACTGTGGCACAAGCCGTTGTTGGCTTGGGGGTTCTTCATACTCAGCGTTTATTTCGTCACGCTCTGCATGCTGGTCATCCTGCGCAAGCAGTGGATGGAACACGAGCGCCTGCTCTTCCCGCTCTCGATCCTGCCGCTCGAATTGGCCCAGAGGGAGCAGGGCCGTCTGCTGCCGTCGTTGCTGCGCAACTATCTGACTTGGGTCGGCTTTCTGATTCCGTTTCTCATCAATCTCGTCAATGGCCTGCACTCCTACTTCAACTACTTTCCCTTCATACAGTTGAATACCCCGCTGCGCTTTCTGCGCGAATCCGTGCGTCTGAACCTTTATCCGCGCTTCGAGGTCATCGGGCTTTCGTATCTGTTGAGCCTCGATATCTCGTTCGGCGTGTGGTTCTTCGCCTTTCTCGCCTATGTCCACACTGGGGTCGAGCGTCTGTTTGGCTGGAGCATTGGTCCGTCGCAGCCCTACTCAATGCCCGCTTCGGCCAGCGTCGCCCACTTAGCGCAGGGCGCGATGTTCTTCCTGGTCTTTTCCATCCTGTGGGCTGCGCGCCAACATATCGGCGACGTGCTGCGCAAAGCCTTCAAGCGCGATCCAACGATTGACGATAGCAGCGAGATGCTCTCGTACCGCACGGCCGTGCTGGGTTTTATCTTCGGGTCGATCTTCGCCGTGTGGTGGCTGGCGCAAACCGGCCTGCAGTTCGGCATTGCGCTTTTTTACTTTTTGCTCTGTCTGGCCACCTTTATCGGTTTGGCGCGCATTGTCTCCCAAGCCGGCCTCGCCTACGGTGTATCGCCAGTGGCCCCGCCGGTATTTATGGTCACGGCGCTCGGGCCGACCGCGCTCGGAGCGAGCGGGCTGACGGCGCTCGGCATGAACTTCCCCTGGACAGCCGATTTGCGCACCTTCGTCATGGCCTCAGCGGCGACCGGCCTCAAGATCGCCGAGGTTATGCGTTTGGAAACTCGGCGGCTGTTTGGGGCGATCGCCGCGACCATAGTGGTCACGCTGATTTCCGCGGTGTGGGCGGTTACCACGTTGGCGTATAAATACGGTGGCGTTAATCTCGGGGGTTGGGGTTTCGGCGGCTTGACCCGACTGACGGGTAACTGGATCGCGCACAATATCAACAACCCGGAGGAAATCTACGGCTGGCACCTCATCTACACTGGCATCGGCAGCGCTGCCATGGCCGTGTTGAGCTTTCTCAAGGCGCGTTTCGTCGGCTTCCCGATCCATCCCATTGGCCTAGTCCTCGGTCTGACCTATCCGATCAGCCAGATTTGGTTTTCGGTTTTTATCGCCTGGGCGTTCAAAGTAGTCATTTTGAAATACGGCGGGGCCAGGGGCTATCGCCTGCTGCGCCCGCTCTTTCTCGGCATGGTGCTGGGGGCTTTTGGCTCGGCGGGCATGTGGCTGATCATCGACTATTTTGGCGGCATGTCGAACTGGTTTACCATGTGAATTTTGGTCGGCGATGTGGCCATCTGCTCGGAAGGCGCAACCGATAGTGAGCCGCCGCTCAAGTGGATGTGCTTATTTCGCCGGCTATATTTGACGGGGCAAACGCCGCCCCATGCACATCGCCCGGCTTTATGCCGGGTCCACCTTTATCGGGCTGTACAATTGAGAGGGAGTAAAGATGACGACTATCGACGAACGGGCAGAACGCGAACGCGGACACGTGCGCATCACCGGCCTCAAGGCCATGGAACTGAGGAATTCCACCGGCCAGAGCTTGGTGCGCGTGGAGACGGACTCCGGTTTGTTCGGGGTCGGCGAGGCAGGGGTCGCCGGTCCGGCGTGTAGGGCGAACCTGAAATGGCTCGAACGCGTGCTTATTGGTGCCGACCCGCTCAATATCGACAAGCTCTATCACCAGATGATGGGGCTGCAGCATACCTATCAGGCCCATGTGCCGACGATCAGCGGCGTCGATATCGCGCTGTGGGACCTGGCGGGAAAGATCCTCAACCTCTCCGTCTCCGAGATGCTGACCGGCCGCTTTCGCGAGCGCGTCGAGATTTATTACGGCGGATCACCGCCCAGTTGGACCGATCGCCCCGCCATCGACGACTGGGTGGCCAAATTCCGTGCCCATCCCCACGGCTACCGCACGGTGAAATGCGGTTTTCCGTTGCCCGACAACGCGCTGCTCTCCCGGCCGTTCGCAGGGGCTGAGCCGAGTCAATCGCTCAAGCAGAGTGACTTAAAGAGCATCCGGGACGGTTTAGCGACGTTTCGCGACGCTCTGGGGTGGGATCTCGACTTCATCGTCCACTGTCACAACGAGTGGGACGTGCCGACGGCGATCGGTATTTGCGAGGCGGTAGAAGAGGCGCGCCCCCTCTGGGTGGAGGATCCGCTGCAGGTCTTTTTCTCCGACGGCTACAAAGCACTCAGGGCGGCATCGGGTGTGCGGATCTGCACTGGGGAGAAAATCGAGGGGTTCCGCGCGTTCTTCCCCTTCATCGCCGAGGGCGGCATCGACGTGTTGCACCCCGACCTGTGCTGGTGCGGTGGCATCAGTGGCGGTCGCAAGATCGCCGAGTTCGCCGACCACTACGGCCTGCCGGTGGCGCTGCACAACTGCGGTACGCTCGTGCACAACATGGCCAATGTGCATTTCGGTGCGTGCGTACGGAACTTCAGCATGAGCGAGACGCGGCTCTACAACCGCCAGTATATCGCCGATATGGGCGGACTCGACGGTTACGATCTAGTCGACGGCAAGATGGCGGTGCCCGACGGGCCGGGCTTGGGTATCGAGTTGGTGCCCGAGGTACTGCGTGCCGAACTCAAGGAGGGAGAGCCTTTCTGGCAATGAGATACCTACCCCCCAAGCCCCAGCACTTCTCTAATCCGCGCTGCCAAGAGCTCCTCGTCGCCGTCGGCCACCGTGGGCATGGACAAGTGAAGCTGGCCCGGAGCTGCTGAGAGCCAGACCGAGGGGTTGCCGTTGCGCAGGGTTTCTTCTAGGTCGGCGGCGGTGCGGCCGAGCGCTTGTTCGTCCAAGGTCAGGGTCAGGGACGCGCCATTGACGGAGCTTTGCACGTGGGGTAGTTCGCCTAAGTGACGACGCACGGTCTCGGCGCGGCGGGTGTCGCTTTGGTTGCGGGCGTCGTGGTCCATGGCCAGCCAGCGGCGCAGGGCCATCACCACGCCGACGACCTCTTGGCGGTCGATCTTGAGCGGGCGGCCAACCCCTTCTAGGTCGCGGGTTTCAAAGCAGGCGAAGCTGTGCAAGTGCGCCGCAGCGATTAAGTCGGCGCGACCGCAGAGAATGCCCGAAGAGTTGGGCGCGCCCACGTACTTGGCACCATAGCCGACTAGGTCGGCCCCGGCTGCAATGTATTGGGTCAAGCCGTCTAGGGGATAGACGCGGAAGGCCGCGTCCACGAAGACCGGAACGTCGCGGGCATGGGCGATGTCAATGGCCGCGTCCAGCGGGACGATGGCGGCTTCGTTGTCGATGGCCGGATAGAGCAGGGCGGCGGTTTGGGGGCCGATGGCTGCGGCGAGTTCGTCGGCCGTGGTGCCTTGCTCTGTGCCCGCCTCTACGAGGGTGACGCCGGGCAGGCGCACCATGCGGTCGTATTTGTAGCGCTGGGCCTTTTGGATGACTACTTGGTTGGGCATGCCAGTCGAATCGGGCAGGCGGGCCATTTTCTCCGGGTCTGCGCCGGTGACGCAGGCGGCCGTGCCGAGAACCAACGCGGCTGCGCAGCCAGGGGTAATCAGCGCGGCCTCGGCCCCGAGCAGGTCGGCGACGATTCGCCCTGTGCTCGCCAAGAAGGCGTCCATGTCAACGTAGTAGCGGCCGGCCAGTTCCATAGCAGCGATGATGTCTGGGTGGGGGGACGATCCCCCTAAGAGGGTGCGCGGGCCGAGGGCATTGATCACGGGCGTCGCCCCCATATCCGCATACAGTGCGCGGGCTTCCTCACTCATAGGTTTTCTCTCCATATAGCCCCACAGGGCTCGGTACATGGTTGGCGGGAACCAGCAACAAGGGCAAGCCATTGTGCTGGAGGCGAAATTGTAGGTAGTCGAGTTCGGGGGAGGGCTGCGCGGCGAGGCCCAATAGCCGCGGACGAAAAAGCGCGGACGAAAACAGCTTGGGCCGGGGCCGTTCCATCAGCTCGACGGTCTCGTCCATTGACAGCCCGATTTTTTCCTTGGCTAGCGCGATGGCTACTTCGAGACCACCAATCCGGTCGGCAAGGCCGAGTTGCACGGCGCGATGGCCGCTCCAGACGCGGCCTTGGGCCACGACTTCGACTGAGTCCGGCGCGATGTGGCGGCTGCTGGCCACCTTGGCGACAAAGTCCTCGTACAGCGAGCGGATGGTGTGTTCCATGCGCACACTTTCGTCTTCAGTGAAAGTGCGGTCTGGCAAGCGCAGGCCGAGTAGGGGCAGGGTCATGCCGAAGGGCAAATCCGCGTGGCGGCCCACCTGCACGCGGCTCGTGCTCAGGCCGAGCTTTTCCTTGAGTCCTTTGTTGTATGCCCAGCCGGCAATGACCCCAATCGAGCCGGTGATGGAGTTGGGCGCGGTGACGATGGCATCGCCGGGCAGCGAGATCATGTACCCGCCTGAAGCCGCGAGGTAGCCCTGCGAGACGATGACGGGCTTGCGCTCGCGGCATTTTAGCACGGCGTCGGCCACAAGGGCTGAGGGCAGGACGTCGCCGCCCGGGGAATCGACACGCAGCACCACAGCGTCCGCGGCCGCGCAGGCCGAGGCAATCTCGCCGACGAGCCGCCGCGCCCCCATGCCGGTGTCCATGGCGCAGACGCCGAGCGCATAGACGATGGCAATGCGCTTGCGCTGTCCCCAGCGCCGGTCGGCTGGCCGGGTGTACGAATTGGCTGCGACGACGGGGTGGTCTTCGACTGTACGATTGATTTCGTTCCAGCGGCCGAGGCGATCTACTAGTCCGGCGTCGAGGGCCTCTTGCGGGAGGAAGAACGCGGTGTCTTCCACGAGGCGGTCGAAATGCTCGGGCGCCAGCGAGCGCTCGGTGCTGATGTCCCGGCGGGCGAGGGCGTACCAGTCGTCGAGCAGGACCGTTAGCTGCTCGCGCTCGCCTGCGGACATGTCGCGGCGGACGTATGGTTCGGTCGCGGATTTGTACTGGAAAAGCCGCCACTCGTCAAAGCCGATTCCGAGCTTGTCCAGCGCATCTTTGAAGTACGTGTGCCCCGCCACATAGCCCTGCAAGCCAATTGCGCCGGCCGGGTCGAGCACCAAGTGATCGGCCGCCGAAACCCAGTGATAGCCGGAGATATCGACGCGGTCAATGTACACCACGACCCGTTTCCCTCCAGCGCGGATCTGGCGCAACTTTTCCCGCAGTTCCCAGCCGAGCGCCGGGCTGATCCGCAGGCCCGAAGCATTGATGGCGACCCCCTTGATCGCTGGATCGCGGCGCGCCCGCTCCAATAAGGCGATGAGATTGAGCAGACTCTGCGAGTCGTCGAAGAAAGCATAGCGGCGATGTTGAATCGGCCCAGACAACTCCACGGAAAGGTAGCGCGCCCGCGGCCGGAATAGATTCCCGCGCTGCGCCCCGAAGCGCGCCGCATACGTCTGGAAGGTGCGGCTCCGCGCCTGCGCTTGGAGATCGGCGGCACCCAGCCCGATGCGCAAGCCAACGCTCAGGGTGCGGTCCTCGAACATGCGCCCGGTCAGCGCCAGCCCCTGTCCTAGCCCGACAACGGCTCCAGTGCTCCAGAACTCTGTCTCGTCGGTGCGCGCGTAATCCGCGTACAAAGTGAGTCGCTCGTCGCCCCAGGGACGCAGGGCGATATCGACGGCTCCTTCGCGCTCCTCGTTTGCAAAGGTCGAAGTGAAGGTGCCTCCTACTGAGAGACGCGGTCCGGGCCGCCAAATCCCCCCGAAGACCACGTGCCGCACGCTTCCCCATCCCATGCTCACCCCGAGGCTGAAGTCGCGGTCGCCGGTGCTGAGTCCGGCCCGGTACTCGCGGTCGCGGCGACCGTTTATCATGCCAAATCCCAAGCGAGGCATGGCCGAAAAAAGACCCCACGACTGAGTAGAGTTACTGTCCGACCAAGCGACTCCCTGCTCCACGCCCTCGACGTAGCTGAGCAGCGCAGGATTGGCATAGCCGTAGAGGCCTAGGTCCAACCCGCCAAAAGCGGCGAGGGCGAATTCGGCGCGCTCGGCGTAGGGAATGAACGGCGATTGGGCCCTGGCTGCGCCGAAGGCGAGCAGACAGCACAAGACCGCGCCACAGAGCCGGTGCGGCATCCGCTAATCTTCCTCGACAAACAAGCTTAAATCTCCTTTGCCCTCGCGGATTATCTCGGCTTGATCCCCCACCAGCGACACCACGCTCGAAGCCTCCACGGGCAGCGGCCCGCACTCCAAGATCAAATCCACCTCTGGCCCTAGCTCTTCCTCCAAGGCCCACGGCTCGGTTATCACCTCTTGATCGGCGTAGTTGGCGCTCGTACTCAAGATGGGTTGACCAAGGGCGCGGACCAAGGCCAGCGGCACTGGGTGATCGGGAATCCGCAAACCGACGGTCTTCTGTTTGGTTTGCAGGATGCGCGGCGTCTGACGGGTAGCTGGCAACACGAAGGTGTACGCCCCCGGTAGGCAGTGTTTGAGGATGCGGTGGGCGTAGTTGGAGACGCGGGCGTAGTCGCTGATGTGGGTCAAGTCAGCGCAGACAAAGGACATGGGCTTCTTTTTGTCGCGGCCCTTGATGCGCTGCACGCGCTCAATCGCCTGCTTGTTGGTGATGTCGCAGCCGAGGCCATAGATCGTATCAGTGGGATAGACGATGACGCCGCCTTGGCGGAGCACTTCGGCGGCGCGTTGGATGTGGCGGCCTTTGAGGCGGTCGGGATGGACGGTCAGTATTTGGGTCATTTTAACGCTCCTGATCGATTTTTGTCACCCAGACTTCGACGACGGCGTCAACCATGGCTTGGCCGTGCTCGGCGTTGGCTGTCCAACTGTTTTTTTCTTCGTCTTGGCGGCAGTACCAAGGCGCGTCGTCGCCGAGGCGCTCCTGTTCGACTAGTTCGGGACGGACGGCCATCAGGAAGGAGGTCTCGTTGTATCCGGCGTGATCGCCTCCGGCCGGGGGACTCGATTCCGGAAGGATCATGGGCTGCACTTCGATGTGCCCGCCCCAAGAGCCAACCCGGTCCAGCGCGTCGCGGTCGCCCCACCAGCCGCGTGGGTGTCCCTCGGCGAGCACCTTCTCAACCGCCAACTCGGCCGCGGCCTTGCTGAAGGCCAAGGCGAGGGGGCCGCCCATGCCTTGGTGCATGATGATGACGTAGGTTTTGCGGAAGCCCATTTCGATAAAGTTGCGCAGGATGCTCTTGGCCAAGCCGCCAAAGGCGTCGTAGTCCGGGTCGATGGTCCCGTCGGCCGGGCCGCCGAGGGCATAGCCGGTGGGGCCGTAGTCGAACGACGGGGCAATGACGCAAGCGGTGCGCTCGGCCACGCGGTCGCAGATTTCCTCGACGATGAGGGTGTCGTGGCCGATGGCCATGTGCGGGCCGTGGGTTTCGATGCAGCCAGCCGGCACGAGCAGGGGATGCCCTTGGGCCACTGCATCGGTGAGTTGGTAGGGACGCAGGTGCTTGAGGTACATGGAGAAGTTCCTTGTTGTGGGCGCGAAATTGGACATAATATAGGCCAAGAAGAGCACGCCAACATAGGACATTGAGCAAATGGCGCACACTGTTATTGGCACGGCCGGGCACATCGACCACGGCAAGACTCTGTTGGTCAAGGCGCTGACCGGCATGGATACCGACCAAGCCCCGGAAGAGCGGGCGCGGGGGATTACCATTGAACTCGGCTTTGCCTTTTTGGGCGATCAGGCCACGATCATCGATGTGCCTGGGCACGAGCGCTTCGTCAAGACCATGGTGGCCGGTGTCAGCACCATTGATGTGGCCATGCTGGTCATTGCTGCGGACGACGGCGTGATGCCGCAGTCGCGGGAGCATCTCGACGTGCTGCGGCTTTTGGGGGTGGAGCGCGGAGTGGTGGTGATCAACAAGGCCGACTTGGTGGAAGAGGAGTGGTTGGACTTGGTGGAAGAAGAGGTGCGGGAGTTTGTGCGCGGGAGTTTTTTGGCGCAGGCCGAGATCTTTCGCGTCTCCGCGCTCAGCGGCGCGGGCATTGACCCGCTGCGGCAGCGGTTGTTGGCCATGGTCGAGGACACTGCGGCCAAGCGCACGGATGCGCCGTTCCGCCTGCCCGTAGATCGGGCTTTTGGGGTCAAGGGCTTTGGTCTCGTCTGTACGGGCACGGTGCAGGCTGGGTCTTTAGTCGAGGGCGACCGCGTGGAGATTGCGCCCGAAGGTCGGGGGGCGCGCGTGCGCCGCTTACAACAGCACAGCGCGACGGTACAAGAGGTGCGGGCCGGCGACCGCGCTGCGATCAATTTGGCTGGCGTGGAGCAGGGCCAAATCGAGCGCGGGCACTCGCTGGTCGCGTCTGGATTTTTCCGTCCTACGCAGATGCTGGACGCCGAGGTGCAACTCCTCGCGTCAAGCCCGATGACCATGGCGTCGCGCACCCGCGTGCGTCTGCACTTGGGCACGCGGGAGATTATGGCGCGGGTCGTGCTGCCCGGTGGCAAGCCTTTGACGCCTGGGCAGGATAGTTTTGCGCAGCTTCGCTTGGAGGCTCCCGTAGTTGCTGCGTGGGGCGACCGCTTTGTGCTGCGCCGGTACTCGCCAGCGCTGACCATTGGCGGCGGTCGCGTGCTCAACCCGCACCCAGCTAAGCATCGGCGCTTTGAGCCAGCGTTGCTGGCGCATTTGCAGGAGTTGGCCAGCGCCGATTTGCCCGAAGTAGTAGAGTGCTGGCTTCGCTACGCGGACGACCGGCTCAAGAGCCAGCAGGTGCTGGCCGGTGAGCTGGGCATCGGCGTGGAGCGGTTGGCGGGCTTGACGGATGCGCTGGTAGCGGATGGCCGTGCCGTGCGCATAGTGTCGGAAGGGCAACCGCACCTTTTGCATTTAGACGTGTGCGAGCACTGGGGCGTGCAGATCGAGACCGCATTGGCGAGCTTTCATCGCGCCCAGCCGCTCAAGTTAGGATTGCCGCGCGAGGAACTACGCAATTTGAGTGCGCGCTACATCCAGCCCGAATTGTTCGACTGCGTGTTGCGCTATCTGGAGGAAGCGGGACGAATCGCACTGGATGGGGCCGTGGTGCGAGCCGCGTCGCACAGCATTCGCTTCACCCCGGAGCAAGAGGTGCTAAAGGCGGCTGTGGAGGCACGGCTTAATACCGAGGATTTTGCCAACTTGCCAACGGTGACCGAGCTAGCCCAAACTCTCGACGCTCCACTGCCGCAGGTAACGGACATGGTGCAGGTGCTGCAAGCACTGGGGACGGCGATCGCGTTGGAGGGGGGGTTGCTGATTCATTGCGAGGCTCTCGCCCGTGCGCGGACGCTGCTGAGCGACATTCTCAAGCGCGACGGCGAGATTACAGTGGCCGAATTTCGCACGCTGATTGGCAGCAACCGCAAATGCGCGATGGCGCTTTTGGGTCACTTCGACGCCGAGGGGCTGACAGCGCGGCAGGGGGATGTGCGGGTTTTGCTGGAGTGATCCTGCGGCGCAGCGTGTGTTGCGATGAAATCGACGCCGAACCGTAGGGGGCGGTTTCAAACCGCCCCCTACCCGGGTGTGTAACGTCTGGAATAATATGGCTTTAAATGTTATCTGGTTAGACGACCCTGCAAGCGGCAAGAGGGAACTGGTAGGCGGTAAAGCGGCTAACCTCAACCAGTTATATAGCGGCGGACGTGTTCCGTCAGGGTTTTGTATCACCGCTAGTGCTACGGCGAGAGTGGTACCGGTGCGGAGTGGTGAAGCATCGCTGCCTCCCGACCTTTATGCGGATATCGAAGCCGCGTACACGGAACTGGGCGCTCGCTGCGGAACTCCCGAGCCGGCTGTGGCAGTCAGGTCCTCGGCTGTAGCGGAGGACGGTGCGGTTAATTCCTTTGCTGGCCAATACCAAACCCTGTTGAATGTCGTGGGTATGGATGCTGTGGCTACGGCGATAGTCGAGTGCGTGGAGGCGGCCTATCGGTCCCATGCCGCCGCCTATCGCAAGCGTTCAGGGATGAGTGCAGACGAGGTGAATCTGGCCATTTTCGTGCAGGAGTTCATCGCCGCGGACGCTTCGGCGGTCGCGTTTACCGCCAACCCAGTTACCAACGACGCAAGCGAGATAGTCATCAACGCATATTGGGGGTTGGGAGAAGGGCTAGTCGATGGCAGTTCGGTTCCTGACACGTACACCGTGGACAAACGAGAATTGCGGATCAAGACGCGGAGTGTGGCCAAGAAAGAGCAGATGTGCGCTGCCGGGTCCACTGGCGTGACCGAAATAGACGTGCCAGCAGATAACCAGTCGCGGCCAACTTTAACCGACGAACAGGTCGGCGAGGTCTGCCGTAGCGCGGTCGATCTAGAGGCCCGGATGGGGTGGCCCGTTGACTTGGAATGCGCTTTTAAAGATGGGAAGCTGTATTTGCTCCAATGCCGCCCGGTGACAACCCTCGCGCAAGATGGACGAGATTGGTCGGTGGAATGGGACGATCCCAAAGATGCTGAATTGACTTGGCGCAGGGGGAGTCTGGAAGCGCCGCTCGATCAGTCGTTTGAATGGTATTGGATGCAGGGTTGGGCGAAAGCGCGGCGGGAGACGGGTAGCGGCACGTTGCCTATGCGGATTTATGTGAACGGCTACGCATACGAGGCGGAAAAACCCTTCAGAATCGGCAACCGCAAGGCGCAAGAGGACGCCCGCAAAAAAACGGAGCGCGAGATACCTGAACTCTGGCGAAGTGAATGGCTGCCTGGGCTCAAGCAGAAGCGGGCTTATTTCCGCAGCTTGGATCTGTCGGCGCTGTCCAACGACGAGTTGGCCAGCGTACTGGTCGAGGCACTGCCTTGGTATTGCGAATGCGCGAGGATGCACGCGCATCTGGGCGGGACGGCGGTCGAGGCCGTTGGGCACCTGGTGGAGTGGTATCGCAAACGGTTCCCCGATGCCGCGGAAAGCGAGCCTTACCGATTGGTACAGGGTCAGTCAAATTTGAGCGTTGAAAAGGGGCATCTCCTATGGCAGTTGCAACAGCACCTTACTCCCGCCAATGAAGAGCTTCTAAGGGCCGCTTTACAGTCGCGCAAGAAACAGGGCAGATGGGGCGGGCTTGAGGGGTCCTTCAAAGAGATTTTCGATCAGTATTTAGAAACCTATTGGAAAGACTCGCCGGAATTTCTCACTTCCTTGGTTCTCAAATACGCCGAGCAGGGCGTGGAAGACCCGCACGTGAAATTGCGCCAGTTGGCAGCCGAGCGAGAGCAATTCACCGCGCATGTGCGTTCGCTGCTGAAAAAGCAGGAACGCGAGGTTTTCGAGGAACTTTTGCAGGTGGCTCTGGCCAATTATCCACTGACTGAGGACCACAACTACTGGGTCGATGGGATTGCCGCGCATTACGTATTTCCGCTATTCGACGAACTGGGCCGCCGAATGATCAAAGGCGGTATCCTCAAGAAGAAGCGGAGCGAGATCAAATACCTAGAACTGAACGAAATCATCCTCTGGGGATTCGGTGTGCGTCAGCCGTTGCGCGCGCGAGTCGTCGAACGCCAACGGGAATTTGATCGGCAGTTGAAACTATCACCGCCAGAGTTCCTCGGTGCTTGTGAAGAGCCGCCGACTGAAGAGGAAGATTACCTGTTTTGGGGTCCTTCGACCCCACTTGAGGCACCAAAAGGAGAGGTGCGTGGGGTAGGGGCTTCGCCGGGGATTGTCAGAGGGCGTGCGCGCGTGGCCGTGAATCTGGACAAGGCATTAGCACTACAGCCGGGGGAAATCTTGGTCTGTGGTACGACCGATCCCCATTGGACGCCGCTTTTCGCCGTCGGGGCGGGATTAGTGAGCGACAAAGGTGGGGCGTTGTGTCATGGGGCGGTCGTCGCCCGAGAATATGGATTGCCGGCGGTGGTGGGAACCCTGATCGGGACCAAGAAGATCAAAACCGGTCAGTTGATCGAAGTCGATGGTCAAAGCGGTGTGATAAGGCTGGTGTGATGTAAGGCTCGCAGGAATTGAGCGAGGCATTGGCGTGACGGGTACCGTCAGTAGTCGTGTTTCGGAGCGAGATGATCTAACTTTTGCTTCAGGTGGGCTTGTATAGATCTGCCTTATTCCCATTCACAATCGAAAAATGATGACTTGCGATATTAAACCCCTCGCGCAGATAGAACCTATGTGCAGAAAAATTCTGAACGCTTGAATCCAAATGGATCTGCTCACAGTCATTTTTTTGCGCATAAGATTTAAGCCAATCTAGCATGACTTTGCCTAGGCCCGAAGAACGTCGGTGTTCATCTGTGATCAGATCTTCAATGTACATGTGTTTTCCCCAAGCCAATCGGGTCTCAATTACAAACCCCGCTGCACAAATCGCCTGACCATTATCCTTGATATAAGCGACGGTGTAACCTCTCTTTTGCTGAGCCTTAATCTGAGAGATTATAGTGCGTAGGTCATAGCTAGGTCTGAGTTGGATCAACAAACTACCAACTATTTCTAAATCCGCATCTACTTCAGCAATCCTAATTTCCATCTACAGGGGCCTTAATTTTTGGAGACTATGCCTCTCGGTTGCGATTAGAAGTGGGCGTCCCCAAGGTGTCCTTTCATCTCAAGTTTTAGAGAACTACAGAGCCTGTACGCGAACATCTCAACGCCGGGCAGCTCTGTGTAGTTGTGGGAATACACCGCCACGTTGAGTTCGTGGTGCCGAGCGTATTCGAGTAGATAAAGATTAGTTTCTCCAGTCAGGTACATGTCGATGTCATGGGACATGGTATCCCGAATGTAGCTGGTGTAGATACCGGCTCCAGTGACGCAACCTATGCGTTGGACTGTTCGATTCGCGTCATAAATGCTGCGTGGTTGCTCTTGGAGGAGCGAATTCAATGTCGAGCAAACCGATTGGAAGCTCGTCGGGGCAGGCAGTTTGCCGATGCGAGCCTCGCCTTCTGAAGATTTATAAACATGGTGACACCCGATTTTGGTGAGCAGTGTGGACGATGTTCCAAAGTCTGCTAGATCCAACGGCAGATGAGCCCAGATATGCGTTAAGCCTTTGTCTTGGAGCAAGCCACAAACTTCATCCCTTTGCTCAAACATGAATTTCCAGGCGTCGTGATGGGTCACAATTACATCTACGTTGCGGTCAACTGCCTCATAGATCGTCTTGGGCGTAATCGTGGTCGAATAGCCCAACGAGGTCGGATGGTCACAGTGCTCTACGATTCCCCATTCATCTAGGTGATCATCAAGGAACTTTTTGGAAAAAAGATCATCCAACACATCGCGAATCATACCAGTGCCTTCCGTTCTGATTTATTCCGGGGTAAAAGTTACTTCGAGCTTGATGCCGTCAGGGTCGAAGAAGAAAGTCGCGTAGTATCCCTCGCTGTACTCTGGACAGTCGATTGGCGGGTCTTCGACATTCACATGCTCTAGATTTTTGATCACCTCATCGTAGATCCGTTCGACTTCTGCGCGTGAGTCCACGGAAAAGGCGAGATGGTGCAGCCCAGGCTTTTCCCTCTCGTGTTGGCCTGCTTCTATAGTGCGGCCGATCAGCAGGACCGTCCCGTCCTTCTCAAATCGCAATCTGTCGATCTCACCCTGCTCTGTCAGGCGCGGGGGCAATCCTCGGAATCCAAGTGCTGCTAGCAAGGGCGAGTAGAATCTCGTCGAAGTATCTAGATCGGAGACTGATAACCGGATGTGGTGGATAGCTGCCATCTTTTCTTCTCCTTCGGTATTTAGGTAGATACCTGATTGATGGCCAAAGCGGGGTGATAAGGCTGGTGTGATGTAAGGCTCGCAGGAATTGAGCGAGACACTGGCGTAGCGGGTATCCAACCAATCAAATCGGACAGACCTGCCCGCAGTTGCTGGCGGGCTGCGTGCAGACGCCAGCGCACAGCGCCTACTGAACAACCCACCGTTGCGGCGATCTCTTCGTAAGAGAGTTCGTGGTATTCGCGCAAAACCACGACCAAGCGCCGTTCGTCGTCAAGCGCCGCAAGTGCCGTGCGGATTCTGCTCGCCAACTCGACGGTCCGCGCCGATCCCATATCCGCGAGTTGAAAGTCCAGATCAACATCGCGTTCAATCGACAGGTGATGCCGGTGCTGGCGATACTTGTGGTAGTCGCGGCATAGGTTGCTGGCAATGGCCCAGAACCACGAGCGGAAACGCGTTGGATCATTGAGGTTGTGGAGGGACTCGTGGAACCGCCAGCAGATAACCGGCGGCCATGATCCATTTCGCACTCATGCCGACGCCCCTCTGCCCAGATTGACATCATAATCCATCCTCAGCAGATAGAGATTGAACAGGACGCTGTAGATGCCGAACGCCGAAAACCCGATCAGGGCGGCACAGGCCATATACAGCTTGACATCCCTCTCAAAGCGCGCGAGGAAATGACCCACATAGGCTGTCGTGCGATACATATACCTCGTCTCCCTTCGTACAGGAGACGAGTGAGTGGGGCATGTGTTTGTACGAAAAAATCAAAACTGGCCAGTTGATCGAAGTCAATGGCCAAAGTGGAGTGATAAGGCTGGTGTGATGTAAGCCCCTGTTGGCTTTCACCGCGGCCAACACGGTTGGATGTACACAACAAAGGGCTGCGAGATTGCACTCGCAGCCCTTTATCTTTCCCGCGTAGCTGGACCTCAGCTTTCGTCGTATCCCTTCACAGGTCGCCCCCAAATATTGCGATAGCGCACTAGGTCGCCGTGATCTTGCAAGCGAAGCGGCCCGGTGGGGGGATGCGCTTCGTAGCGATAGACGCCGCGGTGGCCCGTGGGGCCTAGGACCTCGACGTGGTGGTGGACCAAGACGCCGTTGTGGACCAAGGTGAGATAAGCTGGGCTGACCAGTTCGGCGCCGTTGAAGCGCGGGGCCGTCCAGAAGATGTCATAGGTCTGCCACTCGCCGGGCGGACGACAGGCGTTAACCAGTGGCGGGTACTCGCCATAGACCGCGGCCGTGGTGCCGTCGGCATACGTGGGGTTGTCGTACCCGTCGAGGACTTGGACCTCGTACAGGCTCATGAGGAAGACGCCGCTGTTGCCGCGCCCTTGGCTCTCGCCTTTGACCTCGCTGGGGCAGGCGAATTCGAGGTGGTACTGGACGTCGCCAAAGCGCGCTGTGCTCACAATGTCGCCGGTACGGGGCGCGACCTCCATGTAGCCGTCGGTCACCTGCCAAGGGGCGTCGCCGCCGTTGGCGCTTTGCCAGCCGTCGAGGCTGGTCCCATCGAAGAGGACGACCGCGTCTGAAGGGGGGCTGTTGCCGTGGCCGGGCGTCACCACCGCCGGGGCGGGCCGTTGGTGATCGTGGACGCAATAGGGAGAGTTGGGTAGCATGGGGGTATCGTCGTACCCTGATTTGCCCATGTGGAAAAGCTCCTTGTTGAGGTGAGATGGGTTGGGATATAAAGGGAGCCGGACGCGTTCGCGTCAATAGCTTGCCTATGCGCATTGCATTATATTGAGTGCCGTTCAACAGGAGGGCGTGATGGTACGCGCACCGATGTACAGAATCGCACTGCTCGCACTTGCGCTGTGCTCCTCGGCGGAAGCACAAATATCGCTGTGGCAAATCGGCGGGGCCGGGCTAGCGTGGGACGAAAGCGACACCACGCGGATCATCGTGGATATCGACGCCGAGCGCATCCGGCCCGTGTACTTTGCCGACGGCGACAACATGTTCTTGGCGGTAGCGGGTTGGTCCGAACTGATCGCCCCGCGCGAACTAGGGTACATCGACGGGCATCAGCCGCGGCTGTGGTACCTGGACGGTACCAATGTCAACCGGACTTCGTACTTCGACAGCCCGCTCTACGTGGATGGGTTGCGGAGCACGTACAACACGGCCCGCGATGGCTATTGGACCATCGATATCGGCGTACCCGTGCCAGCTAGGCGCTTTGGGTTTGTCACGCCGACCGAGGGAACCCGCTCCGACGGCGTGCCGCTCAACCAAGATCCCGTGCCGGCCTTTGAGGTGAGCATTGCCGCCGAGGCGGGCGACATCCTCGCGCAAAGGGGCTATCGCCGCTTGAACACCCTCATCGCCGATGTACCGGTCAATTTCGAACCAGAAGTCGAAATCGATTTTCCCCAGCAATACGTGCGCCTTGTGCGCTATCTGCGCAAAGCATCTGTGCTCGATGAGCAGCGCACCACTGACAGCAATACAGTGCGCGGCACCATTGCCGAATTTGTGCTCACCGGTCGCGGCGTGCCCAAGCGGGCCATCTACCGCAGCAAAATTCTCGACTTGGGGGCCGAGGTGAACTTTGGCCGCTTGGCGTGGGCCGCGCGCACCATGCGGATGGTGGGCGAAGAAGCCGTGGTCGTGCCAGATGCTGAGGCATGGGTGGAGGTGGAGGTGCGGGCCGGCCGCGACGGCGACCCCAACATATACCACGAGTACACGGACTCGGGCAAGGAATTTGTGGTGACGCGCGAGCGCTACGAAAACGACCTACGCCTACCTGAGACCGAGGGCATCCTGCGAATCGACCGCCAGCCCGGCATCCGCGCGTCCATTGGCTACGACAGCGAAAATTGGTCTTTTTGGTCCAGCCCCATCACAGAATCCGGCACTTGGCTCGACTTGCGCAACGGCTCGCATTTGCAACTCCAAATCACCCTGCAAAGCCGGGCGTTTGGCGATTGGGTGGAACTTGATTCGCTGTGGATCGAAACCTCGCCGCCCTTGGCCGCGCAGATCGTGGGCGAAGTAGCGCGCGCAGCCGACATGCAGCCTCCTCCGGGTTTTGTCCAAGTCGAGCTGGGGGCGCGGGAGACGTTTGTGTACGACGTGCGCGCCTCGTTTGCCAGCGCCGCCGAAGGAGGCTTTGACCGGGTGCGGATCCACACGGGTATTGCACCCGAGTTTACGCGCTTGGAAATGGGCGATCC
This sequence comes from Candidatus Latescibacterota bacterium, assembly GCA_965116675.1. Lineage (GTDB taxonomy): Bacteria > Latescibacterota > UBA2968 > UBA8231 > UBA8231. The sequence continues at coordinate 2,629,748 of OZ220721.1, forward strand.
GCTCGCGGCCGTCGAGCCGCTGGCCGTGGTCGAAGGCGACGCGAGCCTAGAGGTATTGCTGCCACAAAAAGTGACTGCTGCGTCCAACGAGCCGCTGCGGGTAGTTTTTGCTGCGGAAGTCTTTGCACGCGCGACGACCTTTACCGGCGAAGTGTTGACCGAGGACGAAAATCGCCTGCCGCAGCCGATTGAGCCGGGCGATGCCAGCGCCGCTGTTTCCACCAATAGCCTGCGGGTGCTCGGGGCTGCGAACCCGGCCGCAGAGATCGTCCAGCGCGTGCGCTTGTCGAGCGGGGTGGTCACGCCCAACGGCGACGGGGTGAACGACCGCTTAGCTATAGAATACGCGCTCTTCCTACTACCCGCTCCCGTGCCGGTGGTACTCGATGTGTACGACTTGGCGGGCAACCGTCGCGCCCACGTGGAGATCGGCGCACAAGGCACGGGTCCGCAGCGGGCCTTTTGGGATGGCCGCGACCAGCAGGGCGCACTTTTGCCGCCGGGCTTGTACTTATTGGAACTGGCGTTGGTGACTGAGGCCCAGCACGGGCGGGCGCTCCTGCCCGTTGGCTTGGCCTATTAAGGAAGCAACGCATGGCGATCTTTTTCTGGTGTGCGACTCTCAGCCTGTTAGCCCGCCCCCTCGCGGCCGAGGTTTTTACCTTTGACAGCGCCGAAAAGTGGCAGACTTGGCAACTGCCGCAAGGGCTGGTGCAACTCGGCCCGTCTGGGCACTTAGAGTTGGTCAAGTTCCGCAAGAACATCGATCCCGTGCGCAATGCGAGCGACTTTTTCCACGATACAATGGAGCGAAAAGCTGTGCAGGGCGGCATCTTTCGGGCTGGGTCCAACCCAAGGGACGCCGCCAAGATTATCGACGGCGATTACGACACCTTCTGGCAGCCCGACCCGGCCGATCCGCTGGCCAAGTGGGAAGTCGAGATTGACCTCGGCCGAGCGGTGTTGGCCCAAGAACTGCGCTTGCGCTTTCCCGACCAAGAAGGCGCGCGTCCCTTGCGTCAGTTTACGGTCTATGTGGCCACCGGAGGGACGATTGATCCCCGCAAGGATATCTTCCGCTTTGAGTCGGTGTATCAGACGACTTTACCCAACGAAGAGACCGAGATCCGCATCGAGCTGAGCGGGCGCAACGACATCACGCAGATTCTAGACCCCGGTCTAGACGTGGTGTTTGAGGACGCGGCGCGCTTTCGGGTCATCCAGTACATTCGCATCGGCGTCGATGAGCAGAGTGCGGACGCAGCCCTCGCCGAGGTCGAGGTGAGCGCCGTCGGTGACAATCTTATCCTCGGTGTCCTAGAGCGCGGAGGGACCTTCAAAACCGGCCTAGTCGTCCGCGACGTGGAGGGCTTGGTTGACGGCGACATGAATACCTACGCCAACAAGTTCACTACCTATCGAGCCATCTCCGGCTGGCGCAACGAAGGGCTGTGGTGGGAACTGGATCTAGGGGCCCAGTTCTGGATTGACGAGATATTCCTCTACTTCAACAACCAAGGCGAGGGGGCTTCCGGCTCCTCGGTGCGCAACGGAGGCACGGGATTTGCCTTCTTGGTCTCGGACGGTCGGCGCACGACCTCGGGCGAGGTAGATTACGATCGCTTAGTGGGCCACGGCAACGAGCAAAATCCCTTCGCCGGTCCAGAGCGGCACTATCGCTATCTGTTCAAGCCGCGCAAAGTGCGCTACCTGTTCTGGCACGGCTTCCTGACTTCGTTGGAATGGCACGCGCGCGCGGCCGAACTCATGCTGTATTCGCCCGGCTACCCAGCGCAAGTGGTGCTGCGCTCGGGCTTTATCGACTTGGGCGAGATCGTCGGCGATGGCCGCGCCAAAGCCATTAAGCACTTGTCGTGGGATGCGGATTTGCCCGTGGGAACGCGGATGCAACTGCGCTCCCGCTCGGGCGTGCAGCTCAGCGAGGAGTACACGTATCACAACAAGATCGGCGAAGTAGTAACCGAAGAGAAGTGGCTCAGTTCGCCCAAGGTGCTGCGCGGTCAGGTGGATACCGCGCTGGTCGTGGGCGAAGATTGGGGCGCGTGGAGCAATGTCTATCAGCTTTCGGGCGAAGCCTTCCAGTCGGATAGCCCGCGCCGCTTCATCCAGCTAGAGGCCCTGCTCTCGACCGAGGATCCGCGGGTTGCGCCCGTGTTGCGCTCGCTGTCGATCGAGTTTGAGGACGCCTTAGTGACCGAGGCCAAGGGACAGGTCTGGCCGCGCGAGGCCCAGCCCAACGAGGACACGCGCTTTACTTATACGCTGTGGCCGACGGCTGCCGAAGACGACAGCGGCTTCGACCGGCTGCGGCTTGTCGCCCCCGGCGGCTGGCTGGAGACAGGAGCGGTAGAGGTGGTCCTCGCTGGCGAGACCATCGCCGTGGAGGAGGTCGCGCAGCGGGGCGACTCTTTATTCGTGGCCTTGGGCCAGCGCATTGGCGGCGATTCGCTAGAGGTTCATTTCACTGCGCGTCTGTGGCGCAATGCCACGGTCTTTAGCGCGGAGCTTGGTCACGGAGACCGGCCGGGCCTGTGGCAGTCCGTGGAGGCCGCGGCACGGCGCGCCAACGTGGTGCTTCTGCCGGATCTGACTGGTAGCGACAGACTCATCGGCGATCTAGAGCTGACTCCGGCCACCCTTACGCCCAATGGCGACGGGGTCAACGACCAAGTGCATATCCGCTTCGTGGTCTTCAAGGTGGAGACGGCAACGCCGCAGGTGCGGGTATTCGACTTGGCGGGTCGCTTGGTGGCCGAGTTGGCCGCCGCGGGTGGGGACTTCGCTTCTTATACGTGGTCCGGGCGCGATGCCCAAGGGGCGCTGGTGCCTCCGGGTCTGTACCTCTGCCACATTGATCTCGGTGCCGCTGCGGGTGAGGACGTAGCTGTGCGTCCCGTCGCTGTCATTTACTAACCCTTTCGCAAGGAGTTCCATGTCTCGTCCCAATATCCTCTTCATTATGACCGACGATCACGCGGCCCACGCCATGAGTTGCTACGGCAGCCGCATCAACACCACGCCCAACCTCGACCGCATTGCCCAAGGCGGCATGCGCTTTAACAACTGCTTTTGCACCAATTCGATTTGCGGCCCCTCCCGCGCCACCATCCTCACCGGCACGTACAATCACATCAACGGCATGACCACCTTAAACTCGCGCCACGACAATCGCCAGCTCAACTTCGCCAAGCTCTTGCAGGGCGTTGGCTACCAGACCGCCATCGTCGGCAAGTGGCATCTAGGCCAGGGACCAGCCCACTGGCCCACCGGATTTGATTACTACAACATCCTCCAAGGCCAAGGCCCCTACTTCGACCCGGAGATGGTGTGCAACGGCGACAAGGTTCAATATCAGGGCTACACCACCGATATTATCACCGACCTGTCGCTCGACTGGCTCCGGGCGCGCGACAAGGAGCGGCCCTTTTGCTTGATGTACCACCACAAGGCTCCGCACCGCCCCTGGGAGCCGGACGAGAAACACGCCCATCTGTACGAAGACGAAGATATCCCCGAGCCGGAGACCTTTGACGACGACTACCAGAATCGAGCGGCAGCCGCCGGGGCCGCCAAAATGCGCGTTGACCGCGACCTCAATGCCACGGATCTCAAGCAGCCCGTCCCCGAAGGGCTGACGCCGGAAGAGGAGAAAAAGTGGAAGTACCAGCGCTACATAAAGGACTATCTGCGCTGCGTTGCCTCGGTTGATGACAACGTCGGCCGCGTGCTCGACTATCTCGACGCCGAGGGTATTGCCGACGACACCATCGTCGTCTATACCTCGGACCAGGGCTTTTTCCTCGGCGACCACGGTTGGTACGACAAGCGCTTCATGTACGAGGAATCGCTGCGCATGCCCTTCCTCATCCGCTATCCGCGCGCCATTGCCGCCGGTAGCGTCAGCGCCGATATGATCCTCAACGTTGACTTTGCCCCTACCTTCCTCGACTACGCTGGCGTCGATATTCCCGATTCGTTTCAGGGCCGCTCCATGCGTCCCGTGCTGGAGGGACGGACCCCGGACGACTGGCAGACGGCGATGTACTACCGCTACTGGATGCACTTGGCGCACCACCACGTGTACGCCCACTACGGAGTCCGCACCCTGCGCTACAAGCTCATCTACTACTATGCCGACGCCTTAGGTCAGCCCGGTTCCATAGACGAGAGCAAAGAGCCGGAGTGGGAATTGTTCGATCTGGAAAAAGACCCGTGCGAACTGGTCAATGTGTACCGCGACCCGGCCTACGCCGACATAGTACGCCAATTGCGCGGGGAATTGCGCCGCCTACAGGAAAAGGTGGGCGACCAGCCCTATGCGGGGGAGGATCCGCTGCCGGATTAGCAACCGTCTTGACGTTCCTAGTGCAACCCAAAGCGCGCACTCTCAGGCGTTAAGATGGCTTCTGAGGAGACAACCCATGCCCGAATCATATCGAGGTTCACATCAGCAGTACGACGCGCTCTGCCAATCCAACGTGATGATTCCGATGCGGGATGGCGTCTGCTTGGCCACTGACATCTATTTTCCCGCGCTGGACGGCCAGCCGGCGGCAGGAAAATTTCCGGTAATTTTGGAACGCACTCCTTACGACAAGGCGGCAGCGGGCAATGTGACGAATGGTGCGTACTTCGCCCGGCGCGGTTACATCTGCGCGATTCAGGATGTGCGCGGCCGCTTTGCCAGCGAGGGCGAGTGGTATCCCTTTGCCAAGGAAGCCCCCGATGGCTACGACACGGTGGAATGGCTGGCCGCGCAAGCGTGGAGCGATGGGAAGGTTGGCACGATGGGTGGATCGTATTGCGGCAGCGATCAGTCGGCGCTGGCAACGCTCAATCCGCCTCATCTGACGACGATGATCGTCGCTGTTGGCGCGTCGAATTACTACCACTGTTCAATGCGGCAAAACGGCGCACTCGAACAACGGTTCATGATCTATGCCTTTCGCATGGCGACCACCAGCAAGGAAGCGCTTGCCGACGTCAACCTCAAAGCCGCGGTTGACAAAGCGTTTGCCAATGTGGGCGAGTGGGTGTTGCGCGCCCCGCTCAAGAAAGGTACCTCGCCGCTGCGGATGCTACCGAATTACGAGCAATGGGTGCTTGATCTGTTCACGCACGGGGAATACGATGACTACTGGAAGCAACGCGGGTATGCAATCTCCCAGTATTACGAAGAACACGCCGACGTGCCGACGCTCTACTTAGGTGGATGGTATGACTCATATGCGCGGGCGACCTGTGAGAATTTTACCGCGCTGAGCAAAATGAAAAAGTCGCGGCAGGTGTTGCTGATGGGGCCGTGGACGCACGGTGGCTGGGGTGTGTCGAATGCTGGCGACGTCGATTTCGGCAATCACTCTTTCATCAATTACAACGATCTGCGGCTGGCGTGGTTCGACCACTTCCTCAAAGGGCTGCACACAGAAGTTGCCAACTGGTCGCCGGTCAAAATTTTCGCAATGGGTACGGGCGAGGGAACAGCCAACTATCAGGGACGCCTCCATCACGGCGGTCATTGGCGCGATGAGCAGGATTTTCCCCTGCCCGACACCCAGTTCACGCCGTACTATCTGCACGCCGACGGCCAGCTATCCATTGCACTACCTACCACTGGCCACGCACCAAGCCGCTTTAGCTTTGATCCGCGCGATCCCGTTCCAACCATTGGCGGTGGTATCTCCGCGGCGGACCCCATCATGGGTGCTGGCGCGTTTGACCAGCGCGGAGACGCCAGGTTCTTTGGCTGCAAAGACACTCTGCCCCTCAATGCCCGCAGCGATGTGCTGACCTTTCAGACCGATCCGTTAGAGGAAGATGTGGAAGTCACGGGGCCGATTACGGTTAGACTGCACGCCTCGTCATCGGCCCGCGATACGGACTTCACAGCCAAACTGATCGACGTTTGTCCATTGAGCGAAGACTATCCCGATGGGCTCGCTATCAATCTGACAGATTCCATCATCCGCGCCCGCTATCGGAACAGTTGGGATGCCCCAGAGTTATTGGAATCGGGGAAAATCTACGAGTTCGCCTTTCAATTGTATCCAACATCCAATGTCTTCAAGAAGGGACATCGGATTCGCTTAGACATTTCCAGCAGCAACTGGCCGCGCTTTGACGTGAATCCGAACACGGGCGGCGACTTGGGCGTTGAGCGGCGGTTTGAGATTGCAGAGCAGGCGATTTATCACGACCCGGAACATCCGTCGCATGTGGTTTTACCTATTATTGAGCGACGAGCGGGATCATGAAACATACGGTGTGGAAAATTCCCGATCAAAAACGCATGCCCTGCTCTGTGAACCAATTGAGGGCGTCGCGAATCGACTCTTCAAGTGGTCGAGACTTGTATCCTAATTGACTTATCGCTAGGGATTCATCAACGGATGTCGGGCAGTCGTGTAAGAGTTTGAGCGAATTGCGGGAGTAAAGAGACGATAAACTGCGCTTCGCAGCACGCGATTTAATCAGGGGCAAGGCTGTCCGAGCCATAAGATAGGGCACGACGGGACGCTTTACATTACGTCCCAAAACTTGGGAACACAGACGCGCAAGTTGGCTGGTCTTTGCGTATTGCCCCGCAGTAAAATAAACCTCGCCCCCGTATCCGTTCGCCTCTACCGCGTTGGCTATGGCATTTGCCACGTCTCGCACGTCGCTCCACCAAAACCCCCCGTTGATGAGATACGGGAGTTGCTTACGCGCCATGGCGAGCAACACGCTACCGACGCGGGTCGGCTCGCTGTCGCCGGGACCTATGAGGTTCGAAGGACAGACGATAGTTGCATTGAGCCAACCGCTTCTCGCCGCGTCGAGAACGCTTACGTGCGCTTCGGCTTTGGTGGCCGTGTAGGGGATCTTGGAGTCCTGACCCAATTTTGAGCTGACGCTTAGAATCGTTCCGCGCAGAGGACTGAATGCGTGTATGGAACTGATGTGTACCAGTCGGCGGACGCCGGTGCCAATACATGCTTGAATCACATTGCGCGTACCTATCAAGTTGACTTCGTCAGCTAACCCATTGGGATCAGCGTCAACTGTCATAATATCAGCACTGTGGACGACGGCGTGAGCATGTTGGAATGCTTGGTTCAACGACTCGGGGTTGCGGACATCGGCCGACTGCAATTCGACCTGTTCGCTCAGATCATCGGGAAGTTTGCCATTGCTACCCTCACGCGTAACAGCGCGCACCGCATATCCGCAGTGCAATAAGGCGCGGCATATATGGCTGCCGAGAAAGCCCTCAGCACCGGTCACTGCCACTGTGCCACCTGTGTCTCCCATCGCTATTCAGCCTTTGCTTTGAAGAGGTTCCTCCCTACGACCAATTTTTCGGCCAAGAAAAATGCGCGTTGATGTCTTCCACGTACTTCATCGGTTCGTTAGGCTCAATGTTAAACAGCGCGTCCAGCGTCTCCAACCCATGCTCATAAGACTTTGTCTCTTTGCTTCCGAGCACGCCAAACAGCATCATTGATTTATCGCCCGACAAGACTGCTTCGAGAGTGCGCTCCATCTTGAGCCAGTCGGGATAGATGCACTCCAGCATAATTTTCTTGGGCAATGGTGGCACGCGCAAAGGCTGAATGCCCTTCTTATTGACAATCGCGGGGACTTCCACTGCTACGTCGTCGGGAATGCCCGGCAACGCGCCGCGATTGGGCACATTGACCTGAAACTGACCTTCCACGTTGTTGACCAATCCATTCATAATGGGAATGTGCTGCTCGGACGTCATCTGAGCGCCAAACAGATCAATCGGCCGGATCTTCTCGTCGTAAGCCGCTGCTTTCATCTGCTCGTATTTTTTGGCCTTGCCGGCCAGCACTGCATCGCGCCCGGCTGGCGTATCTTTGCCGCCATTGGGATCGTACCAGTATTGCCGCGTCGCCAAATCCGTGTGATACCACCAGCCGCCCCGCCGAGGCGTATCGCCGATGGGCATCAGGCCATACAGCTTGTATTGGTGAATTGCCGCGCGCGACATTTGCGTGGGGATCGCCTTGCCCTCTCGGGTCATCCGCTCCCAGTACGCCTCGCTCTCTTCGGCAATCCACTGATCCAGCTTTGGATACATGTCTTTGTTTTCATAGATGAAATCCGTCAGCCAGATATTGTGATTCAGCCCCGGTGCTTGCCACGTCACTTGATTGGGATCTAGGCCCAATGTGCGCGCTACGCCCGTGTAGCCGTAATGCCCATGACACAACCCACACACCTTAATACTCGTCTCCCGCGTCATCAATGTAGTTCCGTCAAAGACTGGATTGCCGGCCAACAAAATCCACGCATCGGGGCACAGTTTCTCCATGTCTTTTGCAACATTTAACATTAGTTGCAAATTGTGATATTCGGGCATCCCAGTTCTATCGTAAAAATAGCCGAGTTTGGCCGTCATATTGCGCCGACGCTGCATGAAGTATTCGTTGTGCGTCACCGTTGCCGTGTTGATTACAAAATCGGCGTCTTTTAACGCGGCTTCCTGATCCGCAGTCTTCTCAAATGTCATAGTTGCACCCAAATCCTCGGCATAGCGCCGCCCGAGTGCATAAATGACATCGAGCACTTCCTCATTGATGTCCATAAAACAGACGTGGCCGCCGTTCAGTGCCTTGGTCAGACACAAATCCTTGACCAAGCCGAGCGAAAACACCACGCTGCCCGCACCAAAAATCGTCACCTTATTGGCCATTGTACCCTCCCCGATAAAATGCCAACAGTGATGTAACTTGTGATATATTAATGATTTAGGTCTTATTTGTGGTTGTTGCAAGATTGCTCCCAAGACCTAAACACAGCGCCTACACAATTAATACATCGAAAAAAGTCTTCATGCAAGGACAAAGGAACGATCCCATCGCCACCTTGAGCCAACCCGCACTCATCTGGACGGTTGATGCGTTGAGGGCTATTATGGAGACCGGCTGTGGATTTGACCCAAAGCCACTCTTTTGCGGAAGCATGACAGGGAAAGGAGCATTTATACAGTGACGGAACTGATGTGGCGGCAGAGTGTTTGGCGATTTGGAATTTGTGTGCTTTTGGCGGGGGTGCTCTGGTTCATGCCGATTCCCGAAGATCTGCCGGTCAAAGGTTGGCATGTTTTTGCGGTTTTTATCGCGGTGATTGTGAGCTTTATTCTGCGCCCCTATCCGATTGGCGCGATGGTGATCTTCGGTTTGGTTGCATTGACGGCAACTGGCATGATTACAATACAAGAGGCGATGTCTGGGTACGGCGACCCAATGGTCTGGTTGATCGTCGCTGCTTTTCTGCTTGCGGGAGGTATTATCCGCACGGGATTGGGTCGGCGGTTGGCGCTTTTATTAGTCAGTCGCTTGGCGAAATCGCCGTTGGGATTGGGGTACTCGATCTGTGGTGCGGAGTTATTGCTGGGACCCGTAGTGCCTTCCAATACCGCACGCGGTGGCGGCATTTTAGCCCCCATCGTGCGCTCCTTGGCCGAAGCGTTGGATTCCTATCCGACGCGGCATCCCGAACGAGCGGGAACTTATCTTGCACTGGTTGGCTCGCACGCCAATCTGATTACCGCGGCGATGTTTCTCACGGGCATGGCGGCCAATCCAATGGTGGCGCAGGCCGCCCAAGCGGTGTTTGGCGTCACCTTTGATTGGGGGACGTGGGCGCTTGGGTCGGTGGTTCCGGGACTCGTCGGGCTAGCTCTGCTGCCGGTATTTATTTTCTTGCTAGCAAAGCCGACACTGACAGATACCCGTGCAGCGCAGGCGGTCGTGCGAAGGGAACTTGAGGAGATGGGTAGGTGGAGTAGGGGCGAAAAAATTATGGGCGTCGTGTTGCCGGTCTTGCTTCTATTGTGGGTGAGCAAACCACTGCATGGAATGCATACGACATTGGTCGCTTGGATCGGCGTCTCCGTTTTGCTCATTACCAACACTGAAAAGTGGCAAGACATGGTGGAGAACGACAAAGCGTGGGAGACGCTTATATGGATCGGTGGTTTGCTGACTATGGCGAGAAGCCTCAAAGAGCACGGGTTTATTGATTGGTTTGCCCAAGCTGTCGGCGCATGGTTTACTGATGTCAGCGGTATAACGGTTGTCTTGGTTATGGCACTGATTTACTTCTATTCGATGTACAGTTTTTCGATGCTGTCGGCGCACATTGCCGCGATGGGTACGGTATTTTTAGCGGTGGCGCTAGGCGCGGGGGCACCAGCGATGCTCACGGTCGCCATATTTGCGTACTTTTCCAACCTTTGTGGGTGTACGACTAATTACTCGACGGGGCCGGTGATTATCTACTTTGGTCTGGATTACGTGTCACCTCGAAGATGGTTCGCTAGCGGTTTTATGGTGTCGCTGTATCATCTGGTAATCTGGTTGGGGATCGGGTTGACCTGGTGGAAGATACTTGGTTGGTGGTAGTTGGGATTGAGCCGCAGGGTAGAGTATCCCGATTTCCTAAAGCCATGCGTATTCGTTCTCGTCGATACTGAGTTGCTCCGCGGTCTTGCGCAGGTCCGCCCTCGTTACACGGTTGAGCGGGATTCCCTTCTCGCGATATTCAACGCGGCGAATCGCTTCTAGTTCGCCTGGAGCGTACACCCGGTCAAAACCGGGAGCGAGCCGGCAGTCATGGATCTGCTGGATGGCGGCGTCCACTCTCGATTTGAAGCGTTCGACGTCCTCAAAGGAGGCGATGTGGATAGCGGCGACGAAGTGGCCGTCTTCGCCGGGAATCGGTCCCTCCTCGATACTCCCTAGTTCGGTCCCGTAGCTAGCACCGGAAAGCATAGACGAAAGGATGCCCATGATCATCGCCAGCCCAGCCCCTTTGAACCCTCCGATGGGGGCTAGCAGGCCGTCGACCGCGGCCATGGGATCGGTCGTGGGCTGGCCTTCCCGGTCTATGACCCACCCCTCGGGTATGCGCATCCCTTTCTGTTGGTAGATCCGAATCTTTCCGTGGGAAGATCCGCTAAACGCGGCGTCGTACGCGATGGGAGACATCTCTCCTGCCGGTACGGATATCGCAAGCGGATTAATGCCCAAAATCCGCTCGGCACCTCCCCAGGGTGCCATCGTTGGAATCGCGTTTGTGGTCGCGATGCCGATCATGTCGTGCGGCAGCGCCATGCGGGTGAAATACGCCATGGCACCGCAGTGATTGCTGCCGCGAATGGCTCCAGCGGCGATGCCGGTCTGCTCTGCCTTGCCGATCACCTTCTGCATGGCCAAGGCAGCACCGATTTGTCCCATTGAATTGCGTCCGTCCACGATGACAAATGATGGGCCTTCGCGGACGATTTCGGGCTTGGCGGTCGGGTTCACGCCTTTAACTGTCAGCTTCTCCGCATAGTCAGGCACCCGGATGACGCCGTGCGAGTGAGTGCCGCCTAGGTCTGCGTCCACGAGCGAATCGGCCAGTAGGGCGGCGTCCGCTTGCGACATGCCGCATCGCTCGAAAATGGCGACGACTAGTTCCAGTAGTTCTTCTGCATCAACGCGGGTTTCGCTGTCGAATTCGCTCATTCTATTCGTCCTGTGCTGCTCGCGTAATCGCCGCGATTTTATCGGCAAAGCGCACTTGGCTGTCGTCTTGGGGTGCGTAGCCGATTACGCGCCGGGCATTGGCCAAACTCCAGAAGTTGTGCGCGTTGCCGCTGATGCCGTAGAAGATCTGGAAAGGCACGCCGTTGGCGTCGCGGATATCTTCAGTCTCAATGCTCTTGATTACCAATTGCACTTGGTCGCGCACGCTGAGATAGGCTCCTAGGCCACGGTGCATTCGCTGTAGATCGTCGCCGCAGCCGTCGATATCGGTCTCGCGGGGGCCGCCGATGCGCAATTGCACATTTTCGAGGACTGGCCCCTCCTTACCGCAGGCGAACATGAAGCCCAGCAGTTCATACGATGCCTTGGCCCAGCCGTAGAAATTGTCCGACAGCGGCAGCATATCGGGCGTGACGAAGTCCATGTGTCCAGACCAGATCAAATTCTCGTAGTAGTCGGCTGCGTGATTGGAGCTGACGATTACGGCTCGCCGCACGCCCTCGTCTTGGCAGATCCGGTACACATTGTGGGCCATGGTGATATTGTCGGCCTCGTTCCAGAAGCGCTGTTCGCCCTGCCCGGTTCGGACAAAGCCGCAGTGGACTACCGCGTCAGCACCTCTGAAGTGTTCTCGGTAGGCATCGCGGTCTTTCTCTACTAGATCGGCGATGTGGATTCCTCCTACCTCTTCGCTTTGGCGGTTGGTTGTTTTTACGTCTAAGAGAACGGTTTCGTAGCGTTCCTGTAATGCCGGTAACATGCGGCCGGCGACGTATCCGGCGGCACCGGTGACGACGATTTTGCTTTTGGACATGGGGCCTTCCTAAGCTGTGGGGTTTATTGAAAGTTCAAGTCAGCAATAGCTAAAGCGACTGCTTGGGTATCGGGTGTCTTAGGAGCCATAAAGGGCCTTTTAGGTCGCTAGGTCAAGTCGCGTCGGCGAGGCACCCCTTGGACACTACTATGCTGAGGCAATGCGCCGTTTAGGCCTCTGTCTCTTGACCGTCAGAGTATGATATCATATAATGAGATCATATCGCCATCACATATTAATTGCATTTTAAGGAGGCACTCCTTGGCAGATGTTCTGAAGAATATGACCCTACGTGGACTGGACCCCCAACTTGCTGCCAAGTTGAGGGAAGCCGCCGAGCAGGAAGGTAAGAGCGTGAATCAGACGGCGCTGGATGCCCTTCGCAAGCAGTTCGGGTTGGACCAATCCCGTCGGTTCACCGAAGTCCATCGGGACTTGGATCACCTGTTTGGACGTTGGGACGAAGACGAATTCGCCCGGATTCAGCGGAAGATCGATTCCGAGCGGCGCATTGATTTGGAACTGTGGCAGTGAATGAGTTCCTAATCGATACCAACATCTACTCGCACGCCATGCGCGCAGAGCCAGCGGTTGTGTCCCTACTGCGGCGGGCCTCGCTAATCGCGATAAGTTCGATCAGTATTGGGGAACTGCTATCCGGCTTCAAAGGTGGGACACAGGAGCGCAAGAACCGCGAGGAACTCGCCGAATTTCTCGATACACCGCGCGTGTCGATATGCGGCGTTAGCGAGGATACAGCCGAGTTCTATGCCGAAATCCTCGACGGATTGAGGAGTGCCGGAACCCCGATTCCGACGAACGATATCTGGATTGCAGCGCAGGCCATGGAGCACGGCCTGCGACTGGTTTCAATGGATCGCCACTTCGCATCCGTGGCGGGATTGCTTCTGCTCTCACCAGAGGCGTCCGTGCCGCAGGGGAAGAGCGAAGAACCGGACGGACAAACGGAAAGCTGATCCGCGTCCCGGCTACACGTCCAATACGGGGCGCTCCAACCGTGCGTGATAGGGCGGTTCGAGAACCTTGCGCTGCTCGTCGGTCATTAGGGCGAGCATGTCTTCGGACCAGTTGTGGGGTACGTAGGCGAGGTTGCCCGGTGAGAAGCGGAAGAGGGCAGTGCGGCGGTCGTGGTCGGCGGTCCAAGGCAGAGTGCCGTGGGTGGTGGCCTCGGTGAATATGACGCAGTCGCCGGCGTTGCAGGTAATCGGCTTGATGAATTCGCGGTACGCCTCGCCGCGGCGGAGCGCCATCGGGCAGGGATAGTTGCCCTTGTGGCTACCGGGGATCAAGCACAAGCCCCCGTCGCCTTCGCGGACATCCGTGAGTTGGTAGGCGGCTACGGTCAGGCCGTTGTGCATTTTGCCGTCTTTGAAAATGTAGTACTGATGGCGGTCAAAGCCGGGGCCAGACGATCCGTGCAGGAGGTGGCCCTCGGCTCCTTTGCGCATGGTGATGATGCCGAGATTGTGATCGAGGCGGAAGCCGGTGCCCAAAATCTCGTGCAGATAGGGCACGATCTTGGAGTTGACCAGCATGTCGCGGAAAGGGCGGCCATGCGGGTCGGGCCAGGAGAGCGCGCCGCCGAGGTCGCCGCGGCCGGTGACGCCTTCGAGCGCCTTGGAGCCGGCGGATAGCGACAGCTCGCCGGTGCGCTCGTGGATCTGGTCGGCATGGCGATCAATGGCCTCGTTGGCCAACGCGATGTCCTCGGCCGACAAGACGTTGGGCACGACGATGTAGCCGCTGAGATCGAAAAAATACTTTTCGTCTTCGTTCATCACTATTCCTCTTTCCATAAAGGGCCGTCGGCCGTAGCCTGCCACAGTTCCTCAAAGTGCTCGGGGTCTTTTTCTGCGTCCCAGAATTCAGTGGTGAGCGGGTTGGCGTACGAAGGGGGCCGCCCGGGAACGCCTTGGCGATGCAAGCGGTCGTGGAAGCGCAGATTGTCGGTAGAGCCACTCGGCTCGGGATCGTGGCGCACATACGCAGTGAGACCACCGGCGGAGCGGATGCGGATCAAGAAGCGGCCTTTATCAACTGGGGCCGCGCTGGCCAATTTTTCCAATTGGGCGCGGTCGAGTTCGATTCCTAGGCCCGGTCCGGCGGGCACGGCGACGCTGCCGTCGATTACAGGCATGGGGTCTTTGACCACGTCCTCTTGCCACAGGTGGCAGCAATTGACGTGGTCGATGGTGGCCATTTTGAACACCACGACCTCGTGGGCCAAGAAGGCTTGGTTGATGGTGCCGCCGGTCTGTTGGTACATGAGGGGCATGTTGAGCCGCTCGGCAATGGCGGCTTGTTTGATGGCACTGCCGATGGGAGCGTGCCCGGCCATGGTTCCATCGACGTAGCGCTTGGTCATGGCTTCGGGTGGGACGTGGTGGCCGATGATCGGCAGCGGGCACTGCTCGCGCAACATGCGGTAGGCATCTTCGTCCGTGCCTTGGACTACGTCTTCAAAGCGGCCGGCGACCCGAAATTTGACCAGCTCGGCGAGAATGGTGCGCATAGTGTAGTAGTTGCTGTTGGCGTTGAAGTCGTAGTGGACTTTGAAATAGGGCGGGGCCGCTTCCTGCATGGCCTCGGTTTGGGCGATGACGTCCTGCATTTCATCGACGTGGTACTTGATCCAGTGATAGCCGCGAGCGGCAGCTTGGCGCACTTCTTCGGCCATGGCGTCCGGGGCTTGGGCCACGGTCCAGGCGGCGACCGGAATCCACGAGCGAACCTTGGGGCCGATCAGCTTCCACGCGGGGATGCCGAGGTGCTTGCCCATTAGGTCGTAGCAGGCCATGTTCATGGCGAGGTCCTGCTCGGCATTGATCCAGTCAAAGGGCGAGGTGCCGATGTATTTGGCGCGCAAGGCGTCGCCGTCGGGCGCGTCGCCGATGTTCTCGCCGAGGCCCTCTAGGCCGTTGTCCGTGTGGACGACGAGGATGGCGCGGCGTTGGATGCGCGCACCGTGGTAGCGGGCCAGCGCTAGGGCGTTGAAATCGCAATAGGGCGGGCAGATGGCGTGGACTTCGATGTCGGTGATGTGCATGGGAAGGGCCGGGAAAAGGGTAGGGTGCATTCGCGAGTGGGTCTAGTATAGCAGTACGCAATTGCTTGAGCAACCGAGAATGAGAGGGTTTATGGACGCTGAGATAAAGGAAAAAGTGGATCAATTGCGCCGCGAGGGTTGGTGCGTGTTGGAGCGGATTATTCCGGAGGACGCCATAGACCGAGTGCGGGCGCACGTGCAAGAAGCGCATGAAAAGGCGCGGCAGGACTACGAGGCCATGGGCGGGCACATCGGGCGGCAGACCGGCCCCAACGGCGAGCCGGGCGTTTGCCTGATCGCGTATTTGCCGGAGTTTGCGCCGTATCTAGGCGACGAGCGTTTGTTGGGGGTGGCGCAGGCGATTTTTGGGGGGCACGTGCGGATTGCGCAGACCGAGTTTAAGACGCAAGTGCCCAACCGCGAGGACTTGGACTGGCGCGGCTTTCACTCGGATTGGCCGCACGACCTGACTGACAGAGACTTCGCCGGCCGGGTGGCGCAGCCCTTTCCGAATGTGACCATGCAGCTATCAGTGCTGTGGATGCTGTCGCCGTTTGGGCCGGAGACGGGCGGGACGTGGGTGGTGCCGCGCAGTCATCGCGATCCGCTCAACCCGCGGATGCACCAGACGCCCGAAGGACTAAGAGAGCGGATTGATCAGTTCAAGCCGATTCGCGGGGAGATTCAGGTCGTCGGTCCGGAAGGCAGTGCGCTGGTGATGGATAGTCGGATCTGGCATTCGACTGCGGCGAATCCCAGCCCGGAGCCGAGGGTGGCGATTATCACGCGCTATTGTCCGTGGTGGTTAAGCGTGGAATTTGGCGGGCGCAATAATGCGATTGTGCCGAGGGAGACCTACGAGGCTCTGCCGGAGGCGGTCAAGCCGCTTTATCGGCATCGGGCCGAAGGGGAGGAGGATGCGTTTAGGGGGTGAAGGTGAGTCCGAGTATTTGTCAAATCACATTCCGAAATAGAAGCTCGTTCGCAACTCAATTCCGGCAGCCTCTATCTTTTTGTATGCAACATCAAATACGAGTCTTTGCAACTCTGATGATTGCCCATCAGCTCCTATGCCGTGAAGCATAGGAGCTGTATCTTCCCAAATCGGAATCACATCAGTTCCACCTAGATGGGCATAAATTGTTCCCCAGCGTGTATGAAGACTAAAACTCCAAGGCTTTTGGAGATTATGTTGGCGGAATCCGAGCTCGCATAATACTTTGGCATTAGCAAATACCTTTTCTTTTGTACTTGGAAACATGGAGTTTCCGTACTTGTCTTTATCCCAATGACGGAACCCCTTGCTCTCGGCTGGAATGCGGGTACTCAGGCGATGCAATTCAGATTCTACTAAATGACGTAGTTTTTCCCATTCCTCCTCCTTCTCTTTGCATTTCTTACAGATCTTCGTTCTAGTATTCAAAGCCTTGGGAATAACAACTTGTTTCTCAAGTTCTTTAAGCTGGCAGAAGTCGTCTAGCTCC
Source organism: Candidatus Latescibacterota bacterium (assembly GCA_965116675.1). Lineage (GTDB taxonomy): Bacteria > Latescibacterota > UBA2968 > UBA8231 > UBA8231. The sequence continues at coordinate 2,646,674 of OZ220721.1, forward strand.
AAGATAAAGACAGGATGCCCCGCAGTCTTGTATAGAGCTTCTGTTTCCGGCTCCAAAGCATGTTCAACAACAACTTCAATAATGAGATAACCGTTGCTATTTTTTCTGATAAATACAATATCAGATCGCGTGTTATCAACAACAGATTCTTCCAACATCACATCAGAGCAATTTGAAGCGATATCTCCTGATATGTAATTATTCTCGCAAGTATCGCAGGATAGGTGTATGAAGTAAGGCTGTTCGCTTTTTTGAGCAAACTTAAAACCCTGCTCAATCAGGTGCTTGGCTTGTTTGTGCAGTACACTTTCCCACGAACAGATCCCTTGTGCCGCCTTATGCGCGAAGTGCCATTCTCTTTTTTTTCCCTGACGGCATACCATTGGCTTATTACAGCCTGTACAATGATAGGAATGATCTTTTTCTGCGTCACTGATGTGTACTATTTCCCCGGTTTCGTCAGTGGCATAGGGGTAGGCAATCATAATACTTTATTCGATAGGCAGTTTGCGAGCGCCCCTGTTGTCGAAGATGTTCATGTCGGCGAGAAACTGTAATTCCGACAAGATTTTCGCTTACGATGTTGGCGTTAATTGAATCTGATCAGAGACGACCCATGCCGCGTATCTCAGAGATTGAAGCACGTCTTCTTCTTCGAGTTCTGGGTACGCCTCTAAAACCTCTGCCACGGACTTGCCCCCGGCCAGCATTTTAAGAATCACGCTTACAGTGATCCTCATGTCCCGAACAGTGGGTTGGCCTAAACAGACGTTGGGATTGATCGTTATGCGGTCAAGATTTTTCAATGGATGTCTCCTATCCATTGAAAATCGATCCTCTAAGCCGAGATATCGAGCAGGGCCTCTTCGTCGGCGAGGGCGTAGCCCTGTTCCAGCAGGTCGGCTAGGGTTGTGCGCGATAAAATTTGATCCACGGCCTGCTGCACTTGCCCCCACAGCGCGCGCACTGAACACGCGGTAAGCGAGTGCGTACAGCAATCCGCGCTGCCGGCGAAGTGATCGCAGAAGTCGTCGTCGAAAAGGCGACCTCCCAGCGTGTCGAGCGCGTCGGCGACGGCGATTTGGTGGGGGGGCTTGGCGAGGGCGTAGCCGCCTTGCTGGCCGCGGGCACTTGCGACAAAGCCGCCCTGCCGGAGAATGCGCAAGAGCTTGGCGACGTTGTGATGGGTGATCCCCTCGGCTTGGCTGATTTCCGGGATGGTCAGGCTGCCGGGGGCCTGGCGGGCCAGTTGCAACAGGCAGCGCAAGCCGTATTCTTCGCTCGAGTTGAGTTTCATAACAATCTCTCCACTGAACAGAGGTCAATTAGCTAGTGGCCCGGTCGGACAGGACAGGCTACCGGCCACTGACCACCAACCACTGCTTCTCTACATCATGCCTAGTTCGAGTTTGGCCCCTTCGGTCATCATGTCGATCGTCCACGGCGGATCCCACACGACCTCGACCAAGGCTGTGGCAATGCCCGGGACATGGGATTTGATTTTGTGCTCGATTTCCGGCGGTAGCGTGCCGGCTACCGGACAGGCGGGCGAGGTCAAGGTCATGGTCACGTGGACGTCCTGCGAGTCGCTGACCTCGATGTCGTAGATCAGGCCGAGGGCAAAGATATCGACCGGAATCTCGGGGTCGTAGCAGGTCTTGAGCACGGCCACGACTTTGGCCTCGGTAGAATCGGGGGGAAAGGTTTTTTCGTGCAACAGTTCCATGGAGGACTCCTTTTTAGGCGTTAGTTACACGTTCTATTCGGTGGATACGGGAGACGAGTCTTGTTCTATGGCTGCTTTGGCGGCGTGCCAAGCGAGGGTTGCGCACTTGACGCGCATGGGGAACTCGCGCACCCCGGCGAAGACGGCCATTTTGCCCAAGGCTTGGTGATCGACGGGCGCGTCCGGCTCCGCAGTCACCATCTGCTGGAACTGCTCAAACAGCTCGACCGCCTCGTCGGGACGCTTGCCCTTGAGGGCAGCGGTCATCAGGGAAGCCGAGGCTTTGGAAATGGCGCAACCCGACCCGTCAAAGCTAATGTCGGCAATCCGTTCGTCGGCCACGTGGAGATAGATGTGCAGGTGGTCGCCGCACAGGGGGTTGTAGCCCTCTTGCATGCGATTGGCCGCGGGCAGCTTGCCGAAGTTGCGCGGATTTTTGTTGTGATCGAGGATGATCTGCTGGTACAGTTCGCGAAGCTCAGTCATCGTTGAAGTGCCTTGTTGATGTTGGTGTAGGGGCGACCGGCCGGTCGCCCCTACCCTGTGCATGTTCGCCCCTACCCTCTAAACACCTTCTTGACCTTGTGCAACGCCGCGACTAGGGCGTCAATTTCCGCACGCGTGTTGTAAAAAGCCAACGAGGCGCGCACCGTAGCGGGCACTTGGTAAAACTGCATGGTCGGCTGGGCGCAGTGGTGGCCGGCGCGCACGGCAATGCCCTCGGCGTCGAGGATGGTGCCGATGTCGTGCGGATGGATGTCGTCGAGGGTGAAGGAGATCACGGCCACGCGCTCGCGAGCCGTGCCAATCAGGCGCAGGCCCGGAATGTCGGCGAGAGCGGCGTCTGCGTACGCGAGCAAGTCGGCCTCGTACGCGGCGATCTGTTCCTTCCCCACGGAGTTGACGTAATCAATGGCGGTCTCCAAGCCAGTAACGCCGGCGATGTGCGGTGTACCGGCCTCAAAGCGCATCGGCGGGGGAGCGTACGTGGTGCCGGCAAAGCTGACCTTTTCGATCATGGAGCCGCCGCCTTCATAGGGCGGCATGGTGTGTAAAAGGGCCTGCTTGCCGTAGAGCGCGCCGATGCCGGTGGGGCCGAAGAGCTTGTGCCCGGAAAAGGCGTAGAAGTCGCAGTCGAGGTCTTGCACGTCCACCGGCAGGTGGGGCACGCCTTGCGCCCCATCGACTACTACTACTGCGCCGTGCTGATGGGCCAAGGCGGCGATTTCCTTTACCGGCAGGATGGTGCCGAGGGCGTTGGAAGCGTGGGCGATGGCGACGATGCGGGTGCGCTCGGACAGCAGGCGCTCGTATTCGTCGAAGAGGAACTCGCCTGTATCGCTGATGGGCACTACCCGCAGGCGCGCGCCCTTTTCCTCGCACAGCAGTTGCCACGGCACGATGTTGGAATGGTGCTCTAACTGCGAGACGATGATCTCGTCGTCGGGGCCTAGCTGCGGCCGACCGTAGCTATGGGCGACGAGATTGAGTGCCTCGGTGGTGCCGCGCACGAAGACAATCTCGCTGCTCTCGCGGGCGTTGATGAACTGGCCGACGCGGCCGCGCGCGCGCTCGTACGCAAAGGTCGCCTGTTGGCTGAGGAAGTGGACGCCGCGATGGATGTTGGCGTTTTCGCGGGCGTAGTAGCGCTGGAGCGCGTAGATGACCGTCAGCGGCTTTTGGGTGGTCGCGCCGTTGTCGAAATAGACGAGGTCCTTGCCGCGGATTTTCTCGCCGAGGATGGGGAAGTCACGGCGGACCTTGGCGATGTCAAAGGAAGCGGTCACGAGGCAATTCCAGCGGCGGCTTGGTTTAGCCGACTGTCTACTAACTGGGTGAGTTGGTCTTTGAGGGCAGGGACGCGCACGCGGTCGAGGACTTCGCCGGCAAAGGCGCGCGTCAGCACCCGGATGGCCTCTTGGTGGCCAATGCCACGGGAGCGCAAGTAAAAGAGGGCGTCTTCGTCGAGTTGGCCGATGGTGGCTCCGTGCGAACACTTGACGTCGTCGGCGTAGATTTCGAGTTGGGGTTTGGTGTTGATTTGGGCCGTCTCCGAGAGTAGGAGATTCTGGTTGGCTTGGTAGGCGTCGGTTTTTTGCGCGGCTTGGTGAACGTGGATTTTGCCGCGAAAGACGCCGGTGGCTCGGCCGCCGAGGATGCCCTTGTAGAATTCGTGGCTCTGGCAGTGGGGCTGGGCGTGTTCGATGAGCGTGTGGTTATCGACGTGTTGCGCCCCGTCTTCGATGTAGAGGCCGTTGAGAGTGGAGTCAACGCCTTCGCCTTCTAGCGCGGTGTGGACGTGATGGCGGGTCAGACGTCCTCCCAGCGTGATGGCGGTCGAGCGGAATTGGGCGGCGCGTTCTTCGCGGACATGGGTTGATGCGATGTGGAAGGCCGCGGCGGACTCGCGCTGGACCCGGTAGTGGTCGAGCACGGCGTTGGGGCCGACGAAGAATTCGCTGACGCTGTTGGTCAGATACGGTTCCGAGTCCAAGCCAACGTAGCTTTCGACTATCGTCGCTTGGGCGTTGGCTTCGGCGACTACGAGGACGCGCGGATGGGAGACGACGTTGGCGCGTTGGCCGGTGGAGACAAAGAGCAAATGGATGGGCTGCTCGACGACGGTTCCCGAGGGTAGATAAACGACCGCACCGTCTTGTAGGAAGGCGGTGTTGAGCGCGGTGAATGCCTCGTCCTCGGTGGTGGCGGCTTGGCCTAGGGAGTCTGATACTAGGTCGCCGTTTGAGGCGATAGCATCGCCCAAGCGCTCGACGCGCACACCGGCGGACGGGCCGTTGAGATGAGAATGCGCGGGGGCAAAGTGGCCATCGACAAAGACCAGCCCGTTGAGGCCGTAGCGGTAGTCGTTGAGAACGGCAGGTGCGGACGAGGACGCGGCTAGCTCGAAGTCGATCCGAGTCAGCGGGGCGATGTTGGTAAAAGCCCATTCCTCGTCTTTGGTCGTGGGAAAGCCAGCGTCGGCGAAGTGTTCAATGGCTTTTTGGCGCAGCGATACCAACTCGTCTGTGCCAGCGAGGTTATTAAAGCAGGACTGATAATGGGCGACGCCGTTCATTGGACCGGCTCCTTGACCCAGTCGTAGCCCTTTTCCTCAAGCGTCAGCGCCAATTCTTTGCTGCCCGACTGGACGATGCGACCCTCGTAGAGCACGTGGACGAAGTCTGGGACTATGTAGTTGAGCAGGCGCTGGTAGTGCGTGACGACGACGACGGCTTTGTCTGGGGCGTGCAGTTGATTGACGCCTTGGGCGACGATCCGCAGCGCGTCGATGTCGAGGCCGGAGTCGGTCTCGTCGAGGATCGACAGCTTGGGTTCCAACACGGCCATCTGCAAAATTTCGTGGCGCTTTTTCTCGCCGCCGGAAAAGCCTTCGTTGACCGACCGCTTGAGGAAGCTCTCGTCCATTTCGACCAAGGCGAGCTTTTCGCGGATTAGGCCGAGGAAGTCGATGGCGTCGAGTTCTTCTTCGCCGCGTTGTTTGCGGAGTTCGTTGTAGCTTTGGCGGAGGAAGTACGTGGAGTTGACGCCGGGGATTTCCACTGGGTACTGAAAGGCGAGGAACAGCCCGGCACACGCCCGTTCTTCTGGCGCGAGTTCGAGCAGGTCTTGGCCGCAGTACGTGGCCGATCCTTCGGTGATGTCGTAGCCCTCGCGTCCGGCTAAGACTTGCGCGAGGGTGCTTTTGCCCGAGCCGTTGGGGCCCATAATGGCGTGGATTTCGCCGGGTTCTACTTCTAGCGTGACACCGCGTAGGATGGGGGTGTCTTCAACGGCGACGTGGAGGTTTTCGATGTGGAGCATAGTGTGCTTTCGATTAGGGTTATGATGCTATCGGTTACCGAGAACTCTACTAGATCGGGAAACATCAGGTGCTGGTGCGGTGGTTTGGCTGGAAGGACTTATTCAAAATCAATGCCAAGCTAGACCCTATTCTCGCGCACTCGGCCGAGCAGTTCATCGCCGCTGTGGGATGTTACGATCCAGCCAGCCACACGCGTCAGGTTTTCACCCGACACGTCTGCGAGCAACGACGCCAAATCTTTGGCCACATCCTCGCCGAAACGCAACGCCGCTTGCTGACACAACAAATCTCGTTTGCCTTCTTCACGACCCTCTTCACGATGCATTCGCAAGCGCGGCGTACCTTCAGGACCAGCCGTGCCCAAACGCGCCGTTAGCGCCCGCGCCACCCGCAACAGCGCCGCGATCGTCTCCGACGACCACCCCAACCGCTCGTTGAGTGCCCGGTGTATTTCTTCAGCCGTCCAACCCGCCAACGCACGACTCGCTTCTGCTTCGCGATATTGACTGCCTTCCAATACATAGATCGTCAATCGAGGCTTGCCGGCCCGTCGGCTAGGTGTGTACGCCTCGGGGACTTCGACCCACACTTCGGGAAAACCCCACAACGCATACTGATGCAGCTTCCCCCGCCGAATGTCGGTCGTGTGATCGACTTCCAACACCACATCGGGCAAGGTGTGAAAGCCCAACTTCAACCCGTCTTTGTCGGGCAACCGTGCCGACTGGGGACGCAAGTAGAGGCACTGATCGGGACGCATGACGACCCGAGGGACGCCTTCGGCATTTGCATCCCAGATGCTGACCGTGCCAAAGGGGACAAAGTGCGCCCCGCACTCGTCGGCAATTTGTTGAACTAGTTGCATCAGATAGGGCGCGGGCAGTTCGTGATCCCCGCTGACTCTGGGCTCGTCTGCCACGACGATGAGGGTTTCGGTGGGACCATACCAATACTCATAGCGGCCTTCGTACTCTTCTAGTTCGGACAGGGACATTTTGTAGGCGCGGCAGCCGGGAAACTCCAACCGGTCGCCATTGGGCAACACAATGGTGGGCACCTCTTCTTCAGCTAGATTGACCGATTCGGTGGTGTGCTCTTGGTATGGGATAGTGCTGGACATGGTTCAACCTCTTATAGCTTTGGTCAAGGGCGATCCACAACGAATTAAGTTCTGACTCATCTACCCCACGCTGCCTTCGAGGCTGATGCCGAGCAGCTTTTGCGCCTCGACGGCGAACTCCATCGGCAGTTCGGCGAGGACTTCCTTGCAGAAGCCGTTGACGATCATGGAGATGGCGTCTTCAGTGGAAATCCCGCGCTGGTTGCAGTAGAAAATTTGGTCCTCGCCGATTTTGGAGGTGGAAGCCTCGTGCTCGACGTGGGCAGTGGGATTGCGCACCTCGATGTAGGGAAAGGTGTGCGCGCCGCATTGGTCGCCGATGAGCATGGAATCGCACTGGGTGAAGTTGCGAGCGCCGGTCGCGTTTTTGAGCACCTGCACCTTGCCGCGATAGGTGTTTTGGCCGCGCTGGGCCGAAATGCCCTTGGAGACAATGGTGCTGCGGGTGTTTTTGCCGATATGGTGCATCTTGGTGCCCGTGTCGGCCTGCTGCCGCTTGGAGGTGACGGCCACCGAGTAAAATTCGCCGACCGAGTCGTCGCCCTGTAGGATGCAGCTAGGGTACTTCCAGGTGATGGCTGAGCCGGTCTCGACTTGGGTCCACGAGATCTTGGAGCGGTCGCCGCGACACGCGCCGCGCTTGGTGACGAAGTTGTAGATCCCGCCTTTGCCGTTTTCATCACCTGGATACCAGTTCTGCACGGTGGAGTACTTGATCTGCGCGTCGCCGAGGGCTACGAGTTCGACGACGGCCGCGTGGAGCTGGTTTTCGTCGCGCATGGGCGCCGTACAGCCCTCTAAATATGACACATACGACCCCTCGTCGGCGATGACCAAGGTGCGCTCGAATTGGCCTGTGTTCGCCGCGTTGATGCGGAAGTACGTCGATAGTTCCATGGGGCAGCGCACGCCCGGCGGCACGTACACGAAGGAGCCGTCGGTAAAGACCGCGGAGTTGAGGGTGGCGAAGAAATTGTCGGTGTAGGGCACGACCGAGCCGAGGTATTTTCGCACGAGCTCGGGGTGATCTTGGATGGCTTCGGACATGGAGCAGAAGATGATGCCCAAATCGGCCAGCTTGTCCTTGAACGTGGTGGCCACGGAGACGCTGTCGAAGACGGCGTCCACAGCTACGCCAGCAAGCATTTTCTGCTCTTCGAGCGGGATGCCTAGCTTCTGGTAGGTGGCCAAAATTTCGGGATCGACTTCGTCGAGGCTGTCGAGCTGTTTCTGCTTGGGGGCCGAGTAGTAAACGATGTCTTGGTAGTTGATGTCGGGATAGTGGACCATGGCCCAGCGCTGGCTCTGTTTGCGGCGCGTTGGATCTTCCATGGTGAGCCAGCGGCGATAGGCTTTGAGCCGCCATTCGAGCATGAACTCAGGCTCGTTCTTTTTGGCGGAGATGAAGCGAATGATCTCTTCATTGAGACCGGGTGGGGCCGAGTCGGCCTCTATATCGGTGACGAATCCCCACTCGTAATCGCGGTTGGCAAATTGCTCTAGGGTTTGGGTGCTTTCGCTCATGGTGGCTCCTTGTATCTAGGCGTAGTCTCAAGAACTTAGGAATCTGTACAAAAAAGTCAAGTTTCAGGGCGATGTCCTGAGCTTGCCGAAGGACGGGCTTCGACAGGCTCAGCCCAAGGGCGGTGCCCTGAGCTTGGGGCGGTGCCCTGAGCTTGTCGAAGGGCTAACCCATTTTTTTGCGCTGCGCCAAGTAGCGCGATAGGGCCACGTCAAAAGGGGTCGCCGTGTCGAGCAGAGCGTAGTCGATGCCGGCCTCGGCGCACCCGAGCCGATAGGTCTGGATCAGCTCGTCCATCAGCGCGCGGTATTCGTGTTGGATGTGCCAAGGCTGGGTGGTGAGGGTTTGGTCTGGGTCTTCGAGGTCGTAAAAGCGGGTCTGGTCGCGGAAGGCGAGGTCGCGCTCGCGGGGGTCGAGCAGGTGGAAGACGATCACTTCGTGCCGCAGGTGGCGGAAATGACGCAGCCCTTCGAGGACTTGGTCGGGCGCGTCGAGCAGGTCGGAGAGCACGATGACGAGGCCGCGGCGGCGGATGCGCTCGGCGAGATCGTGGAAGGCCGGGGCCATGCTGGTCTCGTTGTGCGGCCGTGCTTGGTCGATGGTCTTGAGGAGGACTTGGAGGTGGCTTTGTACCGAGCGCGGCGGCACGTACGCCTCGGTTTGGTGATGGTAGAGCAACAGGCCGACCGCGTCGCGCTGCTTGAGCATGAGGTACGACAGTGCAGCCGCCAAAGAGACCGCGTAGCGAAATTTGCTCAGCGGCGCGCCGGCTGCAAAGTCCATGGAGCCGGACACGTCGAGTAGCAGATAGGCTTTGAGGTTGGTTTCCTCTTCGTACTGTTTGACGTACAGGCGGTCGGACTTGGCGTATGCCTTCCAATCGAGGTCGCGCAGGGGATCGCCCGGCATGTAGGGACGGTGCTCGGAGAATTCGACCGAGAAGCCGTGGTACGGACTGCGGTGCAGGCCGGTGATAAAGCCTTCGACCACGAGGCGCGCAATCAAGTCGAGACGCGAGAGGCGCGAGATGGTTTCCGGGTGGAGGTAGGAGGCGGTTTCGCTCACGCTAGGATTCTGGCTCCACGTCGGCGAGCAGGCGTTCGATTAGGCCGACTGCGCTGATGTTTTGTGCTTCGGCGTGGAAGTTGACGACTAGGCGATGGCGCATCACTGGCAGGGCCACGGCGCGGATGTCCTCGATGGCGACCGAGTGCCGACCGGCGAGGATGGCCCGCGCCTTGGCCGCTAAGACCAAGTACTGGGAGGCACGCGGCCCAGCGCCCCAGCTAACCATTTCGCGGATGTAGTCCGGTGCTTGGGCGTCCCCGGGCCGGGAGGAGCGCACCAGTGAGACGGCGTAGCGGACGCAGTGATCGGCCACGGGCACCCGGCGCACGAGTTGTTGCAGTTCGACGATCTGCTCGGCATCGACGACTTGACTGACGGTGGCTTGGGCGACGCTGGTGGTGGCGCGGACGATGTCCTCTTCCTCGCGGTCGCTGGGATAGTCAATCCACAGCTCAAAGATAAAGCGGTCGAGTTGGGCTTCGGGCAGGGGATAGGTCCCCTCCTGCTCAATGGGATTTTGGGTGGCGAGCACGAAGAATGGCTCGCTGAGCTGCATGGTCTCGCCGGCCGCGGTGACGGCGTGTTCCTGCATAGCTTGGAGCAGGGCCGCTTGGGTCTTGGGAGGCGTGCGATTGATTTCGTCGGCTAAGATGACGTTGGCAAACAGGGGCCCGCGGATGAAGCGAAATGCCTTGCGGCCAGTGTCGATGTCCTCTTCGAGCACCTCAGTGCCGGTGATGTCCGAGGGCATCAGATCTGGGGTGAATTGGATGCGGCCAAAGGAGAGGTCGAGCGTGCGGGCGAGGGTTTGGATGAGCGTAGTTTTGGCCAAGCCAGGTACGCCTACTAGCAGGCAGTGGCCGCCGGCGAGCAAGGCGATGAGCAGTTCCTCGACGATCTGCTTCTGGCCGATAACTACTTGGCCGATCTCGCCGTAGATGCGGTCCCTGATTTGGCCGAGTTGAGCTACGGCATCGGTATCTGACATGTACTTCCTTTCAGGAGAATGGGTAGGTGAGTTGGGAAAAATACCGCCTTTGCAAGGGCCATTCAAATACTCAGGTCTTGCGCTCCTTTTTCTTGGCCGCTGGGAAGAGCACGTTGTTCAAGATCAGCCGATAACCGGGCGAATTGGGATGCAGGGTGAGGTTGGTCGGCGGGTCGTGGACGTGGTGCCGGTGGTCTTCTGGGTCGTGGCCGGCGTAGAAAGTGAAAGTCCCCTTGCCGACGCGGCCGTGGATGTACTTGACGCTGTCGGTGCCCTCTTCTTGGCCGAGGAGGATGACCGAGTCCTTGATCAGCGACTGGCGGAAGGCCGTGGTCTGGCCAAGGAAACCATCGACGATGTTGGTGTGGCACTGGGTGAGCATCGTCGGCACGGGGTCGTATTTGGCGGAGAACTCGAACAGCGTGAAATACTCGGCCTCGGCCGTCCGGATCCGGCGCATGTCGTCTGGCGTGGTGTCGATGTTTGAGAATTCGTACACGAGCGGGTTGGTTTCGAGGACGAAGTTTTCAAAGGCCACGGTGCGGCTGAAGTCGAGGTGGGCTTGGGCGTTGGGGTCGGCTGGGTCGCCGTCGAAGACCGCGTGGCATATATCCACGTTGAGCGCGGCGAGGGCGATGTCAAAGGTGTCGGTGGCCGAGCACATGGCGAAGAGGAAGCCGCCCGCGGCCATGTACTCGTAGATTTTGACGACTACGGCCTTTTTTTGTGCAGAGACCTTGGCGTAGCCGAGGCGGCGCGCCATCTGCTCGTACGAGGCTTGTTGTTCGCGGTACCAAGCCTGATTGCTGTACGAGCCATAGAACTTGCCGTACTGGCCGGTGAAGTCCTCGTGGTGCAGGTGCAGCCAATCGTAGTCGTCGAGCGCACCTTGGAGCACGTCGTCGTCCCAGATCTTTTCGTAGTCAATTTGGGCGTATTCCAGCGCGAGAGTCACCGCGTCGTCCCAGGGCTGTTTGTTGGGCGGGGTGTACACGGCGATCTTCGGCACCTTTTCCAAGCGCACGACTTCCATGTTGGACGCATCGATCTCCGCGTATATCTGGGCGGCTTGGGCCTCGGAAATGTGCTCGGTGCTGACGCCGCGCAGGATGGCTTCGCTGGCGATGAGGGCGTGTGCTTCGACGAGGAATGAGCCGCCGCGATAGTTGAGCAGCCACTCGACCGGAATGCCGCGCTCCAAAGTCCAGAAAGCGAGGCCGTAGGCCCGGAGATGGTCGCGCTGGGAGGTGTCCATGGGTACGAGAATCTGCTCGGCGCGGGCTGGAAGGAGGGCGAGGGTGCAAAGGGCTAAGGCAAAGAGGATGGGCATGGGATTAACCGCTTTCGCGCAGGTGGCGGAGCCGCTCAATGTGTAGGCGCGCCTCTGGGGCGCGGGCGTCGTGTGGGTGCTGGAGGAGCGCGGTCTCGTAGGTTTTGAGGGCCTGCTCAATCGCGCCTTGGCGCTCGTAGAGCGCGGCTAGGCCGAGATGAGCGGCGACGATGTGCTCTCCTTGGGGGAAGTGAGCGATTTGGCGCTGGTACAGGATCATAGCCTCGTCGAGACGATCTTGTTGGGCGCGCAGGTCGGCGCGGAGGAGTAAGCTCCACTCGGCGAGACTTGCATCCTCTTCAAGAGTAGCCCAGTGCGCGTCGGCTGCTTCGCTCTGTCCTTGCCGCTCTAAGAGTTGAGCGCGGCTGAGATCGGCGAGGCCAGCGGACGCGGCGTACTCTTCGCAGACGGCTAGTAGGGCGAGAACATCGTTGGCGAGGACATGGCTTGGGTCGGCTGTGGCTAGCGCGGCCAAGGCGGCTGTAGCTGCGGCAAAGTCGCCGCGGAAGTAGAGTAACTCGGCGCGGTGATAGCGCGCGGCGTACGCAGTCGGACCGCCGCGCTTTTCCAAGTCCGCCCACAAACTATCTGCGCGATCTGGGTTACCGAGGCGCAGGCTGCACTCGGCTATCAGTAGCCGGGCCGGTTCGGTCCACGGGCCGCGCTGCGGAGCTTCGACTACTGATCGCAGGGCGATGCAAGCCGCCTGTGCGTCGTGCTCTAACAATAGGCGCGCTTGCTCGACTTGCGCTTGCAGGTCGGCGGCTGCGACGGTTGCGCTCCACAGGCCGAGAGTGCAGATGAGGGCGGGTATTTTCATGGGGCTTCGCGCACTTGCAGGTCTTGGTAGATTTGGTCGTAGTAGCGCCGGAGCAAGGCGCGGTACTCCTCGGGATAAGGACCGGCGAGCGCTTGGCGCAGGGCTTCGCGCCACAGATCGGGCGGCTGCTCGCGGTCTGCGGTCAGGGTGGTTGGGCCGGCGTAGGGTTGGTCGGTGGCCGTGATGCTGCGCCGCTTTTCGTCAAAGCCGCGGCTGTGGATGGAGCGGCTGGCGTCGAGCATGCGCTGGTAGATGCGCTCCTGATTTTGCCGCGTGCGCTGGGTGAGCCGCCCGCGCTGCAAGTCGGCGAGCACGTCTCGCATCTCGTCCTGGATGGCTTGCACGCGCTGTTGCGCCCCTCGGTGCCCGCGCAGCGAGCGGGCAATCTCGTCGAGGGCCTGCATGAGGCCCCGCTGTTGGGCGCTGAGGCGTGCGATTTGCTGCTGGAGTGAAGGTCCCGGCATCTGGCCCATGGCCTGCTCGGAGGCTTGGTTGAGTTGGCTTTGCTGCTCGGAGAGGCCGAGTAGCTGCTGCATGGCCTCGGCAAAGGCCGAAGGGGTCTGCGCCTTGGCGAGGTTGTCGAGGCTCTCGCGCAGGAGGAGCACGGTCTCATTGAGATAGCGCATGGCCTTGCGCTGGAAATGGCGCGCTCCTTGCACGTCGCGCTGGCCGAGGCGCTGGGCTGCGTGTTGCATATCGCGCAGGGCGTAGCCGACGGTTGCGCGTAAATCGGGAGCGAGGGCCAAAGTGCGCCGACCCACGGCAGCGATGCGCTCCACGACGTGGCTGGTACCTTGCATGAGCGCGAATTGGTCTTGGGCGCGGGCGTCGGCAAACAGGCTCTCTTGGCGTTGGGATAGTTGGACGAGATCGCGCATGGCGCGGCGCAACTCGCGGCTGAGTTGGTCCTTTTCTCCGGTGAGGTATTCGTCTTGCATTTGCTGCAAGTCCTCGGCTAGCGCGTCGAGGTCTGCGGCTAGCGCCTGTCCGCTCTGCTGGGCCGCACCTGGGGATTTGGCCCGCATCTGACGCACCATCTGACGCATCCGCTCGGCAAGTGCCTTGCGCTCTACGTCCTCGGCGCGGTGCGCTAGCTGTTCGGAGAGCGCGGGGTTTTGCTCGGCTGTGGAATCGCTCAGGTCCTGGAGCTGTTCGGCGAGCCGCTCGGTATCGCGCTGCAAACTGCCTTCCTGTAGCTGCTGGCGCAGGCCGCTCTGGCCGTCCGCCAGCTCGCGGTTGATCTGGCTCTGGCGTCGGGCTAGTTCCGCGGCTTGCTCGACGATGGCGCGCAACTGCTGCTCGGTCCGCACCTGTTCGAGCAAGGCAATGGTTCGGTCGAGCCGTTGCTGGAAGGCTTGCTGGTCTTCGTTAAAGCGCTTGAGGGCTTCGGCGAGGACTCGGGAGTCTGGGTTGCTGGCGGCTTTTTGCAGGTCGGCGAGGGCCTGCTGCATTTCGGGGGTGGCAATGTCGCCCATGAGTTCGCGGATGTGGTCGAGCTTGTCGAGCAGTTCTTCGCTGCCCGTGCCCTCGTCCTGCATGGAGTCAATGGTTTTCTCCAATTCAGCCGCGAGCTCTTCTACAGCGCGGGCGCGCTCGGCTTCGGCCGCGAGCGTTGATTCGAGTTCCTTCTTTTGCTCCCAACTCAGCTCCTCGCTTTTGAGCAACTCGCGGCGCACCCGCTCGATGTACTCCTGATGAGCCTGTCCTTCGGCCGCGAGTTCATCCAAGGAGGATAGTTGTTCCTCCTGGGCTTGGTCGGCTTCTGAGTAGAGTTCGTACAGGGAGGGATAGCGCAGCACGTACTGGCGGCTCTGCCCCTTTTGCGGGCCGGCAACTTGATTGTTGTCGAGGGCTTCTAGGTGGTAGTAGATGCGATCTTCGGGCAAGAGGTTGGCGGCTGAGAGATCCCAGATGTGACTGATGAGTACCTCGCGCTGGGGGCTGATGGGCAAAGCTCGGCGCTGTTCGGAACCGTTGTTGACTCGATAGACCAAGGCGATTTCCTCGACGGAAAAGTCGTCGCTGGCCTCGGCCTTGAGCAGTACCTTGAGGGACTCGGGCAGGTCGCTATCGCGGCCGGGATCGACGAGGGCGACCACTGGCTTTTGGTCTTCGCGCACTTGGATGGCGTAGCGGATGGGATCGCGATTTGTCGCTCCCTTGCGATCGACGAGGGCGATGTGGTACGCACCCGTGCGGTCGATTTGGAAGGCAACGCGGGCAGTCGCACCGTCGAGCCGGGCGGCGATTGACAAGGTGTCATCGAGGACCAAGGTGGCCTTGGACAGGGGCTTGTTGGCCGCGATTTCGAGGGCGACGCGGGTGCCGGGCAGCCCTTGGATGTCGCCGCCTTCCTCTTCGATGCGGTCAGGTAGCTGGCTGTAAGCAGGGTACTGGTAGTGTAGGCGCAATCGCTTGACGGCTGGCGGGTCGATGACGCGCACCTCGTATTCGGGCGAGCGGTCGTCGCCGACCGCGATGGCGTAGCGGAAGGATCGCTGGACCTGGGGAAAGGTGTAGGCGACGGAGTCGGCGCGATCAACTACGAGTTCTTCGGTCTGGTAGGGTGCTTCTGCACTTGGGCGGCGTTCGATACGCGCGCGGCGCGGCTTGTCACCGGCAAAATGTACTTGCAGGGCAGCGTCGTCGCCCTTGATGACTTCGAGGTCGCCGGGCTGGACCGTGATTAGGGTACGCGGCGGGCGCTCGTACGCGGTGAGGGGATGGGCACAGCGCTGGGCGGCTTGGGCGAGGTCGTCGCCAAACAGCGCACCGCAGAGAAGCGCAATGGCTACTGCGCCGCCGAGCAGGCGCAGGTAGGCGTAGAGCGGCCGACGGTCGAGGATTTGGGCCGGATTAGCGGCGCGCAAGAGCGCAGTGGCCCGCTCGCTCGCAGCCGCAAGCAGCGCGGGCGAGTGCCGGGTTGAGTCTGCATCGGATAGCTCTAAGGCGCTAATCAGCCGCTGTTGGAGCGGGGGACAGCGCCCTTCGACGAAGAGGGCGAAGCGGTGCTGCGAGAGGAGAACGGGTAAGTGCCGCTTGAGAGCAAACGCCAGTACCCCTCCGGTAGCCAAAAATGCCAAGATGCCCAAGCCCGTGCGCCAAGGTGGCGAGAGAAAAAAAAGCGCTTCGAGCAGGACCCACAGCAAGGCAGACACCAAGCCTGCGGCTAGCCCCAAGGCCAATGCAGAGAATATGGTTAGGCCCAAGGCGCGGCGGCGCAGTGCGGCTAAGTGTGTGAGAAGGGGTGGGAGTGAACTATGGTCCATAGGGATTAGGCTTGGGATCGCTATATAGATGTTGCGGTGCGGAGCGTGGTTCCGCGTAGAAAAATAAAGTTAGCGCAGGGGTGCCGTTGCCGCCAGACGGCTACGTGGTTGTCCAGAACCTAACTGAGCTAAACTACCAACTCATTACGGCGTTGCCGCTTTCGCCGGCCCAATAGTCTATGGCATACCAGATGCCGGCCGTGACGAACTGACCGAGAATCAGGCCCATGAAGAAGGGCCGGGTTTTGAGATAGAGTGCCGGACCTCCGTAGCGCAGGACGAGGGTCTTGCAGAGCCAAGCTAGGAACACGCTAAAAAACATCGTGCCAAAGACGGCGCTGATCGGAAAACCCAACGGGTGGAAAGGCCACCAAGAGATGTGCTGGCGGGCGGCCATCAAAAGTACCATGGCCCCGGCACCAATGGCTGTATAGATCCAGTTTTCCCAATGCGGGCCGTCGAGGGATTGCAGCCGCGCGGCCGCGTTGTCAAAGGGGTAGCGCGCCGCGCCGCCAAAGAAGAAGGAATCGGTGTTGATTCCCCCGTAGCGATAGCCTAGATCGAGGATGGCCCAGATCGAGCTAAAGAGAGTCACGAGGATGGCCAAGAGGATGCCCCAAAAGACGATGCGGCGTCCTTTTTTTATCGTCTCCTCGGCGAGTTTGAGGCCATTGGCGCAGGAGGCCATGACAAAGGTGAGAATGTCGCTGGCCCATATGTATGTAAAGGCCAAGGCCATGACGCCGGAGGAGCCGATGGTGCGGGTGCCAAAGCCAGCGGCGACAAAATCCGAGGCGATCATCGGCGCGAAGATAAAGGCCAAGCCTCCTTCGGCAACGACGCGGGTGATGCCTATGAAGAGCACAAAAGCAAAAAAGAGATAGATGGGGGTAACCCAAGCGGGCAGCCCTGACTGCCAGAGCCACACGCCCATAAAGGTCAGGCTGCCCGCCAGCATCAAGAGTGCAGTCCGATAGGAGAGGATTTCGCCGGAGTCGTCAATGTTGGAGGCACCGGAGATCGCTTTGCGCCAGACCGCGCGCAGGTGATCGCGGGCATTCCACAGGCCGAAGAGAACCAGCGCGATGACGGCCCCGAATCCCTGGTGGACGACGATCGAACCCGTATAGGTACTGTAGGCTCCGAGCACAGGATCGACCTTCTGGACGCCAAGTACGTTGAAGATGCCTTGCTGAACGGTGTTGAGCAGATAGAAGAAGCACAGCCCAAAGGCAATGTCGCGGTTGACGAAGTAGGAAAAGCCCAGCATCTGGAAGCTGAGCCGGAGCGGAATCTGGATGCTGTCGCGGAAGAGCGGGACTGAGCTGTCGAGACCGACGCGGGGGAAGTAGGGAAAATAGTGATTGAGACCATTGACGCTCTGGATGAGGGCGGGTATAGCAAAGCCGATCCACATCAGCGGATTTTTGAAAAAGGCGTTGAGTAATCCGGGGCGCTGATCTTCTTCTTGGAGCATGGCGATGGGGAGCTGGACCAGTGGGAAAATCAGGCGCTCGTTTTCGATCCACTGTTTGCGCAAGACAACCACAATGGAAATCATCGCCACGTAGAGTGCCAGCACGAAAGGTATCCACAACGCCAGCGGAGACAGCCACAACGCCCAAGGGATGCCCTGCCCCTGCGGCGCGCCTTCGTAGAAGTTTTTGATCTGGTCGAAGTCGTGGTGGGGGATGATCCAATCGGGGATGAGTGGATGGAGGAGCTCGGCCCAGTTGTTCTCGGGCGTGGCATAGTAGATGACGCTGGTGATATCGGGCAGCAGAAAGGCAGTAAGCCCCCATTCGGGGATTGAGGTGGCGACGATCCACATAATGTAGATGAGCGCCAACTCGGCCCGGGTCAGCATCCACGAGCGACGCGCCAAGCCCAGCAGCGTGTTGCCGACAAAGACCAGAAAGAAGAAGAGAATGATGGCGGCGGGCGTGTTGAAGTACGAGGCGATCCGAGAGCCGTGGAGCACCATGTTGCAATACGGGACGCCGGCACCAATGGCCCAAGCACCCGCTGCACCGACGAGCAGGGCGCGGAGGCCGGGCCGCTGTGAAGTGGATGAAGTCGCGGTCAAGGAATGGCGGGGTGGCGATGTCAGTACGCCACCCCGATCAAGTGCGTCTTACTAGTGTGGGATGCAGAAGCTGCATCTACGTCGGCGTCTATCTTGCAGAGATACGCTCCTGGCGGCACGAGTTGCCCGTCGTCACCGCGCCCGTCCCAAGTGAATACCTGTTCCCCAAAGCCCTGCCGCCGTTCGCTCCACACGGAGTGCCCGGCCAAGTCGAAGATGCGCACTTGGATGGTGCGCTCGGCATTGAGGTTGCCGAGTGCAAAGCGTATGTGGGCTTGATCGTTGGTGCCGTCGCCATTTGGGGTAAAAGGATTCGGCGCGATGGCGACGCCCTGTACGACGCGGTTGGATAAGGGCACGGAGATGCTCAAGGCGGTGCCGGGCGTCAGGGCTGTGGCGTCACCTGGATCGACTTGCTGATAGGTATCGGGGAAGGCCGAATCGCGGATTGCGGCATCTACGGTGGTGCCGTTGAGCAGCACCGAGGCGTGGAAGCGCACCCTCACCAGTTCGCCGGCTGCGGCGATGGACCCTTGCTGACTCCGGGGCAGGGCATTGTACGCAGCTTGGGTCAGTGGGTTTCCCTGCTGGTCAAAAGGGAATTCTCCGCCTTTGCCCACTAACCGGCGAAAGTAGCGAATTTCGCCTTGAAGCGAATCGGCCAAGCTATGGTATGCGAACTCCTCTACGGCTTCGGCAATGGGATTGCCGTCTGCGTCGCGGCCGCGCAGGGCGAAGTAGAGGATGTCGCCTTGCTCCTCGGGCGGCAGGCCGAGATAGGTCAGCTCGTTGAGGATGCGGCCGTCGCCATCTACGGGCACCTGCTCGCCCTCCTCTGTTACGACCCGATAATAGGTGCGGGTGTTGTCGCCTGCGGCCTGCAGGGCCACCTTTTCGGGGAGGAGCAACCGCAGGCCGGTGCCGGTGTCGGTCGAGAAGATTTTCAGGGAATCGCCAGTGGCCGCGTCAATCAGCACGTCCGCGCTGGAGGCGGAGAAGAGGCGGCGAGGTTGGCCGCGGTCCAAATCCTCCTCACGACCGAGAGCTACATCGGCAATGGCGAGTGTCTCTATTGGCTCGGCGTCCAGCAAGATCTCGTCAAAGCGCCGACTGGGCGGTCCTCCGGGCTGGTGTTCGACAAAGGTGGGCTTTAGGTAAAGTTCGAACTCGCTCATTTCCCGCGGCTCGACCGTATTGGGCCAAATCTCGGCAACGGTCCGGTGCGCCACCGGGGGTAGGAATGCCACGGCAATGGAGCGCAAGCTGGCCGCCACATCGGGCGAGGTGGAGAGCAGCCGCGCTTGGATCTGCAAGAAGCGGCGCGGACTGGGGGAGGTCACAATCTGACCCGAGCGGGTATAACGCTGGCTCCAGCTACTCCAGCCGCCGCCGGGTTGTAGCCGATTGACAACCGGCCCCTTAAAGCTGGTCGGCAGGTTGTTGTAGTCGGTTTCGGTTTTGAGGTCGCCGCCGTTGCCGTAGTACTCGACGACTTCCACGAGGCGGTCGCCGGTGCGCGTGCGAATCTGGACATCGACCCGTTCGGAGTCCGGCAGGTCGGCATCCCACTCAATGCGGCCGAGAATGACCGAGCCGGGCAGCTCGATCATCGGCGAGATGAGCGTGACCTCAGAGGGGTAGCCTTCGCCGAATAGCTGTACCTCGCGGATGCGGTCGCCGGTGTTGTACCCGCCAGCGCGGCCCGCTTGGCTGGTGTATATCTGGCTGTTCAGGTAGCGCACCTGCTCGAGTCTTTCGAACCCGCTCTCCGACGTACCTACTGATACCCCCGACCATGGAGTAGAATTTGGTGCAGATCCTGTCTGGCGGTACATCTCGCGCCATTTCAGGCTGCCGTTGGAATCGCGCGATCCGTCTGAGATGCGCACCACCATCTCATCAACCCCGCTGATGCCGCCGACCATGCGGAAGTAGTTGATCCAGAAGCGGGCACCGAGATCGAGGGTCATAATGCCGCGGTCTTCGAAGCGGGGGTCGGGCGACCAGACGAATTGGAGGAAGTTGGTCTCATAGCGACCGTCAAACCCGGGCAGGCCGCCGAAGGTACCGGTCAGTTCGACGCTGCCGCCGCCGTCGATGACGTCGAGGGCGATGTTGTCGCCTTGGGTCCACACTTCTACGGCCGCTAGGCGGGGCCGCTCGCGGCGGTAGTGGACGAGGCGACCGCGGCGCTCGGGAGCGACGTCCTCGTATATGCTGCGAGCGACCTTGGTCTCCGTGCCCGCCGCGTTGACGATGTGGTAGTCGATGCCGCCCTGTTCGTCGAGCGGCAGGGCCGCGAACTCGGATTCCGTCACGACCGCGAACTTGTCTAGCTTGCTGTCGGTGACTGCGATACGCAGGATGTGGAGTTGCCGGTAAAAACCCTCGTCGTTTGGGTCGAGGTTAAATTCCACCGAGGTTTGGTTTTCGACCGGGGCAATGGTGCGGTCTATGAGCGACAAATCCGCACCCCGCGCGTCCGAAGGCGTTCCGAGCAAGCGCACCTGGCGAAAAGGCTCGCCCTCGCTCGGATCTAGGAAACGCAGTACCACCTTGGAGAGTGGAACCAGCCGACCCAAATCGATATCGACCGTCCAATTTTCGAGCGAGTGGTTGTGATATTCGACGCGGCGATCACCCGGGGCGGCGGCGTCATACGTGGCCTCATCTACTCGCCGTTCTAGGCCATCGTCGCCTTTGACGATAAAGTAGATAGGCCCTTTGGTAGCCGGCGCGAGGTCATTGTATTCGGCGCGGGAGACCAAGGTGCTGGGTTCCCAATAGGTCGTGGGATCACCGTCGAGAATGGCGGCGGCGGTTTCGACGCTGGTGCCAGCGTGGCGGATGCCGCCGTGATAGTAGTACCAGATAATCGGATCGCCAACCTCGATGTTTTTCTTGGTGTTAGCCTTTAGATAGACGATCGGTACCCCGGCTACCGTGGCTGGAGCCATGCGGATGTTGAGCGGTACGGGGCGGTCGGCGCGATTCAATTCCTTGACTATCTTTTCGTACGCCTTTTGGTCTCCGATCAGGGTCTGGAAGCGATCGATGTCTAAGATGGCGTCGGTCGATTGGCCGATGCGGCGCGGAGTGAGGGCATGGGTTTGGGGATCGATGCGCACGGCGTGTTTGGGCCGCGTCCAGTGTTCCCATTGCGCGGCGCGATTTATGGTCACGCCGTCGGCGGTTATCTCAAACCCCTCCTGTGCTCTCGCTTGGCTCAACAAAAGGAGCAACGGCAGGCTCCAGCGTAAGGGTATGCGTTGGATGGTCATGGGAATTCGCTCCAAGGTTTCACTCGCGCGGTACTAGGTTAGCTAGCAGCGAATCGGGCAGGGCGGCGGCGAGTTGCTCGGCGGAGATGTCGATTTCGTCGCGGTATTTTTCTCGCAGCGACGCAATCCATTGGTCAAAGCGCGCTTGTTCGGCCTGCTGCACGAGAGTCGCTCGCGCCCGTTGTCGCGCCTGCTGTGGCGGCTCTGGGCGGGCTGGCTCGGTGCGGACCACCACGAATAAGGCAAATCCCTCGCGGGTTCGCACCGGGCCGTTGAGGACGCCTACCTCGGCCTGTTGTAGGGCGCGCCAGAGTTGGGGATACGGAATGCTATTGTAGCGGTGCATGCAGACGAGACCGTCGGCGCGCCGCGGTCGCAACGGGAAGCCGCGAGCCTTGGCCAAGGCGGCCAAATCCTCTTGGCCCGTCAAGGTGTCTTTGAGTTGCTGCGCCTCTTGCGGGCTGGGCGCGATCAACTCGTCAAAGCAGATGGATTCAGGGATGGTAAATCGCTCGGGATGCGCGGCGATATAGCGCTCGACAGCGGCGGTGTCCACGGTGACTGAGGCGCTTACTTGGCGTTGATACGCGGCTTTGAGCAGCAATTCTTCGTCGGCCTTGGCCAAATGCGCTGCGGCCTCTAACTCTTGGTGATAGCCCGCCTTTTCGGCCGCGGCGGCCAAAACGAGTTCCGGCAGGATGGCGCGGCGCGCAAAGGCCGCAATGGTCGCGCTGTCTTGCAGCGCCTCTGGGCGCGTTACCCGATGCTTTTGCAGAACTTCTAGATATTCTTCGGTGGAGACCTGACCGTTGGCATACGCGAACAGGGGCGCATGCGCGCGCGATGGCAGGGCGGCTAGGCCCTGCGCAGTCAAATGCCAGCCCAATTCATAGGCGAGGAGCTCGACCTGCTTCTTTTCGACCTCCCGCCTCTTGGCTTTAGCCAACTCGCGGGCGAGCAAGTCCCGCTGGCTATCAACTTCTACTTGGCGGTCCTCTGTAAAGCGCACCAAGTGAAATCGCCTCCCCAAGGGCAACGGCTCGGATACGACGCCGGTCGGCTGGTGATCGAATACTACCTCTGGTACTCCGAGGCGGCTGGCCATGGAGCGATTGACAAAGCCGATTCGGCCGCGCTGGGCGGCTGCGCGCGGGTCGAGCGTGTGTTGGGCGGAGAGTTCGGCAAAGGAAGCGCCGGCTGCGAGCTGGCGCTGGATCGCCTGTGCTTCGGCCTTGGTCTGGACCAAAATGGCGGTCATGAGGCGCTCGCGCCCGAGATCGTGTTCGGCGAAAAAGCGGGCGATGTCCGCGTCCGTAACTTGCGCTTGGGGATGCAGGTCGCGCTTCCGGTATAGATTTGCTAGATAGGTGCGCCGCTGGAGTAGCTGCTCAACCCACACGGACGGCTCGCGGTCGATCCCTATTTCGTGCGCGTGGCGCAGCATGAGCTGGCGGTCGATCAAGGTCTGCAAGTAGGACTGCCGCGCCGCTGGTCCCTGTTGGGCCGGACGCAGCCCCGGCAGCACGTTTAACGCAAATTGGCGCAGCTCGGCACTTGTGATGGGCACGTCGCCGACTAGGGCTACTGGCGGCGCGTCTTGCTGGCTGCACGCGACCGACAAAACCAACGCCGCCCACGCCGTGGCGCATCTGAGCCGCAAAACATTTCTGCTTAGCACGTTCATAATTACTTTGCATTATACAAAGAAACATTTGTTTAAGGAAATCGGTTTTTGACCTCGCACTTTATCTACATAGCGGCGTTGGCCCTGGCGTGTTACGCCAACACCTTGGGCAACGGCTTTGTGTTCGACGATTCGGCGTACCTAGCTAGCGACGCGGTGCGCGGGTTGGCGCTAGGCGAGCTTTTTGGCGCTAGCTGGATGGGGCTGGAGCTGTACCGACCGCTCACTTTGCTCTCGCTGGGGTTCGATTTCCAGCTCTTCGGAGAAGCCCCTTGGGGCTATCATCTGACCAACGTCCTGTTGCACGCGGTCAATAGCCTGCTCCTGTACGCATTGGCCCGCGACCTGCTCGGCGAGGATCGCGCCGCGCTGTGGGCCGCCTTGTTGTACGCGAGCCATCCCCTCCAGACCGAAGTAGTAGCTTGGATCTCGGCGCGGGGCGACTTGCTGGCCAGCTTGTTGTCGCTGAGTGCTTTTCTAGCGCATCGGCATCGGCGCGTACTAGCCTATTTGCTGTATGCGGGGGCATGCCTGTCGAAGGAGACGGCGATGGTCTTGCCGGTCGCGCTTTTCTTGGCGGACTCACGGGAGGGGGTAGCTGCTTGGATCAAGAGACACTGGGGATATGGAGCGGCCCTGCTAGGCGTTTTGGCGTTGCGTTGGCTGGCGTTGGCCGACGCTCCTGCGGGACCGGTTTCTACCAATTTTTTGGCCGATCTTGGTCCGTGGCAGCGGCTCGGCACGGCCGTGGCCATTCTGCCGCGCTATTTGCTGCTGATCGTTGCGCCGCTGCATTTGTCGGCGGATTACTCGTATGCGTCGATTCCCCCAGTGGCGTCGCCTTGGGACCTGTGGTTCATCGCGGGTTTGGCCTGTGTGGCCGCGTTGGTCGCGCTGCCTTGGGTGGCGCGTTCGCACTTTCTCATCTTTGCCAGCGCGTTTTTTGGCGCGTGCCTGCTGCCGGTGGCCAATTTGCTTTTCCTCGCACCGAGCGGCATGGCCGAGCGCTATCTGCACTTGGCCATGATCCCAGTGGCCCTGACTTGGGGATGGGCCGGGCAGTGCTGGTTGCGGAGAAGTCCGGGACAGCGACGCCTAATTTGGGTGGTCGTGCTGTGTGCGGTCGTACTGGGCGGTGCGCGCACCATTGTCCGCAACCGAGATTGGCACAGCGACGCCCGCTTGTTTGCCGCAGTCTTAGCGCGCTATCCAAACAACGCCCGTGCCCACGACAATCTCGCGTTTGCTTACTATCAGCGAGGACAATACGCCCGCGCTTTCCACCACTACCAGCGGGCGGCGGCCATCCAGCCGACTCGACTGCGGGCGCATTTCAATCTCGGAATACTGCACAGTGCAGCGCGGCGGTACGAGGAAGCTATCGCGTCTTTTAAGACTGCGCTGGCTCTGAATCCCACCCACGTTGAAACGCATTTCAATCTCGGCCTGACCTACCAGAAAGCCGGTCGCTACGAGGAAGCCATAAAGCACTATGGCACAGTGCTGAATTTGGCCCCGCATCATCTGAGAGCTTACTACAATTTAGGCCGCGCCTACGAGCGCGTCGGTCGCACAGAAGACGCCATCCGGCAATACACTGCGCTCGTGGCGCTAGACTCGAAGGCCGTTAAGGCGTATTATCGCTTGGGCGAGCTGTACCGCCGCCAGCAGCGCTTAGCGGAAATGGCCGCTGCTTGGACGACTTTACTGCGTCTCGACCCAGCGCACCGAGAAGCCGAGCGCATTCGTCAGGTATTGAGGGATAAGTAGGTAAGCCATTTAATAACAGGAAGTTATATATTTACACAACGTATGCTGTGAACGCGGCAGGATAGCGAAAAAGATGCTTGACTTTAAATATTGTTGGGATTACCTTGAGACGTAATCTTAATAGTGCTCGTTCTATTCACGCCAATTTCCAAGGAGATGGAGATGCGCAAAACGTTAGTAAGTGCCTTACTCGCCGCGGTGGTTGCGCTACCGGCTCTGGCTCACTTTCCGCCTGGCGAACTTCTGTTCGCCGTGCAGTTCCCAGATGAAAACATACCAGTCATCGACGGCAATCACGCAGATTGGGCTGCCGTGCCCCAGATTCCCTACGAAGTAGGCAACGACAAGTACTCCGATTCGGTGTACAGCAAGGCGCGCGGTGAGATCGACGTAAGCGATCTGAGCGTGCGGCAGATTGTCGGTTGGAACGACAATACCGACCTGCTTTACTTCATGGCCGAGGTCTTCGACAACGTCCACACTCGCGACGCCGAAGAGCCTAATGCTTGGTGGTCAGACGACGCTTGGGAAATCTATGTGTCGCCGACTCACCCCGAGGTCGAGGGCGGCGGTGGCTATGCCCCCGGGCAGGAAGGTGGCATCCTCAAGGTAGGATACAACTGGTCCATGCCGCCGACGGCTGGCGCGTGGGGCGGTTATAACCCCCCGTTTGACTGGGTTCTCGATCCCGACAATAACGATGCTTGGAAGTTCGCGTACACGTTTGAGGGCGAAGAGTTCGGCGAGAGCACGTATTTCTACGAGGCTTGGATCCGGCCCTTTGATTTCATTCCCGACGATGGCGACCGGGACGCTGCTGAAGAGACCGACCTCGAAGAAGGCCAGATCATCGCCATTAGCTGGACCTTCGGCGACTTCGACATTGAAGGCGGATCCGTTCTCGAAGACTATCAGGGTTTCTGGTCGGTATCGCCCAATGGCTGCTGCCGCGCAGACAACGACATGGTCATGAGCGAGCTCGACGACGCCATCGACTGGGGTGCCGCTCCCGCCACCTCGGTTGAGTCCAGCACGTGGGGTCGCATCAAAACCGAGTTCAACCGCTAGATCCTGCTGGCTCGACCCGGCATTCGGTTTAGATTTACAGGCGATGGGCTAGCCAAGCCCATCGCCTTATTTTTTTCAAGGAGCCCGGTATGAGATCGCCTTTTTTTCTCGCGTCTTTGTTATGTCTCCTAGCCGGCGCGGCCAGTGCCCAGGACTACGGCAGTCGGCTGGGCGTCCAGCGCGGCGGCAGGACCACGTTTGAGCCACAGGGGTCGGGCGTTCTTTTCGATGCGATAGACCCGGCCGTAAAAAAGTGGTACATCCCGCAGGAGCTCTTCAACGAGTACCGCTGGCGACAGTGGGAGTATTCCAATTACGCCCGCAGACATTATCAGCGCTACGTCGATGTGGTGTTGCAGGGTAGCTACTTCTACGACTTCTTCGGCAATTTTGTCAATCGCGGCTGGCTCATTTACAACAATAGCCAGAGCCAGCCCTTGCAGCGCGGCAACGAGTTGTTCAAGGACGCCCGCTTTGGCAATTGGTTTAACAGCCTACTGATCGCCTCGGACTCCATCGGCGAGTACCACTACGCCCTCACTATTGGCAATGGCATCCGCACGACCCTGACGCCGATGACCTTTTCCAAACCCGATTTCGACGGGGTCCAGTTCGACTTAGCCACGGACAAATACTTGCTCACCTTCCTGTATTCGCGGCTGAGCGAATCGGGCGGCTCGGGCACGAATGTCGAGGGCATCAACCGCACCAACAACACCTCCCTGATGGGGGGGCGCACCACCGTTCAAGTGGGGGATTTTACCACGCTGGGATTCAACTTCGTCAATGCCCACCAGTCGAATACGCTCACCGATGGCTTTGGCGGCAATCCCCTCACGGGCGAACTGACCGTCGATCAGAAGAACGAGGCCATTTCTTGGATTGAAATTCTGCTCAGCGACGACTCGCCGGCCGATGGCGAGGGCGGTGCGGCGTTTTTTAGCGCTGGCTCGGACATCATTATCACCTATTTGGACGGCAGTGTAGATCGCGGCAAGGAAATTGGGTTTGAACCAGTCGTCGAAGGCGGCTTCCCGCAGGAGGGTTTTATCTCGGCTGATGGCAACGAGCAAATCCGCCTGCGCTACGATTTTAACAGCGCGGATTTTTTATTAGTCGCGTCGCAGGACAAATCGCAGATTCGCAAGGTCCAGTTCGACTTGGTGCTGGGTAACGACTACAAAGTGCAGGCCACGTCCAATCGCCAAACCGGCCGCAGCAACGATCCCATCTTCCTAATGGTCGCGCGGGCCACGGGCAACGTCAAGGACAACACCAATCTGCGGGTCGTCTCGTTTGAGTACGGCCTGCCCACTGCGACGCAGATATTTGGGTTTACGCTCGCGTTGGAAGATGTCAAGGGCTTCCACTTGTACGGCGAGTGGGACAACAGCCGCACGTATCGCAAGTATCCCTATCCGAGCGCCGACCAGGGCAATACCGATCACAGCATCTCGTCGGGTACGTCTGCGAAGCCCTCGGCGGACGCATTCATGCTCAACCTATGGAAGCGCGCCTCTCCGTATTTCTTTTTTGTCGAGGCATTTCACATGGATCCGGATTACGCTACTTCGACGTACATCAGCGAGCAGGACGGCTTCATCGATTACAACTCTGGTTATTTTGCCGACCACAACCCGGGCAGCAACGAGCGGTTCTTGGTGGAATTTGTCGAGGACAACGACGATCAAGACCGCACTCCGGATTGGGGCCGCAACGATGCCCTGTCGGTAGATCGCGCGGTCTTTCCGGGTTGGGACGAGAACAACGATTTCATTCCCGATTTCAACCAAAACGACAACGGCCGCGTTATCAATCTGATTCCCGACTACGAGGAGCCTTTTCTCCGTCAACACGTAGATCGGCCCGAATTTCTCTACGGCATTGACGCCAACAACAACGGCTGGATCGATCGCTTTGAAAACGACAACGAGCCGGACTTCCCCTACAAGCGCGACCGCAGTGGTTTCAACGTGTACGCCGGCGTCAATCTCACCCCAGAAATCCGCGCGACCGTCGGGCATTTGCGCGAGGAGCGGATTACCTCCGACCAGCGCAACCGCGCCACATACGGCGTGCTAACCGTCGATGTGAATCATCCGAATTGGGGGCGGCTCAAGGTCATGGAGGTGCTCAAAAGCGTGGAGGACGACATTCCAGACAACCTAATCCAGTGGGACAATCGCAATACCCTGCGCGACTCCCGCAACGTAGAGGTGCTGGACCCGCTGTTGGGGCGCGACGCGCTCAACAATTCGCTGTACATCGGCCACACCTATGAGCCACTAGAGGATTTGACGATTAAAAATTCGCTCAAATACGATCTGTGGCATCAGCGCCTTGGCCAAACGGCGCGCACCCAGTTCGGCTTGGACGAGGAGGAATTTTTCTTTGGCGTCATCAACAAGGCCGATTATCTCGTCGAGTTGTCGCGCCTGCGGGTGCTGCCGAGATGGAAAAGCGAATACCGCCGCCAGACCTACGACCTGTTTACCAAGGACGACCGCGAAGAGCTGACCGAGATATTCGGCGTGGTAGTAGAGCTGCCCGTGATGCGTCGCACGACCCTAGCAACCGGCGTCGAATACGTGCTGTTTCGGGATCTGGAGGCCGAGATCAACAACTTCCAGTCCTTTATCACGGCGAGCCAAGTCACCAATGTGGCCGAATACCAAGGCTACGTGTTGACCACACAGGTCGGCCTGAAGTTCGACGCGCGCGACTTTGAAGATCCAGACATCAAAACCCGCACTGTGACTGAGGGCTTTATCACGGTGTACGCCGGCTTGGGTATCTAGGGCGGTGGGAAAACTCGCGCTCGTCTGGGGCGCGGCTTTTGCGCTGCGGCTGCTGTACATCTTCCAGAGCCAGCGCAGCCCGTTCTACGATTTCCCCCTCGTCGATGCCAAGACCTATACCCAAGCGGCCGCGGCTATGGCCCTCGGCCACTTCGGCGATCAGCCCTTTTGGCAACCACCACTCTACCCGCATTTCCTCGGCGTGCTCTACGCGCTTTTTGAGCCGAGTTTTACTCTGCCGCGACTGGTTCAGGCCGCGCTAGGGGCCACGCTGTGCCTGCTGATTTTCCGCTTGGGGCGCGTCTTTTCGCCTGCCGTGGGCTATCTGGCAGCCGGGCTAGCTGCCTGCTACGGGCCTTTCATTTTCTTTGAAGCTGAACTCCTGCCGCCGGCCCTCGCGCTGGTGTTAAACCTGCTCGCGCTGTGGGCGCTGTTGTGGGCGGCCGAGGGACGGCCGAGGCGGCTTCTGTTGCCTGGATTCCTCTTCGGCCTTGCCGCGCTGTGCGTGGCTAATGTGCTGGCGTTTGTGCCGGTGGCTGCGCTGTGGTTGGTGTGGGTGCGTCGCGGCCGGTTAGTGGGAGTGGCCGCGCTGTTGTTGGGAACCGCTTTGGCCGTCACGCCGGTCACGCTGCGCAACTACTATGTGGGCGGCGATTGGGTGCTTATTTCTTACAACGCGGGTCTCAATTTTTACATTGGCAACAACGCCCAGTACGACGAGACTGTGGCGATTCAGCCGGGGCCGGCGTGGCTGGAATTAACCGCGCGGCCGCGCGCGGAGGCCGGCGTGACCCAGCCTTCGGCTCAATCTGACTTTTTCTTTGCCGAGGCTTGGGATTTTATTCGCCACCAGCCTTTGGCCTACCTAAAGCTGCTGCTGTACAAGTTGTATTTGTTTTGGCATGGCGACGAGATTGGCCGCAATCAGGACTTGTACTTTGCCCGCCAGTACGCGCCATTGCTGCAAGTCTTGCTTTGGAAGTACGGCGTGGCATTTCCCTTTGGGCTGCTGGCACCGCTCGCGCTGGTGGGATTGGGGTTGAGCTATCGGAACGGCTTGCTACGCCGCCCCGAGCCCCTGCTGCTCGCCTTGTTCGCCGGTGCGTACATGCTAACGGTGGTGGCCTTTTTTATCAGCGCGCGCTATCGCCTGCCTGTGGTCCCCATTCTACTGATATTTGCCGCGTATGGTGGCCGAGAGCTCTACCTGCTGGGGCGACGGGGAGCGCACCGCGACCTGCTCATCGGTTGTGGTGTTGCGTTTCTATTGGCAGTCGCGTGCAATTTTCGAGTGGGGACGATGGATGTGAAAGGCGACGCTCACACGCATTACCGCTTGGGCTATGTGTACGAGAAAAAGGGTCTGCCCATCAATGCTGTGGCCGCTTATGAGCAAGCGCTAGCTCTCGACCCGAATATTAAGTGGGCGCGTTTCAACTTGGCCTCGTTGTATGCTCGGAGCGGCGAGTACAACCGGGCCATTGCTGCATACGGCGAATTCATCGGCCGCTTTCCCGAAGTTGCGCGAGCGCGGCTGGCATTGGGAAATGTCTATTTGCGCACTGGCCGCCACGCCGAAGCGATCGCTGCATACGAGAGCTTGCTGGGTGCCAAGGACGCGGACGCGGCGGATCTGTACGGGCGGCTTGGCTACGCCCACGCTCAGTTGGGGCAGTTGGGGCAAGCTGCGGTCTCATACGAGAAACTCGTAGCTGCTAACCCGGATTCGCTACAGGCGCGCCTTCAGTTGGGCGAGCTATACGAGCAGTTGGAACGCTTGGATGAAGCCCGCGCCGAATACCGTCAAATCCTAGCAGCGGATTCGCTGCACGCTGCGGCGCGCTACCGCTTGGCCCGCCTGCTCTTCTTCGCCGACCAGGCCGAGAAAGCCAAGGCCCATTTGCAGCAAGTAATTGCCCGCAACCCGGACGCGGTCGATGCCCGATTTCTATTGGCCACCCAGTATATCGTCGAGCATCGCGCTGCGGCCGCCATGGAACAGGTACAGGCCATTTTGGCCGTTCAGCCAGGTCACTATCAGGGCAACCGCTTGGCCGGCCATTTGTACATGGTCTTGGGGGATACGCTCAAAGGGGTGAAGCACTTAGAGCAGTTTACTGAGTACTATCGAGAGGGTCGCTCGGCGGAAATTTTTGAGCAGCTTAGAGAGCAGTGGGAGGAGCAGTTGCGAGGGAGTGGGCGCTAACCCCCTTCAATACGCCACGCCTACCGTGCGCACCCTGCTCGTCTGACGCGCATCACCATCTACGGAAAGTGATACCAAGTACAGCCCTGGCGGCACCCGGTTGCCGTCGGCATCGCGCCCATCCCAGGACAGGTGGTCGTAGTGCCCGCTCAGATCCGCTCCTGAGTAGAGCGCCTTGACGAGGCGACCAGACAGGTCGAAGACGTGTACTTCTACAGCGGTTGGTCGGGTCACCGCGAGGATGTCGTAGCCGATGGTTGCGGAGTCGTTTACGTCGTCGCCATTGGGGGTGAACACGCTCGGCTCGATGGCAAAAGAGCCGAACAGATCGCCCTTGTTGATGTCTGGACTCAACACGGTGATTCCAGAGGCGGTAGGCAGGTCGCCTTCCCCTAAAAAGTCAGCGTTGCCCGAGGAGATGCGCTGGATGCTGCCGGCCTGTGACGACAGCACGGCCTGCCCGCGGAACAAGGTGCTGTACAGCAGCACGCGCCCGCGGAATTTGATTTTTAGCAGCATCTGGCCGCCGTCGGCTGGCCGGGTGATTTGGGGAAAGCGCACGATCGCGTTGCGCTCAGTTACCGCTTGAATGACAAAGGAGCCGCCGTTTGCCGATTCTACGGTGTAGGGCAGGGCGTGTTGAGTACCGTCGGATGTCTGGACCGCAGCTTGACCATTGGGAGCAGTCACGATGTCGGCGTTCAGGGCCTGCTCGGCCACTAGGCGGTCGGGCAGTTCCCAGATCTCGATTTTGTCGATGCCTAGCACTCGATTAGCGGTTAGCAGTTCAAAGGTGTCGAACCCTTTGACACCCTCGAATTCCATTTTGGCGCGCACGGCATACGTAAAATCCACCGACTCAAAGACCTCTACTTCCCGCGGGAAGATCTCGGCGACGAGTTCCTCGGCTATCGGCGGCAACAAGTATTCGATGGATAGCTGTTCTAGCGCCTTAGTCGCGTTGATTTCGCTGTTGAGGAAATCGACGGAAAACTGGATGTAGCGACGCGGCCCCGGTGACAAAACCGGCGTACCGCCCTCCCGTTCACCCCCTTGATGAGGCGACGACCAGGGACTCCAGTTTTGCAGGTCCTCGCCGATTTCTCCTTTGCCCCAAACCTGCGGGGGCACGGCTTCGAGATTGGGCTCGAGGTCGAGATACTCGTCGCGCGCGAGTTGTTCGGCCGGATTGTCTATGGAAATGGAAAGTTGGTCGTCGGACACGCGCTGCACGTTGCCACGCTTGTAGAGCACTGGAGTCGGATCGGTGCCCGTGCGGATGCGGACTATGACCTCGGAGATGCCGCTGGTGCTTCCCAACGGGCGCGAGGGTTCGTTGGCTGTTGGCCCCGTGCTTTGCTGGCGGCCCGGCAGTACGGTCTCGCCGCAGTGGGTCTGGAAGCACTCGTACACGTTGGTGTAACCTTGGTCCGCAGTAAAACGCGCTGTTGGTCCGCAGTCGCCGTAGTCGCTTGGAACGGCTTCGGGCGTGGCGAATACCGCGGATTCGACGCGGCAGGCAGTGGCTTGGGGCGTGAGGTCGGTTAGATCGCTGCGAGTGCGCAAATCCACGGTTTTTTCGCGCCAACTTATGTTCCCCCAAGTGGCTGGCGCGCCCAAGTCATACACGTGGGAAATATAGCGACTAGTGCCGATAAAACCCTCGCCGAAGACCTCAAACTCGTCGATTTCATAGGGAAAGGAGGACGTAGATTTGAGCCGCACAAAGCGCGCGGTCTGGGCGGGGTCAATCACCAATTCCACTACCGACTCTTCGTTGGCCGAAGTCTTCAGCAGCATCTCGAAATCGTCGAGCTGAGGCACGAAGCGTCCGGTGCCGTCTAAGACGAGATTTTGCCCATCGTGGGCGAGCAACTCGAACTGGCGGATAAAATCCGTCTGAAAGGGGTATTGGGGCGCGCTCTGCACGGTGTTGCGCGGATAGAAGCGGATGCGGTTGATGCCAATGGGGCTGCCGAGGTCGAGGACGATAAAGGTGCCCAAGGCTCCAAAGGCCCCTTTGCGGGCGAACGCGTCTTCGGCCCCGCCCGGTTCGATTAGCTCCAGCAGGATCGCCTCCAGCGTAGATGCGGGCACGTCCTTGATAGCCGGTGCCGTAATGCCGCCGCCCCACCCGAGGGCGCGCAAGGCCACGTTCTCACCGCGGACGACGTGATCCGGGCTCAACAAGACCGGCAGGATGAGCGGATCAATGCTTGCCGAGCGCACCGGCGCTAGTGCGACGGCGACCTGCGCCACGGCCTCATCGAGGGGAATGTCGTCTGCAAAATCAATGCGAATCAGGGAGAGTCCCTCGCGCTGGGAAGGCGTAACCGCCGTCGTCCCCGGTACGGACGAGATCGCGTCTAGTAATTTTTCTTCGGCTAGGGCTAGCTCTCCGGAGAGGAGTTCGGGCGGTGCTTGGATGAGGGTCTTGACCAGCACTTGGGGGCTTACCACCGCTAGGTTGGACAGGTCGATGACGTTGCCCGGTACATTGCCGATCTCGGTGAAGAACCGGCTGACCTTGTACTCGGCGGGAAGCGGCTGCACGACTGAGCCGAAGGTTTGCCCGGCCCAAGAGACGTTGCCGTTGTTGCCCACCCGCAGGGTATCGAGTGCCAGCAGGTCGGTGCCGAGCGCCAGCACGCCCCAGAGAATGCCCAATACGAGCCGATAAGGCATAAAAACCTGTCTGTTAGAAATGGACATGCTAATATAGAACCTAGCCAAAAGAGTGCATAGCGAGTTTTTTTTTAGTATGTTGCATTCATGCCCCCCACCCCTTAAAAGTTGTTGAGGTCGGGATATGCTCTTGGTTGGTCTTTTGCTCAGCGCGCTGGTCGTCTCACCCTCCTTTGCTTTCAATGTGTACAAACTCGGCGGCGAGGACGGCAATGCTTGGATAGCGGCCCTGTCCTTTGAGCCGGGCCACTACGCGGTGCTCGATTCTGCGGGCGCACCGATTGAGATGCAGCCGGTGGCTTCCAATATTGCGTACGCCACTTGGGAAGACACGCTCAACGAGATCGTCGATGTGGCCGATGGGCAGTGGATGCGCCCATTTTTCGTACCACCGGATTTGAACTTAGCGCACCCCGATGTCCGTACCCGCATTGCCCGCGGCATTTCCAACAACATCACCACCAGCGGGAGCTGCAGCGATATCTCCACCCAATTGGTACAGGTTGCCCCCATGTTTGACGGCGACCCCAACACTGCGGCGTTTTTCAGCGTTAGCAACATCGAAAGCAGCGGGATTCAGAGTTGGCTGTACGTGCAGAATTCGATTGTCGAATTGGGCGTCAACTATCCGATCAATCGGATCCGCTTCTATCCGCGGCTGGGCACTGCCAATCCTAAAATCGACGAACTGCTCGAGGCGATGGGAGAGCCGCGTTTGGCCAAGGAAGACTTGGCCGAAGAGGATTTCACCGAGAACTTTCTGCCGTGGTTTGAGGTGTCGGCAGCCAACAGCTTCAACAACTTTGCCTCCCACTGCTATTTGAGCACTTCCTCAAATCGCTGGTTCACCCAGATAAGCCGCCGCCGCATGGATCCGCCCAATGACACGCGGCTGATTACCCTGAGCAAGGAAACCGAAAATTTGGATCCGATCGTCGATATCCGCTTCCCAACCCAGCAGTTCCAGTGGGTGGCCGTGCGCCCGCTCAATCCGATTGAAAACTGGGAGATCGCCGAATTTGAGATTTTTGGCGAGGGTTTTGTCGAACGCGCCGTGTACACCACGGCCGTGCTCGACTTTGGTACGCCCATGGCGTGGGGTAAGATCCGCTGGGACGGCGCGTTTGAAGAAGGGTCTAGCGTGATTATCCGCACTCGCTCGGGCCGCGATCCAGATCCCAATTTGTACTGGGTACCGAGCAACATAGAAGGCGAGCCGACGCAGCTAATCCGCAAGGAGTTTGAGCGCGCCGATTTCTCCGTGCGCTTTACGACCCTCGACGAAGAAAACTGGAGCTTCTGGTCGGCTCCCTACGCGCTGACGGCCGGCCAGCGCGATTCTACCTTAGAGGCGGCAGCGTGGGCGGATGGCACTCCCATTCTCTCGCCCGGCCCCCAGCGCTATTTGCAAATCCAGGTCATTTTCCTGTCGAGCCTGCACCAAGCTGGTGCGCTGCGCGAGTTGGAGATTCAGTTCGCACCGCCGGCTGCCTTAAAGGTCGTCGGAGAGATTTGGCCGCAGGACGTCTCGCGCAGCGAGAGCACGAACTTCACCTATAGCGTGCGTCCGACTTTTGCTCCAGAAGACACGGGTTTTGATCGGCTGGAAATTTTCACGCTGACCCGCGCCGAGGCCGTGCATGCCGTGCGCGTCGATGGCGTCACCTTAGGCAGCGACTTTCCAGTCGAAATCCTCGACGACCGCATCGTCGTGGCCCTGCCCAAGCTGGCGGGCACGGACGACACGTTCAAGCTCATTGAGGTGGAGTTTGCCGCTCACGTGGTGCGCTATGGCACCCAGTTCCAAGGCTGGGTCTTCGACAGCGAGAGCGACGGCGTCAAACAACTCATCGACCCTGGCGACGCCAACATCGACTTTCCGGGCAATTCCCTCGGGGTGCGCACCGACGAGCTGGGTTCGAATCCGCTGGCGCAAGTTCGCGTCGCGCCCAATCCATTCACCCCCAATGGCGATGGCCTCAACGACGCGGCCGAATTTCGCTTTCAGCTACACGACGTGTCAGTGCAGCGCGATCTCATTGTTGGTATCTACGATCTGGCCGGTCGGCCGGTGCGCCAGCTAGAGCACCTAAGCGCGATTCGCGGCTTGTTCGATCGCGGCGCAGCCGTGCCGGCGTGGGACGGCCGCGACGACGCGGGCCAGCCGGTGCCTCCGGGTCACTATATCTACCGCATCTCACTGGACACGGACGCAGAGACCGCGAGCCGGGTCGGCACGATCTCGCTCGTCTATTGATTCAGATGCAGTGGGGAAGAGGTGCGCTGTGGTGGATCGTTTGGGCCGGTCTGCTGCCGGCGTGTAAGCCGGCTGACGCGCCCGTCGTCGCAGAGGTTGGCCCACATCGGATTGAGGCCGACGCGCTGCGCGCTTACGTTGCGCAGCTTCCAGCCGAAGACCTCGGCCTGTTGGACGCAGTTCAGCTCCAAGATGCGGCGACAGTTAGACGCCAGTACCTCCAGCTAATCATAGATCGCCATTTGTTGCTGTCGGAGGCCCGTGTTCAGGGCTTAGACAGCACGCAGCTAGTCGCAGACGAGATCCGCGCTTATTACCAAAACCAGTACCCAGCCGCCCTGATGGAGGGCGAGCGCGGGGCTTTGTTGGCGCGCTTGAGAGAACAGCGCGGCCACGAGGTGCGCGTCTATCCCGAGCTGTTAGAACGGGCATTGCCGGATTCATTGCTGGCGCGCAAGGCCCAGCAGTGGGGAGTGCTGTTGAGCCAGCGCGGAGGGGCGTTGATCAAGCAGGGCCGTCACCGCAAGGCCCTCGCCGTGCTGGAGCGAGCAGCCGCGTATGCGCCGGACCGCGCGCAGATGCACTTCTACATGGGTATGGCCTATGCCCGCTTGGATGAAAACGGGCGGGCCGCACCCGCGTTTGAACGCGCCGTAGCCCTAGCGCCGGAAGAGGCCGACTTTCACTACGCACTGGGCACCACCTTGCAGATGCAGCACCAGTACGAGGGCGCGGCGGCCTGTTTTCAGCGGGCTATTGAACGGAGCGCAGAGCAGCCCCACTACCACTTTCGCCTCGGAGAAGTACGTCGATCTTTGGCGGACTTTGAGGGGGCATTGGCCGCGTACGGCGCGGTGCTCGAATTGCAACCTGACCACGTCCAAGCTCTGTACCGGCGCAGCGATTTGCTGGCTCGCAGCGGCGATTTAGTCGCGGCTGAGGTCGGGTTTAAAAGGGTCTTGGCCTTGTCACCGGAAAATGCGGCAGCCCTCGTCGATTTGGCTGGCGTCTATACCAAGCAGCAGCGTCATCCCCAAGCGGTCGCTGCCTTGGAACGCGCGCTCCAATTAAATCCAGCAGATCACAGCATCTATTACCTGTTGAGCTTGGCATACGCGCAGGTGGGGCAACCGGACCAAGCAGCGGCAGCCGCGGCCGAGTTCCAGCGGTTGAGTGCGGCGGATCGCCACTACAAGGAGGGACTGCGCAATGCCAATCGCGGCTCTTGGGATCGCGCCGCCACTCTGTTGACCCAAGCCGTGGCGGCTGATTCCTCTCACGTACTGGCGCATATTCGCTTGGGCATGGTCTATCTGTATCAAGACGCGCCCACGCGAGGGATCTCGGCCCTCAAACGCGCACTCGCGCTGGCTCCAGACCATGTGGAGGTTCACTGCCTGTTAGGCGAGGCGTACGCAGCTAGTGGCCAGCCGGACTCTGCGCGTCATTTTTTTATTCGAGCGCTTGGCGCGGATTCTATGTCCGTGCGGGCGCATCACGGCTTGGCCAAGGTGGCGTACCAAGCTGGCGACCCGCAGGCCGCGGTGCTCGCCAGCCAGCGCGCCTTGGCCAGCGACCCCGATCACCGCGACAGTCACTATTTGCTCGGCTTGGCGTACGTGCAATTGGGTCAGCCGCGCGAGGCTTGGCGCAGCCTGCAGGCGTGTATTGAGCTCGACCCCGGCGACGTGGAAGCCCTTTATAGGCAGGGCTTGCTGTTGGCGCGCCACGGTTCAGCAGACGAGGCCCAGCGCGTCTTTGCCAGCGTCTTGCAGCGCGACCCCAATCACGCGGCAGCGCGACAACAGTTGGCGCGTTTGGAACGGGAGCAATGAACATACGCTCTAACGCCTTGGTTCTTCCACTACTAAAAACTGATTGGCGGCCATGTCCTCTAAGTACTGCGTGCGGCCCGAAGGCCAGTGGATTTCGATTCGCTCAGCCGTGGGGTTCGCGCCCAAGCCGAAGTGGACGCGCCCATCGCTGTGCGAGAGAAAGCTGCCCCCGCTGACCCGCTCGGCGATCTGTTCGACCCCGCCGCTGACCACGGCGATCCGCGCCCCAATGCCATCGCGATTGGACCCAGTCCCGACCAACAGGAGGCTCAGCCAATTGAGTCGGTTGCCGCTGTCGTTGCGCAGCAGGGACGGCGGGCCGTCGAGATTGAATACTAACAAATCCACGTCTCCGTCGTTGTCGTAATCTCCTTTAGCCGCGCCTCGGCTGACGGCAGGGAGGTTCAAATCCCCAGCCGCGACCGAGGAGAATCGGTAGTCCGCAGCCGGCCCCTCGTTGGCGAAGAGTTGGTTGGATTCGGCGTACCCCTCCGGGTTCAGGTGGCGTATTTGAGGATAGACGTGGCCGTTGGCAACGAAGAGGTCTTGATCTTGGTCGTTGTCGTAGTCGAGGAAACACGTGCCAAAGGCCAAGTGGGGCAGGCTCGGCTCGGCGAGGCCGGCCGCAGCGCTGGCCACGGCAAAAGTGCCGTCGCGGCGATTGTGGTAGAGGGTGTTGTAATCGTCCTCAAAATGGGTTACTAAAAAATCGCCAAACCCGTCGCGGTCGTAGTCTCCATAGGCAATGCCCATGCCGGCCTGCGCTACGCCCTCGGCGCTGAGGGCCACACCCGCTGCAATGCCAACGTCGCGGAAGGTGCTGCCCTCGTTGCGATAGAGGAAATTGGGCGCAGAGTCATTGGCCACGTAGAGGTCTGGATCGCCGTCGCGGTCGTAGTCGCAAAAGAGCGCGCCGAGTCCATAGGTCGGCTCTGCTTGTTCGACATGGGCTTGGCGGGTGACATTGCGGAAGGTGCCGTCGCCCTCGTTGCGGTAGAGCGCGTCTTGCGCCCCAGTGAGGCCGAGCGGGCCGGCGAACACGAGAACGCCCTTCCACATTCCGCCCCGAGGCGGCACGCGCTCAGGCGCAAATTGTAGGTACTGGGCCACATAGAGGTCGAGGTCGCCATCGCGGTCATAGTCGCCGAAGGTCGCGCTGGTGCTCCAATCGGCTAGATCGACACCCGCCGCTTGGCCCACCTCGCGGAAGGTGCCGTCGCCCTCGTTGTGATAGAGGGCGTTGGGCCCGTAGTTGGTCACGTAGAGGTCGCTCGCACCGTCGTTGTCGTAGTCGCCCACAGCGCAGCCCATGCCCCACTGGTCATCGCCGACGCCGGCCGCTTGCGTGCGGTCGTCAAACGCGCCATTGCCTTGGTTGCGATAGAGGGCGTTGGGAGGAGCAGTACTCCCGAGCTGGGCACCATTGACGAGATAAATGTCTAGCCAGCCGTCGCCGTCGTAGTCGATAAATGCGCCACCACCGCCTTTAGATTCGAGAATGTAGTTTTTGACCTGTCCGCCGGAGCGCATCTCGAAGTGGAGGCCAGAGGCGGCGGCTACTTCGGAAAAGTGCGCGGGTGCTGGCGTGGGAGTGGGCGCGTCGCAGGCTGCTAAAAGCGCGACGCAGAGCACGGTAATCGGAATCATGGAGAGCGGGCGCAGCGGAAGCCGATATAGGGGCTGCGCTCTACGGGCAGGACCTCGAAGCGGTTGATGCTGCGCAGCACGGGTACTGGGTTGATCCACGAGCCGCCGCGCAGGACCTTGAAGCGGCCGGTCTCCGGCCCTTGCGGGTCTTTGGTCGGACCGGTGACATAATAGTTAGCGTCGTACCAGTCGGCGCACCACTCCCAGACGTTACCGGCCATGTCGAGCACGCCGTATGGGCTGGCTCCCGAGGGAAAAGAGCCGACTGGTGCAAGCTGGGCATAGCCGTCTTCTGTACCCCAGAGATTGGCTCGTCCCGCCGCAAACTCCACGCCCCAAGGCCAGAGCCGACCATCGCTGCCGCGCGCGCTTTTTTCCCACTCGGCTTCGGTGGGAAGCCGTCCGCCGCGCCAAGCGCAATACGCGTGGGCATCTTGCCAGCTAACATAGACGACCGGATGGGTTGGGTCTGCCACCGAGCCGGGGCCGTGGGGCTGACGCCAGCTAATGCTGTCGGCCTTTTCGGCCCCGAATTTTTCCGCCTCCGTCTGGTAGCCGGTGGCCGCGACAAAGGCGGCGAAGCGGGCGTTGGTGACCTCGTAGCGGTCGATGGAAAAGGCGCTCAGGTAGATTTGGCGACTGGGTTTTTCGTCGGTGGCCTTCGGGTGGTCGATGCCCATGGTGAAGGGACCGGCTGGCACGACGATCTCTTCGGCGGCAACGGGTGCCGCCAGCAGTAGAGCCGATAGGAGGCGCGAGATCCGCATGCGCGGCGGTGGGTGTAGCTAGCCCTTCTGCATCCGCGCCCAAGTGTCGCGCAAGGTGACGGTGCGGTTGAAGACGGGCGCGTCCGATGCGTGGTCCTCGCTGTCGGCGCAGAAGTAGCCGAGCCGCTCAAACTGGCAGGAGTCTCCCGGGGCCATGTCGGCGAGGGATGGCTCTAGATAGCAGGGGTTGAGGACTTTGAGCGCGTCCGGATTGAGGTTGTCCAGCCAAGTGCCCCCGGGCGGGGCTTCAAGCGGGTTTTCGACTTTGAAGAGCCGGTCGTAGAGCCTCACCTCGGCTGGAACTGCGTGGGGGACTGAGACCCAGTGCAGGGTGGCCTTGACCTTGCGGCCATCGGGTGCGTTGCCGCCTCGGGTGGCCGGATCGTACGTGCAGCGCAGCTCGACGATCTCGCCGCTGTCGTCTTTGATGACCTCGGTACAGGTGATGAAATAGGCGTAGCGCAGGCGGACTTCGCGGCCTGGGGCAAGGCGGAAGAACTTGCGCGGCGGATCTTCCATAAAGTCCTCGCGCTCAATGTAGAGGTGCCGCGAAAAGGGGATCGAGCGAGTGCCAGCGCTGTCGTCTTCCGGGTTGTTGATGGCAGTTAGCATCTCGCTTTGGTCCTCTGGGTAGTTTTCAATGACGACCTTGAGCGGGTTGAGCACGGCCATGCGCCGGGGCGCGGTCTGGTTGAGCTGATCGCGGATGCAGTATTCGAGGAGGGCGATGTCGATGTTGTTGCCGCGTTTGGCAATGCCTGCTTCGGTCCAGAAGCGGCGGATGGCCGCCGGTGGATACCCCAAACGGCGCAGGCCGCGCAGCGTGTAGAGCCGGGGGTCGTCCCAACCGGAGACGAGATTCTGCTCGATGAGCTGCAGGATGTAGCGCTTGGAGAGGACGGTGTAGGTGATGTTGCCGCGGGCATACTCGATCTGGCGCGAGGGGAAGATGCCGAGTTTTTCGATGAACCAGTCGTAGAGCGGTCGGTTGTTGGTAAATTCGTCTGAGCACAGCGAGTGCGTAACGCCCTCGATGGCGTCGCTCTGGCCATGTGCCCAGTCGTACATGGGATAAATGCACCAGGCATCGCCGGTGCGGTGGTGGGCGGTGTGCATGATGCGGTACATGACTGGGTCGCGTAGGTTGATGTTGGGCGCGGCCATGTCGATTTTGGCGCGCAACACGCGCGAGCCATCGGGGAATGCGCCGTCTTTCATCTGCTCGAATAGGTCGAGGTTCTTCTCGATAGAGCGGTCGCGGTACGGGCTGTTTTTGCCCGGTTCGGTGAGCGTGCCGCGATTTTCCCGGATCTCGTCCGCGGTCTGGTCATCCACGTACGCCAAGCCCTTTTTGATGAGCGCGACAGCCCATTCGTAGAGCTGGCCGAAATAGTCGGAAGCGTAGTACGGCTGCGGCCCCCAGTCGAAGCCGAGCCAGCGGATATCCTCCTGCATGGAGTCCACGTATTCCTGCTCTTCGCGCGTGGGATTGGTGTCGTCGTAGCGGAGATTGCATTGGCCATCGTAGGAGGCGGCAATGCCGAAGTTGACGCAGATCGCCTTGGCGTGGCCGATGTGCAGATGCGCATTAGGCTCTGGTGGAAAGCGGGTGATGACTCGGTCGTAGCGGCCGTTTTCGAGATCGATGTCGATGGCTTCGCGAATGAAGTCGCGGTTCTTGTCCGTGCTCATATAGCAATCCTACATCATTTACAAGGTGATCCGCAGATGGACGCAGATAGACGCAGAATAGGATGCACAAGACGATCCATCGCGCGAATCGTGCAAATCATTCTGCATTGCTATAGCTCCTCTGTGGCTGTTTGCAGCGCAATAAATAATAGGATAGGGCAAATGGTCCTAACGGCAAGTAGGGGCGACCGGCCGGTCGCCCCTACATCCTGCGCTTCCACCCGCTCGTCTTCCAATGCCCTCCTTGCCGCTTAAAGTTAGACTCCTTGGGCGGCAGCAAGCTGCGCAGGTGTTGGCCGCCAAAGGCAAATCCCTCTAGGCCGGGGAAGCCGCGATCTTCGTTTTCCACGCACAGCACGTAGTCGTAGC
This sequence comes from Candidatus Latescibacterota bacterium, assembly GCA_965116675.1. Lineage (GTDB taxonomy): Bacteria > Latescibacterota > UBA2968 > UBA8231 > UBA8231. The sequence goes on from OZ220721.1 coordinate 2,688,485, forward strand.
CCGATTCCCACAGCGCGCCGATGATGGTGCTCCAGTCGAGTTGGCCGCGGCCGGGGACGCGGTATTGCCACCACCAATTGCCGATGATGCCCTGGCGGTAGAGCATCCGCTGGCTAATCTCGCAATCCTTGACATCGGCGTAGTACCAATGGCCGGCAAAGTCGCGGATGACGTCTTCGACCGGCAGGATGTGCATCCACAGCCAGTGCGACGGGTCGCAGGATAAGCCGAGGTGATCCGAGGGCACGGCGTCGAGGATTTTTTCCCACATCTCTGGGTTGCAGCCGATCTGGCCCATGCGCACGGCCACGTCGAGTGCGAGCCGGACATTGTTGTCTTCAGCCGCTTGCACCACGGGTTCGAACATGGCTTGGAAGCGATCGACTAATTCGTCGGAGCGGTCGCTGGGATTGCCGGGTTCGGAGGAGAACATGCCGTAGAACTGGCCGTTGCGCACGGGCGCGCCGCTGCTGGTGACGATAACGGGGCAGTCGAGGGCACGGGCCGACGCAATGGCCTTGAGTAGCTTGGTTTGGGCGGCGCGGGCCTGATCGCGGTCGTCGTCGAGCAGGTTGTAGTGCGCGGTGAGGGCAGCGAGGTACAGATCGTGCTGGTGCAAGGTCTCCAGCACGGCGTCCGGCCCGACTGATAGAATGTGGTCCGAGTCGAGCGCGCCGGAGTCGTTTAGGCGTACGCAGTCGAAATCGTGCTCTCGCGCCCAGCGGGCACATTCGTCGAGGCTCCAATTGTTGGTGCCGCCGGCGCTGGTCATAAAACTTATATCCACGAGCGAGTCTCCTTTTTGAATTAAGAATTAAAAATTAGGAATTACGAATTGCGAATTGGGGACTAATGATTGATAATTCGTAATTCCTAATTCATTCCAAGAAAGTGAATATCATGGTGCATATCAACGATCACTACCTCAAGCTCAAAGCCGGTTACCTCTTTCCAGAAATCGCCCGCCGGGTCGAGGCGTTTGCCGAGGCCCACCCGCAGGCCGACGTGATTCGCCTAGGGATCGGCGACGTGGTCAAGGGCATTCCGCGGCCGATGGTCGATGCGATGAAAGAAGCCGTCGAGGAAATGGCGCACGACGATACCTTGCAGGGCTATCCGCCCGACCAGGGTCAGGATTTTTTGCGCGAGGCCATTGTCGAGCACGACTTTGGCGCGCGCGGCGTGCAGGTGCACAGCGACGAGATTTTTGTCTCCGACGGGTCCAAGTGCGACTCGGGCGCAGTGCAGGAAATTTTCGCCGACGATTGCGTGGTCGCGCTGACCGATCCGGTCTATCCGGTGTACTGCGATTCCAACGTTATGGCCGGACGCACTGGGCCAGCCGACGAGAATGGTTCGTATGCCGGTATGGTTTACATGCCATGCACGGCCGCCAATGACTTCATCCCGGACCTGCCCGCCGGTCACGTCGATCTGATCTACTTGTGCTCGCCCAACAACCCCACGGGCGCGGTGATGACCCGCGACGCCTTGGCCCGCTGGATAGAATACGCCCGTCGCGAGCAGGCAGTCATTCTATTTGACGCGGCCTACGAGAGCTACATCACCGATCCGGCGCTCCCGCGCTCCATCTACGAGGTCGAAGGTGCCCGCGAGGTGGCGATAGAATTTCGCAGTTTCTCCAAGAACGCCGGCTTTACTGGTTTGCGCTGTGGGTACATCGTGGTGCCGAAAGAACTCAAGGGTCGCGCTGCCTCGGGCGAGGAAGTGGACCTGCATCGGCTGTGGGCGCGGCGGCACTCGACCAAGTTCAACGGCGTGGCGTACCCGGTGCAGCGCGCCGCAGCGGCTGCGTACTCGCCGACCGGCCAGCAGGGCATTGCCGAGCGCGTTGCGTTCTACATGGAGAATGCCGCGATCATGCGTCAGCAGTTGGGGGCGGCTGGGCTTACGGTGTACGGGGGCGAGCACGCTCCCTATTTGTGGGTAGCCACGCCCGATGGGCAGGACAGTTGGACTTACTTCGACTACTTGCTCGACAAGGCTCACATCGTCGGCACGCCGGGTGCGGGTTTTGGCGCGGCTGGCGAGGGATACTTGCGCCTGTCGGCCTTCAATCACCGCGACCGAATCGAAGAGGCCATGGAGCGGATTAGCCAGCTCTAGGGTCGTTCCCCATCTTCCTTTTTTGTGCGACAATTTGGTTAAAGCGCGGTTACAAATGTATTGACGGACCGCCAGTGATTCATTAGATTACATACATATTAATTAAATTTTATATAAGAAAGATATAATGCCATCCAAGGACCAAAGTCGCCGGGCTAAGGTGCGAACCTTTTCGGCGCCCGACCGGGACCACGAGATGCTCGACGCGATTGCCCGCTATCACGGCAGCAGCAAGAGCGCCATGATCGCCGGCCTCATTCGCAAGGAGTTTTGGCGCGTTTTCCCCAACGGCACCGAGACCATCCCCCCCGACGAAGGAGCGCAAGTCAAGCCATGACCCACTCAGAGACGATCGCCCCAGCCGCTGGGCAGTACCACAGCGACCTGCCTGCCGAGGAACTCATCGCCCAGATCAACCACTTGCGCCGCGAGAAAAACGCGGTCATCCTCGCGCATAACTACCAGATTCCGCCGATCCAAGACTTGGCCGACTTCACGGGTGATTCGCTCGGGCTGTCCGTGGAAGCGGCCAAGACGGATGCCGAGCGCATCGTCTTTTGCGGCGTGCATTTTATGGCTGAATCGGCCAAAATTCTCAGCCCCGGCAAGCAAGTGTTCTTGCCTCATTTGGGCGCGGGCTGTTCGCTGGCCGACTCCATCACCCCGGAAAGCCTCGACGATTGGAAAGCAGACTATCCCGATCACACGGTGGTGACGTATGTCAACTCCACGGCCGAGGTGAAGGCCGAGTCCGACATCTGCTGCACCTCGGCCAACGCCGTCTCAGTGGTGCGCAGCCTCGATAGCGACAAGATCCTCTTTACGCCCGACCGCAACTTGGGCCGCTGGGTGGCCGAGCAGGTGCCGGAGAAAGAGGTCGTGGTGTACGACGGCGCTTGCCCGACGCACGACGTGCTGCGCGCCGCCAGCGTCGAGCGCACCCGCAGCGAATTTCCCGAGGCCGTCATCATCGCGCATCCTGAATGCCGCGAGGACGTGGTCGAGATCGCGCACGAAGTGTGCTCGACTACGGGGATGCTCAAGGCCGTAGAAAAGTACCCCGAGGCCAAGAGCTTCATCATCGCCACGGAAAACGGCATGTTGCACCAGCTCCGGCAGCGCTTCCCGCACCAAGAGTTCGTCGCGGCGGACGGCTGCATTGGCTGCCGGCTACACTGCCCCTACATGAAAATCACCGACCTGCAAGACGTGTACTTTTCGCTGCTGTACGAGCGCTACGAAATTACACTGGACGACGAAGTGATTGAGGGGGCGCGGCGGGCGTTGGAGCGGATGATGGCCGTGCCGAGGGACAATTGAGTTGTTGGAGTTGTAGTTAACCCTTGTATTTACTTCGCGCTTTTTCGAAGAGCATTTGCTGGATCGCTTGAGCCTCTTTCGCATCTCCCGTTCCGCATTCTGAATCCAACCTCTGAAGTGCGGCTCGATGAAATTCGGGCGCGATCTCAAAGCCTATGAAGTGCCTGTTGAGTCGCCGCGCGGCAACAGCCGTAGTGCCGCTGCCCATGAACGGATCCAATACCACTTGGCCCTCTCGCGTTGTGAGCTTGATCAGGAACTCGATGAGCTTCAGCGGCTTCTGGGCCTCGTGAATTTTTTGTTCGCCCTTCTGGAAACCAAACGCCAAGAGATTTGTGGGGGTTGCGCCATGGCTCTGACACGCTTCTATGTTCATGGCCCCTACGCCTTGCTCGAGGATGTTATCAGCAATGGTTCCGCCGATCTTGTAGGGTTTTACAAACCAAGCAATCGGCTCATATAAGGGTGCGAGGTTCCCCAAGCGCCAGCCGCGCCACGCTTTGGCCTCGGCTTCTAACCCACGCCTCGCAAAGACAATGCTCACCCTTTGCGCTCGATGATGCGCCGACTCTTTCTGCCAAGCGAGCATGTCCTTGAGCAGGAACCCGCTGTCTTCAAAAGCATTGACGACGCGATGTATGGTGCGGCGTGCACCAAAAACGAAGAGCGATGCGCCGCACTTCATTTTTGGCAAAAGCCGTTCAGTCCAGCTTTGACACCACTGCTGATACTCTCGTCCAATGTTCCTATCGGCCTGCGACCAGCCATTGATGGGCTTGCCTCGCCTCTTAAAGGCCGATTTCCCAGCTTGGGCAGGCGACTGCCCCAACAGCGCCGAGTTAGTATTGTCGTGTAAGACATCCCAGTCGTCTAGGCTGATTCCATAGGGAATGTCCGACAGGAAAAGTTCTATGCTGTTGTCGGCCAAGCGCGAAATGTGATCTCGGCAGTCGCCGTGTGTGATTTTGTCCAAGTACTCCTCGTTCATGCCGCCTCCAAGTCAAGGATGCCGTTTTTGGCAACGGATTGAACCTTTTGAACCTTGTTATCGAGTGTGCTCGACTTCAGTACCTCCTTTATCGCGTCAGCGTGAGATAATCTCATAATTCGCTCTCGCTCTTTTGCGAGAAAAGTGAGTGCTTCTTTTTTTAAGATAGTGATGGCCTCGTTTGATGCGAGTTTCTCATCTCGCCATATTGCACCAATTATTTCGTCAAAAGCCAAAAATGTACGGTTTACTGCCTGCCAGTAGCTAGTTGCATTCTTTGACGGATTCATCGCTTCGACCGTTCTAAACACCTCGTGAACCAACTCTATTGCCTTGTTCTGAGTCGATTTCTGGACATAACGAACAAGTACAGCTAGGTGCGTATACGTCGCAATGCAAACGGACCTCTCAGCAGCCTGTTTGTATATCTGACTTTTTAGAGGTGGAAGTTGATATACTGGACAAACAACCATCGCATAGGGCTTTCCATGCTTCCAGTTGTCCATTGCTTGTACCTTGAAATCCTTCTGATTCTTCGCTGTGCGGCTCAGTCTAAATGCTTTTGCATCAGCGACAAAAGTGTAGTCGTTGGTGACGCACTCAACATCAGCTACATTCGCTCGCTCCTTAAGAACCAAGCTCGTAAACCCCATTGCAGTATATGCTTCATGAATCACAACATCAGTATACTTGGAGTACAGTTTCTCTTCGCTGGTGTCGTGCCCATAGCATTCCGGGATTACACCACACAAACGCAGGTGTCCAAGCAGGGCGTCAATCCCTTGTGCTTGGACTTCCTGCTCCAGCTTTTGTTCGATCCTTTCGGCATCAGCGCCAAAATCGCCGCTTGAGCGACTTATCTCGTCGATCCAGTACTTTCGGTTCTCGACTTGTTCTTCAGTAATCATCGTAACTCCGTTGTGTGTCCGTTTCTCGTCTTGCGTGTCTTATGGATTTTCGTCCCTCTCCTGCTACTAGTCGCTACAGATAGCTGTTGACGATATTCTCCAGCATTTCCTCGCGGCCGCTGCGCTTTTCCGGCTCGCCGTGCTGGTGGACGTATGCCTCTAGCTCGGCAAAGTTGGTCGCGCCGCGCATGATCTTCTCGCCGATGCCGCTGCGATACGAGGCGTAGCGCGCTTCCACAAAGGCGTCGAGTGCGCCGTCGTCGATGATGCGCTGGGCCAGCGTTAGTCCGCGGGCAAACGAGTCCATGCCGCCGATGTGGGCGTGGAAGAGATCCTCCAAGTCGCAGGAGCCGCGCCGCAGCTTGGCGTCGAAGTTGATGCCGCCGGAAGCAATGCCGCCTTGTTTGAGGATTACCAACATGGCGTAGGTGGTGGAGTAGAGGTCGGTGGGGAATTGGTCGGTGTCCCAGCCGAGCAGGTAATCGCCGCGATTGGCGTCAATGCTGCCCAGCTTGCCATCGGCTGAGGCGATCTGAAGGTCGTGTTCAAAGGTGTGTCCGGCCAGGGTGGCGTGGTTGGCTTCGATGTTGAGCTTGAACTCGTCCAACAGGTCGTATTTGCGGAGAAAGCTCAAGACGGTGGCGGCGTCGTAGTCGTACTGGTGCTTGGTCGGCTCTTTGGGCTTGGGCTCCACGAGCAGGGTGCCGGTAAAGCCGATTGCCTTTTTGTGTTCAACGGCCATGTGCAAGAAGCGCGCAAGTTGGTCTTGCTCGTGGGCCATGTTGGTATTGAGCAAGCTGGAATATCCCTCGCGCCCACCCCAAAACACGTAGTTGGCCCCCCCGAGCCGATGAGTGCATTCCATGGCTTTTTTGATCTGCGCCGCGGCCCAGGCGAAGACGTGGGCGTCTGGGTTGGTGGCGGCTCCGTGCGTAAAGCGCGCGTGCGAGAAACAGTTGGACGTGCCCCAGAGCAAGCGGACGCCCGTGTCGGCTTGCAATTGCTCGGCCAGCCCCACGATGTGGTCGAGGCGTTCGTTGCTTTCTTTGAGGGTATCGCCTTCGGGCGCGATGTCGCGGTCGTGCCAGCAGTAGAACGGCGCGCCGAGCTTGGTGATGAACTCAAAGGCCGCGCGCAAGGTGTCCTCAGCGCGCTGCATGGGGTCACTGGCGCGGTCCCAGGGCCGGTCGTACACCGGAGTTGGGCCGAAGGGATCAATACCTCCGCCCTTAAAGCTGTGCCAAAAGGCCACGGAGAAGCGCAGGTGCTCGGCCATGGTCTGGCCGCCGACCATGGCCTCGGCGTCGTAGTGCTTGAAGGCGAGGGGGTTTTTAGAATCCGGGCCTTCGTAGGCAATTTTTTCGATGCCCTTAAAAAATTCGCTCATGGGTTACCCTTTCTGAATTGTGCGGTGGGTTACAGGAAGTTCAATAGGTCCAGCGGCTCGGCGAGCAGGGTTCTGGGGCCGTAAAGCACATGGGCGGCCTCACTCTGGGGTGACGTAGGCAGCGGTGATGCCGCCATCGACGACGAAGGTCGAGCCCGTGATGAAGGAGGCGTCGTCCGAGGCCAAGAAGACGACCGTGCGGGCGATTTCCTCGGCCTCGCCGAAGCGGCCCATGGGGATGTGGACCAAGCGGCGCTGGCGCTTCTTTTCGCTGTCGAGGTATTTCATCAACAGCTCGGTGCGCAACGGGCCGGGGCAAAGTGCGTTGACGCGGATGTTTTCGCGGGCGTGGATAACGGCTAATTCGCGCGTCAGGGCGAGGACGCCGCCCTTGCTGGCGGTATAGGCCAATTGGGGCGTGGCCGCGCCGAGCAAGGCGACGAAAGAGGCGGTGTTGACTATGGCACCGCCGCCAGCGCGGCGCAGGGCTGGAATGCCGTATTTGCAGCCTAGAAAGACCCCTTTGAGATTGACGGCCATGGTCAGATCCCAAACCTCTTCTTCGGTGTCGATGGCGTCGGCGTCGGCGTGGTGGGAGATACCGGCGTTGTTGAACAGCACATCGAGGCGGCCATAAGCGGCTTCGGCTTGCTGCACCATGCGCTCGCAGTCGGCGGCGCGGGACACGTCGGCCGCGATGGCGATGGCTTGGCCGTTGTCGGCGGTGATGGTTGCGGCCGTTTCCTCGGCCGTGGTCTCGTCGATGTCAACGGCTGCAATGTGCGCGCCTTCACGGGCGCAGAGTAGCGCGGTTTGGCGGCCGATGCCCGAGCCAGCACCGGTGATGAGGACGACTTTGCCGGCGAGCTTCACGATTCTACGGCCCGCGCTGCCTCGCCTACGACTTCTGACAGCGCTGGATGCGCGTGGACGGTGCGGGCTACATCCTCGGCGCTGGCACCGAACTCTAGGGCCAAGACGCCCTCGGCGATCAAATGCGAAGCCTGCGGCCCTAGGATGTGCATCCCCAAGAGTTGATCGGTGTGCGCATCGGCGACGACCTTGACTAGGCCGTCGATGTCGTCCATGCAGTGGGCACGGGCGTTGCTGCGAAAGAGGTGCTTGCCGACGGCGACCTCGTGGCCGGCTGCGGTGGCTGCTTCCTCGCTCGCGCCCACGGAGGCTAGTTCTGGGTGAGTGTACACGACCGAGGGTATAGCATCGTAGTTGACCTGTCCGGCGCGTCCGGCCATCCGCTCGGCGACCGCGACTCCTTCGGCCTCGGCCTTGTGGGCCAACATGGGTCCGGGCACGAGGTCGCCGATAGCCCAGATTCCCTCGACATTGGTGCGCCCCTGCGCGTCGACCAAGACCTGTCCTCGCTCGTTGACTGCCACACCCACGTCTTCTAGCCCTAACCCCACGCTGCATGGTTTGCGTCCCACGGCTACCAAGACTAGGTCGCATGTCTCGACGCGCTCTTGATCGCCGGCCGCTATGGTCAACGTCACTTGGCCTTTTTCGATCTCGGCTTCTTGGGCCTTGGCCCCGAGCAGAAACTTCAGTCCCTGTCGCTTGAGCAGCCGTTCTAGCTGCTGGGCCATCTCTTGATCCATCTCCGGCAAAATTTGATCCATGGCCTCCACTACGAGCACTTGAGCACCCAGCCGAGCCCACACGGATCCGAGTTCCAATCCAATGGCACCGCCGCCAATGACGACGAGCCGCTCAGGCACCTTTTCTAAGGTTAGGGCCTCGGTCGAACTGATTATATGTTTTCCATCAAAGGGCAGATTCGACAACTCCACGGGCGTGCTCCCAGTAGCCAACAGGATGTGCTTGGCAGACAGCACCTGCTCGCCGTCTGAACCTTGCACCGCCACGCTTCCCGGGGCGCGGACTTGGCCCGTGCCGACGAAATGCGTCACCCCCCGGCCCTTAAACAGCCCCTCAATGCCCTTGGTCATGGTCTGCACGATCTTTTCTTTTCGCGCCATCATGGTCCCTAGGTCCAAGCCCACTTCGCCCTGCCCGATCCCGTGGTGTCCCAATCCCTTCTTGGCTCTGTAGAATAAATCGCTCGACTCTAGCAGGGCCTTGCTGGGGATGCAGCCGACATTGAGGCAGGTGCCGCCGAGATAGCTTTTGTCGATACAGGCCACCTTCATGCCTAGTTGCGCCGCCTTGCTTGCGGCTACGTAGCCGCCTGGCCCTGCGCCGATGACCACTAAGTCGAATGCAGTGTCGCTCACGGTGTTTCCTTTTTGCGTAATTAGCAGCACACGTTAGAACGTCTGCTGGCTCCTTATCAGACAGTTACCTGACGAGCTTCCAAATATCGCCAAATAGAAAATGGTCGAAGGTTTTTATGTGATCCTTCAAAATATCCTTTATCTGCATGTCAGGACGTATGTCAAAATAATATACTCCATCTAATGGATTTAGTTTAACTGTATAGCCCTTAAAGTGCCCTGAAAGAAAAGTTGTATTGATACCATATTTGCCGTCCCTGCCTTTTCTTTGCACATCGTTTAGAAAAATAGCGAAATGGGGTGTGTCTCTATCTGTCAAGCGATTATATAGGAATTTATCGACAAATATTTTAGCTAGACGGTCCTTGCTCGATGTTTTTACAGACCCTATCGCACGTACTTCTTCAAGTTCTTTCACAATAAGATCGTGCTGATAATTCATAGTAAATTCGACTTTTCCATTTATTTTTACTGGAACTTGCACTGTCCCCTGCGTGACATAAACTCCGACTTTGCCTATAATGAGACGTATGAATCTTTCAAATAGGTCACCATTTATCTTTCTTGCTGTATTTGACTTATTAGCGGGCAAGGCATCAAGAGTAGCTCCAATACATTGTTGCGCTGTATAAATGCTTCTATTAATGATCTCTCGGTTAGACGAGTTATCAGTACTATTATCCTCGCCTTGAATATCCAAAAGAATTTCTTTAAAAGGGTCAATAACAGCCTCCATATCTTCTAATGAGTACATTAATTTGGAGTTGATTGGCCTTGTTACATTGTATGTCCCATCATCTTTGTATTGAAAAAATTGATAATTATTCTCGTTTCTCGATACAATTACAGCTTGTAGATTGTCTTTGATGAATTCAAGATACGACTTTGCAAAATCGCAGTACCTATCAATATCGCGAAAATAGTCTCGCAGGCGATACTTACTAGTCTTTCCAAGTTCAACGGATTGAACTCCTTCTTTTTTCGTTCTCTTTATCAAGTGCGATCCATCCATCTTTTGACCTGCGAATCACATTTTCTATCCTGTCTATCGCCCATTTATTGTATTCAGAATCAATTTCACAACCAGCCCATCTTCGTCCGAGTTGTTCAGAAACGACTAACGTTGTACCCGATCCTGAGAACGGATCAATAACAAGCTCGCCTTCTTTAGACGAAGCTAGGACGAACTTTCGAACGAGTTCTTCTGGTTTTTGTGTAGGATGAGGAGTTTTTTCATTCATTCCATTACACGTGGTCGGCACTTCTATAACATCTCGTGGCTTTGCCCCTCTCGGATGTGGCGTCCAAACATTTTTTTGTTTCGCTCCATTTCCGTACTGACTTGACTCTGCTTGTGGGTGAGATGGGTACTTTAGCGTATGATCGCCATAGGGGATTCTAATATCATCGATATTAAATGTCTGTTTCTTGGATTTACGCAAGTGAAGAATGCTCTCATGCGACCTTCCCCAGTCACTTCCCATATTGGCTTTGTTTTTATAGTACCACACCAGCCACTTGCACGATCTAAAATACCTCATAGATGGATGCTTTATATCTGCAAGTATTTCAGAAAATCCACAGAGATACATCGTCCCTTCTTCCTTTAGAATACGATGTGCCTCTCTAATCCATTCCATCGACCATTCAATGTACTGTTCTTGGTTTTCAAATCTATCCCATTCGGCCTTATTGATGTTGTATGGAGGATCAGCAAAAATAAGATCCACGCTTTCTCCGTCCAAGCTCTTGAGCCACTCGACAGAATCCCCCTGAAAAAGAGAACCGTGAGGATGCCTATATACCTCACAAAATTTCGACTCATTTTTTGTCGCTAGCTGTTTGCCAACCATAGAGAACTCGAACTTAAGCGGATTCTCTTGATTGCGTTTTTCAACTTTTTTGGGCATTGGTGTCTCTCCACTATGACCAGCGACAGCCTTCCACTATACTTCTAACAGCAGCCGCGCTGGATCCTCGAGAAGCTCTTTCAGTCGCACCAAAAACGAGACCGACTGCTGGCCATCGACGAGACGATGGTCGTAGGACAGTGCTACGTACATCATCGGCCGGATCACTACTTGACCTTCGACGGCCACAGGCCGCTCTTGGATCGCGTGCATTCCCAGAATGCCGCTTTGCGGTGCGTTGAGAATCGGCGTGGAAAGCAGCGAGCCGAAGACCCCGCCGTTGGTGATGGTAAACGTGCCGCCGCTTAGCTCGTCCATGGCCAGCTTGTTGTCGCGGGCACTCAGCGCGAGTCGCTTGATGTTGCTTTCGAGTTGGGCGATGGACATCTGCTCGGCGCGGTGCAAGACGGGCACGACTAGACCGCGCTCTGTGCTCACTGCGATCCCCAAATTGACGAAATCGTGATACACAATGTGCGTGTCGTCGATCTGCGCGTTGATCGCTGGAAACTCGCCGAGCGCGAGGACGGCGGCTCGCGAGAAAAAGGACATCAGCCCGAGCGATGAGCCGTGGACTTGGGCAAAGCGCTCCTTGTACTTGGCCCGGAGTTGCATAACTCCGCTCATGTCGATCTCGTTGAAGGTCGTCAGCATGGCTGCGTTATGCTGCGCGGCGACCAAGTGTTCGGCAATGCGCTGACGGAGTCGGCTCATTGGCTCGCGGCGGGTGAGCTTGGGACTAGCAGCGGGCGCAGGAGGTGGTTGAGCGGGTTCGGGCGGAGTGGATTCAGGCTCAGGTGAAGGAACGGGTTCGGGTACAGGGGACGGTTTAATAGGTTCAGGCGTAGGCGGCTGTGCAGGTTCAGGTGCAGGGGACGGTTGAGCGGGTTCGGGCGCGGATAGAGTCTCTAGATGGGCGAGTACGTCCTTTTTAGTCAGCCGCCCGTCCTTGCCCGTGCCCTCAATGGCAGTTGGATCCAACTCGTGCTCTTCGACTAGGCGGCGCACGGCTGGGCTTAGGACGGGTTCGGGTTTGGGCGCGGCGAGTTCGGGTTTGGACGCTGGAGCCGGAGCGGCAGCTTGTGCTGATTCATCTATCTCCGCGACTACCGCTCCTATGGCTAGCGTGGTGTCGGTAGATTGTAGGTGTTTGAGCGCGCCGCTGGCTGGGGACGGTAGCTCGACGTTGGCCTTGTCGGTCTCTAACACGCAAAGCGGCTCGTCCCGCTCGACGCGCTCGCCATCGCCCTTGAGCCATTCGAGGAGAATGACCTCGCTGACGGATTCGCCCATGCTCGGTATTTCGACTTGTACTGACATGCAAATGCTCCTAACCAGATTGCCGCCGCTGATGCAGCACCACTTCGCGGCTGCGGCCTAGTGCTTGCTCGACGATTTCTCGTTGCTCGGTTTCGTGCAGGTGCCCGGAGCCGGTGGCCGGGCTAGCCGCTTCGTCGCGGCCCACGTAGTTCAGCGCGCAGTGCGCAGGCAGCAGTTCGTCCAAGAGAGGTTGGACGAAGGGCCAAGCACCCATGTTCTGCGATTCTTCTTGCACCCAGTAGAACTGCTTAGCTGCGGGATAGCGGTCGAACGCAGCTTGGAGTTCGGCGGTTGGGAACGGATAGAGTTCCTCGACGCGCAGCAGCGCTACTTTGTCGCTGCCGTTTTGCTCGCCGCGGGCAGCCACCAAGTCGTAGTATATCTTGCCGGTGCATAGAACCACCCGGCTGACGGTGGCTGGATCGGCGACGTTTGCGTCGTCGATGACCCGCTGGAACGCCCCCTCGGAAAACTCTGCTAACTCCGAGACGCATTGCTTGTGCCGCAGGAGGCTCTTGGGTGTCATCAGCACCAGCGGCTTGCGGAAGTTGCGGTGCATCTGCCGCCGCAAGATGTGAAAAAGTTGCGCAGGTGTGGTCGGATAAGCCACCTGCATGTTGTTTTTGGCGCACGATTGCAAGAAGCGCTCTAGCCGCGCGCTCGAATGTTCGGGCCCCATGCCCTCGTACCCGTGCGGCAACAGCAGCACCAAGCCGCTCATCCGCTGCCATTTGGCTTCGCCACTAGAGAGAAATTGGTCAATGACCATTTGCGCGCCGTTGACGAAATCGCCGAACTGGGCCTCCCACAAGACCAAGCGCCGCGGGTCTGCCGAGCTGATTCCGTACTCAAAGCCGAGTACTGCTAGCTCCGACAGCATGGTGTTGATCACGACGAAGTCGGCCTGATCCCGCTCCAAGCACTGCAAGGGGACGTGTTCTGCGCCCGTTTCGGTGTCGTGCCAGACGGCGTGGCGGTGGGCAAAAGTGCCGCGTTGGGTATCTTGGCCAGTCAGGCGCACTGCCACGCCTTCCCGCAGCAACGAGCCGAAGGCCATCACCTCGCTGCAGCCCCAGTCGATGGGTGCTTGACCAGCGGCCATGGCGCGGCGCGCTTCGATCATCCGCTGGATTGTGCGGTGCAGCGAGAAGCCCTCGGGGACTTGGGTCGCCCGCTCGACGATCCGCTGTAGGATTTTGGCATCGACGGCCGTTTGGGCACTCCAGTCATCGGGTGCCCAAGTCAGGCCCTGCCAGACGCCCCCGAAAGACGAAATTTGGGGCTGGACTTGTAGGCGGCGGGCGATTTGCTGGGCTTCTTCGAGCCGGGTGCGGATCCGCGCGCGAATATCGTCGGCTTCCTCTTGGGAGATTTTGTTTTGCGCAATGAGCTGGAAGGAATAGAGGTGGAGGATCGTCGGATGCTCGGCGATCTTCTTGTACATCAGTGGCTGGGTAAGGGTAGGGTCGTCGGCTTCGTTGTGGCCGTGGCGGCGATAACACCACAAATCGATAAAGACATCCACCTTGAAGCGGTGCCTAAACTCCATCGCCACCCGCGCCGCTTGCATTACGGCTTCGGGGTCATCGGCGTTGACGTGAAAGACAGGTGCCTGAATCTCCTTGGCGATGTCGGTCGGGTAGGGGGTAAAGCGCGTCTCGTCGGCTTGGGCGGTGTAGCCGAGCTGATTGTTGATGATGATGTGGACGGAGCCGCCGGTGCGGTAGCCGGGCAATTCGGAGAGATTGAGAGTCTCGGAGACGATGCCTTGGCCGGTAAAGGCGGCCTCACCGTGGATGAGTACTGGGACCACCCGCTCTCCTTCGTCGTCGTGCAAGTAGGCTTGCTTGGCATAGACGATGCCCTCGATAACCGGATCGACTAGCTCTAGGTGACTAGGATTAAAACTGAGCGAGAGATGGACTTTGCGTCCCTCCTCGGTGACGTGGTCATGGGAATAGCCCTTGTGGTATTTGACATCGCCCTCGTCGTCGTCGCGGTCGGTGCGGTCGGCACCCTCGAACTCGGCGAGGAGTTCCTCGTAGGGCTTGTGCAAAAGGTGTGCCAGCACGTTAAGCCGACCGCGATGAGCCATGCCGATGACCATCTCTTCGACGCCTAACTTGGAGCCGGTGCTGACCAGTTCGTCCAAGAGCGGCACCATGGACTCGGCCCCTTCGAGCGAGAAGCGCTTTTGCCCGACGTAGCGCGTGTGCAAAAACTGCTCAAACTCCTCGGCGGCGATCAGGCGCGCGAGTACCCGACGCGTGGCGTCTTCGGACAAGTTGGGATTGTTGAGGCAAGGCTCGACCCGCTCTTGCAACCAGTCGCGCTGATCCTTGTCCGGGATATCCATGTATTCGACGCCAATGGAGCGACAATACGTGGTTTTCAGCTTGCTCAACAACCCCTTTAACGTGCCGTCCGTGCGGCCGAGGAAGCTGCCGTTGCCCACGGTCTTTTCGAGGTCTTCTTCGGCGAGGCCAAATTCTATCAGATCCAACAGCGGCAGGCTCCGGCGGTCGTACCCCAGCGGGTCGAGCCGGGCGACGAAGTGGCCCATTTGCCGATAGGCTTGGACGAGGGCTTGGACGCCTTCGAGGACCAAAAGGCCCTCAGTGACTTCTTCTATGGACTGCTGCTGCGAGGCTTCCGTTGGTTCGCTAGCGGTCTCGGAGCGCGCGAAGCCAAATTCAAAGCCGCGGAAGAAGTGTTGCCACTCTTCTGGGACCGAGCTAGGATCGCGCTGGTATTGCTCGTAGAGACTTTCAATGTACTCGGCGTTTTCACTGTGCGTAGCAAATGACATAGGAACCTCCAGTTCCATAGACTAGATTCTGAAAATAGACATTATATACATAGGTGCAAAAATAAGCTCGTCGCGTCGCGGCAATCCTTGAGGGTTTTCACGACAGTACCTACATTTTCATGTAACCTCTTCCCTTTAGAAAGTATCCCATGCTACTCGCCTTTGTCGGCCCCCCGGCCCTGTCGTCCCTGCGCCGTCGGTCGCTCCTAGCGCGCTGTCAGCGTTGTGCGCCCGAAGTTGAGGATTTAAGCGCTACGTACTTCTATGCCGTGCAATGTGTGCGCGCCTTAGCTGACGACGAGATGGCGCGGCTCATGCGCATCCTCGACGTGGATGCGACTTTGCCGGCGCGGGCGCACAACGAGGTGGCCATTGGTCCGCGACCGGGCACGACTTCTCCGTGGTCAAGCAAGGCTACGGACATCCTCAGAAACTGCGGCCTCGAATTCGTGCATCGCGTCGAGCGCGGCACGCTGTATGCCTTTGCCGCCGATACCGTGCCCAGCGCGGACTTCGACAAGGCTTCGACGGTGAGCTCAGCCGAACCGCTCAGTCGAGTCGTCTTGCCGCTACTCTACGACCGCATGATTGAGGCTCCGCTCGATTCCTTAGAGACCCTCTTCCGCCGCGTGGATCCTGCGCCGCTAGTCCACATCCCGGTGCAGGCCGAGGGGCGGTGTGCGCTCGTGGATGCCAACCGCGAGATGGGTTTGGCTCTCTCGGACGAGGAGATTGACTACGCGCTGCACGCCTTTGCGGGGCGCGACCCGACCGATGTGGAACTGATGATGTTTGCGGTGGTCAACTCCGAGCACTGCCGCCACAAAATTTTCAACGCCGATTGGATCATCGACGGCCAGCACCAAGCGCGCTCACTCTTCGCCATGATTCGCCACACGCACGCGGCTCATCCCGGAGGCACGGTTAAGGCGTATTCCGACAACGCCGGCGTGATCGAGGGATTTGATGTACCGGTCTTCGGGCCACATCTAGACGAGGATTTTCGCTATGGCTATCGCCAGCGGCAGACCCACGTCTTGATCAAGGTCGAGACCCACAACCATCCCACTGCCATCGCGCCCTATCCCGGGGCCTCTACGGGAGTCGGGGGAGAAATCCGCGACGAGGGGGCGGCTGGCACGGGTGGCTGGTCGCAGGCGGGCCTGTGTGCCTTTTTCACCTCGCATCTGCGCCTGCCCGAGTTTGCCCAGCCATGGGAAAAAGAGCGCGCTGCTTTCCCGGACCGCTTGGCAACCCCGCTCGCCATTATGACCGAAGGGCCAATCGGCGGCGCGGCCTTTGGCAATGAATTCGGTCGGCCCAACATCCTCGGGATGTTTCGCACCTTGGAAGACGACAGCACTGGGGTGTGGCGCGGCTATCACAAGCCGATTATGGTCGCCGGTGGCGTCGGCCTCATCGACGCTGCGCACGTGGAGAAGAAAACTCCGACTGAGGGCGATTGCGTCATTCAGCTCGGGGGGCCGGCCATGCTCATCGGCCTCGGCGGGGGCGCGGCCTCTAGCATGGACACGGGTGCCAACAGCGAGGACCTCGACTTTGCCTCGGTGCAGCGCGACAATCCCGAGATGCAGCGCCGCTGCCAAGAACTAATCAGCCGCTGCATCTCGCTCGGTGCGGAAAATCCCATCATCAGCATCCACGATGTGGGGGCCGGTGGCCTGTCCAACGCCTGTCCGGAGTTGGTGGCAGACGTGGGTGCGCGCTTTGACTTGCGCGCCATTCAAAACGACGACCCGGGCATGAGTCCGATGCAGATTTGGAGCAATGAGGCGCAAGAGCGCTACGTGCTGGTGGTGGGCCGCGCCGATTTGAATCGCTTTGCCGAGCTGGCCGCACGCGAGCGCTGCCTGTTTGCGGTCATTGGCGAGGTGACTGGTGATGGGACGCTATCGCTCGACGACGCGCTACTCGGCGACAAGCCCATCGACGACCTCGACCTAGCGGTCATTTTGGGCAAGCCGCCCAAGATGCTGCGCCGGGCGATGCGCCTCCAGCCCGTGCGGCATTCTCTTGCCTTAGGGGAGCCTTCGATAGCTGAGGCTGCTGAGCGCGTGCTCCGCTTCCCAGCCGTGGCGGCCAAGACCTTCCTCATCACTATTGCCGACCGCACGGTTACTGGCCTAGTGGCCCGCGACCAGATGGTCGGTCCCTATCAGGTGCCAGTCGCGGATTTGGCTTTGACTTGCCACTCCTTTCAGGGGCATACCGGGTCGGCCATGGCCATGGGTGAGCGCACGCCTCTCGCCTTGGTGGATGCTCCAGCGTCTGGGCGCATGGCCATTGCCGAAGCCGTCACCAACATTGCCGCGGCACACATTGGCCCGATTCACCGCATTAAGCTGTCGGGGAACTGGATGTGCGCCTGCGGCGAAGAGGGCGAAGATGCGGCTTTGTACGACACTGTGCGCGCCGTGGGGTTGGAGTTTTGTCCGGCGCTGGGGGTGTCGATTCCGGTGGGGAAAGACTCGCTGTCCATGCGGGCGGTGTGGGAAGACGCCGCGGGTGCGGCGCACAAGGTGGTCGCGCCATTGAGCTTGGTCGTCTCGGCCTTTGCGCCGGTAGAAGACGTGCGCCGCCACGCCACGCCCGATCTAAAGCGGGGCGGTGACACCCGGCTGTTGCTCGTGGATTTGGGCCGCAGACGAAACCGCCTCGGCGGCTCTTGTCTCGCCCAAGCGTACAACCAAATCGGCAGCGAGGCTCCAGACGTAGACGCCGGCGATCTGCGCGGCTTGTATGAGGCCGTGCAGACTTTGCTCGACCAAGATCTCGTACTCGCGTATCACGACCGCTCCGACGGCGGCCTTTTCACTGCGGTGGCCGAGATGGCGTTTGCTGGTCGCTGCGGCGTGGAGTTGGAAGTTGGCGTGTTGGGCCGCGACCCGCTTGCCGCGCTCTTTTGCGAGGAAGTAGGCGCTGTGATCCAATACCGCGCCGAAGATGAGGAAGCCGTGTACAAGGTCCTTGAGGATCAAGGCATCGCCGATTTGGTGCACGACGTGGGCCAGCCCGTTGACGATTTGCAACTGCGCGTTCGCAGTGGCGATGATCTCGTCTATGACGCCTCGCTGCTCGATCTCCACGCGGCGTGGGCTGAACTGACGTATCGGATGCAGGCCCACCGCGACGACCCAGACTGCGCTCGCGAGGAGTACGAAGCCCTTGCCGATGGCCAAGACCCAGGCCTGAACTTCCACTTGGCGCACGAAGTCGCTCCGACCATAGGAGGGAAGGCACGGCCCCGCGTGGCCGTGCTACGCGAGCAGGGCATCAACGGCCAAGTGGAAATGGCCGCGGCTTTTGACGCAGCCGCCTGCGAGGCGGTTGACGTGACCATGACCGATCTGTTGGAAGGCCGTGTCGAGTTGAGTTCGTTTCACGGGCTGGCGGCCTGCGGCGGTTTCAGCTACGGCGATGTGCTCGGGGCCGGGGCTGGCTGGGCGCGTTCGATCCTTTTCCACGACCGCTTGCGCGAGCAATTCGCCGCCTTCTTCGAGCGGCCGGATACCTTTTCCTTGGGGGTGTGCAATGGCTGCCAGATGCTGTCGCATCTCAAGGAGTTGATTCCGGGCGCAGCCGCTTGGCCGCAATTTGTGCGCAACCGCTCCGAGCAGTTTGAGGCGCGGCTCGCCACCGTAGAGGTGCTGGAGAGTTGCTCGGTGCTCTTGCGCGGCATGGAGGGGTCGCGTTTGCCCATTGCGGTGGCGCACGGCGAGGGTCGCGTCCAATTGGGCGATGAGCGGGCACTGGGACGAGCGCAGATAAAAAATCAGCTCTGCTTGCGCTACGTGGATAACTACGGCGATCCGGCCGATTGCTATCCGTCCAATCCCAACGGCTCGCCCGCAGGACTGACCGCTTTCACTAGCACCGATGGCCGCGCCACCATTATGATGCCGCACCCCGAGCGCGTCTTCCGCAATGTTCAGCTATCTTGGCGTCCGGCGGAGTGGACGGGCGAAGAAGGGCCGTGGCTGAAGCTATTTCAGAACGCCCGCGACTTTGCTGATGCGAGCTGACTATTGAATGGCGAAATTGAGGATACCCGCGAACAGGCACCGCCCTGCCCGGAAGACGCGCTTGAGCGAACCGGCGGCTTACTTGAGCACGGCCACAGCCGTCCCCAAGGAGGCGACGAGGATGCCGGTGCAGGTGATGAGCATGGTCGTCAGCCGCACGTAGCGCGAATCGAGTTGTTTGCCTAACTCGTCGATGCGCCCGTTCGTCTGATCGAAACGCCCGTTTGTCTCGGTGTGCAGGGCGTCAATCCGCCTGTTCATCTGATCGTTCATCTGATCGAAACGCCCGTTCATCTGATCGAAACGCCCGTTCATCTGATCGTTCATCTGATCGAAACGCTCGTTCGTCTCGGTGTGCAGGGCGTCAATCCGCCCGCTCGTCTCGGTGCGTAGGGCATCCATGCGCCCGCTTAGCTCGGTGCGCAAGGCGTCAATCCGCTCGTTGGTCTGACGCACGTCGTGGCGCACATCTTGGATATCCTCGCGCAGGAAGCTGAGGGCGAGCGTGGATTCCGCCGGCGGGACCGGATGGGACGGCTGTTCGGCCATGAGCAATTTCTCCTTGGATAAAGGTACGCATTCGCCCTCTCCAAGCAAAAGGTGGACCATGCCGGGCAGCCGCCCGTTCTTTCTGGCCGCGATAGGTGCCATAGGCGCGGTGCTGTTACCTTGCGCCAACAACGCTGTTTATTCGCGGCGACACTCCCCTTCATATCAAGCAAAATTTTTCTAACCGCGAAATTCCCCTATACTATTCCGCCAATCCTTGACGCCTACTCTGCGCACGGCCAAACTATATCTCCACTTATTTCTTCCATCAGCCCAATCGTAGGAGCATCCATGACCGCACCCATTCGCTGGGGCATCCTCGGCCCGGGCAGCATTGCCCATAAATTCGCCGTCGGCCTCCAGGCCATTTCCGAAGGAGAGTTAGTCGCCGTTGGCTCGCGCGATCAGCAGCGCGCCGACGCCTTTGCCGACCAGTACGGTGCCCCCAATCGCCACGCCTCGTACGAAGCCCTCAGCGCCGATCCCGACATCGACGCGGTGTACGTGGCCACCCCTCACCCCTTCCACAAAGACAATTCGATTCTCTGTCTCGAAGCCGGCAAGGCCGTGCTCTGCGAGAAGCCCTTTACCATCAATGCCGCCGAAGCCGAAGCCGTCGTCGCCTGTGCCCGCGCCAACAGCGTCTTTCTGATGGAGGCCATGTGGTCCCGCTACCTGCCCATTATGGTGCAGGTGCGCCAGTGGCTCGACGGTGGTGCCATTGGCGAGCCGCTGATGGTCAGCGCTGACTTTGGTTTTCGCGCGGGCGTCAATCCCGATGGCCGGCTTTTTAATCTCGTTTTGGGCGGCGGTGCCTTGCTCGACATTGGCATCTACGTCGTCTCCTTTGCGGCGATGGTGCTCGGGTCGCAACCAGCACAGATCGCCGCGGCCGCGCACCTCGGCGAAACTGGCGTTGACGAGCAAACCGGTATCGTACTCCGCTATAGCAGCGGTGCCATCGCCAACCTCTCTTGTGCTATCCGCGCTTCGACTTCGCACGAAGCTCGCATCGTCGGCAGCGAGGGGACGATTGCCCTTGACCCGTCGTGGTGGAAAGGCGAAAGTGCCACGCTCAAAGCCGGGGACCGCGAAGAGCGCATTGAATTGCCCTTGGCGGGCAATGGCTACAACTACGAGGCGCAAGAAGTCGCCCGCTGTCTCGGCGAAGGTCTGACCGAGAGCGCGGTCATGCCGCTCGACGAAACCGTGGCACTGGTGCGGATCCTCGACGAGATCCGCGCCCAGATCGGCCTAAAATACCCAATAGAATATAGCAATATGATCCGCAGATAGACGCAGATGGACGCAGAATGGTAACGATGAGACAATTTGCATCTCAAATCGTTCAACTCATTCAGGATTGCTATAGAAAGGAAAGTGCTCGTGCAATACGGCAACGTACAAGGCATTGAAAAAAAGATCTCGCGCATAGTTCAAGGCTCGATCATGCTCAATCGCAGCCGCAAGGAAGAAGGCTTCACCCTGCTCGATGCCGCTTGGCAGGCTGGCATCACGACCTACGATTCGGCTCACGGCTACGGCGGCGGGGAAGTAGATCGCATGCTCGGGCTGTGGATGGAGAAAAGGGGCAATCGCGATGAAATCGTCATCATTGGCAAGGGTGCCCATCTCAATCAGGACCGCAACCGCGTCACTCCGTACGACATCGCCTCGGACATGGCCGACTCGCTAGTGCGCCTGCGCTCCGACTACATCGATCTCTACTTGTTGCACCGCGACGACCCAGCGGTCCCGGTCGGCCCCATTGTCGAGGCGCTCAACGAACATCACGCGGCTGGCCGCATCCACGCCTTTGGCGGCTCGAATTGGACGCCGGAGCGCTTGGCCGAGGCCAATGAATACGCGGACAAACGCGGGCTGGTGCCTTTTGCCGCTTCCAGCCCGAACTTCAGCTTGGCGGATCAGATCGCCGAGCCGTGGAAGGATTGCCTGTCGATTGCGGGTCCCAGCCAAGCTGCCGCCCGCGCTTGGTACGCCGAAAACGATATGCCGCTCTTTACTTGGTCTAGCGTGGCCCGGGGCTTCTTCTCGGGCAAAGTAACCCGCGCCAACGCCGAGCAAGTGCGCGACCAGTTCGACGGCACCATGCCCAAATCGTACTACTGCGAAGACAACTTCAAGCGGCTCGACCGCGCATGGGCACTGGCTGAAGAAAAGGGATTGTCAGTGCCGCAGATCGCCTTGTCATACGTGCTCAGCTATCCGCTCGACATCTACGCCTTGGTCGGCAGCATGAGCGGCGATGAGATCGCGGCCAATGGGCAGGCCCTCGACAATCCGCTCAGTGAGGCGGAGATGGCGTGGCTGGATTTGCGGAGCGAGGAGCGCTAACATGGCTAAGCAACCTAATGTCGTCGTCTTGATGTCCGACCAGCAGCGGCTCGACACGGTGAGCTGCTACGGGCTGAACGAAATTTGTCGAACGCCGCATATCGACGCCTTGGCTGCGCGCGGCATTCGCTTTGATTCGGCGTTTACGCCGACTGCGATTTGTTCGCCGGCCCGCGCTTCCTTTTACACGGGCCTCTATCCGCACAAGCACGGGGTTACTGCTAATGGTTTGTGTTTGCGCGAGGGCGTGCGCGGGTTGAACCACTATCTGGACGAGGTCGGCTATCGCTGCGGGTACGCTGGCAAGTGGCACGTGGATGAGCAGACCGGCCCGACGGGCTACGGGTTCTACGGTAAGGATTTCCTGGGCTATTCATTCCCGGGGGGCGACCTGCTGCCCGGTCTGCAGTTCGGCGGCAAACTACGTAGCCACAATCACTACGCCGACTATCTCAAGGAGTACGGCTTCGACCCGCCGCCGACGGTGTCGCACCGCTTTGTCGGCACCAACCCCTCGAATCAGGCTCAGGAGATGTTCGCATTGCACGAGGGGCCGGTCGAGTCGTGCATTGAGTATTTCGTCGCCGAGGAGGCCATTCGCGTCCTCGACGAAGTAGCTACCGGTGAGGAACCCTTCTTTCTCTGGGCCAACTTTTGGGGACCGCACAGTCCCTCGCTGGTGCCGGAGCCGTACTTTTCCATGTATGATCCAAAGGCCATTCCCGAACATCCCGGGTACGCCGAGACCTTTGAGAAAAAACCCTATCGCCAGCAGTTAATCGAGAAGCTGTGGGGGTTGGGCGATTATGGTTGGGAAGGGTTTCAGGAAATCGCCGCTCGCTACTTTGGGCATTGCACGCTGATTGACGACATGGTGGGTCGGGTGGTGGCTCACTTGGAACGACTGGGCGTCCTCGACGACACCATCATCGTCTATACTGCCGACCACGGCGACTGTCTCGGCGCACACAAGCTGATCGAGAAGGGCGAGTTCATGTACGACGAGATCTACCGCATCCCGCTCGTCATCGCCCATCCCGACTGCCAAGCTCCCGGCACGGCCTGCGACGAGTTCGTCTATTTGCACGAAATCATGCTCTCGTCGCTCGACGCCGCTGGTTTGGAGGTTCCCACCGACCTCGACGGCCAGTCCTTTCTCCCAGCCATTGAGGGACGCCCGTTTGCCAACGGCCGCGAGGAAGTGTACTGCGTGTTCGACCGCCATTTTACGGTCGCCAACCAGCGCATGGTCCGCACCCGCACCCATCAGTTCACCTTTAATTCGGGCGATCCAGGCGAACTGTACGATTTGCAACGCGATCCCTATCAGCTCGACAACGTGTACGGCGATCCGGCGTACGAGGCCGTGCGCCAAGACCTGATAGGGCGGATGGACCGCTACATGGAGGAATTGGGCGACCCGTTGCGCGGGTGGTTTGGGCGGATTAAGGGCGCGTATTGAATTGCTGACGTTACGTAGGGGTGACCGGCCGGTCGCCCCTACCACAAACCAACCTGTGGAGGTGCCACATGGAAATGTTTCTGACCTTCGCCTTAGTTTTCGCGGTGTTGCTGATCGTGGTGATCTTCATCGTCCGGCTGAATCTCTTTATCTGCCAGCCCAACGAGGTCATCATCTTCTCGGGCCGCAAACGCCAGACGGCCGACGGTCGCGCGGTGGGCTACCGCGTGATTAAGGGGGGCCGCGCCTTTCGCATCCCGCTCCTCGAAAAGGTCGATCGCCTCGACTTGCGCACGATTCCCCTCGAAGTATCGATCAACAACGCGTACTCCAAAGGCGGCATTCCGCTGTCAGTGCAAGGCATCGCCAATATCAAGATCGCCGGTGACGAGCCGCTGCTCGGCAACGCGCTGGAGCGATTCTTGGGTATCGCGCTTGCCGAAGTCCAAGACATTGCCAAGGATACGCTCGAAGGCAACCTGCGCGGCGTCCTCGCCACGCTAACTCCTGAAGAGGTCAACGAGGATCGCCTCAAATTTGCCCAATCGCTCATCGGCGAGGCGGACGTCGATTTGCAGAAGCTGGGCCTCGTGCTCGACACGCTCAAAATCCAGAACGTCTCCGACGATGTTGGCTATCTCGACGCTATTGGCCGCAAGAGCACGGCTGCGGTCCTCAAGGAAGCCGAAATCGCCGAGGCGGAAAACCGCGCCGAATCACAGGAGAAATCCGCCGAGGCTCGCCGTCGCGGTGAGGTCGCCGACGCCGAAGCACAGGTGCAGATCGTCGATGCGCAAAACACGCTCCGAGTTCGCAAGGCCGATTTGGAAGGCGAGGGCTTGGCCGCGGAGAAACGCGCCGCGCAAGTCGCCCGCAAAGCCGAAGTCCAAGCTGAGCAGGAAGTTGAGCAGGAGCGCTTGGCGCTACAGAAGCGCCAGCTAGAGATCGAGGTCATTGAGCCAGCCCGCGCCGACCGCGACGCGGCCGAACTGCGCGCCAAGGGCGAAGCGGCCAACATCCTCGAAAACGGCCTCGCCGAAATCGAGGTGCTCAAACAGAAAAACGAGGTCTGGACCATTGCCGGCCCGAATGGCAAGGAGTTGTTGTTGATCCAGATGCTGCCGAGCTTGGTCGAGCAAATCACCGCCATGGCCAAGGACATCAAAATTGACCACCTCGCCGTCGTCGATTCTGGCAACGGCGGTCAGAGCGGTCTGCCGGCGGTCGTCAATCAGATCGGGACGCTAGCCCCTGCGCTCTTCGAAAGCATCAAGGCCACCACCGGCGTTGATCTGGCCTCGGTCATCGCCGACAAGACCGACGGGCAGGTTCCGCCGCAGGCAGGGTAGCGTGGATCTCTTTTATCTGTACTTGAGTGGGCTGATCGTCGGGGGGATCGCCGTTGGGGCCTCGCTGTTTGGCGGGGACGGCGATGGTGTGGGCGACGGCCTGCGAGCGCTGGCTGTTTTGCGGCTGCGGCTGTTTTTCTTTTTTGCTTTCTTCTTTGGTTTGGCCGGGATGCTCGGCAGCCTGTTGATGGACCCAAGTGCTGCGTTGTTTACGGCGTTGGGTACTGGTGTGGTCTGCGCCTTCTTGGGCGACTGGATGCTGAGCAAGCTAAGCACCTCCACCGCCGACAGTTCGCTGGCGGGCGACGACTTGATCGGCCTCGAAGCCGAAGTCACCGTCCCCATCGCCACGGGCAGCACCGGCAAAATTTCCGCTACCGTCCAAGGCCGCACCATCGAACTGCTGGCGCGCCGGGCCGATGCTCAAGGTCCTCTCAACCCCGGCGATAAGGTTTTGGTCCTCGAAATCGACGATGGCGTCGCTGTCGTCGATTCGAGCTAGCCGTTCTCTACTCCGCCAAAGCGGCAGACGATTTCGTAGAGCACCTGCGTTGCAAAGAGCAGTTCTGCAACGGAGATGCGCTCGTCGTGGCCGTGGATCAGGGACATTTCCTCCTCACCTAACTGCTGGCGATAGGGCATAAAGCCGTAGATCTGGGTCTCGGGGCGGCGCGGCACAATGTGCTTGGCGTCGGTGCCGGCTGGCATCAGATACGGGAGCACTGGCGCGTCTGGCTCGCATTCCTGCATCACCTCGACGATCGTCTGAAAAAGCGGGGTATCGGACGACGCTTCCAACGGCGGCGTGTATTGATCGATCTCGATGGCGACCTCATCGCCGACAAATGCGCGCAACTCGGCCGCGAAGCTCTCGACTGTCTGTCCGGGCACTAAGCGCCCATCAATCCAAGCGGTCGCCTCCCCTGGAATCACATTGATTTTGGAACCAGCCTGCACCATGGTCGCCGAGGCCGTGTTGTGCAGCACTGCGCCCAACTCGCGGCGCAAGGTGCTGCCGATGGGGAGTTCGCGTAGTGCGGCATCTGCGGTCACCGGGTCGAGCACTTGTTGCCACAGGGCGGCTTCGGCGGCTGGACGGCGGCTGGCAATTCCCTCGACAAAGCGGTGTACGCTCGCGGACACGTGCGCCGGGAATACGGCTCCTTCCAAGCCGGCTAGAGCTTTGGACAGCTTGACGATGGCGCTGTCGCCGTGCGGCATGGACCCGTGTCCAGGCGCGCCGCGGGCGATCAGGCGCAGCCGGCACAGTCCCTTTTGCCCGGTCTGGCAGGTGTAAAACCGCTGCTCGCCGACCGCGAAGTCGCTGCCGCCGCCCTCGGTGATGATCAAGGGCGCGTCCCACAGCTCCGGTCGATTGTCGATGATCCACCCCGGCCCGTGATTGCCTTTGCCGGCTTCCTCGTCGGCGGTGGCGGCAAAGACGATGTCGCGGTTGAGTCGGACGCCTTCCCGTTGCAATAGCAGCAATACCATCAGATTCGCTGCGACCATGTTCTTCATATCCAACGCGCCGCGCCCCCACACGCAGCCGTCGGCCAGCGCACCCGAAAAGGGCGGGTGGGTCCAGTGTTCCGGCTCGGCGGCCACCACGTCGGTATGGCCCAAGAGCATGAGCGGTGGCTCGTCGCCGCCGGACAGCCGCGCGAGGACGTTACCTCGCTCGGGCGCGGACTCGACGAAGAGGGGATCAAAGCCCTCCTGCCGCAGTATCCCTTCTAGATAGCGCGCGGCTTTGCTTTCGTTGCCCGGGGGGTTGGTGGTGTCGATGCGGATGAGGGCCTGCAAATGCCCGGTTACTTCGGCGCGCACAGCTTCCCAGTCGATCACAATGGTTCCTTTCGATGGCTACGAAGATGAGATGATAGTGCAATAACGGCAGGGACTTCGGCCAATTTTGCGCAACGCCTGCCAAATTTTCCAGGCCATGCTGACAATACAGACAATGTCCCTTTTTGCGTTGAAAATAACACAACTCTATGTATAACAACGAGATATGTAGAATTTTAACATGTTGGCACGGGTTTTGCAATACAATGGGCGAAGGCCAAACCAACCAACCACCACTTAACAAGGAGAAAGATCATGGCCGTCAGAACTTTACTACCCACCGCTCGCGTCAGCAATCGCCCGTGGCGCAGCCCGTTCGACAACCTCGTGGATGCCTTTTTTGGCGAGGACTCGCGCTTGCCCGTTTTGACTGGCAACGCGGCTTTCAGCCCGCGCATCGACGTCAAGGAAGACGGCGCTTCCTTCGAAATCTCGGCCGAGTTGCCGGGGTTGGAGGAGAAGGACATTGAGATCACCGTCGATGACGGGACTCTCGTGCTGCGAGGCGAAAAGAGCGACGCTAAGGAGGAAAAGGAAGGCAAGTACTTCCGCCAGGAGCGCATCTACGGTCGCTTCGAGCGCGCCTTCCACCTGCCCGATGGCGTGCAGGACGACGCCATCGCAGCCCAGTTCAAAAACGGCGTCCTCACCCTCCATCTGCCCAAGAAGGAGGAGGCGAAAAAGGTCGTCCGTCAGGTCGAAGTCAAGGCTGGCTAGCCCGACCTAGACGCGCAAAAGGGGAAGGGCCTCGTGCCCTTCCCCTTTTTTTAGGATTTGAAAATTGAGTCCGTTGTTCGAAATTTGAGGTTGTCTTTTGTGCGGATCTCAGTGATGATGTTCCTCACGTCGGTTTGCAGCAAAATCTCAAGTTCCCATAGCGCACGCAAAATTTCGGCTAGGTTGACGCAATCTATCCCGTTTTCCCGGCAGTGATGTTTGACCCGTCGCTCGTTGCTAACAAAGATAGCACTCAACCGTTTACAAATTGCCATTGACTCGCGCTCTCCTGAACCGAGCGTCCAAGGCAAAGTTGCCATGAATTGGTGGTCAACAGCCGTCGGATAATACGTCGCGATTCGTCCCTGTGAATGCAATACCATAATGTCTTGTGCAAAGTCAAATTCCTTAGCGACGCCTACTTGGAGCTCGTTTTCCACGGCAGCAGAAATGTTGAGCGGATCCTCATTAAAGACGGAGAACAATAAAGGGAGCCGTTGAATTTTAGCGAAGATCGAAAGCACATCCGTATCAATGAAAACCACACCTAGACCCCATTGGTGTTGTCGTTTGATTGCTGCTGTCGTTTGATGCGCGAAACGCCCGCTTGCAAGGCTTCATCGACTTCGACTGTTTTCGAGATGCCTTTCGCTTCCAATCCCGCTTCAAATTCAAAACGGTGGATTCCAGCCAATTCCGCCGCCCTAGAAAGCGTTACCTCATCGTGTTGATAGAGTAAAATTGCGGCATCAAGACGAGATTCCTTCTTCGTAGTGACCAATTTTTCAAGCGCATCGGTCAGTAACGCCTGCGAGTCGGCATAAAGCCCCACATCAATCAGGGCGTTTACCTCTTTTTCAAGGGCAGGTGCGTGAATTTCAATCTGGAGCATGGCTATCTCTCCTTTTTGCCAGAAATATATTCATAATCATATGTCTTTGCGGAGACAGTCTCAAGGAGTCCGGCGATGTTATGCATCCCGCGTATTCTTCAATTTGCCCATCCGAGCCAGCACTACGATGACCACCGGCCAAAACGTAGTATTGATTAAATCGTGTATGCTGGCAGTTATTGCATTCAGACGGAAGTAACCGAGAGAGACATAATCATATCTTAGATCGAGAATCTCCATCAAGGATGCTACAATTGCGACGGGGATCAAGCATCGCGCTTCAATTGAGCCTTTTTTCCAAAGGACTACAGCCAAAAAAAACACGATTAATCCTACGTGCATGTGGATTGAGTCCTTTGAGAGTTCTAGAATAGAGACGATTATTCTCTTAGCTTCTTGATATTCGGACATTTTCCAATCTTTGCTTCAAGTTTATTCACACGTGGCGTCTTGATCGCGCCGCAGTTGCAACGCGAGCGAGTCCGGCAAATCGACCATGGCGTAGCCAATGGCATCGCCTTGCCGCACGTCTTGCTTGAGCACGGCTCCGCCCGACAGGCCTAATGGCAACAGGCCCTCTTGGCGCGCCACGGTCGCCTTTTCGCTTTGCCCCAAGACGGTGTAGCCACCTCCGCCGTCGAGAGTCTCACCGGCTTTGAGATTTCGCTTAGCTACGGCGATCACATCGGCGGTGGGCACGGAGCGCGGAGCGCCGGTTGGCAGGCCGTAGAGCGCAACTTTGGCGATGGTGATAGGGGCTTCGACCGCCACTAAGTGATAGGGGCGGTAGAGGAGGAAGTTTTTGCCGTCGCCGCCCGGATGCAGGTCGTAGGTGGTGAGGTCTTCTATGGTGAAGGGGTGTTCGCTGCGGACGACGACGAAGACGCCCATGCCCAGCGGGTTGGCGAGCCGGGTCTTGCCGTCCTCGGCGACGCTGTTGGCTAGCTCGATGACTCCGCGCTGGCTCAGCAGCCCGCCTTCTTCGACCGAGCTGAATTTTTGCGGAATATCTGCCAAATTGCACGACGGCTCGTGCATGCCTCTTATGTCGGGGACTAGTCCGGCCATGTTGGCGATGGCCGTGGCCTCGACTTGGGCTTTGGTGCCGTCGCGGAAGGAGTTGTACATCTTCAGGCTGATGTTGCGTCGCTGCAAGGTCTCTTCGTCAAAGCCAAAGCGCGCCGCGGTGTTGTCGGGTGTGCCTTGGGGATCGTCGGCGAAGAGGATGGTGCCGCGACCTGCGGCTACTACTTCTAAGCCGAGGGACCACGCCCATTCGATTATGTTCATGGTCACTCCGGGCTGATCGCCATCGACGAGCGAGTACACCACGCCCGCGCTGTCGGCCTTGCGCTTGAGCAGCGCGCCGATGGTCACGTCTGTTTCCACGTTGACCATTACGAGGTGGTTGCCGCTGGCGATGGCCGCGCTGGCCATGCTGGCTCCGACCGAGGTCGAGCCGGTCGCTTCCACTACTACGTCCAGATTTTCGGCCTGCGCGACCAATAGCCCGTCCTCAACGGCGGTGAATTTCCCCGCGTGAATGGCTGCTGCCAATGTCTGTGGGTTATCTGCCGTTTCCACTGCAACATCCCCGTATCCCGCCTCGTATGCGTAACGGGCGCGCGCTAGGTCAATGTCGGCGATGGCCGAGACCACCATGCCTTGCATCTGGGCAATCTGTGCGACCAATCCGCCGCCGAATTTTCCCGCGCCGATGATGCCGACGCGGATCGGTTTACCTTGCCGCTCGCGCTCGGCGAGCAATGCGCTAAGCATGTATTCCTCCTCGCGTTGTTTAGCAAAATAGGTATTAGATGCTTCGACTCCGCTGCGCTCCGCTCAGCATGACACTGGGAAGCAGATCATCAGTACTTGTCATGCTGAGCGAAGCGAAGCATCTCAGACCACTCTGCTGTCGTGTACTTAGCAAAAATCTAAATCCGCTCCCAAGTTCGCCTGCAAGACGCGCTCGGCGTACAGCCGCCGCCATCCACGTGCGGGCGCAGTGGGCGCGCTCCATTCGGCCCGTCGGCGGGCGAGGGTTTCCTCGGGGACTAGCAAATCTAAGCGCCCAGCTTCTACGTCCAACTCGATCAGGTCGCCGTCGCGGACAAGTGCCAACGGCCCACCGACGGCCGCTTCCGGTGCCACGTGCAAGGCGACCGTTCCATACGCCGTGCCGCTCATTCGCCCATCGGAGATGCGCACCATGTCTTCGACGCCTTGCGCGGCGAGGTGCTTGGGCAAGGGCATGGACCCGGCTTCGGGCATTCCAAGGGCCACTGGTCCGGCTCCGCGCAGCACTAGCACGTGCTCCGGCGTAATGCCCAAGGCGGGGTCGTCAACGCGCGCGGCATCGTCTGGCCCCTCGAACACGATGGCTGGTCCTCGGTGCTTGTGCAAGTGCGGGGATGAGGTGGCCTTTTTCAAGACGGCTCCGTCTGGTGCGAGCGAGCCTTTTAGCACTACGAGGGATGACGCTGGCCCGAGCGGCGCGTCCAAGGTGCGAATCGCGGTTTGCCACGCGCCGGGCGCGGCCACGTCCTGCAAGAGTGCGCCGAGCGTTTGGCCGCTGACTCCTATTGTATCGAGGTCGAGCATCGGCTCCAGTGCTTTGAGCAGGACGGGCACGCCGCCGGCTTTGTCGAAATCCTCCATGTACCCAGTGCCCGCTGGTTTGCAATCGACTAGCAGTGGCACTTGTTGGGCTGCTGTGTGGAAGTCGTCTAGCGACAGATCCACGCCGGCCCGGCGCGCAATGGCGAGCAGATGCACGACCGCATTCGTCGAGCCGCTCAGCGCGGCCAGCACCTTGAGTGCGTTGGCAAAGGCCGCTGGCGTTAGTATGTCTCGCGCTGGGCGTCCTTCGGTGGCTAAGGCTACGGCCCGGCGGCCTGTGGCGACTCCGAGCCGCGAACGCTGGCCTGAGACTGCGGGTGGGGTAGCTGCGCCCGGCAGCATTAGTCCGAGGGCTTCGGTCACGCAGGCCATGGTTGAGGCCGTGCCCATGACCATGCAGGTCCCGGCGGTTGGGCACAGGCTCTGCTCGACAGCGGCGATTTCTTCGGCGTCGAGCGCACCGGCCCGGTGCTGTGCCCAGTAGCGGCGGCAATCCGTGCATGCGCCCAATCGCTCGCCGCGCCAGTCTCCGGCCAGCATCGGCCCGGCGACAAGGTGGATGGCGGGCACGGACGCGGAAGCCGAGGCCATGAGTTGGGCTGGCAGGGTTTTGTCGCAGCCGCCGAGTAGCACGACTGCGTCCATGGGCTGGGCGGCGATCATTTCCTCGGTCGCCATGGCCATGAGGTTGCGGAAGAGCATGGCGGTGGGGGAGAGGAGGATTTCGCCGAGGGAAAGGGTTGGAAAGACGAGGGGCAGGCCGCCCGCTTCTAGCACGCCGCGTTTGACAGCTTCTACGAGCTGGGGCATGGCGCGATGGCAGGTGGTGTAGTCGGACGAGGTATCGGCAATGCCGACGACGGGTCGCTCTAGATCCGCCTCGTCGTAGCCGGCCGAAGCGAGAAAGGCGCGGCGTATGTAGCGGCTAAAGCCGGGGTCGGCGTAGTGGGTTAGGTTGCGGTCGATGCCGGTGGGGGGGGGCATGTGGTTCCTTTGGAGAGGGCTAAGGTAGGATTTGGGTTGGGGACGATCAATATGAATTTCTGCAACTGGCTTCACTGGCACGATGCGGTTGCAGCCTCTAATACGGGATGCTAGGACTCCGTGAGTAAGGATCCACATTTCCGCCTAGATGATCGGCAGGCCTGATCTCCGCATCGTACCTCCCGTCACTCTTTGACTGATTTACTTGCCAGTCTATAGCATCGTCCTCTCTCTTCAAATATAGACCGGATAAAAGGCTAAAAGGACACGTCATCTTGTGTTATTCAAATGAACCATGGTGTTTGCTCCAAGACACTATGAAGTCTGAACACGCCCATATTTTGTCTCTGAAATGCAGCAGTCAGATAAGCTATATTTTTAGCATATTTGATTGTGATTGGTTCACCACACAAAGCTTCTGTGGATGCCCAATTCAACTTTGTAAGGCTCAATATTTGCCTAGCGATAGACCGGTGATCTAAGCTCACACGCGCTTCTTGCCTATCTTCATCAGCATAAACATTGACCTCAAGTGCTTGTGGTGTCCCCAGAGCTTTGCGGTATGGATTGTACCCAGTAGTAGACAGGTAAATCTGATTGCGAGCGCCAATCACATATCGGCCGCGTGCAATTGACCCGTCGGTCTCTGCCCGTTCATCAAACAACCTGATGGGATGATGGCTGTTTATCCATACGAATACATACCTACCTTGAGGACGCACCGCGCGAGCCCCTCGACGAATCGCTTCGCGCTCGGCTCGACTAAACTTAGCTGAGTAATGAAAATATACGGTAGGACGTTCCCGAAGATCGAGTTTAGAAAGGGTATTTCTAACTAGTCTTTCATAGTGCTCGGCTCGCTTATGAAATGGAACCGCTTCGTTACCGCCAGAATAAAATTCCCACCGACCATATTGGTTGAATACATTTGCAAATCCCACAACTCGATCATCTTCCTCTGAACGGCTCGACGTATAAGACAAACCCACGAAAAAGTCTGCGTCAGGAATAGATTCCGGCAGTACCCATGGAGTCACACCTGTCTTAGCCACGATATTCAAAGCCAAGTTCAGATCCTTATAGTCAGGGTTTACCAAGGTCGGAGTATCAACCATCTGGCAAGGTATCCCCGCTTCCAGAAGAACTCGCTTTGCTTGGTAATAGGGCGATGTCACATCGTCGATTGCGAAACCAGCCTCACGTGTATGCACTAGCATCAAACGGCGTAGTCCCTCATCTCCCGACCATTCTGGATATGCTCGAATCAACCTACGACATTCTTCGTCAACACTGATGCCTCGTGCTGTACTGACTAGTGCCAACCGTAACCGTGTTGCGAATGTCCACTCTGTTCCTCTAAACTTGTATGCACCCTCCTGAAGCCGATCGACAAGGTTACGCATTGGTTGTTCGAAATCCGGTTCAACAACGCTGACGATCTCGAGATCCTTGGGATCATCTTTGTATGACCCAAAACGCGTTATGCCATCGCGAATATTTGCACTTGCGCGTTTTCGGCCAAACTCGACTTCTGGCTCCCTGACCTCTTCTACTCGCAATGCCCGCTTACCATCTCCATCACGCACAAGCCGTAAAGGCTCCTTACGAAGTGTGATTGTCCTTGATGCCACTCTCAAAGGGAACACACGATCTGCGATTATATCTACAGCTTGAGCTATCAAAGCAGCGCGTCGCCGCGCTGCACCCTGTACGGTCGAAAGCGCTGCTGACTTTACCACCTTTGCTAGATCAAAGCTCGGCGCGAGTTCTCGCAGGATCTGACTAAGCTGATTGCGCCGGAGGTTCGGATATACTTCATTCCCCACAAGTTCGAATTCATCATCGCTTCCGAGCGTGCGGAGCCTGACATGATCGCTCCCCATTTGCACAATCCGACCACGCAGGAGCTTTCCTTCGACAGTGGCAAATGCCCTTAATCCGAGCAATCCATCGGGACCGAATTTCGCGACTGCCTTGGATGCCTGCCAAATCGTCTGCACTCGTACCGTAAAGTCGACCGTAAGGTAGTGACGTCCAAAGTACGATCGAATGCCCAATATATAAGCTGGAATAATACGCAGAACTCGACCGACTGCATCAGGGGTGCTTTCATGAGCACCTTTCACATGAACTACCGCTCGGCCCATACCCAATTCGTCAATAACCCAGCCATGTGTTTCCAACTTATCGCACAGCGCCTCAAGGAGAATACGCCTTTCTTCTCTTTCGCCCTCCCTTGCTCCAGTTTCGGCTATACCCTCTAGTCGATAGAGATTTGTAAACTCGTCCGATACAATACTATCGTCACGGGCCAAACCGGTGGGCTTCGCCGTACGTTGTTCCAAATTGTTCTCCAGAACAACTACAGTTTCCACCACATGAACCTTATACGTCGGTGCCGGCAACCCAAGTTCCGCCATTTCATCTCGCATCTTACGCGTACCTTCACGAACCGCCTTTACATAGGCTGCCCCCTGCGCATCTTTCATGCTCCTCAACCATTCCATCAGTTTTGCATTACGAGGCACACTTTCGAGCTGTACTTCGTTTAATCTGAATTTCTGCGGAAGTTCCTCCGGTTGTCTCAAGACACCTGGACTCTTGACTACAAAAGCGTTCGTGTATTTCTCACAGACAATCGGGCGATTGATTCCGTAATCACGATGCGCCACCGCATTTACTATCGCCTCATCGATAGCGACCTCCGGATACTCGGGTTTCGTGATAAAGCCTCCATCAGGAGACCGACTTTCGAACGTTCTAAAAAATCCCGATTCGCGAATGAACGTTCTCAGGTCGCGGACTTGCTTAGTCAACGTCCCGTCAAATTTTCTATCAAAATCTGGCGTAGGTCGTTCGTCTTCGTTTTCATATGGACAATCGAACCGCAGGAGGCGAATATATGCATGCGCAAGAACACGTTGCGGGTTAAATGCGAAAAAAAGTAAACCAGCATTGGTCCATTCTTGTGCGTCTCTCCTGCCAATAGTCGCTCCAGCGTCGTAGAGCACCTCATTTACCGTTCTGTCATCCCTGAAGTCATTGCTGTTTATGAATTCATTTACTACGATCTGGTCAACATCTTGGGGATCAAATACGCATACCGCTGCACGCTCAAAATCGACTACTTTACGGTCACGCTTGACCTGCTCAAGCGCCTCTCCCTGCAAACGTACTGTACTAGGTCCTTGCCGAATCCAGGCTGCATCGTCCTTAGTTCGGCAGCAAAAGGTTCGTTCCCCCGCATCGACCATAAAAAGAGCGATCTGGCGAGTGTTGCCATTTATCGTGATGTCGTGAAGCTTGCTATGGACTGCAGCGCCCCTTAGCGATTCAACGTTCAAGAGTGAGGCCTTTTGTTCTTCATTTAACTGATCAATCCCAAGCACATCGCCCGTCTTCGAAATGCCCAGTACCAAAAGACCGCCAGTAGCATTTGCAAAGCCACTAATGGTTTTTTCGATATGCTTCTGAGTGGCCGAAAGGGCCGATCTACCCAACGTACCGCTGTTCTCGGTATTTCCGATCTGCTTCCGATCGAAAGTCTGGCCTTCGAAGTCACTGTCATAAGGCTGCGTAATAAAGTCCCAATGGGCACAAGGATTTTCGTAGACAGATTTGAAGTTAGGTTTTGCCAAGACAAATCTCACTGGTAACGTTTAGTCGAAAAAGCCACTTGTTTATTCTAGCATGAAGGTATTTGAACAACTGTTAAGACCTTTTAAAGAAAGGCCCTTTTTTGGATCCTTGCTAAGGTGCTGAGCGCAGTTCGCCACTAGATATTGTCAGCGTGGGGCCACACTTTCGTCGCCATCAGGCAGATCCGCTTGGCCCGCTCCCCAATCACCGACTCATCCCATACTTCTGGCGCATTGTCGAGTAGGTCTTTGTTGAGGAAGAGGGTATAGTGTTCGTTGAGAGTTGCTCGCTTGTCCTCCCAAGGGGCATTGGAGAGGGATGGGTTGAGGCGGTTATTCACTAGGGTCAAATTGCCTATAGTGTGTATTAGCTGATCGCGGTTCTCGGCTTGCTCGGCCTCATTCTCCACTCCGACCATAAGCGGCCAATGTGTTCGCCACCCTATAGGCATCGTATGCTCGATTGTCAGGCCACGTGGCACAGACTGACCTTCCGCTTTGTCCGTACGCAGTTCTTCTTCTATTCCTTCTAGGATGATTCGCAGGCGTCCCCGAGTCAGCAGCCTGAATAAGGGGAGGTTCAGGAACGCCTCCTTCATTTGCCGATCACTAGGCCACAGGCCAACATCGGAATCCTGATTCGCGAGAAAATCAACAACCGTGTCGCCGGCGTATTCTGCTCCAGCCTCTTCCAGTCGCCCTACTAAGCTAATGAAGAGCCGGTTGTAGCCTCTAGAGGTCATGCGACAGACCATCCGTCGCAAGTAGTGACTCTCTAGCGCTCGAAGGCCTTTGTCCATCTGCCCTTCGGGAACCTCTGACGAAAGCATCCAGAGCAATACCGGAGTCATGGTGCCCGCCTGCATTACCTCCCATCTGTACAGAAATGTTGCCATATAGAGGTTAGTTTCTTCTTCCAGCGCACGGTACGACTCTCCAACGCTGCTAATGTCGGCTGCGATGTTCCCAATCGATTTGTTCTGATCTTTGTAGTATCGACGGAATACAGAGAATACGTCATTCGCCACAACCTCTTCGCGCGTGCGCATGACAAGCCAGTAGTTCAAGAAGACATCTATGCGGGGACGCACGAGCCTGCCCTGTGGTATCTCATGTCTCCACCAAGCGTCATTGAAGCCCCACAACTGAGCCGCCTCTTCGGGGTTACTTGCGACGCCAGCCTTCTCCGCTTCAAACAGTACCATATTCTTGATCAGGTCCGATTGGAGCAATGGCGTCCCACGTGCATTGAGTGTTTCGAAGATGACATGGGGGTCGTCTGAATGATCAAGGTCAATCACTACCAGTTCCAAGAGTTGCGATACGGCCTGCTCCAGTGCTTCTGCCGCCTGCAATACATCCTCCTGTGGATACCTGTTGAGCCACTGAGAAACCTGATCCTTGAAGAAGTTGTGTGCTTGGACGATAAGCGATTCCTCGTATTCTTCACTAGGAAGCTCGTTGTGCATTGCGTTACGGAAAGCTTCTTGGTCCGTCGTTGTGGGCCAGACCTTGAATGCATGATCGTCGTTATCGCCGCGAAATGCCTCGTGATTCAGCACTAGGAGCTCGAGACGCTTCGCTGCAGAGTCAACGCCGTGTTGCTCTAACACCTCTTGAACAGCATCGAGAAGCAGTTGCAGAGTGGTTAGTCGCTGCTGTCCGTCGACCACTAGACGTGTCGTAAGCATAGGGGTCGAAACCTGTTGCTGTTGGAGAACGACCGCGCCTAGGAAGTGGGCAGTAGACTGGTTCTGCGCTGAGCCTCTTCCATTGGATTCCAAATAATAGTGTTCCGCTGTATTCTGGACATCTTCCCAGAGTGGGCCCCACTGTTCTTCATGGTTCCAAACGTATGGGCGTTGGAACAGCGGAATCTCGTAGCGCGCGGGCTTGGCGAACAGTGTCTGCAAATTCACAATATTGACTTCCATACGTCATCTCCTTTTCCGTCGAGTATATCAGCCGTGGAGGCTACCATCATTCTTCGGCAGTCTACTATGCGCCGCCGAGCATGTCGTCGAACTCACACAACTCTTCCTCCGACAGGTCTAGCTGCTGTGCAAACTGCCAGCCCGCGAAGTTCTCGAAAGGCCAGTGCAGCGGACCTTGCCGGACCTAACGAGGTTGCCGAGTGTTCTCAGCGTCCCGTTGATGAGTTTCCTAGGGGCCGTGAAATAGATCTGGTACAGGTCGAGGTGATCTGTCCTGAGCGTACGACTAGATAAAATGGAGACCTTTTTGGATTCCCTGTCAAGGCACTGGATACACGCAAGGATCAACAAGCTCCGGCGGTGAACGCCTAGGCGGAGCAGGGCCGTCCACCCCAGTTCCATTGGGAACAGGCGAACGAATGACGCAGAGCTTGGATTAGATTACAAGTTGCCCTGCAAGATCGTAGAAATCCTCCGCAATTATGTCAAAATCTCCGTCTTGCGCGGTGTCTGCTTGGCCTTCCGGGCCCCATTCGAGCGGACGTAGAATGAAGGCCGTTCTGAAGCCAAGTGGCATAACCGTTCAAGCCCTGCTGGTCGAAGCCCGCAACCCGCGTAGCCGTAGCAGCCGCTTTTGGGACATCCCTCTAAACGGACACAACATCAAACAATTCCAGTTGCTTCGGCTCGTCTTGCCACTCCGTTTCCGGCAGTAGGTCTGCAAGCGCAGTTGCCGGTACCCTTCCCAACTCTTTCGGCTCCAGCTTGTGTAGCCCTCCCCCATAAACTCTCCCCTCGTTCAGCATCTCCTTCGGGCTTATGCCATTCAGGAAGCCCCACACTTGCCGCTTCAACTGGGGAAATTCTGCAAGCGCCCTGTCAAGGACTCCCCTCGGATACAGCATCAGATAGACATTGGGGGCGGTTGCATTGGAGTGGTTCAGTATGAATCGAAAGAGTCGCCCATTCTTTTTGTCGCTGCGACCGAGGTAGGTGCATAAGAACGGCGCAGCCGGGCGGCGCTCTTGCGCATACCAAGGCGACCGATGCCGGCAGATATAGCGTTCAGTTATGCCTTGCGCCTTGCCTTCTTCAAGGTAGGCTCCCAGCGTCGGATACCGCTCCTTGACCTCCCCTTCTGGCAACCGACAGTCTAGGAGGAACAACTTACGCTCCAATACAGGGGTACCAGCGTGGTCCGCTAAGATTTCGTTGTCTGGCACGTAACGCGGGCTTGGGAGTACAGGCCGGAACACCTCGGCAGGAAGCCCCCGCTCTTCGATCTCCTCCGGCGACAGGATGAAGTACCTATTGCCGCCAGTCGCCAGCCCGCGCTTGATCGTGAAGAAGTCCGCGAGCACCGGCGTGTGCGACTCCGAGTGGCTCTCTTTCACCGGATACAGCGTCCATTTGGGGTCGCGTCGGAGCGTATCTACCGGAACTAGGCGTTCCAGACTCGGCTGCAACAGTGAACCGCCATAAGTCATACGCACTTTGTGATGATCGGGTGGCTCTTTCTTGCTGAACCAAACTACCGCAGAGGACACTAAAGCGTCCCCGAATTGCACTTCTTTGGGGTCGAAACGGTGGATGTGCAGCAACGTAACCTTGTCGAGCAGATAGCGCTTCACCGACGCGCCGTAGTTGACGTCCATGAATTCGCTCGGTATCAGCCAACCCGCCAGTCCGCCTTCCGCCATCCACTGGTGGGACAATCCGAGGAAGTAACAGTACAGACCGGCAAGCCCGTTCATCTTGATGCCGCAAGCCTCCCGTGTGAGGGCATTCAGGCGTCGTTTCTCCTTGCTGGCAATGTGGTGGTGTCGCACATAGGGCGGGTTACAGACCAACAGGTTGAATTTCTCTTTATCTGATGGGGATGCGGCCAGTATAAAGTCCTCCAAGCGGACATCCAGCATCGTATCCTTCCACAGTTTCGTCGCAGGTTCGCCGTAATGAGAATCGACCTCGTAGCCGACGGCGTGTGTCAGGCGGCTGGCCGGGAAGACCTTGAGCAGTGCCGAGTAGAACGAGCCGGTCCCGATGGCTGGGTCGATAAATCGCACCGCCTCAGTCTCATTCAGTTGCTCTTTTGCATATTCAAGGATCTGTACGGCAAGTTCCGTCGAAGTTGCAAACTGACCCATCCTGTTGCGTTCGGCCTGGTCCTTGGCTGCATCCAGTTCAGCTTGGACCGCGAGCCGACGTTCTTCCCGCTTTGTCATGGATTTCGTCATCTATAGGCCAGACTCTTCGATTTGTTCTCCGAAGATTCGGTTCTCACGGCAATTAGCTTCCAAGTTGCGCCGCAAGGTCGTGAAAATCCTCCGCAATTATATCGAAATCTCCGTCTTGCGCGGTGTCTGCTTGGCCTTCCGGCCCCCATTCAAGAGGACGTGGAATGAAGGCCGTTTTGAAGCCAACAGCTCTAGCTCCCTCTAAGTCGTGGCGATGCGCCGCGACCATCAGGATTGAAGACGGCTCCAAATCGAGAAGATGCGCCGCCGTCTCGTACACTTCCCGGTCCGGTTTGTAATGCCGCGCAAGCTCTGCTGACAAGATACAGTCCCACGGAATACCGGCGTGCTTGGCCATGTTGGTCAGTAGCGACATGTTGCCATTGGAAAGCGCGGCAACGACGTATTTGGACTGCAACCGCAACATGCCGCCGACCACATCGGGCCACGGATCCAGCCTGTGCCAAACGCGATTGAAATAACTCCGCTCGTCCTCGGACAACTCGGGAATCGAGAAGTCTTCCAGAATGCCGTCGAGAATCATGCGGTGGAGCGCGTCTATTTTCGTCCAAGGCAATTCGCCGCGCCGCACGCGCCCCATAGCGGGTTCATAACCACCGCGCCAAGCCGTGGCAAAGCGCGCCCAGTCCACAGTAAGCCGCTTGTCGCAGCTCAATCGCTCGCC
Organism: Candidatus Latescibacterota bacterium; assembly: GCA_965116675.1. Classification (GTDB taxonomy): domain Bacteria; phylum Latescibacterota; class UBA2968; order UBA8231; family UBA8231. The sequence continues at coordinate 2,728,821 of OZ220721.1, forward strand.
CTCTCGCACAATGGTAGAGTACCAGTCGGTGACCGTGCCAAAGACATCGACAGTCAGGGCCTTAACACCCATGCGAGCGGAGTTCACGTCGTCTCGGGCGTCAATCGCGGAGATCGCCGTCGGCAATGCCTGACAGTTCGACCGGCGGACGGTCGGGAAATCTAGCGATGAGCGAAAGACTGCCGCCCATGGCCTCCACCGTCTTGCGCAACGTCGAGAGCAACAGATCGCTTCGTTGCTCGAGCCGCGAGACGCCGTCCTGCGAGATGCCGAGTTGGTGCGCGACGCGCGCTTGGGTGAGCTGCCGAGCCTTGCGCAGTTCGCGCAGAGTCATCTCCTCGGCAATGAGTTCTGCTGCCCGATTTTCGACCTTGCGGCGCCGAGCGGGATCCAGCGTCGCAATCTTGTCTTCCACGTTCAAAGGCATCATTAATCTCCTTTCTTCGCGAGCCGGGCTAAATGCCGGTCGAACCGCTCGTCGGCCTTGCGGATGAGCGCACGGTAGAACCGTCTGGCGTTGACTCCAGACTTGTCGCCTGCGACGAGCAGGATGGCCTTGCGCGCCGGATCGAAGGCAAACGCTAGACGCCATTCCCCATCCGCAGCACTGAACCGCATCTCCTTCATGTTCGCATGTTGGGAGCCGTTCAGCGTGTCTGCTCGGGGCCGTCCTAGTTGCGGCCCGAACTGCTGCAACAGACGCGACAGCGCTAGGATCTCGGCTTGCACGTCCTCATGCAGACTGTCGAATTCCGGCTCAAACTCGTCGGCGATTTCGACTGTCCAACTCATATGAGAAATATGTCTTTGACAACATATGATGTCAAGGACATGTCGATAGGGCGTGAATCAGCTTTCGCCGGTTCGGTGGTGGCCTGGAAGTGGCACTCGACGGCAGGAATCTTGGATTTGTAGGCGATGACTGCGAAGAGCTAGTGATTACCGTGTGAAACGGATTGACCTGTTGAAGCATCTCCGTCAGGCAGAAAACACTCATGGTGGAGGAATATCTCTGATGGCCGACGATCTGCGATACCCCGGCACAGAGAAATCAAAGATACGCTAGTGAGGAAGATTTGCCGCGCCTCGGTGTAGATTCTCCTAACTAGGTTTCAAAATGACGCGCATCTAAGTTTTCCCTCCCTCCTTGCCCTAGCCCAGCAGCTTAGCTATTCTCTTTGCCTCCCCGTTATCCCCGCTCGTCTTCGCCGCACACTGCTTCAGGAAATTGGACCTTGATCTGCGACGCCGAGAGCATCGCCGAACACATCCGCTTTCTCAAACGCCGCATCTTGGGCAATGAAGTCGTCCATCATCAGACTTTGCCCGCGCGCCCGGCGCGCCTAGTCCGAGACTTGGCTGGCCTGCCTCCGGCCATGGCCAGCATCCTCGAAATCGCCCGCATCCCCGCGCTCTACACGCACCAAGCCGAGGGCATCCAAAAAGTGCTGGAGGGCCAGCACTTGGCCATTGCCACGCCCACGGCCTCGGGCAAGACCTTGGTGTACAACGCGCCCGTACTATCCACGCTGCTCGACGATCCCGAGGCACACGCGCTCTACATATTCCCGCTCAAGGCGCTGGAGCAGGATCAGTTCGACGAGTTAAACGGCCTGATGCAGGGCTTGGGGGGCACGCTGCAAGCGGCCATTTACGACGGCGACACCACGGCCCATCGCCGCCGGCAAATTCGCACCAAGCCGCCGCATGTGCTCTTTACCACGCCGGACATGCTGCACTCGGGCATCCTCGCCTTCCACGAGGCTTGGGCCGGTTTTTTCGCCCGCCTGCGCTACGTGGTCATTGATGAGCTGCACGCGTACAGCGGCGTGTTTGGCACCCACGTGCTGCACCTTTTTCGCCGCTTGAACCGCATCTGCGCGCACTACGGGGCCGATCCGGTGTACATCACCAGTTCGGCGACGATGGGCAATCCCCGCGAGTTGGCGGGCGAGTTGCTCAACCGTTCCTTTTACGCGATTGAGGATCACGGCGCTCCGGCCGCGGCGCGCCACTTCGTGTTCGTCAATCCGAGCGAAAGCCCCAACACCCTTGCGGCTCACCTGCTGCGCGCCAGCGTGCTCAAGGACTACCGCACGATTGTCTTCACCCGCGCCCGCATCACCACCGAACTGGTGTACCGCTGGGCTACCCAGAGCCGCCCGGACTTGCGGGAGCGGATTTCTTCGTATCGCGCGGGCTACTTGCCCACTGAGCGCCGCCAGATCGAGCAGGCACTCAACGGCGGCGATCTCATGGGCGTGGTGGCCACGTCGGCCTTGGAGTTGGGTATTGACATCGGCGGCTTGGACATCTGCGTGTTGGTCGGCTATCCGGGTTCGATCATCAACACTTGGCAGCGCGCTGGCCGCGTGGGCCGCGCTGGCCGCGAGTCGCTCATTCTCCTCATCGCGTCTCCCGACGCGCTCGACCAGTATTTCATGCGGCACCCAGGGGAGTTTTTTGCGCGCGACTTAGAGGACGCGGTAGTGGATCCGACGAATCAGTACATCCTCAAAAATCACCTCACGTGCGCGGCGCGCGAATTGCCTCTCGTCGCTAGCGAACCCGAGTACGCGCTGCCCAACTATCAGGAGGCGATTGATGCGCTGACCGAGGAGGGGATGCTATTGCAGAACGCCGAGGGCGACGCTTGGTTTGCCGCGCGCAAGCAGCCGCATCGCTTGGTCAACATGCGCACCATCGGCGAGTCGTATAACATCGTCGATCGCGGCGACAACCAGATTGGCACGGTCAGCGGCGGGCAGGTGTACGGCGAGTGCTACAAAGGCGCGATTTACTTGCACCGAGGCCGCCAGTACGAGATCGGCGACCGCAAGCCCGAGCGGGGCCAGATTTACGCCGAGGAAGTGGATGTGGCGTACTTCACCCGCGCCCGCACGGAAAAGGACACCGAGATCTTAGAGGAATTGCGCTCGCGGCCGTTGCAGGGCTTTATGGCGCGGCTAGGCCGGCTCAAGGTCAGTTCGCAGGTGGTGGGCTACGAAAAGATCCGCGTCGGCGACCAAGTCGTGCTCAGCAAACACGAGCTGGAGTCGCCGGTGGAGCACTTTGAGACGATTGGCTTCTGGATCGAGCTCGACGCCCACTTCAAGGCCGACCTCAGCCGCCATCAGCACCACTACATGGGTTCGATCCACGCCATTGAACACGCCATGAAGTCGCTGTTCCCGCTGCTGGCCTTGTGCGATCGCACGGATGTCGGCGGAATTTGCTATCCCCAGCACCCCCAGCTCGGCAAGGGCGCGATTTTCGTGTACGACTATCACCCCGGCGGCATTGGTCTGGCGGAAAAGGGCTTTGCCCAGCTCGACCGCCTCTTAGACATGACGCTTTCCATGGTCGAGACCTGCGATTGCCTGCTCGGCTGCCCGTCTTGCATCCATTTTCCCACGTGCGGCGCGGGCAACGTCCCCCTCGACAAGGCTGGCGCAATCCACTTGCTCGGCGCGCTCACGGGTCGCCGGACCATTGAGCGCACCGCGGCCACAGCCGAGAGCGCAGAGGACGCGCCGATTTTTGCCGAGTGGGAAGAGGAGGAAGAAAGCGTGGAGGACGCACCGCCAGAACAAGGCCCGCACATTGTCGTGTTCGACCTCGAAACCCAGCGCTCGGCTGCCGAGGTCGGCGGCTGGAACAAGGCCCACATGATGGGCATGTCGGTCGGCGTGGTGTGGGACAGCCGCGAGCAGGCCTGCACCAAGTATTTTGAGGAAGACATCGACCGGCTCTTAGAGCACTTGCAGGCGGCCGATTTGGTCGTCGGTTTCAACATCATCGGCTTTGATTATTCGGTCTTGCGCGGGTACAGCCCATTCGATTTCCGCACGCTCAACACGCTCGACATTCTGCGCGAGATCCACCAGCGACTGCGCTACCGCGTGAGCCTCGACTCGCTGGGCCGGGCCACGCTCGATGCAGCCAAGAGCGCCGACGGGCTGGACGCGCTGCGGTGGTTCAAAGAGGGGCGGCTGGACTTGATTGCCGAGTACTGCCAAAAGGACGTGGAGTTGACCCGCGACCTGTTCTACTTCGGGCTGCGCGAAAACTATCTGCTCTTCGACCGCCGCAACGAAGGGCGGATGCGCATCCCGCTCGACTGGCAACTGGAGGACCTGGTAAGTAGGGGCGGACGCGATTGCCCGCAGGATGGATAAATGCCAGATTAGACCGGCAATTATTGGCGAAAGGCAACAGTTGAATCCGCGCCTGTACATCAGACCTCACTTGATAACCCCCCTTGTGATGATTGCAGGGTTGCTGCTGGCGGCCTTTGGCATGGCCTGTCTGGGCGGGCAGGATGCCCCCGAGCCAAATGACGGTGGAAGGGAAATGAATACGCCGCACCCGGCAACAGCGCAGGAAGAAGGCCACGAGGGCCCCGGGTTTTCCGACGACCACGTCCTTTTTGGTCAATCCGCCGCGTTCACTGGGCCTGCCCAAGAATTGGGCAAGGCGATGCGCTTGGGAATTGAGGCGGCATTCCACGAGGCCAATCAGGAAGGGGGCGTCTATGGCCGCGAACTGAAGCTCAAGGCGTTGGATGACGGCTATGAAACCGACTTTGCCGCTGCCAATACGCAACGGTTGATTGGGAATGAAAGGGTATTCGCGCTGATCGGAGCGGTGGGCACACCCACATCCCGCGCTGCATCACCGCTGGCCCAGGCTGCCGGGGTGCCCTTCCTCGCTCCGTTCACGGGGGCTGAGTTCTTGCGCGACCGGGAGTTGGACAATGTGCTCAACGTCCGGGCATCGTACTACCAGGAAACCGAGGAGATGGTGGCGCGGCTCACCGAGGATTTGGGGATCACCCGCGTTGCCGTCCTCTATCAGGATGATTCCTTCGGCTTGAACGGGCTGGAGGGCACGCGATTGGCACTGGAGCGCCGGGGCCTAGAGCCGGTAGCGGCCTCGCACTACCCACGCAACACCCGCGCTGTGAAGGGAGCCGCGCTCAAAATCACCGCGGCCAATCCAGAAGCGGTGATCATGATTGGCTCCTACATGCCGGTGGTCAAGACCATAGAGTTGGTGCGGCGGGAGCTGGACCCGGTATTCATGACGGTCTCCTTCGTGGGGAGTAACGCTTTGGCGAACGAGTTGGGGGCCGACGGGGCCGGCGTGTACGTTACGCAAGTAGTTCCTCCCCCCGATGACGAAAACATCCCCGTGGTGGCGCGATACCACAGCGCCCTCTCCGAGTACGACCCCCAAGCGGAACCCGGGTTCGTTTCGTTGGAAGGTTATCTGGCCGGACGCCTCGCCGTCGCCGGTCTCAAAGCCTGCGGCCCCGACCTGAGTCGAGAGTGCCTGCTCCACGCGGTGCGAGATACCGGCACCATAGAAATTGACGGCATGCAGCTCAAATACGGGCCGGACGATAATCAGGGATCCGACGCTGTGTTCTTGACCGTGATTGGTAGGGACGGCAAATACCACGGAGTCGAAAAACTAAAAGGCCCGCACTAAAGACCCCCAAACGGCACCTACGGAGAACCTCAAAACCATGGAAGGCTTCTCGCTCCAAGAGATAGTAGATCTGTTTAGATTCGGTGAGCACGCGCATGAACTGCACCAATCGCTGCTGACTCTCGGGATGCTCATCATCGTCGCCAAGTTGGCCGAGGGCGTTTTTCGCCGGCTGCGGTTGAACTCCATCATCGCCTATGCGGCGACAGGTATGTTGCTTGGGCCGGTCATGGAACTGACCGGCGTCTGGTGGATTGAGTCTTCGCTGCACCTCGAGTTGGTTTTGGCGCTGGGGGTGTTCATATTTTTTTTCCTGATCGGCCTGGACGAAGTGGATATTTCCAGTTTCATGTCGTCCCTCAAAGGCCATTACTTCCTCGCGGCCGTACTGTCCGTGATCGTGTCACTAAGCATTTCGATGCTGGTCACCACCGATTTAGTTTTCGATTTCGGACTGCAACTGAATTTCACCGAGTCGCTGGCGTTGGCTGGCGTGCTGTCGATGACCAGTCTGGGCATCGTGGCCAAAGTGCTGACAGACGGCGGACACCTAAAACAGCCGGTTGGACTGCAAATTTTCACGGTGGTGATCATCGCCGAGTTGATTGCCCTGCTGGTGATCGGCTTCAGCATCGGCGAACACGCCCACCAAGTTTCGCCGGTCGGCATCCTGATTTTGCTGGGCAAAGTGGCCGGTTTTTCGGTGGTGACTTGGGTATTGTCGTCGCGGGTGCTGCCGCCATTGGTGGCGCTGTTGCAGCGGGTGATTCAGGTGCCGCAACTCTCCTTGGGTTTGCTGCTTGGCATGCTCTTCCTGATAGTGTACGGCGCGGAAGCAGTGGGACTCCACGGCTCACTGGGTGCTTTACTGTTCGGGGCGTCGCTGTCGAGCCTTCCCTACCAAGTGCAGCGGGAGATCATCCCAGGGATTCGCAGCGTGGCCGAGGGGTTTTTCGTGCCCCTGTTCTTTGCTTCCGCCGGATTGAGCTTCAGCTTTACCTTCGCAACCTTGCCGCTGGGGGCCATGGCGGGGTTGGCGCTGATCCCATTGCTCGGCAACTTCACCGGCGCTTTCATCGGCGCTTACGTGTCCCGCCTCGCCGTTCCCTACGCCGTGGCCACCGGGCTGATGGGTAAGGGAGTGGCTGAAATCGCGCTGCTGCTGGTTATGTGGAATTCTGGAATCATTGACGAGGTGGTTTTCTCATTCTTGGTGCTGGTCATGTTCTGCTACATCTTGTTCATGCCGTCGGTGATCAGCTTCGCGGTGAGCCGGGCCAGCCGCAGGACCGACCTGCCAGCGCAACTTGACGACATTCCGTTGGGCATAGTCCGCTTCGCGCTAGAAGACATCAAGATTGATGACATTCTGGACCGCTCGCGTCGGCATCCTGCGCCTTCGGTCACAGTGCGTGACTTCACGGAGCAGTGGATCGTTCCGCACCAGCCCCACTACGTCGTGGCAGATAGGGAAGCGCTGGTCGGGATCGTGTCCTTGGAGATGCTCCGCTACCTGCCTAAGGACGCTTGGGGCAAGACCCAGCTCGACGCTGTGGTACGCCGCCAAACCCCATTGGCCTATCCTGATGAGCAAGTCGAAGACGTGCTGCAACGCATGTCAGAGAATTCTCTTTCCGTCATGCCCGTCGTGGAAAGGGATTCGGAAAAGTTTTTGGGCGCGGTCACCAGCAGCGACATCATCCAGCTCATGACCATGGAGACTATGGGCGAGAGCAGACCGCCGCACCGGTCGGTCAAGACCTCGACGCGGTCTCGACAGGATCATTAAGGCGGCGAAACGAAAAGGGAAAAATATGAAAATCACGGATCTCAAATGCGCGGTCATCGGCAACAATCCGGTCGTGCGCATCAATACCGACGAAGGCATTTACGGCCTCGGGGAAATCGAGGCGAGCAAGTCCTATCTCAAGCCCCACGTGCTGTTTTACAAAGACCGCATTCTCGGCCAGGACCCGACTGACGTCGAGCGGGTGATGCTCAATATCCGGCGCTTGGGCAGCTTCAAGCCTTGGGGCAGTGCGGTCAGCGCGATTGAAATGGCGCTGTGGGACATTGCCGGCAAGGCCGTGGGCGCGCCGGTGTACAAGCTGCTCGGCGGCAAGATCCGCGACCGCGTGCGGGTGTACAATGGCGCGGTGCGCTTCCCCATGGAGGGAGGGCAGTCGCCCGAGAACTACGCTAAAAACATGCAGCAGATGAAGGACGCGCCGCAGAAGTTCAGCATCATCAAGCAGGGCCTCGCCTTCCACGGCGGGGGGATCACTGAGTCGCCCAAACATTTCTACGGCACCCACCAAGCTGGCCCGTTTCACGCCAATCGCGGCCCCTTGAGCGAACGCGGCCTCAATTACATCGTCGATTGCATCCGCGCGATGAAGGAAGTGTGCGGCGACGAGGTTGGCTTGGCGCTGGACTTGGGCCCGGGTTTTCTCGTGCCGGATGCGCGCCGCCTCGCCCAAGCGGTTGAAGACCTCAACGTGGCGTGGCTAGAGGACATGCTGACCGGCGATTACGTGCCCTACGTGTCGGCGGATCACTACCGCGAGGTCACGCAGAGCACCTCGACGCCGATCCACACGGGCGAGCAGATCTACTTGCGGCACAACTTTCAGGATCTGATCGAGAAGCGCGCCGTGGATGTCATCGGCCCGGATCCCTGCGACATAGGTGGCATCGCCGAGCTCAAGTGGGTGGCCGAATACGCCGATATGCACGGTATCCTCATGGCTCCCCACGGTGTGCTCGACGGCCTGTTGGGTTTGGCGGCCTTGGTGCAGGTCGCAGCGACGCTGCCGCAAAACTACATTGCGTTTGAATATCCGACTGGCCAGCCCGAGTGGTGGTACGACATCGTCACGGGCTTGCCCGATCCGATTGTGGTCGATAGCCACATCGCCGTTTGGGACGCGCCCGGGATGGGCGTCGATTTAATTGCCGAAGAAGCGCGGCGCTATCTGCGCGAAGAAGACGCCGATTTCTTCGACTAGTAGAGATAGAGCAGAAAGGAAAGATATGCGCGCGGCCCAACTAGTCGCCCCGCGTCAGTGGGAAATCATCGAGACGGACAAGCCCGAGCCGGTTGGCGATCGGATGCTGGTGAAAATGGAGCGGGTCGCGGTTTGCGGCAGCGACAAGCCGCCGTTTTGCGGCCCCCACAAGCGCTATCCGCAGCCTCCCGGGGCCACTGGACACGAAGGCATGGGCGTGGTCGAAGTCTGCCCGTCGGGACGCTATCGGGAGGGGGAACGGGTGCTATTGTGGGGGTTTGATCGTGGGCTTTTTCAAGAATACGTCTTGGCTAAGGACGATGGCGGCTGCATCCGCCTGCCCGGCGATCTGCCCGAGGAAAAGGTGCTGATGAGCCAGCTTTTGGGCACGGTGATCCACAGCTTCTACAAGCTGGGCAACATCATTGACCGCGATGTGGTGGTGATCGGCCAAGGGCCGGTGGGGCTATTGTTTAACGCGGTGCTGCGCAACCTCGGTGCGCGCCGCATCATGGCGATCGATCCGCTGCCCTATCGCTTGGAGGTGGGCCGTCAGATGGGGGCTACGCACACGATTTGCTCGGCATCCCAAGATCCGGTCGCCGCGGTCGCTGAAATTACGGGTGGTGCCATGGCTGGCCTCGTAGTGGAAGCCGTGGGTGTCGCCGAGACTCTGGGCCTCGTACCGGACCTCTGTTGCCGCAACGCCGAGGTGATCTGCTTTGGCGTCCCGGACAAGGACCACATCGAGGGCTTGATGGCGGTCAGGATGTTGGACCTGTTGCGCCAAGAGCTGCGCTTGATTTTCTCAATCGGCCCCAATCCCGACCGCGACTACCGGCCGGCCCTCGACTGGATCGTCCAAGGGCGCATCGACGTCGCGCCGATCGTTAGCCACGTCCTGCCCTTTGCCGATATCCAGCAAGCCTTTGCCATGGCCTTCGACGATCCCGAGCCGCACCAAGCTCTGAAGGTCGTGCTCAAATTCCCCTGACCCTGCGCGGAAAGGCGTCCGATCATGCAAGTTACCCAAATCGAAGTCCACGAGATCGCACTCGCATATCACGATTGGATCGCCTACCCACTCAACCACTACTACGGTCCCGCGCGCCGCGCGATCTACATCGCCCACACCGACGACGGCCGGATCGGCCTCGGCGAAAGCGGAGGGCCCGAGCCGCAGGAGACCATCGACCAGTACATCGGTAGCAATCCCTTTGACTGGATCGGCGACGAGACCTCGCTGGGGTTGGGCACGGCCATGTACGACCTAATGGGGCAGGCCGCTGGCGTCCCCGTCTATAAGCTCTTCGGCCAGAAGTATCGGTCGTTTGTTCCCGTGGGTGCTTGGACGGTATCGACCCATCCCGAGCACATGGCCGAGACTGTAACCCGCTACGCGGCAGAGGGCTACACGTGGCTGAAGTACCACCTCTCGCCCTTTGAAAACGTCTTTGATCAGACCGAGGCCATGCAGGCGGTCGCACCGCCCGGCTTCAAAATCCACTACGATTTCACCATGCACGGCACGGACGACCACATGCCCGAGCTGGTGGAAAGACTAGCTGAGTATCCAATTGCCGGTTGCTTTGAGGACCCGTTGCCGCCCGGAGACATCGAGGGCTACATCGACCTGCGCAAGCGGGCCAAGCGGCCCATCGTCTTGCACCACTTCCCGCTGGGGGCCACCTATGAGGTGCTGATGGAGCCGGCCGATATCTACATGCTCGGCCACGCGAAAATTGGCGATGCCATGCGCCGCGCTGGCTTGTTTGCCGCGGCGGGCAAGCCCTTTATGCTGCAAAACGTCGGCGGTGCCATCACCCGCGCCATGGTCGTGCACATGATGGCCGCCGCGCCCACGGCCACCTTCCACTGCCACAACGATTACGAAGTTTGGCAAAGCGACGTGGTAGAAGAGCGGCTGGACCCGATCAACGGCTTTGTGCGAGTGCCGGAAAAACCGGGCCTAGGGTTGACTTTGGACCGGGAAGAATTGGAGCGGCTGAAAGCGCTAGAGCTGCCTGCACAAGAAAAGTGGATCATCAAATCGCGCTTCAAAAACGGCACCCGCATGTACAACATCGCCGATCCGGCCAACTCGATTTTCATGGTGCGGCCCGACCGCAACCGCCTGATGCCCATGAGCTATGCCGCGCCCATCGAGACCGAGTATTGGGACGACGACGGGACAGAGGAGTACCGGGCGATGTTCAGCAGGATTGAGCGCGAGGGGATCGTGCTAGAGTGTTGAGATTACTCCTGCTCGCGCTCGAATTTGAGCGCCGCTGAGTTCATGCAGTAGCGCAGGCCAGTCGGCTGGGGGCCATCGGGGAAGACGTGGCCGAGGTGGGCGTCGCACTGGCTGCACAGCACTTCGGTGCGCACCATGCCGTGGCTCGTGTCGCGCTCCTCGGCGATCTTGTCCGCGGCGATGGGCTGCCAGAAACTGGGCCAACCGGACCGCGAATCGTACTTGGTCTCCGAACTAAATAGCTCGCTGCCGCAGCAGACGCAGCGATAGACGCCCGATTCCTTGTTGTCGCAGAGTTCGCCGGTGAAGGCGCGTTCGGTGCCCTTCTGCCGCGTTACGTGGTACTGCTCTTCGGTGAGTTCTTGCCGCCACTCGGCTTCGCTTTTGACGATCTTTTTGCTCATCGTAGCATTCCTTTCTCTTGGGTCAGTCTAATCGGCCAACTCGGCGTATTGCCCGCCGAAGAAGATCAGCGGCGCGCCATCGCCCACCTCGCCGGCGAGGCATTCGCCGATGAACATGTCGTGGTCGCCTGCGGCGGCGATGTCCACTAGCTTGCAGTCCATATAGGCCAAGGCGTCGGCCAAAATCGGCGCGCCGGTCTGGGCCACTTTGGTCGCCAGATCCGCAAAGTCTTTGGGGCCGCGCTGGGCAAAGCGCACGGAGAGGTCCTCCTGCTCCCGTTTGAGGATGTTGATGGCAAAGCCCTCGGCTTTTTGCAACAGGCCGTGCATGGACGCGCTTTTGTCAACCGAGACCACTACCAGCGGCGGCGACAGGGAAAGCGACATGACCGCGTTGGCCGTCATGCCCCAAAGTTGGCCGTCGCAGGAGGTGGTTACCACGGTGACACCGGTGGCAAAGCGGCCCATGATTTGCCGCTGTAGCTGAGGATCAAACGCCATCGCGCGTTTCCTTTCGCTTTAGTTTAGTGCGTTCTGATAGATGCGGGCCGCGTCGTCCGCTTCCACTGCGACCGGATTGGGTTCGAGCAGGCGCTGGACGCTCAGGGCACTTGCGACCATCTGCGGAATGTCGGCCGCGCTTATCCCGGCCGCGCTCAGCGAGCCGTAGGGGGTGTGCTGTCGCCGCAGTTCGTCGATCCACTCCGCGGCCAACTCGACCCCTTCCTCACGGCTCTTGCCACCTAGCGCCAGCCCGGCGGCTCCTGCGGCAAAGTAGTATTTGTCGGCCACAGCCGGGGCGTTGTGCCGCATCACTCCGGGCAAGACGAGGGCCACGGCCGCGCCGTGCGGCACGGGTGCGCCGCGCTCAAAGGAGACCTTTTCGATCCCGTAGCCGAGCGCGTGACCGGCCCCAGTGTTGATGGGGCTCAACAGCAGCCCGGCGAGCAGGGCACAGCGCGCCATCTGGTAGCGCGCATCTGGATCGCCGTGAACTACGGCTTGTACGTACGCCGGGCACCCCGCAGTCAGGGCTGCTCGCGCCACGGCGTCGCCGATGGCATTGCTCTTGGTGGAAGCCGTGCATTCAAGGGCGTGCCCGAGGGCATCCAAGCCGGTAATTGCGGTCAATACCGGCGGCAGGTCTCGGTGCAAATGCGGGTCCACCAGCGCGGCCTTGGGCTGTAAATAGCTGCTGTACACGGCCTTCTTGCCGGTTGCGTCGGCTATTACGGCCACCCGGCTGACCTCGCTGCCCGTGCCCGCGGTGGTCGGGATGCCGACGAGCGGGGCCAGCGGTGGTTTTGCGTACAGGTCGAAGCCAAAGTAATCGGCCACAGAGCCGCCATTGGCAGCGGTGCAGAGCGCGGACTTGGCCGTGTCCATGGTGCTGCCCCCGCCCAAGGCGACGGCCACGTCGAAATCCGCGGCTACCAGTGCGTGTGCGCAGGCATCGACGCTCTGCACCGAGGGGTTGGGCGCGATCTCGCTGTACGCGCCCACCACGTCTAAGCCGTCGAGGGCTTGGCAGACTAAATCGACGAGTGGGGCAATGCCCGGATCGTGGATGAGCAGCACTCGGCCCGCGCCGAGGCGGCTGCACTCGTCGGCTAGCTGCGACAGAGCATCCGCCCCAAATACGACCCGCCGGTCGCGAAATTCGAACATTTCTACTAGCGCTACGCGCCGACTTGCTGCGGCAAAATAGGCGCTGTCCGATAGCAGGTCCTCGTTGATTTGCACACTACCCATTGCGGCCTTCCTCCATGTGTTGACGCGGCGAATCGAGTCTTGTTTCGCGCGGGGGATTTGTGCAATATATACACGAAGCCGCAGCACTACAAAAACGGAGCTACCATGACCCAAGACGCCGCCCAGACCTACACCGAGCAGGGCTTTCTCACAGGCGTTGACCTGTTCAGTGCCAGCGAGATCGATCACTTTCGCGCCTGCTTCGACGAGTTGGAAGCCCGCGAGGGCCGCGAAAAGTGCCAGATCGGCCTGCAAGCCCGCCACTTAGACGAAGAATTCATCTGGCAGATGGCCACGGACCCGCGCATCCTCGACGCCATGCAGGAAGTCATGGGCGAGGACATTATGCTGCTATCGACGCACTTTTTCTGCAAATACCCCGACCCAGAGGCCAAGCACTTTGTGGCTTGGCACCAGGACGTCACCTATTGGGGCTTAGAGCCGCCCGAGGCCCACACTGCTTGGGTAGCCGTGGATGCCAGCGACGTGGGAAACGGCTGTATGCGAGTCATCCCCGGCTCGCACAAAAACGGCATTGCCACCCACGGCGAGTCGGCCAAAGCCGGCAATCTGCTCAGCGTCAATCAGGAGATCCCCGACGAGTTCGTCGATGACAGCCAAGCTGTCGATTTAGTGCTCGCACCGGGCCAGATATCCATCCACGATGGTCAGGTATTCCACGCCAGCAACCCCAATACTTCCAATCGCCGCCGCTGCGGACTGACGCTGCGCTACGTGGCCCCGCACGTCGCGCAGCCCGAGCTCAACTCGCTGGGCAACAAGTATCCGACCGTCTTGGTGCGCGGCGAGGACCGCTACGGCAATTTCCCCGAGCAGCACGTGCCCTTTGCCTCTGCTGCTCGATAATTACACAGTCCGCCACACATAAGGAGACACAATGGCCCAGTACGACCGGATGGCCGTCCTCAACGCCATCTACGACACGGGTATCGTCCCGGTCTTTTACAACGCCGACCCAGAAACCACCATCCACATTGTCGAAGCCTGCGCCCGAGGGGGTGCTCGCTGTGCTGAATTTACCAATCGCGGCGATTTGGCCTACCACGTCTTCACCGAGACCGTGCGTCACGTGATGGCCGAGAAAATCGACATCATCATGGGCGTCGGCTCGATCTGCGACGCGCCCACCGCGGCCCTTTACATTGCCAACGGCGCGAACTTCGTCGTCGGCCCCTTGCTCAACGAGGAGGTCGCCCGCCTGTGCAATCGCCGCAAAATTGCCTATTCGCCCGGCTGTGGCTCCGTCAGCGAGATCGGTCAGGCCGAGGAGCTAGGCGTCGAGATCGTCAAGGTGTTCCCCGGCAGCGAAGTTGGCGGCCCGGCCTTTGTCAAATCCGTACTTGGCCCCTGTCCTTGGACTCGGATTATGCCCACCGGCGGCGTCGATGCCACCCGCGAGAGCTTGGAAGCGTGGTTTGAGGCCGGCGTTGCCGCCGTTGGCGCTGGCTCCAAGCTGATTACCAAGGAACTCGTCGCCGCCAAGGACTGGGATGGTTTGGCGGCCAAAGTGCGCCAGAGCGTCGATTGGATTCGGGAAATCCGCGCTGAGATGGCGGGCTAGTCCAGCAGTCATGGCCTTGACGCAAGCGCAAAAAACCCACTTTGAGGAACAGGGCTACCTGCCTTACCACCGGATCCTCTCCGACGACGAATTGCAGGCCCTGCGCCAGCGCAGCGAACAGATCGCCCGGGGCCAAGCCGACCACGTGCCGCCGCGCTATGTCCAGTTGGAAGCCGCCTTCCGCGAGGAAGAGGACGCTGAGATCGATCCCCTCGATCAGGTGCGAAAGATGACGCACCTGTGCTACTTCGATCCCCTCTTTGAGGCCGCGGCCCGCAAGGCGGAGATCGTCGATGTCATCGAGGACTTGCTCGGCCCCAATATCAAACTCTACTGCGACCAGTTGATGATGAAGGCGCGCTACTACGGCACGGTCACCGACTGGCACCAAGATTCCGTGGCGTGGCCGCAGTTTGCTCCCCAAGATCACGTCTCCTGCTGGATCGCCCTCGACGACGCCACCGTGGAAAACGGCTGCATGACCGTGCTGCCGGGCAGCCATAAATGGGGGCCTATCAATCCGGCGCACAAACCCCGCTTTTTGGAAAATCCCCTGATTCCCGAGCCTATACCAGTGGAATTGCCGGCCGGCTCCTGCTTGTTCCACCACGGCCTCAACTTCCACCGCACGGGTGCCAATCCCACGCCCAACCGACGGCGCGGCCTAGCCCTGCACTACCTCCGGTCGGAGACCATGTACCTCGGCGCTGGAAGCGAGGAACAGCGCCTGATGACCGAGTGCGAAAAGCCGCGCGGCGAATTTCGCTTTATGTTGATCAGAGGGCGCGAATTCGACGGGCGGGTGTAGGGACCTGCTAATTGCAACCGTATTCAATAAGACTTTTAACATTCCGAAGGGATTTTGTCGTTTTATTTTTGCAAAAATCAGCGATATTCAACCCCCGTTGTTTGGCGGCTTGGAAAGCGATTTGGTGATTGCGAGAGGATTGGCGATTGGCTATAGTATAAAACCGTTGAAGTAGGGTCTGCTCGATCAAAGGAGGGAGATCGATATGATTGGAAACTCGCGTGGCAGCGCGTTGCGGGTGGGTGGATTTATTGTGGCCTGCGGCCTCCTAATGGGGGCGACCAGGGCCTATATTCTCAATAGGGTTTGCCGCGAGCTGAAGAGCTGCAATTTATTCTCAATACCTTTTCGTTCTCGTTTGGGGCGTGCTCATAATGTGGATGTGCGCGGGCTTTACCATGCTCGAAGCCGGGTCCGTGCGCACCAAGAACGCCTCCATGATTTGCCTCAAGAACATCGGGCTTTATTCGATTGCCGGGATCACGTACTACTTGGTGGGCTACAACCTCATGTACACCGATGTGCAGGAAGGCTGGATCGGCACGCTCAAGTTTTTATATGGGCCTTCGGACAATGAGCTCAAGCTGTTGTCTGGCGAGGCCGCGGCCGCGGCAGACGTGACAAAGGCCGGCCATGCCACCATGTCGGACTGGTTTTTTCAGATGGTCTTTGTGGCGACAACCGCTTCTATTGTATCGGGCACGCTGGCCGAGCGGGTGAAGCTATGGGCGTTTCTCGCTTTTACGGTCGTGTTGACGGTAATCATCTATCCCATTGTTGGGGCTTGGACTTGGGGTGGCGGCTGGCTGAGTGCCATGGGGTTTCAAGATTTCGCCGGCTCTACCATCGTGCATTCGACCGGGGGTTGGGCTGCGCTCGCCGGGGCACTCGTCGTCGGGGCGCGACACGGAAAATTTCGCGCCGACGGCAGCGTCAAGGTCACGGCGCCTTCCAACATCCCGGCCGTGACTTTGGGCGTCTTCATTTTGTGGCTTGGGTGGTTCGGTTTCAATGGCGGCTCGCAGCTCGCGCTGTCGAGCGCGCTCGATGCCGTCGCCATGAGCCATGTGCTCGTGAATACCAACCTTGCGGCAGCAGCCGGTGTCATAGCTGCTCTCATCGTATCGCGGCCGATCTTAGGACGCATCGATCTGCTCGGCGTCCTCAACGGCGCGCTCGGCGGCCTCGTCTCCATTACGGCCGGACCAGATATCGTCGATCACCACTGGTCGCTCGTAATTGGTGCTATAGGCGGTGCGTTGTGCGTCGGCGCGATGAAGTTTTTGGAGGTCGTCAAGCTAGACGACGTTGTCGGTGCGATTCCGGCCCACTTGTTCGCTGGCGTTTGGGGGACCTTGGCGGTCTGCATTGCAGCCGGTGGCAACTTCGGCGTCCAACTCCTTGGGGTGTTGGCGGTGGGCGCGTTCGCGTTTGCGTCTTCGTGGCTCGCGTGGTTTGTTCTAGACAAAACAATGGGGGTGCGGGTGTCGCAAATCGTTGAAGAACTCGGCCAGGATACCGCAGAACTCGGAATCGAAGCGTATCCTGAGTTTGTGCTCATGCCCGATCAGGATGACGTTGACCAAATTCGGAACAATTCTTAAATCAGATAAAAACGGTGCATACCATTTAGAAAGGCAGGAGATCAAGTGAATACCGAACAGAAGGACGGCGTATTAATCGCCAAGCCCGAAGGCCGCATCGACGGGGTCAATGCCCGCGACTTCCACGAGGCCTTAAGCGCGGCGATCGGCGATGCCAACAACGCGGTGCTCGTCGATTTGGCGGCCATCAACTACATCAGCAGTGCGGGCCTGCGGACGTTTCTGCTGATTGCCAAAACGCTCCAGCAGCGCAGTGCCCAGTTCGCGCTGTGCTCGCTTTCGGAGCCGATACGGGAAATTTTCGAAATCAGCGGTTTTGACAAGATCATTGCGATCCACGCCTCCGAAGAGGAGGCACTTGCCGCGCTGTCGTAATTAAACTGAAGAGGGTGTTGTGGTCGCGTCTGAATCGGCTGGGTCCGCTTGCAGGGACGCCGATCGCTCCGTGGGCAGTTCGATGATCATCTCGGTAAATTCGCCAGGCTCGGAGTGGACCTTGATGATGCCCCCGTGTTCGCGCACGATGTCGTTGGACAGCGCAAGCCCAAGCCCGGTTCCCTGATCGGTCGGCTTAGTTGTAAAGAATGGGTTAAAAATTTTATCGACGACATCCGGTGGAATCCCATTCCCATTGTCGCGGATGCGGACTTCTACTTGATCGGGCGTTCGCTGGGTGCTGATCCAGAGCGTGGGAACGTAGTCGGATGCCGTCTCTGGAGCGTGCCGCTTCTCGTTGGTGGCGTAGCAGGCATTGCTCACCATGTTCAGAAAGACGCGAGCCAAATCCTGCGGGACCACGTCTAACTCTCCCACCTCCTCGTCTAAATCCTCCTTGATGTCGAGTTGAAAATCCGCATTAGTCGCTCGGGCGCTGTGGAAAGCGAGGCGAGCGTGTTCTTCGAGCAGGTCGTTGATATCCGCGGATCGCGCCTCGCCAGACCCGCGACCCATCTGCAGCATGTCGCGGACAATGCGGTTGGCGCGATCGCCGTGGTGGCGGATGCGCCCGAGGTTGTCGGTCAAGTCGCTCTTGATCTCGTTGAGTAGCTCGCGCTGCTCTTCGTTTATCTGTATGCCTTCTTCTTCTAGTACCTCTTGCAATTCCTCCAACAGTTCCTCCGAGACTTCCGCGAAGTTCTTGACGAAGTTCAAGGGATTCTGGATTTCGTGCGCCACGCCCGCGGTCAGTTCGCCTAGTGCAGCCAGTTTTTCGCGCATGACGATCTGATCCTGCGCTAGCTGCAGATCTGCGAGCACCTTTTCGAGCGTGGCATTTTTCTCTTCCAAGTCAGCGGCGAGTTTTTCCACCAAGTTGAGCCGCTGGGCCTCCAAAGAGTTATGGCGGAAAATTTCGAGGGCCGCGGCCATGTCGGCGACCTCGTCGCGCCCGGGCATCTCGATTTTCGTCTCTAGGTCACCTCCCGCCATGAGGCGCATTCGGTTCGACAAAAATTCGAGGCGGCGCAGTAGCACCCGACCGACGAGCAGCCAAGCGATCAGGATCGCTCCAATGATGCCGATCGCGTTAATAGCGAGCAGGAGCTTGCGACCGGTGAAGATGGCTTGGGTGGAGGTTTGCGTGGCTTCCTGCGCGCTCCCACGGGCCGTATTCACTAGGCCTTCGACCTCGGCTACTAGTTCAATGGACAAATCGCGATTGCGATCAAGCAGTGTTCGTTGCTGTTCGACAATCTGGAGCTCCAAGGCGCGTAGAGCAAAAATCTTCTCGTCCCCGCGGCCCAAGTCGAACAGGCGATCAAAGGTCGGGGCTAGCTCGCTGTGCAAGTAAGCGTACTCGATGCGGAAGCCGACTTTGGGCGTCTGGCGGTCAAGCGTGCTGTGCGAGGGGCCTGCGCCGAGCGCGGCGAGTTTCCGCTCGATGCCGCCGACTGTGGAGTCGAAGCGCTCCTGTAAAGGCTCTAGCAGACGCGCGTCCGACAAGTTGAAGGCACTGGCCAGCAGCCGCGTGGCCGTGGTGGTCCCTTCCTGCAACTCGGTTAGATCGCGATAGAGAGAAAGTTCGGCCTCTGAAAGGTGCTGGGCGCGGGGTGCAGGCGGTTCGCCGAGAGTGCGGTAGCCGGTCATTGCGTAGAATAGTTGATCGTCGATAGCCGGAATCAAGATGACGATCAGTTTGTTTTGCAGTGCTTCTAGGTCGTTGTACAATCCACGGCTGCGCTCTCTGAGTTCAAAGCGCTTGGACACCGAAGCCTCAATCGCGTTGATGTTGGCGATGAGGGTGTCGCCGCGAGCGCGAATCCGCGCGAAGCGTTGCTCGGCTGCGCCCTGCTGGGTCAGGGCGGCCAATTGCTTTTTAAAGTCGTCTCGCTCGGAGGCAACTTTGTCGGCGACCTCGATAAAAGCCATCGGCGTCTCGGCCGCCACCAAGCGCGGGGCTGCCGCGGCGAGGGTGCCGCTTTGCTGGGCGACCGCAAAAGCGGTAGCTATCTCCGGGACGGCCCGCTCGTTTACCTGCCTTTGGGCATCGCCGACTTGGTCGAAGGAAAACCAAGCCACCAAACTCGCGACCATGGTGAGGACCACGGCCGTGCCGATGCCCATGTACAGATGAAAGGCGATGCGGTGACGGGCTGCGAGTAGGCGTTTCAGTAGGGAGATCATGGCTTCGTCGCGCCCTTCAAGGAGCGGATGGGGCGGTATTGGCCGTCGCTGTCGAGCACGGTGAGGAAGACCGCGTCCGAGCCCTGATTGTCACCATCCCCATAGCGGAGCTCAAACCCCTCTAGGTCGACGACATCGGCGCGGCGCAAGTTGTCTAATAGGCAGGCGCGGCTGACTGCCCGACCGCAGCCAGTGAGGGCGGCGATGGCCAAGCGGCCGGCTAGGTAGCCCTCGAACGAGACAAAGCTAGGCTCTGCTCTTGGGGCGTGGGCTGTGAGGGCACGGCGGTACGAGCCGACGATGGCTGGCTCGGTGGCCGTTGGGAAGGGCACGACCTGCGAGACTAAAACTCCAGTGCCAGTGGGACCGAGTTCCCGCGCTAGTGCTTTACTGCCCACAAATGAGATGGTGGCAAAGATCGGGGTAAAATTTGTCTCATGCGCCCAAGCGATTAGGCTTGCGACCGGCTGGTAGGTCCCGACCAAAATCACGGCTTGGGGCTGGCCGCTGCGCAGGTCGAGCAGAGCGGTTTTTACCGCCTTGGTATTGCGCGGATACACGCCGACCGCTACGAGCGATAACTCGCGGCGCACTAGGGCACCGCGCACCCCGCGAAATCCCTCCCGGCCGAAGGAGTCGTCTTGGTACATTATGGCAATGCGTTCAATGCCCAAATCGTCGGTCAGGCGGGCGACGATTTCTTCGGTTTCCTGATAGTAGGAGGCGCGCAGGTTGACCACGCCGTGCCACTTAGGGTCGCGGAGAAAACTACTGCCCGTGAAGGGTGCGATGTAGGGGACGCCAGCGTCCTCGGCAATGGGAACGGCTGCGCGCGAGGTTGGGGTGCCGACGGCGCCGATCAGCGCGAAAACCCGCTCGCCTTCGATTAGCTGGCGGGTGTTGTCGATGGCGGCTTCCGGCTCGTACCCATCGTCGAGCGACACCAATTCGAGTCGTCGCCCGTGGACCCCGCCCTGCTCATTCACCTCGCGGAAGGCCGCCTGCATCCCGAGCCGCATGTTCCGGCCCAACTCCTGAGCTGGCCCGCTAAAGGCGGCGGATTGGCCGAAGAGGATACTCCGGTCAGAGACGCCGGGCTGTTCCTCGCCAAGCACAGTACTCGCCACTAGCAGCGCGGCCGCGCATCGAGCAAGCGCGTTGCTCAACTATCCCTCCGCTTGACCAAGGTCAGGCAGTTCTTGTCTTGCTGTCGCTGATAGCGGACCTCGTCCATCATGGTGCGCACGAGGTAGATGCCGAGACCGCCCACGGTGCGATCCTCAACCTCGGCGTCCAAGTCTGGCTCTGGAGCGTCGAGGAGCGGATTGAAGGCGTGTCCGTCGTCCTCGATCTCGATGGTGATCGCCTCGTCCTCTGAGGAGATGACGATCTTGATTTCGTGGGATTGGTCGTCATCGTGCCCGTAGTTGACGATGTTGACCCCTAACTCCTCAACGGCTAGCCCAATCTGAAAGGTGACGTCTGGCGACCAGTTTTCTTCCTCCGCTAGTTCTTCTATAGCGGCGTTGACCTTGTGCAGTTCGTCTAGTTCAGTCGCTATGAGCAGCGATCTTTGAGCGCTCATTAGTCTGTCTCACTGCGGCGAAGCGTCAGGCAGGTGACGTCGTCAAATTGCGGGGCATCGCCGGCAAAGGCCTCGACCGCCGCAAAAACCGCCTCGTTGGTAGCGCGGGCGTCCAGAGGTGTCCCGTTGGTGAAAATCTCGCACAGGCGCTCTAGCTCGAACTGGTCGCCTTGGTCGTTTTCGGCCTCGGTGACGCCATCGGTGTACAAGACGACGCGGTCGCCGGGTTGCAGGAATATCGAGCTTTCCTCGTAGGTGAAACTTGGTACCACACCTAGCGCTATTCCGCCGGTCGGCGGAATCACGGTCGAGCTGCCGTCGGCGTGGACCACCAGCGGGGTATTGTGCCCGCCATTGGCATAGGCCAACTGACCGTCTTCTGGATCGAAAGTCGCGTAAAAAACGGTCACGAACATGGCGGCGTCGTTTTCTTCTTGCAGCAGTTGATTTACTTCGCTCAACACCTGGCCCGGCGAATCGAGGCCAATGGCCGAGCCTTTCAGCAGGGTGCGGCTCGACATCATAAACAGGGCCGCCGGTACGCCTTTGTCCGAGACATCGGCGACGACGAGGCCGATGCGGCCGTCTTCGAGGGACAAGACGTCGAAGAAGTCGCCACCGACGTCGCGCGCGGGCTTCATGCTGCCGAAGATCTCAAAGCCCGACCCGGTGGGAAAACTGGTGGGCAAGATGGACTGCTGCATCTTGTTGGCCACGCTGAGTTCGTTTTGCAGGGCGACCAGTTTGTCGCGCGATTCCAGCGCCTCGCGCCACAGCTCTAGATGGTGCAAGGTGCGCTGGATGGTCACCTTCATGTCCTCGAAGTCAATGGGCTTGGTGATGAAGTCAAACGCGCCCCGGTTCATGGCCGTGCGGATGTTCTTCATGTCGCCGTATGCCGAGACGATGACCGAGCGGATGTTGGGATCTACCTTGGGAATTTGCTCTAGCAAGGTAAGCCCGTCCATTCGGGGCATGTTGATATCCGAGAGCACCATGTCGATGTCTTGCTCTTCGCTTAGCACTTCTAGGGCTTCAACGCCGTTTTGGGCAAACATAAAGCTGTACTGGCCCGAGCGAATTTCGCGGCGCATGCGCTGCCTTACTAGGTGCTCTAAATCTGGCTCGTCATCGACGACGAGGATCTTAGGTCGTAGTATTGCCATTTCTCTTTCCCCAAGTTTGGGTTAGCCTAACGCGGCTGTCAAACGATTAATTGCCCGGTTCTATCACTACCTTCATGGCCGCTTCGCCGCCGGTAATGTCGAGGCCCTCGCGGATGTCGGACAGCGGTAGCCGATGCGTGATAAAGCGGTCCAAGGGCGCGACTGTGCTGCGCAAGAAAGATAGCGCGGTCTTGAACTGCATGGAAGGATACGCCCACATGCCGCGGATGTCCAAATCTTTAAAACAGACGATGTGCGGGTGGATCTCCACGCCCCCTGGATCGGTGAAGTGCCCGACCTCTACGACGATGCCTCCCCGGCGCACTAAGTCGAGCGATTCCTTGAAGGCCACGGGCGCGCCGGCTGTTTCAATGACGATATCGGCTCCCACGCCTGCGGTCATGTCTTGGAGGGCTAGCTGCCGTTGCTCAGGGCCACCTTCTCCCATCGCAAGCACTTGATGAGCGCCCATCGCGCGGGCGAGTTCCAACCGGGCCGCGCTCAGGTCGCCAGCGATAATCAAGTCAGTGCCAATGTGGCTCAGCACTGCCACCACGAGTTGGCCGATGGGGCCAGCTCCGAGGACCAGCACGGATTTGTCGAGGCCCAGTCCTTCGCCAATGTGCGGGATACCCGGGCCCAAGGCGCGCTCTACAGCGCGGGTGGCCACGGCTGCTGGCTCGGTGAGCACAGCTCGTTCCGAAGGCAGGTCGTCGGGGATCTTGAAGAGCCACGAATGGCCCGTCAAATGCAGATATTCGGCAAAGCCGCCGCGCGGCATGGGAGCGAGATCGGCGGACACAAATCCGTACACAAAGCGGTTGGAGCACAGGGTGGGCCGCTGGGGCATGTGCAGGCAGTAGTAGCACCGTCCACAGGCCCGCGACGAGGGCGTCGTCGTCACGCGGTCGCCCACCGCGACTGGGCCGCCCACTATGGCCAAGCTATCGGCTGCGGCCGGCCCCATCTCCTCGACGATGCCCACTAATTCGTGGCCGGGTACCACTGGAAACGGCAGGGCCATGTGGCCGGCGAACATGTGCTTATCGCTGCCGCAGATGCCAGTGCGCTCAATTTTCAATAGGACTTCGTCGTCTCCGATCTGGGGTTTGGGATACGAGCGCACGGCGATCTGGCCGGGGCCGGTCATAATCGCCGCCTGTATCTGACTCATACTTTTTTCTCCTCTGCGATTCTAATAGCCAATGCTGCGCAGGTACTGGCGGTTGATTTGCATCTTCTCGGTTTCGGGCCGCTCGGCTTCTCCGGGGCAAACCGTGACCCAGCCGGCGTATCCGGCCTCCTGCAACGCCGCCATAAATGCCGGGTAGTCGCACATGGGGCCTTCGCCCAGCTCCACGGTCTGGCCGTCTTTGAAATCGTGCAGATGCACGTACGCGATCCGCGCGGCAAAGTCGCGCACGGCTTGGACCGGGTCATAGCCCCAATGCACGGCGTGGGACATGTCCATACAGAGGCGGCACGCATCTAGGCGACCCATGAAGCGCTTCCACTCTGCGGCGCTATCGACGAGGTGATGGATGTGCGGATGAAATGTAACCACAACGCCCAAGTTTGCGCCGTACGTGGCCAGATCTTCGTACGCAGCCGCCATCTGGTCCAATTCCGCGTCCGTACCGTTCCGACCGTCTCGCCCCGGCCCTTTGGTCATAAAGGTCTCGACCCCGAGCTCGGCGGCAAACTCGATGCGCCGCTTGTTGATCTGTTGGCTCGGCCCGTCGAGGTCCAGCGCGACATTTGGGCCGCATACGGCGGCCACTTCCACGCCAGATGCCTCGCAGAGCCGGCGCACGCGCTGCGGCGTGCCCAACCAGTCAAGTGGTTGCCGCGCCTCCCAGCCGTCCCAACCAAAAGTTCGCAGGGCCTCTAGCTCTTGCGCTAGGTCGGGTGCCCGCCAGAACAGGCCGCTGTACGCCAATTTGTAGCTCATTTCCTACGCCTGTCTACAAAGGTTTCAATGTACCCAACCGCCAAGGTTGGGGCAAATAAAGGAGGGGTCACTTCCACTCAAACACCACGCCCAACGCTTCTTGTGGATTGTTGGCGAGCATGTCGTAGGTGGTTTGGCAATCGGCGGGATTGGCGACGTGGGTGATCAGATCTTCGATGGGCAACTTGCCCGCGGCTATCAAACGCAAGACCAGATCGCGGTCTCTGGTTTTGTTCCACGGATAATAGATGTGGTCATGGTCCGGGGTTTTGGGCTGATGTGCGCCGAGGATCGCGATTTCGCGCTGGTGCACCTCGGGCAGAAAGCTCACTTCGACGGTGCCGCGCGGAGACCCCAGCGCGACTAGGCGGCCCCCCAGTCGCGGTAGGGTCAGCGCCATGGGATAGACGGCGGGGATGCCGGTTGCTTCGACGACCAGATCGACGCCATCGCCTACGCAATGCTGGCGCACGATTTCGGCGACATCTCCTGCGGTGTTGGGATTGATGCAGACATCTACGCCCCGATCCTTAGCTTTGCCCAAGCGGAAATCGTCCAGATCGATTGCAATGACCGGGAGGGCACCAGCCAACCGCGCAAAGGTCGCGGCCAATTGGCCGACAATGCCCATGCCGGTGATGGCAACAACCTCGCCCAATTCGGGGCGGCCCACTCGATGTCCGTGCAGGGCAATGGCACCCATGACCATGAATGCCGCGGATTTGGGCGAGACGCCGGCAGGTGCTTTGCGGAAATTACCGGTCAGGACCACGTGGCTTGCGTGATTGCCTTGACCAGCAATGCGGTCGCCGAGTTGTATCCCCTGCACATCTTTGCCGACTTCGAGCACCACACCTGTGTTGCAGTAGCCGGTAGAGCGCGGAAATGTTATCGCACTCGCCGGTTCTCCGCCGTGTGCGTAGCCGTAGATTTCAGTGCCGACGCTTACGGCAGTGTAGTCATTTCGCACCAAAATGCCGTGGTCGGGCACGCGCGGCAGTTCAAATTCCGCCAATTCGATCCGCCGGATGTCTGTGCAAATTAATCGTTGTGCTTTCACGGTCGTCTCCTCTGCAAATTTCGCTCTGTCTCTGAAGCAGCACCGCCACTTTTTGGCAGCACACCTGCAGTGACTACAGAAGATAACTCGCCGAGGACCGGTCGCCTATTGACCAACCCTCATTCACCAACTAGTACTTGGATGACTTTAAGTAAGGCATTGACCTAATTGCCGTGAAACGTCCGCGGCCTAGAAGCGTCCCAATGTTGAGTCCATTCTGGCCGAGGATCGGGCCTTGTTGCCACCCTTAGACTTAGGAGAACCAAGACTGCTCAACCAAGAGTCCACCTTTGCTGGGGATCGGGCCTTGTTGCCACTGCTGATCGCCCTCATTGCCACGGCGGCCTCCGGCCATCCCGCGCCCATGTTTGTGCCTGCTGATGAGCCCGACAGCCTCAATGTGGAACGCGTCGGCGAAATCGCACTCATTAGCCCTCTCCAAGGCGAAAACGCTCACCTCTTCCCCGACGGCGCTGACCTCTATCTCGCGGGCGATCACGCGCTGATGGGCGACTTTCGCGGCATCGTTCATATCGTCGATATCTCCGACCCTGCCAACATGCGCAAAGTAGCCGAAGTGCGCACCCCCGGCCCCGCACTAGACATAAAGATCGCGGGCGACTTAGCCGTCATTGGCGTACAGGATTTCGAATCCAGCTTCGGGTTGTTGATCCTCGACATCTCCGAGCCAGCCAATCCCGTCGAGCTCTCGCGGTTTGACCAAGAAAGCTGGGAAGGCGTCCACAATCTCTTTCTCCACGGCGATCGCCTCTATCTCGCTCACGGGCTGAATCCGGGCCTGAGCATTGTCGATATCTCCGACCCGACTGCGCCCTTGGTCTCGGGTTTCTGGCAGCACGAGGGTGATTTCAGCAATGTGGTCCACGACGTATTCATCCGCGACCGTCTCGCCGTCGTCAGCGATTTGTTTTCTGGCTTGGTCCTCCTCGACCTTACCGACCCCGACGCACCTACGATGCTCGCCGCGATTCCCTTCGCCGAAGGCATGCACAGCGCTTGGGCCGAGGGCGACTATGTTTACTGCAACCAAGAATTCGGCGGTTGGGAGCGGCGCCTCTATGTCGTCGATATCGCCGACCCCCGGCAGCCGCAGGTCGTCCACTCTTTCGGCAGTGGCCCGCCGCCCCAAGGGCCCATTCTCGGTCCGCACAATCCTTGGGTCCACAACGGGCTGTTGTATTGGGCCTATTACGAGGCGGGCTTGCGCGTCTTTGACCTGCTTGACCCGGCGCGACCGGTGGAAATCGGCTATCACACCTATCCGGGGTTCGCTTGGAGCGTCCAACCACACGACGACGGGCTGCTTTATGTGGCCGACGGCGCGGTCGGCATCGAAGCCTTCAGGCTGAATGAGCCGGCCTTCGCCATTCGCGCTGTCGCTGTCGATCCACCGGTTGCCATCCGCGGCCGCCACCGGAGCGTGGGCATAGAGGCCACAGTCGCTCCCTCGCCGCGCCGCACCACTGGGCACATCGCACGAGTTGGCATCCGCCTCAACGGCGAGGCCACCGCACAGCAGCTCCGCGCTGAAGGCCGCACCTTTACCGGTTTGCTGCCGCTGCCACCCGACCTGCCTACTGGGCGTCATCGTCTGCACGTCGAACTGGTTGACGACCAAGGCCACATTTATCCCTACAACCTTTCCTACGACCTGTATCCCGAGCGGGATTTGGAAATTTACGCGGAGACCCTAGCCGAGGGTTGGTCGCTGGTGGAGAGGGGCGAGGCCGTCCGCTTCACCGGACGTCAAGGCCTGATCCTGTCCGGGAACTTCGTCTCCATCTTCGAGCCGCGGACCCCTTTCGGCCCGACCGGCTATACTGCGTTGCGCTTCGCCTTCCGCCCCGACGCGGTAGAGGATTTTCCCACCAATCGCCTAGGCGTCAACATCGGCGGACGTTCCGTGAAGATCGGGCTTGGCGGTGGGGATTCACTAGCAGTTGACCTTGCAGATAAGCGCTGGCAAACCGTGGAAATCCCCCTGTCCACTTTTGGCATATCCGACGCCGATCCCTCGTTCGAGATTGATTCAGTGCGAATCTACGGTCGTCTGAAGGGAGTGGCGTATATCGCCGATCTCGTTCTGGTCGCCGCCACGCCGCCGATTGATACCGCTGTGCACGAGGCACATATAAACGCCCGGCCGGCGGCTTTCCATCTCGCGCAAAATTTCCCCAATCCCTTTAACCAATCGACGGTGATCCGCATCGACTTGGAGGCTAGGGCTGAGGTGGAACTGGCCGTTTACAATATAGCTGGGCAGAAGGTCGCAACGCTGGCCCAAGGGCTGTACCCGTCGGGCGCGTACACCTTCACTTGGCAAGGACGCAATACCCACGGGGCCGAACTGGCTTCAGGGGTCTATTGCTATCGGCTCAGGGCCAATGGGCGGGAGCAGACGCGCAAACTGATCCTCCTGCGATAAACGTCGATCTCTGTGGATTGGCTCAAGGCAGATATTCGATTTTGATTGGAACGGCAGCAGCCCTGTCAAAAAATAAAAAGAGATGAGCTCCGTCGGCTTCTCAGCAGTGGTTGGTGAAGCGGCGTTGGTCTTTGTGCCGGAGATGGTGCATGTCGAATTCTGGCGATTCGTTTGCCGCGATTGAATCGAGGAAGTCGAGAGCCACGCAAATGGATTCGAGCAAGTGTTCTGCCATGCCTCGGGTGAGGTTGCTTTTGACGACAATGCGGAACATACACGATTCCGCATCCGCGTCGCAAAAAATAGGGAGTTGCTCACCCGACAGGGGATGTTCGAATTGCATTCGATAGCTGCCTACATACCAGTGATGCTGAGAAAGCACATGCTGCAGGTCAACATCGTCGTAGCCCAACTCGCCTGCTGGATTTAGCCTTGCAGTCACCACCGGCAGGCATCCCTCGTCGCCGTGGTCGAGCATTGTGAAGCGAGGTTTGCCGGCGTGGGTCATCGCCCGCAGTCCGTCGCGCAGAAAACGAGCGTTCTCCATCATGTTGTCGCAGCATTGGCGATAACCAGACATGCCATAGTGCAGCAGCTTGTAGTACTGATCGTAAACCCCCGCCGCTGGCCTAGAGAAATTCAAGGTATATGACTCTGCCTTGCCGCCGAGGTAGCTCACGGAAATGGCGACGTGGTCACTCAGGTCGGCGCGATGCCGCCAGACGATCCAACCCGTGCCGCAAATGGATTCGCCGTACTTGTGCCCGCTTGAGGATATGGACAATACGTTGCTGACGCGGAAGTCCCACGGAGGTAGGTTGTCTTGGAAAGGCGCGATGAAGCCGCCGGATGCGGCATCGACGTGGATGCCGACCTGATAGCCTCTTTCAGCGTTGACTTGGTCGATAACATCGCTCACTTCCTGGACTGGATCGTAGTGCCCTCCATAGTGATTACCCATGATGCAAACCACACCCATGGTCTGATCGTCGATCTGCCCGCGAATCTGTTCCGGGTCCAAAGTGAATGTTTTCACTGACGGCTGAATCAATCTCGGTTCGACATCCATGTATTTGAATAATTTTTCCCACGCCGCCTGAAAACAGGTAGTGATGATCAAGTTTGGACGTGCGTGCAGGATTTGCTCCACTGTTTTCCCTTGGCGCTTGGCGTACCAATGGCGCCAGCGGAACTTCAGCGCTAGCCCGGCGAGCAGGCAAGCTTCAGTGGAGCCGACGGTGCCCGCGCCTGGGAAGACGCCGTAGTCTTCGAACTCCGAGTCTTGGGGGCAATGCCATAGGTTGGCAATCATGTTGACGGTCGCGTCGTGCAATTTATACGACTGGGGATATACTGTCTGATCGGCGAGGTTCACCCGCAGACCCATGAGGGCGATGGCCTCCTCTTCTTGCTCGAGGGCGACGTTTACGTAGGAAGAGGTATTCAGCCGGTGATCGAAATCGAGCGCATGTGCGTTTTCCACCATCAGCTTGACGGCCTCGCGGTCCAACCCGGTATCGGGAATGTGCTGTAGGTTGAACCAGTCCCGTTGGACCAGGGGAGACCAGTAATAACCGTTTCTACCCGCCTGCGCCTGTTCTAGCTTTGCGCGAAGCTGCTCTACTTCTTGCCGTAAATGAGTTATTTCGTCCGTCATGGATGCTCTCCTACTCCTCTTTCTAAACTAGGCACTATGTCGATGTGGTTGGTTCCTTGAACGACCGGGTGGGGAATGACCGTTATTGGGACGGCACCCGGCTCAGCCGGAAGCGTCCGGCTCCCAGATCGCTATCGGATTCGCCGGGGCTGGATCGACGGGCCAGAGCCCGCGGCCGCTTCCCGTGAACGGGATGGAGGCGAAGTCCAAGGTGCAGACTCCGGGGCCGTCGAACAGCAGGCCGCGCTCCCAAGGGGCACCAAAGGCCGCCATCCACCCGGTCATGTTCTTGGCCATAACCGCGAGGGCAGCGTCCGGCTGCAGCCCGACACATTCGTAGAAGGCCGGATCCGGAGTCAGCGCTGGGTACGAGCAGGCGACGAGTTGGATCTGCCCCGACTCGACGACTGCGGCTTCCCCCATCGAGAAGGTTTGGCCCGTGTAGGCTCCGCCGCGGGTCTTGTAGTTGCCCTCTCCCGTCCAGATCACGCGCCCTTCCCAAGAGACCTGCGGGTCGCCAGTGGTGAAGCGGGTCGCCCCGCGACGGGCCGCGGCGACGGTGTCCGGGTCAACCACCCAGAGCAGCACCTTGCCGGGTAGCTCTTCGCGGAGCGGCAACAGCCGTCGCAGGGCCTCGGCGCTGTGGCCGGGGGAGCCCCCGGAGGTCGCGTCCGCGGTGTCGGCCAGCACCCAGGGCTCCGACCCCTTGCGCCGGAGCCTCTGCAGGATCTCCGGCCAGGGGGTGAGTTGGCTTCTCCAGTGATGCCTCTGGGCGTACCACTCGTTGGCGAGCTGGTGTAGCTCATCGAGGGGGACGCCGCCTCCGGTGGCGGTGACGACTACGGAGGAGCCCATTTCGTCGATGTCCATCCAGGGCTGCACCGGCAGGATGCAGACGTCGAGGACGTCTTCGTGTTGCCGTTCCAGCTCGCGAGCGCGGGTGAGCAGGTCGCACAGGTGCCCCGCGAAATGGGTGCTGTCCGTCGGCGGCATCAGGGCGGACACCTTGGCCGCGGCACGGGAGAAGGGGCCTGGATGCAGGGCCAGACGCGCGGCGCGCTCGCCGGTGGCGGTGAAGTCCATGTGGGGGAAGGTTCGGTACGCGGTGACCGCGTCGGCGTGCCGTAGCATGCGGCGGGTAAAGTTGGCGTGCAGGTCGAGGGAGAGCACCAACCGGCCGCGGTAGCCGAGATCGGTGCGCACCTTTTCGAGGAGATACCCCTCGGGATCGTCTTCGCCGTCGGCGGCCGCGGCTCCGTGCAGGTGGAGGATGAGGACGTCGAACGGCATGGCGGCGGCGACCCGGTCGAGCAGGGTGTTGCTGATCTCGCGGAAGCAGGCGGCGCTCAGGCGTCCGGCGGGAGAGCCGCAGAGGGCGGTGAAACAGGGGGCGGTTTCCCAGCCGGCTGCGGCCAGCACCTTTAGGCTGCCGTGCATCTGCGAATCGGTCCCGGTGGCCCAAGCGCGCACTTGGGCTTCGTCTTTGAGGAAGACGCCCCCTTTCTTGAAGAGGTCGATCTCCGCTAGGGCGGGGGCGAAGGTGTTGCTTTCGAAGATGAACTGGGCGAGGGCGGCTTTCATCTAGTTATGACCGTCTGGGTCTTTACCTCTGTTTGTCAACTTCTTCGGAAGAGCCTCATTCGAATACCCATCATGTTCCACGGCCATCAGCACAATAGGGTAGGACTGCGCCTCCCGCAATTCCTCCTCGACGTAGCGGACGGCGTAGCTGAAACTAGCAACACGGTCGGTCAACAGATATGCAAAGTCATCGGACGGAACGACTATCACACCGACATCAATGTGGCTGTCTTGAAGGTTATTACGGATGTGGATGATGTCCCGAGCAAGAAGGTCGCTTCTGCCTGAAACCTGAATCTCGACTCCCATCCTCGACAAAATAGTCTGGTTGTATCGGAATCTCTTGACCCAATCCACATCACCAGTCTTCGACTGAACCCAATCGCTGTAATTGCCGAACTGCTCGTCGATTATCTCGCGAACACGGCCTGCGCCGTTCGCTTGCTTCTTATTGAGCACGAGAACTTCTGTGGTAAGGAGGATCTCCTGTAGCTCAAGAAAGAGCTGTGCCAGTCCGAGGCGACATACCTTCTCCATCGAGCCGCCGTAAAATTGGATTTTGCTGATCTTCATAATCAAAAAAAGCCTCAAAATTAAATCGCGGTTCTTGAGCGGTGAAGAACGAATAATTCTCCTCAATGCGCCTGCGAATATGAGCCGAGTCATAAAGCTCAGTGCCGATCCAGTTGCGGTGGAGCTTCTCGGCTGCTTGGTATGTGGAGCCGCCCCCTCCAAAAGGATCAAAGACAGTATCTCCCGGCTCGGTTGAAATAAGGATGGCCCGTTCGGGAATTACCAGCTTTAGTTCGTTCACCCCTGGCCGAACCTTAAACTTTTTATGGCGATTGGGAGAGGTGTCCGTCCAAAAATCCGTCAAATTCACTCCTGCGGGATTCATCTTGTTGCGGTGGCCGCCGTAGTCTCGAATTTCCCTACCGCAATGTCGGCAGGTTTCGATGGGCAGGCGAAGCTTATTGAACACGCGGGGTGTGCCTCGGGTATAGTAGAGGAGGGCATAATGTGCTGGATAGAGCTTTTTCCCCCGTGGGTAGGTTCCCTTCATGGTAAGCGCAATCCAGTGCCTGAAGTCCAATCGTTCTCCCATGATCGGAGCAAACTGGACCGCAAGTTCCGGTGTAGCATAGAGGAAAAACGCGCCACCTGGCTTTAAAATCCGGCAGCACTCGAGGATCCATTCCCGGCACCAAGTCAAATACTCAGACTTCGTCTTCTTGTCGTTGTAGCCATTCTTGTAGTCCTTCCCGATGTTGAATGGAGGATCGGCAAAGACGGTATCAATGACCTCCGACTTCATGTGCTCAAGCACCTGAAGACAATCGGCATCGTAAAGAACGCCGTGGGATGTAATCAAAAACGGCTGATTCACTTGAAAATTTTAACGGTCAAATAGGGAGGGGTTACCAGGAGGAAGGCTCAAATAGAGTCGTTTAAGCCACCGACTTTAGCGATGGTAATGTCCTACTGGCTTTACTGTGCTATTATTCTTAACTGAATGTATAAATCCGCGGTTCTAGGTCAACTATAATGAAGGCCATTGTCGAGGTCTTCAACTGCTTAATACGGCTAACTGCCGACCACGAAAGGAAAGAGTCATGCTGATTTTCGACGGCGACTACCCGATGGCGCACGGTGCCCTCGGTCTCAACAGGGATCTGACCCTTCCGCTCGACGAGTTGCGTGCCGCCGACGCCAACCCCTCCAACATTCCCTTCGGCTGCCTCCCGGAGATGCGCAGAGGAGGGGTGTACTGCGCGCTGATGAAGATCGCGGCGCGGCGAATGCGCAAGGACAGCATCCTGCCGGGGTATCGCGGCAAGGAGGTGGTGTACGCCGCGGGGAAGGGGCAACTCGCCCTGTACCGCGGCTTGGAGAGCACCGGAGAAGCGGTCGTCGTCACCACCGCTGGCCAACTGCGCGAGCTCGCCGGGCAGTGGGAGCAGCGGGCAGGGGACTCCCGGCTGCCTGTCGGCTTCCTGATCGGCATGGAGGGGGCCGACCCGATCCTGACGCCGGGGCAGGTAGGGGAGTGGTGGGAGGACGGGGTGCGCGTGGTCAGCCTGACGCACTACGGGCGCAGCCGCTACGCCCACGGCACTGGCACCGGGACCGAGGGAGGGCTACTGCCCTTGGGACCGGAGTTGCTGCGGGAGATGGAGGCCTGCGGCATGCTGCTCGACATGACGCACATCGCCGACCGCAGTTTCTGGGAAGCACTCGACCATTACTCCGGCCCGATCCTGGCGAGCCATCAAAACTGCCGCGCCTTGGCCCCGGGAGAGCGCCAGTTCAGCGACGAGCAGATCAGGGCGGTGATCGAGCGGGACGGCGTCGTCGGGGCTTCGATGGACACCTGGATGCTGCGCGAGAAGCAGGATATCGACTGGGCCCGCACCGCAGATTTCTCGCGGCGGGAGTACTACGCGCGGGAAGAAGTGACCCTCGAGCATATCGCCAACCACGTCGACCACGTCTGCCAGTTGGCCGGCAACTCCCGGCACGCGGGGATCGGCGGCGACACCGATGGCCAAGGGGGGATCGACGGGGCCCCGCTCGAGATCGACAGCATCGCCGACTACGGGAAGCTCGTCCCGATTCTCGAGCGCCGCGGTTACGGTAGCGAGGACGTCGCCAACGTCATGTACGGGAACTGGCACCGGTTCTACACCTCGTACCTGCCGTAGGGAGCGCATGCAAGGGTCAGGTGAGATTAGCTGCGGGAACGACGAGTGGACAGGGGCTGTGGGGGTGGGGAATGACCGTTATGGGGATTTCGTAAACAGCTTCTATTATCTCGGCTTGTAGCACTTGCTCAGGAGGGCCTGTGGCTACTTCGCGGCCCGCTTTCAGCAGCAGGACGCGATCGGCGTACTGGGCCGCTAAATTGAGGTCGTGCAGCACCACGAGCACGCCCACTTGCCGCTCGGCAAATGCCCGCGCCACGGTCAAGGTGTGGTGTTGGTGGGCTAGGTCTAAACTGGACGTGGGTTCGTCTAGCAGCAGATAGCGCGGTGTCTCGTCCACCGCTTCCCAGATTTGCGCCAGCACTCGTCCGAGATGTACGCGCTGACCTTCTCCTCCCGACAGCGTTGGGTAGAGGCGATCCTCTAGGTGATTGACGCCGGCCTCCTGCAGGGCCGCTCGCGCAATGGCGTAATCCCGTTGAGTTTCAGGGCCGCGCAGATGGGGGCTTCGGCCCATGAGCGCCACTTCGAGCACGCGGAAGGGAAAACTCAGGCTGGATTGTTGCGGCAAGACGGCGCGGATCTGGGCGCTGGCTTTTTTGTCCCAAGACGTCAGCACTCGCCCTTCCATCGACACGGTTCCCTTGGTGGGAGACAAGTCACCGCACAACACTTTCAACAGGGTGGATTTACCAGCGCCATTAGGTCCCAAGACAGCCACCACTTCGCCGGGTCGCACGTGGATAGACACATCCTCCAGCAGGACGTTCCCATCCAAGACTACGTGTATATTGTGTCCTTCGAGCATCAGAATTTCCCCAAGCGCCGCCCGCGCTGCAGCAAGTACATGAAGAAGGGACCGCCGATGATCGCCGTCACAATGCCGATGGGCAGTTCGGCCGGGGCGACCAACGTGCGGGCGATGAGATCGGCTCCCAAGAGCAGGCTCGCACCCAAAAGGGCGGCACCGGGGAGCAGAAAGCGATGGTCTGGCCCGAGAGTAAGCCTCAGCAAGTGGGGCACGACCAGACCGACAAAGCCGATGATGCCAGCTACGGCGACCGCTGCTCCCACGGACAGAGCGACGAAGAGGACGACTGAACGCTTGAGGCGCTCGACGTTGCAGCCGAGGTGGCCAGCTTCGGCCTCGCCTAGCAGCAGGGCGTTGAGAGGACGGGCGTAGCGCAGCACCGCTAGGGTCGCAAGGCCGATGAACGGTGCAGCCGCAGCCACCGCCGGCCAAGTAGCTCCGCCGAGACTGCCCATGCTCCAGAACGTCAGGCTGCGGAGTTGGGCGTCGTCTGCCACGAAAGTGAATACCCCGGTGATGGCTCCGGCCACGGCGTTGATGGCAATGCCGGCGAGCAGCATGGTGGATACGGAGACAGTGCCGTGGACTAGCGACAGGCGATAGACCAGCAAGGTCGTGGCGGCACCACCGCCAAAAGCGGCGATGGACAGAGCAAAAGGCCCCAGCGCTTGGGTAGCGAAATCCAGCACAGTCGCTCCCAGAACAATGGTCGCCACCGCAGCGACTGCCGCGCCACTGGAAACGCCGATGAGGCCGGGATCGGCTAGGGGATTGCGGAAAAGGCCCTGCATGGCAGCGCCCGCAACGGCGAGGCCACCGCCGATCAGTATCCCCAGCAGGATTCGCGGCAGGCGAATGCTCAGGACGATGGCCTCGTGGTGAGGCTCAAAAGCCCAAGGCAGGGTCAGGTCCAGCCCTTTGCCGAGTATGGCTAGCACCTGCCGAGGTCCTATGGAAACGGCACCCGTTCCTAGGCACACTACGCTCAGTAGTCCTAACAGGACTGTTAGGGCCATCAACCCTAGGGTGCCTTTTTCACCGACTGAAACCTTGGGCAACAAGCGGCGACTGGCTTGACGCAAGGAAGAGTCGGCTGCTTCAATCGACGTCATTGTTTTCCGTTTTACGTGGGACTTCGTACAAAGCTTCATTCAACGCTAGAGCCGCTTGGCCCAAACGGGGGCCGAATCCCAATAAGAAAAGCCCGTCCATCGACAGAACGCGGCCTTGTTTTCCCGCTGGCGTCAGGGCAAGCCCCGGTAATTGCCAAAGCCCTTGGGCACCGCCGATGCTCTCTAGGCCACTGTCCATGAGCAGGATAAGATCGGGTGCTGCGGCTACGGCCGCTTCAGAGGTGAGCGGCTTGTATCCGTTATAGCCCCGAACGGCGTTGGTGCCGCCGGCTAGGTCGATCATGGTATCGGCTGCGGTGTCTTGGCCGGCGACCATCAGCGTGCCTTGGCCGCGGGCGTAGAGAAAGAGAATTTTGGCTTGGGCCGCTGTTTGTGGAATGGAGGATTGTACCTGACTCAGCTTCTTTTTGAGAGCTTGGATCAGTGCCGTGCCACGCTCTTGGACGTTCAACGCGGCGGCGATGCGTTCGATCTTGGCGATGGCGTTCTCTACCGTAGGCTCGTGGGGCAGGACGAGCACCGTTACTCCGGCGCTCTCGAGCTGTTGAAGAGCTTCGGGAGGTCCCGCTTCGGTGGTAGTGATGATTAGCGTTGGTCTCAGCGAGAGCACGCCCTCGGCCGAGAGGCGGCGGTGATAGGCGACCTTGGGCAACTGGCTTACTGTCTCGGGGAAGGAACTGGAGGCGTCCACGCCCACTACGCGCTCGCCGGCCCCCAGAGCGAAGACGATCTCGGTGATGGTCCCGCCGAGGGTGACGATGCGCGAGGTGTCGGTTGGCATCTCCTCGGAGTCGCCTGTTGTTCCCAACAGGGTGGTCATTAGTCCTAAGCATAGTATCCATTTCATGGTGATTATACTCGCGTGAGTGTGTCCAGCGCGGCATTCCAAGCGTCCACTGTCGCTTGGCCTTGCTTGCGCCGGGCAAAGAGTAGGGCAATGGTTTCGCCCTTGCTGTCGTACAACTCCAGACTGAAGACTGCGCCGTCGCGGGTTGGTTGTGCACGACCCAAGCCGAATCCAAGTGGTCTTCCCTGACGTGCAAGTTGAAATCGTCGTCTAGAATGTTGAGCCAAGGGCCGGTCGATTTGACGTTGTGGATTGGGCCGGAATGGATCTGGATGACTCCGGGACTGGCGACAAAAACCATGATGGCGATCTGGTCTTGGGCCGCGATATGCAGCACTTCATTCAGACTAGATGAGTCCACGCGGCAGGCCAGTGAGTCGTTGACCAAGCGCAGGGCTTGAACGCGCCCGACGTGGAATTCGGCGAGGAGCCGGTGAAAGTCGTGCGTGTCTTCAAGGGCGTTCCAAGCGGTTTCCAGCCCTGCTACGTCGATAGCGTCGTCGGCCTTGTCCGGCACTGAGGGGACGGTCGGACAGACGCACTGCACAGGCGACTGATCGTCGCTGGCGAATTCGTCGACTAGTTGCTGGTAGGCCGCGTGGTCGCTCTCGTCAGTAAGGTACACTTTGTGGACTGCGGTGCCGTGCTGATTGAAAAACTGAAAGCCGCGCAGAGTGGTTTTGCGGCCTTCTTGCTCGACGGCAAAGCCGAGGCGCCAGTGGTTCATGAACAGGCGCAAATCAATGCCTTCATCGAGGACCAAGCCCATCTGGCCGTGTATGTGGACATTGCGGAATACGCCGTGTTTTTCGTGTACTGCGTGGGCGTTGCGCGTGAGGGCCATGACGGGGCCGAGGCTTTCGAGGCGCTGGATGAACTGCGGCCACTCGGCCTGGAGGCGAATTGTGCCTTCGCCGCAGGAAGTGGCCAGCAACTCAGCTTCACTCACGCCTAGCTGTTCGGCTGCGTCGCGGATGCGCACCCTCGGGTTGTCACGTTGAAAGGTATTCCAGAGTTGCTTGAAATCGCCTCTGACGTCGGGCGCTGTGGTAGTCATGCGATCTCCCTTTAGTTGAGATGGTCGTCCATGTTGGGCACCGGCTGGCGCAGGACGAATTGGGATTCAGGAAAGACTTTTATACTTGGACTGCGAGGATGACACGCCGTTTTTGGCGTGGTGCTGATGCCTTCTAATTCGATGGCCTCAGCCGCTTCCTGCATGACCTCGGCTAGGGGCGGCAGGATGCTGGCACTCAGGCACAGGACCGTGGTGTGCCAGCTCAGGGATAGGTAGGAACAGGACCAGATCCCGGCCTCAATCAGGCTCATAGCTTGTTGAACCTCTCGATTGAGGGTGAAGAATTCGTCGGGGTGCAAGCCGATGTTGATGTTCTGGCAGATCAAGTGGATGCCGCCGTGTTCACATCGGTAGATGGATGCAATCGGTGGATTGCTGGCGATGGGCTGCATGGGGATTTTCTCCTGTGATTTTTAGTTTGAGTCCCAGAGGCGCGCCTTGAGTTGGCCCCAACTCGAAGACTGGATTGCGGTCCCCGGCTCGTCTGTGAGTGGACGCCAGCGGAAGGTGATGAACCCCGAGACTGGCGAGCCTTCGACCTCTCGGTAATAGCTGATAAGCTGCATCTTGTAGAACCCCTCGCCGGTGTCGATGACATACACATGATTCCGCGTCGAGAGGACGTGGGTGGTGCTGTCGTAGCTATACCACTCACCGGTGTCGCTGCTGAAGGCCGAGCCTGATTTATCGGCGAAGTATCCGAATCCCATGGCCTCGGCGATGTCTTCGAAGGTTTGATCGGTCTGATAGGCGGGGAATGCGCCGCCCTGACCGGAGCCGCTGATGCCGCCGTTGAGGCGAATGACGTAGCCGGAGAAGTGGAGGTCCCAGTCTAGAGAAGTGGCTGGATCGGCCGGTACGACCTGTTCTCCGGAATTCAGGTTGAAGTACACCTCCTCGCCCCCGCTCACATCTACGGTGGCGGTGCGCGCCGCGCCCGTCAGGTCGGTGCCGTCGGCGACGACCCAGCGGAAGGTGATGCGGCCGGCGTCCGAGCGGCTGGCTCCTTCTATGGCATCGACGACGAACTTGGCGAACTGGCCGTCGGCGGTGCGCAACTCGTAGGCGTTGCCGGGAATTTCAATGCGGTGCGATGACGAATTGTACGAGTACCACTCGCTAATGGCGTAGGCCGGTCCGTCGGTGATGAAGGCGTCAGCAGTGGGGATGTCCGTCGCAGTTATTGCGTCGAATGCTTTTTCCGCGACGATGTCTTCGGTACCTGTGAGATCAAAGCCCATGACGTTGCCCGGGCCGCTGATGCCGCCGTTGAGCCGAATCTCGCTGCGCTTGAAGGCGATGTGCCACTCGGCCGATTGCACTGCCTCGGAATCGGTAAGGGCGACCACGTCTTGGTCCTCAAAGTTGAAGTAAGTGAAGTCGTGGGGCTCCGTGGTAAAAGCTCCTCCCGCCGTGGCGTCGATCACCGTGAGGAAATCGCCGTTGTCGAGCTGAGTGGTCGATTTGCCAAAGGCTGGTGTGCTTAGCGCCGACAGCAAAGAGATGAAGATGGTAAAGCGAATGCGTTGCATGATGTGTCCCTCCTTGGGATAGTGAATGGTGAAGTCGAACTATTGCTCTCACAACTGCACTCGCAGGCCGCCGCGCACGGTCCGGCCTCTCAGTGAGCGCAGGTCTCCGGGGCTATCTAGGTCTCTGCGGTTGTCGAGTAAATTCTCAATGCCCAGTCGCAGGGCGATGGGTCCCCACAGGGGCTGCTCCGCGTTTACGTCCCACTCTTCTCCAGCCGGCGATCGCAGGGTACCCTCAGAATCGGCCCATACTGCGCTGTCGCGGCGCAGCTTGATCTCTAGCCGACCCTCCCAAGGCGTTGTCCACTTCGCGCGAACGCGCAGGGCGTGGCGCGGTCGTCCCGGCAGATCGCGCTGGGCATCTTGATCGCGCGCCCGCAGATAGGTGTAGCCGCCGTTGACCGCGAGCCGGTCGCCGAGCTGGGCACTTAGGCTGAATTCGATTCCGCGAGTTGTGGCGCGTCCCACGTTGTCGTACGCATAGATCGCCACCGCGCCGGAACTCTGGGTGGGATCGAACACGGTTTGGATGAGGTTGCGCAGGCGGTTGTGGAAGTAATTGACGCGCAGGTCCAACGCCTCCACCGGCTCAAACTCCGCGCCCACGTTCAACCCCCAGGTCCGTTCCGGACTCAGCGAAGGAGTGCCCAGCACCTTATACCCTAGGTTGCTGTGGTCGAAGATGAAGTGGAGTTCCTTGAGGGAGGGGGCGCGGTATCCAGCGCCGTACGAGGCTCGCACCCTCAAGCCCTCGGAAAGCCGCTGGGCAAAGGAGACTTTCGGCGTCAGATGGAACCCGTAACGCGAGTGCCACTGATAGCGGGCACCCCACACGACGCCGGTGTTTTCCGCTACCTGCCAGTCGTCTTGGATGTATGCTTCCGCAACATCTACGCGCGACGCCGGCACTTCTACGGTGTGCTGTTGCTCGCCCAAGGGCAGGGTACGTTCGAGCGAGACTTCTAGTTCTTCGCGCGTGTGTTTCAATCCGGCCGTGAGGATGTGCGTGCGCCGCAACAGGTGGGTGGTGCGCAGTTGGTACTTCGTCAGTACGTTGTCGGTGGATCGGTCTCGCACTTGGCGGCTGCCGATTAGTTCCTCTCTACTCAGCTTGTCGAAATAGGTGCGGAAGACGTCGGCGTTGGCCGTGCTTCCTTCAGCCCACTGCCACTCGGCCTCGGCCCCGAGGTCCACCCGCTGCATCTGATCGGGATAGCGCCATACGTAGGTTTTGTCGAGCGGGGCGAAGTACTGGCTGGAAACCCCCTCCTCGTTTTGCGAGACCCAGCGCGCCGAGCTTTGTAGCAACAGGTTGGGCCGTGCTTCCCAGCGCAGTTTCCCTTGCGTGAAGCGCTGGGTGTAGGCGTCGATGTCGGTGTCGGGATCCTCTGGGGAGCGATCGAGGGCTTCGAGGGCCGTTCTGGAGGCGGTGAGGGAGGCGGAAAGGCTGGCGCGCGTCAGGGCTGCTTGGCCTTCGAGAGTGGTCAAGCCCCCAGACCCCAAGCTGAACCGAACGTCGCCGCTTCGCTCCTGAGGGGAGCGGGTGAGGATGTGGACCACGCCGCCCATGGCCTCGCTGCCGTACAGAGCGGAATGAGGCCCCTTCACTACTTCGATTCGTTCGACATTGCTGACGGGTAATTTGTCCAGATCAATCACTCCGCCCGGGCCGCCGATTACTCGCTCGCCATCGACTAGGATCAGGATGCGCTTGGGATCAATGCCTTGGATCATGACGCCGGACGGAGACCCGAGGTAGCCGTACAGCGAGGAATGCACGTTGAGTCCGACCACATCTTCTAGCAGGCCCGCGACATTCTCCGCGTTGGACAGTTCGATAGCTTCTCGGGGAACGATTGCCACCGGCACGGTTAGAGCCGCTGCGGACTTGGGTCTGCCGGTCGCCGTGATCAGCGTGGCCGCTTGGGGCAGGGCTTGTACTTTGAGCGCAAAATCGAGTTGCAGGTTTTGTCCTGCGAGCAGTTCTAGCTGTCGGCTCTGGGTGCCGTAGCCGATTATGCTGACCTCGACCCGATAGCGGCCCGGCGGCAGTTCCAACTCGTAGCGCCCTAGCGAGTCGGTGACGGTGCCCACTTTGCCGGTGGAGACTGCGACGTTGGCATGGGCGAGCGGCCACTCGGAGTCGGCGTCCGTGATGATGCCTTCGATTTGAGCGGCGCTTAGACTGATAGGCGCTAGGCAGATGCCGCTCAGCAGTAATTTCCAGATCCAATTTTTCTTCGTTGCAGATTTTTTGACCGCATGGGCGTCAGTCATTATGTTCCTCACAGAGAACAAAAAAAGCTCGGATATGCCCGGGCCGGTGCACACCGGTTCGGATGCATATTGGTGCTGAGTTCTCGACGGGCTATTGGCGAAGTGCTGGCAGGCGCAGCCAATAGCCTCTTTTTATGTACTGCTGTTACGCACCCGGGTAGGGGGCGGTTTCAAACCGCCCCTACCTTGTAAACCGCAATCACAGGGACTGCAAAAAGGCCACGAGCGCGTCCCGGTCGCTCTGATCTAGTTGACGCACAAACTCCCGCGCTGTTTCCGCCTCGCCGCCGTGGAACATGATAGCTTCCATCAGCGTGCGCGCCCGGCCATCGTGCAGATACGCTGGGATGCCGTTGACTGTTGCCGTCAGGCCAATGCCCCACAGCGGCGGTGTGCGCCATTCGCGGCCATCGGCCTCAAAATCGGGACGGTCGTCGGCCAACTCTTCCCCCATATCGTGCAACAACAAATCCGTGTAGGGATGAATGGTCTGGTTGGCTAGGGCCGCAATCTCGTGGTGTCCCGTCTGCAGAGTGGGGATGTGGCACCCCGAGCACTGGGCCGCCGCAAAAAGTTCTTCGCCGCGCAACGCTTGCGGATCGTCGATGTTGCGGCGGGCGGGCACCGCTAAGGTTTGCACGTAAAAGGTGTTGATATCCAGCGTCTCTTGGCCGATTTCAGGGTCGTCTCGGTGGTCGTCCATTTGCGGTTGGCCGGCGGTGGACTCCTCGGGGAAATAGGGACTGGTGATCCCCATGTCCTGTTGGTAGGCCCCGGCGACCTGCTGCAACAGATCGGGATTGTTGGCCTTGAGACCAAAGCGGCCCAATTCAGTCTGTTGCGTGCGGAAGTTGTACACCCGATTGGGGCGGCCGGATATGCCGTCGCCATCGCTGTCGCCGGGGTCGGCCAGCGCCAGAATAGTCTCTTTGGGAATGGCTTCTAGCAGGCCGCGGCCAAATACCGGTGGGGCCATGCGCGGCGAGAACAGGACGTCCGCCGGCAATGGCTGATAGGTATCCACTACGTCGTACACCGGAAAGCGCAGGGAGTATGTTGCACCGTCGGCAAAATAGCGGGTCTCCTCAAAGTAGGTGACGTCAATCCGCGCTTCGGGTGCAACCCCGAATACGGCGCGGTCCCCAATCTGTTCGCCAAAGCCCGGCACGGGCTGTGGGCCCCCAGGCACTTCGGGGTTGGTGCCGGGCAGGCTGACTCGCATGAGCATGGAGCCGATAAAAGGGGAGACCTCGCCAAACCCTTCGCGCCCCCGGCCATCGCGGGCGTGGCAGCCCACGCACGAGGTCTGATTGAAAACTGGCCCTAAGCCGTGCCCCACTGCGGCCGGCGAGGTGACAAAGACCTGTTCAAAGGCTGCATCTCCGGCCAAGAAGCGGTCTAGGTCCATCCCGTCCAAAGAGGGGATGGGGTTTTCAAACGCCAAACTACTGGCGTCAAAAACCGTTGCCGCCCCGCCGGATAGAGCGCGGTCGTCCTCCACGGGAGTCGGATCTAACCCCCGATCGTCGCCGCAGTGGGTGAGT
Organism: Candidatus Latescibacterota bacterium; assembly: GCA_965116675.1. Lineage (GTDB taxonomy): Bacteria > Latescibacterota > UBA2968 > UBA8231 > UBA8231. The sequence goes on from OZ220721.1 coordinate 2,771,718, forward strand.
GTAGCTAGAAGGCCCATACAGAGTATGGACGTACGGGTAATGTTCATTGTGAGAGACGAGTTTAATTAGCGATGCACAGACTCGGGTATGAGATGCTTCGACTCCGTTTCACTCCGCTCAGCATGACAGCGGCTGGTGCTTTCCGGTCTTGTCATGCTGAGCGCAGCGAAGCATCTCATGCCCCAAATGCCTCCTGTACATAGATCAGTTAATTACCTAACACCAGCGGCAGGATATCTTCCTCCAAGGTTTGCTGGACTTTGGCCACTGCGGCCTGCGCCGTTTCGATTTGGTCCCTATCCGAGGCGATGGCGTCGCGGAAGGGCTGCTGGATATTGCCGATCTCGTCGATGGCCGTTTGGATTTCCTCTTTGAGCCGCTGATCGAGGTCGGCGTCGGCTTGACGGATGAATTCGTCCAAGCCCGCGCCGGTGCCCGCATAGTCGCCGGTATAGACGTGCAGGACGCTGCGGAGGTTGTTCTGGAAGTCGGCGATAGAATTGAAGCTGAATTGGGATTCGACGAGGCGGGTATCTTGCTCGACGAAGGGATCGGCGATTTTGCCGTTGGCCACCTCGTCGCAGATGCCGATCATGCCGCCGACCATTTCCTGGACTGCCGACTGGGCGGACGGATACGCATCGCTACCACTGCCGGCATTGCGGACCTTTTGGCCAAAGTTGCCGCCGGAGGAGATCCAACTCGTGTGCAGGGCCTCGGTAGTGGCCTTTAGATCTTGGGTCGTGGCGATCAGATAGGCGAACTCGCGCTCGGTGAAATCGGCCGCAGTCTTGCTGCCACCTTCGTCAAAGAGCAGGTACTCGATGGTGTGGAAGCCCTTGAGGGTTCCGTCCAGACTGTTCACGTACGCGGTCGTCAAGTCGTTGTCGCTGGCCAACACCCCGTCCAAGTCCGTGCGGTTGACCGGCCAACTGTCGAGCGCTGGATCGTAGCCGTTGAAATCTACTGGCCCAAAGAGAAATCCCTCGCTGGCTTCCCAAGGGATGCGCGTGGCCACCCAAGCGTTGCGAGCAGCACTGAGGTTTTCAGGCGTGGTATCGCTGCGCAGGGCCTCGATTGCGGCGAGCAGTTCGCCGGCCCGCTCGTCCAAGTCTGCGTACGTGGCAATGACGACATTGTCGGTGAAGTTGCTCAAGATGGGCCCAAAGTCGAACTCGGCCTCGGCTGACCCGGTGGGCGCGTCGCTGTCGTCGCCGCAGCCGGCAACCAGCAGCAGGCTGCAAGCGCTTAGTCCGAGCCCCAATCGCAAGAGTGTGGTTTTCATAAGGGTAGCTCCCTTTTGTCAAGATTGAAATCCAGCGCACAGGCGACTTCCACCAGTGCCTGATTTCACAGTGAATGGTTTTTTTAAAACTGAAATCCCAGTCCCAAGCTCAGGGTATTTTCCGGGTTGAAGTGGGCGGCACCCAGCCGCCGCATGGCGTAATCGGCTTTGAGCACCACGGTGTCTTCCATGTTGTAATTCGCGCCAACGATATAGACCCGGCGCGCAAAGCGCGGATTGTCAAAGGTCTCGGCCGGGACCGCGGCCATGCTGTCGTACGCGTCCAAGCGGATGAACAGGTCCAAGCGGTCGGGCGAGAGAGCGGTCAGCCACGGCAAGACGTCGTAGCCGACTTCGACGAAAGCCGCATAAGCCTCCCGGGCTACCGGCGAGCGCAAGACGTCGAGATTGTTCGATAGGGTGCGGTTGCGGGCGCTGACGAGAGCGGCATTTTGCAGATGTCCATAGAGGTATAACCCGCGCGCGCGGACCCGCCCCCAGTCGAGGCTGCCGTGCACATCGACGATGGAGACATGCGCGTCAATTCCTTCCATATCGGGTTTAGGACGGTTGTCGGCGCTGTCGCCGCGATAGCCAGAAATCCCCAGCACACAGTGCGGCGCGAACTCATAATCGAGGCGGGCGACCCAAGCCATATTGGTCGCCTGAATCGTCTCAAAGCGCTTTTGGTGGCCGCCGACGATCCAGTTTTGTGAGCTGAAACCGGTCGCGTCTAGGCCATTGACTAGCTGTAGTTGGTAGCGCCAGCCCCGATAGGCCCCGGAGACCTCCACGCCGGTCTCGTGCCAGAGGGCCGGGATGATGGAAGTCTCGGATTCTGAGCGCCGAGAGCCGAAGAAATCGGCGGGATGGTAGCGATGGCTCAAGTGGCCCACGGCGACGTAGAAATGCCCCAAGCGGACGCGGAAGGCATCGCTGAAGGTCCGCTCGACGGCCAGCTCTTCGACGACGACTTCGCCGCCTTTTTCAATTTCTTGCTCAAACTCGCCGAATTCCTCAAACTCCAATTCCAGCGCCGCACCAGCCCCGCCGTGCTCAAATTCTACCTCGGCTTCCAACTCGGTATCTTTGAGCAACTCGACTTCTAGTTCGAGCGCGAGGCGGGTGATGTCGATGATGGCGCGGCTGTCCGGGGGAGAACCGTGGGGGCCGCTTTTCTGGTCGGGGCCAAAATCGAAGTGGGAATAGAGTAGTTCGCCGTAGCCTTCTAGATGGAAGGACGGCTTTGCGGAGGCGTTCGCGTCCTGCACGGATAGGAAAGCGAGAAGGATAAGTGGCTGCAAAATATGGAGATAAGGTTTGTTGAGAGAGTATCGCATGGATTGGGTAAAGAGTCGTAATATCGCTATTACAAGTATTCTGTTAATAGAACTAAAGTTTTCTTTAATAATCGTTTGTTTTATATGTCAAACAAAAGTATAGACAGTATCTCTATCTGTCAAGGATATTATTTGATGATGTTACGTAGGTAGGGGGCGGTTTGAAACCGCCCCCTACCACGCCGTATATTTAATAGATTTGGATTTGGAAAAGCTATGGGATTTGCAGAGACATTTGCCGACTCGCTAAAAGAGATGCCTTCCGCGCCGATGGGAGAGGCCCTGCGGCCGCTGTGGCAAGAGGCCCTCGCGCAGATCGAGGCCGAGCACCAAGCCGGGGCCGATGGGCAGACCATAGCCCGGCGGATCGCCGAGGCCATGGACGCGGTGGTGCTGTCTATCTACCAGAGCGCCATGCCCCAGACGGCCGGCCCTCATGCGCTGGTGGCGCTGGGCGGATACGGCCGCTGCGAAATGGCACCGCACTCTGACGTTGACTTACTGTTCCTGTTCGCCAAGAGCCAAGACAAAGTGCCCGCCGTCGTCGCCGGCGTATTCAATCCGCTGTGGGACTTGGGGTTTGAGGTGGGGCACAGCAGTCGCACGCTGGACGATGTAGTCAGGGCGGTGCGCGAAGATCTGGAATCGCGCACGGCGATGATGGACGGCCGCCTGCTAGCCGGCGACGCTGCGCTTTTCGCCCAGTTCCAAAAGCGGCTCTACAAGCGCGTTCCCAAGCGCACGGTCGTCGAGCTGAATCGGCTGCGCCAGCAGCAACGCGAAGCGCGGCAATCGGTCCAGCTTTTAGAGCCGAATGTCAAGGAGAGCCCTGGGGGCTTGCGCGAGATACAGATGTTCGAGTGGGCGCTCAAGGCCAAGGTCAAAGCGCCCGAGTACGGCGATTTGTACGCCCAGTATCTCGATGGCAGCAGCAAGAGTCTCGCCCACAGCCGCGCCTTTCTCTGGCGGGTGCGGCACGCGCTCCACTTTGCCGTGGGCCGCAAGCGCGATGTGCTAGAGCACGATCTCAAGCCGCAGATCGCGGCCGCCTTGGGCTATGAAGACCAAGACCAAGAGTTGGCGGTCGAGTGCTTTATGCGCGAGTACTACCTACATGCACGCACCGTGCACCATCTAGTAGAACGCGCCTTCCAGCAATTGACGCGCAAGCCGCGCAACACCAGCCGCAGCATGTATCTAGAGCGCGGGGTGGCCGCGATAGAAGGAGAGATCGTCCTCGCCGATGGCGAAGCGTACTTTGCCGCCGACCCTCTGCGCCTACTAAAAATTTTTCTCACGGCCCAGACCAAGAACTTGGAGTTGAGCGATCAGGCGCAGAGCGCGGTGCGCACCAGTCTGCCGCTGATCAACGACGGTTTCAGACGCCTGCCTGAAGCCCGCGACTTGTTCCTCAGGATACTCAAGCGCAAATACCACACGGCGCGCACCCTCCGGCGCATGCACGACTTGGGCGTCTTAGGCGCGTACTTGCCCGAGTTCGAGCGGCTGACCTGCTTGGTCCAATACGACATTTACCACATCTACACGGTCGATGAGCACACGCTGGTCGCGCTGGAAAATTTGGAAGCTCTTGGTCAGCAGGAGGGAGCCATGTCGGCGATCCTCGCCCAATGCACGCGCCGCGATCTGCTGTTCTTCGCGGTGCTCTTGCACGACGTGGGCAAGTGGAAGCGCGACGACCACATCGCGCGCGGCATTGAGATGACCGAGGAGTTGAGCGAGCGGCTGGGGCTGGACCAAGAAGAGCGGTCCATGCTGTGCTTCCTCGTGGAGCACCACCAAGACATGGTGCTGATCTCTAGGCGGCGCAATCTCGACGACTACGAGATGGTCGCCGAGTTTGCCGGGCTGTTCGCCAACGCAGAATGGCTGCGCGCGCTCTACTTGGTTTCATACGCCGACCTGTCGGCGGTTGCGCCCGACGCGTGGACCGATTGGCAAGGGGCCTTGCTGTGGGAATTGTACTACAAGACGGCCGAGCAACTGCACTCAGACCGGGAGGCCCTAGCGGCCAAACAGCGCGCGCGTCAGAAACTCGACGAGCACCTCGATCACATCGAGGGCCATTGGCCGGCCCAGCGCGTCGTCCAGTTCCAAGAGCACATCGATCAGCTACCCCCCAGCTATTTGGTGGCCTACAACCGCACGCAGATTAAGGTGCATCTAGAGATGATCGCCCGCCTGAGCCGGGAGCAGCCTTTTGTCTTGGAATTCATCGAGCACGAGGGGCACACTGAGGTCGTCGTCTGCACCCGCGACCAGCGCCAACTCATGGCCAAAATCTGCGGTGCCTTGGCCGTCAACGACATCAACATCCTCCGCGCGGATGTCAATACCCGCGCCGACGACGTGGTACTCGACATTTTTCAGGTGACCAACATCGACGGCAGTCCGGCGCTACCCGACTGGAAGAAGGAGCGCATGCGCGAGCGGGTGGCCGAGGTTATTTCGCTGCGGCTCAAGGCCCGCGAGTTGATAGCGAAGTACAGCAGCAGTTGGGACCGCCGCCGCCGGCAGCGACAGTACGACCAGCCGCCTCGCATTGCGTTTGACAATCACATTTCGGCCCGCTACACGGTCGTCGATATCGAAGCCCAAGACACCGTGGGCCTGCTGTACAGGATCGCGTACCTGCTGGACGAATTGGATCTCGACATCCACCGCGCCATTATCAACACGGTGGCGGCGCGGGCGCAAGATTCCTTCTACATCGTCGATGCCGAGGGGCAGAAGATCACCAGCCACGAGGAACTCGACCGGATACAGCAGTACCTGCTCGACGGGCTGGCGTCTTAGATCTGTAATCAATCCGGCTCATTGGACCCCATGGCCCGCTGAAGGGCTTGGTAGTTCTCGTTCGCCTGTTGGAAGTGCGGGTGCTCGTGCCCGGTCTGGCGACGAACGGTGTCGAAGATTTCCAGAGATCGCCGCATCAGTGGCTCGGCTTCCTCGATCCGGTGAGTGGCCTGTAGCAGCGTCGCCAAATTGTTCAAGCGGATCGCCACGGTTGGGTGCTGTTCACCGAAGGCGGCCTTGTCAATCTCCAGCGCCCGCCGTATCAGCGGTTCGGCTTCCTCGATCCGGTTGGTGTCCCGAAGCAGAGCCGCTAGGTTGTTCAAGCGGATCGCCACGGTTGGGTGCTGCTCGCCAAAGGCGGCCTTGTTGATCTCCAGCGCCCGCCGTATCAGCGGTTCGGCTTCCTCGATCCGGTTGGTGTCCCGAAGCAGAGCCGCTAGGTTGTTCAAGCGGATCGCCACGGTTGGGTGCTGCTCGCCAAAGGCGGCCTTGTCGATCTCCAGCGCCCGTCGCATCAGGGGCTCGGCCTCGCCGAGTCGGTTGGTGTCCCGGAGCAGCGTCGCCAAATTGTTCAAGTGGATCGCCACGGTTGGGTGCTGCTCGCCGAAGGCGGCCTTGTCGATCTCCAGCGCCCGTCGCATCAGGGGCTCGGCCTCGCCGAGTCGGTTGGTGTCCCGGAGCAGCGTCGCCAAATTGTTCAAGTGGATCGCCACGGTTGGGTGCTGCTCGCCGAAGGCGGCCTTGTTGATCTCCAGTGCCCGTCGCATCAGCGGTTCGGCTTCCTCGATGCGGTTGGTGTCCCGAAGCAGAGCCGCTAGGTTGTTCAAACGAGTCGCCACGGTTGGGTGTTGCTCACCGAAGGCGGCCTTGTTGATCTCCAGCGCCCGCCACATCAGCGGCTCGGCCTCTTCGAGTCGGTTGGTGCGCTCCAGCAGTTGCGCGAGGTCGTTCAAAGCCCATGCGACAAGCGTCGCATGGGCGAGTGCCGTCGCCTCGGTAAGTGCATGACGCTGCTGCTCCTCGGACTCCTTCCAGCGGGCAAGATCCATCAGCACCTCAGCAATTCTTAGACGCTGCGCGATTCGCACCTCGGAATCGCCCACACTTTCCATCGTATCCCGCAGAAAGGCCAGTCTGGTCTCGGAGAACGTACGCAGAGTCAGCTTTTCCCCCATCTCCGCGAGCCGGTGAGCGAATTCCTCGAACTCGCCGCTCCGGTGCATCTCCCAAGCCGCGATCATCTCCTCGATTTCGGAGAGATAGTCGGGAGCGGACGGAGCGCTTGAGACGATGCGGGCAATCGACCGGCTCACGCCGTCTCCCGCTAGGGGCGCGGCTTCCAGCACGTAGCTCGACATCTGCTCGACATCTCCACGACGGGCAAAGATTCTGGCCATGTCGAACTTCGCAGTCGCTCGCTCCCCTTCGTCGCCGACTCCACTCAAGTAGTCGAGGGCCTTTTCCGCATCGGCACTGCCCTCTTTGAGAAGCCTTGCGCACAATTGGCGTCGCTTTTCGTCGCGGGCCGCGATGCTCGGGTAGAAGAGGCTGAAGAAGTCGAGCAGGAACGGCATGCGCTTGCGTGCGGCGCGGGAAAGATTCATCGCGAGCCAGATGTCGAAGAATCCCTCGCGAATCGTGTAGAGGCGCGAACGCCGGTCTTGTGGGTGCTGGTCGGCGCGGAGGTAGTGGGCATCGGTGAGACGCTTGAGAAGCGACGAAGTCTCCTGCTGGCTCATGCGCATGCGCCCGGCAATGGCGGCCGGGGTCTTCTCTTGGTCGCGCATGCTCGCTAGACACTCCAGCAACGCGCGCTGGCCGGGTGGCAGATCGTTCAATCGTCCCTGATAGAACGGCGAGATCCGGTCGAGCAGCAGGTGGAATTGATCCTGCACGCTGGTGACCGACTCGTGGGCGATCAACTCGTAGAGCATCATCGTCAGCCTCGGGTTTCCCCCCGTCATGCGATAGAGCGCTTGCAGGCGAGGACGCATGGTCTCCAGGGTTTCGAGAATGTCCGTGCGGTCTTCACATTCGAGATTCAGGCGGATGACTTCAACCGTGTCTTCGAAGCTCAGGTTCTCCAGGATCTGAACGTCGAAGAAGTCATAGAACGGCTGTCCCACATCGGTGATGCCGTCGAAATGAAGCGGTGCGGTGGCCAGCAGCAGGCAGCCGTTGTCGGCCATGAGAAATTTGCGCAGGGCGGCGACATCGCTCTGGTCGCGAATTTGCCGAGTAAGGACCTCGCCCAGGTTTTCGAGCATAACGAGCAGGGTTCGGCCACGCCGGCGATTCTCTTCGCGGATTGCGGGCACCAGCGTGTCGGCAACCTTGGCGTCGTCTTCTTCGGTTTCTACCTCAGCGAACAGCTCCGTCCACAGCGGTTCGTCTTCGAGAACCTCTTTCAATATCCCACACATGCCGATCAGGAAATCGGCGAAGGACAGCGTTCGGTTCGATTCCTCTGGGAACCGGACGATTACAACACTTGCGCTCAGCGTTTCGTCGGACTGAACGGCGTCTTCAATGCACGAGAGGAGGTGAGTCTTGCCGATCCCGCGCGGACCGATGAACAGCAGATGGTTCTTCGACTTCCTGCCCACCGAACCACGCAGGGATTCGATGGCGTTATCGAGCAGGTGTTCACGCGCGACGCTGGTGTGGCGCAGGCGCTCCGAGCTGGTCACGCCTGATCGGTACAGGCCGATGTTCGAATTGAGGGTCGGCTCAGGCATGGTATTTCCTCCACCACGATTTAAGCACACCGCTGGCGAAGTCGTAGAACTCCTCCTCGCCCTCGACGATGTAGAAGTCGTTCTCTAGGTCGAGCAACAACTGGTTGAACATCTGCCTGCGTTCATGCGCTGGGAGTGTGACGCCGAGGTCTGCCAGCAGGCGTTCCGTCTCCTGCAACAGGGTTGCGCGCCGCAGCCCCGAATCACTCACGCTGATTTGTCCCAGCAAGGCGTAGGCAATCGAACCTTTCGGATTCGCGTAGTACTGCCTGATCCTCGAATGGAAGTGCTGCAGTCGGGTGCGGGCGGCGGAACCGACGACCATCGCGTCGAAGACGGCATCGACATCCGTCGCGACGATCTTGCGTTGCTCGCGTTTCCACAACCGGTAGAGATCTTGGGTCGCTATTTGCATGAAGAAGGGGATGGGACGGCCCAATCGAGCGATGAGTCGTTGCGGAACATCGTCGTCAAAGGGGACATCCCGCCCGCCCAGCATCTCCGTCACGAAGGTCTCGATGTCACCATCGGTGAGTAGAGGCAGGGAAATGTCTTCAAGGTCGTTGATGCGATCCACCAGTCCGCGGGCGTCGAGCGTGCCGGCCAGATTGACCGAGCCGCCGACCAGCCAGCGGATCGAATCTCTTGCTGGCGCTGGATTCTGTCGCTGGGTGCGAAACCAGGCGAGGAACTCGCGCAACAACCCTTCATCGTCGCGGGATAGATTGAGCAGCATGTCGGGAAACTCGTCGATGATGAACAGAATCCGAGCACCAGTTTTACGAGCTTGGGCGAGAAACGTGTCCCCGTGCTGACGCCAGTTCGTGCGCCAGTCGGGATCGCTTTGGCGCAGCCCAAGCTTGAAGCCGCCGGCACCGATTTCGTCGATCTTTCCGAGCACGCCGCTGACGAGTTCCCAACCTGCGGCAAGTTGGTCACGCACGAAATCCGGATGCGCATCGTGGAATCCATCGAGCAGTACCTGGAAGAAGTCGGCCGGATGGGTCAGATCCTGAACGTTGATCGCCACCACCGAGAATCCCTTCTCCGGATGGTCGCGCAAGTAATCCATGACGCTGGTCTTGCCGGTGCGTCGAGGTGCCGTGAGGACCACATGCCCGGTGCTCAGCGTTTGCCACAACTCCGCCAGAAACGCTTCGCGGAGTCGCAGGTCCACCGGGTCGACGGGAGCGCCGATGTAGAATTCGGGGGTGCTTCTCATTTTAATATAAATCCAGTTGTAAATCAGAATTGTTTTATAAATAAAATACGACAATATTGATATATGTCAAATTTGTTTTATAAATTCACAGAGACATGTTCCGTACCTGCTCAAGGGCTGGCGTCTTGAGCGGAGATTGATGCAGCAACGCCGTTTTTTGCATCACCGCATCAAATAATTATCATTTGATGTAAGCAACAGGATCCTCGCTTGACGCTCGATGCGCAAACAATGCCTTTTACCCCAAGCTTATAGAGGAGAACAATGTCAGAGCACCCCAAACCAACCTGCAAGGTGATTCGCGGCCGAGGAACCTACGAAGGCAAACAGGCGCTCACCTATGTCTCAGGGATCGCCGCTGAGACCACCGGCTCTCAGGGGATTTGCATGCACCTGCTGAACATACCGCCTAAAGAACGAGCCAAGGCCCACCTGCACGAAAACCACGAGACCGCTATTTATGTCATCAGCGGCCAAGCTATAATGTGGTATGGCGAGCGGCTGGAGGAGCATGAAGACATCAATAGCGGTGACTTTATTTACATCCCCGCCGGCATCCCGCACCTTCCCTACAATCCCAGCGAGACCGAAACCTGCACTGCTGTGATCGCTCGGACGGATCCCAACGAACAAGAGAGCGTTAAACTCTTACCCGAACTGGACGGGATACACGGCTAGACGAAGGAGTTGGTGTACCCATCACAAGGGAAGTGAGCGGTAAACAGCGGACTCAACCTCTTTCTCTACTTCGCCATGCTCAAAGAAGGTCAACTCGTCAAAGCCATTCCCTTGGAAGGGGGACAGGTGCTGTGCCGCTATCCGCGCTGGCAGGACATACCCTCGTACGTCGAAATGTGCCAGATTCTGCACCGCGAGCGGGTGCGGGCCTATCACGCTGATACGGATTTCGCCCTCGGCTGCCAACGCCTAGCCCAGATCATGGTCGAAGTCGAAACAGGGCAGGCCTCCCACCTTTTGCTGGAGGTGGATGGACGCATTATCGGCGAGGGCCGCATGGCTCCCCGCAGCCGGGTCATGGGGGTTTTGGGAATCAAAATCATCGGTGAGTACCAGGGGCGGCGCTTGGGCACGGCGCTGATGGGAATTTTGGAGGAAGAGGCGCGCAAAATGGAGCTACAGCAGATTTACCTGACTGTATTCGCCAATAACACCCCTGCCCGCCGTTTGTACGAAAAGGCCGGTTACCGGCAAGTGGGGCGCATTGCCGAATGGTTCAGTGAAGAGGACGAAGACGGCCATGTTGCACTGGTGGACAAAATAGATATGATGAAACGCATAGAGCCGGATACTCGAGAATGAGGACGCCTGCGATCATTTCGACGACGCGGCTGGACGAGCATGTAGACATCATTTTTTTCTACTCGTCGGACGAATCCAATGACGCCTAATGAGCAAAAAGATCCCACTACCAAGGGAATGGTACCTGTCACCGACAAACTCCTTGACCAGATGGTCCAGGCCATCGTCGCCGAGGTTGATCCCGAGCAGGTGATCCTCTTCGGCTCTCTCGCTCGGGGCGACGCGCGGGAAGATTCGGATGTGGATCTAGTGGTGGTGGAGGCCGAGCCGTTTGGGAAGACTCGGAGCCGACGTTTAGAGGCCGCCCGGGTTTACGAAGCGGTGGCCGGTTTCGACGCTTTGACAGACATCTTGCTTTATAGCCGCGACGAGGTTGACCACTGGCGCGACTCAGTCAACCATGTCCTTGCCCGCGCATTACGAGAGGGAACGGTGCTCTATGAGCGAGCTTGATGAGGCTCGTACCCTCATGGATGCCGGGGACCGGGATCTTTCGGCACTCCGCGGAATGGAGGATACTTCAGTCTTTGCCGATGAGATCGTCGGTTTCCACGTCCAACAGGCCGCCGAGAAATTTCTGAAGGCTTGGCTCGTCTTGTGGAGCGAGCCATATCCCCTGACTCACAACCTCGCCCGCCTTCTGACGCTCTTGCAGGAGAAGACGCCTGCCGCCGCACAATTTCGCGATCTCAACGAGTACACGGCTTACGCGGTTCAGTTGCGTTACGACGCCATGGAATCCGAATCGGCTCCAATCAACCGAGAAGATGCAGTCCAGCGTTTGGAAGCGTTACGTCAGCAGGTCCGACGGCGGTTGGCGGAGGTGGAGATGACTGGCAAAACAAACGATGATGGCCAAGACCGCGACCCGGAATCGTGAGCGAAGAACGCTTGGAATAATCGAGATCAAGGCGTATCCTGAGCGAATCCTAGCGCCCCAAAAGAGCAACTTGCGCGTCAATGCCACTCCAGATGCAACTTACGCCTCCCTAATACGCCCGCGTCGTCCGCCCTAACTCCTCGGCCTCAATCCACTTCCGCAACACGGCGCCAGAGCGCGCCAGCAGCTCTCGATAAGGCCGTTCCAATGTCTTGTTTTTTGGATTTTTTCCCGACTGTCGTGGCACGGCGTTGAAGCGCCCACGCACCTCGACGATGTTGCGGCTCGGATTGTGCACGGCGATCGTTACCACGCGGGCACTGTGGCCCTCTGCATCGACCTGCATGGACCATACCGACTTGCTGCCCCGTCGGCAGTTGGGCACGTAGGAGGCGACGCAGTGGTTCATCGCCCGTCCTTCAAGCGTGAGATCTCTTTTAGAAGTCAGTTCTTGGATGGTCCAACGCAGCCCTTCTTCTTTGTCGTCCATCCACTCAAAGCCCGCTATGCCCGACGATTCCCAACTCCCGCCGGGCTGGCGGTTGTCGCGAGCTAAGCGCTCGTGCCATTCCTCGACTTGGCTCAGGAGCTTGACTGCGCTGCGTCCCTTCATGGTGTAGTTGGGTTGCGGTGGATCGCCTTCCTCTGTGGGGACGAATTTCTGGTGGTTAATATAATCGACGATTGGACCCACCATATCCGGGTCGAGCATGGGGTTTTCGACGAAGAAGAGCACGACTGTGCTCCAGAAGGATTCGTCGGCAAAACTGCGACCCAATTCCGTGGCTATTACGGCCTGCGCCAGCATCTCGCTGCCTCCTTGACCCACCACTTGCGCCCAGCGCAGGGCCTCGGTCGCCGTCAGTTCGCTTGGGGCCTCGGCGAAGACGTGAGCCATGCGCTTGGAGAGCACGAGCGGCAGGTCGGCCGTGCGGATGTTCTGCCCGCTGCCCACGTGGACGAACCACCCTTGCTGGCGTTGGGCTTCTTGATCCCAGCCGCCGAACCACGCCGAATCTAGGCAAGTCGGCACGTCGTAGCGGGCCAATAGGAATCGGACCAGCGCGGCGAATTGCCGCCGGGGATTGCGGCTGTCTGGCTTCCACTCGGACGGCGACTGCTGCCAAGCGTCGCTGTGCCGCGCCAACGCGCCGAGGGACTCGGCGAAGGTGTTACCCTCCACTCGCCCCAAGCGATGGAGGGCTGGCCGCACGTCGAGCAGGTTGGGTGCTCGCTTTTCTACGTGCAAAAGCAAATCCCGTAGCTGCGCCCGCTGCTCTCCTACCAATCCGACAAAGGCCCGATGGATCAGGCGCAAGACCTCGGTGCGCAGCTCTTCCTCGGCGATGGCTCCGGCCCAAAGCTGGTGAATGATGTCTTTGGTGCGACGGCTGTGCTTGCGGCCCTTGTGCAGGGCTTGGGTGCTCTGGATCTGCTGGTGGAGCTTGAGTTCCTTGCTGCGCTGGGCGTCGCTTTTGTGGATGGCGTCGCCGAGTCCCTGCTGCCGACACCACGTCTGGTAGGCAGCTACTCCGTCTAGCCCCAGTTGAGCGACGTGTTGGTGCAGGGCGTTTTCGGCTTGGGCGGCCTGTTGGTCGCGTTGGTGCGCGGCGCGCTCTTGTCGCCGCTCCTGCCAAGTCTTGCTCAGGGCCGCGCTAAATCCGTGCTGGCGGCACCAGACCTTATAGGCTTCAATGGCCTCTAGGCCCAGCGATGCCATGTGCGCGCCCAACTCGGCGTTGGCGCGCGCGGTGGCACCCCGGCGACGGCTCTTTTTGCGCTTGAGTTGTTTAGCCATTTTGCAAAACCCTCGCTAAGTGGTCGGCGGGTGCGTTCCCGCCGCTGAGGATGCCGACTACCTTTTTGCCGGCCAAGGACTCGCGGATTTTCAGGGCTGCGGCTAGTGATGCGGCTCCGGCTCCTTCGGCTACCAGCTTGGCCTCCCGCGCCAACAGGCCAATGGCCGCGTCGATCTCTTCGTCGGTGACGAGTTCAAAGCGATCGACGAGTTCCCACATCATGTGCGAGGTCATCGCAAAGGGCACGCGCGTGGCTAGCCCCTCGTGCCGCGTGGCCATGGGGGCCTCCACGTCGAGCCGCCGCTGTTGCCAGGCCCGGTGGCAGACGGGAGCGCTCTCGCTTTGTACGCCGATAATCTCGACAGATGGATTTAGGTGGCGGGCGACGAGCGAGATACCGCAGATGCCGCTGCCGCCGCCTACGGGTACAATCAGCACTTCCGCATCGGGCAGGTCGGCAAAAATCTCCAAGCCCATGGTGCCCACGCCAGCGATCAGCAACGGCTCGTTGGCCGAGTGCACGTAGCGGCAGCCTGTGCGGCGCGCTTCGCGCTCGACTTCCTCGCGCGCCTCGTCGAAGTCGCGGCCAAAGAGGCGGACTTCTGCGCCGAGGGCGCGCATGGCCGCGACTTTGGCCGGGTTGCTGGCGCGCTCCGGTCCGTAGATGATCACTGGCGTGTCAAAGAGCTGACCGGCGTACGCCAGCGACTGGCCGTGATTGCCGGTGCTCGCGCTGATGACGCCCCGCTGCCGCTCGGCAGGGGATAAACGCCCAATGAGGTTGACGCCACCGCGCACCTTAAAGGCTCCCACGGGCTGCAAATTCTCGCACTTGGCGTGGTATTCGCAGCCCAGCATTTGCGAGAGCTTATAGCAGTGGACGAGCGGCGTCGGCGCGAGATGTGGGCTGATAAACGCCGCGGCCTCTTCTACCTCTGCGAAAGTAGGTGTGTCCGTCATTAATAGCATCCTTAGAATATTGATCATTTGACGCGAGGGTTCAATCTCGCTATGGTCAACCGGCCCAATTCACCCGAATTGACTTTATAATAAAATGAACGCCGATGTCTGGGGGCTCGTGTTGGCGGCGGCCATCGGCCACGCCTTGTGGAATTTCGCTGCCTACAAGGTCGCTGGCAATGTGGCTGTGCTCTGGCTCTCCTTTGCCTCTGGTATCCTGTTCATAATGCCGCTGTGCGCTTATATGTGGTGGCAGGGTACGCCGTTGATCCTGTCGTGGCCAGCCGGCCTCTGCTTGCTGGCTACGGGCATTTTTCACGGGCTGTACTTCGCCCTGCTGGCGCGGGCGTACGAGCACGGCGAAATCTCGACGGTGTATCCGATCGCGCGCGGCTCGGGTGTGGGGCTGACGGCTTTTGTGGCCTATCTCAGCTTGGGCGAGGACATTTCGCTGTTGGGCGCAGGCGGGATTGCCCTAGTTTTCGCGGGGATTCTTTGCGTTGGTGCCCCGGCCCTCAAGCTCCAGGCGCGGGGCTTGCAACTGGCCTTGGGCGTGGGGCTGACGATTGTCTGTTATTCGCTGATCGACAAAGTAGGCGTAGGATACGTGCAACCGATTTACTACATCTGCGGCATGTGGATCATCGCCACCCTCATGCGCATGCCCTTTGTGGTGCGCCGATACGGCATGGAACTGCTGACGACGGTTCGCGACTTCTACGGGTATATTGTCTTGATTGGTGCAGGCTCACTGGCGACCTATTTGCTGATACTGTACGCCTATACCCAAGGGCCGGTCAGCTATATCATTGCCGCGCGCGAGTCGTCGGTGGTAATCGGCGCACTGTTGGGCTGGATCTTCCTCAAGGAACGGCTCACGGCTGTTAAGACCATTGGCATCCTCGCCATTGCCGGGGGCCTGATGCTGCTCAGAGCGAGTTGACATGGAACCGCGCATTTTTCCCATCCATCCGCCGTCTGCCGCTCTGTTCGGCAAAGTGCTGGCCGCGTCTTTTGCCGTGACTACCGCCTTTTTCGGCGTGCTGACCCTCGCGCTCTACGCGGCCATTGACCCGGACGGCCCAGTTGCCCGCGTCGCCGCGCCCGTGGCCTTGGGCTCGTCTTACGTGCTAATGCTGATCATCTTTTTTTCGGTCTTCACTTGGTTTTATTTGAGTGCTCGCCGCACGGATTTTGTCTTGCTAGAGGGTCACCTGCTCATCCGCAACAGCGCCCACGGCAAGCACTTCACCTACGATGAGCTACAGGTGGAAGAGGCCCGCGTCGTCGATTTGTCGGCTGAGCCCCAATACCGACCTGGAGGCAAAATTTTTGCCATTAGCGCATTCTTTTTTCGCGGAGGGGCGTTTTATTTGCGCAGCGGGGAGAAGGCGCACGTTTTCTACACGGGTACGCCGCGCGCTGTGTATATTCCAACGCACGGTTCCCATGCCCTCTTGCTCGGCCCAGCCGATCCAGCCGTTTTTTTGCACGCTTTGCGAGAAGTAGG
This sequence comes from Candidatus Latescibacterota bacterium, assembly GCA_965116675.1. Lineage (GTDB taxonomy): Bacteria > Latescibacterota > UBA2968 > UBA8231 > UBA8231. Next base: position 2,787,589 of record OZ220721.1, read on the forward strand.
GGCGACCGGCCGGTCGCCCCTACCGACCTAACTAAGGAGGAGATTTTCATGGCCTATCACGTATATATTTCAAACTCGGGCAGCAGCTTTTTTTCGCATTTTCTGATGGACGAAGACAGCGGCGCGTTAGAGCCGCAGCTCAATATCGAGTTGGGGGACTCTCCTGGGGCGGTGACTGTGCGCCCGGATGGGACTCAGATGTTCGTGGCTCTGCGCTCGGCCCAGAAACTGGCTAGCTATCAGATCGATCGGGAAAAGGGGACGCTCTTTAAGCTCGCGGAGACGAACCTAGAAGAAGGCCCGCCCTATCTATATTTGGACGACACTGGTGCCTTTTTGCTGTCGTCTTACTATGGGTCGGGTCAGGTTGGTGTGCACGGCGTGGCCGCGGACGGTGCGATTTCGGCCGAGCCGCTGCAGATGATCCCCACCGCAATACGCGCCCACAGCATCCAGACCGACCGCTCGAACCGCTTTGCCTTTGTGCCGCACACCAACCCGTCCAACGCGATATTTCAGTTTTGCTTTGACGAGCAAACCGGGCGGCTGACGCCCAACGACCCGCCCAAGATAGAGCCGGCTACGCCCGAAGGCCCGCGCCACTTTGCCTTCCACCCGACCCGCGACCTCCTCTATTCGGTCAACGAAGACGGCAGCACAGTGTCGGCTCACCACTTCGACCCGGAGGCTGGGACGCTGTCGTCGTTTCAGGTTATTTCGACTTTGCCGGAGGGATTTAACAACGAAGACAACACCACAGCCGAAATAAAGATCACGCCCGACGGCCAGTTTCTCTACGGGTCCAATCGCGGCCACGATTCCTTGGCCCTTTTCGCCATTGGCGACGATGGGCGGCTGACGGCCAAAGGACGCTATCCCACTGAGGCTACGCCCCGCTTTTTCGAGTTGGACCCGAGCGGTCGTTTCGTCTATTCGGTTGGGCAGGGATCGGGACGGCTCCGTTCGTATAGCATTGACGCGGCTACGGGTGAGTTGACGCCCTTGGAGCAACACGACGTAGGCGACAGCCCGCTGTGGATTACCTTTGTGAAACAGGGATAGATGCGCTTATTCGTCCTCTGGGGGACCGAGCAATTCGTCTAGTTTGGCCTTGAGCTTCAGTTCGTCTCCGGGTCGGTACCCCTGATGCTTGTACCAGACCGTCCCGTCAGCCGCAATAATCAGGGTCGCTGGGACGCCCGCTAGGTGGAACTGCTTGAGCACCTCGTTGGTCTTGTCGAGTAGAACCGGCAACTTGAGCTTGTGGCGCTGCATAAAGGGCCGCACCTTGGGCAGGTTTCTCGGGCCATCGACGTTGATCGTCAGCACTTGGACGTCGCGCTTGGCGTATTTTTCGGCTAGGGATTGGAGCTTGGGCAGGCTTTTGATACAGGGCTTGCACCAAGTCGCCCAGAAGTCGAAGACCACCGGCCCTTTCTTGAGCGCCTCCACCAACGAGAAGGTCGATCCGTCGAGATTCTCCAGCACGAGCTGCGGTGCCTTTTCGGCGCGAGCCGAGCCGATGAGCAGCAAGCAGGTTGCCAATGCGAAAATTGGTTTCATTGTGGGCCTCCGTTTTCCCCTATAAGGACCAAGCCGTGCGCTTCGTTCCCGCATTTGTACTGCTGCTGGCCGCCCCTCTCCAAGCCGAATTGCGTCTTTCGACTCTGACCGAAGGCCAAGTCGGCAATCTGCCCGGTGCGCAGCCCAGCGATTTGCGGACGCTTTATCACCAGTTCAGTCTCGACTATGCAATCGCCGATTTCCAAGTCGGGGTCCGCGGCGAGACTTTTGGCGCTAGCGCAACTAATCGCAACTACGGCCAGCTTCTCCAGCGCTCTGCTTCCTACCGCCGGAGTGGCTTTGAAGCCACTATTGGCAATTTCTACACCATCGTCGGCAGCGGCTTGCTCCTCCACGCCTTTGAGTTGCCCGGCGTCATCACCGAGGTGCGAGGCAGCCGTCGTCGCTACCAGATCGTGCGCGATCTCGATGGCGTTCAGGTGCGCTACCGCGCCAAGCGGGCTGAAGTGCTGTTGTTGCGCGGCGCACCGGTCAACAGTGCCCTGCCGCCCGGCTTAGAGGGAGTTGACCGCCGTCCGGACGCGCTCCACGCTGGCTCGCTCCAGCTCAAGCCGCATCCGCATTTCGACGTTGGCGTTAGCACCATCCGCTACCCAGCCGGCAGGCGGCAAGAAACGACCGCGGCCTTCAATGCCCGTTGGCGGTTCGCACCGCTGCTGGCCCGTTTTGGTCTCACTGGAGTGTATGCCGATCTCCAAGGCGAGTACGCTCAGCGCGATGTGGCGTTCGACCGCTTCTTTTCGCTCGACCGCGATTTGGGCCGTGCCCTGTATCTGGCGGCCACCTTGGCGTCTGGGCCGTGGGGTTTGAGCCTGGAATACAAAGACTACGAGGACTTCGCCCTCGAACACATCAACAATCCTCCGCCCCTGATCCGCGAGCACTCGGCCTATCTCCTCAATCGCATCACCCACGACGTGCTCGCCGATGACGAGCAGGGCTACCAAGCTGAACTGAGTTACGTCCTACCCAGCGGCCAGACCCTCACCGCCAATGCGACCCGCGCCACGCGCCGCGGCGATTCGGGCGCAGCCGACGACAACGTCCTGCGCGAATTCTTTGTGCAGATGGATTCACCTTTGGGCCAAAGCGCCGATGTACAGCTTTTTGCCGATTTCAACCACAATCGGATTCTCCTCGACGACAAAAGCCGTCTTTTGGGCACGCACTGGGAGTGGTTTCCAGACGGGTTATATACCTTCGAGTTCGACGCCCAATTTCAAGACGTCGATCGGCGGTTTGGTGACTTCGCACTTCCCTACACCAACCAATACTATGCCTTAGCAATCCACCGTGCGCCCGGCCTCTCCGCAGCCGTGCAGGTCCAGCGCACCTCTGACGAGTTGGAAACCGGGGCCGATCCCTCCGGCATCACGTGGTGGCGCGGCCTCAACATCGGTGCCGACATTGGCGAGGGCCACATCCTCAATGTTTTTGCCGGCCAGCGCCGCTCAGGGCTAGCCTGCACGGCCGGCATCTGCTATGAGGTGCTAGGGTTTAAGGGCGTCGAAGTCCGGCTGCTCAACCGCTTCTTCTGATCCGCAGATGAGCGCAGATGTTGCACAAAATCTGTCCCTACCTAAGCAGCAGTAGCTTGCGGACTTCTGTGTATTCGCCGGCTCGCAACTGGTACAGGTACACTCCACTAGTCAACTCATGCCCCGCTTGGCCGCGCCCGTCCCAGCGCACGGAAAACGTCCCGGCCGCGCTAGGCCCCTGCACGAGTGTGGCCACTGGCTGGCCGAGCAGATTGTAGATCGCCAGCTCGACTTGGCTCGGCTGTGGCAGGGCGAAGCGGATTACCGTATTGCTGTTGAACGGATTGGGCGCGTTCTGGGCTAGCGAAAAGGCTTGGGGGACGGACGCCTGATCGGATGTTTCCACCGCCGTTTCCACTGGTTCCTCCACTTCCTCCTCGATAGGAGGTATGTCGGCCAACGCCAGCAGCACCTCGTCGCGGAGTTCGTCCGCGGGTATCAGGGAAGTGGTCTTGAAGCGGATGAGGCCCTCGTGGTCGATGATGGCAAAGGTCTGATAGGTTTGTCCATAATCGGTCGCCATCTGGCCGGCTTCCAGCAAGAGGGGCATGGTCACGCCCTTGCCCAAGCGCCAGCGGGTCCGCACTTGTTCCGCGGTGCCGTCCCACGTATCGGCCCCCAAGGCGACAAAGCGCTCGTCGGCAAATTCCTGCCAGAGTTCTTCAAAGCTCTCGGCACGCGAGAGACAGACCGGTCAGCTATAGCCCAAAAAGAAAATCAGCACGACTTGGCCCTCGAAGTCGCTCAGACCGGCTTGGCCGCCATCGACTCGGTCTAGGAGAAAATCGGGGGCCGGATCGCCTATTTGTGGCACTTGGGCGTCTAGGGTTGAGACTCCTAACATCGCTAAAGCTGCCAAACTGACTAAAGATTTTCTCATAGTAAGCCTCCTTACGTTTGCCGCACGAACTTCTGAATGCGATGGTCAGTTTGCACTTCCCCCACGTACAGGTCGCCGCGGGAATCCATCCAGATGCCGTGGGGACAGCCGAGGAATTCTCCCGGCGCGTCAATGCGCTCGCCCGATCCCCACTGAGCGAGCCATTCGCCGTCGAGGTTGAGAATGCTTACCCGCTGGTCGAGTTCCGCGACATAGACCGTATCTCCGTCGAGAAAGATCGTATCGGGATGGTGAAAGCCACCCCATTCCTCTAGGTAGTTGCCGTCGAGGTCGAAAAACTGGATGCGGTTGTTGGCGCGGTCGGCCACCATCAATCGTCCGCGCTGGTCCACGCGCACGCAGTGGGGCAGGTCGAACTCCCCTGGGCCGGTGCCCGGACGACCCCACGTCTTGATGAATTCGCCGTCAGGTGAATACTTGTGGATGCAGGTGTTGCCGTAGCCGTCGGACACGTAGATATAGCCATCGGCGTCGAGCGCCAAGTCGGTGGGCAGCCGGAAGGGCTGGCCCTCTGCACCTTCTTGGTCCGGCGTTCCCAAGGTCATCAGCAGCTCGCCGTCGCGGGTGAACTGGCGCACGCAGTGGGTTTCGCGCTCGACGCACCAGATCTGGTCGCGGTCGTCGATAAAGATGCCGTGCGCGTCCTTGAGCACCTCTTCGCCCCACGAGGCGACGAAGCGCCCTTCGCGGTCGAAGACGACCATGGGACGTTCGCTGCGGCTGTACACATAGACCCGATCTTCGGAATCGCAGGCCACGGCTGGAACCCAGCCAAAGCGCCAGCCCTCCGGCAACTCGAACCAATCCTGCTGCACCTCATAGGTGAATGCTCCGCTGCCTACTAAGGTCATGGGATTCTCCTCTTTGTAATGATCTTCGCGTTTCTGCGTGAATAACTGACGTTACGCAGTAGGGGCGACCGGCCGGTCGCCCCTACAGATTAAATTTTCTGCAACCTTTCTATCTCGTCGGCGGACAAAAGCTGCGTTCCGGCTGCGGCGTTGGCACGGGCTTGGGCTGCTGACTTGGCACCGGGGATGGCCACTGGCGCGGCTGGATGGGAAATGACGTACTGGAGGGCTTTTTCCACCATGTCCTCGCCGGGTTCGACGACCTCGGCGAGGCGCTCGATGTGTGCTAGCTGGGTCTCGAATTTGGCGCGCTGTGGCTCGCCGGCGTTGAGGGATTGCCGCACTTCGTCGGTAAAAACCGACTCCTTGGTGTAGCGACCAGACAAAAGCCCCTTGGCCAGCGGTCCCCTCACCAGTACGGCAATGCCGTGCTCTTGGCAATAGGGCAAAAGCTCGGCTTCGGCCTGGAGGTTGACCAGTGAATAGTCTATCTCCACCACTGAGCAGTCGCCTCGGGCGTTGAAGCGCTGGAGAACCTCTAAGCTGTCGGTCGAAATACCAAAGGCCCGCAGTCGTCCTTCCTCGACGAGCGCGGCAAAGGCATCCAGGTAGATCGACGGATCGGCGATGTTGCCGTCGTGGCACAGCAGCACGTCGTGCCAGTCGCTGCGCAGCCGGTGTAGGGAGGCGTGGGCGCACAGGCGAATCATATCGACCGTGGTTTTGGGCACGCCCTGCCCGGTGCGCGCTCCCCAATTGCCGATTTTGCTGACGACAAAAACTTGGTGCCGGATGCCGGTCAAGGCGCGTCCCAGCCGCTCCTCAGACAGCCCGTTGGGCGTGCCGTAGGATTCGGCCGCGTCGAAGAGGTTGACGCCGCAGTCAAAGGCCGTGCGCACCGTATCCCAAGCCGTGGCCTCGTCGATAGGACCCCATTGGTTGCCGATGTTCCAAGTTCCCAAACCGATGGCCGAGACTTGCCAGCCTGTTCGGCCAAATGTTCTGTACAACATGTGTTGTCTCCTTTCTGCGTTTCAAGGTAAGCGACCGCCTGTGTCGGTCAAGCGGTGCGCGTTGCCGGGGAGCGCGGAGGTGCCTACCTTAAAGTCATTTGGAGGATGCTATGGAATACTTTGGCAAAGGGCTGTACCTGATTTTCTTTGCGCTAGTTTTCTGGTTCGTCCACCGGGCACACGGTCGCGGTCTCGGCCGCCTCGTCGAGGACAACCACCGGGCACATGAGCGGGTCCACCACACCCTAGAGGAGCACCCGAAGGGCGGCACATGGCGGCAATATAAGCAGTGGATGGAGGACGCAAAATGAGTTTGGAAACTACCACCTTGGGCGCGGGTTGCTTCTGGTGCGTCGAAGCCGTGTACCAAGATTTGCGGGGCGTTGCCAGCGCGGTCTCCGGCTATATGGGCGGCGCGTTGGAGCATCCCACGTACGAGGCCGTTTGCAGCGGCCAGACCGGCCACGCTGAGGTCGTACAACTGCAATTTGATCCCGAGGTCATTAGCTTTGATGACGTGCTCTACATCTTCTGGCGCACGCACGATCCCACCACGCTCAATCGCCAGGGGGCGGACCGCGGCACCCAATACCGCTCGGCGATTTTCTACCACAGCCCTGAGCAGCAAGCGGCGGCTGTCGCTTCCAAGGCCGCTGCGGACGCGAGCGACCTATGGGCCGATCCGATTGTGACTGAGATCGCGCCCGCCAGTGCCTTTTGGCCGGCCGAGGATTATCACCAAAACTACTATCGGCTCAATCCCAACCAGCCCTACTGCGCGATAGTCATCGATCCCAAGATGCGCAAGTTCCGCCAAGAGTTTGCCGACCGCCTCCAGCCGACGGCCTAGGCGTCGTGTCCACTGCCATTAGTCGGCTGCACGCCGCGGATTTTGAAGAGGCTCTCGACGTCCTCAACCTCGCCTTTGGCAAAGCGCCGCCCCGGGATTTTGAGGCCATTTTGCCGGCCCTGTACCGACGCGGGGAAGAGGAGATGAGTTGGAACTTTGGCTTGCGCGAAAACGGTCGCATCCGCGCCATCGTCGGGCTGTTTCCCCTTGCTTACCGATGGGGAGGTGCGACTCTGCGCGTGGCGGGCATCGGCGGCGTTTCCTGCCATCCGCATGCCCGTGGTCGGGGCTACATGCAGCAGCTCATGGCCCATTGCGTCGAAATCGCACCCGCCGAAGGTTTTCACTTGTCTTGGCTGGGAGGTCAGCGCCAGCGCTACGGCTATTTTGGCTACGAGAAGTGCGGCGTGTACTACCGGCTGACGCTGAGCCAAACCAATGTGCGCCACGCCTTCGGGGACGCTGATTTTGGAATTGACTTTCTCCCGCTTGAGTGCGAGGATCGCACGCACCTGCAAGGCGTGATTGGCCTGCACGACGCCCAGCCGTTTCGCGGGGTGCGCGCCCCGCATCGCTTCTACAACCTGCTCCTGAGTTGGGGCCACCGGCCCTATGTAGCCCGCTCGCGCGATGGCCGCATGATCGGCTATCTCGTGGCCCAAGCCGACCGGACGTGCGTCACCGAATTGTTAGCTGTCAATGAGGGCGAGCCGGAACTGGAGATAGCCGCTGCTTGGGTACAACGCCACGGGAATACCTGCTTCGAGTTGTCGCCTTGGAGCCGTCTCCTGCCCAAGCTGGCCCAGCTCAGTGAAGGTGTGAGCACATCGAGTTCGGGCAATTGGCAGATTTTTGATTGGGCGACGACACTCGACGCCTTGCTCAAGACGCGCGCCGCGCTGGTGCCCCTGATGGACGGCGCGGTCGTCGTGGAGATTGCGGGCTACGGTCGGGTCGCGCTGGAGGTGCGGGGCGACGACTCCCAGTGCGTTCGCACCGAGGCTGCTCCCGCCCTACAAATGGACACTTTTACGGCCATGCGCCTGCTCTGCGGCCCTCTGTCGCCTTCGCTCGTATCGCCCCTGCCTGCTGCGGCAACCCCCCTCGAACAGTGGTGTCCGCTGCCGCTTTTTTGGGGTCGCCAAGACGGAGTCTAAGAAGCCAATACCCGTTCGGTGAACAGCGCTAGGAAGCGTGCCTGATCCACTTCTACTGCACAAGTTACGGGCCGCCCCAGCCGCTCTTGGTCGCTCGCCAAGGCGCGTTGATCAACTACCACCTGACCGACGGTCAACTCGCCGGAAGTTTCCACATCCACCCACAATTGCTGCGTGCGAAAGAGTTGCGGCCACAAGGCCGCGCTCAAGGCCACGGGATCGTGCACGTGCATGCCGGCAAATCCGTAGTGCGCGGACTCAAAGGCGATTACCGGCTCACACGCTGCACGGCAAAACGCCGCGTACGCACCTGTGCAAGCTTGTAGGTCAACCTGCTTCAGCCAGACCTGATCGGTGACGTCCAGCCCCACCAGCACCATCTCGGCCTCGGACGCGAGAACTTGGCGCGCTGCGTGCGGGTCGGCGTAGAAATTGAACTCGGCCGTTGGCGTGATATTGCCCGGCACGCGCACGGCCCCACCCATGAGCACCACTTGACGCGCCTGTCGCAGTACGCCCGGCACCCGCGCCTCGGCTCGCGCTAGGTTGGTCAACGGCCCGGTGGCGACGAGGGTCACTTCTCCGGGCCGCGTCTGCAAGGAGCTCAGCAGAAATTCCACCCCGTCGCCCGCTGGCGAGCTACGCGCCTCGGGGAGATGGGCCGCGCCTAGACCGGTCGCGCCGTGTACGTCGTCCGCAGCGACTGCGTCCCGCACCAAGGGCCGCTCTGCGCCGGCGTACACTGGAACGTCGTCTCGCCCCGCCCACTGCAACAGACGCAGTGTGTTGTCGGTCGTCCGCTGCAGCGGCACATTGCCGGCTACGGTAGAGACGCCCACTAACTCGACCTCGGGCGAGGACAGGGCCAAAAGCAGGGCGAGGGCGTCGTCAACGCCCGTATCGACGTCCATGATCAGGGGAGTTGCAGGCAACGTCTACTCTGCGACTTGGGCGCTGATGATCAAGTGCTCGACCCAATCGTCCCCAGGGTTGGAAAGCTGGTGCTTGACCTTCGGCGGAATGTGCACTGCGTCGCCTTCACGCACTTCGTAGATCTCCCCGTCGATCTTCATCTGCCCTTGGCCGCTGAGGAAGTAGTACACCTGCTCGGTGGCCTCGTGCTCGTGGTAATCGCCGTCCAGCCCCCCTTGCAGACGATGCAGCGTTAGTCCGGAAAATCCTAGGAGTACTGCTTCGTTTTCGTCCAGCCCCTCGGCGCTCTGCGCGCGAAAGATCGACCAGATCAGTTTGGATTCATGCCCGACGACGGGCGTGACGTTGCGCCAATTGCGAATGACCAAAATGTCCTCCTTTGATTTGAGCTAGTGAAATTCGTCGGCTTAACATATCAAACGGCGGCCGGTGGGCAAAGCGCGCCCTGTTGCCGACGCGCCGTTTGGTTAGATTTGTCCCCAAGTTACCAGTTCCCCCAACCGAGGGAGTAGATATTTATGACTACCGCCGCCATCGATATAGCCCCCCTGCCGCAAGCCACCTTTGGCAAGACCGGCGAACGCGTCCCCTTGCTCGGCTTGGGCACGGCCCCCGGAGGCTTTGGTCTAGCAGACGCGGATGCCATCGCGCTGTTTGAACGGGCCATTGACCTCGGCGTTACCTACATCGACACAGCCCCCGGCTACGAGCGCGCCCAGAGCCAGCTTGCTCATATAGTCCCCCATTGTCGGGGCGAGCTGTTCTTGGTCAGCAAGGCCCACACGGCTCACTACCAAGAAGCGCTCGATATCGTCGAAAAGAATTTAGACGCCTTGGGTACCGACCACTTGGATCTGATGTACGTCCACTCGCTGGGGCACTTAGACGTAGAACAAGTACTGGCCAAAGACGGTGCTCTCGCCGGCTTGCGCGAAGCGCAACGGCGCGGTTGGACCCGCTATATCGGCATCACCGCTCACCACGCGCCTTGGAAATCCGCCAAGGTCCTGCGCGAGGTCGAGATCGACGCCTGCATGTTTGCCCTCAGCTTCGCCGACTGTCACATCTACAATTTTGAGGAGAAGGTCCTGCCATTGGCTCGCGCCCAGAACGCCGCCGTCGCTGCGATGAAGGTGTACGGCGGGGCCATCGACATGGAGTACGAAACGCCGCGACCCTCGGAGCTGACCAACAGCGGCTTTGACGATCACGAGCGGGCGCTGCGCTACGCTTTGGGATTGCCGGGGGTGAGTCTGGCGGTCATAGGAGTTTATAACGAGGAGGAATTGGCGCAGAACATCGAATGGGTGCGGCGTTACGCGCCGTTGGATTCTGGCGAACAGCAGGCACTGCTAGCGCAGGGCCGGGAGATCGCGCGTCAATGGGGACCGCACTACGGATCGGTGGAGTGAGCACTACAAAACATTAATGGGGAGTTTATGAAAATCACCAATATCAAATCCTTTGTTGGATCGAGCGGCTATTTTTTCGTCAAGGTAGAAACCGATGCGGGCATCTACGGTCTCGGTGAAGGGGGATTGAGACGGCGCTCCCTCGCCTTAGCCGAAGTCATTCGCTCGTTTGAACCGTTTCTCATTGGTGCAGACCCGTTCCAAATTGAACATCTGTGGCAAGTGATGTTCCGCGGTGGCTTCTTTCCCGGCGGTGTCGTCCAATCCTCCGCAGTAAGTGCTGTAGATATCGCACTTTGGGACATCAAAGGGAAAGCACTCAATGTGCCTGTGTACGAGCTTTTGGGCGGACGCACGCGAGACAAAGTCGTCTGCTATCCGCACAATGGCGGCGGCACGATTGATGCCCTCGTCGAGAGTTGTCGCCAAACCCATGAGGCCGGTTGGAAATTCGTCCGTTGGGGCTTGGCCGATGGTGCAGACAAAGGGACTTTTGAACCCAGACGCGCTATCCAGCACGGCGTTGAGCAGGTGGAGGCCGTGCGCAATGCATTGGGCGACCAGGTCAACATATTAGTTGACGTGCACACCCGTCTCGACCCGGCGGATAGCCTCGATTTCTGCAACCGGGTTGCCCCCTACAATCCGTTTTTCATTGAAGATCCGCTGCGGAGTGAAAACCCAGCCAGTCTCCGGCGGCTGCGCCAACAGACCTCCGTCCCGCTTGCCGTCGGCGAACAATTTGATAGCAAGTGGACGTTTAGGGAAGTCATTGAGAAGCCGTCTGAAAACTCTATTTTTCACTTGATCCGTTTGAGTAGCAAATGGATCATGGCAATCTGAATCAAGGCTTCACTATGGCGGGTCAATACCTCATAATCTCTCGCATGACGACGAAAATTCATCAACCACGCCAAAGTACGCTCGACGACCCAACGACGTTTGAGTAGGGTAAAGCCAGGGCCCTGTTTGGCGACGACTTCCAAATCAATCTTGTGCGTCTTTTTTAGCTCGGCCACCCACGTTCGGATCGCCGCGCCTTGGTGGCCGCCGTCCACCCACAGTTTGCGTAAGCGGGGTACGTCGGGGCTACTATAGCGGGTCAACACCTGCTTGAGGCCGTCGCGATCATCGACATCGGCGGCGGTGACGACCACTGCTCTAAGTAAGCCCAAGGTGTCAACCAACAGATGCCGCTTGCGTCCTTGGATCTTTTTGCCGGCGTCATAATCGGCTGTTTTACCTTGGGTTGCCGTCTTGATCGTCTGACTATCGATACAGCCGGCCGACGGCTGAGATACCTGGCCGTTGAGGCGACGCTCTCGTTGAGTGAGTTGATCCAACACCCGAGGCCAGACCCCCCGACTCCAGCGACGAAAGTAATCATACACGGTTTTCCACGGCCCAAAACAACAAGGCAACAACGCCCAAGGACACCCCGTCTTGGTCAAATACAAAAGGCCATTGACGATCTGGCGTCGATCCCGCGGGGGCCGACCCGGACCGTTCGGCCACCACCTTGAAGGCGGCAGTAACGGTTGGATCTGCTGCCATTGCGCATCGGTTACATCGGTGGCATATTGCCTACTAGGCGTACTCATCATACAAGCCTTTCTATTCAGATTTTGTGGTGAAACCTGAATATGGCTCGATGAGTACGCCGGTTCAAATGCAGACCACACCAAGGGTTTTCAGACGGCTTCTGAGGAGGATCTGATGGATTACTGCCGCGTTGACTTGTGCATTGCCGGTGGGTTGACAGAGGCGCGTAAAATTGCCGGGTGGTGCGAAACGCATTACATCCATCTGGCACCGCACAACCCGCTCGGGCCGGTTTCCACCGCAGCCTGTTTACATCTTTGTTTAGCATCGTCACTCGTCGGTGTGCAGGAACTTCCGCGTGCGCCGATGTCTTCACTCACCGATGAGTTCCCGGTGCAGGTGCCGTTTGAATCTGGTTACCTCTTGCCTCCCGAAGGTCCTGGCCTCGGTATTGAATGCAACGAGGCAGCGCTCGATACCGTGTCAACACAGGACTACGGGCCACCCACCGGCTATCTACGCGATGATGGGTCCTATACGAATTGGTAGGGATTTAAAGAGTGGGGGCTACGGACTGGTGGAGTGAGTCTTTTATCTTTGAGGAGATGATATAATGGTAAGCCAAGATATAGACTTGCCTATAGAGTCAATCAATGTATTATGCCAGCGCTATCAAGTGCGAGAGCTTGCGCTTTTCGGATCGGCTCTCGGAGATAGTTTTGGGCCAGACAGTGACCTCGATTTTCTGGTGGAGTTTCAACCACAAGCACAGGTAGGCTTTATGAAGCTGGCCAGAATGCAGAGAGAATTTTCGGCTGTACTTAACCGGAAGGTAGATTTAGTACCCAAGGGAGGACTGAAGCCAAAAATACGCCAAGCAATACTTTCCAGTGCAGAAGTACTCTATGCGTCGTGAAGAACTATATCTTACTGATATGGTAGAGGCGGCAGATGCCATCAGTCAATTTCTCCTTGGTGTCGATCAGGATGTCTTTTCCCAGAACGACCTCTTGCGTAGTGCTGTCCTACAAAAGTTAATAATCATTGGTGAAGGAGCCGCACGATTACCCAAGGAGTTTCAAGAACGCCATATTGAAATAGAATGGAAAGATATTGTTGCATTTCGCAATATCGCTGTTCACACTTACTTTGCAGTAGATTGGTCTATTGTCTGGGTAACGGCAACAAAAGATGCTCCAGAATTGAGGCGTAAAATTGCCCTTATTCTTGCTGAAGAATATCCCGATGAAGAAACATCAGTTTGAACCGCAGATGTCCTCAGGCTGGGATGAGCACTCTAGCGCAGGGGAGGGACTCACTCGTCAATGGGGCTGTATTACCCTTGTCCAACCTGTTAAAGCTCTACATTTCGGCGAAATCCAATCTGAGCCGAAACCCCAAGGCCGATACAATCGCCATCAGATTGTCTATCTTCGGCTTACTGCGACTTGAAAGCACGCGATAGAGATGTTCGCGGTTGAGGCCAGAGCGCTCTGCCAATGCACCAACGCCTCCTTGTGCTTGGGCGACATCGCGCAGGGCTAATAGTAGCCCATCGATCTCGCCGCTTGCTTCACACTCATCCAGCGCGACTTCCAAGTAAGCCCGAGCTTCTTCGGGGTCTTTGAGCGCTTTTAGCAGCCCTTCGTCATAGCTGACTGTGCGTTGCAACCCCTTTTTCTCATTCATCGCTGAGGCTCCTCAAGTCCCGCCAATATGTAGCGTGCGCGCTACAAAAAGCAAACCAAGGGAGCGGCGTTTAACGCGTCAATGGGCCACACTACGGGCTGGTCGAGTGAGCCCTTGCTCCCCTTTGCTGGTAGAGCAAGCCGGCGATATTGATCCGGATACGGGCCGACAGGCAACCAAACTGTACTGCGAGCTCGGTCGAAGGACTGGAAAAACGATCCTCAGGGGAGTTACCAGACCCTTTGCGGTGCGCTCAGCGCCTTGACCGAGAGTCCAAAAAGGTGCCTCATTTTACCTATACTTACGGTATGAGAGTGACTGGTTTCTTGGCGCACCCGTGTGAAACGGACCACAAGCGTGGGTCGCTCCGCTCCCAGCCCCAAATTTTTTCCCTCCTGTATTGGTGAGAGGGAGAAAAATCTTTACGGTTGACCAAGGAGGAATCTATGGACCCGGAGAAGCTACCGTTATTTGGTGGAATGGCAGGGGCTACCCTCAACGTGGATAAGTTCGAGATCTGCGAGGGATTGGTCATTCGACGGACATATGCTCACGTGATGTCACCATACATACTAGCCTTCCGGCGACCGGAGCGCGCTGGCCAACACCATCCAGGGCCGTGGAAGCCGGCACGCGGCGGCCATGTGGGGTTGGATGTAGAGATCGAAATTGCATTACAGGTGGAAGCGCGTCCCGCAGGATTCAACCGCCTCAACACCCTATGGTGGGTTCTCACACTACTACGGTTATCGACTGGTGCAAGGTTAAGGATGCCAGTTGTGTCCGATACTGCGTTTTCGTGTATTGCAGAGAGTTCGACTAAACCCACCATGTGGCCAATCGAAACGTTGCCTCGGCAGCTTCACACGATGCCTGATCCGCCGGAAGTGATTGGGGAGAAAGAGTTGCTGTGGGTGCGCCAAGCATTTGGTCCCGGTTCCGAGTTGATGAATGATGAAGCTTTCGGGCGTGCATTTCAGACTTTCGATGACGTTATCTGGGCACACTCATCTGGCAGTGCGATCGTAATGACTTGGGCGGCATTGGAGACCCTGATACGACCCGGACGCTCTGATATCACTAAAAGACTAGCATCCTCGTTGGCTGTGCTCTTGGAGCCCCCGGGTGCCGAGAGAGAACGGCTATTCCAGCAGATTAAATTGCTATACGAAACCCGCGGTAGTTCCGCTCACGCCTCCCGTTCGCCGGGAGCGCAGCAGCTATTTGAGAGTTTAGACGTTGCTCGACGAGCCTTCATCGCGTGTATCGACAACTGAGAGGTACCGAAGGTTGAGACGCTTTACGAGATGTGGCGACTGAAGAGGTAGTGGCCCGGTCCCAGCGCATGCCGCCCTGACGCCCGAGGCGGGATAACGCTGCAACGGGCCGGCCATGTACCAGCCCTGCGTTAGCACCGCCGGCGGCGAGGCGATGCACAAGCCGGAAAGACTAGGGCTGCGCATCATACGAGGGAATCGGTACGAGGTCGTGACCTTAACCCACTTTGTAAGCGCGCCGATTGACGCTGCGTCGCTAAAATGGGGGAGAAGTTTAATATGTGCCAAAATGATCGGATCCGGGCATGAGATGTTCGTTCGCTATTTTTGCATTTATTTCAACACCCAATCCCGGCTGCTCCGGCACCACAAACGCATTATCTTGCAGGAGAGGTTCGTTTGAAATTGCGAGATCCCACCGCCATTCAACCTGATCGGCATGATACGGGAGTTCCATGACGATGAAATTCCGCACGGCGGCACAGACGTGTGCCGTTGCCGTCATACCAATTGGTGATGTGATGTTGTGTGCAGCAAACGGCAGATAATACAGATCCGCCAGATCCGCAATCTTCTTTGCTTCAAGCATTCCTCCTGTTCCAGATACATCAACATGGAGCATATCGCAGGCTTGTGTCTGGATCAGTTCTCTGAAACCATCTCTACGAAATAAGAACTCACCGGTACAAATCGGAATAGAAGTCGCAGTGCTGACCTTTGCCATCGCTTCGACATTATCGTTCGGCACTGGATCCTCCAAAAACATTAAATCGAATGGTTCTAAAAGTTCCGAAAGCTTTATCGCTGAATGAACGCTGAATAAACTATGGCAATCAAGGCTGATATCAATCTCATCACCGGCAGCTTCTCGTGCAGCAGCAACCAACGATGTCATTTTCTGCAACTCTGCCGTACTTAATTCCCGGTTGACTGCATCATGCTTGAGTTCGTTTGCGGAGTTGTCAACATCGAATTTAATCGCCTGGTAGCCGTCTGCAACGCCTTCCCTTGCTCGCTGTGCCCAACCCTCTGGGGTATTTCCTTTTCCATGCCCTACATCGGCATAGAGTCGGATGCGATCTCGATACTTCCCACCTAATAACTGATAGACCGGCACCCCAAGGCTTTTTCCGAGTAGATCCCACAGCGCAGTTTCTATTCCCCCAATCGCCGATAAACCTATTGCGTATCGATTACTCGCTGCGGCAATCATGTGGTTGTAGAGCGGTTCTATATTTCTCGGATCCGCGCCAACGAGTATCTGCTTGAATTGCAGGATAATTTCGGCGATGCCCGCGCCAGGGTGTGCCTCACCTATCCCTGTCAATCCCTCGTCAGTTTCAATCTGAACGTAGTTCCACTGTTTGTAGCCTTTTAAGGTCATCGCTTTCACATCGGCGATTTTCATGTCTGTTTCCCTTCGCAGATGAAATCGGTTGAAAAATCAATTGGTGTTGCGTCTGCTGAGCGTTTCCTGAGAATCATCGCCGCCCTGACCGATTCCTTGCCGTCGCGCCAGCGCGGGAGATTGGCCTGGAACGTCGCTTCGGCCGCCTTGCGGAAGGTCGGTATCCTCGTTCGCCGCTTCTCTGCCAGCAGGTTGCGACCATTGGCAATGAGATTATGCGCGAAGCGGTGGCACCGGTCAAGAAGCCTGTTAAAAACAATAAGTCAAGGGAATACGGGAGGCGATCTGAGAAGCCATGAAATGGTGATTCCCCCGCCCCGGTTTCATCTCCTGCACTACCACGGGGTCCTATGATTCATAGTGCAGGGGCGGGACTAGCACGTCAATGGGGCCGCACTACGAGTCGGTTGAGTGAGCCTTTGCGCCCCTTTGCTGGTAGAGCAGGCCGGCGACGATGAGCACGAGTCCCGCTAGGGTCGCCCAGCGAATCGACTCTCCCAGCACGAAGTGAATCAGTACTAGGGAACAGAACGGGGAAATGAAGATCAGGTTGCCGACTTTGGAGGTGTTTTCCGCGTAGCGCAGTGCCCACTGCCACAGGACATACGTGATCCCCATCTCGAAGAGGCCGATGTAAGCCGCCCCCAACAAACCCGGCCAAGCAGGGGTCCGCCACTGACCCATCAGCAGGACACAGCCGAGCGTCAACGGCAGCGACAGAGCGAAATTGAGGAAAAGCCGCACCACGGGATCGCGTCTGTCGCGGGTGTTGTAGATCCAGTAGAAGGCCCATATCACGGTGCTGCCCAGCGCCAAGGCCACGCCGAGCGGATCGGAAAAGCGCAAGGTCCAGATTTCGCCGCGCGTGGAGATGACTAGCACGCCTGCGTAACAGATCAGACCCGCGGCCAGATCGCGTCGGCCGATTCGCTGTCCCAAAAGCGGGATGGAGAGCCAAGTCAGGGTGAGTGCCCAAGTATAATTGAGTGCCTGCGCCTCTTGGGCGGGCAGCAATTGGTAGGCTTTGAAAAGGATCAGATAGTAGAGCAGGGGATTTAACGCCCCGAGCACCAGCGAGCGGGCGTAGTCAGTCGGTCGGCTCCTGAGCACCTGTCCCACTTTTCCCTGCGCGACGAGTAGCACCCCCATGGCCAATGTCGAAGCGCAGCTAGCCCAGAACAGCAACTCAGCAAAGTCCATGTAACGGAGCGTGATTTTGAACGCCGACGCCACGGTTGACCACAGCAATACCGAGGCCAATCCGCAGAGATAGGCCCTTTTCTGGTCGGCAACTGCCACTGCGCACTCCGCTAAAACTGCGTAACCTGCTTGGGGCCAATATCCACGGCTTGGGCCAGCGCGTCGAAGTTCTGTTTCAGCAGCGCGAAGCGCACCTCTGCGTAGGCGGGGTCGTCCCAGCGGTTGTCGAACTCGCCTGGATCTTTCTCCAAGTCGAACAGCTCGCCTTGGGCGCGGTCGTGGTAGCAGACTAGTTTGTAGCGCTGGTCGCGGATCATCGTGCCGTAGGTGCCTTGGAGATGCTCCCGACCCGGCGCGTCTGGGTTTAGGGCGCGGTAGTACTCGCTGCGGACGTAGGCGCGGTGCGTCTGGGATTGGCCGGTCAGCAGCGGCCACAGCGAGCGCCCCTGCATTCTTTCGGGCGCGGGAACCTCCGCCAGTTCTAGCAAGGTCGGGGCAATGTCCATCAGTTCGACCAGCGCATCGCAGACGCTTCCTTCCTGTACGCGTCCCGGCCAGGAGCAGATCAATGGTACTCGCACCAAGCACTCGTAAAACCGGCATCCCTTGCCCACGATCTGGTGATCGCCCAACAGTTCGCCGTGATCCGACGTGAAAATCACTAGGGTGTTCTCGCGCTGACCGCTTTCTTCTAGAGCTTGGATCATGCGTCCCACATTGTCGTCGATCAATTCGATCATGGCGTAGTACGCCGCCATGACGTCCTTGGCTTGATCCAAGCTAATGGACGCGGCTCCGTCCACCGGACCGAGTTTCTCATGGGCGTGGAGATCCTTTTCGCTCCACAGCGGATCGGGCAGGGCCGCTGGATCGTAGCGATCCAAGTACTCTTGTGGCGGGTCGAAGGGCGCGTGTGGGTCGAACATGTTGACGCTCATCAGCCAAGGCGTGGTGCGCTCCTCGCGCATAAACTCAATGGCCTTGTCCGCGCACCAAGTGGTCTGGTGCAGCGCGGGCGGTATCTGGGCTGGATTCTCGCGCAGATCGGCTAAGGTGCGGCCTTGGGCGCGGACCCAATCGGCGTACGCGTGGCCTGCGGGCCACTGGTCGCGCGAGTCGTGGCTCCAGTGGAAGACGCGATAGCCGTCGTCGCCGCGCGGCTCGATCCGGCCGTGGGCACCGGCTAGGTGCAGCTTGCCGGCCAGCCCGCAGTCGTAGGAAGCGGCGTCGGCCAGCAGTTTGGTGACCAGTGGGGCCGCGTCGGCCCAGTAGGCATTGCCATTGGTGCAGCCGTGGACGCTGCTCGGATACATGCCGGTGAGGAAACTGGCGCGACTCGGGGTGCAGATCGGGCTTTGGCAGAAGGCGTGGGTAAACGCAGTGCCCTCGCCGACTAGGCGGTCGATGTTCGGCGTGTGGATGTGCTCGTTGCCCAGCGCGCCAATCGTATCATAGCGCTGCTGGTCGGTGCAGATCCAGAGAATGTTCGGACGCATGGTTTGGTCTCCCAGTATAGTGGTTCTCTATATTCAATCTATTGACATTACACCGTAGGGGCGACCGGCCGGTCGCCCCTACCCTTACGTATGGTCTATTATAGAAACGCCCTCGTCCTCGTCCTCACCCTCGCCGTATCCACTGTAGCCAGCGATACTGAGGTCCGCGGCATTACCATCTCTACGCACGGCATTGGCCGCGACTGGGGCACCGACGCCATCGTGCCGACCCTAGAGGACATTCGCGCTGTTGGTGCCAACTGGGTGGCGATCCACCCCTACGCCAGCATCCGCGCCGATGGCTCACTCCGGTGGTCGGACATCGATCCAAACGACCCGCCAGCCCATATCGTCCGCCCCATCCGCGAGGCCCACCGCTTGGGATTGCGCATCTACATCAAGCCCCATATCGCCTATTGGCGCTCGCCCTTCTCTTGGCGGGGCGAAATCGCCTTTGACCGCGCCGAGAATTGGCAGCGGTTCTGGCGGGACTATCGGAAGTGGATCGCGCTGCTGGCCACCGTATGTCGGGAGGCCGACGGCTTCGTCGTCGGCACGGAACTGGACCGAATGTTGACCTTTGAGGAAGAATGGCGTGCGCTCATTGCCGAAGTGCGCCAGCACACTGACGCGCCCCTGACCTATGCGGCCAATTGGACTGACTACCGCCAAGTGCCCTTCTGGGACGCCCTCGATGTCATCGGCATTCAGGCTTATTTCCCTCTCACTGACGATCCGGCCTACGACGAGGAGGATATCCGCGCTGGCTGGGTGGAGCGCATGGGGGAACTGCGGGCCTTTGGCGAGCTACACAACCGCAACATCCTCTTCACTGAGTTGGGCTACAACCAGTCGCACCAAGCGCCGATTGCGCCTTGGGCGTACCCGGTGGATGGCGAGGACGCGCTCCCCGTGCAAGTGGCTTGCATGCGCGTCGCGCTTGACGCCATCGCCGCTGAGCCGCGCGTCGTTGGTGCCTTGCTGTGGAAGTGGTTTCCGCATCCGCGCCCGGTTGGCCGCAACTTCCAACTGGCGATCCCGCCGATCAAGCGCGTGCTTGCCGAGGCATGGCTTAGCCCGCAATAAGCCCGGTCCCGCGTAGCAAGGTTTCCTGCACGAGGAGTTCGTGGTCGAGCGAGCGATCTGGCCCGTGTTCGCCTTTGAGAACTCTTATAAGGGACGCCAATTCGAGTTCGTAAAGTCCCTGCCGCGAAATTCCTTCGAAAGGCACCATCTGCTCACCCTGTGTATAACCATCGGCGGCTTCGGTCAGGCAGAGCCGGATGGTATGACCCGGCTCAAAAGGCTCTAGCAGAATCGCGCTGCCGCGCTCGCCATAGACCTCAAAGCGCCGCGCCATCGGCTGCGGCTCCATCGCCGCAATATCGACCCAAGCCATAGCCCGTTCGTATTCAAAGACGCCGAGCGTGTTGTCCTGAAACGCGGGCACGATGCCGGTGTCGTTGCGCAGAAAGGTCGTCACCTTCTCTGGCCGCCCCAGAATCCACACCACTTGGTCGAGCATGTGCCCGGCTAGATCGTAGAAGATGCCGCCGTGGTGTCCGGCGGCGATTACTTCGCGCCCGGCCTCGGTGATGTTGGTGGACATGTGGGCGCGCACTGAATAGACATTGCCCAAAAACCCCGACCGCGCCCACTCCGCGATCTGGCTGAAGCCGGGATGGTAGCGCAGCATAAAGCCCATTTGCACTTGCAGATCGGCGGCCCGCGCCTCTGCGACGACTCGCTGCCACTGCGCCCAATCGTCTCCGGCCGGCTTGTCGTACCACACGTGCTTGCCAGCTTGGACGATGCGCTCGGTCTGGTCCAAGCTCTCGTCGTTGCGGCCCTCGGAGGCGATGGCGACAATGGAGCTATCGCCGAGCAGTTCTTCTTCGCTGTCCAAGAAGCGGACCTGCCGATAGAGTTCGTCGTCTGCAACTTGTTGGCGGCGCTCGTCATCGGGTTCGTACAGGCCGACGACTTCGACCTCGGGATTGTCGAGCATTGCCTTGAGTTTGCCAGCGGCGTGACCGTGTTTGGTGCCGTATTGCGCCATGCGGATCATGGGATCTCCTCGTTGTAAAGGTGGAATCAAAACCTGATCAAAGGTTGAAAATTGTCGTAAGATACTGTTTTTACAAGAGACTTTAACATCCGAGACATCGGCAGTGCGCCCAAAATCAAAACCCGATCAAACTTGGTCCTCCCACGCCCAAAACGGCACGTAGCCCGATTGCGGGCGCTCGGGGTCGGCGACTTTGATAAGTTGACGGTCTCGCGCCCGCCGGATCACCTGCGACACTTGTGCGGCATTTCGCGTATCTATACCTAAACGCGCTCGCAGACTGCTGTTTTTCATCAATTCTCCATTCACGAACTTCAATACGGCGTGCTGATAGCACGCCCGGACGCGCTCTTCGACCGTCATCGAAGCAAACCGACGCGGCGCAAAAAGAACTGCGCATGTCGCCTCTATCCCGCCTTCTTGGACGCGAAAATCCGGTGGCGGCAACTGATAGAGCTCCACAGCCGCCACGACCTTGTCGATACCTGTACCTTGCTCCTCGCACAACTTCATGCGCCGCATGAAAGCGGCAAGTGCTTCGTTTCTCGAGCGCGGCGGGGAGTCGATAAACCGATTTGGGCTGACCAGAGGCTTGCCCGGGTTGGTGATCTCCAGTCGATTGCTGAAGAGTTCAATCGACGGTCCGGCCCCGGTAATAGTCATGTCTTGGTGAATAAGCGCATTGGCGATCAACTCGCGGAGGGCAATCGGCGGGAACAGCGGCTGTGCAACGCGAAAAACCTGGTCAATTTGCTCGTTGCGCGGCAATAGCTGGTCGATATAATCGACAATCCTCGCAAAGCCAACGGCATAACCGCGTGGTTCGTCGTACCGATGCGTTACCGTATCGGAGCGACCCTTCCCATTATAGGCCGTGAAGCGCACCGCCTTACGCGCAATCCGCGAGTCGAACTCATCGAGGCGATTGGCAAATAGAATCGCGCCGAGATTGGTGATATTCCAGCGGCCACCGACATCTGGGGCGATGACTTGGTCTTGGTGCAAGCGCTCCAAGATAGCTTGCGGATTGGCTATCAGTGGTTGGTCCATAAGCGCGAAATAGCTCGCATAGTCAACGCGGGCCAGTACGGCATCGTCGGTGAGGAACTGTGCCGCGATGCCGCTTTCCCAGAGATAGGGCTGGAGTTTGCTCCAGAGCGCTTTCTGTCGGTCGGGATAATCGGATAAGCGCGGTGTCGCCGAACCGATTCGGATATACGCGGTGCGGTCGAACTCCACCGGACTTGTGGTTGCGGCGGGAATCTCAAGCAAAACCAGCCGGCCCTGCGGATGATCCACAATCTGAAATCTGAACGCGACATCCGGGTTGAGCCGCTGCGCCAGCCAAAACGCCAGCGGCTGGCCATGGCGTTTGACGGCATCGGGTTCAAAACGCGTACCGGTTATAGCGCGATCGGAATCCCGCACTCCCCAAAGCAGATAGGCGAAATTTCGCTCGGCCTCTGCGGCGGCATTGGCGAGAGCCGAGATGTATTTGCCAATCGCGGGGGGCGCAAAGTTGTTTTCCTTGAATTCGACACAGCTAGTCTCGGAAGGGGCCGCTAGCAAATCGTCGATCAGCGCGAGGGTGCGGGTGTCGTTCATGCGTTCATCTCCCTGCGGTCCTGTCTAGCCGCGGCGCGACCGTACCGCATTGCGCCATGCGGCCTCGCGGAAAGGTAGAATCAAAACCCGATCAAACGTTGAAAATTGTCGTAAGATACTGTTTTTACAAGAGACTTTAACATCCGAGACATCGGCAGTGCGCCCAAAATCAAAACCCGATCAAACTTGGGCCTCTTACGCCCAAAACATTGGTGAATCGGTTTGTTCCCTCGGACAGGCGCGTATCCAAGCTGCCCGCGGGAATCAGGGCCTTCGTAATATGCACTTACTTTTAAATAAACAAATCATTGTTTTTTAAGGATATCTGCCTTTGTTGAGCGGCGGGATGCACGTTGCAATAAAATAAAGTTTGCGCCAAAAGTCCAAAACGCCCTGCCGGTAGCCGAGCGTTTTGTGGATGGCTGCGGCTTGGCACGACAACTCGGATCACACTGCGACCAAGCCGTTATAAAATGCGGAGAAAATCAATTGTCAAACGAAAGAATGATTTTGTCACCCGGCTCATCCCCGCGCCTGCGGGGAACATCCTCTATCAGAGAGGTTTCAGGCAATGCTATTCGGTTCATCCCCGCGCCTGCGGGGAACATTCCCCAATACCACTTATGGTATTTCTCAAAATCGGTTCATCCCCGCGCCTGCGGGGAACATTGCTTCCCCGGTTGTCTCTACCATCCGAAGAGCGGTTCATCCCCGCGCCTGCGGGGAACATAGCTATAAAATAACTTGGACAAGCACCGGCAACGGTTCATCCCCGCGCCTGCGGGGAACATGCCCCTCTCTCCACGTTCGGCCAGCACACGTCCGGTTCATCCCCGCGCCTGCGGGGAACATCTGCCGACATGCTTGGTTGTCATCCTGGGACTCGGTTCATCCCCGCGCCTGCGGGGAACATCCTAAATGGGGCGGATGCTATTAAGTCGGGTACGGTTCATCCCCGCGCCTGCGGGGAACATGATGGTCATGTGGATATGGCGCAAGTTTTCGACGGTTCATCCCCGCGCCTGCGGGGAACATACCTCTACCGCCGTGTTGACAGCCGTTAGGCCCGGTTCATCCCCGCGCCTGCGGGGAACATTGCCAGTGCGTCAAGCATATTCTGCACATTCACGGTTCATCCCCGCGCCTGCGGGGAACATACCTTGCAAACCGTGGCCCAATGCGCCTCGTCCGGTTCATCCCCGCGCCTGCGGGGAACATCTTGCCGGAAACTATGGGCCGAATACAAGACCCGGTTCATCCCCGCGCCTGCGGGGAACATCCCGGAAGGGCCATATATTCGGGGTATCGCACCGGTTCATCCCCGCGCCTGCGGGGAACATTGTAGTCCGCGGCAATCTCGAAGCCACTACATCGGTTCATCCCCGCGCCTGCGGGGAACATCTCCGGTGCATTTCGTCAAATTCGGCTCTTACCGGTTCATCCCCGCGCCTGCGGGGAACATACTCGGCCTTGATCGTTGAGGCGTACCGGGAGCGGTTCATCCCCGCGCCTGCGGGGAACATGTGGAGATAGTGGCCATTAGGACGGCCTCGGCCGGTTCATCCCCGCGCCTGCGGGGAACATGCGGCTTGAATAGCAGTCTCAGCTCGCCGTCGCGGTTCATCCCCGCGCCTGCGGGGAACATATGGATGCTTCATCCACGACCAAGATTTCGGCCGGTTCATCCCCGCGCCTGCGGGGAACATTACCCCCTCGTCGCCTATATGCTCGGCGAATTGGGTTCATCCCCGCGCCTGCGGGGAACATTGCCGGCTCTATGATCTCGTGAATTTCCAAGCCGGTTCATCCCCGCGCCTGCGGGGAACATAACCTCGGGGTCGTGGTGTTTGCTTATGTATGCGGTTCATCCCCGCGCCTGCGGGGAACATTTGCTAATAGATAACTTGGTATAAGACCGGAGCGGTTCATCCCCGCGCCTGCGGGGAACATACATAATCTTAACTGACTGCTACAGTGTAGGTTATATGCTACTCAAAATAGGTACCAACGATTTAGCCACTGATTCATCGCCCACCTCTGCCAAGCATATACACATCATTCAGGCAAAAAGGATACGAGGCGGAGGCCATCAAAATCCACAGGTGTCCGGCGATTTGTGCCAAAGGTTTCAAACTCAAACCCCGCGTCATTGGGGGCAGCCCAAGCAATCACGGCATCGCCATCGCCGATAAGCTCGCACACATTGTCCCAGATCATGGCGCGGGTCTTTGCTGAGTAGTTGCCGATATAGACACCGGCCCGGATCTCCAACAGCCAAACCGCCAGCCGACCCCGCAGGCGCGGCGGCACATTGTTAGTCACCACTACCATCATCCTCTATGGCCCTCATCTCCGCTTGACGGTGGATCGGCAAAGGCCGGTTCCACCGCATCTTCCGGCGGCTTGGGCGGCTCCAACTCTCCTGCCGAGAGTACCTCTCCAATGGTTGGAATCAGCCGCTTGAGTAGCCTAGTCTTGCGGAACGCATCCCGACACGCCAAGCGCACCTCGCGGCCCGGTTCGGCGGCACCCAATCGCCCCTTCGCGTGCTGTCCCGCAATGCGAAACGCTGCTGGCACCGCCGTTTCAAATTTGAATAAATCGGCAATGTCGTACACAAAGGAGAGAGGTTTGCCTGTATGCAAAAAGCCAACGGCTGGGGCATATCCAGCCGCGAGCACAGCGGCTTCCGTAATGCCGTAGAGACAGGCGGTTGCAGCCGAAAGGCAACGGTTAGGCACGTCGGAGAAGTTCCAATCAGAAGGATCGTAACTACGCCTTTTCCACTGTACTCCAAACTGCCGCGCCAAATTCTCATAAAGCGTCCGCACCCGCACCCCCTCGATACCGCGAAGCTGTTCGATAGACCGGCGTTGCGGCGCTCGCTCACCGAACCGAATCTGATACATTCGCCGCACGATCTTTAGCCGAGCGTCGGGGTCGAGTGCAAGGCGGCACTGCCACAAGAGCCTATCGGACCGGGCACCGCCCGGCTGGCCAGCCGCGTACAGGCGCACCCCGGCTTCGCCGACCCATATCAACAATGTGCCAACCCGGGCGGCGAGTGCCACCGCAGTGTGACTGACCCGAGCACCCGGTTCGAGCATGATGCAAGCGAGTCCACCGACCGGAATGTGCGTCCGCACTCCGTTCGCATCCACGAGCACAAAAGCCCCGTCAATCACGTCGAGCTGACCCTTCTCCACAAAGACGATGGATGTGCGGTCTTTTATGGGGATTGGTTTGGGGGGCGGGGCACCCGGCATCGCAATAGAGCTAGCCATTAGGCGATCCCTTTTATGAGCATCAGGCCGCAGCCAAATGCCTTGCCGCGCCCGAAACCCTGTCGAAGACGGGCGAGAAACGAATTAGGCTCGGTTATGGTCAAAGCACCTTTGAGGTCGAATATGCCCAACGTGCCAAATTTCCCACCGCGCCGCGCGAAACGCTCAGCACGATAGCCTTCGAGCCTCAGCTTATCAAGGTGGAATCCGTGTTCCGTAGCCCGCGTCGTTAGCCAGTCGTAGGCCGCCTTTTCGGCAAGTTGCATCCGAGATCCGGCGCGGTCGGGTTTTGCTTCCTCTTTGAGCAGGTCCATAGCCACATCGCAGCGTTGCCGAACGGCTTTTCCCCGACCGTCCTCGCCAACCTTTCGATCAATTGTAGCGTTAAGGCGCAGATCGAATGCCAGCCTGTTGCCGGGTGAGAGTGCTGGCTCAAAGGGTTTTGTCTCGATAGTGAAGAAGGGCGAGTCTTCCAAAGGCTTGGGACCGAGAAGGTAGTACCGCCCGCGCTGGCGGTCGGCCCGCCAAAGAAACGCGGATTTCGGCGTGCCGGCAGCCCGGCTCTGTTCCACCTCAGTACGAATTTCTGTCGGGATGACTGTCCAGAGTAGCTGGTGATCTACCGCGAGACGGTCAGACGACTTCGATGGTTGAAGGACTTGGAGTAGGGGAGCTATGTCTGCGGCGTCGCGCCGAAGCGTAAGACGCGAGAAGTGGAGTGGCTCACTCATTGCGAAGCCTCCTCTTGGTCGGTAGGAACGTATTCGTATTCGCGGCGTTGCCCGAACTGCCAACTCGTGCGGTCGCCCGGCTCGTCCATCCTCATTCGCGTCCGCAAGGAAGCGTCGGAAGAGCCGAGGTCCGCCCGATCCTCCACAGCGATTAGGCCATTCGACATGTCGCTATGGCGCTTGAATGCATCAACGACCGTTTGCTCCTCAATGATCTCCGGTGCGAGCGGGTGCGACAGCGGGCAGGACTTGCGCCCTAAATACAATGTATAAGCTGGTTTCTCGAACCCAGCGTCGAGATCTCGCAACGAGTATCGCCCTCCTGAGACGGCTCGGTAAGCCGCTTGATAGCGCACATCCGTGCGGTACTCGCGATGGGTGATACTCGTCGAAAGGTCCAAGGGGTGGGAAAGTGCTTCCGCTCTAGTGCGGGGCCGTCCCTTGGCCGAAGGCAGTGACTGGTAGGTGTGAAAATCCGTCACCAATGTCCCAGCGCACAGCGTACGAGTAGCGACGCGAAAGGAGGCAGCAAGCGCCCGCTGCCCTTCCGCATCAACTCGGTCGATACCTAGCGCCGCGCCAGCCAGCCCCAAAAGGGCAGACCGCGTTGGACGGTCGGCCGTGCCGCGCCGCACATTGCCTGCCTCTTCGCCGAAGCTGGCAAAGGGCGCGGCCAAGGTGATAATTAACCATTTCCTTGGTTCACCATTCATGTTAGTCCCTTCGGGGATATGTGTGGTTCGTCCCCGCGAATACGGGGAATATCCTACGTGCAGTTTGATGTCGTCGCTTCAATCTGGTCCATCCCCGCAGGTGCGGGGAACATTTTGCCAAATAGCAAATTGCTACAGTTTCTCCGCTGCGAAGGCGGCTAGTTCGTCCAGCGTGGCACTGTTCTCTTCGCCTACGCGGAGTTCTTTATCGGTATCCCAATCCTTGCCGTAAGTCTTCTCAAAGGCAGTGCGCTGTTTCTTGAGCGCCTTTACGGACTCTGCGAGTTGGTTGCCCGATCCTACCGGCTTGGTGAAGGCACTGGCCAAGCTGCGAGGCTGGCCGTCGCCGCGCTCCAGCAACAGGTATTCGGCGCGTACGTGATTGGCGAAGCTGTTTTTCTTGCCGGAGGGCGAGGCGGTCGCCGCAGCACGTACCAGCGCAGAGAGCGCACGGCCTGCCAGATCCGTATCACCGGAGAGATTTTTCAAAAGTAGCTCCCGGTTTACGCAGATGTAGAGGTAGAAAACACCAGCACCGAAACCAGCTTCGCCTATGAAACCTGCACCCGCATCCTCTTCTGGGGTCTTCAAGTCGTCAACAGCCGTGTAGTAGTCATCTTCGATATCGACTCGATTGGTGGTAAAGGCATGAGCCACTTGCACAGCGGCATCGCGGTTGAAGTCGGGGTTGTCGGCTAACATGCGCCCAAACATGGCGATGTCCACGGCACCGTCGGCGGTGCTTAGGACCTGTTTCGCCAGTTCCTTTTCCTTCGGTAAGGTTTCCCCGCTCAGTGCCTTTTCTGCCAAGTCGAATGCAGCAGCGCGTTCCTCCGGCGAGATGAAAGCTAGCTGTTCGGTATAGGCCGGATTCTCGTCTTTTTCCCCTTTTATTTTGCCGAATAGGGTAGCGATGTTCCTTGCGATTTCGAGTGCCTTGTCCTCCGACACGCCCTGTTCAAGTAGGTGTGAGCGTACCTTATCACCCATGCGCTGGGTACGCTCTCCTAGATTCCCCGTCAGGGCCGACCGGAAAGCGTCGTCCGTACGGATGGCGCGTTTAAGCGACTGGCTGGAAATGCGCATCCGCGATACGCCGCCGATGGTGGCGGTCTTGGGACGGCCGAGATCGTCTCGGTTGGGGTTGGACGGCGGATAGGCTGTCAGAATGTGCATTTGCACAAAGCGGCTCATAGTTGGGTCTCCTCTTGGGATTGAGTGTTTTCTGCGGTATCGGCTCGGCGCGTATGATAGTATTCAAAGGTCCATTGCTGCCGGGTCTGGTCATTAAAGAAGAGTACGTCGCGGACAAAACGGCGGACGTTAAAGGGCTTGTCGCCCAAGATCGCCAAGGCCCGACGCAATGCCAGCGCGAACCTGTCCTTGTTGTCCTTGTCCGCGCTGGCCCTGAGTAGAGCACTAAAACGCATAGACGACATGCGTGGACGAGCGTCGCCGGTGGGGATTTTATCTTCCTGCGTGTGGCCCAAAACAGTGGAGAAGTTGGAAAAACGGGCGATTTTCTCGGCGGGCTTAACCCTAGCAAGGGCCAAGGCCAGCACGGCGAGGTTTTTCTCAGACACATAGCCATTTTCATGCACGCTAGCGATTAGCCTATGAGTCTCTGGCTCTAAGAGGGCGTCGAATACGCTTTCGCAGCGCTTCAGCCGCGCTCGGGCACCCCGATCTCCGTGCTCCTCGTGAAGCAATTTCCACCAGTTCATTACTGCATTGACGGTAGGGCTGTCATGCTGCATTAAGCGGCCTCCTTTTTGGTTTTGGATTTTGGCTCTGGCAAAGGAAGGTCGAGCTTGTCGTAAAGCGTCTTGCTCTGCTTGGTCAGGCCAGCAAAGGTTGCGTTCAGTATGCCGTAGGAGTCGACGATGTTCTTGGCCTTCTCGGCATCTTGTAAGGGCACGGGTGCTAGGCGATCAAAAATCGTAAGAGCCTCGTGGCGCATGATCCTTAGCCAGTGTCGTGCAGAAGCGTTCGGGTCGGTCAAGCGACCATCTTCGGGCATTTCTTGGAGTAAGTCGTCAAGTAGATGATGGAACTGGTCCTCAGTTGCGTCGAAGAAATGCGCCCGCGCTTGGTCGAGAATCCCCCTATCGTTTGAGGTATTCTTCTGGCCGCTGAAAAGTGCTTTTTTCAAGGCCGCTAACACCTGAGAAACCGCTTGATCGGCGGCTTCGGAAAAATGTCGGGCGAGCTCGTCGAGCGCCTGTTGTTGATCGGGTGTCTTCGCTAGATGCAAAGGCTCCTCGGCGATGAGATAGGCGATTGCTTCCATGTTATTCATGGCCCAACCGCCGACCCGAACGCGGACATCGGCCGCCTGTTTATTATAGCTAAGGGCTTGGGAGCGATTATTCTTGGCGAGCTTGATGTTTGTGGGTTGTTCAGCCAGCTTGCCATCCTTGCTCCCTACCGTGGCAGCAACCCAGTCTCGATAGCCAAAACGTCCTGATTTCGGCTTGGCCGAATACGGCTCTCCAGCCTCTTTTTGGCGGCGGTAGGGCGTCAGCGGATGCTGCCATAGCCTATATTTTGTGCCGTAGGGCTTCTGGATAAATCCGGTGACCAGCAGTTCTTCCCTGCCGGTCATAGAGCAGATGCCCGGCTGACTGGAAAAGACTAGCCGGATGCGGCGCGGCATACCGAAATACGCCTGCAAGGGGTGGGCAGCTGCTAGAGATACAGTACGACTCTTTTTCGATGTGAGTGTCGGAGCTAGCCAAGGCAAGGCTTTGGACAACTTGCCCGCTTTTGGTTTAGCGCAGTGTCCTACATTGGCAAAAATTTTACGCCACAAAGGCACGGGCGGCGCATCGCCATGATCCACCGGAACGACCAGTGCAGTCAATGGGCCTCCCCCGCGCATGGAGGTGAGATTTCCGGCACCGCCGGTTGGCGCATAGGCTTGTAGGGTGTACAGCGCCATAGCCGCAGCCGGTAGGCCAAGGGCGGTATAGCGGTTGCGATGAGTCAACAGGTCCGAGTTTTTGCGCTGGCCGTTTTGCCCCGGTGTGTCAATAAGCAGTAATTCAATGGATGTTTCGTCGCCTTGCAGGGATTCATAGTCCTGCAGGAAGCGCGGCCCTTCGCCGTTGAGATAGAAGGCGTGGACAAGAGGGGCTATTTTTTCGGCGAGCGCGTCTCGATTAGGCGGATTGCTCCAAAATGGACGCCAATCGTCCTCGTCGCGGATATCGAAGGCCAGCGAAATCACGCCGATGCAGAATTCAAAGCTCGCCATGTTGAAGTCTGGTCGCGGCCAGTTAAATTCGACCGGGTAGTCTGAATCCAAGCCGTTGCCTCCGGCTCCGGCCACTAGTTCGGGAAAGGCAAGCCATCTCTTTGCTCCAGATCGCATAACGACCGGGAGAAAGGGATCACTGAGCAGATTAAAAGTCATTAATATCTCCTTAAAATATTATTAACCAACAGCTTACTACATACTTTAAAGAAGCAATCATACCTTGTCAAGGGTAAGTTGTGCCCCAATCAATTAATCCCCGTGTGTACGGGGAACACGTTAGCCGACAGCATACTACGGCTCATTCCCGCGTCTGCGGGACAACAAATCTAAAGCCCAGTTGAGCACAGTACATAAAATAGCCCTCATCCTTCGCCCCTTCCAATCTCACCCTACCGTCCTCTTCTACCACGGCTATCAATATTTCGCGTTCCCACTCCGGCCAGCCGCTTTTAGCCTGCTCTTGGAGGGGCTGATCTTCAGATGGCGGCAAGGCTCCAGCGAGGAAATTTTCCCGTACCCGGATCTCGGACAAGGCCCAAGCCCTGTTGAGATCGTCGTCGGGTACCGTGCATCTACACCTAGGAATAAGACGATTTTCCTCTAGGCGAGCTAAACGCAACGTGACGGTCCGTTCTCCCAGCCGAGTGCCTATATCTTCTGTGCCGCTCAAATCCATTGGTAGGCTACCGTAGCCTCCTTCTAAGTCGACGACGTTAAATTGGCCCAGTGAGCGGCTTCCCATTTCCTTTCCTTCGTCCTCGATCTGCTTTTCTTCGAGAGCTAGTGGCACATCCTCATTGGCGTAAACGCGCTCAATCAACGGGCGAAAACTTCCCGGCGTGTCAATACATTCAGCGTCGAATAGGACCTTCGCGCTGCGCCACATCACGCCGGCATGTTGATAGACAAAAGCTGCCTTGCCGAGTACCGGCTCAAGCCAGCTTTCGTCTTCTATCTGATCTGGGTCCGATGAGACCACGAGGATATGCGGCCTCTCCACAGGGCGGCTTTCCGGTGGACGCTTGTCCAAATGACGCCACATCCGGCCGGCCCGCTGAATTATGAGATCCACTGGTGCGAGGTCCGAAATGATAAGATCGAAGTCGAGATCGAGGCTTTGCTCAACCACTTGGGTGGCCACAAGGATATGGCCTGCTCGGTCCGTCGCGTCGGCCTCGCGCCCGAATCGGCGCAATACATCCTCTTCTATAGCCTGCCTATCGCTTTGGGCAAACCGAGCGTGGAATAGTTGCACTTGTTCTGGAGAGTCCATGTGTCCCGCAAGTGACTCATACACGGCGATGGCCTCATCTACTGCGTTGCAGATGACCAGCACGGCCGCTTCCTCTTTTGCGGCGGAGAGAGCTCGTGTCTCGGCAGTTGTTCGGTCGGGCAAACGTTCTACCATTACACTACGACGCAACGCTGAATCGAATCCCGATTCGCATTCCTGTACTCCGCCGATTGTGGCTGAGGTAAGCAACGGGTACGCCTCACTACACAGTTGATCGCTCAGATCTTCTGGGTCGCGCAGGCCGAGGCCCTTGGCAAACGCCTCTGTCATATTGCGGCGCTGCTCCAGAGATAAGGTCGCTGAGAGCACGATGGCGGAGCCGCCGTTTTGGGCGTGAAGTTCCAGCAGCGCGGAGAGTTCCTCGCCCATATAGGCATCAAAGCAATGGGCTTCATCAACGATGAGGATGCTGCCAGCCAGCCCGTATTGACGCAAAGTTAGATGTTTTTTGGGGAGGATCGAGAGAAAGGCTTGGTCAATGGTCCCCGCTCCGACATCTGCGTAAAAGGCTTTCTTTCGATTATCTGCAATCCATTGGGTACAAAAGGCGGATGCGGTTTCATCCTCGCTGTCGT
The DNA here is from genome assembly GCA_965116675.1 of Candidatus Latescibacterota bacterium. Classification (GTDB taxonomy): domain Bacteria; phylum Latescibacterota; class UBA2968; order UBA8231; family UBA8231. The sequence continues at coordinate 2,819,969 of OZ220721.1, forward strand.
TAGCCATGTCAGTGGGGTTGACGATGGCACGGAACGCCTCGGACAGGTTCGACCTACCGTGTGCCAAGACGAGTGAGGGGGCGTAAGCGGCCGAAGTTTCAAATAGCGTCTGATAAGCCTCCGCCAGCCGCTCGTACATAGCGTTGGCCGTTGCCATAGTCGGCAGCGCAAAGTACAGGCCCTCGCCTTTGCCCGCTTCCATCATCCGGGCTGCGAGCATGATGGCCGCTTCTGTTTTACCGGCCCCGGTGGTGTCTTCAAGGATGAACAACTGTGCTCCGTACTTGAGCGGTGCTTCTTCCGCCAGTTTCTGCATGGGTCTTGGACGGGCGGCAGCTCGTGGAGCGAAATTAGCATAACTCGGACGGGACTCCGGGGACTGGGCCAGTAACCCCTTACCCGCTAGGGCTTTTTCGGCCTGAGTAAGCGCCCAGTCCCAATAGTCCTCTAGCCTCGTATCGATCGATTCAAAAGAGAAGTAATCGGAGTCCGAACCGACCCAGTCGGCCAGTGTGACAAGCCCTGACAAGAGCCAAGACCACTGCGCCGCCAGCTTCTGCTTTTGGAGAGACGATAGCGGTGAAGGTTCTATTAGGTCTCGGAGCATACAGAAGGCAGCATGAGCCGCGTCCACACATTCCTCACCAAGTTGATGGTCGCGCCGAGCTTTGCTTGGAGCGGCGTTTACATCCTGTCCCTCGGGTGGCAGGCCATGGTGTCCCGCAATGGCAGCAATGAGCGGTGCTATAGCATCATCATAAGGGATGCTAGGGAATAAGCTGGCGAACTTTCGGGCGATTGGCTCGGCTCTGAGAAGGATAGCTGTGTTGCGCCAATGAGGGCGGTCGGGGACCGCTTCCCTCTGGCCAAGGATCTGATCTGGCCACAATTCGGGTACCTTCGCCTGAAAGCTGCGTGAAAATTTGCCGAGATCGTGTACGCCAGCCAGAAAAGCCGTGGTCTTGGCTAAGCACTCCGGATTCGCTCTCAGCAAGGCGGCCTCGCGCTCAAGACGGGTAGAATTCAATTGTTGCCATCGCAGGGCGACAGCAGCGACGTCCATTAAATGATGTAAGACAGGCTTATAGCTACGTTGCCCTTCGGTATTATTGAATACAGTTTCCGAGGAATTGTCAGAACTACGCAGCGTCTTGCCCCAGAATGCTAGCAGGCGAGCCTCTTCCATCTCAGCGGCCCATCCACCCGCCATCGACGATTACGACGGCCCCGTGCACGTAGTCGGCGGCTTGCGACGACAGCCACACTACTGCGCCTTTTAAGTCGTCCGGCGTACCCCACCGGCCGGCTGGGATCCTCACTAATAGCTGCTCGTTGCGCACCCGATCGTCGCGCAGGGCTTGATTGTTGTCGGTGGCGATATAGCCGGGGGCGATGGCATTGACGTTGACTCCGCGACCGGCCCACTCGTTGGCCAGCGCCATGGTCAACTGCCCGATCCCGCCCTTGGCCGCAGCATAGCCCGGCACGGTGATCCCGCCTTGGAAGGTCAGCACCGAAGCGGTGAAGACGATCTTGCCTCGGCCTCGGGACAGCATCTGCTTGCCGAATTCTCGCGCCAGTACGAACTGCGCGTTTAAGTTGACCTCGATGACGTGGTCCCAGTCTTCGTCTCCGTGTTCCTCAGCCAGAGCGCGCCGAATCGTACCGGCGTTGTTGATGAGGATATCGATTGGGCCGACCTCGGCGTTGACCTGCTCGACAAAGGCGCGGACCGCCTCCCGGTCGCTGAAATCGCAGGCATAGCCTGTGAAGCGCTTGCCGCGCTCGGCAATGTCTTTGCCGACCTCGGAGTCTGCTTCCAGCGAGGCGCTGACGCCGACGATATCTGCGCCCGCCTCGGCCAATGCTTGCGCGAACCCGCGCCCGATGCCTCGGCGGCACCCGGTGACAAGCGCCGTTTGGCCGTCGAGCTTAAAAAGATCTAGGATGCTCATTCTATTTCCCTTGGGTATTGATTAAAGCGGTTCAATCTACGCGGTGCTCCTTGTAAGACCCCTCGTCAAAGGTCACTTCGTCCAAAGTTGGAACGTCTTCTTCTTTGAAATACCACGTCGCAATGAGATTTTCGCCATCCACGGCCTGTACGGTAAGATTGAAGACTACGTCTTGGGTTGAAGATTTGGTACTAACTATATCCCGTATTTGCTTCAGGTTTACTGAAAAGGAACCATATCGATTAGGCTCCTCCTCGAGTTCGACATTCACGAGAGGAGGCTTTTGCTGTTTGAAATCCTTTAGCCCATGTGCTGTCTTGAGGGAGTCGAGGTAGTATTTAAGCAGCCTGTCCATATGAGCATCGACTTCAATGACTCCTGCCAAAGCACGAGCGAGAGCAACTACGAAACGCACTAGACAGCCGAGTTGTGTACGGCTCAAGGTCAATCCGATGTTTGTATTTTTTGAACTCGAGAGGATCAATTGGCCGCTAGCGACGCAGAATGCCTTGTTATGTACTATCTCATTGCGATATGGGAGCAGCTGACGAAAGAGAGCCTCCGAGTAAGAGTGTAGGTATTTTTGGGTAGTGAATAGAGGAGGATATTGGAGCTTGGATTTGTCCTTGAGGTGCTTTAATTTTTTCTCAAAACCCCAACGCGAAGGACTCTTCGGTAATTTCCCCGCGCTGTGATTCTCTTCGAGTATCCACTCAAAGATCATATCTAACATCTTGTAGGAAGCCGTAAACACAAGAGGGGTTATGTCTGTGGCTACTCGGGACCAAGGAACGTTTTCTTCCACAGAATCCAGAATGGTGGTGTCTAGCTTACCACTCCTGATCTTGAACGTCTCGATGTCGGTGCCTCCGTCAAATATCTGGTACTCTGCCAGTTGACCGAGCAGCCAGAGTTCATAGTCCAACTTGTCCAGTAGCTCTTGCTGCGCTTTACGATCATACATGGGGTTATTTCCTTTTCTAATCATCTCATTCGGGGATAATGGGCCTTCTGACACGCGGAAGCGCGGTGCAACTTCGGCCGCTAGCTGGAGTGCTCCAAAGTATCCTCCACGTGCGGAGACTTTTCCACGCCGCTCCGCCCCTAATTCCTTTGCTATGCGTTCCATGTCTAGCGTCGTACTCATAGCTCATTTCTCTGAAAAATTTTGGAACGCTACCTACAGATCCCAAAGCCCGATGCTACTCTCCTTGGGTGTCGATTAAAATTTTAACCGCGTCCGTGCCCGCTGTCAGTCGGGCAAAGGCGTCGGGTAGGGCGTCTAAGGGAAGGCGCTCGGTAATCAGCTCGTTTAACGGCAGCGCGCCGCTGGCTGCCAGTTCGATGGCGCGGTCGTAGTCTTCGGGTTCGTACACGCGCACGCCGCACATTTTCAACTCGCGCCAGAAGAATTGAAAGAGATCGACTTTAGGAGCGTCAGCGAAAATGGCCACCACCACGATCCGCCCCCGCACCTTGGCGAGCTTAGTCATTACCTCGGCTCCGGCCGACGAGCCGGAGACCTCAAAGACTGCGTCGGCTCCCGCGCCTTCGGTCCATGCTTCGACGTAGGCGACCAAGTCCTCCTCCAGCGGATGGACGGTTTCCAGCCCCAGCGCGTGTGCCGCTCGCAGCCGAAAGGCATTGACCTCGGCTATCCGCACCTCAGCCCCCGCGTGTTGCGCCACCAGCGCATTGAGCAGACCGATCGGGCCGCCGCCGATCACTACGACTTTCTCGCCCGACACCACCTCGCCCAAGCGCACGTCGTGGCAGGCAACTGCTAGCGGCTCGACTAGGGCACCGAGTGTCATCGGCATGTCGTCCGGCAGGCGGTGCAGTGTGTGGGCCGGCACGGTCCACGACCCCTGAAAGGCCCCCGGACTGTCGATGCCGATGAAGTTTAGGTTTTGGCAGATGTGGCCATTGTCGGCGTTGCAGGCTGCGCACGCGCCGCAAGCCTCTAAGGGGCGCACTACGACTGGATCGCCCACGGCCCAGCCTTCGACGTCGGCTCCGACTTCTGCGATCCGTCCCGACATCTCGTGCCCAATGACTTGGGGCATGTCGATCCGGCGGTCCTGATGGCCTAGGTAAATGTGGATGTCCGTGCCGCACACTCCGCAATAGGCTACTTCGATCCGCACCTGACCTGAGCTAGGGGATTGCACTCGGCACTCTCCGATTTCGACCGTGCGGTCGCCGCAGTAGTAAGCTGCCTTCATCGCAGATGCCAGTCCGCGTCTTCGAGTGCCTCGTAAATCACGCCGCCCTCCACCTGCTTGGGCATGGGGATGCCGAGTAAGTAGCACAGCGTCGGCGCGACATCTACCGCCCGCACCTGCCGCTCGAGCGCCAGCCCTTGCTTGACGCCAGCACCAGCCAACACGAACGTGCAATGCTGGCCGCCGATGCCGAGCGTGGCCGAGGGAAGCTGCTTGCCGTGCGCTCCGTCGTATTCGGGCCGCAGCGCATAAACCACGTCGCCGACGAGTTCGCCCGCCAGATTGACCATCTCTGCGTCTTCCCGCGTCAGCGCGAGGGCAAAGGGGCCGCGCCCGGTCTGTGGATGGCGATAGGCGTGGAGGGCTTCGATGAGGTCGAGCCGCGTTTGCTCGTAGTCGCTGGGATCGACGATCCCAGTCGGCTCGCGTCCCTTGAGATTGACGAAGATGTGGACCAGCCCCACATTGGCCGCCCGCGTCCGCTGCCAGTCGATCTGCTTTTTCTCGGCGTCTGCATAGACTAAAAAGCCCGTCTGTTCCAGCACCTCGGCGATATCGACCGGCCGGTGTTGGTTGGGGGTACCGCCGTGGTCGGCGACGACCGCGACGACGGTGTCGTCATCGGCCAGCTCGACGACGCGACCGATCATGTCATCTATGGAAGCATAGGTTTGGGCCACGCCCGCTTGGCAGCGCGCCAGTGTGTGCGCGTCGGCCCCGCTGCACTCGTCGGCTTGCGAGAGGAAGAAGTGGCTGGTGTAATCCGAGGCGTGGGTTTCGATGAACAGCACGTCCCAGTCGTTGCTCTCCGTCAGATAGTGAGCGACCTCGGCCAACCGTTGGTGGTGGAAGTCCAACAGCTCGAAATAGGTATCGTCATCGACTACGCCCAAAGCGTCTCGTGCTGGATTTTGCAGGAAATTGCCGACGTTTTCATCGATCTGCTGCGCCACTTCCTCCGGCTGTGTGTAGCCGGTCGCCGGCCAGACTTGGGGCACAAAGAGCTCGAACACATCGCCTGCTGCGCTCAGGCTGACGAGCTTCATGCGCACGTAGCCGTCAAGCGCTTGGCCGTCAATCTCAAAGTCGTCCTTCCACCACTCGGTCCATTGGCCCACCGCCAGTTCGGCGACCCGATCACCCGCATCGCGGCTGCGGCAAATGAGCAGCCGGTCGTAGCCCTGGTCGACCGAGGCGTATATCAGGCCGTAGAAATGCTTAGGCGTTCCCTCCCGGCCTTGTCGGCGCATATCCGCCCGCCCGCGTTTGAGCGGCTCGATGACCAGCGCCACTTCTTTGGGCGGCAGCGCGGATGTGGGCGCATCTTGCCATCCCTCCGCTGGGACAATCTCCACCGGATCGACGTTGCGCACCTTTTGCAAGGCGCTCGGGTCCAACGTCTCGGGGTCGCGCGGTCCGCCGATTGGCCGGGGCGTCCAGCCGCCGCCGACAAAGAGGTGGTAGCCGGTGATCTGATGCACGTTGGACACGCCCGGGCCAGTGCCTTCGACTTGGATACCGGTCTGCACGGTCGGCGGCCAGGACATCTCCCACTTGACCAAGATCGGCTTTTTGCCAGCCCGCTCGACCGTGTTCCACAAGTACTCGGCCTGTGAAAGCTCGGTGTTGATCCCCCATACTGTCTCGTCGAGACGGCCACCTAACTTGCGGATATTGAAGTCCATGACTTGATGGGTCCCCGCCCAAGCTCCGGTCGAAGTCGCCGTCCAGCCGGGTGGTGTCAGGGTCGGAAAGACGCCGATCATGGGCCGTTTGACGCCCTGCGCCATGAGCTGACCCAAGTGGGGCATGTGTCCTTGATCCACCATGTGTTGCACCAACTCCATGGCGGCTCCGTCCATGCCGATGACGATGGCTTTTTGCGCCGGACTATTCATGTAATTCCCCTGTAATTAGTTAGTGATATTACGCACCCGGGTAGGGGGCGGTTTGAAACCGCCCCCTACCGTTAGGACGATGCGTACCATCAGTTAGTTAGATTCCCAAGCGTTCGTACTGCTCCGAGGGGGCCTCGCACGCTTCCATTTGTGCGCGCAACAACTCCTGCATCCGCTGCTCCAGTGCCGCGTCGGCGAGCGGGTTTTCCTGGCGCGGGTCTTGCTCCAAGTCGAAGAGCAGGGTCCCGTACTCGTGCTGCTTGGTCCGAGTATGTCCTTGCGTCCGCAGCAGTCGGCAGCCCTTGCTAAAACCAAACGGCTCGGCTAGCTCTACGTTGGCAAATTCATCGACTGAGAAGGGGTCGCGCATGTGCGTGGGCATGAGCGTGTAGTTGTACAGGGGCTGGTTGTCGGGCTGGGTGGGCGCGCGCATGTATACGTAGCGGCCGTCGGTGACGTTCACCTGCCCGCCGTGGTTGCCGAAAATCGCGGCCTCGCGCACGGGGGCGTCGCTCGCGCAGACTTCGCGCAGGCTCTGCCCCAGCATGTCCGCGGTCGGCTCCATCTCAAAGAGGTCCAGCAAGGTCGGCCCCAAGTCGATTGACGGCTGCACTAGGCTCTGCCGCCGCTGGCCCGCGTGGCCGCAGCGCGGATCCCAGACGAAGAACGGCGTGTTGGACAGCTCGCGGTACCAAGGCATCTGTATCTTGGCCCACAGGTCGTGCTCGCTGAGCAGGAAGCCGTGGTCGGTCCATACGATGAGCATGGTGTCGTCCCACAGCTCGAGCCGGTCCATCTCGTCGAGGAGGTCGCCGAGGCGGGCGTCGCACATGCTCAGTAGCGATGCGTAGTGGCCCCGGCATTGATCGACGAGGGCTTGCTCTTCGGTCACGGGGCCGTAGGTCGGCCAGTCGAACAATATGGACGAGCGATTCTTGAAAAGCTCGGGGTAGAGGTCTTGGTATTGGCGCTGGGTGAAAAACGGCTCGTGCGGGTCAAAGGTCTCGATCTGCAAAAACCAGTTGTCTTCTGCGTGGTTGCGGCGGATGAATTCGACGCCGGACTTGAAGGTCTGCGCTTGGGGCTGGTCTTCTTCGCGGCGCATGTATTGTCGGTTGACGCGGTCTTGGCGATGCCACATGCTGCGGCCTGCATTGCTCGCGTGCGCCTCTACGGGCGGCGGATCGGCCACCTGTCCGATCCACGGATCGCCCTCTTGGCCGCGGAAGAACTGCCAAGTGTTGTACTGAGTGTGGTAGGTAGCTCCGCCGGCCTCCCAATAGTGGTAGTGATCGCTGATGAGGTGCGACGAGATTCCGGCCTCGCGCAGCATTCGAGGAACGGAGTCGTCGAACGGCTCCAGCGGCCCCCAAGAGCGGTGGAGAAAGTTGGGCCGCCCGGTGTGCAAATCGCGGCGGGCTGGCATACAGGGCATGGAGCAGACGTAGCTGGTGTCGAAAGTGAGCGACCGCTCGGCGAGCCGCTGAAAATTGGGCGCGTGCGTCCAGTCGCAGCCGTAGGGCGGCAACATGTGCCGGTTGAGCGAGTCGAACATGACCATAATTGCCTTCATACATTCACCTCGTGTAATAGTTGGAGAGCTTGCTGACCGCGCTCGGACTCGGGATCGCGCCGCGCAATGCGCCGCAATTGGTACAGGGCACGCTCGTCGCCGTCGCGCGCTAAGGATAGGGCCTCGGCAAAGCCTTGATCGCCCCATTGGGACGACTGCGGTACCACGTCTAGGTCTATATTCTGCCAATAGTACTGCAATGATTCGCTTTTCCAGCCCGCATAACAGGCCTCCCAGTTAAAGCCGGTGACGCCGATCAGGTGCGGGTCCAGCATGTGCTGCGCAATTGTCTCGCCCTGTGCCTGATAGCGGTTGTCGAGTGAAATGCGCAGGCGATCTTCGGTGTAGTTGGGTAGGGCTTGATGGACGGTTAAGCTCGGAAAGATCAGCGCGTCTCCGGCTTCGTAATTGGCGCTGAGCCAGCGTCCGGTCAGCTCGGATTCATCTACGGTCAGGCCGCCGGCCCCCAGCGAGAAATGGTGCTCGCGCACCTCGCCGATCTTGTGCGATCCGGGCAGTACAGCCAAACCTCCCAGTTCCAGCGGGCAATCGCCCACGGGTGCCCAAAAGGTATAGGTGTTGAAACTGCCTTGGAAGTGGACGAAGTCTTGGTGCATGGGCGTGGTGTGCTCGGTGTATTGGGGAAACCACAGCCGGGCGATCTTTTGGGGATGCGGCAACACCGAGCCACCGACGACCTGCTCCATCACGGCTAAGACCTCCGGCCAATGCCCGGCTTGGTGGAAGGCTTCCAAGCTGTACACCCGGTGATATATCTCGGCGTATTCGGGATCGCCTTCGGTACACTGTGCGTCGATCCGCGCGATGCCGTCCATGGGATCCGTGCCGGCGACTAACCATCCGGCCTCCATCAACACCTCCGTCATCTCCTGTCGCAGGGATAGCAGCTTGTCTTTGGCCATGATCTGCCGCAAGAAGATGTACCCTTGTTCGTCCAGGCGTCGCCGCAGTTCGGCACTGTCTCCGAGGGCATCGTTGGCCTCTTGCATCAGGCCGACTGCACTTGTGTCGTTTGCTGTCATCAGACTCGTCCTTAGCTGGCCGCTGGCTCCATGTCGTTATCCCGAAATCCGGCTACGACGATGTTATTGTTGCGATCCAGCACGTTGTCCTGGTCGATGCGATGCGGATTGTCCTCAGCTCGTCCCACCGGTCGCAGTGCCGTGCTGTGATAGCCAAAGCGCACGGACTTGCGCCAAGAGTCCGTGCGGTTGCAATCTGACCAGTGGATCGTCTGGTAGCTGAAGAAGATCATGTCGCCGCGCTCCGCCGGCACGGCGACGCTGTCGAGGCGATCGGGATGGTATTGCGCGGGTGGCAGGTGAGGGGCTGTTTCCGGCCCCAACACGTGCTCCAGCGGTCCTTGCTTGTGGCTGCCCGGTACGACCATCAGCGCACCGCTCTCCAGCGGCGTGTCGTCTAAGTGCAACAAGCAGTCCACGAAATCCGGCCCGTCGTGCGGGTAGAATGGATAGTCTTGGTGCATGGGGAAGGGCGTGCCTTTCTCCGGCGGCTTGGCGTGTAGGACCGTGTGATGCCACTGCACTGGGCCATCGATGAGCTGCCGCACGCAGGAGATCATCGCCTCGTGGAAGAGGACTCGGCCCCAAGCGGCCGAGTAAAAGTGCGGGTTGTGCATGAAGACCGCCCGCGTGTTGAGCCGGTCTTCTTCTTCGAGGTAGCGGTCGCGCCAAGGGCCGACCCAGCCGATGGACTCCTGTCCCCATTGTTCGATCACTCGCACCATCTCCGAGGCCAACTCTTCGGTTTCCTCGGGCGCGAAGAGTTGGGGGACTTTGAGGTAGCCCTGTTCGCGATATTGCGCTACTTGCTCCTTGCTCAGCATGTCTAGCTCCTTTCTTCTTCGGCCCTCTTTTGCAGGGCACGCATGTAAGCCAGTGTGTAAGCCGTACCCAACCGCCCATCGTCGCCCATCTGCGGAATGTGATCCGGGATCAAGGTGCCGTCGTATTCGACTTCGGCCAGCGCGCGCATGGCCTGGTACATGTCGAAGTAGCCGTCATCGACAAAGGTCTCGACAAAGTGCGGCAGCGGCTGATCTACGTTGCGGTAGTGGACCTTGAATATCTTGCCCTGCCCGCCGAAGTAGCGGATCGTTTCCACCACGTCGCGGCCCATAGCCTCGCCCCCTTCCAGCCAGCAGCCGATGCACAAGCACATCCCCACGTTGGGGCTGTCGGCGATTTCGAGGGCGCGTTTGTACCCGTCAAAACTGCTAAAAATGGGCCGGGGCACGCCGCCCAACGGCACTCCGGGCGGGTCGTCCGGGTGAATGCCAATGCGGACGCCAGCTTCCTCGGCGACGGGGGCGATTTCTTTGGCGAAAGAGGCGAAGTTGTTCCACAACTCCTCCTCGGTGTATTCGCGGTCGTGCGTCAGTCCCTCGCCGGTAAAGCCGCCGCCGGAAGCTTCGGCGAGCCGCGCCATGTCAAAGGCCCGCGCCCTAGAGCCGCCCCGGGTCTGCTCCGGTGGCGTGCTCCACACGCTGTTGGCCATGTGGGCATAGGTCGTGTAGGGAATGTCGGCTTGGCCCAAGTTGCGGATGTGCGCCTTGTACTCGGCGACTTTCTCGTCGCGGTTGGGCAGATTGAGCGTGATCGCATCCACGTTGTGGACGCTGCCATTGCCCAAGCCGTAGAGCTGGATGCCGCCGCGGGCAAAGTGCTCTCGGCGGCTGCGATAGTACTCGGGGCTGGCCTTGGCCGAATCGATCCAAGTCACGGCATATTCTACGCCCATCTGCCGCACAAAGGCCATTTCCTCGTCGCTCGGCTCAGGGGACATTTGGGCCGCGACCTTGAGGCCGGGCGCTATTTCAATGTGGCTTTTGACGGCCATGGCGATCCTCCTTGTGGCCCCCACTGGGGCCGGACTGCACGCTGCAAAGGACAGGGGTGGGATTTGAGCGGCAAATCTAAGGCCCGAGCCGCTTGGTATCAACCGAGGAACGCAAGCGGCGAATTGGATATGTCGCTATACTTGGAAAGCGGGAGGTATGCGTGCAAAATGCAGAATAAACTCATGCGGCGTGCGGCCCCAATCGTCACGCTGACGACGGATTTTGGCGGGGGCGATTACTACGTCGGCGCGATGAAGGGGGTCATTCTGGGCATCGCACCGGAGGCCCAACTCGTGGATATCTCCCACCAGATTCCGCCTCAAGATGTGCTCGCCGCCGCTTTTGTCCTGCGCCACGCCGCGCGCGAATTCCCACCCGGCACCGTGCATCTAGCCGTCGTCGATCCTGGCGTAGGTACGCGGCGACGTCCCCTTGCTCTCCAAAGCAGTGGTCACTTATGGGTGGGGCCGGACAACGGCCTCTTTAGCTTCGTCCTCGATTGCGCCGACAGCCGGGTGCATGAGATCGCCCGGCCCGATCTCGGGCGGTCCAACCTGAGTAGCACCTTCCACGGCCGCGATCTCTTTGCTCCGCTGGCTGCTCACCTTTGTCGTGGCTTGGACCTTGCTGATGTCGGCCCGCCGGTGGCCGATCCGGTGCGCTTAGATGAGTCCACACCTTGTAAATCGGCCGACCGCATCGCCGGCTACGTCATCCACATCGACGGCTTTGGCAACTTGGTAAGCAACATTGAGGCTGCTGATATTGCACCGTGGGATTCTGCGCTGCGTATCCGCCTTGACGATTACGTACTGACGGAACTTTGCCGCACGTACGAGGATGTCAAGCCGGGCGCGCCGCTTGCTTTGATCGGCAGCGCTGGTCTGTTGGAAATTGCGATCAACTGCGGCAATGCCGCCCGCCAACTGGGGGTGCAACGCCGCGCTACTCTTGTCGTCGAAAAGCTCTGAGAAAAAAAGTCATGTCTAATGCTCCGCTCATCGTCAGCATTTCTGGAATTCGCGGTCTCGTCGGCCAGTCGCTCACCGATGAAGTTGTCGCCCGTTTTGCCGCGGCCTTTGGCACCACCTTGACGCCGGGCGATACCGTCGTTCTCGCCCGTGATACGCGTCCGTCTGGAGCGGCTTTTGCCGAAGCTGCGGCCGTCGCCCTGCGCCAGACGGGCTGCCGCGTCGTCGATTTAGGCGCGTGCTCCACGCCCGGGGCCAAGCTGATGATCTCTGCGCTCGATGCCAAGGGTGCGATCATCATCACTGCCAGCCACAACCCGGCCCCTTGGAACGGCCTCAAGTTGGTGCGCGCCGACGGCGTTTTTCTCAATGCGGAAGAGGGCACCCGTGTCGAAGCTCTCTTCCACGCGGGCGAGTTTCGCGGTGCCGCGTTCGGGGCGTTGGAAACGATCGACTCAGACGCCGTGGTGGCGCGTCACGTCCAGCAGATTGTGGACTATGTCGATGTCGACGCCGTTCGCCAAGCCGGGTTCAAGGTGGCCGTTGATCCCTGCAATGGCACGGGAGCCTTGGTGGTTCCGAGCCTACTGGACGTCTTGGGTGTCGAAGCCACGCTCATCAACGCGCAGCCCAACGGCGATTTCGCCCACGACCCGGAGCCGGTGCCCGCCAACCTCGTCCAACTCGGCCAGGCCGTGCGCGACAACGGCTGCGCCATCGGCTTTGCCATCGACCCGGATGCCGACCGCGTCGCGTTGGTCGATTCGAGCGGCGCGCCCGTGGGCGAGGACTACACGCTCGCACTGGCGGTGCAAGCGGTGGCGGCGCGGCAGCCCGGCCCGGTCGTCACCACGCTTTCCACCTCGCAGGCCGTTACAGACGCGGCCATTGCCCACGACTGCCCGGTCTTTCTCACGGCCGTCGGCGAGGTTCACGTGGTGGAGAAGATGATGGCTGAGGGAGCGGTCATCGGCGGCGAAGGCAACGGCGGCGTCATCGTCACCCAAATCGGCCCCAGCCGCGACGCGGCCCTTGGCTTGGCCCTAGTACTGGAGACTATGGCGCGAACCGGTCGATCTCTTGAGGAACTGATCGCCACTCTGCCCAGCTACGCCATCGACAAGCGCAAAATTACTTGCACCCCAGAGCAGTTAGACGCGGCCATCGTCGCGCTGCGCGAACGCTATCCCCAAGCGCATGTCCATCCGGTGCGCGATGGTTCCAAGCTCTACCTGAGCGGACAGCTCGAATGTCCTTGGATTCACCTCCGCGCCTCCAACACCGAACCCATCGTCCGCGTCATTGCCGAGAGTGCGAGCGCCGCAGAAGCTGCTCTGCTCTGCGACGAGGTGGAAGGGTTGTTTGAGTAAGGGAAGGGACGATATACACCCTATAGCAGAGGCGTTGGCAACACGACGACATACAGTTGAGAACGTGGTTGACCATATAAGTAAACATAGATACATTATTCTCAAAATTCTCAAATTCCACCTAGGAGAATGTCCGCATGGTTCAGTTTGGGTACCACTTGAAGGCGGCTCGTCTCGAAAGCGGACTGACCCAAGCAGATGTAGCAAGCCGCCTTGGGGTTTCAAAGGGGTACATCTCGCGCCTCGAAAGCGGCAAGGCGCGACCCGCTGAAGCCACAGTCCGACGCCTAGCCGAACTCTGCGCGACCGACCCAGATCCGCTCCTCATCTTGGCCGATTACTTGCCCTCCGACCTTCGAGAAATTCTATCGCAGCACCCCGCTGAGGCGTCGGCGATCCTGCGCGGCACCTTTGGGCGTACTGATCGCCCTCAAGATGCGCCCCCCGCTGTCGCCGAATCTCAGGCGTTTTACCAGACTGGCGAAGCCTCGTATCAGCTTGTCCAAGAGGATTGCTTCGCGTGGATGGAGCATTGCCCCCCCAACAGCGTCCACGCCATCGTCACCGACCCGCCCTATGGACTGAAAGAGTACACCACCCAAGAAAAGGACAAACTCCGACGCGGACGGGGTGGGGTCTGGCGCGTCCCACCTGCGTTGGACGGCTGCGTTCGCCAGCCTCTGCCTCGGTTTACCGTCCTCAGCAACGGCGACAAGCAGCAGCTTGCCACTTTCTTTGGACAATGGGGTGGGCGGGCATTGCGAGTGCTCGTGCCGGGGGGGCACGTTTTTATCGCCGCCAACCCCTTGCTGTCGCACTTGGTCTATGCGTCCCTCGTCGAAAGCGGCTTTGAAAAGCGCGGCGAAATCATCCGCTTAGTGCAGACGCTGCGGGGTGGCGACCGCCCCAAGAATGCACACGACGAATTTGCGGACGTCACTGTTATGCCTCGCTCTGGCTGGGAACCTTGGGGTCTGTTTCGCAAACCGTGCGAGGGGCGCGTACAGGACAATCTGCGCGTGTGGAAGACGGGTGGACTGAGGCGGATCAGTGCCGAACGCCCTTTTGGCGACGTCATCCGCAGTGCGCCCACCCGACCGGCGGAACGCGACATCGCGCCGCATCCCTCTCTCAAACCGCAGAGCTTTATGCGCCAGATCGTGCGCGCAGCTCTGCCGCTGGGCGAGGGAATTATTCTCGACCCCTTCATGGGTGGGGGTTCGACCATCGCCGCCGCGTGTGCGGTAGGCTATGAGAGTATTGGCATTGAAAGCGACCCCGCGTTTTTCGAGATCGCAAAAGCCGCGATTCCGCAATTGGCCACGCTGGAAGTCAACGGAGAGAGCAAGCCGGCACCGACACCCGAGGGACAGCCGAGTCTGTTCGGCTGAAGACGCTACGGCTCGGCTAGGATGGCGCGATGGCGACCAATGCCGACGTCGGGCAGCCGGTAAAGAAAATTGTTCCGTAGCTTCTCGACACCTGCCGCCGTTATGGACGCTGTGGGCGTCCGGCGCGAGGCACCGGTGCGGCCTGAGAATGACCAATCCGCTTCGTCGAGCTTGGCGCAGAGAATTTCGAGAAATGTCAGTGGTATAGTGGCCTCTTCTGCCTGACCACCAATCGCATAGCGAAACACCATTAGCCAGCAGTTCTCCGGGTTGTGCCCCTGCCAACCGCCGCGCTGAATGGACGACTTAATTTCGATACCTTCGTCGCCCTTTAACACTAGATTCGCTGCGTAATGGCCTTTCGGCAGCAGGTCGGGATGCCCTCCCACTTTCGCATTCGCCTCCAGCGTTTCGGCAGCGCGGGCGATATTCTTTACGAGAAATTCGGAGATCATGCCGGACAGCGAGTTGCCCAGCAGTAATTCCTCTAATGGACGAAAGCCGCTGCTTTCGAGGAAGTCGTTCAACCCGTGAAAAAGCCGGTACGTCTCCGCCACCGCCTTTTCTATTTCTTCTACTTTGAGTCCGTAGGGCAGGACGACGCGGCGATTCACGTAGCGGGGGTCGAGTTTGGTTGGCCGCGACATGGCTCAGGATCAACTAGCGGCGACAATATCCCCGTAAGAGCCTTTGACTAGCTGGTCACTGGTGATTTCCAGTGCTCGCATTAGGGCCTCCACGCGCTGGTGCGACTCTTCGACGCCCTTTTCTTCGGTTACAGCCTCTAACTCGACGAACTGGCCGAGGCCCTTTACGTCGTCGAGGTGGATGCGCACGTTTTCCCACAGCCAGACCTGACGCGTCTTTTCCACTTCGACCCAGACGCCGTGGATGCTGCTGAGGATGTTGCGCAGGCCCTCTGGGTCTTCGGTCTTGGCAATCTCGTAGTCGCTGCGCTTGGGGCCGGTTAGGTCCTCGCGGTGGTAGAAGATCAGATGGCCTTCGTCGGTCCCAAGCTCGCGCAGCTTGAGCCTCCCTTGGGCGACGTTGAAATAGGTGTCCTTCTGGTGGAAGGTCCCCGCCAGCCCCGCGCCGAGGGCGTTGAGATTTTCTTCGGCGCGCTCGACGTCTGGGTAGTGCGCTTTGATCTCGATATTGGTCATTTCAGATGCGTTTCGTTAAATGCGGCTTGCAAATTTACGCCTGTCCTGTGGTTCGTCAAGCTTGCGCTTCACTGCCCGATACGTCAACGTATAGGCCATGAAAGCCATAATTGTAGCTAATGACGCGGACCACTCGCTCTGCTGGCAAGAGGTCCCAGACCCGACCTGCGGCTCGGGTGAGGTTCTCGTCGATATACACGCCACAGCCGTCAATCGCGCCGATCTTCTCCAGCGCGCCGGCAACTACCCACCACCTCCGGGCGCATCTCCTTATATGGGCTTGGAAATGGCGGGCGTGGTCGCCGCCACGGGCGAGACTGTAACGCAGTGGCAGCCCGGCGACCGCGTCCTCGGCCTGCTCTCCGGCGGCGGGTACGCCGAGCGCGTGGCCGTTCCCGCCACCCATTTGCTGCCTTTGCCCGCCGAGCGCGACTTCATCTGGGGAGCGGCCATCTGCGAGGTTTTTCTCACCGCTTTTGTCAACCTGTTCCGCGAAGCCGGTTTGCGCGCGGGCGAGACCGCCCTCATCCACGGCGGGGGCAGCGGCGTCGGCACGGCCGCGGTGCAGTTGTGCCACCAAGCCGACGCCAAGGTGATCGTCACGGCTGGCACGGACGCCAAGGTGGCGTGCTGCCTAGCACTGGGCGCAGAGTTTGGAGTCAACTACAAGGAGCGGGATTTTGCCGAGGCCATCCTCGCCCACACCGATGGGGTCGATGTGATCCTCGACATCGCGGGGGCCGACTACTTGGCACGCAATGTGCGGCTGCTCAAGTCCGGGGGCCGCCTCGTGATCATCGCTGTCCTGACCGGTGCCGAGGCCCAGATCGACCTCTTGGAACTACAGAAAAAGCGGTTGCGCCTGATCGGCTCGGTTTTGCGCAGCCGCTCGGACGAGGAGAAAACCGCGATCATCGCAGCCTTCCAAGAGCGCTTCTGGCCGCTGCTAATCGACGGGCGCATGAGAGCTGTGATCGAAGACGTACTGCCCATTGAGCGCACGGCCGATGCCCAGGACATCCTGCGGCAAAATCGCAACATTGGCAAGGTCGTTCTGCAAGTGCGACCCTGAGCCAAAGGAGCGAACATGAGCACCCGTTACCGCCACATCGAAGTCAGCGGCCCGCCGCGCGAGTTGGGCCGCCAGATCGGGGAGGCTGCCCGCGACGAAATCCGCGGCTTTGCCGCCATTGCCTTAGAGCGCGTCAACAAGACCGTGCCCGTCTCGCGTGCCCGCGCCATGGACATAAGCCGCCAGAGCATGGATTGCGCGGCTGCGTACGCGGCCGACATGCTCGACGAGTTGCGCGGCATGAGCGAGGGTGCGGGCGTTTCGCTCAAGGAGATGATGCTCTTGCAGGTGCGCAATCAGCTTTGCCCGGAGGAGGACGCGGGCTGTACGGGCTTTGCCATTGCTCCCCAGCGCAGCGCCGAGGGCCGGGCGATTGCCGCGCAAAACTGGGACAACGACCCCGCGCTGGACCCCTTCACGATTGTGCTGACGCGCCGCCCGGCTGGCAAGCCTGCGCTGATGAACGTCACCCAAGCGGGCCTCATTGCCTACATCGGCTGCAACGACGCTGGCATGGGCGTCTGCATGAACACCCTACCGGCCCCCAGCCGCCCGGTTGGCGTCCCGCACTACTTTGCCGTGCGCGCCATCTATGAGCAAAACTCGCTCAGCGACGCGGTCGCCGCAGTGCGCCGGGCCGATCGCGCCATTCCCGGCAACGTCCTCCTCGCCACCCCGCAGGGGCCGGCCGATCTCGAACTCACCTTGGGCCACGTCCACGTCTTGCGCGACGACGAGTTCGTCGTCCACACCAACCACTGCCTGCACCCAGAACTGGTGCCGATCAACCGCGAATTTCCCGAGCTGATTGAGTCTGTCCCGCGCCACCAGCGCATCGAACAGTTGCTCGGTCCCGAGCGGCTCGTGAGCATGGCGCAGGTGCAAGAGGCTCTGCGCGACCACGACCGGCATCCGTACTCCATTTGCCGCCACACCAACGACCATCCGCAGACTGGCTTCTGGGCGAGCGTGTTTTCGGTGGTGATTGAGGCCGATCAAGGCCGTATGCACATCAGCCGTGGCAACCCCTGCGCGGCCCCGTACGAAACGTATTCGCTCAACTGAAGGAGGTGCTATGGGCACCCTGCACGGCACGATTATCGACGCAGTCTCCGGCGAATCGCTCGACGCCAAAGTCCACGTACTCAATGCCTCGGGCACCTTTTCTCAGCCGCCGAACTCCATGCTGAAGCGCGGCCCGGGCACGCCGTTTTTCTTTTGCGCTGGTTCGTTTGCCGTCGAGGGCAGTCGGGGGCGCACGGATGTGCTGGTCGAGCGCGGCACGGAGTACGAACCCTATCGCACGACTGTTGAACTGCCCGCAAAGGGCCGCGTCGAGGTGGAGATTCCGCTGCGCCGCTGGTATAGCCCCCAAGAGGATGCTTGGTATCCGGGTAACACGCACATTCACTACGATGAAAAGGAGACTCGGCCCGACGAGCGGCTCGGGATTGATTGCAGCGTCGAGGGGTACAACGTCACCTGCGTCAGCGTGCTCGACCGCCGCCAACTGCCCTACGCCTCCAACAAGTATCCCATTGGCGTGATGAACGAATTTACAACCGCGCATCACGTTCTCGACATCGGCGAAGAAAACCGCCACTACGGAGACAATTCGCCGTGGGGCTTTGGCTACGGCCACGTGATGTTGCTCAACATCCGCAACCTCGTGCAGCCCGTCAGCCGCGGCCACACCCTCGCCGGGCAGTTCGACCCAGACTACCCGCCCTTGTGCTTTTGCTGCGACGACGCCCGCGAGCAGGGTGGCCTGGTCATCTGGTGCCACAACGGCCGCGGCATGGAGGCCCCGGTGGCCGCAGCGCTTGGCAAGCTCGACGCCTTCAACCTGTTCGATCCCTTTTGGATGGATCCAGAATACGATCTCTGGTACAAACTCCTCAATTGCGGCTTGCGGCTGCCGGCCTCGACGGGCACGGATTGGTTTGTGTGCTCCAACAACCGCGTGTACGTCCAAGTGGATGAGGAGTTTTCGTATGCGAGCTGGATCGAGGGTATGAAGCAGGGGCGGACCTTCATAACCAACGGCCCGGCCCTCCAACTCACGCTCAACGGGCGTCCGATGGGCGACACCGTGGAATGCGACAGCGGCGCGGAGTTAGAGGCCGAAGTGACCTTTAGCTCGTTTTATCCAATTGAGCGCGCCGAGTTGGTCGTCAACGGCGCAGTAGTCCAGCGCTGGGAATGGCCCGAAGGACGACGTGAGGGCGCGCTGCGCCACGGCTTCAGGGCCGAGCGCGACGGTTGGGTTGCCGCCCGGCTATGGGGCGATTCGCGCGACAGCTTCGACCAGTCCATTTACGCGCATTCGAGCCCGAGTTATTTCCATTGCGGCGCAGCGCCGGCCGAGCGCGAGGCGGACGCGAATTTCTTCCTCCGCTCGATCGACGAATCGCTCAAATGGGTCGGCACGTATGGCCGCTACAACAACGACCAGCAGCGCGAGGATGTGCGGGAACTGTTCAGGAGGGGGCGCGAGGTGTTCGCGGGGTTGGCTGGCTGAGCGGCCACCAGGCGCGGGTGATTTCGCCGAACTCCCGCGGCGTGACAGTGTACACGGGTTTGTTCTTGATCTTCTTGCTCAGGCTGGCGAGGGCGGCTGGGGGGACGATTTGCTGGACTTGCTCTTGGCGGCGGGCAAAGAGGCTTTCCAAGACCTGGCGAAAGAAATCATCGGACGGCACGGCAAACTTGGGCTTGGTGCGCTTGATGAGCACGAGGGCGCTTTCGACCTCGGGACGGGGGAAAAAGGCGTCTTTGCCCACCTGTTCGATCCACTCTACTTGCGCCAGTCGCCCGACGGTAACGCCGATTCGACTATAGCCCGGTTGGCCGACGGTGGCACACAGCCGCTGAGCTAGCCGCTTGGGCAGCATGAGCACGGCCCGCTCGAAGCGCTGGTTTAGCAGCTTGAAGACAATCGGCAGGGCCACTTGATACGGCAGGTTGGCCACCGCCTTGTCAAAGCGCGGAAAATCCACGGCCAACGCATCGCCCCATATTACCCTGAGATGTTTGTGCTGTCGCTGTAAGTCCTTGAGACACGGGGCGAACTGGCGGTCTTGCTCCACCGCCACGACCTGCCCAGCTCGCTCCAGCAGCAACTGCGTCAGATTGCCGATTCCAGCCCCGATCTCCAGCACCGTATCCCCGGCCGCGATGTCGGCGCAGGCTACTTCCCGGCGCAGGACGGCAGCGTCGGTGAGGAAATTTTGGCCGAGCTTTTTCTTGGGGCGGATGGGGTAGGGGGTTGAGAGGGGTTGCATTTCCTAATGCGCTAAAAACCGCTCGGCCTCAATTGCCGCCATGCATCCGGTGCCGGCTGCGGTAACGGCTTGGCGATACACGGAGTCCTGCACGTCGCCGCAGGCAAAAACCCCAGGGATACCCGTGGCGGTCGAATCCGGGTCGGTGAGGATGTAGCCCTGCTCGTTCATGGCTAATGCGCCCTCGAAAAGCTGGGAGTTGGGTATGTGGCCGATGGCCATGAAGACTCCCTCGCAGGCAAACTCCTGTGTCTGACTCGTTTGGGTGTCCTTGAGCAGGACCCCGCGCACTGCTAACTCGTCGTCCACCTGTAAAATTTCCTCGACCGTGGCGTTGACCACGAAGTCGATCTTGTCGTTGTCCTGTGCGCGCTTGAGCATGATTTTGGACGCGCGGAACTCGTCGCGGCGGTGGACGATGGTGACCTTGGAGGCGAATTTCGTCAGGTAGGTCCCTTCCTCCATGGCCGAGTCGCCGCCGCCGACCACGACTAGCTCCTTGTCGCGGAAGAAAAAGCCGTCGCAGGTGGCGCAGGCCGAGACTCCGTGCCCCATGAGCCGCGTTTCGGACTCTATGTCGAGGAGGCGCGCTGATGCACCGGTGGCGATGATCAGTGCGTCGCAAGTGTAGGAGGCGTCGTCGCTTTTGACGGTAAAAGGCCGCTTGGACAGATCGACTTCGGTGGCAATTTTGAATTGGCACTCGGCACCAAAGCGCTGGGCCTGCTGGCGCATCAGATCGACGAGTTCTGGCCCCATGATGCCGTCGGGGAAGCCGGGGTAGTTTTCTACGTCCGTGGTAATGGTTAGCTGGCCGCCCGGCTGCAAGCCTTCGAGGACAAGCGGGGCTAGGTCGGCTCTGGCCGCGTACAGGGCGGCGGTTAATCCGGCTGGACCCGAGCCGATGATGACGACTTTGTGGTGATGATTCTCGCTCATTGTTCTCCTTACTATCTATTGATGTTACGCATCGGCACCTAGGTATGGGAGGCTTCGACTCCGCTTCGCTGCGCTCAGCATCTTCTACCCAAGAAGCCTGCTATGCGCAACGTCAGTTATTTACACGATACGGCTCAAAAGTTCTCGGCCTTCCAACCCGGCCAGCAGGTTGCCCACCGACCGCTCGGCCATGATTTGGCGCGTCTGGTGCGTCGCGCTGCCTAGGTGGGGTATGATGACGAGGTTGTCCAGCGCTAGGAGGGGGTGGTCGCGGGGGAGGGGTTCGGGTTCGGTTACGTCGAGGGCGGCTGCGTAGATCCCTCCGCTTTGCAGGGTTTCCAACAGCGCGTCGTGATCGACGACGCCTCCGCGCGCGGCGTTGACCAGCACGGCCGACTTTTTCATCAGGCCCAACTCGCGCCGACCGATCATGCCCCGCGTCTGATCGGTCAGCGGCATGTTCAGGGTCACGAAATCCGCCTGTTGGAGCAGCTCGTCCAACTCGACGTAGCGCGCGCCGAGGTCGGCTTCGGCCTTGGGGTTGGGGTTGCGGTTGTGGTACAAGACAGTCATGTCGAAGGCCAGTGCGCGGCGCGCTACTTGGTAGCCGATGCTGCCCAGCCCGATGATGCCGATGACTTGGTGGTGGACTTCCTGCCCCAGCATGAAGCTCGGATCGTAGGCCACAAAGTCCGGGCCGCGGGCAAAGTGGTCGCCTTGGATGAGGTTGCGCGCCGCGGCCAAGAGCAGGGCGAAGGTTATATCGGCCGTTGCGCCGTCGAGGATCTTGGGCGTGTTGCCTACGGGGATGCCGCGCTCTTGGGCGGCTTGGAGGTCGATGTGATCGACGCCGACTCCGTAGTTGCTGATGACGCGGAGCTCGGGCATGAGATCCATGTATTCGGCGGTGAAGGCGTAGTGGCCGTAGTTGTACACGCCTTCGATGGTGCGGAGGATTTCGGCTGGGGGCTGCGGCTCCAGCGGATTCCAGCGCACGACCTCGGCGCGTTCCTCGATCATGGGGATGATGGTGTAATACGGTTCGATTTCCGAGCGGAGTAGGACTTTGTAGGGCATTTGAGCATTTGGGGTTTGGGATTGAGTTGCAAGAGGAGGGGAATATAAAGAAGGCGTCCGTTTCAGCAAGAGACCTTGACGCTTAGGATGGCGTGGGCGACCTTGAGGCGTCATGCTGATTGCACATCCCAAAGGACACTATCGCTTTCTCCAAGGCATTGACCCCTATTCCTGTGGCGTCGTTGCCGAGCCGGGCTGGGAGATCGTCCGCGTTGTGCTGGCTGAGCCGCTGCCTTGGCGCGAGGGCTTTGAGCGCGTGGATGCGCATCTAACGGCGGAAGGCTGCGACCGCGTCTCGCTCTGCGCGATGGAACTGCGCTCGCCTGCGCCTTTTACCATGCAGGGGTTCATTGACTTCAACCGCGAGTACTGCGCCGTTCTGAAGGCGTGGGGTTTGTACGTGGACGAGCTCAATCCGGTGGCCCGTACGAATGTTGCGCCGGCGTGCGATCCGCCGGCTGTGCCTTCTCTGTACGCCTTTTCCTACGCGGTTCCCAATGACCAGATCGACCGCAAAACGCTGATCGTGGCCGGGGCTGGCGAATTGCGGGAGGGGCACCTTGTGACCGAGGGGATTATCCGCTCTGGCGACACGTCGCCCGCTGCCATGCGCGAGAAGGCCGCTTATGTGGCGCAGGTTATGGGCGAGCGGCTCGCGGGTCTCGGCGGGACGTGGGATCTGATCGACGCGGTTGACGTGTACACCTCTATCCCTTAGCGGAAATACTCGAAGAAATTCTCCTGCCGACGATGGGTGCGGCGCGGCGATACGGCGTTTGTTGGCACTACGCTCGGCCGCCGGTTGTGGACATCGACTTTGAGATGGATCTGCACGGCGTGGTGACGCAGCGGATCGTCTAAGGTCGCCAGCGCCAGCCCCGCATCCGCCAATCCACGCCAGCCCCGCACAAAGCCGCAACGTATCCGTCCGCCGGTTCCAAAGCCATCAACTTCCACCGCTCCACCTCGTCCCGCCCCTCGTCCGAGCGCAAAAGCGCTGCCTCTGCTCCCAGCGACACCGCAAAGGTGCCGAGGCCAGCGGCGATGCCGTCGCCCCGCGCCTTGACATAGGCTTCCTTGCGCGTCCAGATGTTGTAAAAAGCCGCCCGCCGCTCCTCGGTCGGAACCTGCGCCAGTGCCTCCTGCTCCTCTATGGAAAAGAAGCGAGCGGCGATTTGCTCGTGTGCGACTTGGGGCCGCATCCACTCCACATCGACGCCGACCTCGCGGTCGCGCGCTATCGCATACAGGGCTAACTCGTGGGTGTGGGACACGTTGAAATCCAGCCCGCCCTCTTGCAGAAAGGGCTTGCCGTGTGCGCCGCGCGCAAAAGCCACTGCACCGGGATCTTGGTCGAGGTAGCGTCCCAAAAGCTGGCGCAGCATCCCCCGCGCCACCACAAAGCGCCGCTGATGGGTGCCGGAGAGCAAGCCGCTCGCCCGCTCGCGCTCTTCCTCGCTCAGACAAGCCGCGAGCGCGGCCTCCTCACCAGCCGCGTCTAACTCGACGCACCAGACGTGGATTTCATCGTCGCTGAGCCGAGGCCAGCTCGACGGGGTTTGCCAAGCAATAGTCATAAGAGGTTCACTTGACGCCGTAGATTATCGCATTCAGATTAAGACGGATTGCGAATTTTCTGAAAGTACTTAATCCATACATAAATGAAGGAGTGCCTCATGGCTGCTTTTTCCAGCAAAGATTATCCCGATTACACGTCCGACGGCAAGTACAAAGTCATCGGTACCCGCCCCATCCGCCACGATGGCGTCGATAAGGTCACCGGTGCCGCGGTGTACGGGGCCGACGTGCGCCTGCCGGGCCTGCTCTACGGCAAGGTCCTGCGCAGCCCGCACCCCCACGCCGAGATTATCTCGATCGACACCTCCAAGGCCCTCGCGCTCGACGGAGTGCGCGCCGTGGCCACGGCTAACGACTTGGTCGAGACTGTGGATAAACTCTCTAATATCGGCGAAACCACCGTTAACGTCCGCGAGATCGCCAAAAACTCGCTGGCCTCGGACAAGGTGCTCTACACGGGCCACGCGGTCGCAGCCGTGTGCGCGGTCAGCCCCCACATCGCCGAAGAGGCCCTCGATCTAATCGAGGTCGAATACAAGGTCTTGGAGCCGGTCGTCGATATCCGCGAGGCCATGCGCGACGACGCTCCACTCCTCGACGAAGAGCGCACCACGCGCGCCCTCGGCGAGGACACGGGCAAGAAGAGCAATATCGCCACTCACAATCAGCACGCCATGGGCGACCTCGAAGCAGGCTTTGCCGAGGCCGACGTGATCGTCGAGCGCGAATTTCACACGGCGACCATTCACCAGGGCTACATTGAGCCGCACAACACGACCGTGTGGTGGAAAAACGACGGCAGCGTCACCGTGTGGGTGAGCACGCAAGGGCCGTTTGAGATCCGCTCACAGGTGTCGGAAGTCCTCAACGTGCCGGTCTCCAAGGTCAAGGTCATCCCCTGCGAAATCGGCGGCGGCTTCGGCGGCAAGTTCCCCACCTATATGGAGCCAGCCGCGGCCATTATGTCGCACAAGACCGGCCAACCGGTAAAAATGATCATGAGCCGCACCGAGGTCTTTCAGGGGACTGGCCCGGCTCCCGGGTCCTATATGAAAATTAAGATGGGGGCCAAAAACGACGGCACCATCACCGCGGCCCACTGCTACATGGCGTACGAGGCCGGGGCCTATCCCGGCTCGGCCGTGGGGGCGGGAGCGCAGTGCATCCTCGCGCCTTATTACATCGCCAACGTCACCATCGACGCGTACGACGTGGTCGTCAACAAGCCCAAGTCCTCGGCCTACCGCGCCCCTGGGGCACCCAACGCGGCCTTTGCCTCCGAAAGCGTCATCGATGAGTTGGCTGAGAAGATCGGCATGGACCCGCTGGAGATACGGTTACAGAACTCCGCCAAAGAGGGCACGCGCCGCGCTGACGGCACGGTGTACGGGCAGATCGGCTGCGAGGAAACCGTGCAAGCCGCCAAGGACTCGGAGCACTACCACAGCAAGCTCGAAGGTCCCTATCGGGGGCGCGGCGTGGCCGGGGGCTTTTGGTTCAACGGCGGCGGTATGTCTTCGGCCGCCATTGCCGTCAACGACAACGGCACGATCAACCTCACCGAAGGCTCGGTTGACATCGGCGGCAGCCGCGCCGCCATGGCGATGATCGTCGCCGAGACTTTGGGGCTACAGGCCGAGGACATCAACCCCTCGATCCCGGACACTAGCTCGATTGGCTTCACCGGCGGCACCGGCGGCAGCCGCGTGTGCTATGCCACGGGTCACGCCTGCTACAACGCGGCCGAGGACGTCAAGGCCGAGATGTGTCGGCGCGCGGCGCGGCAGCTAGAAGTTGCCGAGGACGACGTCGAGTTCCAAGACGGCAGCTTTGTCTGCAAATCCGATCCCGCTCAGCGGCTCACCTTTGCGGAGGTCGCCGCCAACCAGGGCAGCACCGGCGGTCCGATCACTGGCAAGGGCACGATCAACGCCGGCGGCCCGGGCAATGCCTTTGCCGTGCACATCGTCGATGTGGAGGTCGATCCAGATACCGGCAAGGTCGAGATTTTGCGCTATACCGCAGTGCAAGACGTGGGTAAGGCCATTCATCCCTCGTATGTCGAGGGCCAGATCCAGGGTGGGGCTGTGCAGGGGATTGGCTGGGCGCTCACGGAAGGCTACTTCTACACGGCCGATGGCCAGATGGCCAACCCAACCTTCCTCGACTATCGGATGCCGACCACCTTTGACATCCCCTTGATCGAGACGATTTTGGTCGAAGTGCCCAACCCGGCCAGCCCGCACGGGATCCGCGGCGTCGGAGAAGTGCCCTTAGTGCCGCCGATGGCCGCCATTGCCAACGCCATGTACGACGCCTTGGGTTGCCGCTTGGGCGAGTTGCCCATGAGTCCGGATCGGGTCGTCGCTGCCTTGCAGGAGCATCAGCTAGAGGAAGCGGCCGGCTGAGGAGCAGCGCTCTGAGCATTAGCGCCCGGTTTGTAGGGGCGAGCGGCCGCTCGCCCCTACA
Organism: Candidatus Latescibacterota bacterium; assembly: GCA_965116675.1. Classification (GTDB taxonomy): domain Bacteria; phylum Latescibacterota; class UBA2968; order UBA8231; family UBA8231. The sequence goes on from OZ220721.1 coordinate 2,845,815, forward strand.
TGTCCGGGTTTTGTATTATGACCGAAAACATCGACCCCGACGACTTTATCGACGTGCTGCTGCCGGTCGTCGGTCAGTGCGCCCGCGCCTCGCTGATTTTCTACGGCCAAGTCACCGACATTGGCAAAGCCGCGGACAAGAGCCTCACTGGCAGCAAGGCGCAGGACGCCTCCACGGCTTTCACGGTTCTCGACGCGGCCGTGCAGGACATCCTCCTCGCGGCTGTGCTCCAGCACTTCCCGTTTGTGCGCTGCATCGCCGAAGAGCGCACGCCGCTCAAAAAGCGCTTTGCCGGCAACACCTCGCCCTACGTGGTCATTCTCGACCCCATCGACGGTACCTTGCATTTCAAACGGGGCGATGCTCCCTATCATATTGTCATCGGCTTGGCTTGCGATGGCCAGATGTTGGCTGCGATTGTCGCTCGGCCCTCGGAGGACAAAATTTTTACCGCCATCAAGGGCAAGGGTGCTTTCGTGCGCGTCGGCAATGGCCACCCTCGGCGCTTGCAGCTACCCGGCGAACCGCGCACGAATAAGGTCTTCATTTCTTCCAAGGCACGTCCTTATCAAGCTCTCGTCCGTCCCGAGCTGGTCCCGCGCGAAAGTCCCATTGGCGCGGCATTGGTTCTGACGGAGATCGCCGAGGGCGCGTTGTGCGCGTACCTGACGCGCCAAGTCGAGGTCTATGACGTGGGCCCGCCGTCGCTGATTGCCGAAGAAGCCGGGGCGCGTTGCTACATTGGGGTCCGTCGCCGCCCGACTTATACCCAGCGCCGCAAATTCGGGCACTTCTTGGCGGCAGCTAACGACGAGATCGCCGAATACCTCTTTGCTATCCTGCGTCGCGCGCGCCGAGACCAACGACTATAGCCGTCCTCAATCATTCACGAGATGATCCGCAGATGGACGCAGATAGACGCAGAATAGTATTTTCAAGACGATCTGTATATCGAATCGTTCAAGTCATGTAGGATTGCTATATGAGCTACGAAATCAAAGACGTCCTGCCGGTCGTCCACATGCCGTACACCGACGACCGTGCCATTGATTACGCCGTATTGGCAAGCGAAGTCGATTATCTCTTTGAGACGGGGGCGCACGGGTTCTGCCTCGCCTTGGTATCCGACCTGTTGCGCCTGACGGCTGCCGAGCGGCTGGCGCTGCCGGCGCGGCTAGTGGAGTTTGCCCGCGGGCGCGGCCCGGTCATCATCGGCGTTGGGGCCGAGGGCACGGCCCAGGCCCGGCTCTACGCCCGCGCTGCTGAAGACGGCGGTGCAGCGGCGGTCATGGCCATCCCGCCGATTTCACGCGCCTTGGGCGAGAGCGAGTTGCGCGCCTATTTTACCGCCCTGCTCGCCGAGGTCTCCATCCCGGTCATGATCCAAGACGCCAGTTCGTATGTCGGCAACCCCATGAGCATTGAATTTCAAGCGTCGCTCTTTGGCGACTACGGCGACCGCGTCCTCTTCAAACCCGAGGCCACTCCCTTGGGGCCTTGCATCTCGGCCCTGCGCAACCACACCGAAGGCCGGGCCGGTATATTTGAAGGCAGCGGCGGCTTGCTGCTGATCGACTCCTTCCGCCGAGGCATTCGCGGCACCATTCCCGGCGTCGAGTTGCTCGACGGCACGGTGGCCCTGTGGCGCGCCCTCGCAGCCGGCGACGAAGCGCGCGCGTACCAGATCTATTTCCCGATCTGCGCGCTGTGTACTTTGCAAATCCAAGGGGGTTTGGACGGCTTCATCGTGGTCGAACGCTACCTAATGCACAAGCGCGGCCTCTTTCCCAACCAAGTCCATCGCGGCCCTTTGAGTTTCGCGCTCGATGGGGAAACACGCGCTGAAATTGATCGGCTGTTTGAGTGGTTGCAGGAAGTGTTGCGATAGGAGGCGCGAGCAACGATTTTGTACCTGAGGCATTGAACGGTTTTCGCCATGGGCAGAGGAAAGGTGCCTCTCATTATAGACAAAGCAAGATGAACTGGACTTTGGCCATTTCGAGTGCATAGAAGAGTGAGGAGAAATTATCGTGCCGTATATCAATTATACTCCCAGCGAAGTCGAGTCACGAGGCGAAGGCATTTACGATCGACAGATACGCGACAAAGTTGAACTTAAGCATAAAGGCAGGTTCTTAGTTATCGACATCGAAACAGGTGAATACGAAATCGACGACGACGATCTGGTAGCTACGAAACGCCTGCTTGTCAAGCGTCCCAACGCCGTCATTTATGGCATTCGGATAGGATTTCCAACCGCCTATAGAATCAGCAGAAATTGCTCGGTAAAGACGCGATGATTAATGGAACAGTTACAGCCAATCGCGAAGCTGTCATCACATTAGACGTTATTGGATCAAATCAAAAAAGAGAAAAAGTTGAGGCAGTAATAGATACAGGATTTAATGGCTACCTGACGCTACCGAGCGACTTGAGTAGAATCCTTGAACTCCCGTTAGCTGGCAATCGCCGCGCAACGCTCGGAGATGGGAATGTAGTGGTATTGGACGTGTGTATTGCAAAAACGTTATGGCATGGGCAAGAACGCGAAATACTCGTTCTGCAATCTGGTAGTGTACCTTTAGTTGGTATGTCTTTGCTTTATGGAAATCGCCTGATAGTAGATGTTATAGAAGACGGCGATGTCGCCATTGAGCTTCTGCCATAAAGCGAAAACTCAACGACCCATGATCGACTCAAAGCGTATGCAGGCGGTACAAAGCCCGGTGATCCCACACGTGGCCGCCCTCATCCGCGACAATATAGGCACCATTTCCCTCGGCCAGGGCGTGGTGCACTATCCGCCGCCGCCCCAAGCCATACAGGCGCTTGGCCGCTTCGGCGGCGCGATTGTCGAACACCACTATCAAGCCGCCCGCGGCCTGCCCGAACTCAGGGAAGAGTTGCGCCAAAAACTCGCGTGCGAGAATCAAATCGAGGTGGGCGATGACCAGATCCTGATGGTCACGGCTGGCTCCAACATGGGCTTTTACCACGCCTTGCTCGCCGTTGCCGATCCGGGCGATGAGATCATCGTGATGTCGCCTTTTTACTTCAATCACGAAATGGCCGTCGGCATGGCCAATTGCCGGGCAGTCCTCGTGGCTACGGACGATGCCTATCAGCTCGACCTCGACGCGATTGAGGCCGCGATCACGGCGCGCACTCGTGCTATTGTTACGATCTCGCCCAACAACCCAACGGGCGCAGTCTATCGGCCCGCGGACTTGGCCGCGGTCAATCGGCTCTGCCGCGAGCGGGGCCTCTACCACTTTGCCGATGAGGCGTACGAGTACTTCACCTATGGCGCGGCGCGGCACTTTTCGCCCGGCTCACTGCCCGAAAGCGCCGAGTACACCATTTCGCTATTTTCTTTTTCTAAGGCATACGGTCTCGCCAGTTGGCGGGTCGGCTACCTCGTGGCCCCACGGCACCTGTTGGGCGCGCTGGAAAAAATTCAAGATACCGTGCTCATCTGCCCGCCGGTCATCTCGCAACGCGCTGCGCTCGGTGCCCTCGCGGCTGGAGTTGCGTACTGTAAGGACCATCTAGCGGATATGGATGCGGTGCGCCGGCTTTGTCTAGAACGACTCGGCGCGCTCGGCGAGCGGGTGCAGGTGCCGGCTGCTGAAGGAGCCTTTTATTTATTAGCGCGTCTGCAAAGCGACCTCGACGCTATGGATGTGGTCGCCCGCTTGGTGCGGGAACACAAGGTCGCCGTCATTCCCGGCAATGCTTTCGGATTGAGCGCGGACTGCTATTTACGCGTTGCCTACGGTGCCTTGCGCCAAGAGGATGTGGCCGAGGGCATGGATCGGCTCGTCGGGGGCTTGGAGCAGATTATCTCCGCTTGACACGGTAGGTTATTTTAGCGTATGTTTCGGCTAACAGAGAGCGACCTGAATCGGCGTGAAGAATACCTCAGAGGAAGTTTTCCACTCCTCTACGACGTGGAACTTCGACAAACATTGTATTCGGTATTCTGGCGGGTTGGTCGCTCTTCTTTTTTTGTGCTGTTCGCCCTCCTGCTTCTGCCAGCGGTTTTACGCGCCCAATCCCTCGCCATTGTCCCGAATGCGCTCGACTTAGGTGTAGTCGGCGTCGGCGTGGAGGCGCGAGCGTCCATTTCCCTCGAAAATCTGCAAGACGATGCGCTTGAAGTGATCGTCGGTATTAGCGGTGCTGGTTTTGGTGCATCACCGGATACACTGCGCTTGGACGGCAAGGGCGTCAGCAGCGTCGAAGTGCGCTTCAGCGCCTCTGCGGCCGGGGGATATGCAGGTAAACTGACGTTGCAGGTAGCGGCCTTGTTCAAAGATCAGCGCTTGGTCGTGCCGCTCCAAGCGGTAGCCGTTGTTCCGACCTTGGTACTTTTGCCGGCCGAAGGGCTGGATTTTGGCGCGGTGCCCGTCGGGCAAGTGGCAACGGCAGCCGTTACTATCAAAAACACCGGTGCCGTGTCCGTGACGGCTGGGCGGGTGAAAGTTGCCGACCTACAGGATCCCTTTAGCATTGAGGGCGACGTTGGCCCTTGGCCCGCTCCCGGCGGTGAAACGCGGGTCGACGTTGCGTTCGCCCCGACGCGCGCGGGGCCGATAGCGACTAAATTCGTCGTCACCTCACCCGACTTTGGGAATTGGTCCATTCCCCTGCGGGGGAGCGGTTTGGTGCCGCAAGCGGCTTTTTCGCCCCTCCCGCAAGTGGGTCTCGACTTTGGCGCTGTCGAAGTGGGCCAGCGCCTGACGCGCCGCATGACCGTCCTCAATCAGGGCCAGGCCGAACTGCACATTGAAAACGTCGCCATTGAGGGCGCGGCGTTTGCCCTCGGAGGCGGGGACTCGTCAGTAACCATTGCCCCTGCGGGACGGCTCGACCTGAGCGCGGCGTTTGTGCCGCAGAGCGAAGGCGACCAAAGCGGCATCCTGCGTCTGTACACTAGCGATCCGCAAGCTGCCACTGTTGCCATCCCCCTCGCGGGTCGTGGCCAAATTAGCCCGCCGCGCATCGAGATTATCAATGGCGACATTGATTTCGGCCGCGTGCCCATCGGCGGAACCGCACGCGGCCATTTGCTGTTGTGGAACAAGGGCGGTCAGCCGGGCGTGGTGGGAGTCTCCGTGGCTGCGGACGAGAGCGTTGAATTTGGTCTCGAACAGCCCTCAGTCCTCGTCCAGCCTAAAGCCAGCGCCCCAGTGGCGCTGAGTTTCTCGCCCAAGGAATCCGGTCCGCGCCAAGCCATTCTCCACATCGAGGCCGAAGCCGAGCGCCAGACCGTGCGCTTGCAGGGCGTAGGCCAGTTTTTCGCCCTCAGCCCGGCGACCGTGGACTTTGGCCGCGTCGCTGTCGGCGAAAGTAGCAGCCGAGTCGTCGAAATAGCCAATGTGGGCAACGCCGATTTTGAGATTCACCAGCTTCGCTCGACGAGCGCCGAATTTACCGCCCACACTCCAATCGACGCCGACAACAAGTTCCTGTTACCGGCCCAAAGCCAGCGCACCTTGCCGCTGCACATGGCCTTCAGTCCGTCGGCTCGCGGAGCGATTTCGGGGACCTTGCGCTTAGACGGCTTGGGCGCGAATGAAATGATGACGCTCGATGTCTTGCTCAAAGGCAACGGCGTGGCCGCGGAAATCGAACTGAATCCGGCGGGTGTCGTCGATTTTGGCTACGCGGTCTTGGGGGAGCAGACAGAAAGGACCTTCGTGGCCACCAATGTCGGCGATACCGTGCTACAAGTTGAGGCGTATCCCCAAAGCAAAGAAGCCCATGTTGCGCCAGCGCAATTCGCGCTGGCCCCGGGCGAGTCCGCACGCCTCACGCTCTTTTTTACGCCCGATGCCTTGGGCGACCGCCGAGGGCGCGTTTTGTTGGTCAGCAACGACGTCAAAGACCGCGCCCGTCCGCTCGAATACAAGGGACACGGGGTGCTCGCAGATATCGACTTGGCGCAGATTGTCGAGGTTTTGGTCGCGCGCGGCGAAAAGACCCAGCCCTTGGCCGTCGCCTGGGACAATACGCCGGTGGTGCAAAAAGACGGCACCAAAGTGGATGTGGCCTTTGCAATTCCCGACTCGCTGCGGCAGGCGCTAATCGGCCGCGAGTTGATCGTCGAGTGGACCCTGCTCGACGAAAACTACGACCCCAAAAGCAAAAGTAGCACCCAAAAGCAGAAGGTTACCATCTACGAGTCGAGCGGCGGGCGCGTCCTAGCCGAGGATCTCAACTTGCGGTTGTCAGAAGAAGACAATCGCCGAGTGCGGCTCAAAATTACTACCCATAGCTACCCGGGTGCCCCGCCGCAGAGCGTGTCGCAGCTTTTGGAAGCCGGGGGCTGGAAGTGGGAATTTGAGGCCAAGCCGCTGGTTTCCTTTTTGACGATCCGCCCCGGGCGCGATTATACCGACGCCGACGGTAACGCGGTCCCGGGCCAAACCGAGCGCCTGATTGGCTTGCCCGGATTGGCCTTTGCCGGCTGGCACAACGTGGATAGCCCGTCGATTTCCGGCATCCATTTCACCGCCATCGGCAATGTCCTCGAAGCCCTTTCGACCGGCAACTCGCTGGCCATCTCGCTGGGCGTGGCCATTTCCTTTTACAAGGATCAGTTTCTCTTTGGCTTCGGCTGGGACATTTACGACAGCCGACCTCAAGCCAAGAAGAAAGGCTCGCAGGATTACATTATGACCTTTAAGTACTCGGGGTTGTTCAAGTGATCAGGCGGCGGTACACCATGGCCGCCGCACACAAGTCCTGCGCCCCCATCCCCGTCAGATAAACCGCGCTTGGCGCTGACGTGCCAAGTCGCCCGCAGGCGGCATCGCCGATATCCAGCACCTTGCCCTCGGCATTGCGCGCCAAGGCGATCTGCGCAGCTTGGCCCTGCTCGGCCGCAAAGCGAAACTCCCCGGACTTCTGGGCTTGAGCGAGCACATCGACGACCACTGTGCGCTCGTAGAGCACTTCCGGCGCGAGCTGGCGCGTGCGACTGTCTCCGGCGATGACGGCGAGGTAGGGGACCTCGGCCAGTGCCGCCGCAGTTAAAATGGGCTGCGGCGTCGGCACCGCCGTCAGCACGGCGTCGGCACCGGCAATACACGTCTCTAGCGATGTTGCTAACCGCAGGCGCGCACGCAGGTCTGGCTCGACCGCTTCGGCAAATGCCGCTCGGTTCGCCTCCCGGCGACTCGTGCAGGCGATCTCCGCTAAATCAAAGAGCGCATCACAGGATAAGGCCAAGTTCCGCGCAATCCGGCCGGTTCCCAGAATGGCGACTCGCTTGATGGACTCGCCTGCTAGGTATTGAAGACCCAGCGCGCCCGCCGCGCCGGTGCGCCAGTCGGTGATGTGCCCGGCCTCTAGCCGATACGATCGGCCCTGTTGCAGATCTTCAAATGCGATATACGCCTCCCGCTTGGCCAGCCGTCCGCTCGCCACGTCTGAGAATTCTTCGATGATCTTTCGCGCGCGAAACTTTCCCGGCCATTCCGCTGGCATGTCCAAGCGAAAGTAATCGAGTGCCCCGCGCTTTTCGATAGACTCGGTGCGCGGCGGATTGTCGATGACCCCCGCGCCGTAGCGCTCAAACGCTTGGTGACAGGCGGCGAGAAAGTCAGCCGTAGAGAAGCGATGGGCAAAGGTTTCTTCGCGCCAGATATCCACGTATCATCCTTTGTTTACTTGACTTAACATGCCGTTTTTTATTCATTAATGACGTTGGAGCGATGGAGCGAGAAAATTCCTATGTGCAGGAGCTAATTTTGTGGGGGCTGGCCACTGTGGCCATAGCTCTTCTCCTCAAGGCAGCCTTCTGGCCGCAATCTGCTGCCCCCGAGCCAACGCCCCAACAGGAAGTCCCCAAGCCGGTAACCGCTCCCCAGCTTAGTCCCATTCGGGTCGAAATTCTCAATGGCGGCGGCGAATCGCAAGTCGCCGCCCGCCTGCGCAAAAAGGCACGCGCCCTCGGGTTAGACGTAATTCACGAAGGCAATGCGCCCAGCTTTAATTACCTCCACACCCTCGTCGTCGATTTGGACGGCGATATCGAGCAAGCTCGACAAGTGGCGGACATCTTGGGAATACCTCATTTTATTCAGCAGAAGAAGGAAAACCAGTTCAATCTAGCAAGCGTCTCGATTGTCATCGGGCGCGACTATCGCCGCATCGGCCTACTCGATCCGGCCAAGTAACCACGAGAAAACGTCCATGAGTCTGTGTCAAGAGCCGCGCATCACCCGCATCGTAGAAATTTTACAAGATAAGAAGGCCTTCGCAATAACCTTGCTAGATCTGCGCGACATTTCCGACACCTGTGACTACTTCTTGCTCTGTACGGGCACCTCTGAACAGCACATTCGCAGTCTCGTCGATGCGGTGCGGGACCAGCTCGTCGAGATGGGAGAAAAGCCTTGGCACATTGAGGGCGCGGATACGCGGCGCTGGGTGCTGATGGATTACGTCGATTTTGTCGTCCACATCTTTCGCGAGGAGGCGCGCGACTTCTACGCTTTAGAGAGGCTGTGGGGCGATGCTGAACGCACGGATTTCGCCGATGGGGACGCGCCTGAGGAAGCCCCAGAAACGCCCTTTGAATTTTCGACTTTCTAATGCCGATGCAAACGCTCAAATGGCAGGACGACGCGCTGAGCCTGCTCGACCAGACTCGCTTGCCCGAGGAACTGGTGTACACAACCTACCGCGATGTCGAGGCCATCGCCCGCGCGATTGAAGGGCTGGTGGTGCGCGGTGCCCCGGCCATTGGCTTGGCGGCTGCGTATGGCGTGGTGGTGGGCGCGCGTGCCGCGGTCGATTGCGCCCCCGAGGCCTTTTGCCGCCGCGTAGAAACGGCCATCGCCCGCCTCGCCCGCACCCGGCCCACCGCGGTCAATTTGTTCTGGGCTTTGGATCAGATGCAGGAGGTGTTGGCGGCGAATCGGGATCGCGACAATCACGCCATCTGCGACGCCCTGCTAGCGGCTGCTCACCGCCTTTTTGAGGAAGACCGCCAAATCTGTCGCCAGATCGGCGCACACGGCGCGGCGCTCCTGCGCGATGGCAGCCAAGTTATCACGCACTGCAACGCCGGCGGCTTGGCCACGGCAGACTACGGCACGGCCTTGGGGGTCGTCTATGCAGCCCAAGAGGCGGGTAAGAAAATCGCCGTGTTTGCCGATGAAACCCGCCCCTTGCTCCAAGGTTCGCGGCTGACGGCGTGGGAGCTGATGCAGAGCGGCATCGACGTCAAGGTCATCTGCGACAATGCGGCCGCGGTCGTGCTGCGGAGCGAGGATATTGACTGCTGTATCGTGGGTGCTGACCGCATCGCCAAAAACGGCGATGTGGCCAACAAAATTGGCACCTATGGGCTGGCTATCCTCGCCCGCGAACACGACGTGCCTTTCTACGTGGCCGCGCCGGTCTCGACCCTCGACATGAAATTGACCTCGGGTGCGGAAATCCCCATTGAAAAACGCGATGGAGCCGAGGTTCGCCAAGGCATGGGCAAGCCCACGGCCCCGGACGCGGTGCCGGTTTACAATCCGGCCTTTGACGTCACGCCCTGCAACTTGGTGTCGGCGATCATTTCGGAAAAGGGCGTCGCCCGCGCTCCGTACGAACCCGCCCTGCGCGCTTGGATCGAGCCATGAGAACGTACTCTTTTCTCCTCTTGCTGATCCTGCTTGGTACGGCTCACTGCGCGAGCGCACCGCGCTGGCGCAGCGATTCGGGCGATGCCGCGCCCGCCAGCCGCGAAGAATTTGATCCGCGTACCCTCGACGAAGATTTGCTAATTGAGCCAGTTCAACGCGAGAACCGCGATCAGGCCCAAACCCCAGCGGAGCCGACGGCTCCCGTGCAAGAGCACACCCCGGCAGCAAGCGCTTCGGTCTATCGCCTCCAGCTAGCGGCCCTGAGTAATGAAGCCATGGCCCGCCAACTCCGCGCCGAACTAGAACGCGCGCTCGGCGTGAAGGTTTATCTAGTGGCCCGCAACGCGCACTCGGTGCTGCAAGCTGGCCAATACGCTACCCACACCGCAGCCGCTGCCCTCAAGGAACAGGTCGTCGCACTTGGCCCGGACTATGCCGATGCCTATGTCGTCGAGGTCCCGGCGAGCGCGATGCCCGATTCCGCTCAGGAGGAGGCTGCGCCCGAGTTGGTGAGTATCACTGGCTGGCGGGTGCTGATTGACCAGTTCCTATCGCACGATCACGACAAGGCCATCCACCTCGCGGAAGAGGCAAAAAAGCGCCTGAAGCGCGAAGACATCAATGTGACCCTTAAGGGACCTTATTACAAGATCGAAGTCGGCAACTATCGCACTGAAGCGCAAGCCCAAGCCGCGGCCGAACGAATCGGGAGGTATTACCCCAACGCTCTCAAGGTCCGCTCCCAGATCCTCGTCTCGCAGGAGGAGTAACGCGCCATGCGCTTGTGCTGCTGTATCATCGCATTGCTGCTCATGGCCTGTGCCCGTGGCAAAAGCACCGGACCGATGGTCTTCGACGATGGGGCTGTCCCTGTCGTGTCTGTTGAGGATCCACCGCCAGATACGGCCGACCTACGCGCTGTTCGCTGGCACTTGCTGTTCGCTATCGAATGCCACGCTCTCGGTCAGACTCAACAGGCGCAAGAGTCGCTCGATGCGGCCATCGGCATTCTCGCCGACCTCGACGAGCACGACGCGCTGAGCGATACCACGCAGGCTATGCGCCTCGGTTTGGAGATTGAGCAGGCCTACCTCAGCTTGTTGCCGCACTTGGAGCACCTTCCCCCCGACAGCCATTTACCCCTTCTGCTCGAAGGGCTATCCAAGGAAAAAATCGAGCCCCTGCCAGCCGACGCCGAACCATTGGTCCTCATCCACCGGCTCGGTCGCCGCTGTGACATGCCCATCGACGCCAATGACCGCGTCGTTGCCAGTCTCCACTTTTTCCAGACGCGAGGTCGTAAGACCTTTGCCATTTGGTTGCAGCGCGCCGGGCGCTATCGCACGCTGATCACCGATATTCTCCAGCGCGAGGGGATGCCCAGCGACCTTTTCTATTTAGCGGTTATCGAAAGCGGCCTCAATCCAAGGGCCTATTCGCGGTCGCGAGCAGTGGGGTTGTGGCAGTTTATGGCGCACACCGGTCGCATGATGGGCCTCAAGCGCACCCACTGGATTGACGAGCGGCGCGACCCGATCAAGGCGACCGAGGCCGCTGCCCGGTATCTAAAGGACCTTTTCGCCGAGTTTGGCGACTGGCGCTTAGCGTTGGCCGCGTATAACGCCGGGCCAGGGCGAGTCCGCCGGACCATCGCCCGCGCCGGCACCAACGATTATTGGCAGCTTGACCTGCCCCGCGAAACAAAAAACTACGTGCCGCTCTTTATGGCCGCGGCCGTCATCGCCAAGGACCCACAACTTTTTGGTTTTAAGCCCCAAGCCGAAGAGCCACCCTTTGCATACGAGGCAGTTGAACTGCCCAAAGATTGGCAGTATGTCGATCTGAAATCGGCAGCCCAACTGCTGGGCATCGAACGTCAGGTGTTACACGACCTCAATCCCGAGTTGCGCCAAGACATCACGCCGCCGGGGAGTCGCCCGCCTTATGTTCTACGGGTGCCACCCGGCAAGGGCCAAATTTTGCTCAACCAGTACGCTAGCCTGCCGGTCTCGCCGGGGGTAGCGGTCCATCAATATCAGGTGCAACGCGGCGACACGATCTCTGGGATCGCCCAGACCTTTGGCGTTTCTACGCGGGTCATTGCCGCGGCCAATAGCCTGAGAAATCCCAATTTCATCCGGCCGCGGCAAATCCTCTATATCCCGATCTCGGCCGCTCCGAGGGCCAAGCAAGGAAGGACCTCAAAAAGCGGCGAAATGTACACGGTGCAGGCGGGCGATACGCTGTGGGAGTTGGCCCGACGCTTTGCAGTCAGCGTCGCCGACTTACAGGCGTGGAACGGTCTTGAAACCGCGCGGATCAAACCCGGCCAGGAATTGGTGATGCGACCGCAGCCTAGTGCCCGAAAGGTGCCGAAAGGCGGCGAAATGTACACGGTGCAGTCGGGCGATACGCTGTGGGAGTTGGCCCGGCGCTTTGCGGTCAGCGTCGCCGACTTACAGGCGTGGAACGGTCTTGAAACCGCACGGATCAAACCCGGCCAACAGCTAACCGTGACCAACGAGCAAACGCAGATGTACACCGTGGTCTCGGGTGATACGCTGCACAGTATTGCCCGCAAATTCGGCCTCGCTCCCAGCGCTATTGCCCTCCAGAACAACATCGGCCTCTCGGAGACGCTGCTGGCGGGCACGACTTTGCAAATCCCGAGGTGATATGATTGCGGTCCGCTATATTCTCTTGTTAGCACTGGCCTTCGTCCTGCAAACTACTTGGGTTGATTCTATCAAAATAGGGTCGGTCAAACCCGATCTATTGATTGTGGCGTTGAGTTTCGTCGCGCTGCGCAGCGGGCCGGTGATCGGGGCCTATACAGGGCTGGGGCTTGGCATCTTCCAAGACCTCTATATGCCCGCCGACCTCGGGGTCAACGCGCTCGCCAAGTCGCTCATCGGCGCGGTCTTTGGCTACAGCCATACTCACATGGTCTCCGATAGCATTCAAGTGCAGGCCGCGATGATTTTCGGTGCTGTGATCTGCCATGATCTTATCTACTATGTGTTTACTAGCGCCGATGTGCCCTTTGAGGCGGTCAAGATTTTGGGCCGCGCTTTGTACACGGGCCTGATAAGTGCGGTTTTCTTAACCGGCTTGCTCATCAAACGCTATCTCTTTCCCGCTTGATTATGCAACATCCACTGCCACAAGATGAGCGCCTGCCCCTCAAACTCCTCCTCGCACCCGTCATCTTGCTGTTCGCGATTTTGCTCCTGCGTCTGTTCTATTTGCAGGTCGTCACCTCGGCCGACTACGCTCGCGAGTCCGAGGAAAACCGCATTGCTCAGCGGCGCGTCAAAGCCCCCCGCGGGCTGATCTACGACCGCGATGGACGCATATTGGCCCGCACCCGGCCATTTTACACTGTCGCGTTAGAACGCACCACGCGCAAGGACTTTGAGGTAGCCACCGCAGCGTTTACAAGGGCCATCGGGGATATAGAACTAGACGGCGAATACAGTCGCAAATACCGCACCATTCGCCTCAAGCGCGATGTTGATTTTCGCACGGTATCGATCGTAGAAGAGCGGCTCAAGGCGGATTGGCCCCTGCTCGACATTGAAATCGAGACCCAGCGCTACTATCCCTACGGTACGGCCGCCGCTCATTTGCTCGGCTATATCGGCATCATCCGCGACCAAGATCTCCAGGGGAACAATGAAAACGCCTACGTGCTCGGCGATTTTATCGGCAAGACCGGGATTGAGAAGGTGTACGAAAACAGCCTGCGCGGTCGCGACGGCATGCTGTACGTCGAGATTGACGCGACCGGACGCACGGGTCGGGAGTTTCCAGAGCGCGATCGGCTTCCCGTGCCCGGTGCCCCTCTGCACCTGACCCTTGACTTGGAAGTGCAGCTAGCGGCCGAGCGCGCCCTGCCCGATAGTTTTGCTAGTGCGCTGGTCGCCCTTGACCCGCGCACCGGGGCTGTGCTGGCTTTGGTTAGCAAGCCGACCTTTGATCCCAACATTTTCGTGTCGTTCCAAGCCCAAAAGGAGCGGCGGCGGGTGTTGCAGAGCGAGACTGTGCTACTCAACCGCGCTTTGCAAGGGCATTATCCACCTGGCTCGACGTTCAAGATGGTCAGTGCCATAGCCGCACTCGAAACGGGCGTCACCGATACGCGGAGCCTGTTTGAGCCTTGCTATGGTGCACTGCGGGTGGGTAGGAGCACGTTTCGCTGCCACCAGCGAACAGGCCACGGTAGTCTGACCCTGCCAGGGGCTATTGAGGTCTCCTGTAATGTTTACTTCTACCATTTGGCTCGGTTGATGAGCATTGAAACGTGGCACAAGTACGGGGCCAAATTAGGCTTCGGCCAGCCGACTGGGATCACCTATCCCGGGGAAGCTGCTGGTCTCCTACCCTCGCGCCAGTACCACGAGGAACGCGGCGGCTGGTCCTTTGGCCACTTGCTCAACCTCTCTATTGGTCAAGGTTCTTTATTGGTCACGCCCATGCAGATGGCCCGCTACGTAGCTGCCATTGCCAACGGCGGTTATTTGGTCACGCCATACGTCAGCGGCGATCCCCCTCGCAGCCAACGCATTGACGGCATTTCGTCGCGGACCCTCAGCATTGTGAGAAAGGCTATGCGCCGGGTGGTGGCTAGCGATACTGGTACCGGCCGCCGAGCGCGGGTTGACGGCGTCGCGATTGCGGCCAAGACGGGTACTGCGCAAGTGCCTAGTCGAGACGATGACGCTTGGATGGTGGCCTTTGCTCCGTACGAGAAGCCCGCCATTGCCATCGCGGCCGTGGTCGAAGGGGGTGGCAGCGGCGGGGCGCGAGTCGGCCCGGTTGTGCGCGAGGTCGTCAAAGCCTTTTGCATCCAAGAGGGTATCATTGAGCCAGAAGTGACCGAGATGGACACGCTTTGGGCTAACCAGGGAATGCCTTAACTCATGCGCTTGCTCCGCAGACTCGATGTTCCGCTCTTGGCTGCCACTTTGGCACTCGTACTGATCGGCATCATCGCAATCTATAGTGCTACGTATCACAACGACTCCACCGCGGTACAGGGTAAGCAGGGCCTATTGGCGATCTTGGCCTCCGCGGTGCAGAGTAAGCAGGGCCTATTCGCGGTCTTGGCCTTTGTCGTGGCCTTAGCCGTCGTCTATGTCCCGGAAAAGGTCATTTACAGCGTCGCGTATCTGCTGTATATGCTCGGCATTATGAGCCTAGTTGCGGTGTTGGCTTGGGGCACGGGAGACGCTACCCGCTGGTTGCGCTTGGGACCGGTAATGTTGCAGCCTTCAGAGTTGGCCAAGATCGCGACCATCATCGCCTTGGCGCGCTATCTGAGCGACCGCAATGTCGAACGCGTCAATTCCTTTGGCGGCTTTCTCGGGGCTTTGTTCCTCATATTGGTGCCGATCGCCCTGATTGTGCGTCAGCCCGATTTGGGAACCGCGGTTTCTTTTGGCGCGCCGCTTTTCCCCATGCTTTATTGGGCGGGGATGCGCAAGTTCTTCATCTTCCTCGTCATCTCTCCGCTCATCAGCGTCTTCTGCTCCTTAGATACGCTGTGGCAACAGAGTACTCCCTATGTCTTCGCTGTCTTTGTCGTCGGCAGCACCTTCTTGATTCACCATTTTATGCGCCAGCTCTGGCTAACCATTTCCATGGCCGTTGTCAACATCTCGGCGGGTTTGCTCACGGTGTACTTTTTGGAGAACTTCCTGCATCCATACCAGAAGGCTCGCATTATGACCTTCTTCAATCCGGCGAGCGATCCACTTGGCTCTGGGTGGAACATCATCCAATCCAAGATCGCCATTGGCTCCGGCGGGCTGACAGGTAAAGGCCTACTAGAAGGCACGCAGACTAAGCACCAGTTCCTGCCGGCGGCTCATACCGATTTTATTTTCTCGGTCATTGCGGAGGAGGGGGGATTTGTCATGGCCCTGATCGTGCTGGGCCTGTTCTTTCTTCTTATCTATCGGGCGCTGCACATCGCCTCCATGACCAACAATGCCTTTTACGGCCTAACAGCCCTCGGCTTGGCTGCGATGCTGACCTTTCACGTGTTTATCAACGTTGGCATGACCATCGGCGTCATGCCTATCACCGGTCTGCCGCTGCCCTTTCTCAGCTCGGGAGGCTCTTCGCTGCTGTCCAACCTCCTCGCTATCGGTTTACTCCTCCACATCGGCACCTACCGCCACGAGTTCTGAATGCGCCTTGCTAGACAGGCCATCTGCTGTGCCCTGCTCGGCGCGTTCGTCATCAGTAACCCGCAATGCGGGGCCTATCGAGCCGGGCACGCCCAGCTAGCGCACGCCTATTTGCGCGACGGCCTCTACGACCAAGCCTTGGCCGAAACCCGCCGGGCCATTCGCCAAGACGGGCCGGATGACCGCTTGCTGCTCATCGCCGCCCTCGCCCAGCTGGGCCTAGACGAGGTGGATGCCGCCCTAGAGCTGATTGGCCAAGCCGTTGCCTTGGCACCGGACAACGACGACTTGTACAGAGCCTTGCGTGACATTTGCGAAAAAGAGGAGCGCTTCGCCCAAACCGAAAAACTCCTAGCGCAATTGCGCGCAGACCACGGGGAGAGTGCGTCGCTGTGGGCAACCGAGGGCTGGCTCCACGCCCTTCAAGAGCGGCCCGACGCAGCCGTAGAAGCGCTGCGCCAAGCCACCCGACTCGACGAGCACCACCTCTTCGCCCACATTGAACTCGGTCGCCTTTTGATTGCCGAGGGGCGATTCGCCGAGGCCGAAGTCGCGCTTGTCGAGGCCGTGCGCATTCAACCCGATGACCGGCAACTCGTCCTCACCTTGGGAGATTGCCAACTCCGCCAAGGGCTTGCGGAACGGGCCGCTCGCACTTTTGATCAAGCGCTGACGGCCGGGGTCGTTAGCGCAGTTGACATCGCCCGCATCTACTACGAGCGCGAGCGGCCCGACCGCGCTATTGAATACTACGAGCGTGCCTTGGCCGGTGCTCCAGACGATCCCCTGATCCTCAACAACTTGGCTTGGACCTATGCAGAAGAGGGCCTGCGCCTTAGCTATGCCCTAAATCTGTCGATGCGCGCGGTCAAGCTCGACGCGGAAAGCCCGGTCTATTTGGACACCTATGCGGAATTGCTGCATCTGTTGGGGCGGCATGCCCACGCAGTGGCCATTATGCGCCAAGCCCTCGCGCTCGAGCCAACCGATGGCGAGCACCGGGCCTATCTCGAAGGCCAGATGGCAAAATTCCACCGTGCGCTCGCCACGCGCCTGTGAGTTAGGTGCGGTAGTGTTGGTAGTCAATGTCGAGATGTTCTAGCTTTGCGTACAGGCTCTTGCGCGACAGGCCCACGTCTTCGGCTACTTGCGAAATTACCCCGCGGTGTCGGTGCAGAGCCTCGCAGAGGAAGTGCCGCTCAAACGAGTTCCGCGCTTCCTTAAAATCGCGCTGGCTTAGATCGGGCTCTTCTTCGTCCTGCCAGTGGACGATCTCTTCGGGCACGTCTTCTTCCCGCAATAAGCTGTCGCTTGCGAGAATGACCATGCGCTCAAGTGCGTTTTCCAACTGCCGCACATTGCCCGGCCATGGATAGGCCAAGAAGTGGTTTAAGGCCGCGGCGTCGAGCCCGCGAATTTTGCACCTGTTTTGCGCCGCCAATCGGCGGATAAAGTGCTCAATTAGTAGGGGAATGTCTCCCTTGCGCTGGCGCAGCGGCGGCAGCTTGAGTGGTACGACGTTGAGCCGGTAGAAGAGATCTTCGCGGAAGGTTCCTTTGCGGACCTCTTCCCGCAAATCGACGTTGGTGGCGGCGATGACCCGCACATCTACCCGCAAGGTCTCAGCACCTCCGACGCGTTCGAACTCGCGTTCTTGCAGGACGCGCAACAGGCGCAGTTGCACGCGCATATCCGCTGCGCCAATCTCGTCGAGAAACAAGGTCCCGCGATTGGCTAGTTCAAAGCGACCTAAGTGCTGACGGACCGCACCAGTAAAGGCTCCTTTCTCGTGCCCGAACAGCTCACTCTCCAATACGCCTTCGGGCAGTGAGGCGCAGTTGAGCCGCACAAACGAGGCTCTGCGCCTTGGGCTGCGCCCGTGCAAACGCCTCGCCAACACTTCTTTGCCCGTGCCGCTTTCTCCGGTGAGGAGCACGGTCGCTGGGGACTCAGCGACCCGGTCGGCTTGGGCTAGCAGGCGGCGGACTTGGGCGTTTTGGGTGATAAATTCGGGATGGTCAGCACAGCGGGGGGAGGACGCGCCCACTCGCGTAGCCGCATCCGAGTTCGCAGACGTACAAGAATACACAAACAACCTCCCTTTCTTTTTGGATATATAATGCAAAAGTGAATATAATATGCTGATGCAAACGATTGTCAAGAACAATCAATGCAGAAATGTAGATGGGGGATTAGGCCAAGACAGAGGGCCTATCGGCACAGATTTCGGAAACTAAGCTGCTGTAGTTGCTAGAGCCTCTCGATTCTGCGTCGTAGAGCGCGACGGGCTGGCTAAAACCCGGGGCCTCGGCCAAGCTAATGTTGCGGCTGATGATCGTCTGATAGACCTTGTCGCCGAAGTGGTTGCGAACTTCTTGGGCCACGTGGCGACAAAGCTGCAAGCGATTGTCGTATAGAGTAAGTAAGACGCCCTCGATTTCGAGATTGGGATTGAGGTAGCGCCGCACCACGCGGATGGTATCGTTGAGTTTGCTGACGCCTTCTAAGGCATAGTATTCACACTGCACCGGAATGAGCACGGAATCGGCCGCGCTCAGTGCGTTGATTGTCAGCAAGCCTAGGGAAGGCGGACAATCAATGAGTATAAATTCGTACTGTCGTTTTATCGGATCCAGAGCTTCGGCCAGCCGCTTGTCGCGTCCGACCATCGCGGCCATCTCCACTTCGGCACCTGCGAGGCGGACGTGCCCGGGCACTACGAAGAGGTCCTTTATATAAGTGGGAAAGGTCGCCGAGGAGGCGCTGAGCTGGCCTATCAAGACCTCGTAGGTCGAGGCATAGTCGCTACCGAGCTCAGCGTCGCAACTACTAGTGGCATTGGCCTGCGGATCTAAGTCGATGAGTAGGGTTCGATAGCCGAAAATGGCTAGACCGGCGGCAAGATTGACAGCCGTAGTGGTTTTGCCCACCCCGCCTTTTTGATTGGCTATAGCGATGATTTTGCCCATACCGATATTTTGCCCCAGCAAAGCCTACAAAAAGGCTCAATCAGCTAATCGGATCGCACCTAAGCGCGACTCCGTGCTATTTAGTGAGCAACAAATTAAGAGGGCCAACTGACTGCTCCCATAGCTAAAGGGAGCGTATTCAGGGGAGTTGTACAGAAGACCCTAATCACCGCCTCTAATTCAATATAATACGGCGCGATGGCGCGTCAAGGGTTTGTTTCAATTTGGTTACATCTGGATATTAAAGAATGCATAAGTATATATAAAATAATATGTTGTAAATTTATGGCAAATGGGCTACAGCCCCTATGCTACGCGGTTTTTGGGCCGGTGGTAAGTAGTTTCTTATTATTGTTTCTCTCATAATTAAATCGCGGAAGCGAAAGACGATGCAAAACGATTCCACCTTCTCAGAATTAGTTGCTATCATGGCGCGTCTGCGTGGCCCCGCTGGCTGCCCTTGGGACCGCCAGCAGACGCACGTCACGCTCAAGCCCTACCTATTGGAGGAGACGTACGAGGCCCTTGAAGCCATTGACTCAGCAGACGACGCCGAGCTATGCAAGGAACTAGGCGATGTGTTGCTACAGGTAGTGTTCCACGCCCAGATCGCGGCCGAGGAGGGTCGCTTCGACATTGAGGCGGTCGGCCAAGCCATCGTCGATAAGCTGATTCGCCGCCATCCTCATGTCTTTGGCGATGCGAGTGCGGACGAGGCCGACGAAGTCTTGCTCCGCTGGGAGCAGATCAAAAAGCAGGAGCGCCGCGAGCAAGGGGAAGCTACGCCCTCGTTGCTGGAGGGTATCCCCAAGCACCTACCCGCTCTGATGCGTGCCTATCGCATCCAAATGCGAGTTGCACAGCAGGGGTTTGATTGGGACGAGGTTGATGGCACACTCGACAAAGTCGAAGAGGAATTCGCCGAAGTGCGTAAGGCTTGGGAGACGGATGGGGCCGCGGCGGTTGAGGAGGAGTTTGGCGACTTGCTCTTCTCGTTGGTCAACGTCAGCCGATTCCTCAAAGTAGATCCCGAACAGGCCCTCAGACGTGCAGTCGCCAAGTTCGAGCGCCGCTTCCGCGCTCTAGAGGATATCGTGCAGGCGCGGGGCGAGGAAATCGCCACGCTCTCGCTAGCGGCCCTAGACGAGATCTGGGACGAGGTGAAAGCGCGCGAAAGGGGCGAAGAATAAGCGAGTGATATGGAACTAGCGCTCGACAAGGTTCCCCTCCGCATTGACGCGCTCTTTTTCGCCACGGTCTTGGGCGTTTTGGCGCTCTCCGTACTGGCCGTACGCGTCGCGGCCCAGTGGGTAGGGCAGGCCGCCGACCTGTGGACGATGCGGGCGGCTATGGGAGCGATGTTCTGGTTGGTGGCGACCGGGCTAGCTGCGCTCTCGGGCGCACTGCACGGCTTTTCGCTATCCCTCTTCACGGCCTTAATGATCCTAACGGGCGGTGCGGCCTTTTCGCGGGTGGGAACCGTGCTGGTGGCTGCGGTCGGTCCGGTCGGGCTGATTGGCTTCCAGTTTTTCCGCGTGCCAGTCGCCGTGTTCTTACGAGGGATGTACCAGGCTGGGCAAGTGCCGGTGCAGGTGACGTACGAGGGACTCAATCTCGACATCTTCGCTGGCTTGACCGCGCCGGCTATGGCTTGGCTGGTCTGGCGCGGCAAGGTGGGATCCTACGCGATATGGACTTGGAATGCGCTTGGGCTGGTGCTACTAGCCGAGGCGATCATCATCGCGGTCCTCTCCATGCCGACGGAATTCCGCGTCTTCACCAACGAACCGCCTAGCACGTTCGCCACTTACGCGCCCTACGTCTGGCTGCCGACAGTCTTAGCACCAGCCGCCCTATTGAGTCATTTGTTGGTATTCCGCTGGCTGTCGTCGAGTTGTTCGGGGTCGAGGTAATCCATGGCCGGATCGAGTTTCCAGCGGCACTGGTCGGGGGGCTGTACGGTGCGGCCCCACGTGGTTAGGATGGACCGGTCGGCGCGGAGCGCGGCCATGCGCGCGGCGATCCACTCTGGGTCCCACCCGTCTAGAACTTCGGCTTTGAGCACAGCCAGCGTTTCTTGGTGAGCCGGATCGGCTGCTAGATCGCAGCGCTCGCGTGGGTCGGCCTGAAGGTTAAAAAGCTGGCAGGGCTGGCCGTGGTAGTAGTTGAGTTTCCACGGTCCGCGCCGAATCATGCGCTGGAAAATGCCCACTTCTGAGAAAGGACCGCCGGCCCCGGCCGCGTCTTGGCAGAACTCGGAGAAGGCGACGTCGTCCCACGCGGCGCTTTGGGGATCCGCGAGCAAGGGCAGTAAGCTGCGGCCCCGCGAGTGGGGCAAGGCCGGGCAGCCCAAGGCGTCGAGCATGGTCGCATTGAAGTCGAGTGAAGAAATCACTCGGTCGCAACGAGTGCCTGCGGGCAAGCGCCCGGGCCAAGCGAGTATGGCCGGCACCTTAACCGAGTCCTCGTAAAAGGTCTGCTTCCACCACAGCCCGTGTTCGCCGACCTGCTCGCCGTGGTCCGACGTGTAGAGGATGAGGGTATTTTCCTCCAAGTCGTTTTCCCGCAGCGCGGCTACGATCTGGCCGATTAGCGCGTCCATGCGATGGACTAGCGCCCAATAGGCAGCGCGGGCGCGGCGGATTTCTTCTTCGCTGACTTCCTCAATCTCGCAGGCTTGGCGCCAGTGCTTGATGTGGGGGTGCAGGTGGTCGCCGAAGGGTTCGGGGGTTTGCGGCGGGGTGATGTTTTCATAGTAGTAGCGATAGTCTTGCAAGCGGGCGACAAAGGGCTGGTGCGGCAGCATGAAACCGACCGAAAGCGAAAACGGCTCCGCGGCTTGGCCGGCGCGCTTGGCGACGCCGAGGCGGTTGAGGTAGTCAACGGTCGCGGCGGTGACGTCTTCGTCGTGGACTTGGTAGGCGCTCTGGCCGTGGCCGGACAGGCGCAGACTGATGCGGCCCGGCCCGGCCGTGCCTGAGAGTTGGCCGTGATCGACGCCCTTGCCTCCGGGTTGGTTGGGGCCGTGATCGCCGACGAGTCGCTCCGCGTACCCGTGCAGTTGGTCTGGCCCAACCGAGTGCATGCGGCCGATGAGAACGGGGTGGTAGCCGCCGGCACCCATGGCATGGGCGAAGGTGGGGATACCGGAGTCGAGGATGTGGCTGTTGGTCCAGACTTGGTTGTCGCAGGGATAGCGGCCCGAGAGCATGGACATCCGCGAGGGCACGCAAATCGGCGAGGGGCAATAGGTGTTGTCGAACACCACGCCGCGCTCGGCGAGGGCATCGAGGTGGGGGGTCTCGACCAAGGGATCGCCATAGCAGCCAGCGACGTAGGGGCTGTGTTGGTCGGAGTGGATGTAAAGCAGGTTGGGACGAAGTGCTTGGCTCATAAGGGTCCTTGTCGGTTGGGCGGTGTGCGCGACAAGGTACGCGGCTGGTCGGGGCTGAGCAAGATGGGGCGGGGCAGGTTTTTCTCGCGCTGCTGTCTTGTGTACGTTTTTTTAAGCGGCGAACCGCAAGCGATGGAGATTGGGTATGAAGACTAAAAAAAACGCCAAGCCGACGAAGATGAAGCGGAAGGACTACGAGCGCGAATTAGACAAGTTGCACTACGAACTGGTCAAGTTACAGCACTGGATCAAGGACCAGGGTTTGCGGGTCGTGATCGTCTTTGAGGGGCGCGACACGGCCGGCAAGGGCGGGGTCATCAAGCGCATTACCGCGCCGCTCAATCCGCGCGGCGCGCGCGTGGTGGCTTTAGGCACGCCGTCGGACCGCGAGCGCACCCAGTGGTACTTCCAGCGCTACGTAGCCCACCTACCGGCTGCCGGCGAGATCGTGATCTTCGATCGCAGTTGGTACAACCGCAGCGGCGTCGAGCGGGTGATGGGCTTTTGCACCGAGGAGGAGTATTGGGAATTCCTCCACTCGTGCCCAGAGTTCGAGCGCATGCTAGTGCGCTCGGGGATCATCGTACTCAAGTACTGGCTCTCGGTGAGCGAGGAAGAGCAAGAAAGCCGCTTTCAAGAGCGCGCTCGGAATCCGCTCAAGCACTGGAAGCTCAGTGAGATAGATCTCAAGTCGCGGGATATGTGGGTCGAATACTCCAAGGCCAAAGACGAGGCGTTTTTCTACACGGACATTCCCGAAGCACCTTGGTACACGGTCGAGGCCGACGACAAGCGCCGAGCGCGTCTCAACTGCATTGCGCACATTCTCAGCCAACTGCCCTACGAGGACGTGATGCCGAAAAAGATCAAGCTGCCGTCGCGCCCGCCGCACGGAGAGTACCAGCGCCCGCCGCACAGCAAGTTGCACTTTGTCGATGAGAAGTACTGAAAAGCGGTTTTGCAATCTGCTCGAGTGCAAGCGATGAGACACCATGTCCAGTCAGTTCGAGTTTCTCGGCTTTTCCCACATCGCTGCGATGGGCGTGACGCTAGTCTTGCCGATCCTCTTGGCCATCGTCGTCAAGCGGCTCAATTCGGCAAAGGCGACTCAAGCCATCTGCGGCGCGTTCGCGGCCGTGCTTCTGCTCAACGAGATCCTGCCTTGGGGCCATCGCGTGGCGATGGTCGGAGCGTACGATTTTGTGCGGTGGTACCTGCCGTTGCACGTCTGTAGCATTACCGTCTTCGCCGTCGCTGCCGCGCTCGTCTTCCGCTGGCAGACGGCGTATGAAATCGCTTACTTCTGGGGACTCGCCGGAGCGACCAATGCCGTTGTCACGCCGCCGCTCATAGCTGACTATCCAGCGTATCGCTTCTTTCAATATTTCATTGCCCACGGCGGCATCGTCGCTGGAGCGCTGTTCGCAACTTGGGGTCTCGGCATGAGACCGACGGCCAAGTCCGTCATCCGCGTCTTTGTGCTGCTCAATCTCTTGGCCATTGTCGCGTTCGGCGTCAATTGGGCGCTGGGGAGCAACTACATGTTCCTCAGCCGCCCGCCCGTTACCCAGTCGCCGTTTTTCTTTGCTCCATGGCCGTGGTATATCCCAATCCTCGACGGCGTGGCGCTCGTTTTATTTTACTTGCTGCTCATACCCTTTAAAATCGGGCGCAGGGTAGCTAGCTCGTGAGTGTTTACCCATGAAGTCATCCTCCCAAAAAAAGAAAGCAGCGCCTAAAAAATCTGAGCAGCAGGATTTCAAAGCGGATATCGGCACGCGCATAGTCAGGTTCTTGGAAACGCCACAGGCCCCCTTCTTTATTATCGCGGCAACCTTCCTCCTAGGGATATGGACCTTTGACGCCAAACTATCCCTCAGCGGCGACAACGCCGAATTCATCACGCTGGCACGCAGTATAGCTCAAGGCGAGGGACTTTCGCACATCAACTCGCCCGACCCCAAGCCAGCGACCAAGTACCCTTTTGGCTTTCCCCTATTGCTGGCTCCTTTGGCGTGGGCCTTTCCCGGCGATTGGGTGCCGATGAAGGCTTGGGTACTGGTGCTCTTCGCATTGGGGATGGGGGTGCTTTACCAATTGGCCAAGGAGCGAGTGGGCGTCGTGCCCGGCCTAGCGGTGGTGGCGCTGAGCGTCGTGCTCGGCAAGAGCTATTTGACGCACGGGCCGACCGGCGCGGTCTATGGCCCGCTGCTGTTGCACTACGCACACCAAGTCATGTCCGAAGTGCCCTATCTGACTTTTTCGCTTTTGGCACTGTGGCTCGTCGAACGGGGCATTAAGCGCGAGGGCCTCAAGGGAAACTGGTGGCTCGTCGGCGGGTTCGCCTGCACCATTTGGGCGTACTACATCCGCACAGTTGGGATCGCGCTCGTAGCGGCTGTGGTGGTTTATCTGTTGCTTCGGCGCGATTTTCGGCGATGTATGTTCTTTAGCGGCGCGGCGTTTGTCTGTTGGCTGCCGTGGACATTGCGCAACCAAGCAGTTGGGGGCGGCAGCGTCTATATCAAACAGCTCTTCATGGTCAATCCCTACCACCCAGATCAGGGCCTGCTTGACGTAGGTGGCTTCGTCGAGCGCTTTATCGGCCATGCACATCGCTATCTGACGGGGGAATTGCCCAATACCTTAGTGCCTTTTTTTGGTGGCACTGAGACGATTTTCCACCCCGCACCGTTATTGCTGATCGCGCTCGCTGTTGCGGTGACGGTATTCTGCATCAAGCGCGGCGAACACCTGTTGTTTTTGCTCTACGCGGCCTTTTTCATGGGGATCGTGTTGCTGTGGCCTTGGCCGGGAGACCGCTTTCTAGTGCCTATCGTGCCGGTGCTCGTATTGTTGGGGGTCTGGGCCGTTTTGCAAATTCGCGACAGACTGGCCGGAGGTCATGTCGGTAGGCTCGTGGTGTGGGGATGCTTTCTGGTATGCGTCAGCGGCCAAATTGGCGGTGTCAAACGCCTAGTCGATTACGCGGCCGCTGACTATCCCCCGCCTTGGCTCCGCTACTACCAAGCCGGTCAATGGCTCAAAGCCAACGCGCCGGAAGACGCCATCGTACTGTGCCGCAAGGGCTACTGGATGTACATCGTCTCGGGCCGGCGCTGCGTCGGCTTCCCCTTTGACGAGCCGGCAAAAGTGCTGGCCCACATGGAGCGCGAAAAGGTAGATTACGTGGTGTTGGAAAGCCTCGGTTTTCCCCAGACTGGGCAATACCTGTATCCGGCCATCAAGGAGTACGAGAGCCGCTTCCAAGTGGTATGGCACGACCCGGTGGTGCCGACGTTTGTGCTGCGTTTTCTCCGGCTTTAGAAACCAACAATGAACAAACTCACGGCAGCGGCGCGTCGTCGCGGACTAGGCCTTCGTCGCGGAGTTCGGCCCAAAACGAGGCGGGAATCTCCTGCGTGAGCAAGTCGAAATTCTCCTGCACTCGCTCGGGTTGCCGCGTCCCAGGGATGATGCAGGTGATGGCCGGATGGGCGAAGACGAATTGCGAGGCCGCTGCTTTGAGGTTGACGTGGTGGCGAGCGGCCACGGCTTCTAGCGACTTGGCCCTAGCCGCGATTTCGGGCGGCGCTTCCCGGTAGTTGTACGTCGCGCCCGGGCGCACACCTTTGGCTAAGATGCCGCTGTTGTACGTGCCGCCGGCCATGATGCCGATGTTCTTTTCTACGCACAGCGGCAAGAGTTCGCCGAGCGCACCTTGGTCGAGCAAGCTGTAGCGCCCGGCGAGGAGGAAGCAGTCGAAATTGCCCTCGCGGGCAAAGCGGGCCAGCATTTCCCATTGATTCATGCCCGCACTGACGGCGTGGATGACGCCTTCGCCGCGTAGCTTGTCGAGTGCAGGATAAGCACCGTCGATGGCTTCCTGCCAATGGTTGTCCGGGTCGTGAATGTGGAGGATGTCGATGCGATCTACGCCTAGGCGTTTGAGGCTGTCTTCAAAGGAGCGCATGACGCCGTCGTAGCTGAAGTCGAATACCGGTTGATACGAGGCCGGGCCATCGAAAATGCCCTCCTGTTGGTCTTGCTCGGTTGGGACCAAAACGCGCCCCACTTTGGACGCGAGCACATAGCTGTCGCGCGGCACGCCCACGAGGGCCTTGCCGAGGCGGATTTCGCTTTTACCCGACCCGTACAGCGGTGCGGTATCTAAGAGGTTTAGTCCCAAAGACAGGGCGCGGTGTACGACAGAGACGGCTTGGTCGTCTGGTATGTCGCCGTATAGACCGCCGATGGAGGCGCAGCCCAAGCCGAGGCGGGTGACGCGCAGGCCGCTGCTGCCGAGGGTGACTTTTTCGAGTGGATTCATGGCTTGCTCCTCATAGTTTCTAGATGTAAGGAGCAAAACATAGGCCAAACTACCCGTGACAAAAAGCCCGCCCCTTGGGACCTGCTTGACGCTCACAGGGGCATGCCGTACATTAAGCGGCCTTTGTAAATGTTCCGAACTCATTGAATATAAAAGAGATGTGTCAATCTAAGGCCAAGCTGCTGGCACTACTAATGCTGGCTGGGTGTGCCGTCCCCGAGGAGCCACCGCAAGAAGAAGCGGCTCGCAGCGAGCGGCCGGCCTTGGCCGAGTGGCAGTGGGCCGATGGTGAGCTGCCTTGGAGCACTTGGGACGAATCTTTGTTCTCGCGCGCCCAAAGCGAAGACAAGCCCATATTGGTGTATTTGGCCGCTCCGGGATGCGAGGGCTTGTTTCCCGCGCCGACACCGGCGTTGCGCCAACTGGTCGCCGAGCGATTTGTCAGCGTGCAGGTCGATCCATTCAAGCGGCCGGACATCGCTCGGCGCTACGACAGCGGCGGTTGGCCAGCCCTAGTGATAGCCTTGCCGGACGGACAGATTTTCGCGCGGGCTGTGGATATTCCGCCTGCCAATGTCGAGCCTTATTTGCGTCGGTTGCGCACGGCCTACGAGGAAAAGCGCGAGGTACTCGTCGCCAAGGTGCAGCGTGCTGCCGCCCGTCCCAAGGTTGAGAAACCCGTTACAATAGATGCCGTTTACCGCGCGTGCGCGGCCGCCTTTGACTCGGCCCACGGCGGTTTCGGCGGTCCGACCAAGTTTCTCGAAACTTCGACGTTGCGCTTCCTGCTCGTCTATGCCGAGACGCGGGGTGCAGCACCGGCTCGGCAGATGGCCTTGGCCAGTTTGGATGCAGTGCTCGCCTCGCCGCTTGGCGACAGCGGTGGTTTCCTCGCGTACTCGTATGCGCCGGATTGGAGCGCACCTGCGGGCGAGCGAGATGCGCTCGATCAGGCGGCCATGCTGCATCTGTTGCTGGAGGCTGGCCAGCCCCGCTACGCCGAGTCGGCCAGAGCGTTGCTCGGCTTTGTCGAGGGTACACTCTTTGACAAAGCCGAAGGTGTGTTCCGCGGTCGCCAAGTCATGGCCGACACTTGGTGGACCGACCCCGCGCTCTACGCCGACCGCCAAGCGGCCTTAATACGGGCTTATTTGGCCGCAGCCACCACGCTAGGGGACGAACGCGCTGCTCAGGTGGCTCTGCAAGCCGGCGATGCGCTTATCGACCGCTGTATCGACAGCCGCGGCCGGGTGCAGCACGTCTGCGATCGAGGAGCTGAGGGCAGCGCGGGCCTGCTCGCCGATCAAGCCTTGGCGGCATTGGCTCTGTGGGAGTTGGGCCAGTGGAGTGGAGAGGCGCGGTTTGCCACGGCTGCTGAGCAGGTTACGCGCTTTATGGAGCAATCGTATGATCGTCCCGCTGCCCTCGATCCGCTATCGCACCACGGCAAAGCTCTCGCTCTCCAGTTCTACGGGCGACAGGGTCGCGTCGAGCGGGTGGTCGCCTTGACCACCGAGCCACCTTTAGCGCAGGCATCCGGCCGAGCGCATAGCGCGTGGGCACGGGCCTTGCTGCTGTACGGCCCGCCGCTATGAGAATTTTGGTGACAGGTGCCACTGGCTTTTTGGGCCGTACTTTGCTCTCTTTGGCAGGGGAAGCTGAGTGGATGGGCTGCGGTCGCCGACCCGCTGCCGAGGGCATTCCCTATCGCCAAGTCGATCTAGCCAACCGCAAAGCTGTGGCCGCACTCGTCGCCGAACTGGCTCCAGACTGGGTGATCAACGCCGCGGCTATGACCGATGTCGATGGCTGCGAAAAAGACGCGCAGGCTGCGCGGCAAGCTAACGTCGATATTCCCGAGAACTTGGCCGCAGCCTGCGATACAACCGGCACTGGCTTGGTCCATATATCCACGGACTACGTTTTCGACGGCAAGCGCGGCCCCTACGGCGAAGGGGACGCGACCCATCCGCTGTCTTGCTACGGTCAACTCAAGCTCGAAAGCGAGGGTGCATTAAAGAAAATGGAGCGGGTGCTAGTCGTGCGGACTCTGTGGTTGTACGGCTATGTTCCGCAGGCCGGATCCAACTTTCTCACTTGGGTGTTGCGGGGGCTGTCTAGCGGCCAACCTCTGCGGGTCTTTGCCGATCAGTGGGGCAACCCGACCTATATCCGCGATTTGGCCCGCGCCGTAGTGGCCCTGTGTCGCCAAGAGGCGCGAGGCTTGTTCCACGCCGGTGGCGCGACCTTTATGACGCGCTGGGAGATGGCGCGGGAGATAGCCCGTTTCTTTGGCATTGACGGCGCATTGATCGAACCTGTGCCGACCTGCGCGGTCGCGCTGCCAGCTAAGCGTCCCTTGCGCTCAGGTTTGCGCACCGACGCGCTGGAAGCCACACTCGGTCGCCGACCTCTGAGCTTTGCCGAGGGGCTACAACACCTCGCTGCGGACCCGCATTTTCGCCGCGATTTTCCCCAATTCTCCCGCTAGCGTGCTCCCATGGACCCCGTGCAGATTTCACTGATAACGCCCACGTACAACGAGCGGGAAAATCTGCCGCTTTTGGCGGAAGAAATTTTTGCGATCGTCGGCCAAGAGCCAGATATCGACTTGGAGCTCATCGTGGTAGATGACAACTCGCCCGATGGCACCGGCGAGGTGGCCGAATCGCTAAAAGCCCACTATCCCATGCAGGTGATACATCGGCCGGGCAAGCTCGGTTTGGGATCGGCGGTGATGGCGGGTTTTGCGCAGTCGGCGCGACCGCACCTCGGAGTGATAGACGCCGACTTAAGCCACGACCCGGCGATCCTGCCCGAACTCGTCCACAGCCTGCGCGAATGCGACATTGCCATGGGTAGCCGCTTTGGAGCGACCAGCCGAGTCGAACGATGGGCGTGGCACCGCAAGCTGATTTCGCGAATCGGCGTGGGTGCGGCCCGACTATTGACCGGGGTCGAAGACCCGCTGTCGGGTTATTTCTGTCTGCGCCGCCAAGTGATACAGGACCTAGCGCTCACGTCTTCGGGTTACAAAATTCTGCTCGAAATTTTGGTCAAGGGCCGCTATCAGCAGCATCGTTCCGTGCCTTTTGTCTTTCGCAACCGCCAATTCAGCGCCAGCAAGCTGGACCTGCGCGAGCATCTGCTCTTTGCCAAACAAATCCTCTACTTCAGCGGCTATAAGCTCATGGGTCGCCACCGAGGTACTAAATCGTGCGACTGAGCATCGTCTTCCTCAACTACAATACCCGCGACCTGACTCGCCAGGCCCTGAATTCTGTGCTCGCAGCAGCCGAAGGGCTAGCGGTGGAGATATTCGTCGTTGATAATGCCTCGGTAGATGGCAGTGCCGACATGGTAGCCGAGGAGTTCCCGCAAGTGAAGCTCATCTGTAATGAGGCCAATGTGGGTTTTGCGGCTGGCAACAACGTGGCTCTGCGGCGGGTGACCGGAGAATACGTGCTGCTGATCAATACCGATACCATTGTGCGCCGAGATGCGTTGCGCACGATGGTAGAGTTCTTGGACGCGCACCCGGAAGCCGGAGCCTGCGGGTGCAAAATCCTCGACCCAGACGGCACCTTGCAGCTTGACAGCCGCCGCGGCTTTCCGACGCCGTTGGCTGCCTTCTGCAAGATGTCGGGCCTGAGCCGCTTCTTTCCCAAGCACCCGCTCATCGCCCACTACCACATGACGTATCTCGACCCCGAGCAGACGGCTGAGGTCGAGGTGTTATCTGGATCCTGCATGATGGTGCGCAAGGCGGCCATGGACCAAGTCGGCCTGCTCGACGAGTCCTACTTCATGTACGGCGAGGACATCGACTGGTGCTATCGCTTCCACCAAGCCGGCTGGAAAAATTACTACGTGCCGACGACTTCGATCATTCACTTTCGCGGCGAGAGTGGCCGGGGGGTGCCTCTGCGAATTCTCTATCGCAAGAGTCGTGCCATGTCGATTTTTGTCAACAAGCACATGGCGCGGCGCTTTCGCTTCTTCCCACTGTGGCTTTTGCAGGTGGGCATTGCCCTGTACGGAACGTTCCGCCTCCTCGCCCGGGCGGGTCGCGCCTTGGCCATGCCACTGATCGACGCTGGCTTAGTGCTCTGTGGCTTAAAGCTGGGATTAGCGGTGCGCTACCACCAAGAGTTGGTGCCTTTTATCTACCGCATCGAGCAAGTCAGCAATCTCTTCGGCCTCGACGTCCAGCCGACGCGCTGGCTGGTGCCGCCTCCGTACTCGGATTTGCAATGGGCTGCGGTGTACGGTGCTTCAACCTTGGTCTGGCTGTTGGCGTTTTACGCGTCGGGCCTGTACGACCGCCGCCGCTACTCTGTGGCGTGGTCAGTAGTGGGGGTGACGCTGGGGTTTGCCTGCATTGTAATGCTGGTATTCTTCTTTAAGGCTTACAACTTCTCGCGGTTAGCTGTGGTCGCGGCTTGGTTTTGCAACTTGCTGTTAATCGCCGGTTGGCGCTTGGCCGCGCGTTGGTTCCTGTACCAGCGCGGCCGCGAGGGTCAGTTGCGCACCCTGTTGGTGGGAACTGATGCGGTTGCCGTGCATTTCGTCGAGCAGTTAGAGCGCACGGGTATGGTCCACTGCGATCTGATCGGCGTGGTGGGAGATGGCTCCCAACAGCGGGGCTGTCCGCTGGCTGGTCGCCCGGTGGTCGGCCACGTTGGCGAACTGGAGGCATTGGTGGACGACTTTGCCATTGATCACCTCGTGTTCACTCCGAGCGCCATGGCGTCGTTCTTGGAGCAACCGGTGCAGTCGCGGGGGGCGCGGGATTTGCGCGTTAGCATGGTGCCGGTCGCTTTTGCCGAGATGGTCGCCGATCGCGGCGCACACGACTCCGCGCCTCTACCCCTCGTGGAAATTAGGACGGGCAGTTGAGTGGGGCAGTGTTGATTTTTTACTTTTATTTACGTATTGTGAACGCGAGCATACGCTGGGAGAATAACCATGTCTGAGAGGCGTTTGGCAGGCGGTCGGGAGATCGTACTGCCGATGAGTAAAGCAGTAGAAATTAGTTTTCGCAGCCTGAAAATTCGCTTTGGCCGCTCGCTGATCACCACTAGCGGCGTGATTTTGGCCATAGCCTTTTTAATGTCGGTGTGGAGCAACAACGAAATCATCAGCAGCCTGCGGAACGCGGACAAAAGCGAGATCAACTTGCTGTTGCAAAAAAACGGCATTGAGACCGGCGTCACCGAGGCTGGCGACGCTTCTGCAGAAGCCAAGGCCCGCATGGAGGAAGAGCAATCCAAGCAGACCTGGCTTATCAGTCTCTCGCTGTTGGTCTGCGTCGTTGGCATTGCCAATGCCATGTTGATGTCAGTGACCGAGCGCTTCCGCGAGATCGGCACCATGAAGTGTCTCGGGGCCTTGGACACCTTTATCGTCAAGCTCTTCCTGCTCGAATCGACCTTTCAGGGGTTGGCAGGGACTTCGGCCGGGATCGTCATTGGCTTCGCGCTGACGCTGGGATTGGCTCTGCTCGATTACGGCGGTTACACGTTCACCTATTTCCCACTGAGCGGCATCGCCGAATCCGCCGGTTACGCCTTGGTGGTGGGAACCTTGCTTTCGCTGATCGGTGCCATGTTGCCGGCGTACCGCGCGGCCAAGATGGAGCCGGTCGAAGCCATGCGCTCCGACACTTGATTCCTTAAGAGGAGATCTGAAATGACCGAAACCGCCCCGGGCGAGGTCGCTGTCCAAGAAGAAGAAGCGGAAAAACGCACTGTAGTACGGACCCAGCAGGTAAAGAAAATTTACTTGATGGGCGAGATTGAGGTTCACGCCCTGCGCGGGGTGGACATGGAGATCTACACCGGCGAGTACCTGTCGATCATGGGGCCTTCGGGCTCGGGCAAGAGCACCTTCTTCAACATGGTCGGCGGTCTCGACAAGCCTTCGGAGGGCAAGGTGTACATAGACGAGGTGGACGTCGCCCAGCTCGACGCGTATGAACTGGCTTGGCTGCGCTGCCGCAAGATCGGCTACATCTTCCAGTCGTTCAATTTGATCCCAGTGATGACCGCGCTCGAAAACGTCACCTTGCCGATGGTTTTCGCTGGCCTGACCAGCGACGAGGCCCGCGACAAGGGCATGGAGCTTTTGGGCAAGGTGGGCCTTGGCGAGCGGCACTCGCACAAGCCCAACGAGCTTTCGGGTGGCCAGCAGCAGCGCGTGGCTGTCGCCCGCGCCTTGGCCAACGACCCAGCCGTCGTTCTCGCCGACGAGCCGACGGGGAATCTAGACCTGCGCACCGGCACCGAAATCATCGAATTGCTCAAAGAGATGAACGAGAATTCCGGCGTGACCGTCATCTCGGCGACCCACGACCACAAGATGCTCAGCGTCTCCGACCGCGTGGTGTGGGTCAAGGATGGCCAAGTCGATCACATACGCAATCGCGAAGACTTAGATATCGAAGTAACCCACGTAGAAGGCGAGTAGTGCTGCCGCCTTACCCGACCGCGTTTTGGGTCTGCGCGGTGGGGGCCGTGTTGTTGATGGGGGTGGCCAAAGCTGGTTTTGGCGGTGGGATCGGCATTTTGGCCACCCCGCTTTTGGCCCTGACGGTTTCGGTGGCGGACGCGGCGGCCCTGTTGTTGCCGCTGTTGATTGCCTGCGATGTGTTCGCTGTCCGACACTACCGCCGCACCTTCGACAAAACGAGCGTCAAACGGCTCCTGCCCGGTTCCGCCTTGGGGATCGGCGCGGGGGCCTTTTTTTTCGGGTACTTCAGTCAGCACGAGCGCGTTCTAGAGGTGGGTTTGGGCTGCTTGGCCTTGCTGTTTGTCGCTTTCCAGTTTGGCCGTGCGGCGATTGTCGGGGCCGTGCGGAAGCAGCATCCAGGGAAGCTCGTTGGCGTACTGATGGGCGCGATTTCGGGCTTTACCTCGACGATTGCCCACGCCGGGGCACCGCCGGTGGTCATCTACCTGCTGCCGCAGCAGCTACCGCGCCACGTGTTCGTCGGCACCACGGTCATCTTCTTCGCCATGCTCAACTTGCTCAAACTGCCGCCTTACTGGGGCTTGGGGCTTTTTCACGCCGACATTTTTAAGACGACGTTGCTATTGGCACCGCTGGCGTACGCCGGGGTAAAGTTGGGCGTGTTTTTGCTCCAGCGATTTAGCGATGTGTGGTTTAATAGGATAGTGTATGGGATGTTGCTGGCGACGGCGTTGCAGTTGATTACTGGAGATAATCTACTGGAGACTATGTTCAATGGACGATAGACCTTACTCTCGCCGCACTTTCCTCAAGCTCTCGACCGCGGCGGCCGCCGGCCTTTCCATAAGTGCCGCGCCGAATCACCGCGACATGCCCCAGCGGATCTTGGGCCGCACGGGCGAAGCTGTTTCCCTGCTCGGCTTGGGCGGCGCGCACATGGCCGACCACGGCAACATGGAGGAGAAGGCGGCCATCGCCTTGATGCACGCGGCCATCGACGAGGGGATCAACTTCTTCGACAATGCTTGGGGCTATTCCAACGGCGCGAGCGAGATGCGCATGGGCAAGGCGCTGAGCGGTGGTTATCGCGATCGCGTATTTCTAATGACCAAGGACGCGAGCCGCCATCCTAAGAGAGCGATTGCCCACCTCGAAGAGAGCTTGCGCCGGCTGCAAACCGACGTAATTGACCTTTGGCAGTTTCACAATATCAAACAGTCCGACGATCCAGAGCGGATTTACGAGCGGGGCCTGTTAGAGGCCGCGCTCAAAGCCAAAGAGGAGGGCAAGATCCGCTACATTGGCTTTACCGGCCATACTTTACCTCCCCTACACGTGGAGATGATCGAGCGCGGCTTTGCTTGGGACGCCACGCAAATGCCAATCAATGTGTTCGACCCCCACTACCTCAGCTTTGTCGATGAGGTGCTGCCGCTCG
This sequence comes from Candidatus Latescibacterota bacterium, assembly GCA_965116675.1. Taxonomy (GTDB): domain Bacteria; phylum Latescibacterota; class UBA2968; order UBA8231; family UBA8231. The sequence goes on from OZ220721.1 coordinate 2,880,258, forward strand.
CAGTGGAAAGAAACATCGGGGTCATTGCCATGAAGACCTTGGGGGGGACGCCCGAAGCGATCCTCGCAACGGGCGTGGCGACGGCGGCAGAGTGCCTGCGCTACGCCATGAGCCTGCCGGTGGCTACCGTGTGTTCCGGGATGGATTCGCTGGAAAAACTGCGGCAGAATGCGGATCTTGCCCGGCGGTTCGCGCCCTTGGCTGACGACGAGCGGCTCGCGCTGTTGTCGCGCACCAAAGCGCTGGGGATGCAGGGCACACACGAGTCGTACAAAGCCCGCCATCCCTGATCGCCGTGCGCCATACCTTTCTTTTTTTTCTTTTTGCAGTACCCCTGTGGGGACAAGACCTCGACGTTGCACCAGCCAAACCCGTCGGCCCTCCCAATATAGAAAGCGCGCTGTGGGAACTAGCTAGGTCCCCAGCGGCCAAGCTGACCCGCGCCGCAGACGTCTCTGATGTGGTCGTCATTTTGGTGCCCGCAGCGGGTTTGGCAGCTACCATTGACACTACGTCGTTCGCCGTCCTTGGCGTCAAAATTTTGGCCCAGTCTAGGAGCCTGATGCGCGTGTCGGTACCGACTACAGCACTGCGGACGGTGTCTGAGTTGCCGAGCGTGGCCTTTGTCCGCAGGCCGCACCGTCCGCACGCGCAACAAATCCTTAGCGAAGGCGTAGCTCTCATCCGCGCGCTCGAAAACCACGCTACTGGCGCGAAGGGCCAAGGGGTCAAGGTGGCGATTATCGATGGCGGATTTAAGGGGGCCGATAAACTGCCCGAAGATATGCCGGTGCGTCGGTGGTTTCGCGACTATACGTACACGGGGATATACGCTGGTACGGATGCCCACGGCACGGCGTGTGCCGAGATCATCCACGACGTGGCTCCAGAAGCCGAACTCTATCTGTACAAGGTCGCGGATATAGTGGATTTAGAAAATGCCAAAGACCGCTGCATACAAAACGGAGTGGCCATCGTAAACTACTCGGCGACCTGGGTGGGCGAGGGCTTTGGGGACGGGCGCGGGCTCATCTGCGACATTGTAAATGACGCGGCCGACAACGGCATTCTCTGGGTCAACGCCGTCGGCAACTACGCTCAAAAGCACTACGCGGGTTTTTGGCACGATAGCGATGCCGACAATCGGCACAACTTTGCCGCTGGCGACGACGCGGTGAATTTTGTCGCCGAAATCGGCAACGCCATCAGGGTGACGCTGACTTGGGACGATTGGCCGACCACTACGGCGGACTACGATCTATATCTCTACCATCAAGATGCGTTCGGCAACATCGAAGAAGTTAGCAAAAGCACGGATGTGCAGGGAGAGGACGGCGGTGCTCCGGTGGAGTTTATCGAATACGTTGCCGAGCGAGCGGGCACGTATGGCATTTCTGTGGTCCGCGTCGGCGAGGCCGAGCCTAAGAAGTTTCGAGTGTGGTCTTGGCACCACGACATCGAATATCCGGTTCCGACTGGCAGCTTGGGGATTCCGTCGGACGCTCGCGGTGCGCTGAGCGTTGGGGCGATTCACCGCGACCAGTGGGACTTGGGAACAGTGGCGAGCTACAGTTCGCGCGGCCCCACTGCCGATGGTCGCATCAAGCCCGACCTCGTCGCGCCTTCGGGCGTGACAACGGCTTCTTACGGTGCAGATACGTTGTTTGGGGGGACCTCGGCGGCGACTCCCCACGTAGCTGGTGCCGCCGCCCTGCTCAAATCGGCCAACCCGTCGCTCTCGCGCGACGACCTGTGGCAGGCCCTCGTCGAGGCCACCGTCGATGTGGGGGCACCGGGCAAGGACGATAGCACGGGATATGGCAAACTCGTGCTGTCGGTTTCAGCGCCGCAAATTGCGGATGTCTCGCCGCGTCGCGTTCAATACGGCCAAACAACTACCATCGTTGGCCAGGGTTTTGGCAACACCAAAGGGACGGGTAAAGTGGTCTTTTTCGCGGGGAAAGAGCCGAGCGATTCCGACTATCTCGCTTGGAGCGATGTACAGATTCAAGTACGCGTACCAACTGGTGTCCGCACCGGTACGGTGCAGGTGATAACCGGCGGCGGCAGCGACAGTGCGCAGGTGGTCGTCACGTCACCTTACATTGATGCAATTACCAATCACACACGTACGGATGCGAGGGCCAAGACCGACGACCTCATCCAAATTGACGGAGACAATTTCGGCCTTGCACGGAACATCGGCTCCGTGTGGATTGATTCGGTCGCGGTGTCTTCGTTTGAGACTTGGTCGGATCAGACGATACGGTTCCGCGTTCCGCTTAATGCGCCTTCGAGCGACGTAACCGTTGTGACCTCTGAAGGCACCAGCAATGCCGTCCGCATGGAAATCGCCAGTCCGTATCTGGCGCAACTTTCGCCACTGCAAGTGGAGGTCGGCGAGTACTTGAGGCTGACCGGCGGCAACTTTGGTCAGGAGCGCGGCACAGGGTACGTGTTGTTTAACCCCAATGTGCAAGCGGCGGCGGACGGTTATGCGGTCTGGTCTAACGGCATTATCGTCGTCCGAGTTCCGTCCCAAGCCCGCAGTGGTGGGGTGCGGGTTTTTACCGCCGCTGGGATCACTGGGGCCGCGCAAGTAGAAATTGGCAGCGAATGGATAGAGCCGCTGCCGAGTAGTGGAATTTTCGGCTACAGTCCGCCTGCGGTTAGCAAAAATCCCAAAAGCGTCAAGTTTGGCTTTGAGGGGATCAATCGCGATGTCCTATGCGAATTTTCGACCAAGGAAATAGGCGACAACGAGGTCGTCATTTTCCTCAACGAACAGAGGTATGCAGAGCTCATAGCTGGGGAGGACTGGCGGACTTGGTATCTCGTCCTCGATGAGACATACCTCCAGTCTGGGCAAAACGTCATCGAGTTCCGCAATGTCATCAACCAAGACCGCGCGGCATCCTTCGTCCGTTGGCAGTTGAAGGACGTGGCGTTGTGGAAGCCGTTTAGCGCCAAGCTCGCCGCCGGAACGCGGCTTTTGTCCAAAGTGCCGGATGGTTTGGGCGATCCTTTTCCCACGCCGTTCAACGCCGGAGTGACCATTCCCTTTGCTCTGACCGAGGCTGGACCCGTACGGCTTGCCGTCTATAATTTGATGGGGCAGCAGATTCGCGTGTTGGCCGATGGGTGGTTGGCTGCGGGCGCGCATCGCGTGCGTTGGGATGGTCGCACGGATATGGGGGTTGAAGTGGCTTCGGGGATTTATTGGGCCGTGCTGTACGCGGGAGAGATCGTGCAAACGGCTAAGTTGGCGTTGATTCGCTGAGCGGTTTGAAAGAGATTTTCCACCGCCAAAATCCGTTTGTTGGAGACTTAGGTTGACAACGTGCAATTGCTTTATGTTAAACTAGAGAGACGATTTTACTGAAAGACTCTTGAATCTCCTAATGATTCTAAAGAGGAGATAATGCATGTTCAACGAAGAAAAGGCCACTGAACTGGCTGCCTGCATGTTGTCGTGGGGCGGCTCGATGAAATTTATCAAGTTGCTCAAACTCATCTACCTAGCTGATCGCGAGGCGTTGGACCGGGAAGGACATAGCATCTCCACTGATCGCTGGGTATCGATGAAGCACGGCCCAGTCCCCATTCAGACATACACTCTGATACACCAAGAAGACGATCCCGATCTCCATCCTGTGTGGAATCAGTACATCGAGAATCAGGCAGATTATTGTATCGGCCTGAAGAAAGAGATGGGAATAAACCACTTGTCTGAAACGGAACGGACGATCGCCGAGGATGTCTGGAAGCAATACGGCCATCTGCCCTCTTGGGGTTCCAATGGTATCGTCGAGCACACCCATCGCCTTCCCGAGTGGGAAAACCCCGCAGAAGATCCACACGGTCCCCAAGCGACCCCTATCCCGGTCCAGCGCATCCTGCTCGCCTTGAAGAAGAGCGACGAAGAAATCCAAGCCATCTTGGACCTGGAACAGACGGACGCTTGGCTGGATAGGATCTTGGCGTGATACAGGCTGGCACCGTCGTCCAGTCAAAAGTCGAACCCTACCACCACTTCATTGTTCTGACTAATCCCAACGCTGCTGGCGAAGTCCTCTTTGTCACCTGTTCAGATGCACGTCATTTTCCGTTTGAGCCTGTGCGCTTACACAAGGGCGATCATCCGTTTGTAGTTAAAGAAACGGCCTTAGTTCTCAAAAGAACGCGCCGAGTCGCTGCCGCAAAAATCGCCAGCAATATCCCACTCCATTTTGCACAGCGATCTCCTCTAGACGCTGCTGTGCTCCGACGCCTGCAAGCCGAGGCCAAAGCGTCGGGTCGCCTGCCGCCTGCTTGGATAGAAGATTTGCCGTAGCGGCGTTGATTCGCTGGGCGTTGACCGGCCCTTGACGTCTCGTTTTGAGGGCGTATTATAAGCCGCCGCCAATCCGCGTTGGTCGGCATCCTACTTATCCCCAAAGCATAGAGCGATAGTGAGACCAATTAATCCTTATAGAGTTACGACTGCCCTTTTCTTGGGCGTCTTTGGCTACATACCCCTCTGGGGGCAGAACATAGATTTCACACCTGACAGGCCCGACGGCCCTGCTAAGATACAGAGTTCGTTGTGGGAGTTGGCAACACCGCAGGCGGCCAAACCGACTCGCGATTTACAGGATACTGTCGTCGTCATCTTGGTTCCACACCTTGGCCAAGCGTCGGCTTCGATTGATACGTCGTCGCTGGCTGCACTTGGAGGAAGGGTTCTGGCGCAGTCCAAGAGTCTGATGCGGGTTGCGGTTCCGCCGTCGTCACTGGTGGCGGTTTCGGAACTGCCGGGGGTTCGCTTTGTCCGCAGGCCGTATCGGCCGCATTCTCAGGTGACGATCAGCGAGGGGGTATCCCGCATTGGTGCATTGGCTAATCATTCGGCGGGTGTGAAAGGACAAGGGGTTAAGGTGGCCATTATTGATGGCGGATTTAAGGGGGCTAAAGAACTGTCTGGAGACATGCCAGCTCGTTGGTGGTATCACGACTATACAGGCGAGGGGATATATGCTGGCGAGGATGTCCACGGCACGGCGTGTGCAGAGATTATCTACGATGTGGCTCCGGAAGCCGAACTCTATCTCTATAAAATTGGGGGACTACTTGATCTTGAAAATGCCAAAGACCGTGCCATACGAGACGGTATTGATGTAATAAGTTATTCTGCAGGTTTTCCTGCAAACGGCTTTGGCGATGGACGAGGGTTGGCCTGCGATATTGTAAATGACGCTGCCGATAATGGCATTCTTTGGGTGAATTCAGCGGGTAATTACGCTAAGAGCCATTATAAAGGGTTCTGATCTGATCACGATTCTAACAGTTGGCACAACTTTGGCAGCAAAGACGAAGTGTTGTCGTTTGAGGCCGAGGAAGGGGACGAGATATCCGTTTCCTTGACTTGGGATGATTGGCCCATCACCTATCAGAATTACGACCTGTATCTCTATTTTACAAACTCCTCCGGCGATTTAGAACGAGTCGCCGAAAGTACCGACGTTCAAGATTCCGGCGGCGACCCCGCCGAATGGATCGACGACTACACGGTAAAAGAATCGGGGCGCTATGGCATTGCTGTTCGAGGCCTAGACGCCCAGCCTAGAAGGCTGAAGATATGGTCAACTCACGATTTTATAGATGATTCGGTCGCGGAGAACAGTATTGGGATTCCTGCAGATGCTAGGGGAGCTATAAGCGTCGGGTCAATTTTTCATAGAGCGGATTATTGGAATGCTGGTCGGATTGAAGAATATAGCTCGCGTGGTCCCACTACCGATGGACGCATCAAACCAGACCTCGTTGCCCCTACTGGAGTATCGACAGCTTCTTATAGATCGGAGCTTTATGGGGGAACCTCCGCCGCTGCGCCCCATGTCGCCGGCGCGGCGGCCCTGATCAAGTCAGCCAATCCCTCGTACTCGCGCACTCAATTGTGGAATGCACTTGTCGCAGCTACGGTTGACATAGGACCTCGGGGAAGAGACAACGATAGCGGATACGGCAAACTCGTGTTGCCGATTATGCGAGTTTCCGCAAATACCTCTCCTCGGATCAGCAGCATCTCTCCACAGACCGGAAGGACGAATACGGTTGTTACTATAAGCGGGAGTAATTTCGGTTCGTCGCGGGGGAGCAGTTCCGTGCGGATAGGTTCGGTCGTGATCCCTTCCTCTGCGTTTACCTCTTGGTCGAGTAGCAGGATACGCTTCCGCATTCCCGTCAATACGCCCCCCGGCAACCTGACCGTTCGAACGTCCCAAGGCACCAGCAATTCCATCCGCCTAGCAATAACGAGCCCGTATCTGACGAGGATCTCGCCGACGCGAATCGAAACAGGGAATCGCCTGACGCTAACGGGCGGTAACTTTGGCAATAGACGAGGCTCTAGATACGTTTTATTTACTTCCAATGTACGGCCTGCTGCTGCGGACTATGTGAGTTGGTCCAACAGCAGAATTGTCGTCAAGGTTCCGGCTAAAGCGCGAAGTGGCAATGTACAGGTTACTACTTCGAATGGGACGTCGGGGACGAAGCTGCTTATAATCGAAATCAAGTCTCCTCAAATTACTTCCATCTCGCCGAGTCGAGTGCAGTACAATCAAACCGTGACCATCCGTGGGACGGCTTTCGGCGCGAATCGCGGCACGAGCCGGGTGATTTTTCAAGGGGGCAAAGAACCTAGTTCTTCCCAGTATGTTAGCTGGAGTGATACTCGGATCCAAGTGAGAGTGCCGGCTGGAGCGCGTACCGGTAATGTGCAGGTTGTAACTACGAGGGGAAGGGCTTCTTCGACTCGGCTGACGATTACCTCGCCTTGGATCAGCAACGTCTCTCCACAGACCGGAAGGACGAATACCGTTGTTACTGTAAATGGGGGTAATTTCGGTTCCTCGCGGGGAAGTAGTTACGTGCGGATTGGTTCGGTCACGATCTCTTCGTTTACCTCTTGGTCGAATAGCAGGATACGCTTCCGCATTCCCGTCAATACGCCCCCCGGCAACCTGACCGTTAGAACGTCCCAAGGCACCAGCAATTCCGTTCGCCTACAAATAACGAGCCCTTATCTGACGAGGATCTCGCCGACGCGAATCGAGACAGGGAATCGCCTGACGCTAATGGGCGGCAATTTTGGCACGAGACGAGGCACCGGATACGTTTTATTTATTTCTAACGTACGGCCTTCTGCTGCGGACTATGTGAGTTGGTCCAACAGCAGAATTGTCGTCAAGGTTCCGGCTAGAGCACAAAGTGGCAATGTGCAAGTTGCTACTTCGAATGGGGCGTCGGGGACGAAGCTGCTTCTAATCTAAAGCGAACAATTAGAGCCGCTTCCGAGCAGAGGGCTGTTCGGCTACAGTCCGCCTGCGGTTACCAAAAATCCCAAAAGCGTCAAGTTCGGCTTTGGGGGAGCCAGTCGCGATCTCGCGTGTTATTTTTCGGTAAAGGAAATAAGCGACGGTGAAGTCACTATTTTTTTTAACGAATGGTCTTACGGCTCGATTCCAGATAGCGAGGATTGGACGCATTGGTATCTCGTCTTGGACAGAACAGACCTGCGCACCGGCACAAACACTATCGAGTTCCGCAATATCTTTAACCAAAACCGCACTTCATCCTTCGCTCGCTGGCAGTTGAAGGATGTGTGGGTGGGGGAACCACCTAGTGCCAAGCCCGTCGCAGGGATGCAGTTCTTGTCCAAGTTGTCGGATGGATTGGTGTCCGGACTAGGCGATCCCTTTCCCACGCCATTCAACGCGGAAGTGACCATTCCCTTTGCTCTAGCCGAGGCCGGTCCTGTGCGGCTTGCTGTCTATAATTTGATGGGGCAGCAGGTTCGCGTGTTGGCCGATGGGTGGTTGGCTGCTGGCGCGCATCGCGTGCGTTGGGATGGTCGCACGGATGCGGGTGCGGAGGCGGCTTCCGGGGTCTATTGGGCCGTGCTGCAAGCGGGAGGTGCCGTTCAAACGGCTAAATTGGCGTTGATTCGCTGAGTATATTAAAAGCTGATGTACGCCCTTGTCTCGATATGCACGCCTTGCGGCGGCTTGGCTTGAGGGCACTCTTCCCTCGACAGAACCGGCCAGACGCCCTACCGCCGAACTTTTGTCGCCCACTACCCATCCTTGTACCCTTTCCGCTACACGCCGCGCCTTCTATAGCTTCGTCCTCCTCTCTGAGCCGCTGGCACAAATATTGCAATAATTAGGCATTGCGAATGGCCCCAACCGCCCTCCGGTTCGGACGGCTTGGTACGCTCTAATTCGTAATTCGTAATTCCTAATTGATTGCCATGGCCGAATTCGATACCATCGCCAAACGCCTGATCCAAACCTACCCAGCCGACTTCGCCCGCTTCGCCCTCCAGCGCGACGACATCCAACACGTCGAAGTCATCGACACCGAGCAACCCACCGTCCGCCGCGCCGACAGCCTTCTCCGCGTCCGAATCGGAGGCCAAGAAGTGTTAGTCCACCACGAGTTTCAAACCACCGACGACCCGGCCATGCCCCGCAGGATGGCCAGCTACATCGGCCGCAGCATCGAGCAGCACGGCCGGCCGGTGTACGCCCACGTCCTCTACCTGCGCCCCAACACCGGACGACGCGATCCGGGCTACTACATTCAGGAGCATCCCGACTATCCGGTCGCAATCCGCTACAAGGTGATTCGTCTGAGCCAGTTAGCCGGTCAAGCCGTGCTCGACGGCGGGTTGGTGGGCTTGCTGCCGTTTGCGCCGTTGATGCAGCCGCCGGCCGGTCAGGCCGAGGCCCCGTGGTTAGCCGAGTGCATCGCCCGGGCGGTGGCCTTGCCGCTGGCGCAGCCAGACAAGGCCGATTGTCTGGCGGGACTGGCGATTTTGAGCGGGTTGGCGTATAATCCACAGACGATCACGGCCATTATTTCCAAGGAGCAACTCATGGATATCATCCGCGAATCCTCGTTTGCCCAGTATCTGACCGCAAGTGCCCGTGAAGAAGGCATTAAGCAGGGCATTGAGCAGGGCATTGAACGAGGAGGCCGAGAACGCGCCATCGAAGATTTGCTCGATGTGCTGGAGATTCGCTTTGGGCTGGCTGCGTCCGAGCCGTTGGTCCGCCGCCTTGGGGCCATTGACGATGGGCAGCACCTCAAGCAGTTGCATCGTGCGGCCATACAGGTGCCCACCCTCGAAGAGTTTAGACGCCTGTTAGACGCCGACAGGTAGGGACGATGCAACATCAAAAATTAAAAAGGAGATAACTTGGAACAGACGGACGCTTGGCTGGATAGGATCTTGGCGTGATACGGGCTGGCACCGTTTCGCTGAACGGCTTGACAGGTGCTAGCTGCCCCTTTACTTTCTGCGCGTTATGAAATTTTCGCCTCACATTCGTCGCTGGTGGCGCGCTTGGTATCCCCCGAGTAGGGAGAGAGGTGCGTCCATCTGCTAGAAACTGCGACGAGATGAATTTTCAATCCAACGCGGACGCCCTCGGGTGTCCGCGTTTTTTTTGTACTTGGAGAAAGACATGACTATTCACACGGAAACTTTTCACACGGCTGGCGGCGTCGAAGTCAAGCGCCAGACCGAGGAATTGCCCATAGAAAGGCCGCTAGCGTCCCTGCTCGAACGGCTCAATACCCACCGGGGTGCTGTCTTTGCCAGCGGCTACGAGTATCCAGGGCGCTATAGCCGCTGGGACATTGGCTTCGTTGATCCGCCGCTGGAGTTGGTGGCGCGTCAGCGCGCCTTTGCCTTTCGGGCGCTCAACGCGCGCGGCGAGATGCTGCTGGAGATCTTTCGCGGCAGCCTCGCCAAGCACGAGCATGTGACGGAACTGGAGCTAACCGATGGCCAGCTCAAAGGCGCGGTGGCTCCCATGCCCGAGTACTTCCCCGAAGAGGAGCGCTCCAAGCAGCCGACGATCTTCAGCGTCCTGCGCGCCTTGGTGGCGCTGATGCGAGCCAAAGGCGAAAATCACTTGGGCTTTTACGGGGCGCTGGGCTACGACTTGGTACTCCAGTTTGAGCCGCTCCAACTACGCCACCCGCGCCGCGAGGACCGGCCCGATTTACACCTCTTTCTGCCTGACGAACTGGTCGTAGTAGATCACCGCAAGGAGCAGGCGCGGCGCTATCGCTACGAATTCGCCGCCGACGGATTGTCAACCGAGAGCATGGAGCGCGGCACGGACGCCGTGCCCTATGTGCGCGGCGCATCGTCCGAGATTACGTGCGATCACGTCCCTGGGGAATACGCCGACAAGGTGCGCGAGGTCATCGCCGGTACCGAGCGCGGCGACTTCTTTGAGGTGACGCCGAGCCAAGTGCTCAGCGCTGGCTATGTGGGTAGCCCGCACACCCTCTTTGAGAGTATCCGCCGCACTAGCCCCAGCCCCTATGAATTCTTCATCAACTTAGGCGACGAGTATCTGATCGGCGCTTCGCCCGAGATGTTCGTGCGGGTCAATGGGTCATTGGTCGAGACTTGTCCAATTGCCGGGACCATCGGTCGAGGCAAAACCGTGATGGAGGACGCCGAACAGATCCGCGACTTGCTCAATTCAAAAAAGGACGAGGCCGAGTTGAACATGTGTACGGACGTCGATCGCAACGACAAAGCGCGGATTTGCAAGGAAGGCTCGGTGCGGGTGATCGGGCGGCGAATGATCGAAAGGTACTCAAAGGTTTTTCACACCGTGGACCAAGTAGTGGGCGAGCTGAAGGACGACTGCGATGGATTCGATGCTCTGCTCTCGCATATGTGGGCGGTGACGCTTACTGGTGCGCCCAAACCGGCGGCCATGCAGAAGATCGAGGAACTGGAAAACTCGGCGCGGCGCTGGTACGGCGGCTGCATCGGCATGCTGCTCTTCAGCGGCGAGATCAACACCGGAATCACCATCCGCACCGTACACTTGGAGGACGGCATCGCTCAAGTGCGAGCCGGGGCGACTTTACTCTGCGATTCGGACCCCGACGCCGAGGAGCGCGAGACGCGGGCCAAGGCCGAAACCTTTATCAACGCGGTGATTGGCGCTGACGATGCCAAGGATAAGGTCACTCAAATCGCGACTTCGGGGCAGGGCAAGCGGGTGCTCTTCGTCGATAACCGCGACTCCTTCGTCCACACGCTCGGCGACTACGTGCGACAGACGGGAGCGGAGGTGGTGACGGTGCGCGCTGCGAGGTCGCGCGACGGCAGCGGCGCGCGGGGCCTGCGCGATCCCCAGCGCATCTTCGCCGAGTTTGATCCCGATCTGGTCTTCATCTCGCCGGGGCCAGGCACGCCCGAGGAATTCGGCGTGCCGGAGTTGGTCAACGAGTGCGTGCGGCGCACGCTGCCGGTTTTTGGCGTGTGTCTCGGATTGCAGGGCATCGTCGAGGCTCTCGGTGGCGAGCTGGGGGTGCTTTCCTACCCGATGCACGGCAAGGAATCGACGATCGGCTGCACGCCTGAAGGAATTTTCGACGGGTTCCCCACGGAGTTTGTCGCCGGGCGCTATCACTCGCTTTACGCCGTGCCGGAGAAATTGCCCGAGTGCTTGCGGGTGTTAGCGCAGACCGACGACGGAGTCATCATGGCCGTGGAGCACCGCGAGTTGCCGGTGGCGGCCGTGCAGTTCCACCCGGAGTCGATCTTGACGCTCAAGGACGATTTGGGCTTGCGGCTGATCGCCGGGGTAGTAGGGAGGCTGGCGCGGTGATTGTAGGGGCGGTTCGCGAACCGCCCCTACGGCCTTTTCCGCCACTGTGCAACCATGCTGCTGATACTTGATAACTACGACTCCTTTACCTACAATTTGGTGCATTATTTAGAGGAATTAGGGGCGGCAACCAAGGTCTTCCGCAGCGACGAGTTGACGGTCGCCGAAGCGGTGGCACTTGCGCCCGAGCGCGTCGTTATCTCGCCTGGTCCTGGTGGTCCAGATCAAGCTGGAATTTCGTGTGCGCTCGTCGAGCGGTTGGCCAGTGTGATCCCCATTTTGGGCGTGTGCCTAGGGCACCAAGTCATCGCCCAAGTTTGCGGCGGACGCGTGGTGCGGGCCGACGAAATCGTCCACGGCCGCGCGACGCCAGTGCAACACGATGGCCGCACGCTGTTCGCCGGCCTGCAAAATCCCTTCGTCGCTACTCGCTATCACTCGCTAACTGTCGAGCGGGAGAGTTTGCCCGAATGTCTGCAAGTATCGGCTACGAATGAGAATGGGATGATTATGGGGATTCGGCACCGGCGATGGTCTCTCGAAGGAGTGCAGTTCCATCCCGAGTCGATTTTGACCGTACAAGGCAAACAACTACTGGATAATTTTCTTCGCTTATGAGGAGCGCAATATGATACAAGAAGCTATAAGAGACCTGATCGCCGGAGCAGATCTAGGCCGTGCTAAGATGCGAGCGGTGATGGAGGAGATTATGAGCGGCCAAGCTACAGACGCTCAGATCGGCGCTTTTCTCGTTGCTCTGCGGATCAAGGGCGAGACTATCGACGAGATCGCTGGCGGTGCCGAAGTCATGCGTGAGAAAGCTACGCCGATAGTGACGGTGCGTCCCGATCTCATCGACACCTGCGGCACTGGCGGCGATGATTCGGGGACCTTCAATATCTCTACGACGGTAGCCTTTGTCGCTTGCGGTGCCGGTTTGGCAGTGGCCAAGCACGGCACCCGCTCAATATCGAGCCAGTGCGGCTCGTCGGACGTGCTCACCGCGCTAGGGGTCAACGTCGAAGCCACGCCGGAAAAGGTCGGCGAGTGCATCGACGAAGTCGGCATTGGCTTTCTCTTTGCGATAGCCTTGCACGGGGCGATGAAACACGCCATCGCCCCGCGCAGGGAGTTGGCCACCCGCACGGTCTTTAACATCTTGGGGCCGCTGACCAATCCGGCTGGGGCCAAGAGGCAATTGCTCGGCGTATTCGACGGCGCGTTGACCGAGGCGCTCGCCGGAGTGCTGCGCGAGTTGGGATCGGATCAGGCCCTGGTGGTACACGGCTCGGATGGGTTGGATGAGATCACGCTGACGGGGCCGACGCAGGTCAGCGAGCTTAGAGACGGGCAGGTCAGTACGCGCCAAATCCACCCGGGAGATTTTGGTTTGCAGACAGTCTCAGGCGAGGCGCTCAAAGGCGGGGATGCGGACCACAACGCGCGCATCCTGCGCGGGGTACTCGACGGTGAGAAGGGGCCGCAGCGCGACGTGGTGCTGCTCAACTCGGCGGCGGCGATGGTCGTTGGCGGGTTGGCCGAGGATATAACCGCTGGTCTCGAAGTGGCCCGGGAGTCCATCGACTCGGGCAAGGCGCGCCAAGCCCTAGATCGGCTGGTCGAGGTAAGCAACTCCTGAAGATGGCGGATATCCTAAGCGAAATAGCCGCGTACAAGCGCGAGTTCGTCGCCGACCGCCAGCGCCAGCGCAGTTTGGCCGATGTGCGATCGCAGGCTCGCGATACGGCGGTGCCGGCCGATTTCCAAGGCGCGCTAACTGCGGATGGGATCGCGCTGATCGCCGAGGTGAAAAAAGCATCGCCGTCCAAGGGCGTCATTCGCGCCGACTTCGATCCAGAGTGGATCGCCGATGCGTATGCCGCTCATGGTGCGCGTTGTCTTTCGGTATTGACGGACGAGGCGTATTTTCAAGGGTGCGACGCGCATTTGCAGATGGCTAAAGCGGTCGCGGACTTGCCGGTGTTGCGCAAGGACTTCACCATTGACGAATACCAACTCTACGAAGCCCGCGTCATCGGTGCTGACGCCGTTTTGCTGATCGTGGCGCTGATGGACTCCAGCCAACTCGACGACTACCTTGGCCTCGCTGAGGAGTTGGAATTAGACGCGCTCGTCGAAGTCCACGATGGGGCGGAACTGACGCGCGCCAAAGCGGCCGGTGCCCGACTCATCGGCGTCAACAACCGCGATCTGCGGACCTTTGAGACAACCTTGGAGACGACCTTCGCGCTTTTGGATCAGATGCCGGAGGGAGCTGTCGTCGTCAGCGAGAGCGGAATTGGGGATCGTAGCGATGTTGAGCGGCTCGCGGCAGTCGGCGTCGATGCGATCTTAGTCGGCGAATCCCTGATGCGTGAAGACGATATCGGGACTAAAGTGAGGGAGCTATTGGGCGAGTGAAAAAGCGAGTATTTTCGGGCATTCAGCCTTCGGGCCACATTCACATCGGCAACTACATCGGGGCCGTCCGCAATTGGTTGGTCAACCTAGAGGACCGCGACAACATCTTCTGCGTGGTCGATCAGCACGCGATCACCGTGCCGTACGACCCGGAGGCTTTGCATAGTGGTACGCGCGAGGCCGTGGCCCTGTACATTGCCTGTGGCCTCGATCCGCAAAAGTGCCGTCTCTTCGTGCAGTCGCACATTCCCGAACACACTGAGTTGGCTTGGCTTTTTACTTGTATCACGCCGATGGGCTGGCTGGAGCGGATGACCCAATTCAAGGATCGGGTGGGTGCGCGGCGCGAGCGCGTTGGCACGGGGCTGTTCGTCTATCCGACGTTGATGGCCGCCGATATCCTGCTCTATCAGGCGCACGAGGTCCCCGTAGGCGATGACCAAAAACAGCACGTAGAACTGACGCGCGACATTGCCGAGCGCTTCAATCGCCAATTCGGCGAAGTGTTCACCGTGCCCGAGCCAGTCATTCCGCAAGTCGGGGCGCGGATCATGGGGCTGGACGATCCGACTGCGAAAATGTCTAAGTCGGCCGAGGGCCAGTACCACAGCGTCGGCCTGCTCGATGATCCGGATAAGGTGCGCAAGACGATCATGCGGGCAGTGACCGATTCGCAGCAGGGCATTGTCTTCGACCCGCAGCGCCCCGGACTGTTTAACCTCCTGACAATCTATCAGGCGTTGACTGGTCAGGGGAACGACGAGATTGAGACGCATTTTGCTGGCAAAGGGTACGGCGACTTGAAAAAGGAACTAGTCGAAGTGGTCCTCGCCGAGATCGAGCCGATCCAGGCTCGCTATCGGGAATTGACAGCGGACCCCGCGTACATCGACGAGGTGCTCGCCGAGAGTGTCGAGAAGCTGCGCCCGATTGTTGACGCAACCATGGACGCGGTCCGTCGGGCGATGGGCCACCGATGAGGAATCAACTATGGATCTGAGTGACTGGCGCGAACGCATAGATGGTATCGACCGGCAAATGATAGGTCTGCTCAACGAGCGCATGCAGTGTGCACACGAGATTGGGCAAATCAAAAAAGCGGCGGGAAAACCAATACGCGATCCCGAGCGCGAACGCGATGTGATCGCCAAGATCAAAACCTACAACCAAGGACTCCAAGGGCCGGTTAAAGACGAGGCCCTAGAGAAGCTCTACTGGCTACTCATCGAACTAACCACCCACTTCGAATGCGAGGAGAGCTAGCCTTCTTCCGGCGGGCAGTCATCGTCGGCGTGGGCCTGATTGGCGGCTCAATAGGCTTGGCGCTCAAGCGCACCGGCTTTGGCGGACAGCTTGTGGGCGTCAGCCGCCCCGCAACCATCGCCCGCGCACTGGAGTTGGGCGTGATCGACGAGGGTTGGGGCTACGACGAGCTGGGACAGGCGCTCAAAGGGGCCGACCTAGTCTTTATCTGCACGCCGATCAAGCGGATTCTCACGCTGATTGCAGAGGTGGGTCAACTCTCCGAGCCGGGGACGCTAGTTACCGATGTGGGGAGTACCAAGCGGCGCATTGTCGCAGCGGCCCAGGCCCATTTCAGCGACGAAGTGTACTTTGTCGGTGGCCATCCGATGGCCGGTTCTGAAAAGGCGGGCGTGGCCGCAGCCGATCCGTTCCTCTTCCAGAATGCGATCTACATTTTGGTCCCTGACCAGAAGGTGCCGGCTGATCGCTACCAAGCATTGACTGCGCTCTTGCGGCAACTTGGAGCGCGGGTGATGGAACTAGACGCTGAGGCACACGACCGGGCGGTCGCCGCGATTAGCCACTTGCCGCAGATGATGGCGACCTCGCTGGTGAGCATGGTCGGGCGGCTGAATGCCGAGCGGGATCACTTCCTGCCGTTGGCTGCTGGCGGTTTCCGCGACTTGACGCGGATTGCCTCTAGCCCGTTCGCGCCGGTCTGGGAAGACATCTGCGCGACCAATGCCAACGAGATTCGCGCGATGATCGACCGCTACATCGCCGCGCTCGCGGAGGTGAGGGAGCGGCTGGAGGCCGAGGAGCTAAAGGCGGATTTCGATTTTGCCAACGAGATTCGAGGGTCCATTCCGAGGGATTCAAAGGGGTTTATCCACGTGCTGCACGAGATCTTGGTGCTAGCTGAGGATCGGCCGGGTGTCATCGCCGAGATCGGCCAGGCGCTGGGGGCGCAAGGGGTAAACATCAACGATATTGAGGTAATGAAGGTGCGCGAGGGCGAGGGAGGGACGATACGGCTGGGATTCGACAGCGCAGAAAGCGCGGAAAACGCGCTGGGAATTTTGACTAGGATAGGGTATGTGGCGCGGAGACCCTAGGCCATGGAAACGGTCGTAAACCCAGTCAAGAAAATCGCGGAGCAGGTCTCGGTTCCTGGAGAGCGGGAGCCAGCCGAGCGCGCGCTCGTGTTGGCCGCATTGAGCGAGGGGAAGAGCACTGTCCGCCACGCGCCCGTTGCCGCTGACCGGGTGGTCGCTGTGTTGCGCGAGTTGGGTGTTGACATTACCAAGCGCGCAGGCACTTATGCTGTGCATGGCGTTGGGCTGCGGGGGTTTCGGGAGGCAGAGGGACCGCTCGATCTAGAGGGGTTGGGCGATACAGCACTGTTGTTGCTTCCCATGCTCGCCGGGCAAACGTTTCGCTCGCAGGTGAAGTTGGGCACGGAAGCCGAGCGGTGTCGGCCCTTGCTCAACCTGCTGGCCCAGCTTGGGTTCGCAGTAGAACAGGAGAGTGCGGACACCTTTGTAATCGGTGGTCAGCAGGCCAAAGGGTTCGTCCTCTCCGAGGCACCGCCGACCGACGCCCTAGCACTGGGCGCTATGGTGGCCGCGCTTTTTGCCGAGGGGACGACCGCGCTGAAAGTCGGTAGCCGCGTGGAGCGCTTGTTGCGCGGGTACGGAGTCGCTGTAGAGCGGCGCAGACTGTTGTCGGTAGAGGGCGGGCAGGCGCTACAAGTCGTTGATGTAGAAGTGCCTGGGCAACTTGCGTTGGCTTATCCGCTCATAGGGGCCGCGCTGTGCCGCAAGGGGTCGGAGCTAACCATCAAGCGCGTGGCCATTCGCCCAGGGCAGCGGGCGTTTTTGGATTTGCTGCGGCAGATTGGGGCACAGATTGTCGCGGAAGACCTCGGGGAAAGCGAGTTCGATTTGCACGTGAGCTCCAGCCAGTTGAAGGCTACGCGCGTGGCTGGGTCGCGGGCCGCTAAGGTCGCCGACCAGATCGCGTTGCTAGCAGTCTTGGCGACTCAGACGAAGGGGACGACGGTCATCCGCGACATCGAAGACGTGCCGCATGCGGAGCATTTGTGTGCCGCGCTGCGCTCGCTCGATGCGCGGATTGGTCAATTCCCCGAGGGGCTTGTCATCAAAGGCGGCTTCCCGCTCCAGGGTGGCCAGCTCGACGGCAAGGGCGATCCCGGTTTAACCATGGCCTTTGCCGTGGCCGGGCTGTTGGCCGAAGGGGAGTTGACCATCGAAGGCAGCGAGTGCTTGGCACCCATCTGGCCCGATTTTTTTAAGACCGTACAATCTATTGGAGGAGATTAAATATGAGAGGAATTTTTCGGCTCTTTGTGTGCGCGGCTGTGATGTTGTGTGGCGGCCTACTCGCCATCCGCTTGCTCTACGGCGTATCGTGGCGCGAATCCTTTGAGATTGCCAACTGCTTCGTTGAGGATTTGTTGGGGTGATTTCCGGGACGACGCGGGTGCTCGGCGTCATCGGCGACCCGGTCGCACACACGGCGTCGCCGGCCATGCACAACGCCGCGCTCAGGGCACTGAATCTCAACTATGTGTACGCGGCGTTCCGCGTTGCTCCCGCAGCCTTGCCTCAAGCGCTCGCCGGAATGCGCGCTTTTGGTATGGTTGGGCTGAATGTAACGGTGCCGCACAAGCAGGCCGTCATGGAGCATCTCGACGAGATTTCTGTAGAGGCCCAGAGCATTGGCGCGGTCAATACCATTGCTAACCGCGATGGCCGACTCGTGGGCTACAATACCGACGCCTTTGGGATCGTGCAGAGCCTCAAGGCCGATGGCAGTTTGGATCCGTTGCCGCCCAAGGTTGCGCTCCTTGGGGCGGGCGGCGCGGCGCGGGCCGTGCTCTACGCGCTGCTGGCGCGGGACGAGATAGAGGAAGTGCTGCTGCTCAACCGCACGGTGGAAAAGGCCGCAGCCCTCGCCGCCGATCTTGACAGTGAGGGCAAGGTGCGGGTCGGGTCGCTGGCAGAGACCGGACCGATTGGCGACGCTGGTTTGCTCATCAACGCCACGGCGCTGGGGATGCACCCCCGCGACGACGTTTCGCCGCTGGCGGACCCGTCTTGCCTGCATGAGCACATGCTGGTCGCCGACATTGTGTACAATCCCTTGGAGACCGTGCTTATGCGGCAGGCTGCCGCCGCTGGGGCCTCCGCGATCAACGGCTTGGGTATGCTCGCTTGGCAGGGCGCGCGCTCGTTTGAGATATGGACGGGTGTCGAGCCGCCGGTCGAGGCGATGATTGCGGCCGCACTGGAGCATTTTCCCGCTTAGGCCGCTGGGAATAAAGACAAACAACCTAGATAACGCATGATAACCGAATCACTAGAAACGCGCATTAGCGCGGCGCTGGCCCGAGCGGGCGCGCCCGCGGATTCCCCGGCCCTCGTCGGCCCGGCGACTCGCCCGGAGTTCGGCGACTATCAGGCCAACGGCGTGATGGCCGCGGCCAAGAAGCTAAAGACCAACCCCCGCGCGCTCGCCACTCAGGTCGTGGAGGAACTGGATCTAGAGGACATGGCCGCGTCCGTAGATATCGCCGGGCCGGGCTTTATCAATATCCAACTCAAAGGCGAGTGGTTAGCCACGCAGTTGGGAAATGTGCTGGCCGACCCGCGGCTCGGCGTGCCCAAGGCCGCGTCGCAAAAGGTCGTACTCGACTACTCGCATCCCAATTTGGCCAAGGAAATGCACATCGGCCATCTGCGCAGCACGGTCATCGGCGACGCCATCGCCCGCGTCCTCGAATTCTCGGGCCACGAGGTCGTGCGCCACAATCACGTAGGCGACTGGGGGACGCAGTTTGGAATGCTCATTGCCCACATGGACGAGCTTGAGGACCCGGCCACGGAATTGGCGGATCTAGAAGTATTCTACCAGTCGGCGCGTCAGCGCTTTGACCAAGACGCGGCCTTTGCCGATCTGTCGCGGGAATACGTGGTCAAGCTGCAAGGCGGCGACCCGCACGTGCAGCGGATGTGGCAGCAGTTCATCGACGAATCGCTCGCCCACGGCCAGCGCGTGTACGACGCGCTAGGAGTCGGTCTCAAGCCCGAAGACGTGCAGGGAGAGAGCGCGTACAACGACGACTTGCCCCGCGTGGTCGAGGATTTGCGGGCCAAGGGCTTGCTGGTCGAATCCAACGGCGCGCAGTGCGTCTTCTTGGAGGAATTCAAAAACAAGGACGGCCAGATCACGCCGGTGATCGTGCAGAAATCGGACGGCGGCTATCTCTATGCGACGAGCGACCTCGCGGCCGTGCGCTATCGGGCCGGCGTACTCGCGGCCGACCGGATTCTCTACATCGTGGATGCGCGCCAGTCGTTCCACTTGCAGCAGGTTTTTGCGGTGGCCCGGGCGGCTGGGTACGCGCCCGAGACGACTGCTTTGGAGCACCACGAGTTTGGCGCGATTCTCGGCGCGGACAACCGGCCGTTCAAGACGCGGGCTGGCGGCGTGGTCAAGCTGATGGACGTGTTGGACGAGGGCGTGGAGCGAGCCTTTGCCCAAGTGAGCGAGAAGAATCCCGATATGGACGAGGACGAGCGGCGGCAGATCGCCCGCGTGATTGGCATTGGCAGCATCAAGTACATGGAGCTATCGTTCAACCGCACCTCGGACTACGTGTTCGACTGGGACAAAATGCTGACCCTCGACGGCAACACTGCTCCGTACATGCTCTACTCGTACGCCCGCATCAAGAGCATGTTCCGCCGCGCTGGCGTGGATGAAGATGCGCTCGGCGGCGCGATTGGCATTGGCGAAAGAGCTGAGAATGCGCTCGCCATCAAGCTGTTGCAGTTTCCCGAAGTGGTCGCGGCCGTGGCTCACCAGTGCTATCCGCACGTGCTCTGCAATTATCTCTACGAGCTGGCGGACGCCTTTATGAAGTTCTACGAGCAGTGCCCGGTCCTCCGCGCGGACGAGCCGGTGCGCACGAGTCGGCTGCTGCTGGCACTGCTGACCGCGCGCATCGTGCGCCAAGGTCTCGACCTGCTCGGCATCGAGACCCTTGAGCGAATGTGAGGCGTGGGCTGTGACGGAAGGGCCGATATTTTTGACTGGTTTTATGGGCGTGGGCAAGACCCGGGTCGGGCACATTCTGGCGCGGGAGCTAGGGCGTTGCTTTTTGGATACTGACCGGATGATAGAACAGCGCGCCGGCAAGACCATTGCGGAGATTTTCGCCGACGAAGGCGAGGCGCACTTCCGCCAGCTAGAGCGCGACTGCGTCCTCGAAACCTGCCAGCGCCCGGATGCCGTAGTGGCCTTGGGTGGTGGGGCGGTCACCCGCGCCGACAACGTCGCGGCCGTGCGCTGTGCTGGCATCTTAGTCTGCCTCAAGGCCGACGTGGATACGATTTTCGCCCGCGTCAGACGCCGCACTAACCGGCCTCTGCTCGCTGGGTTGGATCCGCAGGCGCAGCGCGCCAAGATAGAATCCCTACTCCGCGAGCGCGCTCCTTACTACGACCAAGCCCACATCGAGCTGTACACCACGCAGGTGCAGACGCCTGAGGACACGGCCGGGCAACTTCTCGCCTTGTTGGAGAGCTATGCAAAGAATTGACTTAGACATCCCGGGGGCTGCATACCCCATTTTCGTCGGCCACGATATCTTAGGGGAACTAGGGCCGCACTGCCGCGACTTGGCTTTGGGTCGGCAGGTCGCGCTAGTGTCCGATGAGGTCGTGGCGGCGCACTACCTGCAACCTGCGGTCGCCAGCTTGCGCGCCGCTGGGTTTGAGGTGTTGGAGATTGTTTATACTGGGGGCGAGGAAGCTAAGAACTTAAGCGGGGCCGAGGGCATTTTCACGCAGATGATCGCGGCCGGGTTCGACCGTGGCGCTTGGGTCGTGGCCCTCGGCGGCGGCGTAGTCGGCGATATGGCGGGCTTTGTGGCCTCTACCTATTTGCGCGGCGTGCCCTATGTGCAGGTGCCGACGACCATTGTCGCGCAGGTGGATTCGAGTATCGGCGGCAAGACGGGGGTCAACCACGCGCTAGGCAAAAACCTGATCGGCACCTTTCACCAGCCGCGCTTGGTCTTGGCCGACACCAATGCGCTGCACTCGCTGCCGAGGCGGGAACGGGTCGCGGGCATGGCCGAGGTGGTCAAACACGGGCTGATCCGCGACGCCGCGCTGTTCGCCTTTTTGGAGGAGCACTTGGAGGAAGTCGTGGATATGGCGCTGGCGCCGGAGACCTTGGACTGGCTGATCGGTCGGAATGTGGAGATCAAGGCCGAGGTGGTGGCCGCCGACGAGAAGGAGCAGGGCTTGCGGGCCATCCTCAATTACGGGCACACCATTGGGCACGCGATTGAGGCCGCCACGGATTACGGTCGCTATCGGCACGGAGAGGCGATAATTTTGGGCTTGATTGCCGCGGGCGAAATCGCCTGCCGCGAGGGATTTTGGCCCGAAGCGGAAAGACAGCGGCAAGATGCGTTGCTGGAGCGGTTGGGGGTGCCCGGAGGATTAGCCGAGGTGGAGGCGGAGCAGATTTTGACCTGCGCTAAGGCCGACAAGAAGCGGGTGGATGGGCAGCTACGGTTCGTGTTGGGTCGGCGGATTGGGGAGGTGGAGGTCGTGGAGGGAATAACCGATGACACGGTGCGCGCGGCCATTGCATACGCGCAGCAGTTTTGCGAGGCATGAGATGAGCGAAAACCAGCCCCATAAAGTTCACCTAGTCAGCTTGGGGTGCCCGAAAAACACGGTCGATTCCGAGCGGATGCAGGGGCTTTTGCAGGGCCATGCCTATCAGATGACGGACGCGCCGGAAGAAGCGGATGTGGTGGTGGTCAATACCTGCGGCTTTATCGAACCGGCCAAAGAAGAATCCCTCGCCGCGATTATGGACGCGCATCGGCTCAAGCAAGAGGGGCAGTGCGAAGGGGTCATCGTCACGGGGTGTCTATCGACGCGCTACTACGAGGAGCTAGCGCAGGAGTTGATGGAGGCCGACAAGCTGCTGACGATCGCCGACGAGGCCGACATCGTCCACCACGTTGACGACGTGTTGGGCGTCCAGCGGCCCCAGTACTTGGCTAGCTTGCCGCGGACTTCGCTGACGCCCAAGCACTGGGCGTACCTGCGCATATCGGACGGTTGCGATCACCAATGCGCCTTTTGTGCCATTCCCGCCATTCGCGGGCGGCACGTGAGCGAGCCAATTGAACAGCTCGTGGCCGAGGCCGAGCGGCTGGCCGCGGAGGGGGTGCGGGAGTTGGTCTTGGTCTCGCAGGATTCGGTGCGCTACGGGGCCGACCTCTATGGCCGGCCACAGCTCGTGCGCCTTTTGCAAGCGCTCGCCGAGGTGGAGGGCATTGAGTGGATGCGCTTGATGTACACCTATCCGGCATTTTGGACCGAGGAACTGATCGACTTCTATGCCACGTGCGACAAGATGTGCCGCTACATCGACATGCCGCTGCAACACATTTCCGACCCGGTGCTCAAGCGCATGAAACGGGCGACGACGCGCCAAAAAACGCTCGATTTGTTGGCGCGGCTGCGGGAGCGATTGCCGGGGGCCGGGCTGCGCTCGACGTTCATCGTCGGCTTTCCTGGGGAAACCGAGGACGATTTTGCCGCCTTGTTGGAGTTCGTGGCCGAGACGCGCTTCGACTATGCAACCGGCTTTCTCTACTCGCCGGAAGATGGGACTTCGGCGTATGAACTTGGCGACCCGGTCAGTGAGGAGGCCAAGCAGGAGCGCTACAGCCGCCTGACGCAACTGCAAGAGCGCGTGGGCACGGAGAAAAACGACGAGCTCGTCGGCACGCGGCAGCAGGTCTTGGTCGATGCGCGCGTGGGGGAGGCGTGCTATGGGCGGATGGAGCGCGACGCTCCAGAAATCGACGGCCAAGTCGTCATCGCCGAGGGCACGCCTCCGGTGGGGTCTTTCGTCGAAGTGGAGATCACTGCCGCTGCGCCCTATGAGCTGAGCGCTAGAGTGGTGGGAGAGCCGCGTTGAACAAGGCGAAGCCGCGCGACATCGCCGTGGATGGCCGGGCTGGCGAGTTGGTCATCGGGTGGAGCGATGGCCGCGAGAGTCGCTACGACTTGGAAGGATTGCGGCGCGAGTGTCCTTGCGCCCATTGTCGGGAATTACGCGACGCGAATGAAGGCGGGTTGACGCTCTTGCAGCCCGAGGCGGTGTCGGCCACGGCTGAGGTGCGGGGGGTTAGCTACGTCGGGCGCTACGGCATTCGCATCGAATGGGCCGATGGACACGATCACGGCATTTATACGTTTGAATTTTTTCGCGCGCTAGACGCGGGCGGATGAGGCGAGGCGGGTTTTGGTAAGCTTCTTACTCCCTCGCCCAATGCACCAACCCCATCTCCAAGGGATTTTGCAAGTCGGGATGCGAGGGCACCACGCGCAGGGTGTAGCCGTGCGAACCAGCCGCCGCGCACGTAAAGGTGCCGACGAAATGGTAGGTGCCATCGCCGTTGTGACCGTCCAATTTTAGTGGGTACACCTCAGTCTGCGCGAACTCGCGCTGGGCATTGAGGCGGCCGGCGTAGATCTCGACGCGGACATCCTCTGGTGCTAGCTCGCCCAAAGTCACGGCGGCTCGCAACGGCACCTTCATCCCCACCTTGAGCAACCGAGGAAATTCAGCATCCACCGCGCCGATCTGCACCTGCGCCCACTTGGAGCGCACGTGCGACTTCCAATGCGTCAGCCGCTGAACCCGCTCGCGGTCAGCCGCCAATTCCGCAAAGCGAGCTTGCCCAGGCAAGTAGAACCGCTCGGTGTACTCGCGCACCATGCGGTGCGTGTTGTACTGCGGCACAAGTTGGGCAATAGTCTCCTTCATGCGGGCGATCCAACCGCCGGGCAATCCATCCGCATCGCGCTGGTAGAACAGCGGGATCACCTCGGTCTCTAGCAGGTCGTAGAGCGAGTTGGACTCGACTGCGTCTTGGTACTGTTCGTCGTCGTAGTCCTCGCCGCGGCCAATGGTCCAACCAGCGTGATTGTCGCAGGCTTCGTCCCACCAGCCGTCGCATACGCTGACGTTGAGCACGCCATTGGCCGCAGCCTTCATACCCGACGTGCCCGAAGCCTCCAAGGGGCGGCGGGGATTGTTGAGCCAGATATCGCACCCTTGCACCAAGTAGCGGGCGAGGTTCATGTCGTAGTCTTGCAAAAAGAAAATCCGGCCATTAAAGGGCGCTTGCCGCGCGAGGTGGACGATCTGGCGGATCAGCTCCTTGCCAGCGTCGTCGTGAGGGTGGGCCTTGCCAGCGAAGAGAATCTGCACGGGACGCTGCGAGTCAGAGAACAGAGCCTTGAGCCGCTCGATATTGCGGAAGATCAGGTTGCCGCGCTTGTACGTGGCAAAGCGGCGGGCAAAGCCAATGGTCAGCACCTCGAGGTCGAGCCGCGCTAAGGTCTGTTCAATTTTGGCCTTCGACGCGCCCTGGCTCCGCATCTGCTGGCGCAGGTGATGGCAGGCGACGTCAATCAGCCGCTTGCGCCGCTGCTGATGCGTGTCCCATAACTCGTGGTCGGGGATGCGATAGACCTGATCCCAGTCCCGCTCGTCAGCCGATACCAACCGCCAAGTGTCGCCGAGATAGCGATCGAACAGCTCGGCCATTTCCAGCGAAATCCACGTGTGGAGATGGACGCCGTTAGTGACGTGGCCGATGGGGATTTCGCGCTCTGCGAAGTCGGGCCACAGGCCCTGCCACATGCGGCGGCTAACCGCGCCGTGCAGCCGACTGACGCCATTGGCCCGGCCTGAGAGCCTCAGTGCCAAGACCGTCATGCAGAAGTCGGAGTGGGAATCGCGGGGATTAATCCGGCCCAAGCCGATAAATTCCTCGTGCGACAGGCCGAGCCACTCGCGGAAATAGCCCAAGTGCGCCTCGACCAAGTGCGCGGGAAACCAGTCGTTGCCCGCTGCGACCGGGGTGTGCGTGGTGAACACATTGCCGACGATACTGGCCTCGCGGGCCGTGGCAAACGAATAGCCGTGCTCGGTCATTAACCGACGAATCCGCTCTAGGGCCAAAAAGGCCGAGTGCCCCTCGTTCATGTGGCAGACAGTGGGTTCGATGCCCACGACTTGCAGGGCGCGCAAACCGCCGATGCCGAGGAGAATTTCCTGCCGGATGCGCATGGCCGCGTCGCCCCCGTAGAGGCGGGCGGTAATATCGCGGTCCGCCGGGGCGTTTTCGTCGAGGTTGGTATCGAGCAAATAGAGCCGCACTCGGCCCACCTCCACCTGCCAGACCCGCGCCTGCACCGAGCCGTGGGCAAAGGGAACCTCAATGGTGAGGTGCCCTCCATCGCCACCGTGGACCGGCTGTACGGGCATCTGGTAGAAGTCGTTTTCCGGGTTGCGCTCTATTTGCCAGCCATCGGCGTTGAGGGCTTGGTGGAAATAGCCCTCGCGATAGAGCAAGCCAACCCCGACGAGGGGAATGCCTAGATCGCTGGCGGCCTTGAGGTGGTCGCCGGAGAGCACGCCCAAGCCGCCGGAATAGATGCGCAGGCTCTCGGTCAGGCCGAATTCCGCCGAGAAGTACGCAACCTGCATTTGGCTCTCGCCGTGCGTCTGGCCAAACCACGTCGGCTGGGACAAATAGCCCTCGAATTGCTCGACGACGCGCT
Organism: Candidatus Latescibacterota bacterium; assembly: GCA_965116675.1. Lineage (GTDB taxonomy): Bacteria > Latescibacterota > UBA2968 > UBA8231 > UBA8231. Next base: position 2,906,308 of record OZ220721.1, read on the forward strand.
CGATGCGGCCCCGCAGTTGCTCGTCGTCGATTAGGGCGTCGAGCTGGTCTGGCCGCAGGAGAGTCCAAAAGCGCAGGGGATCGCGCTGACTCTCGACCCACGTTTCCGGGTCGATCTGGTAGAGGGTGCGGATGGTTTCCTTGCTCCACGTCCACCAGAGGTTGTGCCCCAGTTCCCACAGCGGCGTCAGTTGCTCGGGCAAGGACGGGATGATATTGAGGCGATATAGCGGTTTCATTGTTAGTTTCTTCTATAGGGTTGGGTTGTAAGGAGCCCTAAGACAGCAGTGAAGGTGAATTTTGTCAAGGTTTGTCCGAGCTTCTATACTTAGGAGAATTGCGGCCACAACAAGTGTGGCCGGAAAGCTCAGGAAAGTTTTATGCGCGAAACACCCAAGGTGATCATCAGCGGCTTTGCCGACGAGGGACCAGAGGACAAAAAGGCCGAAGCCCAGCTAGCCATGCTCACGACGCTGGGCATGTCGCACTACAGCTTGCGCTTTGTCGATGTGGGACAGGGCGTCAAAAATGTGATGCAGCTAACGCAGCCCGAGATAGCGCGGCTGCGCCAATTGCACGGCGAATTCGGGATTGCAGTGACCTCAATCGGCTCGCCGATTGGCAAGGTCAAGCTGCTCGATGTGGAAGACGGCTCTTCCAATGCCTATATCCCATTCGACCAATACTTGCAACAGGACGTGCAGCGGGCCGTGGATCTGGCTGGCGAGTTTGAGACGCGGCTGATTCGCGGGTTCTCGTTTTACCACCCTCAAGGCGAGGATCCAGCCAATTACTTGGAGCCGGCGGCCGAGCGGCTGGCGCAAATCGCCGAGGTTTGCAGCCGGGGCGAGACCATTTTCGGCCTAGAGGTCGAAGCCAATCTCGTCGGCCAGAACGGGCGGCTCCTGCAAGAGCTATCTGAGATGGTGGACCACCCCAACCTGTGCCTGATTTTCGACGGCGGCAATCTGTCGAGCCAAAACTTCACCCCGGTCGAAACCCTAGCCGAGTACCATGCAATGCGCGAGGGGATTGGCTGGATGCACATCAAGGACTACAAGATCGACCCGGCTCTCCAATGGGAAGGCGTCGTGGACGAGGAGCGGCTCAAAAACTTTGTGCCCGCCGACCGCGGCGACTCCGCGCACGAGGCCATATTGCGCAACTTCCGCACCCGCATCCCGACCCTGGAACACGAGTTGAAGCAGAGAGGGGTCCCCGGCGTGTTCCTCGACCTAGAGCCGCACCTAAAGGGCGGCGGACAGTTTGGCGGCTTCAGCGGCGTTGATGGGTTTGGGGTCGCGCTGCGGGCGCTGCTCAACCTGCTCGACTACGTGGGCATCGGCTACGCGCTGACGGATTACGAGGCCATCGCTCGGCAGCGGGACTAGCGCCCTTGCGCCAACAGAGCCTCGTGTCGCTTTTGGAAGGCCGCGCTGTTGTCGTCCTCAATCACTTCCAAATCGACGCCTTGCTCAAAGCCGGGGATGTTGCCAGCGTAGAAGGCCTGCTGATAGTGGGCTTCAGCGGTAAATTCCCACTCTCGCTCTTTGCCGTCACCCGGCCAGTACACGCGGAGAATGCGCTTTTGGGCCTTGTAGCGGTGTGTGGGCGTCGGCTCTTCGGGATCCACCCGGTACTTTGCAATCGCCTCTTCATCCACCGAGACGCCCAAGCCGGGCACGTCTGGAACCGGCATATAGCCGTCGCGGACCTCAATAGGCTCTTGCAACAGGTCGTCCTCCCACAGTTCGTGGCAGGTGATATAGGGCAGTTGGGCATGCGAGAGCACCGAGCCGAGGTGCGCCGCATAAGTAGTGGTTAAGCCAGCGCCGACGAGCTGGAGCCAAAAGGGCTTGTTCTGAGCGGCCGCAAGCGTTGCCGTCCGCCGGGTATCGGTTGCACCGCCGCCGATGACGAAGCCGTCGCAGCAGTTGTTGCGCAGATATTGGTCTTGGTAGTGCTCGACAATGGGTTTGCGCACCCGCTCGCGCAAAATCCGCGCGCCATCTACGTCCGTGTGCAGGTAAAACGGGCTTTCGTACATGCCGACATTGGGGTTTTCGTCGAGTTTTTGCAGGATGATTTCGGCCTTGGCTTGGTTGAGCAAAAAGCCGTTGAAGTCAACGTCGAATTTGTAGTCGGCTGGGACAACCTTGGCGACCGCATCGGTTTGGGCGATAATGTCGCGCCACGGGCGAGCTTTCATCTTAAAGGTGGTGTACCCGCGCCTTAGCGATTCCTCGGCCTCAGCGACCCAGTCTTGGGGCGGCATATCGATATCCCACCAAGATATGGGGCAGCGGTCGCGGAGCTTGACGCCGAGCAGTTCGTGTACGGGCACGCCGTTGTCTTGGCCCACTAGGTCGAGGCAGGCAACTTGCGCCCCAAAGCCAATATCGTCGCGGTTTATCAGGCTGGCCGGGTTTTGCCCGACGAGGCCATCGACCGATGGCTGGCCGTGGTTGTCGGCCCAGCCGACGAGGCCGTTGTCCGTCTCCAAGCGCACGACCCACACGCGCTCGTCGTGGGTCGAAGCGCGCTGCATGGCGCGAGTAACGTGATCGGCGTAGAAGGGAATGTTGAGGGCAATGGCTTCGGCGTGGGTGATCTTCATGAGGTCCTCCGAGGATGATGGGGTCACAGATTGATGGACAGAAGACACGCAAAAATTCGCCTGTGAGCAACCGTTAATTTAATCTAAGTGATGTTACGCACAGATCCGGGTATGAGATGCTTCGCTTCGCTCAGCATGACAGGTGCTGGCGCGCTGCTTCCCGGTGTCATGCTGAGCGGAGCGCAGCGGAGTCGAAGCATCTCTGCGCACAGGTTCCGACAATTCGTACGATGCGTAACGTCAATTAATCCAACGCAAGGAAAGGCAACGCCATGAGCAGGACGTATGAAACCTTTGTAGAACGCCTCCACGAGCTAGCCGACATAAACCACGCACAAGGGCTGATGAGCTGGGACCAAGAGACCTATATGCCGCCGCGCGGCGCAGCCATGCGGGCCAGAGCGATGGGGACCCTGGCCGGTCTGTACCACGAACGGCTCACCGCACCGGAGCTAGTCGCGCTCGTAGCAGACCTCAAAGACGCTGAGCTAACAGGCGACGCGGCCGTCAACGTCCGCGAAATCGACCGCCAGCAGAGCCGATCGCTCAAGCTCCCCAAGGAACTGGTCGTCGAGCTGAGCCAGACCGAGTCCTTGGGGCACGAGGCTTGGATCGAGGCGCGAGAAAAATCGGACTTCGCCCTCTTCCAGCCTTGGCTGGAAAAAATAGTCGCGCTCAAAAAGGAGGTGGCCAAGCGGGTCGGGTACGAAGGCGCAATGTACAACGCGCTGCTCGACGAGTACGAGCCTTATGCGCGGGCCGAGGAAATCGCCCCGGTCTTTGCCCAGCTCAAAGAGCAACTCGTACCACTAGTCGAACAAATCACCGCCACCGGGCAGTACCCGGCGCGGGGCGTACTCGACCAAGAATACCCCATAGAGCAACAGGAGCTCTTGGGACAACAGGTGTTAGCGGACATGGGCTTTGACATGCAGGCCGGACGGCTCGACTTGGCGGTGCATCCGTTTTGCGCGGGCACGTCCCGCGACGACGTGCGGCTGACGACGCGCTACAGTGCCGATTGGCTGCCCGGCTCGCTTTTTGGCACCATCCACGAGGCCGGGCACGGGCTGTACGAACAGGGCCTGCCCGCCGATGCGATTGGTACTCCAGCCGGCGCGAGCGTCTCGCTGGGCATCCACGAGTCGCAATCGCGGCTGTGGGAGAACATGGTCGGCCGCAGCAAAGCCTTTTGGACTCATTACCTGCCCAAGCTGCGAGCGCTTTTTCCCCAGCAACTCAGCGCGGTCGATCTAGACGCCTTTTACGCGGCAGTCAATCAAGTCGAGCCGTCGCTGATCCGGGTCGAGGCTGACGAGGTGACGTACAACCTCCACATCCTGCTGCGCTTTGAACTGGAGTGCGACCTCATTGAGGGACAAGTTGCCGTGGCGGAGTTGCCCGAGGTGTGGAACGAGCGGATGGAGCAATACTTGGGCATCCGTCCCCCCAACGACGCCCTCGGCGTGCTGCAAGACACGCATTGGTCCTGCGGCCTGCTGGGCTATTTCCCAACCTACACACTGGGCAATCTGTACGCAGCCCAGTTTTTTTACCAAGCCCACCAGGACTTGCCAGACCTCGAAGCACAGATCGCGCAGGGCAAGCTCGGGCCGCTCAAAACTTGGCTCAACGAGAAAATCCACGCCCGCGGCGCACGAGCGACGGCCAGCGAATTGGTCGAGGAGGTCACGGGCGCAAAGCTGAGTGCTGATTACTTCATCGACTACTTGTGGGAGAAGTTCGGCGCGCTCTACGGCCTCAGCCGATAACCTGTTGCAGGAACCGCAGTTGGTTTGCGCCGAGAATTTTGCGGACATCGGCTTCCGCATAGCCGCGAGCGGCCAAGCCCACCGCAATGTCCGGGAGGCAGGTCGCGTCCTCCACGATCAAGCCGCCGCCGTCAAAATCTGACCCCAAGCCGACGTGGTCGATGCCAGCGACCGCGACCGCGTGTTCAATGTGATCGAGCAGGCCGTCAAAGGTAGGGTTGTGCGCGTCGATAAAGTCCGGGACAAACGTGATGGCCACGACCCCGCCCTTTTCGGCGAGGGCGCGCAGTTGATCGTCGCGGAGGTTGCGCGGGTGGTCGCAGAGGGCGCGGCAGCAGCTATGGGTGGCCATAAAGGGGGCTTGGGCCGCTTGGACCACGTCCCAAAAACCTGGCTCGTTGAGATGGGACACATCGACAACCACGCCTAGTTCGTTCATCTGCTCCAGTAGCTGGCGGCCAAAGCCGGTCAGACCGCTGCCCCCCTCGACTTCGCAGCCGTCTCCGGCCCAAGACCGGGTGCTGTGGGTAAGGGTCATGGCGCGGACGCCCAGCTGGTAGAGCAGCGGCAGGACGTGGGGGCTTTTCTCCAGCGCATCGCTGTTTTCCACTGCCAGTATGGCCGCTAGGCGACCCTCGGCGAGGGCGCGCTCAATGTCAGCCGCACAGCGCGCCACGGCAATGCCCTCGCTGTGCTCTTCCACCTCCTGCAAAAAATGGCCCAAGGCGTCCATGCAGTAGAGCAAGTGGTTGCCCCACGGGCGGGTGCAATCAACGGCGAAAAACGCCGCGTCTAGCCCGCCCTCCCGCGCCTTGGGCAAGTCGAGCTGAACGCCGTCGTCCGGCGACTGGTACTGGCGCAAATAAGCAACAGCCCCGTCGCGCTGGTGAAAATCAGCGCGCTGTGCGCCGTCGATGGACATACCCCGGCGGATCAGGGCGACGATGCTGTCGTTGTGCGAATCGATGACCAAGGAGTCTTGATGCAGGCTGCGGGCGGTTTGTTCGTCCATTGCTTTATCCGGCCATGTACTCGTCGAAATCGATTACCACGCCTTGCTCTGACGAGGCTCCCAAGGCGTTGATCAGGCCCACCGTGGCTAGGTTGCGCGAGCCAGAGAAGGGCGGCTCCACGTCGTTGAGCACGTAGTCGCGGAAGCCGTCTAAAAGGACTTCCTCGGGATGGGGATTTTCGTCCATGGGTATGATCTCGTCGTCATCGGCTCCAGGCCGCCGGAGCGCCAAGCCACCAGAAACCTCTTCGACCGTACCCTTCTCGCAATCCAGCCGCCAGCTAGAACCACCTTTATGGGTAGCAAAGGTACACTGAAAACTGAACGTAGTGCCGTTGTGAAACTCGATCCAGCCGTCGATGGCCGCGCCGCCGCTATACGGACTCCAAGGCGGGTTGAAGCTATGGCAAAAGAGCCGCTTGGGCTCGGAGTCGAGCAGGTGGCGCAATTGGTCGAAGTCGTGGATGCCGCGCTCCCACAAGTAGGCGTGCTGATCCGCGCCCGAATGGTGGACCCGCGGACGCCAGCCATATTTGGTCATCAGGCCAAAGGAAGGCTGGCCCAATTCACCGCTTTGCAGTAGGCGACGGATGGTTAAGACCGGCGGATAGTAGCGGGCATTTTGGGTGACAGCGACCTTGAGGCCGCGCTCGGACGCCTCGGCGACGATTTGCCGCGCTTGGCTGAGGTCTTTGGTGAAAGGCTTTTCGACCAGCACGTGCTTGCCAGCGCGGACCGCTTCCAAGCACTGGCCAGCGTGCAGGTCGGGCGGCGTAATGACCACCACAGCGTCTGCATCAACAGCTTGCAGGGCGGCGGCGGGTGTAGAAAAACACGCTTCCTCGCCTAGGCCTGTAGTTTCCCGCGCTGTGGCGAGGTTCTCCTCATTGACATCGACTAAGGCGACGGCCTCGAAGTCAGTGCGGTCGCGGAAGCGGTTCAGGGGCCAGCGGCCGCGGCCACCGGCTCCTACGTGGATCGTGCGAATAGTCATGCTGAGCTCCAATCGAGGGCAAGTTGGGTCAATAGGCGCACGCCGATGCCGACGCCGCCTCGCGGCACATAGGGTTTGGCTTTTGTGCACCAAGCAGTGCCGGCAATGTCGAGGTGCGCCCAAGAGTAGTCGGCGAATTCGGCCAAAAGCGCCGCAGCCGTACTGGCACCCGCTGGCCGACCACCTGAGTTTTTCATGTCGGCGATGTCGCTGTCGATCTGCTCGCGGTACTCGGGCCACAGTGGCAGACGCCAGAGCCGCTCGCCAGCCTGCTCTCCAGCGGCGAGCAGCCGATCCGCCAAATCGTCGTCGTTGGCAAACAGGCCCGAAGCGTGGTGCCCCAGCGCGGTTACACAAGCGCCAGTGAGAGTCGCCAGATCGACGACCGCGGCTGGCTCGTAGCGAGTGGCGTAAGCCAGTGCATCGGCCAAGACGAGGCGGCCTTCGGCGTCTGTACTGACGATTTCGATGGTCTTACCCGCGAGGGTGCGCAGCACGTCGTCAGGGCGGAAGGCAGTGCTGGAAGGCATGTTCTCAGCAGCGGCAATCAGGCCGATGACCCGCCGCTTGAGGCCGAGCGCGGCCACCGCCTGCATCGCGCCCAAGACGGCAGCAGCACCGGACATATCGGTCTTCATCGTGCGGATGCCATCGACGGTCTTGAGCGAGAGGCCGCCGCTATCGAAGGTGATGCCCTTGCCGACAAACACCAGCGGTTTCCCTCGGCGAGGGCCGTGTTCAAGGACGATAAAGCGCGGCTTATTGGCACTGCCCTGCCCAACGGCCACTAGGGCACCCATGCCTAGCTCGGCCAAGCCCTTTGCGCTGAAAACCCGGCAGCGCAGATCGTGGGTTTTAGCTAGGCGACGGGCCGTGCGGGCTAGGTAGGCCGGCGTCACTTCGTCACCAGGGTGATTGACCAAGTCGCGGGCGAGACAGGTGGCCTCGGCGAGCGCGCGACCCCGCCGAACACCGCGCCTCGCTTCTCTGAGCTTAGTCGAGTCAAATTCTACGATGTGCAGCTTGTCCAGCGACTGCGGACGGGGGCGCGAGCGGTACTCGTCAAAGCGATAGGCCGCCAACAGCGAGGCTTCGGCCACAGCTTGCGCGGCCGGCTCGACGGGCAGATTGCCCGCACCCGTGCCGTGCAGAATGGTGGCCGCGCTCTTAGCACCCAAACCGTCGAGGGTGCCAATGGCTGTGCCAGCGGCGCGGCGCGCCCTTTCGAGGTCAAAGCCCTCCTGCTCGCCCAAGCCAACGACGAGGACACGCGGCGCTGGAATCTGGCCGTGCGTGTACAGCAGCAAGGTTTGGCCAGCCTTGCCCTCGAAGTCGCCAAGGTCAATCGCCGCTGAGATTTGGTCGCCGAGCGCTTGGTCAACCGCACCCGTAGCCCCGCCGGGGCGCGCTCCGGCAAAGAGATTGACCACGAGGACATCCGCGTCCTGTTTTTGAATAGCTCCTTGAATTACTTTAATATCCATAACGTTGGTGGTTCGGTAGTAGGTGGTCATTAACCACTAACCACTATCCATACTACTGTCAAGAATGCCATGGACCTGTTTCTGATCCGGCACAGCGAGTCCACCAACAACGCCCTCGATAACCATATCACCTTTGAGGATGCCATGGACCTATTTCTGATTCGCCACGGCGAGTCCACCAACAATGCGCTAGCCGATGTTAGCCAGCGCGTCGCCGATCCCGAATTGACCGCTAAAGGCCGAGTACAGGCCGAACGGGTAGCTGCGTATCTAGCAGAGGGGTTGCACCTCACCCCGGCCGGGCGCACAGAGGATCGGCCCTTTTTTGATCGGCTTTACTCCAGTCCAATGATCCGCACCCTACACACGGCGCAAGCGATCGGACAGGCAATGGAATTGAAGTCAGAGATCTGGGTAGCGATTCACGAGATGGGCGGCATTTTCCTCGACCACGGCGGCGAGCGGGGAACCGTTGGCTATCCCGGCCTAACGCGGGCGGAAATTGCCGCGCGTTTCCCCACTAGCATCCCATCAGCGGAAGTCGGCGAAGACGGATGGTGGGACGCGGGCAAGGAAACGGATCAGCAGGCCCAGCGCCGCGCTATCGGCGTAGCCGCAGACTTGCGAGCGCGGGCGGGGCGGGCGGGGGAGAATACGCGCATCGGATTCGTGACCCACGGCGGCTTTATGAGCCTGCTGCTTTCGGCCTTGGGCAACCAAGCAATGGACGACGGCTCCTATTACGGGCACGAGAACACGGCGATTACTCGCATTGAGCTCGCGCCCGGCACCACGCTTATCAGATATCTCAACCGCACCGAGCACCTGCCCGACGAGTTGCAGCGACTGGGGCATCCTAGTGTGTAAAAGGGCACACCGCGATGGATCACGCCGCCCTGATAAGCGATCTCAGCGCCTTCCTGCGCCCAGACCAACTGTTGACCTCGGCCGAGGATTGCAGCGTCTATGCCTTCGACGGGACCGCCCTGCTACACCAGCGACCCGCTTGCGTGGCCCTGCCTGAGAGCCGGGAGGAGGTCGCCCAACTCTTGGCCCTGTGCAACCAGCGCGGAGTACCCGTGGTACCGCGCGGCTCGGGCACTGGATTGGCCGGAGGGTCGGTGCCCTCGCAAGGGGGAGTTGCGCTCTGCTTAGTCCGACTCAACCAAATCCTAGAGCTAGACGCGGCCAACCTAGTCATGGTCGTCCAACCGGGAGTCCTCACTCAACAGATCGCCGACGCGGCCCAAGCCGCCGGCCTGTTTTATCCCCCAGATCCCGGCTCTATCAAGATCTCGACGATCGGCGGCAATGTGGCCAACAATTCCGGCGGGCTGCGCGGGTTAAAGTACGGCGTGACGCGCGACTACGTGATGGGGCTGGAGGTGATCCTAGCTGACGGACAGGTCTTGGAGACCGGGAACAAATGCGTCAAGGACGTAGCCGGATTCACGCTCAAAGACCTCTTCATCGGCTCCGAGGGGATGCTCGGCGTCATTACCAAGATCGTATTGAAACTGGTTCCAGCACCTGCAAGTAAAAAGACCTTGCTCGGCCTCTACGACGAGATGACGCAAGCGGCGGCCACGGTCTCGGCGATCATCGCGCAAAAAATCATCCCCTGCACCCTCGAATTCCTCGACCGCACTACCATCGAGTGCGTAGAGGCCCACGCCAACATTGGCCTGCCGACGGATTGCGAGGCCGTGCTGCTGATGGAAGTAGATGGGCACCCGGCGCAGGTCGCCGAGCAAGCCACCCAGATCGAGGCCATTGCCCGCGAGGGCGGTGCCCGCTCCGTGCGGCTAGCCGATTCAGACGCAGAGGCCCAGCAACTCGCCGCGGCCCGGCGCACGGCCTTTAGCGCGCTAGCGCGACTGGCACCGACGGTCGTGCTGGAGGACGTCACCGTGCCGCGCAGCGAGCTAGCCGCCATAGTCGCCTACGTACAGGAGGTCGGCCAGCGACACCAAGTGCGGGTGGGGACCTTCGGCCACTTTGGCGACGGCAACCTGCATCCCACCTTCCTGTGCGACGAGCGCGACGTCGGGGAAATGGCCCGCGTCGAAAAGGCCATGGCCGAGGTTTTTGCCCACGCCGTAGAATTGGGCGGGACCATCACGGGCGAACATGGCGTCGGCTTAGCCAAAAAGCCCTACTTGTCCAGACAACTCGGGCCGATAGGGCTGGAAATTCTCAAGCGGGTCAAGACCGCCTTCGACCCCAAGGGCATCCTAAACCCAGGGAACATGTTCGATTGAGCGACGACGGCCTAAACTTGCTCCGAGACTTGGATTACTCGGTCCTCCAGCAGTGCATGCACTGCGGCATGTGCTTGCCAACTTGCCCGACGTACGACGCGACCCTGAACGAGCGCTCGTCGCCGAGGGGGCGGATCGCCATGATGCGAGCCATCGCCGATGGCGAGCTAGAGGCGAGTACGACCTTTGCCGAAGAGATGTACTTCTGCCTCGGCTGCCTCGCCTGTCAGACTGCGTGTCCGGCCGGCGTGGATTACGCCGCGCTATTTGAAAACGCCCGCGCCGAAGTGGAGCGGCAGGGCTTGCTCGACGGCACAGTGCGGAATTTTGTACGCCGTTGGGTCCTCGGCTGGCTCTTTGCCAAACAGACGCGCTTGCGGGCAGTGGCGCGCTTGATGCGCGCATTCCAGCGCACCGGTCTACAAACACTTGCGCGCCGCAGCGGCCTCCTCAGGCTGCTGCCCTTTGGCTTGGGAGACCTAGAACCGCTGGCACCGCAGATCTCCCCGTACTTTACCGACCAGTTGTACCGCCGAGATTTGCAACAGACGAATCCATCCGCACCGCGCTACCGAGTCGCGCTGTTGGCCGGCTGCGTCCAAGACATATCCTTTGCCGAGGTAAACGCCGATACCATATGCGTCTTGCAGCACAACGCCTGCCAAGTGCTGCTGCCGGAAGCCCAAGCGTGTTGCGGCTCGCTGCACGCGCACAACGGCGCAGTCGAACAGGCGCGGCAGCAAGCGCGACTCAACATCGACGCCTTTGACGCTGAAAACCTAGACGCAATCGTCGTCAACGCCGGCGGCTGCGGCTTGCACTGCAAGCACTACGACCGCTTGCTAGCCGACGACCCCACCTATGCGGAGCGAGCTGCTGTGTGGAGCGCAAAAGTAAAAGACGTCCACGAGTGGCTCGCCGACATCGGCTTGCGCCAGCCCCGCGCCGCAATGCCCCCACAACAGGTAGCATACCACGAGTCTTGCCACCTCAAGCACGGACAGCGAGTTTCCACAGCCCCGCAAGAGGTGCTCCAAGCCGTGCCCAATCTGGAACTCGTACCACTGGTGGAAGCCGACTGGTGCTGCGGCAGCGCCGGCATCTACAACATCACCCAACCCGAGCTGTCCATGCAGCTACTCGACCGCAAAATAGCGCACGTGTGCGCGACCGATGCGACCGCAGTAGCCACGGGCAATACGGGCTGTGCCATCCAGCTCCAATACGGCGTCCGCCGCGCACAAGCCGCCGTGGACATCGTCCACCCCGTGTCACTTTTGGCCGCAGCCTATCGCGCAGAAAACCAAGGAGGAGCATAATGCAGCACTTTGGCCTAACCATTGAGTTGAAGGACGATCCCGAACTGATCGCCCAGTACAAGGCATACCACGCCGAGCCTTGGCCCGAGCCGCTTCAGGGCCTAGGCGAAGTCGGCATCACCGACATGAAAATTTTTCTCTTGGGCCAGCGGATGTTCATGTACATGACCGCCACCGACGAGTTCGATCCAGACCGCGACTTCCCCCGCTACGTCGAGCAAAACCCCAAGGCGAAGGAGTGGGATGAGTTGATGCGGACCTTTCAGCAGCAGGTGCCCGAGGCCAAAGAGGGCGAGTGGTGGGCTAATATGGAACTCGTGTTTGACTTGCAATTGCACGTGTGAGAGGCCATGAGGATAGACTCGTCAAGCAATGCCCCATAGATTATTCGACAGGAGGAATTAGCAATGAGAATTGAACCCGAAATCGCTGGGGTTTCACTCGTCATGCTTGGCCATTTCAATCCTGCTATTTTTACACCTGCGTGGTTCGGGTGGAATGAGCTTCTTCCCAAAAAAACGGTCAAAATTGCAGGCACGAAAATCGTCCATCCTCAAATCGCGACATTCGAGGCGGATTGGCTCAACCTGCATGTCCAACCAGAATCCTTTCAAATCAACACGACCCAGCCCCCCTATGTTCGCCTGCGGGACTTGGCTGTCCGAATTTTCCGAGAAAACCTTCCTCATACCCCCCTTAGCGCAATGGGGATCAACCGAGAAGTACACTTTTCCGTGCGGAGCTTTGACGAGCGAGATCGGCTCGGCAGATTGCTGGCACCTGTCGAGCCATGGGGAGATTGGGGACAGAAACTGGAACCAGATGGGGAGCATGGTGGTATGATTTCTCTTACTATGAGACAAGTAAATCCGGACGGCAGGCCGCTGGGAGGACAAATAAACGTAACGGTGGAACCATCCAGCCGGATCGGCCAAGGCCGTCTGGGCGTTTACGTTCGGGTCAATGACCACTATACTATTGAGAACGTAGAGGGCCAGATGGGAACCAGTAAAATCGTCGCGTTACTAGAGGAGAATTTTGACGAATCTTTGCTGCGTGCAGACAAAATCATCGATCACATTATGTCCTTAACGGAGAAATAAGAATGTCGGAAGCTGCATTCGCCCCTGCGGGCAACAGACTTCAGGACTCATCAGGAATCAACGAAAATCCGAGTGCACCTAATACCCTTGAGCAATCGCTTCTTCGGGAAGGATATGCGGACAGGATCGCGGCTACACTAAAACAGCGCCGAGATTCGGAGCTATATGACACTGACGTCTCGGAGAGGACCATCGAGGTCCGCCCGATAGCGACTGGAGCTGGTTTCGATGTTGACGTAATCACTGATTTTCCTGACCTAGCTCAAATTTCGCGGACTGTGCCTCAAGCCAGCTTTCATCTGCTTCAGGAGTGGGAAGGTCATGTCACAGAGATAGGAGAAGACGACTTCACAGTACAGCTTTTAGACCTGACCGCCGGTTCCTCGCATGAAGAGGAAGAAGCTGTCATTCCTCTTTCCGAGATTTCAGAAGACGATCTCAAGCGTCTGCGCCTCGGCAGCATCTTTCGCTGGGTCATCGGCTACGAGCGTTCCGCGAGTGGAACTAAGCAGCGTGTTTCCCGGATCGTCTTCCGCGAACTTCCTGTTGTGACCAAACAGGATATAGCCGAAGCCGAGGAACGGGCTAGGAAGACCGCTCAGTTATGGGCGGACTAACTACCCGCAGAGTTCCACCTAAACACAATGTGATGGAAGTGACCCTTGTCGGCCCTGGTTACGGAGAATGCATACTTCTTCATATAGGGAACGGCAGTTGGGTAATTGTCGATTCCTGTATCGATGAAGATTCTCGTCCGGCAGCGTTGGCTTATCTCCATGACATGGGATTAGACCCTCCTGAGGTGGTTCACCTCATAGTTACCACTCATTGGCATGACGACCATATACGTGGCATGGGAGAGTTGGTCGAGACCTGCGACGATGCGACTTTCTGCTGTGCAAGTGCCCTTCGTAAACAGGAATTCCTCGCGATGATGGACGCTATAGCGAGTCGTCCTATGTCCCAAGTGGGATCTGGAATGCAGGAACTCTATAAGGTCCGGTCGCTCCTTGAGGAGAGGTCTGCCAAGCCTGTATTCGCCATAGCCAATCGTAGAATTTTTAGTCGAGATAGTTGCGAAATCTGGTCCCTCTCGCCTTTCGACAAGGAAGTTGACAGCTTCTTACAGGCAATAGACCATCTCCGGCCACAGGAACGTGAAACAAAAAGGCGAACTCCTACCCTGACCCCTAACAAGATTGCGGTTGTTCTATTAATCAAGATCGGCGATACGGTGATTCTCCTCGGTTCCGATCTTGAGGGGCGTGGCTGGTTGGATATACTCGCTGCCCATGAACGACCGGATTGCAAAGCTTCCGTCTTCAAAGTTCCACATCATGGTTCCCAAAACGCCCATGAGGATAGAGTATGGAGTGAGATGCTGCACAGCGAACCAATAGCAGCGCTCGCCCCTTGGAAAAAAGGTGGACGAAGTTTGCCGACGGAGAGTGATGTAAAACGTATTCTCTCTTTTACTCGAAAGGCTTATGCAACTGCGCCGTTCGGCCTTCCTAGTCGCAAACCAATACGCAGAAGAGATAGAGCGGTAGAAAGGACTATCCGGGAAGCTAGCAAAAGAATCAGTCACGTAGCCCCATCTCCCGGAATGATTCGCCTGCGCCGGAAGTTCGGATCACAACCGGATTGGGATATTGAGACGTTTGCGCCGGCATATCAATTGACGGATTAGCGAATAATCCACGTTCAAAATTGTCAGAAGGCAGGCTCCATTGCGAGAGTGACCAACCGGTCGGCAGAGAGGTCGCGTTTTTCTTTTCTGTACCGTTCAGGGTCTCCTCAGTGAGTTTCAGGGCTAGCTAAGCTAGGAATGATCCGAAAGCAGCATTTGGATATTGCCTAGTAGCTTCGGCTGTTTTCAAATGAGAAAACCGCATGAGCGTGAGAATCGACATCCCCAAAGAAGAGATCGCCGCCTTCTGCCAGCGCAACCACATCCGGCGTATGTCCCTGTTCGGCTCGGTCCTGCGCGACGACTTCACGCCTGAAAGCGACGTGGATGTACTCGTGGAGTTCGAGCCGGATGCACGTATTGGCTATATCGGGCTAGCGGGATTGGAGATTGAGCTAGACAAAATCCTAGGCCGGAAGGCGGATTTGTACACCTTTGAAGGGATAGAAAACAGCCGTAACTGGCTACTTCGTAAGGAGATACTTAGTTCAACAGAGGCGGTATATGAGCAGACGTGATGACCGAGTAAGCCTAGTGGATATGCTGAATCACGCCGAGGAAGCTGTCGTTTTACTCGGTGAGACAAATCTGAACGACTTGGCAGAAGACCGGGTCATGGAACTCGCTTTGCGGAAATTGGTGGAGATTGTGGGTGAAGCGGCCAACCGAGTTTCCGAGGCAACACAGCACTGCCACCAAGAAATTCCTTGGCCCCAGATTATTGGAATGCGCAACCGACTAGTTCACGGCTACGATGACATTAGTCTGAAAAGATTGTGGGACACGATAAACGACGACTTGCCACCGCTCATAGAACAACTAAAAGCCATCGTCGGCGAAGAACCTTCTGACACAGGAGATCAACTATGAACAAAGGTCGGGTCGCCGGCAAAGCGGCCATTGTAACGGGTGCAGCTTCCGGAATTGGGGAAGCCACCGCGCAGGTCTTGGCGCGCGAAGGCGCGTCCGTCTGCGTAGCAGACGTCAACGCCGACGGCGGCCAGCAGGTCGTCGATAAAATCAACGCCGACGGCGGTGAAGCCATTTTCGTCCGCACCGATGTGGGCGAATCCGCCCAAGTCATCGAGATGTTCGCGCGCACCGAAGAAGCCTTTGGCCGCATAGATATCGTCCATAACAACGCAATATGGTTCCGCCACGGTCCGGCGACCGAACTCGACGAAAAGGATTGGGACGGCACCTTAAACATCGGCCTAAAGGCGATTTTTCTCGCCGCCAAATACGGCATCCCAGTCATGCGCAAAACCGGGGGCGGCGTGATCATCAACACCGGCTCAGTGCATTCGCTGGTCAGCTTTGCCACGGCCACGGCCTACGACGCGGCCAAGGCCGGAGTTTTGGGCCTGACGCGAACCCTTGCCATTGACTACGGGCCGGACATCCGCGTCTGCGCGGTGTTGCCCGGTGCCATTCTGACGCCCTTGTGGGACGATCTACAAGTGCCGGAGGAAGAGCGCGTGCGCTACGCCCAGATGGTGCCGGCCCAGCGCTTGGGGACGGGCGAAGATATTGCCAACGCCGTGCTATTCCTCGCCTCGGACGAGGCGTCCTTTATCACCGGAACTGCATTGACAGTGGATGGCGGGATGCTGGCGCGGACCGAATAGATGACCAAGCCAGCAGTCAAACCGCAGAACCCTTGTTTTTCCTCCGGCCCCTGCGCCAAGCGACCGGGGTGGAATCTTGCGGCCCTAAAAGACGCGGCCGTAGGACGTTCGCACCGCGCCACAGTCGGACGCGCCAAGCTACAAGAAGTTATCGAGCGGTCGCGTGCGCTGCTCGGCGTCCCGGCTAATTATCGCATGGCCGTGGTGCCGGGTTCGGATACAGGTGCCGTGGAAATGTGCCTATGGTCCATGCTCGGCGCACGCGGCGTCGATGTCCTGTCTTGGGAGAGCTTCAGCAAGGGCTGGGTGACGGACATTACTCGGCACCTGCGACTGGAGGACGTGCGCGTCTTCGACGCGGATTTCGGCGAGCTACCCGATCTGTCCCAAGTTAATTGCGACCGCGACGTGGTCTTCGCGTGGAACGGTACGACCTCTGGGGTGAAGGTGCCCCACAGCGAGTGGATTGCCGCCGACCGCGAGGGCCTGACCATCTGCGACGCGACGTCCGCAGTGTTCGCCATGGAACTGCCCTGGGAAAAGCTCGACGTAGTAACCTACTCTTGGCAAAAGGTCATGGGCGGCGAGGCCGCGCACGGAATGCTCATCCTCAGCCCGCGCGCGGTCGAGCGGCTCCTCAGCTTCACGCCGCCTTGGCCCGTGCCCAAACTCTTTCGCATGACCCAAGGCGGTCAACTCAACGAGGCCCTGTTCAAGGGCGACACCATCAACACGCCCTCCCTGCTGTGCGTGGAAGATGCGCTCGACGGGCTGCGCTGGGCCGAAAGCATCGGCGGCTTGCCCGAACTCGTGCGGCGCACGCAGGCCAACCTCGCGGTGCTAGAGCAGTGGGAAGCCGCAAGCGAGTGGATCGCGTTTTTACCTGTGCGCCCAGCGATTCGCTCTAGTACGTCAATCTGCCTGCGGATCGCCGATCCGTGGTTTGCCGGCTTAACCGAGAACGCCCAGCGGGCAAAGGTCAAAGCACTCGTCGCCAAGCTGGAGGACGAAGGCGTCGCCTACGACATCAACGGCTACCGCACCGCGCCCCCCGGCCTGCGGATCTGGGGCGGGGCGACCGTGGAAACCAGCGACATCGAGGCGCTAGTCCCGTGGCTAGATTGGGCGTTTGCGGAGATAAAAGGCGGGAGATGAGAATTGGCAAAGGCTACCGTTTGTAGCCTCCGAAAGCTGTTAATTCTGTAAATTAGATCTCAACGACTCTTCGCAGCAGAATTTTAACTTCTCTCCAGAACCACAAGGACATGGATCATATTGAGAAATACCGGCTTTACGGCATATTTCATTCAATTCGCGTAGACTTCGTTCGCGCCATAAACGCAACGCTTGGTCCGCTGAACGTGCATCATTCCAAAGCATCGCTATCGGTTGCTGAAGATTTGTAGGACTGACATATAGATTAACGAACTGACGCCGTGCCTGATCCATGACACTACTTGGCAAAAGTCGCCTAAGACCTGCATTCACAGAAGCGCTAACCTCAGCTCCCTCAGAGGCCGCAATTTGTCTCATCACCTCCTCGCGTAGGCTTAAGCCTGCAGCGGATTCGCGGAGTTTGAGCACTGCTTCAATGAACGCTGGATCGGATTCTGCTAACCTACCGAGATCTTCTGAGAAAGTGCCACACAAAACATAACTTGCAACTGAATCAGACCATTCTTGACCAAAAGATGTGGCAAAAGCTGGCCCTGCTAAACCACTAGAACCAAAGTCTAATTTGGCAGAAGCGAGGCCTAATAAATTACATACAGTACCAATTTTAACTACATGACCAAGGCGAAGAACTGGAAATGTGTTCCACTGTGTAATCTGATCTAAGAAGCCGTCTGAAAACCCATGCTGTGGTCTGCATTTGAACCGGCGTACTCATCGAGCCATATTCAGGTTTCACGACAAACTCTGAATAGAAAGGCTTGTATGATGAGTACGCCTAGTAGGCAATATGCCACCGATGTAACCGATGCGCAATGGCAGCAGATCCAACCGTTACTGCCGCCTTCGAGGTGGTGGCCGAACGGTCCGGGTCGGCCTCCGCGGGATCGACGCCAGATCGTCAACGGCCTTTTGTATCTGACCAAGACGGGGTGTCCTTGGGCTTTGTTGCCTGGTTGTTTTGGGCCGTGGAAAACCGTGTATGATTACTTTCGCCGCTGGAGTCGGCAAGGGGTCTGGCCCCAGGTGTTGGATCAACTCACCCAACGAGAGCGCCGCCTCAACGACCGGGTATCTCAGCCGTCGGCCGGCTGTATCGATAGTCAGACGATCAAGACGGCAACCCAAGGTAAAACAACCGGGTATGACGCCGGCAAAAAGATCCAAGGACGCAAGCGTCATCTGTTGGTTGACACCATGGGTTTGCTTAGAGCAGTGGTCGTCACCGCCGCCGATGTCGATGATCGCGACGGCCTCAAGCAGGTGTTGACCCGCTATAGTAGCCCCGACGTACCCCGCTTACGCAAACTGTGGGTTGACGGAGGCTATCAAGGCGAGGCCATCCGAACGTGGGTAGCTGATCTAAAAAGGACACACAAGATCGACTTGGAAGTCGTCGCCAAACAGGGCCCTGGATTTACCTTACTCAAACGTCGTTGGGTCGTCGAGCGTACTTTGGCGTGGTTGATGAATTTTCGGCGTCATGCGAGAGATTATGAAGTATTGACCCGCCATAGTGAAGCCTTGATTCAGATTGCCATGATCCATTTGCTACTCAAACGGATCAAGTGAAAAATATAGTTTTCAGACGGCTTCTAAAGGAGCTCCTCCGCTCACGCCAAGCATATTCCTAATACGTGGACTGATAAGTAATGATCTAGTACGACCAACAATTTCTTGTTCTTGTTCTTGTTTAATAGTTATAGTTTGGTTTGCTACGATTTCGACGGTTTTTTCTACTTGAGACTCCTTTCCAGTTTGAGGTTTAAGCCAACGTCTTAGGTGATCTATGGCTTGAAGAGGAGGTCCATTTTTGTGATCGTATACTGTAATGAGATTGAGTTCACCTCGCCTCAAGGTGTCCTTAGATCTGAATACTAGAACCAACTTTCGTTCCCAATCAATAAAACGAAGTTCATCGTTCTTCACGAGATGCATAAAGAGCGGCTCACCAAGTAATTTAATTAGTCTTGTGACCGCGGTGAACGGAGCATAAACAATGTCAAAACAAGTGAGACCAACTAGCAAATCATTTAGAGCAGTTGATTGTCGAGTAGCTAGTTCATCGCTTTTAAAGCCTAGTCCATTAATTACAGAAATTTCATCACCAGAGCCAGAGGTCGCCTCCGCAGTAGATGAAGTACTCCAAGTTCCTGGAGGAAATATATCAAAGAGTAGGTGTGCGCTTATTAAATTTGAAGCTGTTTCTTGTGGTTTATTTTCAGGAGATTGGCTTTTTCGTGCTGCAGTTAATTCCTCAATTATGGTTATTGAGGTTCGGTGATCTTTATGAGGTATCGGTTTATATTCGATTACCCTTACACTTGAAGGTAATTGAGTATTATGTTGAGGAAGTATTGCGAAGTGGGGGCCATCGCCAAGAAGACTACGGAGTTGATCTGACCGCTCAAGAAGCTCTACTACTGACTGGTCTTGCAAGCTGTACCCGACAAATACTAACGAGGACTCGACGACTACCTTAGAGAGGATATCAGGAACACGAGAATTAGACCAAAGAGTATCGTAATCAGACTTGGTAAAAACTACTGATTTAATATCTGAAACACTACCATGCAACTTGAGCAGGTATGACTTATCTGAAGCATTAAGATCCAAAATTTGCTCAATATCATCTCGTTGTACTGTCTGTACGCTTTCTAAGCTGTTTTCCAGCATCTCGTCAACATTTGTGGTGACAAGACGGACTGGTTGAACCGCAGAGATGGCTGATAAAAACCTGCTATAAACGGCTCTAGGTTTCCGTATTGTAAATTGATCCTTAATTAATCGACGGTATCTCTGAGGAGAAGCAGATTTTATTTTTTCAAAGAAAGTCGGGTAATCACCCGTTCGTAGAAGGTCCAACCCATATTGAGCATTGTAACCTGGTTCATAACGTGAGAAAGCTTGATGGGCCGTTTCAGAGAGATCTTTCCAAAGCGGATAACCAGCCCATGCACTTGCTCCTGCGCCAATCCAATAGACAAGTCTTCTGTCAGAACAGGCTACTTCCTCAAGCAGTTCGTGAATTGCTCGTACTGTGTTGATTTGATCCGTATTAATCATAGGTATTTCAATATATTATTATCATCCTATTAGAGTTGGAGAGAAGGATGTCTATTTCGGTTATGCGGTAATATTCGTCAATGCGGCCTTGCGGCTATATACGTTATAGGGTATTTCCCCTAATGAAATTGCGCCCACTCCTACTACTTCTAAGCAATATAGGAATGGGCACAACCTGCACAACAACGAGGCCGTCGCCTACGACATCAACGGCTACCGCGCCGCGCCGCTTGGTCTGCGGATCTGGGGCGGGGCGACGGTGGAAACCAACAACATCGAGGCGCTGGTCCCGTGGCTGGATTGGGCGTGGGCAGAGGGAGCGTAACGTCAGCCTAACAAATCAGCGGTCGCCAATGCGAGATGGGAGATCGTCGGCGAAGTGAGAGTAGCGTCGGCAGCGACTTCGACGCACTGTTGGTACGCGTCGCCTTGGGGCCGGGCGTACATCTCAATGTGACCCGCTTGCAGGTCAATTAGCCACACTTCGGGAATACCGGCCTGAGCATATAGCGGCAGCTTGACCTCGCGGTCGTAGTCGGCGGACGTGTCGGCAACTTCGACAGCCAGCAGCACATCGGCTGCCGATGGATGGGCCGCCGCGTAGAAATCGGCGCGGGGACGGAGTAGCACTAAGTCAGGTTCGGGGGCCGAGTACGCGTCGAGCCGGATGGGGTCTTGGACGCCGATCAGCAGGGAATCCCCGACCATTTTTCCCAGCAACAAATTGAGGCGTTTTACGCAAGCGGCGTGGCGGCTGCCAATGGGACTCATGGCGACGATCTGCCCGGCAATGAGTTCAACGCGATCCTCCTCGGTGAGAATGTCAGTCTCGGCCATGCGGTAGTATTCGCCGACTGTGAAGGCGTGGTTTTGCGGCTGTGTGGTCATAGTCATTCCCCCAATACATCGGCGACTGCCAGCTCTAGGTCGGCTACTGTCGGCGAGGTGAGAGTAGCGTCGGCTGTGACTTCGACGCGCTGTTGGTACGCGCGGCCTTGGGGCTGGGCGAACACTTCGATGCGGCCTTTTTGCAGGTCGATCAGCCACACTTCGGGAAGACCAGCTTGAGCGTAGAGAGGTAGCTTGACCTCGCGGTCGTAGTCGGCGGACGTGTCGGCAACTTCGACAGCCAGCAGCACATCGGCTGCCGACGGATGGGCCTCTGCGTAGAAGTCGACGCGGGGACGGAGCAGCACGAGATCGGGTTCCGGTTCAGAGTACGCGTCGAGGGCGATGGGGCTTTGCACTCGTACGATGAAGGCCTGTTCTGGCTGGCGATGCAATAAGCCGTTGAGTCGATCGACGCAAGCGGCGTGGCGGCTGCCAATGGGACTCATGGCGACGATCTGCCCGGCGATAAGCTCAACGCGATCCTCCTCGGTGAGAATGTCCGCCTCGGCCATGCGGTAGTATTCGCCGACCGTAAAAGGACGTCTTCGAGCGGCGATAAGCTCAACGCGATCCTCCTCGGTGAGAATGTCGGCTGCGACCATGCGGTCGCATTTGCCGACCGTAAAGGCGCGGCTTTGTGGCTGTGTGGTCATAGTGCATTCCCCTCTATAGGTTGCGCCCACTCCTAGACAATATGGGACTGGGCGCAACCTGCACAAGAACGCATGGCGCTGCTACTATTTCTTTTTGTTACCCGCCTGCAATTTATCTGCCGCACCCACCGAACCGATGTGCAAGGTGTCGTACGCCTGTTGCGAAGTCTCGAACGGCCCCTCGTGCGTCTTCGCGCCGTGCCATTGCAAATTGGTGTACATCGGGTTAATCTCGCCCGTCTCCCGCTCGCGCTTGGCGATCCACGCCTCCATCCGCTCCTTCAGCGCGGCAACGATCCCCGGCTCTTTTTTGGCCAAGTTTTTCAACTCCAGCGGATCGGCGATCAAATTGTAGAGCTCGACTTCGGGCTTGAAGTGGAAATCTGGCTCTAGCGCGACGATCAGCTTCCACTCCGGGGTGCGCCAGCCGTGCTTGCGCATCCAAGTGCATTCCGTGATATAAAAATCCGAATAGTTGGAAGCCCTTTGGCCCGCGATCAGCGGCAGCAGCGACCGGCCGTCGAATGCGATGTCCGTGCGAATGTTGAGCAGCTTGAGCACGGTGGGCACCAAGTCTTGGTGCAGCGTGGTGCCCGCGACGCGCTTGCCCGCAGGCAACTTGCCGGGTAGGCGGATGATCAGCGGCACGTACAGCGTGTTTTCGTACATGCCGTGGTGGTCGTACCAGCACTCGTGCTCGTACAGAGTCTCGCCGTGGTCGCCGTTGATGACGATTAAGGTATTGTCGCCCAAGCCCAGCTCTTCGACGCGGGTGAGAATGCGCTGAATGCAGGCGTCCATATAGGCGACGGCACCGTCGTACTGGGCGTCCACATAGTGGCGGTCGCGCACTCCGGGCGGCATCCAATCGGCGAAGAAGTCGCAGAAGGGCTTGAAGCTAAACACCGGCTCCATGCTCTTGTTTTTGGGGTCGAATTCATTGCCGCTGTAAAACATCCGCTCAAAGGGAGCCGGCGGCAGATAGGGGGCGTGCGGATCCATGTGGCGCAAGAAGAGGAAGAAGGGCTTCTTCGAGCGCGCCAGCCGTTCCAACTCGGGAATGGCGACTTGGTTGAGGTTTTCGGCTTTGGGACTGCGGCCCTCGGCAAAGGATCCCCAACCCGGGTAGTCCAAATAGCGGTTAAAGCCGCGCGAACTGGGGTTGCCCGAGAATCCCACGCACGAGGTGTTGTAGCCGTTGCTGCGGAGGATCTCGGGTAGGGTGCGGATTTTTCTGGGCAAGCCGCCGCGGTGGCGCAGGGCCACGACGCTCGTGCCGAAGCAGTCGAGGCCGGTGAGCATGGAGGCGTAGGCCGAAGTCGTGGGAATGTGGGCTGAGTAGTTCTTCTCAAAGAGCACAGCATCGGCGGCAAAGCGGTCGATGTGGGGTGTGGTCTGGCGGTGGTAGCCATAGCAGCTCATGTGATCGGCGCGCAGGCTGTCGATGCCGAAGAGAATGACGTTGGTCTTTTTAGCTGGCATTAGATCCTCTCGATTAGGGATAAGGATTGGGATGTAGTCGGACTATTTGAGGACCGCACCAGGCCATTGATCGTCGCTGGCCGTCACATCTACGGTAATACCGTCGGGGTCTTCGACCTTGAAGGCCCCTTCGCGGATGTCGTGGACATCGATCGGCTCCTTGCCGCCCAAACCATCGGAAAAAATCTCGTAACCCATATCCAATAGGCGGCGGCCGGTCTCTTCGAGGTCGGGCACCCGCACGCCAATGTGCAGATAGTCGAGCATCCCGCTGACGTGGGCCGGGCGATCCGGGCCGTTGTGCTGGAAGACCCGGAAGTTGTGGTGGCCATCGCTGAGGTCGTAGCAACTCCCGTGGGTCGAGACCACAGGCAGGCCGAGGCCGTCGCGCCAAAAGCGAATGGTCTTTTCGAGGTCCGTAGCCCGGACGCCAATGTGAACGAGTACTGTACTCATGGCTTTTCTCCTTTCTCGTAGGCTCGTAGCCGTTGTGCCATCAGTGCCCATAATCTAACAAACGAAGCACTGCGTGGCACTACCGCGTTCGCAGACCATAATATCTCTCGTTTTATTGCTCTTTAATAGAATTTTATTAAACTGAAAAAGTTTTTTTATATCAATAAGTTATTGTTTTTTGGTTAGATGAGAAAAACCCCGTAAAAGGAGGCGAAAAAAGGGGGGAAATTTCTTGACTTATACACAAATGTTTACTATCTTTTTGTGCAGGTAATCGAAGTGAAAAAGGACCTTTTTTGCGCTGGAAAACTGAGTACCACGGACCTCATCGCAAGGAGCAAAACCACATGCGACGCGAGATTATCAGTCAGGGTCTGATGTACGCCCTCGTCAGCCTCTTTGTATTCGCAGTGAAGCCGCTTCTCAACTAATAGCCCTTGGCCACAGGAGAGCAGAGCAATGAACCCAATTTTTGCATTTCACGCCTTGCGCGAACTGAGCAAAAACAAGCGCGCCCAGCGCCAAGTGAGCCGGCTAGGGCCAATGTGCACAGGAGCGATCTTCGTCGTCTGGAGCTTTCCCGTTTTCCGCTATCTCACTTAATCTCGCACAAAAGGAGAAACTCATGCCGCCTATCGCCAAAGACCGCATCGAACGCGCCGCGCGGATCTATGCCAGCAACCACGACGCCGGCTCGGCCTTGGGCATTGCCCCGGGCAGTTTCAGCCGCCTCTGTCGCCGCTACGGCATCGAGACGCCCCAAGCGCGCAAGCGTCGTCAGCGCAGCGAATGGACGCAGGACTATCGCAGCCTGCACAACCGAGAGGAGCAGTAATATGTCGAGTCTTAACAAGGTTTTACTCATCGGCAACTTAGGGTCCGATCCCGAGACCCGCTTTACCCCCAGCGGCGCTCAGGTCGCCAACTTCAGCTTGGCCACCAGCGAATCGTGGAACGACAAGGACGGACAGCGCCAAGAACGCACCGAGTGGCACCGCATCGTCTTGTGGAGGCGCCTCGCCGAAATCGCTGGTCAGTACCTAAAAAAGGGCAGCAAGGTCTATATCGAGGGCAAGCTGCAAACGCGCTCTTGGGAAGATCAGCAGGGCCAGAAGCGCCAGACCACCGAAATCGTCGCCAGCACCATGAAAATGCTCGGCGCAGAGCGAGTCGCCGAAGCTGCCGAGGTCAACGGCAACGGCCATGAACTCGCCGCTGCCCCCGCAGCCGGCCCCAACCACGATGACCTGCCCTTTTAACCATTCCACCCTTCCGCCGGGTTGACGCTCGGACGAGATGTATTAGCTTGGTCGCGGTCCGCAAAGGATGCGCGGCCATTTTTTTATCCTTTTCCAAGGAGCGATCATGGCGTTCGAACTCAACGCACCTAGCAAAATAAAGAGCATAACGAGCGCGTATTCAGGCCCGCGCTTTCGCAACGGGCGGCCCAAAGTTGACGACGATGTCGTCGAGCGGATGAAGCGAGTGACCATTGAGGAAGCCTGGGGCGTACTGATGGGCAAGGGACATTCGTTTCAGTTCGAAGGCGACTGGATCAACCTGCATCCAAATCGCGTGCTAGTCGGCCGCGCGGTAACGGCCCGCTACATCCCGCATCGGCCCGACTTCAACGACGTCGTGAATGCCGAAGGCGAGCGGCACGGGCGGATCGGCGGCCAGAATAGCTGGGTCATCGACACCTTGGTCGCCAACGACGTATTAGTAGTCGATCTGTTCGGCAAGATTCTGCGCGGGACCTTCATCGGCGACAACCTCGGCACGGCGATCGCCGCCAACACCGACGGTACGGGCCTAGTCGTCGATGGCGGCATCCGCGACGATCACCGCGTGCGCCAACTGCCGATCAACGTGCTCTGCAAGGGGCTGCATCCCTCGGCTATTGGCGAGGTGACCATGGCCGAAATCAACGGCCCGGTGCGAGTGGGTGAGGCGACCTGTATGCCGGGCGATATCGTGCTGGCGACCCCCACCGGCGTGATTTTCGTGCCGCCGCAATACGCCCGCGAGGTCGTGGAGTCCTCCGAAAACACCCGCCTGCGCGACTATTGGGGCAAGAAGAGCATTGCCGACGGCCGCTACACGCCCGGGGAAGTGGACCGCAAGTGGTCGCCGAAGATGGACAAAGAATTCGCCAAGTGGAAGAAAACGGCTGACATAGAGGCCATTTTCGCCGAATTATAAAAAACGGGCCGAGGCAAAGACGCCCCGGCCCGCTGTCGAACAACCTTTCCCGCTGCTAGCGCGCCAGCCAAGCGCTAAAGCGCTCGTTCATCTCGTCCATGTTGTCGCTCCACCAGCGCCAGTCGTTGTTCAGTGCGCCCGCCGCATTGGCTGGATACGTCGGCATGTGCGGGGCCATTTCCTCGCCGGTCTCGGCGTGGACCGAGATCAGATCCATACCCGAGCGCCGCGTCGGCGCATAGGCGATGTAGCGGCCTACGCCGGCCATGGCCGACGGCCGCGCCGCAAAGGCGAGGAACTTGCGCGCGGCCTCTAAATTCGGCGCACCCGCCGCGATTACGAGCTGGCCCGTGTCTAACACTTGACCGTCCCAGACGATAGTAAACGGCTGCTTTTCCAAAATCTGCGCGTTGAAGATGCGCCCGTTGTACGCGGTGGTCATCACCACTTCGCCATCGGCAAGCATCTGCGGCGGCTGCGCGCCAGCCTCCCACCAAACCACCTGATCCTTGATGGTGTCGAGCTTGCGGAAGGCACGACTGACTCCTTCAGGCGTGTCGAGCGTGGCGTACACCTCGTCCCGAGGTACTCCGTCGGCCATCAGGGCGAACTCCAAATTGACGGCCGGCACGCGCCGCATCCCGCGCCGGCCCGGGAACGCCTCAAGGTCGAAAAAATCGGCAATGGTCTCTGGTTTGCGCTCCTTAAAATGCTCCGCGTGGTACGCATAGACGGTCGAATAAAACAACGTACCAACGCCACACTCGCCCATAGTTTCCGGGTAAAAGTCGTCCTCGGGCGATTCGCCGTTCGTCCCGGGAGGCATCTCAAAGTCCAGCACTTCGAGGAGGCCCTCGTCGCAGCCGGTCATGGCATCGGCGAGTTCCATGTCTATCACGTCCCAATGCACGGCCCCTGCATCCACTTGGGCGCGCAATTGGGCGAGGCCGCCGTTGTAGTCCTCCAAGCGAACTTCAATGCCCGTCTCCTCTGTAAACGCCTCGTGATAGCCTTTTACGCAGGCGCGCGCATACGAACCACCCCAAGACACCACAGTCAGGGATTCCGCAACGGCCGCCGCGCACCACATCAGCGCGAGCAACGCACCCGTCCCAACCAGCCTAGTTAAATTCATATCGCTTACTTATTGGGCTGCGGCGTGACGCGCAGGTAGGGCTTAACTGCCGTAAAGCCTTGGGGAAATTTCTCGGTAGCTTCCTCGTCTGAGAGGGCCGGGACCACGATGCAGTCTTCGCCGTCTTGCCAGTTGGCTGGCGTGGCGACCGAGTAATTAGCCGTCAGTTGCAGCGAGTCAATCACGCGCAAAATCTCGTCGAAGTTGCGGCCGGTCGAGGCCGGGTACGTCAGCGTCAGCTTGACCTTTTTGTCTGGGCCGATGACAAAAACCGAGCGCACGGTCATATTGTCGAGCGCATTGGGGTGGATCATGTCGTAGAGCTCGGAAACCTTGCGGTCGGGATCGGCGATCATCGGGAAGGCGAGATTGGCGTTTTGGGTCTCGTTGATGTCGGAGATCCAGCCTTCGTGGTCGTCAACCGAGTTGACGCTCAAGGCGATGATCTTGACGCCGCGCTTTTTGAACTCCTCTTCGATGTTGGCCACTACACCTAACTCCGTGGTGCAGACCGGGGTGAAGTCGGCGGGGTGGGAAAAGAGCACCCCCCAAGAATCGCCGAGCCATTCGTGAAAATTGATCGGGCCCGCGGTGGTTTCCGCGCTGAAATCCGGGGCTTCGTCGCCGAGTCGGACAGCCATGATGGTTCTCCTTTTTCCTACTTGTGAAAGGGTTTGCGAACAAACATTTAAATATCAAGGTACGCCTAGCCGTCGTCAATTGGCCGCCAACAGCCGCTTGAGATAGCGGGCGCTTTCGCGGACCGCAGCTTCCGTGCCTAGGTCGGCCGAAGCCTGATGGACCGTCACATAACTCTCGTAGCCGACCGCGTGCAGCGCATCCATCAGCGGCGGGAAGCTAATACCCCCGTCTTCCCACAAGGGGATCTGGCGAAACCGCACCTCGCCGCGGCACCACGTCTCGAGCGCGTCTGGACCATCGGCGGTCAAGACGTGATTTTGCAGATACACATTGAATAGGTGCGGTGCGAAGCGGCGGATGGTATCCAGCCCATAAGGCTGGCCGCATAACTCCAGGTTGGCTGGTTCGTAGATCAGGCCAAAATTGGCGCGGCCGATGCTCGCCAAAACTTGCAGCGAGCGGTCGATTTCCTCGAAGAGACTGCGGGTGTGGCACTGGTGCGCTAGGCGCAGATCGCGCTCGGCGGCTTCATCCGCGGCCCGGCGCGCCCAAGCGATATCTTCGTCCGTCTTCAGACAGACGCGCAGCAGCGGAGCGCCGAGCTGTTCGGCGAGATCGAGATAGGGCGTTATATTGCGGAGGGCATCCGGCCCTTGATCGGAGTTTTCGGGGATGGGGAAGTCGCCGGTGAGCATGGAGACAGCTAGCGAGTAGCGGTCGAGCAGGTCGCGCGCCGCGGCAACCGTCTCTGGCGGGCTGTGGACGCCCACTTGCGAGGCGCGCATACACAGCCCGCTGTACCCGTGGTCGGTGGCGAGGGCGGCCAATTGCTCAAGCGTCATATTGGCTTCGCGCTTGGCGAGGAATTTTTCGGCCACGCGGACCGAGAGCGAGAGTTTCATAGATATCCTTGTGGTTGAGAGTTGTTGGAGGCCTACTTAGGAACCTTCGTGTAATTTGCATAAAGAAAGGATAGTGAACCAATGAGAACGATCCGCGCAACATGGCTTACAGTCGTCGCCAGCTTAGTGGCCGTTCCAGCCCAGGCTTGGTGGGGGGATGGACACGGAATTCTGACCGAGGCGGCGGTGCTAGCCCTGCCGGAGGAAATGCCAGCTTTCTTCCGCCAAGGCGGCGACATTCCCAGCCATACGGTCTTCGATCCAGATCTGTTTAAGAATCGCCGCACTCCTTTGCTGAGCCACGCCGAACATGGAGAGCACTATTTCGATATAGAATACCTTGGAGGACGCGCAATTCCGGAGAAGCGCTTTGACTTTATCACCCTGTGCTTCGAGCTACAGCTAGACCCACCGCGAGTCGGAATGGCCCCCTACGCCGTCGCCGAGTGGACTGAGCGGCTAGCAGTGGCCTTTGCCGAGCATCGCCAGTGGCCGGAAAACGAGGCGATTCAACAGAAGTGCCTCGTCTATGCAGGCATGCTCGCCCACTATGCCCAAGACATCTGTCAGCCCCTGCACACGACCCTGAATTTCGACGGCAAGACGCAAGCGGACGGCACGGTTATCGGCAAGGGCATCCACGAACAGGTGGATTCAGCGGTGGAGCGGCTCGACTTTGCGCCCGAGGAGTTGGCAGCCGAGCAGGACGTTACAGCCTTTGATTCGCTGATGAAGGCCATCACTGGCCGGATCAAGAAAAGCAACTGGCGGGTGGAAGAAGTGTACGCGCTGTGGGGCCACTGGGAAGACGAGAACGACGCCCGCGTGCGCGCCTTGACCTTAGATTTGGCCCGCACCTCGGTGCACTTTACCGCCTCACTCTACCTGACGGCTTGGCAGCAGTCTGCGGAAATTCGCTTGCCGAGATGGTTGGAACGCTGAGCGGACATGCGTCAGTCGTTTATGCCCGAAGTCCGCACGGACGCCCGCACTCGGCCTCCGTGTTCCGCCAGCCAAGAGCGGAAGAATTGCAACACGGCTTCGCCGTCTCCCTGCTGCCGTTGCTTCCGCTGAATGAGCCATAGCTCGATCTCGACGCCCCGCAAATCCGGGTTTAGCCCTCGGGCTTGAGGACTGTCGTGGAAGCGCTGGAAATCCGGCTCATCCTTGTAAAAAGAAATCGCGTCGCTGTTCTGCAGGAGATCCGAAACGACGATGAGACGACGCGGCACATCGCGCCGCTTGGTGCTCTGGAAATGCTTTATGGCAACCGATTGCACCGACTCCATGATCGGTGACGATTTCGCCTCTTTATTGGTGAGCAGCTTTCTAAGTTCCTCTTCTAAAGGAGCGCGAAATTTCTGCTGCCAGTTGCGCCGAATGATCGCTTCGGATTGCGTGAGATGATCGACGTTTTTCGGGTCGCCGGGGCTACAGACCTTGATGATCGGGTCGAGGCTCCCGCCATGCGTAGGGTCCACCGCAAAAAGACTGATCTCGTGATTTTCCTCGATCTCATCGAGCAGGTTCCAGATCCGCGTCTCCAGATCGGATTTGGTAGTGGGCATGAACGAATCCGTGCGATCGAGCAGGATCGCCGTAATCGCCGAGGGGCCCTCCGACCGGCACAGGGTCTTTGGATCGCGCTCGACTGAAGGCGGCTTTAGCACCACAACAACGAGCAAGATCGCGATGACCCCCGCGATCATCGCACCGCCTGCTATCGTTTTATTCGATAGCTTACCTACACTCATTAATCTTCGTCCTGATCGCCCCTCGGGCTATCCGGCTGCCGCCGATGCGGAGCCAACGGTCTCAATTCCTCGCTGCCCATATCGTACTGATTGTGTAGTTCTGCGACGCCATTATCAATTTTTACCTCCGCCGCGCTGGTAATCTTCAAGATCTCCTCGCGCGTCAGCATGGCCTTCGGCAAGCTGGTATCTACTGGCGTTTTCACTATGCTCCAAGGCTTCTTGAATCGCTCTGGCGCTTCGCCGTCTCGCATCGCCCGGTTGGTATCCCGGTAGAGCTGGAGCAAGTGGTTCCCCGCGTGCTCTAGGTGCTCTAGATGGTCGTCGAACGATTTGATAAGGCGGCGATGGTCGTCGATGATAGAATCGTGTTGTCGTCCAGCGAGCAGAATGTTTTGCTTGATGTTTTCCAGCGCCTGCACCGCCTCATCCGATGTTTTCTTCAATCCCTTTAGGCAGGCCTGATAGAATTCGTTGTATGCGTCGTCGGCCTCCGCGAATACGCGCGCGCACTTGGCGTAACCCGGATAGCGATCATCCCACAGGATGCCATCGATAAAGCTAATAATCGCAAAGAGGAATCCCATGAAGAACAGGATCCACGATTGGAAGTCCCCTAGACCCAATGGATTCTCGCCAAAAGCGGAAATAGCGAGTTTGCCCCCTTCGTCGAGCACCGTGCCCGTCGTTTCCCGATAGTGAGCCACCATTAGGTTAAAAAATAACGCAAAGACTATAAACACCGCGGCGCTGATAATGCCCACGGAGCGTCTGCCCCAGTGGATGTGATTGAAATTGGTGACGAGGATGCCGAGCAAAAAGGCGAGACCAAGATTGACAAACGAGATGACAACCGCCTCCGTGTACGCGCCGAACAACCCAAACTCGTTGCCCTTTGCCAAAAAGGAGGCATTGCCAAATGTCTCAATGAGAAAGAGTACGGCGATGATGCCGATGTTAAATATCTTATCGTCCCAACTGCGGGGCTGCGGCTCGCGGTGGAGGCCATTTTGTTCCTTAAACTGCTGCATGTCCTCTTTTTTGCGGCGCAAACCCTGTTGTTCTCTGCTCAACTCCACTATGGCCTTATCAACGTGCTGATCGAATTCCGCTCGTTGCTTGGCCGTTTCAATGTCAATAGAGCTTAGCTGTTCCCGAAAATCTAGCGCGACGAGACGCTCTCTGTACGCCTTTAGCTCGCTCTCGCACACCTGCTGTGCCTGCGCCTGAGCGCTCTCGATTAGCCCGATAACCTTGCGCTCCGTGGGGTCGAGGTCGTCTTCCGCACTGTCTAATGCCGGCCGTCCCCGCCTCGCGTTCCGCTGGCTATCTTCTACGATATGCAGCTCTTCCGCGACCTTATTGGTGTCGATCTTCTCGAACGGGTTGATATGAAGATCGTCTGTCATCGCACACTCCTCCTCACTTACAGCGTATTTAGGACAGAAAAACAGCAGGGGATAGAGGGGATTGTACAAAGATATGCATAACTGCGATTTTCGCCTCCCTATTCTTTACTTTTCCACCTCAAATCACCACCCTAAACCCCTCTCGGTCCTCCATCCCCTGTGCAAAGATGCGCGGATCGATGTCGAGACCTGCGCCGGACGTGTCGGGCACGTGTAGGATGGAGTCGGCGAGCCGCCAGCCGTCGGTGATTAGCCCGGGCATGGCAGCCGGTGCGGCTTCGAGCAGGCAGAAGTTGGGAATCGAAGCGGCGAAATGGGCGTGGTGAAAGCGCTCAATGTAAGACCCCCAGCAGTGGGGAGCGCAGAGCGCATTCCACTGCTCTAGCCGCGCCGATGTGCTCCGCCACCACGTCAGCCCCATGGCGCGAAAATCGTGCTGCACCACATCGATAAATCCCTTCTCTACTAGGTCAAAAAAGTACGGCGGCGGCGCAAATTCCCCATCGGCCACCAGCGTGTCCCAGTCATTGGCGACGATGTGCTCCTTGAGCGCTTGGTTGAGCGGAGCGTCTTCGGCAAAAGGCTCCTCAAACCAATAGATGCCCACATCCGCGCAGGCATCCAACAGGGCGATAGCCGTGTTGAGCGTATTGCCCATGTTGGCGTCGATGAGCACCTTGGCCTGCGGGCCGGCGGCTTCGCGCACTGTGCGAATGACCAACTCGTCGCGCCTGAGGCCCGCGTCCGTGGGCATCCAGCGCGCGCCGCGGCCGACCTTGATCTTAAAGTGCAAATAGCCGTGCTCATGGCCAGTTTCTACTTCGCCGCGGAAGATGTCTTTGACCTGTTCCTCATCGGTGGCGTCCAAATCGTCGATATAGACCGAGCCGTCGTACACTTCGACCTCGCGTTTGCCGCGCGCGCCGAGCAAGCGGTACAGCGGCAAATCCATCATCCGCGCCACCAAATCCCACAGCGGCAGGTCGAGGTTGCGGCCCGCGGGCAGACAGCCGTCAGGGAGTCGAAAAAGATCGCCGATCTCCTTGCCGAGCAGCGCGCACGCCTCGTCCTCGCCAATGCGGGACCAACCCAAGCCCCACGCCCCGCCGTCCGTGCGGATCCGGACGACCGGGTCCGAGATCTGCGATCCGTGCGCGGGAATGCGGGCGTTGAAGCCGATGTAGCGCGGTCGGGTGCCGCGCAGCACGCATTTTTCAATACAAGTAATTTTCCCTTTGGGGACTTCGTGCATAGCCAAGCTCCTTAGTCAGAATTAGGGCGGCGGCAAGATGCCCTTGCCGTTCCACAAGCGGGTATCCGGCCAGTAGGCCGACCACCCAAACCACATCGAATTATAGGCTGGGATCTGCTCTAACTGCGCTCCCTTGAGCGAGCCAGCAAGGGCTTCGCCGAGCATGTTCCACTCGCTGCCAGTCTCTACGTCGGCAAAGGCCAAAGGCAGGCTTCGACCTGAGCTCAGCCGAAGGTCGTCGGTACGGCTGAGGATGCGAAAGGTCAAAAGCTGGCCGTCGACAACGCGGCTGTAGGGAATGGCGGTGGCAGTCGCTAAATGATAGAGCACGAGCACGGCGCGGTCGCCAACGCGATCATTGATGACTGCTTTGTTGGGCATCCTGCTGAACGGATAGGCCTTGGTCTCGCCAGCGACTCGCAACCCCAAGACCATTTCCTTGGCCGACAATCGATCGCTAGGCCGAGCGGTAGTCAGCGGAAAAATAATCATCCGATGGTCGCTGCGATAATTGCCATAAGGGTAATGGCCGTACGAATCGAGCGGATACAGGGCGCGGATATAGTCCGGGTAGCGGTCGAGACCGGTCGCCGCTTGAACGACCGTGGTGTGCGGATGCAGCGCGCGCCACAGGCCCCAAGTCGTCTCGACTACGGGCAAGAGCTGGAGACGTCGCCCTCTGTATTCGCCGCTAATACCAACGTAGATCATCTGTGGGTACAGGGTTTTCTCGTCGCGGCGGTCGTACAGCACCAAGTTGCTGTTGAGCACCACGCCAGAGACGCCGAATTCGATTTGTGCTGAGTCTGGGGCCGTCGCGTCAAAAACTAGTCCCGTGCTGGTCAGCGGGCAGAACGTGACGCTAATGTGTTGGCCGCCAAGCTGGTCGTTAATGACTTCGTGCTTCCAACCGAGGCGATGCGGATAGGCCCGAGCCGCACCATTTGCGACCACGCCGAGGACTCGATCTGTATCCGCTAGATAGTGCGCATCCTCTGGCGCAACGCTCTGGGGATTGGTCATGGCGGGGATGCCGTCGCGGGGCACTCCGCCCGAGCGCAGGTGGTGGGTCAACTCGCCGAGGCGGTTGTAGATATCGGCGCGGAGGGGAACGGCGATGAAGAGAGCGAGCAGAATGCGGATCATGGCGTCGGACACTAGGAAAGCGATGCGGGAAATTCAATTATACAAGCGAGCCGTTAGCTGTCAAACTTGCGGACGGCTGCGGACCGCAAGAAGTTACGCTACCTGCAAATTCACTGAGGAGATCGCCACTGTGCCCCAAGCCTCCATTCCCTACGAGCGAGTGCAGTGAACGCCCGCCAGACGGTCGAGGCCTACTTCGCCGCGTTGACAACCGGCGATACCGACCGACTCATCGAGCTCATCTCTCCAGCCGAGCACTTTGTCAAAATCGGCACGGAACCGGGGGAATATGTCGAGGGCGGTGGACTCGCTGCCCAGTACTACCGCCACCACGTCGCCAGTACCCAGGATTTCACCATCGACACAGAGCACCTCGACGTACAGGAGCGCGGTCCGGTGGCTTGGTTCTACACCCGGCAGCAGTGGCGACTCAAATGGAAGGGTCAGTACGAGGAACTATCCCTGCGTTTGACGGGCGTATTGGAGCGGGAATCGGGCGCATGGAAGTTCGCGCAGATCCACGCTTCCATCGGAGTGGCCTAGCGCGAAGAATTATTTGTTGTTAGACCTCTTTTGCGCGTCCTATATTGGATTATTGGCTCGGCTCAACTAGGGAAACCTCATGCGCAACTCCATCCTCGTCCGCAGGGCCCACAGCAATGGGAGGCATATGACCTACGTCCGTATCTCGCTGTGGCTGGTCGCGTCGTGGATCACCACGGCAGAAGCTGACATTGCCTTGTGGCAGCTAGGCGGCAGCGGCTTGGAGTGGGCCGAGCACGACTCAGTCGCCATTCTGATCGATGAGACTACCACGCCTGGGGCGATACAGCCCATCTACATACAGCCCGACCGCTCCGTCTTTTCCTATCTGACCAACTGGGGCAGTTGGACTCCCCGCGAACTGGGCTACGTCGATGGCGAAAGACCGCGAGTGTCTGGCAATTTGCGCTTGGTGGACGGCGACAGCACGTCCTATCTCGCGCCTTCTTCGGGCGGCAGTCCCGACGGCCGCACCTTCACCTTCGACATAGCCGTGCCAGTGCCCGTCTTCGCCTTCGGGTTCTACACGCCCTCGCAGGGATATCGCTCGGACGGCAAGAGTCTGCGCGAAGATGTCGTACCCGCCTACGAACTCTACATCGCCGCCCATAACCCGAACGAATGGCAGCAGATCGCCGACGTACAGGAAAATTTCCGCCCCGTCGTGCAGCACCAGTTTCCCCGCCAGTACGTGCGCTTCGCCCGCTATATCCGCCGACTTTCGCGCTCGCTTGAAGCCGCCCAGATCGAGGCTCTGCAAATATCGTCACAGGCAATTTTTGCCAAAGGCCAAGCCCACCGGGGCACCATCGGCGATTTCGAGCTCTTCGGCGAGGGTGTTCCCCTGCGTGCGGTATACAAGACGCAGATATTCGACTTGGGGCAGAAGGTCAACTTCGGCCGCTTCTCTTGGTCGGCGACCCCGCTGCGGATGGTGGATGGCGAGCCGGTGGAGGCCCCTGACGCCCCAGTCTCAATCCAAGTCGAGGCGCGCACCGGCATTGACCCCAAGCCGGACATCTACTACGAATTCACCGACATGGGCACCCGCATCCCGGTGTCGCAGCAACGCTACCAGGACGTGCTCAAAAATCCGAGCGGAGCGGTCGACGTCAACGATGGGCAAGGGGGAGCCTTGACGCTGACGACGCGCCCCAAACCGGGAATTCGCGCTGGAATCGAATACGACCAAGACAACTGGACCTTCTGGTCGGTCCCGACGTTCGAGTCGGGCCAAACGCTCGGCCTGCGGTCCGGCTCCCATCTACAGCTAAAAATTTTGCTGAACAGCGAAGAATTCGACGCCTTCGTGCGGCTCGACTCCCTGTGGATCGAAATCTCGCCAACGTTGGCTACCTCCGTCATCGGCGAAGTGGCCCGCTCGGACGATCCGCAGCCCCTGCGCGGCGTTGCCGAAGTAGAAATAGGCGCGATGACGGAGTTCGTCTATGATGTCAAAGCGGAGGTTGCCGCCAGCGACGCCGGCTTCGACGCGCTGCGCATCCGCACCGGCGGACCACCCGCGTTCAAGCACCTCGAAATGGGCACCCCTTTGCAACAAGTGGTGGCGAGCGAAGTCGTCGAAAGTGAGGACGAGTTGACGATACGCTTGCCGGAGCGCTTAAACGCCGGCCGCAACGAGTTGATCCGCGTGGTCTTCGCTGCCGAGGTCTTCGACTTTGCCTGGACCTTCGACAGCCAAGTACTCGACAGTCAGACCCAGAGCCTGCCGCAGCCCGTGCAGAGTGGCGATGTCAGCGGCGACATTGCCACCAATACCCTGCGCGTCCTTGCTTCCTCGACCACTCAAGCCGAGAAGATCCGCGACCTGCGCCTCTCTACCGCCGTGATCACGCCCAACGGCGACGACGTCAACGACCTGTTGGAAATCGAGTATGCCCTCTTAGGGCTGCCCCGTACCGTGGCAATCCGATTGAACATTCACGCGCTCGACGGCCGCAAGGTCGCCACCCTAGCGGCAGGCAGCCAGAAGTCGGGCCTACAGCGCATTCGTTGGGATGGCCGCGACGACAGCGGGGCACTTTTGCCGACGGGCCTCTACCTACTCGGACTAGAAGTCGAAGGGGAGGCCGAGGTGATCAAACGGCTCATACCAGTGGGATTGGCTTATTGATCATCCCTACTATGTCGCGGTTGACCCGCTACCAGAGCGGGCGTACTATTCTCCGACCAACCCGCATTCCGCACCGTCCGCACGAAATAGCTAGGTGACTGAGTAATCATGTCGAGGAAGGGAATCGCCACGTTCGAGCGGCCCGATTGGGACGAGTACTACATGCGCATCGCCATGGCCGTCCGGGTGCGCGCCAACTGCACGGGCAACCGCATTGGGGCCATCTTGGTGCAAAACGACCGGATCATTTCGACCGGGTACAACGGCACCCCGCACAACATGGTCAACTGTCTCGACGGCGGCTGCGACCGCTGCGCCCACCGCGACCAATACGCTTCGGGCAAGGACTACGATCTGTGCATCTGCGTCCACGCCGAGCAAAATGCGCTGCTGTCGGCGGCCCGCTTTGGCATCGCCACCGAAGGAGCGCTGCTGTATTCGACGATGCGGCCTTGCTTTGGCTGTGCCAAAGAAATCCTCCAAGCCAAGATACACGCGGTGTATTACCTACACGATTGGATCTATCCCGACGCCAAGCGGCAGGACAGCTACGAGGAGTTGTTGTCATTTGTACCGGGCGGCGTGCGGGCCGTGGCCATGGACGACCCAGACGCGGCTTGGGCCGTCTCTTCCTTGCGCCAAGACGAGTGAGGATGCGGCGCGCTGCTTGGGCCGCGTGGGCGAGCCTGATGGCCGTGGGGACTGGCGGCACCGAGCCGGTCGCCGTGGTACCGGCAACTCCCAAGCCAACGCTCGACGGAATATTAGTCGAGTGGGGAGCACCCGAGCGCATCGGCCTAGTCCCCGGGGGCGAGCGCGTGGGCGTTCGCGGGGCCTTTACCGGCCCGGAAGATCACGAGGCCGACCTCTACCTGATGTGGGACGCCGACTACGTGTACGTAGCGGCCGCGGTAGTTGACGATACCGTAGATGCCCAACAGATTCCCCCTGACAAAAGCGAATGGCGCGGCCCATCCGGGGAGCGCAAGGACGCGATGTTTTACTACGATCACCTAAAAATTTTCCTGCGCGGCCCCGAGCAGCCCTTGGGGCATACCATCTGGCTAAGTCCGGCCAACGGCACGCCCTATCTGTGGGGGGGCATGCAGCGCCAGAAGCCTACAGAACTCGTGCCCGTACAAGCCGGAGGGGCACTGCGCGAGCAACTCTACACCTTTGAAGTAGGCATTCCCTGGCGCTGGTTGGGCCTCTATCCCCAGCCCGACATGGTGCTCGACGCGCTTTTTCTGCTGCCGGATTCCGACCTGCCCAACGAGGAATTGCGCGACAAAGTGCGGCAGAGCAACAAGTGGATCTGGTGGCAGGGCAAGGTGCAACTCAAGGGACAGCCGCCGGGGTTGCGCCTATTGCCCAAACAGCAGCAGGTCATCGCGGAGATCGCGGAGAAGACGCGGGAGATTACCGTGCCTAAAGTAGTGGTCCGGGAGGAACGAGCGGAAGAAAAGGAGCCGGAGCAACAGGACTCGGTTGCCGTTGAGAAAAGTCCGGTCGCCCAGCGGGAAATTCCGGCCCAAGCGGCCAGCGGGGATTCTGGCCCAAGCCGGGCACAAGAAGCCGGGCAAACTGAGTCGGTGCCTACGATTAGATCGCGGCTGAATCGGTCATTGTTGGCCAAGAGGCATCCAGCGCCGGATTGGGTGCGGGCGCTCAACGACGACGCGGAAGTGTCGCGGGGCCAAGTCGATTCGCTCTATTACAGATTGACCCACTCGCTGGCGCGCCTGACTGCGGACCGCATTAATGCCCGCACTGACGGGATTGTCATGGACATCGCCGAATACGCGGGGACTTGGCGGGCGCAGGCCCAGCACTTCTTGCAAAAACTACTGGCCAAGACGCTGGCCGACCTAGAGCAGGGGCAGCTACAGTCGCAGATCGCCAATGCGTCCGCCGAGGTCGGTGTCGATGGAGACAAAGCCACCCGCTTAGTACAATCGCTCTGTCGCGAGGCCCTAAAGATCTACACCGAGGGCAAGGTCGCTAGTTCCGAAACCCTAATTGACAAGGCGCGGCGGCGGGCCAAACTCTCCGAGGAGCAGGCGCAAGACC
Organism: Candidatus Latescibacterota bacterium; assembly: GCA_965116675.1. Classification (GTDB taxonomy): domain Bacteria; phylum Latescibacterota; class UBA2968; order UBA8231; family UBA8231. Next base: position 2,945,097 of record OZ220721.1, read on the forward strand.
TGCTGGCAGTGCTGGCGTCGTCTATACCCCGATAAACTCCATGCCCGTATTTTCCATCGAACACTTGCGCCAAGTCGGCGCAGCCATTTTCGCCGCAGCCGGCGCACCACCCAAGGCAGCCAATGTCGTCGCCAAGCTGCTGGCCGATGCCAATGCCGTGGGGCACGACTCGCACGGCGTCATCCGCATTCCCCAATACATAAGCACCATTGAAAAGGGAGAGATCGTCCCCCACGCCGAGGTCGAAGTCGTGCGTCAGACGGCTGCGGCGGCCGTGCTCGACGGGCACTGGGGGTTTGGCCAAGTCGTGATGAACCAAGCGGTGGAGATGGGCTTGGAACGCGCTGGCAACTGCGGAGTCGCAGCTATAACCGTCAAAAACTCCAACCACATTGGTCGCCTCGGCAGCTATGTGGAGCACATCGCCGAGGCGAACATGATCGGCCTGCTCTGTGCCAACTCGCACGGCGGCGGTGCCAGCGTGGCCCCTTGGGGCGGCATCGCCGGGCGCTTGGCCACCAACCCGTTAGCGGGCGGTTGGCCCGACGGAGAAGGCGGGGAACTCGTACTGGACATCACAACCAGCGTCGTCGCCGAGGGCAAAGTGCGGATCAAGCGCAATCGCGGCGAGCCGGTTCCCGAGGGATGGATCATCGACGCGGCTGGCCAGCCATCGACGGACTCCGCGGACTTTTACGACGAGCCGCGCGGCAGCCTCTTGCCCTTTGGCGGCCTCATGGGCCACAAGGGCTACGGACTCGGGGTAGTGGTGGAGTTGTTGGGTGGGGCGCTGAGCGGAGCGGGCTGTGCGCGGGGCCGGAAGGCGCGGATCGGCAACGGCTGCTTTCTGCTGGTCATCGACATTGGGCGCTTTCAGCCGTTCGCCGAGTACGCGGCCCAAGTGCGGGCATTCGCGGACTATTTGCGGTCCTCCCCCAAGGCCGAGGGCGTCGATGCCATCCTGCTGCCCGGCGAGCTGGAAAAGCAAGAGCGACAGCGGCGGCAGGCCGGCGTGACGGTCGAGGAAGAAACTTGGCGGCAAATCCTCGATTGCGCTCATCGGGTCGGAGCTGTCCTACCAAGCGTTTAGCACAAGGAGTTTTATTTAATGAAAGCGTCTGATCTCTTCGTCCGCGCCTTGGAGCACGAGGGCGTGGAATTTCTCTTCGGCATCCCAGGCGAGGAAAACCTCGACCTGCTCGAATCGCTGCGCGGCTCCGAACAGATCCAATTGATTCTCAACCGCCACGAACAGGCCGCGGGCTTCATGGCCGCTACCTACGGTCGCCTCACCGGCAAGACCGGCGTTTGCCTAGCTACCTTGGGACCGGGGGCGACCAACTTCGTCACTTCCGCCGCCTACGCCCAACTCGGTGCCATGCCCATGCTGATGATCACCGGCCAAAAGCCCATCAAGTCGAGCAAGCAGGGGCAGTTCCAAATCGTCGATATCGTCGAGATGATGCGGCCCCTAACCAAGTACACCCACCAGATCGTCAGCGGCGACAGCGTGCCCTCCCGCGTCCGCGAGGCGTTCCGCTTAGCCGAGGAAGAGCGGCCCGGGGCCGTGCATTTAGAACTGCCCGAAGACATCGCCTGCGAAGAGACCGATACGCCGCTCTTTCCCAAGGACCGCGTGCGGCGACCCATCCCAGAAGAAAAGGCCATCGCCCAAGCCGCCGCCATGATCGAGGAGGCGCAAAGCCCCCTCTTGCTCATCGGGGCCGGAGCCAACCGCAAGCGCACCTCCAAGATGCTGTTCAACTTCATCCGCGACACCGGCATCCCGTTCTTCACCACCCAGATGGGCAAGGGCGTCGTCGATGAGCGCGACCCGCTTTTTTTGGGCAACGCTGCGCTGTCGGCCAACGACCCGTTGCACTGCGCCATCGACCGCGCCGACCTCATCATCAACGTCGGGCACGACGTGGTCGAGAAGCCGCCGTTTTTCATGGAGCCTGACAGCTTGCAGGTCATTCACGTCAACTTCTCTTCGGCCTCGGTCGATCCGGTCTATTTTCCCCAGTTAGAGGTCATCGGCGACATCGGCAACAGCATCTGGCAATTGCTGCTGCGGATCAACCGGCAAAAGACCTGGGACTTCAGCTATTTCGCCAAGGTCAAAGAGTGGATCGACGAAATCCGCGCGGTCGGCAACGACGACCCCGGCTTCCCCATCGCGCCCCAACGACTCGTCGCCGACGTGCGCCGCGTCATGTCCGACGACGGCATTATATGCCTCGACAACGGTGTCTATAAGATCTGGTTCGCCCTCAACTATCGCGCCCACGAGCCCAATACCGTCCTACTGGACAACGCCTTGGCGACTATGGGAGCGGGTCTGCCTTCGGCCATGGCGGCGCGGCTGGTCGAACCGGACAAACAGGTCATGGCCATCTGCGGCGACGGCGGCTTTATGATGAATTCCCAAGAGTTGGAGACCGCAGTGCGCCTCGGCATGAACCTCGTGGTCCTCATCTTGCGCGACGACGGTTACGGCATGATCAAGTGGAAGCAGGCCGACATGGGCTTTGCCAATTGGGGCCTCGATTACGGCAACCCGGATTTCGTGCAATACGCCGCCAGCTATGGGGCCTACGGGCACCGCGTTGGCGCGGCCGACGATTTGCTGCCGACCATGCGCGAGTGCCTCGCCGCACCGGGCGTCCATCTGATCGAGGTGCCAGTAAACTACGCGGTCAACCAAGACCTCCTCGAAAAGGAACTGGCCTGCCCAGAGTAACGGCTCCTTACTCAGTGGACAATCTGCATCAACCGCTGCGTCATAGACCCCTCTTGGGTCAGGGCGTAGATCACAGTGTTGACCGCAAACTGGAGGATGCGGGTCGCATCGCGTTCGGCGGCAAAGCCCATATACCCCCCAATACCCGAGTTGGCCCGAGGCACCGCCACTAGTCGCCCCTTGACGTACAAGCCCTTCACCACATTCCAGTAGTACGGATCGTCAAAACGCGAGGCCCCCTGTGCGACGCCGTCCCCCAAGTCAAAATAGGCCGTGAATATCGGATGATCTTCCCGCAGGCGTTCGGTGTAAAAATCGCGCCCCTTGATCAGCCCCCCGTACTTTTCCAGCGCCTCCGTCCAAAACCCCTCGAAGTCGAATTGCTCGGCCATGACAAAGCCCCCGGCCAGCAGGTAGCGCGCCAGATTGTCCAACTCGTTTTCGTTAGGCTCGCCTTGAGGGATGACGATCGGCACCGTTAGAAAGCGATCGTCATCAAAGGTAAAGCTGCCGACAAACTCGGTGCGCAAGCCGGTCCACTCGTTGAGCATATCGCGCAAGACATCGATTTCCCGATTGTTGAGCCCCCCATCAACGACATTGGTCTGGGTCTCAGCCATATACGTGGCCGAGACCACACGGGCGAATTTGACAAAGCCCTTGAGCCCTTGCTTGTCGTTGGGATCCTGTATCACCAAGGCGCGGTAGCGGCCCGTGTCCATGGCATCGACATCCAGCATCTCCAAGCCCATGTCGATTTTGTGCTCAGGCGCACGGCTGATTCCCAAGTTCGCGGTTACTCCCACGGCCGGTTCCAGCGCCGCCTGGAGCGTCTGTGGGTTGCTCTGGCCGACTTGGAGCATACTCGCTATGCTGGTCGAACGAGCGATGATGGCGCGCGTAGAGAACGCCGCAGTAGCTTGCACCTGATCCATGCGGGCGGCGGCAGCGCGCACTTGACGGCGGATCATCGGGCGCTTGCGTTGGGGAATCTTGCGCAGTTCCAGCGCCTTGGTCAGGCGCGGTTGGCGTTTGACGAATTTGGTGGTTAGCGGCCGGGGCGCTTTTTCAGCCTGCTGCTGGAAGGGGTTGAGCAGAACCAAGATCGCATTCAGGAGCACGGCGATCCCCAGCGACAGCCAGAAAGATTTGCGCAGCGGCCTGAGCAGGGCATTGAGGTCCAAGCCAGCGGTAATGCGCTCAAAACGCGACGGTCGGTTCATAGGTCGTTATCCGGCCTGATTATCGCACGAGATGGCCCTGTGGTTGGGGCTGCTCGTTCAAATCGTACTGCCTGCGGGATTTTCCTACGTAATATAGAGAGTTCTCAACGGAGTACTACTATAGATGAACCCCGGTGTTGGTAGATGATCGCATCTGCGACACGAGGATATACCGGGACAGGACGGGTAGGAAGTTGTGTTTCGTGAACGCGGTGCGCTGGGACTACAGGTCAAGTCTCCCCAAGGGCTTCAGAGAACCGCTGAATTAGGCGCTCGTTGATGTGGAGTGGGTTCGACGCTTGGATCTGACGTGCGACAGCCATGGCGCGCCGCCGCGTGAGGGCACCGACAGCGACCAAATCTACCATGAGACCGAGGCCGAATCGTGTCGCCACGCCGTGGCGTTCGCAGAGCCGTTGGAGCGCACCGTCGTTTGTGACGCACGTCCAGCCTTCCTCGTGACACGCGACCAAACAGAGACGATCATTGAAGGACACGCGGGATTCGACCTCCGAAGCCCGTACCAACTGCTTTGTCTCGACCTCGACGACCTCAATCCCGAGTTGTGCACATTGCGCCGACGTTACGCCCTGCACCTCATCAAGCACGGGTGCTAAAACGACCACTCGCCCGATATGCTGGACCACGAGTTCAAGGATCTTGATCTCCGACTCGCGGTAGTCAATGAGCACATCTGCGTCGGTGAGAAGCACGGTCTGGGCCATCGCCACCTACCCCACCCACTCATGTGCCTGCCTCCTCATCTCCTCCCGGGACAGCCCCAGAATTTCGGCGGCACGCCCGAGTGAGATGTGCTCCTGTTCAAGCGCCTGTCGCACGAGTCGCGAGAGGCGATCCTCGACAAAATCATGGCGGGAGAGGCCCTCTGGCTCACCGGAGCGGCTCCAATTCCAGGCGAACTCGCTTCTTTTAAGTGCTGCGGGTTCTTCGGTTCTGCGAAGCGTCTTGCCGAAGTAACTGCGATGCTGGCGCTGGAATGAACGCCAGATATCCGAGGTTTCACGACCTGACTCGACCAGCCGGTAGAGTACGGTTTTGTAACTCACTCGGAAGATGCGCTTAACCTTGAGGACGCGGACGAGAAGCGGGTGCCCCCGGGTCCCGTCCCACTCCGACGCAAACGCGGCTTCTGGCATCAAGAAGTGGCTTGCAAAGGCGTCAGCCTCGCGCTCTGTCTGCACGGGGAGTTCGGTGGCGTCGCGCCGATATTCAGCGGGGTGGAGCAACAAATGGCCGAGTTCGTGTGCCGCAGTGAAGATCCAGCGCTCCACCGAGATTCGTTCCCAAGTATTGACCACCACGGCAGGGCCACCGTCCCCTGCACCGACGCTCAGCCCGAAGAAGGAGTCGCTCTTCTTATCGAAGAGCAGGAGCTTTACTCCGTTGCTTTCGAGCAACCCGCAGATGTCGCGCACCGGCTCTTCCGGCCCAAGCCCGATGGCTCTGCGCGCGGCCTGTGCGGCCTTCACCGGGTTCCCGTGCTGAGTGCGAACGGCCTTAAATCGGAAGGGGCACGACTGGCCGAGATCGGTTTCGACTTGGGTATAGGCGTCGATCCAGTTTGCGACCTCGGCTAGGATCTGCGCCCGAGCGTGAACCCGTGCTTGGACTCGGAATCGCACGGTCTCAAGGGGCCGAACAGGCGTCACGAGATCTCCGAGCGGAACGCCTAATGCTTTGCCTATAGCGGTAAGGGTCCGGGCACGCGGGACGACGATGCCTCGCTCGATCTTGCCGAGCGCTATCCGCGAGAGTCCCGCCTTGCGGGCAAGTTCCTCCTGGGTCAATTGCCGGTCCAGCCGCAGTCGGGCGATATTCGCGGCAATGTGCTCTTCACCAGCCATTGTTTCTCCTCGTGGGGTATTTGATTAACCTCTTAAAGAAGTTATCATCTTTTCTATTTTATGACAAATGATACTTATTAGTGCTGTCTTTAGCTTTCCATCTTGATCTCCACTTCCTCTTTCCCTAGATTGTTATTATACAATTGGACGCTCTCTTAACCGACAATTGGACGCTATCCTAATCGACAAATGGACGCTGCTCGTTCCCTGTTTCCCCGCTCGCTCACACCCGTCCTCCAAGAGGCTTTGGCCGACACGCCGGTGGTCTGTCTGATTGGGCCGCGGCAAAGCGGGAAAACTACGCTCGCACAGCAACTCGCGCCTGACCGTGCGTTCGTCAGCTTAGACGAGCACAACTACTACCAGACCGCCGGAGCCGACCCAGACGGTTTCGTCGCTAGCCTGCCGGAGGCAGTGACCTTGGACGAAGTGCAACGGGTACCAGCGCTGCTCTCGGCTATCAAACGCGCCGTGGATCAGAATCGCCGTCCCGGACGTTTCCTGCTGACCGGCTCGGCCAATCTATTGCTGGTGCCGACCGTTACCGAATCCCTGGCGGGACGGATGGAAATGGCGCAGTTGCATCCATTGACCGAAGCGGAAAAAGAGCGCCGTCCCGGGCGTTTCCTCAGCGACCTGCTGACCGGCGCACTCAAACCGGGTATCCAGCCCAAGGCAGAGCCTGCTGGGCCGTCGCTGCCGGAGCGACTGGTAGCTGGCGGCTATCCCGAGCCGCTGACTCGCACGCCCAGCCGCGCCCGACAATGGCACCGGCAGTATCTACGCAGCATCATCGAGCGGGATGTGCAAGACGTGGCGCGGGTGAGAGATGCCCACGAGTTAGCGCGCCTGCTGGAGCTGTTGGCCCTACGCAACGCCGAACTATTGAACATCTGCAATCTGGCCAACAGCCTCGACTTGCACCGGGCGACAGTAGATCACTACATCGCCGTGCTCGAACGGCTCTTTCTGGTGCGACGCCTACCCGCGTGGCACCGCAACCCGGCTAAACGGCTCGTCAAAACACCGAAGATCCATCTGCTCGATAGCGGGCTGGCGGCGACACTCGCCGACCTGACTGCGGCCGATTGGCTCAACCATCGAGACCGCATGGGACATCTGTTGGAGTCCTTTGTGGTGCAGCAACTCATAGCCCAAGCCACCTGGACAGAGCCGGATTTGCGTTTCTGGCACTATCGCGACAAGGATCAGGTGGAGGTGGATGTAGTCCTTACTCGGGGCCAGAAGACTTGGGGTATTGAGGTCAAAGCCGCCAGTACACTCAACTCCAAAGACGGGCAAGGGCTTGTGCGGCTGGCTGATCGCTGCGGCGAGGATTTCGAATCTGGGGTCCTGCTCTACACCGGCCGCGACCGGCTTCCGTTGGCCGACGAGCGCATACTCGCCGTGCCGCTGAGCGAATTGTGGGAGGGGTAGGGCGCGTCCAAAGATGCTGTTGACCCGGATACATCCCTAGGCGTAACTAAATAGGGTCGACTAATCAGATAGCGAATAGACCATGAGAACTCCGGTTCAAGCACAAAATAAAAAAGAGACACTCCGGCTATACGTGCGCCAGCGCCAGCTTCTCGCACTGCTTGACGTACTTGGGGGCAACGCGGGCAACCGAGACTTCCAGAAACTCCTGTTCCTCTACTGCAAGGAGTTGTTCCCCGCTGACCAAACAAGTCCCTACGAGTTCGTGCCCTACCAATATGGAGCTTTCTCGTTCACATGCTATGCAGACCGCCGCCGCCTCGTCGATTGCGGTCTGCTGATAGACGATCACCAGCATTGGATACTCACTGAGAAGGGCAGGCGCATCGCACGCGAAACCCAAGACGATTCGATGCGCGTATTTGCGCGGCGCTACCACAGGCTGCGAGGCGATGCGCTCATTGCAGAAACCTACCGCAAGTACCCTTATTACGCGATCCGCAGTGACATTGCCGATCAGGTGCTCAAAAACGATGAAGCCGCGCTCAGTCGGATCGAATCCGCCCGCCCAGAAGGAACCCCATCTCGGCTTTTGACTATCGGGTACGAGGGGCGAACCTTAGAGAGCTATCTCAATGTGTTACTCCAAGCAAGTGTGACCATCCTTTGCGATGTTCGACGGAACGCCATCAGCCGTAAGTACGGCTTTTCTAAGAACACACTTGCCAAGGCATGCGATGGAGTTGGTATCCGCTACGAACACCTGCCCGAACTCGGCATTGAATCACGGCAACGCCGGGGCTTAGAATCTCAAGCCGATTTCGACGCCCTTTTCAGAACATACAAGCGGAAAAGCCTGCCAAGACAGGGCGATGCTCTGGCAAAAATCCGCGCTTGGCTGAGATTGGGCGAATCGGTCGCGCTTACCTGTTACGAGCGTGACGCCGACCAATGCCATCGGCACTGTGTCGCCGACGCGCTCTGCCAGATACTTGACCAGAAAGATCTGTTTGATCAAGCCGAACGACACCATACTACAGAACAGGGCTGTACTGTAAAACATTTATGACAACCATGGAAAAGCAACGCATCCTCGTCACTGTAAAGACCTATCCAACTTTGTCTAGGAAATACGGCGAGACCGTATGTACGGCCGGTATCAGAGAGGATGGAACTTGGGTGCGCATCTATCCCGTGCCCTTCCGTCGTCTTAATGAAAGCGAGCAATATCGGAAATATGACTGGACCGAATGCCGAAATGGAAATTCTCAATGCAATACGCAGGAAAATCAGGATTGGGCAGGTCGAGTTCTCACAACATGCTACTGATCAGAGCATTATTCGCGGGATTAGCCTGCAGGATTTCCGAGATGCCATGGAACGGAGTGAAGTCATCGAAGACTATCCGCACGACAAATACGGGCCCAGTTGTCTAGTTCTCGGCTTTACGTTATCACAGAGGCCGCTGCATATTCATTGTAGCTATCCGATGAGACCCATAATCAAAATCATCACCTTATATGAACCAGAGCCCTCAAGATGGATCGACTTCAAAATAAGGAAACAGGACGATGCCTGAAGACAGAGCATGGAATGAGACGCTGATCGAAAAAAACGTGACGTACCACATTGAGTTCGGTGGGAGGCTCTTCCTCATTGAAAACGTCCCGGCGCGAGTCAACGTCGAGACGGGCGAGAAGCACTTCTCACCGGAGACCGTTGAGCGCCTGCAGCAAGCGGTGTGGGAGCAATGCCGCCCCGTCCGTACCATTGAGACCCCAGTTTATGAGTATGCCACTCTAGTCTGAAGGATCGGGGTTCAATGCCATAGTATTTCGAGATTGGATGAAGTAACCCGGTGTACACGTACGAGATTATTCGCTAAAGGAACCCACCATGACTGACCGCCCCAACATCCTCGTCATAATGACCGACCAACAGCGCGCCACGGCCAGCCATCTCTACGGCAACACCTTCTGCCAAACCCCGTCCATGGAACGCCTCGCCGCCGACGGCGTGCTCTTTGAAAACGCAATCACTCCGCACCCACTCTGCGCGCCAGCGCGCATCTCGTTTTGGACCTCGCAATTTCCCCACTCGCACGGCGGCCGGCGCAACCAGACCTTGATGCCCGCCGGTGCCACGCACGCCTGGCAACTCTGGAAGGAAGCTGGCTACGCCACGGGCCTGATCGGCAAAAACCACTGCTTCCAGCGGGAGGAAGACTTGGCGCTCTTCGACGTGTGGAATGCCTTTACCCACGGCGGGCGCAACGAGGGGCCACAGACGCGGGGCATGGACTGGTTCCGGCCGGAAGAAGGTCGTCGCAAGGTCGCCGCCGAGCATCGCCAGCTCGCCCACCAGAACCCCCGCTTCAGCTACGGCACCTCCGACCTGCCGTTGGAAGACCATTCCACCGGCCTGATCGCCGGGCAGACGACGCGCTTCATCGAAAAGCACCAAGACCAGCCCTTTGCCCTGTGGGTCTCCTTCCCCGACCCGCACGAGCCGTGGCTGTGCCCGGCCGAGTACGCGGCCCTGTTCCCACCCGAGGCCATTGACCTGCCCCCCTGGCGCGACGACGAATTCGACGACGAGCGCGCCCCCGAGCGCAACCGAGTGCTCTACCAAATGCTGGGAGTGCGCCGCGACCCGCCCGAAGACCTCTACGGCGTCATGGCCTCGTACTTTGGCATGGTGCGCTTTATCGACGACGCACTCGGCCAAATCCTCGACAAACTCGACGAACTAGGGCTGCGGGAACAGACGATTGTGGTCTTTTGTTCGGATCACGGCGACTTCATGGGCGAACACGCCATGCAGTGCAAGGGCGGCGTTTTCTACGACAGCCTGACGCGGGTACCGCTGATCGTCTCTTGGCCCGGTCAGGTCGACACCGGAGTGCGCGACCAGAGCATGGCCAATCTGATCGACGTAGTGCCGACGCTGTTGCACTTGCAAGAGTTAGAGCAACCGCGCTCAATGCACGGAACGCCGCTACCCACCGCAACCGACGCCGCGCCTCGGGACGCGACCTTTTCCGAATACGGCTGCGGAGGGCCGCTCTTTACCATGGCCGACTTGGAAAAACTGCCTCAACCTTGGGGCCGCAAAACCCTGATCGACACCTTGCAGTGGCGCGAGGCGGCTGGCCGCTGTAAAATGGTCCGCACCCGCGAATGGAAGTACGTCCACGACCCCATGGGAGACCGCGACGAACTCTACGACCTCGTCGCCGACCCAAACGAATTGGTCAATGTGATCGACGAGGAGCAACACCGCGACGCCCTCGCCGCCATGCGCCTGCGGCTAGCCGATTGGAGCATCAACACCGAGGACGGCCAGCCAGTGCCCCTGCCCGACCGCACCCACTACGAGCTGGCGTAACGGCTCTTGCACAATCGAAACCCTGCCGGTATTTTATAAAGCATGATTTCTGCTATGCTCACAGTCGCTTCCGCACACAGCCTCAGTGGGTTCCCGTCGGGGCCGACGGCTACCACTACAACTACCACTACGACTACGACCATGTGCGCCGGATAGCGACGGACTAAAGTTTATTTTGCAACCTTTCCCCGCTGTCGGCTCCAATGACAGCGGGTTTTTTCATGCCAAGGAGCGCGTCATGCTGATCAAGATCCCCCAAGGACAGGCCATCGAATACCCCGGCGAGGGTACGCTCAAGGATATCCTCGTCCAAGAGAACAAGGAGCTGTTAAAGCACTACATTGCCGCCCGCACCGGCGACGAGCGCATCGACTTCCACACCCAACTCACCAGCGAAGCAGAAGTCGAACTCATCCCCTGGGATGCGGACGAGGCCGCCTGGATCTACCGCCACAGCATGTCGCACGTGTTGGCGCAGGCCGTGCTGCGCCTCTTCCCAGACGCGCAACTGGCCATCGGCCCGGCCATTGACGACGGCTTCTACTACGACTTCGACGTGGCCGAGCCTTTTACGTCCTCCGACTTGCAAAAGATCGAGCGCGAGATGAAGCGGGTCGTCAAGCAAAATCACAAGTTCGAGCGGATCGATGTTGTGCGCCAAGAAGCAGAAGAGATGATCGCCAACGCTCCCTACAAACAGGAAATCCTCGCCGATTTGGAAGAAGGCCAGACCTTGTCCTTTTACAAGGACGGCGAGTTCGTCGACCTGTGCCGGGGGCCGCACATGCTCGGCACCGGACAAATCAAACACTTCAAGCTCCTGAGCGTGGCCGGAGCCTATTGGCGCGGCGACGAAAGCCGCAAGATGTTGCAGCGGATCTACGGCACGGCCTTTGCCACCCGCGAGGCTCTCGACCACCACCTAACAATGCTGGAGGAGGCCAAAAAGCGCGACCACCGCACCCTAGGCAAGCAACTGGAGCTGTTCACCTTTGACGACGAAGTGGGGCCAGGGTTGCCCCTGTGGCTCCCCAAGGGAGCAGTGCTCATCGACGAGTTGGAGGACTTGGCCCGCAAGACCGAGCACGAGGCTGGCTATCAGCGCGTGCGCACGCCGCACATCTGCAAGGAGTCCATATATCTGCGCAGCGGTCACTTGCCGTACTATGCCGAGTCCATGTTCCCGCCCATGGAGTTGGAGGGGGTCAAGTACTACCTCAAGCCCATGAACTGCCCCCACCACCACAAAATTTTCGCCGCGGCCCCGCGCTCGTACCGCGACTTGCCTTTGCGCCTAGCCGAGTATGGCACCTGCTATCGCTACGAGCAATCGGGCGAGTTGTTTGGCTTGATGCGGGTGCGCTCGTTGCAGATGAACGACGCGCACATCTACTGCACCCTCGACCAATTCGAGGAAGAATTTCTCGCCGTCTGCCAGATGTATCTGCGCTATTTCGAGCTGTTCGGCTTGGAGAACTATCTGATGCGCTTGAGCACCCACGCGCCCTCGGGCCTAGGAGCAAAGTACGTCGATGACTCCGAGCGGTGGCTCCGCACCGAGGACATGGTGCGCGGTGCCATGGCGCGGGGCGGGATCAACTACGAGGAGGTGCCCGACGAGGCCGCCTTCTACGGGCCCAAGATCGACGTCGAGGTTTGGAGCGCCATCGGGCGGCAGTTTACGATCGCCACCAATCAAGTCGATTTTGCCGTGCCCGGCCGCTTCGGCTTGACGTACACCAACGCAGCCGGCGAAGAGGAGACGCCCATCTGCATCCACCGCGCGCCGCTGGGCACGCACGAGCGCTTTATCGGCTTCTTGATCGAACACTACGCCGGGGCCTTCCCAGTGTGGTTGGCACCCGTGCAAGCGGTCGTTTTACCCATTGCCGAGCGCCACGCCGAGTACGGGACCCAGCTCCACCAGCAGCTTCTCGCCGCTGGAATCCGGGCCGAACTCGACGCAGCTAGCGAGACTCTCAACAAGCGCATTCGCCAAGCGCAGACGCAGAAGGTGCCTTATATGCTGATCGCCGGAGACCGCGAAATCGAAGAGGGCAAAGTGGCGATCCGGCAGCGGTCCGGCGCACAACTCGACCCGCTCCCGCTAGCCGAGGCCGTCGCACTGATCAGCGCTGAGATCAGTAACTAGCGGCCATGTTCCGCCGCATCCGCTACATCGCCGAGGTCTTCTGGCAATTTCGCTACTACCTCCTTTGCACGGGGCTGGCACTCGCCTTTTGGGACACCGCGTTGATCAAGCCGTTCCGCTTCTTCGTGGTGCTGGTGCACGAGGTCAATCACGCGGCAGCAGCCCTGATCACCGGCGGCGAGGTCCTCGAAATTCGTACTCATTGGAACGAGTCCGGGCATACCCTGACTAAGGGGGGATTCTTCCCGCTGATTAGCGCAGCGGGCTATGTGGGATCGGCGCTGTGGGGGGCGTTGCTGATGTACACCTCGCTTTATCCGCAGGCGCAGCGTTTGGTGTTGCTGTGCATTGGCGCGGCCTGCGCGGGGATGACCCTGATCTACACGCCGCTGGAAGAGGGGAGCGTTGATTTTGTGTTGGGGATCGGCGGCGGACTGATCCTGTGCATCATGGCTTGTAAGTCGAAGCGGATGGCGAGCATCGGCGCAGTGTGGATGGGGGTGATGCTGTGCCTGTACAGTCTCTACGATTTCCGCACCGACCTGTGGTATTTTCCTGAGCGGACGGACGCCGGGATATTGTCGGCCTATTGGGGAATAGATCCGTTGCAGGTGCCCTATCTGGCGTATCTGATCGCCTTGATTTGGGTGCTGGTGTCGCTGTCGTGCATGTATCGGGCGATGCGCGCGGTGGCCCTCAATCGAGGACTTTAGATAGATAGCTTCATCGCAACCTTCGCCAGCGGAGTTGAGTGCAACTGCGCGATGCGCTACGTTACTCCGCTCGCGTCTGCCAAATAAGCAGAGAGGAATGTAAAACCATGCGAATGAGTCGGCTTTTCAGCCAGACCTTGCGCGAAGTTACTGCCGACGTGGAAGTCGCCAGTCACCAGCTCTTGTTGCGGGCCGGCTTTATCCGCCCGCTGGCCAGCGGTATCTTCAGCTATTTGCCCTTGGCGCAGCGGTCGATGCGCAAGATTGAGGACATTATCCGCCACGAGATAGACGCCATCGGCGGCCAAGAGATCACCATGCCGGTGGTGCATCCGGCCGAACTCTGGCAGCAGACGGGGCGTTGGTACGCAGTCGGCACGGAGATGGGTCGCTTCCAAGACAAAAACGAGCGCGACATGGTGCTGGCCATGACCCATGAGGAAGTCGTCGCTGACTTAGTCAGCCGCGAGATCAAATCCTACAAGCAACTGCCCCAGTTAGTGTACCATATCCAGACCAAGTGGCGCGACGATCCCCGCCCCCGCTCGGGCCTCATCCGGGTGCGCGAGTTCACCATGAAGGATTCCTACAGCCTCGACGCCGACTGGGACGGCCTCGAAAAGCAATATCGCGCCCATTACCAGCAGTATTTCAACATCTTCCATCGCTGCGGCCTCGACATCCTCGCGGTGCGCTCGGACACCGGGATGATGGGCGGCGAATTGGCTCACGAATACATGTACCTGACGCCAATCGGCGAAGACACCCTACTCTTGTGCGACGGCTGCGGGTACTCGGCCAACCGCCAAATCGCCACCTTCGCCAAACAGGACAACCCGGAAGAAGAGCCCACCGCGCCCGAGAAAATCGCCACGCCCAATACCACGACCATTGAGGAATTGACCGCACTACTCGACATCCCCGCGCACAAGACGGCCAAGGCGCTCTTCCTGATGGCTACGGTCGGCGACGGTCGGGACAAGCAGGACGCATTTGTACTGGCGGTCATACGCGGCGACATGGAAGTCAACGAGACCAAGCTGGCCAACGCGGTCGGCGCGCTCGAAATGTGGCCAGCGCGAGACGAGGAAATACGCGCCGTCGGCGTGGAGCCGGGCTATGGGTCGCCCATCGGCGTCGAGGGAGCGCTGGTCGTCGTCGATGATTCCGTGGCGTCTTCGCCCAATCTAGTAGCCGGTGCCAACGAACCGGGCTACCACCTCGCCAATGTAAACCACGGTCGCGACTACACAGCCAACGTAGTCGCCGATATCGCCTCCGCCCGGCAAGGCGACGGCTGCCCTAACTGCGGGGCGGCGCTGCGCGAATCGCGCGGAGTAGAAGTGGGCAACATCTTCCAGCTCGGCACCAAATTCACCGAGGCACTGGGCGGGGATTTCCTCGACGCCGAGGGCAAGGCGCAGCCAGTCGTCATGGGGTCTTATGGGATCGGCGTGGGGCGGCTGCTGGCCTGTATCGCCGAGGAGTACCACGACGAAGACGGCTTGGTGTGGCCCATTGCCGTCGCGCCCTACGAGGTACACATCGTCCTCCTCGCCAAAGGTGCAGGTGCGGCGCAAGACGCGGGCGAGCAGCTTTACGCCGACCTCGCAGAGCGCGGCATTGAAGTGCTCCTCGACGACCGCCGAGAAAATCCAGGGGTCAAGTTCAACGACGCCGACCTGATAGGAATACCGGTGCGAGTGACGGTGGGGGATCGCGGTTTGCAGAAGGGAATTATCGAGGTCAAGCTGCGGCGCGAAAAAGAGCGGCGTGAAACGCCAGTGGAGCAGGCGGTAGAGTACATAGTAGAGCAAGTGGAGAGGTTACAACGCGAGTTAGATGAGCGAGTGGTCGAAGTGGAGTACAAGGGATAAGGTTTGCCTTCGCAGCCTGTAGGGGCAACTCTTGGAGTTGCCCACCCGTCCCCCAACGCAAATCGGAGGTCATGGATAATGTTCGTCGAAGGCTACACCGACCAACTCAGCTACCGGGCCGGCGAACAGGTGCGCTTTCACGTGTCCACCAGTGCGGACCAGTACGCGCTGGAAGTGACGCGAATCGGTGCCGAGCGCGAAGTAGTATGGCGTCAGGACCAACTCCCTGGGTCGTCCCATCCAGTGCCAGAAGACGCTTCGTCCAACGGCTGTGGCTGGCCGGTTTCCCACTCCTTGGAAGTGCCGGACGACTGGCGCAGTGGGTATTACGAGTTTGCGCTGCGCATCGAGGACCAAGGCGGCAAATTCGTACAACGGGGGCGGCGCACGGCCGAGAGCCGGGGGTTTTTCATCGTCCGCCCGGCTGGCCCCACGGACGCTCGCATCCTCCTCCAGCTAGCCACCAATACCTACAGTGCCTACAACAACTGGGGCGGCTACAGCTTCTACAGCTATCACGGCCGCGGCGGCTTGCAGGGGCATCGCGTCTCCTTCGACCGTCCAATGGCCGGGCTGTTCGACCGCTGGGAACTCGACTTTGTCGAGTGGGCGGAGGGTGCTGGATACGCGCTCGACTACTGCGCCAATTCCGACCTCGAATGGCATCCCGAACTGTTAGACAACTACCGGCTCGTGCTCAGCGTGGGACACGACGAATACTGGTCGGCTCCCATGCGCGACCACCTCGAAGCCTACATCGCCGCCGGGGGCAACGCCGCGTTTTTCAGCGGCAATTCCGTGTGCTGGCGGGTGCGCAGCGAGGACGAGGGCCGGGCGTTAGTCTGCTGGAAGCAACAGTTCAACATGGACCCAGCCTACGCCGCCGGAGACTACGCGAACCTTTCGACCTTGTGGAGCCACCACCTCGTGGACCGGCCGGAAAACGAGCTGACCGGCGTCGGCTTCCTCTACGGGGGCTATCACTTAAGTCACGGGCAATACATGGACGGGTCTGGGGCGTTTGCAGTCCATCGCCCGGAGCACTGGGTTTTCGCGGGAACGGGCTTGCAGCGCGACGATACCTTTGGAGGCGAGCACACCATCGTCGGCTACGAATGCGACGGCTGCGAGTACTCGCTGGAAGATGGGCTGCCGGTACCCAAGGGAACCTATGGCACCCCAGCGGACTTCACCATCTTGTGCACCGCTCCGGCGCGGTGGCACTCGGACGACTGCGAGTGGTATGAGCGCTGGGAAAAGGGCCGGGAGGGCGCGGCGGTCATGGGCCTCTATACTCGCGGCGGCACGGTGTTCACGGCCGGGACAACCGACTGGTCGCACGGGCTAAAAGGAGACGCGACTGTCGTCCAGATCACCCGCAACGTCCTAGACCGGCTAAGTCAGGAGTGACCGTTCGGAAAATGGTGGAGAGAGAAAGATCAGAAGCATGGCAGATTGGGGAGCAATTAGTGATCTGCCGACATGACGCTTCCACAGTTGAACAGTTAAACGAAGTAGCAAGAGAGTTCGACCGATTGCCGAATACAGGCTCGATTTCTCTTTTCCCACCAAAGATCGAAGAGTGCGTCAGTGTCTTCGATAGCGAGAGAGAAGAGTTATGCTTGATTCTCATCCGACGCCTCGACTGTAGGCCGATCCTGTCTCCGAGAGTTCAGGCGATCGTGAAATTCTCAAAGAGGTGCTATGCACCCTTCCAAAGTAAAAAGATTCAGCTAGCTACCCCGGAGTACTATCGAACAGACGACGGTTTGGATCCGGGAGTCGGCGATCCGCAGGACAGCGTTCTGGAGAAAGACCTTACGCCTTGGGCGATCAATCAGGTTGGGAGGGGCGGGAGCAGCGTGAAGGCAAATGCCAGCTTCTCCTCTTCGAAAGAACCCTATATCTACTGCACGTCTATAAAGCCGCAGAGTGACCGGGAAATGAAAGATATGAAAAACAAGGTCTTTGGTAAGTATAAGTACGACGCAGCGACCGAGATCCAGAACCCAGACGCCTTCGCCATGCAGTTGGGAATCGACTTCGCATTGAGCGTCGATAAAGAAAAGGACGTCAAGCTTGGAGGTCTTGAAAAATTGATTTACCTGAAAAGCAGCTACACGGTGAGCCTGTGGAAAGGCTCTCGCAACATCGACAAAATCGTCAACGTGTACCATGGCCCTGTCCACTACGAGGATCAATCGGGTGTCGTCAAGACGCAAAAAGATTTCTTCGATCTCCATGGGGCACAGAGGGCTTGGTTCACAAAGAGAACCAAGTTCTCGGACCAGAAGGAGTATCGCTTTGCGGTATCCACTCTGGGGACACCGGCGAACATGATCTTCCGTCTAGCTGTGTCGGATGAGATAAGGAAACTCACGGCTGAGATTAAAGCCGCCTGATTGGTTTGACGATAGTGGTCGGAGCCAATAAGCCGACATATCATCATAGCTAAGGCGAAAATGCCACTTACTTTTGATCTACGAAATTCGAGGGATTGTCTAGAAGACCTTCGAGGCACAGTCTCAGATTTCAAAAAAGACCCTCTTAACCCGCGCATAGCGAGGTATGGTGCCGTCGTTGCTTGGTCAACCTGCGACTGGGTTTTTGAAGAGCATGGTTCTCGCCTAGGATACAAAAAGCTGACCGAGTTACAAAAAGACATCAGAAAAAAGTGTCCTGAGCTTGAATACCTTCAAAATTTGGCCGATTCTCTGAAGCACAAGACTATCACTAAGTACACTCCCTCTCTTCGTAACGCTGACAAGCACACAGGAGACTTCTCACAAGAATTCAGTCGGGATTTCGATGTATCGAGTTTGATGTTGACAGTCCAAGATGGACGTCAATTATGGTTTGAGGACGTGATTGAAGAAGCGCTTGCCTTCTGGGATGGATATTTCAAAGACAAGGGAATATAAATTCGGACGCTTGCTTTACCGTTAGCTGCCCGTAGCGGAAGTCAATGCGAATGAGATATCTCGCTTGAGGATATACCGACCAATCGAGCTTACAACTTCATAGGAGCTCAGCCAGCCGCTTTGTCCTGCGACTTCTACTTTGGCATACTCCTCGACTCGTTCAGCTACTCGTGGATTGACCGCTAGGTGAAACGCAATATGTTATCTGCAAGGCAATAAAAAATCGGGTTTATTTTTTCCACAAAGGCGATATATGAATGAGCGGTATTTAGTAACAGGTGCGCTCGGCTGCGTGGGTGCATGGGCGGTTCGTCGGCTAGTCCGCGAGGGGCTGCCAGTGTGGACCTACGACCTAGGCGGCGATCCCTATCGATTGAGAATGATCATGACGGACGAAGAACTGAATCAGGTGCGACTGATCGAAGGCGACATCGCAGATCTAGACCAGTTCGAGCGAGTCGTGATCGACTGCGGTATTACTCATATCCTGCACTTGGCAGCCATGCAGGTGCCCCTGGTCCGGGCCGATCCAGTACGCGGGGCCGGGGTAAACGTTGTGGGGAGCACCGTCGTCTTCGAAACGGCCGCGCGTCATCGCGACCAGATCCAGAACTTGGTCTTTGCAAGCTCGTTTGGGGTGTACGGCGATCCAGAAGCGTACCCACCGGGGCCGATCGCCCACGACGCTCCGTTGCTGCCTCCGACTCTCTACGGGGTGTTCAAGCAGTGCAACGAGGGGACGGCTCAGGTTTACTGGCGGGAGCAATCGGTCCACAGCATTGGTCTGCGCCCGTGCGTGGTGTACGGACCGGGTCGCGACCAAGGCTGGACCTCCACCCCGACTAAGGCCATGCTAGCCGCCGCGCTCGGTCGCGAGTACGAGATCACCTACGGCGGCACCCTCGTCTATCACCACGCCGATGATGTCGCCGCCGCCTTTATCGCCGCCGCCAGGACCAAGCTGGAAGGTGCCCCAGTGTACAATCTGGGGGGCAGCACAGTCTCCATGGCCCAAATCGTCGCTGCAATCGAGGAGGTCATCCCCGAGTCCGCGGGCAAAATTGGATTCGACCCAACGCCGCTGCCGCATCCCTCAAGCGCCGATGACAGCGCCCTGAACCAAGCCCTCGGACCCCTCCAATACCGATCGCTGGTCCAAGGAGTCCGGGATACGGTCGAAGTCTTCCGCACCGCCCTCGAGGCCGATCGCCTCGACCTCGAGCGGGCACTGCGCACTTAGAAGCCGTCAGAGCAAATAACTTTCTTAGAGGAGCACGGCCTACGTGAAAATCACAGGGATTAAATCCGTCATGGTTCAGGGCATTCCTTGGACGTGGACGCTGGTCAAGGTAGAAACGGATGAGGGAATCTGCGGCATTGGCGAAGCACAGCTACCCATCGGCGTGCGAGACATCCTCACGCGCATGGAAGGACTGATCGTCGGTGAGGACCCCCGCCACCCGGTCCGACTGGCGCAAAAGATCTATCGCAGCCTGATCGGCGCCGGGTCCTCTGGAGGAAGTATTGTGCTGGCCTTGTCGGGGGTTGAACTGGCGCTGTGGGATCTGCACGGCAAGATGACGGGCCTGCCCTTGTGGCAGTTGCTCGGCGGCAAGTACCGGGACCGAGTGCGCATCTACGCCGACACGGCCCGACCCGGCGACCGATCGCCCGAAGCCTATGCCGACGGGGTGCGCCAGCGCGTAGAAGCCGGGTACACCGTCGTCAAGGTCGATATCGACAACAGCGCTCCAGAAGAGTACCGCAAGGACCCCCACAACCGCGCCCTGTCCAGAGCCGAGGTCGAATACATGAGCGCCGTCAGTCACGCGGCCTACGAGGCCCTGCCCTCCGATGTTGAACTGTGCCTAGATATGCACTGGAGTTACCAGCCAGCGGACGCGCTTAGGGTGGCCCGGAGGCTGGAGGACATCGACATCCTGTGGCTTGAAGACCCGACCCCGCCGGAAAATCTCGACGCCCTAAAGTACGTGACCGACCACACCTCCGTGCCCATTGCCTGTGGCGAAAATCACTGGATGAGTCATGGGCTCAGGCCCATGATCGAAGACCGGGCTGCGGATATTATCACGCCCGACATCCCTCGCTTCGGCGGGGTGCAGGAAGGCAAGAAGGTGGCCGAGTTGTGCGAGTTGCATTCGCTGGCCTTTGCCCCGCACAACATCTGCACGCCCGTGGGTACCGTGGCGTCAGCGCACGTATGTGCCAATGCGCCGAATTTCTTAGCGCTGGAACACCACGGTCTCGACTGTCCTTGGTGGGACGATATTGCGCTGGATTGGGGCGGCCCCGTGGTCGATCGCGGGTACATCACCGTGCCCGACCAGCCGGGGATCGGGGTGAAATTAAACGAAGAGTTACTACGCGCCAATCTGCTTCCCGGTGAAGTGTGGTGGGATTGAAGTATCCACCGCCGGAGCAAACCCGTGCGGCGTAACCGCCGACACAGGTTCACTCGGCTCTTTGAGGGGCACCATCGCCAGATCGATACCGGTCTCGACGGCAATGGTGCCCCTCAGCGTCAGCGGCCAGCCCTCCCCAAGCATAGCCACCGACGTTCCCACACCAGATACCGTGAGTCGTCCCTTGCCTTCAGTTACTCTATACACTCGACCAACAGACCCATTTTCGGCGTGGCCGCGAGACCGCCCGACCAAGGTCCGTTTACTCCCCCGTTCGTCGCGCGAACGCGGATCATGTGGCGCTGCCCAGCTCCGGCTGCGAGCCTAAGCCGAACCCGCGTCGAATGCGCGCCATCGACATAGCGTTGCCGCTCGTTCCCGAACTCTTGGTCCTCCCACTTCCACTGCACGTAATACCCCGTCGCGCGGGGCACTTCGTCCCATGAGATGGTGAGATCGCGTCTCCCCTCGCGGATCCGTATGTTCGCCGGGGCGACCGAGAGCGGCGTCGGCGCGTCCCAATCGTTGATCCGCATCTTGATAGCTCCAGTCGTTCCAACCCACCTGTCCAAGTCGTCGCTCGGGTTCGTCGTCCACCTCGCGTTCTCGATTCGCCAGTCCGATTCGTCGGTCGGGTTTATCAATATCGTATTGAGATTGAAGCTGTCTTTCCCTCCCGTGTTGCGAATGACAATGGCGTGTGGCTGGCGCTCGACGAGTCGCACCCGATCCCTCTTCCGCACGGTGAATACCTTGCGGCCCGTCCCTCGCGTTGGATTTTCGAGCGTATAGAGATGGTCTCCAGGACCTCCACTACTCCACGCGGCGTGCACGCTCACTGTGACGTTCGCATCCTCGGTCCACGACTCCACATCCAGTTCTACGCTCTCCACTAGGTATCCAGGCTCGTGCTCCCCAGTGGCGAACGTCTGGGCGTGATGCTGTGCGGACCATACCTTGACGACTCCTCCATTCGCCTCGTCCAAGTTCGAGACCAGCTCATCTGCTTGGGGAGGGACCGAAGCGGCTATGATAAGCACCAGCACTAGGCCTTCGATCACCGTCCACATCCCCATCCTGGACTCTCGTTTCTGTTCTCCCATTAATTCCCTCCTGCTCTCTAGTGCTATCGGTTTCGCAGTGTCTCGTGGTCGTTTGCCTCTGGTTTGGGTTGTCGTACTGCGCCCGGGACGCCTTGCCTCTAGGCGTCATCCTCGCCAGAAGATGCACAATCCGTGCCAACTTTTGTAAACGAATTGTAAAAAACTGCTAACTATCTGTAAATAAAATAGTTAGAGAATACTCAAAAACGGGAGGAGATTTTTGAGGGTGTTGCAGAATGCGCGTCGCAAGTTGCTCTGGCGACTACTGTCCTCCTGTGACAGAGGGTCTGCAACTAAATGTTTATAAATGAATTACAGGAAAAATTCTCAATGGAAGACAGGGCATGCGTTGCAATTTGCAACGTAAGTTGCATTTCGCAACGAAGATAGCAGCGGCGGTCCCACTCTCGGGAGCCTATTGATGAAGAGCTCTCAGGGTAGCCGGGTCATCGCGCGCCGAAGGCAAGGGCCGGATAGCAAAAGCACGCGACCATCTCCCAGTCTTGATCGCCCGCTAGTTCAATCCTTGGAGAGGTCGTATTTCTTCAATTTTCGGTGCAGGGTTGACCGATTGATACCCAGCGCTTGGGCCGCCTGCGTAACGTTGTTATCCGCGACTTCGAGGGCGTGGACTAGTGCCTGCCGCTCTACCTCGGCTAGCGGCAGGACCGCTGCCAGCGTCGAGTGGTCGCTCCCAGCAGCCGCGGCTGGCGACAACTGGAGAGGCAGACTGCCCGCCTGCAGTACCGCATCCGTCTCCAATAACACGGCGCGCTCGATGGCATTCTCCAGCTCGCGCACATTGCCGGGCCAATCGTACTGGAGCAACAGGCGCAGGGCAGCGGTGGAGATGCCATTGATAGATTTGCCGGCGCGTTCGGCGTGTTTATCGAGAAAATGTCTAGCCAGCAGGGGAATGTCTTCGCGCCGATCTCGCAGCGGCGGAATCTCAATGGGGAAGGCGGCGACGCGATAGAACAGATCTTGGCGGAACTCGCCCTTTCTCACTAGGAGCTCTAGGTCCTTGTTGGTAGCCGTCATCACCCGGATATCGACGGGAATGGAGGCGGTGCCGCCCACTCGCTGGATTTCCCGCTCTTGCAAAACGCGCAATAGCTTGCCCTGCAGGGCATACGGCATGTCGCCGATCTCATCGAGAAGGATCGTACCCCCAGCGGCGCGCTCGAAGGCCCCGCGTCTCCGCTCTGTCGCCCCTGTAAAAGCTCCTCGTTCATGTCCGAACAACTCGCTTTCGATGAGCGTTTCGGGAATGGCGGCGCAATTGAGAGCCACAAACGGCCCTTGCTTGCGCGGACCGTTGAGGTGCACCGACTTGGCCACCAGTTCCTTACCAGTGCCGCTCTCGCCGCGAATGAGCACCGCGATATCGCCTTCGGCGGCCTGCTGCATCAGCGCGTACACCTGCTGCATCTTAGGGCTGGTGCCGACCATGCCGGCAAAAGAGGAGGTCGTCTCCAACTCGGTGCGCAGCCGCAGCACCTCGGCTCTCATCTGCTCGGCTTCGATCTCCTTGGACACGTCCCGGTACAGGACGAGGCTGCCGATTTCCTCTCCTCGACCATCGCGCACCGGTGCTGTGGAGCGGTAGAACAGCCGCTGCTGCGGCTCTTGGCCAGCGCTGGTCGTTTCCACCACGTTGCCGCTGTCGAGTAAGAACCTTCCCTCCACATCGCGCAGATCTGGTTCCCGGAACCGCTCTTCGAAGCGCGCCGTGAGATCGCGCGGCGGAATTTTCTTCAGCTCGCTTTCCGCCAAACCTAGTAGCTCTTCGTATACCTGATTGGCAAAAACTAGATGTCCGGCGCTGTCGTGCATCGCAACGGCGTCTCCGGTAGCATTGAGTACCGCTTCCAGTCTGCGATGACTGTTGGTGAGTTGCCGCCGTTTCTCTGCCAGTTCCCGTTCGATGTTCCATTTCCCGACTAGGGAAAGGGTGATTTGTTGAATCTCCTCGTGCGCGAAAGGCTTTCTGATATAGAGCAGCTTGTGCAGCAATTCCATATCGTGGACGATATCGGGCAGTGCCTTGTCGGTGTACGCGGTCATGATGACGATTTCGACGTCGCGATCAATTTTTCTTATCCGGCGGATCGTTTCGATACCATCGATGCCCGGAGGCATTCTGATGTCGATGTAGGCGACGGCGATGGGACGGTTCGATTCCTTTCCCGCCCGAATAATTTCGTATGCTTCCTCCCCATTATTCGCGTGCAGCAACTCGAGCTCTGGGAGCCAAGCCTCCTCTTCCTCGCGCATGAAAGCCACCGCAAGATCATCCGTTGATGGCTGCTCAAAGCTGGGCCTTAACATCTCTTTAAAGTCGTCGTGAATCTCGTGCTGATCGTCGACTATTAGGACGCGATTGTTTTCGTGATTCCCGGATTTCATCGACTACCCTCTCTATTAGTCGGTTGATAAGCCTGCCCTACCGTTGGCTTCGGGCGCGACCGAGGAAAGCGGCAACCTGACGCGCATGGTTGTGCCCTTGCCGATGCCCTTGCTCAACGCCTGAATTCGGCCGCCGAAGGCAATGACAAAATTGGCCGCCGAATGGAGGCCGAGCCCGCTCCCCAATCTTTTCGTGGTATAACCGGGCGCAAAAATCGCCTTGGTATCTTTACTTTTGATGCCAATGCCGTTGTCGCTTACTTCGAGGTTGAGAAAATCGTCTTCGGCACTAGCCCGGATCTGGATGCGGGGCGTTTCGTCAAGCCCCTGCGCTAGGGTGAGATCGTCGATGGCTTCAATCGAATTTTTGACCAAATTGACCAACATCTGGTGAAACTGGCTCTCCTGGATACGAATCTCCCGCGGTGCGTCTTCGCAGTCGATGTCGGTATGGATCCCCTTTTTGTTGAGCGAATCCCTCAATACCCTGACGGCGGCTGAGAGCGCATCGTGCAGGTCGATGTCCTTGCGAACCATGGCGGGACTGCCAAACGCCTTTTGAGTGCGGACGATATCGGCGATGTGATTGGCCCGATCCTTGACGCGACCGACCGTCTTTATCAGGTCTTCGTTCCGCTTGGAGAAACTTTCGGATAGCTCGATGATGAACGGCATCACTTTGCGTCCCTGCGGGTCGTTTTCGATGTAATCGCTCCAGTCGTCCTGATGTTCTCTCACCGCCGTGGCCAATGCGAAGAGACGGCGTCCGACGCGATCGTTCCCTAGGTGCTGGCGCACAGTCTCGATTCCCGTGGTGACGCTGTTGATGGCATTGCCGATGTTGTGGAGAATGGTATCCATTACCTCCAACCGCCCTTGTGCAAATGCCTGCGCCAGCGCCTCCTCGGCGAGCATGTGCTCGGTAACGTCGCGGAAGATGATCACGCCGCCCCTGATCCCGCCGAGACTGTCGAGCAACGGCCGTCCACTCACCCGGATATACACGCCGGCCGGCCTGTTTTGGTTGCGAATGAACATATCCACTTCATCCATTGACTCGCCGTGGCTGATGATGCGGAGGAACGGCAGATCCTCCATTCTCATGGGTGTTTCTCGATCGGGATAGAAGAGGCCGTATCGCTCGACCCACTCCTCTGGGGGACAATCCGTTATGTCCATGCCAATGATTTGTTCGGCAGCGGGATTTACGTAGAAGGACTGCCCCGTTACATCGACGACGACTATGCCGTCGCTGATGCTATTGAACATGGTTTCCATGAGCTCGCTCTGCTTGCGCAGTTCCTCCATGGTTTTGTCCAATTCCGCGGCTGCCTCTTTTTGTCTGGTGATGTCGCGGAAAACGATCACGCCCCCTCCGTGTCCTTCTACATCCGTCCTTAGCGGCCGTCCACTGACGCTGACGTGATAGCCGTCCGGCTTTTTCTCATTGCGGACAAACATCTCAACATCGTCGGTCGCCTCACCTCGTACGGCGCGCACTAGGGGAAGCTCTGCCGTTGTCATGCGGGTTTTTCGGTCGGAATAGAAAACTCTATGATCACCGGCCCATTGTTCGGACTTTAGATCCAGTATGCCACCGGAGATCTGTTCGGCGCTGGGATTAAAAAATGTGAATTCCCCCTCGGCATTGGCGACCAACACGCCATCGCTGATACTGCTGAGGATAGTCTCCATGAGCAGGGCCTGATTCTTCTGCTCGGCGATCATCCGTTCCAGTGCGACTTCTGTATGCTGGAGCTTAGTGATGTCGCGGAAGACGAGGACACCCCCCGTCAAAGCCCCTGCTTTGCCCCGCAGTGGTCTGCCACTGATGCTGATGTGAGCATGAACGCCTTCCGGCATTTTATCATTGCTCACCATGACCTCAAAACCGTCCGTCGCCTTGCCGTTCAAGGCCAGCTCTAGCGGATTTTCATCCTTCGTGACGAGCGCCTTTCCATCGGCTTGAAAAACGCCGAATCTCTCAGCCCATTTATCGATATCTCGCTCCATCGGAAGCTCCTCACCTAACTCCCGAGCGACCGAATTGTGAAATACGAGTTCCCTGTTTTCATCGATGGCGATCACGCCTTCGCTCATGCTGTCGAATACGGTTTTCATCAGCCGGGTGAAATCTCTCAATCTTTTGATTATTCGCTTCAACCGCATCTCCGTCTGTTTGTGCCTGGTTTCCCTCTCGTGCATAGAGACGGCGGTTTGGATGTTTAGATGCAGTTGGCGCTCCTCAAACGGCTTCAGCACGTAGCCAAACGAGTTGGTATCCTGCGCCCGTTGCAACAGGTCTTTCTCGGCCCCATTGGTCAGGTACACGACGGGAACGTCGAACTGGCTGCCGATCTGCTCGGCTGTTTCCAAGCCGGAAATCTCCCCTTCGAGTCCGATATTGACTAGGGCGAGGTCGGGGCGCTTGTGCTCCGCTTTTTCAATGGCCTCGTGCCCGCACGAAACCGAGGCACACACTATGTATCCTAGGTTTTCGAGGCATTCTTCGAGGTGCGCTGCGCTGGGTTCATCGTCTTCGACGATTAGTATCTTCGCATCGGTCATCTTGTTTGCCTTCTTTTTTTTCTTCTCACGGGGCGGATCGTCTTCTGTCAGGCACCCGATACACCGTTCATGTGTCATCATCCAGCTTTGCGGGGAGAGCGAGAAGAAGGTCCAATGCAACCGGATATATTAAGAGCTATATCCGGGTTTTACAATGGTTTACTGATCGCACTTACAGAGAAATGTTAAGAGATTAACACATAGCCTTCGCATGCAATCGCGTGCAATATGATTTTACAGACTGAGATCGCGCGGATGGATTTCCTAGCGCCGGAACATCAAGACGCTAGCTAGCTTCGGTCCTAGGCTACCCAATGCCTGAACAAGGGTTTGACCTCGTCTGGCAAATTTGCAAATACCCGCTCCGGTACCAGGGGCACTGTATTCTCTGCGAGGCCGCCCGCGGTGAGCCGCTTGCGCTCGTCGGAATCCGGCCGCAGTGAGTCCAAGTTTAGCCACCAAGGAGCAAAGCGAATGGGCAGCGCCACCCGCGGCTGAGTGGATTGGTTGGGGCTAATCGCATGCCACAGGCGGCTATCCATCACCAGCACGGACCCCGGCTCGCCGGAGACGGTTATTTCGTCAGGGTGCGATTCGAGGGGTAGTACGCCATTGTCGCCGCTGGGATTGTTGCACTCTCGATGCGTCTTAGGGACGATCCGCGTTCCGGTTTCTGCCGTAAAGGCCGTCAGCATCCAAATCGTCGTCACGTGCATGAGCGCGTCGGGATACGGCGCTGGCACGTGCCCGGCGTTTTGCTGATTGAACGGCCAGTCGGCGTGCAACGCGCCGCGCGCATTGCCCGGATGCGTTACCATGCAAGTGGTGTACGAGACGCGCACGTGCTCGCCCAGAAGCGCTTTGCACAGACCCAACAGCCGCGGCTCCGCCAGATAGGGAACAAAGGATTGGTCGAAGTTGACCAGCCCCGACACCTTGTCGAGCTGACTGCGGGGATCCGGCAGCCTGTGGGCGGCGACCGTGGCGAGGATGCTGTTTCGCACCTGCGCCACCGCCTCGGGTGGGATCACAGCGTCGATCACGCACCAACCGTCTTCGGCGATGCGGCGCTGCATTTCGCTTGGGGTCATTCTTCTACCTCAAACGCAAAGAGCCTGGCACAGCGCAGGCGAAAGCGCAACATGAAGGACCGCCTCTCCTCCAATTGTATGCGGTCCCCACCGCGCCACGCCACCCGGTGATGCGGAGAATCGCCCAAAATCGGCACAGCGTCGTCAAAGGTGTGACCGGGCAGGGCGCGACCTTTGTGATCGGCAGCTTCCACCAGAATGTGGCCAGCGGCCTTGACCGCGGCATTCAGCCGCACGCGCCGGCCGCTTGCGACCATCGGCAGGGTAGTAAAGCTGCCATCCTGTTCCGCCTCCAACGCAGCCAAGCGCTCGGCTGGCCACACGGCATAGCCGCAGTCGTGGCGGAAAGTGTGCTCGTTGCGCGGATATTTGTGCGGAAAGCGATAGCCCCCATAGGGCAGCGCTACGCGATCGGCACCGAGCGGGATCAGGTCCGTACCGCCAAAGACGCACCCCGCGTCCCAAGTACCTGCATCCCCGGACGGCAAAGACGGCGGCCCCGGCACTTCCGACCAGACAATCCCGTCGGAACTCGAAAAAAGCCGCAATTCCGAAGTGTCGTCCATGTGGTGATAGAGCGCGGGGAACATCAGATGTTGATCGACCGTGCCGGGATAGAGGGTTTTGGAATTGGTGTACCAATCGTCGGCCGGATGGTGGTGGAGACCGGGCCACACCAACAGATCGGGCAGGGGCCAGCGACGGAAATCTTCGGTTTCAGCCCGGCCAATGCAGCGGCGACCGTACGCGCTGCAGCGGGCGTACCAGACGTAGCGCCGCAGTCGCTCGTCGTAGTAAACCACATTGGTCGTGTCGGAGTAGTGGATAACTAGAGGTCCCGGCAGCACTGTCCAGCACACGCCATCCGGCGACGTGGCTCCCCACATGCCGGACAGATAGCGGAAATCGCCGCCTAGGGGATGGATGTCGTCGGGACGCTCGCGGACGAAAGATTCAACGATTTGTCGCCGGGCCTCGCCGTCTGCGGGGACGCCGCAGCGGAAGAACATTTTGTAGCTTTCCTCAGCGGGGGCAGAGGGATCGAAAAAAATCTCCGTGCGCTCGTGGCCGGCGGCCTCAGGTGCGGCGCTCCAATCGAACTGGCATTCGCGTTCACCACCGTACTCATACCCGTCGCTGGATTCGGCGTACCAAAGGGGACGGATGGCCTCGCCGGTGCCGCGGTCGAACCAAGTCTGGTACAACCCATCGCGGTAAATAATTCTGCGCCCAGGGGGAGCACCCGTCGGCAACGGTCCTTCCCGCTGCGCCGTGGTCGCAACGATGCGGATACCACTGGGCACGTCGCTGGGCACGAAGCGCGCGCGGATGGGTTGATCCCGCCGGTCCACATCGTCCCATAGACGCAGTGGGATGGGGGTGCCGTCCGGTTCGGCCCAATAGGGACCCATCGCGCCAATTTCTCCGGGCAGCACATGGCGCCAGTCGGTGAACAACTGCGGTCCAGGCCCCAGCGCCAAGTGGTCGCCCTCTAGCCAAGGATGGGCGCTGCGCCGGGACGCGACTTGTGCTTTTACGCCGAGTTCGATGTCCATGTGGTTGACTCCAGTTGAGCCGCGTGCGCGTCAATTCAACGGTTAGCTGACCGGCACTTCCCACTTTTCCCGTTCCCACTGCTTTTGCCCGATCCGCTCGACGTATTCCTTTCCCTTGTGCTCAGTCAGCCAGCCCTTGAGGGGAACATCTTCATCTGTCGGCTGCCACCAGCCTTTGACATCCACCCCATCGCCGAGCAATTGCCGACGTATTGGGCTGCACTTGGCGAGGATTTCAGCGGGCATCAGGTTGTAGTCGAGGCCGCGCAGCCAGCGATAGCTATACCCCAAAAACAGCACTTTCCGGGTCATTTCCGAGGTATTAATCCCGCGCGCGTGCCACATCCGTCGGTCGAACAACACGGCCGTTCCCGCCTTCACCTGAACCTGCATGGCATCGGCAAAATCGGGCGGATGGTCCCCCTTGTGACTTTCGGGGACAATCCTGATTCCCCCTCTCTCCGGCTCGCTGATGTCGGTCAGCCAGAACCCGACCTTGAGCGACAACCTCGGTTGGGGACGCTCCATCTCGGGAACCGGTCGGCCGCCATCTTGGTGCCATCCTCCGGGCTTCAGATCGATACTACTCTTGGATTCAGGTGGGTAGTAGATCAAATGCGAGATGTAGTGCTGGACGTTCCAGCCGAGAATGTCCCAAATCAGCGGGAACGTCTTGGGCCAATCGAGCAGTTCGAGAAAAACATCATCCTCGACAATAGTCCTGAACTTCGACAACAAGGCATTGGGTACCAAGCCACGCGCCGCCCTTTCCTCGGCATCGACGCGATCACCGGCCTCCAGCAGCCGGCCCAGCATGTCGTCGTCGAGCGCATCCTCGACAATTAAATATCCCTGCTGCTCAAAATGGTCGCGCTGTGCATCGGTCATGCAGTACTGCAAGCAACTTGGGTCCATGGGGATCACCTCTATGAATTAGTACAGCCGATTTCGCGCGGCATTTTGCGAATGTAAGAATCTCATGCCGCCATACCGAATTGCCGCCGCACCTCACCGGTCCCTACGAATTGTGACAGCAGCCGATGGTTTTGCCGTTCGTATCGGACCTTCCCCGCAACGATCGCCGGATGCACCTGCAACGCGTTCGCCAGATTCATCACCGTCATGGAGGTCGGACGATCGCGAACCACGCTCGCTTCCCACGCAGCCCATGGAATGAGTGCCTCCTCTGCCCATTCATCGGCCTGCGCCTCCCTCGGGTTTTCCCTCTCCCCTTCCACGGTGCGCAACGTCAGATCATCGAAGAAAGCAATACCTTGGTTGTGGTCCATATGGCGACCCACATGAGCCAGTTCGTGCAATAGGCAGAACCAGAAATGGTCGATCCGGTCATAGCGCAGGGTCAATCCGATCACAGGCCGACCATCGCCGAGCCGGAGCGCTGCCCCATCGAGATATGTTCTCGGCAGGTGCCGCTCGGTCACCAGCGCGATGCCATTCTCTGCCAAGAAGTCCTTGGCGAGCCTCGGTCCGTCCTCCGATCCACTAAGCCTCGCGACCTCCTTGAGAAAATCCAAGGTCACAGTACCGCATACATAGTTCGCCTTTGGCGGGTTTTCGTTCGCCCTCGCCAGAATTTGCCAGCACCAAGCCTTGAGCGCATAAGGGTCCATTTTGGCGTTTACCCGCAGGTGATCGTTCTTGCGGTACAACGCGGCACCGACCATATCCCGTCCACCCGCCCGTTCAATCAGAGCACCGATGAGTTCCTCGGCCCGCTCTGCCAAGTCAGGGCCGTCGGGAAACCACCCTAACTTGGCCATCGCCTTGAGGGGAAACCGGGTCCACTCAAGGTCGGCCAATGTCTCGTCAAGTGCTGTGCCCGGCTGCCGGAGAAGCACATCTGCCGGGATCCCGAGATGCTCATGGAGCGCACGCGCCATCGGCATCGTGATGGCCCGCTTGCCGGAAAGAACCTCCGACACTTTCGCACGACTCCCGATAAAAGGGATCAGGTCGCGCGGGCTCAGGCCTCCTTGATCCATGCGGAATTCAATGGCCGCGAGGGGGCTTGGATACCCCATCGGCTCGTGTTTGCTCTCATACAACTCGACGAGATCAACCAAGACATCGAGCTCGTCGCCCTCTGGGCTACCGGGGGCCGCATCCATGAGTTCGTCAACCCGAGCCAGCGCGGCCTCGTAGTCCTTCTCTGTCCGAATCGGCTTAACATTCGCCATCTCTAAACCTCCTTCGCGTCCACGGCGTCATACTCGCCGTGTGTACCCACAAAGCGCACATAGACGACGCGGTACTTGTATTTGATTTCCGCCACGAGTCGGTAGTCGTTGCCCTTGATATTGAAGACTACCCGGTTGCCTCCAACGATACTGGCGCTACGGTACTTCGCCTTTACCTTCGCCGGCGCATCCCAATCCTCTTGCTTGACTTCCCGATACCAAGCAAGAAGCGGCTCTTTGGCGTTCGGATGCCGCGCCCAGAACTCCCGGAGCGCTCTCTTGGCGATGATCCGCATAGGTCCTACGCCGTTACCATTTTGATTTTAAGTAATATGATCCCAAAAAGGGAGCGATTCTGAAATTAGTACTCGGCGGGCTGGATGTCAAGCAGGCCATGCGGAACTCTATTGTCGCGAGGGCCTAATTTAGTAAGGGAATAGTACGGCCGATTTTGTGCTTCTTCCTCTCTTGGCTGAGGGCCTCATCCAATACGCACGAGTTGGCCTTCTTGCTCAAGGAATTCAGCGACTCGGATTTCAGTATCTAGATCAACCAAGTTCACTGGATGGGAGAGTTCATCCATCAATCGACCTAGCAGACGATAGAAGCGCTCAGGAGGGCAACCACGGACAGCTATATCCAGATCGGAGTGCGGCCGATGTCGTCCCGCGACAACCGAGCCAAATATAAACACGCCTCGGCATCCCTCCGCCTTGCAGATCTCCACTGCCCGAGCTACATCAGCGCGGTATTCATCGGGAATTGCTGACGTCGACACCGGCATTTAAGAGCTCTTTTTCATTTTAGCCACGGGCCAGTGGTCATTGCCTTTGGTTTGGAATCCTTCAGACTGCTCGGATGGGACCGGGATAGCCAGCCACCTTGTCGTCCATGGTAAGCAGCGTGACATTTTCGACCTGCGCTTGCGCTATGAGTATGCGATCGAAGGGGTCCTTGTGAATCGGTGGCAGAGATCCGACAGCAAGCGCGTGTTCGGATCGAATCGCAAGTTCTCTGTAGTCGTTTTGTATCAGTCCGTCCCGCAACTGTCGTGGGTCAACGCGAAAGTCGTCTCTGCCAAGTGCGCTCTTGATGACGACCTCCCAAATGCTTGCGGTGCTGAACATCAGCTCCGTGTTGGGGTTGCCGAGAAGGTCCTGAGCTTCTGATGACAACCGTCCTGGATCGCCCGCCGTCCACAGCAACAGATGAGTATCCAATAATAAACTCACTCATCCTCCCCCGAACATTTTCTCTATCTCAGGACCGCCCATGCTGTCGAAGTCGTCGGGGACTTTGATCTCTCCAGCCATGAAGCCCAATCGGCGAGACGACGCTATCGTGAGCTTAGTAATACCATTGATATTGCCAATGCCTGCACCAACCATCTCCCATCCTATGAACCTCCACCCGTTCGCTTTCCTCTGGCTCTGGACCTTGTAATTCCCGCAATACAGATTGTATCCTAGGAATTCCGGAGCTGGGAACGACCATATATTGGTCGAAGCAAAGGCACCGTTGTCGAAGGTATCAGAAAGAGCCGTCTCGATTGGGTAGATGCACGTCATGTCGCTAACCTTTGTAGGCTCAATCTCATTCTTCAGAGATAGCTGCTTAATTTTGTGGAAATGATTGCGCTGTAAGGGGCCATTCTCCCTGAACTCCTGTCCCGACTGCGCGACCACTATCTCGCAGTAATTAAAAAATTTCCTGTCACGCTCCTTGGCCTCCCAAGAGGCCATCTCCTCAACAACCTTCAGGATACCAGAGGCTAAAAGCTCCTCGGTGGTCTTTTCAAACCACTTAGTCTCGACGGTACGTATCGGGATGGGAAGCTGCGGCTTATCGTATATATATTCGGGGACCGGCTCGCCACGCA
Organism: Candidatus Latescibacterota bacterium; assembly: GCA_965116675.1. Classification (GTDB taxonomy): domain Bacteria; phylum Latescibacterota; class UBA2968; order UBA8231; family UBA8231. Next base: position 2,978,642 of record OZ220721.1, read on the forward strand.
TGTTCATCAACATCGCCGTGACTGGCTTCGATATAAGCAACTGTACACTGGGCATGAAGCATCTTAGATCAGGCTGCTCGCCCGTCGCGTTGCCAGGGATGGACTTCAATTTGTCTTCGGTTACGAGTTGAGGGGGTATCACCTTGTAAAAGAGCGAAGTCTTTCTGATCTTGTCGCGAATGTACTCGCCCGCCACCTGATTAAATTCTCCTTGGCCTTCTGAGGTCTGTAAGCTCTCGACCGTCAAACTTTCGAGAATCTCTCGGCTTTTCTGAAGTTCCGAATTTGTCATATCGTTTCCCTAACTACTGTAACGTCCAATTGCATATTTTTAGGCGGGTATCTCTGTTGTAGAGGTACCCGCCCTACGTCGCTTGTTAGTGATGTTGTGAAATGTACCAGGGACTCACAGGCTGTCAAGCAAAAGTGCCCCATCGTCTCAAGCCAAACGGTCCAATGCACTTTACCGCTATCGGCGTCGCATCGCTCTGAGCGCCCTACCTCCCCCACTCCTCCTCCGGCACCTCCGAATAATCCTGCGGCTCGTACCCAATTGCCCTTTTCCCGTGTTCGACGTCGTAGAGCGGCCAGTTGCTGCCCGACACCCCAAAGACGATTTCAAACTTCACGCCCGGATGAATCAGCGCCTGTTCAAACACCCGTACGCAATCGCCGTGGCTGAGATGGTGCGGGTGTTCGGGCTGGTCGCGCTTGAGGTTGAAATTGCCGATGCGCACGCAGACAAATTCCATGTCGTGCTGATGGGCAAAAGAGTGGGCCAGACCCTCGCCGAAGATCTTGCTGACCGTGTAGATACCCACCGGAGTAGTAGTCATATCGACCGTGCGGTGAATGCTGCGCGGATAGAGGCTCAAGACCCCGGCGCGGCTGGCATAAGCGACGCGCTTGACGCCGTTTTGGCGAGCGGCCTCAAAAACGTTGTACGTGCCGATGAAGTTGCTCTGCAGCATGGGATCCCACTCGTTGCCGCCGGGCAGACCCCCAATGTGGGCAACGGCATCCACACCGCGAGTAGCCTCTAGCATGGCGTCAAAGTCGGTAAGGTCGGAGACGACCGTATCGGCGAGGTCGGGCATGGGCACGCGGTCGTGGCCGCGCACCTCGTGGCGATCCTTGAGGCCGCTCGCCACGTTAGAGCCGACGCTACCGGCCGCGCCGGTTACGAGTATGCGCATGGTAGTTTCCTTTCGCTAAGAGTCATTTTTAACATTCCTCGTGCTGTTCGGAACGAGGGCAACCACAAGGATTGCCCCTACGCTCGGTGTAGGGTGATGATCGGGGCCTCGGGCGGGCAGCCGAAGCGGAAGGGCAGCCAGTGCCCAACGCCGGCCGTAGTGTAGAGCTGGGTGCGGCCCTTTTCGTAGTGCCCCCAGATATAGCGCTCGGGAAAGAACGGCTCAAAAAAGCTGCGCCCGGCCATGCCTAGCTGGAAACCATGCGTGTGGCCGGCCAGAATCAAGTCGGTACCGCCGAGCGGCGCGGCGTAGTCGAGGGCTTGCGAGCGGTGGCTCAACAGCACGGTGAAGGCATCGCTCGGCGACGCGCTTACGGCCTGTTCCACTGAGTTGCGGAGTTGTGCGTAGGACGCCGGGCTGCGCAGGAAACGCGGGTCGTCAACCCCGCCGAGGTAGAGCGTCGCCGCGCCCACAGGCACCGACAGTCCTTCATTCACCAACAAGGGAATCGCAGTCTGGTCGAAGTGCCGGCGGATGCCGCGGATGCCGCGCATGTACTCGTGGTTGCCTAAACTGGCGTAGGTCCCAAGCCGAGTCGGCACGCTTTCGATCAGGCGCAGGGTCGCCAAATAATCCGGGTTGTGGTCGCATACATCGCCGGTGATAGCGATCAAGTCCGGTGCGGCTTGGGCCGCGCGCGCGAGCAGGGCTTCGAGGTCGGCGAGCTGGATGTACGGCCCGATGTGGATGTCGCTGAGATGAAGGATCTTTAAACCCTCTAAATCGGCGGGCAGCTCGGGATAGCGGAGCGGCACTGTGGGCATCCGCGTGCGAGTATAGGAGGTGTAGATGCCGTGGCTGACGCCCGCCGCCCCAAGGGCAGGCACCACAGCGAGGCCACGGCTGAGAAAGCGCCGCCGCTCAAACGAATTAGGCTCCTCTGTCCCCTCTTGCCGCCAGCGGTCGTAAAGCAAAACGCCCAAGACGACCGGCGTCATCAGCAGTGCGGCGATAAAGAAGGCCCCGAGGTAAAGCGTGAGAGCCGAGAACAGGCTCGTGCCGACGGTCCACAGCCAGGGCACATCGCGGTAGCGGCTCAGGACGCAGAACACCGCGCCTAATAGCGTCAGGGGAAACTGCCAGTAGAACAGACGGCGGAACCAAGTGATGCGCCACCAGTGCCGATGCACCCCAGCGACCAAGGCCAGCGTTGTAAAATAGAGGATGATGTACGTCGCCGTGGCGAAGATGAGGAAACGCGGAATCACCGCCACTAGGCGCTCGAACGATGCCCACAGCAGGGCAGCGTAGGAAATTAGCTCCATCACCCGCGCCTAGGACGCCTCGCGCTCAGCGCCCAAACGCCACCACAAGCAGACTACCACCAGAAGGGTCAGCAGCAACAGAATGCCAGCTTGCAACTGATACGCCGGAGCGGACAGCGCGCCGAGACTCTTAACTTCCGAGAGCACCGAGACAAACCCCAGTAACACGTAGGCAAGGAGGTTGTTCCGCAAGAGCAAGACGATTGCAGCGACGACGAAGCCGATACTAGTGACAAACGTCAATAACTCAAAGAGGAACTCGTCGAAGTGAACGGCGTTGCCGCCGGACATAATCAATCCCACTCCCAAGCCCGCCACGACTGCGTAGAGCCTCTTTTTTATTACGACGCGGCTATAGTAGAGCGCCAAGCCCGCGAGAATCGGGAGGAAGATGGCGTTCGTTACGCCGTCGGACAGGGAATTCCAAAAGGGCAGATACTGGTCTAATCCAGAGGGTAGCCCAAAGCCGAAGGTCGGGTCAGAGGCAATGAATCGGCTCTCTACGTAGCCGCGCAAATGCTGCCACGCCTCTCTGGCGACGAGGATCAGCGCGACTCCGACAACAGCGTCGCGGAATTCAGGCATGCGCCGCGCGGCTCGCAGGCGCGCCGGCCAGTCTGGATAGAGGCTAGTGGCCAAGCCGAGGGCCGCGAGAATCATCAGGCCGACCCCCAAGCTGCCTAAAACGAAGCTAAGTATCTGGGTAATGGTAAAGATCGACAGCGTGAGGCGGGTATCGTAGGCGCGTTCGACAACCGACAGGCCATTGAGAAATTCGAGTAAGAAGAAGGCCGCGACAATCGCGGCGATTTTGACCAGCGGAGACCAAACTATGCCCTCGTTCCGCACGCGGCGCACGAGCAGCCACAGGCCGTGGATCACCACCGCGGCAATCAAGACGATGAGCAGGCCGGAAAGCGCGGTCTTGAGCGTGGTGCTCTCCTCGCGCTCACGCTGCCAATCCTCGGGCACTTTGAGGAAGCGATAGATAGAAACCGGCTCGTCGCCAGCGACGTTGACCCGCACTCGATAGCGCAGTTCATCGACGTTGCGCGCATCGCCCTCGACAGCTTCGAAGACGAAGCGGTGATCGCGGCGGTTGGGCAGCTTTTCTGAAGAGGATTCCTTGAGCTCCAATTGCTCGACGGCAAAACCGTAGGTGCGCAGGTGCTCGACAGCTATTGCCTCGGCTTGTGCCTCTTCGAGGTCCGCACCCTCGGCCTCTTCGGCCAGCAGGTGGTTTATGCTGTAGAGGGAGCCGTCTTCTGGATGGACAGCGACCCGGTACTCCTCCTTTTCTCCGTAGCGGAAAAAACGCGTCACCCACAAGCTAGCTAAAAGATCTTCTTGGTATAGACGGTTGACCACTGCCACTGAGTCGCGCTCTAGGATGTACCGGATCGCCATCGTATTCGGCTGGTTTTGATAGTAGGTGACCACCTCGTATGCCGAGGGATCCGCGCCAGTCGCCTCTAGATACTCAACAGCCTTGGCCTCGGCCTCGCCCCGAGTCAAGCGAACATCGACAAAGTCGAGCGGCTTCTCGTAGTCGAGGGCGAAAAAGCCCAGCGAGACCACGACCACCGCGACGGCCCAACCTAGGCGTCGTTTAGGCAGCGGGGTATAGGCAAACGTAGGGGCCGGAGCGGCGGGCTGTTGCGCTGTAGGCTCGTCCGCGGTGGCTTCCGAGGCGGGGGGAGCAGCGCTTTTGTTGAGCAAAGGCGTCGGGTCGGCGAAGCGGCGCTGCCGCAGGTAGAGGACGAGCGCCACTGCCAAGGGCAGGAGCATCAGACCCGCCGACAAAGCCGCTGAAACGACGAAGTAGCTGTTGGACGAGCGGAAGAGGATTAGGGACGTGTACAGGGCGTCAATCGTGTAGTGCCATACGAGAGGAGCGAGAATCCCGAAGCGAAGGAAGATATAGCCGACGACAATACCGGCGATGCCCACCTCAACGCCGCGAATGTAAAAGGGCTGCTGCGGGTAGTTGGCATGGGCGAACCCCCATATAAGGCCCGCGATGACGACCGCAACCCAACGGAACTTGAGGTATTTGTGCAGGAAGGGAATCGAAAACGCCCGGGATATAAACTCCTCGGAGACCGCGGGCATAAAGCCGATCAACAGCACCATGATCCACGGGATATAGGTGTTGACCATCTCGCTGTAGGGAATGTCCGCCGGCCCCCAAGCGCCGACCAACTGTTCGGCCGTGATGTAAAAGAGCACCTGGTAGGCTAAGAAGGCGGGGGTCATGGCCAAACCGAGAATGGTGCCGAGGAGAAAGCGCTTGGTGCGCAGGCCCGCTGGCGTAAACTGGCCCCCAATCTGGATTTGGTTCGCGTAGTACCGTCGGTACAAAGGCTCAGCCGCGGCTGTGAGAAAGAAGATGAGGATGCCTTGGGCGGCCGCGGCAAACAGACTATTGAGCAACTGCCCCGTCAAAAAAGACCCGTAGGTATCGGTCGTGTCGTAGTTAAACGAGGTCAGCGGTAGGTTGTTGAGTTCAGCCAAGAGCGTCAGGACCGCGGCAATGCCCCCAAAGATCGCCGCGGTTTTCCAGCGGATGTCTCGGGCGCGGACGCCGCTAAAGAACGAAACCAGCATCGCCAGTATGGTCAGGATGAGTAAGGTCCCAGCCACCAAACCCGTAGTCTCGTTGTGCGACCGCAACTCGGCGAAGTCGCGCTCCCAAGCCTCGGGGATTTTGAGATACTCGCCAAAGCCGCCGATCTGGTCGCCTTGCAGGCGCACGTAGAAGCGGTAGTGGGCCTCGCCGACGGCGAAGTCGCGCAACTTCCAGTTAAAGGTGTGGTCGATGCGGTTAGGTCGTTCCTGAGTCTGGACTTCTACGAATTCGAGCGCGGCGAGGTCGCGGCCAAGCTCGCCGGTGAGAAAGGACTCGGCCAAACGGCGGGCTTCGGCTTCTGCGAGGCTCGCGCCGGGCGCTTCTTCCTCGATGAGGTGACTAAAACTGACGAGCGCGCCAGACGTCGTAACCGTGGCCTGGAACTCCTCCTTTTCCAACTCCCGCACCCAGCGATTGCTCCAGCGCCACAACTGCACGGGATCGCCAATGACCTGCGTGGCCCCTTCGAGACCCAACTCGCGTTCGAGAAAGGTCTTGGTATCGTTGTCGTAGCGGAAAATGGCGCTGTGGCGGTAGTCGGCCAGATCAAAGCCGCGAGCGGCAATAAAATCGGCCGCCTGTTCCTTGGCCTCGTCGCGGGTGACGCGGAAGTCAATGGAGGCTTCGGGAAAGGCCTGGTAGAAGTAGTGAACTCCAACGGCCAAACTAACGGCGGCAACGAGCACGCAGCCGCCGATGAAGGCTAGGTCTTTTCTCGTTAGTTTTATTTCCATCTGTCTATGAAGGGTTTTAACTGCGTAGAGGATAATTTCATTCCGTTCAACATATTAAAAGACTAGGACGCGGACAAACCCACCGCATTGACGCACACAGCGGCATTTTGCAGATTCGCGGCTTCAATCCCTTAACAGAGGAGCACATTGTGGCGGACAAAAAAAAGGAGCACTTTCGCGTAGGTGTTATAGGCTATAGCAGCGCGTTCAATATGGGTCAGTTGCACTTGATCTCCATGGCCAAAAACGAGGGCGTAGAAGTGGCCGCTGTTTGCGAGTTGGATGCCGAGCGGCGTCAAGTAGCCGAAGAGGACTTTCCCGACATCAAAACCTACAGCCGCGTCGGCACTATGCTGCGCAACGCGAACTTGGACTTGGTGACGATCATCACCCCGCACAACACGCACGCCAAGCTAGCAGTGCAGTGCCTCAATGCCGGGGTCCACGTAGTCTGCGAGAAGCCCCTCGCCATTACCAGCGCCGAAGTCAAGCGCATGCAGGCGGCGGCCAAAAAGAACAAGGTCCTGCTCTCGACGTTTCACAACCGGCGCTGGGACGGCGACTTTGTGGTGCTGCGCGATCTAATTCTCAAAGAGCAAATCATCGGCCCCGTCTTCCGCATCGAGGCCGGATTTTACGGCTACGGCGAGCAGGGGACTTGGTGGCGCTCCAATCGCAAAATCTCCGGCGGGGCCATCTACGACTGGGGGGCGCATTTTACGGATTGGATTTTGAATATCGTCCCGGAAAAAATCATCTCGGTCAGCGGCTATCAAGTCAAAAATTCCGCGTGGAAAAAATACGACAACGAAGATCACTCCGAATACACGCTGCGCTTCCACAGCGGCTGCACCGTCACCCTGACCATGTCCAACCTGTCGATGAGTCCGCGGCCGCGCTGGCGGGTGCTGGGCACCAAGGGCGCAATCGAGGATGCGGGCGGCAAGTACCTCGTCAAGGCGCTGATCAACGGCCGCCAGATGAGCACTGAGGTACCCTTCGCCGAGTCCAATTGGGACGCGTACTACGAAAACATTTTCGCCCATTTGCGGGGCCGCGCCGACCTCGTCATTACCCCTGAATCCGCGGGCCGGGTAATCGGCGTACTCGAAGCAGCTAACATTTCGGCGGCGCGCGGGTCAGTGCCCATTAAGCCAGCCTTTGTCTGAGCAAGAACTGCCCCACCTCAACCCATCGGCGCAACTATCCGCGCTCTTGGGGATCGGCTGCCGCTCTGGAGCCACGGTCGTTGGCCTGTCGGCCGTGCGCCGCGCCAAGAGGCTGGCCTTTGTATTTGCCAGCAGCGAGCTAGCGCAGCGGACGTTGCGCGAATTAGCTCGTTTAGAGCGCGGAGGTACGCGCGTCTTTCAAGTACAGCCAATGGAAGTGCTGACTCAGGGCTTTGGCCGCGAGGACGCCCAAGTGATCGGCGTTTTGCGCGGCGACTTAGCCCGCGGGTTGGCCAAGCACATAGAGGAGCAAGAATCGTGACGTCCTGGGAAATCGAGCGCAAGTACCTCGTGGCCGACCACTCTTGCCTCGACCAGCTAGCGGGCGTCGCCTTTCGGCAGGGCTACATTCCCATCCAAGACGGCGGCGTAGTGCGCGTGCGCATTGAAGGCGAGCGGGCGGTACTCACGCTCAAGGGGGCAACTAGCGGCATCGCCCGCCGCGAGTACGAATACGAAATCCCGCGCCAAGACGCCGAGAGCATCCTAGCAACCCTGTGCCAGCGGCCCCATATCGAAAAGACGCGCTATACCTTGCCTTGGGCGGGCAAGGTCTGGACCATCGACGTATTTTCTGGAGAAAACGAGGGGTTGGTGCTCGCCGAAGTCGAGCTGAACAGCCAAGACGAGGTCGTGGAGAAGCCGCCTTGGATCGGCGTCGAAGTATCGGACGATCCGCGCTATTACAACGCCAACCTCGTGCGCAATCCCTATTGCAAATGGCGGGACGATTAGAAGTACTTCACGCTGTCATCCCATTCTGCGTCCATCTGCGTCCATCTGCGGATCATCTTATAGGTTGCTATAACAGATCGGGACTAACCACTAATCCGACCGCTCCTATCCCTCAAAAAGCATACTCAAATCCAACGCCGGTGCCGAATGCGTCAAGGCACCGATCGAGACGAGGTCCACACCACCGGCCGCGGCCTCGCGCACGGTCGCCAAGGTATAACCGCCGGTGGCCTCAATCTCAATGGCGGGATCGGCGGCGCGAATGAGTGCTACGGCCTTATGCAAAGTCGGCGCGTCCATGTTGTCGAGCAGGATGCGGTCTGGGCCGCCCGCTAGGGCTTCCTCGACCTCTGCGAGATTTTCGGCTTCCACGTAGATCGGCGCTGCTTGGCCCCGCGCCGCGCGGATGGCAGCGCGAACGCCGCCCGCGGCCGCAGAGTGGTTTTCCTTAATCAGCACGGCGTCGTACAGGCCCATGCGATGATTGACGCCCCCACCCAAGCGCACGGCCCACTTCTGCAAGTGCCGCCAACCCGGCGTGGTTTTGCGGGTGTCGGTGATGCGCGTAGCTGTGCCGCTTAGGGCCTCCACATAGCGGTGAGTCAGCGTGGCCACGCCCGAAAGCTGTTGCAGAAAATTGAGCGCCGTGCGCTCCCCGGCCAAGAGCGCGCGCGCGCGGCCCTGCAAGCGGACGAGAGTCTGGCCTTCTGCCACCTCGTCCCCGTCGGCCACCTCAGCACACACAGAAATGCTCTGGTCGAGACGGGCGAAAACCGCACGGGTGACCTCAATACCCGCGACAACACCGGCTTGGCGAGCGATGATGCGCGCGTGAGCTTCGGCATCGCTCGCCACGGTCCAAGCAGCAGTCAAATCGGATTCTACTTCTACAGCACCTAGGTCTTCCCGCAAGGCTAGGTCAATGAGCTGGTCATACGCGGTGGCGGGCAATGGAGCAGAGCGGTTTGCGGCCATTTTATTTCCTAGAAAAGTTGCTGGTTTACACTGCATGGCAAATGTACGCAAAGTCCGATTACACCGCTGACATTAGACAGAAAATGCCCGGCGATCTATGTTTTTTGGTATGGCCACGCTCGTCCACGTCACGCACGAAGCCGTGCAGCAAGCCGGTGGAATCGGCACGGTCCTGCGCGGCCTGATCACCGCCCGCAGCTACCAAGCCCATTGCCAGCGCACCATCCTGCTCGGCCCCTTAACTAATCCAGCCAGTGCCCAACCGCTCGGCCCGGACGGCGAAATCCTCTACGACGCCAGCCGCAGCATCCGCGCCGCCGATGTCGCCGACCAACTCAGCGCGGTCGAGCATGAGTTTGGCATGCGCTTGGTCTATGGCCGGCGCTTGCTGACCGAGGATGGACGCCGAACCTCACCAGAAGTTCTGTTGGTGGATGTGAGCCGCCCGCCCGAGCGGCTAAACGAATTTAAGCGCGACCTATTCCTCCAGTTTGGCCTCGAATCGCACCGCTACGAACAGCACTGGGAATACGAGCAATACCTGCGCTTGGCCGAGCCAGGTTTTGCAGCCGTGCGCTCCCTAGTAGGAGACGCGCCCTTCTTGCTGCTGGCGCATGAATTCATGGGGCTAGGTACCGCCTTCAAGGCCCTGATGAGCGATGCAGCGTGTAAGACCCTGTTCTACGCGCACGAAGTGGCCTCCGTGCGGCCCTTAGTGGAGGAGCGGCCCGGGCGCGACATTGCCTTTTACAATGCGCTGCGCCAAGCGCGCGCAAACGGCCAGTACATCGACGAGCTATTCGGTCCACAAGACGGCTATTTCAAACACGCCCTCGTCAGCCAAGCCTGGCGTCTCGACGCAGTCCTCGCCGTCGGCGATTGGGTGGTGGAGGAATTGCGCTTTCTCGGGCCGGAATTCGCCACTTGTCCCATCGACCTCGTGTATAACGGCGTACCAGCCGCCGAGTTGTCCGCAACCGAACGCGAGGCAGCGCGAAAAAAGGTGCAGGCCAGCGGATCCTCGCTCTTAGGTTGGACCCCAGATCTGATCTTCACCCATGTCGCCCGCCTAGTCGAGAGCAAGGGTTTGTGGCGCGATTTGCTGGTGCTCGAACACCTCGATCACCATCTGTGGGAACGCGGGCAACGGGCGCTTTTTATCGCGTTGGCGACCGAGACCGGCCGCCGCGGTCCCGAAGACGTCCAGCGCATGGCCGCGTACGGTTGGCCCCTGGTCCATCGCGAGGGAGGAAGCGACCTCAGCAGCGGCGAGCTAAAATTCGACCTTTTAGTCCGCGCCTTTAATGCGCGCACGCGCGCCGTCAAAGCGCTTTTTGTCAACCAATTCGGATGGGATCAGCAAAGCTGCGCGTTCCTGCCAGCCAACGCGGAGTTCGCCGACCTGCGCCGAGGCAGCGACGCCGAGTTCGGACAGTCGATTTACGAGCCTTTCGGCATCTCTCAAGTCGAGTGCTTGAGCGCTGGCACCATCAGCGTGGTCAGCGATGTGTGCGGCTGCCGCGGCTTTGTACATCAGGCAGCCGACGAGGCGGGATTGGACGGCTTTATCGAGGGAGCTTATACCCAACTCGCCGAGACCGACCGCGCCGAGCAACCGATTGGAATGCGCGAACGCACGCAGGCCGAAGCATTGCAAAGTCAGGTGGTGGCCAGCGCCTTGGCCAGCCAGTTATCCGCGGGCGTGACTAGCCGCAAAAAACTGCTTGCTGAAGGATATGCCGCGGCCCAAAAGATGAGTTGGGAGCGCGTGGCCGAGGATATGCTGTTACCCGTTTTGCGACGACTGGAGCAGTGACATGACTGGGCTGGTGATTGCACTTGCACTCTCGCTTGGCGGCTGTGTGCCCTTTATCGGCGGGCGCGAGCAAAGCCGTCAACTAGCGCGTGCGGCCCAAGACCTCGTGGAAATCATCGAGGTCCAAGAGGGCGAGGTTGACTGGCTAGGCTTGCGCGACCCCGCCGGCGTGCAGACCGAGGAAACCAAAGTGCTCGACGATTATGTGCTGTCCGCGCTGATGAGGACCGAGGTTGCGGTGGGGTTGGTCGATACGACCGGGAGGCGTTGGCGCGGTGAGGAATTAGTGGGCCTAAAGCAAGGGGGAAGCGCCGCACTTGCGTTGGGCGGGCGGCTCGAAGCAGACGCCCCGTGGATGTACGTGCGGATGTTTTTAGTCGAGCGAGCCAGCGGCAAGCTCGTGGCATCTCGCACCGCGCGCATCTTGGCGCGAGACGTGCGCCAAGAACTTGCCTCGCGCCAGCTTGGAACCAGTGCGATCAATGGACCAATCGAAGTAGAACTGCACCTGATTGCCAAACGCGAAGAAGGAGGCGTCGCCCAAGTAGTTGAACTAACAGAGGGCGCACAGTTGCAGCAAGGCGACCAGATGCAACTGCGCTTCAAGCTGAGCCGAGACACTGAAGTCCACGCCTTTCTGTGCAGTTCCACCGGCGCGTTAGAGACCTTGTTTGACGAACAATTCGTCTATTCAGACATCGTCCAGTACGCCCCGGGAGAGAACGATTGGATCACCTTCAACGAGCTCGATCAAGTCTATACCCTGTACTTCCTCGCCGGCCCGCAGCTATTGGCCGAGAATGCCGAACCGTTCTACGAACAATTCGCCACGCTTGTCCGCGATGGACAGATCAATCGCTTCGCCGGGCTAGAACAACTCGATAAGGCCCTGATCGAATTTCTCCAGCGCCCCGAACCCCTCGAGGTTTTGCGTGGCGACGAAGACATTTTCCTCGGCCAGCCAGAGACCATTGTGTACGACGACGGCAACACCCTGCCGAGCCAAGCGGAAATCCTCACCGGCACCCCGCTGTTGGTACGCGCCCTAAGTTTTTCCGTCCCGTAGGGGCGACCGGCCGGTCGCCCCTACAGAACCGCGGCCACCGAAGAGCAGAAGTAATCGAGATTGTCCTCGGTCAAGCCGGCGACGTTGATGCGCCCTCCCGCGACGATGTAGATCGCGTACTGCTCCCGCAGCACCTCGACCTGCTCGGCATTCAAACCCGAAAAAGAAAACATCCCCCGCTGCCGCTCGATAAACGAAAAGTCGCGCTCTATGCCCTCCTCGCTGAGCCGCGCGACGAGCCGTTGGCGCACGCGATTGATCCGCTCGCGCATCTCGGCCAATTCGCCTTCCCATTGGCGGCGCAGCATCGCGTCGCCGAGGATTTCGCGGACCATGGCCGCGCCGTGGGCTGGGGGATTGGAATAACTGGTACGCGCGGCGATTTTGAGGTGGCTCAAGGCCCTTTCCGCGGCATCGGCGTCCGCGCCGATCAAAGTCAGGGCACCGACGCGCTCGTTGTACAGGCCGAAGTTCTTGGAAAAGGAACTGGCTACTAACAGCTCGCAGCCCGTGTCGCAGAGCGTCCGCAGGCCCGTCGCATCCTCGTCCAACCCATCGCCAAACCCCTGATAGGCAAAATCGACCAAGGGCAGCAAGCCGCGCTCGGCAACGACCTCAGCAATCTGCCGCCAAGTGTCCGAGGTAGGGTCGCAGCCGGTGGGGTTGTGGCAACAGCCGTGCAGCAGCACCACGTGACCGGAGGGGATTTGCCCGAGTGCGGCGAGCAAGGCACTGGCGTCGATGTTATTGGTACCGCCGTCGAAATAGGGATAGGTCTCGACCTGTAGGCCGGCCGAGGCAAAGATCTTGGGATGATTGGCCCAAGTCGGTTCGCTTATCCATATAGGCCGGTCGGCCAAGTTCTGGGCGAGGAAATCGCCAGCTAGGCGCAAGGCTCCGGTGCCGCCGGGACTTTGCACGGTGACGGCGCGTTGGGCCGCCTCGTGCCCAACGCCCAAAATTAGCTCCCGCACGGCAGCACCGTATTCCGCGCTGCCCTCAATGCTCAAATAGCTCTTGGTTTCTTCCGCAGCCAACACGCGCTCTTGCGCCGTTTGCACTGCCGCCAAAACCGGCGTCTGGCCACTCGCATCCTGATAAACGCCAACGCTCAGATTGATTTTGTTTGGATTCTCGTTGCTCTTAAACGCCGCGCTCAACCCCATAATGGGGTCGGCCGGCGCCATTTCTAACTGCTGAAACATAGTCTTCCTTCTCTTATGAGGTTTTGAGTGAAAATCCCAACTCAACAGCGGCGATAGGTCGCAAAGACCAACTCACCTTCGCTGCGCTGGTTCGCTAGCTCCCATTTGCTTTCGTCCCACGCCGGAAAGTACGCATCGCCCTCGACTTCGATGGGCAGGTGCGTCAGAATCATTTCGTCGGCCAAGGGCAGGGCCTGCTCATAGACTTGGCCCCCCCCAAGCACGAAGAGTTTTTCGCTGCCGTGGGCGCGGGCGCGCCGCAAAACCTCGGCCAGACTCGTGCAAACAACCACGCCCTCGGCCACCGCGTAGTCCAGATTGCGGGTGAGGACAAAGTTCAGACGCTGAGGCAAGGGGCGCGTCTGAAAAGTCTCGTAGGTTTTGCGGCCGGCCACGACCGCGTGGCCCCGCGTGACGCGGCGGAAGTGCTTCATGTCGGCCGGGTAGTGCCACGGGATGGCGTTATCGCGGCCAATGATCCTGTTTTTGCTCAAGGCGGCGATGATGATGGTTTTCATGCGGACGAATCGGACGGGTGAAAGAAAGAGCGAACGACCGGATGCTCCGCGCGCTTAGCCTCAGCTACCGTGCCAGTAAATGCCACTTGGCCCTGGTCCAGCATGATGAGGCGGCCGTCGAGCCGCTCGATGCTGAGTAGCTCGTGTGTAATAATGGCAATGGTGATGCCCAACTCGCGGTTGAGCGTGAGGAGCAGCGCGTCGATCCCGGCCGCGGTAACCGGGTCGAGGCCCGCGCCCGGCTCATCGCAGAAGAGAATCTCCGGATCCATAACCATGGCTCGCGCGAGAGCGGCGCGCTTGCGCATCCCGCCCGACAACTCGCCGGGATAGCGGTCGCAGGCGTGCCCTAAGCCCACCGAGGTGAGGCGGGTGCGCGCGATCTCCCCAATCAAGGATCGCTCTAGGTCCGTGTGCATTTCCAAGGGCAAGGCGACGTTTTGCTCGACCGTCAACGAATTGAGCAGCGCACCGTATTGGAACATCACGCCTAGCCGCTTGCGCAGGGCCACCAACTCCTCCTCGCCGAGGGCCGTCGCGTCTTGGCCGAGGACTTCAACGCGGCCCGAGGCGGGTTGCACCAAGCCGATGACCGCCTTGAGCAAGGTGCTCTTGCCGCAGCCGCTGCCGCCGAGCACGACAGCGATTTCCCCCTCGTCCACGTGCGCGTCAATCCCGCGGAGAACGGTCGTTTCGCCGTAGGACACGCAGAGGTTTTGGATGTCGATGGCGCGAGTCACCATTTGAGGTAGAAGACAATGCCCCAGAAGGCGTCGAGGATGATGATGCCAAACAGCGACGACACGACTGCGGAAGTCGTCGCCCGACCGACGCCCTCGGCTCCGCCGCTGAAATTGAGGCCGTGATGCACCGAAATGATCGTGATAAGCCACGCAAAAGACGCGCTTTTGACCAGCCCAGTGAGCAAATCCTTGAGAAAGAGCGACGATGCGACTTGGTTGAGAAACACAGTAGCCGGGATGTCCAGCGACACCACGCCGATGAAGGTGCCGCCGAGGATGCCAACGAAATTGGCCATGATCGTCAAAAGCGGCATACAGACGACCATAGCCCACAGCTTGGGCACCACCACAAAGCGCAGCGGGTCGATCCCCATAGTCTGCAAGGCGTCCAATTCCTCGGTGAACTTCATGGTGGCGATCTCCGCGGCAATAGCCGATCCGGAGCGGCCAGACACCATGATCGCGGTCATCAGCGGCCCCAACTCGCGGGTCAACCCAATGCCTAGCAGGTTGGCGACAAAAATATCGGCCCCAAACTGGCGGAGTTGGGCCGCGGACTGCAGGGCCGAAACCGCGCCGACGAGAAAGAGAATCAGCCCGACGATCTGCAACGCTTGCGCGCCAATCGCATACGCTTGTTCGCCAAAGCTGCCCCGGCGAATTTGCTCGCGGTGGAACAAGGCGCTAACCGAGAAAAAGGTCAGGTCGGCCATCAGGTAAAGAAAATCGGCCGCGCGGACGCCATGAGCGCGGACCCAAGCGCCGAGGCGTTCAAGGGCAACGCGAGACGGCGCAGGTGGGGCAGACGGCGGCGCGGGCGTGGCAAAGTCAAAAACGGGCTGCAAGTGAGCGGGCAGCCCGTCGAGTCGAAGTTCCTTGTCCAAGGAGCGAGCGAGGTCGGGCAAGCCGCGCAGGAAGACGGCCCCTGCGGTGTCGAGGTGTTCGACTTGGCGCAAGTCGGCGCGGAGCGCGGAGCGCGGGTGTTCGGCGATGAGACTGCGCGCTTGGGGGGCGAGCGCGCCGATGGTGTGCACCGCAAGCGCGCCCCCGAGCGCGATCCCCAAGTCGTCGCTCTGCACCCAAGTCATAGCAAATAGTTGAGGCGCAGCAGAACCTGTTGCCTAGATTGCAGCCGCTGGACCGGCGGCTTGCGCTCGAAGTCGAAGACGACGACCACGTTGGCGAAGCGACTAAGCGGCAAGCGCAAGCGGTTTTCCCAATTGAATTCCCAAGTGTCGGTGGCTGTCTTCGGGATAAGGAGGTCAAACTCCGAGTCCAAGCTGGGAAAGCGCGAGAAACGCGACTGCAGGAGCAGCACGGCCTCCAAGCCGGTGGTGGTCTTGTCCTCCAACTTGTAGGCGACGATGCTAGGGGACTTTAGGTCATAGCTATCGGTGACATAGCTTTGACGTGCCCCAAAACCAACGCGCATGTCGAAGTTCAGGGGAAAGCTACTAATGACCTGTGAGTTGATGCCGATTCCTTGGCGCAGTTCGAGAGGGCTGAAGGGCGGAGAGAGGGTAAATTCGCTAATGTTCATCTTGCGATCGACCTGATCGCCATCTCGGATCAGAAGATCCTGCGGCGGGTCGAAGTGCTCCTCTTCAGCGAATAGCCTAGTGTTGAACACCCCGCGCAAATAGGGGCCGATCCGCTTGGAAAGCCGGTAGATATACGTAGCGCGGACCTCAAACTCATCGACGGACTTGCGGAAATCGTCGCCCTCCTCGCGGGTAAAACCCTCTTCAAAGTCCAGCCGCAGATTGGCGTAGTGGCGGTCCGTGTTATAGACGCTGCTGCCAATGATTTCAGCGGAAAGCGAAAGGATCGAGCGATCTGCGCCGGTGGTGTTCTGCGAGGTGGACAGTCGAGGCGAGCCGCTTAGCTGCAGAGAAGTTTTCCAGCGCGAGTCAACTACTTGGGCGAGGAGGCCATATTGAGCCGGCGGGTAGAAGCCGATGAAGGTATTGTCGCTAGTGTCCACCACTAGGTTGCGCTGGACCAACTCACCTGGCTCTAAGCGGACGCTGAACTTGCGGGTGGTGGATACGTTGTCGCCGACTCGTACTACTGAGTAAACACCCGGAGGCAGAAGCCAAGTTTTGACCGCCTCGCCGCGCTCCTCCTCGACACCGAAACCGAGGCCGTAGTTTTCCTGCGAAGACTCCCGGTACAGTTCATAGGATTCGTTGATCGACGCGCGGTTTTCGGACATGACGTTGATGACTAGTCCAGCCCAGAAGGGCTTTACCAGAGTCGTCATGCCCTCTTGGACTGGTACGGTGCGGATCATCATCTGGAGGTCTGTGCCCGAACCGACCAGTAATTTGTAGCTGCCGGGCGAGAGCAACACGCCAGTGCCGGGGGAGGCTTCGCGGATGGGTTTGTTGCCCTGCAAGACGAGAAAGCTCGGTTCGTTGAGAGAACCGGTCATCGTCGGCACGAACAGGAAGCCCTTGCCCTTGGGAATCAGCGTTGGATCCTGTTCAAGCTGGCCGCGCCCGGGTGGAGCGACCCAAGTATAGCTATCGCCTAGTGCTGGGCCGACGAGCAATGGCAGGGCGATTAGGATGTAGAGCAGCTTGTACATGCCAAGTCCTATGGGGCCAGCTTCCCCGGTATGAGTTCGTAGTGATCGGCTTGGGTTTGCAGCACTGTATCTCGAACCGCTGGTGCAGTTTCCCCTTCGGACGCGATGGACGCGACAGGCACGGGCCGCTGATTGTTGCTGAACTTGAAGTCGATCTCCCCGATCGCCTTTTGCATCCGCTGGCCCAAAATTCCGCTCAACGCAGCCACCATGTGTATCATGGCCGGGGAGAACACTTGTTTCTCCTCGTCGAAATCGTCCTGCCATATAACCTTGCCATCGTCCTGCCTTACCAGTTCCATCGTCATAACGAGATGGGCTGCCCACAAATCGCCGCTGTCGAAGCGCTCAATGGCTTTGACCGAGCCGCTGAGTACGTAATCCGGGCGGTGTTCGTAAAAATCGCGATCCCCGCCGACATAGGTAAAGAGATCCGCTTGGCGCAAGTGCTGCTTGACTGCATCGGTAATCATGTCGCTGGGGCGCTCCATCCAGTAGTGGATGTTGTCGCGCTGCAGTTCGTACTGATCGCGGCGGCGGATGATGTTGGTGCGGTCATACGCTCGGGGCACCTCAAAGCCTTTGACCTGCAAGCGGAAAGGGTACGGGCGCTCGGAATCTTCCACGCTACCGCGCAAGGGTTCGATATGCAGCTTAAAATAGCGCCGCTGCGGCAACTTGGTGTCGCCGCCTAGCAACTGGGCGCAGCCGGATAGAACTGCTGCCAAAATGAGAGCCTGACCGCAGCGGCTCACTCGGCTATTGGGCCTCACTACTGCTACCTCGGATGAGTACCGCGGGATTCTCGCGGATTAGTTCGGTGGTTTCGCGGATATTCTGCAAAGTTTCCTCCAATTCCTGCATGGCGCGCAGGAGATTCTGCCGACTGGCCCCCACGGTCTGGTCAATGCCCACAAAGGTCCGGTCGATATGGCTTATCACGGTGTCCATCCGCGCGACAAGTAGGGGAACCGGGCCGTCCATTTGCTGGCGCAACTTGTGCATCGTCACTTGCAGGTCGTCAACCGTCTGTTGCAGCTTCGCGCCCACCAGCAAGACGTGCAGGGAATCGGTCGTCGTCGCCACCGTTGCGCTGGCTTGAGCGAGCGAGCGACTGGCAGCCACCATATTGGCCGCGGTTTCGTCGAATGCAGCGCGGTTGTCCTCGACCAGCGCGTTGGCCGTGGCCAGCAGATTGCCCGCATTGTTCAGCAGTTCAGTGAAGGTGCGCTGGTTTTCGCTGCTGAGCAGCGCGTTTAGGTTGTCGATGGTTTGTTCAACCTTGGCACTGATCACTTCGGCGCGCTCTTGCATGCTGCTAAAAAAGGTCTCGCCCGCGACAATGGTGGACCCCGGGGGGAGGACTGGGGCATCGTCGCTGCCCCCGAAAAGCTCGATGGATTTCAGGCCGGTGAGCCCCAGCGAGGACATTCGCGCTTGTGTATCGGTGCGGATAGCATTTTCGGCCAGCCGCCGCTCGATCGAAATCTCAATTACCACGGTAGCAAGATTATCCTGCGCGATCGCAATGTCCTCGACGCGGCCGACGCTAAAGCCCAAGTACTTGACGTTTGCGCCTTTGTTGAGGCCGCTGACCGGCGAGTTAGACTCAATGTAATAGGTATCGCGCTGGTGCAGGAGATGGCTGCCGGCGACGACGATGAAAAAGAGCGCGAGGACGGCGAGCGAAACCAAGAAGAAGATGCCAAGGCGTATTTGCTGTGCTCGGGTAGCCATAAAGACGCTGTAGAATAAGTCGTGATTGAAATCCGCCTCTTAGGGCAATATCAACAACGCACCCCCTGAGAGCAAGAACTCGGCACCACCACCCGCAGGGCCGCCGGGCTAATTTCCAGCACTATTGGCGTCTGGTCTAGATAGTCGCCGTCTGCATACACTCTATGCGGCGAGGCGGTGTGTAGCACTAGGCGGGCCGTGCGCTCGACGCGCACGGTTGGATGGTGGACGTGTGTTCGCCAAAAGAGGCGAATCATCAGCGGCAGAATCGCCCGCCTTGGCACCGCATCGACGACGACCACGTCGAAGAGGCCATCGCCGAGGTCGGCATCTGGGGCAACGCACAAGTTGCCGCCATAGTTCCGCGCATTGGCAGTAGATACTTGCAGCACCTCTTGCTCAATCTCCCCGAAATCGCCGCAGAGGCGGACCCGGATCGGCTGGTAGCGAACGAGGTGCCGCAATGCCTCCAAGATATAGCGAATTCGCCCAGACAGCGGCCCTTGGGCGCTTTCCATGCGGCGGTTGACTTCGGCGTCAAAACCAAAGGCGGCGATTGTGGCAAAGAAGCGGTCGCCGGCCCGGCCCAAATCTATGGTGCGCACCTCGCCGCAGAGTAGATTATCTACGGCCGCTTCCACTCGAAGTGGCACAGCGAGGGCGCGGGCCAAGTCGTTGCACGTGCCGCAGGGCAGCAGTCCCAAGGCCGTGTGCGAACCCGCGAGGGGCGCGAGCGTCTCGCCAATGGTGCCGTCGCCACCGCAGACCACCAGCCGCTCAGCACCCTCGGCCACAGCCTGCTGCGCCAACTCGGTTGCGTGACCCTTAGCTCGCGTATAGCGCAACTCAACCGCTTGACCGGCGTCTTGTACAGCCAAGGCGGCTTGCTCGGCGACGCTGCGGGCGCGGGCGTTGCCCGCGGTTGGATTGGCTATCAAGACCCAGTGTTTGGCCATAGCTTGGGTTGTCCCCTAAGCGGCTTTGCGCGTAGATTAATTGTATAAAAGATAACACCAAAACATGGCTAAACGAAAACGAGACATCGATTGGGCCAACCAGCGCCGCGAACTGGAAAAACAGGTCGAACACCCCTATATCACTAAGCAGGGGCTAGACCGAAATCGGCGCGACAACAAGGGCCGCGATCCCAAGCGTCCGAAGCAGTGAGCCTCCTTGTGGCAGGGCGTCCCGCCTTCTATATTACAGCGTTTTGCGCCCTGTCCTGACGGCCACTCGCTGCACGGGATGGGGCTTTTGTCCATTTCCGCTATGATCAGAGAATTCTATCAGGACCGCACCGTGCTGCTAACCGGCGGCACCGGGTTTTACGGGCAGGGGCTAACGGCCAAGATCCTGCGCTATTTGCCCGGCGTGCGGCGCTTGTACCTCGTGTTGCGGCCCGGTCGGGGTCCGGGAGGGACCACGCTGCCGGTAGAGGAGCGGCTGGACGAGCTTTTCAAGCTGGTCGTCTTTGATCGCTTTCGCCGCGAGGAGCCAGCCGCTTTTGCCGCGATGCGCCAGAAGGTGCGCGCCCTCGCCTGCGACATGCGGCAGCCGGGCCTCGGGCTAGACGAAGCATCCCGCGACGAACTGCTGGCGGAAGTTGACCTCATCATCGGCAACGCGGCCAGCGTCACCTTCGACGAACCACTCGACTCGGCGATCCAATTCAACACCTTGGCACCCCAAGAGCTTTTGCGGCTGGCCCGCGAAGGCCGCAAAAATCCCGTCTTAGTCCACGTATCAACCGCGTACGTCAACGGTCGCCTCACCGGTGCCATCCCCGAACAAACGCTTCCGGTTGACCGCACGATTCAGCACCTAATCGACGGCAGCGCACCCTCACAACCTTTCGTTCCCGAAGAAGAAATCGCCGAAGCGCAAGCCCGCTGCCGTGCAATCCGCGACCAAGCGCAAAGCGACGAGCAACAGCGTGCATTCCGCCGCGAGATCGTCGAGCAGAGCCACAGACGCACGCTCTCGGACAGCCGCTTGCAAAAGCTGATTGACGACCGCTGTCGCCGCTGGATTGAGCGCGAGCTAGTCGAGGAGGGGATGCGGCGAGCGCGGCAGCATGGCTGGAATGACGTGTACACTTTTACCAAGGCTATGGGCGAACAGTTGCTCGTCAAGCACCGCGGCCAAGTGCCGCTAGCCATCGTGCGGCCCAGCGTCACCGAAGGCGCGCTCGAAGATCCGCATCCAGGCTGGATCCACGGGCTCAAAGTGACTGATCCACTGATAGTGGCCTACGGGCGGGGGATCGTCCCGAACTTCCCGGCCGCCATGGGCGCGCCCATGGACTTGGTGCCCGTGGACATCGTCGTCAATACCGTGCTGGCCGCGGCCACGCAGGCCACGACCTCCACCGTGGAGGTCTTCCACGCAGCGACCAGCGGAGAAAACCCACTGCCCAACACCCGGATGTTCCAATACGTCAAGGGCTACTTTGAGGAACACCCCCTCCTCAACAAGGACGGCTCGCGGCCCGAGCTGGTGGACTGGACCTTCCCGACGGTGGAGCAATTCCAGCGCGCCTTCAACTGGAAGTACCTCTATCCGCTGGAGCTAAAGCAGAAACTCTACGAATACCTGCCCGAGCGCTGGGCACCGGCCCAGAAGAAGCGCCGCTTGGCCGCGCTCAAGACGCGCCTCAAGCGCGTCCAGTACTTCACCGACCTGTTCAGCCCGTACACGACCCTCGACTGCCGCTATGAAGCCAAGCGCATGTTGGCCCTCTACGAGTCGCTGCCCCCCGAAGAGCAGCGGATCTTCAACATGGACGTGCGGCGGATCGACTGGTATCAATACTATCAAAAGACCCACCTGCCCGGCCTCCGGCGTCACGAACTGGGCGGGTCCGACGACGACCAAGAGCCGTTGAGCGCGGCACCGAGCGAAGTGGGGGGCGAGGAGCAGCGCTGGCGCATCGAGGAAAGCATCCGCACGATCCCGGACCTGTTGCGCTGGGCCTGCGGCCGCTACGCTGCCAAGACGGCCTTGCAAATCGAGCGCCAATCCGGCTGGACGCGGATCAGCTACGACGAATTGCTCACCCGCGCCGAGCGCGTGGCGCGCCGTTGGCGTACACAGGGCGTGTCGGCGGGTGAGCGGGTCCTGCTGTGCGGGGACAACGAGCCAGAGTGGGTTGTCGCCTATATGGCGGCCAGCCTGCTTGGGCTAGCGGTCGTGCCCATCAGCCCGCAGACGCGCGACGAAGACATCTGGAAGCTGTGCGACTTCGTCCAAGCGCGGGCACTGATTGCTGCGGAAAAGCGCTTTTCTCAGCTTTCGCCCGAGGGTGTGGCAGCCCACAAGGAAATGGCCTTTTTCAATGTAGATCGCGACGGTCTGCCGTTCGGGCAAGCTCCCGAGCCAGACGCGACCGCCCAAAAAGGCCGTTGGAAGCGACCAAGGGTCAATCCAGACGCCACAGCGTCGATCATCTTTACTTCGGTCATCGAGCCGCGCGGAGTGGTGTTGAGCCATCGCAACCTCATCTCCAACGTCCTCGCCCAAGGCGAAATCCTGCGCATCTACGAATCCGACCGCATGCTCTCGACCCTGCCGCTGCACCAAGTCCTCGAATGCACCGGCGGCTTGCTGTTGCCGCTGCTCGGCGGGGCCACCATCACGTATTTAGAGGCCGTCAATAGCCGCGAGATGCTCCGCGCCCTGCGCGATACGAATGCGACCGTACTGTTGACCGCGCCGCGCCTATTGCGCGTCTTGGCCAACCGCGTCGAGCGCCTCGGGGCCGGGGCCACGGCCGGGCTAGCCGCTTTGAGGCGGGTTGTCAGCGTCGGCGCAGCCCTATCCGACGACCTCGTCGGCACGTATGAGCGGCTTGGCGTAGCAATTTGCCAAGGCTATGGCCTCAGCGAAGCGGCCTCCGTCGTGGCGGTCAACACTCCCCATCAGAGCAAATCCCGGTCAGTGGGGCAAGTGCTGCCTGGACAGCAAGTGCAGATCGCCGAGCCGGACGAGCGCGGCATCGGCGAGGTCTTGGTGCGAGGTGCCAACATCATGGAGGGGTACTTCTCCCAAGAGGAGTTGACCCAAGCGGTGTTGCGCGACGAGTGGCTACACACTGGAGACCTCGGCCGTCTCGACGAAGGCTATCTCTTCGTCGAGGGGCGGAGCAAAGACCTGATCGTCAACGGAGCCGGTCACAATGTCTATCCACGCGAAGTCGAATCGCTCTACCACGGCTTGCCGCACGTGGCCGAATTGAGCGTAGTCGGCGTACCTTCGGCTCGCACCGGGGGTGAAGAAGTACACGGCGTGGCCGTGCTCAACTGCGAGGCCGAGGAGGCCGAGGACCTGCGCGAGACCATCCAAGCGCGCTCATACGAGATTTCGCGCACCTTGCCCAGCCATCACCGGATCCAGCGCCTGCACTTTTGGACCCAACCGCTGCCGAGGCTGGACGACGGCACCGTGGACCGCCATGCCTTAGCGTCTGCCATCGAGCGCGAGGACTACCCGGGTACGGCCCTGCCGGAATGGGAGCGAGCGATCCAGCGCCAAATCGGCCTGCTTGCGGGGCTGAGCAGCGAGGAGGTAGCGGCTCACCTAGATGCGCCGCTCGACACCTTGTTGGATTCGCTGATGGCCGTGGAATTCGCCGCGTGGCTCGGCCAGCGGCTGGGGACCGAAGTCGATGGGCTTTTGCGTCCACAGGACACGCTTCGCAGCGTCTTGGCGCGGCTGGAGGTTCACTTGCGCGACGGGATGGACTGGGAGGTGGAGCAGTCGCTCGCGTACTGGTCGGGCATCTTGCACGCCGAGCCGAGTGCCGTGCCAGAAAGCGAGGCCGGCAAAAATATGCTGCAAGAAATTCTGTGGGAGACCGGCGGCTCTTTGTTCCGCCGCTTTTTCGATTTCCGGGCTGGCGGCCTAGAGCACTTGCCCCAAGATCGGCCCTACCTGATTGCCGCTAATCACACCAGCCACCTCGACGGTGCCTGCGTGTACGCGGCCGTGTGCTCCCATGTCGATCACCTCAATATCGCCACCAGCGAGCATTACCTCGCCGACTCCGAGTTGCGCTGGTTTTTGTACACCTTCGCCAACGCCATCCCCTTCGACGGCCACGACAACTTCGCCGACGGCTTGGTGCGGGCGCGACAATCGGTGGGAGTGCGCCGCCCGCTGCTGGTCTTTCCCGAAGGCACGCGCTCAGTCAACGGCCAGCTACAGCCGTTTAAGGCGGGCGTAGGGCTTTTGGCCTACGAACTAGATGCCCCCATAGTGCCCCTGCACATTGCCGGCACCCACGAAGCCCTGCCCAAGGGGACGCGCACGCCATCGCGCCACCCCTTGCGTCTGCTCTTTGGCTCTCCTCTAGAAACCACCTCTTTCAAGGAGCACTCCGAGACGTTGAGCCCCTACGAGATTTACTACGAGATCGCCGCAGCTCTCAAGCGACAGATCGAGGCTTTAGGCCGCAAAAACATCTGATTATGTACCCCTACCTATTCGAGATCGGCCCCATTAGTGTCGGCACGTTTGGTCTCATGGTCGCCCTCGGTTTCCTATCGGCCCTGCACGTGCTCAACCGCGAGTTCAAGCGCCAGGGCCTGCACAAAGACCTGGGATCGACGATTGTCACCACCTGTATGATCGGCGGGCTAGTCGGGGCCAAGCTCTACTTTGTGCTATTTGAAACCTCGCCTGAGACCTGGGACGAAGTGTTCGACTTGCTGTTTTCCGGCTACGGCTTGACTTGGTACGGGGGGTTTGTCGTCGCCGCTGCCGGCGTGCTTTGGCAAATTCGCCGCCACAATGCGCCGCTGGGCCACGTCGCCGACGCGGTGGGCATTGCCCTTGCCGTGGGCTACGGGGTCGGGCGGATCGGCTGCCAACTCGCCGGCGATGGCGACTATGGGGTGCCGACGGATCTTCCCTGGGGCATGGCCTATCCCGACGGCGTGGTGCCAACCACGGAAAAAGTCCATCCCGCGCCCGTGTACGAAACCCTCTCTCACTTGGGGATCGCTGCCTTCCTGTGGAAAATGCGCACCCGCTTCGAGATTCCAGGCCTGTCGTTCAGCTTCTATCTCATCCTCGCCGGGGTGGCGCGGCTTCTGGTGGAGTTCATTCGGATCAATCCGCGTGTATTGTGGGGCCTGAGCCAAGCCCAACTCCTCAGCATCGCCATGATCGTCTTCGGCTTGGGGCTGATGCTTTATCTGCAACGCCGGGAGGCCTCTTGATGGCCAAGGCGCGCTATCCGCGCATCTCCAGCTTTAAGCAGGCCGCAGATTTCCGCACTCATCTAGCCCATTTAGGCGCGGAAATGCCCTGCGACGACCAGATCGAAACCGCTCCCTCCTCCCCCCTAGCCCAACCGGCCCATAGCAACGGTAACCGCATCGGCAATCGCTTTGCCATTCAGCCGATGGAAGGATGGGATGGGACCGAAGACGGCCATCCGAGCGATTTGACGCGTCGGCGCTGGCGGAATTTCGGGCGCAGCGGGGCCAAGCTCATCTGGGGTGGGGAGGCATTTGCCGTGGTGCCCGAGGGCCGCGCCAATCCGAACCAGCTCATGGCGCGCGAGGAAAACCGCGCCGGCATGGCCGAGCTGCGCGATATCCTCCTGTCGGCGCACGACGAGCGGTTTGGCACCACCGACGACCTCTTCCTCGGCCTGCAACTGACGCATTCGGGGCGCTTTTGCCGTCCCTATCGCAAGGATCAAGCCGCGCCAGCCATTCTCTATCACCACCCGATCTTGGACCACAAATTCGGCCTTGATGCGGACTATCCGCTCCTGACGGACGACTATATCGAAGAGTTAATCGACCGCTATGTCACCGGTGCGCAAATCGCCCATGAGCTGGGCTACCACTTCGTAGATATCAAGCATTGCCACGGCTACCTAGGGCACGAATTCCTCAGCGCGTTTACGCGGCCCGGCCCCTTTGGCGGCTCCTTTGCCAATCGCACGCGCTTTGTCCGCTCCATCATCGAGGGGATCCGCAACCGAGCACCCGGCCTCGGCATTGGGGTACGGCTGAGTGCCTTCGACTTCGTACCCTTTCGTCCTGATCCAGACGCGAGTATCGACGGCAAGCCGGGGCATGGAGTGCCCGAGCCGTATCAGAACTGCCTGCCCTACGAGTACGGCTTTGGCATCGATCAGGACGACCCGCAGCAAATGGACTTAGGCGAGGCCGAGCAGTTCATCGCCTTGTTGGAGAGCTTGGGCGTGGACCTGATTAACTTGTCCTGCGGCAGTCCTTATTACAATCCGCACATCCAGCGACCGGCGCTCTTTCCCCCTTCCGATGGGTACCTGCCGCCGGAAGACCCGCTGTGTGGGGTCGCGCGGCAAGTAGCGATGGTCGCCCGGCTCAAGGCGCGCTTTCCGCGCAGCCTGTTCGTCGGGTCGGGTTATTCCTACTTGCAGGAGTATCTGCCGCATGTGGGGCAGGCCCTCGTGCGGGCGGGCATGGTGGATTTTATCGGCTTGGGGCGGATGGTTCTGTCCTATCCCGACCTGCCTTGCGACGTGCTGCAAACGGGGCAAATGCAACGCCGCGTCATCTGTCGCACGTTTTCCGATTGCACGACTGCGCCGCGCAACGGCATGATTTCGGGCTGTTTTCCCCTCGACTCGTTTTACAAGCAGCGCGAGGAAGCTCAGCGCTTGCAGGCACTCAAAAAGGAAGCGGAATAATGGGTCAGTTTGTCGATAAAGTTGTGGTAGTCACCGGCGCGGGCACTGGAATCGGCGCAGGCATAGCACGCGGTTTTGCCGACGCCGGGGCGCGGGTGGCGTTTGTCGGGCGACGTCCTGAACCGCTCGCCGCTGCGGCCGCTGGCCTCGATGCAGACCGGATCTTGCTCCACTCCTGCGACGTATCCGACCGCAGCGCTGTCTCGGCCCTAGCATCCGCTGTCGAGGCCGAGTGGGGTGCCGTCGATGTGCTAGTCAACAACGCCGGCATCAACACCAATCCGCGCGCGGTCGGCGACGTGTCACCCGAGGCCTGGGACCAGACCATTGCCATCAATCTCACTGGAGTGTACAACATGGTGCGGGTGGTATTGCCGGGGATGCGGCAAAAAAGCGACGGCCTCATCATCACCATTTCGTCCATCGCCGGTCTGCGGGCCAGCAAGCTAGGCGGTGCCGCGTACTCAGCCTCTAAGCACGGAGCGGTGGCTTTGACGAACTCGATCAACGAGGAGGAAGTCGAGTTCGGCTCCGCGCCTGCGCAATTTGTCCCGGCGAGGTCGAGACGCCGATTTTGGCCCAGCGGCCCGAACCCGTCAGCGCCGAACGCCGGGCCTCCATGCTACAACCTGAAGAGTTGGCACAAGCCGCGCTCTTCGTCGCCGCGCTGCCGCCCCGCGCCTGTGTGCCCCTCTTGGTGATCAAGCCGACGGTACAACTATTTCAGTAGCAACCCTAGCCAGCCGCTGAAGCTGTCTCGCGCAGCGCCTGCCGCGTCCCAGCCAAATCGAAACAGGCCTCTTGGTTGCCGCGCATAAAGCGGGTCGCCAGCTCTATGGCTTCGGCCTCGGTCAGCAGGCCGTCGTCTATCTCGCCTTGGAGAGCGCGGGTGAGCCAGCGGCGCGCCTGAATCGCGTAGGCCACCGAACTGGTCGGCCAGCCAGTGTCGCCGCCAAAGGCGAAGAGCTTGGATGCAGGAGCCGCGTGGATAAAGCGGCGCACAAAGTCGCACGAGCTGTACGGGTCGATCGACCACGCCCAGCAGAGGTCGGCGTACACATTGCGGTAGTGCTTGGTCAGCGCGACCAATTCGTTGGAATAGGGATAGGCAATGTGCATCAGCACAAAGCGGCAATCGAGGTAGCGGGCCAGCAAGGGGCAGAGGTTGCCGCTTTTGATGCGGTCAACGGGCATGCGGTCGTTGCCAGCGTAGTAGCCAGTGTGGATCTTGAACGGCAGCTCGTATTCGATCGCCAGCTCGGTACCCCGCGCCCAGCACCAGTCGCCCAACAGCAACCGGCTCGGCTCGTCAAGCTCCGCGCCCTGGAGCGAGCGTTGGAGCACGCGCTCGGCGTCGGCGTCAGCGCGCTCCTCCCAGCGCAGCGTGCGGTTGTACGCGTGCTGAGCTTTGACCGCTATGGCATGGGGGGCCGTGCTGGGCGAAGATGGCTTCCATGCCCTGCTTGAGGCTGGCTAAGTCGGTGACGGCCACGCCGGTTTCTCGCTCAATGGCCTCGGCGTCGATTTGACCGTTGCAAAAGGCGGCCCAAGACAAGTCGTAGAGAAAAAAGTCCACGCCGGACTCGTCGGGTAGGCAGGGCCAAGAGAAGTCATCGGTCTGCACGTGATCCAGCCGGCCTATTTGGCTGAGCAGCTCGTGCCGCCCGCCGGGCTGACGCCAAGCGCTGAGCTTCTCTTGCGCCTTGCACAACTCGTCTTCGCTAAAATCGGCCATGCCATAAATCTCGTGCGCGAGGATGCGCACGGCCTCGCCGTAGCCAGTGAAGCGGATGGCCGCAAAGGCCGAGCAGATGCCGTCAAAGCGCGCTCCCAAGTCCAGGTCGGAGGCATCGTTGAGCTTGTGCAGGTCTTCGGGAGTAGCGCCGGCGGCGATCAAATCGGCGGGCACGTAGTTGCCAAAAAGGTCTTGCAAAATGTCCGGGCCATTCTCGACCCAGTCGCGCTCCTTGCGCAGGTGTTCGTGCGTGTCAATTAGCAGCGTGTCTTCGATGTGTTGGCGCAGGTCCGTGGCCATGGGGCATTGCTCCGGTTTGAGGTGTCGCGTTTCCGAACTCCATTAACAATCCTAAGTTTGATTAACAATAACAATATGGATTGGCATCCCTTCATCGTCCACTACCCCATCGCGCTTCTATCGCTGAGTCCGCTGTGCGATCTAGGCGCGCTGTGGCTAGGCCGCCGCGCCGGGCACCACCTAGCGTACGGCTTGCTGGTGTTGGGCGTACTATCAGCGACGGCCGCCGTCCTCAGCGGCAACGCAGCCGCAGACAAGGCTTGGGATGGGCCAGCCGCTGAGCCGTTAGCCACCCACGAATCCCTCGCCACTTGGACCTTGCTGTTGGGACTGGGAGCCGTCCTCGGACGCTTGCCCCTGCACCTCAAGGGGCGGCTTGAAGGATGGCCGCTCTATGCGTGGATTGCCCTCGGCGTCCTGATCGGTGGCTTGGTCCTGTGGACGGGCTACCGCGGCAGCGAATTGGTCTATATCCACGGCTTGGGCGTGCGGGCCGATGGCTAGCAGAATCTGTTTGGCTTATCTTCGCCCGCAACTTTTCAAACCTGCAAACTAGGAGCAACCCGTGAACCGCCCCAACATCCTACTCATTATGACGGACGAGCACGCGCCCATGTACAGCGGCCCCTACGGACATCCGCTCGTGCAGACGCCCTTTATGGATCAATTGGCCGCCGAGGGCGCGACCTTTGCCAACGCCTATTGCAACTCTCCACTCTGCCTGCCGTCGCGGATGTCGTTTATGACCGGCCGCTACATCAACCAGATCGGAGCCTTTGACAATGCCAGTCCCCTGCCGTCGGATGCGGTCACCTGGGCCCATCGGCTGCGCGCCGCTGGCTACGATGTGGTACTCTCGGGCAAACAGCACTTTTGCGGCCCCGACCAACTGCACGGCTTCCGCACCCAGCTAGCCCGCGATTTGCACGCCGAACTGTGGACCAAAGACGGCGTCCTGCGCGGCACGCCCGACTGGAGCAAGGGCACGCCGCCAGCCGACAAGCCCTGGGGTGGAGTCGCCGAAGCCGGTCCGGGGACGACCTTAGAGATCGAAGTCGATGATCTGGTAGAGGAACAAGCGCTGGCCTATCTGCGCGATCCGGCCCGCAAGGAGCGGCCTTGGGCACTGAATGTCTCGTTTATTGCGCCGCATTTTCCGCTCGTAGTGCCCGAGCGGTTTTTCAACCTCTATCCACTCGACCAAATCGACATGCCGGAAATCCCCCCCGGCCACCTCGAAAGCCAGCACCTCGTCCACCAGCGGATGCGGGCCATGTTCGGGGGAGTCGATTTCCCCGAAGAACAGGTGCGCCGCGCCCGCGCCGGTTACTATGGGCTGATTACCTATCTCGACGAGAAGATCGGCCGCTTGCTCGCCGTCCTAGAAGAAACCGGACAGCGCGACAACACGCTCATCGTGCATTTCAGCGATCACGGGGAAATGAACGGCGAGCACGGCATGTGGCGAAAGTCGAGCATGTACGAAGCGTCCGCCAAAGTGCCACTGCAAATGGTCTACCCCGATCAGATCCCAGCCGGTCAGCACATCAGCGAAGTAGTGTCGCTAGTGGATCTAGTGGCGACCATCGTCGAAGTCGCTGACGCGCCCAGCGCAGGTCCGTTGGACGGCGACAGTCTATTGGGATTGCTACAAGGGCAAGACGCAAACTGGAAGGACGAAGCATTTTCCGAATACCTCGCCCACGGCGTGGCGCGGCCAACGGCCATGTTGCGGCGCGGCCGCTACAAGCTCCACTACAGCTTGGGAGATCCACCCCAGCTATACGACGTAGAGGCCGACCCCAACGAGTTCAACGACCTAGCGAACCATCCAGCCCACGCGGTCACCTTAGCCGTCCTCCAAAAGCGGCTACTATCCGAGTGGGACCCGGTCGCTATAGAGGTGCAGGTGCGGCAAAGCCAGCAGGACCGACTCTTAATCGAACAAGCCACACAGCAGGACCGACTCTTGATCGAACAAGCCATGCAGCGGTCTCCCAACCAATAGGAGAGACTCATGCACGTCGATCTGCAACAATTCCGCCGCCAAGGCTACCTAATCTTGCGCAACGTCGTGCCACCCGAGCGATTGGACGCGATGCGGCTCGCCATCGAGTGGATGGTGGACCGGGAAAAGGCGCGCTCCGCGGCCGCGCGCCAACCCGGCGATCCGCTCGGCGGTGCTTGGTACGAAAAAATCCATCCGCGGCTGAACATGAATTCGATTGACGCCGAGACCGCCGATGTCATCGACTTTTGCCTCGGCGAGACCACCTTTGGCGTCAGCGCCCAACTCATGCAGGCTCCGGTGACGGCCCTCACCGCCTTTGGCGCGCTGTGCAGCGGGCTGGTCGATTACGGGTACACGGACTGGCACCGCGACGCCAGCTCGGCTGAGCAGGCACCGCTCAGCGGCATGCAAGCGGATCTAATGGCCAACGCTCCCGGATACGTGCAGTGGAATATCGCCCTCTACGAAGACGACGTATTCTGGATCCTCCCCGAAAGCCACAAACAGCCGACCAACGAAGCGCAGCGACGGCAGCTCATGCTCGATCCCAAAGTGCCGCTCGAAGGCGGCATCCCCGTCGAGCTACAGCCCGGCGACGGGATTGTCTATCCCAACCTGATGATGCACTGGGGCAGCAAGTACACTAGCCGGATGCGCCGCACCATTCACCTCGGCTACCGCTCCTTCGGCGGCCAGATTTTCTCGTATCACCACCATCTCGACTGGTATCACGCCGATGGTTTCCGGCAATACCTCTCGCCCGCAGCCGAGGCCCAGTTTGCCCACTGGACCGAGTGCTACGATCGAGAGCGGGATCAGATTGAAACGCTCTTCCGCGCGCTGATTGCCCGCGACGAGCAAAAATTCCGCACTTGCTTGGCCGAGCTGCACCCGGGCGAGTTCGGCCGCATGGTGAGCGTGGTCCTGTTGTGCCGGATCGCCAACAAGGTCGTCTTCCTGCATCAGCCGGAGATCGCCCAGATGTCCGTGCAAGAGCGCAAGCCGCTAGTCGACGGGTCGCCGCCCGCGTACTACGCCGAGGACATGGCGCGGCGCTTCACCCCTGCCGAGGCCAAGACCCTGCAAAGCCGCTTGGCCGTGCTCAACGAGCGATTGCAGCAAGACGAGGTCCGCGTCCACCAGCACTACAGCGACATGTACGCCGACCTCCGGCCCGCAGCCGATCCGCCGAATTTTGAATCCCGGCCGCTGCGGACCTTTAACAGCGAAATGCCCGAGGGCTTTGGCGTGGACGAATTCGTGACTACTTGGTAAGGAGAAACAAAAACATGTTGAGATTTGCATTCCTAGGCGCTTGGCACAGCTACGCGTCCATGCACGTGCGGGAAGCGGACGACGAAAACTGGAAAGTGCGCCTGATTGAGGAAGAATTCATGCAACGCATGTGGGACATTAGCGAGGCATAAGGAGGCAATCAATCATGGGAGATCCTTTAGACAAGCTCAGGATCCGTGGCTTCAAATCCATCCAAGAACTAGAAGATTTTGAGCTGAAAAGCCTCAATGTCTTCGTCGGAGCCAATGGTGCAGGAAAAAGCAACCTGATTTCGTTTTTTCAGATGCTCCAAGAGTTGATTGACGGTGATCTCGCAGACTATGTCCTCAAAAGCGGCGGCATTAGCGACTTGCTCTACAATGGGCGGAGGGCAACCAAGCAAATGGAATTTGAGACTTGCTTTAGACTGCGCGGCTATCGCTTCAAAATTGTTCCAGGTACCGACGACAGAAGTTTTGCGCTAGAAGACGAAGCTCGGTATTACAGACATAGCAGATCGAGATGGTGGGAGCTAGGGAGCAGTGGAGACAACAGAGCTCTGTTAGTTAAAGAAGCCAAAGGCAAATCTAGAGACAGCCAATATAGCAGGCCGGTTTACGAGGCAATTCGCTCTTGGAAGGTATATCACTTCCACGACACGAGCTCGACTGCTGCCATGCGTCACGAGGAAATTGTGCAGGATAACAAGGTGTTGCGCTCGGACGCTGCCAACATTGCTCCGTTTTTACTTCGACTGCGCGAAGAGGGAGATTCCTCCTACGATGAAATTCTCGAATCGTGCCGATTGGTAACACCCTTTTTAGATGATTTCCTTCTGGAGCCGCAAAGTTTTGGACCAAAGACTACAGTCGCTTTGTCTTGGAGAACCAAGGGGTCGGACTATCCAATGCAGCCCTATCATTTGTCAGACGGGAGTATGCGTTTTATCTGCCTTGCCGCTGCACTACTTCAACCCAATCCACCGTCCACACTCATAATCGATGAACCAGAACTGGGTTTGCATCCAGAGGCAATAAGGATCCTGGCCGAATTGATCGAAAACGCGGCAAAGCGAACTCAACTCATCATCGCTACTCAATCCCCGCTGCTGCTAGATCATTTTGCAATAGAAGATATCATCGTGGTCAACCGCAAGGACGGTCAATCCACCTTCGAGCGATTGGACTACTCCGATTACAAGGTCTGGCTTGAGGAATACTCTGTCGGTCAACTCTGGGCCAAAAATGTGATTCAAGGAGGGACGACTTATGAGTAGTTATGTAGAAGTGGTCGTCCTCGTTGAAGGGACCACAGAGCAGCGTTTTGTGAAGGATCTGCTAGCTCCTTATCTGAGTAAGCAGAGTATCTATATGACGCCCATCATACTCGACAAGCCTGGGCAAAAAGGCGGCGACGTAAAGTTTGCGCGTACCAAAAATGACATCGAGAAACATCTAAAGCAGCGGCGGGACACATGGGTCACACTTTTTGTCGATTATTATGGCATTCGGGGAGATTGGCCAGGCTATGAGCAATCAAAGAAGGAAGCCGATCACAGCAAAAAAGCCGCTATCATGAATCATGCCACAGCCGAGGAAGTTCAGAAGTTATTCCCCAACCAGAATCCGGCGATGCGCTTCATCCCCTACGTTTCCATGCACGAGATAGAGGCCCTTTACTTTAGCGATCCAGCGGTATTGGCAGCTAAGCTTGGAGTGAAGCAGAAGGATATTGATGACATTCTACGGGAATTTGGGGAACCTGAGCAAATCAACGACAACCCTCAAACGGCACCATCTAAACGGCTAGAAAAACTTTCTGATCGTTTCAAGAAGACAACAACTGGCATTGTCATTGCCGAGGCCATTGGATTAGAGAAAATTCGCAAGAAGTGCTCTGTCTTCAACCGCTGGCTGACCAAAATCGAAGACTTGAGGAGCTTGTGCAATGCCTAGAAGTGGTAGCAAAACTCCGGGTTCGGTTCTCCTGCGTACAAAAGCGTCGGATCAATAGCATCTCAAACCTAGGGGCTTCTGTGTACCATCAATTGGTAAGGAGAAACAAACACATGTTGAGATTTGCATTCCTAGGCACTTGGCACAGTCACGCGTCCATGCACGTGCGGGAGGCAGCGGCAAGGCCGAGCGAGGTGGAGCTAGTGGGGATGTACGATGCCGATCCCGCAGTGATTCAGCAGAATCTGGAGCGGTGGGCGGAATACGGACTGGACATTCCGGTTTTTGACTCCATCGAAGACGTGTTAAATAGCCAAGCAGAGGCCGTAGTCGTGGAAGGACACGTGTATCAAAACCTCGACTATGCCGAGCGGGCGCTCGCCGCCGGCAAGCACGTGTTGTTGGAAAAGCCAGCCGGCGTCGATCTAGCCCAATTAGAGCGGCTCCACAAGCTGGCCGAGGACGAGGGGTTGATGCTGCAAATGGCCTATATGTGGCGCTACAATCCGGCGGTGGCCGAGATGTTGCGCTTGGTAGGGTCAGGCTCCCTAGGGCAGGTCTTTATGTATCGCGGCCACATACCTAAACCGATCAACTGGCACAAGCAGCTATACGGTGAGTTTACCGCCTACCACGGCGGCGTGTACTTCGAGATGGCCGGGCACTTGGTGGATTTAATGGTGGCCATGATGGGCGAGCCAGTAGCCGTCCAAGGCGTGTTGGGCAAGCACTACGGAGAGCGGGCCGAAGTCGATAACGCAGTGATCGTTCACAAGTGTCGCGATGGCATCGGCATCGTCGATACGACCGCCATGCAGATCGGCATGGATCGGCGAATCGAGGTCCACGGAACCCAAGGCACCCTGTTGCACGAGCCAATTGGCTCCAACAAGCTGCGCGTCTTCTTAGCTCAGGAGACCGAAGGGTACCAAGCCGGCGAGTGGCAGGACGTGGAGCTTGATCCAGGACCAGCTCCGCCGAGCTTGTTGCGGGAGCTAGCCGCGTGCATTCGCGGCGAAAAGACGCCGGATTTTGCCCTCGCACACGACCGCGCCGTGCAGCGGACCTTGTTCAAAGGCTGCGGCATAACCGACGGTCGTGCTCTAAGGACTTAGGCATCCGCCTCGTACTTAGGCTGCCTCGGCCCGCGATCCCGCTCTAGTCGATACTTACTCCCGTCAAGCGGCAACTCCACGCGAGCACCGCCGCGCTGGTGCGACTCGACAAACGCGAAAATCAGCTCGGTATTAGCCCGCGCCAGTTCCGCGCCACCGCGCGGCGGCTCACCCGTATCGAGAGAGCGGACCAAATCCTCGACCAAGCAAAGCGTCGAAGCCCGGTCCTCGAAAGCAGGGAATTCCACCAAGCCCAATTTATTGCGGCCCCGGTGATCGCGTGCTACCGGTGCCCGCAACTGCCACTCCCTATCATTGCCCAGCGCCGTCACCACGCCTCTTTGACAGACGGCCTCCACTTCCAATCCCCGACCCGAATTGAGCGCGTACGCAGTAACCCCATTGGCAAACTGGATCATGCCGTGCCCGACCGGGTCCTCGCGCAGGATATCGCCGTCGATGATCTCGTCGCCATTGGGCAAATGCGCCTGCACCCAATCGGCCGGGGCGTCGGAGTTGAGGCGCTGGAGCAGATCAAAGCTATGGCTGGCACCGTTGAAGAGCGTACTGGTCTGGTGAATGATGAGGGTTTGCAACGCGCCGATCTCCCCGGAGTCGATGACGGCCTTCATCTGGTCGTAGCCAGGGTGGAAGCGGCGATTGGTACCCATGTTGAGCGCGACGTTGTGGCGCTGGCAGGCTTCGACCATGCGGTCGGCTTCCTCCAGCGACGCCGAGAACGCCTTTTCCGCGTAGATCGCGCGGGCACCCGCTTCGGTCGCCGCAATGACAATCTCAGCGCGGTGCTCGGGCTGAGTGGCCACGCTG
Source organism: Candidatus Latescibacterota bacterium (assembly GCA_965116675.1). Taxonomy (GTDB): domain Bacteria; phylum Latescibacterota; class UBA2968; order UBA8231; family UBA8231. The sequence goes on from OZ220721.1 coordinate 3,014,046, forward strand.
ACGATGTCGGGCTTTTCGCGGGTGAGCATCTCCCGATAGTCAGTGTACTGCTTATCTGCGGGAACGCCGTAGCGCGCGCCGACTCGTTCCATCACCTCGGGGCGCAAGTCCGAACAGGCGACGAGGTCCGTGCGCTCACAAGCCTCGTACCCAGCGGCGTGAGAGTACGGGCGCATATTGGCCGGAACTTCGTTATCGATGAAAGCCCCCATGCGGCTGCAACCGATGAGAACGGCTTTGTATTGGTCCATCTGCTCCTCCTTTACCAAAATTTGGGCACGTTTTCTTCCGCCTTGGTCATCACCTCCAACAGAGCGGCTCGGCCTTCGCCGTTGGCCGCGAGGGCGCGTTGGATGGCCGGTGCCAAGTCCGGGATCGCTTCAACGCGCTCGGCGTGGGCACCAAGCGCCTCGGCCACCTGTGCATAGTGGCCGCCGAGTTGGTTGCTCTGATAGTGCTCAGTGGCGTAGGGCATGTGCTGGTCGTAGTGCGTCATCACGCCGTTGTTGAGCACCACCGTGAGAATGGGAATTTCCGCGCGCACCGCGGTCTCAATGTCGAGGCCCGCCATGCCAAAAGCCGCGTCGCCCATGATGTTGATAACCTGCTTGTCCGGCGCGGCTAATTTGGCCCCCAAGGCCAAACCCAAGCCGTAGCCGAGCTGGGTCGATTTGCCCCAGCCCATGTACCCTCTGGGGACCTGGGGCCGCCAGAACGGCACGAGCTGATCGCGGGGATAGCCCGAGTCGTGGGTGATGATGGTGTTGGGCACCTCCACGGCGCGGGCGAGTTCGGCGAAGACCCGATAGGGGTTTATCGGCACCTCGTCCGAGCGGAATCGCGGCGCCCACGCGGCGTTGAACTCAGCGCGGATGGCCGCGATCTCGGCTGCAACTCCGCCGTCTCCTCGCCCGTCGGCCCCAAGCTGCCGGCGGACTTCCTCAATGATCTGCTCCAACACGATCCGCGCATCGCCGATGGCCCCCAAGTCGATCCGGTAGTCCTTGTTGAGATCCTCCGCGCAGTTGGTCACCTGCGCCAACACGGCGCGGTCGGGCATGGGCGCATTGAAGACCGAGATGGTAAAGCTGGTGCCCACGCCCAAGACGAAGTCGGTCTTTTGCAGGAAGCGATCGACCATCAGCGTGCCAGTGTGGCCGCCAGTGCCCAGCGCGAGCGCGTGGTTTTCGGGAAACGCGCTCTTGCCGGCCAAAGTGGTCATAACGGGCACATTGAGCAACTCAGCGAGGGCCACGAGTTGGTCTGTGGCTTCGGCCCACATCACGCCGTGCCCAGCGTTGATGATCGGGCATTCGGCCTTGACCAGCGCGGCCACCAAGTCGCGCACCGCGTCCGGATCAGCCGCAGATTTGCAGGCTTTGACCGGCTGGTAGTCGAGGTCGCCGGGAAATTCAGCGGCACCTAAATCGCTGGGGATTTCCACCAACACCGGCCCGGGCCGGCCGTGGACGAGCTGGCTAAAGGCGCGGCGCATCAACTCGGGGATGCGCTCGACTTGGTTGATGTTCGCGGCCCATTTGGTGATGCCGCGATAGTTGTCCACTGCGTCGAAGTTGGGCGGCACTTGCGTGCGGGCCGTGGTCACGCCGCCGGGCAACAGCAGCAAGGGGATGGCATCGGCGTAGGCCTGGGCCACACCGCCGAGCGCGTTTTCAGCTCCCGGCCCGGTCTGCATGGTGAAGACGCCAAAAGGGCGGCCATTGGTCGTGCGGCTGAAGCCGTCGGCCATGTTGACGCCCGTCCGCTCCTGGCGACAGATAATGGGGCGGATACCAGCGCGCGCTGCCTCGTCAATCAGCGACTGGGCGGGGAAAGCCGACAGCCACTCGACGCCTTCGGCCTTGAGGATGTGGGCAATGGCTTGGTTGCCGTTCATGGACATGGCGTCCCTTTCCGGGTTTTGTGGTTGGATCAGGGATTTGGTAAAGACATGACTACAGATATTTGGTTAAGGACAACCTCTGTGGTCCCTATGGAGATTTGGTAGGGGCAACCCTCGTGGTTGCCCACCCGCAAAAGTCTGCATAGAACGTTGGACAGGGACGCAGCAGCGTCAAGCAGATTCTTATCCTGCGCGCCGCCCGCGTCCAATGCTCCACCAGACGACCAAGGCCTCCACGGTGTGGCCGCTAACTAAGGCCCCCACAGCTTGAGTCGCACCGTGCAGCTCGAAATTGGCCAGCAGGGCGAGCACCAGCAAGACAGTCACCACGCGCGACGGAGCACTCGGTGCCATAGCTTGGGTGCGATGCTGGAGCAAACCGATGCCGTGAAAATAACTGCGCAGGCTGACGACAAAAGGAAAGCCCATGAAGAGGAGCAGCGGCGTCTTGCAGTGGGCGATCAACTCGGGGCCAATGCCGATCCAAGTACCGAGTATGTAATCGACCGCCGGCGTCCAAAACAACACCGCCATCCACGCACAGGAAAACAGACAACAGCCCCAGCAGAAGCGGCGGATCTTGCCCAAATCCCCTTCTTGGCGGAAAGCCGTCGGCAGATTGCGCAATTCGTTGAGCCAGCCATAGGGAATGTGGCCGAGCGCATAGACGACGGTCAGCACGGCCAGTGCTTCGGTGCCATCGGCGCTGCGGGCGACGAACACGTTGATCAGCGGCCGGGTGCCAGCCTGCACAGCCATGATCAGCGCCAAGGGCCAAAAGAAGCGCAGGACGTACAAGTAAGTCAGAAGCGGCATGTTGCTCGACTCTGGCCAGCGCACCAAGCGCCAGCGGCCCCACGCGACCACGCCAAGCTCGGCGAGGGCACCCGTGTACGTAGCGAGCACCGGCAGTAAGATGGGAGTCTGGCGGACAAAGCCGAACGGCAGCAGCACAAAGACCGCGAGGATGCTGAGAGCGATCCCGGTGGTGGTGGCATAAGCGGGGATGTCCGTGCGGCGGATGCGGATGAGTTCGCCGCTGTAAAAGCGCGTCATCCCGTACAGCACGGGGAAGGGAACGAGCCACAGCAGGGCCAAGCGCACCGCCTCGCCGAGTGCGGGATCGACCCCGTGCAGGTCGTTGATGATCCAAGTCCCCAGCGGCGTCAGCGCCAAGCTGGCTAAAATGCCGGCCAACAGCACCCCAGCGGCTAGCACAAAGCGGAAGCAAACGCGGCAGCCTTGGGTGTACTCGACGAGGACCAAGCCGAGCTGCCGCACCTGAGACAGAGTGCCGGCGAGGAATAGAGCCAAGCCAAAGGCCAAGCCAAAGGCGGCCAGCGTTTCGACCGCCCGCGGCATCCGCGCCATGCCGCCGTTGAGGAACTGGCCGCTGAGCTCTTGCACCAGCGCCGTCACCACCAAGGGCAACATGAAGCGCGTTAGCTGGGCATAGCTCATGCCCGGACGATCTGTCCGGCGCGGCTGTCGGCTATTTCTCCTCGTTCAACGGCGATCCGTCCATTGACAATCACGCAGTCGATGCCCTGCGGATAGCGGTAGGGATCGGCAAAGTCAGCGCACTCGCCGATGGCTGCGGGATCGAAGACCACGAGGTCGGCCCAGTAGCCTTCGCGCAACAGGCCGCGCGCGCGCAAGCGGAAGCGGGCGGCGGGGTGGCCAGTGAGCTTGTGGATGGCCTCTTCCCAGCGCAGCGCGCCTTGCTCGCGGACGAAGTGGCGCAAGAAGTAGGGGAAGGCCCCATAGGAGCGGGGATGGTGCTTGCCCTCGGCTAAGGTGCCTTCGGGTGCCAGTGAGAAGCCGTCGGAGATGACGCCGCCGGTGGAATGGCGGGCGATGTTGAGGAAGTCCTCCTCAGACACGTCCTCGGCCAACATCCACGGCCGCGCGCGCTCTTCGACGAGGATGTCGCAAACCGCGTCGTGGGGATTCTGACCGCGCCGCCGACCAATCTCGGCAAAACTCAGGCCGACTAGATCGGCGTTTTGCTCGGCGCTGCCCAGCCAGATTTTGTCCCATTCCCCATCCCGCGCCAAGTTGCGCTTGCGGCTGCCGCCGCTCTCGGCCCCGTACTGCATGGTGTCCTGCTCGATCTTGGCGCGGGCCTCCGGGTCTTGCAGCCTCCGCAACAACTCCTCGTCCCCACCGGCCAAGGCCCAAGGGGGCAACAGCGACTTGAGGGTGGTGCTGCCAATCGTATAGGGAATGGCGTCGCAGCTAATGTCGCAGCCCTCGCGGCGCTTCTGGTCGATGGTCGCGAGCAGGTCGCGGGTCGCGCCGATCATCGGCGCACCGGGCTGCATGTGCGAGACGTGGGCCGCCACCGAGGCTTGCTCGCCGACGGCAATGACCTCGCCGACGGCTTGGGCAATTGACTCGGTCTGGTTGCGGATGTGCGAGGTGTAGATGCCGCCGTACTCAGCGACGACCTTCCCCAACTCGACGAGTTCTTCCAGCGCCGCATACGGCCCGGGCGCGTACGCCAAGCCCGACGACAGCCCCATTGCGCCGTCTTCCATTGCGCGGGCGACAAGCGCCTTCATCTGCTCCATTTCAGCCGCAGTCGGCGGGCGGTCGTCGTAGCCCATGGCGGCGACGCGCACGTTGCCGTGGCCGACCAAGGTCGCGGTATTCGTGCCCAATCCATTGGCTTCGAGCCGCTGGAAATAGTCGCCGAAATGAGTCCAATCGCACGCCAAACCACGGGTCATCGCCGGGTCGAGCGGACCGTAGTACGGCTCGTAGTCGCGGGTGGGCGCAGCCGAGACGCCGCAGTTGCCCATAACTTGGGTCGTAATGCCCTGCGTCAGGGAACTGAGCGCACGGCCGTCGAGGGCGATGGTCAAGTCCGAATGCGTGTGGATGTCGATAAAGCCAGGGCAGGCGATGCGGCCCTCGGCGTCGATGGTGCGACTCGCTTCGGCTGTAGCAAGGTCGCCGATGGCCACGATGCGGCCCTGCTCAACGGCAATGTCGCCGCGGAAAGCCGGCTGGCCGCTGCCGTCGAGGAGTTGGGCGTTGCAGATTAACAGGTCGTACATGGTTTTTCCTGGGGTTAATAGAGCGCGGCATGACCGCATTGGGATCGGATGGAGGTAGTATAGGCGGGTCGGCGGCTTCGCTCAAGTTGGTTGACCCTCCCAACGCGCGTTGATACGTTTTGGCGACCACCGCCAAAAGGAGAAGCTCTTGACGCGCCCCGCTTTCTCGCTAATCCTCGCTCTGGTTTGCGCCGCTTGTAGCGGCGAAGGTAGTCTGCAACACGTGCCGCGCGAGCGCACCTTGATCACCGACTGCGTCGATCAGGGCACGTGCAGCGGCCAGTTTCAGGACTACGACGCCTTTAACCCCTACCTGCCCGGCAAGGTCTCGCGCACGGGGTACAATTTCCTCTACGAGCCGCTCTACTTTTACAACGCCTACCGCGACGAGATCATCCCCTGGATCGCCACCGGACACGAGTACAACGCAGACTATACCGAAGTCACCATAAAAATTCGGCCCGGAGTCGAGTGGAGCGACGGGCAGCCGTGGACGGCGCACGACGTGGTCTTTACGATCAACATGCTCCGCGACCACGCGCCAGAACTGACCTTTGCAGTCGATATGCAGACCTGGGTAAAAACGGCCGTGGCCAGCGACAGCCTAACGGCGCGCATTGCGTTGACGGCCCCCAACCCGCGCTTCGTCTTCACGTATTTCACCCACAACTTCGACAATGGCGTGCCGATTGTGCCCCGGCACATCTGGGAAGGCCAAGACCCAAAGACCTTTGCCAACTTCGATCTGGCGCAGGGCTGGCCCGTTGTAAGCGGCCCGTACCGCTTGGCGCACTCCGCGCCGGAGCAGCGGATCTGGGATCGGCGCGACGGCTGGTGGGCCGCCAAAATCGGCTTCCGCCAGCCGCCGCAAGTCGAGCGGCTGATCTACCTGCCTTACATGGAAGAGGCCAAACAGGTGCAAAACCTCGCTACTAATGCCATGGACCTGTGCGCCGACATGCTGCCGCCCAACATCCGCACGATTCTAGAGCAAAACTCCAATGTGACGACTTGGAGTGGCCAAGAGCCGCCCTATGGCTATCTCGACTGGTGGCCCCTTTCGCTGGGCTTCAATGCCCAAGAGCCACCCTACGACGAGCCGGCCTTCCGCTGGGCCGTAAACCACGCCATCAACCGCGAGCAGCTAGTGGAAGTCGGCTGGCAGGGGGCGGGGGAACCAACCCTATTGCCATTCCCCGACTTTCCGCGGCTCAGGCACTACACCGCCCAAGTCCAGGACTTGCTGGAACAATATCCGGTGGGGCTGTTCGACCCAGCCCGCAGCGCGGCCCTGATGCAGGAGTCTGGATGGCAGCGGGACGCCGAGGGCATCTGGACGCGGGACGGGACACAGGCTAAAGTGCTGCTCGACATCAGCCAGACCTTCCAAGACATCGCGCCGATCTTGGTCGAGCAATTGCAGCGGGCCGGCTTTGCAGCCAACATGCGCATGACCTCGGACAACTACACGCGGATGACCACGGGCGCGGCCAAAACTTATATATTTGGCAATGGAGGCTCGGTGCGCGATCCGTACTTTACACTGCGGCTCTACCACAGCCGCTTCGTCCAGCCCACGGACACGGCGACGCCGAACTTCTGGCGGTGGAAAAACTCCGAGTACGACGCACTCGTCGATCAGATGGGCCAGACCGCACCCGACGATCCGCGCTTGGTGGGCCTGTTCAGAGAGGCACTGGCGATTTGGCTGCGCGAGTTGCCAGCCGTACCCTTGTTGCAATTTTACCACCGCTTGCCACACAACCAAACCTACTGGCGCAACTGGCCCTCGGAGGACAATCCGTATATCAATACAGCCTACTGGCACCGAACGTGGCTTTTAGTATTGTTGCACCTACAACCAACGCGAGGGTAAAGGTTTGATCGCGCTCAATCGGCGCGGCCCTATCACTCCAAACCGATGCGAGGTCTAATATGAAACGCTGCATTTGCACATTGCTCAGCGCGTGGCTGCTCAGCGGCTGCGGCGACACCCCCTCCGACCAACAGCCATCGGACGCGGCCGACCAGCCCGAGGACACCGAGGTCGAAGAATCAGCGCTTATACAGGTTCCACGGAACCGCACCTTGATCATGGATTGCGCCGAAAGCGGCACCTGCGCCGGGCAGATCAAAGACTACAACACCTTCAACCCCTATCGGCCGGAATCCACCTCGCGCACCGGGTACAACTTTGTTTTCGAGCCGTTGTACTTTTACAATGCCTTTGAGGGCAAACTAATTCCTTGGATCGCCACGGATCACCGCTTCAACGACGCCTATACCGAAGTGGAAATCACCATTCGTCCGGGAGTTACGTGGAGCGACGGCATGCCGTGGACGGCGCACGACTTGGTTTTTACGGTCAACATGCTGCGGCAGAACGCGCCTTTGTTGGCCTATTCAACCGACATAAAAAATTGGGTCCAAGAGGCCGTGGCTGTCGATAGCCTGACGGCGCGCATAGTCCTGACGGCACCCAACCCGCGCTTTGTTTTTTCGTACTTCGCCCACAACTTCGGCAATGGGGTGCCGATTGTGCCCAAGCACGTGTGGGAAGGGCAGTCGCCAGACACCTTTACAAACTTCGATCCGCAAAAAGGCTGGCCTGTGTTTTCCGGGCCATACAAGCTGGTGCTCTCCACGCCGCAACAGCGCATCTGGGACCTGCGACCAGACTGGTGGGCCGCGGCCACCGGCTTTCAATCCCTGCCCAGAGTCGAGCGCATCATCTACCTACCTTACATGGAGGAGGCCAAGCGCGTCCAAAACCTGATTACCAACCACATCGACACCAGCCTCGACCTGCGTCCGCCCAACATCCTGACCGTACTCGACAAAAATCCCCGGGTGACGACTTGGACCGGGCGCCAGCCGCCGTACGGCTACGTCGATTTCTGGCCCATTTCCCTCGGCTTCAACAACCTTGAAGCCCCCTTTGCGGATGTCGATGTGCGGCGGGCGATCAACTATGCCATCAACCGGCAGCAGTTAGTGGAAGTAGGTTGGCAGGGAGCCGGAATTTTTACGCTCCTGCCCTTGCCTGACTACCCGGCCCTTAGGCCGTACTTCAGCGAGGTCGAGGATCTGTTAGAGGAATACGAAATAGGCGTCTTTGACCTAGACAAGAGCGCAGCCCTGATGCGGAGCATGGGCTGGCAGCGATCCGCCGATAGCTATTGGACCAAAGACGGCGAGCCATTTGAAATGCTCATCGACATCTACCCGATCTTCCAAGACATAACGCCGGTCTTGGTCGCCCAGCTAGAGCGAGCAGGTTTTGACGCCGACTTCCGCAATACCCCAGACACATTCACCCGCATATCGCACGGCACGGCCCGCTCTTTTATCACCGGGCACGCCGGCGGCGTGCGCGATCCGTATTTTACGCTGCGGCTCTACCACAGCCGCTTCGTGCAGCCAACCGGCCAGCCCGCCGAGTCCGTCTGGCGCTGGCAGAACGAGGAATTCGACCGGATTGTCGATAAGATGGCGGAAGTCTCGCCGCGCGATCCGCAGCTAGTGCAATTGTATCGCCAAGCCATGGAAATCTGGCTGGCCGAACTGCCGTCGATCCCGCTCTTGCAGTGGTATCACCGCATTCCGCACAACCAAACCTACTGGCGCAACTGGCCCTCGGAATACAGCCCGTACATCAACAGCGCCTATTGGCACCGGGTGTGGCTGTTGGTGCTGCTCAATTTGCAGCCGGTACAGGGATAGGCCTGATCGCTCCAAATCGCGGCAGCATCTCCGCATCGCGGTCGTGGATGGGACCGCGCGAATGTCGGAGTCTGATGTTGGCATTGTTCAACCTACAACTGACGCAAGGATAAGATATACATACGAAATGGCCCTTTTTGCACGCATACTCATCGCGCTTTGTGCGGCCTATTGCCCACTTGCCGCCCAAGATGCAGCAGACGACCGGACGCCTATCGACGACCCCACCTTTACCCGCGTCGCAGATTATTACGCCTATGATCCAGACTTGCCGCTGCACGCCAAAGTACTCGATACGCAGATCTACGATCCACAGCACCCCTACGCCGTCGATAAGGTCCATTTCCGTTCGAGCCACAACGAAGTCGTCCCCGGCCTGTTCGCCTATCCGCGCAACGACTCCGCTTGCGCCGCCGTCGTCTTGCTGCACGGCAACAATGGCTCACAAGGCATCGACCACCACTGGGTCCGTTCTTGGCTGGATATCCTAGGGCAAGCTGGGTATTGCGCCTTGGCCATTGACGCCTATGGCTACGGCGAACGCTTCGACCCCGAACAAAATAAAGACATGGGGCTATACGAATGGCGCGAACGCACGATCCAGCAGGCAACCGATACGCGCCGAGCTATTGATTATCTATATACGCGCACGCAGGTCGATACGACGCGCATTGCAGTGATGGGCGAAAGCATGGGCGGCTTTATCGGCATCCGCGCCGCCGGTCTTGACCCACGTCTAGCCGGGCTGGTACTCGTCGTTACGGCCGCCGGAGAATTCCCGACCACGGGACCATTCGGCCGATTTGCCAATTCACTCAACTTCGCCCCGCGCGTCTCGGCACCAGTCCTGATGGTCAATGCCACCGAGGACGAGTACGCGACCAAGACGGCGGTAGAAGAGCTATATGCCGTTTTGCCCCAGCCCAAAGAGTTGATTTGGCACCAAAGCGGCCATCTCATTCTAATGCCCGCTCAGCAGCGCATCATTTTGCCGTGGCTGGAAAAACACCTGAGTCCCTAATGGAGCTGTTAAACGCAATAACAAGCTCAGAGAGGTACACAATGAAATTGCGCCGATGGACTATCGCAGCCGTTTTGGGAATAGTCGCCCTAAGCTGCGGCGATCAGCAGGAAGCACCAGCAGAGAAAAAACTCAAAATCGCCGGGATCGTCTTTCAGGAGGACCAGTTCTTCCGGCTGATCCAGTTTGGGATGCAGGATGCGGCCGACAAAGCGGGCGTCGAGCTGCTACTGGCCAATAGCGCGAATAAACCGGACAAGGAGATTCAGCTAGTCAATACCTATATCGCGCGCGGCGTCGATGCCATTGTGATCTCGCCCCTGAGCGCCAAAGCCTCGGCCACAGCTTTACAGCGAGCCAAGGACGCTGGCATCGCGGTGGTGACTTACAATACAACAGTAGAAGGGGATATCCCCGCCGCCTATATCGAGAGCGACCAAGGGGACTTGGGCCGACAGACCGGGCTGGTGGCGCGGCGCTACATTGAAGAGCAGCTAGGAGGGCAAGCCAAAATTGCGACCCTCGCCTTCAAGTCGCAGCTCGCCGAGCAAAGCGATGCGCGCCGCAACGGGTTCGTCGAGGTGGTGGGGCAGTTGCCGGGCGTGGAATTCGTCGCCGAGCAGGACGCTTGGCTACCGGAGATGGCACTCAAGAAGGCCGGGGACATTCTCACGGCCCATCCAGAAATCGACATCATCTGGTCAGCCAACGAAGGCGGCACGGTCGGATCGGTAATGGCGGTCAAAAACGCTGGCCGCGAGGGCAAGGTGGTCGTCTTTGGCACTGATGCCAGCCAGCAGCTCGTCGAGTTCATGCTCGCCGAGGACGGCATCTTGCAGGCTCTCACCACCCAGACCCCTTTTGAACTAGGCACAAAGGCCATGGAGCTAGCCATCGCGGCGCTCAAGGGGCAGGAGGTCGCGGCCAAGGTGGTGATGGACGGGGTGCTTGTGGCTCGCCAAGACCCAGACGGCGTGCGAGCCTTTGGCACGCGGCTCGCGGACCTGATCGCCCTCGGCAATCAGTGAGCTCCTTCAAACTAGCAGTCGAAAACCTCGGCAAGGATTACCCAGGAACGGTGGCACTCGACGAGGTTTCGGTGGGGTTTGCCCCCGGCGAGGTCCACGCGCTGATCGGCAAAAACGGCGCTGGCAAAAGCACGCTGGTCAAAATCCTAGCCGGATCAGTCGCCCCAAGCAGGGGGCGGATCCTCTGCGATGGGGAGCCAGTCGCGCTACGCTCGCCGCAGGACGCCTTTGACTATGGCATCGCCATGGTCTATCAGGAGTTGAGCTTAGTACCGGGGCTGACCGTGGCCGAAAACATCCTGCTCGGCCGGACGCCGAAGCGGCGCGGACTCATCGACTGGATGGCAACCTACGCACGGGCCGAGGAGGTTCTAGCGAGGCTAGGAGTCGCCATCGACGTCCGAGCGCGCACCGGCGATCTGGGGGTGGCGCAGCAGCAGATCGTCGAGATCGCCAAGGCCATGTCCTTTGACCCGACCGTGCTCATCCTCGACGAGCCGACCTCGGCGCTAGCGACGCACGAGACCGCACAGCTCTTCCGCTTGGTCAAAGGGCTGGCGGCAGCGGGCGTAGCAATCATCTACATCTCTCACCGCTTACAGGAATTGCACTCCATCGCCGACCGAGTTACAGTGCTGCGCGATGGGCATCACATCGGCACAGTGGCGATGCGGGACACGAGCATCGCGGAGATCGTGCAAATGATGTTCGGCGAAGTCGCGCAGCAGGAGCGGCCGGATGATTTGCAGCCGGGCGCGAATCCAGTGCTAGAGGTACAGGGCCTGTCGCGCGGGGACGCCTTCGCCGATGTGAGCTTCGAACTCTACGAGGGCGAAATCCTCGGCATTGCCGGGATGCTGGGCGCGGGCCGCACCGAACTGCTGCGCGCCCTCTTCGGCGCAGACGCCTGCGACCGCGGACAAATCGCAATCCAAGGCCAGCCCGTAGCCGCGCCAACCCCTCCGAAGATGAAGGCGCAGGGCTTGGCCTTTACCCCTGAAAACCGCAAGGAAGAGGCCCTGATCCAAGCGCACAGCATCCGCGCCAACATGTGCTTGGCGAGCATGGGCCGAATCGCCCGCCGGGGATATATCACCCGCGTGGAAGAGCAAGCCGTAGTAGATGCCCTAGTAACCCAACTCGAAATCAAGGTCGCCGACACCGAGGCCCCCGTCTCGGCGCTGAGCGGAGGCAATCAGCAGAAGGTGGTGTTGGGCAATTGGCTGGGCAATCGCCCGCGAGTCATCCTCTTCGACGAGCCGACGCGCGGCGTGGATGTGCAGGCCAAGCAGCAGATTTTCGAAGCCATGTGGGATTTGAGCCGCCAGGGCATCGCCTCGCTTTTTGTATCGACCGAGTTGGAAGAATTGGTCGAAGTCTGCCACCGGATCTTAATCATGTGCGAAGGACGGATCGAAGGCCAAGTGAGGCCCGAAGAAATCAGCGCCGACGAGTTGGCGCTGCGCTGCATGGGGGCGGCCCGCAATGCGTGAACGGCTTTTGGCGTGGGTGAAGCGCTCGATTATGGAGATCATCCTCTTCGTCCTCTGCGCGATCTTGGCGTTTGAGGCCGAAGGGTTTTTCTCCGTTGACAATCTGCTCAACGTGCTGCGCAACGTGTCCATGCAGGGCATTATCGCCTTTGGCATGACGATGGTCATCATCTCCGGGGAAATCGACCTGAGCGTGGGGTCGGCGGTGGCTTTTGCCAGCTGCCTGACCGCCTATGTGACGCAGCACTTGGCCGGAGCTGGGCTAGCGGTAGAATTGGCAGTGCCCGCAGCCATGCTAGCGGCCTTATTGGTGGGCTTGAGCGTCGGTGCCCTGAGCGGATTCATCCGCGTGCGCTTCGGGGTGCCGACCTTTATCATCACCTTGGCGTGGATGACGGTCTTGACCGGATCGGCGCAACTCATCACTGGGGGATTCCCACTGACCCCCTTTCCCGAGTGGTACAATTTCTTGGGCGGCGGTTATCTCCTTGGAGTGCCCTTTCCAGCGCTGGTCTTCGCACTGGTCTTTTTGACGACGCATTTCCTGATGGGCTACACCACGCTGGGGCGCTCGATCTACGCAGTGGGTGGCAATGCCGAGGCCGCGCGGCTCAGCGGTATTGAGGTCGGCAAAATCAAGATCACCGTCATGGCGATTGTCGCCTTCTTAGCGGCGCTGGCTGGCATCATGCAGTCGGCCGAGATCATGTCCGGCGCAGCAACGACGGCTAGGGGGTGGGAATTGGACGTGATCGCCGCGGTCATCATCGGCGGCACCAGCTTGATGGGCGGCGAGGGGCAGATACGCGGCACCCTGATCGGCGTGGTGTTTTTGGGCATCTTGGTCAACGGTATGACGCTGATGAACATCAGCGAATACTGGCAGCTCGTGGTGCGGGGGGCGTTGATTCTGAGTGCCGTGCTGATTAACCGAGCGCATCAGTCATAACGTTATTCTTTTATAAACCGGAGGTAATATAGCCTATATTATAGATCACCTAGGGGTTCAGTTCCCCGAAACACTATTCGCGGGCCTGGTGAACCGTTACTGCACCCAGTCCCGACCACCGGAACACAAGGACAAAGCGGCCCTGATCGCCGAGGGTAGCAAGGAGATGCAATATGGCAACCGATGAACAACTGAAAAGCTATGCCGAATCGCTCCCGCCCATCTATCGAGAAATCCTGACTGCCTTTCCGCGGCTAGAACCCTACCGGAAACAGGGCTACGGCCTAGCGTTTCAAACCCTTGACGCAGGGTTAGAAGACTGCTCCTTAGGGGAGATCATCCAAGCATGCGAGCAGCTAGCGAAGCACGACATAGTCGATATTAAACACACAATTTTTGTGCATCCGACTCAGCTCGGCGAGCGCCTGATCGGTATCATTACCGGCCAAAGCGCACCAGAAATCCGCCAAGTGCCGGAGTTGCCTGCGCTGCCAAAGTAAAGGAGCAGTCATGTTCTGGCGGCTCCAATTTTTTCCTAGGTGTGCCTACCACGTATTTCTATCCCACTGCCGCGAAGATATGGAATGGCTGATAGCTCCTTTGTACGAATCATTGCGCCAAGAAGCTATCATCCCTTGGCTTGACCGTCACGATTATCCCTACGGTCGTCCTTCACTCAATGCACTTCGGGACGGAGTGTTAAAGTGTCGCCATACCGTGTTCCTCGTAACCGATGCGATGCTGGATCAGCCGCGAGGCTGGGGGATAGTAGAACTTGTTTGGGCCTATCTATTGGAAGAAAATCTGCGCGAGGCTGGCGGGGATCTCCAAACCATTGTTCTACCGCTGTTCTTTCTCCGACAAGACGACGAGAGAGTCCTGCGTTCAGTTTGGCAATCTATCCGCGATCGCGCGGCCTTTCATGGCCCACAGGATGGGGACCCTGTGGCTTGGGCTGTCCATCAGATTAGCTTATTCCTCCAACGGGAAGTAGAACGAGGACTAGACCTTGCCGCTGGGTTCAAGCCAGATTCCCATGAATATGCTCGCTTGAAGGAACGACCAGGACTCATTGAACGAATTACGAATCGGTATCCTGAGCCCGCACCCATTCCGTAAAAACGCAATCATCACACGAGGCGGCATCCGTAGCGTCTTCGTCAACGGCGGTGCACAGTGCATCGTATTCGGGGAGAATACCACTGGGGGACGATAACGCTCTAACCGCCGCCAGCACCTTTCCTATCGGACCACTCTTTGAGCAACTCCGCCACTTCCCCCTGCCCTTCCTTCTCCGCCCAATAAAGCGGCTGCGCCCAAGGCGACTCGGCTGGCGCGGCTGGATCGGCACCTTGTTCCAATAGAAAACGCACCATCTCTACTTGCCCCTTGCGCGCCGCAGCGGCCAAAGGCGTCCCCCCGTATTCCAATTCGACCGCCTCAATATCGGCTCCCAATTCCAAAAAGACGCGGGCTGCTGCAACATCGCCCTTTTCCGCACAGCCGTGCAGAAAGGTGCGGCCGATCCAATTGGCTCGATGCAGGTCGAAGCCGCGGTCAGCCAAGGCTCGGATTGTATCGGAATCTGAAGGATAGTTGCCACCCCAGATGTCGGTCAGTTGGAACAGGTCGCCTACATTCGGCGTAGTTTCCAAGAAGACGCCAATGAGCGCAGGATTGTCCCGTCCCATCAACTCGTGCAGGAATTGTGAGTGCAAAGTGACAGCATCTCCCTCGCGCATGGCCCGTTCCAGCGCCGCGTCATCCATGGCATAAGGCGGCATCACGGCACCGTGTTCGCGCAACAGAGCCTGCATTTGTTGGCCTTTCTTGCCGTGATTGAACTCGACGATAGTCAGGCAAGAGCCCGAAGAGTCCACCCCGGCGTTGGGATCGGCACCGCGTTCGAGTAGCAATTTCGCCGTCTCCAAATGGTTGCCTGCGCAAGCCTCAAAGAGTGCCCTGCCGCGCGACGCGTTTTCTTCGGGCTGATTGGGATCGGCCCCCAAATCCAGCAGTCTTTCGACGATCCGGGTATGGCCGTTGCGAGCGGCATAGGACAGCGGACTGCGCCGTCCGGCATCGAGAGTGCGGGCCTGGGCCGGATCGGCTGCCAGTACCGCATCGACGCGATCTCCATCGCCAGCCGCACAGGCGATGCTCAGGGCGTACTCCGCACCGCAAGCGAGCAAGTGGCGAGTGACAACCCACGGATCTCGTGGCGCTTCCGCCGGCAGATCGCGCGTCCGAAACCAGTAGTCGCCGTTGAGCGAGACCAACAGCGGCGTCTGGCCATCGGCGCGGCGAGCTTCGAGGTCGGCTCCCCGTGCGACAAAGAAATCCACCAAGTCGTTTTGCCGCGTCAGTGCCGCCCAGTGCAGCGGCCCGTTGCCTAACGCATCGGCGGCGCGGATAAAGTCGGGATACTCGGCCAACACCGCCTCGACCCGCGCCCGGTCGCGGCCTTTGATCGCCTCGGCCAGCGCGACAAAACCCGGATCGTAGCCAAAGCGCTCGCGTATCGCCGCCACCAGCAGCGCCTGCACCTCCCCGTAGCCGCGCTCCTCGGCGATGGCTAGTAGCTTGTCCCACGAATTATAGGTATAGCGCGACTGGCCCGGATCGGCCCCGGCCTGCAACAATAGCTGAACCACCTCGGCATGGCCCTCACGCACCGCCATGTGGATGGGAAACTGATACCAGTACTGGGCATTGACCAACTTGGGATCGCGGTCGAGCAATGCGCTGACCCGCGCCAGATCACCGGCACCGCTGGCGCAAAAAAGCGCCCAAGCCTGATGCCCGTCCACGGCTTCGATCCCGTATTGGTAGTGCTCGGTCTTCATGCCTTCGGGCTGAAGCAAATGCGCGACCCGTTGCGCGAAGCGCTCGTCGCGCGAAGGGGCCTGTCCCTGCAATTCCCGTTTAGCCATCTTCAACATCTCCTTGCGTAGGTGTTTGCGGGCCGAGCGCAGCCGGTTGTTGACCGTTGCCGCGGACAAGCCCAAAAACGAGGCGATTTCTTGGTGCGAATAGGCCGAGATGTAAAACAGCATCGTCGCCATCCGCTCTTGGTCGGGCAGCCGCCCAATCGCACCCAAGACCTTGGCCCTCTCGTCGCGCGACTCAAGTTCTTCTCCCGGATCGCTCGTCGCCATCGGCCATACCTCCTCTATCTCGCGTCCCACCACCGGATGCCGTCGGCGTAAAAAGCGGCTACAGCGCATAAAGACAATCCGCTTGAACCACCCTGGAAAGGCCGCCGGTTCCCGCAAGCGCGGCAATTCGGTCCAAGCCCCGACAAAGGCCTCCTGCGCCGCGTCCTCAGCCAAGTGGAAATCGCCTAGCAATGCGGAATATATTCCAACTCGTCCACTGGCTCCAAGTTTTCGCCCAATCCCGCCGATAGCTGGGGATGTGGTTCCTGTCGGCTTGGGAAATCGCCTCTTGACACGCAACCCCGTGGTTGCGTATGGTATATGTCAATGCACAAAGACCTAGTCTTCAAGGCACTCGCAGACCCAACACGGAGGTTGATGCTGGACGAGCTCTCCGAGCGCAAGGAGCAGACGCTTTACGAGCTCTCGGTGCGCTTGATCATGCGACACAAAGTCGCCATCTCCCGACAGGCAATAGCCAAGCACATTGATGTCTTAGAAAAGGCGGGGCTTGTAAGCTCAGAGAAGCGTGGCAAGTATCGGATGCTTGTCTTCAACGATGAACCCATCAAGACTGTCATGAACCGATGGCTCAAGTGACACTATAAAAAGAAAAAGAGGCCAGATATGCGCATTACACTCACCAGCGTTTTCGTAAGTGACCAGGATGAAGCGCTGAGGTTTTACACGGAGACCCTCGGCTTTGTGAAAAAGCATGACGTGCCTGTGGGGGAATTCAAGTGGCTTACCGTCGTCTCGCCCGATGACCCAGATGGGACCGAGCTTCTGCTTGAACCAAATGACAACCCGGTATCACAGGCATATCAGAAAGGGATATTTGACCAAGGCATCCCAGCGGCGTCCTTTGGCGTTACGGACATCGGTGCAGAGTATGAGAAACTGAAGTCACTAGGCGTAGCTTTTACGATGGAGCCGACAGAATTGGCCGACGTCACCGTGGCCGTCTTTGACGACACCTGCGGTAACCTGATTCAGGTCCACGAATTATAGGTATAGCGCGACTGACCCGGGTCGGCCCCAGCCTGCAACGGTAGCTGGACCACCTCGGCATGGCCCTCGCGCACCACCATGTGGATGGGGAACTCTTGTTTGCCCATACTCAATCCAGCTCCCCAGACGCCCGCTGCTGTGCTCCATACGCTTCAAGCTCAGCCCGCTCTTGCGGCGTGATCGTCTCGCGCTCCGACAAACTAGCGGCAACCCGTGCAAACAGATCGATACTCCGCAAACCCATGACCGTGGTATGCACGGCGTCGTGGCTGAGCACGTAGCGATAGAATTGTTCAGGGGCGGGGGCGCCGGGGCCTTTTAGCAACTTCTCGTTGCGCGAGGCATTCATGATCACCACACCCGTATTGGCAGCCTGCGCGGCGGGAAAAACCGTTTCTTCCGGCTCTTTCATCGCGCAATTATACCAGCAAAGTACCGTATCAAAATGACCGGTGCGGACCGCCTGTTCAACCTGCACCCAATCGTGTCCAGTGACGCCGATGAAGCGCACTAGGCCCTCTTCGCGGGCTTGTTGGGCGGCTTCCAATGCCCCACCGGGGCCCAGCGCTTGGTCGCGTTCTTCTTCAGTGTTTAAATGGTGGAGTTGGAAAATATCGAGATAGTCCGTTTTGAGCGCGCGCAACGAGGTTTGCAACTCGTTGCGCGCCTCTTCGGCGTCGCGCCGCACGGATTTGCTGGCTAAGATGAGCTCGTGGCGTCGGCCTTGGATCGCTTGGCCGATCAACTTCTCGTCTTCACCGCCCTGATAGCTGCGTGCCGTATCGACGTAGTTGACGCCACAATCGAGCGCCGCCTTGTATCCATCGACCGTCTCGCAATACGTGCCGCCAATGCCGAATTGGGTAACCTCGAGATTGGTGCGGCCTAAAATGGTACGGGGAAGATCGCGGCTCATGGAATTGCTCCTCAGCGAAAGATGTGATTGGAATTTTAAAGGGCCTTAAAGATGCTAGGAAGCGATTGGAAAGACAATCAACCCCACAGCGCCCTGAGCCGAGGCGACAGAATGTCCACGTCCCGGTCGAAAATATGGCCTTCCCAGACCCGATTCTCTTCGGGCGTCGAGCGGTCGTAGGAAGCTTGCATCAGATCGGGCAGGTCGAGAGTGTGGAAGCGCGTCTTGAAAAAGCCATCGGCGGAGAGTTCAACGCTGCGATACCCCAAGGGAAAGCCGATCAGACAGGCCGTATCGACAACTAGGTAGTCGCGGTAGGCAGTGATGCGGTTGATGTGGCGATGGCCGGTGAAAGCAGCGACGATAGCAGGGCTTTCGTCGAGCGTTTTGACCAGACGAGACGCGCCTTCGACCACGCCGCGATCCCAAGCGAAATCCGGCAAAATCCAAGTGTGCATAACAAGCAACAAGGCGCAGCCATCGGTTAGGGCTTGATCAGCAGCAGCGCGCAGAGCCTCGTCTAGCGCGTCGGTCCAGACGCCAGACCCTTTCTCAAAGACATCGCAGTCGTAGAAGACATGGGCCAGCGCCAGTCGCAGGCGCGGCGCAGCATCGACGACGGTCAGTGGGTCGGGATAGGGAAAACGGGCGGCAAAACCGTCGAAGGAACCGCTTTGGGCGTCGCAGTCGTGGTTGCCGGGGACCGAGTAGAAAGGGGCCTCAATCTGCGCGAAGGCCGCAACCACCTCGTCAATCGAACGCAAATAAGTCTCGGTGGGCAGATCAAAAGCCGACCCGCCGCAGAGAAAGTCGCCGCCGTGGACGACAAAGTCGAAAGCCTGGGCGTTGAGAGCGGGGGGAATCGCGTCGTGCACCTCTTGGCTGCGGGTGAGCATCTTGGGAGCGCCGTAGTCTTCGGGGGCGTCGGGGTAGTGGTGGGTATCGGTGAGGAAGGCAAAGCGGACGGACATAGAAACGGCTCCTTGTGAGGGGAATCTTTTTCGTCTATGTGAGCATAGGTCAAGTAAGACGAGGGGGCTTACGTTCCGAGTGAGTTGTGGACGCCCTAGAGCGCCCGACAAGCCAAGGAACGTAGCGGTTCAGTAGCCAAACAAAAGGTACACAGGCGGTCAGCGACAGCGCAGTCACAAGCCCGCAGGCCCCAACCAGCAGGAGTTGTGATTCGGCGAGCTGCAGCGCACCGGCGAGCTGGTGATTGACGAAGGCGAAGAAGAACCCGTTCAGCCCCATGAGAATCAGGGTATTGCGGCCCAGCCAAGATATCCAGCGCCACTGTGGTGTAAACAGCGACAGGCCAGCAAGCGCAAAGCATCCGGCCAGTGCGGTGACGGCAAACATAAAGGGATCTCCGTGCTGGGAAAGGTTGATCAGCACGACAGGAGGTAGCCCGGGGTGCGAGGCCCCCGGATTGAGGTTGAACGTAGATAGCAGCAGCGCGATGCTGGCGAGCAGGATGAACGCTTGCGCTCGATTCGTGAGTCGCTCAAGCGCCTGAGTCCGCCGCAACAGGTGTCCTAGCAGATAGATTCCGTAGAGCAAAATCGCTTCGCGTGCGAACCAGACGTCGCTGAAGCTCGGAACATCGTGGTTCAGCCATGTACCGCTGACCCAGAACGCGGGAATGGCCAGCGCCACGGCGACCTCGGAGCGCAGTACCCGAACGGCCAGAAAATGGTAGAGTTCCACGACAAACAGACAGATGACGAACCAGACCGGGATGTTGAGAGGGAATCCGGTCCGGAGAAAGCGCATCGCCGCCCACTCAATCTCATCACCAAAGGTCCACTCCTCGTTTTCAGGCCACAGTGAACGAGAAATCAGCGCGACATTGAGCTTCTGCAGGTTCGCCTGTGAGGGGTCCGCGCGATACTGATCGAGCAGGGCCCGGCTGGCCTTGGTATGGCTTATGTAGGAGAGGTCATCTAGGGCGAAGAGCCCTTTTTGTTTTACTACCTCGTTGAGTCCGGCCAGTATCTGCTGGCGCACGGCATAAGGGATCGAGTCCGCCTGTGCCCACTCGAAAATCAGCGATTGCTGGTCGGGAGGGAACTTATTCCAGATCTCTGCGCGACTGCGGTCGTCTGACTGTGACCCTGATGCAAGACGCTTGCAGAGGTCTGTGAATCTCTCTTGCTCAAACCAACGTAGCCGGAATTGTCCAGGCCTGTTTTCCACGTCGGGCGGAAAGAGGTGCTCGATGGCCACGCCCGGTACGATGAGCAGGGAGAAGAAGAGGGCGGGAAGTATGCGCGTCAGCAGGCCGCGTTTGAGGAAAGCCCAAAGCCTTCCAGCTTCGGTACGCGCGAAAAAACCGGCAATGAAAATGAACAGCGGCATGTGGAACGCATAGATCAATCGTTCCTGCAACAGAGCCGCTTCGTTACCTGTCTGGTAAACTCGCTCCACGAAGTGGCCATAGAATACTAGGATCATGCCGTACGCTTTGGCGGCATCGAGCCAGAAGATGCGTTGGCGTTGGGAATCCGCGACGCTACTCATGGAAGGGAAGGTAGCGCCGCGATTGCACAGTGCCAAACGCAGGTGTTCATAACGCAACGGAAACGAACGTGTGCCCATTCGCGAAAATCAGCATTATCTTCTAAACCTCGACGAATGCCCCGGCTTGGAGGCTTTTGTGGTCGGCAGCCAAACGCGTAGTTATATCTTCGCAGAGGAGATTAACAAATGCCCTATATAGACATCATTCCCCTAAAGCGGGCCACCGGCCTGCTCAAAAAGCAGTACGAAGCCGCCCTCGCTCGGGCCGGGCGCATTTGGGGCATCGTCTCCATTATGAGCCCCAATCCCCGGGCCATGAAGGTCTCAATGGATTTTTACAAGACCCTCATGTACGCCCCCTCGCCCTTGAGCCGAGGCCAACGCGAAATGCTGGCCGTGGTCGTTTCGGCCACGAATCATTGCGTGTACTGAATACGCTCCCACGCCCACGACCTCCGTGCTGAGGTCGCTCGCGATTTTGCCGTTGCAGAAGGAACCCCAGCCGACCAGCTAGTGCATCAGTTGTCCGCAGACTGGCACCGTGCCGATCTATCGCCAGCCGACCGCGCCCTATGCGCCTTTGCCGAAAAACTGACCCAGCGACCCCAAGACTCAATCGCTGCGGACATTGACCAATTGCGTCAGCACGGCTTTGACGATCGCAGCATCCACGATGCCGTCCAGATCATCGGCTTTTTCAACTATATCAACCGCGTGGCAGACGCCTTGGGCGTCGAGCCTGAATCCTTTATCCGCCCCTGGGAAAAATCCGCGGCCGCTCCCGACTAGTCCAACCCGCAATGGCCCCTGTTAAACTAGTACTCGTTATTACTTTCTGATGTTACGCAGTCTTATGCACCTCTGCTGCGGCCACTTCGACAAGCTCAGTGGCTAGGTACTGAGTTCCGTCACCGGGCACTGAGTCTGTCGAAGTGCCGCGTAACGTCAGTTGCTATTCATGCCCCAAATCGTCGTTGAAAACCTAGTCAAAACCTACCGCATTGCCGAGCGCCGTCCCGGCCTTTGGGGTGCCTTCCGGGGCATTGTGCAGCGCTCGCACCGCACAATCCGGGCGTTGGACGGCATCTCTTTCTCGTTAGAAGCCGGCGAACTGGTCGGCTATATCGGCCCCAATGGAGCTGGCAAGTCCACCACGGTCAAAATCCTCTCCGGCATCGTCGTCCCCGACTCGGGCCGCTGCGAAGTCCAAGGCCGCGTTCCCTGGGCGGACCGCATTGCCCACGTCAGCCGCATTGGCGTGGTCTTCGGCCAGCGCACCCAGTTGTGGTGGGATCTGCCGGCCATTGAATCCTTCGACCTGCTGCGCGACATCTACAAAGTGCCCTCCAACCTCTACCGGCGGCGGCGCGACGCACTCATCGCCATGCTGGAACTCGATTCCTTCCTCGACGTACCCGTGCGCCAGCTCAGCTTGGGCCAGCGCATGCGCTGCGATTTGGTGGCGGCTCTGCTCCACGGCCCCGGCCTGCTTTTTTTAGACGAGCCGACCATTGGCCTCGACGCGGTTTCCAAACTGGCGATGCGCGATTTCATCAAAGAACTCAACCGCCGAGAGGACACCACCGTCATCCTGACGACTCACGACATGGACGATATAGAGGCCCTGTGCGACCGGGTCATGGTCATCGGCGACGGCACCATCCTCTCCGACGGCAGCCTCGCCGATTTGCGCGCCCGCGTCTCGTCCGAGCGCCGCCTCATCGTCGATCTAGTCGATCCCACAGCGACCATCGAAGACGAAGCCGCTCGCGTCGTCCAGCGCGATGGCCCCCGAGTGTATCTCAGCTTTGCGCCCGAACGCATCTCGGCCCCGGCCCTCATCAGCCGCATCACCGCCCGCCACGAGGTGCGTGACCTCTTTGTGGAAAACCCGCCCATTGAGGAAGTCATCGCCCAACTCTACCGGGACCGCCCTTGATGCGACCCTACCTGTCCGTCCTCAGCGCCCGCATCCGCATGTTGCTACAGTACCGGGCCGCGGCCCTAGCCGGCATGAGTACGCAGCTATTTTGGGGACTCATTCGGGTGATGATCTTCGAAGCGTTTTATCGCACGGCGACCCAAGCGCAGCCCATGACTTACGCCGAAGTGGTCAACTACGTCTGGCTCGGTCAGGCCCTGTTCGCCCTCTTGCCTTGGAATCCCGACGACGAAGTGCGCACCATGGTGCGCACCGGCACAGTGGCCTACGAATTGGTGCGGCCCGTCGATCTGTACGCCTTTTGGTACAGCCGCGCCCTCGCCACCCGCATCGCCCCCGCCCTACTGCGCTCCATGCCGTTGTTCTGCTTAGCCTTCCTCTTCTTCGACCTACAAGCTCCCGCATCCTCGGCTGCTGCTGCGGCTTGGGTTTTGGCCATGGTAGGCGCGATTCTCCTCGGCGGGGCTTTGTCCAACTTGGTCAATGTCTCCTTGTTGTGGACCATCGCCGGAGAAGGTACCATTCAAATGCTGGGGATATGCATCTACGTTTTTTCGGGCATGGTGGTCCCCTTGCCGCTGTTTCCCGACGCGTTCCAACCCATACTCGACTTCCTGCCTTTCCGCGGTCTGGCCGACACCCCGTTCCGCCTCTACATGGGGCACATCCCCGCGTCGCAAGTCTGGTCGGTGGTAGGGCACCAGCTCGCATGGACTATAGCCCTAGTGGGGTTGGGCCGCTTCCTCCTCTATCGCGGCACCCGCCGCTTGGTCGTCCAAGGAGGTTGAAGCCGTGCTCGATGGACTGCGCCTGTACGGCCGCTATATCGACATCTCCTTCCGCAGTCAAATGCAGTACCGGGCCTCTTTTGTCATGCTATCCGTGGGCCACGGCCTGATGACCGGCCTAGAATTCTTGGGCATCTGGGTGCTCTTTGACCGCTTCGCCGCCCTCGACACTTGGAGCCTGCCCGAAGTGGCCTTCTTTTACGGCCTAATCAATATCGCCTTTGCCCTGTGCGACGCGTTCTCGCGCGGCTTTGACTTATTTGCCTCCACAGTCAAAAGCGGCGACTTCGACCGCTTGCTACTGCGCCCCCGCAGCACGGCCTTGCAATTGGCCGGACAAGAACTCACTCTCAAGCGCATCGGCCGCCTCACTCAAGGCTTGGTCGTCCTGCTGTGGGCCGCACATGCCTTAGACCTAACTTGGACGCCGGACAAGCTGCTCCTCGCCTTACTCACCGTCCTCGGTGGCGCTTGTTTGTTTTACGGCCTCATAGTGCTACAAGCGACGCTGGCTTTTTGGACTACCGAGAGCTTGGAAATCGTCAATACCGTAACCTACGGCGGCGTGGAGACAGCCCAGTACCCGCTAGCGATTTACCGCGCGTGGTTCCGCCGCTTTTTTACCTACGTCATCCCCCTCGCCTGTGTCAGCTATTATCCGGCCTTGGGAATTTTGGAACGCCCCGATCCCTTGGGTTCAGGCTTGTTATTCCAATGGCTGGCCCCAGTCGTGGGCCTGCTCTTTTTCGCGGTCTGTCTGCGCGTCTGGCAAGTGGGCGTGCGGCACTACCGCTCTACGGGAAGCTGACTTGATGATCGGGTTGGCTGCGGCACCTGCCGAGGCGTTCCATTTACCTTGACGCGATCCGGCAGACATGTACCTTTGCCCTCCCAGCGGAGGGACCAAATGCCCACACACACCATCGCCCAGCGGCTCCACAACGGCGATGCGCTTCTGCTGGACGGCGGGACCGGCTCGGAGTTGCAGCGCCGCGGAGCCGATGTCCTCAAAGGCGCCGAAGACCGACTCAAGGCGTGGTCGGCAACGGCCAACCTCGAGTACGCCAACGTGGTTCAGCAGGTGCACTCAGACTACCTCCGCGTTGGGGCCGACATCATCACCAGCAACAACTTCTGGACGACGCCTACCCGGCTCGACTCTATCGGTGAGCGCCGCGCCTGGCGCACTTATGCGACCGCCGCGATCCGCAATGCCGTCGAGGCCCGCAACGCTATGCGCCAAGAGGCGTACGTCGCCGGCGGCATCGCTGCCCCCAGCCTCCAGGGAGCGATGTCACCTGCCAGCCCAGTCTCGGACGCCCGCACCCTAGGTCCTGAGGCGTACCGCAGGGAGTGGGCTGACCACGCCAAGCTCCTAGCCGCCGAGGGTGCCGACCTAATCCTGGCCGAATACGTCGGCTTCATCGAGGACTGCGTCGAGGCTGTCGACGGGTGTGCCGAGGCGGGCGTGCCAGTCTTCCTCGGAGTCCGGCACATCCAAGACGACGGCGCAATGCAGTATGGCGAGAGCCTGATTGATCTCGCCAGCGCCCTCGCAGGCCATCCCATCGCTGCCGTCCTGCTCATGTGCAGCAACCCGGAAAACATCTCCGTCGGTCTCCCCATACTCCGGGAGGCGTTTGCTGGCCCCGTCGGCGCGTACCCCAACCTCGGCTACAATCCGACTGGCCCCATTGCCGACAGGCCGACACTCACGAACCAAAAACCCAGTGCCGGCGTGGACATCCTACAGAACGCCGACTACTACCCCTCCCGCATGGCGGAGTTTGCCGGCGAGTGGAAGCGGATGGGTGCTCAGATCATCGGCGGCTGCTGCGCCTCAGGGCCAGAGCACATTGCGGCCATGTACCCGGTCGTTAAGGAGTGAGGAACAAAGACATGAAAGTCCGACCTGACCTCGTCCCCGAGACCGAGCGGGACAATCTCGAAATCATTCAACTCACGGATGAGCCGATCCCCTCATCGCATGTCTATATGGAGGCGCAGATCTTCACGCCCGATTCACAGCGGCTGATCCTCCACCGCTCGGCGCACTCGCACGGATCTAATCCCAAGGACCCCGAGCACCAGTTTCTGATTTGCAACCTAGAAGACAATTGCAGCCTGACGCCGATCACCACCGAGCTCGGAACGACGGGGCCGTCTATCTCACCCGATGGCAACTACCTGTACTACTTCGTCAATGAAACAGAGCACGGAAGAGGCGGACGACTGACGCTGAAGCGGGTCGGGCTAGATGGGTCTGAACGCGAGATCATCTACGTCCTCGATCACGCGATTCCAGAGACCGATTTCAGGCTGAGCCGACCGTATCCGCTTTCGACGATTTCATCCGATGGCGGGCGCATCTCCATCTCGGGATTCCTCGGGGAAGGCAAAAGCGCAGGGGAGCCCTGGGGTCTGCTCGTCTTCGAGATCGAAGAGCTGTCCGTACGGCTGGTCCTTCACGGTCCTACCTGGTGCAACCTGCACCCGCAGTACACGCGTCAAACAGACCCCGTGGCTTCCCACGACCTCATGATCCAAGAAAATCACGGGAATATCATTACCGCCGATGGCAGGGTGGAAAAGCTCACCAGCGGGCTGGGTGCGGACATCCACCTGATTCGGGACGATGGAACGGATCTGCGCGACTTCCCCTGGGGCAGGGATGGGAACGAGTTCTGTCAGGGACATCAGTGCTGGCAGGGGAAAAGCGACATTGCCATCACCAGCACCTCGGCGCGCGAACCGGACGAAAGACAGCTCATCTCGGGCAGGGCGGCAGCGCACGTCGGCGATGAAGGCATCAACACGCCGGACGGCTGGCGCAACGACCTGTCCCGCTCCTTTGCCGGTCCCGATTTCTGGCATTTCGCAACAGACCGAGACGGGACCTGTTTAATCACAGACGCAGGCCCGAAAGACGGGGGTGGCGCTGTCTGGCTGTTCGACCTTCCCGAGGAAAAAGAAGGCGCGCTCGCGAATGCGCGGAAGGTCGCAAACCCCGGATCGTCTTGGCAGAAGGATACCCACATCCATCCTTTCCTCTCGCCGGATGGACGATCGGGCTTCTTCAACTCCGATGAGAGTGGCGTGTTGCAGGCCTATATGGTGCGCGGCTGGCAAATGACGTAAGGCGATGACCATGAGCCAGCCCAAGCGCATCGCCCACGCCGACCTGGAACAAT
The DNA here is from genome assembly GCA_965116675.1 of Candidatus Latescibacterota bacterium. Taxonomy (GTDB): domain Bacteria; phylum Latescibacterota; class UBA2968; order UBA8231; family UBA8231. Next base: position 3,040,751 of record OZ220721.1, read on the forward strand.
TCTTCCTCGACGCGCTCGCAGCCGCAGGGGTCCCGCCGCACGTGGCCGCAGTCGAAGCCCAAATCGGCGCGGAAGTGGACCTGCACGGCGGCCACACCCACGGCGTCGCCCTGTTGCCCTCGACGATCAATTACATCCGCCAAGGCATTTTGGCTCCCGATCCCCGCTTTGCAACCATCGTCGAGTACCCAGTCTCCCGGCTGATCGATGCCAGCGGCGGCATTGGCCGCTTCTCTTCGGCGCAGGGCATGGATTGGGCACTCGAACGGGCGCGGCAATACGGCGTCGGGGCCTGCGTCGTCCGCAACGTCGGGCACTGGGGACGAGGGCACAGCTACGCTTTGCGGGCCGCTCGCGCCGGGCTGGTCGGCCTAGCCTTCACCAACGCCTTCGCCAACTTTCCCGCCTGGGGCACGCGCGTCCCTTCCCTAGGCAACAATCCCCTCGCCATTGGCATTCCCACCGCCGACGGCGAGCCTGTGATCCTCGACTTGGCTATGACCCAATCCTCCATAAGCCGCGTGCGGCAGGCCGAAGCCGCCGGACGCAGCGTTCCCGAAGGTTGGGGCTTGGACGAAAGCGGCAGGCCCACTACGGATCCAAGTGCTCTGCTGCAATCGTGGCGCTTTTTGCCCATGGGTCAGCACAAAGGCTCGGGATTAGCTTTTATGGTCGATCTGCTCACGGCTGGACTGGCCGGCGGCCTCCTCGCCTTTGAGCAGGGCACCGAAGAACGGCCGACGGATTCGGCCGGCGGCTCCACCAAGTGTTTTATCGCCCTCAAGCCCTTTGGCGACTGGCTGCACAGCCGCAGCGCCGATCTGAAGGCCCATATTAAATCCGTGGAAGCAGCACCCGAGCAGGGCCCAGTGCAGTGGCCGGGCGAAGGCAGCTACCAGCGGCGCGCCGACTACGTAAAAAACGGTATTGCCCTCGAAGCCACCTTGGCCAACCAAGTGGACGAATTGGCTCGCGATTTAGAGATACCAATCCGCTGGGCTTGAGCGTCCCAAGTCTGGTCGGTAGTGAAGCATCAACGTCGGAGAAATAAAATGCCAAAAGTCGAAATCTACCTGAGCCCGTTCTGCGGGTACTGCTGGAAGGCGCGCCTGATGCTGTGGCGAAAGGGGATTCGATACACCAAGATCCCCATTCGCTTCTACTTCGGCTTCAAACTGCCGACTGCCAACTTCAAGGAAATGCTGCGTCGAACCGGTGGGGACGGCACAATTCCGCAGATCTTCGTCGACGGGGAATACCTAGGAACCGAGGAGACTCTCGACGAACTCAAACGTCGCGGTGAGTTGGAGAAACTCCTTACCGCCGTTCCCAACCCAATCACAAAAGGAAAAACCCGCCATGGCTCCCGTTAAACTGCTAGTATTCGTCGGTACCGAAGGCATCTACCACGACCACGAAGGCCAAGGCCGATTTCTGACCGACCTGCTGAACCAAGACGACCGGATCGAGGCCGATTTCTCGCGCGACTACGAGATTATGGCCAGCGGCCTCGCCGCGTACGACGCCACCCTCTTCTTCACGGATGTCGGCCACTTCACCCAAGGCCAGGAACGGGGACTTTTGCACTTTGTCGAACGCGGCGGCGGGTTCTTCGGCCTGCACACCGCAGACGCTTCCTTCCGCGACAACGCCGGCTACCACCAAATGCTCAACGGCTTTTTCGACGGCCACAGCCCGTACATGGATTTCACCGTCACCATCTCCGACTCCAACCATCCCATCGCCGCCGGTCTCAAAGACTTTGCTGTAACCGACGAGCTGCACTACCTCAAGCACGACCCAAGCCGCTCGCACCACCTCATGCACGCCTATGACCCCGGCCGCGACGAGACCCACGTCATGGCCTATCATCACACCTATGGTCAGGGCCGGGTATTCTTCTTTGCCTTGGGCCACGACAACGCGGTGCTGGAAAACCTCTCCTTCCAAGAAGTGGTGCGCCGAGGTGCCCTATGGGTGGGGAAACGGTTGTGATTGTGCCGATCTAGTTGCGGGACGCGGGCAAGTCCGCCCTAATCCCAATTAGAAAGAGACTCAATGACTGAAATACGAGGTGTATTCTTCGATCTCTACGGCACATTGCTGTGCTACGGCAATATGGAGGCCGCAGGAGAGAGTTGGTACCATGCCATCCGCCGCGGGTTGGTCGCTAGTGGCCATGCGTTTGACGAAGAAACGTTACTCCGACTATGCGAGGAATTCTTGCTCCAACCCGAGCCGCCGGTGCAGGACGACGGACTGACCGTGTATGAGCGTCGCATGCGCGAGTTGGTCGGGGAGTTAGAAGTGGAGCTGGAAGTGGAGAAACTGCGGCAAATCAGTGAGGCGAGTGTAGCGGCGTGGCACGCACACACACCGCTCGACCCAGAGGCCAAAAGCGTACTCGGCGAGCTGCAAGGCCGCTACAAGCTGGCGCTAATCTCCAACTTCGACCATCCCCCGCACGTCCATCGGTTGCTAGACGAGCTGGCGTTGCGCCCCTTTTTCGACGCAGTGGTCGTCTCCGGCGATGTCGGCATCAAAAAGCCCGATCCAGCGATCTTTGCCCCGGCGCTGGAGCAGACGGGATTAGCGACGGACGAGGCACTCTTCGTCGGCGATTCACCGGAAGACGACGTAGCAGGGGCTAGGGCGGCGGGACTGCGGCCCGTGTTGATTCGGCGGTCGCTCGGCGCGGCTGGCTCTCCAGTAGAGCCAGAATGGACGGAGGACGGGGTGCGAGTGATAGCGGGGCTGAGGGAAGTGATCGGGTTAGTTGGTTAATGTTGCGCCTATCCTAAAGAAAGGAAACGTGATGACAATGGACGGAACAGTTTTGCAAACGGGCGACCCAGCGGCTGTCGGCATGTCTGCAGCACAACTCGAACGGGCCTTCGGCCTGCTCACGGCTGCTATCGAAGCGGGCCAGATCAGCGCAGCTTCGCTAACAGTGGCTCGGCACGGCAAAGAGGTCTTTGCACGCGGGGCTGGCCAGCGGAAACCCGGCACAGACCAGCCGGTCGATGCGGATTCGATCTTTCTCCTCGCGTCGATCACCAAGCCGGTCACCGCTTGCGCGCTGATGATCCTCGTTGACCGGGGACTAATTTCACTCGAAGACCCAGCCGCCGACTACCTACCCGAGTTCACAGGCGGCGACCGACCCGACATCAAGGTCCGCCACCTGCTGTCGCACATATCGGGAATGCCCGATATGCTGCCGGAGAATACCAGCCTGCGGCGGGCACACGAACCAGTAGAAGTCTTTGTCGAGCGGTCGCTCAAGACACCCCTGCTCTACAAACCAGCGACCGATTTCCGCTACCAGAGCAAAGGCATCCTGCTGGCAGCCGCGATCGTCGAGCGCGTCAGCGGTCAACGGCTGCGCGACTTTGAACGCGAGGAAATTTTTGCGCCGCTTGGCATGGAGCGCAGCGCATTGGGCATGGGCGATTGGCCGATTGAGGATACCGTGTGGTGCGGGACGGACACCGCAGAAGACGAAGAACTGCGGAGTTGGGGGTGGAATTCCCCGTACTGGCGCGATTTCGGAGCGCCGTGGGGCGGCATGCACAGCACCGGACGCGATCTGGCGATCCTCTTGCAAACTATGCTCAACCGCGGCGCGTACGGCGACCAGCGCATTTTCAGCCAAGCCGCAGTCGCAGCGATGACGCGGGATCAAAACGGCACGCTCAACGCACCGTGGGGGCTTGGGTGGGGCGTATGCGGGGCGCGGGTGTGGGCCTTTTGGGGCGATCTAGTGTCGCCGCACACCTTCGGCCACACTGGGGCGACCGGCACGGTGGCGTGGGCGGACGCAGAGCACCAGCTAAGCTGCGTGGTGCTGACCAACCAAATGGTCGCCAACGGGAGTCTGTTGCGGCGGGTTTCCAACGCGGTGTCCGCAGCCGTGGAAGAATAGTGTCCAAATCTCTCCGGGTTTATTTAATCTAAAATTAATTTTTTTAATTTTATAATTGACTTTTTCAATTATATAGCTATAATTACGTCTAAATTTAACCATTTGGAGGTTTTGCCATCAAAGACTGGAAAGAGCTAACTGATCTGACGAAGGGGGCGCGTATCGTGGTAGAGCGGGTTTCCCTGCCGGACAGTGCCATCGCGATCGAAGGGCAATTCGAGCCGCCTGTCCTGGCGCGTCTTTCCGCCGAGGACCAAGTATTCGTAATGACCTTCATCCAAGTCCACGGCTCGATCAAGGAAATGGAGCGCATCTTCGGCATCAGCTACCCAACGGTCAAAAACCGCCTAGATGCCATTGCAGAGCAGCTACCGTTGGTCGAGACAGTGACTCAAACCACAGAATCGGCCAGTACCCCGCGCTCAAATCCCCAATCGGCAGCGGTACTGGACAGCTTGGAACGCGGCGAGATCGACGTCGAAGAAGCGCTGAGGAGGCTCTCCTGATGCTACCGCCGATGTTCCTGCGATTGCGAGTCCAGGGCAACAAGCGCCGCATTCGGCTGTGGATCCCGCTCATAGTCTTATGGCCGCTCGTTGTCGTCGTGGTGCTGCTAGGGACGCCTGTTGCATTACTAATAGCAGCGCGTTCGGGACACCGCGCTCGGAGCCGTTCCGTCTTGCTGGCTGGCCCCTTACTTCTATACGTGCTTGCCTCGCTGCGCGGCCTGCGCTGCGACGTAGTCTCCGGCGAGGATCGCGTATTCATTTCAATCGACTAGGAGGCTATGATGAGTGAAGAGCGACGCAGAGTTCTCGACATGCTTTCAGAGGGCAAGGTCACTGTAGAAGAGGCCGAGCGTCTCTTGGAGGCGCTGCAAGACTCCCACCGCGAAACCCGCAAGGGGCGCGGAATTGGGGCGCTGCAAGACACCCTCGAAGGACTCGGTGAAGAAATCGAAAAAGGACTCGAAAAAGGACTCAAAGGACTCGAAGAGTCCCTATCCGGGTGGTCAGAGAGCGAAGAAGACCCCCGCGACGAGGACGGCAAAACCTCCATGTGCGACGATACTTTCGCCGTGGGCGACAACCCGCGCCTCGTAGTGCGCGGCTTCAACGGCCGCATCCGGGTCCGCGCCGGCGAACCCGGCTCAATTCGCGTGCGAGCGAGGCTGAAAAAACCTCGCGGAATCAAGTACAGAGCCGTGCAGGAAGGCGACCTCATCACGGTCGAGGCCAAGCCGGATCGGCAATCCGAGGGATTCCTGCATGGACTCTCCCGCCAGTCCTCTGGAGCAAACATTGAGGTTACTGTGCCCGTCACAACTAGCGTTGACTTGGCGACTAGCAACGGACCAGTGGAGCTTCAAGGAACAGAGGGCGGTGGAACGGTGCAGACCAAGAACGGGCGTATAAGGGTCGAAAACTTCAAGGGCGACCTGAACGCGACGACCAAGAACGCCCCGATCACGGTCAAGACATTTTCTGGCTCGGCCGAGCTTTCTTCTACAAATAGCCGCGTGTCCATTGAGGACGCATACGGCCGCTTCGATGCGCGGACGACCAATGGGTCGATAAAGTTTCAGGGAAGCATCGAGCCCGGAACCGACAACGGACTAGCCACCACGAACGGCAGCATCAAAGTCGCTCTGGACGCCGACCCGAGCCTCAAGCTAGCGGCTGCGACGGTCAACGGGCGAATCCGCTGCGAGGTACCGGGCTTCGTCGCAGCGGTCGAGAAGCGCCACGAGCTCAAGGGAACAGTGGGCGAAGGCGAGGCCGAATTGATCGCCGAGACCGTGAACGGCTCCATCGCGATTCAGTAGCCAAACGCAAACAGGAGGATCACCATGAACGAAAACAGCAGACGCGTACTGGAGATGCTATCGGAAGGCAAGGTGTCCGTCGATGAGGCCGAGCGCCTGCTCTCTCTCGTTGACGAAGAGCCAGAGACGACCACAGCGGTGCAGCCGCTAGCGCCCCCACAAGCGGGATCAGCCCGTCGCTATCTGAGAGTCACCGTTGACTCAGACGGGGATGAACACGTCGATGTCCGGGTACCACTGGCGCTGATCAAAGCCGGAGTCAAGCTGCACACCTTGCTCCCGGCGCAAGCCACAACGGGGATCAATACGGCTCTGCAGGACAACGGCATCAACGTTGACATTGACAATCTGCGCACCGAGGATCTAGAGCAGCTAATCGACGCTCTAAGTGAGATCGAGGTCAATATCCACGACGGGGACGACAAGGTCCGCGTTTACTGTGAATAATCCAAACCACGAGGCAACCTGAGATTGGAGCTGAGCAATACTATGCGCGCATTAAAATGGATATTGCTGGTCGCCATCCTAGGCTTATGGGGGACGGCGGCCGTCTGGGCGGAGGAGGCAAAAGGGGAGGCCGTCGAGGAAGAGGCAACTGACAAGGAAAAGGACGAAGAAGACGAAAAGGACAAAGAGGACGGGGAAGACGAAGAGGACGAGGAAGATGAGAAAGACAAAGGCCCCAAATTTGCGAAAGTAATCAAGGACTTTGACAAGATCGAAGGCTTGTTCGAGCTGTACCGGGATCCAGAGGAGAACAAGGTGTTCTTGGCCATTCGTCCCGACCAGTTCGACCAGATCTACCTGTGCAGCATCACGCGCACGCAGGGCGACGGCTACTTCTTTGATTCGGCCTCGCTGGTCTCCATCGGTCGAGGTTGGGGCACATTCCCCTTTGTCTTTCAGCGAGTCGGCAAAAAGGTATTCTTCGCCCACAAGAATGTGTACTACCGGGCCGAGCCAGACGCGGCCATCCACCGGGCCGTGGACCGGGGCCTGTCCGACTCGATTTTAGGCGTCGGCAGCATTGAGGGACAGCCCCATCCCAAGACCGGCGCGGTGCTGGTGGATCCGAACGATTTCTTCATTCAGGATATCGCCTCGGTAAGTTCCTTCTTCAGCAGGTACCTCAAAGAAGGTTCGTATAGCTTCGACAACGACAACAGCTATTTCGGCGCGCTGAAGAATTTCCCGCACAATACCGAGATCGACGTGGTGCTGCACTTTAAATCCAATTCGCCCAGAATGGACGTCCCCACCCTAGCGGATACGCGCAGTTTCCAGCACATCTATCACTACAGCCTGTCCAGCCTGCCCGAGTCGGATTTCCGCCCGCGCTTGGCCGACGACCGAGTGGGGCATTTCACCACCTTGCACCAAGACTACACCTCGGTGCTCAAGGACGACCCGTACGTGCGCTACGTCAATCGCTGGCACCTAGAGAAAGCCGAGCCCAAATTCGACCAGTCACCCCCCAAAAAGCCGATTGTGTTCTGGCTGGAAAACACAATTCCACCAGAGTATCGAGACGCGGTGCGGGAGGGGATCCTAGTGTGGAACAAGGCATTCGAGCCGCTCGGCTTCGAGGGGGCGATTGAGGCCAAGCAGCAGCCAGACGACGCCGAGTGGGACGCAGCCGACGTGCGCTACAACGCGGTGCGCTGGATGGTGCAGCCCGGCCAAGGATACGCAGTGGGACCGTCGCGCACCAATCCCTTTACCGGCGAGATTTTCGACGCCGACATCCGCATCAGCGCGGATTTTGTGCGCTACGCTTACTTGGAGTTCACCGAACTGGTCGATCCTGTGGGGCGGGAACCTTGGGCCAGCGGGGACTTCACTGCGCCTTCGCCCGCCGAGGCTATGGGGCACAACAGGGGATTCTGCGATATGGCCGACGGGCTGAGGCAGGAAGCCGCTTTCGGGTGGCACTTGCTGGCAGCTCGGGCCGCGGCCGGCGGGGGCGAGGTCGATGAAAAGGAGTTCATCCGCCAGCTAATCGTCGAATTGATCGCGCACGAAGTAGGTCACACCCTCGGCCTGCGGCACAATTTCAAAGGCAGCACTATCCACGCGCTCGACGAGCTACATGACCGCCGCGTTACCGACAAAGAGGGCATCTCCAGCTCGGTGATGGACTACAATCCAGTCAATATCGCCCCAGAAGGCCACGAGCAAGGCGAGTACTACCAAACGACGCTGGGGACGTACGACTACTGGGCCATTGAATACGCCTACCGGCCGGTAGAGGCGGACAGTCCCGCCAGCGAGCAGGCCCAACTAGCCAAGATCGCCGGCCAGGTCGCGGAGAAAGATCTAGCCTACGGCACGGACGAAGACGCCCTGTACTGGACTCGGGGGATCGACCCGAGTGCAGCGCGCTGGGATTTGCGTGACGATCCGATTGCCCACTACCGCGACCAGATCGCCCTGTCGAAAGAACTGTGGGCCAAAGTGGAAGACAAATTCGAGCAGAAGGGCGAGCGCTACCAGACCCTGCGGCGGGTATTTGGCTGGGGCTTTAGGCCCTACTGGTCGGGTGCGGGCAATGTCAGCCGCTACATCGGCGGTATTTACCACTACCGCGACCACGTGGGCGATGGACGCCTCCCGCTACAGCCAGTGCCACCCGCCCGCCAGCAAGAGGCGCTCGCCTTCTTAGTGGAGCACGTGTTCGGGCCGGACGCCTTCCGCTGGTCGCCGGAGCTGCTCAACAAACTGGCACCAGAGCGCTGGGTCGATTTCACTTGGTCGGTGTTCGACGTGCGGCGGATTGACTATCCCATCCACGATATCGTGCTGCGCATCCAACGGCAGCCACTCGACCGGTTCTACGATCCAACCCTGTTGAGCCGGTTGCAAGATCTGGAGCTGCGCTACGAAGGCGACGAGACCTTCGGGATGGTCGATCTGTTTACTGGACTGCGGCAGGCTATCTGGGCAGAATTGGAGACGGGCGACTCCATCGACAGCTTTCGCCGCAACTTGCAGCGGGCGCAGCTACAAAAACTAATCGGTCTGGTGCTCAGGCCCGCCGGGGGCACACCCGAGGACGCCCGCACCCTGGCCCGAGCGGATTTGCAGACCATCGCCGGACAGATCGAGACGCGACTAGAAGGCAGCGGTCTAGACGCGTACAGCCGCGCCCACCTCGAAGAGACCAAGGCGCGGATTGAGGCTGCGTTGGAAGCCGGTTTGGAGCGGAGTTTATGAAAAAACGCAAAGGTCTATTTATCGTCTCAAGGGCGATAAATAGACCTTTGTTATAAACACCTGTTACCAAGTCGCCTACGGGTCTCTCTGATTATTTTGGGGACCATATATCGTCCCATGCGATATGCAGTATCTCCTTTCCATATAGCATCTTACATAGTATATTTTACAAACGCTTCACTTCCCCCCCACGATACTGAAAGCGATTGCCATGCAATCGCCTTCAGGCAATCTCCTTTTTAGAGCTCGCAGTTCTCTCCGCTGATCCGGGGCCTTACTCTGCTAGGCCCGCAAGAAGATACTAATGCGTCCTATCGATTATTTGCCGCATGGTCCCGCCATATCTACGCCAGCGACAGAACGAGTGCGTGACGGGATTGCCCCTCGGCACAGGGTCTCCCGCACGGGATTCGCGCTCGTCATTTGCATTTTCGTTTTACTGACATCGGCATTACCCGCATTCGGGCATAATATCCCGCAAGTCCGAAATGGTGATCAAATACACTTTACGGGCAATCCCTTTAATAAAGAGACCGAGACCGAGAACTGGGAAAATTACGAGCACTGGAGAGAGTTTATAGCAATTCATCCAGACCAAGAGTATAGAACCGACCATTGGCATTTTGACATAGAGGACGACAGTATAGGCAGTTGGGATCCTTGTTTGGTGGACGTGTACAATGAAGCAACAGATAGTTATGGTTTAGTAGATGGGAACTGTTCGGGCGGAACGTCAACGGATCCGATAACACAGCAGCAAAACGACCCGAACAACCCACCGCAAAACGACCCGATAACACAGCAGCAAAACGACCCGAACAACCCACCGCAAAACGACCCGAACAACCCACCGCAAAACGACCCGAACAACCCACCGGTGTTCAACGGCCCAGTGAGCGCGAGCGTGCCGGAGAACACGCCCACGACGCAGAAGCTGGTGATGGTCAAAGCGACGGATAGCGACAGCGAGGACAATCCCGTGACCATCTCGCTGGGCGGAGCGGATGCGTCGCATTTATCGCTGGAGCCGTCACCGGGGGCTCCGTTAGAGAGAGATCTGAAGTTCACAATAGTACCGGACTACGAAAATCCGCAGGACTCGAATGAAGACAACGTATATGTGGTGGTGGTGACTGCGACCAGCGGCACGGGAGACCGGTATAGGGAGACCACGAAGACGATCACAGTAACGGTGACGAACGTGCAGGAGCCGGGCGATGCGGCCAGCGCCACAGCGGAGATCACCGACAACGACGAACCTGATGCGGTAGAGACCAAGACCGATACAGATGTAGTGACGCGAACCGATACAGATGTGGTCAAGAGCGATATAACGGTGTCGTTTGCGGCGACGCGCTATGAGGCGTCGGAGGACGACGCGGCACTGAGGTTCGCGGTGCAGCTAAGCACAGCGAGCAGCCAAGAGGTGACGGTGCAGTACGCGACTGCGAGCGGCACGGCGAAGGCGGGGAGGGATTACCAAGTGAGGAGGGGGACCCTGACCTTCCCGGCTGGCACAACAGAGCAGACGATCCGCGTGCCTATCATTGACGACGACCTAGTGGAGGAAGAGGAGACGTTCACAGTCTTGTTGCGCAATTCCAACGCGACGATCGGAGAGGGCAGGGCGACGGGCGTGATCGCCGACAACGACATACTAGCAGTGGTCAGCATCGCAGCAGACCTGACAGCGGTGACAGAAGGCGGAACGGCAGCGTTTACCCTGACTCGGGTAGGTAACCTGACCGCGCCGCTGACGGTGCCGGTGCGCGTAACAGAGCGCGGTTCGTTCCTCACGGACGATGTACCCACCGAGGCAACATTCGCGGCGAATGCAGCGACAGCGACGCTGCTAGTAGCGACAGACGACGACGGGCGCGGCGAGGCGGATGGTGCGGTGACTGCGACCATCATGGATGGTCCGCATCAGATAGGCGATGCGGCCAGCGCCACGGTGCTGGTCACCGATAACGACGCACGCGGCGTGAGCGTGACCCCAACGGCACTGACGATTCCCGAAGGCGAAAGTGTCAACTACACGGTGGTGCTAAACACCGAGCCGACGGCGGCCGTGACCGTCTCGGTGCTGGTGCCAGAAGGCGCGGAAGTTTCGGTCGCCTCGACGGCGTTGACATTCACAGCCAACAACTGGAATACACCGCAGACAGTAACGGTGACCGCAGCCCAAGACGACGACTCGGCGCCCGACAATACAGTGACGATCCGCCACGCAGTCAGCGGCGGCGACTACGGGACAGTGACCGCGGCCAGCGTTGTGGTGACGATCCTCGAGGACGATCCACCGACGATCCGGATCGCCGACGCAGCGGCAGTGGAAGGCGACGGGGAGATGGCGTTTTCGGTGCGGCTGAGCCTAGCCAGCATCCAGACGGTGACAGTGGAATATGCGACTGCTGACGGCTCGGCGACGGCGGGGACGGATTACGAGGAAACGACTGGGACGCTGACCTTCTTCACCTTGCAGACAGAGCAGACGATCCGTGTGCCCATTCTCGACGACGACCTAGACGAGGAGACCGAAGCGTTCACGATCGCTTTAAGCGGGGCGGAAAACTCGACGATCACAGATGGCGAGGCAATGGGCGTGATCATCGACAACGACCTGCCGGTAGTCAGTGTAGCGGCAGATCCAGCAGAAGTGATAGAAGGCGATACGGTATCGTTTACCCTGACGCGAGTAGGCAACCTGACCGCGCCGTTGACGGTGCCGGTACGCGTAACAGAGAGCGATGCGTTCCTCACAGACGAGGTACCCACCGAAGCGACATTCGCGGAGAATGCGGCGACGACCACGCTTCTAATGGCGACAGACGACGACGAGCGCGACGAGGCGGACGGCACAGTAACGGCAACGATCACCAGCGGTGCGACCTACCAGGTAGGCGATGCGGGCAGCGCGACGGTACTGGTCATCGACAATGATGTCCCCGGCGTGACCGTGACTCCAACGGTGCTAGCACTGCCCGAAGGTGCTAGTGTCAGCTATACGGTGGTGCTAGATACGGAGCCGATGGGAAACGTGACCGTGGCCGTGCAGGTACCCGAAGACGCGGAAGTCGCGGTGGACGAGACGGCATTGATGTTCACGGCCGAGAATTGGAATCAGGCGCAGACGGTGACGGTGACCGCGGCTCACGATGACGACGCCGTCGCTGACGAGCCGGTGGCGATCCGTCATGCCGTCAGCGGTGGAGACTACGACACAGTAACGGCCGAATCCGTGACAGTCATCATCATCGAAGACGACATGCCGGAGGTGTCGATCACCGACGGGACAGCAACAGAGGGCGACGGGGAGATGGCGTTTCAAGTTCGGCTGAATGTGGCCAGCAGCCAGACGGTAACGGTGGAGTATGCGACCGCTGATGTCACGGCGACGGCGGGTACTGACTATGAGGAGACGACCGGTACGCTGACCTTCCCCGCCTTGGAAACGGCACAGACGATCCGTGTGCCCATCATTGACGACGACCTTGACGAGGCATTGGAAGCATTCGCGGTCGCGCTGAGCAATGCTTCCAACGCAACGATCGCAGATGGCGAGGCCGCGGGCGTGATCGCCGACAACGACCTGCCGGTGGTGGGCGTGGCCGCAGACCCGACAGCCGTGGAAGAAGGCGAGACAGTGACGTTCGTGCTGGCGCGCATCGGCGACCTGACCGTGCCGCTGACGGTGCCGGTGAGCGTGACCGAGCGCGGTGCGTTCCTCGCGGACGGCGCACCCACCGAGGCGACATTCGCGACAAATGAGGCGATAATCACACTTCCAGTGGCGACAGTGGACGATGACATGGACGAAGTAAACGGCTTGGTGACAGCGACGATCATGGATGGTGCAACCCACCGGGTGGGCGATATGGCCAGCGCGACGGTGCCAGTCACCGACAACGATGTGCGTGGCGCGACCGTGACCCCGACCGAACTGACGGTGGACGAGGGCGATAGCGCCAGCTACACAGTGGTACTGACTTCGGAGCCGACGGCAGATGTGACCGTGGCTGTGCAGGTGCCCGAAGACGTGGAAGTCGCGGTGGGAGAGACGGCATTGACGTTCACGGCCGAGAATTGGAATCAGGCGCAGACGATAACAGTGATCGCCACTCAGGACGCCGACGCCGTCGCTGACAAGCCGGTGACGATCCGTCATGCAGTCAGCGGCGGAGACTACGACGCGGTGGCGGCAGGTAGCGTTGAAGTGACGATTATTGAGGACGACACGCCTAGGTTATTGATCGCCAACGCGGCGGCAGCGGAGGGCGACGAGGAGATGGCGTTTCAAGTGCGGCTGAACGTGGCCAGCAGCCAAACGGTGACGGTCGAGTATGCGACCAGCGACGGCACGGCAACGGCGGGAACGGATTACGAGGCGGCAATCGGAACGCTGACCTTCTCTGCCTTGGAGACGAAGCAGACGATCCGCGTCCCGATTATTGATGACGACCTAGACGAAGCGGCAGAGATATTCACCGTCGCGCTGAGCAATGCTTCCAACGCGACGGTCGCAGATGGCGAGGCCATCTGTGTAATCGTCGATAACGATCTGCCGGTGGTCAGCGTGGCGGCAGACCCGACAGCCGTGGAGGAAGGTGAGACAGTGACTTTCACGCTGACACGCGTGGGTAACCTGACTGTGCCGTTGACGGTACTGGTGAAAGTAACGGAGCGCGGTGCGTTCCTCGCGGCTGGGACACCCACCGAGGCGACGTTCGCGGTGGGTGTGTCGAACACGACGCTTCAGGTGGCGACGGTGGACGATGAAGTGGATGAAGTAAACGGCTTGGTGACGGCGACGATCGCGGATGGTGTGACCCACCGAGCGGGCGAGTCCTACAGCGCGACGGTACGAGTCGCCGACAACGATGTGCGTGGCGCGACCGTGACCCCGACCAAACTGACAGTGGACGAGGGCGGCAGCGCAAATTACACGGTAATGCTGACTTCGGAGCCGACAGCGGACGTAACCGTCGCCATACAGATACCCGAGGATGAGGATATTGTAGTAGATCAAACCGAGTTGACCTTCAACGCGAACAACTGGAATGCACCACAGACAGTAACCGTCTCCGCTACTCAGGATGCCGATGCAGTAGCCGACGAGCCAGTAGGGCTGACCCACACCGTCAGCGGTGGCGACTACGAGGACGTGACCGCCGCAAACGTCGAGGTGACCATTACCGAAGACGACACCCCAAGCGTGATAATCTCAATCACCGCGTTGGAAGTCCAAGAAGGTGGTGAGGAAATCTACACCGTAGTGCTGGACACCGAGCCGACGGCGGACGTGACCGTCGCCATACAGATACCCGAAGGCGCAGACGTAGCCGTGGATCAAACCGAGTTGACCTTCACCACCGACAACTGGAATGCACCACAGACAGTAACTGTCTCCGCTACTCAGGATGCCGACGCAGTAGCCGACGAGCCAGTAGGGCTGACCCACACCGTCAGCGGTGGCGACTACGAGGACGTGACCGCCGCAGATGTCGAGGTGACCATCACCGAAGACGACACCCCAAGCGTGACAATCTCAATCACCGCGTTGGAAGTCCAAGAAGGTGGTGAGGGAACCTACACGGTGATGCTGGACACCGAGCCGACGGCGGACGTAACCGTCGCCATACAGGTGACCGACAACGTGGACATTAGGGTAGCTCAGACAGAGTTGACCTTCACGGCAGACAATTGGAATACATCACAGACAGTAACAGTGACTGCCGCCCACGACGACGACGCGGTAGCTGACGAGCCGGTAACGCTGACGCATACCGTCAGCGGCGGCGACTACGGGGACGCAACAGCCGTAGATGTCGAAGTGACCGTCACCGAAGACGACACCGCCGACGTGACGATTTCAACTACTACGCTGGAAGTCTTAGAAGGAGAGGAAGAAACCTACACCGTAGTGCTGGACACCGAGCCGACAGCAGACGTAACCATCGCCATACAGGTGCCCGACAACGTGGACATTACGGTGGCCCCATCGGCGCTGACCTTCACGGCAGACAATTGGAATACATCACAGACAGTAACAGTGACTGCCGCCCACGACGACGACGCGGTAGCTGACGAGCTGGTAACGCTGACGCACACCGTCAGCGGCGGCGACTACGAAGGCGTAACGACTGTAGATGTCGAGGTGACCGTCACCGAAGACGACACCGCCGACGTGACGATCTCAACTACTACGCTGGAAGTCTTAGAAGGCTCGGAGGAAACCTACACCGTAGTCCTGGACACCAAGCCGACAGCAGACGTAACCATCGCCATACAGGTGCCCGAGGATGTGGACATTAGGGTAGCTCAGACAGAGTTGACCTTCACGGCAGACAATTGGAATACACCGCAGACAGTAACAGTAACCGCCGCCCACGACGACGACGCGGTAGCTGACGAACCAGTAGTGCTGACGCATACCGTCAGCGGCGGCGACTACGAAGGCGTAACGACTGTAGATGTCGAGGTGACCGTCACCGAAGACGACACCGCCGACGTGACGATCTCAACTACTACGCTGGAAATCTTAGAAGGCGAGGAGGGAACCTACACCGTAGTCCTGACTTCGCAGCCGACGGCGGCGGTGCCCGTCGCCATACAGGTGCCCGACAACGTGGACATTACGGTGACCCCATCGGCGCTGACCTTCACGGCGGACAATTGGAATACACCACAGACAGTTACAGTAACCGCCGCCCACGACGACGACGCGGTAGCCGACGAGCCAGTAGGGCTGACCCACACCGTCAGCGGTGGCGACTACGAGGACGTGACCGCCGCAGATGTCGAGGTGACCATCACCGAAGACGACACCCCAAGCGTGACAATCTCAACTGCTGCGCTGGAAGTCCAAGAAGGCGATGAAGAAACCTACACCGTAGTGCTGGACACCGAGCCGACGACAGACGTAACCGTCGCCATACAGATACCCGAAGGCGCAGACGTAGCCGTGGATCAAACCGAGTTGACCTTCACCACCGACAACTGGAATGCACCACAGACAGTAACTGTCTCCGCCGCCCATGACGACGACGCGGTAGCCGACGAGCCAGTAGGGCTGACCCACACCGTCAGCGGTGGCGACTACGAGGACGTGACCGCCGCAGATGTCGAAGTGACCATCACCGAAGACGACACCCCAAGCGTGACAATCTCAACTGCTGCGTTGGAAGTCCAAGAAGGCGATGAAGAAACCTACACCATAGTGCTGGACACCGAACCGACGGCAGACGTAACCGTCGCCATACAGATACCCGAAGGCGCAGACGTAGCCGTGAACGTTAAGGAATTGACCTTCACGGCGGACAATTGGAATACACCGCAGACAGTAACAGTAACCGCCGCCCACGACGACGACGCGGTAGCCGATGATTCGGTAGGGCTGACGCATACCGTCAGCGGTGGCGACTACGAGAGCCTAGCCGCCGCAAACGTCGAAGTGATCATCACCGAAGACGACACCCCAAGCGTGACGATCTCGGTAACGGCGTTGACGGTTCCAGAAGGCGATGAGGAAATCTACACGGTGGTGCTGAACACCGAACCAGCGGCCGACGTAACGGTCGCAATACAGATGCCGGAGAACGCAGAGGTGTCAGTAGCTCCAGCGACGTTGACGTTTACCGCGGCCAACTGGAACGAGACGCAGACGTTCGCGGTCACCGCCGCCCACGACGACGACGCGGTAGCCGACGAACCAGTAGTGCTGACGCACACCGTTAGCGGTGGCGACTACGAAGGCCTAGACGCCACAAACGTCGAGGTAACGATCACCGAAGACGACACCCCGGCGCTAACCATAGCCGACGCGAGCGCCACAGAAAGCGACGGGGAGATCACCTTCACTGTGCGGCTGAACGTGGCCAGCAGCCTTGCGGTGACGGCCGATTGGACAACGGCCGACGGCACGGCGACCCAAGGAACCGACTACGCGGAGACGATGGGAACACTAACCTTCGATGCCTTGGAAACGGAGCAGACGATTACCGTCCCGTTGTTAGACGACGCCTTGGACGAAGCCGACGAGACCTTCACCATCGCCTTGAGCAATCCAGCGAATGCGACCTTGGACGAAGCCGAGGCCACCGGCACAATCGCCGATAACGATGCGGCACCGGCCCTGACCATCGCCGATGCGGAGGCAGCCGAAGGCGACCGGGAAATTACCTTTGCCGTAACGCTAGGAGCAGTCAGCAGTTTTGAGATAACGGTCGATTGGACAACGGCCGACGGCACGGCCACGGCCGACGCAGACTACACAGCGGCAGAAGGCACCCTGACCTTCGCACCCGGTCAGACCGAGGCGACCATCGCGGTGGTGGTGTTCAACGACGCGCTGGATGAAGGCACCGAAACGCTCACGATCGCGTTGAGCAATCCAGCGAATGCGACAATAGCCGACGACACCGCCACAGGTACTATCACCGATGATGATCCCTCGGTGGAAAAGGCGTGGCTGGCGCGGTTCGGGCGGACGGCGGCTAGCCAAATAATGGACGCGGTCTCGGATCGCCTGACAGATCGGTCTGATGGAGGCGCACATCTGACGGTGGGCGGTCAGCGGGTGACATTGGCGGCGATGTCCGAGCGTGGGCAGGGCCCGATTGATCCGGCCAAGAATGCTTCCCGCTCAGATGTCCTCTCCCAGCATCCCTTCTATAGTCTGACGAAAAGCTCCTTCGCGGACATTATATCGCGGAGTTCCTTCCTATTGTCGGCCGCAACTGACGAAGAGCGGGATGTCCGCTGGACAGCTTGGGGCCGGGGAGCGACGACCCGCTTCAGGAGCGAGGAGGCCGATTTATCGCTTACCGGCAATCCGGTGACTGCCCTGCTCGGCGTCGATCGGCAACAGGGCCGGACGCTGACTGGTCTAGCGGTGGCGCACAGTGTGGGCACTGGCGAGTTCGACGTACACACGGCCGAAGAGGCTTTCCGCAAAGGCGAACTGGGAAGCTATCTGACGAGTGTGCATCCCTATCTGCGCGTCGCAATGACCGAGCGGCTGTCAGCGTGGGGTTTGCTCGGCTATGGACGCGGCCAGATGGAACGAATGGCAGATCGTCCCGACGCTAATATCGGAATGCAGATGGGTGGGTTGGGCACGCGAGGCACTTTGCTGTCACCGACAGAATCGTCCTCCTACGACGTCGCGCTGAAGTCGGACGCCTTCTTGGTGCGGGTGGACGCGGATGCCGCGGACCGGCCGGACCTAGAGACCATGACGAGCCGGTGGCGCCTCCAACTGGAAGGGGGCCGTCCCGTAGAGTTGGACTCAGGCCGGATGTCGCCGTCGCTGGAAGTGGGCGTGCGCCACGACGGCGGCGACGCGGAGACCGGGCTGGGTCTGGAAGTGGGCGGCAACTTGAGCTACTCCCACTCGCAGCGGGGTGTGGCGCTGCAGGCGACGGCGCGGCGGCTGCTAGTGCATCAGGCCAGCGGCTATGAGGAGTGGGGCATAGGCGGCTCGCTCAACATAGACCCGGGCGCATTAGGTCGGGGACCGTCGTTGCGGATGCACTCGTCTTGGGGGTCGGCGACGAGCGGGATGGATCGCCTCTGGTCGCAGCGCAGTGCGGCCGACTTGGCGCGATCCACCCAAGCCGCAGAGGCCAGTCTGTTCGACGCAGAGTTGGGGTACGGCCTAGACGCATTGGGGGGTCTGCTAACTCCGTATGCCCGTATCGCGTCGGGCCGAGATACGCACACTTATGGCGTGGGCGGGCGGCTGCGCGTGGAGCAGTCGTTGCGCGTGGATTTGGTCGCCGAGCGCCGCGAGCGCACCACGGCTCGGTCTAGTCACGAGTTCAAGTTGCGCAGTACCCTATACTGGTAAGCCTTCCCCATTTGCGCCCGCCTCCAGCAGAAGCGATCATAGAGGAATAATCTGGAGGGAATAACATGTCTGACACGCGCCTGAGCCAACAACAGCTCAATTATTTCAATACCTTCGGCTATCTGTACTTTCCCGGCCTCATGGCCGACTGCATCGACCGCATTATCGAGGAATTCGAGGCCGTGTGGGCCGTGCACGGCGGCGGGCATCACGGCAAAGAGCACGAAGGCCGGGCGCGCTCGTGCATTGTGCCCTTCCCCGATCAGAGCGAATACTTGAGCAGCTTGCTCGACGACCCGCGCATCCACGATATTGTCGCCAGCATTTTGGGCGACGACTTCAACTACACCAGCGGCGACGGCAATTTCTACGTCGGCGATACGCGTTGGCATTCGGATGGGTACAACGGCGACCGCATCCCCAGCATTAAGATCGCTTTTTACCTAGATCCGCTGACCCAAGACACGGGCGCAGTGCGCGTCATTCCGGGCAGTCATCACTGCGGCGATGCCTATGCCGACGGCCTACAAGAGGCCCTACCCGACAGCGACGCGGCTTGGGGGGTGGCGCCCAACCAAGTGCCGTGCCAAGTGGTGGAGACCCAGCCGGGCGACATTGTCGTATTTTGGCACAATACCAAGCACGCCGCTTTCGGCGGCTCGCAGCGGCGGCGCATGTACACCATGAATTTCTACGAACACGTACCCGACGAGCGCCTAGAGGACTTCCAGAACGCGTTGGCCAATGAGGGGCGGTTCTGGATTGACCGCATCCACGGCGAGGCCATGTTGCGCACTGCGGGGCCAGAGCGCATGGTTCATTTGCAGCAGGTTATAGACAACGACTTCAAGATGGCGGAGGTGCATCAGCGGCACCGGCGGGAAAACGCTGAGCCGTCGCGGGGGTGATTCACCCAGCCTGTCGCATGGATTGGGTTAGGGCGTATCCGGAGCTTCGTTCCCCCACGGAAACGACTCGACGCGGAGAGTGCGATCCGCTGCAGGCAGCGCAACCCGGACGCCTTCCCGCTCCGAAGAAGAACAGATGGCGAATCCGATTTCGGTGGCGCGTCGGGCCTCGGAGATGTCGCACGCGGTGCGGCCACCCTCTTTGACAGCGCGGACCAAATCGCTCACCATGTCCATGCCGGCCGGCCAGCCTTCCTCCTTCGGCGGCAGGGGAAATAACTCTTCAGAGCTGTCCCTCCAGATGCGGGCTGTACCCGCGTCGGCGAATACGGAAATCCGTCCGCCATCGCCCGCAACCTCAAAAGCGGGGCCTTTGGGTCCGTCGCAGGTTACATAGGCGACAGCGCCGTTGTCCATCCCAATCTGCGCACGGCAGGGCGGATCCATCCGGCGGCGCTCATCTGCGGAGTCGCCGGGATCGACAAAGCCGCTGACCCATGCAGGCTCTGGATCTCCCAGCAGCGCGAGCACGGCATCGTACCAGTGGCAGCCGTGATTGATTGTATTCGGGATGCCGTATGCCGCCAGGCTAGTCACCTCGCCGATCAGGCCGCCAGCGATGGCCGAGCTTAGCGCCCGATAGGCGGAATCCCAGCGCCGGTCGAGGGCGAAGGCAAGAGGAGTCTCCGCACAGGCCGCGACAATGCGATCCATTTCGGCGAGGGTCGTGGCCAGCGGTTTGTCACTCAGAATCCCGCGGACGCCAGCGGCCACCGCCCTTTCGATCTGGTCGGCGTGCATCGTCTGTCGGGTGGCGATGCAGACGATGTCGGGACCGACCTCCTTGAGAAGCTGCTCGTAGTCGTCAAAGGCCGGCACCTCTCCCCACACATCCCGCCAGCACTCGACAAATTCTGCGCGTTCCCGTTCGCCGTAGTCGAAGACGCCGACGATTTCCGCGTCGGGATGGGCACAGAAGGCAGCGGCGAAATTGTGGCTCGTCGGCTTGCGCAGAATCTGGCGGTGGCAGCCGGCGATAGCGACGCGAATCATGGCGCTCATACCTCCTTTTGGTCAGAAGCCGTAGTCGGACTTCAGCACCGACTCGTCCCTCCACCTCGGACTGCTCCGCTCGGCCTGCCGGGTCCGCTGCGCCAAGCAGGAACAATTCTGGGCCAGCACCTCGAAGATGCGGTTGGCGACAATCCGGTGGCCGAGGTCGTTTTGGTGCACGCCGTCGTAGTGGACCATCCAAGGCGCTTCGCCGCTTGCGGCCAGCAGATCGACGTACAGACAGTCGAGTTGTGCCGCCACCTCGGCCGTGGCCGCGTTGAAGCGCCTGAACAGGGACAGATCGGCGTGGCTCCAACTCTTCCCCCCGACAGTGAAGTCGGTCATGAAGTAAGGCCCGAGCAACAGGATGAGCGGATTCCCGCGTTGGCGCACGCGCCCCACGAGCAGGGCTAGGTCCTCGCAAAACTGGGCCAATGGCGTACCGCCCCGGGCGTCGTTGAGGCCGTAGGAGATCGCGAGCAGGTCGGGACCGTGGGAGAGAACGTGTTTGTCGAGGCGCTCGTCGGCAGCCGGCTTGCCGCTCTCCTCGTACGCCGGGCTGCGCCTGGCGATGAGGTTGGCACCGATTCCAGAGTTGACGACCCGCATAGGCGCGGTCTGAAAATCGTTGATGAGCGCGCCCAAGAGAGGCACCCAGCAGCGATCGGGGGCGGTGCTCCAGCCGCCAGCAGTGGTGCTCTCGCCGAGGGCGACCATGCAGCGAAACTCCTCGGCGCACCAGTCCTTCTTCATCATCGCCTCACAGTAGTTCCGGCCGGAACTCCACGGCATTGACAGCCTTCTTCCGGTCGCCGTCGTCCTCCACCTCAAACTCAATGATCGTCTCGCGCACCTTGAGATGGGCAAAGTCCGCGTTGGACACCACCCCACCTCGCACCGTGCGCAGATCAGTTATGTGCAGAAAAATATCTTCGCGTATGCTGTCTATCGCCAAGCCAGTCTGCACAGTCAAGAAGCCGTAGCCCTTCTCCTCGTTGACTGCGTGCAGGATGCCGCGCAGGCGCTGAGTCGGGCCGCGATCAGAGAACAGAATGTCGGGCACCAAGTACCCGGAAAAGTGGTAATCGACTTCTTGGCGCAGTTGGGTGCTGGTGTTCATAAAAGATAGCAGATCGACCCGCTTGCCCCGGTTTTGCAGAGCGCGCACCAAGCGTACAAAATCGCCATCGCCAGTGCCCAACAGCACGTAGTCCAAATTCTCCGCCTGCAACAGGGCATCTATCGCCAGCTCTAGATCGGCGTCGGCCTTGACGATAGTCTCCCCCTCCGTAGTGCGATAGCGCCGCACTTCCTTGAGTATCAGGTGGTAGCCCTCCCGCCGTGCGCGATTGCGATAAATCTCCCTCTTTTGGCGGTACTCTGGATCCATGTTTTCGCGCTCGCGGTCCATGGCCATATAGGCATTGGCCCGCACCACAACCGCCTGCTGCGCCTCCACCAGGGCCTTGATCTGGCGAAATTGGATGCCGTGGCCACCGCAGCGATTGAGATTCTCCATATCGAGAAATATGCCTGCTTTTAGCATGTGTATCCTCTAATAGTGGTAAGCGAGTCGTGGGGTATCTCGTCGCTAGACGTGAAAAATGTATAAGTCTCGCTCAGGCAGCGGCAACTCCACCCAAGCGCCACCCTGGCGATGGCTCTCAGCGACGGCGATGGTGGCTTCTGTGATGTGGTGCGTCACGTCGATGTGGCCGCGCGTGGGTTGGCCGGATTCGCGCGCCGCGACCAAATCCTCCAAGCAGCACTGCGTCGTACTGCGCGGCGTCACCGGATCGACGGGTACCTCCTCCCACAAGGCGTTCCGCCCTTGCACGGTGCCGGGCTGGCGCAGTAAAACGCCAGCCCCATTGTTGCACGAGCGAATGGCACCCTCCGAGCCGATGACCTCGAATTCCCACGGAGCCGCGGGAATGGACCACGCCTCAACGCCATTGGCGAAGCGTAGTTGATAGGTGGCCGAGGGATCGGCCGGAATGTGATTGCCTTCGACTTGCAAGCCGCGAGGCAAAAGCTCGCCGCGCACAGCTTCAATCGCCGGGTCGCCGATGAGATAGGACACCGTGTCGATCGAATGGATGTGCCCGTGCATCAGGCTGGAACCGGCGTAGTGAATCACGGCCCGCACCTCGCCGACCTGACCGGCGGCGACCGCGTCCTTGACCACCTCGTAGCGGTTGTCAAAGCGGCGCAGGACGCCGGTGTTGAAGAGTGTGTTGTTGCGCTTTACAGCATCGCGGATTTCGTCGGCGCGCTCCATCGAGCTGGCCATAGCCTTTTCGAGGTAGATCATCGGCACGCCCAGATCGGCCACCGCTACTGCTAGGTCGGCGTGCGAGTCACCGCGAAAACTCGCTTCCGGGGCCTCTCTGGCAGGCTTGGGCAAACAAGCCGCCGTGCAGATGGCCACGATGTCTGGCTCTTCGCGGCGGATCATGTCGCGGAAATCCTCGTACACGGCTGTTCCCCAGCGGCTTTGAAACGCATCGCGCTTATCCGGCAAGAGATCCGCTCCAGCCACGAGTTCCAACCCTTCACTCGCCCTCGTCGCAGCCGCAACCGAATAGGGCAAGTCGCCGTGCCCTTCGTCGTCAATGGTGCTACCCATACGTCCGAGGCCGATGATAGCTACTGTGTGCTTCTGCATGGTAATTCTCCTTTCTGTGCAGCAGACAACCTACTCATCCCACCAAAATTTCGCCAGCATCTCCCTCCCGCTGCACGCACAACAGCAGATCGCCGCGCCCCACCCTGATCTCGACCGGGTTGGCCACCACCTCATTAGAGATGCCGTCGCGCACGCCCGAAATGAGGCTCTCGGACCGCAAAGGCCACTTCAGACCCTCGGTGGTAATGCCTTCCACCGCGCCGTCGAGCGGGCACAGGGAAATTTTCTGACCAATAGCGGCGCGGAAGCGGATGTCGCGGTCGATGAGGCGGATGTCGCAGTAGTCATCTACTATGCGCAAGGCGAGGCGGTCGGCAAAAGTCTTGAGCAGACTCAAATTGCCCAGCAGGTGATCGGTGCGTCGGCCCGTAAAACCGAGCAAGACGGCCTCAGTAACGCCCAAGGCGACGGCGTGGTTGAGGACTTTTTGACCGTCTGTGCCCACATGGCCCTCGGGGTCAACGAGGACGAGGCGGTCAGCGGCGAGAGCGGCCTTGATTTGGTCGCTAACCGAGTCGAGGTCGCCGACGACGTAATCGGGCGTGTACCCGTACGCCGAGGCGGTATTAGCACCGCCATCAGCGCACAGGATCAACTCGGCTTCCCGAGCGTAGGTAGCGAATAATTCTCGGGAAGGCGGCTCGCCGTTGCCGACGATCAGAGCAGATTGACCGCCCACGGCTTTAGCCTCCCAAGGAAGAAAACTGCGTCGTCAACCGCACGCCGACTTGGCGCGGGTCGCCGTAGGTTTTGTACAACTTGTCGGCGTAATCCGGCGGCTCCAGGCCAAAGTAGAAGCCCCGCACCCCATAGCGTTCATCGAGCAGGTTGCGACCCCATAGCTGCACGGACCATGCTTCCCACTGGTAGGCAATGTGGGCGTTGACCAATCGATAAGGCTCTGAGACTTGGTCGTGGCCATCGGAGTAGAAAAATTGGTCCATGCCGATCAGGGCCAGCCGTGCCCCCAGACCCGACTGATGGCGGTATTCGCCGCCTACACTAAAGGTGTAGTTCGGGGCGTGAGCGGCGGCGCGGTCGCCCAGCGTCACTTCCCCATCTTCCGTGGGGAAGGTATAGGTATCAATGTGAGTAGTGAGCAGACCCACCGAGCCGAAGAGTTCGACTTGGGGCAGGAGGCGGACGGTATGCTCCCATTCCAAGCCGCTGTTGCGGCCTTTGACGGCATTGGCCGTGAAGTAGAAAAAGCTGTTGGGGTCGCCCGGATCCTGCTGGCTCGACAACTCGACTTGCTGGTCCGAGCGCAGAGCGTGGAACAGGGTCAGTCCAATGGAAGAGCGCGGTCCGCGGACCCGCCAGCCGATCTCAAGATTGACGATGTACTCGGGGTCGTAGGGACGGTTTTCCGCGGCCAAGTACGGATGCTGGTTGACCCCCCCAGAGCGGTAGCCGCGCGAGGCCGAAGCGTATAAAGTATGGCCCAAGCCCCAGTTGTAACTGAGGGCCGCTTTGCCACCGCCCAACCATTGATCGACGGCAAACGCAGTGCTAGTACTATCGGCCCCGTAATTCGCTGTCGTTCCCTCATAGGCCGTGTCGTTGC
Source organism: Candidatus Latescibacterota bacterium (assembly GCA_965116675.1). Taxonomy (GTDB): domain Bacteria; phylum Latescibacterota; class UBA2968; order UBA8231; family UBA8231. The sequence continues at coordinate 3,065,778 of OZ220721.1, forward strand.
GGTCGAGCCGCGCATTGACTTCCAGCCGCAACTTTTCGCTCAAGTCCAGCCCGTATTGACCGTAAAAAGCTAGATTGTCGATCTCGTAGCGCCCGTTCAGGTCCGTGGCGTCGCCGCCGAATAAATAGCCCGCAGCATTGTCTTCCTCTTCCAGCCGCTTCCAATAGGCTCCCACCACCAGTTCCTCCACCAAGAGCCGGGCCTCCTGGCTCACAACCGTGCGGTCGCGCACATTGCGGTCGAAAAAGTCGTAGCTCCACCCCTCGACATCTGGGTCGAATCCATGCTCCGCTAGCCAGTACTCATCGTTGCCCCAATCGCCATCGTAGCTGTGCTCCAATTCGCTGCGCGAAAACGCGGTAATGGCCACCAATTCAGCGTCGCTCGCTCCCAGCCCCCAAGTGCTCTTGATCGAGGCCCCGGTCGTCTGCTGGCGGTCCTTGCCCGGCTTGTCGGAATAGGTCGTCAAATCCTCGTTGTTGTCGGGCACCCAAGCGTCGTACCCATTGTCCGCATCGGCCCAAAAGAAGGTACCCAACACCTCGGGACCAGCCGCCGGGGTCCAACCTACCTTGGCGCGCAACAACTGCTCGCGCCGGCCGTTGGTGTCATCAGCATCGAGAAAGGCGTTGGAGCGAAAGCCGTTAGAACGACCGTTCTCGTACCCTATGCGCAGCGCCAGATCGCTCCCTACCGGCAGATTCACCGCCCCAGAAAAACGCCCTAAACCATCGCTGCCCACCTCGGCGCTGCCCGCTCCGGCAAACCCCTGCTGGGGATCGGCCGAGCGCAAATTGATCAGGCCGGCTAAAGCGTTGGGGCCAAAAATGGTTGACTGAGGACCTTTGAAGACTTCGACCTGATCGACGTCAAAGAGTAAACCGGCCGTGCCCATGCCACTCAAGTCGACATCGTCCATGACGAATCCCACCGAAAAACTGGGCGGCCCTTCGCCGGCGTAATGGCTGCGCTCGCCAATGCCCCGGATCTGGAAATAGCGCGGTCGGGACGAGCCGCCAGCCCAATTCAAATTGGGCACTGCATGGGTCGCGTCCTGCAAGTGCCCAGCCCCGCTGGCCCGGGAACGATCCCCATCCACCACCGTGACGCTGGCGGCCAAGCGGTCGAGCTGCCGGCGCACCAAGCCGCCTTCCACTACCACCTCCGGCGCTTGCAAAATCGCGCGCTCCAAAGCCACGACTAGCGGCAAGACGACCGCTACCCGCGCACTCTGGTAGCCGATAAAGGAAATGTCGAGCGAATCGCCCAAGGCCGCCTCCACTTTGAAACGGCCCTGAGCATCCGTAGTGGTAGCCCTGTTTCCAGCCTGCACATTGGCCCCTTCCAAGGGGCGGCCCGTGGCTACATCCAATACTTGGCCGGACACTTCCTCGGCCTGTGCCACAGACAGCGCCGACAGCGTCAATAAACCAGCCAGCAAACTAGCCGCCGATAGTGAAATTCGCATAAATCTGCTCCCTCTTCTTGCATTGCGGAAGAACTCCGTCGAGGGACACAAAAAAACCGCTCGCCCCAGATGGGCCAGCGGTGCGTACGCGGTGCGTACGGCATCCGTTTCCCTACGCTGGCACGATCCAGTTCAGGTTCGAAGGGTCTTAATTCTCAGGCCCGCTACCGGGCCACCCCCAACGGAAGCTATATACTCAATGTCTCTACAATATAGGGCACGCCCTCACTCGGGGCAATGCGCGCCCTTGCGATCACTTTTTCCTGCTGTTCGCCCCGCAGGACTCCCGCACGATCAGCGACGATTTCAAAGTTATTTGCCGAGGCGTAGTCTGCCCCTCAAGCTGTTCCAGCATCAACTCCATCGCCGCCTCGGCAATCTCCTCATAGGGAGTTGCTAAGGTCGTCAGCGCCGGTATCACATACGCCGCCACATCGATATCACCGCTACCCACCACAGCCACATCTTCGGGGACGCTAAGCCCTAACTCCTCCAGTCCACGACAAACGCCCATGGCCGCATAATCATCCCGGCACACAAGAGCCGTAAACCGATAGCTGAGCCTTTTACCCTGCAGATACCCCTCCACAGCATAGATGCCCAAGGCAGGTATGAATTCGTGCGGCAGGCTATGCTTTTGCATCGCCAGTAAGTATCCCTTGGCCTTGGCTGAAACCGGGCTAGCCGCATCCCAGTCCGCTCCGATAAACCCGATCCGCTCGTGACCCAACCGAATCAAATGCTCTGTGGCCGCGAAAAAATCCCCTGCATTGTCCAACACGACCCCGCTCAGGTTTGGAGTCGGATAGTGAAACGTCACCACCGGCACTCGTCCCTGTACGGTGTTCACTATGCGCTCGGACTCTTCTTCGTCGCCTCGCGTATTAATCAAGAGTCCGTCTATGCTTCGGGAAAGCAACTGATTGATCTGCATGGCCTGATCGTCCATTGGAGCCAGAGGCGTCCGGTGAGCGGCCATGCTAATCACAACCTGATACTGCTCCTCGTAAGCTGCTCGCAGAATCTGATCGGTCTGGCGGCCAAACGTCTCCCGAGAAATCTGGTAGGTCAGCAGACCCAAAGTACCCGTCCTTTCCGTTACGATCCTCTGCGTCATCAAATTGACATACTCCTTCTTTATTTGGGCCCATTTAAAAACTCCTTTACAGATCGGTCAACTTGCCGCAAGCGTACTCACCAACACCTTCAAGGTTCCGCCACAGACCTCTAAACTTCACACGTTTGCATTTAAATCGGCAAATGTACCCTCCCTCCCGCAACACTGTCAAGTCATATACCTTCCGATCATTTCCTGCTCTTCGCCCCGCAGGACTCCCGCACTATTAGAGGCGATCTCACGGTTATCTGCCGAGGTGTCTCCTCCCCCTCAAGCTGTTCCAGCATCAACTCCATCGCCGTCTGGGCAATCTTCTCGAAAGGGATTGCCAAGGTGGTCAGGGCCGGTGTCGTATACTTCGCCACCTCCAGATTGCCGTTTCCTATCACAGCCACATCGTCGGGTACGCGGAAACCTGCTTCCCATAGCCCTCGACAAGCGATTAGAGCCGTGTAATCTTCCCGGCACACAAGGGCTGTAAACCTGTCGGCGAGCCTTTTCCCCAAGCGATGCGTCGGTTTTATAGGAAAAGTTTTGCCAGGTATGCGTTTGGGGGTCAGGCCGTGTTTTTGCATCGCCAGCAAATACCCCTTGGCCTTGGCAGAACCTATGGCGCTCTTATTCCAGTCCGCTCCGATAAACCCGATCCGCTCGTGACCCAACCGGATCAAATGCTCTGTGGCCTCGTAATAATTCGCCATAGCATCCTCCACAACCCCACTCAGGTTTTGAGTTGGGTAGGGAAAAGTCACCACTGGCACTCGTCCCCGCACAACATCCAAAATGCGCTCGGACTCTTCTTCGTCGCCCCGCGCATGAATAAACAGCCCATCTATGCCCCGGGAAAGCAACTGCTTGATCTGCCGAGTTTGGTCTTCCGGTGTAGATGTACTACGAAGATCATGGGGAGGACTCATGGTGGCTATTAGGACCTGATACCCCTGCTCATCAGCCGCCCGCAGAACTTGATCGGCTTGATAGGCATATAGCTCTTGGAAAATCCGGTAGGTCTGCAAACCCAAAGTGCCCGTCTTCCCCGTCACAAACCCCTGCGCCATCAAATTGGGACTGTAGTCTAGCTCGGTGGCTTTTTGCTGCACCCGTTTTCGGGTCTTCTCAGCCACCAATGCCGACACCCTCCGATCCTCAGATAGTGCCCGCGAGACGGTTGAATGCGAAATCTGCAACTCCCGTGCAATGTCTTTGATGGTAGCTTGCTTTTTTTTCATCATCTGATCCTATCGCCAATTAAGGTATATGAGGCAGCCACTTCGTCGGCAGGCCGGCGAGGGCGGCGCTCTTCACTCGGATAATACACACTCATGGCCTCAGTTTGCAAGAAAAGGTGATTTGCGGAAAAAAATCCGGCGAGGGGCACAGAGATCGCAGCCACTTAAAACACGTACTTCAAGATGCCGGCCACCACGTGAGAACTGTTGTCTTCCCCTTTAACGTACGTTCTGTAGAATTGCCAACCCAAATCTAAATCTATGCCATTGAAGGGCATGTTTACGCCCGCGCGCAGGCTCAACTGAAAATCCGTTTCTTTTTCGTCTATCTTTTCGGGGATCAGTTCGGCAAAATTTTCGGGGATCAGTCCGGCAAGACTTTCGGGAACCAGTTCGGCAAAACTCCCCAAAGTTTCGACAACTTCCTGTGCCTCCTCCTTTTCAATATCCATGTCCATGTTCGATCTCACGATTCCCACGCCACCTCCCAGGTACGGCTTCGCGCCGTCGCTGGGACTCATGGCCCTCTTTATCGGAAAAAGCAAAAGATCAATCTTCGACTGCAGTGTTACTAATTTCCCGTCGTAGTTGAAACCGCTAGGTAGTTCAAAACCGCTTTGGGAGAGCCCCTCCGCAAAGAAGGTGGGCAAGGGCAGGGGAACGTCGAGATGGGATGGCAGGCTCGCCCAAGAGCCGGTAAATTCAAGCGCCGTATAATCGGAAATTCCTTTTCCCCCAATGGCCGCGAACCCGATTCCGTAATCAATAACGAGATGGCTCGAAACGGTCATCTCTGTATTATCAGGCGTGGTAAAAGCCGTTTTATGGTGCAGGTCCTGGCGGAAAGTGACGCCCACCATAGTGCCGACGTACAGCCCTCTCGCATCATCGGCTGGCTGCGCCAGCCCAGGGACAACACGGATAACACAGCAAGCAAAAACAACCATTAAGACGATTGCATCACTTACTCTCGAATTCTCCATGCTCATCTTTCTTTGTTGGTTGCGGCGACGGCCTCCCAGTGCCGCTGAGCAGCGGCGTCCACTGCGGAGTCGTCCCACTTTTCTATGAGGGGACACTGGTCGTCGGACCAATCGGGTAGGACGTACGTATTGGAGGCAGCCACGTACGCGTAGATAAGAGACCAACGCGGCTGCGGGCTGAGGTTTGGCTCTGAGGCATGCAAGGTGTTGCCGTGAAAGTACAGCACCGATCCAGGTGCCAGTTCGCAGTACACTTCCTCCATTTCCCGCAGCGCCATTGCGACCCTTTGGGGGTCGGCGATGCGTTGGGAGCCGGAGGACTGGTGTTCAAGCCGGCCTAGGCGGTTGGACCCTCGCACCACTTTCAGGCAGCCATTGGCGCGAGTAGCCGGATCGAGGGCAACCATGACGCTGGCGAAATCGGGATAGAAGAATTGCTCGTAGTGGTAGCCGTAGTCTTGGTGATACTGCCATCCACCAGTCTGCGGGTCTTTCATCATTTGCAATTGATAGTAGTAGCGCACCCGGTCGCCGAACAACTGTTCGAGTGGTTCGACAAGTCGGCGGCTGCGAGCTAGGGCGCTGTACACATCGTCGGCAAGGCCGGGACGATAGGCCAAGCGGGTGTCGAGTCCTTCACCCTCGTAATTCTGGTTGCCTTTGGCGTCGGCGGCCAACTGCGGGTCACAGCGGGCAATGCGCAGAATCTGCTCGACGTCCTCCGGGTCTAGGAGGTTTTCGAGGATGAGGTAGCCGTCCTCGTCAAACTGGCGAATCTGTTCGGCACTCAGGGTGAGATCGGTCATGGTTTTCCCTCTGTCTCGACACAGGCGAAGTGCTTTTCCGGCCCATCAGCAACACATAGACATAAGTGATAATCTGTCAAAATGTTGAAATGGCGCGCAAGACTTATGGTTCACTCTCATCGGCGAATTTCCGACGGACCGCTGTACTACCATGTCCGTTGCAAAAAACAACGTGTGTTGCAAATTGCACCGCACGCTCTACCTTCCTTCTCGGATTTCCCTATAACACCCTTAATAAACAAGCAATTGCATACTGTCCTCCAGAGAAAAAGAGGTCGCCTGAGCGGTTGGCAGCCGCATTCTGCAACACTCCAAAAATCTTCTGCGGTTTCCAAATATCCCCTAACTCCTTCATCCGCAGGGAGTTGGCCATTTTAGAAAAAAATGGCATAGATTGTGCTTATTTCCGACGACAGAACAAGTCAATCTTTCGGGAAAGAACGCAATCGTCACCGGCGGTACCGAACATTCCATCGGCTATCAAGTATGGGACTATATCACTGACAGAAACACGACGGATGGAGCATATCGACTGGCAGCTACGGCGTTTCCGGGAAGGCGGGGATCGTCCGGCCATCATCTGGCGCGACCGCGCCTGTACCTATTCCGAGCTGATTGATCGCTACGAGCAGTGGCTCAGCCACTTAGAGGCGGCGGGTATCCGCGCTGGGGACTCGGTGGGGGTGCTCGCCGACTTCTCGCCGGGCGCGGTGTCCTGCTTGCTGGCATTGCTGAAGATGCGCTGCATCCTCGTGCCCCTCTCGTGGGAGTCGCAAGATCAGCATCAGGAGTTCTTCAAGATCGCCGAGCTCGACCATTGCGTAGAGATAGACAGGCAGGATCAAGGCAGCGCGATCAAGCTCAAAAACCGGCGCAACCACCCCTTGCTGGAGCAACTGCGGGCGGCAGACAAGGCAGGGCTGGTGCTCTTTAGCTCCGGCTCCACCGGCAAACCGAAGGCGATTCTACACAGCCTGCCGGAACTGCTCAACAAGTTCCGCAAACCCCGGCACTGCTACAGGACGCTCGCGTTTCTCCTGTTCGACCACATCGGCGGATTCAACACGCTCTGCTACACTCTGGCCAATCTTGGCTGCGTGGTGGTAGCGTCAGACCACAGCGTTGCCAGCGTCTGCCGAGTCATCGAGAAACACCGAGTGGAGCTGCTGCCGACATCGCCGTCGTTCCTAAACCTCATGCTGCTGTCCGAGGCACACAAATCGCACGACCTTTCTTCGCTCCGCTTGATCACCTATGGCACCGAGGTCATGCCGGAGCGCACGCTCAGGATGGCCAACGAAGCGTTTCCGCAGGCGCGCTTCCTCCAGACCTACGGCCTCAGCGAGCTCGGCATCCTGCGCTCCAAGTCCGCATCCAGCGATTCGCTGCTGGTGAAGATAGGCGGTGAGGACTACGAAACCCGAGTTGTGGACGGCAGGCTGCAGATCCGGGCCCAATCGTCGATGCTGGGATACCTGAACGCACCCAGCCCGTTCGACGCGGACGGATGGTTCGACACTGGAGATTCGGTGCTCCGGGAGGGCGACTATTACCGCATCCTAGGGCGGCAGTCGGACATTATTAACGTCGGTGGCCAGAAGGTGTACCCCTCGGAGGTGGAACAGGTCATCGCCGAGATGAACGAGGTCATCGACGTATCTGTGAAGGGCGAGGAACACCTGCTCATGGGCCACGTCGTCACTGCCACCGTACAGATGGAAGAATCAGTCTCAGGAGTTCAAATGCGCAAGCGGATTGCCGAGTACTGCAAGGGGCGCCTGCAGCCGTTCATGCTCCCGGTGAAGGTCAAAGTGGTCACCGAAGGACAAGTTAATTACCGCTTCAAGAAAATCCGACGCTAGGAGGAGAGGGTTAGCCGCCATGTCAAATAACAAAGTGCAGCGAGTCGTGATCGTCGGCGGTGGACCGGCTGGCAGCGTCGCCGCGCTCTGTCTGCGGAAGTTAGGACGCGATGTGGTCGTGTTCGAGCGGGAGAAGTTTCCCCGCTATCGAGTGGGAGAATCGCTGCTGCCCGGAACCATGGCAATCCTGACCCGGCTGGGGGTGATGGACCGCATCAAGGCGGCGAATTTCGTCGAGAAGCGGGCCGCGACGTTCATCTGGGGTCCAGAGCAGACTCCCTGGACCTTCACTTTCTCAACGCCCAAGACCGCTCCTTGGGTGTACGACCACGCCTACCAAGTAACCCGCGCTGAATTCGATCAGATCCTACTGGACGCCGCCCGCGAGCGCGGGGCCGATGTCCGCGAGGAGCACGAAGTCACCGACATACAGACCGACGGCAACGGCAGTCCCGTCGCCGTGAGCTGGAAAAACGGCGGCTCCAGTGGCACGCTAGAGGGCGATTTCATCATCGACGCCTCCGGGTCCCGTGGCATCATCGCCAAGAAGCTGAAGATGCGGCAGTTCGACCAGTACTTCCAGAACATGGCGGTCTGGTCCTACTACAAGGGCGGCAAGCGGTTCCAAGGCGACCTAGACGGCAACATCTTCTCCGTTGCGTTTGAGGAAGGGTGGATCTGGATCATACCATTGAAGGACGACATCTACAGCGTGGGCGTAGTGACCGACAAGTCCGCCAGCGCCCGGATGCGCGACAGCGGGATCGAGACGTTCTACCAGCAGTGCTTGGAGATGTGTCCGCTGGCGATGGAAATCCTAGAGAACGCCACGCGCTGCGAAGACGTGCGAGTGATACGCGAGTGGGCCTATGATGCCTCTTCGTTGTCGCTGGGGCGCGCCTTTCTCTGCGGCGACTCGGCCTGCTTCATCGACCCGCTGTTCTCACAGGGCGTACATCTAGCGACCTACTCGGCAATGCTGGCCGCCGCCGGTATTGATCACTTGTACCGCAATCCACAGGACGCCGACGAAATCCACCAGTGGTACGAACAGGCATATCGAGAGGCCTACAACCGCTATCACCAATTTCTAGCCGCGTTCTATTCTGCCAACTCCGCACTCGATTCCACATTCTGGCGGCAGCGCAAAATCGCCGGGGCAGAAGACAGTCGGTTCGCTGGCAAGGAGTGGTTCACCGCGCTCTCCGGCCAGCAGGTGGACGCTAACGCACAGGGCGTCGAAGAGTTGGAGGCGCGCGCTGCGACCCTGGCCGACCTCTGGCAACACAACAAAAACGAGGTCACCGACCATTTCGACGAAACCGAACTCTCGCTGCGCCGGGTGCGCTGGGCTAGCCAACTGATGAAGGATTTCGGGCGGATGGCCCGGATCACCTGGGTTGCAGACGAAGTGCGGCTGGTGCCGTCCTTCAAGGTCCATCCGACTTCGTTCGCACTCGAGCGTCAGCATTTCATCGCTGATGAGCGCGGTCGGACCATGACCACCTACGCCCTTACCGAAGACCATCGCCGGCTCTTCGCTAGCCTGAAGAGCCATCCTCTGAGCTATCGAGAGTTGGCCGGGAAGTTGAAGGAGTTAAAGGGGCAAGGCACGCCCGTGCAGATCATCGGCCGACTGATTGAGGGCGACTTCCTGCGGGGATTTGACCAGAACGGCGATCCAGTAAAGATTCGCGCGGCTTTGCGTTTCGGCGGGGTTGGTGCCGAGGACGACATCTCCTGAGACCGATTCGACGAAAGGAAGAAACATGCAGAAAGACGATCTGATTGAGCTAATGATCGGCCTAGCGGTTGACGCCCTCGAGGAAGCAGGCGTGGAAGAGTCCATGCAGGTCAACCGCGACTCACCGCTCCTAGGTTCCGAGGCCATCCTTAACTCCATGGGTCTAGTGACCCTCATTACCAGCGTCGAGTCGATTCTCGAAGAAGAGCACCAGATCGACGTGACATTGGTCAGCGAGGACGCGTTTTCCCGCCAGCGGAGCCCCTTCCGCACGATTGACGCGCTGGCGGACTACATCTTAGAATTGTCTGGAGACGCCGTGGAAGCCGTCGGCGAATAGGCGGGCCATCCCATGAACGGCGAATCGAACCCAGTAGCGCTAGTGACCGGAGCCAGCAAGGGAATCGGCAGGGCCTTGGTCGAGCATCTGCTCGGCCGCGGCTACCAAGTGGTCGGCTGCAGCCGTGGCGACGCGGACTATGAGGCAGAGGGATTCCTGCACCTGCAGGCCGACGTCTCCGACGAACCGCAGGTCAAGTCCCTGTTTCGCGAGATCAAACAACGCTACGGCCGGCTGGACGCTGCAATCAACAACGCGGCAGTCGCCTCGATGAACAACTTCTTGCTGACGCCAGTGGCTTCTATCGAAAAGATGCTGAGCGCCAACGTCGTGGGCACATTTCTAGTCAGCCGCGAAGCAGCAAAGCTGATGCGCAAACGCCAGTACGGGCGCATCGTCAACTTCAGCTCACTGGCGGTCCCCATGCGGCTGGCCGGTCAATCGGCGTACGCCGCGTCAAAGGCGTCGGTAGAAAACCTTTCGCAGGTCATGGCTAGAGAATTAGCTGAGTACGGGATCACCGTGAACGTGATTGGCCCTTCCCCGATCGCGACTGACATGATCCGAGGGGTGCCAAAGGACAAGATCGAGCAACTCATCGACTCCATGGCCGTCAAGCGGCTAGGGACCTTCACCGATGTCGCAAACGTGCTGGACTTCTTCTTGCGGCGGGAGAGCGAAGCGGTCACCGGGCAGGTGATTTATCTCGGCGGGGTTCCCAACGGCTGAGGCGCTGACCGCCGACAAGCAGGAGCTGGCCCGACCCGACGTACACCAAGGGAAGAGAATACAGATGCAGCCGGAATTCATGGGTAGGGCCATAGAGCTCGCGCGAACTCACATGAGGGCGGAGGACGACGGCCCATTCGGTGCGGTCGTCGTCAAGGACGGCGAAATAATTGCGGAGGGGTATAACGAGGTAATCTCCAGCAAGGACCCCACGGCCCACGCGGAGATCATGGCCATCAGGCGGGCGAGTGCCAAGCTCGACGCCTTCCACCTCAAAGGGTGCGAAATCTACACCAGTTGCGAGCCCTGTCCCATGTGCCTCGCCGCCATCTACTGGGCTAGGATCGAGAAAATTTACTTCGCCAGTACCACGGAAGACGCCAGGGATATTAGCTTTGACGACAAAGCCTTTTACCGAGAATTGCAACTGCCGTGGGCCGAGCGCCAAATCCCCTCCCAGCAATTGCTGCGCGAGCAGGCGTTAGCGGTCTTTCGAGAGTGGCAGGAAAAGGCGAATCGCATTGAGTACTAGGACAACTTATGGCTCTCTCGCCCGCACTTCTTTTTTCGCGGCCAACCACGCCTCGAATCACCCCCCCGGAAACGCGTACCTCTCCAACGCCGCCTCATCCACCTCAACGCCCAACCCCGGCCGATCCGCGACCTTGTAGTAGCCGTTTTCGGGTTCGTACGGCTCCTTGAGTATCCGACTCTTCATCGCGTTGGCGTGGTGGGCGTGCTCCATAATCATGAAGTTCGGACACGACGCCGACCACTCGACGGTCGCTGACACCGACAGGATCCCACCCCCTCCGACATGCGGCGCGACCGGGATGTTGTAGGTATCGGCCAGCGTCGCAATCCGATGTCCTTCGGTAATCCCCGTCCGCGCGATGTCGTGCATCAAAATGTCGTACGCCCGGCGCTCGAACTGCTCGCGCATCTCGTAGCGGGTGCGCGTCCACTCCCCTATCGCCACCGCCATATCCAACGCCCGAGTTATCTCCGCCTGACCCGGTATATCGTCCGGTATGATCGGTGCTTCCAACCAAGTAAAACTTAGCTTCTCCAGTTCGCGGCCTAGACGTATCGAACTGGCGACCGTCTGCCGCATGTGCGTATCGACCATCAGCATAATGTCCGGCCCGACGCGCTGCCGCACGGCGCGGCAAATCTCCGCGACGCTCTCCACATCCGACAACAAGTGCAACTTCAGCGCCTGGTACCCTAAGCCCACATGCTCCTCAGCCGCATCCGCAACCTTCGCCGGGTCGGTGCCGCCGATCCCTGCGTAGAGCAATATCTCCTCTCGATAGCGTCCCCCCGCAATTTTGTGTACCGGCTTTCCAATAGCCTTCCCCACGATATCCCACAACGCGATGTCAGTCCCTGCGAGAGCGTCGATGTAGAAACCCGTCAGATGTCCGCGCTCCCGCATCGCATCGTAGTTGCACGTCCAAATCGCCTCAATGTCGAACGGATCGCGCCCCATCACCAACGGCCGCACCAATTCGCGCACGATCGTCGCAGTAGTGTTCGGCGACACCGGCGACTGCGCCTCACCCCACCCGACGATCCCGTTGTCCGTCTCAATCCTGACAACGGTGGTCTCGTGATGGGGCGAGTAGATCGTTATAGATCTCGAATGGTCCACGTGGTAATCGCCTGCATCAATGGTCGGCGCTTGCGACGCCTCTTCCGACTTACTGATCCGCAACGGGAATGCTCTAACGTCAGCTATTTTCATCGCTCTGCTCCGTCGTATTTTGTCGATCAACTTGAATTCAGCATCCAGAGTAAGGGCGATTCGCGCTCCGCACCGCCCCTACTTGCGCTGCGTAACATCAGTAACTTAACTAAGTAGGTACCTCGTAGCACCAAGTTAATTTTTGGTGGGCCAGCGACATGCCAATCATACCTCTCAGACGCTCGGTCAGCCTATCGGCCATACGCTTTCGGTGCAACACCCTCCTAGTATTGCTGGCTCTGGTAATCGTCGGCTGTCTCATCTCCGCTTGCTCCCTTACCCTGAAGTCCCCTCCAGTTCCCGAATCGGTTGCGGAGTTACCCGACGAGTTTGCCGACAGTGAAGTTGTCGGTTCATACGAGCCGCTGGAATGGTGGAAGACCTTCGCCGACCCAGTGCTCGACCAAGTAATCGAAACGGTACTTGCCTCGAATTTTGACCTAGCCGGGGCGGTCGCCCGGGTCGAGCAGGCTAGAGCGCGGGAACGCATCGCCAAATCTCCGGCGTTTCCGCTGCTTCAGCCTTCGGTTGGCGTCAATGATTTTGATACTCCTACCAATGCGGGAATCGGCGCGCAATTGGACGAATTGGGGCTGAGTTCCGGCGCAGACAGTGCAGTCGGAATCGCGCTCCCCGACCGGCTCGGCCTTACTACCTACAACATCGGCGCGGAATTCGCCTACGAGCTCGACTTCTGGGGCCGCAATCGCAACGACGCCCGCGCCGCCGGAGCCGAGCGGCTGGCTTCGGAAGCGGATTACCTGACGGCCCGCATGGGGGTGCTGGCCGAAACCGTGCGGACCTACCTAGAGATCGCCAACCTGCGCCACCAACACAGGCTAGCAGGCGAAATCGTGGAAGTCTTTCAGCAGCGGAAGTCGTTGGCCGATTCTCTTTACGACCGCGGGCTGACCGATAGGCGCGGCCTCTTTACGGCGCGGCGCAATCTGCGCAATGCGCAAGCCGAGTTGCCGCAAATCGAAGCGCTGCTAGCGAATGCGGAGGGGCGACTCTGGGTGCTTATGGGCGGTTACCGCGCAGAGCTCGCGGACCTGTTGCCCGATTCCCTGACACCTTCCGCAGCCCTCGACCCCGTTCCGGCCGGCATTCCCGCCGATCTCCTAGTGCAGCGGCCTGACGTCAGCGCAGCAAGGCAGCGGGTGGCAGCGGCCCGCTACACAGTGGGTGCCCGCCGCGCGGATTTGCTGCCGAAATTGTCCCTGTCCGGTGCCATCGGGCTGCAAAGTACGGAAGCAGGAGAGTTGTTCGATCCTGAGCAATGGTTCCGGAATCTGAGCCTGAACCTGCTCGGCCCCGTATTCCAAGGTTCGCGGCTGCGCAGCAATGTCGCGCTTGCCGAAGCCAGATTGAATGAAGCGACCGCCGCCTTCGGGCGTTCCGTGGTAACCGCGGTCAACGAGGTTGAGGCCGCCCTTGTGGGGCTGGAGGCCAGCCGCCGTCGTCATTCGTTGCTCGCTTCGCTGACGGTAGAGGCGCAGGCGGAAGCTGCGTTGCAGGAGCAGCGGTATGTCTCTGGCGTAGGTGACTATGAGGCTTTCCTGACGGCGACGCACACCTTCCTAGGTACGCAATCCGTACTGGCGACGGCAGCGCGCGATCTAGGGTATGCGCGTCTCGCGCTGCACCGCGCCCTCGGCGGTGCGTGGACCGCCAACGCAAGGGAAGCCCTCCAGCAGAGGCCCCCGTCGAGTATTCTTTCGACCTCCACGGAGTAAATCGCCATGTCCCGCATATCCAGTTTTATAATTGCCGGCGTCATTATCATAGCTTCAGTTGCTTTGGCTGCTTTTTTGATTTCACTGGCACCCGAACCGACCCGCACCGAACAGCCTCCCCAGGTACCGTTCGTGCAGACTAGCCTAGTTACAGCCGGTACCGGCCCCATACCGGTATTTGGCTCCGGTACCGTGAGACCCAGCGCAGAGATCGATATCGTTCCGCAAGTGGGTGGCAAGATCGTCTGGGTGGATCCGGGATTTCAAAGCGGTGGACGGGTGGCGGCGGGCCAAGCGATCTTCCGCATCGAAGAAGTCGATTATCAATACCGCGTGCAGGAAGCAGAGGCCAACCTCGCGGCCAGCCGAGTGGCTTTACTTAAAGAGCAGGAACAGGCATCCATTGCCCGCACACAATACGAACTTTACTCAGGGCGACGAGAGCCAGCCACGGCGAATACGCTCGCGCTAAGAGAACCTCAGTTGAACGCGGCGCGGGCCGCATTTGACCGCGACGAAGCTAGGCTCGCCGATGCTAATCTCGCCCTCTCCAGAACCAAGGTAACGGCTCCTTTTGCTGGTTTTGTGCAGGAAGAATCCGTGGATGTGGGACAAATCGTGGCGGCCGGCCAGCCTGTCGCGCGGATTTTCGCAACGGATGCCGTAGAGGTAATCGTGCCTCTATCCGATGCCGATGCGGCTTTGATCCCAAGGCTGTGGTCCCTTGCGGCGGGCGACGGGAATCGGACAGTGGCTGTGCGCATAGTCGCTCGCTACGGCGACGGCATCTATGCCTGGGAGGGTTACGTGGACCGTGGCGAGGCATCCCTTGACAAGCAAACGCGCACCATCGACGTGATCGTGCGCGTACCAGACCCAATTAATTCAGGCACCCCAATAGCCGGAACAGTTCCTCTCGGCGGCAGTCCCCCGCTCTTAGTTGGCAAATTCGTCGAGGTGGAAATAGAGGGTCTTGAATTGGAAGGATACTACCAAGTGCCACGCGCGGCGCTGCAATCCGGCAACGAGGTTTGGGTCGTCAACGATGGCGGTGCGGTGAGTATCATTCCGGTACAGGTACTACAACGCACCAACGACGAGATATATGTAACCGGCACCCTCGCAAGCGGTCAAGCCGTCATCACCGGTGGAATCCAGTTTGCCACCGAAGGCATGCGCGTCCTAACGGGAGCTGACCCGACTCCATGAGTCATAGCAACGACAATCACCAAGAACGGTCCGGCCCACTCGCCTACATGGCGGGCAACAGTGTAGCCGCCAATCTGTTGATGTGGGGTATCATCGCCGCTGGGCTGGTGTCGCTGACCGGCCTAGAGCGGGAAGCGTGGCCCACCACTCACTTCTACCATATTGAAGTGTCGATGGCCTATCCCGGTGCCACACCGGAGGAGATCGAGGAGTCGATCGTCGTCAAGATCGAAGATCAGGTCAGCGGGCTGGATGACGTGAAGGCGGTCAAGTCAGTAGCGGCCCCGGGCATGGCCTCCGTGCGGGTCCAGATGGATTTCGACACGGACATGGCCCGGGCCCTGGACGATATCGAGTCTGCGGTCAATCGCATACAGTCTTTCCCGGCCGGTGCCGATCGTCCCAGTTTCAAGGAGATGACCAACCGCATGAGCATGATGCGGCTCATCGTCCACGGCGACGTATCCGAACGCTCGCTGAAGGAATTGGCGTACCAGATCGAGGATGAACTCACGGCTCTTCCTTCCGTGTCCCAAGTCGAGGTCAGCGGTGTCCGGAGCTACGAAATCTCTATCGAGGTACCGCTTCATCGGCTAAGAGCACTTGGACTCACACTCACCGACATCGCCAACACCATTCGTCGCAGTTCCTTGGACTTATCTGCCGGCAGTATCAATACCCGGGAATCCCAGGTGCGGGTCCGCACCCTCGGCCAGAACTACGACCAACAGGACTTCGAGGAGATCGTCCTGCTCAGCGGTCGTGACGGCACGGTCCTGCGCCTTGGCGATATCGCCGAGGTCCGCGACGGTTTCGAGGAAGCCGACCTGATCGTCCGGCATCAGAACCATCCGGCGGTATTCGTCGAGATCTACCGGGCCGATGGCGAGCAGGTGATGGACGTGGCCACGACCGTCCGCGAGCACCTAGCGGACCAGGTGATCCCGGCCCTGCCGGACGGTGTGGGCGTCACCATGTGGAATGACGAATCCCAGGTCTATGAGGAACGCGCCGATCTTCTCCTCAAGAACGGGATCCTGGGCCTGTTGCTGGTGCTGATCGCACTCAGCCTGTTTCTCGAAATCCGGCTCGCGCTTTGGGTCGCCGTGGGCCTCGCCGTTTCGGGTATCGGCGCCCTCGCCGTCATGATGGCATTCGACGTTGCGATCAACACCATCAGCCTGTTCTCGTTTGTCCTCGCCATCGGTATTATCGTTGACGATGCCATCGTCGTGGCCGAGCACATTCGATACGAACGCAAGCGGGGAACACCCGGGGTCCTAGCCGCGATCCGCGGCGTACGGCGGATCAAGGTGCCGTTGACGTTCGCAGTTCTGACGTCGGTGGTGGCCTTCGTCCCGTTGCTGTTCATTCCCGGCGGCGTCGGTGAGGTGTGGCGGGCCCTACCGATCATCATGATCGCCATGCTGCTGATTTCCCTAATCGAATCGCTGCTGGTGCTGCCCAACCACCTGTCCCACCTGCACGGCCCGGAGTGGGTGCCGGCCAATGCCTTCGACCGGTTCTTCGCGCGGCTCCAAGGGCGAGTTGACGCGCTGCTGAACAGGTTCGTCCAAGGCCCGCTGGATCGGGCCCTGCAGTTCGCCACCGACCAGCCCGCGGTGACGATGGCGGGGACTGTGGGAATGCTCGTGCTGAGCATCTCCCTGTTGCCCGCGGGGATTGTTCCTACCACGCTGGCCGCTGACGTGGAGGGGGATATCGCGACGGTCGTCCTGGAGATGCCCGATGGGGCGACCGCTCCGAGGACGTACGAAGTGGCGCAGGAACTGGAGGCCGCAGGCCACCGGGTCATCGAACGACTCTCGCGCGGCCGGCCCGGGGACGCGCCACCGCTGCTGACCGGCGTAACGGTGACCGTCGGACAGGGCTCAAGACTCGAGGGCGGGCTCAATCCAGAGCCGACCCTCAATCCGCAAGCCAACATCGCCACCATTGAGTTCAAACTCCTGAGCGCCCAACAGAGAGAGATTTCCACCGGAGAGGTCGTGCAGGCATGGCGGGAGGAAGTGGGTGTGCTGCCCTACGTACGCGGCATCACCTTCAGCGGCGAGGTCTTCGACTTGGGCAACCCGGTGGAGGCCGTGTTGTCGCATCCGGACCCGGAGCGCCTTGCCCGGATTGCAGACTCCGTGGCCGATGGGCTCCGCGGCGTGGGAGGCGTTTACGACGTGCGCTCGGATCACACCCCAGGCATCCCGGAAATACAGCTCGAATTGCGGCCGGAAGCGCACACCCTCGGTCTAACGCTTGAAGAGCTGGCGGGGCAGGCGCGGGCGGCGTTCTTCGGCGCAGAGGCCGTTCGGGTGCAGCGCGGCCGGGAAGAGGTCCGGGTCTATGTGCGCCTGCCCTCCGATGAACGAAAATCCATCACCGATGTCGAAGGATACCTGCTCCGTACGCCGGGCGGGGCCGAGGTCCCGGTCATGAGTGTGGCCTCCCTGAACCCGGGGGTGTCGCCGCCGGCCATTCGACGGAAGGACGGCCAGCGCGTCGTCACGGTCACTGCGGACGTGGATGCTTCGGTGATTTCAGGCGACGAAGCCAACGACATCCTGGCCAATTCGATCCTCGCGGATCTGACCGCCCTGCACCCGGATCTGACATACAGCTTCGGAGGGGAACAACAACAGCAGCTCGAATCCCTAGATGCGCTGTATCGCGGATTTGCGATTGCCATGCTCCTGATCTTCGCGCTACTCGCCATCCCCCTCCGATCCTATACAAAGCCGTTCATCATCATGGCCGTCATCCCCTTCGGGTTCATCGGCGTGATCTTGGGGCACTGGGTCCTCGGAGTAGCCCTGAGTGCCGTATCTTTCATGGGTATCTTCGGCCTGAGCGGGGTGGTCGTGAACGATTCCCTAGTCATGATCGATTTCATCGATCAGAAAATCGGGGAAGGCACCTTGGCGAGGACGGCGGTCGTGGAGGGCGCCAAGGGGCGCTTTCGTCCGATCATGCTCACTTCCGTGACTACGTTCCTCGGCTTCACTCCCCTTATTCTGGAACGTGCCATCCAAGCCCAGTTCCTGATCCCCTTTGCCGCCTCGCTCGGTTGCGGCATTCTCATTACTACGGCTATACTCATGATGATCGTTCCCGCGCTTTACACCATCCATCTGCGTCTGATTGCTTCTCGGGGCCGTTCCGGCGCCGGTACCGAGTAATGCACTTCATGATACAGGGAGGCAGAAACCTATGGCTAATACTACCGAGGATTTGACGACCCAAGCGCTAAGTCTCACCGAAGAGCTCATCCTGATGCTCCTCAACGAGGAAACTGGCTACTTTCACCAGGTCCCCGGCTGGCATTTGAACTGCGCCGTGGTCGGTGCCGTGCTCGCGGAGCTTTCACTCAGATCGCGCATCGACACGGACATGGAATCCCTGTTACTCGTGGACGAGACAGAAACGGGGAGACCTGCCCTAGACTCCATTCTGAAAGAAATCGCAGCCGAATCTGTTCAACGGAACGCCCAGTACTGGATCGAACGGCTCGCTCCCCGTGCGGAATCGATCATTGATGCGGTTCTGGACCGCCTCGTTGACCTGAAGCTCCTAGAATATCACGACGGTGAATTCTGGACACTGGCGCCTACCGTCTGGCATGGGGAACTGTACGGCAAGTCGGAGGAGGGCACTGCAGGCCAGTTCATAAGGACGCGTATCAGCAGAGTCATCTTCACCGACGAGATTCCCGATCCGAGAGATGTCATCATTATCTGCCTCGTCAATACCTGCGACGTATTTCGTTTCATATTCCAGCTCGACGAGGAGGCGGAGCAGCGCATCGAGTTCATCTGCAGAATGGACCTGATCGGCCGCTCCCTCGCCTCTGCGGTCTCTCAGAACCTCGCCGTCCCAGCCCTTCGACGTCCTGCCCTTGCCAGGAAGATTCCGACGGTTTCGCTGCCCAAGCTGCTGCTGAACCCGCATGTTCGAGACGGCAACCTGAACGCGCTCTTCGGGAGCCTTGCGGAAGAGTACGGTCCGGTGTTCCAGATCCGCCCTCCCTTCTCGGAGCCCATGACCTTCCTGGCCGGACTCGAGACAAACCGCTGGGTACACAAGCGCGGGCGCATGTACCTGAGAGCCAGGGACTACTTCAGCGACTTCGAGAAGGTCTACGGCGCGTCCGGCGTCCTGCCCGCCCTAGACGGAGCCGATCACTTCCGGCTTCGCAAGTCCCTGTCGCCCGCCTATTCTGCCGCGAGGCTGGGAGGACAGCTGGACCAGCTCTACAATCGGGGGCGCAAGTACATGGCGAGCTTGACGGTTGGGGACTCATACCGCGCCACGTCCATGTGCCGGGAGATGGTGAACGCCCAGCTCTCCCCACTGTTAATCGGCGTCGATACCCAGGACCTAATGGACGACCTGATGGTGTACAAGGAACGGGCCCTCAGCGTACACGTCGCCAAGCTCCTGCCCAGATTCACGCTGAACACCCCGGGCATGAGACGCCGGGCGAAAGTCTTGGCCACACTGATGCAGCGGGTCCAGGACATCCATACCCCCGCCCAACGGGCGGACAGCCCACGGGACCTGGTGGACGATTACCTCAGCCTGCACGCGAGCGACCCGCAGTTTCTCCCGGAGTCCAACCTGCTGTTCGCCTTTTCCGCGGCCTTGATTGCCAGCGTGTACCTCGGCGATACGTTCAGCCTCGTAGTCTACGCCATGGCGTCGCAGCCCGACCTCTACGCCAGAATCCAGGCCGAAGCAGATGCCCTGTTCGCCAAGGGAGACCCCGAGAGAGAGGATTTCACCCCCGCCAACATCGACGTTACCCACCGCTTCCTCATGGAGTGCATGCGCATGTACCCGATCGTCTCCATGTCCATTCGGAACGTGATGAATACGTGCGTGGTCGAGGACTACGAGCTGCCCATAGGGGAACGGATCCACATCGCCATGACTGCCACGCATTACATGAGCGAGGTCTTTCCCGACCCCTACAAGTTCGACATCGACCGCTACCTGCCGTCGCGCCATGAGCATCGCAACCCCGGGTACGCCCCGTACGGGCTGGGCACGCACAAGTGTCTCGGCACCCGGTGGATGGAGCTGCATCTGGCGGCCAACTTGCTGATGCTGGCGCACTACTTCACGATTGAGGTGTCGCCAGCGAAGTACAAGCACAAGCTTCGTTTCAATCCGTTCCCGTCGCTGAAACCGAGCAAGAAGCTGAAGTTCCGTATCTCCCAGCAGAGACGGGAGCTGTTCACCTGACGACTTGGCTCCTTGTGGAGCCAAGAGGAAACACCACGAAATGCGGCTGTGCAAACTATCGAGAGAGCTGAGAGATGCGTACCGGGGATCGGGCGTCGCACGTCGGGTGCAGCACTTCGACGGCTGGCTCGACCGGGCGGCACTGGAGCCCGATGGCGCAGGCGGGTACGATCACGCGGAAACAGTGAAAGACTATTACGACCTTTGCAGCGGGTTCATGGTGTGGGGCTGGGGCCAGTCCCTGCACTTCGCGCCCCTCACGCCTTATGAGAGTCTGGAGGAGTCCAAGGTCCGGCATCAGCGGCTGATGATTTCCAAGTTGGAGCTGCAACAGGGTATGACGGTGGTCGACATTGGTTGTGGAGTCGGTGCCCCCATGCGCCGCGTCGTCCGTGAGGCTGGTGTCAGGGTTGTAGGAATCAACATCAATGAGATCCAGTTGGAAGAGGCGAAGAGGTTGAACGCCGAGGCGGGGCTTGATCACATGGTCGATTTCGAGACGTGCAGCTTCATGGACATGAGCACCATCGAGGACGACACCTTCGACCGGGGTTATGCCATGGAGTCAACATGCCATGCACCGGACAAGCAACGCGCCTTCGAAGAAGTATTCCGCGTGCTGAAACCCGGGGCCCTGTTCTGGGGGCAGGAAATGTGTCTGACGGGCAAGTTCGATCCGAAGGACGACCGGCATCGGGCCATCAAGGAGGATCTCATGCGCGGCATTGCGCTGAGGGACATCGCCACCTTCGGGGAAGTGAATCACGCGCTCGGAGCCGCGGGATTCCAAGTCATGGAAGGGATGGACCGGGCGATCCAGGAAGGACCCTCCACACCTTGGTATCAACCCATGGAGAGTCGCCATGGGACGGTCGGAAACGCCTTGCGCAGGCTTCCGTGGGGCCGTAAAGCGGTCATCACAGGATTGAAGCTGGCTGAAGTACTGCGGCTCTTTCCGAAGGGCTCCGCGGAAGTCATCCGACTCTTGGATCGGACCGCGGAGGCTTATATCGCGGGCGGCAAGTCGGGTATCTTTACGCCGCTGTACTGTTTCTTGGCTCGCAAGCCTCTTTAGGTCGAGTCCCCACTTTCCGTAGCGATCGTCAGATCGGGATAGAACTGCCGACAATAGCGGCGGTACTTCCCTATGGGTCCGTCCGCCCGGCACAACCTGGGGAGAGTTTGATACCGCTTCCGTTCCCAGATCACCACATCCTCCAGGACATCCCGTTTTTGCTGTGAAAGCAGAATGTAACTCATCAGCCTTTGGCGCAACTTAATCGGCAGGAAACCCAGACCCGTGATGAATCGACGGGGCTTGCGGATTTCCTGCAATTGGCTGACGAGTACCAGATCAATGAAGGTGCCGTCGATCGGTGTAGGCAGTACCCACAATCTCGCGCGCATGTCAATGGTTTTCTCGTGGATTTCGACCAAGGAATAGCCCAGCCCGTGAATATGGGTAACGACCGAAATGTCGTACACGAGGTACTTTACACCTAGGATCCTGCAAACGCGCCGAAAATCGAAGCAACTCTTCAGGTAGGCACCATCTACCATTACCGAACCGACCGGATTCACATTGTCGTAGCCGTGTACGTAGCGCAGGTGCCCAAAGTCCACGGAGTTCTCAGCCGTTTCTTGGGGATGGCCGCGGAACCGAAGGCTCCGGAATCCCGGCTCTCCCCACTCGGCAGCGATAGGTGGATCATCGGGAAGATCCCACTGCACCGGCCGACCGTTGCTTCCATACCAAGCGAAGACCAAGCCGAGGATCTCCCGCGTCTCATATACTTTCAGTTTCGCGGCCTTGGGGGCCGGGGCGTTCGGCGTGGCCACGCATTGGCCGGTCGTATCGAACTCGAATCCGTGAAAGGGACAAACAAGGCACCCGTCGCGTACCATACCGCCGACCGTCGGGCCCAGATGCGAGCCAAGGTGTGGACACATCGCGTCGGCCACGCAGATGCGGCCTTCCCCGTCGCACCAAGCGACGATTTCTTCTCCCATCCAAGTTTTCTCGATCAGTTTTTCTCCCAGTAGGGTCTTGCGTGTCGTTACGAAAAACCACCCTTCCGGGAATGGTGGAAGTGTATCCATAATGCTCCTAGTCGGCCGTTGTTTATTCGTTTAAGTATAATATCTACACTATGTACTAATGGGACAATTCGGCTTTCAGTTTGCAACATAGCCCAGAGGTCAAAGCGATGAATCTCAGTGGGATATTCAACCCTTCGCCTTCCTGAATCGCCAACCATACATGATACTTCCGTAATAGTTGAAAACCCGTTTTGCCTCGGGATCGTCGAAGGGATAATCCGCGCCGATCTGCGTTGCGGCGGCAAGCCCACTGACAAGGCAGGTTTCCTGGCTGTTTATCAGCGTATGGGCACCGCAGTGCCAAGTCCGTCTCCTACCTTGGACAAAACGGAACAAAGAGACGAGCAACACAACGTGTCGCACGTCGTGTACGATGTGCTGGAACCACCATTTCTTGACGATCTTCTTTTCATCGATTCTGCTGATCGGATTGTAGGTCACCAAACAGGGTTTGTCGGACCTTTTTGCCCACGGCTGCTGGTTGTGCATGATGTACGTGATTTCATAGTTGTCCGGCCTAGCGCCGTATTGCTCAATGTGATTGCTCCGCGTTTCCAAGGGCTTCACTTCGCTATCCGGCAGAACCGAGGAATCCGAATGCACGACGGTATGATTGTGAAGTTCGCTTTCGTAACGTATCGACGAGAGAATGTAGCGTTCCAAGAACGTGGGTTTGTCGAGGATGCTCAAGGTCTGGTTCGCATTGCACGCGAAGATCACCTCGTCGAAAACCTCCTCGACGCCGTCTCCGTCCTCGATCACGACGCGGGATGACTGGCGATACACCTTTCGGACGGGCCGGTTGAGGTAAATTTTGTCGCGGAAACTAGCGGACAGGTTCTCGTAGATTCGTCGCGTGCCCTGGTCCCACGTCTGCATGGTTGTGGCGACTTCGATATCAAAGAACTCCAAGTACCGCGAAAAAAGGGACGCAGGCATATCGAACACATTCGTCGCCATCAGGAAGTTGACGAACATGGGCTTCAGGATCTTGTACCTGAAGTCCCCAGAGAAACCAGCCAAGTTGAGCACCGTCCCCATGCTGATGTAGTTGAACGGATTGAGGACGTTTAGCAACCTCGACCGGGAGCGGGTCAGTCGGCCAAACCAGTGCAGGCACCTCAAGATGCGTTGGAACTTTGCAATTTCGGCCTGCAACTCGCGTCTGATGTCAGAGTCGAAATCGTGGGCGTAAACACGGCCGTGGTATTTCACACTGTAGCTGAACCGGGTATCGATCAATTCGATGCCAAACTTGCGCATCAACAACAGGATGTGCTGATATACCGAGGGAATGCAGGCGGTCACGGAGATGTCGAAGGGGATTGAGCCGCCGCTATCCTGCGGCATATCGGCGGTAATTGCGTTTCCACCAATCTGTTCGTTAGCCTCGAACAGTCGGAAATCAAAACGGTCCGGGTGATGGTGCAGTGCCCATGCGGCACCCAGCCCTGAAATGCCCCCACCAACAATGGCAACTCGCCGTGGCATTATCCCTGTCTCCCTGTTGCTTTGGTCTCCTGTCCTGCGACCGTCGTTGTCATCTAGTGGAATTTAGGCTGACGATGCGACCTCTTTAAACGGCGATTTTCGACAGCGAAATATACCCCTTGAAACAGAGATCCACATCGCTGCCGAGTTGTCGCCAGCGCTCCTGATAGATTCCGGTGTATAGAAAGCCGTCGCCGGTCTGCGAGAAGGTGGTTCTGTGGGGGCGTGTGTCCACCGGGGCGCATTTCGTTTCCAAGCACGTCCGGTTGTGTTCGGGATGGGGCAGATTCACATTCAGAAAGTATCCAGCTTCCAGCGTCCCATTTAGCACGTCATCCAAAACCGGCCGCAGCCGTTCGGCGGCCAGCAGCCAATCGACCGACCGGCCCTTTACGGTATAGTGGGACAGGGCGACGGCCTTGCAACCGTGAATAGCAGCTTCCCTAGCGGCAGCTACCGTGCCGGATTCGTACACATCCACCCCAAGATTGCCGCCGTGATTGATCCCGGAGAGCACCCAGTCCCCGTCGGACGCTAGGCAGTTGAGCGCCAAACGGGAACAGTCGGCCGGCGTGCCCCATATCCGGTAGCGTTCTTCCGTCAGTTTATCCACGCGAATGGGCCTATCAGTCGTCAACTGATGTCCAATGCCGGACTGAGGCTCGGCTGGCGCGACAACGACGACCTCGCCCCACCGCGACGCCAAGTGGACCAGGGTCTCCAAGCCCTCTGCTTCTATGCCGTCGTCGTTGGTGATGATTAGTTTCACTGTGGTTTACTTACTCTGAGATACCAATTGCAAGCGGCCTACGACTCGTGGTCATGGATTACTTCAAGCCAAGCTCTATAAGCCAAGCATTGACCTGTCCGAAAGCGTCCTGTTGCCATTGATCCGCAGTGCGCTCGCCAAGCGCATCGGAACCTTCCACGAATTTCCTCACACTGCTCGGTCCGAAATCATCCACGTCACGGAATTTTCCCTCGATCAGTAGATAGCCTTCTCTTGCCGTATCGACTTCAAGGAGTGGCTTCGTCTCCGCGACGAGAGCGTCGAGACCGTCTGGAAAGTTGCGGATGCAGAAGTAGATGTCGTACGCATCCTTGGGTTTCTGACGATTGGCGATGGCGTATCCTTTCATAGCCAACAGCGCCGGAATCGACGCCACGGCAATGTGCACGCGATTGTGGCCGCCGTCGGGCATCTCGCTGTCGATGGCGACCATCTGATAAAATTTGAGCGCAAGGTTGGCACCGTCGGCTCGCTGTACGGCGAAATTGCTAATGAGCGGTGGGGTGTTCTTCACGATCTCAACATCGCGCGGCATGAGAAAGTCCACGACGACGTTGATGTCAGACCCGCCGTCGCGGGCGGGCACAGTACGCACGAGCTGAAACCGGCGCATATCTTCCCGCTGATTGTATCCTTGCTCCTGAAGGGACTCGACAAGCCGGACGTATTCTCCATCGCCTAGGGCCTCGGCATTGAGACTGAGGTCCACGTCTGCGGTGCCGATGTGGGGCATGTCGGATTCGCTCAACAACAGCCAGGGAACAGCGCCGCCGACCACCGCGAACTTGCCTTTAAAGCTGCCCAGAATCTGCCCGATTTCGACTAGTACGGATTTGACCGCCGCTGTGGTGCGGTCATCATAATCGTTGGCGGATTGAGGTTCTATTCTAGCCACGGAAAGCACTCCTTGGCTATATATTCGGCAGCTTCACGGTCGCGGTCATTGCCGTTCCACAGATCAAGATACGTGATGATCGGACTGGTACAGAATATGCCCGGCGCTGGCTCGATGGCGTCGTCGAACAGACTCTCATCCTTGGCCTTGGGGATATTCAAGACAACATTCGCTCCTTTTGTGACAGGCGTCAGTTTCAACGCCTCTTGCAAAAATTGAGCACCAGATTCGTCAGCATAGAAAGTATGTGTGCCGTCCCGACCAAAGGGCGCGAACCATTGGGCGGCGGAATGCAATGAGTAGATAGTGCGCGGGCGCTGCGGATGTGGATTAAGTGCTCTTGACAATTGTTCGTCGAACTGCTTGCCGTGGAGATGCGTGTATCCGGTGATGCTATGGCCGGATGGACGGCGATAGTTTTCACGCCACGTTTTCAAGAGCGCATCCGGCTGGACGAGGACGACGCCGTCAGCCCGTTTTTCGATCCATTCCCGTTCGAGTAGAGCTTTGCGCACATTGCTCACATGACCAAGACTCGCATTGGCTTTTTCGGCCAAGTCGGTGACGCGCCATGCGCGGTCTAGATCGCGCAGCATAACGCGCAAGATAGCGGCCGCCTTCGGGTTGAAGATCGACCGCAGCGCACGGCTTTCGGCTTTCGGCTTATCTGCGACGGCTCGATCGATATAGATACCATCGAAAGCGAGATGGGCGTTCCCGAAAAGATCGAGATAAGCGACATTGTGATCGGTGCAGATCGCCCGCGACTCTGGGGACAGGTAGGGGCTGACAAGCATCGGAATCAAACGCTGGCCGGCATCCACATGCGCGACATAGTCTCTGAGGTGATAGATCGCGGAACGGACAAAGCGCGGTGCCCCATTCGCTTTCACCTCGATGATGAGCGCATAATTGATGCCGTCACGGCTTAAAGCGATCCGTAAATCGATTGGGTCGTGTCCGATATGCGCCTCATAATCGACCGAATCGATCTCCAAGTTCGGCACATGGCCGAGTAGGTCGCGGATAGTGTTCGCAGCCGCGAACACTATCTCTTTCACTATTTCAGCGGATTTCATCATTCGATGAAAATAGTTATTTTAGTGAAAAAATCAAGAAATTTCACTTAAATAAGCATTTTCATCAAATCCGGTTCTTTTCAAACTGGTGGATCAAATAAGGTGTCATAATCTCCATAATTAGCTCCGCAATTCGCTTCGCATGTCTCGGCTCAAAGGATCTATCTTCCCCCACATTGAGGTTCCTACTAGCGTGTTCTACTGCCTCTTTAATGACCCGCTCCCGTTCTCTCTCTTCAGCTAACCGCAGAATGGTCGGCATGATCTTTTCGATTGCTGTCCGAATCTCCACTGACGGGAACAGGAAACCTTCACGCATGGCCTGGATTTGCTCCGGCCCACAGCGAAAATCGATTTCTACATCCTCTTCCTTGCCGGTTGTAGGGTCAATGGCATAACTACTACTAAACCGCCCACCCCGATATGTCGCTGACAAGCACACACCGAATCTGAGGCACCCGAACAGTTCTACATAACCGATCAAGTGACCATCTTCGGGGTCCCCTTGAACATACACGGCATGTAAGGGCATCCCTTCAACACGGTTCGTTATTGGATCATAATCGTAAAAGAAGGAAAGACACGATTCGTCATCGTCTTCAAAGTACTTCATAGCCTTCTCGCACTCACTTGCTATTATTCCGGCGTCAACTGCCAAGGCGAGAGCGGCTTTCGTGATCGCACGCCCCTCCTCCGACTCACCTATGCGGAGCTCCCAACCAAGAAAATGTGGCACATAGGCCCTCTCTTCCGTCACGGTTACCTCGGCATCGTCATCATCGATCTGCGGGTATTTTCGACGCAAATCTCTCAATCGTTTATGTGCCTCTTCCCTTGAACGGCAGATGAGCCGTATCCGGCGCGTTGAACCGACTTTCTCCTCGGAGTGCGTAGGCCGAACTGGCGTCATTCGGCCATCAGGATACATTACAACCTTCTCGATGTTCTCCTCTGCAAACATTGCCGCTAGGGCGGAATTAGTTCGCGAGTGTTGATCGGTCAACGAGAATTTTGCCATGTCAAACTGCATGGGTCGAACGGAACCTCTGGTACGGCGTACTCCAAGAAGAATGCAGAAAGGTTGTAGCTTCCTCACGAGCGGAGCATCCCATTCGTCTCCAGTCTGGTTGTTGCATGGGCCACATAGGAAACCACGTACGACTCTCCTACCGCCGAGAGCGTTCGGAATCACATGTTCCCTGCTATCATTCCTATCCGTGAGAAGTTCACCACAAATGCCACAGTGTCTTGCTGAACTCATTTTTTTTCCTCTCTTATTGAGGACTGCATAGCTAAAGGAATACGGTCTGGGGCGAAGCAAGAATGAGACGCCATTCCATTAGAAATGCAGAGATCAATAATACCGTAACGCCATCTTAAATGTCGGCAGCAAACGTACTAACTGCTAGAAGATTGCCGGTCGGTACATACCTAGCCCGGAATTGCTTCGAAGCTAGTCACGTCCATAGTCACCTCCACCCCTGCAAGAAAAACGCAGCAATCCTAAAATAAAGCAGCAGAGACAATCCATCGTTAAGCGTCGTGATCAGCGGCCCCGAAGCCACGGCCGGATCGATCTCTAAGCGGCGGAAAACCAAAGGCACCACAGCACCCATCACCGCCGCTAGCCTAAACGACCAGATCAAAGGGTAAATCGGCTATATCGCGGAGGCGACCACCTACCACCATTGTCTCTAAAGAGTCTTGCACAGCTTCGTTTTCACTGTCCTTAGCGACCTTCATAAGTTCATTAAGGCCGAAATGGTAAACACAGTCAATATCACCAGTCCCTAATGCCAGAGATGCAATCCGTGTCGGCATCGGTTCGGCCGTCACTACAACGATATGGGGGGTATGGCCTTTGCGGTTCCGGATCAGGTTCAAGCCTTCCGTACGGGCATTCTGTGACCGATCACTGCGAATTGTCAACTTACATGAAATACTAGCATGTAATATTGGGGTAGAAATCTGATGATTCGTCTGACGTAACGGGGTTAAGTACGCTATATCTTTCTGATTTACAATCTCGTTATGCTGGTTGATAGTCTCATCCGTAACAGGGCTGCGCGCAACAAGGACATCCGATGTGACTACATAATCACCTAGTGCTGTATGAACGTCCTTATCTTTTTTGATTAACTCCTTCAGCGCGGCTAAATGCCGATATTGGACAAATTCCGATATATCACTATGGACAGAATATATCCAGTCGGCCGGACGCAGATGGGCAAGGACCTTCATGGCCGATTGAACATAATCTCTGACGACTGTCTCGAAATTACGGCCAGCAGTCTGAGGTTTGATTTCGTCAGTGCTAACAGGGTAACCTAATGCATTAGTAATGCTACATGCCAACGAGCGGCTGAGGCTGTTACTGATATCGGCAATGCTAGGTGTTTGACCATACTTCGAATCCTTCAAGAATATCACTTCTAGACAGACTGCCCGTTGAAATTGCTCACGTAGTTTTACGATTTCATCCATCAGATTTCAACCTTTGTGGGTTTGACGTAGCCGATTACATACTCTTGATGCATACGCTGTTGAATCTGAGAAGACTGATTGAGCGTAGCGCCAGCCGGGAGCATGCGACGGTTTCTGTCCAAATTTCTGATCCCGATAGCGGGAACATCAAATCCTATCGCGCGTCCGATATCGGCTAAACAATGACCCGTTTCGGTATCGCGTCCGCGCATAATGGAACTTCCTACCACTACAATTGCAGCCTTCCCAGGCTTGAGAACGCGATACATCTCACGTAGCACACGGGTCATTTCGGAGTAATACCGGTGTAACACTTTCCCTTTCTTGGAATCACGCTCCGCAACTTCCTCTACAACTTTAAGGGTATCAGAAGGCAGGTCGTCGAAAACCACACCAGCCATTGATTCGCCACCAATCGTTTGACTTCTCCTTTTGCCAAGATCATTTACCGAAAATCCCATCCAAACCAGAGAGAATTTGTGGGCGCGCATATAGTCAATCGCATTGGACGCATATGGTGGAGAGGTAACAATCAAATCGATGCAATCGTCAGATAAAGACAATCTCTGCGCGTCACCATATTCGATAACGGGTTGTAGATAATCAGGCTCCGGGAGTGGTAGATTGGCGATATTTCTATGAAATCGATCAGAAAATTCGTCAAATACTGACCGCAGCTTCTTTGATACGAATTGGAGCCGAGAGCGCTGCTGGTGTAATTGTTCTTTTCCCCAAAGAAGATCACCTTTCATATTGTATATAATCTTCGCTCGGTGTGGTCGGGTGTGGGCTAAGTCGAGCGCCAAAGAAACACCACCTGACTTCGTGATGATAATCGCGGAGAATACGATCTCGAAAAATGCTACCAGAGCTTCGGCGGAACTCAACTGAGTGTCGGATTCATCCGAGATTCGACGAATCTCTTTCATGAGTACGCATAGATCGCTCTGGGTCTCTTTGTCAAACCAATACTCTACAAACTTGGCGGTACTGACGTCCCAATCTTGACGATATTCCTCTCTTAATAGATGACGTTGATCATGAGACAGTAGGTGCGCCTTGGTAAGGATTGCATTACCTGCTTCCAGTACTTTCCACTTATCGAGCGGCGTTGTCTTTACCTTCGTGATCCGAATGGCCAAGGGGTCTGTGTCAAAACCGATAGGCTGGCGTTTTGCCAATAATGCTTCGACCAGTGTCGTGCCGGACCCCATCATAGGATCAAGCACCGCATCTCCAGGTTCGGTCAACGCGGCGATGAATTTCTGGGGCAGTTGAGGCGGATATTTTGCTGGAAATGAATGAAATTGATGTGACGCATAGTTGCTGTTGGCCGAATGGAAATCGAGATCCTCGGCGAGCAGCGTGATAAGTTTTTCACGGATCGTGCTTGGCATAATGGCTGGTGATCTGGGAAATAGAGAAAGCTGCCTAGGTTGCATAACTAACGTATCCAGTAAAATAAGGCCCTTTGGGGGATTCTCTGTCAAGGCGCTGAGCGCATTGCAAAGATGCCGGTACCACTGCAATTTGCGGGCCACCGGTTCCCACCTCTGATGCACTTGTGTGAACTCACTCTATAAATGGGTTGGGTAGTATACAGGAGTGTGAAGATTAGCTCACATGCACTGTCCTCAACGATTGCATTGGATCGCACCGATAAAATATGAGGCGCTAAGCGCATGCAAAGATCAGGTAAAACCCCGATGATCGTTTGCAAGTCTTCAAGAGTGTCCGGAGCACGGTTTGTTTCCTACCAGCCCCTATCAGGATCAACCCATCCTCATCATCCACCCTCACAAGAAAAACGCCGCAATCCCAAAATACAGCAGCAGCGACAACCCATCGTTAAGCGTCGTGATCAGCGGCCCCGAAGCCACAGCCGGATCAACCCCAATACGGCGAAAAACCAACGGCACCACCGCACCCATCACCGCCGCCAACACCACCGCCGCCCCATCGCCAACCCCACGCATCCCCCCAAAAGCGCATCGCCGGTCCACCAGCTAGCCACCCCCCAAGCCAAAACGCCCAGAATACCCCTAAACCCAAAGCCACCCGCAATTCGCGTCCCACCAAACCCCATTGCCCCTGACCAATAGCCAAGCTCCGCACAGTCACCGTGGCAGTCTGGATCCCCGTATTGCCGCCCATAGCCATAACCGCCGGCACGAAAAAAGACAGAGCAATAACCTTGGAAAGCGTATCGTCAAACCCCTCGATCACCGCGCCCGCGAGCAAAGTGCCTCCCAAGCAAATCAACAGCCACGGCAGCCGCAGACGCACCACGCCCGCAGCCGGGCGATCCGTGCGCTCCTCCGAGGGAATGGCCGCCATCTCGTACATATCCTCGGTGGTCTCCTCTTCGATCACGTCGAAGATGTCGTCCACAGTCACCACGCCCACCAAGCGCCCCACATCATCGACCACCGGCAATACCAACAAATCGTACTCGGCGAAGATATAGGCAATCTCCTCCTGGTCCATATCGCTCCGCACCGCAATCGGACTGCGATTGGCCAAGGTGCCAACCGGCGCGTCGGCCGCGGCCAACAACAACCGCTTGAGCGGCACCAAGCCACTCAGCAGCCCCTCTGGCAAAGAAGGTGGTATATTCGTCAAGTGATTCCCCTTTATCGCCTGTTAACCGCTTGCTTTAGCCGCTCGACGCCGGTGCCGTGCGCTGCCACTCCATCCACTCCGTAAGCTCGCGCTGAGTCTCGTCGAAGCGAGAGCGCACCGCCGGTGGAAACACGTAGTGATTCACATTGCCTTGATTCCCCGCCAGCAGTTCCCGCATCGCCGGGTTGTAGGTGGCGTCGATGTAATTGAAATAGAGGTTCGTGCGCTGGCGGGAAGAGCTTTTGGTTGCGCCAGTGTGGAGCAGCGTCTCCGAGAACATGACCATATCCCCCGCCTTCCCAGTGACCCGCACGGCACCCGGTAAATCGCGGCCCCGGTACTCGGCCATGGGCAGGTCGATCTCCGACTTGTGCGCACCGGGCACCACCGTTAGGCACCCGTCTTCTTCATCGTTGTCCGTCAGAAAGTACACACAGTTCAACATGCGCGTGCGGATCTGCCCTCGGCGCACGGTGTAATCATCCGGGTTTAACCCCCGATGCCACCCACCCCAAGGCGTCCCCTCCGTCTTCTCAATCGCCCAAGTGTTGACGAGCTGGGGGTGCTGCATCCAGCGCCGCAAGCGCTCCACCGCCGGCGCAAAGCTGATGACCTCGTCAAACACTTCCGTCCACAGCGGCAGACCGTTAATCCGCCGCTGGCCTTCCGAGATCTGCACCGTCGTCTGCCCGCGCACCCCATCGCGCAGCCAAGGGTCATCGTACTTGCGCGCAAACAGCCGCTCAAGCTCTTCGAGGTAGCCCCAACAGCGCTCGGCGTCAAAGACGTTGCGCAGCATGAGAAAACCCTGCGCGTCAAACTGGAAATCCTCCGCCAATGCGAATTCGTTCATAATTATTCCTCTCCAGACTGTTGCCCTAGTAGGGGGCGGTTTCAAACCGCCCCCTACGGCCACCGACCTCGTCGAATCAAGGGCGTCCTGCCCGCGATCCCAGAGAGAATCGGACCGAAAACCAACCACCGGCCACGTACTGCGTAACATCATTTACTTAACTGGAGAAGGAGAAGACCGCGCTGCTGGTCGTCAACGGGACACAGTTTCGCGCCTATGCATCAGACAGGGGCCATGCGTCACTTGACGAGGACCATGGTTCGCGTTGACTGCAAGGTTTCCGTCTTCAACCGATAGAAGAATATCCCGGAGCCAGCGGACTCTCCGCGATCGTTCCGGCCGTCCCAAGCTATCCGGTGGCTGCCCGCTCGATAAACGCCCTCCATCAGGATGGCCACCAATTGGCCGGTCACGCTGAAGATTTCCAGAGAAAGATGCTCCGTTCGCGGTAGGTGAAAGGCGATGTGGGTTTCGCTATTGAAGGGATTGGGATAGTTCTGAAAGAGGTTGAACGACCGCGGTGTGCCCTCGTCCGTCTCGCTCGCGACAGATGTAGGTGGCGCCAGCACGCTGTTGGCCCGACCCGGAGTACCCCCCACCGGGATGGAAGCCCGCCAGTGCATGGGGTCTGCATTGTCCAGGCTATAGTGAAGCAATTCCAGCGTAGGACCATCGCCATCCGCCTCCACCGGCCACGGACTGTCGTCTTGGTAGGTGACAGAATCGACCAGTAATCCATCGCTGTCGAAGAGGCGAACCAGTTCTCCACTGTTCCTCAATCCGAAATCGAAGTCTCCGACACAAGAGACCCCGAGGAGGGATTCGAGAGCCGCACCATCTCGGCACAACACCAAAAATCCGCGCGGCTCGATGAGCGTCCCACCGGGTAGCACAAAGGAATGGTCGTCATCGTCGTCTTGAAAGTTCCAACCGGAAAGATCGACGGCAGCATCGTTGGGATTGTACAACTCGACCCAATCTCTCGTATCCAGATCATCCGCTGAATGATAGTTGATTTCGTTGATCACAATGGACGGTATCGAAAGATCGACAGTGCTGTAGGTCTCGTTGACGCGGGCCGTCATCACCGTCAGTGTGGGCGTCAGCAGCTTCATCGTGTCGCCCAGTGAGACAGCGAAAAAAAGGTTGCCGAAGACGGGCGAGTTCGGAAACAGGTCCCCGGCGGCATCTCTGTTCGAGGAAAGGATCAGGCTGGTGCCCGCCTCGATGTTCGTCCCGGGCGGGAACATGAAGCGGTTGAAATACTCTCCTGCTTCAAAGCTGCAGTAGGAAAGGTTCAGATTCAACTCACCGGCATTGATGATCTCGATGAAATATTCATCGCGTATCCGATGAACGTCTCCGATCTGCAAGTGTCGATACTCCTCGATACCGGCGTGATTCACATTCAAAGCGAACGTCTTCGTGGCCCTGTAATTGATGTAGAATAGCCCGTTGGAGGGATAGCTGTAGCCTCCGGCCCTGAAAGAATAGGGCACGAGGCCCGTGTAGTTTTTGGGCAGCACGAGACGATTGCCATAGACGAGATCCCCCGCCTGCAGATCATCGTGGCGACCATCGTCGAACAGCGCGAGTTCCTGGACCGTGATCTCTTCTCCCCATGCCTCGTAGGACGACAAATCCGTGATGTATTCGACCACGACGGCCTGGGGGCTGCGCGAAGTGGCTCGAAACACCACGCCGCGATCATCGGCATCGGGCGAGGGAAACGGATCGGAGCAGTACAAGTCCGCTAGAAGATTCTTTTCGACAGAGGGGAAATCCGTCAGGAACGATCTCCTCGCCGCCAGAAAGCCTTTCAGACGCGACATCTCATCGTCAAATTCGGCGTTGGTGCCAAACTTGGCTCCGTCCAGATAAACGTCCGACTTGATCAATTCGTACGTTGAATCAATCTCGGCCTCCACCGCGGCGAATCCGTGCTCGATGACGAAGCGGACCTTGCTCCAGAACGACTCGCGCCAGGCGTCGTATTCCATCAACCTCTGAAGTAGAAGATGGTGGTTCAGATGGGGGTGTGCGGAGACCGTTTCAAAGTAGGGCCTGTATTCTCCGTTCCAGTAATTGCCGAAGGAAGCATCGTGATCCCAGGGTAAGATTTGCTGCAAGCGCCCGCTCGGGTCGAAATAGAGCAGGGTATTCTTCGTCACGGCGTCTATACTGGAGATCGCATAGGCGACCGCAAAGTATTGCAGCACATTCTCCACATCCACCAGCAGGGAAATCCGCTCTGCAAAATCCTCGTACGTCAGATAGAGAAGCTGATTGAATAGCCGCTGCCCATCGATATAGTCGGATTCACCTCCCACCTTCTTGTTCCACGACCAAACGTAGGTGTCGTAATCCAGCAATGGCGCTGTACTCCCACCGTGATTCTCGGATTTGTAGAGACTTCCGCGCTCGTAGTCGTACCGCCGCAGAAGATCCTGATCAGGCTCCTCTACCTGGACGAAGACGCCCATGAAGTCATCGTTGACCATCAGGCTGATGTGCTCGGTATTCGGCGCTGGATGACCGATGAACTGATACAACCTCATGGCCAGCGCGTTGCGCATCAACGAGAAATCCGAGTATTCCGCGTTGAGGTTGAGCTCCCTGACTCCAACCGGATTGGCTGAATCCTCAAACCAGACCTTCCAGCTTTTCTTTGGGTAAAGGCGGGCCGTTTCGCCCCGGAATCGCACCTCGCACTCGAGAACCTCTCCCGCGAAGGAAAATTGGGCGGGATGGCGGACATTGCTGTAGGGGGACTCGTAAAGGGCACTCAGGTCGGCGGGATCGACGGTCAGGTGATAGGTTGGCAGTTCGAGCCGTTGATCTTGGGCCTGGAGAGAAGGCACGCAAATGGACACCGCAACGAAAACGAGCACCAGCTTCCTCATGGTCACAAAGCCTTGATTCAAGGGATTTATCAGAATCATAGTATGATATCCTTCAAGAGAGGGAGTAGCGTCCCCAATTCTGGGGACGGACTGCTAGGGTTAAGCGGCCTTCTAACTGGAGCCGTGCTTCCGCTTAGTAAAATACATTTGCAATGTATGCGTTATGTATGTGTTTACAATGCATAACACAGCCAATTCCCTAGGTCAAGAAATGTTGATTTTGTAACTGGAAATCAAAGCGCGTGCTCAATTGTATATTTAAAAATTATCATTGCGTAAAATAAAATATAATTTTAACTTATTTAAAAATTAATTGAATAAAAATGAATTATACTAATCCAATACAGACCCCTCGCTTGCCTACCCATTGCCCGGCTTGTTCTGCGGCCCTGCAGGTCGCCCGCCTAGACTGTACCGAGTGCGATACGGCCGTGCTAGGCGATTTTGACCTGCCGCCGTTGGCCCGCCTTGCCCCAGAGGATCAGACCTTTGTGCTCCGCTTTCTCCAGAGCGGCGGCAATCTCAAGGACATGGCCAAACTCTACGGCGTCTCCTACCCCACCCTACGCAACCGCCTCGATGCCCTCATCGAGCAACTTGCACCAGGCCAATCTGAACAACGCCATCAGGCCGAACAACTGGCCACCCAGATCCTCCAAGCCCACGAGCAGGGTCGCTTTGAAGCCTTGGGATCAGAGGAGGCTACCGAGAGCGTTCGCAAGGGTTTCACCGCGGAGATCCAACGCCACCTCCACCAGAAAAACCGGCAGCTCTTCGGCACCTTTGAGGGTCTGGACTTCGTCGAAACCCGGTTCACGGAGAGCCAACCGCACCTGCTGGCCTACCGCTTCAAGGGCCGGTACAGTACCGCATCACCCGAAGTGCGCGTCGTCCTCGACCAAGACGGCAAACTGGCGGGCCTGTGGATCAAACCCTGGCAGGAACAGATGCAATGAACACCTATCGCCACACCCAGTTTGGCACAGTCATCGTCGTCACCACGGCCGCCATCATACCGCTGGCCGCCTTGCCCGCGTGGCTGGCCGGAATAGCCACCGCCGCTTGGCTAATCTTAGGCAGTATGGTGGTGGTCCTATCCCTATTCGCCAGCCTGACCGTCGAGATCGACGCCGAGCACCTCCGCATTCGCTTTGGCATCGGCCTGATCCGCAAGCGCTTCCCCCTCGATCAAATCGACACCTGCCGGCCGGTAAAAAACTCCTGGATCTACGGCTGGGGCATTCGCCTGACGCCCCACGGCTGGCTCTACAATGTCTCGGGACTGGAGGCGGTGGAGCTGAAAATGAAGAGCGGCAAGACCTGCCGCATCGGTACGGATGAACCCGAGGTCCTGACCGCCGCTCTCCAGAAGGCGCTGGACAGCTCGAAACCAGTGTCGGAGTGATCTACTCGATCATCCCGCTCGTTGATGACATATATGCAGATATTGGTATCCAGCATGTCACCACGCCTGTCCTATTTCTAAGAGGTAGAGCATGACAGACGACGAAAAGTATTTCTTCGACCTCAATGGCTATCTCATCCTCAGAGATGTCGTCGATCCAGACACCATCCGCCGCTGCAACGAAGCCATCGATCACTACGACGACCAAATCGAGGTCCACGAACGCCGCTTTGAAGGCGAGTCTAAAGCCTTGGCCAGCGACATCCGGCAGCGCTGGAGTGACGAGATGGTCGCCTGGAAGCGGCCCTACTGCGAGCCCTTCCGCCAATTGATGGTACACCCTCGCCTCAAACCCTACTTGCGCGAAATAATCGGCGACTATCACATGGCCACGCGGCCGCGATTAATTGTGATGGACCAAGGCTGCGCCGGTCACTACCTCCACGGCGGCCAACTCGATCGGCTGTCTTATTCGCTGACCTATCACTGGAAATTCGGCAAGATCTACAACAGCCTGACCCTAGTGGAATTCCCGCTAGCCGACGAAGGCCCCGGCGACGGCGGCTTGGCCGTAGTCCCCGGCGGCCATAAAGCCAACTATCCAATCCCCGAAGCGCTGCGCGATTGCGAGGCTTTCCAAGACGAAATCGTCGAAGTCAACGTGCGCACCGGCGACGCGGTAATCTTCGCCGAAACCACCATTCACGGCACCCTAGTCTGGCAAGCGGACCATCAGCGCCGCACCCTGCTCTATTCCTACTGCCCGCGCTACCAAACCCTCACCCCTCCTATCTCCGAAGTATCGTATCCGCCCTACGTCCAAGACATGACGCCAGAGCAACAAGCCCTCCTCCGACCGCCGCACTAAAAGCGAACCCAAAGCCCTATGAACGACGACGATAAATTCTTCTTCGACCTCAAAGGCTTCGTCCACCTCAAAGGGGTGCTGAGCCAAGAGGAAGTGGAGCGCTGCAACGCCGCCATCGACGCCCACGCCGACCGCTTTTTCCAAACCGAGCGCACCCTTGAAGGAGACTCCAAAGTCCTCGGCGGCGCGAACAAGCAAAAGTGGATGGAGGGCATGTTGGAATGGGAACGCCCGCACTGCGAGCCTTTTCGCGACCTACTCGTCCACGCCAAAATCCAGCCCTATCTCAACGAACTGCTCGGCGGCGGCTATCGCCTGGACCACGGCCCCTTGCTCATTGCCATGGACAAAGGCGACGGCGGCCACTACCTCCACGGCGGCGGCGTTGAGCGCCAAGATTTCTCGCAGACCTACACCTTCAAATACGGCCAGATGTTCTGCGGCTTGACCGCAGTCGAATTCCAGCTAGCCGACGAAGGCCCCGGCGACGGCGGTCTAGCAGTCATACCCGGGTCCCACAAAGCCAATTACCCTCTGCCCGAGAAGCTGTCCCTGTACGAAGAACACCGCGAGTACGTCAAAGAGGTCCACAGCCAAGCCGGCGACGCCATTATCTTCACCGAAGCACTGACCCACGGCACGCTAGTATGGCAGGGCGAACACCAGCGCCGCTCGCTGATCTACAAGTACAGTCCATCCTTCCAAGCCCACGCGCCCGGCTACCATCAGACGCAAACCCCCGATTACATCCTCGACATGAGCGACGAAGAACGCGCCATGCTCAGTTAGAGGCTCCAATCGCCTCATTCCTCTTTTCCGAGAACGTCGTCGATAGCCTTTGCAATCGGCCACGCTCCCTCGGAGGTGTTCGAAAGAACCGCGTAGTCCAACTGCCGCTGACAGTCAACGGCAGACTTGAAGGAAATACCGGGATCCGCTCCCATGATATAGTGCTGGAGAGTTCCGTCTGCGCGTCTGCGAATCCACATTCCGTGTCCGTAGTGGAGACCGGAATCGCCGCTGACATCGGAGAAAGGCGCACTGAAGGTACGCACCAATTCCTCGGAGACGATCTCGCCGTTCCAAAATCCGTCCCAGAGAGCCGCGATGTCTGCCAGCGTCGAGAACAAACCGCCGTCCGAGGCACCGACGATGGGCAGGTTGTAAATGTTCGTCCGCCAGCTCTCTCCGTCTTCGATGTAGCCAAGGGCCGTGCATCCCGGTAGTTGGTTCATGGCGAAGAATCCAGAGCGATCCATTCTTGCTGGCCCGAGAATCTCCTCGGCGACGACGTCCTGAAAGCGCCTCCCTGTTACCTCTTCCACCACTACACCTAGCAGGATGTAACCGCTATTGCAGTACGAGAACCCTTCCCCCGGTGCAAACTTCATCTCCCGTTGTGGGAACACCGGCAGATAGTCCTTCGGACCTCTTAGCTCGTACCAAGGGATGCCGACGGTGAAATCGTCGAAATCTTCGATAAGCTCTTCGTCGTAATAGTCAGGAATCCCAGAGGTGTGGGTAAGCAGATGCTGGATGGTGATGGCCGCGGCGTAATCCGGCAACTCCACTGAGACGCAGTCGCGCACTTGCGTAGTCAACGCCAGCCGACCCGCGTCGATGAGACGCCCCACGATCAATGCCGTCAGCAGCTTCGTTCCAGAAGCGATGCCAAAGCGCGTCTCTGCGGTGTTGGCGATGGAGTTGGCGCGATCGGCAAACCCTGCAGCTCTCTCGTATATCGTCTGGCCACGTCGCCGGACACGGACGACGCCGGAGAAAGCGCACTCCTCGACGAGCTTGTCTAGGGAATTCCACTGCATAGGCTTACGAGACTCTGCTCCTGGACTAGGTAGAGCTACTCCGGCTCCTCGCCAATACTCGCCAGCCGAGCCTTCGCCTCCGCGTAGAGCTCCGCGGGCAGTGGCCCCGCCAAGGCCGCAGCAACATTGGCCTTCATGTGCTCGAGGTTCGTCGTGCCGACAATCGTCGTGTGACACGCTGGATGCGCGAGGGTGAAACGCAGGATAAATTCGTGGCGACTCATCCCGCCGATCAGTTCGTCGAGCCTAGACCCCTCCCACTTCGACTGACGCTCCTCATTGGCTCGGTGGCCCAAGCTAATGCCGCCGCGAATGAGAATGCCAGCGCCGGCGTCGGCCGCTTGCTGAATAATCCTTTCGTGCTGGCGCTCAAGCGCGGAGTAGGGAATCTGAAACACGTCAAACGCACCCGACTCCACGAACGCGGCCAGATGAGGCAGCGTGGAGGACACGCCGAAGAAACGGGTCTTTCCCGCCTGTCGAATATCCTCAAGCACTTCGATCAGCCCTCCCAACTCAACATCTTCCACCGTGGGATTGTGCATCTGTAGCAGATCTACGCAGTCGGTCTTCAGGCGACGCAGACTCTGGTCGATGTTGGTGCGCAGGCGCTCGGCCGTCCACAGGTGGTTTGGCTCCAGTCTGTTGCCGTCCTCGTCGATGTTGCAGCCACACTTGGTAGCTAGAAAAAACTCGTCGCGGCGATGGCTTAGGTACTTGCCCACCCGCCCCTCGCTCGCGCCGTAATCCGGGGCCGTGTCAACGAGGTTGATCCCCGCATCGAGGGCTGCATTTAATACGCTGCCGGCCTGATCGTCGTACTCCGCCTCATCCGGCAGGCCGCGCTCAGCCGCTCCAAAGCCGAGTTGGGTGACCTCGAGGCCCGTGCGACCCAAGGTGCGTTTAGTCAAATTGTCCATGGTTCCTCCTCAATTAGGTGTTGCTGATCTCTGCGTGGAGACAGGCCAAGAAGAATCTAAGTTATATGAGAGGGGAGGACTTACTTGTCGCCGAGAACTTCTATGACACTCTCCACGGCCTCGACCCGCGCGTCCTGAACCGAATCCTCGCTATACCAGGCCGTATGGCTCGTCAGCAGGATATTCGCCGCCGTCCGCAGCGGGGAGTCGCCGGGAAGGATCTCCGGTTCGAAAACGTCCAGGCCGGCACCGCCGAGCCGTCCCTCGTTCAGGGCCGCGGCCAACGCCTCGGCGTCGACCAAGGCACCGCGCGCTGCGTTGACCAACAAGGCGGACTTCTTCATCATCGCTAGGGTCTCGGCGTTGATGATACAGCGCGTCTGAGGCGTCAACGGCAGATGCAGCGAAACCAGATCCGCCGTTTGCAGCAACTCTTCCCGCCCGATCCGCGCAGCCCAGTCGATCCCATCGGCCTCCACTTCGTCGAAATAGACCACGTCCCGTACCAAGGGCCGCATCAGTTCACCCAACTTGCGGCCGATGCGGCCGAATCCCAGCACTCCCAGCCTCAGCCTGCTCAACCGCCGGATGGGAGCCGGCGGTTTCAGCGACCACTCCCCGCACAGCAGCCGCTCCTGCGTCGATCCAAGCTGGCGGTGCAGGGCCAGCAACATGCCCATGGCGTGGACCGCCACTTCCTCGACGCAGTACTGCGGCGTATTGCGGACGCTCATGCCGCGTTCGGCGGCCGCTTCCAAGTCGACGTTGTCGAGACCCGTACCATATCGCTGCAGCAGCTTACAGTTGCCCGGAAGCAGGCCGATGATCTCCGCGTCTATGGGGGCGATGCAGAACATCAGCGCGTCGAGGCGGGGTGCCGAGGCGATCGCCTGCTTCAGTTTGCACCGCTTTTCATCCACTGAATCGGTGACCGCGATTCCCGCAGAGGAAAGCGCAATCCCCGCTCGCCCGAGCCGTTCCCTTTCCGGATCGAGATCTTCGGACACCCAGTCGCACACCAGCACGTGCTTTTCCATTGGCATTGTCTCACTCATCTCCGTTCTCCCGCCTTTCTCAGTTGTGGTATTGGCACCTCACCTAGAGGATGGGTGCCGCGCCTCAGGTCTTCCCATCAGCAAGCTGCCATCGACGCGAGATGCTATCTCGTCATCCCGGTTGAACAGCGAGCACAACCGCAGAGACAGGCAGCCACAGCCTATGCAGCCGGTCAGGTTCTCTTTCAACTTCTCCAGCATCTCGATCCGCTCTTCGAGCTGATCCCTCCAACTCCGCGACAGGCTGGCCCAGTCCGCTTTGTTCGGCGTGCGTCCGTCGGGAAGCGCATCCAGCGCTGAGCGGATTTCCCGCAGAGATACGCCGATCGCCTGGGCTGCCCGAATGACGGCGACGCGACGCAATACGGCCCGTCGATACCGTCGCTGGTTGCCACTGGTCCGCTCGGATGAGATCAGTCCCTGCTCCTCATAGAAGCGCAGCGCAGAGGTCGCAACTCCACTTCGCGCCGCTACCTCACCGATGGTCAGAAAGTGTGAAAGTTCCGTCATGAAATTTTCTCCTTGACTTCAAGTTTACTTGAAGTTGTAGGTTCAGTCCATAGCTCATCGGCTTTCGCGACCGGGAATGACCTGAGAGACGAATGCCAAGCGAAAGGAAAAGTCATGGAAAACTCAGCGACAAAACTGCTAGACGCGGGATCTCTCGATGATATCAAGCTCAAGGGGAGGACTGTGGTCTCAAGCGGACCTGTGCCGATTGTCGTCTTCTACTCGGAGGGCGACCTACACGCCGTGGACAACCGCTGCCCACACATGGGGTTCCCCCTGCATCGCGGAACCATCGAGGACGGCATTCTGACCTGTCACTGGCATCACGCCCGCTTCGATCTCAAGAGCGGTTGCACCTTTGATCTATTTGCCGACGACGCAACGGTCTATCCGGTTGAAGTCAAGGACGGTCGCGTGTACATCGATGTTTCCGCCACCTCGCGCGATCCAGTCGAGCGCGGACTGCGCCGACTCGAAGAGGGTATGGACCAAAACATCAGGCTGGTGGTCGCCAAAGCTGTCGTCGCGCTCATCCGCGCCGGGGCAAATCCGAACGACATCGTGCGGGTAAGCGGCCTGTACGGAGTGCGCCGGCGGCGTTCGGGTTGGGCAGATGGCATGACGATCCTTTCGGCGATGGCCAACGTCAGCGACCACCTCGAAGGCGACGAGCGCATCGCGCCGTTGTACCAAGGGGTCTTACACGTGGCGTCGAACACCAGCGGTCAGCCGCC
This sequence comes from Candidatus Latescibacterota bacterium, assembly GCA_965116675.1. GTDB lineage: Bacteria > Latescibacterota > UBA2968 > UBA8231 > UBA8231. Next base: position 3,108,536 of record OZ220721.1, read on the forward strand.
GCGCATCCCGTTGCGGCCTCTCGAGAGCAAGGCTATCCCGCACGCCTCGCTGAGACGGTGGTTCCGCTACCTGATCGAAGTGCGCAACGCCGACGGAGCCGAACGCACCTTGCTAACGGCCATCGAGGGCCCTTCGAGTCAGGCCGACCTAGCCGAAATGATGGTGACGGCGGCAACCGACCACTTCTACCTCGACGGTGGCCACGTCATCGACTTCATCAACAAGGCATTCGAGCTGCTCGACCGCATTGGCTGGGAGCACGCGGCCGACGTCCTGCCCTCCCTGATTCGCCAGTTGAGCGGGGCGCAGCGCAGCGAAGAGCAGAACAGTTGGCGCTCTCCCGTCGATCTCGTGACGCTGCTGAGCGAGACCTTTGACTCGCTGAATCAGCTACTGGAAGAAGGCCGAGGGGAGGAGTGGAAACGAGACAGTGGATTCGCAGAGGAGCTTTTACAGGACGATCCTCATGCGATCGTAGCGGCGCTGAACCAAGCGCTGAGGCAGGGGGCGCGCCCAGTGCAGCTTGCGGAGGCGGTAGCGCTGGCCGCGGCGCTGCGCATCGTCAGGTTCCACGTCCGCAACGAGTTCTCCGACTGGATCTCGGTGCTGCACACCTTTTCGTACGCCAACGCATTGCATCAGATGCTGAAGAGAGCCGAGTCGCCCGAGATGCTGCGCGGCGTTTACCACGGGGCGATGCGCGTCTATCTCGACCGTTTTCTCAATGTTCCGGCTGCCCGCTTACCTGCCCCCAGCGCGGTAGAGGATGGCAAGGCAATGGAGGAATACCTCCAGTTGCTCAACCAGCAGCAGCAGGTCGATGAAGCCGGGCGACTCGTCAATAGTTTTCTGACATCGGGCGGTGAACCGGGACTCCTATTCCGCACGCTGGCGGAATCCCTAGTGAGAGAGGACGCCGAGTTCCACAGCTTTCAGATGCTCGAGGCAGCCATCCGTCAGTATGGTGAGCGCACCGACGTCGGCGAGCAACGGATTCTAATGGTGGCCGCAGCCCGTTTTCTAGCGGCCAAGGCACCAACTCAGCGCGAACTGCTCCAAACGCTCCAGATCGCCCAGCGGCTGCACCGAGGGGAGGCTATCTACGAGGAGGGTTGATTCAACTCACATAGGCCCAGATCGAGACGCCGGTGGTCCTCAGACTGGATCCCGCTCCTGCACCATCTCGTGCCCCTCAAACAAATCCCGCGCCACCGTCCCCTGCGCCTGGCGCGGCGGCTCGGCCCCCAGTATCTGGCAGAAGGTGGGCACAACGTCGGCGGCGTGGATGTACCCTAATTTGTCCACCGGCCGCTCGTAGCCCTGCTTTACGCCCGGCCCAGCCAACAACCACGAGCCAAAGCTGGACGAGTCCTCGCTTTGAGTCGGCAGAAAACCCCCGTGGTGCGCCCCGAACACATTGGGCGCACCAACGCAGCCTCCGCCGGCAATGCCGCGCCACTGGCCGTAGTACCCGCTCACGTACCCATGGTCCCAAGCAAAGACCACATCGCCGCACTGGTCTCCCCATTGACCGAGGATGTACGCGTCCCGCCGAGGCAGAGCTATGGCCACTGGATTGCGTCCCACTTCCTCGTCAACCCACGTGCGCAAAGCCAGTAGCAACTCGGCCTCAATGCGGTCGAATTCCGACCCTGGGTCGGCGTTGATAAAAATGTCGAATCCCTTGTCGTCCTTCATATAGGCCCGAGTGCGCTCCCAATCGATGTCCTCCTCGCGCACCTGATCGCGCACCAGCGTCTCTTCTCCGCCGCCCTTGAGCGCCAGAAAGCCCTGCTCGTGCAAAAACTGCCGGATATTGGCCACCCGCACATCGGGCGAGCACCCGTGGTCGGACACCACGCCCACGTACGTATGCTCATCCGCGTCCTCCCACAGCCGGCCCAAAATGCGGTCCCCCACCTGATAGGCTCGCCGGAAATAGTCCACGTACTGTTCGGCACGCTCAGCTTCGTACCCCGGACACACGGGATCCACGTCCCCAAGGTGGATGTGGTTGAGATAATCGTATAGATGCCAGTGGCAGATAAAAAAGGAACAGCCCCGCTCGCGCAGCATGTAGCGGGCGACCTCGGCAAACCACATCCCTTGGTACTCGCATTCTTCCAAGGCCGTGTCAAAATCGGCCATTCCCGAAGTATAGGGCAACATGGAGGCGTGTTCTTGATACGGCCCAAAGCGTTCCACCAGTTCCCCGGCCAACTCGCCGGGCAGCGTGAAGCCGTCGGTATAAGTCACCTGAGTGCGATAGAGCTTGAGCCGACTGCCGTCCGCAGCCAGTTCCATCAGCTTGAAGCGCACTGACGCCGAGCGTCTATTCCCGTCCATAGCAAAGTCCTCCACCGCCCACTCACTCCATTCCCCCACTCCAGCAACAGCTACGCAACTAGCTCCGTCCCGGTCCCGACACACTAACACCCGGTCGTAGCCCTTCCCCGCACTGTCCACCGCCAGCAAGTAGAACGCAGTGACATCCCCACCCAACCGAGCCACCACCTCAATGCAGCTCTCCAGCGGCGGAGCCTCACTCACGGGTAGATTCTGCCACCCCTGCGCCGGTGTTAGCGGCGGAATCGGCTCGACGCTGCGCTGTTCCTGCCGCACGGCCGTCCCATCGTGGTCCATCTCGATAGCTTCCTCTAGCGCGGCCTCCGTGGTATAGGCCTGGCAGATAGCCACTTCAAAATCCGTACTGCGGTGCCCAGGATGGCCAAAACCATCGACCACAAAACCCGTCTCCACCCCAGAAGGATGAGCCGCCGGATAGTGTACGGCCACGCTCTGCATACCCGCCCGCTCCAAGGCGTTCCAGATGCGCTCGGCATTGTTGGCCCGCCCGTCGAAACTGTCGATCCGCTGGCCCGGCGCGACTTCCACCCGCCAGCGCGTCACCCCGTGCGTACCCGTGTGCGCCCCCGTCGAAAGGGTAGCCCAGTTGGTCGGGGTCCACACTGGAAAAGAGGGCAGAGTCTGGTTGACCGCACCCTCGCGCAGCAAGCGCTCGAAGTGGGGCAAAGCCCCTTCCGCGGCGAATCGCTTCATCATCGGGACGATAAAGCCGTCCATGCCAAAGGCGTATATTTTGCGCTCCATATCTCCTCGCCTAAGAATTGAGAACTGACGTTACGCATCACGTGTCCGGTGGTTGGTTTTCGGCCCGGTTCCCGCTGGGAGCGCGGGCATCTTGCCCGCGTCGAGGGCGTCCCCCCGATCCGACTAGGCCGGTAGGGGGCGGTTTCAAACCGCCCCCTACAATGCGTAACATCACATATAGCGGCTTTTTCCCGCAGACAGCAACCGAAGTGCCACCACCTTTCGAGGTGGAAGTGGCCGTTTATTGACGGGTATCCGCTGATTTGGCTACGTTTGCCAATTCCTAATTCCCAATTCCTAATTCCTAATTCATGCCCCCAGACCCCCAGTCCTCCCCCGCAATCCGCCTACCGGCGATGCTGACTGGCCTCGGGCTTTGCGCCCTGATCGCCGTCGGCCTGCCCTATGGGGAATTCGTGATCAAAGGCACCCGGCTGGGCCTAAGCTCATCGACGCCAGCCGCCTTTTTTCTGCTCTTCTGTTTGCTCGCGCTAGTGCAACCGCTGCTGGGGCTAGTGCAGCGAAATTGGGCGTTCAACCGCGCCGAATTGCTGCTGATTACCTCAATGATGATGCTGGCAACGGCGATTCCATCGCGGGGCTTTACCGGTGCCACGCTCCCCGCCATTTCCAGCGTGCTCTACTACGCGACCCCAGAAAACAACTGGGCCGAACTGCTGGTGCCCCACATCCCCACTTGGCTGGTCGTCCAAGACGAGGTGGCGATCAAGCAGTTTTACGAAGGACTCCCCCGAGGCGAATCCATCCCCTATGGCGCTTGGGTCGAGCCGCTTTTTTGGTGGTTGCTCTTTATGGCTGCCTTCTACCTCGTGCTCATCTGCGCGATGGTAATTATGCGGCGGCAATGGATGGACCACGAGCGGTTGCTCTACCCGCTAGTCCAGGTGCCGCTGGGAATGATTGAGGACGGCCCGCGACCCGCGCGCATAAAACCCTTTTTGCGCAATCCAATAATGTGGGCCGGCTTTGCAGTACCGGCGATCCTCAATACGATCAACTCCTTTAGCCACTACTACGAATTCGCGCCGCGCGTCGATCTCAACCTGCCGCTAGCCTTAGGGCACGACGCAGTTGTCCTGCGCATACGGCTCAACTACCTGATGATGGGCCTAGCCTATTTTATTAATACGGGAATCTCCGGCAGCTTGTGGTTTTTTTACCTGTTGGCCAAAGCCCAAGAATGGGCCTGCTCGACCCTCGGCATCTTCACCACCGAACAGCTCGACGCCTTCAGTCATGCCGGCCCCACCACGGGCATGTTGAGCCATCAGAGCATGGGCGCGATGATTGCGCTGGTCGTCTTGGGGCTGTGGACGGCGCGCGGCCATCTAAAAGCCGTGTGGCAGCAGGCCAAAGCCGGCGGCAGCGCAGCCGGAGAGCTACTGTCCTATCGGACGGCCATGGTCGGCTTGGCCGTGGGCATGCTCGTCATGGGCTTGTGGCTGGGGCAGACGGGGTTGCCTTGGTGGGCGGTGGTGCTGTTTCTCGGCGCGGCGTTTGCCATCTTCTTCGCCCTCACCCGCGTGATCGTCGAAGCCGGTCTCTCGTCGGCCGTGGAGGGGCTGTCGGGTGCGGGCTTTGTGGTCTCGGGCGTCGGCTCGTCGGCGCTGGGAGCGACGGGGATGATGGCGCTGGGCTTTACTCTCGCTTGGGCGGGCGACCTGCTGGTCTTTATGATGGCCCCCTGCGCCAACAGCATCCGCATGTTGCATGGCCTCAAGGTCGGACGGCGACGCGTCCTCGCAATGCTGACGGCCGCGCTAGTCATCGGCCTTTTGGGCTCGATCTACGCGACCTTGAACTTGGGCTACCAATACGGAGCGCTCAACCTGCACCGCCAGTATTTCTCCGGGCTTTTCGCCTGGGAGCCGTTTCGCTTTGCCGCCCGCTTCATTGAGACGCCGACCGGACCCTATTGGCTGGGGTGGCTCTGGAACGGAGTGGGAGCCGCGGTCATGGCGCTCTTGCTATGGGCGCGTCATCACTTGTTGTGGTGGCCTTTGCATCCCATAGGCTACGTGGCCAGCGGCACCTGGATCCTCGGCAACATTTGGTTCAGCATCTTTCTCGCTTGGCTGATTAAATCCGTCGTCTTAAAGTACATGGGACCGCACGGCTATCGCTCGACGCGCTGGTTCTTTTTGGGGGTGATACTCGGGCAATTCGCTTCGGGCGGGGCGTGGCTGGTCATAGACGGCTTCACTGGAATGACAGGCAACGTGATCCGCATGTACTAAAGACAAATAAAGCCAAGAATTACATACAGTTACAGTTAGTCATATTGGCGAGAAACTTGACACTCGCCTAGCCGTTGATTAAATCAAACAGCATGTTTATCGCTACTTCCCGCTTCCTGTGGTGCGCTATTCCCCTCTTGGCCCTGTTCGGCTGCGCGCCAGACGACCCAGTCGTGGCCCAAGTCGGCGATGTGGCCCTCACCAAGGCCGAGTACCTGCGCTTTGTCGAGCGCTTGCCGCCCGGCTTGCAGAGCGCGGACGCACGCGACCACCTACAATCCCTCGTCGATCAGGAACTGCTGCTGCAAGAGGCCCGCGCGAGAGGAATCGAGCAAAGCGACGAGCTCCGCTACCAGCTAAACGCCCTCGTCCGCAAGCAACTCTCCCAGCGCTACCAAGCCGAAGTGCTCGCGCCCCAAGTCGAAGTAACGCCCGAAGAAGTCGAGCGCACCTTCGTCGAGATGGGCTTCGACCGCGAGCGACTCTTTGCGCGGATTTTGGTGCGGCAGCAACAAGAGGTGAACCGCGTCTTGCAGGCCCTGCACGAGGGCGAGCCTTTCGCCGAGCTAGCGCAGCGCTTTGCAGCCAACGACCTTTTCGCCCCCCAAGGCGACGGAGTCGTCGGTTGGATCGGGCGCACCCAAGCCCAGCGCTTTGCCATTCCGCCGCAGATATTCCTCTCCCTGCCGGTCGGCCAAGTCGCCGAGCCGCTGCCGCTGGCCGGCGGCTGGCAAATCTACCGCTTTGTCGAAGACCGAACAGCCGACAAGACCGACTACGCAGAAGAGGCCGCCAGCGCGGCGCACCGCGAAAAGTGGCAGAGTCGCCTGCAAATCGAAGTAGAAACCCTGAGCCGCTCCTTGAATCTCCAGCTAGACCACGAGGGCCTACAAGCCTTGCTGGCCGAGCCGAATCTCGCCGACTCGCTCGCCGCGCTTCCCCTGTACCGCTTCGACGGCGGAGCGATTCCCTTGGGCGAATACCTTCACGACCTGCGCTCGATCGGCTTCCGGGGCGCGTTGCAAGACAGCGCACAGGTCGTCTCGTTGGCTCGCGCCGCGCTCTTGCCAGCCTATCTGATGACCGCGGCGGCCCAGCGACGCGGATGGGACCAAGAAGCCGAATTCGCCGAGTGGCGCGAGCGCAAGCGCAAGGCCCTCGTCTTACAGCAGCTCACCAAAGTAGAAACAGCAACAAAAGCCATCCCCAGCGAGGAGGAAGTCGCCGCGTACTACGAGGTCAACAAGACGCGCTTCCGCACGGCCGAATCCGTCCACATCAACCAGCTCCTCGCGCCTACCCGCGAGCAGGCCCAACAGTTGCGCGAATCCCTTGCAAACGGCAGCACCGTCGCCGAGTTGTTGGCCCGACCGGGCGTAGAGACCCACGGCGACCCACGCGACGACGGCGCGCTACGCCTGCGCAAGGTGGTGCGGGCGCGCTATCCCCAACTCGTAGATGCGGCCTTTGCCGCAGAGATCGGCGAATGGGACGGACCAGTAGAGGTGCTAGACCAATTTGCCGTGTTCCGGGTGCGCCAAAAAGAAGGCGGCGACATCCAACCCCTCGCCCAAGCGCGAGCGCGAGCGCGGGCCATCTTGGAAGCAAGGCGTCAGAACGAGCTCATGGACGAACTCATCCAACGTCTGCGCGCCGAGCGCACAAGCCAAGTCGCCTTATTCGCCGAGCGCCTGTAAGGAGGTGCCATCGTGGTAAGAATAAAATGGGGAGTCCTCGCGTACTGCCTGTTGTGGGCATGGCTTCCAGTCAGCGCCCAGCAAGGGTACGACATCGTCGATGACCGCATTGTCGTCTCCGGGCGCAGCCACTGGGAGCACTGGAAAAAACCCGAGCACCTAACCACCATCGACAATTCGGGCGCGGTGCGTCCGCGGCACCTGCGCTCAATCTACAACGTCCTCGCCGATCCCAGCATCGCCCGTCCAGTCGTAATCACCAACAAAGACCCGCGCATCCTCAATGTAGATAGCACTCTGAAAGTAGATGTGCTCGGCCGACCGGTACAAGACACCCAGAAAAATTTCGTGTACGACTATCTAGTGCGACCCGGGGTCAGCCGTGCTGGCTCCAACATCGAGATGGCGGCCAATATAGTCGATGGCGATCCGACCACCTTCTGGGAGCCCGACCCGCGCGATCCCATCGAGCAGTGGTGGGTCGAGGTTGATCTGGGCCGTGCCGTGCCAGTAGAGGGCATTTCCGTGCGCTTTGTCGAAGAAGAGCTAGGCGATCCGTTCTTCAAATATCTCCTCCTCTTGGCACGAAACCAGACTCTATCGCTTACCGATGATCGCAAGGTTAGCTTTGAGCTGTTTGTCCCCCACGAAGGACCCAACACCCAGCAACGCGCCTTCTTCTTTGAAAGTGCCACCGCAACTGGAGGAGCGTCCCTTGCAGCCCCAGTCAACCCCGGCCTCGTAGATCCTTCCGGCGGGATCAGCGCTGTCAAGAAACTGCGACAAAGCAGCGCTGACCCGGCTTGGACCGGCAAGGTCATCGAAACCATCCGCATCGTAATCACCGACACGCGCGGCGGGCGGGCCGAGCAAATCGACCAAGCCGCGTGGGAGGCGCTGCCAACACATGAACGCGGCGACATCGTCCACTTCGTGCGCGACTTTGCCGGCCGCGAAGAGCCGGTGGACGCCGAGACCTACGAGTCCCTAGAAGAGGAGCGTCGCGGGCGGCGGGAATTCTACCGTCGGGAATTGCCGCGTCTAGCCGAGGTCGAAGTGTGGGGCTGGGGAGACAACATCAGCCTCGGCCTAGTCGAAGGTGGTGGTACTTTGGATCTGACCTCGGCTGGCAAGACGCCGGCACCGGCTTTCGACGGGGATATCAGCAGCCGTTATCAACAACCCACCCGAGACCCCCTCGACCCGGGTGCCAACGTACTGACCATCGACATCGGCGGTACGGTGTGGCTGGACCAAATTCGCGTCGCTGGTAGTAATATCCGCGGCTATCAGATGCGGTCTTCTACCGGGGAACGCGACGCCCAAGGCAAGCTGCGCTGGCGCGCAATTACCCCGCCAGAGCGAGTAACCAACGTCGATCACGGATTCTTTGGCTACCTCAACGATGTGCAGAACCCCGTGCGCAAGGTGCGCTTCCTCGACCTGTTGGCCTTAGCCAATTTCATCGGCGACACCCAAAACCGCACCGACCGCTTCTGGCCTCAATTCAACGAACTCATGCTGTTTGCCGGAGGCGTGCCCGCAGAAGTCGAACTGCAATCCGATCTGATTGAGCTGCCTGGGCTGGTGACCTTGGGCAGCATCCACTGGGAGGCCGACACGCCGCCGGACACCAAGGTCGAGATTCGCACCCGCACCGGCGACCAACTCATCCAGCGGATCCGCTTCTACGACAGCAATGGCATCGAAAAAACCGCGGCCGAGCACAAGAAGCTCCTCGCCTTCCTCAAGGGGCCGATCGACACGTCTTTCGCACTAGGTCCGGGCTGGAGTGCTTGGAGCCAGCAGTACCAGCAACCCGGCGATCCAGTAACATCGCCTAGCCTGCGCAAGTTCATGCAAATTCAAGCCCGTCTGCTCAGCGAAGACCGCCAGATCGCACCAGCGCTAGAGCGCATCTCCGTAGAACTACACACCCCAGTCGCCCTCGGGCTGCGAGCCGAAGTCTGGCCGCCCGAGGCCCAAGTGGGGGTTCTGGACACTTTCGAGATCTTCGTCCAACCCCAGTTCCTAGAGCGACCCACCTCGGTCCGCAGCCTCGGGTTCGACGAGATGCTCATCAGCGCCGATCCAGGCCTTGACATGCAGCTTATCGATGTGGCAATAGGCACCGAAGAGGAGTTTGTATCTGGAACGCCGCAATCGCTCTTGGACCTAACAAGCACCGACGGCCAGATGCTGCAAGGCGACTCGCTCCTAGTCCGCCTCCCAGAAGTCGCCCGCAGCGACACCGATGCACTACCGCAGCTATACTTTCGCACGGCTGCCGATGGCGAGGAAGTGCCCACCAGCATCGACGGTCAACTCCTGACGGCGACCTCGCACGCCCTGCTCCCAGACGCGGTGCGCGGCGCGGTGCGCTACTTCCGCACTGCCGGAGAAGAGCTAGTGGAAGTGGATCGTGCGGCCTACGATGAACTGCCGCCCGAATCCCAAGGACCCGTGCGCTACTTCCGCAAGGTCGTCGGTCTGGGCAACCAGACGCTTTTCGACGAGGCCGGTGACACGCTCAGCGCGGCCCAGTACGGTCGGCTAGGCCGGGCCAGAGGATGGGTTGTCGGCCACGGCCGACTCGTGCGCCTACGCTTTGCGTCCAAAGTCTTTCTCCACGGAACCAAGCTAAAGGTGGCGGTGCGCAACCAAGCGGCCAGCACGCCCTATCAGCCCGCCGATGCGGCCGACGCCACCGCGCTGCGGCCGTCGCAAACCCTGTCGATCGCCGCGCTCGGTGCCGAGCAGATCGTCGCCGACATCTCGGTTGCGCCCAATCCCTTCACGCCCAACGGCGACCTCGTAAACGACGTCGCCCACATCGAATTTTCGCTGTTCAAAGTCTATGCCGAGCGACCGGCAGCCGTCCGCATTTGGGCACTCGACGGGCGGCCCATGCGCCTGCTAGAGGGCACGGCCCAAGGCGGTCACCAGCGCTTTACCTGGGACGGCAAGGACGACCATGGCCGCGTCGTGCCGCCCGGGCTCTACATCTGCCAGATCGACGTGGACACCGACGCCGAAGACAGCGCCGGACAACGGCAATCCCACCTTATCGCGGTAGCCTATTAGGGTCGAAAAGAGAACGCCATGCACACTGTTATTACTAGACTAAGCCTCGTCTTGCTACTCGTCGCCGCCGGCGCAGCCCAAGAGGCAGTCGGCCAAGTCGATTACAGCTCGCGCCTAGGGCTGCAACAGGGCGACGAGACCTCTTTTGCGCCCCAAGGGCCAGACGTCATGCTCGGCGTCCTCGACCCGGCCGTGCGCCGCTGGTACGTGCCGCAGGAGCTCTATAAAGAGTATCACTGGCGCCAGTGGCAGTACACCAACTACGCCCGCAATCCCTACCAGCGCTACGTCGATATCAGCCTTGAAGGCGACTACTTTTACGACCTGTACGGCAATTTTCTCACCCGTGGCTGGTTGATCTTCAACAACTCGCAGAGCAAGCCCCAGCAGTTCGGCAACTCGCTGCTCAAGTCCAACCGCTTCCAACAGTGGTTTTCCGACGTGGTCATCGCCTCAGATGCCAAGGGCCAATACTTCTACACCTTGACGACCAGCGCGCAGATGCGCTCGGTGATCTCGCCAATGGTCTTTTCCAAGCCGCGCATGGACGGCGTGCAGTTCGACCTCGCCACCGACCGCTACGAAGGGACGCTCATCTATTCGCGCTTGAGCAATCCAGGCGGCTCAACTACCGAAGACCAAGAAGTCCTCCGCACCAACAACACCACGCTGTTCGGCGGGCGCTTCGCCTACCAGCTCAGCGACGCCTTGCAATTGGGCCTGCACGCGGTCAATGCCCACCAGTCGAACACGCTTTCAGACCGCCTAGTGGGCAACCCGTTTTCCGGTGCTTTGACCGTGGCCCAAAACAAGACCGTGTCGCTGATTCAGATCGTCCTGCGCGACGATTCCCCGGGCGACGGAACGGGCGGAGCCGCCTTCTTCCAAGCCGGTTCAGACGTGCTGATCACCTACGAGGACGGCACCGTTGATGCCGGCAAAGACATCCAGTTCGAGCCGGTCATCGAAGGTGGTTTTGTCCAGCAGGGCTACATAGCCGCCAACGGTCCCGAAGAGATCCGCCTGAGCTACGATTTCGACAGCCCGGCTTTTGTCGATCGCGCCTCGTTTCCCAAAGAGGACATCGTCAAAGTCGAGTTCCGGCTCGTACTGGGCAACGACTATCAGGTCTGGATGACGTCCGACCGCCAAGTCAACCGCGATGGGGAGGCCGTGTTGCTGCTGGTGGCCCAAGCCGAGGGCAACGTGCAAGACATCACTAATTTGCAGACCGTCCGCTTCGAGTACGGCCTGCCCACGGCGACCCACATCTTCGGCGGCAACATCGAAATACGCGATTACAAGGGATTTGACCTGTACGCTGAATACGACCTAAGCGTGAGCTACCGCAAGTACCCCAACGTCCTGCGCGACGAGCACCACACTACATCTGGCATCGGCAGTCGCCGCCGGGCACCGGCTTGGATGGTGAACGCATCCAAAAAGGCCGACCCCTTCTTTGTCTTTGGCGAGGCGTACAGCATGGATCCGCTCTACAACACGCGCACCTTCGTCACCACGGGCACGGGAGAAATCGAATACGACAGCGAGCGCGAGGGCATTGTCGAACTCGTCGAAGACAACGACGACCAAGACCGCTACCCCGACACAGTGCGCTTCGACTGGCTCCAAGGCGATTCTCAGGTCTTCCCGGGCTGGGACCAAAACAACGACTTCGTGCCCGACATCAACCAAAACGACAACTTCGTGCGCTCCAACGCCGTGCCCGACTACGAAGAGCCTTTCCTCCGCTTCCATTCCGACCGCCCGGAATTCCTCTTCGGAATGGACATGAACAACAACTTCTGGATCGACCAATACGAAAACGACGAAGAGCCAGACTACCCCTACCGCCGCGACCATCGCGGTTACAATGTGTACGGCGGTGCCGACCTGACGCCGCGGCTCAAGGTGATGGTCGGCGCACTGCGCGAGCAACTCATCTCGTCGAACCAGCAAAACAAGAGCACCTACGCCCTTGTGACGTACGACAACAACTCCCCGCGCTTTGGGCGCTTGCGCTTCTTTGAAATGAGCAAATTGGTAGAGGACGACATCCCCAATCCCCTCTTGCAGTGGGCACCGGACAATACCTTGCGCGGCGGCGAGTTGACCAAGGTCGAAGATCCCCTGTTGGCCCGCGACACTTGGATCAACCAGCTCTTTGTCGGGCACAACTTGCAGTCGGCCTCCTATAAAGTGCAGACCAAACTCAACTACGTGCGCTTCCGCCAGCTAATGAGCGAAGCCCGTCGGCAGGCCCTAGAGCTAGACGAGCAGGACTTTTTCTTTGGGGTGATTAACAAGGCCAGCTACCGCTATGCCTTGGGCCGACTGAGCTTGGAGCCGCGCTGGAAAAGCGAGTTTCGCAAGCAGTCGCGCAGCCTCTTCGCTCTAGAACATTCCACCAGCCTCTACGAGCTGTTTTCAGCCGTCGTCGAAACTCGCCTCCTGAGAGCCACCCAGCTCCAAGCAGGCATCGAGTACCTGATTTTTAACGACTTCGACGTCGATGCCAACGACTTCAACTCTATTACCGGCGCGTTTCAGTTTACCAATCAGTCTCAATACTTAGGTTACAGCCTCCACGCCCTAGCCGGGCTGCGCATCGAGCGCCAAGATTTCAAAGAGCGAGAAGCGCGGTACACGAGTCAGACCTTTATAACGATCTACGCAGGATTGGAATAGCGCGTGATTTGGCGCAACGACAACTTCGCCGCAGCCGTCATCGGCATCGCGTTCATGGCCCTTTGGCCGCGCCTGACCTACCTAGATGAGGTTGAGCAGAGCCCCTTCTTGGAGGTGCCGACAGCAGCGAGTTGGCCCTACGTCGAGGCCGCTAGGGGAGAGGGGGACACAGCAGTTGCCAGCCCCTTGTACCCGCTCTTTTTGCGCGGTCTCTTCACCGTCGGGCTAGCACCTCGCTACGTCCAAGTCCTATTAGGCGCAGCCAGTTGTGTGCTATTGGCCCTAATCGGCCGCGAGCTCTGGGGGCCGGGCACGGGACTTATCGCCGCTTTGTGCGTAGCCCTGTACGGACCGGCCATCTACTTCACCGGTTCCTTGCTGCCCCCGATCCTCGCAGTATTCCTGGTGCTCTCGCTGCTGGCGGCGCTCTTGTGGGCTGACGAGCAGAGCGATGGGAAGGCGTTTTTAGGAGTCGGAGTTTTACTGGGGCTTTGCTTGCTAGCCGCGCCGCAAGTCGCGCTCTTTGCGCCAGCCGTGCTCTGGTGGCTGTGGATAGGAGAACGGCAGCGGGCGTGTTGGGCCTGTGCGCTGGGAACGGCTTGCGCGCTCGCGCTGTGGTATTTTTTAGGGATAGCCACAAATGCGGGCGGCTCGCCCGACCTCCTCGTGCGCGGCGGGGAGCACTTGCCTGCGCTGGATATGTACCACGGACGCGGCGATTCAGTCGTCCTAGCGGCCCTGTTGTGGAAATGGGGACTCGCGTTCCCCTTCGGCTTGGTCGTGCCGCTCGCGCTGCTAGGCGTGGGTTTTGCTTTGGCGGCGCGGGAGCGGAGCGTTTTGCTCGCCCTGCTGTTTGTCGGAACCGGCGCGGTCGGAACGGCGCTCTACGGTGCCCATGCCGAGACGCGCATGGTGCTGGTTCCCGTGCTCCTGCTCTTTGCGGTGAGTGGGGTCGGACAACTGGCACAGGTATCTTGGGCGTGGAAAGGGGCATCCGTGGCGGGTTTGGTCCTAGCCGCGGCATTGGTCAACGCCAGTACGCCCGCCATGGACCGCGCGGCGCAAGCCTCGCAGCACCGCTATTTAGGCCACGCCTATGTGGAGTTGGGCATGACGGCCACTGCAATCGCCGCGTACGAACAGGCCTTAGCCGCGGGCAGCACCGATAAGGACGTGTATTGGGCCTTGGCGGCACTCTACGACGCCAGCGGCAAACCCGAACGAGCACTCGGCATTAGCCGGGCATTCGTCGCGCACTGGCCCGCCGACGAGCGCGGGCAACGGGCACTCGGCGATCGCTACATGGCGGTGGGCCGTCCCCAACAAGCGCTCACAATCTATCAACAACTCGTCGCGGGCGGACAGGAGGCCCTACTCGGGCGCTTGGGGGATGCGCAACTGACGAGCGGCGCACTCGACGAAGCCGTGCAATCCTACGAGCGGCTGCTAACTTTGCGCCCGGATAGCAGCCGGGTGCGCTACCAACTGGCGCGCGCCTACGCTGCCAGCGGGCAGGTTGCAGCCGCCGAGCAAGCCTATCGCCAACTTTTAGACAGTCCGGCCTACGGCGTACGGGCGCGGGTGGAAGCGGCCGCACTCTTGCGACACAATGGCAAACTAGCCGCCGCCGAACCGCTGCTTTCGCAAGTCCTAGCGCTAGCGCCAGATCACCGCGAAGGGCTGCTCCTACTAGGAGAGGTGCTCTTAGGGCAAGGACGACCCAGTGAGGCCCTGCCCCATTGGCTGCGCCTCGCCGAACTAGAGCCTCGAAACTGGCGGGTCCAAGGCCACTTGAGCAAGGCGTACAGCCAGTTGGGACAGGACACAGAAGCACAGGACGCAGCGGCACGCTATCAGCGGGCAAGGCAGCGCGCCCAACTCCAGCAGCGAATCGAAGTGGAGCAGAAGGCATTGGCAGAAAAAATTCTCGGGGAAAACCTATGAAGCGCTTGCTTCTCATAAGTATGATGGTGCTTTTGCACGGCAGCGCTTCGCAGGGGCGTCAAGTATTGCTCGTCGGCCAAGACGGCCAGATTAGCTGGGAGGGGGAAGTGGAGGCCGGGAGCGCGGTACAAACCATCGAGCCGGAGTACCGCTCTACCCTAGATCCCAACATCACCGAGATCGGCGTCGCGCCGGTCAATCTCGTCGATTTCGCTAGCGCGGATTTTCCCAGCAGCATCCTGCCCCGCCGCGTGCAGGAGGGGCAAAACCTCGCCGCTGAAATCGCCGAACGCGGTGGCAGCATCCGCGCCCCAACCGTTTTCGACCTCGCCGAGTCTCAGCTCCAAAACATCCTCGAGCAAATCGTGTCGCCCGACCCCACCGGCGGGGCCTTCGAGCGCAAGGGACGGGACGTGTTGGGCACCTTGCTCGTGCTCGATTTGGGCGCGCGCTTTGGCGTCAACCAAATTCGCTTTTTCCCGCGCAATACGGTCTTTCCGTCGCCATCGACGCCCTTTCAAGAAGACTTTCTCAAAAACTTCGAACTCCAAGTCAACGATGGCCAAGTGTTGACCGAGGCCGGCAATCCCATCTGGGAGAGCTTTGCGGTGCGCACCAACAACCCCGATCCGATCGCCACCATCGAGATCGACCCGCCGCGCTTTTTGCGCTTCATTCGCCTGCGCGCCACCTCATCCATCCCCTTTGAGGTGGAGAAATTCCAAGTCTTTGGCGAGGGTTTCTTCCCCACCGTGCGGTACATTTCGCCGCTCATCGACATGGGCACCCCAGCCAATTGGGGACGCTTGCGCTGGCTGGAGGAGACCGTTGGTCAGGCGAGCGCCGTGCAGATGAACATCCGCACCCGCAGCGGCAACGACACGTCGCCCTTCGCCTATACGCGCAAGCGAGTGGGGCGGCAAGACGCCGAAGAAATCGCGTTCTCAGTTGATAATCCCGACCAGCCGCTCCTGCGCGACGAGTACCTCGACCTGCCGGCCAAGGGAGGCCCCGCCGATGTGTGGGAACGCGGCCCCGTGCGCGACGACTTGGCCAATTGGAGTCCGTGGACCTCGCCCTACGATCCGGTCGCCGGTACTAGCAGCGAGGGCGCATTGGTCCTCTCGCCCGGGCCGCGCCGCTATTTCCAGTTCCGGGTTGATTTTCAGTCCGACGACCTAGAGTCGGCCAAAATCCTGCGGCAGTTTTCCTTTGACTTCACAACGCCGCCGTTGGCCGATGTCCTCGTCGGAGAAATCTTTCCACGCGAAGTGCCCGCGGCCGCCGACATTCCCTTTGTCTATGCCGTACGCGCCGAGATGGAGAGCGGCGATTTGCAGGGCTTCGACAGCTTTGAGCTAGTCACCGGCAGCCGCATAGATCGCATCGAGCGCATTGAAATTATCGACGCGCAAGGCGAGTTCCTCCTAGCGCACGACTTTGCAGTGCAAGACGCAGTCGTCGACGAGGGAGATGTAGCCATCACCGCGATCTCCGAGCGCAGCTTTGCGGTGCGCTTCCCGCGAGTTGCAGCGCATAACACCGTGTTAAAGATCCACTTCGTCAGTCGCATCCTCTCGTACAGCACGGCCTTTGAGGGCCGGGGATTGCTGCTAGAAGAAGACGCCTTCCAGAGCGTCCAAGCCGGCGACGCCACTGCGCTGGACGAAGGCGACATCTCGTTTAAGTCAGACACTACCGTCTTGAGCCCGGCCGTCAACGGCGGCAGCCTAGTGGGCAGCTTTGATCTCGCCGCGTCCGTTATCACGCCCAATGGCGACGGGATCAACGACATCTTGGACATGGAATGCGAGGTCCTCGCGGTCGATGGCGGGCAGATTGCGGTCAATATATACGATCTAGGGGGACGCCGAGTGCGTCGCCTTTTTACCATCGAAGGACGAAGCGGCGTGTACAGCTCGGAAAACCTACCTCAACTGCAATGGGACGGGAACGACGACCAAGGCGAGAAAGTGGCCCCTGGCCTCTATCTAATCCAGCTCAACATCGAAGGCGATGCGCGCGCTAGCGCTAGTGCGCGCACCGTCGGCATAGCGTACTAGGATTTATGGGATTTGTGTGATTTATGGGATTCCACCCTACCACCCTACTGCGTGGGGGTTAAAGAAGGAATGAGAGTCATGCTAGGGCGAAATTTATTGTGGAGTTTAAGTATCGCGGCTTGGTGTACCAGCGCGGCTTGGGGCCGGGCCGAGTTTCACATCGGCGGGCCGACGGGTACTTCTTGGCAGGGGTTGATCACCGACGAGCAGACCGAGTACACCATCGTTGACGATCAAAGCGCGGTCTTGGGCACGCTGCCCATTGCCATCGGCGCGGAGGAAGCAGGTGTCGATACCATGATCGCCTACGACGACAACGCCATCCGGCCAATATGGGTTGATCCATCCGTCAACCTCGCGCTAGACGTGAACTTGGTCCCGCGGGGCGGCAACCTCTTCACGAGCGTCTCCACCGGCTATACCCGCGAGGCCGCCAAAGAAGTACAAGTGATGATCGACGGCGACCCAGAGACGGCGACTCTGCGCCAGGTCGATATCTCGCCGCGCCTGGCTGGCCTCAATATCGGCTATGTGAAAAACACTGTCGTCAACCTAGGAGCCGAGATGCCGGTCAACCGCATCCGCTTCTATCCGCGCCCGGGCTTTGAAGAAAACTACTTGGCTTGGTACGAAATCGGCGTAGCCGACAACACTGCGCCTTTTATGGCCTCGCCCCAAGAGCGCGCGCCGGGCAGGCGCTGGTACCGAGACATCAGCCGCTCGCTCACCTCGACCAACGACCCAGAATTCGACATCCTAGAGCGCAACGTTGAAAACCTCGACCAAGTCGTGGATTTGCGCTTTCCCAAGCGCGACTTGCGCTGGGTCGCCATTCGCCCGATCAACCCCGAGCGCACCTGGGAGATCGCCGAAATGGAGGTGTATGGCGAAGGCTTCGTCACCAAGACCTCCTATCGCACTGGCGTGCTGGACTTTGGCCGTCCGGTGGCTTGGAGCAAAATTCGCTGGCAAGGCGAGGTCCCCGAGGGCACCCGGCTCGTGTTGCGCACGCGCACCGGCTCCACGCCACAGCCCAATTTGTTCTGGAAAATCGGCAGCACCGGCAACTTTGAGCGGGTGTCCAAAGACGAGTACACCACGACCTACCAAGTGGGCCGCTTCAGCCAGATTCAAGCGACGTACGACGTAGAAAACTGGAGCTTCTGGTCAACGCCCTACGACTTTGCGGCCGGGCTGCGCAACCCAGAGGCAACGGGCTGGGAGGATGGAACGCCCCTCCTGTCGCCCGGACCCAGCCAGTACTTACAGCTAGAAGTGGTCATGTTTTCCGACGGGAATAAAGCGCCGCGCATCGACGAGATGTCCCTGCTGTTTGCCGAAGATCCCGCGGCCCAAAGCGTAATCGCCGAGATCTGGCCAGTTGAGACCGAGAACTTTGAGCCGCAGACCTTCACCTATGTGGTGCGGCCCGTACTCAAGGACGGCGACCGAGGCTTCGACCGGCTGGAGATCTTCACCCAAGTCCCAGCCGAAGCCGTACATTCGGTCGCGATCGATGGTCGGGAAATCATCGACGACTTCCCGCCCAAACTAGAGGAAGACCGCATCGTCATTAGCTTTGAGCCGTTTGTCGCGCCGCGCGACAACGAGCGCCGTATCGAGGTCGTCTTCGACGCCAAGGTGCTGCGCTTTGGCGCGGAATTCACCGGTTGGGTGTACGACAGCGCCGAGCCCGAACTCAAACAGCAAGTCCGACCCGGCAACGCAACCTTCCGCTTTGCCGGCGACGCTCTCTCAGTGCGCACGCCCGTCGGCGGCGAACTGGTGCGAAAAGTCACCGCGCATCCCGCGACGCTGACACCCAATGGCGACGGGATCAACGACCAGACCATGATTTCGTACGATCTGCGCAACATCGGCGCGCCGCGCCAGATCGCGCTGCGGATTTTCGACTTGTCCGGCCGACTGGTGCGCGAGGTGATCTCCACGCCAGCCGTCAGCGGCAGCTTTGCCGCGGTTTGGGATGGCCGTCGAACCGAGGGCGATTTAGTCGCCCCGGGCGTGTACCTCTACCAAGTCGATCTAACTACTGACAAGGGCCTCTCAGCAGCCGCGGGCACCATAGCTGTGGCCTACTAAGCGAGCAATGGCAAAAACTGCTAAACACATCTGCAAGGCCGCCCTACTCTTGTGGGCCATTAGCGGCGGCTCGGCCGCGGCGCAAATCGGGCTGCAATCGCTGGCCTCCCCAGGCGCGGAAGCCCTCGATCCGGCGGTGCGCCGCTGGTACGTGCCCCAAGAGCTGGTCGCCGAACACCACTGGCGGCAGTGGAGCGCCACCAACTATGCGCGCGTACCCTATCAGCGGTACGTTAGTCCCAGCATCGAAGGAGATTACTTCTACGACGCCTTTGGCAACTTCCTCAATCAGGGCTGGCTGATATACAACGTATCTCAGGCTAATCCCGAGGAATTCGGCACCGTCCTGTTCGAAGCCCAGCGCTTCCGCAACTGGTTTTCCGAGGTCGCTGTGGCCTCCGAGCAAAAAGGACAATACGCCTACGCGCTGACCATCAGCAGCGACCTCCGCACCACCCTGACGCCCATGGTGCTATCCAAACCGCGCCTCGACGGCATACAGTTCGACTTTGCCATGGACAAGTACCGGGGCACGTTCCTCTACGCACAGGCCAGTGCCCCGCGCGGCATCACCAATCAAGAGTTGCGCCGCACTAATTCCACCACCCTAATCGGGGGGCGCTTTGAGGTGCAAATCGGCGATTTCGTCGAACTCGGCGTCCACACTGCCAACGCCCATCAAGCCAATTCGCTCTCGGAAGAAGCTCTGTTGAGCAATTGGGTAACCGGGTCGCTGACCCAAGGCCAGAACCGCACCATCTCCCGCATCGAAATCGCGCTGCGGGACGACTCGCCCGACGACGGCGTGGGCGGCGCAGCGTATTTTCCGGCTGGCTCGGATATCTTCATCACCTATCGGGATGGCCGCGTGGATTCAGGCCGCGAGATCCGCTTTGAACCCGTGGTAGAGGGTGGCGCGCCCAGACCGGGGTATATCGAGGCCAACGGCAACGACGAGATCCGCCTGCGCTACGACTTCGACAGCGCGAGTTTCATCAACCGAGCCGCGGCCGACAAGACCGAGATTGTCAAAGTAGAATTCCGGCTAGTAGTAGCCAACGACTATCAGGTCTGGATGACTTCCGATCAGCAGACCAGCGGTGGCGAGCCTGTGTTCCTGCTGATGACCCAAGCGCCGGGCAACATCGTGGACTTGTCCAATTTGCGCGTCATCAGCTTTGAAGCCGGGCTGCCGACGGCAACCCACATCCTCGGCGGTACGGTGACGGCCACCGACGTAATGGGCTTCGACCTGTACGGCGAGTACGACCTCAACTGGAACTACCGCAAATATCCCAACATCCTCGTCGAAGAACACCAGACCGCAGCCGGCATTGTCGGCGCGCGCAGCGCACCGGCCTATATGCTCAATCTGTCGCGTCAGTGGTCCCACTTTTTCATCTACGGCGAGGCCTATCAGATGCACCCGCGCTACAACACCCAAACGTTCGTCACCCGCGACGACGGCAGCATCGACTACCAAAGCGACCGCAGCCTCATGGACCTCGTGGAAGACAACGACGATCAAGACCGGGTGCCCGACACCTTCCGCGCCGACTGGGCCTTCCCCGACCGCCAAGTCTTTCCGGGTTGGGACCAAAACAACGACTTCGTCCCCGACATCAACCAAAACGACAGCCGCGTGCGCACCAACTCGATCCCGGACTACGAAGAGCCGTTCCTGCGCTTTGCGGTCGATCGACCCGAATTCCTCTTCGGCGTTGACATGAACAACAACTTCTGGACCGACCAATACGAAAACGACCAAGAGCCGGATTACCCCTACAAGCGCGACCACCAAGGCTACAACGCATACGTCGGCACCTACTTGGCTCCGCAGCTAAAGATCATCGCCGGCCTCCTGCGCGAAGACCGCATCTCTTCCAACCAGAAAAACCACAGCGCGTACGCCCTTCTGCGGTACGACCGGAGCTGGGCGCGCTACGGCGATGTGCGCCTCTTCGGCATGACCAAGCGCGTGGAGGACGACATCGCCGACCCGCTCTTGCAGTGGGCCCCCGACAACACCCTGCGCCTCGGCACGCTGACCGAGATCGACGATCCCCTGCTGGCCCGAGACACTTGGGTCAACCAGCTCTTCCTCGGCCACAATATCCGCGCCTTTTCACTGAACCTACAAAACAAGATCAACTGGGTGGTCTTTCACCAACTCATGGACGCCGAGCGTCGGCAGCGCTGGGGCCTAGCCGAGACGGATTTCTTCTTCGGGATGATCAACAAGGCCCACTACCGCCATGCGTTTGGCCCCCTCCACTTAGAGCCGCGCTGGAAGAGCGAGTTCATCAAGCAGAGCCGCGACCTGTTCACGGACGAGCGCCGCACGACTCTAGCCGAACTCTTCTCGCTGTTGGTGGGCACCGACGTCCTAGAGATCACCAAGCTACAAGCGGGTCTAGAGTACCTGATCTTCGACGATTTTAACGTGGATGCCAACGACTTCACGGCGCTGACTTGGGGCGTTCAGTTCAAAAACGAATCGGCCTACCAAGGCTACAAGCTACAGACCGTACTCGGGCTAGTGCTAGAGCGCAAGAATTTCAAGGACGCCCCATCGCGCACCGAGACCCAATCCTTCATCGCCATCTACGCGGGGATTTAAGCCTTGACGTACGCTTTTACGGGCTTTTATATTGGGCGTTCGTACGTTGCGGAACCGAGCAGACGACCGAGTTGCCGCACCTTCTTTTTTATAACCCCTATCTCGTGGAGGTAGCTTCACCATGAAAAAGATCCTCACCACCGCTTTTGCCTCGTTGGGCCTTGTGGTTGCCGCCCAAGCCCACGAGCCGCCTGGCGAGCTGTTGGTCGCCGTGAACTTTCCCGATGCCAACGTGCCCGTCATCGACGGCAACGCCGGCGAGTGGGCACCCGTGCCCCTCGATCAGTACGGGATTTTCAGCGAGTCCTTGTTCTCGATCCACGGCTTTGCCGGCGAGAACGTCGACCGCGGCGGGCTGGACGCCAGCTCGATGCAGATCCGTCACATCATGGGCTGGAACGACGCGACCAACAACGTGTACATCACCAGCCGCGTCTTCGACGACATTCACATCACTCAGCGTCAAGACCCGGGCAAATTCTTCTGGGATGACAGCGTCGAGTACGAGCTCAACGCTGCACACCAAGCCCGCGACGACCTGAATCCCGGCGACGATGCGACCAGCTTCAGCTACAAGTTCGCCTTCCCGGTCTATCAGGAGACCTTTGAGTGGTACCGCCCCAACCGCAACCTGCCTTGGCTGACCAGCGGCTCGCAGTGGGTCGAGATCGCCCACAGCTTCACGGGCGACGAGTTCGGCGAGAGCACGTACGACTATGAGATCCGCATCCTGCCGATCGAGCGGATGCCGCGCTCAGAAGAGGCCACCGAGGATCAGGTTGAGGTTCACGACCTGACCGAGGGTAGCATCATCCACGTCACGGCGACGGTCAACGACGTCGATGGCGGCGAAGGCGATGGCGACAACCGCATCGGCATGTGGAGCACCAACCCGATTTCGTGCTGCCACGCTGGCCAAGACCTGCTGCTAACCCCAGCCGATCCCAACATCGATTGGGGCGCGGCCACGTCCGTCGAGGCAAATAGCTGGGGCCGGATCAAGTCCCAGTTCTAGGCAGTTTTATTTTTATCGCAGTACCATTCCGGGCAGGTCTCGCCTAGATGCGGGGCCTGCCCGAATACTTTTAGGAGGTTATATGCTCACCCAGGAACAGGTCGATTTCTACCGCGAACACGGCTATCTCGTCGTCGAAGATGTGTTGCGTCCAGACGAGTTAGAGGAGGCACACGCCATTGTCGATGACTTTGTCGAGCAGGCGCGGCACGTCTCCGAACAGAGCGGGCACTTCGACCTAGAGCCGGACCACACCCCCGAAAACCCCAAGGTGCGCCGCCTAAGCGCGCCGGCTAGCTATCACCCCTTCTTCGGCGGCTTAATGCGCGACAATCGCATTCTAGACCTTTTGACGCCCCTGATCGGCCCAGACATTCGCGCCCAAGGCGACAAGCTCAACATGAAGCCAGCCGACGGCGGCAGCCCGGTCGAGTGGCACCAAGACTTTGCCCACTATCCGCACACCAACGACGACTTGTGCGCCGTGGGCATTGCCCTAGACGACGCCAGAGAAGAAAACGGCTGCATGATGGTAGTACCCGGCTCCCACCGGGGTCCGATCCTCGACCACCACCAAGACGGCTACTTCATCGGTGCCATCAGCCCGGAGCGCGACGAGATTGACCTCTCGTCAGCCGTACCCCTAGCGATGAAAGCCGGTTCGCTTTCCATCCACCACAGCCGCACTTTGCACGGCTCGGCGCTCAACCGCTCGGGTATGTCCCGGCGGCTCTTGTTGTATCAGTACGCGGCCGTGGATGCTTGGCCGCTCGGCGGAGTGGGCAATTGGGATTCTTTTAACGCCAACATTCTGCGCGGCAGCCCCACCTACGATTTCCGCCTCGTGTCGATGACGGCTCGCACGCGTATGCCAGCCGGGGCGCGCAGTGGCGGCGGTATCTACGAGTTGCAAAAGCCGCTGCAAGAAAAAGTATTCGCCACCGGCTAGATTCTCGCCTTGCCGTCGTTTGTTCGCTTAGGGATCGTCGCGGCACTAGCTGCCGGAACTCTCTGGGGCGTCCTCTCCATTCACTGGTACCCAGCCGAAGAGGTGCTGACCATGTGGGTATATGGCTCGCCGCAAGAGGCCGAGCTGTACCGCAAGGTCGCCGCCGAGTATCGCCAGCAGCACCCGGAAGTTCGCTTGCGCTTAGAGGTAGTGCCCGGCCGCAGCGTCGTGCAAAAGCTGCTGACGGGCATGGACGCCGGGCACGCCCCCGACATCTGCGTATTGCACTGGCGACAGATGCCCCAAGTAGCTAGCACCGGGCAACTCCTGCCGCTCGACGATTTGGTGCGGCGCGACCAGCTTGCCACCGGCGATTACTATCCAGTGGGCCTGCAAGCGTACACCTACCACGGCACCCTCTACGGCATTCCGGTCAAAGGCAGCACCATCACCTGCTTTTACAACAAGAACCTCTTCGACCGCTACGGCATCAGCTATCCCACCGACGACTGGACCCTCGACGATCTTCTGGCCAAGGCTAAGGCCCTGACCATCGACGAAGACCAAGACGGCCTGCCGGATATCTACGGCTGCACCCCGTACGACATCGCCAGCTACGTGTGGAGCATGGGCGGAGACTTCCTCCGGCAGGAAAACGGGCGCTACGTCTCCAACCTCGACGATCCGCGCGTGGCCCAAGCAGTGCAGTTCTACGTCGATCTCTATTTCAAGCACAAGGTCAGCCCACCCCGGCCCGGCGTGCGCAACGACAACGCCATGAGCACCTTCACCTTTGAGGCCGGGCGCATCGCCATCGGCATCATGGGGCCGTGGATGCTGCCAACCTTTCAGCTTTTGGACCGCTTTGAGTGGGACGCGGCGCTCTTTCCCCAAGGACCGGCTGGCCGGCAGACGCGCTACGCCAGCGTCGGTTTTACAATCTGGAAGGGTACGCGCGAGCCAGAAGTCGCTTGGGATGTACTCAAGCACATGGTCTCGGCCGAGGCGACGACTAAGATGGCCAAGCTAGGCAGCGACCTCCCACCGCAGCGCTCAGTGGCCCGCAACACCTATCCGCGGGCGGCGACGCCCTATGAAGAAGAGGTCTTCGTGCGCTCGATGGACTTCAATGTCCGGCTCTTCCCCCAAGAACTGTGGTGGGAAGATCTCTACCGCCGGATGCTCGACGAACTCGACGCCGCCCTCACCGGCCGCGAGAGCGTGGCCGAAGCCCTCGCCGAAGCCCACCAAGTGACCAACGCCTATTTGCAGCGCATGTACGCCGAGGAAAGCGCATTGTGAGGAACCAAAACAAAGCCGCCTTCTTCTTTCTGCTGCCCAATTTCGTCGGCTTTCTCATTTTCGCACTTGGCCCGGTCGTAGTGGCTGCGGGCATGGGCTTCTACCGCTATCAACTCGCCTCGGGCGCACCCGTCTTCATCGGGCTGGATAACTTTGCGGATCTAGTGCTCTTCAAAAAGGTCGATGGCGAGTGGGTGGCGCGCGACCCGTACTTTTGGAAGTACCTCGGCAACACGCTCTTTTTGATGCTCAACATCCCGCTCGCCATGGTCGGCTCCCTGCTCTTGGCCGTGCTATTAAACAAAGAACTGCCCGGCCGCATCTTCTTCCGCACCCTGTTCTTCATTCCCCACCTGTGTACAGGCATCGCCATCTATATGGTCTGGAAGATGCTCCTGACCTACGAGCCAAATGTCGGCATCATAAACGGACTTTTGTGGCAAATTTTTGGGGCGTTGGGCATCGCGCCCGAGCGAGCCGCCGCGCTCCTGCCGGGGTGGCTA
Organism: Candidatus Latescibacterota bacterium; assembly: GCA_965116675.1. Classification (GTDB taxonomy): domain Bacteria; phylum Latescibacterota; class UBA2968; order UBA8231; family UBA8231. The sequence goes on from OZ220721.1 coordinate 3,133,871, forward strand.
ATCGACGCATCTTGGGCCAAGCCCGCGCTGATCATCATGTTCATCTGGGCCAGCGTCGGCGGCTACAACATGGTTCTCTACTTAGCCGGCTTGCAAAACATCCCGACCGAACTCTACGAGGCCGCTGAAATGGACGGCGCTGGCTGGTGGTCCCAACTCGTCCACATTACCGTGCCCCAGCTAGCGCCCACGACGTTTTTCATCCTCGTCACCAGTATAATCGGCGGCCTGCAAGGTGGCTTTGAGGCCGCTTATGTAATGACCGGAGGCGGTCCCGAGGGATCGACGACCACCATGAGCTACTACATCTACACCCAAGCGTACGAGCAGCTAGAAGTAGGGTACGCCGCGGCGATTTCAATGGTGCTCTTCGCGCTGATTTTCGCGGCGACCTTGCTCAACTGGCGCTACGGCGGCAAGCGGTTGGAGGCCGTCTAATGACGCGCTGGCGTCAGTACCAATCAACGATCCTGATCTATGCGATCTTGCTACTCGTGCTCAGCGGCATGGTGGTGCCGCTGGTGTGGACCCTGCTCACCTCCTTCAAGTACAACGTCGATGTGACGCTCGGGTGGATTCCGCCGCGCTGGACAACGGACAATTACACCGGCGTGTTCAGCGCCTTCTCCTTCCTCCGTTACTACGCCAATTCGCTGTTCATCGCCACCGCCGTCACCGTGGTCCAAGTCGCCACCAGCGCACTGGCGGCGTACGCCTTTGCCCGCTTGCAGTTCCGGGGCCGCGACGTGCTCTTTCTCGGCTATCTATCGACGATGATGATTCCGGCCGACGTGCTGATGATCCCGCAATTCGTGCTGATGAAGAAGATCCCCGAATGGCTGAACGCGGTGTTAGCAACGGATTTTTTTAGTGGTTTCCTCTACTTAAAGAGCCACTACATCGGCCACCCAGTGGGGCTAGATAGCTTTTTCGCACTCATCGCGCCAGGGTGTTTCAGTGCCTATGGGACGTTCATGCTGCGGCAGTTTTTGCTGGGGATTTCGCGCGAGATCGAGGAGGCGGCGCTTATCGACGGATGCTCGGCGTGGGGCGTGTTTTGGCACGTGGTGGTGCCGCTGGCCAAACCGGCGCTGGGAGCGTTGGCGATTTTTACCTTCCTCGGACGTTGGCGGGCTTTTCTCTGGCCGCTGATTATGACGGATTCGGATTCCATGATGGTGCTGCCGGTGGGATTGGCTAAGCTGTCGGATCTCTATGTCAACGACTACGGGCTGATTTGCGCGGGATCGGTGTTGATGCTCGTGCCGATGATCGCGGTTTTCGTCTTTTTTCAGCGGTGGTTTATCAGCGGGATTCAGCTAGGGGCGGTGAAGGGGTAACATAGAAGTCCCGTTTGATATTAATCACGTATCACGTTATTATTTGCATGATTGTATCCTTCAGGTGTTCTGATACGGAGGCCCTCGCAAGTGGACGGCGGATCGCGCGATTTTCAAACATTGCATCAAGGGCGCGACGCAAGCTTCGTCAATTACAGATCGCCGGAAGGCTCAAAGACCTGCGTATTCCGCCAGGGAACCGCCTTGAAAAGCTCAAGGGAGATCGAGCCGGGCAGTACAGCATTTGCGTGAACGACCAGTTTCGGGTGTGCTTTCGCTGGTCGGCTGTTGGTGCGGAAGATGTCGAGATCGTCGATTACCATTAGGAGCGAAAAGAGTATGTCCAAGCTCAAACCTGTGACGCCCGGAGAATTGCTGCGAGAGGAGTTCTTGGTCCCCATGGAACTCTCGCAGTATCGCCTCGCCAAAGAAATCGGTGTTCCCGCTCAGCGAATCAGTGAGATTGTAGCCGGTAAGCGGACCATTACAGCGGATACGGATCTGCGCTTATGTCGTTTTTTCGACCTCTCCAAAGGCTACTGGCTGAGGGCACAGATAGCTTACGACACCGAAGTGGCGGAAGAAACGCTCGCCGCCGATCTGGCGAAGATCAAGCCGTGGAAGGGCCTGCAATCGGCCGCTGGCTAACCTGCCTAAAATCGCCGTCCTGAACTGGCTACAAGCTTTATAATTCCCGTTATGGCGTCAGCTAAAAATTTACCCATCAAAATTGATCGAGAAAAAATCGCCGCCTTTTGCCGTACGCACGGGATAGGCCGGCTGAGTCTATTTGGTTCGGTTCTGCGGGATGATTTTGATCCGGTTCGCAGCGATGTGGATGTGCTAGTGGAGTTTCTACCTGGCCAGACCCCAGGTTGGGAATTTTTTATATGGCATGAAGAGTTAGAGGCCATCTTGGGACACAAGGTCGATCTATTTTCAGGGCTGAATCGGTGGCTAGAACCCATCGTTCATCAGGAGATGCTGCCGCTCTATGAGCAAGCATGATGCAGCTCGGCCTTTGCCCGGATCTGCTGTCAACAGGAAACCGACTCATGACAACGATAAAACTGCCACAGTCGTTCAGGGACCAAATAGACGAATGGCTGTACGTGATGCGGTGGACGACCAAAAAGTCGCGGGAAGCCTCTCCCTCCCTATTCGTGGCCCGCGCCGTTTTTTCGGTGGTTCAAGGACTGTTTGTCATCCTGCGCTGCGTTGCCATTTGGTGGGGGGTGGACTGGCTTATGGTGGCGCTGGAGGCTCCGCAGCAAAGCGAACAGATGCTGACGCGGCTGGCACTGCTGGCCGGGGGGCTGCTGGCGACGGAAGCTGTCGGGCAACAGATTTCCTATTGGCTAGGTTCGCGAGCAGGATTTCACCTCAAACTGCTTTTGCAGCGCGAATTTATTGCCAAATCCGCGGAACTCGACTTGGCGGAAATCGAAGCGGCCGGCGAACGGAAGCTGCTGGAGAAGCGGCACGGACTCGAATACACCGTCTGCGGAGTGATTGATTCGGTCTATGGCTTCATTTTCCTCGGCGTCGAGGCGGTGGGGCTGGTAGTCTTATGTGCCCTGATCGGCTGGCCGGTCTTTGCGGCTGGGGCAGCCCTGCTGGTCGTGAGCCTCATCCAGTGGCTAACTCAGAAAAAGATAGACGAGAAGTGGTGGGAACCTGACCACCGCCTGTACCATCTCAAGCATCTGCTTTCGGGCGAGCATTCCGCCAAAGAGATCCGCCTGTTTGGTCTCGTACCTTATTTCCAACGCATGGCGGAGGAATTGGCCGAGTGGATCGGTCGCAGGGAGTTGCTCACCATCGGGTTGGCTGGCAAACACCTAATTTTTCGCTTGGCTTTCTTGACAGTTGCTCTTTGTTGCGGCTATTGGATCGTCGGGCAAGTGCTGGCGAAGGCCCTCTCTTTAGGGCTGGCCTCCATGGCCCTTGTTGTCGTCTTTACTGCACAGGAGAATATCGTCCATTTTCGCAGGAGGGTGCGGGCCTTGGAAGACTCGCTCGAAGGCATCCAATCCTACCAAGCCTTTCTCGACATGCAGCCGCAAATCAGACCCGACCCGAACCTTCCGGCGGTACCGACCGATCTCGGCTCGGGCATTGTGTTCGAAGACGTTTCCCTTATCTATCCGACGAGCGACCAACCCGCAATCGAAGGGGTGTCGCTGACCATTCGGCCCGGCGAGCGCATTGCGTTGGTAGGCGAGAACGGATCTGGCAAGACGACTTTTGTCAAGCTACTGACCCGGCTCTACGATCCAACTGAGGGATGCATTCACCTCGGCGGCCGCGACCTGCGCGAATACAATGTGGAAACGTATCGCCAGCGCTTTGGCGTCATCTTTCAGGACTATATGCGCTATCACGGGACGGTCGCCGAGAACATCGGCTACGCGCAATACGAGCGGCTCGACGATTTGGACGGCATCGCGGCCGCGGCTGAGAAAGCCGGCTTGCGCGAATTCATCGAGACGCTAGACGACGGCTATCAGACCCGCATCGGCTCTTGGTTCGAGCGCGGCACCGACCTGTCGGGCGGGCAGTGGCAGAAGATCGCCTTAGCGCGCGCCTTTTTCCGCCAATCCGACATTCTCGTTTTGGACGAGCCGACCAGCGTCCTCGATGCCCGCGCCGAATACGACATTTTCCAACGCTTCCTCGAACTGACCGCCGGCAAAACTACCATCCTCATCTCGCACCGCTTTTCGACCGTCCGCATGGCGGATACGATCTACGTGTTTCAACAGGGACGCATTGCCGAGCGCGGCAGTCACCGAGAGTTAATGGCCCAAGACGGACTCTACGCCGAGCTGTTCAACATGCAGGCAGAGGGCTTTTTGCTGGATAGTCAACGGGCCGCTGGATAGGAGCAACGAAGTAGCCTTTGTCGCTCCCTACTTGTATTACGATGGCCTCTGCAAAGCTACTGTGAGCCAAACGGGTAATGCGGCCCGAGGATTCTCGTTCCAGTCCAACAGACGCTCGTCAGTCCCCGACAGATATGAAGAGCCCTGCCAGTATCTTGAATCCTCGGCAGGACGCTCCAAAATTTGCCGCAAGATGAATCCCGAGGTCGCCACGGGGTTGAGAATGTCCGCCAGTGTCCAGTTGAACACAAATGTGCCATCCTTCTCATTTCCAATAGGCCCAGTTTCCCAATAGGACTTCTCAACCTCAATCGGTCTAATCTGATCTTTCCAAGGCCGCTGGAACGGATGAATATCATAGAAGACGTAGTGGCCCTCTGGACGCAGGATGCGCAAGATCTCATTGAAGACCGCGTGCAAATCCGCAATCCAAACGAAGAACCCGTTAGAGGAACATACTAGGTCGAATCCCTCGTCTCCTATAGACTTTAGGTCGGCAGCATCGGCTTGCACAAAGGCGATAGATAAGCCTAGCTGCTCCGCTCGTCTAGCGGCCACTTCTAGCTGCTGCTCAGAGATATCTATCGACGTGACGTTTGCCCCCATTCCCGCAAGAGCAAACGCAGTGTAGTTATCGCCGCTGCCAATGACGCACGCATCCTTGCCCGCTATATTGCCAACAACCTCGCGAATCAGTTGAAGCGCGCCACCGGCAAAGCCGAGATCAGGCTCGTTGGGACAACGCTGCCACAATCCGTCCTTGTCGCGAAGCCCCTCCCACTGCTTAGCGGCTTCGTTCCAGTGACGTCGGTTGGAATCGTGCATGCTATTCATAGCCAGTTCACCTCGGTACCTGAATCTTGATCCCCCAAGACAGAGTAGAGAATCTGATCGTCTCTACGGAGAGACCTAGATTGCGGAGGTAGCCGACGGACGCATCAACGTGCCAAAAGAACTCTTCTTCGATGGCATCCGCCGTAGCGTCATCGCCAATGGAACGATAGTGATCAATCAAAACTCTCTCTTCTTGTGCGCTCTCCAACATTAGATCCCCAAATAGCGCACGCCCCCCAGGCAATAGCCGCTGCACGAGCTGGTCAAATAGGAGTTCTTTCTCCTGCTGAGTGAGATGATGTATGACGTATGTACTAATCGCGACATCGAATGGAGGAGAATCCGCGTCAAAGTACTCCAGTATATCCGCTTGCACATACGAGATATGGAATGCGCCATCGAGCTTTCGTTTGGCGATCTTGCTCATTTCAGCAGAAATATCGACGCAAACGAGAGACCGGCATGGCGGTAAGCGAGCGGTCAAATTTCCAGTCCCAGAACCAAGCTCTACAACAGTCGCGTCTTGGGTGATACCTGCGTTATGCGCGACCCAGTCGAGAACCTCGGTGTAGCCCTCCCGAATGGGATCCTCAGACCGAAGCACATCCCGATCATACGTGGCCGCATCCTCGTCGTGATTGTAGAGGTCCACGTGGCTACTTCTCATCTCCGTCATCCTTCTGACAGAATTTTTGCGTAACAATCAAAGATTTGGTCATTGATCTTAACCTTAGTCGGGAACGGGAAGAACGTCCCGTGTAACCTCCCGAACTTTACCGGGAAACGTTCGTCCTCGTACCCACATAATCGGCTGACCTTTGCCAGCTTTTTCTGGATCAAACCATTCTGCTTGTGCGCTTAAGTAATGCGACACATAGCTGCGTCTAAATCGCCGGCTGTGGTTATTGGTACTTTTGTGCAACAGGTGAGAGTGAAACCAGATGACCGCACCGGGTGGAACTTCCACGGCAACGCCGTCCTCGTCGCGGGCATTGCGGGCCAATTTGAATTCTGTCTGCTGCGACCCCTCAATATCGTCGTGTTCGGCGATGGCCTGTTTGTGGCTACCGGGAATCACATACAGGCACCCGTTTTCTCGATCTGCGGGATCAATGGCCGTCCAGGTGCCGACGGTCGTCGCGGTTTTGAACCGTTTGCCAAAGTAAAACTTGTCTTGATGCCAAGGGAAGCCCAAGCCGATTCCGGGCGCTTTCCAAATGAAGAGATTGTTGATGCCCAGAATGTCTGGGCCAAGAATATCGACGAGCGGATCGGTCAAGCGCGGATCGCGCACGCGGGCGAGGAACTCCGGGATGTAGCAACTGGGGTGATGGATCTTGTGCATACCATAGATCCCAGATCGCGCGTCTTTGCTGTCGCGGACTAGGGCGTTGCGGTCGATGTGGGCCATGGGCATTCTGCGCTTCCCCGCGACGATGTCTTCGGCCACTTGCCGCAGATGATCGTTTTCCTCGTACGAAAAGACGTTTTCGCGCACAAAATATCCATCGCGCTCCCAACACTGGATTTCGTCAGAGGTCATTCGGAAGGCATTCATTGGGATGAGTCTCCTAATCGTCCTGCTTTGACACGGTTTATAAACATATATAGTCTAAGGAGGGCCTTAGCGGCCCACCAAACAGCGCATGAGCCTCAATCCCTTCAAACCGTTCGCCTCGTACCTCCGCCCCTACCGCTGGGCCTTAGTCATCGGCCTAACCTTCTTGCTGGGCGAACAACTCGTTTCCGTCTCCATCCCCCTCATCCTCGAACGCGCCATTGACCAAGCCCGGGACAGCCTAGATCAAGCCGCACCGGATCTGACTTTCCTAACGCACTACGCCGCCCTCATCGTCGGATTGGGCTTAGCGCAGTGGAGCATGGCCTTTGGCATGCGCTGGCACTTGGCCTCCACCTCGTACCGCGTCGAGCGCGACATCCGCCAGCGCTACTTCGCCCACCTGCTCACCTTGCCCCTCGGCTATTTCCAACAGGCCCGCACCGGCGATTTGATGGCGCGAGCGACCAATGACGTCGAAGCCGTGCAGCGCTACCTCAGCCACGGCTTCCGCATGTTCCTGAGCGCCATCCTCGGCTTCAGCTTCAGCATGGTAGCCATGTGTCTGTACGACTGGGAACTTACCCTGTACGCGCTGTTGCCCATGCCCATTATGACCGTGATCCTGCGCTTGGTAGGCAGTAGAGTACGCCGGCGCTATCGCAGGGTCCAAGAGCAATTTGCCGCCATTAGCACCTGCTTGCAGGAAAACCTCTCAGGCATGCGCGTGGTCAAGGCATTTGCCCGCCGCCGCGGCGAGATCGACCACTTCACCCAACTCAACGACGAGTACGTCGAGCGCAACCGCCGCCTGATCTACCTCTACAGCACGTTTTTCCCCTTCACCTTCCTCATCAGCGGCCTGTCCATGGTGTTCATCTTGTGGCTAGGCGGCATTCGCGTCGTCGAAGGAACGCTCACCCTGGGGGCCTTTGTCGCCTTCAACGCCTACTTGATCCGCATGAGCCGCCCGATGATGATGATGGGCCGCATCGTCGATGAATACCAGCGCGCCATGGCTTCCATGCTGCGCATCGAGTCCGTGTTCAAAGAACAGCCCCAGCCCGACCACTACCAAGACGACGGCTTGGCGATCAAAGGCGAAATCGAATTCCGCCGCGCCTCCTTTGCGTACAATGGCCAAGCCGTGCTGCGCGATATAGATGTTCACATTCCGGCCGGTAGCACCCTAGCCATCGTCGGTCGAGTCGGCTCGGGCAAGAGCACCCTAGCTCGGCTCATTCCCCGCCTCATCCAAGCCGGCGAGGGCCAAATTCTCATCGACGGCAAACCCATTGAACAAATGCCGCTGCGCGCCTTCCGCGACGCCATCGGCTACGTGCCGCAGGACACCTTCCTGTTCTCCGAGAGCATCCGCGACAACATCGCCCTCGACTTAGCCGCAGCGGACGAGGTCAAACATGCCCTTGAGGTGGCCCAACTAGCCGCAGACCTCAAAACCTTTCCCCAAGGGCTAGACACCATCGTCGGCGAGCGCGGCGTCACCCTGTCGGGCGGGCAGAAGCAGCGCACGGCCTTGGCCCGTTCAGTTGTGCGGCAACCGAAAATCCTCATTCTCGACGACGCCTTGGCCAGCGTCGATACCCGCACTGAAGAGCAAATCCTCACGCGCCTGCGCGACATCATGGCCGAGCGCACCACCATCCTCATCGCCCATCGCATCTCCACCGTCATGGCCGCGGATCACATCATTGTGCTCGACGAAGGGCGCATTATCGAAGAGGGCACCCACGACGAACTGCTCGCCCGCGACGGCCTGTACGCCGACATGTACCGCCGCCAGCACCTCACCGAGGAATTGAGCGACCTCTAATGCCTCCGACCATCCGCGACGAGCAGGAAATCGAAAAAAAATCCATCGATCTCCGCCTGATGGCTAGACTGTTGGGTTTCTTGCGGCCCTACTGGCCTTGGGCGGCCTCGACGTTGGTGCTCATTCTCGCGGCCTCGCTGGCCCGTCAGGCCGGTCCCGTGTTGACCAAAATAGCCGTTGACGAGCATATCGTGCCCGGCGACCTAGACGGTTTGGGCACCCTCGTCCTGCTCTTCGCCGCGCTATTGGTCGCTCAATTCGCCATTGGCTACGCCCAGAGCTGGATCACCAGCATGGTCGGCCAGTGGACCATGCGCGACGTGCGCTTGAACATTTTCACCCGCCTACAGGGCCTGCCGCTCAAATTCTTCGACCGCACTCCTATCGGCCGACTGATGGCGCGCAATACCAGCGATGTCGATGCGCTCAACGAATTCTTCACCTACGGTGCCGTCTCCTTAGTAACCGAAGCCGTCACCATCGCCTCCATTCTGTTTTACATCTTCTTCTATCTCGATGTCGAACTCGGTCTGCTCACTTGCGCTTTTTTGCCCGTGGCCTTTGCTGCCACCCTGTGGCTGCAAAACCGCACCTTCCAGGCCTTCCGCCAAGCCCGCACCCGCTTTGCCCGCTTCAGCGCTGATTTGCAGGAAACCTTGTCGGGTATAGAAGTAGTAAAACTGTTCAACTGCGAACCGCGCAGTGCCCGCCGCTTTAATGAGGGCACCGACGAATACCTCGACGCCCGCTTGGTGCGCACCCGGTACCACTCGGCTTACTTCCCCTTTATGGAATTGTGCGGTGCGGCCCTGATGGCGCTGGTGCTGTGGTACGGAGTCGGCCAAGTGCTGCGCGAGGAAATCGCCTGGGGCGTTTTGGTAGCCATGCTGCAATACGTGCCCCGCTTCTTCATGCCCATCCGCAACCTCGCTGAGGAATACGCCACCGTGCAGGTGGCCATGGCCTCTTCCGAGCGCATCTTTGAACTGATCGACGCCGAGCCAGAGCCGGTCGATGGTTCCGTGCATCGGGAGCGCATCGCCGGTGCCATTGAATTCCGCCACGTGTGGTTTGCTTATGAAGGCGAAGAGTGGGTCCTGCGCGACGTTTCCTTCTGCGCCGAGCCGGGCCAGAGCTTGGCGCTAGTCGGGGCCACCGGCTCGGGCAAGACTACCATCATCAGCTTGCTGTGCCGCTTTTACGAGATTCAACGCGGGCAGATCTTAGTCGATGGCACCGACATCCGCGAGTGGAATGTGGAAGCGTTGCGGCGGCGCTTCGGCTTGGTGCAGCAAGACGTCTTTCTCTTTGCTGGCGACATTGCCAGCAACATCCGCCTCGGTGCTCCCGGGCTGTCGGACGCATCCGTCGCGCAGGTGGCCCGCTATGTAAATGCCGACCGCTTTATCGACCGCCTGCCCGACACGTACCGCCACGACGTGCAAGAGCGCGGCGCTGCCCTGTCTGCCGGCCAACGCCAACTATTGTCCTTTGCCCGCGCCCTAGCTGCCGACCCAGACATTCTAGTGCTAGACGAAGCCACCGCCCACATCGACACCGAGACCGAAGGCTGGATCCAAGACGCGGTGGAAAAACTCATGCGCGACCGCACTTCTATCGTCATTGCCCACCGCCTCTCCACCATCCGCAGCGCCGACAAAATCCTCGTGCTGCACCGGGGCCAGTTGCGCGAAGAGGGCCGCCACGAAGACCTGCTAGCCCAAGACGGCATCTACGCCCGCCTGCATCAATTGCAATACAACGAAGCCCTCGCCTAGCTTCCAACGAGGAAAAACCTATGGCCACCTACTATCCCTCCATCACCGACGACCAAGCCGCGCTGATCCGCAACGCGCCGTTGTTTTTCGTCGCCTCCACCGATCCCGCGCTCGCACCCGGTCCCGAAGGCATTGGCCCAATCAACATCTCGCCCAAGGGCGGCGTACCGCTACACGTGATTGATCCCAACCGCGTGGCCTTCCTCGACTACTTGGGCAGCGGCAACGAAACAGCGCGCCATGCGACAGCCGGTGGCCCGATCACCGTTATGGTCTGCTCTTTTGAAGGAGCTGACGCCGGCATCATCCGCCTCTACGGCAAGGCCACGGTCACCCCGCTCGAAGAATCGCCCCACGCCGCCTTGCTCCTGCAAACGGAATCCGAACACCTGCGCACCAAACGCCAAGTAATCGAAGTGGAAGTCGAACTGACCGGCACTAGTTGCGGCTACGGCGTCCCAGTAATGGAGTTAGTGCGCGAGCGCCGCGTCGAAGACCGAGGCCGCCGCTACAAGGATCGCAAAAAATAAACCGACGCGGCTGGAAAAGTCCTAGGGAGAGAGCATTTCGGCAATTTCATCGAGATACTCTTTAAGAGGCAATCCGTGGTTTCTTGCCAAAATCGCTAGCGTATCAATCTTTGTCCGTTCCCCCTTTTCGATCCTTCGCACATGGCGTTCAGAAAGCCCTTGTATATCGGCCTGCTTAAGCCCGCACTGCTTGCGCAACGTGGCTACGGCCTCTCCAAATCGGAGGTCGTACATCAGTCTTTCCCGATCCTTTTTCTCACGCCATGTTTCGTCTTTTAGGTAGCGAATAGCCTCTAGGTCAATATGTACATCAACCTCAGGCCAGTGTATATAACTGCCTTCACTGGAGATACTAAATGAAGAACGCTGTTGGGATGGAATCCGCTTTAGGGCGGGCATTTCTGCAAAACCCACTCTGAATAAGGTGTGATCACACGCCACGATAAAGAGTTCCTCATCTACGACCCGTGCTGTGGCAATGAGTTGATCGGGACATCCAAGACTCCAAGCCATTAGCACGCGCTTTGGCACATCCTTAGTCGAATGCACGAGAATTCAGTCCAGGACCATGCCGCCGCTGACGTTTATCGTCTGGCCGGTGACATTGCGCGCCTCGTCGGAGGCGAGGAAGGCGACCATGTTGCCGATGTCCTCAGGCGTCTGTTCCCGCTGCATCGGCGTCGAGTTGGCAATGAACAGGTCGAACACCTCGCGGGCGCTTTTGCCGGCATAGGTGGGATCTACCTCGGCGATCTTCGGCGCCAGCGTGTGCCAGAAGTTGGTCCACACGAACCCGGGGCATACGGCGTTTACGGTGATGTTGTGCGGCCCTAGGTCCTTGGCGGTCAGCCGCGTCAGGCTGAGCATCGCGTTCTTGGCGGCCGCGTAGGTCGGCAGGAAAGTCGGGTCGCGTTTGGCGGCCGCGGAAGAGATGTTGATGATCTTGCCATAGCGGCGCTCGATCATGTGCGGGGCAATCGCCTTGCAGAGGAAGAAGGGGCCCTTGACGTGTATGTCGTAGTTGCTGTCCCACTCCTCTCCGGTGAAGTTGGTGAACGGGGCACCGACGATGGTGCCGAAGTGGCCGGCGTTGTTGACTAGGATATCGATGGCACCGAAGCGCTCGATCGCCTGCGCGACGAGGTCCTGACAGGCGGATTCGTCCGTTATGTCCGCGGTGATGGCGACCGCGGTAGCCCCTTCGCTCTCGAGCTGGTCGGCGGTGGCCTGCGCCCTGTCGCCGTCGATATCGGTCGCCACGATGGCCGCCCCTTCGCGCGTCAGGCATTTCGATATGCCGAGGCCCATGCCGCCCCCGGCACCGGTGACGATGGCTGTCCTGTCTTTGAGTCGCATGCTGATCTCCCTTGGGTTTTTTGGAACGTTTAAAAAATAAAGGAGCTTTTTTGATGTCCTCTACTGAGGACGGCGGTCAGTCATCCAGGACGCGATCCTGGCCTGCCGAGGCCTCGTCGAGACGGGCCCGGTCCTCCGGCGTGATCGACCAGCCCACGGCACCGACGTTCTCCTCCATGTGAGCCACCGTATCGCCGCCGGTGATGGCCGCCGTCACCTCGGGGTGGGAAAGCACCCAGTTGATCGCCGTCTGCGCCACGGTGCGACCATGGGCGTCGGCAATCTGCCGCAGGATCTCCAAAGTCCGACGTCCCGCCTCGTTGAGGTCCTGCTCCAAGTCGCCGACGCGCCCGGTGGCGTAAAGGGTGCCATCCGGCGGCGGCTCTCCAGGGGTATACACGCCAGAGAGCAGGCCCACGCCGAGGGGGCTGTAGGTCATAACCCCGAAGCCTTGGTCGCGCTGCGCCGGCCACATCTCGCGCTCCAGTTCCCGGTTGAGGAGGTTGTAGGGATTCTGGATGCAGAGCAGGGGATCAAGCCCGAGGCGGTCCTGCGTCCACAGCGCCTTGAGCACCTGCCAAGCCTGGAAGTTGGAGACGCCCACGTAGCGCGTCTTGCCGGCGCGCACCACGTCGTCTATGGCGCGCAGCGTCTCCTCAAGGGGGGTCTCGTCGTCGTACACGTGCAGGATGTAGACGTCGATGTGATCCGTCTCAAGGCGGGCCAAGGTGCGGTCGATCTCCCGCATGATGTGATAGCGCGACAGACCAGCGTCGTTGGGCCCGTCGCCGACGCGGCTGGCCACCTTCGAGGTGACCACGAGGTCGTCGCGGTGCCGTCTGAGGACGCGCGCTAGGACCTGCTCCGACGTGCCTCGGGTCTCGTACACGTCCCCGAAGCCGTAGATGTTGGCGCAGTCGATGAAGTTGATCCCCAGCTCGACGGCCCGCTCGATGGCGCGCTCGGCCTCGTCGGCATCCTCCTGGCCGCGCAGGCCCAAGCCGTAGGCCAAACGCGACACCTTTAGGCCGGAACGGCCGAACTTGACGTATTCCATGCTCTCCTCCTATGACTTAAAATAGCCCTTCGAATTACTTCTACGAAGCCGGCCCGCCCTCGGCAAAAGGATCGTCAACCTTCTTGGGAAGCCGCAACTTCTGACGAATCTCCGCCACAATGGGGGCCGCACTGTAGAACCGTCCACGCCGTTCGCCCTCGGGAACCAGAAGTCCTGCATCCACGAGTACCTTCAGATCACGGCTAGCGAGATTCTTGGACACATCTGCACTTACCCGGTAGGACGAGTTGCGCACCCTAGTGCCAAAGGCAGCCTGAATGAGGGCCAAGGCCATGCGGTCGGGTAGTCCTCTGGCAATTACCAGATCCGAGAGTTCTACATAAAGCCTTTCCAACTCTCGCATCCGATGAAGCAGTGTTTGCGCTTGCACATAGTGCCCAGTTAAGCAAAAGCGAATCCACGGCTTAGCGTCACGCGCTGGTTGCCATGAACCCCCTCCGACCTCTGCCAATACGTCGTAATATTTTTGTTGATTGTGGCCGATGTACTCTTCAATAGAAGAGAATGTTGGCGCGATGATCCCGTCACTGGCCAATACCGCAGTGTGGATACATCTGGCAGTCCGTCCGTTACCGTCCGTAAATGGATGCAGCATCGCCAAGTTCAGGTGTGTCATGGCAGCGCGCAGAAAGACCGAATCGACCTGCTCGTTGTTTGCGTAGTCTAGAAGCTCGTGGATGAGGGGCTCCAATTGGTCGCGATCCACTCCCTCGTGGACCAATTCACCGGTCCTGCTGTTTCGCACACCGACCCATCCGGGGCGGTACTGGCCCGGATTTGCTTGCAAATCTGACTGGCAGATCATGAAATGGACGGCCAAGAGCACGTCCTCGGTGATCAGGAAGGACGGGCTCTGGCGGCGCTGGAGGATGTAGTCCATTGCTTCGCGGTAGCCGACGACAGCCTGCCATGTGTCGCGGTCCGTGTTGGCGGGATCTTCACGATCAATCGCGGCGATGGCGTCATCATCGGACACATTGATACCTTCTATGCTATTGGATCCAGCAAGGGCGCGAGCCCGGGTCATACGGGCTAACAAGCCCGTCCAGCGGCGCGGCTCTGTAGCGACGTAGCGACGCAGATCGGCTCGTAGGCGAGCCGTAGCTTCTTCTACCCGCTTCTCTTCATCGTCTAGAGTACGATACGTGAACAACATGATTATAACCAGTTTGCAATCGATCTTGCATCATTAATTAAATGATTTTATATCAGTTGTCAACTACATATGTTGCATGCAACCGATCATGTCGATAGGACTCCCAGTACGGTCTGGTTGCGGCGGGTTTCATATTTTAACGAGAGCGGGCATTAAACTCAAAAACGGGAGCGCTAGCACAATGCCGAAACATCGAATAGCGATTGTGGGAGCCGGGAACATGGCCCGGGCACGGGGTAGGGCGTTGCTGGACACCGGCCGTGCGGAAATCTGCGGCGTCGCCGCCCGGCGCGCACAGCGTGCTGCAAGCTGCGCGGCTGAGTTGGGGTGCGACGTTTTCTGCGATGACTTTCGCCGCTTGGGAGAGGCCGGACCGGACGCGATCCTAATCGAGGTTCCGCATCGCGTTCAGGATGAGGTCTCCATTTGGGCATTGGATGCCGGCTACGACCTCCTCGTGGGCGGCTGTCTCGCTTCGAGTGTGGAAAATGGGCATCAGATCGCAGAAATGGCGGCCCGGAACAGTCGGATTGTGGAGGCCGGGTTCCAGCGCCGTTACGACCCTGCTTGGGAGGAAATCCAGCGCCTAGTGGCGGGAGGGGAACTGGGAGCACCGGTGATGGCCGTGACCACGGCCCTGTGGAACCCGGACCCAGACGAGTGGTACTACGACCAAGAGGCGAGTGGGGGGATGCCGCTGACCCACATGAGTTACTGCTATCTCAATGCCGTCCGCTGGATTCTCGGCCGGCCGACCACCGTGTCCGCGATGGCCAATCGGCTGCGAAATACGGCTCCCGGTCGCGTAGTGGAGGAGACGTGCGGGGCCCTGATCGGATTTGAAAACGGGGCCTTCGCCTCGGCCACAGCCAGTTATATCGGCCCGGAGGGCATGCCCGACCCACAGCCGCGATTTGTCTGCGCCGAGGGCGGAATCCTGCCCAATGCCGACAGCCCGCCCGGCGAGGATTCCATCACCGTTTTTCACGGGGACCGTTCCGAGGTGCGCGCTTTTGCGAACGAGCCGTCGCCGTTCGTTCGGCAGGCCGCCGCCTTTCTCGATGCCATAGAGGGCCGCCGCGAAGCCCGCAATCCTCCAGAAGATGCCCTGCTCGATGTCGAAATTGCCGCAGCCATCTCGGTTTCGGCTAGGGAACACAGGACGGTCTCGCTGGCGGAAATGCGGTAGGGTCGCCGCGCCAAGTTAGAGGCGCCTTCCTCCGGCAAATCCATTGAATTCGTCCAGGAACCACTCGGCTTGCTTCGTCATAAAGACGCCGATCTCTTCCCCCTTGAAGGCGAAAGATACCCTGAGTCCACCCAAGTAAATATCCGTGATATAGACTTCCATGTTGAGCGTCTGCTCGTCGATCCACGCGGCCGAGGCCAGACAGTCGTATTCGATGCCCGGGACCAAGCCGATCTGTTCGCCGAAGTAGTTGCGTTGAGGGAACTTGCCGGACAGCACGCGCCCGATACCGAACCGCAGCACATTGTCGCCCTGACCGTTGGTGTACTCCCAGGTGCCCTCATCCTCCTCAAAGGACAGGCGCATCCGCGTGATCCCCATCGGGTTGTCTGCCAAAGCATACCAGACTCCGTTGACTTCCAAAGCCGCCCTTGCGTCGGGGACCCCGGGGATCGGCAGGACTACCAGTCGCTCGATCTTATCGGCGAGTTCCGCGTGGGCGTCGCGGTTTTCGGCAAGCGGCGCGTCTGCTAGGTGGGAGTAGAGTTCCTCACGCATCACGACCGGAATGTCGCTGCCGGCCGGTGCGCCCTGTGTATCGGCGATGCATGTGAATAGAAACTCTTTGTCGGGAAAACAGATGGCGTACTGACTGCCCATCCCGCGGAAGGAGAATCCGTTCTCTTCTTCTCGCCAGATCTGATACCCATACCCGCAGTTTCCCCGGATGGCGTTGTCGATCTGGTTAGAGGTCGCGGCGCGCACGTACGCCTCCGGCAGAACCCTTTCATCGCCCCACATGCCGCCGTTCATGCAGGCGAGTGCAACTCTCGCTATATCGCGAAGCCTACAAATGACTCCCGATCCGCCCCACGACACACCCTCGGGCGTGCGGATGCACCATGCGTCAGCAGAGAATCCGATCCGGTCCAGAAATCGCGGTCGCATGTAATCCAGAAAGGGCATACCAGCAAGCCGTTCGACCGTGGCCGTGAGCACCACGGTTGCCGCAGTGTCGTACGAAAAGATCGTTCCGGGAGGATGCGAGGGGATCCGGTTGAAGAAGGTCCAAACCCAGTCTGGATCGTCGCGCGTATAGGAAGTTGTCGAATGGGGAGTCGCCATCATCAGGAGGTCTTGGACGGTCGAGGCGGCAAGCCACGGATGAAGTTCTTCCGGCAGTCTGTCCGGGAAGTATTCGGCGACCCGATCGTCGAGAGTGAGCCGGCCTTCGTCTATCATCATCCCGACCGCCAACGCGACCAAGCTCTTGCTGACCGAATAGATCCGGTGCCTGCGTTCCGCCGTCCACGGGGCCCAGTATCCCTCAGCCGCGATTCTGTTGTGCCGCACCAGCAGGAACCCGTGCATACA
This sequence comes from Candidatus Latescibacterota bacterium, assembly GCA_965116675.1. GTDB lineage: Bacteria > Latescibacterota > UBA2968 > UBA8231 > UBA8231. The sequence continues at coordinate 3,150,783 of OZ220721.1, forward strand.
GATTCGCTCGGAGTCGATCCGCCGCAGGAAATTTAGGATCGCCTGTGAAGGTATTCCCGCGCTCTCAGGTGAGGGTGCCATTGTAAACACTTTTTCACTTCCCATAGCTGCTCCTTGAGCTTTGGCGCTTGCGATACGCGGGTTTCGGCGGATATCAACTCGCCACTTGCGGTTACCCGGTGCGCGGCCTGATCGACGGTGAGACGTATAGAAAACATAAAGGGTCCTTTTTGGATTCTCTGTCAAGGTGTTCAGCTCAGACTAGGGTCAGGCGCAAACTGGACTCTCCCCTCCATGCGTGGGTGCAACAGGCTTATATTAGGATGCTCAGGGCAGGTTGATATCAAAGCGGGAGGAGTCGCTCTTGAAGACAGGTGATCTGGACATTCGATGCGTGCGCGGGCTATTGCTGGCTGTGCTGCTGCTTGGGCTACTGGCAGGATGCGATCAAGCCGGCGATCCGGTGGAGCCCACTGCCGACGCGATTGCCCTGGAGGCCAAACTCGACGACCTCTTCGCGCCTCCGACCACGGCCGAGGTGGAGGCCGTCCGCGCCGACTGGGCCCAACGCGACATTTCCGCGGCCGAGACGACCATCGAACTCACCGAGTCGTATCCTCTAAGCGAGACCCCGGCCACTCTGCGCATCGTGTCCCACAGGGTGGGGGAGGTACTCCACTACGGAGCGATCCTCGCCCCCGACTCCGCGGCTCCGGGCAGCTTGCCCATCTTGATGTACCTGCACGGAGGCGACAGCGGCGTCGAGGTGGATGACATCGGCATCGTGCTCTTCGCCTTGGGTGAACTGCGCGACAATTTCGTCTATGTGATCCCGTCCTTTCGCAGCGAACCGCTCGAGTACGAGGACCGAAAGTGGGTCTCGACAGGCCCCGGCGGTCACTGGGACTACGACGTGGACGACGCCTTGGCGCTCCTCAACGTTACATTGGAGATAACGCCGCAGGCGAAGATAGAAAACCTGAGCTTCGTCGGCGGCAGCCGAGGAGCAGGCGTCGCCCTGCTGGCCGGGATCCGCGACGAGCGCATCGAGAACATCGTGGCCTTCTTCGGCCCCACCGACTTCTTCGACGACTGGGTCCGGGAGATTGCGCGGGAAGCGACCATGGGCTCTCCACGCGACCTGACCGGGGTCGCCCACATCGATACCACCTTCATCCAGCCCTACATGAGAGGTGAAATCGACCTCGCAGAAGTTCGCCTCGAACTGGTGCGCCGCTCCTCGGTCCTATTCGCCGAGGACCTGCCCGCGGTCCAACTCCACCACGGCGACGCTGACGAAACCGTCGCCGTCAGCCAAGCTCATTCCCTGATCCGGACCATGGAAGCACTGGGACGCGAGCCCCCCGAATTCGAGGCGTTCATCTACGAGGGAGGCGGACACACACTCTTCTCGCTGAGAGGTGCCATCCCGCGCGCGGTGGATTTCCTGCGGCGGGTGGTAGGTATATAGGGCTACCTACTCATAGCGCAGCGCATTGACGGGATTCTCCCGCGCGGCGCGGACGCCGATGTACGCCACCGTGCCCAGTGCAATCGCAAAAGCGATCGTCCCGCAGAGGAGGTACGTCGTCAGCCCCAACCCAAACTGATAGGCGTATCGCGACAGCCATTGGCCTACTAAGAAGTGAGCCAGCGGAAACGCTAACAAACAGGCCAAGGCAACCATTTTCGTCAGGTCGCGCGACAAGAGCGCGAGGATCTCTGCCACTGTAGCGCCGAGCACTTTGCGGACGCCGATCTCCTTGGTGCGCCGCTGCAGGACGATGGTCGCGTGACCGAACAAGCCCATGCAGGCAATGAGAATGGCGACGACGGAGGCAAAGGTAACGGTGCGACTGCTCTCCTTGTCATTCTCGTACTGACGGGCAAAAGCCCGATCGAGGAACTCGTACTCAAAGGGTTGTTCGGGTGCGACCTTTTCCCAAGTCTGCTCCAAGCCCGCGAGCGAGTCGTCAACTTCGCGTGTATTAAGCCGCACCAGTGCCCGCTCAAAGGACACTTCTGGCCCATAGTGGAACACGGCGGGTTTGATCGGCTCTCTAAGAGAGCGGAAGTGGAAGTCCGGTATGACGCCGATGACGGTAGGCGTTTTACTCACGCCGTAGCCCCCGTACTCCGGTAGGAATTCCCCAACGGCATTTTCCCCCCAGCCGTAAGCGTCCGCGAGGCGCTGGTTGACGACGACACTTTCCGTCCGATCAGCCAGCCGTTCGGCCGCAAAGGAGCGGCCGGATACGAGGTCAATGCCCAAGGTGGTGAAGAAGTCGGGGTCAACAGCATACACGAACACGCTCACGCGCTCCCCGTCCGGCCGCTTGATGTAATTGGTGCTAGCACTGAGCGAAAATTCGCGATCGGCCAAGGCCACACCAGCGACACCCGACTGGGAAAGGGCTGCCTCTTTGAAGCGTTCGCCGAGCCGCGTGGGGTCTGCACCGCGCAGCTTGACGACGACGACCTGCTCAGCCGCGTATCCCAGATCGCGCGACTGAGCAAAATCCAACTGCTGACGAATCGCGATGGTGCAGAAGATCAGGAGAACCGCCATGCCGTACTGCAAGGTCAGGAGCGCACTCGTCACCCTACTTTTTCGCCACGGCGACACCTCGCGGACGACAGACGCCGGCTGCATCCGCGCCACGATCAGGGCCGGATAGCTTCCCGCGGCGATGCCGATCAGCACCACCAATAAGACGCCTCCGCCGACGAGAATTGGCAGTCCTAGATCGCCGAGCGACAGCCCGTCCCAATGGTCAAGTCCATAATGCGCGTTAAAGACAGGTAACCCCAACTGCACGAAGACCAGTCCGGCAATCAGGGAGAAAAAGGCCAGCAGGACGCCCTCTCCCAAAAACTGCAGGGCGATTTGTGCCTTGTTAGCGCCGAGCGCCTTGCGGACGCCCACCTCCGCGCTCCGGCCGATGGAACTTGCTACGGCGAGGGTCGTGAAGTTGATGCAGGCGACAGTTAGGATGACGCCAATCAGAGCGACTAGGGCGAGGATTGACTCCATGCTCACGGATTTTTCAGAGCTATAATAGGTCTGGGCCTGCGGATCGAGGTAGATCGTCCGTGCGTCTTCGAGTTCGAGTAGGAAGGCGTCTGGATCGTCCTTCCAGCGCACGCCTTTGTAGCGTTCCCAGAGCGGGGCGATGAACTCGCGGGAGAACTCCGGGAGCTTTGCTTCGAGTGCCTTCCGCTCGGCAAGGGGCTGAAGCGTGACGTATGTAGAAGCCGTAGCGCCCCAGTAACTGGCCATGCCATACTTCGTCCGATTCTCAAAGCGGATCGCCGCATCAAAGTCCAGGCTCCGCTTTTTTGGCAGATCGGCGAAGACACCGGCAATCGTGTATGCCTCGGGTCCCTCGTTGCCGTGCAAGACGATCTGCCGACCCACGAGTTCTGGGTAGTCCCTGAATTCATCTCCGAACATGCGCTCGGCCAGTCGCTTGGAAATGACGACTTGGTCGAGGCCATCCAGCACTGTGGCCGGATTACCGGCCGAGAGTGGGTAGTGGAACATTTGCAGGAACGGCGGATCAACCTCGACCACCGAGTGTTCGAGATGGCGCTCGCCTACTGTCATCAGGACACTCGTCGAGATGACGCGCGTGGTGCTGGCGATTTCGGGGAACGTCTCTGCGAGCGCTGCGGCGAGATCCTCGCTCTGATACGCCGGGCGTTGTATGTGACCCGAAGCGGCAATCTCGCGGGCCACCACGCGGAAGAGGCGGTCATCCTCGCGGAGGTTCCAATCCGCAGTCAGAGCGCCGTACACGCCAAGGCCAAGGATTGCGCTGACGGCGATAGCGACTGATAGGCCCACGATGTTGATGCTGGTCACCACTTTGTCGCGCATCAGGTTCCGCAGTGCGATTACGACGTAACTGCGCAGCATCTTGAACCTCCTTCATCTATTTCGCCTTCTCGATAGCGATCGCGCCGGCCTCGCTTTTGAGCACAAAATCCGCTGCCAGTATATCAAGGCCGCTATGCGCGTTCGACAGCATCGTCACCTCGGAGTTGTTGGCTATGGAGAGCGGCTTGTCCTCATCCCTACTCTCAAAGGCCGCATACTGGATCTGGCCACATAGCGTGAACGCAGTCAGATGCACCTTGTCCAGCAAAACCTCGTCGAGCAGGGCCTCTGCAAGCGAGAGATGGATATCGCCGGCGCACGATTCCAATTCGATGCGGCTGTCCGCGGCGAGTTGATCCTGATGCAACTGCGTTTGGCCAAAGCGGTTGTAGATCCGCACCCGGCCCCCTAACCGCGCGGCCTTGATCTGCACACTGCCCACGTCAATATCCACGCCGCCGTGAATATCCTCTAGACGACAATCTTCAGCCGCATGACGCCTGACGCTAATCTCGCGGCCCTCCATCCTCACGCCGAGGTATCGGTAGTAGCGCTGGTAGAGCTTGCCGCGGATATTGCGCGCTGTTTCCAGCGCACTGTCGAAGAGTTCCACATCGCCCTCAATATCGGCCACTTCCTCGCAGGTTGATTCGATAAAACTAATTGAGCCTTGCAAACCGAAGGCGCGGACCTGCTTCCCTTTGATGACGGTCACGCGCTTGCCCTTGGGCACCAGCAACACTAAGCTGGCGGAACCAACCGGTCCATGGACCCTTTCGAGCGACGTGCTGTTGGGGCGAAAGACCTTTTGGACTTCTGCCGTAACAGCCGAGGGCGGCAGGATTATGTCTTCGAGCTTTTCGCGATAGACCGTTATCCGCGTGGCCCGCCCTAACCCCAAGCGCATATCAGCCGGCATACTGCCGCCGGTATATGCCTGCATCTGGGGAAAGGCATCCGTCGTCTTGACACCATTTGCCACCCCCCACGGATGGCAACCCCCCAAGAAATAGGCTCGCCAGATCTGTCCGCTGCCCATTGACATGGCCTTGGGGTGGCCGTTTTGCTCTCTGGTCCCCATGAATACCTCGCCCTCGTGTGGCCCGCTGGCAAAAAAATAGTCCACTTGGTCGGCCCCGATTTCGATCCCTTCGACGCTCTTCTGGGCCTTTTCCCGCGTCAACCCAATTGCGCTGAGCGTCCCTTCGAGCACTGCGTCTTCGCCCTCGGCTTGGCGGATCTCGAGATCGGTGTCGAGGGCGCAGTAGAGGACGATACGCTCGGTATCCCCTAGCGGAATCGTCTCCTGCACCTGTCGGGTGGCGATTTGGCACACCACCTCCTGGACCTGTTCGGTCACGTCAATTGGCTTCATGGCTATCTCCTCGTGGTCGGGTTCGTCCCATAGCTGGCGCAGCCGGATGCGTCCTTGTTGCAATCGGCCGCACACCGTACTCAGGGGGACTTCCATCAACTCGGCGATTTCTCGGTAGGACAGGCCGCTCAGGTAGTACATCAGCACGGCCGAGCGATAGTGTTCGGGCAACAGGTCAACGGCCTCCTGCAACTCCAGCCGTCGCATCTGGTCGGCGTGCTCGGCCACGGCCGCATTCTCCAGAGTCGTCTCTGCCGAATCCAATGGCTGTGTCCGACTGCGGTCGCGCAGCCAGTCCTTGCAGCGGTTGGCTACGATGTGCATCAACCAGCCACCGAAACGCTCCTTATCGCGCAGTTGCCCCAAGCGGCAATACGCCGCAACAAAGGCGTCTTGCACGATGTCCTGAGCATCGACCCGCGAGCGCACGTAGCGCAGGGCCGTGGCAAAGGCCGCGTTCTGGTAGCGCCGGACGAGCGGCTCAAAGGCTTGCGCGTTGCCCGCCAAGCAGCGCTCGACGAAGTTTTCGGGATGGAAGTTGTCCATAGGTATTCAAATGCGGGACTGATGACGCATATCAACCCGTCTGCAAGTAAAGACGGCCAGAGAGGGGAAAATTAAAAAGGCCCATACATTTTTTTGTTAGAGCCTAGTTGCATTTGAGCCACTCACAGTGCAGCGCTTCTATTGGATCAATGCGACTCGTCCTGACGGCGTGGCAGCAAGCGGCGTGCATCTACTCGTATCGCAAAGCATCCGCCGGATTGGTCCGCGCCGCCAGCCACGTCTGGCTGCTGACGGTGGCCAGCGCAACGGCGAGAACGCCCACACCCGCCAGCACAAACCACCCCAAGCCCATGTCAATGCGATAGGCATAGAACGCGAGCCAGCGGTTCAAGACGAAATAGGCCACCGGCCAAGCAATGATGTTGGCCGCCACCACCAACCAGCCGAATTCGCGCGACATCAACAGCAGCACGCTGCTGGTCGTAGCGCCCAATACCTTGCGGATGCCAATTTCCTTGGTGCGCCGCACCGCCGCTAGGGCGACCAAGCCAAAAAGCCCCATACAAGAGATCACAATGGCGACGGCACTCATCCACCCCATGACAAGGCCGACGCGCTGCTCGGTCTCGTATCTCGCGGCAAAAGCCTCATCGAGGAAGCGCACGCTGTGTAATTCTTGTAATTCATGTTCTGGCAAAACCCGCTTCCACAGCGCCTTTACCTCTTCGACCGCCGCGGGCAGGTCGGCGCGGTCGAGCCGGAACAGAGTGTGACCGAACTGGGGTCCCTGCAATTCGGGATTGGGCATAAACGTCGTCAAAAAAGCCGGCCCTATGGTATGGCGCATATCCACGAAATGGAAATCCTCGACTATGCCGATCACCGTCATCGGCTCGCCATCTTTCTCGGAAAACGTCAAGGTGCGGCCGATCATATCTTCGGGGCCGAAGAAACGCGCGGCGGTCTCGTTAAGCAGGACACCGTGCGGCAGATTGGGATCGAAGTCCCGCCCAGAGAGGACCTCGATACCCATGACGCTCAGGAAGTTTGGACTCACGTAGAAGGGCCTGACGTGGAGCTCGTTCTCATCAGATTGGATTAGTCTGAGGCCCCGACTGCCAAAGCCGGGTACTGGCGAGGCACCGGTGACTCCCTGTACAAGTCCCGGTCGGGAATTGATCTCATTGGCGAGGCGCTCAATCTGCAAAGCCTCGATAAAGCCCTCGTGACCCATCAGCGCGACTTGGTCGCCGTCGAAGCCCAAATCCTTGGTGCGCATAAAATCGAGCTGTCGCGCCATAGTGATCGTCACGACGACGAGAACGGCCGACAGCGCAAACTGCACGACAATCAGACCGCGACCGAGCAGGCCACGACCAGATTGAGGCGTCTTGCGGGACAGTGCCCGGACGGGATGGAGCCGCGCAATGACTTGGGCTGGATACAAGCCCGAGAGTACGCCGACCACCAAGGCAAGGGTTAAGGCACCTATCCCCGTCTCGACCGACAGCCACTCAATCTCTAGCTGACGATGCATGAGTTGCCGATGCATGACCTCGTTAAACGTCGGCAATAGGACTTCGGCGAGCCCCATGCCAACGACGATGGCGATTAGGCTCACTGCGATTGCTTCGGCGAGAAATTGGTTGGAAAGCTGGTTACGCGTCGCGCCGATCACCTTGCGCACCCCGATTTCCAAGGTCCGCGTCATGGCGCGGCTCATGGCGAGGTTGACGAAGTTGATGGCAGCGATCAGCAGCACGAGCGCGGCCAACCCCGCCAGCAAATAGATTTGCTCGACCGAGCCATAACCGAGGATCACGGGTCCCATTATCTTAGGTCCTAAGTGAGCGCCCGCAAAAGGTTGCAACTTCAATCGGTGCCGCGAGCTCGGGGATGCCAGCTGCGTTTCCACTTCGGCAGGCTCTACGCCTTCTTCGAGTTCAACAAAGAGTCCGCCTGTCCCCCTGAAGTGTAGGGCCTCCGCCGTTACCGCGGGCACGAGTACCTTTAGACGCAAAATAGAAGGCCCCGGCAGGGGTGCCAGTACGCCCGTAATGGTACGCTCCCCCTCGATGGGCGTCTTCTTCAGCGGCGATGTCGAATAGTCTCGCTCGACGGTGTGCAGCCGGATGCGCTCGCCCAGCATGGCGTAGGCTGGTACATCGGGGCCGAAGTACTTCTGTGCCGTCTCATGGGCAAGAACAACGCTCTGAGAATCGTCGAGAGCCGTCGCCGCATCGCCCGCAGCCAACGGCAAGCTGAACATAGTCAGAAAAGCCGGATCGACAGCGAGGAAGGACTCATCAAAGGTCGCATCGCCATACGAGACTTTACCGACGCCCAACCGCATGGAAACCGATTCGCGGATGCCGGTGACTTTAGCACGCACGTCCTCGCGCAGACGGTAACCTCTCATCGTGGAACGGTTAAAGGGGGCACCCGGTTCGGGCTCTAGTGGGTCAAGGTAGATGGCGAAGATCCGGTCCCCTTTTTCGTGCCAAGTGTCAAAAGAAGTCTCGTGCCGCACGAACAGCAGACACAGGACCGCCATGGCAAAGGCCACGGACAGGCCGATGATGTTAATCAGCGAGATCGTCTTGTTGCGCCTCAATACGCGCAGGGCAATGATCAGATTGGTCTTCCACATATCGTCTGACTTTTCTTGGGCCGTCCATGCTACTCCGTAGCACCAGCCGCTTTGAGAAGGTCTATTATCCTTTGACGAGGATTGCTTTTGGCAAGGCGCAAGGCCGTCCAGCCGTCGTTATTTTGGACGTTAATATCGGCCCCGTTGTCGAGCAAAAGACGCACCACTTCTACACCGCCCTCCCCACCGGAGTACCCAAAATCAATGGCGAACATCAAGGCCGTCCAGCCGTCGTTATTTTGGGCGTTTATGTCGGCCCCGTTGTCAAGCAAAAGACGCGCCACCGCCACATCGCCCCCCCGAGCCGCATACATCAAGACTGTCCGGCCGGAGACATCTCGGGCGTGAAGGTCAGTGCCATTTTCAACCAAAAGACGCACTACCTCCATATCACCCCCAAAAGCCCCCCACATCAAGACCGTAATGTCGTAGGCATTTTGGGCGTGAAGGTCGGCCCCGTTGTCGAGCAAAAGCCGCACCACTTCCACATCACCCCCAAAAGCCGCATCCATCAAGACTGTCCGGCCGGAGACATCTCGGGCGCGAAGGTCGGCACCGTTTTCAACCAAAAGACGCACTACCTCCACATCGCCCCCCCAAGCGGCATACATCAAGACCGTCCGGCTAGAAATATCTTGGGCGTGAAGGTCAGTGCCGTTTTCCAGCAAAAGACGCACTACCTCCACATCACCCCCCCAAGCAGCATACATCAAAACTGTCCGACCGGAGGCATCTTGGGCGTGAAGGTCGGCACCGTTTTCCAGCAAGAAGCGCACCACCTCCACATCGCCCCCCCGAGCAGCCCACATCAAGACCGTCCGGCCGGAGGCATCTTGGGCCTGTGCGCCTGCTTCCGCTACCCATTGTTCTACTAAGATGCGTATGACCGCGACATGGCCCTTATCAGCGGCGAACATCAAGACCGTCTTGCTATTGTAGAAATTTTGGGCGTGAAGGTCGGCCCCGTTTTCCAACAAAAGACGCACCACCTCCACATCGCCCCTCTGAGCGGCCCTCATCAAGGCCGTGAAGCCGTAGTCATTTCTTTCATTTATGTTGGCCCCATTTTCCAGCAAGAGACGCACCACCTCCACGTGGCCGCCCGAAGCAGCATACATCAAGGCCGTAAAGCCTTTTTCTTGTTCGGCGTGAATGTCGGCCCCGTTTTCCAGCAAGAGACGCACTACCTCCATGTGGCCGCCCGAAGCAGCCTTCATCAAAGCCGTAGAGTCGAAGACATCTTGGGTATTTATGTTGGCCCCGTTTTCCAGCAAGAGCCGCACCACTTCCACATCGCCCCGATCAGCGCCCGCCCCCAAGGCCGTCCCGCCGTGGTCATCTTGGGCGTGGATGTCGATGCCGTTTTCCAGCAAAAGACGCACCACCTCCACATCGCCCCCCCGAGCGCCATACATCAAAACCGTAATGCCGTTATTATTTCGGGCGTGGACATCGGTGCCGTTTTCCAGCAAAAGACGCACTACCTCCACATCACCCCCCCGAGCGCCATACATCAAAACCGTAGTGCCGTTATTATTTTGGGCATGGATGTCAGTGCCGTTTTCCAGCAAAAGACGCACTACCTCAGCATCGCCCCCCCAAGCGCCATACATCAAGGCCGTAGAGCCGGAGACATCTTGGGCGTTTATATTGGCCCCGTTGTCGACCAAGAAGCGCACCATCTCCACATCGCCCCCTCGAGCTGCCCACATCAAGGCCGTAGAGCCGTCGGCATCTTGGGCCTGTGCGCCTGCTTCCGCTACCCACTGTTCTACTAAGATGCGGACGACCTCCACATGGCCCACAGCAGCGGCGAACATCAAGGCCGTAATGCCGTTGTTATTCCGGGCGTTTATATTGGCCCCGTTTTCGAGTAAGAAGCGCACCATCTCGACATCGCCCCCCCGAGCCGCCCACATCAAGACCGTCGTGCCATCGTCATCTTGGGCCTGCGCGTCTGCTGCCGCTACCCATTGTTCCACTAAGATGCGGACGACCTCCACATGGCCTTCCCGAGCCGCCCACATCAAGGCCGTCATACCGTCAGCATCTCGGGCGTGGATGTCCATCCCAGTCGCAATAAACAGCCGTACCACAGAGACATCCCCCGCGCGGATGCGCTCCAAAAAGGAGGCCGGTGTATACGCAATCCCCCGCTCATCTAGCGCACTACGGGCTGCCTCAGGAGTCGGAGAATCAGGATCGGATAAGGCTTGGCCGATCCCCGCGGGCAACATGGGGTCCAACGGATTGACACTATACGTCCCTATCAGATAGGCGTCGGTAAAGTCGAGGTCGCCATCGGCATCCACATCGCCGAGAGAAATGTTGGGAATATGAGCCGCCAAAGTCGAAGGATCGACGCTGTACATGGCTACGAACAGCGCATCGACAATATCGACGCGACCATCGCCGTTGACATCCCCTAAGAGGCTACCTGCGGCCACCTTCAGGCGACCGGATAGGCCGCGCTCTTCAAGTACAATATCTACCGGAGCCATCCCATCTCGAACCTGGAAAGCAGGATCCACGTAGGCGACCATGTCCGAGCCCCAAACAGCCAACCCATACGTCTGACCTTGGACCGCCGCCGACCTAGGCGGCCTACTCGGCACACTGCTACTGATCCCAGCCTGCCCGTCAATCAGCACCATCCGCCGACTCATCGTCATCCCGCCGCTGCTGAGCCGGTAGATATACACTCCCGCTCCTACCGCACGTCCAGCCGCATCCGTACCGTCCCATCGCGCCGTGTGCACACCCGCCGACTGTTCCGCATCGACTAACCGGATCAAGCGCTGCCCCAGCATATTGAACACTTCCAGCCGCACAGGGCCAGCCGCTGGCAGTTGGTAGGGAATGAGAGTGGAAGGATTGAACGGATTGGGGTAATTCTGCCCCAAGGCAAAGTCGGTCGGCAGGGCCGCGCCCCTTTCCCCAGACAGCGCTTGTAGCGAAAGTGCAAAATAGCCAGCCGCATCCGTCGTCGTGCCGGCCGACTGGCGCAGATCGCTCAAATCGAACAGCCGCACTTGCACCCCGGCGGCTGGCAACCCGGACGATAGACTTATCCGGCCCTCCACCAGCGGCTCTGCACCGACGCGAATACTTAATACAAGCCCGATAAGACAGGCGATGAAAGGCTGCATGAGGTCAACTCCTTTATTGGATGTTGGATTAGAGGAAACCGACTGGCGACCGGGCACAGGCAAAGGCCACGGAGCGTTCACAGTGAGTTTAGTCATAAGGCAGTACTCCCGGTGTCGAGTGAGATAGGGTCCGTCTAGTTACTCCGTAGCACCAGCCGCTTTGAGAAGGTCTATCAGCTCTTGGCGACCACCTTTTTTAGCAAAGCTCAAGGCCGTATCGCCGTTGTTATTTTGGGCGTGTATATCGGCCCCGTTGGCGAGCAAAAGACGCACCATATCCAAGTTGCTCCTCCGAGCGGCGAACATCAGGGCCGTCCAGCCGTTGTTATTTTGGGCGTGGAGGTCAACCCCCTTGTCGAGCAAAAGACGCACCATATCCACGACACTCTCCCGAGCGGTCCACATCAAGACCGTCGTGCCAGAAGCATCTTGGGCGTGTATATCGGCCCCGTTGGCGAGCAAAAGACGCACCACTTCGACACCGACCTCCCTATCGGAGAACCCAAAATCAACGGCATACATCAAGACCGTAATACCGTAGTCATTCTGTTTATTTATGTCGGCCCCGTTTTCGAGCAAGAAACGCACCACCTCCACAGCACTCTCCCGAGCAGCATACATCAAGACCGTCGTGCCAGAGGCATCTTGGGCGTGGCGGTCAGCGCCGTTGTCGAACAAGAAACGCACCACCTCCACATCGCCCCCCCAAGCACCATACATCAAAGCCGTCCGCCCAGAGGCATCTTGGACTTGGTGGTCAGCGCCATTTTCGAGCAAGAACCGCACCACCTCCACATCGCCCCCCCAAGCACCATACATCAAAACCGTCCGCCCAGAGGCATCTTGGGCGTGGCGGTCAGCCCCGTTGGCGAGCAAGAGGCGAATCATCTCCACATCGCCCCCCAAAGCAGCCCACATCAAAACCGTAGTACCGTTGTCATCTTGGGCTTCCGGGCCTGCTTCCGCTACCCAGTGTTCTACTATGATGCGTATGACCTCGACATGACCCTCATCAGCAGCGAACATCAAGGCCGTCCTGCCAGAATGGAACTCTTTAGCGTGAATGTCAGGCTCGTTTTCCAGCAAAAGACGCACTACCTCGACGTGGCCATCCTGAGCGGCCCTCATCAAGGCCGTAGTGCCGTAGTTATTTTTTATATTTATGTTGGCTCCGGCACCGTTTTCGAGCAAAAGACGCACTACCTCCACATCGCCTCCCATAGCCGCCCACACTAAGACCGTCCTGCCGTGGTCATCTCGGACGTGGATCTCAACCCCGTTGTCGAGCAAGAAACGCACCACCTCGACGTGGCCCCTCCAAGCGGCCTTCGTTAAGGCCGTAGTGCCGATGTCCCCTTTTTTGTTTATGTCAGCGCCGTTGTCGAACAAAAGTCGCACCACTTCCATATCGCCCCCCAAAGCCGCATACATCAAGGCCGTATCGCTGGTGTTATTCTGGGCGTGGAGGTCAGCGCCGTTGTCGAGCAAGAAACGAACTACCTCGACGTGGCCCCTCAAAGCGGCTTCCATCAAGGTCGTCCGGCCGTAGTCATCTCGGGCGTGGAGGTCAGCGCCGTTGTCGAGCAAAAGACGCACCACCTCCATATCGCCTCCCAAAGCCGCCCATATCAAAACCGACCGGCCGGTGTTATTCCGGGCGTGGAGGTCAGCGCCGTCGTCGAGCAAAAAACGCACCACCTCCACATCGCCCCCAAAAGCAGCCCACATCAAAACCGTCGTGCCAGAGGCATTTTGGGCGTGAATGTCGGCATCGTTGTCGAGTAAAAGACGCACCACCTCCATATCGCCTCCCTGAGCGGCATACATCAAGACTGTCGTGCCAGCGTTATTCTGAGCGTGAATGTCGGCACCATTTTCGAGCAAGAAACGCACGAACTCCACATCGCCCCCCAAAGCGGCATACATCAAGACTGTCGTGCCAGCGTTATTCTGAGCGTGGATGTCAGCCCCGTTGTCTACCAAGAAACGCACGAACTCCACATATCCCCCTCGAGCTGCCCACATCAAGACCGTCGTGCCGTCGGCATCTCGGGCCTGCGCGCCTGCTTCCGCTATCCATTGTTCCACTAAGATGCGTACGACCTCGACATGGCCTTCCCGAGCCGCCCACATCAAGGCCGTCGTGCCGTATTTATCTCGGACATGGATGTCCATCCCAGCCGCAATAAATAGCCGTACCGCAGATACATCCCCCGCGCGGATGCGCTCCAAAAAGGATGCCGGCGTATACGCAATCCCCAGCTCATCTAGCGCACTACGAGCTGCCTCAGGAGTCAGGAATTCAGGATCGGATAGGACTTGGCCGATCCCCGCGGGCAACGTGGGATCCAACGGATTGACGCTATACGTCCCTATCAGATAGGCATCAGTGAAGTCGATGTCGCCATCAGCGTCCACATCGCCGAGAGAAATGTTGGGAATATGAGCCGCAAGAGTCGAGGGATCGACGCTGTACATGGCCACGAACAGCGCATCGACAATATCGACGAGACCATCGCCGTTGACATCCCCTAAGAGGTCACTCTCAACGACCTTCCGTCGCCCAGACAGATTGCGCTCTTCCACGACGATATCCACCGGAGTTATCCCATCTCTGACCTGGAAAGCAGGGTCCACGTAGGCGACCATGTCCGAGCCCCAAACAACCAATCCATACGCCTGATCTTGAGCCACCGGTGCCGACCTAGGCGGTCTACTCGGCACACTGCTGCTAACCCCAGCCTGCCCGTCAATCAGCACCATCCGCCGACTCATCGTCATCCCACCGCTGCTGAGCCGATAGATATACACTCCCGCCCCGACCGCGCGGCCGGCCGTATCCGTACCGTCCCACCGCACTGTGTGCATACCCGCCGACCGTTCGCCATCGACTAACTTGGCCACGCGCTGTCCCAGCATATTGAACACTTCCAGCCGCACAGGGCCAGCCGCCGGCAGTTGATAGGGAATGAGTGTGGAAGGGTTGAACGGATTGGGGTAATTCTGTTCCAAGGCAAAGTCGGTCGGCAGCGCCGCGCTCCTTCCCCCAGACAGTGTTCGCAGCGAAAGCGCAAAATAGCCGGTCGCATCCGTCGTCGCGCCGACCGACTGGCGCAGGTCGCTCAAGTCGAACAGCCGCACCTGTACCCCGGCGGCTGGCAACCCAGACGATAGGCGTATCCGGCCCTCTACCAGCGGCTCTGCACCGACGCAAACACTTAATACGAGCCCGATAAGACAGGCGATGAAAGGCTGCATGAGGTCAACTCCTTTATCTATCATTATGGATGTTGGATTTGAATGTTCAGGACTGTTAGTAATCCGCGGTATGCGTTCCCTCTTCCATTGACTACTCGTAGCGCAGCGCTTCCACCGGATCGATCCGACTCGTCCTGATGGCGTGGTACGCGACGCTCACCCAAGCGGCGACCAATGCGGCTGCAACCGCTGCGACGAACGGACCAATACCGACCTCGGCGCGCTCGCTGAACTGCTCCATCCACCCAGCCATGCCAAAGTAGGCGATCGGGCAGGCGAGCAAGCTGGCCACCAGCACCAAGCGCGTAAGCTCTCCGGCGAGAAGGCGGCCAATCTCTACCCCGGTAGCACCCAATGCCTTGCGCACGCCGAACTCCATGCGCCGGCGCTGCGCGGCAAAGGAGGCGAGTCCGAACATTCCCACGCAGGCGACGAGCAGAGAAAGCCCACCGAAGCCGGCGAACAGCGTCCCCAGTCTTTCATCCTTTCGGTACAAAGCGGCAAAGCGGTCGTCGAGCAGGGAATACTCAAAGGGATGGACGGGATCTAACTCTGCCATCACCGCCTCGACTTGTTGCACGACGTGCTGTAGGGAATGGGCGCGGAAGCGAATGAGCAGGTAGTTGTGCCACGGCCATAGCTGCATGACGACCGGTTGGATGCCGCGCCGCAGAGAGCCTGAGTGAAAGTCCTCAACCACACCGACGACCGTGCCTTCAGGTGAGACGCCCGTTCCCCCAGCTTGCCCAATCGCCAAAGTCCGGCCAACAGCAGCATCCGCAGACTCCCATCCCAGCGCCCGCACCGCCGCCTGCGAGAGGACGAAGTACCCATTGCGCGGCTCCATGTTCTCAGTAAACCCCTCTCCTGCGGCCAAGGTCATGCCGAGCGTTTCCGTCGCGCCGGCATCGACCCACAGCAAATCGACGCTCACGGGATCTGCCTCCGCACGACGCGGCTGGACGCTACTTCTGCCCACCGGCCCTGCCGGGAACAAAGCGGCTGCGCTCACCGAGGTGATCTCCGGTAGCTGGCCCAATCGCTCCTTCACCACCTGCGGGTCGCCCCGCATCGGCTGACTGCGAATCGGCACGACTAAGACCTGTTCGGTCTCGATACCAAGTTCCGCGTTCTCGATAAAGGCCAATTGCTGCTGAGCGATCGCCGTTGCACAGAGCAGCCCCACGGAGACGACGAACTGCGCCGTCACCATGCCTAGGCGACCTCTTCTGCTGCCAACGGCTCCACTCCCTTCCAACGCCCGCACCGGCGCAATCCGGGCGAGGCAAAAAGCGGGATAGCCGCCCGACAGCACGACCGCCAAGAGAAAGATCAACGCCATCAAGGCCAGCACCTGTGGATCGGAGTACGCCACGGCAATCTCCATCCCGCCGAAGCGCGTCACGTATGGAGCCAAGGTGTCCGCCAAGACCACGGCGATAGCAAAGGCCAAGGAGGTCACCACGGCCGATTCAATCAGGAACTGCCGCGCCAGTTGACTGCGACCAGCGCCCATCGACAGCCGCAGCCCAATCTCGCGCACCCGCTGTGCGGCCAAGGCAGTACCCAGATTGGCGTAGTTGAGGCAGGCGACGAGCAGAACCAAGCACGCGACCGTCGCCAAGATGATCACCTCGCGGATGTCCCCACCCCCTGCGATGCCCAAGTCCTCCCGCGAATGGAGATGAATCCGATGGAGCGCCTGTAGCTCCCAGTGGCCGCGATCGTCAACGCCAAAGTGTTCTTGCCGCAACTGGTCGAGCAGACCGCTCAACGCATCCTCCTCAACGCCGGGACGCAGCAGCAGATACGTGCGGTACATGCTGCGCCGCCAGTCGCTCACCGCGCTAGCCCCCAGCCAGCGCTCGACCGTGGCAAAGGAGGCAAGGAACTCAATCCGCAGGTGCGACTGCCCGGGCAGGTCGCGCAGAATCCCAGTCACCTTCAGGTCGAGATGATCCTTGAAGCGGATGACTTGCCCCATGGGATCGGCGTCGCCGAACAGCTTGCGCGCCGCAGACTCGGAGAGGAGGACGGCAAAAGGCTGGGCAAGCGCCGTAGCGGCGTCGCCAGCAACCAAGGGAAGAGTAAAAACCTTTAGAACCTCCGGGTCGGCGAAGAGAAAGGCGTCCTCGTAAAAACGCTTCTCTCCGTGGCTGACGAGCGGCACTGGGTTGTCCACGTTTAGCATGCGCACTACGGCTTCCACCTCGGTCGCCTCGCGCTGAAGGCTGGTGCCGAGGACAGCAGGCGTCGTCAGGCGGGCACCTTTCTCGCCCTCGGTGACGACTCGGTAGATGCGCTCGCCGTGCTCGTGAAACCGGTCGGTCTCCAGTTGGCCGAGCACCCAGATGGCCATGAGCATACAGCCCGCGAGCCCAACCGCTAGGCCGCCGACGTTGGTCAGCGCATAGAGCCGGTGGCGGGTCAGATGGCGGGCGGCAATGTGCAGGTAGCTCTTGAACATGATCTACTCCTAGCGAGGACATTCACTCATTCGTAGCGCAGCGCTTCTACCGGATCGGCCTTGGCAGCTTTGTACGCCTGATGGCCGGAACTGAGCAAAACCGCGACGAGCGCAATCGCAGCCCCAGCGGCAAAATGCCACGCCGCTAAGTCAATGCGGAAGGCAAAGCCGTTCAGCCAGTCGCGCATCCACCACCACGACAGCGGCCACGCCACCAGCGCGCCAATCAGAGCGAGACAGGCAAACTCGCGAGTCATCAGCGTAGTGAGGCCAAAAACGCTGGCACCGAGGGCCTTGCGGATGCCGATCTCCTTGGTGCGGCGACCCGCGGCGAGAGCGGTGAGCGCAAAGGCACCCAACACAGAGATGAACACCGCGCCAACCGCAGCCCACGTGATGAGCCGACGCCAGCGCAACTCGTCGCGGTAGGCCGCTTCCAACTCCTGCTGTAGGAAAGAGAAATTGAAGTCCGCATGATCGACGATACTGTCCCATGACTCTTGCATGTGTTGGACGACCTCCTGCATATCTCCCGGCTTTACGCGGACGAACATGAGATCAACACTGTAGTGGCTTGGCCACCCCAAGTGGGGGTTTAGCAACAGCAGACCCGGAGGAGCGTCCTCGTACCCTGACTCGAAGGTAAAGTCCTTGACGATGCCGATGATACGCGCTCCACCTCCACGCGCTCCATTCACCGGCCTGAATCCCCTCGACCGCGACATCCGCCCCACTTCGATGATCTCGCCAATAGGGTCGGCGAGTCCGAGGCGCGCCGCCGCACTCTCAGAGATCAATGCGCGATTATCCTTGTCGCCCTGGGCCAGCGAGAAGTCCCGTCCACCTATCAGTTCCAACTTCATGGTCTCCACGAAGTTGTGATCTACCGTGTAAGGACGGACTTTCGTCTCCCGACCGCTCTCGGTCTTAGCTTGGTAGTCGGACCAATGAGGGTCTTGCAGGAAGTCCTTGTCCACCATGGCAACCGAGGCGACCCGACTATGGCGGAGGAATGCCTTCACGAGGAAGGGATGATGGGGTTTCAAGTCGTAGAGAGCATTCGTATGTACCGCTATGACGCGCTCTTGGTCGATCCCCATGTCGCGGGCCATGACGTGCTCTAGTTGGTGATACATGACCAGCGTACAAGTGATCAACCCCACGGAAATGGCCAACTGCACACCCACAAGCACGCGGCTAAATCGAGAAATTCCAGTCATAGATATACTGCGCCGAATCGCGCTCAAAGGATCCAGACGGGAGAGCACGAGTGCTGGATACCAACCTGCTCCCAAACTGACAAGCAACAACAACGTCCCCAATGCACCCAGCATACCCGGCTCGCTCAGACCAAGCGACAGCTCTTGCGAGAAGGTGGCGTTAAACGCCGGCAGTAGCAGCGCCGCCAACGCACACCCAGCACCCAATCCGACCGCAGATAGCACCACCGCCTCGCCGATGAACTGACGCATCAACTGCCCGCGTCCGGCACCCGCCGCCTTGCGCACACCAACCTCGGCCGCCCGCAGCGAAGCCCGCCCAATGGCCAAATTGACGAAGTTGATACATCCCATTAGCAAAACCGCCAAGGCCATGCTGACGAGCACATACGAGATAAACGGATCCCTCGGCTCCACCACGCCGTGTCCGTCCTTAAATGACATCACGCTAGTATCCGAGCGCAGGTCGGTCAGTGGCTGCAACCGAAACAAAGAGAAATCCTCTGAATGGCCTTCCGGGATCTCCCATCCATCCCTTTGAGCCATGTCCCGCGTGAGTTGCACAAAGGCCGATGCCAAGTCGGCCGGATCTGCATCGGGCGCGAGCAGGACGTATGCGTTACACGTGCCTTCCCACGCATCCGGGGAATCGTGGTAGAGCAACTCCGTGTTGTCGAACGGTAGCAGCATGTTGAACTGAATCGACGACGTGCGCGGAACCGGCGCGGCCACGCCGGTGATGGTGAAGTCCTCGACATCGCGTGTAGCCAGCGAGGCTAACCTCAGACTATGGCCCCGCGGATCGGCGTCCCCGAACAGGCGTTGAGCCATCTCGTAGCTCAAGACGACGGAGTTGCGCTCGGCCAGCGCCGTGGCCTCGTCTCCTAGCAGAAGCGGGAAGTCGAAGATCTCGAAAAACGCCGGATCGACGAGGAGGAATTCCTCATCGCGCGAACTGCCTTCGAAGGTCGTGCGCACGACGCGGTCATCTATGTCGTTCCCTCTCGCCGCGCTGAGGCGCACCGTGCTCTCTACGTGCGGGGAGAGGGCCTCCAGCTCGGGCGCGAAAGCAAAATCAATCACGTCAGCGTAGCGCACTAACCCCTCCTCCGACCCCATGGCCTCGACATAAACGCGATAGATCCGGTCCGCTTTGCTGTGGAAGCGATCAAACGACCACTCCTGAGAGGCAAAGCGCCAAGCCAGCAGGCAGAACGCCATGCCCAAGCCCAGCCCCGCGAGGTTGATCGCCGTGTGCAGGCGATAGCGCATCAAATTGCGCCAAGCGATGATCAGGTTATTGCGTAGCATAGTTATGTCCCTTATCACTCAAATTGGTACGACTTATCGGGAATCCTTCTACTCGTAGCGCAGCGCTTCTACCGGATCGGCCTTAGCCGCCTTATACGCCTGATGGCCGGAACTGATCAAAACCGCGACGAGCGCAATCGCAGCGCCAACAGCAAAATGCCACGCCGCCAAGTCAATGCGGAAGGCAAAGCCGTTCAGCCAATCGCGCATCCACCACCACGACAGAGGCCACGCCACCAGCGCGCCGATTAGGGCAAGGCAGGCAAACTCGCGGGTCATCAGCGTGGTGAGGCCAAAGACGCTGGCACCGAGGGCCTTGCGAATGCCGATCTCCTTGGTGCGGCGACCCGCGGCGAGAGCAGTGAGCGCAAAGGCACCCAACACAGAGATGAACACCGCGCCGACTGCAGCCCAGGTGATGAGCCGACGCCAGCGCAACTCGTCGCGGTAGGCCGCCTCCAAGTCCTGCTGTAGGAAGGAGAATTTGAAATCGTCATAATCGACGATGCGGCTCCACGTCTCTTGCATGTACTGGACGACCTCCTGCATATCTCCCGGCTTTGCGCGCACGAGCATGAGATCGGCTTCATACCTGATGATGAGATTGCCTTGGGAGTATCTTGGTCCCAAGTAGGGATTGAGCCGCAGTAGACCTGGGGTGGCGTCTTCATATCCTGACTCGAAGGTGAAGTCCTTGACTACGCCGATGATGCGATCTTCACCTCTCCCCCTCTCCCACACCACTTCCGAACGCGACATCCGCCCTACTTTGATCATCTCGCCAATCGGATCGGCGAGTCCGAGGCGTGCCGCCGCGCTCTCGGAGATCAGCGCGAGGTTCTTCTTGTCGCCCTGCTCCAGCGAGAAGTCCCGCCCACGCACCAACTCCAAGTTCATGGTCTGAACGAAGTTGTGATCTACAACGTAAGGACGGACCTTCGTCTCCCGGTCGCTCTCGGTCCCGGCTCGGAAATCGACTCTGAACCAATAAGGCTTTTTAAGGAAGTTCTCTTCCAACGTAGTGATCGAGGCGATGCGACTATGGCGGAGAAAGGACTTCATGAGTATGGGATGTTCTGAGTTAAAACTGCGGAGAGCGTCCGTATCCACCGCGATGACGCGTTCTTGGTCGATCCCCAAGTCGCGAGCTATGAGGTGCTCTAGCTGGTGATACATGACCAGCGTACAGGTGATCAACCCCACGGAAAAGGCCAACTGCACACCCACGAGCACGCGGCTAAACCGAGCAATCCCAGCCATGGACACGCTGCGCCGAATCGCGCTCAAAGCATCCAGACGAGACAGCACGAGCGCCGGATACCAACCAGCTCCCAAACTGACCAACAACAGCAGTGCAGCCAGCGCACCCAGCATACTCGGCTCGCTTAGACCGAGCGACAGCTCCTGCGAAAAGGTGGCGTTAAAAGCCGGCAGTAGCAGCGCCGCCAACGCGCACCCGGCACCTAACCCAACGACAGACAGAACCACCGCCTCGCCGATGAACTGACGCATCAACTGCCCGCGTCCAGCACCCACTGCCTTGCGCACACCGACCTCTGCCGCCCGCAGCGAGGTCCGGCCAATGGCCAGATTGACGAAGTTGATGCACCCCATCAACAAGACCGCCAAGGCGATACTGACGAGCACATACGAGATATACGGATCTCTCGGTTCTATCACGCCGTGTCCGTACGCTGGCAGCAGACCGGTATCCGAGCGCATATCAATCAGCGGCTGCAAGTGAAATGCAGAAGCGCCCTCCGCGAGGGCTTCCGGGATCGTTTCCCTGTGTTGGAGCCATATCTGCGTGACCTGCGCGAGGGCTGGCGCTACATCGGCTGGATCCGCCTCGGGCGCAAGGAGGATAAATGCGTCGCACTGGCCGTCCCACTCATCCGGCGAGTCGTGCATGAGGAACTCCGTGTTGTCGAACGGCAGCAGCATGTTGAACTGAATCGACGATGTGCGCGGAACCGGCGCGGCCACGCCGGTGATAGTGAAGTCTTCGGTCTTAGTCCTGTTCCACATTGAGGTGATCGCCAATCGCTGACCCAGCGGATCGGCGTCGCCGAACAGGCGTTGGGCCATCTCGTGGCTCAAGACGACGGAGTTGCGCTCAGCCAGCGCCGTGGCTGCGTCCCCTAGCAGAAGCGGGAAGTCGAAGACCTCGAAAAACGCCGGATCAGCGAGGAGGAATTCCTCGTCACGCGAACTGCCCGCGAAGGTCGTGCGTACATAGCGATTACTGCGGCTCGTCGCTTTGAGGCGTACCGAGCGCTCTACGTGCGGAGAGAGAGCCTCCAACTCGGGCGCAAAAGCAAAATCAATCACATCGGCGTAGCGTACCTGTCTCGCCGACCCCATGTACTCGACATAGGCGCGATAGATCCGGTCCGCTTTGCTGTGGAAGCGATCAAACGACCACTCCTGAGACGCAAAGCGCCAAGCGAGCAGGCAAAACGCCATGCCCAAGCTCAGTCCCGCGAGGTTGATGACCGTGTGCAGACGATGGCGCATCAAATTGCGCCAAGCGATGATCAGATTATTGCGTAGCATGGTTTATTCTCCTTCCCACTCGATTCCGCGATGTTCTCGCCGACGAAGTGCCTCACTTGACGAAGACCAGCACGCCCCAATGCGTCGGGTCGTGTAAAGAACCCGAAGTGGGCGAGACGCCCCACCCACTGACTATATCTCCTTCTTTGTAGCGTATCGTCCCCCAACTGAGATTAGCGCGCCTGACCTCGCCCCGGCCGTGATCAAAGCGGTTGAAGTTGGCCTTCCACCTGTCCCCGACCTTTGGCGGAACCGATAAGCCCCCCAACACATCCTTCTCTTTCACCTTGTAGAACCGGCTTAGTTCCAGTGCCTCTTGGCCCATACTGCTCCAAGGAAAGAAGAGTTCCACCGTCCACGACTCGTCCCGGTCAGCAGCATCCTCCAAGCTGCCCACTACGACGACCGCGCTTTCAGTGCCGGAATCCCAGTTGGAGAAAGTGGGCTTGTTGTCTATCTCGGTTTTGAGGACGTCCATCTGCGTATTCAGCGCGTTGATGGCCAGTTGGACATAGTGGGTGCCGTCCATGTCTGGGTCGAGAAACAATTCCACGTCATCGTCTTTGTACACGGAGCTGTCCCGCTTGGTAACCGTTGCCAAAATGTTCTGGTCTTGGCACTGGTACAAGACCAAGAGTCCCTGTTCGTTCCACAAGGCTCTCACTCTCGTGCTTGCAGGGTTAATCGGCTCTAGGCTGGGGTAGGTCCGGTCCGTCAATTCGATAGTTGGGGCTAGGCTCCAACTCTGCTCGTCGGCGCGGCCGTCCAAGGTCATCTCTTCGTCGGTGAAGTGGACCTCGTAGGAGACCTCCGCTGAGTCGGCTGCCGCGGCCGACAGGTATGCGACCAACAGCAGCGATGCTAAGGTTTTCATGTCCCTTGCTCCTTTCTCAGGGATCGAACATGGTCTCGTCAAAAAGCGTCGTACAAATCGTCTAGATCGCCTTTTAGCTCTGGGTTGATTACGACGCCATCGGGGCCGACCCAGACGTACGAAGGGAACCCGCTTATGTGGTATATTTCCGTTGGCTTGGTCTCATTTTCAACTTCGATTACCTGGGGCCACTCGATCCCGTGCTTCTCCACATAGCGGAGCACCGCTTCGCGGCTCTTATCGACGCTGATGCCGATGATTTCAAGGCCGCGTGCCTGCTTCGCACGGTATATATCCACTAGCTTTGGCGTATCCTCTATGCACGGCCCGCAGGTCGTGAACCAGAAGTCGAGCAGGACGTGGCGTCCCCGGAAGTCAGCGAGACGGAGCGTATCGCCGTGGACATCCACAACCGCAAACTCGGGCGCGGGTTCCCCTTCTGTTATCTCGATCTTGGGGGGGACTTCCACGTCGGCCGGTACCAGCACGATCTCGTCCCCGGACGGACTGACCATCTCGACCTGAAGTGATCTGCCGAGGATGCTGAAGGGATTATTGGCCCGGTAGCATTCGCGAGATTCGGTTTCATTTTCAAAGATCCCATCCTTGTTTAGATCCCAAATGATGCGATTGCGCCTGTAGTGATAGGTGGCCGCGTCGCCGCTGGGTACTACCGCTAGTCCGACTTCCTCGCCGTTTAGTTCAACTGACCCCACCCGCATGTCGAACACCTGTCCCCTGAACTTGGGATTGTCGGGATGTCTTTTTTTGGAATACTGCTCGAACTTGACCACCGCGACGGGTACGGTTTTCTCTTTTACTTGCTCGCCGTCGGCATACTCAAAGTGGACCTCTGACTCTGCGCGAATTCCATAAGGCATCCCGTCGAACACGTACCCGAGCAATCTCCTAAGGGGGCTATAGTCCTTGGGATAGACTGGCTCCTCGTCCGCGAAATCCTCGTCGTTGTCGGAGTCAAAGTAGAAGACTTCGTCACCATCGGCGTCTATCGCATTGATCCAAGAAACTCGAGAGTCGGGGAGTTCGCGTTGGGGAAGCGTCCACAGGAGTTCCTCAGGCTGCTCTGGCCTCCGCGATAAGACGATGGATTCTGCACTGAGATCGAATATCCCGCAGAACAGGATTTGGTCGGTTGGCGGCAGGCCCCGGAGACCGGACTCGACAGGCCGCTTGCGGACCCAGCCTCGGTCTTCAAAGTCGAGCCCTGGCCAATCAAAGTCGGCGAGCACATCCTCACTTGGCCGTACCCACTGCAACGGGACGACGATCGGGCCGTCCTCGCTACTCGTGCCCATTGCTGGACTAGTGAAGAGAAAAATCAAGAGCGCCAAGAGCACGGCTTTCTGTTTCGAACCACCGAGATTAGGCTTCTGTCTGATCATCTTTCGCCTCCTCTGGAGTTAAAAAAATCCACATCGTCATAAATCGGTGCGATTTGTAGGGAATCCCTCTACTCGCTGCGCAGCGAGTCCACCGGGTTCGCCAGCGCCGCTCGAACCGCGTGGTATCCCGACACCAGCCAAGTCAAGCCCAAGGCGATCAGGCCGCCAGCCGAGTAGCTGAGCAGGTCGAGTTCAATGCGCTCCACCTCACTGCGGAGTAAAAACTCCGAGAGCTGGTAGGTCAGGGGTATGGCGATGACCACGGCAATCAGCACGAGCCGCGTGGACTGCGCCGACAGCAGCACGGCCACGCTCGCCGTTGAGGCACCGAGAACCTTGCGCACGGCCACCTCCTTGGTGCGTCGGCTGACAGCGAGGGAGGCCATGCCGAAGACGCCGAGACAGGCGATTAGCACGAGAAATCCGGTCACCCAGCGCAGCAGGCTAATTCTGATAGCGTGGGAAAAGAATCGTTCGGCAATATGGTTGTCGAGGAAGCGATAGCTGAAGGGAACCCCGGGCGACAGCCGTTCCCAAGCCTCGCGCAGTTCGGCGAGGGTCTCGGGCACCCTCTCGGGTCTCACTCGCACCAGCACCATCTCAATGCGACGATCCGGTAGGACGCTGAGCACGAGTTCCGGCACAAAGCCTCTGGAACTGGGATCATCGTGCTGGAAGTCGGAGACCACGCCAATAATCCGCGGCCGGTACCCGCCTTCGAGGTAGGAGCCGACGACCGGTCCCTCCAGCGTGGCCGCTAGCCGCTGGTTGACGAGTGCTACGCGACCGCTGGCCAGCAGGTCCGGGGGGAAGTCCTCGCCCTCAACCAGTTCTAAGCCGAGGGTGCGCAGGAAGTACGGATCAACCTCAATCAGCGAGGCCTCCGGCCGTTCATGGTCGTCGAAGCGAAAGTCACTGACCCTATTGGGGAATTCGCTGGAGCCGGATACGGCGAGCACACCCGAAAGCGGGAGGACCTCCCGGCGGAAAATCTCGAGGAAGCGCTGCGACTCATGTACGCCTTCCCCTTTCGAGGAGCCTGCAAACGTCGGGATGCACACCACGAGCCGCGGATCGTAGCCCTGATCTAGGGACTTCCAATGATCAACCTGCCGGTCCACGACGAAAGCCGTGGTCAGGAACACTATGGAGGCCACGAACTGCACGACTACTAAGATGCGGCTGGCATGGTTTCGCACTTGGAGCCTGTCCTGCATAATCTCGACCGGCTGCATCCGCGACTGCACCAGCGCCGGGTACGCGCCCGCCACGAGTCCCATGACCACGCCGAACCCAGCTAGGGCCACCACTGTCCACGGCGTGTACTGTAGGTCGAGGCCCAATTCAAACTCTCCGGGCACCGTCAGCAGACGATTCAGGCCCGGCAGCAAGGTCTCCGCCAACAGCACGGCCAGCGCCAAGGCGGCGAAGCTGAGCAGTAAGGACTCGGCGAAGTACTGGCGTACTAGCTGTCCCCGTCCGGCACCCATCACTTTACGCACACCTACTTCGTACGCCCTCGTCAGCGACATGCCCACGGCCAAGTTGGCGTAGTTGATACACGCCAGTAGCAGCACGAGGCCGGCGACGGATCCGAAGATGTAGAGTCCCATCATCATCGCCTTCCCCCCGCTGAGTTGGGGGTGCAGCCGCTTGTCGAACAACGGCACGAGGACGAGACTAGCATCTTCCTCGTACCAGTCCATATCGAAGGCCAAGGCCGACTCCACGCCTGCGGCATCGGCGATCTGTAAGTAGGTCTCGCCTGCGCCGTACCCCGAAGTCTGGATTTCCCGCTGGACGAAGGGGATCACCCAGTCGAACTCCAGACTGGACTCGTACGGCATGTCAGCGGCAATCCCGGTGACGACGAAGTATCCGCTGATACCGCGGTCCCCTAGCTGCAGGGTCTGGCCCATGGGGTCGTCGGAGCCGAATAGCCGCTGCGCCAGCCGCCTCGACAACACGATCGAGTTTGGCCCATTGAGGGCCGTGCCTGGATCGCCCGCAATCAGCGGGAAGCTAAACAACTCGAAGAACCCGGGGTCGGCGAACCGTCCTATCGCCTCGGTCGCTTGATCCTCGTAGCGCAGCAGCCCGGCCGTATCGTCCGTACGCACCGAGCCCAGCACAGTGGGGAGTGTGGCCACCATCTCCGGGCCGAGAGCTCCCGGTGTCGATCTAAGGACCCTTTTCCAAGCCGGATGTGTTATGCAGACTTGGTAGATCTGCTCGCCCTTGGCGTGGAAGCGATCCCATGTCAGCGCACTATGCACGTACAGGCCGACGAAGATGGCCACCGCGAAGGCTGCAGCCAGCCCCCCCACGTTGATTGCAGTGTACATCCGATAGCGGCGCAGATTGCGCCAAGCGACGATCAGGTTATTGCGCAGCATGATTAGTACCTCCCTCTTGGCTAGTACCTTCCCTCTTGCTCTATCTTGCCGTCCAACAGATGCACCACCCGGCTGCCGTAGCCAGCGTTCTTCTCCGAATGCGTTACCTGCACAATCGTCGTGCCCTCGTCGTTCAGTTCCCGCAGCATGTCCATCACCTCTTCCCCCTGCTTGGAGTTGAGGTTGCCCGTAGGCTCGTCGGCGAGGATCAGCGTCGGCTGGCCAATCAGGGCGCGCGCCACGCCGACGCGCTGCTGCTCGCCGCCGGAAAGCTGGTGTGGGAACAGGTCTTTTTTGGCCACCATCTGGAAGCGGTCGAGTAACTCACTCACCCGCGCCTTGCGCTCGGCTCCCTTCACCTTTTGGTAGAGCAGCGGCATTTCCAAGTTTTCGTACACCGTCTGCTCGTCGATCAGGTGATAGGCTTGAAAGACAAAACCAATGTGCTGCCGATGGATCTCGGTGCGTTCCTTCTCGCCCATGCCGCCCACCTCTGCGCCGAGAAACCGATACGACCCAGCCGTCGGCTCATCGAGCATCCCCATGATGTGCAACAGCGTCGATTTGCCCGCGCCGCTCGGCCCCATAATCGACACGAACTCGCCCTCGGCGACGTTCAGGTGGACGTACCGCAACACGTAGGTCTTGCGGGGACCGGATTGATGGTACTTTTCGATGTCGTGCATTTCGATCATGATGTGCCTCCGCGTCTTAGTTATTCAGTGCGTAGCGTCTCTATCGGATTGGTCAGCGCCGCCCGCATCGCTTGATGCCCCACCGTCAGCCCGGCGATGACAAAGGACAAAGCGCCCGACAGCAGGAACAGGCCCACGCCGATCTCTACGCGATAGGCAAACTCCTGTAGCCAGTGGGCGGCCAAGCCGTAGGCGATGGGCACGCTGAGCAGGAAGGCGATGGCAATGGGTTTGGCGAAGTCCCGCAGCAGCATGGCGGTGAGGCCGCCGGGAGAAGCGCCGAACACCTTGCGAATGCCGATTTCTTTTGTGCGCTCTTGGGCGGCGTGGGTGGCCATGCCGAAGAGTCCCACCGAGGCGACGGCGATGGCCAAAAAGAGAAAAACCGTGAGTGCGCGGCCCACTATCAGGTCCTCGGAGTAGAGTTTGGCGGCGACCTCTTCGAGGGAATTGCGCTGAAGAGGGCGGTAGGGTGAGATGATGGCCCACTGGTCGTCGATCACTTTGAGAGCTGCGTCGAGATGGCCAGGGTGCACCCGCACGAAAGTGACGCTCGCCCAGAGAGCGACCTGTTCTATAATCAGTGGCTCTATCTCATAACGCGGACCGTGGAAGTGGAAGTCCTCAATCACGCCTACGACGCGCTTTCCTCCTTCTTGGACGGAGATCGTCTCGCCCAACGGCTCTGTCAATCCCAATATCCTCGCGGCGGTCTCGTTGATGACGACCGCATCGGCGTCGGCCGGTTCGTCGGTCAAGGCGCGTCCTTGGGCTATGCGCAATCCCATAATTTCGACAAAGTCGCTATCTGCTTGATACACAGTTATCTCTATTTGCTCTTCCCCTGTCGAAGTCCTCATTTCATAAACCCCACCCGGTACTGAAAAAGAAAGACTCACTGCGGCGATGCGACTGTTCTGAAGCAATTCCGTCTTGAAGGCTCGAGCCTGATCTATGGTCAAGCCGCGGTTCTCGACGACGACAACCTGTTCCGGCTCCGCTCCCAAGATGGAGTTCTCGCGGAGACGGTCTTGGATGTAATCAATCTGGTGCCATATCAGCAGCGTCATCGTCAGCAACGCCGTAGTGGCCGTGAACTGCGTCACCACCAAACCCCGACGCAGGAGTACACCACCCACGCGGCCCCCGTGAACGGCAGCCGTCGGCTGAAAGCGCGCCACGACCCAAGCCGGGTACGCGCCCGCGACCAGTCCGACCCCCACCGCCAAAGCCGCAGCCCCAGCGTAGGTCGAGCTCGTCCAGTGTAGGGATGACCATTCAAAGTCGAATCCCACAAGCGCAGGCAGGAGCAGAACCATAACCTCTGCCATGACAATGCCTAGCACCGTTGCCGCAGCACTCAACAGCACCGACTCGCTCAAAAGTTGGCGCATGAGTTGGCTGCGATGAGCGCCAAGGGCCTTGCGCACGCCGATTTCGTGAATCCGTCGCCCCGCCCGCGCCGTCGCCAAGTTCACATAGTTGACCCCAGCGATCGTCAGGATCACCACCGCTAAAATGGCGCACAGAGCGAGGTACACGGGATTGCCATTTGGGCCGATGGCGCTGAGCACCTCCGTATCAAAGTAGATCGATTTCAGAGGCTGCAGCGCGTAGGAATCGGTCTCTTTGGACCTCCCCCCAGCCTCCTTGACGATGTCGGCAATGCGTGCAGCGACCACAGCAGGGTCGGCACCGGGCGTTAGCTGCACGAAGGTCCTGAAGCCTGCAAGGTTCCAATCAGACGCCAACAATGATGGGTTAAGCGAACTCAGAGCCGAGACCTGGAGCAGCGAGTTGGCGGGCAACTGGCCGACGATGCCAGTAACCTCGTAATCGAGATTCTCAACGTGGACGACCTGTCCGATGGGATCGCTCTCGCCGAAGAGTCGACGGGCCAACGGCTCGGTCAGCACCATGGTGTAAGGGCGCGCCAAGGCCGTCTTGGGATCGCCGCGCAGGAGCGGCAAGCTAAACATGTCGAAAACGCCGGCTTCCGCTCCACTAACCTTTTCATATCTTCCGTCCTTGTCCCCGACCCGAAGTAGAAGCGGCCAACCCGGACTAAAGCGTACCGCCTCCTCGACTTCGGGCAATTGCTCCTTGAGGGTCGGCCCCAGCGGTCTTGATACTCCTCCTGCTGTGTACTCGGTATTCTGCGTGTCTGATACCAACACGCGGAATACCCGGTCTTTTTTCTCGTGGAAGTCGCCAACAGAAAGCTGATAGGCGGCGAGTTGGACGGTCAGCAAACAGAGACAAAAGCCGACCGCCAGACCGAAGATGTTAATCGCCGAGTAGCCGCGCTCCCGCCACAAAAGGCGCAGCGCCGTCGTCAGATAGTTGCCCAGCATGATAGTTCCTTTCGTCTCGTAGTGCGCCCTAGTCCGCCGCTTACGACGCTTCCTGATCCCGCTCGATGTTCTCGCTCACGATCCTGCCGTCGAACAGGTGAATAACTCGGTGCGCAAAGTCGGCGTAGGCCGGCGAGTGCGTCACCATCACCACGGTCGTGCCATTCCGGTTCATCTCGGTGAGCATCTCCATGACCTCGTCGCCGTGGCGCGAGTCGAGATTGCCGGTCGGCTCATCCGCCAACACCAGCTTCGGCTCCGCGACCAAGGCCCGCGCCACAGCCACGCGCTGCTGCTGGCCGCCGGAAAGCTGGAGCGGAAAGTGCTTCTCGCGGTGGGTGATCTGCATGTGGTCGAGGATCGACCGCACCCGCTGCTTGCGCTCCGTAGCCGGCATACCCATGTAGAGCAGGGGCAACTCGACGTTCTCGTGCACCGTCAATTCGTTGATCAGATTGAACGACTGAAAGACAAAGCCGATCGTCCCCTTGCGCAGATTCGCCCGCAGGCGCTCCGAGTAGGTCGATACCTCCTCGTCCAGCAGCCAGTATTCCCCCTCGGTCGGGTTGTCGAGCAGGCCGAGCAAATTGAGCAGCGTTGACTTGCCGCAGCCCGACGGCCCCATAATGGCGGCGAATTCGCCTTCGGCGATTTCGAGGTTCACGTTGTCCAGGGCGGTCGTCTCCACCTCCTCGGTCGTGTACAGCTTGCGCAGCCCGACAGTGCGGATTAGAGGCGCGCGGCCGTTTTCAGCATTTGCTGTCTGCTCAGTCATGATTTTTCTCCTTGGTTAGGGCGTTGCTAGCGCAACACCAACACGTCCATGTCTTCGCCAAAAGTCTCGTAGCTCGAAGTAATCACCTGCTCTCCCGGCTCAAGCCCCTCCAGCACTTCGTACACCCGGGGATTCTGGCGTCCCAGTGCGATAGAGCGCCGCGTAGCCCGGTCGCCAGCAGCGTCGAGCACATAGGCCCAGTGGCCCCCAGTCGCCTGATAAAATCCGCCCCGCGCCACTTGCATTGCTTCATCCAGATCGCCCAACTCCAAGCGGATGTGCAGAGTCTGGCCGCGCCGGATGCCCTCGGGTGCTTCTCCCTCAAACACCAGATCGACCTCAAAGCGGCCTTCCCTTACCTCTGGATAGACCCTGCGGATCACCAAGCTGTACGACTCGTCGTCGCTGTCGAACTGGCCGCGCTGCCCCCGGCCCACGCGACCGATGTAGTGCTCGTCAATGGCGGCGCGCACCTTGAAGCCGTCGATCATGTCAATCTGGCCCAAGCGCGCACCCGTCCCCTTGCTCTCGCCGATCTCCGCTGCCAGCATGGTTAGCTGCCCGGCTACGGGTGCCCGCACCGTCAAATTGTCGAGCCGGCCGCGGACGATTTCTAAGTTGCGTTCCATGCGCTCCACGGCCGAGACGAGCTGCACCACCTTGCTCGCCGACAGCAGCGAGTCCTGGGTCTGGGTCTCCCGCGTCAGGGCCATGCGGCGGACGCTGTACTGGTACTCGTCGCGCAGCTTCTCGTACTCCTGCCGCGATAGGATGGCCGTCAAATCTTCCGCCGACAGGCTCTCGTAGCGCTCGAAGTTGCGCTTGTTGACGGCTAGCTGGTACTCAATCTCCATCAGGGCCTTCCGCGAGCGCAGCAGCTCCTGCTCCATAGTTAGCCGACCATTGCGCAATGCCTCCCGGCTGCGTTCGAGGTCGGCTTCCTGTTGCAGGACGGTCAGTTCCAAATCCGGGTTGGCAAGGCGCAGCAGTGGATCGCCCTCGGCCACCGAGGCACCCTCTTCGACGAACACCTGCTCCACTTGACCGCGCTCCAGGGCGTCGAGGTACACAGTGTGCAGCGGCAGCACCGTGCCGCGCACCGGGATGTACTCCTGAAACGGGCCGAACTCGACCGTCGAGATCGTCAGCCGCTCGCGCTCCACATTCAGCTTGCGCACCCCGAAATCCGCGAGCAGGGCGTATCCGAATAGCCCGACCAACAGCAAAGCAGCCACGCCTACCCCGATGCGCTTGGGCGTGAACCGAGGCTTCTCGATTTTGCGGTCCATGCCAACGCCGCCGCCGGGACGGGTGCTGCCGGGGTTCGACTCGGAGGAGCGCTCTTTGGGAAACATTTGGATATTTTCAGTCATAGCTACTTACGTCCTTACCTTGTCGTAATTCGCGACTCACACCTCTGGAAGAGCAAGACGTATGCCATATTATATAGACCACTAAAAAACAATGAGATACATTGAATCACCCTCCTGACAGGCCCGTCGCTACTGTCCGCTGGCGATACACCCGGTGTCCGCTGGCGTACACTCGCAGCGTTCATTTGCGCTCCATTGGTTTCACCCAATTATAGCTCCTGAACGGGTGCAGCATCCGTGATTTATCTAATTTGACTTTAGGGTGCGGACTGGTTATAAGTCTAGTCAGAACAGACCACAAACATTGGGAGGATATATGAGCAAAACATGGCAGGTACAGGAAGCGAAGGCGCGCTTTAGCGCACTCCTTGAAACGAGCCTTGCCGAAGGGCCGCAAATCGTGACTAAACGGGGAGTAGAGGCGGCGGTTCTGGTCCCAATTGATCAGTGGCGGCGATTAGAGCAGATGACCAAGCCCGATCTCAAGGAGTTGCTGCTCGCACCCGAAGCGCGCACCGATGCCCTGACGCCGCCGCGTGAGAAACGCCATCACCGCAAGTCGCTGAACTTCGAGTAGCAGGGTGTACCTTCTCGATACCAATGTCGTTTCGGAACTGCGCCGCCCCAAGCCTCATCAGGGTGTCCTGACCTGGCTATCGGGCGTAGCCGCCGAGCAGCTTTTCCTTTCCGCAGTAACTGTGGGCGAAATCCAAGCAGGTATCGAGATCACCCGTGAACAGGATTCGACCAAGGCGGAAGAACTGGAAACTTGGCTCAACAAGGTGCTGGCTTCCTACAACATATTGTCGGTGGACGCGGCTGCTTTTCGAGTGTGGGCCCGGCTCAAGCACCGGCGGTCGGACACCTTGATGGAAGACGCCCTAATCGCGGCGACCGCCGTGGTTCATAGACTGACCGTCGTGACCCGCAACGTCGATGATTTTGCCCAATTCGGGGTGGAAATTCTGGATCCATTCGAGAGTGGGGAAGAAAGGCAACTTATTGAGGAACAATAAGGCTACCATCCTCTAGCCATACACCAAGGAACATATCCCATGCCTGCTGAAGCCGCTCGCATCCTCGTCGTGGACGACAATCAAGACGTGCTCGTCGCCGCTCGCTTGCTCCTCAAGCAGCAGGGCTACCAAGTCCGCACCGAGACCGATCCCCAAGCCATCCCGAGTGCCCTCAAACAGGAGTCTCCGGCCGTCGTCCTCCTCGACATGAACTTCACGCAGGAAGCAACCAGCGGCCGGGAGGGCTTCTACTGGCTCCAGCAAATCCGCGACCTAGACCCGACCGTTGCCGTCTTACTGATCACCGCATACGGCGATGTCGAGATGGCCGTGCGCGCCGTCAAGGAGGGGGCCGTCGATTTTGTGCTCAAACCCTGGCAGAATGAAAAGCTGCTCGCCACCGTATCCGCGGCCGTGGAATTGCACCGCTCGCGTCGAGAAACCCACCACCTCCGCTCGCGCCAGCAGCGACTGTCCGCAGACCTAGACCAGCCCTTTGGCGACCTCATCGGCGAGGCCCCGGTCTTACAGGAAGTATTTCAAACAATGGCCAAGGTGGCCGCCACCGACGCCAGCGTCCTCATCCTCGGCGAGAACGGCACGGGCAAGGAACTAGTCGCGCGCGAGATTCACCGCCGCTCGGCGCGCGCCGACGAAGTCTTCATATCCGTCGATATGGGTTCCCTGAGCGAAACCCTGTTCGAGAGCGAACTTTTCGGCCACGTCAAAGGCGCCTTCACCGACGCCCGCAGCGACCGCGCCGGCCGCTTTGAAATCGCCTCCGGGGGCACCCTGTTCCTCGACGAGATCGGCAACTTGCCCCTGCCCTTGCAGGTCAAGCTGCTCGCGGCCCTGCAAAACCAGCAGGTCGTCCGCGTCGGTGCCAACCAGCCCGTGTCCATAGATGTGCGCCTCATCTGCGCCACCAACCAGCCCATCCACGAAATGGCCACCGCCGGCACCTTCCGCCAGGACCTGCTCTACCGAATCAACACCGTGGAAATCCCCCTGCCTCCCCTGCGCGAGCGCCCCGAGGACATCGCGCTGTTGGCCCGTCACTTCCTCGACCTGTACCGGACCAAGTACCGCAAGGCGTTGACCGGCCTGACCGCCGAGGCACTCGCCCACTTGCGCGCGTACGCTTGGCCGGGCAATGTGCGGGAATTGCAGCACGCAGTGGAGCGCGCCGTCATTATGAGCGAAGGGAACCGACTAGCCGCAGACGATTTCCCCTTGACCGCGGCCCCATCACCTGAGGAGTCCGTCGCCTTTGACAGCTACAATCTCGAAGACGTCGAACGCGAGGTCATCGCCCGAGTGCTGCGCAAGCACCAAGGCAACGTCAGCCAAACCGCGCGCGAACTCGGCTTGACCCGCACGGCCCTCTATCGCCGCATGGAGAAGTATGGACTGTGATAGAGGCCTATATCGCGAACTAGGAGGAATTGTGACCGATCTACAAACTGAACCTGTAGCAAGACCGGCAGCACGAACTAACAATAAGACTCAGCATCAGGGCAATACCAAGGCGCGACAGCTATTGTCTGCTTGGTTGGCCGACGAATCCGGCTATGACGAGGCAACGTGGCCCGGCCTCAAGCAAAACTTGGAGGCTAACCGCTATGGTCATAGAAAGCTATTTAGTGCCTGACGTAGTCTTGACATGAAAGTGTTATATTCCCACTGCCAGTTTCTTGGGGGAGTGGCGCACGGTTTTCAATATCGCCGGCAACAAATATCGGTTAGTTGTGGACATGCGCTATGACCTCGGAAGGGTATATATCCGCCATGTCCTTACTCACGCAGAATACACTCGTCGGACGCAGGAGGGCACCTTATAAAGGAAGTATTCAATGGCTGAAGTACTCGATTTTACCCAACCCCATCTGTTGAGAAACGAAGAAGAATACGACATCGCCGTCGCTGAAATCGATGCCCTTCTCGACGTCGATCCTCCACCTGGGTCTGAGGCGTATGAGCGGCTGGAGTTTTTATCGGTTCTAGTGCAGGCTTACGAAGACGCTCATGTACCTATCTACGATCAGCCTACTCCCCAAGAGGTGGTTGATTTTATGCTAGAGCAGAAGGGGCTTTCCCGTGCTGATCTGGCGAAATGGCTGGGAGGCAGAAGTCGCACGTCCGAATTTTTTAGTGGAACTCGCCCTCTTTCTATTCGACAGATTGGCGCATTGAGAGCGCATTTGGGCATTCCAGCGGATTTACTGCTAGGCCTCCCGAGGTAATCAACTGCTGAAATCACCGTATAAAAAGCATGACTCCTAAGGACGTCCTACACCGCCTAATACAAGGATCCCGCGCCTTCCGCACGCGGATCGTGCTGCGTGTCGCCCTTTTCGGTGCGACTTTGTGGCTGCTGTTCTACGTCATAGTCAAAGTAACCTATCATCCGGTCGTCCCCATCGTCATCGGCCTCGTCCTGCTCTACCAACTCTACGCCCTCGTCCACTACGTCGAGCGCGCCAACCGCGACCTGACGCGCTTTTTGAACGCCATCCGCTACGCCGACTTTTCCCAGACCTTTGTCACTGGCGGCCTCGGCTCCTCTTTCGACGAACTCAAGACCGCGTTCAACGAAGTCCTCGACGCCTTTCGCCAAGCGCGGGCCGAAAAGGAAGAACAGGCCCGCTATCTGCAAACCGTGGTGCAGCACATTGGCGTCGGCTTGATCGTCTTCGACAACGCTGGCGCGGTGTCGCTGATCAACAACGCGGCCAAGCGCCTGTTGGGGGTACCCCGCTTGGGCCACATCGCCGATCTCAACCGCGTCAATCCCATCCTAACCACCACTCTGCAAAACCTCGGGCCCGGGGGCCGCGACCTAGTGAGTTTGGAGGAGATCCGCCTCGCCCTACACGCCTCGGTATTCCAGATAGGCGACCGCAAGCACACCCTAGTGGCCCTCCACGACATTGGCCCCGATCTCGACGAAAAGGAAATGGAGGCTTGGCAAAACCTGATCCGCGTGCTCACCCATGAGATCATGAATTCCATCACTCCCATCGCTTCGCTGGCCGCCACTGCGGATGGAATGCTAAAGGACGACGCCCTCAATGCCGAGAGCACCGAAGACATCCGCACTGCGGTGAGCACCATCCAGCGCCGCAGCGAGGGCCTGCTGCACTTTGTCGAAGCCTACCGCGACCTCACCCGCATACCAGCGCCGTCCTTTGAGATCGTCCCAGTGGCCGATCTGTTCGCCCGGGTGGAGCAGTTGATGCGGCCCCAATTCGCCGAGCCTGCGGTCGAGTTGCACACCGAGGTCAATCCTCCCAGCCTCGAATTGACCGCCGACCCCGAGCAAGTCGAGCAGATCCTCATCAACCTACTGAGCAATGCCCGCGAAGCCACGGCCGGCCGCGCTGAGGCTCGCGTTGACTTGACCGCTCATCTGGCGCACGACAAGGTCGTCGTCGAGGTCGCGGACAATGGACCGGGCATCGTCGAAGAAGCACTCGGCAAGGTCTTCATCCCCTTTTTCACGACCAAGCCGGACGGCTCCGGCATTGGGCTGAGCCTGTGCCGCCAGATCATGCGGCTCCACCGGGGGTCCATCTCCGCCCGCTCGGAACCGGGCGTGCGGACGGTGTTTGCGTTGCGGTTTTGAGGGGGATTAGCGAGTGTGGTCGTAGAGCATTCGCAGTTCTACTTTGCTGCGAATTGGCCGTTTGAGTTATGGGCGAAGAGACTTCTTAAATGAATTTCTCAGGGCAATGGTGTATCGACCTAGAAATTGAACCTATCCCAAAATTGAACCATACATACATTCCATTAGTATTTTCCCCAAAACTGAATTCGATTTTTTTCTGGGTCTGAAATGTCAAAACACGCTAAACCATCCTCATTCTCTAACGGTCTCAACTGCAACCCTTTCACTTTCAAAGCCTGGTGAACAGCACGGACGCTTTCAACATGAAAAACAACCTTTTGTCTTCCTTCGTTCGATTTACTCGCACTATGTAGACATAGTTTGCAGTCCCCAGTGTCAAAACGAAAAAAATAGTTCTCTGGAAATGGCTGGTCTTCGTCAGGTGTTAATCCTATAACATCTCTATAAAATGCGGTTACAGACTTCATGTCTTTGACATAAAGTATAATGCTTCCAAGATACATAATTTGCCGATAGCCTTTCGTAACGCTACGAATA
Organism: Candidatus Latescibacterota bacterium; assembly: GCA_965116675.1. Classification (GTDB taxonomy): domain Bacteria; phylum Latescibacterota; class UBA2968; order UBA8231; family UBA8231. Next base: position 3,188,207 of record OZ220721.1, read on the forward strand.
TCGAAAATATTCTTGGATTGTCGCTTCAGACTACTTGCGGCTGATAACCTCGACCTTGATCCGGCCTTCGCCCCTGCGCGCTTGCGCCAGATCGTACGAGGTCTGTCGCCGCAGCCAGAACTCAGCATTAGACCAGCCCGCCTTCTCCAGCCGAATAGCCATCTCCGGCGAAATGCCCGCATGTCCATTCAGCACGCGCGAAAGCGTGTGACGGGCTACGCCCAATACCTTCGCCGCCTCGGTGACGTTCAGACCGAGTGGGTCCAAGCAGTTTTCCTTGATACTACGGCCAGGATGTGGTGGATTCTTCATAGCCTTGATTTCTGATTCCAAGTCGATGCCGTACGCGTCACCTTTTTAAGCAGATACTACCCGTTCCTTGGCCAACTCCGCAGCATAGCCCACTGCCGCTTGGACGGACTCATGGGTAATCGACGGGTAGCTTGTCGTGATTTCCTTTGAATCCAATCCAGCCGCGAGGTTGTCGAGGACCGTGGACACCAACACTCGGGAACCCTTGAAACAGGCTCTCCCATGGCATATTTCGGGATCAACGATAATGTAGTCTCGCCAGTTCATCGGCTTTCTCTCCATCATGGTTTCGAATAGCGCAAATAAAGAGCCTAATCGAGAGTCAATCAAGGAACGAACATGCGACGCTACGCGACGTGAGCACTCAACACATACTGTCGCTAGGCAGTATCTCTACCCCCAAACGGCAACGGAGCTTGACGGAACATCAGCGATTCATTAGATTAAATATGTTTTAATTAAAATTTATATAAAAATGATATAAAAAAAAACAGCGGCACTGCTGCGTCCCCATTCCCCCACGGAGGTGTCCCATGAAGCCAATGGTTGCGCTTTTTTCCTTGCTGCTCCTCGCCCATTCAGCTCTATCTGCCGCCGAATTAAAAGGCACGGTGCGCGATGCCGAAACCGGCGAATTACTGCCGGGAGCCAACGTCTATATAGAAGGCGTCGAGCGCGGAGCTACTACAGACCTCGACGGGCAGTTTGCCATCGCCAATGTCGGAGCTGGCAGCCATACGCTCGTCGTAAGTTTTATCGGATACAAAGAACACCGCAGCCCCGTTGTCGTAGAAGCGGATGCGGTCGAGTTGTTTGTCGAACTCATGCCCGAGGTATTCCGCGGCAAAGAAATCATCATCGTCGCCGATCGGGCTAAAATGCGCGAAACACCCGTCGCCTTCTCCGACGTGCCCAAAGCCGACATGCAGCGCAAACTCGGCTCGCGCGACCTGCCGCTGATTTTAAATGATACGCCGGGCGTTTATGCAACCGAGCAAGGCGGAGGGGCCGGCGACTCTCGCATCAATGTGCGCGGCTTTGACCAGCGCAATGTCGCCGTTATGATCAACGGCGTACCCGTCAACGACATGGAAAACGGCTGGGTCTATTGGTCCAACTGGGATGGGCTGAGCGACGTCACGTCGTCGATCCAAGTCCAGCGCGGATTGGGGGCCTCCAATCTGGCGATTGCCTCGGTGGGTGGCACGATGAACATCATCACCGATATTGCCAGTCAACGGCGCGGCTTCAAACTCAAACAGGAGGCTGGGAATAACGCCTTTTACAAAACCACGCTCAATTTTTCCTCGGGTTTGATCGATAAAAAAACGGCTTTCACCGTGGGCATGACGCGCAAGAGCAGCGAGGGGCTGCCCGCGCAGGCGTGGTCGTCGGCGTGGGCCTACTTTGGTGCGCTGAGCTTTTTGGCATCCGACACGCACAAAATTGATCTGTTCGTCACTGGCGCACCGCAGCGCCACGGACACCGTCTCTACAAGCAATCCATTGCAACCTTTGACGCCGATTACGCCCAATCCCTGGGTATTGACGTTGCAGACGCAAGAAACTACGGCGTCGATTACAATCCCAACTGGGGACGCTCGCCATTTTCGTCCTATCAAGAGTATTACAACGGCAGCGTCCACGATGCCCGCGACAGCGCAATCATCATGGAGCGCGAAAATTTTTACCACAAACCCCAAGCCAATTTGAACTGGTACTGGACCCCTAGCGCACAATTCATGTTGTCCAATGTATTCTATTTCTCGCGCGGGAAAGGCGGCGGCACCGGGCGTTTGGGTGAAAATCCAGGCACGCTACCCGACGGCACCATCAACTGGCAACGCGTTGCTGACGAGTTAAATACCCAAGCCGATTCCGCGTTGGTGGCTGCCGGCGCAGTGGGTGCCGACGAAATTGCAGCACAGACCATTATCCGCAACTCGGTCAATCAGCACTTTTGGTATGGGTATTTGGGCACGGCCGAATACCATTTGAGCGACATCTACAAGCTGACCTTTGGCACGGATTTGCGCTATTACAAAGGGCAACACTGGCGCGAAGTGCGCAATTTGCTCGGAGCCGACTACTACGTCTTTGAATGGGACAACAATGCCACGACCGTCGTCAAGCGACTCGGCGACCGAGTCGCCTACCACAACGATGGGCTTACGCGCTGGGGTGGCGGCTTTGCACAACTCGAAGGACAGTTTGACAAATTCACGGCCTTTTTGAGCACCTCGGGATCGGTGACTGGTTATAAGCGCATCGACTATTTCCGCGCCAAGATCGATGGTGACTGGGACCAGACAGCCTGGGAGAACTTCCCCGGCTACACCATGAAAGTGGGCGGCAACTACAACGCCACTCCCACAGTCAATGTGTATGCCAACGTGGGCTGGCTTTCAACCGCGCCCAAATTCGACTCGGTTTACCACTACGACAACAGCCTGTACGATCCCACGTTTAATGAAAAGGTTGCTTCTTTTGAACTGGGTGCCGGTTATTTCAAACGCGGCATGTTTACTGGCAACGCAAACTTCTATTACACCAAGTGGATAGACCGCTCGTGGCCCAAGAGCATTTACAGCGAGAAGCTCGATCAGCGCTTGCGATTTCTGCTAAACGGCATTGACGCGCTGCATACCGGCGTAGAGCTAGACCTGAAGGCGCGTCCCCATGACAAATTTGAGGTGCGCGGCATGGTGTCGCTGGGCAATTGGGAATGGCTCAACGATGTCGATGTGACATTTTCACCCGAAGAGGATCCAGAGACGATCGGCGAATTTCAAGTCTATGCCAAAGGACTAAAGGTGGGCGACGCAGCGCAAAAGACCATGCGCCTGAGCGGTGCAGTATTTCCCACGCGCGGCCTCTATGCCTCGCTAGGTGTGCGGCGGTTCATGGATCACTACGCCAAATTTGATCCCGCCAACCGAACCGACCCCGACGACCGCGCACAGTCGTGGAAACTCCCAGATTACAATCTGGTGGATCTACACGCGAGTTACACCCTGCCCGGCGCTTCGTTTAGCAATATGAAGCTGCGCCTGCACGTCTTCAATTTGCTCGACGAAAGCTACGTGTCCGATGCCGATGACGGCGATGGCCACGACGCCGCAAGCGCTCGCGTATTCCTCGGGCTGGGACGCCGCTGGAATATTTCACTGACGTACGATTATTAACTGACGTTACGCATTGTAGGGGGCGGTTTCAAACCGCCCCCTACCGGCCCCGTCTCGGTAGGGTCCAGCCCTACCGAGCGTGGGACAGGCGCACATATAGGTAACGGCCCATAAAGTCGTACGTGTTGGAATCAGAAGTGCCGAGGAACCCATTGAAGATCACCGCCGGCGGCTGATCGAGTAGATTGTTGATGCCGACGGTCAGGGTGGAGAGCCCAAGAGCCGTCCCCAGTTCGTACGATCCACGCACGTTGAAGAGGCTGTTCGGATCAATCTTGCGGCTCGGGGGTACTTCTTCTACATCCTCGCGGTACTTGCCCTTGCAGTCGTCGTCCTCGCACTCTTCGAACCCGCCAATGTAGCGCCACGTCAACCCAACGGAAAAACGCTCCTTTGCCAAGCTAACGGAAGCGGCGTGACGCCACGTGGGAAACACGCCCAAATCGTAGTAGCCTTTCCCCTTGACCAGTTCAGGACCGCTGGCTGAGGGCAGCGTTTGCTCGTACTTAACGAGCATGTTGCTCTCGAACTGCGCCGAGATAACACCAATGGGCGCATCTGCAATGTAGTTAAGTCCAAAATCCACGCCGCTAGTTTCAGTCTCCCCGATATTGGTATTGGTCGCCAGGATCTGGGTGATCAGATGGTTGTCCGGATCGCGCACGACTTGATCGCAGTCGGATGGCACGTCCTGCGAGTAGCAGTTGCTCAGAATGAGGCCGGCTGGCAGGGTGCCGATCTCATCCTCGATCTTGGTGGCATAGTAGTCAACGGTCAGGTCTAATCCCCCCAAGAAATCCGGCTGATACACCACGCCCGCAGTGATCATCTCCGCCTTTTCCGGATCGAGATCCGTAGAGCCACCTAACTTTGCCAATAGCTGGGCTCGCGAGTCCTCGAAGTCGTCCGGAATGCCTTGGTCGGCGCAATTCCGCTCCTGCTGTTCGGTCAACTCCCGGGCATTGCCCGCTTCATCTACCCTGCTGCAGGGATCGCTGACCAAGGGAAAGGAATCGCTGACTCCGAGGAACATTTCGCCGATGCTGGGGGCGCGAAATGCATTGGAAGAAGTGGCCCGGAAAGCTAGTCCCTGGGAAAGCTGGAGACGGCTTCCGGCTTCATAGGTGAAACCCCCGCCAAAGGTATCGTAGTCGAAGGCGCGGCCGGCGGCCGTTGCATCGAGGCTGACAGCGCCTGCTTCGTAAATCGGCAGTTGGGTCTCTGCGTACAGCGCCCTGACCGAGTACGAGCCCTCAGTGGGAAACGCTTTGCTGCCAGTGGTATTTCCCGATGCAGTCATGGGATCGGGGAGGTAGGCCCCCGCCTCCCAGCGCGACAAGAGACCAGCCGCCACTGCTAGCGAACCGGCAGGCAGGCGCGCCACCTCACCGGTCAGGTTCCACTGCAGGATCTGCTGCCGGGAATAGCCTCGGCCAACGCCAGTGTACTGGATGTAATCTACCATCGGTTGGGTGATCGTGCCGGCGCCGTGCAGAAGATCCAGCGGGACGCAATCGCCGGTGCAATCCTCATCCGGCCCGAGGGCATTTTTTACGTGATTGAGAATGAACCGGCCCTCGTTGACGTTGGTGCCCTCGCTGCGGCCGTAGGTAAAAGACAAGTCAGAGTCAAAGCTCCCGAGCCGATGATCCAACCCCAACACCATGCGGTAGGTATCGATGTCCTGGAGAAAGTTGCGATTCCCCGCTTCGACAAAGCGCCGGCGGACATCGATAAAATCGCGGCCGAATTCGTTGTACCGATTGGTAGCCGACACCACGACCCCGTCGCTGATGATAAACAGTGGCGTTGGCGCTAGCTTCTGGTCGGACTGGCGGTTGGTGTACACCACCTCGAAATACGCCTTCGCTCCCTCGGCAACGGTATGAGCACCGCTGAGAAAGGAGCTGTAGCGCGTCTGCGGGGTGTAGAGGTAATTTTCCGGCTGGTAGTTGTACGTGTCGCCGCTCCCGTCCGATGAGATCCCCGCCCAATTAAAGGGACGCCATCCGATTTCCGGATCGCGGTGGTAATCCCCGGCCTCGTCGCCAGCCGCTGCCACGACCGCCTGCCAAGCTTCGTTCCCCTCGTCACCCGAGCGGTCGATGATGTGGCCTTCCGGGGTGGCCGAGCTGCCGTTTTTGTTATAGGAGCCGTCGTTCTTTTCCCAGTCGTAGGCCTTGTCCGACTCGCTAAAACTCCGGTCGCCGGTCCAAACCGGCCACTGGTTGTGATAGCCCGCGGAAAAGGCGATGTGGCCTTTTTCGTTTTGGAGGCCAGTAGTTACGCTGAGGTCCATAACTTCGCCGTCGCCCGCGCCCGAAGTCCCCGTGTAATAGTCGATTTCTATCCCCTCTATCGCGGTCTTGGTAATGATGTTGACCACGCCGCCGATGGCGTCCGACCCATAGACCGCCGAGGCCCCGTCTTTGAGCACCTCAATGCGTTCGATGACCGAGGCGGGAATGGCATTCAGGTCAACGGATGAATTCGCGCCCGTCCCGCCCGGCACGAAGCGACGGCCATTGACCAACACGAGGGTGCGATTGGAACCGAGGCCGCGCAGACTGACGCGGGTCGAGCCGTCGCCGCCGTTGTTGGCTTGGGTATTGATCGCATTGGACTGCACGGTGAGCGTTTGCAACACGTCCCCAAGAGAAGCCAAGCCCTGCGCCCTGATTTCCTCGGATGACAGGACGACAATCGGCGCTGGCGCCAGCGTCTCCGCGCTTTTGATGCGGGAGCCAGTCACCGTGATCTCTTCTACTTCGTATATCTTCCGTTCGTCCGCCTCCTCTTCTGCGAACGCGCCCATAGAACAGACAAGTGCCAGCAAAAATGCGTATCTCGCGTTCATAATTTCGTACTCCCCGCTGGTGTTCACGGTTTCGCCGCGCTAAAGCCAATAACTGGGGGATGCGCCATAAAGGCATCCCAAAATGGATTGTGCTGCTGAGACGGGTGCAAATAAGGGCCGACCCATTGAAAATCGGCAAATCCAGCTTTTTGAAAGGCCCACTCATAGGTCTCTGGTTTGAGAAAGTAATTTTTAAACTCAAACTGCGTCCCATTTTCATTTGTCAATTTGTACAAAACAACATCGCCTTCTCGCGGATCATCGGCGCACACTTTTTCCAATCCGTATTGGGCCAAGGAAACAGTTCCCTTGGGAACGCGCTGAACATTGTCATTGAACCCGACGAATCGCCCTCCAGGCCGCAGCATGTCATAAGCCACCTCGACAAATCTGAGCAGTTCTTCTTTCGTCTTGGCGTAATTCAAAAGGTACATGGCCACCACGAGATCAACCGATTCAGACAACTCGAGCGCGGCCACATCGCGGTGCAAATACTTACACCCCAAGGGACGGGCGCGTTCTTCTTCTTCGGCCAACTTAATCATCTCTGCGGAAAGATCGACGCCCGTGACCTCCAGCGCCCCGGCCTGCTTGATTTTGCGCGCGTAAAACCCATCACCACAAGCCAAGTCTAAAACCGTCGCCCCGCGAATATCGCCTAAGATTTCAAAAAGAGAGTACGCTTCGATGTATTTCCTAAAGGGCAATTGCTTTGAATCTTGATATGCTTCGGCAATCGCATCATACTGATTTTCAGATGAACTCACAAGCCTCTCCTTGGTTGGGTCTCAATACTGGCGATAGACTCGGCCGCCCTTGACTACAACTAGCGGCTCCAATTGCTGTTGGCCCGTGCGTACCTCCCCGCCTGAATCGGCCAACTGGAACTGCCCTTGGCGCACATCGAGCACTACCGCATCGCCCCAAGCACCCACCGCCAAGGTGCCAATCTCGTCCGGCATCCCAATGACTTGGGCCGGCACGGCGGTTACTTTGGCCAAGGCGGCGTCGAGGTCCATGCCCAAGTGGAGGAATTTGGACGCGACGTTGACCAAGTCATATACCGGCCCGTGGAGATTGTACACATGCAAGTCTGAGGAAATGGTATGCGGCGCAAGCCCAGCGCTCAGAGCGGTCTCAGCCACCTCCCAAGAGAAAGAGCCAGCGCCGTGTCCCACGTCAAAGAGCACGCCTCGCTCCACGGCCTCGTGTACCGCAGGGCGCACTTGGCCGGCCTCGTCGAGGATGCCGCACTTCATGCCGTGGAAGCAATGGGTGAGGATGTCGCCCTGTTTCATAACGACCAGCACATCATCGAGGCTGTCGCACCAGGCGTCTTGCGGGTGGACCATAATGGGTAGGCCAGCGGCATCCGCGGCCTCGCGGGCCCGGTGCAGGGGCAACATTCCCGAGCGCTCGCTGACGATGCTGTTGCGGGTGAGCCGCACCTTGACGCCCAAGATGAGGTCGCGGTGTTGTTCGATCATGCGGCAGGCTTTGTCCACGTCTGCGTACTCGGGGATCTCGAACTCGCCGATTTCCTGCGTCAACATGCCCTGCGAGGAGATGTTGAGCTGGGCCAAGATGCGGGTATCACTGACGTCGATGATGAACTTGCGAAAGCCGGGGAAGGTATCGGCACCAGCCGAGCCAGCATCGACCACGGTAGTGACGCCTCGGGCTATACAGGTGGGATCAGGCTCGACGCCGAAGTGGCTGACCCCCCAATACACGTGGACGTGCAAGTCGATGAGGCCAGGGGCCACCACGTTGCCCGCGACATCGAGCGTTTGATGCGCTTGGTCCGCGGACAGGTCGGCCCCAACCGCGGCGACTTTGCCGTCGGCAAAAGCCACGTCCTGCACTGCGTGCAATTGCTGGGCTGGATCAACTAGGGTGCCGCCTTTGAGGATCAGATCGTAGAGCATGAGATTCTCCGAAAAAGAGTTTGGGGAATGTGCGGTCTCCTGACACTAACCAACGAGCCAGATGTACCGAGCCACGAAAAGCACGGCGAAGAGGTGAATCAGCCAATGCACCTGTTTCCCTTGGCCGCTTATCAGTTTCAGGAGGGAGTAGGAGATGAAGCCAAACGCAATCCCTTCGGTAATACTGAAGGTAAGAGGCATCATCAACAACGTCAGAAAAGCAGGGATGGACTCTGTAACATCGTCCCAATCAATGTGAATGACATTCTTGAGCATCAGACTGCCGACAATGATCAGTGCCGGGGCAATGACGGGATAGAGTACCACGTTTTCGCCGACCGGGTATCCCGCCCCGACCATCATGATCAGTGGACTAAAGAATAAGGCCAGTATCATCAGGGCTGCCGTCACAATGTTGGTTAAACCAGTGCGTCCCCCTGCGGAAATCCCCGACGCGCTTTCAATGTAACTGGTAACAGTCGATGTACCGAGTAGCGCACCGGCACTGGTGGCAACTGCATCGGAAAACAGGGCCTGCCGCGCTCTCGGCAGTTTGCCATCGACCATCAAACCGGCTTGTTGGCTGACGCCGATCAGCGTTCCAACCGTATCGAACAGATCCAGAAAGATGAATATGAAGATTATCGCGATCAGGTTCGGTTCGGCGAAAATGTTCGGGATTTGGAGTTGGAAAAAGGTCGGAGCAATGGAAGGTGGATCGGCAACAATACCCTGAAATGCGACCATTCCAGTGAGCAGTCCAACGATGGTCGAGGCGAGGATGCCGATCAAGACTGCGCCGCGCACGTTCAAGGCAAACAAGATGGCAATCGCACCAATGCCAAATAGCGAGAGCAGCACCGGAGCCGATTGCATATCGCCGAGGGTGACATAGGTCACCGGGTGGTCAACGATAATGCCCGCCCATTCCAAGCCCACAAGGGCGATGAGCAATCCAATGCCCGCGGGAATAGCATTTCTCAACGAAACAGGCAGGACATTCATCACCTTTTCGCGCAAACCTACAAAGGAGATCAGAATAAAAAATACCCCAGCGATAAAGACGGCACCGAGCGCGTGCTGCCACGATATGCCAAGCGCTAGACAAACCGTGAACGCAAAGTAAAAGTTTTGTCCCATGCCCGGTGCGAGGGCGATTGGATAATTGGCGAGGAACGCCATCAGTACCATCGCCAAAGCACTGGCAATACACGTCGCCGCCATCACGGCACCCGCATCCATCCCCGCAGCCGACAGCACGGCCGGCTGGACGAAGATGATATACGAAAGAGTCATAAACGTCGTACAGCCCGCGACAACTTCGCGCCTAACCGTCGTTCCCGATTCTTGTAAATGGAATAGTTTCTCTAGCATTGAACGCTTCCGAAAGCATCGGGCGCTCTGTTTGAAAACAGGCTTACTCTGGGCCTACTCGCTCTTGCTGTCCCACTCGGGCACCGGACGTTCAGGCACTTTGTCCAAGATAGCCTGCACCTGTCTTTTTGATTCTGGCGAGGAGGTCTCAAACAACGCCAACCAATCGTCCACGCTCTGGGCCACCGACTCGGGGTGCGCTTGGCTGCGGGCGATAAAACCGGGGACGCCATCGCGGCCGCTGGGTTGAGCCGGGTCGCTGTAGCGCAGGTCGAGGCTCCAGCGGATGTGATCGGAGTGGTTGGGGATGGAGCGGTGGATGGTCTTGTGCTGGATGAGCAGCACGCCGCCGACTTTGACCGGGCAGCTAACTTGCTCGCCGGGGGGCAGGTACTGATCGGTGATGCCCTTGAAATTGGCCCCGGGCCCCAAGCCGTGCTCGTGGCCGATGAGCGGGGCGCGGTTGCTGCCGGCAATGACTTCCATGCAGCCGTTTTCAGGAGTGGCATCGACCAAGGGGATCCAAAAATTGACCATGAAGGTTTCTTCCGCGTCGGGCTGCAAATAGCCCAAGTCTTGGTGCCAAGGAACCACGGTGGCGTCTTGGTTGGGCAGTTTGGCACGCAGGTTGAACTGCGGATGGGCCAGTATCTCGGGGCCAATCACGGACTCGACAATGTCGAGCAGCGCCGGTTGGGTCAAAATAGCGAACATGCCCTCGGTCTTGAGCTTGCCGTTGACTTGGCGCAACAGCGGTTCAGGATCCGCCAACTGGGAGTGGATGTGGACCAAGCGCTTGGCAAAGGGCAGGTCCGCGTGCAGCTCGGCCAGTTCACCAGCAGCGTGGGCCTCCTCGGCGGCAGTATCGACAATCGCGTCGATTTCGGCAACGAGGCGGTCGAAGACAGCGGAGTCGATAACATCCTCAACGAGGAGGTAGCCCTCGGTGCGGTAGAAGTCGAGTTGGTCAGAAGTGAGGCCGCTCATGGAATTTATCCTTTCGTTGGGAGGCTAGTTGGGGTCTGGCTATTGCCTTCGTTCTTCCACCACGATATCCGAGACGTCTTTCTGTCCGGGTTTGACGCGCACAGGGCGCGTGGCACCTCTCGGTTTTCCCCCTGTCCCAGCATTGATTCCCGGCAAGGTTGCCAACCGCTCTTCCAACAGGAGGGACGGTAGCGGCACGAGGCGAGCGATGGGCTTCCCTCTCAAAGTTACGACGACTGTCTCTCCCCGCTGGACTTGCCGAAGATAGCACGACAACCTGCTCTTCAGGTCGCGTACAGATGCGTTCATTGCGCTCTCCTTGTAACTGGTACGAGTGTAGTCACATCGGCCTATCGAGGCAAGCCTAGCGATCACCTATCCTCAGTACGCCCACACCCACTTTTGACATTGTTCAACCGGCAGGGGAGCTTGAATTCTAAGTGGAGCCCTTTGCTATCCTCAACCAAGAAGGAAGGACAATGCACATGTTTGCGGCCATACTAGCCGCCGTTTTTCTCATCTGTGGGGCAGCCGGAGCCGATGAGCAGCCCGCCCATACCGACACCAGCGATGCCCAGATGCAGTTTTGGATGACGCACCCCCAGCGCACCGCCCGCGCCGTGCGGGCTGAGGTGCCGCCGCGTCTCGACGGCGTCATCGACGACGAAATCTGGCTGCGCGCCCCCATACACGAGGGGTTCACGCAAAACGACCCAGACAACGGCGAGCCTTCGACGCAACGCACCACCTTTCAGGTGGCCTACGACGACGACGCCCTCTACATCGCCGGTATATGCTACGACACCCGCCCCGACAGTATCACTGCGCGGCTGGCGCGGCGCGACGAGTGGCGCGAGCGCGACCTGTTCGAGATCAACCTCGACCCTCATCATGACCATCAGACAGGCGTTTACTTTTTCGTGGGTCCCTCCGGCTGGATCGAGGACGGGATCATCTACAACGACGGCGACTTCGACGATAGCTGGGACAGCGTGGCCGAGGCGAAGACGGCGCGACGCGCTGACGGCTGGAGCCTAGAGTTGAAGATCCCGTACCACGTCCTGCGCTTCGGCGAAAAGGAGAGCTACACTTGGGGAATCAACGTCTTTCGCAAGATCTCCCGCCGCGCCGAGTGGTCGCAGTGGAACTTCAAACCTCGGGGCGTCAGCGGCTACGTCTCGCGCTTCGGCCATCTCGAAGGGATCGAAGGCATCCGGCCGCAGCGCAGCCTCGAGATCTTCCCCTTCGCGCTAGGCCGTAGCACCCTCTCGCCGGGAGACAGCGGCAACGAACACGACCTGTTCTCCTCGGCCGGCCTCGACCTGCGCTACGGCCTGTCGTCAAATATCTCCCTCAACGCCACCATCAACCCGGACTTCGGCCAAGTCGAAGCCGACCCGGCCGTGCTCAACTTAGGCGTCTTCGAGACCTTCTTCCGCGAGCGCCGACCCTTCTTTTTGGAGGGCATTCAGATCTTCGAATCGCCGACGCCATACATCGTCGGCATCCGCCGGCCTACGCGCCTATTCCACTCGCGGCGCATTGGCCGGCCACCCTCGCGCTTTGACCTGCCCGAAGACAGCGACGAGGTGAACCGCCCCGACAACACCACGATCCTCGGTGCCGTCAAGGTCTCGGGCAAGACCGCGGGACGCACGGCCTTCGGCCTGCTCAACGCCGTCACTGCCCGGGAGGAGGCGCTCATTGACCAGCGCATTATCAACGCCGAGACCGGCCTAGCCGACACGGTGCGCCACCACGTCGAAGTCGAACCACGCACCAACTACTTCATCGGTCGCGTACAACAAGACCTGCTCACCAACTCCACCGCCGGAGCCCAACTCACCGCGGTCAACGGCCGCGGCCTTGACCCGGCCTACGTCGGTGCCGGCGACCTGCACGTCAAGTGGTGGGAGAACGCCTACCGCCTCTACAGCCGGCTCGCCGTCAGTCGCGCTGGGCAGGAGGAGGAACGCGACACCGGCTGGGAGGGCGCGCTTTACTTTCAGAAAACGGGCGGTGCTTTCGGCGGCCAAGCGTACGTGGACGCACAATCGCCCGACTTTGAGGCCAACGACCTCGGCTTTATGCAGCGCAACGACCGCATCCAGGCCGGCACCCACATCCGTTACGAGAAGCTCGACCCCTACTGGTTCGCCCGACGCTCCGGGTTCAACTTCAACGTCTGGAACCACTGGAACTTCGCCGGCGAGCGGCTGTCCCGCGGCGTCAACTTCAACACTTGGCACGAACTGCACAACTACTGGGGGTTCTGGATGGGCCTCAGCCGCAACTTCGCCGCCTTCAACGACTTGGCCACCCGCGGCGGACCTCTGATGCTCTCGCCCGCCCACACTTGGTTTGGCATGGACGTGTGGACCGACGACCGCAAGCCCATCAGCGGCTGGCTCGGCTGGAACATCAGCGGGAGCCAAGGAGGCGACAATCTCGGGTCGTGGGTCGGCTTTGAGATCGGACTGCGCCCCGTATCCCAGATTGAGCTGGAAATCGAGCCGGGCTACAACTTCAACCGCAACTTCGCCCAGTGGGTAGAAAACAAGGACGAGGACGACGATGGCGAGGACGACCACTTCATCTTCGGCGAACTCGAAAGTCATGTCTTTGAGATCGGCGTGCGCGTCACCTGGGCCTTTACCCCGAGCCTGAGCTTGCAGTTGTTCGCACAGCCCTTTGTGACAACCGGCGACTACGGTGCCATCAAGGAGCTGGCGCGCCCGCGGTCCTACGAATTCTCACCCTACGCCGGCCTCGAAGAAAACCCGGACTTCCGCCGCCGCTCGCTACGCTCCAACGCAGTGCTGCGCTGGGAGTACCGGCCCGGCAGCACGCTCTTCGTCGTCTGGCAGCAGAGCCGCGACCGCGCCTTCGACGACGTTAGCAACCCAAGGTTCCGCCCCGCTGGCGACTTGAGCCGCGCCTTCGCCGACGATGGCGACAACATCTTCCTGATCAAGCTCAACCGCTGGTTCGGGCTGTAGAGGCTAGCCCGGCTTGACGGAATTCGGATCGAAACTATTTTAGACGACTATGATGACCCGTCAGAACGACCGCACACAGAATAATAATAACCCGCTGGTCCCATTGCGCGTGTTCTGACGACTGACTCCAACCCAATCCGAATTCACAACCCGTCGCGAACACGCATCGCGGCGGGTTTTCTGTTTTTAGGAACTTTTGCAATGACATTCCAGCACAAACACACGGCACGCGCCCTTTCGCATAACAACGACGACAATAATCCCGCCATTCGGGCTCGATGGCGTTGGCCGTGATCGGATTCTACTCTCACCCAACCCGCCGTTGAGCCTCGCGCCGACGGCGGTTTTTCATGTACATCCAAAACTGGAGGCTACCATGCACCGCTATCGCACGCACACCTGCGGCGAACTCCGCAAGCGCCACGCCGGCCAAACCATCCACCTGAGCGGTTGGCTTCATCGCAAAAGGGACCACGGAGGCATATTGTTCCTGGACCTGCGCGACCACTATGGCATCACCCAGCTCGTGATCTCTCCGGAGAATGACGCTGCGATAACCGCGTCAAAGGTCCCCCGCGAATCCGTAATCCGTGTCGTAGGCGACGTGCGCGAACGCTCGCCTGAGACCATCAACAGCGCCATGAAGACTGGTGAAGTGGAAATCGCCGTCCGCGAGCTAGAAGTGCTCTCGCTGGCGGAGCCGCTTCCCTTTCCCGTGGCTGAAGATCCCGACGTGGGGGAGAGCACCCGCTTGTCCTATCGCTTTCTAGACCTGCGTCGGGCCGGATTGCACCGCCGCATCCAGCTCCGCTCGGAAGTAATCGCCAGCATCAGACGGCGCATGACCGAGATGGGCTTTGCCGAGTTCCAGACGCCCATTCTCACCAGCAGCTCGCCCGAGGGCGCGCGCGATTACCTCGTGCCGAGCCGGCTCTATCCCGGCCAATTTTACGCGCTGCCGCAGGCGCCGCAGCAATTCAAGCAGTTGCTGATGGTGTCCGGCTTCGACCGCTACTTCCAGATCGCGCCCTGCTTCCGCGACGAAGACGCCCGTGCCGACCGCTCCCCCGGCGAATTCTACCAGCTCGACCTCGAAATGGCTTTCGTCGAGCAGGAGGACGTCTTCGCTGTAGTCGAGGAACTCTTTTCCGGCCTCTTCCGCGAGTTCACCGACTGGCAAGTGACCGCGCCGCCGTTCCCGCGTCTTTCCCACGCCGACGCCATGCTGCGGTTCGGCACGGACAAACCAGACCTGCGCTTCGGGCTCGAAATCCAAGACCTCTCCGAGATTTTCGCGGACTCCTCGTTCAGGCTGTTCAGGGACATCGTCGCAGCAGGCGGGGTCGTCCGCGCCCTGTGCGTTCCCGGACTAGAGGCTCAGCCGCGCTCGTTTTTCGACAGCCTCGAAGCATTCGTCAAAGAAGCAGGCGGCAAGGGGCTGGCGTACCTCATCAACGGAGCGCAGGCCACCGGCCCAATCGCCACAGCCCTAGATCAGAGCGTGCGCAATCGCATTATCGAGGAATGCGCTGCAACTCCGGGATCAGCCATTTTCTTCATCGCCGGGCCACCCGCCGAGGCAGCGGCCTTGGCGGGACGGTTGCGCCTACATCTGGCAGACCAACTCGATCTGCGTCAGGAGCATTGCTATGAATTCTGCTGGGTCGTCGATTTTCCCATGTACGAATGGGACGAAGAACGCGCTTGCGTGGCCTTTTCGCACAATCCGTTTTCCATGCCGCAGGGTGGCATGGCTGCGCTAGAGACGCAACCGCCGCTGGAGATCAAGGCGTATCAGTACGACATCGTCTGCAACGGCCTCGAACTGTCGAGCGGTGCCATCCGCAACCACAGACCAGACATCATGTACAAGGCGTTCGAGATTGCCGGGCACTCGCGGCGGGAAGTAGATCGCAAGTTCGGCGGCATGATCCGCGCCTTGCGCTACGGCGCTCCACCCCACGGCGGCATCGCCCCCGGCATCGACCGCATCGTCATGCTGCTAGCGGACGAACCAAACATCCGGGAGGTCATCGCCTTCCCCATGAACCAGAATGCACAGGATCCGCTCATGGGCGCGCCAAGCGAGGTGTCGCCCGAGCAGTTGCGAGAGTTGCACATAGCGGTTCGGGAGTGAAAGACGCTTTCGGGTGCGCCTATATGTCGGTGTTGGGATGAGACGTGGTGATAGCTATTGCTTGAATGGCTTATTTATAAAACCAACGCCCGCCGCACCGCCTCCGGCTCTCTATCAATAACCGTCAATAATACCCGAGCCGGCCCCTCCGGTTGCCGCTTTCCCTGCTCCCAATTGCGGATAGAATAGACGCTGAACCCAAAGAATTGTGCAAACTCCTTCTGCGTCATATTGAGCCTTTGACGCACATCCCGCACATCGACGCGCTCAGGTATCAAGACGCGATGCTCTTTGTTGCTCGTCGTCTCACCTTCTGCATATTGCAGCGCATCGCGCAACCCGTCTATAATTTTGCCGCCAATTTTACTCATGCTCTCCTCCATCGAATGCTTTCAACCACATGCTTAAAAGATGAGCCATTGGCTTACTCAAGACAACCAGCCAGCAGACCGAAATAATCAGCAAGGTGTCACCTGAGCAGGTGCCCACAAAAAAAGTCGCTGAACTATTGCGACTGTTCTACACTCCCTCGAATTTCGACTCATCTCCCGGTGAAACTAGAAGGAGGTGAGATATGACCGAAGTTAGAAAGACCATCCGACTATACGAAGCCCTCGAACTGCGCGGCGAGTACGACGCCCGCATCAAGACGCTGCGCGACTGTCTGCCCGAGGCGCGCCAGAATCGAGACCTGTTCTCCCGTCGAGACAACGATTCCTCGCGCCGGCCAGCACCCGAATTCAGCGTCTCCGAGGCGCGCGACCAGTTACGAGCCCTCGAATTCAAACGCCGCAAACTAAACGCCGCGATCCAGCGTGCCAACTTTGAGCACCGCGTTGAGCACGGGGGCGACGACATGAGCCTCACCGAGGCCCTTGAGACTCGCAAAGCACTCAACGACCGCCTCGGAGAACTGCATACCCAAGTCGTCGATTCCGCCTATGAGCGGATCATCCACAAGGAAGAGCGGGACATCGTCGAAGACAACGAGTTGCCCTACGACGATTGCCGCACCCGTCTCGACGAGGCGCGCGTCGAGTTCCGCCAGCTCAATCGGCAGATCCGCGCCGCGTCGTTTGAGGTAGAGGTGGAATATGCTGACGAACAGTAAGGACAACTAGAACGGAAGAGACAGGGAAGCAAGTGCGATTGCGCTGGTGACGGCGCATAGCCCAGACTCGGCGCGCACTGCAACGCGCGACCTCAGGGATTGATAACCCAATTATCCGGCAAAGCCGCTCAACGACTTAGCGGCTAACCACTCAGCACCGGGAGCCCCTCAGCGAATTAGCAACAGGGCTTCGCGTCTCTTCCGTTCGCCATTCTCAGCAGGGGTGGGGTGTATCCCCCCGTGAATAGATCCGGGTTCTGCCAAAGCTCGCTCGACGAGCGCGGAGGCTCCCGTAGTTAGACGGGGAATGTGGATTTAACAGTACCGCCCCACACCCGCCGGGCCGGTGCCCTGCCCCTGCCACAATCTGCACGAAACTCGAGCTATAGCTCGCTTCAAACGCCGATGATCACGCGCACCCGTCTCGGTCCGGGAGTGATAAACGCTTCCTTGCGGCCGCAACGCTTTCTACCCATTTTTATCAAGACATTTCTTGACGCTTTAGTTTCACATAGAACGATACGAAAGGGGGTATACGTGATGGCTGTGCTACGAGAGAAATTCTCCAGTCAGGCTGCGCCGGAGTTGCTGGCTGCAGTGCGCGAAATTGCCCGCCAGGAAGGTCGTCATTTCCAGGCAGTGCTGGAAGAAGCTATGCGGGAATACATTGAAAACCGCGCTCAGGGAAAGCTCCGTGCTTCAGTTATGGCCCATTTCCAGGCTAGTGTCGAGAAAAACCGTCGCCTAGGTGAATTGTTGACCAAATGACCCATGACTTCCCAACCATCGAGGAAGTCATCGCCATGCACAACGCCCTGATTAGTGCCTTTGGCGGCTCACTAGGCATCCTCGATGAAGGCGCTCTCGCCTCCGCGCTCATGCGTCCCCAGCTTGGGTACTACGACGGGCTCATCCAAGAAGCGGCCGCCCTCATGGAGAGTCTAGCCAACAATCACGCATTCGTGGACGGCAATAAGCGGGTTGCCTTTTTCGTCACCGACACCTTTCTGCGCATGAACGGCCACTTCATCAACTGCGACAACGATGAGGCATACGCCTTCTTCATACGAATGTTCGAAGCCAGTTCGTTCCGATTTACCGAATTGAACTTGTGGCTCGAAGAAAAGGTCGAACCCCTCTAATCAACGCGCATACCCATCCGGATTGTCCCTCCGCCAATTGGGCTGATATCCTTCCTCGGGGTCAAAACCATACGACGGTCCGATCTGATTCTCGGTCTGCCAAGGCCAAGCCTGACCGCCGATAATGCGGAACTGATCGCCCTTGCCGCAGAGCCAATAGAACATGTGGGCGTAGTAGCGCGCCGTGCCGTGCCCACCGTAATACGCGCTCTGGAAATCAAAGTCCTCCTCGACGATCCAATCGCGCTGAGGAGGTGCCGTGCGCCAGTAATTGTACTTGAGCATCCGGCGCAGCCCCTTGGCGGTGGACTTGCCTCGGCGGTGCATGATGCTCTGATGGTGAACCCCAATGGTGCCGGCCGGGCCGTCGCAAAACACGCCCCCTTCTTCTTCGTCGCGGTGACCACCAGGTTGGATGTGCGAACCAGGCACCAACTCGGTCGGCCCCAGCTCCACGGGCGTGTCCTGCGGAAAGTAGAAGACCTCCAAAAAGCGCACCTCCGGGCCATAGATGTGATCGGCATCTTGGTGCCAGCGCTGGGCTTCCTCTGGGCATTCGGCCCGGTGGTGGCTGGCCAAGACCGGCAGGCCGACGTTGGGGCCTAAAAGCGAGCGCATGGCACCGGCCAACTGGGGATTGAGCAGCACGTGCTCGATGAACCAGTCCTCCAAGAAGATGGAGGTCGGCTCGTGGGTAAAGCGAATGCGGTCGAGGTCGGCCTCGGTCAGGCCGTCCGGGATGTAGCTCGGGTTGGCCGGAATATCGCCGTCGAGCCAAGCACAGGTGCGCTGGTTGATCTCGTCGGGCACGACGCCTTTGAGCAAGAGATGGCCCTCGCGGCAGAATTCGAGAACCTCGGAATCGGTGAGCGTCGGCTCGCAGTCAAAGGTGCGTTGGCATGGGTCGTGTTGCATGGTCGCCTCCTGCGATAGTGGTGCGGCTTGTCTCTACGGAGTCGTTAGCATATATAGCAACCCTGTCTGCGTCCATCTGCGTCCATCTGCGTCCATCTGCGGATTCTCTTATGAATGGGATTGCTATATCCGCTAGCATCTACAAGCTATCCAAATCCCATCCACCCTGTCCATAGGTCGCCCGCGCCATAAATGATTATACTCTTGCTCGGCAAAATTAAACGGAGCACATCATGGCGGAATCAGCAAAAAAAATAATTAGCGGTGGATTGCACATTGACCAGCGGCTCTACGCCCTCATCGCCGAGCAGATTGCGCCCGGAACGGACGTGGATGTCGATCACTTTTGGGCGGCGCTGGAGAAGATCGTCCATGACTTAAAGCCAAAGAATCAACAGCTACTTCAGCGCCGCGACGCCTTGCAGGCCCAGATCGACGCCTATCACCAACAGCGGCGCGGCGAGCCGTTAGATCCCACAGACTACCGGGCTTTTCTCGAAGAGATCGGCTACTTGCTGCCCATGGGCGACGCGCAGCGGATCCGCACGGAAAACACCGATCCAGAAATCGCCTCTCTAGCCGGCCCCCAGCTAGTCGTCCCAGTTGACAATGCGCGCTACGCGCTCAACGCGGCGAATGCGCGCTGGGGCAGCTTGTACGACGCCCTGTACGGCACGGATGTAATCGAGGGGCGCGTACCAGCGGGCGAGTACGACGCCGAACGCGGTGCCCAAGTCATCGCGCGCAGCGAGGCTTTTCTCGACGCGGTCGCGGGCCTCCAACAGGGTGAGTACCGAGAGGTGGTGGAATTCTTCCTGCGCGAGGACGCTGGCGGACAAACCTTGCGCGCCCGCCTCGCAAGCGGCGACGAAGTCGGCCTCAAAGACGCCGAACAGTTCGTCGGCTATGGATGCAAGGGAGGTCAACTGAGCAGCGTCTTGCTCCGCCACAACGGACTGCACATCGAAATCCAAATCGACCGCACCCATCCCATTGGACGCACCCACCGCGCCGGCGTCAAAGACGTGCTCTTAGAAGCGGCCATTACCACCATCCAAGATTGCGAGGATTCCGTGGCCGCGGTCGATGCCGAGGACAAGATCCTCGTCTATGGCAACTGGAACGGCCTGATGCAGGGCACGCTAGAGGCGACCTTTGTCAAGGACGGGCAACCCCTGACGCGCCGCCTGCACGCCGACCGCACATTTACCACCCCCAACGGCCACACCCTGATGCTATCCGGGCGCAGCTTGTTGCTCGTGCGCCACGTCGGCATCCACATGTATACAGACGCGGTAACCACCGCCGACGGTGCGGAAATCCCCGAGGGCTTTCTCGACGCCATGGTCATCAGCTTAGCAGCAATCCACGACCTCAAAGGCCGCGGCCGCTACCGCAACAGCAAGACCGGCAGCGTCTATGTGGTGAAGCCCAAACAGCACGGGCCGGACGAGGTAGCAGCGACCGTCGAGCTATTCACGCGAGTGGAGGAGGCGCTAGGGCTAAGTAAAAACACCCTAAAAATCGGCATCATGGACGAGGAGCGTCGCACCACGGTCAACCTCAGCGAGTGCATCCGCTGCGCCGCCGAACGCGTCGTCTTCATCAACACCGGCTTTCTCGACCGCACCGGCGACGAGATCCACACCAGCATGGAGCTGGGCCCCATGTTGCCCAAGATGGAAATCAAAGAGCAACCTTGGCTCAGTGCG
This sequence comes from Candidatus Latescibacterota bacterium, assembly GCA_965116675.1. Taxonomy (GTDB): domain Bacteria; phylum Latescibacterota; class UBA2968; order UBA8231; family UBA8231. Next base: position 3,208,866 of record OZ220721.1, read on the forward strand.
TATGAAGACTGGAATGTGGACATCGGCATCGCCACCGGCTTAGTGGGACGGGCGCAGATCGGCAAGGGGATGTGGACCATGCCCGAGCTAATGCGCGAGATGGTAGAGACCAAGATAGGCCATCCCCAAGCTGGGGCGACGACCGCTTGGGTGCCCTCGCCCACAGCGGCCACCCTGCACGCGCTACACTATCACCAAGTCGATGTCTTCGAGCGCCTCGACCAGCTAGCCGGACGGGAACGGGCCTCGCTCGGCGCGATTCTCAGTCCCCCGGTGCTCGATCGCCAGCTCAGCCCCGAGGAGATCCAGCAGGAATTAGACAACAACGCCCAGGGAATCTTGGGCTACGTGGTGCGCTGGGTCGGCCAGGGCATTGGCTGTTCCAAGGTGCCGGACATCAACCACATCGGCCTGATGGAAGACCGCGCCACCTTGCGGATTTCCAGCCAACACATCGCCAACTGGCTGCACCACGGAATTACCAACGAGGAGCAGGTGCGGGCGACCTTTGCGCGCATGTCCGCCGTGGTTGATGAGCAAAACAGCGGCGACCCAGCGTACTGCCCCATGGCCCCCGACCTCGACGCCAGCGTCGAATTCCAAGCGGCGCTGGATCTAGTATTCAACGGTCGCGCCGAACCAAACGGCTATACGGAAAACGTGTTGCACAAGCGGCGGCGAGAGGTGAAAGCCGCCCGACAAACCGCCTAGAACCACCATTCAAATTCAAGGAGAATATAGATGGAATCACGTGCAAAAGTCGCCCTCGTCACGGGTGCCGGTAGCGGCATTGGCCGCCACAGTGCCTTGGCATTGGCCGAGGCCGGCTATGGGGTTGCCCTAGCCGGACGGCGTCAAGATGCCTTAGAGGAAACAGCCGCGCAGGCGGGAGCGGACGCCCGCATGTTGCCAGTGCCCACCGACGTCGGCGATCCCCAAGCCGTTGACGCGCTGTTCGCCCAAGTCGCCGAGCACTTTGGCCGGCTCGACGTGCTGTTCAATAACGCCGGGGGCGGAGCGCCGACCGTGCCGTTGGAAGACCTCGAATACGAACAGTGGCAGAAGGTCGTCGCCGTCAACCTGACGGGTAGCTTCCTCTGCACCCAAGCGGCCTTCCGCATTATGAAGGATCAAGACCCGCGCGGCGGGCGGATCATCAACAACGGCTCAGTTTCAGCCGCGGCCCCGCGTCCCAATTCCGCCCCTTATACCGCCACCAAACACGCCATTACCGGACTCACCAAATCGACCTCGCTCGACGGGCGCAAATACGACATCGCCTGCGGCCAGATCGACATTGGCAACACGGCGACCGATATGACGCAGCGGATGAACGACGGCGTGCCGCAGGCCGATGGCTCCAAGCTCGTGGAGCCGCGCTTTGACGTCGAACACGTGGCCCGTGCCGTAGTGCAAATGGCCGAGTTGCCGCTGGACACCAATGTGCTGTTTATGACGATCATGGCGACGAAAATGCCGTTTGTCGGGCGAGGTTAGCAGCGACCCTCATGACCATCGACGACGCCAAGGCCCATATCGACGAATACGGATACGCCGTGCTCAAAGAGGCGTTGACCCCGGACCAGGCCAATGCCCTGCGCGATCGCTCGGCCGAGCTGATTGTACAGGAGCGGGCCGCCGGGGGAGAGCATGTCTATCTCGACGGCTCCGCACAGCGCGTGTGGAACCTAGTCAACAAGGGCCGCATTTACGAAGAGATGATCCAGCTCCCGCAGGTGCTCGCACTCCAAGAGTACCTGCTAGGCGACAACTGCATCTTGAGCAGCTTCACCGTCAATCACATCGGCCCAGGTGCGCCGGCCGGCCGCCTGCACATCGACTTCCCACTCGGCAGCTTTCCCCAGCCGCCGCCACCCTTCGCCTTTTGCGCCAATACCATCTACGTGCTCGACGACTTCGCGCCTGAAAACGGGGCCACGCATATCGTGCCGGGCAGCTACAAACGCGGATACGCCCCCGACCCAGAAAAAGAGTACGACGACGTCATCCAGCTAGACGTCCAAAAGGGCGATATCGTCGTCTTCCACGGCGCGACGTGGCACGGCAGCGGAGCCAACCACACCGAGCAGGATCGGATGATTCTGTTGGGATTCTTCTGCCGCTCGTTTATGAAGCCACAGCAAGACCAATTCAAGCTAGCGCGCCCCGAGGTCATCGCGCGGGCGACGCCGACCCTGAAGCGCTTGCTGGGCTTCGAATCTCAGTCGGGGATGCGGACCTAGCATATATAGAGATCCGGGATGATTTGAACGATTCGAGCGGTAGATCGTCTTGTTTCTACTATTCTGCGTCTATCTGCGTCCATCTGCGGATCACCTTGTAAATAGGGAATGCCAATGAACTCACTCGACCACCGCAAGCGCCTCTTCGTCGATATGGACGACGTCGAGCGCCAAGAAAACGTGGTGCGGGTCTTCCACCAAGCGGAGAAGTACGGCACGCATCCCGTGCTCAAACAGGAAGCGCCGTGGGAACAACACAGCGGCATGACCGCGGCGGTGATCTTCGACGCCGAGGAACAAATCTTCAAGGCGTGGTACATGGCCGGCCACTATGCGCCGGAATGCGAACACGTGCAGTGCCTCGCGCTGTCGCCGGACGGAATCAACTGGGAGCGCCCCTCCCTCGGGATCCACGAAGCCCTCGGCTCCAAAAACAACAACATCGTCATCCCCTCGACCCACCACGAAGGGCAGGACCACTGGGAGACCATGCTCAAAGACCCCCTCGACCCAGATTCCGCCCGCCGCTACAAGGCCATCGGCTGGTCGAGCTACGACTGGGATGGGCCGCGCTCGGGCATTTACAGCGCCACTTCGCCGGACGGGATCAACTGGTCGCATTCGCCGGACCCGATTTTCCGCTACCATCCGCGGCCCGGCACCGGCGACTTGGGGCCGGTCGGAGATGCGCAGTCCATGATGGTGGACACCGAGCGTCAGCGCTACGTGGCCTTTTTGCGCGGCATGCCCGAGCGGCTGATGAGCACGAGCGAGGACTTCGTCCATTGGTCTCCGCCGCGGCCCTTCTTAGCACCGCTCAACGAAGAAGAGGCCCTGTACAACAACACGGGTTTCAACTACGGCGCTCACTACTTGGGCATCCTGACCCACTTCGACAAACGCCCGCGGCAACAAACCCAAGTCCTGCGGCTTTTGTGCAGCCGCGATGGGGAGCGCTGGCAGCGAGTGCCGGGCGAGCCACTGGTGGGTTTGGGCGCAGTGGGCGAGTGGGATCGGTTCCAGCTAATGCTCAGCGGTGCGCCGCCCATTGCCGTGGGCGACAAGCTCTATATCTACTACCGGGGCACGGCGCGGCGGCACGCCAAGATCCCGCGCGAATTCGACCCACCGATTGCAACCGATCAGGACCCGGGGACGATGGGCATTGGCTTGGCCATGCTGCGCCTCGACGGCTTCGCGTCAATCAACGCCAGTTTTGACGGCGGGCAGATAACGACTCGACCCTTCGCGTTGGCCGGAGACGAATTGCAAGTCAACGCCAAGGCCGATTACGGCAAGCTAACCGTCGAATTGCTCGACGAGGAAGGGCACCCCATTCCCGGTCATACCGCCCAAGACTGCGTCGCCATCGCCGAGGACGGAGTCGCCGTGCCCGTGCGCTGGCGCGACGGTCGGGATCTGCGCGCATTGCGAGAACAGCCAGTGCGCCTGCGTTTCGCACTGAACAACGCCCGCCTGTACGCTTATTGGTGTTCGTAGCTTTTAGGTCGTAACTTCGACAATTCCACAAGACGCTGACATTTCAACAACAAGGAAAACTATGTCCATCGAGCAGCTAAACCACTACCAGCGCAAGCTCGCTTATGAAATGGATTCGTGGGATTTATACGTGGCGTTGGGCGAAAATGAACCCATCACCGTCGTCGATGGCCGCTCGGCAGAGGCTTATGCCCAAGAACACATTCCAGGCGCACTCAACCTACCCCACCGAGAAATCTGCTTCAATTCCACTGCGTCGCTCGACAAATCAAAGCTCTATGTCTGCTACTGCGACGGCATCGGCTGCAACGCCTCGACGAAGACGGCGCTAAAACTGCTGACGCTGGGCTTTCAAGTGCGAGAACTGATCGGCGGGCTTGACTGGTGGAAGCGCGACGGCTACGCCACCGCTGGCGACGGGGCGCAGCCTGGGACCGAGATCAAATGCGGATGCTGAGCGAGCGTTGACGGGAATCAACCCGTTTGGTCAGTACCAGCAAAGCGCACGGACGCACTGCTGTTACAGACCGACACTCTCCGGCCCGAATTCTGGAATCCATTGGGCAATGCGACTCAAGGTGATCCGCACCTTGGGTTCTTCGCCGCGTACAGAGCTATGGGCGCGATTATGCTGCTCGGGGGTATGTACTACTTTGTGGCCTTGAGCGCGTATAGGACCACCTTGGAATCCAACTATGCCATTGTCAGCGGGCACTCTCGCTCGGTCCTTAGCTTCTTGGGGCGTCGCATACTTTGACCAATCAACCGACAGGTCGCCCCTTATGAACTTGAACAGGTTGGGAGGGAGTTCGTCTTGCGGTGCATCTGCGGGTAGGGCGTTCGATGTTTCCAAGTATCTTCTCTTGTGAACGCGATAGTAAAGCACATCTGCGTCCGGTATTTCTTCTACAGGCCACTCATTCACCAGCGTGCTCCATCCAGCATGAGATAAACCCCGGCTTGGGACGAGTCTGGCCCTCGATGGAGTTTTCGCAATAGTCGTCCCCGTAGTAGGAGACCGAGCCGTCAGGACGGAAATTGACCAAAAGCTCAAACCGATCCGTCTTCCAGTGCAGGTCTATGCTGCCTTCGCTGGCTGGTAAGATCCGCACCTTCGCTGCTTTCAGCGTCTCAGATTGCTCCACTAGCGCAAAGAGAAAACCAGCAGCGGCCTCTAGCGTTCGTTCTTGGTAGGCAGGAGATCCTTCGCCGTCCCAATTCTCTTCCAAGGCCAACAGACGCTTCTTGGCCTCATCCACAGTTTGTCGAATGGCCAAGTTGGTCTCGAAACTGCTCAGCTTACCACTAGTAGTCCAAATCTCCGACATGAGCTATTCTCCATCCATCCGCCGCAGTCGGCGTCCACAAGTCCCAAAAAAGAAAACCCCAAGTCGTTATAGCAATAGCAACCTGGGGTTTAATTATTGGTAGCCCGTACGGGATTCGAACCCGTGTTACCGGCGTGAGAGGCCGGCGTCCTAGGCCTCTAGACGAACGGGCCAACGGTTGTTTTTCAGCCTGACAGCTTCAAAAAAATAGAATTCTCCAACTGTATTGTCAAGGTGCTGCGGCAGAGCTGTTTGACAGTCGCAGACCGGCGTGGTACTCTTGCTCTGCACGAGGAGACCGCCCATGATCGTCGAGTGGAATGCCCACATCTTCAGCCCCGATACCCAGCTCTATCCCTTGCATCCCAAGGCGACCTACCGGCCGGATGTTTCCGTGCATCCCCCAGACCCATTGGCGGCCTATTTGCAGCGCCTGGACGATGAAGGGATCGACCGGGCCGTCGTCGTCCATCCCGAGCCGTATGGGGACGACCACCGGCTGATACTCGAATGTCTGGAACGCGAACCAGAGCGGCTGCGGGGCACATCGCTGTTTTATCCCAAAGATCCAGACGCGCCCCAGAAGTTGGCCGATCTGGTCGCTCGCGAGCCCAAGATCATCGCCACGCGCTTTCACGCGTACCGAGACAGGGACTTGTATTTCGACAGCTTCAACGACAAAGGGGTACGCGCCCTGTGGGAAAAGGCGGTGGAGCTGGGCTTGGTCGTCGAATTGCACATTGAGCCTAGTTACGGTGCCCAAGTCGCCCAAGTCCTGCGCGACATTCCCCAGACCGTGGCGCTGATCGACCACTTGGCCGAGCCGCATCAGGGCAGCGCAGTCGAATACGCCAACATACTGGACCTGAGCCATGCTGACGCCGAAGTTTATATGAAGCTCTCCGGCTTCGGCCACTTCGCCCAAGACGCGCCGCTGTACGAAAGCGCCAAGCCCTTTACGCGGCGCGTGATCGAAGCCTTCGGGCCGGAGCGCATGGTCTGGGGCAGCGGCACGCCGGCGATTGTCGATGCGCATCTATCAGACTACGGAGAGGCCGAGCGGGCGCTGGTAAAAGGGGGCAACTTGGCCCGATGGTTCAACAAATAAGGAGCGACACGTGAACGAAATTGAAACCTTTGAATTCGACCGCCAAGGCTACATCGTCATTGAGAACCTGCTAAACGAGACCCAAGTGGCCGCGCTGGCCGAGGCCGTTGATGAGCTGGAAGAACACGCACTCGCGCACGTCACCCAACCGCCGCGCAAGCAAAGCGGCTGGGGAGCCAACTACCACGCCAATCCCGAGCGCGGCTATCACACCAACGGCGAGCGAGCCGAGGGCAAAACCCTCATGATCGAAGACTACTGGAACGCCAACCCGGCCTTCGACGTTTTGCTCGACCACCAGCCGACCATGAACTACATCCACGGCATCGTCAAACAGCGGCCGACGATCAACAACTCCGAAATCCGCATCCGCTACCAGGGCAACGCCACCGGCTGCCACGGCGGCACCGCTTCAGCCAGCCAAAAGTACCGCTACAGCTACACGGACCACGGCATCGACTGCATGATGGTGCGGATGGTCTATTTCATCCACGACTGCACCAACGAGCAGGGGGCCTTTTGCGTGGTGCCGGGGACGCACAAAACCAACCTGCCCTCGCCCCACAGCAACGACCCGGACGAAGACCCAGACATGATCGGCCTAGAGGTCAAGGCCGGCGACGCGATCCTCTTCACCGAGAACTTGCGCCACGGCGGCTTCACCAACCGCTCTGAACAGACGCGCAAAACCCTGCACGTGGGCTACGGGCCGCATTGGATGATGTCGCAGAACATCGCCACCATGGACGAAAAGCAGCACATTACCCCGGCGACATTTGCCCGCTTCACAGAAGCGCAGCGAGACTTGTTCCGGGCCTATCCACCCAAGAGCTAACTCGGAAATTCCTCGTAGTAGCGGTCAAAAGCCGCGGGCGTGCCGCAGATGTAGAGCGCGTCCTCAGACTTGAGCACCAACGAAGCCGGGATCTCCATGATCACGTCGCCAGCCCGCTCGACCGCCACCACCGAGCAGCCCGTGCGCTCGCGGATGCGCGCTGATAGCGGATGCCGCCCGGCGAGGGAGCCGAGGGGGCCGCAGCTTGACCATCTTGATCCGGGGCTTGTGCGAAACCATCTCGCCGAGGACGTGGTGGACCAGCAACTGGCCAGCGACCTGACTGACCGAGAGCGCAAAATCAGCGCCAGCGCGCTGCACTCGGTCTGCATTTTCAACGTGTGACACGCAGGCCAACAGAGGAATCTCTGGGACGTGATCGCGAATCACCGCCGCAGCAAACAGGGCGGCTCCGTCGCTGTCGAGGGCGAGGATGACGACCCGCGCCTCGGCAATGGCAGCGCGATCGAGCACGCGCACGTCGAGCACATCGCCGACCACATCGACTCCAGCGCGTTCGACCTCATCGACGACCCGCACATCCTCGCCCGCAGCGTGGAGAATCTCGACCAGCTTCTGCCCGACATCGGCAAAGCCAATCACCACAATCGGTCCCTGCTGGGTAATCGGCCGGGCCATGTCGTTTAACCGGTGAATGCTCTCGGGCGTGCCGACCGCCACCAGAATGGCTCCGGGCTGGAGCTTTTCCACCGCGGTCGGTGGCGAGCCGAGTGCGTCGTCTGCCCACTGCCCAACGATGTGGGCACCAGTCCGAGTGTACAGCTCGGTCTCGGCCAAGGTGCGGTTGGCGAGCGAGCTTTGGTCGTGAACGCGCAGTTCGGCCACTTCGAGCAGCGAGTCGAGCGGCTCTACCCCCGCCACCCGCGGCCCAATCTTTGCGCTAGCGCGGACGGCGATAGCCGCAGCGAGAACGTGGTTGGGGGTAAAGGCTGCGGTCGCGCCAGCCAGCAACATGGGGCCGCGGCGCTGGGGATGCTCGATCATCGCCACGATTGGACCGGCAAAACCGGCCTCGCGGGCGCTGAGCGCAAACAGGGCGTTGTCGTCGTCTGGGCCGTTGGCCACCAGCGCCTTCGCTTTGGTCAACGGCCGCAGGTCCAGAGTTTCCGCCGCTAGGTCCGCATGTACGACCTGCACATCAGCACTTGTCTTGAGTTGCCGCGCTGTCGCCTCATCTTCTTCGATCACCACCATTGGCAGATGCCGGCTGGAAAGCTCTTCTATTAGAGTCTCGACCTCCGGCCCGTACCCATAGATGACCACGGCGTCCTCCACTGCGGGCAAGGTGCCTTCGGCTGGACTCTCGTCGAAGAAGGGGGTATTGAACTTGTCGATCTGAAACACCCCGAGGTGGGTGTCTCCTCCATGCGCCACCCGGCCTTCTAGGAGGACTGAGCAGCCCTTGAGCGCCAGCGGCGTGAAGAGATTTAACAGGAACGCGGTGAAGATCAAAATGGTAAAGGTCTCCTGACCGATCACTCCTTGAGCTAGGGCCAGCGCGGCTAAGATAAACGCCATCTCGGCACGGCCGCACATGCCCACACCCACCGTCAACGCCTCTCGCCAAGGCATACCAATGCGCAGCGCCATGCCACCGGCACTAAGCACCTGCCCAGCGATGACCGTCACTGCTAAAAGCGCGATAAACGCCACGCTCGACGCGCTAATGTCAAACGAAATGGAAAAGCCCAGCGAGATGAAGAAGATCGGCCCGAGGAATGAATAGGCGATGCCATAGGCGCGATCGTTTACCACCTTGACTAGGTTGGGGTGGGCGACGCGCTCCTCAAAGAAAAGACCCGCCAAGTAGGCACCCAAGATCATGTGCAGCCCAATGGCCTCGGCAAAAAGACCGGCGGCAATGGCGGCCAGCAGCACAAAGGTGAAGCCCTTGCCGCCTTCGGCGCGGAAGGGCAGGGTGAGGCGGGGATAGACAAAGGTGCCCAACAGCAGCGCGACCGCGAAAAAGCCCACCACCTTGCCCAAGTTGACTACTAGATCCAAGGGAGCAAAGGTGCCGCCGGAAAGTGCGCCGATTACTAAGCTAAAAAAGATCAAGGTCAAAAGGTCGTTGATGATGCAACTGGCGACGACGATCCGCGCAATGCGCGTATCGGTCAACCCCAAGTCCTTGAAGCTTTTTAGGGTGATTACAACTGCGGTAGCCGTTCCAATGATCAGCCCCACGAAGACGGAGGCGGCCAGATCCAGCCCAAAGAATTGGGCGACCGCAAAGCTGACGGCAAAAGGCACTGCGGCCCCTGCAATCGCCACCCCTAACGAGCGCTTGAGCGCGGCGAAAAACTCGTTGGGCTGGGTCTCTACCCCGGCGTGGAACATCAGAAAGAAGATGCCGATCTCGGCCAACAACTGAATGGCCTCGTCCGGCTCAATCCAGCCAAACACCGCCGGCCCCACCAAGACCCCGACGATCAGTTCGCCCATCACCGTCGGCAGACCCAGCGGCCGCAAGGTCACGGCCACCAGCCAAATCCCGGCGAGCAAGATGAGTAAATCGAGCGCTACATTGTGCATGAGCGGAGTCCCTGCGCGTTGACTGCTTTAATCGATAATACAAGAGTATAAAAAAAGGAATGCTACCGCACTTGGGAGCCTCGGGGTGGTAATTGTGCATGTTCGTGCGTTAATTGAAACGGCGGTGCCTTAAACGTGAATCAAAACGCTCCCAACATCCATCCCCGCGAAGTGCGCCAATCCCTTGCGTGGTTTGCCGGCGTCCTATGGCGCGGCGCGCCTTGGGCCATGGCCGTCGGTGTCTGCGGACAATTCCTGCCAGCCTTTTTGCCCGCCGCGCGAATCCTAGTCATCAAAGAACTCGTCGATGGCGTCCACGCGGTGTACGGCCAAGGGGCCGAGGGGTTTGCAGTCGTAGTACCGCTACTAACTTGGTTGGCCGGGCTGCGTCTGTTGGAGGCCATGCTCACGGCCGTGCGGGGACACGCGGCCGCGGCCGTGCGGGAGAAGACGAGCTGGCAGTTGCAGGAGCGAGTGCTCGAACAAGCAGCGCGGGTGGGGCTGAACGAGTTTGAGTATCGGGAATTTTTCGACCGCATGCAGCGGGCGCTCCAAGCGGCGTACTTCCGGGCCTACGGCATCTTCCGCGACGCGATGTCCACGCTCGAAAGCGCGATTGTGCTCTGCACTTTGATCGCGCTCTTTGCGACCGGGCACTGGTCGATCCCGCTGGTGCTGTTCTTGGGCACGGCCCCGATTTTCTACACCCAAATGCGGCGCGGCCGCGAAATCTACGCGCTCTTCCACGAACAGACGCCCGAGCAGCGCCGCGCCGAGTATTTGGTAGGATTGGTGACCGACCGCGACGCCGCCAAAGAGATCCGGCTCTACGGGTTAGGCGACTTCCTCGTCCGCACTTGGGAGAATCTAGCCCAGACGCTCCGCCGGCAGCGTTTCCGGCTGACCTTGCAACAGCAGCGCTACTTGTTCGGCGGGCGGCTCAGCGGGATCGGCTCGGCGCTGTTGGCGCTGGTCATTCTGCTCTATCAAGCGGCCTATGGTGCCCTGACCTTGGGCGGATTTTTCGCCCTAGCCGAGACCATCGTGCGCTTCCAAGGCACCCTCTTCCAGATGCTGCGGCAGATGGGCGATGTCTTTGAGCAGGCGCTCTACATCCGCGACTTGCGCTCGTTTGTAGAGTCGCCGACCGAGCAGGGAGTGGGCTGGGAAGAGCTACCCGAGCGGCCGCTAGACATCGCCGTCGAGGGGGTGGGATTTGCCTACGGCAACGGCCCCTCGGTACTCAACCGGGTCTCGCTGCGGCTCAGGCCCGGGGAGAAGCTGGCGTTGGTAGGTGCCAATGGAGCAGGCAAGACGACCTTAGTCAAGCTGCTCTTGGGGCTGTATCCGCCGAGTGAGGGCCGGGTGCTCTACAATGGGGTAGATGGACGCCAGCTCGACCCGGAAATCCTGCGGCGGCGCTGTGCCGCAGTATTCCAAGACTTTGTGCAGTATCAGCGCACGGCGCGGGAGAATATCGGCTATGGGCAGGCTGAAGAACTGGACGACCAAGCCCGGGTGGAGCAAGCGGCGCTGGCTGGCGGGAGCGCGCCAATAGTAGCGGCGCTGGCCGCCGGCTACGACGCGACCTTGGGGCGCTACTTCGAGGGGGGACAAGACCTATCGCGCGGACAGTGGCAGAAGCTGGCGTTGTCGCGCGCCTATTTCCGCGACGCCCAGCTTCTGGTCTTCGACGAGCCGACTGCGGCGCTGGATCCCCGGGCCGAACTGGAAGTCTTTCGCCAGTTCCGCGCCTTGAGCGAGGGCAAGTCGGCCGTTTTCGTCTCGCACCGCATGGCCTCGGCCCGGGTGGCCGACCGCATCATAGTCCTCGACGAAGGCCGGGTATTGGAGGAGGGAACCCACGACGAGTTGATGGCGCGCGGAGGCGAATACGCGCGGATGTTCGCGCTACAAGCGCAGAGGTACCAATGAGCCTGTTGCCCAAAATGCTCAAAGAGGCGCTGCAAGTCCATCCCTTGGGAGTGGGTGGGTTGGCGGCGCTGGCGCTGGTTAGCTCCCTGCTGCCAGCGGTAGAACTGTGGCTAACCGGACGGATCGTCGATGAGTTGGCCGTGGTGTTGGGCGAGGGACGGGCGGCTTTTTTGCAGGTCCTGCCTTGGGTCGGCGGATTTTTCGGCACGCTCTTTGCCTATATGCTGCTCGATATGGCGCGGGCGGTTTTGCAGGTCGATGTGCAGGAAAAAATCGGCGTGCGGATCCAGCGCCGAGTCATCGACAAGGTGCAAAAGGTCGAGTTGGCCAGCTTTGAGCATCCCTCGTTTTACGATGCGCTCAAGCGGGCCAACGAGGACCTGAGCGGTCGGCTCCTGAGCCTGCTCAATGTGGTGCTAGACGTCGTCGGCGCACTCGGGGGGCTAGGCGCGATTATAGCCGTGCTGCTGACCGGGCACTGGGTGCTGGGACCACTGGTGGTGATCGGCTCGGTGCCGGGGGTGTGGGTGATGATGCGGATGAACAAGAAGACGCACTACGTCTATCGCGAGCGCACGCCGCAGTACCGCGAAACAGCCTATTTCCGCGACCTGATGACCAAGCGCGAGGAGGCGATGGAGGTGCGGCTTTTCACCTTGCGCGACCATCTGCTCGACACGTGGCGCGAAAAAGCGGTCGCCTTGGCAAAAGAGCGGCGCGGGCTAGAGACCAAACAGGCGTGGCTCGGCGGGCTGACCTCCAGCATCGACGGCTGGGCCTACGTGAGCTGCCTGACGATCCTCGCTTGGATGGTGGCCGGGGCGCAACTGACGATTGGCCAGTACGGGATGCTGACGCGGGCGGTGCAGCAGTTTACTTGGCGGCTCGAAGGAATCATGCGCTCGCTGGGCACGCTGCACGAAGAGTCCCTTTACTTGGGGGACCTCTATGAGTTTTTCAGCTTGGTGGCCCCCGAAGAATCCGCCGGGCCGCCGACCGACGCGAGCAGGACGCTGGCCGGGGAACGCCTGTCGCTGCGCTTTGACAAGGTGTCTTTCCACTATCCGGGCGGCGAAGAGGTGTTGACAGACATCGACTTGGCAATCCGCCCAGGCGAGCGGATCGCACTGGTCGGCGAAAACGGAGCCGGCAAAACTACCTTGGTCAAGCTGATGATGGGACTGTACCAGCCGACGAGCGGACAAATCCTGCTCGGCGACAAGCCACTACCAGAATGGCCCCGAGAGCAGGTCCGGCGGCTTTTTGCGGCCGTCTTCCAAGACTTTGTGCGCTTCCAGTTTTCCGTGCGCGACAACATCGCCTTCGGGGCATTGGGCGGACAAGCGGCCGTCGAACAGGCGGCCAGATGGGCGGGGGCGGCCGAGTTTATCGCCGAATTTCCAGATCAGTACGAGACTCTACTGGGCAAGGAACTGGGGGGCACAGATTTATCGACTGGACAGTGGCAGAAGCTGGCGACGGCGCGGGCGCTGGTGCGGACGGCCGAGTTCGTGGTGCTAGACGAGCCGACCGCGGCACTGGACCCTAAAGCCGAAGCCGAAGTCTATCGTCACTTTGGGGAGATGACCCGGGGCAAAGCCTCAGTGTTGATTTCGCACCGCCTCGGTGCCGCGAGGAGCGCCGACCGAATCTTGGTGCTCAAGGGGGGACGGCTCATCGAGGAGGGGACGCACGAGGACCTGATGCGCAAAGGCGGCGAATACAGCCGCTTGTTCAGCCTACAAGCTCAGTGGTACGAGTAAGGGCTAGCGCCGTCGGCCCCTGCGGGGCCTGCCGCGCGGGCGCGTAGGACGGTCGGCCATTTCCTCGACGACCATGTCTAAGCCCTTGAGATTTTGCCCGTTGAGCATGTCGATGGCCTCGCGGGCCGCGGCCTTGCTGGGCATGTCGATTTGGCCCCAGCGGCGGCGTGGGTCAATGGTGGCCGCGGCGACGGCCCCGAACAACTCAAACAGCGTACGGAGGTCGTCCTCGGTTACTTCAGTAGCTAGATTATCAACGCGAATCTTCATTAAAATTCCAAAAAATAAAAGGGGGTGATGCTGTTACATCACCCCCTTGAACTGCGTAAAAAGCGAGGGCTTAAACTGCTACGACGCTCTCAGCCGCCGGGCCTTTCTTGCCCTGGACGACTTCAAACTCCACTTGCTGCCCATCGGACAAGGTGCGGAAACCCTCGGCCTGGATCGCGCTGTGATGGACGAAAACATCTTCGCCGTTCTCGCGCTCAATAAATCCGAAGCCCTTCGCGTCGTTGAACCATTTTACGGTTCCCTTCTCGCGATCTGCCATAAGTAAAATCCTTTTGCAATGTGCGGTTAGAGCAGAACGTGCGAATAACTTTGAGTAGGAATCTACTGCTTCAGGCTTTTCGGTAGGAGAACTACATCAGGCCCGGGGGTAGGATCTACGCGAATCCGAACGACTGCCAACGTGGTTCAAAATGCCCCTACAACTATTGCAGAGACAAACGATGGGTTTAATATAGTCAATCTCAGCCGCAGCACAAGCAACTAATTCGCCGGCCGCTGGGCCATCCAACCCACCCCTACTCTTCCAATCCTTCGTTTGGCATTAGCACTGCGGCCTCTATATTAAAGGAATTCAAAGGGATAGACGACCTCCATCCCGTTTATCCCGCCATCTACATCGCACTAATGGAGATAAACGGCCCATGAGCGCAACCGGACCGGGGTTTGCCGCCGAAGACCTCAGCCTCTTCGCACGGATGCAGCGCGTTTTTTACGCGCCGAGCACAGCTTTTGCCGCGGTGCGCGGCCAAGAGAGCGCCCACGACTGGCTGTTGCCAGCCCTCTTGGTTTGCGCGGTGGGGGTTGGTTGCTACAACCTGACCCTCGACGTAGGAGCACCAGCCGTCCAGGAGCAGCTAGAGGGCTTGGACGAGGCTGAGCGGCAGCAAGCAGAGGCGCTCCAAGCGCATGGCTGGATGGTGGTCCCGGTGGGGCTTTTTTTCTCACTAGTCGTGGTCGGGGGCGTGCTTTTGATGCTGGCGCGCTCCGTTTTCCAAGCCGAGGTCAGCTACCGGCAAATGTTGGTCGTAAAAGCGTATGCGCTGTTGGTGGTGGCCGTCGAGTGGGTGGTGCGCGTGGTGCTGGTGCTGGCAACCGGCGACATCGGGGCCCATCTGGGGCTGGGCCTCTTTTTGTCCGAGGAAGCCGCAGCCACGTTTGGCGGCCGGATCCTTACGGCCCTCAACCCCTTTGACCTGTGGCAGATTGGGATCATGGGCATTGGGTTGAGCGCTTTGGCCGACGCGCCTGTGCGCAAGGCAACCCTCTCACTTGGGCTTTTGTGGCTAATCTGGATCTTCGGCGGCGTCTTCATCGAGACCATCAGCCAAAGCGCACTCCCGCCACCTTCTGAATAGATCCTACGCGTTTTTAATACGCGATCGCACATGCCTAAAAGTGGAGTCAACGCGGTCGTCGCGGTTTTTGCGACCTGCATCTATCCGGCTGCTGTCTACGGAGATGGAGAAACCTTGCTCGAATCCTTGTTGCGCCCCAATCCCATCTGTGCGCCCGTGCTCGCGGCCGCGGCCAAGCACGAGGTGCAGATCCTCTACACGCAAATCGACCGCGACGCCGCCAACCGACCGCATTTCACCCGGCACGAGTACCGCGTCAATCCCGAGGATTATTTTTATCCGGCAAGCACAATCAAGCTAGCGGGTGCCCTGCTGGCGCTGGAAAAGCTCAATCAACTAAGTATTGCGGCCTTAGACCAGCATACGCCCGTCCGCATCGACAGCGCCTTCAGCAGGCAAACCGCAGTGCGCGAAGATCCAACCGCACCAGATGGACTGCCCACCATCGCCCATTACATCCGCAAGCTCTTCGCCGTCAGCGACAACGACGCGTACAACCGGCTCTACGAGTTCGTGGGACAGCAGCGGCTGAACGAAGGGCTGTGGGAGAAGGGCTACCGGGATGTGCGCCTGACGCACCGGCTTGCCATCGCGTGCTCGTCCGAGGAAAATCGGCATACAAATCCGCTGGTTTTCTACCGAGGCGACCAAGTCCTCTACCAGCAGCCGATGCTGGTCAATCCGCATACGTGGCGCGCGCCCGCACCGATTCCCAAGGGCGAGGGACACATCCAAAACGGGGAGTTGGTAGCCGCGCCCAAGGATTTCGCCGGATCGAATTACATGTCGGTGGAAGTGTTACAAGACCTACTGGTGGCGGTGTTTTTCCCCGAGGAGTTGCCCGCAGAGCGGCGCTTCGACCTGCGGCCCGACGACTACCGCTTCCTCTACCGCGCCATGTCCATGTTGCCCCGCGAGTGTCCCCATCCCCAGTACGACTCGGAAAAGTACTACGACAGCTATGTAAAGTTCTTCCTATTCGGCGACAGCAAGACACCCATGCCCGACTCGGTGCGGATTTTCAACAAGGTGGGCTTGGCTTACGGATATGTGACGGACAACGCCTATATCGTCGATTTCGAGCGCGGGGTCGAGTTTTTGCTAACAGCCGTGGTGCTGGTAAACGAAAACGGCATTTTTAACGACGGAGCCTACGAGTACGACGAGGTAGGACTACCGTTTTTGGCCGAATTAGGCCGGGTCATCTATGCGTATGAGTTGGAACGGAAACGAGAATATCGGCCGGATTTGAGCAAATGGCGGGTCAACTACGGGCCATGAGGGATAGCGAAACTCCGAACGCAGGGAGCGCTATAAATCCATAGAAGAATGTACCTCTTGCTCGTTAGGAAAGTCCCGCTGGCAATAGCACCAACTCTGGTACATAAGCCCGCGCCGGCAGCGCCGCGACAAAGAGACAGGCATCGGCTACATCCTGCGGCATCAACGCCTGGGCCATCACCTCCGGTGGGGTAGGCACCGGCCGCTTGAGCACCAGCGGCGTGTCGGTCAGTCCCGGAAAAATCACGCAGGTGCGGACGCCGTTCTCCTTCTCCTCTTGGAAAGTGCCGTGGGCCAATCCGACCATCCCGTGCTTGCTCGCCTGATAAGAAACCCCAGAGACATCCGGCTGCTGCACACAACCGCTCGACACGTAAATGATCAATCCGCTGCCCTGCTCGCGCATCACCGGCAATGCGGCCTGGGTGCAGTGGAACGCCCCCGTCAGATTGGTGCCGAGCATCATTTCCCAAGTCTCCTCAGTAAGCACCTTCAAGGCACGATCTGGGATATTGGTCCCCGTCACATAGGCCAAGATATCTACCCGGCCATACGCTGCTACCGCCCGCTGCACCAATGCCTCTGCGGCCGCCTTGTCCCGCGCGTCGGTAGCGCACGCCAAGGCGTTTTCACCTAACTCCTCAGCCAGCGACTCCAGTTTGTCGCCGCTGCGGGCAGCCAGCACCACTTTTGCCCCGGCTTCGACGTAGGTTTTCGCCGTCGCCTCACCCATCCCGCTGCTGGCACCGACGACAATCGCCACTTTTCCTGTTAGATCTGCCATAGTTTTCAGTCGATCCTGTCCTTGAATTTGACCGGCCACACTGTCGGCGAATCGCTAACGAGTCGTCTGCGCCGCGCGAGCCCGCCGCCCAAACAGGCGTTGCCGGCTTGCCCGTTCGCCTCGCATCCCCGTGCGCTTTTGCGAATTCGCATTGGCATCTCGTCGTCCATTCGCGGCTGGACCGAGCGTCGATGTACCATGAGTCCCGTCGCGGCGATTTCCATTGCCACTGCGCCGCCGTCTCGCCGTACTCGAGGATTTTCCCTTGCCCCCTCGCTGCCTCTTCGCCGCACCCGGCCCCTTATCCCCATTGCGATCTTGGTATTCCGCCCTTGCGCCGTGCGAGACGATGGTCAAGGGCACGCCCGTCAGCCGCTCAATGCTCCGCAAGATCGCTACTTCCTCCGCCGCGCAAAACGACAGGGCAATGCCTTCCGCCCCAGCCCGGGCCGTGCGGCCGATCCGATGCACATAGCTCTCCTTGTCATTGGGCAGGTCGTAGTTGATAACGTGGGAAATTCCCTCCACGTCGATACCTCGGGCGACGATATCGGTGGCGACCAGGACCTTGATCCGCCCGCGATCAAACGCCGCCAACGCTCGCTGGCGGGCACCCTGATTTTTGTCGGCATGAATCGCGTCGGCGGCAATGCCTTGATTGGACAACTGCTTCATCACCCTGTTGGCCCGACGCTTGGTCCGCGTAAAGACTAGGGCGCGGCGCACGTCTTCTCCCTTGAGCACCTGCTTCAGCAGATCGCGCTTGCCATTTTGTTCGACAAAGAGCACTTGTTGGTCGATTCGTTCCGACACCGACGATGCCGGCGTCACCTCGGCGTTGACCGGCTCGTCGAGCATATCACCGGCCAGTGCGGTGATTTCCTTGGACAAGGTCGCTGAAAAGAGCATCGTTTGCCGCTTTTTGGGCAAGGTCCCGACAATCCGGCGCACATCGTGGATAAAACCCATGTCCAACATCCGGTCGGCCTCGTCGAGGACCAGCATCTCGATCTGATCCAGCTTTATATAGCCCTGATTTATCAGGTCGAGCAATCGGCCCGGCGTCGCCACCGCGATATCGGGATTTTTGCGCAGCGCGCTCACTTGTGAGCCCAGCGGCACTCCACCGAGAATCACCATGCTGGTGAGCTTTAGATAGCGGCCATAGTTGCGGAAACTCTCGTCGATCTGCAACGCCAGCTCCCGCGTCGGCGTCAATATCAGCGCCCGGATTTGTCCGCGGCCCTTGCGCCCGTAGAGTACTTGCAGCATGGGCAGTGCAAAGGCCGCCGTCTTGCCGGTACCCGTCTGTGCGGTGGCCAACAGATCTTGGCCCGCTAGCACCTTGGGAATAGCCTGTTCCTGGATTGGCGTCGGCTGTTGGTACCCTTCTTTAGCCAACGCGCGCAGCAATGGCTCGTTTAGCTTGAGGGCTCCAAATTGAATAGAAGACATAAACTCCTGTCTTGATAGTCCGAGATATAAAGCGACATGCCTCGGGGATACACTCAAAACAGGATTGGATTGGGGTGCCGAGAAAAGCGCAGAAACCGTCGGTAGGTTTAAAAAAACTTCGCGTAGTCTGAAAATTCAGAGGAACTACACTATTGAGTAAAGTACCTGATTACAGCTATTTACGCAACAAACGGCAGTGGGGCATTTTGAAATTGATAAAGAACAAACAAGATTCCTGCTATTCCTCCTGCCGGCCTAGCGCATAAATTCCTCTGGTGCCAATACTCCGGCCGTAAACCGGATCCGACCAATCGCTCCCTTAAACCAACACACGCGATTCAACCGCACCCCAATCGACGTCTGGCCCCCTGTTAACGGGGCAAAATCAATCGGCCCGCTCGCCTCCTCAACGCCATTGACAAAGTTGGTTTCATCGCGCCCGTCGCAGGTCAGTGCTAAATGGTACCACTCCCCCACGGGATGGAGGTGGCCTTCGTTTAACAAGGCCCGATCCGAGTCTCCCGAACTGATATAGGTGTCGAGATACCAGTGCCCAGCCCCGGTCAGACGCGTCTCAAAAAGCACGCGGTCCCCGTCGGCTTCCCCCAAATGCAAGAAGCGCTGCTCGGCCAACCCACCCTCATCGGGCCGGAAATAAAGTTCAATGGTAAAAGCCTCCAGTCCAGCGAGGGGATTGGTCCCGATAAACAACGCATCCCGCACCCCGTCGAACTCGATAGCCGGTCCATAGGGGCCCGCAATCACAGCGGGTCGGCCATTCACGTCGAGTTTGTTGTCGCCCAACTGCTCTAAATTATCCAACTCCCATACAATCTCCATAATGCCTCCTATCTAGGCTTCTTCCCCACTTCTACCCCCTGCACCCCAAACACTTCTTCGAGAAAATTCTGCCCCATCAACACGTAGCCAGTGGCGTCTGGATGAAGATTGTCCGGCAGATATTCGGCGAGGCTTTCGTCGAAGAGCTTGAGACCGTCTATGTAGTAGATATTCTCATCGCCGCGCCTTTTGAACGACTCCACAGCCTCTGCAACCTCGACGCGCATCTGCTCTAACGTTAAACCAACCACGTTGGGCGTGGTCTCGCGGTCGTGGCCCCAAATCGGCGAGCAGACCGCAAACGGGGTATGAGGATGGCCGTCGCGGATGGTGGCAATGGTGCCGAGGACGGCCGGACGGAAGGCACGCGGGCCAAGGCTAGCGGCCCCGCGGATGTTGATGCCGATCTTGACCGAGATAAAGTCCGCGGGCAAATCGCGGATCAGCCGGGCGATGAACGGGTCGGCGTGGCACTGGCCGCCGAAGCCCAGCGACGTGAGGTTGAAGTCCCGGGCGCGAGCTACCACTCCGGGCCAAGTGGTGGCAGGCGATCCCGCGGTGCGGCAATGGGTGATAGAGCTGCCATACGTGACCCACTTCAGCCGAGTGTCTTCGCTTTTTTCGCAATGCGCTCCCTCGGGCAATGCAATGTGGCTCACGGCGACGGGCATGGCCGGCGACAACCAAATCTCCACGGATTTCTCGCCCGCCGGCAAGCCCTCGAAGCGGACCTTAGTCGCGCCAGCTACATACGAAGCGGTGGCTGCGATCTGACCTCCGATGCACAGGTCAAAACAGCCATCTTCGGCGAGCGGCTCGCAGCCGACGACCAATTCCTCGGCGTCCGTGGCCAAGCGCACGCGCACGCCCGAAGGCATCTCGGCTCGCCCGGCAAGGCCGCTCTCCCCAGGCGAGTACAGGTCCAAATCCCCGTGGGGAATGCGCCAAGGCTTGACCCAGCCCGGCCCCTCTTTGAGTGAGATCACACCGCTCCACGTCAGGCGGGGATCGTTGGCAGCAATGGTCGGCATAGGAGTCCTTTCTGAGTTAGGGCCACTGGTATAGCTTACAGGTAGGTTCCTGTGGCACGGTGGCTGGAGCAATATAGCGGCATAGGCAAAGACGGGGCAACCGATCTGCTCGACGACAAACCGCACTTAGTGCGTTTTTAATAATCTATCCGGGAGTATCCATGTTTAAATTGATCGCTTTTGCCGTCCTGTTCGCTGTCCATGCCACCCAAGCACAGATCCCCGCTGGCGGCATCCCTTTGACCCAAGGCGACTTTCTCCACTCGGCCCGCGTACCCAGCGCCGCCAACCGTGCCCGCAGTCAGATCGTAGAGGTCGAGCACGCATCATTTGACCAAGCCCTGCGCATCGAAGTGCTGCACGAGGCGGGCGATCCTTGGAGCGTCGAAATTGGCAATCCCACGGCCCTCGCGGTGCAAAAGGGCGATGTCGCCCTGGTCCACTTTTGGGCGCGGGGAATCCAGTCGAGCGACGAGACCGGCGAGGTCTTTGCCACAGTCTATACCCAGCAGGCCACGCCCGATTGGGACAAATCGCTCTACAAGGGGTTCAGTGTGGGGCTTGCTTGGCGCGAGTTCTTTTATCCGTTTGAATTTATCGACGAGTACGACGCCGGCGAAGCCGCGATCAACTTCGGCGTCGGCAGCCGTCGCCAGACCATTGAAATCGCCGGCTTTGAAGTCCTTCACTACGGCATCAGCCTATCCGTGGGCGACCTACCCCAGACGCGCTTGACCTACGCTGGCCGCGCCCCTGACGCCGCTTGGCGACAGAGCGCTGAGGAACGCATCAGGCAGCACCGCCAAGGCGATTTCACGCTGCAAATCGTCGACTCGGCTGGTCAGCCAGTGGCCAATGCCCCAGTTGAAGTCACTATGCAGCGCCACGCCTTCCTCTTTGGCTCGGCCCTGCAGATGTGGCGGCTGACCAGCGAGACGGCCGAAGATCAGACCTATCGCGCCAAGGTCCAAGAACTCTTCAACGCCGCCTCCAACGAGAACGCCCTCAAATGGCCGCCTTGGGATGGCGACTGGGGCCAGACCCATTTCAGTCGCGCCAAAACGCTGGCCGGCTTTGCCTGGCTCAAAGCCAATGGTTTGCACCGGCGCGGCCACGTCTTGGTCTGGCCCGGCTGGCGCAATCTCCCCCAAAGCATCCGTGATATGGCCGACCAAGCCGACGCAGCCACGGCTCTTCCCCCACTCGTCATCGACCATATAGACGAAATCATCCAAGCCACCGAAGGACTGGTCGAGGAGTGGGACGTGATCAACGAGCCGTACACCAACCACGACTTCATGGATCTCAGCGGCGATCACGTCATGGTCGAATGGTTCCAAGCCGCCCGCCGCAATCTCCCTACGGCCTCCCTGTACCTCAACGACTACAACATCCTCAGCAATAACGGCCAAGATATCGCCCACCAGAACCACTACGAGCAAACCATTCAATATTTGCTCGATCAGGGTGCCCCCATTACCGGCTTGGGTATGCAGGGACATTTTGGCGACCAAGTGACGGCTCCCGCAAAACTATTGGCACTGCTCGACCGCTTTGGCCGCTTCGGCCTCGACATCAAAATCACCGAATTCGACATCAACACAACTGACCAAGCGCTGCTCAATGATTATACCCGCGACTTTATGACCGTCGTCTTCAGCCACCCGGCGGTCGCCGGTTTACAGTGGTGGGGTTTTTGGGAAAAGGCCCACTGGCGGCCCAACGCCGCCCTGTACAACGCCGACTGGAGTCCTAGACCCCACGCACAGATCTACAAGGATTTGGTTTTTGATCAGTGGTGGACCCGCCAGCAGGGTCGCACCAACGCCGACGGGCAGTTTAGCGACCGAGGGTTTTACGGTTCCTACCAAGTAGAAGTTCGCCACGGCGACGAAGTATTCACCGCACCCTTTACCCTTGAACCCGATATGGAAACCGTCACCATCCACCTAGACGCCGCGCCCACTATCCGCGATACCGAGGAATAACCCACTCAGTTCAATTTTCCACCTTGAAATGGGCTTTCCCTAGGGCATAGAGATCAGCCAGTCCGCGGCCGCACCACGGTTTCGCCGTCGGCTTCCACCAGTGGCCGGTTGTAGATATAGGGGGGTTCGAGCACGGCCTGCTGCGCCTCGGTCAGCTCACTCACCCATTCAGGCTGGCTGGTCTGGTACGTCCCCCCGGCAAAGTGCAAATACTTAGGCGAGTAGCGGTAGAGCAGGGAGCGCCGCTCGTGTTCAGCCGTCCACGGAAGCGTGCCGTGCAGAGTTGCCTCGTTGAAGATGACCATGTCGCCGGTCTTGCAGGGGACGTTGTACACGACCTCGCGGTGCTCCTTCCAGTGGCAAATTTTTTGCGGCAGCGGGAAGTTGGCCTTGTGGCTACCTGGGATCACGCACAACCCGCCGTCGCCCTCATTGACGTTGGCGAGCTGGAACTGGCAGACGATCATGCCGCAGCGCATCTGGTCGTTGGCATACGCGTAGTACTGCGCGCCGTTGAAGTGGCGGCTGGTCGAGCCGTGGAGGATTAGGCCCTCGGCACCCTTGCCGCCGCAGAGCATGAAGGGCGAGTGGTCCATTTTCCAGCCGCGGCCAAAGAGCGCGTCGAGATAGGGGATGAGCTTTTTGTGCGCCAAGAGGGCGCGGAAGGGCAAGCAATGGGGCTTTTCCCATTCGAGCATCCCCGTGAACATGCCGCGCCGTCGGCCTTCGAGCGCATCGCTGTCGCCGGTATTGTGATTGCCGTCTTCGCCGCGCTTGTCTTCATTGGCGTCAAAGGCTGCATTGAGTGCATCGACTTCGGCGTCCGTGAGGAAGCTGGGGACCTTCAGGAAACCCTGTAGGTCGAAGAGGAATTTCTCCGTGTCGTTCATCTAAAAGTACGTCTCCGCGTTGTGCACCGGGTCGTAGCCGACTTCGCGCCGGGGCGTTTCAATGTCAAAGATGTTATAGGTGTTATCCGAGATCGCAAAGTAATGCGCGCCGCTGGGCAGGTCGCCGGCGCAATGCCGCTGGAAGCAGGCGTGGACTAGGCGCGCGGCGTCCTCTTGGTGACACCAGACGGCAAAGTAACCCCGCTCCGCTACGTGGACATTATTTTCCGCGTTGACGCCGCCCCAGCGCATGGCAACCGCGCTGTGCCCCAAGTCGGCGACCTTTTGCGCCCACTCCTCCACATGGGCTTTTTCGCGTCCGTAGTCGTTGATCGGGTGCGCAGGCACGGCCGCGGAAATCCGCTCAGGCCACTCGGTTATCTCATCGAACTGCCGCTCGGCCAAAGTCCAAAAGAAGCCCGGCTGGTTAAAGTCGTACAGCCCATCCACCGCGTGCACCGAGCTGGAGCCGACGATCATCGGCGGCTCATCTTGGGCCAACACTGCTTCAAAAACCAAGTCGGTCATCCGGTGCATGGCCGCCAAGCCGCCGCCGCGGGCTAGATAGACGACCAAATCGCACCCAGGGATCAGCGCGCGAAATTCATCCGGCGACTCCGTAATATCGAGGTCGATAAAATTCCCTCCGGCATCCGGCTCAGTCGCCTTGTCTGGCGAACCGGGCAAATCCACAGAGACCATGCGGTAGCGCGGATCGAGTCGCGGCATATAGGTCCGCAGACCCGAGCCAATCGTGCCGCGCCCGCCGATGAGCAAAACCTTGTATTCTGACGTCACTAGCTCTCCTTTCGCGTTGAGATGAAAATTAGCTGGCTTGGTAAATACGTGCAACGGTGCGTTGCGGCCGATTCTGCTATAGTAATGGATGGGTCTCTACTTGACATTGTAGCTGCTTGATGGCCGTCTTTGTCAGGTTGTGGTGCAGGCCCTGCGGCAAGAAATAGCGGATCGTGCAAGATGACAGGATTGACGCAAACAGCAGCCGATACAACAGTCGTCCCAACCTGGGAGGAGCTGACCAAGGTGGGCTTTGAATCGCTCAAATCCTACCAGCATTGGTGTCGGCTCAGCGGCATGGACGACGGCCTAGATCGGGAGCAGCCCGCTAACTGGCTGGAGCGCCACTTGGCCGAGGCCCTAGCACCTAAGCGCCCGCTGACGGAGAAACGCCAGCAGACCCTAGCGCAACTCGCCGCTGGCGAACTCCCCTGGAAGGGCTTCGTCGTAGAATGGCTCGGGCAAGACGCGGAGGCACACAAGGCGTTCCAACGCCTGATTCTGCACGTCGATGGCTTCATGAATGTGATAACGGCCAAAAGCGTCTATAGATCGGGGCCTTACCGACACCTAATCCATTGTCTTTTGGCCTTGGCTCGTCACCACCGCCACTGGATTCGCTCCCTAGAGGAGTGGCGCTGCGTCTCCCCCAAAGGCGGCCATCCCCGGCGCAGCGATCAAATTTTCTCGCTGGCGTGCTATTTGTTAGGGCGTTACCCCGTGCCCAATGCCATGGTTTCGGCTTGGTTCGGGGGCGTCGAAGAGCAGGGGTTGCGGCAGCAGGAGTGGTTTATCCACATGGCCTCTGGCGGTAGTATCCGCGCCCTAGACGCGCCCATCAAACTGACGCGGCGCATGGCCCATCTCTTTCAGCGCTCGCCGCAGCTAGGCAGCGTCGAAAAGAGCATGCGCTGGGCGCAGGTCCTCGGCATGGGCGGCAATGGGCCTCTGGCGCAGGCGACCCTCAAGACCCGCCTAGGGCGCAATTTCGAAAACGACGAGTTCTGGAGTACAGTGGTGCTTTTCCTAGTCAACAACGCCATGATGGATCCGACTTGGGTGGGGCCGCTTGTCGATTACGTCCACAACATGAAATTCGCCCCGAGCCGCATTGTGCAGGAGGGCGGCGGTTTAGAGGAAGCACCACCGCCGCAGCCCAATTTCACCATGAAGGGCCGCAGCGCCACCAAGCTCCTGCGCCAAGTCGAGGCTTGGCACGGTCACTTGAGCCGCGAGGAATACGTCAATTTTCAATCTTGGCAGCCGTGTGGGATCCGACCGTGGGAGTTGGAGGACAAGATGGACGAACTAGGCAAGGTGCGCTGGACAGTGCAGGAGCTGTTGTCGAGTTGGGAACTGGCCGCCGAAGGCCGGGCAATGCACCACTGCGTGGTCTCGTATTCAGACCAGTGCGCCGACGGCAACACCGCGATCTGGTCAATTTGCGCGCTGCAAGAAGGAGTTGAGGAACGGGAGCACGTGCTGACGGTCGCGCTGGACATCAAGACTCGGACGGTGACTCAAGCGAGGGGACGCTACAACGCAGTGCCCAACAAACCGCCGAAATCTGGGAAGGTTCGCAGCGAGGTACAGGGCGGTTACTTGCGTTTGTTGGACCGCTCCGAGCACGTCATGCAAGAATGGATGCAGCGCGAGCGCTTGCGCCGCGACGATTGACCAGCTTTTCTTGCGCGGCGGATGCGATCTGTGCCTTCACGAGAAATCTGTCGTCGCCGAGCACCCCTAGGTTTGTATTTCCCGCTGGCCGACCTTACTCATTCTTCGTTTCCACTACTTTCCAATGACCACCCTTAGCGGGCCCGACCCGTTCAAGGACGCCCATTTTTTTCAGCTTACCGATCTGCCACTCGACTCCCTTTGCCGTGATCCCGAGTTGGTTCGCCAGTTCCGCTGTGGTAATTGAGGAGTCAGCGGTGATCAGGGCCAAGATTTTCTCCCTAGTTTTCTCCCTAGTTTTCTCCCTAGTTTTCTCTTGTTCTTGGCTAGTTTTTGGAGTAGTGGCACTATCGGCTGCTTGGTACGCGGCGGAGAACGGGAACCTCAACCACAAACCGTCGCCGCTAGATTGTAGCTTCCACTCTGGTGTGGGGTTGCCAGCCTCTTTGCACATTTCCGCGATCCGCCGGATGCCCCATCCCCAAGCTTCGATCATTCCGGCGCGGAAGAATGCGTAGGCGATTCGCGGATTATACGGCTTTGACGAAAGTTCCCCAGCGAGTTGATCGGCGACCCATTCAGACGGCAACTGCACCGCATTCCAAATCGCGATTCGGTCGTCGTACACACTAATCTGAATTGTGGTAGGACTGGCGTAGTCGCGGTGAATGATGGCGTTGATCACCGCTTCGCGCATGGCTTCGCGCGGCACGGGAAAGGTCTCTACGCGGTAAACGCCGTCGTAGGAAATCAGTGCCCTCGTGTACTTCGTGTACAGCAAGTCCATCGTCCGATCGACCTGAGTGAATAGGTCGCCTTCGATAACATCCTGATACAGCAATTCCGAACCGCGGAAATAGCCGATCTTCACATAGGCTTCCATTACGAACCGGTCCGGCGCTGGATGAAAGAGTAGGACCGCGGCACGCTTCAGATAGCCCGCCTCTCGCAACTGAAGCCTTTCGATCACCCCTTCATCGGATTCGTCCAAGATGTCCTGCGGCAAGCGTTCGCTATCGGCACCCCGCTGGCGAAACCCGTCAAACACACGACCGTCCAAGTCCTTGAGGCCGACGCCCGGCAGAGGCACATCATCCCACGTTCGGCCATATTTCTGCAACAGGAAGCGGCTGAGTGCAGCACCTCTGAGCACCTGCTTGGTGCTGCCGCTTCGATAGTAGAATTCGCCTTTGTAGCTGATTGGATTGGGGTAGGGATCAACCGCGATTTCCAGATATTCCCCGCCATCTTCCGACTTCAGGTTCACGTCAACCACGACGCCGAGTAATGCCTGTGCCTTGTTGGGAATCTCTTCAATTATAGACGGCCAAGATCACTCTACCTCGACTGATTCAACAAACCGTGTCTATGGAATCTCCGATCAGACAAGTTCGAGCCGAAGTTCTCGGCCAACCGCTTTTGCAGCGCGCGCCAGTACGCCGACTGTCACGCCGTCATGCCCAGGATCAAGCAGGCGATCAAGCTGCGACCGGCTTGTACGGAGGCGGCGCGCCATTTCCGCCTTGGAGATGCCTTGCTGCTTCATTGCCTCGGCAAGTTGGAAGGCCAGCACACGCTTCACGGCCTGTTCAGTGGTTTTCTCATAGGCACCCTGCTCCTTGAGATAATCATCAAAGGACTGTCCAGGGTAGCCCTTCTCTATGTCTTTGGTCATTTCAGACCTCTCATTCTCTTGATCGCCAACTGGAGATCAGCTTTCGGCGTCTTTTGAGACTTCTTGATGAAGCCATGAAGCAGGA
The DNA here is from genome assembly GCA_965116675.1 of Candidatus Latescibacterota bacterium. GTDB lineage: Bacteria > Latescibacterota > UBA2968 > UBA8231 > UBA8231. The sequence goes on from OZ220721.1 coordinate 3,236,284, forward strand.
TCATCTCGCCTTCGTGATTGCAGAACAGAACGCGGGCAATCCTATTCCCCGGTAGGCTTGTCCGCACTTCCCAAAGCCCCTCATGGCTCTTCATGCGACGGCAAAGGGGCATCCCGACAGGCCATCCGAATTCCGCCGTTCTAATATCGTCTCCAATCAGCTTCCGTTCGTCCTCCGCAAGGCCAAGTAGCCACTCGCGGACAGGCATCCGGCCACTCTCGGATGCGAAGAATCGAGCCGGTAACCGTTTACCTGAATTCACAACCTAGCGTACCATATATGGTGCGTTTTTCGATTCATATCGACAACCCCATCCGCTTCAAGTCCCCCTCGCCCTTGGTGCCAAGCCTCGGCGCAGCGTCAACCGCAAGTAGTCCTCGGTCGCCTCAAACTCCGGGTCAACCCCGTTGTGCGCCCGCATCAACGGAATAATCTTGTTCCGCACCCCCATACCTCGTGCATCCGAATAGCTGTAATCCCGCAACGTCTCGGAGATGAGCAGATTGCGTGGAACCCGTTGGCCAGCGATCATTTTTTCGACCGTCATGCCGTTTTGCAGCGCACCAGGACTGAGTATCTCTATCCGGTCCGCATAACGGACCACCTCAATTTCCTCGTACCGCGTCCAGTCCCGATGCGTCAGCGCATTGACAACCCCTTCGCGCAGCGCTTCAAGCGGATAGTGCCAGCGTCGTTCTCGACGCATAGACTCTTCTACTTGATCCGCCTCTTCGGAAACGAACGGCCGCATCGCATCAGCAAGGCGTTCAATCAGCCCCTTTTCCACCAGTTCACGCCCCCCTGACAGCACCTGCCAAAGATCGACCAGCGGCCCTTCGAGCACTTGATCGTCAATGGCATCGTAGGTTTTCTCCTCCCCCTCAAAGCACATCCAGCGAATACCGGCATGACGCAACAGGCGACGTGGTCGATAGCCAAACAAAATCAACCCCGCGATCGTACAGACAGGCGGCCCGTCTTCCCGCTCGACCATGAAGCCCAGCGCACAAAGCCGCTCATTCCATTCCTCGTCAGTCTCCGGCACTTCCCGGTCGTCGATGATAGTCGTGAGGTAGTCCACCAGCCGCGCCCGGCTCAAATCGCACAGGCCGCTGCCGGAAACGGGCAATAGCTCCGTGTGAATCAACCCACCGGCAGCAAAAAGCCGCGCCTGCTGCTCGCGCGAAGCCAGCCCAGAGGTACTGCCGACCCGGACGTAGATGTCTTCCCTCCCGCGATACCGGACGACATAAGGTTTGGTAGCACCTTGCGTGACAGTGACAACCGCGACGCGGCGAACATCATCTATCGGTATTTCCTCGTAGAATGGCAGTATCATCGGATGCACCGCCCGCCCAAACACGGCATCCATCACCCACTGTTCGAGATTGTCTCTCTGGATGCCGGTGATGGTACCGTCGTCTTCCACGCCGAGCAGGACGCGCCCCCCCTGCAAGTTAGCGAGCGCCACCACCTCCCGCGCCAGTTGCTCCGGCCGCAAATCATCCCGCTTGAACTCCACTCCAGAGTTCTCGCCGCCAGCTATCAGTTCGAGAAGTTCCGCTCGTTTCATCTCACTGCTCCTCAATCTACCGTTAGCCCCATCCGCCTACCCCGAACTCACGCTTTTCTGGCGACGAGCTCGCCCCACGCTTCTGCGGCAAACGCCTCTGGCATCTCGCCCCACGTGAGGAATGATGACTTTAGTTGAGCCAAGACCCGTTTATCCGCTAGTCCGTATTCCACAAGCTGCTCAGAGAATTCAGAGTCGCCGCACAACTCCGCCAGAAAGTGCGCGTTTCTCCGCGTGGACTCCGCATCCGGTGTCCAACAGTCATACGACGCGGAAACCTTGACAATCTCGAATCCTGCCTTGCGGAATAGTCCTGGCTGGCGACGTCCACAGTACGGATCTCCGCCATTTCGTTTCATCAGTTTGATGAATAACTGCGAAAAATTCCCAAGCGGCTCAGGCGTAGGCTCAAGCAAGAATCCTCCGAAGTCGGCGTGTCTTGAGCCTACTAGCCCTCCCGATTTCAGTACTCGGCGAATCTCAGAGATAGCTTGCTCTGAGTCATCGATGTGCTCTAGGACTCCGTGAACGAAGACGACATCGAATGACTCGTCATCAGCAGTCAGGCTGCAAAGGTCGTCCGTTTTGAACTCGATTGTAGGGAATCCATCGGCGAGGCGCTGAGCAAGATCGATTTGACTCTGCTCTCTATCCACCCCTAAGACGCGCCCAGGTGCCACAATCTCCGCGAGTCCTTTGGTTATTGTCCCAGGTCCGCAGCCACCGTCCAAGAGAGCCATCCCAGGTACAAGGTATTTCAGAAGAAACTGAGCGTGCGTGTCGGCTGTGCGCTCTTGGAAGAACCGAGCCGTGCGCTCATTGTAGCCAACAGAATACCGATTCATCCCTTCAGCTTCCGTACGGAATAGGTTAGCGCCCCTTAAACCACAGCTTCATCGCCGTCCCCCCCATAATCATCTCCTTCTCCGCCGCGGAAATATTCGGCAAATGGCAGTCGAGCAAATCCACCAGTTTCTGGTATCCCGGTTCCACCACAATCCACGGCGAATCCGTACACCACATCATCCGATCCGCGCCATAGGCCCGATACACATCCTCGACCATGGACTGCATATCCCCGTAGGGCCAAGGCACCTTGGAAAACGCGTACTCCCCCGAAATTTTGACATAGACATTGGGAAAGCGCGACAATGCCATCACTTGCGGATAGTTGGCCGGCGGCAGCGGCTCGGCGTCAAAGCGGGGGCGGCCCCACCGGTCCGGCTCATTGGGAGTGGTTGGCATCACGCCTAAGTGGTCGAGGGAAATGTTCACCCTGGGAAAAGCCGCGGCCAGCAGTTCGATGCAGGGGAATTGGGCACCGCCGGTGTAGATGTTGATGTTGAGCCCCAACTCGTCCGCACACTCGAAAATCGCATAGGTCGCCAGGTCCTCAGCCCGTTGGGCAGCCGGATCCCCCAACGCCCCCAGCCGAATCCCCTCAATGCCGGTGGCGGCGACAAGCTCCCGCAAGCGAGCAGGCGGGTCCGGGTCGCCCATGTCGATCAAGCCCGTCGCCGTAAAGCGGGCGGGCCACGTCTGCACGCAATGGGTGACATAGGCGTGCTGCTCGATCTGGGTGCCGTTCATTTCGATCAGCACGGCGCGGTCGATACCCGAAGCATCCATGTCGGCTATCAGCGCCTCAATCGGACAGGCGCGGTCAGCCGGTGCGAGGCTGCTCAGCTCGCGAGGAAACCGCTCACTCGGCAGGTCGAAGACGTGAACGTGCACATCGACTTTATCCATTTGCTGCGTCCTTTCTCTGAGAAGCATTCAGGAGTCAGAGTTAGTGGCCAAGGGCCTAGGTGCGGGGCACTGACCACTGGCCACTAACCACTAATCTAGGTTTAGGTTCCAGCGCAACTCGCCGGGCGAGGCCGCGTGTAGGTAAATCGGGTTCATCAACTCGCTGCGGTAGCGCGCAAAGAGTATGGGATCGACAAAGCGCTCCGTCTGCGACCAGTCCCAATCTATGTAGGTAAATGCCTTGATATTGGAATGGTGGCGCAAGAAGCGGAGGAAGGGGATGAACCAATGGGGCCACGCCTGCTCGGCCCGGCCTAGGTCGGTGGTAACAGGCGTGACCACGCCGACCAGCACGGGGTAGCCGCGCTCCTGCGCCGCCTCGACAAAGGCGCGGCTGCGGCGCAGGTCTTGCGGCGCGGCCACGTCAATCGACCACCAATCGACGTACTCATCTCCCGGATAGTAGGCCAAGTAATCGGAGCCGCCGTCCTTCTGCGTCCATACCAGCGCAACGTGATCCAAGCCCCAACGCCCCCGCAGCGTTTGCTCTATGCGCCGCCAAGCCTCGACGTAGCTCGTCGCCTCATAGGTGCGCCAAGAGCTATTGAACGCATAGCCCAACCGCAGCAAAACCGGGCGCTCTAGCTGCTGCAACCCCCAGCAGAGCCGCTCAATCGCCTCGTCGAGTTGGCCCTCGGCAATGGCCGCGTCGTAGGGCTGGCCGGCGGAGTTAAAACCGAGGTCGATTTGCGGCAAGCCGTACCCTACGTGCTGGTCCAGATTGGCGAGCAACGCCAAATGCCAGTCGTAGGGCAGATCGTGGAGCTCGTAGTACACCGCATAGACCAGCGGGCGCGTGCGCTCTTCGGGGTCGAGCGGCCCATAGCTGAGCGCAGCCCCGTGCAAGATGCGCTCGCCGAGCGGCTCTAAGCGGTGGAGGTGGTCGGTGCGCGCGGCAAAATGGCCTAGGGGATCGGGCCCGAGCGAGGCCGCATAGCAGCCCGCAAGAGCGAGGATGAAGAACAGTAACAGAGAGCGCATAGTAGCAAACCTGTGAAGGAGCGGATGTTGTATAATATCAGCATTTTGCGGTGGCGCTCAAAACCGCTCGCTACGGCGCGGGCGATGTGGGCAGTAGATATAGGATTTTGGACTTGGAAAGATGCGTTGGCGGCGCAAAGAGGGCTTGTATATTGTTGTGCAATAGCAATCTCAGACGTTACGCAGTTTTTGTCATGCCTGCGCACGTAGGGGCGACCGGCCGGTCGCCCCTACTTTGCCTACGACGAGACGGAGAACAAATGCCTAAAACCAATCGAGGCTGGTCCATGGGCCGCCAGTGCAAACCGGCTGCTGAATACGACATGCGCGTCGCCCGCGGCTTGTTGCAACGAGAAAGCGCCCGCTGGCCAGCGTATGCAGTTGTCACCACGCCCAGCGCGTACGCAGCCGCCCAAGAATACCTCGTGCGCGAGCCAGTGGGCGTGGTCTTTGCCGAGTGGCTGGACTCGGCGCATCAGCAGGACCTCAGCGACCGGCTGCCAGCCGGGATCGAACTGGTCATCGGCTTGGGCGGCGGCAAGGCCCTCGACGCTTCCAAATTCGTGGCCTTGGACAAGGACGCCGAACTGATCTTGGTGCCGACGATCCTCTCTTCCGGGGCAATCATCCACAGCCACGTGGCGCGGTGGGACGGCTATCAGACTGTGGGCGATTTGGACGACTGGCCGTGGGTGGATTGTCAATACGTGCTCGTGGACGTCGATGTGGTCCTCAAGGCACCGGATTACTTGCACACCGCTGGGCTGGGCGACATCCTCTGCGGCCATGCCGGGTTGGAGGAGTGGCAGCGGCGGGCGGCGTTGGGGCAAGGAGCGGCGTTCGACCCAGCGCTCGCGGCACAACAGGTGGCCCATCACGAATCAATCGCCAGTTCTTTTGCCGCAACACTCGATGCCAACGGGTGCATGACCGAGGCGAGCGCAGCCAACATCGCGCAGCGGATTAAGGAGCGCGATAGCCAGCAGCTAAAGGCCCCCACCGAAAGCGGCGACCATCCGTTCTGGATCGCACTGGAGACGGCTAACCAACAGACTTGGATCCACGGCGAACTCGTGGCCTTGGGGGCGATGATCATCACTTGGTGCTGCTCGGGGGATACGGCGGGGTTGGCAGAGCGGCTGGACCGCTGTCGGGTGCGCTGGCGGCCTAGGCAAATGGGGCTGGAGCGCACGGCACTGCAAAAGGGGCTGGCGTTTACACCGCACTACATGGCGGAAAAAGGCGTCAATTCAGTGCTGCGAGAGCCGATTGCGGGGGCGCGCTTCGACGCGCTGTGGAGCTTTCTAGAAAAATAGGATATCGGGCGCCCACAAGGGACGCCCCTACGGGTATTTACGAAATGGATTGTAGGGGCCGCTCTTGTGGCGGCCCTTCGCAGATTCCTCACCCCAGCCAGTACAAGATAATTACTGATGTTACGCAGTACGTGGCCGGTGGTTGGTTTTCGGTCCGATTCTCTTTGGGATAGCGGGCAGGACGCCCTTGATTCGACGAGACCGATGGCCGTAGGGGGCGGTTTGAAACCGCCCCCTACCCGGGTGTGTAACATCAGGCGCAATCTCCGTCCTAGATATTCAGCCAATAGTTGAACTTCACCAAGAAGATATTAGTTCCTTCGTCCACAAAGCTGCGCCGCAGGTTGTACCCGGGGCGAAACGCGCCCCAGTCGGAGTCGTCGTGGCGGAACTGCGACCAGACGATGAACAGGGTGCTGCCCGGCTTGTACTCCCAGCGCAGGACGACGTTGCTGTGCAGCGAGCGGTTGCGAAAATCAGGGCTTTCCTCTGGGCCGGGATGCGCGACAAACGAGTAGGAGCGCGGCTGGGCCAATTCCTTGAAGTTGGCGTACTGACCCGCACTAATAAAAGGCTGGACATAGACCTCCAAACTCAAGTCGCGGCTGAAGAGAATGTTGGCCCGCGTCGTCAGGTCGAGGGTTTGGCTGTCTAACTCCCCATACACGAATTGATCGTCTTCGCCGTCGGCGTTCGCATCGAAGTTTTCGACCCATTGGGCATCGTTGAAACCCCAACTATAGCGCGGCCGCAGACTGATCTCGAACCGCGAAGTCGGCCGGATGCGGATGCTGCCGGAGACCTCGCGGTGGGAGCTGCCAGCCGAGTTGCCGTCCCACTCGTACTCGACCCAGCCGCTGACCATAAAGCGGTCGTCGCTTTCTATCTCAATCTCAAAGCCGTCGCTCGCTGGCCTCGCGATTAGGGGACCGCCGCGGGTGTCGAGATCGTCGAAGGCCCGCCACATGTGGTAGTAGTCGAAGTGGATCCACCAGTAGTTTTTGAACTGGTGGTGAGTGTTGAAGTCAAAGCCGTTTTGCAGGTTGGTGCGGTCGAAGTTCCACGTGCCCCAGCGATTGAAGTTGTAGAAACTGCGGCGAAAGATGGCCCAGTCCTCTTCCTTGCGCAGCTGGATCCAGAGCCAGGGGTTGTAGAAGTCGCTGCGCCATTGGAAGCCCAAATCGTCGATCTCGAAATGCCGCGAATAGGCCTCCCACCAAAGCTCGCCGCGCAACCAGCCGCTGTTCTTGCTCAAGACCGCCATATTGCCCAAACCGCTGCGGTGCTGGTCATCCACTGTGGCGCGGCTACCGGCGAGCTGGCCCCAAAAGGTGTACCCATTGTCGCGCCACTTGAGAGTCCAATCCACGCCGCCGGTATAGGCATTCCGCGCGCGGTCGCGCTGCACGGCCGTGCCCAAGAGGCCGACGTGCGAGTTGCCAGCAAATAGATCCTGCTTGACGCGACCGACGAGAAAGTGGGTGCGCGGCTCGACGAGAAAGTCGCTGCGCTCTTGGTACTCTTCGCCGGACACTTCTCGCACCAAGGTCGTCTCGACCCGCGCGTACTCTTTGGCGGTAAGCGCCGTCAGCAGGCCAAAAGTGGTCTTGGACGCGGTCTTGCCCGTCAGCTTGGCCGCGCCCAGAATGGTGGTGGATTCGCTCTCATTGAGCGCGTTGTGGCCGTCGGGCAGCGAGTGATAACTCGGCTGGCGACCAATGCGCCGCGAGTAGAACAGGTCGATTGGAGTCTCAAACGCCTCGCCGTCCTCCACGAAGAAGGGGCGGCGCTCATCCTGAAACGTCTCAAAGACCGAGAGGTTGAGTTCGGCCGGGTCGGCTTCCACTTGGCCGAAATCCGGGTTAATCGTGGCGTTGAGCGACATATTCGACGACAGCCCATAGCGCAAATCCGCGCCAGCGTTGCCGAATAATTCGCGTGCATCCGCCACGGTGGAGCGGCCCACCGAGTAGGGCAAAAGTTTCAGCGTGCGCTTAGATTCGATGTCCGCCAAACCCTCCAAGTGGGCAAAGCGCGAGACCGAACCGCTCTCCTTGCGCGGGACCATGACCCAGAAGGCCTGTTCCTTCTTGCGGCTGATGTAGCGGGCGACGTTGATACCCCAGTCCCCGCCGCTGCTAAAGCGGAGGTTGTGGAACGGGATGGCAAACTCCACGCTCCATCCCTCGTTGCCGATGACGTGCGCGGATTCCCACACGCCGTTCCAAGTGTCGTTGTCCCAACCGTAATCCTTGATTACAGCGTCGTAGATCGACCCACCGGCGTACACTGCAAAGGCGTAGCCCGTCTGGTGGTCGTGATGCGTGTCCAAGCTAACTTGGATCCAATCGGCTTCGGTCCACTGGTCGCGGCGCACCAAGCGCGAGACGATCTGCTCGGGTGCCGAATCGTAGGCCATAATCCCCACGTAGAGCGCCTCGTCGTCGTACGCCAACTGTACGGTAGTCTTTTCGCTCGCCGACTGCCCTTCCTCGGGCTCGCGCTGAACGAAACCCGTAAAAATCGGGGCTTGCTGCCACACTGGGTCGTCGAGCACGCCGTCGATCTGCGGGCGGGTGCCTTCTATACGCACGGCGTCGAGCGTGCGGTCCGGCGCTTGGTGGGCGTGCAGACCGCGAGGGCCGAGGACCGCACAGGCCACCGATGTCAAGCAATACAGCCAGTTGAACAGCCGAGAGCACACGTTTGTCTTGCGGTTTTGTATGTTATTTATCTCGTGGTTTTGCATGTTGTTTGTCTGTGTCCTAAGGTCGAGGGGGTTGATAGCCCTGGGGCAGCGGTCGCTGCCGCTGCCCCAGGCCGGATTCGCAATGCCGCTGCGCGTCAAATAGCCATTAGCTGAGGAAGCGCAGGAGCGGTATCATCGCGAATACAAATAGGCTGATGAGTACGTACATCAGTCCTTGATTGATGATCTCGCGTCGCATAGTGTAGTTGCTCCTTGCGATGAGGTCCTTGGTTGGCTTGGTGAATGTCGCGCAGACCCGCTGCCGTCCGCCCGGGGTGGGCGGCAACGCCCCGCTATCTAAGCCGCGCCGCAAAGCGGCGAAGCGCTGTCGCGCGTCGATGACCCGGCCGGCCCTGGTCGCAACGCGCATCTTGTCACCGCCGTGGGCAAAGGCCCAAGGGGCGGTGTTGAGGTGTCGTGTTTTGTCGTTAGTCTTCATTTTTACAGTTCCGTTTAGTGTTCTTTTAACCTGAACAAAAGTTCAGTATAAACCTGATACAATGTCAAGCATTTTTCACAAAAAAAGAGGCCGCAGCGCGTTGTTTTTCGCGCCACGGCCTCTTGCCACGTGTTAGCTCTCACAAAGACGAGCTTCAGTCGGGGACACAGCCCCGTCCTCTCGGCGCGAATAGGGTGTTTTCGAGCTGCACATCAGCAGCTAGATAGGTGCATCCACCATATAGATTTTCCCCGGCGTCTATGCGCAGCGTCCCGCGCATGTCGAAGCGATGTACACCTATCATTTTCATTCTCCTGGTTTCAATCCACGCCCCACACGGGGGCGATGTAACCGCGAGAGTTTAGAGTTTATTGTTGCCCTATAATCCTAGTTACGAGGGGGCGTAAAACAGTGTCAAGGGGCTGCGAAAAAAATTTTAACTGACGCTACGCACCCGTGTAGGGGGCGGTTTGAAACCGCCCCTACATTAGCCGATCCAATAGAGCAGAATCGACAGCCCAAGCGGGCTCCACAAAGTCGAGCCGATGAGAATGCCGCCGAGCAAGTCGGGGCGCGCGTCAAAGCGCACGGTGAGGATGAGGGCGTTGATGGCCGTAGGCAGGCAGGAGCACAGCAGCAGCACGTCGCGCACCGCGCCCTGCGCGCCGATGAGCAGTGTCAGGCCGATGCCAATAGCTGGCCCCAGCAGAACCTTGGCACCAATACCGCCGTACAGAGCCGCCGAACTGCGACCGCGGATGGGGATGTGCGAGACTTGCACCCCAAGGAGGATGATGGCGAGGATCGGGCCGGCCTTGCCGATCAGATCGGCCGCGTCGAGGATGGAAACCGGGATCGGTACGGCGAGGGCATTGATGGCGAGGGCCAAGGCCGCAGCGTAAATCAGCGGCAGCCTGAAAATGCTCTTGAACGCCTGCAACGGACTTTGCCGCCCGCCAGCGGCGATGTAGGTGCCGAGCGATGCGGCCGTAACATTGCCGTACACAAAGAGCAGCATGACAATCGCCAGCGCCTCGTCACCAAATGCGAACAGCACTACTGGGACGCCATACGAGGCGATGTTGACTGTGGGCAGGGAGAGAGTGACCGCGCTGCGGGTGGGTTTGTCCCAGCGAGCGAGACGCGCGACGAGCGCGATGGCGGGCATGCTCACCACGTACATCCCAACCTGCCAAGCGAAGGCTTGAGCGGCCGCCTCGCCAGTGACCGGGTGGCGCACCAGCGCCGCAAACATCAAAAAGGGCAGGCAGATGTATATGGCCACATCGGCCAAGGGGGCGGGGTCAACAGAGCGCCGCCGCCCCAACAGATAGCCACAGCCGATGAGCAGGAAAATCGGGGCAATGACGTCGAGCAGAAAGGCCATTACCGCAAGCGGACAGGGCCGATGTTACACCTGCTCTTCCCGGCCCGAAGCGGCCGAGCGGTACGCTGCGTCGAGCATCTCCACTCCGCGCATGGCCGCTTCGCCTGGGGTCCAGTTCACGTCGGTTTTGCCCAAGATCAAATCGGCAAAGTTGTTCGGCGGGCCATCGCACTCGTAGGCCCCCGCGTCCTCGGCCACCTCCTCGACGACGTGTTGGCCATCGTGGCGGCGCAGGTGCATGCGGGCGCGCTCGCAATCGATGAGCAACATGCCCTCCGAGCCGAACAGGCGCACATCGACCTGAAAGGTCTGGTCGGTCGGCACATTGCCCGCACCGCTGACCGTGCCGATGGCCCCCGAAGTAAAGCGCACCGTTAGCGCGTCGTACAGCTCCACCTCAGATCCAGGCGCGCTCATAGCCGCAAAGACGCGCTCGGCGCGCAGCCCAGACAGCCAGAACAGCAGCCCCGAAGAGTGCGATATTTGCGCGTGGGCGTAACCGCCTTCGGCAATGGCGGGATCGGCCCACGTAGAGGGCGTGGGACCGAAGAGGCTGGCGCTGTCCTGCCCGGAAATTTCGGACACATCCACCTCATCCCCCGACAGCAGGGCGCGGATCGGCGAGGCCATGTGGCAGAGTGCGAATTCGACCTCACCGATGGCTTGCTCCTCCATCAGCGCCTTGGCCCGCTGGATAAAAGGCTTGTGGTGCCAGCCGTAGGGCACGAGCAAATGGCGGTCTCGCTCCGCGGCGAGACGCACCAACTCGCGCGCGTGGGCAGCGCGGGTGGTCAGGGGTTTTTCGCACATCACGTGCAGGCCCGCCTCCAAGGCGGCGCGGGCGTGTTCGTAGTGCAGGGGGTGCGGCGAGGCCACTACTACTCCGTCGAGTTCGCAGTCGGCCAATAATTCTCGATAGTCCTCGGTGGCAAACGCGAATCCGAAGTGATCCTTCACCTGCTCTAGCTCGGCTTGGCCCAAGCGGCACACGACCGTCAGCTCGACGTCGTCGCGGGCGGCAAAAACGGGCATGTGATTGCTGGTGGCCCACCAGCCAGCGCCGATAAACCCGAGGCGTACTTTGTTTTGGATGCTCATTGGCTATTGCTCCTTGGTTGGAGCGGCTAATGTAGGAGCGCACGAGCGGCGCAGCAAGTTTTCAGGAATTAGGAATTACCCCGCCCCAATTCCTAATTCCTAATTCTTAATTCCTAATTAATTTGCCTATCGGCTTATTTTTTTCCTTTAATTATCTGACTTACGCACGAGTCCCTTATCGACTATTGACGCCCGCCTTAGCTATCGCTTTAACTTTCATATCCCTATCATATCTCTCACCTTACAAGGAAGGAAGAAATGGCTGCCCCCATAGCGCTTCAACTCTACACGGTCCGCGACGCCCTCGCGCAAAACTTCAAGTCCGTGGTCACCCGGATTGCCGAGATAGGGTACGTAGGAGTCGAAACGGCCGGATTTCCCGGCATCAGTGTAGATGAAGCCAGCGACCTATTTGCCGATCTAGGGTTAGACGTATGCAGCGTGCATACGCAGCTACCCTTGGGCAAACAAAAAAACCAAGTCATCGAACTGGCCCACGAACTGGAGGCCACCCGCGTGGTGTCCTCCACGCCGCGCGATGCCTTCGCGAGTGCAGACGCGCTCAAGGCGCTGTGCGAGAGCTGGAACCAAGCCGCTGATATCGCCGCTGAGAACGGGTTGGAGTTGGGTCTCCACAACCACTGGTGGGAATTCCAAGAAGTAGAAGGGCGACCGGGTTTTGCGCACCTAGTCGACGAACTCGACGAGTCCATCTTCTTCCAAGTCGATACCTACTGGGTCAATACCGGCGGCGGCGACTCAGTGCAGGTCGTCGAGGAATTGGGCGAGCGAGCGCCGCTTTTGCACATCAAGGACGGCCCGTGCGATCCTGAGCAGGACATGCTCGCCGTCGGCGAAGGGGTCATGGACATCCCATCCATTATCGAAGCCAGCCACGGCACCTGCGACTGGCTGATCGTCGAATTGGACCGCTGTGCGACCGACATGATGGAAGCCGTGGAAAAAAGCTATCAATACCTCGTTGGCAACGAGCTGGCGCGCGGCGCCAGATAACGCAAAAGGAGCGTCATGGCCAAGAAAGCAATCATGGTTTGGGGCGGCTGGGAGGGGCACGAGCCCAAGCAGTGCGTCGATATTTTCGCACCCATCTTAGAGGAAGAAGGGTTCGCAGTAACCATTTCGGACACCCTCGACACGTACAAAGACCGCGACCTCATGGCCGAACAGGATCTGGTGGTGCCAGCGTGGACGATGGGCCAGATCGAAAGAGAGCAGGAGCAAGGGCTGCTTGCGGCCGTTGATAGCGGTACCGGCATAGCGGGCTGGCACGGCGGCATGGCCGATTCGTTCCGCAACAATACCACCTATCAGTTCATGGTCGGCGGCCAGTTTGTCGCCCATCCAGACGGCATCATCGACTACACGGTCAACATCGCGGCCCCAGACGACCTAATCGTCGCCGGCCTAGACGACTTTCAAATGCACTCCGAGCAGTACTACATGCACACCGACCCGGGCAATCAAGTGCTGGCCACGACAACCCTAGAGAGCCGTCAAAGTGCGCCTTGGGTCAATGGGACGATCATGCCAGTAGTGTGGAAGCGCGCGTGGGGAGCGGGCCGGGTATTCTACTCGTCTTTGGGCCACGTGGCGAGCGATTTCGATGTGCCCGAAGCGCGCGAAATCCAGCGGCGCGGTATGCTCTGGGCCAGCCGCTGAGGGGATCTCACTATGAAGTTCCGCAAAAACCCTTCCTCGCAAGTGTGTCTCTTTTGGAGTCTTGGGATAGCGTCAGGCCTCCTCATAGCCGCCCTGACGTGGTGGCTTATTAACCGACTGTCTGAGGAATGATGGGCCGCAAAAAAGTGCTAATTACGGGAGCGGCTGGCCGCATTGGCGAGGTGATGCGCCAAGGGCTGCGGGAGTGCTACGACCTGCGGCTAATGTATCACCGCACAGTGCGAGAAGTTGCCGACGACGAGGAAGTCGTCCGCGGCAGCGTCGCCGATCTGGATGCTATGTCCACAGCAGTCGCCGGCGTCGATGCGGTAGTCCACCTCGCTGGCGATCCAGCGGTTAGCGCCACTTGGGAGTCTGTCCTCGAAAAGAACATCCAAGGCGTGTACTGCACCTATGAGGCATGCAGAAACGCGGGCGTCAAGCGGGTCGTCTTCGCCAGCACCAATCACGTGACCGGCCTTTACGAAGAAGAAGGGATGTACACCACGCCGGAGATGCCCGTGCGACCCGACAGCCTGTACGGGGCCAGCAAGGCATTTGGCGAAAGTCTGGGACGCTACTATGTGGATCGCTACGGTTTGGAGGTCGTATGCCTACGCATCGGCTCGTTCCAGCCGGATTCCGCGGTCGTCGAGCGCAAAAGCGACCGGATTCTCTCCACCTGGCTGAGCCACCGCGACTGCGTCCAGCTCGTGCAGCGCTCCATTGAGGCCGACGTGCGCTTCGGAATCTACTACGGCATCTCGGGCAACACCCGCGCCTACTGGGACCTCCAAAACGCCCGCTGCGAGTTAGGTTACGACCCCCAAGACAACTCCGAGCATTTCGTTTAGGATGTAGGGGCGACCGGCCGGTCGCCCCTACGCATCATCCCTCTTCCTCCGTCCCCGCCAAAAAGCCCCTAGCAGTCGCAAACATATACGGGCTACGTCCCGCAAGATATACAATCCCAAGCAGACGCCGAAGAAGGAAGCGACTCGGGGATCGAAGGCTAGTTCGACGATGCGGTCGAGTAGGGCGGGAATCACGTTGCATCCTTTAGGCGCAGGAGCTTACAAACCAAGAGCGATTAATGAGTTCCCGTTGCAAGCAGCGATTTGATTTGCCCCCACGAGGTCTCGTCCACAGCCGTAGCCTGATCTTCTGAGCAAGGAGCAGACGAACACATACGACTGTCCTGCGTCTTGTTGTCGATATGGTAACTGGTGCCTAACGTATATGGTTCGTCCGGGTTAAAATCCTCGCACAAGCTACCACGGAAGCGGTGGCAGCTAAAATTCTGATCCGTTGCATTGTCTGGCACGACCAATGAACAGGGAGTAGAGGAATACTGCCTATCCGCTATATACAGATTGCACTCCCAATCTAAGGCAAACGTGATCCAAGCGTATTTCGGATATGGTGTATTTCTATCTATATATTCCCAAGAACAAAAACGATGATCGGGGTTTAAGCTACAATCAAAACACTGGTCCCATTTTGCTTCATAGCTACCACAACGAACTTCACCATCGTCATGTTCGGCTTGGCCCAAGTTGATCGAAAGCAGGAGCACAAGCACCGTGAGGATTGTTGCGGCTTGCAACGTGCGTAGCATTGATTTGTTCATTTGTATCCTCCATAGTTGAGGATTGGAACTACAATCGAAACAGTGGATCCAGCTAATATCGCCACAGTAGCCTTTACGTGTTGGCCGCTTGCGACGGCTTCGGCCGGCGCAACCCGTATTCTCCATGCGGTAGCGCAAGCGGAAGAGCGCGTAGGGACGGCTTGCGCTCCGCACCGCCCCTACGCACGAGGCGCGATTAATGAGTGCCCGATGAAAGCAGCGAGACAGTCAGATCGTCTATTCGAGCTTGACCATCTTGCGGGTGCGTAGTTGCTCGCCCACGCGTACCTGATACAAATAGGCTCCAGAAGCGACAAGTTGGCCCTGCCCGTCGCGGCCATCCCAAGTCAGCCGGTGTTCGCCCGCCGACAACGGACCCGACCACACTTGGCGCACAAGCTGTCCCAACAGGTTGTAGATGCCTACGTCCACAGCCTCGGCACCGTCGGGCACCGACAGGGGGATGGTCGTGGCCGGATTAAACGGATTGGGATAGTTCGCACCCAAGACAAAGTCCGACGGCGTGGCCGACTCAACGGCTACGGCGGTGGGCGGACTGCTCTGGTTGATAAAGACGAAAGCTCCACCAGGAACCCCCCAAGCCCCTAAAGTCCCGCCATCCTCATACCACCCCAACACGACCAGATCGGCGGCCCCATCGCCGTTGAGATCGCCGGCAAGCACCTCGTTGCCCATGCCTCCGTGCTCCCCCGTGCCCGGCAGCCGGTAGCGGCCTTCGAGCACGGGCACGCCATCGCGCTGGCCGAGCAAGACGACCAAGGCCGGACCCGTTTCCAAGTTGCCATCGACCAAGGCCACGTCCATCAGACCATCGCCGTTGAGGTCGCTGACCAAGAGACGACCTTGCACATGTACCTGCGAGCCGAGCAGAGTGTGGCTTGTCACCGCGCCCGAGGCGTCCAGACGCCACAGCGCCAAGCCGTGGGAAGTATGTACGTAAGAGGAGACGGTTACTTCGACGATTCCAACTAAATCCACCTGTCCATCGCGACCGACCTGCAGAGGGGTATATCCACAGGGGTTGACCATGGACTCAAAAGCAAGCGGCGGCTTCGCGCTGGCCGCCCACGGCTGGGTCAGCCAAACCCTAGTCGGCCCAGCCTCTTGGAGCTGCCGATAGCACGATCGGGTCCATAACAGGCGCACAATCCCTTCCGCTCCCAGCGATTGCTCGGCGGGCCAAAGCCTAGGCCAGAGCCCCGCCTCGCTGTCGAGGGTGAACTGGTCACTGCGAACAAACTCCGCGTCACCATCGTTGAACCACAGGGTCGCTTGGGATGTCCCGTCGTGGGTGTGGTCTGCCTCGTCCTCATACTCTTCATACCCCGTGACCAACAGATCCAAATCGCCGTCGCCTTCACCATCGGCGAGGCCAACAAAACCAGTGTTGGGCAGTCGCAGGATGGTTGCAAAGCCGTCCTCGCCCCGGTTGTGCCACAGTTCGAAGTTTAATCCCTCCTCAAAGGCCAGATCCAAGAGTCCATCCCCATCGAAGTCATCCCCGTAGATACTAACGATGGGCGCACTACTTGCTCCTGATTCTTTTCTTCCGTGCATGACGTCGCGGGTGGGAACCAAGCCACCCAAGCCGTCGTTGGACGCCACGGTCCAGCCCCAGTGTGGAAAGTGCTCTCCCGAGGCTCCGTCGTCTGCATATACGTGTGGCGACCAACGAGTCCAACTTACCACGAGATCCACATCCCCATCGCCATCTACATCGCCCAAAGCAGCGGTATCATCAGGGAACCCCATGCCGATGCCCGGGCCAAGGGTGAAAAAGTCGGGTTCTGCGAACAACGCACCGGGCGAGGCAAAAGCCCCGTGTGGAGCCGCCAACAGCAAAATAGCTACGATAAAGCGGTGCATAGTTTACCTCCTGAGGTTAAGGGCACGTAGGGACGGCTTGCGCTCCACACCGCACCTACGCAAGAGGCGCGATTAACGAGAAAGCAGCGATTTGATCTGGCCCCACGAGGTCTCGTCCACAGCCGTCGGCTCCCCGCCGGTATAAGACGCGATGTCCATCACGTAAATCCCCCAGTCGCCGTCGCGGTTGGACTCAAAAGCGATGTACCGACCATCCGGTGACCAAGATGGAGACCTGTAGTCGGCCGAGTCGTCTATCAGGCGGCGGGGATTGCTCCCATCCGATCCCATCACGTAAATCCCAACCCTGTCGTACCACTCGGACTCAAAGGCGATGTACTGGCCGTCTGGAGACCAAGACGGAGACCTGTAATCGACCGAGTCGTCCGTCAGGCGGTCCGTCAGGCGGCGGGGGTTACTCCCGTCCGATCCCATCACGTAAATATCGCTGGCGCCGCGCTCGGACACGAAGGCGATGTGCTGACCATCCGGTGACCAAGACGGAGAATCGACATGCCCCGGGTGGTCCGTCAGGCGGCGGGAGTTGCTCCCATCCGAGCCTATCACGTAAATCTCAGCCTTGCCGTAGCTACCGCGCCGGGACACGAAGGCGATGTGTTGGCCATCCGGAGACCAAGACGGAGACCAGTCCCAATGCGAGTCGTTGGTCAGGTTGCGACGGTTGCTCCCATCCGAACCTATCACGTAAATATCGCTGACGCCGCGCTCGGATACGAAGGCGATGTGCTGACCATCCGGTGACCAAGTGGGAAGCGCGGCCCAAGCCGGGTGGTCGGTCAGGCGCCGGGAGTTACTCCCATCCGAGCCTATCACGTAAATCTTAGCCCTGCCGTCGCGCTCAAACCCGAAGGCGATGTGCTGACCATCCGGCGACCAAGTGGGAGCACTGTAACTGGCCGAGTAGTCAGTCAGGCGGCGTATGGCCCCGACGACCCAAGCCTCCCCATCACTGCTCGTCACCGCTTGTTCAATCACCGCCGACAACGACGGATCGGTCGGATTGTCAACATCCTTACCGTCGCCTTGCCCCCAGCCAGCGACAGCCAGTCCCAGCGTTGCCAAGCAGGCGATCAGTAGAAATCGATAGTTCATAACGCGGCTCCTTTCAGAAGGTTAGGAATAGGGTGCGCTACAGAGGGAATATACGCACATTCCGTGCCAGAAATACGGCCAACAACAAAAAAGCCTTTAGGAATACCCTAAAGGCTTGAAAAACATAACACTTAAAACATGAGACGAGCTTTTCTACGTGTGCCATCTCAGCCATCGGCACAAAGTTTTCCACGTTTTTTCGTGGAATATTCACGATTTTTCGTGGATTTTCCACGACTTTCCGTGTTAGCCGCTTGCGACGCCTTCGGTCAACGCAAACGGAAAGGCGCGATTAACGAGAAAGCAGCGCTTTGATCCGTCCCCACGAGGTCGCGTCCACAGACGTCGGCTCCCCCTCGGTATAAGACGCGAGGTCCATCACGTAAATCTCCCAGTTGTCGTGGTCGCGGTTGGACTGGAAGGCGATGTGCCGGCCATCCGGAGACCAGGACGGATACTTGTCTTCAGCCGGGTGATCTGTCAGACGGCGAGGATTGCTCCCATCTGAATCCATCACGTAAATCTCATAGTTGCCGTCGCGGTTGGACTGGAAGGCAATGTACCGGCCGTCTGGAGACCAAGACGGACGCGAGTCCCAAGCTGGGTGGTCCGTCAGGCGGCGGCGGTAGCCACTATCCGAACCCATCACGTAGATCTCCTCGTTGCCGTCGTGCCCGGACATGTAGGCTATGTATTGGCCATCGGGAGACCAAGACGGAGACCAGACCCCCGAGGCGATTGTCAGGAGGCGGCGGTTGCTCCCATCCGAATCCATCACGTAGATCCCAGCCTTGTTGTTGCGCACAGTCATGAAGGCGATGCGCTGGCCATCCGGAGAGCAAGACGGATAATAGTGCCTATCCGAGTCGTTGGTCAGGTTGCGGGGATTGCTTCCATCCGGCCCCATCACGTAAATCGCATAGTTGCCGTCGCGGCCGGACACGTAGGCGATGTGGCGGCCATCGGGAGACCAAGACGGAAACCAGTCGGCGGCCGGGTGATCTGTCAGACGATGAGGATTGCTTCCATCTGAATCCATCACGTAGATCTCATAGTTGCCGTCGCGGGAGGAGTCGAAGACGATGCGCTGGCCATCGGGAGACCAAGACGGTTTCCAGTCCCAATCCGAGTTGTTGGTCAGGCGGCGTATGGCCCCGACGACCCAAGCCCCCTCACCACTGCTCGTCACCGCTTGTCCAATCCCCGCCGACAACGACGGATCGGCCGGATTGTCAACATCCTTACCGTCGCCTTGACCCCAGCCAGCGACGGCCAGTCCCAGCGTTGCCAAGCAGGCGATCAGTAGATACCGATAGTTCATAACGTGCCTCCTTTCAGAAGGTTAGACCTCATTCCTTATGGCAGCTTGGTCGTTTTTTTCGCTTCCACCTGTCCGTCCACCTCGACCTTATAGATATACACTCCGGCCGCCACCGCCTTGCCCACCTCGTCGCGGCCATCCCACACAAACCGATGACTACCCGCCCCAAGCGGCCCGTTCCATAGCTGCCGCACCCGATGACCTAACACGTTGTAGAGTGCCAAGTGGACTCGTTCCTCGTCGGTGGCCAGATCGAGGGGAATGACTATCGCGGGATTGAACGGATTGGGATAGGCATCGCACAGCCGATGCTGCGCTGGCCGCGCTTCCACCGATGTCTGCACGGCGGTCATCTGATCCTGCGTAACCTCCGAACAAGGGGTGGAGGAGCAATAGCAATTTTGTCGCCAAAAAATGTCGCCTTCTGCGTTATAGTAATTGGTGCAATACCGGTATGGCTTGGTCGGGTCCCTCCCCTCGCACCAGCGGTTATCGCACTCAGTCTCTTGATTGAAGCAAGCGTCGGTCGGCCCTGTGAACGCGGTCGCGGTCTCCGGCTCGGCCTCCGAACAGGGGGTGGAGGAACAATAGCAAGCTTCTGTCCCAAAAACGTCGCCGTTCGCTTTATAGTAATTGATACAGTATCGGTATGGCTTGGTCGGGTCCCTCCCCTCGCACCACTGGTTATCGCAATCAATCTTTCGGGTCAGCACGGCGGGCGCGATCCCCTGGTCGGCCTCCGAACAGGGAGTGGAGGAGTCCCAGCAATCCACTGTGTAGAAGTTGCAGTCCGCGTCCAAACCATAGGTGCAATAGCGATACATCCCCTCCACCGACGCACAATCGGAGTTGGAACTGCACACGGTCCAAGTGTACGGGCATTCTGTGTCGGCTGCGGATCCCCTTGGGCCGAAGAGAATCACAAGCCCCGCGAGGACACTCAGCCCCAGCCGAATCAGAGCTAAGCCACCGAATGAGCCAATAAATTCACGCAGCCTATTCATCGCTTCGCCTCCTTAGTTGCCGGCCCGGTCTTGCAAATACCTCTTGATCCGTCCCCACGAGGTCTCGGCCACAGCCGTCGGCTCCCCGCCGGTATGAGACGCGATGTCCATCACGTAAATCTCCCAGTCGCCGTGGCGGTTAGACTCGAAGGCGATGTACCGACCATCTGGAGACCAAGACGGAGATCGGTCTTCGGCCGAGTGATCTGTCAGGCGGCGGGGGTTGCTCCCATCCGAATCCATCACATATATCTCAGCCCTGCCGTCGCGCTCAGACTCAAAGGCGATGTACCGGCCGTCTGGAGACCAAGACGGAGACCGGTCTTCGGCCGGGTGATCTGTCAGAGGGCGGGGGTTGCTCCCATCCGAACCCATCACGTAAATATCAGCCTCGCCGTGGCGGTGGGACTCAAAGGCGATGTACCGGCCGTCTGGAGACCAAGACGGAGATCCGACCTGACTCGGGTGGTCTGTCAGGCGACGGCGGTTGCTCCCATCTGAATCCATCACATATATCTCAGCCTTGCCGTTGCTGCGCCGGGTCACGAAGGCGATGTGTCGGCCATCCGGAGACCAAGACGGAGAATAGTGCCAATCCGAGTCGTTGGTCAGGTTGCGGGGGTTGCTTCCATCCGAATCCATTACGTAAATCTCAGCCTTGCCAATGCGCTCGGATTCGAAAACGATGTGCTGGCCATCCGGAGACCAAGACGGAAGCGCGTCCCAAGACGAGTCGCCAGTCAGGCGGCGGAGATTACTTCCATCCAAACCCATTACGTAAATCTCAGCCTTGCCGTAGCGGTTGGAATCGAAGGCGATGTGCTGGCCATCCGGAGACCAAGACGGAGACCTGTAGTTGTCCGAGTGATCAGTCAGGCGGAGTATGGCCCCGGCGGCCCAAGCCTCCCCACCATCGGCCGGATTGTCAGCATCCTTACCGTCGGCTTGCCCCCACCCAGCGACAGCTAGTCCCAGCGTTGCCAAGCAGGCGATCAGTAGAGAGCGATTGTTCATAACTTGCCTCCTTTTAGAAGGTTAGGAATAGGGTGCGCTATGGAGGAATATAGGCACATTCCGTGCCAGAAATACGGCCAACAACAAAAAAGCCTTTAGAAATAACCTAAAGGCTTGAAAAACATAATATTTAAAACATGAGACGAGCCTTTCTGCGATGCGCAGTCTCAGCCGTCGGCTCAAGGTTTTCCACGTTTTTTCGTGGAATATTCACGATTTTTCGTGGATTTTCCACGACTTTCCGTGTTAGCCGCTTACGACTTCTCCGGTCGGCGCAAGCGGAAAGGCGCGTAGGGGCGGCTTGCGCTCCGCACCGCCCCTACGCACGAGGCGCGATTAATGAGAAAGCAGCGATTTGATCCGTCCCCACGACTGGGACTCGACGCTCGTGGCAGTAGCAGAAGGGACGACAGGCTGCCAAGCGGGATAATCTCCACCCAAACCGTTGGTCAGATTAACCAAGTTGCTCCCGTCTATACCAACAACCCAAACCTCCCTGTACCCTTGCTCGTTAGCGGCATAGAAGGCGATTCTCATGCTGTCAGGCGACCAAGTAGAGGGAGCCACTCTAGACCAGCCGGGTTCAAGTTCAGCTTGTTGATAGGGTAGATCGGGAAGGGGAACATCCCAGAAACCTTCTATATGGTCAGAAGGCTGCGGCCCCTCAGTAGGGGTGCAGCCAACTAGGCCAGCTAGGCGCATAGGGGCGTAGCCAGCTAGGCGTAGATAGGCATTGCCCTCGTCGTCCTGCAACACGACGGTTGCTCGTTTGGTTCCGTCTGGAGAAAGATCACGATTATCGAAGAACCGGCAGGCTATTCCAGTCCCGTCCGTCCGAGATATCGGTGAGGAGCCACTGCCGTCCAGCGCCACAGCGAATAGCTGTTGGGGGTCCCGCAGGTAGTAGTAAATGCTACTTCCGTCTTCAGCCCAAAAAAGCACCTCGTTTCCGGGAGTTAGAGATCCCACTTGTTGCGAGTTGCCACCATCGGCGTCCATCACCCAGATATCGGCAACGGAATAATCGACCCAAATGGCACCATCGGAATCGGGCTCGTCTCTAAAGGCGAAGGCGAGATAGGCGATCTTCGTGCCATCTGGAGACCAAGTTAGGCTAACGCAAAGCCCATGCCGACCTTGGGTTAAGTTTACGGGGTCGCTCCCATCCGCATTCATAATCCACACGTCCCCGTGCCCCTCGCGGTCGGATATAAATGCTATCCTACCGTCGGCTTGCCCCCGGCTAGCCACGGCCAGCCCCAGCGTTGCCAAGCAGGCGATTAGTATCGACCGATAGTTCATAACGGGGCTCCTTTCAGAAAGTTAGGAATGGGGTAGAGCTATGCCGAAGAGAACACAAGTCCCGCAAGAGCGCGGATGACCCATCCAAGCCCATGTTTCTTCCGTATCGGAGCCAAGCCACTGGACGAGCCAATAAATTCACGCAACCTGTTCATCGCTTCGTCTGCTTAGTCGCCGGCACGGTCTGCAAATATCCTCTTTTGATCCGTCCCCAAGAAGTTTCGGCCACGGCCGTCGGCTCCCAGCCGGTATAAGACGCGATGTCCCAGAAACGTACCCCGTTGTTGTCGTACCCCCCGCTAGCCAATGTGCTCCCAGCCGGTGCATATGCCACACTAGTGATCGCTTTTGTATGCCCGCTCAGCGTGGCGAGGAGGCGTCCTGTCGCTACATCCCAAAGACGAACCGTGTCATCGCTCCCTCCACTGGCTAGGGTACTCCCATCCGGAGAATATGCGACACTCCAGACTCCGTCACTATTAGGGTCCTCGTCCGCATGCCCAGTGAGCGTGGCAAGGAGGTTTCCTGTTGACACATCCCAAAGACGAACCGTGTTGTCGCCGCCCCCAGTGGCCAACGTACGGCCATTTGGAGAATACGTTACACCACAGACCCAGTCCGTATGCCCGCTGAGCGTGGCAAGGACCTCTCCCGTTGCTAT
This sequence comes from Candidatus Latescibacterota bacterium, assembly GCA_965116675.1. Lineage (GTDB taxonomy): Bacteria > Latescibacterota > UBA2968 > UBA8231 > UBA8231. The sequence continues at coordinate 3,259,248 of OZ220721.1, forward strand.
ATCCCAAAGACGTATCGTCTCGTCGGTACTCCCACTGGCCAGCGTGCCCCCATCCGGCGAATAAGCTACACCACAGACTCCGGCCGTATGCCCTCTAAACGTAGCGAGGAGGCCCCTTGTCGCCACATCCCAAAGATGTATCGTGCCGTCCAGATCCCCACTGGCTAGTATCCCCCCATCTGGCGAATACGCGACACTATAGACTTCGTCCGTATGCCCACTAAGCGTGGCGAAAATTTCCCCCGTTGCCACATCCCAAAGACGAACCGTGTTGTCCCGACTCCCACTGGCTAGCGTACGGCCATTCGGAGAATACGCGACACTATAAACCTCGTCCGTATGCCCGCTGAGTGTGGTGAGGAGAGTTCCCGTCGCCACGTCCCAAAGGCGTATCGTCTCGTCGGTACTCCCACTGGCTAGCGTGCCCCCATCTGGCGAATAAGCTACACTCCAGACCCAGGGTGGATGTCCATTTTTTTGGGCATAGCTAATACCCGACAGGCCAAAAGCTATCAAGCAGGCGATTAACACGAGACGAGTTTGATGCACAACTCGCGTTCTCATAGGAAACTCCTTTCGGTGAGTTTTGAGGACTCTTCCACACGCCACTTTCAACCACTCATCACGGCAGCTTCTTCGTCTTCTTGGCTTCTATCCGTCCATCTCGGCCTTATAGATATACCCCAGAGACTACCCCTTGCTGACCTCGTCGCAGTTCTTAACGGATACCTGTTGAAAGCAGCGATTTGATCCGTCCCCACGACTGGGCCTCGACACTCGTAGCAGCAGAGAGCACCGGTTGCCAAGCAGGAGAGTGTCCTCCTAAGCCGTTAGTCAGATTGACCAAGCGGCTTCCATCTATATCAACGGCCCATATCTCCCTAAAGCCGCCGCTAGTAGCAAAAGAAGTGAAGGCTACCCTCGTGCTGTTGGGTGCCCAAGTGAAGTCTTCGTATGGTACCATTACGCTGCTGTCGGAACGCCAGAAAGGTCGATCGGGGTTAGGCAGATCGGGCAGGGGAATGACCCGAAAGAACGAGGCCCCATGAATGGACGAGGACTCATCTTCCCCAACATCGCGGATATAGAGGCGGGCGATATTTTCTTCCTCTCCTTTTTCCCTCAGCATGATGCCTGCTTGTTTGGTCCCGTCCGGCGAAACACCTGGGCGGAAGCGGCGATTTACCTCTCTCCAGTCCACGGGCGAGGAGCCACTTCCGTCCAGCGCCATAACGAATGTATCAGGACCCTCCCACCCCTCATCTCGAATCTGCGCAGTCATGACGGCAGTATAGTAAAGACTACGCCCATCTTCAGACCACCAAAGCCTCAATTTTTCGACGGCATCGTCTGTCACCTGTTGGGGATTACTGCCGTCGACATCCATCAACCAAATCTCTCCACCGTACGGCCAAGTCTCATCGTCGTCAACGTCAATATAGGCGATCTTCGTTCCATCCGGGGACCAAACCGGGCTAGCGCAATACCGTCCCTGGGTCAGGTTTACGGGGTCGTTCCCGTCCGCATTCATAATCCACACGTCATCGTACCCCCCACGGTGGGAGATAAATGCGATTTTACCGTCGGCTTGCCCCCAGCCTGCGACAGCCAGTCCCAGCGTTGCCAAGCAGACGATCAGTAGAGACCGATAGTTCATAACGGGCTCCTTTCAGAAAGTTAGAAATGGGGTAGAACGCACTGTACAAAACAGACGAAATCGCGGCCCACCTACAGCAATTTGATATCGCTCTTTTCTTCTTTCTACGGTCGGATCGTCTATTCGAGCTTGACCATTTTTCGAGTGCGCAACTGATCGCCCACGCGTACCTGATACAAATACGCTCCAGAAGCAACGAGTTGGCCCTGCCCGTCTCGGCCATCCCAAGTCAGCCGGTGTTCGCCCGCCGCCAACGGACCCGACCACACTTGGCGCACGAGCTGTCCCAACAGGTTGTAGATGGCTACATCGACAGCCTCGGCCCCGTCGGGCACCGATAGGGGGATAGTCGTGGCCGGATTAAACGGATTGGGATAGTTCGCACCCAAGACAAACTCCGACGGCGTGGCCGACTCAACAGCTACGGCGGTGGGTGGACTGTTCTGGTTGATAAAGACGAAAGCCCCACCCTTTGTATAGAAGTAAGACCCACCCTTAAAACGACCGCTTTGTACACGCCCCAACACGACCAGATCGGCGGCCCCATCGCCGTTGAGGTCACCGGCGAGCACCTCGCTGCCCGTGCCCGACACCTGATGGCGGCCTTCAATGACCCCATCGCCGTTGGAGTCGCCAGCGAGCGCCTCGTCGACCGTGCTCGACAGCCGGTAGCGGCCTTCGAGGACAGGCACGCCATTGCGCTGGCCGAGCAAGACGACCAAGGCCGGACCCGTTTCCTCGTTGCTATCGATCACGGCCACGTCCATCAGCCCATCGCCGTTGAGGTCGCTGACCAGGGGGTGACTTTCCACGTGGATCTGCGAGCCGAGCAGCGTGTCGCTTGCCACCACGCCCGAGGCGTCCAGACGCCACAGCGCCAAGCCGTGGTAGGTGAAAAAATAGGCGTTAACGAAGGTCTCGGAGGGGATAGCGGTTACCTCGGCGACTCCGACTAAATCCACCTGCCCATCGCGGTCGGCCTGTAGCGGGGTGGAGTAACAGGGGTTGACCATGGACTCAAAAGCAAGCGGCGGCTCCGCGCTGGTCGCCCACGGCTGGGTTAGCCAAACCTCCGTCGGTTCAGCCTCTTCGAACCTCCAACACGATCGGAGCCATAACAGGCGCGCGGCCCCTCTCGCTCCCAGCGATCGCTCGGCGGGCCAAAGCCTAGGCCAGAACCCCGCCTCGCTGTCGAGGGTGAACCGATCGCCGCGGACAAACGCCGCGTCGCCGTCGTTGGACCACAGGGTCGCTTGGGATGGCCCCTCGTGGCTGTGCAGTGCCTCTTCGTCATGCTCCTCATACTCTATGACCAACAGGTCCAAATCGCCGTCGCCTTCACCATCGGCTAGGCCAATGAAACCGGTGTTGGGCAGTTGCAGGATGGTGGCAAAGCCGTCCTCGCCCCGGTTGTGCCACAGTTCGAGGCTGTGTCCCTCCTGAAAGGCCAGATCCAAGAGTCCATCCCCGTCGAAGTCGTCCCCCCAGATACTAACGATGGGCGTTCCCGGTTCTTCTCTTGATGGGCGGGTGACGTTGTGGGTAGGGACCAAGCCGCCCAAGCCGTCGTTGGACGCCACCATCCAGCCCCATTGTGGAGCCCAACGAGCCCAAGCTACCACGAGGTCCAAATCCCCGTCGCCATCTATATCGCCCAAAGTGCCGGTGTCATCACTGGGGCCCCGACCGATGCCGGCACCGGCTTTGCCGAGGGGGATAAAGTTGGGTTCTGCGAACAGCTCCCCTGTTGCGGCAAAGGCCCCGTGCGGAGCCGCCAACAGCAAAATAGCTACGATAAAGCAGTGCATAGTTTACCTCCTAGGTCAAAGGGTTAGATCGTCTATTCGCCAACAGCAAAATAGCTACGATAAAGCAGTGCATAGTTTACCTCCTAGGTCAAAGGATTAGATCGTCTATTCGAGCTTGACCATCTTTCGGGTGCGTAGCTGATCGCCCATGCGTACCTGATACAAATACGCTCCAGAAGCGACAGGTTGACCCTTATCGTCTCGGCCATCCCAAGTCAGCCGGTGTTCGCCCGCCGCCAACGGACCCGACCACACTTGGCGCACAAGCTGTCCCAAGAGGTTGTAGATGGCTACATCGACAGTCTCGGCACCATCGGGCACCGATAGGGGAATGGTTGTGGCCGGATTAAACGGATTGGGATAGTTCGCACCCAAGACAAACTCCGACGGCGTGGCCGACTCAACGGCTACGGCGGTGGGTGGACTGTTCTGGTTGATTAAGACGAAAGCCCCTATTGATACAGACTTAAAAAGACCTTTTTGCACACGCCCCAACACGACCAGCTCGGCGGCTCCATCGCCGTTGAGGTCGCCGGCAAGTACCTGGCGGCCCGTGCCCGGCAGCCGGTAGCGGCCTTCGAGCACGGGCACGCCATCGCGCTGGCCGAGCAAGACGACCAAGGCCGGACCCGTTTCCTCGTTGCCATCGATCACTGCCACGTCCGGTAGACCATCGCCGTTGAGGTCGCTGACGAGGGGGCGACCTTCCACGTGTACCTGCGAGCCGAGCAGCGTGTGGCTTGCCACCACGCCCGAGGCGTCCAGACGCCACAGCGCCAAGCCGCGGTAGGTATGTACGTAGGAAGAGGAAACGGTTACTTCGGCGATGCCGACTAAATCCACCTGTCCATCGCGACCGGCCCGTAGCGGGGTGGAGTAACAGGGATTGCCCATGAATTCAAAAAAAAGCGGCGGCTCCGCGCTGGTCGCCCACGGCTGGGTCAGCCAAGCCTCCATCGAATCCCCGCACGATCGGAACCATAACAGGCGCACAGCCCCTCCCGCTCCCAATGATTGCTCGGCGGACCAAAGCCTAGGCCAGAGCCTCTCCTCGCTGTCGAGGGTGAACCGATCGCTGCGGACAAACTCCGCGTCGCCGTCGTTGTACCACAGGGTCGCTTGAGATGTCCCGTCGTGGGTGTGCTCTGCCTCGTCCTCATACTCCTCATACTCCGTGACCAACAGGTCCACATCGCCGTCGCCTTCACCATCGGCTAGGCCAATGAAACCAGTGTTGGGCAGTTGCAGGATGGTGGCAAAGCCGTCCTCGCCCCGGTTGTGCCACAGTTCGAGATTCAATCCTTCCTGAAAGGCCAGATCCAAGAGCCCGTCCCCGTCGAAGTCGTCTCCCCAGATACTAAGGATGGGCACTTGTCCCGATTCTCTTTTTGGTCGGTTTGGTCGGGTGACTTTGCGGGTGGGGACCAAGCCACCCAAGCCGTCGTTGGACGCCACTATCCAGCCCCATTGTGTTGTCCAACTAGTCCAAGCCACCACAAGATCCAAATCCCCGTCGCCATCTACATCGCCCAAAGTGCCGGTGTCATCACTGTAGCCCCAGCCGATGCCTGCACCGGGTTTGTCGAGGGGGATAAGGTTGGGGGCTGCGAACAACTCCCCTGTTGCGGCAAAGGCCCCGTGCGGAGCCGCCAACAGCAAAATAGCTACGACAAAGCGGTGCATAGTTTACCTCCTGAGGTTAAGGGCACGTAGGAACGGCTTGCACTCCGCACCGCCCCTACGCACGAGGCGCGATTAATGAGTGCCCGTTGAAAGCAGCGATTTGATCCGTCCCCACGACTGGGCTTCGACACCCGTAGCAGCAGGGATCGCCGGTTGCCAAGCGGGCTCGCGTCCACCTAAGCCGTTGGTCAACTCGACCCAGTTGTCCATGTCTGTATCAGCGGCCCAAATCTCAAACTGACCCATGAAATCGAGAAAACCAGAGAAGGCTATTCTCAGGCCGTCGGGCGACCAAGTAGGAAACGTTCGCCAATTTTCGTAGGGTTCGGGGTATATCAGTTTATTCTGGAGTGATTCAGGTAGGAGATAACCTGGATGCATGTGATCACTGGCACTGGTGCGGATGTAGAAATCGACATGCTTATGGCCCCCTCCATCCCACAACGTGACGGTTGCCAGTTTGGTTCCGTCTGGGGAAACACCAGGGAGGAAGCGGCTATATACCTCTCTCCAATCCGCAGGCGAGGAGCCACTGGCGTCCAGCGATGTAACAAACGCATCAGGGCCGTCCCATTCGTTCGGAAGCGGCCAAGTCGGGACGGCGACATAGTAAATGCTCCTCCCGTCTTCAGACCACCAAAGCCGCGCTTTATCGACAGAATCGTCCGTCACCTGTTGCGGATTACTCCCGTCGGCACCCATCAACCAGATTTCGCCGCCGGCAATATAGGCGATCTGCGTGCCATCTGGGGACCAAGCTGGGCTAGCGCAATCCCGCCCTTGGGTTAGGTTTATGGAATTACTCCCATCCGCATTCATAATCCACACGTCACCGTGCCCCTCGCGGTCGGATATAAATGCTATCTTACCGTCGGCTTGACCCCAGCCAGCGACGGCCAACCCCAGCGTTGCCAAGCAGGCGATCAGTATAGCTCGATAGTTCATAACGAATCTCCTTTCAGGTCGTTTCGGCAACAGCGGCTCGATTTTGGCCCATTGGGCCTCGCCTTCATTTGTTATCGAATTCCGGTCCGAACTGCTGCCTTTGTTAATAGGCTACGTGAACGAGTCGCGTCAATTTGTTGGCTTGATCGTCGGCTTCTAGCTTGATCTGACAGAGATAGATCCCCGGCGGCACGAGTTGACCATCCATATTCCGTCCATCCCACACAAACGCCTGCGTCCCTACCTTGCCGCCGACTGCAGAGCCTTGTCCTTGACCTACCAAGCGTCCTCCCAAATCGTAAAATGCAACGTCTAACGGACGCTCCTCCTGTACCTTCAGCAAAACGAAATGCACCAAGAGCTCGTCGTTGACTCCATCGCCATTGGGCGTAAAAACCGGTGATAGCACTACGTCTTGGATCAAAGGCCCTGGCAGCGCCATCAAGCTGACCTGCGCCGTCGAAGAATCCACCAACTCAGTCGCATCTTTATCGGCGGTATCCACCCGTTGAAATACGCCTTCCTCTGAGTCTGAAGACCGCACAAACGAGGTGAATGCAATACCCTCGCGGAAGCTCTGAGACTCAAACTGCACTTCAATGAGGGCGTGCTGGCCAGCCGACAGATCGGCATTGAGCGAAAAGGGGAACCGCACCCAGATCGAATCCGCGCCGGTCGCCATCCGTTCCAACACTGTCCCGTCTGCGGCGCGCAAGACCCCGTCGTCTGGCACGAAAGCGCGGTCGAACTTCGTAGCCGTCGCCGAGGTCTGCGTTTCCTCCGGGTTGAGCAGCGAAGGCGTCTGGGCGATGGCGACCTGTCCCAAGCGCACACCCGTCAAGCGCGCATCGCGCGGCGCGACGACCAGCACCTCGTTAAAGCCATCGCCCACGGTCCCATCAGTCGGGTCGGGCGCGGCAGCGCGGATGAAATAAGAAAACTGCTGCGGTGCGAGCGGATCGATATTGCGCGGCGGCGTGTAGTCCGAGGTTTGCACACCCAAGTCGGTCGGAACGCGCCTTGCTCCCTCGTCGCTTAATAGCGCCAACTCGCCAGCCAGTTCCAGCGACAGCGGCGGTGCCAACTCAATGCGCAACTCACGGATCCGTGCGGTCTTGAAGGGGTTTTCTGAAGAGAGATTGACCCGCACCTGAACGAACTTGCGCGGGTTGGGCGAGGTGATGGTCGCCACGTTGACGCCATTGGTCGGCAAATAGCTCTCGCTCCATTCGCTCCAGCCGACAAACGCCAGTTCGCCGTCCTTGTCAAAGCTAGAGCGCGGTGCCCGGCGCAGCTTTCTGCCATCCTCGTCGATGAGACCATCGCCATCGTTGTCGATCAGGTCAATCCGATCCTCGTCGGTGACCCCATCGCCATCGTCGTCGGTGCGCGAGGCGTGCTTCTGGCTGGCGGGTAAGGTCTGCCAAATCTCCCAAGCCGTCCACTCCAAGGCAATCTCGTCGTACACCTCTTTCGGCACTTCCGTACGCTCTTCGTTGCCAGCAACAGTAACGACCTGATAGTACGTGAAGTTGGTGTCGGTCTGATCCGAGGTGCGGGTCTGTACCTGTAAGCGAACATCTGGATGGAGATCCAACGGCTCGATCCGCTCGCTCGCTTGGCCGGTGAGCGGATCGGTCTCGCGGACGATGACATCGCCTTCCCAAGCGATGCGCGGTAGGGTTTTGCGGATGAAGTTGCCGCGCGAATCGGTCAGCGTGATCGGCGGCGAATAAGCCCACACGCTCACCGGATATCCCTCGCCGTAAAGCTGGATCTCGCCCAACGTCGCCAGCTCGCCGTACTGACCCGAAGCTACCCCGGTGACGTCGATGTCGCGAATCTGTAGAAAACGGATCTTGCGATAGGGGAAGTTCTCTTGAAAAATGCGCACTACCGGCGTGTGGTTATCGACGTGCTCCTCACTGATGATGTTGTCCCACTTGAGCGCTTCTTCGAGTTGGGGAAAGTCCTCGCGGTCTTCCATGCTCACGGGTTTGAGCAGCGTGCCATCGGAAACCAAGATATCCGGCCCCAAGAAGGCACCGTGGTGGCTCTGGTTAATGCGCTTGTTGACCACCGAAACATTATCGACCCAAAATACAGCTCCTAAGTCGTACCAAGCCGTGCCCTTGTCGTAAATCGGCGACCATGTATTGGCCTGCCACTCCGAGTCGTACAGCCCATCCGTGGCCAAATGTGGCGCACCCAAGCGGCCGTTTTCAAACGAAGCCCCACCGCGCTTTTCGGGTTGTAGCGCGTAGTTGTCGCCCTTAGCCCAGACCTGAACCTCGGCAATCCGGGGAACCTCTTTGCTATAGTAGAGGACCGGGCCGCGCTTCTCTTCGGGTAAAGTTTGGTATTTTTCGCCAGCGGTCTGATTGGTATCGTCCCGGAGTTCGATGAACAAACCGCCAGCAGTCTGGCGCTGATAGACGAGCGCACCACGCTGCTCTTGGGGCAATGCTTCATAGGCGAGGCGCGCCTCTTCGCCAGCACCTAGGAAGGAATCGCGCCAGAGGTCCGAATCCGTAATTTTGATGCGGACGTAATGGATGAAGGCCCCACTGATGTCGGGCAGACCATCCAAGTCCCAGTCGGCTCGATCCAGCGGCGAGAGCGGAAAGGTCATCTGCACATAGCGTCCTCTAGTGCCGGGAACCGAAACCAGCGTCCCTGCACCGGTCTCACCCCTTACATCACCACCGCTGGTCGAGACTTCCTCTATGAGCGAAAACTGGAGCTTGTTGCCCAAGGGAAAAGGGAAGCGCTCGCCCATCGAGGCGAAAAGCGCAAAGGACTTGACCGGCTCGCCGAGGAACTCGTCTTCGAACTGGCCAGCCGGAAAAATAATCGTCAGGCTATCGGCAAAAACCAACCGTCCTAGATCAATCTCGATTTCCCAGTTGCGCAGACCGTCGATATGGAAGTCTCCGGGGCGAGCCACGCGATTCGCAAAACTGACCGGCGTGTTTGGCTCCCAAAAGGTACTTAAGTCGCCATCGACGATATTGTTGGCCAAGACATCGTTGGATTTGGCCGTTGCACCTCCAGAGACTATATCACCGCCAGCGCGGACCAAATCGGGATAGGTGAAATCGACAGCCGTCGGGGCCACGTTTATATTGCGGCGGAAGAATACCGGCCGCAGCCCATCGGCCTCTACCTGAAGAATATCTGCATCGCCGATTGACACATTCAATTGGGAGACCAAGTCGTTCTGATAAATCCAGTTCTCCCAGTGCGAGGCCCGATCCACGCGAATCGAATTGCCGAAAAGTCTATAGGCATCCGTTTGGGCCACACAAAAGCTAGGCAGAGATAATGCGGCTAAGAGAGCTATCTGCCACTTTAGCAATCGTTTCATAGCATTTCTTTTTTTCCGCACTTTATAACTAACTGACCTTACCGCAGAGACTCTGTATCTTATAATTTACTTGAAATGGTATATATACAAGAGTTAGGTATTAGCATGTTTCGTGCCACACAGCAAACCCCGCACAAAAAATCCTTTAGGATATGCCCTAAAGGATTGGAAAACATAGTTTTATATAGCGTGAAGCTTCTTTTTATCAGGCGTACCGTCCGTCGTCGTTACAAGTTGATCTAAAAAATTCCGTATTTAATACGATTTTTTCCGTATTTAATACGATTCTCTTCGTATTTAATACGACTTTTCACCAATAGCCCAATGGTCATAGTTGGCCGCGGCTTTCTCTTTAAGACCTTTTCTTCGGTCGTTGCAACCCAAACACGCGCATGCGGGAACGCAGTCGCTCTGGGTTCATGCCCAACAACCGCGCCGCGCCCCGCTCTCCATAGATCCTCCCCTCGCTGACTTGGAGCGCCTCCACGATTTGCTGTTTCTCGCCTTTGAATTTGGCTTCAACCGGCGGCGCAAACGGCCCATCTTTGGCCTCGTCTTCAGCAGCCAGCGGCACATCCTCCACCTGAATGACCTCCCCTCGGCACAGCACCACCGCTCGCCGGATCAAGTGCTCCAACTCGCGCACATTCCCCGGCCACGCATACGCCTGCAAATGCTGCACTACTCCGTCGCCCAAACCTGGCACCGGTCGCTGCAAATTTTGGGCATACCGGCGCGCAAAATGCGTCGCCAAGAGCGGGATGTCCTCCCGACGCTCCCGTAGCGGCGGCAGCTTCACCGGCCACACGCTCAAGCGGTAAAACAGATCTTCCCGGAACGTCCCCGCCTCAATGGCCTCTTTCAGATCCTTGTTGGTCGCCGCAATCACCCGCACATCCACTGGGATGGACTGCTCGCCGCCGACGCGGGTCAGGTAGCGATTCTCCAGAATGCGGAGCAGTGCCCGCTGGGCTTCCAACGGCAGGTCGCCGATTTCATCGAGGAACAAGGTGCCGTAGTTAGCTCGCTCAAAACAGCCGATATGCCGCTTCACGGCACCAGTAAAGGCCCCTCGCTCGTGGCCAAACAACTCACTCTCGATCAGTCCGGCGGGCAGGGAGCCGCAATTGAGTTCGATAAAGGGCTGCCCTCGGCGTCGGCTCAGGTTGTGGATCCTCTGAGCGAGTACACCCTTACCAACACCAGTCTCGCCCATCACCAGCATCGTCATATCAGTCTCGGCCATCTGTGCGACCTCTCCTAAGAGCTGGGTCATGGCTTGGCTCTGGCTGAGAAAATCCTGATCCGCATCCTGCAGCATGTGTTCTAAACGCTGGAGGCGTACGCTCTTCTCGTCGGGGAACACCTGTACGTCAAGGCTAGCGACTTCCGACATGAGGCCATCCCGATCTAAAGCCCGTACCTCAAAGCGGAATTGGCCGGCCGGTACGCCGTTGTACGACACTCTGTTGGAAGACGTGAACGCACTCCACTCTTCTGCTGGGCTGTGGCCAACGAGCCGATGACTGTAGCGCATCTGCTCGGCCCCGCTCCGGAAACTGAGGCCCTGGAAGTGGAACTGAATCTCGGGCGTGCTATCTGGACAGGACACGGCTTGGGGAATCTCCAACAGACGCCCTGCCACAACTTGGCGAATCACGATACCCGGGGGCGTATTGCCAGGCTGATACGCAATCAGCCCCGCCCTCGTCCCGAACCACAACCGGCCCCGACTATCGCGCAGGATGGCCTCGACAATATTCTCCAGAGTGGATTTGCCTAAACGGATGCTCTGAAACACTCGACCATCGTACTTCATCACACCCCCGCCGCTCGTCCCAATCCACAGACACCCCTGACGAGGATCGGCTACCAGAGCCAAGATGCTATTGACGGACAGATCGCCTTGGTCTGCCGTAAACCGACGCACCTGCTGGGCGCGGTAGTCAAAGGCGAAAAGACCGTTAGCTGTCCCAACCCAAAGCGCATCCTCGTAATCGCACAATGCACTTACGTAAGCGACGGTTTCTATCCCAGCCATATCAGACGCGTGAAAATGGCCATCTTTGTAATAGTACAGAGCTGGCGTTGCCCCGTAGCTACCGATCCACAAGGTGCTTTCGCTATCCTGCAACACGACTCGGCAATTAACAGGTCCCTGCTTCTCCGCTATAAAACGGTCGTCTTCTATCCTTCCCAAACGTCCCTCGGAAGTGCCGACTTTTATGTCCCCTTTTTGGTCCAGATACAGCTTAATTTCTTCGTAGCAGTTGTCTTTTATCACCTCAATCACTTGGGCCTCTTTCCCCACTCCCTTGATTACTTTGCCCTCGGGGCTCCCGTGCCAGACTTGCCCCTCGCGGTCTATCGCCAACGCCGAGACCTTGTGCTCGGTCTCCACTGAGCGAATCCGACCGTCTTCAAGACAGGCTAGCCCCCCATCGTGCCGATCCAGATCCGACCTTGGTGGTCTTCGCTGAGCTGGTGGACCTCGCGGTCGGGCAGGCCGTCGGATCCGGTGTATAACTGGACACTGACCGGATCGCAAAAAACTAGCCCGCCGCCCCACAGTCCCACCCAGATATTTCCTTCGCGGTCCTCGTACGTCAGCCGCGCCTCCGAAAAGTGAACATCCGGCAAACCGGCCGAGAACGAATGCCATTCGGCTCCGTCGTACACTAGCACGCCCTGACGAGCCATCCACAACCGGCCTTTATCGTCCAAGCGCACATGGCGCGTACCGTGATTTACGGCCTCTGTCCCCTCGATAGCCGCGTCTGCCTTGATGAGGTCGAGCCGTTGGCTGTCTGGATCGTAGCGGCCTATAACGACTTCGGTGCCAACGTAGCGAAAGGCGATCCACAGAGGGCCGGAGGCGTCTTGAGCGAATTTCCACGGCCACTGCATGGCACCGTTCTCCGCGCTCATGCGCCGACCGTCTAGGCTGATGGTCCCCAGTTGCTGCGTCGCCAGCCACGTCGTACCCGTTGTGTCGGTGACCATGTCGTACACCCACCCTAGCGGCTGACCTGCAATTTCTGTCACGCATTCTACGCATCGCCCCTCGACAAACCAGCCTATCCCAGCGTCGGTCAGCACTCGCATCGAACCATCGGCTTGGGGTTGCAGGCTCATTATGTCGTTGGCAGGCAGCCCGTGCTCGGTGGTGTACACCTGAAAGCCATGCCCGTCGTATGCAGCTATCCCGCCTCCCAGCGTACCGAAGAGCAGTCGCCCGTCCTGGTCCTCGGCGATGCTCATTACCGTGAGACTAGGTAGCCCATCCGACAGGCCAAAGGTATCGAAATGCGCTCCGTCGAATCGGCTGATGCCGCCGTCGGCCGTGGCGATCCAGAGCAGGCCGCGCTGATCTTGGTAGATGTCTTCCACCTGCATCCCAGCTAACCCGTCGAAGACGGTGTACTGGTGCCCTAGGATGCGATCAAAGGGGCTTCTCTGCCTTGGGGTTCTTGCGGGTCCGCTCGCGTCGTTCACCTACGCCTTCTCTTTTCTAAAATTGGTCGTTTACCAAGCTAGCGCCCCCTGTAACACTACCTCTTGCTCGCCAGAGACGATTTCCCCGAGCCGATAGGCCCGGCAGTTTTGGGCTGCTAAGTGGGCCAGCACCTGTTCCACGGCCTCGGGCGCGACCACCAGTGCCATGCCCACACCCATATTAAACGTGCGCAGCATATCCTCCACCTCTAAGTCGCCTTCTGCGCGCAAGGTGTGGAAAATCTGCGGAATCTGTAGAGCCGCCAAGTCGATCTGAGCGTCGAGGCCCGGCGGCAAGATGCGGCTGAGGTTGTCGCGGAGACCGCCGCCGGTAATGTGGGCCATGCCGTGGAGGCCGGGGTCGGTGAAAAGGCCGCGCACAGCCTGCAAGTAGCAAGTATGGGGCTTGAGTACCGCTTCAAGGAAGGATTCGCCGTCCACGTCTGCAGAGAGCAGGTCGGGTTGCCGATCTAAGAGCGCACGGACCAGCGTGTAGCCATTGGTGTGCAGGCCGTTGGAAGCGAGCGCCACAACCTGATCGCCAGCCTCAATCGTCTGGCCGTCGATGATGTTGTCCTTATCGACCACGCCGATGACGCTGGCAGTCAGCACGTAAAGGCCGTCGGGAACCACGCCGGGCTGCACCGAGGTCTCGCCGCCGGTCAAGGTGCAGCCCTGTTGACGGCAGGCGTCGGCCAAGGCTTCGACAAGGTCGTTGACAATGGCTCCATCCATCGCGCCGCATACGATGACGTCCTGGATCGAAATCGGCTCGGCACCCATGACGATGATGTCGTCGATGAGGTGATTGACCATGTCGTAGCACACCCCGCGATGGCGGCCGTGGGCAAAGGCCAACTTCTGTTTAGATCCAGGCTCCTCGCTCTTGTGGACCAGCACCGGGTGGGCGTAGCCGGGGAAGCGGGCGTCGAGCAGCGTGGCGAACGCGCCAATCCGGTTGAGCACGCGCGGGTCTGCGGTCTCCATGCTCGCGGCCATGGCGCGCTTGGCCGCATCGGTCTGGTCTATATCGACGCCGGTGCTGGCATAGGAGAGGCGTTGGCTCATGAAGTTCCTTTCTGTTCCATCAACTCGGGGATCAATTCGACTCCCAATCCCGGCCCGGGCGGAGCGTGCAGGCTGCCCTGCTGGTAGGTCAAACGCGGCGCGACGACATCGCTCGCCAGCAGGCCCGGACCGACCAAATCCGAGGGTGAGCAAACGGCTTTAGTAGCCACGCCAAGATGCACGGCCGCGGCCGTGCCAATGCCGAGCTCGACCGTGCTGCCGAGCAAGACGGGTACGCCAGCGGCCGCGGCGAGTTGGCTCAATCGCTGAGCACGGTGCAGGCTGCCGGCCTGAACGGGCGCGACGTTAAAGGCATCCACGGCCCGGTGGTGCAAAAGAGCGAGGGCAAACGAGTCGTCAAAGTCGGCGACGTGTTCGATGAGGGCCGCGGGCACAGCCGCGCGCACCCGCGCCAAGGCCAAGGCTGCGGAGTCTGGGTCGGCATTGACCCGTTCGGGATGATCCTTGGCTATCTTGCGCGCGACGCATTGGATCGGCGTCTCAACCGCATCCACGCCCAGCGCGGCCAACTCGCGGATCCGCTCGATGGCCTCTTCTTCTTCCCACGCGCCCGAAGCATCGGCCTTGAGGTACGCATCCGGGCCGACGATCCGGCGGCAGACGCGGACGCGCTCGCAGTCGAGGTCAAAGTCGGCCCCTACCTTGAGCTTGAAGGCCGTAAACCCCTCGGCGACCTTTGCCTGAATTTCCTCTGCCAACTCTTCCGCACTCCGGATATACGCGACCCAAGAGATGGGTAGCGCGTCCCGGTACTGGCCGCCTAAAAGCGCGTGAGCCGGGGCGTTGTAGTACTTGCCCGCGAGGTCGATCAGGGCCATTTCCACGGCTGCACTGACGAGCCGACGAAATTCCGGGTGGTAGCTAGCGGGCAACGCCTCGGCGACGCGCTCCCAAGCGACGAGGCGTTTACACGGGTCGGCACCAGCCAGCAGGGGTGTCAAGGTCTCGCACAAGGTCTCCGGCGACGGGGCTTGCCACGCATCTTCTAGATCCGAGATTTCGCCGAGGCCGCGCAGGCCGGTATTGGTCTCGAGTTCTAACAGATAGTAGCGCGAGGCATTCTTGCTGTGGCCGCCCGTGGGAGCTACGTGGGTGTGGTACACACGGGGAACGGCGACCGAGTAAACGCGGATGTGGCAAATGTGCATAAGGCTATCCAAGGAAGGGTGACTGGCCGGATTGTACGGCTGGCCCTCGGTGCAGTCAACCGTATATTATTCGACATTAATCCGCAGATAGACGCAGAATAGTAGAAACAAAACCATCTACCTCTCGAATCGTTCAAGTCATTCAGAGTTGCTATAACAGGAATGCCTGATGACGGCCACGGAAGAGATCCTCGTGCTGAGCGCGACGGCCTTTGAGCAGCATGCCCTAAGGGAGGCCGTGACCGAGCGCGTGCAGCGCAAAGTCGCCGAGCGCGAATGGGTGAGCGGGAAAATTGGCGCGCAGCCGGTAACCTTGGTGGCGACCGGAATCGGCGCAGTGAACACAGCGCACGCACTCACCTGCTACTTGCAGGGGCAACGACCGCGACGGGTCGTACAAATCGGCGTGGGCGGGGCGTATCCAGAGAGCGGAGCCAGCGTCGGAGACTTGGCCTTGGCCAGCGAGGAATACTACGGGGATCTGGGGGTGCGGACGCCGGACGGCTGGCAGGGTGGAGAGCTGATCGGCATTCCGGTGCTGGAGAAAGGGCGCTCTTACTACAATTGCTTTCCCATCGACGAGCAGTGGGTGCAGCGGGCAACAGCGGCTTTGCCCGAAGCCCACATCGGCCCCTTCGTCACCGTGCAGGAATGCTCGGGCACCGACGAATTGGGGCTGGAAAGGGGACGGCGCTTTGGGGCCTTGTGCGAAAACATGGAGGGCGCGGCCGCCGCGCACGTATGCGCCCTGTACGAAGTGCCTTTTGCCGAACTGCGCGCCATGAGCAACATCGTCGAGCAGCGCGCGCGGGAGCAATGGGATTTGCCAGGAGCCGCTGCTAGGGCGCAGGCCGCGGCTCAGGAGCTTCTGGAGGAGGGACTATGCGCGTGACCTTGGGCTATTCGCCCTGTCCCAACGATACGTTTGTCTTTTGCGGCTTGGTCCACGGGCACATCGCCGACGCGCCAGTATGCGAGGAAGTGCTAGCGGATATCGAGACGCTCAATGAGATGGCGCTGCAAGGGCAACTCGACGCGACCAAAATATCCTTCCACGCGCTGGCGCACTTGCGGGACGAGTACTGCCTCTTGCACTCGGGTGGTGCATTGGGGAGGGGGTGCGGGCCGCTACTGGTAGCGCGGGAGAAGCTGGCGCTGAAAGACCTCAAGCACAAGCGGATCGCCATTCCCGGACGACTGACCACCGCGGCCCTCTTGCTGCGGCTCTTTGACCCCAGTATTGAACAGCTAGCGGTCATGCCTTTCGACCAGATAGTAGGCGCGACCGCGCAAGGCGTAGTCGATGCGGGCGTCATCATCCACGAGAGCCGCTTCACCTATGCCCAACACGGACTAGCCGCGATCATCGACCTAGGCCAGTGGTGGGAGGAAAGCACTGGGCACCCGATCCCCCTCGGCGGCATCCTCGCGCGGCGCAGCCTCGGATCCGAACTCATCGGCCGACTCGACCGCGCGCTCGTGCAGAGCGTGGAGTACGCCTATGCCCACCCAGACGCGGTGCGGGGCTACATCCGCCAACACGCCCAAGAAATGGACGAAAGCGTCATGCAGGCACACATCGACCTGTACGTCAATCCACACACGTTCGACTACGGAGCAGACGGCGAGGCCGCCATATTCGACCTGATCGAGCGGGCCGAGCGGGCCGGCATCGCGCCTAAGTCAGACGCTCCGCTCTTTATTTCGTAACTGACGTTACGCACCCGGGTAGGGGGCGGTTTGAAACCGCCCCCTACTCTTAAAACAATCTCCAAGGAGCAATACGCGTGAAACTAGTGCAATTTATCGAGCCGGGCGACGGCATGCGTTTGGGCCTCGTCATCGGCGACGAGGTCTTAGACCTGACGGATGCAGAACAGGGACTGCGCACCGTACATCAACTCTACTACGACGGCGGCGGCGACGAGACCGGGTTAGTAGCAGCCGCTCAAAATCTGCAAAAACAAGCTGCGCGCCGCTTGCCGCTAGACGCGCTGTTGGCCAACCGCAGCACCCACAACCCGTACCTCACCAAGCCAGTCAGCGGTCCACCCGGCCATCCCCACGCCCTGCGCGTATGGCTAGCTGGCGTCACCCACGAAGTCAGCGCCAAGTTGCGCGAGATCGAAGCACAGCAGGCCACTGGCGAGGCCATCAACGTGTACGACCAGAAATACCGCGAAGTATCCAGCGGCGGGCGGCCCGAGCTGTTCGCCAAGGGCGAGCCAGACGCCGTCGTCGGTCACGGCCAGCCCATCACCCGGCCCAGCGACACCCAGCGCCTAGTGCCCGAGACCGAGCTAGTGTCAGTCTATGGTCTAACGCGCCAAGGCCACTTGGAGAGGCTGGGCTACACCGGCGGCAACGACGCCACCGACAACGGCATCGAGGCCGCCAATCCCCTCAACCTGCCCCAAGCCAAAAATTGGGCTGGCGGATGCGCTTCGTTAGGTCCGGTGTTGATTACAGCCGACGAGTACGACGACGCCGAGGTCGAGGTCTCGTGCCGCATCTTGCGCGATGGCCAATCCATCGCCTACAAAAAGGGCCCAACCGGCCAGAACAACCTGAACATGCCCGGGCGGCTCCTGCACTTAGAGCGCCACCTTTTCAGTCGGCTGCCTCTAGAACCACGCACTCTGATGGCATTTTACTGGGGGACGCCCATCGTCTTTGCCGAGGCGGATTTGGCGTCGGGGCTTTTGGACGGAGACGTAATGCAGTTGGAGTTTTCCGGCGGGATTGGGGTCTTGGAAAATCCCGTGGTGCCGCTCGCAGAGCCAGCGCAGCTACGGGGATTAGGAGGATAGCGTTAGTTTTCCACTCTTTCGAATAGATCCAAATGCTCGCCTGTGCCAACGAGCTTTCCATGTAGATGCCGAACGTCAACCACTGCCCCGAAGCGGACGAATATCCTTTCAAAGCGCTCGTACTGCGGACCCCAATAGACCATCGCGCAGGACATTGGAGCACCCTTGCCACCGTCTCTCCCGTTTACGAGAAAGCGCAGTCGAGTGTCGTAGAGAAATGCGACCGCAGTAGCAGCGCCGAATACGTATTGTTTCCAGTGGCGAGTATTCGTAGCGACAGGCACAAGCGCGAGCACTTCAACACCATGTTGTAAGTAAGCCTCGGTGCATTTTCGGAGCCAATCTCGAATCGTGGTGCCTCTCTCGCGGTCCCTGCCGTATGGAGGATTGACGAAGATGGTAGGATAGTTCCACGATGCCGATAATCCGTCAATCTCAGGCAGAGAGTATTCTACAGTCGCCCCCACGATAGAATGGCGATTGGAGCATGGATCTAGCGCGACTGATTCGGCGAAAAACTCTCGTATCGCGTTAACGTACTTTGGCGGAGTGCACCAGTGTTGACTTAGCACCTCGGCATTGTTACGTCCTGCAGTCATGCCTAGTCTTCCTCCTACCAGCTTTTTGCAGCGAGTTTCCGCAGATCACTCTGTAGATTCTCAATCGTACCGTCATGGGGAGAGATGACGTTAAACCACGTCTCAACCTCGGCCTCGTGCACCGTGAAGTAGCTTCGGAGCGCTTCGTCTGCGTCAACGTCCATGCTTATCTTGGTGAATCTATTCGCTCCAGAGCTACGCGGGTAGCTCGCCAAGAACGCCTCACGAGCAGGTGCCAGTTCTGGTGTGGGATTGAGCAGCAGCCTGTCAATAAACTGAGACAACCCAGCGTCGGTGAGGAATAAGAGCCAGTCGTATGACTGAGCCAGCACGCGAAGTTCCTTGTTGTGGTTATCAGAGGTAAACCAGTTACCATGGTTGCTGACGACACCAACGGTGAGTATGAATCCAGTGAATTCGACAACCGACGATGAGTCGATGACTTCCCTGAGTAATTCGTCGTAGAGGCCGGTTAGGAAACTACCGTTGGGTTGTTCTATGACACCTTGAAACTTCCCATTCCGAAGCCGCACTTTTTGCAGGGAAGACACGGACCGCGCAACATAAGCGCCCTGTTTTGCTTTTTCAATCGTCTGTGGTCCTTTTCGCATCCCTTCCTCCACGCCCACGCGCTTGCATTCAAAGATCGCAAACGGATCAGTGGAGAGTTCGCATACGGTGAGCCTGCAACTAGAATCATTCAGTGTATCAACATTAGCAATAACTGGACCAGTTTTGCTCTCTACAAGGACGGTTGAGTTGCGCTTCACGGCGTCTCTGCTAAGTACCTGAGTTGACTTGACGGCAGTTTCTTGCAGGAAAGACAAGTGGCGCTTGATCTTTGCGGGCGTGAGGGGAAGGGATAGTGGGGCGATTTCGACCTCGTGCTGAGCTTGAATGGGGTGAAGCGAAAACTCGACATTGTGCAATATTTCAGGATTGGCAAACTCAGGCACTGAGCGCTCAATGACGACATGGTCGCGGAGATCCCACATGTGAAGAGTATAAAATGTAATGATCTCAACGAGCGTTCCCAAAGCACGGCCTGCGGCCTTCTTTTGATCCGTAGCATACTTGAAGACCGTGTCCGCCAGAGTTCTTTGAAGTGCGTCGACCGACTCAAAGGCCAATTGGCTCCTCCTAGCTTATTCTGCCCATACTCGTCTAATATAGAGATCAGCTACGCGACTTGTCTGTGTCGTCTGCCCAAGCGCAACGTGCTCACCTAAAGGCGATACTGGTCGAGCGCCCCTCGTCTCGGATCGAAGGTCGTATGGTGGTTCCACGAGGCGTCGTGCTTGTACATCACGTCTCGGATTAAGCGACGGCGGTAGAGGCTGTCGAGGTTGTCGACGGCCATTTTATCGGGGTCAAAGCGGTCTAAAATCAACTCGCGTAGGCGCGTTTCAGTTGCGGCGTACTCGGCTGCGCCGGCAAGGTTGTTCCACTCGCCGGGATCACTCTCCAAGTCAAAAAGCTGCGGCTGGTGGCCGTGGATGTAATTGTATTTGAACCGGCCCTCGCGGACCATGATGCAAGGCGCACCCACCGCTTCGTGGGCTTGGGCGAAGATGTGGCGGTCCGCTTGCTGACCCTCAATGATCGGCAGCAGGCTGGTGCCATCGTGGGGCAAGCTCGCCTCAGCACCGGCTAACTCGCAAAAGGTCGGCAGCAGGTCGAGCAGTGAGGTCGGCGTCTCGACAGTGGTACCGGCTCGCCACTGGTCTGGGAAGCGGACGATGAGGGGCACGCGGCACGACCACTCGTAAAAACAGCGCTTCTGCACCATCTCCTTTTCGCACAGCATGTCGCCGTGGTCGGAGGTAAAGACCACAACCGTATTGTCGAGCAGGCCCGTTTCTTCCAGCGTCGCCAGCAGGCCGCCAACCTTGTCGTCGAGGTACGTCACCAAGCCGTAGTACGCGCGGCGCAGGCGGCGCAGGCTCTCGGGATCGCGCAAGTCGAAGCGACGGGTGCCGTGGTAGGCATTGAGCCAGCGATCCATCGCCGAGTAGGACTCATCGAGATGGTCGGGAAATTCGGGGATGGCGATCTCGGCGTCGGCGTAGCGATCCCAGTACGCCTGTGGCGGGTGGAACGGCTCGTGCGGGTGGTGGAAGGATGCGCAGAGCAAGAAAGGGGCATCGCCGCGCTGGGCGCGCAGGTATTCGACGGCGCGGAAGTGCGTCTCTTCGTCGTAGCTGAGGGCGTTGTGCCAGAAGTTGACGCGCACGGCTTGGCCGGTGTAGCCGCCAGCGTTGTACGTGGGGCGGCTGTCCATAACCTCTTCGTAGTCCTCCCCCTTGGTCTCCTTGATGCGGATCCACTCTTCCTTGACCCAAGAGAAGTCGGGCGGGTAGATGTCGGTCGTCAGCCGGCGGTGGAAACCGTGTACCTGGTCGGGGCCGACAAAGTGCATCTTGCCCGAAAGCACGGTGTCGTAGCCCGCGTTGCTGAGATAGTGGGCGTACGACGGCACATCCGCGGCCAAAAGCGCGCCGTTGTCCCAAGCACCGATCTCAGAGGCGTGGCGTCCGCTAGTAATGCAGGCGCGGCCCGGAGCGCACAAGGGGAACGGAGTATAGGCCGAATCAAAGCGAACGCCTTCGGCAGCGAGACGATTCAAGTGCGGCGTCTGGACGACTGGATGGCCGTACGCACCGGTCAGAGCGGCGATGAGCTGATCGGACATTACGAAGAGGATATTGGGACGGTCGGACATGGTTTGAGCTTTCGGCGAAAGGGTTTAGGGCGACTGTGATAAAAAGTTCGACTTACAAGGATTTCTTTACGTAGGCGACCGAGCGTTCGAACTGCTCTAGCTCATAAGCAACCCTCACATCCGCACTCTCCCCGCGCTCGTGCGGCGTCTGCCAATCGTCTGAATCGCCAGCCGCCTGATGCAGGGTGCGGATGGCGTTGATGGTCTCGTGGAGAGGTCGTTCAGGAAAGGTCGCCCACCAGTCCGCTTCCAACAGGCGAATGTGCCGTGCAGCGCTCGCGCCGAGTTCAATGCAGCCCTGAATATGCGGCACCTCGCGGTCGAATAGCGCAATGATCTCCGGCCAATCGACGACCCCGTCGCCGATGGCGCAGCGCTTGAGGCGGTAGCCCGAAGGCGTGGAGTGGACCGTGTAGTCCTTGATGTGGACGTGCTTGAGGATCGGCAAAATCCGCTCGGCAAACGCTAGGGGATGCTCGCCGACGGCAAAGGCATTGCCTACGTCCATAGTAACACCCAGTTGCGGGCTGCCGACCTTTTCGCACAGCGACAACAATTCCCACGAACTCAAATCCTGGTGGTTTTCAATACCCACCGGAATGCCGTATTCCTCGGCGAGCGGCATGACTTTTTTGAAGGGCTGTACCAAGGCTTCGATGTAGTCCCGCATCCCCTCGGCCCCATACTCAGTGCGATTGCCTTCGAGGAGGCGGCTGACGGTCGTGCGCACGGCGCGGGCACCAGTTTGGTGCGCCGTCTCAATGGCTTGGCGCAGCGGCGCAATGTCTTTGGCGTAGTTGTCGCCGCCCGTGTCCAAGAATAGGTCGAGACCAGCACGCGTCTCGGCAAAAACTGCCCGCTCCTCGGGCGAGCAGTCGCCCAGCCATTGAGATGCGAATTCAACGCTGTGGAGGCCGTTATCGCGGGCTAGGCGCGTCAGGCCCTCGGGGGTGTGAGGATCAATGGCGCGATCAGCTTCTTTGTGAGCGCCGGTAAAGCTCCAGGCGCAGAGTCCGATATTCACAGCATTCCTCTTTTGATTGGGGTAGCTTACCGCTTCGCCTGCAAGTAGGACACTACTTCGTCGTCTTTCACGTCTTCGCTCGATCCATCGCGCATGTCCTTCACCTGCCAGACGCCCTTCTCCAATTCATCCGGGCCGCCAATCAGGGCGATGGGAAAGCCTTTGCGGTCGGCGTATTTGAGTTGCCGACCCATGCCCTTGGCCTCTGGATACAGCTCGGTGCGGAGACCGGCTTGGCGCAGGCGGCGCGCGAGGGCGATGTAGGACGGTAGGGCTTCGGCGGAGAATTGGACGATGAAGACGTCCGCCGATGTGGAGGCGTCCTGCAAAAGCCCCAACTCTTCCATAGCGGCCATCAACCGATCTAAACCCAGAGAAGCCCCGACGCCGGGCAGATGCTGCTTGGTGTAGAGCCCAGCCAAATCGTCGTAGCGCCCCCCGCTACAGACCGAGCCGATTGCCGGCAGATCGCCAAGCAAGGTTTCATAGACGGTGCCAGTGTAGTAATCGAGACCACGAGCAATGGACAGATCAATCGCCAAGCGATCCTGGGGAAAGCCGGCACCCTCAAAGGCGTCCACGAGCTGGCGCAGATTGGCAATCCCCTCGGCAACGCGATCATTGTCGCCACAGGAACGTTCGATCTGGTCGAGTATCTCGGCATTCGCACCCGTAGTCTGCACCGTCGCCAAGATGTTCTCGGCCTGTTCACCGGAGATCGCATCCGTCTCGCTCATCTCAGCGGCGACCTTTTCCGCACCAATCTTCTGCAGCTTATCGAGAGCGCGGAGGATAGTTGCCGATACCTCGGCCAAGCCGAGCGATTCAAGCAGACCGTTGAGGATCAGACGATTGTTGACGTGGATGGCAAAGCGCTCAAAACCCAAGGCCGCGAGCAAGTCGTGAATGACGAGCACCGTTTCAATATCCGCAGCATTCGCGTCAGTACCGATGGTATCAAAGTCGCATTGGTAGAACTCGCGGTAGCGCCCGTGCTGAGTGTTCTCGCCGCGCCAAACCGGCCCAATGTGGTAGCGCTTGAAAGGAGTGCCGAGCTGGCCGATGTGCTGAGCGGCAAAGCGGGCAAAAGGCACGGTCAGGTCAAAGCGCAGCGCCACATCGCGGCCTCCGTGATCCGCGAAGCGATACATCTGCTTGTCGCTCTCGTCGCCGCCTTTGCCAGTGAGTATCTCGCTGTATTCAAGCGCGGGTGTGTCGATGGGAGCGAAGCCGTAGGAGCGGAAGACTGCGCGAGCTTTGTCGATCAGTTCCTCACGCGGCATAGCCAAGGCAGGGGGAAAATCGCGGAATCCCTTGAGGGTCCGCGGCGGGATCAGGTCTCTTTTGTTAGACATAAGTTTACCAGTTGGTGAACGAGCCGTCTTCGCGGCGCAGGATCGGGCCGCCGAGCCATTTGAACTCGTAGTGTTCGGCCGCTTCATCGTTGAATTCTATTCCCAAACCGGGGCGTTCCGGTGGTAAGATGCACCCAGACTCATAGGGCAATTGCACCGGAAAGACATCTTCCATCACAGTGTGGCCGATGAGACCCCCCTCTTGCACGGCGAAATTATCGCAGGCAATGTCGAGGTGGGCGCAGGCTGCGGCCGAGACCGGGCCGAGGGGATTGTGCGGGACGATCTTGATGTAGTGGGTCTCGCACCAGTTGGCCACTTTGCGCGCCTCGGTCAGTCCGCCGACGATGCACAGGTCAATTCTCGCATAGTCCATCAGTTCCTCTTCGATCATCTGCCGAAACTCCCACTTGGTCGCGTAGTGCTCGCCAACGGCCAACGGACAGCTCACGTGATGGCGCACCTGGCGATAGCTCTGAGGGTTTTCGCAGCGCAGCGGATCCT
The DNA here is from genome assembly GCA_965116675.1 of Candidatus Latescibacterota bacterium. Lineage (GTDB taxonomy): Bacteria > Latescibacterota > UBA2968 > UBA8231 > UBA8231. Next base: position 3,283,454 of record OZ220721.1, read on the forward strand.
CGATGAAGAAGGGATCGTACTCCTCAAGCTGGCGGCCGAGGCGGATGGTATCGGGCGGATCGAGGCGGGTGTGGACGTCAATGCAGATTTCGATTTCCGGCCCGACGGCCTCGCGCGCAGCGGCAAAGTGAGCGATTGAATCGCGGACAGCCGTGCGCGGTTCGAGGATGCCGTCGCGATCAAAAACCGACATCCGCAGGTACTTCCAACCCTCAGCGACCCGTTCCTGAGCCGCACGAGCCGTGTCCGCGGGCGTCTTGCCGCCAATGCCCGTGTAACAAAAGACGCGCTCGCGCATCTTGCCGCCCAAGAGCATGTACACGGGTTGCCCCAGCGCCTTGCCCTTGATATCCCACAGCGCGATATCAATAGCCGACATAGCAGCCGCGTTGATCCGACCGCCGGGGAAAAAATCGACGCGGAACAGCAGTTGCCAAATGTATTCGGTGTTAAGCGGATCCAGGCCGATGATGTGGCGCTTCATGTGTTCGATAGCGCCAACGCCGGCCTGCTCCTTCCAAGTAATGCCAAACTCGCCCACACCGTACAACCCGTCGTCCGTCTCGACCTTGACGAAGAGATAATTGCGCGATCCGTGGCAGATGGGAAAGGTTTTGACGTCGGTAATTTTCATAGAGAACCTCCTTTAGTAGCTCCATAATATCAGGCCGCGCCTAGCCCAAAGCAAAGACGGCCTCGCCGACGACAATGGCAACAAGCCCCAAGAACATGCCGACTTTGAGCAAGCGGCCAAGGCGGTCGTCGGCCAGCACAGCGCGCTGGCAATACAATTGCCAGAGGACATAGCCGACCAAGGCATGGACCGGCAGCAACGCGAGCGCATAGAACGCGCCGTAGAGGCCCATGAAAAACGGCATCCAAGTAAACCCTACCAACAGCAAGTACACGAAAGCCGCCAACACCCCAGCTTGGGTCCGTCCCCAACACAGAGGCAAGGTGCGCTCGCCGCGGATCTGATCCCCAGCCACGTCCTCGATGTCCTTGACGATTTCCCGCCCCAAGTGAAAGAGAAAAGCAAAGAGCGCCGGAATCCACGAGCGCCCGATATCGCCGGCGGCCAAGGCACCATAGGGAAAGGCGATGGCCCCGACAAAAGCGACGAGCACATTGCCCCATAGTAGGCTATGTTTTAAGGAGATGCTATAGACGGCGAGTAAGGCAACAACGACTAGGGCAATCACCCCATGCCAAGGACTGAGCCAGAACGCGAGCGCACAACCGGCTAGGGCGAGGAGCAGACTTTCTATTCGAGCCGCATTCGGGCTGAGGCGGCCAGCCGGCAAAGGGCGTAGCGGGCGGTTGATGCGGTCAACGTCGATGTCCATCAAATCGTTGAAAGCATTGCCAGCGCCATTGATTAACGCGGCAGAAAAAACGGCGAGCAAAATGGCAGACCAAGCGGGAATTTGATCTGCGGTCAAAGCGCCAATGCCAACCGAGAGAGCAGTAATCAGACCATTGAGCGGCCGAGGCAGAAGGAAAAACGCGCTGAGCTGCGACAAGAGTTTCCGTTTGTGTACGAGTAAAAGTCCATATAAAGCAACGCAAGAAGGTCACCGCCAAGAGATGTTTGGCGGCCAACGCGCGCAAATTTGTCTCTTGACAGGTACTAACGCGCAAAGTAAGTTCCCTAACGCTTTGTTTCTCAACAAGTAAGCTAGCCATGAACACAGTTAAAGGGGCGTTGTACGCCTCTCTTTTTTTTATCAGCGCGGCCTTGGCCAATCCACCCTTGGTCGGCGTATCTTGGCAGACATCAAGCGAGCTAACTGCGATCGCCGCGCTAAGCGAGCAGGTGCGCTACGTAGCACGGGGCATAGCTTTTGTCGAAGCCAGCGAAAGCGCGGTCGAGGAATTCACCAAGCGAGGGTTTGCCATCCTCTGCCTCGACCAGCCGCGCACAGGCGACCGCTATTTTGTCGCCGATCATCTCCATTTTCCCCTGCCCCAAGGCATTGAGTTGGTCTTTGACGGAGGGGGCGAATGGGCGCTCTTGCGGGTGGAGCCAACCGCACGCTTGCACGAAGCACCTCACTTCCTCTGGCCGCTGCCCAACAACTACAGCCTAAAAGGATGGCTAGATGCACCGCGCCGCGCGCCCAAGGCCCTGCAAACGGCCTCGCCGGCTGTGGCAGCCATCATCGAGGAAGTCGCAGCCGAGCGCTTGCAAGCTCACGTCGAAGTCCTCGCCCTGAAAGACCCGGCCTTGGGTAGCGTCCCCGGCAACATGCGCAGCCGCTTTTCCGTGCATCCAGAAATAGTCGAATCAACCGAGTACATCCGCTCGCAATTGGCCGCTGCCCTTGGCGACAGAGCAGTCAAACTGCATTCCTTTCCCATTGACTCGTGGCGTGTCACCTCCCACACCTCGCGGCGCGGCAACCCAAGACATGCACCGACCGACACCACCGCGTACAACGTCATCGGCACCCTGCCGGGCACCGATCCAGCAGCCGGGTACTACATCATCTGCGCTCATTACGACGCCACAGGTGTGCGCTCGGAAGGCGGCTGGGACTGGCAACGCGACCCAGCACCCGGTGCCGACGACAACGCCAGCGGCGTGGCCTTGGTCTTGGAGAGCGCTAGGCTGCTGGCCGGACAGCAATTCCCTTGGTCCATCCGCTTTATCGCTTGGTCGGGCGAGGAATTGGGGCTGCTGGGCAGCCAAGCGTACGCGGATTTGGCGGCCGAGCGCGACGACAAAATTCTCGGCGTCCTCAACTTCGACATGATCGGCTTCAACGACTTGCAACAGCGGCTGGAGCTGGTGACGAATCCCGGTTCGCAATGGCTGGCCAACGAGATGGTAGCCGCGGCTGAGCGCTACGGAATCGGTCTGGCTATTGACGTGCTCGAAGACTCAGGCTCGCGCATCAGCGACCACGCGCCGTTTTGGAGACAGGGCTACGACGCTATCGTCGGTATTGAAAACCACCTGCCCGCGGACCCGACGACCTATGGAGTGCGCGAGGGGGTCTATCGGATCAACTCGCAGTACCACACGGTCGTCGATTTGCCCGACAGCCTCAACTGGGAACTGGTGCGCCGCACCACCCAACTAGCCGTGGCGACCTTGGCCCAGTACGGGTTAGGGGAAGGCATGCCGAACCTAGCCGTTTTCACTGGCGACCTGCACAGCGTCCGTGACGACGATCTTCGCGTCCGCGTCAGCAACATCGGGCTGGGCGCGGTCGCCAGCAGCTTCTCAGTGCAGGTTTCGCGATGCGCGCTGGACTCCAGCCGATGCGAGGTCATCCACCGGGAACAGGCCCCAGAGGGGTTGACTCCGGGTGCGAGCGCGGACTTGCACATCCCTTGGCAGCGGTTTGGCGAGATGGTCTTTCTGATCGAAGTCGATGTAGAAGGGCAAATCAACGAGGTCAGCGAGACTGACAACCGCGTCTTCCAGCGCCTGCGTCTAGTGCCGCAGTCGAAGATCGCAGTCTTTCCCAATCCCTTACGCATTGGCAACGGCAGCGTGCTCCGCTTCAGCGGCGTGCCCCTCAAGTCCTCGGTGCAGGTCTTTGGTCCGGCCGGCGATCTAGTGTGGGAAGCAATTGAAGACGACGACGCGCAACGCCGCTTGGGGGCCAAGGCCAACGAGGTGCTGTGGCACGGGGTCAACCACACCAATATACCGGTCGGCAACGGCGTCTATATCTACACAATCCACTCCCCCGAAGGCACCCTGCTAATGAGGGACAAAATCGCGGTCGTGCGCTAAAAACATACTTTTGGTGTTGAAGAAGAGGAACTAGTGATTCGCGCAATTTTGTGGGACAACGATGGCGTACTGGTGGATACCGAGGGGCTGTACTTTCAGGCGGGACGGGAGGTTCTGGCAACACAGGGTGTTGAACTGACGCAGGAGGATTTTATTGAGCAGTCGTTACAAAAGGGGCAAAGTGTATTCGACCTATTGCCCAATCAAGATGCTGAATTAATTGATCAACTGCGCTTGCAGCGCAATGCGCGCTACAGCGCGTTGTTGCGGGAGCGCGTGCGGGTTTTGGATGGGGTGGTGGAGACGCTTAGGACATTATACGGGCGCGTGCTCATGGGGGTAGTAACGGGGTCGCGGAAAGATCACTTTGACATCATCCACGCCCAGACTAATCTGCTCCCGTTTTTCGAGTTTGTGGTCGCGCGGGAAGACTACAAACAAGCAAAGCCTCATCCCGATGCGTACTTGACGGCCATGCGGCTGCATGGGCTAACACCCGATTCATGTGTCGTCGTAGAAGATTCTGAGCGAGGATGCGCCGCCGCCGCAAAAGCTGGGTTGCGCGTGCTAGTCGTGCCGAATGAATTGTCACAACACGGCGACTTCTCGCCTGCGTACAAAGTGCTAGGATCGGTACGCGAGGTGGTGGACGAAGTGGAGCAGTTGTGTTGACAGTTTTTTCGCCCAACCATGGAATCTTCCCAATTCAGCTTCTCAACGGACAACCCTCACACCGCTCCTCCGTCCCACAAAACTCCAATTCACACATCAGCAGCGCATCCACGCAACGCTTCCAGTCGGCGGGATAGCGCAGCGTCCCTTCCAAGCGGAAGCCGCTGACCAAAGAGCGCAGCAAGGCAAAGCGCGTCTCGCGGTCTTCTACTTTGGCGCGCACCCGCTGGCGCGCCTCGGCCAAGCAGTCGAGGTACTCAGCAAATTCCCCAGCGAAAATTTCTTCGAGGTCTTGCCGCAAGCGGCTGGATAGTGCAGGGCTAGCGTTGGAGGTGGAGATACTCAGCCGCAAGTGGCCTGGATGCACCAAGGCCATCATGCCAATGTTGGAATAGGCCGGGTTGTCGTAGGAATTGATCAGGGCCTTGCGCGCCGTGGCGAGTTCGTACACCCGCGCCGTCAGCGCGCTGTCGCGCACAGTGTTCAGCACCAAGAACACGCCATCAAGGTCGGATTCCTCAAAGCAACGCGGGTGATGGGTAAGTCGACCAGCCGCAGCCCACTCGACGAGCGCAGGCGTCGCACTCGGGCTTACCACCGTCAACCGCGCACCCGCGGCTAGCAAGCGACCGGCCTTGTCTTCGGCCTCGCGTCCCCCGCCGATGACCAAGCAGGGCTGCTCCATCACGTCGAGCCCCACCTGGAAATAAGGATTGAGCAACTCGCTCACGCGCCCGAATCGCCGCTTAGAGCTGCGTAGCCTTTGTCATCGCTAGCGCCGAATTCGACCGGAAAGCCAAGGTCCAGCCAGCCGCGCTCAGTGCGCGACCCACCAAAGCCAGCGGTGACATTGGCCACATCCGTAAAACCAGCCGCGACGAGCGCCTCACAAGCGTGCATAGAGCGCGCGCCCGACTGGCAGCCGACGAGCAACTTGGCGTCTGCAGCAAAATGGGCTTGGACGACCTGAACAAAATCGAGGTTGGGAACCATGCCCGCAGCGTGGCGTTGCATGATGGGGATGTTGAACGCGCCGGCCGGATGGCCGCCCTCGTATTCGGGGATGGAGCGGACGTCGATATAGACCGCGCCCGCGTCGCCTTCAAGCAGTTCCTTCGCCTCAGTAGGACTGACGTTTTGATAGCTCACGATACCTCATCTCTATTTGACAATGTCCACTTTGCAGAGTTGGATTATATACAATAAGGTAACGCACTACTTTCGCCACCTACAAGCCCACAAACCCGGAGAAAGACGATTTTGAACGCATGGCACAGGGTAGGTGTACTATTCTTGGCGGCAACTTTGGGGGCTTGCAGTGTGCAAGTGGGCGGGCAAGACGAAGGAGACGGCGCAGACTCAGCGGCCCAAGCCGACAGCACAGCCGCCGATAGCCTCTCCAAGCCCATAGAAGCAATACCCGTCGAAGTCGCCCTCGCCCACACGGGCGAGATTTCCGCCCATCTGGTGTTCAACTCGACCATCGAAACCGAGGCGGCCGTCGAGATTTATCCCCAAATCAGCGGCCTCGTCAAACACCTCAGAGTCGAGGAGGGCGACCGCGTCGAAGTGGGCGACACCCTCCTCAGCATCGAAGACAAGCAGTTGCGCATCGCCGTTGAGGAAGCTCAAGCTAACTATCACTATCAGCAAACCGCCTTTAAGCGCACCGAGGCCATGTTTGAGCGCAACCTCATCAGCGACCAAGAGTTTGAGACCAACAAATACAACTTTGAACAAGCCCGCCTCCGGCTAGAGCGCGCCCGCCTAGAGCTAGAATACGCAGAAGTCATCGCGCCGTTTTCCGGCGTGATCACCGAGCGCCACGTGCAGGTCGGCGCTCGGGTAGGGCCGAGCAGCAAGCTCTACGACCTCATCAAGCTCGACGACCTCATCGCCCGCGTATTTGCGCCCGGCCAATACCTCACCACCATCGGCAACGGCCAGCAGGCCCTCATCACTTCGGAGTTTTTGCCCGACAAGCAGTTCCAAGCCTGGGTCAAGCGCATCAGCCCTGTAGTCGATCCGAGGAGCGGCACCTTCAAGGTCACGGTGGGCTTGCGCGACCGCTGGGAGTACTTGCGGCCCGGCCTCTTCGTCAACGTGCGTATCATCACCGACACGCACACCAACGCCGTGTTGATACCCAAACAGGCGATTGTGTACGATGGCGGCGACCGATTCGTATTCGCCGTCGTGGACACCACGGCCGCGCGGATCAAGTTGCAGCCCGGGTTCGAGGACACCGACTTTATCGAGTCGCTCGCCGGCATCGAATCCGGCACCCCGATCATCATCGTCGGGCAAAACGGCCTCAAGGACAGCACGCGGGTGCGCATAGTCAACTCAGCCGACGACGGCTCGGCTGAGCTCGCCGAAGACGCGAGCCAAGGCTAGGCTTCGACATGAGCTCAGCCGAACGGCTCGTGCAGCAGCCCGTTAGCACATCTCGCTTTGCCATTGCAACCCGGCGGCCAGTCGCCATTCTCATGGTGGTGCTGGCCGTCTGCGTTTTCGGCTGGGTCTCCTATCAGCGGCTCTCGCTGAACCTAATGCCCGATATTTCCTACCCGACCCTGACGGTGCGCACCGAATATCCAGGCACGGCACCCGAGGAAGTCGAGACCCTGCTCTCCCGCCCCTTGGAGCAGGAACTGGGCATTGTGCCTCACCTCGTCAACATCAGCTCCATCTCCAAGGCCGGGCAGTCGGACATCATCCTCGAATTTGAGTGGGACACCGACATGAACGCGATGTCCCAAGAAATCCGCGAGAAGGCCGACCGCGTCTGGTTGCCCCAAGACGCCGAGAAACCCCTCCTGCTGCGCTACGATCCCTCGCTAGACCCAATCATCCGCATCGGCCTACACGGGCCGCAGGACCTCTACGCGCTGCGCTACCTCGCCGAGCACGATATCAAGCGCGAGTTGGAGGCACTGGTCGGGGTGGCAGCGGTCAAGATCAAGGGCGGCTTGGAAGAGGAGATCCACGTCGCGCTCAACGAGCGCCAAATCGCGGTGATGGGACTGGACATCAACCAGATAAACAACCGCCTAGCGCAAAACAACGTCAATTTGCCCGGCGGCAACTTGCGCGAGGGCCAAGTCGAGTACCTAATCCGCACACTCAACGAGTTCGCCACCGTCGATGAGATCGCCGAACTGATCGTGGCGCGGCATGGCAACGCCGATGTTCACCTGCGCGATATTGCCGAGGTAGGCCGCTCGCACAAGGACCGCGAGATCATCACCCGAGTCAACGGCCGCGAGAGCGTCGAAATCGAGATCTATAAGGAAGCCGACGCCAACATCGTCGCCGTCGCCGAAAGGGTTCGCAACGCGCTCTTCGGCTTGCCAGAGCAGCGCGCGTACGTGGAGCAAAAGACCCGCGAAGCCCAAGAAATGGCCAAGCGCAGCGAGGAGCAAAAAAGGAAAGAGCAAGAGGAGGCGCGAAAAAAGCAAGAGGCTGCAAAAGCCGATTCGACAAAAAAAGAAGAAGAGCAACAAAAGGAGCTGCAAGCGAAGAAGCAGGAGGAGGCCCGCAAGGCGATGGAGCATTTGCGGATGACCGACTTCATCAGCCACCGCCTGCCCCCGGGAGCTAAGCTGGAGCTATTGTCCGACCAGTCGGGTTTTATCAAGAACTCGATCACCGAAGTCCAAATCAATGCGCTCATCGGTGGGACAATGGCCGTGCTAGTGCTCTTGGTGTTCTTGCGCAACGTGGTCCACACGCTGATCGTCGGCCTGACGATCCCGGTGTCGATCATGGCGACCTTCGCGCCAATGTACATGTTCGACGTGTCGCTCAACATCATGTCGCTCGGCGGGTTGGCCCTCGGAATCGGGATGCTGGTCGATAACTCAATCGTGGTGCTGGAGAGCATCTTCCGCTGTCGGGAGGAGGGCGACGATCTGGTCCAAGCCACCATCCGCGGCACCCGCGAGGTCGGCACCGCGGTGTTGGCCTCGACGCTGACGACGATCACGGTGTTTTTTCCCATCGTCTTCGTCGAGGGCGTGGCCGGGCAGATCTTCGGCGATATGGCGCTGACGGTCGTGTTCTCGCTATTGGCCTCGTTGGGGGTGGCGCTGTTTTTCATTCCCATGCTGGCCTCGCGCCAAATCGACCGCCAAGGCGGGTTGGCCGAGCAGATCGGTCGCAGCGACTTTCTGCGCTTACAGGCACTGAGCCGGGCCCGCGCGGTATTAAGTGAGCCAGGGAGCCGGTGGCACAAGGCGGCGCGGGTGGCCCTTTCGCTGCCTTACCTAGTCGGCGAGGTGTTGCTGCGGGTGGGACTGGCCGCGGCAACCCTCGTGGTGGCGGTGCTCAAAGGGGCCTTTCTGCTCGTCGCCGAGCTGTTGTGGTGGCTGATCAAACCCGTCGAGTTCTTCTGGTTCAAACGCGAGCGGACCTTTCAGAGTTGGTTGGGCGCTTGGGCCACGGAAAGCCGCGTCGGCCAGTGGACCTTCTTCGAGCGCGTCTGGCCGGGCATCCTCGGCTTTGAGTCGCCGCGCATCCTCGGCGAGACTGTACAGCGCTACTGGCGTTGGGTGAACAGGGCCGAGCACTTAGCGTGGAAGACGCTCAAATTCTTGTCGCTACCGCTGGCGCTGTTCTATCTGGTGGCTATGCGCTTCGTCTTGGGCACGGTGCTCAGGCTGGTGGGCATCGTCCTGCAAGTGGTGCTGATGCTCGTCGGGCTGGTACTGGTGCTGGCACTGTGTCTGCTGGGCATGGCGCTGATGCCGGTCTTCTTGCCCCTGCTGCTCGTTTTTGAACGCGGCTTCGGGCTGGTGCAGCAGACCTATCCGACCCTATTGGGCTGGGCGCTCAGGAAGCGGTTGCTGATTATCGGCGGTGCCCTAGCCGCCCTGTTGGTCTGCTGGTACAAGCTCCTGCCCGATTTGGGCACCGAGCTGATTCCCCAAGTCCACCAAGCTGAATTCAACCTCGACCTCAGACTGCCGGTGGGGACGCCGCTAGAAGAGACCGCCGAGATCGTGCGCCAGATCGAGGGGATCGCCGGCGAACAGCCCCAAGTCGCGCGCGTGGCAACGACCGTGGGCACCGACCGGTCAGCGAGTTCCTCGGCCGAAGAAGGCGAGCACACCGCCCAAGTAACAATCCGCATGCAGGAAGGGTCCAGCGCCGCGCAAGAGGCCGCGTTGATCCGGCATCTGCGGGACGAGGTCGACGAGATCCCCGAGATCGAGGTCGAAGTCTCGCACCCGGCGCTATTTAGCTTTAAGACGCCCATCGAGGTCGAGGTTCGCGGCTACAATCTGCGCCAGTTGCGCCAGTTGAGCTTGGAAGCCGAGTCGCGGATGGCCAGCTTGCCTGGGCTAGTCGACGTCAAATCGTCGCTGCAGGCGGGCAACCCCGAGCTACAAATCAGCTACAAGCGCGACCAACTCGCGACCTACGGCCTGTCGCTGCGCAACGTCGCCGAACTGGTGCGCCACAAAGTGCAGGGCAAGGTCGCCACCGACTTTCGCCAAGACGAGCGCCAGATCGATGTGCTGGTGCGGCTGCGCGAGGAGGACCGCCTCGGGCTGGATGAGCTGCAGCGGCTGGTGATCAATCCCAATGCGCCTATTCCGATTCCGCTTTCCTCGGTGGCCGATATCCAGGTCAACGAGGGGCCGAGCGAGATCCGCCGCATAGACCAGCAGCGCTCCGCAGTGGTCACGGCCAATATCCAAGGCATCGATCTGGGCACGGCTTCGGGTCTGATCCACGACGAACTGAGCAGAATGGACTTCCCGATGGGCTTCGACTTTATGATCAGCGGCCAGAACGAAGAGATGGAGACTTCGTTACAAAGCCTCTACTTCGCCTTAGTGCTGGCAATCTTCCTCGTCTATGTAGTGATGGCCAGCCAATTTGAGTCGCTAGTGCACCCCTTCGTCATTATGTTCACGGTGCCTCTAGCGCTGATCGGCGTAGTGGTGGCGCTCTATCTGGCGCAGGTGGCTCTGAGCGTGGTGGTCTTTATCGGCCTGATTATGCTGGCCGGCATCGTCGTCAACAACGCCATCGTGCTCATTGACTATATCAACACCTTGCGCCGCACCGGCATGGAAAAGACCGAGGCCATCATTCAGGCCGGTGCCGTGCGGCTGCGCCCGATCGCCATGACCACGGCGACGACGGTCTTGGGGCTGTTGCCGATGGCCTTGGGGCTAGGCGAGGGGGCCGAGATCCGCACGCCGATGGCCCTGACCGTGATCGCCGGCCTCATCTCTTCTACCTTCCTCACCCTCGTGGTGATCCCGACCGTGTATTCACTAGTCGATCGCCGGGCCTAGGAGGAACCGATGGAAAAGCCAAACCAGTATCCCCTGCCGCGCTTTTCAGTCAACCGGCCGGTGACCGTAGTGATGTCGCTGGTCGCGCTGCTGGTGGTGGGCTACATCGCCTACACGCGCATCCCGCTGACGCTTTTCCCCGAAGGCTTCGACTATCCCCGACTTTTCGCCTGGGCCAGCTATCCCAACGCTGGAGCGGTCGAAGTCGAGCAGAAAGTGGTGCGCCACCTCGAAGAGGCCGTCGCCCAAGTCAGTCGGGTCAAGAATATCCGCTCTAGCGCCTACAGTGGCGGCGGCAATGTTCGAGTCGAGTTCCAAAAGGGCACCGACCTGCAATTGGCCTTCGCCGAAATGAAAGACCGGCTCGACCGGGTAATGCCCGAACTGCCCGACGAAATCGAGCAACTGTGGGTGCGGCGCTGGGATCAAAACGACATCCCGATTATGGATGGTGCCATCATCTTTGAGACCCAACACGCCGATCCGCGCCATCTTATCGATACCTATGTGGAGCCGGCGCTGCGCCGCGTCGATGGAGTTGGCAACATTGAGCTTTGGGGCACGCCCCGCAAACAGGTAATCGTCGAGTTGGACCGCGGCAAGATGTACAGCCACCAGATCAACGTCTTTGAGACGCTCAACAGCCTGCGCGCCCAAAACCTCACCGTGCCCGGGGGCTGGGTGATCGAGGGCGGCAAAAAGATCTACGTGCGTTCGGTGGGCCGCTTCCAAGACGTAGCCGAGCTCGCCAACACCGTGGTCGATCCCGTACACCAGCTACGGCTAGACGACATCGCTGAGGTTTCCTATAAGCGGCCAGAGCAAGACTGGGTCAACCGCATTAACCGCAAGGAGTCGCTGGGCTTCGGCGTCACCAAGGCGTCGGAGGCCAATGTCGTCGAGGTTTCCACCGGCGTGAAGGAAGAGCTGGAAAACCTTAAGAATCACCCCAAACTCGAAGGCTTGGACTTCAAGCTGTTCTGGAACCAAGGCGACCAAGTGGTCAACTCGGTTGGCAATCTCAAAAATTCCGGCCTGTGGGGTGGGCTGTTCGCGGCCATAGTGCTCTTCTTCTTTTTGCGCGCGGTGCGCATTACGCTGATCATCACCTTGGCGATCCCCCTGTCGCTTCTGACGACGATTACCGCCCTCTATTTTATAGGCTGGTCGTTGAATGTAGCGACGATGATGGGCCTGATGCTGAGCTTGGGACTGGTAGTTGACAACGCCATCGTCATCGTCGAAAACATCTACCGCAAGCGCCAGGAAGGTATCGCCCCGCGCACGGCTTCGATTGAAGGGGCTGGCGAGGTGGGGTTGGCCGTGACCATGGCAACTCTGACGACGGTGGTGGTCTTCCTGCCCCTGATTCTGATGAGCGACGAGGAGATGTTTTCGTTTTGGATGCTCAGAATCGGCCTACCGGTCATCACAGGACTAGTGGCCTCGCTGCTCATCGCCTTGATCTTTATCCCCCTCGCCGCACTCAGGCTCTCGACGAAAAAGGAGCGGGGCGAGGCGAGGATGATCCTCTGGTCCCGCAAGCACTACATGCGCGCGCTGAGCTGGGTGCTGAACAATCGCCTCGACGCCTTCGTCATCGCCTTGGTCCTTTTCGCCAGTATCAAGATCCCAATGGATGGCATGGAGCGCACCGACAGTCAGGAGCGCAACGAAGTGCGGATGGACTTGGCCTTTGAGATGCCTTCGGGCCAGTCGCTGGACCAAGCCGAGAAGTTCATGACCGCGGTAGAGGACACGGTGATGGCCCACCAAGCGGAGTACAACGTCGAGGCGCTCCGCACCTACTTCCGCCGTGGCTGGGGCCGGGTAACGCTGTTTTTCGCCGAAGAGGAGGACGTGGAGTGGTATGAGGTGGCTTGGGACAACTTGAGCGTCGCAATGGGCCTGAAGGAACAGGAGTACCTCTCCTACAAGGAGGTCGAAAAGGATCTCCGCGAGCGGCTCTACCTACCGCCGGGTGTCAACTTGCGGGTCAACTGGGAAAATTCCGAGCAGGATGCCCGAGTCAATGTCAGCCTGTATGGCGAGGACACCAAGGTGCTGATTGAGCTGGCCGCCGAGGTCGAACGGCGGCTGGAGAGCATCCCCGGCTTGCTGTCGGTCAACACCGACATGGACCGCGGCGGCACCGAGCTACAGGTGCGCCTTGACCGCGACCAAATTCAGCGCTTCGGCGTGAATCCCCAGCAGGTTTCGGGCGGCATCGCCTACGCACTGCGCGGCACGGATATCAACAAGTTCCACACCGACGACGGTCGCGAGGTCGATATCCGCGTGCGGCTAGCCAACTACGACAGCCAGAGCCTAGACGATCTGCGCACCCAAAACTTCCCCACCGCGGATGGCCGCGAAGTGGCCCTTGAATCGCTAGCGGACATCTACGTCGAGCGCACGCTGGGCAATATCCGGCGCGAGAACCGGCAGACCATGCTCAATGTCAGCGCCCGCGCCGCCAAGGACCGGGCGCAACATCTTTTCGCCCAAGTCGATCAGGTGATGCAGGGCTTTGAGATGCCGCGCGGCTACCGCTGGGACAAGGGCACCCGCTTCGTCGAGCTAGAGGAGCAGGATCAGTCGCAGAAGTTCGCCCTGATTATGTCCGTGACCTTCGTCTTTTTGCTGATGGGGGTGCTCTTCGAGTCGTTCGTGCTGCCGCTGTCGGTGATCGTGTCGATCCCATTCTCTTTCCTCGGCGTTTACTGGGTTCTATATGTGACCGACACACCCTTTGAAATCATGTCGATGATCGGCTCGGTAATCCTGATCGGCGTGGTGGTCAACAACGCCATCGTGCTGATCGACTTGGCCAACCGGCTCCGGGCCGAGGGCAAGTCGCGCTACGACGCACTGGTGGAGGCCGGCCGCCATCGCTTCCGGCCGATCCTGATGACGACCTTCACCACCGCTTTCGGGCTGATCCCAATGGCCGCGGGCAATTCCAAGATGGTGGGCTTGGAGTACGCGCCGCTGGGACGGACGATGATCGGGGGCCTGCTAGCGGCGATGGTATTGACGCTGCTGTTGGTGCCGCTGTTTTACACCTTTTTCGACGATTTCCGCACGGCGATGCAGCGGATTATGACATCGGCGTTTGGGCGAAAAGCTGAGACGAGCGGATCATCGTCCCAAGCGGAAGACCTGATAGGACACTGAGGGACAGCCAACGCGGCGGCGATCTATTTCCGCGATCAATTCCTGCCGTGGATACGTAGCGCGTAGCGATTCGGGAACCGTGCCGCCCGTTCGCACGGCGAAGAGCACTTCTTCTAGATAGGATGCCTTGCGCTGCCCGTAAAAATCCGTCAAGTCTCGGAACCGAGGATCATCGACCGTGTAATACTCTCGCTCGACCCTTCCGTAATACGCCAGCGCAAACGGTATGCTGTATTGCGTACTCAGCAGCGGCAGCGGAGGCAGAATCTCCTCCACGTCTGCGGCCAAGTGCCTCCAGCCGCTGTACTCGCAGAGCCGCTCGCTCCAAGAGTAGGAAGGCTCGCGGATCCGGTCTTCCTGCGACACCAAACCAACATAGCTTGTGTCCAGCCCGCTACGCACGGCCAGATCGCTGTAGAGACCGGGGTATTTCAATCCTAGGCCGATGACGAGCGCTTGCAGCAGTCCAGTGGCCACGACAGCGACGAGCAGCCAGCGCCTAGGCTGCGCCGCAAACGCCACCGGCCACAGGCTCAGCAGGCCCGGCAGAATCCAGTTGCCTTTGATCTGACCGCGGCTGAGCGCGAAAAACAAAAAAGCGCCGATGGTACACAGCGCGGGGAGCAGGACGAGGAGGTCGCGTCGTTTGGCTGACCGCACCAAGCCGGCATAGAGTAGGAACAGCAAAAACGGCGACAAAAAAAAGAGCGGACTGATCGCGAAGAAAAGCAGACGCAAGAGAGGATGGTCAAGGTCGTCAATGCGCGAAAGGGTGCTCAACGTCTGCGGCAGATAGAAGTCGGTACTAAACTGGGCGTAGGAGAGCGGTGCGGCGACGGCGACAGCGGGCAGTAGAAATGCGGCGAGCCGGTGCCAACGCTCTTTCCCTCGTTGATCGAGCGCGATCCACAGGCCAAGCCCGCCGACGAGAAAGACGCCCGAGTACTTGCAGAGGACGGCCAAGCCTGCCGCTAAACCCGTGTATACATACGGCCGGAGCGCATTGGCTGCTTCGGCCTGCCGCGCCATGCACAGGGCCAGTAGCCAACAGGGGACTAAGAAGCCATCGGGATGCAGGTAGGAACTGGTGTGCCAAATCCAATGGCTGAGCGCGAAGGCAGCGGCGGCCCACAGCGCTAGTTGCTTGGCGAGACCCTGCATCTTGCAAAGCCAATAGACGAGCGCGGTAGAAAGCGCGCCCAATAAAACAGAGGGAAGCCGCAGAAACCACTCTTGGTGCGGCAAGAGCGAATGGGCCAGCTTGAAGACGGCCAAGGGCAAGAGCGCGTAGGAGGCGTCGAGGTGCTGGCCCCAATACCAGTAAACAGCCTCGTCCTTGCCTAACTCCACATCGGCAATCAGCCTGAGCTTGAGCAGAGTATAGGCACCCAGTAGGACGAGGCACAGCAGATTGACGCTGTTGGGGCCGCCGCGTATATTGTGAAACCCGAACACAACAGAACAATTTCAGAGTTATGGAGATATTTTAATGGCTGAAAAAGAAGAAGATTTGCTCAAAACCCTCCAAGAAAAAAACTTGGAGGAGAGCCTGTACAAAGCGCGCAAAATTTTCCTTTGGTCCGACGTCAACGATGAGTCGGCCAAGGCCGTAGTTACCCGCCTACTCTCGCTGGACACCGAAGATCCAACCGAGGAAATCGTCCTCTACATCAACAGTCCCGGCGGCTCGGTTCACGACGGCATGGCTATCTACGACGCCATGCTGGCGATCCAAGCACCCGTTTCCACGGTGTGCATGGGCATGGCCATGAGCATGGGCTCGTTCCTGCTGTCGGCTGGCGAGCCGGGGCGTCGCTTCGCCTGGCCGCACGCCCGGATCATGATCCATCAGCCGAGCCTTATGCAAACCATCACCGGCACGGCGATCGACCTCGACATCCGCGCCAAGGAGACCATCCGCCTGCGCGAAGAGCTAAACGCGCTCTACGCCAAGCACACCGGCCAAGATGTCGAAAAAATTTCCAAGGACACGGACCGCGACTTCTTCATGTCGGCCGAGGAAGCCAAAGAATACGGCCTGCTCGACGACATCATCACCACCACGGCACCCTCGCCCAACGGGTACGCCAAAAAGTAGCGCCGTCCCTTCGTCTTTCGCTCATTGCGCCGGTCCCAAACGGGATCGGCGTTTTCATTGGCAATTCGGGCAATAGAAGGTGTTGCGGCCTCCCAAGTAGAAGCTCTCGATGGGCGCATCGCAGACGCGGCAGTCCTCGCCTTGGCGTCCGTACACGTGGAGCCGCTGCTGGAAGCGTCCGCCCGCACCCGATCCCTGATAGTCGCTAATAGTCGTGCCGCCTTGGTCAATGGCGACGCGCAGCACCTTTTTGATCTCCTTGGCCAGCAGGGCCAAGCGCGGCGGCTCAATGGCCGCGGCCGGGGTCGCCGGATGGATGCGCGCCCGGAAGAGGGCCTCGCTGGCGTAGATATTGCCCACGCCTACTACCGTGCGATTGTCCATAATGAGATTCTTAATCGGGCTTTTGCGCCGCTGACATTGGGCTTGGAGATAGCGGGCGTTAAAGGCGCGGGAGAGCGGTTCGGGGCCGAGATTTTGCAAGTACCGGCACGTGTGCTCTTCACCCCCGTCGAGCACCAATACTAGGCCAAAACGCCTCGGGTCATTGAACACCACGGCACCCCCGTCGGCAAACTCAAAGCCCACGTGGTCGTGCTTAGTGCCCCACGGCCGCAAGAGCAGGTTGCCGCTCATGCCGAGATGAACCAAGAGCGTCCGGCCCGATTGCAGGTCGAGGAGGAGAAACTTGGCACGGCGACGCGCGGCCGCAAAGCAGTCTCCGACCAAAGAGCGCAACGCGGCCCTCGGCAATGGCTCGCGCAGGCGTTTCGCACTAACGCGGACGCGGGTAATTGGCCGGCCTAGCAGGTGGCACTCCATTGCGCTGCGGACGGTTTCTACCTCGGGTAGCTCGGGCATGGGCAGAGTATAGAAGCCGCCCGTAGAAGCGTCAAACATTGCGGCTTAATACAGGACAGTACTTACGCATGAG
Source organism: Candidatus Latescibacterota bacterium (assembly GCA_965116675.1). GTDB lineage: Bacteria > Latescibacterota > UBA2968 > UBA8231 > UBA8231. The sequence goes on from OZ220721.1 coordinate 3,300,394, forward strand.
CATCGCGGTATCAGATGCTTCGACTCCGCTGCGCTCCGCTCAGCATGACACTGGGAAGCGAATGTTAGCACTTGTCATGTTGAGCGAAGCGAAGCATCTCATACCGCTTCTACTGTCGTGTACTTAGCATTGCCGACCCGTCTGCGGTTGGTATATTGAAAACCCTCACCCAAAACCTAGGAGCTATTCCTCATGGATCTGACGAGACAACCACCCCGCCGCCCCTCCAATGCTCAAGTCGCCGGCATCGTCGGGCTGGCACGCATGATCGACAAGGCGCGCGGCCACAACGCCGAGACCATTGGCGAGTTCAAGTATGGCGACGACTCCGGCCTCGACGTCGAAGTGCTCGAATTCATCAATATGGACGCTGCCGAGTTCGCCGAGGCTGTCGCCGAACTAGACGACGAGACCTTAGGCGTTATGGCGCTGGACAGAGCACAGAAAGGCCAGTCGGAGATCGACGCCTTCAACGAGGAACACCTCACCCGCGAGCCGCAAGACGAGCTACACGAGCGGCTGCTCGTCGAACGCATCGCCAAGTACGCCCCAGATCGCACGGACATCAAGACGGTCTTCGCCTCCATCGAATTGGACGATTGGGGCGCGTTCAGAGACCTGGACCTAACCTCCCAACCACCGCGCACCCCCTACCTCCGCAGCGTCTTCGGCGTGGCGGGCACGGCGCGCATGGCCGACAAGGCGCGGGCAGTCACCTGCGGCAAATTAGGCGAGTACCGCTTTGGTGCCGACTCCAGCCAAGACGCGGCCATATTGGAATTCTTGGGCATTGCAGAGGACGCCTTTCGCCAAGCGGCGTACGAAAATCCCAACGACGACGAGCTGACCGAATGGATCGCCGAACGCTGCCAGAGATCGGCCGCGGAAAAAAGCGCCTTCAGCGTCTGCCGCGCTAATGTCGGTCGCCACCCGGCCCACCCGCTCCACCATTCATATCACCCGGATATATTCGACGCCTCCGGTAACTACGACCAGATGCGCGAACGGCTCGCCTCGCGCCGCGCCGAGATCGCTCCCGAGCGCGCAGATGTCCAGAGCTTCTTCGACCTGCAAGACCTCGACGACGAGTTGAGCTTTGGACTGACGGACTTGCGCCGGCACCCGCCGCGTAGCCCCTTTGACTTGAGCGTCGGCGGCCTCGCCTGCCTAGCGCGGATGATCGACAAATTCCGCGCAGCGCACTGCAACTGCTTGGGCGATTACTGGTGCGGCGAGGAGTCGGGTTTTGACCGCGCAGTACTGGATTTCCTAGGCATCGATCAAGAAGCCTTCGCCGAGGCAATTGCGGCCAATGAAACCGACGCGGCGATAGCGGCGTGGCTGGGCGAGCGGCTCTCCAACAAAAACGAGGAAGACAAGGCAGAGTTTAACCAACGTCTCCTGACCGCCAGCCCGCGCAATGACCGGCAACAGGACTTCTTGCGCAACGCCGTCTCCCAACTCGACGCCTCGCGCACCGACATCGAGAGCTTTGCGGCCCTGACCCTCCTCGACGACAAGGTCTCCTTCGCCAGGCTCAAGGCTGGCGTCTGATGTCCCGCCCGCTCATCGGCATCACCAGCAGCCTAAACGCCAACGGCCATCAAGTCCTCGAGCACCAATACGTGGACGCAGTCGTGCAGGCGGGTGGTGCCCCGCTCGTGCTGCCCATGACCACAGATCGCGCTCCGCTACAAGCGGTGCTCGAGCGCATCGACGGTCTGTTGATCACCGGCGGCCCGGGCATTGAGCGCGGCCTGATCGGCACCCTGCCCAGCGATCTCCCGCCAGTGGCAACCAAGCGCGACCAAGCCGACCGCTGGAGCTTTGCGGCCGCGCAAGAGCGCCAGTTGCCGGTTTTGGGCATCTGCTACGGAATGCAGTTTATCAGCGCCGAGTTGGGCGGCACGATCTGGGCGGACGCGGAAGCCCAACTCGGCGTTGAGCCGCATGCGCGACAGCGGACTGCGGACAATTGGATCGAACACGATCTCCAAGTAGAACCGGACACGGTGCTAGCCGCGCTGGGCCTTGCTGGGCCTTCACGAGTCAATTCCAATCACATGCAGGCCATTGACCGACCCGGCGCGGGCTTGGACATCAGCGGGCGCAGCGGCGATGGCATCGTGGAGGCGATTGAGAGCGCGGATGGCCGCTTGATCGGCGTGCAGTTTCACCCGGAGCGGATGCTTGGGACGATTTGGGTGAAGCTATTTGAGCACTTGGTGAAGCGAGCGGTGGGATAGGGGAGTTGATCCGATGAAGCAGAAAGAATTCGATTTGACCTTCTACTCAACGGGGAAATGGATACATGAATCAACCGCCTAAATCTAAGACGATAGAACATCTACAGACCGTTTAATGACGCCGAGGATTGGAAGTTGAAACTTATTGGTGAGTTAAAAAGCAGCGGCCTCAAAATCGACGCAAACCGGGCATTCGTTTGGGGAGAGCATGAGTCCTATGCCCACAGCAAGCGTCGCTGTAGCAACGTCTGCATATCCCTCCGCCCATCGGCAATCAAGAGCACATAGACGTTATTTTCCATCACCCGATAGATGATGCGGTAGGGCCTAGAGAAAATCTCCCGGTATTCCCGAATCCCAATGTCCAACAGTTCCATCGGGTAGTTCCCACGCTCGGGATACTCGGCGAGGATGCTGAAAGCCTTCTCTATCTGCTCCAGCACATAATCCGCCCGGCCCGCCTCATCGTGCCGATCAATGTAGTCGCAGATTTCCTCCAAGTCGCGCGTCTCGTCATCGGTCAACTGAACCAAGAAAGCCATCAACGATCCCGTCGCCGCTCCCGAAGCCGTGCGACGACATCGGCGGCGGGTTGCACCTGACCTGCTTCAATCTGACGGCTACCCAACGCGAGAATCTTGAGCAACGCAACCGTTTCCTGCATCTGCTCATAGCTGTCGATATCCTGCATGACCGCCTTGGCTTCGCCATTCTGGGTGATAATCAAGGGTTCCGGTTGGTCTCCAAGTGTGCGCACGATCTCAGCGGCGTGGGCCTTGAGATAACTGATCGGCTTGATTTGGCTGGACAGTTTCATGGGCACCTCCTTTTCGGACCAAATATAGACCATAAACAGGTCAATAACAATAAATGCGCTTCGGCCTGCCCGGCCTTGACAAAGACCTCGTTTTTCCTAGCCTCCTATCGTCTTGACGCCCCAAAGGGAGACAATCCCATGCAACTGCCGCTCTATCAGATTGATGCCTTCACCGGTTCGGTTTTCAAAGGCAATCCCGCGGCCGTCATGCCGCTCGAAACGTGGTTGGAGGACGGACTTCTCCAAGCCATCGCTACTGAGAACAACTTGTCGGAGACCGCCTTCTTTCGTCCTACCGAGGAAGACGGCGCGTTTGAGTTACGCTGGTTCACGCCATCCGTGGAGGTTCCACTATGCGGCCATGCGACGCTGGCAAGCGCGTTCGTACTCATGACGGAGATGTACCGGGGTCTCGACCACGTCGCGTTCGAGACCCGTAGCGGCCGCCTTACGGTCAGGCGCGACGACGACCGCTACGCCATGAACTTCCCAGCCATGAACCTGCAGTCCACCCATCGTCCCGAGCGGGTTATCGCCGCGGTGGGTGCCGCGCCAGCCATGGTGTTGAAAAGCGACAACTGGCTCCTGATATACGACAGCGAGGACGAGATCGCCGCGCTCGATGTCGATGTTTCCGCGCTCGCATCGGCGCTCGCCGAGGACGACGCGGACGCGGGCGTGATCTGCACGGCTCCAGCAGCGAATGGCCGCGCCGATTTCGTCTCTCGCTATTTTGCACCCTGTCACGGCATTTCCGAAGACCCGGTCACGGGTTCGACCCATTGCAGCCTAGTGCCGTACTGGTCTGAACGGCTCGGACGCCGCGAGCTCCACGCCCTGCAGATCTCGGCCCGCGGCGGAGAGCTATTCTGCCGCGATCAGGGCAGGCGGGTGGAGATCGCGGGGAAGGCGGTGAAGTATATGGAGGGAGTTGCTCACATTCCGGCATCGCCATGATCGGTCGGTAGCCTCTTCCGGTTGTTTGCCCATCCGGGAGACTGCCCGGACCGGATTGAGACAACAGACCGCTTCCTAAAGGCGTGTGAGGGCCAAATCTTGCTGCAATTTTGAACCACTACTTCAAATTATCATGTAATTTTGAAATACTACTTCAAATTTGCACGCCACTCCGCCGCCATCTTCTGGAACGGCGACCTCACCTAAGCCAGCCGCTTCCACACATCCGCTACTTGCTGGCTCTCCACTTGCACGAGCCGCGCTTCTTCAAGCACATAACCACTGAGCTGACCGCCATAGATGCAGCCCGAGTCGAGGCCGAGGAGATAGGGACAGCCATCGCGCTTTTTGACCACCAAGCCGCCGGGCGCGTCGTGACCAAAGACGATCAGGGGATACTCCGGCTTGTAAAAATCGTGCCAGCGCGGACTGGAAAGATCGTCGGAGGGCGGCCAAGTGCGAATCTTGAGGAATTCTTTGCGGCGGGTGCCTTGTAAGCCCTTTTTCGGATTGATGCCGGCGTGGACTAGGAGGAAGGCGTCTTCCGCAATGTAGAGCGGGCACTGCCGCAGCCAAGCGAGGATTTCGCCGTGGGCGGGCTTAAGTTGGGCGAGGGTATAGCGCTGGTCGGGGAACTTCACTTTGGGCTTGCGGCCCTTCTTCAAGGCGACTAGCTGCTTCAAGAGGCGGGCGTCGTGGTTGCCCAAGACCATCTCGGCCTCGGTCTCGCAAATCAACTGCCACACCGCCAGCGGATCGGGACCGCGGGCAAAGGCATCGCCAGTCAGCAACAGGCGATCTTGGGCGAAGTCGTATTCTACTTTTGCAAGGAAGGCTTCAAACTCGGCGGCGCAGCCGTGGACATCGCCGACAAAAATGGTACGCATCTGATTTCCTTATATTTGCATTGCGGAAGGGCAAACACTATCATACTCCCCACTCTTGAAAGATAGGCCCTGATGGAAACTGCGACCACACTCAACCCCGCTCCGGCGTCTTCCCACATAATGGCCAAGCCCTCGGGCTCGGTCTGCAACATCGACTGCAAGTACTGCTTCTATCTCGAAAAGGAGAAGCTCTACCCAGACGCGCGCAAAAATTGGCGCATGTCCGACGAGACGCTCGAACTATACGTCAAGCAGTACATCGAGGCCCAAGACGTGCCGCAGGTGGACTTTGCCTGGCAGGGCGGCGAGCCGACCCTGATGGGCGTGGACTTCTTCCGCCGCGCAGTCGAGCTACAGCAGCAATACGCCGACGGCAAGCTCGTCACCAACGCCTTCCAGACCAACGGCATCCTCCTCGACGACGAGTGGGGCGAGTTCCTCGCGGAAAACAAATTCCTAATCGGACTGTCGATCGACGGGCCGCGCACCTACCACGACCACTACCGAGTTGACAAGGGCCAGAAGCCGACCTACGACCGAGTGTACGCCGGTCTCCAGATGCTCAAAAAGCACACGGTGGAATTCAACACCCTGACCGTGCTGCAAAACCACAACGCCGATCAGCCGCTCGAAATCTACCGCTTCCTGCGCGAAGAAGGCTCGGGGTTTATGCAGTTTATTCCCATCGTCGAGCGCATCGCGCACGAGCCAGACGAGGACGGCCTAGAGTTAGTCGATCCCGAATACGAGGGCCGAGCGCCGGTCTCCAAATGGTCGGTAAGCCCAGGGCAGTACGGCAAGTTCCTCTGCGCGATCTTCGACGAATGGGTGCGCAACGACGTCGGCCAAGTCTTCGTGCAACTCTTTGACGTAACCCTCGGCTCGTGGCTGGGCCAGGATGCGAGCCTGTGCATCTTTGCCGAGACCTGCGGCAAGGCGCTGATCATCGAGCACAACGGCGACCTGTACTCCTGCGACCACTTCGTCTATTCGGATTATCGCCTGGGCAACGTCCACGAGGAGAGCATCCGCGACATGGTCGCCAGCCCGCAGCAAACCAAGTTTGGGCAGGACAAAAAGGACACCCTGCCCCAGTACTGCATTGAATGCGACTACCGCTTCGCCTGCAACGGCGGCTGCCCCAAACACCGCTTTACCAAAACCCCACGTGGCGAGGACGGCCTCAACTATTTGTGCAAGGGGTACAAAATGTACTTCGGGCACGTCGATCCCTACATGCGCTTTATGGCCAACGAGCTGCGGCACGGCCGACCGGCTGTCGGCGTGATGGAATGGGCCCGCAAACGAGACGCGGTCAAGACCGCCCTACACCAAAAGGCCCCGGGCCGCAACGACCCATGCTCCTGCGGCAGCGGCAAGAAGTACAAGCGCTGCTGTGGCCGAGCCGCATAACCGAAAGGAAGCAATGATCGATATCGAGCTACACCCCGCAGACTGCAAGGCCGTCGTCACCATCGACGGCCAGCTTTTTACCGAATACCGCTACGGCCACTACGTATGCCGCCCGTACTTCTACCCCGTGCTGACGCCCAGCGGCACTGGCCTCACCCGCGCCTATCCGATGGAAGGTGTCGAAGGCGAGAATCAGGACCACTACCATCATCGCGGCGTGTACACAGCTCACGGCCTCGTCAACGGCCACAACCTCTGGGACGAGGGCACCGGCCACGGAGCCATGCTCCAGCGAGGCGAGCCGGTCGTAGGCGCAGCCGACGGCGCAGCGCAGATCGACGGGATCGTCGATTGGTTCGGGCCGGAGGGGGAGAAGTTGTTGGAGGAGCGGCGCACCATCACCATCCGCGCCGCAGGTGCATTGCGCATCTTGGACCAACGCAGTGAATTCCGAGCTCGCTACGGCGACGTGACCTTCGGCGACACCAAAGAAGGCGGGCTTTTTTCGGTCCGGGTGCCGACCTCCATGGATGCCAAGGCCGCAGGGCGGATTGAAAATTCCGCCGGCCAAGTCTTTGAAAACGGCCAAGGCGAGGAGGTTACTTGGGGCCAGCAGGCGGCTTGGGTGGATTACTCCGGGCCGGTAGCCAACGGCGAGGAATGGGGGCACACCGTCGTCGATCACCGCGACAATCCCCGCCACCCGACCTACTGGCACGTGCGCGGCTACGGGCTGTTTACCGCCAACCCCTTTGGCGTGCACGATTTTAAGGGTGACGAGAACATCGACGAGAGCCTGACCATTCCCGGCGGCGACCAAGCCGTCTTCCGCTATCGCCTGATCATCCATCCCGGTCGCAGCGTTGACGGGCACCCAGACGTGCGCCAGCTTATCGAGCAGTTCCAAACGGGATAGGATGGTATCTGTAGCAGGAAAAACCGGTCTGCGGGCCGGTTTTTTTGTGCCTCGCCACGAATTCAAACGGACGGAGAGCAATGACTAAGAGCAAACAAGACAAGCTGCGCGTCGCCCTGATCGGTGCCGGAGGGATCGCTGGGTTGCACCTGCGCCATTACCAAGACATGGATGACGTGGAAATCGTCGCCGCGGCAGACGTGGCCTTGGAAAGAGCGCAAAAATACTGCGAGGAATACGAAATCCCCGCAGCCTACGCCGACTACGAGGAGATGCTCCGGCAGGTCGAACCCGACGCGGTGAGCGTCTGCACGCCCAACGGCCTGCACGCCCCCTGCTCCATCGCCGCGCTCAACGCGGGTGCCCATGTCCTCGTCGAAAAGCCTTTGGCCATGAATGCGCGCGAGGGGCAGCAGATGCTCGACGCCGCGGATAAAAACAACAAAAAGCTGATCATTGGCTTCCAGAACCGCTACGATCCGAAGACGCAGTTTATCAAGAAGCTCGTTGACGACGGCGAGTTGGGCACAGTCCTGTACGCCCGAGTGCAGTCCCTGCGGCGGCGCGGCATTCCCAACTGGGGCGTCTTTGGCCGCAAGGACCTACAAGGCGGCGGGCCGCTGATCGACATCGGCGTCCACATGCTGGAGACCGCGCACTATGCAATGGGCGCGCCCCAACCGGTGGCAGCCAGTGGCAGCACCTATACCTACATCGGCGACAAGCCGTCAAACGTGGCCTCGATCTGGCCCAACTGGGATTACAAGACCTATACAGTAGAGGACTTAGCCGTGGGGCACATCCGCTTTGCCAACGGCGCAATGCTCAGTATCGAGACCAGCTTCGCCGCCCATATCGAGAAGGGTGAGGGGAACTTTACGCTGATGGGTGAGAAGGGCGGTGCCACTTGGGATCCGCCGGGTTTTTTCCACGACGCCAACGACTACATGGTCAACACCCGGCCCGACTGGCTGCCCAGCGGCCCGGCAGCCGACGGCTTCGGCCAGAAGATGCGCAACTTCGTCGATCACGTCCTCTACGACGCGGAAACCCTGTCGCCCGGCGAGCACGGGCTGATGGTGCAGAAGATGATGGACGGGCTGTACGAATCGGCAGAACAGGAGCGGGAAGTACGGATCGAGTAGGCGTTAATCCCACTCCACCTCAACCCCCAACTCGCGTCCGCACGCCGCAAACCTTTCCAAGTCGTCTAAAGCCATCGGCACTCCTTCGCGGGCGTATTCCTCGCTCTTGCGGTGCTCAATAGTCCCCGGCACGGTCGCCTCGTCGTACCCGCGAACGGGTTCCATGGTCTCGCGGACGCCGCGCACTAAATTGTCAACGCCCGCGCGGAAGGCGTCGGGTGGAGCAAACGCACCAATATCCATGACGATGATCAGGCCGCCACTGCCCGCACGGGGCCACCGCTGAGTAACGTCCCGAGCGCGGTCGCTGTTCTGGCCGACGAAAGCTCCACCCAGCGTCAGCGCCGAGCCGGTATAACCCATCGACTTGAAGAAAGCCGGCGGAATCAGTTCCTGTAGAGCGTCGTATTCCGGGCCGCGATGATAGTCGGCCAAGATACAGGTCGCTGCGTCGAGGACCAACGGCGGCTCTTCTTCTGATGGGAAGCCAAAGGACAACGGCGGATTGCCCCAGTAGGCCGACTGCTGGCCCTTGTTGCCGCCCCCTTCGCCGAAGTAATTGGGATGGCTCCCCTGAACCGAAAAGGCGCAGCAGCCCTCCTGCATGGCGCGGCGCACGTAGTGCCCAGCCGAGCCGTAGTGCCCGAGGTGGCAGGCCGCGCCGAGGGCGACCTTGTATTGCTTGGCCTTCTCAATGGCCTTTTCAGTGGCCAGCATCATCGGCGCATAGCCCAAGCCGCCGTCGCCGTCGATGAGGACCGTGGTTTCGGTATCTTGGAGCACGCGCAGGTCGGGGTTGGGGTTGACGGTGCCGTCGCGGAGGCCACCGCAATAGCCAACCATGGCGCGGGTGCCGTGCGAGCGCACGCCGCGCAGGTCGGAGTTAGACAACAGCTCGGCTAACTGGTCGGCGTGGTCGGCGCGCAGCCCGGCGGCCTTGAGGCAGTCGGCGGTAAAGGAGCGTAGCAGGGCGACGGGTACGCGTTTGAATTCTGCGGGGGGACGGTTCATAGAAAGTCCTTGGGGTTAGAATTTGCTTGCACGGCCTTCAGACGATAGCCTCGCGGAGAAAGTCGTAGGCACGGGCACCGCTGATCTGGTGACGCCCCGAAAAAATGTCGGCTTCCACCCGGTGGCGAGCTGAGAAAACGTCATATACTCGGCGCGTTTTGGTCAGACTAGAGCGCACGGCAGCAATCGGGAAAATGGGGTCGTGGGTGCCAGCTTCCACCAACAATGGGCGCGGGGCGATGAGACCGACTAGATCGTACATCTCGCCGAATTCGGCCAAGCCCGGTACGTAGTTGCAGGGGCAGTGCGACATGGCTAGGATGCTGTGCTGGAAAGTCGAGTAATAGCCGCTGATCACGCAGGCGCGGATGCGCTCGTCCATGCAGGTGGAGAAGAAGGTGTGCATGCCGCCGCCCGAAATGCCCATGGCACCGAGACGACTGGTGTCGAACTCGGAACGGGTTTCCAAGTAATCGACCAAGCGCAGACCATCGCGCACGCGGATGCCCACCACTGAGGTGCCCAAATGGAAGGCCAGCATGGCCATATGGGTGCAAGTCGAAGGCGCTCCCTGGCCGCGTTCTAGATAGGAGAAATCGGTCTGGCGCTCGCCAAAACCCGAAATCTCTGGAGCGGCCACGGCAAAGCCAGCGCGGCACAGGGCCACGCCGAAGTCCTTGTGGTATCCGTCTGGCTCGTCGCGCTCGCCGCCGTCTTCCCACAAACCGACGATATCCTTGACGCCGTACCCGTGGCCGTGGAAAGCCACTACCGTGGGTAGGGGGCCATCAGCACCTTTGGGCAGCAGGATATACACTGGCATCTGCGCGTGAGGGCCGGTGCGCAGGATTATTTTTTGCCGCGTGTAATCGCCTTTGTCGATTTCTTCTACTTTGCGCGGGGCCAAATCCGTCTCGTCTCCAGCTTCTATACCCAGATGCTTGGCCAGGGCGCGGCGCGTCGTCTTTTGCCAGCGGCGCGCTTGGGCCGGATTTTCGGCCTTAAAGGCGCGGGGCGCTGCCGCCGGATCGTACTGTTTCCACAGCGAGGTCGCCGGTTGCAGTCGCTTTAGGGTGCGATTGTCGAGTACTTTGGAGGCCATAACGAATCCTAAAGGTGAAGCGACCGGGTGGCGTTCGGTCGCTAATTTTATCCACTCTCACCACTCATCACTAACTCTCCAACAACCTGCACCAGTACTTCGTCGCCGATCTCAGCGCGTTGGCGGGGTTCGAGGACGACAAAGCTGTTGGCGTTGAGCATGGAGCTAATGATGTGTGAGCCTTGGCTGCGGGCGGGGCGCACCCAGAGTTGGCCATCTTGGTAGCGCAAAGTGGCGCGCATGTACTGGCGGCGATCGCCGTCGTTGTCGCAGGGGCTTTCCACCCGGGCATGCGCCTCGGGCAAAAACCACGCCGCTTGCGGATAGCCTGCGGCCTTGCGGATGGCTGGGCGCACGAACTGGAGAAAGGACATCATGCTCGATACCGGGTTGCCGGGTAGGCCGAAATAGGGCACGCCGCCGACTGTGCAAAAAACCAGCGGCTTGCCTGGTTTCATGGCCACGCGCCAGAAAATCGTCTCGGCCCCCAAGTCGTCGAGAACCTTTTTGACGAAGTCGTACTCGCCAACCGAGACACCGCCCGAGGAGACGGCAAAGTCAGCGCGGAGCGCGGCCTCAATGGTGGCGCGGATGGCAGCCTCGTCGTCCGCTACTGTGGGCAACATCACCGGCTCGGCTCCGTGGGCGTGGCAAAAGGCGGCTAGGGCGCACGTATTGCTATTGACAATCTGGCCTTCTCCAGGCGTCTCCTCAATCTCGACCAGCTCGTCGCCGGTGGAGAGGATGGCGACGCGCGGCCGGCGATACACCGAGACGAAGCTCTGCTGCACAGCGGCGAGCACGGCCAGTTCGCCCGGGCCACACTCGGTGCCAGCCTTGATAATCGGCTCGCCGCCGCGCATGTCCTCGCCGCGCCGACGAATATGCGCGCCGCGCTCTTCAATGGCGAGGATCTCGACCCCTTGTTCAGCAGGGCGGGTATCCTCTACTGGGGCGATGGTGTCGGCTCCGGCGGGCACGGCCGCACCCGTCATAATGCGACTGGCTTGACCGGGGCCAACCGCTTTCTGTGGCACCTTGCCGGCCGGTATGTCTTCAATGACCTCCAAAGCTACGGGCGCGTCGTCCCTTGCTGCGGCTACGTCTGCATGGCGCACGGCATAGCCGTCCATGGCCGAGTTGTCGCAGGGCGGATTGTCGCGGCGCGCCAACACATCTTGGGCGAGCACGCGACCAGTAGCGTCGAGCAAAGAGACGCGCTCGGGGCCGAGGACTTGTGCGTAGTCGAGGACGATGGCGCGGGCTTCTTCCGGGGTGAGCATCGGGTCGCGGGGCATATCGGGTATCTTGACTCCTTATTTGTGTAGGCGACAGAAGATACAGCAGAACGACGGCGATACAAATCCCTCGCGGCGGGTTCAACATGGCGCTCAACCAGCGGGCGCGGCAGGAGCGGCAGCACTATACGTGCATTTGGTGCGCGAGTCGGCGCGGATTTTGCGCCTGTGGACCGATTGGGCGGGGTTGGAGCGTAACGTCAGTTTATAATTTGAAGAGAAGCGTACACATTACCGACAGCCAAGTGGTGATGACTAGGCCGATAACCAAGTTAAATTTACCATTGAACTCACGGCGTATTTCGGCTGCGAGGCTGTCGATTTTGGCCTTGTTTTCGCGCACATCCGTCTCAATGAGACTTAGGCGACGGTCAATCTGCTGCAAAACATCGCGGATAGAGAGATCGGGAGCGGGTTGTGGGGTGGACATGGTGAGCATCCTTTGGTAGTGGGTCAAAGATAATCGGCTACATGGCTTATGCAAAATGCAGGCCAAGCGCTTAAATTATCTTGCACTCTGAAAGATGGCTCTTTGCTAGGCGACGCAGTGTAGTATGGGAGAAACAACCGTGTTGCGGTTGCGCTACATGGATCGGTAAGGCGGGATTAATGCAGAAAAGTGCGTAGGGGCGGTGCGAAGCGCAAGCCGCTCCTACGCACGAAGCACGATTAATGAGAAAGCAGCGATTTGATCTGGCCCCACGACTGGGACTCGACGTTCGTAGCAGTAGCAGCAGGGACGACAGGTTGCCAATCGGGAGAGTCTCCACCCAAACCGTTGGTCAATTCGACTAAGTTGCTCCCGTCTATATCAACGGCCCAAATGAGCTTAGTGAGAGAAGTGAAGACGACTCTCATGCTGTTGGGCGACCAAGTAGGGCTAGTTTCTACCCATGTGGCGTCGGACACGCACACAGTGCCCTTGGGGAGATCAGACCAAACGGGAAGCGGGCCTGTGGGATCGAACACACACAGACCGCTCTGGTGTAGGTCTGGTAGAGGGATAACCGAAGACTCATGTTCACCAACATCGGTGATCTGGAGGCGGGCGAGATTCTCTTCGTCTCCTTCTTCCCGCAACACGACGACGGCTTCTTTGGTTCCGTCCGGGGAACGACTAGAGTAGCGGAAGTGGGGTACCTCTCTCCAATCCACGGGCGAGGAGCCACTGCCGTCCAGCGCCATAACGAACGCATCAGGGCCGTCCCTCTGACCCGCCTCCGACTCCTCAGTCATTTCCTCAGTCCACGAGAGAACATAGTAAATGCTACGCCCGTCTGCAGACCATGAAAGCGATATTTTATCGACGGAATCGTCTGTTAGCTGCTGTCGATTGCCACCGTCGGCATCCATCAACCAAATCTCCCCACCGTACTGATCATCGTCAAAAATGTAACCGATATAGGCGATCTTCGTGCCATCCGGTGACCAAGCCGGGCTAGTGCAATGCTGTCCTTGGGTTAGGTTGACGGGATCGCTCCCATCCGCATTCATAATCCACACGTCGGAAGATCCCTCGCGATTGGAGATAAACGCGATTTTACCGTCGGCTTGCCCCCAGCCAGCGACGGCCAACCCCAGCGTTGCCAAACAGACGGTTAGTAGGGATCGATAGCTCATAACGCGGCTCCTTTCAGAAGGTGAATAGGGCGTTGTTAGATGTATTATACCATAAATCGTAACCTAGATCACATCAGTTCCTGCTATTCCGACGTCGCACTACACAAAATTGACGAAATCGTGGCGCACCCACAGCAGATTGATCAGCCCCAACACAAACCCCGCAATCACCAGCCACTTGAGGCGGCGACCGTGCCGACGGCCAATGCCGCGCAGATAGAGATAGATGCCAAAGACGAACCACGTCGGCAGGGCCAGCCAGATCTTGGTATCCCCGCCCGCGAGGTGTTCGCCCGGCGCGCCAAAGAGCCAAATCGCACCCATGCCCAATCCCAAGGTAAAGAGCGAAAAGCCTCCTCCGGCAAAGCGAAAGGTCGCAGCAGCAGCCGTGTCGAGCGCGGGCAGGTAGTTGTTGAGCTGGCCCTTTTTCAGGGCTTGGTGTTGGACGAGGTAGCCGACCGCCGAGCAGAACGCCAATGCGAAACCCACGTGCCCGAGCAGCGTCAGTACCACGTGGATGCCGAGGAAAGGATATTCCACGAGGATCGACTCGGCCTCCTCAAAGCGGAGGGGCATCAGCAGCGGGTAGAGCAGGCCGAGAAAGGCGAGGGGCGCGGTCAGCAGTCCAAGATGGCGAATGCGCGCATAGCGCTCGCCGAGTAAGCCCGCAACCACCAAGGCCATAACTAGCGAAGCGATGATCACCAACATATTGGCGAAGAGAGCTTGGCCGGAAAGCGCAAAGTGCAGCGCGATACTAATCGCGTGTACGGCCAGCCCCAACTTCAAGCTCTTGCGTCCCAGCGCGTCCCAGCCGCTCTTGTGCCAAAGGAAGTGCCCCTGAAACAGCAGCGCAGCAGCCAAGTAGAACGCCAAGGCAATGACAAGGGAGACAATGCAGAACGTCGTCACGATTCTTCCTCCTCGGCCTCGTCGAGCCGGAAGAGGCGGCGCACCGTATCGAGGCGGACATAGCCCTCGTCGTCATTGGCGAACTCGCGGATCTGCACGAGCGGGTCGTGCAGGAGCTTGTTGGCATAACCGCGCAAGATGCCCTCGACGAGCTGGCGCTCGTCAGCGGAGAGCGGGCCAAGTTGGGAGGCCCAGCGCGCGAGTTCTTGCTCCTGGAGGTGAGCGGCGCGCTCGCGCAAAGCGCGGATTAACGGGCCGGTGCCCAAGGCATTGAACCAATGCAAAAACTCCTTTAGCTCGTGGTCGATAATGGTTTGCACGCAGCGTATCTCCCCCTCGCGCTCTTGGCGGTTGGCAGCAACGACTTGTTCGAGACTGTCCATGTCGAACAGGAAGACGTTGTCGAGGTCTCGCGCGGCCGGGTCGATGTCGCGCGGCACAGCAATGTCGATGAGGAACAGCGGGCGTCCTCGACGTTGCTCCATGGCTCGGCGCAAGTCAGCGGGCCGAATGACGTAGTCCGTGGCCGCGGTCGCCGAAATGACGATGTCAACGGTGGATAGCTGAGCAGCCAGTTCCTCAAAGGGCACGGCCTCGCCGCCCAACTGGCTGGCCAGCGACTGGGAGCGGGCAAAAGTGCGACTGCTTACCAACAGCCGCTCGACGCCGGAGTCAACCAAGTACTGGGCAGTGAGCGCGCCCATCTCGCCAGCGCCGACTAAGAGTACGCAGCAGCCGGTCAGATTCTCAAAAACCTGGCCAGCTAGCTCGACCGCGGCCGTGCCAATCGACAGCCGACCGCGGCCAATCTCGGTTTCGGCGCGCGCGCGCTTGCCCACGCGCAGCGAGCGCTGAAAAAGCTCATTGAGCAACAGGCGCGCCGAGCCGTTTTGCTGGGCCATTTCCAGCGCGCGGCGCACTTGCCCGAGTATTTCGGATTCGCCGACGACGAGAGAGTCAATGCCACTGGCAACGCGAAAAAGGTGAACGGCCGCGTCTGAGTCGTTGAGCTGGTAGAAATGGGATTCGAGCGCCGCAACATCTACGCCTTGGCATTCGGCGAGAAAGCGGCGCACTTGGGCCAGCCCGGTGTCGCCATCGGCCGCCAAGTACAGCTCGGACCGGTTGCAGGTGGAGAGGATGGCTGCTTCGTGCAGCCCGTAGTCGCCGACGAGCCGGGCTAGGGCCGAAGGCTGGTCGCTTTCGGGGAAGGCTAGCCGCTCGCGGATTTCTACCGGCGCGGTGTGGTGATTGATTCCTAAAGTCAGTATATGCACAGCCTTAAAAGTACTTATTCTACTGAGAAACCGCGAACCTAACGCGCGAAAGGAATGCGGCCATGGTCAAATACCTGTCGGTCGGTTTGATACTCTTAGGTGCGGCAGCCGATGTGGATGCCGGGGCTTGGACGTTGCAGAGCGGCCAGTTCTGGGGCAAGCTCACGTATTTCCAGCAGCAAACCGAGGAGTGGTACGTCGGCAAAGGCCGCCGTGACGCGCCTGGTGCCCGCGCCCGCTACGACTTTGACGGGCAATACGAATCGCGAGCCATTTTTTTCGAGGGCCTATACGGCGTCACTGACCGCCTAGATCTCGGCTTGCAGGTTCCCTATTTCGATCAATCCTTTGCCAACATCGCATTCGCCGAACCTCGCACGGATACCGGCCTGAGCGACATCCGAGCCTTGGCCAAATTGCGCCTTTTGGCCAATCCTTTGGTCCTCTCGCTTAAAGCCGGCGTCAAGGTGCCGACCGGAGAGTTCAAAAACGAAGACGGGCTAATCCCGGTGGGCGAAGGACAGTGGGACTTCGACTTCGTCGGGCAGGTAGGACGCTCCTTTTGGCCGCTGCCCTTGTACAGCAACATCGACCTCGGCTATCGCTTCCGCACCCGCAACGAACAGATCGACCGCGACCCAGGCGACGAGTGGTTCCTCAACGCCGAGCTAGGCTACCAGCTCGTGCGCCGGCTCATGTTGCTGGGCAAATGCGAAGTACTCCGCAGCAAACCGGCGGTCGAATTCGGTTTTGATACCACGATCAAGCGCATCACGTACCTGACACCGGCCCTGCTCTACACCGTCGGCCGACGCACAACTGTCGAGGCGGCCGTGCGCTTCTCGCTCAACGGGCGCAACTTTCCGGCCGGGCGGCAGTTCGTCTTAGGGGTAGCAACGACGTTGGGAAAAGGTGGGGGTTAGCGGCGCAACTTAGCCAAGCGCTGTTGGATGGCCTCAGCCATGTCTGGCCGTTGGCGAATGACGGCGTCAAAGTGGGGCTTGGCTTCGGCCGAGCGGCCCAGCATCTCCAACATCAATCCCAAGTTGAAATGGGCCTCGGCAAAATCGGGGTTGCTCTGCAAGGCCCGTTCAAAGTGGGCGACGGCCCGCTCCCATTCGCGGCCTTGAGCTAGCGCAATCCCAAAGTTCACGTGAGCCTCCGGGTAATCCGGATTGTATTCCAGCGCCAACTCGAAATGCTCCAGCGCCAACGGACGTTGGCCAGAGCGCATGTAGAACATGGCCAAGGTGTGGCGGGTGTCCCAGTCCCGGGGGTCGGCTTCGAGCAGCTTCTTGTACCCGTCGATTTCCTGCCCCAGCCACTTGCGGTAGAAGTCGCGCCGGAGTCGCTCTAAGTCTTCGGGGCGGCGCGGCAAAATCTGTAGCGTCAGGTCGCCCATCTCGTCGGTCGAGTGCAGCCCGTAGCGCACCCGCACAGGTGGATCGTGGGGCTGGCGGGGGTTTTGCGCGGAGTTGTCGTACGCGTATTCCATGACCAACGTCGCACCAGCCGGCAGGAAAACCGGTGCGGAAAATCGGTAGTCGTCCTGCCAGTTAAAGTCCCAGTCCTCAATCCATATAAGCCACTCCCGCTCTCCGTTGGGCAACTCGGCGTACGCCTGGATTTCCCGGCCGAGGTAATGCGCGTGCGGGTAGATGGTCAAAACCTCGACGTCCACGGGCAGCCGATACGTATCGCGAATCCAATGGTCGCTCGCGCCGGCTGGTATATCTAGGTCCTTACGGCCCAAGCGCAGCATGGCCGGGCGTCTCCTGGGCGGAGCATCGGCAAAGAACAGACCAACGCGGGCCTCGATGGATTCCTCTTTGCCGGTCGGCAACATGTGCAACTGTAGCAGCAAGTCCGTGCCCGGATCGAGCCGCCAAGCCAAGCTGTCGCTGCCAGGATACGGGGTCTTGCCCTGGGTCCAGCCGAGAAAGTGCCCATCGGCGTCCTCGGCCTCGCCAAAACTCATGCCATCAAAGCCCGGAGCTCCGTCGCGTCCGTCGCGCCGCCGCGCCGCGCCGCTGCGGTCAATCATCATGGTGGCGTGGTGGACGATGCGCGCATTGCCCGGCCTGAACTCCAGAGTCTTGACGTAGCGAGTCGAGTCAACGGGTAGCGGGATGGCAAAGTTGCGGAAGACATCCGGGCCGTCAGCCCGCAGGGTGTAGGCCGACGTCATGGAGGCGATTAAATCGGGCTGGCCTAGCTCCCATTCACTCTCCCATTGGGGCAGCGGCGGCAAATCGGCGGGACTACCCTCCTGCTTGCCGTGCTCAACCCAGCGGCGGATCGCCGCGATCTGCTCGGCGCTCAATCCGCGCTGGCCGGCAAAGCTACCATAGCCGCGCTTGGGCTTCCACGGCGGCATGTAGCGAGTCTCCGTGACAAAGGCGATTTGCTCGGCGCGCGCGTTCACATTCTCATAGCTGAGCAAGTCAAAGGGAGCCGGGCCAGCGGGCCGGTGGCAGGGGGCGCAGTTGTGAAAGACGATCGGTGCAATGTCGCGGTTGAAGGTCGGCGCTTCTCCTCCACTGCATCCAAAGCAGGCCGCAACTAAGAATACCCAATAGCGCGTCATTGCAGGTCGGCGATAAAGCAGCCAATCGCCTCAGTGGCGCTCGGATCTGGGGGACGACCAGCAAGGGCCGCCTCTATAGCGTTTGCAAGGTCGTTCCGGGTCGGCTGCGGACGCATCTGGTCCAAGGCCATGTAGCGGTCGTCGATGCGCCCTCGATAGACGATGTTGCCGCGCTCACCTAACACCACGGCTTCTGGAGTCACGGTCGCGCCGACTCTTTTGACGAGGGCGTGCTGCACGTCCCGCAGAGCTTGGCCCGGCAAGCAGTATTCCCGACCGTGACGGCGGATAGCGTCCACATCCTCGCGGCGGTCGGGATACACCAAGTAGAACGCAACGCCTTGCGGCTGGAAGCGAGCGTGGAGACGCGCTATGGCCGGGGCGTAGCGGTTGGAGATGGGACAATCGGTCTGGACGAAGAGCAAAACCGCAGCGGGAGCGCGGTTGACAAAGGGATCGACCGGATTGCCAGCCAAGTCGAGGGCTTTGGGGGGGTCGGGACGGCAGCCCACCAACAGCAGGGACGCGAGAATAGCTACAAGCATAAAAAAAGAAAACGGATATTGGGCACTGACGGCAAGACTGTCGGTTTGCGCATTTTTATTAGGTGGGGAATGACTTTGCCCCTTACATTGTCTAATAATATGCCGGAGCAAGTGGGCACAGACCGCGCCCTAATCGACCAAGCGCGCGCGGGTGACGAAGCGGCCTTGCGCGCCCTAATCGAGCGCTATGAGCCTCAAATAGCTGCCACAGTCGTGGGCATGTTGGGGCCGGGCGACGAGGCCGACGACGTGGGGCAGGAAACCTTTGTCCGCTTTTACCAATCGCTGGACAAGTTTCGCGGCGACGCAGCGCTGGGCACCTATTTGACGCGCATTGCCATCAACCTCTCGCTCAACGCGCTAGAGCGCCGCAAGCGACAGCGCTGGCGCTTCTGGAGCCGCGACGACGAACAGGCCCCGCCTGAGCCGAGCGTCGATGGCCGCGACGAACAGGCCGCGAGCGAACGGGCGCAAGCAGTGCAAGCAGCCCTCGATCAGCTCAAACCAGCCTTCCGAGCGGTCGTGGTGCTGCGAATGATCGAGGGCTATTCGACCAAGGAGACGGCTGCGCTATTGGAGATCGCCGAGGGCACGGTGCTCTCGCGGCTCGCGCGCGGCATGAAACAGCTAGAGACCCTCCTCAAAGACGAGGACCTATATGACTGACAGCTATCGCAGCGAAATGCTACGGGCACTGACCGGCGAATTGACCGAGCACGAGCGCGAGTCATTCGAGCGCGCCCTAGCGACTGACGACGCGCTCCGCGCCGAATGGGAGCGCCTGCAAAAAGTCAGCGGCCTCTTGCAGGAAAGCCGCGCCGACTCGTTCCGGCCGTTCTTTGCTGCACGCGTCGCGCAGCGCATCAAGAGCGAACGCGAGGAAAGCCTCACCGATGCCCTCGTGTGGCTCTTTCGCCCCCTCGCTCCAGTCGCTATAGCAGTGGTCGCCTTTTTGGCGCTGAGCAATTGGAACGAGCGCGAACTCATCGGCGACGACGCCTCGTTCTTCGCCGCTATTTTCGCCGCCGTGCCTGCCACGCCCGAAGCGGCGTACGTACTGGACATGTGACATGCGAGGGAGAACTAAAGGTGCGCTCATTCTCTTTAGCACCCTGCTCATCGGCGTGCTGATCGGGACTCTGCTCTCCGGGTGGTTTGTCCGCGACCGCCTGCGGCCTATTCCACATCCCCGCCATTTCGTCCGCAGCACCGAGCGACTGATCGGGCCGCAGGACGAAGAGCAGCGCCAAGCTGTGCGGGACGTGCTGCGGAGACACGCCGTCGCGCTCCGCGAACTTAATGCCGAGCACCGGGAGGCACTAAAGGAGCAGTTGGATGCGACGCGAGCCGAACTGGCCCCCTTGTTGTCTGAGGAGCAACTGCGGCGGCTGGACCGGCGGCAGCGGCGTTTCGGAGAGCTGATGGGACCTTGGCGCGAACGGCCGCACCACAAAAAAATGAAACCGCGCGGGAATGAATAGCATCAATCGGTGGTCTAATGGGGCGTAGAGAAGAGAAACGGCCATTTCTCACGAGCCGCCAACGAAGCGGCGAACCCAACTAACCACCCAATGCGGAGAACGTAAAATGAAAAAGAAATGGATCATCTCAGTCGGCGCCGCGCTGGCACTCGGCGCACTGGCCACCGTGGCCGTAGCCGAGCGCGGGGAAAAAATGCGAGAGCACCGGCAGCCCACGCCGTGGATGCTGGGGCGTCTCGACCTGACCGACGAACAGAAGGAACAATTGCAAGCATTGCGCAAGGAGCACGTGGAAGCCAGGCGCGAGCAGCGCGAGGCCATGGCTGCCATGGGCAAGGAGCAGCGCGAAGCCGTAATGAACATTTTGACCGACGAGCAGCAGGAGTCCCTCAAAGAAATGCGCGACAAGCGCGGCAAGTTTTTCGACCGGCGCGGCGGTAAGGGCAAGGATCGGCACGACATGCGACGCGGCGGCAAGGGTCGGCACGACGCGCGGCGCGGTGGCCAAGGCGCGTTCTCAAGACTGGACCTGACCGATGAGCAAAAGGAACAGTTCAAGGAATTGCGCCAAGAGCACCGCACAGAAATACGCGAAACGCGTCAAAAGCATCGCACGGCCTTGGAAAGCGTCTTGACCGACGAGCAGCGCGAAAAGCTCGAAGAGATGAAGGACGAGGCGTTTTACGGCGGCAAACGCGGACGCGGCAAGCGGTAAGCACCGATTCCTACTTTCTTTTACGACGCGGAGTAGCTGGTCTGCTCCGCGTTTTTTTGTACTCTGTCAGGATCAACTACGACGATCGAAAACAAGAATTAAAAAAAGCAACAAGTACGGGTCTTCGGATGTGCAAATCCGTCCAACCACGTCCTTGTGCAACGTCCAGTACCCAGTTTGGCAGAGTACCCTTTTTTTCAGTATCTTTTCCCATACGCCACTAACGCTTAACAACCACACTTCTTAGGCTTCTTATGATAATCGACTCGCATACTCACGCTTGGGAGTTCTGGCCTTACGAGCCGCCCGTGCCCGATCACAACAGCCGCGGCCGGGTCGAGCAACTGCTGTGGGAAATGGACCGCAACGGCGTCGATAAGGCCGTGTTGGTCTGTGCTCGCATCGAGCACAATCCCCACAACAACGACTATGTCGCCGAACAAATTCGCGCCTATCCAGATCGCTTGGTGCAATTCGCCGATGTGGATTGCTCGTGGTCAGCAGAATACCACACTCCGGGCGCGGCCGAGCGGCTCAAAGCGGCCGCAGCAAAGTACCAGCTCAAGGGCTACACTCACTACGTAAAAGGCGACACCGAGTGGTTCGCATCCGAGGAAGGGCTCGCGTTTTTCAGCGCCACGGCCGATCTGAACCTGATCGCCAGCCTAGCCTTGGGGCCGCAGTGGCAGCCGGCGTTGCGCGAGTTAGCGCAGCGCTTTCCATCGGTGACTTTTCTCTGTCACCACATGGCCGGGGCCAACGCGCGCGAGGAAGCGCCGCACCCCAACCTGCAGGAGATTCTGCGCTCGGCCGAGGTACCCAACATCTACATCAAGCTCTCGGGCTTTCACTACGCTTCGCACGTCTCGTGGGGGTACCCCTATTCGGATACGCACCACATCGTGCGCCAACTCTACGAGCACTTCGGCCCCCAGCGGCTGTGCTGGGGCTCGGACTACCCGGTGGTGCGAGCCAACATGACCTACCAGCACGCGCTCGAAGCATTCCGCACGCACTGCACGTTCGTACCAGACGAGCACAAGCGCTTGATCTTGGGCCAGAACTTGGCCGATCTGATCGACCAAGCTGGCGCTTGACCTCTCTCGCAGATGATCATGCTACCGTCCGCATATAGCACAATCCGCCGCTGCTTGCTCATCGGCTCAATTTTCATCGGCTGTAGTGCCGACGGCCCGGGGCCGGTCCAAACGATCGGGCACGAAGCAGATTCGACTTGGGACATTATCCAAACGGAAATTTTCGCCGGCCAATGCGTTAGCTGCCACACGGCCGGGACCTCGTTTGGACGTCAGTCGGGCCTCGTACTCACTCCGGACATGGCCTACGAACAGCTCGTGGGAGCCACCCCGACAAATGCGGTGGCCGCGGCCGACGGACTGATGCGGGTCAGCGATCTCGGGCAGGGCATGCCCGGCCTCCTCAAGAGCTATTTGTGGGAGAAGATCAACGCGCCCGACCAGCAGCACTTCTACGGCGACCATCTCTACTACGGGGAAATAATGCCCCTTGGTGACAAGCCGCTGACCAACGGCGAGTTGGCTTTCATCCGCGCTTGGATCGAGGCGGGGGCACCAGAGACAGGCCACGTGGCCGACCCAGACCTCTTGCAGGACAAGTCGCGCTACGAAGTGCCGGAGTTCAAACCGCTAGCCAAACCGGAAAACGGCGTCCAACTGCACTTGCCGCCTTTCGAAATACAGCCCAACAACGAGCGCGAGATCTTTGTCGTACATCCGCTGAATAACGAAGAAGATGTGTTCCTAGAGCGCGTCCAGATCTCCATGAAGTCCGGCTCGCATCACTTCCTACTCTACACATTCCAAGACGACATACCCCCCGAGCGCATGCCGGAACCCTATGAATATCGCGACTTGCACAACGGCGCCGGCCAGTACGTCCTTTCAACCATACTAACGCAATTTTATCACCTGCCAGTCGCTGGCAGTCAATGGCCTTCCATTGATGTCTCCCTGCCACCTGGAGTGGCGGTTCGGCTACCCAAGAACACCCTGCTCGACCTCAACTCGCACTATGTCAATCGCACCAGTCAGCCCATTACCGGCGAGGTCTATTCCAACTTGCACTTTGCCGACCCATCTGAAGTCGAACACGAGGCGCGTTTCTTTTCTTTGAACAATCTTGATATCTCCCTACCGGCTGGAGAGGTGACGACTATAGAGAGGGATTTTACCTTCTCCGAGCGGACCCACATTGTGCAGCTACTCTCTCACGCTCATCAACTCATGGTCGAATTCCGGGTCGAAATGATCGGGGGAGCGCACGACGGCGAGCTTATCTACATCGCTTACGATTGGGAACACCCGCCGATCCTGAGATTCGACTCCCCTCTCGTCCTAGAACCAGGGGAAGGCTTCAGGTTAGAGGCAACCTATGACAACACGACCGACGAAGAGGTCAATTTCGGTTTGTTGTCAACAGACGAGATGATGATTCTCTTTGGGATTTCTTACTAGGATTAACTTATCTTGCGGCACGAAAAAGGCGCGAAGAGCACACACTGTCTGTGCTTCTCGCGCCTTTTTCATTGGACTTACGACAGCGTCTAATACATATGCGGCTGCACGGCGAGGGCCAGCGACGCTTCAATGTCCCAAATAGCCTTAGTCACTTCTTGGCCAATCAAGTCCAGCTTGCGCACCTGTTCGATACGGCCGGTCGCGCGGGCTAGCTCGCGGCTGGCCAAGAGCCTCTCGAAAATTCCGCAGGCATCCGCCAAGCAAATAATGACCACGTCGCGGGGGTCGGGGATCTTATCGCTGAACAGCACTTCCATGATGCGCAGCTTGACCTCTTTCTCGGCCTTGCCGTCGAGGGCCGGATAGCGCCGCGAGCGAAACACCCATAGGAAGCGCCCTTCCTCGCGCGCGAGAATGCCTTTTTCCACCAGCCGACGGAGCGAACCCTCGCGAATGTCGTCGGCGCGCGCGGCAGTGCGCTCCAGCCAGTAGCGCGTATCGTGCGTTTCGGTTGCCGCGGCAATGTCGCTCAGCGTCGGGTCAATCAGGCTGTCTTGCAGGGGAGTGTTATCGACGAGGACCAGCTTGTCTAAGTCGGTGTCGATGCGGTCTTCCAGCGCTAGTTCCATTAGGACTCCGCCACCCAAGGCGTACCGCACCAACCGGTCGGGTACTCGGGCGAAGCTCCCATCTTCATCGTCGAGCAAAAGAAGCATAATTTCTTCGGTGAATCTCAGCATACCTTTCCTTTCAGGCCTAGTGTTTATGAATTTTTCTGACTCGCATTGGCGTGGAAGGTTCCTCCGATTCTCATGGAGAATAGGGGTCCTCCGCGTCCAAGATCTTGTTCAGGGATTCGGGGCTGCCGAAGCGCTGCACCTCTTCTTCGTACTGCTCCGTCTCGATGCGGGCCTGCCGCACGTGCCAGAGAATCCACAGTACCATCCCCACGACGAACAGCGCGAACTCCGCACCGACAAAGGGGTAGAGAGGCCCAATCTCGGCCATGTTGCCGCTCCAACTTTCGACGTTTCCGGTGGACATGATGATCTCCTAGTAGGGTGTGTTTGGCGCGCCGAGTTTACATTTTGCCGACTTCTTCGCGCTCGGCGTCAATGATGCCCTGCTCCTCTGCGGCCCGATCAACAGTCGTGCCATAGTCGAGGCCAGCCAGCTCGACCTCGCGTGGAATGCGCAGCCCGCCGAGGCTGTGAATAATTTTAGCCGCTACCCACCCCGGAATAAAGCCGAGCAGTCCGAACATGATCAAAGCACCGGCGATCTGGCCCAGCGGGTTGATACTGGCAAAACCCTCGCTCGGCGACGATGGATAGCCCCACAGTACGAAGCCACAGACCACGACGCCAAAGAAGCCAGCGTAGCCGTGTACCGCCACCGCCCCGACGGCGTCGTCAACCTTGAACCTGCGCTCCACCCAGTAGTGCATCTTATACATGAACACGACGCCGAGGGCGGCAATGAGCATGGCCTGTACCGGGTGGTACAAGTCGTTGCCAGCCGATGCAGCGATGATGCCAGCCAAGCCGGCCGAATAGGTCCAGTACGCGTCGCCCTTCGAGATGAGGTACCCGGCGAGCAGGCCGCCGGCCAAGGCCATGAGAAAGTTCACCGTAATGGCGGATAGAGTAGTAGGTGCCAAGTAGATGTTGGTGGCCGAGTAAAAAGTGCCGTCGCCACTTTGCACGTCCCACATCGGAACGTTGCAGGCCACGTAGAACCCCCAGAAGCCAGTGTATATGAGGAAGAGGCCGATAGTCACCAGCCACGGGTTGCGCGGGTTGATACTCCTCGGCGTCCCGTCCGCGGCAAACTTGCCGATCCGCGGCCCCAGCACGACCAACACGCCGAGGGCAAAGCCTCCGGCAATGGCGTGAATGACGCCAGAGGCATAGGCGTCGTGGTAGCCCAGCACTTGCACCATCCAGCCTTCGGCGTGCCAGCCCCAAGCCGCGTCAATGACCCAGAATACCGAGCCGATGAGGATCGCCAAAATCCAGAAGGCAGAGGAGCGGATGCGCTCAATGACCGATCCAGAGACAATCGAGGCCGCCGTCCAAGAAAACAGCAGGAACGCCGCCCAGAACACGCCATTGAGCCGCGCCCAGCCACCGGGATCTCCAGCCCCTCCCAGATGCGGTCCCATCAGCTCGCTCCAAGCCACCGCGTGCGGTGCCTCGACGAGGCCGCCGATGATGCCCGGACCATTCGGGAAAGCGAAGTAGATCCACCACCCAAAGAAGAAGAAGGTAATGGTCACCAGCGGAATGAGCATCGTGTTCTTCATCAGGGTGTGGACGTGGTTTTTGTGGCGCGAAACGCCCACTTCGTACATGCAAAATCCCACGTGGATGAAAAACATCAACACCACCGTGATCCAGTAGTAAAACTCGGTGAATATGACGCTCAGCGAACTGAGTTCGTTATCCATGATTCCCCTCCCTGTTTTGGGATTTCATTCATCGTCCCAAAGTAATACGGATAATTCAGGGGTATCTCAAGGTCTTTTTGGCTTGGGCTTAGTCGCCTTCTGCGGGAGCTTGGCCTCCGCGACGACGCAACCATTCTACTGTAAACAGAACCAAGACGGCAAACGCAATGAGAAAGGTCGCCACCGCTAGGATGGTGGGGCTGATTTGCTCGCGAATGCCCGCCCACATCTGCCGCGGAATGGTCCGTTGCTCCAAGCCGCCCATGAATAGCACCACCACGACCTCGTCGAAGGAAGCGGCAAAGGCGAACAACCCGCCAGACGCAACCCCAGGCGCGATGAGCGGCAACTGCACCTGCCAGAAACTGCGCAGCGGCCCTGCGCCGAGGCTAGCGGCGGCCCGCATCAAGTTCTGGTCGAAGCCCGACAACGTCGCGGTTACAGTAATCACCACAAACGGCACCCCGAGCACGGCATGGGCGAGGATTATGCCTAAGTGGGTCTGAGCCAAGCCGAGGCTGGAGTAAAAGAAAAACATCCCCACTGCTGCAATGATGACCGGCGTAATCATCGGCGAGATCAACAGCCCCATCACAGTCCGCCGAGCGGGCATGGCCGAGTTCGCCAGCCCAAGCGCCGCAAGAGTGCCGAGCGAGGTCGCCAGCAGCGTCGCCGAGACGCCGATAACCAAGCTGTTGACCAAGGCGCGGGTCCATACGCCGTCTTCAAAGATGCTGCGGTACCAACGCAGCGAATACGCCTCCGGGTCGAGGCTCAACATGCCCTCGGTAAACGTGAAGTACGGCTCCGCGTTGAAGCTGAGCGGCACGATCACCAAAATCGGCGCGACCAAAAAGACAAACGCCGCCGTGCAGAACGCGAGATAGACCCATCGCGCCAACATCAGCCCAGCCTCATGCGGTCGATGCCCACCACGCGGTCGTAGAACACGTACAGCGCGATGATGCCCACCAGCAGAATGGCGGCGAGCGCCGCGGCGAGTCCCCAGTTGAGCGAGGTCTGCATGTGATAGGCGATCATGTTGGAGATGAGCTGACCCTTGCTCCCGCCGACCAGCGCCGGCGTGATGTAGTAGCCAATGGCGAGGATGAACACCATCAGCGATCCAGCGCCGACGCCGGGCAAGGTCTGCGGCCAATAGACGCGCCAGAACGCCTGAAAGGGAGTCGCGCCGAGGGAAGCCGCAGCCCGGACGTGCGACCGCGGAATCGAACGCATCACCGAGTACAGCGGCAGCACCATAAAGGGCAGCAGCACGTGGGTCATCGCCACAAACGTGCCGGTCATGTTGTATATCATGGCGATGCGGCCGTCGTCCGCGACCAGTCCGATCGCCACCAGCAAGCTGTTGATCACGCCCTGGGTCTGGAGCAGCACGATCCAAGCTGTCGTCCGCACCAGCAGGGACGTCCAGAACGGCACCAACACCAGCAACAACAGCAGGTTGGCGCGCCGCGGTGGCGCGTGGGCGATCAGGTGGGCAATCGGGTAGCCAATGACCAAGCACAGCGCGGAAATGCCAAAGCTAATGGCCAGCGTGCGCCACAAGAGCGGCAGATAGATGCGGCGTTCTTCTGGCTGCCGGGCGATGCTACCGTCGGGTTGGGGCATGAGGTCGAGCGCATTGATATAGTGGCGCAACGTGAACCGTTCCCCAGCGCTGCGAATCGCCAACCACACTTCCGGCTCGCCCCAAGCATCGTTGATGCCGATCATGGTCTCGCGCCAAGAATCGCCGCTGGCGTTGCGCAGCTTGCGCACACTGCGCGTGACCACGCTGCGCAAGCCGCTTGTGATGCGGTTGACGCGCGTGGCAATTTGGCCGAGGGTGCGCTCCTCTCGCGCCTGCAGCAACTCGCGCGCGGCCGTTGCGTACACAGGCTCCTCCAAGGCGCTGGTCCCATCCCATGCGCGCAATAGAACGAGCGTTTCCGGCAACGCATCCGCGACTAGAGGATCGTACGCGCTGCGCACCAGTAAGGTCCCGAGCGGCGCGACAAAGCTCGCTAGGACAAAGACGATCAGTGGCAGCGCTAGCCCGACTGCCCGCCGCCGCTGCCCCGCCTGCTGCTTGGACGCGTCTAAACCCGTCTCTGCTGTTACTTGGTCAACCACTTGCGGATGGATCCTCCCCGTCGTCCGCAGCATCGGGTTCCAGCGCGCGGCAGTCCAGCGCGGTCCAGCCAACGCGGATCCGATCTCCCTCCAACACACCCCCATGGCCCACGACGTTGGGGATCTTGACGATGAAGCCCGAGTGTCCGCACAGCTTTAGGCGCAGACGTATATGATCGCCGAGAAATGCTATATCCTCGATATCAGCGTCAAACTCGTTGGCGTACGAGTGCCTGCCCTCACCTAGCGAGATATTCACCCGCTCCGGGCGCACGACGACCGTCGCCGCAGCCCCCGGCGGACATTGCCCCAAACTCACGGCCTTGATGAGCGCATCGCCGACCTCCACTTCGCACACGCCGTCGCCGACCGTGCGCACCACGCCATTTAGGCGGTTGTTCTCGCCGATGAAATGGGCCACGAAAGCGCGCTCCGGCTCTTCGTAGAGCACCTCTGGGGACGCGACCTGCTCGATCGCGCCGCCGCGAAAGACGGCGACCCGATCCGACATGACCATGGCCTCCTGCTGATCGTGCGTAACATAGACGACGGTTATGCCCAAGGTGCGCTGAATGCGGCGGATTTCGTATTGCATTTCCTCGCGCAGGCGTCGGTCGAGCGCGCCGAGCGGCTCGTCCATCAACACGAGTTCCGGGTCGAAGACCAAAGCGCGGGCGATCGCAACGCGCTGTTGCTGACCACCGGATAGTTGCCCTGGGCGGCGATCCTCCAAGCCTTCGAGGCGCACGAGGCGCAGGGTGCGGGCCACTCGCTCCTGTTGCTCGGCTGGGTCGATGCCACGCACTTCTAGCGGAAACGCCAAGTTGCGGCCGACCGTCATGTGCGGAAAGAGCGCGTAGTTTTGAAATACGACGCCGATGTCGCGCTTGTGGGGGGGCAAATCGCCGACCGGCACGCCATTGATGTGGATGGTCCCGGCAGCGAGTGTCTCAAACCCAGCGAGCATCATCAAGCAGGTCGTCTTGCCAGAGCCAGACGGCCCGAGCATGGTGAGGAATTCGCCCTTGTGTACCACAAGGTCGAGGTCGCGCACGACCCAATTGCGGCCGTCGTAGCTTTTGCTGACGCCAGTGAATTCGACGTGGAGGGTGCCGTCTGTGCTCACCACTCACCAACCGAGAGCATAGCCGTCGCGGCGCGGGTCGGCCCCGCCCATAAAGGATCCGGTGTCGGCATCGATCATGATGCCTTGGCCACCACCGACCCCGGGCGACCAGTCGCCGAGAAAATTGAACTGATGGCCGCGGCGCTCTAGTGCGGCGAAGACCTCGCGGTCAATGCGGTTTTCAGCATCGACGACAAAGCCGGGGCTGCCGGTCTTGACGCGCGGGGCCTCAATCGCGGCTTGGACGTTCATCTGGTGATCGAGAATATTCATAATCATTTGCGGAGTAGTCTGGAGAATACCATAGCTCCCTGGAGTACCGATGAGCAGACGCAGGCCGTCGGCGTCCCAAACTTGGGCCGGTGAGACGCACATCTCGTTTTTCTTGGCCGGACCAATCGCGTTGGGGCTAGTAGGCTCGCGGTCGAACCAGCGCATGAAGTTGTTGAGCGCAATGCCAGTCTCCGGCACTACCATGGACGAGCCAAAGGCACCGCCCAAGCTCTGGGTGCAGGCGACGGCATTGCCATCGGCGTCAATAGTGTCGAAGTGGGTCGTGCATTCGCTCATCCACGCGCGCGGGTCACCCGCTTTGACCTCCCCGACCGGGCCGCCGGGCACGAGGTGATCGCCCGCGGTAAACTGGGCCTTGTCACCGATAAGCGCGCGCCGCTCGGCTGCGTATTCCTTCGACAGCAAACCCGCGGTCGGCGGATTGTCAATGGCCGCATAGGCAATGCGATCGGCCATGGCCAGCTTAGTGGTCTCGATAAAGCGGTGCAAGGTCTCGGCCGTGTTGTGGCCGAGATCCGCCACGTCAAAACCCTCCATGATGGCCAGCGTCTCCAAGTACTGAACGGCTTGGCAGGGCGGCGGCGGCGCAAATACCTCATGACCGCGATAGTTGATGGAGACTGGATCGACGAATGCCGGCGCAAAATCGGCGAGGTCTTCTTTTGTAATCAGGCCGCCGGTCTCCTCCATATAGCGAACGATGTGGTCGGCAATCGCGCCTTGGTAAAAGACCTCCGCGCCCCCGGCCGCAACTTGGCGGAAGGTCTCGGCGAGGGCCTTTTGCACCACCACTTCCCCAGGCTCAGGGGCCGCGCCGTCGAGTAGGTAGGTGTCGGCACCGGTCTTGAAGCGGCGCAGGCTTGAGGCCGCACCCGCGTAGAAATAGGCGTTCTTGACCGTGAGGGCGTAGCCCTGCTCGGCGTACTCAATGGCCGGAGCGAAGACGCGGGCGGCGTCCATCGAGCCGTAGTGCTCCAACGCGGCCATCCAGCCGCCGCAAGCACCCGGTACTAACGGCGTGAGGGGACCAAACCCCTGTTTATCGTCACTGTCGTACAGATTCAGCGTAGCCGCGCGCGGAGTAAGGCCGACGTAATCGACGATCTTGTGCTCTTTTTCGCGAGCGCTGTAGATGTGCAGGTAGCCAACGCCGCCAATGCCCGACATATACGGCTCGACTACGTTGAGCGCAGCGGCCGTGGCAATGGCCGCGTCAATGGCATTGCCGCCCTCCATCAGGATGCGCATACCCGCGAGAGAGGCGAGTGGATGCGCCGAGGCGATCATGCCGCGACGGCCCGTGGCGGTGCTGCGGTGCGTGGTGCCTTTGGCAGAAAAGGCCATTGGACGCAACTCCTTGTGATTTGTAGATTTTGCGACCGCCTAAAATAGGGCGAGCAAATTATAGCGTCAATCGAGGAGCTTAGCTATATGAGCGACAAGACAATAGACCTGCGCAGCGATACGATTACCCTGCCGACCGAGGCCATGCGGGAGGCCATGGCCTGCGCGCCGTTGGGCGACGATGTGTACGGCGAAGACCCATCGGTCAATCGCCTGCAAGAAGTGGCCGCCGCAAAAGTGGGCATGGAAGCCGCACTCTACGTGCCCTCGGGTACGATGGGCAATGCCTGCGCCTTGATGACCCACACCAACTGGGGAGACGAGGTGCTCTTTGAGGAGCAGGCTCACATGTATTACTGGGAGGCCGGAACCTATGCCTCGCTCGCCGGGCTGTCCGCGCGCATCGCTGCGGGCGAGCACGGCGTCATCACTGCCGACCAAGTACGCGAAACCGTCCGTGCCGACAATCCGCACTTCGCCCCGCTCAAGGTCGTCTGCATCGAGAACACCCACAACAACCACGCTGGCCACGCTTGGTCGGTCGCCGAGGTGGCCGCGGTAGGTGCCGCGTGCCGCGAACACGGGCTAAAACTGCACGTAGATGGCGCGCGCATTTTTAACGCCGCTATAGCCGCCGGGACGACGGTCCCAGAATACACTCAACACGTTGACTCCGTGATGTTCTGCATCTCCAAGGGCCTGAGTGCGCCGGTCGGCTCGCTGCTGTGCGGCAGTAGGGACTTTGTCGATCGAGCCTATCGGATGCGCAAGCGGCTCGGCGGCGCCATGCGCCAAGCCGGAATAGTGGCCGCGGCCGGAGTCGTAGCCTTAGAGCAGATGGTAGATCGGCTGGCCGAGGATCACGCGGTAGCGCGAGAACTGGCCGAGGGGCTGGGAGCAATCGAGGGCGTCGAGGTAATTTTCCCGCCGCGACCGACCAACATACTCAAGGTAGACTTTGCGGCCTTGGGCTGGTCGGCTGCCGATCTGGTGGCCAAGTGGAAGGCGCGAGGCGTGTTGTGCAATCCGCGTCCGCCGCACGGGGCGCGGTTGGTGGCTAATCGGCACGTGGAGCTAGAAGACGTCAAGTACGTGGTGGAGGCGACCCAGGAAATGATCGGGTAGGGGCCACTTGGCGCGTCTCTCGTCCATATCCCGATGCTTTTGGCTCGGCGTCTTTGGCGCAGCCCTTGGCGCGGACGCTGCCGGAGGAGATGCGCTGAAAAACGCGGATGGCTCGTGGAAGTACAGCAATCATCTGGTGGAGGAGACGAGCCCGTACTTATTGCTGCACGTACACAATCCGGTCGAGTGGTACCCTTGGGGGGAGGAAGCACTAGCGCGCGCCAAGGCCGAGGACAAGCCAATTTTTCTGTCGGTCGGCTACTCAACCTGCTATTGGTGCCACGTCATGGAGCGGCTGGTCTTTTCCGATCCCGAGATCGCCGAGCAGATGAATGTTAGCTTTATCAACATCAAGGTCGATCGCGAGGAGCGGCCCGATATCGACCGCATTTACATGCTGGCGACCCAATTAACCACCCGGCACGGCGGCTGGCCTAACTCGGTGTTTTTGACGCCAGACCAAGAGCCGTTTTTCGCCGGCACGTACTTTCCGCCCGAGCCCTTGCCCGGGCGGCCTTCCTTTCCCCAAGTCTTGGACTTCACGCGCCAGCGCTGGCAGGACCAGCGCGAACAGGTGCTGCAAATCGCGGCCCGTTTGACCGCGGCCATCCGCGACTTGGAATCCGGACAGCAGATGGCAGCCGTGCCCCCAGATTCTCTGCTAGTAGCGCGGGTGCTATCGGCTATTCAGGTCCGCTACGACGCCATTAACGGCGGCTTCGGCGGTGCGCCCAAATTTCCCCCGAGCCTGCGCTTGGAAATGCTGATGGCCACCCCCGAGCGCTTTGTCGATCCCCAAGTACAGCGCATCGTTTTGCACTCGCTGGAGCGGATGGCAGCCGGCGGCATTTACGACCAAATCGGCGGTGGCTTTCACCGCTACGCCACGGACGCCGAGTGGCGCGTGCCGCACTTCGAGAAGATGCTCTACAACCAAGCTCATTTGTCGCGGCTGTATCTGCGCGCATACGAGCTGACGGAAGATGACCGCTGGCGGTGGGTGGCAGAGGATATTTTTCGCTTTGTCGCACGGGAGATGACCGGGCCAGAAGGAGCTTTTTACTCAGCATTGGACGCCGAAACCGAGGCCGAAGAGGGCAAGTACTACCTGTGGACTGCGAGAGATCTGGAGAACGTGTTGGGGCACGAGATAGAATTGTTCTGGAGCGTCTATGGATTAGCTCCCATGCCCGAGGGCGAGGAAGGCGTTCTCTACGTGAAAACGTCGCTTGCCGAGGCCGAGTTGCGAGCGCAAATGGCACCCGTGCGGCAGCGCGTCCTTGCGGCGCGAGCCGAGCGTCTCTATCCCCTCCTCGACGACAAGGTGCTAGCCGCTTGGAACGGGATGATGATCGAGGCGTACGCGCGGGGTTTTGCGGTCTTGGGCGACCCCGCGTATCGCCGGGCAGCCGAGCGGGCGGCTGATTTCGCTCTACAGCATCTGCGGCGCGAGGACGGGGGGTTGTGGCGGGTCCATCGGCTGGGGATTTCGCGGCAGGAAGCGTACCTAAACGACTATGCTTTCTTGGCGCGCGGGCTGACGGCATTGTACCGGGCCACCGGCGAGGCGCGGTGGTTGCAGGCTGCGCGCGAGTTGAGCGCCGAGATGGTGGCGCGGTTTTGGGACCAAGAAGTCGGGGGATTTTTCTTTACTGAAGCTAGCAACGCACTCATCGTGCGCAGCAAATTCGCCCAAGACTCGGCCCTGCCTTCGGGCAATGCAGTGGCTGCCCACGCGCTGCTAGACTTGGCCGAACTGACGGGCCAAGCGCACTATCGCAGCCGACGGCGCAAATCCTCTCCGCTTTTGGCGGGGCCATGTGGGCACAGCCTACGGCCTCGGTGCATTTGGCAGCCGCGACCGAGCGCCATCTGCAAGCGTCGCTATCCGCAGCCGCATTAGCGGACACGCAAGCGGATTCACTCGTCTCCATGCGAGTCGAACTGCCCGCGCAACAGCCCGTGGCAGGCGAGGCTTTTGCCGTGGCAGTGCATCTAGACATTCGCCCGGGCTGGCATATCAACGCCAACCCGCCCTCGGGCGACTTCCTCATTCCCACCTCCCTGACGCTCAATGCGGACTGGCCGCTGGACTTTGCCCACGTGCGTTATCCAGCAGGTCGCTCGCAGGCCTTTCCGGCCCTTGCAGAGACGCTCTCGGTGTACGAGGATCAGGTCGCGCTGTGGGCGGATTTGTCGCTACCCACAGCAGCGGCTGGAACGGCGGGCCATTTGCGTTTCCTAGTCCAGTATCAGGCATGCGACGAGATCCGTTGCCTCCCTCCAGCGGAATTGAGCCAGAGCGTGCTGGTAGCCGTGGCACCATGATCCAACGCGCTGACATCATCGGCTGCGGGGTGAGCGAGCCAGAGGCCGCCAAACTCCTCGCCCAAATCAAAGCCCTCTCTGGCTCTCCGGAAGCGCGCTGGCGAGAAGCAGCCCGCTGCATTCTGCGGCCGGATCATCCCTTTGCGCTGCACCAGTTGCTCTATCGGGCAATCTACGGCAGCGCAGATGGCCCGGTGTTTTTTCCCGAACCAGCAGACATTGAGCACGCGCACATGACGGCGCTCCGGCGCGAGCTTGGCCTAAGTTCGCACGCCGACCTCTTTGCGTGGTCGGTTGCAGAGCGAGAGGCGTTTTGGGAGCGGACGGTTGCCCGCTTGAAAATCCGCTTCCGCAAACCATACACGCAGCTTCTCGACCTGTCCCAAGGCGTCGAAGCGCCCAAGTGGTTTGTCGGGGCCGAGATGAATATCGCCGAGAGTTGCTTTCAAGCCCCTGTCGATCAGACGGCCATTGTCTTCCAGCGCGAGGGTGGTCAGCTTGAGCAGATGAGTTTCGGGGACTTAGAAGCCCTGTGCGACCGGATCGCCGGTGGGTTGCGCGCATTGGGATTTGGACCCGGCGACCGGATTGCCGTGGCCATGCCAATGACAGCCGAGTCGGTGGCGATCTATCTGGGGATCATCAAGGCCGGTTGCGCAGTGGTGGCCATTGCCGACAGTTTCGCCGCCCCCCAGATCGCCGCTCGGCTGCGGATCGGGGAGGCCAAGGCCGTTTTTACCCAAGATGTAATTCTGCGCGGAGGGCGCGAGTTGCCGCTGTACCCGCGCTTGGTTGCCGCAGAGGCCCCGTTGGCGATTGTATTGCCGGGGCGCGTGGAAGGGTTGACAGAGGCACTTCGCCCCGGAGATCTGCACTGGGACGACTTCTTGCAAGCCGACGCTATATCGGCGGCCGTGATCTGCCACCCCGACGCGACGACCAACGTCCTGTTTTCATCGGGCACTACCGGCGATCCCAAGGCCCTGCCCTGGACCCATGTCAACCCGATCAAGTGCGGCGCAGACGCGCATTATCACCAAGATGTCCATCCAGGCGATGTGGTCGCTTGGCCGACCAATCTAGGCTGGATGATGGGGCCGTGGCTGATCTACGCCGCCTTTTTGAACCGGGCGACCATGGCGCTCTACTATGGCAAGGCGACGGAGCGGGGCTTTGGGGAATTTGTGCAGGCGGCTGGCATTACCATGCTCGGCATCATTCCGAGCATGGTGCGCACTTGGCGCAGCACGGCCTGCATGGAGGGAATCGACTTTTCGGCGATTCGAGCTTTCAGTACCACCGGGGAGTGCTCCAATCCCGAGGACATGCACTATCTGATGGCACTGGCGGGGTATCGGCCCATACTCGAATACTGCGGCGGCACCGAGTTGGCGGGCGGCTATTTGCTCAGCACGCTAGTCGAGCCGGTCGCACCCGCGACCTTTAATTCGGCAGCGCTGGGAACGGACTTGGCGATTTTGGACGAAGACGGGCAGGAGTGCGCAAGCGGCGAGGTCTTTCTGGTGCCGCCAGCCATTGGCATGTCAACTCGGGTACTCAATCGAGACCACCGTGAAGTGTACTACGCGGGCGTGCCCAAGCGGGACGGGGTACCACTACGCCGCCACGGCGACCAAGTCGAACGACTAGCCCCGGGCATCTACCGAGTCCACGGCCGAGCCGATGACGTGATGAACCTAGGCGGAATTATGGTGAGTTCCGCGGAGATCGAGCGAGCCTTGAATACAATGCCGGGCGTGGTCGAGACCGCAGCGATTGCAGCGCCGCCGCCGGGGGGCGGACCGAGCCTCCTGGTGATCTTCGCGGTGCTGGATGACGCCGGAGACCGCTTGCAAGCCTGTCCTGAGCAAAGTCGAAGGAACGCGATGCAGCAGACGATCCGCCGGGAACTCAATCCGCTGTTCAAGATTCACGAGATAGTAGTAGTGGAATCGCTGCCGCGGACCGCGTCGAACAAGGTGATGCGGCGAATCTTGCGGGAGCGCTATGCAAGGAAACCGCGCGAACCTCAACGCGCCGGCTCGCAGAACTGAGCGAAAGGAGCATCCGATGCGACATGGCTATCTGTCCGTTTTGCTGCTGCTGGTAGCGATCTATCCGGCTGAAGCTGGCCGCTACGACGATCCGAGCTTTCTCACCAGCCACCTCGTCTCCGGTGGAGTGGCCAAAGACGGCATTCCGGCCCTGACAAACCCCACTTTCGTGGCACCGAACGAAGTAAATTACGTACAGGAAAACGATGTGGTTATGGGGATCGTCATCAACGGCGAACCACGGGCCTATCCACACAACATCGGCTGGTGGAACGAGATCATCAACGACCGCGTTGGCGACCAGTCGGTCGTAGTGTCTCTGTGCCCGCTTACGGGTACCGGCCAAGTTTTCAATGCCACCGATAGCGACGGCTCGCAAATCGAGTTCGGGGTCTCCGGGCTGCTGATCAACAGCAACTTGGTCATGTACGACCG
Source organism: Candidatus Latescibacterota bacterium (assembly GCA_965116675.1). GTDB lineage: Bacteria > Latescibacterota > UBA2968 > UBA8231 > UBA8231. Next base: position 3,337,112 of record OZ220721.1, read on the forward strand.
ACGCGACGACGAAACGCTCTACCCGCAGATGATTTACACAGCCATCAACGGGCCCCAAGTCGGCGACCGCTTGGAGCTGATGCCGGTGGTCGAGACGACGTGGGCACTGTGGCAGCGGATGTACCCAAGCACCACCGTGGTACAAGCCACTACCGGCTGGGAGTACTACAACTCGCGACCAGCTTACAACGAAAATCAATACACCTTCTACCCTTACGGCGATTATCGCACCAGCCATGAGTTCCTGCTTTTCCCACCCACGACCAACGACGGCGCATTCGACTATCGCTTTGAGACCAAGGACCTAGTGTTGGGATTGTGCCGCAACGACCAGACCAAGGCATATCCCTTTGCGCTAATGCCCGACGGCGTGGTGATCAACGACCTCATCGGCAACGACCCCGTAGTCGTCCTATTTGACTACTCATCGCGCACGGCCTTGGCCTATTTCAGCCAACTCGATGAAACGCCGTTGAGCTTTTACGAGGTGGAGTCCGAGGGGCCGCTGCCAGTGGAATTCATGGATGCGGAGACGGGTTCGCGCTGGAACATGCTCGGCGAAGCCATCGCAGGGCCGCTCGCGGGGCGGCGGTTAGCGCAAGTCCCCGCCTACAATGCCATGTGGTTTGCCTGGACCGCTTACTGGCCCGATACTGAGGTCTGGCAGCCGGGTGAGGGAATTCTCAGCCAAGAGGATATCGAGCAGATCGAGCAAGCCACAGCAGTCGTCGAAGCCTTAGACGCCGCGCCTGCGGGCTTTGCCTTGCGGCAAAATTTTCCCAACCCGTTCAACGCGCAGACGCTGATCCAGTACGAACTTCCAGCAGCCGGGCCAGTGCGGCTCAGCGTGTTCAACGCGGCCGGGCAGCGAGTGCGCTTGCTGGTAGAAGATCACCAAGCGGCTGGGCTATACTTGCAGCCTTGGGACGGGCGCGACGACGCCGGTCAGCCGGTAGCGAACGGCGCGTACCTATACCGGCTAGAAGCACCAGCGGCCGGGTTTGTCCAAACGCGGGGCATGGTCTTGGTGCGCTGATCTGCTCAACAAAACTTAGGGAGAGATTACATGAGCAATTTTCTCAGTCGCTATTTGAACTGGTTGCACCTGCGGTGGCCAGCCGGCGTGGTGGAGAAGTTGCCGCGGGTGGATGAGCACGGGCAGAGCAATGTCTCCGGGCTATACATCGTCGGCGACCTAACCGGGATTCCACTGTTGAAGTTCTCAGCCGATACGGGTGCACGGGCCGTGCAGCACATCACAGCCGACGAGGCATTCCAGCGCAGTAGGGGACAGGAGGATGTCTTGGACTTGGCGATTGTCGGCGCGGGTGTTTCCGGCATGTCCGCGGCCTTGGAGGCGCGGGAGGCCGGGCTGTCGTTTGTGCTTTTGGAGGCGACCGAGCCGTTTTCCACGCTGGTCAATTTCCCCAAGGGCAAGCCCATTTACACCTATCCCACCGAAATGGAACCGGCCGGGCAGATCCGCTTTGGTGCCGAGGTCAAGGAGCCGCTGATCGAGGAACTGCACGAGCAGACGCTCGCCCAAGGCATCGAGCCGACTATAGCGCGGGTCGAGCAGGTAAAGAAGCGTAGAGACCTCTTTGAATTGGAAATCCCGCGCCAGGAGAATATCAAAGCTCGCCGCGTGATCGTCGGAATCGGGCGCTCGGGCAACTTTCGCAAGCTAGGAGTGCCGGGCGAACAATTGGACAAGGTCTTCAACCGCTTACACGATCCCGTTGACTTCTGCGACAAAGACGTGCTCGTCGTCGGCGGCGGCGACAGCGCCTTAGAGGCGGCCATTGCCATCGCCCAATGCGGCGGGCGAGTGACCGTCTCCTACCGCAAACCCGAATTTTCTCGCCCTAAACCCGAAAACGTCGAAAAGCTGAACATGCTCGCGGCCGATCCAATGGCCGACGTAGCCGTCGATACTCCTTCTTCCGAGCGGGTGACGACCAGTAGCGGTGCCTTTATGGAACAGGGCCGCCAAGCGGGATCAATCCGCCTGCTGATGGCCAGCCAAGTACTGCGCATCGAGGAAGACGCAGTCGCGCTCAAAGACGCCGAAGGCCAGGAACTGAGCCTGCCCAACGACGCGGTATTTTCCATGATCGGACGCGAGGCCCCACTCGACTTTTTCAGACGCAGCGGCGTGGAAATCAACGGCGAGTGGAGCCCTAAGCGTTGGCTGTCTCTGGGGCTCATCCTGCTGGCGGCAGTTTTCATCTATCACTGGAAGACCGACGCGGGCATTCCGGTCAAGAAGTGGTTCGATCAAGCCAATCTCTTCCCCTTCAACCTAGCGGCACCGTCGGCCGCCCAGACCCTGTGGGACACAATACAGGTGTCGATGACCCAGCCGAGTTTCTACTACTCGCTGGCCTATTGCCTGTGCGTCATTCTATTCGGCTTGCAGCGCATAAAGCGACGGCGCACGCCGTACATCAAGGTGCAGACGCTGACGCTGATGGCGGTCCAGTGCATTCCGCTCTTTCTGCTGCCCTATGTGTTTTTGCCCTGGGCGGGGTACAATGGCTGGTTCGACGAGGGGGCTTGGCTCAAGCCGCTGGCCGATGGCCTGTTCCCCGAGTCGCAATGGGCCGAGCACGGGCGCGAATACTGGCGATCTCTGGGGCTAATCCTCGCTTGGCCGCTGTTCTTTTGGAACGTCTTCACTAGCGAACCGCTGTGGTGGTGGCTGGCGATTAGCCTCGTGCAGACCTTCGTCATCATCCCGCTGATAATCTACTTCTGGGGCAAAGGGGCCTACTGCGGCTGGATCTGCTCGTGCGGTGCCTTGGCCGAAACTATGGGCGACAATCACCGGCACAAGATGCCGCACGGCATGGTGTGGAACAAGGTGAACATAGTGGGGCAGGTCGCACTGCTATTGGCCAGCGTGCTGCTGATCTTGCGCCTAGTGGGCTGGGTTTTGCCGCACGATCACTGGATCAACGGGGCCTACATGGGGCTATTTATGGGCAAGGGTACAAACTGGGGCAACCTGCCCTTCCCGCTGACTTTTCTCAACTACGTGTGGTCAGTCGATCTGCTGCTGGCCGGCATCTTAGGCGTCGGGCTATACTGGCATTTCAGCGGCCGGATGTGGTGCCGCTTCGCCTGCCCGCTGGCGGCCTTGATGCACGTGTACGCGCGCTTCAGCCGCTTCCGCATCCTCGCCGACAAGAAAAAGTGCATCTCCTGCAATGTCTGCACCTCGGTGTGCCACCAGGGCATCGACATTATGAACTTCGCCAACAAGGGACTGCCCATGGCCGACCCGCAGTGCGTGCGCTGTAGCGCCTGCGTGCAGTCTTGCCCCACGGGCGTGCTGGAATTTGGTCAGGTTAATAAAAACGACGAGGTGATAAAGACCGACGGGCTAGCGGCATCGCCGGTGCGGATGCAGGAGAAATAGGGCGACTTTTGTGGATGCCCTAGTCAACATCGTCTAAACCTAGTTCTTCAACTGAAGGAGGCGTAACTCTTGGCCGCTTTTGAATGATTGCTGCAAATTTTGGTTCAAACCTAGTGCGGATAAAGCTGCGACGGGCATGGGCCTTAGCGGGTTTGTTCGTCTCCTTGTACATGCTGCGCAGCCACTTCGGATTCACGGTCTCTCCAACTACCGCCGCGATTTGTTCAACCTCGTTTTCCGTGAGCATGTACTCGCTTGCCAGCAATTGTACCTCATCTTCCATTGCTGTAATCAGATCCTTTGCGTCGTCGTCAACCACGCGATCGGCAATAGCCTTGGCCGAAAACTGCGCCCCGGTGCCACCTGCCAATCCACCTACGACGCCACCGATAAAACTGCCTATAGCCGTGCTAATAAAAGGCACTGCACTGCCAACGGTGGCCCCTACGGCCGTGCCGCCGACCCAGCCGCCAACACCCCCTGCAACGGCGGCCGCATTCACTGTGGCGTTCTTGGCAAACTGCCGCCAAGAAATAGAACCGACGAAAGCGGCTCGGTAGAAGTCTGGAGCACTTGTCACCACGGTTGTTATGACCGCGGTTATAGCATTGGAACGGAGGAGTCTGGATACGTGATTGAATGCGCCAGCCCCAGAGACCGCTCTCCCAAGTGATCCAGCGGCAATACGCTGGACCGCCTCGCGCCCACTATCAGCGGCCAAGCGGGCGGTGCTGCTCACCTTGAGCAAGCCGGGAATGCGCTGGATAACCTCGCGCCCGCCCTCAGTATTTAAGGTACGCCATAAGGCCCTTGTTCCATTGCGCATGGCTGCTACTCCAATAGCAGCATTCTTAGAACGCAACAACTGGATGCTGGCGAAAGAAGGCAACCACGGGGCGTTAACGATGCTTGTTATAAGCGCATGGCTGCCATTGCTTTGAGGATCGAGTGCGGATTGGAACGCCGCTCTGACTGCTGCCGGGCTACTCGTGCCGCCGTGGAGGTCTTGGGCATAGGTAATAATAGACGAGACCGCCAACGCACCCGTAGCGGTCACACGTTGCGTTTTTGCATCAAAAATCAAGCAATCAACATTCCCTGCACGAGCCATGTTCCGGGCCTGCGTATAGGTCACCGCGCCCTGCTTGACCAGCGCTGCCGCGGTCTCGGTATCCGCAACGCCTGGAACCTTGCCCTGTGCGATGCGGTCGCGCATCTGCTGCACGCAGGCTTCGTACTGATCCTTGGGAACTTCAAGGACCTGCCCTAGATAGCGGTAATTCCCAGCTCTCGAATCGAACGCTGTATGAACCGTAGCGGATGCGTTCTGGCAATAGTTCGATTGAACGCGCAAGTCTTCAACTCTCGCCCACCGGACCGGAAATGTATTTGTTGCGCTGAAATTGCACCCTAGCCATTTCCTCAAGTCTCTCCTTACGGCAACCTACGGCCAAGCCCACTATCCGTTAGCGAGCGCCTGCTCTAGCTGCTGGCAAAACGTCTCGATGACCTTGAGACGGGCGAAGCGTTTGTCGTTGCCCTCCACCAAGGTCCAAGGAGCGGCGGACGTGTGGGTGCGAGCTACCATGTCGTCAACCGCGACCTCGTACTCGTCCCATTTCTCTCGGTTGCGCCAGTCTTCGTCGGTGATCTTCCAGCGCTTGTGCGGCGTCACCTGCCGCGCCTTGAAGCGCCGCAGTTGCTCGTCCTTGTCTATGTGAATCCAGTACTTGGCCACCACCGCGCCGTGGTCTGTTAGCTGCGCCTCAAAATCGTTGATTTCGCCGTACGCCCGCTGCCAAGCCGCTTCGTCAGCAAAGCCTTCGACGCGCTCGACCAACACCCGGCCATACCAACTGCGGTCGAAAATCACCATCCGGCCTGCGTGCGGCAGGGGACGCCAAAAGCGCCAGAGGTAGTGTTGGGCGTGTTCCTCTTCCGTGGGAGCGGCAACTTGGATGATCTGATAGATACTGGGGTCGAGGGCGGCAGTCAGGCGCTGGATGATCCCGCCCTTGCCCGCGGCATCGGCCCCTTCGAAAACCAAGACGGTCGAGACGCCTTTGCGGCGCGCCTGCTGAGTCAAGCGATAGAGCCGGCCTTGGTATCGCTCGAGCAGGGCTTGATATTCCTTCTTGGCTACCCGCTGTTCCATGTCCAATGGAGTCAACACGTTGGGCGCGGACGGCCAGTCTGATTCGACGAGCTTGGGACAGCTCTTCTTTTCGCCTAGACGCTGGCCGATGGCGTCGCGCACGGCATGACCCACCGCCAACGCGTAGTGAGGATCGCTGCCGTCGACAATCTGCCAACGAGCGCCGCGGTTATCGGTCTTTTGCAGTAAGCGATCACCAGCTCGTTTGAACTCGCCGTAGTACTTTAAGCCCTCTCTCGCATCCGAGTTCACCCGCCAGCGGGTCCGCGGGTTCTGCTCCAAGTCCGCAATGCGTTGCTGCCGCGCCTCTCTGTCCAAGTGGACCCACAGCTTGATCAGCAGCGCACCATCGACGACGAGCTCATTCTCAAAGGCCGTGATGCGGTCGGCAGCGCGGTCAAAAGCCACCTCATCGCTGCGCCCATGCGCCAAGTCGCGCAGCGGGCGATCGTACCAGCCATTCAAGTAGATGCCGATGGTTCCCTTCGGCGGCAGCGAGAGCCAATAGCGCCAGTACTCCGGGCGCTCGCGCTCCTCTGCAGACGGCGGCTCAAAAGCGCAAACCGCAATGCCGTGCGAGTCCATCCACTGCCTGAGCGCGTTGCTCGCCGCGCTCGTACCAGCACCAGCGAAGCCACCCAAGACGATGAGAGTTGGAAATCGAGCTTGCTGCAACCGCTCTTGAGCCGCGATCAGTTCCGTGCGCAGTTCAGCTTCGAGCTTCTTGCATCGGCCATTCGGAACGCCGCGCTCCTTCTCGTTGGTTGCCATTAATCGCCTCTCTGTGTTGCTAAAAAATAACAAAAAAATCGCTTTTTCGCCCCTTGTGTATAGCCTATAACTTGCAGCGCGCCGATTGCCGACCACAGGGCAAAACCGTACCTTTTTGCACTCTTTGGCAAAGGAGCCTTTGGCATGGAAGTACTCGGCGGGCCGCTTTTTGGCGTTGCCGGAGCAGGCGAATCGCACGGGCCGGCAATTGTCACCACGGTCTTCGGTTGTCCCCCCGGCTTATGGGTGGAGCGCGCCCAGATCCAGCACTATCTCGACCGCCGCCGCCCCGGCAGCAACAAGCTGGGCACCCCTCGACGGGAAGACGACCAAGTCGCCCTGCTATCCGGCCTCTACTCAGAAGATCACGACCAACTCCTATCCGGCCCGGCGCTGCACTTGCACCTAGACGAAGACGCGACGCCGGTGCACACCTATGAAGCGGGCTTCACTACGGGCGAGCCGATCGCCGCAGCCGTGCTCTCAGCCGCCAAGCGCTCGGGCGATTACAAGCAGTTCACTGGGCCGCAGGGCCACGTCCGCCCTGGGCATACCGACTTAGTCAAGCACTACAAATCGCAGGGCTTTGTCGACGTGCGCGGCGGCGGGCGTTCCAGCTATCGCTCGACCATCTCCGATGTCATCGGCGGCACCATCGCCCGCCTCTATCTAGCCGAGCACTTCGGCACGGCCATTTTCTCTTCGATCTGCCAAGTCGGGCCGCTGGAGACGGGCATTTCCCTCGCAACGCGAGTCGCCGAACTAGCTGAAACCGACGGGCAGCACTTGTCTCCCGCAACGTGTGCCGCCCTCGAAAGCGATCTAGAGCGTGGACCGCTCCGCACGGTGGATGCGGATTTCGCTCATCAAGCAGCCGAGTTGATTGCCAAAACCCGCAAAGAGCAAGACTCTATCGGCGCGGCGCTCGAAGTAGTGGCCGTCAACGTGCCTCCCCTCATCGGCGAACCGCTGTACCAAAGCCTGAAGTTGCGCCTGATGGGCAGCCTCGGCGGCCTGCACGCCGTGCAAGCCTGCGAAATAGGCACGGGCCGCGCTTCGTCTGCGCGCCGAGGCAGCGAGCACAACGATCCCATCCGCAAAGACGGCTATCAGCGCAACAGCCACGGCGGCCTGCTCGGCGGCGTGACCACGGGTATGCCGCTCGTCTGCCGCTTGAGTTTCAAGCCCACGGCCACCATTGCCCGACCCCAAAATTCCGTGCGCAAAGACCTTGAAGAAATCGAGTTCCAACTCGCCAAGGGCCGCCACGATCCCTGCGTGGGCGTGCGCGCTGGCGCGACCTTAGAGTCGCGGCTGGCCATCGAGTTGATGAACGCCGTGCTCATGCACCAAGCGCACTGCATGGATGCGGGCAATTTCAAACTTTTCTGATTATTAGCTGACGTTACGCATCTGGGCCGAACCGATAGATGTAGGGGGCGGTTTCAAACCGCCCCCTACTATAGCACAGGCATCTCTACACCCAACTCCGCCGCCACTTTGCCGATTTCATCCCAAGTAGGTTGCGGCAAATCAATACCTTCGACTAGCAGTCGCGCCCTCGTCTTCTGTTCGAGGTCGCCGGGCGCATAGACTTTCTCAAACCCAGGCAAGGGGCGAGCCGAGCACACCCACTTGGCCATCTCTTCGACTTCGCGTTCGTACGAGTCCAAGTCGATAAAGTCCTCGATATTGATCGCCAGGACCATAATCCCGTTACCACCATTGCCGCCTTCTTTGGTGCAACCCGCATGAGAGAGCGGCCCCACCAACATTTCCACCATCATCGCCAGTCCGCTGCCCTTGTGTCCAAACTGTAGGCCGCCCAATGGCAAGACGCCGGTGCCTTCGGCGTCATCTAAATAGCGCTGGGCGTCGGTGACGGGCTGGCCTTCCTGATCTATAACCCAACCCTCGGGCATCGGCTCCTGGCGAATGTTCTTCTGTACAATTTTGCCACCGGCCACGACGGTCATGGTCATATCGAGCATGAACGGCGGACCATTTTGGCGCGGGGCGGAAAAGGCAATAGGCTCGGGACGCAAGCGGCGATCCGCCGAGCCGAAGGGCGCGAGGAATAAGCCACCGCCATTGAGCCAAACCATGCCGATCATGCCCCTTTCGGCGATCCGCGGCGGATAGTCGCCGAGGCGGCAGATATGGGTGATGTGGTTGAGACCGACAAAACCAAAGGTGGAGTTTTGTGCTTTTTCAACGGCAATGTCGAGGGCGCGATTGACGGCGACGATGCCGTTGGCCCCCTTGCCGTTGATGACCCTGAGCACGGGGGTGTCGCGCACGACTTCGGTCTCTTCCCAGCGCACGTAGTTGTTTTTCATCCCGCGGGCATAGCCAGAGACTAGCCAAGTGCCGTGCGAATCGTGGCCGTGCAGGTGGCTTTCGACGACGTGGTCGGCGACGATAAGAGCGTCGTCTGCGGGAATGCCAGTAGCGGCAAAAATGCGATAGCAGAGGTCTTTGAGGACGTCGTGTTGGACTACGGGCATGAAAGGTCCTTTGGATGGGTGCTTTCCTAAGAGGCGTGCGCTTCCATCAGCTCGGCGAAGTAGCTAAACAGATGGAAGCTGTCGTGCGGACCTGGCGAGGCCTCAGGGTGGCACTGGATGGAAAAAATGGGCAACTCTCGGTGGTGCAGGCCCTCGACGCAATTGTCATTGAGGTTGAGGCGAGTGATTTCGAGGCAGTCGGGCAGCGAGTCGGCCGCAATGCCCCAGCCGTGGTTTTCAGAGGTGATCAGGATCCGTTCGCTGGCGCGTTCCTTGATCGGCTGGTTCGCCCCTCGATGCCCGAACTTAAGGCGATAGATTTCCGCGCCAAAGGCCAAGCCGAGAATCTCGTGGCCCAAGCAGATACCGAAGATCGGCTTTTTGCCGATGAGGCCCTTGCAAGTCTCGATCGCGTAGTGGAGGGGCCGGGGATCGCCCGGACCGTTGGAAAGAAAAACGCCGTCCGGCTCCAAGGCCAAGACCTCGTCGGCCGTGGTTTTGGCCGGCACGACCGTCACCTTGCATCCTGCAGCGACCAAGCAGCGCACGATATTGCGTTTGATTCCATAGTCTAGAGCGACGACGTGGAAGCGCGGGGATTCGGGGCTTTCGACATAGGGTGCAGAACAGCTAACAGCGGCTACCATGTCCACACCGACAAGTCCAGACCAAGCGCGCGCCTTTTCGACTAAACTGTCCGGGTCGAGATCTGTGGTGGAAATGGCAGCGTCCATCACGCCCTCAATGCGCACTCTGCGAGTCAACTCGCGGGTATCGATGCCTTCGATGCCCAAAACGCCGTGCTCTTCGAGATAATCGGGTAAGCTCTGGTGCGCACGCCAGCTACTCGGCAGGCGAGAGCACTCTTTCATCAGGAAGCCGCGGACTTGAGGCCGCGCCGATTCGTCGTCTTCGGGTGTGATCCCGTAATTGCCTATGAGTGGGTACGTCATGGTGACGATCTGGCCGGCATAGGAGGGATCTGTAAGAATTTCCTGATAGCCGGTCATGCTGGTATTGAAGACCATTTCGCCGAGGCACTCACCCCCGCGGCCAAGGGCACGGCCCTCAAAGACGGTGCCGTCCGCGAGCGCAACGAGCGCTTTCATCTTCCGTAGATACTCCTTTTTGAGAGGGTTTTAACAGCAGGTAAAAACTTAGGCAAAAAAAGACGCGGTGAAAACAGACGGGCTCATTCCGGCGCTGAGTCCGTCAGATCTTGGCGCTCCTGCCGCGCTCGCTCCTGCATATCGACGGCCGGATCGAATTCGCCGACGATTTCCTGGCCGACGATTTCTTCAATCACGTCCTCCAAGGTAACAATGCCGGCAAAACCACCGTATTCATCGACGACGGCAAAAAGGTGCTCGCGCCGCTGGATGAATTCTTCGAGTAGGCGACTAGCCCGCGCCGACTCGGGCACCGAATGGATAGAGCGGCCTACCTCGGAGAGCTTGGCTTGATCGCGGCCATCGGCCAAGGCGCTGAACGCATCGCGCCGCAGCACCAAGCCGACGATGTTTTCCCGCTCTCCCTGATAGAGGGGCACCCGGCTGTGGTCCCAGCTACCAGACTGTGCGCGGGCCTCAGCCAAGGTCAAATCGCGGTCGAGGCAGTGGACTACTGTGCGCGGGGTCATTATATCGCGCGCCCGCAATTCGTCGAGCTTGAGGATGTTTTGGATGACGCGCTCCTGGTCGTGAGAAATGGCACCGGATCGACGGCTCATCCGCGCGATAATCTCAATCTCTTCCGGCACTACCTCCGGCACGTCGGGCGCCCCAGCGGTGATGAGCCGAACGATGAATTTATTGAGCCAGATAAAGGGCGCGAACAGCCATACCAGCCACTGGATCGGGCGAGCTATAAACCGAGCGAGAACGCGGGCATGCACCACGCCCACCGTCTTGGGAAGAATCTCCGTAAAGATGAGTACCGCCAGCGAGAAGGCGATGATAAAGTACGTCTCCCAAGACCGCGGAAATACTCCAACAAAGGCGGCACCGGCAATGGCAGCACCGCCAGTATGGGCCAAGGTATTCAGCGTGAGGATGGCCGAGATGGGGCGCTGGATATCCGCGTGCAGGCTCTTGAGGATCTTGCCCGAAGTGCGCCCTTGGTCGGCCAGCATTTCGATTTGACTGGCGGGCAGCGAGTAGAGCGCAGCTTCCAAGAGCGAACAAACACAGGATACAACGAGGACGACACTGACGGATAGGATTAGCTCAAAGAATTCAGGAGTCATAGACGCGAGGGGAATGTAACAAAGAGAGGGACTCCCCGCTGGGAATCCCTCTCCAATGTCACTGGACTGCGATGTCTTGCTCAGGAGTAGCTATTCCACGTGCTCACTAACATGCTTGGTCAGATCAAACATGCTCACTTTCTTCGCGCCACCTACGACGGCCCGAAGCTTATCGTCGGCATTGATCATGCGCCTGTTTTTCTGGTCTTGCAGACCATTCTTCTTGATGTATGCCCAGATTTTCTTGGTAATCTGAGTACGCGGTAATGGCTTGTTGCCGACTATGGCCCCAAGGGCGGCGTCGGGCTGCAAGGGCCTCATAAAAGCAGGATTGGGCTTGCGCTTCGCCTTTTTCTTCGCAGTGGGTTTTTTCTTGGCGGCAGCTTTCTTAGGAGCAGCCTTCTTCTTGGCGGCGGCCTTCTTAGGAGCAGCTTTCTTCTTGACAGCAGCTTTCTTAGGAGCAGCCTTCTTCTTGGCGGCAGCTTTCTTAGGAGCAGCCTTCTTCTTGGCGGCAGCCTTCTTAGGAGCAGCTTTCTTCTTGGCGGCAGCCTTCTTAGGAGCAGCTTTCTTCTTGGCGGCAGCCTTCTTAGGAGCAGCCTTCTTCTTGGCGGCCTTCTTAGGAGCAGCCTTCTTCTTGGCGGCAGCTTTCTTAGGAGCAGCCTTCTTCTTGGCGGCGGCCTTCTTAGGAGCAGCCTTCTTTTTAGCAGTAGCTTTCTTGGCAGCAGCTTTCTTAGCGGCGGGTTTCTTGGCAGCAGCCTTCTTCTTGGCAGCGGCCTTCTTCTTGGCAGCAGCCTTCTTCTTGGCAACAGGCTTCTTCTTCGCCATAACAAAGTTCTCCTTTGGCTGTAGGGATAAAACCCACGGAAGGGGGTTGTTTAAGAATTTGGTTTCTCGGCCTCTTCCGCCTCGTGAAGTTTAAGGCCGATTCTACCCGTTTTGTGCAGCTACAACATTATCTTTCCAATATAGTACGAGGGCAGTATAAGTCAAGCAAAAATGTAGCTTTTTCATAGGGGAAAACGCTCTCACTAGGGACGTTTGACATAATTTACGAAAACGGGCATTTTAATTTTGTGCTTGGGGTTTGTCGTATTTTGAGGTCTAAAAATTGATGATCGAAAAAAGCAAATTGGGGTTTGTGGGTACCGGCAACATGGGTCGGGCGCTGATTGAAGGTTTGGTTGGTCAGCTTCCTGCGGGTCAGATAACCGCAGCTGACATCAGACCGGAAGCCCTCGCAGGTTTGTCGGCGTTGGGCGTCCACACCAGTACGGACTCCGCAGATGCGGTCCGCGGTCAGAACTTGGTCGTGTTGGTGCTCAAGCCGCAAGTGGCCGCTCCCGTCCTGAAGGCGCTAGCCGCGCATTTTAGCACCCAGCAGGTCGTCGTCTCGCTTATGGCCGGCGTATCGACCGCCCGGCTCGAAGAGCTACTGCCCGCGCAAATGCCCGTGGTGCGCGTCATGCCGCAGACACTGGTGAAGGTGCGGGGTGCGGCTTGCGCTCTCTGCACTGGTCGCGCTGCCAGCGCAGAGCAGGTGGCGCTAGTGCGTTCTCTCTTCGACTTAGTCGGCACTACAGTCGAGGTCGCCGAAAGCCTCATGGACGCCGTTACAGGACTCTCCGGCAGCGGCCCAGCTTGGGCTTACACCGTTATCGAAGCCCTCACCGACGGCGGCGTGCGCGCCGGCCTGCCGCGCGAAACCGCATTAACACTCGCCGCGCAAACTCTGCTCGGTGCCGCACGCCTCGTACTCGAAAGCGGCGAGCATCCGGCCGTGCTCAGAGACCAAGTTACTTCGCCGGGCGGAACTACGGCCGCCGGGCTGCACAAGCTAGAAGAAAAGGGCCTGCGCGACGCCCTGATTAGCGCCGTGCTAGCCGCGACTGAGCGCTCTGCCGAGTTGGGGCAATCGTGATTGCAGTCATCGACTACGGCATGGGCAATCTGCGCAGCGTGCAGAAAGCCTTCGAATTCCTCGGCTATGAAGCCGAGATCGTTGAAGACCCCGAGCGCCTAAGCGCAGCCACACATCTCGTATTGCCTGGGGATGCAGCTTTTGGCGATGCCATGCACAACTTGCAGACCGCCGGTTGGGACACGGCCATCGCCGAGGGTCTCGCGGCCGACAAACCCTTCTTGGGCATCTGCATGGGATTGCAGCTCATGTTCGAGGAAAGTGAGGAAATGGGGACTCATCGCGGCCTCGGAATTCTGCCGGGTAAATGCGTGCGGTTTCCTCCTACCGAGCGGGTGCCGCACATCGGCTGGAACCAAGTCGCCATCAAGCGCCAAGTCTCGCTTTTAGAGGGCGTACCCGAAGGAAGTTTTTTTTATTTTGTCCATTCGTACTACGTGGTAAACGAAAACAAAGACGATTGCGTCGCTACGACCGACTACGGAATTGACTACACCTCGATTGCCGGAAGCGGGCGCGTCTTTGGCGTACAATTCCATCCAGAAAAGAGCCAAGCTCACGGCTTGCGTATTCTCGACAACTTCGTGCGCTTGGGCTAAGAGAGATTATGCTCGCTAAGCGAATCATTCCCTGTCTAGATGTCAAAAACGGCCGCAACGTGCGCGGAGTGCGTTTTTCGGCCGACCGCGATGCCGGCGATCCCGTTGAGCTCGCCGCGCGCTACGACGCCGAAGGCGCAGACGAACTCGTCTTCTACGACATCACGGCTTCGGCCGATGGCCGCGCCATTGTTATGGACCTCGTGCGCCAAGTCTCTGAGCGGGTATTCATTCCCCTAATGGTCGGCGGCGGTATTCGCACCTTCGCGGACGTGCGCCACATTCTCAAGACCGGTGCCGACAAGGTCTCGATCAACTCGGCCCATGTGTACTCGCCGGAAATCATCAACCAAAGCGCGGAGAGCTTCGGCTCGCAGTGCATTGTCGCAGCTATCGACGCGCTCAGGCGGCCGACCACACCCGACGAACCGCCATCGTGGGAGCTGTACATCAACGGCGGGCGCAAGGCCACCGGCATCGACGCCCTAGAGTGGGTGGAGGCCCTCGTCGATCGCGGAGCAGGCGAGTTGGTGCTCAACAGCATCGACGCCGACGGGACGCGCGCTGGGTACGACCTCGAACTAAACCAAGCAGTGGCGCGCCGCGTGGGTGTACCCATCGTCGCCTCGGGCGGCGCCGGCAACCTCGACCACATCCACGAGGTGTTGACCACGGGCGAGGCCAGTGCCGCGTTGGCGGCCTCCATCTTTCACTTCCAGCATTACTCGATTCCCGAAGTTAAGAGCTTTCTGCGCGAGCGCGGGGTAATGGTGCGCCAGTGACCGAAGCAAGCGAAGTGTCGCGGCAGGCCCTGATGAGCGAGGTGCAGCGGCTGGTAGTCAAGATCGGCAGCAGCGCCCTGACCACTCAGTGCCACAAGCTCGACGACGAGGTCGTCAGCCAACTCGTCGAGGACGTAATCGAACTGCGCTCACAGGGCTTGGAGGTTGCGATCGTCACCTCGGGAGCGGTGGCCGCGGGCATGGGGCGGATGGAGTTGGATAGACGCCCAGACAACATCGCCCAACTGCAAGCTCTCGCAGCCATCGGCCAAGTCCTGTTGATGGATATCTACAAGGACAAATTCCGCCGCCAAGGCGTGCCCATCGGCCAAGTGCTCTTAACCGCCGAGGACATCCTCGGCGACCGCTATCGTTACGTAAACCTCGAAAACACCTTTCGCAATCTCTTTGCCTATGGGGCCGTACCCCTAATCAACGAAAACGACAGCGTTGCCGTTGCCGAGCTCCGGCGCCAGATCGGGGAAAACGACATGCTCGCCGCTTATGTAACGAACCTGATCCGAGCGGATATGCTGGTCATTTTCTCGGATGTCGAGGGGCTTTACGACTCCTTTGGCCCGCGCGGCCCCGAAGGCAAGCTAGTGAACCAAGTGACCCAAGACATCCTCGACCCAGAGGGAATGATTGGCCGCTCGCTCGACGGCCGCGGCAGTGGCGGCATGACGACCAAACTACGGGCCGCTCGGCTCTTGATGGCCTGCGGCGAAATGGCGGTCATCGCGCACGGACGCAAACACAGGTTGCGCCACATCCTCGCTGGCTGCGAACAGGGGACGCTCTTTCTGCCGACCGGTCGCAAGCTCAATAGTCGGCATCGCTGGATCGGCTTTGCCAGCCAGTGTCGCGGCAGCGCAGTGATTGACCGCGGCGCCCAACGCGCCATCGCCGAGCAGGACAAGAGCCTGCTTCCGGTGGGGGTCGTCTCCTGCGAGGGCGAGTTTGCCGCTGGCGACGTAGTGCAGGTGATCGGCGAGCGCGGCGAGAAGCTGGGACGGGGCTTGTGCCGTTACTCAGCCTCTGAACTGCGCCGCATATTAGGCATGAACTCGCCCGAAGTCACAAATGCACTAGGCCGCCCCGCCCAAGAAGTCATCCACCGCGACGACCTCGTCTTATTCTAAAATCGACTTGACTAAGACAGCCAAAATTTTGCTGATCGCCTTCCTCGCTCTAGTGGCGTACATAGCCTTTGGCAACGGGCTGTTCTACAAGGTGTGGCAGGAGGAGAAGACCCTCGCGGAACTCGAAGCCCAAGTGAAACAACTAGAAACCGAAACTGACAGCTTGCGCCAAGTGCTAAAACTGCTCGAAAGCGACATCGATTTCATCGAAAGAGTCGCGCGCGAAGATCTCGGCTTGGTCAAACCGGGCGAGGTGGTCATCCCCCTGCCTGCGGAAGAAGGCGAGTGACGCCGTGCCGCGCACTATCGTCAAAACGCGTGCCATCGTGCTGCGCACCATGCGCATGGGCGAGACCAGCAGCCTAGTGACGTTGTATGCTCAGGAATGCGGCAAACTCAAGGCCATGGCTCGGGGTGCCCGCAAGCCCAAGAGCCGGTTCGGGGCCGCGCTTGGCCTGATGACCGAGGTCCAAGCCGTCTGCTACGTCAAAGAAACCCGCGATCTGCAAACCCTGAGCGAATGCGCCCTGCTCAAACCAGCGCCCGACTTATCGCAAAGCCTAGAGCGGCTTTCCTTTGGCAGCGCCGCCTGCGAACTAGTCGACCGCCTGACGATCGAGGGCGAAAACAACCCCCGGCTCTACCAGTGTCTATCTGGAGTATTGCACGGACTCGCCGAGGTAGAGCCAGAACAGGTCGAATCGCTGTTCTGGTACTTCCAACTCCGCGCCGCGGCAGCCCTCGGCTACCGCCCGGAACTGCGCCAGTGCATCACCTGTCAACGCGAACTAGTCGGCCCCTCGTCGTGGTTCAGCGCAGCCCTAGGGGGCGGCCTGTGCTCCGCCTGCGGCCCCGGGAACGGAGTGCGCTTAGCGCAGCACAGCTTGCGCTTTCTCGCCGACCTCCAAGGTCTTAGAACCTACAGCAAGGAGGCTCTCCCCCAAGCCCCTTCCCAGCGCGGCGAGATCCGCATGGCCTTGCGCAGCTTTCTAGAGTACCACGGGGGCGAACACAGCCGGCTCAAATCGCTCGACTTTCTCGATGGCCTCAACAAGGCCGCTTTACCTGCCTAACTTATTGGAGATTTTCATGTCCGACGACGCAATGGAAAAACTAGTATCCCTGTGCAAACGCAAAGGCTTCATCTTCCAAAGCTCGGAAATCTACGGTGGCCTCAACGGCTGCTGGGATTACGGCCCTTTGGGCGTCGAGCTGTTGCGCAACATCAAAGAGGTCTGGTGGAAGGCCATGACCTACCGAGAGGACGTAGAGGGCATCGACGCCAGCATCCTCATGAACCAGCGGGTGTGGGAGGCGTCGGGCCACGTCGATAGCTTTACCGACCCCATGGTCGAAGATCGCAAGACCAACGAGCGCTTTCGGCTCGACCAACTCCTCGAAGAAAACGGTATCGAAGTAGCGGGCCTGAGCGCCGAGGAGATGGGCGCGCTACTGCGCGAGCGCAACATCAAAAGCCCTAAGGGCAACGAACTGAGCGACCCGCGGCAATTCAATCTGATGTTCAAGACCTTCGTCGGCCCGCTCGAAGACGACAGTGCGCGCGTCTTTCTCCGCCCGGAGACGGCCCAAGGCATCTTCGTCAACTACCTCAACGTACAGGCGGCCACGCGCCAGAAGCTGCCCTTTGGCATCGCCCAGATCGGCAAGGCATTCCGCAACGAGATCAACACCAAGAACTTCCTCTTCCGCACTCGGGAATTCGAACAGATGGAGATGCAGTACTTCGTCGCGCCGGGCACTCAAGACGAGTGGTTCGACTATTGGCGCGAGGAGCGCTGGAAGTGGTTCGCGCAAATCGGCCTGCCCGAACGCAAGTTGAGTTGGCACGAACACCAAGGCGACGAACTAGCCCACTATGCCCGCGCCGCCTTCGACGTCCAGTACGAGTTTCCCTTTGGCCCGGGCGAGATCGAAGGCATCCACAATCGCGGCGACTACGACCTGTCGCAGCACGAAGCGTTTGCGGGCAAACAGCTCAAGTACTTCGACGAGGAACAGCGCACCAAGTTCGTGCCCTACGTCGTAGAAACCTCAATAGGGGCCAGCCGCACGCTAATGGCCTGCCTAGTCGAAGCATATCACGAGGAAGAGGTCCGGGGCGAAACCCGGGTAGTAATGCGCTTTCACCCGCGCATTGCGCCGCTCAAAGCGGCGGTATTGCCCCTCGTCAAGCGCGACGGCATGCCCGCCATCGCCCGGCAAATCGCCGAGGACCTCCGACCTTACATGCGGGTTTCTTACGACGAGGGCGGCGCGATCGGTCGCCGCTACCGGCGCATGGACGAAGTGGGGACGCCGTTTTGCCTAACAGTCGATTCGGACACCCTAACGGACCAGACCGTCACCGTGCGCGCTCGCGACACCATGGCTCAAGAGCGGGTGCCCATAGCCGAGTTGCGCACCCACCTTGAGAGCCGCATGGACGCTTGGCAGATCCCTTGACCCAGTAGTATAAATCCTGATATTATCCTTCGCGCTTGGGCTGTAACCCTCCTTAGGCGCAGATTTATCCGGTACAGCGAAAGTGGCGGAACTGGTAGACGCGCTAGATTTAGGATCTAGTGCCCGAAAGGGCATGGGGGTTCGAGTCCCCCCTTTCGCACCATGAATAAATGAGCGCACGGCCTGCGATTTGGCGGTGCGTCCTAGCCTTGTAAAGGTTGCGTTTCGTGAAGACACAGGTCACAGAGAAGGGGCAGTGGGCACGCGAGTTGACCGTCGAAGTCGAAGCCGCGCGCATCGACGACGCCGTCAATAAGGCCCTGCGCCGCTACCAAAAGCGGCTGGAGATCCCGGGCTTCCGCAGGGGCAAAGTGCCGCTCAGGATCGTCGAGGCGCGCTTCGGCAGTTCCATCCGCGGCGAAGTCCTCGGCGATCTCCTCCCCTCGCTACTAGAAGAAGCCACGCGCGAGGCCGGCCTGCGACCGGCCGCACCACCCAAAATCTCCCAACTCGACCACGAGCCGGGGGGAAGCCTAACGTTCACCGCAGATTTCGACATCTGGCCCGAGATCGAAGCTGAGCACTACGAAAATCTCGCCGCCACCCGCATGGTGCACGAGGTGGCCGACGAGGAAATCGGCGAGCACCTAGAGGAATTGCGCCGCCGCCACGCCACCGAACAAGCCGTCGAGCGGCCATTGGCCAACGGCGACGTGCTCGTCGCGGATTTGCAGCGCCTCGACGACAGCGGCTTGCCCGTCATTGGCGATAAGTACGAGAAGCGCCACATCCTCATCGGCGACGAGGACGCCCTCAGCCCCGAGTTTGAAGAGGCCCTCGTCGGCATGAGCGCTGGCGAAGAGCGCAAGGTCCGCTTCGCTTACCGCGAGGACCTGCCCAACGACCATCTCGCCGGCCAGACCGCGCATTTCGCAGTAGCAGCCCACGAGGTGCGCGAGCGCACCCTGCCCGAACTCGACGACGAGTTCGCCAAGGACCTCGGCGAACAGTTCCAGACCCTCTCCGACTTGCGCCAGCACCTCAGCGAGCAGATCCAACAGCGCTGGGAATACATGGCCCAACAGCGCCTGCGCAGCGAGTTGATCAACCAGCTCATCCTAAAAAACGACTTTGAACTGCCCGACAGCATGGTCGATAACTACCTCGAATCGCTCGAACGAGAGCAGGCTGACCACGACCACGACCACGACCACGACCACAGCGACGAAGAGCGCGCCCAAGCCACGCGCCAACTCAAGAGCTATCTACTACTCGAAAGCGTGCGCCAACAAGCCGGGGTCGAAGTAACGGACGAAGAATTTGCCCAATTCGCCGCCGCCCGCGCTGGCATCCAACCCACCGATTTGCAGAACGCAGAGGGACTGCGCCGCGAGTTGGAAGATCAAAAGGTCATCGAGTTGCTCATCGCCAAAGCCGAAATCAAAGAGGAAAAGGTATAAATCATGTCGCTGATTCCAATGGTCATCGAACAGACCGGCCGAGGAGAACGCTCATACGACATCTACTCGCGGCTGCTCAAGGACCGCATCATCTTCGCCGGCACTCCCATCAATGACGCGATCGCCAATCTCATCATCGCCCAGATGCTCTTTCTCGCCTCTGAAGATCCCAAAAAGGATATCGCGCTCTATCTCAATACCCCTGGCGGGCTGATTTCGGCGGGCATGGCCATCTACGACACCATGCAATACGTGGCCGCCGACATATCCACGATCTGCATCGGCCAAGCATCCAGCATGGGAGCCGTGCTATTGGCCGGCGGCACCAAAGGCAAGCGCCAAGCTCTGCCCAACGCCCGCGTCTTGCTGCACCAGCCCATGGGCGGCATTGGCGGCCAAGCCGCCGACATGGAGATCCACGCCCGCGAGATCATCGCCATGCGCCAGCAGATCAACGAGGTATTAGTCGATTGTACCGGGCAGCCGCTGGAGCGCATTGAGCGCGACACCGAGCGCGACTTTTTCATGTCGGCCGCAGAAGCCGTCGAATACGGCATCATCGACGAGATCATCGCTCCATCGCGCGTCGAGGTAGCCCCTTCCCCAATCTAGGAGCTTGTTTTGCGCCGTCGGCCCCCCCAAAGCGATCCGCGCTGCTCGTTCTGCGGGCGCAGCCACAACCAAGTTGACAAGATCATAACCGGCCCCCAGGTCCACATCTGCAACGAGTGCGTCAAGCTGTGCAACGACGTCTTGGCCGAAGAGCGGCAAAAAACCCTCCCCTGGGAGACCGCCGAGATGCCCAGGCCGACTCAAATCAAAGATTTTCTCGACGAATACGTGATCGCCCAAGAGCGGGCCAAGAAAATCCTCGCGGTCGCCGTGTACAATCACTACAAGCGCATCCGCACCAAAGTTGACTTAGACGAGGTGGAGCTCGAAAAAAGCAACGTAATGCTCATCGGCCCCACCGGCACTGGCAAGACCGAATTGGCCAAAACTCTCGCAAAATTCCTGCAAGTTCCCTTCTCCATTGCCGACGCTACCATTCTCACCGAGGCCGGCTACGTGGGCGAGGACGTGGAGAACATCCTCGTGAGCCTTTTGCAAGCGGCCGATTACGATGTGCCCCGCGCCGAAAGGGGCATCCTCTATCTCGACGAGGTTGACAAAATTGCCCGCAAGAGTGCCACGCCTTCGGTCGGCCGCGACGTGTCGGGCGAGGGTGTGCAGCAAGCACTGCTCAAAATTTTGGAGGGCACCACCGCTAACATCCCGCCCAAGGGGGGCCGCAAGCACCCTGAGCAGCCGATGATCCAGATGGATACCCGCAACATCCTCTTCGTCTGCGGCGGAGCCTTCGAGGGGCTAGACAAGGTCATCAGTCAACGGGTCGGCAAGCGCACCATGGGCTTTGGAGCCGACAGCGACGATGAACGCGATTCCGACACCTTAGACGTATTGCCGCTGGTGCAGCCCGAAGATCTGCTCGCCTACGGCATGATCCCGGAATTTGTCGGCCGCGTACCTGTCATCACCACCATGGACGAGCTCGCCGAGAACGACTTGCTCCGCATCCTCACCGAGCCGCACGACGCCATCATCAAGCAGTCGCAGCGGCTCTTCGCCATGGACGGAGTCGAGGTCGAGTTCACCGAGGAAGCCCTGCGCAAGATAGTGGCCTTGACCGTTCACAAGGGCACGGGGGCCCGCGGCCTGCGCTCCGTCCTAGAGCAGGCCATGATGGACATCATGTTCGATATTCCCTCTCAAGAGGGCGTGACGCGTCTGCAAGTTACGGGCGAGATGATCGAGCGCGGGATCGAACAGTACAGCAGCGAAGACGAAGAGATACAGCGCAAACGCGCCTAATCTCCAAGCCCCGGCGATGCGCTTTTCCTCGGTCGAATTCAAAATTGGCGCGGTCCGCACGGCCGATTTGCCCGTGGACGGCTTGCCTGAAATCGCCTTAGTGGGGCGCTCCAACGTCGGCAAGTCCTCGCTGATCAACAGGTTGGTACAGCGCAAGAAGCTGGCGCGCACCAGCACGGTACCCGGCAAGACCCAGCAGTTGAACTACTACCTAGCCAATGAGCAGTTCTACTTGGTCGATCTGCCTGGCTATGGGTACGTGCGCGGCGGCGTGGGCTTGCGCTTACAACTCGGCCAGCTCATCCGCAGCTACATGGCCAATCGCGCAGCATTGTGCGCGGTGTTGCAGCTCATCGATGCCCGGCGCGGTCCCACCGATCTGGACCAGCAGATGATCGACCATTTGCGCGCCCTCGATAAGCCTTTTCTGCTGGTCTTTACCAAAGCGGACAAACTGTCGCGCAACAAGCTGCAAAACTTATTCGACCAACTCGATTCCCAAGGATCTCTCGCCGGCCTTTCCTTTGTGCCGTTCTCGGCAGTCGATGGCCGCGGGCAGGATGACATTACAGAGTGGATCGCCGAGGCGCTAGCTGGCAACGCAACCTAAAGAGGACCATTTGAAGGTACTGATCAGCGATAAGATGGACCCCCGCTGCGTCGAGATTCTCGAAGCCAATGACGGGGTCGCAGTAGATGTGCGCAGCGGATTGTCGCCGAGTGCGCTCCTAGACTGCATCGGCGACTACGAGGGACTCGTCGTGCGCAGTGCAACTACGGTGACGGCCGAGGTGCTCGCCGCTGCGCCACGCCTCCGAGTTATTGGCCGCGCCGGCACGGGCTTCGACAACATCGACGTAGAGGCGGCAACGCGCCACGGCATCATCGTCATGAACACCCCGGGCGGCAATTCCCTATCGACCGCGGAGCACACCTTTGCGCTCATAGCCTCCCTTGCGCGGCACATCCCGCAGGCGACGGCCACGCTTAAAGAAGGGCTGTGGGAGCGGAGCCAATTCGTCGGCGTCGAGCTAGCCGGCAAGACCCTTGCCGTGGTCGGCTTGGGCCGAGTGGGGAGGGAGGTGGCTAAGCGCGCTACGGCCTTTCGCATGAAGATCCTCGGCTACGATCCCTACATCGGCCAAGAGATGGCCCTCTCCTACGGCGCGCATCTAACATCCCTCGACGAAATCTACGCTGCCGCAGATTTCATCACGGTCCACACCCATCTTAGCGACCAGACCCAGCACCTGATTTCCGACGCCGAGATCGCTCAGTGCAAAGACGGGGTCTATCTAATCAACTGCGCCCGCGGCGGCATCATTGACGAAGCCGCCCTCCTGCGCGGCTTACACTCGGGCAAGATCGCTGGTGCCGCCTTAGACGTCTTTGAAGAAGAGCCGCCGACCCTCGTGGACCTCTTGGTTGACGACCGCGTGATCTGCACACCGCACTTGGCCGCCTCCACCAAGGAAGCCCAAGCCAATGTTGCCCTGCAGGTGGCCGAGCAGGTCGGCGATGTGCTGATGGGTCGCGTCGTTCGCAACGCAGTCAACGCCCCTTCGGTCGATCCCGAGATCCACGGCAAGCTCCAGCCCTATCTCGTGCTGGCCGAGCGGCTAGGTCGCCTACAAGCCCAACTCGGCGAGGGACAGCTAGAGCGCATCACCATCGAATACCAAGGCGACATCACCGCCTACCCGACCTCACCGCTGACCTCAGCCGTGCTCAAAGGCATCATGGAGACCGTCTCGGACGCGGCGGTCAACGTGGTCAATGCGCTGCTTTTCGCGCAGGAGCGCGGCGTGCAAGTCGATGAGCGGCTCAGCAGCGAGCACGAGGACTACGCCAGCCTCATCACCGTGGTATATCACACCAGCAAAGGGCAGCGCCTGCTCGCGGGCACGATCTTCGGCAAGAGCGACCCGCGCCTCGTCCACCTCGATGAGTACATTTTCGACGCCGTCCCCGAGGGGCACATGCTCTTTTACATCAACGACGATGTCCCGGGCATCATCGGCCAAATCGGCACGGTCATGGGCAGCCACAATGTCAACATCGCCCAAATGTCGTGCGGGCGGCGTCAAATGGGCGGCCAAGCCCTGACCATCCTCAACGTCGATGACCCAATCACCACCGACGTAGTTGACGATATTCTCTCTCGGGAGTACATCTCCTGGGCCAAACAAGTCAGTCTTTAAGCACGGGAGTACACAATGCCCGCAAACATAGTATTAGGAGCGCAGTGGGGCGACGAGGGCAAGGCCAAAGTAGTAGATTACCTCACGTCCGCCGCCGATGTGGTGGTGCGCTATCAGGGAGGGGCCAACGCCGGCCACACGGTCGTCACCGGCGACACGGAGTTCATCTTCCACGCCATTCCCTCGGGCATCATGCACGAGGGCAAAATCTGCGTGGTGGGCAATGGGGTGGTCGTCGATCCAGCCGTCATGCTCGATGAGATCGCCGAACTGGAGGCCAAGGGCTTTTCAGTGGCCGGCCGCTTCTTCCTCAGCCAAGTTGCCCACGTCGTAATGCCCTACCACAAGGTCTTGGAAAAGGCCGGGGAAGAAAGCGAAAACAGCGTCGCCATCGGCACGACCGGCCGCGGCATCGGCCCGGCTTACCGCGACAAAGTCGAGCGCAGCCACGGGGTGCGCGTCATGGATCTGTGCGACCCAGCGCGTTTGCGCGACAAGCTCCGCGCCAGCATTTCCGCCAAAAACGAAATCTTGACCAAGGTCTTTGGTCAAGAGCCGCTAGAGGCCGGCCCCATCATCGACGCGTACATCGGCTACGGCGAGCAACTCGCCCCATACGTCGCCGACACCTCGCTCCTGCTCAACCAAGCCCTCGACCAAGGCAAAACAGTCCTCTGCGAAGGGGCGCAAGGGACCTTGCTCGACATCGACCACGGCACCTATCCCTACGTCACCTCCTCGAATACCACGGCGGGTGGAGCCTGCACGGGTGCTGGTATCGGTCCCACGCGGATCGCCGAGGTCGTCGGCGTGACCAAAGCGTACACCACGCGCGTAGGCAACGGGCCTTTTCCCACCGAGTTACTAGGGGAAGAAGGCGAGCGCCTGCGCGCCTTGGGCCGCGAGTTCGGAGCCACTACCGGCCGGCCGCGGCGCTGCGGCTGGTTCGACGCCGCCATTTTGCGGGTTTCAACGCGCATCAACGGCCTGACCAGCATCGCCCTGACCCGACTCGACGTACTCGACCAATGCGAGCACCTCAAACTGGGCGTTGGCTATCGCTGCGGCGACCAAGTGCTGGAGGAATTTCCCGCCGACCCGCAGGTACTCGACCAATGCGAGCCGATCTACGAAGAAATGGCTGGCTGGTGCGCTCCGACTACCGCCGCCCGTAGTTTCGCCGATCTGCCGCCGCAAGCGCAGGCTTACGTGGAGCGAGTCGCCGAGCTGAGCCGAGCGCCGGTCTCCCTGATTTCCGTAGGGCCGGAGCGCGAAGCTACCATCCCCCTCGCCTGAGCCATGCTACTCAACCCCGCATCCGCCGAGTCCAAACCGCACGTTTTGCGCCGCCTGATGGCCGAGAAGACCCTGACCTTGCCCGGGGCCTTCAACGCGCCCGTGGCCATGCTGGCCGAGCGCACTGGGTTTGAGGCCGTGTACATTTCCGGGGCAGGACTGGCCAACGGCACGGCCGGCTACCCAGACGTCGGCCTGTTGGGCATGGACGAAATGGCGCGCCAAGCCGGCTACATTGCCAACGCAGTGCAAGTGCCCTGCATTTGCGATGCAGACACCGGGTTTGGCGAGGTCTGGCAGGTGATGCGCACGGTGCGCGCGTACGAGCGCGAGGGCTTGGCCGGGTTGCACTTAGAAGACCAAGTGATGCCCAAGCGCTGCGGCCATCTCGACGGCAAGGCCCTGATCGGGGTCGAAGAGATGGAGCGCAAGATCGCCGCGGCCTGCGCGGCGCGACAAGACCCGGACTTTGTGATCATCGCCCGCTGCGACGCCCGCGCCGTCGAGGGCTTTGAACAGAGCGTCGAGCGCGGCCAACGCTACTTGGCAGCCGGCGCGGACGCGATCTTTCCCGAAGCCATGCAGAGCCCCGAGGAATTCGCCCGCTACGCCGAGCAAGTCAAAGGCCCGCTCCTCGCCAACATGACCGAATTCGGCAAATCGCCGTACCTATCGGTCGCGGAGTTCGCCGCCATGGGATACCGCCTCGTGATTTTCCCAATGAGCGCATTCCGCACCATGATGAAGGCCATCGAAGGGCTGTTCTGCGAACTGAAGGAAAAGGGCACTTTAGAAGGTGCCCTCGGACAGATGCAGACGCGAGAAGAACTCTACGAACTACTCGGCTATGACGAGTACACCAAACTAGACGCAGCATTGGCCGACCGCTTTCCAGCAAACGAAGAAGACCACTGAATTATCACCGTTTTCTAGATAATAGGACCACGGCATGTCTGATTTAAGGTCATTTTTGAAGGAAGCAGCCAATTCTACAGCAAGAGAGTCATTAATTGGATTCCGTATTTCTTATGACTTGAAACTTATGGCAGCGTTGAAGGGCTATGATCTTCGAATCTATACACCAGACGTTGATCGTGATGGTTTTGACATAATTCTAGACGACAAAGATCGGGAGGTGAAAATCCAATTGAAAACAGTCTTGGACAATTCCACGACACAGCGTTGGCCCATCCACAAGACTATGCTCAGGCCAAGTTATGAATTCTGTGAAGAACTCGGCTTTGAATGTTCTCCGGAGGGCACTGGCATGCAGGGCGGTATCATTCTTATCGAATTGAGTCCAGGGATCGATTCGTTGGACGTGACGTACTACTATACAGATATTCTCGTAATAACTGCTCTTCGTCTACGAATCGTTAATAAATCTCCGAAAATACAAGAGAAAACATTTTGTTCATTTTATCGGAAAATTATGAGCGGGACATCTCACGATAAAATCAATGTGCCCAAATCATTCTTCGTAAAAGCTAAGACTCCGGACCACCTACTAGGACTAATGGGTTTGCACAGTACGGCGCATGTTGGATGGTTTCATTTGATTGATATTGTCAAGGGCCTAAACGACCCGGAGCTACCTCTACATGTCCGTAGCCAGTTCCTCGCTAAGCAACTGATTAACCTTACCGATGACCTTTCATGATGTAGCTATATTTACCCACTTTCCCGATAAAGAGAAGCCCAATGACCGACAAATCCTACAGCCCCGGCCTTGAAGGCGTCATCGCCGGCGAGTCCGCCCTTTCGCGATTGATATCGATATCAATCGCCTGATCCTGCACGGCTACGACCTAGTCGAACTGACCGAAAACGCCTCCTACGAAGAAGTCGCCTACTTGCTACTCTACGGCGAGTTGCCGACAGTTGCCGAGTTGGCGGCATTCAACCCCGGGCACTAACAAGGAAAAGTCAAATATGAGCACTCAGGACAAGTATCTGACCTCTCTGGAGCAATTTATAGAGATCGCACAGGAGATCCATCTCAATGAATCGGAAAGTGAGCGTGCGGAAGAATTCCGCAACAACATCGAGCAGTTTACGGTGTTGATTCCACTCGTGGGGTCTTTCAACGCGGGCAAGACCTCGTTGGTAAACGCCTACCTTGAACGCGAGAATAGCAAGGAGCTACCCACTGATATTGTGCCACAAACGGCCATAGCCACCGAGATTCACTCTGCCGCTGCCGAAGAAGAGGAGCGAATTGAAATCTACGGAGAAGAAGACAGATTCCTAGAACGGATTGACATCGCGAGCTTTCAGCAATTCGAGAAAGAAGCGCTGAGCGAGGAAGAGTCGAGCGCACGGTACGCGAAGGCAATGCTCCACGCTTCAGTTCTCGAAAACAATGGGCAAAAAGTACTTGTCGATATGCCAGGGCTCGACTCTGGCCTGATGACTCACAATGCCGCCATTCAACGCTATCTGCCACTTGGCAGCTATTTCATTCTAGTAGTCGACGCCGACCACGGAGCCCTTCGCGAGAGTGAGATTCGTCAGCTACGCGAGTTCTTCAGTCAGGAAATAGAGTTTGCCGTGTTGATCAACAAGATCGACAAGAAGAAGGCGGACGCTCATGCAATCGTTGACTATATCGCTGAACAGGTGGACAGTTCATTTGGGAAGTCCGCAGTCGTGCGGTCGGTCTCAGCGCATGATCAAGACACGGCGGCATTTCGGCAAGTTCTAGATTCCATCGACTTCGACCGTGCTTTGCGCGGTTTCTGGCGACGCAAAATTGTAGTCCTTTTCGATGAGGCAATACATAGCTTAAATACTCGCTACACCGCGCTGAACGTCTCCGCCGCCGAAAACGATAGAGTGATTGACGAACTAGAGGACAAAAAGCAAGCACTGGAGGAAAAACTCCGCCAAGACGAGCGTGAGATACGAGGACGTTATTCTAACCGCGCGGTAGATCGGATATTGCGAGGTGTTCGGGGCGCTATCCGTGACAATGCGCCATCGCTCGTCCAAACCTTTCAAGCCGGAGGCCAACAGGCACTGGATCAGGAAATCAATGAACTTGTACGTCAGACCCTGAATGATCTCGTTGACGAGGCGCGATCCGAGACTCTTCGAGAGATTATCGAACGTTATCAGCCCGACATCGACGAACTCGGCGCACAGTATAAGCAATTTGCTGCTGACAGCAGTGGATTCTTGAGTGCTGAGGATATCGAGAACATGGCCCAAAAGTGGAGCGACATAGCACCTAGAATTTCGAGGAATTTTGAAGATGCGGCTAATAATCTTCCTTCCGGAAGGACGAAGAACGCCTACCTAGCGATCAGCGGCGTTGTGGCTGCCTCGACCTCTGTAGTGGCACCATGGTTGGAGGTTGTGATCATCTTATTGCCTTACATAACTGAGTGGATCTCCAAAAACATTCAGGAGAAACAGCGACAGGAGGAGGAGCAACGACAGTTGCAACAGCTACGGGTACAGATCGAAAATGTCGTCGCCCCCAAGGCCGCGTCCGGGCTCCGAGCAAAGATCACCGAAGACTACGACAATATGACTCAAGAGATGCTCTCTCAACTGCGGGAACAAGTGCAGGGAGAGATCGAGCATATCCAAGCCGACATCAACCAGAGCCGCCAAGAGATCGAAGAAGACCGACATGAATTGGAACAGCGCAAAGCACAGCTACGCGATGCTATTAATCGACTAGTTGAAGCAAAAAAACCTCTGGAGGAGAATTAACATGGGCAACGACGATCTAGTTGCTGACTGCAACCAATTGGTGAAAAACCTATCCTCGTTGGCCCAAACCTTAGTTGAGTATGAGGATGTCGCTGAGCAAGATAACGCACAGGTACGGAACATACGACAGATCGAGCAGGACCTGAAGTCATACTCCAGCGACTTATTGGAGAAAAACCGCCTACTGCGGCTGGGCATCATAGGTCAAGTCAAATCAGGCAAATCTTCGCTTCTAAACCTATTGCTCTTTGACGGGCAAGAAGTACTACCGAAGGCCGCCACGCCGATGACGGCCTCACTGACTCATATCGTGAAGAGCGACAGGGACGAAATCGAAGTCGAATACTATAGCCACAAGGATT
The DNA here is from genome assembly GCA_965116675.1 of Candidatus Latescibacterota bacterium. Lineage (GTDB taxonomy): Bacteria > Latescibacterota > UBA2968 > UBA8231 > UBA8231. Next base: position 3,366,026 of record OZ220721.1, read on the forward strand.
GGCAGGAAATCAAGCACCATGCCAACGAATACGAAAAACAAAAGGCCACCAGTGAGCCAGCAGAGTTTATGAGAGCGTCATATGAGCTAGTCGAAATGGTCGAGAAACGTTGCCTCAAAGTAGATCTTCACCTCGACAAGACAGAAATCTTGCCTGCCTCTATTGGCGAACTGAATGAAAGACTTTGTCAGCTCGTCGGTTCCGAAGGAAAGATGACGCCGCTAGTTAAGAGCGTCACAATTCGATGCAGTCAAGGTTTCCCAGATATCGATATCGTCGATACTCCTGGTATCAACGATCCCATTGCGTCACGGTGTCGAGAAACGAATAACCTCTTGAAATCGTGTGATGCTGTGCTACTGCTGAGCTCAGCCTCACAGTTCATGGATAGTACGGACACGGATTTCTTTCACAATCGTGTGCCTGCTGAGGGCATTAGACGACGCTTGTTGATTGGTAGCAAGTTCGATAGTGCCTTGATCGATGAGTCGATGAGTTATGCAGGTGATCTGAGAGAGGCTATAGATTCCATCGAAGAAAGCTTGTTGAACCTAGCGAAGAACGTGATAAGTCAGGATTACAGCGGAGACGATTCTCTGGCCATCGAGGAAGACGATATCTTCTTTGTCTCCGCAATGTGCTCAATCTTGGCTACTAAACCAGTGGCGCAGTGGAGCGAAGAGGAAAGATCTATCTTAGACAATCTCCACAAAAGATATCCCGACTGGATTGATAAACCAGCAGCAGGGGAAAGGGCGATTGACGAAAACACCCGCAGCACCCTCGCTGATCTAGGAAACAGGGAGAAGATCGACAAATGTTTTGATGATATTCGTAGGAATAATGACCAGATCATGCAGAGTAAGATGCAAGGTTTTCTCCGGGAGAAATGGATTGATGTCTCAGAGGATCTGAAAGACCTGATCGCCAATCTCGACGAAAGTCGCGAGCATTTGCGTGGGACGGATCTTGAAGAGATCAAGAAGCAGCAGAAAGCGGTCGCCGATGTGGTAGGAGAGATCCGTGAGAAAGTCGTCGACGAATGGGAGGGATTACTCGACAAGCAAACAGAGGCCCTCAGCGACCTGAGCGACAAGATCCGCGAAGAGGCCAAGGAAGCGAGGGTCATTATCAGGGAAGGAGTTACGCATATTCCCCGAGAAAAAAGGAGCCCCAAGAAAGGGCCTATTGCATGGATTGCGCGGCAAATCGAAAAGGGAGGCTATGACGTCGACAACTACGAAGAGCAGATATTGAAGACTGCCGAGATTGAAGACGCTATTATATATATGGAAGAGGAGCTTACTAAAGAAATCCAAGAGGTCTCTGAGACCATATTTAATACTGATTTTATTAAAAAAGCCAAGAATACGATGGATGCGATACTTGCAAACCAGCTCAGTAGCGAACTTGCACATGCAATAAATTCCAAGCGGGTCCAGCTCTCGGTCCGCAACGCAATCAGGAAGGTAGCAGAGGATGGACGTGAGGAGCTCAAGGAACTAAGCGAGAACTTCGATTCGACATTTCATAGCTACGGATTCGAAGACGAGGATTCGGCAAGACGAGGGCAAGAGAACGCCAGAAAGATAGTGAGTTCGTTGAGCAAACAGAGTATTGAGTGGGTTAATCAAGCTAAGGAACAAGCCGACAAGGTTACCACTAAGGCCAAAGAGGCGCTGGTCCCGGCGGCGATCCAAGAGTTGAAAGATTATCTTGATAGGACTGAGAAGGATTTGAAGGAGCAGGAGTTCGTGCTACAACGCTATGAACTAGCCATGGACAAGCTACGGCAACACCAATCAGAAATACGTCAGGATCATTCGTGAAACGACGAGGGCAAGGAGACCAGCCATGAGCCGGAAGAAGCTCAGGCGGACCAAGCGCCAGCGTATGACGCTTGAACAGGCTTGTGGTGCCATCCAAGAGACCATGCCCGAAGTGGCAGAAGTCGTACTCGAACATGCTCAGAGTACTCAGAAAGCCCTTGACCTCATCGGGCAAATCATGTCTGCCTCTGATAAGAACGGAATGGGTATGACGCTTGAGCAGGCTTATGGTGCCATCCGAGAGACCATGCCCGAAGCGGCAGAGGTCGTGCAGCAACGTGCTCAGAGTACTCAGAAAGCTATTGACCAAGCTGGGCAAATCATGTCTGCCTCTGATAAGAACGGAATGACGCTTAAGCAAGCCCGAAGCACTATCCAAGAGACCATGCCCGAAGCGGCGGAAGTCGTACTCGAACATACCCAGAGAGTTCAAAAGATCCTTGGTCTCGTTGATGGGATCATGAAATACGTCAGGGCTATTAGTGAGGCAATAAAAAGAAGATTGGCTCCGGGTAGGAAGACTCATAGTGTCAAGCGCCAGCGTATGACGCTTGAGCAGGCTTATGGTGCCATCCGAGAGACTATGCCCGAAGTGGCAGAAGTCGTACTCGAACATGCTCAGAGTACTCAGAAAGCCCTTGACCTCATCGGGCAAATCATGTCTGCCTCTGATAAGAACGGAATGGGTATGACGCTTGAGCAGGCTTATGGTGCCATCCGAGAGACCATGCCCGAAGCGGCAGAGGTCGTGCAGCAACGTGCTCAGAGTACTCAGAAAGCTATTGACCAAGCTGGGCAAATCATGTCTGCCTCTGATAAGAACGGAATGACGCTTAAGCAAGCCCGAAGCACTATCCAAGAGACCATGCCCGAAGCGGCGGAAGTCATGCAGCAACATGCTCAGAGTACTCAGAAAGCTATTGACCTCATTGGGCGAATCATGTTTGCCCGCGACAACATGAACGGTGAGTGTACGCGTCATTTCAACGACTTCGGGAAGCTACTGAAAAACGACTACCGAGAGTTTGCCCGCAACGACACTTATCCTGAGGAAGCCGAAGCATACGCTGCCTTGGAGAGAATTCGCTCGCACATGAATCAGATGAGATTGGCACCTCGTCTAGCCTCTCGAAACATCTGTACAGTGGCAGGCAGTTTTAGTAGTGGTAAGTCAAGTTTTCTCAATGCACTCATCGGAGACGAAATCCTGCCCACAAAGATCACCCCAACAACTTCGATCCCGACCTTCATTACCCATGTCAATGAGAACAAGTTGGAAATTAATGTATTCAATTCTGGAGGTGGGAAGACACCGATCAACACATCGACACTTCAGCAGATGACGCATGAGTTCGAGAAAGACTATGGTATTCCGCTGAAGCAGATTGTAGAACGAGTCGTGATCAACACACCACATTTAGGGAGATATAAAAAAATCGCCTTTATCGATACGCCAGGTTATACAAAACCGGATGATGCAAAAAGCAACGGAGAGGACAAGAAGATTGCCCTCCAAGAGGTCTTGACTAATCCCTTTCTAATATGGGTAGTGGATTGCGAAAGAGGCACACTTCCCCAAGAAGATGTCGATTTTCTTTGCAAGTTTCGAGATCAGCGCAAATCTTCTCAGATTTCTTCATACCGTAAGTCCAAACCCCCAATATTCATAGTCTTGAACAAGGCGGACAAAAAGCTAACCGAGAAGCGAAAGATACTGCGCGAGGTGAAAAATGTTGCGGACAAGAACAAACTTCCCTATTTCGGCATCGGCTTATATAGTTCACACGACAAAAAAGAGTATGGTTATTCTGGCCGATCCCTCGACGATTTTCTAGAAATGATCAATCAGTCAAGGACGGCGATCAAACTAGACAAAGAGATCGAGGACCTGTTCGATAATTATGTATGCTTTCACGAGGAAAGTTACAAAAATATGGAAAGTGCCAATGGATTAATGATTCGTATCGGCATGATTATCGATGAAGACCCTGCCCACCGACACCTAAGCAGTGATGTGAACGAATATAAACAGGACATTGAAGAAGAAATGAATGAGCACAAAGAACACGCCGCCCAGTCCCGTTCTTTAAAATTCAAGTTTGGAAAATGTACACAGGCATTCATGGATGAGATAAACGCTATGCAGAACGCTTAACATTAGTACGCGGCTCTACATATTGTGCATTCGTTGGTACTACCGCAGGAACGGGACCGAAGCCGCAATCCTAAATTACTGACTGCGTACCAAGAGAACGTCGTATTGACTCACTATACGCGGCACTTGCCGCACACTTCCCCGAAAAGGATAACAAATGACCGACAAATCCTACAGTCCCGGCCTTGAAGGCGTCATCGCCGGCGAGTCCGCCCTTTCGCGCATCGATATCGATATCAACCGCCTGATCCTGTACGGCTACGACCTAGTCGAACTGACCGAAAACGCCTCCTACGAAGAGGTCGCCTACTTGCTGCTCTACGGTGAGTTGCCGACAGTCGCCGAGTTGGCAGCATTCAATCAACAACTGCGCTCGCAGCGCGACCTGCCCGGCCCGGTCGTCGAAATGTTGCGCTCCGCGCCAGCGGACGCCCACCCCATGGACCTGTTGCGCACTGCGGTATCGTCCCTGGCGTTTTTCGACGCCGAGACCCCCGACAACAGCCACGACGCCAACGTGCGCAAATCCGTGCGCTTGCTGGCCAAAATTTCCACTGCACTCGCCTATGGCTATCGCTTCTCACAGGGCCTAGAACCGGTAGCCCCCGACGCCGAGCTAGACCACGCGGCCAATCTGCTCTACATGCTGCGCGGCGAAGCACCGCCCGCGTACGAAGTAGAGGCCATGAACACTTCGCTGATCCTCTACGCCGAGCACGGGTACAACGCCTCCACGTTCACCGCACGGGTCGTCGCCTCGACGCTCGCCGATATGTACGCCGCCATAACCGCGGCCATCGGCGCCCTACACGGCCCCTTGCACGGCGGTGCCAACGAGGCGGCCATGCACATGCTCTTGGGGGTAGATTCGCCCGCGGCGGCCGAGCAGTGGGTCCTCGACGCGCTGGCGCAAAAGAAGAAAATCATGGGCTTTGGGCATCGGGAATACAAAAGCGGCGACTCGCGGGTGCCGACCATGAAGAAGGTTGGCCGCCAAATCGCCGCAGCCATCGGCGACACCAAATGGCCCGACCTAGCCGACGTGGTCGAAGCGACGATGATGCGCGAAAAAGGCATCTTCCCCAACGTCGATTTCCCCTGCGCATACACCTACTACATGATGGGCATCCCGATCCCGCTCTACACCCCCATCTTCGTGGCCAGCCGCGTAGTGGGCTGGGCAGCGCACGTGATCGAACAGCACGACGCCAACCGACTCATCCGCCCCAACCACATCTACACCGGGCCGGAGCATCGCCCGTTTGTGCCGCTCGGCGACCGGGGCTGACCTCAGCCACGCACGGCCAGCAACCAAGGCCGCACATCGAGCAAGAACCGCTGCACTGCATCACCTTGGTAGTCGGGATACGTCCACTCTAATGGCCGATAGCGGCCCCGCTGATAGAGTAGGGTCACCTCGGCGTAGAGCTGTGGGGCAATGCACACCCGGTGGCCAGCGCACTTGGTCGTGGCCAGCACTAAGCTCTCGATCGACAGCAATCCCGGGTCGATATTGGCGCGGCGGCATCCCCCTTGGCTCATCGCCCGCTCCAGCGCCATGGTCTGCGCCTTGACGGCCGCCAACTCGGCGGGGTCTATCCGCTCGGCAAAGCAAACGAGTTGTTTGCGCAGCCCCGCGCCCATTTCCGCTTCGTAGTACGAGGTAAAATCAAAATCATAGGTCGCACTGACCGCACGCAGGGGGCCAAAGCATTCGGCGAGGCGTTCTTTGGCCTCGGCAAGCGTCTCTGCGGAGTCGGCCAATACCGCGCATACTAGTGCGACAGGTGTGGCGGGTTGGAGATCGATGGGCATCTTGCAACAAAAGGCAAGGGACCGAATCGCGTCAATTTCTACGGCGGGATTGGGAAGGTAGTAGAGAATATGAGGTAATCCAGCAGTCTCAAGCTGAGTCGTCTAGCCGGATGTCTTCTAGCATGATATGTTCGCCAGTATCTACACCTTGTATTATTACGTGCGAATCCCACATGGGGCGCACGATGTCATTCATCATGCCCTGTGGCACCTGTACGATGTGTTTTTTCTTGCCATCAATGACCTGTATGACATTGCTGTCTTCGCGCATCGCATCCGCGTGGCGTAATACCCCGCGTATTTCTATAGGTTCGCTTGGAGTCTGCTTCAGCGAGACTTGCGGCGATGATAACATTTCTGATGGCAGTGATGGAAGTTCCTCCGCTGGCTTGGTAAGCCCTACAGAACGTTGTACTCCGCCACGAATTGCGGTAAAACCCACCTGACTGATTCGTTCGCCATCGGGCGCAATTCTTTTTGCCAAACCAAAGAAGTTCCGCAGATAAGCAGGGTCAGGAATGCGCTTCTGTATTTCGATGATGTGGGAGCTGTTAATCAATGTAAGTAAGTCCATGAACTCATCGATGATAGCAGTCGTCTCAAGCATTCCCGAAAAAGATAGTTGTGGCCTGCTGAATTTAAGCGTCACTGAGAAACTCCCAGTCCTAGGCACAGAAACCAGCGTCTGGTAATTTTCCCGTATTGCTTTTAGTGCAGGCCCTCTCTCCCGGAAAGGCCGGTTTTGCTTTCGCTCAACGGTACGGTGAATCAGTTTTGACGAGTTGCTGATACGCTCATATACTTCCTCTACGTTGACAAAACCATTTCCCACTTCTTGACCTGAGAGGCTCAACTGAATCTCATCCTCCTGCAAAGTAATGCCTTTCAGATCGAGGTGCCTTTGGAAGTAAATCTGCTCCAAAAGGTCGCGCAACTCCTCCACAACCTCTGGATGCGGTTCCTGCGCCAGAGCAGTGGCTACTATTTTCTCAGCTTGGAGAAAGTCCCTGCAATCCAATGCCAAGGTGCCAGCACTGCGATGCAACACTGCCCAAGCCAACGCCTCTGCTTTGTCAAGCTCGTCAATGGCAGCCAATTCATAGTGAAGTGCCTGCTCAAAATACTCTATGGATTCTTCCGCATTGCCACGCGCCCTTCTTCTAAGGCCGAGGTCTGCGAATTCCATAGCTTTTTTATGGAAATCATTAACTGAGTTCATTTCTTTTTTATTTCGGCAAGTGGCCGCCCGAATTCAACCACGATTGCGTAAGCCGGTAATTCCTGATCATTCGACCGATCCATCTGGCGCAATTTCTGTTTCACTCTTGTCTTGACTTGGCCATCAGTACCATTTCGGATGCCGGATACTTCCATCCTTGCTTTAAAGTCTAGTACATCATCCCCGAGCCAATAATCGAATCCGGTACCCTTTCGTGAACGCAATACAACCGTATAACCGATTTCCCGACTTGCCAGTAGGACAGCAATACCAGCAGCACCGTCTTCGGTAGCCTCCTCATCGTCATTCCAAGTCCGGCGGACTTGGTCAGTGACCTGCGGCCAATCTAGCCGGTAACTGTTGTTAGCGCCATTACGGACAGTAAGGCAAGCACCTGGTGTATGACCCTGAGATTCTAGGCAAACGGCTCCAGCTTCGGCCAACTCGTTACCCTTTGCTCGTGAGATACCGGGGATGTTGTCAGTGTCCAATTCGTTCAAATCCAGCATTTACCAATCCAGATAGCTGATCATGCGGTTGCCTCTTTGGTCAGACGATTGATTGGCGATAGTTTCGCCCGATGCAGCGTCCTTGGGCACGGAAAGAGTCATTGAATAGGGAGTTTTGGTCCGTTAGTCAAGTAATATAATTCCTTTTGAACATAGTCAAATCGGCAAATATAGCTATATGGTCTCCGTGTTCCAGCTTTCCTGTAGCTTGTACTCGTTGCGTTCACGATGCAAATCCTAGACATTGATCACCAGAAATTACCATCAGGAAAGGCCACTATGCGCATAGAAGACCTCGACACGCCCGCCCTCCTCGTCGATCTCGACGGCCTGGAGGATAACCTCGACCGCTACCAACGCTACTTTGACGAGCACGGCATTGGCCTGCGGCCCCACATCAAGACCCACAAGTGCGTAGCCATCGCCCACATGCAAATGCGGCGCGGAGCGATCGGCATTACCTGCCAGAAGCTCGGAGAGGCCGAGGTCATGGCCGCGGGCGGAGTCGATCGCGACATCCTGATTCCCTACAACATCATCGGCGCGCAAAAGCTGGCGCGGCTGGTCGCGCTGGCGCGGGACACCCGACTGACCGTGGCGGCCGATTCCGAATACACCGTTCAAGGGCTATCCGAGGCCGCCGCAGAAGCAGATGTCACCGTGGGCGGGGTCGTCGAACTCGATCGCGGTCGCACGGGCGTAGGCTCGCCCGCGGCGGCTGCCGCCCTCGGCGAAAAAATCGACCAAGCCCCCAACATCGAACTCCGAGGCATCATGTCCATGCCGGCGACCCCAGACATGCGGCCGCTAATCCAGGAGACGCTCGCGCATTTCGACCGCAAGGGCCTGCCGCATCCCATAGTCAGCGGCGGCAGTACGTCGGGCGCGTTCATGGCGCACGAGATCCCCGAACTGACCGAGTACCGAGCCGGCGAGTACCCAGTCGGCGGCGTCGGCCATCTCCGCCGGGGAACCCACAGCGTCGATCAGTGCGCTGGCCGGGTGCTGATGACCGTGGTCAGCCGACCGACCGCGAATCGCGCCATCCTCGACGGGGGCAGCAAGTCGCTCAGCGCCGCAGTCCATCGCCAGGAGGACGGCTCGTCCGTCATGGGCCATATCGTCGAGTACCCCCAAGCCGTCTTCTCCGGGGCCTCAGAAGAACATGGACATGTCGATCTGTCATCCTGCGACGACAAGCCCCAAATCGGCGAACAGGTGCAGGTCTTGCCGGTTCATCCCTGCCCCTGTTTCAACGAACACGACCAGATCTTTGCCGTGCGCGGCAACCGCGTGGAAGCCGTCTGGCCGGTTGACGCCCGCGGGCAGATACGCTGAAAGGAGCGAATTGTGGATTTTGCCGAATTGAGCGAAAAACTAAAGGTGGCTAGCACGGCGACCCTGACGTCCGTGCTACGCAACAAAGGACTGCTCAACACGTTTATGCACCAAGTCGCGCCCCTCGCGCCCGACGTGAAGATGGTCGGCCGGGCCTTTACCCTGCGCTACATCCCCGCGCGCGAAGACCTCGACGAGGTTCCACTGGACAACCTAAAAGACGTGCAGCGGATCGGCATTGAGCAGGTAACCGCAGGCGACGTGTTCGTCATCGATGCACGCGGCGACACCCGCGCCGGGACTATGGGCTCCATCCTAGCGGCACGCCTGCAAGTGCGAGGCTGCACAGGGATCGTCACCGATGGAGCCTACCGCGACTCGCCGACCATTGTCGCGTCGGGATTGCCCTCATACGCGGCGGCCATGAACGCCCACACCAATAAAACCATCCACCATCCCAGCGAAATCCAGGTGCCCATCGCCTGCGGCGGCGTGGCGGTATTCCCCGGCGACATTCTCGTTGGCGACGGCGAAGGGGTCGTAGTCATACCCGCGCATCTGGCCGAGGAGGTCGCCATCGAGGCCGAGGAGATGGAGCAAAAAGAGCGCTTCATCACCGAGAAAATCCGCGCCGGAGCCAGTATCGTCGGCACCTATCCCCCCGACGAGCAGACCTTGGCCGAGTACCAAGCCTGGAAAGCAAACCAATCGTAGGATCATCGCGATCAATTCGTCACGCTGTTGAGCAACCTTGCGTAGGGGCACCTCTTGTGGGTGCCCTTCGCGCATTCCCCTTGTGGCCGCTTTAGCCCAAACGACGGCGCAAGCGGCGCGCAAGGTCGCCAACCACAGCGGGAGCAGTGGCGGCGATGTTGTGCAACTCGTCGGGGTCTTGTTCGAGATCGTAGAGTTCGTCGCAGTCGTTGTAATTCTGGATGTACTTGTGCGTACCCGTGCGGATGCAGCGGAAGTTGCGCAGGGCGGCGACAGTCGCTTGACGGTGGGTATCGGTTTGGCCGTCAAGGATCGGTTGCAGCGAGCGAGCGTCGATGCCTTGCTGCGGCGCGAGCTGGGCAAAATCGCATATCGTGGCATTGAGGTCGATGAGCTCGCACAGCGCGTCACAGACGCGGCCTCCGGCGATATTCGGTCCAGCGATGATCAACGGCACGCGCAGGCTGGCCTCGTACGCGGCGCTCTTGGTGTACAGCCCGTGGTCGCCGAGCAGTTCGCCGTGGTCGGAGGAGAAGATGATATAGGTGTTGTCGAGCTGGCCGCGTTGTTCGAGCGCGTCGAGGATCTGGCCGATCTGGTCGTCGATGAGTTCGATGGCAGCGCAGTATTGGCGGCGGGTTTGGGCGATTTGCTCGGGTGTGAACTCTGCGGCGCGTTTTTTGATCCACTCGGGCTTGCCAGCAAGGGAGCCGCTGATGGCCGGAGGCATCGCCGCGTCGCGATAGCGGTCGCCATATTCGGTGGGTGGGTCAAAGGGATCGTGCGGGCCGACGAAACTGACGAAGTAGTACCAGGGGAAATCGTCGGGCACATTAGCGATCCACTCGGCGGCGCGACGGCCGATATAGGCGTCCTCAAAATCCTCGCTGTCCAGCGGCGAGTCACGGCAGTCGGTACTCCAACCAGCGGCGGCACGGCGTCGATAGTCCTGGTGAAATGTCGCCAATTGCCCTTTGGCGGCTAGGTAATGCGTATAGGGGCCAATCGGCGTGGACGAGGAGCCGGAATGTATTTTGCCCTCGCATTCCTCTGGATGGGTAAAGCCCCAGCTATAAGCGTAGGGCCGGTCGCCGTAGCGGCCATTGTAGCCGTCGGATTTGCGCAGGTCGAGCTTGCCGACGCAGCCGACGCGGTAGCCGGCGTCGCGTAGCCGCTGATAGTAGGTGGTAGTGCCCAAGGGCAGCCGCCCCGAATTGTCCAAGCAGCCGAGACGGCTCGGTTGCAGACCAGAGGCCAAGCCGATTCGCGCCGGCGCACAGACGGGCGCGTTAGTGGTGCATTGAGTGAAGCGCACGCCAGCGGCGGCGAGGCGGTCGAGATGGGGCGTCCGTAGGAAGTCGGCACCGGCTGCGCCGAGATAGTCATGGCGGTGCTGATCATCCATGATGAAGAGTATATTGGGACGAGGCATTGGAGGGTTCCTTGGCGTTGTGATGGGCATCTCGTAGCTTAAATAAGCGCGAGGTGCGATACGTTAGCCCAATCTATCCAGTCGCCTGTTTCGCTTCAAGGGCGGCAGCGCAAAAGCGTGCTCAATGAATCGTGATAGCCGCCAATGGAGCAGCCGGTCCGGTCCAGCCCAACGATGATGTTCGACAATACGGAGAAATAACCTATGCGGATTGAGCAGATTGAAATCAAAAACTACCGTTCCTTCCGCCACGCCGTGTTTGATGATTTATCCCCGATGGTCGTAGTCGTGGGCGCGAACGGCACAGGCAAGTCAACGCTACTCGACGTGTTTAGCTTTCTCAAGGACGCGCTGACTCAGAACGTCGCCACGGCGGTGGCGCAACGCGGCGGGTTCCGCGAGTTGGTCAGTCGAGGAGAAAACGGGCCGATTGGGATCACCATCAAATTCCGTGAGAGCGGCGGACATCTGGCCACCTACGAACTCGAAATAGCAACGAAGGATGGCCGAGTCTCGGTTGAACGCGAAGTACTTCACTACCGTAAAGGGCAGGGTGGACGCCCTTGGCATTTCGTTGATTTCTCAGGCGGAATCGGAACTGCAATCACAAATGAATCAGTCTATGGTCAGGAAGAAGTAAAAGAAAAGAGAGCAGAATACAAGCTCGACGATCCGAGCGTTCTTGCTATCAAAGGCTTGGGCCAGTTCCGCGAGTTCCAAGTCGTCTCAGAGTTTCGCAGCCTGATCGAGAACTGGCACGTCTCGGACTTCCACATTGCCGACGCCCGACCAAGCAGTGAGGCCGGCTATGCCGAGCATCTGTCTAACCGTGGCGATAACGTCGCCCAAGTGGCCCAGTATCTCTACGAGAATCACCGCGAGTGCTTCGACCGAGTGCTGAAAGCTATGCGCCAGCGCGTCCCAGATGTGAGCGGCGTTGAAGCCAAACCGACAGAAGACGGGCGTCTCGTCCTGCGCTTTCAGGATGGCAGCTTCAAGGACCCATTCATTGCCCGCTACGTCTCCGATGGTACTATTAAGATGTTCGCCTACCTCGTCTTGCTATATGACCCAAAGCCCCATCCATTGCTGGCAGTCGAAGAACCCGAAAATCATCTATATCCCGAATTGCTAATAGAACTGGCCGAGGAGTTTAGGGACTACGCTCGACGCGGCGGCCAAGTGTTCGTTTCAACCCACTCCCCCGATCTCCTGAACGGAGCAGAACTCGACGAGATTTTCTGGCTGGTTAAAAAAGACGGATTCACGACCGCGCACCGAGCGTCCGACAGCGAACTGCTACGCGCGCTTGTCGCAGAGGGAGACTTGCCGGGTGCCCTATGGAAGCAGAGGCTTTTTGAGGGTACTAGGCTACGTCAACTTGATGACGAGTTGATAATCACCTAGTAGCCGTTATGAATCCCAACAATCCAATCCCATTCACAGCATTCGCCCGCTTCCAGCGGCTCACCGCCGAGAAGCCGCTGCTGTACTACGAGCCACCCGCGTGGGCGGCTGCCAGTCACGCTATCGTCGTGGACGACATTGTGCACTATCTATGGGCCAAAAAGGGAGGAGATGGTAGCTGGGTACACATGCACAGTTCCGCGCCAGTCGCCGATCCTACGGCAGTGACGCACGACCAGCGCAATCCCATACTCCTGCCTTCCGCCGACGGCTTCGACAATCACGGCGTGGAATACCCATTCCCGTTCTGGAATCCCGCCGACCAGCGCTACTACGCCTATTATCTCGGCACCCAAGGCAAGGACAAGCCCCGCCGCAAACAGACCGGCCTACTAGTCAGCGACGGCGATTTCGGAGCGTGGACGCGGATTGGCAATGAACCGGTAGTTGCCGTCGGCGGCACACACGAACAACACGGCTCTTCCCATCCATCCGTGGCCGTGTCGGGCGATGTCATTCACATGGTCTATACCGGCGAGTCGCCAGCCCCTCCTGAACGGCGCGATATCCTCTACAACGTGCCGACCATCTGTCACGCCACCGCACCCACCAACGACCCGGCGCAAGTCACCAAGAATCCCGCCAATCCCGTGTTCTGCGGCTCGGGACAGGCGTGGGACCGCTATGGCGTGCGCGAAGCCGAAATCCTCAAAGGGCCGAGCTACTTCCATCTGTTCTACGGCGGCTACGACGGCAAGGTCTGGACCATTGGGCACGTCCGCACGCGCGATTTCCGCACCTTCGAACCCAACCCACACAACCCAATTTTCACGCCTGCGACCGATGCCGACGCTTGGGATTGCGACGGCCTCCTGACCCCACAGGTATTCGCAATAAACGGGATCTATTACATGATCTACGCTGGTCTCAGAGGATCGGGATGGAATCGCGTGTCAGCAGTCGGCACGGGCTTAGCCGTGGCCAAGCCGCTGTAGGGTTCACTCACGCTCGTCGGCCCGTTCAATAACCCGCATACTCTGCCAACGGCCCGTGCGAAAGCGCAAGTAGAGAGCCACGCCCAAGACACATATATACGCGCAGCCAAAGCTCCATATCAGGTACAGCCCTCCATCAAAGTAGGTTAGGGCGGCAAAAGACGGCACCACCATGATCGCCCAAGCCAGCAAGATCGAAATCCACATGACGAAACGGGTGTCGCCCGCACCTTTCAGGGCCGCCGCGAAGACCATATAGGCGGCGTCGAAGACGCAGTACAAGGCCACGAAGCGCAGCAAGACCACGGCGATCTGATGCGCAACCGCAAAGTTGGCGTCTTGCTCCTCGCCAAAAGGCGCAAGGAAAAACTCCGGCACCAGCACATAGCCCAAGGACATCGTCCCCATGTACAGCATGGCCAGGTGCAAGCCCGACCACGTGCAGTACTCAGCGGCTTCGGGCTGCTCGCGCCCCAAGCGCTGGCCGACCATCGTCGATACGGCAATACTGCAACCAATGAGCGGCATAAAGGCGAGGCTGTTGATGTGAAAGGCCAGATTCGTCGCCGCCAGCGGGATCGGCCCCAAGCGGCCCACGATGAACAAGAAGAAGGTAAAGGCCATGATGTCGAGCATGAAGTTGACGCCGTTGGGGCCGCCAAAGCGCAACAGGCGCAGCAGCAGTTTGAGGTCGGGCTTCCAGCCGCGCAAGGTGGCGTATTCGCTGCGATAGCGCGGCCCCAAAAACAGCACCGCAAAACACAGGGCTGAGACCACCAAGCCGATATTGGTGGCCCACGCCGCCCCGACGATCCCCAACTCAGGCAGTCCCCAGTGCCCGAAGATCAAGGCGTAGTCGCAGATGATGTTGACGCTGATAGCCACGACGTTGACCGCCAGCACCACCCACGTCTGTCCCCGCCCGCTGAAAAAGCACGAGAAGGCCGTGGACAAAACCTGCGGCCCGGTGCCGTAGCAAAGGATGCGGAAGTAATCTGTTTCCGCAGCGCGGATGTCCGGGTCGTGGCCAATGAACGCGAAGAGTTCGCCGGCAAAGGCGGCCGGCAGCAAGGCCAACAGGCCGCTGAACAAGGCCACGTACGCCCCTTGCCACACGGCCGGCCCCACCCGCGTCAGCCGCCGCGCCCCCATGTATTGGGCGACAAACGTGTTGGCGTATTGGGCCGTGCCCATGAAGAGGCTGATGAAGGTGAAGTTGGCCATGCCCGCCGGCAGCGCGGCTGCCAACGCCTCGGTGGAGTACCAAGAGAGAAAGACCCGGTCGACAAAATGCTGGATGCTCCAGCTAGCCGTGCTCAGAATCAGCGGCAGGGCAAGCCCCAAAAACTCCCGGTACCCGCCTGCGGCCCCCCACCGCCTCGCGATGCGCCCCACGCTCAGCTCGCCATAAATTCGGCCACAGCAATCAATTCGCCACCGCGCCGCGCCGACTCCCACCCCGCCAGTACCGGAGCCAGCGAATAAAGGCCGTCGGCATAGTCGTTGAGCAGCAGGGCGCGGTTGCCAGTGCGCACGGCCTCGATGAAGACGCGGTCTTGCTCAAACCACGGGTCGAATTCCTCCGGCGCGTACACCACCTCGCCATTGACCTCGATCCGGTCGTACATCCACAGCGCCAAGTACCCCCCCTCATAAAAAACAGTGAAGCGCGGCTCGTCACCCGGAGCGGCGGGCGTGGTGGCGAGGAACGTCGAGGTCATGGTCGCCCCATTTGCCAACAAAAAGTTAAACGAACACGACAGCGGCGTGTTGTACCGAGGAGGATGGTGGTAAAACGCTTGCGCTTGGGTAATGTTGAGGCCGCTCATAAAGCGAGCGTAGTCAACGGCGTGCACCCCCCAGTCAAAGGCCGAGCCGCCACTCTTGTCCATCTGATAGTCCCAATTGTCCGGATCGGGAACCTCGGCTTCAAGCAGCGGCAGACCGGCCGTGCTCTGGAAGCGGATGTGGGTGACGGCCTTATCCGCGAGCAGGCGGCGGGCTTCCTGAAAGAGCGGGCGATAGCGCTCGCGGAAACAAACCGTCGAGATTGCGTCGCCCTCGGCGACCGCATCGGCAATGCGCCGCGCAACAGCCATGCTGGTCGCTTGCGGTTTCTCGCTGAAGAGGTGGATCCCCTGCGCTGCAGCCGTGGCTTCCACATCAGTGCGAGCAAAGGCTGGCACGACCGAATAGAGTGCGTCCAACTGCTCCTCCGCGAGCATTTGGTGAGGGTCTGCATAGGTGCGGGCGATGGAGTACTTTTGCGCGGTGGCGGCGAGGTTGTCCGGATTGGGATCACTCGCGGCGACCAGTTCGACATCGTCTAGCTTACTCAGGTTGGGCAGGTGCGTTTGGTTGGCAAAACGGCCAGTGCCATAGATGCCGACGCGCACCGGGCGATTATTTATGGACATAGGGAAAATCCTTTGTTGATAGCTTTTATACAGCGGAGCGAAATGGGCAAGAAAAGGAAAAAGGAACTTATGCGCCAGACCGCTTTGCGACGGCTCGCGGGACAATCTGAGGCGTCCATCCTAGACCTTCGCCGCTGGGTGAGCAAACACAGAATATTTCAGCCCCGTGGTACCGATTGCGACTGTTCACACGAGTAAGTACCTTCGCGTCAGATAACGGCCACTAACTAAACGACCATGACAAGTGACTTTGTAGATGCAAGGACGTTCATCGGCAAAACTGTCGATGTTACCATAGATCGACCTCTTGGCTCCAAGCATCCTGAAGCGGGCTTCATCTATCCAGTCAACTACGGATTTCTCCCGAATGTACCGGCACCTGATGGGGAAGATATAGACGCTTATATCCTCGGCATTTTCAAACCGCTAGAGACGTTCACAGGCAGATGTATCGCCGTCATTCAACGATCTGACGACGATGATGACAAGCTCATTGTCGCACCTATTGGCAAGGGTTACTCCAACGAGCAGATTCTTGCCTTGACGGAATTCCAAGAGCGATTTTTCGAATCGTCCGTAACACGTGAAGTGATTTAGGAAGGAAACCCATGCCATTCAAGATAGCTGATGATCCGCAGACCGACTATCGGGAGTTGGTAAGAACCGCCTATAACCGGTGTGCGATGAATTACGCGGGGCAAAGACGCACCACTGCCGAGGCGGAGCTCAACCTGATAACTGAGCGTCTGGCATCTGGCTCAAAGATCCTCGACGTTGGATGTGGTGCCGGTATCCCGGTCGCCCGACATCTTGCAGGGACGTTCCGCCTCACCGGAATCGACATCTCCTCAAACATGATAGCTCTAGCTAAGAAAAACGTCCCCACCGCCAAATTCATCATCGCCGACGTAATGGAGACCGAATTCCCCGTAGGTAGCTTCGATGCAATTGTCAGCTTTTACGCCATCTTCCACATCCCAAGACAAGAGCATCTAAATCTCTTCCGTCGATTTGCACAGTGGCTTCGGCCCGGTGGCCTCCTTCTGTTTACGATTGCCAAGAAAGACGACGGGCCTGGATATACTGAAGATGACTTCTTCGGTGAGACTATGTACTGGAGCAACTTCGGCCCCTCGACCTACGAGAAGTTTCTCACTGAGACTGGGTTTCAGATTGAACGGGAAGGTATCGTAGGAGGAGGATACGAAAGTGCTGATGCACTGGAGGAGGTCCACCCCTTTTTCTTCGCCATCAAAAGAGAAGGCTTGTAGACTAGCAAGCGTTGTGAATTGAACGCATTACCACAATCGCCACACTCGTTTATCTGGAAAGGACTACCAATGCCGCTAACAGGTCGATGTCTTTGCGGGGCGGTCAGCTATACAAGCAACTCAGAACCCCAATCCGTGATCTATTGCCACTGTGACGACTGTCGTAGAGTCACGGGCAGCGCTTTCAACGTTGGAGTCGGCGTACCAGCTTCCACATTTCAACTGAGCGGTAAAACTAAGGGATACGAATCTACGAACGACGAAGGCCGTACAAAGATTCGCGAATTCTGCCCAGAATGTGGTTCACAATTGTTTACACGTTACCCAAACACGATATTCATCAAGGCGGGCACCCTAGACCATTCCGAAGACCTGCAACCCACCAGAGAGATCTGGACCGAAATGGCAGTCCCGTGGTCCAAGATTCCCGACGGCCTAGATAAATTTCCCCGATCTTCGACGTGGGGAAATTCGCAACCCGGCACACGTTAGAGAGTTTCGATGAGAATTTCAATCGTCAGCAGTAGTCTCAATGCCGACAGTCGAAGTAGGATGCTTGCCGGAAATGAAGATCGCTAAACCACCTTACCTCTATCACGGAAGTCCTGAAGAACTTGATCGTATCGAGCTTAGGCCAGCGAGAGGAGTGGGACCGGAAAAAGACCGTTTGCACGCCGTCTATGCCACCCATATCAAAAATCTCGCCATAGTATTTTCCCTGCCGTTCATCCCGAACGAAAACAATAACCTTAGCTTTCAAGTATCATTGCAAGCGGACGAGCCTGAGATTCACTTAGAAGCAGGCTCCCTCGACCTGTCTAGACCTGGGTTCTTGTACACCGTACCTTCGGCTTCCTTCGAGCAACTCGACGATGAGCAGTGGGTATCGTATGGCCCCGTTGAACCATGCGGCGAAGTTCGGATAAATCCAAAGGACTTTCTCCACTGGCTGCGGTGAGAAAGAAGAAAATAAAAAATGAAACGCGAACACATTTTTGCCCATTACGAACAGGACGCAACCCGATACTGGAAGCTAAGAGAAGGCGGCTATGCCACCCCTCAGAGTGTATGTCAGGGAGATGAGGTAACGTTCCACATATCGAATTCCAGATCGTACTACGATGTATTTGTGTTCCACGAAGGGGCAAAACGGCGTCTGGTAAAAGAGATAAACGACCTGCGCGGCGGGCTTCCCCCGGTCCCCGAGTTTGGCTATCGGGACGGATTCGCCTGGCCCGCGACGGTCTCGTTCCAAGTGCCTCGCGACTGGAAGAGCGGCGTTTATATCGCCAGTTTCCCCACCGCACAGGGGATCCGAGAAATCCTGTTCGTCGTTCGCCCGCGCGTTCCCAGCGCGCCGATTCTCCTGACGATCGAGACCAATACCTATGCCGCCTATAACTGCGTGGGCGGCAAATGCCTCTTCCCCTATATATCTACCGACCGATCTCACAGCAACCTAGTGACCTTTGAACGACCCCTACAGCCGGACATCATGGGCGGCTTCTATGCCTGGGATCAGTTCTTCACCTCATGGCTCGACGCCGAGGGGTACCAGATAGACTACTGCATAAACGCCGACCACGATCGACAGCCGGATCTCCTAGATGACTACCCTGCACACCTCAGAATCTGTCATGGCGAGTACTCCAGCCGCGAAGAATGCGAGCAGCTTCAGCGGTTTGTAGCACGTGGCGGCAACCTGATGGTGTTCGCCGGTAACTCTTTCTCGCACTTGGTGGAGACTAGGGCCGACGGACGCCAGCTTTACTGTGCCAAGAGCCGGTACAAAAAGTATCCGCTCGGCACGCCGGACGACCCCGAAACATCCTTCCTCCGCGCAATCGATAATCTGCGCCAGCGCACCATCGGCGTTTCCTATACGGCTGCTGTCAACGCCAAGAGCAAGGTCCCCGGCGAGATTATTGCCCCGACGTCCGGGGAATACGGATTCTTCCGCGTGACCCGGCCCGATCACTGGGCGTTCGCAGGAACCGGGCTGGGAAAAGGGACGAGTTTGGCCGGGAAGACTCAATCGTTGGGGTCGAATGCGACGGCGGTGACATCGAATTCAAGGATGGGAAACCGCGATTTACAGGCCGTGACGGAATCAGCCCGCATTACCAGATCATCGCGATCGGGGACGCGGAGGACCACGGTTTCAACGCGGACCTAGGGGTCCACCACGACCGGTTCTACGCCACCGTCGCAGTCAACGAAACAGAGTTCAAGGGGACGGTCTTCACCGCGGCAACCATCGAGTGGGCGCACGGTCTTTACCGGAACGGCGGTCCAGTGGCACAGATCACGCGCAATGTCTTGGACCGTCTGGGCAGATAGTGGATAAGCATGCCTTTGACACGGTCGAGTATTCGCAGCAAGTTGAATCATTGCAAAAGCTGCGCGATTGACAAATATCTCCGCTTGAAAGGCCGCTTCAAATGCTGATAATCGACACGCATTGCCACGCCGGTAACAACTGGTTCGAGCCTATCGAGACACTCGAATTCGAGATGGACCGCAACGGCGTTGACAAGGCCGCCCTCATCCAACACGGCGGCACCTACGACAACTCCTACCTCCTCCAAGAAGCCGCCAAGCAACCAGACCGTTTCAAAGTTGCAGTCCTCGTCGATCCCTCATCCTCCGATCCACTCGGCGATCTTGCGCGGCTCGCCGAGCAAGGGGCCGCAGGCATTCGCATCGCCCCCAGTGGCCAGTTCGCCAACGCAGGCCCTTACGATATATGGCGCAGAGCCGGCGAACTCGGCCTCGTAGTCTCCAGCATCGGCAATGCATCCCAGTTCGCGGCCGACGATTTCTCGCGCGTGCTCGATGCGTGCCCCGACACGCAGGTCATCCTCGAACACCTCGCAGGCGTGGGCATTGCCGAGCCACCCTACGCCGATTACGCCAAAGCCCTGCGACAGGGAGAGCGCGACAACACCAGCATCAAAGTCCCCGGCTTGGGCGAAATTTGTGCCCGCCCACCGCGCCTGCTGCCCGAACTCGAATTCGACCACGTGCCGCCACTCTTCGAGATGGCCAAAGACGCCTTCGGCGTGCAACGCATGATGTGGGGCAGCGACTTCCCGCCTAGCGCTGGCAGAGAGGGCTACGCCAATACGCTGCGCGGCGTCATCAACCATCCAGCCTTTGCCGACGGCGACGATATAGAATGGGTTATGGGAAAGACCGCGGCGCGCGTGTGGGGATTCTAACGAGAAAATCTAACTTCCCTGTGGGAACTAGCAGAGCGAAATGGCCAAAGAAAAAAAGAAAACCTCACGCCAAGCGTATGGCGTCACAGTACTCAAAGCCTCTCACCCTCAAGTGCGCGCCCAAAAAAAGAAGCACGAACCCTGCATCCACGGCAACAAATTCTGGAATTCGAGTTGGTGCGTGATGGACTTCCTCTCGCACCAGGGCCTGCCGCCAAAGGCGCGGGTCTTGGATGTAGGCTGCGGTTGGGGCCTCGCCGGGATATACTGCGCCAAAAACCACGACGCCCGCGTCACGGGAATGGACGCGGATGCCGCGGTCTTTCCCTATTTGCAGCTACACGCCGAGATCAACGATGTCGAGATAGATACTTGGCGCTGCAAGTTCGAGAGCGTAAAAAAGAAACACCTGCGGCAAACCAACCTGATCATCGGGGCCGATATTTGCTTCTGGGACGAAATGGTCTCGCCGCTCTACAAGCTGATCAAAAAGGCGATCGAGGTCGAGGTCGGGCAGATCATCATCGCCGACCCGGGCCGCCCACCTTTTCACTCGCTGAGCGAAAAGGTCATAGAGAAGCTCGGCGGCGAGCTCAAGGAGTGGGAAATTGACGGCGAGGTCACAGCCGACGCGTACCTACTCATCACGGGCACGCTACCCTAGAGTGCGCTTAGAACCAGTTTTCTTTGTCCACCACATTCATCAATTCCTCGCCGCGAGCAAAGCGCTTGCAATTCTCCACCAGCAGATCGCGCCGACGGTCTTTCAGATAAGGGCCAGCCGCGGCCACGTGCGGGGTCATCAGGAAATTCGGGGCCGTCCACAGCGGGTGCTCCGGCGGCAGCGGCTCCTGTTCAAACACATCTAGGGCAGCACCGGCGATCTGGCCTTCGCGCAGGGCCTGGTCGAGCTCGTCCAACTTGACGTTCGCGCCGCGACCGATGTTGATGAAGTACGCGCTAGTCTTCATCTGCTCGAACCGGGCGCTGGTGAAAAAACCCTCCGTCTGCGGCGTCTGCGGCACGGTGAGAATGACGAAATCCGCCCTCGGCAAAAGTTGGTCGAGCTCGTCCGGGCGGTGCAACTCGTCAACGCCCGCAGGCGGCGACTCAACGCGAGGATCAATACCAACAGTCGTCATGCCCCAGTTCTTGCACTGGCGCGCAGTCTCTGCGCCAATCCCGCCGACGCCGACGATCAGCACGGTAGCTTCGGGCAGGTAGGTCGAGGGGCTTGACTCGCCGCCTTTGCGCCATTGGCCATCGAACTGATCGCGGAAGTAGCGGTGCATGCCGCGCGAGAGCGCCAGCACAAAGGCCATGATATGGGCCGAGATATGGTCGTTGAAAATGCCGCGAAAATTGGTCACCATCACGTCGCTGGCGATGAGTTCCGGGAAGTAATACCCCTTGGGCGGGCCAGCGGCTGGAGCGGCCAACCACTTGAGCTGGACGGCTGCGGCCAACAGCTCTGGATCCAAGGTACCGAAACAGGCTTGCGCCGTAGGCAGAGCGGCTAGGGCTTCGGCGCGGCTTTCGCACTGGACGATCTCCATCGTGGGGACCGCTTCGGACATGGCAGCGGCTAGCTCGCCGGCGGGTGACAGAAAGACGAACTTGAAAGACATGTGGCTCCTTTCGTTGGTGAGTCAGCTAAATCTACCTAATCTTCGCATCGGACGCCTCTATGCGTATATTCTCGCAACCTTTTGTCCACGCCAATCCCTGAGTTGCGATCCGTGCAAGACGCAGCGGCCTTACTCTACAAAAAAGTTTCTCTGCCCGACGAGTTCGTCCGCGAGCGCACCGGCGGGGACATTCGCATCGGCGACCTGACTGGCGACGGACAGGTCGATTTCCTCGTGTACAATGCCCTCGGGGGCATCAAGCCCTGCTTTC
This sequence comes from Candidatus Latescibacterota bacterium, assembly GCA_965116675.1. Classification (GTDB taxonomy): domain Bacteria; phylum Latescibacterota; class UBA2968; order UBA8231; family UBA8231. Next base: position 3,388,247 of record OZ220721.1, read on the forward strand.
TAGGGGCCTTTTCGCTCGCCGGTGAGCCGCTCTGGGCGGTGGGGGATCGGGATTGTACCGCGCTCGACGCGGACGGTCCCAGCCGCCTCACAACGATTTCTCCCGACCGCCCGGGGCCGGTGACCATCTGCGACATCGACCAAGACGGGCGGCAAGAAGTCCTCTGCTTTCTCGTCGATCCTCACGTGAAGCGCACCAGCAAATGGAACCTCGCGGACGTGCACATCGCCATCCTCGACGGGCGCACAGGTGCGGTCAAACGCAGCGCCGCGCCCGAGGAACTGGCGCGCTGCAACACCTACGCAGACGGGGAAATGCACGTCCCCAACTACGTGCATCAGCGGCTGCTGATCGCCAACTTCTCCGGGCACGACCAGCCGCGCGATTTTGTCGTCAAGCTAGGCTGCGATGTCCTCGCGTTCAACGACCGGCTCGAAGTGCTGTGGCACTATCGCAGCAAGTGGCATCGCTACCCAGAGCACGCGGCGTACATTCTGGCCGTCGGCGACCTAGACGGCGATGGGCGCGACGAGGTCAACGGCGGACACTTCGGCCTCGACCACGACGGAAGCGTGTTGTGGGAAACCTTTTTAGGTGACCATGCAGACAGCGTGTTGGTGGATCAGTGGGGCACGGAACCCGCCGCCATTGTCTCGGGCGGCGGCCAGGTGCTCGACGGCAGCGGACGCCGCCTGCTGCACTTGGGGGCGGACGTGGTGCCGCACGGACAAGAGGTGCGCTGCGGCAACTTGCGGCCCGAGCTACCCGGCCGCGAATTGGCCATCCGCTACAACGGGCACCATGCGGACGTAATGATCGTCGCACAAGACGGCGTTGTGCTCAGCCGCTTCCAAGTAGATGAATCGCCCAACAACACAGGCATGGAAATCGTGCGCTGGAATGGGCCGGAACAAGGAGACCTGCTGTACAGCCCAGCGGCCCTCTTCAACGGCCACGGCCACAAGGTCACAACCTTCCCAGAATTGCCCGCGCCAACCGGCGGCAAGATGGGGTGGTATCACTGCTTCCCGGCCAATATCTGCGGCGACGAGCGCGAAGAAGTGATACTTTACGATCCATACAGCGATGCCGTGTACATCTATACGCCCGCGCCCCTCGACGATAGCCGATTCGACCGCTACCATCACGGCCCGCGCCAGTACAACACACGGCTGCTCGACTGACGAGTTGACTTAACATGAACACCCCAAACCCAAAATCCTGTCCATCCCATAAATCCCATAAATCCTGTTCCCTACTCCCATCCCATCCATCCCATAAATCCATGTCCAAATTCCTAATCGTCTCTATCGACTGCTGGCGCTACGACGCCCTGAGCCGGACGAATCCGAGGATGAACACGCCCAAATTCGATCTGCTAACGCGGGATTACGCCTTTGCCGAGCGCTACTTTGTCACCGCGCCGGCGACCCGCCCTTCACACACCTCGTTGTTCACCGGGCTGTATCCCTTTGAGCACGGGCTTTTTGGGCAGACCTACCTGAAGATGTTCGCGGGCGTGGCCAACCTGTTCGACCTTTTTGCCGCGTCCGGGTACAGCGTCCGGGGGTCTTCCGAGCGGCCGGACGTATTCCGCTTCCTCGACTTCGCGCCTTTTATCGGGCCAGTCGATCCCGCGGCCACCCAACAGCACTTAGGATCGCTCGAACGCCTGTGTACCGAGCTGATCGAGCCGAGCGGGCCGCAATTTAAATTCCTCCACTTTTGGTACACGCACGGCGGTTACGGCTTGGGCGACATACCCCATCGACCCGATTTGGGGCAACTAGTGGCGACCGGGCAGGTAGCAGAGGCGCTGCGCTACTACCAAGCGGCTGTGACCCACGTGCTGGAATTTTCCCTCGTCGAGCTGCTCAAGCGAATCGACCTCGACGAGTGGGCGGTCTTTATCTGCGGCGACCACGGCGAGGGGTTTTGCGGGGAGGTTATGGCGCATGGCGACCGGCTGCATCCCAACGTGGTGCACGTGCCCATGTTAGCACACATGCCGGGTGGCTTCTCCTTTCCTCGCGACGGAACGCTTTCCGCCATCGACCTCTTTCCGACCATCGCGGCATTGGCCGGTTTAGAAGTGGACTACCAAGGGTTCGGCCAGAACTGGTTGGAGCCGAGCGCAACGCTGGCCGATCGTTGGGTACTATCCGAACTAGACAGTCTATACGGCATCGGTTTTCTCAGCCCCGACAATCTGCGCTTGCCCGCAGAGCGCGTCACGTCGCCTACGGCTATCGACGGCGAGGAAATAGCGCGCTATGCCGAGGGCATCCGCGAGTGGTGCCTGTGCGATGGGCGGCACTTCTACCGCGAGGACGAACAGACGGGCGCATACGTCCTGCGCGACCTGCGCCACGGCGACGACGATTTAGTTTGCGCGGACCCATCGCACTACCGCGCGCAATATCGCGCCTTGCGGGATCGCTCCGCATACCAACAGATGCAGGCTCAAGGAGCAACGGCCGGCGAGGCCGCAATCCTCCAAGAACGCCTGCGCGCTCTCGGGTACCTAGATTGATCGCCGTAGCCAACCTATTCGTCTTGTTGCTCGTCTTAGCCGGGTGCGGCGAGGATGCAGGCGTGGGTAGCACCTCGGGTGGAAACTGTGAAGACAACGTTCTGCCGGGCGATCGCATCGTGCGCTCGCGCGCAGACGCGGATGCGCTGGAGAAGGAAGGGCGGTGCAATTACACCATTGCTGGCGATCTCGAAATTACGCGCCTGGACCTCGCCCTTTTTGAGGGCTTAAACCAACTCAGCGCCATAGATGGCAACCTCACCATCCACGACAACGACGAGCTCAAAAACTTTGAGGGGCTGAACGACCTCGCCTCCGTCGGAGGGAACGTCACCATCCGCGACAACGACGAGCTCGTCGATATCGAGGGGCTGTCCTTTCTCAGCGCAATCGACGGCCACTTCAGCGTCTCCCATAACGACAAGCTCACTACCATAGACGGCCTAATCAAGCTTAACGCAGTCGGCGGCAACGCGCGCATCGACAACAACAACCAATTGGCCAATATCGATGGCCTGTTCGGCCTCACCACAGTCGGCGGCAACTTCACCATCGCCTTCAATCCCTCGCTTGAACTCATAGAGGACCTTTCGAATCTCAGCAGCGTGGGCGGCGACTTCGTCATCGAGGACAACTTGTCCCTCACCGCGCTAGAAGATGTATCGTCTCTAAAGGAAGTTGGCGGCAGCTTGCGCATCGGGCGCAATGCCGCGTTGGACATGGTCGAGGACGTATCCAGCCTAACGGACATCGGCCAAGACCTGAGCATTTACAGCAATTCGCGGCTGACGAGCATCGCCGGGCTGGCCAGTCTCAGTCGCGTCGGCGGCAACCTCAACATCTACAACAACGAAAAACTGATTGCGTTGACGGGGTTAGAAAGCCTTGCGCAAGTCGCCCAAGACCTCAACATCTATGAAAATGAAAAACTGACCAGCCTCGCAGGGCTAGCCAATCTCGTCAGCATTGGGGGCAACGTACTCATCGTCGAAAACGGCAATTTACCTACGAGCGAGGCCCAATCCTTGGCCGACCGAGCCGCAGCGGGCGAGGTCTCCATCGCCAACAACGCGGATTAACCACCGCCCATCCCCGATGTAGGGGCGACCGGCCGGTCGCCCCTACGACCTCATCCCCGTAATAACCTGCTCCACCTCGGCCACAGTCGTCTCCTTGGGGTCGATGTCGTCGGCGACGACGCGGCCTTGGCGCAGCACCACGATCCGGTCCACGACCTGGAAGACGTGATGGATGTTGTGCGCGATGAAAATGCAGGAGTGGCCCGAGTCGCGGGCACTGCGGACAAAGCGCAAGACGCCCTGCGTCTCCGCAACGCCCAAGTTGTTGGTCGGTTCGTCGAGAATGATAAGCTCGCTATCGAAGTACATGGCCCGCGCAATGGCCACGGACTGACGCTCGCCGCCCGACAATGCGCCGACGGGCGTCGTCGGGGGAATGTCCTTTTCAATGCCCACCTGCTTGAGCAAGGTGCGGGCCACATTCGCCATGGCCTCTTGGTCCATGCGCCCTAAAAACGCCGGGTCTTTCAGGGGCTCGCGGCCCAAGAAGAAATTCCGCGCAATGGACAATTCCGCTACGAGAGCCGAGTCCTGATAGATGGTTTCAATACCGTAATCAATGGCGTCGGCTGTGTTCTTGATATCAGCCTTTTCGCCGCGTATGAAGATGTCACCGCCGCTGGCGGGAACGGCCCCAGAGAGAATTTTAATCAGCGTGGATTTACCGGCCCCATTGTCGCCGAGCAAACCGACGATCTCGCGTTCACCGACCGTCAGATGGACGTTTTCGAGCGCGCGCACCTGTCCGTAGGACTTGCTGATGTTTTCCATCTGGACTAGCGCCACTATCATCGCCTAGCCCTATTTTTGTAGGTTTTCAAAGGTACTGTAAATCATCCAAATCTTTATACCTGCCACTCGCTTGTTTGTTCTGCTTCAAGTGCTTCAGGTTAATAATGTGAACTTCGACACTATCTATCACATCAACAATTCGCTCTGAATAACAAGAGTCAAAATCAACACCTGATATTGTTGTCAAAAGCTCTATTCGCATGGGCGGAACCCCCATGCGAATAATTTGATCCTCTTGCAAAAAGATATCGGCTGATAATTGGGGCGCATTAAGCCCAAATTCCCTCAAGACCACAACCAGCTTTTCGGCGTTATTTTGACGAACTGCCACCCATAAATCCATGTCGCCGGTTGCACGCGGATACCCATGATAACCAACGGCGTAGCCACCGACGAGCAGATATTCAACTCGATGTGAGTTGAGCAACTTCAAGAATTCTTTGAAGTCGGGTGGTAGTTGGATCATAGCCATAGTTAATCTGCCGCATCAACTCAACGGATTCCAAGCGTTCATAAGGCGTCTTTGAGTGCCAGTATTCCCTTTCGTCTGATTCTTCAGAAAGGGATATAATTGAAAGAGCACCCTTATCCATTCTGAAGGTATCTATTGCCTTCATGCGTTTCTCCTGCTCCTTCTAACAATCCAAGATCAGGTGGGCACAGCGGGAATTTGCCGAGAAACAATCCGACATTCCGAAACCTGCCATTTGTTCATTAGTACTCTAACGAGAAAAACTCCCATCGTCAACTGAACTATAGCGTCTCCCGTTTGCTGATGTCAAAAATAGAGCCATTCAGTATAGCATCGTGCCAAGCTCATTTCCACGAACAAGGCCGAGTCTCTGGGGTAAGTTTCCAGTTTCCACAAACTGAGTGCAGTTTCACGGTCTGTTTCTTATTTTTTCCTGAGTTGCATAGTGTGCAGATCCGCTTTTTCTGTTGATTGTATGTTTTCCCTGGTCGCTTCTTGCATTTGCAATCACTGCGAACCCATATTGCTTCTAAGTTATTGAGCCACGAAGAAACGGATGAGTACGCATTGGCATTCTCCTCAGAACCGTGATGGGGACTTGTTATGATTGGAATTCTACTCGGCTTATTGTTTGGCAGCGAAAAAGTCAAGTCTGAATCGGCAGAAAAAAGAATGGCTGGCTCTTCTTCACTTTCGGGAGAATAAAAAACAAGCGACTGTTTATTATACACCGTTAGAGCAAGGAAAGACAAAGCGCTAATATTATTTTGAGAAGAGGGCGATATAATCTCTTCGGAATTAACAGGCTCAAGTTTACCAGGTTCTCCCCCGCCGACAAGTTTTCCAAAATCGAAAAACCTAATCTTACAACCTCTATTATAGGCCAGTATAGCTATTTGTCGGATATTTTTCGCTGTCTCTATAGCCTCTAATAAGAGGGGGACAGGATAACTGTGCTCATAAAGGAGGTATGGATAAAATCCTACGTCTCCCATGTACATAAGTAAATGTTTTACTGGCCAATATGCAGAATCTTCGATGACCTCATCTAAGTCAAAATACTGGCCTTCTTCATTATTATTAAGTTCTCTTATGGCATCAGTATTACTAATATCTTCAAGCGAAATATTAGGATCGAAATTTTCTTTCTTCTTTGATTCCATTAATTCCATTATATTTTTATTTATTTCAAGAAGAAATTCTTGGGGTTTAGTAAGCAAATCTCTCATGCGTAATGTCCAACTGCCAGGGAGCCATACTTCTTTAATAGTACCACACCATTCTTCAAGAAGACCTAAAATTCCATAGGCATGATCAGCATCCTTGTGAGTACAGATTACGACGTCAAGGAATGCCGTTTCGCAAATATCGCGCATCCAACTAGAAATAGCACGTTTGCTCTGGCCACCATCAACAAGTACTCGGAAATCAGATCTTTCTAGGTAAAATGCATCTCCTCGTCCGACCGGCAAAGCAATAAATTTACTCACTTGAACGCTTCCCTTGATTATATGCAGCAGCAAAGCTCGAATCTGGTCAAGCTCCGGCATTCGATCTATCCACGCACACGAAGCAAGCGGCTCTTAGCATAAACAAAAAATGCTCGATTCATCACATATGGCGAAACAACCGAACACGGATAGTGCGTCTGACCTTGGGCTTTGCCCTGAGGCAAACCTTGTATAGTACCCAAAATCGGCCTTGAGTATCGGGATGAAGAATAATGCGGCCCTCACTAACAGGAGGATCAAACGTGATGCACCGCCGCCAAGACTCTGTAGTATCCCATCCTATAGGACTGCTAAGTGTGTGTTTTCTCATGGGTTTATCTGCATGGGCAAGATAGGCCTTTCTGCTCCAGATGCGTACACCTGCTACCTGCCACTTGGAATCAATGTCTAACTTGAAATTGAGTGTAGGAGGTAGGCCATAGGATTGACCGTATACCGACTGCGATATCACAGGAAGATCGAGGCTCATTTTGTAAAGAGAATTAAGGCGATAATAGAAATAATGAGCGATATAATGGCAGTACTAAGCGGCATATTTTTTGAGACAAGATCCCATAATTCATCCAAAGCTCTCTCCCCTTCGACTAAACCGCGTTATAAGTATTTTTAAACCCTCCTTGAGGGTTCGGACCAGAATCGCTGACAGCGTACTCATCGGATCCCTTAAGTTCTGCCAAAGAACCTAGGTGAAAGGTTTCCATAAAAGTTGAACGTAGACCAGTGCCGCAGTCATCGCCTAGTACCTTTCCTGTCGCCGACGGTCAACCCACGAGTGCAGAGCCATCATGCCCAAGATAATCGCGCCGATGAAAATGTTGTACGCCAGTCCGGGCACGCCAATGAGCACAATGCCGTTGCGCATCAAGCGCAAGATGAACACGCCGAGCACCGTGCCGATAATCGTGCCGCGCCCGCCCGTCAGGGCCGTCCCCCCAATCACGACCATGGCGATGACCTCCAGTTCGTAGCCTGTGCCGCTGTTGGGATTGGCCGCGGCCGTGCGAATGGAGCTGATAATGCCAGCAAAACCCGCCATGACGGCTGAGAGCACAAACAACTTGACCTTGGTGCGCTCTACGGCCACGCCGCGAGCGCGTGCAGCTTCGGCATTGCCGCCCGCCGCTTGCAGCCAGTTCCCCATCTTGGTCTGCGTCAGCAAATAGCCTAATAACAGCGCTGCCGCTACAAACCAAAACAGCGACATGTACACGCGCAGGCCGCCCACGTTGAAATCCCCAACCAGCACCTCGGCGAGCAAGAGATCCGCGGCGTCCCAAGTCCGCTGCGGAAACCCGCTCGTCACCACCAGCGCGCTGCCCCGCACGACCAACAACATGCCGAGCGTCACCAAGAACGAGGGAATCCGCAAGCGCGTGACGAACAGGCCGCTACATAGGCCGATAGCCGCAGCCGTGCCCAAGGCGAGGACAAAGCCGACCTCAATAGACGTGACCCCAGTGTTGTATAGAGTCCACATGAGCACCGGACAAAACCCGAACAGCGAGCCAACCGAAAGGTCAAATTCACCGGACGTCATCAGCAAGGTCATGGCCAGCGCAATCAGCCCTAGCTCCACCGTGAAAGCCAGCATGTTGCCAATGTTGCGCGACGACAGAAACGCCGGATTGATCTGCCAGAAGACGAACACCATGACGACCAGCAGAACGAATGGGCCAAATTCTGGCCGCGACACCATGCGCTGTACAACTGCGTTCATCTACTTGCCCGACAGGATATCGTCGTATATCTGGGCCTTGTCGGCCTCGTAGAGCGCGCCAGTAATGACGTCAAAACCGGGCGGAATGCCGCTAGCCGCCATGGACGCCAACGACAGCGCCATGTAACTGATCGCCAGTGGATCTTGCCACATGGCCGCGTTGACGTAGCCGCTGAGGACTTCCCGAGTGGTGTCGAGCGAGTTGCCCCAGCCGACGACGGGAATGTCGCCGGGGGCGAAACCGGCTTGGTCAAAGACGCGCTTGATGCTGCCGGTGACCAAGTCGCCGAGGCCGATGATCGCGTCGATCTTGTCGCCGTTGGCCGTCATGTAGTCAACCATGCGAGAGATGACTTCGGCTTGGTCAAGGGTCGCATCAGTGACTTCCCACGTAATGCCCAACGGCTCAAAGACGCTGGCGACGCCCTGTTCCTCTTGGACGCCATAGGTCGCGCCGGGCACTTCCACCGGCATCCACACGAAGTCGCCGGATTTGACGTGGCCCTTGTCAACCAAGTACTGCGCCCACTGCCGACCAACCGCCACCAAATCGCCGCCCACATACGCGTCGAAACTAGCGGTGGGGTCGGGCGTATTCATGTTGATGATCGGAATGTTGGCTTCGTTGGCCTCCGTGGCCACTTGCACCAAACTGCCCGGATCGGGGCTGCTGGAGACGATCCCGTCGGCCCCTGCGGCAATAGCAGCGCGCACAGCCTCCTGATGGGAAGCCACGTCGCCGTTGTGGAAGGACGTGTTGACCTCGTGGCCGGTATCCTGCTGCCATTGACGTGCGCCGGCCAGAAAATACGTCCACACCGGGTCGGCGGGCGAGCCGTGCGAAATCCAGTAAAAGGTCTTGGCCTCGGCCAAGGGCGCATTCAGGGCCAGCAGCGCACTGGCGAACAAAGCAATTTTTCGCTTAAACATCGAGTCTCCCTTTTTCCGTTTTACAATGTTTCGTGTTACATCCACTTAAGGCTCGCAGCAGCCCGACTTGACTGTCAAAAGCCCTCTAATCCCAATGCCTCCACCTGCGCCAACAGCGTCGCCCGCTCATCTGGACGTAGGGGTCGCAACGGCCGCCGAGGATCGCCGCACTCCATCCCTATGCGCTGACCGACCACGGCCAAAATGCTGCCGAAATAACCAAATTGCGCCACTGTGCGGTGAAAGGCGCTAGCCCGTTCCTGAGCCTGTTTTGCGGCGGCCAAATCGCCCGCTTGGTACGCATTCCAAATGGTCATCCACAATTCCGGGGCCGCGCACAAAGGGCCATCAACCGACCCGACGGCCCCAACGGTCATAGCTGGCAACATCAGCTTGCCGCTGCCGATAAAGGCGTCCAGCCCCATGCCGACGAATTCTATCAAGTTGGCGAATACCGGCGACGAGTGTTTCAAACCGGTAGTCTGAGGCACTTCCTCGACTAGGCGCTGCATCAGGGCCGGACTGACATCAAGGCCGGTACAGCCAGGCAAATTATAGATGAACAGCGGCCGATCAGCCGCAGCCCCCACGGCCCGGTAGTATTCTACCACGCCATCGTCGTCGCCTTGGTAGAAAAAGGGAGGCACCGCGCAGATGGCTTCCACTCCGGCTTGCGCTGCATGCGCCGCCAATTTCTCGGCCCGTGCCGTAGTATTGGCTCCCACGTGCATGATGACCTGAGTGCGTCCCGCATTCTGGTCGGCGGCAATCTCGGCGATGCGCTGGTTCTCCTCGTCGTCGAGCAGGACGCTCTCGCCGGTGCCGCCAGCGACCCAAAATCCGTGCACGCCGGCCTGTATATTGAACTCCATTGTGGCGCGGAAGGCCTCTTCGTTTAGAGTGCCATCCTCGTTTTTCGGACTAATAATCGCCGGCACTATCCCTTGGAACTGTCCCATGTTTTCCTCCTTAGTACCACTATGTTATAATACCTCAGCAGCTTTCCAATATAGGCGTCGATTTCTCCACTTCCAACACTCAGACCCCTAGGAGGATAGTATGAAGACCTATCGCGTAGCCATACTGGGTTGCCGTGGCCGCGGCACTGCCGCAGCTCGCGCGTACCACGCCCACCCCCGCACGGAAATCGTCGCCCTCTGCGACCTCGTGCAAGACCTGCTCGACACCCTAGGCGACGAACTCGGAGTCGCGGCCCGCTACACCGATCTAGACGAGATGATCAGCCAGCACCAACCCGACATCGTCGCCATTCCCACTGGCACAGAATTCCACCACTCCCTAGCGCTGCGCGTCCTCGAATACGGTGCCCACATCGACATTGAAAAACCCCTGTGCGTCGATTGCCAGCAGGCCGACGAAGTGCTGGCCAAGGCCCGCGAAAAAAACGCGCGCATCGCCGTGCATCACCAAGGGCGCGTCGGCGTCTATATGAAAGCCGTGACCAAAGCCCTTGCCGAGGGACGCATCGGCCAGCTACGCCACATCCACGGCCACGGCAAGAACTACTACGGCGGCTACAACCTGATGAACATCGGCACGCACATGATCAACAACATGCTCAAGGTCGCCGGCCCGTGCTACAGCGTCGCGGCCACCGCCACCACCGCTGGCCACCCCATCACCCCGACGGATGTGGTGCCCTCTCCGCAGGGCATGGGCACCATTGCTGGCGAACACATCACAGCGACGCTCAGCTTTGCCGACGGCGTCACCGCAACCCTTCTGCAACACCGCTTTCCCACCTCGGTCAATCCGGTGATAGAATTCTGCGGCAGCGAAGGCCGCTTAGTGCTCTCGCAGCTCGTCTGGAAAAGGGATCTCGGCGCGTTCCTACTGCCGCAGCCCCACTACGCCCTCAACGACCAAAGGGAACCCTATGAAGTGCTCCCTCCCATCTACTGCGCGGACTACGATCCGCAGAGTTCCGCCCACCCAGACGACTACGCCTATGTCGAGGAGTACGTCGCAGCACTCGACGAGGGCCGCGAGCACGAATGCAGCGGCCAAGCCGGCCATCACATCGTGGAAATCATGATGGGCATCTTTGAATCTGCCGCGTACGGCAAACGAGTAGATTTACCCCAGCAGGACCGCGCCCATCCCCTCCTGCGCTGGCGACGCGAAAACGGCCTGCCCCCACCCGATCCCATGCCGCGTCCTTACGCCGAGTGGCTGGCGGCAGAGGACGTGAGGTTGGGGCGGAGTGGGTGATCCGCAGATGGACGCAGATGGACGCAGAACAGGATGCACAAGACGATCCACATCCTAGAATCGTTCAAATCATTCCGCATTGCTATAGGAGGTCAGAATCGACGTGAACGACACTGAAAAATTCCTCTTCGACTTGCAGGGCTTCATCGTCGTCCGCGAGTTCCTCTCGCAGCGCGAAGTCAAAACCCTCAACGACGCTTTCGACGCCAACTGGGATCAGCGCCGCGAAGACCCCATCGGCGATCCCAGCGGCAACATGGCTGGGCTGCATAAGCGCAGCATTTTCACCGGCATGCTCACTTGGGAACAGCCCCATTGCCAACCATTCCGCGACCTGCTCGCGCACCGCAAGCTCCTGCCCTACCTCGACACCCTACACGGACGCGGCTGGAAGCTCGACCACGAGCCGCTCATGATCACCGGTTCCAAGGGCATCGAAGGCCTGCGCATCCACGGCACCACCAACGTCCTCTTCAACGGTTCCCGCTTCTACGCGTACACCAACGGCCAGATGCGCTGCGGCCTGCTCGTCGTCCAGTACACTTTGCACGACCAAAACCCCGGCGACGGCGGCCTCTGCGTCATCCCGGGCAGCCACAAGGCGAACTTTTCCTGCCCGTCGAAAATCACAACTTGGGAGGAGCACCAAGAGGTCGTGTACCAAGTGCCCTTAAAGGCCGGCGACATGGTCATCTTTAGCGAGAACACCTTGCACGGTGCCCTGCCGTGGCAGGCGGACCACGACCGCCGCGCCCTGCTCTACCGATACACGCCGAAGTACCTGCACTACGCCGGCGGCACGTACGAGGTCAACCAGCCAGCATGGGTGTCGGAATTAACCGAGGCGCAGCAAGCGGTACTCGAGCCGCCCTACATCTACCACCACCCCCTCATCGAACCGGACGGCGAAACCGTGGTCCGTCCACGCCGCGAGGACTAACCCCGATCCGTCACCCCTGCCACTCCAAATTGATGCTCGTGTACCCGTCCGTATAGCGGCGCAAATGCTCGGGTAGGTTGGCCAAAAACCACTGGCCTTCCTCGGGGATTTCCCAGGGGATGTCGATGCGGTGGTTGCGGTCGCGAAAACCGATGCCGCAGGAGAGGCGCGTCTCTTCGATCCGGTTGGGAAACGCGCCGTGATACGTGCGATGGGCGAAGACGATCATGTCGCCGCCATTGGTGAAGAGGGGAACGAGGCCGGGAATGTCGAATCCGTTGTACCCGCGTTCCTCCGTGCCCTCTGGGTAAAAGGAGCGCCGGTCGGCCGTCATGCTAAATCCCTCCGGCCCTTCCCAGTCCTCAACGTGAGAATCCTCAATAACGCACAAACCACCGTGCTCGGGCCGCGACCCGGTCAGGTAGAACCACTTGCCCGACGGCCACAGCCCGCGATTGAGCACGTCGCCCGAATTTTTGATCTCGGTCGAATAGCCGCACCAATCGGTATGCCACGTTACAGGGGCGGAACCGGTCCGGCGGATGATGGCAGCCGAGCGGTGGAGCGTCAGCTCATCCGTGCCGATCAGGTGCTGGTGAATGGCCATAAAAGGCTCGTAGTCGAGCACCTCCCAAGCACCCGGACCGGACTCGATCCAAGCGTGCCGCGTGCGGCTCTCGCCCGGCTGCAACGCGCGCTCCGGGTCCGTGCCATCCCACACCGCCTGCTTGAGCTTGGCGACGATCTCCGGCGGCAGCACATCTTTGATTATCGCAAAGCCATGCGCCGCCAAGCATTCGTCCATCGCGTCGAGCTCGTCAGTAGCAAACTCATAGCGGTAGCCCAAATCCGGCTTCTGAATGTGCGAATAGTCTTCCATGATTTTCCTCCTTACGTAGGGGACGGTTTGTAAACGCCCCCTACGGGCATATTAAATTTGTAGGGGACGGTTTCAAACCGTCCCCTACATGGCACCATCTGCCAGCGCCAACTCATAGCAGGCAGCCTCACTGTCCGTGCGCACCAACAGATAGGGTGTGGCAAGGGCCGGGGGATTCCAAGTTTTGCCATCGAAGGCCGTCATGCGCGCTAGTTCGACGTGACGGTCCGGGCGGGCCTCGACCAATACCACGTCGCCCGATTCGCTCATTATTAGCAGGATATCGTCTATCAAGATGAGCTGGCCGTGGCCGTAGCGCCCGCGCTTCCAGCGGCGCTTGCCGTCTTGCGGGTCGAGGCAGACCAGCACCCCATCGTCGAGGCCATAGACAAAACCATCGCGATAGACCATGTTGGCAAATTTGGCCTTGAGCCGAGGACTTTTCCAAACGATATCGCTCGTCAAGCCGCCGTCGGCCGCAGCGTTCACTTGATACAGCTTGGCACCAATGCCGTACCCACTGGAGACCAGAACCCGGTCCCCGGGCAAGGGCAGAGGATTAGCAACGCATTCGACCTGATCCCAGGGCTGACGCCAGAGCGGAGTTCCGCTGTGCGGATCGTGCGCAACGACGCTGTAGCTGTTGAAAATCAGAATCTGCTCGCGTCCAGCCAACGTGACCAGACGCGGCGAGCTAAAACCGGCCTTGTCCGTGCCCCCGCCCCAGACAAACGCGCCGGTTTGACGGTTATAGGCCACTAGCGAGCGCTCATCCGGGCCTCCGGCACTGACCACGACCAAGCTGTCGAGGAGCAGCGGCGAACAGCTAATACCCCACATATGGGCCTTCGCCTGATTGCTGGCGATAATGTCCCGCGACCAAACCAACTTCCCACTGTCCAGATCTAAACAATTGAGGATGCCAGTAGCACCCAGCGTGAAAACCCGGTCTCCATCGATGGTAGGCGTAGCGCGCGGGCCGATGCCGGCTATGGCGGTCTCGTAGCGGGTCGAATCGGCGTGTTGCCAGAGCTTGCGGCCCGTGGCCAAGTCGTAGCAGACGACCTGCTCCTCGGGGCCGTGTTGCTCCTGCGTTACAGCCCGGCCACCCACAATGGCAAAGGAGGACCAAGCGGCACCGACGGGGCGACGCCAGACTTCGCGCGGCGGATGTTTAGTCCAGTCGCGCTCGAGGTGGACGCCGCGCAGGCGGTTGTTGCGCTCGGGGCCGAGAAATTGCGGCCAATCGCGGGCGTCGAGCGCGGTGGCGTCCCCTCCTTCGACCGCAGTGGCCTCGCCCTCAGTACTCCAACGCCATTCGAGGACCGGTACGAAGTCGCCGCTCATACCCTTAATGCGAAAACACCCGACACCAATCGCAATGACGAGGACGGCACCACCGAAATAGCGCAGACGCCGCCCCCAAGCCAGCCGCGACGCAAAGAGCAACCAGAGCAGAGCGAAGAAAATGGCGAGCATGAAGATGGCCATAGTGGTCATCGTCTGTCGCTGGCGATGAGGAGCTTCGGGCAACCAGATCCACAGAAGCGCCAAGACGACGATGCCGCCGAGCAGATAAAGGGGCCATAAGCGAGGACCAGTCGAAGACATAGGCACTATACGCCGCCGGTGACGGTCGCCAAGCGGACCCAATCCCCGCTTTCGACCGAGCGGGCAATGGCGGCCGTGGCCCGCATCGTTTGAGTTCCATCCTCCACATCGGCCCCCATTTGGGGCGCGCCGTGCAGGACGACGTCGGCAAAACCTTCGAGTTGCAGCCGGTAGAAATGCGCGTCAGCCCCTAGCGGCCGGCGATATTGGCCATCGCGCGTGGAGAAGCACTCGACATCGCTGGATTTCAAAAACCACGGCAGGTAGGTTTTGCCAACGACGCTGCCGTGCTCGCCGTAGATGTGAAAACCCTCGTGGTAGTCCATGCGCACGGCGACCGTCAGGTCGAGATGTCCCTGACCGCCGTTGGCGAACTCCACTTCGACAAACCAAGAATACGCCCCGAACATCTCCTTGCACCGGCCGCGCACGGCTGCAAGCGGACCGCCCAAAAAGCGGGCTAGGTCGATGAGATGCGAGCCGTGGGTCAGCATGAAGTAGCGCCGCTTGTCGCCCTTGGGATCGCCCGCTGGCTTGCGCGCCTGATCGCTGCGCAGCGGCAAAGGCTGAAGGTTATCGGTCATAGTATAGCGATAGGTCGAATCGCAATACCAAGCCTTCAGAGCCAACAGCGACCCCATCTCCTCGCGGATGAACTGCCGGGCAAAAGCAATGCCGGGATCAAAGCGCTTCATGTGCCCGACTTGGAGCGTACAGCCCGAGTCGGCCACGGCCCGGCACAAATCCTCGCACTCCTCCACGCTTACGCCCAGCGGCTTTTCCACAAAGACGTGTTTGCCAGCCGCCAGCGCCTGCAAGCTGAGCGGGACGTGGAACTGATCGGCCGTGGCGATAATGACCGCTTCCACCTGCGGCTCCGCGAGCATGTCGGCAAAGTTGGCGTAGGTTTTCTCCGGCTGGTGAACGACCGCCATGCGCTCGACTAAGTCCGGCGCTTGGTCGCACAGCGCGTACAGCCGCGTATTGCGAGCCTTGATACACGACTCAAAGTGGGCGAATTGAGCAATGGGGCCACAGCCCAACACGCCAATAGAAAGGAGCTGACTATCCTTGTTCACGCGCTGGGCAAAATGGCGTACGCTTCGATCTCAACGACCAGATGCGGCTTGAGCAGCGCGGCTATGACGATCAAAGCCGAGGCCGGCAAAATCTCGCCAAACACCTCGCGGTGAGCACGGGTGACGCCAGCGGCATGGTCCACATCCGTAATGTACACGACCGTCCGCACTACGTCTTCAAGATTGGCACCAGTCTCGTCGAGCGCTTTGGCGATGATCCCCAACGCGCCCTTGGCCTGCTCGTAGGCATCGCCCTGGTCATGCGGCGGCTGGGCGCAGGTGCCAGCGACGTGGACGTGACGATCCACGCGCACGGCGCGCGAATAACCAAACTCTGCGCCAAACGGGCTGCTAGTCGGTATGTTTTTGCGTTTCATGAATCCTCCATGGTTTCTTCGACCGCCGCCCACTCCTCCAACAGGGCCGCCAACTCGCGCTCGACATCCGCGTGTTCGCATTCGAGGGCCTTGATCTGGTCGGGCGAGGTCTTTGCGTAATACGTTGGCTCGCAGCGCAGGGCGTCGATTTCCGCCAGCCGGGCTTCTGCTTTCTCGATGCGCGCTAGGCGCTTTTCTTGCTGGGCCGCAGTGCGGCGTTGCTTGTTTTTTCCCTTGCGGTTGGATCGCGGTTCTCGGGTCGGTGCCTCTTTTTTCCTTTTCGCCTGTCTGGCCTTGAGGATAACTTGATCCGCGTCGAGGTGGTCGTCGCCACAAAAGTGGACATACTCCTCGTACGTGCCGCGGAAGTCGAGGATTTCTTCGGGTTTGATCTCGACGATGCGCGTGGCTAGGCGGCTGATGAACCAGCGGTCGTGCGAGACGATGAGCAACGTACCCGGATAGTTCTTAAGCCCCTCGACTAATGCCTCGATCGATTCGAGGTCGAGATGGTTGGTCGGCTCGTCTAAAACCAGCACATTGGGTTGGGCAATGGCCATCCGGCAGAAGACGAGCCGCGCCGCCTCGCCACCCGACAGCGCCCCCAAGCGCTTCTTGCCGTCGTCGCCGGAAAAGAGCATCCGCCCCATCTGACTGCGCACGAAGCCGAGTCCCTGATCCTGACAGCACTCCCACACCCAATCCTCAGCCGTTTGGTTGTCAGGGCTGAGCTGTTCGCGGTGGTCTTGGGCAAAGTATCCGGGGTGGGCCTCGTACCCCCACTCGGCTTTGCCAGCATCGGCGGTCAGTTCGCCCATCGCTATCTTGAGCAACGTTGACTTGCCAATGCCATTCGGCCCCATAATCGCCACGCGATCCCCCTTCTGCACGAGCAGATCGACCCCGTGCAGCACTTCGTTGTCGCCGAACGCCTTTTTGACGCCTTTGAGCGTTAGCACGTCGCGCCCACTATCGCGCCGCTGCTCAAAGCGAAAAACCGGATAGCGACGCGAGCTGCGCGGCAACTCGACCATTTCCTCTTCCCGCTTCTCGATCAGCCGCAGCTTGCTCTGGGCTTGGCGGGCCTTGGTCGCCTTGGCGCGGAAGCGATCCACGAACTGCTGGTGATGGGCGATTTCGCGTTCGCGGTTGGCAATTTCCTTTTCTCGCCGCGTGCGCTCGGCCTGCTTGGCTGCTAGGAAGGCCGTGTAGTCGCCCCGATAGAGTTGGACCGTCTCGTAGTCAATGTCGAGGATAGAGGTGCTAATGTTGTCGAGGAAGCGGTGGTCGTGCGAGATGATCACCACTGGCCCGGCAAAGTCGCATAGGAAGGTCTCTAACCAGCGGATCGAGAGGATGTCGAGGTGGTTGGTCGGCTCGTCGAGCAGCAGCACATCTGGGGCACTGGCCAACACCTGCGCGAGCAAGACCCGCAACTTGAAGCCGCCGGACAGCGTTGAGAGCGAGTCGTCGTGAATGTGGGCCGGCAGCCCGAGGCCCTCCAAAATCGCGCCAGCGCGGGCTTGCGCAGTGTACCCATCGCAGTGGAGAAAAGTCTCTTCGAGTTGGGCGAACTTATCGGCGTCGAATTCTTCAGCGGACGCGGCGAGAAGCCGCTCCTTGGCAACCGTCACCTCCCATAGCGCCTCATTGCCCATCAGCGCGACATTGAGAATCGACTCGTCCTCGTGGAGGAACTGATCCTGCTGCAAGACTCCCAAGCGCAGCCGCTGCGGTACCGTGATCGCGCCCTCGCTGGCTTCGATATCGCCGGACAGCATGTTGAGAAGCGTGGTCTTGCCGGACCCGTTGGCTCCCACCAAGCCGTAGCGCTCGCCGGCGTTGAGTTGGAGCGACACCTTGGCGAAGAGCGTCTGCTCGCCGTAGAACTTGCCGACATTGGATAGCGTAATCATGAGCAATAATTACGGAAAATTAGCAATAATGGGCTACTCTGCCGCCCGCTAATTTGCCATCTTCTCAGCCTACCTGCCTTCAAAGGAGCCACCCCATGAACGAAGACGACAAATATCTCTTTGACCTGACGGGCTATTTGGTCCTCAAAGACGTGCTGACCGCCGAGGAGGTGACCGCGCTCAACACCGGCATCGACCACCACCGCGACCTTATGAGCGAGATTGACCGCCCGCTGTCCGGCGACTCGAAGACGATGCAAGGCACCTCGCGGCGCAAGGACTTAGGCGGCATGTTGGCCTGGGATCGGCCCTATTGCGAGCCGTTTCGCAAGCTCCTAGTACACCCTCGTATCAAGCCCTATCTCGAAGAAATCTTGGGGCGCGGGTATCGCCTCGACCATGGGCCAGGGCTGATCGCCATGGACGCGGGCTGCGAGGGCGGGCTTTTGCACGGCGGCGGAGTGGAGCGCAAGGACATATCGGAAGTGTACTTCTTTAAAAACGACCGCATCTTCACCGGGCTAACCGTGGTCGAATATCTGCTAGCCGACGAAGGGCCAGGCGACGGGGGCGTGGCAGTGATACCGGGTAGCCACAAGGCCAACCTCGCCTGTCCACGGAGCATGATTAAGTGGGAAAAGCACCAAGAACACGTGCTCGAAGTAAACGGCAAGGCCGGCGACGCAGTGATCTTCACCGAGACCTTGACGCACGGCACGCTGCCATGGACAGCCGCGCACGAGCGGCGGGCCCTGCTGTACAAATTTAGCCCAGGCACCCTGTCCTACGGCTCGGGCGCGCACCAGACAGCGTATTCCGAGTATATCGAAGACATGACCGAGGAGGAACGGACCGTAATGGAAGCGCCGCACATTAGGCGATAAAGCGACGCGGACAACCTAAAAGGAGTTTTTGCGATGACTGACAACGTCAATGCAGATGGCGGTCTAAGACGTGATGATTTTCTGGATCCGATCCTTACTGCGCTCCACGAGCTTGGAGGCAGTGCTTCCAGGGGTGAGCTCAAAAATAAGGTAATTGAAAACATGGGACTGCCCCCTGAGCAGACAAAATACAACGTAGGTTTTTCGATAAGCAGACTCAAACGGTTAGGTTTTATTGATAATTCGGAGAAAGGCGTATGGTCTCTTACTGCTAAAGGGTGGGAGACACAACATGTTGATCCCAAAGAAATTGAGAGATTGCTCCGTCAACAGAGAGAAGCTCGTAAACAAGCCCAAACTAAGAAAGGAACCGCTCTGACCGAGAAAGTTGAAAACTCAGCCGAAGACCCCGCAGATGAAACCGCTTCTTGGCGTGAGAATTTGCTCGACACCCTCCAGAACATTCCTCCCGACGCATTCGAACGCTTATGCCAAAGGCTGTTGCGGGAATCGGGCTTTACCGAGGTTGAGGTTACGGGAAAATCGGGCGACGGCGGAATCGATGGACATGGAATCATCCGCCTCGCAGGGCTGATTAGCTTTCCCGTACTGTTCCAATGCAAGCGCTACAGCGGCAGTGTTGGCGCAAGCGAGGTCAGGGACTTTCGCGGCGCGATGATGGGACGGGCAGAAAAAGGCGTTATCTTGACGACAGGGAGCTTCACAAGCGAGGCGCAAGGGGAAGCCACCCGGGATGGCGTGCCGCTGATAGACTTGATTGACGGCGAATTGCTAATGGACAAAATGAAGGAACTCAAACTAGGCGTGTCCGCGAAGATGGTCGAGGTCGTGGAAGTGGACAAGGACTGGTTCGCGTCGATTTAGCAAGCGCAGGAATGGCCTTCGACATCAGAGTGTAGCCAAAGGCCGGGTGCAACAGTGTCGAGGCACATTTGACTCCCCTGATGCTCAATTAGATATTTTTTTAAGAAGAGAGGGAAAATTGACGAAACGAAGAGAATTATCATTCGCCGACTATCAAGAGGATGGTCATCTATGGATCACGTTATCAACCGGTGAGTATTACCCTGATATACTTCCGCTCGCGTGTAAGCTATATGAGCCTGTATTGATTACATTTGAGTATTTGTTGAAATCCTCACATTCCTCAACCGACCTCTTCCTTGCAATAACTGAAACCACGCCGCAATGGATGCGAGTACAGTTATGCCGAGTATTCAGGAAATATGTAAGTCCAAAAACTCCAGTAGAAATGCTGAAGAAGAAATCTGCTGCTCAAAATATATGCGATCAATTTGGCAACGAATTTCGCGTAATCAATGAAGTACAGTCGGCATTCCAATCACGTCCCATGCCTGATGAGGCATTATGCGCAGTTCTTTGGGAGTATAAGGATCGTGGCAAGAAGGGTTATGATCTGACAGAGCGTTTATTCACAATCATCCGAGAGAGATATTCTAAACTTGATATTATTGGACCAGAGCGTGCCGGAAAAGACGTGAACCTTGGCGAAATTTTTGAAGATTATCCCAACCCGAAGCGTCCAGTCGATTTTGTATTACTCAGTGATGGCATCCCGATTGCCATAGGTCTGGCTCGTTATGATTCTGATAGAGGTGGTGCACAAGAAGACGATAGAACGGGTCAGTATCGAGATTGTGCAAGCGAAATCCTCGGGTATGCGGAGTCAAAAGGTATAGACGTGAAAGTGATATTCTTAAACGATGGCCTAGGATTACTTCTTGGTTCAATGTGGAGTGATTATGCCCATATTGAAAATTCATGGCATGGAAAGGTAAAAGTCGTAACACTCAGGATGTTCTCTAAACGCATCACTATGGACTGGTTACATTCTTGAAAGGAAGGGTATTAGATATGGCAATCGGTATTCCCAAAAAAAATAATACTCTCTTAGATTGTGGAGTTCATCTCGATTATAGAGGTAAAGCGACTGAGGAAGAAATATTCAATGATTCCATAGTCTCTTTTGATAAGCTCCATTCCAACCCATCTCGTAAGCGATTGTATTTTGGCGATAATCTCGATGTCCTTCGCATCCTTGTGGCAGATCCTGATATATGCGGAAAGGTAAATCTCATATACATAGACCCTCCATTTGCCACTCAAAGTCAATTTGTTTCCCGAAAGCAATCACGGGCATATGAAGATACTTTGACTGGCGCTTCATTCGTTGAATTTTTACGTAAAAGAATTGTTTTGCTTCATAAGTTGTTGTCGAATGAAGGATCAATTTATCTACACTTAGATGAAAAAATGATTTTCGAAATAAAAATCATCATGGATGAAGTATTTGGGCCAGAAAACTACAGAAATATGATTGTTCGGAAGAAATGTAATCCTAAAAACTATACGCGAAAAACATACGGCAATATTGCAGATTTCGTACTTTTTTATACCAAAACAGATACGTATATCTGGAATAAACAAACTGTTCCTTTATCTGAAGAAAGAAAAAAAGAATATCAGTACGTCGAAGAGAGTACTGGACGGAAGTATATGAAAGTCCCTGTCCATGCCCCAGGAACACGCAAGGGGGAAACTGGTAAACCATGGAGGGGAAAAATGCCTCCCCCGGGCAAACACTGGCAGTACACACCTAAGAGGCTAGATGAAATGGACGCGAAGGGAGAAATATTCTGGTCAAAGAACGGAAATCCAAGAAGAAAGGTTTATCTTGATGAACATCCTGGAGTTAGTGTTCAGGACATATGGTTGGAGTTCCGTGATGCACATAATCAGAATATAAAAATTACTGGCTACCCAACTGAAAAGAATCCAGGATTAATTAGAAGAATTATTGCTGCTTCTTCTAATCCCGGTGATATGGTGCTTGACTGTTTTGCCGGTTCTGGGACAACCCTTGCTGTTGCGGACGAAATGCAACGCAACTGGATAGGGGCAGATAATAGTATTGAAGCGATAAAGACGATACTAAAGCGCTTTGATAGCGGACTTCAGGCTATGGGCGATTTCGTAAACAAAGATGCACATCGCCCAGATAATTATAGTCAACAGACGCTATTCGATTCACTTGGCGAAGAGACTCCTCACGCACATAGTACTCCAAAATCCAAACACAACGCTATACGTGATTTCTCGCTATTAGCGTCGAATGATAGTCCAAGTGAGTTGTATGAAACGGTAAATACTTGGTTCAGTCATCCCTAGTAGGAGTGGACAAGGACTGGCTCACATCGATTTAGCGGACACAGCGCATGGAATTCAACATCAAAGTGCAGCC
Source organism: Candidatus Latescibacterota bacterium (assembly GCA_965116675.1). Classification (GTDB taxonomy): domain Bacteria; phylum Latescibacterota; class UBA2968; order UBA8231; family UBA8231. The sequence continues at coordinate 3,410,483 of OZ220721.1, forward strand.
CAAGGCCGGGCGCAACAGCGTCGAAGTCAATGGCGACAAAGTAACAGCACGGGTAACAGCGGCCCCAGAGGGCGGCAAGGCCAACGACGCGGTAGTGGCTCTGCTGGCGAAGCGGCTCAAGGTCGCCAAGGGCAGGGTACACATTGTGCGGGGGCACAAGGCGCGGAACAAGCGGCTGCGCATTGAAGACATGACGGCAGGCGAAGTCTTCGCCCGCCTATCGGAATCGAAGTGACAAAGGCAAAAAACCGAAAGGAGCAGCAGATGCGCGTAGCAATCGGAGGCATTTCCCACGAGAGCAGTACCTTCACGAACGTAGCCACCACGTTGGACAGTTTTCGAGAGCGCAGCTATCTCCACGGAGCGGCAATTGTCGAGCGCTTTACCGGGGTTAATACGCCCATCGGCGGTTTCATCGAAGGGGCCGAGGCGCACGGCTTTGAAGCAGTGCCGACTATGTTAGCCGAGGCCCATCCCAGCGCCCCGACGCCCCGTCCCATTTTCGATAGGCTCGTGGGCGAACTGCTCGACGGCATCGAGGCAGCAGGTGCTATCGACGGGGTTTTATTGGAACTGCACGGGGCCATGGTGGCCGAGGGCATTGACGACGCCGAAGGGCATATCCTCGCCGCAGTGCGCCATTTAGTCGGCCCAGACATGCCCATCGTCGGACAACTGGACATCCACTCCAATGTCTCCCACGCCATGATTGAGACCGCCGATGTCCTGATTGGGCGGGAGACCTATCCAGAGGTCGATATGGCACCGAGGGGCCGCGAATGCGCCGATGTGCTGGTGAGCATGGTGCGCGAAGGCGTGCGGCCGACTATGGCCTTGCACCAACTGCCCCTAGTCTGGGGCATGAACCAAGTGACGGCCCATCCGCCCATGCGCCAGGCCATCGAATACCTGCACCGAATTGAGGCGCGGCCCGGCGTAATATGCGGTTCCATAGCCACCTGTTTCCCCCTAGCCGACATCCCCGATATGGGCGCTTCCGTGTACGTGGCCACCGACAACGACCCCGACCTAGCCCAATCCTGCGCCGACGAGTTGGCCGCTTGGCTCTGGGAGCGCCGGGCCGATTGGCAGGCACCCATGCCCTCTACCGCAGAAGCACTGCAAGAGGCCGACAAGGCAGGGCATTACCCCGTGGTCTTAGCCGACCGCAACGACAATACCGGCGGTGGTTCGCCCGGTGACAGCACCGGGCTATTGCAGACCTTTTTGGCAGCCGACCTGCAAGACGCCTGCGTCCTTTACATCGTCGATCCCGAAGCCGTGGCCGCTTGCCACCAAGCGGGCGTCGGTGCGGTGCTCGATTTAGAGGTAGGCGGCAAGGCGTCCCCGTTGCAAGGCGAGCCTTGTTCCATGCGGGCCGAGGTGGTGGCCTTGAGCGACGGCAGCTTTCGCTACGACGGCCCTATGTACGCCGGCTTAGACGGCATCATGGGGCCCTCGGCTCACATCCGCCAAGGCGGGGTACACGTGCTATTGGTAAACAAGCGCGAGCAACCCTTCTGCACGGCGTTTTCCCGCACCTTGGGTTTGGACCCAAAGCAGATGCGCTATGTCGGCGTCAAGTCTGCAGCCCACTTCCGCGCTGGTTTTGAGCCGTGGGCCGGCCAGATCCAAGTGATCTCCGAACCGTCTGTACACGCTCCGACCGATGCCCAACTGGCCTTTAAGCGGCTGGGCCGCAAACTGTATCCCTTTGACGACATTTAGCGATTGGCAGCGGTCGTGGATCTAGACGCTTGGGCTGCGGTGCAGGCCGGGCTCGCCCAGCACCAACCCTACTTGGTCGGCGCTACGAACAAGACGCGAGCCGCCGTGGCTGTGGTCTTGGGGCCAACGCCGGAGGGCTTGCAGTTGCTCTTCATCGAACGCGCCCAGCACCCGGACGATCCTTGGTCGGGACACATCGCCTTTCCCGGCGGTCGCATTGAGGCAGACGACCCGTCGCCGCGAGCCGCAGCCGAGCGCGAGACTTTAGAGGAGGTCGGGCTCGATCTGTCCATGGCTGAGTATTGGGGCCGAGTCGATGATCTAACCGGGCATATGCTGCCGGTGGTGGTATCTGGTTTCGTCTATCGCTTGGAGACGCCAGCGGCCTTGACCCTCAACCACGAGATCGAATCGGCCTTTTGGGCGGGGGCCGACCAATTGCGCGATCCCGGTAAGCGGACCCAATACCTACTGCAACATCGCGGCGAAGAACAGGCATTTCCAGCGCTCGACCTGTTGGGGCCTAACCGCCCGCTGTTGTGGGGCCTAACCTTTCGCATCGTGCGCCAGTTGATCGCTTGGATGGAGCCTGATAAATCATGACTTCCACGCATAAATCCCGCCGCATCTGGTTCTGCCAGACAGAATACGTGGCCGAGCATCCCGAATCCCTGCAAAAGCTCAAGGACGCCGTCGGCCTGACGACGATTATGCCCGAAAGTCCGGTGTGCCATACCTCGGGTTTCAGCGCCTCGCCGGAGTTGGCCCAGCGGGGGCCTTTTGAAGACTGGCGCGAGCGTCTCGATGCTTGGCCGCGCGGCGCGGAGGGCATCTACCCGCCGGTGGCGGGGATTATCAGCGGCTTTGACGATGCGCCTTTGCAGCGCGTCATCGAGGCGTGCAAAAGCACGGGGATTGAGGTGTGGGGACACATCGGCTTGTGGAGCTACGGCGGCGAGGTCTATCCCGAATTTGCCCTGCGCGATCTGGAGGGACAGCCATTGGATCGGCGCTATCAGGAGTGGGGCATTGGCCTGTGTCCGAGCCACAAGGCAGTCAACGAGTGGACGCGCGACTGCTTGGTCGAAGCGATTCAGCGCTACGCTATCGACGGCTTTGACGTGGACCACGCCCGCTATCCGGCCCCGGCTAATGTGCACAGCCTGGTGGCCTGCGGCTGTGCCAACTGCCAGGACGAAGCCGTCCGCTTGGGCTACGATTTTGCGGCTATGCGGCGCGGGGTACTGGCCCTGCGCCAGCGCTTGCAGCAATTGACTATGGGCGACGTGCGGGCCTTGGCTGCGGGACGTCCGGGTTTGATGGACTTGCTGGGCTTGTTAGCTCAAGATGGAGCCGTGCTCGATTGGGTGCAGTTTCGCGCCCATATACTAGCCGAGCGCATGGGGGAATTTCGCGCCGCCGTGCAGGAGGCAGGGGGCCGCGATAAAGTCTTTGGCAGCGATGTGTTTCCCGCCTCCACCGCGCTGTTGGGCGGGCATTGGTACGGCAAGTGGGAAGAGGCGACGGATTTTCTCACGGGAGGGAGTTCGCACGGAGGCGTGGTGGGTTGGGCGACTGGGGTGACCAACTTGGCGCGGGAGTGGACTGCGGCTTTGTGCCGTCATGCTCAAGGGCTAGACGAGAGCGAGGTATTGGCTCTGGTGTGGCGTATGTTCGGAGTGGAGGATTTGGATTTGCCGGAGACTGCGGCGGCAGTGGCGCAAGGACCTTTGCCGATCGCCGCCCTGTACGAGCGGGAAGTGGCGCGCTTAAAAGCGCAGATCAGTGGAGCGGTGCCACTGTATCCGCCTCTTTCAGCGGGAGCGTCCCCCGAGTTGGTGCGGGCTTTGGGCGAGGCGGTGGCCGGGCATGGGTGCGACGGGTGTTTGTTTACGGTCAATGCCGAGGACGAGGAGCAGGTGCGGGTATTAGGGGAGGCTTTGGCGGGCGTGGGGTGAGTTGGACATGCCGATGTCTCTTGTCATCTCGGCACAAGGGCATAGAAGCTTAACTAACCCAAATATAAGGTTCCTTACTAACCCAACAGTCGCACAACACCGTCGCTTGTGCTAATTACTAATTTTGACCAAATTAGTAATTAATTAGTATTTCGTTATCTTGAAGTAGCAACTCACACCCTTTCGCCGCCGGTCCCCATTAGATAGAAGCGCGACTTCAACCATGAGAATGCCCAAAAACCCGAAGCCTTTCGACGAGTTGGTCTCGTCGTACGAACCAAATGATTTGGTCAGGCTGCTGGGATCGGACATTGGCAGCCTGCCCAAGGACAGATACCTGCATTGGGACCAGCTTCGTCATCTGCCCCCGCCGGAAGGGTTTACGAGCCTTGACTGGTGGACTGCCGTCAAGTTCAAACGCATGGTTTCGCGGCACGAACTGCCATTCAAGGACACTCGCGGCAGGCCGTTCTCATTCAGTGATACGGGGAACCTGTACCCTCGGCTCCACCAGGTGGACCGGGACGCGAGCGGAAGAATCGAGGTCCCCCACGGCGACGTAGTCAACAGCGGCTCCCGCGAACGGTATCTGATGAACTCTCTGATCGAAGAGGCGATCACGTCGAGCCAGCTAGAGGGTGCCGTCACGACCCGCCGGGTTGCCAAGGAGTTGCTCAGATCAGGCCGTCTGCCACGCGACAACAGCGAACGGATGATCGTCAACAACTACTCGGGCATAGAGTTTCTACGCGAGAACATCGACGAAGAACTGACAGTCCCCATGCTCATGGACCTGCAAAGGACATTGACGGAAGGGACGCTCGATCCAGATGCAGTCGGGCGGCTCCGGCGCTCGACCGACGTGGTCGCTGTGGTGGACCAGCGCGATGGCGAGGTCGTCCACACGCCCCCGGACGCCAGTCAGCTCAGCGACCGCGTCGAACTGCTCTTGGATTTCGCCAATGGACGCACAGGGGACGATCCATTTCTGCATCCGGTCGTCAAGGCCATCCTCCTTCACTTCATGGTCGGCTACGACCATCCGTTTGTAGATGGAAATGGACGGACCGCACGAGCACTGTTCTACTGGTCTATGGCGAGATCGGGGTACTGGCTGACCGAGTTCCTCTCCATTTCAACGGTCATTCAGAAAGCACCCGCCCAGTACGTTCGCGCGTACGTGTTCTCCGAGATCGACGACAACGACGTCACGTATTTCCTCGACTACAACCTGCGGGTGATCTTAGACTCGATCCGCTTCTTACACACGTACTTGGCACGCAAGACCGGAGAGACGAGCAGATTGGAGGCCATGCTACTCAGTTCTGATGCGACCCTAGTGCTAAACCACCGCCAAGTGGCTCTGTTGGGGCACATGCTGAAGCACCCCGACGCCTCGTACACCATAGATGGGCACCGGCGATCCCACAACGTCACATACGAGACAGCACGCACCGACCTCCTTGCTCTCGACAGGCTGGGGTTAATCGTCAAGTACACGGGTAGGCGTAAATGGATATACAGGATAAGCGATAACTTCGAAGATCGACTCAAGCGGGTCGTCGCGCCCTGATGAGGCTGGTCGGACAACTAGACGAGAGCGAGGTATTGACACTGGTACGCAAAACAGGCACGGATATTGCTCTAAATATCCCGAAGTCCTTTTCTCTTGTTCTTGCTTTTTATTGACACCCCTCTATCTCGTCCAGTACCTTCACGGTACACTCAAGGAGAGTAGGAGACCCCGCCATGACCACCACTTTGAGCAAAGAAATTGCCGCCTATGAGCGCATCCGCAATGCGCTTGAAACCGACCACTTCGGTAAGTGGGTTTTGGTTCATGACGAGAAGCTAGTTGAGACATACTCGTCTTTTGAAGAGGCTGCTCAAGACGCCGTAGAGCGTTTCGGGCGCGGTCCATATCTGATCAAGCGAGTCGGAGAGCCACCGATGACACTGCCTGCTTCCGCGCTGTATAGGCCCGTCCATGCCGACGGTTAAATGCGGATTTGACGACCAAACGGGACAGTCCGGGCGGGATGCATTAATACTCTACGGCCCCACACTATGGATACAGATCGGCTTCGATTCAGCCTTTCAACCTGTTGCCAGTGCTAAACCCAATCTACCACCTGATCAGCATCCTGCTTTAGTGGATACGGGCGCAACAGAAAGTTGTACCGATTCCCACCTCGCTCTTGTACTAAACCTACCCGTTGTCGATAGACAAAACGTGGCCGGAGTTCATGGGGCCGATACAGTCAATATTCATCTCGCTCAGATTTACGTACCGACCCTGAACTTTACGGTATATGGTCGATTTGCCGGTGTCCATCTACGCGCCGGAGGTCAGCCTCATTTTGCCCTTATAGGTAGGACCTTTTTGAAAGACTTTACTATGAGGTACGAGGGCAAGACAGGCATAGTTACCCTCAGCAATGAATAGGGGCTCACTAACCCGCATAAAGACGCTCCAACCGTCGCTGTACGGTTGGAGCGTCTTCGTGTCTTTCGCGCATAGAACCGGTGTCCATCAACGTACTCCCTTAGCCCGCTCTCCGCTAGCGTTCTCCCTAAGAAGCTCGCGCAGGCGGTCCGCGTAGCGCGCACGGTCGCGATCATCAGCCCGCACGGGCACTCCCAGATACGCCCCATCGCCGATGTACCGCGGGATCACGTGCGTGTGCAGATGCCATACATCCTGGCCGCCGGCTGGCTCGTTGTTTTGTCGCACCGTCACGCCATCGCAGGGATACCCGGTGCGGATGGCGACCGCCACGCGGCGCACCATGTGGGCGATGCGGCCGGCCAGTTCGTCGGGCAGCGCGTAGATGTTTTCGTGGTGAGCCAGCGGAATCACCAGCGCCTTACCGGGGTTGGCCGGGTTCCAGTGCAGTGCAATCTGCACCAGAACATGCTCGTCCCGCCAAGCCGTAAACTCGGCTTCCGCGCCGCCTGCTATGGCGCAGAACGGACAGCGATAACCGACCGGCTTGTGCGAAGGTAGGTCAATCATAACGGCCTAATCTCCAGAAACGAGCCAACCAAATCCGCCTACCATACAAACACCGTCCCCAACAGTTCATCGGGTGTACCCCGCAGTGTGTCATAGATGCGCTTAGCTTCACTCACCGGAACGACATCGCGGATTAAGGGCGCAATCTTCACCAACCCGCGATCGACCAGACGACACAGATTCTGAAGGTCATCGCGATCAAAATGACTGTTTTGTTTTAGCTGAATCTCGCGTCCCTGACCGAGGTTAAAGGTATAGGTCACTTTGTCCCGTCCAGCGATGAATACAACCCTGCCGCGCTGGCGCACAGCACTGATAAGCTGATCCTCCATGCCCGGGACGCCGGCAAAATCAATCACCGCATCAAACGTTCCGTCAGCGATCTCTTTTTCCCATCCGTCCCCAGCAACATTCACAACGGTCTCTGCCGCACAAATCTGCTCGGCAATCTCCAGCCGATTGGCATTGATGTCGCAAAGCGTGACGCGCGCTCCCATACTGGTAGCAATCTGTGCGGCGACCTGACCGATGATGCCAGCCCCCACGATCAACACCCATTCTCCCATCTGCAACTCGGCATTGCAGCAGGTGCGCATGGCGACACTAGTCATCCCAAAAAGCGCCGCCTCCTTGCGGTCGATCGAGTCGGGCAGCCTGATGAGCAAGCCATCTTCTGGCATCACGACGTACTCTGCGTGGAGGGCACTCATGTACAGCACATCCCCAATCTGTAGCTCGCTGACATCAGGCCCCACCTCAATCACCCGTCCCACATTTTGGTAGCCGTTGCCGCCAGTGGGCAGTTGTTCATCTTTGGGAGCGTAGTTGCCGCCAATTAGTTGATTGCGTTCCGTGCCGTTTGTTATCCCAGAGTAGATCGTCTCGGTCTTGACCTCGTTGCCAGTCGGTCCCTCCGGCTCAGGCCAATCGTGGACCAGGACTTTCTGCCTTCTCTTATCAGGTAAGCCTTGAATACTCAACGTCCGCATTCCGCCCTTAAATCCTCCCCGCCAGCCACTGAATACCCCGCGCAATAACCGTGCGAAAATTTGGGTCGGCAAAGACCTGATTGTCGTGCCCCGACTGACAACAAAACACACGAGCGTTCTTGTACTGCCGAGCCCACGCCAGCGTTTTCATGCTCTCAGAGTGATCGGTGGTCAACAACAAGTCGCTGTCGTCTCCCGGATCCGCCATGATATACGTCTCATCCACCATCTCCCACGGAGCCAATCCCTGGAGAATCGGATGCTGCGGATCGGCGATGTCAACATGCAGGTTTTGGCCAACCTTGAAATCAAAACTGCGATCTTGAATGCCGCACAGATCCGACCACAATTGCCACTGTGGAAACGCAAGGATGGCATGGTGCAGCACCAATATACCCGCCTGATTTTCACCCAGTTGTTCAATGGCTTCCCGAACTCTCCCCTCGTCGGGCGTCTGCCGATGAAAGTTATAGAATACGAGGACGTCGTACTGCTCCCGGACTTTGCCAGCATCTGCCGCAAAGTTCTCCAAATCCTGTAGATAAAAATCAATTTCGGGAATGCTCCTGAACAACCCGTGAAATCCCGGCACATCAAAGGCATGTTGTCCGGTTATCACCGCTGTCTTAATCTTGCTCATAGTACCCTCCAGATCGTTGGCAGATAGTTCCCAATAACCACTACAGGCCGCGCATTGATTGACCTCGGCAATCTCTGAATATCGCTGCCGTGGTCGATATGACCTCTTGCCAAAGCCTGCGCCCCAACTCGGCACTCGCTTGGCTCGCGTCGCCTATGACGCCAGTGTCTGAATATTTCGTGAAATCGAGATGCGGATCGTTCCAATCCACCTCCCCTGAGCTAGTTGACGGGATCCTGTCAAATCGGACTGTATCTGGACGTCGATGTAGGGCGATTGAAGTCGTGAAGCTGTCGGCGTGTCCCCCCAAGACACTTGGATCAGCTACACGGCACCAAACGTCATGGTACGGCAAAGGGGGAAGATGAGCTACACATGAAAGGCGAAATTTTGCGTTGAACCTGTCCACTGCCTCCTCTAGTCGATGCTCGCCGCAGCCGCGCCAGACAACGATAGCATCGAAGCCCTGCTCTGCAAGTGATTCAAGGGCAAAATAGACGCACTCTTCATGCACAGAGTGTGGTATGTTGACATAGCCCGAGCCAAAGCCCCGATGTTCGGGCGTAGGTCCAAATGGCATGGCCGGCAAAACCAAAGCACGCACATCATGACAACGTGCCGCGTACCGTGCAGCTTCTAGAGAGACCGCTTCTGCAAACCAAGTGTCGAAATCCACCGACAAATGTGGCCCCTGCTGCTCCGTGCATCCAGTGGGTACGATCGCCAAACACCCAGCGTCAATAAGCGACTTAATTTCCAGATATGTATAGTCAACGAATTTATGCGACCTCACGTTGGCTCGTCCTATGCACTACAGATACCCTCCAATTATAGCCCTATCCCTTCTCTAGGCGCGGCCGCACCTCTCGCTCCAAGCGATCCGCCAGCTCGTCTTCTGCTACATCAAGTGCATAGTCCATCTGAATGCCCATCCAGAATTGGGGCGACATGTTGAAGTAGCGAGCGAGTCTCAGGGCGGTATCAGCAGTAATGCCTCTTTTCCCTAACACGATCTCGTTGATACGGCGGGGTGGTACACCGATGGAAAGCGCGAGGTGGTTCTGACTGAGATTCATCGGCTTGAGGAACTCTTCCAACAAGACCTCCCCCGGATGAACAGGAGCCAATTTCTGAGCACACATACGTCTATCTCCCTAGTGATAGCCTACGATCTCAACGTTGTAGGCATCACCATTGCGCCAAGTGAAACAGATACGCCATTGATCATTTATTCGAATACTGTATTGGCCGGCCCGATCGCCGCGGAGTTTTTCAAGGCGATTGGCTGGTGGCACTCGAAGATCAGCTAGTGTAACTGAGCGATTGAGCATGCGCAGCTTGCGAACGGCGGTCCGTTGAATATCGCTGGGCAGCTTCCCCGAACGGATGCGCTGGAATATCCGTTCGGTTTCTCGATCTCTGAAGGATCGTATCATGCGTACAATGTATAACGCTTGTCGTTGAACGACAAGCGTTATACCAAACAAAAATACAACTTAGTCGAAGTACACCCGAATCTACGGGATTCCGCACTCAGAACGAAAAACTCGCCCCCAGCCACAAATTGACGGGATTCCCTGGGGTGAAGTGGATCTCCGAAACAGGTTCCTCTTCGTCCCGCAGCCGCGATTCAGTGTCGAACTGCGCCTCGTTCCACGTTGTATTCAGCACGTTCTCCACGCCCAAATTGAACCGCCAAGCCCCTAGGCGATAGGCTCCGTTGAAATCGACGACAGTATAGCCCTCGGCCATGATACTGCCGTCCTCGTTGGCGGGCCGATCGCCGATGTGGCGGTAGCGCAAGCTGCCTTCTACTCCATTGGGATGGTACCAAGTCAAGCCTCCGGTAGAGGTCCGTTGGGGGGCCAGCGGGATCTTATTGGCGTCTTCGGGTTCGTCCACGGCCTCACCACGGGCGAGATTGAGGTCCACATCGGCCCACAGCCGAGGATGCAGTTGCAGACGGGCTTCCAGATCCAGCCCCGCCCGCTGGGTTCTTCCGCTGGCTTCGGTAGTGCCGGCATCGCCGACAAAAACGAATTCGCTCTCCAGATCCAGCCACCACAGAGCCGCCCCCACGTTCAACCGCTCAAACAACCGAGTCCGCAAGCCGGTTTCGGCCCCTACCGCCCGCGGCAGGGTCCCTTCTTCAAGATGGCCCGGATCGATGTAGCGTCCCGCTAACTCGACGGCAATGTCGGTCTCGCTGTGCCCATCGCGCCGCATGACCCGACGAATTTGCGAAGCCCGAGCGTCAATGACGTTGTTGCGGGCGTCGTTGGAATGGAAGCCCGTGCCGACATTGGCAAAAAGATCCACGGCGCGGCTAGGGCTATAGACCAAGGTTGCTTTCGGGCTGAGTATGGAGGCTTGGGCAAAGCCCGAAGCGTGGGGCAACTCGCTGGGGAACCCTTCGCGGTGGTCGTCAACATTGAAAGTGAAATAATCGCCGCGCAGCCCTAGGATCATTTTCAAGCGCGGGGTGAGGGCAAGTTCCTCTTGGATCCACAGGAATAGGTTGCGCTCCACCACATCGGCATTGACCAGCGACGCTAGGCGTTGGCGGTCGGGGCTTTTCCACAAACCCACGGCCGCATTATCAGCGCGCAAGCCGCCCCCTATCGAAGTATGAGCCAAGTACGGGCCCCAGTTGTGGAAGAAGGAATAGCGGCTGTTGATCCCGGTAACTTGGCGATCATCGGTCTGTTCGATGGTATCGCCGCGCTCGGGGTCGTCGAGGAAGAAAGTGAAGTTGGAAAACAGCTTAAACTGATAGCTAACCAAGTAGGCCTGCAGATCAAAGGTGCTCGTGCCGGCCTCTTCAACGTGGAAATTGACGTGGAAATCTTGGCGGCCGGTGGTGCCTCCTTCCAGATCATCAATGGCATCCCAGCGGTCAATGAGGCCCTGTTCCACGGCCCGTTGCGGGATCTGTCCGGAAGCGTCCCAAGCCGAACTAAACCCGCTGGTGGTCAAGGTAAGGGTGGAGCGGTCGGAGAGGTGGTTGTGGTACTTGCCGAAGAGATTGAGGCGCTGCAGGCCTTGAGGCTGCTTGACCGGGCCATCGGTCTGGTAGTACTTGCCCGCGAAATAGGCGCTTTGCCTAGTATCGGCCAGCGGAATCTGGTAAAGCATGGTGTACTCGGCCGTATTGAACCCCCCCCCTTCAAGTTGAATAACGTTGCCGTCGAGGTGGTCGCGGGTGCGATAGGCGACGGCCCCGGCCGTAGCCAAATTGCCGAATTCGGCAAAGTACGGCCCTTTCTTGACGTCCAGTTGCTCGACGACTTCGGGAATGAGGAAGTGCAGGTCGGCGTAGCCTTGCCCGTGGCCGTGGGAGACCATATTCACGGGCACCCCATCCACCGAAATGGCCACATCCGTGCCGTGGTCGGCGTCAAAACCGCGCAGAAAAATCTGTTCGGCTTTGCCGCCGCCAGCGTGTTGGGCGATGATGAGGCCGGGTGCCAGTTGCAGCATCTGATGGGCCGTGCGGCTGGGTCGGGTCTGCAGGTCGAATTGGCGCACCGCCCGCGAGGAGGCCGCAGAAAAGGCCCGGTCGGCTTGGATCAGCATTTCGCCCATGTGTACGGGGCTGGGAGTCAGGGCCGCGGTCAAGCGAGCTTGCTCGCCAGAGACCACCTGCAAGGTCTCAGTGCGGGTGGCATAACCAATCATACTGATTTCCACTTGGTGGGTGCCTACAGGCACGGCCGGCAATACGAACTGACCTTCCAAATCCGTGACAGCCCCCAGCAGGGTGTCCACGAGGCGAATGTTGGCCCCGGGTAGCGGTTCGCCGGAGACCGCGTCGGTTATCTTGCCACTTAGCTGAGCCGCTGGCTGGGCTGTTATAGGATAGACGACTAGCAAAGTCGCTAGAATCGACAGATAGACCATACTGCGCATGATGCTTCTCCTTATCGGGAATAGATGGGATACCGCAAGGCCGCTCATATTCTGTGGACTAGCCTAACGGGATCGCCTTTAAAAGCAAAATATCGTCATTACTAAGCAAAAAACAACAACAACAAAAAAAGACGAGCGGCGCTGCCCCGCACTTCGCCTCGCTCAGATCAAGGCCATGAGAAATTTGCCAGCCGGTACCACCCGGACGTCGGTAGTGCGATCCAAGTAGTCGTGCTGGTTGGATGTAGTCACACAATAGCGCTGTTCAATCCCCAGTTTATCAGCGAAATAGCGCAGATGTCCTAAGCCCTTGGGTGCCCCGACCTTGCACTCCACCAAAAACCAAGGCTGACCTTCCCATACCACCAAGAAATCAACTTCGCGCTTCTCCAGATCGCGCAGATAGTACAACGCCACGTCAATGCCGTGGCTGTCCTCGTAGTAATGGCAGAATTTTAACAGATGAGCCGCGACCATATTCTCGAAGCGGGGTCCCTTCTCTTCCACCTCGGACCAGTCCCACAGATAGTACTTGGATTCTTTTTTTAGGGCCCGTTCCAAGCGTCGATGATAAGGAGGCACGCGAAACAGATAGTAATTGCGGGCCAGCAGCTCGATCCAGCTCTTGACGGTTTTGGGGCTAGCCTCGACATCTTCAACTAGATTGCTGATCGATAGGGATGAGCCGACTCGTCCGGGGATTAGGCTGCCTAGCAGTTCGACCTGGGCCAAGGAGCGCACCGTTTCGGTCTCGCGAATATCCTCCCGGAACACCCGCTCAAAGCGCTCTTTCTGCCAGCGTTTGAGGGTGCGCTGGCGGGCGGCAATGCAGGGTTCGGGAAAGCCGCCAAAGGTGAGCAAAGTGTCCAAGTGATCGCCCGCTTGGTCAAAGATCAAGTTGGGCCGCTCGGTGGGAAAGGGAGTCAGGAGCTCGCTAGGACCGTTTAGTTCGCACAGGGAGAAGGGATGGAGACGGTAGTAGCGGTAGCGCCCCAAGAGCGAATCGCCGCCCCGCCGAAAAATATCGAGTCGGGAACTGCCCGTGACCATGATGCGCTGATCGGACGAACGAGTATCCCATAGCCCCTTGACCAGCCCTTTCCACCGGGGATACTTGTGGATTTCGTCGAAAATGAGAAAATCGGTCTCAGGGGGCCAATGCCCGTCGAGCAGGGCGCGGCGGTGAGCGCGGTTGTCCCAGTTCAGGTAGATCGTTGTTCTGAAATCCTCGCCAACCAACCGCGCCAGCGTGGTCTTGCCCACCTGTCTGGGCCCGCCGACAAAGACCATGCGCTGGTCCAAATCTTCTGCGATATGGCTTTCGAGATAGCGGCGTTGGAAAGGCATGGCAATTCCCCGGGACATGGAATAAACTACCATGAGAAAATGAACCCGAACTCCAAAATTATCAATATAAAAATGGAGTTGACTCCAAAATTATCAAGTAGGCGGGCGGCGTTGTACCGGACGGAGTCCAACCTAGTTTGACGCTGGGCGTCGTCGTCGAAAAGCGGTTGCCGCAGTCTTGAGAATTACCGATCGCGCAGCAAGAACACGCGGTCGGTATTGAAGTAATCTCCGACCCGCTCGTCGCGGTACGCACCACCGGCGATCAGCAGACGGCCGTTGACAACAGCAGCCGCAGCCCAGCTAACCGGCGAAGGCACGTCGGGCCCGCGATGCCACTGGCCGGTAGCCGGTGTGTAGGCAAAGCTCGCCGTCTGGCCGCTTTTGGCCCCTCGTCCTCCCATGACCCAGACGCTGCCGTTGAAGGCCGTGCACAGCGGAGCACCGGGAGGCCGCGACGGATGCTCAACCTGGCTCCAGCTATCCTGCTCGGGGTCATAGACGAACAGACCCGGGCACTGGGAAGAGGGTCCTGCGGCAATGTAGATCTTGCCGTCCAGAACGCAGCCGCTCGCCTGAAACACCGGGCCGGGCGCAGGGGCATCAACCCGCCAACTCGTCTCCCCAGCTCCAATGCTCAGTACTTCTGTCGTCGGGCTTTCATCATCGGCACCACCCACGGCGTACAATCGGTCGTTGACCGTGAGGGCCACCACTTGGCCTGCTTTGCGCGGTAGCGGCGGACCGAGGCGATAGCTCCGCGTGCGGGGATCGAAAATTTCGACGGTCTCCGTCGCTCGCGTCCCTCTGCCGGCGCGAAAGAGGCCCCCCAAGAGCCATAGCTCATCGTCGAGAGCGGCGATGCCGGAGTAAGCCTTGCCCGGCTCCAGCATGGGAGGCTCCACGCGCCACGTGCCCGAGGGGATGTGATAGGACCACACGTGGTCGAGGTTTACCCACTCCGCCGCGGGCCAACCGAAGAAGGTCTTGCCCCCAGCGGTGTACAGGCGGTCGCCGATGCGAGCAAAAATGTGGTCGTGGTTGCCCGCCGGCATCTTCGGCTGCTCGTCCCAGTGCTCGTGCCAAGGCTGCTCAAGGTCGGCGAGACGCTGAACTTTCCCCGCCCTCAACACCCAAAGACTACCAGACCGGGCGTGTAGCAGCGCCTGCACCGGCCCATCCCCTCCAGTCTGAATCGCCCGCCAAGTCGGCGGATCATCGGCATCCACAGTCAGTTCGCGCAAGCTGCCATCGGCAAAGCCGACTACGACTTGAGCGCCGCCGCGCGCAATCGCGGTGATGCGGGCATCAACGGGGTTGGCAAAGGAGCGATGAGGCCCAGGCGAGCGGGGATCGACGCGCAGGACGGAAGCCTCCAAGGCCACCCAGACAAAGCCAGCGTCATCAGTCACAGCACCCTGCCAAGAGCCAGCAAGTTGATTCGCGGGCAGGTCGAGAAGCTGCCAGCCGTGGGGATGTTGGTCCGTCAGGACAGCGACATCCCGCCGCTCGCCATCGTCAGCAATAGCCCACACATTGCCGAAGGGATCGTCGCACACCGGCGTGATCTCCCACCCAGACGGGGAAAACGGCGCAGCCTCGAACATGGCGTCGCCCCGACGCACGGCACCGCACCCAGTGCACCAAATATCGCCCCAGCGTGTCGCCAGCAGCGGTCCCGGCGACCCTTGGACAAGGAAGGAAGGCGTCCGAGAAACCGGCTCGCCCCCCTGGCGCGGGTAGCGCAGGACCTCGTCGTCGCGGGCCATCCACAAATCCCCGTCGGGGGCAATCTGCAGACCTTGGACATGTCTCTCAGCGACGACCTCCCAAGTGTCGGCGTCATCAGAAGCGTTGCGGGCGACAATCCCCTCAGAGCCGAGGACGGCGACATAGACTCGCCCGTCGCGATCTTCGAGAAGAAGGCCCGGCCCGGCGGGCAAGGTATCGGCCGCGGCAAGTCCGGCGGAAATGACCATGAGGCAACCTATTCGATAGAGGGATCGGAGTGAAATGGAATTAAGCAGCATCGCGTCCAACTTTCTTCGTTTGCAGAGTACGTCTTCTGTCGTTTCAATACTTGGGAAGTTGCAATAATAGATACCTGCCCAGAGGCGGTCAATCTCGACGATAATTGCACAAGACGGGCTTTTTCGTTCTATTGACCCCGTAGGTTCCATCCGACGTTCGGCTCGATAACTTCGCACTGATACCACATGGCGAGGCCATTATGACCAGCACCCTGACCAATCAACACATCGCCGATTACCGCGCAAACGGCTACCTTATCGTCCGCGATGTCGTCTCCTCGCAGGAGACTTCCGAACTGCGAAGCGTCGTCCAGCGGATGGCCCGTGCAGGAGCGTACCCATCCTTTCTGAAATACCCCACGCCCGGCAAGTACACCATCAGCGGCAACCGGATCGCCGAACCCGGATTGTCTCCCATTGCCGAACACCCTGCGGTCGTCAATGCGGTCGAAGCCATACTTGGGCAACCCGCCCATCTGACCGCGTACGTCGCCTATCTGCGCTCCCCAGGCGACAAAGGCGGCGGCGCTCACTGCGACTACAAGCGATGGCGTCCCGTGGGTTCCTCCATGCGTTGGCTCTTCGCCATCATCCCGCTAAACGACTTCAACCGCGAATACGGCCCACTGCTCGTCTCGCCCGGATCGCACAAACTCGCGCAAGTCATCGACCCTGATGCGCACATCTTGGACCTCACGCGCCCCGATAAAGAGCAACTGCCCGACTTCATCGATCCCGAGCTAAAAGCCGGCGACCTGCTGCTGATGGATATGCATACTTGGCACAAGGCACCGGGAGGAACCACTTCTGACGACCGCGTTGGGATCTTCAACAAGTACTGCGCTGTCAATGCGCCGCCCGCCGCCGGCTACTATCCCTACGACCGCACTGCCTACGATGCGTTGAGCGACGCTGGCAAGCGGCTAATACCCCTCCACTTCGACCAACCGATCACCGACACCCGTCTGCTCATCGAATCGACATCCTATTCAGAGTCTCGTTATCTCCTCACCAGCGCGGACGGCAACGGAAGCTGGGAACTGCCCGGAGGCACAGGCTGGGAAGAAGAAAAAGTCGGCTGGGACATCGGCGCTCGAATCGGCTCCTTGCAGTCGCTCGTCAAGAATCAGTTGAGCGTCGATATCCCTTGGGCATCCTATATCGAAGACGTCGTAACCAATGGCGGAGTCTCCCGACTCTACGGATATGCAGACGCCGAAGTGGACCACGGATCACTCGGCGCTGGAAACTGGTTCGCGCAAGACCAACTCCTGAACATGTTCGGCGAGTCACACGCCATCTGCCGCGCTGTCTCGACTTGGCATAGAGAGGACCTAATTCGGGGCAGGGGCAAAGCGGTCAGCCAGAGCCGACAACAATTCGAATAGGCACCCCGTCCAGCCACGCAAATACCAACGAAGGGTCGCCCGCGATCGGATGCAAATCCAGTCGCGGGCGACCCTTCGTTCTATGACTTTACCGCAGCAACATCATGCGGCGCGTGATGGCGAAGGACGTGCCTTCCAAGCGATAGATATAGACACCGCTGGCCGCCTCTTGGCCACTCTCGTCCCTGCCGTCCCAAGCCAGTACATGCGCCCCAGCCGCAAGATGGCCATCGGTCAACACGCGCACGATCTGGCCGGTTAGGTTGTAGATGACCAAACGCGTAGGACCGGCCATGTTGGCGGGAATTTGGAAGGAGATTACCGTGGAGGCATTGAAGGGGTTGGGCATGTTCTGCTGCATGGCGGGACGGGCCGCCTCGGCGTGCAACCGGTACGCTTGCCCCTCAAGCACCACCAGCATATCCAGACCCAACCCAACAAAAGGTGCCAACGCGTCTGGACCTGGAGCCCCGAAACCGACCTCGATGATGGGCATGCCCAACTGGAACGATGTATCGACCCACAGCGCGTCTTGGCGGTAAAAAGATCGGTCGAGCCAAGTTGCCATTTCAAAGTTGTCTTCCACTGCAGTAGAAGTGAACGAATCCGAATCACCCACGGCCGAGTCCTCGACGCCTTCGGGCAGTGGCAAGGGCACCGACACAGTTTCTAGCCCGTCCTCGTTGCGGATGCGGCGGTCGATGGCGACAAAGGAGGTGTACTTGGTGAGCAGGTTGTAGTCCAAGCCTAGCTGCGTGATCTGCGGACGCAGGGCATCGCTGTAACTGAGCTGTTCATCGTAGCTCAATTGGTCAATGCGGTGGCGAGCCCACAAATAGCGCAGGGCTCTGTTGGTGGGCTTGGCTTGGACGGTAGATACGTCGAATTGGGCACCGTATGCTTGGTCCCCGGTGCGGCCCCCCAACAACACAGTGCCTGCGGCCGCGCCGCGCCACTTGCCAAAGACGATGATCGGCCGATCGGCAAGCATATCGGGGACAAACGCCGGCTCCACTTCATACGCGTCAAAACCTTCAAATCCCGCCTCTACTTGAGTGAGGATGGGGCTACTGATATAGGTCTGGAAGCGGGCCGCCTCGTCGGGGGCCTGCCCTTCTTCCAGTACCACAAAAGGCTCGCCTTGGCCGGCCCGGGCGAGGCCCTCAATGGTGAAGCGGTTGACCGACTTACCAATGCCAAAGGCAAATAAACTGGCTTGACCCAAGCGCTGGCGCACTAGCTTAAAGGCGGCGGCTTCAAAATCTACGAAACCATCGGTGAGCACCGCGACGATGCGGGCATAGCCCTCCCCAGCCAAAGGCAGACCGAAAGCCCGGTTGAGCCCGATGAGCAACTCAGTACCACCGGCACCCTGTTGACCGTCAACGAGGGCCCAAGCCTGATCAAGATTCTCCTGAGTGGCAGGCAACGAGCGATCGCTCAAGACCGCAGCTCTGCCGGCGAAGAGCACGATGTTAAAGCGGTCCTCAGGGCGCAACTGGTCGAGTAGATTTTTCATCAGACTCTTTGATACTGTGAGAGGGAAGCCGTCCATAGAGCCAGACACATCGATCAAAAAAATGTACTCGCGCGGCGGGATCTGGCTCAACTCTGGACGGGCGGGCGGCTGCGCCATGAGCAAAAAGAAATTCTCCTTTTCCCCTTCGTATAACAGCAGACCCGACTCGACCTGTTGGCCCGCTAGTTGGTAGCGCAGAATGAAATCGCGATTGCCGCCAAAACCGCCCGCTGGATCCAGAGTCAGGCGCAATTCATCCGAGGTGTCCTTCTCGACGATCACTTCGTGGGTGGGGCAGTTGTATTCCTGGATGGGCAGGCCGGCGGCCAGAGTCATCTCGATCGCATAGGTGTAGTTGGGATCTTCGCCTTCGTGCAGGTGGGGAATGCGCTCTCCACCGCCTGGACCCAGAATTTCATTGACCGCCTCGGGAGAATAGCGCGGACCGACCACGGTGGGCAGGACGAATTCGTACTGTTTTTCCGTGGGCACCAATAGTTCCGTATAGGACAGGCGCACGGCAATGGAATCGCCCGGCAGGATATTGGCCACGTTCATCTTGAAAACGTTTGGACGCTCCTGCTCAAGAAGGGAAGCGGTCTGCCCCAATTCGCGCGCCTCTTCGTACTCCCGCCGGGCCTGCTCGCGCTCGCGGATCTCGGCAATGATTTCGCGGTCGCCGGTGTGCATCACCATGCCGTACACCGCGGCTCGGGTCGAGGCTGGAAATATGTAAATAGCTTCGAGCGGTCGGGTGCCTTCGTTGCGGTACACCTGCTCAATAGTCACGTCGGCGATAACCCCGGCAATGTGGACCTGGGCGGCCACCGACTTGAGCGGCAGTTGGTCCACGGACGGATCGTCGGTATCGACGAAGAAGAAAGGAGATAGAGTCCTGTCAGCCGTAGATGAGTCTTGTTGGGCCGAGGCTGCTACAGCCCCCAGCAAGAAGACCAATGCCGTGAAGCTAAAGCACACGTTCATTATGACACCTTTCTGTGATGAGCAGTGCTCAAGTGAGCGAAGGCTAAAAAGAGATCATCTGGGTCCGAGGCGATCGATGCGCCCTTCCTGGAAATCTACTTCCAGCCACGGGTCGGCCGTGTCGCGACGGAACTGGTAGAGTTGGGCGCGCATCTGAGCGGCTACCTCCTGCAAATGGGGATCGTCGATCCGATTGACGCTTTCAGTGGGATCGGCCTCTATGTCGTATAACTCCTCGGGCTCCCGCGTGATCACGTGGCGGGTGGGACGCTCGCCCATGGAGGGAATCGCATCGCGCCGCACCGCCGTCCACGTAGTCGAGCGGAATAGATCCGTGGGCAGCATGGTGGTGAGACCAGCGGCCAAGTTGCGCACGAACTTGTAGCGCCGTCCGCGCAGCACCCGATAGGGATTGTAATCGACCACCTCGTGAAAGCAGTGCGAAAAAAACGTGTACTCCCAATCGGGGATGGACGGATCGGCAAGTCCCGGTAGGAGAGAGCGACCCGGCAAGTCCTCGGGCGCGGGCACTCCACACCAGTCGTGCAAGGTCGGACGGACATCAGTCCAATTGATGAGGGACTGACTACGGGTGCCAGGAGTAGTGATGCCCGGTGCCCGCAGGATAAAGGGGCAGTGGTGGCCGCTGTCGAAGAAGGATGCCTTGGCCCGGGGAAGGGCATGGCGTGGTCGGTGGTGACGATGACCAAGGTCTCGTCGGCCCGGCCCGATTCCTCCAGTGCGTCGAGCAGACAGCCCACGCCAAAGTCAAAGCGGGAGACCGCCTGATAGTACTCGGCGAGGTCGGCGCGCACGTCGGGCACATCGGGCAAATAGGGCGGCACCACCACGTCGTCGGGGCTGTACTGAGTTTCCGGCACATCGGAGTAGGGTCGTTCATTGCCAAAACCCCGACCCGCGCGGTGGGGATCGGTAAACCCCACGTGCATGTAGAACGGCTGGTCGGGATGAGCGGCCCAAAAGTCGCGCGCGGCACGGGCTAGTTCGACGCCATTTCTGGCATTGACTTCGGGTTCAAAGTCAAACGGATACACGCCGGGCGGTTCTACATGCTTTTTGCCGATGCAAGCCGTGGCGTAGCCATGCTCCTTGAGGCTAGAGGGCGTCGAGGTAATGTGGGGATGCGTGGAGAAACCGTGGATGCCGTGGCAGTGGCCGTACTGACCGTGGGTGTGACTGTGATATCCAGTGAGGATGCAGGCGCGGCTGACCGCGCATGAAGGGCTGGTGCAGAAGGCTTGTTCAAAGACCGTGCCCTCGCGGGCGAACGCGTCAATGCGGGGCGTGCGGACGACGCTATTGCCGTAGCAATCGGCAATGCGGCTCCAGTCGTCGGCGATGAGGAATAGGACGTTGCGTTGAGCGGTCATAGGGCGATCAGGCAGAAGCCGATTCAGAGGTGCCCTTGTGCCGCTCGCCGTACGGGATTTCGCACGCCTCATCGGCGCATTCGACCCTGCCGAACCGATGCCGATTGCGCGCAACGAGATCGTAACCAGCGCGAAATAGCTGCTTCAGCCCCGGAATGCGGTACACCCCGGTAAACAGGTGCCAAGGAGGAAGTCGGCGGTAAATCTGGTACACAGCATCCGCCCCAACATCGACCTGCCCACCAGCGTGAATGAGACGCAGGCCGGTGTTAAAATCAGAACTGGAGAGGATGGGGAACCGCTCTTCAATGCCGGTCGTTTGGCGCGGCAGATACTCAAAGCGGCCATTGCGGTCAAAGCGGCGAATGCGGCCGACGCTCCACAGGCAGAAGCGGCATTCGCCGTCGTACACGATTACGGGACGGGTTTCGTTCATATCTTTAAGGTTTCCTTTGCATTAAGTATGTATGATTATACAATAGAAGTAGTAACGTCAACAAACGTGTTGCGTAGGCGCTGAATTTAAGAAGCGCCGGACGGGAGGAGTAAACTCGTAAAGGAGTATCTGGCATGAATGAGCGCGACTTTGACCAACTTGTAGCCAGCGTCAAACAAGCCGGGGCGATCAAGCGTGACAAGATGAAGCCAGGGCGCAGAATCCAGATGGATCCCGCCGATATCAAGATGATCCGCAAGAAACTGAATAATTTCGTTCTGGAAGCTGCATTTTGATCAGATAAGAGATGTCCAGTTCTTCACTGCACGGTAGTAATGTAATATGGGACAAAGACAAAGAGGAGAGTGATCTAGCCCTATCCACACCGCGAGGCTGGCACACCGGCGCATTAGTACCTACGCCCAACCGCTGCGCGGTTCATCCATAGAAAGATAAAAAAATGCGTCTCCTACCGATTTTAGGAATCTTGGCCGTTTCAGCAAATCTCCAAGCTCAGCCGCAGGCGGCTATCAATCGTCAGCCTGTATCCGAAGAGGTGTTCGCAACGATTGCCGACCACTACGGATACGACCAGTCTCAGCCTCTGGACACATCTGTTATAGGCGTTTGGCCTCATAGGCGACCGTATGTTATCGAAAAAGTGGAGTTTAGTAGTATTCACAATGAGCGCGTGTCCGCCTACTTTACTCATCCTAAAGATTCTACCGCAACGCGCCATCCAGCCGTTCTGCTGCTTCACGGAGCCAACGATTTCTGGGGTAAGAACGAGGACTGGGCTCTTGAGTGGATGGATATTCTCGCGCGCGAGGGATGGTGTGTGCTGGTCGCTGATTTTTATGGCTTTGGCGAACGGAAAAAGGCTGGCCAGAGGCCCTCGTGGGCGTATGGCCCCTACACGGGGCGCGATATGAACATTCAATCCGTGACCGACCAGAGACGGGGCATTGACTTTTTGTTTTCCCGTCCAGAAGTGGATACGACCAAGGTCGCCTTGATGGGTGGGAGCATGGGCGGTTATTTCGGTACTCTCGTAGCGGGTCTTGAAAACCGATTTACTACTGTCGTTCTGACCGTGACCGGTGCTTGGCCGAGCGCGGCGACAGATGATGCATTGGCTCGATTTAGCCATACACTGAATTTCGCCCCTCGGGTTAGCGCACCAATACTTATGGTCAATGCGACCGGAGATGGTCGTCCATTTGGCGAAGAGCTCTACAACGCAATGCCAGAACCCAAGCAGCAGATCTGGTATGAAAGTGAGCATTATTTACCTCCAAGAGAATACAACGAGGATATACTCAACTGGCTCCACGAACACCTTGATTAACCATGACCTATAACATGTAACGGTACGACAGGCAACTAACAATGATTGATGATTCCTACAGTTCGGGAGCGAAGCATTACGACGACGCATACAGCGTCAAGGAAGATTTGGTGGACAGGGACTTCTACCTCGATCTAGCCAATGAGTATGGTGGACCCGTCCTCGAGTTCGGTTGCGGCACGGGGAGAATTACCCTGCCGCTGGCGCAACAAGGCGTTGATGTCACGGGGATGGATGCTTCTCATTCCATGCTGGAGGTCTTGCGCGCCAAGCTCGCCAAAGAGCCTGCAGGCGTACGACGGCGGACACGAGTCGTAGAGGGAGATTTTCGCACCCATTATCTGGACGATCAATTTTCCTTGGTAGTAATTCCATTCAGACCCATGCAGCACATGTACACTACGGAAGATCAACTGGCGGCCCTGCAAAACGCTAGGAGACACTTGTCCGATGGCGGTATCCTCGCATTTGACGTATTCAATCCCAGTTTCGCCAAAATTCTAACGGGCATCGGCGAAGAATACTTGGACTTGGAGTGGCCCGCACAAGATGGGACGGATCGGATGGTCCGACGGTACTTTGTAAAGGACGAGATTGACCTGATCAATCTGAATTTCTCGGGCAGGTTCATCTTCCGGTTGTGTGAGGGGGATCAAGTTCTGTCTGAGGAAGCACAGCCATTGAAGATGAGTTTCTATACCTATCCTCACCTCAAATTGCTTTTCTACGCCGCAGGTCTTGAAAGTGTAGGAGAATTCGGATCATTTGACCGAAGACCAATAGGGTCCGAAGCACCCGAAATGATATTCCTACTGAAGCGTCGGCAATAGGTCCACACTGAGGCGCGGAGAGAAAGAACGAACCATGAAAACAAGCACTCCACTCGACCATTTCGTCTCTATGCTAAAAGCTAACCAGTGCCTGAAGTCGGCAAGACTGGAGCACGCGGTGCGAGCTGCCCCGCGCCAATGGTTCGTCGACCGGATGCACACACGCTCGAAGCACCTCCGTTTCATCAACGTAAATACATCTCGTCCCACGAGGCACCAACTCGAGCGCATCTACTCAGATGAGGCTCTGCTCAGCCACCGAGATCCGCCGAGTTCCACATCACAGCCGTCGCTGGTGATGGACATGCTGGAGACGCTAGATATTCGTCCTAAAGCGCAAGTACTCGAAATCGGTGCGGGCACCGGCTGGAACGCCGCGTTGATGGCTCACCTAGTGGAATCATCTGGGTCCGTAGTCAGCATTGACAACCAGCCCGATGTAGCGCGAAGTGCACGGCGGCACATCAAGCGCTCTGGACTGAAGAACGCCCACATAGTTACCGGCGATGGCACCAACGGCTATCCAAAGACGGCACCATACGACCGCCTGATCACCACCGTTAGCTGTCCGGATGTCTTCCCGGCCTGGCTGCAACAACTCAAACCTGGCGGCATCGCCGTAATCACATTGAGCGATTTCCCTGGTGAGAGTTGGTGCCTGATGCTCAAGCTGCGCAAAGCGAAAACTCACTTGACAGGAGAGGTGGTTAGCTTGCCCGGATTCATGCTGTTTACGGGCAAGCATGGTAGCCCACCGACTGCGAGCCAAGCCCAGCAGCGCCTTGACGAGCACACTGGGGCCAAGGTTCGAAAACACCGCGCTGTGTGGGCGATTTTTTCGGGTCAGGGCAACATCGCGATGCGGCGCGACTTGGCTTTTTTCGCCCATCTGGAGGGACTGCGCGTGGAGTCCCTGGGAAACCGATTCGTCCTATCTGCACCTGACCACAGGGGACTCTGCGTTCTGGATGACACACATATCGATGCGCTCGGTGGCACCGAGTGCTACAGTCTGTATGAGAAAATCCAAGATAAGTGGCTGCACCTAGGTGCTCCAAAGCGCCTGCAATACCGCGTGGAAGTGTGGCCGCTGGCCGTGAAGAAGCGCCAGCCTCGCAATGGCTGGCTAACGCGCAGAGCGCACTGCCAGTTAATATTCCGACTTAAGCAGGGGGTCTCGCCGTACAAAGAGATCAACCTATAGGCCAACGCTTATCCAGAGTTCAGTCATTTTCGCTAACTTCGATCTGATGACCACGGATAGTTTCCCTGATTGGTTGGAGTTGATTGCCGACTCTCTCAAACCCGCCAAAGTCATAGGTGTAGATCCTCTCCGGCAGTGGTCTCTTTCGCAAGTGTTCCGCTTAACATTGGACGATGAGGGCCGTACCCTAATCGCCAAGCGGGGGATTCCCACTAAAGGCCCTACCGAGTTGGAGATCTACCAAGAGTGTCTAATTCCTCTCGCCATAGATGCACCAACTGTCTTCGCAAGCTACGCGAGCGATTCTGAGTATATCCTGCTTATAGAGGATCTGAGAGGTACAGACCTCGAACAACAGCCGTCAAAGTCAACTTTCCTAGCTGCGGCCCGCAAGCTCGCGGACATTCGGGCTTCTGCAGGCAGGATCGGCAAGATCCGTGATTCTGATCTTCAAAAGCATTTGCTGACCAAAGACCAACTCCTGCTTGACGTTGACTACGTGACTGAGCACGTAGGTTCGGAGCACCGGGAGATGGTTCATGCCTTGGGAGAACATATCAACTCATTCTCAAGACACTTGGATCGATTATACCAAGAGCTTCCCCTCACACTGAATCACAATGATTATCACGCCAAGAATCTTCTAAATGTCAGCGGACGCATTGTTCCCGTCGATTGGGCAAATGCGCGTATCAGCCCTCACCTCGGGGATCTTTATTGCCTGATTAACGAAGGGAAAGACCAACACATTTCTCGGGAAACGCTAATCAGGGCCTACAGGTCCGGATTAAAATATCAAGGACTACAGGAGGAAGTTACAGACTGGCACCTTGACATGGGCGGGCTCTGCTGGAACGTCCACTGTCTGCAATGGATCCTTGAATTTGGTTTGGACGCAATTCCTATCTCCAGAACTTGGGTACCAGACTTCCTGACTGAGATATGCGCTATAATCTCTCGACTAGGCAGACCGTAGGGCTGAGTCGTCCTTTTTTGCGGGGCTGGAACATCCTATTTTTGAGCAACACTACCCACTCCTAAACAAACCGAGACTGCCGTGCGACGCTTGACCGACAACATGAAACGCGACTGGGTGGAAAAGGGCTATATCCTGCTCAAGGGTGCCCTCACCCGCGACCAAGTCGCAGGCTACCTATCCGCTACCGACGAGGTAGTCGCCAAATACCGCGAGACCCACCCCGAGGCCCGCGAGCAGGACGCCCTCAACATCATCCAGACAGTCGAGCGGTCTCCAAATTTCGATTCACTGATTGACCATCCTAGCACCTTCGGCGTCATCGTCGACCTGATGGGCCCCTATCTCCAGATCATGGGCACGGTGATTTACATCCGCTATCCCAGCGGGGACATGCCCTTCGGCTGGCATACCGACGGGGGTGCCTCATTGCGCGAGTTCCGCGTCGCGCCGGACAGCCGCCCGCTCAACTTCAAGATCCAGTATTTCCTGACCGACATCCCCTCAGATAACCGGGCCAACTTCTGCTTCGTGCCCGGCAGCCATCGCCGAGACTTTCCCGAGGAGGGTTTCGCCAAGGAAGCATGGCCGGAGGGCGGCGTCCAGCTAGCCGCCGAAGCCGGCGACGCCGTCATTTTCACCTACGGCCTGTGGCACGGCGTGGCTCCGAATGAGGGAAAGGACGTCCGGCGCAGCATTACTTTCCGCTACGGGCAGCTATGGTCGCGGCCGTGGGACTACGAAAAGGCACCGCCTGAAGTGTTGGCGCGTATGACGCCGCGCCAGCGACGCCTGATGGGCGACATCGGCTCTAATAGCGCGCCCGGCGCGTACTACGCACCCGAAGACCAACTCGACATCATCCTCGACGGCATCGAACAGCCGCTGACCTAATCGCAGGGTGCTCAGGCGTATTATTCGGAGTGACTGAAACCAAAAAACGTCAAGCGCCCTCTCAGTCCACATGGACAATCGCTGGAACGACATCGCCACTGCCGTTACGGTCTCACTGATCTGCAGTTGACTGAATCGCGAGCGCATTTCAGCACTCACTTCTTCATAGAATCGTCTCAGGGACAATTCGTCCTATCCTGCTCTCCGTTCCAAGCAGACAGAATGGTAAAGAGCTATCAATTCCAGTTAATGGAAGTCCTCAAAGACAACGGTTTTAGACAAGTTTCATTGCCGATTCAGACACTAGACGGAGGGTACTGCTACTGGGGAGGGGAAGACTGGTGGGTGTTGAACTCCTACATGCCATCCGACAAACATCCTCCGTGGGACTCCCGTGATCTGATTGTTGAGGCGGCCCAGACGCTAGCGGCACTGCACTCAGCAGGTCGCAGATACGGGGATGAACTCCGAGTTGAATCGGCAAGAGAGGACTTGGGCTGGTACTACGTACCTTCGACTAGATGGGCTGAATTGTCGCCAAAAATCGCTGACGCTTTCCAATGGAACGAGCTAAGTGAGGATGACGCAGCATTCCTTCAATCTCAGCTCCATTTCGTACAATCAAACGCCGTCGCTGTAAAGTCACTATGCGACGAGTGGAAAATGCTGTCGATTACGCACCAAGACTACCGCCCAGCTAACTTGCGAATATGGGATTCGAAGGTCGCCACAGTGTGGGACTTCGACATGGCTGTCATTGACTACTCGCTCTACGATGTGGCATTCGCATCGCTTCAGTTCGGAGGTCGGGAATGTCTTTTCCCCGAAGTATCCCTGGACCTCGCCAAGCAATTTGTCGAGGCATATATCGCGGCAACAGACAAGTCCGAGCCCATTGGGGAAGATGGCGTCCTTCGGTGGTTTCTAACAGTAGCTGTGCTACGACGACTGCTATTGAACTATCACATCCCGGAGAGGATGGAGTTGCTGCGAAAAATTGCGGGTTGGGATTGGCCGAGTCGCATCGGCGCTTAACACGTCCGATCCCGCGCCTCAGTCATGCTCAATCGCGCTCGAAATACGGTGCGAGTTCGTCTTGCAATAGCCTTTCGATACTCGGCTCAATTTTCCAAAAGTCGGTGAGGGCCTTGTACTGCGCTATGGCCGACCGATTTCCCGGGTTCGTAGTCTTCTCGGCGCGGATCATCAGATTCTTGGGCGTGTGTTTCGAGTCTATGAATTGGACCACATCTGTGCGGTAGCCCAAAATGCGCAGTATTTGTGCGCGACAGGCGTCCGTCAGGATATCGGCGGTTCTCTGCTTTAAAATGCCGTGTTTCAGCACCGGCTCAAACAGGGATGCTTCTATCTGGGGACGCAATTCGTGCTGGCAGCAGGGGGCCGCGAGAATGATAGGGCTCTGCCAGACTACTCCCTGTGCAATCGCCTCATCGGTCGCAGTGTCGCACGCATGCAGACTCAGGACGATATCCGGAGCGACCTCAGCCGCATAATCGGCGATCCGGGCTTGGAAAAACTCCAGCCCGCTCCAGCCTAGGGAATCGCACAACTCGTTGCATTGCTCAATGAGTTCGACTTCTCTATCAATCCCAATGACCCGGACCGATACGCCCTGAATGTGATGCAGATAGTGGTACCCGGCAAAGGTCAGATAGGCATTCCCACAACCGCAGTCGACAATCGTCAATTCTCGGCCGGCGAGACCACTCCTCGCAATGGCCTGACTCATGAGCCTGATGAACTCGTTGATCTGGCGGAATTTGTTCTGCATGGTGGGCTTTACCTCGCCAGAAGAATCCATGATGCCAATGCCCTGGAGAAATCGATCTGGAGTATCCCGGGGAATCGGATAACCTTTGACGCGGTTGTGTGCCAGATGTGGCCGCGGTTCAGTTCGGGAAGGTCTAGCTTTTGTGAGTAGCACTTTCCCCTTTTTGGTGATGCGTATATGAAGGTCGCCGCTCGTCGTCTGCACGTGGATGAAGCGGAACGGCATGGAGAGCAAGGCTTCGAGTCTTTGGGGAAACTCTGCGCCGCTGTAGTTCTTGGTTATTCCCTTTTTGCTTTCGTAGTAGATAAATTGGTAGTGCCTTTCACCTCTCAATTCGACAGGACGTACCACGGCCTTAATCCAAGGGATGGACTCGCCTCGAATCCCGCCACTCATAGTGAGTCTGAGGAATGTTTCTCCGCAGGAAACAGCCTCTCTTATCATCGCCTTGTAATCTTTGGCGCGTCCAGCAGTCTCAGTGGCCATAGTTCCGCAATTCCCAATGCAGGTAAAATAATGCTCCAAATTACGCCAAATGGGGACTTTATCAAGTACTGACTAGGCCGCTTAATGCGTCGTTGATCTAAGGTGCCGCGCCATCGGCTCAATACCCGCTAGTTCTATAGCTTGACACCTGCCAGATTATATCAAACACTAGAGTACTTATCTTCCGCAAACCGGAGCCGCCCATGACATCCAATACCGCTACCGTCCGTAAACACGCACGCTACGGGGCCACAACCCAGCAGGAGTTCGACGGACCACTGCCCCAGCCCTTTCCCCGCGAGATCGGCCCGCGAGCCATGGAGTACCTAGCCGAGGTCGTCGATTCCGGTCTCACCTGCGACATGGTGGGCCGGTTCGAGCAAGCCTTCGCCGAAGCCCACGGCGTCACACACTGCATCGCCACGCCGGGATGCACGCCAGCCCTAGCCGTGCTGGCC
This sequence comes from Candidatus Latescibacterota bacterium, assembly GCA_965116675.1. Taxonomy (GTDB): domain Bacteria; phylum Latescibacterota; class UBA2968; order UBA8231; family UBA8231. The sequence continues at coordinate 3,439,806 of OZ220721.1, forward strand.
GCAGCCTTCGACTTTGAGCCCGGCGACGAAATCGTAGTCAGTTCAATCAGCGACTACGGCACCGTGCAGGGCCTGATCAGCGCTGGCTACATCCCCGTGTTTGCCGACGCCGCACCCGGCACCATCAACGTCAGCGCCGAGACCATTGAGGCGTGCATTTCCGAGCGCACGCGGGCGATCCTCGTCGTACATCTGACCGGCCTGATCTGCGACATGGACGCCATCAACGAAGTCGCCGCGCGCCACGGCCTAGTCGTCTATGAAGACGCCTGCCAAGCGGTCTTTGGCCGCTACAAAGGCCGCTACGCCGGCACCCTCTCGACAGCGGGGGCCTTTTCCTTCGATTCGGAGAAAACCATGGGCTCCGACGTGGGCGGCTGTATCCTCACCAACGACGACGACTTGGCCGAACGGGCGCGCTTCGTCGGCCAGAGCCGCGGCGGAGAGATGGTCGAGCACTTCGGGCGCGTGCACACAGTCAGCGGCTTCGCCCATCGCATGACCCAATCGACCGCGGCGATCTGCTTGGCCCAGCTAGAAATCATCCAGCCGCAGGTAGAGAAACGCGATCGCATGATCCGTCTGCTGAGCACGCTCCTCAATGAAATCCTAGGCGTGTCGGCATTGCCAATTCCACTGGAGACCGAGGTGTACTCATGCTGGATGGCGGGGTTCACCATCGACCTAGAGCAGTTCCGATGTGACGCCGAGGAGTTCGGCGCACAAGTAGCAGCCGCCGGCATCCCAGGAGCGAGCCAAGCGCGCTACTATCTGCTGCCAGCGGCCCTGCCCTACCTCACCGAAGCAGCCGAGCGACAGCGTTTCCCGTACTCGCAGCCGCCAGCGTCGCGCACCTACCGCTACGACGCAACGTGCTGCCCGAACGCGCACGAACTGCTGGAGCGCTTCATCCGCTGGAGCACGTTCTGCGATAAGTACGAGCCCCACCACTGCGAACAGGCGGCCGCGATCGTGCGCCACGTCGCCGACGAGTACCGGCTATGACAGAGAACGCGCTACAACTCGCCGCCCGCTACTACCGGGCCTTGCCGATTGACCGTCCTGGATACGAACAAGTCACCCTATCGCTACCAGTGGACAAGACAGCCCTAGTGGGCATGCACTGCTGGAACATCGGCTGCCCCGACGGGCCGCCCGTGGACGTCAACTACTGCGTCGGCATGGGTTGGCCCCAGTCAACGCAGGAAGCCGGGCGCATAATGGCCGAGGTCATCCGCCCGGCCATGGACGCGGCCCGCGCAATTGGGATGTCGGTCTGCCACGTCGAGACGGACTGGATGGACCACCAGTATCCCCACATCGAATCGCGGCGCTCGGGAGAGTCGGGAGCCGTGCACCCACACCAACAGGAGATGCTCGAACGGGTCCACGGCATCGGCTACATGGAGCGCTCGCCGCTAGCGCAGATGCGGCGCGCCGAAATCGTCTCCCCGGTTGGAGACGAACCTCTCTTTTTCTACTCCGACGTGCTGGACGAATACCTGCGCAGTCGCGGCGTGGATACACTCATCTACATGGGATTCGCAGCCGACATGTGCCTACTCGGTGCCGAGGGGGGCGCGCGGCCCATGCTGGCGCGCGGCTATCGCTGCGTGGTGATGCGCGATGCGACCGTCGGGGTGGAGACGCCAGCGTCGTTCCCGCAGCGATTATCGACCAACTACGCCCTCCACATCTTCGAGTGGAGCTTGGGCTTCGGTTGCACCTCCGCGCAATTCCAACAAGCTATCGATCAAATGAAAGGTGAGCAGCCATGAGCTTGAGCATCTGCCCGTGGAAGTACGGCAAGCGCTGGGTTTACTCCATCACTTACGACGAGGCCCTAGCCGACCTACACCGCTTTGCCATCCCCATGCACGAGGAGTACGCCATCCCCGGCCACGTAGAACTGCTCGTCGGCCAAATGGGCGAGATCCGCAAAGCCGGCAACTCCAGCTACAACGGCTACCGCCACATGAACGCGGCCGAGTTGCGCGACCTGCTCGCCCGCGGCTGGGGCGTGGGCAATCACTCGTGGACCCACGAAATCATCACGCCGGAAATGGTGGACCAGGAAATCGGCCACGCCAAGCAAGTGCTAGAAGAAGCCCTCGGCGAGCCGATAATCCTCTACTGCTCGCCCGGCAACAACACGAACATGGCCGATCACGTCCTCGAAGCCTGTCGCCGCTACGACTACTTAGGTGCCATGAGCCTGACGGACGCGCTCAACCGGCCCGAAGACGAGTTGTTCTGGATCAACCGCACGGCGCTGCACGACCACTACTACGAGCCGTTCTACAGCGCCTACGACCCGTACCGCAACATCCGCCAAGCCCAGGCCGTGCAAGGCTGGCTCATCGACTATTGCCACTGCCCGCTAGAAACAGCCGTACATCCCAACAAGGACTGCTCCGAGGCCCAGCTACGGCAGCGCTTTGAGACAGTGCTGTCCGAGGGGGGCGATGCAGTCTGGTGCGCGGTACCCGAGGAAGCGCTCAGCTACCATCTGATGCGGCGTCACGCTCAGATCGAAGCCGTGGACGGCGGTGCCGAAGCGCAGCACTTTCGTATCGGTCTGCCGGAGTTGCCCGAGCAGGTGCCGTACCGCACCCTGACTCTAGAGGCTAACGTACCAGCAGCTTGGTGCCGCGACCCCCGCGTGGTGGTGGATGGAAAGGAGCTAGCGGCGGAAGTGGTGCGACCTGGCGTGCTGCGAGTGACGACGCCGGTGCGGGACGGAACTCAGGTCGAGGTGCGGGCTACGCCGCGCCCCTGACAGATTTCTCTACTCTCCCGTGCGTGCCTGTGCCAACTAGCCGCCGCGTAGCCCGCTGCATACATATAGGGCTGGCCGCTCGTGCTCTTGCGAATATGCACCAGGACACGTTACCTTCACTAATTCGCCGCTCAATTGATAGTATGATTCTATAGAGAGACTGCACATGTTTTCAATATTCAATCGGCATCAAAAAAGAGTAACTGCGCCACGATCAGTGTCTGAAGTAAAGCAGTTAGCACGGGTTTTGGTCATTGATGATCGAAGACCTCAGCTAGTGGAGGATCTGGCTAACGAAGGCTGGCGCGTACGCTACCTCTCCGACCTAGACAAATTCGATAACACAGAACTGTTGGATTCCCACATTCTTTGTCTCGACATTGTTGGTGTCGGTAAAAGACTTAGATACCCTGATGGGATGGGCTTAGTGGAAGGATTAAAAGACCACTATCCGGGCAAAAGGGTTTTACTTTATTCTTCTGTCCGCGAGCACGACATTTTTGATGAGGCTATCGATCTTGTTGACGCACGTGTTTACAAGGACGGACAACCATATCAGTTCATTAGCACAGTTGAGCAACTTGCGCTTCAAGCATTTGACTGGCAACACTGCGTGGAAGCCATATATCAGCGGTATAAGGTAAACATGGGCAAAGAGATGAGCTTTCAGGAATTCGAAAAGCAATTTCGCAAGTGCATCCAGCGAAGCGGAGAACTCGACACCCAACGGGTTTCCAGATTCGCATTGGTTGGATTGGATGTTGCGTCCAAAATGACGCAATTAGCCACCTATGTCACTTCCCCATGAGATTCGCATGCTATGATGGCCACAGTGATAACTGCGTGTTCCGACATAAGGAGACGGAGCACCGACCGGCGTGCGATAAATGTCTTCAATTACCAGCTAATGGAAAGCCAGACAACGGCTTGTGCAAGAATGGTCGGTACAGTCTTTCTAGGTTTGATCAAGACACCAATAGATGGTACTGCTTCTGTCTCAAAGAGGCGAAGACGAGAAAGCAAGCGAACTATTTTGCCAACTTGATACTACGTAGCTACGAAGCCTCGCTAGCCATAGCTGCTACGCGTAGTTTGCTTGAGCACGATGCTACCGAACTGGCGGTCCACAACACGCGAAACCTCAACGCCGAAATCAACAACAAGCTGCTCTCGATAATTTCGGAACATGATCTATCTTCATCTGAAGACAAGGTAGAGTATATACAAGGTAAACTCACTGAAAATCCTCGAAGATTTGCTAGCGAGATTTTAAGCGTCCTGAAATCGACAGAGCAGATAATGTCCGAATACAGCGTGATTGACTTTGTCGACCCAACGGTCAAGCTCCATCGTAGTGACTTCCAACGCCACCGCGTACATACGGTCTGCCTGATGAGTTACTACCTCTATGAGCAGGAATTCCGGGCTCGCAAATTGCGAGTTAATCTCGGAACATCCACCGAATATTGTTTCGTAAATTTTGCAACCGCAAGGACGGCAATATCGCAACTGTTTGATAATTGCCTCAAATATTGTAAACCGGATACCGCAATCCAAGTGACATTTGGTGCTATTTCATCCAATTTCGTGGAGATGCAATTCGAAATGACCAGTCTGGCTTTTGACAATAGTCGCAAGTCAGAATTGACAATCCCCGGCCTCAGGGGTGATTACGCGCAGAAGCTTGGATACGAAGGGAAAGGTGTAGGAATGGGTATTATTCAGCGCATGATGGAATTGAATAGGGGCTACTTCAATTATGAATGCTTTGAAAGCAGCCTGTTCTGGTCTGATAACATTCCGTACTGTACCAGCAGCTTCGTTTTAGGGTTTCGAAGCCAACCAGTACATTAAGCTGAACAATCGTTGGATTAGGCATATCAACAGTAACGTTGGCAATCGCGTCTACTTTGATTAGTCAAATAGTGGTGTGCTGAAAGTCGGCGCTCAGCATTACTCTTCGCCCCCGTGGAGCCGTCTCTCCGTGGGATCGTAGCGCCGCCGAATACGAGGCGTTTTTCGCGTTATCTGACGTTCCGCCATCTGCGCGCATATTGGACTGCGGGGGTGAACCATCGTCGTTCGCTGCGGAATGAAGTAGCAATGGACGATACGTTGTCGCCGCGGACCCCATGTATAGGTTTTCCACCAGAGATTTTCTAGCCGACTTCGATCTCACAGCGGCACAGATGCTCGCGGGAATGCAGAAGGCGCGGGGCAGTCCACCGCATATAGGGTCTGACCGCTCGTTGCGATTGCGACTATGCTACCAAGAGACGTACTTTCATTTCCTAATAATATCTAGCGGCCGTTATCCGAACTAATTATTCGGATATAAGCAATTAGCCGTCATAAACGTTGAGGAACGGACAAGATGCGCAACCTTCTTCACAGCCTGAAAATAAGGATGGTTGTCTTGCCACTACTGCGGATCGCAGGCTGGCTTCGGCTGATGTCCCTCAAGCGTGCGCTGACTGTCGACAGCCTTCTCCTGACTAAGCTAGAGCATCTCATCCGACTCATGAATCCAGAGTCGCTTTCGGAGGGATATGACGAAGAGTACGACAAGGTCGTTTACATTTCCGCAAAAAAACTACGTCAGCCACACATTTTCGAAGACGATACTGATTACCCTGGAGAAATCCTGCAAGAGGTGGCGGAGGCTTATGCAAGCCTGCGCAAAGAATACGAGAAGCAACAAGAGCTAGTTGACACGACGGAGCAGAATGCTCTGAAGAACAGCGCTGTCAAGAGGACACTCGCCGACTATTGCCGCATTCGTCACTTCATTGATTCTGGCTTCAATCGGAAGGAATCAGCCGAATACCACCTGACCCGCGCGAAGGACATGGGGTTCGCTGCAGATCCAATAAAGGAGAAGGAACTTTACGCATACGAGAAATCTGTTCGAACGGATATTGCTGAATTGAGATACAGCATCTCAGAACGAGAAGCGGTGAAAGTAGATCTGTCCATTCCTGGGATGACGTTCCTTCTTGCAGTGGCCTCATCTCTCTTCCTTATTTCGGGTTACTTATACAATCAATTCCTGCTTGGCTCGTTTGGTGTAGACGTATCTTACTACTTCACGGTCTCCGACTACATCTCCTCAAGCATATCTAAAATTGGCTTCAGCTTCTCAGCGGCAGCAATTGGCGTGGCTTCGTATTTCTTTGGGGTGCATAGTTCGTCTAGGAAGTCTTTTGCCCAGGTTGAGCTAGAGCGGAGAAAACCTGATTATTGGAAATACGTTATAGTTTGGGCCAGCATCATGGGCGCAATTCTCAATCTATATTTGGGGAACATCCAGATTTTCTATAGTGTCAGCTATCTGGCCGTGATATCCACATCACTATCATACCTACCTAAAGCATGCCGGAAGTATTTCAAACGGCCTGATGCGACGCTCTACACCGCAATCTTTGTCATAAGTCTTTTCACACACCTGTGGTCATCAACAGGCATGAGGATCAACGAACTTAGGACAGACGACCTAGCCGAGATGAAGGCCTACGACATCGCGTTCAGTGGTTCAGTCGGACCGACATCTGATGAGCTGCTGCTAGTCGCAAGTAACAGTAACTACTATTTCCTTCTGGACGACGAACGGCGAATGCATGTCATCGGGAAGGCCAGTGTGAGAAGCTTGCAACGCAGGGAACCTGCCGGACCACGTTGGTTCTCCTTGATCTTCCCTACTAAGCGGACCACGCCGTGCCCTTGACATATTTCTCTACTCGTTACATTCGGATGTAAGCAGCTAACCGAACGCACCAAAAAAGAAAAGGATTCAGAATGGGTTACCCCGCAATTGACCAACCGGCCCCTGCGATCGAGGTCAGTGAATGGATTAGCGGTACGCCAGAAGAGGAAAATGGATTTTCTGGCAAGAATGTAATCCTTGAGTTCTGGGGCACTCATTGTGGACCGTGTATCGCCGCCATTCCCCATCTCAATGAACTCGTCGCCACGTATGGCAGTAAGGATACCCTTTTTGTCTCGTTGACCCGTGAAGAGCCCCACATCATAGAACGCTTCTTGGAAAAAAGGCCGATAAAGGGCGGGGTCGCCACAGATCGAGAGGATGCAATGTTCGATGCCTATGGGATACAAAGTATCCCTCATACCTTTCTCATAGACTCACAAGGGCTACTTCGTTGGCATGGTCATCCAGCTTTTTTTACCGCGGAATTGTTAGAGGAGTTTCTCCAGACGGACAACGTGCCCAAAGTAGACGAACCAACCACCTCTTCAGAAACCGTGCCGGCGGTCACTCCAGACACCCTGTTTTTTCTAAAAATTGATCGAAATGCTTCCGATCGCAGAGGGGCCAGTTTGGGTATTGGCGACGAGCAATTCGAGGCAGAATTTTACGGGCATCGAGTGATCGATGTGATTCGCTGGCTATTGGATCGTCCCCTCTCCCGGATGCGGATTGAAGGGGAAGAGCCAGAAGAGCTGTTGGACGTTGAGTTGCGTTCTTTCCATCCCCTGAAAACAAAGGCGGCAAGAGAAAGAGCGGTAGACGTGCTGTGCGACATGTTTGGCATCGCGATTTGTCGTGTTGTGGAACAACGGGAAGGATGGGCGCTAACCTGTTCCAACCCTCAATTGACGGATATGTCTGACTTGGGCGGCGGCATGTCCACGGGCGGGTTGAATAATAAGTTTACCGGCTCCAATCTCACGATAGATCAGCTTACCGATTACCTTGAGAGTTCGATGAAGCGCATATTTTTCAACGAAACACACTTGGCAGGGAAATATGACTTTGTATTGCCGGTTGAAACCTTTGATCAGACACGGCGAGCTTTAGAAGAAGATTACGGCATCAAAATCGAGTCGGCGGTACGCGAAGTAGAAATAGTGATTCTGCGCATGGCGGATGCCGCAATCAGGTGAGCCGGGGACTCGCCACCACGTCCCTGACAGATGTCAGACGATTTTGATTTTGGCGGAGCCGTCCCTCCGTGGGGCCGTAGCGCAGCCGAATACGAGGCGTTTTTCGCCTTATCTGACGTTCCGCCATCTGCGCGCATATTGGACTGCGGGGGTGGACCGTCGTCCTTCGCTGCGGAATGGAGTAGCAATGGACGATACGTTGTCGCTGCTGACCCCATGTATAGGTTCTCTGCCAGAGATTTTCTAGCCGACTTCGATCTCACAGCGGCACAGATGCTCGCGGGAATGCAAAAGGCACGGAACCGGTTCAAGTGGGATTACTACGGTAGCCCGGAAGATGTCGTCCAACGCCGGCGCGACGTCCTCACGGCCTTCATTGCCGATTTTCAGGCAGCGACTCGGAGTGGTCGCTACGTATCTGCCTGCCTACCGGAATTGCCTTTCCAGTCGGAATCCTTCGATCTCGTACTTTGTTCTCATCTACTATTTCTCTACTCTGCCGAATTCGACACAGCAACCCACCTCTCCTTCCTGCGGGAATTGCTTCGCGTAGGTCGAGAGGTTCGCGTATTTCCATTGCTCGACATGGATGGGAACCCTTCCGCGCATTTGAAGGACACCATTCAGGCACTGAGAATGTCAACACGCGTTGAGCTTGTTCCACTGTCCTTCGAATTCCGGTCTGGCGATTCGAAAATGCTGCGTTTGACGCATTAGCGGAATGTTTAAGGATTTGATGTTACGCACGAGTATTGGGTATGGGATGCTTCGCTTCGCTCAGCATGACAAGATCAGGCCCTTCCTTTTGCCTGTCATGCTGAGCGGAGCGAAGCGGAGTCGAAGCATCCCATACCTAGGAGCCTGTGCGTAACATCAGTAAGGATCTCAGCGTGGGCGCAGAATTGTACCGCTCTTCCGAAACACGTCGAAGCAAAACTCCCGATCGCCAGCGCGCAGCCGGAACCGGTCTCCCTCCTGTGCGACCCGAGCCTTCGCCGAGCGGCTGCAAAAGGCGAGGACGAGAACATCGTCATCCGTGCCCGCCACTATACGCGTTGACGCCTCAGCAGCACCCGGCAGAAAGCTGACGAGACTACCGGCAGCCAGTCCAGAAGGCGCAAAGGGCACCTCCTCGGTCCGCAGTTGAAGATCCTTTCCAAACGCCGTCATCACCTCCACCACGCGCGGTCCAGCACCAAGACGGGCGCGACTCCTACTCAGACCTCGCAGGTCCACCGGATTCAGCTTGTAGGCCAACTCACCACCCCCTATCTCCAGTCCCAAGCCCCTAGCCGAATCCACGGTCAGCCGCCGACGGCCCGGACAGCGCAGGTCGATGAGAGCTATATCGCAGTCCGCGGAGACGCCGGGCGTCTGCACGGCGCCGAAGGCGAGAGTAGAGTGAGGCCACACGTAAAAGGTGCGCGGTTCCTCCCGCGAGTCGAGTCCCTGAGAGTCGCGGCCCACCTCGCCGAAGGTGGCCGGATCGTCGATACGCTTCGTCTCGCCATCGACAGCAATCTCCATCCACGGCCTGCCCGCGCGCCGGTTGAAGCCACCCCACCCAATCTCAACCTCGTGCCAAACTCCAGCGTCCACCCTGCCCGGCGCACACACGGTCACCTCGTGGCCGTTCTGACTCTGCACACTGAATCGTATCCTACCGTCCGCTTCAGCAACGAGAGCAAAGGTGTTAACCCTCGTCCCACCGATCCCACCGACGCCGTTCCCCGTGTTGAACAACACTTGGGGACCGCTGCGTTCCCGCAATCGGAAGCGCAGATGTAGGCGTCCTCCATTGGAACAAAACCAAGGCCGGGCCTCGTACTGCAAGGCGTCGCCCCCACTCAGCCGGACGATGCTATCGACGAGTCGAAGACCGCGCGGCCGACGTCGCAACGCCACGAGAACAACCGGGTGCTCCCCAGTTAACAGCCAATATTCCTGCTCGGTGCGCCGAGCGGAGACGCGCAACCGCTGCCAATCCTGCGTGCTCTCCAGACCGCCCGGCACGGCGACGATCTCGTTCTGGCCGCCCACGCAAGGCAGGCTACCACAACTCACCGGCTGGGCCTCGGCCGCACTGATCGCGCGCAGCACGGGATTGCCCGCCCACTGCACGTGCAAGTTCATAAAGCCGTGGGCCACATCGCCGTCGTACCCACTGACGCAAAGGATCGCCGCGTCGGGTCCGTGGCCGCTGCGCATTACAGCGGAACGACCGCCGCGCGCCGCAAAACGACGTGCCAGCGGAGCCGGCCGGCGTTGCTTGGCCGCCCGGAAGGCGGGATCGTAAAAACAGTAGGCGTAGGGCCCGTAGGAAATCATGCACTCCGCGGTCGAGCCTTTGACGCCACCACCGAAGCGGTAAATCCGGCCTAGGCGCGGGTCGGCGAGGGCGGCGTCGCGCAGCATCTCGTCGCCAGCCTCTTGGGCCAACCGCAGGAGAGCGGGAGAGCAAGCGTTGAGCTGGGTGCCGAGCACGTTGGCGTTGGCGGGATAGTAGAGTTGGTCGGGAATCTTGCGCGGCGCTGCCCAATGGGCGCGGAACCAAGTCAGCGGCCGCCGCAGCCGGGTCGGAACCTCCCGGCCGAGATCAATCCCAGTGACATTGCGCAGCGCGTCAGCAAACTGCAGGAGCCAGAGGTTCTCCCAGGGCCAGAAGGATGGGCCGTCCACCGGCTCGCCAGCGGGGCCGCAGCCGTGGGGCAGAATGGCGGCGCGGAAGCGATCGATGACCGCCTGCACCCACATCTCCGCCTTGGGATGTTCGCCCAGCAGGTGCAGAGCAGCCACGCCAAAGTGCCCATTGTCCACAACGGCGTGGTGCCCGCCTTCCTCCGAGTGGCGTTGCTCCTCCACATCCGGCCACCAGCGCTCCAACTGCCGCACGAGACAGGCGCGGACCTGACGCTTCTCGACGGCCGTCAACTCTCCGTCCAGCAAGTCTAGAGCCAAGGCAAAAGCCTGCATGTAGCGATTGGCTGTGTAGAAGTGCTCCTCTACCCGGTCGTCGTGGTCCCAACCAGCAGCCGCCTGCAGCCAAGCGCGGGTCCGGTCGAGCCAGCGTCGATCGCCGGTCAACCGCCAAGCAAAGGCGTAGTTCTCGATCAAAGCCGTGGCCTGCATGGCCGTGTAGAAGGTCAGATAAAGCTGATGGTACGGGTGAGGACTGTCCGGCCGTCGCGGGATCCGCAGCCACGGCCGCTGTCCAGCATACAGCTCACAGTCGTCTAGGAGGTTGGCGAGGATGCGCCGACGCACGGGATCGGTCGGCGGCTCAAAGCGGAAGTGAGAATCGTCGAGAGGTCGCAGCAGCCGGGGCCGCTCGTGGCGGATGACCGGGAGTAGGTTCTGTTTCGGAGAGTTGGGCATCAGGGGCGGATGGGGCGGATGGTATCCTCGAAAAATCAACGAATCAGCACAACGCGTTTTACACGCTAAATAATCGCCGCCCGTCAAGCAACGGCGGGGAGGGAGCTTGACGGGGTTCGGCGGTTCGTATTTCGTATGTTTATATTGAATAGTGTATCCACTGTCCCGAATGGTCCGATCCCTCCATTCCGACGACTCCGCCGCAGCAAAGGCGGGCACGGAAAGCAATCCAGAGAGGTTTCCATTACCATGCCGCCCACTGCGAATAAATCCGCTGGCACATCGCAAAGAGATCAAACCGCGTCTCGGCTGAGCTCGACGAAATCCTTGTCGCTTGAGCCAAGAAACCCAAGCCAGCCGGCCTTTAGATTTATCGACTTATTCGCCGGTATTGGCGGGATGCGCCGCGGTTTTGAGCCGTTGGGCGGAAAGTGCGTGTTCACCAGTGAGTGGAACAAGCACGCCCAACTCACCTACGAAGCCAACTACGACTGCGATCACGAGATTGCCGGGGACATTACGCAGATTCCAGCAGATGAAATTCCGCCACACGACCTGTTACTGGCGGGCTTCCCGTGCCAGCCATTTTCGATCGCGGGCGTGTCTAAGAAGAATGCGCTCAAGCAGCCGCACGGGTTCCGTTGTGAAGCACAGGGAACCCTGTTTTTCGATGTGGCGCGGATCATTGAGGCGCATCGGCCTCGTGCTTTTTTTCTCGAAAACGTCAAAAACCTAGCCAATCACGACAAGGGCCGAACATTTCGCATAATCCACCGGACACTAACCGAGGAACTGGGCTATCAGGTTCACTCAAAAGTAGTGGATGCCCGTTCGTGGTTGCCACAACACCGCGAGCGGATTTTTATTGTCGGCTTCCGCGAGCCCAACTGGTTCACTTTTGACGATTTTGTTGTTCCCGATCCGCTCAAGGGGCCACGGCTCAAGGCGATCCTGCACCCTGAAGACGGCAGCGAACCGGCTGAAAGCCCATACACACTAGGACCAAAAGCAAAGATTGCCGACAAGTACACGCTCTCCAACCACCTGTGGGACTATCTTCAGCGGTATGCTAAAAAGCACCGGGCCGCCGGCAACGGTTTCGGTTTTGGGCTTGTTGGCCCAGAGGATAGCTCGCGCACCCTCTCGGCCCGCTACTACAAGGATGGATCTGAAATTCTCGTAAAACGCGGACGGCAAAACCCTCGCCGTCTGACACCTCGGGAATGTGCTAGGCTCATGGGTTTTGACAAGCCAAGCGAAAGCCGATTTGTGATCCCGGTTTCCGATACGCAAGCCTATAAGCAATTCGGAAATGCGGTAGCCGTCCCATGCGTCGAGGCCCTAGCGCATCACATTGCGCCTTGGCTAGGCATCGAAGAAGACGGCGACAGAGCGTTGCCCCCGCCCCCAATGCGGTTGCCTCTTTTTGGCTAACAGCTTTTATACGGGCGTTCAATCAGCGATGTGGTGGGATACGGCAAAATAAAATGGTCCCGACTGATCTGAAAAATTGGCTCGACAAGCATTCTAATCCCAACTCCATCTGGTACGCAAAACGCCTGTCGGGAAACGACACGCTAGCCAACGGAACCCATCAAGCTGGCCCATACATTCCAAGGAATTTTCTATTTAGTGTTTTGCCGATGCTTGACAGTCCGCAAACCCTAAATCCAGACGTTCGGTTCGACCTCTATATTGATTCGCACGCTGATCACAGGCGTGTTCGGGCTATTTGGTACAACAACAAATTCCACAATGGTACGCGCAATGAAACTCGCCTAACTAATTTCGGCGGTTCCCAATCGGCCCTGCTTGATCCAAGTAACACAGGCGCGTTGAGCATATTCGCGTTCTCCTTGGATGACCAAGGTACGGCGACTGGGTGCCACGTGTGGGTCTGCCGTTGCGAAACCGAAGAAGAGTTGGTTGAAGAGCGTATTGGCCCAGTAGAACCCGGCAAGTGGACGATCTGGCCGCCACATTATTCGATGTATCCAAATCTCTTCGGGTCCACCACGCAAACGCAAGTAGATTGCTGGCTAGCTCCCAGAGAAATCCCTCCAGAGTGGCTGACGACGTTCCCTACTGGAATGGAGCTCATTGATAAGACGATCGAGTTGCGGCCAGACTTATCCCGCGGTCCTGACGACCGGTTGCTAAGCCGTCGGGACTGTGAGTTTGAGTTGTTCCGCAGTGTCGAGGAAGCAGTAGAGCTCCCGGCAATTAAGGACGGGTTCGACAGCATGGATGAGTTCATAGCCCAAGCACAGACCATCCTCCAGCGCCGTAAGTCGCGTTCGGGACGATCTCTCGAACTTCATGTACACAAAATTTTCACAGAGGAAGGGCTTCGCGAAAACCAAGATTTCGCGCATCAGCAAGAGGCTGAACCGGGCCGCCGTCCTGACTTTCTATTTCCTTCGGCGGACACCTACAAGGACATGGCTTTCCCTGAATCACGGCTGCGAATGCTTGCGGTCAAGACCACGTGCAAAGACCGTTGGCGTCAGATTCTCAACGAAGCGGATCGCATAAAGCGCAAGCACCTTTTGACTCTACAAGAGGGAGTTTCGGAAGAACAGTTTCGAGAGATGAAAGACGCTGGAGTGCAACTCGTCATTCCGACTCCTCTGATCGCTAAATTTCCAACGTCAGTCCGGCCGCATCTCGAAACGTTAGACTGCTTTATCGCCGAAGTGCAGGGCCGCAACCTAGGCACTAGCGCAGAGTGCGGTCCGCCGGGGGCTGGGAGCGGAAGTAGGGATCGTCGAGGGGCCACTCGCGACGGATGACCCGGATCGGAGCCTGCTTCGGCGAGTTGGACGGACACGCGGACATCAGAAGTGGTCGGGCTCCCAGAAGATGACCTCGCGGCGTGGAAACCATTCCTCAAGTTGGCGGACTTCCCCAGCCTCCAGCGAGATCCCTCGGGCGCGAAGGATAGGTTCTATGTCGCGGCCAGAGGACTCGCCAAACAAGAGCCGACACATCAGATCGACCGGCAGCCTCCGCCGTGCCAACCCCGCCGCTTCGGGCACGGCCTTGGCGATCAGCGAGCCGAGGTCGAAAGGCAGGGCCATCATCGAGCTGTTGCCCGTGAGCCGCAGGTCGGCGTCAGCAGTAGCAACTAGGGCATCGACAAAGGGGTGGCTGTGGGGAATCTCACCGTGGATCTGCGTCACTCCATCAGCCGCGCACTCGTCGAGCAGGTACTGCACGAGGGCATCAAGAGCCGAGCCGCTCTCGTAGGCAACTTCACACACCTCGGCTTCGTCGTCGTCGCTCTCCCAGTTGATATATCCGCTAAGTCCCGCCGAGCCACGAACGACAGCGTTGGGCAGCACGCCCCTCTCGCGAGAGCGGGCGTAGTCCCAGTACGGACGCGGACGCAACAGGCTGCCGCTGCGACCGGCATTGTAGCGTTGGTAGAGCGCTACCGTCTCCTCCAAGTCGCGGCTCTCGTCAAACGGCAGCACCTCAAGTGCAGACCGCCCCGGCTGCGGCGGACGGCTCAGCCTAGCGTGAAATCCCATAAGCGGTACACAACTCCAGCCAAGACGCCGGTAGAAGCGCGCCGGGATCTCCGTGAACAGCAGACCTAAGTCGTAGCCCTCGTCGCGCATGTACTCGGCCGCATGTTCCATGAGCCGCGTCGCTATGCCGCGACCCCGGTAGTCGGGATGTGTGTTAACGTCGCCGATGCCGCCCATGCGGACGGGCGTGGGGCCGAGATGGACCCAGCGGTCCCAGATGCGTAGCATCGATACAATGCGGCCTTCGACGACGACGACCGGCGTCTGCGACGGACACCAAGTCTGATCACCTTCGATGTAGCCTCGGTAGCCGAGTTCGTCGAGTTCCGACTCGCAGATGGGGCGAATGGTTTCCATAGTATCCCCGACAGACTAATCAATCAGTTTAGCCGCTGCAACCGGATCATCCGCAACACCCAATAAGCTCCCAAGGCAGCGAACAAATGCTTGCATGTATGATCGGAGTCTGCTTTGGGGGATTGGTCGGACGCGTGGACATCAGAAGTGGTCGGGCTCCCAGAAGATGACCTCGCGGCGTGGAAACCATTCCTCAAGTTGGCGGACTTCCCCAGCCTCCAGCGAGATCCCTCGGGCGCGAAGGATAGGTTCTATGTCGCGGCCAGAGGACTCGCCAAACAAGAGCCGACACATCAGATCGACCGGCATCCCGCGGACCGAGTCCGCCGCTTCGGGCACGGCCTTGGCGATCAGAGAACCGAGGTCGAAGGGCAGAGCCATCATCGAGCTATTTCCCAGGAGCCACAAATCGGCCTCAGCGTCAGCGACTAGGGCATCGACAAAAGGGTGGCTGTGGGGAATCCCGCCTTCGATATGCGTCACCTCGGCCGCCGCGCACTCGTCGAGCAGGTACTGCACGAGGGCATCAAGGTCCGGTCCGCTCTCGTAAGCAACTTCATACACCTCGACACCGTCGTCATCGCTCTCCCAGTTGATATATCCGCTGAGTCCCGCCGGGCCACGGACGACGGCGGTGGGCAGCACGCCCCGCACGCGGGAGGGCGCGTAGTCCCAGTACGGACGCGGACGCAACAAGCTACCGCTGCGACCAGCGTTGTAGCGCTGATAAAGCGCCACCGTCCCCTCCAAGTCGCGGCTTTCGTCAAACGGCAGCACCTCAAGCGCGGACCGCCCCGGCGGCGGACGGCTCAGCTTGGCGTGAAATCCCATGAGCGGCACGCAGCTCCAGCCGAGACGCCGGTAGAAACGCGCCGGGATCATCGTGAACAGCAGACCTAAATCGTAACCATCGTCGCGCATGTACTCGGCCGCATGTTCCATGAGCCGCGTCGCTATGCCGCGTTGCCGGTAGTCGGGATGCGTGGTGACGCCGCCGATGCCGCCCATGCGGACGGGTGTAGAGCCGAGGTGGACCCAGCGGTCCCAGATGCGCAGCGTCGATACAATGCGGCCTTCGACGACGATGACCGGCGTCTGCGACGGACACCACGTCGGATCGCCTTCCATGTAGCCCCGGTAGCGCTCGTGGCCCTCGGGGTTGTGCACGGAGCAGAGCAGGTCGATGAGTTCGTCGAGTTCCGACTCGCGGATGGGGCGAATGGTTTCCATAGTATCCCGATAAACTAACCAATCAGCTCAGCCGCCGCAGCCGAATCATCCGCAACACCCAATAGGCTCCCAAGGCAGCGAACAAATGCTTGCATGTATGACCGCTGATGACTCCCCCGACCCCGTAGAGGGCTTGATCAAACACCTCGGCGGCTTTCGCGAGCAAATAAAACAGGCCGGCGATGTAAAGGTCAGACCCGCGCGTGTACGGCGACGGCAGCAGACGAACCATGAGGGGCACGAACAGAATCGGATAGGCTTGAGCGACGATGTAATAACGAAGATCACCAGCTCCCGCCTGCTCGGTATAATGCCAGTACAACACGCTAAAAAGGCCGAAGGCTATCAGCGGCAGCAAGGTGATGATGCCAGCGCGCCGGTCCAAGCGCTCGGTAATCGCCGTAGCGAGAAACGCCATAAAGGCGACGCTCATCGGCAGGCGATCCCACAGGAGCGTTTCGTTGCTGGGGGCCAAATGGTAGTAGGTGGAGCCAAGGCCAACCAGTGCCACCGCGAGGAAGAGGATCTGATACGCCAGCGAATCGGCCGGCCGCACAAACGCCTGCTGCGCGGGATCTGTGGCGAGGCGGAACACGACGACGAATCCCCATAGCCCTACCAACAGAAAGGGCAGGTTGGAGATCACGTTCAGACAATGGGGGATGCCCAACAGAGTGCGCTGATCGGCGAACTGGTGATAGACAGGGTCTTGCGGAATGGGTGCCTGCAGGAAAATGACCGCCCAGAAGGTGACCGTCAGGTAGGCAATTATCCGGAGGCGGTGGTTGCGTTTCATTTATATATCGCCTTGACAAGATTTTCACGGAATGTACGCTAAATAAGTACATATCATAGGGAGAATCAAATGATTTTTACCTAGCGGGCTTTGGCTTGTCATCCTAGGGGCCGCTTATGGCCGCAACCTAGAATATTTCTGTCGAGGGGCGACCTAGGCTCCGTCTCTTGACCAACTCTCTATAATGCCCTTTATTACTTGAAAAACGACAGAATTTAGTTTCTATAATTTTATAATTTACTGTACGACAACAAGTTACACAGACAATATCTTGCGAATGAAAGTCTATGGTTCTGTCGGTACTTTTTTTGAAACTCCCTATAACTTGTCATTGTGATAAAGTACGCATTAAATCGATTCTATTTAACAGGAGTTTATGGCGAGACTTGCAAAATTTTATGGAATTACTATCCAAATGTTCTCGGAACCGGTATCGGGTAGCCAGCACCACCGGCCACATTTTCATGCGATATATCCGGGTCACAAGGCTGTCTATGCGATTGATCGGGGTGAGGTAGAGTTAATAAGGGGTTCACTTCCTGGGAATAGGCACCGACGGGTAATGGAATGGGCGGCGGATCATAGAACGGAACTTCTAGTTGATTGGGAGCTGTTACAAAAAGGCGAACCTCCTGATCCTATTGGGCCACTGGAGTAATACAAATGGAATCTATTACCCATAGTGTGACGAAATTTGAAATTATAGATTCGTACAGACTGCGTGTCTTTTTTGAGGACGATACGCACCAAGATATAGACTTTCGTCCAGTCTTGGCCGGTCGAATCTTTAGCCCTTTGAAAGACCTTTCCCTATTTAACCAAGTCAGCATAGAGGATGATCTGTTGACGTGGCCCAATGGGGCAGAATTTTCGTCCGATACACTTTACAACTGGCCGAAACAGTTGCCCGCACTGCGAGAACGAGCAAAGGAATGGAAAAGGGGCTTCAAGGAAGTTTCCTTTGGAGACTCTCAGCAGATTATTTTTGATTGGGACGAGATTAATGAATTCGTGGATAGTGATGTAGAAAAATATAAAAAGAAGGTTCCATATTTCTATAATGCGATAGGTCGGCTTGAGTTAGATGTAGAAGTAGCTAAGCGATTATACTCACTGGAGCCTCATCCGCATATTCGGCGACGTATAGAGACGTTGCAAGAGACAATACAGAAGATTCAAGGACACTTAAAATCCTGTTTGGAGGGATTTGGGGATGGAGTAGAAAAAAAGCTCTCTCAGTATTGTAGCACAAACAAAAAGAAAACAAAGTCAATCTTGAAATTTGACAATAAAAATATAGAAATGGAAAAAGAATTGCAGAGTATTGAAAAACCGTTGCGAAATTCTCAGAACGAATGGCGATGGCATGTGACCCAAATCATCGCGGAAATTCCGTCAGGTCACCTGGCTACCTATGGATGTATTGCGAAAATTGCCAACCAATATTTTGGCCATACTCTCATACCTCGGAATGTCGCATGGTTACGAGGACATCTCTATGACTTATTGCCTCATAATACGCATGTTCCCTTGCATCGAGTAGCAAAGGCTGGAGACGTAGAATCACTTGCGGATTCGGACAAAACGAAGAAACACAACGATAGACTACGGAGACGGGAAGGATCTTTGGATAACCCCGTCTGGTGGCATCCTCATGCGTGAGGGTTACGTGCGTTGTAGACTATCCATTGGAAGTGTTAAGCCCAATGGCCAAATATGAGTTTGCCTTGATTCTCAAAGGACAATACGAGCTGACTGAAGAAATTGCGGACGAATTGTTTGAGGCCGGTTGCGACGATGGAACGCTAGGGGTCTGCAACAGCATCTTTTCGATTGATTTTCACAGAGAGGGCGATTCCCTCGAAGCAGCTATTCGTTCAGCCATCGCGGACGTGAAATCGGCAGGGTACGAGGTAGAGCGAGCGGAAATCGAAGCCAAAGCTATGCCAGAGCTTGCGTAAATCTCCACATTACTTCTGCTTCGCCTCTAGTTCTTTCTACTGCTTTCCCATTCATGCCTCAAAATAGCCATAATATAGAAACTCCAATATCCATCGTCGGCCTTTCGGCATTCTCTGAGGTGTCCTTCCTTCACAAACCCAACCTTCTCGTAGCAGCGTATGGCACTTGCGTTGAAGTCGAACACGGCCAGTTCAATGCGATGGAGACCAAGCTGACAAAAGCCGATCTCAACGATCTTCTCCATCATAACCGTTCCGACGCCCCTTCCTCTGTAAGCAGGATCGCCGACGAGTACCCGACACACGCGGGCACTTCCATTGCGACGATCAATCGCCGCCAGCTCAATGTGCCCTATTACCGTCCCATTCTCACTGTCCACGACCTTGTAGATCAGCTTGCTTGGCAAGTCGTCCTGAGCACCCGTCAGATGTTCGCTTAGCCGTTCGCGAGTGAGCGGATACTCAAAATCCGGCCCCGCCCATTGCAAAAGAAAGTCACTGGATGGAATCCAACCAATCAACCTATCGAAGTCTGCTTCAGTGAATGGCTCTAGGACTACCATTTTCTTTTTGTGTTTTGAGACGCGTTCACGCTTGCAAATGGGAAAGTTCCGTCAATGCCATCGGTACCGTTGAGGTCATAAAGGACTCGTCCGTCTCCGTGAAGAGCGGATCCAACTCCTGTCGTCGATACTCTTGAGCCGCAATCGAGTCGGCATCCTCAGCGACCAAGCCTTGCACTTCCCTGTAATGGTCGAAGCTCCGGTAAACCCACACAGCGACGATCTGGAGCCCATCGTCTGTTTGAAAACGACCGACGAGACGGGCCCCGTACTTCTTCTGAACGGGAAACAGTCTCGTGAGAAAAAAGTCGTTGAACGCTTCTATCTTGCCGGGGACGACCTGATATCTCCGAATCCTAAACATCATCTCGACAAAGTCCTCTCCTCTTCATTGCTGTTCCGATACCGAGTGGCGATTCATGCGACTCCATTTTGCGCCGCCATTCGCTCAAACACGCTAGGGGGTTGGCGAGATTCCCAAGCATCAACTAGCGTGTTTACATTGGTCTGACACGGCTGCGTCGAGTCAATTTCCAGATCGTATTCAGCGAAACCGTGCACCACTTGATAGTCCGTTCGAGCCTCCCCAACACGCCGATTCCCTCTTTCGCGCTCCCTACGCTCCAGCTCGGGAAGCGGACAGTGCACGCCGACAAAGAATACGTCCAAGCCGGTGAGTAATTTCACCAAATCCGACATCCACATCTCGTTTTCAATAATGTGATCGACGATGAGATTGTTGCCCGCCTCAGCTAAAACGGGCAAACACCGATGAAACCCATCGAAGACGGCAGGCCGCATAGCTGACCAATCAAATTCACCGCTGCGAACGCGTGCCATCGGTAGGGCGTTGGAATCGCGGAGGTGGTCAAACGAAAAGTGCCAGAATGGGATGGGTAGCGTCTGCTGTAGCTCGCGTGCAAGCGTCGACTTTCCCGAACTCGACGCGCCGTTGATGAGGATGATTTTCCCTAGTTCGCGATTGGTGTCCATTGGACTATCTTGTCCCAACTTCTCTGCTAAACTACCTTAAATCGCCGTAAACGCCAGACCGTGCGGCGCTTTCTCGCCAGCGAGCCCCTCGACAAAGACAAGGTATACTGAGAGGATGCGCATTCAGCTCGACATTTCGATACCCATGCGCGACGGGGTGCGGCTCTACGGAGCCCTGTACCGGCCGGCTGCGGGGGAGCGCTTCCCCGTGCTGCTGATCCGCTCGCCCTACAGCACCCAGCATCCCCGCTACGTGGAGTGGGCCCGGCGCTTTGTAGCCGAAGGGTACGCCGTGCTCATGCAGGACAGCCGGGGCCGGTACGAGTCGGAGGACGAATGGCGGCCCTATGTCGACGAGCGAGATGATGGGTACGATACGCAGCAGTGGATCGGCCAGCAGCCCTGGTGCGACGGCACCATCGGCACCTTTGGGGTCTCCTATCCGGGATTCACCCAAATCCTGCCGGCACCGCTGCGCAGCCCTTTCGTCAAAGCCCTCGTGCCCATCGCCAACCAAGAGGACAACTACGGCCACATGCGCTACAACGGCGTTTTGCAGCTGCAGAATGCCATGAATTTCATCTGGCTGGGCCAGCGCACCAACCAGAACGCCCCCAGAGATCTGATCGACTGGGATCAGGTGTACCGCCGCCTGCCGCTGTTGACGGCGCTCGACGACATAGGCGAACGGCCCTTCTACCGGGAGATCATTCGCCACCCCTGCTTCGACGAGTTCTGGGCTTCGTACAGCATGAAGGGCCAGTACGGCGAGGTGGAAACCCCGGCCTATTTCATCACGGGCTGGTACGACAATTTGCTGCACGAAGGTTTCAAGTGCTTCAAGGGCTGGCGGCAACAGGCCAAGGGGCGGGAAGCCCGCGAGCAATCGCGCCTCATGGTGGGGCCGTGGACCCATACGCAGATCGGCAGCGACGATCCCTTTGGCGATGTGGACTTTGGCCCCGCGGCCCGAGTGGATATGCCACAGGCGCATTTGCGCTGGTACGATCAGCGCCTCAAAGGCATAGACAGCGGCATCGACCGAGAGGCACCGGTGCAGTTGTTCGTCATGGGGGAAAATGTTTGGCGGGGCGAAGAGACGTGGCCCCTAGAGCGGACCCAGTACACCCGCTTCTTTTTGCACAGCGGCGGGCGGGCCAACTCAATGCACGGCGATGGACGGCTGAGCCGCCAAGATCCCGAAAACGAGCCGTGCGATAGCTATACCTACGATCCAGACGACCCAGTGCCCACCCTCGGGGGACAGAGCATGTTCATCGACAACACCGGACCCAAAGACCGCCGATCAGTAGAGCAGCGCGACGACGTGCTGGTTTACACCACCGAACCGCTGACCGCGGACGTGGAAGTTACCGGGCCGGTGGAACTAGTGCTGCACGCAGCCTCCAGCGCGGTAGAGACCGATTTTACCGCCACCCTAATCGACGTGCACCCCGGGGGCAAGGCCATCCACTTGTGCGAGGGCATTGTGCGAACCTGCTTCCGCGACTCCTACCGTGACCCCAGTCCCATCGAACCAGATCAGGTGTACGTCTATCGGATCGAGCTGTGGGAGACCAGCAATCTCTTTCGGGCCGGACACTGCATTCGGCTAGAGGTCTCCAGCAGCAATTTTCCGCGCTTTGACCGCAACCTCAACACCGGCCACCCGCACGGTTTGGACGACGAGATGCAAGTGGCCCAGCAGCGGATCTACCACGACCGAGCCCATCCCTCCCACCTGATCCTGCCGGTAATACCGCGCCCATGATCCGCATTGGCGCCGATGTGGGAGGCACTTTCACCGACGTGGTGGCTCTCGACGACCGGGGCGGCATCTGGACCCACAAAGTGCCCTCGACCCCGCCCCATTTCGAGCGCGCCGTGCTAACTGCCCTCGACCAGCTCATACCCCGCTTCAGCACTGCGGACCGGGCCGTGTCCGAGGTGGCGCACGGCACCACAGTCGCCACCAACGCGGTACTCGAACACCGGGGCGCGCGCACGGCCCTGATTACCACCCGGGGTTTCCGCGATGTGCTGGAACTGCGCCGCGTCCGGGCCCCCCAGCTCTACGATTTGTTCTTCGACAAACCCCGGCCCCTGGTCGAGCGTCGCCTGCGCCTCGAAGTGGACGAGCGGGTGGCGGCCGACGGCGAGGTCCTGGTGTCCCTCAAAGAGCCAGAACTTGAGCAACTCGGCGAGCGGCTCGAAGCCGAGGGGGTAGAAGCAGTAGCCGTATGCCTGCTGCACGCGTACGCCTTTCCGCAGCACGAACTCCGCCTAGGGCACTATTTGCGCGAGCGCTTGCCCGGGGTGCCGGTGTCGCTGTCGTCGGAAGTGCTGCCCGAGCGCCGCGAGTACGAGCGCAGTGCCACCACTGCGGTCAACGCCTATGTCCAGCCCGTGGTGCAGCGCTATCTGGGTGCCCTGCGCCAAGGGCTGGAACAGCGCGGCGTAGAAGCGCCGCTGCTGATCATGCAATCGACCGGCGGGCTGGCCCCAGACTGGGAGGCGGCCCGCCGACCGGTCTTTGCCCTCGAATCGGGTCCCGCCGCCGGAGTCCTCGGTGCCAGTTTCGCCGCCGGCCAGTTGGGATTGGACCAGGTCATCACCCTCGATATGGGCGGCACCACGGCCAAGACGGCCATGATCGAAGAGGGGCGCATCGCCCACAGCCCCGAGTACGAGGTGGGCGCCTCGCTGTCCGCGGGCAATCGGCTCATCGGCGGCGGCGGCGAGTTAATCCGGGCACCCAGCATCGACATCGCCGAAGTGGGGGCCGGAGGCGGTAGCATCGCCTTTTTGGACCAAGCCGGCGGTTTGCGGGTGGGACCGCGCAGCGCCGGGGCCGTGCCGGGACCGGCTTGCTACCAGCGGGGGGGCGTCGAGCCAACGCTCACCGACGCCAATGTGGTGCTGGGCTATATCCGTCCCGGGGACCTGGCCGACGGCGAGGTGTCGATCGACGTGGAGGCTGCGCAGCGGGCGGTACACGACCGCATTGCCGCGCCCTTGGGACTGGATTTGCTGCAGGCGGCCGAGGGCATCCACCGCATTGCCAATGCCCGCACCATGCGAGCCCTGCGGGCCGTATCTACCGAGCGGGGGCGAGACCCGCGTGACTTCGCGCTGATGGCTTTTGGCGGGTCCGGGCCCGTCCACGCCGCGGGCCTGGCTCGGGACCTGGCCATTGGTCAGGTCGTAGTGCCGCCGCTGCCGGGCCTGTTCAGCGCCCTCGGGCTTTTGTGTTCCGGGGTGGAGCACCACGATGTGCGCAGTTGCCTGCTGGGGGGAGAGGATCTTCAAGCCCCGGCCTTGGAGCAGATCCGAGCCCAGATGCAGGAACAGCAGTTAGCCCAGTTCGCCGCCGAGGGGTTCGGAGCCGACCAAGTCGGGCTGCGCTGCAGCGCCGACGTGCGCTTTAGAGGGCAGACCTCGGAGATCGGCATCGACCTAGCTGACGGGCCTATAACCCCAGAGGGAGTGGCCCGCTTGCACGCCGACTTTGTGCGCGAGCACGAGCGCCTGTACGGGCATCGCTCCGACCCGGACAACCCCGTGGAAGTGGTAGCCGTGCGCCTAATCGGCCAAGCCGGAGTGCGCGGTCTGGGCCACGGCCTAGAAACAGCAGTCCAGCCCGTTGCGGGCGGGGGCACTCGGACGGCCTATTTCGCCGGCGAGACCTTGGCCGTCCCCCTAGTCGACCGCCAGGACCTCGACCAAGGAGCCGAGGGCCCCCTGCTCATCGACGAGCGCGATTCCACCATTGTAGTGCCGCCAAATATGCGCGCCCGGCTGCACCCTCTGGGCCACCTCCTCATCGAAGTGCGCTCCAGTTAGAGAGCCGACGTTACGCGGCACTTCGACAGGCTCAGTGCCCGGTGGTTGCGCTCAGTACTTGGCCACTGAGCTTGTCGAAGTGGCCGCAGCAGAGGTGCATAAGACTGCGTAATATCAGTTAGAGAGGAAAGAGTGTGAAGCGATGGCAGCCATAGATCCGATCACGCGCGAAATCGTGCGCAACGCCCTAGCCTCGGCGGCCGACGAAATGGCCATGGCGCTCTACCGCACGGCCTATTCGACCATTGTGCGGGACTGTCTGGACTACTCGACTTCCCTGTGCGATGCCGAGGGCCAGATGATCGCCCAGGGCGTCACCATTCCGCTGCATTTGGGTTCGGTGCCCTTTGCCATGGAGACCCTGCTGGCCAAGTACGGCGACGATATAGAAGAGGGCGATGTCTTCATCCTCAACGATCCTTTTGAAGGCGGCATGCACATCCCGGACATCTTCATTGTCCAGCCCGTCTTCTCGGAGGGTCGGCGCGTGGCCTTTGCCGTGAGCACAGCCCATCACCTCGATCTCGGCGGCCGTTTGCCGGGGAGTTCAGCCTGCGACAATACGGAGATTTTTCAGGAAGGGTTGCGCATCCCCTGGCTCAAGCTCTATCGCCGGGGCGAGGCCGACGAGGCCCTGTTCGCCCTGATCCGCGCCAATGTGAGAGTGCCGCAGATGACCATCGGCGACTTGCGGGCCCAGCTAGCGGCCTGCCACATCGGCACCCGGGCCATCGGCGAATTGATCGGCCGTTACGGCCCCGACACCTTTGCGCGCTGCACCGCGGATCTGATCGACTATACCGAGCGGCTGGTGCGGGCCGAAATCGCCTCCTGGCCCGACGGCAGCCACACCTTTACCGACTACATGGACAGCGATGGGGTGGGAGGGCCGCCGGTGCGCTTGCAGGTGGAGATCACCGTGGCGGGAGACGAGCTGCGGGCCGACTTCACCGGCACGGATCCGCAGGTGAGCGGAGCCATCAACAACACGCTCTCCTTCACGTCTTCGGTGGTGGCCCTGTGCGTGCGGTCCGTGCTGCGCGAGGACATCCCCAACACCGCAGGCATGTTCCGCCCCCTCGAGATTGTCGCCCCTCCCGGCACCGTGGTCAACGGAGTCATGCCCGCGGCTTCGTCCATGCGCGGCATCACCGGCTTCCGCTTGGCCGATACGATCTTCGGGGCGCTGGCCGGACTGCTGCCCGATCGGGTCCTCGCCGCCGGCGAAGGAGGCAACACCCTAGTGATTATCGGAGGGCAGCGGTCCGACCGCCAGCCCTACGTGTACTACGAGCTGCTGTCGGGGACCTGGGGCGGGCGGCCGGACCGCGACGGCAACGACGGGCTGTGCAATCCGGCCAATGTCGCCAGCAATATCCCCGTGGAGCAAGCCGAATCCGAGTACCCAGTGCGGGTGGAGCGCTATGGGCTGGTGAACGACAGCGGCGGGCCGGGCCGTTTCCGCGGTGGTCTAGCCATCGAGCGATCGTGGCGTCTGCTCAATGGCCAAGCCCACCTAGCCATTCGCTCGGACCGGCGCGACCACCTGCCCTATGGCCTGTACGGAGGCGGGAGCGGCACGGCTTCGATCAATACGCTGTACCGCGACGGCGAGGCCGAGACCCTGCCGACGATGATATCCACCACCATGGCCGCTGGCGAGGTGATCTACCACCGCCAAGCCGGCGGCGGCGGTTGGGGCGACCCGCTGGAGCGCGACCCCGAGGCCGTGGCTCGGGACGTGGGCAACGACAAGGTTTCGCTCGCCGCAGCTCGGGACCAGTACGGGGTGGTGCTCGACGAGTCCCTAACCGTGGACCTCGAGGCTACGACCGCCCTGCGGGCACAGCGAGCCGCCGAGAACACATGAACTCAACGCCAGCGGATCTGCTCGTCAGGGGCGGCACCGTAATCGACGGCACGGGCAAAGCGCCCCTGAGCGCGGATGTGGCGATCAAAGACAGCCGCATTGCGTACGTGGGACCTCACTGGCCCGGCACAGCGGACCGGGTGCTAGAGGCCGCGGGCCTGTGGGTCGCGCCGGGTTTTATCGACATCCACAGTCATTCCGATTTTACCTTGCTGGCCGACCCTCGGGCGATGAGTTCGATTGCCCAGGGAGTGACCCTCGAAGTGGTGGGCAACTGCGGCCACGGCTGCGCTCCCCTAGCCGATCCGACCACCGCCCGGATGAATATGTACGGGTACGCGGCCGACTATCCCATTGACTGGCGCAGCGTGGGCCAGTACCTCGAACGGCTGCAAGAGCGCCAACCAGCGGTCAACGTGCTGACCCTAGTGCCCAACGGCCGACTGCGCCTAGCCGTGGCTGGACTGGTGGACCGACCCTCCACACCGGATGAGTTAAAGCGCATGAAGAAGCTGCTGCAGGCTAGCCTAGAGGAGGGCGCCTTTGGCTTTTCCACGGGTCTGGAATACGGGCCGGAGCGGGCCTGCTCCGAGGAGGAGATCGCCGAGTTGTGCGGCGTGGTGGCCGAGTGCGGGGGCTTGTACGCCACCCATACGCGCAATCGGGCAGGCGAGGACCAGGAGACCATTGCCGAGGCCATCCGCACGGCTCAAACCGCGGGCGTGGCCCTGCAGATTTCCCATATCTCAGTGGTGGCGCGGCTGGCCGCAGACGGCGTCCGAGCCGTGGACGGAGCCCTAGAGCAGGTGGACCGAGCGCGGCGGGACGGACTAGACGTGGATTTCGATATGCACACGCGGTTGTTCGGCACCACGAATCTGAGCGCGGCGCTGCCGCCCAAGGTGCTGGAGGGCGACCAAGCCGCAGTGGCGGCGCGGCTGCGCGATCCCGAGGTGCGCCGGCGAGTGGGGGCGTACCGCAGTATTGTGGCGGGGCTGGCCCAGGGCGACTGGCAGCGGATTCTCCTATCGCAGTACGGGCCCCGTCCCGAGCTGGCCGGACAGAGTCTGGCCGATATTGGCCGAGATATGGGGCTAGAGCCTATCGACCTTATCTGCGAGTTGTTGCTGGCGACGCAGGACCGGGTCCACGAGCCAATGATCCTCGCCTTTTGCTACCGGGAAGACGAGGCGCGCCGGGTATTCGCCCACCCGCGCTGCATGGTCGGCTCGGACGCCACGGCCCTGTGCCCCGACGGTCCGCTACAGAAGGCTGTCTTCCACGGGGCCTATACTTGGGCGGGCTGGTTTTTCCGGCATTTTGTGCGCGATACAGATCTTTTGTCCCCGGAAGCGGCCGTCCACCGTCTCACCGGGCTACCGGCCGGCCGCCTAGGTCTAAAAGACCGGGGGACGATCCGCCCAAGCGCTTGGGCCGACCTCGCGGTGTTCGACGGCCAGACCTTCCGCGAACGGGGCACAATCGCCGCGCCCAATCTCACTGCCCAGGGTATGGTCCACGTGCTGGTCAACGGCGTGCCCACACTCGAAGACGGGGTGTGGACCGGGGCGCGGGGAGGGCAGGTGCTGCGCCGGGGCGGGTGAGGGGCGTTGGCGCTTGCGCTTTTGCCGCGTTCGCCTTCCAACACGGCATGGCCCCACTTGCCTCTACGGTGGATGTCCACACGTTACTCTGTCCCCTCCCTTAGTACCTCCAAATACCGCTCTCCATATCCCTCATAATCCAATCCCTCACTAAACGCCTCTCCCGTCTCGCTGCCATCCAACCGAGTCACTGCCCCCTCTTCAACCGGCTCAATCTGCGTATCCTCATGCCACTCATTCCACGAAGTAACCATCAGCATTCGCCCCGTTGATTCATCCGCATACTTTACAGCCTGCGCCAGCATCGCCCGAAACAGCGAGCCAAATTCGGCTTCTTCACTCAACTTCCGCGAGACCGCCTCATGTCCATTGCGCACACCTTTGTCGTTAAATCCTGGTGTCGTAGCGGGTATAAACGCTGTCCCTTCAGCATGAGCCAGTTCTCTCCAACTCGCCTGCGCCGCATAATACCGATCCACTGCCGCCTGTCCCGCATAACCCTTCGCCCCCATACTGCCGTACACGTCGTAGTTCGTCACGGCATCCAGTAGCCCAATCGCCTCAGAAGACGTGGGCGGTTGTCCAAAAACCTCATCGCCGACGATGTATATATCGTGTCCCGCCTCTCTGGCTGTCGCGCGCATCGCCTCCACCACCTCAGCCAGCGTCCCATTGCGCGAGAGTACCCGCGTCAAATAGACAAAGAGCACCGGACGTCCATCAATCCGCAAATAATTGGGATGGTCGAAATAGCGTTCGGCAATATGGGCAATGTCCGGTGCGACATTGTCGAACGCCGAAAACTCCCTCGTGCGCCCTGTAGTCTCATAAAACAGCGCAATCTGCATATCGTCTAATTCATCGTGCGGCAGAATGTGCTGTAGCAGAGTCTGATCTTCACGCGAATCGGGTCCCCACCAACTCGCCACCCACAGCGATATATTGGCCTGTCGGCTCCACTTAAGATGCTGTGCGATCACTGCGGGATCGCGATCGTCGTACTCGCCCAGCATCGGCAACTGCGACGGTATCAACTCTTTGCGCATATAGCGGCCGCCGTGAAAATCACCGCTGTACCAAGGGTAATAATAGACGCCTACGGTATAAGGTGAATCCATTGGGTCTTTATCTGGACTACTCATAGGATCTTCGCCGTTACACGCATTGGGAAACACGAGGAAGATGCTGCATAAAATAGCCGGAAGAAATGGCCTACTAGAAAACATGAGTATGCTCAATCCATTTGTCTCGACACAAGAGAAATACACACCGCTCGGGCAACATGCGGTCTGCAAATTCGCCTCTACCCGGTCCGGGTGGTATGCGCTCCGTCTCCTCAAAACCTAGCTGGTGGAGAAGCCGGACAGACCGTTTGTTTGCAACAACACATCTGGCTTCTATCTCGTCTAGATCCAAATCTGCAAAACCCACCTGCAGAATGACCCGGACCGCCTCTGACGCAAAGCCCTGACCCCAATAAACGGGCGACAACTCGTAGCCGATGTCACCCCGCCGACTCTCAATACTTTCCGTGCGTACCCCGCAGTCGCCAAGTAACACCCCATTTGAGCGGTCCGTAATGGCTAGCTGGAATTTGCATCTCGGACTTTCCTTGGACCATGCGATGCACTTATCTACAAAGCGGGCGCACTCCTCTCTAGTGTAGGGGGGCCGGTAGTAGTATTCCAGATACGTTGGGTCTCTTCTAAACTCGGCGACGACATCCACGTCTTGTTTGGTGAACTCCCTCAGGAGCAGGCATTCAGTCAGCTTCTCCATTGCGGTCACATAAGAGGCATACGTAGCTCAGGTTAAAGTTTCACCCATTTCCGACCCACGGAGCGGATTCTCGGAGGCGCATATGCGCCAAAGCCAGGAATGGAGCTATCATAAGCCGTGCACTCTGTCAACGTCCAAGATGGATGTTGAACCAATCTAAAATGCGGTTCCACAGGTCGATTTTGTTTGCTGAACTCCAATCTCCAGGTATATGACCTTCCCCCCGATACAGGGCGAATTCCGCTTTTTTACCAAGTCGGCGCAGAGCGGTAAACATTTCTGCTGCGACCTGCCATCCACTGGCGTCATCCCTGTCTCCATGGATGAACAGCATCGGGGCATTCACCCTGCCAACATACATTAAGGGAGAGTTCTCAAGGTAGATTTGCGGAACCTCCCACGGAGGACCACCATATAATTGTTCCTGTTCCTTTTGTCTGTACACGCTCCCGTCGGGCCACATGTACCCATAGCAACTTATCATATCGGACACTCCGCTCATACTGACAGCAGCAGAAAATCTGTTAGTCTGCGTAACCAAGCCACACACGGCGTAGCCTCCGGCACTATGCCCGACAATGCCCATTCGAGAAGAATCTGCAAGACCTAGCTCGATTACTTTGTCCACGGCTGGAAGGACGAGAGGTACCGCATCGTTTATGATCTCACTATGACTACCTGTCATATCGGGCCAAAGCACTGCATATCCTGTTGTGGCATATAGTTGGGGATTGCCTTCCGCACTGAGTACTCCGCCAAAGAGATTTTGCTTCTCGCGATGAGACCAACTCGGGTAAACCGAGACGATCAGAGGATAGGGTGGTTCGGCTATCTCTCTGGGTGGCTTTAGGAGGACACCCTTGCGGCGTTCGCCATCAGACAGTACGTAGTCGATAAATTCCGCGCGTCCAAAGTGTGAACGATCCAGGTGGGGATTGATAGCTGTGACCTTCTTTCGATCCTCAAAGGAGAAATCCGTAAGCCAGATATCTGGCGGCATATCAGCACGTTGAAGGATACAAACTACTTGGCTGTAATCTGGTGTGCAATCCGTATAATGAGCCAATTGGGTGTTTCCTACGCTCAGGCCGCCGATGTGCACGTCTTTTTCAAACAGGCACTCTTTACGGGACCCTCTGTTGAGTAGATATGTTCCTTCATGACCTGTACTGGAATCCAGTGTCTGCAGAAGAATACCCTGGCTTTCATCGACCATCAGAATTCCATTACGACGAACGACAGAGACAACGAGCCTTTCCATGTCGTCTCCCAGAATTTCAACTTGGCCGTCTGTGACAAAGATTCGATATAGCCGTCCATGAGAGATGAAATAGATGTGGGTACCCTCGGTGTTCCATAGGGGTGGTTCGCACGACTTGTAGTCTAGTTGCAGGCCTTCTGTAGGCCGTCTCAAGAGATCGGCGTCCAGTTCGTAAATAAGGAGATCGCCCTCACTGATAAGAGCCAGTTTGCTGTTATTAGGAGACCAAGAGAGGCATTGAGCTGCTTCGGGAGGGAAAATATCCTGTGACACGAGTCGATATGATTGCTTTTCAACATCAACCAAGTAGAGTTCGTAGGCGTGCCTGCGCGTTCGCTGGTCTTCTGAGCTAACCGAGAGGACGGCCACTCTTGACCCATCGTAGGATGGCACGATGGCTCCACCTCTGAATCCTTCAGCTAATCTTTGAACAGTATCCGTTCGAAGATCAACCAATCCAAGGTTATACAGATGACGATCTGTTATAATAGGAACCTGATTCCCGGCAGGGGTGAGCCTTGGAGATAAAGGTTCCTCCATAAGTTGTGACACGTCGTCAGATGAGAAAACAGTCACGGAAGAAGAGAGTGTACTTTGATCCGCAGGCTGCTTTTCCGCCGTAAGTGAATCGGATGGCTCTATCTTTTCCTTAATGAGCACCCTGTTTCCATCGGACATCCAAAGGGGCACATCATACCCAAAAAAAGAACTGATGGTAGCATCACATAACAGACGGGTCTGGTCCTTATCTGCATCCCATATCCAAGCACGAACTTTCCCTCCCCTGTCAGATAGGAAGAGGAGGTTATTGTTATCAGGAGACCATCCTGCTCCCCAACTAGCCCCCCACTGATCCGTAAGACTCCAGACGGTATCGTTTTCGAGATCCTGAACATAGACTTCGCTGCCTACGAGTTCCTGAACAACCCCTGAAGCACTGAATGCTTGGCCTTGAACAGATTCTGCCTGTTCAGGAACTCGTACGGTGTATCCAATCAATCGACCATCCGAAGACAAATAGATCGGCGTTCTGTGAGCAAACTCGCGGATTTCTAAAGCCTCTTCAGCAGTAAGGGGCAGGTTTCCAGCCATTTCTACGTGGTCCTTTCATTATGCAGAGAATCAGTCTTTCTTATGATTTGCATGGCTTATAACGTTTCGCCGTGCCCGAACCACGAAACGATTGCGCGAAGGGAGCAGCCCGAAGCCGGACACACGGTGTTATGCCCTGTTTTCGGCCATCATCTGCACTACCTCCGATACCCGCTTCTCTGGCTCCGGATAAAGAGCGATTGTTCTGAGTGGATCGGTATCTTCCATCCTGGCTATTACTTCGTGTCCGAGGTAGTAACCGCACTGCCGCTTGCCCCATAGATCGTACCAGTGGCCAAAGAATCTTCTCGTCTTCTCCTCGGAATCCGACGATTCCAGAAACTCAGAGGCTAGGCACGACAGGTTTTCCTCACACCAAGGCAGCCATGTCTCGTCGTTGATACCCGTCGCCATGTGCCAAGTAGGCTTGCCCGCGACAAGATGCTCAACACGTTGCGCGAAGCCTTCGGTGTACAGTTGCCAGAACGATCCGCCACCCACTTCAAGATTCTCTTTTCTACGCAATTCGAAATGGAACAGGTGTCCAACCTCGTGTGCTACGAGTCCTCCAAGGCTTGATTCGTCCGTCCAACCGCACTCTACGATATTCTCAAGACCGAGCAGAATTGCAGGATCTCCGCCGTATTTCGTCGCCCATCCAGCACCACATCCGATCCCAACGTAAGCCACGATAATCGGGTCGGATTGCAGACTGAGAATCTGCCTTGCAGAAGTCACCACGTCGGGGGCCATTTCGCATATCAGACGGCTTGCCTTCTGCATTCCCGGCATTCGGCCTTCAAGCTCCGGAAAGATCCTTGTCCTCGCAATCTCCTCCCAAGACTGTTCGTTGCATTCGTAGTCCGCCTTCTGCTTCTCAAGCAGTTCCGGGTAGGCAGCCATGTAGCCCATCCAAGCTTCCAGCTTGCCGTCTTCGTCAGCAGCCACGAACCTCTGCCAAACTCTCATGAAGTCTGGAAATGTATCAATTAGCATTCGTCGCCTATCAGACTCGCGTTACGCGATAAATGATACTACATACCATTTGCAACTGCCCTTACGAGAAAATGACTGTCTTTGGCATGAAGATTAATGTCGGCCATAAATCCATCAACGGAGTAGGACTTAGAGAGTTGTACTTCAGACCATCCGGATTCCAATAATAGATCTACTATCTCTTGTGGAGAGTAATAGCGTCTTTGCGTAATGATCTCCGTCTCATCGCTGCCATCCAAATAAATCTGAGTACGGATTTCCCGTTCTTTACTCATCGTGCGTTGATCACGGCATTGGATAGTCCGGCCGGCCGTAGAGAATGACATCTCAGACCATTGCCCATCGGTCTCAGGCAAGCGAAGAGGCTTTGGATGAAAAAGATCCATGATAAGGATCCCTTGACGGGCTACGGAATTGCGTAGATTTGATAAGAATCTCTGTGGATCATCTAGCACATAGTTAAACGTGAAGAATGTTACCAGTGCCGCATCAAAATGATCCACCATTGGCCCGTCGAGAAAATTATGGACCTCTAAGTGCAATTCTCCAGTTGCTAGTTGATCGGTAAATCGCGCCTTGGCGATAGCCAGCATCTCAGTCGATACATCAACTCCGGTGACGTGAGCACATGAGCCTAGGAGCAACTGTAAAATTCGTCCAGTGCCGCAGCCGACCTCTATAACAGATTTAGATTTTTTAATCGAGGTACAATAGAAGGGCAAATCATCAACGAAATGCTGGACGTACGTGTCGTAGTACCGAGCGAACTTCTGGTATGGGCTATTCTGCATATTTGATATGCTCAACTCTCTATGATCGCTTTAATCTCGCGAACAATATCCTCTTGATGACGCTCCAATAATGCCTTCTGCTCAGGCCATAAAAAATCAGGAAGCCGATCAATCGGAAACCATTTCATCTCATGGTGATAGACTGTATCGGTTGGTGTAGCTTCAATCTGTTCAGTGTGAAACAAGTAGAGATGGATCACGGCCCAAAAGTCTTTATCATAGGTTAAGCGTTCGACGACTTCGAGTTTGTTGACGAGGGTCAAGGCCGTCAGGCCCGTTTCCTCTTTTATTTCGCGGTACGCGGCTTTTAGCAGGTCCTCACCCGCTTCGACACCGCCTTTGGGTAAGACATACTCTTCCATATCGCCCTCACGTGTCAGAGCAACGAAGATTTGCTCGTCGTGCAGTCGAACAACTACGCCACCACTGGCTACACGCTCTGGGACATCGGTTGGCCGTTGATACCAAGATACATCTATTTCTGTCATGTTATTCCAAAGGGATCGCGTGGGCTAGTTCCCGCAGCACATCGACCGCCAAGAGCACGTCTTCCCTTCTACAATCGAACTGCCCAACCTGAAAGCGGATGACGAACTGGCCCTCGTGGATTGTCTGCGTCAGGTAAATCCGGCCGTCGTCGTTGACCGCACGGAGCAAATGCTCGGTGGCGTCGTTGGCATCCTCGCCGTCGGGGGCATACTGGAACGTGAAGAGCGAAAGATGGCAGTCCGTCGTCAGGCGAAAGCCGTCCAGCAATGCGATTGCCGCGGCGGCCTCCTCAGCCCAAGCAATGTGGTTCCGGATGCGCTGGCGAAGGTCTTCGAGACCGTGCGCGCGCAACAGGAACCAGAGCTTGAGGGCGCGGAACCGACGCCCCAAAGGGATCGTCCACTCGCTGTAATTAGTGATCTCGGTTTGGCCGAGGGTTTGCAGGTAATCCGGACGAACGCCGAGGGTGCGAACCTGCGGTTCTGGGTCCGCAAGAAACTGGATCGAGCAGTCGAACTGCGCCCCGAGCCACTTATGGGGATTGAAGGCAATGCTGTCGGCTCCCTCGACGCCCTCCCACAACGCCCGTAGCTCAGGACAGATCATCGCAGAACCGGCCCACGCAGCGTCAACGTGGACGTAGAGATCGTGCTCTCGCGCCACTTGGATGGTCTGGCGTACGCGGTCGGACGCGCCGATCGACGTGCCTCCAATACAAAGGACGACACCGGCCGGCAGGAAACCCGCCGCGCGGTCGGCATCAATCGCCCGGCTCAGCGCCTCCGGATCGAGCGCCCAGGAACCATCGGTCGGAACTTTGACGAGATGCTGTTGGCCGATACCGGCGATTCGGATCGCCTTGTCAACCGACGAGTGAGTCTCCGGCGAGGCATAGACCCGGACCTGTTTCTCCCCCACCATGCCAGAATCGATCCCGCGCCAGCCGAGCGCGCGTTCGCGCATCGTCAGTACAGCGCAGACATTGGCCGACGTTCCCGAGTCTTGGATAACCCCCTGAAACCCTTCCGGTAGCCCAAGGGCCTGCCGCATCCAATCGACCATCCGGGTCTCAATTTCCGTAGCGGCAGGCGAGGTCTGCCAGAGCATGCACTGGGCCGCCATGACCGCCGTCAAATTTTCGGCGACCATCGAAACCGGCGCGGCGTTGGCGCTGAAGTACGCAAAGAAACGCCGGTGTTGCCAGTGCGTCATGCCGTCGGGCACGATGCGCTCAAAGTCGGCGAAGATCGTCTCCATATCCACCGGCTCTTCCGGTGGCGCTACCGGCAGCAGCGCAGCGATCTCACCCGGCGCAGTCTGCGCCCGAACGGGCCGCTCATCGAGCGTGGCCAGGTACTCGGCTCCCCACCGGGCAGCTCGCTCAGCCCAGCGAAAGTAGTCTTCTCGTTTCATTCTGAAGTGAGATTGATAGTATCGCCTCTAAAGATCTTCAATCCGCCCAAATTCTTTTAACGCCTTTAGTATCTCAACGGTCAAACAACTCTTCCAATGCTGTTCGGCTTGCTCCCAGACTTCTGGATACTGGCCATACCAGGACCAAGTAGGAGACCAAGAGCCATCTGAATTTTGCTGCTCAATATCAAAATCCAAATTCATATCTACCTCGCTCTTCAGCGTCTCCGCTAGCAACGAGGTGGGCGTATGAGCTAACCAGAGCGGCCTAGCAGAGGGGCCCAGCAATTCTTCCGGCGTATGAACGACGACGTGGTGTACTCTCTGAATTAGTATTTCCGCCAACGCATCTTTCGCGGATTGGGGCAGGTCAGCCGTCTCAACCAGATGAACACAGCAAATAAAATCGTACATGTTCACTTCGTCTGATAATGTCTTTATATGATCTATGACCTCTACCGTGAGCTGTTTAGTCAGGTCTGTAGGTGCCAACTCGTGATATTCATGCAGATAGCCGACGACCTCCGCACGAGGATTAGCCAGGAAATTGCCAAAAGTATCCGCCGTATTCTCAAAATTCCACCACGGCGCATGGGGGTATTCATCCACCGCTTGCGGGACGATGGGCCATCTGCTTTGGGCCGAATCGTATTCGGCCAGCAAATACTGGATCGTCTTGCGAACAATCTCATCTTCGCTAGTCGCTCCAACCTCTCTGAGGATGCGCAGAGCAATGGTCGTCGTGATGACGGATGAATCGGGCAATTGGATATCGGGTTCAAGGCCATTGCCGAAACCGCCATCCTGATTCTGATAGCTAGCAAGTTCGTCCAAGACCGCGGCTGGAGTTCCATCATCGAAATAATAAGACAGAAGCCGTCTTTCTAATTCCCGGCCCTGCTCCATAACGAAAGTCCTTGCTTTCTCGAATGAGTCACTAGTCAACAGCTTCATCTCTCTTAGCTCCTACGAATGGATAGTCCTGAGCATTGCTCATTTGAAGTCCAAGTACATAAAAGTACACACACCACTGGGGTGTACCTCAAATGTACCTTTAGAAAGTACTTCGTTGATTGCCACCTTGGGGTTAGTCAGGGGGAGTGGATTATGACCATTGAGAATAAGGTCTATATCGAGCGCGTCGAGCCGTTCGTACCTCCGACGCAGTTCAGTGCGTGACGGCGTACCCGTGGCTCGTAGGCGGATACCCTTTTCCTGCATCCAGTACGAAGCATTGCGTCCCCCCATACCACCTTGCTCATTCTGGCCATAAATGGTATCGGCATTGATTAGTACTTTCTTGCCTTTGGGAGTCTGCCAATACAACCATATTTCGCCGTTCTCATCACCTGATTCAATGGTCTGTACCCCACCAGGTAGTGGTTGGTCTGCACCATAGCGTGCATTGAGCTTACGACCATACTTCGTGGTTTTCTTAGCCGAGGGAGGACCATATACCGGTGCTCTGTAGCGCCTAGCAGCTTCGGAAATATGCCGCTCGTGCAAAGGAGAGAGACTGAGAATGGCAGCGACCCTACCAGCACGCCGCTTGAGTATCTTGAGCGCTTCGCCCTGCTGTGGGAGCACCGGGTCTGTGATAAGCGTGCCTTCAGGTGTATGCAACATAAAAGACTGCTGTAAATCGCCGTTTCCCCATGAGGTCCATCGCGTGATTTCCGGCTCTTCTGGGGAGCCGACTTCTACAGAAAAGCCGGTGCCATGTTTGATAACGTATTCCATGCCTTCTCCTACAAATACGTTTGAGCCAACTCCAGAAATTCCTCCCAGCTCCTAACCTCTGCATCAACAGGGATATCCGCAGGCTCTTGTTGTCGCCTGTTGTACCAGATTGCACTCATGTGGCACTGCTTCGCTCCCACCATATCGGTCTCCAACGTGTCTCCTACATACCATATCTCTGAGGGTGCTATGCCCAATCGGGCGGCCGCTGAGGTAAAAATCACGGGATGGGGCTTTCTTATCCCATAATCGGCGCTAGAGATGACAAATTCAAAATAGTTGAGCAGTTCATGACGTTGAAGTTCCCAAGAGAGGAGCGTTCCAGACCCTGGATGGTTGCTTACTACCCCCATTCTCAAATTATGGGCAGACAAGGCGGTCAATACATCGGCAATGCCGGGCTCAGGAGAGAAAAGCATACATTCTTTCCAGAATTCCAGTTCGAGTACCTCCATGGGCTCACGAAAGGTGATGCCGAGTCGATCAAAGAGCAGTCGATTAAACTGATGATGCGTTAATTCGACGATTGAATTATCCGCAACAGCAACCTCACTATCGAGCCTTTTTGCTTCAGTCGTCACCTCTTCAGGTGATATACCTTTTCGATCCACTGCATATTCGAGCAGGCGAGCGTTACCTGCGATAGGATCGAATCTCATATTGCGTACGAGGGTATTTATAAAATCGAAGAGAATCGCCTGTGGTCTATTCATCCATATGCTCCATTGGGGTATCCAATCTCGTGTAACGTTTCGCCGTGCTCGAACCGTGAAGCCGTATGGCCCGTAGCCAGGACACTGTGGTGTTAAGAGAAGTGGGTTCAACCCAATCGTTCGAGGACTGGCTTTAGATCAAGCAAGGATCGGATAACCAGTTCCGAACCCACATCCACGTGGCCCATTCGGTCGATGAGCACGGGAATTATATTCGCCCGTCTCGCGCCCACAATGTCCCACCTTGGATTATCTCCGATAAACAGGCACTCTTCTGGTTTGCATCCGAAATGATCCAATGCGCGGCGAAATATAGGTTGGGCGGGCTTCCGCCAACCCACATCTGAACAAAAGATAGCCACCTCGCATCGCGTCGAAAGGCCGTGTCGCCGCAGTTCTTCAAACCAAGGCTCACTCGGTGAACCCCAGGGACAGTTCGATAGGATTCCTACGCGGTAGCCATCCGCTAGGTGCGCATCCAGAGCCGGAAGGGTGTCTTCATAGATCTTGGCAATAGAAAAGATTGGCGCGAGGAAGGCACGACAGATCGGCAGCCACTCTTCCTTTGGAACGCCAGGTGCGACCGCAAAGATACGACCAAGCCTCTTGTGGAGTGGACGAACGCGACTGTTCTTGGCTTCGTAATTCTCAACTGCGACCCGACGCTCGATCTCAGAATCCGCAGGCAAATCGTGTCCCAAACGCTCCAGTGCCTCTTTGGCTGCGTGAATTCCTGCCCGCAGCAAAGGAGGAAACTCTTCCCGGCGATAGTACTGGACAAGGGTGTCGCCAAGGTCAAACAGCAGAACTGGTCTCAAACCTGAAGCTCCTACCCGTCTCTTAAAGTCGTACCCAATGGCCAGGTATGGATTACTTCCCAAGTCCCATCTTTTGCTCCACCAGTACGACCCATCAAGTTCACATCCTGTAGCTGGACTGACTGAAGTCGCTCAAGGGGTTCCAGCAAATCAACAGCGTGCTTTCTCTCTCCAGAGCTCAGGCCATAGAATATGGTAAGATGTGGTCGATACTGGTCATTGGGCCTATCACCATACACGTCTTTGACGAAGGGCTCTAAGGCGTAAAACAGGCCATTGTGCAAAGTCATGAGTTCAGCAGCAGGAAGTAGCGAAAGGCCTATAGTTCTGTCGCCCGTAAATAATCTCTGTACCTGTAGTTCGATAGATCCCGTTCGCACGGTCTCACGCTCTATGCAGGCCTGGATTTCAGGTATTGAGACCGGCTCAACAAAGGAACCCTTGACTGTCACATGGGCCGGCATCACAGCGACGCGAGGTGGGATTTCCCTACGAAGTTCCTCCACGAGACGGTTTACCTTTTGGTCCACAAAACAAACCACAGAGAAGCGCTCATACATCGCTTGAGCCTCCGATCTATTCAACCCGTCAAAGTCAAAAAGCCAATGACAAATCGTACCATTGTGCCCGACGTTCTCGCCGTGCGCGAACCTGCGCAGCAGGTCGGGTCGAAGTCCACCAGAGCTAAACCGCGCACGGTTTTACTATGTGTCGTGCGACCCGCTATCCGTCGCCGAATGTGCCAATTGCGATCTTGTAGTCGTGCCTGTCGGCGAACCCCACCTTTTCTGCCACCCTGACCGATGGTGTGTTGCGTGCCCAACAATCCCAGTGGGGATTCATCCCTGAAGCGAGGGCGTGCCTGACAAACTCTCCAGCCACCACAGTAGCAATGCCCCTTCCCTGGTATGCTTCAATCGTCTCGATACCTATGCCGCACTTGCCTTCGCTCACGTATTCTGCTGTACACCAACAGACAACTAAAGTCCCATCGAGCATCGCAAAGCCGAATCCCTGGTCGAGGAATGTTTCAAAGGCTGGCCAGCCTCCGAGGATCTCATCTTTGACCAAGCCAATGTGTGCAAAATCACTTTGGAGCAATTGGGCGTCGATCTGCCTGAGCTCCAGCGGGGGCGATGGGACGGCAATTCTCGACGAACTGTCCCGAACAGAGCAGTAAATCCGCCTTTCCACGTCATGGTCCAAGAGCGAGCCGAAAATCTCCTCCAACCGAAGGCTCCAAGCATCTGGCGAATAGTAGAGCTTGAAGAACCCGAGCTTTTTCGACTGACCCTCTGGCTGGATTTCAGTCGAGAAGATCTCTCGCAGCCCTTTGTTGACTTCGGCGTCTTCAAAGTCTCCAACGAGATAGATACACCGGCCTTCCCAAGCTAACACGGTCCTCGGCACAATTAGATCGTCTGCCCAGACTCTAGCGGGAGTTTTGCCATCAATAATGCTATCTACGACGAGGCGGAGGTTAGGAGTGCCAAAATGAGACCGAATAGACGACGTATTTTCACTGTGAAGTCGGTACATGGCGT
Source organism: Candidatus Latescibacterota bacterium (assembly GCA_965116675.1). Taxonomy (GTDB): domain Bacteria; phylum Latescibacterota; class UBA2968; order UBA8231; family UBA8231. The sequence continues at coordinate 3,480,248 of OZ220721.1, forward strand.
CTTATTCTGTCTGCTTTGCTATAGGCCGTAATACTTCGCGATTGCCCCTGCGAGGAGACTGCCTCCCGCACCGATTCCGACTTTCCATGACCCTGATGCGGCCTTGCTAATCATCGTAGCGATCCACTCAGAGACTTTGGGTCCGAACGCGCGTGCATCATTCGGCGTCGGATCAGCCTCAATGGCTTTGCGTAACTTCGCGAGATCCTGTGCTTCCACTCCATATGATGCCAGTGCTTCACTGAGCGCGTCAAAGTCGCCAGACTGCAGTCCCTGAATTACTACTGAATCACGGGTAGTGCCAACGATATTCGCCGCGCCTTCATGAACAGTGGTATAGAATATCTGAGTAACCTTCTGTGGATCTATTGCCGGTGGATCTCCCGTGTTTCCCACGGCATCATACTCTCGCCAGATCGCTAAAACAAAATCAAGAATACGGTTTCGTACACTGTTTAGAACTTCGGTGACACAAGATTTGCTAAATTCGCCCCAAGCCTGAAAACAGTGCTGTTCAGGAAAAACCTTATTGCCTAAGATGACTGCCAGATTGTCCCTTGCTACGTGGAACATACCTCCCTCAAGGTCTTCTAGCATTGCAGAGACTGTTGCCACACTCTGACGGCACTCAAATTTAGTCGCAGCCTCTCGGTGCTCCTTTGGAATGCAGATCGTTGGAATAGTTACGTTTCGAATCCCAGAGCCAAAGGGTCCGGCGAAGTGGCCCTTCACCTCGACAGGCCAAACACGGTAGTCTGGTAGATCGACGTCATCCGGATATCCGTTTGATTCCCACAATAGCCAGTCTTCTAGTGGCGGGCTTTTCAGTCTAGCAGCGAGGACCTTGCATCTTCGAAGGACTTCCCCCAAATCGGAATTAGGATCGACAGCGGCCTCCTGCAATTGTTCCAGTAGAATCATCTGGTTCATACACACTCCCAAACCGTATTGACAGCGACGACACCGGTGTCTAGTCCATTCGCCGCTAGGTGGTACTTATCTGATCCGAAAGTAGGTATTCTTGTAAACAGTCGCAACCAACACCAAGAGACTAGAATGCTCTTCGTAACCCTTTGTTATAGCTTAAGATAGAATACTCGATATCCCACAACCTATCTCAAGCGACGCGATACCGCTCCACCACCTCCATATCCACCTTGATCCCCAACCCCGACCCTGTGGGCACGGTAAAATGCCCCTTCTCCAACGCCAACCCCTCAGCTACAACATCGGCCTCCCGCGTAAAGAGCAGTTCGTCGCAGGGCAGCGTCCTGTAGATGCACCGAGTAGACCGCCATCACCCCAGTACATACCCGCCCACCTGAATCCAGCAAGGTGCAGCCTCATCCCATGGTCCTTTAACGAGTTACGGCCACACGAACTCGCGTAAAGAGTTAAACGTAGGGGAGATGCCCCGTCGTCGTGTGGCCGTTGTTATATGCTGTCAGAGAATCAACTATTGACTTGAAAGGCTTGTCCCATCGGCTGAAAATCCGTGGTTTGTTCCTGGGCTAGTTTTACACGGATTTCTTCAAAACGTTTGACTGTATCCTCTGAATACAATCTTTCTCCGCAATGAAGGCAGACTTCTGCAGAAACGCTAATCACGGCAGTATGCTTTCCGCCATGGAGAAGTTTTTCAACGTCCTTTCTCACCAACTCCCCGCTGCATACTGGGCATTTCTCGAATGGCTTCATGAATCTTTCTTTCTCTCTCGCCAATTAATCCATTGGTTAGGATCAGGCCGATATACAGTGATTAGCACAGCCCACTGGGTATCGGCATTATAAGCCCATACACTGTGGATGGGCTCATGTTGTTTAGTGTTTCCATATACTAAACAACTCGGAAATGGGAAGTCCGTTGGATAGTCCTCTATAATCTCACCTTGAGAGACCGAAAAGTAAATATCATCTAATACCAAATTATCAGCGTGCACTTCCTCATCCGCATGGTCTGTTATACGGACTCTATGGGATTCAATGGCCTGTATAAGGACGTCAATTTCCATAAACAGAGCGAATTAGGTATTGAGAGCAGGCCCCCAATATTTCCAGAGGTTCCGCGGCACGTCGTATCGCGTGAGCCTCCGGCCTGGATGCCCCAGCGGTAGAAAGCCTGTCGGGGTGTTGCCTACGTACTCGGGCGGAGACGGCTTCGGGGGCGACCATGGCGTGCCATCCTTGTCGGGAAACATGACCATGGGTGCCTGCTCGCGCATTTCCCTGTGGGAGTACCGTGCAAACTGCGCCACCCTCGGTTGCTTTGACCCCGCCGCGTTAGCCGAGTTGACGTGCGTAGTGAGGCCGTGGAGCAGCATGGCGTCGCCAGCTCGCCCCGTCATACAAACCACCTCGCCCACACTGGGATCTCCCTCCAAGATCGCCCGGTGCCCACCGCTCCGCACAGGCTCCGTGAAGAGGTACGAGCCGTCGATTTGCTCGGGATGCTCAAGGAAGTATCGGTGGTTCGCCAAGTGCGACCTCGGCCAGTAGGCCGTGCCTCCGCCCGTAGGGCTACTGACGTCCCAGAACAGCACGACGAAGAACGCCATGAACCCACCACCCCAGCCTGTCGCATACCCATCGAGGTGACCGTCGGCAGGGGGTACCCACTCCGTGCCCGGAGCGCTCGGCAGGATCACCCGCGTCATTGGAATCTGCGGCGTCCACGGCTGTCCCGCCTGGTGGGTGGGGGCAAAAGCGCCGCCACCGATCTGCTCCACGATGGACTGCAGGCTCGGCAAGTCGTACAGGTTAGGGCTGAGCTTGGGCCAACCATCCTCGGGTGTGTACCGCCCGGCAGGCCAAGTGTTGGGATCATCGAGGTCCACGCCGCCAGAGCAAGCGGCGCGCATCTGATCCTGCCATCCGTCAAGCACATCAGGAGGTACCAATCCCGGAATCGCGAGCGCCCCCTCTGCTTTGAACTCGTCTAGCTGCGCCGGTGACAGCAGCATGCTCGGCCCGGGGTCGGGGCCATAACTTTCTGATTTATTCACTTACGTTACGCAGTTTCTCTACTAGGCTTCGTCTAACAGGTGCCTAAAGGCTTCGAGGCTCGGTACCTGTATGGCCGCGCGAAACAACTGCTTGAGGCGCTGCACATCGTCGATGGCCCCAATGCGCACGGCCAACGGATCCGACGAGGCTAGCTCAAAACGAATCTCCAGCACGTCGAGCAGATCTTCAACGGCGCGTTCTCGGCTTCCTCGCTCGATGCCTTGCTCGATGCCTTGCTTGATGCCCTTTTCCGTGAAATACTGCACTACCGACGATTCGTACATGGTCGCCTCCGAGATGATGGTCATTATTGTTTCTGATTTATACACCAAACCGCTCAAAATCGCAAGATCGGCCAAGTAATTGTCCTTGACGGTCTCGTCCATGGGTATCTCTTGCGCCCGGTGGACACACTGGCGTAACCACGCTTCCGCAGCCACCCCCTTTGGCCGCTGCATCAACGGCACAAACGGCAGCAAGCCCATAAGGCCACCGTCGAGGATGCGTTGACCTTCCAGTTCAATCAGCCGAATCACCTTGTATTGCACCAAGACGCGGTAGCCGTGCCGCTCTTGGAGATAGTGTCCCGGATCGGTGCGGCCGGCATCGGGACGCAAATAGATGACATTGGAATAGATCGGCAGGCCGTGCTGCTCAATACCGCGCCCGATATAGCCAGCCATCCGCTGCGGCATGGGTGGTTTGCTATCAGTGGTTTGAAACTCGTGATGGACCAACGCCTCCTCGCTACCGATGCGCACGCGGATGAGGCTGTCCGTGCGATGGACTTCGACGGTGGGTTGCTCGGTGTCGATCACGTCGAGCACTTCGATGTCGTCTTGGTGGAGGGCGAAGCGGGCGAAGTCGCGGGGGTAGGTGTGGATGAGATGTTTGGCGATGGTGTCGAATTCGGCCATGAGCCCTGCCTTGGGTTGCGGGTGAGGTGGTATCCGCAACGGGCAAGAATCGTGCCAAGGCGGCGGCTCAGAGGGGAGAGGGGGCTATGGAGCGATAGAGTGTAGCGGAAAGGATACAGCGATGGGGGGTGGGGACAAAAGCAGCGTAAAGTCAGTTATTCACTATTGACATTCCAGCAGTAGGTTGAGATAGAACACTTCTAAAGTTTCCGGCGATACGGTAGTGCGAAGGCCCGTAAGGAACCAGTACTCTACAGACAGCCTATCTCAAGCGACGCGGTACCGCTCCACCACGTCCATATCCACCTTAATCCCCAACCCCGACCCTGTGGGCACGGCAAAGTGTCCCTTCTCCAGCGCCAACCCCTCGGCCACAACATCGGCCTCCCGCGTAAAGGGCAGTTCATCGCAGGGCAACGTAGCGTTGGGCAGCGTCGCCTGCAAATGCACCGAGTAGGCCGCCAACACGCCGGTACACAACCCACCCATCTGAATCCAGCAAGGCACATCCGCAGCCTCCGCCAGCGCCGCTGCCTTCCGCACTTGCAGCGCCGAGCCGCCCAAGTTCACGTAGTCGATGCACTCGGCCTTGAGCGCCGCCAGCACGCCCGATGGTGCCCCCAAGTGCAGGGCGATGGGAATGTGGGTCTTCTCGCGCAGGATGCGGTACCATTCGAGATTGTTTTTGAGGAGCGGATCTTCAAAGACCGATACCGTGCCAAAAGGCTCCAATTCACTCGCCAAGCGCGCACCAGTGGGCAACAGGCCGAATTCAGTATTCGGATCAACGCCGACCGTGTAATCGGCCCCCGCTGCTTCTTTCATCAGCCGCACCGTCTCGACGATATTCCACGAGCGCGCCTTGAGCTTGTGGTTGCTAAAGCCCAGCCCAGCCCCTATTTCCGCCTCGGCCGCAGTCTCTTCTGGCGTCATCGGGCACGACCAGTACGACACCGGCACCTTGTCGCGCACCTGCGCCCCAAAGAAGCGGTGCAGCGGAATGCCGTAGGCTTGGCCCGCAATGTCGAGCAGCGCGCAGGTGAAGGCGTCAGGACGATTGTACGGGTCCAAGGCCAGCGGGTCCTGGCCCACGAGAGCGTCGGCTTGCTCCTGACCAGCAGACTTTTTGCTGAGAAACTCGCCCCAACCCTCTAAGCCCTCGTCCGTCTGCACGCGGCAGAGGGTAATGTCGTAGATCTTGGGAAAGTAGCGGGCGATCACTGGGATCGGCGGGATTTCGACTTCATACAGCTCTACTTGGGTGATTTTCACAGGGGGCCTCCTCTGCGATAAGGTTTCCGTTGCGCGTCGTTTGTCCAAGGGCTACAATGATACCAAATTGCCGAGGGATCACAAAGAGATCGGACGATTCCACCGAGAACCGCGAGGAGGACCTCATGGATGACAAGACGATGACCAACGAAGAAAACTACCGCTTCGACGTGGCGGGGTATATGATCGTCCCCAGCGTCCTGACGGCAGCCGAACTGAACGCCTGCAATCAGGCACTGGACCAGCTAGCGTCTGATAACGGGCCGCTGCGCTGGACGTCGCCCGTTTGCAATCCCCTGCGCGCCCTGCGCGAGCATCCAGTGCTAATGCAGTATCTGGAGCAAATTTGCGGCGAAGGGGTCCGGCTCGACGAATCGCCGCGACTCGTCGAGTCCTGTACCGAGGCAACGGACCTGTCCGGGGGCGACGAGTGGGTGGATTGGTCGCGGGCGTACCGCCAGTACAACGGACATCGCTTCTGCCAAGGGGTGCGGGCATTCTGGGCGCTGGCCGACGTAGGCGCAGAGGACGGAGGCTTCGTCGTAGTACCAGCCAGCCACAACAGCACAGTGCCAGCCCCGCAAGACCTAGTGGACGGAACCGACCCGCTGGGACTCGTCGAGCAGCCCGTCTTGCAGGCGGGCGACCTCCTGCTCTGCACCGACTCGCTGATGCGCGGCGTGCGGCCTTGGCAGGGCGCGGGGCCGCAACGCCTGCTCGAATGCGGGTACATCAGCACGGGCGTGCGGCCGGGGGCAGCGTCCGAAATCCACGGCGAAGATACCGCGCTGCCCGAGTGGGCCGACGGTCTGACCGATATCGAACGCACCGTCTTGCACAATCCCAACCGTCCGTACCCGCCGCCGGTCGTGCATTCGGACGGCGAAAAGGTCTGGCTAGCAGAGGAACCAGGGGTTTTCCATCCCTCGATCTACATCCGCGACCCAGATTCCGCGATTGACGAGCAGGAATTTTTCCACTGGGATCTGTGCGGTCACCTCGTTTTGCGGGGCGTGATGGATGAGGAATGGCTGGCCGCGGCCAACGAAGCCATCGACAAAAATCCCGACCGGATCAGCCACGGAGGATCGGCTGCCGGCGATTCAACGCCGCTGGCCGGTACTGGAGTCGGCCGCTCGTCCATGGGCAACCCGTGGGCATTGCCCGCGCCATACGGCGAGCCGTTCCAGCGCATGATCGCCAATCCAGCGCTCGTCCAGCGCCTGAACTGGATCATGGGCAGTGGCTTCGAGTGCATGATGTGCAACGGCTTCCTGTCTGGAAAAGGATCGTCCGGGCACTTTCTGCACTCGCCCGCCACGCCAGCCAAGGTGGGCAATCACTATCGCCAGCAGAATGGCCGCGTGTACGCCGAATCCCTCAACGTGGCTTGGCAGTTGCGCGATGTGACGCGGGCCGACGGAGGCTTTGTCTGCGTACCCGGCTCGCACAAAACCGCCTATCCCATGCCCGACGGCATCCGCACCTGCGATAATGAAATGGGCCTAGTTAAACACATAGAGATGAAGGCAGGCGACGTGCTGCTGTTCCTCGCGTCGGCGCAGGCGCACGGGGCGTATCCGTGGACGGGTGAACAGAATCGGCGGATGATCTTCTTTCAGTACCGGTCGCGCAATGTGTATGCGCCTTGATAAAGAAGTGACGTTATGCACAGGTCCCAAGGTATGAGATGCTTCGACTCCGCTTCGCTACGCTCAGCATGACAGCGATGGGTGCTTTCCTGTCTTGTCATGCTGAGCGTAGCGAAGCATCTCATACCCCAAATGCCTCCTATGCGTAACGTCAGTAAAGAATGGAGGATTTATGCAACTCAAACTAGCGTGCGCTGACTTTACCTTTCCCATCCTGCCGCACGAGCAAGTATTGGCACTCATATCCATGTTGGGGCTGAAGGGCGTGGACATCGGGCTTTTCGAGGACCGCTCGCACTTGCAGCCTTCCACTGAGTTCGAAAACGTCCAGCGCTCCGGGCGCGCCCTAGGGCAAAAGCTAGCGGACAACGGCCTAGTCGCCGCCGACCTATTCCTACAACTAGCCCTCGACTACGAATCCCACGCGGTCAATCACCCCCAACCCGAAATCCGCGACCACGCGCGCGACGCCTTCCTCAAAGTCCTCGACTACGCGGCCGAGTGCGACGGCAAACACGTCACCGGTCTGCCGGGAGCCTTCTTCAATCACGAGCCAAAGCCCGACTCCACGGCCCGCGCCGCCGAAGAGCTGGCGTGGCGGGTGGAACAGGCACAGGCGCGCGACGTCGTCTTCGCCATAGAGCCGCACATCGGCTCGCTCGCCAACACCCCCGAGCGCGCCGCCGCGCTGGTACAAGCCGTCCCAGGGCTAACCCTGACGCTCGACTACGGCCACTTCGTCCCGCGCGGCTTCGCAGCCGCCGAGGTCGATCCACTGCTCCAGCACGCCACGCACTTCCACGTGCGCGGCGTCAACAGCCAGAGCGGCGGAACCTCCTTGGCAGAAAACGAGCTCGACTGGCCGCACATTTTAAACATCATGGATCAAACGGGGTACAACGGCTGGCTCGAATTGGAATTCGGCGGCAACAACCTCACCGATACCGTCGAATTCCGCGACTACTTGCGTAAGCTCGTTGCCTAGCTGCGGTTGAATGCAATCGAGAAGTACCCTAAGATCGAGGAACATTCCGACGAGTCAGGGCGTCTTTCGACGGACTGCCTTTGACCCAACCACACCACAACTTCTCTAAATAGGGAGCAAATCATGCTGAAGTACGTCCTCACCCTCACCGCCTTAGCCTTTTTACTAGCCCCGGCCCCCACGCTCGCCGGCACCGTCCCAGTAGAAGGCGAAGGCGACCCGTCCTTGTATGTTGTCAAAGTCCACGCCGATTGGTGCGGCTCCTGCACGGCCCTCGTGCCCATCCTCGAAGAAGTCCAAACCGGGGTGGCCGATCACCCCGTCCTCTTCGTCCAATTGGACGTCACCGACTCAACGTTGACATCCCAAGCCCGCCTGCTTGCCGCGGCCCTCGACGTAGAAGACCACTTCAAGGCCAACAACAAAACCGGCCTCGTCCTGCTCATCAACGCCCAAGACCACACCCTGCTAGAAACGGTGACCAAGCAAAACTCCGCCGCTGAGATAGTCGGTAAAATCAAAACCCACCTTGCCGCACAAGCCAAGCAGGAAGAGGCTGCCGAGTAGGCTAACCGTTCACCCCGTACTCGTCCACCAAGGCGCGCACCCGCGCTAAAAACGGAGCAATATCCGACGGTTGATTGGCCGCGTTGTGGAGAACTATATCCTCACCCGTCTCCGCGTGGAATACGGTCGCGGCCGGCGACAGGCTCACCCTTTTGACCTCGGCCCACGCCAGCGTCTGCCGACCAAACAAACCCTCCTCGACGGTCACGCCCTCCGGTCCTAACCAGACCAAGCGCCGATGGAGGCGGTGGACAAAGAACGCCGCCGCGCAGAACGCCGCGATCCCGCCGCCGATCACTGCGAGTCCATACGCGAAGCCACCGCGCTGGAAGGCGATGGTACTCAATATCAACTGGCAGACGCCTAATAGGGCAAAAACTAGGCGCTGGCTAGCGCCGGGGCTGGTGGATAAATCGAACTGTTCAGCCATGCCTTAGCGCGGTACGATCCAGTCCTCGTCTATTTCCATGCCAAAACCCGGCGCATCCGAAGGAACCAAGCGCCCATCTTGAGGCACGGCCATGCCCGGTATGGTGGGTACTTCCTCTAAGGGAATGCCCGGAGGCGAGCCGAGCCAGAACTCGGCCATCGGCGACTCGGGGAAGGCAAAGGCAAAGTGTTGTCCGAAGATACTGTTGCCGCCGCCGTGGGGGATGGTGACAAGGCCGGCGGCTTCGGCAATGTAGTAGATCTTGACGGCTTCGGAGAGACCGCCGCACCAGTTGAGGTCCGGTTGCAGTACATCGACGCAACGGTGCTCCACTAGCTGGCGGAATGCCTGACGACCGTGGTGGTCCTCGCCGGTGGCGATGGGCACGTACGGTGCGGCCCGCTTGAGCGCGATGTGGCCTTCAAGATCCGTGGGTATCAGCGGCTCCTCAATCCAGCGCATCTGATAGGGCCTGAGCCGCTCGGCGACTTGGACGGCGTATTCGACGTTGTAGGACATGACTGCGTTGAGCATCAGCTCGCAGTCCGGGCCGATAGCCTCGCGCGCTTGGGCGATTTTGTCTTCGAGGCGATTGAGCCCTTCCTGGCCCTCGCGGTAGTGAACCGGATTGGTAACCTTGAAGGCGCTAAACCCCAGTTCGAGGCCCCAGTCGAGATCGTCGCCCGTGGCGTAGAGTTCGAGATGATCGCGGCAGGGGCCGCCGAGCAAGCGGTACACGGGCAGGCCCAGCAGCTTGCCCTTGAGGTCCCAAAGCGCCAGATCGATCCCGCTTTGGGCAACGGCTGCGGTACCAGCATGGCCGAGGCGCTGAGCAGCGCGCCACATCAAATCATTGAGGAATTCCGTGGCCAGACAATCGCGGCCTGTCAGCAGGGGCGCGAAGACCTGCTCGACGATGGCGGCGACCGGCGCGCCAAAGGAGCAGTTGCCCAAACCCCAAGTACCGTCTTCAGCGGTGATCTGCACCCACACGGGACCACCGCCCATGCCCGGCATCTGGCCGGGAAGACGCGAAAATTCTGGATACTTGTTGATCGGCAGCGAACGCGGCGCGCTCTGGTTCCAAGAGGGGCGGCGCGGCGCGGTTTTGGGTGGATTGCGTGGAATCTTGAGATCAACTACTCGGATGGATTGTATTTGCACGGTTAACGCTCCAAATCGCGTTCGGTCAAGTCGTGGCCGCATCTCTGGCCCATGACCGGCTGATCAACCGAGGGCATTTGCGCGGTGGCAAGCCATCGGTGCCTAACTATTATCGGTGCCATCTTCCTCCGCGTCATCGGCGATCAAGCCGAGAAATACCAAGAGTGCTCGATTTAAGCGGACGATATCGGCGTCTTCGAGATAGCCGATCCGCCTCCCCAACCGTTCTCTGGACACCGTGGTCATCTTATCTACCATCAACCGCGAGACGGAGCGCAGGCCGTTGCGCTCGCTTGGGTCGATCGGCAGGCGGAATAGAGGAGCTTCTGTTTCGTTGGTAGTGAAAACGCAGATCGTCACCGACGCGGTGGCGTCGAAATGATCGCTTTGGACGACGACGGCAGGGCGCGGTTTACCAGCGTAGCCGGTAGCTGAAACCGTCCAAATTTCGCCGCGCCTCATGTTGGGTCGCGGTCTGAGATCGCTTCGATAAAGGTCTGATCCTCGCGTTCGCCCTCGCTTTGCGCCACTGCGAGCGACTGGCAATGGGCCTCGGTCCGGAACCTCTCGGTCCGGGTTTCGGGGACCCACACCTGAATCCGCCGCAGGCCTCGCACTCGCTGGTCACGCGAATCCGGTCTTCCAAATTCCTTCGATTGCATCATCGAATCTCCTCGTAGTGGACAATGAATATAGTAAATGTAGTAGCAAGGGCGAATTTATCTGGGAATTTTGGCAGCGCGGTCAGGCCCTTAAAAAGAGTATTGCAGTTGCATCGAATAGGTGTTGTCGGCGTAGCTCTGGGTGGGGTCGTTCGAGTCGTTGGTCGCAAACGCGTATTCCAACCGCGCCGCAAAATTGTCGCGAAGGTCTTGTTTAAAGCCGAACCGCAACAAGGTGAGGTTGTCGCGCCGTTTGGTGTCGGTCCCGGGCACGATCCAATCCTGGTATAACTTGAAATGATGACGCGCAGCAAGGCTCGCGTTGGAACGCGGCGCGAGTCGCCAGATGAAAAAAGACCCTATGCGGTGGTTGGCGAAGTTGAAATCAACATCGTCCTCATCGCCGTCGTGGTGGCCGAATTCACCCCTTTGCTCAGGCTCGCGAGAGAGGGGTTCGTGGCGTGGGAGTTCGCGGGAGGCTAGATCGATTTCGAACTGATATTTCAAATTCAGCAACACCCGCCCCAAGGCCATACCCTCAAACCCGAAGCTGGCCGTCTGGCGGATCCCGCCCACGTTCTCGTTGAGCTCGGATGTGATGATTCTCGGGTCGATAACGCCCCGGTACGCGCGCACCTGATAGCCAGCAGAAACATGTGCAATCGCGCTGAGCTGCCGCCTGAGCCCACCTTCGACCATGACACTGCTATACCTGCTGTGTTTGCTGTTTGGAAAGTACTTGTTCCGCAGCTCGGCCCCGAACCGGGACGACCACGACGGGTTCCACCGCATCTGGAGTTGACCACTGATATCTTGCTTGAAGTATTCGTTGATGCGGTCGTTGGGTTGGTGCCGCAGGCCGAGGTTGGCGACGGTCAGGAGCGTGGCATCGCGGGAAAGCCTGCGGTGCCAAAGACCTGACAGCAGATGATCGTAGCGATTCTTCTCGGTTACGTCGGCAAAGCGACGCGGTGCCATCTCATAGCGCACGGCGATGCGCGTACGAGGATCAAGCGCGGCCCTGACATGGACCCCTGCCCATATATACGCGGCAAAATCCCGTTGTTCACCCAAGTCCTTCGGCACCTGCAAGACATTGTCTTCGTACTGGTAGCGGAAGTCAAAAAATGGCTTAACCCGCAGCGATGACTCGGCGAAAACCAAGCACGGGGTGCTTAGCGCGAGCAACCATATCACAGCTACAATTCTCAATGACACGTGGGAATACCGTCACTTTCCTTGGAGCATATTCTCGAGTTCACGGGCGAGATGTACCGCTTTCTCACCGTGGATTTTTTCTTTGGAGTACCAGCTTTCCCGTTTAGCTCGCCAAATCTCCAGCGCCGATTCCGCATCCGCAATCTGTCCTTCCAACTCGGCGATATCGAGGCTGCGGTCGAGATCAAACTCGTCTTCTTCCCCGCGGCGAATGTCGCGGAGCAACTCCAGCATGTTGCGCCGCAAATCGAGTGCTTTGCTGGTTTCGCGGATCTGCCGGTCAAGCTCTTCGATTTTGTTCCGTATAATATCCTGTTGGTCTTGCAGCACAGCCAATTTCTGCTGGATCTCATCGGGGCCGTCGGTTTGCGCCGGGGCGACATCCAACGACAACAGCAACTCGCTCGACTCTCTGGCCATTTGCTCCCGATAGGTTTCTGCTTCTTCCTGAAGTTTTAGCACCTCGGCAAGGATCCGGGTCTTGGTCTTGGCGTCTTTGGCGACGCTGGCTTCCCCAGAAAGCCGCTCGATCTCGTCATTCAGCAGCCCCACGAGCGTGCGTTGCTTGGCGATCGATTCCTCGGTGAGCGCATAGATCCGGTTGTCGAGCGCCTGGACCTGGTCCGATAATTCCCGGGACGCCTGTAGGTCGTCCTGCAATTGTCGCTCAAGCAGTCGGTCGCCGCCTTGCTGCAGGTCTTGTTTGGCCGTGCGGATCCTATCGGTCAACTGCTTGTTTTCGCGCAGTAGCTTGTTGCTCTCCGCGGAGATGCCTGCGACCTGTGCAGCGAGTTGTTCAATCTGTATTCTCAAGTTTTGTAGGGTTGGTTCCTCTGTGAACGCCGCTGGCACCGCCCCGATTGAGATGGCGCAAAATAGCAGGAGACACCGCCAGCTAAAAAGCATGGTCCTGAACGCTCGCCGAGAGACTAGAGTTCATACTTTTCAAATTTGTAGCGGAACGTGGTTCGCTCGATACCGAGCAACTTCGCGGCGTCCGCTTTGACCTTGTTTGCCTTTAGATAGGCATCCCACAAAAGCTGCTTTTCAAAAGCCTCGACGCGCTCCGTCAATGTGCCGCTTTCTAGGTGGTGTTCAGGCGATTGAGCATTTAGCGAGAGGTCCTCGGGCGTAATCTCGTTGCCCTGCGCCAACACCACAGCGCGTTCGATGGCGTTTTCGAGCTCCCTGACATTGCCGGCCCAAGAGTGCGTCGTCAGCAATTCCATTGCACTCGGATGCACTGACGATACCTTCTTGCCGATCTCGGCGTTGTACTTGAGTAGGAAATGGGCCACCAGCAGCGGAATGTCTTCGCGACGTTCGCGCAAGGGCGGGACCTCGATGGGCACCACGTTGAGGCGATAGTACAGGTCTTCGCGGAATGTCCCTTCCTTGATGCAGTCGGGCAAGTTTTGGTTAGTCGCGGCGACGAGCCGGACATCAACCGCGATCGAACGGGTTCCCCCGACCCGCTCGAATTCCCGTTCCTGCAGGACGCGCAGCAGTTTGACCTGCATCGCCGGCGTACTCTCGCCAATCTCATCGAGGAACAACGTACCGCCATCGGCGATCTCGAAACGACCGGGTTTCATCTTCACGGCTTGGGTAAATGCGCCTTTCTCATGGCCGAAGAGTTCGCTTTCCAGCACGCCCTCTGCCAGCGCCGCGCAATTGACTTTGACGAAGGGTTTTTCTCGGCGCGTACTGTGCTGGTGGATCGCCCGGGCAATTAGCTCTTTCCCAGTGCCGCTTTCCCCGCCGATGAGCACGGTCGAATGGGTTGGCGCGGCGGTTTGTATCCTGCGAAAGACCGCTTGCATCTGAGGGCTTTCACCCATGATCTCGTCAAAGCTGTAGCGCAGCTCGTCTTCTCGGCGCAGGTAGGCGTTTTCTTGACTGAGACGGCGTCCGGCAAGCGCCTGTTCAATTTTTACTTCGATCTGTTCAAGCGTGTACGGTTTGGTTATAAAGTCCACCGCTCCTTTCTGCATGGCCTCAACGGCCAACTCGATCGTGCCAAAAGCCGTCATCATTACGACACTCGTTTCGGGCGAGATCTCAGCAAAGGCTTCAAGGACTTCAATCCCGGTCTTCTTTGGCATCTGGATATCGATCATGGCCAAGTCGAAAGAGTACTTCTCGACCGCGGCGATCGCATCCTCTCCGTCAACCGCAACATGGGTCGAATGCCCCAGTCCCCCAAGCGCGAGGGCCAGCCCCTCTCTGGTGCTTTTATGGTCGTCGGCAATCAGTATCCGGCTCATGCCTGTCTTTCTCGCTTCAGAGTCGTCGGCAGTTTGAGGGCAAACGTCGTACCGTCGCCTTGCTTACTCGTGCATTCGATCGTTCCGCGGTGATGCTCGACCAGCCGTTTGACGATGGCCAACCCAAGCCCCGTGCCCTGGTCTTTCGTGGTAAAAAACGGAATAAAAGCGCGTTCCGCCGTCTCGGGGGACATACCCACTCCGGTATCCCGAACCTCGACGCGAATAGTATCGGAATCCGCATCGACAAAACCTTCGATGGCGATGGTTCCGCCTTGGTCGATTGCTTGCGCGGCATTCTTGACCAGATTGGTGAACACCCACTTGAGTTGGTCAGCGTCTGCTTCGATGGTGGGCAAAGTGTCCAAGTTTATCGTTTGCACTTCGACAGCGCCTGAACGCAACTCCGCATCGAGCAGCGCCAGTACTGAAGCGACTACGTCCGCCAAATCCACCGCCTCGGTCTGCAACGGCGTCGGCCGCGCAAAGTCGAGAAATTCGCTGACTAGCTGATTCAATGACTGCACTTCGCCATCCACTTGTTCAATCAGTTGCTCCGCCTTTGGGTCGGCGGGGATTTGGCGTTTGAGCAAGCCTAAAAAAATACGCATCCCGTTAAGCGGATTTCTGACCTCATGGGCGAGCCCAGCCGATAGCTGTCGAAGCTCCTCGGCCATGCGCGACACCTGCTGGTCCCGCTCTTGAATCGCGATACTCATCTCGTTGAATGTCGTGGCTAGTTCGCCGACTTCGTCTTTGCTGCGCGTTTCAACCTGCGTCCCGAACGCTCCGGCCTTAATCTGTTGGGTCGCTTGCGAGAGTCTCTCAATCGGCACGACGATCGACCGAGCTAAAAAGATGCTGAGAACAACTGCAAAAACCATACCAACGACGCCGATGAGTACCATGTTGCGGCTCATCCTCGCAAGGCTTTCGAGGAAAAGCACACTCGCATCCACGGCGAGGATGGCGACGATACCACCGTCTTCGTCGCGAATGGGCGCATACGCCGATCGGTAAAAAGCATCGTCTTTGCCGTGAAAGGCGACGGAGGCAGCCCCTATCCCTCGTTTGGCTTGGTCAATATGGATTCTGTCTTCGCCCAGTGAGTGGTAATGACTGCCAATGGGCACATCGAGGCGGGAATCGACGAGGCTTTTGTATTCAAGGTCGATCACGTACATCGCCCGCGCTTCGGAAGCATCGCGCATAGACTGTAGCTGCTTTTGCAGCCTCCCGTACAACCGCGTGTCTTCGTCGCCCGGCTGGAGCACGCGCAAGTAGCTTCCGTTGAGTCCATTGAGTTGCGCTGCAGAGGTCTTGGCGACCGCCACGAGCCGTTCGCCCATCTCGGCGTCGAGCGCACGCTTTGCCGTGTCGTAGAATAGATAACTACTAGCCGTCAAAACCAAGACCACGAGCAGCGCAATGGTGAGGGTCGTCTTGGTTTGGAGTCGGATCCTCATGCGCTTTTTCGCACGTAGTAATTAATGAGTAGCGACCTGATAAAAAATTGGTCCATGGCGTGGGCCGCGTGTTGAGCCTCCACTGAATTTATCGGAAAAATGCCTCCCCCGGCAAATTTCTGCCATCCTCGACAAAAATTTGCCGCGTCCCATTCCAAAATCTACCCCAACCCCCCTTTAATTCAGTGCCTTTTTCGTTGGCACGGAAATTGCTCAACAGAAAGGTGTCCAATGCCATGGCAAAGATACAATGCAGCAACGCGGTGTTCATAGTCTGAACTACCCGCTTAACTCGGAGGAGATACCATGAAACTCAACATGAGCAAACCAATCGTTGCGGTGCTTATTCCCGCATTTATTGGAATAATTAGCTGTGCTGATAATCCAATAACGTCCGCCGGCGAAAACGCTGAATCCGGCAGGTCTGAGTCGAACGGGGAACATGCAGGCAACGGAGACGGCGAAGGCCACGAAGGTCGTGAAGGCGGAGCAGGCCGTTTAGTCGCCAGCGCAGGCGGCGACGAAGGCGGTGAAGGCGGCGGTGAGCACGGGAGTGGCGCAGGTAGTGGCGAAGGCGGTGAAGGCGGCGGAGGCGAGGGTAATGAGACCAGCGGCCATGCCGAAGGCCCCGAAGGCGGCGAAGGCGATCCATCGAGCCCGATCCTCGCGCTCGACGAGTCGTTTGACGGCGTCGTCAACGGCGTGCGCGTGGCCATGTCCTATGACCCGGTCAGGCGCTCGTTCTCAGGCATCGTCGAGAACACCATGGCGCTGACCGCCTGCTCCGTCCAGATCGAACTCAACCTCAAGCAGGGCACGCGCACGGTCGTCGAATTGGGGCCGTCCCCAGTCGGCGATTTAGCACCGGGTGCCAGTGCGACCACTGAACTGTTGGTCGATGACGAGCCGCTGGCGGCGGGAGTAGCTTTCGACGCCTGGGAGATCCATCCAGAGGTGTTTGACTGCAACTGCCCCGTGCCCAACTCCTCAAGTGGCGAAGGCGGCGACATAGCTCAGCAACTGGCCCCCGACCAGTCCTACGACCAGACGCGCAACGGCGCACGGTTGATCATGTCGTATAGCTCCAGCCAAGATGCGTTCTACGGCACAGTGGAGAATACGACCAACCAAACGTTGACCCGGGTGCGGGTGGAAATACATCTGACGGACCAGTCCGGCGCGATCACCGCGGAGTTGGGACCCACTACGCCGACGAATCTCGCTCCGGGTAAGAAGCTACTCATCGTCCTACCTGCCGCTGGCCAGACTTTTGCTGGCTGGTCGCCTCATGTGGAGGTCGGCTCTGGCGAAGGCGGCGGTGAGCACGGAAGCGGTGCAGGCGGCGGCGAAGGCGGCGGTGAGCACGGAAGCGGTGCAGGTGGTGGCGAAGGTGGTGAAAGCCACGCCGGCCGTGAAGGAGGCAGCGGGTAAAATTTCATAATTGCCAACTCGCCCACTCGGCGAGATAGCGAAAGCGAGGATAAAGCTGGCCGGTTGTACATTCAATCGGTCAGCTTTTTTTAATCCTTCTACCTCCCCAAGTGGCGGTCGGCAAAGTCCAAGTACTGCTCCCAATCGTACCCTGCGAGGTCGTGGCCGCCGCTGCGGATGTGGTAGCCAATCTGGCCCATGACTGGCTGATCGACGGCGGGCATCTGCGTGGCTGGCAGGCCGTCGGTCCCGAGCAGGCGATAGACGGGATCGGCGGCGAGGGCAGCGAGGAATTCACCGCGCGGATCGGCCCAGCGGTCCTCGACGGCGCTGGCTACGTACAGCGGACGCGGCGCACAAAGTGCCAAAAGCTGATGCTGATCCACGGGCAACTCGTCTTCGGCATCGTTATAGCGTCTGAAATTGTCGCAGAACCAGTGCGGGAACGCATGGTTAATACGCGCGACGGTCTCGCCGTAGCGCCGCCGCGAGAGGGCCGCCCCACCGCAGCCTGAATCATTGGAGATGACCAAAGCAAAGCGCAGATCGCAGGCACCCGCCCACAGCGCAGTCTTGCCCAGCCGCGAATGGCCGAGCACAGCAACCCGCTCGTGGTCGCAGTCCGGGTCGGTTTGCAGATAATCCACAGCCCGGCTCAAACCCCACGCCCAAGCGCCGATGGCACCCCATTCGTCCGAGGCAGGCCGGTCTTGTCCCTCTTGGTAGAAGAGCGGGTGGACGCCGTTGTGGTAGCCGTCGTCGTAGTCGGGGTCGAGGTCGCCGCAGTACATAGTGGCCAAGCCGTAGCCGCGCGCGATGATCTTGGCGACGGGCCAGCGTCTTTCCAAGCAACCGCGCGAGTTGAAGGTGGCGCGGTGATTGACGATGCCGTTTTGCGCCTCGGCGCGCATCCAGCGGGTGTTGAGGTGGATTTTAGGATCGCGTTGGATGGAGTGATTGCCGAAGAAGTTGAGGCCCAAGAAGACCGGCACTGGGCCAGCAGTATCGGCGGGGCGATAGAGGAGAATATCCATGCTCGGGCCGTTATGGTCATCAGTGAAACACACGCGGACTTGGCGTCTCAGAGCGCGACCTGAAAAGACCTCGCCCTCTTCGGTGGTAACGAAACGGATGCCGGCGAGAGGCCCGGGCATCTCGCCGAAGACATGCGTCTTGAAGAACTGGAGAGTTTCTGGACGACGCACCTCGGTCCAAGTAGCCGCGTCGGCCACAGGTTCGCCGCTGGCCATCGTCAGCGGATCGGGCAACGAGTACAGAGGAACTTTAGTTTCGTCGTAGTTGGCTTCGCTTGGGGGCATAGTCGCTAGTCTGAGGTGTACGAGACTTTGGGCCGTGGTTCAGTCGTCGAAGTTATAGACGAAGGAGAGCCAGGGGATGGGAAATCCCTCTTTGAGGACCTCGCCGATGATAATGACACCGGCATCAACAGCTATCCTCGGGCCGAAAAAGCGGAGGGCGAGGCCCAACGGCTGTTGGTCGAGTCCGAGATCTTCGCCGGTAATGAGCCAGTTTTCCGAAACCAAGGCCATGCTCTCGGAGAGGCGGATATTGCCGCCTAAGAGGAGAACTGGATGCTCGGCGAAATCCACGTCCTCGCCTTCCTCGGCGATGTAGCCCAAGCCGATGCCACAAGTGAAGCTCTTGTCGGGGCTACCTTTCGTCCCAACCACAAAGGCCATACCTCCGGCCCCTTCGTCGGCGACCTTCATATAAAGCACGCCCGCAGAAAGGGCGACATCGTTGCTGTCGTAGAGGCCGAACTTAGGGGCCAGCGACAGGATCTGCTCGCTCAATCCCAACCCCGGAATAACGGACAGTCCCCCTGCCACGCCAAGGCGGTCGGTGAAACCATAGGCCATGCCGGGGAAGAATACGTAGTAATCGAAGAAATAGCGATCTCCTCGGCGCAATGGCCTGCCAGTAGGTGCGAACATCAGGCGGGTGTAGTTAGGGTCGGGACGGGAAAAAGCACCAAGGAGGCGCTTTTTTATCGCAACAATGGACGTTCTCGGCACCTTTATTTCTAAGCCTAACAGCGTCTCGACGAAGATGTGGGTTTCGGTCTCCTGAATGATGGTGCCTTCGAGTTGGGTGCCGTCAGTGAGGGAAATGGACATCAGCGAATCGGCGAGACTGTCCTGCTCCTCGGCATCCAAGGGCATGGCCACTTGAAGCAGTAGCCAGAGCGCATAAGAAACCCATTTGACCTGTGAATTCACCGCGTTTTGCGCCGCCTCAATCGCCCGCCAGAATGGGGTGCAGCGGATGGTCCCAAGGACCGCCGGCTTCCATCTCGTCGGCCGCGCCAGCCGCGTCGTGGGTCCCGGTAAACGTGGTGTAGTCGGGCATGTAGATAATGGCGAATGCGCGGCGCGGCGCAGCGGTCTGGTTGGGACCGGCGTAGTGGAAGGTGCAGCCGTGGTGGAAGGTAACGCCGCCGGCTTGCATGTCCATGGTCACCGGCTCGGGCACGTCGTAGCCCTGTTCCTTCATTTTAGCGACAATACTCTCGCCAGCAACGCCTAATTTGATCGGTTCGAGCCGCTCGTACAGGTGTGAGCCAGGCACAAAGTGGAGGCAGCCATTGTCTGCGGTCACGTCATCTACCGCAATCCACGCCGACAGCGCGCCGACCGGGTCCATAGGCCAATAGGGAGCATCCTGATGCCAGTTCGTCTCCTTGCTCGTTTGGCCGGGGGGCTTGATCATCGCGTGATCGTGGTAGATGCGCACGTGGCGGCAGCCGCTCAGGCGGCGGGCGGTCTCGGCCAAGCGCGGATGGAAGGAGATCTCCTTGGCAGTCGGATAATCGGTCCAGAGGTTGACCATCTGGTTGAAGACGCGCTCGTACTCTTCCGACAGGCGGCCATCCTTCTCGGCCCCTTTGATGCGGGCGCGATGCGTGTCGATGGCGTGGTCAATGGCGTGGCGCAGCGAGGCGATCTCCTCGGCGGAGAAGAAGTGCTCGTAGCGGATGTAGCCGTTTTGCTGAAAGAATTCGGCGTCGGCTGGCGTCGCCGGGCTCATTGTAGGCATGAGGGCAAGACCTTACTTTTTGCGATGGCAATCAAACACTCAACGGGAGTAGAAAATGGCCGAAGTAACGATGTACCACAACCCACAATGCTCTAAAAGTCGGCAGACGTTGGCTTTGTTATCTGAGAACGGCGTAGAGGCGAACATCGTCGAGTACTTGAAGACGCCACCGGACGCCAAAACCCTAGACGAGCTTCTGCAAAAGCTCGGACTGGAACCCCAGGAACTGATGCGCACCAAAGAGGACGAATACGAGGCGTTGGGGTTAGCCGAGGTGACGAATCGCGCACGGCTCATTCAGGCGATGGTGGAACACCCCATCCTGATCGAGCGGCCCATCGTGGTCAAAGGAAGCCAAGCGCGTCTCGGGCGGCCACCGGAGCAAGTCCTGGACATCCTCTAAATGCTAAAACTGGGGTTTCTCACCTCGCACACCGGGTCGAATATGCAGGCGATCATCGATGCCTGTCAGACGGGGACGCTAGCGGCCGAGCCATGCGTGGTGATTAGCAACAACTCGCAGTCAGGCGCACTGGCGCGGGCGCGGCAGGCGAACATTGCGTCGTACCACCTGAGCGAGCGGACGCACGGCGATGCGCTGGGGGGAGCAATTCTGGCGGCTATGCAGCGACACGGGGTCGAAGTGATTTGTCTGGCCGGCTACATGAAGAAGCTAGGGACGGAGGTTTTGACTGCCTACGAAGGACGGATTCTGAATATCCATCCCGCCCTGTTGCCCAAGTTCGGCG
The DNA here is from genome assembly GCA_965116675.1 of Candidatus Latescibacterota bacterium. GTDB lineage: Bacteria > Latescibacterota > UBA2968 > UBA8231 > UBA8231. Next base: position 3,501,088 of record OZ220721.1, read on the forward strand.
GACGAGGCATGTACGGGATGCGGGTCCACGAGGCCGTATTGGCCGCTGGAGAGCGCGAGAGCGGGGCGACGGTCCACTTGGTAGATGAAGAATACGACCACGGACGGATCCTCGCGCAGGAAAAAGTTCCAGTAAAAGCAGAAGACACGCCCGAGACGTTACAGAAGCGGGTATTAGCAGTAGAACACCAGCTCTACGCGGCGACGCTCGCGCGGATCGCGGCCGGCGAAATCCCTATTCCTCTTCCTCGCCCCCGCGCATAATGCGTCGCAAGTGCCCGAGCTCCTCGACGATGGTGCGGCGCTCTAGCATCCCGAGAACAATCCCGTACGCCAACGCCATAATCCCACTCCGCAAGACAAAATCGCCCACGGCGTAATCCAAGGCCCAACGATCGTACAACCCGCCACAGACAGCGGCCGCCAGCAATCCCACGGCCGGCGCAGCCAATACCTTGAACCAATGGACGCGCACATAGGCGCGTAAACCAACGCACAGTCCTAAGAAACCCGTGCCCGCCACCGCACCCATGCTATACGCCACGCCCTCCGCGCCCCATAACACGGCCAATGCAGGGACGGCAAAAAGGGCCACTACCCCCTGCATCCCCACTATACACGCGGACCGGCGCGTCGCCCCTACCGCCCATAGCAGGCTAAACCCATCGCTGAGCAGCGGGCGCAACAGCGCATACGCCGCCAGCCAAACTATGATGCGCGCCGACCCAGCCCATTGGCCGCCTAAGAGAGCAGTTACTTCGCGGGCATTAAAGACCAAAATCAGCGACACCGGAGCCGACACTCTCAGCACTAGGCTGATCATCTTGGAGAACAACTCGCCCAGCCGCTCGCGCTCGTTCCGATACCGCGAGTACAGGGCACCACTGTAGTTGAGGATAATATGCGCGATGACCGCAGTGGGAATCTGCACCAGCCACCACGCCGTCTCGTAGAACGCCAGCGCCGTATCGCCTACTACCAAGCGCACGACCAGTTTGTCGTACCACCAAATAAAAATCTGCAGGACCCAACCAATCCAGATCCACACGCCATAGCCCAATAAGCGGCGCGCCCAAACCCAGTCGAAGTGCAGCGAGGTGAGGCGCAGAGGACGGCTGCACCAAGTAGCAGTAGAAAAAAACAACACGTACACCACGCTAAGCACCGAGTACGTAGTCCACCCTCCCAATATCAAACTCCACTCTTCCCACCCGGCACGGGCCGCCAGCAGCGCGCAACTCAAGGCCAGCAGCGTCCCCACCCCGTGCAACAGGGAGAGCCGGCCAAACTCAAAATCCATCCTCAGCAGAGCCTCCGAAGTCAGGCTCAGTTGGCGCACAAAGTGCAGCGCCGCCAGCACCCACGCGACTTGGGCAAAGGTCCAGGAAAAATCCGCTGGGAAGAGCAACGTCAAGGCCAAGACGACCCCGCTGGTCAGCAAACACGACAGCAGGGTAATGCACACATTCAGCGCAAAGTGCGTACCGACGAATTCCTCGACGCGGTCCTGGAAGTGCAACAGCGCATGCACTAGGCCGAATTCGCGCAGGCTGGACAGCATGGTAAAAACCGTCACGCCCAAAAACACATCGGCAAAAACACTCGGTTCGAGCTGCCTTTTGATCAAGACCGTCAGCCCCACGCTGCACAGCCGCGCGGCATAGCCCGTGCCCAAGGTATAGAAAAACCCCTTGAACATCTTTTGCGGGGTAATCATGGGTTCCTAGCGGACGCGGGTCGCGCCGCACCGGTAGTCGCGCGGGTCGCCGAGGCGGGCTTGTAGCGCGTCAGGCGTCATGCCGGTGTGGTGCCGGACCCAGTTGACCTCGTCGGCGAGTGTGCAGTCGAAAAGCCCAGGATCGTCGGCACCAATAGCCAGTCGCACATCAGAGGCCAAGAAGCGATGCACTGGATGATCTTTGGCATCGGGCACGGCACCGATGCGCAAGTTGGAGGTCGGGCAGGTCTCTACTACGGTGCCCAGCGCAGCTAGGCGGCTGAGCGCGAAATCCTGCCGTCGGCGCACCGCTTCAAGGCGCGGAGGATCGTATGCGCGGCAAACGAGCGCGTCGCCAGGACGGGACGAGAGGCTGCTGCGTTCCTGCATCAGGACTTGGTCGTCAACCGGAACGCCGAAGTCTCGCAATTCAGCTTCGTGGTGCAAATCGTAGGCGATCTGAGCCAAGCGTTCGCTGACCAACTCCCTTTCGTGGGCTTGGGGTCGGCGGGATACGGCAACCTCCGGGTCGAGCCCAAGTGCTGTACAGTGCCCCAAACGCAGCGCACCCAACTCCGCGGCTTCGTGGCACCAGCGCACCGCGCTTTCGAGCGATTTGTCGAAGTACACCTCGCCCACGTGATAGGCCACGTCGAAGGCGCGCTCTGGGCGCAGTTCGTTGTCGCGGCGCAGGTGGCGGAAGAAAGCACGAGTACTCGCGGGCGGATAGCCCTCCTCAAAGTGACAGAAGTCGAGGCCGACGATCGTGGGGAGCAAATCCTCGTTTTCGTCGAGCAGGCGTTGGACCAACTTGTAGCATTCGAGCGGTGCCCAGCGCGGCAAACTGATGAGATAGCGGGCGGTAAAGTCCTCAGTACAAGCTTGGGCGATGGCGCGAGCAGTCAGCTCGTGAAACTGCGCGAAGGCTTCGGGCTGAATGTGATCATAGGGAGCCATGGCCCGATATTCGACGTAGCGCAGCCCTTCGCGGCGATGGTGGGCAAATATCCGGTGCAGTATTTCTTCTGGCTGGCCCAAGACGTTCCACCAGTGGCGATAGATGCAGATCGCCAAGTTGAACTTGGCTTGGAAATGGGCAAAGTCGCCGCCGTCTTCCGCGCCGTACACGCAGTGCGCCTTGAGCGCGTCGAGACATTGGCTGTGGAGCGCCTCGCGGAATAGCGCGACCGGATCGGGACGCCGGCCATAGGTGCGTTCGAAGCTATCGACAAACAGCGACCAGTCGATCTTTTCGTAGTGGTCGCGGGCCAAGTCGAGGAGATCGGCGGCAAAGAGACTGCCGCCGATGTGGACGTGAAGCTCGCAGGTCTTGGCAGCCTGGAGGGAGTGCTCCGTCACCCGTTACTCCAGCGCCGGCATATCGACCGCGTCGTCGCGGCGCTCGTGCATGTTCGCTTCCATGGCCTCTGGATAGCGATGCGGGAGGTGGGAGACTTCATCGAGCCGAGCGCGAGCCTCGTCCGGGAGACAAAAGCTGCCAGCGAGCATGTTGTCCCTCGCCTGCTCGACGGTGCGCGCGCCAATGATGACCGAGGTAATGGCCGGTTGTTCCAGCACCCAACGCAGGGCGACTTGCGCCGGTGAACGGCCCATCTCGTCGGCTACTGCTATAAGCGTCTCTAAGGTCTCGTCGGCATTGGCGGCAAAATAGCTTTGCGGGTAAGCCCAAGCATCAGCGGAACGCGTGCCTTCCAAAGTGCGCTCACCGGGCTTGTACTTGCCAGACAGAAAGCCGCCGCCGAGCGGACTCCACACCACCACGCCTAGCCCCTTGAGCTGACAGACGGGAATCAGTTCTTGCTCAATGTCGCGCACGACCAAGCTGTATTGCGGCTGATAGCACTCAAAACGCGCCAATCCATTCGCGTCTGAAATCCACAATGCCTCCATCAAGCGCCACGCCTGATAGTTGGAACAGGCGGTATAGCGCACCTTGCCTTGGCGGACCAAATCGTCGAGGGCGCGCAGCATCTCCTCCAACGGGGTCTGGGTATCCACGTGGTGAATGTAATAGAGGTCGATGTAGTCTGTTTGCAGTCGCTGGAGGCTGTCTTCGACGGCATTCATAATGCGCACCCGCGACATCCCCGAGTCGTTGGGGCCAGGACCCATGGGGTTGAAGAACTTAGTGGCGATGACCGCATCGCGGCGGCGGCTCTTGAGCGCCTTGCCGGTGATGACCTCGGACTCGCCGCCGCCATACGAATCAGCCGTGTCGAAGAAGTTGATACCCGCGTCAAACGCCAGATCGACGATCCGCTTGGCCTCCCGTTCGTCCGTGCTGTGGCCAAAGGTCATAGTCCCAAGGCAAACTTCCGATACTTTGAGGCCGGTGCGGCCCATTCTGCGATATTCCATGGTTTTACCTCCTAAGCTCCCACTGCCTCTCGTTGATAGTACTCCGCGAGGATCTCAGCTACTTCCGGTCGCGCAAACTCCGGCGGCAGAGCCTCGCCAGCGGCTAGCATCTCGCGGACTTGGGTCCCCGACAGGAACAGGTACGCGTCACCGTCGTGCGGACAGTCGCGCATCATCACCACCTCGTTGCATTCCTTGCACCAGACGGTGTGATCGCCGCGGAAAATTTCGATTTCGAGCGCGTCGTCGATATCATCGAAAATAGTCTGCGCGTCAAACGCGCCGTAGTAATCGCCAACGCCCGCGTGGTCGCGGCCCACGATCAGATGCGTGCAGCCGCTGTTCTGGCGGAAGATGGCGTGCAGCACGGCCTCGCGCGGACCGGCGTAGAGCATGTCAAAGCCATAGCCGGCGATCATCACCGTGTTTTCCGGGAAGTAGAGCTCGACCATCTTGCGGATGGAGGCGTCGCGCACATCGGCTGGGATGTCGCCGGCCTTGAGCTTGCCTAACAGCATGTGGATGAGGATGCCATCGGCTTCGACGGCCTGCTGCGCCATGCGGCACAACTCTTCGTGAGCGCGGTGCATGGGGTTGCGGGTCTGGAAGGCTACGACCCGGTCCCAACCGCGCTCGGCGATTTCGGCGCGCAACTCGACCGCGGTGCGGAAGGTCGCGGGAAAGTCCCCGGGAAAGTACGAGAAGTTGAGCACCTCAATTGGCCCGGCGATAACGGTATCGCCTGCGGCCTTGAAAGCAGCGACGCCAGGATGGGCGTCGTCGTCCGTGCCAAAGACTTGGTCAATGATAGCGGCGCGCTCCGCATCTGATAACACTTCGACCGCAGTCACTTCCTGGATGGCAATAACGGGATTGCCGTCCACATTCGGATCCAACAGGGCGATGCGACTACCGGGGCCTACGCCCTCCGGAACCTGATCGCTGGGGACCATGTTGACGACCGGGGTGGGCCACAGCAGGCCGTCGGTCGTGTGCATGTTGGCAGCCACGCTCTTGGCATCGGCGGCGTCCATAAAGCCTGTAAGCGGGGTAAAGTAACCCGAGCCGAGCATGACGGCTGAGGATGCAGCGGCCGAAGAGACGACTACAGCGGGCAGGCCAGCGGCTTCTTCTAGCAGTTGGGCGCGCACTGCATCGTCTTCGACGTAGAGCGGTTTGAGTTCTTCTGCGCCGTGGGGCTTAATCACAGTATTCTCCTTAGTTAGCTGTGCGTTTAATGGACGGGAATGCCGGCTTCGGCGAGGATGCGGTGGACATTGGCGGCGGCTCTGGGGTATTTCTCGTTGGGCAAGTGTTCGAGGAGCATGTAGCCGTCGGGATGGGCGTCGTGCCACAGCTTGAGCGCGGTGGCGAGGTCGAGTTCGCCGTCGCCAGGTATTTCCTCGTCGATGTGGAGCACCAAGCCAGGGGACAGCTTGATGTCCTTGCAATGCCCGACGACCGAGATGGGATTCATAATCTCAAATATGTGCTGCAGACGCTCGGTGCTGTTGTACACTTGGTCCAAGTTCTGGAAATGGTTGACGTAATCCATCACCACGGTCATGCGCTCAGAGCCAACGGCTTGCAGCACGTCGCGGTTTATCTCCGGCGATCCCATGATGGTGAGCAGATGCGTCTCAATGACTATGGTGACGGCTTCGGACTCGGCCTTGGCCGCCACGCGCTTTAGGGTCTCGACGAGCAGGGCGCGGGCCTCGAGCGTGAGATTGTGCCGAGACGGCGAGTACGAGCCGACTGGATTGAGGCTGCCCGTGCGGATTAGGCAGGTGTGGGCAGCCAAGTCGCGGGCGACTTCAATGCCGCGCTCGATTTTGCTTACTACTTGGTCGCGCACCGCAGAGTCGGGATCAAACAGGCACTCGGAAAAGCCAATGCCAAACTGGGGCAACTCCATGCCCGCAGTCGCAATAGTATCGCGCACCTTGTGGCACTCTGCGGCGGTGATGGCAGATAGATTTTCCCCGGGGGCGTGAAAGGCCGTGCCCGTGAGGTTGAGCGCCTTGATCGCCGCTAGGTGTTGGTCGCTGATCTCGCGAAAGTCCGGGGGCAACATGCCGACGACGCCGAGCCGCATGAGTAAAGCTCCTTGTTGAAATTGTAGTGGACCGTGGTCGAATCGCCTTCAAAAATTGACCAATGGTATAAATATCGTCAACACGCGGGGCGTTTGCCGAACCGGGACGGGGAGCCTACTATTTGATGCTTTGACCACTCCAACAACTGTCCCAACGAACCATGACCTTCACCCTTTCGTTTGTCACCGCCCTCGTCTCCGGCCTCTACACCTGCCTGTGGGGCGCGTTCAAAGACGCTCCGTATGAGGGCTTCAAGCCCAAGACCTTTCCGCGCAGCATGTACTTCCACGTCGCGATCTTCCTGCCGCTGTACTTCATCCCGTATTTCAGCGCGCAATTCCAGCACCTCGGCCTCGTGCAAATGTTCTTCCTCATCATGGGCCTAGAGCGCTTCCTCGCCGAAATCTACAAGGGCTTCTTCCGCACCGAAGACCAGCAAAAGTACTTCGTCCCCTCGCGCATTACCTTCTTTGGCCGCCCGATCACTAGCGACCTCGTCCGCCATAGCGCAGGGGTCCTAATCGTCGCCATTGTCTTCGCCTTCCTGCTCGTCGCCGCACCCATCGAGAGCTTCTGGGGCTATCTGATAACCGGGTATTGCACCGGGCTGCTCGTGGCCTCGGGAGGTGCTTATAAGGACGCGCCCTTCGAGGGGTTCAAGTGGCTCAAATTCCAGCGCTCTGGGGTCGTCTTGGCCGCCTTGAGTCCGCTTTTTTACTTTCTCGGCAATCCCGAACACCCGGTCGGGTTGGGTTTTCTCATCTACATGAACGGCGGACTAGAGCGCTTCACCGTCGAGTACTACAAGACCTACATCCAGCGCAATATGTCTGGGAAATTCCAACCCAACCTGCCCCGCATCCAGCGCGAATTGGACACCCGCGAAAAGTTCCACTACGCGGCCTTGGTAATCATCGCCGGACTGGCTGTGCTCTACGCCCATGAACGCGGCGCACTATGACGCAGTAGTCATCGGCTCCGGGTTCGGCGGCTCGCTGGTGGCCCACGCACTAGTGCAAGCCGGGCTCAAGACCGCGCTGCTAGAGCGGGGCCAATGGGCCAAGCGCGACGCCGCGGACTGGGATCAGCGCGCCATTTTATTAAAAAAGCGCTACCGCTCAGCCTCACCTCTGTTGGTCAAGCAGTACGGCCGCCGCACCTTCGAGCGCACCTATCCCAACGAGGTCGTCGGCGGCAACTCAGTCTTTTTCGGCGGGGCGTCGCTGCGGCTGCGGCCGGCGGACTTTGCCCGCTGGCCCTTGTCCTATGCAGACCTAGCGCCGTACTACGCCCGCGCCGAGCGGCTCCTCGGAGTCCACGGCGAAGCAGGCACCGATCCGCACGAACCGCCGGGACTAACCGCGTACCCACATGCCACCGTTGAGCTGAGCGCACCGGCCCAACGCATTTACCAAGCGGGGACAGACCTAGGGCTACAACCATTCAAGATTCCGCTAGCAATCAACTTTTCCGACCGCACCCGGCCCCTCTGCCTGCGCTGCATCACCTGCGACGGGTTCCCCTGCAAAGTGGAGGCCAAAAACGACATGGCTTCCACCTTGCTAGCCGCTGCCTCGGCGGCCGGACTAGAGATCATCGTCGGCGCGGTAGCACGGCGACTAGTACAACGGAGCGGACGCGTCGAACAAGTCGAATACGTGGACAGCGCCTCCCGGCAGACCCACGCGCTCTCGGCCGACTTAGTGGTCTTAGCCGCAGGGGCGCTCAACAGCCCAGCCCTGATGCTCCGTTCGGGATTCGATCACCCCCTGATTGGGCGCTTTCTCATGCGCCACTGCAACGGGATTGCCAATTACATCTTCCCCTTTCGCACCAACCCGCAACAGGTCTTCCACAAACAGCTCTGCTTTTCCGATTTCTACGAAGACCTGCGTGCGGAATTGGGCACGGCCGTGGGCGTCATCCAAGACATCTACACGCCGGCTCCCCCCATCATCCGGCACCACGCCCCCTGGGGCTTCAAGACGCTCGTCGGGCTGCTGACTGGCTATATGCAGAACTTGCTCTGCATTGCCGAAGACGATCCGCGCCGTGACAACCGCGTGTCACTGTCCAACGAGCAGGACATCTTCGGCATGGAACTGGTGCAGGTGGAGCACGCCTATAGCGACGCCGACTGTCGCCGCCGCGATTACCTGCTGGCCAAAGCAGAAGCCGTATTGCGCCAAGCGGGCGGCCTGCTGCGCTATCGCTACTTGATCGATTCCTTCTCTCACGCCATAGGCACCCTGCGTTGCGCCACCGCGCCAGAGGAAGGCGTCCTCGACGTGGATTGCCGCTATTGGGACAGCGAAAATCTCTACGTGTCCGACGGCAGCTTCATGCCGTCTTCGGGCGGGGTAAATCCAAGCCTGACCATCGCAGCCAACGCACTGCGAGTCGCCGAGCGGATATTGGAAAAACGATGAAGAAGGTCTGTCTAATAGGATGCGGCACCATCGGTCGCCTGCACGCGAAAAACCTCGTCGGCAAGGTCGAGCTGTCCTTTCACAGCCGCACGCAGGCCAGCGCAGAGGCCCTCAGCCGCCAATGCGGCGAGGGGCAAGTCTTCGCATCGTACGCCGAAGTCCTCGACAGCGCGGTGGATGCAGTACTAATCAGCTCGCCGCCAGATGCCCATCGGCCGCAGGTCGTCGCCGCGTTGGCGGCCGGCAAGGGGGTGCTGGTGGAAAAGCCGTTGTGCGCCACAGCAGACGATTTAGCGACGATTGGCGCGGCCGCGGCGGCCCATCCAGATGCGCTGCTAATGATCGCGGAAAATTACTACTACAAGCCCTCGCTCAAGCTGCTCAAGTGGATCATCCAGCAGGGTTTTATCGGCCAAGTGCAACAGGCGATTATCGGCAAGCGCTTCACACAGCAGGCCACGGGATGGAAAAGCGGCTATGGCGCACTGCTGGAGGGCGGTATCCACTTCGTGGCCCTCGGAGCGGACCTCTTCGACGACGCGCCCCAGCGAGTAACTGCGGAGTTCCCCGGGCACCAAGCGGGCGAGCCGGAGCGGAATTCGATAGTGCGGGTCGAATACCCATCGGGGGCCGAGCTGGTGTTGCGCTATGCTTGGAACGCCTTCAGCTTGACCAAGGGCACTTTCCAGCACGCGCGGATTTTGGGGACCGAAGGGCGGATCGTCTTCGAGTGCAATGGGCTATACGTGCGCTTGCGAGGGCGGCAGAAGCGGCTCTACTTTCCGGGCGTGGGGGACTTGATGGGCTACAAGGGCATGACGCGGGACTTCTTGCAGTGCTTGCAGGAGCCGGGGCGTCAGCCATATTCGAACTTGGCGCGGGCTGAGCGAGACCTAGGAATTGTATTTACAGCGTATAAAGGACTGAGCTAACATGAGCGAAGCGGAAAAAATCATCTACTCGATGTACAAGGTGAGCAAGCACTACAACCGGAAGGCGATTATCGCCGACATTTCCCTGTCGTACTTCTACGGAGCCAAAATCGGCGTGTTGGGATTGAATGGATCGGGGAAAAGCACGCTATTGCGGATTATGGCAGGCATCGACGGCGAATACGAGGGGGAGATTAACGTCCAGCCGGGATTTACCGTGGGGTACCTGGAGCAGGAGCCCGAGTTAGAGAAGGGCAAGACGGTCAAGGAGATCGTCGAAGAGGGCGTGCAGGAGACCGTGGACTTGCTGCGCGAATACGAAGACATCAACGCCCAGTTCGCCGAGCCCATGGACGACGACGCCATGAATGCCCTGATCGAGCGGCAGGCATCCGTGGCCGAACAACTCGACGCGGTCGGGGCCTGGGATTTGGACAGTCGGCTGGACATGGCCATGGACGCCTTGCGCTGTCCGCCCGAAGACCAAGAAGTCTCTACGCTTTCGGGCGGCGAGCGACGACGGGTGGCGCTGTGCCGGTTGTTGCTCCGCCAGCCGGATATTCTGCTCCTCGACGAGCCGACCAACCACCTCGACGCCGAGACAGTGGCGTGGCTTGAAGGGCATTTGCATCAGTATCAAGGGACGGTGATCGCCGTCACCCACGACCGGTATTTTCTCGACAATGTGGCGGGCTGGATTCTGGAACTAGACCAAGGACACGGCGTACCGTGGAAGGGGAACTACTCGTCGTGGCTAGAGCAGAAGAAGGAGCGCCTGCGGCTAGAAGAAAAGAGCGAGAGCGAGAGACAGCGGACGCTAGAGCGCGAGCTTGAGTGGATTCGCATGACGCCGAGGGCCAAGCAGCAAAAGAACAAGGCCAGGATCAGGGCCTACGAGGAATTGCTGAACCAAGACCGGGTGCAGCGGAACGAGGAGGTGCAACTCTACATTCCGCCAGGGCCACGGCTGGGCGATATCGCCATTGAGGCTAAAGGCGTGAGCAAGCGTTACGGCGACCGCATCATCTTCGAGAACATGGATTTCGCACTGCCCTCGGGCGGGATCGTCGGAGTCATCGGACCGAACGGCGCGGGCAAGACGACCCTGTTCCGACTGATTACCGGCCAAGAGACCGCCGACAGCGGCCAGCTCCGCATCGGCGAGACCGTACAACTGGGGTATGTCGATCAGAGCCGGGAAACTCTGGTGGGAGAAAACACCGTCTGGCAGGAAGTGTCGAGCGGCGAGGAAGAGCTCGAGTTGGGCGAGCGCAAGGTAAATTCGCGGGCGTATCTCGCGCGCTTCAACTTCCTCGGTGCCGACCAGCAGCAGAAGGTTGGTACGCTCTCGGGCGGGCAGCGCAATCGGGTGCATCTGGCCAAAGTACTCAAGGAGCAGGCCAACGTATTCCTGCTCGACGAGCCGACCAACGACCTAGACGTGCATACGCTGCGGGCGCTGGAGGAGGGGCTGGAAAACTTCGCCGGCTGCGTCGTGGTCATCAGTCACGACCGGTGGTTTTTGGACCGCATCGCCACACACATCCTAGCCTTTGAAGGCGACAGCCAAGTCTATTGGTTCGAAGGCAACTTTTCAGAGTACGAAGAAAACAAGAAGGCGCGCCTAGGCGAAGATTCAATCGTGCCCCAGCGGGTCCGCTACCGCCAACTGACGCGGGACTAATTCTGAGTTCACCACCGCTTACATACTGTGCAGCGCACTCTCGATCCGATTGAGCGCTTCGTCTATATCGTCCACGGTGTGCTGGGCTGACACGCCGTGGTGGCCGGCGACGAGCGTGCCATAGTCGTGAAAATAGATCCCTTTGTCGGCGCAGGCGCGGATGAACTTCCCGGTCATCTCCTGATCGCGGTTGAGGCTATCGTCGAAACGCTCGACCGGATCGGTGAATCCGAAGAAGATGCCAAAGCGCGCGCCCAGTCCCTGCACCCGGGCGGGCACGCCAGCGCGTTCGAACAGTCCGACCAAACCGTCACAGAGTCGGCCTCCGACTTCATAGATGTGATCGTAAAACCCCGGACTAGTCAGCTCGTTGACGGTAGCTAGCGCTGTCATCACAGCCGGCGGATTGCCGGTAAAGGTCCCGCTCTGAGCCACCTCGCCAAGCGGTCCCACCAAGTCCATGGTTTCGGCTTTGCCAGCAATGACGGTAAGTGGCGCACCAGCGGCGACCGCCTTGCCCAAAACGCAAACATCCGGAGTGACACCGTAGTACCCCTGCGCGCAGTCGGGCCCAGTGCGGAAGGCCGAGAGCACCTCGTCGTATATGAGGACGATATCGTGGGCACTGGCCTGGTCGCGGACGAACTGCATGTACTCGGTGTCGGCGACGATGCAACCCTGGTTGTAATTGATCGGCTCCATGATGATGCCACCAATCTCGTCGCCGTGCTCGCGCAGCGCTCTTTCCAATGCGGCCTCGTCCTTCCACGGTACGACGATGATCAGGTCGTCCATCTGAGGAGGCATACCCGCAGACTCACCACAGGGTTCGACGTAGTTGCCCGGAGTCACCGGCGTCAACGGCGTGTGCGAATTAAACATGACGTAGTCGTAGAGGCCGTGAAAGTGCCCCCAGAACTTGAGAATTTTGTGCTTGCCGGTGTGGGCGCGGGCCAAACGGACACAGACCATCGTCGCCTCTGAGCCAGTATTGCCGTAGCGAACGCGCTCGGCGCAGGGGATGATCTCGGTGATCCGCCGCGCTAGGTCCGTATGTGCTTCGGTCTCATAGCCGGAGAGAATGCCCGTATCCACTGCCGCGGTCATAGCCTCGCGCGTTGCCGGGTGATTGTAGCCCAAAAACGCGGCTCCGTGGGCCAGATTGAAGTCAATGTACTCCTTGCCATCGACATCGTAGATGCGGCAGCCCTCGGCATTGCGCAGGTAGAGGGCGTACCCCAGGCATGGGTTGTGCCGTCCCGTAGCGCCGACGCCTCCCGGCAAGTAGCGCTTGGCTTCGGCTCTGAGATCACTCTGTGACATCGTCTGTATCGTGGACATCGCTGTTTGTTCCTTTGTGAAGACGGACTAGTCCGCCTGCATAAACGTGACTCGACCCAACTCCCCGCTGAACTTCAACCGCGTCTAAACGCCCGCCGATATTGTCCTTTTTAGTCACACAAGTCAAGACGCCTTGCCTAAACAAACCTTGCAAAGTACCGTCCAAAAAGACAAATATGCCAATCTTTTTGTAAAATACACTTGACATTACGATTTTTCAGAATTATGTTCTTTAGTAAAGCAAACTTTACTTTATGGAAAGGATCGCAGACTTATGAAGAAGCCAATGGTCAATTTGAGTTGTCTTACTGGCGGCAGTGGAAAAAACACAATTCGTTTTCTTTGTTGGAGCGTTGCTTGGTCGATGACGATGGTGTTGGCCGACAAAGCGATATTATACGAGTGGCATTCCTCTGCTTTGATCTCCGCTATCGCCATCCTCCTCAACGCGGGCATCGGCATCGGCATGATCTTGTCGTATTTGCGCCACCTGAAATCCATGGATGAGTTGCAGCGCAAAATCCAACTCGATGCACTGGCTATAGCTATGGGCGTCGCGCTCGTCGGCAGTTTTAGTTATTCGCTGATGGTAACTGCAAAATTCATAACAGACGTCGAAGTCTCAGATATCATTTTGCTGATGACGTTTACCTTCGTGGTCTCCGTTACCGTCGGCCATGTCCGCTACCGATGAAAAATCGCCTAAAGGTGTTGCGCGCCGAGCGCGATTGGACCCAAGCTGATCTCGCGGAGCGTCTGGAGGTCTCGCGGCAAACGGTGAACGCCCTCGAAAAGGGCAAATACGACCCCAGTCTGCCGCTGGCATTTAAGATCGCCCACGTGTTTTCCGAGCCGATCGAAGCGATTTTTATATACGAGACGGAAGTCAGTTGATGCGGGATTAAGCTGGACGACAAAACCTTGCTCCTGTCATTGTTCTAATATATCGTACACATAAGACCTTATAGCAGGATGCGTCTGAGCTATAACTTTTCCTGATGGAGCGGCGTAGCCTCTCTTCACCGTGCATACAAAACGCAAAAATACGCTGAGCGACACCGAGCGACTGCAACTCGCCCGCCAAGCCTTTGCCGACTACTACACCCGCTGTTTCTGGTATATGCGCCGGGATTTGGAAATCGGCGTCGGAGATATACCCGAGATCGCACGAGGCTTGCGCCTGCACGGAGGCCGGCAGGGATTTATCTTGGCCGCCCGCCTATGCCCCTAAGCGCGTTTCAGCAATCCACCCTGCGTTTGTTAGCGCAAAACCGCAGCCCAGAAAGCTATGTAGCTGGTGCTACGATCCTGCACCAAATTCCCGATAGTCCGCGTTTTTCCGATGACCTAGATATGTTCCACGACGTGGAAGACAGCGTCGCGCGGAGTGCCGCGTGCGACGTTGCCGTCCTAGACGCGAATGGCTTTGCGATCGAATGGGTTTTACAGCAGCCAGCCTATCTCAGGGCAATCGCGACAAAGGAAGAGCGGTCCCTCAGATTGGAGTGGGCACAGGATTTCGCTTTCCGCTTCTTTCCCGTTGAACAAGACGAACTATGCGGTTACCGCCTGCATCGGGCCGACGCGGCAACCAACAAGGTGTTGGCTCTGGCCGGACGCCGGGAGGCGTGCGATTTCATCGACGTTCTGCACTTGGACAGCAGCTATCTCTCGTTGGGGGCGCTGTGTTGGGCGGCCTGTGGGAAAGATCAGGGCTATACGCCGGATTTCCTGCTCGACCAGTTAAATCGCAACGCGGCTTTTACCCAAGAGGAGATCGAGCGGCTAGACCTAGCGATTCCCCAGACGCTATCGGATCTGAAACGGCAGTGGTGCGCGGCAATGGAGCGGGCCGGTACATTGCTAACTGCGCTGCCTGCGAGCGAAGTGGGTTGCCTCTATCTCGACAGACAACAGTCCGTTCCTGTGCAACCCGACCCGACACACGAGGCGTTTCCCTCGTTGCAACGACATTTTGGGTCCGTGCGCGGAGCTTGGCCTACGATCTGTTGAACGGAGCTTCTTCGTCAAAACAGACGGCCTCTGAAACTACCATAGAAATAGCCCCCGACGCTCAACCAGCATCGGGGGCTATTCCTGTTAAATACGACGACACTCAAGCGATAGCCGCAAGCGCCTTGCGGGCGAAAACCTTCGCCAAGTGGCGGCGGTACTCTTCGCCAGCAAAGTGGTCGGCGAGCACCTCCTGTCCGTCGGCCGCCCGTGCGGCGGCAGCGGCGATCGCTTCCTCGCTCAAGCCACCGCTGAGGGCCTCTTCAACCCCACTATCGCGGAAAGCCGCATTAGCCACGCCCGTAAAAGCCACCTTGACCGCGCCTCCAGCCGAGGCGGCAGCGCAGCCCACGACGGCAAAGCGCGAAGCCGGATGAGGGAACTTGACATACGCCGACTTTTCCGCAGCCGGAACTCGCACCTCAGTGATGATCTCGTCCGGCGCGAGCGCGGTCAAAAACAGATCGATGAAAAACTCGTCAGCCGGAATCGAACGCGCACCGTCGGGTCCTCTGACGACGATCTCGGCCCCCAACGCCAAAACCGCGGCCGGGTAGTCAGCCGCCGGATCGGCGTGGGCCAGCGAGCCGCCAATGGTGCCCTTGTTGCGCACCTGGGGATCGCCAATGACCGAGGCCGCTTGGGCCAAGGCCGAGGCATTGGCGCTCACCAAGTCCGAGGACTCGATCTGGTGGTGGGTGGTGGTCGCACCAATAGCAATGGTGCCGCCGTCCTCTCTGATGTAGTTGAGCTCGGCGATCCGGCCAATGTCGATCAGCGCGCCCGGTGACGACAGGCGCAGCTTCATGGCCGGTAACAGGCTGTGGCCGCCAGCTAAGAGCTTGGCGTCGTCCGAGAGGAGCTCAATCGCCTCATCTACTGAAGAGGGACGATGATAGTCAAACGCGACAGGTATCATGGTCGTCTTCTCCTTAGCTGGCTTGTTGGATGGCCTGCCACACCTTCTGCGGCGTCAGCGGCATAGCAAGGTCGCGCACGCCCAAAGGCCACAGGGCATCAATTACGGCGTTGACAATGGCCGGCGGCGAGCCAATCGTGCCGGTCTCGCCAGCACCCTTGACGCCGAGGGGATTGTGCGGGCAGGGCGTGACAGTGTGGTCGGTTTCAAAAGAAGGCAGGTCGTCGGCGCGCGGCAGGACGTAGTCCATGTACGAGCCAGAAATGAGCTGGCCGCTGTCGTCGTACACCGCCTCCTCGAACAGGGCTTGGCCAATGCCGTGCGTAATGCCGCCGTGGACTTGGCCTTCGACGATCATGGGATTGACGATATTGCCCACGTCGTCAACCGCGACGTAGCGCCGCACCGCGACTACGCCGGTCTCGGCATCCACTTCCACGACCGCGATGTGGGCACCAAAGGGGAAGGTAAAATTGGCCGGATCGTAGAAGCTGGTAAACTCCAACCCCGGCTCCAATCCCTCGGGAAAATTGTGCGGCACGTACGCAGCCAGCGAAACCTCGCCAAAGGAGATCGACTGATCAGTGCCCTTGACCGTCCAACTGCCCTCGGCGAATTCGAGGTCCTCCTCCGCGGCTTCGAGCAAGTGGGCCGCGATCTTGGCCCCTTTCTCCTTGATCTTATCCATGCTCTTGACAATAGCTGTGCCGCCGACGGCTAGCGAGCGCGAGCCATACGTGCCCATGCCAAAGGGCACGGACTCGGTGTCGCCGTGAATGATGTCCACGTCTTCGATCCCCACGCCCAACCCGTCGGCCACCACCTGGGCGAAGGTCGTCTCGTGGCCCTGCCCGTGCGAGTGGCTGCCGGTGAAGACCGTGACTTTGCCGGTGGGCTGGACGCGGACGCCTGCGCTCTCAAACAGGCCAGCGCGTGCACCCAATGCGCCGACCACGGCCGAGGGCGCAATGCCGCAGGCTTCGATATAGGTCGAAAAGCCTATGCCGATATGGCGGCCATTGCCAGCGGCGCGAGCCTGTGCCTGCTCTGCACGCAGTTCGTCGTAGCCGATAGCCGCGAGGGCTTTTTCTAGCGCAGCCCCGTAGTTGCCGCTGTCGTACTGCAGGGCTACTTGGGTCTGATAGCCTTCCTGCTCCACGCCGTCAAAGGACGGAATGAAATTCTGGCTCCGCAGTTGGGCCGGGTCGCGGCCCGTCTCCAAGGCGGCCTGCTCAACAGTGCGCTCGAGGACGTATGTGGCCTCGGGGCGGCCCGCGCCGCGCAGAGCGTCAACTGGCGTGGTGTTGGTGAAGACACCAGTGACATCAACGTGAACCGCCGGAGTCGTGTACAGCCCCTGCAAAAGCGTGCCGTAGAGATACGTGGGCACGCACGGCGCAAAAGTCGACAAATACGCGCCGAGGTTGGCGACGGTTTTAACCCGCAGGCCGACGAACTGGCCGTCGGCGTCGAGGCCGAGATCGACCTTGGTGTGGTGATCGCGGCCGTGGGCGTCGGTGAGGAATGCCTCGCTGCGGCTGGCGGTCCACTTGACTGGACGGCCAATCTGGCGCGAGCACCACGTGACGAGGACTTCTTCGGCATAGTGAAAAATTTTCGAGCCAAAGCCGCCGCCCACATCCGGCGACACCACGCGCACCTTGTGCTCGGGCAGACCTAAGACAAACGCCGTCATCAGCAGGCGAATGACGTGGGGGTTCTGCGACGAGGTGTAGAGCGTGTAGTGGTCGCGCGCGCCGTCGTAATCGCCAATGGCGCAGCGCGGCTCAATCGCGTTGGGGATGAGGCGCTGGTTGTCGTACTCCAACGTGGTGACGTGCGCGGCGCTGGCCAAGGCCGCATCCGTTGCCGCTTGATCGCCGAGCTCCCAGTCGAAGGGCGTGTTGTTCGGCACATCGTCGAACAACTGCGGCGCGCCCTCGGCCGTCGCTTGGGTCGCCGCGACGACCGCATCCAAAACCTCGTAATCCACGGCCACCAACTCAGCCGCGTCCGCAGCTTGCTCGCGGCTCTCGGCCAAGACGATGGCAACCGGGTCGCCGACGTGGCGCACCTTGGTCGCAGCCAGCACCGGATGGGCCGGCTCCTTCATGGTGTCGCCGCTTTTGAAATCCACCTGCCAGCCGCAGGGCAGACCGCCGACGCCAGCAGCTTCGAGGTCGGCACCCGTAAAGACGGCGACCACGCCATCGGCTGCGGCTGCGGCCGTCGTATCGACGCTGTTGATCGCGGCGTGGGCATGCGGGCTGCGCACGAGCGCCGCAAAGGTCGAGTTGGGCAGGGTAATGTCATCGGTGTAGCGGCCCTTGCCGGTGATAAAGCGCTGGTCTTCGACGCGCTTTATGGATTGTCCTATAACTCCCATAGCGGCCTCCTATGCGCTTTCGGCGGCGTGTTGGACCGCCTTGATGATGTTGTCGTAGCCCGTGCAGCGACAAAAATTGCCTTCGAGCGCGTGGCGGACCTCCGCGTCGCTGGGCGTTGCATTGTGCTCTAGCAACTGCCAAGCAGCCATGATCATGCCGGGCGTGCAAAAGCCGCACTGCAAGCCGTGGGTCTCGCGGAAGGCTTCCTGTAACGGATGCAGCGTGCCGTTGGCCGCAAGCCCTTCGATGGTCGTTATCTCCGCGCCGTCAGCTTGCGCCGCGAGCATGGTGCAGACCTTGACGGCTTGGCCATCGACGATGGCGGTACAGGCACCGCAGTTGCTGGTGTCGCAGCCAACGTGCGTGCCCGTCAGGCCCAACTCATCGCGCAAATAGCTGACGAGCATCTGGCGCGGCTCCACCTCGTGCTCGTGGGTCTGACCGTTGACAGTGACCTTGATTGCTACTGACATAGCCACCTCCTTGAATAGAATTGCGAATTGCGAATTGCGAATTGCGGCCGGGGCCGGGAATTCGCAATTCCTAATTCCTAATTGACACTTCGCGCTCCAGCGCCTTGAAAAACTGGTTGGTAAACATCCGCGCCACGCCCGAGAGCAGGCGCTGTCCCATGCTCGCCAACCGGCCCGTCAACTGCGAGCCGCCCTCGACTTCCACCGTGGTCGTCTCGTGGTCTTCGGCGAGCCGGATGTGGCCCTCGGCCGCGATCTGGCCGATCTTGCCATCGACGTCGATGATCAAGCGATAGCTTTCCGGCTCCTTGCTATCGACGACTTGCAGCGCGCCGTTGAAGGTACTGTTGATCGGCCCCATTTTGATGTGCAGCATGGCTTGGTACTGGCCGGGGCCAGTTTGCTCCAAGGTATCGACGCCTGGAGTAATGCGCGCCAACACCTCGGGGTCGTTGAGCAAGTCCCACATGACTTGCCTTGGGGCGCGAAAGGTATGAGAACCTGTAAGCTGCATGGGCCGATACTGCCGATACTATTGTTAAAGGCCAGAAGCGAGTGACGCGGAGGTGGATATTAAAAAATTTTGCCCGTCTTTGTCAATCAAATAAGCCAACGCGGCGGAGTGACGGATTGAGATGACCAGATTCGCAGATCTTAGCGGAATCGTACTAGCGGCGGGAAGTTCCTCCAGGATGGAGGGTGCCAATAAGTTGCTGCTGCCTTGGCAGAAGCAGTGCGTCCTCCAAGCCGTGGTGGAGCGAATCTGCGAGGTGGGTTTGGGTGAGGTAATCGTAGTGACAGGGCATCAACGAGAAGAGGTAGAAGAAAAGTTGAGCCACTATCCCGTGCGGCTGGTACACAACCCAAAATTTGCCGAGGGGATGGCCGCCTCTATCAGAGTGGGCGTAGAAGCGGCAGTCGGCGAGCAAGGGTATCTCTTTGCACTGGGGGATATGCCGCAGATAGCTGGTGCGACGATGCTAAAGGTCGCCGAGACGTTGAAAAGTAGCGAGACCATCGTCGTGCCAGTAAGCAACGGGCGACGCGGCCATCCGGTAGCTATCGGCAGCGCCTATCGAGATGCCTTGCTCGCGTTGACTGGCGACCGGGGCGCGCGACCGGTCTTGGCAAAAAATGCAGCCAACGTCGTCGAAGTACCCGTCGAAGACGAAGGCATCTTCGTGGATGTGGATACACAGGAAGCCTACTCGGCAGCCTTAGAGGCTATCCCTCCGGCGGCACCAAGCGCTGCGCCGTCTCCGCCCGGTCGCGTATCTCCTGCCAATCCCACAACTGAGGTATGAACTCCACATCGGCCCAAAGCCGGGCTTGGTCGGCGTAGTGCGGGCTGGCCGGGTGGCCAGAGGCCCCCAGCGGCGCGATCCAGCGCGAGCGGGTCCAGTCGGAGGGATCGAAGATATAGCGGTTGACCGAAAGACCTGTAACTGTGAAGTCGTCGAAGGCATAGCTACCGGCTAGAGGCGTGTCGCCATCGCCGTGGACGGGAAGCGAGGGTGGGTCGAGGAAAGAAGCGGCCTCGGGGAAAATCTCAGAGAATGGGTGCTGAGGCTGGGTGCGATGTAAGCGGCCCCAATGCCATTGGCTCATGTCGTCGCCCAAGGTCTCTTTGAGAGTGGCGAGGGCACCAGTTAGGGCCTCGGTCAGAGCTTGGGACCAAGTTTGGCTAGGCGGCAGCAGCGCAGTATCGCCGCGCTCGATAGCGAGGGTCGCTTCGAGGGTAATGAGACGCCAGTGAGCGTCGCCGCCAGCCTCTGCGAGCAAGGTCATGGCGTCGCCGCCGAACAGGTTTTGCGCGATGTGGTAGCCAAGCAGGTTGCGGGTTTGCGCATAGATCGCCGGCTGGACTTGGGCGCGATCCATCCGGCAGTCCCACTGGCGCAGCAGGTCGAGGGCTTGGGCGCAGTCGGCATCGGGCGGCTCGATGGCGAGCAAGGCCCGCGTAAAGACCTGGGCCGGGAGCGAGACGCGTTCGGCGTGGATGCGGCCCATAGCCTCGGGCGTGGCCGTGCCCTTTGCTAGTTCGAGGATGCGGCTTTGGATGCGGCGGGCGCGGTAGTCGGGGCTAAAGACAAGCCCGACGTAGTAGGGATAATCCGCGCCGGTCACGCGCTGGTTGCAGGTAATGGCATAGCCTGCTGCGGGGTCTATGGCTTTGGGCAACTCGGCGTGGGGGATGTAGCCCTGCCATTCGTGCTCGCCATTCCAGCCGGGGACGGCAAGCCAGCCGTTTGCGGCCTCGCGCACGGGGATCCGGCCCTCGTGCAGATAGCCGAAGCAGCCGTGGATGTCGGCAACGGCGTAGTTGTTGACGCGGTCGTTCCAACGGGCGAAGGCTTGGTGCAGTTCCTCGACCGAACGGGAGCGCATGGCATCGCGGGCCGCGTCGGCCCAAGGAGTGCCTTCGATGAGACCGGGGTCGCTGATGGCGATGGCTTGGCCTTTGCGCGGGTCTCCAGCGATGATGGGACCGTGGTGGGTAATGACGACCTCGGAGGCAACGGAGGCCGCGCCACGGACGAGGATTTCTTCCTGCAGGATTTCCGCTGGCCGCCACGCGCCGCTGAATTCGTACTCCAAACCGTCGGTTGTTTCGCGAAAGCGCTCGACGAACAGATCTTGGGTATCGGCACTGCCGTAGGTCATGCCCCAGGCCACGTACTCGTTGTGGCAAAAGTGCAGGGTGCCGGGGACGCCGGGCACCGAGTAGCCGCTGACGGCGAAGTCGGGGCAGGCTAGGTGTACTTGGTAATAGACTGAAGGAGTATCGAGGGCGCGGTGCGAGTCTCCAGCCACCAGCGGCAAGCCCGAATCCGTGTATTCACCTGCGATGGACCACGCATTGGAGCCGGGGTCAGTTTCGCGGCTGAGGCTTCGACCTGAGCTCAGCCGAAGGGCCGCGAGGCCGTCGAGAGGTTCTCCCTCATACTCGGTGCCGGGGGGCACGGTGAGCAGGTGGCCTTGCGGATAGCCCTTGATTAGCTGAGCGAGGTTTGCGGCCACAATACTGTGGCCGGACTGCTCAGGTCCTACGACTTGGGCCAGACGGGTGCGCCAGAGCTTGGATTCAAAGGTGCCGAGCAGGCTATTGCGCATCTTGTACACAGCGAGGCAGTGCCAGCTTTCCCACGGCTCGGGGCGCTGGCCGAGGAGTTGGTATTCGACGGGTAGGGCCGTTGTCGTCGCCAAAAAGGCGTTGACGCCAGCGGCGTACGCGGCGAGCATGGCGCGGGCTTGGAGGCTGGACGCTTCGTAGTCCAATTTGGCGGTGCGACCCATGCCCACGGCGCGCAGGAGACGGTCGCGGTCCAGTCCTGCAGGACCGGCCCATTCGGACCAGCGGCCCAAAGCCTGATGGCGATCGAAGTCCATATGCCACAGCCGGTCTTGGGCCGTGGCAAAGCCTTGGGCGAAAAACAGGTCGGCTTCCGATTCAGCTTGGATATGAGGAATTCCCCAAGGGTCGCGGTGGATGGTGACGGTTTTTTCAAGGCCCTCGCAATACTGGGTGCTTTCGAGGTCGGGAAGGGCGGCTTGGAGGTCTTTGGTGCTGATAGACATTGCGTTCCTCTCGCGTTGTTGGTTCAGGATATTCTGCAAGGCAAATGCGTTTGCCGCAACATGTACATGAATGGTGAAATATAGCTGGATTGCCAAATCCCGTAGATTCGTCTCCGAGCACAAGAGCAGAGAATCGGTCTTGATAAATGCCGATCCTCAATGTATCCTCATTGTATCTACTATTAGAGGAGGAAGATATGGAAACCCGTGTGCAAAAATGGGGCAATAGTTTGGCTCTGCGCATTCCCAAACCACTCGCTATTCAGATTGGGCTTGAACTCAACTCACCGGTCGAATTATCGCTACGTGGTAAGGAGTTAGTCATTGAACTTGTAAGGCCGTCTAGCTTGAAGTTAGACGATCTTTTAGCCCAAGTGACTGAGCACAACTTACACGGTGAAATAGATACTGGACCTGCGACGGGCCGTGAAGTATGGTGAGATCGACCGAGTACGTCCCACAGCGCGGTGATGCGGTGTGGATTAACTTCAATCCGCGAGTAGGACATGAGCAAGCAGGACATCGACCCGCCGTTGTGGTTTCACCAGGGGCTTATAACAGCAAGACCCGCTTGGCAATTCTCTGCCCAATTACCAGTCAAGTGAAGGGGTATCCCTTTGAGGTCGCCATCCCCACAGGGCTAGACGTAACGGGTGTTATTCTAGCAGATCAGGTCAAGAGCATGGACTGGCGGGCGAGAAATGTAGCGTTGATATGTCCTTTGCCCACAGAGATCGTGGATGCAGTTTTACAGAGAGTCGAAACGCTCTTGGCAAGGGAGTAATTGTGCAGGTCGGTTTTCGCACTATCTGGGAGAAGGCCGCAGCTGAAGGCCAGACCTCGCTGCATCCGCACTGATTAATCCTATCCGCGTCGGCTGAAGAGAAACGACTCGGTCCTCCTTTTTTCTATTGCCATTGTGCAGGCTCGCCCTCAGCCTCTAAGACATGGCATTTTTCATCCTCTTCAGGGTCCGAGGCAGCGCAGTTGTGCGCCTATGTCGCCTGCCTCTCGCGCACGCGGCCTCATTTTGGCTCCTCCTGCTCGTTGCAGCCGTCTCGACGTTCGCTGAATCACCAAACGACTCCACGCGTGCTGTAACGGCCCTGCGCGTTGATCAGCCACCGCAGATCGACGGTCACCTCTCCGAGCCTGCCTGGCAGAAGGCCGAGGCAGCCGGGGACTTCTTCCGCGCTCAGCAAAATCGCGGCATGCCCGCACGACTGCGCACCGAGGCATTCGTTCTCTACGATGCGGTGGCGGTTTATGTCGGCTTCCGCTGTTGGGAGCCGGATATGACCGGGCTCCGCGAAACGCTGACGCGCCGCGACACGCGGATTTGGGGCGACGACGCCGTCGAGGTCATTTTCGATACCTATCACGACGACCGCAATGCTTACGTCTTCGGCATCAACACGCTCGCAACGCAGATGGACCAGCGCATTAGCAACGAGAGTTCCTTCACCTTTGCCTGGGACGCCTCGTGGGAGGCAGAGGTCCAGAAGTACACAGACCACTGGACCGCCGAGTTTGCCATACCGTTGGCCGAACTGCAGTACGATAAAGAAGGCACCACGTGGGGTGTGAACTTCTGGCGGGCTCACCCCATCGATCAGGAATCCTATTCTTGGTCCGACACAGGCGGTGACTTTGGCCGCATCTCCGAATTCGGTGAACTGCGAGGACTTCAGCTAACCACTGTCACAACAGAGACCGGTCGCCTAGCTTTTCTGCCCTACGCCAGCTACCGCGCCCTCGAAGACCGCCCCGACGACGGAGATGCCGGCATCGATTTAATTTACCAGCCGTCGGCCAGCTTGATCGGCAACCTAACGGTGTTTCCCGACTTCTCACAGCTAGAGAGCGACCCAACGCTGATCAACGTCAACGACGAACGCGAACTGTCTTTGCCCGAACGCCGGCCGTTCTTTCGCGATGGAGCGGAACTGTTCGATCTGCCTCTGCGCCTGTTCTACACGCGCCGAGTACAGGAAATCGATTTAGGCGTCAAGGGCACGGGAAAAGTGGGCAGCTACACATGGGCTGCCGTAAACGCGTACGGCAAGCTCATCGACCGCTACGACGGCAATGCCAAACGACGCGCCAACCTCGTCAACCTACGCCTCAACCGCGACATCGGCGAGCGCACCGTCATCGGTGCCATGGCGGTCCACAAGCACCAGAGCGATCGCGATGTGGGCCTGCTGTCCCTCAACAGTCGCCTCGGTCTCGGGCGCGACTGGACCGCCACGGGCCAGTTCGTAGGCAACTCCACCGGCAACAGCCCTCATTATGCCTATCACGCCTCGACCGAATGGCGCAATCAGTCGGGTCTGAGCGGCTTTGTCGAACTCGAAGAGATCCGCGACGGATTTCGGCCGAACGAAACTGGTCTGGAAGACGAGGCGTATCGCCGCGCGCGGGGCAGCTTTACCTTCCTCAACGAGTATTCAGAAGGTAGCACACTCAATGCCCTCGTGCTGCGCGGCCGAGTGTTCCGGCAGACAGACGAGACGGGTCGTCTGCGCGAGCAATACGCCCAGGCTGAGGGATCATTCGATGTGGGCCGCTTCGATTTCTATTCGCTGGCCCGCGTCGGACAACTGCGGGAAGCCGGACGCCTCTGGAACACGCGATTTACCGGTGCCGACCTCGAATACACATCGACATGGGGTTTTGTCGGTATCTACAACCAGATCGGTAGCCGCCAAGGCATTTTCAACTGGTTTGTCAGCCTAGACGCCAACGCCAACCTTTTCAGCCGGCTGACGATCAGCTTGGCTGCACACCGGTTCGACTGGCGCGACCGACGGGAAACGCTCGTCATGCGCACGACGACGAACTACCAGTTCACCCGCCACGTCGGTCTGCGACTGTTCCACGAGCGCGTAATCGAGCAAACCGACGGCACCACTAAGGACAACTTCAACACGGTCTTCGATTATGAGTTTACCCCGGAGAGTCACTTCTTCCTCGTCTTCGTGCGCGATCGAGACCGCACCAAAGCCGCTTTCAGCAAAATCGCCTATCTGTTCGGTGGGATCTAAAGGAAGAAATCGCGCTGGCCTGCAAGGCAAATGCGTTTGCTGCAACATGCATATTGAACTATTATTTAGTTCAATATAGTTCACTTTATAGTTCGGAGTTCGTGGCATGAAATCAATTACCATTCACGGAATGGACGATGAAATGGATCGGCAAATCAGGGAGAAGGCTGCAGCCGAAGGCAAGAGCCTGAACAAGACCATTAAAGGGTTGCTCGAACAGGCACTGGGAGGGCGGCGTTCGCGGCGAGAAGAATTTGTCGATCTCTTTGGTTGTTGGTCGGCAGCAGATCTGGCCGAATTTGAACAAGCGACAAAAGACCTTCGCCAGATTGACCCCGGCGACTGGAAATGAAGCGCATACTGCTCGACACCAATGCCTATACTGCGTTTCTAACTGGAGACAAGCGCGTACTGAATGCGCTGACCGAGGCGGAAACAGCGTTTTTATCTGCCATTGTCATCGGGGAATTATACGCTGGTTTTTGCGGTGGCAATCGACTCAAGGAAAACAAGGCTCTGCTAGCGCGTTTTTTGCAAAAGTCTAATGTGCGCGTCCTCGACGTCACCGCCGAAACCGGGGAAGTCTTCGGCCAAATCAAAAACGCGCTACAAAAGGCTGGAACACCGATCCCGCTAAACGATGTATGGCTGGCGGCACAGGCCATGGAAACCGGCTTGGTTATCGTCTCCTTCGACGCGCATTTCGACCAAGTTAGCGGACTCAGACGCTGGACGCAGTAGGCCGGTCATGGATCGGCCCCGGATGGTCGCGGAGCGAGCCGCCTTGGCGGCCGGTGAGCGCGGCTTGGATTTCGCCGAGAATGGACAGGGCGATTTCCTCGGCTGTTTCAGCACCGATGTCGAGGCCGACGGGGCTGAAGAGACGTGTGACCTGCTCATCGCTTGGCGCGATACCTTCTTTTTGCAAATCGGCGAGCAGGCGCTGGGTGCGCTGGTGCGGGCCGAGGACGCCCAAGTAGGCGAGGGGCGCGTCGATCAAGTCCCGTAACAGAGCTTGATCCTGTAGATAGTTGTGGCTCATGATGACGGCGCACGAGCGGTTGTCAAACTGCAGATCCTCGGGCAGATGACCGGGCTGGGCGAGGAGAATTTGTCTGGCCCAAGGGAAGCGCTCGGCGCGGGCATAGGCGGGCCGATGGTCGGCAACAGTGACGCGCCAGCCGAGTTCGCTAGCTAACTGGGCGAGGGGCACGGCGTCGTAACCAGCGCCGAAGAGATAGAGGGCGACGGGTGGCAGCAGAGGTTCTATGAACAGGGCGGCCTTGCCATGCGTCAACTCGTAGTGGCGCGTGTAGCCCGGGGCGATGGGAAGTCGGGTATCGTCGAGGGTCGCGAGGACTTCGCTAGCGGCGTTGAGCGCAATCTCGCGCAGCTCCAAGTCGGCAATGTCGTCGCGGGCGTCTTCCCGTTCGTCGAGGATCAGATGTTGGCCCGACGCGGCATTGGTTTCGCCCTCCGTAGCAAAAACCGTGACGAGAACGCCGTGCCGATTCTCCAAGGCGCAGCCGTGCAAGAAGGTTGGATAGTGGAAAGGGCCGTCTTGGGGCAGGCGCTCTAAGAGCACGTCCACCGTGCCGCTACAGCCCAGACCAGTGCCCCAGAGGATATCGTCTTCAGAAGTGGCGTCGTAGTGGAGAAGACGAGGTTGGCCATCGGCAAAGACGGCTTGCGCGTTTTCGCGCACATCGCCTTCGAGACAGCCGCCGCTGATGGTGCCCAAGCTCTGAAGATCGGCTTCGATGAGCATGCGGGTGCCGGGGCCGCGATAGACCGAGCCAGAGGTCTGGACCACAGTGGCCAAGACATAGGGCTCACCCGCTTCGTCGAGCACTCGGGCGCGGCGAAGGATCGTCTGCAAGTCTTTCACGGCTGGACTCCAAAGCGCCGGTACCAATCGGCCCTCGTCGGCGCGGCGGGCTGGGCTTTCGTCGGCGCAGGCGGCTCAGGACGTCGGCGCAGGTATTGCGCGGCCGTCGCACCGCGCAGCGTCATCAGGTATCCGACGAGCGCCTTGAGACTGTCGATATTGTGGGCCGGGGCAAAGAGGTCGATGTACGGCAAGGCGGCCTGCATTCCGCGCGTGGCGGGCCGGTAGTCCGGGCTGCCCAACAGGGGGTTGAGCCAGATTAGGCAGCGGCTGCGGCGCTGCAACGCGCGCATACTTTCTTCGAGGATCTCAATATCGCCGGTATCCCAGCCGTCGCTGACGATCAGCAGCGCGGTCTGGTGATCGACTAAATCGGCGTGTTCGCTGAGAAAAGTCTCCAGCGCGGCCCCAATGCGCGTGCCGCCCGACCAGTCCGGCACCTGCGCGGCAATCGCGTCCAACCCCGCGCTCAGATCGTTGCCCCTCAGCAGGGGCGCGACGTGGTGTAGCGAGGTCGCAAACACAAACGTCTCAATGCGGCGATAGGCGTTTTGGAAGGCGTACATGAACTGGATCAAGAAGCGGCTGTACAGGTCCATGGACTTACTAACATCGCACAGCAAGACCAGCTTGGGTTTCTGGCGGGTGCGGCGGCAATAGGAAAGATCCAACAGTTCGCCACCGCGACGCAGGCTGGCGCGGAGAGTGCGCCGCAAGTCGAGGCGGCCCGGCGGGCGGGCGGGCCGATAGCGGCGGCTAAAGCGCGTGGCGAGCGCGCGGGCGATGGCTTGCAGCAACCGCCCGATCTCCTCCAGTTCTTCGGCGTTAAAATTCTTAAAATCGCGCTTTGTATGGACCTCAATGGAGCTGTACCCAGCGGCCTCGCGCTCCTCTTCGGTCGGCTCGCCCTGTTTGAGCCAATCGCGGACGCTCGTCAAGCCATTCCTACCGGGTCGGCTGGCACTATCCTTTTCAGAGGCAGAGGGCTCGGGCTGGGGCTGACCTAATTCGGCGGCGCGATCCCATACGGACCAGTAAACATCAAACAGCGCGTCGAAGAGCTTCTGCTCGGCGGGCGTCTTGGCCAAAACCGTCCGCAAACTTAGCCGGAAGTCCTCCGAGTCTGACAAGTCAATGGCCGCTAAGGCGCGGAGCGCGTCTTGCTCCTCGCCCAAGGCCACGCCACAACGCTGGGCGCGCAACAGGCGGCAGAAGCCGACCACATTCGCGCTCAACGCGCCGTGCAAGGCGATGTCGTCGATCTTGTGATTCATCGTTCCGGAGCCAGCTTGGCGCGGACTCCCAATCCTTCCAAGAACTCGGCCAGCGATTGCTTCACCTGCGCCACGTCGCGTTGGTCCTTGAACACAATGCCCAAGGTATCCGCCACGACCTCGAGGTCGAGGTGGTGCTGGTGCAGGGCGACGAGGGCCTTGGCCCAATCGAGGGTTTCGGCGACGCCGGGGACCTTTTCGAGGCGCTGCATGCGGATCTTTTCCATGAAGCGGCAGATCTGCTCGGCGAGCTGGATGTCGATCCCACTCACCTTGCGGCGCACGATCTCTACTTCCTTGTCAAATTCCGGGTAGTCAATCCACAGGTAGAAGCAGCGGCGGCGCACGGCGTCGGACAGCTCGCGAGTGCGATTGCTGGTCAGGATCACGTGCGGCCGCGCCGCCGCGCTAATGGTGCCGATTTCGGGGATGGTAATCTGCCAGTCGGATAGCACTTCGAGCAGGAAACTCTCAAACTCCTCGTCGGCCCGGTCGAGTTCGTCGATCAGCAGCACCGGCGGGACGGGCTGAGTGATTGCCTGGAGCAAGGGGCGCTTGAGCAGGAAATCCTCGGAAAAGAGGTCGGCCTCGCGCTCGGCTAGGGGGCGTTGGCTCTTCTCGTCGAGCTTGATGTGCAAGAGCTGGCGCTGGTAGTTCCACTCGTACAGCGCGGCGTGAGCGTCTAGCCCCTCGTAGCACTGCAAGCGGATCAACTCGGTGTCGAGGGCGCGGGCTACGACCTTGGCGACCTCGGTTTTGCCGACGCCAGCCGGTCCCTCGATGAGCAAGGGACGCTCCAAGGTCTGCGCGAGGTACACGGACATAACGACTTGGCGATCGGCGACATACCCGTGCTCGGCGAGCATCTCTTGGATCGCGTCAGTGGTACTCATTAGACCTCTCTCGTTGCGCAGTGCAAGTTGTCTAACTGATGTTACGCAACGTCTCAGTACATGCCCTCGATCCCAACGGGGCACCTAGGTATGGTGTAGGGGCGACCGGCCGGTCGCCCCTACACCATACCTAGGTGCCCATGCGTAACGTCAGTCCCCTAATATCACGCGCCGACTTCCGTACAGCAAGAACGCGCCGACCGCATCCGACATTGCCCACTATTAGGGATTCTCTATATTCTCAAGTCTCTTTAACTCCGTCTGTGGATGCCTTTGTATGGCCCTTGAAACACCCGCCAAAACCGAGTTAGTGCGCGACCTTTTGGGCCGCCCGCTGGCCTCTTTGCGCCTGTCGGTAATCGACCGCTGCGACCTGCGCTGCCAGTACTGCATGCCCGAAGAGCACTACACTTGGCTGCCGAGTGAAGACATTCTCAATGCCTCCGAGCTCGAGCGCGTAGTCGATGCCTTCTGCCAAGTTGGCGTCCGCAGCGTCCGCTTGACCGGCGGCGAGCCGCTATTGCGCACCGATCTGCTCGAACTCATCGCCCGACTCACACGACTACCATTAGTCGAGGACCTAGCGCTGACGACCAATGCGAGGCGACTGGCGCGCTGGGCTGAACCGCTGCGGGAAGCCGGACTGCGGCGTATCACGGTCAGCTTGGACTCGCTGCAGCCAGCGCGCTTTGAGGAGCTAACGCGGAGAGCCGTACACACCAAAGTCTTGGAGGGAATCCGCACCGCCGCGGCGACTGGCTTTGACTCAATCAAAATCAACTCGGTCGTAATGCGCGGCTTCAACGACGACGAGCTAGTGGATCTGCTCGAATTCGGACGAGAGATAGGCGCGGAGGTACGCTTCATCGAATACATGGATGTCGGCGGGGCCACGCACTGGTCGCTCGGAGAGGTGGTTTCGCAGCAGGAGATGCTAGCGAAGTTAGAGGCGCACTACGGGCCTATCGAGCGCGAGGCCGGGCGTGGCTCTGCGCCTGCAGAGCGCTTTCGCCTGCGCGACGGCACGCGCTTTGGCATCGTCGCTTCGGTCACCGAGCCGTTTTGCGGGGCCTGCGATCGCAGCCGCCTGACAGCCGATGGACTGTGGTACACATGTCTATACGCGCAGCAGGGCACCGACCTAAAGCCTTTGCTGCGCAACGGAGCAGACCGCGAACGACTGGTGCGACGCATTAGCGCCGGATGGGCGGGACGGACGGACCGCAGCGCCGAAGAGCGGCGCGACGACCCGCAGCGCGGCGTACTCTATCAAGTCGCAGAGTTGCAAGCCGATCCGCACCGCGAGATGCACACCCGCGGCGGTTGAGCCGCACCTTCCCACTACATGGATTACTTTCGCGCCAAACGCTATTTGGACGCCCTACCCGACTGGGAGGTCGGCCGTCCAGCGCTCGGGCCAATCGAGGATTACCTGCCGAGAATGCGCGCTCTGCTGACCCGCCTCGGCGACCCGCAGACGCGCTTCCGCTCAATCATTGTCGGCGGCACCAACGGCAAGGGGACAGTCGCCAGCCTACTCGCCGCCATCCTAAAGGCGCACGGCCACAAGGCTGGGCTGTACACTTCGCCACATCTACACACCCAGCGCGAGCGCATCCGCATCGACGGCGAGATCCTCAGCAAGGAACAATGGGCCGACGCCGTATCCCACCTCGACGATTGCACCCGCGACTTTGGCCAGGAGGCATTGGGGTCGTTTAGCAAGTTTGAAGCCCTGACCGGCCTCGCGGCCCATCTCTTCGCGCAACAGAGCGTAGAGTTTGGGATTTTCGAGGTAGGACTAGGAGGCCGCTACGACGCGACAAACGCCTGGGACTCGGAGATGGCAGTCCTGACGGCTATCGGCCTAGACCACATGGACCTTCTGGGCAATACCTTGGAGGAAATCGCCACCGACAAGCTGCACATCGCCCGGTCGGATCGCGCACTCATTACTACAGCGGCGCAGGCACCAGAGGTGATGGACCTAATCCAGCAAACCTGCGCAAAACGAGAAGTGAAGTTGCAAATCGCCGGAAAGGAATGGCCCCTAGGCCACCTAACGGGCCGTCCAGCGACCTACGCGGAAAATGCGCGGCTAGCCCTTGAGGCAGCACAGGGACTCGTCCAGAGCATAGAAGACGATACAGCACACCAAGTCGTGGCCGACCATCACTGGCCGGGCCGCTTTGAAGTGGCGCACGAGAAGCCGTTGGTCCTGCTCGACGGCGCGCACAATCCAGCGGCGGCCGAGGCGCTGGCCGGGGAGTTACAGCGGCTGAGCGGAGAGCGTCCCGTCGCCAATACTGGCAACGCATGGGTGCTGGTCATCGGCGCGGGAACAGGGCACGATGCCTCGGGGATTTTGCACGCGCTAGCGCCGGTAGCACAGCGGGTCTTACTAACTTCGTCGGACCATCCACGGGCACTGGCACCAGCGGTGCTTGCGAATCTGGCACCAGACGGCCTAGCCATCGAGCAGGTACCTACAAGCAGCCAAGCCCTCAAGCGTGCGCTGGAACTGGCGGGACCCAAAGGCCGAGTCTGCGTAGCCGGGTCCCTGCACTTAGTGGCGCGGGCGCGGGAGTTTTTCAACCTGCCCGGCGAGCGCGACGGCATCACCGAAGACATGGCACTGGAGAATCTGGAATGCGTCGCCGAAGCAGCCCGGCAACAGGGACTCATCTGCGAGTGGATCTCGGACGACGGCACTCGGCTCAAGCTGTCGGGCGGACGGCGTCCTTTGCGCTTCTGGCGCAACAAACATCCCTTCAACGACTACGTCGAAGCCCGGCTCGCCGAAGACAAGGCGTACCAATACGAGGATTTCGCCGCCGCCGGATTGCCAGTCCCCGACACGCTCAAGCTCTTCAACCCCCTGGCCGACGCGCGCTTCGACCGCTACAAGACCCACTCCACAGTCGCCGAGATCGTCGAGGAGGTAGTGGCGCGGTTTGAGTTCCCCCTGTTGGTCAAGAAATGCCACAGCTCCCTAGCGCAGGGCGTATTCTTGGAGCGCAACCCAACAGACCTCGGCACACGGCTCGAAGCCCTCTTTGCCAACAGCGGCTTTTTGGACAACATCGCGCTGGTGCAGCAATACGTGGCCGGGCCGGAGTATCGGATCGTCGCCAGCCGCGACGAGCTGTTGCTGGCCTATCGCAAAGAGAGCGAGGCCGTGGGTGCAGACGGAGACCTCAATCCGCTGCACCAAGCCACAGGGCGCGCCGTGCGCGTGGAGGACGCGGCCCTGCTAGCGCAAATGCAGCAGCTAACCGCGCAAGTGGCCGGCGTGTTCTCGCTCGGTTTTTACGCCATTGACCTCATCCACGGCGCGGACGGTTTCTCCATCATAGAGATCAATCCCAACCCCATGTGTTACGCGTACAATCGCGACAACGGCCGCCGGGACTTCATTCGGCTATACGAGCGGCTGCTCACCCAATTTGCCCTATAATCCGCAGATGGACGCAGATAGACGCAGAATTGGAATTTCTGGAACTGAGGCCAAAGGAAGTGGTCGAAGATCTGACCTAGAAGCAACCCTTGTCGCTAACCTGCGGGAGTTTCTTCTGGAACTGGGGGATGGTTTCTGCCTGGAGGCGCAGCAGAAGAGCATCGTCATTGGCGACACACGCGCCTTCGTGGCTCTGGTATTCTATCACTGCCTGCTGAAGTGTCATATCTTGGTCGAGTTGAAGGTCGACGAGTTTCGCCACGAGCACATAGGACAGCTAAATACATACGTGACTGATGTTGCGCGACCGCCCTATTCGTCGGCGTCTAGGAGGGCTTGGAATGCCTTTAGGCTTTCTACTTGGATCGCCGCTCGATGCAAGTGCTTGAGACGCTGCAAATCCTCCATGCCCCGGACGCGAGCGGCCAACGGCTCCGCCGCGCCGAGCGCAAAGCGGATTTCCAGCACGTCGAGCAGCGCTTCAATGGCGCGTTCTCGGCCCCCTTGCTCAATGCCTTGCTCAATGCCTTGTTGGGTCAAGTATTGAGCAACAGGTGATTCGCGGATAATATCCATTAGGCCCTCCTTGAAGAAAATGGCAGAAACGGTTTCGCGCCCATACACCAACCCGCTCAAAAGCGACATGCCGGCCAGACAATCGGCTTTCGTCGCCCGATCCAGCGGCTGCGCCTGCACCGCGCGCATACAAGTCTCCAGCCAATCCGCTGGTCGCCCGGTCGGCCGCATCAGCGGTACAAACGACCACAGTCCCACAGGCCCCGACTCGAGGATGCGCTGGCCGTCCAACTCGCTCAGCCGGATCACCTGGTACTCTACCAAGATGCGCTGGCCGGGACGATCTTGGAGATAATAGCCCGGATCGCGCCGACCGGCCGCTGGCCGCAGGTAGATGACGCTGGAAACCACCGGCAGGCCGTATTGCTCAACGGCTCGCCCGATATAGCCGACCATCCGCCGCGCCATCGGCGGCTGCGTACTGTCGGCGGCTTGAAACTCGGTGTGGACGAGAACCGCTTCGTTGTCCAACTGCACCCGCAGCAAACTGTCGGTCTGCCTCGCCTCGACAGTGAGTTGCTCCGGGTCGATCACTTCGGCACCTTCGACATCGTCGCGACCGAGGGCAAAGCGAGCGAAATCGCCGGGATAGTGCTGCACCAAATACTTGGAAACAATATCGAATTCGGCCATGGCAATCAATTGCGAATTACAGATTAGGAATTAGAGTGTGCCCAACCGTCCGAACTGGAGGGACGGGCTAATTCGCAATTGCTAAATTGCAAAAATCGTGCCACGGCGGCTCAGATAAGAGGAAGGGCTGGGAGGGGCTGGAGTGTAGCGGAAAGGGTACAGGGATGGGACGTTGAGGACATAAGACTGCCTAACGTCAGATATGTGACATGGTATGTAGGGACAACCCTCGTGGTTGCCCCCATTAACCGCCAAAAGGAAGGAATCACTTCATGGATATTCAGACCCGCCTCGTCCACGCTGGCGAGGAGCGCATCAAAGGCGCGGTGGTGACGCCGATCTTCCAGAGCTCGACTTTTGTTTCACCTAAGGAGGAAGAGTACCACGACATCCGCTATCTCCGCCTCAACAACACGCCCAACCACCGCGCATTGCACGCCAAACTGGCCGCTGTCTGCGGCGGCGAGGACGCCTTAGTCGCCGGCTCCGGGATGGCGGCGATCACCACCGCATTGATGACCGTGCTCAACAGCGGCGATCACCTGCTGATCCAAGACTGCCTCTACGGGGGCACGCATAGCTTTGTGACGCAGGATGCGCCGGGCTTGGGGCTGAGCTACGACTTTATCGCCGGCAACGCGCCCGAGACGTGGGCGGCCAAGCTGCGGCCAGAGACGCGGGCGATCTACGTGGAGACCATGACCAACCCGCTGATGGAGGTCGCCGATTTAGAGGCGGTAGTGGCATTTGCCCGCGGGCACGGGCTAGTCTCGCTGATCGACAATACCTTTGCCTCGCCGTGCAACTTCCGCCCGCTAGAAATCGGGTTCGACATAGAGCTGCACAGCGCGACCAAGTATCTCAATGGCCATTCGGATATCGTCGCGGGCGTGGTCGTCGGCTCGGCTGCACACATCAAAGCTATTAAGCACAAGCTGAATCACTTGGGCGGCTCGCTGGATGTCCACGCCTGCTTTCTGCTGCAACGAGGCTTGAAAACCCTGTCGTTGAGAATGCGGCAACACGACGAAAATGGCTTGCAACTCGCGCGCTTTTTGGCCGAGCAGGGGCAGGTAGCGCAGGTGAACTACCCAGGGCTGGAAAGCCATCCGCAATACGAGCGGGCGCAGCGGCTGTTTGCCGGAGCGGGCGGCGTGTTGAGCTTTGAGTTGCACGGGGGCGTGGAGGCCGCCGAGCGGTTGCTGTCCAAGCTAGTTCTGCCGGCATCAGCCCCCAGTCTCGGCGGGGTCGAAACCCTCATCACTCGGCCAGTCACCACGTCGCACAGCGGCTTGAGCCGAGAGGAACTAGCGGCCATAGGCATAGCCGACGGCTTGGTGCGAGTAGCGTGCGGCATTGAGGCCGCCGAGGATTTATGCGCGGACTTTGCGCAGGCGTTGGTGGGAGTGTAGGATTTTGTTCATACGTCTACACAATCACAATACCGTTCTGGGCTTATCGTTGATAGTATGTGTTTGTGTAGAAACGACAGTATATGTTTGTGTAGAAACGGCTCGGCCCCCCGTAAGCTTTGCTCGAATTGATTGAAGGAATAGATATGCCCGGCCAATTGTTCACTCATTACTTCCTTGACGTTAGGCGCTCCCCATCCCCTCAAGACTCCCCGTCCTCGCGGTCGGTTCGGAGATCATGCGTTCACAATATTCCGTAGCGATCAAAAACCTCCCTCGGCGACTGCCCCGCAGCCAATTCATCGCGCACGACGTTTTCCCCGGCGAGCTTTTCCATCGCCTTTTTGTGGACTTCGCCTTTGATCGCCGCCGGAATCACGGCCACTCCATCGTAGTCAGCTAAAATAAAATCGCCGGGGTGAACCTGCACGCCGCCGCAAGTAATGGGCTGGTTGATCGTCTTGGCGAGAATGCGGCCCGCCGAGTCGAGCGGCGAATAGCCTTTGCAGAAACAGTGGTAGCCCATGGCGTTCATCTGGCGCACATCGCGGACCAAGCCGTCGGTGAGCACGGATTCGACGCCGCGAGCTTGGGCCGCCGTAGAGAGAAGCTCGCCCCAGAGGCCGGAGCGCTCTTCGCCATTGGTGGCGATGACGAAAACGTCGCCGGGGCTAGCTTGATCGTAAGCGGCAAAAATTTGGCCGTAGGGGTCAGGGTCGGGGCTAGTATCGGCGTACGCGTCGATAGTAAGCGCCGGCCCAGCGATGAAGGCGTCAGGGCGGCTGGGCCGGATATCGGGAGTCATAGCCTGGTCGCGGTAGCCAAGCTGGTCCATGATGTCGGTAACTAAAGCCGAGTAGATAGGTTTCCATTCGTCGTACATTTTCAATCTCCTAGTTCCTTGAAGCGCAACCAGCTTAATTGTCGTATCAGCGATACGACTATCTCAGGATCGGGGAATTGGTCGGCAAACTGCATCATACGGCGCAGATTTTTCTCCGAAAAGCTGTTCCAAACCTGCTCACCAATTGTCTCGACAGTGTAGCGACAATTCCCTTTCCGTAGTCAGCTCGTTGTCCCTGAAGAATCTCGCTCTGAATCCGCTTGCCGATTCTCCAGTAGAGACTCGTCATCCCTGCATTGACGGCCTGAGCAACTCCTGTACGGGTCTGCTCAATCATGCTCTGCACATCGTCAAGCAAGCCGTCCGGCGTGTCAATAATATCGAGGTGTTCGTCGCTCATATCCGATCCTACTGAAAATCTACTTGTCTGTTTCTGGCTTCCTTTGTAACCGCATGATGTCAGTAACTAAAGCCAAGTACCGACGGACGGTAAAATCTGGTATTTTATTCAAAATCAATAAGTTATGTTCTCACGGTATTTCTGCAACAAGCTGTTCCAGAATTTCTGCGACAGGCTGTCGCAGAAATTCAAAATGGCAACGGCTTGTTGCCATTTTGCGTTCACCTAACTCTCTTTCTTACGTCCCCCATTAAAAACTGGTTACGCGTCATAGTCGTGCTTATCCTCCGCTCGATCCTGTGGTACAAATCCCACCTTTTGCTGTGCATCTGAGATGTCCACCCAACGTAGGTCGTTGTTCGACATGCCGTAGAAAATCTCAAATCGCAAACTACCATCAGCATTGATGCACCGCTCGAATATCTGGACAATATCGCGTTGGCTCACATAGATGTCGGCACCCTGTGGCGGACGAGGACGATCTCGCTCGACTTGACCGATACGGACGCAGAGACACGACAACCCATGACGGTGGGCGTAGGTTCGCGCCAAAGACTCCGTCCACACTTTGGTTGCGGCGTATAGACCCCTCGGTTCCGCAGGTATATTGGGCGTAATCATCTCTACATTGTCCGGTATATCTGCATGTCGGCGTTCCATCATCGCCTGGTACGGCTCTTGCTCGCGATGTCCCTCCGAGACCATAATGCTGCTGGCGGCGACGATACGCGCAACGCCGGTGACTTTGCACGCTTCAAAGACATTGTAAGTCCCAATGATGTTGTTGTTCAGCAAACTGTCCCAACTCTCCCCGCTCGGATCCGCAGCAAGATGTGCGACAACATCCATGCCTTCAACAGCGCGTCGTACCTGATTAAAATCAGCAATATCGCACCGGATGAATTTCTCGTCTGGAATTTCGAGCGTCCATGACCCCGGAACGCGAACAGATGGCTCCAATTTATAGTCGAGTGCATACGCATCGTACTTTTCCGGTTGTTCTTGCAGCCGCTTGTATGTCATGTAACCAATCTGCCCAGTTGCACCTGTAACAAGCACCCTTTTGGGTGTAGCCATACGTTTATTTTCCTTTTGTTTATTTCGGCAGTCAGTTGTTGCGACAGCGTCGCAACAATCTCGGTTCTGGAACAGCCTGTTCCAGAAATTCTGCAACAAGCTGTCGCAGAATTGCATCTTTCTCCAAGTGCCCTATTTCCTGCGTCCCCCATTAAAAGCATCCGGCTTCTCAGTCCCCGAAGGCCAATACCCGCTCGGATCCTCGCGCCACGGCGTCCCGCACACTTCCGTCAAAACCCGCCACTCAGACGCGCCCATAACCTCTGGATGAAAGACAAACCGCTTGAGCCCAGCCGCCTCGGACGCCCGCAAAATGCCGAGCAGATCGCGCGCGGGCATGGGGTCGCCAGCGTGCGGCGTGCGACCAGTCGAGACCCAGCAAATCACCTTATCGACACCAGCCGCCTCTATGGCCCGGCGCGTCTCGCCGTACACGACCTCGCTGAAAAACTCGTCGGGAAAGCCCGCCTCCAAGTCAAAAAGCGTCCGCACCCCAGGCAATTTGATGCCAAAAAGCGCCTGGACCACGGCAAAAGCGTCTCCTTCCGTTAGTCCCGGATTCCACTCCCCAAGCGTCTGCACCCAACGCGCCACCGTGCCGTACAGGCCGTCAAACCCGCGATGCCAGTAGTAGTGCTTGGGCAGTATATAATCGAAATACCCAGCCATCCGCTCGTAGTCCTGCCCAGTCAACCCAGAAAAGACAGCCGTGCGCGGAATCCCACCCAACTCGATCTTGCGCGAGGCTTGATCGACAATTGTGCGAGCCTCTTCCCAAGAGCGGCGCGACTTCTCCTGTCGCATCCGCAACCAATACAGCCCATCCTCATCGAGGTCAATCAAATTCAGCACCGAAAACAGGCCGCCTTGGGCGAGGTAGCGCACCCGCTGAGGCGTCAGCCGACACAGAGCCTGCTGCAGATGGTCAATGCCGCGCTGCATCCGCCCGACATCGGCCCCCATGCCGGCAAAGAGCTGATCTTCACCGGGTCGAAGCTCCAGCAACTCCCCGCCGTGGTGGAACGCTAGCTCGTAGTGGTTTTCGCCGGGGCCGTCGATAATGACGCCTTTTACCTGCGGATAGAACGCGATCAAATCCTCCAGCCCAACCAGCCCGCCGCGCCCCATGCCAAAAGTCATAATCTGCCAGCCGCGCGCTGCCGCATCGTCCATCATGCCTTGGAGCTTTTTCTCTTTTTCTAAATCACGGGGCGTATCCTCCGGCGGCTCAACGCCGTGCTCGGCGTAGAGCTTGGTATTTACCGGATAACTGGAGATAATCGAACCATCGTCCTGCTTAAACTGCATGCGGCCGACGATAATGCCCTCCACGCCCCCTTCTTCCCAAGCGTCAAAGCGCTGCTTATAGCCTTCGAGCCAGTGTTCGAGGGGCTGGTCGCTGTGGGTGAAAACCCAAAATTTCACAATGGCCTCCTTAGCGGTCTGGCCACTTGTAGGCGACCTTGCTGTTTTGCCAGAAGTACTTCTCGGTCACGCCCTTTTCGCCAAAGTACGCTTTGACAATGGAGATGGCGGCCTTGAAACTCCCCGCTCGGTCGCTGACGGGCCAATTGCTGCCGTAGATCACGCGGTCTGCGCCAAAGGCGTCCCACATGGCGTCGAGAATTGGGCGATAAAAATCCAGCTCTTCCGGCACCGGCTCCACCCTGCTTTGCTCCATGATCGCCGAGACCTTCATAAAGACCTGCGGCTGTTCGGCCGCTTGCGCTATGGCGTCCAACCACACCGGATCGGGATCGCCGCCGTCGGCTCCAACCCCACCGCAGTGATTGATGACGATGCGCAATTCCGGCAGCCGCCGGGCCAGTTCCACCACTTGAGCCAAGTCCGCCGGCCCCACCAGCGCGTCGAGGTTCAAGTCCCGCGCAACGAGGTGCTCCATGTCGGCGAGAAAAGACCCAGCCTCCAAGTCGGCAAAATACCCGCCACCGCAGCGAATGCCGCGAAAGAGCGCATTTCCCGCCAGGCGGTCGATGTCGCTTTTGAAGTCCTCCCGGTTGGGATCGACGTGGCCCACCAGCCCGACGATCCAAGGGTCGTCAGCGGCCAAATCCAGAATCCACTGATTGTCCGCCAGCCACGCACTAGCCTCCACCACCACCGTCCCGGTCACCCCTTCGGGCGCGGCGAGGGCGCGGTGGTGCTCGGGCAATACCGTGCGGTAGAGCAGTTCGTTGTCAGCCGGCGGCCAAGGCACGCCTTCCGGCCGCGTGGGATCGTAAAAGTGAGTATGGGTATCGATAATCACGATGCGTTCCTTTCTGTCATGGTTTCTTCAATCAGCGTCGCAAACGCCTCTATGTCCTCTGCCTCAGTGTCGAACGAGGTCATCCAGCGCACCTCGCCTCGCGTGGCATTCCAGGGATAAAAGAAAAACTCCTGCTGCAAAATGGGAATCACTTCTACTGGCAACCGCGCGAACACGGCATTCGCCTGCACTGGATAGATCACCTCCACCCCGCGAATGGGCCGCACTCGCTCGGCCAACACCTGCGCCATAGTATTGGCGTGCTCGGCGCTTCGACGCCACAGGTCGTCGGTCAGCAGGGCCGTAAACTGCGCGGCGACAAAGCGCATCTTAGAGGCCAGTTGCATCCCCTGCTTGCGCGCACGGCGATAGTGTTCGGCTAGCTCAGGCTTAAAAAAGACCACGGCTTCCCCCAGCATCAGGCCGTTCTTGGTGCCGCCAAACGACAGCACATCAACCCCACAATCCCCAGTAACCTCCCGCAGTTCCAAACCCAAGCCCACGGCTGCGTTGGCGATCCGCGCCCCATCGACGTGCAAATACAACCCATGCTCGTGGGCGCAATCGGCGAGGGCGCGAATCTCACTCGGCGCATAAACAGTACCCAGTTCCGTAGCCTGGGTAATCGACACCACGCGGGGACGCACTTGGTGCTCGTCGCCGCGACCCGCAATATGGGCGGCGACTCCCTCGGGGGTAATTTTGCCGTCGGGCGCTGGCGCGGTCAGTAGCTTGACGCCGGCCACCTGTTCGGGAGCACCGCACTCGTCGATGTGAAGGTGTGCCGTGTCCGA
Source organism: Candidatus Latescibacterota bacterium (assembly GCA_965116675.1). Lineage (GTDB taxonomy): Bacteria > Latescibacterota > UBA2968 > UBA8231 > UBA8231. Next base: position 3,541,603 of record OZ220721.1, read on the forward strand.
GCAGATCACCGCGTCGTAAAAGCGCGTGAGTGCGGTGAGGGCCGTCACATTGGCCCCAGTGCCGTTGAAGGCCAAGAAAACCTCTACCTCCGACCCCAACACCTCGCGAAACAGCGCGACGGCTTCATCCGTGTGGGGATCGTCCCCATAGGAATGCACGTGCCCCACGTTGACTCGCTGTAGGGCCGCCATGACCTCGGGGTGGACCCCGGCGTGATTGTCGCTACCAAAGCCGCGAATGCGCTCGCCCATTGTTGCTAGTGCCTTTCTCTGTTGTGTGTTTTGCTATCTCGCCGACCTCGGTTGTCGGACAACCGCAAAAGTCCACCATTTCGGCGCGACCAGAATAGACCTTGCTCGTAGTTCGCAGACCCTCAGTGCGCCTCCAGCCAAGTCTCGCCAGTGCCCATCTCGATTTCTATCGGCACCTCCATCGGCAGAGCCTCGCGCATCTCGCGCGCAACGAGCGGCGGTAGGGTCTCCACCTCGTCCCTGTGCAGGTCAAAAACCAACTCGTCGTGGACCTGCAACAGCATGGCCGAGCGGAACCCTCCCTCGCGCAGCAGCCGGTGGATGCGGCTCATCGCCAGCTTGATCATATCCGCGGCCGTGCCCTGAATGCGAGTATTGATCGCATTGCGCTCGGCTCCTTTGCGAGTGGTGGCATTGCGCGAGTTGATGTCGCGCAAATAGCGCCGCCGCCCAGTCACCGTCTCGACGTACCCCTTGTCGCGGGCGAACTCCACAGTCTCGTCGAGATAGCGCCGCACCCCTGGATACTGGGCAAAGTACTGATCGATTAGCTCGGAGGCCTGCCAGCGCGGAATGTCGAGCCGCTCGGCCAAGCCAAAAGGTGAGATCCCGTAGATAATGCCGAAGTTGACCGTTTTGGCCTGGCGGCGCATCTCGGGGGTCGCTTGATCTTCTGCGACTTGGTAGATCTTTGCGGCCGTAGCGAAGTGGATGTCGCCGCCGCTGTTGAAGGTGTCCAGCATCCCCTCGTCGCGGCTGAGCGCGGCGGCGATCCGCAACTCGATCTGCGAATAGTCGGCTGAGAAGAGCAGGTATTCGCTGCTGCGCGGCACAAAGGCGCGGCGGATTTCCCGCCCCTGTTCGCTGCGGATGGGGATGTTCTGGAGGTTCGGGCGGTCGGACTTCATGCGCCCGGTGGCGGTCATTAGCTGCTCGTAGTTGGTGTGGACGCGCCCAGTGGCCTTATAGACCGCGCCGGGAAGCTGATCGACATACGTTGACTTGAGTTTGGTGTGCAAGCGGTATTCGAGCACCTGCCGCGCGATCTCGTGGCGATTGGCCAGCCGACGCAAAATCTGTTCGCTGGTTTGGTACTGGCCGGTCTTTTGCGTCCGCCGCGCATTGGGGTCCAGCTCCATCTTCTCAAAGAGAATAGTGCCTAGCTGGTTGCCCGAATTGAGGTTGAAGCGCTCCCCGGCCAGCTCAAAGACGCGCTCGGCAGCCTGTTCGATGGCCTCTTCAAACTGCCGCGACAGCGCAGCCAAGGCCGAGCTTTCCATGCGGATGCCCTCGAATTCCATATCCACCAGCACCGGCAGGAGCGGAGCTTCGATCTCGTAAAAAACGCGCTGCTGGTCCATGTCCTCAATTTTCGGCCGCAGCGCCGCAGCGAGTTGGAAGGTAACGTCCGCGTCCTCACAGGCGTATTCAGCCACTTGCTCCACCGGCACCTGCAAGAGCGTTAGCTGCTCACCACCGCGCTCGCCGATCAGCTCGGATATGGGCTTGGGTGAATAGGAGAGCAGGCTCTTGGCCAGCTCGTCCATGCTGCGCCTCAGCTCTGGCTCGGCCAAGGTCGCCGCCAGCATCGTGTCGAAGAACGGGCCTTCCACCCGCATGCCGTGCCAGCGGAGGACGCCGAGATCGTACTTGAGGTTGTGGCCGATCTTTTCGCACTGCCCGCTTTCAAACACCGGGCGAAATTCCTCCAAAACGGCCAGCACCTCGGCCCGCTCCCTAGACAGCGGCACGTAGTGACCCGTACCCGGTGCCCACGAAAAGGCCAAGCCAATCAGGTTGCATTGTCGGACGTCGAGGCCATTGGTCTCAACGTCAAAGCAAAACGTGGGTTGCTCCAATAGCGCCGCGATCAACGCCTGTCGCTTGTCGGGCGTATCAACGAGTTGATAGTCGTGCTCCACATCCGCGACCCCTTTGAGCGGGCCGTGGGCCTGCTCCTTTTCAACGCTAAACTCGTCGCCGAGAAGCCGCCGACCCAGCGTATTGAATTCCAATTCAGTGAAGAGGACTTCCAGCTTCTCGCGATCCCATTCCTTTTTTTCTAAATCCGCCAGCCCCGCGTCTAATGGCACATCGCACTCGATGGTGACTAGCTCCTTAGAAAGCAGGGCCTGTTCCCGGTGTTCCTCTACGTTCTGCTTCTGCTTGCCCTTGAGCTGGTCAGTGTGCGCCAGCAACTCTTCGACGCTGCCGTACTCAGCGATGAGCTTTTGCGCCGTCTTGGGGCCGATCCCCGGTACGCCGGGCACATTGTCCGAAGAATCGCCCATCAGCCCTAACACGTCGATCACTTGGTCGATCCGCTCGACCTGCCATTGAGCGAGAATCTCCGGCACGCCCAAAACCTCGGCTTCATCGCCGCCGCGCCCCGGCTTGTACATAAAACTCCGCTCGGAAACGAGCTGGCCGTAGTCCTTGTCGGGCGTGACCATGTACGTCGCAAATCCCTCGGCCTCGGCCTTCTTCGCCAACGTGCCGATCACGTCGTCGGCCTCCCACCCCGGCTCGCGCAAGACCGGGATGTTAAACGCCTCGCAGAGCCGGAACACATAAGGCAGTGCTTGGCTCAGATCCTCGGGCATGGCCTCGCGCTGGGCTTTGTACTCTTCGTACTTGTGGTGCCGGTGCGTGGGCTCAGGCGTGTCGAAGACAACGGCGATGTGCGTCGGCTCGCCCTTTTCGATGATGGAGAGCAAGGTATTGGCAAAGGCAAAAACAGCCGACGTGTTCATGCCCTTTGAGGTCATACGCGGATTGCGGATCATCGCGAAGTGGCCCCGATAGACGAGGGCCATCCCATCGAGCAGGAAGAGAACTTTTTCGCTCATGTAGAATTCTTTCGTCGCGTCAAACGGCTTGGTTAGCTGCTTCGTAGTACTTGTTGATACCGGGCACGTCGCTCATCCCGTGCCACACGCCCCGGAAGAGCGTGCGGCGCTTCTCTGGAAACGAGGCGATCACTTCGGCCGATGGACACCCTTTGCCCCACTTGGAATTGACAGTGTCGTAGCAGGTGAACAAGCTCAGCCGGTCGCGCTGCTCATTGGTCCAGCGCGTACCCGAATGGCACAGGGCCTCAGTGAAAATCACCGCCGAACCCGCCGGACAGGTATAGCTCTCCCACAGCGCACTGTCGCGCTCGCTCAGCTCGTCGGGCCGGGGGAAGGCGGCCTTGTGGCTGCCCGGGAGAAAAAGCGTGCCCCCATCGCCCTCGCCGACTTCGTTGAGCTCCCACACCACCCGCGTCAGCCCGGAATGCACCTTGCCCGACTGCATCTGGTAGATGTGCGAGTTGCCGCGAAAGTTGAAGTACCCACCACCGCCATGCGGGCCGAAGTTGTCGTGCCCAGCTTGGCGATGGCTGGTATAGGTGTGGTCGTAGCGGAACCCATAGCAGTCTTCGCTGGCCAGCGCCTGATGCGAGAGCACTTCGTTGAGTACGCCCACTACCGCCGGGTGATCGAGCAAGATCTGCGACGGACCGCCGTGATTATCGCGCTCGTTCGGCGGCAGGGACTCGCGCTCGTAGAGAAATTTCATCTGGTGAGCGCGAATCGCCACCAGCTCTTCTTCGCTCAACAGCGCGGGCAAGAGGATAAACCCCTTGAGGTCGAAGAGGTACTTCTGGGCCTCGGTCATCGGGATGACGTCGCGCCCGTTGGCATTGGTCGTCGGCAGCAGGTCCATACGCGCTTCAGTCCTTCCAGTTGAACACCACGTTGAGCATGTTTTTCTCGCGGTGGTACGCCATTTCGTAGGCTTGGACCATGTCCGAGTAGTGTAGCCGGTGGGTGACCAAGCGGCTCGGCTGGAGCTTGCCCTCCTGCATCAGCGAGAGCACGTGGACGCAGCGGCCGTCGTTGTCAAAGTGGTCTCCTTCCGGCGGCGGAAACAGCGACCCAGCCCGGTCGTTGACGGCGACGATTGAAACGCCCTTGAAGTAAAACCAGCGCATGTCCAACGGGTTAAAACTTAGCGGTTCTTCGCCCCGCCCGGGCAAGCTGACGACGGACACCCGTCCGTTGGTTCGGACTACTTCCATCGCCGTGCGATACGCCGGCCAAGGGTTAGCCGTCAGGATCACCAAGTCGATCCCCTGCCCGTGGGTAAATTCGTCCAGCTTGGCCTCCAACTCGGGGTCGTCCGACAACAGAGCCTCGTGCGCCCCCATCTGGCGCGCCATGTCCAAGCGCACCGCGCTGTTGCCCAGCCCTACAACCCGCGCGCCAAAAAGCGGGCCTAGCGCCACGGCCCCCAGTCCCAATACGCCCAACCCCACCACGGCCACAGTCTCGCCGGGCGCGAAAAACGCCTTGGTGTAGCAATGCATGCTCAAGGCGTACAAATGGGCAAACACCGCGTCTTCGGCCTCAACCCCGTCCGGCACGTGGACGATGCTCTCGCTGTCCCGCGCCACGTACGCCGACTGATGGGGATGCCGCGACACCACCCGATCCCCCACCGCGAACTTAGTGACCTTGCTGCCGACACCGCGCACCACGCCTAGGTTGCTGTCGCCCACCCAGCGCGGAAAATCCGGTGCCCCGGGCACCTGTTCGGCCCCTTCGTAGTTGCCGCGGTCGGTGCCGATCTTAAATCCCGTAATCTCCGTCTCCACCCAAATCTGGTCGTCCTCCAAGTTCTCCGTGTCCAGCGTCAAATCTTCAATCCGCAAATCGCGCGGACCGTGCAACATGGCAATTTTCATGCGATTTCCTCCGGCTGTTAAAGTCCAATCTCGTGGCGCAGCGCCTCGGTATCGGCGCACCAGTTGCCAACATTCCAGCGGCCAAAGGCCCCCAAGGCCCCGCGCTCGTCTGATCCGAAATAAACGGGAACGTGTATCAGCGACAAGCCGCCGTGCGCCCGCGCCTGGTCCAATGCCCTTTCCAGCGACTCGGGCGAATACCCGCCGCTCAACGCAGCTACGCCCTCCACTGCACTCGCCCAAGCCACATAGTCAACGATCACGCGGTCCCAGGTGCCACAGTCAGCCCCGTACTGGGCCAGTTGCAAACCCGAGATCGCCCCCATCCGCCGATTGTCCAACAACAGGATGCACCCGGTCGCTCCGTGCTCTACCCCGTCGATGAGCACCTGCGGATTCATGGTGAAAGACCCGTCGCCACTAATGGCCAACCCGTAGAACGGATCGGCAGCTACCGCAGTGGCCAACAGCGCCGAGACCGCAAACCCCATATAGCTGGCCCCAGTCTCGGTAAAGGTGCGGCCCAAGCGATCGTCCTCTACGACTTGGAAGCCATTGGCCTGCACGTCGCCGGCGTCGAAAAAACACACCGCGTCGCGGGCGCGCGCCCAATCCGTGGCCACCTTGATGGCCGTCGGCTGTGTCATAACCTCCGCGTCCCACATCTCGTCGTACAGCACCGACTTCCGATAGCGCACGGCCTTAAACGCCCCCCACTCTCGCTTCTTGTCGCTACAAGCCTGCAACCAAGCCGAAGGAGAGCCGTTTTGCACGCGGCTCGCGCTGAGTGCGCGGTTCAATTCTCGCAGCGTCCCGGCCGCATCGCCGACGAAGGCCATAGTCTTGCCGTAGTGAGTAGCAGTTTCTGGATCGGTGTTAATGTTGACGACTCCCTGCACGTGCGGATAGCCCGTGCGCGACGAATCGGACTGGCAGACAAAGCGCGAGCCAACGCCGATCAAGAAATCGGCTTCCTCCATCGCATAGTTGCCGCAAATCGATCCTTTGCTGCCACCGACGGTCATGTTGCGCGGATGGTCGTAAGGCAAGACGCCGGAGACTAAGGGACTGGTCACCGCCACTGCATCGGCTAACTCTAACAACTCAGCCAACTCCGGCCCGGCCCCACGCGCACCACCACCGACCTTGACGACGACGCGCTCGGCCGCGGCAATAGCGGCTGCCGCCTCTTCGTAGCGGCCCCCGGCTACACCCAACGCTGGCGGTGCGCCCAAGGGCAGTTCGTCCAAATTGAACTGCGCCAGTTCCGCTGGTTGCACGTTGAGCGGCAAGAGCAAGAAAAACGGCTCGGCCTGATGCGGATGATCCACTGCGTTGAGTCCGCGCCGGAGCGCAGTGGCAAGCGCCAGCGGCGTGTGCAGCGAGTACGCCCGGCTCATGGTGCCAAACAGCCGCAGGAAGGCGTTTTGTTCGGTCCCGGGGATCTGCTGCATGTTCGGCCCTTCGTCTTGGGTCGTCTCGTCCCCAAGCAGATACCAGATGCCCAACCCGTCCGAGCGCGGGACAATAGAGGCCGCCAGCGCTTGCAGGGCACCCGGACCGATCGAGGTGACGACCGCGGCCTTTTCGCCGCGCACCCAGCGCAGGGCCGCGGCCGCGTGCGACGCCTCGATTTCGCTGCGCACCCCACAGACGCGCACCAGCCCTGCGTCCTGATAAATCCGCAAGACCTCGCCGATCTCAGTCGAGCCGTGGCCAAAGACGCAAAAGAAAGTCCTGACGCCTTGCAACCAAAGCCCCAGGACGAGCGCCTCAGATACCGTGGTGTCGATGCGGCGGCCCAGCACCCCAAGATCTCCGGCTGCGGCGATTTGCTGCGCCCGCTCCTGCCGCGTCTGTGCTAATTGCACTACGGTCGCTTCCATAGTCAACGGTCCGACAGATGCCCCCAAACGCATTCAGCCACCACGCGCCCCAATAGCTGCGATCCCTCCTCGGTAAAATGCACCCCGTCTTGGGTCAAAAGCCGCGCCTTTCCCTCGCGTTCAACAACGGCAAAGAGGTCGTCAATCGGCACCCCCAGATCCACCGCCACGGCGCGGGCAGCCGCATTGTAGGCGTCTACATCGGCCTCCAAGCGGTCGAAACCTTTATTCTGGTGGTGCCAATTTTCATCCACCGGCGTGGTGGTGGCCCAAACGACGGCCCCGTTCAACTCGCGTTGCAGCCTTTGCAATATCTGGCGCACGTTGCCCTCGTATTCGGCCAAGGGAACTTCGGATGCTGCACCAAAGGCCCTTTTCAAATCGTGCAACCCACAATTGACGTGTACCAGATCCGGCTGGCGAGAGAAAACCCACTGGTCCAGATGGGCGAGCACATTGCGACTATCACCGCCGTTTTCTTTGGGTGACCAAACCTCGGCTCGGCCCGCCAACTGGCTTATGATATGGTCCTGATAACCCATGCGGATCGAGTCGCCGATTAGGACGATGAGGGGCAAATTAGCCATTTCGTCTTTCCTTAGCTTGTGTACCTCTGAGGTTCCTATCAATGGCAAACAACATATCGGTCATCCTGTCCCAAGTAGCTAGCTCAGAATCGCGTCATCGTATCTATTAGCTGACAGAGAGGATCGCGAAGCTGTAGACAGCGCGACGAGAAAATGTCGCGCCCATTCTATAAGCGCGACCTAGGCCGACAGAAGGTCCTGCTCAGCGACCGATAGACCTCCAGAGCAGTACCGTCGCGCAGTCAGCGCGTCTGGATCAGCGTCGAAGCCGGGCGAATGCCGTCGATAAGCCTCTTTTTTTCTCGGGCTAGTTTGCGAAAGTCGCACTCGACTTGGAGCCCGTACCAAAATTCGTCGGACTGATCGAAGAACGCACCAAAGCGAATGGACATCGCAGGAGTAATCGAACGCCTAGCGTGGACGATTTCGTTGATTGCCCGTGGGGCGACACCGATGGCGCGGGCCATAGCATTCTGCGAAATCCCCATGGGCTTGAGGTATTCTTCTAGCAGAATCTCACCAGGTGTAATTGGGTTTTTCATGTTCTCACACCCTATGACGTTACAAGGGGCTTGTCAATGGTAATCTACAATGGCTACCCGTTCCGGTCCGTCATGGCTCCACCGAAAGATGATACGCCATTGGTCATTGATCCTAATAGAGTGGAAGCCTGACAGGTTGCCTTTAAGAGCCTCTAGGCGATTACCCGGCGGAACGGCAAGGTCGCTGAGAGTACGAGCTTGATTCATCTGTATTAGCTTCCTTAACGCAACGCGAGATATGGCCGCAAAACGGCGATTGTTTTCGGTATAGAATAGTCGTTCCGTATCTCGGTTTGCGAAAGACTGAATCATTGTAGATGGTTCCGCTGGTCGCCATGTTCAAACCTCCTCATACGCTCCTCTTTGCACTCGCAGCGCATCACGCCAAACTGACGCCTCCCATTTTGCAGACTTCCTTCCACTCCTGCTCGGCGACCGGCTGGACCGAGAGCCGCTGCCCCCGCTGCACTACCCTCATGTCGGCGAGCTTGTCGTTGGCTTTGAGGTCGGCGAGGTGGACAAACCGTTTGAATTTGCGTTTCCACTTCACGTCGAAGGAAAACCAGCGCGGCTCATCCTCGGTGGATTTTTCGTCGTAGTAGTCGTGCTTATCGTCGAACTGACTTGGGTCGGGATACCCCGCTCTTGTAATCGTCGCAATTCCAGCAATCCCCGGCTCGTCGCAGTTAGAGTGATAAAAGAACGCCAGATCCCCCTCTTCCATGTCGTCGCGGATGAGATTGCGCGCTTGGTAGTTGCGCACACCCCGCCAGTAGCCCGTGCTTTGCGGACGCTGCTTCAACTCGTCAAAGGAGCACTCGTCGAATTCGCACTTGACGAGCCAGTACTTTTTCCCCCGTTTACTCACAGCCATTCCTCGACCACTTCCCGCGTTTTCTCTATGCCCTCCCACTCGTCTCCCGGACTAGAAAAAATCAGCGAGTACGGCCCGGCGAACCCCACATCCCTAGCCAGCCGGAGACAGTGATCAAAATCCTCGCGGTCCATCTGGCCCGCTTTGGAAAAATCGGCCTTGGCGTGCACAGAAGTCGCCCTCGGCAGAATCGCCGCCAGATCGCGATATTTGTCCGGTCCTTTGAAGTTGCCGAAGTCAGCACACAGACCGACCTCGCCTTCGCATAAGTCGAGGACCGCGTTGAGCGCTCCGACCGACGTACCCAGCGTCCGAAAATTCTCCGTCATTACCCTAATACCCAAGGTGCAACCAAAGCTGGCGAGTGCACGCAAATTTGCCGCGCTGACCTGCACGGCTTCGCCGTCGTTCCCTTCCCCAGCGATCACCCGCACGCACTGCGCGCCGCAGCGGGCGGCAATCTCCATCCACTCGCGCACCCAAGCCACTTCCTTTGCGCGTTGAGCCGCATCAGGATGCGCGATGTCCCCAGCGTCAATCAGCACGCTAAAGAGCTCGACGCCGCTGTCGGCAAGTGCTTGCCGCAACTGGCTGATATAGCCATCGTCGAGTCGCGGGAAGTGGAAGTGGCAAATCTCCAACAGGCCAATGCCGCGTGCGGCAAGCTGCTCCGGTAGCTCTAACAAGGTGAGATCGCCCTGCCCTGCCCCTTCCAGCACCGGCTCGCCCTTGGGGTCGGGCCACTGGTACATCGACGCCCCTAACGTCCTGTGCAAGCTCCAAGACGACGTTGCTATGCGCGTCATCACACCATCCTCACAGGCTGATTTTAGTGACCCATCCAGACGTGGCGTCGCAATAGATCAAATCCTCGCCAAAAATCGACAGACCATGTGGCTGAGGATCGCTATCGGGCACCACGACTCGATCCAACTCGGCCCCGCTCTCCACGTCGAGCTTGACGATTGCGCGGTCGGATGTGTGTACCACCCAGATACCGTCGGCGACCCGCACCACGCCGTGCGCGCGCCCGTAGGGCAGGTCCAGCACGTGCTCGACCGACCAACCGGCGATCTTGACTTTGCTCAACGTCTGACTCTTGAGTGTGGTAATCCACACATGGCCCTCTTCAAATGGATCGTACTCCATCCCGTGTACCCCACCTCCGCCGGGTACTGGATAGCGATTGCGGGTCGCGCCAGTGTCTGGATCAACCTCGAAAATTTCTCCCGCGCCTTGCTCAGCGTCCGTCGGCCGTGCGGGCCGCCAGAGCGTACCCGCCCCGTTGGCCGCCAGCCACAGCGAACCCCCTCCCCAAGCCATGCCGCTAGTATTGGACGACTCGCTGGGGATATCGCGGATCAGACGGGTGACGCCGTATTCAGACGGCTCGGCGATTTCAATAAGCGCCACCCGGTCGGTAATTTGGTCGGTAATCCACAATCCTTCTTCTACTACTTGCAGCGCATTGGGCACCCCGTAGGGGGCGCGGAAGAGATTCTCTATGCTTCTACTCATCGTCGTCTTTGTCTCCTGAGTTAGTTGTCCCACGTCAACAATACCGCCATCGTCTCGCCCAACCGATTGTAGAGCAGATCGAAGGCCGCTGCCGCTTCGGTGTAGGGGAAGCGGTGGGTGATCATCTTGGCGAACTGGATTTGATCCGTAGCCAGCAGCTCTAACGTACGCGCCGATCCTTCGGGCCGCCGACTGGCGTCGAGGTAGCTGCCTATGAGGCGCTTACCCATGATTTTTTCCGAATAGAGCGGCAGGGGTTCGTTTTCGTACAGGCCCAGCACCTGCAAGAGGCCGCCGCTCTTGAGCATGTCCTGCGCCTCGGCAAAAGCCTGCGCTCCGGCCCGCCCACCCACGGCTTCGACCACGATGTCGGCACCCTTCCCGTTCGTCAGCTCTAAGACCTGTGCAACAGAGCCGCCAGCGCTGGCATCTATCACCGCGTCGGCTCCTAACTCGCGCGCCAGTTCACAGCGCAAGGGCAAAGTGTCAATTCCAATGACGCGCCCCGCGCCCTGTGCCTTGGCCGCCTGCATACAACCGCTGCCGACCAATCCCTGTCCCTGAATGACCATGACGTCGTCCGGCCCGGCCCCAGTCTCCCACATCCACAGGACCGAGCTGGTTCCCAGCGGCCAGAAGGTGCCCGCCTCGGGCGACAGACCCGCCGGTAAGCGCACGGCCGCAGGCTGGTGCCGGCTGGCTGCGACTTCGACCGCCACGTATTCGGCGTGCGGCGCGAGAGCCGCGACCAGATCGCCGATTTTGAACTCTTCGACCTCCGCGCCCACCTCCGCGACCCGGCCCACCAGCGAGTAGCCCATGGAGCGGTGATCAATAGCCTCTTCGCGCACGTAGCGCCGCCAAATCTCCGATCCTCGGCTGATTAGCGAACATTCGGCGCGAATCAAAATCTCGGTCGAGGTAATGGCCGGGGTCTCGACCTCTTCTACTACGATATTATAGGCCCCTGCGGGCTTGGCAATGCGTTTCATAGACGGCCTCCTCGCGGACAATATGGCAAAAATACCGAGTGGGAACCAACTCAGTGCAGCGCGGACAAAAAAACCGGGCGCACCCACTAAGGTGGGGTGCGCCCGGCTGTACTCTCAGAAGCTATGTCGCCGAGGCGACTGTGCTTCTGACCAGGTAGTCGATCACCTGGAGTTGATCAAGTGATCAACCTCCCTGCGGTACGATTACTACTCAATGGACCACCTCCTTTCGCTTGTGCGCGCCTCATAATCCATACTCCAACTCTGCGCGTCGTTGCGGCCAGTTGCAAAGTCGGGTTGGCCCGCTCGCATAGCCTCGAGCCTCAGCGTGGCGGCAACAGGGGTTTGTGGCCCCCGAACTCGACTTGCGTTTAATATGCCAAACGCCGCAGAACCATGTCAAATGCTTTTTACTTTTACCGGCTGTCCGCTAGCGGCTGAGGCCCATGCCGCTTCGGTCAACTCAATGACCCGCAGGCCGCATTCGGGGGGCACCTCCACCCGATCGCGGCCGAGAATCGCGTCGATGAAATTCTGGTCGGGCGTCGTCGAGCCGGGCAAGTTATTTACTTCGTACACCTCGTTGCTGTGCTGGGTCTTGTAGAAGATCTCCCCCCGGCGCATATAGACCACGGCCTTAGTCCCCCAGATGGTGATGTCCTCCCAAATTCCGCTGGCCGGCGAGTTGCCCACCACCGCAATCGTCCCCAGCGCGCCGTTGCCAAAGCGCAGCGACAACGCCGAATTGATGTCCACCTCGGAATCGAAATACTCCATGTAGGCCTGCACCTCTGCCACCTCCAGCCCAGTCATCCACAACGCGATGTCCAGCAGGTGGCTTCCCGAGTCGTTGAGCTGCCCGCCGCCCGACAGCGCCATTTGCTGCCGCCACAACCCAATCGTCCCCTGATACCACTTCTGGTCTTGGAGCGCCGATATAAACTGGATATCCCCCAATTCCCCGGCCGCGATCTGATTGCGCACATAGCGGTACTGCGCCTGCAAGTGCCGTTGATAGGAGATCATCAGGACCTTGCCGGTCTCCTCGGCCTTGGCGATAACTTGGTGCGCGTGATCGACAGTACAGACCATCGGCTTTTCAGTCAGCACGTGCAGCCCTTTTTCCAGCGCGGCCATAATCTGCTCAAAGTGCAATGTGTGCGGCGTGGAAATCTCTACCGCGTCCAGTTCGACTTGCTCCAGCATCTCTTGGTAGTGGGTAAACTCCGGCAACTCTGCGGCCTTAGAGTTGCGCTCTTTGGCTCGCTGCAGGCTGGCCTGATCCACATCGCACAACGCCACCACTTCGGCCTCGGGGATGTCGAGCACTCGCCCTAAGTGCCCGCTGGCATTTCCACCACAGCCGATAAATCCCACGCGAATTTTGTCCATCTTCCTCTCTTTTCCGTTTGTCGGTGATCTTAATACACGACAGTTTACGCATGGGCATTGAGGAATAAGATGTTTCGACTCCGCTTCGCTCCGCTCAACATGACCACATGAGGCGTCAGCACCTGTCATGCTGAGCGGAGCGAAGCATCCCATACCCTCTACTGTCGTGTACTTAGGTCGGTGATTAATGTACCTCGGCCCCCACGGCGATCGCGCGGTCCGGCGCAACTAGTGTGAGGTTCCCATCGCCGTCTTCGGCTGCCAAGATCATCCCTTCCGAGACAATGCCCCGCAGCTTGGCTGGTTTGAGGTTGGCGACCAAAACCACCTTCCGGCCCGGCAGGTCCTCGGGCTGGTACCACTGGGCGATGCCGCCGACCACGGTGCGCGTCTCGTCGCCTAGGTCGAGCGTCAGTTTGAGGAGTCTGTCGGCACCTTCCACCTTTTCGGCGGCTTTGACCTCGGCTACGCGCAATTGCACCTTGGAAAACTCTTCGATCGAAATCTGTTCCACTTGTGGAGCCTCTTTCTTTGGTGGCGTTTGTCGTTTGGGTTTTCCAGTCTCCGACTTGGGAAAGAGGATATCCGCTTTCGCCGGTATTTTCGTCCCAGGCGCGGCCTGACCCCAAGCCTCTAGGTCGGCGAACGCATAATCTCCCAACCCCAGATCGGCGCGTACCTGCCGCGCCTTGCTCGGCATGGCCGGCTCCAACAGCACCGAGACAATACGCAGCCCCTCCGCGATATTGTAGAGCACCGTTCCCAACCGCTCGCGCCCATCTGGGTCTTTGGCCAACTTCCACGGAGCCTCGTCGTTAAAATAGCGATTGAGCTGCCGCACGAACTGCATCACCGTCTCCAGCGCCTCGAACATCCGCAACCGGCCCACCAAGGACCGCACCTGCCCCACCAGCGCAGTGCCCGCCGCGATCAACTCCTCGTCGGCTTCCTGCTGCGATGGCGCGGGCAAAACGCCCTCGGTATGCCGCGTGAGCAAGGCGCGGACGCGGGAAAGCAAGTTGCCCAAGTCATTGGCCAAATCCGCGTTGTAGCGCTCGACCAAAAATTGTTCCCCAATGGAAGAGTCTTGTCCGTACACCGTGTCCTTCAACAAGTAGTAGCGCACGGCGTCGGTGCCGTATTTTTCCGCCATTTCAAAGGGATCAATGACGTTGCCCAAGCTCTTGCTCATCTTCTGCCCGTCGTCGTGTCCCTTCAAGAAACCGCCGACATTGAGGTGTTGATACAGCGGCACCCCAGCCGCTTTGAGTACGGTCGGCCAAAACACCGCGTGGGGCTTGAGAATGTCCTTGCCGATCAGGTGTTGGGCCACCGGCCAATACGCGCGGTAGCGTGCGTCGTCGGGGAATCCGAGTGCGGAAGTGTAGTTGATCAGGGCATCGACCCACACGTACGCCACGTGCTCGGCGTCCCACGGCAACTCAATGCCCCAGGGCACCCGGCCTTTGGGCCGCGAAATCGACAGGTCGCCAATCGGCTCGCCGAGCAGAGCCAGCACCTCGTTTCTGTACCCGGTGGGACGGACAAAATCCGGGTGATCGCGGATGTAGTCGCGCAGCCAATCGCGGTACTTTTCCATGCGAAAGAAGTAGTTGCCCTCGCGGCGACTTTCTGGTGCGCGCAGGTGATCGGGGCACTGGCCATTGACCAGCTCCTTGTCGGTGAGAAAGCGCTCGCAGCCGACGCAGTACAGCCCCTCGTACTCGTCGTAGTAAATGTCCCCAGCCGCGTGCACCGCCTCTAATATCCGGCGCACAACCTCCTTGTGCCGCTCCTCAGTGGTGCGGATAAAGTCGTCGTGGGAGATATCGAGTACCTGCCAAGCGTCGCGGAAGCGCTGGCTGATGCGGTCGCAAAACTGCTGCGGGTCAATGCCGGCCTCGTGGGCAGCCTGATAAATTTTTTCCCCGTGCTCGTCGGTGCCAGTCAGGAAGTAGGTGTCGAATCCGTCGAGTCGGTGAAACCGCGCGAGAAAATCGGCTATCACAGTGGTATAGGCGTGGCCGATGTGGGGCACGTCGTTGACATAGTAAATCGGCGTGGTGACGTAGAATGCTTTGCTCATGGGGCCTCCGGAGTCGGCGGACTAAATAAGCGATCCATATTTAATAGTAGGGGTTTGTAACAATATCAAGGCGGCGCGCGCGTTGGGATCGCATCATCCCTGATAAACGCGCGGCATCAGAAGTTGACCATTGCGAGCCAAAGGCAAGCCGGCAAAGGCGCAGGAGTTGCCCCACCGGTCGATGGTAGCCGCTGTTTTGTACTCGTTAATAATGGCGTGGCGCGCTCGCGGGGTGTAGTTGTGGCCGGCGCGGTGAACGACGAGGACGTGGATGATCGCCACGTCGCCCGGCTCGGCCTCTAAGACGACCTGCTCACTGGCGGGAACGTACTCGTCGGGGATAGTGTGGCTCTTTTCTACGGTGGGGAATTCGCCCTTGAGATGGCTGCCGGGCAGAACCTCGGTGGCCCCCGCCTCAAATCCACTCGGATCGAGATACGTAATGGTCGCGGCCAAATCTGGCTCGGTGTGGCGCTCGTACGGCCAGTCTTGGTGCCAACTCTGGGTGCAGACAAAGCCAGGGGGCTTGTTGCGGATCTTGCCGTTGTGGAAATCGAGGTCGGGGCCCAACAGATCGACCATAACCGAGACGATGCGCGGCTCGGTGAACTGATCGAACCAGTAGTCGCCAGCCAAGGTCTGATCCATCATGCCGGCGACGTTGCGCGGATTGAAGGGATCGGGCGCGTAGCCTTCCGGCGCGTCCATGAAGGAATATTTGACGTTCTTGGGCCGGGATTCGATCTCGGTCACCAAGCGATGAAACTCGCCGCGCATCTGCTCCATCTCCGCCGGGCCATAGAAGCCTTTGAGCAAGAGATAACCGTTGTCGTCGAAGAACTGCTTCTGCTCGGGGTCTAAAATGAGCAAGCTCATAGCGTGGCGTCCTTTGCGGTTGAGCGGTTGGGTAGGAAGAAGGCCAGCCCAGCGGGCAATATCGGCAGCAGGGCTAGGTATTTCAAGGTCTCAGCCACGCCGATCTGGTCGCCAAAATGGCCGATCAGCGGCAGCGCGAGGCTGGCCAATCCCCAGCTAAAGCCCAGCGGCAGGCTGGAGACCAAGCCCGTATTTTCCGGCGCAAACTCTTGGGCCATGGCGACCATAATCGAATTGGAAGACAGCAGCAGGCCGCCGCCCAAAAAGAGCAGGGTATAGCTGGCCAGCGTTCCCTCGACGTAGATAAAGGCGAAGAGCGGCGGCACCGAGCACAGCAGCGATCCCCAGACCAGCGGTTTAGGATCGATGCGGTCGGCCAAATAGCCCACGATGAGCGCGCCGACCACGCCAGCAATATTGTAGATTCCCAGGGGGATGCCGCCCGCGACGAGACCGAGGCCGCGCTCCTGGGCCATGAGCGTCAAAAACGTGCCAAAGCCCAGCCCCGACACCGAGCGCAGAACGACGATCACGGTAATCAGCACGAGAGGACCCGCTTGATCGCCGAGACTGCGCCACTGGGCCGTGCTTCTGCCGTGGGAGAAGTTGGGGTTGCCCAGCGGCACCGCGCGACACATAAGCAGGAGGAACAACAGGCCGGGAATGGACAGATAGGGCAGGGAGTCCAGCCCGAAGGAATTGGTGTAGGCAGGTGCCCACAGCGGCGTTAGGCCCAGCCCCAGCGTGCCGCCAAAGATAAAGAGCGCCAAGCCGAAGGAACGGCGCGGTCCGCTGAGTTCGCCGGCCAGCGAAAAAACTTGGGGGTGGAAAGCGGAGACCCCAAGCCCACCGAGTGTCAGGATGCCGACGAGCGTCAGGTAATTGTGAGCCAGCCCCATGAGCGGGGAGAAGATGGTCGCCAAGGCCAAGCCACCGACGATCAGCCAGCGCCAAGCCATGCGGTCGGCCCACAAGCCCATGAGCGGTTGGCTGATATTGCATATAGAAACGATGGAACCCAAAAACCCAACTTGCGCCAAGCTTAGCCCCAAGTTGACCTTCAGCAGGGGCAACAGCGGAGCCAACATCGTGGCGTAGCTATCGACGCAAAAATGCGAGATCGTGATGACGAACAAGCGGAGTTTTTGCATTCGCCTAGTCTAAGCCGTAACCCCCGCGCCGTCCAGACGGCGGCAGAGGCCAAAGGCACCCAGTGCACCGAGCACCGTAAGGGCCGTGCCGAGATAGAAGGGCAGGGCGACATTGATCTCGATCAGGTAGCCGCCGAGCAGGCTGCCGACCACCATCGAGCCGCTCCAAGCGAAGTGGCCCAAGCCGACGAGGCGGTTTTTTTCTTCGGCAGCGGCAACGTCGTTGATGAGCCGGGGAATCAGCGTCGAGACAGCCCACGCCGTAGCAGTGAGAGCAGTGCCGCAGGCAAAGAGACCGACGAGGGAATCGTGCCACAGGGCCAATCCCAAGGCACTGAGGAAGACGCCGGACGCCGAGCCGAGGAGCGGTGCAGTACGACCGAGGCGGTCGTTGAGATAACCGACGCTGAGTTGGCAACAGGCGGCAGCCACCAGTGAAACAGCGGCAAAGAACGCGGGTAGGGACTCGCTTTCGCCAACTCGGTAGATCAACAGAGGCAGCGCCAGCGTCGCCATGCCCCAAAAAGTGGTGATGGTCAGGCGCAAGCTGAGCAGAAGATGCACATTGCCGCGACCCAAAAGCGGGCGGTAGGCCGTCCACGTATTGAGGCGCGCCGTCTGTGCAGTAGTCGGGCCAGGCGCATCGCCGGGCAACAGCGCAAAAGCTAGGACGACTACCGAGACCATGCCGATGCTCATAACAGCGCCAATCTGGGCGAATGAATAGGCGGTTTTGACCAAGCCGGTACAAAAGCTGCCGAGCGCATTGCCGAGCGTATTGCTGAGAAAGTAGAGGGCACCGCCCAAACCAAGTCGAGCGGGGGAGACCGCAGTGATGAGGATGCTCTGCCCGGCCGTGGACCACGGACCGCTGGCCGCGCCCATCGCCAAGAGCAGACACGAGAGCCCCCAAGGGTCTGCGGTGCGAAAAACCAAGCCGGTGAACGCGCTGCCGACGAGGCCGATCATCAGGGTCGTCTTGCGGCCAAAGCGGTCGCAGAGCCGGCCGGCGACCACGGCAAATATCCCGCCTAAGAGCAGCATCAAGCCGCGCAGGTACCCAGTAAACCACGGCGGTCGCGCCAAGTCGGCTTCGATATAGACGGGAAAGAGCGCTTGGAAGGGGGCGACGAGGAAGCTCTCGAAGAAGTAAATCAAACAAAGGGCCAGAAAGGCGCGGCTGAGCAGCCCGCCTTCCTGGCCCGTGGTCGCAGACGCTGAGTCCAAGAGGTTATTTCTTGCTCTTGGCGACCGAGTTTTTGAGTACGCCGATCCCGGAGATTTCGATTTCGACCTTGTCGCCGGGTTTCATAAAGGTGCCGGTGGTCGCTCCGACGCCCGATATGGTGCCGGTGCTGATCAGGTCGCCCGGTTCTAGGGTGATAATCGCCGAGATGTACTCGATGATCTTATTGACCGGGTAGAGCATCTGGCCGGTGTTGTTGTGTTGCTTGCGCTCGCCATTGATGTACGTGCTGATGTCGAGAACCTGGGGGTCTTTGATCTCGTCCGAGGTGACGATCCAAGGTCCCTGCGGGGCAAAGGTGTCGAGCCATTTGCCGTTGAGCCAGTCGAACCACTCGTCGCGCGGGCGGCTGTCAGTGCGCTTCTTGATAACCAACTCGCGCTCGGATACGTCGTTCATAACGGTGTACCCGGCCACGTATCTGAGCGCGTCTTTGGCTTTGACGCCCTTGGTCTTGCGGCCGATGACTACGGCCAGTTCGCCTTCCCAGTCGATGCTGTTGGCAATCGGGGGGATGAGGATGCGGTCCCCGGGGCCAACGACGGTGGTCGTCGGCGGCTTCATAAAGACGCGCGGGGTTTCCTTGTCCTGGGCATCCATTTTGCCGCCGCCCTCTTCAATGTGGTCTTGATAGTTGCCGGCCAAGCAGAAGACCTTGCGCGGGTTGGGCATGGGAGCGCGGAGGCGGACCTTGTTGAGGGCGTGGATAGTTTTGCCGTTAGGTTCTTTATCCTCGGCATACGCCGCGGCCTGTTTGGCGGCGCGCAGGCCCTTGGCACCAGCGCCGAGCAGGGCCAGCATATCGGTAAAGAAGGGATGAGTTTTGCGCCTTTCACGGCGGGCCAAGACGCGGTCGGCAGCGGCGAGATCCACGACGATATTGTCGTCGCCGACGACTGCGCCCACGCGCTGTTCGCCAGCGGCAGAGTACGTGGCTAGTTTCACAATTTCCTCCGTATGCAAAGGGTTTCTGCGCCGACCATTTGGTCGGTGCGTTGGTAAATAGATAGGGACAATTTATATTCGATCAGCATGGCAAAAGAATACTTCGTCCATCCCAGCACCTGCGTCGATGAGCCGGTCACCATTGGCGCGGGAACCCATATCTGGCATTTCTGCCACCTCATGCCCGACGCCCAGATCGGCCAAAACTGCAATCTCGGCCAAAACGTCTATGTCGATCGCGGCGTGGTGATCGGCGACGGCTGCAAAATACAGAACAACGTCTCGATCTACAAGGGAGTCACGCTCGAAGCCGAGGTCTTCTGCGGCCCGTCAATGGTATTCACCAACGTCGTCAACCCCCGCGCTTTTGTTGACCGCCGACGCGAGTTCCAAGAGACGCGGGTACGCAAGGGAGCTTCGCTAGGAGCCAATTCGACCATCGTCTGCGGCGTCGAAATCGGCGAATATGCCCTCATTGGTGCCGGAGCAGTCGTAACCCGCGACGTGCCAGCCTATGCGCTGGTAACCGGCGTGCCGGGGCGGCAGACGGGCTGGGCCTGCCGCTGCGGCGTCACGCTGAGCGGTAGTCTGGTTTGTGCGGCGTGCGGCGCGAGTTACGTGGAGGAAGCGGGGCGGCTGCGACCGCTGAGTTGAGGTGCGCGGTCTCCGCTTCGCTGCTCTGTTGACAACGCCTTTTACCCCCCTATGTTTTCTGACGTAACCTGCCCTCGCCGCCTGTTGGAGGCCCAAAATGTCGTCTGTAAACATACAAATTGAATGCCCTGCCAACATTCTAAATGCGCTAAAAGAAACCCCTGATGAGTTTGCACAGGAAGCACGGATACTTTTGGCAGCAAAGCTGTATGAAATTGGTCGTTTATCCTCAGGACGAGCCGCAGAACTCGCCGGCCTAGGCAGAGTGGCCTTTTTTGATATTTTGAAGTCGTACAAAGTTCCTGTTGCGAACTTAACCCGTGAAGAGTTGGAAAAGGACTTCGAGAGTGCCAGAAAGATGCGTAGTTGATACATCTGCACTACAGTATCTTTTTCGCATTGGCCAATTGGATATTCTCCAGACACTCTTTGATGAAGTTCTAGTCGCTGATGCTGTTGAACAAGAATTGAATCAGGGAAAATCAACAGGGTACTCAGTTCCAAACATAACGGACTATTCTTGGATCACCATTGCAAAACCTGATAGCCATTCCATTCCATTCGAGTTAAAATCCTTGGGCGATGGTGAGTGTGCATCAATTCTATTGGCAAGAGAAACATCGGCCGACCAAATTATCCTAGATGATCTGGACGCACGCTATGCCGCTGAAGCACTAGGGCTACACGTTATAGGCACCATTGGCATCTTGATGCGTGCTAAAGAACAGAACTTAATTCCAAAGATCGCCCCCTTGCTTGAGCAACTCATTGATGCCGGTATGTGGATATCTATCGAAATCAAACAGTACGCACTTGAGCTATCTGGAGAGGGAAAGTAATCTCAACGATGAATAACCGCGAACACCCGTTAATCGCCGCGATCAAGTGGACCTTGGCCGATCCCGGAGCGACCTTGCAGATCCGTTGACTTCCAGCTCTGTACATCGTCTTCGATGCGGTGCAGGTGCCGTAGAGATTCGATTGGTAGCTGTAGTTCTGCTCCCTCGCGGAAGAATTTCCCTCTCACAGCCTTAGAAAAATCATATTCCTGTTTCATTCCCCTAATCCGTCGGAAACGACAGCGAAAACGTCGGCTCTTTGTTTTATCGACAGATGATGCTCTGCCCCCTCGGCGACGATGGGATCACGTAACGCGCCAGCTTGGTGTAGGTACTGAAGCGGAGAAGTATTACAGATGACGTCGGGCACTAGCTAAGTCCTGTTGGAGGTCTTCCTCGGTTAGTTGGAAGGAATCGACGCCGTAGTCGGCTAGCTTCATTAGGAACAAAGGCTTAGGTATATCAGCTAACTTGGCTGCCGTCCCCGAGGACAACCGTCCCAACTCGTAGAGCTTGATGGCGACGAGGAGCTTGGCCTCTTCACTGAATTGCTCGGGTGAACATCCCAAGGCCAGCAGGACCTCATCTCCGTAGTCAATGGTCAATGTTCTCTTCATCGCGTTGTGCCTCCATGTAGGTGCTGCGTAACGGACGCCTGATAGATTGAATTAAACGCTACCCTAATCCGTCGGAAACGACAGCGGAAACGTCGGCTCCTGGTCCTGATGACGAGTGCGCGGCTCGATTTTCATCGCGTGGTATTCCTCGACAAATTCGGCCAAGTTTCGGCTCGCCTCCTCAAAGACGATCTTGCCCTTCTCGGCCGTGGCCTTCTCCGCCTCGCCCATCACCCCAGTATCCGAATACTGACTCGTCCACTCGATCAAGCCCATCGGCCCGTGACTGAACAGGTCGGTGTACAAGAACTTGGAGCCGAGCTTGTTCGTCTTGGCGATCTCGCTCTTGATCTTGTCCTGACGCACGCTCTCCGGCGCGAGATACAGCAGCATCGAAGTCTCCAGCTCGCACGCGTGCGAGCAGCCGCCCGGGAACACGCTCTCGCGCCACTCTTTGTCAAAGTCGGGATGGACCCGCAGCAAATGCCACCACGAGCAAAACGTGCAGCTCGCGTCAGTCTCGACTATGGTGCGCCGAGCGACCATGTCCACAAGGTTGTGGTTGGACCCGTGGCCATTGACGAGGATCATCTTCTTGAAGCCGTGATAGGCCAAGCTCTTGGTGATGTCGAGCACGTATTGGATGAAGTGCTCGTAGTGAATGTTGAGCGAACCCGGAAAGTCCATCACGTGGTGAACATAGCCGTAGCTCACGGGCGGCAGGACGAGGGCGAGCTCGGGCTTTAGGCGCGCGGCTTCCGTCGCTACCGCGTTGGCGCACAGGTGATCCACCTTGAGCGGGAGGTGGTGGCCGTGTTGTTCTACCGAGCCAGTGGGTATGATGGGAATTTTGCCCATGGCCACGGCTTGGTTGACTTCGGGCCAAGTAAGCTCGTCGAACTTGTAAATTTCAGCTACGTCGGGCATGAGATCTCCTTTGATATGTTTGCTCAAGGCAGGCCGAGCGTCTTGTGGATGCGGGTGGAAAGGCGCCAGCGCGGATGGCGCTTGAGGATCTCAAGGGCCTTCTGCACGTAGCGCGGCTCAGAGGATTCAGGCTGCAAATAGACGTAGTCGGCGCGGTGCTCCTCGACGCGCTCCTCGCGAAAAGCCCGGCCGACGACGTATTTGAGCTCGGTAATGCGCGCGAAACCAGCGACGACCGGGTGGCACTTCGGCGACACAGTCCAGTGGTCAATCAGCTCGAACAGCACCGGATCGGGCGCGATCGTGCCGTTGGTTTCAATGTGGAGCTTGTAGCCAGCTTCCTTGAGCCGGCCAACCAGCGCCGCGAGATTTTGGCCCAAAGGCTCGCCGCCGGTCAAGCACACCCATTCGGCCGGGTGGCGCGCCACCTCAGTGGCAATGTCCTCGACGTCCATGGGCGTGAAGCGGTCGAACTCGGTGTCGCAGAACGGGCAGCGCAGGTTGCAGCGCGCCAAGCGCACAAAGGTCGTAGGCTCGCCGACGCGCAGGCCCTCGCCCTCGATCGAGTAGAAAATCTCGTTGATCTGCAGAACGCGCCCCGAGTCGTTCCACACCGGCAGGCGCTCGGCGCGCTCTTCGGCTGGCATCTGGGCAGTCACGGCGTCTGCTCACCCGTTGGCTGAGCTTTGGTCGAAGCCGCGGCATACGCCAGAGGGTCGCAGGCTCGGTTCTCCGCAAAGGCCGCGAGCCGCTCGCAGCAGGCGTCGCACACGCCGCAGGCCGGCCGCAAGCCCTCATAGCAGGTGTGGGTCTCTTCGTAGGGAACGCCGAGATTGAGCCCGATGGCCACAATATCCCGTTTCCATAGCTTGACAAAAGGGACGTGGATCGCCCAAGGCGCGTCGTGGGCCGCCCCCAAGCGCAGGCTCTGTGCGAGGCTGTCGTAAAAGGGGCGACGGCAGTCTCGGTAGGCCGCGTAGTCGTCTTTGACCGGTGCCATATACAGATCGACAATACCCTTTGTTGCGCAATACGCCGCCGCTAGCGTCGCAAAGAGCATGTTGCGGAAGGGAACCACGGTGTCGCGTTGGCGTTTAGATTCAGCGGTGGGCACGTCCACCGTGGGATCAGTCAGCGGATTGCCCCCTAGGGCCGCCAAGTCCAACGCCAGCGTCTCGTGGGCCGCCACCTCAGCGCGGCGAGCGAGGCGGGCGGCGCATTCCAACTCGACGCGGTGGCGTTGGCCGTAGTCAATGCTAATGGCGTGGATGGGGCCTTGTTGCCGCGCTTTTAGCCACCAGAGCAAGGTGGTCGAGTCCATGCCGCCGCTGAGTAGAATAGCCGTCATAGAGGATAAAATAGGCCACTGCGCAAAAAACGTAAGCCTTGCGCGCGGGCGCATCCTTTGTATTGACAGTATTTTTGACCAATTGGATATTCAAAAAATGCCAACGAAAGATAATTTACGCTATGAGTGATATGCCCCCCCGCAAAAGGCCCACTCGGCTACAGCGGCTGCGGCGCACGATAATGGCCGGCCTGACGATCATCGTGCCCCTGTGGCTTACTGGCTGGGTGCTCAAGTTCCTGTTCGACTGGGCCGACGGCTTCTCTGCACCGTTGATTGGCCAAGTGGCTAAGCCGTTCGGCTACGACGAGTTCCACATCCCCGGTTTGGGCTTTGTGCTGACCTTTATTATCCTGTGGGTCGTCGGTGCGCTCGCCACCAACGTGGTTGGCCGCAGCCTGTGGCAATTCGCGCGCGAAATGCTAGAGGGCCTGCCGTTGGTGCGCACGATCTACGCGCCCATCCAGCAGCTCATGGAGTCGCTGACCTCTCCGGGCAAGGCCGGCTTTGAGAAAGTCGTGCTCGTCGAGTACCCGCGCATCGGGATGTGGACTTTGGGCTTTTTGGCCGGCAACGTTCCCCGCGAGGACGAAGTAGTGCCGGCGCACAGCATCTTCGTGCCCACGGCCCCCAATCCCACCACCGGCTTTATGCTCATCGTGCCGCCCGAACAATTGCGCCCCACCGATCTCCGCGTTGAAGAGGCCCTAAAAATGATCGTCTCGGCTGGCGTCGCTGTGCCTCCGGCTCTTGCTCTTCCTGCTGAAGCTGAAGAGAAGATCTAATTCCCCGATCTTGCGATTTTCAGGTGCTTTCGTTATTCTGCTAGAAACTTGGAGCGTTCATTTAGCGTCCTAATAGAAGTCCTTCGCTTATTGAGGAGATGAGGAGATGTTTTCGTTTCTTTTCAACCCGTTTTTCTTCCTGCCGATGATCTTGGTCGCTTGGGCCCAGATGCGGGTCCGCAGCGCCTTCAAGAAGTACAGCCAAGTGGCTTCGGCCGCGCAGCTTTCGGGCGCTGAGACCGCGCGGCGCATCCTGCACCAGCAACGCATCTACGACGTGTCGGTCGAGGAGACGGGCGGGATGCTTTCCGATCACTACGATCCCCGCGCCAAAGCCGTGCGCCTCTCTTCGGACAACTTCCACGGGCACCATCTAGCCGGTTTGGCCGTGGCAGCGCACGAGGTCGGCCACGCGATCCAACACGCCCACGGCTACGCGCCGCTCAACTTTCGGCACGCGATCCTACCCATCGCCAACTTGGGCTCGTCGCTGGGCTTTCCCCTGATTATAGCGGGGATGTTCTTCGGGGCCACCGGCCTGATGAATATCGGCATCATGTTCTTCGCTGGCGCGGTGCTGTTCCAAATCGTCACCTTGCCGGTGGAATTCAATGCCAGTTCGCGGGCCATGGCCATCCTCTCGCAGGGCTACCTAGCCAACGACGAGGTGCGCTCGGCTCGGCGAGTGCTCAATGCCGCGGCCATGACCTACGTGGCAGCAGCCGCGACCGCCGTGCTAAACCTAGTGGGTCTGTTGCTCATGCGCGGAGACGAGTAACAGCAGGCGCGGCAAGAAACTCCGAGGCCCCTCGCCCTTGCGGGCAGGGGCCTTTTTTTGTTTATGGGCTAGCAACTGCGTTTCGCTATATTATGCTTCTATTGTCGTTTATGGGGACTCTTTTCCCTCCCCTATGGTGTTATATATGGCACACGTCTTCCATCCTACTTACCACAGGAGAGTGCGAGCATGATTTTACTGGTATGTGCATTGCTCGTCAGTGCGGCGGTCGCCGGTGCCGATGTGTATTTCGAGGAAGAGGTCGTCAATCGAGGCTTTGGCAAAGACAAAACTGGAGCGCGCAAAACGACCAACAAAATCTACATCAAGGGCAAAAGCCAGCGGGTCGAGCAGCGGATTGAGGCCGACGCAAAAATGGCGAAGGCTCTCCGGCGACAGGGCCAGTCTCTCAATACCAGCACCATTTTGCGGCTGGACCAAGCGCAAGTGTACGAAATCGACCTGACGGCCCAGACCTTCGTCCAGCAGAAAGCCCCTCCGGCGCGCAAGGCCGTTGCCAAGCCGGAAGCCGCTCCCAGCGGGCCGCAGAGAGCCCTTGCGGTCAAGGTGCCGGGGGACACGGCGCGCATCGCTGGCATTCCCTGTCGGCGGGTCGTCGCGCAGATGCGCGCCCGCTACCTCGACCCCAAAACCCAAGAGCTGCGCCGCGAAAACCGCTACACGTACGATGCCTGCATTGCCAAGGATTTCCCCGGCTTTCAGGAGATCGCCGCGTTTATGGCCTTACAGAACGCTAGCACGTCCTATCCATCACTAATCGGCGGAGGGCTGGAAGGGCTAGAAGATCACGAAGCTCTAAGCGAGGAGCTAGAGAACGCCGAGGAACTCAAAGGTTTCGCGCTGCGCTCCACCTTGACGGCCGCAGTCAAGCTCCCCGAGAAAGAGAAGCTCAGCCAAGTATTCCGCTTAGACCGCGAGATCAAGGCCATGGCGTACGCGCCATTGCCCGACTCGCTCTTCCACGTGTCTAAGGCCCTGACTCGCCTCGAATCCGAATGAAGAGAAAGCTGCTCGGGGCGGCGGCCGTTTTGGGTGCCGTCCTCTTCCTCATTGCGGTCACGCCTATAGGGCCCGCCGCACTCGCGCACCTGCTAGAGCGAGGAGTTGGGGGATGGCAAATCTCCATCGGCAGTCGCCGGGGGGGCTTGCTCTACGCGTTTTCCTTTTCCGACGTGTACTGCAAAAACCCCGCGCTAGGGGTGACCGTCAATGCCGAGTACCTCGCCGCGTGGCCGTGGTCTTGGGAAATCGACATACAGGCACCCAAGGTGCGGGTCGAGCCAAGTACCAAGGCCGATTCAACTACCGCAGCCACGGACATCGAGCTACCCCTGGCCTTCCTCCCCAACCTCAACGCGACAGCCGGTGCGCTCGATTGGCAGTTGGGCGAAACGCGGATCGTAGCGCGGGACTGGCACGGCGCGTATCGCGCAGTAGCGGACACCTCGGCGCACTTAGAGCTAGCCTTGTCCGAATTGCAGGGCGTGCCGCTGCGCTCGTTGACGCTAGATCTTGCGCTCAGTCCGCACCGCATTGACCGCGGAGAGATACGGGCCGTGGGCGCTGGCGACAGTCTAAGGTCTGACCTGCACGCCTCGTTTGCCTTGGGTCTGAAGTTGCCGCGGCCTTTGCAGGTAGATGCCACGGCGACGGTGGAGACCGATTCCGCGCGGGGTTCCCTAGCAGCGGAGATAGACGGGGCATTGACGCCTCTGCAACTGCGCGGGACGCTCAGGGGCAAGGGAAGTGCGCCAGCGGTCTCGGCTGTGGACCTGCGAGGGGATATACGCGCCAACGGCACGCGCCTAGTGGTGGATTCTCTGCTCGTCTCCTTGTTCGACGGCACCCTGACGGGCGAGGCGACTTATTTCTTTACCCGCGACAGCTTGCAGACCCAACTGCGGGGCGAGGGATTTGACCTTGCGCTAGCGGTTCCCTTTGCGGGACGGGCGGAATTCGATCTAGCGGCCGACGTACAATTGCAACATCGGCGCTATGCGGCGGACTTTGCCGCCCTCCTACGCGATGTGGACCTAATTCCCGATCGGCAATTTGACGCCGAGATAACGGGTTGGCACCAGCCCGATGGGGCAACTCGTCTCGACCTGCAGTCGCCCTTGCTGGAGTTGGTGGCCACTGGCTCTTCCGACTTAGAGGGGGACTACGACCTCGCATTAAAGGGCGCGTTGCAGGCGGCGTCCTTTTTGCGCGGCGCAGCGCCCATAGCCATCGCCGGGCAGGCCAAGCCCGATACCCTGGCGTTGCAACTCACGGCTAAGCATCTCCCCAGTGAATTGGGCGAGGAGTTCGGTCCGCTCGCGGCAGATCTACACCTGTCTGCCAACCGCTACCTCGCGGCAGATTTGCGTTTAGAAAACGATCTCCTAGTAGCGCGGGCAGACATTGACCTAGAGCACAGCGAGATCGATACGCTGGTGGCAGACGTGGACGGACTGACAGTAGAGCGGATCATGCCCGGGTTAAACGGGCGGCTCGACGCGGATTTGCGCGGTGGGGGCGGGCTGTCGCTCGAAACACTGCGGCTGGGTGGGCACATTGCAACCTCACCGCTAAAGTACGCGGCGTGGCAGACCAGCGAACTCGCGCTGGACGTGGACTGGGACCAAGGCGCAGCGAAAGTATCCGGCGGCGGCCCGGGCGTGAGCGTGCTAGCGGAGCTAGACGTGGACGGGCACTTAACGGCTCAAGCGGATTTTGCCGATACCTTGTTGCGGGGGATAGATGGAGCAGTGGCCGCATTGGGCGGCACTTTGCGCTGGGAGGGACCGTTAGAGGACCTAGACGCAGTCCAAGCAGACCTCGCCCTCGACTCGCTCTTGCTGCGGCAGGGGGAATGGGAGTTGCAAAACCACGGTCCCCTCCAAGCCGACTATGGCAACGGACGCATGGATCTCACCGCGGTACACCTGCAAACGTCCGTCGGCCTAGTGGATCTTTCGGGTTGGGTCGGGCGGGATTCGCTCTCCGTTGCAGCGAAGTTATCCGCCCTTGAGTTATCCAACCTCGCATCCGACCTCAGCGCAACGGGCGGCGGGCATCTGCGAATTGGCGGCACCCTAGCGAGGCCAGAGGCACAGGGCGTGGTGACGATGGAGGAGATGCACCTCGACACTCTCGCCCTCGGCAATGCTCGGCTGCGTCTCTCATTGGCGGATACGCTCACGACCGAGTTTACCGCCGATGCCGGCGTGCGCCTCGCGCTCACCTGCCCAGCCGCGCCGCTTTTCGGGCCAGAGACAGCTCCCGTGCAACTCTCAATCGAGGCGAAGGCGGCTGACTTGGGGCCAGTGCTCAGCTATGCTTTGGGACGCCCGCTGTACGGGCGGCTCGACCTCGACGGACACTTAGAAACGGCCTTAGGGGATTCCATGCCGAACTGGCGGGACTTGTCTGGGTATATCGACGTGCACGGCTTGGCCATCGAGAGCCAAGCCACAGCCGACTCGCTGCGGCTGGATCTCCTGTCTGGAGGACAATTCGCGTTCGGCGAGGGCCGCGTGGTCCTCGACTCAGTGGCGATTGGCTTGCAGCGCTACGACCGCGACCGTCTCGCCTTGCAGCCGGCTGGCACTCTGCGGCTAGCGGGCCAACTAGTGGACACCAAGCCCTCGAAAATTGAGCTGGACCTCGAAGACGTGGACTTGGCTTTTTTCGGCGGCCCCAAAGGGCTAGTGAAACTCGACGCCGAGGTCCGCGGCACGGCATCCGCTCCTCAAGTTACCGCCGATCTAGCCGTGGAATCCGCGGACTTGGGCAAGCTGCGCGGTCGGCTCGATGGCGACCGGCACGGCGGCGATTGGCATTTGAACTGGACGACCTCGCTCGACGACAGCCTCACCGTAACCGGTCGAGTGCCCTGGGATTTACGGGCCGGTGCCCTCTCCTTAGACGAGGGCTGGCTGGAGGCGCATTCCGACGGCATCGGACTCCTCTTCCTTGGCACCAACTTAATAGCCGAACTGGATCATCTCGACGGCCGGATCAGCGCCGATCTCCGGGCCGAAGGGTTGGACTCAACGCTCTCATTGCAAGGTCAAATAGGGGTCGAGGGTCTCGAATTTGCCCTCCTCGACTTAGAGCCGATCTACGCGCTGCCCGACGGACAGTTGCAATTCAATGACCGTCAGGTCGAGCTGGTGGGTTTCTCCGTCGAGAACGAACCTAAGCGGGGATTTCGCAGCGCGTCGCTCACCGGGCAGCTCGACCTAGCGCCGCTCGACGACCCTAGCTTTGACTTGCAACTCCGCGCCGAGCGGATGACCTCTTACTACGAGAACGTTGGGCAGTTGTTTAGAGCAAACGACATCGACTTAGATATATCTTTCGCCGGCTCGCTCAGCGCGTCCAAGTTAGCGGGGCGCGTCCTCCTCAACCGGCCGCAGTCCGAGGCGAGCCTCGTAGTCCTCACGCTGCCCGTGCCACCACCACCACCGGCGCTGCGCGACGATTTTTTAGAGAACATGGCTCTCGCTGTAGAGGTCGAGATCCGCGGCCTCGCCCTCGACAGCGAGCTAGCCGAGGTCGAAGCATCGGGCGCGGTCGAGGTCGGCGGCACCTTCTACAAGCCGCTCTTCCAAGGCGACATAATAATAGACGAAGGGCAGGTCTTCGTACTCAATCAGCAGTTCAGCATCACCCAAGGGCGCGTCGTCTTCAACCGCCTAGCGCCGACTAAATCGATCCTCGACGTGATGTACGATCCTTTCGAATTGAATCCTATACTCGATTTAGAGGCTAAGACCGAGGAAATCACAGACATTAATGACGATCAGAAGTACGTCGTAACCTTGACGTTGCAAGGGCCGGCTCAGAAGATCGTGACGGATTTTAAAGCGGACCCGCAGGACCCAGATAACCTAGACCCGCCAGATACTCGGGGTACCATCAACCTGCTAGCCTTTAACATGGTCGACTTTGACTACGCTACGGCCTTTGGCTCCACTAGCGAAGCCATTAATACAGCCGCAACGGCCTTTAGCACGGCCGCTGGCCTGCTCTTGAGCAAGCAGGTCGAGAAGGTAGGGCTCAATGAATTTACGGTCGTGCCGTCGAGCGCGATTGTCGGTGCCTCGCCTGGGGATCCCGTCCTCCGCGCCGGCAAGTACCTCGGTGGGTTACCCCTGCCCCTCTGGGTGCGATACGAGGCTATGCTAGAAAAGATGGCTGAGGGGGAGGTGCGGGTCGAGCACAAAATCAAGTCCTTTCTGACCATCGTCGGCTTGGCGCAAAGCAAGCACGATCACTATGGGCTGGGCATTGGCCTGAAGCGAGAATTCCGATGAGAGCGCTCGCCGTCGTGCTCTGTCTGACCCTTACCGGGACGGCCTTGGCCCAAGGCGACCTACGCGAAATATCGGCCCGCGAAGCCGATGGTTACAAGGTGGCGCAGATACGCTTCGTCCACCGAGGCGACAAGCGCATCAAAGGCGATCTCTTGCGCTCGGCCATGCTGACCCAAGAAGGGAAGCGCTTCCACCGCCGCTTCTTCAAAAACGACCTGAGCGGACTGGTCAATCTCTACTACAGCAAGGGCTATCGCGACGCCGAAATCGTCCGCAAGTACCTTCGCTTGGATGCCAAAAACCGAGTCCACATTCACATTGAAATCAACAGCGGTGCGCTGTGGACAGTGCGCTCCCTAACCCTCGTAGGGGGCGCTCCCTTTGCGGCCGACACCCTGCGCGCTCAGGTCGGCTTGCGCGCTGGCGCGCCCCTCGACTACGGCAAGGTACTCGAAGGCGAGCGTCAGCTACAGGTCTTCCTCAATCAACGCGGCTACCCTCACGCCGCAGTGCGCAACGAGTGGGTGGGGGACGACCGCGCCAACCGCAGCACCGAGGTTGTCTTCCACATCGATCCTGGGCGCAAGATGTACTTCGGTGCCGTCGAGATCGAAAACCTCGACCAGCTATACACGCGCAAGGAGCTAATTGAGCACTATCTGCGCTTTGAGCAGGGAGACTTGTACAATCCCGAACAACTGGCCAAAAGCCGCGAACAACTAGCGAGGACTGGCCTGTTCCGCTCGGTCTTTTTGCTCACCCCCGAGACGGGTGACAGCTTGCAGCCAGTCGTGGTTCGCCTAAAAGAAAGAAAGCGGATTTCCCTACGTACCGAAGCCCTATTCAGCAATATTGAGCCGCGCGTGACTGGGGTCGTGCAGCACAACAACTGGCTGGGTCGCGGCGCTCGGCTAAGCCTCGACGCCGGGTGGGGGAAGCCGGAACAAGGCGTCACCGCGTCCTTTACCGAGCGCAACTTGCTGGGCATGGGCGCCGACTTGGTTCTATCGGCAGGGGTCACCGACGAGTGGCAGAAGACCAAGCAGCAAGGCAACCCAAACGACCAGCGACAAGTCGCGCTTTTGACGGCCAACGATTCGGTACTCGAGGGCTTTTTGTCCTTTCCCTTCGGCGGGGAAGCAATCATACGGGAGTACATACGTACGGCCACCTTCGACTACCTCTCGGTCGAACACTTGTGGAAGGCTGAAGCAACGCTCACCAAGGACTGGCGCGAGATCTACCGAGCCCAAGTATCTCTTAGCGGGGAAGACTCGCGCACCCGGCCCGATCCGAGCGAGCGCATCGCTTACTCACCCAGGCCCATAAACGCGGGAGGGACCGACGGCGATGAGACAACCGAAAGCGATGAAACAACCGACGCGGACGATCTATTTGGCGACGACGACTTCGACTTCTCTGGCAAAGGCAATTTCCTTGCCCAAGACGGGTTCATAGACTACAGCGACGGCAAGATCCCCGTGACTGCGGATTGGCTGCGGATTCTGACCGAGCGCACTCGGTCGGTCGAATTGAGGACCGAGTTTTTGCGCGATTCGCGCGACGATCCCTTTGCCCCCACGCGCGGCGCGCTCTTGCAGTTGACCGGACTCTACGCCTCCTCGTTCATTCTGGGGCAGCATCAGACCTATGTGATCGACGGCGAAGCCGAATTCATATATTACCAGCCACTCAAGCACGGCCTGATGTTGGCCCTTGCCCTGCAAGGGGGGGGGGCGGCCTCGCTACGCGAAGGACGGCGGCTGCCGCAAAAGTATTGGAAGGCGTACGGGGGCGAGGGATCTGTGCGCGGCGTTGAGCAAGAAGCCATACACGTGCCGGGCGGTGGACGCCTCGGCCTGAATATGCGCGGGGAATTGCGCTATCAGCGGAAAAGCTTCGGCCTCATTGGCTTTTGGGATCGGGCGCAGGTCTGGCGCAAGCCAAGCCAAGCTACCTTGTGGAGCATGGTCGATGGCTATGGGGTGGGATTGCGCTACGTTTTGGGCTTTCCCCTCCGGCTCGACGTAGCCTTCAGCGATGGATCCCTCAGCAACAATAAGCAGAAGCGGTTTTATCAGCGGAGACACTTGTATTTTTCCATTGGTCAGGCTTTTTGAATGGTCGAGATAATACACCACGCCGACGCCAGCGAACTGATTGCACTTGCAGGTGCTTGCCTCGAAGCGCATGAGAGCGAAAACAACCTGCTACTCGGCCTCGCGTACGCGCTTGCCAAAGATCCCCTGTGCTACGGGTCCGAGCCGCCATTACTATTGAGCGTCTTGGAGCAAGGCAGCGCGATCGGCGCGGCCGTAATGACGCCGCCGAGGAGAATCATCCTCAGCAAGTTCGTTGCGCATAGCAAAGAGACTATAGCCCATCTCGTTCGCCATCTGCTCGCAACGGATGCGTCCATCCCCGGCGTCGTCGGACCAGCGTCCGAAGCGCAAGCCTTTGCCGCTTGCTGGGCCGAGGCCGTGCCTAGCGCAGCGCCTAAGAAGACCATGCGGATGCGCGTATTTGAGGCCCGCACGGTCGCCGACGTGCCCCTTGTGGCGGGGGCGTTGCGCTTGGCCAGCATGGACGACCATCCGCTCATGGCGCACTGGGTGGACGCCTTTTCGCGAGAGGCGTTAGGGGAGCCAGCCGATCTCGATAAGTCCAAGAAAAGCGCCGAGCGGTTCATCGCCGACAAGCAACTGTACATTTGGGATTGCAATGGGCCG
Source organism: Candidatus Latescibacterota bacterium (assembly GCA_965116675.1). Classification (GTDB taxonomy): domain Bacteria; phylum Latescibacterota; class UBA2968; order UBA8231; family UBA8231. The sequence continues at coordinate 3,574,680 of OZ220721.1, forward strand.
GTCTCTATCGCCAAAACGACGCGCCCAATGCGCAACGGCATATCCGTCACCGCGGTGTACACGCCGCCCGAGCAACGCAACAAGGGATACGCCACTTCGTGCGTCGCGTCGTTGACCAAGCAACTGCTCTCCGAGCGCTATTCGTTTTGCAGCCTATTTGCCGATCAAGCCAATCCAACCTCCAACAGCATCTACGCGAAAATCGGCTACGTGCCTTTGGGGGATGCGCTAGAAATTGATTTTGCTACCTAAAACCCGCTGCTAGACGGCAGCTTTTTGAAAGAGCTCTTATGCAATCATTTCGCAGCAGTACCACCACGCAGGGGAGGCGCATGGCCGGCGCGCGTGCTTTGTGGCGCGCCACCGGCATGAAGACCGAGGACTTCCAAAAGCCCATCGTCGCCATCGCCAACTCCTTTACCCAGTTCGTGCCCGGGCACGTGCATCTGCACCCTATCGGCCAGAAGGTCAAGGAAGTGATCGATCAGCACGGCGGCTACGGCGTGGAGTTCAACACCATTGCCGTGGACGACGGCATTGCCATGGGCCACGACGGCATGCTCTACTCCCTGCCGAGCCGCGAGCTAATCGCCGACAGCGTCGAGTACATGGTGCAGGCCCACAAGGCCGATGCCCTCGTCTGCATTTCCAATTGCGACAAGATCACCCCGGGCATGTTGCTGGCCGCGCTCAGGCTCAACATCCCGGCGATCTTCGTCTCGGGCGGTCCAATGGAAGCTGGCAAAACCGAGCTATCAACGGGCCGCGCCAAGCTCGATTTGGTCGACTCCATGGTCGCCGCGGCTGACCCCAACTTGAGCGACGAGGACGTGGCCAAGATGGAGGAACAAGCCTGCCCGACTTGTGGCTCGTGCTCGGGCATGTTCACCGCCAACTCCATGAACTGCCTCAACGAGGCCATCGGCCTAGCCCTTCCGGGCAACGGCACCATCCTCGCCACACACGCACTGCGCTGGGAGCTTTTTGCCGCGGCCGGCAAGCGGATCGTCGAAATGGCCAAGGCATTTTACCTAGCGGGCGACGCGTCGGTGCTGCCGAGGAGCATTGCGAACTTCGCGGCCTTTGAAAACGCCATGACCCTAGACATTGCCATGGGCGGCTCCACCAATACGGTCCTGCACCTGTTGGCCATGGCTCGCGAGGCCGAAGTCAATTTCACCATGGCCGACATCGACCGACTCTCGCGGCAAGTCCCCTGTATCTGCAAAGTGGCACCGGCCACGCAGGAATTTCACATAGAGGACGTCGCGCGCGCTGGCGGCATTATGAGCATCTTAGGCGAACTGTTGCGCGGCGGCAAAATCCACCCCGAGCCGCAGACCGTTGCCGGGCCGTCGTTAGGAGACCTAATCGCCGCCAACGACATTCGCGGGCCGGGTGCAGTGGACGCAATGGCCGTGCAGCGCGCGTTGGCAGCCCCGGGCAACGTGCGGACCAAAACCGCCTTCTCCCAGAACAACTTTTACGCCGAGTCGGACACGGACGAGCAAACGGGCTGCATCCGCTCGGTCGCGCACGCCTATTCGCAGGACGGCGGGCTGGCCGTGCTTTTCGGCAACATCGCCGAGGAGGGCTGCATCGTGAAGACGGCTGGCGTCGATGAGTCGATTTGGGTCTTTGAGGGCACGGCCCAGATCTTCGAGTCGCAAGACGAAGCGTGCGAGGGCATCCTCGGCGGCAAAGTCCGCGACGGCGACGTGGTAGTGATCCGCTACGAGGGGCCTAAAGGCGGGCCGGGGATGCAGGAGATGCTCTATCCAACGTCGTACATCAAGTCCATGGGGCTGGGCAAGACCTGTGCGCTGTTGACCGATGGCCGCTTTTCCGGCGGCACCTCCGGGCTGTCGATTGGCCACGTCTCGCCAGAGGCAGCCGAGGGCGGGGCACTGGCCCTGTTGGAAACCGGCGACCGCATTCGCATCGACATTCCCAAGCGCAAAATCGACGTGCTAATTTCAGACGCCGAACTCTCCGCCCGCCGCCAGAAAATAGACGCCTATCGCCCCCGCAACCGCCAGCGCCACATCCCCCAATCGCTACAGGCGTATGCCGCACTGACGACGAGCGCGGCGCACGGGGCCGTGCGGGACGTGGGTCAGCTACAGAAATAGGACACCAACCCGTAGGGGCGGTTCGCGAACCGCCCCTACGACAACAAAAGGAATTCCATGAAAATCACAGTACTAGACGGACACACCCTAAACCCCGGCGACAACCCCTGGGATCCAGTCTCGGCGCTAGGCGAGTTTGCGGTGTACGACAAAACGCCTGACGACCTGATCTTGGAGCGAGCCGCGGACGCCGACGTGATTTTGACCAACAAGGTGCCGCTGACAGCCGAGACGTTTGCCCAACTGCCCAACTTGCGCTTCGTGTCGGTTACGGCCACTGGGTACAACGTCGTCGATGTAGAAGCTGCGCGCGCCCGCGCCATCCCCGTGTCAAACATTCCAGTGTACGGCACCGACTCGGTCGCCCAGTACACCATGGCCCTGCTGCTGGAGCTGTGCCACCACGTCGGTCGCCACGACGCGGCGGTCCATCGCGGCGGCTGGGCTGAATCGGGCCATTGGTGTTTTTGGGAGACGCCGCTGATGGAGCTAGCCGGGAAAACTATCGGCCTAGTGGGCTTTGGGCGCATCGGCCAGCGCGTCGGCGAGTTGGCCCACGCTTTTGGCATGGAAGTCTGGGCTTATGCGCCGTCGCCCAAGGACCCGCCGGAGTACGCGCCGTTTGCCCTCAAGAGTACGGCGGAAATTTTCGCCGGAGCCGACGTGGTCAGCTTACACTGCCCGCAGACGCCCGACAACACTGGCTTTGTCAACGCCGAGTTGCTGGCGACCATGAAGGAAGAGGCGCTCTTCATCAACACGTCGCGCGGCGCACTCGTCGATGAACAGGCCCTTTTGCAAGCACTGCGCGCTGGCAAGCCTCGGGCGGCGGCAACGGATGTGGCCTCTGTCGAGCCAATCACCAGCGGCAACCCGCTCTTGCAAGCACCCAATCTGCTCATCACGCCGCACATGGCTTGGGCCACGTTAGAGGCGCGCAAGCGACTGATGCAAATGACGGCAGAAAACGTGCGAGCTTTTATGGACGGCGCGCCGATCAACGTGGTGAACTGAGCGTTGACATTGCGCGCGATTTTCGGTTATTATGCTCCAAGGGGGCGACTTGGCTTCGACGGGGTCGGAGAAGCCCAAATTGCGTGCCGAGGTCCCGACACCTCGTAAATCCTCGGGAAACAATTAAGCGACGAAACTAACACGTACGCTCTGGCTGCCTAAATTTAGAGCAGCCCATTGGGGTCTGTTGAGCCTGCGCGGCAGGCCCCAATGACATCTCTTAGCAGGCTGGTCCCAAACCTTCGCCCGAGGGAATGGGGCGAGATTTTTCGGGCTGGCCCGTTGCGTGGCCCGTTGGCCGGCAGCGCAACAGGCGAGATAACTAAGGCCGACTACGCACGTAGTATATTTCGGTAGAACCGGTCTCGGACGCGGGTTCGATTCCCGCCGCCTCCACCATCTTTAAAGCGCGAATCATCTCTCCAGGGAGGCATCTGGAGAGATGTTCGCGCTTATTTTTTTTACGATCTAGGGCGAAGACAGGCGTTTTAGTAGAACCGCTTAGTAAGTGCTAAAACGTCCGGCGAGAGGCTTCGTCAAGCAATCGGTCCTGTGTTTTCCTAATTTCTTCAATTACTGAATCAATTTCCTCGTGGCATCGCCACGCCGGTATCCGCAGGATTGTCCAACCGAGATTGACTAGGACGCGGTCTCGTGTAATATCCTGGCGCCGTTGTTGGCTTCTGGCGTCAAGGTGCTGATCGCCGTCAACCTCGATGTTCAGCTTGATTCCTTGTTCTAGCAGCGCAAAGTCCAGCTCGTACCCCTCTACTTCGAGCTTGCTATAGGGTAAGAGATCTTGGAGTTGCATGGCGTCGAGCAGGATTTTCTCAGACGTGCTGTCCGTGCGGAATTCGGCGGACAGCGAACCAGTGCCCTCATTCCGGGCGACCTCATCGCGCAGATAGACCCGCAGGGAGGCCAAGGTTGGACTCCCCAAATCTCCCATAAGCGGGTGACCGAGAACGATTAGTGCTCGACGGGCGCGGCTGACAGCCACATTGAGGAGGTTTCTCTCTTTTTCTATCCAACGGGCACCGCTCTTAGACATGCCGGGCGAGAGCACGGAAGAAAGAATGACCGCATCACGCTCGTCTCCCTGTAGGCGATGTGCGGTTCCACTTACAAAATCGATGTCGTCCAAGAAATCCCGGCCGAATTGAGTTTTGGCTATCTGATCAATGAGTCGCGCCTGCGCGGTAAACGGAGTTACCACGCCGACGGTCTTGTAACCGGATTCGATTGCGCCCCGAAGTTGTTTCACTGTTTCCTCTGCCTCTGCCCGGTTTAGCCAGCTTCCAGCGGCGGGCCGTACTGCCGCGCCGTCGATATCGCACCAGTAGATGGCACGATCACGCTGGGATACATCAGAGACATCTGTCAATACGGTGAGTTCGCCCTTGTAGAACGTCTTGTTGAACCAACGGGCGATGTGTGGGTGACAGCGGTAGTGCTCGTTGAGAAGAACTGGTGTTTGGGGTCTTGCGGCAAACTCAAACGCGGAGTAAGCCGAACCGTCTTTGTGGTGGATGCCGCGGTCGCGTAGATCGTCGTTGTCGAACCCCGCCTGCGTAGCGATCTCCTGTAAGAGTCCATCGCTAAGGGAAACGATCGGATTCAGTTGGTATGGATCCCCCACGATCGCCAAGCGTTTTGCGCGGTAGGCCAACGGCAATACGGCCGCGAGGCTGCACTGGCTGGCCTCGTCGACGATCACGAGGTCAAATAATCCTGATTCCAAGGGGAAGTTGGAATGCGCTGTTAATGCCGTGCACGCCCAGCCTCGTAAATAGCGAAACGAATTGCTTATTACTCGTCTGAATCGGTCACTGCTGACAGGAATTGTGCCAAAGAGTGCTAGACGGTTAGCGCCGGAGGAGATTCGCGTTGCCGTGTCCACGCGGATTGCGTAGAGGCTTGCATCTGCCCATTTCTGGTCTACTTCGCGCACACTGGTCGTCGGGTCGCCCACCGCGGACTTCAGTTGTTGACGTTCAGCTCGTCCAATTTCCAACTGGGAGGTCAGCTCTGCTAGGCGCTGATCAATCCGAGCCCAAGCGACGAGTTGCTCCAATGGAGCGGTTTCACAGCAACCGAGTCGCACGCGGAAACGACGCGTAGGGCAGTGATAGGACGACCACACCTGTTGACGTTCAGCTCGTCCAATTTCCAACTGGGAGGTCAGCTCTGCTAGGCGCTGATCAATCCGAGCCCAAGCGACGAGTTGCTCCAATGGAGCGGTTTCACAGCAACCGAGTCGCACGCGGAAACGACGCGTACGGAAGCGACGGAACAACCACACCCTCAACAACTGGCTGGCTCGTCGCTCTATTTCGCGGGAACTGATGGACAGTTCAGGAGGGCTCGCGTTAGTCCAGAGTATTTGCGCCGCCTCCTTCAATGCTTGCCTGAGTTCCTCTTGTTTTTCTGCAAGTTGCAACAGTTCCACGTCCAGTTCGTCCAGCCGCGCCAATTTCTCTTTCTCCATTCTCAACAACTGGCTGGCTCGTTGCTCTATTTCGTGGGAACTGATGGACAGTTCAGGAGGGCTCGCGTTAGTCCAGAGTGTTCGCGCCGCCTCCTTCAATGCTTGCCCGAGTTTCTCTCGCTCCTCTATAAGCTGCAACAGCTTCACATCGAGTTCGTCCAGCCGCGCCAGTTTCTCCATTAGCTGGGTGCGCTCAGTGGCGACCCGCTTCAACTGGGCGCGCGCTGCGGCTTGGTTGCCGCGCTGCGTTGCCGCCTGAGCCAAGGCAGTGGTAATGCGATCCGGGACCTGCTCGCGCACGTCGCGATTGCCGGTGCGGACTAACAAGCCGTTACTCACGTCCTTTTCCGCACGGTCCACGGCCACGTCAACTGCACCATTGTTGGTCGAAGTCACCAAGACTTTGTCGCCGTCCAGCCACGCGTTCGTAACCACGTTGACTACGAGTTGCGTTTTGCCGGTTCCAGGTGGGCCGGTCACGACCGTCAGAGGTTCTCTGCGGAGACGCTCGAGTGTTTCCTCCTGTGATTGGTTGCATACAAGTGGAGCCGCAAAAGGCCCGGACGGAGGTCGCTTGTCTTCCTTCTGCGCAAAACCGTCGAGGAGAAGATGTGCCGCAGCCGTAGTCGCCCAGTCTTCTCGGGTCTGCAGTTGTCGCAGTTCCTCGCGAAGGGTGCTGGTGTATCCAGACCACTCGGCCACGACCGAGATCGCGGCGTTGTAGACGCCTTGTTTGCGATCGATGTTCGATTCGAGGATTCTCGCGTTGAGAGGCGATAATATCTGAAGCCCGAGCAGGTCGGCCGTTCGTCCGGCGAGGACACCAAAAGCGTCGGCATCTCCGAACGGCAAGCCGTGACTTAAAAGGTCGCTGATGTCTTCGGTGATCGAAGGGTCAAAGATACCGCTTGCCGTGATGGCCAAATTGAACTCTGGCTCCATAGCAGCGTGAAGTTCCCACTGGTTATCGGGGCCTTGTTCCGGTTCGATTTGGACAGCGAAAAGAGGAGCAACCTTGGGTGCGTGGTCGCGGTCGGTTACGACGATGGTCGGCCAGCCGTAAATGATCGACCTGGTGCGAGACCTCAGTTTATCGGGGAGTTCTCCGGGTGCCGGCGTCGAGTCGCTCTGCCCGACAACCAGTTTTTCTTCTCCACGATGCAAGAACCACAGAGAGTTCTCTTTGACGTACGGGACCAGTGATTTCGCTGCTTCCGCTTCAATACATCGTTGCGCATAATTGCATAATTGCTGCCAGGGAGTTTGCCCGCTGTTGGCAGCCGGCTTGGAAGAGCTTGAAGCGCTGGGACTTGCATTCGTTGCCGTATTCCGCGAATCGCCCGCTATGCTATCCGATGCGACTTGGACCGGGGAACCCTCGCCACTTGCACAGTCAATACACCAGACCTTTTTCGACGATGGTGACCAGTAGGCGCGCTGGCCCGCCTCTAGCCTCATTGCACACGATCGGCAGCGTCCAGCATACTTAAGCGCGATAAAACGTAGCTCTTTGGGGCGTTTCATCCTCGGTTTCGGCGTCTTCCGGCAAGTCGCGGCGCACTTCTTCCACTTATTTGACCGCGACTCGCTCCGGCCTCAAGTACTCTCTGATTGTCGATGCGATAGAACAGGGCTATTATAAAATTGACTAAACTGAATTAGTGCAAACCTCCATCGCAAGGAAGCCTTAGATCAGGGTCTACCCACTAGCACCATCGGTCTACTAAATTGATTTTAAGCCGAAGAAAGCGAGAACATGAAGATCACCGACATTAAGGTTACGCCCTATGACTGGCAAACTTCCCATCAACATCGACCACCTGCTGCGTCAGCGCGCCATCGAAGGCGAACGCATCGAGTACAAAGCTGGTTGGAATCCGCAGAGTGTTCTGCACACCGTTTGCGCCTTTGCCAACGACTTCCACAATCTAGGCGGCGGCTACATCGTGCTGGGTGTGGAGGAACAGAACGGCCGTCCGGTGCTGCCGCCAACGGGCATTGACCCGGAGTCCGTCGAGGCGATTCAGAAAGAACTGCTGAACTTGGGGTACTCGGCCATACAACCTTGGTGTCACCCGAACTCAGCGACCTACGATGTGGATGGCCAGACCATCCTCGTCCTCTGGGTACCCGGCGGCGAAACCCGTCCCTACAAAGCCAAAGTGAATCTGAGTGCGGAGCGCAACGATTGGGCTTACTTCATTCGCAGACACAGCAGCACGGTTCGCGCCAAGGGTCAGGACGAGCGTGAGCTGCTCAGTCTAGCGGCCACAGTACCTTTTGACGACCGCTATCGCCAGACTGCTTCGCTTGATGACCTGTCCCATCGGCTGATCCGTGAGTTTTTAGGGGAAATCGGCAGCGAACTGGCATCGGAAGCAGAGGGCCTATCTGTTGAGGACTTGGGCAAGCGCCTGAATATCGTCGGCGGCCCGCCCGAGGCGATGTTTCCGAAGAACGTCGGTCTGCTGTTCTTCAACGAGCGGCCAGACAGGTTTTTTCCGGCCACCCAGATCGATGTCGTGTGGTTTCCCGATGGGCCGGGCGGCGATCAGTTCGAGGAGAAAGAGTTCCGCGGGCCGTTGTCCATCATTCTCAGCGAGGCGATCAGTTACATTGAGCGGAACTACCTGAAGGAAACCGTCGTCAAGTATCCCCACAAGCCAGAGGCCGAGCGCTTCTGGAATTTTCCGATTGGTGCCATCGAAGAGGCGCTGGTGAACGCCATCTACCATCGCTCATACGAGGAGCGGGAGCCGGTTGAAGTTCGGATCACCCGCGAAGAGTTGCTGGTCTTGAGTTATCCCGGTGCGGACCGCTCCATCCGTATGGATGACTTCAAGAAGGGGCAGGCCGTGAGCAGGCGCTACCGGAACCGGCGTATTGGTGAGTTCCTGAAAGAACTCGACCTCGCCGAGGCGCGCTCAACCGGCGTGCCGAAAATCTTCCGGGCCATGCGGCAGAACGGCTCACCGGATCCAATTTTTGAGAGCGACGACGACCGCACTTGGTTTCGAGTGAGCCTACCGGTGCATGAACGGGCTTCTCTTGCAGCGACCGACCAAGATACCATACATGACACCCAACAAGATAAGTCATTGAAAAATAAGAAGAAAAGTCAGAACACCCCACAAGATACCGTACATGAGACCATACATGAGACCATACATGTCACAGAACATGTTGAACGCCTGATCTCGATCCTCACGGGGGAAATGAACCGTCCTCAGCTACAGGATATCTTGGGCATAAGTAACCGGTCTCACTTCGCGGAAGCATACCTTGGCCCCGCCCTCAAGGCCGGTCTGATCGAAATGACCCTCCCGGACAAACCGCAAAGTCGCCACCAGCGCTATCGCCGAACTGCCGCCGGCGAGGCTTTGGCTGTGCGACTCAAGACAAGAGATGCCCCCACATGAACACCGCTCCCATCGTCTCCAAAGTTATGAGGTTATTGTTGTGTCATCCCTAAGAGACTCTTTATTAATATTTTCTTTCTCTAATTGGCGACGTAGAGTTCGAGAGGCTTTCAATGAAACATATCCGTTACACTGCATTTGTTTCGACTGCCGCTCTGGCGCTCTGGTGCGGATCCACCCTGTCGGCCGAGCAGTTGCGCTACGACTCGGCGCGCGACTGGCGGCAGTGGGAGTTGCCCTTGGGCGCGGTGGACCTGACGGCGCTGGGCGTAATCCAGCCCACCCGTATCGAAAGGCTGACCGACGCCGTGCGCGACTTGGACGCCTTCGACGGCGGCATCCGCAACGCCGGATCCAACCTCAACCTAGCTCGCTTCGCCATCGATGGCGACCCGGCGACCGGCTGGGCACCCGACCCAGAAGCCGAAGCCGAGAATTGGTTTCTCGAAGTCAACCTCGGCCGCGCCGTCTCGGCCCACAGCGTCACCCTGGTCTTCGACGAAGCAGCAGCCCCCTTTGAGCTCTTCGACCTGCTGATTTCGACCGGCGAACCCGAAACCGACGTTATCGCCGCCCCCATCGAGGGCTCACTCGTCTACCGCACCAAGGAGCGCTTCAAGGAAAACACCCGCCACCGGGTGACCTACGAAATAGCGGAAATCGACGCCGAGCCGCTGCAGTTTATCCGCTTCGAGCCCTTGCTGATGGTGCCCGACGCCCGCCTAGTCGAGGTCGAAGTCGAGACCATCGGCGACAATATCGCTCTCGGTCTGCTGGAACGGGGGGGCGCCGTCGATGTCAATACCAACCTCGCCCAGATTGACCAGCAACCCCTCGGCAAGGCCAGAGCCCTTTTCGATGGCGACCTCTACTTAGGCTGGAGAGCCGGCAGCGCCGGGCGAGGCCTCAATGATATTCTCTCGCACATGGTCCTCGACCTAGGCGCTGTCTACTGGGTCGACCAGATCCGGGTCATCGGCGGCGTGGTTGAGAAGTCGTTTTTTGGCGGTGCCATCACCAGCAGACACATTGTCTCCCGGCGGCGCTGGGGCTTTCGCTTCTACGAGTTGATGACCTCCGATGGCTCGCTCTCACCCGATGGCTCGCGCCTGTGGACCAAGCACTTCTCGGGCGAAGCGCCCGTCCACCAGCGGTCCAAAGGGCTGGTAGACCACCATTTCGACCTGCAGCCTACCCGCTACATGCGCATCTTCTGGAAATTCTGGGACACTGGCTGCTTCTCCTTCCAGAGCCTGGGCGTGAGGGGCGGCAGCTTCAAAGTGCCCGGCTGCAGCGCCGGCGGAGCCACCGACGAGATCCAGATCTTCGGCGAGGGCTTCCCACAACAGGTCAGCTTCCGCTCGCCGCTTATCGACCTGGGGGAGGACAAGAACCTCAATTCGATAGAATGGGGCGGCGAGCAGCCGCCGGGGACGCTAATCGAGATCCGCACTCGCACCGGCAACGAGGTCACCGAGATCTTGACCTACCGCGACAAAAACGGCAAGGAAGTCACCGAGAGGAAGTACAACAAGCTGATCCCCAGTTTCAAAGGCCCCATCGACACCACCCGCGTCGCCGGTGGCGACTGGAGCGCTTGGAGCCGGATCTACAGCTTCTCTGGCGAGGCCTTCCTCTCGCCCTCGCCGCGCCGCTTCATGGAAATCGACGTGCGCATGACCTCCGACTCGCCCGACCGCGCCGCCACCCTAGACTTCCTCGCCGCCAACTTCACCGAGCCGCTGGCCGGCCGCGTACTGGGCGAGATCTTCCCCCAGCAGGCCCAACCGGGTGTGCTGACTGAATTCACCTATTATCTGCGGCCCGAAAACACCAGCGGTTTCGACCGCCTCGCCGTCGAGTCGGCCGCGCCGGTGCACTTTATGAGCGTTGCGCGCAACGGCACCGACCTCGACGTGCAAATGGACACCACCGCCAATGGCTTCCTGCTGCACCTGCCCAACCGCATCCGCTCCGACCAGATCATCGAGCTAAAATTCGAATCTTCTGTCTTCCGGCAATCGACCCGCTTCGACGTCTTCCTCCAGGACAGCAACCAGGCCGACAGCGTGCGCCAGCGCGTCGACCCCGGTAACGCCTCCGAACTAATCGAGAGCAACACCAACGTCGTCAGCCTGCCCGTCAGCCCCAATCTCTTCGCCAACGTGGTGCTCTCTTCGCCGGTGATTACCCCCAATGGCGACGGGGTCAACGACGCATTGCAGCTCTCGGTCGATCTGGTCAACGTGCTCGAACCGCGTCCCTTGCGGCTGCGCCTCTACGATCTGGCTGGTCGCCCCGTCTACGACCGCGGCGAGGACGGCCGCGCCGGCCAGCACCAATTCAGTTGGGATGGTCGCGACAGCGCGGGGTCTCGCGTCGCGCCGGGCCTCTATATTCTCAAGATTTTGGTCGAAGGCGATGTCGGCGACGAAAGGGCGCAGGAAATCATTTCGGTGGTCTACTAGGTCTACTAAATAAACGACGGCTGGTGCAGGGTCCGGCCGGCTTCGTCGCCATCGACGATGTCGGTGCTGCGTACGCCGGACCCCTGCTTCGACAACCTGCCGCTGTGGGACTACGAGCCGCAGTACTTCACGAGTACACTTAGGATAATCGCAATGCCCAAACGACCCAATGTGATTCTTATCGTCGCCGACGACATGGGCTATGGCGATTTCGGCGTTTTTAACGACGGTCCGGCCCGCACGCCCCATCTCGACGCGCTGGTTGGCGAGGGGGTCTGTCTGACCCAACACTACGCCGGGTCGCCAGCCTGCTCGCCGTCGCGGGCGGCGCTTCTTACAGGTCGTTACCCGCACTGCACCGGCGCGTTGACACCGATGGAGGTGCGCGGGATGGACCGCATCGCGCTTGACGAGGTGACCATCGGCGATGCGTACAAACACGCGGGATATGCGACGGGGCTGATCGGCAAGTGGCACAATGGAGCGTTTGACGATCGCTATCATCCCAACGCACGCGGCTTCGATGAGTTTTTGGGCTTTCGCGGCGGGTGGATGGATTATTTTGACTGGTGGGTCGAGCGCAACGGGCGGCGCGAGACCGCGGACGGGCGCTATTTGACCGATGTGTTCACCGACGAAGCGGTAGATTTTATTACGCGGCACCGGCAGGACCCCTTTCTGCTCTGCATGATGTACAATGCGCCGCATTCGCCGTTGCAGGCCCCCGACGAAACGGTACAACCCTATCTCGACGCGGGGATGAGCCCGGGCGTAGCGATTACCTACGCGATGAACGAGATCATGGATCGGGGCGTCGGGCGGATCGCGGAAACATTGGCAGACTTGGGACTGGCGGACGATACGATCCTGATGTTCACCAGCGACAACGGACCAGCGTTCAGGTTGCGGCCCGACCAAGTGCCAGAGGGGATGAGCACGGATACACGACGATACAATTGCGGCTTTAACGGGCAGAAAGGGTCGGTTTACGAGGGCGGCATCCGGGTGCCGATGATCGTGCGCTGGCGCGGCGGGTTGGAGGGGGGGCGGCAGATCGACGAGTTGGTGCACAGTATGGACTGGTTGCCGACATTAGCCGGGTTGTGCTGTATCGAGCGGCCCGGCGGGAGGGCCCTCGACGGGCGCGACGCGGCCACGGTGTTGCGCGGTGTCGATGATGACGCTCCGGCGCGATTTTGGCAGCTCAACCAATTTCAGCCCGTCGGCTGGATCAACGCGGCCATGCGCGAGGGGCCGTGGAAGCTGGTCCGTCCCCAGTTGGCGCAAAAACCCAAGACCGATGCAGATAAGCGCATGATGGAGCGCTACGTGGAAGTGGATATCCAATACAAATACCACCCCGATGAGGTGACGGACCTGATGAGCGAGCCGGATCCCGAGTTGATTGTCCCGCCGCCGGCTGATTTGGAGTTGTATAATATTGACGACGACCCGCTGGAACAGAACAACATAGCGTCGTCCGAGCCGGAGCGCGCGAGCCGGATGTTAGGGGCGTTGGAGACATGGTTTGAGGAGGTCGAGGCGGAAAGGCGGCGGATTCAGCCCGACGGCTCTATACTGGAAATCGTGGACGATTGAAGGTGAGTCAACAGCGTCCGCAACAACGATCCGGACATCCTTGACCCCATGCCTCAGCGGAGCCTATTTTGCCCATAGAAGGCGGAAATCGGCGTCAGCGACTTCTGCACATCCGAAGTCGCGCTTTCTATGTTTGCCAGCGAAAGAGAGACCATGAAGATCACCGACATTAAAGTTACACCCTCCCTCGGCGCGGAACATCGCCACTGGTCCTTGCTGAAAATCTTCACCGACGAAGGCATTGTCGGCCTCGGCGAGTGGGCTGGGGGGCCTATCGGGCAACTCAAACAAATGCTCGTCGGCCGCGACCCAACCAACATCAATCAACTGCACTACGATCACCTGTGGCAGATGCAGGGCCGCGGTGCCGGCGTGGAAATCGCCCTGTGGGACATCCGAGGCAAGCAGCTAAACGCACCCATGCACGAACTGTTGGGCGGCAAACTGCGCGACCGCATCCGCGTGTACTGCGACTGCCACTCGGGCGCACACTGGACGCGGGAAGACTACCAGCGGCGCTGGCAGGAGACGCGGGCCAGCGGACAATTGGATCCGGTGTACGAAACCAGCGCCTACGTGTCCATGGCCAAAGAAGTGGTGGCCGAAGGCTACACCGCAATCAAGTTCGATCTCGATGTGCCCAACCCTTGGAAGCTCGACGCGTACGACCGCTCCATCAGCCGCCGACAGCACCACCACATCGTCTCCACCATCGAGAGCCTGCGCCAAGCAATTGGCCCTTACATCGACTTATCCATCGACTTGCACGGTTCCTTCAACCTCGCCGACGCCCTGCGCATCTGCAAAGACGTGGAGCACCTCGACCTGCTGTGGTTGGAGGATCCCATCCGCTGGGAGTGGGGCAATGTCGCCGCCTTGGCCAAGATCTGCCAGCAAACCGAGACGCCGATCTGCACCGGCGAGATCTTTTACGGCGCCAAGATGTTCCGCGAACTAATGGAACAACAGGCCTGCGATCTGCTAGAGCCGGACATCCCCCACAGCGGCGGAGCCATTGAAATCCGCCGCATCGCCGAGCTAGCCGAGATGTACCACATGTCGGTCGCCCCCCACTACATGCGGAGCGCAATTACGGGCATGGCAGCGGTGCATATCTGTTCCACCCTACCCAATTTTCTCGCCCTAGAGCACCACTCGCGCAACATCCCGCTGTGGGGCACCATGCTCGACATCAAAAACCCAATTCAGCAAGGGTATATCGCCGTGCCCGACGGCCCTGGCTTGGGCGTCGATCTAGACGAAGAAGCCATCGCCGCCGCGCTACCTGCCGGAGTGCCGCTGTGGTCCTGAGCCGCAGCGCATCCGCGATCGTCTTGTGATATTATTCTGCGTCCATCTGCGTCCATCTGCGGATTACTCTATATAGGAGCACTAATTATGAAATCTCAAAACTACATCGACGGCCAGTGGGTCGGAGCCTCGGACGGCCAGACCTTTGCCCAGCTCAATCCAGCCGATCTAGAGCACGTAACCGGAGAGTGGCCCCAAGGCACCTCTGCCGACGCCGAGCAGGCCATTGAAGCAGCGCACGCGGCGTTTCCAGCGTGGGCCGACATGGGCGTGTACCAACGGGCGGAGTACTTGTCGCGGGCAGTCGCCGTGCTAAAGGGGCGGGCCGAAGAAATCGCCGCAATCCTCACCGCAGAAAACGGCAAGACGCTCGACGAAGCGCGCACCGAAATAGGGTCGGCGGTGCGCGAGATGGAGTTCCAGATCGCCCAGGGGATTTCCATGTGCGGCCAGACCGCGCCCTCGGCGCAAGCTGGGGTGTTTGCTTACAGCGTGCGGCGGCCCCTCGGGGTGGCGTCGATCATCAGCCCGTGGAACTTTCCTTTCAACGTGCCGGGGCGTAAGTGTACGCCAGCGCTAATCAGCGGCAACACCATCGTCTTCAAACCGGCGAGCCTGACGCCCGGAGCCGGGCGGGCTTTCGTCGATATCTTTGCCGAGGCGGGACTACCTCCGGGCGTGCTGAACTTCGTCTGCGGCGGCGGCAGTACAGTCGGGGAAACCATGATCACGCATCCGTTGGTGCAGTCAATTTCCTTTACCGGCTCGACCCAAGTGGGCCGGGGCATTCAGCAGCGCGCCGCCCAAGGGATCATCCGCACGCAACTGGAGATGGGCGGCAAAAATCCTGCGGTTATCTTAGCAGACGCCGACCTCGACATGGCCGCGGATGCCGTCGTCAAGGCGGCCTACGCCTGCGCCGGACAGTGGTGTACTTCGACGAGTCGGGCAATCGCCGAGCGCGAGGTCGCCGCAGCCTTCACCGACAAGGTATTAGAACGCGTCAAGCAAATCCGCGTGGGAAATGGGACAGAAGACGGAGTGGATATGGGGCCAGTGTGCGGCACGGACCAGCTCGAAACCATCGAAGCCTACATCGAGATCGGCAAAGCAGAAGGAGCCTGCATCGCGCATGGCGGCGAGCGCCTGACCGACAACGGACTCGACAAAGGATGTTTTATTGCGCCGACGGTCTTTACCAATGTCCAGCCGCAGATGCGCATCGCTCAAGAAGAAATATTCGGCCCGGTGTTGTGCCTAATGGTGGCAGAGGATTTCTCCGAGGCTCTAGAAATCGCCAATGGCGTGGAGTTTGGGCTGGCGTCGTCCATTTTCACGCGGGACATTGGGCGGGCTTTTCAGTTTTTACAAGAGACCGACGTGGGGCTGACGCACGTCAACATGATGACGGCCTACCGCGAGCCCCAGCTCTCATTCGGCGGGGTCAAGGCTTCCGGGCACGGGATCCCGGAGTCGGGCGACACTGGAATCGAGTTCTTCACCGAGCACAAGGTCGCCTTTATCAATTATCACTGATAGGCTGGTAGGTCGGGAAGACGCGGGGAAAGGCGCGGCCCGAGGTCTTTTGGCGAGTAGCCGCGTCGATGTAGCAAACGCTGAACGCGCGGCGCGGGCGATTGGTGTTATTCGTCTCCAAGCGGTGCAAGGTGCGCTCGTCCGCCCAAGAAAATGCCCGTCAACGACAAAGCTACTATAGCGCTCTCCTCAATCTATCTCGTTACTGTTCCGCAGAATGGCCTCTATTTCCCTGGAACGACCTTATTCGCTCCCCTTGCTGCCAATTTTAGCAAAAGTTCCCTCTCTACATGACGCATCTTAACCTCCCTGTTTGTAGGGGTATGCCCCGTGGTTCCCCTTCGAATCAGCCCTGCTCCTAGCGACCGACGATGCTCGCTATATTTTTTAATTGTCTCTGGAGACTATCTTGGTCAGATCTTTTGACATGTATTTTCTGGGAGCCGACAGACAAACTCAGGTCTTCAAGGCCACCGTATTCGAGAGTAACGATTTCAACGTTGGGGGTTTTTTCCAGCACTCGCTTCAATAGTTCGTAGTCTTCGGCGGCCATTTCCGCGTGTAGGTCCACGAGACCTCTGTCCCCGACGAATTTAGGCCCGCTGGTATGGATCTCCTGCACCTTACATAAGGGGAACTGATTGATGTACTCCCACGGATCCATGGTAAGACGATACGCAGCACAACGCGCATGGGCGATGTCCAACAACAGATAGCTTTCGCTTTCCTCTAACACTTCTGTTAGGAACCTCGGCTCCATAACAAAGCTGGGTTTAAACGAAGGGTTACAGGAAATATTTTCCAAGTGCAGAGACATGGCGGTTCCCAATTTTATCGCCTCTATATTGTCTACGATCTGACGGCGAGTGGACTCCGTGAATTCGGCAGCCGACCTTTCGCCGGGACCTCGACCATCGTCGAGGTCGCTCAAGCGCACACTCAGATGCACGGACAAATACGGGGTATCCGATAGGTGGATGATTTCATTCAACTGACCAAGATCGATATGGTCCATAAACCTCGGTGTACCGAGATCCTTGATAGTGCCCAAGCCGTGAAGTATCAAAGGCTTGGGCAAAGGTCGCCGGAAAATTTCTTGGTCTCCAGCATCAAGTGAAATCAGCGTTGTCTTTAAGAGGTCGAGGTCGATGGCCTTCGCCTCTACGAGCACTAGCAGTTCTTCAGATAGGTTAGCGGAAATTTTCACTATTCGTTCATCTCTCCCTATCGATGACTTACGCAGTCTCAATTGTCTAGACTTTAGAGGTAATCTTGCTCTGTTGAAAAGCTCAGTTAATTTTTGGTATTGTTAATCCCGAATTACTCTTTTGAAATACTGGCTCCGCACGTTTTTCACACCCACATAAAGGACGGAACCGGCTCGCGGCAAAACTACAAAGGGACGGCATTGGGCGAGGGAGAGATCCACCTCGACCACGCGGTCCAGTGCCTCAAAGCGACCGGCTACGACGGAGCTTGGACGGCTGAATATGAGGGGCCGGAGACCGAGGGACTAGTGGGATACGAAAAGTGCTACCAGTGGCTAATGGCGGATGTATGATCCTCATTTGATACTACGATCCCGTCCCCTGATACGACCTGATCCCTAGCTTCCAAAACTGGTAAGTCGCCGCAAACAGCAGGACCGCCACCAGCGGCGAGAATGCGCCCCAATGGCCGTCGGCCTCACTCTTGTTCAACAAATACAGGGCCGGATAGTAAGCGACAAACGCATAGGGGATGATAAAGGTGAGAAACCCCTTCAGATATGGCCCGTATATGCTGAGGGGGTATCGCGTCAGCTCGTAAAGGCCGATTACGAGGTTGCACAGAGTGTTGGTGCGCGTGACCCAAAAGGACGCCGAGCCAAAGAAGAACATGATGGAGAACCAAATCAGATTCCCCGAGATGATGAACGCGATTACCAACAGAACCTTGAAAATATCCCACTGTATATCGACGACCTCGCCGGCGACCACCAGATAAAAGATGCCGATCATTAGGTTGCCCAAACCGAGCGGCGTATAGCGGCGGGCTATCATATAGAACAGCGTGTTGACCGGCAGGCACAGTAGTTGGTCGAAAGTGCCTTCCCTTATGTACTGCTCCATGTAAATGACGCTGTTAGTGAAAGCGTGGTGAAAACTCATGCCGATGATGGAAAGTGCGTAGAGAAAGAATAATTCCGGGAACGTCCACCCGGCGATCTCATTCACATGGGTGAAAACAATCCCAATAGTTGCCAGACCAGCCACGGTGGTCGCAACCATGGAGACAAAAGAGAGCCAAAAGCTAGCCTTGTACTCCAACATGCTCTTCAGGTGGCTTACGAAGAGGAAGCCGTACAAGGCCGCATACCTACGCACGCTCAACCTCCCAAGATAACGATCTTGCGCAGCGCTTTCTTCCATAGAAACTGGGACGCGCCCAGCACTACTAAAACCCACACCAACTGCTCAGTTATCAGCAACAACTCGTAGCTCGGCACGTGCGCGAGCAATACGTTGTAGAGAGCACTGTCTTGGGGTTTCACCCCTAGACAGATGGAAAGCGGCGTGTAAAAACACCCCTTGAATGGCAGGAAGGCCAACACGTCCCGGAGGAAAGCAGGATAAAAATCCAAAGGCATAAGACCGCCAGCGCAAAATGCCATGAACACATTTTTGAACATGTTTACGCCATGGGTCTGTTTTATCCAGAACGCGACGCTACCCAAAGACAGGTCAATCAAGAAGTATGTCACAAATCCCAGGGCGCAGCTAAGGGCTGCCAGTAGTAAGCGCGCTGCATCGAACGGGACGGATATGTCCAAGACGTAGCCAAAGAGGATGAACACCGGAATTACTTTGAACAACAGGTTGAATATCGCCTGACCGATAGCCGTATATAGGACCAATAGCCGATAGCTAATGGGCTTGGTCAGCTCGACGGCGATGTCACCCTCATAGACCTTGTCGCCGATCATCACGTTCACGTCTTGACGCACAATAAAGCCGATGATCGTCGAGACCAACGTATAGGCCACCATCGAGGCGAGCGATATACCTTCTATTGCCGATTTGCCAGCGTAGATTGCTTGCCACAGGTAGTAAAACGACAGCAGATATACGCAACTCGCAGACACGTCTGACAGGAATTGAACTCTATAAGTCAGACCTTCTTGGAACGTTACCTTTACAATCCCTACAAAGCGACCCATATAGATCATGCATCTGCGGGTTCTCGTCGATACAGGCTCTTGACAATGGTGCCGATCTCCTGCTCCTGTATGACGAGGTCCCGCACTTCGTTGTGTGTAGCTATCTCGGTGATTAACCGGGTCGTCGATAGCCGGTCACCGTCAAACTCTATTGCCAACTTGTTGCCTGCGCTTTTGACGACGGCCGTTTTGCTCAAACTGCTGAGGTTCCTCGGGGAGTGAGCTAGCTCCAAGATCATGGTTCGAGTCTTGCCATATATGTTTTTGAGTTTTTCGAGACTGCCGTCAAAAAGCATCTTACCTCTGTCAATGACTATAATCCGCCGACACAACTTTTCCACGTCCTCCAAATCGTGGCTGGTGAGTATGATGGAAACGCCGTGCTCGCGGTTCATGTGGACGAAGAAGTCGCGAATGTTTTCCTTGACCACGATGTCCAAGCCGATCGTCGGCTCGTCGAGATAGACGATCGGAGGCTTGTGCAGCAGGGAGAGGGCTATGTTGCACAGCATCTTCTGCCCTAAGCTCAAGCTGCGAGCATTTTTTGTGAGCAAGTCGCTGAGGCCCAAAATGGATGCGAAAAGTTCCATCTGCTGCCGATAGAGCGGGTTGGGAAGGCCGTACAGCCTGCGGTGGAGTTCAAATGACTCAATGACGGGCAAGTCCCAGCGCAATTGCGAACGCTGGCCGAACACTACGCCGATGTTGCGCGCGTTCTCTATGCGGTTTTCGTAGGGTTCGATTCCCAAGACCTTGATGCGACCGGCAGAGGGTGTAAGAATGCCGGTCAGCAGCTTTATGGTCGTCGATTTGCCCGCGCCATTGGGGCCTAGATACGCGACGATTTCTCCGGCCTCAATGGCAAAATTTAGGTCTTGGACGGCGTGTACAAATGAGGTTCGTGACAAAAATAGGCTTTTGAAGGCTCCTTTCAGGCCCGGATCTTTTAGGGGGATTTTATAAGACTTAGATAGGTTACGCACATGGATGATCGACATTTCCCTTTCCTTTCCTTTTTGGAAGCGGGAAACTTAGAAAGGCGAGTAGCGCGGCTCAAAAGTTCGACATATAGCTGATTTTTGTCAGAAACACTCGCTCCACGGCTTCGTCTTTGGCCCGATGTTCGTTATACGCGATATAGAACCTGCTATCGTTCATGCCGAACCTGTGGCTCAAAAGAAGGTTGAGATCGACCGTATCTTCGTGGAAGCTACGCTGAAAAAAGCTACGAACGAAAAGATCGCGATGGAAAAAGTACGTCGTCCTCAGCAGCAAGACGCGCTTCACTTCGTCCAACGCCCCAGAAGGGAAATACTCCCACACGGACTCCGTGCTAGATTCAAAAAAGAATCCCTTCCACAAGTTGAACCGTAGCACGCCCGCCACGCGGCGTATGTCACCCAAATACTCGTCCTGAAAGTCGTATTGGTCCCGCAGTTGGCCGATGAGTCGGATCCGGTATTTGCGGCCATTGCCGGTGTCAAAGCCAGCTTCAAAGGAGTCGCCATTGTACTTTTTTTGCTGCCACCGCAATTGCCAATTCTCATGGGTGAACCACGCCCGTGAGTCGTCCCACCGCCTTACATACAAATCGACATTGCTCCATTGCCACTCCCAGCCCTCCTCGTTAGTCCGTTGCTCGGCGACGAAATCCTGCCTCAAATAGATTTTCTTGATGCCGAGGAGCTGGGGACGTACGCTGTAGCTGCCATCGACGCCGAACTCTCGCGTACCGACATCGGCGTCGTGCGGGATGAAGCCGATCTGATCGACGTTGAACCCCGGCCCGATCCAGGATCCCCAAATCTCAAAGGGCAAGCGGTCGGAGTTTCGCGTCAGGCGACCGGTATGCATTCTATTGCGCTCGCCGACATCCGTGCCGAAACTCATTGCTGAACTGAGAAAGAGTTGGGCGTTTTCGTCCAAGCTCAACACGAGATCGCTGCCGATCGCCTGCTGCCCTAGGATGCCATCCTTGCCAACCGCTAACGCGCCAATAGAGGAATTGACGCCTAGGTCGCGCTTGAGGCGCAAAACGCCGAAATGCGGCTTGTCGCCATCTGCTTGGTGGTTGCGCGCTGCGATCAGGCCGATGCTGTTCTTGCCGATCTTGCCCGTTACTTTGCTGCCGACATCCGGGTCGCTGATGCGGCGACTGTAAAAGAGATCCATCGGCGTAAAGAGCTTTTGGCCTTCGATGAAGAAGGGGCGTTTCTCCTTTAAGAAGAGTTCAAACCGCGTCAGGTTGATCTGGTTCTCGTCGGCTTCTATGTGGGCGAAATCCGGGTTGAAGGTGGCGTCGAGGGTGAGATTGGAGGCGATGCCGTATTTCACATCGATCCCGAAATCGCCGGCCCAACCTTCTGTGGGCTGGTTTCGCAGCTTCTCGTAGCGCCCGGTTGCATAGGGCAGTGTCTCTAAGTGAAGTCCCTGTTTTATGCGGCCGATTCCGTGTAAGTGGCCGGCTTTGGATACTTTCAAGAGGTATCGGACGTCTCTTGAGATAAACGACCAGTTGCTGTTTTCGGTATAGGTTCTCGCGATGCGTTGGACGTTTAGACCCCAAGTGTGCTGCTTGTATTCGGGGAATCGTAAGGTCTTGAAAGGGATAGCTATCTCGGCACTCCAGCCGCTGTCGTGGAAGTGGGTCTCCGCCTGCCAGACGCCATCCCAGTTCGAGTCGATGCCACCCCAGCCGCCAGCCCCATCGTTTTCCACACGAAAATCGTTCTGTATGCCGTACGCGTTTATGTAAAATCCGTATGCGTTTTGGTGATCGTGATAGGTGTCCAGCACGAGGCCGACTAAATCCAGCGGCGCGAACCGGCCGTCCCGCTGAACCATTCGCCCTTCTATATTACTAGGTTCCTCATCTATCATATCGAGGCCGATGTACAGGTAATCGGTATCATATAGTATGCGGATGAAGGTTTGATTTGTGGCGATGACGCCCTCATGGGGGTCTATCAAGATGAATCCGGTCGAAGGAGTGGCGATCTTCCAACATTCGTCATCTAGGACACCATCTACTTTCGGTTGGACCTGCGTCTTGAAGGCATACATCTCCTTGTCGCTCTCGTGGGCTTGCACAAACGGAGCGACGAAGAACGCGGTTCCCCAGAGTATCCACATGAGGATGCGCAAGGACGCATAAACCGTGCTCACTGTCATTGCAAAGCTCTTTCATTCTTAGCGGATAAATTGCAAGGTTCCGTACACTGATCTATCGTATAGGTTCCTACCGCCGCCACCAGACCATACGATAGTGGATTTTATACCTTCTCCAGGAGTGTCGCAGTCCTCTATTTCAAGGTCGAAAAGGACTTCCCGGCCCACATCCGGTTCTATGCCCAGTTCCACAAAGGGCAGTTTAGCGTATAGCTTATATCCCCCTTGGTTCAACTCGCACATAACCTCTGATTTGGAGATGACTTCGCAATCTCCGGTCTTCCTGTTCTGCTCCGCGAATGCGGGATTAGGACCGTGGTCTGGGGTCGGGAACATAATGCAAACCTTGGGATCTTCGAGCACATCGAACGAGGCAAAATACACCCGTACGCAATCCCTTGACAAGTGATCCCCCAAGCCATCGTCTTCCGTACATATTACAACGTCGTCCTGTACTTCTATATCGAGGTGGAGATAGCGTTCATCCCAAGCCATCTGGCAGAGGGCACTGAGGTCACTGTCGTCTTTCGGGGGAACGCCGCTCTGAAGATGCGTCCCAAAAGGTTGCCAGTCGGCTACGTCGCTCTCGTATATGCGAATGAAACCCTCCTCTTCCACACCAGCCGAGGTAGGGACGAAGTGCCCCTCGGCCACTTTGGGACAGTTGACTCGACCTGTTTCGACGCGATTTTCCAACAATATTTGCTTTGCTTCGAGATCTCTGTCTGTGCTGAACATCCGCTCTTTGAAGTCCGCTGTTTTCCACCGGTGCCGGGCCGACTGGTACAGCCGAGTCTGGAACTCATCTAAGTAGCTCGTATCATTGGGGGCTATCCTCGACAGAAAACGCTCAACTTCGGCCATCGGATACAAAGTATTGCAGAGGTAAAGCGCGTAGAATACCGGATCCTGTAAACCATAGGCATTGACAAGGTGTCCTGCTTTCTCCCAGTCGATTTGTTCTCGGTGATAGCGGACATACCCGTGAATATCACAAAACTTAATGAGCTGTAAATCTTTCCCCCGGTGTATATTGGGATAGTACAATTGAGCTTCTGTCGACAAGTGAACACACAAGTACAGCAGTCCGTCTTCAACTGAGAGAGCCAAGACCCGTAAATCTGGCGTGAGATGCAAAAACTGGGCTCTAGAAAGCATATCATGCGTAGGCAGTTCAAAAGTTGAGGAGGGGACTTCTAATCTGGTATGCACATCCACACTCAGACAGTCCTTCTTGACAAAAGTGGGCATATGCAGTCGGTTGGTATCCTCCAGTATCCTCCTAGGAAACGATATAATGGTATCGCGTTCCCGATTGTAGGCACCTTGCACGTAGCCCAAGCTGTTGAACACCGCTGTTGCAACACGAGCATCCTCCGGCGCAACTAGAATGTCTATGTCGCCGAATCGCCTCAAAGCGGGATGCAGACTATAAACTGTCTGTGCTAGTGTTAAGCCCTTTAAGAGAACGAATTTTATCCCGTGTTCGTCTAATCTCCGTTCTATGCGGGCGACCTGCGCCAAAGCCTCTGCGTTCATCCTTCCCACTGCCTCGTACTGTTCTCGCATACGCGAGACGCAATCCTCAGATATCGAACCTTCTCCGAGCATCCGGTCTAGGTGTGGTCTGAGGCTGTGAAAACATAGGGGAACAACCCTATGCCGCATCGCGCATTCGAGCAAATGATCCCAATCTATCTCGTCACTGTCTCGGAGAATGGACCCTATTTCTCCGGCTCTGCCCTCTTCGCTACCCTTACTGGTCAATTTTAGCAGAAGTTCTCTCTCTACATGACGCATCTTTGACCTCTCTTTTTCTGAGACTATGCCCCGTGGTTCCTCTTAGAATCAGCTCTATCCTAGCGACCGACGATGATTGCTATTCATTTTTTTAGTGTCTCTGGAGACTATCTTTGTCTTATCTTTCGACGTGTTTCGTGTTTTATATCTAGTGGTTTGACGCAAGCGGATGACGAAATCCACCGACTGCTGGCACAAAGGCGTCAGCCACGCATCCCCGATGAATTCACGGTGTCGACCAGCAGATAACAACGCGCGGCTGGCAGATAGGCTAAAGCTAGTTTCAAAACTCCCATAGAAGCCGGGTTGAGTTTTTGAGAAGTAAGAGGCTATTTTTTGACCATCGAAAGGAGTACATCCGATGGTCGAGTATCTTCGTGAAGTAACCGACATCCAATGGTCGAAGATAGAGCTGCTGTTACGCACTCCTGTTCGGTCGCCTAAAGGGGGCCGTAAACGCTTAGCCAATCGCGATGTATGTACTTGAAGGCTCTTTATATTTGAAGGCATTTTATGGGTGTTACGCAACGGCACCCACTGGAAAAATCTCCTTTCCGGATACCCTTCGTCCAGCACCTGTTTGGGCTTATAGGAGTGGGAGGACGCCGGAGTATGGCTGAAAGCTTGACGCACGTTTTTAGGCGATTTAGATGACCAAGGCCAACTCGACTGACATGAAGTGTTTCACCGACGGCACGCTTGCCTAGGCCCCAAAGGGGGACCTAGGTCGGCTTCACCGCGCTTTTAGGCGCGACAAAACCAAATGTCTCGGCGTCGCCGCATGAAGTGACGCTGATTGAACCGCTGTTGGCTCAGATCCAGTGCCACGTAAGGTCCTCCAGCCGGCCTCGATGTGGTTTCTTTGCTTGATCTATGATAGAGCCGCCGATTCGGATCCCTTGCGAGATTCTAGAAAAGTTTCGAAAAGTAAAAATACTCAATCTGATCTCGTACTCATTTGTTCTTTGAGAGGAGGATGTCCTCCTTCTAC
The DNA here is from genome assembly GCA_965116675.1 of Candidatus Latescibacterota bacterium. Taxonomy (GTDB): domain Bacteria; phylum Latescibacterota; class UBA2968; order UBA8231; family UBA8231. Next base: position 3,599,805 of record OZ220721.1, read on the forward strand.
CCAGAGAATCTATTACTTATTCTCATTCTGCGTAGCGGATTCATGCTCACCTCCCTTTTTTAAAATAACTCTCTACTATGAGACCATATTCCCGGAGACCATTCGAAAATTGTCCTGAGTAAGATTACTTCCGGCTATGACAGGTTTGCTCGATTCTTCCTTTGCAATAGCTAAGTCGCTAAGTTTTGTTTATACGCCCGTCTTCGCTTCAGAAATAATAAAAGTATCGGACCGATATATGACTATTGATTCGGACAAAACTGGCTCCTACCGCACTAGCGACACAAGCCCAGAAACGCTGGTATCGATTGCACAGTTACGAGCTGGTCGAACTCATGATCTAAGACGTTGAATTCTATGATGGAGAAATCAAATCCGCGGTTTAATTCCAGAGTACCTGCTCTCCCCGTCCCAGCCACAACATTTGACAATATCTCCAAGATATCCATTGTCTCAGCTAATTCACGTTTCGTATTCCCGCCTGCGGTTCGTGACCGATATTTCGCTTGCTAGCTACTCCAGCTTCAAGCTATAACCTCCATCAACTACAAGTATGTGGCCAGTTACTGCGTCGGCGCAAGCAAGATAAAGTAGCGCTTCAGCTATCTCTTCCGTCCTTACGAATCGCCTTATCAAAGATCCGGTTTCAAACTGCTTTCTGAGAGACTCATCTAGGCCCTCGTAATATGGTGTATAGACAAATCCTGGGGCCACCGCATTCACCTGAATCTGGGGTGCAAGTTCCTTGGCTAGTGTCGCAGTAAAGTTGTTTAGAGCTGCTTTCGATGCAGAATATGCCATCCTACCCTCTCTCCCTGCGCTGAGTAAGCCCCGAATTGAAGACACATTTAGTATCTTTCCTTGCCCCCTCTCCAACATGGCCGGAGCACACCTGCGGGAGCACTCGACCGCTCCTAGGAAATTGTTAGAAATAACGTCTAACCAATGCTGAGGAGATGCTTCAAGGAAGGGAACTCCTATCGACGAGCCGGCATTGTTAATCAAGATGTCGATCTTTCCGAAAGTCGCCATTACATCCTCTATCAGGACTTCAATATCCCTGTCGCTAGTTACATCGGCTTGGGATACCATACAATTACTGTCCATATTCTCAACTCTTGCCTTCACAGACCTCGCGCCGCTTTCGTTTCGTCGGTATGTGATAGCGATTTTTGCACCGTTCTTTGCGAACTGCAAAGCTATTGCCTCCCCGATGCCGCTCGATCCTCCAGTTATCAATGCAACCTTGTCTTTCAGCATTTGTAGGACACCTCCTCTGATTCAGCCGGTTCCCATTTAGGCAACCTTCTGTTCGTCAATTATGCTCGTTTCGATAAGAGCGAGCTCGTAATTTTGTGACCCAAATTTTAGAAAATTGTCGGATTGATGGCGACCGGTACTTCCAGAGACGGCACCAAGAAAAAACAAACATCTATCCCGTACGTAAGTCGCAGCTGCTGTACCCAACACGACTTCACCATTTGGCCCGATCATATTCCCATGCCTAGTCAGCGTCCCTGAATCCACGCAAAAAGAAACCAAACTGCTTGGTCCTCTTATATCCTCTGATAGCTTGTAGTCGAACCTTCCGTTGGATCCACAGTAATAGTAGCTGCCGTTTCCCCCGCAGAAAGAAAGGGTTGGGTAAATTCTATCTTGCTCCTCTTTAGACACTGGACTCGCTACACTTCGGAAGACACTGCCATCAAATTGAAAGACCTCGGAGCTGGATGCGTTGATCCCAAAGAAAAGTCCCGATTCTTCATGATATTCGATGTCCCTCCAGAGTGTTCTGCCAACCATGTTGGCCCCTGTCTTGTTGGGACTTGTCCACTCGGAAGTTGAAGGATTTGACACCTCCTCCAAATTCGTATCTATAAACTTCAGCCTTGCGGTTGAAGGATCATATCGAAACACCTCATATCCTTCCCTACATCCAAACACGAATCCATTGGGCTCCAAGGCTAGATTTCTACAAATGCTGCCATCTGTCTTGATCCGAAACTTACTCACAAGCTCTCTGTGTGAAAGATCGTAGTCAAGAAACCAAAACGAAGGAGAGGTTAGACAATAGCAACGCATTCGAGGCACATCTAGCTTCATCGAAACAATTCCTTCACCCTCTATCAGTAGACCGTGATCGTCCACACATCCAACCTTCGAATCAAAAGACATCAAATGACCGCCACTGAATTGGACCGCGCAAGGAACACAGTCTGGATAAGCAAAGTGTGTTCCAAAATACAGAACATTATTGTGGTCCGACTGGATCTTAGTATGTATTTTCCCGTGATTTAGCGATCCCAACGGCGTCTCAATTAAATCGCTTAGGCGAAAGAGCAGTTCTATCCGCCCCGAGGCCAGATTTTGCCGGAAGAAACCAGCGCTGTGGGAACGGCGATGAGTACATAGCCCGAAGTAGAGATGTCCGTCCACTTCCTTGCTAAGAGCACAATAGGCACTGTCATATTCTTCAAAATCTGCCAGACTGTGAAGTCGTAGGTTCATTTCCCTGTTTCCGCGTTTGAGATTAGTGAGCCATTTACTTTGTCGAGATCGTCTAGAACTTTGGCAATGTTCGAGTACGACCCCGCAACCCTAGTCTCTTTGTATAGATCTGAGAGTAAGAACCTCTCGACTTCAGTCAGCGCCATCTGGTAATCTTGCATGTCGTGAAAAGCCTTTAGAAGGTGATGATTCAAGGAGCTTACAGCAAATGCTCCTAGCAGTGACATCGTGAGCTCATAGAATTCCCTAGGGTCCAAAAAGCCCATTTCAAAGTCGCGTTTGGAGCCACGCAGCTCATCCTGCCAATATTCCCATCGCAAAGCATACTTCTTTAGGCAGGCCTCAATCATCAAATCCTCAACTAGATACAAATCATCCTCGGTCAACCGGCATCCAGACATTACACCCGCAGCAATGCTGCCGATTGAACCGTAATCGATAGGGTTAGTGCCGATCCCAGAGTCGACCGCGGTATACGCAATGTTTTTGGCGGGGTTACCAAGGCAGCACATCGTGTAGTCAAAGGAACCCACGACTCTTAAGGAGCCACCGTCCCTAACGATTGATAAGTTGCCCGGCTTGATGTCGTTGTGAACTATGGAACGAGAACCGCATCTACTCTGGGACAAACCCTCAGCGATCTCGATCATCTCCAAAGGTTCCAGTCTCTCCGCTTGTTCTACTAGGGTCTTAGGCACGTGATCAAGCCTGTGGAGTTGATCGGCACAACGGCGGAGTATTTCGGCGCACGCTGCCCGACTATCGGCTGACCCAAAACCAAATGAGTGTCGGAGTTTCTTGACCAATGATCCGGCTGACCAGTGATCGGCATACTCTGTATCCGGCAAGCTGAGGTAGTACAGCAATCGGCTGGTCCTTATCGTGATTCTTGCAGCGTGTAAGCCTAAACAAAATGCAAGCTCTTTGATTCCTGCGGGATCGTTCGGTATGTGCTTAAGCTCAACCGTAGGCATCTTTTCCATCAGGTGGAAGTGACCCAACTCCATTGAGTCGTAGGCATAAGGAAGCCCGCTCCGAGTGGCGATGTTCCACGGTGATGGCAAGCCATGGAGCTTCGCCTCATTCATGACATATGTCGAGAACCTGACATTTCCCTGTGGCTGGGCTGGCAATCCTCCTCTCCGTGGTATCTTCAGAACAAGTTGATCGTCAATAATGTAGGTTTCACCTAGACACCCTGCATCTATGTTAGGTTCTATACGAGCTGACTTGACCCCATAGCAACTGTGAAGCTGACTACGAAGGTAGGAAATTCGGGACGTCTCTATCTTGTCCATCTTTCCAGTTCGCCGATCAGGTTATGTTTTATCCGGTCTAGCTGTAGACAGGCATGGATTGGTTCAAATACAGATTTCTGATACTTTCCCCCAAAGGCGATGGCATAGCACCTATACGCTGCCAGTCTCAGGCAGGCTGTCTCAATCATCAGTGGAATGCTTATCAGTTCCCTCTTAGGATAGCTCCCCACAGTATCCAGATACGTGGCAATAAACCGTCCGATGCCCTCGACGTCTATATGCCGCATGTCAGAGAAACTATGTGCCGCCATACCGACCTCAAGTACAAGGGGGGCAAGTCCGGCCTTTGAGATATCAATGAAAATGACTCGACCGTCCTCCCCCATGATGGTGTTGCTTGGCTTCAGTTCCCCGTGGATGTAAGCGGTCTCTAGTTGCTCAACTTCACGAAGAAGGGACCAACCCTCTTTACATCGTTCGATTCTTGATTCAAGATATGACAGCAGTTCCCTAGAATCGCTAAGGAATTCGTCTGGATTGGATTCCAAATAGATAGAGAGGTTGTGCTGTTTGCTGGGTAAGGCGCGCGTTTTGTCTATCACAGCGACAGTGTCGCTAATCCCCTTTTGAAAGTAGAATGGAGTCCTTGGGGAGTAACGGGTTGATCGTTTGTGCAATTCTCCGGTTGCCCGTGCAAGTAACTCGATTAGATTGATGGAAGAGGATCTCGAGGGCAAGTGATTTGGAGTCACGTAGGGCCACAAAGACACGACTTTGGGCTGCAAGTCTTCACATTCAGTGGAGAACCTCAGAATGCCATAGGACTTTCCGTCTCTCCAGGACACCGGACGAAGGATCCTAAGGGCCTTCCATTCCCTGTTGAAGCAAGAGAGGTAGTTGGCAAACTCAACCATATGACGCTGATCCGTCGAGGGGCTATGCGGGCTCGTGTTCGGCGTCTCATGTACTTTCAAGAAGTAGCTTCTTCCATCCTCGTCCGATAACGAGTAGCTAGTATCTGTAGACCCTTGTTGTATCGGTTCAATTGATTCTCCATCGAAGTCAATCCCCGAAAGGTTTCGAATTGTATCCACGTGTTCGTCAGTCAGATGTGTGTACACGGCCATGGTTTCATCCCCTAGCTAGTAGCCTGTTGAAAAACCAAGATTATAGTGAAAAATTACGGATGTGTGCAGAATGTATGATGGTATTTGCCGGACAGGTGGTCGACATTCATAATTAACAAATATAGATAGAGGCCAGAAAAACGCGGTGATTTTTTATCCCAGAGATCGAAAGCCCGTTTAAGGCGATTGGCAAAGGCCGGAAGGCCGATAGACTCCTGCTCATCGACATCACCGGCTTCCTTCACGTGTCGGTTTCTTTCCTTCTTTATTCTTTCCTTAACCTACTGAAGATCAATACGGCAAACAATCGCTTCTACTATGGCTTTTTTTACGGCCTACTAAGGCGTCTCTCCCACTGCTCGCGTAGCCTTCCCACTTCGTCAGGTGTATAGAATGCTTGCATGTATCTTAGATTGTAAAGCCTATCTAGATAGCTTGATGAGAATTGGCACTGGTTCCTGAATTCTTCATAGATTTTACCGTAACCGAGCGAAGAACCTACGTTCTCGCTTGAAAAGGAAGTAATTTCTAGCCCCAAGAACATCCTAAGGGCGTCCCTACATACCCAAGTCTTCAAGCCTAATCACTAGGACATCCGACCGCTCCCCACTATAGATTTTGTATCCTGCACGCTTGTCGAAATCCGATGAGAATACGTCAACTCCAAAAGTTTTTCTCAGTTCCATATCGAACCACTCATCCATAAGGCCTACATAGGCCATTTCATCCTGTTGCTCCCTAAAACAGTCCCACAAAAACTCAGCTCTTTCTTTGACCTGATGCTCTGTACCACTTATCAAGAAGTTACGCGCGACCGCGTTTACAAAGTAGAAGAAGAGCGAGAGATTCCGGGCGACGGGGTCCCTCACAAGAGTTACAACCTTCCACCGGGCTGAGCTACTCCTTCTGATTGTGTGTAGCAAGTACGAACTATTCGCCAAACTAGGTCCATAGTCATATCGGACGCCAAACTTCCGACATAACCCAGCGATGATTCGATTGTGGGCTTTGCGTAGGTCTTTTGTTAGGTAGTGATGATGTAAAACAGGTTGGCCAAGTGCTTGCCGTAGAACAGACCTGACCGTTCTAGAGCCAACCTTGTACATAGTGTAGACAAGGACGGGAGATTCCTCAACAAGGTAATAACCATTGCAGGCTCTGATTCGATTGCTCATCCTCCTGAAGTAACTCGATGGGACGGTTCGACTTCTTGCTAGTTCCAGAAGATCCTCCAAGATAGAATTACTGGTCCCAACAGCGTCCAAAGTAATCCAAGAGTCCTGAAGTGTTTCCAACACTCTCCCCATTTTTCCAGAGAGGTACTCAAATGTAGGAAGGGTTCTCACCTGTCAACCAACTCGTCAGGAACAACGTGAATTGAGGAAACCATAATGGGGTTTGGATAACGAAGGATCTCCGTGCGACACCATGAATTCTGGTGCTTCTTGTAAGACGAGATGGTTCCATTGTCATCGTCAGATGCTATTATCTCGCAGATTCCGTCTGTATCTATATCTGCAACGCACACGGTATGGAACCCCCTCTCACCTGTGACGTCAATTCGCTCCTGAAGCCAACACTTACCAGACAAGCTATACTTGAAGGCGAGAAGATAACTTTCGTTATAGCAGGGAAGACTTCTAGTCCCGCAGACCAACTCGGAAACACCATCTCCATCAATGTCTCCAATATCCATTCCTCTTGATTTTACCGCGTTATCTAGTTCGCCAATCAACTCCTTCTCCGTAGCACCACCCAAGTTCCGATATAGATATAGAGCTGCCAAGGGGTTAATGCAATTCTCATCTGATCGGTAAATGCCTACCGTTGACATCAGAAGCTCGTTCTCACCGTCTCCATCAATATCGCCTACAGCGAGCTTTCTCGTATGCGAGGTTCGATCGAAGTCCTCAATGAGTTTGCTTTCCCATCCGCCCTCAGTACTCTTGTACATGTACACAGATCCTGGATTCTCACCCCATTTCTCGTCGCTAGTCACTGCCGTAGCAGTCAAGATTTCAGACTCCCCATCGTTATCAGCATCAGCAATTATTACATCACGCGTATTAGTGATCCCCTCACCGTGGTAATCCTTACCTAGAAGGCAAGCCGTGTATTCCAGTCCTTGATCATCGAAGACAATGACATGGCCACTGGGACGCGTCCCAATCACGATCCCTGGACGCCTACTCTTGCCAATCAAACCTGTTTCCATACATCGAATAAATGATATCTCAGGGAATTCCAAGTTCGCGATGGCCCTTGTTATCCAAGTATCCTTATTCCGTTTCAAGCTTAGCACGGTGCAGTCGCCGGACGACCTTGTGAGACCAATGATGATCTCTCCGGTCTCACCTAGACTTGTGTTGCGAACAGAGCTTACAAGGAACCGTCCCTTCTCTGGCCGGGTCATGAACAACTTAGAAAGGTCTTCCATACGTCTTTTATCCGTTGGGTCGATAAGAACTGTTTCCGCTTTCAGAAACTCATGCTTTTTGGATTCGGGTATCGTTTCTATTCGATCTCCACCAATACTTTGATACTCCTTCACCAATAATGAGATAGCCAAGTACATCTTTTTCTCCGCTAGCTAAAAACCTAAAGTGATGGAACAACAACGTTGCATGCTTTTCGCCAGATGGCCTCATTCACGGACACATTTGGTGTGCAATGACCAACTGGTCCAATGAGAGACCACTGAATTCCTTCTCCGACATTTTTCTTGTCACCTTTGATTAGGTCCTCTAATCGAGTGAAGTCCTGAAGAGAGAATGGGGTTCTCGTAGGCAACCCACACTTTCCAAGACTATCAACTATTCGCTCGTAGTCCTTTCTGTCCAGTAACGACAACTCCATGGATATCAAGGACTCAGCTACCATTCCTATTGCGACCGCCTCCCCGTGCCGAAGTCTACCAGACTCTTGAGACAAACTCTCTAGTGCATGGCCAATCGTATGGGCAAAATTTAGAACCTTTCGCAAGCCAAGCTCGTTCGGATCTTTCTGAACTATGGAGATTTTAATGTCGCAACACCTATGAATCGTAGCTGCCAAGGTCTCAGAGCTCAGAGCAACAGGATGCACCGACGTGACCTGCTCGTAGAAGGCTCGATCAGCGATCAGTCCATATTTTATTACTTCTGCCCAGCCTGATATAAGATCTCGCTCAGAGAGAGTAGAAAGTGTGTTGATGTCATTGACTACCAGAATGGGTTGAGATATAGAACCGGCGTAATTCTTGTAGGACCCGATATTCAACCCGTTCTTCCCCCCTAAGGCAGCATCAACCATCCCCTCAACCGTGGTGCTTACGTTCACAAATCTAATTCCTCGCTTGAATGTTGATGCGACAAATCCTCCCAAGTCTGATATCGTTCCCCCACCTACGTTGAGTATAAGACCCCTGCGGTCCAGCCCGACATCCGCAAGGGCCTGCAGCGTATTGAAGTAGACCTCCGGGGACTTTGCACATTCCCCCCCTTTGACAAGATGTGTGTGGACCTCGCGATCCCCCAAGCAAGCCACAATTTGATCTGCGTACTGCCTCGGCAAATTACTATCCACGATAAGAAACGTGGCCGTGAAGTCACCATCGGCTTCGTTCAGAATCTCGGCTAAATCGGGAAGCAGATTGATACCCGTGATGACTTGGCAACTTTGTGTACCTTTCACCTCAAATTGCAGCGTATTCATTGGAGTTCCTCGAAACCCTTCTGGCAAGGAGAATTTGCAATCTGAGATAGTATCCCAGTCGGACCGGTGGCCTCTCCCACTCCTCAAAGTACATTATTGGAATCTGAATTTTTCAATAGGGTTGGGGGGAGCGCTCACGTCGTACGGGCCAACACTTCTACATCCTGCAAGAATACTTATCCATGGCCGAGCAGGACAGTTGCAGCCGAGTTTGTCAAGACCTGCGTCTATCGCTTCCAATGACCCTAAGTTGTCGAAGTGACCTCTGTCTACCAACTCGAAACAGTTTTCGGTTGTGGAGCAACAGGGAGAGGAACACGTGTCACAGCACTTTTGCAGGGGAGTCGTCCTCTGTTCCAGTTCGTGCGCCAAGCGACGAAGTTCATCTTCACAGCCTTCCTCGCCAGTGTGAGTGGATATTTGGTTCAGAAACCAATCACGGATGTCCCAAGGGAGAAGGATGCCCAACTCCCGCACGATATCCGCAGGTTCATCGCTTATATGGATAAGTGATAGATACCGGCTTGGACTGCCAAGGCAGGATCTTAGACTGTTCTTTTGTCTCTTACTGTCAACGGCGGCACCCTTCTGCAAACTTAGTCGAACAGTAGCTGGGACTCCTTTGTCCCCTCCTTCTCCCCATAGGAGTACTACTACTGAATTTGACAAGGAGAACAGACGTTCAAGGAGAATAATTCGATCTAGCGATGCATGGCTATAAGAGTATCGCCAAACTTCTCGGAGCATAACTCGGTTGACGTCCAGTGGTATGAAAGCAAGAACTCGAAAGTTCGCCTCGTCAATCAAATCAAGTGCCTTAGAAGCCGTCTGAAAACTATATTTTTCACTTGATCCGTTTGAGTAGCAAATGGATCATGGCAATCTGAATCAAGGCTTCACTATGGCGGGTCAATACTTCATAATCTCTCGCATGACGCCGAAAATTCATCAACCACGCCAAAGTACGCTCGACGACCCAACGACGTTTGAGTAAGGTAAATCCAGGGCCCTGTTTGGCGACGACTTCCAAGTCGATCTTGTGTGTCCTTTTTAGATCAGCTACCCACGTTCGGATGGCCTCGCCTTGATAGCCTCCGTCAACCCACAGTTTGCGTAAGCGGGGTACGTCGGGGCTACTATAGCGGGTCAACACCTGCTTGAGGCCGTCGCGATCATCGACATCGGCGGCGGTGACGACCACTGCTCTAAGCAAACCCATGGTGTCAACCAACAGATGACGCTTGCGTCCTTGGATCTTTTTGCCGGCGTCATACCCGGTTGTTTTACCTTGGGTTGCCGTCTTGATCGTCTGACTATCGATACAGCCGGCCGACGGCTGAGATACCCGGTCGTTGAGGCGGCGCTCTCGTTGGGTGAGTTGATCCAACACCTGGGGCCAGACCCCTTGCCGACTCCAGCGGCGAAAGTAATCATACACGGTTTTCCACGGCCCAAAACAACCAGGCAACAAAGCCCAAGGACACCCCGTCTTGGTCAGATACAAAAGGCCGTTGACGATCTGGCGTCGATCCCGCGGAGGCCGACCCGGACCGTTCGGCCACCACCTTGAAGGCGGCAGTAACGGTTGGATCTGCTGCCATTGCGCATCGGTTACATCGGTGGCATATTGCCTACTAGGCGTACTCATCATACAAGCCTTTCTATTCAGAGTTTGTCGTGAAACCTGAATATGGCTCGATGAGTACGCCGGTTCAAATGCAGACCACAGCATGGGTTTTCAGACGGCTTCTTACAAGCTTTTCCCAAAATGAATGCATCAGGTCTTATCAGCATCACAGAAAGGTGATTTAAGTAGTGGACCGCTCTTCTCTGGAATTTCCTGCTTATCTGGACTGCACTCTCTCGATAGAATGGATCGCCAGCGTAGAGTGTTGCCTTTGTGGCAAGCTTTGTCAACTCACAGAGATTTAGCCAACTGCCACCGTCGTTCATAGTTATTTATTTCCAAGCGTTCATTACTATAGTACTTGACTATGTACTTGTCCTTAGCGATCACAGAAATCCATAATTCGTTCAGTACCGCTGAGCCCGTAGTTCGGGACTGAACTGATCCCAGTCATTGAACTTGAAGAAGCGAGATTCCGAAATTGCCATAGATAGTGGCGAAGTAGTCGCGTATCCCTATTCGCCCCTCATGGCTGAGGATGTTACCTATATAATTCGACCTTCAATAAAAGTTGGTCTCTATAGCTAGTTTCAAAACTGCCTTAATGTGATAAGTATACCCACTGTACTAGCACTATGCAATCAGCGTGCCAACAGAGAAAAACTTCCCATCAATGATCTCTAACTAGTGGTTAAACAATGTTTTAGGGGAATGATTAGAAGATGCCCGACCTCGTATCGGATGCCGTTTTACGGCCGATGAGTGCGATGATATGTCACATAGCTGCGACATATCATCGCATTTAGGGGTTGTGGAGGGGTGGCTCAGGGTTCAGTGCGGTCAGTCGTAGGAACGGGTAGCCCGTCTACGAGTGCCCGCCTCTCCCGCGTTGCTTACAGGGCTAGATACTCGGAAGGGTGTAGAGCTGGTTTCAAAACTGTCGTAGAGTCATCATCATACACGCAAGATGCACAAATGCTCGAAACATCTTTGCTTTCCGCTCGTAGCGGGTGACGAGTCGCCGAAAACTGCTCAACCAAGCAATCGTCAATAATATATCTGCGTTGTTTGTAGCGTCTCAATTTGCGCCCGTCTTGGCGCTTAGGTTCGGATTCGATGTGGACAAATGTGCCGTCGGCGAATACTTCATGCCAATCGAGTTAGCCTTGGTCATCTAAATCGCCTAAAAGCCGCCTGCTGTTCAAAAATTCAACCCGGCTCTCTATGGAAGTTTTGAAACTGGCTATAATCTCTATATTTGCAGGCATCACCTGCCTACAGCGCGCGGCGGCCCCTCGGAGTGGCGTCGATCATCAGCCCGTGGAGCTTTCCGTTCAACGTGCCGGGGCGTAAGTGTACGCCAGCGCTAATCAGCGGCAACACCATCGTCTTCAAACCGGCGAGCCTGACGCCCGGAGCCGGGCGGGCTTTCGTCGATATCTTTGCCGAGGCGGGACTACCTCCGGGCGTGCTGAACTTCGTCTGCGGCGGGGGGAGTACAGTCGGGGAAACCATGATCACGCATCCGTTAGTGCAGTCGATTTCCTTTACCGGCTCAACCCAAGTGGGCCGGGGCATTCAGCAGCGCGCCGCCCAAGGGATCATCCGCACCCAACTGGAGATGGGCGGCAAAAATCCCGCAGTTATCCTAGCAGACGCCGATCTCGACATGGCCGCGGATGCCGTCGTCAAGGCGGCCTACGCCTGCGCCGGGCAGTGGTGTACTTCGACGAGCCGCGCAATCGCCGAGCGCGAGGTCGCCGCAGCCTTCACCGACAAGGTGCTAGAGCGCGTCAAGCAAATTCGCGTGGGAAATGGGACCGAGGATGGGGTGGATATGGGGCCGGTGTGCGGTACAGACCAGCTCGAAACCATCAAAGCCTACATCGAGATCGGCAAAGCAGAAGGAGCCTGCATCGCGCACGGAGGCGAGCACCTGACCGACAACGGACTCGACAAAGGGTGTTTTATTGCGCCGACGGTTTTTACCAATGTCCAGCCGCAGATGCGCATCGCTCAAGAAGAAATATTCGGCCCGGTGTTGTGCCTAATGGTGGCAGAGGATTTCTCCGAGGCTCTAGAAATCGCCAATGGCGTGGAGTTTGGGCTGGCGTCGTCCATTTTTACGCGGGACATTGGACGGGCTTTTCAGTTTTTAGATGAGACCGACGTGGGGCTGACGCACGTCAACATGATGACGGCCTACCGCGAGCCCCAGCTCTCATTCGGCGGGGTCAAGGCTTCCGGGCACGGGATCCCGGAGTCGGGCGACACTGGAATCGAGTTCTTCACCGAGCACAAGGTCGCCTTTATCAATTATCACTGATAGGCTGGTAGGTCGGGAAGACGCGGGGAAAGGCGCGGCCCGAGGTCTTTTGGCGGGTAGCCGCGTCAATGTAGCAGACGCTGAACGCACGGCGCGGGCGATTGGTGCTATTCGTCTCCGAGCGGTGCAAGGTCCAGTTGTGCAAAAGCACCACCTCGCCTTTTTCCATTTCCAAATAGAGCCGCTTTTCATCCGGGGCGTGCAACGTGCGCTCGTCCTCCGAGAGCAGATCTCCCGTCTCGGGGATCATGGTGTGGTGCGAGTTGGGGATGATCTGTAGGCAACCGTTGGCAACGCGCGTGTCGTCGAGCGCGGTCCACACCGTGACCTTGGGGGGAATGCTCAGTTGCCAGCCGCCGGCACCGTCTTGGTGCCAGTTGATCATGACGCCCTGCTCGGCGGGCTTGTTGAAAAACATGGCGCGAAAAATCGAAACCTCCGCGGCGACGATCTTAGCGGTTAGGTCGCGGAAGAGCGGCTTTTGAATGTAGTCCAAGAACAGCGGATCCTGCTCCAGATCCTGAATTTTGCGGTACTTGAGCGAGGAGCCCTTAAACTCCTTGGTCTGCCGCGAAAGTTCGAGATTGCCAGCCGAAGGGCATAGCTGCATGAGCATGTTGTCGTAGCGCACTTCGCCGAGCATGATCTGGTCGATGCGCTGACAGAGACCGTCGATTTCCTCTCGGGAAGCGACGTGGCCGAGGCGCACGTAGCCCTGATCGTGAAATTGGTCGAGTTCGGCGGCACTTAGCGCGGAGGCGTGGAGAGCGGTCATGGCAAATTCCTTTGGTCTTAAGCGAGGCGAGCGAGCGCCTCTTGCCGACTGATGCGGCGGAAGGATTGTTCGAGCACGGGACCTTGGCCCTGCCAGCCCTCCTCGCGCTCGCCATCGGGCACGGAGTCGCAGACGCTTTGGCACCAATCGGCGAGCGGATCTGCTGGGCAGCGGATGACCAAGTCGGGATCGGCGACCGCACCGGTGGACGAATACGCATAGCAGGTTTCGATGAGCCGTTCGGCCGCGGCTACTTGCTGCCGCTGGTACTCGTGCGGGGCCGGAGGACCATCGGGCACGAGCAGGATATTGACGCCGCGGTCGGTAATAGCGTTGAGCCGCTCGACCGCATCCGTGCCGACCAACACATCCTTGTGCTCTGGCCAGATGTCGAACATCCCGTAGGCCGCTTTAGGCTCGCGCGATTGGAAGGTGAAGTTGTCGGGGTACGCGAAGAAATCTTCGCCCGTGGCGCGGTAGGTATTGTAAAAGGCAGTTACGTGGGCCATGATCAAATTGACGGCCCCGATACCCTCGAGGCGATTGGGCGCTAGCACCCCCAGCCTCTTGGTATTGGTAAAGCCGCGAAAGTACTCTGCCAGCGCGACCGGTTGGCCGCTGACAAGTATCTCAAAATCGCTGTCGCTGAGTGTTGAACTGTGCATGGGTCCGTCCGTCTAAGCCCTTCACGGCAGGTATTTCATAATCGTCGCCACTGCCACAACGGCACCGATAGTGATGTACAGATTGCGGTTCAATCCCTTGTGCAATTCGGTTTTGAGTTCGGCTATCGTGCCTTCGAGGCGGGTGCTCTCGGCCTTGATTTGGCCTTCAAGGCGGGCGATATCGGCTTTCGTGGCAAGATGCTCATAGACGCCTTCGAGCCTCGCTAGACGCTCTTCCGGAGTCAGAGGGGAGTTGGGCATAGCTAGTTTCCTTAATGATTGTAGCGAAAGTACTGGATAGTATAGGGGGGTGTCAATTTCCGGGCTACCTTGCATGGTTGCGAGGATGGAGCGGCTGCATGAGACCGACTGCGAAACGTCCCCAAAAGACGCAGCAAGTGGGTGGTCCTCATCCCGTATAAGGCAATATCTGTGCCAGCGTCGCTGATTGGTCTGGTAGCGGGGCTTGTGGGCGGTTCCTACTGTGTCGGCAAGCACACACCGATGGGTTGTTTACACGCCTGTCGTCGGAGTTGTATTTCTACCGGATCCAAGGTGGCGATTTCGTCGAGGTCAGGAAGCTGCTGCTCAGGTAGCGCGGCGTCATTACGGCAGCCCCTACTCCAGCAGAATGCCGCCGTCGAGGACGATGTTTTTACCCGTCATTGACGGAGTTCTACACAGCATTTCAAAAACATAGAGCAGGTGCATAGGGGGGACTTCCTGATTCCACACCTTCATTAGGTTTTTGACCCCATCAATGGCTTCGCGCGGCGTGTTGGAAATCATCTGGCCGCTGACAATGACCGGGCTGATGGAATTGACGCGAATCCCGAATTCCTTGCCTGCCTGCACCGTATAGTTGCGGCTGAGACCGAGCAAGGCCGCCTTGCTGCAAACATAGGGAGCCCCCACGTACAGCCCGCCCACCAAGGCGGCCAGCGACACAATGTTGATGATTTGCCGGTCGCCACTGCCATGCTGCATCAAGCCAACCGCGCCCTGGCTCATAAAGGCCGCGCCTTTTGCATTTACATTGAGGACGCGATCCCAGTTGTCCTCGGTCATGTCGAGTAACTTTACCTCGCTGAGCAGCCCGGCGTTATTGATGAGTAGGTCGAGGCTGTCGTACCGTTCGGCGATTTCAGCGTAGAAGGATTTGATCTGCGCGACATCGCTGAGGTCCACGCGATGGACGCTGTACTCACCACCGTAGGACGCAACCGCCTCTACCGCGTCGTCCTGCGGCACCACATCTACCAGAATGGGGATTCCACCGCGCGAGGCGATAAAGGTCGCAAAGAGCTTTCCAATCGTCCCACTAGAGCCGGTGATAATGCAGCGCCGACCCTTGAGGTATTCTTCCATCGTCACGTACTGCTCAAGCTCCGTACTACTGTTCATAATCTGTGTCTCCTAGCATTCATCGGTTAGAATTTACGCACAGGTCCGTGAGGTATGAGATGCTTCGCTTCGCTTGGCGGTCGCCGTTTGTCATGCTGAGCGGAGCGAAGCGGAGTCGAAGCATCTCACGCCCTAGTGCCTGTACGTAACATCAGTTAGTTATTGTGAATGATCAATGTGCAGGCATTAAAAGGCCCTTTTGCATACTAGTCAAGGAGCGGGACTCGGCAACAACAAACGGCACCCCTCCTTGACTGGGCCGCCAAAAATCTCTTTATCCATTAAGCGCGAATCACGCACCAACTAAAAAGGAGCCAATCCATTGACTGAATCTACCCGCCAAAATATCCAGCCGGACGACCTGAAGAACTTTTGCACCGCCGCCATGGTCAAAGCCGGCCTCAGCCAAGAAGACGCTGCACTAAGCGCCCACGTCTTCGTCACCACCGACACTTGGGGCACTTTTACGCACGGCACTCGGCAGATCCGCGGCCTGATGCAGAATGCGCGGCGCGGCCGTCTGGTCGCGACCGCGCAAGAGAAAATCGTCGCCGAGGGACCGTCCTGGGCCATCATCGACGCCTGTGACGGCATGCCGCCCTCCATCTCTTACCGCGCCGTTGAATTGGCCGTTGCCAAAGCCCGCCAAAGCGGCATGTGCTACATCGGCATCCGGGGCAGCAGCCACTACGGTGCCGCCGGGTTTTACGCCAACATGATCGCCGAAAACAACATGCTCGGTCTGTCCATGTGCAATGTGGAACCCTGCATGACCGTACCAGGCGGCAAGAGTCGGGTTCTGGGAACCAACCCAATCGCCTACGCCGCACCCACCGGCACCGACCGCACCGTCATGCTCGACATCGCCACCAGCGCAGTTGCGGCCACCAAAATATTCGCGGCCAAAAACGAAGGGCGCGAAATTCCCGACACCTGGCTGGTAGATGAAGACGGCATTCCAACGACCGATCCCACCGAGTTTCCTGAAAAAGGGGCGCAGTTGCCCATGGCCGGGCACAAAGGGTACGGATTGGCCGTGCTGGTAGAGTTGCTAACGGCAACCCTTAGCGGAGCGGCAATGATGAGCAGCGTCCAGAGTTGGGTCGCCGACACGGACGCGCCCTCAAACCAAGGTCACGCCTTTGTCGCCATGGACGTCGGCGCGATGATGCCGATAGAGGAGTTCCACGCCCGCATGGACGCCATGTGCAAAGAGATCAAGAGCGCCTCTCCAGCCAAAGGCGGGACCATCTTCCTGCCGGGCGAGATCGAGTGGAACAACCGGGAACAAGCACTAGCCGAAGGTATTGTCATGCCCGAGGATGTCTTGATCAGCCTGCGGGGACTGGCCGAAGACAGTGGCCTCGACCCCGCGGATTTCAATCTGGACTTGGGCTGAGCAGCCGCTTCATCCCTCCTCGAAGTACCGCGCCAGCGCCCGCTCCGGCGGCCACAAGTCGAGTAGCTCGACAGCCTCTGCCAGCGACGTGCCGACAAAGGACGATTCCAACTCCTTTCGCGTGCGCCGCCGCGCCGGACGCTCGTCTAGGTTGGCCACCTCAAACAGCACCTGCGCGTTGATCGCCGCGCACTCGCTCAAGCCCCGGGGATAGACCTTGTCCGCGGTGTCGGCTCGGCTATGGCCATAGAAGCGATCCTCGGGCCATACCGACTCCGTGCCCAGCCCCACAGTAGGCACGCCGTGGGCGAAGAACGGGAAGTGATCCGAACCCCAACTCGTCGTGCCACAGGACGCGCCAAAGGGCTTTTCGAGTCCATCCACGCGCACGCGGCTCGCCACCGCCTCCAAAACCGGCAGCAGATCCTCGGCCCCGGCAATTCCCAGTCCCGAGGGCCGGCCGCCGACATCGTTGTTGATCATCAGCCAAGTGTCGTCGAGTTCGCCGGCGTGGCGCTGCGTGTACGCCCAGGATCCGACCAGTCCCGACTCCTCGACCCCAAAGGCCACAAACCGCACCGTGCGCCGCAGGTGCTCGCGGTGCACGGCGAGGGCGCGCGCCGCCTCGACCACGGCGACCACGCCCGCGGCGTTGTCAATAGCGCCGGGACCCACGTGCCAAGTGTCGTAGTGAGCACCGCAGACCAGGACCTGCTGCGGATGCTCGCTCCCGGTCAACTCGCCGACCACGTTCCACGACTCCTTGGACTCGATCCGGCTGTCGAGGATCAACCGCAGCCGCACTGGTCCGCGCCGCTGCTGAAGACGCTTGAGGTACTCGGCGTCTTCAAGACTGATCGAGGCCACCGGCAGGTCGCCAACCCGCTGGAAGCAACAGGTGCGGGCCGGCTGCAAGGCACCAGCATAGTTGCGGTGCTCAAGCAGTGCTACAGCACCAAAGCGCGCAGCCAAGGGCGTCTTCAACTGGCGGGCAAAGGGGTAGTAGGGCGCCACCGCAATGCGACCGCGCACTTCGTCAGCCCGCTGCTCCAACTCCTCGGCGTCACAGCGCTCTAGGAACACAACCTCCCCTTCCACCCCCTGCTCTGGGGTCGAAGGCGACAACCCTCCGCACCGACACGGGATCGAGCGCCCTGCCTCCGGGGCTACCACGGTCAACTCCTCGCGCTGCGGCCGCCAAGCGCGGTACTCAAACGGCTCCAAGTGGACGCGGTCAAGTCCATAGCGCTGAAACGTCTGCAGCAGGAAGTCCCGCGCCCGAACCTCCCCCTCGCTGCCAGCTACGCGCATGCCAATGTCATCGGCCAGCACGAGCAGGTTTTCCCAAGCCTCGGACCGCGCCTCGACCTCGGCGACGATTGCTTCTTCGATTCTATCTTTCATTAAGCTACCTCAGAGCCACCGCGACAACACCGTCTTCTGCCGCGTGTAGAACAAAATTCCCTCGGTCCCCTGTACGTGCAGGTCGCCGAAGAACGACTGGTCCCAGCCGGAAAATGAGAACAGGGCCATAGGTGCCGGCACGCCCACATTCACACCAATCATGCCACACTCCACACCACGCGTAAAGGTGCGCGCCGCACCGCCATCGCGGGTGAAAATAGTCGCCGCATTGCCGTACGGGATGCGGTTGATCCAGTCAATCGCCTGGTCCAGCGTCTCGGGCCGCATCAGCCCCAAGACCGGGCCAAACAACTCCTCCGCGAACAAGCCATGGCCGGGATTCACGCCGTCGAGCAAGGTCGGCCCGACGTAGAAGCCGGTCTCCGGCACGCCTTCGCGCCCGTCGCGCACCACAGATAAGTCCGCCGAGGCAGCACCGGCGATGTGGCCGACAAGGCGCTGCCGAGCAGCACCGTCAATGACCGGTCCCATGTCCACATCGTCGCGCAGCGTGTCTCCCACCGTCATCGTATCCATGGCAGAGGCCAGTTGGTCGCGCAGGCCGTCGCTGGCGTCGCCGATGCCCATCAGCAAGGAGCCAGCCATGCAGCGCTGGCCAGCACAGCCAAAGGCAGAGTGCATAACCGCGTTCAGCGTCGGGTCTGCCGCGGCCGCCTCGCCAAACAGGCCGGACTCGACCGCGTCGGGCATGACGAGCAGCACGTTTTTGGCTCCGCCCGCCGCCTGACAGCGCTTTCCCGTCTGCCCGGTCAGCTCGTACACCCGGCGCGCCACCGGCGACGAACCGACGAAGGAGACCGCCGCAATGCCGGGGTGCCGACAGAGGGCTTCGACCACATCCCGGCCACCGTGCACGACGTTTAGCACCCCCGGCGGGAGCCCCGCCTCAATGAACAGTTCTGCCAAGTGGTTAGCCGTAAACGGCACCTTCTCGCTCGGCTTCAGCACGAAGCAATTGCCGCAGGCAATGGCCAACGGGTACATCCACATGGGCACCATGGCCGGGAAATTGAACGGCGTGATGCCGGCGCACACCCCCACTGGCTCGCGCGTGGCAGCTCCGTCAATGCCAGCGGCCAGCTCCGGCAGCACTTCGCCCTTGGCCATCTGACCAATACCGCAGGCCAGCTCGACGACCTCAATACCGCGACGCACGTCGCCCCGCGCCTCCTCGCGAGTCTTGCCGTTTTCGCCGCAGAGGATCTCGGCCAGATGCTCGAATTGCTCCTCCAGCAACTCGCGGTAGCGGAACAAAACCCGCGCCCGTTCCGGTGCTGGCGTCGCCGACCAGCCCGCAAAGGCCCGGCTCGCAGCCTCCACCGCTAGATCGACTTCGACGCGGTCGCACTGCGGCGTGCGTCCAATCACTTCTCCAGTGGCGGGACGGTACACCGGCGTGTGGTCCTCGACTTCCGGCGTTATCCAGTGCTCGCCGATAAGAATGGGAATGGCGTCTGTTGGGGTCATTATGGTTTCTGAGCTCCGTTCGTCTCGACGTACACCGAAAACAGCGACTGCGAACAGGTTATAAACAGCCGGTTCTTTTTCGCGCCGCCGAAGCAGAGGTTGGCGCAGGGCGCTGGCAGGTGGATCTTGCCGATCAAGGTGCCGTCGGGAGCAAAACAATGCACGCCGTCATAACCCTCGCCTCCCCAACAGGCCCCCGACCACAGGTTGCCATCCACATCCGTGCGGACCCCGTCCGACGAGCCAATCCCCATGTCCGCGAACACGCGCCCGTTTGCAAGGCGGTCGCCGTGGACATCGAAAACGCGGATGTGAGTGGGGTATTCGGGGCCATCGGAGCGCCCGGTATCGACGATGTAGAGCAGCGACTCATCCGGGCTGAAGCAGAGGCCGTTGGGCCGCTGGAAGTCCCCGGCCACCACCGTTGCCTCCCCCGTGTCCGGGTCGAGGCGGTACACATTGGCAGCATTCTCAAACTCATCCCGATGCCCCTCGTAGTCCATTAGAATGCCGTAACCGGGGTCCGTAAACCAGATCGATCCATCCGACTTCACCACAATGTCGTTGGGGGCGTTCAACCGCTTACCCTCGAACTGGTCCATCAACACCGTGATCGAACCGTCGTATTCCGTCCGCGTGACTCGGCGCGCATCGTGTTCGCACGACAGCAATCGCCCTTGGAGATCGCGCGTGTTGCCGTTGGTATTGTTCGATGGCTTGCGGAAGACCGAGACATTCCCGGTCTCTTCTTCCCACTTGAGAATGCGGTTGTTGGGTATGTCGCTGAACAGTAGATAGCGGCCGTCGCCAAACCACACGGGGCCTTCGAGCCAGCGCCCGCCGGTCCAGAGCATTTCGAGGGCAGCATTGGCCAGCTTGTACTTGGCGAAGCGCTCGTCGAGCACCTCAATGCGGCTATCTGGATACCTCACAAGTTCCATATCATCTTCCTGAGCAAAATTAATGGATTGCGGCGAATTGCTGATAAAAGTTCTGGTTTTGTCCAGCCTCAAGCAAGGTTTCGCGCAAAAGTGCCAAATCGCTTGACATCTGCACAAATGAACACTACTTTTTTGTTCAGGTATTTACATACCACAACCACGGGGCGGATCGGTAGGCAGTTCACATTCACTATGAAAGCGCGGGACTGAACTAGTCCCTCTGAAAGGAAACCACTGTGGAGTCTATTCTGTTGGGTCTGCACATCGCTGTTAGGATGACCGTTTTACTGGCCATCTTCTTCCTACTCAATCGTCTGTACCGTAGTCGGCGTCACCTCTTCTGGCGCACGGCCGGCATCGGCTTGGTCGTCCTGCTAGTGGCCCTAGTCTCGCTCCCAGAAATTACGGCCAGCGCACAGGTAGCCCCATCGGATCCGGGCGCGCCCCGAGATAGTAGCGCGGCCACTGATCCGGCGATCTCTAGGCCGTCCAATCTACCCACCGCCATGGAGATGGGCGACGCCGACCGCGTGAGACAGCTAACCAAAGAAGGCCGGTGGCAAACCATCGAGGGCGATAGTGCCGAGCTTTTCGACGGCGAAACTCTGAAGGGGTGGTGGGCGCTATCCGACCAGTGGACAGTTCAGGATGGACAGATCGTATGCCCAACCTCCGAGCAAATACATTTCGCGATCTCGGAAATCGTCATCGACGAGCCGTTTCAACTCCGCTACGAGGTATCCGCCCTAGAGCGGTCACACGGAGACGGCAAGATGGTGGGGTTCGTGGATGCCGCCGGTTACAACATGCTAGTCGCCCTCGACGACGACGAGCCGCATACGATACAGATAGACAGCGGACGCAAATTCTTCGATGAATCCGGAATTTACGGCCCTTGGCAGCGGGAAGTAGCTGCCGACCTCCAGATGCAGATTGGAAAATGGTACGACGTCGTCTGCACAGTGGATGGGTCCAATTTCACTGTCTCCACCGGCGACGTGGAGCTGAGCCATCCCTTTGAACCGGAGTTTCCGATCTTCATCTGGCTCGAGGTCCAGCGCACGGGTGCAAAATATCGAGGACTGCGGATTTCGAAACTATAACCAACTGAACCGTCTGCAAGGAGATCGCTATGACTACTCAGGTCATGCCCCTGAACATGGCCGACATGAGCGACGAGAAGTTGGCAGACTTCTTCTTCGCCAAGGCCTTTACAGATGATGAACCAGAGGACGAACCACCCACGATCCCCAAGGAGAGATGGCAGCTAACTCCCACCCAGCTTGAGTTCATTCGGGCCGCGGCCTCGCCGGCGGAGCGCCGGCGAAAAGGTGGACGTACTATGGTTGACAGGTGGGCCGGGATTTGCGATGTCGGCCGCATGGCCGAACTGGTGCGGCGGGAACCTGCCTTACTGCAATCGGTGGGACCTCTACTCATCCGCGCCACGGTTGCAATGCGAGGATGCGCCCCGTCGACCAAGTTCCTATTGGACCACGACGTACCAATGCTCGCCTCCGAGACGGGCTACAACTGCCTACACGAGGCCGCTTGGACCGGGATGTGCACCGAAAATCTCCGCCATGTCTTCGAGTCCGGTGCCGCCGACGCTGCTGGAGTCTCGATCCTCAAGCCCCACACGGGGTGGCCGGACAATATCTCGCTCCTGTATTGGGCCGCAGCATCCCGCAACGGCACAGAACTGACAAAGCTTTTGTTGCAATATGGTGCCGACCCGGAAGTGAAATTCAAGGGAAATGGCGAGCGCGGAAATACCGCCCTGCAGGAGGCGGTTGCCCCTGGTGGCTCCGAATGGATTCGCGGGAAGCGCCAAACGGCACGCGTACTGATCGACTGGGGAGCGCACTATGACGTGCTCTCCGCCTGCGCCTTGGACGACCTCAATCGCGTGCGCGAATGTGCAGCAGACTTAGACCTAGCCTCGTTTGTGGGAGAAGCGAATATGACGCCCCTGCATTGGGCCGCCCGAGCCGGGTCGCTCGCCTGTGCGGAATGGTTGCTCAAACGCGGTGCCGACGTCAACGCTGTGACGACGAGCAAACGCACACCCCTCCACCTAGCGGCGGAAAGAGGAGAGGTTGATTCCCTCTGGTTGCTGAGCGACTACGGCGCTGACTTAAATGCCCAAGACACCAAGGGCCGGGCCCCGTTGCATCGTGCGACCTATGAAGGTCAAGTGGACTCGGCAGAAGCACTCATTGTACTGGGTGCCAACACTCGAATCCAAGGGAAATCGGGTAAGAATCCACTGGAGATGGCACGCTTGGACTGTAAGTACCTGCGGTCGTAGGAAACCAGACCTTGTTCCCTCTACTCGGAGTATAGACGACCGAGTAGAGGCAGTCATGGCAGCTTCTAAACGCGGCGGAACTTCTGCACCCTATCGTGCAGGGTGGCTACTTCGCCGATGTACAGCGAGCCTTCCTCATCCACCCAAATGCTGTGTGGGGAGTCGGCGAATTGCCCCGGGGCCGAGCCGTCCTCGCCCCAGCGAGCCAGCAGGTTCCCCTCTATGTCGAAGATGCTGACGCGCGACGGGGCCTCGACTATATACACTGTATTGTCCGAGGTAATGAAGAGATCCATGGGCATTACCAAGTCGGTCCACTCGTCCAAGTAGCGGCCCTCGGAGTCAAAGCGCTGGATGCGGTTGTTTTCGCGATCGACAGCCCAGACGCGCTCGTCGCGGTCAACCCACAGGCTGTGGGGCAGGGCGAATTGGCCCGGACCCGTGCCCGCAGATCCCCACGAATGGACCAACTCTCCCGCGTCCGAAATGCGGTGGATGCGGTATTGGCCGTACCCATCGGCCACGTACAAATCCCCAGAAGGGCCGCGCATGGCTTTCGTGGGCTGGTTAAAGGGCTGGTCGGGCGCACCCGGCACGCCCGGCGTGCCCCACGTGTGGACCACTTCTCCCTGCGGATTGAAGCAGCGGATGGTGTGGTTGTCGGTGTCGGCCACGTACACCTGGTCCTCACCGTCAACCCACAGAAGGTGGGGATTTCCTAGCAGATCGGCACCCCAAGTGTCGATATAGGCCCCATCGCTGTCGTAAACCAACAGGGCAGGGGGGTGACGGCGGCCCACAAAGACCCGGCCTTGGCTATCGGCGGCCACTCCAGGCACCACGCCACCCATGGGACGGCCTTGGGGGCCTAGTCCCCAGTGTGCGACGACTTCGTAATCATAGGTAGCACTCATGGCATTCCTCGCGGTTAGGGAGAACATGTCAATGTATATTGGCAATACGGACGGCGGCCTGCAATAGGCACGTAGTAGCTTTGACCGTATAATCTAAGCGCAAACAAAAGCGCAGCGGAGGATTGAGCATGAAACTAACAGACGATCATTTCCAGACTTTTGTAGAACAGGGTTTTGTCGTAGTAGAAGATTTCTATCCAGAGGAACGCCGGGCCCAGATCGCCGCAGCCATCCGCCAGACTCTCCCCCCTTGGGAGGTGATCGCCGCCGATCCTCCCGCAAGGCGGCTCTTAACGGACGACTTCCCCTACGCCGACATGCTCTTCAATGAATTCATCCTCGACTGGGATCTCATCGAGTTCGTCCAACGGGTGCTCGACACCGAGGACATCTTCTTCCGCTACGCCCACAACTGGGCGCGCTACCCCGACCCTGGAGCCGAGCAGCCGGGCCTGCACATCGACAATGGCAACAACTCGCTCCTGCCGCCCACATCCGACCGACGCTACGGGCAGATCAGCACCTGGTACTTTCCCGAAGCTGTAGAAGAAAACCAAGCGCCGATGCAGATCGTGCCCAAGCCCTATGGCCAGGACCTGAGCAAGCGGGTTTTGCTGACCGTACCGGCGGGCACCATCATGATCTTCAACACCCATCTCTGGCACTCGGCGACCGTGTTCAAGGGCAGCGAGGGACAGCGCTATTCTGCCACCCGGATCTACGGCCGCGCCGACCACTACTGGGAGGGCGTAAGCAGCTTTACCAACCGAGGGATGCACGAGCACTTCCGGGCCTTTATCGGCCGGCTTTCGGCGCGCGAACGAGCACTCTTCCGCTTTCCGCCCCCCGGCCACGAATACTACACCCAAGAGACGCTAGCCCGCCTCGAAGAGCAGTACCCAGGCTGGAATGCACGCGGAGAATACGATTTATGAGAGCCGAATCACCATTATTTTTGTCGTAAAACGCTATCTATCAGAGAAAGGGAGTCATTTCATGCAATCCCATTTGGCTTTTCTTCATACTTCACCTGTGCATGTCGATACTTTCGATCAGCTTATAGAGGAAGCTGCTTTAGAATTACCCGTTAGACATATTGTAAAAGAGCAATTTCTGAGAGAGGCCCGAGACAAAGGAATCACTCAAAACTTGGATGAACGCATTCGGGATTGTATCCTCTACGCGATCACAGAAGGCGCAACAGTGGTACTCTGCACATGTTCTACAATTGGAGCAAGTGCGGAAAAAGTAAATAACATAACAGATGGTGTTATTGTTCGGGTTGATAGACCCATGGCTGAGAAAGCAGTTGAAATAGGTTCCCGAATTATTGTTGCCGCTGCACTCGAAAGTACAATCGCTCCAACTAGTGACCTTATTCTTGAAACCGCGAAAGCGCGTCAAAAGAACGTTGAACTTATTGAGGTTTTTTGTAGTAATGCTTGGAGCAAATTTGAGGAGGGAAATCAAAAGGGATATTTTGATGAAATAGCTCAGAATATAAAAGCCAAAGCACCTGAAGGAGATGTCATTGTGTTGGCACAAGCCTCTATGGCGGGAGCCGCAAATTTGTGTCCTGAAATTTCAGTTCCAATCCTCAGCAGTCCTGAAATAGGCTTAATGTATGCAGCCAATGTTTGGCAACGTCAAAAAGGTGGGGTTTAATCTGGTCAGAGCGGTCAGTTCGTCGTAGTCGTAGATCATTTGGGTACCCATCAACAGGACACCACAATCGGCTGATTGTGACGGCAAATCGCAATTCTGGACAGACAACAACAGTCCGTCAGATTGATCATTGATAATTTAACGCAAAACCCATATTATAATTATGGGATTTGTGCGCTATCATCAACTCCCCGACTGGACTTTGGGATAATAGATCAGTGAACCCATAGCAAAATCCTGGAAAATGAGATAGGAAGTCAAGTATGCCCGTCGTGAAACACGAGGCGTTTTTTCGCCGCCATCCGGTCTTCACTGGAGAGGAATTGGCCGCGTATCTTACCTCCCGAGGTGAAGTTGGGGCAAGAGGGCAGGAAGCGCTTCTGGCCTATTACACCAAGACCCGCCGAGTCGTTCGGGTGCGGCGCGGGCTGTACGCCGTCGTACCACCAGGAGCCAATCCCAATGCCCATCCGATCGACCCCTACTTGGTCGCCGCCAAGCTGACCCAGGACGCGGTCCTGTCCCATCACACGGCGCTCGAGTTTCACGGTCGGGCTTACTCGGTCTGGCACCACCTAATCTACTCGGCATCTCGTCCGGTGGGATCGCTGACGTTCCGCTCTCAGGTTTTCCGGGGAGCGAAGTTTCCCAAGGCACTTCTCCGCTCTGGGACAGAGCACTTTGGCGTACTGAACTCAGAGCGCTCGGGTGTAGCCATGCGCGTCACGAGTCTGGAGCGGACGCTGGTGGATGTCCTGCATCGCCCGGATCTGTCGGGAGGCTGGGAGGAAATCTGGCGCTCGTTGGAATCGGTCGAATTCTTCGACATCGACCAAGTCGTGGAGTACGCGCTCCTGTTGGACAATGCGACCACCAGCGCGAAGGTGGGGTTCTTCTTTGAGCAGCACCGCGAAGCCTTGATGGTCGAGGAGCACCATCTCAGGCCGCTTCGCGATCGGTGCCCCCAGCAACCCCATTATCTGGACCGCACCCGACCACAACCCGGATCCCTTGCGCCAGACTGGAACCTGATAGTTCCAAGAGACATACTTGAACGGTCATGGGGGGAGGTCCTGTGAGAATCTCCCCTGAGAAGCTAGCCGCCGAAGCCGAGGAAACGGGATTTCGAGCCGACGTGCTGGAAAAGGCAGTCCAGTTGCTAGGAGTGCTCGACGCCCTGCGCAATCACCGTGTGCGGCGATACAAGGGATTGTCCTGAAAGGAGCTATGCATGCCGAAGGCAAGCGAAACCAAATTAGCTCGTGGAGCGGATGGCGGCCGACGGCCCCATCACTCCGCTACGTGGCTCAGGACGAGATCGCGCAAAGTCACCATGCCGAGCGGGTTGCGCTCGTAGTCGACGACCACGGCTCGGGAGAGTTCAAAGCGCACGAGCATGCGCACCGCATAGCGGGCGAGCATGGCCGACGGCAGGGTCAATACCGGTTTCGACATAATTTCGTACACATTGACGCGCTCGGGTGCGCGGTTTTGGGCGATCACCTCGCGGGCGATGTCCGCGACCACGAGCAAGCCAAACTCGTCGTCGTCGTCGCGCCGGTCAACGGCGAGCGAACTGACCTCGTACTGCTTCATGAGTGCCATGGCCTCGGCCACGGTCGCAAGCCTGTCGATAGTGTAGAGCTTGGAGCCCATGACGTCTCCGACCCGGATGGTGCGTTTCTCGCTCATATTTCGTCATCCACTTCTTCTAAAATGGTGGGAAGTTGGGTGGTGAGACCGACGGCGTCCTCAATCGGGATCTGAAAGGCAATGCCAGCGCCGGGCTCTTGCTCAAAGCGCCCGGCATCGCGGATGCGCTCCAAAATGTCGCGCGCCCGCGTCTCGACCACCAAGAACAGAACAACATCGCGTTGGGCCGCCAAGTCGAGACCGAAAAAGGTCTTCTGTGGCTTCAGCCCTTCGCCTCGCACGCCAGTAATAATCGTCGCGCCGGTCGCTCCGCCAGCGCGCGCAGCATCGACCACAGTATCGGTCTTGTCGTTGCTGACTAAGGCGACGATCAGTTTCAGTTTCATAGCTCAATTCTCCTCGGAGTGGTTGGCGTCCCGCCGGCGACTCACATAGGACACCACCATAGCATAGCCCAGAACGGACATGATGGGAAAGACGCTGGCGAACGCAATGAGGCCAAATCCGTCGATCAGCGGGCTGCGCCCGGGAACCGTGGCGGCGAGCCCCAAGCCCAGCGCGGCGACCACTGGCACCGTGACGGTCGATGTGGTAACGCCGCCGCTGTCGTAGGCGAGAGGCACAATGGTCCGGCTCGACCGGAAGGTCTGGGCGATCACCACTAAGTATGCGGCAATGATGTACCAGGGCAGGGGCGTACCCGTGACAATGCGAAAGCAGCCCAGCGACACCCCCGCGGCCACCCCGAACGCCACAGCGATTCTGAGGCCCCAGGCGTCGATCGCGCCGCCCGAGATCTCCTCGGCCTTGAGCGCGACCGCGATGAGCGATGGCTCGGCCACTGTAGTAGCAAAGCCAATCGCTGCGGCAAAGACGTAAACCAGCAGATAATCGTACCAGTCCACGCCGTCGGCCAGACTCGCCTCCCCAATGGTCTCGGTCGCGGTGAGTTGGCGCGCCATGGTCTCGCCGATGGGGAAGAGCGCCTCCTCCAAGCCAATGAGGAAGAGCGTGAGTCCCAACAGGACGAGGACAAACCCGGCCGCGATCCGGCGCAGGTTCGGCAGGTTGCGGCGCAGCACGGCAACCTGGAACAGAACGAGGATGCCGACAATGGGTGCCACATCAAGCGCAGTGGAAAGCGCGGTGCTGACAATAGTCCTCAGGAACTCCATCTCAGTTCACCATGCCATAGGCCAGCACGAAGATCATGGGCGTCAGGCTGGCAAACGCGATGAGCCCAAAGCCATCGACCATTGGGTTGCGCCCCCGGATTGACGTGGCGAGCCCAACGCCCAACGCAGTGACGAGCGGCACTGTGATCGTGCTGGTGGTGACGCCGCCGGAATCGTAGGCCACGCCAATGATCTCTGCGGGCGCAAACGCGGTCATTACAGTCACTAGCACGTAGCCCCCGATGATCAGCCGATGGATCGGCCAGCCCTTGAGGATGCGCAGCACGCCGAGCACGATCGCCATGCCGACCGAGACCGCCACTACCATGCGCAACTCAAAGGCGTACGCAGCGCGCACCTCATCGTCGTCGGCAATGGCACCGGCTTCCGCGGCGACCTCGGCCGCCTCCGCGGCAATGGCGATCAGGGCCGGTTCCGCGACCGTGGTGCCAAAACCCAAGCAAAAGGCAAAGGCCAACAGCGCGGTCGCGCTCCCTTTGCGCGCAAAAGCCTGCGCAATGGCCTCGCCGAGGGGAAAGAGACCGCTTTCGAGTCCTTGGATGAAAAGCGTCAGGCCGGCGACCACGCAGACCAAGCCAACGGCGACGCGCCCTAAGTTCGGAAAGGGCTGCTGCAACACCACGAGTTGGAAGAACGCGATGACGATGATGATAGGAGCCAAATCGCGCAGCGCATCGACGATCCGCCGCAATATCGCAAGGCACACATTCCAAAGTCTCATAGTTTTATTACAATTCAGGAAAGTTGCTTAACACATAGCCCCGCATGCAGACCACCTGCTGGGTACAAAAATCCAAGTCATAGAAAAACAGGGTAACGCAGTAGAGGGCGGTTTGCAAACCGCCCCCTACGCCTCCGCCTTTTTTGGATCCCGCACGAACGCAATCGATACGCCCAAGGCGACGACGGTCAGGCCAAATACACAAAGAAACGGGATCACCGGGCTCCAAGCATAGAGCACTCCTCCAAAAAGAGCGGCTACCATCAGCGGCAAAGTAGTCAGGAACCCGGTCCCAGGGCCACCCGTACCGCCGGAGGAACTGCCGACCGACACGGATCCGCGGCCGATAGCGGCCATCACGCGGCCGCGAATGGCGCTGGGCACGATGTCGGCCAGTAGAGCACCCATCGCCGGGCTGAAAAAGGCAGCGGCCACGCCGATGGCGCACCGAATCGCCAGCACGAATCCGAAGGAGCCAGCCAGCAGATACAGCGGCGTCGCTGCGGTGACCAGCAGCGCGGCGACGATAAACCGCGTGCGTCCAAAGCGGTCCGTGAGAAATCCCGCCGGGACCGTCGTCAGGTTCCGCAGGCCGAACTCCACCAGCAGAATCAGCCCCCACTGCGAAGCCGTCAGCCCGATGTGGGTCTTGGCGTACACCACCCAGAAGGGGCTAGCCAAGCCGTTGGCGATAAAACACAGGATGATCACCACCGACACGGCCCGCAGCGAGCGCGGAAACCCGCGCAGCAGTGCCGGGATACCGGTATAGGAACGGCGCAGCGTCTGTCCGAGGTTGGCGGCGCTGATCGCTTCTGCTGGCGGCTTTCGGGTCTCGCGGATGAAGATCAAGTTGATCGTCGCACCTGCGGCGTAGGCCGCGCCCATCACCCAATAGAGGATCCGCATCCCCTCCTCGACGCCCCAAGCGTCGATCGCCACGCCAGCCACAAACGGCGCAAACAACGCCAAGCCCCCGGTCAGGGCGGTCATCGTCGCCATTCCGCGGCCCCGGTTCCCGGCGGGCAGAGAGTCGGCGACAAGTGCCGATGAGGCCGGGAAGTGGAACACGGCAAACCCCCGAATCAACATCGCCGCAGCCACCCACTCCCAACTCGGTGCCACGGCATTTATCAGCACGGCAACCGCGGAGAAATAGCCAGCCGCGGCGATCAGCCAAGCCCGATTCGTATGGTCGGCGAGATAGCCGGCGATTGGAAACGCGAGCAGCCCGCCGAGCGGCCCCAAGGCATAGACGATCCCGATCTGCTCTGGCTCGCCACCAAGGGCCAAGACGTAGAGGGGAACGTACGGAAACACCATGGCCCGAGAAAACATGCCCAAGCTCCCCGACGCGGTAAGCACGAGGATGTTGCCACGGAGGAACCCAAAAGGCCCGGCCAGCGACCGCACTATCACCTCAGTTCGACGAAGAAACCTGCATAAGGGGAGATCAAAGGAAGCAATTAATACTCCCCGATTATGGCGTAGTTGGCCTCGCCCTCGACAATGCGCAAGAGGCGGTTGACAGGCACTCCTTCCCAAACTTGGCCTTTGCCGCTGGGCCAGCGAACCTCTAACCGCTCCACTTGGTCGGCCTGACCCAACCCTAGGTGCAAAGCCAGAGCGTTGCTCGAACCAAAACCGTAGCCGCTAGCCACTTGGCCATGAACTTGTCGGGCACCGCAATAAGCTACGGCCCGCGCCCCAATGGCGTCGCGATTACTAGCTGTACCCACCAGTTGCAGCCCCAGATAATTGCCGACGGGTCCGTCGTTGCGATAGAGACTATTGGGCCAGACATCGGCGTCGTAGTGGCCGCCCAAGCCGGCGTATAAATCCAGATCGCCATCGGCGTCAAAATCGGCAAAAGTGGCACCGTGTCCCTTGCCCAAGTTGCCGACTCCGGCGGTAGCCGTCACTTCGACAAAACGACCGTCACCCTGATTGAGAAAGAGGGCATTAGGTTCGAGCCGGTACATCTCGGGGCCACCATTAGCCAAGTAGATGTCTGGAAAACCATTGTTGTCGACGTCGCCTAGGCCAATACCCATCGAGCCGAACGAGAGCCCCAAACCCACCGGGACTGCAATATCCGCGAACGTTCCGTCGCCGTTATTGAGGTATAAAAAAGGTCGATTGGGTTCAATGGCGCGGCCTTCTACCCAGCTATTGAGCACATCCTCGAAAGCGCTCATAGTCGAGGCGAAAAGGTCGAGTTGGCCGTCGTTATTAAAATCAAAGAAAAAGGTTACGTAGCCTCCCTCTAGAGGGAAGATCACCCCAGCTTGATCCGCTCTGTCCACAAAAGTGCCATCGGTCCCATTGTGGTAGAGCCGATTGGGCGTGCCTATATTTACGACGTAGAGATCTAAATACCCATCTCCATCGTAATCGCCAAAGGCCGTGCCAATAGTCTTGCTCGAATCCGCTGTTCCCGATGCTTGGCCAATATCCGCAAACGTCCCATCTCGCTGGTTGTACCACAAATTATTGCGTCCACCATCGCCAATGACCCCATTGGCTACATAGAGGTCTAAATACCCGTCGAGATCTACGTCGCCCCAAGCGGCAGTAAAACTGGCTTGGGCCTCGTCTATGCCCGCCCTTTGCGCCACATCTACAAAGCGATCGCCCTCGTTGCGATAGAGGGAATTGGCTGCTGCGCCTTCCCAAGCGTCTCGGGTCACAAAAAGATCGGCGTCCCCATCGTTATCAAAATCGGCCACCGTCCCCCCCCAACCACCTCGCGAATCGTCCAAGCCCCAAAGAAGGGTTACATCCTCAAACTGGCCCTGCCCTTCATTGCGGTAGAGGGCGTGGGTACTCTGGATGCCAACACTGAAAAGATCCAGATCACCATCGCCATCAAAGTCGAGCCAAGCACTGCCCCGGCCTCGGTCGCGTTTATCAACGCCGGTCTGGGCCCCAATATCGACGAAGACCACGGCTGGGTTGGCCGGCATCTGGACAAAGGGATTGAAGCGGTAGCGCTCGGGCAAGTCCACCGGATAGCCGCCCTGCCGCTCCCAGGCCAATTTGAGCAGCCACAGACTTTTGAGACGTTCGGTGTAGTGGTCCAGATTTTGATCTACCGCCTGTCGCAGCAACGGGATAACGTCCTTATGGCCGCCCCAAAACGCGGCCGTGCCTGCCAACAACCCAACGTAACCGTCATCGGAGTACACTTCGAGCAAAGAGCTAGCTACTTCGACAGCCTCATTAAATTCGCCCAGTCGTAGTTGCGCTTCGAGCAACATCAAACCCGCGTCTTTATGGGTAGGCACTTGGCGCAGGATCTGGCGGCTCAGATCGCGGGCTTCGCCCAAATCCATAGTAGAGGCCGCTTTCAACGCTAATTCGGCTAATAACAACTGGGCATCCAAGGACTGGGGGTGCTCGCGCAAAACCTCGGTGGCTATGGCTTGGGCTTCCAGAGCTTGGCCCTCAAAGGCCATCAGCCGCGCCTGGAGGATTCGCGCCTCGGGCCGCCCACGCAAATCGGGTGGAAGCTGTAGCAGGGTCAGACGGATGGGATCGGCTTGGCTCAGATCGCGACTAGCACTTGGGCTACACAGCTCCCACAGGATGTTCTGAGCCCGACTCTTGCGCCCCTGCTTGAGGCTGATTTCGCTCAAGCGAACTATCGCCACGGTGCTGTCGGGTGCTAGTTGCAATACTTTCTGGAAGCGCTCGCCGGCTTGATCTAGGCGGTCGGTATAGAAGTAGCGCAGCCCTTCCTCGTAGAGCTGGTCGCTCGCCGGCTTGGATATTTTGGACTCGGAACAGCTTAAAAATGCAGGGAAAAAAGCGAAGATGCCGATGCGAGTAACAAACCGATTTGACATTGCGGCGTTTATCTCTGTCAGAAAGATGCTTCCAACCAAGCCAGTTTAGTCCCGGCTTGGGGATAGTCGGGATTCAGTTCCAGTACTTTCTTGAGTAACGTTTTGGCCTCCTCGTAATTTTTGAGCTGAATTTGGGTTAGGGCCAGAGCGTAATGGGCCTCAACATAAATGGGACGATGTGTCGGGGCCCACTCCAAGGTCCGGCGCAGCGCGGCATCGGCTTGCTGGTAGTTTTTGCCCAATAACAAAGATCGGCCTAGACCAAAGGCGGCACGCACCGAAGTAGAGTCGAGCGCAATAGCCTCTGCAAAAGATTTCTGGGCCGCGGCAAAATCCCGCTCGAGGAGATGAGTTTCCCCCAATAGCGAATGGGCTTCGACATGTTCGGGCTCTACGCCGAGGATCCGTTCCAAGAGGAGGCGAGCACTTTGTGGGTCATTTGCTTGTAGATGCACAATACACAAGCTGAGGTACGCGTCAACAAAAGAAGAATCGATCTCTATCGCTTGGGAGAAAGAAGTAATTGCCTGCTCTCGTTTGCCTTTGAGCAGGTAGATTTGCCCCTGATCATAGTGGCGCTTGGCCGTGCTCAGGCGCTGGTAAATTTGCAGTGCTTTGGCCGCTTCGTCGGCCCTTTCCATCCGGTTGAGGATTTGGTGATGCAAATAGTGGGCCTGCGCGTGACGCGGTTCTTGGGAGATGGCTTGTTCTAAGGCAGACACGGCTTCTCCATGTCTGCCCGCTTGGGTTTGCAAGGTGGCCAAGGCGACGAGAGCGGCTACGTGCTGGGGTGCCAGCACCAATAGTTTCTCGTATCCAGCCTCGGCTTCGGCGGGTCTATTGCTGCGCCCGAGCAATTCGCTGCGGTGGTAGAGGGCATCGACAAAATCAGGCTCCAAATCCAGTGCTGCTTCAAAGGCGGCAATGGCCCCGGCGAAATCCGCCGTAGCTCTCAGAGATTTGCCGAGCTGATAGCGATAGAGCGCCTTTTCTGGTTCCAACTCAATGGCGCGCTGATACTGAAATATAGCCTCGGGGTAGCGGTGTTCGGCGCTAAGGGCATCCCCTAAGACAAAGCGAAAAGAACCATTGAGCGAATCGAGTTCTACAGCCCGTTGAAGGGGAGGAATAGCCAGCCCGTATTCACCTAGGCGAACGTGGGCTAGCCCTGTGTTGAAGTGGACTGATGGGAGTTTGGGCACTCGTTTTGCGGCTTGGTGCAGAACGGTCAGCGCTTTGCGCGGCTGACCCTGTTTTAAAAAGAAAGCCCCTTGGTTGACCAATCGCGCGCCTTCTGGATCCTGCGCTATAGGGCGAGTCTCTTCGGGAGGGGGGGTATCAGTGCTGCAAGCATACAGGATTAGGACAACCCAAAAGACGCTGCAGCAGCGGTGAATAGACATCGCGGACTCAATCCAGTTGTCGCGGTCCCTTTTTTCTTTTTACCATACATAGGGCTACGGCAATATAATCCCCGATCTGGAAAGCAGCAACGACCTACTATGGCTACAGGCGCTCGTACTGTGCAGCTTCTGATTGCGCTCATCTGCTTTTTCCTCTCCGGCTTTGCGGGCCTAGTGTACGAGGTCGTCTGGATCCGCCAAGCTTCATTGCTGTTTGGCTCCACTACCTTTGCCCTCAGCACAGTCTTAGCGGTTTTCTTCCTAGGCCTAGCCTGCGGTTCGTATCTCTTCGGTCGCTACGGTCAGCGGACCGGCCATCCTCTGCTCGTTTTTGCTCTGGTTGAAATCGGCCTAGGGCTTTCGGCGCTAGCCAGTCCATATGCCTTTGAATTGGCAGACATTCTCTACGGCACAGTTTATCGGTCCCTAGCCGGGTACGCCATTTTGCACTTCCTGACTCGGATTGCTCTAGTGGGATTCGTGATCTTGCCGCCGACTGTTCTCATGGGTGCTACCCTCCCCCTCTTCTGCCGTCAGTTTGTGCGCAGTGATGCCAAAATTGTCCGTTCCGTCGGCTTGCTCTACGGCATCAACACCTTGGGCGCAGCCTTGGGTTGTGTCTGCGCCGGATTCGTCTTTTTGCCTGAGCTAGGCTTTCTGGACACAGTGCGACTTGGCGCCGTTCTGAACATACTCGTAGGCATCGTCGCAGGATCTCTGCCAATCGCCAGAAGCGGACTGGCTCGACCTCGGCTTCTAAGGCCTGAAGAGAGAGGTCACTGGGGTGTATTTGCGCTGTTTTTTGCCGTTGGCTTTGTAGCGTTGGGAAGCGAGGTGCTGTGGACGCGCTATCTGGGACTTTTAATCGCCAATACAGTATATACTTATACGCTGACCTTGGCCGTAGTGCTAGTGGGTTTAGTGTTGGGAAGCGTGATCGCATCCCTGTTCTTTGACAGGACAGGACATAGAGCGCGGTATTTCGGCGGTCTCCAAGTGCTTTTGGGGCTGGTAGTACTCGTCCTAATGATGCTCCCATCAGACATCTGGCGACGTCTGGGGGAGGAGTGGTGGATTTATGCCGTTTTACTGCTGCCTCCTGGTGTTTTAGGAGGTGCCTCTTTTCCGCTGGCGGTGAGAATGGTGGTCGAGGACGCATCCGCAGCGAGTGGTGGCACGGGAAAAATCGCCGCAGTCAACACATTGGGGGGCATCGCGGGGGCGTTGGCGATCGGTTTTGTGGGCCTGCCATTCTTCGGTCTGGAGAGCAGTCTTCTCTTCGTCACGGGCACGAGCTTGGCTGTCGGGTTCGCGGCGTGGATCTGGCTCGACCGCACATCTACCCTAGCCGTTAAAGCGGCATTCATAGGACTCTTCTCGGGCGTGTGGCTCGGAGTTTTCTGCCTGCTGCCCACCCGTATTCCCGCCGACTTTCTGGGCGAGCGGGAAGAGCTTGTCGATTTTCGCGAGGGCTACGGCTCCAACTTGGCGGTCATCCGCCAAGATCGTGGACTTCAACTCGAGATCAACCGCTGGTGGCAAGGCAGGGACCGCAAGACACATCAAGTAATGGCGGCCCATGTCCCCATGTTGTTGCATCCCGAGCCCAAGCGAGTCCTCTTGGTGGGCGTCGGCACCGGTCAGACTGCGGCTCGCTTTCTGCTCTACCCGATTGACCGCCTAGAGTGCGTCGATATCGAACCCACCATCTTCAGTTTTATCCGCCCCCATTTCGACTCCCGTTGGATGGAAGATCCCAGAGTCAAACTGATCGGTGCCGACGGCCGCAACTATCTGCGCCACACCCCCTCGACTTACGATGTGATTTCCCTCGAATTGGGCCAGCTTTCCCGTCCCGGTGTGGCATCCTTCTACACGGCCGACTTCTATCGCCAAGTGAAAAAACGGCTGCGTTCTGGCGGTTTTCTGGTCCAATTTGTCCCCTTATCCCTTTTGACCACCGACCATTTCCGCAGCACTGTGCAGAGCTTTCTCGAGGCTTTCCCCCACAGCCTGTTGTGGTACAATACTTCAGAATTGCTGCTCATCGGCAGTGGACGGGATTTCGCCATTGATCGGGCCATTCTTGAAGGACGTCTATCCAACGAAAAAATTCGCCGGGATCTAGAGTACAGCCACTGGGGAGGCCCCCTCTACTGGCTCAACCGACCACAGGTCTTTTTGGGCAGTTATCTGATGGGATCTGGCGGTTTAGCCGAACTGGCGAATGAAGCCCCTGTTTACAGAGACGATCGGCCCGTTCTCGACTACGCGGTCGCCCGCGCCTTTGTACATCGGACAAACGCACTCCCGACGCTCGACCTTCTGCACAAGCATTTGGAACCCTTTGCCACCTTGATGCCTATTGGGTCAGATGAAAAGAGGACCATTGAGGAAATGCGGACCAAAAACCTGCGGGAAATTGCCGCTAGCGCCGCCCTCCGGCAAGCCAAAGTCCTAATCGCCGTCCGCAACTATCTGGACGCCTCGAAGCTATTGGCAGGCACCCTGCACCAACTCCCCGAGCACCTAGTGGTTAGGCGCACACTAGCGGATGTACTGATGCGCTTGGGCCGCTTTGCAGAAGCGAGGGCTCATTACACCCAAGTCGTAGAAATCGCCCCGCAAGATGTACAGGCCCTAGACGGCTTGGCTCTGGCATTCCACCAGTTGGGGCACCTCGACGAAGCGATCCACCACTACAAGGCTGCGCTGCGGCTACAGCCCGACCGGGCGGAAACCTGTAGCAATCTCGGAGGAGCGCTAGCCCAGCGAGGAAAGCTAAAAGAAGCCCAGTTCTATCTCGAAAAAGCACTCCAGCTCAAAGCTGACTTCGCCGATGCCAAACGCAACCTCGCCCAAGTACAAGCGGCCTTACAGCGAAGGGAGAAATCGCGCACTTCGCCGTGAATCTGGAGTTTGTTGAGCCTGCTTTTTACCGCACGAGTGCCATCTTGCGGCTCTCTGCTCTATTCCCGCCGCGCAAACGGTAAAAGTAAATGCCGGAGGGTACTAGCTGCCCTCCGGCGTCCCGACCTGCCCAATTTACCCTATAACGACCGGTCTGCAATCGCCCAACTACCAGATTGATCACAGGCCGTCCCAAGACATCGAAAACCTGCAAATGCACTTCTGTTTCACCAGACAGGCTAAAAGGGATAACCGTGCCGCTGTTAAAGGGATTGGGGTAATTCCTCTCCAACTCAAAATTCCACGGTTGCCCCTCCGACATTTCCTCCCCTGCGGTTGCCTCTAGCTGCTCCAGTCCTTTATCTCCAGCTAAAAGCGCTGAGCCTAAGTTACCTAGCGCCAGCTCGATGCGCTGGCGGATAACCTGTTCGTCGAACCGCCGGGCAACAACGCCCACCGAACGATAGCGCAGAATCCCCTCGTGGTCGATCACCGCGTAGTTATGCTGGGTAAAACCATAGAGGGCTCCTACTGCACTGGCCTGGAGAAGAAGAGGGTAGGTCGTCCCTGTTCTCTGGCGAAAACTCAAGTCCACCTGTTGGCTGATGCCATCCGCTACATCCACGCCAATCAAGACGAACTCCTCCCCTTTAAAATCCTGCCAAATCCGCTCTATCTTCGCGGCCTCCGCGAGACAGTGACTTCAGATGAAACCAAAAAAGTTGATGAGGACCACCTTGCCGCGGAAGTCGTTCAGAGACACATAATCGCCCTCTAGCTGCTGCAAAGTGAAATCCGGCGCTAGATCGCCCACTTTGGGCACTTGCCCCATCGTCCCTTGGACGCTTAGCAGCAGGGCGGTCAGTGGCCCCCAGAAAACACCGCTGTTCACCCTCACCCTAGTTCATCTCCTTGACCACTTTGGTATATTTTATCTGTTTTATTTAACCCGTAATTTACGTTGATTCCCGTGGACAGAAGAAGATTCCATGAAACACCTCCTACTGGCCTGCTTGGTTTTTTTGACTAGCTGCAGCCCTCCCGAAGAATCGCTCGTGGCGGAAGTTGGCCCGCACCAGATCAGCGCACGCCTGTTGCACCTCTATGTGGAAGAACTGCCCGATGGGCTACGCACCCAAAAGACAGGCGATGAGGCCCGCCAGTACTACCTCCAAGCCCTGATAGACCGCCGACTTTTGCTGTTAGAGGCCCGTTCCCGAGGACTCGATACAACCGGCGATTTCCAAAATTCAGTCCAAGACGCCGTCAATGCTCGGGTCCGGTCGATATATAAATCACAGGAAATAGCTTCTAAAGTCAAAATATCAAATGACACAGTACGTCGCTATTTCGAAAAGGAAGACTACGGTCGAGAGCGTCTGCTCAACGCCATCAAAGTAGGGAGCCGGGCTGCCATCGATACCGTTCTTCAGGAGCTGAGGGCAGGCCGTCCCTTTGCGGAGGTCGCCCAGGCTCGCTCGCTGGACGAGCGCTCGGCCGAACGGGGTGGCGAGTTGGGCTTTATCGGCCGGGACCAGCTCGAGTCGCTTCACATCCCACCGGTGGTCTTCAAGACCCTGCCTCAAGATCAACTCTCAGAGCCCCTGCCCGCCGGTTCGGCCTGGCATATTGTGCGCTTTAGTGAAGACCGCTCGGCCTCTTATGAGAAATACCAAGCGAGGATCGCCAGCCTACTCTACCAAAAGCGCCTCGCCCAGGTAGAGGCCGAACACTTGGAGCAACTGCGCGATTCCTTCAAAGTGCGCCTCAACCTGTCTGCCCTGCGCGAGCTGGTCAACGCCTATCAGGCAAAGCAACCCACGCTCATAGAAGGGAATTCGACGGCTTTATACACCTATAACGACGGCGAAATAACCTTGGGTCAGGTCCAGGAATTTTTGCGTCAGAGGAATATCAGTTTTGGCCTTGCCGACAGCGCTCAAGCTGTGGTCACCCTGAACCGGTATTTTTTGGAGGCCCATCTGATCCAGGAAGCAGCCCGCAAAGACGGTTTTTACCAAACGCCCGAGATGCAGAAGTTCGTCGAGCGCACCGCGAATACCAAACTTCTTGAAATCGTGAGAAAGAGCGTCATAGCCGACCTAATTGACCTCTCCGAAGAAGACGTGCGCCACTATTACGACACCCATTTGGAGACCTTCCGTCACAGCGAGGCCATCTGGATTGAGGAAGTACTGCTCCCTACGCAGGCCGACGCCCTACAGGTCAAAGCCCAAATAGAAGCAGGTGCGCCCTTTGATCAATTCGTCGATAAGAGCTTGAGGGCAGACGCACAAAAGTACAATGGACGATATCATTTTCACATGCTGGGCAAAGCCCGCTATCCCGTGCTTGTACCCGCTGTTTTCCAAGCCCAACAGGGCCAACTTGAAGGTCCTTTGCAAGTAGAGGGAGGCTACTCTGTATTCCGCGTCCTAGAACGGGAAGAAAGCAACATCGAACCTTTTGAAACTGCTCAGCGGCGGGCCCGGGCACTAGTCCGTCTAGAGCGGGAGACCCAAGCGCTAAATGCCTTTCTGGTGCAACTGAGAAAAAAATATGCTGACCAGATCAAAATCTA
Source organism: Candidatus Latescibacterota bacterium (assembly GCA_965116675.1). Taxonomy (GTDB): domain Bacteria; phylum Latescibacterota; class UBA2968; order UBA8231; family UBA8231. The sequence goes on from OZ220721.1 coordinate 3,639,623, forward strand.
CCCCGACCGCCTCAAGGGAGCAGTGCCCGACTCCCTATTGCTAGCCCAAAATTAAATCCATCCCTATGTTGTGGGGACGCTTCACCGATTCTCGTCGGCGTGCAACCGTTTTAAGCGGGTGACTCACGCTGCGAGCACCTATTCTCGATAACCGCCATCAAACGATTCCAAAAAAAGTTTGTTTAATGACCTATATTTCTTAAAATAACATCGTACATTTCTCGGCTCTGACAGCATGTCTATGCTGCAAGTCCTGCGCAGTTGATGCGGTCACATGCGCACAGGAGGCCCCTATGAGACGCCCGAGTTGCTCCTCTCACTGCCCTGCCCTGATTCTCACCTTTTTGCTCGGCCTGATCCTCGTGCCACCCCAGCCCACTGAAGCTCAGAAGCGGGGCTATCGGATCGCCGGCAACCAAATCGTTGTCAACTCCCCAGCCCATTGGGAGCGTTGGAGTATGCCCACTCATGCCGTAAACATACTCCCCTCCGGCGGCGTTCACCCCCACTTCTCCCGCTCCCGATTCAATGTCCTAGACGACTTGGAGACCTATACGCGTCGCTTGCCGGAACTCAGGCGCAAGAAAGGTCAGACCGCCGTCTCAAATATCGACAGCACCGAAACGCTGGATATCTTCGGCAACGTCATACTCGATCGCAAGAAAAATCCCCTCTACACCCATCTATCGCGCATAGGTATCAGCCGCGTTGGATCCAATCCCAGGGCCGCGGCCAATATTCTGGATGGCGACCCTAATACCTTCTGGGAACCCGATTTCAACGACCCCATAGAGGACTGGTGGGTCGAGGTGGACCTCGGTCGGAGCCTGCCCGTCGACGAGTTGGTCTTAAACTTTGTCGATGAGTCGTTGGGCGATCCCTTCCGCCAGTTCAGAATATTGAGTGCCCCTTTCCAAAAAATTATTAACCAAGAGGTGAACGAAATTCCCTTTCGCCGCGAAGGCGGCACCAAAGGCTCCAACGAGGACCAGCGGGTGTTCTCTTTCCACCTAGACCAATTCCAGGCCGACCCCAATTGGATTGGGGAAACCGTCCAGGTAATCCGCATTGTGGTAACCGATTCCAAATTTGGCCGGGGCAAATTGATCTCAGAAGAGGAATGGTCTGCTCTGGACCGGGCGGATCGGGGGGATGTTGTCCACTTTATTAAAAACCAGCAGGGGTTCGAAGAACCGGTTGAAAAATCTGTCTACGACGACCTGTCGCCCGAACGCCAAGGCAGAATAGAGCACTACATCCGCGAGCGGCCTCGGCTGGCCGACATCCAAGTCTGGGGATTTGGGGACAATCTTGGCCCGGGGCTCGTAGAAGGGGGCGGCTCGGCCGCCTTCCATGGGGCCAACGATTCCTTTTCTCCGGCCCCGGCGTTTGACGGAGATGGAGGCTCCAATTTTATCCACCTAGTCTGGTCTCCGACGGTGGACCGAGGAGTTCTGTTCGTGGATATGGGGGCTACTTTCTGGTTGGACACCTTCCGCATGTCCTCCTCCCTGCCTCGACTTTTGATCGATGGCTATATTCTGCGCGGCTCGGACGGGTCGCGCGATTCTAGCGGTCGGATCAAATGGCGACGCATAAGTGATCCGGCCCGAGAACATAACATGACAGATCGGTTCGAGCACATGATGGACGTGTACCAGCCCCCTCCCAAAGTACGATTTCTAGAAGTAATCATCGTCTCCGATGACCCCCGCCGCCGGGGCGGTTATACCGCGGGTCCGAATGTTTCCGAATACCAACTCTTCTCAAATGGCTATCCGGCTGCAGTAGAATTGGTCTCGGATCTGATAGAACTGCCGGGGACGCGAAATTTTGGCGGTATCACTTGGGAAAGCGAGACTCCGCCAGGGACCACGCTGGAGGTGCGCACCCGCACGGGCGATATGTTGGCCAAGGAAACCCGCTATTTCGACAAAGGTGGTACGGAAATTACCGCCGACGCCTGGAAGAATCTCATCGGCAGTTTTAAAGGCCCAGCGGATACTACCTTTATTCCGACGAGAGGTTGGAGCCCCTGGAGCCGGGCCTACCAGAACCCGGGGGACCCGGTGACCTCTCCTGGGCTGCGGAAGTTCATGCAGATCCAAGTCAAAATGGCCACGACCGATCGCAATGTCGCCGCCGCCATCCAATCCATCGGCATTGAGATGGCTACCCCGGTGGCCGAACTCATTTATGCCGAAATGTGGCCCATTGATGTTCTCACTCCGGGCATCGTCGATACCTTTGAAGTATTTATCCAACCCCATTTTATCGAAAGTCCTTCTAGAGCGCGCAGTACTGGGTTCGATGAAATCCTGCTGACTAAGCCCGCTTCCCAAAGCATGGAACTCCTCGAGGTGGGCCTAGACACCGATCCGCAGACCGAGGGGGAAGACCAAGTTTTCCTTCCCACTGAAGATGGAAGTTTAGTCGCCGGAAACGGTGAGTTGCTCCAGTTCTTGGGTCCTCCCACTGGCTCCGATTCCATCTGGGTGCAACTACCCACTCCACTCCATAGCCTCGCCGATTTGCCCAAAATCTATAACAAGATCACCACAGAAGGGGATCAAGTACCAGTAACAGGAGACGGCTTGCTGATCTCGGGAGATACCTACGGTCTGCTCGATGACGAGGAAAAGGGAGATATCCTCTATTTCGACACAGAGGGCAACTCCATTGATCAAGCCGCCTACCTAGCGCTCGCAGAGGAAGAGCGAGGCGACATGCGCTACCTTAGACTGCTGAACGGGGATGGGGCTCAGTTTCCCTTCGACGAGGTGGGCGATTCGCTCGATGTTGCCGCCTACAACCGCCTCTCCAGCAGGGAAAAAGGCAATATAGTTGGCCGCGGCCCGTTGGTGCGGCTGCGCTATAGGGCACCGGTCTTTCTCAATGGCACTACGTTGCGCCTAGCGGTACGCAATACCAGCAGCGGCAGTGATGCACCATGGCAGAGCGTCGCTGCCGGCGATGCGACTTCTTTGGTGGGGAGCAATTCCCTTTCTATCAATGTGCCGTTGGAGAGCAAGCCCATCGATAAATTTAGCCTAGACCCCAATCCCTTCACCCCCAATGGGGATGGCATCAACGACGAGATTGTGATTCGCTTCTCCATCTTCAAAATAACTACCAGCCGCCAAGTGAAGGTGAAGATTTTCACTCTGGATGGCCGCTCTGTATGGGAGACGACGCAGATTCTCGACAGCGGCCACGTTTCAATTCGCTGGTCCGGCGAAGACCGCAACGGCCAAAAAGTGGCACCCGGGCTCTACCTCTGCCAGCTAGATCTAGATGTAGACAACCAAGCAGGCGGGTCCACCCGAACCCGTCTGCTTTCCGTCGCCTACTAGTGGGAAAGGCTCAAGGCTCGTAGTCCGCTACCAATGTGGTGGAAAGTGCTTGACAAGCTGTCCAACTTAGTATATCTCTACGCGCAAATAAGTTTAAGTATAGGATCAGAGTACGATCCCGCTGAAGACAACACAAAGGAGGCAGTTGGTGATTACACGAAGATCAGCTTTTTGCCTCGTTTTGGGCGTAATCTGTCTAATTCTGAGCCCATTTCCCGCCCTAGCCCAAGAGTACGGAAGCCGTCTCGGCACAGTCCAGCGAGGGGGAGAAGTATCCTTCCAACCCAGGGGCCCAGGGGTGCTCTTTGGTGCCCTAGACCCGGCCCAGAGGAAATGGTATGTACCTCAAGAACTCTTTAATGAGTACCAGTGGCGCCAGTGGGAGTACTCCAACTATGCCCGGGAACATTTTCAGCGGTATGTCGATATCGTCCAAGAAGGCGATTCTTTCTACGACCTCTACGGCAACTATATCACCCGGGGTTGGGTTATCTTCAATAATTCCCAAACCCAGCCTCAACAGTTTGGCTCTTCCATCCTCAAAGCCAACAGGTTTAGTCAATGGTTCAGCGGTGCCCTTATCTCGGCCGATGCCAAGGGCCAAAACTACTATGCCCTGACCATGGGCGCCGCCCTCCGCACCACCCTCACCCCCATGACCTTTTCCAAACCCCGCTGGGACGGAATCCAATTCGACTACGCCGCCGACAAGTACCAGGGGACTATAATCTACTCTCGCATCAGCCAGCCCGGCGGCACTACTACGAACGATATTGAGACTCTAGCGACCAACACCACGTCCCTCATTGGCGGGCGCTTTACCACCCAAGTCGGCGATTTTGCTACCATTGGTCTCACCAGCGTCAATAGTCACCAGTCCAATACCATCATCGATGGATTCGCCGGCAATCCCATCACCGGCGAACTGACTCTAGATCAGAACAACACCATTTCTGCCATTGAAATTGTCCTGCGCGATGACTCGCCTGAAGACGGAGTGGGAGGTGCTGCCTTCTTCCCGGCCGGTTCCGATATTATCATCACCTACCTGGACGGTACGGTGGACCGGGGCAAACAAATTCGCTTTGATCCCGTCATCGAAGGAGGTTTTGTCCGCGAAGGCTTCCTCTCAGCCGATGGCACCGAGGAAATCCGCCTGCGTTACGACTTTGACAGCCCGGCCTTTATCAGCCGCGCCAGTGCCTCCAAAGAAGATATCAAAAAGGTGAAATTCCGTCTGGTTCTGGGCAACGATTACCAAGTGTGGGTGACCTCGGATCGGCAATTGAACCAATCGGATGTTTCGGTTTTGATTTTGCAGGCCCAAGCCGAGGGCAACGTCCAAGACAATACCAACCTGCAGGTAGTCAGCTTCGAGTATGGCCTGCCCACGGCTACCCAGATCTGGGGCGGCACCTTGGAGTTGAATGAGGTTTTGGGCTTCGATTTCTACGGCGAATACGACCTGAGCTATTCCTATACTAAGTACCCCAACGTCACCATCGATGCCACTGAGAAGGACCACTCCACTTGGTCGGGTATCGAAGGAGACCGAGCGGCTCCGGCTTGGATGCTCAACCTGTCGCGCACCGATTACCCTTGGTTCGTCTTTGCCGAAGCTTACAGCATGGATCCGCGCTACAACACGAGGACCTTCACCACCCTCAGTTCCGGCTTCATCGATTACGAGGACGAACGCGCCCATGTATTGGAATTGGTGGAAGACAACGACGATCAGGACCAATTCCCCGATACGGTCCGCAAGGACTGGAGATCGGGCGATCAGCAAGTCTATCCAGGTTGGGATGAAAACGGCGACTTTATATCTGACTTCAATCAAAACGACAATCGCTCGTTGACTAACTCCATTCCCGACTACGATGAGCCTTTTCTGCGCCACAACGTGGATCGTCCCGAGTTTCTCTTTGGGGTCGATATGAACAACAACGGCTGGATCGATCGCTTTGAAAATGACGAATTGCCGGATTATCCCTACAAGAAGGATCACCGAGGCTACAACATTTATTTTGGCACCCATCTGAGCCCAGAGATTCGCATCACTCTTGGAGCCCTGCGCGAGGATCTGATTTCCTCGGACCAGAGGAACCAGTCTAGATACGCTCTCTTCACCTTGGATCGCGATACGCCCACATGGGGTCATTGGCGTCTTTTCAATATGCTCAAGTCAGTGGAAGACGATATTGCCGACGATTTACTGCAGTGGCTGCCCAACGCCAATATTCGCACCGGCGAATCCACCAAAATCGAGGATCCTCTCATTGGGCGCGATACCTGGATCAATTCCCTATGGCTAGGAAATGACTACAAACTCAGCGGATTTAAGGTCAGTAACTACCTAAAGTACGATTTCTATCACCAGCGGCTCAGCCAGAATGAGCGTGCTCCTTTGGGTTTGCGCGAACAAGATTTCTTCTTTGGCCTCATCAATAAAGCCAGCTACCGCTTCGACTTGGGCAGCCTGTGGATCGAGCCGCGCTGGAAAAGCGAATTCCGCCACCAGAGCATCGATCTAACCTCCACCGATAAACGCCGAGAACTCACTCAGTTGGGCGGCCTTATCTTGGGATTCCCCCTACTGGCCCATACTAGTGTCCAGGCCGGTCTGGAGCTCTCCCGATTCGACGATTTCGAAAACGACATCAACGACTTCAACGGCGTGGTGAGTGCGGTGCAATTCAGCAATGATTCGGCCTACCTAGGGTACCAGTTGACTACCCGGATGGGTTTGCAAATAGATCGCCGCAAAGCCAAAGGGAAGAGCGCGAGCATCATCACCCAAAGTTTCCTCACCGTCTATGCTGGTATACAGTAATTCCTCCCGGGCATGACTGCACCTTTTGCCCTAGGCGACTGGCGGCGCTTGGGGCCTGCCCTTTTGTTAGGCCTGTTGGCGCTAATCCTCCGCCTTGTTTACTTGGAGCAAATTCGGGATAGCCTATTCTTTAATATCCCAATCGTAGATGCCAAGACTTATGTGGAGGACGGACTCTATCTAAGCAGTCAGTCTTGGGCCGGCCGGCCGGCGCCCTTCTGGCAACCGCCGCTGTACCCCTATCTCCTGAGCCTCTTTTTCTGGTTTTTCGATCAAAACCTCTACTTGCCGCGCCTAGTCCAAGCTCTACTCGGAGCGGGTATTTGCGTCTTTACCTACATTCTCGGTCTCCGCGTTTTCTCCTTTACCGTGGCTTTTGGAGCCGGGTTAGTAGCTGCTTTTTACGGTCCGCTGATCTACTTTGGCGGCGAGTTGCTACCCACTATTCCAGCCATTTTCCTCAATCTGCTGTTGCTGTTACATCTGAGCCGCCAGCCCAGCCCAGCTCGTTGGCCCTATCTAGTCTCCGGCCTCTTGCTAGGTATATGTGCCTTGGCCGTAGCCAATATTCTTTTGTTCCTTCCCTTCCTGCTTTTCTGGCTGTGGTCCACTGGTAAAAGTGCACATATTGCCCTCCCTCGCATCTTGCAACAGGGCGTCCTCCTTCTTTTAGGATGTGGCCTTATCATCGCTCCCGTTGCGCTGCGTAACTATCTGGTTGGTGGCGACTTAGTACTGATTTCCCATAATGCCGGCATCAATTTCTACATCGGCAACAACCCCGACTACGATCGCACAGTCAATATCCGCCCGGGGCAAGACTGGCTTCACCTAATTGAAAGCCCCGAAAGAGAAGCAGGCATTGAACGCCCCTCGTCAAAGTCCCGTTTTTTCTTTCAACGCTCATGGGCCTATATCGCTGATGCCCCCTTGGATTACCTGAACCTTTTGGGGCGCAAACTCTATCTTTTTTGGCACGGTGACGAAATCCGGCGAAACCTCGATCCCTATTTCGCCCGCCGCGATTCGACCTTGCTCCAGGTCTTACTGTGGAAATTCGGTCTAGCCTTTCCCTTTGGGCTAGTGGGGCCTTTCGCCCTGCTCGGGCTGGCGTTCTTCTGGTACAGCAAAGAAGGCCGTACTCCCCAAGGACGTCTGCTGTTGTTTTTTATCCTTGCCTACATGCTCTCGGTGATTCTCTTCTTCGTGACTGCTCGTTATCGCCTGCCTGCCGTGCCTATTTTGTTGCTCTTCGCCGCTTTTGGCCTGTCCAGGCTCTGGTACACATCTCATCGCCCCTGGGTCCTAGCCGGCGTAGTCGGGGTCCTAGTGTTGACCAACTTGGGCGCTGGTCGAATGGATATGGCAGGGGATACTCAGCAGCGCTTTTGGATGGGCTATGCCTATGAGCAGAAGGGCATGATCGCCAACGCCATGCGGGAATACCGCACCGTGATTGAGGACCGTCCCGATCACCGGAATGCCCTGTTGAGCTTGGCCAACCTCTACAACGCAAAAGCACAACACGCCGATGCCATAGAAATCTACCTTCAATATGTGCGCTTTTATCCCGAGACCGTTCCCACTCGTTTTCTGCTGGGCAATGCCTATCTGGGTGCCCAGTTGTATCAGGAGGCCATTGCCATCTATTCCGATCTGGTTCCTCTGCGACCCCAATGGGCCGCCCTCCACGGTCGCTTGGGCTACGCCTATGTAATGGCTGGCCAGCCCCAGCGCGCCATCCAAACCTATCGCCAAACCCTTGAGCTCCAGCCGGATTCGAGCCTAGTGCGCTACCAGTTGACCCGGCTCTACGAAGAGACCGGCGAGATAGATGCAGCCGAAAAAGAGTGCCGCATCTTGCTGAGCCAAGAACCGGAAAATCCCCAGTACCATACCCTGCTGGCCAATCTTTTGATCAAGCGCGAAGGAGCTGAAAAAGGGGCGAACTCGTTAGGTCGATCCCCCCGATTGCTAGCGGCAGAAGACCATCTGCTCCAAGCCGTCGGCTTGGATGCCAATTCCGTCCAGACCCGTTGGAGTTTGGGTCTCCTCCTAGCCCGACAGCAGCGCTACAGCGAAGCAATCGAGCACTTTGAGAAGGTTCTGCTCTTAAATCCCACAGACTTTGAGGTACACAGGCACCTAGGCAATCTCTACAAACGCGCCGGAGACCTCAACAAGGCCGACAAACACTACGGTCTTTATAGCCTTGCCGAAAAGCAACAAAAAATGCGGCAACAAGCCGAAACCTCGATAAAAGAACAATTGACAAGAATCTTGGGGAAATGACCCATTGACAGGCAAAACTATTTCGCGCATAGTTCAACATTAGGCCACTCAGTTCCAACCATTGCTGAGGAGATGCCATGCTTAAGAATACAGTATCCTCAAGACAGGTCATCTTAATTGGGATTGGAGTCCTGTCCCTCTGCCGTTGGGCGGTGGCGCTGGAGACGGTGAGTCTTGGCGAGAACGGCTCCCTCAACTGGCGCGGTGAAGGTTCGTCCTCGGTGGAGACTATCGAGCCTCAGTACCGGTCTCTTTTCCAAGACGACGATGTGCCGGGCGTGGAACTGGATGTGGGAAACTCGCCCGGCAATTTGATCGAGTTTGACAACGACGAATTCCCCGGTAGTATCCATCCGCTGCGCATTCCAGATGGCGAGAATATCGCCAATACCGCCCTGAAACGCGGAGGTGGTATAACCGCACCCAATGTCTTTGACTTGGGCGGCTTCGCCGCCGGCATTTTTGACGCCAAGGACCTAGAGCTCACCTTGGAGGAACTCATCGAAACGAAGGATGGCGGCGAACTAAAAGCGTTCGAACGCAAGAATTACAATGCCTTGGGAACCCTAATATTCATCGATTTGGGGGGACTCTTTGGGGTAAATCGCGTTCGCTTCTATCCCCGCAATACGGTTTTCCCCTCGCCTACCACCCCATTCCAAAACGATTTTTTGCGGGCCTTTGAACTATTTACCAACGACGGCAGCCAGACCGAAGGAGGCAATCGCATCTGGGAGCCACTGCTCCTGGAACCCGATAACGTGAACCCAGTTGTCGATGTAGTCATGGATCCACCGCGCCCTGTCAAATCCCTGCGCTTGCGGGCGACGACCACGGTCAACTACGAGATCGACGAGATCGAGGTGTTCGGTACGGGCTTTTTGTCCCACGCCGAGTACATTTCACCTATTTTCGATGCGGGACAACCTGCGGTGTGGAACGTACTCCGCTGGCAGGAAGAAGCAATTGGCGATCCGGCCTTTTCCAATGTCCAGATTCGCACCCGCACAGGTAGGGATACTAACCCACTTGTCTTTACTCGTCTGCTCTACGGCCAGCGCAATCCCACAGAAATTTCGCTCTCGGTAAATGACCCGGAACAGGAAATGGATTTGGCAGAGTACAAATCACTGCCGCTCGACGACGACTTCGGGCGCCGATGGGAGCACGGCCCGGTGCGGAAGATCTAGTCAACTGGAGTCCGTTCAGCACGCCGTTTCCCGCCAGTGCAGCCAACGATACGGCGGGCTCACCCATTACCTCACCCGGACCGCGGCGCTATTTTCAGTTCCGAGTACTTTTCAACAGCAGCGATCTGGATGCAGGGCGGGTGCTCAAGAATTTGAGTTTTGACGTGCTGGCACCCCCACTAGCCGATGCCATTATCGGCGAAATTTTTCCCCGGGATGTACCGGTTTCCCAGAGTACGTCCTTCACCTATGCCCTGCGCACCGTGGCTCAATCCGACGGCTTGCTCGGTTTTGACACAGTGGAGATTTCCACTGCCGGCCAAGTGGAAAGCATCGACAAGATAGAAATGAGGGATTCCAGTGGCCAAGTTATCGCTGAGCGGGCTTTTTCTGGTCTAGATGATTCTTCTACTGAGGATGGGTTCCAGATCGTCTCGGTATCCCCTGCCAGTTTTTCGGTGCGTCTGCCGCCGGTGACAGAAGATAATATTGTGATTCTCCTCCGCTTCCAGACCGGAGTCTTGACCTACAGCACAAACTTCACTGGTTCGGTCCAGCTCTCCACTGAACCAGGGGCCTCGCAGGCCATTATTTCGGGCGATGCCGTTTCGTTGGGTGCAGGGGACGAGGCCGACTTATCCGGTACCACCGTGCTGAGTCCCTCGGTACTCGAAAAGACCCAACTGCTCGACCAGATACTTATCGAGCCCACTATCTTCAGCCCCAACGGAGACGGAGCTAATGATGTGATGGGAATGCGCTACAATCTGCTATCCCTGAGTATCGTCCGACCCGTGGCAATTGGGGTATACGATCTAAGCGGACGACAGATCCGGGTCATCCACGACGGACCCGAGGCCAATGGGCAGTACACGGACAAGACCTGGGACGGCCGCAATGAGCATGGGCAGCTAGTGCCGCCGGGACTTTATGTCGTGCACATCAAAGTCAAGGGAGACGCCAAGGTCGAGGAAAAGGCCCACGTTGTCGGAGTGGCCTACTAATCGCTCCGCAATCAAAACAACCCAAGATCTTGATCGTCGGTCTTACCTATTAATTGTCTACTCCGAACCAACAAGGAGCGAGTTATGACAAACATAATGTTGCTCTGTTTTTGCGGCGTCTTACTCGGTGCTGCGCCCGTGTTGGGGGGGACAGAATACCGTTTAGGTGGGACCGATGGCAACCCTTGGCAGACCATCCTAACCGGAGAAAGCACCTACCAAGCCTTTGCTGCTGACGGCCAAGTCGAGCGTCAAGTAACAGTGGGAGTTTCGCCGTTTGGGGCGGGGGCCGATACGCTGATCGACTTTTCCGGCACCTCGATCCAACCTCGGCTCATTGACCCATCCGTCAATATCGCCCGAGCCGATGTCAATGCCGGCAGAACATCCATTCCCCTGCCCTATATCCCCGGCTCCAGGGTCCTCAGTACAGATCACTGCATTGCTTGGGGCAATTTTCAACCTTCGATCAAGCTGATGCTGGATGGCGATCCGACCACGGCCACTTTCCGCACCTTTGTCCAGCGGGTTGGATCGCCACCGGGGGTGGGCTATACTTGGACTAATTCCGTGGTATTCGACTTTGGCGCTGGTGTACCCATCAACCGCATCCGCTTCTTCCCCCGCCTGAGCCGGAGAGAGGATTTCCAGTTGATCGAGACTATGGACGCGCCCGAGCCGGAGGTGGAAACCTTTGGCGAAGACAGCTTCTTGGCCAACTTCCTCGCTTGGTATGAGCTCCGCACTGGCGACAACTCGGTCGTCTTTGCTCCAGATCCCTGCAGCGGCAGCGGCAGTCTCACCTGCAGCGTGTGTAAAGCGGGAATTTCCAGCGATGTAGCGACGAGCAAGCGACGCACCGTTTTGGGCGACTTGCGCTGGGTGCGCAATAGCGATCCCCTGCTGACGGTGCTCGAATCCACCCGCGAAAACCTCGACCCCATCGTCGATATGCGCTTTCCCACGCGCACGGTCCGCTGGCTTACCCTGCGCACCTTTCCCCTGCGCGACTACGAAATCGCCGAATTTGAAATCTACGGCGATGGCTACGTCCACGAGACGACCTACCTCACCCCTATCCTCGACTTCGGACAAGCCGTCACCTGGGGCAAAATACGCTGGGAGGGCAACATGCCCGACGGCACCCGCATCGAGATTCGCACCCGCACCGGCCACACCCCCGATCCACTGCTCTACTTCGCACCCAATATCAACGACGAGCTTATACCCATCACTCGCGCCCAATACGACAACATCGACCGAGCCGCTCAACTGCTGCCCATCTACGATGCCGATAACTGGAGCTTCTGGTCGTCGCCCTACGAGTTTGCCGCCGGCCTGCACAACCCCGACCAGCCCGCCAGCGCTTGGCAGGACGGCACGCTGCTTTTGTCACCTGGTCCCAGTCGATACATCCAAATCGCCATCAAGCTCTTCGCCGACTTCCATGTGGCCCCTCGCCTGGACCAACTCACCCTGCAGTTGAGTGAGACCCTATCGGCGCAGGCGCTCGTCGGCGAGATCTGGCCGATTGAGGTCAACTCCTTTGAACCCACGCCCTTTACCTATGTGGTCTTGCCCACCCTCAACGACGACAACGCCGGCTTTGACCGCTTGGAAATCCTCACCCATGTCCAAGCGCACGCCGTGCGCGCCGTGCGCATCGATGGCCAGCCGGTCGATCTGGATGCGTTCGTCCCCCACCTGCTCGACGATCGCCTGATTGTGTCCTTCCCACCCCTGACGGGCAGCGCCGACAACTTCAAGCAGATTGAGGTCGATTTTGAGGTGCCGGTGCTGCGCTTTGGCACCGAGTTCAGCGGGTGGGTGTTCAACAGCACCGATCCGGATCAGATCCGCCAGCGGATCGACCCGGGCAACGCCACGTTCCGCTTTGCGGGTGATTTGCTGGCGGTCAACACGCCAGTGGGAGGCGATCTACTAGTAAATGTACAAGTACCCCAAGTGTTTACGCCCAACGGCGATGGGATCAACGAGACGTTGACCATCACCTACAAGCTGCGCGAGGTCACCGCCGACCGACCGGTACAGGTGCGCATCTACGACTTGGCGGGTCGGCTGGTGGCACACCTGCCGGTGTTCAAGGCCCGCAGTGGGGCTTTCATCCAGGAGTGGAACGGTCGCAACGGAGAAAATGCCTTGGTTCAACCCGGCACGTATATCTACGAGTTGACCCTTGATTCCGAGGAGCAATACACCCAACGAGGCGTCTTTGCCGTCGCCTATTGAAGTATGGAAGAGATTTTGTTTCAAAAACGCTGAGCTTAGGTGTATACTTAATCTTCGCAACCTTTGGACTGCACACTTATATTGGTGAACCAACAAGGAGCGATTTATGACAAACATAATGTTGCTCTGTTTTTGCGGCGTCTTACTCGGTGCTGCGCCCGTGTTGGGAGGGACGGAATACCGCTTAGGTGGGACCGATGGCAACCCTTGGCAGGCCATCCTAACCGGAGAAAGCGCCTACCATATCTTTGCTGCCGACGGCCAAGTCGAGCGTCAAGTAACAGTGGGAGTTTCGCCGTTTGGGGCGGGGGCCGATACGCTGATCGACTTTTCCGGCACCTCGATCCAACCTCGGCTCATTGACCCATCCGTCAATATCGCCCGAGCCGATGTCAATGCCGGGAAGACCACCATTCCCCTGCCCTATATCCCCGGCTCCAGGGTCCTCAGTACGGATCACTGTATTTTCTGGGGCAATTTTCAACCTTCGATCAAGCTGATGCTGGATGGCGATCCGACCACGGCCACTTTCCGCACCTTTGTCCAGCGGGTCGGATCGCCACCGGGGGTGGGCTATACTTGGACTAATTCCGTGGTATTCGACTTTGGTGCTGGTGTGCCCATCAACCGCATTCGCTTCTTCCCCCGCCTGAGCCGGAGAGAGGATTTCCAGTTGATCGAGACTATGGACGCGCCCGAGCCGGAGGTGGAAACCTTTGGCGAAGACAGCTTCTTGGCCAACTTCCTCGCTTGGTATGAGCTCCGCACTGGCGACAACTCGGTCGTCTTTGCCCCAGATCCCTGCAGCGGTAGTGGTAGTCTCACCTGCGCCGAGTGTAGAGCAGGGGCTTCCGGCAGTGTAGCGACGAGCAAGCGACGCACCGTTTTGGGCGACTTGCGCTGGGTGCGCAATAGCGATCCCCTGCTGACGGTGCTCGAATCCACCCGCGAAAACCTCGACCCCATCGTCGATATGCGCTTTCCCACGCGCACGGTCCGCTGGCTCACCCTGCGCACCTTCCCCCTGCGCGACTACGAAATCGCCGAATTTGAAATCTACGGTGACGGCTACGTCCACGAGACGACCTACCTCACCCCTATCCTCGACTTCGGACAAGCCGTCACTTGGGGCAAAATACGCTGGGAAGGCGACATGCCCGACGGCACCCGCATCGAGATTCGCACCCGCACCGGCCACACTCCCGATCCACTGCTCTACTTCGCACCCAATATCAACGACGAGCTTATACCCATCACTCGCGCCCAATACGACAAAATCGACCGAGCCGCTCAACTGCTACCCATCTACGACGCCGATAACTGGAGCTTCTGGTCGCCGCCCTATGACTTTGCCGCTGGCCTGCGCGACCCCGACCAGCCGGCTAACGTCTGGCAGGACGGCATGCTGCTTTTGTCACCCGGCCCCAGTCGATACATCCAAATCGCCATCAAGCTCTTCGCCGACTTCCATGTGGCCCCTCGCCTGGACCAACTCACCCTGCAGTTGAGTGAGACCCTGTCGGCGCAAGCCCTCGTCGGCGAGATCTGGCCGATTGAGGTCTCCTCGTTTGAACCCACGCCCTTTACCTATGTGGTCTTGCCCACCCTCAACGACGACAACGCCGGCTTTGACCGCTTGGAAATCCTCACCCACGTCCAAGCCCACGCCGTGCGCGCCGTGCGCATCGATGGCCAGCCGGTCGACCTAGACGAGTTCGTCCCCCACCTGCTTGATGACCGCCTGATTGTGTCCTTCCCACCCCTGACGGGCAGCGCCGACAACTTCAAACAGGTCGAGGTCGATTTTGACGTGCCGGTGCTGCGCTTTGGCACCGAGTTCAGCGGTTGGGTGTTCAACAGCACCGATCCCGATCAGATCCGCCAGCGGATTGATCCGGGCAACGCCACCTTCCGCTTTGCCGGCGACTTGCTGGCGGTCAACACGCCAGTGGGAGGCGATCTGCTGGTGGATGTGCAAGTGCCCGAGGTATTTACGCCCAACGGCGATGGGATCAACGAGGTTTTGACCATCACCTACAAGCTGCGCGAGGTCACCGCCGACCGACCGGTGCAGGTGCGCATCTACGACTTGGCGGGTCGGCTGGTGGCACACCTGCCGGTGTTCAAGGCCCGCAGTGGGGCTTTCATCCAGGAGTGGAACGGTCGCAACGGAGAAAATGCCTTGGTTCAACCCGGCACGTATATCTACGAACTGACCTTGGATTCTGAGGAGCAATACACCCAACGAGGCGTCTTTGCCGTCGCCTATTGAAATCGGAAATCTATCTTGACAATCCTATCCCTTTAACATTTAATTTAGGGCATCTTTCCAGTGGTCCTTTGAACAGAAAGGAGGGGAATTAGGATAAGGATCGGGCTTGAATCGCGGTTGATAGGGGGGTTCTCTCTCCTATCTCTTCAAGAATCCTACTACCTCTAACTGAAAGGTTCATAATAAGATGAAAAGGAAGATAGCTATTTTGTGCAGTGTCTTTCTCGTCTTTGGAACCATTTCGGTGGCAAATGCACATTTGCCGCCAGGCGAGTTATTTTTTGCTGCACAATTTCCCGATAACCTAGTTCCCACTATAGATGGGGAACACAGCGATTGGGACATCCTGCCCGAATCGCCTTATTCGATCTTCAACGATCGGCTTTTCGATCCCGCCCAGTTCCAGCAAGCGGCTCGTGGTGAGATCGATATCTCCGATGCCAATATCCGGCATCGGTTTGGCTGGAATGAGAACTCCAACATGATCTACCTCGCCAGCCAAATTTACGACAATATCCACAACATCGACCGCTCCTTTGGGGACTGTCACTGCCTCGATGACAACTGGGAAATAGAAATCAACCCAGATCATTCTGCCAGTGAAGAGCAAAACCTCGAAGGAAATCCCGTCAACAACATCAGCTACAAGTGGGTCGTACCACCACTGGATGGGGTTTACCAGTCGATTGAGCCTATCGGCGATCTGGCTTGGTTGTCGGACGATACCGAATTCGTCGACATGAGCTGGTCTTTCACCGGTGAGCAATTCGGCGAATCGACGTACTTCTACGAGATCCGCCTCATTCCGATCGATGCCCTCCCCCGGGAAGGCGCGACCCCGGACAACTCGTCTATCCACGACCTGGAAGAGGAAGAAATCATCCATATGTCGGTAACCATGGGTGATATCGACGTCGAACAGGCAAATCACGCCTATAATGGCTTCTGGTCTTTGTCGCCGGAGAGCTGCTGTAAGGGCGTCAACGACTTCGTAATGGCACCTGTCGAGCCCGCACTAGAAGAACTGTCTGCCGCTACTGCTGTTGAAGAAACCAGTTGGGGGCATATCAAGGCCGGTTTCGACCGCTAGGGGTCTCGATTTAAGCCGTTGCAACGTCTCCTGGGCAGGCTGCCCAGGTTTTGAAGCTCCTGTTTCGCGCCAGGTACGGGTGGGAACAGGAGCTTTTTTATGCCTCAACCCGCCCTCGTTATCTACTGTCCAAATCGATTTCCCTTGGCGCTATGCTCCAAACCATCATTCATTCCACCAAATTTCAGATTCTATCCATTTTCTCGCTGGCTTTGGTATTGCGTCTATTCTACCTAGCGGCCATACGCGACGCTCCCTATTTCCACACGCTTGTCATAGACGCCTTTGAATACGACCACTTGGCCACCCAAATCCTGCGGGGAAACTGGCTCCTTGACCCAGCAGTGGACATGTACGTGCACGGCCCCCTCTACCCGTACCTACTCGCCCTGCTCAAAGGAATCGGCTTCAGCCATTTAGGCATTCTCCTGTTCCAAGCTGTGCTAGGCGCGCTCATCTGCGTCCTGATTCACCGCGTAGCCAGCTACCTTTTTCCCCATCCCATCCCCTTGGTCGCCGGTCTGCTGGCAGCCGGGTACTGGCCCTTCGTCTTTTACAACGGCCAACTCCTGGCCACTACGCTAGTCATTCTCGTCGGATTGGGCTTGGCGGTCCTGCTCCTGCACTATGCGCCCAACCTGACCTACGGCAGCGCAGTTGGTGCCGGAATTCTGTTGGGCCTGCTGGTCATGGGACGCAGCAACACCCTGCTGCTGATGCCCTTGCTCTTGGGGTGGATTTACCTGACCGCTAGTGGCCTCCCCAGACGCCGGGTCACCTTGGCCTTAGCCTTTGCCCTGACCTTCTTCCTCATTCTTCTCCCCTTTTTCCTGCGCAACTATCAGGTCCAAGGCACGCCCATACCCTTCCAAGGCGGCTTCAGCTTCTATATAGGCACCAATCCCGAAGCCGACGGCACCCCTTACGTGCGCCAAGGAGCCCAATTCCAACGTCTCGAACTCATGCCTCTCCAACAAGGATTTGACACTCCAGCGGCCAAAGGGGCCTTTTACACTGCCGAAGGTCTGCAATTTATTTACCGCGATCCTCTGGCCTATCTCCAGCTACTCTATCGCAAATTTCGGCTCTTCTGGAACGCTTTTGAAATCCCAGTAAGTGCGGACCTGCGCTACTACGAAACCCATTTTCCATTCTACCGGCTTTTTTTGCTCAGCTTTGGCCTCGCGGTGCCCTTTGCCCTAGTCGGCATATTGTGGCATTGGCGATGGACCTCCGCCTATACCCTGCCGCTTCTTTTCGTGCTAGCCTACTTATTCACCGGGCTCTTATTCTCGGTGTGCGCTCGCTACCGTTTGCCCGCCCTGCCCTTTTTACTGGTCTTTGCTGCCGCTGGAATTTGGCGTCTGAAGGAACTGCTGACCGCCCGAGCCGCTTCACGCCTCGGCGTTTTTCTGCTGCTTCTAACAGCGGCCTTCGCCCTAGTACACACCGGGGTAAATCCCAAGCAGGTGGACCATCTGCGCTCTCCTTGGCTCTTGGGCCATACTCAACTGCGCAACAAGCAGTACGACCAAGCCGTACAGACCTTTACGCGCGGCCTAGCGCAATTTCCCGACGACTCCGACCTCTACAACAGCTTGGGCGTGGCCTACCAGTACCTGGGCAAATTCGACGAAGCCGAAGCGGCCTTCCTGCGCGCAGTAGAGCTAGTCCCAGATCACGCCAAACCTTGGTTCAATTTGGGCAAACTCTACCTAAGCCAACGGCGTTTGGATCAAGCACGGCACGCTTTTGCGCAAAGCCTAAAACACGATCCCCGACCAGCCAATGCCCATCCGGCGTACCACAACTTGGGCTATGTCTTCTTCTTCCAAAAAGACTTTCAACAAGCCCGCCAAGCCTTTGAACGGGCGCTGCACAACAGAGAGACCGCCCAGACTTATTACAGTCTCTCCCACGTCCTTGCCAATCTGAATCTAACAGATGAACAAATCCACGCCCTCGAACAAGCCGCCCGGCTCAAGCCCGACTTTGTCTCCGCTCATCGGAACCTAGGCGTACTCTATATGCAACGAGGCTCCTACGAAGCAGCGGAAAGGTCCCTGCTCCAGGTCATCAAATACGACGCCCAATCGATCACAGCCCACCGCAATTTAGGCGTCCTCTACGAGAAAATGGGACGCACGGAACATGCCCGCCTAGCTCGTGCGCGGGCAGATCAACTGCAGCGCTCAGGTGCTGGCCATTAACCGTGGGTAGAGGTTTAAACGCGACTACTTTTGGAGGGTTGTCTCAAAAGCGGATGGTAAAACGGGTCGGCTCGTCTGGAGGACTTTCGAGGGAAAAGGCAAAACCGTGCCGGCTCAAAATCTCCTGCACCAACGTCAGGCCGAGGCCACGCCGGTTTTCCTTGGTGCTAAAAAACGGCGTGAACAAGCTCTCGGCCACTTCCGGGTCAATCCCCGCGCCCGTATCCTCGACCACGGCAAAGGGCCGGTCTTGGAGCTTGCCTAGACGAATGGTGATCCTGCCGTCCTCGCCAATGGCCTCCACCGCATTTTTTAGGATATTGACAAACGCCTGCTCCATCTGGTTTTCGTCCATGGCGATGCGTTTCAAGTCCGCCTGAATATCCCAGTCCCATTCGATGTTGCGGCGCTCGCACTCGGCGCGCATCAGCACGGCGATGTCGCGCAACAGGGCTTCCAAATCTACGGGCTGCAAGTGCGGTGCCGGCAATTTGACCACCTCGGCGAAGCTGCGCATGAAGGCGCTGAGATGGTCAATGCGGTCGCTGGCCACTTGCAGGGCGTTCTCAAAATCGCCGCGGTCGGCCGCCCGCAATTGCCCCTTGTAGTTGAGGCACGAGTGCAACAGGGAATTGACCGCTCCCGTTGAATTGTTCACCTCGTGTGCCAACAGGCGGATGACTTTCTCGTAGGCCGCCTTCTCCGACAGGCGCAATTCCTCGGTCAATTCCTCCATCAGGATAAAGCTGCGCGGAAATCCCTGATCCAAAAACTGCGCCTTGTGACAGCGCACTCGCTGCCCTTGCACCGGCAACACCTGCGACTCGCCGACGGCCAAGTCGTGCAGGGCGCGGGCAAATGCCGTCCCCAACTCGTCCAATGACTGGCCGACCACCGCGCTTTCGGCCAGCCCCAACAGGCGGCTAGCGCTGGGGTTGACTAGGGCGACCTTGCCATCGAAGTCGAGGGTGATAATGCCCGACGGCGAGGCCGTCAGGATCTTGTCCATGAAGTAGTGCTGTTCCTGCAGCCGCGTGCGCTCTTCGCGCAATTGGTCGATCATGCGGTTGTACACGCGCACGAGCTGATCCATTTCCGGCTGGCCCACTTCGACGAACTTGCTGGTAAAATCGCGCTCGCCGATGAGTTCGGCACCCGTGCGGATCAGATCGAGCGGCACCCAAAAATGCTGGATCAAGCGCACGCCGACGGCAAAGGACAGGATGAAGAATGCTTCAATCCCCAACAGCCAAAACTTTTCCTCGCGCAATAGGTACCCGGCAAGCCCCGCGAAGACGAGGTGGATCCCGATCAGGTAGAGGATGAGTTTGGTGCGCAGGCTCAAGGGTCGATTCCGTATTTCTCAAAGCGGCGGTACAGCGCCGCCCGGCTCAAGCCCAAGGCCTGAGCCACTCGGCTGATGTTGCCTTGGTAGCGCTCCATGCAGCGGACGATCATCGACCGTTCCAATTCGTCGAGGGTCATGGTGCCCGGCGCTGGCAGGTCGCCCGATCCGCTCTGGCCTTCCTCGGGCTGCATCGACAGGGCTGAGGAGAAGTCGTCGGTCCCCAATACGCTACTGGGACTCATCAACGCGGTCCGTTCGACCAGTTGCTTCAACTGGCGGATGTTGCCCGGCCACGGCAAAGTTTGTAACCAGCTCAGGGCTGCGGCGTCGATTTCCAAGTCGCGGCGGTAGGCTTGGGCCGCGCCCAGCGCAAAGTGGCGCGCCAGCAGCGGGATGTCCTCTGGCCGTTGGCGCAGGGGCGGCAGGTGCAAAACGATGAGGTTGAGGCGATAGAGCAAGTCCTCGCGGAAAGCCCCCGACTCGACCAATTCCAGCAGGTTCTGGTTGGTCGCCGAAATCACCCGCACATCCACGGAACGGGTCTTGCTCGACCCCAGCACTTCATAGGTCCGATCCTGCAAAACGCGCAGCAGCTTGACTTGGCAGCTCGGAGCTAGGTCGCCGATCTCGTCGAGGAAGATGGTGCCGCCATCGGCCAACGCAAAGCGGCCGGTGCGATCTTGTCGCGCGTCGGTGAAGGCCCCTTTCACGTGCCCGAACATCTCGCTGTCGAACAGGGTCGAGGAGATGCCGCCTAAGTTCACTTTGACAAAGGGCTGATCGCGCCGGCTACTGTTGCGGAAGAGGGCCTGGGCGATCTCGTCCTTGCCGGTGCCGCTCTCGCCGGTGATCAGCACTGAGGCGTCGGTGGGCGCGACGCGGCTTACTACTTCGAGCACCTTGAGTAGTTGGGGATCTGCGCCGATGATGTTGGCGAAATCGCCTTGGCGATCCAAGTCTTCGCGCGTGATGGTGCGCTCGGTGGCAGGCGTCGCCGCGGCCAAGCCCAGCGCCGTCTTCACGGCCTGTAAGATCTGTTTATTGGTCCAAGGTTTGGTGACAAAGTCCGCAGCACCGGCCTTGATGCCCTGTACGGCGAGTTCGATGGACCCCCAAGCCGTCATCAGAATAACCGGCACACTGGCCCACCGCTGCTTGATCTCTCGCAACAATTCCATGCCCTCCTCGCCACTGGTCTGGCGCGAGAAGTTCATGTCCTGCAAGACCAGTTCGCACCCGCCGCGCTCCAGCCTTTCGAGAGCTTCCGCCGGAGACGCGGCCGTCGCGGTCTGGTAGCCAGCCTGCTTGAGCAGCAGGGACAGCGACGTGGTCACGGAAATATCGTCATCTACTACCAAGATCATCGCCCAGTCCTCATCTGCGGCGGCGGCGTTCGGGTTGAGTTCCCAACTGTACCGTCTTCTCCATTTGGACACCATTGCGCACGAGCCCGAACGCAACCTCGGTGCCGGGTTTCATACGGCTTAGGAGGAAGTTTACTTGGGACGGGGAAGCTATGGGTTTACCCGCCAAGGTGAGCAGAGTGTCGCCCGGTTCAAAGCCAGCCTCTTGCGCGGGACTACTGTCCTCTACTGGGTGGACGACCGCGCCAACCCCACCCTCGTTCTCGATCAACCATACACCGAGCCAACTCCTCTCATCCGGGGAGCGATAACGCATCCCACTCCTACTCAAATCCAGCAGCCGGAAAGTACCGGTCTGCTCATCGTGAGCTACCCTGAAGATCATAGTAACCTGATTATCCCGGTAGAAATCGCTGGTGGCCTGTTTGGCCCATTCCTGCCCGTCGAAATACTGGACGAACAACGCTGGCCATTCGCTCTCACTCATGTTTCTGAAGGCCAAGCGGTGAGTAGCCCTTTCCCTCGGAGGGGCGGATTCCCGGGGCGTCAGGTAGTTGCGATAATAGTCCCCCGAGTACACTAAAATCCCGAACTCGTCGAACAACTCTGTAAACCACTGTAAATCTTTGTGGGTCGAATCCGGGCTAAGTTCGAGTGCGGGGGGATAGTGTCCTTCTACCATATTTTTGCCGATGAGTTCGAGTTGATCCAGCAGGGCCTGTTTGGCCGCTTGGCGTCTGTCGTGCTCAGCCGAGCGCTCGGCCACGACGATGGTCCCCTCAATGACATTATTAGTCTCGTCTGCCTCAGGCAGATTGTCTTCCTTGTCTAAAACCCAGCGATACGTGTACGTCCCCGGTTCCGTCGGCTTGAAGTGATAGTAGCCTTCGGACATTGAGGAGAAACTACGCCTGCCCGGCTTCAACCCCCATGTGTCGTAATTGTAGCTGACGCGCTCGCCGTCAACGTACAAATCGACCCGATAGGTGCGCGGGGAATGGCGTCGCTGCCTCGGTTGGCCAGATGCTGGACGAACACAACTTCATCGCCGACCACCACTTGCTCGGGTATGTGGACGAGTTCGACGGCCACCAAATCGTAATTGCCCTCAGGGGCTTCTTGGAGACCTGGTGAGGCATACGCCGACGACGCGAACAGAAAAACGGCGAACATGAGATAACGCATGGCTGATTCCTTCCTCATCCGTGACAAAGAGCTTCGGCAGCCCAAGCGTCCGGTGAAATTCGTCCGAAATATCGCTAGCAGCAACATGTTGTCCGTCAACATCGAGGATTACATCCTTACATTAACAGTACCCCCAAAGTCAAAACGCACCAAACTCACCCCCACGCCCCAGCCGGGCCGGTCCAAGCGCCGGGTGAAATCGAGGCGCAGCAGGTGATACAGCATGAGCGAGGCCCCCATCTCATGGTGGAAACTCTCCTCGTAGCGCGGATCGTATCCCAGTTTGGCTCGCCGCTTCGGATCAATCCACGTCCGCCCCGAAGCCCCGTGCACCACCAGCCCCGCACCCCGCATAGCCCAATCCCACAGCCCCAACAACTCAAAGGGCGTGGTTTTGAAGTTGTGCTCCCAGTACAGGGCCGCGTAGTGCTCCCCCTCATAGGGATGGCCGCGCATCGTGCGGAAAGCGCCAAACGGAGAGAAAAAGCCCATGCTGGCCTCCAAGCACCCAAAGCGCTGCATTGGCACATCGCCGATTGAGTATCCCGCCACCAGCCGCACATCGAGCGCGTTGGGCGTGACGCGGCGCTTGAGGAAGGTCTTGAAATGGCCGTCCAAGGCTAGGCGCAAACGGGTGAAGGAAAAGTCGCTGCCCATCCCGGCACTGCTGTGCTCCACCCCCACTGCGACCCGCCGATTCGCCGTCAAGCCGAAAGGCTGGTACGGCCCACCCCATTCGAGGCCCGCCTCTACTGAACGCAGCCGACCTTCCTCAATGGCCGGATTGGGCCGCGGCTTCCAGTCCCGATTTAACAGGCTGAAAGCGGTCGTCTCCTGTAGCGAAGAATGCTCCTCGTGATTAAAGCCCACTGCCAAGCCGACCTGACTCGGCAGGGAAAGATGAAGCCGCACTCGCAGCCTTTCGTTCCAGTAATAATCGAAATAGTCGTCTAAGCCCAGCAGGAACTGGCCGCTGTTGAGCAAAGGGATATAGCTGTCTGAAGGAATGCGCGGCACCGGCCCTCTCCCGTATTCCAGAGCCACCTTACCTGCCGTCCGCTGCCAGCCGACCCGGCCCCGGTAGGACCAGCGTTTCAGACCGATGTTGTATCCGGTAGCAACACCGGTCTCCAGTCCGCCGCCCAGACCCCGGCTCCCCTCCAGCCCCAGATGCGCCCCACCCACCCGGTCGTATCGCAAAGCGGGCTTCAGATTGACCGATCCCCAGCGCGACGGCTCCACCCGCACTCCCGTCTTTTCCGTGGCCTGTTCCGTCCGCTCCTCCGTCT
The DNA here is from genome assembly GCA_965116675.1 of Candidatus Latescibacterota bacterium. GTDB lineage: Bacteria > Latescibacterota > UBA2968 > UBA8231 > UBA8231. The sequence goes on from OZ220721.1 coordinate 3,663,303, forward strand.
CTTCCCCTTGCTCCTTTATCAACAAACGGGCGAGAAACCCCGTCGGCTGGAAGGCCTTTTCGAATTGCATGGTGCTGTCGATGGTCGCATAAGCGGCCTGTTCCCGCGCCGACAGGGGCACCTTGTCGGCCAGACGGACAAAGGAACTGTCTTGGGCCACGGCCAGCGAATCGACCCGCAGCACTTCCTCGCTGGCGTAAAGCGAATCGGGCATATCGACATTGACTTGGCAATCGCTCAGCCGCGTTATCACATTGTACTTGATCGCGGGAAAGTGCAGCCCCACCGTGCTGATCTTTACTGCCATAGAGGCCCGGTAATCGACCGGCAGCCACACCCCTCCGGCAAAGCCGCGGAACTGTTGCTGATAGGCAAAATCCATGTGCTCGATCAGGGGCAGGGGAACGGCCGAGGTCGTACTCGCTCGGCTGGGTGCCAGCTCTACTTCGAGCAAGGCGAAATCCTCGTCCAACACTGAGACGCGGCCGACAAAAGCGGCTTGCAATTTATTCTTTGGCTCAACTGAAATGTCGAATACCACCTTATCGTCCAAATAGCGCTGGCCGATCAAGTCGAAGCGGTAGTGCTTGAGGGCATCGGGATGGGTTGGCCCGATCAGGGTGTGGCCGATAAAGGGGATATCGTCGTCGTAGAAATTCACAAACCCCGCAAAGGCCGAGATGTATGCTTCTTGGGCTTCCAAATTTTGGGTCACGCGCCTCGACTTGACCACTTCGCGCAGCCCCCGTTCCCGCTCCCAGTAAATTTCCGAGGCCAATTCGCCGATCGAGACGATGCCTTCTTCGTTTTCCAAAACGCGCCGGGCATAGGCTTGTGCCTGATAGCTGGCCAAGCTGGGCCGCCACTCCTGTTTGCGGCGAATGACTTGGCGCATGATACCCTCAGCTGAGGTTTGGGCAGTCACCACGATGGGATCGAACAGAAAGGGCACCGGCGTCAAGGCAAAGTCAATCCGCTCCGCAGGGGCCGTCATCTCGCGCTCTTGGGAGACGTAGCCGATGTAACTCACTGTCAACGTCGCCGGTAGCTGCTGCACCTTGAGCGAGTACTCGCCCTCGTCGTTAGCTATAGTCCCGCGATAGGTGCCGGCTAGTTGTACGGTAGCCGCTGGCAGGGGCTGCCCGGTGGCCGCGTCGGTGACGGTGCCGCGCACCAGCCACGGCTGGGCATGGACTGGGGGGACGGGCCATAAGGCAGCCAAGATGGCCATCGTCAAAAGCAGATTCGCGTTAATTTTTTTGTAGCCCATAAATATCCCGACTCATTCGTGGTGAAGCGCCTATAGCAGAACCATCTTCAAAGCTGGTAGTTCCGGTGAATGCTTGTAGAAAGCCTTAGTACACGACAGTAGAGGTGGTCTGAGATGCTTCGCTTCGCTCAGCATGACAAGTGGATGCGCGGCTTCACCGTGTCATGCTGAGCGGAGCAAAGCGGAGTCGAAGCATCCCATACCTCGATGGCCATGTGTAACGGTATTGTCGTGTACTAAGGTAGAACGCTCAAGCTCGTTCAACAGCGAGCCGATAACCATATCGATCCTGTCAGCGGTATCGGGACTGTAGCCATGGATATCGTAGGCGACTTTGCCGTCGCCGTCTATGATCACATGACGCGGATAAGTTTGGCCGAAAACATGCACGGCCTCGTCGTCTGCCAAAGCGATGTCAAAGGTAAACGGATGCTTCTCCAAAAACGGCGTCAACTCTGCCATTTCATTGTGGGCAATGGCGAGGAATTCGACATCGCGGTCCGCGTATTTCTCGACTAGTTCGTTGAGTTCGGGAATCTCTGTGATGCAAGGTGGACAGAAGGTTTGCCACCAGTTAATGACCACGGGCCTGCCGCGCAGTTCCGTCAACTCTATCGCACTGCTGTCGAGCCGAGTAACGGTGACATTGGGCATCTCGAATCCCACGGCGAGGGCGACCGTTTGATCGCTGGGCTCGATCACCAACTGATCCCCCGTCGCCGACACATGGGCTAGTTTGTAGGTCTGACCACCGATCAAGAAAGACTTAGCGACCTCGAAAACCTCGTCCTCCAGCACCTCGGTTTGGCCGTATAGACTAGTCAGGAATACGCCGTCCCCGTCGCGGTCAATCATGAGTTCATGAGTAAGCCCCAGCGAGTCGGCGGGAAGGGAGTAGGTTCCAAAGCTCGGATCCCTCACTAAGGCTATGGCATAACGTTGGCCGCCAATGTCGGCCTCACCCAGCCGCAGTTCGAGATTGCGGTGTAGCACGGCATTATATTTTCCCTGGTTGATCAAGAGTTCGACCTTAAACTCAGGTTCTTGGCCAGCCGGGGGTACGGTTAGCTCAGCGTACAGAGCATCATCTCGAATGCGCTTGAAAAAATCGCTAGTGAGCTGGAGTTGCTGTGGCTGCGCGGTGGAATCGGCCACGACGAAGGCTATATCCTGTCCGTCGTTATCCTTTCCTACTATGACAATTGGCTCAACCAGCAAATCGCTAAACGACAGGCGGGCGTGCAGGGGTTCATGGATGTCTAACCCAGCAACCGATTGGATCTCGGGCAATCCTTCCACTAGCTGAGGGCCAGTCAGGGCGCGACTCATATAAGGCTGGAAGAGATGCTCTACGGAATCCTCGCGCACGGATTCCATTTTCACCGTGATGCTCTCCGCGCCAGCCACTCCACAACTCAACGCCGTGGCGACGAGGGCGATGATGGTAATGGCAGATTTGATCGATTTCATGGTATTCTCCTATGGGAGGTGTGGAGTGCTTAGCAATGGCAAGCTCAAAGCTCGCTCAACAGCGAGCCGATAGCCGTGTCGATCTGATCAACGGTATTAGAACTGAGACCCGTGATATCCAAGACGACTTTGCCTTCGTCATTGACAATTACATGACGCGGATACGATGTGCCGAGAATGCGCGCGGCCTCGTCATTCGCCACGGCGATGTCGTAGATGAACGGATGCTTCTCTAAGAACGGCGTCAACTCCGCTACCTCGTTGTTGGCGATGGCGAGGAATTCGACATCGCGCCCCTCGTATTTCTCGACCAGTTCGTTGAGTTCGGGGATCTCCACGATGCAGGGCGAACAGGCGGTGTGCCACCAGTTGATGACCACGGGCTTGCCGCGCAGCGCCGTCAGGTCGATGGCACTGCTGTCGAGCCGAGTAACAGTCACATTCGGCATCTCAAAACCCACGGCGAGGGCGACCGTTTGATCGCTGGGCTCGATTACTAGTCGATCTCCTGTCGCCGACACATCGGCCAATTTGTAAACTTGATCGTCGAGTATGAAGGGGTTGAATATCTCGAAAGTCTCGTCCTCCAACTCTTCGGTTCCTAGCATATAAGTCAGGAATACGCCGTCTCCATCGCGGTCAATCAGGATATCATGTGAAGTCCTCCCCAGTGAGTCAGCAAGTGGGGAGTAGGCTCCAAATCTCGGAGATCTCACTAGGGCTATGGCATAGCGTTGGCCGCCAATGTCGGCCTCGCCCAGCCGCAGTTCGAGATTGCGGTACATCACTAAATTCCGTTCGCGAATAATAAAAAGCTCGATCTTGAACTCAGATACCTGGCCTGCCGAGGGCACAGTCAGTTCGGCTCGCAGGGCATCATCAGCCGGAACGCCGTCAAAAGAACCTGTTGTCAACTGGAGTCTCTGCGGTTGTGCGGTGGAATCGGTAGCGGCGAAGGCGATATCCTGTCCGTCGCTATCCAGCCCCATTATGACAATCGGCTCAGCCGGCGAATCGAAGAACGACAAGCGGGCGTGCAGAGGTGCATCAATGTCTAGCCCGGCAACCGATTGGATCTCGGGCAATCCTTCCGTCATCCGCGAGGTAGCCAAACCACCCGGCATAAATGGCTGGAAGAGATGCTTTACGGAATCCTTATGCACGGATTCCATGGTCACCGTGATACTCTCCGCGCTGGCCTGTCCACAACTGAACGCAGTGGCGACGAGGGCGATGATGGTGATTGCAGATTTGATCGATTTCATGGCATCCTCCTATGGGGATGTGTAGGGTCCGGGTCCGTAGCAATGGCAAGCTCAAAGCTCGCTCAGCAGCGAGCCGATAACCCTATCAAGCCTGTCAGTTATATCAGGATTGTAGCCTAGGTTGTCGTAGACGACTTTGCCGTCGCCATCTATGATCACATGACGCGGATAACCTTGGCCGAAAACATGCACGGCCTCCTCATCCGCCAAAGCAATGTCATAGGTGAACGGATGCTTTTCCAGAAACGGCGTCAACTCCACCATTTCATTGTTGGCGATAGCGAGGAACTCAACGTCGTGGTCTGAGTATTTCTCGACTAGTTCGTTGAGTTCGGGAATCTCCTTGATGCAGGGGCCGCAGAAGGTTTGCCACCAGTTGATGACCATAGGCTTGCCGCGCAGTGCCGTCAGGTCGATAGCACTGCTGTCGAGCCGAGTAACAGTGACGTTGGGCATCTCAAAGCCTACGGCAAGGGCGACCGTTTGATCGCTACGCTCGATCACTAGCTGATCTCCCGTTGCCGATATATGGGTCAGTTTGTAGGCCTGACCGTCGATTAGGAAGGGTTCATTGACCCAGAAAGCCTCGTCCTCCAACACCTCGGTTTGGCCGTATAAACTGGTCAGAAATACGCCGTCCCCGTCGCGGTCAATCATGTACTGATAAGGAATAAAATTCAGTGAGTCAGGAGGTAGAGTGTAGGTCCCAAAACCCGGAGATCTGACCAAGGCTATGGCATAGCGCTGGCCACCAATGTCAGCCTCGCCTAGTCGCAGTTCGAGATTGCGGTGCTGCACGAAATCCCGTTCGCGGCTGAGCACGAGTTTGAGCCTAAACTCAGGTACTTGACCAGCCAGAGGCACGGTTAGCTCAGTTTGTAGGGCCTCATCTCCAACGAGTTTGGAAAAACCCTCTGTGAGCTGGAGTTGCTGCGGCTGTGCAGTGGAATCGGCAACGGAGAAAGCAATGTCCTGCCCGTCGTTATCCTGTCCCACTATGAAAATCGGCTCAGCCGGCGAATCGAAAAACGACAGGCGGGCGTGCAGGGATTCATGGATTTCTAGCCCGGCAACCGATTGGATCTCGGGCAGTCCTTCCCTCAACTCCGAGCCGCTCATGAACGGCATCAGCATAGGCTGGAAGAGATGCTCTACGGAATCCTCGCGCACGGATTCCATTTTCACCGTGATACTCTCCGCGCCAGCCACTCCACAACTGAACGCCGTGGCGACGGTGGCGATTGGGATGATTGCAGATTTGATCGATTTCATGACATCCTCCTTTGGGATGTGTGAAGTAAGTTTGAGTTCATTTTTCTTCGAACAGTCACCTTCCGACTCAGTCGTGGTGCAGCGCCTCGACTGGCCGTATCCGGCAGGCCAGCCGCCCCGGATACAGACTGCACACGACCACGAGGCCGTAAATTATCAGTGCCGCAAAGGCCAGACTGATCGCATAGACTCCGCTGGTGTAATCGAGTAGTTCCAGCAGTGGGAATTGCAAGACGAGCAGCAGGCCAGCGATTACGCCGATGCTAGCGACCACCAGCATCTCGCCCGTCAACTGCGCGTAGATGCTAGCCGCCGACCCGCCCAAGGCCCTTCTCAAGCCGATCTCCTCGATTCTCAGCGTCGTCCGCTGCCACAGCACGCCGCTCAACGACAGCGCCACCATACCCAGCACCAACACCGAGACGACCCCAGCGGCGAACAGGGGGATCAGAGCCAACTTGAATGACGAGGCGCGATCTTCCTCTAAAGTCGTGACTTCGGCTCGGTACCCCGGAGCCATGGCCTCGAGCCGTCTGTCAATTTGCTCTTGGGCCGACAGCGGCGTACCGGGACGCACTTTGACCAAAAAATGGACATACGCATCGTCTTCCAAGCGAGTTAATACGAAGAAAACGGGATCGGAAAACTCCCCGCGGCGACGATAGTCGGAGACCACCCCGACAACCCGCGCGTCGCCTTCATTCCATTCGACCTGTTGGCCGATGGGATCTTCACGACCAAAGAGTGCCTCACTGAGCGGCTGGGTTATCACGAGCGGCTCCCAGTCTAGGGCCGCGTCCTCCTCGCTGAACCACCGCCCACTGACTAGGTCTAGATCGAACGCCTCGTGGAACTCATCCGAAAAAGCACCATAGTCAACTAGTTGTTCGTCTAACATGGTAGCGTGCCGAGAGCTACTATAGGGGATTGCTGAGCCGTTCGCCGAGACGACCGACTCAATCCAGTCGAATGACTCTAGGGTCTGATAGACCTGTCTGCGGCTGGGCGCTTCCACCTCGCCGTCCGACGGCAGTTCCCGGTCCCGCAAGAAGCTCACGACCCATCTATTCTCGTAGGAAAATCCGAGAGGCCGCCGGTAATTGTCGGCTTTGTCCACGGCGATGGAAACCGTGATAAAGACGATCAAAAAAGAAATGAAGATCTGGAAGGCGGTTAGCGCGTTCGCCCTTTTGCGGTTCCAGACTAGCTTGCAGAGATGGCGTATCATTGCTTCCTCCTTCTGAGTGCCTCTACGATGTGCAGACGCGACATTTTCCAAGCCGGGTAAGCGCCGGAAATCAGACCGAAGACCAGAGTCATTACCAAACCGTAGAGGAAGATGCGGTGGTTCAGATGGAATTCGGCGTACGGCACAACGTCGCTGGCACCGAGCGCTTGCAGGACGAGAAAAGTAAGCACCAGCCCGAGGGCACCACCCAAGAGCGTGAGAATCACGTTCTCCACCACGAATTGCCCCACTAAGGTGAGCGAAGATCCGCCAAATGCCTTGCGTACCCCGATCTCAGAAGCGCGTTCCAAGATGCGAGTGCTGTTGATGTTAACCAAGCTGACCACTGGCAGGAGCATGAAGAGCAACCCCAGACCGCTGAGCAGCAGGATCACTTCATCGGTGCTACCACCGAAGTTCCTGAATATGAACATCATACGCGTAGCCTCTTCTAACGGCGTCTCAGGGCCACCGATGAGGTGGTTGACGCGGTCGGAATCGGGATATTCGACCCGAGTGAGTACATCGGCGAATTCCTCTTTGATAAGCGGTATTGCGGCCGTATCGCGCACCAAGATCAGCGCCTGAGAGTAGCCAAATATCGAATCGTACCGTAGGTAATCATCCGTTTCACGGGCGCTGACGGGCATCCAGATATCGGCAAAGGACGCCACGCGGAATGCCGGTACATTAGGCACGATCCCTACCACGCGGAACGGTCGTCCCTTGAATTCGATGTACTTCCCCACGGCCTGTTCCCCCCCGAAAAACACCCGGCGCGTCTCCTCGTTGATCACGACCACCCGTTGGCCCTCCTCTACCTCCTTCGCGGTATAGGGACGGCCTTCGAGGAAGTCGAATTCGAAGATCTCCCAGAAAGCCCCGTCCGTGTACTTGAAGGCGATTTCGGTCTTCACGCCGTTGCGATACGTTACTTCCGTGCCCCAAAAGCCAGTGGAAATGGACACCTTTTCGGCCTGAGTTAGTGGAGACACATACCGCTTCAAAAAGGCGTAGCTAGGTTGCCCGATCCTCTTGCCTACTTCTTCTGTATGTTCTCCTGTGAGCATCTTCAAGGCGAGCGTCCGGTCCGCCCGCGTCTCCGGTGGGAAGGAGCCAAAGACGTGGTCGAACAAGGCCGTCGTCACCATCATCACCATGAGCGTGAAGCTGATGGTAAAGAGGCTGATGCAGGTAAAGACCTTGCGCCGCAGCAGAACCTTGAGCGCCATTTTGATGTAATTCTTCAGCATCTCATCCTCCTCTCACTGTACCTGCCGCCCGTCGAAGAGCCGCACCGTGCGCCCGGTGCGGTCTGCTAGGCGCTGGTCGTGCGTCACCATGACGATGGTGGTGCCCTCTTCGTTGAGCTGGTGCATGATGCCCATGATTTCGTCGCCCATCTGGCTGTCCAAATTGCCCGTCGGCTCGTCGGCCAGCAGGATGTGCGGCTGCGCGACAATGGCCCGAGCCACGGCCACGCGCTGCTGCTGCCCGCCCGACAGTTGCGACGGAAAGTGCTTCACCCGCGAACTCAGCCCCACCCGATCCAGCGCCTTCAGCGCCATCTGCCGCCGCTCCTTACCCGACAACCCTCGGCGATAGAGCAGGGGAATCTCCACGTTATCGACCACGTTCAAATCGGCGATCAGGTGGAAGCTCTGGAAGATGAAGCCGACTTCCTCGTTGCGGATGCGCGCCAAGTAGCGGTCGGCGTAGGAATTGATAGCCTGCCCGTTGAGGACGATTTCGCCGGCGGAAGGTTCGTCGAGCAGGCCGATGACGTTGAGCAGCGTGCTCTTGCCCGAGCCGGACGGCCCCATCACCGAGATGAACTCCCCCTCGTCAACGGCGAAATTGATATTGCTCAAGGCCAAGGTCTCGACTTGCTCGGTGCGGTACACCTTCTCGATACTTTCGAGTTTAATCATGGCAGTCTCCTTTATTTGATTTGGACTTCGTCCAAGTGCAGGTAGTCTTTCACATCCGAGATAATCACCTCGTCGCCCTCGATTAATCCCTCCTCCACCTCGTAGTACTCGAAATTGGCAATGCCGATGCGCACCTCGGTCTTCACCGCGGTTTGGCCGCGCACTACAAAGACCTCGTGCAGGCCCTCCCGCCCGCTGATGAACGGCCCCCGCTTGACGCGCAGAGCGCGGTCCTTGCGCGCGGTGACGATATAGGCGTCCACCCGCTGGTTGGGCCGCAGCAGCGCGTGCGCTGAATCCTCTAGTTCGACTTCGAGTTGGATGACCCCACCTTCGACCGTGGGCAGGATGCGGGCGATGTGGCCCTTTACGTATTCTTCTTCATTAATGCGCGAGCGCACCCACAGCCCAGTCTGGAGTCGGCGGGCGTGGATATCGGAAACCGTGACATCCACGCGGAACGAACTGAGGTCGGCGATGCGGGCGATTTCTTGGCCCTGGCTGATGGAAGCGCCAACTTCCGGTGTAATCGCGGTGAGCACGCCGTCTCTGTCGGCGCGGATGTGGGCGCGCTCCAAGCGGCGACGGGCCTCCTCGACCTCGCGTTCGAGGATATTCATCTCCAATTGCAGGGCCTCCAACTGGGCCTTGGTGGATTCGACGAGGTTGCGGCGGTCTTCTTCAAGCTGCTGCAATTCAATCTCAGCGCGCTGTTCTTGCAGGTGCGCTTGGCTCAACTCTTCCTCGGAGACCGCGCCAAAACCCTGTAATTCGCGGAGCTGCGCAGTGCGGGTCTTAAAACGCTGAAATTCCAAGTTCTTCAGCTTCCAGCGCGTGTCCAGATCGCTCAGCTTTTTGCGTTCGTCCAATTCGAGTTGGGTGCGGCGGTTCTGCTTGAGGGCCAACTCTTCGGCCCGTTTCTCGACGTCGAGCCGCGCGGCGTTCAAGTCCAGTTCGACGATGGACTGTCCCTGCTCCAACATGGCTCCCGGCTTTTGCAGGATGCGCACTAGCCGCGTATTGATGGGGCTGAAGATGATCTGCTCGAACTGGGGTACCACCGTGCCCGAAGCGGTAATCGTCTCTTCCACTGCTCCCCACTGCACCTGCGCGGTGCGGATGCGGTCGGGGTCCAGCGCCGGTCTGATCCAACTGGGCAACCAAACAGAGAGCCAGAGGAGCGCAGCCACTCCCACCACTGAATAGGCGATGCGCTTGCCGCGCTGGCGTCGCAGGAAGGTGGGATCTATTGGGCGGTCCATAGCGTTCATCGAATTTATCCTCCGCTTGTCATTTGTATAACAAATTCCGTGCCAAACTGACAAGTGATTGTTTTTACTTAATTTATATTTTTCGGGATAGGGCGTTTTCGTCCGCTTTTGAACAATCACTGTTCATTTCCGGACAGTCGTGCGGAATCGGGAGGACACAAAAAAGGGCACCCACAAGGGGTGCCCCTACGGAGGCAATGGGAAACGAAAGCGGTGCAAAAAAATCGGGGTTAATCGTCCAAGTGCAATCGGTGCGGACAAATCCCGGAATTGACCGTGTGAATGTAATTGTAGGGGCAACCCTCGTGGTTGCCCTATTCTACCTAGGCGACCCAGTGGCGGAACAAGGGCTGGACTAGGGCGGGCAGGTCGGCGAAAACGTCAGCGGGCAGTGACGGCACGGCGTTTTCCTTGCGGCCGGTTTCCTCGGACAGGCGGCGGCGCTCGTCCGAGCCGGGGCGCAAGACCTCGACATTGAGCCACCAAGGAGCGTAGCGCACAACTACCGAGGTGCGGGGTTGGCGCGAGCGGTTGGGTGCGGTCGCGTGCCACAGGCGGCTGTCGAGTACGAGCACGCTGCCGGCTGGGCCGCAGGCGTTTACTTCCGTGGGATACGGGGCCAGCGGATCGACGCCATTATCGCCAGTGGGGTTGTTCGAGGAGCGGTGGCTGCCGGGGACGAGGAGGGTGCCGCCGTTTTCTTCGGTAAAAGGGGCCAGCATCCACAAGGTGGTCAAGTGGACCGTCGCGTCGGGATACGGCGCGGGAATGTGGCCGGCGTTGTTCTGGTTGAAGGGCCAGTCGGCGTGCCAGCCGCCGCGCTCGTTGCCTGGGTAGTTGATCGTGCCGGTGGTGAAGGAGATGCGCGGATGATGGCCTAGCATCGCGCCGACCAAGGCGAGGAAATTTTCATCCGCGAGAAAAGGCGCAAAGGACTGGTCGAAGTTGATCATGGCCGGCAGGTGGCCAATGCCGGATGGGGCTGCGGGATTGCGGTGTTCTGCGACCGCGGCCTCGACGCTCTGCCGCACGTGCTCAATCTGGTCGGCTGGGATGACGTCTTCGACCACGCACCAGCCGTCTAGTTTTAGGTGTAGAAGCAGTCGGTCTAATTGCATGAGCTTGCTCCCTGTCATCGGCTATATATAGCAATCCTACATCATTCACAAGGTGATCCGCAGATGGACGCAGATAGACGCAGATAGACGCAGAATAGGATGCACGAGACGATCCACCACTCGAATCGTTCAAATTATTTAGGCTTGCTATAATAGAATAGACTTTTGTCGGGGTGGCAATGGACGGGTGGCTTGACAGGGAAAGGGTGGTCGTGGAGTTTGGAGCGCATGTCAATTTTTTGGGGGACTGGCGGATGAGCATGGAAGGGGCACCGCTGTTGTGGAAAGAGCCGATCAGTCGGGCGGCCGTTTTGGGCGTGGGCGTGGGTGTGTTAGCCGTAATCTTGGTAGTTCAATGAAACTAAACGATGAGGAGTGCGAATTATGAGCAAGCGCTACAAAGCCGGAGTCATCGGGCGCACGGGTGCCGGCGACTACGGCCACGGGCTGGAAACCGTTTACCGGGACTTGGAGCAAGTGGATTTAGTCGCGGTGGCCGACCCCGATCCCGAGGGCCGCGCCGCAGCCGGCGAGCGCACGGGTGCCCAGCGGCTCTACGCCGATTATCGCCAGATGCTCGCCGACGAGGATTTAGACATAGTCAGCGTCTGTCCGCGGATGCCCGACTGCCACGCCGACATGGTCATCGCCTGTGCCGAGGCCGGGGTGCGCGGCGTGTTTATCGAGAAGCCGCTGACGCCCTCTCTGCGCGAGGCCGACGCCCTGTTGGCGGCCTGTCAGGAGCACGGCGTCAAGACTGCGGTGGCGCATCGGCGCGCCAATCCCTACGAGGAGTACGGCAAAAAGTTGGTTGACGAGGGCGAGATCGGCCAGCTACAAGTGCTGCGCAGCCACGGCAAGTCCGACCGCCGGGCCGGGTCTCAGGATCTGATGGTCTTGGGCACACACATGATGGACAGCATGCGCTACTTCGCCGGGGCCGAGGTGGTTTGGGCGCACGGGCACGTCACGCAGGATGGGCGCGAGGTCGCGTTGGACGATGTGCGGGAAGGGGACGAGCGCATTGGCTTGATCGCCGGCAATGGGGTGGCGGCGTACTACGTTTTTGCGAATGGGGTGACCGCGCATTTTGAATCGCAACCGGGCTATCCAAAAGGGCACAACAGCCGTTGGTTCGGTTTTGAGGCGCACGGCAGTGAGGGCATCATCGCCCTGCGCAATTCGCCCAACGGCGAGATGTACATCTATCGCCAGGGCATGTGGATCCCCGGCGAGGAAAACGGCACTTGGGAACGGGTGCTGTTGGACGAGTGGGAACAATACTCGGCGGGCGAGCGCACGCACCAGAGCAATTTGATCATTGTGCGCGAATTGATCCAAGCCATTGAGGAGGATCGCCCGGTGCGGGCCTGTTCCAACGGCGAGGACGGGCGAGCGGCGCTGGAAATGATCATGGCGGTACACGAGTCGCAGCGGTTGGGGACGCGGGTGTCTTTGCCGCTGGCGAATCGGGAGAATCCGTATGAGATTTGGCGGCGGGAGGATGGGGGAGAGGCGACGTAGGGCGTTTGTTCCCCTTTTCGAGCTGGGTCTTAGCGTGTGGACGGTGACATGCCTGGGGATTTGCTGGCAATTGAAAGAAAGGGAGAGAAAGACGATGGCTAATGTTCGCCTTGGTGATCAATACTTCAGACAATTTTTTATAAGTCATTCCCTGGTTTCTCAGTGAAAAACAGCAGGCTCAACAGAGGAGGTCCTTCAATGGAATATGGTTGGATTATTACGCTTTTTGAACTCATAGTCTTCGGTTTTATTTTGTATCTGGTCGTATTACTCAAACAGTTAGGCCCCAAACTTGCTGACCTTGCCATAATTAAGCAGCACACTAAACGTATCGAGGAGGTTAAGAAAGAGTTCAATGAATCACTGGAAGACCTCAAATCACGTCTTAGCCGATCTAATATTACACATCAGGTCAATCTTGCCGAGTATATAAGAAGACGATTTGACCGATTGGAGTGTGTGCATAAAGAGCTGCTTCTTCTGAATCAGTATGTGCGAGATAACCTTTTTCATTACGAAGATCAGTCCGATTTTGAAAAGAAGATTGACGGATTCGATGAAGTTTACAAACGTGCGGATCTGGCAGCAAGACTGTGTGCATTATATATAGACCAATCCACTTGGAATAAGATTATCCTCGCACTAAATAACTGTTATGACGCGCATATGCAGTTCCGCGGCTTAGAGTCCAGTGACTTCAGCAAGTTGCAAGCACTCCCTCGCCTAAGTTTCCAACAAGACGATTTGCGGCAGCAGCTAGAGAAAGCAAACCAGACACACTTACTCAAGCTTCATGAACTGATCAAAGAATTCCCAGAGCTTATCAAAAGTGTGATGGATGAGGCTCGAAAACCTGTTGAAGAGATACTTCCATGGACACATACTTCATCTTAATGAGATTCCCAAAACCACCGTGCTTATCTTCCTAGTAAGCATGGTGAGGGCTGTATTTAATATAACAACTCGTTTTGCGCGGCGGCGTGTTTGCACCTTGGCCTTCTGCAACCGCTTCGCGATTCGGATACAGCGAAAACGTTAGATGTAATGGATAGAACCTTGCTGCTGAAGGCTTTTCTGGAGAATTGTCGGTGAAAAATCAGATTCTAATCAATCGATCACAGCTTAGAAAAAGACACTATGTTAGAAAAGCTGACCCTGCTAATGAATATTGGGTTGATTTTTATAAAAACAAGCTGAATATGTACAAAAGGAAGTTTGGAAATGATTTTTGTTTAGTTATTGCTGGTTCAGAAGATTTAGAAAACGATTTCTACAAAATTCCTTTTTCATTCGTGGAAGACTTTTTTCTAGATAGCACAATGTCTCGCTACAAAACTGAGCGAACTCGCTGGATAGCTTCTATAAAACCTCAACATAAACTTAGCGTTCGGAATGCAGGTGAAAGAGACATTACCGAATATTATGGGCGTCAAGAGGAAACTTCTTATAAGACAAAAAATATTCAGCCGTTAGTTCGTGAAACCCTCAAAGTATCTGATCTCTCTGAACCTGAATTAACTCAAAGATCTGCAATAAATATCTATCGTATTCTTCGAGATACTAGCTTGGCTCGGAAGTTAAAAGATCTACATGGTAATCAATGCCAACTATGTGATGAGTTTCTTGAGATAAAACTAGGTGAGAGATATTCTGAGGCTCATCATATTAAGCCTTTGGGGAAGCCACATAATGGTCCGGACATAAAAACTAATATAATTATTCTATGCCCTAATTGTCATGCCTTGTGCGACTATGGCGGGATCAAACTTGAACTTGATCAAATCAGGAAACATTCTCAACACGCAATCGATAAGTCGTTTATTGACTATCATAACCAAACTATTTACAAGGCATAAAGTATCCACTACATCTAATATCCGCTCCACGCTGCGACGCTGTTGGACAACCTGCTTCGTAGATTCGTGGAGCGACAGATTTATCCGCTAGCCATTAGGTTCGTAGACTCATAAACTATCTTTGAAGGTATTAGGCAGAGCCGTCAGGAGATGCCAAATGAAAGATCAGCTAGATAGCGTCAGATGTTTCCATGAGGTGTTCCAGGCATACATGGAGCGCACGCCTACGGCAAAGGTGCCTGCTGAGATAAGCCAAGGGCGTATCCAGATGTTTTTGGAGGAGCTAGAAGAGTATCGAGCGGCCGTACATAACCACGACATCGTCGAGATCGCAGACGCCCTTACCGACATGCTTTACGTATTGCTGGGTACGTTCATCACGCATGGTCTGCAGGACATCGCCGAAGAGCTGTTTGCTGAAGTCCACCGCAGCAACATGAGCAAGCTAGATGAGCAGGGTAAGCCGATATTCAGGGAGGACGGCAAAGTATTGAAGTCAGATCAGTTTTCAGATCCGGATTTGCGCTCGATCATAGCGAAAATTGGTCCAGTTGAGTCAGGATGAATGAACGAATCTAGGCATACCGAAACCTATGACGATAGCACTTGATTCAACGAACAATTCAGAGCTTGTAGCAAGGATGGAAGAGGCGGCGCTGAACGGGCTACCCGCGCTGCAAACAGAGTTCTACGACGGCTGGATCGTTCGGATGTCCGAGGGATACAGTCGCCGTGCCAACTGTGTAGTCCCGCTGTATGAATCCACAACCCCGCTCCAGGAGAAGCTGGTTCATTGTGAAGCGGCGTATGCGCGGGCATCGCTACCTTGTCTTTTCAAGATTTTTCCTGCCTGTCAACCTGAGAATTTGGACGAGATCTTGGCGCAGCTTCAGTACTCTAAAGACGCCGATACACTGGTTCAAACCATGCGGCTTGAGGCCCGTTCCGCTAGTTCTCCTGCCATATCGCTATACGAAGATGCAACAGATGAGTGGCTCGAAACCTGGATACGTCTGTCCGGTCGCAATCAGCACTCTGAGATATTGCGCACCTTGCTCAACGCGATCCCCACTCCTTCGGCCTATGTTGTCGCCCGGACTGATGGCCAATCTGTAGGCTGCGCCCGAGCCGTTGTTTCGGGCTCTATCATGGGGCTCTTTGATTTGATGGTGGCTCCCGAGCATCGGGGTCAGGGCTTCGGCCGTGGGCTCCTTGAGGCCCGCCTCAACTGGGGCTTTGAGCAAGGGGCGCGTCTGGCATACCTGCAGGTGATGGCGAACAACGAGCCAGCTCTGGCGCTACAACGCAAGTATGGTTTCAGCGAATCGTACCGGTATTGGTATCGAGTGCAGCCCCTCTCTGATCTGGAGGACGGAAACTGTTGAGCTAACGATGCTCCGGGAGGCACGATGAAAAAACATGTCGGCAGCAGTTTTGATGAGTTCCTCGCAGACGAGGGCCTGCTCAGTGAAGCAGAGGCAACGGCTGTGAAACGCGTTATTGCCTATCAGTTGAGTCAGTTCATGGAGGAAAACAAGCTGTCCAAAACGGCGATGGCCAAGCGCATGCAAACCAGTCGGTCGGCGCTGGACCGTCTGCTTGACGCGTCCAATCCCTTCGTAACGCTACAAACCATGGACCGCGCAGCGCGGGCTCTGGGCAAAAAGCTCCGCATCGAGCTGCTCTGATGCGTCCTACGCCATCCAAAAAATTCACTGAAACTTCTGGAGGTTCTTCATGCGGTTCAATGGCATTTGTATAGTAACACAGAACGTGCCCAGATTGTGCGCTTTCTACCGAGAGATACTAAAACTCGAACCAGAAGAAGGAGATGTATTTAAGATCATTCCAACGGAGGGTGCAGAGTTGTCCATCTTCTCCTCAGAACACATGGAGGAGATGGCTCGTGGAAGCCTGAAGGGAGCTGGATATGGCAGCTATACTATCGAGTTTGAGGTAGAAGACGTCGACCAGGAATTTGAGCGTTTGCAGGCCATGAATGTTGAGATTGTTAAACCGCCTACAACTCAACCGTGGGGACGCCGGTCCGTTTGGTTTCGCGATCCGGATAGGAACATCGTCAATTTCTATGCCAATGTGGAGATTCAAGGATGAATAAGACCCATGTCAGTTTTGGGCTTCTCGAAAAGACCCAATCTGGAGACATGGTTACCTCTGACCGCTGGACTGATTAGCCTTATCCACGAGGAGCCTTCTCTGCGCCTGATGGGCGGCTAGATGACCTATCCTTCCAATCCTCAGCCCTGAAGCCCAACTGGATAGGTCAGAATGGTCTAGCGTATTCCAAGGATCCCTTTGATATCGAGCTTGTATATGAATCGATCCACATCTTTTAGAAGCCGTCTGAAAACCCATGCTGTGGTCTGCATTTGAACCGGCGTACTCATCGAGCCATATTCAGGTTTCACGACAAACTCTGAATAGAAAGGCTTGTATGATGAGTACGCCTAGTAGGCAATATGCCACCGATGTAACCGATGCGCAATGGCAGCAGATCCAACCGTTACTGCCGCCTTCAAGGTGGTGGCCGAACGGTCCGGGTCGGCCTCCGCGGGATCGACGCCAGATCGTCAACGGCCTTTTGTATCTGACCAAGACGGGGTGTCCTTGGGCTTTGTTGCCTGGTTGTTTTGGGCCGTGGAAAACCGTGTATGATTACTTTCGCCGCTGGAGTCGGCAAGGGGTCTGGCCCCAGGTGTTGGATCAACTCACCCAACGAGAGCGCCGCCTCAACGACCGGGTATCTCAGCCGTCGGCCGGCTGTATCGATAGTCAGACGATCAAGACGGCAACCCAAGGTAAAACAACCGGGTATGACGCCGGCAAAAAGATCCAAGGACGCAAGCGTCATCTGTTGGTTGACACCATGGGTTTGCTTAGAGCAGTGGTCGTCACCGCCGCCGATGTCGATGATCGCGACGGCCTCAAGCAGGTGTTGACCCGCTATAGTAGCCCCGACGTACCCCGCTTACGCAAACTGTGGGTTGACGGAGGCTATCAAGGCGAGGCCATCCGAACGTGGGTAGCTGATCTAAAAAGGACACACAAGATCGACTTGGAAGTCGTCGCCAAACAGGGCCCTGGATTTACCTTACTCAAACGTCGTTGGGTCGTCGAGCGTACTTTGGCGTGGTTGATGAATTTTCGGCGTCATGCGAGAGATTATGAAGTATTGACCCGCCATAGTGAAGCCTTGATTCAGATTGCCATGATCCATTTGCTACTCAAACGGATCAAGTGAAAAATATAGTTTTCAGACGGCTTCTTAGGGTACGGAAAGGAGGCAAAGATCAGCTTCAAGTCCTATTTCCGATTTATAAAGAGTTCCTTCTTTATTACTACAGACGATATGGAACATTGCTACGAGACATCCCCCTGAAAGGGATGAGATTGTAGAATACCTATCAGAGCAATTTGGAGAAGCCCAGTCTATAGTTTTTTTAGCGTCCGAACAGCCAATTGCAGAATCAGCTATTGGTTTTACGCTACTAACTCCACGTCCCGCACAGAAACGACATCCTCCTCAATGGCTTCTTAATGATTTATTTGTGAATCCGGCCTATCGGGGACAAGGATTAGGCTCTGTCCTAATGGATGAAGTAATCAGTCACTTTCGTGCAGAAGGTGCTGCTTCTATATCGTTATTAACTGGAAAAGTCAACATAGAGGCACAGGGCCTCTATGAGAAATATGGCTTTTTAAGAGATAATTCTTATAAAGATCAGTACAACGTAAAATACAGTCTTCAATTGGCAAAATAATATGGAAAATTCGCCGCTCGTACGCCCAACGACAAAACGGGAACCCCCGATTTTACGATTCACTCGCTAAGTGAGTTTCCCAACATTCTAGATCAGTCTCGTTAGTGTTCAGGCAACACAGCGATTTGCGCTGCGATGCTAGGCGCGTCAGATCTAAGAAGAATCGTGCTATCTCAATTTACTACAAGAAGTTACGTATAATACTCCAACCTTGCAGTATTGGTTGCGACTGTTTACCCGGATACGTACCTTCGGGTCAGATAAGGGCCATTATCCGAACCAATTGTTCGGGTACAAGCAGTATATGCGCCGGTAGGGGCGGCAATCCATGACCGCCTGTTCTGGAGACGACGAAAGTGACTACGAAACTAGTGCGCGCAGGGGAATATGCTGCGGAAGTGGAGGTGAAGTTGATCGGTGGGGACGCTGGATGGCCGCCCTACCTTTCAGTTAGGGACGCTGAAAAGCTGGATGAGGTTCGTGAGGCTCTAAGGGAGGGCGACTTGGAGCAGGCGGCTCGGATGTCTCGGGTAGTATGACGAAGTTATTCGCAGCCGGCGAGCCACGGCCCCCCTTTATCCCCGGTCTTGACCTTGCCGAAGGATTCTTTACGGACTTGGTGCGCCCGATGCTTGAGGCGCACTTACCGAATATGCGCTACTCGGCCGCCGTCCTTGCTGGTGGATCGGATGTGTTGGGATTCGATACAGAGATGTCCATGGACCACGACTGGGGGCCGCGGGTCATGCTCTTCCTGGAGCGGGAAGACTTCGCGACACGGCCCCAGGCAATTCGAGCGCTTGCCATGGAGCACTTGCCCCTCACGTATAAGGGCTACCCGCTGCGCATCTATGCCCATGAGGTCCGGGATATCGGGGCGCGGCTTCGGCAGAGGCCGAACGATCCCGGACTCGAGCCGAGGATCGAGATTTATACGATTCATGACTTTTTTCAGAAACAACTCGGAGTTGACCTAGACAAGCCCTTGTCGGCGGCTGACTGGCTGACGATGACCCACCACCGGCTCCGCTCCATGGTCGACGGGCGCGTCTTCCACGACGACGTGGGGCTTCAGGCCGTGCGCGACCGTTTCTGCTGGTACCCGCACGACGTCTGGCTCTATGTTCTTGCTTCGTGCTGGCTCCGGATCAACGAAGACGAAACCCTGACGGGGAGGGCAGGAAGCGTAGGTGACCATCTGGGATCGGCGGTCATCGCCTGGCACCTCATCCGCGACATGATGCGTCTGGCTTTCCTGATGGAGCGCTCCTATCCCCCGTACCCGAAATGGCTCGGCTCGGCATTCGCGCAGTTACAGTGCGCTCCCACACTCCTCCCGTTACTGGAGCGCGTCGGTGCCGCCTCGGACTGGGGGGAGCGCGATGGAGCCCTTGCCACAGTCTATCGCCAGCTTGCGGAAATGCACAATGCACTCGAACTCACGCCTTCGGTCCCTTGCGAGCCTATGCGTCGGGGGGAACGCCCCTTCACAATCAGCCAAGCGGGGACGATTGCGAATGCCTTGCGGAGGGAAATCCATGATCCGTCTGTCCATGCGATAGCCGAAAGGTGGATGATCGGTAGCATCGATTTATTCAACGACAACCACATGTTAGATGATGATCCAGCACAGAGGCCGCTGCTATTAAAGCTTTATGAGTGACCATGCGTACGACAAGCACGAACTCGCTCAGAAGCGTTTTTAAAACTGTTTTTTGTTCGGATTTGACGTTGGCGTACTCACCGAACACCTTCAGGTTTCGACCAAGAACCCTGAACGAAAGGTCTCCGATGAGTACGCTGTATCAATATCCGACCGATATAACAGACGCGCAATGGCAGCGGCTGCGTCCCTTACTACCATCACGTCGATGGCGTTGTGGTGGTCCCGGTCGTCCACCCCGTGATCTGCGTTTAGTCATCAATGGTATTCTCTATCGGGCTAAAACCGGCGGCCAGTGGCCGATGCTGCCGCCGACGTTTGGGCCATGGCAAACGGTGTATGGATACTTCAATCGCTGGCGTCAAGACGGACACTGGCAGCGGATTTTGCAAGCCCTGATCCGCCAACAGCGTATCCGACAAGGCCGCCGGCCAACGCCTTCGGCTGGTGGCATCGACGCGCAGAGTGTTAAGACGGCTACGCAAGGCAGCGCCGTAGGGTATGACCCCGGCAAACGGGTCAAAGGGCGCAAACGCCACGTGTTAGTCGATAGCCAAGGCTCGATCCTGCAATGCAAGGTCACCGCGGCCAACATCTCCGACGCGGACGGCTTAAAGGCGTTGTTGAGCGCTTATTTTTTGCCGGGCGTCCAACGGTTAAAAAGAGTGTGGGTCGATGCTGGCTATCGAGGTCAGGCGCTCAACGCATGGGTCGCCAACTTAAAACGTACCCATAAAATCGTGTTGGACGTCGGCGAAAAACCACGCGATGGCTTTACCCTACTCAAACGCCGATGGGTAGTTGAACGAACCTTTGCTTGGTTGGGCAACTATCGAATCCACGCCAAAGATTATGAAGTCTTAACTTGCAATAGCGAAGCCTTTATACACATCGTTATGATCCATCTGTTGCTCAAGCGATCCGCCCCAACAGAAGAGTTTTAAAAAGGCTTCTCAGAGACCAAAGGAGATATTTGCCATGGCTAAGATGATAATCTTTGACTATGGCCGTACCCTATATGATCGCGAAACCGACGATTTCTTCCCAGACGCAATCCCCGTCGTAAGAACGCTAGCTGAGAAGTACCGACTTAGTATAGTATCGGTCTCCCCTGCGGATGAGAAAGAGGCTCGTATCGAGGCATTGCGAGAGAAGGGTATTCTCGACCATTTCGAGGAGATCGTCTTCACCGAAAGCGGCGAAGCCAAGTCAAAGGAATATGAGGATCTATTGAGAAAAGTTGATCTTAAAGCCAACGAGGTCGTTGTTGTCGATGACTACATCATACGAGGGGTTGCGTGGGGCAATGCAGCAGGAGCCACAACGGTTTGGTTTCGAAATGGGAAATTCGCCAATCTTGTGCCCAACGACGAAACGGGCGATCCCGATTTTACGATTCACTCGCTAAGTGAACTGCCCAAAATTCTGGATCAGGCATGCCATTTCCAAAGAGGGCAATGTGTCTGAGGCATCGAGACCCGCAAGGGAATACGAAGCATTTCAGGTAGAAACGGGTGGACAGGATGTTCTCATCACCTGGTTTCCTCCTCGCGATGTGCCGAAAGGGCAACGCCACGGCTCTGGTGGTATTTGCCTGACAGACAACGGCGAAGTTGTGCTGGCGACGCAAGATGGGAAAACGTGGGGATTCCCGGCAGGCCGACCGGAAGGAAGCGAGTCGTGGGAGGAAACCCTGCGGCGGGAGATGAGAGAGGAAGCATGCGTCGAGGTCAGAGAGGCAAAGCTATTGGGATTCTCACGCGGAGAGTGTATCAGGGGGCACGAAAAGGGTCTGGTACTGGTTCGCTCCATCTGGCTAGCGAAAGTCGAACTCAATGAGTGGGTACCCGAACACGAGACGCTGGCGCGCAAACTGGTTCAACCGGAAGGACTCCTTGCGGAGTTGGCGCTGGACGTTTTTCTACCCCTGCACCATCGCGCTCTCATTGCTGCTGGCCTGTTGAAGGAGTAATTAACGATGGTCAGGTACGCACAGAATACAGATAGTTGAGAGGATTGTAATGAAAATCCGTCATAGAGCTTACGCCTACATCACCAACGGGAGCCGCCTGCTCCTCTTTACTCACCCGAAATCACCGGAAGCTGGCATTCAAGTTCCAGCCGGAACGATTGAGCCCGGAGAGGATCCTCAGGATGCCGTGATGCGAGAAGCAACAGAGGAGACCGGTTTAACCGAGCTCAGATATGAGCAGTTCCTAGCCCAAGATACCCGAGACATGCGGGATTGCGGGCGCGATGAACTACAGTATCGCTGGTTCTTTCATTTGTCTGTAGAAGGACCAACAGAAGAAACCTGGCGTCATGGAGAACATGCGGAGGACGGATCTGTGATCCATCCATTCGATTTCTTTTGGGCCGATGTCAGGGCACTTCCTAAGCTTGTTGCCAATTACGACGACAAGATCGACTTACTGGTAGAGTCCATGAACGTTCGTAAGTAA
The DNA here is from genome assembly GCA_965116675.1 of Candidatus Latescibacterota bacterium. GTDB lineage: Bacteria > Latescibacterota > UBA2968 > UBA8231 > UBA8231. Next base: position 3,685,415 of record OZ220721.1, read on the forward strand.
GCACATGTCCTATACAGCTCGGTTCGCGCTGCGCCGCTCTTGAGGCGGCTTGGCCTATGGGCGGGTTCGCAAACCGGAAGACGTTATCTGGCATGCGTGATCAAAGGAGACTAGAGGCACTATGACCGAGGGTAACGTAATCGTTCTCGTTTCTGCTGATGCCGAGTGGGCGGCTGTGCGGAGCCTATATCCTAACGCAACCTACTCACTGTCACCCTTTGGCGAGTGGTTCTGCCACGAGGTCACTGTGGATTTTGACTCTATTCCTATCGTCTTCTTCCAAGGGGGATGGGGTAAGATCTCAGCTGCCGCCTCAGCCCAGCACGTTATCGATCAATGGCACCCCAGCTTTGATTATCAACCTGGGCACATGTGGTGGTTTTAAAGGTCACATAGAGAAGGGCATGTTCATCGTTGCCACCGACACTGTAGTGTACGATATCGTGGAGCAGATGTTGGACCCAACCGAGGCGATTAACTTCTATCATACGCAGCTTGACCTGACTTGGCTGCAACAACCCGTGACTGACTCAGAGTTCCGTGGTCTGTTACTATCGGCGGACCGCGACTTGATCATTGATGACATTGCAGACTTGCGATCCAAGTACGATGCTGTCGCTGCGGATTGGGAGTCGGGCGCGATCGCTTGGGTCGCTACTAGGAACAATGTCACTTGCGTTATCGTGCGTGGGGTGACTGATTTGGTCGGCCCCGACGGTGGCGACGCTTATAACGGCCATGCTGATGTCTTTGTGGAGAATTCCAAAGATGTGATGCATCGTCTGAATGGATTCCTGCCTAACTTGCTTAGCCAGTGGCTCAAATTACAGAAATCGCAAGCAGTCCCCTAGGTGCTTTGCATGCCAGAATGGCGGAACCTATCCGATCACGTAGTGCTCACTTTGGGAGCTTGGCCGACTGTACCCCGCATACGCGAAGTCGTAAATAGTGAAAACGTTATGTGAAATGCGAAATAGTATGAATTACTAACAGAGGTGACCATGGACGTTAAAGCCTATCTGATCAAGCTGAAGGAAGACTCCGGGTACCGAGTGTCGGAGTGGGCAAGCAGTATAAACCAACGAAGAGATGAAGCTCTCGCCACATTGCGCGCCGAAGGAGTGGAGGTCGAGTCTTGGTTTCTTCTTTCGCTGAACGGTCAGGACTACCTACTTTCCTACATGCGTGCAGAAGATATGGAACGCGCACAGCAGGTCGCGAAAGAGTCTTTTCACGATATAGATGCATATCACCAGCAATTCAAGAAAGACTCTTGGGTTCGAGGATCAGTAACAGAATTGCAATTACTTGTGGATCTCTCCCAAGAAATGGATGGTGACTAAAGTTGCCGAAGCATATCACATAACACAGCGGTTTTCGCTACGGCGCTAACGCGCCTTGGCCTATGGGCAACCCACTGCGCGTGTTCGCAAACCGGCAAAACGTTACAAGAAGTGCGTTAAACCAAGGCGATCAATCCCGTGACGGTTCGAATTGATAATTTGCAGCGTCATACAGGTTCTATTGAGAACCTTTCAGTGACGCACTTTGACCTGTGGGGGCCACTGACCAGCCGGAATACCCTAAAAGAGTATCAAAGTCTACTCGAACGGGCTGTCGCCGCTGATGGACTTCCAAGCACGCTAGTTGCGGAGGAAAATGGGACGATTCTCGGATCAGTAAACATCTTGGATAGCGATTTGCCGATCCGGTCCGACTTAACGCCTTGGTTGGCTCAACTGTTCGTGTTTCCAGAGTATCGGCACCAAGGGATCGGCTCACTATTGGTCGATGCTGCTATCTCAGAGGCGCGAAGGCTTAGGCATTCGGCAATCTATCTGTATACTTCCGGGACCCTTCCGAAGTACTACAAGGGACTCGGCTGGTCTCGGCTAGATGAAGTTGAATATCTCGACAAGCTCCGTGTGATCATGGCCTATAATATTGACGCGGTTTGAGGATTAGGCCCAATCGCACCTCTTGCAACAACCTGTAGCCGCTGCGCCGCGTTCGCACCTTCGTCCAACCGCTACACGGTTCGGGCACGGCGGGAACGTTAAGCGACATAGAAAAAATTATCGATATCGTTAAGTTGGTAGAACGCCGCTACGTACAAACCATCGCACAACTTGATTAATTTCAAAGATTTACAACACTGATTGAGCCAAAAAGTTTGCCTATTTGTTGGATGCTAAGCTCCAGCACATGGTCAAATTCGGACTTTTCATCGTTGTGTTTTTTGATGCCATGCACAACGGGCCTTCTGCTGTAAACAGACCTAGGAAATATAGCGCGGGTACGAGCTAGCTGCATATCAATCTGAAAGGGACCTTCTGGTTTATGATGATGCTCCAGCAGGTACGTTCGGCCAAGGACTTGATACTCTGCTACTAGAATCGGCAGGTGTAAAAGAATGCGAGTAGAGCGAGACAGAGCGGACTGAACACGCTCACCCCGTACGTAGGGTGGTAGTAATCCTAGCTGGTCTGTGCTATAGTGAGGCTGCAAAAGCCCCTCGAACGTATGCGCTTGGTCAGCGTCACTGGCGATCACGTGAACGCAGCCACCGCTTTCGAATGTCTGGTACACCTGTCGCATCAACTCGACAACGGCCGTTAAGCGCGACCAGTTATTCTGCCCGAATTCACGCGCAACGACAAGCTGTGCATCCTGTAGCGAGAAGTCTGCGGCAAGGATTTCGCTTAGTGCAGCACCAGCAAATCGAGCATGGTGAAGGCGAATGCGATCACCAACGGAACGGTTACCCTCCCGATGCTCATGGAGCAACTGCTTGGCACGTCTCCTGATATGCTGAAGATCGGGACTACGAGGTAGGATGGTAGGCATAATAACCCTCTTTCTTGAATGCCTGTTGTCCGCGCGGTCAGGCGAAAGAAGGTCAATCTTTACATGAGGAGGGTGGGTCTATGACCCTTACCGCGGACTGGAGGGCCTCCCTGAGGCACTTATATTTAAGCTAGGGGTTTGGATAAATCGCGTCAAGAATTGTACAGCAAGCGGTCGTCCTAAAAAGGCGGTTCGGGCACGGCGATACGTTAGGCACAACACAGGTCAATTGAATCATGTCCGTTACTTTGGTGAAGCACTATAATCCGACCTGGCCCTCGTGGTTCGAGAAGCTGCGACACCGGTTTGACTCTGTTTTGTCCGGAAGGTATTGCAGCATCGAGCATGTCGGGAGCACCTCTGTCGCCGGAATGACTGCCAAGCCGATCATTGACGTTGACATTGTCATTGAGCCACAGGATTTTGACAGCACCAAGGACCGGCTTGCAGAAATCGGATATTTCCATGAAGGGGACCTGGGTATTCCCGGCAGAGATGCCTTTGATCTGTCCGATAGCGGCCTGAAGGAATCTTTGCCCGCCCACCATACGTACGTTTGTGACAAGTATGGTGCAGCCTTGAAGCGGCATCTTGTCTTCAGGGATTTCCTCAGACTGAGCCCCGAATATGTTCGTAGGCTCAGTACCCTGAAATGGCAACTCGCTGAAGAGCACGACAATGATCGCCAGTTGTACATGGACGGAAAAGTCGCTCTGTGCGAGGAGATTTATGAGAAGGGGCTGGAGACCTTAGGGTGTCGGCGCAGTCTGTACTTACCATTTGAAAAGAAGACCGGAAAACATTAGAGGTAAAGAGAATGAAAGCGGGGAGACATAATGAATCGTACCGCGACTATTTCACTGGTTAGCTACAGCCCGGTTGCGGGCGATGCTCCTGACCGGCTGGCCAAAACCCTTGAGAAAATGGGGATGCACATAACCCAGGCCGCCGCGCGCAAGGCCGATCTCGTGGTCTTTCCGGAGATCTGCTCTTATCTAGGTGCGCCCGACGCGTGGGTCTTTGAAGAGCTCGACGGACCCACGGTTACGGCTATGGCCGCTGCCGCCCGCACCCATTCGTTGTATGTTGTAATTCCGCAGGCCATCATGGAAGGTGACAAGCGCCGCAACAGTTCCATCCTGATCGACCGGACGGGCCAGATAGTTGGCGTGTATCACAAAAACGTGCCGACCCATCCAGAGCTGGACTTGGGCATCATCCCCGGTACTGAGACGCCTGTTTTTGAAACCGACTTTGGCCGCGTCGCTTTGACCATCTGTTTTGATATCAACTACTGGGAAGTAGGACATGCAACCTGCGCTAACTGCCCCGAGCTGGTCGTCTGGTCATCCATGTGGACGGGCGTGCGGATGATGAGCCGCTGGGCAATTGAGTTTGGTTTTTATATGGCGGGGGTATTTGCCGGCGGCGGCTCGTTTATTGATCCGGCCGGGCGGCTCATTTGCAGTGTGCCGCGCCGGACCAGCGATGCGACCGGCATGGCACCGCTGATTACTGCCGGGCTTGATCTGGATATGCGGGTGGTACATCACGACGGCAACATCCAGCGCGTGCGGTCCTTGTTTGAGCAATACGGTCCTGGTGCTGCAACGGCGGAGCATCTGGGTGACGAGTGTCTGTTGACGCTGCGCTCACACTTGCCGCATAAGAGAACCGATGAATTAATCGATAGTGGGGTATCCTGAATAAAAACAATGACTTGGTACGTTTTTTGCCAGGGGGATTTTCAAATTGTTCAGAGAGCCGCGAAATCGGGGATGTAATAATTATCAGAACTTGCTAGCAAGATCGTTTTGCTAGTATGACGAAATCGCTAGCACTACTCAGGTGCTAGCACGACTAGATCGTCAGCATAAAAGAATTGATTTATACAACACAGTTCCTTATCATCTAAATAAGTCGGCCCGCCACGACATAGCTATGTGAACGAAGCTGACTTTGGTGGAGCGAGTGGGAATCGAACCCACGCCGGAGGGTCTCAAGTCCAGCGGCCGGCACCAGCCGTCGCCCCAAGCGAAAGAAGGCGATGACTATTAAATTAGTCATCGCCTTCTCTTTGTAAAGCAGTTTATTTTGAAAACCATTGACGAATCATAGCGGTCTTTCGTCTTCTACCCTTCTTTCCAAGGAGAACTTGACAATTTTCGAGAGGTAAAATAGACTTGAAGCAGTCGTAATGATTAGGCCGCGCTGGTTGCCTTCGGGCTGGTAGCGCGGCCGCTCGATTCCAAAGCGTTGACAGACGCTAGGGAATTGAGACATCGCCAGCTTGAAAGGAGAACCGATGTCCCACGACATCAATCTAGCCGACCCATGCTATCCCGGCAAGTTTACACCGACCCCACCTAACAGCTTCATCCCTTGCACAAACGAGATCGAGCCTGTTCCCGAGGGCAGTTTTATGCCTTGCAGAAACAAGTTCGTACCTATCGAAGAAATCCTTTTGGAGGAAAAGAACAAGGAGGTCTTTGATGAAAATTTTATCTTTTAATCTTACCTTAGCAGACGTGCCCGATCTATTGATTGAACCTCATGGGAACGAGGTGTGGTTATCAGGAATATCTACCGACGACAAGAACATCACCGTACAACTAACGCCTACCGAACAGAAGAAGCTAACCGTCTTGCTCAATAAGAAAACACGCAATAAGCGGCCATCATCATAAAGAAGCCACCCCCATGCCACGATCCAACACAGACCCACAGTTGTTCAGGCCGTTGATATTATTCGGCCTAACGCTTGTCATTGGCGGCGTAGTGGGCGGCTTCCTTTCCCCGGAAGATCGGTCCTCTTTCCATCTTCTCATTGTTTCGCTCGGCTTCTGCGCCTTTATCGCAATGCAGATCGCCGATGCCAAAGGCAACAGTGTCCGCGCTTGGGCTGTTGCTGGCTTCCTATTAGGCCCTATGGGGATCGCCTTGGCTATTATAAACCCTACCAATCAGCAAGCCCTGGACGAAAGAGCCATCGAAAAAGGCATAGCCAAAAGGTGTCCGGCCTGCTGCGAGCTTGCCAAGACCGCAGCGACTCGATGTCCATATTGCCGTGAAGCATTATCCGTACAAGACCAATAAACTCAGAACGCAGTAAAAATTGGGCCGCGCTCCTTGTCGAAAGACAGTTAGCGCGGCCTATCCCGGTTGAGCGTTTCATAATGGAAATCATTTGCTCTCATATAGAGACTATAACTGCATTTGTCATGGGAGTTCTTTGGAGGCCCATAAGGGTTTTAATTTTTATACGCAATTTTGCCACCAGAAATTATAGTGGAAGTTCGGCCCGGGTACAAGTAGTAAACGCCGGTGATGGAACCGTAGCCCCTGAAAGCAAATCTCGTAAACGCAAGCGGATAGTAAAAGATTTTTTTAAAGGCAAATATGACGACCCTGCGATTTTGAAAAAGATTATTGCATGGTGCAATGGTCTTTGGCCAAGATTTAAACAATGGGTCAAAAAAATAAAAAATAGGGCCTGACGATCCTCTGTCAGACCCATGCTTCTCGCGCCCTCAGAAAGCGCGATTAGCTTAACCAATGGAAAGGACCTTCCAATGGATAATAGTACCTCCAAATCTACCAGTCGGACCCCCAAAGAGCAAGAGCTTGAATATGATCGCCTGTTTCTAAAGATGCTCTGCGCTCGCGGAACATTGAAAAAGCCCATTGTCCTTCATGTCCCTGACGATGGGTCTAATCATTTCTCTTTGGAAGAAGGTGGCTACAAGATCGAGCCAGGCGACTCCATGATTATAGATATTGGCGATCCGAGAACACCTGTTCACCGTTTTCGATAAGGAAATGAACAACCCAAAGCTACTTTTACTTATCTCTCTGATCCTATCCATCTTTTTCGCCGACCAAGGCAAAGCCATTGAGAAACCCATCTCAAGTCAAAGGGCCTTGCAACGGGTGCTCAGTGGCGCTCGCCCAGGCGACACGATCATCGTGGCAACCGGCGACTGGAAGAATCTCAGGTTAAAAATCACGCGCTCAGGAAAGCGGAAAAATCCGATAACAATTCGCGCCCAGGAACAGGGCAAAGTCAGGCTGACAGGCAACTCGAAGCTGGACATTCACGGCAGTTGGATCATTGTCGATGGGCTAATATTTACAGACGGCTCTCCCTCTTCCATACCTATTGTTCTCCGCGCCGACACTGCCCATTGCCGCATCACCAACTGTGCCATTATAGATTACAACGCAATCCCTTCCAATCCAGACCCTCCCACATGGGTTTCAGTCAAGGGCGCTCACCACCGAATCGACCACTGTTCATTTACCGGCAGAAACGCAAAGACCGCATTGATGCGCGTCGAGTCGAAAGAAAACCCGGAGCACCACCGCATTGACCACAACTATTTTGGGCAATTTGAATTAATAGGAATAAATGGAGCAGAGACAATCCGCATCATCGACACGGACTCCCTGCGCCATGCACCTTCACGAACGATTGTTGAGTTCAATGTCTTCGAGGAATGCGACGGAGAAGCCGCTGAGATCATCAGCAATAAATCCAGCGAAAATATATTTCGAGGCAATACCTTCGTGCGCTCTATGGGGGCCTTGACCCTACGCAAAGGCAACAACAGTACCGTCGAGGGGAACTTCTTCTTAGGCTACGACAAGCCCAAAACGGGAGGCGTCAGAGCACTTGGAAAAGGCCATCGCGTCTCCAATAACTATTTCGAGGCACTTTCTCGCCGCGCCCTTAAAGACCCACATGGTTCCTGTTGTCAATGGGAAGACAACCAAATCATCGAAAGGCCCCAAGCGAAAAGACCAACGATAATTGGTGAGGATGGACAAATCTATCGAACGCTCAGAAAGGAAGATGTTGGGCCGTTTGGACAGCTAGGCAGATAGCATCATAATCTCTTTGCTCATAGTGACTTTATTCCTATATTAAACAGGGTGTGCGGCGAAGGTTGGCGGGGAAAACTTAGAGAGTGTTGCACTCTCGGGGCTGTCGCTCCACCACTTTGATCTTTCGACCAAAGAAACACAACGCCGCACACCTAACCCCTCAACTTACTCTTTCTATATTTTTTCGGCCTATTCGGTTTCGGCCAGGCTTCGTCCACCATATCGAGAATCCAATCGAGATCGTAGAGCTTATTCGTCATTCCTGCGGCCATCGCCGGCGTTATCCTAATCAACTAATGAATCCGCACAAAATTGTAGTGCGGATGTGGTCTCATCGTCGTTCTGCACACAGAGCCAAGCGACCAAAACCACCACGACCGACCGAACAAAGGGTTTAATCAGGAATCCGATCTCTACATTCTTTCATAGCCGCTTCGTACAATTTTTCCATTTCCTTAAGACTTTCAGCCGCCTCAGCGCCAATAGGCACTTTCATCATTTCTAATTTCAATGCGAAATATCGCATCGACAAATCGGCTGCAATGATTCTCGGGTTGTCTCTTAATGGCATCGTCTTTTCTCCGTTTCTTATCGGTTTTCGACCGAACAAATTTCGGTCAGGGCTTCATCGAGACTACTCATTTGATCCTTTTTTCATAAAATAACCTTCAAGAAGTCCCTCGATTTTCGAGACACGATCAGAGAGATTAGCTAATCTATTTAGGATATAAACTAGAAGACCCGCTATAATCACATCAGGAATAAGAGTTACCCAAGAAACATTAGACCCATCCATCGTCTTTCCTCCGTTTCTTATAGGTTTTCGGTCGAACTGGTTTCGGCCAGGCTTCCTCCACCATGTCGAGAATCCAATCAAGATCGTAGAGCTTATCGGTCACACCTGCGGCCATCGCCGGCGTCGTCCTGATCGCCGAATGAATCCTCACGAAGTTGTAGTTCAAAAAATGAAGAGCCACTGCAAGGACATGATTCTCCATCTTCTTCGAGAATCCATTGGTTTTCCGCGTGTACCGGCGTGACGACATCCTCAGCGTCAGGTTTTGCCGTTCGACCATAGAAGTTGAGATATGGTCCGGGTCGGGATTGCCCGAGATGACCTGCTTCCTGATCTCCAATTCTTCCCGAGAAGCGACCTTCGACAGCATCGCGTAATCGACTTCATCGCCAAAAGCACTCTCTACGGCTTCTAGATAGGGCGTATAGCCATCGGTGGTCAACTGAATCCGATCTGCCAGACGACTTTCCAAGTCCGCCAGGAAGTCCATAGCCGTCTCTACGGTGCGATCTCCGACGCGCCAGGAGGCGACGAGCTTGGTGTTTGGGCAGAAAGCGATCCAAGTCCAAAGATCGCCGGCTTGGCGCGGCCGTTTCAGCTTCTCGACATTCTTCTGCTTGGCGTAGAGAAAAGACCAAACCTCATCTAGCTCGATCTCGTCTAGCTCAAGATTCCTCAAATGCCTGTCTTGATAAATTAGGGCCACCCGTCCTGCAATTTTGGAGAGGTCAGAAACCGTCTTTTTATCGCTCCCGACCGTCCTTGCAGTAGCTCGAATCGAGCTTCCTTCCAAAAGCATTGAAAGGATTAATCTTTGCTTGTTTCTCTCTATGCGTGCCACCGAGATAAGATAGTGAAACGCAAAGAGTTATACAATAATTACTTCTTCTTTTTTAGCACAATTCTAAAGGGTTTTTTGTCCTCGTCATTCGGGATGTTTCTAACCGCCATATCAACGACCATCTTGGCTAGTTGGTTTTGATCCCGAGGACGCCGACGATGGGTAGTCTTAGCCATAGGTGTGTCCTTTTCTATGAAATATAAGCTAAACCTACGAGAAAACGAGAACAAGGGCAATCTATTTTGTCAGTTGGCGGAATATTCCTTAAATTATGGAAGTCCAACGTTTTTGCGGATCCCGCTTAGTCGGGTCATCTGCTGAATAAAACAGCCAGACCCGGCGAAGGGTAGCTCCCTTCTGCCTTGGTGAATAGGTAGAGCGTACTATGCAGATGGACACTCACTGCACCTACTGCAAAGACGTTGGACTGGCCCGGCCCCTTCGGGGGCCTTTCCTGTCCCTCCCGTCCAAGGAGATACGTCATGCCTCGTTTTGCAGTGTTTGCAGGAGGTCTATTTTTTGTCCTCTCCTGTTCTCGTAGTCAAGCTCCACTAGCCCCCCAAGAAGTTTCCGCCGAATCAGGTCCAGCCATACGGTTGTCGTATGTAGCTAACCCCATGACTAATGGGACGCGCTGCATGTATGACCGGCCCGGACTGCTCTACTGGTCCCGCCTAGGCTTAACGGCGACCGTGCTATCAAAGGGTCAATGGGTGTACCACACCTATACTTGGGATTACATCGGAATTGAGTCGTCCGTAGGTGAAGTTTTCTACGGTATCAATAATGGTCGCCTGATCTTTCCTGGTGATAAGCTAGCCATCTGGGAACCTCATAACTAGGGAAAGAACAGGTCATTCTTGGCGTGGATGATTAGATAGGCGAGAGACGACATCTACGTCAATGTGGGTAGGTCTGCGGTTGGCCTGCCCACACCTTTTTCGGTTCTACTAAAAAAGATTGACCAAGATTGCTTAACGGCTATGTTCTGAGCAGAAGAAAGGCTCGGCGGTAAGGCAGACCGCCGAGCCTTGCCATCACCCTAAACGACGGAGGATAAGACGATGGTAGAAACAGGATTGTTATACGAAATAGTAGATCACCGAATCCTTGAAGGGAAAGAAAAGGACAACTACACCACACTTCTCCTTACCCTATCACTTGATGCTTCCGACCAAAAAGAATTACCTCATCACCTACTTTTGAAGTTTCAAGATCACGAAGCTCTTGCTCTGTGGCTCGCAACGGCTCTTTCCCCTCTTGTTGGCGGCGATTGGCGGAAGGTGACTGAGATGCTTGACAAGAAACAACATCCTGATCGGACAAAACCTCAGCAGTCATAACTATTTCCTTTCTTGAATAAAGAACAACTCTCAAGCCCCCTTGCAAAATTCATGCCAAGGGGGTTTTCTATTCTGCTAATATAGTAAAAATGTTCAAAATACCCCACTGCCAATTAATCGCGGAGTTTGAGGTCGAGCCGATGCGCGATTATCTGGCTAGGGTGCGTCGCGACCGGCAGCGGGCTCTGGACGGAACCTACCCGACTGCCCCCCATTGATCCTGAACACCCATCTTCAGATGAGGTTTCGAGTGAGGCTGGAATTCTATGTCCGAATGGTTTGAAAACGAAGACTTCTGGACGGAAATGTATCCCTATATGTTCCCAGAAGAGCGATTTGAATCTGCGGAAGATCAAGTCGACAAGATTCTTTCGCTAGTGGAGTTCAGCGGGACACATATCCTCGATCTGTGTTGCGGCCCCGGCCGACATTCCACGATCTTGGCCGAGCGAGGATTTTCCGTAACAGGAGTTGATGCTACCGCGTTCCTACTGCAAAAAGCTAGGGCGCGAGCAAGCGAGCGGAAATTAGACGTTGAGTTTGTGCAAGAGGACATGCGTCGTTTTGTGCGGTCCGCATCGTACGACTTGGTGCTCAACATGTTCACGTCCTTCGGCTATTTCGATGACAAGGACGAGGACTTGCGAGTGCTCAGCAATATTTACGAGAGTCTCAAACCTGGGGGAGTTCTCGTAATGGATCTGATGGGTAAAGAGTGGTTGGCCAAGGTATTTGCCGCGACCTCCTCGGAGGTGCGTCCCGACGGGACGTTGCTCGTTCAACGTCGCGAGATTTTCGACGATTGGACGAGGATTCGCAACGAATGGCTCTTGATCCGGGATGAGCAGGTAAGATCGTTCAAGTTTCACCACACGCTGTACTCTGGCCAAGAACTGAAGGATCGTCTCTTGCAAGTTGGGTTTAGTAATACGCAACTATATGGGGATTTGGCAGGCAGTGCGTATGGGCGTAGCGCAAAGCGGCTAGTTGCTCTGGCGCGCAAAGAGGCATCGTGAACTACCGGCATTTTGGGCAAACTTCACTTAACACGCCCGTGCCCCGGCTGCGAGGAAAGGAAAGCAATGAAAATAACCAAAGTAGAAACAATCCGCGTGGCAGACCGAAGCCAGAGTTATGGTTGCGGAATCTGGGTGCAGATTTATACAGATGAAGGTCATGTTGGGCTTGGCGAGACTTGGTACGGGCCGATGGCGGTAGAAGGCGCGGTGCACGAGTTATTCGCGCCCATGCTGATAGGCCGCAACCCCTTGAACATTGAGAAGCACTGGCACAATATGTTCCGCCTTGCCGACCACTGGGGATACGGCGGCGCGGAGACTCGCGCCATCTCCGCGCTAGACATCGCGCTCTGGGACATCGCCGGGCAAGCGTCGGGCCGACCTATATATGAAATGCTCGGCGGCGCTTGCCGAGACAGAATCCGCGTTTACAATACGGGCGGCGGCCCCAATTTCCAAGAAGACCCCATTTCTCATGTGACAGACCTTCTTGAGCGCGGGATCAAGCACATGAAACTCGGCGCGTTTCCCGATGCGCACGAGGGCGATGGGTACTACGTCTCTGACGAAGAAATCGAGGCGATGATAGACCCGATACGCAGAATTCACGAGGCTGTTGGCAACCGCATGAGCATTGCTATAGACGGGCACGGATTCTGGAGTCTGCACAACGCTATAAGGGTGGCGAAGGCTTTGGAGCCGTACAATATACTTTGGCTTGAGGAGATGCTTTCGCCGCGCAACGTTGACGCGCATCTGGCTCTGGTGCGGGAAGCGAAGTTTCCGGTTTGTCTCGCCGAGCGGTTTGTGACGCGCTACCAGTTCCGCGAATTCATCGAGAAGGGCGCGGTAGAAATCCTGATGCCCGACCTTATCTGGACGGGTGGCATATCAGAGACGAAGAAGATTGCGATTCTGGGGGAGACGTATCAGCTTCCGGTATGTCCCCACGACTGCTCAGGGCCTGTAAACGTGTTTGCGTGCGCCCATATCTGCATGAACGTGCCGAACGCGATGCTGATGGAGACGATTCGGCAGTTTTACGAAGGCTGGTACGGGGAGTTTGTGACGACGAATATAAACATACAGGACGGGCATCTGCTAGCGCCCGAAGGCCCCGGCCTAGGAACGAGTCTGCTTCCCGAAGTGCGCGAGCGTCCCAACGCAAAGATAGTAGTCAGCGACAAGACCGAGGGACATTACTTGGGGTGGAAGCAGTAGCGAACCTATCCTTCCCTCTTCGCTATCCGGCCATTTGCAATATATGCACAATGTGCATATACTCTAACTATGGACATCGAATGGGATCCAGGTAAAGCTAAGAGTAACCTTACCAAGCACGGCATATCATTCCCAGACGCTGAATCGGTACTCTTTGATCCCTATGCCTTGACGGTTGCAGACGAACGAGAGGTATCCGAAGATCGGCATGTTACTATTGGTCTGGATGCGTTGGGGCGGACCCTCGTGGTAGTATACGCAGTTTACGAAGAAACCATAAGGATAATCTCGGCGAGACAAGCGACTCGGGGAGAAAGGAAGACCTATGAAACAGGAATATGATTTCAGCCGTGGGAGACGAGGGGCGGTAGTCCCGCAAAGGGGCAAAACGCGAATTACCATGTATGTAGATAACGACGTACTGGATGCCTTTCGTTCATTCTCAGAAGAGGCGGGGATAGGTTATCAAACCATGATCAATGAGGCATTGAAAGATTACCTTGGAAAGAAGAAGCCTCCTATTGACGAGGAAACCCTGCGTCGAGTTTTGCGCGAGGAATTGCATGCAGCGAGCTGATTATTACATCGATAGATTTGTCTGCTATCGCCAAAATTTTCAGAGACGTACTTAACACGCCACAACGACGTATAACAACACGGTTTGCACTACGGCGCTGTTGTGCCTTGGCCTTCAGCAACCTGCTTCGCGGCTTCACAAATCGGAATGCGTTATAGGCAATCGCCCCAACCCCATCTGGACTTTCAGTGCAAATTCCAATAGAAAGGAAATGTAATGATCCAAATCGATAAGTTATCCAGAATTGCTGAGGGCAAGACTAAAATCGTATACGAAAATCCGGAAGATGAAAACACCGTCTACCTCTTTTTTAAGGATGATATCACGGCTGGTGATGGTTTAAAGCACGATGTAATTCAGGGCAAGGCGATTCTTGATTGGCAGGTAAGTCGTGACTGTTTTGAGTATCTCAATCGCGTTGGTGTTCCGACCCACTATATATCGAGTCCCCAAGAGCGTGTTTTTTTGGTCAAGAAGCTGGATCGCAAAATTGATCTGGAAGTGGTCAGCCGGAGAGTCGCAACTGGCTCGATTGTACAATGGCGAGGTGACGAAGAAGGGACGAGATTTGACCCTGTTATTACACAATTTCACTACAAAGACGATCCCTTACACGATCCAATGCTGGATGATCGATATGTAGATTACTTAATCGAAGCCAAAGGGTCACAAGAATACGCAAGGATGCGTCAACTGAATACTGAGATTATCGTCCATCTTGAGCGCGCCTTCGCTCATTTCAATATTCAGCTCATAGATATAAAATTGGAGTATGGTATCATTGAAGATCAGGTACACCTGATAGATGAGATTTCCGGAGGATCGTTTCGGCTTTGGCCCTATCGGAGGAGTAACCCTGATTTGGCTCAACCGAATATCATCGAGGAATTGGATCCAGAGGGGCGCTTAGACAAAGATCTATATCGGATGGGTAAGGACTTTGACGAAGTGCTATCGAAATTTGCGGCCATAGCGACCATTACAGAGGGTTTCAAAGATATATAGAAAAGCTATCTGGTTTGGATGCTTTGGGGCAGCCCCTCGTGGTAGTATACGCCGTCTACGAAAACATGATCAACGAGGCATTGAGAGATTACCTTGGAAAGAGGAAATGCCGGCCTCCTCTTTAGGGGGACAGAGTACAGAGGGACGCCGTGATCGAACTTCGAGGTGAGCATGTGATCCTACGGGCATTGGAACGGGAACATTGCCATACGCTGTGGGAGATGACGGAAATCGCCGAGGATGTCCCGACGGAACACGTTCAACCAGGACTTGCTCAAGAAAACGCCGACAAATGGTTTGAAGAAATCCAAGGTAAGCAAGGTCAGACTGGTGTTGATTTCGGCGTTTTTACCTTGGAAGGAAAAATTATGGGGCATGTTCAGCTACACAGTATCGACTGGCAAGACCGGTCTGCAGAGCTGGGATTAGGCTTTGCCAAGGTATCCGATCGCGGCAAAGGATATGGCACGAATGCCCTCCAGCTCATCGTCCGCTATGCCTTTGATCATCTGGGACTCCATCGCCTAGCGGCGAATCCAGTGGCATTCAACAGTCCCGCGATCCGCGTGCTCGAAAAGTGTGGTTTCCAACTGGAGGGACATCAACGCGATGCGTTTTTCTTTGGCGGACGTTGGTATGACCGAGTGGTTTTTTCGATTCTGGAGGCGGAATTCAGGCAACTCTCAGATGTCCAGACAAGCGGCTGAACTCCCTCCCATAGGTAGAGATGTCTCCTGCTGATCCCATCCTCGACTACGGTGCGTTCCGCCGCTACCGAGTCCCTGTTCGTGTCGCGCGCGAGGTTTGTGATCGCCACGGTCTTCCCCGTCCCAAGCGCATTGTGCGCCTCAAGCGTGGGGAGGTGAATGCTCTATTCCGTCTGGACTTCGACCAGAAGAACCCGTTGATCTGCAAAATTTGGGTCCGCCCATCAGGTCCTGAAGTGATGGAGCTGCACGTGAGTACGGTGAGTCGCATCCATCGTGAGACGGGCGTCCCGACCCCTGGGTGGTTCTGTATTAGTAGCGGTGACGACTTAATCCCCTACCCTTACGTAGTGCTCGAGTACATCGACGGCGAGGATGGGGACGTTCTATGGCGCACCCTATCTGTTGAGCAGAAGCAGCGTCTCTTGGCTGAGTGTGCCCAGATCATGCTCATCCTACACACCTCCGGGATAGAGGCACCCGGCCCGACTGACGCTTCAGCCTGGGCCGCAACTGAAATCGATCGGCACCGTAGATGTATTCAAGCGTTGCGCCAACAAGGCTGGTTCAATGGGAGAACGCTTGAGAGAGTTGAGTGTGCATGGGATCGACGCGCCGCATCACTGAGCAATGCGGGTCAACTCTCGCTCGTGCACTACGACTTTCAGTTGCACAACCTGAGGGTAGATCCGGCATCGCTGAAGGTCCTGTCTGTCCTCGACTTCGACTATGTGACTCAGGCCCCGCCGTTCACAGATGCGCGGGATTTAGTGCTTAGCGTGTTCCTCAGAGACCCTGGACTTGCAGACACCTTTTGGCAGGAGTACGGTGTATTGGACGAGGGGCAGCAGAAGATTCTCGCTCTGCACTCACTCGGTCGATTACTGGATATCTTGGCGGCGTACGGGGGGCCAACTCCATTTGGTTGGGACGCGGGTATGGCAGCTCCGCTACTGGATCAATTGGACGTCTAATGTCCACATTCAGGTAATAGGTTTCAGGCAAACAATCATATCTATGCAGCCCTTTGAGAAGCTCAGCTACAGAGGAAAGACCCGCCGATTGCGTCAATTGGCCATGAATGCGCTATTGCGCTATCCAATGGAAGTCGCAAGCGTCCATCTGATTGAGGCTTTCACCAATGCGAACTACCGAGTGAAGACAAGAGGCGGGGATTCCTATTTCATTCGCGTTTGCGAACCTAACTGGCGCACGGACCTAGACCTCATCTCAGAAGTGGCATTCCTACAGGCTTTGAGTCGCGACGGTAATTTTAACACGCCGTTGCCCATCGCAGCGAAGACCGGCGATTACATCATTGAGGCCACTGCCGAGGGCGTTCCTGAGCCACGTCGCTGCATGGTCATGAGCTGGCTCCCCGGGGTGCGAATGGGCCTCCGACTAACGGAGGAAAACCTCCACAACATGGGGATTCTTTTCGCTCGTCTCCACGAGTGGTCCCTGCAATTTGTTCCACCACCATCCTTTACTCGCCATCGCGTAGATAATCCGTACCATCGTGGACGCCCCGAGATCTTATTCGACGATCATTTCTCACTGGCCTTTCGCCCCGGAGCCAGAGATGTATTCAAGGCGACAATGGCCAGCGTCAACGCAGCCTATGAATCCCTATATGCCGATCTCAACGGCCTCCGCGTGATCCACAACGACCTACATCACGACAATATCAAAGTATGCCGTGGGATTCTCTATCCGCTGGACTTCGAGGACACCTGCTGGGGATTTCCAGTGCAAGACATCGCAACGGCGTTCAGAGACTTAATGGACGATACTGCCCAAGATACCTATCCGGCATTGAGAGCAGCGTTCCGTCAGGGATACGAGAGCATCGGACCCTGGCCTGAGCAATATCCCCATCAGATAGATACCTTTGCCGCAGGCATCTTGATAGAGGGAGTCAATCGAACAGCCTACGACGCCCCCCATGAACTGACGGCAGAGATCGCCAAGTTGGCACCGATGCTAGGCAAGTTCCTTGAGAACGGGGTGTTAGAGAAGGTTGCGTCTTACAGCGGCTGAGAGACGACACTTGGCAACCCACTCCGCGAATTCGGAAACTGTGAGACGTTAGACGAAAGTCAATATGTTGAAAGTGGTATAGAGAGAATATTAGATGGAACAGCACTTCTCGATCAAAGTTCTGTCCGGAATTTATTCGATTCTAAAGGTCAAAGACCGTCCCGGATTGCCAGAGATAGTTAATAGAACTGGAAATGGTTTTTTCTCCTTAACGCGCCTAGCAGGAGAGTGGACGATCATTTGTGAAGCTGGGAGAATGCCCGATGACTCCCTGGTGGTCGACAGTTCACATGGGTGGCGAGTTTTTCTCATCGACGAGCCTTTGACGTTCGACATGATCGGGGTGATATATAGGACCACCGAGATTCTCAAAGACGCCGGCATAAGTCTCATGGCAATTTCCACATTCACTACCGATGCTTTCTTGGTTCGTGAAGATGACTTACAACCTTCACTAAGAGCACTGCAAGCCGGGGGATTTTCAGTGCCTGACTTATCGTAGTTCTTCTGAATGTACACAAGAAAATTTTGACAAACTGAGGCTGAGTAACAATAGGCCCCAAAAGGAACACCAGCCACAATGGCAGACTTTTACACAATTGAGCAGCGGGACGGGCGTTGGTGGTTCATCACGCCGGACGGCGCACCGTTCTGGTCCATCGGCATGAACCACATCGACTCGGCTGCGTTGCGGTATGTAGAGTCGGACGGCGTGTGGGAACGCGAGTTCGGCAACAGTCATGAACGTTGGCTGCGCGCCGTCGCCGATGATCTGCGCGACTGGGGCTTTAACACGATTGGCTGGACCCAGGAAGTCGTAATCATCACCGAAGGCTACCACCGCCATTCGCGGCCCTTCACCTATGAGGAATACCAATGGGCGGACATGCCCTACTGCCACCTGCTACCGTTCACCGAGGCCCATCAGTGGCAAGTTGAGGTCCGTATGCCCGATCTGATGAGCTCCGACTTCGAGGAGTGGTGCGATTACGTCGCCCGCGATGAGTGCGCACGCTTGCGCGACGATCCCAAGCTTATCGGCTATTTCTACTGCGATTGTCCTCAGTGGGTGCACACCTCGCCTGCCACGAAGTGGCGTGGGTCGCTGGTCGATCCAGACCTGCTCGAATCGGAGGCGGGACGCCGCGAGCTCTCGGCCATTGCCGAACGCTACTACCAAGTCACCCGCGACAGTATTCGCCGTTACGACCCGAACCACCTTATTCTGGGCGACCGGTGGGAGGCAAACGCAGTGCTACCCGAGGAAGTGGTCCGTGCGGCACCGCCCTACGTCGATGTGCTCAGTTTCCAGTGTTTTGGGACCGCGGAGAATATCGCTGCGAAGATGAGGCACTGGGCCGACTTCGCAGATCAACCGGTGCTGCTAGCCGACGCGGCGGGGCATATACGTGCCCACGGCGACACCAGTTGGCCGCCGACAGCGGACCGCTTGCACGATACAGACCACTATCGCCAGGTGATGGACGCGCTGTGGGCTATCCCGCAATGCGTCGGATACCACCTATGTGGAGCCTACCTTAAGAACAACGCCCGCAGGTACGGACTGCGCGACCGGGCAAACAATCAGATTAACGAGACGGTCGCGGGTATTCGTGCCGTTAACGCCGAAATGCAGCAGAGACAGTCATCAGGAGACTTTCCATGAGAATTCTTATCTTGTGCGATTTGGAGGGCACGGCCGGCGTCGTAGATTTCGAAACTCAGACGTACGACGGAGGTCGCGACAACGAACAGGCCAAATATCTGGCCACGCTGGAGATCAACGCCCTCATAGACGGTGCGCTAGAAGGAGGTGCCACCGATCCCATCGTGCTGGACGGACACGGTAGTGGTGGAATCAATATCGAACATATCCACCGCGAAGCTCGGGTGATATTCGGCCGCCCTAGGGGCTCTGTGTGGGAGATGGGATTGACATTTGCGGCGCAGTTTTTGTACGGCCATCACGCGATGGACAACACACCCAATGGCGTGCTGTGTCACAGTTGGAGCTCCCGCAGCATTGCCAACTGCTGGTTGAACGAAGAACTGATCGGTGAGATTGGTTTTAACATGGCTCATGCCGGTGAGGTTGGCGTGCCCACGGTTTTCGTCAGCGGGGATCGGGCGGCTGTGGACGAGGCCCAGCATTACGTTCCCGACATCGAAGGCATTGTCGTGAAAGAAGGGCTCAGCCGCACGGCTGCTCTTACCCTCTCTCCCATTAAAGCTCGGGATTTGATCCGCGAAGGCGCTCGCAAGGCCATGGGGCGGATCGGGGAAATCAAACCTTATACCATCCCATCCCCGTATGTTTTCGTGACCAAATATCAGTCCGCTGCTAGTGCCGAGGCCAAAGCGGCCCGCGAGGACGCTGAGCGAGTAGATACCCACACCGTTAAAATAACCGGCGATACCATCGCTGAAATTGCTAAAAAAAGATGACGTGGACTAGCCGGGTTTGCCCGAGGACATGAAAGCCGTTCTCTTCGACCTGTATGAGACGCTGGTAACTGAATACAATCCAAATCGGCGTCGCGAACAGCGGGGTGCTCGCTTGGGTCTCGCTGAGGATTATTTTCGTCGCGAATGGAGGGCGCGGCACGACCAGCGGATGCGAGGGGAGTTTCCCGACTACCATTCGGTGGTTCGGGACATTTGCGAATCGGCTAAGGTAAAACCCAACGAGCGCGTCATCGAAGAGTTGTATCAAGAGCGCTTGGCGGAGAAGTCCTTCGGCTTTCGGCAACTGGATGCTGGAGTCGTCAACATGATCACCCAACTACGGGAGTTGGGATATCTGATCACGGTCGTGAGCAATACCACACACGATGAGGTCGATTCTTGGAGTTCGTGCCAATTAGGCAAACTCATTGACGACCCCATCTTTTCGTTTGCAGTTGGATCTATGAAACCCGAACCGGCGATCTACTTGGAAGCACTCAGGCGACTTGGGTGCGTTGCTTCAGAGGCCGTTTTTGTCGGCGATGGCAGCAGTTCGGAGCTGGCCGGTGCTAGACGGGTTGGTCTCCAACCAATATGGGCGACTTGGTTCTTAGAGCGATGGCCGAGCTGGCGAATGTCAGAAGTCGAGCCAGCAGCGGCGAACTGCAAGCGGTGCCGAGAGCCAAGCGACTTGGTTCGATTCATTCAAGAGATCGACTATATAGAAGGAGAGGAGTCCAAGGATGATAAAGCGTAGTCTGAGCCTTTTAGCTTTGTTATACTGTCTGTTGTGGAGCGTCCACCCATGCGATGCCCAGTCCGCAGAAAGACAGATTGCACAGAGTCTAGTGCGTACCATTGAGATGAAATATCTGCTGTATTTGCCACCTGCCTATGACAGCAGCGGAGAGAAATGGCCATTGCTCCTGTTCTTGCACGGAGCGGGCGAGCGCGGAGACGACCTTGAGCTAGTGAAAGTCCACGGCCCACCGAAAATGATAGCGCAAGGGAGGGACTTTCCCTTCGTGGTCGTCTCGCCGCAGTGTCCAAAGGATGAGTGGTGGTCCATAGACGCGCTGCATGACCTCCTAAATGAGGTCGTTGAGACCCATCGCATTGATACGGCTAGGATCTATGTGACCGGCCTGAGTATGGGAGGATATGCGACGTGGGGACTAGCCTGTACCTATCCCGAGCGATTCGCGGCCGTCGTTCCCATCTGTGGTGGTGGGGATCCAGAAAAAGCGCCCTTAATGAAGGAGGTCCCAACTTGGGTTTTCCACGGCGCGAAAGACGAGGCCGTGCCGTTGCAACAATCACAGGAGATGGTTGACGCGCTCGAGGCGGCCGGAGGCAATGTCCGCTTTACGGTGTACCCCGAAGGGGGCCACGTGGAGGCGTGGCAAAATGCCTACGACGATCCTGAGCTGTGGGAGTGGTTGGCAAAGCAGCGGCGGGCCAAGTAAAGACACTAAAACCCCTATTAGTAATGCTGCCGAAATCCCCTCAAAACACTCACCCTGTCACCTCGCGGACTCAGGTGCAGCTAAAGGATATAAAGAAAAAATTCCCATTCCGAGTCCTTACGTCTCAGGATTGGGAACACTGGACTACTAAAGGTTATATCATTATCAGACAAGCCGTGCCAACAGCGAATGTGAAACGCCTTGTCGAGCTCTTGTGGGAATTTGATGAGAAAGACCCGAATAATCCCGCGACTTGGTACGCTCCGCAACGGCGAGAACATAAAATGAAGGAACTCAACAATACCGGCATGCTGGAGATCTACAATCACCAGTATCTCTGGGATAATCGACAGGAACCACGGGTGTACGATGCTTTTGTCGATATTTGGGACCGGGAAGATCTCTGGGTCGCCATCGACCGCGCCAATCTCAAGCCTCCAGAGCAGGTCCGCGGCAACTCATACGGCTTCATTCATTGGGACGTGGATACGTCGGTACGACCTCTACCGATCGGCGTGCAAGGAGTTTTAAGCCTACAGCAGCAGCAGGGGGATGTCGGAGGATTCCAGTGTGTTCCAGCCCTGTTTGAAAAGTTCGAGGAATGGGTCAAGACCCAGCCTGCAGATCGCGATCCCATGCACCCCGATATAACCGGATTATCCGTCGTGAATATCGAGATGGAAGCGGGCGATTTGCTCATTTTTAATAGCCTTCTCGCCCACGGCGTGCGCCCTAACCACTCGAAGGACCGAGTCCGCATGGCCCAGTATATTTCGATGCATCCAGCCGAAGAGAATAATGAAGTAGAGCGGCGGGAACGCATCCGTCTCTGGCGTGAACAGGATCATCCTCAGCGCGATGCTTTTCCTGGTGACCCGCGTGAATGGGAGAGGAAGCATACTGAGACCGCAACGCTCACCGAGCTTGGTGAGAAATTGCTCGGTTTGAAAAGCTGGCACTGAATCAGGGCAGTATGGCTTCTATTGTTACTTCGCCCTCGTCCCAAATCACCGTGCCCGCGCCCATTTCAGCTAGCTCGACGACATCGCCGGGCACCTCCAATCTCAACGAGGTCATCTCGATGCCGCTGTAGGCGGCAACATATCTTTTACCCCCTGGGCAGGCGCAGAGCCATATCGGGCCCTTGTCGCAGGTGAGCGTGGCACCGCCGACGGAGACCTGTCCAGAAGCGCTCTGTCGGGCGTAGGGCGACTCGTGCATGGGCCAGTTTAGGGGGCCGTCCTGGGTCCAACGCCGCTTTAGCGACCACTCATACAGATCGACTTCAATGCCGAGTATGCGGTCGTCGCGCGCGTACTCCACGCGAAGCGGGCGCTCGCTACCTGCAGTATAGGTGGCGGGCGGGGCCGCCTCGTCGATGAGCGCGCCACTCGCTACCTCGGCGGCAAAATCGGCACCGCTGGCGTAGGAAGTGCGCTCGGCCAGTTCGGCGTAGAAACCGCAGCGGGGCTGGCCCTGGTAAAAGGAGCCGGGTTTGGCCATTTCCCAGAACGTCTTGGCTGGTCCCGTATAGTTGTACATCTCCAAGGCCAGATGACCGTCCAGTTCGACCAAGCGGATGGGGGCACCGCCGCCCAGATCGGTCAGTTCGAGCGGCCAGACGGCCGTCCACAGGGCACCGCTGCCGACGACGACCACCTCGCCCCGGGGCACTGCCGCCGGCAGAGAATCTACTTTGTGCTGGCCGATCCAGATCTCATCGACCTGCGCGATCTCGGTCCACACGAGCACGGCCTTGGCGCTGGTGCGCCGCGTCCAGGCGTCTAGGCCGCGCGGGGCGTAGACGCCGATGACGCGACCCCGCTCGTGCACGCCATAGAAGTGGCCCTCTTCGGGAACGACGTGGCCGGGCGCACGCGACGGCGTCGTCTGGAAGCTGAGCCACTGGTCGTCGAGTACATAACGCGAAAAGAGCACGCCGCAGCGGTCGCCATCCGAGCGCCGGTACTGCGCGTAAAATACGCTGGACTGCAGGGCGATAAAGATGACTTCCTGGGTCTTCAGTTCGCAGGAGGCCACGCCTAGCGAGAACGAGGGACTGTGATAGGTGCTCAGCGCCACGGGCTCTTCGCCGTGGGCTGTTTCGTCTATTTGCTGCGGCACGTTGGGGCGCTGCAGCAGGTCGCCAATCCAGGTGGGCAACTGTCCGCCATCCAACCACGCGCGCAGGTCATCGGCGTTAAAGGCGTTGGCATTAAAGACGGCATGGCTATAGGCGCGGCTGAAGGGGCCGGCCCAGCAGCCGATGCTAGGGTGTACGTGTAATGCGGCGGAAAGGCCGAGGCGAGCGAGCATGGTGCGGGCGCGGATGCAGGTGTGTTCGTCCTCGGTCAGTTCGGCCAAGCGGCCCAACACGCGCACGGCGACAGAGGCGTAGTTGGGGCTATTGTACTCGGCCGGCAGGCCATAGGTATCTACGTGCGCCATCCAGCGCACCAGTTTTTCCCGGCCGCGCTGGCCGATATTATTATCGCCCAACAACTGGCCGCCAAGGCAGGAGTTGGTGATGTCCTTGAGGACGATGTTGGTATAGGCTAGGGCCACGTCGATGCGGGCGATTTCCTCCAATCCCAGCGCGATGGCGCGACGCATAGCCGCGACCAAGTCCGGGGGCAGGGCGTCTGATGCTTTGCACAGCACGGGAATGCAATAAAAGAGCACGAACTGCACGGCATTGAGATCTTCGACGACTTCGTCTTCCAGTTCCCAGCGAAAATTGCCCCGGTGCGGGTCTGTGTCTCCCACTTCCTGGCAGGCGAGCACGGCGCGAAAGATGGCGGTGGCTTCGGCAATGGCGGCGGGTGCGCCGCTGGCCATTAGCTCGGAGGCCAGTTGCGCCGAGGGTATGGTGGCGTGAAAGATGCGCCCATGCACCTGATGGGTTATCATGTGTGCTTGGGTGTCGTAATTTTCGGGCAGGACCGGCGGTGATGGCAAAGTGGGTTCCTCGGTGAAGTTAGTTTCAATCAGAAAGGAAGATGAAGTGAGTATCAAAAAAAGTGATTTGCTGATCGGGGGCCAAATGTGTCCCCCAACATCTGGGTGCTGCTATCCTCTGTACAGTCCCGTAGATGGCACACTAGTCGCCGAAGTCGCCGATGCCAGTCGGGCCGACGTGGATCGGGCCGTGGCTGCTGCGCGCGAAGCATTTTACGCCGAGTGGAAGTTCTGCGGCATTGAGCACAAGCGCGCTTTATTCGCCAAGCTGAAAGAGGTACTCTATGCCATGGCCGACGAACTGGCGGCCGCCAAGGTCCAGCCCCAAGGGGGGCCAAGCATCCCGCCGCTGGTAGAGCGCGTCATCGACTACTACGTGGGTAAACTAGACGACGGGGCGGGCGCTTATTGAGCACGGCGACCAAGGTACTAATTACGTATACAGGGAACCGCTGGGCGTCGTTGCTATCTTTGCCCCCTTCAACGGACCGATGCTGGCCTCTCTCTTATCGGCCGTGCCAGCCCTCGTAGCCGGCAATACAGTCGTGCTCAAAGCGCCCGACCAAGAAGCACCACAGGCGCTCAAGACTATGCAGGCATTCCACGAAGCCGGTTTCCCCGCCGGAGTGGTCAACGCGCTCAGCGGCAAGGGGCCTGAGGTGGGTCAGGCGCTCGTCGCGCACCGAGCTACGCGTCTGATCAGTTTTACCGGCAGCACAGCGACGGGTAAAAAAATCATGGCCGCAGCCGCCGCAGATCTCAAGCGAGTGCAGCTAAACCTCGGCAACAAAACGGCGCAGATCGTCTTACCCGACGCCGACTTGGAAGCAGCGGCAGCGGCGACCGTGGGATCGGCCTTTCCCGGGCAGGCGTGCTCGGCAATAAGTCGGGTTTTGCTGCACGAATCGCTGCGCGACGAGTTTATCGCTCTACTAAAAGAAAAGGCACAGGCCGCAGGGCCCAGCATGTTAATCGACCAAGCGGCGGTAGAGCGCGTGGAGCGCTACGTCGAGATGGGCAAAGCACAGGGATCGCTGCTGTTTGGTGGCGCACGTCCACTAGGAGACGAGTACGCCAAGGGCTGCTATTTTGAGCCCACGGCTTTTGCCTTTGCAGATCAGTCCTCTCCGGTTTGCCGCGACGAAATTTTCGGACCAGTTGTCTCCGTGCTGACGTTTGCCAGCGACGACGAGGCCCTGGCATTGGCCAACGACACGGACTACGGACTGCTCGTTTCGCTCTGGACCCGGGAGGCTGAGCGACAGCGCTATTTTGTGCGGCGCTTGGAAGTGGGGATTGTCGCCATTAATAGTGCCAGTATGCTGAGCCATCGCACACCTTGGGGTGGTTTTAAGCAGAGCGGCATTGGTCGGCGCTACGGTGAGATGGGTCTGGAGCCTTTCTTTGAATACAAAACAGTGTGGATCTCTTGAAGGGGAATTGATTTGGCGGAACGACCGAATTTTGTCTGGATAAATACACACGATGTGAGTGCGAGGAATTTAGGGTGTTATGGCGATAATTATGCCACAACTCCTCATCTCGATAAGCTAGCAGAAGAAGGTGTTCGCTATGCGAATGCTTTTGCCTGTGGGCCTATTTGTTCACCCGCACGCACAAGTATTTTTACCGGAATGCATCAAACGACGGTGGGTACGCATCATCATCGCAGTTTTACCAGACGTCCTGATTTTGTGCAAATGTTGCCGCACTATCTGATGGCAGCAGGGTATAATTGCTCGGCGATCAATACTGATTTGAACACCGACATCGATCCCGACGAATGGGCGGCGTATCAGAGCAATGAGGCGCTTTTGGCACAAGCGGATGAGAAGCCCTTTTTTGCCGTCTATAGTTTTGGTGAATCCCACGCCAGTGTATTTAAGCTAACACCAGAGCAAGCGCGAGCACAGCGGTCGAGCTTGCTAACGGATGAAGAATTGCACGATCCTGCCAATGCACCACTTCCCGTTTTCATGCCTAATACACCGCTCGCCAGAGAACGCACCGCTCTTTTTTACGATGGCTTGACGCAGGTTGATCGGCACGTAGGTGAAGTGATAGAAAATTTGGTATGCGCAGGAGTGCTAGACAATACGATTGTCTTCTTCTGGTCCGATCACGGCACAGGTTTTCCGAGGGGCAAGACGCACGTTTATGACGATGGTTTGCGGGTGCCGTTGATTATTCGCTTTCCCGAGAAATACCAACATCTGGCACCAAGGCCGCCGGGAACGGTGGTGGATGATCTGGTGATGACGATGGATATGGGTGCATCTGTTTTGAGTATGATGGATGTGCAGATTCCCAACCATTTTCAAGGACAGGCGTTTCTGGGTAAGCAAAAAGAACCGCATCGCGATTATGTCTGTGGGGCGCGGGATCGCCTAGACAATTGCAATGAAATGACTCGCACGATTCGGAGTGAGAAATACCGCTACATTCGCAACTTTTTGCCTCATCGCCCTTATGCTTCGTTTTGGCCAGATGGTGGTTTCTTTGCGACGCCACCCGAAAAGGGAACACCTGAGCACGCCTTCTGGGATACGTCGTGTTTGCCCGGAGAGCAGAAAGTACACGATCCTGATGGTGTGTTTTTGCTGCCGATTCCCGAGGCGTATTCTGAATACTTGATCTGGCAGGCGAAGAAACCACTTGAAGAACTGTACGACGTTGACAATGACCCGGAAGAGATTGTCAATCTGGCTGACGATCCCGAATACAGCGATCTCAAAGATCAGATGCGAGCGCAGTTGTTTGCATGGATGATTGAGACGCGAGATCTAGGGCTGATTGATGAAACTGAGATGATCGTGCGAGCGACTGCGTATGACGGTGTGCATTACGAAGTGGGCGTACATTGCGAACACCATGCGCACATTCTGGAGACAGCCGATTTTCCTCGCTTAGGTGAAGCCGGCAAAGCTAAGTTAATTGACCGCCTTGATGATCCCGATAGTGCTGTGCGTTATTGGGCGACTACCGGGTTGATGTCGTACGAGGTGGAGGATACCGTTCTGCAAAAGATCGGCCCACTTGTTCAGGATGAATCGACCAGTGTGAGTCTGGCAGCGGCTGACTTGCTTTGCCAAAACAACCGTCCAGCAGGCGCGATGCCTGCATTGAAACGCGCGTTGCAAAGTGATCTGCTCTGGGTGCGGTTTCGCGCAGGTGCAAATTTGTCTTTTTATCGCCAAGAGATCCTAGCGCAGATGAAGGGGTTGATCTCCGCTGTACAAGCCGCGCTGGATAACCCGGTTTGTTACGGCCCTTTTGAACCCGATTGGGATGCGTTTATTCCACCTGTTCAGACCATGTATCGCGCGCAAAAAAATACGATCGTGGGCGAGTGGGTTTTGCAACGCGTGATAAAGCGTATTGAACTGGCGTAATTAGAGGAGTCTTGCGAATGGTAGATCTGGAAGTTCGGCGCTTGGGGCGCACAGAGATGAAACCGAAGGCGTTAGGATTGGGTGGCGGATATCTGGGCCTTCCCGAACTGATGTCAGAGGAGGAAGCCACGGCGACGATTCGGGCGGCCATTGAGCGGGGCATCAATTTTATCGATACGGCTCCGCCATACGGCGATGGCCAGAGCGAGCGCTGCATCGGTTTGGCCTTGGCGGGTGGATGGCGAGAAAAAGTGTATCTCCAAACCAAGGTGGGGTCTCATCCGCGCTTTTTTCACGATTTTTCAAAAGAAGCGACATTGTGGAGTTTGGAAAACAGCTTCAAACAACTTCAGACGGACTACGTGGATTCCGTGTTGATTCACGGCCCGCGCTACGACATGGAACCACTGTTGGCACCGGGGGCCTGTTTGGATGTGTTAATCGACTGGAAAGCGCAGGGACGCATCGGTCACCTTGGCATCGCCGTGCGACAGCATGAATTTCATCAGCAGGCGATTGAAACAGGTGCCATAGACATTGTGTTGTCGTTTTTGGATTACAGCTTGCTGAACCAGTCCCTCGCCAAAACGACCATTCCTCTGGCGCTGGAACGCGATATAGGAATCATTATGGGCAGAGTATTGGTCGGCTCACTGCTGGCCGGTCCAGAACCCCAGCGCGTAAAAGAAAAGCAGTCCCTAGATCAAGACGGGAATCTCATACCGGCGGCCATCGGTGGGCCGGACGACCCCGCGGTGGTGCCGCGCGCACACCAGATGTGGCAATGGTGCCACGAACGGGGGTTGAACATCCGAGATCTGGCCGTGCAGTTTGCGCTCCATGCGCCGGTTGCAGGCAATGGCATAATCCTCGTCGGACCCTCCAATCGCAAGGAATTAGCCGAGATATATGCCAGCGCCACGACCGAGGTGCCCGAAGCAATATGGCAGGACTTTGCGGCTGAGTTTGGGATAAGGATTTAACGGTTTTGGAGTAACTGATTTATGGCAGCAGCTAAAAAAAAGGTTCTCGTCGTCGGCACGGGTTCAATAGGTGAACGTCATACGCGTTGTATCCTTGCAACAAATCGCGCAGAGGTTTCAATCTGTGAAATCAACGACAATCTGCGCAAAAAAATAGCAGATAACTATAACATCAAAAATAGCTATGCCGATTTTACATTGGCCCTCGAAGCAAGACCTGACGCTATTGTGATTGCGACACCTGCACACCTACATATTCCCATGGCGCAACAAGCAGCAGAGTCTGGCCTACATCTACTGATCGAAAAGCCATTATCTGTAAATCTAGATGGGATTGATCATCTCGACAGAACGATCAGGGAGCGGAAGCTCGTTGCTGGAGTCGCTTATGTCTTGCGCCACATCCCCGTGCTTTCGGCAATGAAGAAAGCCCTCGACAGTGGACGCTTTGGGCACCCCTTGCATATTACTGTTATTAGGGGCCAACACTTCCCCACCTACCGACCCGCTTACAGAGAAATTTACTACGCCAGTCACGCCACGGGAGGAGGCGCTATTCAGGATGGGCTAACACACCTTATCAATTTCGTAAGTTGGCTCGCTGGACCAGTCGAACGCCTAGTTGCCGACTGCGCGCATCAAGTTTTGGCAGGAGTTGAAGTCGAAGACACCGTCAACGTCTTAACCCGTCACGGCGATGCGCTCGCCTCCTTCAGCATGAATCAATATCAAGCCCCTGATGAAGGGTCGATCACCGTGGTCTGTGAACGCGGCACATTGCAATCTGAAATTCACTCTAATCGCATGCGCTGGATGATGGAACCTGAAACCGAGTGGCAGGAAGAGTCTTGGTCAGATTTTGAACGCGATCATGCGTTTATATCCCAAGCGAACTGTTTTTTTGACGCCATTGATGGCAAGGGTGAAATGCCCTGTAACCTATCCGAAGCGCGCCATACCCTCGAGTGTGTCCTTGCCATCCTGGAGGCATCCCGCGATTCTTCCAATTGGAAAATATTATAGCCCCCAGACAATAGTCTGACCGCCTAAGGTGAAGGGGCAAGTAGGCGTTACGACGGAAAGGTGTGGAAATCCCCGGGCTGCCGGCGCGGCGGATGGCCCATGGGCCAGTTGTCGGTGCCGAGGAAGTTGTGGAAATCGTCCTTCTTGCCCGCCAGCCAGTAGAACATCCGGGCGACGTCGTGCCAGTGGTGGAACTGGTCCTTGGCCGGGTGCACCTTGCCGCCGTAGAGGGCGCTTTCGAGGTCGTTGAGGTCGTCGAGGCTGAAATCGGGTTCGACGATCCAGTCCCGCTGCGGCGGCACCATGCGCCAGTAGAGGTACTTGAGCATATTGCGGACGCCCTCGGCGGTGGACGCGCCGCGTCGGTGCCAGATCGGGTAGGCGGTGATGAAAATGGTGCCCGCCGGTGCCGCGGTCGACGCGGTCCCCCTGATCCCGCCATAGTGGCCCATAAACGGCCCGAGGTTGAAGAGGAAATGCGAGCCGGGCAGCACTTCGGTGGGGCCGAGTTCGAGGGGGTGTCCTGAGGATAGTAGAATACCTGCAAGTGGTTGACTGCGTGGCCGTAGCGGGAGCAGCCGTCGCGGTGCCATTGCTGCGCCGGTTGGGGGCGCGTGGATCGGTGGTTGAACATCCAGGTCGGCAAGGCGGCGCTAGCTCCCAAGAGCGAACGCACCGCACCGGCCACCTGCGGGTTGAGGATCACCTCCGCGACGAACCAGTCCTCGGCCAGCAGCTTGTCGTCTTCGAATCCGCCGCTGTCGTCGGACCCGTAGGGGTGAGCGCGGATGAATTCATTCACCCTCTCATTAGTCTCCTGCGCGACGACGCCTTCGAGGATCAGGTAGCCCCGCTGACAGAATTCGAGGACCTCGGTGTCAGTCAGGGTGGGCGCAATATCGGGCAGGCGCAAGGGCATCAACTCCATCTTTCGAGGATGAACTCACAGCCGAGTCCGTAGGTTTTGGACTCGTCCAGCATCAGCGCCATATTGGGGAACTGCACTATGCGCCAGCCGTCGCGAATGGCCTGGAGTGGCGTTTTGTAGGGCCAGTCTTCGAGGTCTGTCGGTCCGTCGGAGATTTCGCCGTTTTCGACGAGGGCCATGCCGTGGACGCTGGAGTTCAGGGAAGTGCTGCCAGTCTGCAGGTAGAGCAGATCCTGACATTGTGGTTTCGCCCCGCTCAATTCTTCGAGGGTCTGGCGCAAATCCCCTTCGGTAAGAGTCCCCAAGTGGAAGGCCTCGATGCAATCTTCTATTTGTCTGCGCTTGTCCATCGCGTCCTTTTAGCTTCTGTCTGGGCATCGACGATCAGCACGGCGGTTCTCCCATCAATATATCCGCGCAAACTTAAAAGCTGGTTCGGTCCGCCGACCGCCTGTCGCGCACTAGGGTTCCACTGTGGTAGACCCCTTTCATGGCCCGTCCGCGCCACGCCTCCGACGCATCGTAAAATTTCTTCCTGGGGTCGATGGTCGATACTAAGACCCCGGTCTTGTGCAGTGGCAATCGGCCGTCGATCAGGCCGTCGGGCCGGACGACAAAGCTGGAACCGCTGCTTTCGCGTCTCGTAGTGTTGTTGACGCTGATCCACATATAGTTATTGGCCGCGTAGGTCTGCATGGTCGCAGCGACCATGATCCCCCAGATGTCCCTGTATTGCTCCTTCTTGCTCAGGGTCATGCCCCCATTGTGATAGGAGTGAAAGACGAGTTGTACGCCGCGCTTCTTGTATTCTCTGTACAACTCCTGGTAGCGAAAGTCGTGGCATATCTGCAGGCCGCATTTAATTCCCCTTACTTCGAATGTAACCAGACGCGACCCCGGGCTGTAGGAATCCAGATCGCCCGGCGTCGAGCCGACCTTCCCGGTGCAGAACATCTTGTCGTAGCGGTCCACGACAGCGCCGCGATCGTTGATGACGTAGAGGCTGTTGTGCGGCTTGTGTCTGCCCGTGAGGCGATGGTTGGAGCCAAGAATGACCCACAGCTTCAACTTGCGGGACAAATCCGCGATCGCCTCAGTGCACTGGCGCAGCAGGTCCCAGTCGTAGTGGTCAAAGGAAGGGAGATCGACCCCGACGTATCCCCCCAGACAGGTCTCCGAAAAATGCGCCAGATGGGCGCCTTGCTCACTGGCGTATTTCATCTGGCGCACGACGTATTCGCAATTGCGTTCTATATCCCGGCTGACGGGAAACTGGCAAGTGGCAATTTTCAACTTCACCGCATACTCCTATCCATTGTGGGGGAGCGTCACCGCCTTCAGGCTCTGGAAAAATAAGTCAGGGCGTCGACTGCGAACAAGTAGGGAGAAAGACGACCCACCCGTTGCCCAAGCACCAGATGCAGAAGGAGACACTGACGATGGCAGACGAAGGCAGCGCGCAGTACATCCAAGTCTCTCCCCACATCACTTACAGCAAGGTCGGCATCACCGCCGAGATCCATATGGGCTTGAACTGCCCCAACAGCGTCATCCAGGAGATGGCCTCCTATGCGAACGAGCCCTTCAAGGAGTCCACGGACTGGCGGGACGACCTGTTCTTCGGGCACCGGTACCAGATCGAGGACGGTTTCGTGCGGTTGCCGGACACCCCCGGTCTCGGACTCGAGCTGAACGAGGAGGTCGCCCGGGCCCGCCCCTACAAACCGCAACTCCGCGAGGAGCTCAGGTACGAGGACGGGTCGGTGGAGGACAACTGAAGAGCGAGAAGTCGAAGCACTCTTTGACCGGCTGAAGGGCTAATTCACCACTACCGCAGCATGGCTCTCCGGGCCGCAAACCCCCGCGCTGTTACGCGCCTTGAGCCGCAGTTGGTTCAGGCCTTCGTGCAGTCTCCACTCCAGCGAAGGATCTGTTTGTTCGCTCCATTCGGCCCTGTCGATCTGCACCAGAAATGTGTCAAAGCAAGGCGTCTCAGTATCCACATCCACGCGCAGAACATCCGGCGCGGCGGTTTCGCTCAAGAAGAGTTCCGTCTGGTTGAGCGGAGGACTGAAATCCTGCCAGCGCTTGGTATGTTGGTGGTATTCGCGTTTGCGGGGAAACATATCGCTGTAGAAACAATAAAAGAGATCGCTTCCCCAGTTGCTGGAGAGGCGCCACGGTAGCGGCCAAGGCCGGCTGACAAAGTCGTTGCGCCGCACCATTTGCAAGTGTCCTTTGAGCATCAAGTGCTCCGGTCCTCCGCTCAGGTCGTCAATCGGAAAAGCATTGTCGCCTTGGCGGTAGGCAACGCGAGCGGCACGGAGCATTTCGAGGTCCGGCAGGTGCCACTGGATGGGATATTCCCAAGTCGCCGGTCCCGGCATGATTTCGGCCAAGCGCTCGCTGATTTCCACTAGACTCAGGGGAATGCCCGTGTCAGGGTCGTAAATGTAGTAATCGCGCGTCGCATCCAAGAATATCCACTTGTCGAACTCGTTGGACCATACTTCGGCCACCTCGTGCCCGTAAGTGTGCTTAGTGGAGATATTGACCCAGCGGGCCGGAAAGCCCATGGCCAGACAGGCGGCGATTAGGGTCAGGTTGCAGTAGAGGCAGTGGCCATCGCGTCGGCGCTTCTGATAGTCGCCTAGCAGGCCGGGGCGTCCATTCGCATCCCTATCGAGTCGAGGCAGATCAAAGTAATTCCATTGGTAGGCATCTAGACGACCGAGCGGCACTTTGTAGGCCCAGTGCATGAGCCGCAACTGGGCTTCGAACTCAGTCGCCGCGTCTGCGACCATCGCGTCCAGTTCAAAGCGGTGGCGCAGTTCGTTCAAGCGGGCGAACTCTTCATGGACGTAGGGTAGGGATGGACGGATGACGCGACCGTTGCGGAATTGAAGCAGGTGATAACGTCTATTGGAGCGGTGCTTGTGCTCGCGGCACTTCGCTGCCACGGAAATACCTTTGAACACCGGCGTCACCAATGGATTGTGGGCGTGCATGACAATCTTGAACTGCAAGTAGCGTCCGGCGGAAGCGCACCATGTCTTGGAGAAATTTGCTACGGACTCGAAAGGGGACCATGCGGCGGCTGTAGGCACTGGATTATCGCCCAGACGCGCCTCTACTTCTACCTCGCTTCCCTCGGGCACGTCCACCTCCCATCCTACCCGGCACTCTTCCACGTCGAGCAATCTCTCGATTCTTTTTGTCTCCCCTCCTGTAGCCAAGTCGATCACCGACGAGACAAAGGTGCCCTGCGGTGCGCTGCGATCTAAACTGAGGCGGATGGTGTACTCCCCGTCGATTTCATCTTTCCAGCCCAAGTGCTCAAAATCCCAGGTCTGGCCCCCGTCTCGGCTCTTGGCGCTGCGGTTAGGGTGGCAGAGTCGCGTTTCAGAGCCGCGCTTATATTCTCCATCAGCAGCCACCATGATTTCCCAACTGGTCTCCTCCGATTCGGCCCACAGGACGAACTCATTGGTACCCTGCCGCAGGGCACCCACTGGCACGGCCACCACGAACCAGTTGTCGAAGTGCGAGCCTCCCCAGTCGCTGGTGTAGTAGTGGCGAGCACAGGGGTGGGCTATCTTGCTCGGAGGTCGGATCAAGTGGTGACCATTGACACAGATGTGGAGTGCATGGTCATTGTCGTCCATTTCCCGTCCGTTGAAGATCAGATAGGCCGCTAGGGCGCGAGGATCATCCAAGACCAGACCTTTGCGCACCATCACCCCTTCTTGCAATTTCTCAAACCACGACCGGTCCTCAGCGCCTTGGGGGCGACCGATGGCCGGCGCATCGTCTTCGACTAGGAGCATATCATTGGGGACGATAGCCTTTTTCAGCTCGCAGTATTGGAGTTGATCGAACTGACCTCGTACTTCGAGCGCAGCGGCATCGAGCGCAAAACAGACACTGCTTTCTATCGACATATTTGAACGCTCCTCTGACTCGATCTTGGTCATCTCCACGCCGCGCGCAGCAAGCGGACCCAGTTGCCGTGCATGATGTCGGCAACGTCGGTCTGCGAGTAACCGCGTTTTTCGAGAATGGCGGGAACCTTCCGCAGGTCGGCGATGGTGTCGAGATCGGAGGGGCACTGCTCCTTGCCGTAGCCGCCGTCCAAGTCGGTGCCGATGGCGGCGTGGCGCGAGCTCCCGGTTAGCTGGCAGACGTGGTCGATGTGGTCCACCACAGTCTCCAGCGTGATGCCCGTGTTGTCCATGGCGGCCCGGTCCCACAAGGGGGAGATCATCCAGATGTCCATGGCTGTGCCAATGACGCCGCCGCGCTGAGCCAGCGCTTTGATCTGTTGATCGTCGAGCTGGCGGTCGTGATCGCACAGAGCCCGGCAACAGTTGTGCGTGGCCAGCACGGGACCAGTAAAAATCTCCAAGGCTTCCCAGAATGCCTGCTCAGCTAGGTGGCTCACATCGAGAATTACCCCGGCCGCCTCCAACGCTTCGAGCATGGGGCGGCCTCTATCCGTCAGGCCGCCGGGAGCCTGCGTTCCGTGGGCGTACGAGCTGACCCCGTAGTGACACAGACTCACGACCCGCAGGCCTTCATCCCACCACTCGGCCACCTGTTCGGGTGCCACAATGCCGTCCGCCCCTTCCAGGCTGAGGACAAACCCCAGCGGGGTCGCCTGCGGATCGTCGTCCCACTCGGCCAGATGGGCGTCGAGTTCGGTCCGATTGCGTATCTGGCGCAAGACGCCCTTGGCCTCCATCAGGCGGTAGTAGGCTAACTCGCCCTTGCACTTGGCGTAGGCAATGTCCTGGGTGCGCACCCCGGCAAAGCGCTTGCCCATCGAAGCAAGCCGGCAGCCCATCGTGACGAAGAAGAGGCCGATCCCGCCGCGCCGCAGCTCGGCGAAATTTACCACGTTCAGGCCGCGCCCCTTCTGCGCCATGCCGGCTTCGGCCTCGCGTATTTTGGCGATGGGCTGGAGCAAGTCCCGGTCCCATTCGAGCGCGTTGTAGGCAATATCCAAGTGAGAATCGACGATCAGCATAGCGGTTCTCCTATCAATATATCCTCGCGAACTTAAAAGCTGGTTGTCGCCGTCTTCTGGCTCTGGCGAGAAGATAAATCAGGTCGGTCACTGCGAACAAGTAGGGAGGGGGCAAGACGGCCCACCGCTTGACCAGCCCTCCTCAAAGGCCCTTTATAATTTTCATCCATCTCGTTGCCCAGACACCACAGGAGTAGCTTGCATGACCACCGAAGGCCTGAAGCAACGCCTGTTCGCCGAGATCGACCGCAGACTGCCGGAGTTCCAGGGCGTGCTGCGGGACGTCGTCGCCATCCCCACCGACAACCCGCCCGGCGACACCAGCGCCTGTGTCGCCTACCTGGTCCGCTACCTGAAGTCGAAGGGGCTGCCGGCCGACGTGTACGAGCCGCAGCCGACGGTGCAGAGCCTAGTCTCCTATATGGAGGGCCGCCAAGCCGGCCGCAACCTCGTCCTCAACGGCCACCTGGACCAGTTCCCGGCCGGCGACCCAGAGGCCTGGTCCTTTGATCCCTACTCCGGTGAGTGCCGGGACGGCCGCATCCTCGGCCGCGGCGTCGGTGACATGAAGGCCGGATCGGTGGCCTCCTTGCTGTCGTTGGTGCTGCTCCACGAGCTCGACGTCCCGATCCGCGGGCAGTTGACGCTGACCCTGGTGGGCGACGAAGAGACAGGTGGGTTCTGGGGCTCGGACTGGCTGCTGGAGCACGTGCCCATGACCCGCGGTGACGCCTGCCTGAACAGCGAGCCCACGAGAATGGATCAGGTGCTGATCGGCCACAAGGGCAAGTACACGCTGGTCGTCGAGACCCGCCACGGCGGCGGCCTGGCGGCGGTGCCCGTGGAGGACGACGCCATCGCCCGGGCCATGACCGTAGCCACGGCCTTGATGACGCTGAAGGGCTGGCGTCTCGAGACCCCGCCCGAGGTGGCCGCGGCCGTCGCCCGGGGCCGGGACCGGGAGGTGCGCGACGGCGGGCTGGCGGGCAAGGGCTGGGTGGCTGACTCGACCACGGTCAACGTGGGCGTGATTCAGGGCGGCGTGCAGAGCAACACGATCCCCACGGCCTGCCGCATGGAGATCGACCTGCGCACGCCGGTCGGCGTGTCCACGCAGGACCTGCAGGAGAAGGTGGAGGAGGTGCTGGCCGGCACGGGCCTCAACCGCGGGGAGATCGACGTGGAGTGGGTGGTGTGTCTGGAGTCGGCCTATTCGGCCCCCGACGAGGAGATCGTGCAGGCCGTGGCCGCCAACGCGCGACGAATCACGGGGCGTGAGATCGAGGCCAACGTCAGCTACGGCTCCACGGATACCCGCTTCTGGTGGCGCCGGGGCATCCCCGCGGCGATCTACGGCACGGACCTGGAGAACATCGCCGTTCCCGACGAGCAGATCCGCGCGTCGGAGTTCGGGCAGGTGCTGAAGGTCCACGCCGCCACCTGCGTCGACTACCTGTGTTGAACGGAACGGACCGATGTGTAAATGATGTACCTGGACCGAACCCCACCCTACCGTAACACCCCTCCACGGTTACATATCTGTTACAAAGCAGAAAAAATCCATTTACACTGCAAGGTTTTCTTCTCCTTACAGAAGCAAGGACTCATAGGACTCATGATAATGGATTCAATACTAATCATCGATGATGACCAAGAACTCACCGACCTCTTAGAGACCTACTTGGGAGACTTCGGCTACCAGACAACCGCTGTGCACAGCCCGTCTAAGGGTCTTGAGCTCCTTGGAACAAGCGACTTCGACTTGGTTATTCTTGATGTCATGTTACCAGAATTGGATGGATTCAAGGTGTGCAAGACCATCCGAGAAACAAATACGCTGCCCATTATTATGCTCACGGCCCGTGGGGACATCACAGATCGTGTCGTCGGACTCGAACTCGGAGCAGACGACTACCTACCCAAGCCATTTGAAGCAAGAGAGCTGGTCGCGAGAATACAAGCAGTCCTCAGACGAGGGCACAAGCCGGCCAAGAAAGACCTTCTCCACGTCGGCAGTCTCAAAATTAGCTTGGAGAAATACACCGCCACACTCGATGGCGTCGCCTTGAATCTCACAACAACAGAATTCGAAATGCTGGCTCTGCTCGTCCAAAGCCAGGGAAGAGTCCTCAGTCGAGACTATATCATGCAGAGTATTCGAGGAGTAGACTGGGAGGCCTTCGACCGCTCAGTTGATGTCCTCATATCCAGAATACGCAACAAGCTAAAAGACGACCCGAAAAACCCTCGCTACATACGAACAATTCGCGGTGCAGGATACATGTTCCTCGGCACCATAGAGGCAGTATGAGACTCTTCAATATCAAGCGGTCGCTCTTTCTGAGGATCTTCCTACTGTTCTTCCTCGCCGTCGCAATCACGACAACCCTCCTCCTCTGGCTTGAAGAACGTGAACTACAAAGCAGCATTCTACCGGCCCTATCAGGCCTCATGGTGAGGCACGCACAAGGCATTGTAGCAGACCTTGGACCACAACCCGATCCGCATCGACTACAACAAACAGCAGACAGCCTACAAGTAGACATCAGGTATGAAAGCAACGGCGTCATTTGGCAAAGTGACCCCGACATGCAGGTAAAGAAGAGAGAGGCCATGATCCCCTATGAGGAGGATGATCGAGTCAGGATCATGATCAGCGAGGAAAGCGAAAGCGAAGGCATATTCGTAGATCTGCAATCAGACCATGGCCACTATCAGCTCAATCTCCTCAAAGCCGGCCATCTACCTCAAAATGAACTCTATGATTTCATCTCACTTGGACTCGTCATATTCTCCTTCTTAGCCATCTACCTCATACTTCGCAACCAACTCAAACCCATAAAAGCACTACATGAGGGCGTAAGAGCAATTGGGGAAGGCAACCTCGACTTTGAGATCAAGACCAATAGCGTCGACGAGCTTGGCCAGCTCGCACTCTCGTTCAACCATATGACCCGGCAAATCCGTGAGTCACTCCAGGCACGCGACCAGTTGCTGCTCGACGTGAGTCACGAGTTACGCTCACCGCTAACGCGCATGCTAGTAGCTCTGGAGTTTCTCAAGCACGACAAGACCAAGCAAACCCTCCACAGAAACATCAAGCATATGGAAGCAATGGTGACGGAAATCCTCGAAACTGAGCGCCTAAACAGCTCCTATGGAGGACTCCAACCCGAACCGATCAATATCCTTGATCTCCTAATGGATACGTGCAAGAATTACCAAGACCAAAAACCTGGCGTCGTCCTCCAATGCTCACCTGAAGACCTCATAGTGAGCGTCGACCCAACAAGAGTAACAACAGTCCTCAACAATCTCCTCTCGAATGCCACCAGACACTCCAACGCGAAAGATCCCATCGAAGTCACCTGTGCGCGGGAGCAAGGGAAGATCCTTGTCAAGGTGCAAGACTACGGATCAGGCATCCCCAAAGACGATCTCCCCCACATCTTCGAGCCCTTCTACCGCGTGGATAAATCTCGCTCCAAACAAACTGGCGGCTATGGCTTGGGCATGAGCGTATGCAAGAAAATCATGGAGGCACACGGAGGACAGATCGATATTACGAGCCAACCGAACAAAGGAACATGCGTCCTGCTCACATTTCCCTGAATCCGTGACCACCCCCCCTCTTTGTCGGTGCCCGAATACTCGTGCGTCCGCACCGTTCACACCGTTCACATCTTATTACAATTCGTTACACAGCAGCAATCCTCAGTTAACAGCCGGACCGTAGTATTAGTTGTGCGCTCGTCAGATGACCACTGCACTGTGCAATACATGGTCACCGAGAAGGCTTTGGCGCACATACACGTAGCTATTAATCAGGAAAGAACCTATGCACAAATCCCTCCTAACAGCTTGTCTGCTGCTCACGACAATCACAAACAGCCCAGCCCAGGAGACACTCACCGTTAGCGGCCAAATCAAAGATGCGGCCGACGGCGAAGCCCTACCGGGCGTCAACGTCGTTGTAACAACCCTTCAGGTGGGTACAACCACGAATGCCTACGGGCATTACTCGTTACGACTGCCAGCAGGAGCTCATGAAATCAGCTTTAGCTTCATCGGCTACGAATCAATCGTGCGCACGACAGATCCGCATCAGGATCAAGTGCTCAACATCGAAATGCGGGCAGCCGTCATCGAACTAGGGCAGATCGCTGTGAGCGCACACCAAGCCGATGAGCATGTCGAATCGATCGAAATGAGCGCAGCCGAGTTGGACATACAGACCATACAGCGCACGCCGGCTGTATTGGGCGAAGCAGACGTGGTACAAACAATACAACTGTTGCCGGGAGTGACGACCGTACGCGAAGGGGCTGCGGGCTTCAACGTGCGCGGTGGCGCAGCAGATCAGAATCTCGTCCTACTCGACGAAGCCATCGTCTATAACGCCGCTCATCTCTTCGGCTTCTTCTCAGTTTTCAATGCCGACATCACCAAAGATATCAAGATCTACAAAGGCGGTATCCCAGCGCAATATGGCGGACGCTTGTCTTCAGTGCTGGACGTGCGACAAAAGGAGGGCAATGCCAAAGAGTTCCGCGGCAAAGCGGGAATAGGCCTCCTCTCGGGGCGACTGCTCCTTGAAGGACCAGTCGCCAACGGTCGCGGATCCTACGTGATCGCCGCTCGCCGTTCATACGGCGACATCTTCTACAACGCGTTTAGCAGTGACAAGAGCACCGCCCACTTCTACGACGTCAACTTCAAAGGCAACTACAATATCAACGACAACAACCGGCTCTTTGTCTCGGGCTATCGTGGCAGAGACGCGTTCAAAGTAGCGGACATCTTCGGCAACGCGTGGGGGAATACCACAGCCGCCATCCGATGGAACCTCTTCAGCCGGCGACTCTTCGCGAATTTCACGGGAGTGTTCAGCAGGTACAGCTACGATAGCGATACATTCACGGCAGGCGCGGAACACAATTGGTTATCACACATAACCAACTACAAGCTCAAAGCGGATTTTTCCTACTCACTGAGCGAAGGAAATGCGGTCAACTTCGGCGCGAGTACCATCCATTACAGCTTTACCCCCGGCACTATCAAACCCATTGGGGAAGTGTCCTCTGTTGTGCCAACGGAACTGGATCAACAAAACGCCATAGAGCCAGGCGCGTACCTCAGCCTGGACCATCAACTCACCGACTGTATCTCCCTCCAATACGGGTTGCGTCTCTCAGCGTTCAGACGTCAGGGTGCCCAAGACCTTCCCACCTATCGCGATAATCAACCCATCGTCTACAACGAGACCCTAGGCCGGTACGAAGCGGGCGTGGTCGATAGCGTCATCTCGTTTGAGGAGCGAGAAAACATACAGAGCTTTGCTGGTCTGGAGCCCCGAGCGTCGGCACGATGGTCCTTAACAGAGTCCAGCTCGATCAAGGTGAGCTACAATCGCATCCGGCAGTATATCCACCTCATCTCCAATACTACCGCGTCCCAGCCATTGGACATCTGGAGGCCCAGCGGACCTTTTGTTGAACCGCAAACAGCGGACCAGATCGCCGCCGGCTACTTCCGAAATCTCCAGGACAACACGTACGAAGCCTCGATCGAAGCCTACTACAAGAAAATGAACAACCAGATCGACTACGTCGACGGGGCCGACCTGACCGTCAACAACAACCTGGAAACCGAGCTACTAAAGGGCGAGGGCCGTTCCTATGGCGTAGAGCTGATGGTGCGCAAGCGCACCGGACAATTAACCGGTTGGTTGGGGTACACGTGGTCGCGCACCGAGCGACAAGTCCCTGGACTAGGTAACGGCGATCCGGGCATCAACAACGGGAGGTACTATCCAGCCAGCAACGACAAGACACACGACCTGACCCTGACAACGGTATACGCGCTCAAACCCCGCTGGTCACTGTCTACGAATCTCGTCCTTGCCACAGGTACGCCCTCCACCCTCCCGGCCAGCCGCTACGAATTCGCCAATTTTATTGTTCCTCAGTACGAGACCCGCCATGGGGCTCGCCTGCCAGCCTATCACCGCCTGGATCTGGGACTGACCTACACGACAGCCAATGAAAACAGTTGGGCCTTTACCATCTACAACGTGTACAACCGACGCAACCCCGCCTCAGTCTACGTGCGGCAAAACCAGAACGACAAGCTTGTCACCGAAGCCGTACAAACATCCCTTTTCGGAATCCTGCCCAGCATAACCTACAACCGGAACTTCTAAATATGAAAAACATACTAATCGCCATCTGGCTGTCAGTCCCCGTGCTCATGGGATGTGAGAGAGTCGTCAATATCGATGTAGAAGAAGGACCGGAACGACTCGTCGTTGAAGGTCGCATCGAGCGCCACCTAGATGATCGCGAAGTCGCGCAGTCAATCAGATTGTCGACCACAGCCCCCTATTTCAGCAATGAAGCCACACCTGTGGTCAGCGGAGCAGAGGTGATCGTACACGACGATGAGGGCACCACCTACCTCTTCGCTGAGTCCTCGCGCCAAGCCGGCATGTACGAAAACAGGGACATGCGGCCAGAAGTCGGCAGGACCTACACCCTTGAAATTGACCTTAACGGCGAATCCTATCGAGCAGTCGAAACACTACTTCCCGTCGCGCCCATCGACTCGATCTACCAGCAGTTTGAGAAGGCCAATTCGTTCGAGGACGGAGGCATTCGAGTAAAGATCGACTATCAAGACGTCCCAGGTCGCGAAGATTACTATTTGTGGGAGCAATTCGCGGACGGCGTACTGCAGGCAGAGCCCGATCCTGGTAATTCGCTCAACTTTGTCGGATCGGATGAGTTTTTTGACGGAGAGCACGTCATCGGTTTCGAACCCAACCAAGAAGCCACGGTAAAATCGGATCAGTTGGTCCTCGTGAGACAGCTCTCCTTATCGAAAGAGGCCTTTGAATATTACTTCCTGCTCTTCGAGGAAACAGGGCAAGATCCCCTCTTCCCTACGCCTGCGTCGCTGATTAGGGGCAACATAGAGAATCTGACCAATCCCCAGCGATATGCATTGGGATATTTCGGAGCCAGTGAAGTGGATACTGCCGAACTACAAATCGTGGAAGAGAGAGGGCCCTGACCAAGACAGATACGCCATCTCATTACGACCAACTCTGTCAACATTCTGATCAACCAGCATTCCCGCCTCGAGCACGGTGCCATATATTACCGGGATGATAAGGGGTAGTGAAACATATGTCGCATCGGTCGCCATGCACAGCTCGATGGGCGACCCCACGACCAACCTCGACCGAATTGCCGAGTGGTCGAGCAAGGCTCGCGAGCAAGGTGCCGCGTTTGCGCTCTTTCCCGAAGAGTGCATCACCGGCTCGATGAACAAGTCGGACATTCCCCCCGAGGAGTCCATGCGGGTCGCAGAAGCAGCGGCCGAGCAATCGGTTCCGTTCCTCGAATCGCTCTGCCGCGAGCTCGACATGACCCTTGTTGTCGGTACCATCGAGCCGACGGGTGAGCGCTATCGCAACAGCGCCTACATCGTAGGGCCCGGCGGGTACCTCGCGACCTTCACCAAACTGCACATCCCGAATGCAACCGAGCGGGCTTGGTTCGAACCGGGGAGCCAGTTACCCGTTGTGACATCGCAAGGCTGGACCTTCGGCGTGGGGATCTGCTACGACCTGAGGTTTCCGGAGATCTTCCGCACCGCCGCACAGGAGGGCGCGGACTTTTTCCTCCTCGCGGTGGGTGCAAGCGGCTGTGCTGACAACGTCACCCCCGACGGCGATCAGACCGAACAGGCCGCCGAACATCGACAGTTGGCCGCCCAAGTCCTGCCAGCAAGGGCCGTGGACAATGCGCTCTACATTTTCTACGCCAACCAGGCGGGAAAAAGCGGCAACGCATGGTTTCCCGGGCTCGCCTTCGCGATCAATCCGAACGGTCAGTTCATCGACGAACACGCGCCCGTGGAAGGCATGATCGTCACCGAGGTCTCGAGAGATGCAATAGATAAAGCGCGATCGTCCGGTTGCTTCACAGCCAACGAGGCCAGGCCCGATCTTTATGCGTCACCTCAGATCGTGCGTGGAACCCCCTAGCCCCACTGGATACGGGCTGTAGCGCACCTCCACCTCTACCTCTTGGATGGTGACGCTTCCGGTCAGACCGGCCGGTCGACTCTCCAGCGACACCTCTAGGAGGTTCTCGCCCTTGCGGGGCACGCAGTCGACGAGATCGAACTCCAGCCAGTGGTTCCGCGGGT
Source organism: Candidatus Latescibacterota bacterium (assembly GCA_965116675.1). Taxonomy (GTDB): domain Bacteria; phylum Latescibacterota; class UBA2968; order UBA8231; family UBA8231. The sequence continues at coordinate 3,729,130 of OZ220721.1, forward strand.
TGGTGTAGGGATAGGCGTCGTCCTGCTTCCACACGCGGCGGCACGTCTCGCCGACCAGCGAGTGTCCGTTCAGGGCAATGTTGAACCGGTCCGCAGATACGACGTTGGTCAGGTAGATGCGCAGCGTCGTCCCGCTGACGCGGCTGTCGGCCGCGGCGATGTCGTCGGCGATGGTGAAGGGAATCTGGTGAGCCGCGGTGGGGAGGGGCGGAGAAAGTTCGTGCGGGATGTAGTGGCGATAATCGACCCGTGCCGCGCCGTCGTACTTGCGGGCTAGGGCATAGCGCTTGTCGCGTTCGCGGACGAGCTGCGGCGAGCCGATCATGGTGAGGATGTTGCGCTCCGCGTCGCCGAGGGGCCAGTCCATCATCCAAGTGTACAGGCCGTCGACGCCCTTCTCCCAGTAGTTGGCCGCAGCGGCCCGAAAGTGCTCCAAGCTGGGGTGCCGCCTGCCGCTAGCACCGACGATTTGGTCCTGCGTGTAGTGCTGCAGGAATCCATAGACCGAGGCACCCGCAGCGTGGGCTGGCCCGACCACCCAGTCGAAGGGCATGTCAGGATCGAGAACGGTGTAGATGTAGGCCACCGGCACGACGAAGTCGAGCAGCCCCTCGCCGAGCCACGTCCTCACGTCGAGGCCCTGCTCGAGGTTGCCCTTCTCCGTGGGGAAGATCCGCGCGCCCACCACCCGAGGCTCGCCCGGACGCGAGCGCACCATCTCCGCTACGCGCCGCACCCACTCGGTCATGGCCGCCGTGTTCTCGGGAGTCCCTCCGTCGTTGAAGTAGAAGTACCCGCGCTCGCTGAAGGCTGCCGTAAAATCCAGCTCGACACCCTCGATGGGGTATTCAGTGACGAGCTCGCGCAGCACATCGCACTTGAGGTCCCGGACGCGCTCCTCGGCCCAGCCGACACCGCCGTTCTCGATCTCCAACTCCGGGTACACACCGCCGAGCCGCTGCAGGCGCAGATTGGCGATGAAGTCCAAGCCGTGCTCGTGGGCGCGGTCGACGAGCACCCGCAGCGGGTCGAGGCCGCGCTCCATCAGGCTGAGCATGCACGCCGCCGCCCGCCACGCGTAATTTTGCTCCGACCGCGGCTTGCCGTCCTCGACGGCGAACATCTTCCCCACCTTCGTGGGGTAGAAGGCACCGTCGCCGCGCTCGACGCAGTAGCTGAAGGTGTCGACGGCTGTACCTGCCACCTCGTCGATGGGTATCCAAGCGTCCTCGAGGCGCATGGGCGGCTCGAAGTGCCACAGGTACGAGTGCCGCGCGTCGTTGTGGTAGATCGTCCTGCGCCGTCTCACAATATTTCCCTATCTAATGCCTCCAACAGAAGAGCGGGTTGCGAGATGGTTCCAGCCGCGAAGTACCAATTGGACGTTGGTGTGGGAATTTTCGGCTTCGATTCCATCGTCACCAGCGTGCATCTGGACGAGAACGCTTTTCCGCGTTTTGTTGGAATAGTTTGGCATTGAACCGTGCAGGGTAAAGTAACTAAAGAAAAGCACGTCTCCCGGTTCCGCCTCCAAAACGGTCGCGTTCTCAATCGGGTATCGATCAGTAACCTCAGCATTAGCACCGTCTCCTATCATGCCACCTGTGCGTCCGAGCTGCTTGTGAGAACCTGGGTAGACCCGTACACACCCCATCTCATCAGTGGCTTCCGAGACGTAGATGATAGCAGCTATCATCGTGTCTTTGACAGAGGGAAAGTACTGCCAATCTTGGTGCATCGGAAACGGGGAACCTGTCTCCGGCGGTTTGCAGAAGAGTTTGGAATGGTGAAGCATAATATCCGGTCCGAGGATAGCTTCAGTGGTATCGAGAAACTTCTCTTGCAAGAACGCCTGCATCCAAACAGCAGAGAAGCCCTGGATATTGTGGGTATGGATGATAACAGATTCACCACCGTCAAGGGCATCCGTTAATCTGCTTTTCCAGCGCGCATTGACGTTCTCATCGCTTTTGAGGAGCTGATCCACGACCCGATCAAAGTCGCTTTCCATCACCTTAACCTCTTCAGCGGAGTAGATCTTTTTGGCGAAATAGTATCCGTTTTCGCGAAAGAATTTTCCGATATCTGACATTATGTTTTTGTAACTCGTGCCTATCTGCCCTTGCGCTTCGCTATGCAGTAGCCGGACCTGTATCGCGCCGGGCGGACGCCAGCGCTCGGTGAGCCTTGGCGCATGTGAGCGCACTGCGATGGAGAGCCGCTCCAGCCCGTCGACTTCGACGTCGACGCGGTCCCCGTCGTTGATGTTGCAGAGGCCCCCGTGGTGCGTGCCGCACGCGATCACGTCGCCGGGCATGAGGGTGATGTACTGGCTGAGCCAAGCGATCTGCTCAGCGATTGGGTACGCCATCGCCGACGTGCTGTAGTCCTGCTGAAGCTCCTCGTTCAGCCACAGCCGCACCCGTACGTCCTGCGGGTCGGCGATCTCGTCTTTGGTGACGAGTGCAGGGCCCATCGGCGCCCAGTCGTCGATCCCCTTGGAGAGGAAGGTGGTGCGCCGCGCCTGCAGCCCCCGGCAAGACACGTCGATGAAGTTGACGTACCCGAAGACGTGGTCCATGGCGTCTTCCTCGGACACATGCCGCGCCTGCTTGCCGATCACGTATGCGATCTCCGGCTCTGGCTGATAGGCCAATGCGCCTTTTAGGTCGGGTACCTCTATCGTCGTTCCCGTGCCGACGATGCTCGTCGCGCCCTTGTAGAAGAAATCGAGGTTGCGTCTCTGCGCGCCCTCCCGTTCGAGGTAGTTCGAGAATGCGCAGAGCAGGTGGCGCGGCCTCGGCAGCGGCGCAAGGATCTGCACGGAATCGCTGGGTACGCCCTGCTCGCTCTCTGCCAACTGCTCGAACTGCGGGCGGTACTCATCGAAGGCTTCGATAACCGCTTCCATGCGCCATTGCGCGGGCTGCTCAGCCAAGCTGCCGAGTACCGGACTGAGGTCAACTACCCGGCCATCGCAGAGTAGGCCGGTCTTGGCATCATCGAACAGGACGAGTTTCATTCGTTTCCTCCTTCACGGCCCAGCCGGGATCAGGGTCGCCGGCCATCGCCTTCCGAATGTCGGGGCTGGGCACCCCTGCCGTACCCCAGAGGTCCGCAGTTTCCGGCACCCGTCTCCACACCGCGGGTTCGTGAGTTGCTTCGTCTTCGATGAACTCTATGTCGCTGGAGAATTCGTTCACGTATCCAGCCGGATCCTTGTAGTAGCAGAAGATGTTGTTGCCCGGGCCGTGACGCCCCGGTCCCCAGTCGGGTTCTTGCCCTCGGGCACGCAGGTTGGAGATCCCTTTCATCACGTCGTCCACGTTCGCCATCGCGTACGCAACATGGTTGACCGATGCGTAATCTGCGCGACTGAAGACAATGACGTGATGTCTCCGGTCGCATCGCAGGAAGGCCATCTGGTCCTCATTCCAATCTGAAACCCGAAACCCAAGAAAATCGGTGTAGAACTCCACGATCTGCTCGAAACGCGGAGTGTTGAGACCCACGTGGCACAGCCGACGGGGGGCGACTTTCTTGGCAGACCCACCGTTCGGGTGTTCGGCCACGCCGGCCGACAGCTCAATGCAGCGGTTCTCCGGGTCGAGAAACCTCAGTCCGTATCCGCCGCCGGGTTTGCTTAGGTCGCCCGGCTGCGCCACGAGGGTAGTTCCCCGCCGTTCGAGTTCGGTTGCCGCCGCGTCGACTGCTTCGCGTCCGTCAAGGCTGAAGGATAGGTGGTGGAGCCCACGCCGGTCGGCTGGATGCAGGCTGAGAACGTGGTGCTCGGTTGACGCGGCGCGGAGATATCGCGCGTGCCGGTCTTCTCCGGCCGATTGGAGTCCCCAGACCTCAAGGTAGTAGTCGGTGTGGGCCGCGATCGCCGGCGACAGCAACCCCACGTGGCGGATGTCCAGGATCTTCACCTAGCGCTTTCCTGCAGGTTTCTCGGTGGGTGATCTCCGGATCAACTCGATCTTCAAATCCCGTCGGATGTAGATTTCGACGAACTCACGCAGCCACACCTCCTTCGCCAGCGTGAACCGCTCGATCAGTTTCTGCTCGGGTCTGTCCGTGAGGTAAACGATGCGCCACAGGTTCAGAGGTCGCAGTTCGCGACCATCGACCGAATGCTCAACGTGAAAGAGCGGCTGTCCTTCGCCTGCTCGAAGCAAGTTTCCGTCCTTGTCGAGGAGTTGTGCTGCTCCGATGAAAGTGGCACTCTGCCGCGCAGGGTTGAGGAAGACCTGTTCGAGGACCAACCCGTGCTCGGACGGCTTAAGCCAGAGGCGCTGCCGCGAGCATCGCACGAAGGATTCGGCTCCGTCGGCCGCCGCCTGCCGGTGCCAATAGTGGGAGCTGCCCGCCGTTACAACAGAAGGAATATAGAGGTCGGGCCGGAACGCCTTTTTCACCTCCATGTCCCACAGCATGGTCCGGGTAAACTTGAGCGGTTTGTTCGTGCGGTAATACTGGGCGAGCACCAGATTGATGTCAACCGGAGACAGCTCGATTCGGGTGTTGCTTGGGTCGGTCCAAGTCCGCTCGAACTCTTCTTCATGTTTCAGCGGCTTCGTCGCTTCCCCCCGAGCGCTGGCACCCTCCGCTGCGCCGGTAGGTTTAACGACTCCCATGGCCCGTCTCCGGAACTTTCACGTGGACTGTCACGATATCCGTGTCGTGGAATTGCTGGTGGCGAACAGAGGACGCGATGTGCCGCAACAGCCGTAGCGAGACTTCCCGCTCCATCAGCACATCGTCGGGCCGGTCCGCCAGCAATCCGATCCGGTCCTGAACATTCTCCTTGCCTGCCGCGGCAATGAACTCGAGGACCGCGCCGCTGCTCTCCTTGTGCGCCTTCAGGAGCAGGTGCCGCCGCTCGCGTCGCTCCCGGCCCTCGTCCTGCTCGATCAGCGTCAGCAACGTCTCCTCGCTGGCGGCGTCGAGCCGGTCGACCATTTCCGCCCCCCAGCCGTTGCGGGATGCGAACGCATTGAGGAACTCCCTGATCTTCGGCAGCACGGACATATCGAGCTCCACTTCGATCCGGCTGCGGCGGGGTGCCGTCACTTCCAGAAACAGGGTCATGAGGATCGCCACGATACCCCCGGCTGTTATGCCGTTCCCCAGCAGGCCGCCCCCCAACTCCGCGAGAAGCTCGGGGAATAAGAGATCGTTCTGGCAGCCGACGCCGACCCAGAAGGAGACACCGGCGATCAGCGCCTTGCGATGATCGATCCCACCCTGCACCACCTCCGTCATCCCACGGACGAAGGTCAGCGCCAGCACGACGGTCAGATAGGCGACGACGACCGGGCTGGGTATCGCCAGTATCATGGCAAGGATCTTGGGCAGGAACGCCAGCCCAATCAGCAGGCCAGCGGCAACGATTCCCACGCGGCGGGCCGCAACCCCCGTCAGCTCGACCGTAGGGACACTAACTCCAATGGTCTGAGTCGGCACAATCCCTGTGATGCCGGATAGCAGTTTGCCGATGCCGTCCGCGGTCACCGCACCCTCCACCGCCCGATAATCCACAGCCCGCGGCCGACGCCACGACACGCGCTGGATGGCGACCGCCCCGGTGATCGTCTGGATGGCGCCGATGAGGGCCACGAACGCGAAGGCCGGCAGGAGCTCCACGAAGGCCGGACCGAGGTCGAGTCCGATACCCGGCCAGTGGCCTTGTGGCAAACCGATCCACGAGGCCCGGGCAATCAGGTCGAAGTCATAGAGACCCAACGACCCGCCAATAACCGAACCCGCTATCACCCCGATGAGCGGAGCCCACAAACGCAGCGTTGCCCCTGCCTTCAGGGAGATGCCACCGATGACCAGACCCGTCGCTACCGCGGTGAGCGGCGCACTAAGCGCCGTGTCGTGCGGCGCGTCGGCCAAGCGACTGAATACGACCGGCAGCACGGTCGCCGGTATCAGCATATTCACGGTACCGACGATGGTCGGTGTGAGAAGCCGCCTGAACAGGGCCAGCCGCAGCGAAATCGCGATCGGGACGAGCGATGATGCAACGACGAGGGTGGCGAGCAATGCTGGACCACCCTCGCTGAGCGCGCTGACGCAGACCCCGATATAGGCTCCGGCGGGCCCCATAAAGAGCAGGTATCCCGCTCCGACCCGGCTCAGCCTAAACGCTTGCAGAGCCGTGCAGATGCCACTGACGGCGACCGCGCCGAACACGGCCCAGGACAGGTACGCATCGGTTCCGCCGCTGGCCCGGATGACGATAGTGGGGATAAAGATGATGCTTGTTATGCCGAGAACTACTAGCTGCAGGCCACTGCCCAGAGACACGAGCGCCGGAGGATTCTCGTCCGGTTCGTATTGAACGTTAGAAGCGCTTTGCTCGTCACGGCTGCTCACGAGACCCCTCGGCTAGCCCACGCACACCTTGTGATCCTCACGCCCGGGGAGGCGTATTCTTTCTGTGTCGGCTTGAGTTCGGCATCGTCCGTCAGCAACCCTCCCCCAGGGAATCCTCCGAGGACCCAACGGGGCTGGGCGGTCTAGCAACGCGCTCAGCTAGGGCGTCCCGTCAACCAGTTCCATGGGCGGATGTGGGACTCGGCGAAGATGTCCGCTTGAGCATAGGGACTGTCGGCGACAAATGCCTGTGCCACCTCGAGCGAGGGAGCTTCGAGCACGAGGACCAGGCCGGTAACGGTCTGGTCACTTTCGCTGAGCGTCTGCCCACCATGATGAACGGTCACATCAGGATGATGGGTATGATCGTGAAGGTAGGCGGCGAATGCATCCTGCAATCGAAGCCTTTCCTGTCCCATTTCTGCTTTGTGAGTCGCGAAAACTACGAAATACATGTGGCACCTCCCTTGCTGCCGGGATGCTCGCAGGATCGCACCAACGCGCGGACGTGCGGGCAGCCGGCAAGGCCTCTGTTGGTAATGTTATACTTGATTCAAATGAATAGTAATATAAGCACCCGTCGTCCACCAGCGGATAGAGGATGGGGGTGCGGGCCTTGCCGTCCCGCACCCCCTAAGATTACGCCAAGTCGAAGCGATCGAGATTCATCACCTTGTCCCACGCGGCCACGAAGTCGCGCACGAACACTAGTTGCCGTGCCGCTTGAAGAATTCGTCCATTTTACCCACGGCCCGGTCCACATCTTTGTCGATGTCGTACAGGCTCACGTGAGAAGCCCCGCTCACTTCGTACAGGTCTTTGGGTTGGCTGGCGGCGTTGTAGTAGGCGACGGTCAGGGGGCCGGTGTCTTTCAAGGCTCCTTCTCCATAGATACCGAGGTATGGGGTGTAGAGATACGGGGCCAAGGCAATCGCGCTAGTCAACGGGGCCGACTCCATCAAGAACTCCGGCGCTTCGTGGCTGTAGTTCCGATAGGTCTGCGATCCAGCTCGCTCCGTCATGTAGAAGTCGTATCCCTCGTACTGGGCGGAATCTTTATCCAACTGCTCTAGGTCAAGCGATGCCAACCCTAGGGCATCGTAGTAATCCACTTCTCCGGTTTCATATGCTTTCTGACGGGCGGCATTGGCCATTTGGAAAAGGGGTAGAATTTGTTCCTTGGTCATGGCACCGAAATAGCTTGCGGTGTTGTCCATCATACCGCTCACCGTTGCAATGGCGTTTAGGCGCTTGTCTGTGGTTGCCACAATAGACATGTAACCGCCACTGGCGCAGATGCCAGGCCAAACAACCTGTTGCGGTCCACGAAGGGCAGGGTTCCAAGAAAGCTGATCCCGTCTCGGATGCTTTCCATCTTTACGAATCCGTTTTCGAAGTTGCGAATCTCTCCTTCGCTGTCGCCGTATCCGATATGGTCAAACACCAAGGCAACGTATCCTTTGTCGGCCAGTTTTTGGCCATAAACTGCACCGGTCTGTTCCTTCACTTGGTTGAAGGGCCCCGAAAAGATGACGGTGGGATGCTTCTTGGATGCGTCGAAGTCTTCGGGCAGGTACAGATTGGCTGCCAAGCTGTGACCTTGACTGATAAAGGTAATGTTGTTTGCTCCCGATTTCAGTTCTGCGATATTGACTTTGTTTTTCATTATTGATGCTCCGGTAGCTGTTTGAGGATTTTGGGCTCTGGTGTCTGCTTGGACCATCAGCAACCAAGCAACCCCGATGATTGTTGAAAGGATGATAATTCTTCGTTGCATTTTGTTCATCTCCTGAGTTCTTTGAAAGGTGTCTTGCCCGATCACAAACAAATATAACTCTCAAATTTTAAAAAAATAGGCCATTTGATCTCTAAAATATGCCTATTTATATCATTTATATTGCTTTTTTGCATTTTGGATACTATAATGGTTACATGAGTAAACATCAAATTAAAGAGCTCATCGAAAAGAGAATTCCCACGGATGGGATTGCGGAAACAGGAATAGACGGGGTGCGTCTATTTAGAGTGACCGAACCCGTTCGGTGTTCTCCAGCCGTGTACGAGCCGGTGGTGGTGGCCATCGTGAACGGGTTTAAGGAAGCCATTTTGGATGGAAAGACATATGTCTATGACAGCAGCAACTATATGTGCTGCACCATGTCTATGCCGGTGGAAGCGGGCACTCCCAAGGCCTCGCCGGATAATCCCCTGTTGGGGGTATTCATTTCCCTCGATACCCAAGTAATGACAGAACTGGCAATTGAGATGGAGACTGCCGCTGGTTCCATTCGGCAACCCAAAGGAGAGCCGCTGCCTCAAGGATTTGCCCTAGCTGGTTGGGATGAAGCGTTCACTGGGGCCCTGCTGCGCCTGCTGCAGCTAGGTGGCAATACCGTGGATACAGCGGTGCTTGGCAAGGGGCGATTGCGCGAAGTGTACTACGCCATTCTGAATGGAGGTGCCGGGTACTCCGCGAGACGCGCATTTGGTGTGGGCAACGAAATTGCAAAAGCCATCGAGTTTTTGTCAACTCGCCTGCATGAACCGGTCACAATCGAAGACATGGCCACGCAGGTGGGTATGAGCCGGGCCGTATTCCACCGCAAGTTCAAACAGGCCACCACTATGTCTCCCATTCAATTTGTGAAATCACTACGGCTGAACAATGCGGCCATGATGATAGCCGGGGGCATGAACGTGAACGACGCTGCTTTTGCAGTGGGCTATGTCAGTACCTCCCAGTTCAGTCGGGAGTTCAAGCGATTGTACGGCAAGTCCCCCAAACAGTGGAGCAACTCCAACGACCTGCACTCTAATACAAGCCCAGTGGTCGGACCTGCCTTGTGACGAGACCTGACCAGCCATCGGAAAGGACGGCTGGTCAGGGACCGGACGACCTCGGTATTGCCAAAGCTCAAGGAGCAAGTATGGTGGCAGTTCCAGCAACCACCGTTACGAGCACCCCCTGAGATTACGCCAAGTCGAAGCGATCGAGATTCATCACCTTGTCCCACGCGGCCACGAAGTCGCGCACGAACACCTCCCGCGCATCGTCGCATCCATAGACTTCCGCGTAGGCTCGGAGCTCGGAGTTTGAACCGAAGACGAGGTCCACCCGAGTGCCGGTCCACTTGCGATCACCGGTCTGGCTATCGCGTCCCTCGAACACGTCCTGCGCTGTGGAGGTCGCGTTCCACTCGGTGTTCATGTCGAGCAGATTCACGAAGAAGTCATTGCTCAACGTCCCCGGCCGATCGGTGAACACTCCGTGCTCAGACTGCCCGGTGTTCGCATCCAAGACGCGCAGGCCGCCGAGGAGCGCGGTCATCTCGGGCGCGGTCAGCGTCAGCAGGCAGGCTCGCTCCACCAGCAGGTCTTCCGGCTTGCCTTCCTGCCCTGCCTGGAGGTAGTTGCGGAACCCGTCTGCGGTGGGTTCGAGCACGGCAAACGATTCCTCGTCGGTCCACTCCTGCGACGCGTCCGTGCGCCCCGGTGCAAAGGGAACCTGCACGTCGTGACCGGCAGCCTGGGCAGCCTGCTCGACGCCGGCGCACCCGGCCAAGACGATCAGGTCGGCGAGAGAGACCCTCTTGCCACCGTCCTGCGAATTGTTGAAATCCGCCTGGATCTGCTCCAGCGTCTGCAGCACCGTGCTGAGTGCGGCTGGGTCATTCACTTCCCAGTCCTTCTGCGGGGCGAGGCAGATGCGCGCGCCGTTCGCGCCACCGCGTTTGTCGGTGCCGCGGTACGATGCTGCCGCCGCCCAAGCGGTCGAAACCAGTTGAGAAACGGACAATCCCGAGGCGAGGACCTTGGCCTTGAGGTCGGCGACATCCTGCTCCCCGACCAACTCGTGATCCACGGCGGGGACGGGATCTTGCCACAACTGCGGCTCTGTGGGAACCAAGGGCCCGACATACCGACTAAGGGGTCCCATGTCGCGGTGGAGCAGCTTGAACCACGCCTTGGCAAAGGCGTCTTCGAGGTCCGCGGGGTTTTCGAGGAAGCGCTTGGAAATCGGCGCGTAGTCCGGGTCCTCCCTCAGTGAGAGGTCCGTGGTGAGCATCATGGGGGCGTGCTTCTTCGACGGATCGTGCGCGTCCGGCACGGTGGCTACTTCATCGGCATTCTTGGGGGCATATTGACATTTGCCAGCCGGACTCTTCGTCAGCTCCCACTCGTGGGCGTGCAGATTCTCCATGAAGTTGTTGTCCCACTTCACCGGGTTATTGGTCCAGGCACCTTCTAGGCCGCTGGTGATCGTGTCACCGGCTTTGCCGCTGCCGTGGCTGTTCGTCCAGCCGAAGCCTTGCTCCTCCATGCTGGCCCCCTCTGGTTCGGGACCGACGTTATCCTCAGCGGCGGCACCATGTGCTTTGCCGAACGTGTGGCCGCCGGCAATCAGCGCAACCGTTTCCTCGTCATTCATCGCCATGCGCTTGAACGTCTGGCGAATGTACTGTGCTGCAGCGCACGGGTCCGGGTTGCCGTTCGGCCCCTCTGGGTTCACGTAAATCAGGCCCATGTGGTCGGCACCGAGCGGGCCCTGGAGGTCTCCGTCGGCGTCGTGGCGCTCATCGTCGAGCCATGTCGTCTCGTCGCCCCAGTCCGTCTCGTCCGCCTCCCAGACGTCCGGACGTCCGAAGGCAAAACCAAAGGTCTTGAACCCCATCGACTCTAGGGCGCAGTTGCCGGCGAAGATGAGCAGGTCGGCCCACGAGAGTTGTCGGCCGTACTTCTGCTTGATCGGCCAGAGCAAGCGGCGCGCCTTGTCCAAGCTCGCGTTGTCGGGCCAACTGTTGAGGGGCGCAAAGCGTTGGTGGCCGGAGCCTCCACCGCCGCGGCCGTCGCTGATGCGGTACGTGCCGGCGGCGTGCCACGTCATGCGGATGAAGAGTGGCCCATAGTGGCCGTAGTCGGCTGGCCACCAATCTTGCGAGGTCGTCATCACCTCTTCGATGTCCTGCTTCAGCGCATCGACGTCGAGGGTCTTAACCGCCTCGGCGTAGTCGAAATCCTCGTCCATCGGATCGGACAGGGGAGAATTCTGGCGGAGACCCTTCAGGCTCAGTTGATCTGGCCACCAGTCTTGGTTGGAAGTCATTTCGTTCCTCCTGTGAAAAAATGTTCTGAGTATGGCGCAACCTTCTGGAGTTGTTGCAAGCCTACGGACAGGAAGAATAAACGGCGTTCTCTCATGTCCAAGCAAGGGAAATATGGCTCGGTGAAATCCTCTAATTCATTAAAAGATGTTGACATATGCCCAACGTTTGTTTTATTTATAGTTCAATTGTTTGGTTAATAAAACATTTTTATAGCTTACCAAACAAAAAATACCAATACCAAACCACAAAATATAGGGTGTGGTCTATAAATCATAGCCATATGACCCGATGGCCGCGCCTCAGCAGGGCGTGAAGCGACTGAAAAAGGGAGGCAGACCCATGTATGGAGAAGTGCGAAGCACCCAGCGCCTGACCCCGTCGATGGTGCGCGTCGTGTTGGGCGGCGGCGACCTAGACGAGTTTGTTCCTACCCCCTATTCGGATCAGTACATCAACGCTCAGTTTATCCCCGCCGGAGCGCCCTACACGGCACCGTTCGACCCGGATGACCTTGAAGCCGTCGACGTCGAATACCACCCCCGAGCCCGCCGGTACACGGTACGCCGGTGGGACGGCGACCAGCGGGAGCTCACCATCGACTTCGTCACCCATGGCGACCATGGCTACGCAGGCCCTTGGGCGCAGCGAGCCCAGCCGGGTGACTGCCTCCAATTCAAGGGTCCGGGCGGCGCATACGCTCCTGACCCCGATGCGGCGTGGCACCTCATGGCCGGCGACGAGAGCGCTCTACCGGCCATTGGCGCATCGCTGGAGACCCTCGCACCAGGAGCTCGCGCGGTGGTGTTGGTGGTAGTCGACGGTCCCGATGACGAGCTGACGCTTGCCACGCTTGGCGATGTCAACATCACTTGGTTGCATCGGCGCAGCGCCGAAGACCCTATAGCGCTGCTACCCGACGCGGTTGCTAGCCTGGACTTCGCTCCGGGGCCGGTGGATGTGTTCGTCCACGGGGAGGCTGGCGAGGTTCGAGTGGTGCGCAAGCACCTATTGTCCGAACGCGGGATCGATAGAAAAAAGGCTTCGATCTCCCCGTATTGGCGACGCACGATGACCGACGAGGAGTGGCGAACCATCAAATCCTCTTGGCTGACCGACCAAGAGGACGACGTCTGAGGCTTGCCCATTCGGTGGGCGTCTGCAATCGAGCCCGTGGAGTGCTCTAGGAGTTGAAAGGAATTTGTGACATTTCAATAGGTTGAGGAGCGAACCCAACAGCAACAGAGGTGTTCTATGAAAATCGACTACCATGATATTACGGATTCGGTGGATCGACCGGCTATAAATGTCTGGGCATTCTCACTTTCAACTGAAGACGAAGAAGATGTGAGCGGGGTCACTCTCCGTGAATACCAGATGCGATTCGGATCTGCACAACTCAAGATGGGCGGCATCGCCGGTGTCGGTACGAAGGAAGAACATCGGAACAAGGGATATTCTCGGCACGTCATGGAGCACACCATAGCGTTCATGAACGAAAACGGATACGATGTCTCCATGCTCTTCGCTGTTCCAAACTTCTATCATAAATTTGGCTACGCAACTGTGATACCCGAAACATACGTGGAATTTAATACCAAAGATTCACAAGAGGCTGTTCCCACATATCAAGTCCGAAAGTTTCAGACGGAAGACGCACTGAAAACCGTCGAGCTCTATTCAGCAAACAACGCTGAACGAACAGGAACACCGTTGAGAACAGAAATCGGTTGGAAAGAATTCACCAAGAGGGGTGGGATTGTCCCTGACCCTTATGTCGTCCTCAATGAAGCCGATGGAGTGATTGGCTATTTCGTCTGTGATGGTGATAATGTTAAGAAAAACATGATGGAGGAAAACTGCGTCCTTATTGATATCGGGTTTCAGGACAGAACGATTTTTGAGACAATCGTCCACTTTCTCATCAACAGCGTAAACTTTACTAAGGCAGAGCGGATTATGTGTGCGATACCCGCAGACCATCCCTTCGCTATCTTCTGCCGACGCTATGGATGCCGGACAAATACTTATACCCCGAATAACCGTCTGGGTATGATGCGAATTATTAACCAGTCGAGCACCGTAAAAAAGATTGCCGATGAGTTGGAAAAACGGCTACAACGTTCTGCCGATATCTCCCAATGGAGTGGGAAGATTCTCATATCGACGGATCTCGGACAGGATTGCTTGGAAATTGATCGGGGCAACATTACACATACCAACAATCAGGCGGACGCCTGCCATTTTGAGATTTCGCAGGACAAGTTGATTCAACTGATGATGGGGCGGCGAAGCATCGAAGATCTTGCCATCGAACCCGATGTTTCAGTAAGCGAGGAAATTATTCCCGTGCTGGACACCCTCTTTCCACTCGGTCATCCGCACGTCTGGTGGTCTGACCGATTTTAGTGGACGGAGGGTTCACGAGGAGAACCTAAAAAAGAGAGGAGTTCCCTATGAAAAGTGACGTGGATTTTCGGGGCTTCTGGGCGTTTCTCGCGATTGTTTTAATCTTTCAATCCCCAGGCAATGTATTAGCTGAAGACGAAGATGCAGCAGCGCACAAAACCGCAACCGCTGTGCGCATTACTAGTGCACCACCGCAGTTGGATGGCGTTTTGGACGACGAGATATGGAAAAATGTCCCCCTTCACGAAGGTTTTCACCAACGCGACCCGGATGAAGGGGCACCCGCAACGGAACGCACCACGTTCCAAATTGCTTACAATGACGAGGCGCTCTACGTTGCGATCATGTGTTACGACAGCGAACCCGATAAAATTGTCTCCCGCTTGGTCAGGCGAGACAATGATATTGAATCGGATAAGGTCTCCGTTAGTCTTGACCCACATTACAACCGGCAGCGCGGGTTTTGGTTTACTGTCTATACCTCTGGATCTGTTACGGACGGTACTATTAACGATGCATATTACTATCCGTTTAATGATACGTGGGACGGTGTGTGGGACGTGAAAACCCGGATTCACGACAATGGTTGGGCAGCCGAGTATAAAATCCCGTTTCACATATTGCGCTTTTCCCCAAGAGACGAATACACTTGGGGACTACAGGTTGACAGGTACATCAGTCGCAAAAAAGAGCAGGACCACTGGCGTTTGGTCAAACGCGATGAGCCTGGCTGGGTGTCTCGCTTTGGGGATCTCACCGGCATCAAAAATATCCATCCTCCCCGTCAGCTCGATATTGTACCCTACGCCATGGGACGCACGCGGCTCGACGATGAAGCCGATTTGTGGGGCAATGTCGGCACTGATGTGCAATATGGGATTAGCTCCGGAGTTTCGCTCGATGCAACAGTTAATCCTGATTTTGGCCAGGTGGAAGCCGATCCAGCGACGCTAAATCTCTCCGCTTACGAGGAATATTTCCGAGAACGCCGTCCCTTCTTCGTCAGAGATGCGACCATCTTTGGACACGCGGATTATGCTTTCTTTTACTCGCGGCGGATCGGGCGCAGACCGAGACATTTTGGGGTGCCCGACGATGCTACCGAACTGAGTCGTCCGGAAGCGACAACGATTCTCGGTGCCGCTAAAATTGTGGGAAGAACGCAAGACGGAACCTCTTTTGGCATCATGGAGGCCGTCACTGCACCAGAGTACGCACAGATTGAACAGGAGGTCAATGGGAAGAAAGTCCAGCGCGAGCATCTCATTGAACCATTAACGAATTACTTTGTCGGTCGAATCAATCGAGACATCCTAAAAGGGAACTCAAGCGTTGGACTACTAACAACTGCCGTGAATCGATGGGATTCTAACTCGGCGTATGTCGGTGGCATCGATTGGGACTTGAAGTTTGCCGAGGAGCGGTACCAGACAAGCGGCACCGTCGCGGCAAGTCAGGCGGGGAAACTGGATGCGCGCAAGTCGGGGTATCTCACCCACCTTGAGTTTGACAAAAAAGGCGGGTGGTTGAGAGGTGAGACCAATGTGAGAGCGTTGTCGCCCGACTTCGAGATGAACGACCTCGGCTTCATGTGGCGCACTGATATGCTGCGTTGGTATTATGGCTTCGGCGCGTACAAGGAGAAGCCATTTAGCATCTTCAGACGCGTCACTTTTGGGATCTATGGCCAGCACGCTTGGAACTACGACGGTGTCAGTATCGGTTCTTATTCTGGTATATGGACAGACGGCCGCTTCAAGAATTATTGGGAGTATGAGCTCGGGGTTAGCCGCTACTTTGAGTCGTTTAGTGACGAAGATGTCCGACGCGGCGGCACGCTGATTAAAGAGCTCCCAGGCTGGGAGATTTATGGAGAGCTCTATACCGACAACCGGAAAATGATTCGGCTGGAGTCGGAGTCTTATTTTTCCTGGAATGACGATAGATCTTATGAGTACTATAGACAGCCTTATTACTACTATGGAGAACTCCAGCTCCGCATTCGCTTCGCATCCAATATTGAGTTTACCCTAGGCCCGAGTTATACCCAGCAGGTGAAGGATGCACAGTGGGTAGGGCAGATTGAGGAAAACATCAATGGACAAGCGAAAGAACACTATGTCTATGGGGAGTTAGAAAGTCGAACGCTCGACTTCACCTCGCGCGCGGATATCAGTTTTTCCCCGACACTGAGTCTGCAGTTCTACTTGCAACCCTTCGTGACCATCGGCGACTATACCAACTTCAAGGAGCTCGTGGAACCGAAGTCGTATCAGTTCAAACCGTATCCTCTGAAGGAAAACCGGGACTTCCACCGGCGGTCTTTGCGGGGCAACACCGTTCTCCGCTGGGAGTTCCAACCTGGAAGCACGCTGTTTTTGGTTTGGACTCAATCGCGAGAAGCTGCCTTGACGTCTGTCGGAGAAGCTGACCTTGAGTTTCGTCCGTTGCATCGTTTGAGGAGCAGTTTCACGGATGAAGGGCAGAACATCTTTCTGGTTAAATGCCGATATTGGCTCAATATGTAATAATCCAATTCAGCAAGCTGCATATTACCGATATCGGTGCCTTATTTTTTCTATACATTAATTGAGTTGATTAAAAAAGAAGCAAACCATGTCAATAATCCACTACACAAAATCACTCCCCGTAGTCGCCGAACCCGATGTTCTCGTTTGCGGAACGGGGCTGGCGGGTATTGGCGCGGCTGTTGGCGCGGCGCGGAACGGGGCTTCTGTGATTGCAGTCGACCGCATGGGATTTGCCGGTGGATTCTTTACGAACATCATCGGCTCGGCGTTCGATGGATTCGTCTACGAAGAGACGGGTAAGCCTGTCGTGGGTGGACTTGTCTTTGAGATGCTCGAACGAATGGGTGTGGTTGAGCCTGGGCAGGCTCCATATCTCTCATACAATGTGAACGGTGATTTCACTGAGGTTGAAAAGCATCCTGATCGCGTGATTCCGCGCACGGATCCGGAGTTGTTCAAGAAGGCTGCGGATGAAGTTTTAGTCGAGTCTGGCGTGAATCTGCTTTTCCACACCCAGGTGTCTGACGTGATCGTGAAGGGCGGCCGGGTGGACAGCGTCGTAGTCAGTAACAAAGACGGCCTCGTCGCTATACGACCGAGGTGCGTTATCGATGCCACGGGTGATGCCGATGTCGCCGCCTGGGCGGGATGTCCATACGAGATCGCCGAGTCGCTGCAGCCGATGAGCTTGCACTTCCGAATTGGCTTTGTCGAACTTACATTTGAGCTGCGTCGCAAATGTGCGGCCGTTCTGGAGAAGGCACGTGCCGCAGGAAAGATCGGCCTTTACGGTGGTCCGTGGCCGGCAACTTTCTCAGGTCGAGACATCTATTTCAATGTGATTCGCACTCCCGGCAACGCAACGAATCCGCAAGACTGGACGAACGCAGAAATCCAGGGCCGACGCGATGCGTGGACCATGTTTGAGCTCTGGAAAGAAGCACTACCCGAGTTCAAAGACGCCTACTTTTTCACCAGTGGTCCGACTGCTGGAGCGCGAGAATCCAGAAGAATCGTCGGCGATTACATGCTGACCGGCGACGATATAAGAACGGCGAAGCGACAGGATGACGTGGTAGTGCTTGGGGCGTGGAGGATAGACCGGCATCCCAAGGACGCAGCCGGGTATCACGATCAGCCGATCGTACCGCCGTACGATATTTCGTACAGAACGTTGCTGCCGCAGGGCGTAGAGAATCTCTGGGTTGCGGGTCGTTGTCACTCGGCAACTTCAGAGGCCCTGGCGTCAAGTCGAGTCACAGCCAACTCAATGGGCATGGGGCAGGCTGCTGGCACGGCCGCGGCGCTAGCAAAGGCAACAGGTGTGGATAGCCGTAGCGTGCCAATGGCCGAGCTACAGGATCGATTGATTGCTGCTGATGTAATTCTCGATCCCGAATCAGCGATGCAGGGGCTATAGCTTTCGGTATATTCTGGAGTAGAGCCTGTTGCGATCCAACGCGGGACGCAGGGGGGCGGCAGCCGTGCCGAAGGAGGACTCCAATGCGCACCAGAAGCTCTGCTCTCTTCTTCCTGCTGACCTTGGTCTTTGCCGGCTGTGACCGTTCCACAGGACCGGACGACGGATACCTCGAGATACGGGAGGTGACCGTCGGTCCCACCCTAGCCAAGTGCTACGGCGTGGGCTTGCAGTCGTGCATGGTGGTTGACGGCGGGTTATTCTACGATGGAATCGAAGGATTCGAATACGAGGCTGGCTACGACTATCGCTTGCGGATCGGCAAGTACGATCCCTGGGATGGGGAGGAACCGCCGCAGGACGCCGGCCGGTACGCCTACCGCCTGCTGGAGCAACTGGAGAAGACCCCGGCACCATCCACCCCCGCAACCTTGTCGGTGGGGCCGACGCGGGTGATATGCGCCCAGAGTGACGACTTCTGCTTGGTGGTGGACGGCGCGCCGTACGACGACATGATCACTAACTTCGAATACGAGGCCGGCCACCACTACAGCCTTGAGGCCAACAGGTATGACGATGGCCGGTACATATTGAGTGAAGTCGTCTCAAGAACCGAGGCAACGGGCACGGAAGAGGAGATAACCATCGATCCCCACAGGGTCGAGTGCGACGACGGCTATCCCGGGTACTGCAAGGTCGTCAACGGCGTCCCCTTCCGCGGCGAGATCGTGGGCTTCCAGCCCTATCACGACTACGGCTACCGCCTGCGCGTAGAGCGGTTCAGCATGTTTCCCGACGGTATGACCGGGTCACCCGAAGTTCCGGCCTACGGCTATCGCTGGCTGGAGACGCTTGAGAGTACTCCAATCGATTGATTTGGGGCAAAAGCTCAACAGGCTAGTTTTTCGAGTTCAAATTGAGCGTGCACTTTCATCTCTAGCTGATCACCAAACTCAAAATCAACATTCTTGGTTGACCGAGGGAATAGCCGCATCATATTTACACTCGTGTGTAATTTCCGAACAATTCGATGCGACGACAGGCGAGTCATCAGGGACTCTGCCGGACTCTTGCGAACGTTCTCGGTGAATTGTAGCGTTTTCAGCGAATTGCATAGAACCATATCGATGCCTTTATTTTTTCTATACATAGGTCAATCCATGATATCTAGAATACGCCGCGAAACTATGATTCAGTTGTCCTCCATGTACACGCGCGTGGTGGCTCTCGACGCGGAGACGGGCACCGAGGTCTGGCGCGGCGCGACGCCGTTTCCAACGAAGGCGAACCCAATGACCTACCGCGCGCGGTCGGGACGCCAGTTCGTCGTCATTGCGACGGGCACCGGATCGGACGCCGCGCTCGTCGCCTTCGCGCGACCGAAGTAGCGATTCCCACTGAAATGTCCGGCTCCGAACACACCCAACCCAGCCACGTGGAGGTGGCGGGCCTCACCGCCGAGCAGAGGCGGAAGTACGCTCGCGACGGCTGGGTCGCCGTGCCTTCGCTCTTCACCGCCGACGAGTGCGACGGGCTCATCCGGCATATGGACGCCGTGCACGCGGGCGAAATCCCCGTCGAGGGAATCGTCCCGCCGGCGGAAAGCGCCGACCATCTCATCGACACGGATCAGTGCCACATCCACGACCCCGTCTGCCGCGCTTTCATGCTGCATCCGAAGCTGCGCGGACCGCTCAAGGATGCCTTGGGCGGGGAAGAGCCCGAGGGCATCAAGAGCCACTACTGGTGGAAGGGCAGCCAGTGGTCGCAGAGCTGGCATTGTGACGGAACCCCGCTTCCGGGCTGCATCGGTGTGTGGATTCCGCTCGTGGACGTGGACGAGGAGATCGGCACGCTCGCGCTACAGACAGGCGGCCACCTTCGCCGCAAGCTTCACCACGATGACCTCCGACAGGGAAAGTGGGCGGGCTATCGCACGCACTCAGATGGCGACCCAGAGCTAGGTGCCAGGCTGAGGAAGGAGATCTTCGAGGAGAACGAAGCGGCAGGGGCGGAGGAGGTGCACATCGTGGCAAAGAGGGGAACAGCCGTGATCTTCGACGGCCATTTGTGGCACCGGGGGTTGATGGGGCGCGACCCGACCGTCTTTCGCCAGGTCTACGCATGCCACTACATCTCAAGCGGCTTCAGGGAGTGGCCGCACGTGTTGTGGGAGCGCCTCGGCTTCGACGGAACCGCACGCTGGTCCACGGGCGACGAGCCGACGCCGGCTGCTCAGCACAACGCGCGACTGCCGCGGCATCCGGCCATGGAGTTCAGCAGCTCGAGCAAGCACCCGTCGCTCCTGCCGACACGCAAGGATGCTCCTCTCCGGATCCTCACCAGGGATCAGGCGGACGATATGGATCTCCAGGGGTTCACTGTGGTCGAGGATGCCTTCAGCGCTGCGGAGATCGGGCAGCTGCGGGATGAATTCGATCGGCTCGAGCACGAGAGTGTGCGGCGCCTCGAAGCCAGGGGGCGGCAGCAGCCGTCGCGCACGATTGCGAATGCTGATCGGATCACCATTACGAGCGGCCTGGCCCGGGGGTCGGCGCTTGCCCGCTCATTCTGCGCCGGCCCGTTCTTCCAGAAGGTTTGCTACGACCTGCTCAACTGCGACGATGTGCGGCTGTACCGGGAGCAGGCGGTATACACGAAGCCCTGCCCTGGGCGGGTTTTCCCCTGCCATCAGGACATTGGCCTTGCGTTCATTGACCCCCTGCAATACCTGTCGTGCTGGGTAGCGCTCAACGATGCAACCGAGGAAAACGGCTGCCCGTGGTTCGTGCCGGGGCTCTTCCGGCGAGGGCCGCTGCTTCACGAGTTCGATGAGAGTAACGGTGGCTGGACGATCAGCGGCCTTAGATCCGACGATGCCGTCTGTGTGCCGGTCAAGGCGGGCTCGGCGGCGATCTTCTGGAGCCTGACGCCGCACTTTACAGGGGCCAACAACACCGATAGCGTGCGCAAAGCCTACATCTGTCAGTATGCTCCCGATGGGTATGATGACAGAATCTGGGACAAGGATGCCAACGGCGGGAACGGAGGGCCCATGAAGGTGGACCCCGCCGGGAAGCCCGCTGTGGATGAGGCCAGGAATTTCCTGGTGTTGAAAGGGGGGAAGGGCGTGTCACCACCCTCGCTGGCCAGGTAGAATTCGGAGCGGCGTCCCGAGGCGAGCCGCTCCCCAACCGCCAGTAGCCAAGCGGGTCACCGGTGCGAGTTGGTGGCACCGAGTCGGTGTCTTTATTTTTCCTATACATCGCAGGCTCTGTAAAAGAAACAGGCGACGACTGATTCTGCAGGAGGTTTTTATGCTGACAGACGAACAGATACGGCAGTTTCGCGAAGATGGCTATCTCGTTTTTGAATCCCTGATACAAGGCGAGCGATTGGCCTATTACAAGCAGGTGTTTGATGAACTAGTCGCAGAGGGATGCAAATTGACCGAGCAGGTGCCGCACTGGTCGCTTGAGTTGGACGAGCGCGGCGAACCTCGGGCGGGTTTGTTGCACAAAGTTCAGGGGGTTTGCGTGGTCGATGCCCGCGTGTTGGAACTGGCGCGCGAACCGGCGATTTTAGACCGCGTGGCCGTATTGATTGGTGAAAATATCGATGTGTTTGGCACCAAGTTTTTTCCCAAGTTGCCCAATGGCGGCACGTCAACGGGCTGGCATCAGGACAACTTTTATTTTGGTACCGATACGGATCGCATTATCAGTTGCGGGATTTATCTGGAAGATTCAGATGTGGAGAATGGGTGTTTGCGGGTGGTGCCCGGCAGCCACCGGATGGGCGAGATTGTCGAGCATCGCAGAAATCCAAGCCGGCATGGCAGTTGGACAGAGGTCGATGAATCGCGGGCTGTGGATCTGGTCATTCCCGCTGGTACGGTTGTGCTGTTTTCCGCCAACCTCCTGCACGGTGCCTATGATAACCACAGCAATCGCACGCGCTACAGTACGGCATGGCATTATTTGCCCGAAGAACTCAATCCAGAAAAATTTCCAAAGGGTATATACGAAGATCGACATGTGGCGTATAAGCATTGAGAAGAGGGGGCTGAGGACTGCATAGTACCGATATCGATGCCTTATTTTTTCTATACATAATTCGATCTATCCAGGAGGAGTCTATGCTTTCACAGGAACAACTGACGCAATATGACCGAAATGGGTATGTGCTGGTGTCGGGATTGATTCCAGAAGAGACAATTGCCAATGCGGAAGCTGCGATGTGGTCTGTGCTCAGGATGGATCGGGATGATCCAGCTTCGTGGTCTCCTTTGCCAGACGAAACAGATGGGGTAAACACAATCGTCAGCCAGGGGGTGATTGAACATTTTGGGGTTCAAGATCCCGCGTTGCTGGCTTGTTGTACGCCCGCATTTTACGAAGTACAGAGCCAATTGGCTCGGGAAAATGCAGGTGCATTTCACTGTCAGAAGCCACAACCAGAGGGAGTCTGGGCACGCAGTGTATTTCCGGTTTCGCAAGACTGGGATTATAGCAATGGGCACGTCGATGGTGGACATCGACCTTTCAATGTCTTTCCCGGGTCATTCCGCGTCTCTTCTCTTACCTATCTCGATTCCGGTGTTGCGCAGGGTGGTGGTACTGCGGTCTGGCCAGGATCGCATCGGAAGCTCAGCAAGGCGGCAGTGCAGAACTCTGACCGGTATCAAATGCTGTCAGATTTTAAGAAGCCGCAACAAAGGTTTGGTCTGGGAGAACCGATTGAGTTGAGGCCGTCCCGAGGAGATATACTGTTTTTTCATTATCTGTTGGTACACTCTGGATCTCTCAATACAAGTAACAAACCGCGTTTTGCATTCCGGTTGATGTGTACCTGTGACGCCTGTCGGATCTGGGAAAAGTATGGCAAGTGGAACATCTGGATGCCCTGATGCGGCGATCCATTCGGATATAGCACACGCGCGATCTCTGCCAAAAAAGCGATTCGCGATGCGCGGTGCGGGACATAACAGTAAATATTCCCCATAAATGCAGCGGCAAATGAGGCATCGGGAAAAGGCATAGTCGGCATTTCATATTGTAGAAATGTCGCGTTGACGCGTTCCTTTTCAGCAAATTGCTGTGCTTGTTCAATCTGTTTTTTAGCTACTGGTACGGCACCGGGATAGTGTCCCCGTGCCAGGGGAAGGCATAGGTCGGCTGGTGAGCAAAGCGGCGCATGCCCACGTCCAGCCGGATGGAAGTGCCGGGGGGGAGTTGCACCGCGAAGTACTTCGACCCCACCTGGACGGTCTGCTCTTCATGCGTTAGTTCGACAAATTCGTGCTCGGCAAAAGCCCCGGCCTGCACGATCAGGTTGCGTGTCTCGCTGGCGTTCAGGTTGACGAGTTGAATGCCGGCGCTGTCAGCGCCCAGTTTGTCGACGAGAGCAGCCACATCGGGCGGTAGGCCGGGTCGCGTGCGATCCGTATCGAAGTAGCGGACGGTGGCGCGCAACAGCCCTCCGGTGTACACCGATTGCGGCGCCCCCATGGTCACCTGCGTCAACCCCTTGGTATAGACCGTAGTGGGGGGAGAGGGGTTGTCCGCAATTAAGGTCTTGGCATCGCGGTTTTCGTTTAGTATCGACTGGAAGTCAGTCTGGGCATTCTCATACTCGGCCTGCAGGATCTTCTCGGGCCAGTCTGGGTTCTTGCCGTCGTAGTACTGGAAGCGGGCCAGCTCGGTGTCGGCGTAGCTCTTCTCTCCGAGGACGGGCACGTGGTTCCAGTCGCGCATTTTGTCGGTGCCCCGAATGCGGACAATGAGGTCGTAGTCCTCCTGGGCCATTGAGGCGTGATAGAGGTGGGCCAACTCCTGCATGCGGTAGGGCACGAACCGGCCTCTTTCGTAGTCGTAGTCGTCCCTCGCGTACTCCCACCCGTCCGGACCGTAGCGGGCCGGCAACAGAAGCTGGCCGTCCTCGCGGGTGATGGCGTTGTCCATGAGCAGCCGGATTTGCGAGCGCAGCAGTTCGAGATAGCCGAAGTCGCCGGTGAGCAGGAGGGCGCATTCGGCGGCGATGGTGAGCGCGCTGAACATGATGTAGTGGCCGACGAAGGTGTTCCAGCCGTAGAGCCCGCCCCACCAGAGGCCGTTGCGGTTTTCGCCGATCTCGCCGGTCGGCCCGACGTTGTCGGGCAGGATGCCGCCGTTGCGCTCGATGCGCTCCATCCACCCCTCGGTGTAGTCGAGCACCCATTGCTTGTACTTGTCCTCGCCGGTGTAGAGGAAGGCGTTGGTGATCAGGCCGGTGGCGCCGAGGCTGTGGGGGACGTCGCCGTTGAGGACGATGTGGTCGAACAGCTTGAGGATCTCGTCCCGGCGCGCGGGATTCTCAAACCAGTTCCCCTCGAGGTCTGTCACCACCGGATCGAGAGTGGCCCGCACCCTGTAGGGGCGGTATCCCTTCTCGTAACCCGTTTCTCCTCCCTGAAGCCACATGATTACGTTGTCGACCGTTGCGTAGTGCATGGGGCCGACGCTGGTCTGAATGGGGCTGCGGAAGATCCTGTGCTGGGGATCGTAGTTGGGGGCCTCGGGATCCTCGTCCATGAACATGGCCGCAAACCGCCTAGCGCGGCGCACGTTTTCCGAAATGGTGGGATCGGCCAGGCCGAAATGGTAGAAGGCCATGTTGCCCTCGCCTTGGTGGTACCACTCGTTGGCACCGGCGGCAGCCTGGTTGTAGTACTCGTTGTGGATTTGGGGCTGGAAGCGGGGGTGGACGCGGCTGACGATGTCGTCGGCGAAGAACCGGGTGGTTGCGTGCCATTGCTGCAACCCGAGGTCGAGCACCTTGCGGTCGGCCCCCATCGCGTAGAACAGGCCCCAGTTATACACCCTTTCGTACAAGTCGTCGAGATCGTCGGCGTAGTAGAATGCCCCGCCCTTTTCCGCGTACTTGTCGACCATTGGCTCGACCGCGTCCTCCATCAGCTTTATCAACCGGCGTTCCAGAAGCGCCCATCCAGGGGGCGGCGATACTTGTGTCGCCCTGATTTCGACCAACTCAGGGACCGCGCCCGTCTGATTACCTGTCATGCGATCAACCTCTTAAACGCGGTACGCGAAGATTTTTGCCTGAAACATCCGGATCCGAATCGCCAACATCTCACCCACCTCGGACAAGTCGCTGTTGCCGTTCCAAGTGACCGTCTGGTCGAGCGAATCTCCTTGTAGCAGATCGCTTTCTGCGAAGGTCAGGCCGGCGACCGGATCGACGTCGGGGTGAATCCGCGAGGGAATGTTGCGCAGAATCTCGACCTTGATCCAGCCACCCGGACGACAGCGGTAGTTGAGCCTCAACTGACTGGCGGTCCTGACTACGGTCGGCAAGGTAAACCGGCCCTCCACATCCGCTTCGATGCCGCAGAATCTGTGGGGCCGCCACCGGGCCCACTGCAACACCGCCTCTCCTCTCTGCGGTGCGTTGTGCAGCGACGTGTGCCCTCCGTAGAGAGACCCCCAATTGCCGTCTGGCAATTCCGCGATGCCGCTGCCCCAGGAATAGACCATGGCCGCGTCGGGCGCACCCGGACCGCCCACCGGAATAATCGGCTTGCGCTCCGGCCGCTGCCAAATCAAACCGTCGCGACTGATGGCGAGCTGGCTGTCCACGTGGTCGGTGGCGTGATGATAGGCCTGTACCAACATGCAGTGCAGATCGTCTCTACCCGGATAGGGAAAGTAGTCGCCGCCGTAGAACGAGAGGTCGGGTTCGTCCTGACCATCTGGAAAGAGGAGGAGCTTGGGAGCGGGCCAGTGGTTGAAGTCCTTGGTCCGGGTCAGCCCGATCGCCCGGTGGAAGATGCCATCCTCTGGAACGCCGCTGCCGATCAGGTCGAACTGTTCCTGGGGGACGCCCTGGATGCGGCAGTAGGCGTAGTAGTAACCGGATTTCTCATCGTATCTGGCGGAGAGGCCTCCATCCATGGGAAAGTCGGCGAGAATCTTGTCGGTCCGCTTCCAGTGAATGCGGTCGGGGGAGACCCATCCCATTACCCGGCCCTTGAGAATCAGTCTGGGCCCTTTGTAGGCTGGACCCAAGTATTCCTGATCGGCCCACCACTTTTGTATGTATTCCTCATCGACCTCCTCGCCCGCGTTGGCGACCTCTCCGGTCTTCGAATTGATCATAGCCCCCTCACAACCCATGCCCTTAAACCGCTCTTCCGGTGGCGCGGTTGGATCCTCAAATACCGCTTTGAGCAAGTCGCCCCCCACATCGGTGACTAGGTTGTTCTCCTTCGAACCGTTCTTCTCGATGATGCCCAAGGCGGGACGGGTCCAGCAGTACGCGTCTTCACTTACCGCGTAAGCGACGCGTCTCCCCTGATAGTAGAGCAGGTGGTATCGGTCATTTGCCTGCCACACCCGCACGGAATTGCCCACGCCATCGACGTCACCATCCGCTTGACCAGCGAACTCGAGCGGAGCCGATTTGTCCGCCTCCTCGATCGCCAAGCGGACGCCGATGGGAGCATCGTAGAGTTCGAACGCACCCGTGCGATCGACGGCGCGATGGCCCGGAAAAACCTCCGTCCAATCGACCAATGGACGCCAATGTCCAGCGTTCTGCCTGGGCCTGACCCAATCTCCAGGATAATAGCCGCGCACTTCTTTCCATCCGTTACTCATCGCAATCCTCCAATATCGTATCAATGTCCAGCGTTCTGCCTGGGCCTGACCCAATCTCCAGGATAATAGCCGCGCACTTCTTTCCATCCGTTACTCATCGCAATCCTCCAATATCGTATCTCGACACGAAATCCCAGATTAAACTACTGGTATTAGAGCCGTCGTAGCTAATATCAAACCAGACATGTCCTCCGTCGATAATCTTATAATGTTCTACAGCAGTATTGTTGTCTCCATCTGTATAGGAATAATACTCTATTGTCGTTCCACTATCATCTATACTATTTACTATCGGATCAGTACTGGTATTATTAAAACTCGTCCAATAAGCAAGCACCTCATCAATTGATGATAATCCCTCAAACTCCCCACCATAAGGGACAGACTTGTCTGCTGTACCGTGAATATTAATCATAGCCGTGGGGTGTGATGGGTTACAATTATTATGTGTTTCCTCCATCATTGTTCCAGCAACAGAACCTATGGCCGCTATTTTATCACTATGGTAGCAAGCAAGTGCATACGTAAAGAACGCGCCGTTTGAATAACCACAGGAATATACTCTTGCTAAATCAATGTTATAATCGGAAGAAATTTCGTTAATTAATGCTTCCACGAAGCCGAAGTCGTCCGCATCACTTTTATTCTCATCTGATTCTAAACCAGAATTCCAGTGCGGATCTCCGTCCAGTAGGGTACCTTGGGGATAAACCAGAATAAAATTTTCCGTATCTGCCAAAGGCCGCATATCGGTGTATTTTAAGTATTGATCTGCAATCCCACCGTATCCGTGAAAGTTGAGCATTAGTGGAACTGCGGAAGTTCCATCGTAAGTATCAGGCACATACATAACATACTCTCTCGTTATACCGTCATGAGAAAGCGTCTGTGTAGATAAACCTGTTGTATTTGTATTGGTTGTATCGAGTGGCGTGTCATCATTTTCTGAACAAGAAAATAGGCTTGACAATGCTATAACGGTGACAATAAAAAGTCTTTTCATTGTATTATCCTTTACCACGGAAGCGAGAACGTCTTTACGTTGGTCATGAACTTCATGGCCTCGATCACGCCTTCTTTAACCCCTAAGCCAGAGTCTTTTACGCCGCCAAACGGAGAGCATTCAATGCGATAGCCAGGAACTTGATTGATGTTGACCGTCCCCGTTCGAATGCGGCGGACGC
This sequence comes from Candidatus Latescibacterota bacterium, assembly GCA_965116675.1. Classification (GTDB taxonomy): domain Bacteria; phylum Latescibacterota; class UBA2968; order UBA8231; family UBA8231. Next base: position 3,756,817 of record OZ220721.1, read on the forward strand.
ATTCCAGTGCGCTTGGCAGGTGATTGGTTACTACGCCCGAGGAGAGTCCGAACTTGGAATCGTTGGCGACTGCGATGGCGTCGTCGATGTCGGAGACCTCGATGATGGGGGCCAGCGGACCAAACGATTCCTCCCGAATCATTTCCGCATCGCGCGGGACCTCGTCGATTACCGTTGGTTCTACTAGCGCGCCACGGCGTCCTCCACCCAGTAGCACTTTCGCACCCTGATCCACGGCTTTGTGGACGCGTTGCTCAAGCAGTTTTGCCGCCGCGTCATCAATCACCGTACCCACGACGGTATCCGGATCTGCCGGATCACCAGCCCGATACGTGGCCGCTCGCTCGAGGAACTTATCCATAAATACATTCTTAATCTTCCGATGGACGAGCAATCGCTTCACAGCCGTGCAACGTTGGCCCGAATTGCGAAAACATCCTTCTGCCGCCAGCGTCGCCGCCAGATCGAGATCCGCATCGTCGAGAATGATCAACGGACTATTACCACCCAACTCCAAGCACAATTTCTTGTAACCCGCCAGTTGAGCAATGCGTTTCCCGGTGGCTGTTCCGCCGGTGAACGTGACCAATTCAATCCGCTCGTCCGCGATTAAAGGCTCAACCACGGTGTCGATGTCCCCGACGAAGACGCTGAGCATCTGCTCGGGCAGGCCGGCCTCATAGAGCAACTCACAAAGCCGAATGGCGGTCAGCGGGGTTTTCTCCGATGGCTTGACGAGCATGGGCACACCCGCCGCGATCGCCGGTGCAACCTTGTGCGCAACTTGATTCAGTGGATGATTGAAGGGCGTAATGGCAAGGGCCAACCGCACTGGTTCGCGCACCGTAAAGATCTTCCGCTGCTCACCTTTAGGCGACACATCGCAGGAAAATATTTCGCCGTCGTCCTTTAATGCCTCGGCCGCGGCAAATTGAAAAACGTCACAGGCGCGCCCCACCTCGTACTTGGTCTCCCGCATGCACAGCCCGGACTCCATGCGGATCAGGTTGGCAAACTCATCCGCCCGCTCAAGTAGAAGCTCGCGAGCTCTAGTCAGCACTTGCGACCGATCAAAGCGCGACGGTTGTCCGTCAAAGGACAGTGTGCGATCGATCACCAGGTCGAGGTGATCGCCGTTGACCTTGCTAACCGCACCGGCAATCGAACCATCGTAGGGATAGTGAACGGTCAAAGTATCCGCCGAACCGATTGCCTCTCCGCCTAAGTACGAAGGCAACTGCAGTGTTTCAACTTTTGCGGTGCTCATGTTTTATTCCATGCGTAGTTCGGATCCTGAGGATACGTTTAGCATAATAAGTATTGTTGAGGTAATGCGAAATTTGCGCGGCGGAGCTAGGTGCGTCAGATCTCAGAATAATCGTTCTATCTCAAGTTATTTCAAATAGTTATGTATAATTCTCCAACCTCGCGGGACTGGTTGCGATTATCCACACAAACTCTTTGATTCTAACGGTGGTCTAATTCGCTACTCTGACGAAAGGCAAGGCTGACGATGATGACCGAAGAACAACGTTATCTTTTTGATCTGTGCGGTTTTCTGCACCTGCAGAACGTCCTGACCCCGGAGGAACTGGAGGCGGCTTCGGATGCCTCCAACCGCTACATCAACAGCGCACCGGAAGACCTGCCGCCGCATTTCGGACGATCGGAAAATCTCAAGGGCTTTGCTCACGGTTTCGCCTTCGACCGGGCGCTGGAAAAGCTGGTCTTTCTGCCTGCCGTCTGGCCCATTGTGCTGGAGCTGACCAACGGCAAACCCATGCTCGCCAGCGGTACCATGCTGGTCGACTCTCCCGACGGACACACCGAGGCGGTGCAACTGCACTGCGCCCGCGACGACTACGGCTTTGAGAGCGCTCGTTACGAGGTGCGCCGGGGCCGTATCTACTGCGACGACTTTGTGGTCTTTCCCTACCTGGATGATGTGCATCCCGGTGATGGCGGGCTACTAGTGGTGCCGGGGTCGCACAAAAGCGAATTCGACCGGCCGCCGCAGCTTTTTAATCAGGGTCTCATCGAAGGGGAGATCCCGCCGGGGGTCGTCAATATCACGCCCGTGGCCGGGGATGTGGTGATCATGCCTGAATGCGTAACCCACGGGGTCCTGCCCTGGCGAGCACCCAACCGCCAGCGCCGGGTGTTGACGCTGCGCTACCGGCCACACCACCGCCAAGCCGGCCCCATTCCAGAGGCGGTCAAAGAGCGGCTAGCACCCGAAACGCTCGAATTGGTCGAATCGGCGCACTATACCCATGAAAAGAAAATCGCCACTCGGCAACGGGTGTGCCTCAGCCAATAATGGCCTCAGCCGAGATGAGCAGTAAACCCAAATGCATTATCGTCACAGGCCGGCCGGGATCGGGGAAGACAAGTTTATCCAAGAAGCTCGCCGAGCAATTGTGGATGCCGGTCATCAGTCGCGACGAGATCAAGGAGGGCTATGTCAATACTCATGGCGTCAAGCACGATCAGCTTCCGCCGGACACCAATGGCGTAGTCTCCAATTTCTTTTTCGAGATAGTGAATCAGTATCTCACCGGTAAGATCTCTATCGTTATTGAGGCGGCCTTTCAGCACAGAGTTTGGGAACCAAGGATGCCCAAGATCATTGAATTGTGTACTCCTTTCATGGTCGTCTGCTCCGTTGACGGGATGGTGGCGGCTCAGCGCCATCTCCAGCGGGGTCTGGATGATCCGAATCGGGAGTTCTACCACGGTGATAAGCGCGTTGAAATCTACCGGGAAACAGGAGAGATATCGCCTCCTGACGACTATACAGTTCCGGCTTTCAACGTGCCCACAGTTCATGTCTCAACAGAGGGACAATACTCACCTAGCATAGATGACCTCGTGCAGCGAATCCGACTATTGGATGCTTGACGCAGAGGCGAACCGAATCCCTTCGGCGACGGTGTGAGCTAAATACTGTGCCCCTGGCACATTCGCGCAACCGCTTCGCTATTTGGGCACGGCGGAAACTTTAGGCACCATGCAAGGAATCCATATTTGCATAGTAAAAGGAGAGATGGTTGATTCATCTGAATAGAGACGGGGCATGGGCTGGCTGCTTCTTTACTATATGGACTGGACAAACGCTATCGTCTCTCGGGACTCGCGTTGCACAGTTTGCCTTGGTTTGGTGGCTTACAGAGAAGACAGGGTCTGCTACAATTCTCGCGACGTCAGTTCTAGTTGCCTTTCTACCAAGCGTCTTCTTGGCTCCTGTTGTTGGCACTTTGACAGATAGATGGAACCGTCGAATTGTAATGATAGTCTCGGACGCGCTTGTTGCAGCAGCAATGGCAGGTCTTGCTTGTCTTTTCTGGACGGGCTTTATCGAAATCTGGCATATCTATACAGTGAACTTCCTGACCAGTGTCGGCCGTGCATTCCAGAATTTAGCGATGGTAACTTCCACGCCTATGATGGTTCCCGAAAGACATCTCGCCAGAATCCAGGGAACTAACCAAACCCTACATGGAGTACTCAGTATGGGAGGGCCTCCCCTTGGAGCACTGGCGCTGGCCGCGTTCGAGATGCATATCATATTGGCAATCGACGTTTTGACCGCGGCCCTAGCTATCGGCCCCCTCATCTTCATTTTGATTCCACAACCAGAGAGAGTGGAGGTAGAGCAGACAAGCCAAGAGTTTTGGATCTGGGCTGATCTGCGGGAAGGACTGCGTTACTTGTGGAGGTGGCCGGGTCTTCGCTACCTACTCTTGATCGCTGCCGTATTGAATTTTTTTGGCAACACGATGTTGACCATCTCGCCACTCCTGATAACTGACCATTTCAACGGAGGCGCTACCGAACTAGGTTGGTTTAACTCTGCATGGGGAGTAGGAATTGTCTTGGGCGGCATTGTCGTCGGGGTTTGGGGTGGATTCCGTCGCCGGATCATGATTTTTGGCTGGATCGTGTATGGTATTGGGACAGTATGCGTAGGTATAGCCCCTGTTGACTCTCTTGCGTTCGCAATCGCGGGAATAACATTGAGCGGCGTCGGCAGCTCTCTTATCAACGCGCCTCTCCGGGCACTCCTTCAGGCCAATGTCAATCCCCATGTACAAGGTCGCGTATTTGGTGCTTTTGAGAGCTTGACGCAATCTACGACGATGTTTGGGCTCATCGTGATAGGCCCAGTAACTGATGTCCTTGGCCCGCAGCCGTGGTTTTTAGCAGGGGGATTACTGACTCTCCTTCTTGGAATATCTGCTCGGATGATTCCGTCTGTTGTTAGTATCGAAGACAAAGAACCATGAGCTGGGGCAGTTGTGGATAATGAAATAAAACTGTTTCAAGTTAGAGGACGCTTACGGTGAATTTAGACCCTAATTGCATCTTCTGTCAGATTGTCGCCAAGAAAAAGCCGGAAGAAATTCTCTACGAAGATGATCGAGTAATCTGCTTTTTAGATCGATTTAGGCAATCTTCTGTAGGCGGCCATGCCCTCGTAATTCCCCGAGAGCACTACGAAAATATATGGAGTTTGCCCAATGATCTATGTGCTCCCTTGATGCAAGTTACTCATCTAATTGCTAGGGCATCTAAGGAAGTTATACCTTGTTCTGGTATCCGCCTCTGGATAGCAAATGGCAAAAGTGCAGGACAAGAAATATCTCATTTGCATGTACACGTATTTCCATGTAAGTCCGTTATGGATCGCATTAAGTACGTTTTTCCTTCACTAACTGGGAAACAGGCTCTTGCCGATTCGGACCTATCAACCATGGCAGAACCTATTCGACAGAAAATCATGGAGATATCGAAGATTGAAAATCGTCCAATCGCACAATAACGCAAATGCCCATTAAATTACAGGAGAGTTGATTGATGGAGAATCCGTACCTTGTAGACAATTCAATTAGGCTTAAAATGGTACTTTCATGCCCCAAAGAAGCCGTATGGAACTTAATTGGGACTTGCGAAGGATACGTGACTTGGTTTCCTACCTCCTGTACAGGCACCTTTGAAAAAGGAAAGACCATACAGTGCGGCTGGTGGGGCAGTGAGCCTGATGAGGAACATAGAATTCTTAAGATCAAAAAAGGTCACTACGTGGAAATGGATTGGGATGCTGTAGTACAAGGAGCAAAGGTCCGGTATTCCATTGAAAGTGAAAATCCCGTCGTTTTTTCTCTAGAGGCAACCTATCCCAAGACATCAGAAGGAGAGGATGCCCAGCTCTTAGACATTGCGCCGTGGACCTTTGCCCTCATGAATCTCAAATCGGTTGCCATGGGAGGAATCGACCTACGCAATCTTGCGTTTCCTAGTTTCTCATCCGATGCATTTATTGACTGAGGAGAATTTTCATGACCTCGAATTTCCTTATACGGCTGGCTGAGGACACAGATAGCGAGGCGGTATTTCATCTTGCCCGCGATTTCGCCACCTCGTTCGAAGTAGATAATAGGCAAGAGTTCGACTCTGTATTTGATCGAATTCAACGTGAGGATTCGATCTGGCTTGGAGTGGCTGAGTCCAATGCAGAAGTCGTTGGCTACCTTCTTGGACTGGACCATCTGACATTCTACGCGAATGGTCGAGTTGCTTGGATCGAGGAAGTGGTGGTGCGCCAAGATTGGCGACGACGCGGGGTAGGCCGGGCACTAACCGCCGCTTTTGAGAGTTGGACGGCCAATCGTGGTGCCAAGCTCATAGCGCTCGCGACGCGTCGGGCCGCAAAGTTCTATCAATCACTGGGTTACGAAGAGTCTGCTACGTATTTTCGCAAGCTAGTTTGAGCAATGCTTTCTTTTGACGCTATGAGGAAGGTCACCGTGGAGATCGTTCTGCGACAAGCAACCGAGGATGATGTAACCGAACTGGCAACGCTAAATAAGCGGCTCGTAGTAGATCAGGGGAGCAGAAATCCATATACGGCCTCAGAATATGAGAACCGCTTCAGAGACTGGCTGCGGGGTAATGAGTGGAACGTTGACATCTTTGCGGATTCCGAGGGTGTCATCCTTGGTTACGCAGTTCACACAGTACAGCAGGATTACTATTACCCAGATCAAGAGGTCATATATCTGCGTCAATTCTACATCGACCGTCCAATGAGACGGCGGGGGATAGGCACCGCGGCCTACGAGCTTCTTGCCAAGGAACGATTTGGGGATCGCGAGGTCGCGGTGGATGTCCTTGCAACCAATCCAGACGGCCAAAAGTTCTGGGCTCATATTGGTTTTACACCCTATTTCACTTCGATGAAGAAGCGCTAGATTCTTGTGAGGAGCATATGACTGTATGTCCGTTTTGCGATATAGCTAACAAAAGCGCGAGTGCAGTGATCGTATGGGAGGATTCGGACATTGTAGCATTCTTGGACACTAGGCCTATTCGAAAAGGTCACTGCCTGATCATCCCAAAGCGCCATATCGAGTCGTTTGAAGAAGCGCCCGCTGACCTCGCGGCAAGAATGATGGCACTTGGTCAACGACTTGCTAAGAAAATGAAGACCATCTACAAGGTTGACCGCGTTGCCTTTCTCTTCGCTGGAAGTGACGTGCCTCATACCCATGCACATGTTTTTCCAATGCACGAGAAGATGGACATCACGTCTGCTCGTTACATTCTGAATCCAGAGAATTTACAGTTTGGCTCGTCGCATTTGAGGGTAGATAAGGAGAGCCTTGTCGAAGTAGAATCGGAATTAAGTCTTGATTGAACAAGGCTCCAGACAAGCTGGATGATTGCCTGCTTCATGTCTGAATTCGTCACTTTCAAACGTTGGACCCTCCTAGTGTGAGGACGCAATTGCTCATCGTATTTGGCGGCCTTCCCGCCACTGGAAAATCCACATTGGCAGCTCGTCTGGCCCTAGAGATGGGTGTTGTTTACCTGCGAATAGACACTATTGAGCAGACCATGAGAAACGCGGGTCAGACAGTAGCAGGTCCCGAAGGATATTTGGTAGCCTGCTCTTTGGCGGAAGACAACCTGAGACAGGGTAAGATCGTCATCGTGGACGCAGTCAACCCAATTGAGCTGACTCGAGACTATTGGCGAAAGTTGGCGAAACACCTAGCCATCCGCCTAGTTGAGATTCAGGTTGTTTGCAGCGATGAAAATGAACACCGGAACAGGGTCGAGTCGCGGGTCGCGGATATCCCCGGTCACAAACTACCCAACTGGCAGCAAGTTCTGGACAGACCATTCGAACCCTGGGATGGAGCTATCCTCGTCGATACCGCCAAACAAACAGTAGAAGCGAGCGTATCGACGATTAAGGAGTTGCTGAATTGATGGTCCTATGCATACTGAAGGGTTAGCATGGCAAGGCAACCACTACAAGTGATCGTGATACCGTTCAGGAAGAGCGAGAATGTCGGATACCAGTTTGCCGTCTTCCATCGGGCAGATGACTCCATGTGGCAGTTCATTGCAGGTGGTGCCGAAGACGATGAGACGGCAGAGCAAACCGCACGGCGTGAGGCGGAAGAGGAAGCAGGCATTCCAAAGGGAGCTCGTTTCTTTCGGCTGGATTCTCGTGCCTCCGTCCCCAAGACGGCATTCTCACCAACAGACCACTGGCCCAAGGACCTCTTTGTCGTGCCTGAATACTCATTTGCTGTTGATGCAAGTGGTCAAGACCTTGATTTGTCCCATGAACATGACAAGATGCGCTGGTTGTCTTTTAAAGAAGCTACGAGGCTGCTCACATGGGAAAGCAACCGAATCGCACTCTGGGAACTTAACGAACGTCTGAATACCGACCAGATTTGACGAGCTTCTGGCCGTGGATGACGGATCACGGCCACCCGGCCACGACAACGTGTATGCCATAAAAGAAAGATGAGGAGAGCTTGGCGTGACAGCACCAAACACCACTTCGGCAGCACGCGTGTCCATCCACGGTGGACACAGCAAAGAATTCGGCGATGCAAATGATTCCACGCTTGAGGAAATCGTGCGCGCCTACGTTGACAAGGGCTTCAAATGGGTGGGCATTACCGAGCATATTCCGCCCGCTTCAGCCGACTTCCTATTCCCCTGGGAGATTGAAGAGGGCCAGACGCTTGAGTCAAGGATGGAACGGTTCACCGAGTACTTTTCGGTTGCACGCAAGCTCCAAAAGGAATATCGAGATTCCATTCAGATATTAGTCGGATTCGAAACAGAGAGTTACACCGGCTACGTAGCGCACGTCAACAGTCTGCGCAATCAATTTCAACCTGACTACATCGTCGGCTCGGCCCATCACGTGAGAGACATATGTATTGATGGTCCGCCAGAATGGTATGCCCAAGCCGTAGAAGAGGCCGGAGGAATCGATGCGCTATTCTGTGAATACTTCGACAAACAATACGAGCTTATAGAGGAACTATAACCCGAAGTGATCGGCCACTTCGACCTCATTCGAATGCACGACAAGGACTATCGTCAGCGCCTAGAGACCCCCGAGATCAAGGAGAGAATCCAGAGGAACCTCGAGAAGATCAAGGACCTTGGGTCGATTCTCGATTTTAATCTCAGGGCCCTCGAAAAGGGCGGATCTGAACCCTACGTATCCAGATCTATCTTGGAAATGGCGCTGGATCTCGGCGTCCCTTGCGTCCCGGGCGATGATTCGCATGGGGTCGCGGGAGTTGGATTACATCTCGAGAAAGGGATCGAAATACTAAAGCAGACTGGATTTAGCACGGATTGGCAGCTCCCAAGGGCTACGGCACATAGATGAAACCAGACGGGACACGAGAATTGCCACCAACGATCCGATCAGCTACGCCCGCTGACGCCGAGACTGTAGTGCAGATTTACATCGATTCGTGGAACGCTGGATTTGGCGCACTGCTATCGCAGGCCGATAGAACTGTGACGCCAGCCCTTATTGAACGCTGGCGACACGATCTTGCTCAGCCTGTCCCACATCGCTGGTGGGTAGCCGAGCGTATGGATTCAATTGCAGGGTTCGTCGGCATTGGCCCCAGCCGAGATCCGGTGGATGCACGCCTCGGCGAACTTGATACTATCGCGGTCTATCCGTCTCACTGGCGCACGGGTATTGGCAAGGCATTGATGTCTGTCGCTTTGCGGTATCTGGTTGCGGACGGGTATAATGAGGCGGTAGTGTGGACCGTGGAAGGCTACGAGCGCGGAACCGCTTTCTACGAGGCCATGGGGTGGAGCCGCGATGGTGGCGTCCGAGATGAAGGACGACAAATCCGCTTCCGGCTTGACTTGGCCACCTTATAAAGATCACCAGCAGGTTTCATCTCGAAGAGCACAGTATTGGTTGAATTCCCATCACAAGAGGTCGTAGTTGATTCCCTTAGCAGGCATTGGGGCATCGCACCCGAAGCAGTTTCTCCATGGAAATCGCCTCGGATATTTCGGATAGAAGGATGCGGCATCGCACGCATTGGTTTTCCTCGTGCCGGTCTGACGAGTGTCCAGCTCGTAGAACTCGTCGATAGATTACATGCTGCCGGATGTCCTGTACCAGCCATCGTCCCAACCTCCGACGGCGATCTCTCCATCGCGCTGGGTCAGAAGACGCTGTCTGTGGAACAGGAATTGCTAGGCGATGGATGTTCCAGTACAGATTTAGATGTCTTATTTGATGTAGGCCGTACTTTAGGCAAGTTGTATTCTGTCATGTACGAGTTTGAACACATGCCGGGGCAAATCCTGCCACTAGGTGATTGGATTGATCTTACCCTGCGAAAAGCCGAGACCTGGGCTGCCGAGCGACATCATGATGAAGATGTACGAGCATTTCGCTCCCAAATTCGCAACGATCACCGAAACTTTCGGGTTCGATTTGGACTCGTTCACGGAGATCTACGTGCCCCCAATGTACTCAAGCATGGGCAATCATTAGGGATCATCGACTTCAATTGTAAATATGATCCTCAATTATCGGATATAGGAAAGATCCGCAACAAATGGCTCATGGGTAGCGACAAGAGGCACGGTCGCCCCCTTACACCCCTTGAGATCGCCAATGTCCTAATGGGGTACCATCAGACACGTCCTCTTACTAAGAACGAAGTAGATTCTTTCCCCGTGGTTTGGGCTGTAAATCAAGCTTGGAGATTAGCCCAAGATCTGAGGATTTTAGAAAAACACGATGTAGGCCCCGTGACCAATTGGCCTATTAGTGAGCAAATGCGCGATTTACCGCAGGCGATCAAAATGGGAGAGGAGATATTACGGGCAGCCTCTATAGACCCCATTGAATTGTGAGAACATTACGCGAATCCCAAACAAGGTGTGCACGGATAAATTGCCCTGATGGACAGAGATTTGCTTGACATGGTTCTATCGTCCTTCTTGCTTTCGGAATCGGCATTAGGAGGCCAGTGTTTTTCACCTTTTTGCACATAACGAGTAACAGAGGAATATCGATGACCGACAGCAGAGATAGACTCAGAGAAGCAATAGAAAGTGGCGACTTGGCCACAGTCAAACAAATCGGCGGGACAGAACCTACCCTTCTCCATGAGCCTCTCCTTCCTAGCGCAGGGCGCAGCGGATATCCGATGACACAAGCCGCCGTGAGCGGTCATACGGAGATCCTCGCTTATCTAATCGCCAAAGGGGGCGACGTTATGGAAAACCACAACTTTCCCCTTTGCCGAGCAGCAACGCGCGGTGGCTGTGTTGCGACTATGGAGCTACTAGTTCAATATGGTGCAGACGTGAATCGAGTTACTCAAGACTACGGCCCGCCGTTGATATTTGCTATCGAAGGTAGTTCCCTAGATAGTATGAAATTCTTATTGGAGAACGGCGCACTGATCGCTGGCAGTGGTCCGAGCGAAACGCAAACCGTGTCTTGGGATGCGCTCAAACACGCAACCTCCTTTAACCGCAAGTGTCCGGGTATGCTTGCTCTGCTGCTCGATTATGGAGCCGATGTTAATAGCCCTATCGTTGATCAACGCGGAGGCCGTAAAAATAATACTGCACTGCATGGAGCTGCGGAAAAGGGGGATATTAAAGGCGTGAAACTTCTGCTAGCGCAAGGGGCTGATCCAAATGCAAAAAATAATCAGGGACAACGACCCGTCGAAGTAACCCGTAACCAAAAGGTCCGGGAGCTATTGGAGAAAATCTAATCACTTCATCTTGAAATGCACAGCATTGGAGGTCTAAATGCCTGAGAAAAAAACCGAAGCCACTGCCACCGTAAGCTTACGCGAAGTTAATACCGACACTGTAGGGGCAGTCTGCGGCCTGAGCAACACCCTCACGGAACCCAAGAAGAACTTTGTTGCCAACAATGCCTTCTCCATCGCCCAAGCATACTTCGAGCCCAAGGCCTGGTTTCGCGCCATATACGCTGATGAAGAGCCGGTTGGATTTGTGATGCTCCACGACGATGCCGAGAAATCTGAGTATTTCCTCTGGCGCTTCATGGTCGCCGAGCCTTATCACGGCCTAGGTTTCGGCCGCCGCGCCATCGAGCTGTTGGTGGCATACGTCAAAACCCGTCCCCAGGCCAAGGAACTGCTTGTTAGTTGTAGGCTCGGCGAAGGGAGTCCTGTCGGCTTCTACGAAAAATGCGGTTTTGTCCGCAATGGCAAGACGTATGGTGAGGAAATCGGCCTGACGATGCTACTATGATCCGCTGGATGGTGTCACCCTGTTGCCCTTCCACTGACGTGCATAAGTCCAAAGATATGATATGGACAATTATATAGGCCGATACGCCAGATCTATCGACTCGGCCATCGTTGCAGAAATTCACGGAGATCGGCTGATGCTGATCCATTTCCTCTGGCCGGGTGCTCAGACACTATACCCCATTGTGGAAGATGAATTTGGCGTTGACGACTTTCCCGAGCGGCGGGTGCGGTTCAACCGCGACTCGACGAATGCAGTCGTCTCTTTTGAGCTGAAAGGCATTGGGGGGCTGGATGGCATGTATCAACGCCTAAGGGACGATGAGACGCATCCGCTTGAACTTCTCGCAGAAGGAAAAGCAGCAGAAGCCGCTGTATCCCTTAAAGAGCATTCCGATAAGATCGATCTCCCACTATGGGCAGCCAACGCGTTCTTTTCTTCTTTTCCAACTAAGTCCGAATGGGCTGTAACCTTCTTCGCAGCACTGGCACAACAGTATCCGGCAGAGCCAGCGACATATGTTCATCTCGGACGTGCCTATGTTGCGGTTGGAGCTCGTGAGAAGGCCCTGACGGCCTATCGCAAGGCACATAGTCTCGCTCCAGAAAAGGAGGATGCCCTATTGGGCCTGCGACGTCTTGATGATTTAGGTTCGCGCCGGCGAGAAGATGAGGGTTGGTCTGTTCCCTACTCAATTGATCTGCTATTGGAGGCACCGACAGTACGCGAAATAACTCTTGTCAAAAAGCGATGGAGTGAGAGAGACTTATCTGTCAAAGACGTCGTCATTGAACTCGAAGCGGAAGTAGCCTTTCAGCATTTCGTAGGAACGGCTGCGATCTTTTCCCATACAGTCCTTGGCAGTCGTCATTTTGGTGCTGTTTTTGTTCACGTGGGTGCAAAGACGGCCAGTTGTCCTATCCTCATGGAGATTAAGGGTGTCAACTCGGGTTACTTCCCGCTGGACATCACCCAAGGGCCGAAGATTCTGCGGACTCTCGGAGAGGAAAGTGGAAAATTCGCGTATGTCATCCCTTGCCTGCGCGGCGAAACTATGATATTTGGTGAGCACCGGTTTGAGTCCGAGGGGGACCGCACCAATGCATGGGACGGCGCTGCGGATGATGCGATCACCCTCCTATCGGTGGCGCTGAGAATGATTCCAGAGGTTGATCCGAGTCGCATCTATTGCTATGGGAAGAGTCGTGGCGGTACGGTCGCTCTGCTTGCTGGCCAGCGCGATCATCGCATAAAGGGCGTATTGGCTTGGTCTGCCCCTACTGATTGGTTCGCATTGATGACCTACGGCGGATGGTCGATGAAGGAAATTGTAGAAGACACCCTCCTGAACAAATGGGGGCCAAGCGAGGGAGACGAGGCGGGTCAGTTCGTCGAATGGTTCGTCAAACCATCCATTGAAGACAACCGCAGCTTGTCCGAAGCCAGACTCCACATCCTCGCTAGCTCTCCCTTGTACTTTGCCGATTTGCTTAAAAAAACACAGATCCACCACGGGATCGAAGATAATATGGTGCCCGCGGAAAATGCACGGGCATTGATCGCACAGATGGAGTCAATTCCCAACGCAGAATTCGAGGCATTCCTCCATCGCGATGCAGGCCATGATGTAGAATACCAATCTGATGAGCAAGTTACGCTTTCAAAGTCGCGTGAATTTCTTCTTGGATACAAATGACTACAATCCGCTGCGCAGATTCGCAAACCGGCACAACGAGACCTGAAATGAAAAAAGAAGAAGTAATCGATGCAGACTATCTGGCCCCAGCCAAATACGACCAGTACTACGGTGCGTATGCTACGCTTCCAGATTGGTTCCTAGCTGAGCTCGCCTCCCGCGAAAAGGTCCTGGAGTTGGCCTGTGGAACAGGTCGGATAGCGATCCCCTTGGCAGAGCACGGCCTTGAGGTCACTGGGATCGACTACTCGGAGCCGATGCTTAGCCTTGCTAGGTCGAAGGCCGACGGCAGACAAGTGAAGATCAACTGGATCCACGACGATATACGCCGCTTTGACACCGGTAGGCAGTATGGGTCAATCTTACTACTGAGCAACGCACTATGGCACCTGCACGACCTAGTGGATTTCGAGGAGTGCATTCGCTGTGTGAAGCGTCATCTCGCTCCGGGTGGTTACTTCATTTTGGACGTCCTTGTCCCTGGGCTGGAGATCCTCAATCGCGACCCAAGCAGACGGTATCCATTCTATCGCTACACAGACGATGAAACCGGACAAGAGGTGCAAGTGACGCAGTCATATAAATATGAAGCAGACACCCAGATCGCGCGCATGGTGCACTACAGAGGGGACTCCGATGAGATCGTCGGCGGCCTGAATCTCAGGATGTATTTCCCGCAGGAACTGGATGCCCTGCTAAAGTACAATGGGATAAGGATCGCCGAGAAGTTCGGAAACTGGGACCGGGACGCCTTTGGGCCGGACTCTAGGCATCAGCTTTACTTCTGCACTACGACGGAGACCGGCTAAGCTTTGCAAGTGACGTTTCTCGGAACATCAACCGCGCCGTCGATGCCAATACCTTTCTGCGTATGTCAGGCGTGCTCAGACGCGAGGCGGGCCGCTGGCAAGAACCTCCGCAGACGGTCGTCCATCGCAATCAACGATGACCTGCTAGTGGATATTGGTCCAGACATAGCGACCGCGTCCTTCGCTCACGACGTTTCTCTAACGGACATCTGTATCTGCCTATTGACACATGCCCACGCGGACCACTTTGATCCCGAGTTTCTCATGTCGAGACACGAGGAATACGCAACGGTTGTCGCCCAAGAAATGCTGTTAGCAGGTTCAAGCGATACGCTGAGGTCTATTGATGAGGTTTTGGGCGAAAGATGCGAATACGGAAGTATTTTCGCTCAAGACACACAGCGCGCCCTGAAGATCAATCTGCTGATCGTCGAGCCGTTCAAGACTCAAGTCATCGGCGATTACCGTTTCACAGGGTATCCCGCGAACCACGGCACCGAAAAGGGATGTCTGCTTTACGCAATCGAGCAAGGCCAACACGCCATATTTTACGGCACTGATACCTCGGTTCTATCAGAGCAGGTGTGGGACCATCTTCTAATTGCAGGCACGCAGTTCGATTTGCTCGTCCTCGATCACACGTACGGCATCGGCTTTGACGCTAGCCCACCGGATCATCTGGCATCCGTTGACGTCATAGGCCACGTCGATCGCTTTCGGCGCAGCGGCCTTCTCAAGGACAACGCGACGGCTTATGCGACCCACATCTCACACGAGGGATGCCTAGAGCACGACGAACTGGACGAGTATGCCGCAACACATGGCTACAGAATAGCATTTGACGGATTATCGCTGTCATTCGACGCTTGAGTAAATTCCTGCAGAAGAAATTGGTATCCGACGAAGATCATTAGCAGGTATAATTATCACTTTAGAGGAAAATGGAACTTTGACCCATCTCTGCGCCACTTGGCCAATCTCGGCGGAAGAAGAAGCCTACTGGCAGTCGATCCGCAACCAGTACATGATCGCGCCGGATGAAATCTACCTCAACACCGGCTCTTTTGGCTCACAGCCCAAGCCCGTATTCGAGAAAATGATGGAAATCCTAGAAGATGTTGAGCGCAGCCCCACCCGGCATCGAGGAAAATATTACGGTGTTGTAGATAACGCCCGCGCCCGTCTAGGTTCTTTTATCAATGCGCCAGCAGAGGATATTGCTTTTGCTGCCAATGTTACTATGGCCATCAATATGGCAGTACACGGACTGGATTGGCGTCCCGGCGACGAAATCCTCGCGTCAAACCAAGAATACGGCGCTATTGACAACTGTCTGCATCTGGCCGAACGCCGCCGTGGTGTGGTCGTCAAACGCGCCCAAATTCCCGTCTCCCCCGAACGTCCTGAAGATATCCTGAACGCTTTTGACCGTGAATTTACAGACCGCACTAGGCTGGTCTTATGTAGCCATATCACCACTGGTACGGGCCTGATTACTCCCATCAAAGCCCTCGCCCGACTAGCACACGACCGCGGAGCGCTGATTGTAGCAGATGGCGCACACGCTCCAGGCATGATCCCTCTGGACCTGCTGGACCTTGACTGCGACTTTTACGGCGGCAACTGTCACAAATGGCTGTGCGCGCCCAAAGGCACTGGATTTCTTTATGCTTCGCCTGCGGGACAAGAGCAACTCAATCACGTTGTTGTAAGTTGGGGATACAGCCGAGAAGGCGCGAAAAGAGGAGCAGATGGCATTCTGCGGATCAATGACCGCCCATTTATGTGGGGTATTGAAAACTGGGGGACCCGGGACCAAGCCTGTTTTGCCGCCGTAGGCACGGCGATTGAATTTCAAGAGGCGATTGGCAAAGATCGGATTCGCCAACGGGGTCGCCAGTTAGCGGCCTATCTGCGGGACCAGTTGGCTGCAACTAGCTGGGCAAAACAGCTCACGCCCTCCGCACCCGCCCTATCCGGGTCCATCTCAGCCTTCCACCTTTCTGGATTCGACGACCTAGATCTTTATAAGCGATACCGAATCACTGTGCCGACGGCAAAAAGCGACGCTGGACACTGGATGCGCGTTTCTACCCACATCTGCAACGGCTTTGATCATGTGGATCTACTGATAGACGCTCTACACGAACTGAGAACCGAGTGAATGATGAATTTATGAACAAACCTCTCGTACAAGATGATCGCGAATGGTTCAAGACGCTCCATGGCAGCTTATGGCTTCGCCCGGATGAAGGCGGAGAGGACGAGGCGACTTCTCTTCGCCGGATGTTGCGTATTAGAAAAGGACAACGCGTCCTAGATGCTCCTTGTGGCGCAGGGCGCGCCGCTTACCATCTGGCGAAGTTCGGAGTGGAAGTAGTCGGCATCGACCTGCAATCGGCGTTCATAAACCGGGCGAAACGAAGATTTAGCAGAGACGGAGTGCAAGCCGATCTCAGGATCATGGATCTGCGTTCGATCGAGTTTGAGAACGAGTTCCACGCGATTTACAACTGGTTCAACAGCTTTGGCTATTTCTCTGACAGCGAGAATGCCGACGTAGTGAGGCAATTCGCCCGTGCATTGCGTCCAGGTGGACGACTTCTGATTGACCTACTAAATCGCGAGCGAATACTGCGGAATTTCATCCCTGTGGGCGTCAATCACGGTGTACTTTTTAGCTCAAAGTGGGATCCTCGTGAAGAGCGCCTCATTGGACAACGTGTGATTGACGGGATTGCAAAGGACGAAAGCCGATCATCTCAACGTCTCTACACCCTGTCGCAAATGCGAAACCTGCTTGCCTCGGCAGACCTCGGTGTGGAGGCTGTCTATGGTTCGTTGAACTGCGAGCCGTACCATCGCGGCAGCCGTCAGATGATTGTCATCGCTCGTAAGCCATCGACGAAGCATCTTGGATTGTGAAAAGCCAAAGCTAAGTCTTCCGCACCTCTTGAAAATTTTATACAAAGGCACGAAATGAGTGAAAAAGAGATCGTTCAAAAAACAGAAGTTCCTGCCACAGTCGAATCGTTACAAGCTGACCTCCGCGCGATCGGCGTCAAACCGGGAATGGTCGTGGTGGTGCATTCGTCCTTAAGCGCGATGGGATGGGTGTGTGGAGGATCTGTGGCGATTATTACTGCCCTGCAGGAAGCCTTGGGTCCCACTGGAACGCTTGTGATGCCCGCCCACTCGCCCGGCCTGACTGAACCGAGCGGCTGGGAAAGTCCGCCCGTCCCCGAGTCGTGGTGGCCGGTAATACGCGAGCATATGCCGGCCTACGATCCAGTGCTTACCCCCACTCGTTCCATGGGCATTATCGCAGAGACATTCCGCAAGCAACGAGACGTCCTGCGCAGCGCACATCCGCAGGTCTCGTTTTGTGCACGTGGACCCCAGGCATCGCGCATCACCGATAATCACGCATTGGCCTTTGGTCTGGGCGAGCATTCGCCGCTCGCGAGAATATACGACCTGCACGGCTTTATCCTTCTTCTCGGTGTGGATCACGGAAATAACACGTCCATGCACCTTGCGGAACATCGGGCGACCTTCCCAACCAAACGCGTCATCCAGCAGGGCGCGCCAATCTCTACTTCGGATTTGCGGAAATGGGCCACCTTTGAAGATGTCGACATCGACAGTTCAGATTTTGATCGGATTGGCGATGACTTTCTGCGATCGGACGCGGGCCATGTCGTTCGTCGTGGCCGGGTTGGTCTTGCAGATTGTCAGCTCATGCCGCAGCGAGACGTAGTGGACTTTACAGTCGGTTGGCTCGAAGAGAATAGGTCGAATTAGCACGCCAGCAAGTCGGCAATCAAAGGAGTGGCTTGGTGCAGCGAGGGCAGGATTCTGTACGCTTGGGACTCGGTTTGGGGCGAAGGTTTCTTGAGGTCGGGTACCATGAGCACGGTCATTCCCGCCGTGTGAGCCGATTGTACCCCGGCTTCTGAATCCTCTAGGGCGATGCAAGCAATTGGGGGCAATCCCAAGCGGCGGGCCGCCTCTACGTAGAGGTCCGGGGCTGGCTTGCCGCGAGCGACTTGGTCACTGGTGACGATGTGGGCAAAGCGAGCCGCCAAACCGCTCGCTTCCAAGGTCTCCGCGGCCTGCTTGGCGCTGGAAGAAGTAGCCACCGCTCTGGGGACGGCCGCCGCCTCAAGTTGGTCGAGTAGAGGCAGCAGGCCGGGCTTAGTGTCAATGCCGTGTTCTTCCACTTGCTGGTACCACTGGTCTGCACCCAACTCGGTAAAGCGCTGCAAGGGGAAGGTGGGGCCAAAGTAGGCACCCACCTTTTTCAGGGCGTCTTTGGTCGGAGTGCCAATCAAGGTCAGATAGAACTCGTCGTCCAGTGCATAGCCCAATGTCGCAGCGGCTCGTTGCCAAGCAGCCTGATACAAAGGCTCGGTGTCGAGCATGAGGCCGTCCATGTCAAAGACGACGGCGCGCAAAGGAGTTGGAGAAGTGCTCACAGGTGTCGGGAGACGAGTGCGTATAAGGTCTTGCTTTTACAGCATAAACATAGTAATCGTAGGTAACAATAGTATGTCGAGTGGACCGTGGTTTCACTTTTCAAAAGGAAAAATCCCATGAGCAATCACATCGTCGTATCGAGCATTTCCTACGCTCCGATCAGTGGGGAGACCCAAGAGGTGATGGAGCGAACCCATAAGGATCTGGAGGACTTGGTGGGTCGGGTCGCCCGAGCTACTAGGGCCGATCTGATCGTCCTACCCGAGACCATCTGCCGAAACTGCGACGAAGAAGTGCCAGAGGGGCCGACGACCCAACTGCTGGCTGACTTAGCCCGGAAGTATAGCTGCTATATCACCGTGCCGGTGCATCAAAAGGAGCGCAAGAGCGGGGCGGTTTTCAACGTCCTCGGGCTACTCGATCGGCAGGGGGAATTAGCCGGTATTTATCGCAAGTACATTCCAGTGTACCCGGAGTTCGACCACGGCACTCGTCCAGGACCAGGCGCGTCCTTGATCCAGACCGAATTCGGGCCGGTGGGTGGGGTGATTTGTTTTGATCTGAACTTTGGGGAATTGCGTGCCCAGTACAAAAAGCTCAAGCCGAAACTGCTGCTCTTCAGCTCCATGTATCACGGTGGGCTAGTGCAGAACTTCTGGGCTCTGGATGTGCAGGCATTTTTCATCGGCTCGGTGTACAAGGGGACGCCCTGCACCATTATCGATCCGCAGGGCACCACATTGGCCCAGAGCAATAACTACCAGAGTTGGGCCACGGCGCGGATCAACTTGGACTACGAGGTGGTGCATCTCGACAAGAATCAGGCCAAGTACGACGACATCCATCGGCAATACGGCGAGGCCGTGCGCATTGTCACGACCGGACAGGTGGGCACTTCGGTCATCTACAGCGAGACCGCGGAGCGCACCGCAGCCGACGTTGTCGACGAATTCGAGCTAGTGCGGCTGGACGAGTACTTCGATTGGTCGCGGGAACTGCGGACGGAGCATCTGGCTTGATATACGATGCAAAAGGGCCGGCTCCACAGCGGAAACCAGCCCTTTTGCAATACCAACGCGATGTGCTCTAAAAATCCACCTGTATCTTCGCCGTAACTCGGTTGATGTGAATCATGTCGTCGGCAAAGATAAAGTCGCGCTGGAAGCGCAAGCCCGCCCGCACACGGTCGCTGAGAATCACCTCGGCCCCAACGCCCGGAACGATTCCGAAGCGAGTATCGCCGATCTCGGGCGAGTACAGCTCGGCGTCGAGCGAAAAGTAGTAGTTGAACGGCCGACTGACGTAGGCCGAGCGCACCCCGCCGGCATAGAGGTTGATGTTTTGCTCCAAGATGCGGGCGAATCCCACCTGAAAGGCCAGCCACTCCTCGACCATGTAGCCCGCATTAAGCCCCGTAATGAGGTTGGTCTCAGAGTCCTCGGCTTCTCTCTCTATCATCGCCGCCCCCAAAAAGCCCTCCGTGTAGAAGCGGCCGTACTGGGCCTTGTAATGGTAGCCGCCCTTGCCGTATTCGCTGCCTTCGGGGCCGTCGGTGCGCCCCGGCGTCGCAGCCTGCGCTCCAACGGCCAGCGCCAGCAGGGCGATCAGTGCAATGCGTCTCATGCTCCGTGCTCCTTTCCCTAGAAGCCGATGCTCCTCTTCTGGAAGTGCTTGGTGATTTCCTTCTGGTCGGTCCAGACGATCTCAGTGGTCGAGATGTCGGTCAGCTCAAAGGTCGCCTTGTAGTAAACGACTTTGTCTTTGCCCACCTGCTGTATGGTCGAGGTGATGACCCCGCCGAGCAAGAAACGCGCACCGCGCTGGTTGCCCGGTCCCTGAGCCTCGTCCGGACGCACGTAGCCCGACTCTTGATACTCGTACTCTTGGGCGATCTCTTGCCGCGCGGCCTTGTCGAGGAACGTAAACTGCCCACTCTGGATGAGCGCAGTCTTGACGTGGTCGTACAGCGCCTGCATGTCGATGTGCTCGGTGGTCTTGTTGCGCGGCATCTCCAAGATGACAACCGGCTTTTCAGCCATGGCCCGGGCATCTGACCAGATTTCCATCGAGCCGATCATCTTCTTGGCGACTAGCTGCATGTCGTTCTGGTTCCACTTGTCGTCGAGCATGGAGATCGCTTCTGGATCTCCGTACTCGCCCTTGGTAAAGGCCCTCGGGCCGCCACAGGCCGAAAGCCCCACAGCCAAGGCGATTGCCGCAAAAACATAGCGTCTCATCGTAAGCTCCTTTCAATCCCATTCGCACTGGAAATGGGTGCGCACTAAGTGCCAGCGGTTGGCCAGCATCGCGTCCTGCCGATAGAGCACCTGAAGGCTGCACTGGCGCTCCAGTGACGCGGCTGGATATTCGAACTCGAACTCCTGCACTCCTGCCCGGTCCGCCTCGGGAATATCGGCTGAAGTGTAGATATCCGGTTTGGTCGAGGTAAAAACTAGGGCCTTCTTGCGGCCATAGGTCTTGAGCGGGACCTCGGAGGCGAAGGTCACGCGCCGCACCTTTTTGGGCAGCAGCAGATCGGTGTTGTCGATTAGCGCATCGCGCTGCCAGCGGCCGGCGAGGATCGCCTGCAAGTTCCCGATAAAGACCCGCTCCTTGTCGCCGTCGGGCACGATCAAGTAGAGATAGCCCTTGCGCGCCTGCGTCGATACCGTGGCCTTGCCGCCCAAGCCCTCAAAGTCGAGGGCGATCGTCAGCCCGAACGAGCGGTTGGGCGGCAGCGCGTGGAGCGATACCGCTTGGATCACCTGCTCGGCGACTCCGGCTTGCTTCAATTCCACCAGGGCATCTACCGAGGCGTCGCAGACGCAGCGCCGCTCTTCGAGCATTTTGACGATCGCATCGGTGTTGAACTTGTTCGCGCTCAGCTTGCGCACGTCGTCGAGGCTCATCGGTAGCTGATCTGAGCGCTCGTAGTAGCGCTTGGGTAGCTGGCCACCGTCCCAATCGACGATATTGATGATCGCCCCTTCCTCCAGCGGGTCCGTGACCTGATCGGCAGCCGATGTGCTCTGCTGCGCCGCGGCCGGCAGCGCCAACGCCAGCGCGGCTATCCATAGTTTGACGTACATGATTGTTTGCTCCTCAGCGAAAAGTGCGAAAGTTTAGGAAGACCTTTTCCCCGTCCGCCACCGCCACTTCGGGCAGCGTCTCTACTGCTAAGACTCGTCCTCGGGCGTCGAGTAGTTCTATAGTCGGAGCGGCTGTACCCGGAGCCACTGCCAGCCGGGCGATGCGGATGGCGTGCGGTAGCGCCAGCCAGCCGCGCGTGTCAGCCGCCTCGGTCGCCACGCCGAAGAGGTTGACCAAACCCCCCAGCGCTTTGCCCAGACCCTCCTTGGCCCAGTCATTCTCGTCGTCGTCGTCGTCATCGTCCTCAAAGGCTTTTTCAATGCTCTTGGACGCTAGGTACTTGGCCAAGTTGCGAGCGACGGCGCGCAGCAGGATGGTATCGAATTTCTGCGCAAAGGTCCGCTGGGCAATCGCGTCCAAGTCCTCGGCTGTGGCCGCCAGCGCACTCTGGTCGCCAGCGCGCAACCGCACCCCGGCCACCTGCGAGGGCACCTCCCGGTATTCGGGCAGCGCCACCCGAAGCCAGTAATCTACGTGTCGGCGCTTGTACACGTGCGGGTGGTGATAGCGATGGACGGCCCGCTCCGACACCGTCCACACCTCCCACTTCCCTTCGTCCTCCAGAATCGGCACGCTGAACTCGACCTGGTGCTTGCGGGGCACAAAGCCGCTCTCGACGAAGACTACCAACTCGCCACCGGAAGTCGGCTGAATCTCCGCTGGCTCAAGCTGGTAGCGCTCGGTGTATTCCGCGACCTCGTCTTCGTATCCCAGCCGCTGGGCCAGCCGCGCTAGGTCGATTATCAGCATCCGCGGCGTTTGCAGGTCAAAGGCTGATTCGTACGCGCGATAGCCCTTTAGGGCATCTTTGTAGGAAATGTACGCGTCGTTCCACTCGCCTTCAGCCTCAAAAAAGAGACCGGTCATGTACTGCAGAAAGGCGTCGTTTTTATAGCTGAGCTCGTATTCAGCTTGTTGCGCGTAGTTTTCGAGCTTCAGGTTGGCCTTGCGGCACTCGACCAGTGCCGCCTGTCGGTCGCCCAGCCGGGCGTAGTTCATGGCGCGGTAGTAGTGGATCAGGGCTAGCTCGAACTCTTCGCCTCGGTAGGCGACAATCGAATCATTGGACAGCAAGGCCGCGATTTCGCGCGAGACCGAGCGGGTGTAGAGCTGGTCGCTGAGCCGCTCGGCCCGTTCAAACTCCACGTTGGACGCCTCGTATTGGCCTTGATAGTGCAAAATTAGCCCCTTTTCCAGGTGGTAGAGTAGCTTATTGGTCTTGCCGGAGGGCTTTTCCAGCTTGCCGAGGGCCGCTTCGTAGTTGCCCTTTTCTAGCTGGTTGAGCGAACGGGACACATAGCCCGAATAAGCGGCCCCGCAACCGCTCAACAAGAGCAGCAGGACAACGCTGAGACCGATGACCGATCGGCTGCTTCCCTGCATAAGTGATTCCATCCATTGCCCTCGCACCGGCAACATCCACGAGTGCCCGTGTGCCATATATAACACCTAAGCGCGGGAAAAGTGTCCCCGTTTATTCGACTCGTTCGACCCGGATCGGCGCTCCGAGCTACTTGAGGAGGAGCAACCGTCGCGTCTGCATCCCGCCCGGATAATAAAGCCGCGTCACATACACGCCCGTGGCCACCGCCGTCCCCTGACCGTCGCGGGCGTCCCAAGGAACCTGATACGCACCGGCGGCTTGGAACTGATCCACCAGCGTGCGCACGGGTTGCCCCAAGGCATTGTAGAGCTCCAGCCGCACTAAGCCGGGTGCGGCTAAGCGATAGGCGAGTTGGGTGCGGCTGTTGAAGGGGTTGGGGTAGTTGACCAGCAGCGCCGTTTGCGCCGGCAGCGAAAGCGAAGCCGCGTCAATGGCCGTCGAGGGGGTGATGTACGGCGACATGTCCCACAGCAGAATCGTCTTGTCCCAACTGCTACTAGCTAGGGTCTGACCGTCCAGCGAAAACGATACCGAAGTGATCCCATCTGCATGGCCTTGCAGGATGGCTAACTCCTGCCGGGTGGACACGTCCCACAACCGAACCGTCCTGTCCAAACTGCCACTGGCCAAAGTCTGACCATCCGGTGAATACGACACCGAGGTGACCCTATCCGTATGGCCTTGCAGGACGGCGATCTCCTGCTCACTAGACACATCCCACAACCGAACCGTCCTGTCCAAACTGCCACTGGCCAAAGTCTGACCATTCGGCGCATACGACACCGACCGAACCCTATCCGTATGGCCTTGCAGGACGGCGATCTCCTGCCGGGTGGACACATCCCACAACCGAACCGTCCTGTCCAAACTGCCACTGGCCAAAGTCTGACCATCCGGCGCATACGACACCGAAGTGATCCCATGCGTATGGCCTTGCAGGGTAGCGATCTCCTGCCGGGTGGACACATCCCACAACCGAACCGTCCTGTCCAAACTGCCACTGGCTAGGGTGCTTCCATCTGGCGAATACGACACCGATAGGACCTCACCCGTATGGCCTTGCAGGATGGCTAGCTCCTGCTCACTAGACACATCCCACAACCGGATCGTCTTATCCCAACTGCCACTGGCTAGAGTCCGACCATTCGGCGCATACGACACCGAGGTGACCGCATGCGTATGGCCTTGCAGGGTAGCGATCTCCTGCCGGGTGGCCACGTCCCACAACCGAACCGTCTGGTCCAAATTGCCACTGGCTAGGGTCTGACCATTCGGCGCATACGACACCGAGGTGACCCTTTCCCTTTGGCCTTGCAGGGTAGCGATCTCCTGCCCGGTGGAAACATCCCACAATCGGACCGCATCGTCTAAACCGGTACTGGCTAGAGTGCTTCCATCTGGCGAATACGACACCGATAACACCCCGTCCGTATGGCCTTGCAGGACGGATAACTCCTCACCGCCGGACACATCCCACAACCGAACCGTGCCATCCGAACTAGCACTGGCCAAAGTCTGACCATCCGGCGAATACGACACTGAAGTGACCCTATCCGTATGGCCTTGAAGGACGAATAACTCCTGCCCGCCGGACACGTCCCACAACCGAACCGTCTGGTCCCAACTGGCACTGGCCAGGGTGCTTCCATCTGGCGAATACGACACCGATAACACTCCGTCCGTATGGCCTTGAAGGACGGATAACTCCTCACCGCCGGATACATCCCACAACCGAACCGTGCCATCCGAACTAGCACTGGCCAAGGTCTGACCATCCGGTGAATATGATACCGACCAGACCCAACCCGTATGGCCTTGAAGGACGGATAACTCCTCACCGCCGGACACATCCCACAAGTGGATCATGCCGTCCGAACTGGCGCTGGCTAGGGTGCTTCCATCTGGCGCATACGACACCGATAACACCCCATCCGTATGGCCTTGCAGTATGGCTAGCTCCTGCCCAGTGGCCACATCCCACAACCGAACCGTCTTGTCGTCACTGGCACTAGCTAGAGTTTGACCATCCAGCGAAAACGACACCGACCTAACCCAAGACGTATGGCCCGTGAGCAGGGCGGCTTCAGCCCCGGTGGCGGCATTGTACAGCCAGATACCGATATCGCTAGCCACCGCTATCCGCGTGCTGTCCGGTGAATAGGCCACCGCGCGGTCACCCGAACCAATGCGGCCTTTGCCCAGACGGGCGAGCGCACCGTCGGGCAAACTGAAGCGGGTGTAGTCCTCGGCGCGGCTCTCCTGTGCGAACAGGACGCCGACCAACAACAAGGCGCGGCTAAACAACGGAAACTTTTTCATTCTGAGATACTCATTGGTTGAATACAGATTCATCCGCTTGGGAAGGGCGTCCCTCGTCGCCGGGGTGGGTTGAAGGAGCTAATCCGAATCCGCATTGCACTCGTCCTGAAAACTTGCCCAAACCTTTGAATTATCTTAATATAAGTCCCCATTTATCGGCCGCAAAAACGCCCGTTTTCACAGGCAAAATCATGGAAAAACCCAATGTCGTCGTCATCGGTTATGGCTTTGCCGGTCGCTGCTTCCACGCCTATTTAGTGGGGCTGGCCAGCGGCCTGAACCTCTACGGCATTGCCACCAGCCGACCGGAGGCCCGGGACCAGATTGAGCGCGACTTGGGGGTAAAGACCTTCCGCCACTTCGACGAAGTGCTAGCCGACCCAGTCGTCGATTTAGTCGTCCTCGCCACACCCAACGACCTCCACGCCCCGCACGCGATCCAAGCGCTAGCAGCCGGCAAACACGTCGTCACCGACAAGCCCATGTGCTTGAGCATGGCCGAGGCCGACCAGATGATCGCCGCCAGCCAAGCGCATGACCGCTTACTCAGCGTGTTTCAGAACCGCCGCTGGGACGGCGATTTCCTCGCCGTTAAAGACGCGCTGGCCCAAGGGCTGCTCGGCGACCCTTTTTTGTTGGAGATGTTTTGGGGCCAATACGGCCCCCCGCGCGGTTGGCGCAGCATCGCGCGGCACGGCGGCGGCAAATTCTTCGATCTAGGCGCGCATCTGGTCGATCAAGCCCTCCAACTCATCGACGCGCCGCTCGCAAAGGTGTACGCCACCTTCCACTCCGGCAATCCGCTCAGCATCGACGTCGAGTCCCACGCGCTGGCTGTGCTCCACTTTGCCAACGGCGTCGAAGCGCGCGTGGAGACCTCGTCGCTAGCGAGCAAAGCCAAACCGCGCTGGTATGTGCTGGGCACGGAAGGCGCGCTGGTCAAAGAGGGCGTTGACCCGCAGGAAAAGGCCATGATCGCCGGCGACATAGACGCGGCCGAAGAAGCGCCCGAACACTACGCCCGCCTCTATGGACCAGCGGAGGAAACCATCATGGAGACGGCACCCGGCCGCTGGCGTTCCTACTACGAAAACATCGCCGATGCGCTAGCCGGTCGCGCTGCGCTGGCCGTCACCGCTCAGAGCGTGCGGCAGACCATGGTCGCCATTGAGGCCGCCCGGCTCTCCGCGGCCGAGCAGCGGCCCGTGGCCCCGGAGGAAGTCGGGTGAAACTCCGGCCGGGCAACTACGGCAAGGAGACCAGCTTTGAGGTCCGCACGTTCGACGCGGAGATGCCCCTCGACGAATACGCCCGCCTGCCCAAGCATCCGCTCTATCTGGTGCTCGACAATTTGCGCAGTGCCTTCAACGTCGGCTCGATCTTCCGCACGGCCGACGCGGGCCGTCTCAGCGGCATCTACACCTGCGGCTACACAGCCCATCCGCCCCATCCCAAGCTCGACAAGACGGCGTTGGGCACCCTCTCGTACATAGAGACCCGCCACTTCGCCACCACGCTACAAGCCATTGAGCACTTGCGCGCGCGCCAAGTGCCGGTGTGGGCGCTGGAGACGACATCGCAAAGCCGCTGCTACACCGAACTGGACTATCCGCGCCCCTTGGCCCTCATCGTGGGCAATGAGGCCCTCGGCGTGAGTTGTGACGCGCTGGAGTGCTGCGACGAGCTGGTTGAGATTCCCATGTACGGCTACAAAAACAGCCTCAACGTCGCCGCGGCCAGTGCCGTCTTCGTCTTCGAGGTTCTGCGCCAATGGCAGGCCGTCAGCCCCACCTGCCAGCCCACCGCCCATGCCTGAAGCCGCCCCGCAGACTCGGGGGCTAGCCGCCCGCTTGCTCCGCGACTGGCTCGGCTTTGAGTTTGTCTCCCGCATCTACCTCTACAGCGCGCTCATTGGCCTGATTTCCGGCTTGGGTGCCGTGTTATTTACCTACGGCCTCGAACTGGCCAAATTCCTGCTAGTCGAGAAACTGGCTGGCTACCGCCAGATCCATCCCCACAACAAGGCACCATTCGACTTCTCCTTTCTCGACGCGCCCACCTATGGAGAGCACTTGTGGCTGTTGCTCTTGCTGCCAGCGCTGGGCGGCCTGCTCAGCGGCTACCTGACGCACCGCTTCGCGACCGAAGCCCAAGGCGCGGGTACCGACGCCATGATCGACGCCTTCCACAACCAGCGCGGCCACATCCGCCCCGTCGTCGCACCGGTCAAGGCCCTGGCGACCATCGTCACGCTCGCCTCTGGTGGTGCCGCTGGTCAGCAAGGTCCTTTGGTGCATATTGGCGCGGGCTTAGGCTCTTGGGTCGGCGATAAACTCAAGCTCTCGGTGGCCCAGCGGCGGATTTTGTTGCTAGCGGGCACGGCCGGAGGGCTAGGTGCAATTTTCCGCGCGCCCTTGGGCGCGGCGATCGCCAGCGTGGAAGTGCTCTACCGCGAAGACTTTGAAAGCGACGCGCTCATCCCCTGCGTCATCAGCTCCTTCGTGGCCTATGCCCTCTACATCGCCGTCTTTGGCTTCTCGCACATTTTCGCTCTACCCGACCTGCTGTTTACCGATGTGCGCGAATTGGTTTTCTACTTAATCTTGGGGTTTTTCTGCGCCTTGGTCGGCATCTTTTACGTCAAGACCCTGCGCTTTGCGCGCACCCTCTTCGACCGCCTGCCGCTACCCCGCTATTGGATCATCTGCTGTGGGGGCTTGCTGGTGGGGCTGGCGGCCTTTATCGACCCGCAAGTGCTGGGCGATGGGTTCGGTGTCATCCAACGGGGGCTCGACGGCGAGCTTGCAATCCGCGCCTTCTTAGCCCTCGCCTTGCTCAAAATCTTCGCCTCTAGCTGCACGATCTCCAGCGGCGGCTCGGGCGGCGTCTTTGGCCCCTCGCTCTTTATCGGCGGGATGCTCGGCGGTGCCGTGGGCCTGCTGGGCCAACAGTACTTTCCCCACATCGTCCATCAACCGGCTGCTTACATCGTGGTGGGCATGGCCTCGTTTTTCGGTGCGGTGGCCAATACGCCGCTAGCGGCCCTGATTTTGGTCATCGAAATGAGCGGCTCCTACCACCTGCTGCCGCCGCTGATGGTCGTCAGCGCCCTCGCGCTGATCTTCGCGCGCAACTTTTCCATCTATCAAAACCAAGTCCAAAACAAGTTCCACTCTCCGGCCCATATCAAAGACCTAACCGTCAACGTGCTGCACGATCTCCAAGTCCGCGAAGTATTCCCCCGCCTCAAAAACACCTCCGAGGCCATCGTCAGCAACCGGCTTTCCTACTTTTCCCTGAGTAGCTTGAGCAAAAAGCTGGGCCATTTGCACTTTGTCGTCACCGATGACGACGGCGGCTTGCGCGGCATGATCAGCCTCGAAGACCTCGATCTGCCCGAAGACGAGATGCTGCGCAACCTGGTCCTCATTGAGGACATGGTCGTCGATGACGTCCGGCCCATCGACGCTGGGGACAACCTGCACGAGGCCCTGCAAAAACTGCTGGATTCTGGCTACGACAAGCTGCCCGTGGTGCACACCACAGACGAGGGGGAAAGCGAGTTTTGGGGCTATCTGATGCACTCAGATCTGATGCGAGTGTACCATGAGGAAGTCATTCGGTTGGAGGGACAGGATTGACCTCTTCGGCGCCCTCGCGATAGGGTGCGTGCAGATAGTGCTGCGCCCGTTGGTGGCTGTCCGCATGGTCGGGCAAGCGCCGCACCCGCTGGTAGCGGAGTACCGCGTCCTCGCGGCGGCCCGCTAGGTCGTGTACTTGGCCGAGCAGTAGGTTGGCCAGCACGGCAAAAGCGAGATCCCGCTTGCGCTCGGAATTGGCGGCGAGGCTGTCGGTTGCCGCCAAGTGATCGGCAGCCTCGGGAAAACGCCGCTCGAAATAAGCGTATTTGCCCGCGTAGTAATGCGCCTCCAAGCGGCCGTGGCGGTGATAGCCGGTCTGGCCGGCCAAGCTGCGCCGCACGTATTCTTCGTACAAAGCCACACCTGATCGCCAGCGTCCTAGTTCGACCATAAGCCGCGCAGTGTAGCGGTGGAAGACTGCATTGTCGGGGTACCGCTTGTAGAGTTTCTCGAAATAGGGTAGGGCCTTGCGGTTGTCCTTTTCAAAAATTCGGTAGATCTGGCCGAGGAAGTAGGCGGCTTCGGTGCGGGCGTAAGCTCCCTCGCGGGCGACTTCCTTGAGTTGCTGGAGGCCCAGCACGCGATCGCCGTCGGGCAAAAAGGCCATGATTGGCCGGAGGATCCGGTGGCGTTGGGGCATGACCTCGGCGAAGTAGTGGTACAGGCCCTGACCAAAGAGGATGTCCTTGTTGGTCGGCTCGAGTTGGCGGCTCTTCTTCAGGAGGGGCAGGCCGCGCAATCCGTCGCGCGCTGCCCTTAGATACTGCTCTCTGTCGCCGTGTAGGCGGCCGCGGAAACCAATGGCACCGCCCTTGAAGAGAATCGCGTCGAAGTCCATCGGGTCTTTTTTTAGTCTCTGGTCGCAGACCTCGATGCACTGCTTGAGCCGGGCGTGGAACTCCGCGTCGTGAGTTTTGTCGGCCAAGTCGATGAGGATCCGCCACCAAGACACCATCGCGCGAAAGAAGTAGCCGAGCGGGTTGTCCGGCTCGGCCTCGACGATGGCCTGAAAGTGGCGCTCGGCCTCGGCAAAGCGCAGATTGTAGATCAGGTCTATGCCCCGCTGGATGCGCGCATCAAAGCCGCGCATCGTATAGGTGGAGTCCTCGCTCCAAGCGGGCAGGGCCAGCGCGCAGCAAAGCAAAATCGCGCCTATGGGGTGCAGTGCGTTCAAGGAACAAACCTCATCGCTTAACAGTAAAACAAAAACCAAGCGGTTCAAGAGTAGGATAAAAACGGGTTATGGCAACTGTGCAATGCGACATCGCGATCATCGGCGGCGGCTCGGCCGGGTACGCCGCGGCGCGCACGGCCCACGCTGCTGGTGCCAATGTCGCGGTTATCGACCAAGGCCCTTGGGGAGGGCTGTGCATTCTGCGCGGCTGTATGCCCAGCAAGGCGATTCTGCGCTCCGCCGAAATAGCCTCGCATCTAGGCCGCGCCGCCGAGTTTGGCCTAGCACCGGTGAAAGTCCACGCCGACTTAACCGCCATCGTCGAGCGCAAGGCGCGACTGGTCGCCGACTTTGCCGCTTATCGCCGCGAGCAACTGAGCGACGGCCGCTTCGCGCTCTACGAAGCGCGCGCGCGTTTCCTCTCGCCGCAGAAGATCCAAGCCGGCGACGACGTCATTGAGGCCGGGCAGTTTATCATCGCCACCGGCTCTACGCCCCACCACGTCTCGATCCCAGGGCTGGACCAAGTCGGCTACCTCACCAGCGACGAGGCCCTCGACATGTGCCAACAGCCGGAGAGCCTCCTCGTCCTCGGCGGCGGTCCCATCGCCGTCGAACTGGCCCAGTTCTTTCAGCGCATTGGCACGCAGGTGACGCTCATCCAGCGCAGCGATCACATTCTCTCCGCTGGTGACGAGGATTTGGCGCGGCCGGTTGAAGCGCGCTTTCGCGAGGAGGGCATGGAGGTGTACACCGGCACGCAACTGCGCCAATTCACCGAAGAAAATGGGCGCAAGACTGCGCATTTTTCCCACGGCGGCGCAGAAAAAACAGCCTCCGCGGACCTCGTCCTCCAAGCCCTCGGTCGCCGCCCGCTCATCGATGGGTTGGGCTTGGACCAAGCTGACGTCGAGGTCGCTGGCGGCCGCATTGTCGTCGATGCGGCCATGCGCACCAGCCAGCCCCACATCTACGCCGTCGGCGACGTCAACGGCGAGCACGAGGTCGTCCACATCGCCATTGAGCAAGGCGAGATCGCCGCGTACAATGCCACGCATCCCGACCGCCCCGAGCACCGCTTCGACGACCGCCTCAACGCGCTAGTCGTGTTCACCGATCCGCAGGTGGCCAGCGTCGGCCTCAGCGAGCGGGACTGCTGCGCTGCGGACCGGCCCTATTTGGTCGCCAGCTATCCTTTTGACGACCACGGCAAGTCGCTGACCATGGGCGAGATCTACGGCCACGTAAAAATTCTCTGCGACCCGCGCTCGGGCGAGGTACTCGGCGGCCACATCGTCGGCCCAGAGGCCGGCGAGCTGATTCACGAGCTGATCGCGGTGATGTACTTTCGCGGGACGGTGCAGGATTTGGCGAGGATGCCCCATTATCATCCTACCTTGGCGGAGATTATTACCTATCCAGCGGAGGAATTGGCGGAACAGTTGTAGGGGTACTCCTTGTGGGCACTTTATATTTAGAGGCTAAGTACACGACAGTAGAAGCGGTATGAGATGCTTCGCTTCGCTCAGCATGACACAAGGAACAGTACACCAGCACTTGTCATGCTGAGCGAAGCGGAGCGGAGTCGAAGCATCCCATACCTAAATGCCCATACGTAACGTCCAAAGGATTGAGCTACAAAGGGGGGATCTTATGTCTGCGTCTTACGATGTCGTCATTGCTGGCGCTGGAGCGGCGGGTGCAGTGCTCGCGGCGCGGCTCAGCGAGGATCGGAGTCGGTCGGTTTTGCTGCTGGAGGCTGGGCCGGATTTTGCTGCGGTTGAAGACCTGCCCGAGGAGATTCGCTATGCGTACGGGCGCGATCGCAATATCTGGGATCGCGCCTTTGGCTTGAGCACCCGATTTGGCTGGGAGTATCGCGCCCGGGCTACGGACCTGCGCCCCGATATGTTTGTGCCGCGCGGCAAAATTGTCGGCGGGTCGAGTGCAGTCAACGCGCAGATTTTTCTGCGCGGAGTACCCGAAGATTACGACTCGTGGGCCGCGGCGGGCAACGACCTGTGGAGTCACGACGAGTTGTTGCCCTTTTTGTGCCGCCTCGAATCCGACCCCGACTACGGCGACGCCCCCTACCACGGTGCCGACGGCCCCATCCGCGCGCGGCGGTTCAAAGACCGCGAACTCAACCCCGAACACCGCGCCTTCTACGAGGCCGCGCTCGCCGCCGGCTACCCCGACTGCCCCGACCACAACGACCCTGCTTCCACCGGCGTCGGTCCCTTGGCCCTCAACAACGCCGAGAGCATCCGCTGGAGCACCAACATCGGCTATCTCAACCCAGCTCGCGGTCGTCCCAACCTCACTATTCAAGCCAATACTCACGTCCACCGCGTGATTTTTGACGGCCAGCGCGCCACCGGTCTGCTCGTCGAGCGCGACGGTGACCTCTCCGCGGTCCACGGCGGAGAAATCGTGCTATGCGGCGGGGCGATTGGCTCGCCGCACCTGCTCTTGCTGTCGGGCGTCGGGCCGGCCGCGCACTTAGAGGCGATGGACGTTGACGTGGTGTGCGACCTGCCCGGCGTCGGCCAGAATCTGCGCGATCATCCGCAAGTGAGCGTGACGCTGCGGGCCAAGGACGAATACCTCGGCGACGGCACGGAACCTCGGCTGCAAATTGGGCTGCGCTACACCGCCACCGGATCGGACTGGCGCAACGACATGTTCATCATCCCGGCCTCCTTTGCCACGACCGAGGGCTACTACACCTCGTCGCATTCCAAATCTTTAGGCTTTTACTTGGTCGGCTGCATCTATTTGGCCGAGGGACAGGGCGAACTCAAACTAACTTCCACCGACCCGCACGTGCAGCCCGTGCTCGACTACAACTACTTGGCCGAGCCTTCTGACTGCCGCCGCCTGCGCGAATCCATCCGCATCATCATCGACCTGCTCAACCACGATGCACTCAACGCCCTCGTCGTCGAGCGCATCGGCCCCACCGACGCCGAACTCGACACCGACGACGCGCTCGACGAGTGGATGCGGCGCGAAGTGGGCACCAGCCATCACATTTCCTCAACTTGTAAGATGGGACTGGCGAGCGATTCGATGGCCGTCGTCGATCAGTACGGCCGGGTACACGGCCTCGAAAGCCTGCGCGTTGCCGATGCGGCCATCATGCCCGACTGCGTACGTGCCAACACCAACATTACC
Organism: Candidatus Latescibacterota bacterium; assembly: GCA_965116675.1. Taxonomy (GTDB): domain Bacteria; phylum Latescibacterota; class UBA2968; order UBA8231; family UBA8231. The sequence goes on from OZ220721.1 coordinate 3,790,247, forward strand.
TCCATGGCCATCGGCGAGCGCATCGCCGATCTCATGCGCTGAAGAGGCGTCGAGTTCCACTCGTCCCATCAGACCACGGATACCAAAAAAATAAAAATGCAGACGATTCAGATTGAAGTACCCGAAGAGATTTTTCTTTCCCTAAAGGAGACGCCCGAAGAATTTACCCAAGAGGTCCGCATGGCTGCCGCCGCCAAGCTCTATGAAATGGGTAAGATGTCTTCCGGGCGTGCGGCTGAATTGGCTGGCATGTCGCGCATCCAATTTCTCCAAAGTATGGGTCACTACGGTGTGCCTATCTTTGATATGACCCGTGAGGAATTAGAACAGGACCGCCAAAATGCCTGAGGTCGTAATCAGCAATACATCGCCAATTTTTTATCTCCATCGACTTCGCCTCCTTGATCTGCTGCAAAAACTCTATCAGGAGATAATTGTTCCAAAAACAGTTGTAGCAGAGTTGGAAGCAGGACGCAGGCAAGGTGAAGATGTGCCGGCGATAGACAGTTATGAATGGATCAAAATCCGAGCCATTCGGTCTCCGCAAATCCTAGGATTGAGCACGGACTTTGGCCCAGGTGAAACCGAGGTGCTGGCTTTGGCATTAGAAGAATCGGACAGCCTAGTTATTATCGATGAAAAACTCGCAAGAAAAATAGCTCGCCTACGAGATTTGCGTGTAACGGGCACAGCAGGTGTATTACTCAAAGCTAAACAAGAGGGTCATATCCTAGCGGTAAAACCGCTTCTCGATCGCTTGCAAGAGATACATTTTCACCTTAGCGATAACGTGCGGACTCTTATTTTGAGTATCGCTGAAGAATAACGAGTTCTAATACTAACATCACTTCTATAGCTATTCGGCGAGCGCATCGCCGATTTCATGCGCTGAAGAAACCATGAGCGCTGTAAACCGTTGCGGGAGCATCCGCCTCATGTCGATGGCGGTGCTGCCGATTGCGCTAGCTGTCTTCCCGGTCCACGCGCAGACCAAGGACAAGGAGCTTCAGAAGCACCTCCTGGACGCTTCCCGCGAGTTCGTGGAAATGATCAAGGAGTTGTCCGCGGACGGCGCGGTCTCCGCTCAGGAGGTACAGCAGCTAAGACCGCTGATAATCAAGCTTAAAAAGATCATCCATGCGCTTCCCTGTGGGTCCGCCTATTGGTATTACGACCTCGCCGGCAAACAGATGCTCTACAAGGGACCGGCACTGGAGTGTCGTCTCATAACAACCAAGAGCGGTGAGCTGCCGTGGAACGCCGCTGCGTTTTCGGTGCCACCCGACGACGAGAACACGGCGACGGGGACCGGCCCGGCGGCCGAGCCGGTGGCCTTCAGCCTATACGCGAACTATCCCAACCCATTCAACGCCGAAACGCAGATCGTCTATACCCTCTCCGAAACCGGGCCGGTGGAATTGGCCATTTACAATGTCCGGGAACAGCGGGTGCGCACCTTAGTCCAAGGCGTGCAGGCGGCGGGGCGCTATCAGATTGCTTGGGATGGCCGTAGCGACAGCGGGGCGGTACTGGCCAGCGGGGTGTATCTGTACCGGCTCGCCAGTGAACAGGAGGTACGGGTGCGGCGGCTGGCGCTAATAAAATAAAAGGGAATTATATACGATGTGGCCCAATCCGTAGAACTGGTGTCGAGACGGGTCGTATCATCAGTGCCCGGAAAGCTACGGCGCACGAAAGGAGAGCGTATGAAGAAGGGGACTTCTAAAGGACTTACCAATAAACAGAAGGCGGAGATTGAGTCGCTTGCGGCCCTTTCCGACGAGAAAATTGATACGAGCGACATACCCGAGATTCTGGATTGGTCCGGTGCCAGACGCGGTGCCCTGTATCGGCCAGTGAAGCAGCAGATCACGCTGCAGCTAGATGCCGATGTGGTGGCATGGTTCAGGGCAAACACTCCAGATGGAAGGGGATACCAAACCGAGATCAACCGCGTATTGCGCGAACATGCCAAACTGAACAAATCAAGGGAATTTCGACCCCTACCTTCCCCACCCTAGCCCATCCGCAACTCCCGATTCGCCAGCGGCAAATCCACCCGCCCATTACCCTGCCGATGCGACTCGCGCAAGCCAATGGCGATCTCCAGCGCCTCGCGCCCAAATTCTCCCGGACAAATCCGCTCTTCTCCCTCTTCAATCGCCCGACAGACACCCTCAATCGCATCAACCATGGACGAGCGCGGGTGCCACGGGTTGGGAAATGGCCGCTGGATCGGCTCGCCGGTCTCTGGGTGCGCTCCCCACAGCTCGAATTGCGCGTGGGCGTTGCGCGTGACGATCATCCCGCGCTCGCCGATAAACTCCAAAGTCCACGCATGCCCCGAGCGGTCGGCGCGGGAGTTCAAAAAGCCGCGTACTCCATTGGCGTAGGCAATGTAGCCCGAACCGGATAAATCCCGGTCGGCCGCGGCCTGCTCCTCATCGTCCATCTCGCCCATCACCCACTCGGTCGGCGCTCCGGCAAACAGCCGAAACAGGGCCAACGTATGGCTCTGCAGATTCGACAGGGTGTGTGGGCTGTGGCAGACCATGGAGCGCAAGCGGCCAATCGCCCCGTCGGCTATGGCCTGATGCGCATTGGTGTACCAGTTGTACCAGTTGAGATGGCAGGCGATGGACAGAATGGTGCCGCTTGCCTTGCATGCCGCGATCATGGCGTCGGCCTCGGCCAAGGTGCGGCACATCGGCTTGGTGGCAAAAATCGCCCGCACCCCGGCCTCGGCTAGGCCGATGACCACCTCGGCGCGCTCGTCGGGCCGCGTCGTCACCGCCACTAGGTCGGGCCGGTCTTGGGCGACCAACTCGCGGTAATCTTCGTACAGGGCATCCACCCCCCAGCGCTGGGCAAAGTCGTCCAGCTTGGCTCGGTCCACATCGGCCGCGCCGATCAACTCAATGCCCCGCGCTTCGATCATGGCCGGGGCGTGTGCCCACGGCCAAGGATAGTGCGGCATCCCGATGTGCTCGTCGTCAATGGTGCTGCCCATCCGCCCGCAGCCGACCACTGCGCCGCGATACGTTCCGCGCGGCTGCGTCGCCGCGATCTGTTTGTAAGCCTCGCCCAAAGGTTGTGCCATGTCGTATCTCCTCTGCGTGAAATTGCAAAAAGGGATTTGATTAAATACAATTAAATACAATAAGATGTGTACTTTGCTTCCTCCGACCAAGAAGGAAGCCTCCCATGTACGTCGATATTCAGCAATTTAATTTGAGCCATGCGCCTTGCCTTTTACACCTATAGCTACACCGACCGGCTTGAAATGCCGCTCGAGCCAGCACTGGAAAAAATCGCCGCTACTGGCTACGACGGCATCGACATTTCGGGGACCCACGGGCCGTCGGCGGACCCGCGCTCGGTGACGCCCGAGTTGCGCGCGCAGACGCGGAGCGCTGCCGAGCGGCTGGGTCTCACCATCGAAGCCGTCATCACCCACGCCAATCTCGCCGATTCGCTCTTTACCGACGAACCGCTCGACCTCAAGGGATCAGTCGATTTGGCTGTGGACGTCGGCGCACCGCTCGTCGTCTTCCACATGGGCGGTCCCAAAGACGATGCCGCCCAGCGAGCCGCAGCTTGGCGGCGAGTGGTCGCCTATCTCCAAGACGCGCTTGCCTACGCAGAGCCTCGCAACGTGCAGTTGGCAGTCGATGGCGTGTGGGCCGGTTGGCTCACCGACACCCCTGAACGCTTCTTGGAACTGCACGACGAGATCGGCAGCGCGTCCTTTGGCATCAATTTCGACCCTTGCTATCTGACGCTCCTCGGCTTGGACCCGGTCGCGGTCGCCCACCAGTGGCAGGGGCGCATCGTCCACGCCCACCTCAAGGACCACATCGGCACCCATCCCGACTGGGACCACAAAATCCCCGGTCAAGGGAGCCTCGACTATCCGCGCATTGTGCAGGGACTCCGGGACATCGGCTTTGCCGAGGCCCTGGCGATAGAGACGTTTGTCACCATGGATTTCGCCGAATCCTGCGCGGTCGGCTACGCGGCGTTGGCACCGGCGCTGAACAAGGGCCGCTCTCCAGCGCGGCGACGATGAGTATTTCCCACCCCTCTTCGACATTTCCGGCATTGACGATCCCCCACTGCTCAGCGACTGAATTTTAACCGAAGGAGAGGCATCACCTTGACTACTTTTGACTTCCACGGCAAAAAGGCCGTGGCGACCGGTGCCGGCGGTGCCATTGGCGGCGAGATCGCCCGCGGCCTCGCCCGAGCGGGCGCTGAAGTGGCGATCTGGGACATTTCTCCAGAGGCGGCCCGCGCCAAAGCCGACGAGATCAACCAAGACTTTCCCAACAAGATCCTCCCCGTCGAGTGCAACGTCGTCAACAAAGACAGCGTCGAGGCTGCGCTTGTGGAAACCATCGAGCACTTTGGCACCATCGACTTCCTGCTCAACGGAGCCGGCGGCAGCCACAAGGATACCACCACTTCCCCAGAACTCGAATTCTTTGATATTGATCCAGAAGCGGTCAGGATGGTGATGGACCTCAACTATCTAAGCGCCGTCCTGCCCTCGCAGGCCGTGGGCCGTGTCTTCGCCGCTAAAGGCGATGGAGCCGTTGTCAATATCACTTCCATCGGCGGAGGGCTGCCGCTGTCGCGGGCCTTGGCGTATTCCAATGGCAAGGCTGCGGCCGATAGTTTCACCCGCTGGCTATCCGTGCACATGGCCACGACCTACGCGCCCAAAATCCGCGTCAATGCCGTGGCCCCGGGCTTTATGATTACCGCGCAAAACCGCTTCCTGCTCCTCGACGAAGCAAGCGGCGAGCTGACCGACCGCGGCCAGACCATTCTCAAAAACGTCCCCATGGCCCGCTTTGGCGACCCGCACGAAGTCGTCGGCGCAGCCCTGTGGCTCTTTTCGGACGCAGCCACATTTGTCACCGGCGCCATCGTGCCCATCGACGGCGGCTTTTCCGCGTTTTGCGGCGTATAGTCAGGAGTTCACTTTGTTACCCGATATCGAAATCGCTCGCCAGACCTCACTCCGCCCCATCGACGACGTGGCCGCCCAGCTCGGGATCGGCTCCGAGCACCTCGAACACTACGGCCGCGTCAAGGCCAAGATCTCGCAGGAGTTCTGCCAGCAGTTCGAAGACGCACCTACTACCGGCAAGCTAATCCTCGTCTCAGCCATTAACCCGACTCCGGCGGGCGAGGGCAAAACCACCACCACCATCGGCTTAGGCGACGCGCTCAACCGCATTGGCAAGCGCGCCACCGTCTGTCTGCGCGAGCCTTCGCTCGGGCCTTGCTTCGGTATGAAGGGCGGCGGCGCGGGCGGCGGTTATGCTCAGGTGGCACCGATGGAAGACATCAACCTGCACTTCACCGGTGACATCCACGCCGTCTCTGCCGCGCACAACCTACTCGCCGCGGCCCTCGACAACTACATCCACCACGGCAATGTGCGCCGCATTGATCACCGCCGCATCGTCTGGAACCGCGTCCTCGACATAAACGACCGGGCACTGCGCGATATCGTCATCGGGCTAGGGGGGACGGCCAACTCCTTTCCGCGCCAATCGGGGTTCGACATCGCCGTCGCCTCGGAGGTCATGGCCATTCTCTGTCTGTCCGAATCGCGGGCCGAGCTCAAAGAGCGGCTCGGCCGGATCGTCGTTGCCCAGACCCGCTCCCGCGAGACCGTTCGCGCTGCGGACTTGGCCGTCCACGGTGCCATGGCGGTGCTGCTCAAGGACGCCTGCCAACCCAACTTGGTGCAGACCCTAGAGGGCAACCCAGCTTTAGTCCACGGCGGCCCTTTTGCCAACATCGCCCACGGCTGCAACTCCATCGCCGCCACCCGCCTGAGCACGCGCCTCTCCGAATACACCATCACCGAGGCCGGCTTTGGCGCGGACTTGGGCGCAGAGAAATTCGCCAACATCAAGTGCCGCCAGAGCGGCCTAGCACCCGACCTCGTGGTGTTGGTAGCCACGGTGCGCGCCCTCAAATTTCACGGCGGTGCCTCGCTCAAAAGAATCGCCAAACCCAATGTCGGCGCGGTTGAAAGGGGCGTCGAAAATCTCAAGAAGCACATCGAAAACATCCGCCTCTTCGGCTTGCCCGTCGTCGTCGCGGTCAACGCCTTTGCCACGGACACGGATGACGAGATCCAGTGCATCCGCGACAAGTGCGCGCACCTCGGCGTTGAAATCATACCCGCGCATCACCACGCCCGCGGCGGCGCAGGAGCCGAAGACCTCGCCCGCACTGTGGTGCAGGTGGCCGAAAACACGCAGAGCGATTTCCGGTTGCTCTATCCCGACGACATGCGGCTGTGGGACAAGGTCCGCACTGTCGCCCAAGCGATCTACGGTGCCGACGACATCATGGGGGACAAGATGCTGCGCGGCAAGTTCAGGCGGCTGGAGGACGAAGGCTACGGCAACCTGCCCGTCTGCATCGCCAAGACCCAGTACTCGCTCTCGACCGATCCTGGACTCAAGGGGCGGCCGCGCGGCTTCGATGTGCCGATCCGCGACGTCAAGGTCTCGGCTGGGGCTGGCTTTGTGGTGGTGCTGACGGGCGATATTATGACCATGCCCGGCCTGCCGAAGAAGCCCTCGGCCGAGTCGATTGATCTCGACGACACAGGGCAGATCAAAGGGCTATTCTAAGAGGGATCGACAACCCGCAAACTATACAGGACGACGCACCATGTCATTATCAAGGCGACTCGAATCGTGCTCGCTCGAACGCATTACCAAGATGAAAGATGTGGTAGTGCACGAGATCGATAGGATTGACCATCAGCTAGTCGAAAAAGAAAAAGAACTCGGCGAAATGATCGAAAAGGTGGAAACGGTCAGTTTGAGCAAACGGCACGGCCAATACGAATTGAGTCTGGATAAAGCGGAAGCGCAGATCGCCAGATTGAACGACGAAAAAGAGAAATTGCAGGACAAGGTCCGGATCATTGAGCAGGCGCGGCAAAAGAAACATCTGATGGATGAGCAGGCCAGAGTACTAGGCAGTGCCGCGCGGGTGCGAGCCAAAGACCTGATCATCTTCTTTCTCATTCTTTTTCTAATCGCAATTTTGGCCGTCGACTTCCTTGGCGTAGGAGCTACAGGTAGTGGTGCCACTGCAAAAGCCGAAGTAGTAGAAGGCAGAATACATCGAATAAACGTTTTGAACGGGGGACAAGGGTACGAGCGGGTGAACATTCACATAGTGGATGCGGTTGGATCTGGTGCTCTTGTTTCTGGACAGGTAGTTGAGGGCAAACTAACACAAGCGGACGTCATCCACCTCGGGGAGGACTACGAAAATCCCGTTGTGGAAATAGAACCTCATTTTTCCGTTGGCACGTTGTGGATATTCTGGATCATAGACGTGATCTGCTGCACCCTTTTCATGGCCAATTTCTTTTTTGAGCACCGGCTTGCCGCTTCCAAAAAGTGGTATTGGAAAAACAACTGGATAGACTTCATAACGTCCATTCCGTTGCCCCCGGTACAGGTCATCGCCGCGTCCGGCGACCTAGGCATCGTTCGCTTGGGGCGTCTGCTCAGGGCCGTGCGCATTTTACGGGCGCTGCGCTTGTTCCGCATCGCGCTGTTTTTCTGGCGGGGCATGGATCACTTGAGCACCACGTTGGACGTGCGGCTGCTCAAGCGGTCCCTGCTGTACGGCATGTTATCGCTCGTGTTTGGGGCCTTCATTTTCATGGGCTTGGAACGCATGGAGAAAGGTTCGGGATTCGGGGCGAGTCTCTGGTGGAGCTTTACGACGCTGGTCACCGGCGGGTACGCCGACATCCACAATCCCGAGACGGCTTCGGGCAAAATCCTCACCGTTTTTCTGGTGATTACGGGTATGGTTCTGGTGGGTGTTTTTACGGCGACGCTGACGAGTATCCTCGTAAGCGATGAGGATTCCTTGAAGATCGAGGAGCTAGAAGAACAGGTTGAGATCGCGACGAAAATTCAAGAAGACGTAAAAGACGTGAACGAGCGGCTAGACCGGCTGGAAGGAACCATCCGCGAAATCCGAGACGCCGTAAAGACGCAGGAAAAATAGCGGCTTCAGACGAACTTTTCTCTAGCTTCCAAGACTTTTGCCACTACGACTTCGACGTCCTTTTCATCCACAAACGGCGACACGATAAAGGACTTCAGCGCGACAATCGGTTCCTGATATTGGGTGTGCCGGTAGCAGTCGGTCGAGGAAATGACGACCCCGCGTCCGGCCATGGCTTTCGCATGCACGTAATCGAAAATTTTTCGGTTGTAGTCGTTGTGGGCTAGCAGCGTTTCCCGGTAGGCCGGGTCTTCGAATTCTTGGCGCTTGATCGCAAAAGTATCCACGTCGGGTGGATACACCCGGAAGAGCGTTACCGTGCCAAAGTTGTCGCGGTTGAGTACGGTGATGGCTTCGTGTCCTTCGAGGTGCTCGCGCAAAAGTTGGGTCATCTCGACGATGTGTCCCAATGCGACGCGCAATCCCTGCTCGCCGAAAAAGCGAAAATTGGCCAGCGCGGTCAGTGGGCCGGTCCCGGCTCTGGATGTTTCGAGGGTGTACATACCGGGGCGGTGGTCGCCAAAGTGATAGAGGTACGGCATCTGTTGCGGGTCGCGCATCAGGAGTTGCAAATCCGCCCGGTCTTTGACGAGGACCGAGCTGGAGATATACGGAGCAAAGCCGGTCTTGTGGAAGTCAATGCCCATGGAATCGGCCAGTGCCAGATGGCGGATGCGCCGGCACGCTCCGGCGAGGGCGCGCAGAGTCCGCGGGCGAAACTCTAGGGGGTTATCCTGAAAATCGTAGTCGTTGAACACCGACCACGCCCAGCCAATGACCGAGTCGGCGTGGATGTGTGGGCGGTAGGAGAGCTGGAATTCATCGACGAGCGAGTCGCGCATGGCCACAATCGCCTGCAAGTCGTCCAAGCCGAACGCATCCGTAGTCCCCATAGTCGCAATAATGGCGGCGATCTTTTTGCCGCTGTCCAAGGCCGTCCGCGCTGCATCCGCTAGCTGCGCGAGGTCGATTTCGTTCTCAGCTATCGTTGGAATGACGATCAACTGGTCGGTGCCAATGCCGAGCCAGCCGACGATGTTGTGGGCGCAATAGTGCCCGGCGTCGGAAACGAGTACCACCACGTCGTCGGATACGCCCTTTTGCATGGCCTGCGGACAGGCTTTTTCCAAGCCGATCTTTACCCCATAGAGCGTGGTGCCAGTTCCGCCAAAGGTAAACGTGCCGCCAGCTTGTTGTGGGTCGTATCCGACCATTCGCGCGGTGATGGCGACTGCTTCGACTTCGGCCAAGGCGACGAGGCGGCTGTATTCATCCCAAGCGATGTTGGGATTGTGCAACGAGGCGAGCAGGACGCCGATGAGACTCGGAATGGTCGGGGGCGCGATGACGTTTTGTTGGGTGTGGGGATGGCTGGAGATGGTTATGCCGCGCAGGTAGCTGACGAGATCGGAGGTAACTGCCTCGACCGACGACATCTCAGCGGGCAGCTCGGCGTTTTGCGCTTCGGCAAAGTCGCCAGAAACCACCGGACCAAGCGTCGGCAACTGCATCTTCAGGTCGTCGACTTGGTCTAGGGCGCGCATGATGGAATGCACGAAATACGAATCGTGAATGGGGTCGGATATCGGTTGGGGGAAGGCGCGGCGGATGTGTTCTAGGGCGTCGCGGTAGGATGAGGTCATGTCTTGCGTCCAATTCAGGTAAGGGGATGCAGGCATCTCGCCCATAAAAATACAAAAAGGCCGAGTACCCAAACAGGTACCCGGCCTTTTGTTATAACGTAGGATTGCCGTTCGGCGTTCCTAGCGGCTATAGCTATACTTCACATACCAGAACGCGCCGCCAAAGCCAAACGGGCTGAACTGGCTGTACTTGTTGCCGGTCCGATCTCTGGCTAATTCATGTTCGTCGGGATAGGTATTGAGAATGTTCTGCGCGCCAATGGCTATCGCAGACATACCCTCGTCAAACGAGATGCTGGTTTCAAGGTCAAACAGCACCTTGCCACTATAGGTCTGATCGTCTTCAGAGTCGTACCATTCGCCGTAGTAGCTGGCGCGACCTAGGCCACTCCAACGCTCGCTCAGGGCTTGGGTCAGCGTCAAATTCCCGCGCTGCTTGGGCAGATTCTCCTCCAATTCCCGCAGCCGGAGATCGTCGAGAATATCCGGGTTGTGGTCGGTGACTTCGGTGCTCGTATAGTTGTAGGCCAAACTCATCTGGCCCGAACCCACCGGCGCCGAGACGACGAGGTCGATCCCGTTGGTAGCTGTGTCGAAGTCATTGGTGAAGAAGCGGAACTCCTGCAAGCCGGCCGCGCTGGTTAGGCCCTCGTCGATTAGCTGTTGTTTCTGCTCATCGCTCAGCGCGAAGTCCTGAGAGACCGTCAGGCGATCCTCCACCGTGATGTTGAAGTAGTCGATCGTCGCACTAACGACGCCCATCTTGACGACGACGCCCCCGGAGAGGTTGATCGAGTTTTCAGGTTTGAGCGCCGGCCCGCCGCCCTCTTCACCGAGGACCAGCCCAACTGCGCGGCTGGTGGAAGGCACGGTGCCGTTGTTGACCAAGTCGTTCTTCTCGAAGTTGAACTCGGTCGTTATGTTGAAGGCATTTTGCTGGCCAGGCGTCGGTGCCCGGAAGCCGGTGCTATAACTACCGCGCAGCTTCAACTCGTCCGTAAGGGCGAAATTGGCGGCTCCCTTGTAGTTGGTAGTGCTGCCAAAGTCGCTAAAATCCTCCGAGCGCAGTGCCACGGAAAGCACCAACGGATCAATCGGCTCAAAATCCGCCTCTACGTAAACGGCCGTGTTGGTTCGATCCCAGCGGCCAGCGGCCACCTTGCTAAAGCCCGAGAAACCATTGGTAGCGGGCTGGAACCCTTGGCTGGCCAATGGCTGACCAATCAGGTAGGACTCGATCTGCCCCTCCACGATCTCGAATGCTTCGTTGCGACGTTCCGCTCCCGCGGCCAAGAACAACTGGTCGCTGACCGGGTATGTGATGTCGAGGTTTAAGTTGACATCCGTCTGTATGTAATCTCCAGGATTGAACGATGTCGGCGTATCGGGCCCCATTGAGGCATTCACGGTATTGAAGATGAAGTAGTCTGCGTGGTGGCGGCCATAAGACGCGCTCAGGCTCCAACCCAACGTCTCGGCCGCAAATCCCTTCAGGCCCAGCAGGAGGGATTCATCCGTGGTGAAGCCGCCGAAGCGGGGCGTGAAACCACCGGGGAACATTTTCAGGAACGAGAAGCAGTTGGGATCGTCGCGAATCTGTAGCCAAGCATCCTGGTCCGGCTTGTTGTCGATGATAGGTACCGGGGCGCATTCACTGCCCTGACCCACGCCGTCCAAATCGCCCACTAGCAGGGATGGACTCCCGTCATCGAGCACCGGTCCTTTAAACACGCCGCTGCGGGTGTGGGGATTGCGGAAATAGAACCCGCCTTCCGTCTCCTTGCTGGCGTAATTGGCGTGACCATAGAAGTCGAGGTTCTCGCTCAGCGTCGCCCCGTAGTTGGCGAAGAATTTCAGATCGTCCCTGATGAAGGGCTGCCCCCAGATTTGGGCGGGATTGGCCACATTTGTATTGCCCGCGGCAATCAGGCCCGCGGCATCATTGCGCTGCACCGAGCGGATGGTTTCGCCCGAGTTGCCGTATTCCAAGCTGAGATTGGCCCACGCATTATCGTTGCCCAACCCAAGGTTGCCCGCAATGGAAAACAATTCGCCATCGCCGAGGATGCCTTCGCCGTCTTGGAAGCTGCCGACTTTGGTCTCAATCGACAGACCATCGGAACGATCCTTGAGGCGGAAGTTCAACACGCCGGCAATGGCGTCCGAGCCGTACTGGGCCGACGCGCCGTCGCGCAGGACTTCCACTCGATTGAGCGCGATGGCCGGGATGGGTGCCAAATCAGGACCCTGAGCGCCATCGGCGACGCCATTGCCCAGCCAGTGGATCACCGCAGCGCGATGGCGGCGCTTGCCGTTGACCAGAACCAGCGCGTGGTCGGGGGCCAACCCCCGCATGTTGGGTGGTCGGACTACCGTGCCCGCATCGCTGATCGGCTGGGTATTGACGTTGTACGAGGGCACGACATTCCGCACAAGGTCGGCTAGATCCGCTCCGCCTTGCTTGGCGAACTCGTCGGCACCAATGACGTCAATGGGCACGGGTGAGTCGGTTACGGTGCGCGACTGAGCACGCGAACCGGTCACCACCAGCTCTTCAACCTCGACAACACCTTCGAGCATTTCTTCGTCTTCTTGCGCTTCTTCTTGCGCCATAGCCTCAGAGGCCAAGCTCACAGAGAGCAAGGCCGAAAGGCCAACGGCAACCGCAAAAACAGATAAGCTCTTCTTCATCGAATTTGCCTCCTTCAGGAGAAGAGTGGAGTGTATATTATTTAACGCACTCGTATTCAAGACAAATATGTTATATAATGATTTAGCTTCGGTCAATACATATTATTCTTAGATTTGAACTATATACTACATATTGTGTTTATTTCTACTTCGGGCTGTGGCGATTTCGCAGGCAAAATAAAATTATTATTCTTAAACTCTATGTCAAAAATAGTGAGTTTTTTTGGTCAACTCTGCGTCCTTGTACTTGTAGTGTAATAAACTGGAAACAAACGTTCTCATGCTGGGCAAATTTTTCGACAAAGTAAAGCAGGGATTGGCGCAGACGCGGCAGGCGATGACCGATGTGATCGCCGGCAACCCCCGCTTGGACGACGACGCCATCGACGATATCGAGGCCGCGCTGATCGGCGCTGATATGGGGCTGGAGACCGCCACTGAACTCGTCGATGAGCTGCGCGAGCAACTCAGGAGCGGCCAGATGGCGGACGGGCCGGACGGCGTGATGCAGGTGCTGGAGGAACAAGTAGCCGCGATGATGACCCTCGGCAATGGCGCGTCCTTGCCTCTGGCGGGCGAGCTGCCGGGCAAGCCGTTTGTCGTGCTGATCGTCGGCGTCAACGGCACTGGCAAGACGACGACGGTCGGCAAGTTGGCCAAGCAATACGCCGATGCCGGCAAGAAGGTGGTACTCGCTGCCGGCGACACATTCCGGGCCGCAGCCATCCCCCAGCTCGCCATCTGGGCAGAGCGCGCCGGAGCCGACCTGATACGCACGCAGCAAGGAGCGGACCCGGCGGCCGTGGCTTTTGATGCGCTCGCTGCGGCCAAGTCGCGTGGGGCCGATGTGCTGCTGGTCGATACGGCCGGCCGCTTGCACAACAAGGTCAACTTGATGGAGGAACTCAAAAAGATCCGCCGCTCGCTGGCCAAGCAAGACCCCGAGGCCCCGCACGAAACCCTGCTGGTACTCGACGGCACCAGTGGCCAGAACGCCCTGTCGCAGGCGACCGAGTTCAACCAAGCCACCGAATTGACCGGGCTCGTGCTGACCAAGCTGGACGGGACGGCCAAGGGCGGGATCGTCGTCGCACTGCGGCGTCAGATGGATCTGCCGGTGAAGCTGATTGGGGTGGGCGAGGGGGTGGACGATTTGCAGCCGTTTGACGCGGCAACATTCGCCCGCGCATTGTTCGCCGAGTGAGGGATTAGAAGTTACGCATAGGTAGGGGCGACCGGCCGGTCGCCCCTACGTAATTAAGACCTGATGTTACGCAGCCTTATGTTCGTCTGCCGCTCCTTGTTGCCCACCTGTTGTCATTCCCGCGAAAGCGGGAATCCAGTCTTCTTACAGCGCGGCCAGCGCGTCTTCTAGTTCCCCTCGCACTTCCGCATCGTCTTCTATGTCCAAGCGCCGTTTGAGCGCCCCCTTTGCCTCATCGCCTCCGAGTTGACCCAGTGCCCAAGCCACGTGGCCGCGCACTAGCGGCTCTTCGTCGTCGAGCGCGCTGATCAGGGCTGGCACCGCAGCCTGCATACCCGAATTGCCCAAGGCCACGGCGACGTTGCGCAAAAAGCCTCGGCGCTTAGGGCGCTTGACCGGGTTGCGGCGAAAGAGTGCGTTGAAATCCTCGCGGTCGAGTTGGATCAGGTCGAGAAGCGCCGGGCTGTCGAGGCCGGCCCGGCTCTTGTACGCCGGCTCTGAGGCTGGCTCGGCCTTGCGGTTCCACGGGCACACCTCCTGACAGATGTCGCAGCCAAAGATCCACTGGCCCATGCCTTGGCGCAGATCGCGGGGAATTGACCCCTTGAGTTCGATGTTGAGATAGGAGATGCAGCGCTGAGCGTCGAGCACGTACGGCTCGGGGAAGGCGTCGGTAGGGCAGGCGTCCAAGCAGCGCGTGCAGGTGCCGCAGTGGTCTGGAGCGGGTTCGTCGTAGTCGAGTTTGAGATCGGTAATGATTTCGGCTAAGAAGAAGTAGGAGCCTCGGCGCTTGTCAATCAGGCAGGTGTTCTTACCCCACCAGCCCAAGCCCGCCCGCTGGGCGAGTTCGCGCTCCAGAACCGGGGCCGTATCCACAAAATAGCGGCCTTTGGTCTGCTCCCCGGCCTCGGCCAGCACGAATTCCCACAGTGCTGCCAAGCGCTTTTTAACGATGTCGTGATAGTCGTCGCCACGGGCGTAACAAGCGATCTGGCCGCGCAGAGGATCGGGTGCCGCCGACGTGGGTTGGTAGTAATCCATGCCGAGGCAGATGGCAGTCTGGGCACCGGGGACCATCCGGCGCGGGTCCTCGCGCTTATCGAGGTGGCGCTTGAGGTAGTCCATCTGACCGGCGTAGCCCAAGGCCACCCAGCGGGCATAAAATTCGGCCCCTTTTAACGGATCGGCCGGGGCGAAACCGACCGAGGTAAAGCCCAAGGCGCGGGCCTTGTGGCGAATTTGTTCGGTCAGCGACATGCCGGGCCGCGCAAGCAGCTACTAGAACATCTCCGCGATGCGGCGGAAGACCATCTGATTGAGGTCGTTGAACGTGACAAACACCATGATGAACAGCATGATGGCCAAGCCGATCTGCTGAAAGATCTCGCGCTGGCGCAGCGAGAGCGGTCGGCGCATGATGCCCTCTAGCGTGAGGAAGGTCAGATGGCCGCCGTCGAGTACGGGGATGGGCAGGAGGTTGATAATCGCCAAGTTGACGCTGAGTATAGCGAGAAAGCGAACGAAGGAGTCCAAGCCCTGCTCGGCGGTCTGTCCGGCTAGCTGGGCGATGCGCAACGGGCCGCCCAATTCTTCGGTCGAGCGGTCGCCTTGGAAAAGCTCGCCCAAAAAGTCGAGGATCAGCCAAGAGGAATTGTACACGCCCAAGCCCCCCAACACCACGGCTCGTCCCAACCCAACGGTGTGGCGCGAGACCTGCGGACCGATGCCAATGCGACCCACGAACGCTTCGCCCTCGGGGTGGGTCGCCGGGGTAATGAGCTGCTCCATGCGCTGGCTGTCGCGCTCCCAAACCAACGGAACCGTCTCGCCCGGATAGCGGCGGATTTCCTCGCTCATTTCGGCCCAGCTCACAACTGGAGCTTGGCCGACGGAGAGAATGATGTCGCCCGCTTGCAGGCCGAGGCTGTCGGCTGGCGTCCCGGGCTCAACGTGCCCCACCGTCGTGGGGCGCATTAGCTGCACGCCGTAGCCCTCGTCTCCCGCGGGCGGCAGGTCGAAGTCCAAGAGGATGCCGTCGCGTTCAACTTCGAGCCTAGCACCGCTGCTTGAGATCTCGTCCAAAGCACTGGCCAACTCGTAGGCATTGCCGACGGGCGTGCCTCCGACGGTGCGCACGCGGTCGCCGCGCACCAGACCGACCTCGGCAGCGAGGGAATTCTCTTGGGGATTGACGCGAGTGCTATCGAAGGAGTCGATTCCGTAAACGCTAAAGAGGAAGATCAGGGCTACAAAGGCGAAGAGGAAGTTCATCGCTGGGCCGGCGGCGATGACCGCCATGCGGATCCCCACCGATCTAGAGGGAAATTCCCAATGCGCGCCAGTGGTTTCCTCGGTGCCCACGTCGGCCATGCCAGCTACCTTGACGTAACCGCCAAAGGGAATCCAAGAGATACAGTACTCGGTCTCGCCGCGGGTGAAGCCGATCATTTTGGGCGGATAGCCCAAGGAGAAGCGCTCGACGCGGATGCCCGCCCATTTGGCGACCAGAAAGTGGCCCAACTCGTGGACGAAGACCAAGACGCCTAAGGCGATGAGAAATGAGGCAATAGTAGTAAGGGTATCCAACATACTCTAATCCATCTCAAGAAAAAATGGCCAGCACATCCACGTAGAGATACGCCAGCGGAAAGGCCAAAAAATAGGAGTCAAAGCGGTCGAGCAGGCCGCCGTGGCCTGGGATCAGCATCGGCGCATCCTTGATGCCCATGTCGCGTTTAAAGGCCGATTCCACCAGGTCGCCCACCTGTGCACCAATGCCCGCGACGAGCAAAAGCCCCAGTAGCGACGCCGTAGAAAAAGAGGGCAGCAAAAAGCCCAAGGGTATAGGCAGGGCGCTGCCGACCACGCCGCCAATGCACCCGATCCGCGTCTTATTAGGGCTGATCGCCGGTGCCAGCTTGGCCCGGCCCCAAAACCGACCACTGAAGTACGCCCCGGAATCTGTGAGCCAGATGCAGAGAAAGAGCACGGCCACCAAGTGGTGAGCCTCCTCGCCCCTACCGGCCGCCTGAAAAAGCAGCAGCGGCGCACTGCCCAAGACGCCGAAGAAGAACACGCCGCCCAACGTCAAAAAGGCGTTAGCTGCATAGCGCTCCGTGCCCTGGAACAAGGTCCACACCACAACTAGCAAGATGGCCACCATCAGCAACGCAGCAAGATCGTCGCCCGTGCCCTGTCGCCAGAAGTAGCTGCACAGACCCAAGACCAACAAGCTGCCCGGTAGGCGGATGGGTCGGTAGCCCGCCTCTGCCAGGATGTGGTGGTATTCCCAAGAGCAGCGCGCGGCTACGGCCAACACCAAGAGGAAGATCCCCCAGCTAGCCCCTTCGACCAGCAGTAGGATCACCGGTACGAAGACGGCAGCCGCGAGGACGCGCTGCCGCAGGCCGGAGGACTCTGCCGCGGTATCAGCCACCAAAGCGCCTCTGTCGCTGTTGATAGGCGGCAATGGCTTCGTACAGGTGTTGGCGGCGAAAATCCGGCCAATGCACATCGCCGACAAAGCAAATCTCCGTATAGACCATTTGCCAAGGCAGGAAGTTGCTCAGCCGCATTTCGCCGCTAGTGCGGATCAACAAATCCGGATCGGGCAAATCGGCTGTATAGAGAGCACCGCTGATTTGTTCTTCGTCTATATCCTCTGGGTCAATCCGGCCAGCCGCCACTGCGGCCGCTAGCTTGCGGAAGGCGTCGACTAGTTCGCTGCGGCCCCCGTAGTTGAGCGCCAAGTTGAGCTTGAGACCGGTGTTGTCTTTGGTCTGCGCGAGAGCGTGCCCCAGGGCCAATTGTATGGTCGGAGACAACGCGTCAGTGCGGCCGATGGCGTTGAGCGATACGTTGTTTTCGTGGAGTTCCGACACTTCGTCGCGCAGCGACTCGTGCAGCCACTGCATCAGCTCTTCTACTTCCGCTTCGGGCCGGGACCAGTTCTCCGTCGAAAAGGTGTACAGGGTCAGCGCCTCGATTTGCAGTTGGCCGCAGGCGCGGACGATGTCGCGCACCGACTCGCGGCCAAAGCGATGGCCTTCGGTCTTGGGCAGATTGCGCTCGACAGCCCAGCGCCTATCGCCGTCCATGATAATGGCGATGTGTTGCGGCAGGTTTCCCCCGTCCTTGAGGCGCTGCTGGATGCGGAAGTCCTCTTCGGGATGAAGGGGTTTTACCGGGTGGTATTCGCGGGGAGAAATTTCCAGCGGCAGAGCCTGAGCACTCATAACGTAACGGTATAATTCGGTGGGTTTATGTGGCGGCCATCCACGGCCACTGTCGATAGATTTGGGCGCGTTTCGCCTTGGGAAAACAAGGCCGCGCGTATCTTGGTCAATCTAGGGGAAAGGCTCATATTCGTCAAGCAACCCTAGGTGCCACACGCGCTTGACGCCCTTTGTAGGTGCCAGTATTATGGTACTTATGAAGAAGGAGGCGACGCGCGTCTGCAAAGAACGGCTCAGAAAGCGCGTCCTAACTGTGCGCATGGGGTTGGACCGCAGCCAAGCGGAAGTCAGCGGGCAGGCCATATTAGAGCAGGTCTTGGGCTTGGAGGCGTACCGCCGGGCCAAACTCGTCCACACTTATGTCTCCAGCAAGGAAAACGAGGTTGATACCCGCGCGTTGATTTGCACTTGCTTAAATCAGGGCAAGCGCGTGGCCGTGCCAGTGGTAATGCCGGGCACAAAGACGTTGGCCCACGCGCTGATCGACGGCCTAGACCAACTCGTCGTCGGTCCTTGGGGGCTGGCGCAACCCGATCCGGCCGCGGCCACTTGGCTACCTGCAGAAGCGCGGATCGACTTGGTCGTGGTGCCGGGCCTCGCCTTTGACCGGCGCGGGCACCGCATCGGTTGGGGCGGCGGCTACTACGACCGCTTTCTCGCGCAAGTGCAAGCCGTCAAAATAGGGCTGTGCTACGACGCGCTAGTCCTAGACTGCATTCCCGGCGAGCCGCACGATGTCCCCGTGGACATAGTCATCGCCGAAACCGCCATTCACCAAGGAGAGTCTGCATGATCTACGAATTGCGCATCTATCGCTTCCACAAGGGAGCTGACAACAAGAAGAAATTCCGCGCCGGCTTTGCCAAAGCGCGCCGCTTTATGTCCAAGTACGGCGTGACGTTTGTCGCCGCGTGGGAAAATCCCGACCGCGACGACGAGTTCATCTGGATTCGCGCCTTCCCCAACGCCAAGGCCCGCGACAAGGCCATCGACGCGTATTACGGCAGCCCGGAATGGGCTAAGATCGTCGATCAGATCCGACCGCTAATCCGCCGGCGGGAGGTGCGAGTAATGAAGGCACTGCCCTATTCGACCCTGAAATAGCAATCGCGCTGCGATTCTGCGTCCATCTGCGTCCATCTGCGGATTACTTTAGGACCGCTAAACAATGTTCCGCATCGGCCCAATAACCGCTGATCCCGGCATCCTACTAGCGCCCATGGAGGATGTCTCCGAGCTACCGTTCCGCCTGATTTGCAGGGAACAGGGAGCCGACATCGTCTATACCGAGTTCGTCAATGCCGAGGGGCTGCTGCGCGAAGATCCCAACGGGCCGCGCCGCGCTTTTCGCAAGCTGCGCTTTGCAGAAGCCGAGCGCCCCTTGGCGATCCAGCTCTACGGCGCGGCTTCGCTGTCTATGGAGAAAGCCACCGAAATCGCCAGCACGCAGCATCCAGACTTCATCGACATCAACTGCGGCTGCTGGGTGAGCAATGTGGCGCTGCGCGGAGCCGGGGCCGGGCTGTTGCGCGACTTGCCGCAGATGAAGGAGGTCGTCTCGCGCGTCATCGGCGCGACGCACCTGCCGGTGACCGTAAAGACGCGCCTCGGTTGGGACCAGCAGAGCATCCGCATCGTCGAGGTAGCCCAGATGCTCGAAGATCTGGGCGTGCAGGCGCTGGCTATTCACTGTCGCACCCGCGCGCAAGGCCACAAGGGCGCAGTGGACTACGAGTGGATACCCAAG
Organism: Candidatus Latescibacterota bacterium; assembly: GCA_965116675.1. Lineage (GTDB taxonomy): Bacteria > Latescibacterota > UBA2968 > UBA8231 > UBA8231. The sequence goes on from OZ220721.1 coordinate 3,809,834, forward strand.
GTCAAGGAGGCGGTCTCCATACCGATCATTCTCAACGGCGACGTAACCTCGCCGCAGATGGTCAAAGATGCCTTCGACAGCACGGGATGCGACGGGGTGATGATCGGCCGCGGTGCCATCCGCCACCCGTGGATTTTCCGCGAATCCCAGCACTACCTAAGGACAGGAGCGCTCTTGCCCGAGCCAAGTGGGCAGGAGCGCGCCGAGCTGTGCCTCAAGCACCTGCAACTGGCCGTTGAGCACGACGGCCTGCAAGGGGCGCTGATCGGCATGAGACGCCACTACGCCGGGTACTTTCGCGGTTTGCGCGGCGCAGCGCAACTCAGAGCCGAGCTGGCCAGCTACAAGGAGCTAGCCCCCTTGTTGGATCGCCTCGCAAAACTGCGCGACACCGACCCAGAACGCCTCGCCGCCTGATTCCCATCCCGCTGCAATTTCCACTCCCTTCCCGTTTAACTGGGTACGATTCATAAATTTTTTCTATTAATTACATAGCAATAATCAATTTGTCCAATAAATAGAACCCTCTATTTTATGCGAATGACATAAACCTTCTATGCAAAAGGAGACTCCCGTGAACCAACCCAAATCCATCGCTCCGGCTACGGGCAAACTCGGCGTCCTAATTCCCGGCATGGGCGCGGTGGCCACCACGGTTATCGCCGGCGTCGAAGCCATCAAAGCCGGCATCGGCCAGCCCATCGGCTCGCTGACCCAGATGGGCACCATCCGCCTGGGCAAGCGCACCGAAGGACGCTCGCCGCTCATCAAGGACTTCGTGCCTTTGGCCGACATCGACAGCCTAGTCTTCGGCGGCTGGGACGTCTTTCCAGAGGACGCCTATGACTCGGCCATCCACGCTGGCGTCTTGGACAAGGGACTGCTCGACCAGCTAGCGGACCCGCTCAAGGCCGTCAAGCCGATGCCCGCAGTTTTCGACCGCAACTACGTGCGCCGCCTCGAAGGCTCCAACGTCAAAAGCGCCAAGGGCAAATGGGATGCCGTGCTGGAAGTGCGCGAAGACATCCAGCGCTTCAAGGCCGACAACGGCGTCGAGCGGCTGGTGATGATCTGGTGCGGCAGCACCGAGGTTTTCATGCAGCACCACGAAGTACACAACGAGATCGAAAGCCTCGAAAAAGCCATCCAAGAAAACCACCCGGCCATTCCCCCGAGCATGATCTACGCGTACGCCGCGCTGCAGGAAGGCGTACCCTTCCTAAACGGCGCGCCGAATTTGACCGTGGACGTCCCGGCCATGGTCGAACTGGCGCGGCAAAAGGGCGTGCCCATCGGCGGCAAAGACTTCAAGACCGGCCAGACCCTGATGAAAACCCTGCTAGCCCCGGGTCTCAAGGCGCGAATGCTCGGCGTGCAGGGCTGGTTTTCGACCAACATCTTGGGCAATCGCGACGGCGAAGTGCTCGACGACCCCGATTCGTTCAAGACCAAGGAAGTCAGCAAGCTCGACGTGCTGGAGTTCATCTTGCAGCCCAACCTCTACCCCCAGCTCTACGGCGATATTTACCACAAAGTGCGGATCAACTACTATCCGCCGCGCGGCGACGAGAAGGAGGGTTGGGACAACATCGACATCTTCGGCTGGCTGGGAATGCCCATGCAAATCAAGGTCGATTTTCTCTGCCGCGATTCGATTCTCGCCGCGCCGCTGGTGTTGGATTTGGTGCTGTTTGCCGATTTGGCGCAGCGCGCGCAGATGGCGGGGATCCAAGAGTGGCTCTCGTTTTACTTCAAAAGCCCGATGACCGCGCCCGACCTCTACCCCGAGCACGACCTCTTCATCCAGCTAATGAAGCTCAAGAACACGCTGCGCTTCTTGCAGGGCGAAGATTTAATTACCCACTTGGGTCAAGAGTACTACGACTAGGAACTTTTAATACCCAACTTTCTCATTTTGCCGTACAGCGTCGAAGGCGGCACTCCCAGCAGAGCGGCCGCCCCTTTTGGGCCCTTGACTCGCCAATTGGTGGCGTTGAGTACTTTGAGAATATAACGGCGTTCAACTTCAAGCAGCGGCATTATTTCGTGGCCTTGAGAAACGGATAATGCCCTTCCTCTAAGGCCAAGAGTGGAGTCTGCCAGGTCAAAACCGCACTGCATGAGATCGGTCGTGCCGATTTGAGAGCCATTGCACGCTATTACTACCCGCTGCATGAAATGCTCCAGTTCCCGCACATTCCCCGGCCAATCATAGGCGTGCAGCATCTCCATAACCTCGGGACTCAAGGAGGCAGGTTCCTTGTCCAGATAGGCTGCCATGCGGTTCTTGAAAAAATCGACCAGGGCCGGGATGTCCTCCCTGTGTTCGCGCAAGGGCGGGATGTACAGCGGAAAAAGCTGCAGGCGCGAATACAACTCCTCGCGAAAAATACCGGCCTGTACCATCTTCTCCAAGTCGCGGCTAGTCGAGGCTACAATACGCGTCTGCGCGGTTAGTGTCTGGTCGCCACCAACCCGCTCAAACGTGCGCTCTGCCAATAAGCGCAGGATCTTGTCCTGCGTTTCCAACGGCATCTCGCCGATTTCATCCAAAAAGAGAGTGCCGTCTTTGGCTTGTTCCACCTTGCCTACTTTGCTAATAGCAGTCTTAGCTGTCTCGTCTTCGCGACCAAAGAGTTCACTGTCGATCAAGGCTTGGGATAAGGCCCCGCAGTTGACCTGTATAAAAGGGCCGTTGCCATAGGCACTCAACTCATGTAATGCCCGCGCCGCCGACCCCTTACCCACCCCTGTTTCGCCTAGGATCAGTACGGTCAGATCGGTGGGAGCCACCTCCGTGAGTTTGGTTTGAAACTGGCACAGGCCCTTAGTCTGTCCGATCCATTGGTTACCTCCACGAAACGCGGCCGATATTTCGATCTGCGGATCGGACTCTACCACAAGCTGCACCTGCGCCGTCTCCGAGTAATTGAGGTCGCAATCTATCGCCCGGACTTGAAAGGTGTAGTCTCCCGGCGGCAGGTTTTGATAACAGGCTTGCAGCTCCCGGGTCGCGGGACACCAGTCGGCGTCGTATCCCTGCAAGCGATACTCATAGAGCATGTCGCGGGGATGAGTAGAGAAACTTAAGCCCTTGTACTCGAAGACCACCGGCTGTCCCACCGTAGAGGAGCAGACGGCCTCTGCGTTCTCATAGACCTGATCGGTGGTAACCCGGATGAGGCGAATCCGGGGTGACGTTTGCCTTGGTCGGTAGCGTATGATGGACCCCACGACCGTGCCCAACCAGAAGGTGCCGTCGCGATCTTCGAGGATGCGGCAAACCGGTCCTATATGGGGTGACTTAATGGTCTGGAAAAGCCGACTATCGTAGAGCGCCACACCCTTGTCGGTGCCGATCCAGAAGTGTCCTCGCGCATCCTCCAACAAACAGTGGATGCGGTTGCTCGGCAGCCCGTCTTCGGTCGTGAAGGAGCGAAAGCTGCGGCCATCAAAGCAACTGAGACCGCCCAGCGTAGCGATCCATAGGTTGTCATGGCGGTCTACTAGCAGGTCGTTGACATGATTGTCTCTCAGTCCATCTTCTACTCTATACCATGTAAGGCCCTCTTCCGGATGCCAGCGAGCGAAGCCGGTGCCGCTAGTGGGGCTGTCTCTACTGGTTAAGTGGAAATAGATTTCGCCGTTGCGCGTGGCAAGCACCGTGCCAATGCGGCTGAACGGTGTTTTTTTGTCATCCTCGGCAAAAATGGTTTGGCACGGCTCGCCCTGTTGGTATACGATCCTTAATGGGCTAGCCAAAAACTCTCTTCTCGTGCTTATAGTATAGTGTTCCCAATAGCCGAAAATGAATCGTCCTTGCCGGTCTTGCGTGATGCGGCTGATACCCCCTGCGTCTGAATCAGCCGCTATGTTCTTTTTTTTTAGCTTCTGCCCTCCGTAGCGGAATAGACCATTGCCGCCGCCAAACCACAGGTGTCCCTCAAGGTCCTCGTAGATGGAGAAACAGTTGCCGATATTAGAGCCTTCCTCAGGAACTACGAATGTAAAGTGTTCGCCATCGAAGCGGGCGATGCTTTTGAAATTTTTGCTCTCACGGTTGAGATAAGGGGATGCATACCCAACCCATATATTACCGTGTCGGTCTTGCGCGATCTGTGAGATTTCTCTCGGGGTTATAGATTCGTTCGCATGAAGGCCGAAAACGTTGATACTATGCGCATCGTATAGCCCGACGCCATTCCACGTGGCAAACCAAAACTGATCCTCGCGATCGTGGAACACGGCTTTGACTGAAGAATGGGGTAGGCCATCGGCTGCGGTAAATCGGCTGAACCCGTCCTCGTCTTGGTAGAACACGTCACCCAACGTGCAAAACCACATCCGACCTTCTCGGTCGCACATAGTGTAACGCAACCAAGAATTCGCACCGACCTCAACAGCCGCCTGTAAGGTGCTATTGGCATAGAGCTGAAATCGGCCTTTCTCAATCCAACCGATCCACACCTTGCCGGTAGGGTCCTGGCCCACCGCATAACTGGCCTCGGCTCGGGGGAACCCCTCTTCCTTTTCGTAGCGGTGGAAGGACGCGCCATCGTAGCGGAAGAGGTGATTAAAGCCAAACCACAGGTGGCCTTGTGGGTCTTGGGCGATGCCCCGACAACGGGAGATCCACCTATGAGAAAAAGGCTGCTGGTACTGCTGGCGGTAGCGCGGAGTCAGGTCGTGGAACACCGTGCCGTCGTAATACCCCAAGGTACCCTCGCCACCCAACCAGATACGGCCCTGACGATCCTCGTAGATAAACTGCACCCGACGGCCGGCAATGCCGCCGTCCTCCAAAGGGTGGAAGCCCTCGCCGTCATACCAGCAGACACCCTTTGAGGTACCAAACCACAACCGCTCCTGACGATCTTGCTGAATAAAGAAGACTTGGTCGTCAATAAGACCGTCTTGGGTCGTGAAATGCTGGAACGCATCCCCGTCAAAGCGACTGACCCCGTTGTCCCAGGTGGCGAACCAGACATATCCTGAGCTATCCTCGGCGATGTGTTCAATGCGCAGCGATGGCAGGCCATCTTGTGTGGAATAGGTCTTCCAAGTACCCATGCGGCTAAGTGCCTTGCTCATAAAAAACACCCTACTCTCCAAAATAAGGATTAGCCTCCGGGTGCGATCTTACCTTCTTGCTTTTATATATCCCCAAGTAGTTACTTCAATGGCTGTCTCAGGTTCGCCAGCTATTATTAAGGTATTCCCGCTGGCCAATTTCTGCTTGAGACCCGAAACATCTACTTCCATGACCAACCGGTATTCGCCCGGTTCACTCGGCATAAATCCGCATACTTGGCCAGCATGTTCCGTGCCGTCCACGTCGGCCCATTCATCCCCCTCGCGTTTCTGCCATTTGGACGCAACAACAGAATACGTAGCAATGCCTAACTTAACGTCCTTGATCTCAAGACACTCTGTATTGCTTGTACTAAGGCTTAGATCTCCTACTTGAGCTTTTATGCCGCCGTCTTCGGTTAAGGTGAGCCAGTCAACCGGCGTGTACTCATCCGCGAAAGAGACAGTCGATAGCGCAAGCAGCAAAACGATTAGCCACATGATATTCCTTCCTCCTTTGGGCAGGTATTGATTGAGTGAATTAGGAAAAATATAACACATTGGATAAATGCACAATCTCGTTTTTCATTCGAGTGAATCAAGTATATTAGAGGATTTTAAATTTCTTTTATTGAGGACCATATATGGTCTTTTTTATCTTTTAGGCCATATATGGTCTTTTTATATAATCACCATTTTGCAAAGTTACATTTTATAATTATTGATTGTTACAAATTAAAGCAGGTAATTATTTACTTTTTGCAAAAAGCATATATTTTCTTCTTAATCCACCTTGCGTAGGGACTCGCATGTCGATTCCCTTGTTGTACATAGCCATAATGTTAGTGGAGGGGTCGCTCCCCTTCTCTTCGCTTGGCGAATAGACACAGGAATATTCTGCATACTCTGCATGAGGTGGATATAGCCGCTCCCGCTTTATAGGGGGCCGATTCACCTTTCACACAGAGGAAACATTATCTTCATCATGCAGAGTAGAAGCCTTCTTGCCTGTACGCTATTTAAGAGCCAAGACTACAGCCACCTAAATCTTCCTACCTCGCGTCCCATCTATCGGACGCAACCAATTATCGTTCCAATCTCTCCTGGCCTAGCGACTTAGGTTGGTGTTGGCTGGGAACATTATTACGCTTGTTTCCTTTAGTGAGCATTAGGCGAGTCTTTCACAGAGGAGGGGGAGTACTGGCCATTATCGCCGCTCTAACGACCTGCAGCGATAGCCCAGGCCCAACCTCAGCACCACAACCAGCGGAGCTCGGGAAAGAGCCGATTGCGCTGCCGGAAGATGAAGCCCCTCACGACACGCCCATCGAATGGTGGTATTTCAACGGGTTTCTAACCGATGATACAGACAACGAGTACGACTTCCACTACGTTGTCTTTCAAGGGCCGAAGGGTTCCTTCGGTGTCCCCCACCTAGTCCGAATCACCTTCGGCATCCCCGGGATAGCTCGCACCATCAGGCACAGCGGCTGGCTTTCATACCGGAGGAGTCCAACGCTCCGAGCGTGTACTTTGAAAAGGATGGATGGGTGATGCGAGGCGATGGCGGCGGCAACTATGAGCTAGCCTTCAACCTTGACGGGATAGCCCTGAGCTTGTCGGTATCGGCTGTACGAGATCCCGTACTTCACTACAAGGGAACCGGACTTCTCGATTTCGGCCCTGACGCTTGGGCTTACTACTACTCGTACACCCGTCAGTCGGTGACTGGCTCCATTGAAGATGCATCGGGCCGTCGTCCGGTTAGCGGTGTTAGCTGGTATGACCACCAATGGGGCGACCTGACCAACCGAAACATTGGCTGGGATTGGTTTGGGATTCAACTTGACGATGGTTCCGACCTAATGATTACGATGCTCCGGGAGCTTGGAAGCAACCAACGGCTTGCTCTCTATGGCACCTACGTTTCTCCAGAGGACGGGGTTCTTCACTTAGGGGAAGATGCCATATCCATAGAACCAACTCGTACATGGACCAGTGCAAGTACTGAGGTAACCTACCCGGTGGCGTGGATGGTGGAGTCCGCCCCACTGAACCTTCACCTAGAGGCAGAGGCGAAGCAAGAGGCGGCTGAATTCGTAACCCAAGTATCTTACTGGGAGGGAGCGATCCGCGTGTCGGGAACGCGCGATGGCCGAGCCGTTACTGGTCAGGGATTCGCCGAATTAGTCGGCTACGACCCGAAACAGCAGGAAGAAACCTCAAATCCCCTCCCCATACCTTAAAAACAGTACTACGACTAGCTTACCAGAGCGAGTACCCACCATCGACGACCAAGTCGTGGCCAGTCGCGTAAGCAGAGGCGTCCGAAGCGAGAAAGACGACGGCACCCTGATAGTCGGCCGGGACGCCTAGACGGCCCATCGGCGTGTTGGCGAGCCAAGCGTTTTTCATGTCGTCTTCAGTGTGAGCGGTCATGGGGGTGAGTGTGTGGCCGGGGCTGATGGAAATAGATTTCGTCGTTGACTTCTTTTGAGTAGGGACTTATCGTCTCCTGAAGCCAGAAAAGGACAGGCATCACCAGCTAAATCTACCCCCCACATGTAAACGTGCGCAATGACATGCTGGAGGTGTCCGAAGGCATCGGCGACGGTGACCGATGCGGCGTCCAAGCCGGTGGCCTTTGAGCTGGTCGCTAGCTGCCCCAATTCCTTCAACGCCGCAACTCAGAAAGCCGATATCTTACCCGGGCCGGGTTAAGAAACGCGCTGTGAATCAGCACGCACGAAAGGTGTCTAGAATAGCAAGGATTCATAAGCCCATGAGGATACCTGTTGCATACGAGCCCGGATACGAAAAGGCCCGCGCGTCCAACCCTGAGCTTGCTGATAAGTACGTCGAGTACACGCTCATTGGCGATCCCGAAGCTGATTCCTTAGTCAATGCAATAGCTGCCGCCGACTCGGAGCAGCAGGCCGAATTCATCAGGGCTGGGATGGATGAGGATGAGGAGACATTGCGCGCTGCTCCGCAGGAGGTGAGGGAGTTTTTTGATCGGATTAGTACTCCGCCTGAGTGGTTCGATCCCGAGGTAGTATATGCCGGATGCCGCAAATTCCACGCCTATTCAGACCTATTTCTCACCGCGTTTGTCACCGATATCATCGTCCGGGGTTTCACGACGCTAATCAGCCAATCGTTCTTCATCACGGGGAGGCTGACCGATCGGGGTGTGCGGCGGTTGCGGCAGAATATCCGACATCTCTTAGAGATCATGTTGCCAGGCGGCCTAGAGCGGCATGGCGAGGGCTGGAAACTGTCCGTCCGCCTCCGGCTGGTACACGCGCGGGTCAGGCAACAGTTGCTCGCTTCTGAAGACTGGGACCAAGAAGCGCACGGAATGCCGCTGAGTGCTGCCCACATTGCGCTCGCGTCCTGTAACTTCTCTGGAATGATGCTGTGGGCAGCCGGGAGGATTGGAGCGCGGCTGAACGACGAAGAGCGCGACAGTTTTATGCAAATCTGGCGCTACGCCGCTTGGCTGATGGGGGTGCCCGACGCGCTATTGTTCCGCGACGAGGCCGAGGCCCGTGAAACATTCCGCGTGGGCTACATGTGTGAGCCGCCCTTCGGCGTGGAAGCCATTGCCATGGCAAACTCGGTGATTAATTCGGCTCCCTTAGTAATTGGCATTGAAGACAAAGACGAGCGCAGGGCTCTGCTTAGCTATGGATACCGCCTTTCGCGCGCATTGCTCGGAGACGAGCTCGCCGACCAACTCATGTTCCCAAAAAGTCGGACGACTGGAGCGTTGGTGTATTTGCGGCTGCGGCGCAGAATCCAAGAGGTTATTGATGCCCTTAGGGGACCTGGGCAGCGTGCCAAAGGTCTTCGCACCCAAAATTTTATGACCATGCTCGACATATCTGTGCTCGATGAAGAGGGGATCAGTTACCGACTGCCCGACGAGCTACACGGAGACCCGTCGCGTTGGTGAAATCGCATTCTGTTATCCGCAACTCGTCGCATTCGACGCTTTAGAAAACGCCTATGCAATTGGAACGCTATATCGCCGTCATTCTGCGCCGTCGGTGGCTGGTCGTCGTGCTGGCAACGATGGTCATGCTCGCCATCACGGCTGGTGCTCGCTTCATCACTGTTACCAACGATTATCGCGTTCTGTTCAGCGAAGACAATCCACAACTCGCCGCGTTCGACGCTTTAGAAAACACGTATTCCGTCTCCAATGCGGCGCTGATTGCCATTGCGCCCCGAAATGGCTCTGTGTTTACCCGCGAGGCGCTTGTCGCGATTGAGGAATTGACCGAGGCTGCGTGGCGCGCGCCTTATTCCAGTCGCGTCAACTCCCTTACCAACTATACCCACAGCGAAGCATTTGAGGACGACTTGGTCGTCGCTCCGCTCGTTGATGACGCATCTGCACTGAGCGATACCGATGTGGTGCGCATCGAAAAGATTGCGTTGGATGCTACCGAAATCGCCGGGCGTCTGGTCGCGCACGATGGACGCACGGCCGGGGTGGCTATCAATTTCATCCTGCCTGAAAATCCAGATCAGGCCGTGATCGAAATTACCGACTATCTCAATTCGGTCCTAGCCGAGGCCCGCGCGAACCACCCGGACATTGATTATTACATGACCGGTGATGTCGTCATGCACCGGGCGTTCTCCGATGTCACCCAGAGCGACATGGAGACCCTGACACCTATTGTGTTTCTCATCATCGTGGGTGCCACCATTATTCTCCTGCGTTCGACTCTCAGCACGTTGGCCATTGTCGCCGTGCTCGTATTTGTCGTCAATACGACCTTGGGATTCGCCGGGTGGAATGGCGTGGTGTTCAGCCCCACCAACGCCGGCGTGCCGATCATTGTCATGGTCATAGCCATCGCGGATTCGATCCACGTCGTCACGAGTGTTTTACTAGGTATGCGGCGCGGGCTGGATAGAAACGCGGCGATTGTCGAATCTATTCGCATCAATGCCTATCCGGTATTCATCACCTCGGTCACCACGGCGATTGGATTCCTCAGCCTGAATGCCTCGGATTCGCCGCCGTTCCACGTCTTGGGCAATTACGTGGCGTTTGGCGTATTGTGCGCTCTCGTGTACACCATGACGCTCCTGCCAGCGTTGCTGTCGATTCTGCCGTTGCGCGCACGCCGCGTCCAGTCCGAGGGGACGGCCTTCTTCGACCGCTTCGCCGACTTTGTCATCGCGCGGAGAACATTCCTGCTTGGCTCCGTCTCCTTGGTGATCGTCGTGCTAATAATCGGCATTCCCCGCATTGAGCTAAGCGACAACATGGCGCAGTACTTTGATGACCGGTACGAGTTCCGGCGCGATACGGATTATGTCATTGATAATCTGACCGGTCTAGACAAACTGGAATACTCGCTGAGTGCAGGGCGCGAAGGCGGCATCACCGATCCCGACTATTTGCGCAAGGTCGATGCGTTCGCCGAATGGTACCGGCAGCAACCCGAAGTGACTCACGTCCAAGCGTTTTCGGACATTATGAAGCGTCTCAACAAAAACATGCACGGCGATGATTCAGCCTTCTATCGCCTGCCTGAAGACCCAGACCTCGCGGCGCAGTACCTGTTGCTCTACGAGCTTTCGCTGCCGTTTGGCAGCGATCTCAACGACCGCATTGATGTCGCCAAATCCGCTACGCGCCTAGTCGTGACGACCAAAAATGCGTGGTCGCGCGATATACGCGAACTCGACGAGCACGCCCAGGTCTGGCTCCGCGCCAATGCCCCTGCTTTTGCCCAGGAAGCATCGGGCCTGAGCGTCGTCTTTGCCCATCTGTCGCTGCGCAATATCAACAGCATGTTGCGGGGCACGATCACTGCTATGGTGCTCATTTCGTTCATTCTGATTTGGATCTTCAAGAGCGTGCGAGTCGGGCTTCTCAGTCTGCTGCCCAATTTTATCCCCGCCATTATGAGCTTCGGCCTGTGGGGCTATCTCGTCGGCCACGTGGGCATTGCGTCCTCCGTGGTCATCGCCGTTGTCTTTGGGATTGTCGTGGACGATACAGTTCATTTTTTGAGCAAATATCTGAAGGCCCGTAGGGAGGGTCTGCCTGCACCCGAGGCCGTGCGCTCGGCCTTCCACATGGTGGGGCACGCTTTATGGACGACGACCGCGGTTTTGTCGGTAGGCTTTCTGGTGTTTGCCACATCGGGATTTGAGGTGAGTTGGGCGCTCGGACTTTTGGTCACGATCACGATTATCTTCGCGCTTGTCGCCGATTTTTTACTCCTGCCAACGCTGCTGATTGCCATCGACCGGAGAAATTCATGATTCCCACGCGACTCATGCTGCCGTTTTTCGCGCTTTGTCTGATCATTTTCTGTCTCAGCGCGGCACCTGTTCACTCCGAAAGTCCTACCCCCGAGGAAACAGGACTGAAAATCGCCCAGGATTCCCGCGCTCGCGAGGCAGGTTTTGGCAACTTTACGGCCCAACAAACCATGGTGCTGCGCAACAAGCACGGGCAAGAGAGCCGACGCCAGCTCCGGGTAAAGGTTCTCGAAGTCTCCGACGATGGCGACAAGAGCCTGTTTGTGTTCGATGAGCCGCGCGATGTCCAGGGAACGGCGTTGCTCATTCACGCGCATCGGGAAAGCTCGGACGATCAATGGCTCTACCTACCTGCTCTGAAGCGAGTCAAGCGCATTAGTTCGTCGAATCGGTCCGGCTCCTTCATGGGGAGCGAATTCGCCTATGAGGACCTGACCGCCGAGGCCGTGGAGAAATTCACCTACCGCTATCTGCGCGACGAGCCTTGTGGCGATTTGACCTGCACGGTCTCCGAACGCGTTCCCGTCGATAAAAAATCCGGTTATAGCCGCCAAGTGGTCTGGCGCGACAAGGACGAGCTGCGCGTGTGGAAAGTGGAGTACTACGACCGCAAGGATGCCCATTTGAAGACGCTCATGCTGGGGAATTACCAGCAGTACCTAAAGCGTTATTGGCGCGCTGGCGAGATGGCGATGGAAAATCATCTAACCGGGAAAAGCACCGTTCTGACTTGGACGGATTTTCAATTCCAGACTGACCTCGACGACCGCGATTTTACGCGAACCGGACTGAAACGGGCGCGTTGATGCTGTTCCGTGCGGCTTTCGGCGCTGTCTGGACTTTGGTCTTGGTCTTTGCCGTCGAGGCGCGGGCCGGAATCGAGATTGACCACGAATTTTCCGGGCGCTTGAACGGCGAAAGCCGCTGGTTCCCCGAAGCCGGCGCTCACCCCGGCCAACGCTCCCATGCGAGTGGCTTTGTTGCGGTGCCCGAACTCTACCTTGAAGACGCCGCGGGTAGAAGCCTCACTTTCACTCCGTTCTTTCGCTACGACAACACCGACTCACGCCGCACCCATGCCGACCTGCGCGAAGCCTATTTGCTGCTATTCGGCGAAATCGGCGAGGGAGAATGGGAACTGCGCGTGGGCGTCGATCAGGTGTTTTGGGGCGTCACCGAATCGCAGCACTTGGTCGATATCGTCAACCAAGTCGATTTCGTCGAACATCCGGCCGGAGAGGCCAAGTTGGGGCAACTCATGGTCCATCTCACCTGGTCTAGCGATTGGGGTGTGCTGGAAATACTGGGCCTGCCTTATCACCGCGCCCGCACCTTTCCGGGCCGAGCGGGTCGTTTGCGTCTCCCGCTCGTGGTAGAAGACGAACATGTCGAGTACGAGAGCGAGGCCAAGGAGCGGCACGTGGATCTCGCCGCCCGCTACAGTCACAGTTTTGGACTCCTCGATATGGGTGTGAGCGCATTTAATGGCACCAGCCGGGAGCCTGCTCTGAAGCTACTCTTGGACCGTAGCGGCACGCCGGTCTTAGGTCAGTACTACGCGCAGATCCGCCAGTTTGGACTGGATGCCCAGCTAACGGTCGGCTCTTGGTTGTTCAAACTGGAGGCCATTCAGCGCGCTGGCGCTCGCAACCTGTCCGGCCGGGAAGAGGATTACGCTGCTTCCGTTGTTGGCGGCGAATACACGTTCTATTCCGTATTTGGCTCGGCTGCCGATCTCAGCCTACTCGGCGAATGGAATTACGACGGGCGCGGTCGCAATGCGACCCCAAGCCGCTCGCCCAATACGCTCGAAAACGATCTCTTCTTCGCCGCGCGCCTTGCGCTCAACGATGTTCAGAGTAGCGAAATTGTCGCTAGTATGCTGGGGGATGTGGACCGTTCTACCCGCGCACTAGCCGTCGCATTGGAGCGGCGCATCGCTGACCAGTGGTCTGTGAACCTAGAGGCGATCTATCTCCTCAATATTGACCAAGCGGATATCCACTACGAGACCCGACGCGACAGCTTCGTTGATCTGAGCCTGATGTATAATTTCTAGCCCGTCGGATAAGGCGGAGTGTTTGGGGTTGCCGCCTTAACTTACAAACAAAACAGAAATTAGCCTCACCAGAGCGAGTACCCGCCATCGACGACTAAGTCGTGGCCAGTCGCGTAAGCAGAGGCGTCCGAAGCGAGAAAGACGACGGCCCCTTGATAGTCGGCAGGTACGCCTAGACGGCCCATCGGCGTGTTGGCGAGCCAAGCGTTTTTCATGTCGTCTTCGGCGTGAGCGGTCATGGGGGTGAGCGTGTGACCGGGGCTGATGGAATTGACGCGGACGCCGCGCGCAGCCCACTCTGCGGCGCACACTCTAGTTAGCTGGTAGGCCCCCGCCTTGGCCGCGTTGTAGTGGCCGTGCAGTTGGGGACGGTTGACGACGTGGGACGAGATTGAGACGACGTTGATGATCGAGCCGGAGCCTCGCGGCAGCATGGCGCGGCCCTCGGCCTGACAGCAGAGGAAAACGGCCTTGAGGTCGAGGTCGAGAACCCGGTCCCAGTCGGCCTCGCTGATGTCCTCGATGGGGCCGCGCAAGGCAATGCCAGCGCTGTTGACGCCGATGTCCAGTCGGCCCCAGGCGGTAAGAACGGTATCGACCATGTTTTCGACTTGGTCCTTGGCAGTGACATCCGTAGCGATGGCTAGGGTCTGACGACCGAGATTTTCAATCCGAGTACAGGTATCAGCGGCACCAGCGGAGTCAATGTCGGCAATAGCCACGTCCGCACCGGCTTCGGCGAGAGCAACGGCGAGGGCCTGCCCAATGCCAGAACCACCGCCGGTGACCAGCGCCTTGCGGTCGAGGAGGGAGAAGCGGTCGAGGATGCTCACCGTTGCACGAGTTCGATGAGTATCCCGTCGGGGTCTAGGGTACAGACGACGCCCGGCGTATCCGGGGCGGCCATAGGCTCAGACAGGAATTCCACGCCTTTGGCCCGTAATGCAGCGCACTCCGCCTGCACGTCGGAGACGAAGAAGGTGAGCCAGCGTACCCCAGCGGCAAATTGGGAAGTTCGCTGCGGCGGCGGCGCGGCAATATCCATCAGCTTGATCAGCGTCTCTCCGGCCTGCAGACGCACCTGTCTGAAGCCTTGCGGTGCCAGCCCGATCCCCGTCGCTAGGTCTTCGGGGATGTCGATGTCGAGCACCACCTCAAATCCCAGTTTGTCCCGATAGAACGTCAACGATTCTTCAAAGTTGCTGCACACTATGCACAGGTCAACGACCGGATGTGAGAGCTTCATTTACCTCCTCCTCGGGGTTAGTCGAACGAGTTAAGCGGGTCGCCGCAAACTACTCCACATCCACGTCGAGGATATAGCGCGCCGCTGGCGAGATGCGCTTCCAGGTCTCGTAGCGCAGGTACTCGCGCTGGTTTAGCTGCTGGCCGTGCTCGCGGGAGGTGAAGTAGCAGTGCATGGCGCGGCGCGGCAGATCCTTGCTCTGGTTGCGGGTGCCGCCGTGCCACGTGTGGCTGTTGAAGACGGCGACCGTGCCAGCCGGGGCGATGAGCAGCTCTTCGTCGGGGTGGGGTGCCTGCGCATCTGTTAGGACTTTGCTCGGGTGCTGGCCTTTATGCGAGCCGGGCACCAGCCGAGTGCAGCCGTTTTCCTCGCTGAAGTCGTCCAGCAGCCAGATCGAGTTGCAGACGTGAAACTGGCCGTCGTAGTCTGCGCCCCAGTCGGCGTGCAGTCCCTGTAGCCCCTCGCCGGGCAGGGCGTCGCGGGCGTTGAGCGAGGAGAGCTTGAAGGGACGACCGATGACGTGGTGGATAGCGGCCAGCACCTTGGGATGGGTATAGACGCGGTCAAAGACCGATCCCTTGTTGCAGAGGTCGGAGAGGCGGCGCGTACCCTGCTCCTGATGAACTTCAATACCGGCGTGGACCCCTTCTTTCTCACACAGTTCCTCAAAGCGGGTGCGCAGTGCCGCGAGCCATTCAGCGTCGATGATTTCCGTAAGTACCGTGTAACCCTTCTCGTCGAGATCGTTTCTGTTCTGCTCGGTCAGTAGGGCGTCGCGGGCACCCAAGGCGTCCAAAGCGCGTGTGATATCCATTATTCGCTCGCTTCCGTTTCGACGAGCGCCTTGAGCGGCACGTCTTCATCCTGGGGCAAGTAGTAGCTCAGGGGATCGCCAACGACGCCAATAAGTTGCTTTTGGATCGGATTGCAACGGGCGACGAGTTCGTCGGGCATGGCGATGTAATCCATGGGTTTGACCCAGCGATAACCATAGCCAAAGAACACGGTCTTGCGCGGGAAGCCCGCCCAGTTGTGGCCGATGGAGTGATAGGTGCGCTGCTCAAACAGAAAGGCCGAGCCAGCGCGGATATTCATCGCCTGTGCGCCGTATGGAAGTCCGGTCTTGGGGTCCGTGGCCGGGCGTCCCAGCAAACGGTTGGACCCGGGCACGATCCAAGTGGCCCCCGAGGCCGGAGCGGTCTGGTCACTGAGGGCATAGGCGATCTTGAGCAGAATTCGCGGGTGCGGCTCGCTCATATCTCGGGGTGAGGTGCCGCCATCGCGGTGCCAGCCGAGCTTGGATTTCTCGTCTTCAGCCGGCTCGTCGCCCGACGGCAGGACGATCAAGTGCGAGGTCAGCATCTGGATATTCCAGCCGAGGAGCTGCCACGCCAGTGGGACCGTGGCGGGCCAGTCGAGGAGCTGGAGGAAGGCGGGGTGCTCGACGATGCAGTTGCGCATGTTGAGCTTGCCGCCCTTTTCGAACCGGTCGGCGTCGGCATCGCGCGCGTAAAGCGCATCGGTGGCCGCGTTGAGCTCGGCGAGCACGTCGGCAGGTAGGGCGTCTTCGACGAGGAGATAGCCCTGCTGTTCAAAGAATGCTTGATCTTCTGGGGTGAGGACGGCTTGGGCGAGGGGCTGGGTCATGGCGTGCATGTCTTCCAATGTAGATACTAATTACTACGGACGGCAAGTTCCGGTCTAGTCGTGTTCTCTCATAGAGCAGACTTGAGATTGTCTGCTTGGACGGATATAATATCCAATGCGCTTTGAGGCGATAACCTAAGTCTAAAAACCGAATTCAGCACTCCCATGCCCGCACTCGACGGCATCCGCGTCCTCGACTTTACCCAAGTAATTTTCGGCCCAGCCGCCACCCAAGTTTTGGCCGATCACGGTGCCGAAGTCATCAAGATAGAGCGTCCCGGTGGCGACCTAGCCCGCGCCTTCGGACCGTGGATAAAGGAGCAAAGCCTGCCCTTTGCCAGCCTCAACCGCTCCAAGAAAAGCCTAGTCATCGATCTCAAAAAGCCCGGGGGATTGAGCGTTATTCACCGCCTGCTAGAAAACACAGACGTGCTGGTACACAACTTCCGCTCTGATGGTGTCATGGCCAAGTTGGGGCTGGATTACGCTGCGCTGCGGGAGTCGTACCCACGGCTCATCTACGCCGTTGGCTCGGGCTATGGCTCGCAAGGCCCGTACAGCGAGCGCAACAAGGGCGGCCACGAGTCCATGGCCCAAGCGCTGAGCGGCGTGGCGGCGCGCTTCGTCGGTCCTCACGGCACGCCCCAGCGTCTGCCTTATACGGTCGCCGACTTCAACGGCGGCATGTTGCTGGCGCAGGGCATTCTCCTCGCGCTGTTGGCCCGCGAGCGCACCGGCACCGGGCAATACGTGGAAACCTCGCTCCTCGACGGCATGATGAGTATGCAGGCTTGGGCGACGAGCAAAATTTTGAACTTGGGCGACGACGGCGAAGACGATGGCTCGGGTGGAGCAACACACCCGCGCGGCAACCCGCTCGACGGCGCGGTGTTCGAGACGGCCGATGACTTCTTGATGGTCACCGCGCTTTTTCGTCCCTTTGACCAACTATTGCGCGATTTGCAGGAGGCCCTAGCGATTGAAGGGCTGGTCGGGGACCCGCGCTTTGCCACGCTCGCCGCGGCCGTAGATAACCGCGAGGCCCTGCGGGAGCGGCTCGCGCCGATCTTTGCGAAGAAAACGAACGCCGAGTGGATTCCGCTGCTAGAGGCCAAGGACATCCTCGTCGCACCGGTGCGCTCGACCGCCGAGGCCCTAGCAGATCCTCAGCTCGCAGTCAACGAGATGCTCGTCGAAGTCCAACATCCGCAGGTGGGTGCTATGCGCCACGTCGGCACGCCCCTGCGGCTAGCGGGGACGCCAGCCCCCGCCCCGGCACCCGCTCCCCTAGCCGGAGAACACACCGAGGCTGTGCTGCGCGAGGCCGGGTACGCGAACGACGAAATCGACGCGTTGCGCGCCCAAGACGTCATTCCCTGAATTGTACAGGAGACCCCATGCCTGACATCGTGCGCTATGGAGTATTGAGCACCGCCCAGATCGCCCTCAACCGCCACCTGCCGGCCGCGCAGGCCATCGGCCACGCCGAAATCGCGGCCATATCGAGCAGAGACCAAGCCAAAGCCGAAGCCTGCGCGGCCCAATACGGCATTGCCAAGGCGTACGGCTCGTACCAAGCCGTGCTAGACGATCCCGAAATCGACGCGATCATCAATCCTTTGCCCAACAGCATGCACTGCGAGTGGACGGTCAAGGCGGCGGAGGCCGGCAAGCACATCCTCTGCGAAAAGCCGCTCGCCGTAACTATGGCGCAAGCGCGGCAGATGATCGACGCAGCCCGAGCCAACGGGGTACTCTTAGTCGAAGCCTTCACCCACCGCCTCAACCCACAATTGCAGTGCGCGCGCCGGCTAGTGCAGCAAGGAGAGATCGGCGAGGTGAAACTAGCGCGGGCCGAGCTGACCTTCGGCATCCGCGATTGGGCCACCGACGTCCGGGCGCAAAAAAATTTAGGCGGCGGCGCGCTTTTGGACGCTGGGTGCTACTGCGTCAGCGCCGTGCGCTTTGTGCTCAATGCCGAGCCGGTGGCCGCGCAGGCTTTTCAGCACCTGCGCAACGGCGTGGATGCGAGCTTGGCCGGGCTGTTGCGCTTTCCCGGCGATCACATCGCCTATATCGCGGCTGGCATGGAGGGGCCGTTCCGCTGCGTGTTGGAGCTCGTCGGCAGTCACGGCGCGATCCACGTGCCCAACATGTTCGACGAGCAGGCCGCGGTCCACATCGCCATCGGCAACGACGAGCGGGTGGAGACCTTCTCTGGGCCGGATCGCTTTCAGGTGCAGCTAGCGCGCTTCTCTAACTGCATTCTCCAAGGCAAAGCTCCCGAATTTCCCCCCACAGACGGCCTCAAGAACGTGGCTGCGCTACAGGCGTTGAAGCAAGCCGCGGAATCGGGGAGCCTAGTCGAAGTACCTTCTTGAGCAATAGTCCACTATGAGTTCATCCGCTGCGAACGCCAAGCTCACCCTCAACAGCCCCGAACAGTTTCAGAATAGGCCACTAAACTTCAACCAAGAGAAAGCACTGCTATGGAAAAATTTGCTCCCTTGAACATGTCCCCAGAAGAGCTAATCGAGTACACCCCAGAGTGGGAGGGCGAGCGCTTTGCCGACGGCCGCCCCAAGGTGCCCGACGACATCCTCGAGCGCATGCGCAACGTCAGCATCACCCAAGCCTGGGGCGTCATACGCGGCCCCGGCTACAACTGGCAGTACGAAGACGGCTGGGTTTGCACGCATCCCGGCCAAGTCCTAGTGGGCCGCGCCCTGACGGCTATGTATATGCCGCGGCGGCCCGTCATGCGTCGGGTCATGGAAGAAAAAGGGGAGCGAGCCGGCTGCATTGGCGACCAGATCTCGTGGCCCATTGATATGCTGGTGCCCGGAGACGTGTACGTGGCCGACGTATTCGGCAAAATCGACCAAGGTGCCGTCATCGGCGACAACCTCGCCACTGCCATCTACGCCAATTCGGGCAACGGAGTGGTCCACGACGCGGCTGTCCGCGACATCGATGGCATCCAGGAACTGCCCAATTTTACCAGTTTCGTGCGCGGCTTTCACCCCACCTTTGCCTCGCCCACCATCATGCTGACTGGCGTCAACTGTCCGGTGCGCATCGGCGGCGCGACAGTCATGCCCGGCGACGTAGTCCTCGGCCGCGACGATGGCGTCGTCTTCATACCGCCTCACCTAGCCGAGCAGGTGGTCAAGACTTCCGAGCTGATCTCGCTCCGCGACCGCTTTGGCAAGCAGCGTCTAGCCGAGGGCAAATACACGCCCGGCCAGATCGATACCCGCTGGTCCGATCCCATTGAAGAGGACTTCTCGCGCTGGTTAGAGAGCCATATCGACGAGTTGCCCGTGCCGCGCGCCGCCATCCAAGAGTTGCTCAAGGAGCGGACTTGGTAAGCTCGGGCGGCGGTTGGCCGACAACCAACTCACCCGCCTTGAGAAAAGGCTCGGCATTCCCCCAGAGTTTGCTGCCATCGGCCGAGGTCAGCGGCTCGCAGGAGTATTGGGCCAAGTACACGCGGCGCATCTGGTCGGTGGTGTTGGTGCCGCTGGAGTGAAAATTGACGCTGGTGAAGACGGCAATACTGCCGGCCGGAGCGACGACCGAGACGCCGGGATCGCTGCCAAAATAGCCGATTAAATCGTTGCTCCCCTCCTCGCGGACGTGCTTGACCCACGTGCGAATGCCCGAGCGCGAAAACGGCAGCAAGTGGACGGTGCCATTGGCCTCGGACATATCGTCGAGGGCGCACCAACAGGTTAGATACGGCTTGTGATCCGGGTAGCCGACGTATCCCGAGTCTTGGTGCCAGGAGAACTTCATGCCGGCCTCGGCACCTTTGACCACGTATTGCTCCCAGAACAAGTAGGCGTCGTCGCCCAAAGTGGCTTGGCAGATGTCGGCCATTAGGGGGCTGAAGAGGAATTCGCGCAGGCGCGGCTGATCGCGGAAGCAGTTGGAGACAAAGTAGCGGCTGTTGCGGTGATTGAGGCCCAAGCTATCCGTGCCCTCAGCGTCCATCCGGGCATTGGCCTTGTCGATGAAGGCTTGGCACTCGCCGCGCAAGAGGTCGAGGTGGTGGGCGGGGATGGCGTTTTCGAGGATGAAATAGCCCTCTTCTTTGAACTGCTGCTTTTGGGCGTCGGTAATTTGGTGCATGAATCGCTCCGTCGATTGCAATGTTAATGTAAAATGAGGCGATATACTGAGCAGAACCCACGATACGCGCAAGCCTTGCCTTACACGCGTACGAAAGGAAATATAGAACTTGAACGATTCGAGAGGCAGATCGTCTCGTTTCTACTATATCTGTGTCCATCTGCGTCCATCTGCGGATTGATGTAGGAACGTTGGTGCAGCTAAAATGGAAACCCCTGCCATACTCCAAGCGCTAGAACTGACCTCTTGGTGGGAGGTGCCGGCCGTCGTCTTGGCCATTCTCTACTTGGTCTTGGCGGCGCGGGAAAACATCTGGTGTTGGGGTGCGGCTTTTGTCAGTACCGCGATTTACATCTACGTCTTCTTCGACGTCAATCTGTTCCTAGAATCGGCCCTACAGATTTACTACTTGGCCATGGCGGTTTATGGCTGGTACCAATGGCGGCAACCCACCGATCAATCCTCAACACTGCCCATTTCTACGTGGTCGCTCAAAAAGCACATTGTGGTCATTGCTGCAACGGGTGCTATTGTGGTGACATCCGGGTATCTTCTGAGCGAAAATACAGAGGCAGCGTTGCCCTATGTCGATGCCTTCACCACTTGGTATGCCGTGGTGACGACCTATATGGTGACGAGGAAGATTTTGGAGAATTGGGGGTACTGGTTTGTCATCGACAGCGTCTCGGTTTACCTGTATTACAGCCGAGGGCTCTACCTGACCGCTTTGTTGTTTATCGCATATCTGGTTATCATCGTCTTTGGTTATCTGAAATGGAAAAAGGAGTACGACCAAGCAAATGTCCAAACCGGGACCGTGAAGGAGGATTGAGTATATAGCAATGCGGAATGATTTGAACAGTTTGAGCGGAGGATCGTCCTGTGCATCCTATTCTGCGTCTATCTGCGTCCATCTGCGGATCAAAACATGAAGCGAGCAGAGACGTGCGGACCAGTGGCCATCCAAGGGCACGCCGGGTCGTTCAGCGAGGCGGCGGCGCGGGCCTATTTTTCCCACAAGACACAACTGGTGTCACAGCCCAATTTCAAGGCGCTTTTCGCCTCGGTGGAAGACGGGTCTTGTGCTTGCGGAGTCGTGCCCATCGAGAACTCGCTGATGGGCAGCATTCACGAGAACTACGACCTGCTGCTGCAGAGCGACATCCACATCGTCGGCGAAATCAAGCTGCGCATCGTCCACAATCTCATCGTCAACCGAGGCGTGCAGCTAGCGGACATCCGCTACATCGCATCGCAGCCGCCCGCCTTAGCCCAATGCACCCGCTTCATTCACTCGTTGGCCGACGCTCAGACCATAGCGGCGGATGATACGGCTGGAGCGGTCAAAGAACTAGCCGCTAGCGGCGCGCGCGATCGCGGGGCCATCGCCGGAGCGCGCGCCGCCGCTGCGTACGGGATGGAAATCCTCGTCCCCGGCATTGAGGACGCCCCGCACAATTTTACCCGCTTCTTAGTGGTGAGCCGCCGAGCCGAGTCAGCGCCAGCCGAACCAGCCAAGACCACGCTAGTCTTTGGACTAAAGCACGTGCCCGGCGCGCTGTGCCGGGGCCTCGCAGCCTTTGCCGAGCGCGGCATCAACCTGCTCAAAATCGAGTCGCGGCCCATGCCCGAGCGGCCTTGGGAATACGTCTTCTACCTCGATTTGGAAGGCCACTTAGGGCAGGCGGCTTGCACTCAAGCCGTGGAACACCTTCGGGAGACTACCGAATTAGTCCGCATCTTGGGCTCGTACCAGCAGGGCGATACGGTCGAGGACTCGGGATAAGCTGCTCAAGCGCCCGCGGCACGGGTGCGAACTTGGTCGAGGCCGACGGCTAACAGGAGCACTGCGCCGCGCGTTACATCCTGCCAGAAGCTAGACACGTCCATTAGCGTCAGCCCGTTGTTGAGGGTGCCTAGGAGCAAAACCGCCAACAAGGTCCCCCACACCGTGCCGCGCCCCCCGAAGAGACTCGTGCCGCCCAAGATCACCGCGGCGATCACCGTCAACAAATGCTGCCCCGCTGCGTCGGGTGCCGCCGCGTAGAGCATGGCCGCGAGGATGAGACCGCTGACCGTGCCACTGAGGCCGGAGAGGACGTAGAGGATCATCAGGGTGCGGGCGACCGGGACGCCGACCAGCCGACTAGCTTCGGCATTGCTACCTGCGGCATAGACAAAGCGGCCAAAGCGAGTCCGGGCGAGCACCCAACCGAGCGCGATATAAACCAACAGCATCAGCACCAGCGGCACCGGTAGCCGCAAAAGCTGGCCGCTGCCGATCCAGTTAAAACCGGGTTCCATCAGCGGCTTGGTCAGCCCGCCGGTTAGGACTAAGGCCAACCCGCCGATAACGCTCATCGTCCCCAGAGTGGCGATCAGCGAGTTGAGCCCGAGGCGTACGACTAACAAGCCATTGAGCAACCCGATGCCCCCGCCCAGTGCCAGCGCGATGAGACAGGCGGCTACAATGCCGACGCCCGAGGCGTGGAGCAGCGCGACGACGACCCCAGCCAGCCCGGCGACTGCCGCCACCGACAGATCGAGGCCTCCGGCGATAATCAGCGGCGTCTGCAACGCGCACATCAAGCCAATAAAAGCCATATTAGCGCCAATGCTCACCATGTTGTCAAAGGACAAAAACCAAGGTGAGAGTACGCTGAAGAGCACGGCGACCAAGAGGTAGAATATCAATAATAAGGCGACGCCTGCGCCGGGGCGGTTCAATAAGGTGGCAATACTCATGGATGGTCTTTCGCAGTCGGAGTATGGAGCAAGTCGGCCGGATCTGCACCGCCAGCAAAGCGGCTAGATACCCGACCCCGATCCAGCACGATGGAGCGGTCGCAAACCCCAGCGACTTCT
Organism: Candidatus Latescibacterota bacterium; assembly: GCA_965116675.1. Classification (GTDB taxonomy): domain Bacteria; phylum Latescibacterota; class UBA2968; order UBA8231; family UBA8231. The sequence goes on from OZ220721.1 coordinate 3,833,149, forward strand.
TCGGCGTCTGAGGAAATCAAGAGTACGGCAAGGCCCTGTTGGGTCCACTGCCGCAGTGCCAAGTAGAGCTCGTGGCGAGCGCCCACATCCACGCCTCGGGTCGGTTCTTCGAGGATGAGCACCTTGAGACCTTCGACCAGCCAGCGGGCCAAGCAGGCCTTTTGCTGATTGCCACCCGAGAGCAAGCGCAGCGGTTGGTCGAGGTGGGCGGCGCGGATCCCCAGACGGTCGATCCAGCTTTGCGCGTGGCTTACTTCGCGCGGCTTGGATACGGAGAACAAGTGCACAAAGCGGTCAATGAAAGGCAAGGTGATATTGGCACGGACGCCGAGGTCGGGGACGATGCCCTCGCGCTGGCGTTCGGCAGCGACAAAACCAATGCCCGCGTCGCGGCCTTGGCGCGGGTCCGCGGGGATATAGGGCGCACCCCCGAGCGCAATGCTTGCGCCGGGCAGCGGTCCCAGCGCGCCGTAGATAGCCCGACCGAGCTGATCAATCCCCGAGCCGAGCAGGCCGAAGACGCCTAAGATCTCGCCTCGGTGGAGCGCAAAGGACACGCCGTCGAGCGCGCCGGGCAGACTCAAATTTTCAACTTCTAGCGCAACCTCGCCGATGCTTGCGCCCCGCGGTGGGTAAAGTTCATCAACAGTAGTGCCGAGCATGGCGTCGAGAACCTCGCGCCGCGAAGCCGTGGCGGTGGCGAAGTCGCCGGCGTTTAGCCCGTCGCGGAGCACGGTGATGCGGTCGGCGATTTCGAAAACCTCGTCGAGGTAGTGGGAGATGTAGATGATGCCGATCTGCTGCGCCTTGAGCCGCTCGACCACGGCGAAGAGCGCTTGGACTTCGCGGTCGGCGAGGGAAGCGGTTGGCTCGTCCATGACGATGACCCGCGCTTGGCCAGCGAGGGCGCGGGCGATCTCGACTAGGCGCTTGTGTGGCGCAGAGAGCTGGTGTACCAGCGCGTCGGGATCGAGATCGCAGCCGAGCCGGTCGAGCAGTGCCCACGCTCTTGCGCGCAGCGCTGGGCGATCTACCTGCTTGCCAAGCCACGAGCGTTTGAGCGGCAGGTCGGCGATGAGGATGTTTTCGGCGACCGTGAGGTCGGGCAAGACCGATACCTCCTGCGGCAAAAAGCGGACGCCGTGGGCAATGGCCTCTTCGGGCCGGTCGTAGCGCACCGCTTGGTCGTCGAGGCGGACGGTGCCCGCGTCGCGACTGTACACGCCACAGAGGATTTTCACTAAAGTGGATTTGCCCGCCCCATTGGCACCCAGCAGTGCTAAGACCTCTCCGGCGTCTAAGCGAAGATCGACCTCGCGCAAGACTTGAGCGCTGCCGAAGGATTTGCAGATGCCTGCCATCTGCAACAGAGGTGCGGTATGACCCATGCTAGTGATCGGGAATCAACTGCTCGTAACCAGCGAGTTCGGGCTTGTCCTTGAGGGTCGCCAAGTGTTCGACAAAGGCTTCCTGTGGGAAGACGAAGACGAAGTCCGGCTCGCCTTGGCATTCGTACTCGGGGTAGAATTGGCAGATATTGGCCGGGCTAATCATTACGTGGTTGACGGTAACGGCTAGCGGCACATCGTGGCCAGCTAGGCGCATCAGGCTCAGCGGGATGAGATAGTTGCCGTAGCGCTCGGGGAAATAGGCGACCGAAGCGATGAAGTGCTCCTCGGCGACCATCGTCTCCAACTCGTCGGCACCCTTGCCGACGACCAGTGCGTCTTCGCCGCGCCCCTGCTGCTGCACAGCGCGCAACATGCCGGAGACCGATTGATCGTTGATCGCGGTAATCAGGATCGGCGCACCTTGGGGGATGCGGCCGAGCGCGTTGCTCATCTGCTGGAAGGAGTACTGCAGCGTGTTCTTGGTGTCAATGCGGATGATGCGCTCGGGCGGGAAGCCGGGCAGCGAGGCGAGAAAACCGGCGATCTGGCCCTCCGTGCGCATGGCGGGGATCGCGCCCGACTGCGGCAATTCGCCAACGACAAAGTATCCCTCCGCGAGCGCCCGGTCGCCAAAGCGCACCTTGGCCGCTTGCGCCAGATAGGAGCCGCCCATAAAGCCCGAGCGGGGGTTGTTGGCGCCGAAGTAGGTGGTACCCGGCATGGGAATGTCGATGGCAACCACGCCGATCTGCTTGCGGTTGAAGTGCTGCATGATTGCCGGGCCAAAGTTGACATCGGTTTGGAACTCAATGCAGAAGTCAACTTGACGTCGGGCAAAGCTCTCGGCGTTGGCTAGGGCGGTCGGCCCGTCGAGCCGGTTGTCGGCGATCAGCAACTCGATGCCGGCGGCCTCGGCATTGCGCTCGATGCTCTTTTCGACCTTGATGCCAAAGCTGATGTCGCGCTGCAGGTTGGCAAAGCCAAAGACTAGGTTTTCGCCATTTTTAGGGGGCGCGTGTTGCGCGGCTTCAGCGGCCATTGCCTGGAGCGCTGCCGACGGGAGCATCAGGCCGTCGTAGGTCGCCGGATCAAAACCGTGAAAACCTTCGCTCGATGCTGAGACTGGGACGAGGAACAGACAGGCGGCGAGAATGAGTCGGATCGGAATCATAGATGCACTTTCGTTTGGAAATGGGCTGAGAATATACGGAGCAGCTAGCGGGTCGGCCAAGTTGACGATTGCTTTTCAGGGGCGATGCGGTTGGTTACTATTTGACGTTACTCAGTACGTGACCGATGGTTGGTTTTCGGCCCGATTCCCGCTGTAGGGGGCGGTTTGAAACCGCCCCCTACTCTTGTGGTCGCCCATTATTTAGACCTGTAACCTATAAGGATAAATTGCAATGCTAACCAAAGAAGGATGCCGCTCGCGGCAGCAGCGCCTGTGTGCGCGGCTGGCCGAACTCGACATCGACGCGGCCGTGATCAATCACCCGAAGGAAATCTACTACTTTACCGGGATCATCATTCCCGAGGAATTCCCCGGCCCGCCGGCGATCTTTTGGCTGGGGGCCGATGGGCAATCCTTGCTGATCGCGCATACCGACGAAGGCGAGCCGTGCGCCGACGAGTATTTCACCTTTTCCCTCAGCGTCGGCGGCACGGTCACGCCCGATTTGCGCGAGGTGATAAGCGGGCTAATCGTCGATACGCTGCGCGCCAAAAAGCCGGCGGCTGGCCGCTTGGGTTGGCAGAGCGAATTTCTACCACGTCGCTTGGGACAGGCGATCGAAGAAGGGCTGGGCAAAACACCCGTATGGGTCGCAATCGATGATCTGCTCGCCGACATGCAGGAGGTCAAGGACCCCGACGAGATCGAACTGCTGCGCAAGGTAGTACAGGTCGATCTGGCAGCATACGCCGCGGCGGAAGCGGCGATGGCTCCGGGCGTCAACGAGCTGGAGGTGCTAGCGGCAGCGCAGCGAGCAGCGCATCTTGCGGCCGGTGAGAAGGTTTTCCACGACGGCGACTACCAGTGCGGCGAGCTGGGCGGTTTTGCGCGCAATCGCCCGATCGAGGCCGGGGAAATCTACGTCATCGACGCTTGGTCGGTGTACCGCGGCTATTGGGCCGATCTGTGTCGCAGCTTTGCAGTGGGCGAGCCGACCGAGGTGCAGCACTCCGTCTTCGAACACGTCAAGGGCTTTCACGACCGCGTCGGCGAGTATCTGCGGCCGGGCAAGGACGGCAGCGAATGCGCAGTGGCCATGGACGCCTATATCCGCGAGCATCCCAAACTATCCGACGTCGGCTTGATCCACCACGCCGGGCACAACATCGGCCTGCGAGCGCACCAAATGCCCGATCTCAACAAGGAGCGCGGCGGCACCTTGCGCGTGGGCAATGTGGTCTCGGTCGAGCCGGGGGCCTATATCCCCGAGGCGCGGGCAGGGGTGCGGCTGGAGAACATGTACCTGATTACCGAAGACGGCTTGGAAAACTTGTCGCCGTATCCAATGGAATTGGGGGCGCACTGTTGAGCGAGGTTCTCGAATTTGCCGAAGACCTTGCCCGGCGCGCTGGAGTGCTGATCGCCCAAGCGCGGGCGGACCGGGCATTGGATCTGAGCTACAAGGAAGGGACTGAGCTGTTGACGTCGGCCGATCTGCAGGCCGACCAGCTCATCCGCAGCGAGATAGAACAGACCTTCCCCGACCACTACATCCTCTCCGAAGAGTCCTCGCCTCACCTTACAGACCCGGCGCAACTGCGCGGCCCCTTGTGGGTCATCGACCCGATTGACGGCACCGTCAACTACGCCTATAACCAGCAGCAAGTAGCCGTGTCCATTGCCTTTGCCGAAGGCGGCCAAGTGCAGGTCGGGGTGGTGCGCTGCCCGTTTATAGAAGAGACCTTTACCGCCCAGCGCGGTGCGGGTGCTTGGCTCAACGGCCGCGCCATCCGGGCCAGCGAGTGCAACGAGCTATCCCGCGCCCTGATCGGCACGGGCTTCCCCTACGCTGCCGAGGGCAGAGTGGCGCTAGTGGACCGCCTGCGCCGCGTCCTCGGACAGTGCCGCGACATCCGCCGCGTAGGTTCGGCCGCCATTGATCTCTGCTGGGTGGCAATGGGCCGGCTCGACGGCTTTTACGAGTCGCTCAAGCCCTGGGACTTGGCGGCCGCGGCCCTGATTGCGCGAGAAGCAGGTGCTCGCGTCGGTCACTTGCATCCCGTAGAAGGCGAGCTACCAGAAGAATTGGACGGCCGCGATTTGGTCGCCGCCGCACCGGGAATTTACGAACCATTGGTCGCGCTGTTGCGCTGAGAACCCGTCTGAAAATTCCGGGAGTACTCCAAGCCATGTCTTCCTGCATCTGCGTTCATCTGCGGATACTTTTCCCCTTACGATAGCCGCCAAGGGTTGTACCCTCAGACCGCTTCTAAACAACGAGGAGATCCCATGAAAATCAGCGACATCAAAGCCTATCCAACTTGGGTCGGCCACCGCAATCAACTCATCGTCAAGGTCGAGACCGACGAAGGCATCCACGGCTGGGGCGAGTCGGGGCTATCGGGGCGCGAACTGGCCGTAGTGGGCGCAGTGCGGCACTACCGGGAATTTTTGCTCGGCCGCGACCCGCGCGAAATCGGGCGGCTCTGGCAGGAGATGTACCGCGGCCAGTACTTTGAAGGCGGGCGGGTGTTGACCGCGGCGATTTCGGCCATCGACATCGCCTTACACGACGTAGTAGGCAAGGCTCTCGGCGTGCCGGTCTATCAGCTTTTGGGCGGCAAGCAGCGCGAGTGGGTGCCCTGCTTTGCGACGACCGGAGCACCGGATCTAGAGACCTTGGTCAAAAACTGCAAACTGCTGTTGGACAAGGGGTGGGACGTGATTCGCACGGGAATGGCCCAGCGCAAACAGTACGACGACGAGCTGCTGTTCGAGCCGCGCGAGTCCATCGGCATCACCGCAGCTTGGCTGACTGAAGTGCGCCGTGAAATTGGCCCCGACCCGATCTTGGGCATTGACTATCACCATCGGCTGACGGTCGCCGAGAGCGCATCGTTCTGCCAGAAGATGCCGCCGGGGACGCTCGACTTTCTCGAAGAACCCATCCGCGACGAGTGCCCCGAAGCCTACGAATCGCTCCGCACCATGACCGACGTGCCTTTTGCCATCGGCGAGGAATTTGCCAGCAAGTGGCAGTTTTTGCCCTATCTCGAACGGGGCATCACGCAGTTTGCGCGGATCGACGTGTGCAATGTCGGCGGGCTAACCGAGTCGATGAAAGTGGCGAGCTTAGCGGAGTCGCACTACATCGACCTAATGCCCCACAATCCACTGGGGCCGATCTGCACCGCCGCGACCGTGCATCTGGCGGCGGCAGTGCCCAACTTCGCGTGGCTCGAACACCGCGTGACGCCGACGGAAGCGGGGCAATTCATGGACGAAGATTTGTTTCCGGTGCAGTGCGAATTGGTGGGATCGATGTTGAAGGTGCCCGAGGGGCCGGGGCTGGGCGTGGAGTTCAACGAAGAGCTGGCCAAGGAGCAGGAGTTCAAGTTTTGGGAAGCGCCGCATTTGCGGCGGCGGGATGGGTCCCATACGAACTGGTAGTGGCCATTTTGAATGTTCCTCCAAATTAGTTGAACTTTTTTGGAGTTTATTCCAAAATGGCTCAGTGAATTTGACATGCAACTAAATGTAGTTGCTACCCTATGAAGAGCGGCATATATTCTTTTTGGGGAACGCACTTAGATGCCTAAAGCCCTTGAACAGGGGGACTGATATGAAAGACATGATGACTTATAAAGGTTACACCGGCTCGGCACACTACGACGACGACGACCGAATCTTCTACGGCAAGATCGAGTTTATCCGCGATCTCGTCCGTTATGAGGGTACGGATGTGGACTCACTACGCTCCGCTTTTGAAGAAGCAGTGGACGACTATCTCGACCTATGCCAACAGGAAGGACGACAACCCGAACAGCCGTTCAAAGGCAGTTTTAACGTGCGGATGGGCAGCGAACTGCATCGGCGGGCAGCCCTATGTGCCAAGGAGAAGGGCGCAAACCTCAACCAAGTGGTCAAAGAGGCGTTGGAGCGGTACTTAGCTGGCGTATCCTCCCCTTCGCTAGGTGCTTCGCGTTCCTATCGGGAGCTAATGGCAGATATACGCGCTCGACAGCAGGTACGTGGCCATAAACCCCCAACTCGGGAAGAGGTTGATGCTGCCCTACACAGTGAACGGGAAAGCTGGGAACAGTAACCTATGCGGCTTTACCTAGACGCAGCACCTGTCATCTATACTGTTGAACAAGTCGAGGGCTTTGCTACAGCCGTTGACGAACGAATTGGATCGTCAGAAGTGACTCTGGTCGCTAGTGACCTGACGAGAATGGAATGTCGCGTCAAACCTCTGAGAGAAGGTAACACCGAACTGCTCAAAGACTTCGATGAGTTTTTTAATGGGGCAATATCAGAAGTGATCGTTCTATCGCGGCCAATTATGGATCGGGCAACCAAGATTCGCGCGCGACATGGCTTTAGAACACCTGATGCGATCCATCTTGCTGCCGCCGTGGAGTCGAGTTGCGATGTATTTCTAACCAACGACCATCGTCTGGACCGCTTTAGCGACATTAGATATGAATTGGTAACAGATGGGCCAGGGACAACTCCCAAGCCTGAATGAAATACCTATAAAAGTGATGATGGATGATTCTGCCGTACCTAGGTACTGAGCAACTGAGGCAACGCTGAAATATCGTCTATAACCGCAACTTTGGGAACGTCGTCAAATTCACTTTTGCTTGTCGCGCCTGACAGCACCGCAATAAAGGGCACCTTAGCCCGTTCGGCCGTTAGCGCATCAATCGTACTGTCGCCAACGTAAAGCACGTCATTGGCATCCATTTGCATTATAGCGATAGCGGCTGTCAAACCTCCGGGATGTGGCTTGTGTTCGGCAACGTCTTCTCCGCCTATGATGACGCCAAAGCGACTGGACAGCCTTTCTCTTGCTAGGAGCTCCTCGATTCTATAGCGAAACTTCGTTGACACGATCCCCAATGCAAAACCCATTTCAATCAACCGTTCCGTTGTCGCGGGGACGCTAGCAAACATGGACGTTAAATCTACCATAACCTGATCAGCTCGTTCGACAAAGTTACTTATGAACAGACTGACGTTATGATCGTCGGTTTGCCCAGTCAAACTCAGAAAGGTGTCCTCTAGGGACATACCGATAGTTCGCTTAATCCGCTCGTCATCGGCTCGGGGCAGATTCAACCTTTCCAACGCAAAATTAACACACTCAATGATGCCTTTTGTCGAATCTGCTAGTGTAAGGTCGAAATCAAAAATGATCGCCCGAGCCATAGCTTGCCGTGCGAATCCCTTTCTCAATACGGTCCGTAGGCATTTAACGGCAGGGCGTACAACGCGGTCCAACAGCAACGTTGTACGCCCTGCTATCTATCCTAAAAAACCGGAATAAACTTGTGGCACACGGGCGAGGGGACTTCGGCCTTGTGGCCGGTGGGTGTGAGCTTGCCGGTGTCTGGATCGACGCGGAACGTGAAGATGTCGTCGGTGCTGTGGTTGCCAGCGATCAGGTAGGTGCCCGTGGGGTCGAGGCCGAAGTTGCGCGGGCTGGCACCGCCGGTCGGCACGATCTCGACGAGTGCGAGTTGGCCGTTGTCTTGGTCGATGGCATAGACGGCAATGGAGTCGTGGCCGCGATTGGACCCGTAGAGGAAGCGGCCATTGGGGTGGACGTGGATGTCGGCGGTGTGGCTGACCTCCGCATAGCCGTCGGGCAGCGTCGAGATGGTCTGGATGGTGGCGAGCGTGCCAGCGTCGGCGTCGTAGTCGAACGCCGTGATGGTATTGCTCAACTCGTTGATGACGTAAGCCCATTGGCTGTCGGGGTGAAAGGCGAGGTGGCGCGGGCCGCTGCCGGGGGCGATTTCCGCGGGCGTCTGCGCGACCAGCTTGCCATTCGCGTGGTCAATCGCATAGATGAGCACCTTGTCGATGCCCAAGTCTGGGGCAAAGGCGTGTTTGTTGTTGGGGGCGACCATAATCGAATGGGCGTGTGGCCCCTCTTGGCGGCCCGGATTGACCGAAGAACCCTCGTGTTGGACGAAATCCGTGGCCGCGCCGAGCGAGCCATCTTCCCGGATCGGCAGGATGGCGACGCTGCCGCCGCCGTAGTTGGCGGCTAGCGCGTACTTACCATCGCGGTCGATGCTGATGTGGCAGGGGCCGGGGCCAACGGTCGATTCGGTGTTGATGTGGGTGAGGGCACCGCTCTGTTGGTCAATGGCAAAGGCCGCCATCGCGCCGCCGGGCCGGTCGCCGACCGCACTAGTCTCGCCGATGGCGTAGAGGAAGCGGCGGTTGGGCGCGATGTCGAGGAAAGAAGGATTGTCAATGCCACCAATGCTGCTTTGATAGGCGAGCGCACCGGTGGCCATGTCGAGGCGATAGACGTGGATGCCGTCCTCGTCGCCGCTGGAATAGGTGCCGATATAGACGAGATAGTCACTCATAGTGGTACTCCTTTGGGTTGTGAAGGCAATGGAAGGAAGAAGGAGAAGCATAGATAACAAGGCACTCGTTACAAATCGCATCGTTTCACCAAAACAGTGTTGAACTTTCATAAGCGACAGACCTAATCCCATTAATCCAACCAATCCCATTAATCCTGGCCCTAATAGACAACCGAGATCGCACCCGCGTGCGTCCCCGGCCCCGACTCGGCCCCTAAATCGAGGCGGTAGAGATAAATGCCCGGCGCAACTAAGGTCCCTGACGCGTCGCGGCCCGTCCAAGTGAAGCGATGGCCCATTGCGGTCGGCGTAGCCTCGACCTCGGCGACTTGGCGGCCCGCTAGGTCGTAGAGCGCGAGCGTGGGGACCGCCGCGTCTAACTTAAAGACCACAAAGCGCATGTCGAGCGCGTCGTTGATTCCGTCGCCATTGGGCGTGATCACGGGCGAGGCCAGTTCCAGTGCGTCGATGAGTTGGCCGTGCTCGGCTAGCTCGGGGAGCATTACTACCTGAGAGCGGCGCTCGGCTGGCTCGACCGACTGCCAGAGGCCGGGCCGCTCGCTCAACCCGAGATCGAGGGGAAAAACCGTGGCGTTGTGCAAAACTCGCGTCGTGAAACCCACCCGAATCGAGTCCTCGGTCACAATGCGCGGCAGGGCGACTAACAGCGAATCGCCCTGCTGCTCGACGCGGGCAGGTTCGACCAGCGCGGAGCCGATGTGTAGTTCGAGGTCCTCGGCGTCAATCCGGCCTGGTACGGTAAAGCGCAACAGGTCGAAACCCGAGTCCTCAGCCTCCATCTGCGGCCACAGCGTATAGGTGAAACGGGTGTCCTCATTGGGGATGGCTTGGCGCGGCTCAATGCGGCCCACCGCACCCTGCAACAGCGCGTCCTCAAACTCGACCGAGAGCGAATGGACCACCGGCGCTACGCTGGGGTCCTCGGTGGAGAGAATCATCTCCAGCAGGATGAAGCGGCGCGGACTTTCCGACTGAAATGCCTCGCCCGAGAACTGATAGACATTGCTCCACTCACCCCAATCCTCGCCCACCACGAGCGTCGTATCGACCGGGCCGCGCAGCACCTTGGGCGAACTCGTCCACTTCTCCTCGGTGACCTGTTCGCCGATCTTGTTGTAAAACGTATAGACCGGCTCTAGCGAGTTGCCCGAGCGCGAGCGCAGTTGCAGGCGGGTGCCCGCGGCCAGCTCGGTATCCCAAGAGAGGTTTTTGATGACTTTTGGCCGCCCGTCGCCCGAGGTTTGTCCTAAGTCGATGAAGTCCGAGTGCAATACTACTTCGGCGGGATAGCCCGGAGAGAAGAGCATGAACTCGGCCCATTTGACGATGCCCCAGCCGGTGTCTCTGATGCCGTGCCAGAAAAAGTAGCGCATCTTGCGCGGCTTGAACATATAGCGAATGTAGAGCAGGCGGTCGGCGTTGGGATTGATGTGGGTCAGGAGCTCTGTGTAGTCGAACGCATCGGGCACGGGCAGATTGGAACTGAGGCTGTGGGTGCCATCTGAATAGAGTACGGTATGACCCGGGCCGGTGCCTCTGATCGAGAAGCCCACCAAGCCCTCGTCGGGCCTAAAGGAATAGAGAAAGAATTCATCGACGAAGAACACCGCCCCCAAATCCACTCCAAACCACACCCCACCCTCTTTCCAGCCGAGGCTACCATACGAAGAGCCTATTAGGTTGTTGGTGTTCATGTCGGCGTCGAAGAGGTTTTGCGGATCGACTGAGTTGACTCCATTGACAAAGCGGCCCCGCTGCATGGTGCCAATGCTGATGTTGTCGCCAATGCCGCGGACCTCGATCTCGGCCAATGCCGCGCTTGGGGTCTTTTCTTCGGCTTCAATGCGGATGCGCTGGATCACCCGATAGTTGTTTTTGGTCACCGGGTCGATATTCAAGCCCTCGTCGAGCTGAAATACACTGTCGCGGGCGGCAAACCCAAGGGGGATGACGATTTCGCTGGCCGCGTTGGGCCGGGTCGTGCGGAAGAGCGGATCCAGCAGCACCAAGTCGTCTTGCACCGAGATGCGGGTCCCCGTGCTGCCGTACACAGTAAACTGGCGGAAGGGCCGCGCGCCCTCCTCGTCGGGAAAGACGAGGCGTATCTCCCGGGCCAACACGGCTCGGCCCAAGTCTATCTCAATGGCCCAGTCCTCGACGGCATCCACCGGGTCTGGACGCCAGAAGGTCTGGGGATCTCCGTCGATGATGTAGTCTGCATCGGCTGGATTGGAAACCGCCTCCCAGATGCCGCCCGTAGTTCGACCGCGACTTTTGCTCTCATAGGAGAAGCGATGGGCATCGGCGACCGCATTGATGTCCTTGCGGAACTTGACGAGCTGTAGCTGGCCATTCTCGCCCACCTCAGTTAGGCCAAGAGGCACCTGCCAAGTCGCCCAAGCATCTCGTCCTTGGAAGGTCAAGGTTTCACTGCTAACGGCCATGGCAGCCAACGCGACACAGACGAGCGGCAAAAGCAATCGCATCGTTCCCACCCTCTCAGTACGCTACGCCCACGGGGCGGAGCAAGGCGGCAGCGCGGCGCTCGGATTGCAGGACCACGGAGATTAGGTACACGCCCGGAGGCAGGGCAGCGCCCTGTGCGTCGCGTCCGTCCCAGCGAGCCGTTTGCGGGCCGGCCGTTTGCAGGCCTTGAGACACGGACGCCACGTGGCGTCCGTCGAGTGCATAGACCGCCAATTCGACGGGCACTTCTTCCGGTAGGCCATAGAGGGAATAGGCCATCCGAAGCTCGTCGTGAACGCCGTCGCCATTGGGCGTCAACACAGGCGTTGAAAAGCGCAAGTTTTGCACCAGGGCAGGTTGTTGATCCGAAGCGCTGAGGACGCGCAGGCTATTGGTGGAGAGCAATTCGCTGGCGTCCCCAGAGACGATGGGTTGGGGCAAGGTCTCGACCTCTGAGTCGGTGACGGAACCCAAGAACGTGGTGGCCAGTTCAAACACTTCCGCGGCAAAGACGATGCGCAACGGCGCGTTGTTGGCGCGGGTAACGCGCTCAGGTAGAACTACTGTCAGCCCGTCGTCCTCTTCGCGGACGGCGATTGGGTCGGTCGCTTGGCCGTCGATGAGCAACTCTTTAAACGCGGGCCGGGCACCCGTTTGGATGCGCACTTGGTCGAAGCCGCGCTGATCCCCGCCTGAGAAGGAGGCCGACAGGTCGTACGCAAACTCGACCATTTCGCCCAAGGCCACCTCGCCGAATCCGTGCGCGGGCCGCGGGTCGGCAAGCGGAGCCACTTCGCCGAGGACGCGCGCCGCCAACAGCGGTGCCCGCTCGACCCACAGCGAATCCAAGCGCACAAAATCCGCAAAGCGGGTGCTGTGCAAGGTAATGAGCACCTGTATGAAGGAGCCGCTGTCGAGGTTGAGCGGCAGGCCCGATTGGGTCGTGGGCGTTGACCAAAAGGTCCAGTTGTCGCTGTCGTAGGTAATGGAGGCCCTCATGCCGGGCCGGGGGCTGCGCTGGACAAAGTCACAGGAGGCACACGTGCGGCCAAACCCCGTGCGGAGATCGTTCTCGTAGTGGGCGCGGGAGACGACCTTTTCCTTGCCGGTGACCGTGTATTCGTGATAGATGTTCGGGTCGTCGTCGCGACCCGTGCGAACCTCGACCTCGGCGAAGGCCCGTGCATCGGGTGCCTCAACGGCCTCGCCAGCGACAACGCGCATCGGCGTGGCAGTAAAAAACAGCCGGCCAAAGTTTTGCTCGGCCCCGAGGTCGATGATCTTGGAGCGGTACGTAGCCCGCTTGGGAAAGCCCTCGCCATAGACCTCAAACTCGCTGATGGTGCCCAAGAGCGAGCGAGCTTGATTGCCTTGGCCGCCGGACGTACCGCTAACGCGGGTCAAAGCCGTCTCGTCGATGATGGAAAATTTGCGGGCCCAGCGGAAGAAGCGCACGTATTGCTGGTCGAAACCAATGTGCACGTCAGGTGCAAAATTTTGCGTCGGCTCGGCGACGATCCTCGCGAGGGGCAGCGGGCCTTTAATGGCGAAAATCTCGCTGTTTTCCTCTTGGATCGAGATTTGGAAGGCCGGGGTCGAGTCCGTGCGCAGCGGCGTGCCGTCCGAGCGAAAACCACCCGAAGGGGTGTGGAAGCCAAAGGTGTGCGCCGGCATGGGCACGGCCAAGTCGATGGTGAAAAACTGCTTGCCAATGCCCTCGGCCTTGGAGGAATTGTACGTGGTGCTGTCGGCATCGATAAGCGCGACGCCGTTTTCGGTTGGGTCGCCGTTGCCTTCGTTCCACTTCCAGATGCGGGGGCGCTCGCCGTCGATATAACCCAGTTCTTTGGGCTGGCGAAAAGTCGTCCAGTTGCTGAGCAGGGAAATGATGTTGACACCCGGCTCGACGCGCACCGGCTGGATGGCACCAGAGACGCGCTCAAAGTCAATCATAATGCTGACCGTGTCTTGGCCGGCCCAAGGCTGGCTGCCGCCGAGTTGCCAAGTAGTAACCTCGGCTTTTAGGGCGGTCGGACCCAGAAGCGCGAGAGCAACAGTGAGCGCGAAGCTGCGGGTGTTCAGCATGTCCTGTCTCCTAACGAAAATGCACATCGGCTGCATGTAGAGCACCCGGGCCGTTTTGCATCCGCATTAGCTGGCGCTGACGCGGGCTCAAGCTGTCCCACCACTCGGACGGGAAGCCGTCGTGCGGATCGAGTTGGAAGACCAACATGTGCTTTCTATAATGGCCGAAGAGAGCGTGGCGGTTGCGGTCGCCGGTGTTGGCACCGCCGCCGTGCCAGCATTGGCCGTTGAAGACAATCACCGAGCCGGACGATGCGGTAGGCTGCACCTCGTGCTGGACTGCGAATCCCTCCGGGGGCGCGGCGAGGCCGCTCTTGTGTGAGCCGGGCACCACGCGAGTGCCGCCGATTTCGGGGCTGAAGTCGTCGAGCATCCACACCGTATTCATCATCACCGGCGTGTCCATGTTGAGCATATAGGCGGGGATGTCGCTGTGCAGATTTTGGAAGCCGTCGCCGGGGCGGACGATGCGCGAGTTGAGGCTGCCCAAAATCAGCGAAGGTTCGAGGAAGTGTTCAAGGATGGGCAAGACGCGGGGGTGGTCGATGCACTGGTGGAAGATGCGATCCATGACCGGGAGGTTGGCCACATGGCGGGCCGCGCCGCGGTGAGTGTGTTCGGTACCGTGCTCTTGTTCGCAGCGGATCAGGGCCTGGCGCATGGCCGCGGCCGTGTCGGAGTCGAGGACATTTTCGAGCAGCGTGAAGCCGTAGATTTCGATTTCTTGGATGGCTTGTTCGATTTCGTTCATAAATAGAAGTCTCCTACAAGAGCTATTAAAATAAACCCGCACAGTTCGCTTCGGCAAACGACCGCTGCTAGCGAGTATCCATGAAAAAGATTGCGCTTAATAGAGCGAACTTGCGATCATGCGCAGCGACAGAAGCGTAATCGCGATCCTGAAGACCTTGCGGAAGAGGTTTTCGGAAACCCGGTCGCGCAAGCGCGTCCCGCACCACGAGCCGAGCGAAGCCGCGCCAATCATCCCGGCGATGAGCGGCAAGTAGGGCGCGAAAGCGAAGCCGACAAAGCCGAAGACCAAAATTTTGCACAGGTGGGTGACGGTCATGACCGTGCCGTGGGTAATGACCAAGCGGTCCTTGGGCAAACCCGCGCTGGCCAAAAAGGCACCGGTCAGAGGACCAGCAACGCCAACGAAGAGGGCGAGGAAGGTCTGAAGGGCACCGAAAATGGCAAAGTGGCCGGGGAGGCGAAAAGCGCGGCTGGGCACGGGAACCCAGATGACGAGGAGGATGAAGACGCCCAGATACAGGGGGAGATCGTCGAAGCTAAAGTCGCCGACAACCTCCGCCCCCAGGACAGCGCCGACGACTGAGCCGCCCGCGAAGGGCCAAAAGATGCGCCATTCGATGTGGCGCAGGCCAAAGAATACGCGGCTGGCGTTGGAGGCTAGCTGCACGGCACCGTGGACGGGAATGATGGCCGCGGCGGGCAGCAAGCCCGGCATGACCGAGATCAGCGCAATGCCGCCGCCTACGCCAATGATGGCGGTAAAGGTCGAGGTCAGGAAGGAGACGCCGATCAGGAAAAAGGGATCCATTCAGCCCGCTAGAACCTCTTGGGCATAGGCAAACAGAGCCGGGTTGCCACCGGTGTGCAGGAAGATCGCCTCGCCGTCGAGCCTGCCGTCGCGCATGTGGGCAACAAGGCCGGCGAGGGCCTTGCTGGTGTACACCGGATCGAGGAGAATGCCCTCTTTGCGCGCCAATGTGCGCAGGGCATCCAAGCCAGCGGGGGTGGGGATGCCGTACCCCTCGCCGACGAAGGAATCGTCGTTGTCAAAGTCGGCGGCGTTCATGGCAATGTCGAGGCCGAGACGGCGGGCGGCTTGGTTGGCAATGGTGGCCATGTCCTCGTGGCGGTTCTCGACGTTGGCGATAGGGCAAAAGCCGCGCACTTGGATCGGCGATTCAATATAGGCCAGACCCAAAGCTAAGCCGGCCTGAGTGGTGTCGAGGGCGGAGAGGTAGAGGTAGGACGGGTCGATGCCTTGCTCTTGGCATTGGTGGGCAATCTCTACGCCCACTTCGGCATAGGCGATGGCGTCGAGGTCAATCGTATCGTCGCGGCGCGGCCAGTACGCATTTTTCCCCTGTGCAGAAAGCTCCTCGACCTTGGCTTGGAGGGCGTCTTGCTGGCCGTGCCGACCGCCTTCCGCTAGGACGGTGATCTGTGCGCCGAGCAGGTGCTGTAGCAGGTTGTTGCCCTGCGATTCAGTGCGGTCGATTTCGCGCACTGGCCGGAGGATCAGGTGCAGTTCCAAGTCTAGCTTGGCGCAGGCCGCGGCGAGTTGGCGACAATAGTTGGACTGCACCGCCGCACCCGAGACGATGGTGTCGGCCCCTTTGGCCAAGGCGTCGGCCAAGGCAAACTCGAACATCCGCGTCTTGTTGCCGCCAAAGGCCAAACCGTTCAGGTCGTCGCGCTTGATGTAGAGCGCTGGGCTGTCGAGGCTTCGACCTGAGCTCAGCCGAAGGTGAGCGGTCAGGCGCGGCAGTGGCTCTAGCGGGGTAGGGCGGATTGAAGCTAGCTGGACGCGGGGTAGCTTGGCGATAGCTGCGGTGAGGGCGTTCGCTTTGGTGGAGTTCATGTGGTGCATTCCTTGGGCCAACCTTGGGGCGGTAGTTGGGAGAGATGGTTTTGGCGGTGGCACTCTTCGATGACGGCAATCTGCACGCGCACCTGTTGCGGCGTGATCTCGGGTTGGGCTGCTTCTCGCAACGCGGCGAATACGCCGTCGTAATAGGCGTTGGACATATAGGTAAATGCGTCTTGCTCATCCTCGTTCGGTGCCCAGGACCGCTCGATCATTTTCAGCTCTTCGCGGCAATAGTTCGGGCCAGGCAGTGGGCTACGGATGAGCGATTGCTCAGGTGCCTTTTGCGGATCGTAGTAGCGCCAAGCCAGTCCCGCAGGACCGCCGGAGAGGCCGCCGCGCTCGCCGTGAACGGTGTACATGGGCTGAGGGAAGGGGGTGCAGGAAGAAATTTCCACGTCGATGACGGGTTTGTCTTTGGTGCGCAGCAGAATTTTGACGTAGTCCTCGGCGTCGCCGAAGGTGTTGGCGCGATCCATGGCGCAGAGGATTTGGTCCGGCTCTTTGAAGTCGAGCAGGCGCATGGCTTGGTCCATGGGGTGCGGGCCGGTGTTGAGCAGATTGCCGCCTCGGTATTCCTGCAGGGTCTGCCAGTCCCAGCGGCGGGCGAAACCACTGAAGGAGATCGAGACTTGGACGATGCGGCCGAGGACGCCGGAATCAATGACTTGGAGCATCTTTTGAAATTGGGGCGCGTTGCGCGATTGCTGGAAGGGCAGGAGCAGGCGATCGGCCTCGCGGGCGGCGGCGATCATGGTGTCGAGTTCGGCCACGCTCCAAGCAAGGGGTTTTTCGCAGATGGTGTGGTGGCCGGCGTTGAGAGAATCGATGGTGGCTTGAGGATGGAGGTGGCTGGGCAGGGCGTTGACCACTAAGTCGATGTCGCCGCGCGCGAGAATGTCGCGGTAGTCGGCGTACGCGTCGCAGCCCATTTCGCTTTGGGCGCGCTGGCGGCGGCCCTCAAGGAGGTCGGAGACGGCGACTATTTGGTACTTGTGCGGGGCGGTTTTGAAGTAGCGGCAATGGATGTCGAGGCCGGAGCGGCCTTGGCCGAGCACGGCGACGCGGATGGGTTCTTCTTCTGTAGGCAATTTGGGTAGCTCCGTGTAGAGATGGGCGTTTATGTTGGGGGTTGAGCGGAAGGGTGTCAAGGGTTTGTAAAGAGGGGGTGGGATGCGTAGTTTAGCGGGATGGCAGAGGATGATAGAGAAAAGCATGAAACACGTCCGTCTCGATGAGTTAGACCAAGAAGGCTGCCCGGTCTTTGCAGGGTTGCGGCCAGAGACGCCGTGGTTGGCATTCGACTATTGGGTATTGGCACCGGGGGAAAAGCGCTCGGTGGAAGGTATAGGAATAGCTTGTGAACAAGGCTATGTGTTTACGGGCGGACCGATAGAATTGACCGTGGGGCAGCAGCGAGTGGAAAGCGGAAAAGGGCCCTGTTTTGTCGTCGAACCTACCGGATGCGCTCACGAGTTGAAAAATTTGACCGATGCATCTGTGAACGTACTGAGCGTGTGCGTCGCGCTGGACGTGGATGCAGAGACGCAGGATGTGCTGCCCAGGGCCGGCACCTTCGACGAGCAAGCCCTAAAGTGGCGCGACGCAATCCACGGCGGCCGCGGTCAGATCGCCACTCGGCATGTGCTCTCGCCCGATGACTTCTACAGCGACTGGACCTTTCTTGATCATGCAATTCTCGACGCGGACAGCTCGGTAGGGTATCACTATCACGACTTCCTCGAAGAGAGCTTTGTCGTGCTGAAGGGACAAGGGCTGATGACGATTGCCGACGAGACCTTTGCGGTGGGGCCAGGATCGGTTACTTGGCAGGGCATTGGGCAGGGGCACGGCATCTACAATCCCGGGCCAGAAAAGCTGGAGTTCGTGCGCATCGCCGTGAAGCAAGCAGACGAAGAGTACACTACCATTGACTTGCACGACGATTTGTCGGCGCGCAGGCCGACTTGAGAAAGGAAGATTATGGACCATACTGATACAGTACAGCGCATGGCCGAGGCCGCTGGCAATTTCCTCGCGTCCTTAGATGCGGCCGGACGGCAGAAGGCAGTGATCGACTTTGCCGACAGCGCGGAGCGCGAAAACTGGCACTACATTCCGAGGGAGCGCGCCGGATTGCCGCTAAAGGAAATGGACGAGCGCCAGCGTGCGCTAGCGCACGCGCTGGTAGCGACCGGAGTCAGCGCGTCGGGGTACGAAAAAGTCTCGACGATCATTTCGCTGGAGCCGATACTGGCCGAATTGGAGGGAGCCGGGCGGCGCTTTCAACGCGATCCCGAGCTGTACTACGTGAGCATTTTCGGCGAGCCGGGTGGGGACGCGCCCTGGGGCTGGCGCTTTGAGGGACATCACGTCTCGCTCAACCACACGGTAGTAGAAGGTCGGCTGGGAACAACACCGTTGTTTCTTGGTTCCAACCCCGCCGAGGTGCGCCACGGCGAGCAAACTGGACTGCGGGCTTTACGCGAGGAAGAGGATC
The DNA here is from genome assembly GCA_965116675.1 of Candidatus Latescibacterota bacterium. Taxonomy (GTDB): domain Bacteria; phylum Latescibacterota; class UBA2968; order UBA8231; family UBA8231. Next base: position 3,851,792 of record OZ220721.1, read on the forward strand.
TGGGACGACAGCTTCTGCACGAGTTGGACGGCGAGCAAAAAGCAGTGGCCATCGTCAGTGCCGAAGCCCCAAGGGACATTCTCACGACCAACGTGCCCCACGTGCGCGGCGAAGTCGAACCGGAGGGCTTGGGCAGCGCAGACATGAGCGCAGCGCAGCGCCAGATCCTAGACACCTTGATCGAAGTGTACGTACGGCGTCTGCCCGAAGCAGTGGCCGAAGCCGAATGGGAGCGACTCGGAGCGGCATATTTACGGGCGGCGCACTTTGCTTGGGCTGGCGCAGAGGAACGCGGGGGGCCGCACTACTACCGGGTGCAGGGGCCGGGTTTCCTAGCCGAGTACGACAACACCCAAAACGACGCCAATCACATCCACGCAGTCTGGCGCGACCTGCACAACGATTTCGGCGAGGATCTGCTCAAGCGACACTATCGGCAAAACCATAGATGAATTACGAATTAGGAATTGAGAATTACGAATTACCCCGCCCCAATTCCTAATTCTTAATTCTTAATTGTTTTGGAGAGAATTCTTTGACTGTTACGGTCGTCTTCGGTTTACGCGCTGCGTTCTACGAACAATTGCACTGCCGCTACCAGCGCCGCGAGTTCGATAACTGGCAGGTGTGGGGCGGCAACCTGACCATTGAAATCGACGGTCGGGTTTGCGAGCCGCCCCTCGCTAGGGCCTATATCGAATCTGGCAAGACGGCTGCCATGGCCCAGGTGCGCTGCGAGCTTTTCGTCGCGGCCGTTGACCCGCGCGAAGTCCAGCCGGGGGATGTGGATGCGCGGCTATGGACCGATGTCAGTGGGACCAATGATTACGTGGAGATGCAGCTACTTGTCGATGCGGAAGGTGCTCCCGTCCTCGCTGGCAACAACCTCGTTTTTGAGTCGGCAGCTTTCGCGCTTGGGCGCACGGGCACCTTCAACTACGCGGTAGAGTTTTCCGCTGACAGCTACGCCGAGGCCGGGCGCAAGGAATGGATCAGCCTCAACGATCTGGCCGAAAACCGCGACGGGATCGTCGTCGTCAGCCCGGAGTGGGTGAGCAAGGGACCGACGGTCGCCGAGGTGTGCGTGCGCAAGGTGGGTGCCGGGGTCGAGGGAGGCCGCTTCCGCTCGGGCCGGCTCGTCGAACTGACGCGGCTCTTAGAGGACATACCTGCCGACGTGATCTACTTACTGCCCTTTTTTCGTCCGGGTTTTGCGGATCTGCACACCGGCGCGGATGTGCGCAAGGGTGCCCTCGGCAGCGTCTATGCGGTACAGGATTTTTTCCAGATTGACCCCGAGCTAGTTTCACCGGCCGAGGAAGTGGACTGGGGGTCGCTGGTAGCGGAAGGTTTCGTGCTCCCAGACGAGATGGAAGGTCTCGCCGGACTGTCGGCGGTCCAGGCGGAAAAGGCTCTCGGACGCGAAGCCTTCGTCCAACTCGTCGGTCGCGCCGAGCTACGCGCGCTCACCTGGTGGGCACACGCCCTCGGCAAGAAAGTCATCTTCGACTTGGTGCTGATGCAGAGCAGCCGCGATTGTCCGCTGATCGCCGAGCATCCCGAATGGTATCTGCGCGACGAGCGCGGGGTGCCGCAAATCCACCAGATCGCTTGGCTGGTCTATTCGGACGTGGCGCTCTTCGACTTGGTTTACAATCGGCCATTGCAAGAGTACCTATTAGAGATCGCCCCGTATTGGATCGAGCAATGCGGATTCGACGGGGTGCGGATCGACGCCAGCCAGACCATTGACCGGCCCTTCCTCAAAAAGCTCAAGAACCGCATTCAAGCTGCCGCGCCCGAGGCGTTGGTGTTAGGCGAGACGCTGTGCCCGCTGACCGAAGCAGTGGACGTCCCGACAGATATGATCTACGCGCTCTTAGTTGACTTTCACCGCGACACCGAGCACGCCCAACCCCTCATCGATTTCCTAGAGGAGATGAATCGCACCTTCGCGCCCGGCACCGTGGCCATGGCCTACTTTGAAAACCACGACAGCCCGCGCGCCACCCAAGTGTGGCACGAGCGGTTCCGGGAACTCTTGCACTGCGACGAGCAGGCGCGGGACTACTGGCAGGGCCTCGCCTGTCCCATCCAGCCAGGAGACCGGGCGTTGCTGATGGCCCTGCTCAAGAATTTGCAGGCCGCTCTGATCGACTGTTCGGCTGGCTCGGCCTCTAAGTGCAATCTGACGCGAGGTTTGGAGCTGGGCAGCGAGTGGGGTGAGGAAACGCGCACCGACTTTGAAAACGAAACCCTCCTGCACTTCGACTGGGCCGAGCGCGAGCCGCACGCCAGCCTAGCGAGGGCCTACGAGCGCCTCTTCGCACTGCAAAAGGAATGGCCTGAATTTTGCGACGGAGAGGTGTACTTCCACCGCAACGAATTTGCAGGCGGCGACCCGGACGACCGCATTCTGGCGTATGTGCGCTATACTGATCAGGGCGCACTTTTAGTGACGCACAATTTCGATCTGCGCACCGTACGGAAGACGTCCTACCATTTCGATTATCTACCACAGCCGCCCACATCGCGCCAAAAGTGCTTCGACACGTACGAAGCCCTTGCGATTGAGGCTATACCCGCCAGCGACGAGATCTCGGAGGTCAGCCTCATGCCATTGCAGACGCAAGTGTGGCGACTTTACATTTGAATTAGGAATTACGAATTAGGAATTACGAATTACCCACTACCGCCCCAATTCCTAATTCTTAATTCTTAATTCTTAATTGACATAAGGAGTGCGAACATGGCAAAAATAGGCGCAATTCACTACAATTGGCCCGGCTGCGACTTAGAGGGCTTCGCCCGGCGGGCCAGCGAAATCGGCTATCGCTACTGCGAGTTGCAGATCCGCGATATCTGGGATGGCGAGTCCAAAAACGGCGAGCAGACCGCCGCAGCCACGCGCGAGTTATTGGCCAAATACGGGATGCAAGCCTCGGCGGTAGCGGCTGGCAACGACTTCCTGCAAGCCGATCCCCGCGATTTGGACGCGCAAATCGAGCGCTACCGCTACGTCTGCCAGATCATTCCCGTAACCGGCACGGACATCGTGCGCTCGGACGGCGGCTGGAACCGCAACGGCGACGTTCCAGAAGACCAGTGGGACGCCATGATGCTCGAAGCCTTCAAGCGCTGCGCCGATTTTCTCGAAGAGTACGACGTGCGGATCGCCCTCGACAACCACGGGATTTCCACCAACGACGGCGACTGGCAGTTAAGCCTGATCGAGCGCGTTGGCTCGGACCGACTCGGCGTCAATTTGGATACCATGAACTATCGCTGGTTCGGTCACGAACTAGACCGAATCGACCACTTCTATGAAATACTGGCTCCACACGTCTTCCACACCCACATAAAGGACGGAACCGGCTCGCGGCAGAATTACAAGGGGGCGGCACTGGGCGAGGGAGAAATCCATCTCGACCACGCGGTCCAGTGCCTCAAGGCGGCCGGCTACGACGGGGCTTGGACGGCTGAATACGAGGGGCCGGAGACCGAGGGACAGGTGGGATACGAAAAGTGCTACCAGTGGCTGGTGGCGAACGTTTGATCGTCGTTCTACGCGCGATTTTTACTGTCCAAAATTTCGGCTAACTCGCGCGGCCTGGCAAAGATCGAAGATCAGGGCGCGGATCACCGGATTTGACGAATCTGCTCGATCTTCTTGTCGAGCCGCTTGGGGGAAATCGGGTGGGCGGTGCCCAACTCTTGGGCGAAGACCGAGACGCGATATTCCTCCAGCATCCAGCGCAATTCCTCGATTTGGGCCGCTCGCTCGGGCGAATTGGTCTCCCCGGCGAGCTTTTCCAACTGATTCTGGTACACCTCGATCAACTCGGCCTTCTGCGTGTCCTTGCGTGGGTCGGTCGCGGCGCGCTCGGCGCGCACCTCGACGGCTTTTAGGTAGCGGAGCAAGTGACTGAGACGGTGGAAGGGGACGCGGGCTAAGAAGTCGTCTGGCAGCAGTCGCTCCAAGTCCGCGTCCAGCCCGCGATAGGACCGGCCTGAGAGGAGAATTTCCCGGCGGGCTTCTAGCAGGCTATCGACCAATGAGATGAAGCGCGGAGCCAAGCCGCGCAGCCGCTGCTTGGCCTGCACTAGCACGGCGTCGAAATCCTCTTGGCGCAGGGGTAGAATTTGCTCGCGGTGGAAGAGGTAGCGCTCGAGATGTTCAAATGCTTGGGTGCGCAGTTCGAGGGAACTGCCTTGGTAGCGCGTCTTGAATTGCGCCAGCTCTTGGAGTTCGCGCCGAAGCCAAGCCAACTCGTCGCGCAACGCCAAGGCGCAGAGGCCCAAGAAACCCTCGCGCGAGCGGGTTTCGGCTTCGGCGCGACTTTTGTAGAGCCGCAGCGACACGCCACCTTCGTCCCGGTAGAGGCCGGGCCAGCCATAGAGCGGCACCCCGCCCGCTTGGGTCACCTCTATTCGTTCGGGCGGATCGCCGAAATTCCACGTAGTGATCCCTGCTCGTCCCCACTGTTGGGCCACCTTTTTCCAAGCGTCTAGTTCGACGGGGGTGTCGTGCTGTTCGAGGCGTTGGGTCAGTTGCTGCAAATCGCGACCGGCTGCAACGGATTGCTCGTTGGTCCCTTGGATATCGACGCGCATCTTGAGGTGATCGGGCAAGTCATCGGCGTTCCAGTCCGACACCTCGATTTGGATATGGTAGTGCTGGCGGATGTGATCTTGCAGCGACTCCAAAAAGGTGGGATGCGTCGGCTTGAGCGCGGCCGCAATGCGCTGGGCCTTTGCCGGAATCGGCACCAGTTGCTTGCGGATGGACTTGGGCAGCGAGCGCAGCAGGATGGTAACTTTCTCTTCGAGCAGACCCGGCACCAGCCATTCGAGTATTTCTGGATCGACGGCGTGGGCCAGTTTGTAGGGCAATTTGACGGTAATGCCATCCTCGTCTTGCCCCGGGCGATAGGCGTAGCTGAGGGCTAGTTTATTGCCGTCGAGGTCGAGTGCGTCTGGGAAGGCTTGCTGGTCGAAGTCGGCGCGGGTGGTGCTGAGCAAGTCTTCCTCCTGCATCATCAGGAAGTCGTCGGCTTTGTCTTTGAGAAATCGGTTGAGGTCGGGCAGTGAGGAAACATCGTCGAGGTAGCGGGAGTAAAAGCGGGCGGCAGCCTCTTCGACGTGGACATCGGCCAAGCCGCGGGCGCGGGTCTGCCAAGTTTCGATCTTCTGACACAGGCGAATGTTGTGCGCGAGAAACTTGTGCGGAGTATGCACCGTCCCGGGCACCAATGCCTCGCGGATGAATATCTCAGTGGCCTCGCGGGCGTTGATGCGACTGTACGGGATGCGGCGGCTGAGTACTTCGAGGCCGTAGAGGATCAGCTTTTCGCGCACCAGCACCCGTCCCGAGCGCGGGTTGAAGTAGGGCTGGTCGTACGAAGCGCGGCACAGGTGACTGCCTAGTTCCGCGAGCCATTCGGGCTGGATGCGGGCGACAGTGCGGGCGAACAGGCGCGAGGTCTCGACGATCTCAGCCGCGACCAGCCAACCGAGGGGGCCACCGCTCTCGACGGGCTTCTTGCCCTTGTTGGGGCGGAAGAGTCCCGAGCCGGGAAAAATCATCACCTCGCGGTTGCGCGCTGCCTGATAGACATTGCCCTCCTCTTGGCGCGCCACACTCGAAAGCAGGCCAGTGAGTACTGCGCGATGGATCGCGTCGTACCCGGCGGGTTCGCGGTTGAAGCGGAAGCCTTTTATCTCGTTCAGGGCCTCGCGGATCTGCGCGTGGATGTCGCGCCATTCGCGCATCCGCATGTAGGACAGATAGTGCGCCTTGCAGAATTTGCGGAGTTGGTTCTGCGAGGCGCTTTCCACTTTGTCGTGGTACGCGTTCCAAATGTTGAGATAGGCTAGGAAATCGGAATTTTTGTCGTGGAACTGGCGGTGCATTTGGTCGGCCGCATCCTGCTCTTCAAGAGGCCGCTCGCGCGGATCTTGAATGCTGATGGCCGCGGCGATGACGAGCACTTCGGACAGGGCTTGCTCCTCGCGGGCCTGGAGCAGCATCCGCGAGACCGTGGGGTCGATGGGCAGGCGGGCCATGGCGCGGCCAATGGGAGTGAGTCCGCGATTTTCGTCGAGGGCGTTGAGCTGGCTCAGGAGTTGGAAACCGCCAGCGATAGCGGCTTTTGCCGGGGGATCGATAAAGGGGAACGCCTCAATGTCTCCTAACTTGAGATTGATCATCCGCAGGATGACCTCGGCGAGATTGGCGCGCTGGATCTCGGGCTGGGTGTATTCGGGCCGCGAGAGAAAGTCCTGCTCCGAGTAAAGGCGAATGCACACCCCGTCCGCGACCCGCCCACAGCGCCCTTCTCGCTGGCGGGCGCTGCTCTGCGAAATGGGTTCGATGGGCAGCCGCTGGGTGTGCGTGCGGGGATTGTAGCGCGACAGGCGCGCCAAGCCCGTATCTACGACGTAGCGAATGCGGGGAATGGTCAGCGAAGTCTCGGCAATATTGGTGGCCAACACTACGCGGCGGCGGTCCCCTGGGGCGAACACGCGCTGCTGCTCTCCAGCGGTTAGGCGGCCAAACAGTGGCAGGATCTCAACCCCGCGCAGCTTGCGCCCTTCGAGCCGCTCGCGCGTTTCGCGGATATCGCGTTCAGACGGCAGAAAGACCAACAGGTCGCCCTCCCGCGACATGCGCAAAATCTCTTCTACCGCACTGGCGGTCGCATCCAAATACGTGTAGTCGCCGCGGTCCTGCAGAATCTCGTCGAGTGGCCAATAGCGGACCTCGACCGGGAACATCCGGCCCGAGACCTCAATGACGGGAGCGTCGTCAAAAGCCTTAGAGAAGGTTTCGGTGTCGATGGTCGCCGAGGTGATGACGATCTTGAGATCAGGCCGCTTGCGGCGCAGAAGCCGCAGATAGCCGAGCAGGAAGTCGATGTTGAGGCTGCGCTCGTGAGCTTCATCGACGATAATGGTGTCGTATTCGAGCAGGTCGGGATCAGTTTGGGTCTCGGCCAGCAGCATGCCGTCGGTCATGACCTTGATGCAGGTCTCGGGCGCAGTCTGATCGCGGAAGCGGATTTTGCAGCCGATATCGCGGCCGTAGGTCACCTTGAGCTCTTCGGCCACGCGCTGAGCGATGGAGAGCGCGGCCACGCGGCGCGGCTGCGTGACGGCGATGCGGCCGGCCCCGGCCCGGCCGGCCTCTAGGCAAATTTTGGGCAATTGCGTACTCTTGCCCGAGCCAGTCTCACCAGCGACGACGACCACGGGATGCGCCTTGATCGCCGCGAGGATTTCGTTCCTGCGATCACTGATGGGCAGGGCGGCTGGGTAGGTGGGGATCGGGCGGTTTTTGCGCCGCCGTTGGCGCAGGCGCGCAGAGCTGCGAGCTTGGCCTAAAAGGCGTTCGACTTCTTTCGGATCGAGGCGACCACGACGCCTCAGACGCCGTTCGATGCGCACCCGATCTTGCAGCATGCACTGAGGCAGGAGGGTTTTAAGCGCAGCGATGGGGTGCGATTTGGTAGGCGATTGATTCAAAATTTACAAGGAGTTACGGCGTTTTTGTTGGCACGGAAAATGTACGGCCGGGGCCGCATGGTGGCAACTATGTGGCCGGGTACTACTTTTCTGTAAAATTAATACGTTGAGCGCGGCTTACTCAGGCATCCGTGCGCCACAGGCGCGGTATCGGGCTAGTGGCTTGGCGCTCGGGCAGGTGCCAGTAGGGTTCTTCGGGCGGGATTTCCTGCAAGTGCGGGCAGGTCATGCCGTGGCGATCCCACACCACCTCACCCGCGCGCAAAGTCAGCGCGCATTCGAGGCGGTGCTGGGCTTCAATGCAGGCCCAGCCGCAGTCGCGAAAGTAGAAGTTGCCCTCCAAGACGCCCAGCACGGCGACATCGGCCTCAGAGCCGGGCGTCAAAGTCCCCAACTCGGGCCGGCGGATGGCGCTAGCGGGCGTGACGGTGGAGCGGTAGATCACTTCCTGTAAGGACATATTCATGGCCAAGCACTTGGACATGGTGTCGAGCATGGAGTGAACGTGGCCGTTGATATTGCCCATGTGCAGGTCGGTGCTGATCGAATCGGGCGGGAAGCCGTCGGCTATGGCCGGCATGGCGGCGCGATACCAGAAGCTAGCCGCTCCATGCCCGAGGTCGAAGTGGATGCCCCGCTCGCGCGCCTCGCGCATGTAGTCGTACACCTCGCCGTTTTCATCGACGACGGGGAACTGGCGGGCAAAGACGTGGGTGTGGATGTCGCCGGGGCGCAGGTGCTTGAGGATGAGATCGGGATAGGAGCGCTCGGGCGGGCGCGGCCAAAAGTCGACCATCACCGGCATTTTACAGCGCTCACCGGCCTCGACGGCCGCGTCAACCGAGGCCCAAGGCGGATGCTCGTCGTCAAACGGCTTGGTGGTCCAATAGTGGGCGGTCTTGATGCCGACGCACACTTCGTCGTGGGCCGCGGCCATCTCAGCCGCCCGCTGGGGATCGAGGTTGGCGACGACCTGTTCGGGAGGCCCCATACCTGGAGCGGCAATGTTGACGTAGGCGAACATGCGGATCTTGGCGTGATCGATCACCGTCGTGCGGAAGTGCTCAAACTCCTCGGCACCGGCCGTGCCCGTATCAACACAGGTGGTTACACCCTCTTTGAGAAAGTGGGCGTCGGCGTTGAGGCTGCCCACCAACCCGCCCGATTGGCGGCCGCGGGTATAGTACGTATGAACGTGGATGTCGAGTAGGCCCGGCACGACGACGAGGTTGCCCACGTCAATGACGCGCTGGGCGTCCGCGGGGGAAATGTCCTCTTCAACGCGGGCGATGCGGCCGTCGAGAACGCCGACATCGGCGACGCCGTTGATACCGTTGGCAGGGTCGATTACGTGGCCGCCTTTGAGTAGTATTTCGAGCTTGCGGGGCATGGTTTTTCTTTTCGGATATTGGAGTGAAAAGCAAAAAATAGGCTGGGTCAAAAAGAGGGTCAAATGAGATTGTTGACAATGGTCAGATACTTAGAGTACAATTATCGAATTATAGCGTATATTCAATAGTAAATGCGAAGCCTTATCTACACACTCTTACTTTTGTCGGCCAGCAGCGCCCACGCTCAGACCGTCTATCGCGTCCATCTCAAGCTAGAGGGCATGATCGATCCGGGCGTAGCGGCCTTTGTCGAGCGCGTGATCGCCGACGCCGACGAGACCGAAGCCGACGCCATCGTCTTTGAGATCGACACCTTTGGCGGGCGCGTCGATGCGGCCACGGTGATCCGCGACGCCATCCTCGACGCCGAAACCCTGACCATCGCCTTTATCAATAAGCGGGCGATTTCGGCTGGGGCACTCATCTCGCTAGCCTGTGACAAGATCGTCATGACGCAAGCCTCGACCATGGGCGCGACCACCCCGGTCGATGCCACGGGCGACAAAGCCAGCGACAAAATAACCTCCTACATGCGCGCCGAGATGCGCGCTACGGCCGAGCGCACTGGCCGCGACGTCAAGATCGCCGAGGCCATGGTCGATGAGCGCGTTGATGTACCGGGCCTGAGCGCCGAAGCGGGCCGGCCAGCCACCTTGACCACCGAGCAGGCGCTCAACTACCAGATGGCCGACGAGACGGCCGAGACGCTGATCGAGCTGTTGCGCATCTACGATTTAGGCGAGGCCGAAATCGTGGATGTCGAGCTCAACTGGACCGAGCACGTCTTGCGCATGTTGACCCACCCGGTCGTCACTTCGATCTTGCTGGCCGTGGCCATGTTCGGCTTGATCGCCGAGGTGCGCACGCCCGGTTGGGGCTTGGGCGGCACGCTCGCACTAGTGGCGCTGGGGCTTTTCTTCGGCAGCCACTTGATCGTCCACTTGGCCGAGTGGCAGGAACTGGCACTCTTTGCGGTGGGTGCGACTCTTTTGGTCGTCGAATTGGTGGCCATTCCGGGCTTTGGCATTGTGGGTGCGTTGGGTATCGGAGCGATGATTGCCAGCGTGGTGATTACCCAATTGGGCGATTTTCAATTGTGGAGCTTCGAGGAAATCGTCTCGGTGATCGGGCGTCTCGCCGGCTCGATGATCGGCGCGTTTGTACTCTCGCTCATCGTTTTGCGCTCCCTGCCCAAGTTCGCCGCCTTCAATCGCCTAGTACTCCACAACGAAATCAAGGCCGCCGACGGGTACACTTCCTCCTCGCGCACGACCGACGACGAGCTGTTGGGCAAGGAGGGGGTCACGGTCAGCTACCTGCGGCCTTCAGGTATAGCCCTTTTGGGGGGCAAGCGGCTCACCGTGATCGCCGAGGGCGAATTCATCGAGGCGCAGCGGCCCATTAAAGTAGTAGAAGCCCGCGGCAGTCGAGTGGTGGTGAAGGCGCTATGAGCTTTTTGGGAGGGGAGATGTTAGAATGGGTTTATTCACTGGCCTTGCTAGTGCTCGGCTTTGTGCTGGTGCTCTTGGAAATTTTCGTTATCCCAGGGCTCAACATCTTCGGCATCGTTGGTTTTCTGACCGCGGTCGCCGGCATTGCCTATGCCTATATGAACATGGGTGGCTTGGCGGCTGGCGTCGTAGCGGGCTTGGGGCTGGCGGGCACCGCCATCTTGGTGCGGCTGATGCTCAAGGTGCGCGCTTGGAACCGCTTGGTGCTCAACGATGGCATGACGCGCAAGGCCGGCTACGATTCGGTCAAGCCGGGCCGCGAGTCATTGCTCGGGCAGACGGGCGAGGCAATTACGACGCTGCGGCCAGCGGGGCGGGCGCAATTTGGCGAACGGGTAGTCGACGTAGTCAGCGAAGGTGCCTATATTGAACGCGGTGAGCAGGTCGAAGTACTAAAAGTGGCTGGCAACAGAGTCGTGGTTCAGTCCGTCCAGTCCGAGTCTTAATTCACTCCTTTCAAGGAGCTAATAATGGAAGTCCTGTTTTTGGTCTTGGTGCTTTTCGGCATCATCGTCTTTTTGTCGCTCTTCACCTATTTCATTCCGGTGGGGCTGTGGATTTCGGCCTATTTCGCCGGAGTTAGAGTGGGGATATTCAAGGACTTGGTGGGTATGCGACTGCGCAAGGTGCCACCGCGCCAGATCGTCGGTCCCAAAATCAGCGCCGCTAAGGCGGGGCTAGATGTCGGCTTGGAGAGCATGGAAGCCCACTACTTGGCCGGCGGCAACGTCAACGCGGTGATTTTAGCCCTGATCTCGGCCGACAAGGCCAACATCGAGTTGACCTTCGAGCGGGCCGCCAGCATCGACTTGGCCGGCCGAGATGTGCTCGACGCGGTCAAAGTCAGCGTCAATCCCAAGGTGATCAACACGCCCCTGATTGCGGCGATTGCCAAAGACGGCATTCAGGTCAAGGCCACCTGCCGAGTGACCGTGCGCGCCAATATCGACCGCTTGGTCGGTGGTGCCGGCGAAGAGACGATCATCGCCCGAGTCGGCGAGGGCATCGTCACGACCATCGGCTCGGCTTCGACCCACAAAGAAGTGCTCGAAAATCCCGATCTGATCTCTCGACGCGTGCTGGAAAAGGGCCTCGACTCGGAGACGGCCTTTGAGATCCTCTCCATCGACATCGCCGATGTCGATGTGGGCGAAAACATCGGCGCTAAGTTGCAGACCGATCAGGCGGATGCCGATCTCAAAATCGCCCAAGCCAAGGCTGAGGAACGCCGGGCCATGGCCCAGGCACGCGAGCAGGAGATGACGGCCCAAGTAGTGGAAATGGAATCGCGGGTCAAGGAAGCTGAAGCCGAGGTGCCGCGCGCAATGGCCGAGGCCTTCCGCGAGGGCAACCTGGGCATCATGGACTACTACCGCATGCGCAATATCCAAGCTGACACAGACATGCGCGACTCGATTTCCGAAAGCGGCGAGGATCGCAATAACCGCGACAACTAGTCCATGGAACTCCTACTTTTTGCCCTCGCCATACTGTTCAGCATATTTTCGGCGCTGATGGAGCGTCGCAAGCGCCGCAAACGGCTTGAAGAGGCCCAACAGCAGCACGCCGAGATCGAACAGCAGCACGCCGAGGTCAGTCCGGCCGCGCCCGTTGTCGTCGAGGAGAAGAAGGAAGAAGAGCCATCCTTTGGGTGGCCTTTTGACGGCGATCCCTTTGAGGAGCCGGTTCTCGCCGAGGTCGATCCGGCCGAGGCTGAGCGGGAGGCACTAGAAGCCGAACGGCAGGCTCTAGAGGCCGAGCGGCGCGCCATGGCGACCGAGCAGCAGGCCATGGAGCGGCTGGAGCGGCTGACGGAGACCAAGTCCGAGGATGTAGACGAGAACGAGAAACAGCGGCCTCGTCGCACCCGGAGCCATTGGTTCCTCACTCCTCAGACGGCGCGCGACGCGATAGTCTATATGGAAATCCTCGGCAAGCCGAAGAGCGAACGAGAGGAGTGGTAATGGTATAGCCGGAGTGGCGGAATTGGTAGACGCGCTGGATTCAAAATCCTGTATCCGCAAGGGTGTGTGGGTTCGAGTCCCACCTCCGGCACCATTTTTACTAACCGTTGCACGCTAAAAAGAGATAAACCGCCGTGACATCTCCAGAAGTAAGGCGCATCCTCGACATAATCTCGATACTCGTCCTACTGATTGTAGTTCCGGCGTACATCTTCTGCCGTCTGGGACTCATTCTGCTGATTGCAGTTCCGACGGCGTACATCTTCTGCCGCCTGAGGTCGCCCGCTGACTAACATGATCCCCGTTAAATTTCGCGGCTATCGCACTAGCCGCTCGTCAAGCAGGTACGGTTCAACCGCTTCGATTTCCACACCTTTCATCTCTGAATGCGCTGGGTTGATCAGCACATTGTAGTCGCCTTTGACTACTGCTGAGGGTACGCGCAGCAACAAGGAGCGCCTTTCCTCCGTCCAACAGGTGCCGATCTCCTCTAGCTCGACAGGGGCCGGATGTCGCCGCCAGTTGTTTGGCAACATCTCCTCGGTAATAGTTTCTACTGACGCATCATCGGGCACCGCAATAGTCGCGATACTTAGATTTTTCGGTACCCGCGCCAACGGCACATGCACTAGGTATTCTACTGTGGCCAATGCCCGACTAGACGAAGTGTAAAGCAAACCCACTCCAACGCGATTCCACCGACCGCCGTTGGCGCGGGCACCGGCTCCCGATAGATCGTTTATGTAGCGGATCTTGGCGATGCGGAAAAGCCGCATCAGGCGAATACCCCATGCTCTATCCGGCCCAACTCATCTAAAACGATATCTGCGCCGAAACGCGAGTTGAGCAATTCGAGCGGTACTTTGTTGCCCAATGCCACGCAGGGCTGTTTGAGCCAATCCAGGAAATGGTCGCGGTCCTCAAAGACAGCTACTCCTCTGGCAGCAACGCTAGCGATCTGGATAACCTGCTCGGAGACGGACCGACTGAATGGTTTGGCGTCACCGTGTCGCTGCACCGTGCGTTCGCTAATGGGCAGCAGGCGAATGAGCTGTCCCGGCGATATAGCGAGGTATTCCGCTAGTTTTATCAACTCCGACCGCGCAATGCCTCGATTGCTCATTTCAATTAGGTCGAAGCCATTGTGCAGCCTATGGCGCACTCCGAGAATCTGCGCCGTTTCCCCTAAGGGGGCCGTCGTGGCAGTGGTCATGGCATGGCTCGCTTTCTTTGCATGGCGACGTTTGTCTTATAAAATACGACAAAATGTACCTACCTTGTCAAACTTGCCATCGGTGCGAATGCGTATCTACTTATAGAAGCCCTTTGCGAGAGGACGAGACCGTGCAAACGCTAAAAAGCCAAGCGCGCACTGCGCCACCGCCGTGGGCGGTTTTGCAGCGGCGACTAATCGACGCGATCGACGAGGCGGCACCAATTTTTCTCGACAAGTACACCCGCCCCGGCGGCAGCCTGATTTGGAAGGAAGAATACCCCGGCGACGGGGTCTGGGCCGACGATCTGTACGAGGCGTTCTTCAATTGGCCTCACTACTATGCCCTAGGTGGCAGCGAATACGCGGGCGTCAAGGCCCTAGAGGAGTGGAACGCCATTACTCGGCAGCTAGAGCACGACTACGGCCGCGTCACCCGCGAGTTTATCAACGACGACGACTGGTTCCACAACGCCGAAAACTACATCTACTTCTATCACTTGGGGATGGCCGACCCAACCAACGCCGAGACGCGCCGCCGGGCGCAGCGCTTTGCCGGATTGTACTTGAACGACGACCCCGCCGTGCCCAACTACGACCCCGAGCACCGCATCGTGCGCTCGCCCTGTAGCGGCAGCAAGGGGCCGCTCTTGCAAATGCGGCGCGGCGAAATCCACTACGACCTCACCCACGATCACGCCACGCTGGGGCCGGACTTTGATTTGCCCGCTAACTGGTGGGAAGACCCCGAAACCAAACGCCGCGTTGAGGAACAGTTCGACCAAGTGGTCATGCAGGGCGATGTGACCGTCAACTTAGGTGTCGTGGCGCTGGTGGCAACGGCATTTCTCCACACCGGCGCGGCGCGGTACAGGGAGTGGATCGAGGAATACGTCGGGGCCTGGATAGAGCGCACCGAAGCCAACGGCGGTATCGTCCCGGACAACATCGGGCCCAACGGCATTGTCGGCGAGATGCGCCAAGGGCAGTGGTGGGGCGGACTGTATGGCTGGACCGGGCGCTATGGACACAACATGATGGCCCACTCAATCACCTCGGCGGTGGAAGCCGCGCTGCTGGTCACGGGCGAGACCCGCTACTTGGACCTGCTCCGCATGCACTTGGATGCGCTAGTCGCGCACGGTCGCGAGGAAGGAGGGCGGCTGCTCGTGCCCTACAAGCACACGGACGAGGGTTGGACCGACTTCAATCCCATCAATTCCAATGCGCCGATCCACTTATGGGCCGCGTCCATGGAGGAACGCGACTGGCAACGGCTGGAGGTCTTGCACCGGGGAGCCGAAGACGAATGGAGGCAGGTGGGGCAGCGCGGACCGCGTTCGCTCGACGACCGCGCTTGGACTCGCTTTCTCGCTGGCGAATCCCCGGAGTACCCCGAGCGCATCTTGCAGGCCAACTACCGCGAGGTCGGCGACCGCATCGCCAAGGTCATAGACGACGAGCAGGATCTGACCCAACTCGACGTACACTGGTGGCAGCAGGTCAACCCGGTGGTCACCGAAGCCTTAGTGCAGCTAACGACCGGCGCGCCGCAGACCATCTACTGGGGAGGGTTGGCGCAAGGGCGGGTGCGCTATTTCGACGGTGAGCAACAGCGACCGGGTTTGCCCCAAGATGTTGCAGCCTTAGTAACCAGCCTCAGCGACGAGGGTGCGGAACTAACGTTGGTCAACTTGAGCACGAGCCGCACGCGACAGGTGATCGTCGGCGCTGGCAGCTTTGGCGAGCACTGCTTTGGCCGGGTGCGAGCTGGCGACGAGGTACTCGACGTGGATGGCACTTATTTCCAAGTTGAATTGGCTCCAGCCAGCCAAATTGAATTGTCGCTCGCCATGCGGCGTTACAGCCAGCAACCTAGCTTTCGCCTGCCTTGGCACGGCGAGCAGATTCCATATCGCTAACAAAATTAGGAGACCGGGCGATGGACCAAGCCGACCGCGATTTCTTTGCTGCAAACGGCTATCTCAACCTAGGGCAAGTGCTCGACAACGACGATGTGCAATACTTCCGCGCCATGTTCGATGGGGACATGGAAAAGTATCCCTATTTCTGGCACCGCTACGGCCACCACCAACACGCCAATTACGAGGCGTTGATCACCTCCCCGCAGTTTGACGAACTGATCCGCCACCCGAAGATATACCCGACGATCAAGGAGCTGATGGGCGGGCCGCTCTGCTTTGGCGAGATCGGGCTGCGGATGATGCGGGCCTACGACGGCCCATTGCACCAAGGTTGGCACCGCGACAGACCGCATTGGGACGAGCATCCGTTCCGCATGGACTACATCCAACTCATGGTCTATCTATCCGATGTGGACGAGGGAACCCATTGTTTTTCGCTGTCGCCGGAGTCGGTAAACCAGCCAGTGCTCGAGGACAAGCAAGCACAGCTCAAGCGGGGCGGCGAGTACCACTTGCACGGGCCAGCCGGGACCTGCGCGCTGTTTAACGTGGCCGTACTGCACACGGCGACGACGCGGCCCACGCGAGCAGAGCGGCGCACCGTGCAGATTTACTACGGGCATCGCAACCGGGCACCGCTGGCGAACGATTCGAGTATTCCGGCGGCGTTTTGGCGGGATAGCGCAGATGCAGAGACGCGGGCTTTTTACGGCGTTTTGAACGAGCGCACCAAGGTGTATTTGGCGGCATTTCCCGGAGCTTGACCCATTTCCCTCCGTTGGGGCGGAGAAGGTTATTTTGCACACACCCCTGTTGGATATTGCACCCACTGATCTGGTAGATATTGCAGTCGTCGCGTTGCTGCTTTGGGGTCTAGTCGTTTGGACCCGCCGAGCGCGAATGGCCCTGCTCGGGCTGGCGTTTTTGGGCGTCTTCTACCACCTGATAGCACAGCAATTCAAGTTGCAGCTAACGACTTGGATTCTCCAAGGCTTTTTCGCGGCGCTAGTGGTGGTGGTAGTGGTGGTGTTCCAGGATGATTTGCGCCGGCTCTTTGAGCAGATCGCTAGGCTCAGTCTGCGCCGTAAGGCTCCGCGCCCGGATCCCTCCAGCTTGGGAACGCTGACTAGGGGATTGTACCAGTTGGCCGCGAAAAGACGCGGGGCCTTGGTGGTCCTACCGGGGCGCGAACCGATAGAGCGGCATTTTTTGCAGCATGGGGTCCCTTTGGACGCGGAGATCAGCGAAGAACTCCTCGACAGCCTTTTCGATCCCGGTTCGGCTGGGCACGACGGTGCGCTGGTGATGCAGAATAATAGAATCAGGGAGTTTGGCGTGCACTTGCCGCTTTCCGAGAATAGAGATGAACTGAGGGGAGGCGGTACGCGGCACGCGGCCGCGTTGGGACTAGCCGAACGCAGCGATGCCCTGTGTCTGGTCGTATCAGAGGAGCGGGGCACCATCGGGATCGCAACGCGGGGGCAACTCGAGATTCTGGACAATCCGGACGCGGGCAAGCTGGCGAACAGGATTAGAAGCTACTTGCAGCATACGGGGACCCGAGTGAATGCACGCCGCGAGAGGCGGCGGTGGGGGCGGCGTCTAGTGGAAGGTCTTTTGTCCTTCGCCTTGGCCTTGGGCGCGTGGCTGATCTTCGTGCCGGGCGCGACGGCCGAGGAAGCGGTGTTCCAAGTGCCCGTAGCCGTAGAGAACATGCCCGAAGGATATGCGCTAAAGGACGTCACCCCCCCAGAAGTGGAGATCGCGGTGGCCGGACCGCGACGAGCCATGTTTTTGGCGAGCAATGCGGATTTCGAGGTCGTCATTGATGCCGATCTCGTCAGATTGGGGCGAAGGACTTTTGAAGTGTCCGCCCAGTCCGTGCGCCATGCAACCGGATTAGAGATCAAAAGCATCAAGCCAGACAAGGTAAAACTAATCGTGCAAAAAGCACGAGGAAGAGCGCGATGAAAATCGCCTTGCACGACAGCGGCGAAGAACACTTGCAACTCATGCGCCAACTGGGCGTCGAGTACGTGGTCAGCGCAGTGGGGCCGGGGAAATCCGGTGCCCTAGAGGTGGCCGACCTCGTGCAGAAAAAGGAATACTACGCCGAGCGCGGCCTGATCTGGGACGTGATCGAAAATCTTTCCCCAGAAATCTACTACAAGGTCATGCTGGGAGTGGAGGGACGCGAGGACCAGATGGATCGGGTCTGTGAGTCTATCCGCGCGGTGGGCGAGGCCGGTATCGGCGTTCTCCAGTACCAATGGATGCTCTTGGGGGGTCTGCGCACCGAATACAGCCCCACGGGCCGAGGCGGAGCGCGCTATCCGCGCTTCGACATGCAGGTTGCCGAGCAGATGCCAGCAGCGGCTCTAGATTGGCTTGGCGGCGGCGTCTATCCGACCTTGCCTGACCGCCCCTTAAGTGCCGAGCAGGTCTGGGACAATCTCCACTACTTTCTCCAACGGGCCGTGCCCGTAGCCGAAGAGGCCGGGGTCAAGCTAGCAGCCCACCCGGACGACGCGCCCGTACCTACCTACATGGACGTCGCGCGGATCTTAGTCGATTGGGAGGGGTTGCAAGGATGCATCGACACCGTGCCCAGCCCCAATTCCGGACTTGGCTTTTGCATGGGCACGATTGGCACCATGGCGGACATGGACGTGGTGGCCGCCATTCACCACTTCGGCGGCATGGAGCGAATCTTTTTTGCCCACTTCCGCAACCCGCGCGGCCAAGTGCCCTATTTTGACGAAGTCTTTCCCGACGAAGGCGACATCGACATGGTGCAAGCGGTGCGGGCCTTCGCCGAAGTCGGTTTCGACGGCGTCATCCGCATTGACCACTGTCCGGGCGTCATCGGCGACAACCCGTCGGCAGATCGCTCCTTTGCCTTCCAAGTTGGTTATTTGCAAGGCTTGGTGCAGGCGTTGGAAAGCGTGGGGACTTAAGCCATGTACCTTGCTTTGTGCGTGGAATACGGACGAGACGATCAACTGATTTTTGCCCAGCAATTGGGCGTGGAACACGTGGTGATGGCTGTGCAACGCTGGGACGAGGCGAGCTTGGCCCACGCCAAAAACCGGGTGGAGCAGACGACGTTGACCTTAGCTGGGCTGGAGGGACTGCCGTTGCAAGACGCCGAGGCCGCCCAAGCGGCTTTGCGGGCGGCCGGGGCCAATGGTATTGGTCTCGTGGCAGCGGCGCGGCAATCAGTGGGCGACCGCGAGCCAGTGGGGCGTGGGGATGCGCTGGTAGGGCCGCCGGTACGCGCGAGTGGCGACCCGCCGGGCTTGGCCCGCATTTTAGCTGCCGCAGACGCGGCTAACGTGCGGCTGGCCTTGGGAGCGGACATGGCTGGAGCTGGTGTGGACCTAGACTTGGCGACCATGCGCGAGGGAGACATAGCGGAGTGCGGCGAGCGGCTGCTGATCGTGCGGGTGGGCAATGTCGCCGCCGATCGTCAGGCCTTTCTCAACGAAGGGGAGGTCGATTTGCCCAAGGCTCTGCTCGCATTGCAACGGGTGGAGTTTGCCGGGCCGCTGTGCGCTGGGCCGCCGCCCGGTTTAGTCGGCGACACCGAATGGGGACACAAGGGCCGCGCCTACGACTTGGGGTATCTGAGAGCGGTACTGCAAATCATTGAAATGGCTTGATGTTTGAGTCGCCCCATCCACACTTTTGACAATATCTATGACCACATAGGGGATCGAACCATGAAGTGGCTACTCATTCCGTCGTTGCTGATGCTCCTTACTGCTTGTCAATCTGAAACCTACAGGAAAGCCTATGCCGAGGCGAGAGAAAACGGACAATCTGTAGCCTATGCCAAACGCTATGCCCAAGCCTATGCCGAGGCGAGAGAAAACGGACAATCTGTAGCCTATGCCAAACGCTATGCCCAAGCCTATGTCTACGTGCGGGATATAAACTCTTATGTCAAAGACCCCGAAGCCCTTGAGAGAGTAAAGCTGCGGGCTAAAAGCTATGGCGAAGCCTATGCCCAAGCCTATGTCGAGGCGAGAGAAAACGGGCGGGATGAAGACTCTGCCGAAGCCTACGCCCAAGCCTATGCCGAGGCGAGAAGAAACTGGCGATCTAGAGACTATGACAAAGCCTCTGCCAGAGCCTATGTCCAAGCCTATGCCGAGGCGAGAGAAAACGGGCGGGATGAAAGCTATGACAAAGCCTCTGCCAGAGCCTATGTCCAAGCCTATGCCGAGGCGAGAGAAAACGGGCGATCTGAAGATTCTGCCAAAGCCTATGCCAAAGACTATCTCAAAGCCTATACCGAGGCGAAAGAAAACGGGCGATCTGAAGATTCTGCCAAAGCCTATGCCAAAGACCATGCTCATGCTTATGCCGAGGCGAGAGAAAACGGGCGGGATGAAGACTATGACAAGGACTATATCAAAGCCTATTTCGAAGCGAGATCATACGGGTGGCGTGAAGCCTCTGCCAAACGCTATGCCCAAGCCTATGCCGAGGCGAGAGAAAACGGACGATCTGAAGACTATGCCAAAGCCTATGCTGGAAAGATAGCATGGCAGGATGAAGATTCTGCCAAAGCCTCTGCCAAACGCTATGCCCAAGCCTATGTCGAGGCGAAAGAAAACGGGCGATCTGAAGACTATGCCCAAGCCTATGCCGAGGCGAGAGAAAACGAAAAGACGGCGACCGAAGCCCATGCCTATGCTAAACAAGAAGAGAGAGATGTGAGAGCGTGGAGAGAACGAAAAGAGAGAGAACGAGTAGATCGATTAGTAGAGGCTATGGTTCAGAAAGCGAGGGAATCGTCTTACTACAACCCAGCTTATACTTCAATAAGAGATCAAGGACGGAATCACCTCTACGCGGATACCTACGCGGTATACTATAGTGTCCGGCGATCATCAGGAGATAATCACACCGACGCGTCAGCAAAAGCCTACAAATACGCCGATGCGCTTGTTCGCAGGTGGTAAGGAAAAGCCTTGATGCGCTGGCTGATTCGTGCCGGAGCGGAGATGTGACACCCCGCCAGAGGTGCAGAAACGGCCCTATACTCGTCGAGAGTGAAGGAAGATCGGAAAAGGCTCAGGGAGGACGTATTAAAGATTTAAAGTTGGAAATAAAGGTCTTCGTTTATTCCTACAGAGCCATTTGCCAACCGACGCCTACTTTCCCATCTACAACTGACAGTAGCTAGATTGAAGGTTACTTCGCGACGGAGGGTCCATGTTGGTGCAGAGACCGCGCTTGGGGGAAGCGTGGGACTGGCTGGGCTAAGGACATATCGACGACTACGGGCCGGGGGCTGGAGCATAGGGCGGTTTTATGCTGGGGACGACCGCCTATCTCGACGATGTGGAAGAATATTGAAAAAAATTAAAAAGATGGGCTACGGACGTACCCTTAACCAAAACCATGAGGAGGATCATGGAGACTTGGACACCCTACATAGCATTTGCGGCACTTATTTTATCAATATATGGAGCTATTTTGGCGAGCATTACGACCTTTGGGCCTATTATTCGTTCTGTGAAAGTAACATGGGCTTTCGGTTGTCTGACAGGTGATTCCATGAAGACTGGCGAAGAACTCATGGAGGACGTATTAAAGATTAAAGTGGTAAATAGAGGTCGCCGGAATGTAAAAATAGAAACGGTTACGCTAGTAATGCCCGGCGGACGTGATCGGCGTGAGGTGCCTCCTAGTGACGACCAGTTTGAGTTGCATAAACCCAAATCACGACCTCCCGTAATACTTAGCGATGGGGATTCAGTCGAGTTTCTTTATCCCCTCATGCTACTAGAACCATCAGTCCGTGGTTGGAGTCGAGGCCAATCGCATGGGGATAAAATCGAACTAATATGTGAAGGTTCGACTGGTAAGGCTTATAAAGGCCACCTGACGTTTGATGACATAGTGAAGTGGATTACGCCCGTAGGATGAAGACTTCCTAGATTTAGTAACGAGGAATGCCCAGACTTGGCCTGTACCTGTCTGGTCGGCGGCTATGATGAGGTCTTCGTTTATTGCCACAGAGCTATTTGCCGACCTATGCGTACTTTCCCGCCTACACTGACAGCGGCTATATTGAGGGTCACGCCAACGATCTGGCGGTGGCAAGGCCCTCTATGACAGATCGGTTTACGGAACCTTGCATTTTGTGCGCTAGGGGTTGACGATTGCGAGACCCAAGTCAGAGAAGGTAGTAGAGAGCGCATAGAAGCCGAAGTAGAGCCGCGGTGTACCGCGGCAAAAATATTTCAAGACTAGGTAACGGCGAAGGCAGGGCATGGTACTGAGCGAGCAACAGATCGCATTTTTTAAGCAGCAGGGGTATTTGATTCTGGAAAACTTCATCGCGCCAGAGCAGATCGCCGCTTGGCGCGGGCAGTTCTGGAATCACGTAGGGGCCGATCCACAAGACCCGGCGAGTTGGCCCGAGAGCTATGTGATCAACGGTTTTGCGGTTGAACCGGCCTTTGGGCAGTTGCCGCAGATGCAGGAGGTGGTCGAGGCGCTGGGTGGCGGGCAGTTTAGCGGCGGCGGCGGGTCCATGCTGGTGCAGTGGCCGCGCTTGGGGGAGGCGTGGGACTGGCCGGGCCAAGGGCATATCGACGGCTACGGGCCGGGGGGCTGGAGCGGCGGTTTTATGCTGGGGGCGACCGCTTACTTAGACGATGTGGAAGCAAACGGTGGGGCCTTTGTTTACTGGCCGCAGAGCCATCTGCCGACCCACGCGTACTTCCGCGAGCATCCCGCCCACATCGACGGCAGTTTCCGCGACCGCGCAGATTGGGAGCCGCGCCAATGGGGGTTGTTTTCAGACCGCTCGCCCCAAGGGCCGGAGCAATTTGTGGCGCGGGCCGGGGACGTGATTTTCTGGCACTGCTTTCTGTGCCACACCGGCTCGGCCAACATCCGCTCCAAGCCGAGGCTAGGGCTTTTCGCCCGCTGGCACTACACCGAGCGCGAGACGATGCGCTACGAGGTACCGGAGGACCTGTGGAAGTATTGGGCGATCTAGAACGCCCTGCTGTCGAGCCGCTCGGCCACTCGTGAAAGTTGCCCGTTTTAGCAAAATCGCGTAATTTTTACAGTTTTGTAACAATGTCTGCCCCCATTCACCTTTCATCCTCGGGAGTTACAATGGCCAAGTCGATGTTTTCTCGGGAAGTCGCCCTCAAGCTGGAAGACGAAATCAACGCCTTTCAAGCCTGCCGCAGTCTATCGCAACGCGCACGAGACATTAACATAGAGCGCAAACTGAGAGAAGCAGAAGGCGCAACTTCCGAGGAAGAGCTGCCCAATTCGTCGGCCAGTGCCATGCTGGATTTTGCCGAGGGGCGCATCGTCCTCGCGCCGGAAGAGGATGCGGACTCAGACGAGGCCTGAATCTCCCGCCACTAGCGACAGCCCATCTACCATGGGCCTACAAAAAAACTGCTGTCCCCGCCGCCGCTGGGGTAAGACCGAGCTTTCCATACCAGTAATCCCATTCGGGACTCAAGGTTTTGGCGGCCACTTCGGGCCGGTCGACGACGAAGAGGCCATGACCCTAATGCGCCGAGCCGTCGATTTGGGCGTCAATCACTTCGACTGCGCCCGCTGCTACGGCGACTCACTGCGCAAGCTGGGCCGCGCGATCAAGGAAGGCGTCATCGCCCGCCGCGAGATCATCATCAGCGGGCGCGTCTGCTGCCACAGCGCCGCTGCATGGGGCGGCTACGGCGAGGGGCGGCCCGACTACTCGGCTGCGCGGGTCTTGGCCGATGCCGAAGATCAGCTAGAAATTCTGGGAATCGAGAAGTTCGACGTGCTCTTCCTCCACGACCCGCCCGAGATCGAACCGACCCTTGAGGCGGGCGGCGCGCTCGAAGGACTGGAACGGGTGCGCCAGCAAGGTGCCGTGGACTTCATCGGCTATGGCATGAGACCCCACGACTTTCACCTCGCGCACATTGCTTCGGGCCGCACCGACGCAATCCTGTGCTTCAGCGACTACAACTTGCTCCGGCAGAGCGCAACCGACGCGATCCTGCCAGCGGCCGCAGCCGCGGACCTCGGAGTACTCAACGGCTGGTCAATCATGCGCGGCTGGCTGACGGGCGTGCCCGTGGAGTACTTTATGCCGCGCGACAAGTGGGGCGAAGACCAGCACCGGGCCGAGGCCATGCGCTTGTGGTGCAGCGAGCAGGGCATCGACATGCTGGAGCTGACGTTGCAATTTTGCCTGCGCGAGGAACGCATTCACGGCAACCCCATCGGCTCGCTGAACGTCGAGCAGCTAGAAAAAAACGTCGCAGCGGCCATGGCGGTCGTCTCCGACGAAACAATCGCCGCTTTTGTCGCAGCGGGATTCTAGGTTTGACGCCCCTTGGGGGTGTTCCGTACTTTCCGCCCGCCGAACCCTATAACTCGATTACCATCAAAGGAGGGGTATGGGAGCTGCAGAGGATTACTACGCGCAGACGATGGAGCTGTTGCAACGTCTGCGCGATACGCAAATGGACTCCATCGACCGGGCCGCAGCAATCTGCACCGAGAGCATTGCCAATGGCGGGTTGGTCTTTCTTTTTGGCGCTGGGCACTCGCGCATGATGTGCGAGGAGATGACGCCGCGCCAAGGATGCTTCGTGGGCTTTTTTGCCTTGGTCGAGCTAGCGGTATCGAACCACGCGTCGATCGTCGGCACCAACGGGTTGCGCGGGCCACTCTTTTTGGAGAAGTACGAAGGCTACGCCGAGGAGATTCTCCAAGGGTTCGAGTTTGGGCCGCACGACGCCTTTATCTTGATCTCTACCAGCGGCATTCGGCCCCTGATCGTCGAAATGGCTATGGGCGCTAAGGAGCGGGGCTTGCCCGTGATCGCCATGCTGTCGAAACCACACGGCGACCAATCGCCGCCGGCGCACTCGTCGGGCAAAAAGCTGATGGATGTGGCCGACGTCGTCCTCGACAACCAGTGTCCGCCGGGGGACTGCGTGCTCGAGCTAGAGGGGTTGGAGTGGCGGACTGGGCCGGTATCGACGGTGACTGGCGCGATGATGATGAACATGCTGCGCTGCGAGGTGGCCGAGCGGTTGTTGGCGCGGGGGATCAAGCCGGAACTATTGCCGAGCCATCAGTTTGTCGGCAATGTAAGCGCGGAAGAGCAGCTAGAGCGGTTTTACGAGGGCTACCGCAAGAGCCTCAAGCATTTGTACGAGTAGGGGCGACCCTTGTGGTCGCCCGCACCCCGTCCCTATTGACCCGATTCCAATCCACTAACCACACAGTGGGCACTCTCGACAACAAGGTTTGTCTAATTACCGGCTCTACCGGCATCGCCGAGGCCACAGCTCTGCACGCGGTCGAGGAAGGGGCCAAAGTATTCGTCACCTCGCGGACGGAAGCAAACTGTCGGACCTTGGCCGAGAAGCTGGGAAAGCAGGAGGCGTATCAGGCAGCCGATCTGACGCAGCGGGACCAGGTCGCCGAGACCGTGCGGGCCTGCGTGGACCAGTGGGGACGGATCGATGGGTTGTTCAATGTGGCGGGGATCAGCGGGCGGCGCTTTGGCGACGGACCACTGCACGAGTGTACAGAGGAAGGGTGGGACGCGACGTTGGACGCCAACGCCAAGAGCATGTTTCTGGTCTGCCGCGCCGTACTGCAACAGATGTTGACCCAAGAACCGCGCGAAGACGGCGCTCGGGGAGCGATTCTCAACATGGCCAGTGTGTTGGCCTTTGCGCCGGAGCGGAAGTTTTTTGCCTCGCACGCCTATGCGGCCAGCAAGGGGGCCATTGTGTCGCTGAGCAAGGCCATGGCCAGCTACTACGCGCCGCACGGAATTCGGGTCAATGCCATTGCGCCAGCGCTGGTGGAGACGCCGATGAGCAAGCGGGCTGGGGAAAACGCGGAGATCATGGCGTTCATGCGCGACAAGCAGCCGCTCGGGGCGATGATGAGCGCGGCGGACGTGGCGGGGATGGCGGTCTTTTTGTTGGGAGATCGAGCGCGGGCGATTACCGGAACGGTGGTGACCGTAGATGCAGGTTGGTGCGTGAGCTAACACGCAAGGAGGACGCATGAGAGAATACGTCATTGGCTTTGACGTGGGCGGCACCCGAGCCAAAAGCGGCGCGGTGACGCGGGGCGGGCGGATGCTGGCACCGGGCATCAATCCGTCGGGGTTTGCGCTGGGCATGGGCAATTTGCTCAAGACGCTCAAGGATGAAGTCGCGCGGATTTCCCAGAAGCTGGGCGGCAAGCCGCAGGCCATTGGCTTGGGCTTTCCCGGGGCTGTGGATCCCGAGGTCGGCGTAGTGTACATGCCGGGGAAGATCAAGGGACTGGAGGGATATCCCATTGTCAAACGGCTGGCCAAGGCCACGGGGATTCCTGTCGTCGCCGACAACGACGGCCGCGTCTCCATCTACGCTGAGCGGCACTTCGGCCTAGCGCGGGATTTGGACTGGGCAGTGACGATTACCATTGGCACGGGCGTCGGTTCCGGGGTCTTGCTCGACGGCAAAATCCTGCGCGACCCGCATCTCCAGTTCGGGACCCAGATGAGCCACATCGTCATGCAGGCTCTCGGCGGGCGGCTGTGCCTGACCAACGCGCGGGGCACGGCTGAGATGATGTGCTCGGCCACGGCGCTGACGCAGCAGGTGCGGGACGGGCTGGCGCGCGGCATCCCCTCGGTCTTGAGCGACCAGTACTTCAAGGACCCCAACGCCATCGATTTCAAGGCCGTAATCCGCGGCGTGAAGCGCCAAGACCGGCTCTGCGTTGACGAGCTGGAACACTGGACCCGCAACTTGGGTTGGCTGCTGGTGAGTGCGGTACACGTGTACGCTCCCCAGCGCATCATCCTCAGCGGCGGGGCGACCAATGCGGCCGAGCACTTTCTCGAACCGCTGCAAAAGCAAGTGAACGAGCATTTATTCCGCCATCCAGCGGGCGCAGGCGTGCCGGTCGTGCTGTCCAAGCTGCGCGACCACGCCGGCGTTTTGGGGACCGCGGCAATCGCTTGGGAAAAGGTCGATGGAGGCCAGCCGTGAAAGAGCGACCCCTGCGCACCACCGTTATCGGCTCCTACCCCTTCCCAAGCTGGCTAGAACACGCGGCTGAGCACCTCGACGCCTTCGGGCCGGACGACATCGCCGAGATGCAGGACGACGCGGTCGTTGCCGCGCTCGGCGACCAAGTGCGCGCTGGGTTGGACGTCGTCACCGACGGCGAGCAGACCCGCTTTGATTTCAACCTCTCCTTTTACGGCTATATCGAAGGCATTGACCTAGAGTCCGCACCGCCGAGGCACTTCGGCCCTCCCGCCCACGACCAGCGCGGTCGCCACTCAATCACTGGACTATTACAAGCGCCGCACGGCTTGGGCGCGGTGGAGGAGTTTGCACGGCTCAAGCGGTTGGCTCCAGCAGGGCCAACGCTCAAGGCCAGCGTGCCGGGGCCCTACACATTGAGCGGCCGCCTGGTCCCCAACGACCAATACCCGGATCGCTGGGCCGTGACCGAGGCGCTGCTGCCGATCGTGCGGACCGAATTGGAGGCGCTCTGTGCGGCGGGTTGCACCGAGCTGACCGTCGATGAGCCGTCGATGAGTTGCTATGCCCACCGCGAGGATCCAGCGCGCTTCGTCGATATCTTCAACCGCACGGTCGAATCCGTCGCGGGCAAGTGCCGGCTCTCGACCCATCTGTGCTTTGGCAACTTCAAGGGCCGCGCCGTGGGGCTGCGCCGCTACGCGCCCATGTTCCCGGCCTTCTTGGACATGCAGGTCGATGAGATGCACGTCGAGATGGCCAGCCGCGAATTCGCCGAGCTGGAGATCATCGGCCAGATCGCCGCAAAGATGGATGTGGCCGTGGGAATCGTCGATGTGAAGAGCTACTACATTGAAACCGTAGAGGACATCGCGGCGCGGGTGGAGGCGTGCTTGGAATATGCTCCGGCCGACAAACTCGCCTTTGCTCCCGATTGCGGACTGAGCCAAACGGCGCGCTGGGCAGCGAAGCAGAAGCTAAAGAACATGGTGGCTGGGGTGCGCGCCGTGCGGGAGAAGCTGTGAGAAGATTGCCAACGCGGAGGGCAAAATGAGCTATAAACCAGTGGCCGACCAGCGGCCCGATCGCTACAAAGTCTCCACGGCGGAATACGCCCAGTATCAGAAACAGGGATTCCTAGTCGTCGAACGCTTGGTCGATCTGGACGAAGTAGAAGAACTCAAAGCGCACGTCATGGCCATGCTCAAGGGCCAAATCGACGTTCCCGGACAGGAGCCGCCGACCCCCGAGGCGACGGAGGCGGAACTGGTCCAGCGCTTCACGCGGGTGCATCAACTACACCGCTGGGACGCCACCTGCGAGCGCTTTTTGTTGCACCCGCTCGTCTTGGACGTTTTGGAGGCGCTCATCGGGCCGGATGTGCTGGCTTTGCAGACCATGCAGTTTTTCAACGCGCCGGGCATGGGCGGACAGGGTTGGCATCAAGACTCCTATTACATCACGACGTACCCGGACACTCTTATCGGCGCTTGGTTGGCCTTGGAACGGGCCGACGAGGAGAACGGCTGTCTGTGGGTCGCGCCCGGCTCGAATCACGAGCCTATTTATCCCGATGAAGGCCGGGGGCACCTAGTCCACGCCGAGGGAGCCTTTGACGAGATTGAGACGGTAGCGGGCATTAGCCACCTTGACGACGAGGTCAATACGCTGTCGAGAGTGGCGCGGCGCTACGGTGACGCAGTGCCGGTAGTAGTGGAGGCCGGCGACGCGGTATTCTTTCATCCACACCTCCTGCACCGCTCCCATCCCAACCAGTCACCCAATCGCTGGCGTCGGGCTTTTGTCAGCCACTACTGCAATGCCCGCTCTTGGGTGCCGTGGAACCACGGAGCACCCTATGAGGGACCGGCGGCGAATTACAAGCACATTCTGGCGCGGGGGCGAACCCATCTGCCCTTCGCCCGCCCCGAGTTCGGCACGCCGTGCGCAGCGTTGGCAGCCGATGCGAATGGCGCTCCCGAGCGCATGGTTGCGAGCGGCGGCGATATGGAGAAGCAGGAGGGATAAGGGCGATCCACCGACGGATCCGCGCAACTGACGGCGATCCCAGAGTAGCCAACATTACCTTACCTTGGAGGTCCTATGACCGTATCCAAATGGCAAGAAGTATCCGAACCACAGCAGGCCGAACACGACGACGTGGTGATCGGTGCCGGCATTGTCGGCTCGTACGCAGCCACCCTGCTGCACCAGCGAGGCCGCGACGTCGCCCTAGTCGACGCCCGCTTTGTGGCCTCCGGTGCCTCGGGCCGCAACGCCGGCTTTGTGCTGACTTCGCAGCGCGAGACGTACCCCACTCTCATCGCCCAAGTGGGCCGCCCAGCCGCCCGCGAAATCCTCGACATGGTGTGCGACAACGTCGCCCGCATGCGCGCCTTGGCCAAGCAGTACGAAGTGCCCTGGGAAGAAGGTGCCATCCACCTAGCCGAAACCCAAGCCGACGCCCGCGAACTGGAAGAGTGGGCTCGCGCCTTTGCCGCCGACGGCGTTGAGGTCGAGTTTGCCCACAGCGATCCCTATGGTGCTGGGTACGCGGCGTCTCTACAGGTGGAGGGCGATTTTATGGTGCAGCCAGCGCGCCTCACCGAGGCCATTGCCGCCGCCTCTGGAGCCACCTTTTACGACCACAATGAGGTCTATCGCATCGAACCGGAGGGCCAGGGCCTGATCGTGCGCGGGCGTCGCGCCCATATCCGCTGCCGCAAGGTGTACATCGCCACCAACGGATATGGCTGCGATATGCACCCGCATTTGCGCCGCATCGTGCGCCCAGTGCGCGGCCAGATCCTCATCACTACCCCGGTGGAACCTCTGATTCAAGTCGCCGGCATCACTGAGTACGATTACTTCCGCCAGCTTGAAGATGGGCGTTTGATGATAGGCGGTGCCCGGGCTTTTTTTGAGGAACAGGAGTACACCGCCGAGGACGCCGTCACCCCAAACCTGCTGCAGCACCTCGAGGCCTATTTGCGCCACTGGTTCCCGGGCATCTCCTTTGAAGTCGAGCGCTATTGGGCTGGCATCCACGGCTTCACCCCGGATCGCCGGGTAGCTGTCGGCGCGCTCCCGGACCTGCCCGACGCGGTTTTTGCCCTCGGTTTTAGCGGCTACGGCAACTCCATTGGCCTGCTGGCCGCCGAGCGCATGGTGGAACTAGCTCTAGACGGACGCGACCCCGGGCCGCTCTCAGCAACGCGTTTCTAGTTGGAAATTCACAACCCGCGATTGTATCTGCCAGCTTCGATTGGTTTAGACGCCCTAGGGCTTGTGATCCGTGTCGATGGGCGCTTCGCCTTTGTCTAGGAAGCGCTCGGTGGTATTGTGGGTCGCCGGGCTAGTGCGGAAATCGGCGATCCAAGGCTGGCGGAAATAAGCCTGCTTTTCGCGCGGCAGGCTGTGCAGCACCACCGGGGGGATCTTCAGCCGATGCCAGTGGGTAGCCAAATGCGAGTAGGCGTTTAATACGGTGACGCGCGGGGTGTCGCGGCGCCACACCGGCCCGGCGTGGCACAAATTCTCGGTGAAAAAAACTGCGCTACCGGCCGGGCAGGCGTACGTGGTGAGGAAGGGACTGCGCTTACCCTCTTCCAGCGACAGATGGTCTTCGTGGATGGGGAATTCCGACTTGTGGCTGCCGATTAAGAAATGAGTGCTCTGATCTTCTAGGGCAATATCGGTCAATTCAAAAATAACCCGCACCATACCGGCGTGGATGCGCCCGTTTTTCACCCGATAGCCAAAAATGGGGTCGGCTTGCCCAGGGCCGCCCCCGTGTAGCCCGCCGTGCTCCTCGCCCTTTTTGCGCCAGACGCAGCTACAGCCTTCCAGCCGGATATCAGGTCCGATTACTTCCCGAATTACATCGACCACTTGGGGATGGTCGATCAGCACACTGGCCGGGCCGCCGGGCACGTCGCGGTGTTCGGGCGGCAGCGATTGGGGGTCGTGTTTGATGCGGTCGATCTGATCGACAATGGCGGCGACTTCGCCGGGTTTCAAGATGGCGGGGCGCACCAAAAAGCCGGTGAGGTCAAAGCGGAAGCGTTCTTCTTCGGTCATAGCCATGAGGTATCTCTCGGGAAAATGTTTTTCTTGAGCATAGGAAGCGGGCCGGTCTCGTGGCCGACCTCAGTTGACCCCCTGCATGAGGCGCTGGGTGATGGAGCCTTCCTGGGTCAGGGCATAGACGATCACGTTGACCGCCATCTGATTGTAGCGCGGGTTGCTGCCCCAGCCTACGTTGTCGATGCCGACCATCCGGTCGCGGATAAAATATCCGTTGACAATGTCCCGCCAGTCAACCAAGCCCCCAGTACCGCCTTTCAGCGCGAAAAAAGCATTGAAAACGGGATGGTCCAAAGGCAGGCGTTCTTTCCAAAAATCATACCCATCTACTAAGCCGCCGTACTTTACCAAGGCTTCGCGATGGTAGCCTCCCATAATGAAGCCCCCAGACAGCATATAGCGGGCATAATTTTCCATCTCGCTCTCGTTGAGGGATCCCTGGGGGATGAGAATAGGCAGTTCGAGCAGGCGTCTGTCGTCGTAGGTGATCGTGCCGATAAACTTGGCTTCAAGTCCGGTGTACTCATTGATGACATCGCACAAAGCATCGATTGAGCGCAGATTCAAATTGCTGTAGCCCTGTATTTGATCGGTGACGGCGCGGGCAGAAATCACATGGGCTATTTTGACGAAGCCCTTGATCGCCTGGGGATCGCCGACGTCTTGTACTACCATGGCCCGGTAGCGGCCGGTGTCCATGCTGTTGACATCGAGCATCTCCAAGGCCATGTCGATTTTGTGTTCCGGCATCCGCGTGCTAGTCACCGAGGTGGAGACGAGCTTGGGCTCGAGTCCAAGGCTATTCGTATTGTTATCGGTAATCGGCTTGAACAAGCTAATGCCCGAATTGCCGACGTGACTGGAAATCAACGAGCGGACATTGAAGTTGGTCGTGGCCTGCACTTGATCTAGGCGGGCGGCGGCCAAGTGGACTTGGCGGCGGGCTAGTTGGCGCTTGGGCTTGGGGATTTTGCGCAGTTCTAGGGGCTTGGTCAAGCGGGGTTCGCGCTTGATGAATTTAGTGGTGAGAGGCCGAGGAGCTTTGATCTCGACCTGTCGAAAAGGGTTGAGGGCAACGAAGACCAACATGAGGCCGACGGCTAGCGCCAAGGACAGGAGCAGACCTCGGCGCAGGCGACGGACCAATTCGACGAGTTCGAAATCCGAAGCGGAAGACTTAAAGCGGGAAGAACTCATCGCGGCCCCCAGAGTGGAGGTTGAGGAGATCAGCCGACAAATAGGTGCTCAAGATACCCCAATCGACCGCTGCAATCAAGCATTGCTCACTCCTGATTGCAGAAATCCAACAGGAACTGAGTCGCCTGTAGCCGCGAGAATCTCAAATACCATGAAGATGTAAAACTCCAACCGCTGGTTGGAGAAGCGAGACTGGCTCGGGTCAATAACAACTGCCCATGGGAAAGCGGAAAAAGACCTTTTGACCGCGTTCGAGAAAGATCGGCCTTTTGACCGGATATTCGACGCTGCAGAGAATGCCACGATGGTGTTCGGCGTGGGCGACGAACTGCTTAGTCAGCGAGGGATCGCCATAGGCTTTGGCCAAGGCTTTGCCAGTGAGGCTGCAACCCTTTTGCTGGACGTAGTGGATCAGGGTGGCCAAGGGCGGCGTCGGTGGTTGGGTCGCAGTAGCCGAAGCTAAGACGAAATAGGTATTGACCGGGGTGCTCGAAAGGCAGAAAGGGGCACCGTCTTCGCGGCCAATGACGATATTGGCACCGAGCAATTGCGGCGTTACTTCGACGCCTAGGCGCTGGCTGAGGAGGGCGCACTCGTGCGGTGAGACGGCGAATAGCTGGCGTCGGTTGACGATGATGGCGCGGCTCCTTTTATAGAGCGGAGCTTCGCGACCGGTGGAGGCCCGGGTGAGGCCGCGATGGCGGTCGCCTTCAATGCCGTGGCAGTCGATGGCCAAGCGCTCTACCGACTGGGTGAGTGAGTGGCCGCCCGGATTGCTTTTGCGGTCTTGGTCCTGGTTGGGTCCCAAGACCTCGAGGACGACGCCGACTTCGGGGATATTGGCCTGTTTCAGGCTTTGCAGTTGGGCGCTTTGTTGGGCGATGAATTCTTCGAGGTTGTCGTAGAATAGCACGATGGCATCCCTTTCCTAATCCACGAGCCGCCAATGGATGGCTTGGCTTGGGACATGTGAGGTAGTAGCTCATGGTGTGATAGTCCTCTCTTCGTTAGGTTTCCGGTCGGTCGCCCTGATAAACTATGCAGCGCAGCCTACTGGACCAACTTAACGCGCTGGAGGAAACTATGGCAGAGCGAATGGCCGCGCCCAACTACGGCATTGTGTACAACTGGGACGGTGCGCCCCACGGGTACAGCGAGTACCCCCAGTCGCTGGCGCAGTTCCTCGACAAAGTGTACGCGCCCCTAGCTGACACTCAAGTGGGAGCCTTGTGCTGGTGCGTGGGCGTCCACGAAGTGCCTTGGCCTTCGCAGCAACTGGATATGGTCGGCGCATCAACCGAGCGGCGCTACGATTCAGTGCAAACTATGCGCCACACCGAAAACATCCGCGCCTTTTTTGAGCGGGGAGAAGATCTGTATGGAGCGCTGGTGCAGCGCGGGCGCGAGCTGGGCATGGCGGTGCTGCCGTCGCTGCGCATGAACGACAACCACTTCTGGGATTTGCGCCCCGGCGATCTGGGCGGCTTGCAACGGTCCGATCTGACGCCGCTGAGACAGCAGCACCCCGAGTGGCTCTTGGGCGAGGACCAGGCACCGGGCTGGGCTTCAACTTCGTGGAACATGGCCATCCCCGAAGTGCGGGAGTACAGCTTGCAGCGCGTCGTCGAAGCCTGCCGCCTAGCCGATTGGGACGGCGTCGAATTGGATTGGCAGCGGCACGCCTTTCACCTGCCAGCCGACGATGCGTACCGCCTGCGCTACGTTTTGACAGATCTCATGCGGGCCGTGCGAGCGCAGACCGACCAGATCGCCGAGGAGCGGGGGCGGCCCTTTCACGTGGCCGTGCGGGTGGCTACGACCTTTGAAGCCTGCCGCCGCATTGGCTACGATGTCGAGACTTGGGTGCGGGATGGACTTTGCGATGTGGTTATCAGCGGCGGCAATTCGGGGACCGATCCAGGGGCCGAGGTCGAGCAGTTTGTCGAGCTATGCCGTCCCCACGGCGTGCGCTTCTACGCTGGTTTCGACTCAGACGGGCGGCAGCAAGCGCGGCGGCTACGGCCCCACGGGGCGTGGCGAGTGGACTGGTTCCGCGGCTTGGCGCAAGACCAGCTAGCGCGCGGAGCGGACGGCGTGTACGTGTTCAACTGGCACGGCCATGCCCAGACGCATCGACCATTGCTCACTACCATGGGATCGGCAGAAACCCTAGCCGGCCTAGACAAAGTGTACACCGCGCTGCACCGCAGCATTGGCCCCAAGACCGGGAACCGAGTGGATGCCGAGCGCGACGACCGCCTATACGGCGAGATACCGGTGACGCTGTATACCACGCTAACGGACAGTGGGCCGGTCTTCCACGTCCGCGTCGCCGACGAGGTCGCCGAGGGTCAGTTGGCTACCGCCGAGTTGCAGATCGAAATGGCCCACTGGTCGCCCGCCGATCAGATCGAAGTGACGTTAGACGGGGTCGCGTTGCCAGCGCCGGTGGTGCGCAATGCCGCGGCCGAAGATGCAGCCGACCCGAGTGATGTATCGGAGAACGCTTGGCTTTGTTGGGACTTGACCGCAGCACAAGTGGGACGCGGTGTCCACCAAATCCGGCTACGTCTCCTAGAGCGGGATGAGCGGTTGCGGGTACCCTTGCGGGTCGAACACGTGGAAATCTATTTGCAGTACACAAAAGAGAAGTAACCGAAAAAAAGAAGATTATGAAGAAGGCTACGTACACGACAGTAGAGCGGTATGAGATGCTTCGCTTCGCTCAGCATGACAACAGGGGCGTCATCACCGGTCATGCTGAGCGGAGCAAAGCGGAGTCGAAGCATCTCAGCGCTCCCATGCCTAACGTCCACTGAATTACTGTCGTGTGCTTAGGAAGAAGGTTAAGACTGAAATGGACGACGAACTTCGTTCGGAGTACGATTTGAAGAGCTTACGGGTGAGAAAAGTTGGTCCTAAGCGGAAGAATTTCAGGGGACGATCCGTCCGTTTTGTGGAGTGGACCACTCAATGCTGGGAATAGCTATATCCGCCGTTCTGTTCATGGGCCTAGTACTGCCAACGCATGCCCAAATTGAAAAGAGCGACCTCTACATCGGTCTATTGCTCGATTTTGGGCCCGAAGCAACCGATGACGACGGTGAATTGTCCCTCCTGCAGGAGGAAATCCACAAGGTGCTAGGGGTTGATAAGTCGGTCCATTTCCTTCCCGAGCATATGCGTTTCTCCGCTGAGCACGAAGACTATCTGTCCCTAGCCAACGATCCGGGGGTCGATCTGATCATTGCCGCTGGGCCAGCCAGTGCCGCGATGCTAGCCGCTCAAGGTACCTTGCCCAAACCGACGATCGCCGTGGGGGTACTGGACGTGGAATTACAGCAGATGCCCCTCGTCGAACCTAGCGTCTCTGGGGTGCGTAATTTTACCTACGTCCTCAATACCCACTCGATCCAAAAGGACCTAGAGGCGTTCCACCGCATCTACCCCTTTGCCCATCTGGCCGTCATCATCAGTGAAAACCTGAAAGGCAAGCTGGATTTCGAGGATTTCTTCGAACGCCTCGCAGCGCCTTACGAGGCCCAAGTGGAGTTGGTTTTCTGGGGAAAGGAAGCGTCTCTCCCGGCGCTGAGCGGCGCGGTTGACGCGGTCTATCTGGCGGTGGTCTTCGAGCGCTCACCCGAGGAAGTCGCGATGCTGGCTGAGGCCCTCGCCGAGCGCAAGCTGCCTTCCTTTGCCATGAGCCGGTCTTACGTGGATGCGGGAATAATGGCCTGTATCGGCGACGAGAGCGGCCGCGATCAGATTTTCCGCAAGCTGGCCCTGATCGTCGAGGGAGTCGCGCTGGGCGAGGAACTGGCGGCGATGCCCGTGCGGCACAATCTCGACGAGCAATGGGTGCTGAATGCCGCAACAATCCGCCGGATCGGTTTCGATCTCTCGTTTGAAGCGCTGTTTTCCGCCCGCTTCCTCAAGGCCGACGAACCTACTAGCGATCAACGCTTGAGCTTGCAGGAGATTATCGCCGAAGGCTTGCAGAGCAACCTCGACCTCCGCATTGAAAAGCGCAACGTCGATTTGGCCGGTCAAGATATGCGCCGGGCCAAGTCGTCCCTCCTGCCCACCGTAGAGGCATCGACCACCCTGTTGCAGATCGACCCGGACGTCGCAGAGCGCGCTTTTGGTCAACAGCCCGAGCGCACCGGCGCGGGTACAGGTACTGTGCAGCAGGTGCTGTTTTCCGAGCAGGTCTTCGCCAACGTCAAAATCCAGCAGTACCTAGCCGAGGCCGCCCGCCATCGCACCGATCTGGTCGCGCTTGACGTGGTATTGAATCTGGCGACGGCCTATTTCAATATCCTGCTGGCCAAGACTGGGGTGCGCATCCAGGATGAAAATCTCGAGGTCTCGCGTCGCAATCTGAAGATTGCCCGCACTAGAAATGCCGTCGGCTATGCCGGCGTCGCCGACGTATTCCGCTGGGAAAGCGAAGTGGCTCAGGCCACCCAAGCCTCGATTGAGGCTTTCAACAACCTCTATCTAGCCAAAGTGCAACTCAACCGCTTGCTCAACCGGACGGATATCGGCGAGGAGTTCGAGGTAGAAGATGCCCGGCTCTCCGACCAACTTTTTGGCCGCTTTGACCCGGCCCGCATCGGTCCCCTGATCGACCGGGTCGGCGATGTGGAGATCCTGACCGACTTTTTCGTCGCAGAGGCCCTGCAAAACATGCCTTCGCTCAAGCAGCTAGCGGCCAATATGAAGGCAGCCGAACGCCAGCAGCAGATGAACCGCTGGCTGTACTACCTGCCTACAGTCGCTTTGCGCGGACAGGCCGACTACACCTTCTGGCGCGCCGGCAAGGGAATGCCGCCGGCCTCCCCCGATCCTGTCAACGGCACTTGGAATTTGGCCCTCCACTTCACTTATCCCCTCTTTCAGGGCAACCAGCGCAAGATCGCTATCGACCAAACTGCGATTCAGCAGCAGCAGCTCCGCCTCCAAGAGGAGAGTTTGCGCCAGCAACTCTCCCAAGCCGTCCGGGTGCGGATGACGAACTTGGTGTCTAGGCGCACCAACATACACTTTGCCGAGGTGGCGGCTGTAAGTGCGCAAAAGAACTTTGAACTGGTACAGGACGCTTACCAGAAGGGCCAACTGGCAATCACCCAACTGGTGGATGCCCAACGCGCCGCCCTTTCCGCCCGTCAGGCCGAGGCCGGAGCCGTCTATGAATACTTGGTCAGCTATCTGCAGTTGGAAAACAGCATCGGGGGCTACACCATGTTCATGACTTTAGAGGAGCAGAGGGCCTTTGTCGAGCGCTTGACGGCCTTCTTCGCCAAAAGAAAGAATGCACCGTGAAGCGAGGTATCATGAAGCGAACTTTCGAAGTCGTCGGGGTCCACATTTTGGCGATGGGCCTGTGGGTTGGCTGCGGCGGCGAACCACAGGTCGCCGAACCCATTCGCCCGATAAAATACGCCGAAGTCCGTCCCGCCAGCGCCGTCCAGAGCCAGCGTTTTGCTGGCACTGCCAAAGCTGGCATCGAAGCCAAGCTCAGCTTCAGAACGGGTGGGCTTATCGAATCGATCAGCGTAAAGGTGGGCGACCAAGTCAAAGCGGGTCAGCGCATTGCCGCGCTCGACAGCCGGGATGCAGTCCTCGCGCATCAACGGGCCAAGGCCGCGCTAGAAAATGCCCGCGTGCAAAAGGCCAATGCCCAGTCTATGCTCATTCGCGTGCGGCAGCTCTACGAGGCCAACAATGTCTCCCTCGCCGAGTACGAACAGGCCAAAAACGGCTTTGCCTCGGCTACATCCAGTTACGAATCGGCTCAGAAGAGTTTGGATTTACAAGAGCGCCAGCTAGGCTACAATGAGATATACGCCCCTGTCGCCGGCATAGTCACCGCGGTCCACAACGAGGTCAACGAAGTGATCCAGGCTGGCGCGCCCTTGGTAGAGTTGAGCGCGGGCGAGGACATCGAAATGGAGGTAGGGGTGCCCGAGGGCTATATCGCCCAAATCCACACTGGACAGCCGGTGCACGTGCGTTTTTCCGCTCTGCCCGGACTGGATTTTGCGGCCCAAGTGCGCGAGATAGCATACGCGCTTGACGCTTCCAGCACGTATCCGGTCATTGTGCAACTCGACGCCCCGTCCCCGTCCATTCGGCCCGGTATGGCTGGCGAGGTGGAGTTTCGCTTTGGCGCGGTCGAGCCATCGGAAGATCCGCTCGTGGTACCTGTCAAAGCGGTAGGGGAAGACGCCAACGGCCAATATGTCTTTGTCATAGACGAGGTTGACAAGGGCTTGGGAACGGTTCACCGCCGGCCGATTCGGATCGGCAAGTTGTTGGCAGACGGTTTTGTCGTGGAAGAGGGACTCGCCGACCGGGAGTTGGTCGCGACCGCGGGCCTCAGATCGCTCTTGAACGGGATGAAGGTGCGCCTTTTGCAAGAGTGAGGACTAGCCTTATAAAAAGCCGTTACGGCGATGTTCTACCTCTCGGCAATCCGGGTGGCAACCTAGGGCCAAGTAAAAAAGGAGATGGGACAGATGAAGCGCCTGATTGAAGGTCTCATAGTCTTATTGGCCGTAGTCCAAGCAGGAGCCGCGGTCCAGATCGAGGGTCGAGTGCGGCTGGATTCTGGGGAACCAGTCGCCGGGGCGCAGGTGCTGCTGTTCGAACTGGCCGATTTGCGTTCGGCACCGGTGGGAACGACGACTGATCAGACGGGGTACTTCGCCCTGCCTTTGAGGTTCCTGCAAGGCAGAGCATCGGTATCGCCGGAGCGGTTCGACTTGGGGCAGAACTATCCCAATCCGTTCAATCCTTCCACCATCATTCCCTACCAACTCTCGGCTGCGACACAGGTGCGGCTCGACGTGTTCAACCTCCTAGGACAGTGGATTGCGACCCTAGTCGACGAGGAACGGCCAGCCGGTTTTCACACGGCGCGTTGGAGTGCCACGGACGCGGCGGGGCGCGCGGTGGGCGCAGGGGTCTATTTCTACCGACTGACCGGCGGCGGGGAGCATTTGACCCGTCGCATGGTGTTGATCGATGGGCAGGTGGGTGTCCCGGTAGGAACGGCTTGGGGCAGTTCGGGAGCCGCGACCGCGGAAGCTGTACAGTCGGCCCCGGTCTATGGATTGACCGTATCGGGGCCGGGGCTGGTACCCTACGTGGATCCAAGCTTTCGGGTGGAGTCGGGCCGAGGGCCGGTGGATCTCGAGGTCGAAGTCCTAGCCCGCGTCCCGCTGGCAAAGGTGGCGTCGGGTGGGCTGTTGGGCGACGTGGACAACAACGGCCGGGTCGATGTATTCGATGCGCTGCTTGTGGCCATATATAGCGTCAATACTGCCACCGTCATGCCGAACAACGGCAAAATATCGCTAGGCGATGTGAACCAAGACGGCCAGACGGACATTACCGACGCTTGGCTCATAGCCACTTACACTGTCGATCCGTTCGACCCGGAGCTGCCGGTCGGAATCGGGGAGCCCGTGGCGCTCGCCTTAGATGGCGGTGACAGCCGCCAAACTGTCGAGACATTCGACTTCAGCTCGATGCCGGCAGCCAATCGCTGGAACCTGCCCGAAGGAGCTCTCGCCCGCTTGGGCAAAGGAACGGTGAGAGATATAATCTTTTCGGCGAATGGCGCGCGGATGGCGGTGAGCAGCTATATCGGCACCTGGCTCTACGACACCTACACCGGAACCGAAGTCGCTCTGATTCCCAGGACAAAGAGATATGCCAGCAACTCAATAGCTGTATCCTCGGATGGTTCCACCCTGGCAATTGGCTCTTTTCAGATGGTCCGGGTGTGGGACGCGGCCAGCGGCCAACTCAAAAGCCTCGATGGGCGGGTCTCATCGGTAGCCCTCTCTCCGGACGGAGCTACCTTGGCCAGTGCCATTTACGACACAGTTAAGTTATGGGATATAGCCAGCGGCCAACTAAAAAGCCTCAATGGGCATAGGCATCGGGTCAGTTCGATGGCCTTCTCGCCGGATGGAACAGTCCTTGCAAGTGGCTCTGAGAGCGGCGGGGTCCGGTTATGGGATGCAGCCAGTGGTCAGCCCAAGGCCGCCCTCGATGGACCTGGAAATAACGGGGTCTCATCGATGGTGTTCTCGCCGGATGGAGCTACCTTGGCCAGTGCCGTTTACCCCACAGTTAAGTTATGGGATATAGCCAGCGGCCAACTAAAAAGCCTTGATGGTTGGTATGGGGCCAGTTCGATGGCCTTCTCGCCGGATGGAGCTACCTTGGCCATCGGCAGCCCGGATGGCAGGGTCCGGTTATGGGATGTAGCCAGCGGCCAACTAAAAACCACCCTCGATGGGCATTGGCATCGGATCACTTCGATGGCCTTCTCGCCGGATGGCTCCACTCTGGCCAGTTCCAGTGAGGACGGCACGGCGGGCCTGTGGGATGTGGCTAACGGCCTATTCAAGCCCATCCTTGAAGAAGATATTCGTGGAGTCTATTCCCTAGCTTTCTCGCCGGATGGCTCCACTCTGGCCAGTTCCAATGGGGACGGCACAGTGGGCCTATGGGGTATGGCTAACGGCCTATTCAAGATCCTCGGTGAGTATGCGGATAACAACCGTCCGTTGGCTTTCTCCCCGGACGGGTCCACCTTGGCAAGTGGCTTTTTCGGGATGGTTCGGTTGTGGGATACGGCTAGCAGCCAAGTGCAGGACACTTGGCCGGGGCATACGCGTTTGGTCAGTTCGGTGGTTTTCTCGCCGGATTGCACCACCCTCGCCAGTGGCAGTTGGGACGGCACGATTCGATTGTGGGATGTGGCTGGAGGCCAGCTTAAGACCATCCTCGAGAATCCGAGTGGTGCGGTTTTTTCTCTAGCTTTCTCTCCGGATGGGTCCATCCTGGCCAGCGGCAGTGAAGGGACGGTTCAGTTATGGGATGTGGCTGGAGGCCAGCTCAGGACCACCCTTGAAGGGCATACTTACTGGGTCTATTCCGTGGCTTTCTCCCCGGACGGGTCCACTCTAGCCAGTGGCAGTCGGGACGGCACGATTCGATTGTGGGACATGGCTAATGACCAACTCAAAAAAACCCTTGAGCGTTCGGGTTTGGTTTTTTCCGTAGCTTTCTCCCCGGATGGGTCCACCTTGGCCAGTGCCGGTAAGGCCGGCACGGTCCGATTGTGGGATATGGCTAGCGGCCAACTCAAAAAAATCCTCAAAGGGCATGGTGATGAGGTCTATTCCATATCGTATGCGCCGTCTGGGACCATCCTGGCCAGTGCCAGTTTAGACGGCACGATACTATTGTGGGATGCAATCGCTGCGGCGGAGTTTTCGCCCCCTCCCCAATGAAAGGGAGATCTATTCTGATGACGCAAAAGACTTGGTTGTTTGCCCTGCTCGCGCTGGTGGGGAGCGTCCTGTGGAGTCCAAACGCGGCATCGCCTGAGCTGCTGGCACCGAAACCATTCAAAACCTTGGGAAAGGGGAGACCGACGGCTGCGGCTCTTTCGCCAGACAGAACTCAACTAGCGGTAGGCACCGATGACGAAATTTTCCTCTACGATACTCAGACCGGTGCCGAGGTCGCCAGGGTTCCGGCAAGATACATTGGTTCCCTCGTCTATTCGCCGGATGGCTCTATTCTGGCCAGTAAAAGTGCTTATGCGCTGTATGAGAATTATGAAGACGAGTCTAAGGTGAAGTTGCGGGATACATCCAGCGGACAACTGATAGTCACATTCGATGTAGATGAAAGTATAAGCCAAATGAACTTCTCCCCAGACGGAACTATCTTGGGGATCCGGTATGGAGGCCAGCAGTTTAACCAGAAAATTGGTCTATGGGATATACCGAGCGCACAACGAAAGCCCGCTCCCGTGCTGTCTGGGAGCGCCTTCGCCTTTTCGCCAGACGGCGTAACCTTGGCTGTGGCCGTAGTGGGCGGATATTCGGGCAGAACTGGGGTTTTTTTGTGGGATATGAGCAAATGGGAGCTATCCGCCTTTGCAGGAAGAGAAAGACCCTATATAATGGCGTTTTCGCCCGACGGGACCACGTTGGCGGTCGCTACGACGAATCCTAGGTACACGGGGGACCCATCTAATAAATCGAATGTTACTCTGTATGATGTAGCAAGCGGTCAAATCAAGGATACCCTGAAATTTCCAGATCATCGCGTCCAGTCGTTAAGCTTTTCCCCGGATGGGCTACGGCTAGCCGGCAAGAGAAGAGGACCGGGAAGCACTGTCTGGGTCTGGGATACGGAGAGTGCCGAAGTCAAAAATGTACTCGGATTGGACGATTGGGTGTGGTTCCGTCCGGGAGCTCTTTTTTTAGGTTCGAATGTTGGGTTTTGGGATGTGGACAATGGCGAAGAAAAAATCATCCACGGAACGGAGCACCAAACCGCGATGGCCTTCTCTCATGACGGTTCTATCTTTGCCGCTGCCGAGGCTACGTGGAACGATGAGAATGTTAGGGATATTGGAGCCATGTCTGTGAAGCTGTGGGATACTCACAGTTGGCAGTTGAAGACTACGCTGAGTGTTCCTATATCATCGTGGATTAATGAATTGGCTTTCTCATACGACGGAACCACCTTGACCACCCGCCAAGATTTAGTTGGGGCGTGGGTGTGGGATACGGCCACCGATGAAATTAAGACCACACTAACGAAGGACAGCGATGAGCATGGACATTGGGAGCGACGATTCCGGACTTTATCACCTGATGGAGCTTTCGTACTCGTGGACGATTCTGAAACAGCGACCTTAGAATTGTGGGATATTGATAAAGGAGAGCTCAAGATCGCGTTCAAAGGGGATCGTTGGAATTGGACTGAATTCGCACTACATGACTCTAAGTTGGCTTATGGAAGAGATGAAACAGTCACGCTGTGGGATTTTCTGAATGGCCAACTCATAGATA
This sequence comes from Candidatus Latescibacterota bacterium, assembly GCA_965116675.1. Lineage (GTDB taxonomy): Bacteria > Latescibacterota > UBA2968 > UBA8231 > UBA8231. The sequence continues at coordinate 3,894,540 of OZ220721.1, forward strand.
CCATAGAAAGGAAGACATTCTACGGTTATGTTGGCCCAATGTCGTTTTCCCCAAATGGAGAGACCATAGTCTGTTCCTATGGTGATAATCGTGTTTTTCTGTGGGATGCGACCCCGGGTGAGCACACTCGGCACAAGGCCACCTTTTATGGCCACTCAGACCATACACCGGATAATGTTCCAGCAGGACTCACATCCTTGAAATTTTCGCCGGATGGATCCATCCTCGCCGGCGGTGGTTATGGTCTTGATTGGAGAGGGAAGATCTGGTTTTGGGATGTGACTGGTGAGGGAACGATAAAGAATCACATTGCCACCCTCGATACATATGGGAGAACAGTCTCTTCCCTAGAATTCTCTCCAGATAGTGCTACCTTAGCGAGTCTCGGTTACAACGGAGTAATATTGCTGTGGGATATGTCGCTGAACAACATACCTACCGTCACGGAAGAAGGGATCGCGGCAACGCCGGGACTGCCGGCGCGGACGGTTCTGCAGGCGAACTACCCCAACCCCTTCAACAGTACCACCCAGATCCCCTACCGCTTGGCCGCGCCCGGCCCGGTATGGCTGGTGATCTACAATACTCTCGGGCAGCCGGTGCACATCCTAGTGGACGAACTCCAGTCGGCAGGTAGGTACCAAGTCCAGTGGGACGGCCGTGACCGGTATGGCTCGGCGGTGGCGGCGGGGGTCTATGTCGCGCGCCTGCATTTTCCCGGTGGGGTACAGACCCGGCGGATGCTCTACCTCAAGTGAATACCGAAGAGTTTACCCTCACCGCCGGCAACCAACAACTTCGCTACACCCTAGCCGCGGACCGAAGCCTCTCTAGTGGGCGACCACTCGGGCCTTGTGGCTAAGGACGAGATTCTTCGTCTTGATAATTTAGAGATTGCTATATGGACCTCACCCAAATTGCCCTAGAAAATAACCGCGTCACCATCGTGGTCTTGCTTGTCGTTGCGCTGCTGGGCCTAGCTGGCTATCAGACGATGCCACGCGACAGTATGCCCCCGTACACGATCCGCGTCGCCTCAGTGGTGACTAGCTTTCCCGGTGCCGGTCCCGAGCGAGTCGAAGCCCTGATCACCAGCAAGATCGAAGAAGTCGCGCAAGAGTTGCCCGAGCTGAAAACCGTCACGAGTGAATCGCGGACCGGCCTGTCGGTAGTGTCGGTAGCACTCGAACAGGAAGTACCTTCAGAAGAACTCCAAGCCGTATGGGACCGATTGCGCCGCAAAATCGATACCATTCGCTCGGACCTGCCCGAAGGCATCCGTGGTCCCGAGGTCAAGGACGATGGGATCGGGGTGGTGTACGGCATTGTGATCGGCCTGACAGGGGATGGTTTTACTTTTGCCGAACTCGAGGCCTACGCCAAAGACCTGCGCGACGACCTGATCAAGCTACCCGACGCGGCCGAGGTGAAAATAAGCGGCATCCAAGAGGAGCGAATCTACCTACAATTCAACGACGCCCGGCTGGCCGAGTTGGGCCTTTCAGCGCAAAAGATCAAAAACAGCATCGCCAGTACCAACATCGTTTTTTCCGGCGGCGAGGTCAGCCTAGAGGATGAACGCCTAGTGCTCGAACCAACCGGCAGTTACGCCGACCTAGACGATCTGGGGAGGACGTTGATTGCAGTGGGCAAGGACGGGAGCGTGTACCTCGGCGATGTAACCCGCATCGTGCGGGCCTATGAGACACCCCAACAGCGCCTAGTCAAAATCAACGGTCAGCCGGGGTTGTCGCTCTCGGTAGCACTCAGCGAAGGGGCCAACATCATCAAGTTGGGTAAGGAAATCGACCAACTGGTCGCCCTCCACCAAGCGCGGCTACCTCTGGGCATAACCCTCAACAGAGTGGCTTCCCAAGACTCTGAGGTAGAAAAATCGGTCGCCAACTTCACCAACAATCTCTTGCAAAGCGTCGCCATTGTGCTGTTGTCCATGCTGATTTTTTTGGGGCTGCGTACTGGCCTAGTGGTGGCCAGCCTCATTCCCATGACCATTGTCGCGACCCTTTTCATCATGGGGATATTCGATCTCGGTCTCAATCAGGTATCGCTGGCGGCGTTGATCATGGCGCTGGGCATGCTGGTGGATAATGCCATCGTGGTGTCCGAAGCGATCGTGGTCAAAATGGAAAAGGGCACCGACGCCAAAGAGGCCGCCATCGAATCGGCTCGGGAGTTGGCCGTGCCGCTCTTGGTCTCTTCGCTGACCACTTCAGCCGCGTTCTTGTCCTTCTTTCTGGCCGCGTCCATCATGGGCGAGATGATGGGGCCGCTATTCAGTGTAATTTCCATAGCCCTGCTCTCTTCCTGGTTGCTCTCCCTGACCATGGTCGCGTTGTTGGCGGTGTTTTTCATCCGGGTGAAACAGCAGGCCTCTCACTCCGAGAAAAGCACTTTCATCGATCGTCTCAACAGCCAATATAAAGAGCTGCTCCTCAAGGCCCTTGCGCGTCCTCATTCATTTATGGGGATCATCGCCGGTTTGTTTGTATTGTCGCTTTTCGGCTTTGGTTTTTTGCCGTTCATCTTCTTTCCCGACAGCGAACGCAACCTATTGACGGTAAACCTGAATTTGCCCTTGGGCACCAAGATCGAGACGACGACTGCCCGGGTAGAACGGCTCGAGTCGTACATTGCGGATAGCCTCTTGGTGAGCGAAAACCGACAGCGCGGGGTAACGGACTGGGCGACCTTTGTCAGCGAGGGGCCGCCCTCCTACGACCAGGGTTATCAGTCGGGCGAAGCCAACTCGGGGTACGCCCATATGTTGCTCAACACCAGTTCGGGCGACGATAACCAGTGGGTAATTGATCGTCTGGATGCCTTTTGCTTCCGCTCCTTTCCCGATGCCGAAATACGAGTTTCGCGGTTGGCCGGTGGCGGTGGCGGCAGTGACGTGGCCGTGCGGATAACAGGGCCGGATCCCAACGAACTGTTCGGCCTCGCCGAGCGCATCAAGCAAAAACTCAACGAAATATCCAGGGCGCAGAATATCGGCGACGATTGGGGGCCTAAAATCAAAAAAGTCGTCGTTGACATCGACCAGTCTAGGACGCAAAACGCTGGCCTGACCAACCAAGATATCGCCCTTTCGTTGCAGACCGCACTCACAGGGTTCAATTCGGGTGCTTTCCGCGAGGGCGACCAGAGTCTCCCCATTGTCCTGCGCAACGAAAGCAGTCAGGATGTGGATGTGCGCCAACTGGAGAGCATCAACATCTACGCCCAGGGGTCGGGCAAAAACGTGCCGCTAGGACAAGTGGCGCAGATCGTGCCTCAGTGGCAACTCGCCAAGATCAAACGGCGCGACCTGTACCGCACCTTGACCTTGACCTGCGATGCCAAAAGCGGTTTTACGGCGCAGGATATCACCGACGTGCTCATCCCTTGGCTCGAAAAAGACAGCAAATCGTGGAAACCGGGCTATCGCTACGAGTTGGGCGGCGAGTCGGAGCAGAGCAGCGAGGCCATGAGCGCGGTCGTCGCCAAGCTGCCGCTGTCCGGCTTTATCATTCTGGCGCTGTTGATCGTTCAGTTCAACTCCTTCCGCAAGACCTTTATCGTGCTGAGCACCATTCCGCTCGGCCTGATCGGGGTCATCGCCGGGCTGCTCGTCTTCCGCTCGTTCTTTGGTTTCTTCGCCTTTCTCGGATTGATCTCGCTGGCCGGTATCGTCATCAACAACGCGATCGTGCTCATAGACCGCATACAAATCGAATTGAACCAATCCGGGCGGACGTCTATTGAGGCGATTGTCGCCGCGGCGCAGCAGCGTTTTCGCCCCATCTTGCTGACCACCTGCACGACGACGCTGGGGCTTATTCCCCTCTATCTTGGCGGTGGACTGATGTGGGAGCCGATGGCGGTGGCCATCATGGTGGGTTTGCTTTTTGCCACTGTGATCACCTTGCTGTTCGTGCCGGTGCTCTACAAAATTCTCTTTGCAGTCAAAGACTGACCTGCGGTTTTTAACGACCAAACCAATAGGAGGCGTCGTGAAAGTCACTGAGATAGAAGTCCACGAAATCAGCCTAGAGTACCAAGACTGGATCGCCTATCCGGTCAGCCACTACCAAGGCGTGACCCGGCGCACGGTGTACATAGCCCACACCGATACCGGTCTGATCGGCCTAGGCGAGAGCGGCCGCACCGAGCCGCAGGAAATAATCGATCAGTATTTGGGCAGCAACCCCTTCGAGTGGATGGGCGACGAAGTCTCCATCGGGCTGGGCACGGCCATGTACGATTTGATGGGCCAGACCGCGGGAGTGCCGGTGTACAAGCTCTTCGGCCAGAAGTACCGCTCGTGGGTGCCAGTGGGCAGTTGGACCGTGTCGAGCGCCCCCAGCCACATGGCCGAGGCCGTGGAGAACTACGCCGCCCAAGGCTACACTTGGCTCAAGTTCCACCTGTCGCCCTTTGAGAACGTCTTCGACCAGACCGACGCCATGCAGGCCGTGGCTCCGCCCGGATTCAAGATCCACTACGATTTCACCGGTGGTGGCACCGATGACTACATGCCGGACCTGCTGGCGAAGTTGGCCCAGTATCCCATTGCCGGCTGCTTTGAAGACTCGATCAATGCCGGCGACACCTTGGCGTCGATTGATTTGCGTCGGCGCATTCCCCTGCCCATCGTGCGCCACCAAGCGCCGCTGGACGCCACGTACGAGGTGCTGATGGGGGCGGGAGACGTGTACATGCGCGGCCATCAGAAATTTGGCGATGCGATCCGCGCCGCCGGGCTGTTCGCCGCTGGCAATATACCGTTCATGCTGCAAAACGTGGGCGGCACGATCACCCGGGCCATGGTCTGCCACATGATGGCGACCTTTCCCTCCGCCACCTTTCACTTTATCGACAGCAGCGAAATTCTCAAGGACGAGGTGGTGAGCGAGCGCCTAGAGCCGATTAATGGTCTCATTCGAGTGCCGGAAAAGCCGGGCTTGGGTTTGACCTTGGATCGCGACGAGTTGGAACGGCTAACGAGCCGGGAATTGCCGCCCATCAAGCCGTGGATCGTCAAATCGCAATTCGCCAATGGGACGCGCATGTACAATAGATACGATCCCCTAACGACGCGCCATTTCCTGATCCGGCCCGACTGGACCCGGGGTGGGATGCCCCACAGCTACGCCGCGCCCATTGAGACCGAGTACTGGGACGACGACGGCACGCCTGAATTTGCTCAGATGATGGCGCGATTGGTGGAAGAGAGGACGGTGTTGGAGCGATGAGCGGTCGTCAGTACCGGTGTTGGTAGGGTCCTAGGTCAGGATCGACATACGCGCGGTGGAAGTTCCTACCCTTCAGGTACTTGGTCTCCAACTCGACATCGGTCAGCGTACAGTAGGGATCGGCCAAATCCGCGTCGCGCTCCAACAGCGTCACTTCAATGCGGTTTTTGCCCCGCACCGGCCAGTGGGCCGCGTCCAATTTGAAAATGTGCCAGTACCCGCCCATCACCCGGTAGCGCGGGCCGTCCATTTTGTAGAGCGAATTGATCTTGCGCCGCAGGTCGTCGGGTAGAATTTGGCCGTTGAGCGCAAACTGAATGCGGTCGGTCTCGACATTGCCGTGGACGCGGAAGCGCAGCAAAACTTCGTGGACGCGATCAACTTCCCCCCATTTTTGCAGATCGTCGGCAATGGTCAATTCCAATTCAACGGGTTGGTCCAGATTCAATTGACGCGGTAGCGGATTGGGCCGACTGATCGGGGGACCGTCTTGGGTGTTAGTGAGCAGGAAGTAGTATTTGTCCTTGGCCGCCATAATGCTGGGGTAGGGCAACTCCCTGAGCTTCTCGTAAAAGGACGCCTCGTACGGCCACAAGTGGAACCACTCGGAGACGTACAGGCCGTCAACGCCTTGATCCCAAAAATTGCAGGCCGCGGCCCGCAGCATAGATAGGGGCGCGTCGAGCAAGCGGTCGGAAAAAACCATGCCGTTCAAGGGGGCCAATAGGCGGCAGGACGTCCCTTGGGTGAGGCCGAGGAATTCCGCGAAGTCGGCCTGCATTTTCAGGCGGTAATTCTCGCCGAAATTTTCCGCGACGATCACATCGACTAGACCCCGTTTGACCCACTCTTCCGGGTCGAGTCCAGCGCGGGCGCAATCTTCCAAGCGGTCGGGAATATGCACCACCAGCTCTTTGTCGGTGCCGCTTTGTTTGACCGCTTCGTGGACCCGGCCGATCCAGTCGGTCATCAGGGAGCGGCCAGCGTCAATTTCGTCGGGGTGGAAGAAATAGGGCATTTGGTTGAGCTGTAGTTCAAAGCCGTCGGCCGGATACTCGCCCATCACTTCTTCGACAATGGCAAAGCGCTCGTCGCGGACCTCCGGGTGCTTGAAGTCGAGGCCGTCCAAGCCGGGGAACTCCGGGTCGAGATCGCCAGCCGCGCCAATTTCGAGGTGCTGGTTCTCGATGCGGAAATTGGAGCAGCGCGTCGAGGCGTGGTCAACGCCGCCGCGCTGTACGATCAGGAGGGGATAAACCTGAATGCCCAATTCGTGGGCCCGGTCGCAGACCAAGCGCAAGGGGTCGTGGCCGGCGTCGATGAGGGACTTGGCGTTTTGCCAAGCGCGGCGAAAGACGTAGTGATCCCAGACCTCGACATTGTGCCCCATCAACTCGCTGGTCCGGGTGTCGTGCAGCATGGTGCGGCCCTCGCCCAAGCAGAAGGCGATGGCTTCGACCGTGGTACCGGCCAATTCATCGACCAAGGCGATGTATTCCTCGGGGGCCATGGGTGGCTCGTAGCGGTAGATGTGGGGATGCCGGCCGTCGTGGTAGTACATGATCTTGGGTTGGTTCATAGCGCGATCCTTTTCGTTTTTGATGTCCTGCCTCGCGCAAGAAAGCGGAGGCTGCTCCCTCAATGGACATCTACGTCCAAGCACATAGTTGGCATCGGGCCTAAAATTGGGCGATTGGCTGCCGGAGACAAGCTGGGTGGAGAGAGCGGTCTATTCGCTACCAGTGCGACTGCGACCAAGAAACGCGGCGTTTGACTTTCTGCACAAAAATATCTTGAATACCGGACTGTCCTCAGCGCACTAGGCGCTCTGCGGACAATGGGTAGCCTGCGTGGTTGCCCAACACTTAGGAACTATCGCACCAAAAAAGTTAGCTCAGAAAAGGAGGATTGAATCCATGAGCGAGTCGAAGAGCGATGCAACATATACGATGGGACGCACCCAAGGGGAAGAGGACCGTCTGATTCAGCAGTCGCAACTGTACGACGCTGTGACGCGGCGCTTTTTTAGAGAGGCGGGCATCAGCAGCGGGATGAAGGTGCTCGACATTGGCAGCGGCCCCGGGGACGTGGCCCTGACAGCCGCTGGGTTGGTCGGGCCAGAAGGGGCTGTCGTGGGCGTGGATGTAAATCCGGAGATTCTCGAAACGGCGCGGGCACGGGCGCAGGCAGCCGGGTTCACCAACGTCGAATTTGTCGCGGGGGACGCCCGGACCTTGGAGTTGGGAAACGACTTCGACGCCGTGATTGGCCGGCTGGTTCTCATGTACATGGCCGATCCCGCCGACGCCCTGAAACAGCTCGCAACCCGCCTGCGCCCAGGGGGGATCGTAGCTTTTCAAGAGGCTGATTTCACTCCCTATCGGCAGATGGAGCGTCCAGATACGCCGGTGGCAAACAACCTGATCAATTGGGTTCTTGCAGTGTTCGAGCGTGCCGGGGCGCATATTGATATGGGCTTCGGCCTGTACCGCGCATTCGTCGAGGCCGGCCTGCCCGAGCCGTACATGCATTGCGAGTATCCGGTCGGCGGACCGGAGTCTTGGGCCGGGTATCCATTCGCGGCCAACAGCTTTCGCAGCATGCTTCCGCTCATAGAAGAATTCGGGATCGCCACCGCGGAAGAGGTCGATGTAGAAACCCTAGCCGAGCGGGTTCGGCAAGAAGTGGTAGCGGCGAAACGTCCGCTTGCTCTGCCGCCCCATGTAACCGCTTGGGCACAGCTTGCGAGCTGAGCAGCGACCAACGTCATAGCCTTCGTTGTCGTCTAATGGAGCGAGGAACGGATACCATGAGCAAGTGGAAAATCGCTGGGATCAACTTCGACCATCTGCACATGGGCGACAATTTGCGCATGGCCTTTGAGCACGCAGACGTCGAAATCGTCGGCATCTGCGACGAGCAGCCCGAGCGCATGAGGCAGGCGTGCGCGGATTTTGCCATTCCAGCCGACCGGGTTTTCAGCGACTATCGGGAGTGTCTGGAAAAGACCCAGCCGGACATCGCCCTGTTGTGCCCGGCTACCGCCGAACACGGGGCGTGGACCGAAAAGGTCGCGCCCTTCGGCGTACACATCATCATGGAAAAACCCTTCGCCGCCACCCTCGCCGAGGCGGACCGGATGCAGCGGGCCATGGAGGGGACGGGCAAGTTGTTGGCGATCAATTGGCCGCTGGCATGGTATCCACCACACCGCACGGCGCGGCGGCTCACTGTCGAAGGCGAGATCGGCGAGGTAATCGAAGTCCACTACTACGACGGCAACCGAGGGCCTCTGTGGCACCTCGCCGACAAAGTGGAGCGCACCGCCGCCGACGTCGAGCGCGAAAAGCCCACGAGTTGGTTTTACAAAAAGGCCGCGGGCGGCGGCTCATTGTTGGATTACTTAGGCTACGGCACCACATTGGGTACCTGGTACATGGACGGCCGGGCACCGATTGAGGTGACGGCCACCGTAGATCAGCCCCAAGGGCTTGAAGTAGATGAGCACTGCATTGCCGTCGCGCGCTACGAGCGGGGCCTGTCGAAATTCGAGACGCGCTGGGGCACCTTTACCGACCCCTGGACCCTGCAACCCCAGCCCAAGTGCGGCTTCGCGATCGTCGGCAGCGAGGGCACGATCAGTTCCTACGACTACGAGGAGGTAATCCGCGTGCAGACGCGGGCGCAGCCAGCGACCGAAGAACGGCCGGTGGACGCGCTCGAACCGCCGTTTCAGAATCCCGTCCAGTACGTGATTCACTGCATCGAAGAGGACCAACCCATCGAGGGACCGCTCTCGCCAGCGCTGTGCCGCATCGGCCAACAGATTGTCGATACGGCCTACCAAAGCGCCGCGCAGAAACGGACATTACCGCTTCTTCAATAGCTCATGGCAGAAAGCCAAGACAGCGGCTACGGCCGAGGTAAAACCGGATCAGAAGCAGCAATAGCAGCCCCGGACTTGCCCTACCAGCCGCGCGATCCAGCGGCCTATCATCCGCAGATCGGCCTGATCGGCTGCGGCGGTATCTCCGAGATGCACTTGCGAGCGTATAAAAACGCTGGCTATGAGGTCGCGGCCCTGTGCAGCCGCGATCGGGGGCGCGTTGAGCAGCGGCAGCGGGAGTTCTACCCCGAGGCCGATACGTACCTCGACTATCGGGATCTGCTCGCCCGCGACGATATCGAAGTGGTGGACGTCACGCCCCATCCGCAGGAGCGGCTGCCGATCCTCGAAGCGGCCATTGACGCAGGCAAACACGTCCTCAGTCAGAAGCCTTTTGTGCTCGACTTGGATGTGGGCGAGGCGCTCATTGCCCGGGCCGAGCGGCGCGGCGTGCAACTGGCCGTCAACCAGAATGGCCGCTGGGCACCGCATTTTAGCTACATGCGCCACGCCGTGGCCGCCGGCTTGGTCGGCCAAGTGCAGAGCGTCGAGTTCGCCGTGCATTGGGACCACAATTGGATCGCTGGCTCTGCCTTTGACGCAGTGGAAGATCTGGTGCTCTACGACTTTGGAATGCACTGGTTCGATATGGCGGCAGTGCTCTTAGGCAGTGAGACGCCGCAACGGGTCCACGCTTCAGCCCGGCACGCAGCCGGTCAGGACGCCAAACCGCCGCTTTTGGCCCAAGCGGCAATTGAGTGCGCGGGCGCGCAGGCGACGATCTTCTTTAACGGCAACACCCGCCAAGGACAACAGGATCACACCTATCTAGTCGGCACGGAGGGTACCATAGGGACCAGCGGCGTGGATCTGACGGAGCAAGAAATCGTCTTGTACACCGGAGCAGGTGTGGCCCGGCCACAGCTTGTGGGGACGTGGTTTGAGCAGGGGTTTCACGGGACCATGGCCGAACTACTCTGCGCCGTCAAGGAGGGCCGCGAACCTAACAACAGTGCCCGCGCCAATCTGGCGAGTTTGGCACTGTGCTTTGCAGCCGTGGCGAGCGCTCACCGTGGCGAGCCGGTAGTGCCAGGATCAGTGCGGCGATTGCCTAGCCATTATTGAGTGATGTTACGCATAGGCATTGAGGTATAGATGCTTCGACTCCGCTCCGCTTCGCTCAGCATGACCCGATGAAGCAGCAAACCAGCACTTGTCATGCTGAGCGAAGCGAAGCATCCCATACCTAGGAGCCTGTGCGTAATGTCCGTTAATTGAAATACTATTGGACTGCCTACAATTTGGAGGTTTCCCATGGATGCAACCTGCCTGCAATACGCGTTGACCGAGGAGGAGCGCCGCCAATTTGAGGAGGACGGCTTCTTCATCGTCCGCGATGTGCTGCCCTTGGATTTGGTAGCCCAGTTCATCCCCATCGTCGATCGCCTCGACGCCGAAGCCCGGCGGCAAAAGGGACTGGAAAAGCACCAGATGCACAACTTTTTCGACTTTATCGGCAAAGACGAACTCTTTCTGGAGTTGCTCGACTGGCCAAAGACGTTTGCCAAGGTCTTCGGGATTTTGGGCTGGCACATTCAGCTCTACCACTCGCACTTGATCGTCACTCCGCCTTTAGACGGCGTCGTGCCCGCGCGCAAGCGGCTGGGCTGGCATCAAGACAGCGGACGGCTCAACATCGACATGGAGACTGAGCCCCGGCCGAGGGTCTCGCTCAAAGTGGCGTACTTTCTCACCGACTGCACCGAGACCAATCGCGGCAACTTCCACGCCGTACCTGGCTCGCACCTAAAAAACAAGCTGGAAATGCCCGAGGATGAGGACTTAGACCCAGCGGGCGCAACGCCGATCCAAGTGGCAGCGGGAGACGCGGTATTTTTCGACCGGCGCATCTGGCACGCGGCTGGGCACAACTTTTCGCCCGACGCGCGCAGGGCGCTGTTCTACGGCTATAGCTACCGCTGGTTGCGGCCGCGCGACGACATGACGGTGGACCACCTGATGGACCGCTGCGATCCGATCCGCCAGCAGCTATTAGGTGCTGGCCCGAGCGGCGGGCACGGCTACACTTCGCCAAAAGAAGAAGACGTGCCACTGAAAGCGTGGATCCGCGAGCATTTGGGTGACGAAGCAGTGGTGCAGTAAACGCCGCCCGTTTAGTCCCCCGTCAATCCCACAAAGAGCCGGCTGAACAAGCTAGTCAGCGGATCAACCCCGCCGCGCTCAGCCGCTCTAGCAAAGACTACGCCCGGCTGCGCGGCCCTAGCGGCTCGGCCCAAGACGTGGTAATCGGCACGGACAGGCTGTAAGGCCGCTTCCTGCGCCTCAGTCCAGCGCTGATTGGTGGCAGCCAGCCCCCACCATAAGGCACTCGGTGTCCGCACTTTGATCTCTTCCACCGACAGGCCGTCGCGCCGACAGCCGCGCTGGGCGAACAGACTGCCATCTTCCCGATAGAGCAGACCGCCGCCCACGTATTGGATCAACTGATGTTGGTTGCCACGCGCCCCCGACAGCGACAACAAGGCCAAAGGCCCCAAGTCGTTGTCGTCGAAATCGGCCTGCTGGTAGAAAGCCGCCACTAACTCGTCGCTGTACATTTGCCACTCGTCCCAATCGGCCTCTTTGGGTTGCTCAGGCCACTCCTTACTTGAACCTAGGAAGGGATTAAAGGAGGCCCCCGACTGCTTGCAGACCTCAAAGCCGCGCCGCGTCAACTGGTCGAGTACCTCCAGCGCTCGCTGCAAACCCTCGCGTTGCAGTACCTGAGCTAGCAAGCGATTGAGGTCGTGCTTGGAAAATAGCCGGCTGCCATCCACGTCCGCTCCGGTCAGCCGCTCCACTTCGGCGCGGCCTTCCTCAGTGCGGCAGAGCTGCGCCAAGCCCCATATCATGCCGTGGTAGTTGTCGGCCACGTAGCGCCATATATCTGCATCGCGCTGAATGTGTCCGGCCACCGACAGCACAGTCTCGGCTTCGGCCTGGGCTTCCGCAGTGAGGGGCAAAAACACCTCGATCTGATCGCCGTCGAAATCTAGCTCCATCAGTCGGCAAACGCGCGGATGAACGCGCACTGCGGCCCCGGCCAAACGCTGCGGACGAAAGGCCACCACCGCGGTGGACGCCGGGCCATCGTCAACCAGCACCCGCTGGGCGCTGTACAGCAGCACCCACGAACGCCCCATGATCGCGTCCAGAACCTCAGCCGCTCGGGACGAACGCTGCGCCACTTCCTCTGCGCGATCTATCTCTCGCTCTACCTGAGGCCCGAACAAAGCCCAAGCCATTTCCTCGGGCAGGCCCACTTGGTCGAGCTCCAACTCGAACTCCGAGACAAGCGCGGCCCGGCCGCTAAATAATGGTCTAGCCCGGAAGTGGAGGTGCTCCGGCCGCAACAACGCGGTAAAAAGATACTCCACCCGTTGGGCTACCTGCGCCACTGCCGGCTCGGTCAGGGCTTCGGGTGCCTCACTATCGACGATGCGCTGCAAGCGCGTATTGGCTTCGACCAAATCCTCGTAGCAGTCTCGGATCGGGTCGAATTCGGCTCCTGCGGGCAAAGCGACGAGAGCTCCCACCGTCCCCACTTGGCGTCCTGGGGCCCACGGATGCGGCACTGGGTGGGCCAAGGTCAGCCCCTCGGGCTCGGCAAAGGAGAAGCACAACTCCCCGTTCGCCAACTCGGCTCGTATCCCGGCCATACTCAACAACTGCTGCAATAGGGCAAAGCGTGGAGCCGGAGGAGGAGACGGGGATATTGGGCCAGAAGCCAAGCGCTGGCCTAGCGCGTTGGCGTCGGGACGCTCAGCCGCGGCCGTATTGAACAAAGCGTGGATATTGGCTACGGCCCCGGCCTCGCACAAAGCGCCGTAGGCCATCATGTCGAGCTCTGGTCCGCCGACTCCTGCCACCGCGATTTCCAAGTGCTCGGCCGCGGTGTGGGCCGCCAAACGGCCCCAGTACACCCACCCCACGGTGCTGCGATAGGGCAGCTTTGCACCTTTGAGAGTCAGTTGCTCCATGCCGTCTTCGGGCAGTCCCGCCTCGACCAGACGCGCTTTCAACGTCTCTTCGCTGGGTGCTTGGAAAGGCGGCACCACCGCTGGGCATCCGGCGGCTTGTGCGAGGCGACCCATGACCGCCTCGCGCTGCTGGCCGAAGTTGAGCCGCGAAACCATACTGGTGGGGCTGAAAATGAGCTCTATCGGCGCACCATCGGGCAACTGGGGCATGTCGGCATCGGGCAGGATGCGCGTCACCACTCCCTTGGCACCGTGGCGGTTGCTTAGTTTGTCGCCCACCCCCACTGCGGCGGGAAAGTTCATCCGCGCCGCGGCCGACTCGCTAATGACCAAGCCATCCTCAAACGTGTCCCCGTCCCACATGATGAAGGCGGTCAACAGATTGTAGCCGCCCCAAAAATCGGCGGCTTCGGGCTCGTATCCCGTCTGCACTAGGGCCGGCTCGGGTTTGTGGCCCTTGGAGGCCAAGCGCTGGTCGTGCTGCTGGCGGAACCAACCCGTGGAGTGGACCGGTGCCGCTGTATCGGCAGCACTCGTCCACTGGCGCATCATATTGACGCCCATCAGGGCGCGATTGGAATCGTCGTGTTCTAAGAAGGGCACCATGGAAGCCGAAAAACCCAAGATGCTGTCGGGCGCGTCGTCGAGCCGTTCGAGCTTGCCGTCGCGGATGCGAGCACCGCGGGCTACTTCCAGTATTCGGCCGATATTGGGGCCCTCGGGGATGCAGTAGGGGCACACTAGGCCGTATTGGCTGTAGGGGAAAACGTCTTGGCCGTCAAACGGCTCGACGACGACGGGGATCAAAGTCAGCCGCCGCAGATGGGTATGGCGGTCGAGCCAGTTAGTCGCCTGTAGATACTGCGAAGTTTCTTCTAGGTGGAAGTCGCGCATCCAAGCGTCCAAAGGCAGCCAGTTGCGCACTAAGTCGCCATCCCAAGCCAACTGCTCGGGGGCCGCCTCCAACCTTCGGTCGATAAAGTCGTAGAGCTGCTCGCCCACACAGAGAATCCGCGCTTGATCGAGTTCGCGCCGGTCGGGATAGGGGACCACGACCCGATAGTTGCCTTCAATGTGGAAAAGGCCATCGCGGTCGGGCCGAGGCAAATCCCGGTACTCAACTTCGACCGGGGCATCGCCGAGTCCCAAGCTCAGTTTAATGGAAAAAGTATAGGAGTCCTGTTGTTCGACTTGATAGTCGGCCAGCGGCAAGCGCTCACCCAAGAGTTGGGGCAGTCGCTGGTGGACGAAAAGGTCAAAAGACTCCCTATGCCAAGGTACGTCGAGATTCAATGTCATTCATGTTCCTCCGGGTTATGGATGGCCTGCCAGGCCTGTGAGAGTTGACGGCGACCGTGGTGCAGCCGCGACTTTACGGTGCCTTCGGGAATGCCCAAGCGTTCGGCCGCGTCCCGCACTTCAACTTGGGCGTCGTAGATCAGACGGAAAACCTCGCGCTTGTCCTCGGACAGTTCTTGTACCTGTCGCCGCAGCCAGCGTTGCTGGTCGGCCCGTTCCACTCGGGCGTCGGGGCGCTCAGACGCAGCCTCAATCATCCATTCGGGCACTTGCTGCGTCTCCTGCTCCACGGTTTCAGACAGCATTTCCAGCCGCTGCTCTCGCCGCCTTCGCACAGTGCGCAGGTGAGTTAGGGAAAGATGAGTGGCGATGCGGAACAGCCAAGCAGCCGCAGACCCTCGACCGCTCCATTGACCAGCCCGGTTCCACACCCGCAAGAAAACCTCCTGCACTACATCGTTAGCACTCGCATCGTCGCGGACGATACAGCGCACGTGATCGTGGATCTGCTCCCGATAGCGCTCAAAGAACTGCTGGAACGCGCAGGCGTCGTGTTCTTTTATTTGCGCTATGAGTTGTGGGTCCGGTATCTGCATCGAGGCTCTCTGCAAGTAAAGACGCCGCCCGGAAAGTACAGGTTCAAAGACGAAGGTGAAAAAGTTCGGAAATCTCATTAAAGGCCGGCTTCCTCCCCTAGTTGACTCGCTAGTCGAGTGCGGTATCTTACCACCAACCGCCTAAAAACCAACCTCAACCTATACTATATTGAGACCCCATGAGCCTAACGCCAGCCCAACTCGACCAGTTCCACCGCGACGGCTATATCATCGTCCCCGACCTGTTCTCCGCCGACGAGATGGACGATGCCCTAGCGGCGATGGAACAGATTTTCTACGGTCAATCCTTCCAGCAATGGTTGTCCGATTGCGACCAAGGCGACGCCTCTGGGGTCTCGGACGGCTTCACCACCACGCACGACCACTCCGAGGGCCGCTCGCAGTTTCCCGTGGGTGCGCCGACTCTGGATCGGCTGATCGAAAACGAGACTTACCTCGACATTTTTGAGCAATGCTTGGGCGCAAAAGCCAGCTACTGCAATGCCCACCTCTTCATGCGCTCGGGGCCTACCGACAAGCGCCATCCCGACAACCCTTGGGAGGGCTACCACATTGACCACTATACCAATTGCCTGCTGCCGCCCTACGACCAAACAGGCCGTTTCGACTACGTCAATTCGGGAGTGTATCTGCACGATGTCGAAGATGACGGTGCCCCCATGCTGGTCATCCCCGGCTCGCACAAAGTGGCTGGTCCCGCTTTTGTGCGGGCGCTTGCACAAGGCAATGCCGCGGGTGGGTCCTTCAAAGACCTGCGCCAAGCCACCGAACTAGCCGCTCCGGTCCCCTCCACTGGCCGGCGGGGGTCGGCTGCGTTCTACTCGTCGTACCTAGTCCACGCGGCCCAACCCTTTGCCAATAAGCGCATGCAGCGCGCCTTTTGGACTCTGTCCATGTGCCGCCGCGACAACGACCGCTGGACCCGATTCGCCAATCCTTTCATCTACGGCGAACGCGATCACATGCTGCCGTTTTTCACGGCCACTACGCCCCGAGTGCGCGGCCTGTTCGGCTGGCCCGAACCCGGACACCCGTACTTCACCAGCCAAACCTTGGACCTTTTGGAACACACCTTACCCGGCATTGATACAGGTCCCTATCGCGATGACAGTTGAAAGACAGCCAACTATAGCAATGCGGAATGATTTGAACGATTCGAGCGATGGATCGTCTTGTTTCTACTATTCTGCGTCCATCTGCGTCCATCTGCGGATCACCTTGTAAATGATGTAGGATTGCCCTATGCCTCCGACAATCACCCTGCAACAACAAGTAATAGAAGGAACCCAAAAAGGTCCCAACCTGCTGATCCTAGGCGGCGTCCACGGCGACGAGTTCGAGTCTATGGCAGCCATCCGCCGCCTGCTGGACCACCTCGATCCAACGGACCTGCGAGGTCGTCTCACTGCTATCCCCGTAGTCAACGAGGCGGCCTATTGGCGCGGCCAGCGCACGGCTGAGGACGAGCTGGACTTGGCCCGCACCTGCCCGGGCCGGCCCGACGGCTCGATCACCGAGCGCACAGCCCACGCCGTCAGCCAAGAAATCCGCCGGGCCGACTATCTCATCGACCTGCACAGCGGCGGGATCGTCATGGAATTCTATCCCACCGTGGGGTACACCCTACATCCCGATAAAACCGTCCTCGACGTGCAACGGCGCATGGCTCGCGCACTGAATATGCCCATCATCTGGGGCACCTCAGCTCACCTCGACGGACGCACGCTCTCGGTGGCCCGCGATGCGCACGTACCAGCCATCTACGCCGAGTGGATGGGCGGTGGTACGTGCGACCCCCAGGGCGCGGATGCCTATTTCGAGGGCTGCTTGAACGTCTTGGCCGAACTAGACATGATCGACCGCACCCTACCGCCCCTGCGCACCGAGTACACCGTGGAGGATGACCGCGAAAACTCTGGACACATACAGATCAATTATCCAGCGCCCTTTGCCGGTTATTTTGAGCCTCAGGTAAAACTAAAAGCACCCGTGCAACCGGGCGATGTAATCGGCACAGTGGTCAATCATCTGGGGCAGCGGCGCGAGGAAGTGGTATCGACCCAAGAAGGCTTGATCCTGTGCCTGCGAGTTTTCAACCGCGTCCACCAAGGCGACAGCTTGGCCGCGGTCTTGGAACTCGACCCTTCCCAATGACCACCTGTTCCGCGCCGCTGGACTCGCGCCGTTTCCAGTCCGCGTTACTGCTTCTATTAGGCCCCTTGTTCATCGGGGTTTCCTTCGTCCTCATGCTGCTCAGGGTGGAACCTGTGACCACCTTGTTTTACCTCTGCGCTTGGTATGGCATCATTTGGACCCTAGATCGACTCATCCAGTGGCGGGAAGGACGCTCGCTCATCGCCCGCTGCGGTCCGGCTTTTTTGCTGATCCTTTTTTGGTCCGCAGTGGGGTGGTACGCCTTTGAGTTGATCAATTTCCGTCTGCAAAACTGGTATTACATCTTCGTCCTCGACCACCCTGTTTTGCAGACACTGAACGCCGTCTTCTCCTTCGCCACTGTTTTTCCCGGCCTACTGTGGTTGGAGTACTACTTGGGACTGCGCGGCGTGGCCGCCGGTTGGCGGGGCCGTCGTTGGTCGATGACTCCCCGTCGTCTAACTCTCCTACAAATAGCCGGCCTGATCGGGCTAGCTCTAGTCCTTGTGTGGCCGCGCTTCTTCTTCCCGCTCACTTGGCTCGCCTTTATCCTGATCTTGGCTCCCGTCGAATACCGCCGCCTGCCCGACAGCTTGCTGCATCAGTTGGCACGCGGCGACTACGGTCCGCTGACCCGCCAGCTACTGGCCGGATTCATCGCCGGTGGCCTGTGGGAATTCTTCAACTACTGGGCCCAAGTTAAGTGGATCTACACAGTGCCCTTTTTTGAAGAATTGAAACTTTTTGAGATGCCGCTCGCCGGTTTTTTGGGCTTTCCTCCCTTTGCCGTGGAATGCGCTCTAGTCTATCGCCTGTTGGTCTGGTACAGATTGGCACCGCCATTGGGAGAGCACCGGGACCAGAGGCCCGAGTCGATCAAGGTCTGGAATGCGCTCGTTATCGTCCTTTTGGCCGCGGCTTTCGCTCTGACGGTCAACCACTACATCTACTGGAACGTCGGCTCGGTGAAGCCGCGCTTGGCCAAAGTGGATAGTCTGGACCCGGCCGCTCGGGCTTTTTTGCAGGACGAAGGCATCGTCTATCTGACCGATTTGGAAGCTGGAGGACCGGCGGAAATTTGGCGGCAAATGGAAGGGAAATTGGGCCGCGAATACACTCAAACCACCCGTGGCCTCGTCGAATTATACCTGCACCAAGGCATTGGCGTAGAATACGGCAATCTGCTGGTTAAAGCCGGCATTCATTCGCTGGCGGACTTGGCCGCCTCATCTGCCGCGCAAGTAGAGGACCGACTCGCCGCGCTTCCCGAGAATGTTCGACTGCCCACCCCAGCGCAAATTCGCCTGTGGATTCGGCGAATTCCAAGCCCTTGATTCCTCATCCGACCGGAGGGAGAATTGTCATTGCAAGTTGGTCTGATTGGTCGGATATTGACCTAACCGTGTGCAAAAGGAGTAACACATGTTTCGCGAAGCAATCGGTTTATTCATCCCTGAACCAAAAGCCAAACTCTACATTCCCAAGAACAGTGGTCTGCACGAATATGTGAACAATCTCCTGAGTGAAATTGGCGTTAGCGACGGAGGCGAGTTCACCCGAGTTGACGAGAGCGTGGGAACTCTCGAAATAATTTCGGCGCGGGGCGAGGATGTGCCCCAACGAGTTGACGATTGCCTCCTACGCGGAGAAGTCGCGTACGGCCTCACGGGAGACGATCTTTTCGACGAGTACATGCTGGGCGCTGGGGACTCTCCACTTGGAGTCCTCAACACCTACGATTGGTTCGATCCAAATGCTCAGTTCTATCGGCCAGCCCTTTGTCTGTTGAATCGCGAAGGGCGAATTCCAGATTCGTCCGCAATGGTGTCCATTGCCGTGAACAAGAAGTACGAACTATCCTCTCATCAGTATCTGTCGCAGCGCTTCCAATCCAGCAAACTGCAGATCAGTATTGTTGCTTATGCTGGAGACACGGAGAACACCGTGGCAGAAGGCACGCACGACTGGTGCGTCGAGGTGGTGTATCGCGGGGAACGCTCGCCCGCAAGCGCAATGTCCAAGACCGGACTCAAAGTCGCCGAGGTCGTCCGCTTTAGCGACATCTCATTGATCGGACGGGAAATCGTCAATCCATGGGAAGAGGAGTACCGAAGAATATCCGCAGTCGCGCAAAAGCCCACCGGCTCCAGTACGTCAAAGCTCCTTGCAGACAGCAATGAGATTTGCAAGAAAGTAGGCGAGGAATCGGCTGAGTTTGTGAGAGCGTTTACGCAGGAAACGGGGATTCCAGAAGAGTTCAACGGCGTCGTGTATGCGTTAATGGCCGCAGCCGCAAAACTGCAAGTCCCTTGGCAGGAAATTGAGGCGGACCTGAAATCTAGGTGGTCGTGACCGAGCTATGTTGCTGATTAGGCATTGTCAGTCATCAGGGCAAGACCCGGATGCTGCACTGACAGAAATTGGGCGAAAACAGGCGGAAGCACTCGCTGGATTCTTGTCCGATTATCCGATCGACATGATCGTCTCCAGCTCCTACACGCGAGCACAGCAAAGCGTTGAACCATTCGCTACCAAAGTGGGATTGCCCGTCCACTTGGATCACCGCCTAATTGAACGGACGCTCTCGGGGAGTCCGATTGACAACTGGCGCGAGGTGGTCCGCGATTCGTTCGGAGACTTGGAGTTGCGGATACCGGGAGGCGAGTCGGCACGCGAAGTATTAGACCGCGGCTGGGCCGCCATCACCGAGCTAATCGACGATGGTCACCGGTTCCCTATTGCAGTAACCCATGGCAACCTCTTGAGTCTAATCCTGAACTCATTGGACCCTAATTTCGGCTATGATGGATGGGAATCTCTATCGAATCCAGACGTATTCGCACTCAAAGAAGCCGACGATGAGCGATTGGTATTTGAGAGAGTCTGGTCTGAATAGCCCCGAGCTGCTTAATAACTGACGTTACGCAGTACGTGACCGATGGTTGGTTTTCGGCCCGATTCCCGCTGGGAGCGCGGGCGTCCCGTCCTCGATCTGACCCGGCCGGTGGCCGTAGGGGGCGGTTTGAAACCGCCCCCTACCCAGGTGCGTAACATCAGTTAATAACAAGGGTCGGCAAATGCTGATCAGGTAGCTTACCCCATCCTTGCAGGCGTTCATCGCCTTGATTTTACTATACAAATATCATCACGGTCTGCATCGTCCCGCAGGACGCGGACTGACGCAGGCGCAACCGACGGTAAAAGGAGATTTCTAATGGCCGTTATCAATGAACTTCTCGAAAACAACGCCCGCTATGCCGAGACCTTCGGCAAGGGCGACCTTCCCCTGCCTCCAAGACTGCAACTGGCGGTGGTGGCCTGCATGGACGCGCGCATCGACGTTCACGGTCTGCTGGGAATCGCGGAAGGGGATGCGCACGTGATTCGGAATGCGGGCGGCGTGATAACCGACGACGCGATTCGTTCGCTGACGATCTCGCAACGGCTGTTGGGCACGACTTCGATCATGCTCATCCACCACACCGACTGCGGCATGCTGACGTTCCGCGACGACGATGTGAAGGACGCGATCGCGGCCGATACCGGCATCCGCCCGGCCTTCGCCCTAGAGGCGTTTGGCGATCTCGCGGAGGACGTACGGCAGTCGATAGCCCGCATTCAGGCCAGCCCGTTCATCCCGAACAAGGACGATGTGCGGGGGTTCGTCTATGACTGCGCCACCGGAAGGCTGAACGAGGTTGGAATATGAGGGGTAATTAGGTAATGATACGGGCCATTACATCAGAGGACTTGAGAGATTGCGCGCGTCTATTCGTGAAGGTTTTCTCTGAATGGCCGTACGAGGAATCGTGGAGTGTCACCCAAGCGCATCACTATCTCAGTCGATTCTGGAAGTTCGATCCCGAGCATTGCCTCCTAGCCCTCGACAAAAATGATGTGATCGGAGCGATGTTCGGATACTGCTACCCCTGGCAAGACCGAATCAACTATTACATGCAGGAACTTTTTATCGAGTCTGATCAAAGGCGGTCTGGCCACGGACGAAGACTGGTGCGTCATCTGCTCGACAAAATCGGGGAATCGAATGTATCCATGTCCCTAATCGCCAATGAAGCAACGCCGGCAGCCGCGTTCTACGGGGAGCTTGGATTGCGGCAGCATAGATACTACAAGTTCTATTGTGGTACCGTGAAAACGGACATGGACTAGTCCGTCGTATAACACAATGGTTTTCGCTGCGGTGGAACGGTGATTCAATGCCCAAGCTCTCTCTCGAATCAATCGACGTTGGCTCTGATCTATACCTTACGGCGGCACCCGGTATCGAGGTTGGAACCCGTCTAAGAGGCGGCCACTTCAGAGATACTGTCGAGCAAGGTGTTGTGACCGATCATGGTTCTATTCTGGAAATCGCGTGGGAATTGGTTCGCCTGCGCGAATTCCCGTCGCGACCATGCCGATTCGATGCGCTCTTTCTTTGGCCGGATGAGGTAAGAGCGCGGGCATGGCATTACCGACAAGGCATTTTCGAGTCCGAAACAAGCTCACAGCGCGGACTGTACCAAGTTGAGGTGGAAAGGATTTGTCGAATCTGGGCCGCCGACATGAATTTGATCAGTTACATCCGCGATGGCGAAACAGTCGGGGCGCTGATGCAGCGTGCGCGTCAATACTGGAAATCGGCTCCTAGCGAGCGTACTCCAGAGATTCTTCTACACGGTCAGGTACGCGTTCGCAAGAACCTACGTGAATTGGGCATAGAGCAAATTGTTTCCATACAAGATGCAAGTGTTGATGCGCTGATACGCGAAAGCCTTTGGTCCGATTTGTCAGGTCATTCATACTTGCAGTCGCAGAGCGACGACTCTCGTTATCTACTGAGTCTGCAAATGACCGTGACAACTGATCTACCAACGCCGCTGGCAGGCTGGATCGGGTTGGAATTCGAAGGGTTAAATGAGATGTTGAGGCCTAGGCGAGGAACGGAGCCGATTCTTGTGACCGGACATGCACCACTTAGTTACAGACTAGATGATGAGAATGGTGTTTGCAAAACTCCATATGAGTTTAACGATCCAGTAGTAGCTGATGCGGCGAGGGAATGCGTGCTAGAAAAAAGGCGTTTTCGACCTGTATTAATTTGCAATCGGGAAGCGGCTCACTACTGGCAGTTGCCTTCCTATTGGGATGGCCAGATTCCCGGAAATTGGACTACAGGTAAAACATGAATTTCCCAGTATCGTCTATTCACCCTCTGACAACTTTAGGCGCAGACAGCCGCGTCGGCGTTCCAGCGGTTGAAGGGAGTGTGCGCCTCTTGCGCCAGCCGGTCGCGGGTGTCGCGCCAGAGC
Source organism: Candidatus Latescibacterota bacterium (assembly GCA_965116675.1). Lineage (GTDB taxonomy): Bacteria > Latescibacterota > UBA2968 > UBA8231 > UBA8231. The sequence continues at coordinate 3,917,103 of OZ220721.1, forward strand.
CTTTCCCACGCCGCTGGATCGCGTAAGACGCTCTCTGGATTAGCTCTGCTGCGGGCGACAAAGCCGGGGAAGAGGTCGCGGCCCGTAGGCTGGCCAATTGGATTGTAGCGCAAGTCGAAGCTCCAGCGCACGTCGTCGCTGTTGTTGGCCAGCGAGCCGTGGATGGTGTGTTGAGTGAGGAAAAGCACGTCGCCGGGCCGCATGGGCACCGGCATCGCCGCGTCCATGTCCATAAACAGCTCGGGTATCCACAGCCCCCCCGGCCCTCCCGGACAGTGCGTTTGCAGCCCTTGGCGGTGGCTGCGGGGCATAATCCGCAGACAGCCATTTTCGAGCGTCGCCTCATTGAGCGGGAACCACACCGTCAAGACCTCCGAATCGTCGGCCTCGGGCAGGACCACGCCATTGTCTTGGTGCCAGTTGGTGGCGCTGACTAGAGCTTGGCCGTTGTGGTTTTTGGGCACTAGGCGCTCAGGCGGCTTGAGGCGCACGTGCTGGACGGGGTTGGACCAGATCTCAGGGCCGACGATGGACTCGACCGCGTCGAGGAGATCGGGGTTGGTAATGCAGCGAAAAACGGCTGGCCCAGCCCAGAAGGGGGTATCGGCATCGATACCCGTCTGGGGCAGGGAGAAGTCGAAGTACTGGGCGTGGATCTGGCCGCTCTCGACGACGATTTGCGTCAAGCGCTTGCCAAAGGGCAGGTCGTCGTACGTGGATGCGATCTGGCCAGCTTGGTAGAGTTCGCGAGCGAGCTTGTCGAGGACGCCGTGGTATTCGTCGATAATGGGCTGGATGATCTCGTCCACGTCGAGCATCCCCCTCACTAGTAGGTAGCCTTCTTCGTCAAAGTGTGCGAGTTGTTCGTCCGTCAAGCATGGCATATGCTTTCCTCCGTGGGTTACAGAATCCAATCTGCGCTTGAATATAGCGCGATATGATCCGTTTGCGAATAGCTGAAAGGAGGAGCGGCGCTCAATGGTCGCGTCGCAATGGTTATGGAATTTCCCAAACTCGACGAAGCCCTGCGCCTAGAGCGCCTGACGCCGCCGACAGACAAGGTGCGGATAGTCCTCGACACCGATACGTACAACGAGATCGACGATCAGTTCGCAGTAGTCCAAGCGCTGCTCTCACCCGATCAGCTCGCGGTCGAGGCGATCTACGCGGCACCTTTCTACAACATCCGCTCGTCTGGGCCGGGCGACGGAATGGAGAAAAGCTACGAGGAGATCATGCGGCTATTGGAGCGGTTGGATATTGCGCCGGAGGGCTTGGTGTTCCGAGGAGCGACGGACATACTGCGGGACGACACACCACAAGAAAGCGCGGCGGTCGATGATCTAATTGCCAGAGCCAACGCCGCCGCTGACCCGCTCTACGTGGTAGCCATCGGCGCGCTTACCAACGTAGCTTCGGCTATCCTGAAAGACCCCTCCATCATCGAGCGGACCGTCGTGGTCTGGCTCGGCGGCCACGCGCTCTACTGGCCGACGGCTGACGAATTCAACCTCCAAGGCGATCTCGTAGCAGCGCAAGTAGTCTTCGACTGCGGCGTGCCCCTCGTCCAGATTCCATGCCATCCCGTGGCCTCTCACCTGCAGACGACGCTGGCGGAACTGGAACGCTTCGTCAAGGGACGGGGAGCAATTGGCGACTATCTGGTCGAGATCTTCGCCGCCTATTCCCAAGGCCACTTCGCCGCTTCCAAGGTAATTTGGGACATGTCAGCAGTTGCTTGGCTACTCGACGCATCGTGGGTGCCGACTGACGTGGTGCATAGCCCTATGCTGACCGATCAGAAGACTTGGAGCCACGATCCGGCGCGGCACTTTATGCGGGTGGCGCGGACAGTGCGGCGCGATCCGATTTTCGGAGATTTGTTCAAGAAACTGGAGCGGCTTCTCTCGCCTGCCGACAGGCGTATTGAATAACCGCATCGCTCAGGAAATATCCTTGCTCCCGCATCTTATGCAAGAGAGGTCCTACAGTCTCGACCATCCCTTCTTTCTTGGCGCGTACTAGGATTCCTGCTGTGCCAGTGATGGACAGTCCCAATGCTTCGGCTGCACGTCGCGCCTGATGGTCATCGAGTAGGAGCAAAGAATCGGCATGTAGTCGGGCGAGCGTGATCGCTTCGGCTTCGCCGCGGCCTAGGACGATGGAAAGCGAGTCGGGCGGTTGAGGAGATTCTATATGCTCCAACCACGGTATATCGTCCAAAAAACGATGGCCGGGAGATAAATGCTCACCGGCCCTAATTTCTGCTATAACGGCAAGAGGTGCCGCTATGCGACTGTAGAGTTGGGGCAATAGATGGAGATGAGATATGCCGGCGAGGGCGATTAACGGACCGCTGTCCGCGACCAAGAGCCGTTCACGCATTCTTGAATTCGGCTTCTAGTTGATCTTGGTCTAGATCGACTACTGCAACGTTCAGTTGGCTCGCTTTCAGCAGAAATTCAGGCTTTTCCATCTCGCTCATTTCAGCCGCCTTGCCAGCAGATATGCGGCGAAGTTCAAAGAGCTTCAAGGCGAGCAGGAACCGGGCCTCGCGCTCAAACTCCTCTGGCTCTGATCCCATCAAGAGCAACAGCCCTTTGCGCACAGCCTTGACCGCGGCCTCAATATTAGCGGCAGATAGTTGGTCCGTACCCGTCTTTGTGGACGTTTGCTGCACGGCGTTGACAGCAGCTAGGGCGCGGGCACTGCGCAGGGTGTCGAGCGATTCTTCCAGCAATTCTTCCGATGTCGCCGCAAGCAAGGCGATTGGCTTGCCATTGGAAGTGATTACCATCTCTTGCTCCTGCGCGAGTTCCTTCCATATAGCAGCCGATTTCCCGCGCAATTCGCGGACTGAGACAAAGCGCATAGAAAACTCCTTGTGTACATGATAGTGTACACGTCTATAAACGGCCTGTCAATCATTGCGCCGGAGCTAGTCGATTCGTAGCATAAATCCATGGCTACCGTCGTCCTCACCGAAAAGCCCAGCGTGGCGCGCGACATTGCCCGGGTTCTAGGAGCCAGCAAGCGCGGCCAAGGCTACGTCGAAGGCAACGGCTATATCGTCACTTGGGCACTAGGGCATCTCGTGCAATTCGCCGAGCCGGATGATTACGGCCCGCCTTGGAAGGGCCGCTGGTCCTTTGCCCAGCTACCGATGATCCCCGAGCAGTGGAAGCTCAAGACGACCCGCTCGACCTCCGACCAGTACCAAATCGTCAAAAAACTGCTCAACAGCCCCCAGACGGAGCGCGTCATCTGCGCCACAGACGCCGGCCGTGAGGGCGAACACATCTTTCGCCTGATCTACGAACACGCCCGCTGCAAAAAGCCGATTAGCAGGCTGTGGGTTTCGAGCCTGACCGACGAGGCGATCCAGAGCGGCTTCCGCGCCCTGCAGGAGGGGGCGGCCTTCGATCACCTCGCTGCGGCCGCGCGGGCGCGTGGCCAAGCCGATTGGCTGATGGGCATGAACCTGACCCGCGCCTATACCGTCCACAACAAGGCGCTCTGCACCATCGGCCGCGTGCAGACGCCAACCCTGTCCATGGTAGTCAAGCGCGATGCGGCGATTGCCAGCTTTGTAAAGGCGTACTTTTACGAGTTAGTCGCGCAGCTAGAAGAGGGCTTTGCCGCCAAGTACTGCAAGGACGGCCAGACCCGCATCGACAAGAAGGAGGAAGCCGAGCGCCTCCATCGCCAGCTCAGCCCCAACAAGGTCGGCACCGTCCGCAAAGTTGAGAAGAAGGTCAAAAGAAACCGGCCTCCCCCCCTCTACGACCTCAACAATCTCCAGCGCGACGCCAACCGCTGCTTTGGCTTTACCGCGGCGCAAACCCTCGAACGCGCCCAAGCTCTGTACGAAACCCACAAGCTCATCACGTACCCGCGCACCGAGAGCCGCCACATCTCCGAGGACATGGTGCCCAAGCTGCCCGGTATCTTGGAAAAGCTAGCACACCCGCAGGCCGCGACCGCGCTGGCGCGCCTACGCGGCGGACACCGGCTCAGCAGAGCGTATGTCGATCGCACCAAACTAACCGATCACCACGCCATTATTCCCACCGGACAACAGCCCGCCCCCAATCTCGCACCGGACCTACAGAAGGTGTACGACTTAGTAGTGGCGCGCTTTGTCGGCATCTTCCTGCCCGACCAACAAGTCGAGGAAACGACCGTCTTGCTCGACATCGGCGGTGCCGACTTTGTGGCCAAAGGATCTGTCGTCTTAGAGGCGGGCTGGACGGTGGTCGCTATACGGCCTCCAAACGCTGCAAAGAGTAAAGAGAAGGACGACGACGACCAGCGGGCGCTCCCGCCGCTGCAACAAGGTCAGCAAGTTCACGTAACGCGCATGGATGTGGTCGAAAAGGAAACCCAACCGCCGCGGCCCTACACAGACGCCACGCTCCTAGCGGCAATGAAAAACGCCGGCCGCGAAATCGAGGACGACGAGTTAGCCGCGGCCATGAAGGAATCGGGGCTGGGCACGCCAGCCACGCGGGCCGAGACCATCGAAAAGCTGATTCGCACCGGCTATGTAGTCCGCGACCGCAAGGCGATCACCTCGACGGAGAAAGGCAAAGCACTCGTAGGCTTGGTGGCCGAATCGCTGCGCAGCCCAGAACTGACAGGCGAGTGGGAGCAGCAACTCAAGGAAATCGAGGAAGGACAGCGGCCGGTGGCGGGGTTCTACGAAGGAATCGCCGACTTGGTGAAGTCGCTTGTACCCAAAGTCCAACAAGGACCGGCACTCTCGCCAGAGCAAGTGGCGCAGGCACAAGGCAAGCAAAGGGGTAAGGGTAAGGGTCGCGGCAAAGTGTTAGGGCCTTGTCCCAAGTGCAAAGAGGGCCAAGTAGTAGAAAACGCCAAAGCGTATGGATGCAGCCGCTACCGGGAGGGGTGCAACTTGACGATCTGGAAGACGGTGGCGCGCAAGAAGCTGACCGAAAAACAGGCGCGGTTGTTGATGGCCAACGGCCGCACCGAAAAGATGCAGGGCTTTGTCTCCAAGGCCGGCAAGAAGTTTGCGGCGCGGCTCAAATTCGACGATGAGTTCAAGGTCGTCTTTGAGTTTGACGACGGGCTGCGGAATGGCTCCTCAAAGTCGGAAGGACGCCCCGCGCCCCAAGAGAAGCTGCCAGCGGAAGTCGCCCAATCCACCTCAGCCCTCACCTGTCCCAAGTGTCAACAGGGTCAAATCATTGAAGGCCAGCGCGGCTTTGGCTGCAATCGCTATCGCGAGGGGTGCGACTTCGTAGTGTGGAAGGAAATGGCGGGCAAGAAGCTGACCGAAAAGCAAATCCACACCTTGATCGCCAAAGGTAAAACCGGAGTAATCAAGGGCTTTAAAAGCAAAAAGGGCGGCAAATTCGACGCGCGGTTGAAGCTCGGGCCGGAGTGCAAAGCCGCGTTTGATTTTCCCGCCAACATGCGCTGATATGGCTCTCCAACGCTGTCCGTGGCTCGACCTCGACAAACCCGATTACGTCGCGTACCACGACCGCGAGTGGGGCGTCCCAGTCCACGATGACCGCAAGCACTTCGAGTTCCTCACCCTCGAATCCGCCCAAGCCGGCCTCAGTTGGTACACCGTCCTTCGCAAGCGCGCCAACTACCGCAAAGCCTTCGCCGAATTCGACCCTGCCAAAGTCGTCCGCTTCAGCGCGGTTACGGTCGAACAAATGCTCCAAGACCCCGGACTGATTCGCAATCGTCGCAAGATTGGCGCGGCCGTAGAAAACGCTCGGCACTTCCTCGCCGTGCAGGACGAATTCGGCAGCTTCAGCACCTATATCTGGCGCTTTGTCGACGGCGAGCCTATCGTCAACGAATTCCGCACCCTCGCCGATTTACCGGCTACCAGCCGCGAATCCGATGCCTTGAGCAAAGACCTCAAAAGCCGCGGTTTCAAATTCATCGGCTCGACCGTCATCTACGCCCACATGCAGGCTACCGGCATGGTCAACGACCACGTCCTCGACTGCTTCCGCCGCGGCCAGATCCTCGACACAGGCTAGGCACTCCCACCGTTTCCATGCTCAACAACGCACCCAACGCAACAGTCTGAAAAATTGTCAAACTAGCGCGGCTTGCGTATCGTTTCCGACCCAACCTTTTCACCCCACCAAGGAGCCTCTCATGCACGTCGGCACCCAGCAGTTCAATACATCGGACGAAGACCTCGAATATCTGGCCCGTCACGGAGTCTTCAACAAGAACGAAAACTTCATTGCGTTCCACCGCGAATACGGTTGGGACGTCGAAGAGTTGGTCGCCAAGAAAGAGAAGTGCGCTCGCTTCGGCATCAACATGGAGATGGTCGCCCTGCCCATGGCCCAGTTCAACGTCAACGGCGAGGCCGTCCCCAACTTTATGATGGGCAACTACGAAGAGGGCGATAAGGAGATTGAGCTGGTCATCAACATGGTGCGGCAGGCAGCCGAAGCCGGCATCCCAGCCATCAAGTACTACCTCTGTGCCCTCGAAAACCAGCGCACCGAAAGCACGCCCCCCGGTCGCGGCGGCTCCATCTACAGCACTTGGGACCTCGAAAAGGCCGACGCCGATACGCCGCGCTACGACAAACCGGTCACCGCAGAGGAAAACTGGCGTCGCATCACCTACTTCTTGGAAAGGGTCATCCCGGTTGCCACCGAGTGCAAGATCCGCATGGCCTGCCATCCCTGCGACCCTTGGCTACCGCCCGGCTATAGGGGCGTCGATCGCGTGATGGGCGGCTTTGACGGCTTCAAGCACTTTATCGAAATCTGCCCCAGTCCCTATCACGGCGTCAATCTCTGCTTGGGCTGCATGGCCGAAAGCGTCGAAGATCCGCTCAACGAGGTCCCCGAAATCATCCGCTACTTGGGCTCGCGCGACAAGATTTTCCTCTGCCACTTCCGCAACATCGTCGGCAAGCGCAACAAGTTCCAAGAGGTCTGGCCGGACGAGGGGGTGATGAACATGCACCGCAACATGCAGGCTCTCAAAGAAGTGGGCTACCAGCACATGTGCGTCCCAGATCACGCGCCCGGGCACAAGGATCCCCACAGTATGCGCCAAGCTTGGGCGTACGAGTTCGGCTATATCCAAGCCATGATCCAAGCGGTGATGGACGAGAATGGAGCACAGCGGAGGTCGCGCCATTAGCTTCCTCAGCATGACAAGGCCGGGTTGGAGAAAACGGATGCCAACAGTATTCACCATCTGCGTTCATCTGCGGATAACCGTATAAATGACTGCCAGACGCACTAGGTCCCCATGAGCACCACTCATCCACTGCGCGACATCGAGCGCATCGACGGGCCGCCCGGTCCGTATCTCGAAGCAATCGGCACCATCTTCGCCACCTTCGGCGCGCCCACCCAAGACTCTGGCAATGTCTCCTATGGCGTGCAGGTCGGCGGCGAGCGCTTCTTCGTCAAAACCACCGACCCCGGGGCTGAGGCATTCTGCGATCACGCGACCCGTGGGGAGTTACTGTACAATGCGGCCCGGCTCAGGCGCAGTTGCGATCATCCAACCTTGCCAGCTCTCCATCGCATCGTCGAAACCACGCACGGCCCGGCACTTGTGTACGACTGGGTTGACGGCGAGTGCTTACACGGCGGACGCGACGATCCGCAATCGGCGCATCAGCGATTTCGCCGCCTACCCGCCGATGCCATTCTCTCCGTACTCGACGCGATCTACGATTTGCACGTCCAGCTCGTCCAGCGCGGGTGGATTGCCGTGGACTTCTACGATGGCTGTCTGATGTACGACTTCGAGCGCCAAGCCGCGCACATCGTGGATCTCGACATGTATCACTTGGGGGCGTTCACCAACCAGATGGGGCGGATGTTTGGCTCGACGCGCTTTATGGCTCCAGAGGAATTCGAGCGCGGCGCGCTAATAGACGAGCGCACGACCGTCTTCACCATGGGCCGCGCCGCATTCGTATGCCTCGGCGACGACATCGGCGGTGCGATGGGAGAGGTCGTCCGCCGCGCCTGTCGCCAAGAGCGCGCAGCCCGCTACAGTTCCATGGAGGAATTTTACGCTGCTTGGCAGCAGGCGCGGCAGTTAGGATAGGTTCCGTCTGCTGTATCCTTTAGGTATCAACGCCGTATCGCCTAGCTCCCATCCTGCATTTCAACATCCCCACCGGCCTCAGAGCACATCCCCGCTGGCACGGTTCTTGTTTCCCTGTTGCCTGTCCAACAGAAAGGAACCGCATGCCCTCCACCGTACTATCGGCCGCCACGCTCGGAATTGACGCATACCCGGTCCACGTCGAAGTCGATACCGACCGCAGCTTGCCGACCTTCACGGTTGTCGGCCTGCCCGACTCCGCAGTCCGCGAAAGCAAGGAGCGCGTCTTAGCGGCCATCAAAAACGCCGGCTATCAGTGGCCGAGACGCAAAGTTACCATCAATCTCGCGCCGGCCGACCGCAAAAAGGAAGGCTCGGCTTTTGACCTGCCCATAGCTGTCGGCGTCTTGGCGGCCTCCCGGCAGATCAAGCCCTTGGGTCTCGCTGAGTTCGCGCTCTTGGGCGAGCTGTCGCTCAACGGCAGCGTGCGCCCGGTGCACGGCATGCTTTCCATGGCCACATCCCTGCACCAGCAGGGCCTCTACGGCATGATCGTACCGACGCAAAACGCCCGCGAAGCCGCCATTGCCAATGGACCGCTCGTCTATGGCGTCAGTTCGCTGAGCGAAGCCTTGGCCATCTTGACCGGCGACTCGCGCCAACGGCCCTACGAATTGAACTTGGAGGAGGTATTTCGCAGCAACGCCAACTACGGGGTTGACTTTGCGGACGTGCGCGGCCAAGATCACGCCAAGCGCGCCCTCGAAGTCGCCGCCAGCGGCGGGCACAATTTGCTCATGGTCGGGCCGCCTGGGTCGGGCAAAACCATGCTCGCCCGCCGCCTACCCACGATCCTCCCAGCACCAACCCTGCAGGAAGCGCTCGCCACCACCAAGATCCATTCGGTCGCCGGCGTCCTGCCCCCAGGCCAAGCCCTAGTCGCCACCCGACCCTTCCGCGCCCCGCACCACACCGTCTCGGACGCCGGTCTCATCGGCGGCGGTGCGTATCCCCGCCCGGGCGAGGTGTCGCTCTCCCACCACGGCGTGCTCTTCCTAGACGAGCTGCCCGAGTTTCGCCGCAACGTCGTCGAGGCCCTGCGCCAGCCGCTTGAAGATCACGCCGTCACCATCACGCGGGCGCAGATCGCGATCGCCTATCCAGCGGACTTTACCCTCGTCGCAGCAATGAACCCCTGCCCTTGCGGCTATCTTTCAGACGCCCGCCGCACCTGCACCTGCTCGCCGGCTGCAATCCGCCGCTATCGCACACGAATTTCCGGGCCGCTCCTCGACCGCATCGACATCCACATCGAAGTGCCGGCCCTCGCCTACGACGACTTGGCCAACAAGCAAAGCGGCGAGGACTCAGCGCACATCCTCCAACGCGTCAACGCCGCCCGCCAGCGGCAACTCGACCGCTTTGCCGGGGAGTTATTCTGCAACGCCCAGATGAACACTCGGCACATCCGCCACCACTGCTCACTCGACGACGCCGGACAGGCCCTGCTCGAAAAAGCCATGGCCCGCCTCGGCCTCTCAGCCCGTGCCTACGACCGCATCCTCAAAGTCGCCCGCACCATAGCCGACTTGGCCGACGCCCCAATCCAGTCGCAGCACTTGGCGGAGGCCATACAATATCGGGCACTGGATCGCAGTGGTCTTCAGTAGCCCTAGTGGCGGCAGCGACCAACGCGGGCCAAGGGGCCGAGGTTTGAATAAAAAATCTTGACGAATGAACGGATTCTTAACTCTATCTTATGGCAACAAATACGAGGTAGCATCGTGAGTGAGTCACTGCCGCCCGAGCGGCCCTATCCATTAGACCACGAGGGACGCATCGCCCGGTTAGAAGGTATTATCGAGCAAATCGATGTCCGGCTGCTAGGCCGCGTCGAAACCAAAATCGACAGCCTTTTACGGTGGATCATTGCCCTGCAAGTGACGATGTGGGGCCTCATCGGAGCCTTAAAGCTGTTCGGCTAGCGGGCGTGGCAGGTGGAGAACCCACGTCTGAGAAGGAACCGACCATGGCCCCTAGTCCCGACCCACGCATTCCTTGGTACACTCCCGTCGGCGAAGTAACCGTCGAAAAGCTCATCCCAGACAAACCCCACCAAGGCAAGGTGCTGGCCGCCGTCCAAGCCCACGCGGATGATATTCCCCTCTTCTGCGCCGGCCTCGTCGCCAAGCTCATCGCCGAAGGCTACACGGCCTATTTGATCCAGACCACCAACGACGAGAAGTGCGGGCCGGGGACGATGGGCGAGACCATCCTCCAGAACGAGCGCGAAGTCGACGTACTGGCCGAAGAATTGGGCTTCAAACAGGTCATCCACCTCGGCTACCGCAATCACTTTCTCGACGAAGCCGCCCCCACCGAGCTGAGGGCCCGGCTGGTCTTTCTAATTCGCGCCCTCAAAATCGACACCATCACCACGTTCAGTCCTTGGGGCCACTGGGAGGAAAACCCCGATCACTACGTCACCGGCCAAGCCGTCGAAGCGGCGCGCTGGATGGCCGGCATGAACAAGGATTATCCCGAACAACTAGCCTGCGGTATGCAGCCTCACTCGGTCAAAGACCTCTACTACTGGACCTGCCGCCCGGGGCAGCCCTACAACACCGTCGTCGATATAGCGCCTCATCTCGACGCAAAGGTCGCCGCCATGAGTGCCAACAAGGCCCAAGGACCAGCGGGTGCCCACGGCCGCCGCCTCAAGGAACGGCTAGCGCGCCAAGGCAAGCACCTGCCCGCCTTGGGCAACGATGACGAGGGAGCCGACCGCCAGTACATCCGCCTCTTTGGCTTGCGTGAATACCAACGCATCGGCGAGCCCTATGGCTTGGACTACGCCGAGGCGTTCTACTATATGCCACCCGGCGGAACCTTTACCGGCGCGATGAGCGCAGCGGAAATCGAGCGCTACATCGAAGAACACGCCGAGGACTTGGGCTGAAGGGCAGGCCGCCCAAGCCATCTGAGGCGGATTGACGCTTTCTAAGCTACATTGCAACTTAGATCAGGGACCGTTTATGGAGGCTCCTGACTATCGCCTTTTAGGATAACGACTATGTCACTCCAGCAATCCCGCTATTCTGCCGAAGAGACGGCGCGGCGCGGCGACGAACTATACGAGCGAGATATTCGCCGCCAAGTGGAAACGGCCCACTATGGAAAAGTCGTCGCCATAGACATTGACAGCGGCAGCTATGTCGTTGACGACAATGCCCTCGCTGCATCCGAGCGCCTCTTCACCCAACATCCTGACGCTGAGATCTGGTGCATCCGTATCGGCCATCGGGCACTGTACCACATGGGCGGCCGTCCAGTAAAGAAAAATCCGTGATCACGGGCGTCGTCAGCGCGGACTACGAAGCAGTCATCCGTCTCGGGGAGAGACCGCGATGAAACTCACGACGGAACAGATCGCAGAATTCAACACCCGCGGCGTCATCATCGCCCGCGAGGCGCTTGCCCACGACGATTTGCAGCCAGTCATCGACGAACTGTCGGCGTGGATTGACGCCCGCGCGCGGACGCTGCACGAAGAGGGCGAACTAGCAGACCTGCACGAAGACGCCCCGTTTGTCACGCGCTACGGCTTGCTGTTCAAACAGTGCCCAGAGATCGGGCACGGAATGGACATCATGCACTATCGGGGGCGGGCGATATTCGAGTTTTTGCGCAATGAAAACTTGCTCGACCTGCTCGAATCGCTGCTGGGTCCCGAGCTGATCTGCAACCCCATCCAGCACTTGCGAGCCAAGCCGCCGCAAGCCTACGAAAACCGCGAAGGCCCCTCTTTCCACAACGCGCCTTGGCACCAAGATGCCGGCGTGATGATGCCGGAAGCCGAAGGGTCTGACGTGGTCACCTGCTGGCTGCCTTTGGCCGAAGCTACGGTCGAGACCGGCTGCATGGAGGTCTTGCCCGGCCTCGTCGAAACCGGCTATCTCCGACATTTGGCGGCCGGCGGCACCACCATCGCCCCCGAGGCCATGCCCCAAATCGAACCCCTCCCCTTGGAGTGCAAGCGCGGCGACGTGGTACTCATGAGCCGCTTTACGCCCCATCGTTCCACCCCCAATTACTCCGATCAGTGCCGTTGGTCGCTGGACCTGCGCTACCAGCCCATCGGCGAACACACCGGCCGCACCGGCCATCCCGACTTTGTCGCGCGCTCCCGCTGCGATCCGTCCAGCGAACTGACCGACTACGAGGAATGGTGCCACTTGTGGATCGACGCTTTTGAGAATCCTCGCGGCGTTGTCGCACATCGCGGAGAATAGAAGGGCGCTAACCGTACGTTTTCGCTTGCGCTTGGGGCTTTGCTAGGAATTTCCAGACGGCTTCTTTGATCGCAGCTTGGCGAATGGCTGGCTGCGCTGAGCGATTGCAAGGAGACGACGATGGCCAAACCACGCATTTTTTTCGACCACGACGGTCGGCACCCGCTGATCTACATGTACGAGCCGCCGATGCAGAAAGAAGAGCTGGAGGCGGCGGTAGACGAGTTGGTGGGGACGCCAGTCGAGGCGCTGTCGCTAACCCTAGGCGATGCGCATAGTCTGCTTTACGATTCGCAGGTGGGCGCGTTGTGGGGACGGGATATAAAGAAGTGGCCGCATCTGATCTGGAAGCGGGCCAACCAGAATTTTACCCAATTGATCAAAGCCGGATGCGATCCGCTCCAGGTGCTCTGCGACAAAGCCCATGCCAATGGCCTGCTGCTCTACGCGATGCTATTGCCGCAGCAGGGACCGCGGGAGTTGATGTTGAAAAGCTGGGAAAATCCGCGCTTCGCCGCCGCCGAGCAGCGCGACCCGCAGCCGTTGGAGATCGGCAGCAAAGGCGGGGTGGACGCGGAGTGGCCGGGATATCGCGCGTGGGATTACGCTTGGGATGCAGTGCGCGAGCGGAATTTGGCGATTGTCGAGGAAGTGCTCGCGCGCTATCCCGTTGACGGTTTTGAGCTACAGCTCAATTACTGTCCCTATTATTTTCACCCCGATGAAATTGCGGCGGGGACGGGGATTATGACCGAGTGGATAGGGCGGGTTTACGCGGCTGTAAAAAAGAGCGATCCGGCACGAGAGTTGGTCCTGCGCGTGCCGGCGAATCTGGATGGCTGCCGGGCGGTGGGGCTAGAGCCATTGGAGTGGATGCGCCAAGGCATTGTCGATGCGATCGTGCCCGAGGCATCGGGAGCCGCGGATCCGTCGGCGGATTTCAGCGCCTTCGTCAAAGCGGCACACGGGACGGCGTGTCGGGTCTTGCCGGCGTTGCAGAGTCGGATCGACAGCGACCGGGTCGGCGAGGGGACGATCGAAATGGTGCGGGCGGGGGCTTGCAACTATTGGGCGCAGGGAGTCGACGGCCTCTATATCGCGCATTGGTTTGGCTGTTGGCCGTATAAGGCCGATTTCTACCAGAAGCTGCGCGAGGTGCCCTTCCCCGAGACGATGGCGGCCAAGGACAAGATCTATCGAGTCCCCAGCGAGGGCAGCGCGCCGGCACCGGAGGCGATTGCGCCGAATGTCGCTAATCCGCTACCCATTGAGTTGGCAAAGGGGCAGGCGCTACAGGTGGGTTTTGCAGTGAGCGATGATCTAAAAAAATGGGACAAGGTCAATCGGGTCCACGAAGTAATCTTGAGGGTGCGAGTGCAGGAGACGACGGAGCGGGATCGCTTGCGCTTTGCTTTTAACGGCAAAGAATTACCGCAATCGCTGCTGCGCAAAATCAATCAGATGTACGTGATGGATGCGCCGCGCTATCGGGTTTTTGGCTATTGGTATGTCTTTCGTTTGCCCGAAAAATTTAGGCCGGTACAAGGGTGGAATGTGCTGGAGGTCGAACTGCTCAAACGGGACGGGCAGGCGCTACCGGCTGTCGTATTGCGCGATGTAGAGCTAGAAATCAAGTACTTGATGGGGAAGAATTACCATCGAGATTTGATCGATGCAGATCTGGGACCGGGTGAATTGTAACGAGCAAGGCTACCAAAATTTTGGTCATATATAGCAACCCTGAATGACTTGAAAGATCCGAGCTGTGAATCGTCTTGTTCTACCCTTCTGCGTCTATCTGCGTCCATCTGCTGATCACCTTGCAAATCATGTAGGACTGCTATATCACACGCTTGACCAAGCAGGCGGTTTGCATTAACTCACTCTAGGCCGCCAACTCGAACCGAAAGACAGGTGCAAAGTGGACCTAGACAAACTGCTGAGCGACGTGGATCTAGACGAAATGCTGCGCCTCTACGACGAGGCGGCTGAGGAACTGATGCAAGTCGCCATCAGCGACGGCCACTTTGCCGACCGCGATCCAAGCAAAATCATCTGGCCGGTGGGCCGCGACCTCGACGCGCTCACGCGCCGCGCCGAACTGATCGGCTCCATTCACGAGGGCATTCCCCCGCTCCGCGACAAGCGCCTGCAAGAGGCATACGACCACTACGAACGCGTCGGCCCCGCCTACCACCAAGCGAACCGCCTCTACCTAGCAACGCGCCAGCTCTTCGTCGAACGCGGGCGCGGCGACGCGCTCGACTTTCACGCGCTCTACCAATCGGTCTATCTACACGCCCTAGGCCGCGACAACCCCTACACCCTCGACGAAGGTGAGGCCGCCCTCGTCAAGCTGCGGGTCGCCCGCGTGCCGCTGTCCCACGCCCACGCCGTCGCCGAGAAGATACAATCCGGGACGGCGCAAAAAGAGCCCGCGACCGACTCGGCCGACGATCCGCGCTTGGCCGAGCACTACGCCTGCGAAATCGACGGGGTGCGTCACGCCGGGACGCTGCGCGACTTGCTTAGCGAGGTTGCCGAGCGCGTCGTCGATTACCTCGCCGCTGGCGAGCACCTCGCCATCCGCTTTAACACCTATAGCAACTTCATCTATCTCGGTATTTCGGTGTGGAAAGCCATCACGGACGCTGACGTGCTCTTGGCCCGCATCGAGGGGCGGGTGCGCGCCCAATGGCATCAAAAGCTGTGCAAGCTGGTCTTGCTGGGTAAGGGCATGCTACTCAAGTTCCTCCAAGCCCACTCCGAAGATCCCGCCCAAATCAAGCCGAGGGAATTTTGGTACGGCCAAGAGTACAGCTACCTGACTCGCGACATGATCGACCTGACGCGCCGCTTAGTCAGCTACGTCAACCGACTAGCGGGCCGAGCGCGCGGCGAAGTCAATCTGGTGGTCCTGCCCCCACTGCTCGACGGCAAGGCCAAGGGCCGCTTTCTCGAATACCAGCACGTCGGACGACGCCAGAGCCTCGGCCCGTGGAGCCGTCGGGCGCGCCTCTTTCAGTGGGCTTACCTCTACTACCGCACTGGAAAGAAAAAAATGCGCCTGCTAGCGGCTCAGCTCCCGGAAGCGGAGCGCCTCAAGGCCGCCAGCGCCCAAAGCAGCGAATGGGGGCGGAAATCGCTGGACATTTTCGGCATTGAATTGACCGTAAGCGCCGACCCGCTCTTCGCCGCCACCGCCCGCGACCTCGATCTAGCCAACAAACAGGAGAAGGTCCTTTTTCTCCCCACGCACCGCAGCCTCTTCGACCATCCGGTGATGAGCAGTCTGATCCACGACCCCCGCTTCCTCGAACTGATGGGCTGGCGCGAACTCCCCACGCCAGTGAGCCTCGCCCGCGCTCGCCTCACCGAACCTGCATCCCTGCGTATTGGCGGGCGCTCTTTTTCGCTGATTGGCTTTACTACTGAGGAAGTCGATCAGATCATGGAGAAAGTTGATGGGCACGTCATTATGACCCGCTCGGCCGACACGAAAAATCCCACGCGCCGCTTTGCCGAGCTCCTCGCACAGCGGCCGGGCGTCGTCTATGGCGAGGGCACCACCGCCGCCTTCGAGCATCAGTGCCTACCCATGCAGCACGCGCTCTTTGCCTATCTGCCGCCCGACGTGATCATCGTGCCGCTGGCCTTTCGCGGCCTGCACTCGCTGTGGCCCAAATGTCCCCGAGGCAATCTCAACATCGGCAGCGGCCGGGTCGAAGTGGTGGTTTGCCCGCCCATGCTCGGCGAAACCACGCTCCTGCCGCGCAAGCGCGCCCTGCGCACCCAGCTAGAGCCAGCGACCCTCTTCCAAGCCGTGCACATCGCGCGGCTTTTCAACCCGGAACCGAGCTAAAAGAGCGATAGCTGCTCGGCCTCCCGCCGACGCGGCATAGCCGCATCCTCGCACGCGAGCAACTGAGCGGGGATCTCGTCCACAAACGGCGATAGCGCGCACTGCACCCGCTCGCCATAGCGCTGGCGGCTGCGCGCCCGCAGCAATACCAACTCCTCCTCGGCTCGCGTCATACCCACGTAAAAGAGCCGCCGCTCCTCGGCGAGATCGGCATCCCGCTCGCGGAAGGGGATGAGTCCGTCCTCCACCCCGCAGATAAAGACCACTGGAAACTCCAAGCCCTTGGCCGCGTGCAAGGTCATCAGCGCGACGGCCTCCGGGCCTTGGGGGCCGCCTCGCTCTTCGTAGTCGGCCTCCGCGCCTAAGAGCACAGTCTCCAGTAGCTCCGCGAGCATTCCAGCCGCGTCCGCTACTCGGGCCAAATGTTCCAAGTCCTCGTCCTCTGGGTCGCCGAACTCTGCCTGCCAGCGACGCACCCAAGCACCCGCCCCCTCCTGCTCAGCCCATTGCCTGTACTCCGCTATTCGCGCCTCTAGCGCCTCGACCCGGTCCTGTGCCGCAGCCGACAACTCCCCTCGCCGAACTTGGCGCAAAATGTGCGGTTCCACGCC
Source organism: Candidatus Latescibacterota bacterium (assembly GCA_965116675.1). GTDB lineage: Bacteria > Latescibacterota > UBA2968 > UBA8231 > UBA8231. Next base: position 3,933,950 of record OZ220721.1, read on the forward strand.
CATGGCCTCTAGCGCCTGCCAGCGGCGCACATCCTCTTGCGAGATCGCGGCGTAGCGGGCAAACGCCAAAGCAGCCCGCACAGCCGGCGCTTGCAGAAAGCCCTTCTGCCCGACAAGCCGGTAGGGCAGGCCCTCCTTGCGGAAGCACTCTTCCAGCACTTGGCCCTGTCGGCCAGTGCGGAAGAGCACGGCAAAGTCGGCGAAACTGCGCGTGCCCTCTGCGCCGGCATCGGTCTGCACCATATCGGTGCCGCCGACCATGCGGGCAATCTCCCGCACCACCGCAATGCCCTCGGCCATCTCGCTCTGCACCTCGATTAAACGGATTTTTTCCTTCCCCGGATGCATGGCTGCGAGTTCAATGGCCTCGCGCCCCGGATTGTGGCCGACGACGGCCGCGGCGGCCTCGACAATATGCCCCTGAGAGCGGTAATTCGCGCCTAGATGAAAGAGCCGCGTATCCGAGAAACGATCGCGCAAGTGAACAAAGTGGTCGGGCGAAGCTCCGCGAAAGCTGTAGATCGCCTGATCCGGGTCGCCGATGGCCATCAGTCCCGCGCCTGCACTCGCCAACTGCAGGACCAATCTATACTGCGCGGCGTTGAGGTCTTGGAATTCGTCTATCAGCAGATAGGGAAACCGCGCTCGCACCTGTTCCCGCACGGCGGCATCCGCTTCTAAGAGGCGCAGCAAATCCAAGAGAATGTCGTCGTAGTCGCAGGCCCCAGACGCGTGTAGGGCCGCCTGATAGGCATCGTAATGCGGCCGCCACTCTTCGGCGATCTCATCCGGCCCCTGCGCGGCGGCCTTAGCCAACGAGATGGCCTGGCTGGCGGCGGTAACTGACCCCGACAATCCAGCATCTGCCAGCGCCCCTTCCAGCAACCGGCGCGCTTCCACCTCGTCGAGCACCAGCTTTGGCTCGCAGCCCAACTCCCGCAAGAGCCACAACGCCAAGCGGTGGAAGGTCCCCACCTGCATCGCGCCCAGCCCACCGTCCAACAATGCGCTCAGCCGCTGCCGCATCTGTCCAGCCGCCCGTCGGGTAAAGGTAATGGCCATGATTTGCCCCGGGTCCACGCCGCTTGCGACCAGCCGCGCAATGCGCCGCGTCAGCACTCGGGTCTTGCCCGACCCTGGGCCGGCCACGACCACTAAAGGCCCTCCTTCGGCCTCTTCGATTTGCCGCTGTGCATCGTCGGGCGCGTCCCCGTTCTGCTCCGCTTGCTCGGTGCTAGCGGGGCTTGGCGACGGCACCGCTGGAACGTGGACTTCCTCAGCCGTCTTCGCAGCCGCCGGTCCCATGTCGAACAACGCACCCTGTCCTTTTAAACGCGCCCGCTCCTCCTCGGTGAACACGCTGATTACGCCGTACTCCCCATCGTGGCCGGGGTAGATTTCGACTTCGCCGCAGCGCATCCGGCGCACACCTTCGGCCACCAACGGCCCGGCGCAACTTTCAATCGCTCCAAGTCCAGCACGGCGCAAGACTTCGAGTTCTGTACCTACTTCGGCCAAGAGCCGATCGTACACGGCGCGAACTCTCTTGGATTTCGGGCCAACGCCAACCGCCGCGCCGATCACTTCGTCGAGCGGGATCAGGTACTCATAGGACGGGGCAATCTCTGGTCGAAACCCCTCCGGGCGATCGGCCAGCTTCTCCACCCGGTGTAAAACCCCCACCGTCAGCTTGCGTCCGCACACCGGGCAAATCCCCTCGGCGGCCAGCGTTTGCGATGGCTTGTAGCACACCGCGCACTTGCGATGGCCGTCGTAGTGGTACTTGCCCTCTTCGGGGTAGAACTCTAACGTGCCCAAAAAGCGCGCTGGGTCGCGGTCTTTGAGCGCAGAGTAGATGCCTGGATACGAGCACTCGGTATCAAAGCACGTGGCCTCGCGGGCCAGTTTTTGCGGCGAGTGGGCATCGGAATTGGATACGATCGCATAGCGGTCCAGGGCCGACAACCGCCAGTTCATCGGCGGATCCGAGGACAACCCGGTCTCCACCGCGAAGATATGCGGCAGCAAATCCTCGTAGCACTCCTCCAACGAGTCAAAACCCGACGAAGCACCCAACGCGGCAAAGTGCGGCGTCCATATATGGGCCGGGATGAAGAGCACCTTCTCGTCGGCTTCGAGACAAATCTCTAAGAGATCGCGGCTGTCCAGCCCCAAGATGGGCCGACCGTCGGACTCCAAGTTGCCAATGGCACCGAGGCGGCGGTTGAGTCGGGCGACGGATTCAAGAGAGGGCAGGATGACGACGTGGTGGATCTTGCGAGTCTTGTCGCCCTTCTTGTAAATGGTGCTGATTTCCACGGAGAGCATGAAGCGCACGGCGCGGCGACAGCGCTCGGGCAACTCTTGTTCCACAGCGGCGCGGCGACCGGGTTCAAGTTGGTACAGCCCCTCTTCGGCCGGTTCAAGTTGCTCAGATAGTTCGGCGAACCACTCGGGATGCGTGTAGTCCCCCGTACCGACCACGTCAACGCCCTTGAGCGCCGACCACTTGTGCAAATTAGAAGGGTTGAGCTCGCGGCTCGTCGCTCGCGCAAAGCGCGAGTGCAGATGCACGTCGATTACAAACTGCATATTGGATCCCCGTTGACTTGTAGGGTTGCCCTACTCCCGCTCGACCCAGTTGGCAACCACAATGCCCACAGCCACCAATCCCATGCTAGCTAGCAAATAGGGCGATATGGCCTCGTCCAAAAGCGCGGCACTCAACAACACGCCCACCACCGGCGTGGCAAAGCCGAATCCCCCCAATCGCCCCGGCGAGTGGTGTTGGAGCAGAAAGACTAGAATGATAAAACACAGCCCAGCGACGACGATGCCTTGGTAGAGCACACCGGCGACGACCGGACCAGTTAGGACGTACTCAGCCTCGGATTCTAAGAACGCGCTCCAAGCGGCAAACAGCGGCAGACTCAGCACGGCCTGCCAGAACAGCACCTGATACGGGTTAAGCCCTTGCACCAACCGCTTGATCACCACCTGCCGCAGACCCAATAACAAGCCGCTCGCGGCCACCATCGCGTCGCCGAGCAGGTACTGCGTCTCGGCCAGCGCCAGCGACTCCCAAAACAGCAACACCACGCCGGCAAACGAAATGAGCAAGCCAAACCACTGCCCTAAGCCCAAGCGGTCGCCGACGAGCAAGTGCGCAAAGAAGGCCGTGAAGAAGGGATAGATATTGACCACCACCCCCGAGCGGCTAGCAGTGGTGTATTGAGTGCCGGCGTTCAAAAGCCATATTTGCAGCGCGAACAGCAGCGCCAAGCCGCCTAGCCCCTTCCACTTGCTGGAGGGTATGCGCAACTGGATACCAGCAAAAAGTGCCCCGACCCATACGGTCAGGGCACCCAGTGCGAAGCGCAAGCCCGCCATCGCCGCAGGTGGCACCCCGTCGAGACCCACCTTGATCGCCACCGGATTGCCGCCCCACAGCACGGCGGTCACAACGGCTAGGGTCCCGGCCTTTAGCCCGACGGCCTCATTGCGGATTTCAGCGGCCAACTTATTCGATGATCTCGGCCTTGACGATATAGTCTAGGTTGGGAAAGTTTTCTTCGAGATAGGCGTTGCCGTTCATGGCGATTTGCCCTTGAGAAGGCTGCTGGCCGTACTCGGCGTTGATCGCATCGACCACCTCTATGCCTTCTACTACTTCGCCGAAGGGCGCAAACCCCATGCCGTCGAGATTGGCGTTGTCTCCCAAGTTGATAAAGAGCTGAGTCGTGCGCGTATTGGGCTGGTTGGTTTTGGCATACGTAATCCGTCCGCGCGTATTGCTCTGCACGACGGGGTCGTCGAGGATATGGGCCCGATGCCAGACCTGGTTCAGCGCTGGATTGCCGCTCAGACCCCACTGCACCACAAAGTTAGGTACCACGCGGAAGAAGCGCTGCTCGTCGTAGAAACCATTGCGGACCAAGTTGTAGAACCGGTCGGCACCGATCGGTGCCCAATCGCGCGTCACTTGGATGACCACCGGGCCAGCGCTAGTCTCCAAGCGCACTGAGAATTCGTCGGGTGCCTGCTCGTTTAAGGCCTCGCCTGTAGGATCCATTAAGATCTCCTTGCTTGTTTCCCCACCTTGACCGCCGGTTCCACAGCCGAAAGCCCAAAGTGCGATGATTAGTAGTGCGCTCCGCTTCATAATTCTATGCCTTTTTACTTGGTGTGTTTGTCGATTGCCGCTACAGCCCTTCCACGGCTGCGACGAGCGCTTCGGTCGTAATGCCGAAGTGCGCCCATGTCTCTAGATGGCCTTCTGACGGGGCCGTCGTCGGATCGGTAATGCCGATGTGCGCCGCTGGAATGCCCAAGTCGCCGGCAACGCCCGCCACCAACCCGGCGAAACCGCGCGCGCCAACATTGGCCGCGCCGATCAGGCCATCTTCTATAGTTACTACGCCCTTGGGATAACGGCCCACTAGTTCTTCCAAGGCAGCGTCAGGCAGCGGTAGTCCATTGATTATATGCACATCCACCCCCCCTTCGAGCTGTTCAGCCGCCTCGCCAGCCAGAAAAGCCGGCGCGCCAAAAGCCAAGATCGCCTGCTCGGCCCCAGCGTAAGTGCGATAAGCCGTCACCGGCTCCCAAGCGTCGCCCGGCTCCCACAGAGGCCCCGATCCATCTTGCTTTTCGAGGATGGGCAGGGAATCGCGCGGGATGCCGATGATGTGCCCTCCGTAGTGCGCTGCCATATCGCAGACCGCCAAAAACGCCGCCCGCGCATCGGCTGGCCCGTAGAAGCGGTGCAGATAGGGCAAATAACTCAAGCCGACGTTGATCCACTCCAAGCCCCAACCCGAAAAGTGATCGCGCCCGGTGCAGGCCCCCACGTGCGAGACGTGGAAGGCGACGTTGAGGCCCTCGTTGACGCCGGTGAGATTGCGCTGATAGCGCCAGACGTCAAACCCCTCGCGGGCAATGCCCTCGTAAAAGGCGGCAAACGTCGATACCACATTGAGTTGCGGTCCCGGCGCGCTCATCGCCAACCCGTCGGTAATCAGACAAGCGGCTTGCTCCTCAATGCTCATCTCGAATTGGTGATCCGCGGCTAAGAACCCGCGCGCCTTCGCCAGCTTGGTCGAGGGATCGAGGTCGCAGCTAACGACGAAGACATCGTCGGGAAAATGCGCGGCTACCGCTGCGTACGCAGCCTCGGATCCAGCGCGCGGACTTTCGCGCTCGCCGGCCGCAGGCAAGCTGACCTTTTCCCGCACATCCTCGGGCAGAACCAAATTGCGGCTGCCGGGAGCAGGTCTAGCTCGGGTTTCGACTTGGCGCTTCTCGCCTTGGCGCAGCGTCGCTAGGGCTTGGTTCGCAGCCGCTGTTTTTTGGAACATGGGGTTGCTCAGCACTTGCGCGGCGTCGCGGCCCTTCATGTGGCCATCGTGATGCCCTTCGCCGCCGGGTAGCTTGTTGACCAAAAAGAGGCACTCGAGCATCGGCACCACGTCGCGGTAGCTCATCAGCGAGCCGGGAATCCAAATGCGGGTGCTGAGATCAACGCCGTGCTCAGCGGCGAACGCTGTGACCTCGGAACCAATTTCCAAGCGCTCGCCAAAGTCGCCGAGGAGTTCGTGCGTTCCCGTGGGATAGATCAGCGTCGGCCGGCCCTGCTGCGCCAGTTTGTAGCCTTCGACATAGGTTTCGTAAAGCACCGCAGCGTCGTGCAGGGTCTCGATTTCGATGACTTCCACGCCCATCGCCGCGACGATCGGACGCGGGTCTTTATCCATAATGCCCTCGGTCGCGCCCGAAAGCTGGATGCCGTTGCGGTGCATGACGAAAGTGATCGGCGCTCCGTGGACAGCCGCGCCGTTGAAGCCATTGAGCGCTTGGCCCGAGATGTAGCCAGCGTCGCCACAGTGGCAGATGACCCAGCCGCCCTCGCCGCGCTTGGCCCGCTTGCCAAGGGCTTGGCCCACGGCCACCGGGATCATCACCCCCAAGCGCCCGCCGTTGAGTTGGGTGCCGCCCGGCAGCCAAGACACGTGCCCGGGAGCGTCGAGCCCGCGGCGAAAACCCTCGACGACGATCTCCTCATCGATAAAACCCAACGCCGCCAGTGCCGCGTAGTAGCCCACTGAGGTATGGGCGTGTTCGATGGTGTACTCGATGCGCTCGTAGTCGGTAATCGCCAAGGTCAGCAAGAGCGACGGAATCAGCTCTAGACCGCCGCCGAGGTGATCCAGTTCGCCGATTTCGGCCAGTGAGGCCAGCGAGCGGATCGCAGTCGCGGCTGCTTCGATCTGCAAGCCCTCTAGGGCGTCGATTTGCTCTTGGTACAGCGCTTGTTGGTTGCCGATATCCACGGTGAGCGGCAAGACCTCGGAATGCACTTTCTCGCCTAGGTAGCGCACTCCGCCCAACAGCTCTTTGTTGCGCTGCTGTTGTCCCGTTTGCGCCGCTTCGATCCCCCGCATATAGAACTCCCTAAGTGGGTATTTTTAATTGAACGAAAAAAGTCTAAGTACACGACAGTAGAGTTGGTCTGGGATGCTTCGCTTCGCTCAGCATGACAACATGGGCGTCAGCACCTGTCATGCTGAGCGGAGCAAAGCGGAGTCGAAGCATCTTAGACCTCAATGTCCATGTATAACGTTACTGTCGTGTACTAAAAAAAGTATAAACCCAGCACCGAATGCGAGCAATCAACGCGGCTTGAACTGCACGGCCAATTTCTCCGCCCATGCCTTGTTCGCGTCGATCGTGCGCCCGGCGTTGTGCGGCGTGTGCACCACGTTGTGCCGCCCCAGCAGCGGATCGTCTAAGGGCAGCGGCTCTTGGTCCCACACGTCCGCCGCCAAGCTCAGTTCATCGGCCATCACCCGCCGCCGAATCGCGTCAGTATCGCAGATCTTCGCTCTAGTCACCAACACCACCAGACAGCCCTTGGGCAGCGCGTCGATGTGCTCAGCCTCGACCAAGCCGCGCGTCGATTCCGTCAGCGGCACCATGGGCGCGAACACTTCGGCATCGGCGACTAGCTGCTCCAAATGGTACTCGCGGCGCGACCCAGCCCGGTGAAAGCACGGCTCCGTGGCAAACGGGTCCCAAGCCGCCACATCAGCTCCCAGCATCGACGCGAAACTAGCGTAGCGGCTGGCGATATTGCCGGCCCCGACGACCCGCACCCGCTTGCCGCACAGCGTGCCACTGGCAAAGGCCGGATCGTCGCCAAACTGGTGACCGCGCGCCCCGGGCTGGCCCTGACCCCCGGGCGGCTCGTAGTCCCAAGGCGCTTGGCTCTGAATGATCTCTCGGTGCAACTGCGGGATTCGCCGTAGCCCGCACAGCGTCAAGGCCAAACCAAATTCCGCCACAGTCTGCGACCAAAACCCTTCGCTCGGATGGTCGTACACAACGACGCCGGCCTCGGCCAGATACTCGCTACAGCCCTCGCCTAGCCGCCTGCCATAAGACCCCTGAAAGGTCGCCTCCTGTAAGGCTGTAAAAAGTCGCAGACACGTCAGACTCACCGGCACCCCTAGCGTGGCCAACCGCGTCACTTGGCTCGGGTCCTCGACCACCTCGCCTAAGGGCCGCTCCTCTCCGTGCGCCAGACGCACAAAGTCCGCTTCGGGCCACAAGGTGCGGAAGTGGTCGGCGGCAAAGGGCCAAACTCCGTCAAAATCTGGATGAACGACGATCAAATCGCCCATATTATTCGTCCTCCTCACAAAAAAACGGCTGCGTCCAAGCAAACGCCTCTCCTGCGCCCCAACACTCAAAGCGCACATATCCCGCCCGCTCCGGCACTTCCACCTCAATTTCCCGCCCATCGGCCACGGCTATCCGCTGCGCGCCAGCACGCAAGGCCACGATCCGCGCTGCATTCTCCGTCTCAATCCAGATCCTGTTTCCCTCGACTTGGATCTGGTTGACCTCAACACCCGTCGAGGCGTAAAAGCGACCGGCGCGCAGGGCTTCTACCACGCCGCTGGCCGTCTCTTCCTCCACATAGGCCACATTCCACCCCAACCCCACATCGCCGCTCGCCGCGTGGCTGTCGTCGTTGGCAAACCCCCACAGGCGTCGTCCCGCGCTCAGCAGCATGTCCCAGCGATTCGTCGCGTAGGGGCTGCCCTCCAAGCGGCAGATCACGCCGTTGTATATCTCCAAGCCCACGTAGCCCTCGCAGGCCTGCAAAAGTTCCTGCGGACAGTGGTTGAAATTGCCGTGCCAATTGGGATGGTTGAACAGGGCAAAACCCCCACCCGATTCGTTGACCTCGTCAATTACCTGCTGCCGGTCCGCATGCGGCGCGACCCATCCTGCGTCCCCCACGTGCAAAACGTGCGGCCCATTGGCTGAGATTTCATTGCCCGGAACTAGGATCATCCCTTGTGCATCGTATTGCTCGTAGTCTTCCAAGGACGTATAGATGTCGTGATCGGTGACCGCCAAGAAGCCGTAGCCGCGGCCCGCGTAATCGTCAATTACCGCTTGGTGGTCGCGCTCGCCGTCGCTGGCGGTCGTATGCGTGTGCAGGTTGCCGACTAGCCAGCGTCCTCCGCTCAAATTCTGATAGGGATGTTCGATCATTTGATTTCTCCTCGGTTGGGAAGCGGCCTCAAGATACGGGAGCACTCTGCAGGCGACAAGGGAAGGCTCGCCGGGCAGTGTTGACGCGAAAAGTAAGTGGCCCTTTAATACAGACCCGTGCAGCAACGGCGTGTAGGGGCGACCGGCCGGTCGCCCCTACGAATGCGAATTTGAACCGGCATGACAAAAACTGCGTAACATCAGCCCATAACTAAAACTTCGCCACAGGAACCCGATGAAAATCACCGACATCCGCACGCTTTCGCTCTCGCGCGCCCACGAGCCTGAACTTCAGTGGTACAGCGCCACCTTCCACGTGCCCAAGGCCGACTGCTCAATCTGCATCATCGAAACCGACGAAGGCTTGCAGGGCATCGCCGAGCCTTGCGCGTACGGCGTGCCACCCGCAATCGCCGCTCGCATCGACGAACTCAAGCCCAGTCTCATCGGCCGCGACCCCCGCGACGAAGATCTGACACCGCACAACAAAGCAGAGCGCGCCAACGACATTGCCAACGCCGGCCTCAACTGTGCGCTGTGGGATTTGCGCGGCAAGATCGCTGGCAAACCCACCGCCGACCTGCTCTGCGCGTCAGGACGGGAACCCCTGCGCCGCCTCCGCCTCTACGCTTCCTCGGGCGTGCGCTACGACTGGGACGACCACCCCGAGTCCGTCGTCGAAGAGGCCATCGGCTATGCCGAAGAGGGTTTCACCGCCTACAAGATGCGCATAGGCACCCATTGGGCTTGGTCGGGCGTCACCGTCGATCGCTTCCTCAACATAGCGCATCAAGTCCACGAGGCCGTGGGTGCGCGCATGGACTTAGCCCTCGACGGCAATTGCCGCCTCTCAATGGAGGAAGCGCTGCCCATTGCCGAGGCGCTCGACGAGATGGGTTGGGCTTGGTTTGAAGAGCCGGTCGAACGCGTGCCCGCAGACTACGCCCGGCTCAACGAGGCCGTCTCCATCCCCATCACCGGCGGCGAGCCGTTTACCACTTGGGCGCAGTTCGAGCCTTTTATGGCGGTGGGGGGCTTCGGCATCGTCCAGCCCGACGCCGGCGTCTGCGGTATCGACCTCTGCCTAGAAGTCGGCCACAAGGCCCACTTCGACTACGGCGGCATACCCCTGATCCCGCACAACTGGCACAACGGCCTGATGACCATGGCCAACGCCCACATGGTTGCGGCGCTGCCCGACCCGCGCCTAGTCGAGCTAAATATGAAACAGGGGCCCTTGCAGTGGGAGATTCTGCGCGAGAAGCCGCTGATCGAAGACGGCTACTTGATCCTGCCCGACGCCCCAGGCTTCGGCGTCGAATTGGCCGACGATCTCGAAGCGCGCTTCCCGTACATCGAAGGCCCTTGGGGCGATCCCGTCCAGCGCTGAGGACTCATGGTCACCGACCTCGAAAATTATCTCTTCGACCTGCGCGGCTACCTGCACTTAGAGGAGGCACTTACCGCCGACGAGGTCAAAGATCTCAACTACTGCCTCGACGCCATCCCGCCGCTCGAGCCGGGCGACTGGTACGGCCATGTCCACGCCCATACCTATGGCACGATTGACGGCCTCAACTTGCAGCAAATCTACGAGGCGGGCGAACCTTTTGAGCGGATGATCGACCATCCCGCTTGGATCGAGAAAGTCAAGCACTTCGTCGGCGGCGAGGGCACGTTCGACTACGCACATGGGCCGCTCTTCATCGACGAAAACTTTGCCAACTTCCGCCAGCCCGGGGAGGCCATCGGCCTGCACTCCGGCGGCTATCCCCCCATCATGCGCAACCAATTTCGCTACCACCGCGGACGCTACATGTGCGGCCAAATCAACATCCTCGTCGCGCTCACGGACATCGGCCCGGGCGACGGCGGCACCATGCTGATCCCCGGTAGCCACAAGTCCAACTTCACGCATCCCGACTTAGACCGGCATCGCATGCGGGCCGAAGGCGCTACCGTTGAGGGCATCACCGGCGCGGTCGAGTGCCACATGGCCAAGGGCGACGCCTTGCTCTTTGTCGATGGCCTCTCGCACGGCTCGGCCCGGCGCCAAAACGAGGGCACGCGCCGGATTTTCGTCTATCGCTACGGACCCTCCTGGGGCAATTTCCGCCACGGCTACCATCCCTCAGAAGAGCTGTTGGCGCGCCTGACGCCCGAGCGGCGACAGATCGTCTGGCCGCAGAGGCCCCGTCCCCAAGGACCGCAAAAAAAGGGCATTGAGTAGATCCATGAAGGGCATCATCCTCGCTGGCGGCCAAGGTACGCGCCTTTACCCCTTGACCGTATCGGTCTCCAAGCAGATTCTGCCGATTTTCGACAAGCCGATGATCTACTACCCGCTCTCGGTGCTCATGCTGGCCGATATCCGCGAGATCCTCATTATCTCCAGCCCGGAGCACACCAATCTCTACCGCCAGCTCTTCGGCGACGGTAGTAGGTTAGGGCTGGATATCGAATACAAGGTCCAGCCCCGGCCTGAAGGCCAAGCCCAAGCCTTTACCGTCGGTGCGGACTTTGCCGCGGGGGGGCCCTGTGCCTTGATATTCGGCGACAACTTCCTCTACGGGCACGGCTTGACGGCGATTCTACAGCGCGCCAGCCAACTGCGAGAGGGAGGCTTGGTCTTCGCCTACTACGTAAGCGATCCCACGCGCTACGGAGTCGTCGAATTCGACGGAGAGGGTAATGCCATCAGTATTGAAGAGAAGCCGCAAAATCCCAAGTCCAACTACGCGGTTATCGGCCTTTATTTTTACGACGAGGAGGTCGTCGACATCGTCCGCGGTCTCAAACCTTCGGCCCGCGGCGAATTTGATATTACGGATGTCAACATCGAGTATCTCCGTCGCAAACAGCTCGGGGTCGAGGTGCTAGGGCGGGGCTTTGCTTGGTTCGACACCGGTACGCACGAGAGCCTCCTAGAGGCCAACAACTTCGTCCAAACCATCGAGCACCGGCAGGGGCTCAAAGTGGGCTGCGTCGAGGAAATAGCGTACCGCAAGGGCTACATTGGCGCGGAACAGCTCCTCCGCATCGCCAATTACTCCGACGACAATGCGTACTGCCTCTATCTGAAGCACCTCGTCGAACAGTCCGGGCCGACCTTCTAACGCCTTTTGACTTATCGGCCCACTGCCATACCTTAATATATTTCACTTTCCGCACAGCCACTTAGATATGAAGCAACTCGCACTCGACAACCCACTCGCGCAGGGGCTCGACCTAGCCTTCGTGGGCATGAGCATCGTCTTTACCGCCCTAGTATTAGTCAGCGTTTTTATCGCTGTCTTGCCGAGGATCCTCGCCGCGATCCACCCCTATATTCCCCCAGCTCAACTCCACACGCAGAGTCATAGCAGAGAAACCGACGCACCCGCCATCGCTGCGGCCATCGGCGTCGCCCTGCACGCGCGCCGCCAAAACGACTAATCGGCCATGGAGATTCTCCTCGAATTCCTCTCCACCACGGCCGTGGCCAACATGTCGGGCGGCAATCTGCTGATGATCTTTATCGGCGCGATCTTCATCTCGCTAGCCATCCGCAAAGACTACGAGCCGCTGCTGCTGTTGCCGATTGGCTTCGGCTGCATCGTGGGCAATCTCCCGTCTATCTCCAGCATGGCCATTGGCGTGTACGACCAAGGTAGTGTGCTCTACTACATCTACTTCGGCGTCAGTCAAGGAATCTTCCCGCCGCTGATTTTTCTCGGCATCGGCGCGATGACCGACTTCTCGATCATGCTCTCCAGCCCCCGGCTAGTGCTGCTGGGGGCCGCGGCGCAGACGGGCATTTTCCTGACTTTGATCGGTGCTCTCTACCTAGGCTTCACTCCGGCCGAGTCCGGGGCCATCGGCATTATCGGCGGAGCCGACGGGCCAACGGCGATCTTCCTCGCAGCCAAGCTAGCTCCTCACCTGCTCGGGGCCATTGCCATTGCCGCGTATTCCTACATGGCCTTGGTACCAGTAATTCAGCCGCCGGTGATGAAACTCTTGACCACCCGCAAGGAGCGGCTAATTCGCATGAAGCCCCCGCGCGAGGTCTCGCAGCGCGAAAAGATCATCTTTCCCATTGTCGCCTTCCTCATCTGCGCGCTCCTCGCCCCGGGTGCAATCGGCTTGCTCGGCATGCTGTTCTTCGGCAATCTGCTCAAGGAAAGCGGCGTCACCGAGCGCTTGGCCCAGACCGCCCGCACCTCGATGGTCGATATCGTCACCATCCTCCTCGGATTCTCGGTCGGCTGCTCGACCCAAGCCCAGACCTTTCTCACGCCGCAGTCGGTACTCATCTTCAGCCTCGGTGCCTTGTCTTTTGCAGTCGCCACGGCCAGCGGCGTGCTCTTCGCCAAGCTTTTGAACCTCTTCACCAAAGACAAAATCAACCCCCTCGTCGGCGCTGCCGGGGTCTCGGCCGTGCCCGACTCGGCCCGCGTGGTGCAGATGATGGGCCAGCGCGAAGACCCCAATAACTACCTGCTGATGCACGCGATGGCCCCCAATGTCGCCGGGGTCATCGGCTCGGCGGTAGGTGCCGGCGTCTTGTGGTCCGTGTTGGTGGGATAGACAACGAGGATGCGATCGTGAATCAGAAAAAAGTTCGCTTCATGTGTACCGCCTTCCGCGACGGCTTCCAGTCGGTCTATGGCGCGCGCGTTTTCACGTCCGATTTTCTGCCCGCCGTCGCCGCGGCCAAGGAAGCTGGCATCGATTACTTCGAGGCCGGCGGCGGGGCCTGCTTCCAATCGTTCTACTTCTATTGCGGCGAAGACGCCTTTGCCGCGATGGACGCCTTTCGCGCCACAGTCGGCCCGGACGCCGACCTCCAGACCTTGGCGCGGGGCGTCAACGTGGTCGGCCTCGAATCTCAGCCGAGCGACATTATCAAGCTGCACGCCGAACTTTTCAAAAAGCACGGCATCACCACCATCCGCAATTTCGACGCCCTCAACGACGTCGATAACCTCATCTACTCAGGGCAGTGCATCGTCGATGCCGGGCTCAAACACCAAGTCTGCGTCACGCTGATGGAACTGCCGCCGGGCTGCGCCGGTGCCCACGACGCGGCTTTCTACACCAAGACCTTGCGCCAGATACTAGACGCTGGCATCCCGTACGACGCGGTCTGCTTCAAGGATGCCTCGGGCACGGCCGTGCCCTCTAAGGTCTATGAGACCATCTCCGAGGCGCGGGTCATGCTGCCCGAAGACACCTTCATCCACTTCCACACGCACGAGACAGCCGGCATTGGCGTCAGTGCCAACATGGCCGCCCTCGACGCTGGTGCCGACGCCATCGACCTGTCTATGGCCCCCTGCTCCGGCGGCACCTGCCAGCCCGACATCATCGTCATGTGGCACGCGCTGCGCGGCTCCGACTACGACCTCGACATTGACATCGACAAAATCCGCGACGCCGAGGAAGTCTTCAAGGAGTGCATGGCCGACTATTTCCTGCCGCCCGAAGCCGTGGCCGTGGAGCCGATGATTCCCTGGAGCCCCATGCCCGGCGGCGCGCTGACAGCCAACACCCAGATGCTGCGCGACAACGGCATCATGGACAAGTACCCGGATATGATCAAGGCCATGCGCGAGGTCGTCGAAAAGGGCGGGTTCGGCACCTCGGTGACGCCGGTCTCACAGTTTTACTTTCAGCAGGCTTTCAACAACGTCATGTTCGGCCCCTGGGAGCGGATCGCCGCGCCCTACGGCCAGATGGTCTTGGGCTACTTCGGCAAGACGCCAGTCGCGCCCGATCCCTCGGTCGTCGAAATTGCCGCTCAACAACTCGAGCTAGAGCCAACGACCCAAAAGCCTCTCGAACGCAACGACGCCGATCCAAACAAGGGCGTCGAACCGGCCCGCAAACAACTGCGGGAAGCGGGCCTTGAAGAGACAGACGAAAACATTTTTATCGTCGCCGCCTGCCAAGACAAGGGCCTCGCCTTCCTCAAGGGAGAAGGCGAAATCGGCGTGCGCAAGGTCGAAAAAGAGCAAGAAGAAGCGGCTCCGAGCGACGGTCCCGCGCACTATGCGATCACCGTTGATGGCCGTCGCTATGCCGTAGCTATTGACGGCGACACGGCCACGGTTGATGGCCGCCGCTTCCAAGTCAGCTTGGAGCAGGAGCAATCGACCGATGTGGCGGCTCCCTCCTCACCGGCACCCAAAGATGACGGGGGCACGCCGGTGCAAGCCCAGATGCCCGGGAAAGTAATCCGCCACCTCGTCCAAGTCGGCGATCACGTAGAGGCGGGCGACGGAATCATAGTGCTCGAAGCCATGAAAATGGAAATGCCGGTAACGGCTCCCGTCGGGGGCACAGTCGCCGATATTTTGGTCCATGCCGGGGATCAAGTGGCCGACGGGCAGGTACTGGCGCGCATAACCTAATCCGCATCGCCGATCCACACCTCTCGACAGAATGCCTCGATTCGCGCCCTCGCGCCTGCACCGGCTAGGCGGCTCCCTCGCCTGCCCTTTTAAGCCGTACTGCCGGGAGTCTTTTCAGTCGCTGATTGAGCGGATCCACTTCAATGCCCACCGATTCGAGGGCCGTTACCCCCAGCAGCGGCTCGGCGTCATCCGCGCCGCAGATAATCGTGCCGCCGACGATTTCGCCCATGAATTCAATATCCGCGGTCGTGATGTCGAGCTTGAGTTCGGTTCCATTAGCCAACTCATACGTCCGCTGACTTTTCGGCTCGAGACCGATGGCTTCGAGGTGCTGCCTTGGGACGAGGCAATCCGTCGCCCCAGTATCGACCAGAAATAGCCCTTCCCAAGTGCGGTGTGGCGCAGCCGGGTTGCGAATGGTTACGGTGACGTGTGTGGCTCCCATGTCCGTTCCTTTTTTCTAAGT
The DNA here is from genome assembly GCA_965116675.1 of Candidatus Latescibacterota bacterium. Taxonomy (GTDB): domain Bacteria; phylum Latescibacterota; class UBA2968; order UBA8231; family UBA8231. The sequence goes on from OZ220721.1 coordinate 3,949,376, forward strand.
TTCATGGGCCTTATCTCCACTACTCGTTAGAACTTCCAAGACGACGCCTAGCACGTCAACTGCCCCTTCTTTACATGGAGGTGCTGGCGCGCATAAGCTAAGCCACATCCCCGGTCCACACCTCGCGCCGCGTCCCATCGTCTTCGCGCAGCAGCAGTTGCCCGGCGGAGCCAAAGCCCAGCACCACGCCCGTGTACTCACCGACTGCGACATACTGGCCCAAATTGGCGCAGTGAGACTCCCACCCCGCACTCAGCGCCGCAAAGCCGCCTTCTTCCCAACGCCCGACCCACACCCGCAAATGCACCAGCAACTCGTCCAATGCCCGCTCGACATCGCGCTCGGTGCCTGTCTCAATCCGCAGCGAGGTAGCGGGCTGGCCGATGGCCGCCGCCTCGTCGGCATCCATGTTGACGTTGAGGCCGATTCCAAGGACGACCCCATTGCAGCGCTCGGCCAAAATGCCGCAGATCTTGCGGCCGCCCACTAGCACGTCGTTGGGCCACTTGGTCTGCGCCGCCAAGCCATTTTCCTCCAAATAGGCAACCACGCCCAAGGCAGCGGCCTGCGGCAGCGACAGGAACTGCAACGGCGACGCAGCCGTCTGCAATAGCGCGGAAAAAGTCAAGTTGCGGCCAGGCCGGGCGAGCCACTGCCGCTCGTAGCGGCCCCGACCAGCGGTCTGAGAACGAGTAGCCAGCACGAAGCCGTCGGGCAGGTCCCGACCCTCGCGCAGCCACTCAACCAAGGTCGTATTGGTCGAAGGCAACTCGTCGTGCCACTGGGGTTTTTGAAATCGCATCGTTTTAACTATTATGTAATCAAGGACCTCGGCTCTGTGCACATCCTTGATCCCCGAAAAGCCTAATTATCGGGAGTATCAGGGCAAGATTTAAGGCGAGTGCGGATCGCTGGAACCAGCTCCCAGCCTTTCGCCGTCAACAGACTTGACACAGGGCTAATGCTGACGTTAATTAGGTCTTTAGAAACCCGTACAGCTTCTCCCCACTGATACGGTTTCAGGGGATGGCGATGGCGGGTTTTTTTATATTCCCCCGCTCTCTCCCCTATTCGTACGCTGTGAACCGTCATGAGTGCTCCCCTTAAGTTGGACAGGCCACACAGCTAGATACTTACGGCGCGCCGCCTCTTAGAAGGCGTCCAGCGCCGTCATACAGCAAAAAAAATCCCGCACCCCCAAACTTTTGGCCGAGCAAAGGGGTGCAGGATAAAGGAACTGCAAATGTCCTACCAAGCTAAGGGGTCGGGCGTTCGCCCGCAAGCGTTTTCTACTCGCGACAATTTACTAGAGCGGCTCCGCGCCGCCCGTGTCCGGGTTGTCAAGCGTCTGAGAAAATCGCTTCATTTTATTGTCTTTCACGTTTTTGTAGTTATTCTGACCCATCCCCTTATAGAGCTTCTGTGCAATGATGCTGCGCCGCCAATAGCAACTACGGTCTATGAGACATCCATAGATTACAATCCGGCGGATCAGGATCGCATGGGGCACATCGCTGCTGTCACGCACTGCATCAGTAAGGGGCACCACTTCGTGGTGAGTTGGACGGCTACGACGAGTCCGAGTCAAATTAGATCAGTGGCCTGTGGTGATTTTGATCAAAAAGGCCGATGATTATTTGAGTAAATATTTAGATACTAATCTACGTACGATGTCGCTTACGGTGGTCTCCCTGGCGACGGCGCGCATTTTGAGATCGTGTATCGTTTGTTTTGGGATGTCCAGGTTAAGCCGCACCTTTTCGTCCGCGCTCACTACATCTAGCGCCTCCTGCTTGCCCTCGGATGGGCGCGTGGATCGCTTAGATTTCGTCGGGGAAAGTTGCTTATGACTGTTGTGCCCTCGCTAGCTGTGGTTGGGATAGGCGAAGTGCTGAGTGGTCCCAGATTTGAAAACAGGTAGGCCGTAATTTTCTAGGGCCGCGCTGACTTTTCCACTCAGGTTGGTGTTTTTGATCGTCCTAGACACAACGAAATAGGCTAGAGGCTTGCCCTCGGTAACTGCTCGACGTGCCTCAACCATTTCGACCAGATCAGCACAGGCTCACACATCGAAAGGCGAAGGCTAAACAGGGATTAAAACCAGATCGACCACTTTCACGGCTGCAGTGGAGAGTTTAGCGATTTGATATGGACAAAGGCCAAGCGCTGGGAAAGCTCGCATTTGACCATGAGATGTGCCTTGGTATTTTTATATAAGTCTCCTTCGAGCCGATCTCATTAGCTACCGGAGACAATCCCATGCCTATTTCTAGACGCCAATTCCTCAAAAGCACGGCGGCCGTCTCCATCGGCTTTGCCGGACTCTATCGCCACCTCACTTGGGGCGAGCCCGAAATAATCGAGACCGTAGCGCGCTGGCAGTGGTATGAAACCCACAAAGCCAAATGCCCCAACGGGCAGATACCCGCCGAAGCCGATCTTTTGGATTTTTTAGACTACTGTCCCAAAGAAATCCAAGCAGTATTTACCAAGGAGGCAGCAAATCGGCTAACAGCCTTGTATTCCGTTCCCCCGGAATTGGCCGACGACATCATGTGGGAGTGGGTGCGAGCCGCCCCACCAGACTCAGACTTTGAGTACTACAACGAAGACGAAGGCCCGAGTTTGGGTCCCACCAATATGCCAACCACAGGCGGCTGCCTAGCAGTATTGTCTATGGGCACAATAGGCTTCACTATCGAGCCATTGGAGCAAGTGCAAGCCCACTGGATGAAGGTTCCCGTCTACAAGCGCCCAAAGCACCCACTCGCGCCGTTGGTCAAAGCGTGGCAAGCGCGACCGTGCTTGCTCGTATAATTTAGATAGGAGACAATCCCATGCCCGTTTCTAGACGCCAGTTCCTCAGAAGCGCCGCAGCCGTTTCCATCGGCTTTGCCGGCCTCCATCGCCACCTCGCGTGGGGCGCTCCAGCGCCCGCGCCCGAAAATAGCTTTGGGCCGCTCGTACCCGACCCCGGAGGCATCCTCGACCTGCCCGAGGGATTTAGCTATCGGGTTCTCGCACGCGCCGGCGAACTCATGGACGATGGCCTGCGATTGCCGGGCGCAGCCGACGGGATGGCTGCCTTCCCCGGGCCAGAGGGCCGCGTCGTTTTGGTGTGCAACCAAGAGTTGAGCCCCGGGTCGAAAGAAGCCGGTGCCTTCGGCGACGACAACGAGAATCTGAGCAAACTGCCCAAAGAAGATCTGTACGACTGGGGCCAAGGCCAGATGCCGTCCTTGGGCGGCACCACGAACATCGTTTACAACGCGCAAACCGGCGCAGTGGAGCGGAAATTTCTCAGCTTGGCCGGCACGGTGCGCAACTGCGCTGGCGGGCCGACCCCTTGGCATAGCTGGATCAGCTGCGAAGAGACGGCCCAGCGGGTCGAAGGGCCGATCGAAAAAGACCACGGCTACAATTTCGAGGTCCCCGCTACCACAGAAATCGGCCGCGCCACGCCAGTGCCGCTCAAGGCCATGGGGCGCTTTGTGCACGAGGCCGTCGCCGTAGATCCCCGCTCGGGAATCGTCTATCAGACCGAAGATACCGGCGACAGCTTGATCTACCGCTACATCCCCGACGCACCGGGCAAACTAATAGCCGGGCGGCTGCAAGCCTTAGCCGTAATCGACCATCCCGGCTTGGACACCCGCAACTGGGACAAAGAGCTGGTACCACCAGGCGAGCCACTCGCCGTGCGCTGGGTCGATATAGAAAACGTCGAATCGCCGGACAACGACTTGCGCATTCAGGGCTTTGAGGGCAAGGGCTGCGCCCGCTTTGCCCGCGGCGAGGGCATGTGGTACGGCCGCGATGCGATTTACTTTGTCTGCACCAGCGGCGGCCGCAAAAAGAAAGGCCAGATCTTCCGCTACCAGCCCAGCCCGCACGAGGGCACGGCCGATGAAGGCAAGGCACCGGGGACGCTCGAACTGTTCGTCGAGCCGAACGACGGCGACCTAGTCGACAACGCCGATAACCTCACGGTCTCGCCTTTTGGCGACTTGATCGTCTGCGAAGACGGCAGCGGGGAAAACAACCTAGTCGGCGTAACGCCTGCAGGCCAGATCTACCGCTTCGGGCACAACCGCATGAACAATTCCGAATTCGCCGGCGCAACCTTCTCGCCCGACGGCCAAGTGCTCTTCGTCAATATCCAGCATCCCGGCACCACGCTGGCCATCTACGGCCCCTGGGATCAGCGGCAGTCTGACGGCTAGCTCTTCAAGTCTATAAGAATTCTCCGCCTTCGAGTCCGGCAGGCGATACAGCGCTGTGTAGTATTCTGCACAGCGCTTTTTGTGGTACGCACTTATTTTCTCTGAAAATTGGGCTGGCACGCCAATTGCAAGAGTCTTAGACCGACTTATATTTTCTGCTCCGCAAGGTGCTACCACGCCGATCCAATTCTCTCGCATGACCGAACATAAAAACGTCCTCTTTCTCAACGACGCCGACTCCCTCAAGCCTCCCCCAGCCGTTCTCGACGCCGCACTGGCCCGACTCGGCTTTGCGCGTTTTCTGCCCGGCCAACGCGAAGCCATCGAAACCCTGCTCTCCACTGGTCGCCTGCTTTTGGTCGCCCCCACCGGCGGCGGCAAGAGCTTGACCTACCAACTACCCGCGGCCCTGCTGCCGGGCACAGCCCTAGTGGTCTCGCCGCTCATCGCCCTGATGCACGATCAGGTCCAAGCGCTACAGCGGCGCGGCCTCGCCGCCACGTACCTATCCTCGACCCTCGACGGCGACGAGTTGCGCCGTCGCATGCGCGAGGTGGCCCAAGGCCAGTACAAGCTGGTCTATGCCGCGCCCGAGCGGCTGACCTTCTCCGGCTTCCGCGCCCTCCTGGGCCAGATCAAGTGCTCGCTCATTGCCGTGGACGAGGCCCACTGCATCAGCGAGTGGGGGCACGACTTCCGGCCCGAGTACTTGCAGATTGGCGAGCTGGTCCGCGAGCTGCCCGACTGTCGGGTCCTCGCCTGCACCGCCACGGCCACGCCAGTGGTGCGCGACGAGATCCTCGAACGCCTCGGGCTGCCGAGCGGCACCCCACAGCTAGTGCGCGGCTTTGCCCGGCCCAACCTCGCGCTGCGAGTCGCCGAAATCAACAGCGCTGCCGAGCGCCGTCAGCGGCTTGATGCGCTGCTGGCCGAAGCACTCGGTGCGCCCGACCAAAGGTCAGGTACCGCCATCGTCTATGCCCCCACCCGCAAGAGCACCGAGGAAGAAGCCGCCCGTCTGCAAGAGAACGGCTGGCGGGTAGCCGCCTATCACGCGGGCATGGCGGGGCCAGACCGCGACGCCGTTCAGCGCGCCTTTATGCAAGACCAAATCCAAATCGTAGTGGCGACCAATGCCTTTGGCATGGGCATTGACCGCGCCGATGTGCGCGCCATCGCCCATCTGGCCCCGCCTAGCTCGATTGAAGCGTACTATCAGGAAGTAGGCCGCGCCGGGCGCGACGGCCAAGACGCCTACTGCCTGCTGCTGGTCTCCCCCGGCGACATGCCGCTGCGACGCCACCTAATCGAAAGCGATGCCAACGGCCGCGCCCCCGACCAAGCGGTAGTCCAGCACAAGTGGAATCTCTTTTTGGAACTGATGCGCTGGAGCGAGGGCGGGTCCTGTCGCCACGACGCGATCCTGCGCTACTTCGGCGACGAGGAAGAAACGCTCTCGGGCTGTGGCCGCTGCGACGTCTGCTGTAGTCTCTCCCATGCCGAGGCAGGCGACGACACAGAGGTCGCCATCACCGTGCGCAAAGCCCTGTGCGCGGTCGCTCGTCTGCACAGACGCTACGGCATCCAAATGGCGGCCAAGCTCCTGCGCGGCACCACGGACGCCCGTCTTGCGCGCGATGGCCTAGATCGGACCCCGACCTTTGGCATTCTCAAGGAACACTCTGAGCGGTGGCTTTTGCAGCTTCTGCGCCGGCTGGTCACGGCTGGTTGGGTCGATTTTTCCGGCGGCGAGCGGCCGGTCGTGATCCTTACGGAGGAAGGACGCCAAGTCATTCACGCCGAGCGGCCTGTGCGCCTGCTGCTGCCGCCAAAGTCGGCTCCGGTCCCAGCAGCCCGCACCGCACGCGTCCGTCCTTCGGCGAGCTCAGTCGAGTCGTCGAAGCCTCGCGCTCCCAATCTCGGCGTGGAATTCGACGAAAACGCTCAAGCCCTCTTCGATGCTCTGCGCCATCACCGCATGACGCTGGCCCGCGACGAAAAGGTTCCGCCCTACGTCATCGCCAGCGACCGCACGCTCCGCGATATCGTCCTGCTGCGGCCCGCCAACCTCGAAGAACTCAAGCTGGCGCACGGCATCGGCCCGGCCAAGGCCGAAAAATACGGCGACGGCCTGCTGGCTATCGTCCAACAGGCCGCCTAACTCACTCGTCTGGAGAACATCTCATGGCTACAATTTGCTGGGGTATCATCGGCTGCGGCGACGTCACAGAAGTAAAGAGCGGCCCCGCTCTGTACAAGACTCGCAATTCCAAACTGGTGGCGGTCATGCGCCGCGACGCGGACAAGGCCCGCGACTATGCCGCGCGCCACGACGTGCCCAAGTGGTACGACCAAGCCGACGCACTCATCGCCGACCCAGATGTCAATGCGGTCTATATCGCGACGCCCCCCGACACCCACGCCTACTACACGGCCCAAGTCGCCCGAACTGGCAAACCTGTTTACGTCGAAAAGCCAATGGCGCGCAACCACGGCGAGTGCTTGGCGATGATCGACGCCTGCCGCCGGGCCGGGGTGCCGCTTTTCGTCGCCTACTACCGCCGCGCCCTGCCCGCTTTCCTCAAGGTCCAGTCGCTGGTCGAGGAAGGGGCCATCGGCGCGGTGCGCTTCGCCTCCATCGCCCTCTGCCAACCCGCATCCAAGGATCCCGACGATCTGCCCTGGCGCGTCGTCCCAGAAATCTCGGGCGGCGGCTACTTCTTCGACCTAGCCTCGCACCAGCTCGACTTCCTCGACTTTCTGCTCGGCCCCATAGCCCACGCCTCGGGCCATGCAACCAACCAAGCTGGGCTCTACCAAGCCGAAGACGCCGTTACCGCCAGCTTCGCCTTCGAATCCGGCGCGCTCGGCGCAGGAGTCTGGAACTTCGCCGCCGACCAGCGCTGCGACCAGATCGAAATCGTCGGCGACAAGGGCCGGATCGCCTTTTCCACATTTGCCTTCACCCCGGTCGAATTGACCACCAATGCCGGGACCCAAACTTTCGCCATCGCCCCCCCCCAACACGTCCAGCATCCCTTGATCGAGACGATAGTCGATGCACTGTTGGGCCGGGGCGAATGCCCCAGTACCGGAGCAAGCGCCGCCCGCACCAGCCAAGTCATGGACCAAATCGTTCGCGGCCATGCCGCCTAAACTGGCCGTTGAGCGCAATCGGTTTGCCCTATTCAAACTCATTTTTGCCTATCGGCAACAGGCGATCCGCGAACTATTACTCCACTAACGCCGCGCCTTTCGCTGAAAAATTACGCTCCTTTCCCGCCACTTTTGTCGTTTTAATCTGACAACTTTGCGATCAACGCTTGGGCGAGGGCCTAAATTTTCTTATTTATTAAGACTTACTCTCGCGCGCATTCCACCTAGTTCGCACCTAAAAGGGGGTTCGACATGCTGATTCGCAAAAAGTGGGGCCTCCTCGCCCTGCTAGCTCTTATTTCTTTCGCAGTTCCCAATGCCGCCTTTGCCCAAGACGCGCTCGACACCGGTGACACGGCCTGGATCCTGATTTCCACCGGCTTGGTCCTCTTTATGATGATCCCCGGCTTGGCCATGTTTTACGCTGGTCTGGTCCGTACTCGCAACGTGCTCTCGGTCTTTATGCACTGCTTTGGGATTGCGGCCCTGATCACGGTCTTGTGGACCATTTTCGGTTATAGCTTGGCCTTTACGGCCAGCAACCCCTTCATCGGCAACCTGTCCAAGTCCTTTCTCAGCGGCGTCACTGTGGACAGCCTCTCGGGCACCATCCCGGAATTGCTGTTCTTCGTCTTCCAGATGACGTTTGCCATCATCACCCCTGGGCTTTTTGTCGGTGCCTTTGCCGAGCGCATGAAGTTTTCGGCCGTGCTGTGGTTCAGTGGGCTGTGGTGCGTTTTGGTTTATCTGCCCATCACGCACATGGTCTGGGGAGAGGGCGGCTACTTCGGCGCAATGGGCGTCTTTGACTTTGCCGGCGGCATCGTCGTCCACATCACCGCTGGGGCAGCCGCGTTGGTCGCCGCGATCCTCGTCGGCAAGCGCACCGGCTATCCCGAGCAGCCCATGCCCCCGCACAACATGACCATGAACCTCGTCGGCACGGCTATGCTCTGGGTGGGGTGGTTCGGCTTCAACGGCGGCAGTGCCTTGGCAGCGAATGGACAGGCAGCTATGGCGGTCGTGGTCACCCAAATCTCGCCCAGCGTCGCAGCGCTGACGTGGATTTTTATCGAGTGGATCAAAAACGGCAAACCCAGTGCGCTCGGTTTTGCCACCGGCGCCATCGCCGGGCTAGCGGCCATTACTCCAGCCTCGGGCACAGTGGGGCCGCTCGGCGCTTTTGCCATCGGCCTGTGCTCCGGTGTCGTCGCCTATTGGGCCGCCACTTGGCTCAAGCGCACCTGCGGGTACGATGACGCGCTCGACGTAGTAGGGGTTCACGGTTTCGGCGGCCTAGTCGGGATTCTGCTGGTGTCCTTCTTCGCCTCGACCACTTTGGGCGGCACCGTCGAGGGCTTAAACATGGGCAAGCAATTTGGCATCCAAGCCTTCGCCGGTATCGGCGCAGCCGTTTACACCCTAATCGTCTCGTTTATCATTCTCAAGGTCATCGACTTAGTCAGCGGCCTGAGAGTAGATGAAGAAACCGAGGCCAGTGGACTCGACGTGGGCGAGCACGGCGAAGTCGGGTACGACCTGTAGCTCGCGGCCCAGTAGCTCGCCGTTTGGATGGGGGCTTCCATGGATGCTTCTTGCTTGCAGTACGCGTTGACCGAGGCTGAGCACCTAGAGTTTGCACAGCGCGGCTACCTCGTCTTCGACGAAATGCTGCCTCCCGACGTGGTTGACGCACTCGTGGAAGTCTCCGACCGGATTGACGCGGAGGAACGCCAAAAGCGCGGCGTCGGGCCCTACGACCGGCTGACCGTCCGCGACATGGTTTGGCGCGACAAGCGCTACTTAGATTTGGTCGATTGGCCCCGAGCACTGCCCAAAATCTGGGGAACACTCGGCTGGAATATCCAAATCTACCACACCGTCCTCGCCTACAGCCCGGCCGCCGAGCTTGGCAACCAGCAAGTTGAGATGCAGGGCTGGCACCAAGACTCGGGCCGCGTCAACCAAGAGATCGAGTCCAGCCCCCGGCCGCGAATCTCGGTCAAGATGGCCTATTTTCTCAGCGACTGTTCGGCAGCCGGGCGCGCCAACTTCTGGGTCGTGCCCGGTAGCCATCTGCTGGACGCGTACGATATCCCCGACGATGGCTCCGTGCCCCACAACGCCGTCCCCGTGCTAGTGCCGCAGGGCGGGGCGGTGCTCTTCGACCGCCGGATCTGGCACTCGGCCAGTTCCAACGTCTCTGCTATCGCCCGCAAGGTGCTCTTCTACGGGTACTCCTATCGCTGGCTCCGCCCCCGCGACGACCAGACCGTCGAACACCTTTTTGAGCGCTCTGATCCGATCCGCCGCCAGCTACTAGGGTACGCGCCTAGCGGCGGCTATGGCTACACCTCGCCCACGGATGAGGACGTTCCATTGCGCGTCTTTCTGCGCCAACATCTCGGGGCCGAAGCCGCCGCTTAATGCGGGCGTTAGTAACCGGCGGCACCGGCTTTGTCGGCGGGGCCTTGGTCCGCGCCCTCGTCGCTAGCGGCGCGCAAGTCCGGGTGCTGGCGCGTCCCACTAGTCAGACTAAGGCGCTGGAGAACCTAGACGTCGAAATCGCCCGCGGCGACATCCTCATCCGCACTAGCATCGAAGCCGCGCTCGCAGGTTGCGATACCCTCTTCCACGCTGCAGCACTCTACGACTTGTGGGGACTAGACGAGGCCGAACTCCTGACCACTGAAACCGAGGGGACCCGCAACGCCATGGAAGCGGCATTGGCGGTCGGCGTCGCCAAGGTCGTCTATACCAGTACCGCCGCCTGCATTGGCGAGCCCAAAGGCCAAATCGCCACTGAGACAACGGTTCATCGCGGCTACTTTCTCTCGCGTTATGAAAAGGCCAAGTACGCAGCCGAGCAGGTGGCGTTCGCGTATGTGGACAAAGGAGTGCCGCTCATCTGCGTCCAGCCTGCTGCCATCTACGGTCCGGGCGACCGCAAACCCTCCGGGCGCTTTATCATTAACCTGCTCAACGGTTGGGTGCCCGCGCTTTTTTCCGGCTGGATGAGCTTGGTGTACATTGACGACGCGGCTCAGGGGCACGTGCTGGCGGCTGAAAATGGCCGAGTTGGAGAACGCTATATACTCGCGGGCACAGTCGGCAAGTTGACCGAGCTCGGCCGACTGGTCTGTCGCTTGGCCGGGCGCTGGTCGCCGCCGACCATTCCCGCTCCACTGGCCGCGCCCTACGCGCTCGGCGGCGAGGCCCTGTCGCGCCTGACCCGCAGACCACCGGTCCTGTCGTGGGAAACCTACCGCCTCACCGCACACGGCTTCCGCGCCGATGGAAGCCGTGCCGCCGAGGAGTTGGGCCTAGTCTACACGGAACAAGAGGAAGGATTGACGCAGACGATCAACTGGTACTGGGAGCAGGGCTTGCTCAGACGCCGACCAGCCTGTTTCCGCGATTCGCAATTTGCCGATTAGTCAGTCCAAATACACCACGCTCAGCCCATAGACGATCAAACTCGGCACCTCAAAATACACTCGTCCGGCGCGCCTGTGGTGCGGCAAAACCACGGCCTCCTCGCGCTCTGGATAGAGCCATTCAACCCGCTCCACCCCTTGCCCATCCGGCACCGCCAAGCTCACCTGCAGCGGCCCGACGGGCTGCGGCACCTCGATATCGCTATTCTCATCCTGGCGATAGTTGACCCAGTGCAAGACCACTGCCTCGATTCCGTCCGGTTGCCAGGCCCGCACCCGCACGAACCACGGCGCGTCCGTCTCCAGCCACGCCGTCCCGAGCAAGTCCTTCAAGCCCTTGAGGAATCGCCGTCCCAACGCGTCTCGCTGGGCCACTGGATAGACCGGCACCTCCTGCTCGGGGCGCAGCGCCACTTTTTCCGGCCCCCATGTCCGTTTGCCCAGGTACTGCACCCCTACCGGCACCTCGCTCCGCCAGTCGGCCAACAAACCCGTTTCATGCGGCGTCCCGTCCACATCCAAATCCCCGGTCGCACCGGCGAATACCACCTTGCCACCGCCGGCCACATAGCGCCGCAAAAAAGCACCCTCGGCCGCTGTCAGGCGCTCGATTCCAGGCAGCACCAGCGCGGCGTACCCATCGCCCTTGGCCACCAGTTGGTCCTCTAAGAGCATGTCGAATAACACATGGCCATCCTCCATATAGCGCCCCAATTGCTTGAGCGGCTCCACGCAGTCCGCCTCCTGCTCCAGCTCGGCCCGGCGCGGGTACACCAAGCCCACCTGCGACCAAGGACGGGCCGGATGAATCAATTCTTGGTGGTCGGCCAAAAAACGCTGATAGCGGCACACCGGCCCCATGTAATCGTCTAGGGCGTAATCGCTATTGGCGTCTTGGCCCCAGTGGAAGGCCAGTGCCGCGCTGTGGTTGGCTCCCGCCTCGGCAATGGACAGGCGCAAACGGTGGCCGTCGTACTTGTTGAGAATCATGGGCTTGCCCCCACTCATGGCGTACGCATAGCGCGCTGACAAGCCCGTATCGCCCAGGTGCCCTTGGGCCACATTGCTGAAGTTCTTGTTGCCACCCTGGCTGTACCAGATGTAATCCTCGCCCCGGGCCCAATCCTCCTCCGGCAACAGGCAGCGCTCGTCCCAGGCCGACAGCTCGTATTTGTGATACCACTGGGCCAGTAGCAAATCCGGCTTGAGGGCGCGGCCGTACTCCACGAACAACTCGTCGAAGAATTCCTTGCGCCGCCGGTACACCAACTGAGCCAGCAAGCGCTCGATCCGCTGGCGCAAATCCCGCGGTGCCGCAGCGCGCACGGCTATGGGGGCACTGTATTCGGCCGTGGCCGGCGGCCCGGCTGGATCGAGCCCGCGCTGCAGCTCGTCGTCGCTGAATTCCCGGGCCAGATGCTCCATCAAATAGTGGCGGCAATGGGCGCATTGGCAGAATTGCTCAAAATTGTGGTGCGCGTTAAAGCCGTCCATGCCCAGTTCAATGGCCTTTTTGACCATGGGCTTCAACAGAGCCAGCCAATGGGGATTGCACATACACCCGCTATACGTCCGGTACGGCCTGCCCTCTATGGGCCAGCAGCGCAGTTTTCCGCCGACTGTGCGCTGCAGGGCTACGGCCACCTCATCGCAGGGGGGCGGTCCCAATAAATCCTCGGTCCAGATCCGCGCCCAATTGCCAAACAGCCCCTTGCCCGCCTCGTGATCGCCATAGATCCAGCCCAGGCTCAACTGCCCCACCACCTTGGCTCCAGCCTCCTGGACGCGCGGGATGAGCTCGCCGGCCAGGGCCAGATTCTCCTCAATGCCAATGCGGGGCATGCCCGCCCAACTGCGCTCGACCTCTGCATCGTCGGCCAAGCCGTAGAACATGGGGCCGTACGTCCCCATCTGCACCAGTTGCACCCGACCTCGCCGCACGTGCTCGACCAGATCTAGCCGCTGCGGCACCGTCCAGTGCTCGGCCATCCTGTTAAACCAGAATTCCGCCATTTTATTTCCTCTTACGTGACAGACGGGAAGTACTGCGCTGTGCTCATGCCGGTGCGTATGGACCCGCCACCGGCTCCGGCAGCTCATCGGTAACCGACTCAAACTGGCGCGCCACCACCCAATCGGGACGAGGATTCTCGACGCCGCTCGGCACGTTGTCGATGGCGGCGAAGGCGTAGATCAGACTGTAGCGCTGCGCAGGTGAGAAGTTGTGGTTCGAGCCGTGCACGATCCGGCAGTCGAAGAAACAGACATCGCCAGCGTCGCCCTCGATCGGGATGATCATCGACTCATCGGTGATGTACTCGCGCAGCGCCTCCGGCGTGATGCACCACTGCTTGTAGCTGGTGGTGATCTCGTCGCTGTAGTGGTCCAGCACGCCCCAGCGATGTGAACCCTTCACCAGCGCGATGCTGCCGTTGTTGCGCGTGTTCGGACCCAACATGACCAGCACAGAGGCCAACCGATCGTCGACGCCGTCATAGCGCCAGTAGCCGTAGTCCTGGTGCCAGAGCCACACGGTGCCCTCGAATGACTCCTTGTAGTTCAGCTTGCTGTGGAAGATGTAGGCGTCGCTCCCGAAGATCTGCTTGACCGGCCCGGCGATCGGCACCGAGCGGCACAGCTCTCGGAACGGCTGCACATTGCGGTGCATGCAGAACACCGAGCGCACCGGGCCGCTCTTCTCGCGCACTACGTGCACCTCCGGCGGGTTGTCGGCCTGCTCGGACATCATCTCGTCGGCCGCCGAGCGCAGTCGCTCGATCTGATCCGGCGGGATCAGTCCACGCTGTACCAAAAACCCCTGCTCGCGATAGGTGGTCAATTGTCTTTCGCTCCACATGGTCATTCATCCTCCCTGTGGCTTAAAGTCAGATCAAGCGTGCAAAAGCTGGCCCTAACGGCTCCCGTCGGCCCCCCGCAGTGCCTCGACGCGCCATGCGAACTCTTCCTCCAGATGGGAGTCGCTTCCCCCTCCCAGTTTGACAAACTGGATATAGCCGTCGCCATCGACAAACCAAGTCGTAGGGAAAGCATTGACACCGGCCTTTTGCACGTATCCGTCATCTACCAAGACAGTAAAATCGTATTCATTCTCCACCATGAATGTGTCAAGCACGTCGCGCGCGATGCTCATGGAGATGTCGTTGCTGATAGAGACCACCTCCACTCTGGGATCGTCGAGATAGCGCGCGTGGAACTTCTGATACTCGGGCAACTCTGCGACGCAGGGGCCACACCAAGTCCCCCAGAAGTGGAGAACGGCGATCTTGCCATCGAGTTCGGCGGAATCGACCTGTTCTCCGTCGAGCTTGGGCAGGATAAACGATTCGTAGGTGCGGGCCGTATCGAGCCGTGATGCCAGAATCCGTTGATGTCTTTGGGACCGGTCCCGCTGGTAAAACGCGGCGAGGTACTCGTCGAGCCCTTCGCGCGAGCCGTGCTGGCGCTCGTACAGGGCTCCTAGCGCTTCTGGGAAGGGATTTTCACCCCAGCTTCGGGCCTCAAGGCCAGCGATGTAGGCCTCTTCTGCCTTGTCGAGCCAGTTGCTGACTGCCTCAACTGCATCCCGAGTCTCAGCTTCGGTCTGCAAGACGACTGTCTTGGAATCTCGCATTTGCAGCGCCGCCTCAGCCTCGGTGGCCATGTGTTCGAACACTTGGCCTAAATGGTAGAGCGCACTGGCGTTTTTCTCCGAGAGCTCCAGCGCCTGCTCCAGCTCGTTGCGGCCTTCCTCGACATGACCTGCTTTGTAGCTAGCCCACCCGATGGCGTCGTGGACGAGGCTCAAGTAGTAGTTCAGGCGATCCTCTTCCCACTCGTCCTCTTCGGCTTTATCGATCACGGCTTGTATGCCGCCCCGAGCGAGTTCTGCCGCCTCCTCGGCGTAGGGCGTGTGGTCGGCCATCGAGATAGGAGCTACGGAGTACGTTGTGTGCGGGTTGTCTCGCCCGTAGCGGACCAATCCGCGGACTGCATCGGCGAGTTCCTCGACCGGAATCGGGTTCATAGCTTCGAGGGATGTGAAGAGCGTTCGGTACGCCAACCCGCGGTAGCTCTCGCCGATACTATCGTCGTAGAGGGGCTTCTCCAATAACCGATAGGCTGCGTCGCAAACGAGGCGAAGCTGATCTTGGTACTCCTGCGAGTCCGCGCCATGCTCGCGCTCGATGTGGTCAAGCTCGGACCGCAATAGTTGGTACTCGCGTTGGAACTTCGCTTGCTGGATCCACGACGCATGGCGACTCTCGGGAGCCAGTGCCATCAACTTCGCCTCAAACTCCGCCGCCTTCTCTTCGTCCTCTAGTACGCTCCTGTAGGTCGTAGTGAGTAGGGCTAGGCCGCGTATGGTCTCTGGGGCCGCCTTCCGGTACTCGGCGATGCTGGCCTCAATAGCGGGACGTCGCTCCTCGGCGGGGAGTATATCCGTCTTGTTGAGGATATTCCAGTGCCAATAGCGCACTTCGGCAGAGCCCGGTGAGAGGCGAATGGCCTCTTCGATCAGCGGGAGCGCCTCCTGCGGCTTGTTGGCCCGGGAGAGTTGTTCCGCAGCCCGAAAGTAGCCGCTGACGTGATCGGGCCAACGCGCTCGCAGCGTATCCAAGGTAGCGAGGCTCGTGTCCGCATAGGCGGGATCCTCCAGGGCATACTGTGCCCAGTACTCGAGTTCCGCGCGGGCATGGAGGACCTCGGGATGCTGGAGTGTCGCCGCATCTAGGGAATCCAGAAATGCCAGCCCCTCTTCCACGCTTTTAGACTTGAGTGCCTGAAGGTGCGTCGCGGCGAACTCCGACCGGGGCAGCAGCTTCCAAGCGCGCAAGCTAGACTCGGCTGCCTCGGAGTGCTTCCGATCCGCCAGAAACGCCAGTGCTTGGGCGTAGAGCCCCCACGGGCTATCCGGCTCCCGTTCCAAGATCGCGTCGGCGTGCTCTTGGATCTCTCTGAGCCCGTACAACTGCCCGTGCAACTGGCGCGCGTAGAGCGCCCGCAACTCGGCGTCCTCGGGCGCGCGGCTTATCCATTCCTGGCCGAATATGGCTCCTGCCTGGAACGTCCACAGCCGATTGTGTACCCTCAACTTCGCTTTCGCCGCTTCCAATTCCTGGGGCGAGTAGCGCTGCTCGGTTCCGCCGCTAGCACAGACGACGAGAATAGCTAGAGAACCAGAGATCAAACGGATTGAGAATTGATTTTTCACGGTACAGAACCCGTTTGCAAAAACGCATTTAAGGTATCCAAGTCCATGCCCTCAATGCCCAGTTCGCGCACACTCCGTCCCGTGGCCCACCCATCAGCTCCCATCACCACAGACCCGATATCCACCAACCCGCGCATCAAAGGCGCGCCCACGCCGTATTGCGCGCCCACATCGTGCCAAGTTGAAAGACCGTATGGAATATCCTCGCTGAGCCAACGGCTCTCGAGCGACCCAGGCGCTTTGAGTTGCGTGAGCATTCGGCTGCCGTTAATCGTTGCCCACAAGTCCCCCCGAGGGCCAAAACCCGCACGGTAAAACGCTTCATCGGCCGCTATGAGATCGTAACCCAAAGCTGTTGCGATGGCCCTCCGCTCTGCATCCACGGCCATTATCGTCTTTGCCACCGATGGGGATACCCCTTCTTCGTAGAAATAGAACTCGCCGTGCGCATATTCGATTCGTCCTGCGTTCATCAACACACCCGCAGGATGTACGACCGGATTCATCGCGGACAAACCACAGGCCAGCGCGGTGGGATAGGTCTGAAGGCCCGGGAACAGCGGCGACAGCCGAGCGCGCACGCGATCTGTTGCTGTTGCTGGCAATACCCCCAAGCCCAAGCCCGTCACGGCACCCCAAATTGTCGCGGTATCCGGCGCTGTTTTCCGACACACATAAGGCGCGGTATCCACCTCCGCCAGCGCGATGTCTGCTGCTCCTTGGTCGCGCAATAGCGTCGCCCATTCCAATGTGCCCAAGGTGCCCGGCATCAGCACGACCATGTGTTCGGGTCTGAGATGGGGGGCGCAGGCAATGGCAAATGGTTTGTGGGCATACGCCGGCACGATTAACAGAATCAAGTCAGACGCATTAAGCGCCGCTTCAATATCCGTGGTCATGCAGTGAATTTTTGCAGCCCCCGTCTCTTCGACCCCCACCAAGTGAATCACGCCTTGGTCGCGCACCGGATCGAGCGTGTGCCCAAATTCTGGCAATTCGCAAAGCGTAATATCAAAACCTTTCAGGGTCAGATTTGCAGCCGTGGCAAATGCCGTATTGCCACCGCCGAGAATGGTAATGTGTTCGGACATGGAAGTATCCTTTTTCTTTTGCCTTAGACGACGTTCTCTGGCGACCACCAGCGGGTTCCTGAGTCCATCGCCCTACGCATTTTCGCCTGTGGTCGGATGCTCAGTAGAGGTCGTCTTTTGTCGTAATGGAACACCAGCGCGAGTTGAAAAGTGCGCGGAGCAAAATATCCCGCGCATCGGGCGTGTCAATTTGTTTTAACCCATAAGTGGCGTAAAATCGGTTGTAGCGGTTATCGTCCTCGAGCATCTCGCGCAATGCCTCAAGCGCAATACAACCCGCTTCGCCGGACTCGGCCAAGGTTAGCGCGGCGTTGCGGCGCACGCGGTAGTCATCATCGCCGAGTGCTTCTGTCAGATCGGCAATCAGCGCATCAGAAAAAACGCCGATGGCACCCAAAGCCTCAATCGCATTGCGGCGCACCCACCAGTGGCGATCGCTCATCGCCATTCTCAGGGCGGGTTCTGCCTCCATTGCGCTCGCGCCCAAGCGTCCCAATACATGGGCGGCGACCGCTCGCACCCACCAGTGCTCATCGGACAACATCCCCGCCAAAGCCCCTGCGGCCGGTGCGCCTATCGACGCCAATGCCAGCGCCGCACAGCCGCTCGTGGGATTGGTTCCGTGGGCATTGTCCGGCGTCTTGGCCTCGGTCTCTGCGATCGTGGCCAGTGCTTCCTCTCGCATGGCGGCGACGAGTTCAGGCACGGCCGGCGCGCCAAACTCGGCTAGCCCATACGCCGCATCTAAGCGCTCGCCCTCTGATCCGCGCTTTAAGACCGAGAGCAAGTCTTTCACATTGCCATTTGAAGGCCGCTGTTTTTTTGCGGGTTTCCCGCACAACCAGTGCCAGACATCGCGCGATATGGCCGGATGCCGATCCTCAATGCCGGGCGACCACGCGCGACTTTGATGATCCCAAGTCGGTTGCTCTGGCTCCCGTGTACGCGCAAACTGAAATTTCAGCATATACCGATTTTTAGCACTGACATTCTCTGTTGCGCGATGCCAAGAATCAAAGTGAATAAGCGCCACCGTCCCCGCAGGACCGCAAAATGCCCGCGCTTCTTCCTGCGTTTGCTCAGGATCCACATCGCTAATGGTTTTGTACATCTGCATCCCAGGCAGCACGCCCGAAGGTCCCATATCCTCTGTAGTATCTTGCGGAAAGTAAAAAGCGAGCACCCAATAAAATCTCGGATGCCGCAAATTGTGATCGTACACATAACAATCCTTGTGCCATTGCTGTCCTCTGCGCCCGGGCGGATTCAAGTGGCAATGTCGATGGGGGTTCAAAATGTAATCTGGCCCCAATAAACTGGTCAGGGCACCCTGTACATTGGGGTGTTCAAACACGCGCCCGATCTGCGGAACCCGAGGCAAAATGTTATTTCCGGGATTGCCTTCTTCCGCAAAAACCGCCTCAATCTGATCGCGAATACCGGCGTGAAATGAGGGTGGATAATCCGCCTGTACAGTCAGACATCCATCGACGATAAACCGCTGCACCTCTTCGTCGCTCAACAACTGAATTGAATCCGCCATAGGAAACTCCTCCGCTAAAAATTTCTACGATCGTCAATCGACCAGACCCCAGAGACGCTGCCGCGCCTCGGGCCACTCTGGCCAGTCTGGATGCAGATGCTTCAGCGCCGCCAAGTCGCGCTTGCGACCGCCCGGCGGAAAGTAATTCCAGCCCATGGCGCGGCGCGGACCGGCAGCCGTCTTCACCCCAGTGGCGTGCCAGCACGAGGGCGTCCACACCAAAGTCCACCGTGGGTCGAGGACGACCTCGACTTCGCTAGGATGGCGGGCAAAGCAGTGCGTCGGCACCTCGTCGTGTGTGCCGGTGGCCAGTTCGAGCTGTAGCAATTCAGCTGCCACCTCCTCGCGGGGACGGTGCTGGCTGCCGGGCAGCACCCGCAGCGGTGCGTTGCTGGGGTCGTGGCGATCGAGGGCGGTGCGGAAGGAAACCTGCTTTACCTCCGGCCCGCCGTCCACGTGCCAGTGGACCTGCCGCTGCGGTCGGCCATCGGCGCTGACAATCTTCGCGGCATCGCCGATGCCACAGGCACCCACGTGTACCTCTTCGGCGTCTAGAATCCGCCGCGCCGCTTCGACCAACTCGGGGTGCTCCACCATCTGCAGCAGCGGTTCGCCGATCATTAGGAACTGACAGGCCAGCCGATTGCAGCCCTCGGGAAACTCGGTGCGCTCCCACTCTGGCTCGATCTCCTGCTGCCGGAAGTCGATCTGGCGCAGGCCCTCGGCACCGAGGGGATTGGGGATCAGAAAAAACCCGTTGCGCTCGAAGTGGGCGAGCTGTTCGTTGGTGATTTCGAAGGATCCACCCATCAGGCATTCCTCAAGACGCTTTCAAGGTCTAAACAACCGATCCAACCGAAGAAGGGAATCATCATCGGCGGGCCTTTGCTAAGCGTATGGCGAGCGTTAGATTGTGCCGGCGCAAGGTAGTAAATCTGATCTTGTCTTTCAAGGAAGGAGAACGCTATGGGATTTGAAGTGTACGATTGTCGCCGGGATATTCGCAACATTCTAGTGCGGCCGCAGATCCGCGCCCGCTTCTGCCGCTTAGAGCCAGGCACAGGCTCGCTCGACGCCTGGCACACACACGACTTGGGCGACGAGATCTTCATCATTTTGTCGGGTCGGGTGGAGTTCAAAATCAACGGCGAGGTGAAAGAAGTTGGACCGGGGCAGATGTGCTACGCCCTAACCGACGAGCCGCACTCGGTGCGAGTCATCGGCGACGAGCCAGTCTATATGTACCTCTCGGTGACGCCGCACATCCAGCCGACGCATGCGTTTTACGACGACAAGGGCGAGCGCCAGCGGCCCCACTTTAGGCCGTCGAGCGATTACAATACCGAGACGGATTCGACCACGCCGGTGGCCAAGTTGATCGACGGCCACATCGATGCAGTGCGCGCCCTAGCGGCCCAAGCACAGGAGAGCGTGCGCATCCAAGAAGAGCGGGGCCAAGAACTCAAGCAGGCCCTAATGGCTGGCGATATGGAAGCGGCCAGCCGCGTGCGCGAGGCCATGTGGGAACCGCTTCTACAGCTCTTTAAGCAGACGAGCGCCGTGGCGAACGGCTGGAACGGATTGGCCCCTCGGGCAGGGTCGGTCGATGCAGTATATTGATCCGCCCCAAAACCATCGCATGAGCAAACGCACCAATAGTCTTGGACAGTCGATCAGCTTCGCACTGCCAGATTGGACGCCACCACCCCATCCGCCGCGAGAATGCATGGAGGGTCGCCTTTGTCGGTTGGAACCACTGCACGTCGATAGCCATCTTGACGACCTGTATCAGGCCAACGCCTCTGACGCGGAAGGCGAGAGTTGGACCTACTTGGCATACGGCCCATTCTCCGACAAAGACAGCTACCGGGACTGGATGAACGAGACGTGCCTAGGGGACGATCCCCTGTTCTTTGCCATCTTGGACAAGCGCATTGGGTCCGCATGCGGCGTCGCGAGCTATCTCAACATCGCCCCTGCAAGCGGCGCTATTGAGGTCGGGCACATCCACTATTCCCCGCAGCTACAGCGATCACCATTAGCCACCGAAGCCATGTACCTCATGATGCAGAAGGCATTCGAATTGGGCTATCGACGCTATTGTTGGAAATGCGACAGTCTGAACAAAGCATCGCGGGCAGCCGCCCAACGGCTGGGATTTTCGTTTGAGGGAATTTCTCGCCAAGCAACAGTCTATAACGGACGCAATCGGGACACTGCATGGTACGCAGCCATTGATGCGGAGTGGCCGGGGCTAGAGCAAGCCTTCCTGACTTGGTTAGCCCCAGACAACTTTGACGACGAGGGCAAGCAGCGATTGCGCCTATCAGACCTCACCCGGCCGATTCTCAAAAATCAAGGAGATACTCGATGAGCCAGATCATCCCCGAACAATACATGTGCTACCGAGCCAAAGAAGCGCTCACCATCGACGGCCACCTCAGTGAAGCGTCCTGGAAGCGCGCCCCTCGCACCCCTTTGTTCGTCGATATCGAAGGGGACAAAAAGCCCCTGCCCCGCTTTGCCACTCGGGTCGCCATGCTGTGGGACGACGACTATTTCTACTTTGGTGCTGATATGGAAGAGCCTCACGTGTGGGGCACGCTGACCAAGCGAGACTCGGTCATTTGCGAAGACAATGATTTCGAGATCTTCATCGACCCAGACGACGATGGCGAGCATTATATGGAATTTGAGATTAACCCGCTCAACGTGGCTTGGGATCTCTATCTGCCCAAGCAATACAACCGAGGCGGCGAGGCCGATTGGGGCTTCGACTTTGAAGGCATCAAGCACGCCGTGCAGATCGACGGCACCCTCAATTGCTCGGACGATGTGGATCGGGGCTGGTCGGTAGAGGTGGCTATCCCCTGGAGCAGCATGGAAAAATACGCCGGTACCGCCTGCCCTCCCAACCCCGGCGACCGCTGGCGGGTCAACTTCTCTCGCGTCGAGTGGGAGTTCGAGCGCTACAAGGGCGGTTATTTGAAAAGGGAAGGCGTTCCCTGCGACAATTGGGTGTGGTCGCCGATGGGGGTGATCAATATGCACGAACCCCACATGTGGGGATACGTGCAGTTCTCCGCCATCACCGTGGGCGAGGGAGAGGACGCATTCTCAGCGACGCCAGCGGCGCGCCCAGCGCCGGAAGCGCCGTAGCAATGCGGAGATTGGCATGGCCAGAATCGCGGGAATGACCGAAGAGCAGGTCGCAGAGCACGCGGCTTGGGTGCGCCAAATCGGCTACACAATTCTCGAACAGCACCTACCCGTGAACGCGGTAGCAGCAGTTGCCGCGGCCTTCGCGCCCGTGTACGAGGATCACCTCGACGAAATTCGCACCTCGCCCAACAGGGGTCCAATGCGGCACTATATACAGTTGCCTTTTGAATCTCCTTTTTACCAGTCCGGCATTCACGGCGATCCCGGCATCATCGCCATTGTCAGGAGACTACTCGGAGATGATGCCGAGATGGTCCAGTACGCAACGGACACGCCGGCCAAAGGCAGCGTGTACCAGGAATGGCACGGCGATGTACCGCCGCTGTTTCCTGAGGAGCCTAGGCACGTGCCGCCACCGGCCATCATCACGGTGAACTTTGCCATGGTTGATGTGCGCGAGGACAACGGTCCTTTTGAGGTGGCCGACGGCACGCATCTGCTGCCGCGTCCAGAAGCCCTAGAGAGAATCGAGAAGGGCGATGTACCGCTGCGCAAGTTGCTGTTGAAGGTCGGCGACGTATTGATCCGTGATCCTCGGTGCTTACATCGTGGCACGCCCAATACGACCGATACTCCCCGTCCCGTCGCAGTGTTTTCTTTTGAAAGAGCTTGGTATAGGATGATCAGTCTCAGGCATCACAATCCCGTGCGGCGCAGCTTCTACGAGACGCTCTCAGCACTTGAGCAAGAGGTGCTGAAGCGAATCGTCGAGTGAGTCCAGGGCGCAGGCCGCCAAGCAGCCCTCTCGGCCCGACTCCGAGAAATCCGAATATCACCCGAGATCACGATCCACTCCCCTCACGACCTAATGCTTCAAGCCAAGTTACTCCTCGTCCGCGCCCACTCGGCGCATATACCGAAAGTACGCCCCTCGCAACGCTACCCCGAGCACCAGCGCTACCAACCCGCCGACCAACGCCACGGTCCAGCGCCCTACGTAAAACCCCGAAAAACCGATAATGCCCCCTCCCACGGCCACTGCACCGAGCAGGGCAAGACCTAGGCCGTGCACAATCGGTGCGCCGCCACTGGTCTCAACACCCGCCTTTTGCGCGATCGGCCCCCACCATCCCATTGGTCGCGCCTCTTTGTAGAAAGCCAAGAGTTTTTCCTCTGGCTCTGGCTTGGTGCAAAGCGCCACTGCGATCCAGAGCAGGCACGTCGCGGCAATCGACGAGAGCACCACCACATACGCCGCATCCTGCCCCGCGTCAATCAAATGGACAAAAACCACGTACTTGTTCAGGAGAAATACTATCGGCCCGCCGAAAGAGGCGGCCAACCGCGCCTTGCCGTTAAAGCGCCACCACCACCACTGGCCCCAGTTGGCCGTCAGTTCGGCTGAAGAAAGCCCGAGCATGAAGACCGCGATATCAATGACGTTCTCGGCCTGTAGCGCGACCGCCAGTGAGAGGCCCATGATCGCCAGCATCACCACCCGACCGACACCCATGTAGTGACCCATCTCAGCGCCGCGCTTGATAAAGCGCCGATACACGTCGTTGATAAAGACCTGGGCCCCAAAGTTCATGTTAGAATCTACCGTGGACATGATCGACGCGAACATCGCCACGAGCGCCAACCCCAGAAGACCCGAAGGCAGATAGTGACCCAGCAAGAGACCGTAAGCCAGTTCCTTGTCCATGCTGCCGTCGTGCAGGCCCGGCCATTTGACCATCGCCCCCAGAGCCGGCAGAGTCAGCACCGCCAGCATGAGGAAGAGCACGATCTCGGTCCAGACGTACATCCGCGTCGCCTCGCGGCTGTTGCGGCACGACAGCAGCCGTTGGCCCTCCATCGCCCCGGCCATTGGGGCCACGTCGCCGCCATAGCCGATCGCGGTGCCCATCGTCCACGCGATAATCCCCACCATCCCCAAAAGTTCGTGACTCATCGGCGGATGCCAGCTAACGACCCCTTCCCCAAACTGCGTGACCAGCGCCTGATAGAGCCCGGTCGGCCCGCCGAAGTCGGCCCAAACCAAGCCCATCAACACCAGCGAGGACCCGATCATGATCGCGGTCTGGATCAAATCCGACATCACCACGCCCATATAGCCGGAGAGCACCACATAGACCAAGATGATTGGAATGACCAGCAAAAAGGTCTCAAAGCGCGACCAGCCCAAGAGCGCCTCAGACACTTTCGTCAGCCCCAAAAGCCCAGCCCCAGTCCAAGCTACCACTGCGATAAAGGCGCTGCGCATTGAGACCCAAGCGCGCATTGTCGGCGCGGCTGCACCGCCAAAGCGGAGTTCGTAAAATTCCGGCGAGGTGAAAATTTTCAACCGCCGCCAGCACACGGCAAAGAGCAGCCCACCGATCATCAGCGCCAGCCCGAAGCGGCTCAAATACCACCAGCAGATAAAGGTCCCGGTGATGACCGTCATGCCGCAATACGCCGGTGCTACATCGGCGTTCATGCAGGTGACCGCATAGCTGGTGCCGCTCATCCACCCCTTCATCTTGCGCCCACCCAAGAAGTAGTTTTCCATACTCTGCTGGGCGAATCTCCGATAGTACAGTCCCATCCCCACCAAGAAGAGCATATAGAGCGCCATCAGCGCGTAATCCAGACTCGACACAATCCCTCCTTTGTCCGGGAAGCAGCTAGTTTTTGTGCCGCTTTCTATGCAGAATTAAAATCGCCGCGTCAAGTTGTGGTACTAACTGACTTAGGACAGAGTCGCTTGCTATCTGCATAGCCAATTGTCGTTATTTTTGACTAGTGCATCGATCCTTCTCTACAGCAAAAAGGCCAGCCTCATGCCCGCACCCATCCTCCTGACCGACGCCCAAGTCCAAGCCTACCTGACCAACGGCTATGTCACCGTGCAGACCGCTCACCCACCCGCGATCCACCAAAATATCCACCGCCAAATCGAAACCCTCTTCGCTACCGAAGGCAATCCCGGCAACGATATCCTCCCCAAAGTCCCGGACCTATACCAAATCCTCCGCGACCACGCTGTTGACGGTGCTATTCAGAGCCTCCTCGGTCCCTCCTACCTCATCCACCCGCACCGCCACTGCCATCACAATCCCAGTGGCTCCCAAGGCCAAGGCATGCACCAGGACAGCTATGAAAACGACCAGAACGTCCGCCACCACCGCACCCGCTGGACCATGGCCTTCTACTATCCGCAGGACGTCAGCTTGGACATGGGCCCGACCGCGATTTTGCCAGCCACTCAGTACTACAATTCATCTAAACAAGCCTACGAACGAGAAGAACAGCCCCTCTGCGGTCAGGCCGGAACAGTGACCATCGTCCACTACGACCTCTGGCACCGCGCCATGCCCAACGCCAGCGACCGCGACCGCTTCATGGTCAAGTTCCTTTTCACCCGCATGGGCGAGCCGCGGGTACCTTCGTGGGACCATCGCGACGGCACTTGGCAAGCCGAAAGCATCGATCCTCCTGCCGATCTGTGTCGCCGCGCTTGGGACTGGATGCGCGGCACCGATGGCACCGCAGTCCCTACGGCGGTTTCGCTCGACGAGACTTCGGCGAGCTCAGTCGAGTCGTTGCATCAGACCTTAAACGCCGACACCGAAGCCAAACGGCTGCGCGCCGTATATGCCTTGGCTGCTCGCGGCGAGGATGCAGTACCCATCCTCTTGAACGCACTGCGCAGCGAGGCTGCTACGCGTCTCGAAGCGAACCTAGCGAACGCACACACCAACCCCAGCCAGCTCGACGCGGTCTTTGCCC
The DNA here is from genome assembly GCA_965116675.1 of Candidatus Latescibacterota bacterium. Classification (GTDB taxonomy): domain Bacteria; phylum Latescibacterota; class UBA2968; order UBA8231; family UBA8231. The sequence goes on from OZ220721.1 coordinate 3,974,974, forward strand.
TTTCCGCCATCGGCCGCACCGCTGTGCCCCACATGGTGGAACTGCTCGAAGAAAACGACTGGTGGCTCCGCGCCGCGGCCGCCGATGTACTCGGCGACTTGGGCACCACAGCGTCCGACACCGTGCCCCATCTTACCCGCGCCCTCGACGACGAGGCCGAGTGGGTCCGGCGCAACGCGATTGAAGCATTGGGCAATATCGGGCCAGCCGCTGCCGAAGCCGTGCCCGCCTTGAGCCGTCGCCTACAAGACTCCGAGAGCTGGATCCGCCACAACTCCGCACTCTCGCTGGCCAAGATCGGCCCAGCCGCCGCCGAAGCTGTGCCCGCCCTGAGCAAAAACATTGACGACGAGGATCGCTACGCCCGTGCCAATGCGGCCGTGGCTTTGGAGCGCATCGGCGCGTAGCACATTGCCGATGCTCCGGTAGTACCTACTTTCCGCAAAATCAAAACCGGATGAGGCCCCTCCGAGATTTTCTCGTTGACATGATTACGCTCTTTCCGCGCCTTTTACTTTAACTCTTCTCAGGAAAGTGCCCATGACGACTGCATCGGCCCGGCCAGCTTTTGACGACGCCCTCCGGCACTACGCCGCAACGCTCGGTTTCCCGTCCCTTTCGAGCTATATCATCTGGTGCCGCAAAAACGGCATAGCGATCCAGCGCGACAAAACTGAGAGCCAGCTCGCAATCGAGCGTCAACTCGCCGCCGACACCTTGCGGCCGATCGCGCCGCATCCCGGCCGCAGCCATACCCGGGGCCGCGCTCGCCTCATTGACCGGGCCTTCCGCGGCGAGATCCCTCCAGATGAAATGTATCCGCTCAGCCGGAAGCTCGTCGCGCTCTTTGCTGCGGCCGAAGACCCCCAGCGCCGTCAGGCTCTCTACCGCTTGCTCAAGCACGTAGAGCGACGTGCAGACCTCCTCGGCCTCAAAACGGGATTCCTCAATCGGACGCGCGAAGAGGGCAACAACTACGAGGACGCCCTCGGTCAACTCGCCCGCCACTACGGCGACTGGCTGCGGCCCGTCGAGGAGTGGCGCACCGACCTCCTCAGCCCTCGGGCGCAGTTCCGCAGCCTTACCCGCTATCTACTAGCCCGCTACGAGGTGCCGCCTTTTATGGACACCGCCTTCCTCCAAGGAGACCTTCCGACGGCTCACCGCGAGCAGGAGTGGTTCAAGCACATTGGCATCGGCCAGAACATTCGCAAGGCCAACCTGCCGCTGCGGCTGACTAAGCGCATGGCGCATCTTTTTCCCAGTGCCCATCGGCAGTGGCCGGTTTCGCGCGCCCTGCGCTGGGCGCAATTCGCCGGCATGGGCGGACACGCGAGTCGGGCCGTTTTATCCACGCGGCTGAAGGATTACCAGCGCGACGAGCCGTTCTGGGAGACGGTGATGCTCTTTTTTGCCAATCAACCCATGCTGGAACCCACTTACATCGGCCCAATTGTCGATTATATCCATTACCAGAAATTCGTGCCCCAGCAATTGCCCGGTCCCAACGGCCAGTTCATTGAAGGGCCGCCGGCTCAGCCGAATTTCTCGATGAAGGGCCGTAGCATCACCAAGCTGTTGCGCTTGGTCGATGAGTGGCACGGCGACCTCAACGCCGATGACTACGCCCTCGGTGAGGAAGATGCGTGGGAGGCGTCTGGTTTTCGCGGATTCGAGTGGGAGGAAGAAGACGCTTTCTCGGGCGAGCACGTGCGGTGGTCGATACGCGAGTTATGCACCGCGCTCGACCTGCTAGCCGAAGGGCGCGTCATGCACCACTGCGCTGCCTCGTATGCCCGGCGCTGCTCGGAGGGCGAGCGGTCGGTGTGGTCGATGCAGCTAACCTACCCGGCCAAGCTACCGCAGCGCATTCTGACCATTGCCCTCGACAACCACAAGAAGACTGTCGTCGATTATCGAGGGAAGTACAACATGCACCCCCACGACAACAAGCGCACCGCCAAAAAGCACTGGCAGGACCGGCCCTATCTCTACTATCTGCGGCAATCGCCGCGCATCTTGCGCCTGTGGATGGAGCGCGAGGATCTGCGTCACGACTAGCGGGGCGGCATGAAGACCGAAGGAGATTGTAGAAACTGGGAGAAGGGTAAGCTACAAGACCCCTTTGAACAGGATCGCGCCCATGGTGGACAGCCAGCTAGCGAGGACGATGCCGATGGTCCAGCGGAAATAGGTGTCGATCTTATCGTGGAGCTTTTGAACCGACGTGTCGATCTTATCATTTAGCTTTTGAGCCGACGTATCAATCTTATCATTTAGCTTTTGAGCCGACGTATCAATCTTGTCATTTAGCTTTTGAGCCGACGTGTCAATCTTGTCATTTAGCTTTTGAGCCGACGCCTCCCGCTTCCCATCCAGACCCTGAGCCGACGTGTCGATCTTTTCGTTTAGACTCCGATACGACACGGCATTCTCATCGCGCAGCGTCTGAACTGACGTATCGATCTTGTCATTCAGCGTCTGAAACGACTCTTCCCGCTTCCCATCCGACGTGTCGATCTTATCATGCAGCGTCTGAACCGACGTATCGATCTTGTCATTCAGACCTTGAATCGACACATCCAGCTTCTCACTGACGGCTCGCACGTCGCTTTCAATCAGTTCCAAGCGGCGGTTAATCTGCTGCAACACGTCGCGAGTGGTTATCTCAGATGTTTCAGGGGTCATCCCGGTATTGCTCCTCGATTAGAGTTAAAGTAGTCACCAAGAACAGATAAGCAAAATGCGAACCACCTTTTTTGTCTGGCGGGGTCGCTGTTGTGCAGCCGCTTTTCTGTATCTAATCGCAGACAATGTGATCCCTGTCCTATACAGCCGCCTCTCCCCTTGATAGCTGTCCATCAGACCCTATCTTGTTTGTCGCCATGACTACAACCTTTCGCATCGGCGTCACCCGCGACTTTCTCAAGGCCGACGGCACCCTCGGCTTTGGCGACATTGGTCTCGACCTGCTCGCCGAAGCCCCAAAGGTCGAGTGGGAGTTTCTAGCGGAAAACACCATCATCGGCCGCAGCGCCTGCACTAGTCTCGTCGAAGTAGCCTCCGGCTGCTTGCCCCAACACCTCGTCAATCCCCAAGCGGCCGAACATCCCCGTCTCCAAGAAAAACTGAACCGCTATCGAGCTATCGGATGAAACCCAATAAAGTCAAACGTACCCTCAAAGAGGGCGGCACGGTCATCGGTACTATGACCTTCGAATTTTGCACTCCGGGCATTGCCCGCCTCTCTGCCGAGGCTGGCGCTGAATTCATTATGTACGACATGGAGCACACCGGCTGGAGCGTCGAGACAGTGCGCGACCTGATCGCCACCACCAATGCCGACCACATCGAGCCTTTTGTCCGAGTGCCGGCGACCCAATACCACTTCATCGCCCGCGTCCTCGACGTGGGGGCCCGAGGCGTCATGGTGCCGATGATTAGCGATGCCCAGCAGACCGAGGTCATCGTGCAGTCGGGCAAGTACCCGCCCATTGGCCAGCGCGGCGCAGCCTTTCAAATCGCCCACGACCACTTCGCCGAAGGCTCCATCGTCGGCAAGATCGACCACGCCAACACCGAGGGGCTGCTAATCGCTCAGATCGAAAACCGCCCCGGGCTCGAAAACGTCGATCGCATCGCCGCGGTAGATGGGATTGATATACTGTGGATAGGGGGTTTCGACTTGAGCAACTTCTTGGGGATCCCCGGGCAGTTTGACCATCCCGAATTCACCGCCGCCCTCGACCGCGTCGTCGATGCCTGCGAACGCCAAGGCAAAGCTGCTGGCTACTTGGTCAATACCATTGAGGAAGGAACGGAGATGCTGCGCCGAGGCTTCCGCTGCATAGCGTATGGCGGCGATTTATGGCTCTATCGCCGCGCCCTGGCCGAAGGTATTGAAGGGCTGCGGACGAGCGCCTGGCGGCGGTGATCGCAGAGACGCTATCCGTTTGGGTTAAGCCCACTCAACACAGATCAGGAGGTGAGAGTATGGACAATCGAATTACTATTGATCCTCAAGTGTATCACGGCCAAGCCTGCATTAAGGGGACGCGCCTTCCCGTGCATCAAATCCTCCGGATGCTCGCCAACGGGGATACCATCGAAGACCTACTTCAAGAATATCCTTCTCTAACATGGGAAGATATTCTCGCTTGCTTCGACTATGCAGCCTCACTGGCTGAAGAGCAATTCGCGAATCGCCCCTACTATTCGCCTTCCAGCGCCCGCCGCATCGCCTCGCCTTGATCGCGCCAATACCCATACAACACCGCTATATCCGTGCCCACGCAGAAATGCCGCACCCCCATGTCGAGAAAGCGCTTGGCGTCGTCAGCTGTGTTGATCTCGGCGCGCGGATGGACGCCCATTTCCAAGGCCGTCTTAAAGACTTTTTCTTCGGCTGCGGCAATTTCTGGGGCACCGCGCTGGCCGGCCTTGCCGACGCTCATGGAGTAATCAGCCCCTCCCCATTGAACCATCTCGACTCCTTCTACCGAGAGCATGGCCTCTAGGTCGGCGACGGCACTTTCCTTTTCGATCATCAACACCACGACCACGTCGCGCAGCGCTTGGACGTACTCTGGGGTGCCGCCATAGCTCATATAGGCGAAGCGCCGCATAGCTACTCCATAGGTGCCTTCGTCTCCGGGCGCGTCGGCGCGCACGCAGCGCACACAGGCCCGCGCGTCGTCTGGGTCGCGCACATCGGCAAAGAGCACGCTGCCGAAGCCCGATCCTATAGCCCTTTGGGCTACGTAAGCGCGGTTTTCGGCATCGACCTTGATCATCGTTCCCAAGTCCCATAGCTCGGCGGCTCGGGCGAGATTGTCCAAGTCGTGCAGGTCAAAGGGGCCGTACTCCGCGACAAATTCCACATAGTCGTACGCACCGGTATGTCCTAGGGCTTCGACGATCGAAGGCCAAGTGGTGTGGATGTGGGTGCCTAGCGTAGGTTCGCCGGCGTTGAGCTTTTCGCGCAGCTTGTTGGGTCTCATTGTTTTTCTCCTTTAAAACAGTTCCTCGTCGCGGTCGGTGGCTGGCGGTGGTGCAATCGAGAGCGCCGACACCTCGGTGCGCATCTCGGCCGACATGGCAAAGTCGAGCGCGGCGAGCGATGGCTTTAGCTGGTCTAGGTCGCGTCCGCCGACGATCGGCGCGGTCACGTCTCCATGCCCCATGACCCAAGCGACGGCCAAGGTCGCCGGATGCACGCCCTTGTCGCTGGCATAGCGCACGAAGCGCTCGGCGACTTCGTAGAACACGGGATTGGCATAGCGCTTGATGTAGTTGTCCTGCTGCAAGAGACGCCCACGCTCGGGCCGCTTGTCGATTCCGTACTTGCCGGTCAGCAAGCCGCCGCCTAAGGGGCTATAGGCAATCACGCCCAAGCCCTCTGAGCGGGCCAGTGGCAGGATTTCTACCTCTACTTGCCGCTTGGCCAAGCTGTACATGGGCTGAATGCAGGCAAAGGGGGCCAGCCCTTCGCGGGCGCAATGGCCGAGGGCTTTGGCAATTTGCCAAGCGGCCCAGTTGCTCACGGCTGGATAGAGGATTTTGCCGCCGCGCACCAAGGCGTCGAGCGCGGCGAGGGTTTCTTCCATTGGCGTATCTTCGTCGAAGTTGTGGACGAAGTACAGGTCGAGGCGGTCCGTTTGCAGCCGCCTGAGACTGGCTTCTACGGCCTGCACAATATGCCGCCGCGACAAGCCCCGGTCGTTGGGGCCGTCGCCCATTGAGCCACAGACTTTTGAGGTGATTACCAACTCGTCGCGCTCGTCTTGGATCAAGCGGCCCAATATCTCCTCGGAAAGCCCGTTGGAATAGACATTGGCCGAGTCGAAGAAATTGATCCCCAACTCTCGGCAGTAGCGATACATCTGCCCGGAAGTCGCCTCGTCTGCATCGCCGCCAAAAGCCATAGTACCATAGCACAGGGAAGACACTTTGACGCCCGTGCGGCCTAGGGTATTGTACTGCACCTTATACTTTCTCCTTTACTGACGTTACGCATCGGCACCGAACCGGTTGATGTAGGGGCGTCCCTTGTGGGCACCCATGCGACACCGCGTATGCAGCCAGCGGAATCCGACGAGGGCAACCACGAGGGTTGCCCCTACAATGCGTAACGTCAGTCCTTTAGTAGAATTCCGTGCGGCAGGGCAAGCTAAGGAAGAGGGTAGCTGTTATCAAGTGGCATCATTGGCCGCACCACACGACCGTTTTATATTAAGCGCCGCGCTGTACACCCCGCATCACAGGAGTAATTCAACCCCAATGGACGCACCCCGCCAACGCCTGCTCTACTTGCAGGCGCGCACTCCTAGCGTCATGTCCAACATCATCGGCCTAACGCTCATCGAGCCAGTGGCAGGCTTTGCGCCCGAAATCCACGCTGAATCAGCACCTGATTGGCCCTACGCAACCGTGCACGACGCCGTAGTGGACGGCTGGCAAATCGTCCAATTCCCCCACTTACAAGCTCCGTTCGACGACAGGGAGTTGGACGTGATAGGCTATGAATTCATCCTACAGAAAATGGAGGTTATCGCCGATGAATGAGCATCTGCTCAGCGACGCCGAAGTGGCCCGTTTCCTCGTCACCGGCTACCACCTCGTCGAGCCGGAATTGCCCGCGGGGCTCAACGAGTCCATCGCCGCCCAGCTCGACGCTTTGGACTACAATCCCGGCGACGCCATCACTGAAGCAGTGCCCGAACTCTGGCAAGTACTCGACCACCCGACCGTCAAAGGTGCGCTCGTCAGCCTGCTCGGCCCGGACTACGAGGTGCAGTCGCATCGCCACTGGCACTGCAAGCAGCCGAACTCTCCGCACATGAACTGGCACCAAGACGGCCTCAACAACCGCGACGTGCTGCTCAACCGCTTCCTAGGGCTGTACTACCCGACCGACGTCACGCCCGACATGGGGCCGACGATCATTGTCCCCGGCACCCAGTTCCGCAACGCGCCGACGGACCGCATGGCCACGTACACCAACATCCGCGGCCAAGTGCCGCTCGTGGTCAAGGCCGGGACCGTGGCCTTTACGCACTACGACCTCTGGCACGGCACGGCTGCCAACCGCTCGCCGCACAAGCGCCACATGATCAAGTTCCTCTTCCGCCGCACGCAGGACAACACCGCACCCACCTGGAATCACGACCCAGAGGCGGCCAACAAACCCGCCGACTGGAACGAGCGCGACCGAGCCGAGGACGTCACCAACATCCTCAACTTCACCAATCCGCTGGGCGTCTCCCAGAGCGACCACTACAAGGAACGCGCCATCCGCCGCCAGAACTGGAACTACCTCATGGGCCTGTCGGCCTAATCCCGAAAGCATTCTATCGCTATTATCCTGCGTCCATCTGCGTCCATCTGCGTCCATCTGCGGATTACTAAATCTCAACCTCTAGCAAAGAAAGCATTCTATGACCGTCCAAATCGCCCGCGTTGAAGAGCGTTTCAAGTGCCCCGGCCCCCAGCCCAACGGCCTGCAAGCCGCGCCCGACGGCCTCTGGTGCATCGACCAAGTGGACCTCAAGATCTATAAATTCGACTACGAAAGCGGCGAAGTCCTCTTTGAAGCCCAGACCGACACCGCACACTCCAGTGGCGTTACCCTCGGCGACGGATCGCTGTGGATCGCCTCGACCTTTGAGCTTAAGATCGCTCGCCTCGACCCGGCTACGGGCCAGACCATCGCCAAGCTAGATTCGCCTGGCAATGGCGTCGTCGCCTGGGTCGCCGACCAGGAGAATGGCCGCGTCACGGGGGCTCACGGCTTAGAGTGGAAGGACGGCAAGGTGTACGTGGCCTCGCCGCCTTCGCAATTCGTCCACGTGATGGATGCCAACACTTGGGAAGAAGTTCACTCCTTTCGCGTCCCGGGCCTCCGGGTTCACGGCCTAGCTTGGGCTGACGACGGCACCCTCTGGGTCGCCGACACCTCGGCTGGCACCATCAACCGCCTCGATCCCGAAGACGGGCGCATCTGGGAGGTCATCCGCGTCGAGGCCCCCACCGAAGTTCACGGGCTAACCATCCACGAGGGCGTGCTTTGGTACTGCGACGCGGCCACGCGCGCCATCGGCCAACTATACATATAGCAGAAAGGGATTCCATTGAAGATCACAGAAGTCAAAACCGCTGAAGTGCGCGTAAACCGCTATCTCTACCACTACGTCCGCATCCACACCGACGAGGGCATCTACGGCACCGGCGAGGCCAGCCACGTCGATGGCGGCTGGCGCGGCTCCACCCAGACCATGGCCGCCCAACTCATCGGCAAAGACCCGCGCGATGTCGATGCACTTTTTGAAGGCATTCGCCGCAGCTACATCTTCCGCGGCGGCATGTCGGGCTTGGCAATTTCGGCGCTGACCGGCCTTGAGGTCGCGCTTTGGGACTTGGCTGGCAAGGCCCAAGGCATACCCGTTTACCGGCTCTTGGGCGGCAAGTTCCGCGACCGGGTGCGCCTCTACGTCGATAGCGCCCATTCGGACTACAAAGAGCGCGCCGAGGACGCACGCGCAAAAGGCTTCACTGCGATAAAGTTCGATCTCGACGACGCAGGCCACCCGGAAAAGCTCGATCCTTGGAACTGGTCGGTGGCCCCTGCCGAGCTAGAGGATCTGGTCGATCAAGCGCACCAGATCCGCGAGGCCGTCGGCCCTCACATGGATCTGGCCATTGACCTGCACGGGCGCTACGACGCCACGGCTGGGATGAAGTTCGCCCACGCGCTCGAGGGCCTGAATCTGATGTGGCTCGAAGAGCCGGTGCCGCCCGAGAATATCGACGCCCTCAAGCGCATCACCGACTCGACCCGCACCCCGATCTGCGCCGGCGAAAACGCCTATCTGCGCTACGGTTTCCGCGACATGCTCGAACAGCAGGCGGTCGATATCATCATGCCCGACATTTCCAAGTGCGGCGGCCTATCCGAGTGCCGCAAGATCGCCAACATGGCCGAGACCTACTACATCCCCTTTGCCCCGCACAACAACTCCAGCGCCTTGAGCACTGTGGGAGACTCCCACGTCTGCGCTAGCGTGCCCAATTTTCTCGCCTTGGAGTTCCACCGCTACGACGACCCGACTTGGAACGATGTAGTCCTTTCTGACGAGCCGGTGATTCAGGAAGGACACGTAGTGCTGAGTGAGAAGCCGGGGCTGGGAGTGGAGCTGAACGAGGCGTTTTTGCAGAGTATGCTGGAGGACGGAGAGTCGCTCTGGCAGTAAGAATAAAGTTCTGAAACCGCTATAATAGGAAACCCACCATGACCCAACGCAAAGCACACAACCCCGCCTGGCCCTGGACCAAGGACTTCCGCATCTCACAGGCCGTGCAGGTGGGCGATACGATCTATGTCTCCGGCCAAGGGCCGCTCGACTCGGAGGGGCAACTCGTCGGCGAAGACGACATGGCCGCGCAGTCGCGCCAAGTCTTTGCCAACATCCGCGCCGTACTCGCCGAGGCCGGAGCGACTATGGACGACGTGGTCAAGATCACCTCGTTTATCACCGACACGGGCCGCTACGCCGAGTACGCGGGCGCTCGCGCCGAGGCATTTCCCAACCACGCCCCTGCCAGCTCTACCGTGACAGTTGCCGACCTAGTCCTGCCGGGAATGCTCGTCGAAGTCGAGGCCATAGCCGTGCTCGGCAGCGGTAGCTAACTACCTCGGCTCCCGATAGACATCTGGCCCAGAGCCGCCGACCAAGATGTCTAAATCAGCGCCCTTGTCGGCTTGGAGCACGTGCTTGACATACAAGCCGGCATAACCCCGCGTTACAACCGGCGCGGGCGGCGTCCACGCTTGCCGCCTGCTTTGCAGTTCCTCGTCGGGCACGGCCATGTTCAACGACCTCTTCTCCAAGTCTAGCTCGATCAGGTCGCCGTCCTGTACCAAGGCCAGTGGGCCGCCCACGGCGGCTTCGGGCGCGACGTGTAGAATCACCGTGCCGTAGGCCGTGCCGCTCATTCGTCCGTCCGAGATGCAAACCATGTCGCGCACGCCCTGCTGCAACAGCTTCTTGGGCAATCCGAACTTCCCGGCTTCGGGCATACCGGGGAAACCTTTTGGGCCGATGCCTTTCAAGACCAGCACGCAGTCTTTGTCCACGTCGAGATTGGGATCGTCAATCCGCGCCCTATAGTCTTCTATGCTTTCAAACACCACGGCCCGTCCGCAATGCTGCATCAGCTCGGGCGAGGCGGCCGACGGCTTGATAATCGCTCCATCCGGGCAGAGGTTACCCCGGAGCACGGCGATCCCGGCCGACTCCCTGAGTGGCTTGTCGATCTCGGCGATGACCTCCCGGTTGTAGCATTGGGCACCCGAGGTGTTTTCGCCAAGCGTCTGGCCTGTCACGGTCAAGGTATCCATGTGCAGATGTTCTTTCAGCTCTTGGATCACGGCGGGTAAGCCCCCAGCGTAGAAGAAGTCCTCCATCAGATATTCGCCCGAGGGCATTAGGTTGACCAAATGCGGCATACGGCTGCCCAAGCGGTCGAAGTCGTCCAGTTCCAACTCGACGCCGAGCCGCCCGGCAATGGCCAACAGATGCACCACGAAGTTGGTCGAGCCGCCCAAAGCTGCGTTGACCTTGATGGCGTTTTCTACGGCTGGCCGCGTCAAAATGCGCGACATGCGCAAGTCTTCTCGCACCATCTCGACGATGCGATTGCCCGCCAAATGCCCCAAGCGCTTGCGCCGCGCATCCGGTCCTGGGATCGCCGCGCCGCTCGGCAGCGTCAGCCCGGTCGTCTCGACCATGCAGGCCATTGTTGAGGCCGTGCCCATGGTCATGCAGTGGCCGTCTGAGCGCGAAATCCCGGCCTCGGCTTCCAGATAATCCAAGCGCGAGATGCTCCCGGCTCGCAGTTCGGTGGTAAAGCGATAAACATCTGTGCCAGAGCCGATGTTCTCATTGCGGAACTTGCCGTTGAGCATCGGCCCACCCGTCACCGCAATGGTCGGCAAATCTACGCTCGCCGCTCCCATCAGACAGGCTGGCGTCGTTTTGTCGCAGCTAGTTAGCAGCACCACCCCGTCGAGCGGATTGGCGCGGATGCTTTCCTCCACGTCCATGCTCGCCAAGTTGCGGTAGAGCATGGTCGTCGGCTTCATCAGCGTCTCGCCGAGCGAAGTAACCGGAAATTCGAGCGGAAAGCCTCCGGCCTCGTACACCCCTCGCTTGACCTGCTCGGCCAAGATCCGCAGGTGGGCGTTGCAAGGGTTCAAGTCCGACCACGTGTTGCAGATCCCGATCACGGGCCGGCCGTCGAACATCTGCTCGGGATGGCCTTGGTTTTTGGTCCAACCACGGGACACAAACCCTTGGTGCCACTCGTCGCCAAACCATCCCGCACTGCGGAGCTTCTTGTTGTCGCCTGTCATGCTACGCCGGCATCTTTCGCTGAGTGTACGCTCGTCCCACTCGGGCCGTTTCCTCATTCCCCCCAGAGAAAACTCGCGCCCCAGCGTCAATTTTCTCCGCAACCGTTTCGGGTGTGGATCCGTCCAAGAAGGCCACGCCGTTTTGCCGACATGCCGCCTTGACCCGCTCGTGCGTCTCCTGCATCTCTGCGGGCCACGGCTGCGGCATCGTCCGATACCCCAGCGAAAGGCTCAAATCGCCCGGGCCCATTTCGGCAAAGCCGATCCCCGGTACGGACAGGATTTCCTCAATGTGGGGCAGAGCGGCCACCGACTCGATCTTCAGCCCCAACAGCAACTCGCCTTCCGGATTGAGCGGCCAAGGATCGGCCTTGGTTAGATACTCGTCGCGGCTCGCACCCCACACTCCTGCGCACACCCCCTCTGAGCCGACGCCGCGCGTGCCCCGGCCCAAGTCATTTCCAACACCGATGGTGTTGACCGGATAGCGGCACGACTCGACAAAGGCCCGGACGGCCCCGGCTGATTCGGCCTGACAAAGCAGAATGCCGTGCGCGCCCCGGCCCAAGATCTGCCGAAACTGCCAAGCGTTGTAGCGCACGATCTCCTCGGACCGGCCCTCGACTGGGGCCTCGACGATGATCGCCGGAGTCCGGTGCCCGCTGCGGGTCGGTCCACCGGCGATCAAGCCACGCAAGTATTCGTCCAGCCCCGCCATCAACGAACCGTGTTCCATGCCGACGTTGATGTAGTCGGCCCAAGTTGCGGCGTCCTCTTTGCCCTGCTCGTAGGTCAACACGTGTCCGGCGTGGGCACCTGTGTAGAAGATGGGCTGATCCTCGGCAAGAAGTTCGACGGCGCGGTTGATTTTCTTACTCATTGAGTCGCTCCTTAAAGGGTTTTAACTCCACGAATCCACTCCCAAGAGCTTCCGCCCTAGGGAGGTTAACTCGGCTGGCTGCTGATGCTGGTGTTCCCAATCCCGCGCATCGCCGGGCCAGCGAGGCGTCGGTCGCCGCTCCTGCCAAGCCGTGATCCGCTCTTGGCGCGTGGCTTCTCCGTTTGCAGGTGCTGGCTTCATGGTGATATACTGCGCCAATCGCGGCCGGTTGGACCGATTGTGGCCGTTGCCGTGGGCCAACAACCGATGCCAGATCAGCAGGTCTCCGGCTTGGCCCGCAATCGATTCGACCGTCAGCCCTGTTAGATCGGGTTTGCGCGTATCGCGATCCGCCGGCTGAGTCTTGACCCATTCGTCGAACATCCGGTGAAAGCCGGGTACGCACTGGAAGCCGCCTTGGTCCTCTGCCGTATCCGTCAAATACAGCACCCCTTGCACCCCAAAGGACACCGGCTGCTGTGCCGTATCGACATCCCAGTGAATCATCCCCTTGTTGCACCATTCGGGCCGATCCTCGCGCGCTGGCGGTTTCATATTGGCCCGGTCCAGCGAGACCCACAACTTCTCGTCGTCCCAAATCTCGGCAAAAGCCTGATGCACCTTGGGGTACTGCCGATTGTCCCACAGGGCTTGGTGCTGGTAGATCTCGACCATGCCCGCCGTTGATATCGGCGAGCACCGATTGTCGCGGGTATAGGGCTGGTACTTGTACCAATCCTCTTCGCATTCTGGGTCCATCTCCAGAAATTCCCAGATCGCCTTCACCATCGCGTCCAAGTTTTCCTGGGGCACAGCGTTATGGACGATCACATAGCCGTTCTCTTCCCAGAAGGCTCGATCTTCTTTACTCAATACTGGCATAGTCTCTCCTCCGAATCTTCCTGCGTTCGCGCCCGGTTTACCCGTACACTGTCTGGATCAACGCTCGAATATACCCAATCGCATACGCCTTCCCATACAACGGCCCGTACCCATGCGCAAAGGACGGCGTGTGGTCCATCATATACGGCCCATTGAACCCATTGTCTCGATATACTTCCATCGCTCGCCGCATATCCACCTCCCCGTCGTCCAAGAACACCTCGGTAAATCGCGGCAACTGCCCGCGCACATTGCGGAAATGCACCCACGCGATTTTGCCCTTTGCAGCCATCTCGGCGATTGCGTCGTAGATCTTTTCTGGCCCCAGCAACTCGGTCATGCATCCTTGGCAAAAGAGCATGCAATTGCTGTCGCTCGGCGCGATCTCGAAGAAGATCTTGCGGAACTGTTCCAAGGTCGAACAAATCTGCGCCACGCCCCCTAGCGGTTCGGGAATCGGCGGGTCGTCCGGGTGCAGGGCCATCCGTACGCCCGCTTTTTCAGCCGCGGGGATCGCCGCCGATAAAAATCGCTCCATCCGCGCCCACATCTGCGCCTCATCTACTGGAGGATCGTGCGGTTCGGGCCGGTTTTTAGCAAAAACTGCGTAGTCGAACGTACTGTATTGCACGCCACCCCTACCCGTGTCCGCAGGGGTGCGAAAGTTACCCATAGGTTTGAAATTCCAGCCCACGCAGGGGATGCCGGCTCGGCCCACGCTCTCCAGCATCTTGCACCAGTGGCCGATCTGCTCGTCCATGTCCTCTTCGGCCAAGGTGATTTCCTCCCAAGCGGGCATGAAGATATTGTTCAGCTTCATGCCGTGCGCCTCGACCTTTTCCCGCGCCTGCGCCAATGCGTCAGTGCAGTCCTTACCGGCCTTTAAATCCTGCGCCAGCGACGTATTCGCCGAGCCGGTGCCACCCCGACGCCCGGCAACGGGCGCTCCCCCGCGCAAGTCCAGATGGATCGAGTCCACCCCAATCGCGCGAAAGAAGCTCAGATGCTCGTCGTCGAGTTCGCCGATGGAAACTTGGTCTTGGATATACATCCGTCGCTTTCCTTTTTGACTGCAACCCTCCGCGTCAATACCTCGCCCAGCGCGAGTTTATCATCCGGCGACCGGCCGATCCCGCTGGTTCTGGCCGCCGTAGCGGAATCCCGGCACGTTGTCGGCGCAGTACGTGCCGCGAAATAGGGTCTGCCGCATCGGCGGCATCTGCTCGACGAGTTCAACCGGCGGCAACCACGAACTCCAGCGCGAGCCAACGCTGTTGTAGAGGTTGAATATGCCCACTCGCTCGTTGTCGGCATTGGTCCACGGCGAGGTGCTGTGCGCGAGCGCCTCGGTAAAAAACAGCACCGACCCAGCCGGGCACTCGTATGTTTCCCACACCGCTGAATGCGGGTCCTGAATGGCGGCGGGCGAGGGGTATGCAGCCTTGTGGCTCCCCGTGGCTAAGAGCGTGCCGCCTTGCCGCATTTTGACCGGTGCTAGCTCCCACACCACCCGCGTCAACCCGCTGAAGGACTTGCCGGGAATGCTCTGGTAGTGGTGCGAATCCACGGCAAAGCGAAAGAAACCGCTGCCATTGTGCGGGTTGAAAACGCCCTCCCGCTCGGGGGTCGCCGCTGGATTGCGCAAGCCGCTGCCCTCCATCCGAAATCCATAGCACTCGGCGCTCGACAACCCCGGAAACGCCAAGAACTCGTTGAGGAAACCCACCACAACCGGATGGTCGGTCAGCTTCTCCAGCGGCCCGGCGACAAAAGAACGCTCGTGTTCCGGCAGCGACTCCGGGTGGTTCTGCACGCGCAAGGCGTACTCGCGCATGGCTTCAATCTCGTCGTCGGCCAACACCCCAGGCACCAACAGCCACCCGCGAACATCGAAGAGGTACTTCTGCTCGTCGGTCAGCGTGACGACCAGCTCGCCATCGGCATTTTTTTGCGGCAGGTCGCCTTCCTCCAACAGCAACGGCTGCCCCAAATTCTTATCCACTACGTATGCTTCGCTCATCTCGTGCATCCCCTTTGGGTTTTATAGCAATCCTGAAAGACTTGAACGATTCGAGATGCGTATCGTTTTGTTTCTACTATTCTGCGCCCATCTGCGTCCATCTGCGGATTACATAACATTAGTCGGCTCGCGGAAATGGCGGAAGCGGCGACTTGTCTTCTCCATGTACTTCGTATTCATCCGGCGGAAAATTCCGGCACAACGCCCCTTTGCGCATCACCCAATGGAGACTGCCCCCAGTGCGCGGCGAGCGGTCGGCCAAGGCCGGCGTGGTATAGACGCCAGCGATGCCGATCCGGCTCTGCGGACTCTCGTTGACCGGGCTGTAGTGCCACATGCTGCTGTGCCAGCAAACTACATCGCCCGGTGCCAACTCAATGTGCTCGACGCCGCGCTCAGCTTTTAGGGCTGTGACCCGCTCCCTCGGTAGCTCACCGTGAATGCTGTCGGCATAGAGCACGTGCTCGACGATCTCGGTTTTGTGGCTTCCCGGAATGAATTGTAGGCAGCCGTTGTCGCGCCGCGCCGGGTCGAGGGCCATCCAAAAGTTAAACGGCTCAGTATCGCCATCGCGCCACAGCCCGTTGTCTTGGTGCCAAGGAGTGGCCGCACCAGTATTGGCCGGTTTGACGAAGACGCTGCTGAACTTGAGCAGGATATCATCGCCCAGATAATACCGCCCCAACGGTGCCATCGCCCCGGCGTGTACCGTGTGCCAGACCAGCGGCGCGGTGTGGCACCAGCGGTTGAACTTGCGAAAGCGCTGCGCCCGCGCTTCGGGCGTATCACCCATAGGGTCCATGGGGTCGGCGTCCGTGCGCACATTCTCGGGCTCGGGCGTGTACAGAACGTTCTTGATCACCCCGCGCATCTCTGCCGCTTGGTCGGTCGTCACGACCCCAGGCACTGTGAAATAGCCCTTTTCCTCCCACGCTCGGGCCTGATCTTGGGTGGGTTGCCAGCTTTTCACGCGACCTCCATATAGCGATTCGAAATGATTTGAACGATTCGAGAGGTGGGTCGTCCTGTGCATCCTATTCTGCGTCTATCTGCGTCCATCTGCGGATTACCTTGTAAATGATGTAGGATTGCTATATCAGTGCTCTTCAACTACCAACGAGCTGAACTTCTTCTCGTCCCACTCCGCACCCCAACCTGGTCCATCCGGGGGCGCGATATGCCCTTCTTCAATCAGCGGCGCGTTGAGCAAACCCCACTGCGCTCCGGTCTGCCGCAAGCTGTCGGCCGTCGCCCCGAAAAACTCGTAGAAATCCGTGTTATCGATACAGCAGCCCAAGTGCGCGTGGACCAGCCCATCCAATGCCCCACCGGCATTCAGTTCGATATTCGCGCCGTGCAGCTCGGCCAGATGCGCCAGCTTCAGCACCTGCGTCGTCCCGTGTCGGGCATTGCCTCGCAGGCGATCGGTCGCTCCCTGGATCAGCCATTGCGCCGTCAAGCCGATGTCGTGCATCAGCATCTCGGTCCCCATCACCGGAATGGTCAACGCTCGGCACAGCTCCTGATATTGATTCATCTTCTGCTCGTGCATCGGCTCTTCCAACCACACAAAATCCAGTTCCTCTAACACCCGTCCTACTTCAATGGCCTCGCGTAGGTCATAGGAACACACGGGATCGGTGATCAAATCGTAATCTGGCCCTACGGCGTCCCGCACAGCCCTGTAAATGGGGATATCAGCCTTCCCTCCTTTATACGTGTGAAACTTGTACGCCCCAATACCCATTTCCTTGCCGGTCTCTATAGCGCTGAGATACCCCTCTATATCCGTATCTCCGCCGGTCAGATACGCGGGCAGTCGCGGCCGCACGCGTCCCACCAACGCATAGACCGGCAGCCCTGCGGCCTTGCCCAAAATGTCCCACAGACAGTTGTCAAACGCCCCAAACCACCCCGGAGGCTGGTACACCCACCGGGTTCCCTTCCAAAACTGCTGAAACAATCCCTCGCGCTCCCACGGGCTCCGTCCCACCGCGTGATACCGCACGATGTCGGCCTGATAGGGAGTCATCGACGTATCGCTGCGCCCCACAATGCCCTCGTCTGTGTGGACCTCTAAAAAGCTCTGCCGCGCCGGGCGCAATTCCTGGTTTGGCCGCCCTTGGTGCGTGTATTGTATCCTCCGCAACCCCTCTACCCGCGTGATACTGTGACCGCCGCGCCCTTTGCTACTTGGGTCTTCCAACACTAGCAATTTCACCTCGGTGATTTTCATGTCGGTCTCCTTTATCCGCAAACTTGCATACCCTATATTCACCCCCCACAACTGTCAACCTCAAGGACTTATATGAAAATCGCCGCCATCGAAACCTTCGACCTCGCCTGCCCCCTTGAACAGCCCTTTGGCTGGTCCCAAGGCTGGCTCGACCAGCGCAGCACCACGCTCGTCAAAGTCACCACGGACGACGGCCTCGTCGGCTGGGGCGAAGGCGCGGCCGCCAGTCTCATCGACGGCTTGCTCGCCCCGCTGCTCATCGGCCAAGACCCCATGGACCGCGCTGGCCTGTGGGAGCGCATGTTCCATGCTCTCTACAATGGTAATAACGCGGTCGGCCTAGCCGGCAGCGCCCTTTCTGCGCTCGACATCGCCCTTTGGGATCTCGCTGGCAAAGCTACCGGCCTCCCGATCTGTGCGCTCCTCGGCGGCAAGGTCCGCGACAAAGTCGCCGTCTATGCCACTGGCCTCTACTACACCAAAGGCGAGTTTCCCGACCGCCTGCTCGACGAAGCGCGGGGCTATGTGGCCGCAGGTTTCAAGGGGATGAAGACCAAGGTCGGCGGGCTGTCCATCGCCGAGGACGTCGCGCGCGTCACGGCACTGCGCGATGCCATCGGCCCGGACATTCACCTCATGGTCGATGCCAACGAAGCCTACAACGCCACCACGGCGGTTCGCATTGGCCAGAAGCTGGCCGATCTGGACTTGGTGTGGTTTGAAGAGCCGGTCAACGCCCAAGACTTGGACGCTTATTTGGAAGTCAAAGCCGCGTTGCCCATGGCCATTGCCGGCGGCGAAAACCTGCGCACCCGCTACGAATTCAAGCCCTACCTGACGCGCCGCGCCTACGACATCGTCCAGCCCGACATCATGCACTGCGGCGGCATCACTGAAATGCAGCGCATCTGCGCCATGGCCAATGCCTGCGGCATTCAGGTCAACCCCCACGTCTGGGGGTCGCCCGTTATGATCGCCGCCACGTTGCATCTTGCTGCTACCTTGCCGCCCTGCCCGCCAGCGCGCAACGCCCAGCCCTATATGCAGGAGCCGGTGATGGAATTCGACCGCACGCCGAGCGCCATCCGCCAAGAGCTGTGCGCGGTGCCGTTTGATCAAGAGGACAGCTTTGTGCGCGTGCCGACCGGACCGGGGTTGGGGATTGAGGTGGATGAAGAGGTGGTCGAGAGGCTGAGGGCGTCTTAGCGACTGTGAGCAACCGGATTGAGCGTCGATCACTGGGGCTGACCCTCGCCGCTATCACCCTGCTGTTGTGGGGTGCCTTGCCCGTGGTGCTCAAGCTGCTGTTGCAATGGTTGGACCCCTTTACGGTTACCTGGTACCGCTTCCTGCTCGCGGGGGCCATGCTGATCCCCGTCATCCACTTTCGCTACGGCCTTACCTCTCCTTTTCGGATTCGCGGCGCAGTTTCGGTTCTAGCGGTGGTTTGCGTCCTCGGCCTCGGCGGCAATTACCTGACGTATCTGATGGGGCTGAGCCGCATCTCGCCTGGCTCGGCTCAGATCGTGATGCAGTTTTCGCCAATAATTGTGCTCTTGGGCGGGTTGATCTTCTTCAAAGAAGCCTTTAGCCGGCTGCAATGGATCGGTCTCGGCGTGTTGATCGTGGGGATGGGGCTCTTTTTCAATCAGCGCTTTGCTGAACTGCTCTTCGTGTTGGAAAACTACGGCATCGGCGTTTGGCTCGTCTTTGCCTCGGCCATTCTCTGGGGAGTTTTCATGCTGGCGCAAAAACCCCTGCTGCGGCACCTGCCCTCGACCTCGATCATGGCCTTGGTCTATTGGTTTGGCACGATGCTCTTCCTTCCCTTGGCCCAGCCGAGCCGCATCTTCGATTTGCCGGCCATCCCCTGCTTGCTCTTGGCCTGCTCGGTCGTCTTCACCCTCGTCTCCTATCTCAGCTTTGCCGAATCGCTCAAGCGGATGGAGGCTTCGCGCATGGGCGCGCTGGTCTCGCTGACGCCTCTGGTCACTATGGCCGTGATGGGCCTACTCGCCCTCTTTGACCCCAACCTAGTCCCCATGGAACCCCTCAACAAACCCGCCGTCGGAGGAACCATACTGGTGGTCATCGGATCGATGTGTAGCACCTTGGGCAAGAGCGCCTCTTAATGGCGAGGACACCAATGGACTTTCGCATCCAAGAAGAAAGCATCGACGTCCTGTCCGAATACGGCCAAGTGCCCATCGCCCTTGAAGTAAAAAGCCGTTTTCACGTCGAACTCGCCGATAATGGCTTGGGGGGAATCCGGCTGGTCGAAGAACCCGTCGATCCGCCCTACATCAAAAACTACGACCACTCCGGCGGCCCCGATCGCTGGCCCCGGAGAACGTGGGACCTCTCGCGGTGGATTGTCCTCGCCGCATACAGGGAACAAGAGCGTATCGGCGGGGCCATTGTCGCCTTTCACGGCGAGGGCTTAAACTACTGCGAAAGGCGCGAAGACCTCGCCGGCCTCTGGGACATTCGCGTGCGGCCCGAGTATCAAGGACGAGGTGTGGGCAGGGCGCTCTTCCAACGCGCCGAGACTTGCGCCAAGCAGCGGGGCTGCACCCAGCTCAAGATCGAGACCCAAAACATCAACGTCCCCGCCTGCCGCTTCTACGCCCGCATGGGTGCCAAACTCGGTCATGTCCATCTCTACGCCTACCGTACCGAGGGCCTAGACGAGGTGCAACTGACCTGGTACAAGGATCTATAGCCGCCGCAGACGCTGACGGTCAAAAACAACACAGATTTTATACGAGGAGAGCCCAGTATGACCGATCTTTTCGAGAGAGTACGCGAAGACTTCCCGCGAGCGCGGACCATGGCGTACTTCGACAATGCCTCGTCGCATCCGATCAGCGTGCACTCGGCCGCGGCCCTGCACCGGTACGTCGATTGGGTCGCGCACGAGGTGGGGGAGCCGTGGTGGCCGGCCTGGGCGCCGCCGCGCGACCAAGCCAAAGCCCTATTTGCCCAGCTCATCAACGCCGACCCCGGCGAAATCGCCTTTGCGCGCAGCACAGTGGAATCGGAGAGCAATATCCTCAACGGCTTGCGGGATCATCTGGCCGGCGGCAATGTGGTGATATCGGACCTGAATTTCAGCCCCTGCATATCCAACTACAAGTTTCGCGAGCAGCAAGGTCTCGACGTGCGGATCGTCAAGAGCAGTCTGTCGCCAGTATTGGCGACACACCGCAACTGGCAAATCGACATGGCCGCCATGGAAGACGCGGTTGACGGCAACACCCGGCTGATTTCAGTGGCATTGGTGTCAAACGTCAATGGGTTTGTCGCAGATGTCGCGGCGCTGAGTAAGTTGGCTCACGACAACGGCGCGTATCTGTATGTCGATATCATGCAGGCCGCGGGCGGCGTTCCGATCGACGTCAAGGCGATGGGCATCGACTTTGCGGCTTGTTCGACGTTCAAGTGGCTGATGGGCGTCAAGGGGTTTGGGTTTCTGTACGTCCGTTCCGACCTGCAGCTCGACGTGCTCAAACCCTCTCAACCCACGGGTGGTGTGAGACTCAACTATCCCCCCTGGGTAGAAGAGCCCGATTCGGCTAGTGAGGATATATCCTTTTCACCCCCGACCGGAGTCGGTGCCTACGAGGTCAGCTACCCCTCGTACGAAGGAGTCGTGTGTGCCCAAGAGAGCTTGCAGTACATCCTGCGCCTTGGAGTCGATAGAATCCGCAACCACGCGAGAGATCTGACCGATCGCCTGCAGGAGGAGTTGCCGAAACGGGGGTACCAATCGATCACACCAAAGGGGAACGAAAGCCCCATCCTCTCCTTCGTAGCGCCACACCCCGAAGCGGCCCTAGCCAGTTGCAGAGGTGCCAATGTTCATATCGCAATGCGCTTCGGCAACAAGATGCGCCTCTCACCCTCGGTGTACAACAACCACGAGGACATCGATCGCCTCCTCGAAGCCCTGCCTTAGAAGTAGTCCCCTCACACCGAATCGGCCACCTCGGCGAGTCCTGCGTAGCCGTTGCTCGGCTTGGGTCTGCGGGAATGGTGCGAGGGCAAGAGCAGGGCTGCCTGCTGGGGAGCGGTGAGCTCGTCCCAGTAGGACGGGCGCCGACCGCGCACTCCGCCTCCACCCCATGCCATGTGACCGGTGTTGTACTTGTAGAGGATGGCGCGGCGCTGGTGGTCGGCATTCCACGGGAGGGTGCCGTGGGTGCACGCCTCGCTGAAGATGATGGCGTCGCCCGCTTTGGCGTTTATCTCGGTCACGTATTCCTGGTACTGTTCCCATCGGAGCATCTTGGCCGGGCAGGTCACGTTGGCCTTGTGGCTGCCGGCAATGACGCTGATGCCGCCGTCGCCGGGCCCTTCATCGGCGAGCAGGTATTCGATGACGCAGAGGCCGGTGAAGATCTTACCCTCGCGGTAGAAATAGGGTGCGTTGTCGAAGTTGCCGTGCAGCATGCCGCCGGAACATCCCTTGTCCATCGCGATCAGACCCGGACCGTGGTCGAGCCGCCAGCCTTCCCCGAGGATCGTGTTGAGGTGCGGGATGGTTTTGGGATGCGCCAGCATTTCTCTGAAGGGCTCGCACAACGGCCGCGGCAATTCCAATAGGCCCTCGCTGTTGCCGAGGCGTGTCGAGGTGTTTTCACCCTTCAAGGCAACGGAATCGCCAAAGTACTCCGGGCTCGGTGTGAGTTCCATCGAGTCGATGGCTTCGTTAGCCAGCTTCAGGTGTTCCTCGCTCAGCACGTCCCGCACGATCAAAAATCCGAGCAGGTCGAAGAGGTACTTCTCATCGGCGGACATTTCCACCGTTTCTGCGGTGATTGAGCGCGAGGTGTTGGCGTGTTCAATCA
The DNA here is from genome assembly GCA_965116675.1 of Candidatus Latescibacterota bacterium. Taxonomy (GTDB): domain Bacteria; phylum Latescibacterota; class UBA2968; order UBA8231; family UBA8231. Next base: position 3,997,252 of record OZ220721.1, read on the forward strand.
TGGCTGTTCTCCCTATGATGGAGGGTTGGAAGATTGGTTACAAGAGCCTTTATCGACAAAATGCCCTGAGTAGGTACAGTGTGCAAGGCCAATTTCCAACTTGGCGCGGGACAAAGCGGTGTATATGTTGAGCAAGATGCACCACAACCCATATTGAGGACCGACTATGGCCAATATCACCCGCGCCCTTTTCATTGGCAACAACTTTACCGCCCGCGTATTGACCCGACTGGTCAGCGGCGGCAGTAAGGAATAGCGCTATGTCCTCCTGGACCTGCCCCTTAGTACTAGATTCGTCGCGCCAGATCGTCGCCGGCAGCCAAGACGCCTTAGTTCGTGCCATCCGCCGTGGCGCAGATCTGCGCATCTACACCGAATTTCGCCACAACGAGCACATCGATGTGCGCTCTTCCAGTGACGAGAAGGTGCGCGAGGTGGCCGAATTTGCCGTGACGTATCTCGTCGAAGACCGCTGGGCCGCCGGCCTAATGAGCCTGCGCCAGCCCGTGTCTTTGCCCGACGGATTTGGGCCGCGGCCCTCGATGTCGTTCTTCCTCTACAATCAAGACGGCCATCAAGCCCTCGGCCGTCCCCACCTCGACGGGCAGAAGACCGTGCCCACCCCCGAGGGGGGACCGCACCCCATGCCCAAGTACCACTTGCTCGACAGCCATGACCCAGCGACCAACGCTCCGAGCCACAACTTCATTTACGACTTTGACATTTATAAGTTCTACGTCGCCGACACTTGGGAGGAAGTCTTGCACCACGACGCCCACGGTCGCGTCCTCTCCGGCTCCATCGACGCCCTCGCCACCGCCTTTGGCGACGGCGCGTCTATCAAGGTCGGCATTGGCGGTTTGTGCGCGGACCTACCCGGAGAAGGGGATGATCTAGCCCACGAGGTTTTCGTCGAGACCGGCTCGGGCTATTACTATGTCGAGCAGCAGCTCTTTATTGCCGGGTCTCATCCGGTCATTCGCGTCCGGCCGAGTATTCCCATGCGCTATCAGAGCAAGGGCTGGGATTTTGGCTGGCTGGTGCTGCGCACCGACGGGACGGTCGTCTATCGGCAGTGCGATCCCTATTCGCTCGCCTTTGCCGATGGAACGCGACGTCACCCAATTCGCTGGTTCGCGCGCTGATCCGCCGGTTGGCTCCTCCCCCTGCGGTCGGAAGAAGCCATTCCGACATTCCGAAAAACGCCGATGAACACAGCAGACTACGAATTCTTTCGCCACAACGGCTACATTGCTCTAGGCCAACTCTTCTCAGATCAAGACGCCGGCCGTCTGCGCCAAGGCTTTGACGAGGACCGCGCAACTTGGGGCCGCGCCTTTTGGCGTCCCTTGGAGAGCGCCTATCAGACCGTCAACTGCGATCCTCTGATCACTTGGCCCGCAGTCGAAGAAATCATCCGCCATCCGCAAATTCTCGACGCAGTGGAAGTGCTGCTCGGTGTCCCCATCTGCCTTTCTGAAGCCTGCCTGCGCCATATGGCACCCTACGAAGGGGAAGGCTGGCGACGCTGGCATCGCGACCGTCCGCACTGGCAGCAGCACCCCCTGCGCACCCAGTACATCCACGTCCTCGTCTATTTGGCCGACGTCGACGAGACCACCCACTGCTTCTCCCTCTCGCCTGAAGCTGCCGACGCGCCCATTTTGGACCAGGAAGACCAACTCGCCCGCGGCGGGATCGTCGATCTGCACGGCCCGGCCGGCACCGTAGTGCTCTTCAATCTCTCGGTGCTACACACGGCGACCATCCGCCCGACGCAGCAAGAACGCAAATCCGTACAGATCTATTACGGCCGCCGCGACCAACCTCATTTGAGTAACTACACGACCCTACCCGCTCGGCTCTGGCGCGACCATCCCGACCCAGAAGTCCGCGCTTTCTACTCAGTGCTCAATCCCAAGTCGCAGGCTTTTGCCGCGGCCTTCGGCGCATCTGCACCTAAGTAACGACGCTAGGCTTCGTACATCACTGGGCAAATCTGGGGATCGTCCAAATGCGCGGTGTAGTAGCCTTGGTCACCGGGCACTGGCACGGCCCGTTCGTCGCGCAAATGCACGGCCAAGCTCCAGCGCGCCGCATCCGAGACATTGGCGTTGGAGCCGTGGTAGGTCAGGCAGTGGTGGACGCTAAGCCCGCCTAAGGGCATCAGCGCCGAAACTTCCTCCCAAGTCTCGCCCGCCGGCACCTCAATGTCCTCCCGCAGCTTGTGCTGATCCTTGTCGAAGAAATTCCCTTGGTCTAAAAAGCCCCAACGGTGCGACCCCCGCACAAAGCGCATCGGTCCCAACTTCTCCTCCACAGCGCACAGCGCGATCCACGCCGTAAAAAGCCCTTCGTCTTGCTGCCACATGCGCCAGTACTGCCGGTCTTGGTGCCAGCCGACGTGCCCTGCGGTCGCGGACCCCGGCGGCTTGATCAGCAACTGACTCGCCCACACCTGTACCCGCTGGGCACCTGTGATCTCGGCGACCTTGCGCCCCACTTGTGGACAGGTCACCAACTCATAGAGACCCGTATCCGACCGATGCGGATTGTTAATCTTGCACAACACGCCTGGATCGTACCTAGGATGCTCGGTCGGCGGCAGTCCCATATCAAACTTCCCATCGCGCACGGCCACCATGCCCTGCAACGCCTTTTCCAACACATCGTCCGGCGCGATCTGTTCATCCGCGATGCAATACCCATCTCGTTCGTACTGCTTGACCACTTGTCCCATCTGAGAATCTCCAATGTTTAGACCACATAAAAATTGCCACCATCAAGGTCCTGCGCGTCGAATACCAGATCATTGGGCTAGCAACTTGGCGCGAGGCAAAACGGTGTTTATGTTGAGCAGGACACCCCTCAACCCAAACAGAAGACTGACCATGGCCAATATCACCCGCGTCCTTTTCATAGGCAACAGCTTCACCGCGCGCAACGATCTGCCCGGCCTTCTCGCCCAACTCGTCCACGCCGGCGGCAAGGGCGAGTTGGAATGCGAACTCATCAGCGCTGGCGGGGCCTCGCTCAGGATGCACTTGAACAAAGGCGAGGCACACGAGCGCTTGCAGGCGTCCGGCTGGGATTACGTCGTATTGCAAGAGCAAAGCACCCTGCCGGTCAAAAACCCCAAGCGCACCGGAGAAAACATCCGCGAGTTCGACGCCATAATTAGAGCGGCACAGGCGCAGACGGTGCTCTACATGACTTGGGCGCGGCAAAACGCTCCCGAGACCCAAGCCGCCTTGAGCGAGACCTACATTGAAGTGGGGCGCGAAATCGGCGCGACCGTCGTGCCGGCGGGGCTAGCTTGGCAGCACTGTCTAGCGGCGCATCCCGATATCGTCCTCCACGACAAAGACCAAAGCCATCCCAACCTCGCCGGGTCTTACCTAGCGGCTTGTGCATTTTACGCGACGCTCTTCATCGGCCGCTCCAAGTCCATTCCCAACATCGACATTGACCTAGACGCTGAAACAGTCAGCACCCTCCACGAAGCAGCGCTGGCGACGACGCGCACCTAGCGCGTCTCCGCGTAGAGGAGTCCTTCCTATGAGTGCATTTGCAAGCGAGTACTACCTGTGGCTCAAAGCCATCCACGTCATCTTCGTCATCGCTTGGATGGTCGGCATGTTCTATCTGCCGCGCCTCTATGTCTATCACTGCCAAGTCACCCTTGGCTCCGAAGCCGACGAGACCTTCAAGGTCATGGAGCGCAAGTTGCTACGGGTGATTATGAATCCGGCGATGATCGTTTCTTTTGTTACCGGCATCCTGCTCATTTTCGCCACGGGTGCCGGCGCGCCCGGTACCGGCTATTGGATGCACATCAAATTAGTGCTAGTGCTCGCCATGGCGGCCCTCCACGGCATGCTCTCCTCCTACCGCAAGGCGTTTGCACGCGGTGATAACCAAAAGAGCGAGCGGTTCTTCCGCATTCTCAACGAAGTGCCCACTGTGCTGGTGATCGTCATCGTGCTGTTGGTAGTAGTCAAGTTCGTCTGAGCTTGATTCGGGGCCGCAATTTCCTTATACCATCGCGGTGCATTTCCGCGACCCATTTATCAAGGAGAAACTCATGAAATCGCTCACCTCGGCGATCCTCGTGCTCGCCTTGTCTCTGCCGTGCTTTGCCCAGACCCGCGAACAAGGGCCTTGGTGGCCCTCGCAGTGGGGGGCCGACGACCAAGCCGGCGCATCCAACCGCATCACCGCCGAAATCATCCTCAAGGCCGTCCAGCTAGTCAAGACCGGCAAAATGTACGAGCTAGGCCAGATATACGAGCGCGGCATGCCGCTGTTTGGCGAGCGCACGTATGCGATGATCATCCCCGGTGCGCCCACTGGCGGCCCCTTCGGTGAGAACAACATGCTCATGTATTTCGACGAGTTCCTCTGCGCCGAGATCGGCCAAGTCGGCACGCAGTTCGACGGGCTGGCCCACATCGGCACGCGCATGGAGATGGCCGACGGCTCGACCCAAGACGTGTTCTACAATGGCGTTACCGCCGACGAGATGGCCACTCCTTATGGGGTGACCAAACTGGGCATCGAACACGTGCGCTCCTTCATCACCCGCGGCGTGCTCATCGACATTGCCGGCTACAAGGGCGTCGAGCACCTCGACCACAGCTACGAGGTCACCGTCGCCGATATCCGCGGCGCACTCGCAAGGCAGGGGATGGCCGAGAGCAGCATCCAAGAGGGCGACGCCCTGCTCTTCAATTACGGCTGGTCCAAGCTGTGGACGGACCCAGACACCTACAACACCAACCCGCCCGGCATTGGCATGGAGGCGAGCGAGTGGATCATCTCCATGAAACCCTCGATGATCGGCTCGGACCAGTGGACCACCGAAGTCGTGCCCGGTCCCGACCCCAAATTGGTCTTCCCGGTTCACCAAGAACTCATCACCAAGAACGGCATCTTCAACTTGGAGAACATGGTCTTTGAAGAAGTGTTGGCCGACGAGGTGTACGAGTTCCTCTTTATATTCACGCCGACTCGCTTCAAAGGCGGCACGGGATCGCCGGGGCGACCGATCGCCATCCGCTGAACTGGAAATGGAGAACCCCGCGTCGAAAAGGCGCGGGGTTTTCAACTGCCCAAGACCTCTATGCAATCATCGCAAGACCACACTCCAGCTGGTCGCCTGCACGACCTCTTGCATCCCGAAGTCCTAGCCGCCTTCGACCGCGCCTTTTTTGAACGGGAAGGCTACTGGGTCTGGGAGAGCATCTTGACCGACGCCGGGCAACAGCACTGGACGGCCAGCTTGCAAAAGCTACAACGGATGAACGACGCCATTGTAGTAGGTACCGACTGGGCCGCCATTGACTACGCGAGCCGTAGGCTGCCCGAACCGACACCAGAGCAGACGACTCCTGAGTTCCTAGCATCCTGTTGCGGCGGGTCGGAGCAGATGCGCTTTATGTCGCCGGAACTCCGTGCCTATATGTACGAACACGGGCTTTTCGGCCCTAGTCTCGCGTCGGTCGCGGCAGAATTCAATTGGCAGGGGATGATGCCGGAATACTTTCCGCTCGCGTACGACGATTTTATCCTCGACGTCACCACCAGCCACCCGCAGATGATGGATCTCTTCAGTCAGCTTCTCGGCGAGCGCTTCCTAATGGATCATTGCTTGATGCTCAACCGTCCTGCGGGATCGAGGGGACGGCGCTGGCACGCGCACCCGTATCGCCAAGGCCAGTACGAGATCGAAAGCGAAATCGGCGACGGTCACGCGCGAACCACTCAATTCCTAGACCAGCAATGCGTCCGCACTCTGTGCTATCCCGAAGGAATGGGGATCGGCGACGGAGGCAGTGAGTTGGCCGTTATCCCCGGTTCCCACCTCTACCGCATTCCCTATCGATGGAATTCCACGCGGACCGAATACGACGACGAAATGCAGACCAACTGGATAGCGGGCAAAATCCACGCCTTTACTGGCGAACCGCTGCGGATTGAGCGCTTGTCGCTGCCGCCGGGCAGCATGGTCTCCTTCGTCCACCACATGCCGCATCACGTCGGCCACCGCGACTTGGACGCGCCCACGCGCTGGGGTCTGCTGATGGCCTACCGGACGCCTGACCCCAAAGCCAGCCCAGCCAAGTGGAACGAAGGGACGCCCATCCACTGGGCCGAGCGCGTGGAGGCAGAGGACAGGCTCACCCCTGCAATGCGCCGGATATTCGAGGGAGACGATCCTTTGGCTTAGAGGATGACCTCTACCTTCGATCTAAGAAGCGGTCTGCTTCACCGCGCTTTTAGGTGTGACAAACCTCTGGCGGCCCCGGTCTATAAAGTCCTATACTATCGCTATATCGCATCCACGAGGAGATTCGTCATGCTCGGTTTCCTGCTCCTTGCCCTCGCGCTGTTCGCTTCGCCGTTGCTGGCCGATTCCACCGGCGAGTGGCGCTCGTACGGCGCGACGGCGGCCAGCACCAAATACGCCCCATTTGACCAAATTGACGCCACCAACTTCGCCCAGCTAGAAATCGCCTGGACTTGGGCCTCGGCCGACCAGCCCATCCTCGACGCCCATCCAGAAATTTGGACCATGGTCTTTGAGGGCACGCCGCTCCAAGTCGGCGACAAACTCTACGTCAGTACCTCGCTCAACCTAGTTGTCGCCCTCGATGCTACGAGCGGCAAAACAATTTGGACCTACGACCCAGGCACCTGGAGGTCGGGCACGCCAGCTAACGTCGGCCTAGTCCACCGAGGCGTCTCCTATTGGGAGGACGGCGACGACCGGCGCATCATCTTTGGCACCGGCGACGCCTATCTCGTCGCCCTCAACGCCGATACTGGCCAACCCATCCAGAGCTTTGGCGACGCCGGCCGCGTCGATTTGACCAAGGGCCTGCGCCGGCCCATCGAACGCGAACTCTACGCGGTCACTTCGCCTCCGGTCATCTGCGGCGACATCGCCGTCGTTGGCGCGGTGGTTCTCGACGCCTTTGCCGTTGGTCGTCCGCCCGACGAGACCATGCCTCCGGGCGATGTGCGCGGCTTCGACGTGCGCACCGGTGCCCAAAAGTGGGTCTTTGAAACCATCCCCCAAGAAGGTGCTTTTGGCAACGAGACTTGGGAAGACGGCTCGTGGAAAAACACCGGCAACACCAACGTCTGGACCCTGATGAGCGCCGATCCCGAATTGGGCTACGTCTATTTACCAGTGAGCACCCCGACTAACGACTATTACGGCGGGCACCGTCCCGGCGACAACCTCTTCGCCGAGAGCCTCGTCTGCCTCGACGCGGCTACGGGCGAGCGCGTCTGGCACTTCCAGATCGCCCACCACGGGATGTGGGACTACGATCTGCCGGCCGCGCCCAACCTCGTCGATATCAACGTCGGAGGCCGGGAAATCAAGGCCGTGGCCCAGGTCACCAAACAAGGCTTCTGCTTCGTCTTCGACCGCCAAACGGGCGAGCCAATCTGGCCCATCGAGGAAAAACCCGTACCGCAATCCGACATCCCCGGCGAAAAGTCCTCGCCCACCCAACCCATTCCCAGCAAACCGGCCGCTTTTGAGCGCCAGGGCCTGACAGAGGATGACCTGATCGACTTTACGCCAACCCTACACCAGATGGCCAAGACCATCGCCGACGATTACAGCTACGGCCCGCTCTACGTAGCGCAGACCATGGAGAGCATGGATAAGAAGGGGACGATCCTCGTTCCCGGCATTATCGGCGGAGCAAGCTGGGCCGGTGCTGCCGTCGATCCCCACAAAGGCGTGATCTACATTCCCTCCTATACGTTCCCGGCCGTGCTGACCCTGACCAAAGCCACCGATCCCAACGCCCCCTTCCGCTATACCGGCGGGGTAGAATTCGGTCCCGACGGCCCGCGCGGCCTACCCTTGCTCAAACCGCCCTACGGTCGGATCACCGCCATTGATCTCAACACCGGCGAACATCGCTGGCAGATTCCCGTGGGCGAGGGGCCGCGCGACCATCCCAGCCTTGCTCATCTCGACTTGCCGCCCTTGGGCTGGGCACAGCGCAACTTCCCCATCATCACCGAGAGCTTGCTCTTCGCCGCGACTCAGGCGCAGTGGGACGTGGTCAACAACTCGCCCCGAGGCAACGCTGTCGAGGTCAAAATCAATCCCAATGCGCCCTATCTCTGGGCCTTTGACCCGGACGACGGCGCGCTGACGGGCAAAGTCGAGCTACCGCGCAACGCCTCGGGTCAGCCCATCACCTATATGGCCGACGGCAAGCAATACATCGCCATCCCCACCGGCGGGGCCGACCAGCCGGCCGAGTTGGTGGCGCTGAGCCTGCCCTGATAACGGAAGGAGCGTGCGCGTAAATTTCCGCTTCCGTCTCGATGCCTCTCTCTGACCAACCTAGAATCCTTCCACCAAGACGGATGCACCGCCATGCCCTAGATTTTCGCTTGATAAGCACCAGCCATCTCCGTCGCCGCTTTAGTACCCACTGTCCATTTCAATGAACTTTTTTCGCGGCTTCTCGCTCAACGCAACCTGCTCCTTTCTGGTCTTTTCTTTGGGCTTTGTAAACTCGGTCCTGCTGGCCGACCAGCTAGGGCCGGAGCACTACGGCACCCTAAGGCTATGGACTGCGCTCGTCATGCTGGGCGTTCTGTTCTTAGGGGAGTGGATCAGCAAGGGAAACATTTACGTGGTGGGACGCGAGCGAGAGCGGGAGGCCGCGATCAACCACACCTTGTTGTATTGCCTCGTCTTGGGTGCCCTCCTGTTGCTGACGGCCCCTTTTAGCTTGGCACTCGCAAAGGTCTTCGTGCCTAGTATTACCCTGGTCCAATGGGTCTTGGGCGTTTGCGTAATTGCGTTCACCGTACTACAAAGAGCGGGTTTGTCCGTCTTTTTAGGCGAAGATCGGCTCAAGCCCTACGCACTGCTACCCGTAGTCTTCATCGCCATCTATCTCGGCGGCAATCTAGTCCTTTCCCAGCTAGGGTATCTCGAGTTGAAACGGGTGATGGGGGTGTGGGTAGGAGCAGTAGGAATAACGGGCTTGGCGATTTTTGCCCTATTCTTGTACCGGGGATTCCGCTTTCGGTGGGGAGGGCGACGCGTGCTCGGGCAAATGCTTCGCATTGGTTCGCGCGGTGAGGTCTGCTTGGTGCTCATGTTTTTGCTGCTCAAGAGCGACCTCTTTTTGATAGATCGCTTTTTAGGCGAGAAGGAGGTCGGCATGTACGGGGTGGCGACGAACTTTACGGACATGGTGCAGCGCGTCGCCAACATTGCCTCGGTCATCCTGCTCGCCAAAATAGTGCGCGGACAAGACGACACGCGGCTCTCCTTGGGCGTGGGCCAAGGCATCTTTGTTTTTTCCCTGCTTTCGGCAGTTGTCTTGATCTTCGGCGGACGCCTACTGCTGAGCGTTTTCTTTCCCTTATACCCAGACGCCTATGAGCCCCTTGTTTGGCTGCTGCCCGGCATGTTGTTTTTGGGCTTCGGGGCCGTGTTCAACGCCAAGCTGATGGGCGAGGGCTACCCCTCCATGACCCTTTGGGCACCGGGTATTGCTCTAACGGCCAACGTGGCCCTAAACCTATGGTTGATCCCCAAGCTCGGGCTGCGGGGTGCCGCCTTATCTACTTCGCTCGCGTATGCGTTGTGGGGCGTGCTGACGGCCTCTTATTACCTGCGTCTAAACCGGCTGGGCTGGCGAGCTATCTTTGCGCTGCCCTCTTTTGGGCAAGAGGAAAAGCCGACGACGAAGCAACCACCATCCGTATGAAAGAGATAAAATCTATCTATGAAAAGCGCTTACAGTAAACCCAAAGCACTTGAACATATATTTAACCAAAAATACAACGCCAACAACCCGCAACCGGAAATACCATTTACACGCGAGGAAGTAAGAGATGCGATTACCGCGACAGGAGGGGAGGTTCCATTGAATCTGAACAACTTTGTAAAAGACCTTACTCGAAAGGGAGATTCAGACGCGAGAAGTTCTTCCGCTACGCAAGCAGGTTATTTTTTGCGAGAAGGAACTCATAGCGGTTCAATGGGTATATTTTTTCAAGACAGTGGTCCTTTCGCAGGGGTAATTTCTATCGCTTGTCCCCCAGATTTAGCAGCTAAACCTATTCGCATTGAAATCCCTTCTCATATACTCGACCTTCTGCGTCCCGATGAAGGCGGCCTGTTAGCCGCTATAGAATATGGAGGAATTCTCGACGACTTTTTCGGCGTTCCCAAAGGAACAATAACTCGCGTCCAAGCTCCTGTAAAAGTTCAGCCTCATGAACTGGATTGCTTTTTCATAATGAAAGAAGGAAATCGCCGAATACCGATTCCCTGTGAGGCAAAATCCAAAGGGAACGATGTACTCACTCTAAATCAGATCGTGGGGATAGCTGCTGCAACTTTGCAGCGACTTATGGAAGACGATATGGATTTTACAATTCCATTAGGAGTGAAACTCGAAGACAATGGGGATATATTCATCGCAGAATTCCCCAAATGCAACTCAAACGATATGTTACAGCTAAACTCAAAACTCGTAGCCTCTTCGGTTGTGAAGAAAGCTCGATATACATTAGTTCCCAAGCCTCCAAAGTGGTAACTAACTGTTCCATCGTAAAAGAATAACCTCTTCGCGCAAATGCTCTTGCGTCGCTGTAGAGAACCGCGTACGAAATAAATCAATGTCCATTACTTCATAGCCAAGCTCTTCCGCTATACTTGCTAAAAGCTCTCCCGTACGAATTAAAATCCTGAAGAAAGAAGCCTGATCTCCGACGACATACGCGAGCTGGGCACCTGGTGCTAAAACTCGTTTTAATTCTTCTAAGTGGCGCGCCATACCCCCAAAATACAATCTCACTACTCGAGCATAGAGTTTCTCAAACCCCGACGTTTTTTCCAGCTCTATCCGACGAGCCTCTATCCGATCTGCCAACTCTTGTATGCGTTCATTATCCTCAACCCAACTCTCGTCTGTATCTGCTTTATACACCGCTCTAGTATTGGATCGAAGCAATTTCTGCTTTTGCCGACGCAGATCGGCGCGATTGTTTATATAACCAAGTAAAACAGATTCAAGACGAGTCGTTCTCGTGTAATCTTTTTCGTTGGGATATGGAGGTGAGGTTATAACGGCATCAAACATCAAGGGCTCTAAGCAAGGATCTACGCTGCGTGAGTCCGTAAGTTTTACTAGCGATGGTACACCTTTGTAGCGCTTGATCTGAGTATGGCATAAATCATTCGCCATGTCTTTTACACCCTTTAACCAAGGTGCAATAACCGGAGCATCTTCTTTCGGCTTTCCAACTCCAACTTCTGGACCAAAACGCAAATTACTGATACTGTAAACTAGCTGTTTAGCAAGCGCTAATCTTTCATGTGCAATTAGATGTTCATCTGAATTTTTATTTAGGTTATTTATAAGTGTAAGAGCCTTATGGAGTGGTTTCGGGCTTATGGAGTTTTTGATGAGCAGCGATTCTAATTGGGGGTCTAAAGGTTTCAGATTCGTTTCTTTGCCGTTAACAAAAGGCTTGAAAATAGGATCGTCTTCGATGCCTTCTTTTTCTAGTTCCGCTTCTACTTCTTTAGCAATACCCTTAGCATGTTTAACAAGCTTATCGGGATCTATATCCCATGCTACCTTAGTTTGAGCGAAGAACTGCACCACAGGATTGGCCTCTAAGCCCGCACTGGGAATACCATTCTTCTTGCACTCCACTAGAGTTGTCCCTGTACCACAAAATGGATCCAAGACCCAGTGGTGCTTTGTCAAGCCAAACCTTTCAATGTAGCGGCGAACCAAGTGAGGCGGATAGGAAAGAACAAACCGATACCACTCGTGGACAGGCAGATCTTCCTCGTAAATTCGATTTAATTCTTCCCCGGCTTTAGTTTGCACTGCATATACCATCTCTCTACCTTTCTCAATCTTGGACTTCAGCCTCGTCTTCAACAGAAGAGCCGATTGTTTCGCCGAGACTGTAAACGGGAGCCAATTCGCCGATCATATCGCTCATTTTCTGTCTTTCAGACGAGTTTGCCAACAACTGATTAAAGTCTGCTAAACTCATTATGATTGCTTGAGATACATTGCGTCGTTTGACAATATATCTAGTCCGATTCTGAACGACTGAGTCTATTACCTGACCAAAATTATTTTGAGCTTTGGTCGAAGCTATGATTTTTGTTTCCATAGAGTAAACGCCTCCTGATTTAGTTATATTAGCTAATATAGCTTATATACCTATCCAATATATCTCTGTCAAGGCTCTAATGGTAGAATCGGAAAGCTAGACTCTCAGCCGCCTAGATGAGTTGCGAAACGCCGCGTCGCACTCGGGCAGCTAAAAACTAAGGACTGCCATGAACTCACTATTTCGCCTTCAAGTTCCCTCCGCAGCCGACTTGGACTCCTTCCACCAAGACGGCTACATCTTCTACCCAGACGTGCTCAAAGACGAGACACGCCGCAGCCTAATCAACGAAATCCTCGGCCTCGACTCGGTGCGCCGCTACCTCGACGCCTTGGACGAGAAATCCGCCGCGCCCCAGTCCTACTTCGTCCGCCCTTGGAACGACCGCGGCCCGTGCGGCGACCGCCTCATCGACGATCCCTTTGTCATCGCGCTGCTGCAAGCCACCATCGGCCCCAATTACCACTTCTGCCACTCCGCTCTCAACCTCGCCCCGCGCGGCATAGGCCCCATTCCCTTTCACCAAGACCACCACCACTGGAAGCACGAAAATCCCGTCAACCTCGCCGAGCGCAGCAGGTACTACATTCAACTTCTCTACTATCCCAATGGCTTCACTCTCGGCGACCGCAACCTCAAGGTCATTCCCGGCAGCCACCTCGTCGCTCCGACCGCAGAGGCCACGCCTGAGCGCATGCTGGCCGGGGCATACGACGCAGAGGTTGGGCGTGAGCTAAAGGAGGTTCGGCTCGCAGTACCTCCGGGCAGCATGGTCTATATCAACGCTCGGATTTTCCACGCCGTCGAGGCCAAACCCGCGGACTCCCCTCAGCCCTATCGCATCTTCAACATCGACATCTTCAAAGAAGCCGGGCCGCCGCATCGCTATACGCAGGAGATTCCACCAGAGTGGATTGAGCGCGCCAGTCCCCAACGCAAAAAACTCTTTCTCCGCGAGCCTTATATGGAGGGATGCTGGGCGGCCTGAGCGTTTTCGGTTCGGCATGGCAGCACTCGACTCAAGACATTACAATACCACCATCCACTGTCTTCAGCATACAGCAGCAAGTCCGTTTTCACTATAGGAGCTTTGCCATGAAAGTAGCCGCCATCGCTACCATCTACTATCCCAAGTCCCATGCCGACGTCATTGCCACCAAGTTTATGAAGGGCATGTCCACGGACGAGGGCCTGATGCCCCCAGAAGTGGACCTAGTGTCCCTGTACATCGATCACGTACTGGAAAACGATATCGGCGTGGACTTGGCCCAAGAGTACGGGGTACCCATCTATCCCAGCATCCGCCGCGCTCTGCACGCCGGTGCCGCCAAGCTCGATGTAGATGCGGTGCTGCTCATCGGCGAGCACGGCGACTACCCCTGGAACGAGTGGGGTCGCCACATGTACCCGCGCCGCTATTTCTTCGAGCAAATCGCCGGCGTCTTTGCCGAGAGCGGTCGCTCTGTGCCCGTGTTTTCAGATAAGCATTTCGCATATGACTTCAGAGACGCCCAATGGATGTGGGATCGGGCAGAAGAATTGGCCATCCCGCTGATGGCCGGGTCGTCGCTGCCCTTGGCTTGGCGCTCGCCTTGGCTGGAGCATCCCAAGGAGACGCCCATCGAAGAAGCCCTGTCCATCGGCTACGGCGGCATCGAGGCGTATGGGTACCACGCCTTAGAGACTTTGCAGTGCATGATCGAGCGACGCAGCGGCGGCGAACAGGGAGTGGCGTGGGTGCAGTGCCTCGAAGGAGACGATGTGTGGCGTGCCCGCGACGAGGGGCTGTGGTCTGGGGAACTGGCCGAGGCCGCTTGCGCCGCAATTGACAAAAAACCGGATGGGCCTATGGAGGAACATGCCAAAGAGCCGGCCGTTTTCCTCATGGAGCACCGCGACGGCTTGCGCACGGCGACGTTGATGCTCAACGGCTATGTCAGCGACTTCGCCTATGCCGCGCGGATAGGAGGGCAGGTGCAGGCCACGGAGTTCTACTTGCAGAACGAGGGGCCGTTTGCCCATTTCGGCTATCTGTGCCGCAACATCCAGCAGTTTTTCAAAACGGGTCAGGCCCCGTACCCGCCCGAGCGCACCTTGCTGACCCCTGGGGTTATCGACGCGGCGATGAATTCGCGCTACGAAGGGCACCGCCGCGTCGAGACGCCTTACTTAGACATCGCGTACCAGTCCTACGACCAGATGCCGCAGCGGCCACAAGGGCCGCGGCCCAGCGGGGCCTGCATCGATCCGCAGTCGCCCGACATTCTGTAGGACTTAGTGTGCGCCGCGCCGGAAGAAGGCGTCGAGAGAGTAGCGTCCCCCGCCCGTTAGAAACAACGTGGCAAAGGGGAAAAAGTACAATACAGCAAGTTCCTTTTTCGCCCACGGATCGTCCCCGTGTATGATGAGCGCGGCCACTGCCATGGTGACCATGAGCGGCACGGCAGCCCAGCGGGTGGCGAATCCCAAAATCACCGCTAGGGCGCAAAACGCTTCGGCACCGGTAGCCAAGGCCATGCTCAGCGGTGATCCGACGCCCAAGGGGTCGGGAAACGAGGAAGAACGCTCCACAAAGCTGGTCAATTTACCCCAGCCGTGGCCGAGCAACATCATGCCGCCGACGGATACCCTCAACACCAGTAAACCCAGTGAGTAGCCAACACCGGCCGAGGGGGCCGGGCCGAACAACAGCCTTCTTAGAAACATATTCTCTCCTTGAGTCAGTCGGCTTCAGTCTTTCAATTCGACGATAATATTCCGCCACGGCTCTTCGCCGACGTTAAACGCCTCGTGTACCGCTTCCCCTTCGACCTCGCTGAACCGCACATCCCCATCCTTCATATCACTAGCCTCCCTGCGGTTTCCTTCTGCATCGGCCGCCTGCAACCGGCCATCGCCGATAACTACATATAGGTAGTCGTGCTCGTGCCGATGCAGACCCGTGCTCTCGCCCGGTGCCAGCCGCAGGTCCCAAACCCGCACCCGCTCATTCTCAAAGAGCAACTGCGTTCCCACCTCTGGCGAAATGATTTTGTTTGCTTCCATAATCCTCCTCCTTTTGCGCCCAAGATATATTTAGGGAGACTCACTCACAACCCCACTTGTGCTTGTCCCGCCCACCGCCCTTGAGACAAGGAGTAAATTGCGTTTTATTTCCGAACCTGTCTGTTAGGAGAATGATGCCATGACAAATCAAATTGATCACACCTTCAAGGCTGTACCAACCCACGACGAACTGCGCGAGATGGACCGCGACTTGCGCTTCTATCCCAGCACCGTCGCCGACCCCACCACCTTCACTACCGAACAAGTCGCCGCTTTCAACCGAGACGGCTACCTCAAGGGCTTGCGCATTTTCGACGACGCCGAGATTGCCGAGCACCGGGGCTTCTTCGACGGGCAACTGAGAAAGGTTATGGCCGCCGGCTATGGCAGCTTCACCCTCAGCTCGGCGCATCTCAAATTCGCCAAGGTCTATGACCTCATGCGCCATCCCAAGATCCTCGCCTGCGTCCACGATCTCCTCGGTCCCGAGTTGATCGGCCTCGCCTCGCACTACTTCTGCAAGATGCCCAAGGACGGCACGACCATCTCTTGGCACCAAGACGCCAGCTACTGGCCGCTGACTCCTTCAAAGACGGCGACCGTCTGGCTAGCGATTGACGACGCTGACGTCGACAATGGTTGTATGCGCTTCGTCGCCGGCTCGCATCTCCACGGCCAACTCGAATTCCGCCCGAGCGACGCCTCGGAAAACAACGTCCTCGATCAGACGGTGGACGATGTCGAGCGCTACGGCGAGATCGTCGACGTCGAGCTCAAGGCCGGCGAGGTCTCCATCCACTCCGATCTGCTTTTGCACAGTTCGCACTACAACGAATCGAATCGCCGTCGCTGCGGGCTAACGCTGCGCTACTGCACCCCCGATGTGCGCGCGATTCCCGGCTACTCTTGGGAGAAGGAAGGTGTGCTGATCAACGCCGCCGACCCGGCTGGGCACTGGGGCAATCCGGCCCGGCCCGAGCGCGACTACGAGGTGGCCTGAGCTACCTAGCGCGGATCTACGAGCTTCAACGCGCCTTCAGGCGTTCAAATCAACCGCAGGCTAGACCCGCTGTCCCGAGCATCTAACAGGTCTGGTCTTTTCTAATAGAGATGCCCATGGCAAACGACAGACCGCACGTCCTCCTGATTTCCACCGACCATTGGTCCGCTTCCCTTCTAGGTGAAGCCAACCATTCCGCCATTCTCACCCCCACCCTCGACGCACTTGCCCGTAGCGGCACTCGCTTCTCCAACGCCTATAGCGAATGCCCGGTCTGCATCCCCGCTCGTCGCACCCTGATGACGGGCACTTCGCCGCGCACCCACGGCGACCGGGTCTTCAAAACGACCGCCCCCATGCCCGAGCTGCCAACCGTGGCACAGACCTTCCGCGACGCCGGTTACCAAGCCTATGCCGTCGGCAAGCTCCACGTCTATCCCCAGCGCGACCGCATCGGTTTTGACGACGTGCTCCTCGACGAAGAAGGCCGACCGCACTTGGGAGCGGTTGACGACTACGATCTCTTCCTCGCGGACAAAGGCCATGCGGGCATGGGGTTTGCCCACGGCATGAGCAACAACGAATACTCCTTCCGTCCCTGGCACTTGCCCGAGGACTGCCACCCCACCACTTGGGCGGCGCGCCAGATGAGCCGAATGATCAAGCGACGCAACCCGGCCAAGCCCGGCTTCTGGTACCTGTCCTTCCGCCATCCGCACCCACCGCTGGTGCCCTTGCAGAGCTACCTCGACCTCTACCGCGACATCAACATCGACGCGCCGCACCACGGCACTTGGGCACGCGACTTTGACGATCTGCCCTATGCGCTCAAAGTCAATCAGGGTGCCAAAGCCCACCTCAAGGGGCCGGAGATTTTGCGCATTCGCCGCGCCTTCTACGCGCTCTGCACCCAGATTGACCACCAGCTCCGCGTGGTCATCGGCACCCTGCGCGAAGAGGGACTGCTCGACAATACCATTATTTGCTTCACAGCCGACCACGGCGATATGCTCGGCAACCACGACCTCTGGGCCAAGCGGCTTTACTACGAGCAGTCGGCCAACGTGCCGATGATCTTGCTCGGAGGACGGGACGGACGAGTGCCGCACCGCACAGTCGATGACCGCCTCATCGGCTGGCAGGACGTCATGCCGACCTTGCTCGACCTAGCGGGCATCGACATCCCCGACACCGTCGAGGGCCTATCCATGGTCGGCGAAAAACGGCGCACCTATCTCTACGGCGAATGCGGCGAAGGGACGAACGCCACTCGCATGATCCACGCGGGACGGCACAAGTTGATCTACTATCCAGTGAGCAACCGCATCCAACTCTTCGATCTCGCAAGCGATCCCAGTGAACTGAACGACCTTGCTGGTTCACCAGAACACGCCGCAATCCAAGCCCAACTCAGCGAGCGACTCATCAGCGAACTCTACGGCAGCGACGAAGCCTGGGTCCAAGACGATCAACTCGTCGGCTTACCCGACCAGCAATGGGCACCCGGTCCCAACCGCAGCCTCTCTGGTCAACGCGGCCAGCACTATCCCGTGCCGCCCCAGATCGGTGCCGACAAAGTCGTTGGAGCGCCGTGAAACCGCGCAACTTCATCTTCATCTTGTCCGACCAGCATCACCGGCTCGTCAGCGGCTGCTACGGCAATCCACTGGTGCAGACGCCCCATCTGGACGCCTTAGCCGCGCGCGGCACTCGCTTTCAAAACGCCTACACCAACTGCCCGATCTGCGTCCCCGCCCGCGCCTCGCTGGCCACCGGCCGCTACGTGCATCAGATCGGCTACTGGGACAACGGGCATCCCTACGATGGCACACCTGTCTCTTGGCACCAGCGCCTGCGCGACCAAGGCTTCTGCTGCGACTCAATCGGCAAGCTACACTTCAAGGGGCAAGGCGCAGACCACGGATTTAGCGAGGAAATCGAGCCGTTGCACGTAGTCGATGGCGTCGGCGATGTCCTCGGCTGCATCCGCGATCAGCCGCCCTTGCGCGACAAGCACGGCGAGCTTGGACGCGCGGGCGCGGGCGATTCGACTTATTTGCAGTACGACGCCCGCTGTACCGAACACGCCTTGCGCTGGCTCGCCGAACACCGCGACGATGCCAAGCCTTGGGTGGTTTTCCTCAATTTCGTCTGTCCGCATCCACCCTATATCGCCCCGCCGGAAATCTACGCCCAATACCCGCTCGCAGACGTGCTGCTGCCACCGCAGTGGACGCCCGATACGTGGCCCGATCATCCGGCGCTAGACTACTTCCGCCGCTTCTTCCACTTTGACCAAGGGCACAGCGAAGAAACGGTGCGGCGAGTTACAGCCGCGTACTACGGGACCACGACCTATCTCGACCAACAGATCGGTCGCGTACTCAGTGCGCTCGACGAGTTCGGCCTGACGGATTCCACCCGCGTCCTCTATACCTCCGACCACGGCGAATGCCTTGGATCCCGAGGCATCTTCGGCAAGTTTACGCTCTACGACGAAGCAGCGGCTGTGCCGATGATTATGGCTGGGCCTGACGTGCCGGAAGGAAAAGTGGTGCAAACACCTGTTTCTTTAGTGGATTGCTTTCCAACCGCGCTCGAATGCGTCGGGGCTGCGTTGAGCGACGAAAATTTGTCCGGCCGCTCGCTGTGGCAGATCGCACAAGAGGACGATCGAGAGCGCACCGTCTTTAGCGAGTATCACGCGCTGGGCACCGAGCACGGCACCTACATGTTGCGCCGCAAGTGCTACAAGTACAATTACTACGTCGGCGCACCACCGCAGCTCTTTGACTTGGCAGAAGATCCCGACGAGCTAAACGACTTGTCCGGAATGCCTGAACACCAAGACCTGTTGCGAGATTGCGAAAGAGAATTGCGCGCCTTGCTCGACCCGGAAGCGGTTGACGAGCAGGCCCATGCCAGCCAGCGGACAACCATCGAAGCGGCGGGCGGGGCTGCTGCAGTGATCCAGCGCGGTGCCTTCGACCACTCGCCGACGCCCGGGGAAAAGGCCTCATTTAGATCGCACATGTAGGGGCGACCGGTCGGTCGCCCCTACTAATATCCGAGCGCTGAGTGCAATTTGCCCGGACGTACCGTCGGCCTTTTCTTCTTTTTATGCCCGACACCCCAAGCAACCCGGCAAACCCTAGTCACAGACTTTCCCCAGCAGCTCGTCGCCGCAGCCAATCGCGGCTGATCGGCGTCGCCGTTAGCGGCTCGATCAGTAGCGCCCTCCTCACTTCCCTCGTCCCCCTCTTTCTCCTCTCGCTCAATGCTTCGCCTTTTCTCATCGGCTTAGTCGCCACCAGCGAGTATGTACAGAGGATGGGGCGCGTCGTCGGGTTGCAGCTAATGTACCGCACTGGAAAGGCCGGAATCTTCTTTTGGGGCCGGCTCTGCTCGTTCCCGGCCGGGCTAGCACTGGCGCTGCTGGCGTTCTATGGCGCAAACGGGGTTTGGGCCGCTTGGATCGGCCTAGCTTTGTTTAGCGCGCGCGGTCTCGCATATCAAGCGGGCAACACCGCTTGGTGGCCCCTAGTCCAAGACAACACCGCTAGCAGTGGGCTCGGAGCCTTTCTAACGCGCATGCGCCTTCAGCAGCGCCTGCTCGAACTCGCCTTGCCCATCCTGATCGGCTGGTACCTCGGCTCTCAGCCCATGGCGGACGACTTTGGGCCACTCTTTGCCCTAGCGGTTTTCTCCACCTGCGGTGGTGCCTTCTTGGTGCGCGCCGTAGCGGAGCGACCTCTGTCCCCGCCCGGGGAGGGCCTCATTCGCCGCTTGCGCCAAACCTTAGCTACGCCCCAGATGCGCGCATACGCGCTCTTTGTCATGGCCCGCACAGCCGTGCTAGCGGCGACCTTTCCGCTGTGGGTCGTGGCGCTCACGGATTGGGGGCTACCCGTTAGCTACTTCGTCTGGATGACGCCAGTACAAGCCCTCGGCTATGTAGCTGGGCTGCATGGCTGGGGGCGGATGGTGGACCGGCACGGCAGCCGGGGACCGCTGACCATCACTCTGTTGCTACAAGCGGGCATGGCACCCGCCTGGCTCTTTCTGCCTACAGGACTCCCGTGGATCGCACTGTGGGCGGGGATCGTCTATTTGCTCTGGGGCGCACTGGACGGCGGCCAGCAGATGGGACAGTCGCGGGCGATGATCGACGCCGTTTCCAAAGAGTACCAAGCCGAGGGATTCTCCCTCGCGATGTACGCTTCAGCGCTAGGCGGTATTGTCGGCGGCATCGCGGGTGGGGCTTGTTTCCAATGGTCTGCGGCGCTGGCAGGTCCGCGGGGGCCACTTTTTTACTTGTGTGCAGTCCAGCTCGCGTTTGTTGCGGCTTGGCTACTCAGTACTCGGCTGGCCGGTTACCGGGAGCAAACTCCCGTGCGCCGCTTCTTGCGCTTGTCATCTTAGAGCCTCCGTCGTATGTTGCTTAATCTTCACTTCAAGATGCCCACGGACGCATGATTCACACTGCAAAGGCCCTTGCCGGACTTATCAAACGCGCTCTAGCCTGCGAGCGCGTTGCCCTAGACACTGAATTCGTTTGGAACCGCACCTACTATCCCAAGCTAGGCGTAATCCAATTGGCCCTCACCGACGGCGACTGCCACCTGATCGACCCGGTGGCGATTGCGGATCTCTCGCCCCTTGGTGCCCTGTTAGAACACCCAGAGGTCGAACTGATTCTCCACGACGCCCAACAGGATTTGGCTATCCTGCGCCGGGCCACGGGTGCTTTTCCGCGCAACGTCTTCGACACTCGCTGCGCGGCCGGGCTTGCCAATATGAGTTCTACCACTTCGCTGGCCGAACTCTTGGAGCAAACCCTCGGTGTGGTCCTCGATAAGACCGAGACGCTCACCAACTGGGTCCGCCGCCCGCTCTCCGAAGACCAGCTAGCGTACGCCATTGAAGACGTGCGCTATCTGCACAAGGCGCACGACGTGTTGCAGGCGCGCGTCGAGGAAATCGGTCGCAGCACCTGGCTGGCAGAGGAAATGGCCGCGTACGACGACCCGAGTCTATACGAGGAGCGAGACCCGCGAGAGCAATTCACGCGGATCAAGGGCACGGGCCGAGCTTCCCGGCGCGAGTTGGCCATCCTCCGCGAGTTGACCGCTTGGCGCGAAAAGGAAGCCCAGCGATGCGACCGGCCGCGCAATCACGTGTTGACGGACGAAGTCCTCGTGTTGCTAGCCCGGCGCAAGCCCCAATCGCGGGAGGAACTAGGCCGGCTCCGCGCACTCGGCAATCACCGCTATGACCGCTACCTACTCGAACAAATTCGCCGAGGCTTGGCCGTCCCCGACGAGGAGTGCCCACCTCGTCCACGCCGACCGCAACTCGACAAGGAGGTCATCGAACGCAAGCTCGCTCAGTCCATGGATCACTTGCGCCGCCAAAGCGACGCGGCGCAGATTGATGCGCCCTTTGTCGCGACCCGCGCCGAAGTTCACAACCTAGTCATCGCCGCGGTCGCGGCCACGCCCGAGGATCATCGCCTCCTGCGTGGATGGCGGCGCGATTTCATTGGCGAAGATCTATACGGAATCGCTTCCTGCCCCGAGCAGTCCGGCCATACTTGATGTGGCCGCATGAGGTACAGCCAGCAACGGACACGGATCGTCGCGTAGAACACCGATGACGCCGCCCTTGGATAGATAAACAACAGATGCTCAACTTACTGCGTAGCCAATTTCTCGAATGGGGCCTCGGCAAAGACCTCAGTGAAGATCTCGCCGCACTGGTCGCCTTGGCCGTGGTGGCCTTCGTCGCCTTGCTCGCCCATCGTTTAGCCAGAGGGCCTCTGCTTCGCGGCTCCGCCGCCATCATTCACCGCACCGATTTTCCCTATGACGATGTCCTAATCGAGTGCCGGGTCCTTCACCGACTAGCTCATCTAGTCCCCGGCCTCATCTTTTACCACCTAGGGCCAATGGCCTTAGAAGGCCATCCCGTTTCCGTCAAAATCATCCAGACCGCGGCGCATATTTATCTGGTGCTCGCCGGCTTACTAGCCGTTGAGGCATTGATAAGCGCGGGCGTCAGCATCTACAACAGCACTAGGACCTCGCACGAAGTCTCCATCAAGGGACCGGTACAGTTCCTCAAGATCATCCTCTTTTTGCTCGGCAGCGTCCTCGTCGTCTCAATCCTAATCGGCCAATCGCCGCTCTACTTGCTCGGCGGTCTGACGGCGATGACCGCGGTTTTGCTTTTGGTTTTCCGCGACTCGATCCTCGGGTTGGTCGCCGGCATCCAAATCTCGGTAAACCGCATGGTCACCTACGGCGACTGGATTGAAATGCCCCAGTACGGAGCCGACGGCGACGTGATCGACATCACGCTGACGACGGTCAAGGTGCAAAACTGGGACAAGACCATCACCACCATTCCCATGTACGCGCTAATCGGCGAGTCGTTCAAAAACTGGCGCGGCATGCAGGAGTCGGGCGGGCGGCGGATCAAGCGGGCGATCCACCTCGACGTCAGCACTATCAAGTTTTGCGACGAGGAAATGCTCACCCGCTTCGCCAAAATCCAGTACATCACCGCCCACATTGAGCGCAAGAAACAAGAGCTAGCTGAATACAACAAGCTCAACCAAGTGGACCTTTCGCATCTGGTAAATGGCCGGCGTATGACCAATATCGGCACCTTCCGCGCCTATGTGCAGGCCTATCTGAAAAACCATCCGCAGATCAACCAAGAGATGACCTTTCTCGTGCGCCAGCTAGCGCCGACCTCCAAGGGGCTCCCCCTCGAAATTTACGTCTTCTGCAAGGATATCGTCTGGGCCAACTACGAGGCGATTCAGGCCGATATTTTCGACCACATCTTCGCCATTGTGCCCGCCTTTGATCTGCGGGTTTTTCAGGAGCCGACGGGGACGGATTTTCAGGCACTGGGGGAATTGCAGTAGGGGACGGTTTAAAACCGTCCCCTACTGTGTTGCCGTCAGAAATTAAAAATATCGCTATGCCCACTGAAAACTTGCTCTACACTACTGTGTCCAGTTCCATCGGCGAACTGCTCCTAGCCGGCGACTCAACGGGCTTGCGACACATCTATTTCGAGAACGGCGACCTTAGCCCACCGCCAGATTGGCAGGCCGTAGCGGCTCTGCCCTACCCAGTTGCCGAACAGCTCGATGCCTACTTCGCCGGTCATCTACGCAACTTCGATCTGCCGCTCCATCCCCAAGGAACGGCGTTTCAGCGCAAAGTCTGGTCCGCACTCGCGGAGATTCCCTACGGCGAGACGATTTCCTACTTGGAGCTAGCTCGCCGCATCGGCAACCCAAACTCGGTCCGCGCCGTCGGCTTGGCCAACGGCAAGAATCCCCTGCCGATTGTCGTGCCTTGTCACCGCGTCGTCGGCAGCAACGGCGCGTTAGTCGGCTACGGTGGAGGGCTGCCGATCAAAAAAGCGTTGCTCGCCCTCGAAGGTGCGCTTACTCCTCAACTCGATCTCTTTTAAGGCTGGAGGTCTCATGTCCACGTATCGCATTGCTATCATCGGCACGGGTCGCGTCGGCTATCAGTTCAGTTTCTCCGACCTGCCCGACAACCACGCCGCCGCCATTGTCCAACACCCTTCCTGCGAGTTGGTCGCTGGCGTCAACCGGGGGCGCGAAAAGCTCGACGCCTTTGGCGAGCGCTTCGGCGTCGAGGCGCTCTACCACGACTACCGGCAAATGCTCGCCGAAGTCCAGCCCGACATCTGCATCGTCGCCACCCACCCCGAACTCCACGCCGAAATGGTCACTAACTGCGCTCAAGCCGCCTCGACCCAAGCCATCATCTGCGAAAAGCCAATGGCCCTTTCGCTGGAGGAATGCGACCAGATGATCGCGGCCTGCCAAGGGGAGGACGTGCTCTTGCAGATCAATCACAACCGCCGCTGGCACTCCGAGTGGGTTCTCGCCAAAACGCTCCTCGACGAAGGGGCTATCGGCGAGTTCAACCACATCTATTGCTACATGGATGGCGGCAAACCGGCCCCCTGGTGGCGCAGCGAGAACGAAGGCCCCTTACTGCACGACTTCACCCACTATTTCGACCTGATGGATCTCTACGCCGGCGAGGTGGATTGGCTGTGCGGCATGGCTGAGCAGCGCATGCGTCCCTGGGCGGTCGAGGATTTTTCGGCTGCTATGCTCAAGTTCAAAGGGGGAGCCACTGGGCTGATCTGCGGTGCCGAACTGACGCAGTACAACGACAACGCCTTCGAGCTGCGCGGCTCAACCGGCCTGATCCGCATGGACCTCGAGCAGGTCCGCCTCTTTCAGTCCAAGGTCGCGCTGTCTGAGCCTGACAGCGGCTTTGAGTGGAGTAGCCTCGAAGAAGTCGAAGTTGAACGGCCAGCCCCGGTCTCTACGTACGTCGCAGCACTATCCGAGTTGATCGACGCTCTTGAAGGCCGCGGCACCTTGCGCAGCGACGGCGCCGTGGGCCGCCGCTCGTTGGAAATGGTCATGGCTATCTACCAGTCGCAGCTAGAGGGCAACCGCCCCGTTCACTTCCCGATCTCACTCGCCGAATCCGGCGTCGAGGCGCTGCGTCGGGCGGGGAATTTTAAGGAACGAGAAGCCTAGCCATCGGCAAACCCGTCTGGCCATCACCTATACGCAAACTTTGCATATACCCCAATAACAAAGATCCCGCTGGTCACCGTGCGGCGGCTAGCGGGATCTTTCATTTCTTCCAAACAAGACCGCCCGATTACAGGTCCTGATTCCCGAACATCGGATATTGCGCCGGAAACAGTATTTTTACTAGTTGCTCGGCATCACCGCTGAGCTGTATGCCATTGCGTTCCACCACATCCTCCGGCGTATCCGTTCCCAACGCCAACTGCACGATATTCTGCCCACCGCGAATCGCGTGCGCGGTTTCTCCTGTGGTAACGACGCTTACATCCGCCCCTTTGATGCGCAAAGCGACCTCTTCTTCCCCCGTTGAAATCAGCAGATCCCCCTCCCATTGCACCAACGGGAAGGCCCCCAAACGCCGTGATAGCTCGGGTACCAGATTCTCGAACAGGGATTGCAGGTTGACGATGCGTGCGAAATAAATCAGGGGGCGACCCACCCATTCGATCGAGCATGAGAGGAGTTGCCGCAGCTTTTGGCCCACAGGGCTGTTGTAGGGCAACCCCCGGAAGCGGACCGTATCATGTGCCCCACGGCGCGCGATCAGCGCCAGGGCCTGAAGGACCTCATCGGCTGGACCCGCGTGTTCGTCGACGTAGACATCCTTGCCCCCATCTCCGCCCGTGACATAACCTCTAGGCCGGCCCTTATCGTCGGTCCACAGCCAGCCCTGAAAACCGCCGGGCTCTTTATTCTTGAAATAGGTCGGCCGGACCGTAGTGCCGGTCAGCGTTTCGTTGGTGTCGTTGTACACCGCTGCCAGATCCTCGCGGTGCGTCGGCGCGAAGGGCTGCAACTCGAAATCCGGCGCTTCGCGTGGCAGCTCCGCCGTCTCCACTCTCCACTCTTCGCAGCGCCAAACCGGTACATAGCCATAGCGAGCATACTCTCGCCCGGCTAGGTTGATGACTAGGTCGTAGCCCTGGTCGCGCATAGCTTCGAGCGCCGCCGCCACCGTTTGGTCCATCAACTCACCGAAGCGCTCCCCGTAGTCGGGGTGAGTATAGCACAGATTCTCGCCAGCGGCCCGCACACGGGCGGTCCCGACCCGCACGGTGAGGTCGTATACGCCATAGTAAGTGGCGATCTGGTCACCGACAAAGCCGACGCGTGAGGTTTTCCAGTCGTGCTTGCTGTCGGCGATCCGCCCGGCCCGGCCCATCTCCCCCAGCTCCGGTCGGCCCAGTGCGTCGAACAACGCGTAGATATCCTCGCTGTGTTTGGTTTTTTGCGGTGCGACCAGACGGAGGACCTGATCGACGAAACTTTCGTCCCTCGAAGGACGGTTTTCCTGAAAATTACCCTCTACCATAAACAACAACCTTTCTTTGAGCTGGCCGCGCGCGGTGCGCAGGCGGTTTTTGACTGTGTCTACCTTGATGCCGAGAAAATCGGCGACTTCTTTTTGTGATTGATCGGACATGTAGTACAGCGAGACAATCTGCCGCTCTTCTTCCGACAATTGGTCCAAGGCCTCGTGCAATAGCTTGCTCATTTCGTCCTCCTCGACGATTTCCGCCGAACTCTTGCCATCGGCCACAAGCTCCAACGCCACTTCGGTCGAAACGATCTTCACCGAGTCCTTTCCGCGCGTCATGCGGTTGCAGTGCTTGAAGACGATGCGCCGCAGCCAAGTCGGAAAAGCCAGCGGATGCTCAAGCGTCGGCAAACCCGCATGCGCTTCGATAAAAGCCTCCTGCGCCGCGTCTTGTGCCTGGTGATAATCGTGCAGGATCGCATGGGCATAGCCCATCGCCATATCCTGAAAGCGCCGCACCAGCGCAGTAAAGGCCGCTATATCCCCGGACTGTGCTTGTTTAACTGTCGATGCTAGGTCGCTCATAGATCGTATACTGGATTCGACTCCTGTTTTTGTTGAAGGTCATAGATAGAGTCCCATCTTTTGCCGATGCGTGTACGAGATTTTTCAAAAACATGCCGACCGCGGCCAGTCACCCTCATAATCACCCTTGTCGCCCAAGCCGCAAATCGCTTTGTTGATATCGCGCTTCTAACTCCAAATTCTCGGATTTGTAACGCCCTTTTACCTCTACTTACAATCATTACGGGTCCTAGTGTAGACTACCAGACCGTACACACGGAGACCTGACATGGCCAAAGCCAAAACGCGACCCAAGTACAAAGGTCGCGCCCGCAAGAAACTCCGCGTCGCCTTCATCGGCGCTGGTGGCCGCGCCCTAATGGCCCACTACCCCTCACTGCGCGATATCCCCGAGGCCCAACTAGTCGCCGTCGCCGAGCTCGACGAACAGCGCCTGCACAAAACCTGTGACCTCTACGACATCAAAGGCCGCTACAGCACCTACCGCCAAATGCTCGAGCGCGAAAAACCCGACGCGGTTTACGCCATCATGCCGCCGCACCACCTTTTCGACATCTGCGCCACCGTTATTGAACACGGCTGCCATCTCATTATCGAAAAACCCCCCGCCGTTACCACTGAGCAAATCCGCCAACTCGCCGCTTTAGCCCGTCGGCACAAGGTCCTGACCGGCGTCGCCTTCCAACGTCGTTTTGCCCCCGTCATTCGCCGTGGCAAAACGCTGTGCGAAGAGCGCGGTACCGTACACACTGCCCACGCCAGCTTTTACAAAAACTGGGTCGGCGGCGCGCCCTACTATCGCGGAGCATTGGACATGCTTACCTGCGATGGCATCCACGCCGTCGACACCTTGCGCTATCTATGCGGCGGCGAAGTCGAATCCGTTGCCAGCGACTCGCGCCGCCTCGACGCCGATCACTGGAATGTCCACTTAGCCCTAGTCCGTTTCAGCAGCGGGGCCACCGGACTCTTGCTCAACAATTTCATGGCCGGTCGGCGGATATTCAGTGTCGAGATCCACTCTCCCGGCATCTCCTTCTTCGGCGACCCCGAAGAAGGCGGCCAGCTATACGCCGACAACAAGACCGAGCCTATCGACGAGTTAGACCCCTCCGTCTTAGCAGACAGCGCAGAGGACTATCGAGCCTTCGGCCCCTACGATATCAACCGCCATTTTGTGGATTGCATGTTAAAGGGAAAAGATCCCGAAACGAATTTCGACGACGCGACCAAGACCATGGAATTGGTCGACGCGGTTTACCATTCGCAGATTTGAGCAGCGCGGTCCGAGTTGATCGGCTCTTAAAGGCAAGGCGTCAGTCGGCGACGCACCGTCCATCCCTATACGCCAAAACCGGCTCGTTGGGCAACGAGCAGTCCGAAGCATATCCATAGAGTTCGTTCATCTCGGCTTCAAAGGCGTTATACGCTGTCAGTTGCTCGGCTAGTGCCGTCGAATCGGTGGACGAAGCGGAGTAAACTATAAACTCCCAAGGGCCACCGCAGGGCTTGGAGCCCACGCCCGCGTAGCGGCAGTCCTCAATCGACGTGCCTGCAGCATCGCCGACGAGCGCGTTGATCTCCCGTCGCATCTCCGCTAGCTGTGCGCGGTCTCCTTCCTCGGTCCGCTGGTCGCCATTGTTGTCTCCAACAACAGAATCCGAGTCGCCACAAGCAACGAGGGAAACGGCGATCCATGCCGCCGCAACCAAGCATCGCATGGTCGTCCTTTCTGTTAGACAAGAGCCATAGTCCGCACTGTGAGAACACCTAACCTGCTGCACGGTTCCCCCACCGCGTCGCAATAACTGCATCCATGAAAATCTGCCCTAGGTGAAACACAATACAAGGTATTGCTAGCAACCCCTTCTGCTCGGGCGACACCGCCGAATCCGGCAAAAACGCCAGCACTGTCATCGCCACCGGCAAGGTCTTCTGGCTCGCCATCAGCACAACGGTCTTGCGCGCTGCCGCTTTGAGCTGCAAAAGCACGCAAGCACCGCCGTTGAGCAGCAGGTAGAGTGCGTGGATTGCCAATCCAGACACTACCAGAATCAACAAGCTCGCAGGTTCTATCTGGGCTAGCCTCCCGGAAGACTCGCTGAATTTCATCCACGGAATCGAGATCAGCGCTGCATTGCTGGCCAAAGTCAACTGCGAGCGCTGGGCGTCGATCCAATCGACAGCGAAGCGCCGCAGGTACTTGCCGACGCCCAAGGGCAGCAAGATCGAAAGACAGAGCTTGACGAACAAGTCGCTAGCCGAAAGCTCAACCTGACCTAGGGAACTCAGCAGATGCGCCAACACAAAGGGCACCGTAAAGATGCCAGCAATATTGGTCAGCACCGTCAAAAGCAAGGCCAAGGCTACGTTGCCCCGGGCCTGCGCCGTCAGCGCCACGCCCGACGTCAGGGTCGTCGGCATGCAGCAGAACAGGGCCAGACCGAATTGGAAGGCGGGCTCCATCGGGAGTTGGAACGCAATCGCCGCACCGAGAAAAGGCGTGGCAAAGAGAATCGAAACACATCCCCAAGATGTCGCCTTCCACGCAACGAGAGCCGCGTGGACTTCGTCGGTTTTCAGCATCAGCCCCGAAAGGAAAAAAATAAGGCTGACCGCAACGTACTGAGTGGGCAGTTCGGCCATGTAGAGGCCTGGACGGGGAAAGAAGAATCCCACCACGGCCACGACCAACAGACCAACAGGCAAAAATTGTCGCTGTAGGAAACCTAGCATCGTTCGCTTATGAAAAAGGCCGGACGATGTCCGGCCTTACAGATAGAAGCTATGTCCTCTCGTAATCTACTCGCTTTCTGCTAGGGCAACTATGGGGTAGCCATAACAGACCGCAGAGGTTTCAGGCTTTCACGTCGCCATTGCTAGGCTCTAGGGCATCTTCGCGGAACATCTGGAGAAACCCGTTGGCCGCAGGTTTTTCCGAAAACAACACGCGCAGAAAATGGACCAGCCGCATCCGCGCTTCCGTGCTGATGAGGTGCTCGACCTTGCAGGCGTCGATCATTGCGTCGTCCTCGTCCATCCCGAGGGCGTCTCTGAGGAATCGCTGTACGACCAAGCGAGTGGCCTCGACCTCCTGCACCACTTTCAAGCCCTGCTCAGTAAGTTCGAGGAAGCGATTGAGGTCCTCTTGCACATAGCCGCGTTCCTTGAGGTGCTTCATGGCTGTCGAGACGCTGCCTTTGGTGATGCTCAGGTGCTTGGCGATATCTGAGACGCGGGCATAGCCGTGCGCCTCGCGCAACTCGTGGATCGCCATCAAGTGATGTGCCGCGCTGTGGCTTAATTCGTTTTCTTCGTAGGCTCTCCAGACTTCCTCAAACATGCGTTTAGCCTTTCTGCCTCCGCTTACGTCGCAGGGCCTCGTATTGGGTCATTGGCCGAGCTTGCGCAGCAAATCTACGCAGCGATTGGAGTAGCCCCATTCATTGTCGTACCATCCGAGAATCTTGACCATATTTCCTTCGAGAACATTCGTCGATAGCGCGTCGAAGACACACGAGTGTGGGTTGCCTACGATGTCGGCCAAGACCAAAGGCTCCTCAGAGTACTCGAGGATGCCAGCCAGCGAGTTGGCCGCAGCGGCTTTGAATGCCGCGTTGATTGCTTCGGCATCCGCTGCGCTTTTGAGTTCGGCGGTGAGGTCGGTCAATGAACCGTCGGGGGTTGGCACGCGGATGGCCAAGCCATCGAGCTTGCCGTCGAGCTCGGGTAGCACCTTACCGACCGCGGCCGCAGCCCCCGTAGTTGTGGGCACCATCGAGGCCGCCGCCGAGCGCGCCCGCCGCATGTCGCTGTGCGGAGCATCGAGCAGGCGTTGGTCGCCGGTGTACGAGTGAATCGTATTCATCATGCCTTTGACGATGCCGAATTTTTCGTGTAGGACCTTGACCATCGGGGCTAGACAGTTGGTCGTACACGAAGCATTGGAAATGATCGCGTGGTCGGCTTGGATGGCGGCGTCGTTGACGCCCATTACCACGGTTACGTCTTCGCCTTTGGCCGGAGCAGAAATGACGACTTTGTTGGCCCCAGCGTCGATATGGGCACGAGCCTTGCTAGCCTCGGTGAAAAATCCCGTTGACTCTAGCACCACTTCGACCCCCAAATCACCCCAAGGCAGGTTGGCCGGGTCGCGCTCGGCCAAGATGCGAATCGCTTGGCCATTGACGATCAAGTCGTCGCCAGCAACCTCTATCTCGCCGGCGAAGCGACCGTGAGTGGAGTCGTATTTGAGTAGGTGGGCAAGTGTTTGGGCGTCGGTTAGATCGTTAATGGCTTTGATCTCGATGCCACCTTGCTCGACGGCCGCCCTGAACACCAAGCGACCGATTCGACCAAAGCCATTAATAGCAACAGGTAGCTCTCCCATTTTCCAGTGTATTCCTTCCTGTAAACAGCAGTAGATTTGGGGATCTGAGAAAAGTCAGCCACTCATCCCTGCGGGCCATGCGACGATCCAGATGAATATGGTAGCAAACGGATGAACGGAACTTTACAGCCCGATGTAAAAACTTATATTGCACAGTTGCGGGAAACGTGCAAGGCGGGCAAATCGGACTTGATTCTCAATTTTTGTTTTGCAAAAAACTAACGAATAAACCTGGCCTCAGCAAGAGCACTACCACTGGCCGAGATGGGCAATGGCGAGCTAGGCTGAAGGGCGGGACGGACGATCAAAGAGCAGAGAAGCGATGCGCGAGGAAGGCATAGCCTTGGAGAAAGCGCTGCTGAGCATCGACGAGCAGCAGCGGGCCTATATCGAACAACTGAAATCCTTTATCCGCATTCCCAGCGTCAGTACTGGTGCCGATGAGGATACCAGCGACGGCCTCGCCCAAGCAGCCGATTTCCTCGTTGGCCAATTCGACCAAATGGGATTTGAGGTCGAGAAGATCCAAGTAAGGGCCGCTACCAACCCCTTAGTCGTAGCCTGCAGTCCCGCGTTCTCGTCGGACCGACCCACCGTTTTGATCTACGGCCACTACGACGTACAAGGAGTGGACAATCCGCGCTCGGCTTGGGAGGTGGATCCCTTTGCTGCCGAGGAGCGGGACGGCTTCCTCATCGCCCGGGGGGCCAGCGACAATAAGGGTCCCTGCTTCGCGCATCTGAAGGCGGCCGAAGTCGTCTTCGCCAATGGGAATCCGCTTCCGTTTAATATGGTCTTCCTGATCGAAGGCGAGGAGGAATGCGGCAGCACTGCGTTGAGCCAGTTTGTGGCCGAAGGCGGGCTTGACGAGTTTGCCCCAGTGCTTTGTACGGTGATTTCTGATACCAGCATGTACGGGCCGGACCAGCCCTCGTTGACCTTGGGTCTGCGCGGCATTGTCTATACCGAGGTCGAGGTTTTTGGGCCGGTGCAGGACGTGCATTCCGGCCTTTTCGGCGGCATTGTCCACAATCCCAATCAACTTCTCGTCAACGCCTTGTCCGGCCTCATTGACGCCGAAGGGCACATTACTGTGCCCGGTTTCTACGAGGGGGTGCAGCCGCTCTCGGCCCGCGAAAAGAGCCTCTACGCTGCCCTTGCGGTGGACGAGGAGGCTTATTGTCGCACCTTGGGCGTGACCTCGCTAGTGGGAGAGCAGGAGTACCCCATTCTCGAAAGGCGCTGGACTCGTCCCACGCTCGACATCAACCTCCTCAGCGGCGGCAGCCCACGCACCGTCATCCCGGCTGTAGCCCGAGCGGCCATATCCTGCCGATTAGTGCCCGATCAAGATCCCGAGCGCATCCAAGCTGCCCTCGAAGGACACATCCGCGCTCGTCTGCCCGCAGGCACCCGCGTCGAGTTCAAAAACCAACATTGCTCACCGGCTTATTATTTGGACCTAGATCACCCACTAGTCGAGCCGACACTTGAGGCCATGCGCAAGGGATTCGAGATCGAGCCGGTGTTTACCCGTGAGGGCGGCTCCATTCCCATCGTCGTCGATTTTGCCGCTGCGACAGGGGCACCAGTCCTGCTCATCGGCCTAGGGCAAATCACCGACAATTGGCACGGCCCCAACGAGCGCTTTTCCATGCGCGACTTTCACCGCGGCATCCGTACTTCGGCTGCGCTCTTATGCGGGTTGGCGCGAGCATCTCAGCGCGCAACATAGTCCCGCCATTCTGCACAAGACGAGGAGCCATCTGTGTCTCTCTCCCACTCCCAAGTAACTCATTTCAAAAATCACGGCTACACTGTGGTTCCCGATTTTTTTGACTCCCGCGAAGTCCAAGCCATACAAGCCGAAGTCGAACGCTTCAAACGCGAAGGCTTGATCCGCAATGTCGCCACTGAGGGCGATGGCGAGACTCCCTCCTCCACCAAGGTCAACCTGCAACTGATTCCCCTGTACGACAAAAGCGATCTCATCCGCGCTCTACCCTTTGACGAAAAAATCACCGTTGCAGTCTCACAACTCATCGGCACGCCCTTCATCCTGCACCTAGATCAGATGTTTCTCAAGCCGGCTGGCCACGGCATCGGCACGGACTGGCATCAAGACAACGCTTATTTCAAAATAGACGACCCCTTAAAAGGCACTGCCATGTGGGTTGCCGTTCACGACGCAACCATTGAAAATGGCACCATCCACGTCGTGCATGATTCCTTCAAGGAGGAATATCCGCACGACCGCGACCCCTACTCCGATCACCACATCCACTGCCAAGTACCCGAGGAGCGCGCCGTGCCCATTGAGCTAAAGGCCGGTGGCGTCGCCTTCTTCTGCTACGGCACTGCCCACGCTACCAAGGCAAATACCACCAATCGCGAGCGCGCCGGACTTGCCTTCCACTTCCTGCACACCGCCTGCGTCGATCGCGCCAGACTCATCGGCGAACGACGACGCGGCCAGCCCATCATGGTAGGGCCGGAAGCCACGGGTGGCCAAGCCGAATACGGCGTGCGCGTCGCTGGGACTTGGGAACGAGAAATCGAGC
This sequence comes from Candidatus Latescibacterota bacterium, assembly GCA_965116675.1. GTDB lineage: Bacteria > Latescibacterota > UBA2968 > UBA8231 > UBA8231. Next base: position 4,030,951 of record OZ220721.1, read on the forward strand.
GCGTCCTCAAGGGAGCAACCAACTAATGCCGCACATCAAACCCGACGACCTGCGCCAGATAGGCTACCAGCTTTTCGAGACGGCCGGCTGCCCTCCCGCCAGCGCCCGCGCCGTGACCGACCACTTAGTCGAGTCGTCTCTCTACGGGCACGACTCGCACGGCAGTCTGCGCCTTTACGAATACATCGAACAAATCCAAGACGGCACCTTTGATCCCCAAGGCCAGCCTTCTATAGTCAGCGAAAAACCCTGCACGGTGGTCGTCGATGGCGGCGGAACCATGGGCCAGATCGGCGGGACGTTCGCTACCCAGCTAGCCATCGACAAGGCCGCTCAGTACGGGGTCGCTACTGCCACTCTGCGCAATTGCGGGCACGTTGGCCGGGTTGGAGCCTATCCCCTACAGGTCGCCCGCCAAGGCATGATAGGCCTAGCTTTTTGCAACGCCGGTCACCTCGGGCGCCAGATCGCTCCTTACGGTGGGATTGACGGCAAGCTCAGCACCAATCCCATATCCTGTGCCGCGCCTCGGCGCAACGCCGACCCGATCTTAGTCGATATGACCACTTCAGTCTGCGCCGAGGGCAAGGTCCGCGTCGCCTATAACCGCGGAGAACAGCTACCCGAGGGCCGAATCATCGACCACGATGGCAGCCCTTCTACCGATCCAGAGGCATTTGTCGGCGATCCGCCCGGCGCGATCCTGCCTTTCGGTGGGCCGGTGGCCTATAAGGGGTACTGCCTTAGTATGGTAGTAGAGATCCTAGGCGGGGCCCTCAGTGGTCAGGGCTGTGCCAACGGCGAGACCGTCATGCAGAGCAACGGGCTACACCTGACGGTGTACAACATCGAGCACTTCGTCGAAATGTCCTACTACTTCGACGAGCTCGAAAGCCTCATCCACCACGTATCCACCAGCCGCGTCGATCCGCACATCGGCGAAATCTTGCTGCCCGGCGATCCCGAGTACCGCACGGGACGCCAGCGCCAAGAAGAAGGAATTCCCATCGACGACACGACTTGGGGCCACATCGTCGAGGCTGCACACAGCCTCGGGCTAGATCCTCAGAGTTGGTCATAATGATGACGGAGCCTTTCAGCAGAGGGAGCATTGATTTTTCACAAGGCTCTTATGCCATGAATCGCCCTATAAATCCATCCGTGTTTCTCATCGCAGCAACCCTCGTATTCACTGCCGTCGGCGTGGCTATAGGTGCCGAGACTCCTGCGATTCCTGCGTTTCCCGGAGCCGAAGGTGCTGGTGCCCAAACGGTTGGTGGCCGGGGTGGCCGCGTCATTGAGGTCACCAACCTCGACGACAGCGGCCCCGGCAGCCTGCGCGCCGCCGTCGGGGCTACCGGTCCTCGTACTGTCATTTTTCGCGTCAGTGGCACAATTCGCCTCCAAAGCCCGCTCAAGATCAAAGAGCCCTATATCACTATCGCCGGTCAGACGGCTCCCGGCGGGGGCATCGCCTTGCGCGACTACCAACTCAGCATCGACGCCGACCAAGTCATCCTGCGCTTCCTGCGCGTTCGACTCGGCGACACTACCGGCGAAGATATGGACGCCATCGGCAGCCGCTACCACAAGAACATCATCATCGACCACTGCTCCGCCAGTTGGAGCGTGGACGAATGCGTCTCGGTCTATCGCGGGGAGGACGTCACCGTCCAATGGTGCCTGATCTCGGAAAGCCTCCGGGAGTCGGTGCACGACAAAGGTGCCCACGGCTTTGGCGGCATTTGGGGCGGCCAGCGCGCCAGCTACCACCACAACCTGCTGGCGCACCACTCCAGCCGCAACCCGCGTATCGCCGGCCGCGAACCCTTCACTCAATTCGTCGACCTGCGCAACAACGTCATCTACAACTGGGGCTACAACTCCGTCTATGGTGGCGAGGGCGACGTGCGCATCAATCTGGTCAACAATGTTTTCAAACCCGGCCCTGCAACCCGCGAAAAGGTGCGCACCCGCGTGGCTAACCCCTACGAGGGCCCTGAAGGATTGGAGCGCTGGTGGATTGCCGGCAATCTCGTTATCGGCGCGCCCGCCGTCACAGCAGACAACTGGCTTGGCGTCCATCCTGACAAAAATTTTCCCTTAGATCACTTTCGCGCCAAGGGCTCTTTCGAAGTCGCGCCCGTCCGCACGGATGCCGCCGCGCTCGCCTATCAGCGCGTGCTGGAGCACGTGGGGGCCTTCCTGCCCCACCGCGACATGCACGACGAACGCATTATTGCCGAGGTCAAATTCGGGACGGCGACGTACGGTGGGACCTATGGTGAAAGTTTAGGTATCATCGACTCGCAGGAAACGGTCGGCGGCTGGCCCGACTTGGCCGCCGGTCAACCATCCGCAGACACCGATCACGACGGCATGCCGGATGCCTGGGAAGCCCAGTATGCGCTCGACCCGGACGATCCGGCAGACGGTCCTGTCGATGGCGACGACGACGGCTATACTAATATCGAAGAATTCCTCAACGCGACGGACCCGACGGTCTACGTTGATTACAATGATCCGGCTAACAATCAGTTCAGTTGGGAGATCGAACAGACCGACTCACAATGAATAGCTGACTGTTATCCATACTTTTTTAATACTTCGTAGTCTGCAGGGTTACGCTTTAGTGCTTTAGTAAGTACAGGTGGGGGAAAGAAAACAACATAATCAGCCTCTGAATCCCCTTTTGCGTGTATCTTCGAGATAGTCCATTAAGAGTACGGGCCGGTCTGTCCCAATCACCGTGGCCCCATTCTCTTTCCCTTGGATTTTATCCTATCCACCTGATCTAGCAGGTCCCTGTTATGCAGTGGTCTTGCCGACAATGCGTTCCTTCGCACCTTTCACCGCTGTATCCGACTGCCACCGGTCGAGTCGAGCTCGAAGCGCCGTGACGCGGTCTGCGCTCCCGCCATCGCCAATTAGGTTCTGGAACTCCCGCGGGTCCGCGCTCAAGTTATAGTACTCTCCTGACTCGTCTCCATAGACATTCAGCTTCTCGCTCTCGGTCCTCTGCCCGTAGATGTCTTTCGGCGGGAAGAACGGAGGATGCGGCTCGGTAAACGACGTCCAACTCAGGAAGTTTTCGCCATTGGCCACGGCCTCTTCGATCTGCCGTATCGACTCCGTCGCGACGTGATACCCCCAGTATTGCTCCCGGGTCCGCGGGCTGGGGCCTGCTGTTGTCCGGCGCGTTCGCCCGTCATTCTCCCAATCGTAGCGTTCAAGCACATCGTCGGGCATCGTTTCACGCCACATCGCCGCGGTGATCTCGGGCTCGTATCCGTTGTCCATCTCCCGATCCGTCCAGTGCATATGCCCGAGATGGAAGCGCCGATACCCGAGCGGCTGCAGAGCGTGGGCGATCGTATGCATGCCCGGATGCGGCTGGTGGCGGTTGGTGATCACGCCCTGGGCGTGGGCGTAGCGTCCAGTGGCCAAGCTATGTCTGGCGGGGGCGCAAACCGGAGACTGGCTGTAACAGTTCTCAAATCGCACGGACCGCTCGGCCAGCCGATCGAGATTCGGCGTGTGCGCAAGCGGATTCCCCAGACAGCTAAGCGCATCGAATCGGTGATGATCGCACATCAAAACTAGGATATTCATAAAGCCCTTTCAGTCGCCCAGCGGCTGGACGCGAATATTGTCCCACCGCTGCCAAAGCCTATTTCATCGCTTGGCTCTCGCTGTCTTTACAGCTATTTAAAACTTGGCGGGAACGTGTGGGAATCGAACCCACCCAGCGCAACTCTCGCTACGCCGCAACGGGGCTGCCCTAACGCACCCACTTGTTCCGCCTATTGGCAGCCCATCCGGCTATCCAGCCAAAACCTAGGGCAACCTCAGAATGACGCCTCCACGTTCTCGGCCGCTAGGTCGACTTCGGCGACGAAGATGTCGGCAGGCCCGGTCTTGAAGTGCGACAGCTCGTAGCCGGGCGGGGGCGCGTCTCGTCGGAGACCCCCCCACCGCTCCATGTAGGGGAGGTGCCTCTTCTCGCCCTCGACCGCGCCGCTCAGATAGGCGTGCTGCGAGTAGTAGCTGATGATCAGCCGGTCCGTCTCGAGCGAGAGAAGACCCGGATAGGCCGCGTCCCCGTCGCTCGGCAGCGCGAACACCGGCGTCGCTCCATCCCGACCCAGCAGGAAGATCCCAGTGTTGCCTGCGGGCGAGTGCTGCGGAATCCAAGGTGCGGTGGGGTCGCGGCGCCCGGCCGCGTACACCTTCCCTCCCGATTCGCACAGCGCCGGACAGTGGATCAGCGTCTCGAGGTCCACGCACGACCACTCCTTGTAGGGGGGGATGGAAGTGTAGAGGAGCGAATGCTGGTCGGGCTCCCTCGTCCGGGATACGCACCACAGCTCTCCGTCCGGTCGGAAGATGACGTCCGCTTCGTTGAATCGCGGCGTCGTGCGGTGGTCGAGCTTGCGGGATTCCTGCAGCTCCTGCGGGGTTGCGCCCTCACCATCGGGAATCCTAGAAACGAACGTCCAGTTGCGGCCGTCTTGGCTGGAAAGGAATTCACCCCCCTTTTCGGCACAGTAGAAGACCCCGTCGTGTACCCTCACGCGCCACAGCCAGTAGTTTCTGTCGAGTATTCCCGTCGGTGCCGACCAATTGTAGCCGTCGTCCGAAACGAAGACGTAAGAGTAGATTACCTGCCGCTTCCGTCCGGCGATCGGTTCATATCTGCTGTCGGCGCAGAACACGAACAGCTCATCGTCGGTAGCCGCGAGCTTCCCGTCCCTCGCATCGTTGGGCGTCCTGAAGACGGCGACCTCGTCCCAGCGTCTCAAGTCCGCCGATCTCAGCAGAACGATGACGCCGTCAGGCGCTGTGTGTGCCGAAGTCCGATCGTAGACCAGCCAGAAGGTGTCCCGCCAGAAGCAGAGGTCGGAACACATATTGTGCCAACCGTCCCGGACGACGGTGCGATTAGATAGAACCTGAGCCATCAGAGCACGCCCTATTGGTTATGAGTGAAATATCAGAGGAGGATGCTTGCCAAGTTAGGCTTTTCGGGCCTAAATTTAGGACAAAAATCAGATAAAGAAATCAAAATAAGAAATTAAGCGCCTGATACGAGTTATGCCTCAAAACCATGAGAAAAACGGCGCGCTTGGAACGGCGCGCTTGGAGTACATTTTTACACCATTTTGGTCGGTCGCGACGCACCACCAGCCACGCCCCCGATGACGGTACCTCTGCAGGGGGACCGACAGCAGGCGCGGGATCTGCTGGGGATTCCTCTGCGAGGCATTCTTATTGGGGCAGTGCTGGCCCTAGTGCTCAACATCTGCGATACCTACGCGACCAATGCGATCCAAGGTTCCTACCTGACTCTCAACTTCAGCACCCCGGCCGCCCTCTTCTTATTTTTTTTCCTCGTCCTAGCCAGCGCCGCGGTCGGCCTCCTCCACCGATGGCTGGTGCTGACCCGGGCGGAACTGATCACCATCTACATCATGCTGGTGGTGGCCTGCTGCATCCCCGGTATGGGCTTCACCCAGTTCATGATCCCCTGCCTCCTTGGGTCGACTTACTACGCCACGCCCGAGAACAACTGGGATTACCTCTACAATCAGTACATCCCCCAGTGGATGATCCCGCGCGGCGAGAACGTGGCCCGCTACTTCTTTGAGGGGCTGCCCGAGGGGGCCGCGATCCCCTGGGGTGCTTGGGTCGTGCCGCTGAGCCTGTGGTTCGGCTTCTTTCTCGCCCTCGCCTTCGCGATGATCTGCGCGATGGTCATTATGCGTAAGCAGTGGGTCGACAACGAGAAGCTCAGCTACGCGCTAGTGCAAGTGCCGATGGAGATGATGCGGCAGGAGGGCGGCGGTGCCGTGGGCCGCTCGTTCTTCACCAACAAGACCATGTGGCTGGGCTTCGCCGTCTCCTTCCTACTGTTGAGCCTCAACGGCGTGCACTCCTACTTTCCGGAGTTTCCCCGCTTCGAGCGCGCCGTGGGCGTGCCCCTGTTCGGCAACACCTGGCTCAGCTTCTGGTTCAGCCCGCCCTGGACCGGGTTCTTCTATTTCGTCAACCTCGACATCTCGGCCTCGATCTGGGTCTTCTACGTCCTCGTCAGACTGCAGCGGGGCATCTTCAACACGCTCGGCGTGCAGAGCACGCAGCGGATCGACTTCTACTCCGAAGATCCCTTCCTCGCCCACCAGGGTCTCGGGGCGATGATCGCCTTCGTCGTCGTCGGACTGTGGGTGGCGCGCCGGCACCTGCGCGATGTGGTGGCAAAGGCCGTTGGCGGGTTGCGGGAGGTCGATGACAGCGGCGAGATCCTCTCCTACCGACAGGCGTTTTTTGGGCTACTCGCCGGCCTGCTGACTGTCGCCGTCTGGCTGTGGACGATCGGCCTGCCCTTTCCGGTGGCGCTGCTGTTCGTCTTCGGTGCCATGATCCTGTTCATGGCGCTGACGCGGGTGGTCGCCGAGGGCGGCATCCCAGCCATGCGTCCGCCCCTGATGACCTCGACCTTCGCGATCTCCGCGGTCGGCACCTCCTCCATCGGCACCCAAGGTCTGGTGGCGCTTGGCTTCTCCTACGGCTGGCACGCCGAGGTCCGCTCCTTCGTGATGGCCTCGGTCGCCAACGGGCTGAAGATGAGCGAAATGATCCGCGGCCAGAAGCGCCGGCTGTTCTGGGCCATTGTCCTCGCCATCCTAGTCAGCCTGGCGGGCTCCTCCTACGTCACTCTGGTCATGGCGTACGAGCACGGCGGCATCAACCTCAACCCCCTGTTCTTCTCCTGGCAGTCCACCCACTTCGGACCCATGGACATGGCCCCGCGCATCGCCGCCGAACCCGAAGGCCCGCGCTGGGACGCCTATCAGTTCATGGGCATCGGGGCGGGCGTGATGGCGGCGCTCATGTGGGCGCGCCACCACTTCCTGTGGTGGCCCCTCAACCCGCTCGGGTTCACGATCGCCGCCAACTGGAAGACGGGCCACATTTTCTGTAGCGCCCTGCTGGCTTGGTTCCTGAAGCTGGTGATCCTGCGCTACGGCGGCGTGCGCCTCTACCGCAACCTGCGGCCCTTCTTCCTGGGCCTGATCCTGGGCGAAATCGTCGGGGCCGGGGTATTCCTAGTGATCGACTACGCCACCGGCACCACGGGCAGCTTCCTGACCCAGATCTGAAGCCGATCGCCGGCAGGGCAGCCCGCAATACAGAAAGGAAACCAGAGATGGCCAAGAGGAAGAAAGCGAAGCCGACGGCAAAAAGAAAGACCGCCAACAGCACCCCGGCGGGCGTCATCGAGCTGGGCGACAGGCGAGAGCTGTTCGTCGACGACTACCTGATCGAGCGGCTGCGCGGCGTCGAGCTGCGCCTGAACAAGCCGGTGCCGCGGAACGTGGCGATCGACCACGACGCGCCGTGGGAGGGCAACACCAGCGCCTACCACACGGTATTCCAGGACGGCAAGCTGTTCCGCGCCTACTATCGCGGCTCGCACTACGACCCGTCAGGCAACCACTACCGGCCGGTCGTATGCTACGCCGAAAGCCGCGACGGCGTCGAGTGGTACCGGCCGGAGCTAGGCCTAGTCAACTATCAGGGCTCGACGCGCAACAACATCGTCTGGGACGGCATCGGCGCGCACAACTTCGCGCCCTTCCGCGACCGCAACCCGGACTGCCGGGAGGGGGAAGAGTACAAAGCCTTGGGGAGCGCGCTGGCGCGCACCACCGAGGAGCAGGCCCTCTACGCCTTCAAGTCGGCCGACGGCGTACATTGGAGCCTGCTGTCGGAGAAGCCGGTGATCACCGAGGGTGCCTTCGACTCGCTGAACCTCGCTTTCTACGACCCGCTACGCGGCTGCTACGTCGACTATCACCGCGACTCCATCTACCCCGACGGCGTGCGCGTGCGCAACATCATGACCTGCACCTCGAAGGACTTCCGCCGGTGGACGAAGCCGCAGTGGCTCGACTTCGGCGACGCCCCAGTCGAGCACCTCTACACGAACGCGGTGACTCCCTACCACCGGGCCCCGCACATCTACATGGGCTTCCCCAAGCGCTTTGTTCCGGACCGCGGCATTTCCGGCAACACGGCCCACGGCGTCTCGGATGCGGTGTACATGACCAGCCGCGACGGCCTGCACTTCAAGCGCTGGAGCGAGGCCTTCCTGCGGCCCGGGCTGCAGCCGGAGCGCTGGGAGAACCGCAACAACATGACGGCCTGGGGCATTCTGGAGACGGCCAACGACCTGCCGGCCGCGCCGAAGGAGCTGTCGATCTTTACCACCGAGGGCTACTACCGCGGCGACGCCTGCCGGCTGCGGCGCTTCACGGTGCGCGTGGACGGCTTTGTGTCCGCCAACGCGCCGCTGAAGGGAGGCGAGCTGATCACGCGACCTTTCACCTTCGAGGGCGATGCCCTGAGCCTGAACGTAGGCACTTCCGCCGCCGGTTCAGTGCGCATCGAAATCCAGGACGGCGATGGCAAGGCGCTGAAGGGGTACTCCCTGCGCGACTGCGACGAGATCTACGGCGACTACCTAGACCGCATGGTCACTTGGAAGGGCACCGCCGACGTCCGCGGACTGGCCGGCAAGCCAGTCCGCCTGCGCTTCGCCCTCAGCGACGCCGACCTGTACAGCCTGCAGTTCACGCCGCTGCTTGTCTGAGAAGGGGCAATCTAGTAGAAATTTTCTTTTAAATTCAAGGATACTGATAACCTTCATTGTTGATATTAAATGGCCATATCTTCAACATATGTCTGAGTCGAGTAAGGTCGCCTTCATCCAGCTTCCCTATATCCAGTTCCCTTTTTAACGCTGAATCGTCAAAATTCAATCTTTTACTCGCCGTCAAAAACCCTTCTTTAAGAATGGTATGGGTCAGGTGGCTTGCGATTAAATAATATCCTTCATTTGAAGGATGCAGGTGTTCAACAATCATTGGTTTGCCAATCACGCTCTTGGGATCGCAATCCTGGAATACGGTTTCAAAGTCTACTAATATGATGTCTGTTTCCTTGGCAACACTTTTTATGGTTTCGTTTATCTCTGATGGGGCTCTGATCGGTAAAATATCCAAGTCTCTTGCTCTTGTGAAAGATCGTTTGGCTTTATCTTGATGCCCCTGGGCAAGGTAAACATGACCTAGATCAAAATGAGTTTGGGCGTGATCTGGGAAAAGTTCAATTGCTGTCTGATAGATACGTTCTGCCTCTTCCAGATGATTTTGTTCAAATGCATTCTTACCATTCTTTAATAACTGTTGCCATTGGGTAACGTCGAGGGAGGACGGCGGCGGCTCTGAATCAAATGGGTGCCAATCTCGAAGATTGGAAACGATCGTCCCTAAAATCACCGGGACTTGATGACGCTTTGCAATAGAGATAATCTCGTGGAGATTTCCCCTGAAATTCTCAATGGCTTGCTCCCGTAGAGGATGATGAGGCCCAAGAGAACTGTTTACCATCATTTTATATGGCGATCCTTCCTTTTCAAATCCATTAGAACGTGCTCTTAATTTTGCGTAAAAGTTGTTTGCTAGCTGAAATATCTTAATCTCGCGTAATCGCAAAATCAGATTGATTACGTCACGAGACGTGCCCAATGCCACATTCGATGCCACACCAAGTGGTCCATAAATTTCGTTATGTCCCATGTAAATGATCAAAAGGTCGGGATCATACTGAGGAAGTTTTTTCGCGATGTCGAGAACCTGATAACTATTAAAGGTATCTATTCCCAAGTTAACCACTTCTACCGTTTTATCCGCGTTGGAACGTTTTAATAATTCGTGAAGTAGCTTGGGGAACGGCCCTCTTGTCGTTGAACCCCCAAGACAAAAGATGCGAAAATCCTTTGCGGATTTCTGCTGTTTCATGCTTATCTTGGGAATTAGATTTTTAAGCATTGGATTGTTAATTGAATAATATTTTCGGTACAACTCCTGATTAAGTTGGTAAGTAAGAGAAGAGCTTTGAGGGATAAATAGCCTGTCATCAAAGCCGTAATTAGTATACCGCAAATAGATCTCTAGTCCTATAAGCAGCAGAAAGGGGATAAGAACCAAAAGGATTTCAATGAATATGGTGGTTTTTCTAGACCACTTAATGATTCGCCCCGTTTGTGTTTGCATCATCTACGCCTTGAGAAAGAACTACCCAAGTGAGGAGGTAGCAGCGACTGGGCTTCGTCCTCCACCGCCGTGTCAACGGACAGATTGACCGTGATGTCCCTGATGGTGTGCCCCTTGACCACCACACCCTCGACGAAGCCCACGCCAGCAATGCCAGATGGAGCATTCGCCGTCTCATGTTCTGCGCTCCTACATAAGATACCCTAGATCCGGTTAAATGAATACCCCCGCTAGTGCTTATAATGCCTCGTAGCAACGCGCTCTACAGCAACGAGGGGCGGGAACGCTTCAAGGACATCACCCGTCAGTCGGTCTCGAAGTTGGGGCATCAACATGCTGGAAGTTTTCCTTGGATTTCTAGGCATAATTCTCCATATTAACATCTAATTGCTTCATGCAAAATCACCAGTTTCCGTTTGCTCTTGCTCGCTGAGCGAATGGTGCGCTGAAAGGAGGTGTTCAAGGGAAAGCCCGCATTTCAGAATCAACGCAGTAGCAGTAGTCATCATCTATAGATGAAAGGAGAAGCAACAGTGAAGAGGATTATCGTTATAGCTACCGTTTTGGGCCTCGTTCTCGCTTCCTTCACTCCGAGTTCGGCCCACCAGCGAACAGACCGGAACTGGGCGGCGGTACAGGTGCCCATCGACGTCGATGGAATCAGGGACGTCGTGGTAGACGGTGATCTCGGCGATTGGGACAACGTACCGTCTGTCTTCTGGGTAACCCAGGATGACCTAATCGAGGTCGTCACGGGCACCCAGGGTGACCCGGATCCGGGTAATCTTGCCGAGCGCATCATCGTCGGCTGGAGCCCAGTGACCAACTTTGTGTACGTTATGGAGGAAAGGTTCGACGACCTCTGGTACGGCACCCTCGACGACACCAACGACAAACTCGAGCTCGTGCTCGATGCCGACCACAGCGGCGGGCAGTTCCAAGGAGACATTGAAGGCCTAGATCCGGAGCGATGGGCCGGAGCCACCGCGCAGGACTGGCAGCAGTCGCTCAATAACCCGGACAACAACCTGTGGTTATGGGGCGGCGGAGTATGGGCTTCAGTGGAGCCTTACGCCGGCATCAGATGGAACGTCGAGGGCGAGGCCGGTGGACCCGCCACTCTCTTTCAGGAGAGTTGGTTCACCACCTTCGACGACCTGCCCGCCAGTTCGACCGGTCCCGACGATCCCGACCTGATTACCCATAACCTGGAGGAAGGCCAGGTCATGGGCATCGGCATGGCCATTCAGGACGATGACAACGGCCCAGGCAATTCGTACAACGGCTACTGGGTCTCCACTGGCGACATCAACATGTACTTCCACGCCGACTCCTTGGTAGACTACGTGCTACTTGGTTTTGACGAGGAGATCTGGGTGGCCGGAGAAGACTCCCCAACATCGGTCGAGGACGACACCTGGGGCCGCATTAAGGCGGGCTTCTCCAAATAGGGGGAAGGTCGGCTGTAAGGACCTAGGACGGCTGTTGTTGAAGGGGGGCGAGATCATTGATCCTCGCCCCCCCTTTTTTCGGCGCTCAGCGGCGTTTCGGGAGCAAGATAAGGAGAAAGAAGTGCGCTCAGCGGCGCTATTGCTGAACTCGACAAGAATCCGAGTCGGCGTAGGTAGAGAGCGCCGCGAGCGGGGATGGGTCGGCGCTCAACGGCTAACGGACCCCCTCCGCACGGCACTCGTCTGTTCCGCGTTGACGTTGTCGGCGGTATGTCTGTGCTGGGGACAGGAGGGGTATTCGCTGGCTCCAGGCAGGGTAGTCGTCGATTCCAAGGAGCATTGGGAACGCTGGCACTCCGCTGCCAACACGGTCCAGATCAGCGATGAGGGAGTGAAACCCGCCTTCATCCGCAAGCACACGAGACTAGAAATAGATGGCGAGGAAGTCGTCGTTCCCGGCATCAACGCCGTCCTCAATGCCGCCGAATTCGGCGGCGGTGTGTTGAATGCCGGATCCAATCGCTCGAGCGGCATCGACCTCATGGATGGCAGGATGGACACCTTCTGGGAACCGGATCCCTCCGACCTGTTGCAGGACTGGTGGGTGCAGATCGATCTAGGGCGGACGGTATCGGCCACTAGGATCGTCCTCAAGTTTGTCGGTGAAGATCTGGGAGACCCTTTTCTGCAGTTCAAGGTGACCACTTCACAGGGACAGAAAACGCTCGGTCAGCTCCTTTTCCGGACGCGCTTCACCACGGACGCACCGAACAAGAACGAGCGGGTTTTCGAGATCGACCTGACCGGACAGCTACCGACGAAGTGGCCCGATGCACTGGGCGACTTCACCGGCGACGTCATCCAATACGTCGGGGTGGGGATCACGGACAGCGACTTCGGCAGGGCGAGGCAGGTTTCCCAGTCCGAATACGATAGTCTGCCAGCAGACCAGCAGGGAGAGATAGACTACTCCCGACGAGAGGCATCGGGGGAGGTGAGGTTGCTGGACGGGAAAGAGGATTGGGAAGCTCTGGCGGGCACGGAGCGGCAGGGGCCGGTAGTTTACTACCGCCGCGAAATACCGAGGCTGGCCGAGATCGAGGTCTGGACCATCGGCGACAACATCGGCACGGGCGTACTGGAGCGGGGCGGCAGGGTGACCGCCCGAGAGAATATCAACAAGGGGGCGGCCGTGGTAGATGGGGACCTCTTCGGCGAGGTCGTGTTCTGGTCTGCCAATGGGAGTTACGATCCCAACAGGTTGCCGATTGCGGATCCGCGGGATGCAGAGCGCTCGATGTTCATAGATCTCGGAGGCTCCTACTTTGTGGACAATATCAGAATACTCCACGCCCTCCCCAACCCACCTCCGTTTAGAGCCTACCGCATTCAGCTCTCGGACGGCTCCACCAATGCCGGCGGCGAACTGGCCTGGAAGACGGTGGGGTCGCTCAGCGACATCGTGCGGGGGCAGAATTTCCACGACTTCAAGTTCCCGCTCACCAAAGTCGAGCATTTTGCCTTTACTTATAGGCTCCACGACCGCTCCACGTACGAGCCCGGGCAAGGGAGCCACGGGGTGTCGGAGGTCCAGTTTTTCGGGGAAGGGTTCCTGCCGGAGTCGCAGGTCTCGTCTGAGTTCGGAGGGGAGGCCCCGTTCATAGAGGTGGCGCGGACCCCTCAGAACCTCGCTACCATCGAGTGGGAGGCCGATGTGCCGCCGGGTGCGAATCTAATTTTGCAAACCCGGACCGGCGATACGGTCGAGAGCATAACCCGCTACTACAAGAAGAACGGGGATTTGTACCCGGGCACCGAAGAGGAGGCGGCCAAGGCTTGGGAGACGGACAAGAAGTTCTTCGGGGATGCTTCGGTAGGGCCGGTCTTAACCGAGACGCGCCCGGGCGATGACTGGAGCGGCTGGAGTCAGCCCTACTTCGATTCAGGCGCAAAAATTACCTCGCCCAGTCCCAGACGGTTCGTCGCCATCAGGGCGATTTTCCTGACAGAGGACCCCAAGGCGGCGGCCACACTGCGTTCGGTGGCGCTGAACTTCGTGACGCCGGTGGCCGGCGCGGTCGTGGGCGAGGTGCTGCCCTCGCGTCTGGAGGAGATCGGCACGAAGCAGCAGCTATCGTATTTCATCCGTTCGACCTTCGAGTCGGGCAGTAGGGGGTTCGACGAGATCCTCATCGAGGCACCCGACGACGTCGGCATGAAGCTGAAACAGGTGAATGTAAACGTGACGGGGCAGGACGCCGTGACGTTTACAGCGGAGAGCGAGGGGTTTGAGGTGGTAATGGAGACGGATTCGCTGTGGGTGCGTCTGCCAGCTGCGATCAAGACGACGAGTGGATCAGCGCTGGTGGAGCTTCAGTTCGAGGCGACCATCTTCAGGTTCAACACGTTTTTCATCGGCTCCATGGGGAACTCGGCGTTCGAAAACTCGTGGCAGCGGGTGGATGACGGCGATGCCAACGGGGTTGTGGACAGCGAGACGACGGTGGTGTTGGCGCTGGAGCGCGGCGAGTTGCTGGGGGATCTACAGGTCGATCGCGTTTTTACGCCCAATGGCGACGGCGTCAACGACGAGCTAGAGGTTAGTTTTTCGCTGCTGCGAGTGCTCAGTTCGACGCCGGTTCAAGTGGCAGTGTACGATCTGAGCGGCCGACTGGTGACGCGGATAGCTGAGGAGACCATAACGGCGGGTCGTCATACGGTGACGTGGACGGGCGTCGACCAGTCGGGAGCGGTCGTGCCACCGGGGATCTATCTGATGCACATCGACCTAAAAGTGGACTCGACATCCAAAAAGAAAACCTCGGTCCATCGATTGGTGCGCGTCGCCTACTAGTCTCCGCGACAGGACACCAAGGAGCCCGTGTTCAGCAAGTGATAACCGGAACATCACCTCATAGAGCAGTGGCCCTGCCCGTTCTGTTCGTAGCTCTCCTCGGACTTGCGGCGGCAGGCAATGGAGAGACGATCGTCTTCGGAGGTGGCCCGGGTTCCCGCGCCTGGGATCAGGCACATTCTGAAATAACGGTCATCGATTTCGAAGCCAATCCCGGTTCCATTCAACCTTTACAGAATGATCCTGGAGACAATATCTCCCTGAAGTTGATCGAAAGGGGGGGGCAAATAACGTCGCCAAATGCGCGCACGGTCCTCGAAGTCACCCAGAGTGAATTCGAGAACTTGTTGGACAACATGGTGGACGGCAGGAACACGGCCTTCGAAATTAAGATCCCGTCAGCCACAGGGATCATACTGAGATTTGATCTGGGTGAGCGTTTCGGAGTCAACAGGATCAGGTTTTACCCCCGCGAAGGGTTCGAGGAGTTTTTTCTGAAGGGATACAAGGTGTCGCTGAACGACGGCAGCGAGGAGCAGAAGACTCTCTCCGGTAATCCCGATCTCAGGCTCTTCAGGACCGTCGAGCGCAATGACGACCCGGTCGTCGACATAGATGTGCCGCTGCAGTTCGTGCGTTTCATAGAGGTGAAACAGCTCATTCGAGGGGAATGGGAGATCGACGAGTTCGAGGTCTTCGGCGAAGGGTTCGCATCGGCTGCTTCGTACACCTCGAAGGTGTTCGATGAAGGTCGGCCCGCCGTCTTTGGCAGTATAATGTGGGCAAAGAAGACGATAGGAGAGCCTGCCAAGGTATCTGCTACCGTATCCACCCGGAGCGGCGGTACGCCGGACCTGAGCGATAGCCTAAAGTGGAGCGGATGGTCTCGTCCCTATCCGGCCGGGGTCCGCACGCAGATCGCATCACCTTCACCCCGCCAGTACTGGCAGTTTCGCGTTCTGTTTCAAAGCAGGGACATCCTTTCGGCCGCGACGGTCGATTCGATCGCCGTGGAGGTCTCGCCAGCGCTGGCCGATGACGTGGTGGGGGAGGTGTGGCCCCAAGACGCCGTGATCGGGCAGGCGACCGAGCTGACCTACTGGGTGCGCAGCTACAACAGTAGCGGCTTCGACCGGCTCGACATCGAGACTCCGGCACCAGTGGAGGTCATCCGATCCGTCCAGATCGACGGGATCGACGTGGCGTGGGACAAGGAGGACATCGAAGAAGAAGACGGCGACATAAGCGGCGTCCGAATCAGCTTCCCGAGGATCACCGGCGACGACCGACTGCTGCGCGTCGTGTTCGAGAGCATCGCGCTGCACTACAACACCGTCTTCGTCGGCAGGATCTTCGACACCCAGAGACCGCAGAACCTGCCGCAGACGCTCGTCCCAGGCGACGTGGACGATGACCCCGTCGCCGTGGGCGATGACCTGTCGGTCACCACCCGGGTCGCCGACAACCGCATCTACTTTCTTGAGGCTGCCCCGGCTCCGTTTACGCCCAATGGCGATGACGTCAACGACCAAGCCATCGTCACCTACGATATCGTCAACCTGATAGGCGGTACTCCGGTGTCGGTACAAATCTACGACCTCGCCGGCCGACTCAGAAGGGTGATTTACTCCGACCTCGACATCAGCGGAAGATATCAGAGAGTCTGGGACGGCGCGGACGACAACGGACAGATGGTATCGCCGGGAGTCTATCTCGTGCGCGTGGAAGTCGCTACAGATGCAGGTAAGGAGAGCAAGACTGCGATCGTGCCTTTGGTCTATTGATTTTTCGCGAGCAGTCCGGCTTCAGCATTGGGGCCGCAAGGTAAGGGGGAGTCACATGGTGACCGGTCATACAGTCAGAGGTGCGATGCGCCTGGTCGGTACGCTGGCCACATGGTGCACCATCGTCTCGGCAATACTGCTGTACAGTACTCGCTCGGAAGCCCAAGGTCCCGATCGAGATCGGATGACGGGGGTTCGCCGCGGCAGCGAGCTTACGTTTGAACCGACGGGTCCCGGCGTCCTGTTCGGCGCTCTAGACCCGGCGGTCAAGAAGTGGTACGTCCCACAGGAGCTGTTTCGCGAATATCAGTGGAAGCAGTGGGAGTACAGCAACTACGCGAGAGACCATTACCAGCGCTATGTAACGACCAATCTCGAGGGGGACTACTTCTACGACATCTACGGTTCGTACATCACCAGTGGATGGCTGATCTACGACTGGAGCCAGACCCAGCCCCAGCAGGGGGGAAGCAACCTGTTCAAGACCGAGCGGTTCCAACAGTGGTTCAGCAATCTGGTCATAGCCTCCGATCAGAAGGGACAGCACAATCTGGCCATCACCATCGGCGACGAGATCCGGTCGACCCTGACCCCGATGACCTTCTCCAAGCCGGCGTTCGATGGCATCCAGATCGACTATCAGTCCGACAAGTACGAGGCCACGGCTCTCCTCTCGCGGATCAGCTCGCCGGGTGCCGCTGGCCCGCGAAGCCCCAATAACCAGACGACGAGTACGACGACCCTGACCGGCGGACGCGCGACGACCCAGGTTGGAGATTATCTCAGACTCGGCGCCAACTACGTGAGCGCCCACAACTCCTCCCAACTCATCGACGCCTTCGAGGGCAGCCCGCGAAGCGGTTCGATCATCTCCAGTCAGAACGCGGAGAACATCACCCAAGTCTTCGTGCGCCTGTCGGACGACTCGCCCGAGGATAACGAAGGCGGCACCGCGCTGTTCGCGTGGGACCTGATAATAGAGGCCGACGTCGAAACGATCGATGCAGCGGGGGATGTGAGTTTCGAGCGGGAGACCGTCCGGGCCAGCGAAGTCGGGCTGATTCCCGCGCCTCAGGGCGGCTTTCAGATGCTGGGGTTCTGGGAGGCGAACGGCTCCGAGCAGATCGAACTGGTTTACGACTTCTCGGTGGGGACGTACACGGGTCCGGATCCGTCAGAGATAAGAAGGGTGACATTCGAGCTGGTAGTCGCCAACGACTACAGGATCGAGATAACCTCGGACCGCCAGTTCGACAGGCAGTTGGCCAACGTCTATCTGCTGGCTGCGAGGGCCGATGAAAACGTCAAGGATGGCTCCAACCTGACCGTCCTGAAAATCCCCTATGGCCTGCCGACGGCCACCGAGATATTCGGATTTACGCTGGAGGCGACCCGCCTCTGGGGATTCGACTTGTACGGAGAATGGGATCGCAGCGTCAGTTACAGGAAGTACCCCAACAGAGCGCATACCGAGCACCTAGGGGCTTCTGACGAAGGCGATGGCTGGATGTTTAATCTGTCAAAGGTCGCCCACCCGTTCTTCTTCTTCAGCGAAGCCTATAGCATGGCCCATAACTACAACACCAGTGCCATACTGGCCCGGGGTGAGACCAACATAGACTACTCGGACGAGGGGAGGTTTTTCTACGAGCTCGTCGACGACAACGACGATCAGGACCGATTCCCCGACTGGCAGAGGATATTCCAAAACATAGACATCGAGGTGTTTCCCGGGTACGACGAAAACCTCGACTTCATATCCGATTTCAACCAGAACGACAGCGAAGACCTGCCCAATCTCGTCCCGGACTACGACGAACCGTTCTTGAGATACGGAACAGACCGACCGGAGTACCTGTTCGGATTAGACATGAACAACAACCTCTGGGTAGATCGGTTCGAAAACGACGATGAGCCGGATTTTCCCTACCCGAGGGACCACCGAGGATACAACATCTACGGCGGCATCGACCTGCTGCCGGGCATCAGGCTGACCGTCGGACGAACGGATGAGAGACTGATTGCCGGCGACGGG
This sequence comes from Candidatus Latescibacterota bacterium, assembly GCA_965116675.1. Taxonomy (GTDB): domain Bacteria; phylum Latescibacterota; class UBA2968; order UBA8231; family UBA8231. The sequence goes on from OZ220721.1 coordinate 4,049,193, forward strand.
GAGAACACGACTAACTACGTGCTCTTCACCCTCGAACGGGACTATCCGGGTCTTGGCAGGCTGAAGATCTACGACAACTTCAGAATCGCCAAGGACAACATCGAGAACGATCTTCGCCAGTGGAGCGAGTTCGAGCGGCGGAACGTTCCAACCATCGATCCCCTAGCGGCTCAGGACACGTGGATAAACTCCACGTTCCTGAGCTTCAAGTACACCAAGATCGAGGATGTGAATTTCGTGAGTAAGTTCAAATACGATCGCTGGCACCAGAACGAACGACAGCCCGATCTACGCGAGGACTACACCTTCTTAGGTCTCATCAACAAGGTGGACCTCGAGCGCAAGGTCGCCTATGTCGATCTCATGCCGAGAATAAAGAACGAGCTCAGGCTGGAGGCTCCGGCGCTCAGGTCTGATCCCAAGCGCAGGGAAAATACGCTGCAACTCTCCCTGCTAGCGCGATGGCCGGTGTTTTCCTCTTCCTCCATGCAGGCCGGTGTGGAGTACACGATATTCAACCAGTTGCGCCAATCCGAGACCGCGGTCAAAGAGGGACTACTCGACGATTTCACCGAAATCGTCGGAGCGATGCAGTTCTCGAACAACACCAGCTACCTCGGTTACCACCTAGTGACGAAGATGGGTATGAGACTGACCAGAAGATCGATAGATGACAAGACCAAGACGGGCAGAGTGGCCTTTGCCACGGTGTACGCCGGTCTAGAGTAGGGCATAGACCCGAGCTTGAGTGGAGGTACGCGATGCGCGCTTTTTTTCTCTCCTACGGAGTGTCAATGACGAAAGCGGGGGGCCTAGCGCTCCTTTTAATTTGCGTGGGCTGCGGACCGCAGGATGAAAATCCCACGGTCGCAGAGGTTGGAGACCGGACGATCACTATACAGGACGTGCGGGATTTCCTCGCCAAACTGCCCGAGCACGCCAAGGGAGAGGAGGCCGGGAAGGTGCCCTTGAGGGTCCATCTGCAGACCATGATCGACACAGAACTGCTGCTGATGGAAGCCCGAAGCCAAGGCATCGAGAGGAGTTCCCCCTACCTGACCAATCTGATCCGGATCAGGAAGGCCAAGCTCGTCGGTGAGTACGAGCGCAGAACAATCGACGCAACGCTAGAAGACGGTGAAGTAGAAGAGTACATAGACCGAGAGGGGCTCGCCCGCGCCATCAGACTGGGCGAAATCGTGGTCGCCGACCTTGAGACAGCGGAGAAGGCCGCCAGGCAGATCGAGGCAGGGGCGAGCTTCGCGGACGTCGCGAGCAAGCTGTCGATGAACGAAGAGACTGCTGCCCAGGGCGGGGACACAGGCCGATTCGCCACTAGGTACGACATCATTCCCGTCATCGCCGAGAAGTTGTTCGGGCTCGCGGTAGGCTCGGTGTCGGATCCGGTTCGCATCGGCGACCGATACGTCGTTTTCAAGATCCTCGATGAAACGACCACTCAGCTCAATCCGCGACAGCGGATGAGAATCGCGGAAGAACTCAAACGAAAGAAGCACAAAATCGCGAAGGCCGCGTTGGTGACGGAATTGAGGGACAAATACCGCCTCGAGCCAGACCGAGACAGCATCGCCGCTGCCGTTGAGGCGCTGCGTCCCGGTGCGGCGGACGTCGGCCACGACCCATCTGCGATTGTACTCTACCAGTACGATGGCGGAAAGATCACAGCTACCGACCTCATCGGCGCGGCCAAAGGCCGTAAGGGCAATATCTTGGAAACATTCCGCGACGCCGAGCAGGTGGTCTCCTTCGCCGAGCAGTACATCGTCCCGGACGTGATGATTCAGGAGGCGGCTGTGCGCCAAGGGATCGATCGCGAAGAGATGGTGGCCCGATGGCTCGAAGAGCAGGGAAAGCAGTTGCTGGTACGGGTCCTCAGGTCCAAGGTGTTAAAGGAGAGAGTAACTATCGTGGAGGAGGACCTGCGCCAGTACTACGAAGCCAACGCCGAGAGATTCCTGCATCCCAAACAGACTGAAGTGCAGGAGATCCTCGTAAGAACGGAAATAGAAGCACTGCGGTTGAAAGGGATGATCGAGGACGGCGCCGCTTTTGGCGACCTAGCGAAGAGACATTCGATTCGCTCGCTCGAGGTGCGCGATGACGAGGGTCGATTCCACGTACACCGTCACGAATCGCCCCAGTTCGGCGGTTTCGTGGAAGCTGCGGTTGAGGCCGAAATCGGCGAACTCACGGGACCGGTCAAGGTGCAGGAGGGCTACTCCATCTTCAAGGTGCTCTCCCGGGAACGCAAGCGCGAGACCTTCGCCGAAGCTGAGATGAGGGTCAGGTCTCAGCTCAGACGTCAGAGACACCGGAACGCGTTCAACGAGTACATGGAGGAACTGCGCAGCCGCTACGAGTCAGAGGTGTCAATCCACGAGGACAGGCTCGAGGCAGCGTTTGCCGTGCGGTAGGGGTCCTGTGTCGTCAGGTGTACTTGCTTAGTAAAGTGTATAATTCCCCAATTTTTCTCCTAGAGTTTGCTCAATATCTTGGTCCGGATCATCTTGATATCCCCGATCTGACTGAATCGTCTGGCGCTCCCTCTTGTCCCCCGAGCGCAGAGGGCGTATGATTGCGCTAAGGGTGCCTCCAAGTCCGCGAAAGGGCTGAGCCCACCTTCCAACAGCGCTTCGTTAGCTAGCCCCATCACTGCGTCGCCGGATCTCGACAAGTGCTTCACCCGCTGAGAGTAGCGCGACCGCGTTCGCCCAAGTTTCAATCATGATGCGACGAAGTTCTCGGTTCGTTATGTTGCCGCACCGTACCCAAACTACCTGCGGTGGCGGCCCATGCTGGCCGAGTAGCTTTGAGAAGTCGTCGTCCTTCGTAACGACTACAACTGGGCGGTCCGTTGCCCGCGCCTCGGTGAAGATCTTCGCGTCCTCCGCACGGTGGAGCCCAAGGTCTTCGACGTGCCTCGCCTCGGTGCCGTGTGCCCGCTTTAGCCATTGTGCCAGAGCGGGCGGCAGTTGAGCGTCGATCCAGAATTGGAGCGTCTCGGCGCGATTCGACTCATCGCCCACTGTGACGCCCCCAATCCTAGGCGGCTAGAATGGGGTGATCAAGCTGATGCGCTGCGTACAGAAGACTAGCGGCAATATCATCCGGCTGGAGATAGGGGTAGTCTGCTAGGATTTGCTCGGGCGTCTCGCCAGCGGCGAGGAGTTCGAGTACGTCGTTGACGCGGATGCGCATTCCCCGGATGCAGGGACGTCCTCCACATTGTTCTGGATCAATTGTGATACGGGCTAAGAGATCCGATTCGCGCATTATCGCTCTCCCACAGGTATATATTGTGCCATAAGTAATCGCACTGACAGCTTCCCTTTTCGCTTGGATCTCACAAGCTCTTCAGCGGGCTGAGCCCGTAAGGGAGGTAGGCCTCTAGTAACGGAATGATTTTGCCCATAAAATCCTCCTTTCCGATTGAAGACAATTGACCGGTGATTTCGGAGATCAAGAACCCCAACCAGAATCCAGTTGGACCAGCAACCACGTAGACACAGCCCGCCATCATCAGTCTCAGGAGGCTACCTCTGAAAGACGCACCTGTGCGTTTCGGCTCGTGTCAAATTTTCCCTAGACGCCTAACTTAATGAGTGAGCGGAAATATGTCCAAATGTCAGCACGGCGATGATCTATACTCACGTGCTCAATCGAGGAGGGTTAGCTGTCCGTAGCCCGCTTGATTTGTGAATAATCAGAGAAAGATCTATTAGTTTTTTTTAATGCAAATGGACCGTCTTTCTCATAACTCGAACACCCCTGTCACGCTGGCATTTTCACCATAATCCCCCCTATAACGACTAAAACCCCATCTGCTGATCAATGCCGGAACTGACACTGTCCGTTAGGTCGAGTAGTGTCCAGTACACGTCAGGCCGCCATCACTGGCTCGGCGGAACGATTCCGCTTCCCTCGCGAATCACCAGGACCCTGTTGGAGGACAGATCTTCAAAGCTCTCGACCAGACCGCTCGGCCAGAGTACTTCCAGCCGGTCTACAGTAGTACACTCGCCCAGGCCGAAGTGGACCCTCAAGTCGTTCTGCGATAGATAGCTCGAACCGCTCCGCACCTCATTGACCTGCGTCACGTCCCCGCAACGGAGTTTTACCCGAGCGCCGATGCCGTCCCTGTTGCTCTTAGTGCCTTCCGTCCGGACTATCAGATAGTTGTTTTGATCACCCCCGTCATTGCGCAGCAGCGTCGGGAGATCGTTGAGCTCCAAGACGAATATGTCGAGGTCGCCGTCCTCGTCGTAATCCCCGAAAGCAGCGCCCCTGCTTACCTTCTCGATCTGCAGTCCCGCGCCCGAGGTAAGGGACACCTCGGCAAAGGTGCCATCCCCCACATTCTCGAACAGTTGATTTGTCTGGGCATAGCTGACTCCCAAGTTCGCCCTGTCGACCTGCGGATAGACATGGCCGTTGGCGACGAAGAGATCCTTGTCGCCGTCGTTGTCGTAGTCGAAGAACTCGGTGCCCCAAGCGAGGAACTGGAAGCTCTCCAACCCCACCCCCGCATCGAACGTGAGATCCGAGAAAAACCGCCCTCCGTCGTTGTGATACAGGGTGTTCGTCTCTTCCCAGAAATTGGTGACCAGTATGTCTGGATACGCGTCGTTGTCGTAGTCCCCAAAGGCGATGCCCATGCATCCCTGTGGCTGGCCGCCCTCGCCGTATGCCGCGCCCTTCATCCAAGCCACGTCGGTAAAGGTCCCGTCGCCCCCGTTTTCGTAGAGATAGTTGGGGCCTGTATCGTTGGCCACGTAAACATCCGAATCGCCGTCATTGTCGTAGTCCCCCGCAACTACACCGAGTCCGTACAGCATGTCGCGGTCCACAAGACCGGCTGCGGCCGTCGCATCGGAAAAGACGCCCTCGCCCTCGTTGCGGTAGAATACGTCCGCCTCCCCTCGCATCCCTTGAGGTCCGAAATGGACGGTCAACCCCCGCCACTCGTGCCTTCTGTCGGGAGTGGTTTCCATGAAATGATCGAAATCGACGTAGTTCGCCACGTACAGGTCGAGATCTCCATCGTGGTCGTAGTCGAAGAAAGCACATCCGGTGCTGAATGCCTCATCGCCGAAGACTCCGGCGCGCTGCGCGACATCGGCAAAAGCCCCATCTCCCCGATTTTCGTACAGCGCGTTGCTGCCGTAGTTGGTCACGTAGAGGTCCGCATTCCCGTCGTTGTCGTAATCGGCCACGGCGCAGCCCATTCCCCAACCGGTGTCCCCAAGACCCGATTCCTCTGTGGCGTTCGAAAACGTCGCGCCCTCGTTTCGATAGAGGGCATTGCTCGGATGATCCCGGCCGGGAAATCCTCCCACTCTCGACCCGTTCAGCACATACAGATCCAGGTCCCCGTCCCGGTCGTAGTCGAAAAAGGCCGACCCCCCTATGAAGGCATCGACCACATACTGCTGTTCGCCATCACCGGAGACGTTCATCAAGGAGACGCCGACCTCTGCTGCGACATCGACAAACTGCACGCGGGTGCCGAGCACGAGCCCGTCGTCGGCCTGCAAGCGGCCACAGAGGGAGATCGAGATGAGAAAATAGAGCCCAGAGGTATAGAGGCGAGATCCGCGAGCCATCCGGTGTCAGCTCATGGTCCGTTCTCGCCTGCCAACTCCAGTCGGCGAGCGATCTCGAACTGCTCATCCGCTTCGTGGTACCTGCCCGTTTTTAGATAGGCGTCGCCGAGACGGCGATGGTATTCGGCATTGGCAGGGTCGAGAGCGATGGCGAGCTTGTACTCCTTGATGGCGCTGATGTCCCGTCCCTGTCTAAAATAATGCACGGCGAGCTCGAAGTGGAAATGCGGATTGTCGGGGACTAGGGCGACGCTGCGTTCGAGTTCGGCGATGTTGCCTTCGCGCTGCTTGCGGAATATCTGCATCGCCCTCTCGCCCTCTTGGCGATTCCCTTGCTTGAAATAGGCGTTAGCGAGACCGAAATGCGCTTCTGTGTTGAAGTAGTCGAGTTCGATGGCCTTCTCATACTCCGCGATCGCCTCTTCGGCCCTTCCGGTCTGGGCATACACAGCTCCCAAGGCGTAGTGGAACAGCGCGTTGTCCGGCTCGCGCTCAATTGCCTGCTTGTACTGGTCGACAGCCTCCTCGTATTTCCGGGTTCTGGAGTAAATCATACCGAGGCGATAGCGCGAGTACGCAAGGTCGGGATCCACCGTCAGGGTCTTTCTGTACTGGGCCACGGCTTCCTCGTAGTTGCGCTGCCGCTCATAGGCCATGCCGAGGTTGTGCTGGAACCAGCCGTTGTCGGGGGCCAGCTCAACCGCCTTGCGGTGCTCCTTTACGGCGGCCGCGAGTTTGTCTTGGTCTGCCATTGCCGCTCCCAAGGGCACATGTGACTGTTCGGTGTAAACCAGCCCTAGCTTGTCGTGCGCATCTGCGCTACGAGGGTCGAGCCGCAGGGTTGCGGCAAATGCGTCCGCTGCTTCGCTCAGTCTGCCGATGGCCATGTACGCATTCCCCAGGACGTAGTGGATCGCCGGTTCATTCTCGTCCAGCTTTGCCGCCTGCTGCAGTTCTTCTATCGCTTTGGCGTATTCCTGTTCCCGAAGATAGATGGCTCCAAGTCGATAGCGAGAGGGACCGTAGTCGGGCTTGAGCCGGAGCACAGTCTTGAAGTGCTCCGCCGCCTCGGTCGATTTTCCCTCCTGCGAGTAGATCATGCCGAGGCCGTGATGAGCGAGGAAGTACGTCGGCTCGGATGCGATCACTCTTTCGTAGGCATCCTTCGCTTTTTCGCGATCCCGGCGGATCAGGAAGATCTTGCCCAGCTTGTAGAGAGACGGCGCATAGTCGGGGTCGATCTCCAGTACGCTCTCGAATTCCGCCTCTGCCTCTCGGAATCTGTTCTGCAGAGCATAGACGAAACCGAGGCCGTCGCGCGGGCGAATGTCAGTCGAGTCCATCTCGATCGCTTTCCTGTATTCCCGCTCGGCGCTCTGGAAGTCACCGCTCTGCACATGGCGCAGACCGAGTCTGTAGTGGTGTTCACTCTGTCGGGAGCTGTCCGTCGACAGTATTGGCGACGCCACGAGTCCGTCGGACTCTTGGCTGAGAAGTGTCTGGGGGCATACCAAGTTGACGACGCAGCCGACGGCGAATGCCGCGCAGCCGACGAGCAGTCCGGCCACAGGTGCAGTCCGACCGCAGTATTGCGGTCGCTTGGCGACGCCACCGCGAGCTGTCCGGCGACAGCATTGGCGACGCAACTCAGTGCTAGTCTTGCTGAAAAAAGCGATTATCAATAGGCCACCGCAACGACGCCGCTGCTGGTCTCTTGCTCCGACTGCACGTCCACCACCAGCCGGTACAGATACAGCCCCGGCGGCACCAGCCCGTTCGAGTCGTCCCGGCCATCCCACACGTGGCGGTACTCACCCACCGGATCCTCCCCCTCATACACCCGCCTCACCAGCCGGCCCGACAGATCGTAGATCTCGATTGCTACCGGCACCGCTGAGGTCAACCGCAGCAGCTTGTACGATATGTTCACCACCTCATTCACCCCATCGCCGTTCGGCGTGAACGGATTCGGCGAGATTCGCGGCGAAAACACCAGCGATTCGCTCAGAGCCGTTCTCACCGACAAACGATCGCCTTCGATCTCATCGGTAGCATTGCCCGGCACGACCCGCTGCCGCACCTCGTGCGGCCTAGTCGTGTCGAACACCCTGCCTGCAAACAGGGTGCCCACTTCTCTCAGTACCGGAGCGGTGAACACCACCTCCACCAGTGCACCGCTGTCCGCCGGCTCCAGCCGACGCGGGAGCAGAACCTCAAACCCCAGACCCTCTTCGTGGATAGTCCACGAGAAATCCTGCTGATCGATGCCGGCTATGCGCAGTGAATCGACCGACACCACCCCTGAAGGCGTCGCGATCTCCACCCCGTCAAAACTGCTGTCGGTGGACCGGATCGTCGGACTGATGTAATACGTAAATTGAGTCGCTTCGCCCACCTCGGTCTCGGTTGGGTGAATTTCCCCTACCAAGCGGCGAACCAACGGCGGGACCGACGCCTTGAACTCTATGTAGTCGATCTTGCCCCCCTCTGCGACGGTGGGAGAGGCAAAATCCACTCTGATCTGGACGAACTTCCGCGGCCCGGGGGATGCAATAGGGACCCCGGGATGCTCGAACGCATACGGACTCGAATAGAAGCTCCAGTGCTCCGTGTCGGGACGCATCCTGTCTCTCTCGTCTTCCGGTTTGAGGAAATCATCCAGTTGGTCGTACTGGCGTTTGTATTCCGTCAGACTCAGATCGCCGCCCCCTTGGAGAAACCTGACGATGTCCTGCTGCTCGGGGCGGGTTTCCCAGAAAATGACCGGGTGCGGATCGGTTCCTGCCCGGGTGCGAACCGCGACCCGGGCGCGGGGATCCTGCCGTCCCGACCAGCGGATCTCGCCTAGACTGGCGATGTCGTCCAGTTCGATGACGTCGGATTCATATGAGGCCTTCCTCACGTACCCCCCCCCGTACAACTCGAAAGCGGCCAGCCCGATCTCCTTGGGCGTTTGCCGAAGGATCCGCAACTGCACAAAGCTGGTCGTCACGGGTCGATCGAGCATCACGCTGACTTCGGGTTCAGTATTGCCCTCTACCTCCACAACAGGTGGGAGATTCGGGACGTGTCCAATTATACCGTATCTCTCGTCGCTGACACCGATGACGAATTGCTCCAGGAAGTGATCCGACCTGTCCGCCAGAGTCCGCAGTCTCACCTCCCTGATGAGGAATCGTCCGCCTAGATCGAAATGCACTCTCAACGATGCACCGGGGTCGTTACAACAGGCGGCGCGAAAGTCGAGGGTCGCTTGATCTATGGCCTTCCATGTGTGCGCCGTACTCGGATCCTGATCGACCAGCAGGTTTCCGATCGCCTGGTCGAAGTTGCCCCTACCAGCTTCCCGCTGCACTGCCACCCAGCCGTCTCTGCTCAACAGCGTTGCGGCGATATCCTCGTCTTCTGCGAAGAAATTGGGCTGCAGTACGCCCGCCTGTAGCGAGTCCGGGTCGAGGGCGTCCTCCAACTGCGAGTTTTCCGACCAGTCGAGCTCCCTGAAATCGATGCCGATCCCCTCCAAGCTATCCTTTTCCGCCTCGGAAAAAGGCGTGCCGATGCGGTAGAGGATCACGCCTGAAGCGTCGCGCGCATCGAGCGCGAGGGCAATTAAGACAAGCAGGAACATTCCCGTCGTCATCTGGCAGAAAGAGTTAGAGGAAACGGATACCATTGAGCGGTCCGACGCCAAAATTGGCGTCGCAATGTCGGGTGCCCGTCGGACTGTGAATGCAAGGATACTATAAAAACCCCGACCCCTCAAATTAAACTGATTGGCCCACTAGTGCTCTGCCAATTGACGGTAACAGGCCCTGAGCATGCGGCTGTGATCCGCGCCCTCTACCTTACCACGACCTGATTCACCTTGATGCGCCGGGCCTTTCCTTGCGGCCCCTCGACGTTCAGCGTGACCACGAACTCACCCGGTTCCTTGTACTGGTGAATCGGGTGCTGTTCGATCGACGACGTGCCATCGCCGAAGTCCCACGACCACGATGTGATCTCTCCATGGGATTGATCCGTGAAGGCGACCATACGGCGATCCATGTCGATCACCGTAAAGGAGTATTCCGCCTCGAGTGGCTTGAGGTATTCCGGCTCCAGCGGCATCAATCGGAATGCGCACAGGTTCGAGGCGTCGCTGTCCATGCGCGTCTCGTGCGAAAGGTTCCAGAATCCCTCGTATTCCGCGTGGTCTTCGTCGTAATCGAGGACCGACCAAGACAGGGCGATCAGGCTGTCCTCCTCCAGCTTCGACACGGCTGCCCGCTCCGGGCCATCGTACGGAGCGTAGTCGAAGGGAGTGATCCAGAACTCCAGCACGAGCTTGCCGCTCTCCCCTTCCTCGAAATCGTACGAGTACGCGTGGTTGGCGTACGGCAACCTGCCAATCCACGGCTGACACCCCCAGACGAACACCCAATCCCGTCCTTCCCCGGCAGGTGTGAAGATGTGGTAGTTCTGGGCGTGCACGCCCTTGAACAGGAAGTGGCTTTCCCACTCGTCGTCGATCTGGGGGTTGGCAATGTTCGGCCCGCCGGACCGGTCCGCGTCGATGGCAATCTCGAACAGATCGCCTCGCCTATAATACATGTTCCAGTAGTCGTCGTACGCCTCGTAGAGGAAATAGAGCCGATTCAGGCCCTTGACCCAACCGACGCGCACGGTGACGTCCAGGTCTTCGCGGTCGTAGTTGGTGAAATTTCCCATGACCGTGTCGGAAAGCTGGTTGGTTCCGTATGCGTAGCTGTCGGGTACCATCGCCCAGTCGTCGGTCTGGCCGTCGATGCGGGGAATCATGTTGGCGGGAAACTGGAAGATCTTGAATTCCGTGTCGGTTCGCTGCAGGGCCTGAGAAGGTGAGATACCCAGCAGCACGGCCGCTGCGAGCCCACGTGCTTGCTTGATCAAGTGTTCCCCCTTTCTAACGCGATAGACGGTGCGCTGAGAGTGTCCTTGGTGTACGCGTCAGTGGTGTTCAACCAACGCCGTCAAGGTCTCCAACACCTGAATCCGCGCCTTGTCCGCCAGCGTGCGGTCCACTTTCTCGTTCAGCCAGTGAAAGCCGCCTAGGGGCTGGTTGGAGTCGATCCCGCCCCCGTGGCCCGACGCATCACAGACACTGGCCGGCAGGCTCTCCAGCAACCGACGGGCCTCCTCCACCTCCGGGCCCGTCCTCCCCTGGGCAGACGCCTTCCGGATCGCCCGATCCAACATGGCGAAGTACTCGTAGTCCTGCACCCCTTCCCGCGCCGCCTCGAGGTGTTTCCCGGCCGTCACCGAGTCCTCGTCGATGAACAGTGGCGAATACGCGTCCTTGAAGGTGAGATACTCGTTCCACGATGACGCTCCGCCCGTATCGGTCAGCGACCACATGTACATGGCCGTCGCTCCATAACGCCAGCTCGTCCACGCCATGAGCCGGCCGGCGTACGGATCGAAGACCCGTCCCGTCCACGCCGCGTAGAATTCCAACCCGATCCCCTGATCCCGCTTCTTCAGGTAGTAGTCGCGGTACTCCTCGCCCTGTCTCAGGAAGGTCGCGTAGTTCGGGCACAGGACGTGGCACGCATCGATCATCTCCTGATTCGCCCGGTCCATGTCCCGGTGGTTCGTATCCTCCCAGATGCGGACGCCCGTGTCCGCTTCGCGGATCGCCTTCGCCCACGCCAGAATGCGCTCGTCCATCCACGGCTCGTCAGGCTCATCTACCAGGAGCAGCGCGAACTGTTCCGGCTGCAATCCCCGCGCCACCATATGCTCCGCCCAGAACGTGATCCACGCCTTGACCGCCGTGGTGAACTCGGGCGTACCCATGGGCCACGACTCAAAGTGATTGCCCACTTTCGCGAACACGAGGTACTGGGCCGCCTCCGGCCACAACTCGATCCAAGCATCGAAGTAGTCGGTGTCGGGCGGTGCCGTCATCGCCCCCTGCGCATCGTGCGTGCCCCGTGGCAGCGCCAGTTTGAGGGCCCACGGCGAGTCGACGAGGTGTTCGCGCAGGTGCTCGATAATCGCCGGTCGGTTCTGCTCCGTCAGCAGAGGAAAGTGACCGACGCGGTCCGTGTAGTCCCATCCGCCAAGGTGAAGCGACTGCTTCTCGGGGAAGTCCAGAGGATACAGGTGCATGCGCAGCGGAAACCGCTTGCCCCCGGATACGGACTCCACGACGACCTCTCCCTCGTAGGTGCCCGGTGCCACGTCCACTGGATGGAAGGTCAGCCACACCTGCCGCGTCATGCCCGAGGGCACGGTCACTACATACAGATCGTTCTCGACCGCGACTTCGGGGAGAGCCGCGGCCACCGGCATCCCCCTCCGCGTGTCCGTCCAAGCTACTTCGTGAACGGTCACATACGCCGGATTGTCGCCCCCGGGAAGCCCGCTCAAGCGGAACGTTACCTCCATCGGCTCGTCACTGCTGTTGCTCACATTGAACGCCGCCGCGCGGTATTCCCGCCGCATCAGGTGCACCTCGACGGCCAGTTCCGCCGCCGTGTCCGGCGTGCCGATGAGCGGCAGCGGATCCCACAGATTCGAGCGCCAGAACGCGAGCGGCTCCAAGCCCCTGGCACGCCAGAGCCACGCCTGCGTACGCAACACCCGTTCGTGCCACGAGTTCAGAGGCAGCACCGCCTGGAAATCATCTCCAAAGGCCGTGGCCGACCCCAACTCCCCTTCCACCGCCGTCAACTCGCCGAGAACATCGTTCCGGATCCGGACTGGGATTTCATCCGCTGCCGCCTTTCTCAGAGCCTCGATGTCCCGCACGAGGCGCGTCCGAATCCCCTTCTGGATGGCGAGCCGGCCAGCGTACGCCTTGAGATCGGGGATGGCTGGCCCCGGCAGCGGCTCATTCACCCACTCCGGCTCTCCCGCGTAGACCTCGATCTCGTCCACGAACGTGTACGGCTCGTTCCACACGACCAAGCTGATATAGCGACCGTGCGTCCGCAACCGGTCCGTCCAGTACCGATACGTCCCGTACTGAGCAGCGCGCTGTTCGTTGAGATCGCGGATGATTCTCTCGCGTAGTTCGGGGGTGCCCTCCTTTCCCGGGTACCGATCCCGGTGGCGGTCGAAATGGTCATATATCTCCGCATCGTTGAAGCGCATGCCTTCCTGGGCCCACATGGCATCGCTCGCCTTCTTCGGTACGAGCGGGCCGTGTTGTTCTGCGCTCAACTGTACTAAGTCCCCGATTTCATGGAATTCCCCGTCTTCACCGGCCACGAGGATGCGGATCGTCAGCGGCCACCTCACGTCCGCAAAACCCGCCGCCGTGTGGAACGACACCCCTCGTATCGGTTTCACCGCACCCAAATCCAGCGTCAGGATCGAGGGCGTCTTTTCCTGCCAGCCCACGGTCGATAGCTGCGCCCAGAAATAACCCTCCGTATAGATCCCATCCGTCAGTTGCTCGACGTCACCGGGGTCCGTGCAAAGCCCGTAGTTCGGCCCCGGCTCCAGCGTGTAGGTTGCCCCTAGCGCGACGTTCTCGCTCGGACGGTCCGGCGGAATTGTCCCGGATGCACTTGGCACCGCCGCCCTGTCCTGAGCCCACGCCAGTACCACCATCAACAACGCCACTGCTGCCAAAGTCCATTTCATCCGTGGCACTCGCTATCTTTACACCTATTTAAAATCTGGCGGGAACGTGTGGGAATCGAACCCACCCAGCGCAACTCTCGCTACGCCGCAACGGATTTGAAGTCCGCGGCAGCCACCAGGCACGCATCCGCTCCCGCAAAGTCCTCAATATAGAATGACTTCCCAATAGCACCAACGAGACCCACGGTGTTACTTTGTCCGCGCTGCTTCGGCCCGCGCCTTGCGCTCGGCCCGCTCGGCCGCTTTGCGCTCGGCCACCTCAGCTTCTGTCGGCAAGCGTCGCGCGGGCATTTCTGGATACTCAAGCGGCAAGTCCCAGCGCAGGGTTCGCAAGGGAACGTCGCCCAAGTTTTCAATCTGCAGCTCGAGATATTCGTCGTCGGGCCCGACAATAGGCTTCTTGTCGTCGCTTTTGCGATTGGGGAAGAAGACTCGGTAGTAGGTCTTGCCGTCGAGCACCTCTCCTTCGGGCCGGTCGCTCTCGTATGGATAGAAATTAAACGTCCCGCTGGGCTGGAAGCGCACACCTTGCTGATTGACCAAGAACGTGCGCGCACCAATATCGGCAATATAGGGCTTGAGCTGAGACTCTCCGCTCGACAGATAAACGGTAAAGACCAAACGACTGTAGAGCGTCAAGCCCCAACGGTCGTCATACCGGTCGCGCAGGATGGGAAACTTGGGGTCGTAGATGGCATCAACGACCCGGCGGATGTATTCGGCCCTCCAGATGTCGAAGGCGCGTTTTTGCAGGGGATTGCGCGCATCAAAGGACGGATTTACGTAGATGAGATACTGAAAGTAAAGGCTGTTGATGTCCGTGCCGTCTTCGGTCGGATAGGTGCCATCGACGTAGGAATAGAGTAGCTGTTTGATGCGAAATTCGAGCTGCTCCTGCCCCAAGTCCTCGCGCTCAGCCCGCGCATAGGCGTGGGCAATTTCGTAGGCGAAGGTATGCAAGGCTGCCTGCACCAAGACGCCGTCGGCACCCCGATGGCTTCTGTTTACGGTGCGCCATACTTCCTGCCCGACGCGCGCGAAGGGGCCTTCCGAAAGTTCTAGGGCGCAGCCAGTGCCCGCCGCACATATCCAGCAAAGGAGCAAGACCCTGCTTGGCATGAATTACCTCCGTCGAGGAGGGAGGATGCCCAGCGTCGCGCTATTCCTTGACGACCCAGAGCTTGACCGCTGTTGCTACCTCTGGATGGAGGCGCACTTCGACATTGTAAACACCTAATTCGCGGATGGGGTCTTCGAGGTGGATGGCGCGGCGATCTATCTCATAGCCCTTTTCATCGAGCAATTCGGCGATATGCTGGGCGGTTACCGAACCGAAGAGGCGATCCTCCTCGCCGACCTTGACCTGCGCGGTGAGCGACTCCGCTTCCAGCTTTTTGGCGAGGATCTCAGCGGCGCGGCGATCGCGCTCGGCTAAGGTCTCTTGCTGTTTGCGCCTAGACTCAAATTGAGCCATGTTGGCGGCGCTGGCGACTAGGGCCTCGTTGCGAGGGATCAGGAAGTTGCGACCATACCCATTCTTTACTTCCACGACCTCGCCAGCCGAACCCAAAGATTCAATGTCCTTTAATAGAATTACTTTCACGACTTGTCCTCCACTTCGTAGAAAACGGCGATGTTGTTTGGGCCTTACGCTTCTTCCTCTGTGGGGGCTGGGCGCAGCCGGCGCCAATCGAACCACGTATCCAAAAGCCCCAAGCCCGCCAAAAGCAGAAACGCTAAGCCCGCGACAAAGAAAAGCCCTACGTAAAACAACAACTCGACCAAAGGCGGCACCCGTTGGCGCAGGGCGAAAAAGCGCAAGACGGCCAAGCCTTGCACTGCATAGATAATCCCCATCAACACGATCAAATTGAGGCCCAAATCGGCCAACAATCCGTCGCTCAAAAGACTTAGACCCAAGGCCGCGATCAATACCCAGATCAACTCTTCCCAAGGCCGCCACAAAGTTAGCGGCAGGGGAGCAGGCAGCAACAGCCCCAGGCGCAAGGCCAAGCCTTGGCTCAACCGATACGCCACGACAAAAATCAAAAGCAGGGTCGCCATCTCGATGGCCGGCTGCACTCGCAGGACCGCGTCGATCATCGCGCTTAGCGTCTGGCCGCTTCCCTCTACAGCCATCCCCAAGGCTTGGAACTGCTCCAAGATGGCGGCGGCGTGCTCTTGGCGCTGGACACCATCCCGCGCCTGAATCAACTGCCAGAAACACAAGACAGCCGGCGGCGCGCAGGCCATGGCCATGACGCGACCATAGGTCTGCTGACGCTCTATTTGCAAAACAGCGAGCAACCCCATAATGGGCACTAGCCCTAACATGGCACCTAGCAGCATGACGGAGCCCAAGCAAAGCAGGCCGATCAAAGGCAGGGCACCGCGCGAGCCGTAGCGCAAACTGGCCAAAAGCGAAACGACCGCCAGCGCTATGCCCAGCAGAATCAGCATCGGCTGCCGACGCTAAGAGTCGTCGGACTCTTGGACTACGGCCTCTTCGGGTGCCTCCTCTGCCACCTCACTAGGCTCATTATTCTCAGGGGCAGCATCGCGGCGGCTGTCGTCGCGGTCCCTTGTTGGGCCGCGGGAGTCCCGATGGGGGCCGCCTCGGTCCCTCGGGCCGCGGGTCGGCCGGGCAAAAGCTTCTTCGAGGAAATTGTCGGCAGCTAGCTGGGGCACGTGGATAAACTCGCCTTCGACCGCGGTGACGAGATAGCGCAGCACCGCTTCGTCAAGCTTGAGCGTCTGTTCTAGCCCTTCGATCGCCGTCGGCTCGGCGGAAAACTGATAGAGCACGTAGTAGCCTTGATGCCGATTCTTCAGGCTAGACGAGGTATAGGCCAGACGCCGCAGACCCCAATTGTCGATCCGGACGACTTGTCCGCCATTTTCCTCGAGTAAAGCCTCGTATTTTTCGACGAGTTGATCGTATTGGCCCTCGCCGGCTTGGGGGTCCAAGATACATACGAGTTCGTAGTTTCTCATTGTATTGCGCTTTCTTGGTTCTGGTCTGGGGCACATCCCTCAGACGAAAAGCGGTGCCAGGACGAGAGATATCACCGACATCAGCTTGATGAGTATGTTTAGCGACGGCCCCGAAGTGTCCTTGAATGGGTCGCCGACCGTATCGCCGACGACGGCGGCTTTGTGGGGGTCAGAGCCCTTGCCCCCCAAGTGGCCTTCTTCGATCCATTTTTTGGCGTTGTCCCAAGCGCCTCCGCTATTGGCCATCATCAGTGCCAACAGTACGCCGCTGACCGTCGCCCCGGCGAGCATGCCGCCCAAGGCGATGGGGCCGAGGCCGAAACCAACCGCGACCGGAGCCAACACCGCCAACAGACCCGGTAGAATCATCTCGCGCAGTGCTGCCGTCGTGCTAATCTCCACGCAGCGCCGGGTATCGGGCTTGGCTTTGCCTTCCATCAGGCCCTCGATCTCGCGGAACTGACGCCGGACTTCCTCGACCATCTTGAAGGCAGCCTTGCCGACTGAGGTCATAGTAATGGAGGCCGCTAGGTAGGGAATCATCGCGCCGATAAAAAGCCCGCCGACGACAATCGGCGTAGTCACGTCAATGACGATCGGCTCACCGGTTGCGGTCTCAATAGCGGAGGAATAGGCCGAAAAAAGCGCCAAGGCCGTCAACGCCGCCGAACCAATGGCAAATCCTTTGCCCATAGCGGCGGTCGTGTTGCCGAGTGAGTCGAGACCATCGGTGATCTTGCGCGTGTCTTCGCCCAAGCCCGCCATTTCGGTAATGCCGCCGGCGTTGTCGGCGATGGGGCCATAGGCGTCAACCGACATGGTGATACCCACTGTGGCCAGCATGCCCACGGCGGCGATGCCAATCCCAAAAAGCCCGGCAAAGTGGAAGGCCAAGCCAATGGCGATGACGATCCCCAAGGTCGGCAGGACGACGCTCTCCATGCCTATGGCCAGACCGGAAATAATATTGGTCGCCACGCCAGTCTTGGAGGTTTCAGCGATGGTGCGAATGGGTTTGCCGCCGGTGTAGTACTCGGTAAAAAGGCCAATCGCGATCCCGGCCAAACAGCCCGCGCACAGCGCCCACACCGGCTGATTGGATAGGCCGATTGTCCCGGCGACCCACCAAGCACCCAAAATCATGAGTGCGGCGGCAACCCAAGTCGAGTAGCGCAATGCGGCACCGGGATCAAAATTTTGCAGTATCCGCACCATTAACACGCCCAATAGCGACGCGACTATACCGATCGTGATGACGATCAGCGGGAAGCTCATCGCCGCGAGTTTCGCTTGGGTCGGATCGGAGATACTCGGAGCGAGCGTGGCCAGCAGCGATGCGGACGCGGTGGCGGCGATGGCAATGGTAGCAATGACCGATCCAACGTACGATTCAAAGATATCGGCACCCATGCCAGCGACATCGCCGACATTGTCGCCGACATTGTCGGCGATAACGGCCGGATTGCGGGGGTCGTCCTCGGGAATTCCCGCCTCGACTTTGCCCACCAAGTCGGCACCCACATCGGCAGTCTTGGTGAAGATGCCGCCGCCAACGCGCGCGAAAAGAGCAATCGAAGAGGCCCCCATAGCGAAGCCATTGATCGTGGACGCCTGACTTATATCGCTCCATATACCAAGGGCGCTAGCCAGCGCGCCAACGCCGAAAAGTCCCAAACCAGCCACGGCAAGTCCCATCACTGCCCCCCCTGAAAAAGCGATGTTCAGCGCCGGGCCTTGGCCGTGTTGGTTGGCCGCTTGGGCGGTGCGCACATTGGCGTGACAGGCCGCCTTCATGCCAGTGTAACCGGCCAAAATGGAGCAAACGGCTCCCGCCAAGAAAGCGTACGCGGTATGGGCACCTACGAAGGCAAAAAGGAGAACGAAAACGATGACGATAAACCCGGCGAGGATGGTGTACTCGCGTTTGAGGAAGGTCATAGCTCCCTCGTGGATAGCTTCTGAGATTTCCACCATCTCTGGAGTGCCCGCCGGAGACTTTTTGATGTAAAAGTATAGCAGGAGCGAGCAGAGCAACCCGCCTAGACCCATAAATGGCGCTGCGCTTGTCCAAATTTCCATATACGTCTGTAACCCTCCCTTGGCTACGCTGCTTTTTAACCGTTGAACTTGTTCATGGCCGCCTCAATGCCTTCGGCGTAGTACACTTCGAGCGCCGCATTCCCGCGCTCAATCAAGTCTTCTACCTCGTCTGCTGGGGAAAACGGATCTAGGACGTAGTCGATGACGTCCGCGTCTGCAGGAGGGACGCCAATTCCTAAACGCAGACGCGGTACGGCTTCCGTGTTGAGTGCTTCGAGTACCGAAGCCAAACCGTTGTGCCCGCCATCACTACCTCCACGGCGAAAGCGCAGACGCCCGAAGTCGAGCAGGAAGTCGTCGAAGATGACCAGTACGTCCTCGGGAAGCACCTCCCATTGGGCGCAAAGGGCCGCAGCGGTTCGACCGCTGCGGTTCATATAGGTTTGGGGCTTGGCCAAAAGCACTTCCCGACCGCCCAGCACTACTCGGACGACTTGGCCCTGTATGTCTGCTCGATGCTGCCAGTCCACACCACAGCGAGCCGCTAGGTGGTCTACCACCATAAAGCCTATGTTGTGCCGCGTTGACGCGTAGCGCGCACCGGGATTTCCCAAACCCAAGGCTACTTGCAAACCTACTCTTCGCCACCCTCGTCGCCTTCGCCGCCTTCGCCGCCTTCGCCGCCTTCGCCACCTTCTTCGCCTTCCTCTCCTTCGCCTTCCTCTCCTTCGACCTCCTCGGCTTCTTCTTCCTCAGTGATCAAGCGCGGAGCCAAGACGTTGACAATCGTGCGCTCCGGATCGGTGGTAATGCGCGGCTCTTGTTCGACGAGATCGCTCACGTGCAGGCTATCACCGATGACCAGCGAAGAGATGTCAATCACCATCGCAGAGGGCATTTCCGAGACGACGCATTCCATTTCGATTGAAGTCAGCGCCTGCTGCAAGGCCCCACCCTCGTTGCGGACTCCTTCGGGCTCCCCCTCAGTCAGGATCGGAACATTGGCGCGCAGCGTCTCGCTCGGATCGATGCGCAAAAGGTCTAAGTGCAGCACATCGCCGAGGACCTTGTGGTATTGGATGTCGCGAATCAGGGCCTGCTCAGGAGCTCTGTCAGGCTCTTCGTGCTCAATCAAGATGATCGCGTTTTGCCCGCCCTTGCTCAGAATGCGCTCCAAGCCATGGGCATCCGTCTTGAAGGACTCAGTGGGCTGATTGTGGCCGTAGATCACCCCGGGCAACTGGCCCTGCAGGCGGCGCATCTGGCCCACCGGTCCCTTACCCTGCTCTTGGCGGGACTGGACTTTGAGCGCGACCTGCTCGCGCGCTTGGATCTGTAGTGGAACTTGTGGCATCGGAATATCTCCTCAAAAGACTTAATCAAAAATATCAATGGCATAATGGCAGCCCGGCGAGGACTCGAACCTCGATAAACGGAACCAAAATCCGTTGTCCTACCAATTGAACGACCGGGCTACCTATCTTTATGCCTCGCACTTCCCCGAGCTAGACCGGCTGACATAAAAAAGACCGGCAACCTTGCCTTTGCAGTGCGCTCTGCGCCTGAGAGGCGGTCTTCCGGTCGTCGAAGATACCGTAAACAGTGGAGCCGCTGCCCGACATTGACGTGGCGCGAGCACCCACTCGGTCCAGTTGAGAACGAAGTTCTGCGACGATGGGATAGGTGCGATCTACCGCGGGCGTGAAGTCGTTCTCCAGCACTTCAAATAACCTGTCGTGGTCAACGCACCCGCCGCTCAGGGAAACGATAAAGTTAAAATAGGGAGAATCTTCTGTCAAGATAGGGCCGAGTTGGCCATAAGCCCACGCCGTGCTGATCTCGATCTCGGGGTACGCCAACACGTAAAAAACCGCACCTACCCAACTCAGCTTGTTGAGGACCTCTCCCCGGCCCCTCATTAGAGCGGTGCCTCCCTCCACTAGAAAGGGAATGTCTGAACCAAGGGTGGCGGCGATCTGGCGGAGGTCTGCGTTCGAGAATGGCCGGTCATAGAAACGATTGAGTACTCGCAGGGCCGCGGCCGCGTCGGCACTGCCCCCGCCTAGGCCCGCGCCTATGGGTATGTTCTTTTCTAGGTGGATGCGGAACGACTGAGCTGGGCGGTCGAGTTGAGCATGAAAGGCATCAACTGCGCGGCACACCAAATTGTCTGGTCCCGGCGATAGGCTATCGAGGCTACAGGTCAATTGATCGGAGGAAGCTAATTCAAAGTACAAGACGTCCGCTAAATCCACGCATTGAGCCACACTAAGGAGCTCGTGGTAGCCATCGGGACGGCGACCGACAACCTTAAGCCCCAAGTTTATTTTTGCGTATGCTTTTTCGACCAGCAGACTCTCCATCGCTGCACACCTTGACCGCATTTTACTATATTTTACACTCTAGCTAATCAAGTGTCAGATTGGCATACTCTTGAGGATTGATATGTTTCCAAAGTTGATATTGGTGCTTTTCCTCGGCCTGAGCACCCAGAGCTGGGCGCAAACGAGCGCAGAGGACGACTTCAAACTGGCCCGCAATCTCTTCCGGGATGCCGGCGACTATGCCACGGCCGCCGGGCTATTCGCCGAGTTTATTCGCAGTTATCCCGATAGTCCGCAGCTAGCCGAGGCCCGACTGATGCTAGCGCGTGCGTACCGCCAGAGCGGCCGTTGTGACCTAGCGGTGCCAGCCTACGAGACGTTTTATCTCGAACATCCCGATCACTTGTTGAACGCCGCCAACGCACGGCGCGAGCGAGCGGCCTGTTTGGCCGAGCAAGGTCAATACCTGCTGGCGGCCCGATCATACGAAGAGTTGCAGCGTCGTTTCAGCGCCAGCGAATTCGCCGCCAGTGCCTTGATTGAGGCAGCGGCTAATTATACCCGCGCCGAAAATTTGCGGCAAGCCGACGCTGTTTATGGACGTCTGCTGGCCGATTACGCGAGGTCTGACCAAGCGCATTTGGCGCGCTATCGGCTGGCCCAGTTGCGCTTTGCCACTGGTCGGGCCGCAGAAGCCCAACAGCTCCTCGGGCAAATCGCCGCCACTAAACCACCGCCTTCCCTCGCTCCTAGCGCCCTGCTCCTCGGAGGGCGCATCGCTCTCTTTATGGGCAATAGGGAAACTGCGGAGAAGCAGTTCAAGTCGCTGGAGCGGCGCTTTCCGAGGGCGGCGCAGACCGATAGCGCTTATATAGACCGCGCAGACTATCTCTATAACTCGCGCCTTTTTAGCCAAGCTGGGGACGCCTATCAGCGGGCCTTTAACAAAATCGGCGACCGCGCTCTCAAAGAAAGCGCACTCCTCGGGCTGGCCGACGCTCGCCGCCAGAGTCATCAGACGCGCGAAGCCATCGCCCATTACGACAAGCTGAGCGCCATGCTCCAACCCGGCCACCCCGCTTACCTCAAGGCGCAGCTAGGCCGAGCCATCGTTCTGGGCCAAGCCGGACAATTCGCCCGCGCGGTAGGCTTGCTTCAAGGATTGATCCAGACCGGCGACAGCCCCGAAGCCATTAGTGCGCTGAGGGAACTAGGTGCCCTCTACAAGCGGCGCGGCGACAGCGAAGCCGAGGACCGCTCTGATTCGCTGGGGCTATTGACTTTCGGAGAGGGGACCGCCGCTTTCCACAGCCGCGCGATAACTTGGTACCGCCGCTACCTACAGGAAGCAGATAGGGCCGCCGATGCCAACGCCGTGCGCTTTGAACTCGCCGCACTCTACGCCTCAATCGGCTACTACCAAGAAGCCATCTCCCTCTATCGTCAGCTAGCTGCGGGTCAGGACGAGGTGGCAACCAAATCGCAATTTGCCCTCGCTCAAGCCTTTGAGCAAAGTGGACAACCGCGTGCGGCACTGCGCGAGTACGTGGCCTTCCTCGAACTCTTCCCCGCTGACCGCCAGAGCGAGGAGGTTCGCCAGCGAATCGAATATCTGCGCGAATTTACCGTCTTGGACCCGGCTAGCCTCAACCGGGCCTTGCAAAAAGCTTGGCTCGATGAGTTGAGCGGCAAGTCGCGTCAGCTAGTGCAGCTAGCAGTCGCTCGGGTGCTGTTCTCGCATCACGATTTTATCGCGGCCACCCAATCTTTCAAACACTATGCCACGGCCTATCCAGACGACCCCGACAAGGATGAGGCGCAGTACTTTCTGGCCGAAAGTCTGCTCCGACTCGCCCGCCAACGCCAGCTAGAGGCTCAGCCTGCCAGCGCAGACTCGCTACGAACTCTAGCCCTACGGGAATACCGCGTTCTCGTCGAGCAAGTCCCCGCCGACAGCATTCTCACCGAGCAAGCCCCCACCGACAGTACTACTCTCGTCAAGCAAGCCCCCACCGACAGTACTACTCTCGTCAAGCAAGCCCCTACCGACAGCATTCTCACCGAACAAGCCCCCACCGACAACACATGGACCCGGCGCGCACGACTTAGCCTCATTAAACTTGAAGCCGAGGACCTCCCTGACTCGCTGCGGTTACTAACGCTTGAAGAGGGGATTGCCGCTTTTGTCGCCGAGTTCTCCGCAGGGCAAGGGGACCATCTAGACCAAGCCCTTTTGCAGCTAGGCGATGCTCGCCGCCAGCTCGGGGCGACCGATACCACTTGGTTCGACGGGGCCATTGCCGCCTACGACCAACTCCGCCGGCTCTCTTCCAATAGTCCACTTGTACCCCACGCCCTATACGGCAAGAGTCTTTGCCTAGTGCAAAAAGGTCAACACAAAGCAGCGGCCGATTTGCTCGAGCGCGTTCTGCGAGACTACCCCAATAGTCCGCTGACGGCACCGGTGCTCTTTGAACTGGGCCATATCCGCTTAGCGCAGGAGCGGACCCAAGAAGCCATTGCCCGACTGCAAGAGTTGCGCTGGGGTTACCCGGCCTTTCCCCAGCGCCGTGCCGCCCAGAAACTGTTGGGCGACACCTATTTTCAGCTCGGCCAGTACGCTGCCGCCATCGATCTGTATCAACCGCTAGTCTCCAACTCGACAATCTCCGACGACAGAGGACCGATTCTGCGACGAATTGGCCGCGCTTATCACCATCTCAACCGCTATGGCGAGGCCATGGAGACCTATCGGCAAATACTCGCCGAAGAGCCAAACCCGGCTGGACTAGACAGCATCTACTTCGCCCAAGCGGTACTGCAACTGAGGTTAGCTCAGGAAGACGACGCCTTTCGGCTCTTCCGCAAGGTCAGCCAAGAATTTGCCTCCAGCGGATTGGCAACCGAAGCCTCGGCGCGGGCTGGCCACATCGCCTTTGCCCGCCAGCAATACAAACAAGCCTACCAACTCTATCAGCCCTTGCTGAAGCAAAGTGAGGACGCCTTAATCCACGGCCAAGCCATCCTCTCCTTGTTCCGACTCAAGCGCATAGAGGAAGGGCGCAAGGCCGCCAAGCAGTTTGCCAAGCGGTTCAAGGAAGAAACGGAGTGGCGTCAACACTTCCGGGTTGAAGAAGGGAATTACTATTTGCAGGCTGGCAACTACAAAAAGGCTTACGAGCTGTTTCAAGAGGTGGAAAAGCAAGGAGGCAGGTGGGCCGGCGATGGGGCCTATTGGATGGCCATAACGCTGTGGAAGCGAAACAAAGCGACGCCCAGCGAAGAGGGGGCGGCGTTCGCATTGGAGGCCATATCGCGCTTTGTCCGGGAATATCCGACGAGTCCTCAGGTAGCCGACGCCTACTTACGCCTCGGGGATTACCATTTTTCGCTGCACAACTTCCTGCAAGCGGCAGGGGCCTACAAACACGCCTTGGACGCACCAGAAGTCAGTAGTGATCAGGCCCAAGATGCGATGTGGAAACTGCTCAAAAGCTACCAAAGTGCCCACGAGTACGAGGCCGCGCACCAAATAGCCGATCAGCTGCTGAGCCAGTACCCCGAGCACCCCAAAGCCATCGAGGTCCAACTCGAACTGGGTATCATCCTCAAGAACAAGGGCCAATACGCCCAAGCCATTGAACAGCTAGACGAGCTACTCTCCCAACAGTTACTCGATGGCAATAGTGCTTCAGAAGCCCGGTTTTACATCGGCGAATCCTATCAGAACATGGGTGAGTATCGCAAGGCGATCCAAGCCTATTACAAAGTTAGCTACCACGGTAGCCAAGGACTCAGCATGTGGATCACCTCGGCGGATTTCCAGCGCGCCCGCTGCCACGAATCGCTGGGCGAACATGCCACGGCCATGACTATCTACGAGCGCATCACACGTCGCGAAGGGGGCCAGACTCCACAGGGACAGCTAGCCCGCGAGCGGATGGATGACCTGCGCCGCCAGCTAGAAACCCTCAACTGAAGCGACGCCAGCAGAGAGTATCATGGCCCCGACTCAACGTCACATTCTGCTCCTAACCCAGCGAGCAGAGTTGGAAGCGGAGTTCAAGTCCGCAGTCCACGACGTGCGGCTGCGCGTACTCAGCGCGGCTAACGGCGATGCGCTTGGGCGGCTACTGCGGCGCGGGGTGGATCTGGTCGCCTTTGATCTGGAACTTGCGCCCGCCGTCCTCGCAGAGGGCGTCGCCACGCTCGACCAGTACCGCGATGTGCCCATGCTAGGCTTGGGCAACGCCGATGAAAATTGGGACCGACTTTTGTGGGGTTCGCCTCTCAAAGACCAAATTGCCGTGCCCTTTGAGGCCGCAGTCCTGCGTCAACATCTGGACCAGCTACTAGAGCGAGGGAACTTTTTGCACGGGGCCGAACTTGTAGGTCAGTCACCCTTAATGCGCCAGCTACGCGAACGCATTTTAATCGTGGCACCGACGCCAGTTTCCTCTATTCTCCTGACAGGCGAAAGCGGCGCGGGCAAGGACTTAGTTGCCGAAGCTCTACATCGCTACAGCAGCCGCCGCGAACGTCCTTTTCGTCCGCTCAACTGCGGTGCCATTCCGGAGAATTTGCTGGAGAACGAACTCTTCGGGCATGAGAAGGGAGCCTTCACCGACGCTCGTGCCCAGTACCAAGGCATCTTTGAACAAGCGGACGGCGGAACGGTCTTTCTAGATGAAATCGGCGAGATGTCGCTGGCGGCGCAAGTGCGCCTCTTGCGGGTCCTCGAGCAGCGCGAGGTGGTCCGCATCGGCGGCAGCGCGCCGGTCTCGGTGGACCTTCGCGTCATCGCCGCAACCAACCGCGACTTGCAAAAGGCGGTTGATCAGCGCGAGTTCCGCCTCGACTTATACCACCGGCTCAAGGTCGTCGAGCTCGACATTCCGCCGCTGCGGCGTCGAGCCGAGGACATTCCCCTGTTGATCGAGCACTTCATCAGCGAGTTGACCCAAGACAATAAGAGCCGTCTAGAAGGGTTCTCGGCGGCGGCGCTGGACCTTTTGCAAAACTATGCTTGGCCTGGCAATGTGCGCGAGTTGCGCAACCTAATCGAGCACTTGGTGTTCCTCGCCCCGCGTGCCCTCGTCGAACCCGAAGACCTAGTGCCCCATCTCGGGATCCAGCCCACGCGCCATTTGCCCGTGCCAACCAATAAGACGCCGGACCAATCCGAGCGCGAGTTGATCTACTTTGCGCTCTTAGATCTCAAGCGCGAGGTCGCCGAGCTAAGAGCCGCGGTCGAGCGCAATGCCTCCGTGATGCCGTCCTCTACGCCTCCCGTAGCACCAAGGGCCGTTCGACCGGTCGCGCCCGAGGAATCAATCTATCCGGTTGAGGACACCCCTTATCATCCCGCAGACTCCCAAGAATCCGCGGCAATACGCGTCCCCGAAAACGCAGCTATTGAGCCTTTGCCCTCGCTCAAAGACCGCGAGCGGGAAGCCATCGAACAGGCTCTCGACCGCGTCGGCGGCAATCGCCGGAAGGCCGCCGCCATCCTCGGCATCAGCACTCGCACGCTCTACCGCAAGCTGAACGAATACGACCTCCAATGAAGCACCTTCTCCGCGCCGTCAGGCGCGACAACCCCTCCACCCTGTTCAGTTGGGTGGGCAGCGCACTTATTGCCGCGTTGCTCGCGGGCGCGCGCCCGGTTGGGGCGCAAATGCCGGAAGGAGAGCACTCAGCCAATCGCGGATCTCAGCAGGGCTTTCCGCCACGCCTACGAACAAGCGAAGCCTGCCGTGGTTTTAATCTCGGCGACGACCCGATCGCGGCAAAAGCGCGCATTGCCCCCCTTCCACCCGGAAATTCCCGAAGACTTTCGCGGCATAGGCTCCGGCACTATCGTCAGTGCCGATGGCTACATTCTGAGCAATTACCACGTCGTCGCCGAGGCCGACTCCATCCAAGTCACCCTCTCGGACCGCCGCATCTATCGAGCTAAGATCATCGGCTTTGATTCGCTGATTGACATCGCCCTGCTCAAGATTGAGGCGCAGGGGCTACCTACTGTGCAGTTGGCCGACTCAGACCGCTTGCAAATCGGCGATTGGGTGCTGGCCATTGGCCATCCCTTGGGCATGGGGTCAACGCTGACGCACGGCATCGTCAGTGCCCTAGGGCGCCAAGCAGGCATTTTCAACCCTAGAAGTGACGAAGAAAATCGCTACGCCATCGAGAGTTTCATCCAGACCAATGCCGTGATTAACCCCGGCAACTCCGGCGGCCCTTTACTCGATCTACAGGGCCGAGTCGTAGGAATCAATACGGCCATTTCAACGCGCACTGGTTACTACATCGGCTATGGGCTAGCCGTGCCGATCAATCTAGCGCGCGAAGTGGTAGATGATCTGCTGGTCCACGGGCGGATCGTACGCGGCTACTTAGGCGTGTCCATGGAATCTGAGATGACCCCAGAGCTAATCCGCGAACACAGCCTTGACATGGAACGGCCACGAGGCGTTTACCTCAGAGATGTGCAGCCCAACAGCCCGGCCGCGCGCGGAGGTTTGCTCAACGGGGACGTCGTCCTGTCGATCGATGGCACCGAGGTGAATCACTTCAACCACCTGCAGACGCTGATCTACGGCCGCGACCCAGGCGAAACGGTCAGCCTGCAAATCATGCGCCAGAATCAAATCCACCACGTCGCCGTGGTGCTCGGCGAGCGCGAAGAGGATCGGCTCCTTTCCCAAGGCCATCAGCGGCTAGCAAAGCTAGGGATTTCAGTTGAAACCTTGCCCGCCGAGTTGGCCGCCGAGTTGGGCTTTATCGGCGAGTTGGCGGCTGAGTTGGGATTTGCACAAGGCGAGGGGCCGGTGGTAGTAGTTGAAGTAGATCCAGAGGGGCTGGCCGCGGATAAAGGGATTCAAGTGCGAGATGTGATTACCGAGGTGGATCAGGAACGCGTTACTTCGTTGGAGCAATTTGTGCGCTTTGTTTCCGAACTGGAGGAGGGGCAGTCTGCGTTCTTCTGGTTTTGGCGGCCCGATACCGGAATTGAGGTTCGGGCACTGAGGATTCCGGAGTAAAACCATGACGCCCGACCTAAAAGAGGCCGATGCCCTGCTGATGATCGGCAGCAGCGAACGCTGCGCTAATCTGTTCTACGCCACCCGTTTCCGCGCTCCCGATTCCTTCGTCTTTTTGTGGACCCCCAGCGAAAAAGTCATGCTCGCCAACAACCTCGAGATCGACCGGGCGCGCGACCAAGCTAGCGTCGATCGGGTATTGTCTTATACCCAGTACGAGAAGCAGGCCAAGGAAAGGGGCCAAGAACATCCCAATAGCAAAGACGTCTTGTTGGAACTTTTGCGCGACCTCGGCTTGGCGAAGCTGCAAGTGCCCGCTGATTTTCCCCTTGGTACGGCCGATTTTCTGCGGGGGGAAGGCATCGAACTGGCCATTGCGGCCGAGCCGCTCTTTCCCCAGCGCAACATCAAGGACGCCACAGAGATCGAGAGTGTGCGCCGGGCGATGCGGGCCGCCGAAGCGGGCATGGAAACGGCGATTGAAGGGCTGCGAGCCGCCGATGTGCGCGACGGCGTGCTCTTCCTCAACGGCGACGTACTCACTTCCGAGCGCTTGCGGCGCATGGTGCATCAGACGCTCATGGACTGCGACAGCATTGGCGAACACACCATCATCGCCGGCGGCGACCAAGGCTGCGACCCACACCAAGTGGGCTTCGGGCCTTTGCGCGCAGGCAAGACCATCATCATCGACATCTTTCCGCGCGATGAGACGAGTGGCTACTACGGAGACCTGACGCGGACCTTCTGTAAAGGACCAGCCTCCAAGCCGATGCAACACCTGTACGAAACCGTGCTGAAGGCTCAACAATTGGGCTTAGACCACATCCGTCCGGGTGCCGAAGGCCACCTTATTCACGAAGCAATCCAGCGATTTTTCAGCGATGCCGACTACGAGACGGGAAAGAAAGACGGCTATATGCAGGGCTACATCCACGGCACGGGACACGGACTAGGTCTGGAGATCCACGAGGGGCCGAGGATCGGTCCGCGCGGCGATGTGCTTGAGTCGGGGCATGTCGTGACGATGGAGCCGGGACTCTACTACCGAGGCTTGGGGGGTGTGCGGATCGAAGATACGGTCGTCGTTTGCGCCCACGGCTACGAGAACTTATGCAGCCTGCCCAAGGTACTCGAAGTGTGAATGTGGCCCTTTATGCCAACGGGTGTACTCGTTGACAAAAAGGGGAAATTCAGCAGATTTACTCTTATGAGACGCCACAAATTCACCCTTGGCTCCCTAGTCATTGCTGCGGGTCTAATCTACCTTTTTGTCGCTGGCGTTCAGCAGTCGACGGCGACTCACATGACCCTGCAAACTTTGATGGAGGAAGCCACAGACGACAGCCAGCGCATCCAACTAGGCGGTAGCACCGTGGTGCCCGGTTCGATTGAATGGGACCGGTATCGCTCGCGCCCCGAATTTGTGATTACCGACGGGCAACACACACTGAAGGTGCGCTACGTCGGACACGCCGTGCTACCCGATACCTTCAAAGACGAAGCACTGGTAGTTCTCGAAGGCGAATACGATGCAGCCGATCAGGTCTTTGCCGCTGAGATCGTCTTTGCCAAATGCCCCTCCAAATACGAGGGACAAAGCTATGAAGGCCACGTGCAGGCGATGAATAGCCCGAAGGGCTAGCCCGCAGCCTTTTGGCTTTTCCCGATTCTTTATGGTTGATATCGGCTATTTTGCCTTGTGCCTCGCGCTCCTAGCGTCCGGCTATGGAGCTCTGGCGTCGGCCTTGGGGGCGAGGCGTGGCCACTTGGGTCTGGTGCGCTCGGGCGAAAACGGGGTCTTGGCGACCTGTGGCCTGCTGACGCTGGCAATTCTCGCGCTGTGGCACGCACTCCTCTCCCACGACTTCCAAGTTGAGTACGTGGCCGAAAATAGCAACCGCGCCATGCCTTTGTTTTATCTAGTAACGGCGCTGTGGGGCGGGCAGAACGGCTCGCTGTTGTTTTGGGGCTGGATCTTATCCATCTACTCGGCGGGCTTGGCGGCACTCTACCGCCAGCGCTACCGCGAGTTGATGCCCTACGCGATCGCGACCCTATCTCTTACCAGCTTCTTCTTTTGCATTGTGCATCTTTTTGCCGCTGATCCGTTCCAGCGCCTGCCCTTCACGCCAGAAGACGGCCGCGGACTCAACCCGATCCTCCAACATCCCGTCATGGCCATTCATCCACCGATGCTCTACTTGGGGATGGTGGGCATGGTCGTCCCCTTTGCCTTTGCCATCGCCGCGCTCTTGACCGGCAAGTTGGACGCTACTTGGCTTCGTGCAGCGCGCCGCTGGATGCTCATCCCTTGGACCTTTCTCGGCTTCGGCCTTCTGCTAGGTGGCAAATGGGCCTATGTCGAACTGGGGTGGGGTGGTTATTGGGCGTGGGATCCGGTGGAGAACTCCTCGCTGATGCCTTGGCTGGTCGCTACCGCTTTTCTGCACTCGATCATGATTCAAGAGCGCAAGGGCATGCTCAAGGTATGGAATGTGGCCCTGGCGATCCTCACGTACGCGCTGTGCCTCTTCGGCACCTTTATGACCCGCAGTGGCATCATCTCCTCGGTTCACGCCTTTGCCCAATCCAATATCGGCCCCTTTTTTGGCACATTTCTCGTCCTGACGCTGGTTTTTTCCTTTGGGCTTTTGTGGCTGCGGCTGCCCTTGCTCAAGGCCGAGAATCGCTTGGAATCTTTTGCCTCGCGCGAGACGGCTTTCTTGCTCAACAACTGGGTTCTCTTGGGAATGCTCTTCGCCGTGTTCTGGGGCACGGTCTTCCCGCTGGTCTCCGAGGCTTTGACCGACGAACAAATCACGGTCGGGCCTCCTTTTTTCAACCAAGTCACGATTCCCATCGGCCTAGTGCTTCTGTTGTTGACGGGTGCTGGTCCGCTCTTCGCTTGGCGTCGCACCTCCAGCGAGAGTCTGCGCAAAAATTTTATTCGCCCGGTGACGGCAGGCGCACTCTCTTGCGGGGTCTTTTTTGTTGTTGGCATACGCGATCCCTATGTGGTGCTATCATTCGGGCTGTGCGTCTTCGTGCTCGTCGCGCTTGGTTCCGAATTCCACGCCGGAGCGCGAGCGCGAATGCACAGTATGGGCGAGTCCTATCCGGTGGCATTGTATCGCCTATGCGCCAAAAACCGACGGCGTTATGGCGGATACTTGACCCATCTAGGGCTGGTATTGCTCTTTGCTGGCTTTACTGGCAAAGCCTTTACCCAAGAAGCCGAAATCGTCCTCGACCAAGGGGCTTCGCGTCAAGTCGGCGAATACCGGCTTACCTTCGCGTCGCTGGCCTTTGCCGAAAACGCCAATCACAGCACTACCGCTGCGGCCTTGGCTCTGCACCGCGGCGATCAATTCCTCGGCACGCTGCTGCCAGAGCGCCGCTACTATCCGTCTTTTGATCAAGGTACTACGGAAGTCTCCATTTACTCGACTTGGCGCGAGGACTTCTATGTAATTTTGGTGGGTTCCGCCGAAGACCAGAGCGCCAAATTCCAAATCTATATCAACCCGCTCATCAACTTTGTGTGGCTCGGTGCGGTCGTCCTAGTGATCGGTGCCCTGTGGGCAATGTGGCCCACGCCGCGAGACCGACGGCTAGCGCGGATCGATCGCGAGACCGCCATGGATTCGGCCATCGCACGGAAACCTCGTATGTACGTGCCCGTGCTCGCTGCGTTGGCGCTGGGCTTCTCGCCAGTAGGAGCGGCAACAACAGCGGAAATCAAGGCTGTAGCTGAGGATTTGGTCTGTCTTTGCGGTAATTGTCCTCGGGAATCCTTAGCCACTTGTCTTTGTACGGACTTCGCGGTCCCCGAACGCGAGGCGATTGGCTCAGCCCTAGACCAAGGCCAGACTCGACAGCAGATTATCGACGGCTATGTAGCGCGTTTTGGCCCGATGGTCTTAGCCACTCCGCCGCACGAGGGCTTTAACTTGCTCGCTTGGGTCGCGCCCTTTTTAGCTCTTTTGTTTGGCGTTGCCCTGGTACGCACCCTGCTAGTTCGCTGGAAGGACCAAGGCCAAGCGCCTCTACCGGCCAAGCCTCAGCCGGCCAACCACAGCCAAGACGCGGAGCGCTTGAGACGCGAATTGGATCGCTACGACGATGGCTAGTTCGGCCAACCCGACGCGGGCCTATGAGAACCTTATATAAATGAACGCGATAGAGCTCTTACCTATAATATGTTCTATCGCGCTGCTGCTGGGACTGTTGCTCTATCTGGCACATCCCCTCCTGACGAACGGGCGGACGGACGCAGCGAGTGGATCGACGCGACAGCTTTTTGAGCGCAAGGAGCAGCTTTTGGGCGAGATCGTCGAACTGGAGCTTGACCGCGAGCTTGGGAAAGTGTCCGCAGAGGATTTTCAACGCCTTTTTGCCGAGTTGGAGGCCGAGACGCTGGCGGTTATCGGCGAGTTGGATCGGCTCAACGGCGCGAGCAGCTCTCAACTCGAACGACGCATAGAAGAGGAGGTCGCGGCCTTGCGCCAAAAGACCGCCGTTCCTCATTGCCACGGCTGCGGGGCTTTGCGGCGCGAGGGCGATCGGTTCTGTCCGCAATGCGGCGCTTCGCTAGTGGAATCTGGCTGAGCCATGGTTCTGCGCTCGCTTTGTGTTGCAATCGTCCTTTGCGCTTCTGATCTGTGGGGCGCGGCGATCAACGGTTATGTACTCAACCCTTTCACCCAAGCGCGAATTCCGGGCATTCCCGTGGCCTTCTACGTCCGCCAAGACGGAGAGATTCTCGAGATGCTGCGCAAGGAGACCGACGCCGAGGGGCGCTTCTCTTTTGCTGGCCCTTTTCTGCAGAGCGGACTCCACTTCGGGCTAGCGGCCTTCTACGACGACATCCCCTACTTTTCTTCGACTCTTGAGGCCGGTGCGCAACAACAGGTCATCCTTGAAGTGTACGAAAAAACCGATGACCCCTCCGGAATCCGCATCGGTACTCATCACCTCTTTTTCGCGCTACGCGAGAACGCGATTGAGTGCATCCAACTCCTGCAAATTCACAACACCCGCGAGCGCACGTACGCAGGCCGTGGTGACGGACGCGAGCGGCAAGTGACTGAGCTTGTCTTGCCAATGGGCATCTTCAATCTCCAAAGCCACTCGGGGCTGCTCCACCAAGCCGGAGAAGGTCGTTTCTTCGACAACCAGCCCCTGCCTCCGGGCCGCTCGCAACGGAGTTTTTCTTTTAATCTCGACGCGCGCAAATTTGCCAGCCCCTATGTGCATCAGGTGATATATCCGACCGACCGCTTGGAGGTTTTTCTCGACCCACCTTCCACAGAGATCAAACCGCCTTTTATCGATCTAGGTATCGTTGAGCAGCACGGACGCCAGTACCGGAAAGCGGCCATGGAAAACCTACAGCCAAGTCAGCAGGTGGCGATCCCCTTACCTCTCGCCCCCTCGCTGCGTTGGTCGCTCAAATGGATCGCGCTAGCTGGCGCACTCCTCGCCGGTGGTGTCGCGCTGGCATTGAGCCGCCAACACCCAAGCACCGATCGCGCACACGCGCTAAAACGGCGGCAGCATCTCATTGAGGAACTCGCTCGGCTCGACGACTCTTTTGCCGGTCGGCCCGAAGATCCGCATTACATGGACCAGCGGGCGCTGCTGATGCGCGAAGCGGTTGCCCTGGCTCAAGCGCTTGACGTGTGATGAGTGGAGACGACGCCATCGTCCTAGCGGGCGCTGCTAAACGCTTCGGTACCCACACTGCCCTGCATCCCATCGATCTGGTCATCCCGCGCGGGCAAGCGGCGCTGCTCGTTGGTGCCAATGGCGCGGGCAAGAGTACCCTATTGCGGCTGGTGGCTGGCCTCTGCCGACCTTCGGCGGGGAGCGTGAAAATCAACGGTCGCGATCCCCAACGCACCCCCGAGGTACGGGCAGAGATCGGCCTGCTCTCGCATCAGACCTTGCTCTACGACGAACTGACGGCGCGAGAGAACTTGCGCTTCTTCGCCCAACTCTATGGCTTGGACAATCCAGACGAACTGCTCGCTGCGGCCTTAGCGGCTGTTGGTCTGTGCTTTCCGTCGCCAGTATTGGCGACGCACGAGCAGCTCGACCAGCGCGTGGGTTCGTTCTCCCGCGGTATGAAGCAGCGTCTGGCCATTGCCCGTGCCACCCTGCATGGCCCTTCTATTCTCTTGCTTGACGAGCCGTTTACCGGCCTCGACACCAGCGCCTGCGCTGCATTACACGGCCTCTTACGCCGCTTTCGGCAAGAAGGGCGCACCTGCATCTTGGTAACGCATCGCCTCGACGAGGCCGAGGGCCTAGTGGATCGCCTGCTGGTGATTGAACGTGGTCAATGGCGCTTGGACCAAGTCCTGACGGAAGATTCTAACCAACTGCGCGCGCGCTGCGCGCCTTATCTCGACGCCAACCCATGAGCTTTTTAGGGCGAGCGCTGGCGATACTGCGCAAGGATCTGAAGGCCGAGTGGCGCACGAAGGCGCGTCTCAGTCCGATGGTGTTCTTTATACTATTGATGTTGCTGGTATTCAACTTTTCCTTCGATTTAGGTGGGGCCGCTCTGCGCGAGATTGGACCTGGGACCTTGTGGTCTTCCTATGTCTTCGCCAGCCTGCTGAGTTTGGGCCGCTCTTTTGCTGATGAACGCGATAATGACGCGCTCGACGCGCTGCTGTTAGCGCCGGGGGACTGCGGAGCCATCTATCTAGGTAAAATGCTGGGTAATTTTGTTTTTCTTTTGGCAATCGAACTTCTAAGTTTGCCCTTTTTTGCGCTCTTTTTTAACCTGTCTCTAGGCTTTTTCTTGCTCCCCTTGTTGGCTGTCTTCGTCTTGGGATCAGCTTGTATGGCATCAGCGGGCACGCTCTTTGCGGCATTGTCGAACAATATGCGTTTGCGCGAACTAATGCTGCCCCTTTTGCTCTTGCCCATGATCTTGCCGGCGTTGATTTCCTGCGTGGAGGCGACGGGGCTAGTGCTGGCCAATGACTGTTGCGAAAAGCTCTTCCCGCACCTGCAAATGTTGGGGGTGTACGCGGTGGTTTTCACGGTGCTATCGCTAATGCTTTTTGAATACGCGATCGAGGAATGATGCGTTCGGTCCCACTCTCCTGTTTGATTTTCGTGGTCATGCTGGTCGCCTTGGGCGCGATTTTTCTGTGGGTCCCCACGGAAAAAGAAATGGGAATCGTCCAGCGAATCTTCTACTTCCACGTGCCGGCGGCGTTTTCTTCGTTTCTGGCCTTTTTTTTGGTATTCGTCGGCAGTGTGCAGTATCTGCGCACTCGCGAGGACAAGTGGGATCGCCTAGCGCTATGCTCCGCCGAATTGGGCGTGATCTTTGCGTTGATCGTGCTGATCACTGGGCCTTTGTGGGCCAAGCCCATCTGGGGAGTTTACTGGCGATGGGAGCCGCGCCTGACCTCCATGCTGATTACTTTCACCATCTACGTGGCCTACCTAATGGTGCGGGGATATGGGGCTAACTCCGCTCCGGTACAGCGCATCAGTGCTGTGCTGGGCATTCTCGCCTTCGCCAACGTTCCTTTGGTGTACTATGCTGTCGATCTGTGGGCCGCCGACCAACAGCTACACCCGCCGCGCAACGTAGAACTTGAGCCGACGATGCAATATACCAAGTGGATCTGCTGCGCGGCTTTCTTCCTGCTGCTCTTTCGCCTCATAGCGCAACGCATGGAGCTAGCCCGCATTGAAAAAGCCGTGGCGCTCCTGCGGCAAAAACTAATCGACGAAACGTAAGAGACTATCTATGGACAATCTCCACTACTTATTTGCTGCCTTCGCGGCCGTGTGGATCGTGCTTTTTGCCTATTTGGCGCACCTAAACCGGCGCACTGGGGAACTAGGTCGCCAGCTCGCGGAGCTTGAGTTGAAGCTGAAAAACAAAGAGGGAGATTTACCGGATGAGTAAGAGGCGCGAGCTAGTTGACACCCGCTTTTACGTCTTATTATATTTCACACATCTATTGGCAGACGCCTATTAAATTGTAGTATACCGCTATGGTTCTGATGGAAGTCAAGGGGGTCTTAAGCAGCAAATCTCTATCTTTATACCCTGAAGTAGTACTCAAAGAAGTCGATGGCAACTATTATCTGCGCATTGTCATCGGCCGCTTTGAGGCAGCAGCCATTTCCACAGCCCACAGCAAGCGTCAACTTGCGCGCCCCATCAGCTACGATCTAGCCCATCAGATTCTCGCCCACGTTGACGCCCGGATAGTCCGGATCGAAATTACGGACTTTAACTCACGCGAAAAAACGTACTACGCAGAGATTCACCTCGTTGACGACGAGGGCAAGATTCATACATTCGATGCACGTCCCAGTGATGCCATTGCCCTAGCCTTGCGCTTTGGCGCACCGATCTACGCTGCCGTCAAGGTACTCAAAGACGTGGGATGCGTTCGTTCTGACGACGATGAATGGGTTACGGCTGAAGTTAATGCCATCACCAAATCCGTGGTCGCACCGCGGGAAGAACACCCGACCATCGCCACATCAGCCGTCAATCAGCTAGAACAACTCAAAAGACGCCTGGACCAAGCGGTTGCCGAAGAAATCTACGAGGAGGCGGCGCGGCTTCGCGACGAGATTAGTCGCCTCAATGGGGATGACTAATGAGTACTACCTCTTTAGTCGAGATGACCGTGGTCAAGGTTAGCCCCTACTTGCGCGAGGACAGGCCCTTGGTATGGTTGAGCGAGAAGAACGGTAACCTCCCGCGGCTCCTGCCCATTCCCATCGGCGAATTTGAAGCGGCCGCCATTAGGATGCGGCTGGAAAACGATGGATCCATACGCCCAATTTCTTACGACTTGCTCGCTTCTATGGTCAATTCCCTTGCGATACGCGTGCACCAAGTTGTCATCCACAACGTGCGCCGCTCCATTTACTACGCGAGAGTCGTTATTGAAAAGAATCACACGATAAAAGACATTGACGCACGTCCCAGCGATGCCATCGCCTTGGCCTTGCGCACGGGTTCGCCAATCTACGTTGCTCCTGCGTTGCTTGACGAGGTGGGCTTGGAGCCTTTGGAAACCGACTTGGATGTTGAACACACCCTGAACCGTTTCTACGAGTTTGAAGCGCAGATTTCCACGTCGCTCAATGCAAAAGCTGACTCGGCCAAGATCCGCTCACCGAAGCGGAGCGCCGAAGCGGCCAACGCTCAACGCCCGCCGAAGGAAGAGAAAGACGAACTCAGCCTACTTCAGCATCGGCTACAGCAGGCCGTCATATGCGAAGAATACGAAGAAGCTGCTCGTCTGCGCGACGCCATCGAATTACTCGTTAGTAAAGCCAAGCGCTGAAGCCCAACCTAGGTGGACGCAAGACAGCAACCCCCACCAAGTAGCTGAAATTGCTCAAAGTACTGATCCGCGTGCTGCACACTATAGCCCTACAACTATTTGTTTGCTTCGCCCTTCTTTACGGCTGTGCTAGCGAAGACACAGATCAACGCTTCGCCCACCCGGCTCAGACCTTCCAGACCTATAAGCGCGCGCTAGAAAACAGCGACTTTGACCTGCTTTGGGAATGTTTCAGTTCTTCGCAAGTGGAGGGGGAGGATCGTCAGAGCTTTGTCGAACGGTGGCGGCAAAAGACGCCGGCCGAGATCAAGGCTCAACTGCGGCGAGAAATCGCCGAAGAGCGCATCATCAACGAGCGCATTGGTTACTTACTCTTCGATTCCTCTACGCTAGGCGATGAGCGCGCATCGCCATTCTTTTATTTTCTTCGCGATTCCAGTGGTTGGAAAATTACCTCCCATCTAGACAGCACCTTCCACCAAGAGTTAGAGCAAGCCATTGAGCGCGGCGAGTACAAACTGCCCGACTTCTAACTCTTTCCCTCCCATTAACTCGTTTCTCATCTAGGCGGTTCTAAGTTCCAAGTCCCTATAATGCCCATTATCATATCCCACTGCTTGTCGTCCATCGCCTCTACCAGAGCGAGCAGGCGTAACACATCGCGCTCCTTCTGTTTCTTGCGCGCCCGAGCAACGGCCTCTAACCACGGTTGGTCCCCGAGCAGAGCCAAAATTTCTGGCTTCGATAGTATCCCCAAGAGGGCTGGGTCCAACGGCTCTTCGCTAGACAGGAGCTTGTTGACGACCGGGTCCGACAACGAGCGCATCATCTTGCCATAGAGCGCACGTCCTTCCTCCGAACTTGCCTTGGCCTCGTAAGCAGCAATCAACACTCTATTAGAGTCGAGTTCCAAAACCTCGGCCAACTTGAGACACACTTCGTCGGAAGGGACCTTCTCCCCTTTCTCAATTTGTCCTATATAGGTTGCCCATACGCCCTTGGGCCTTCGCGCCGTCACGAGCTGTTCGGCCAATCCCTGCTGGCTCAGGTCGGCTTGTTTTCGGGCCTCCTTAATCATTTCTGCAAACTGCATTTGCGATCCCTCTGAATTATTTTCAACCATCATCTCTGTCAAAGATACGCACACACTTGTAAGTGTGCAAGGCTCCGTTGTTATTTTCTTTGGGTCCGTTTTTCCGCTTGACAACACAATCTAGCGTGTGTATTTTTGTTTCTAAATAGAGTGTGGCGGTCCGCTAGCGTGGCTAGAATCTTGATACGCGAAGCTCGGATTTCCCTTTTCGGGTCGTTGAGATCTTCAAAACTACCTCCCCACACCGCCTCGTTTGAGGATCTCATTTGCGTTTCAAGATCACACCTTCCGGCCGCCACACTCTTTATTTTATAAGCAGCCCATTTTTAGATGGGCTGCTTTTTTATTTTTAGCCTTTACGCCAATTCCTTTATACACCATGCGTATCTGTATGGTCGCCTTCACCGACCTGAATTTCGACTATCGCATCTACCGAGAGGCTACCTCGCTGCGCCGCGCTGGTCACCAAGTCGTCATTGTCGCCTCCTCTTTCAACTCAGCCCCTCTCAAGGGATGGGGCGATTTTGAAATCTACCCGATACCGCTAGATCGGAGCCGCTCGCTGCGCCGCCTCTATCCTTTGTTTTGGCAACGGGCCTATCCTCTGCTCGTCGAGACCCAGCCGGATGCCTATCACGCCCACGACTTAGACTCTCTCTGGCCAGCAGTGCGAGCGGCACAGCGACTAGACCTGCCCCTCGTCTATGACGCACACGAATTTTGGACCGAGCAGTCCTCACTGGTCAACCGGCCGCTGATGCGGTCTTGCTGGCGTTTGCTGGAGCAGCGGCTGATAAGACGGGTAGATCGCGTCATAACCGTCAGCGGGTCTATCGCCCAATCGCTCAGGGAGCGTTACCGCCTTGACGAGGTCGTCGTTCTGCGCAATTTGCCGCTATTCCGCCATAAGGTCCAAGGCAACCTGATACGCGAAACGCTGGACTTGCCCGATGATCGCCCCGTTGTTCTCTACCAAGGAGGATTTCTCACCGAAAATGGCTTGCGCGAGCAAATTGAGGCCGCCGCGGGGCTTGCCGCCGCCCTAGTTCTGATTGGGGATGGGCCGAGTGAACAGGCCCTGCGAAACCAAGTTCGCGCTGCGGGCCTAGAGGACCGAGTCTATTTTATTCCCCGGGTGCCCTTTTACCAACTTCACAATTATACTTGCTCGGCCGACTTGGGGCTGTGTCTGATCAAAGGCACGGGTAAGAGCTTCTACTACTCTCTGCCCAACAAGCTGTTTGAATATATGATGGCCGGGTTGCCCGTCCTAGCCAGCAACTTTCCTGAAATGGAGCACATCGTCCGCGAAACGCGTACCGGAACTACGGTCGACCCAACCAATATAGCAGCCATTCGAGAGCAGATCGCCGCTTTTTTAAACAATGCAGAGATGCGAGAGGCATGTGCGGAGGCGAGTTTGCAGGCAGCACGGCGTTATAACTGGGAACGAGAAGCCGCTCAACTCACCCAGCTTTACGAAACCTTAGCATGAGCGCCCCACTGACGCTTAGCGTCGTAATACCGACATATGACGAGCCTGAGCGCCTCGAAGCAGCACTTAAAAGCCTGTCGCAGCAAGATTACCCCCACGAAGCGACCCAAATCATCGTAGTGGACGATGCCTCCCCCCATTTGGACGCCGAGCGGCTGCATGCGGCGATCGCGCCGTTAAAGTTGCAGCTACTTCGCAACGAACAGAATCAGGGACGCGCTCGGGCGCGCAACGCCGCGCTGCGGGTTGCCAGCGGCGATATCGTCGTCTTTCTCGACAGCGACATGACCGTCGGTGCCAATTTTCTCCGCGCCCATGCCCAACGGCATCAAAACCACGCGGAAGCCGTTTTTGTCGGCAACATCCGCTTTGCCAGTGAAATTCCCGCTACATCCCTGACTCGCTATCTTGAAGGGAGGGGGGTCCATAGGGTCGATGCGGATAAGACCATACCTTTCAAGTGCTTCGTCACCGGCAACTCCTCGGTTCGCCGGTCATCCCTGTTGCGCGTGGGCTTTTTCGACGAGGACCTCACGGCTTATGGCGGCGAAGATCTAGAATTAGGATACCGCCTCCACTTGGCAGGTATTCCGCTTTACTATGCCCCTGAAGCCCTGTCGCACCACAATCACTTGCGTTCCTTGGAGCCGCTTTGCCGTCTGATGCAGACCTACGGCAGCATGTCAATTCCGATCCTTTTAAAAAAGCATCCCGAACTGGACGCTGTACTCCGGCTGGACTTTATCAGGGCCTCTGCACTTTCGCCTCGGCGGCTCGCGCTCCAGCTCGCCTTGTTGTCGCCGATTCACTACCCCATCCGCTGGGTGACCCACTGGCTTGTGAAAACCTATGTCCCGGATCTGTTTTTTAGTTACTTGTTCTGGTCTAGCCGCACGCGGGGTTACATGCGCACTCTAAACGAATAAGGAATAACGACTTATATTATACGGCCTCATGCGTACGCACTATCCCCGCTTCTCCCAAGTCCTCCGCGTAGCGCTACCTGCGCTCCTGCTAGCCCACTTCGTAGTTTGGCCCATCGTCGGCCTTTTATCCCTACATGCTGGTATTATTGCCGCCGAATGCACCCTTTTGTGGTTTGTGGCTCTTTATATTCGCCGTCATCGCCTAATTGCCGAAGACCTGCTTCTGTTCAACGCTACACCGGCTGCGACCCTGTTGCTGACAATTCCGGCGACTATTTGCTGTAGCCTCGTAATCGCCGAACTCGACTTGTA
Organism: Candidatus Latescibacterota bacterium; assembly: GCA_965116675.1. GTDB lineage: Bacteria > Latescibacterota > UBA2968 > UBA8231 > UBA8231. Next base: position 4,090,005 of record OZ220721.1, read on the forward strand.
TATGGCCTATCTTCTCGGCCTGATAGACCTGTCCATGCCGCTGTCTTTTCAGAAAAACCTGCTGGAGATTCAGATTGTCCGCGGACTAGCGGAGATCCCGAAGGGAGTGGTAACACTAGTGCTAGTGCCTGTATTTTGCGAAGAGCCTCTCTTTCGCGGACTTGTGTTCACGAGTCTTTGCGCCCATTATGGGCCGCGTTGGGCGCTAGGCGGTTCGGCCCTGCTGTTTGCCATTTCTCACTTCAATCCTTGGCAAATGATCCCCCTCTTCCTCTTTGGACTCTTTCTCGGCGCTCTAGTTTACTGGACTCACAGCATCTATCCTGCCATGCTCGCCCACGCGATCAACAACTTGACTTCGATAATTGGGATCAACTTGCGCACTTACTTAGGCATAGATGGCCTCGGTCCCTCCCAACATCTCCCCATGCCTTTGGTCCTGCTCGCCGGCCTACTTCTCCTTGCCAGCCTCCTGCTTCTCAGCCGCCGCCCCACCATTATGCCGCTGTTGACTAGGAGGTAATTCGCTCCGCCCGATTGCAACTGAACTGTTGGGGGAGAGGCAGTTGCGTAGAAAAACGTTCCCCAATTAAATCAGCTCAGTACCTTCTCTACCGTTTCCCCAATTTCTGCCGGACTCTCACAGGTGTGAATCCCCGCTTCCCGCATCGCCGCCATCTTGTCCTCGGCCGTCCCCTTACCGCCTGAAATAATAGCGCCTGCATGTCCCATCCGCCGCCCTGGAGGTGCCGTGCGCCCCGCGATAAAGCCAATGACGGGCTTGTCGTAGAACTCTTTGATATAGGCGGCCGCTTCTTCTTCAGCCGTGCCGCCAATCTCGCCGATCATCACGACCGCATCGGTCTCGGGGTCGTCCTTAAAGAGGGCCAGCGCGTCCACAAAGCGAGTACCGATGATTGGGTCGCCGCCAATGCCGATGGCTGTGGATTGGCCTAAGCCTCGCTCAGTGAGCTGACCCACGGCTTCATAGGTCAGCGTTCCACTGCGCGAGATAATCCCCACGCGACCTGGCTGGTGAATAAAGTGGGGCATAATGCCGATTTTGCACTGCCCCGGCGAGATGACGCCGGGGCAATTAGGCCCGATCAGCCGAGTAGAACGCGCCTGGACATAGTGGTAGGCTTTAACCATGTCGCTCACGGGGATGTTCTCGGTGATACAGATGACTAGCTCTATACCCGCATCGGCCGCTTCCATGATGGCGTCGGCGGCAAAAGGGGCTGGCACAAAGATGATCGAAGCATTGGCACCTGTGGCCTCAACGCCTTCGGCGACCGTGTTAAACACCGGAATGCCTTCAAATTCTTGGCCGCCCTTGCCAGGTGTAGCCCCTCCAACCACTTTCGTGCCGTACTCCAGCATTTGGCGAGTGTGAAATGATCCCTCCGACCCCGTAATCGCCTGTACGAAGACCTTGGTGTTTTCGTCGATTAAAACGCTCATCCCTGTATTCCTCTTACTGAATAGTCGCCTTGACCATCACCGCCGCGTCTTGCAGCCCGTGCCCAACGGCAAAGTCCATGTCGGAGTTTTCCAGCATCTCGGCGGCCATATCTGCGTTAGTCCCAGCCAGCCGCACGACGATCGGCACATTGACTTCAATGTTTTTGCGCGCCTCAATCACGCCGGCGGCCACGCGGTCGCAGCGCACAATGCCTCCGAAGATATTGATGAGTATGGCCTTTACATTGGGGTCGGAAAGCAAGATGCGGAAGCCATTTTCCACGGTCGCAGCGCTGGCACCCCCGCCTACGTCCAAAAAATTGGCCGGCTCAGCACCGGAGAGCTTGATGATGTCCATGGTGGCCATCGCCAGCCCAGCGCCGTTGACCATACAGCCGATATTGCCATCGAGCTTGATGTAATTCAGATCGTATTTGGCGGCTTCAACCTCTAGCTCTTCCTCTTCATCCAAGTCGCGCATTTCCGCTAAGTCGGGGTGGCGGAAGAGTGAGTTGTCGTCTAGATCTATTTTGGCATCCAGCGCCAAAAGCTGCCCATCGGCGGTCGCCACCAAAGGGTTGACCTCGACCAGTGAGCAATCGGCATCGACATAAGCTCTGTAGAGGCTAAGGATAAAACTGGCTGCTTGGCGAACCTGCTTGCTCTCGAAGCCAAGCCCAAATGCTAGGCGCGTCGCTTGGAATGTCTGTAGCCCCACTGCGGGATCAACTGTTTCCTTGAGAATTTTCTCTGGGGTCGCTGCGGCGACCTCCTCAATTGCAACGCCGCCCTCTTGGCTGGCCATGACCACTGGCTTGCTCTGGGTCCGGTCGAGCGTGATGCCCAGATAAAACTCGCGTTCTATGTCCGAAGCCTGCTCCACTAGGACTTGCTTGACCTTTTGGCCTTCAGGGCCGGTCTGGTGAGTGACGAGCTGCATGCCGAGAATCTCGCTGGCCGCTTGGCGAGCCTCTTCGGGATTAGCGGCCAGTTTGACGCCTCCACCCTTGCCTCGACCTCCGGCATGGATTTGGGCCTTGATCACGACCTTTCCACCCAATTCGGTGGCCATGCCTTCGGCTTGATCCGCTGCCGTGGCCACGTGGCCGCTTGGTACGGCGACTTGGTAGTGGCGCAAAATTTCTTTGGCTTGATATTCGTGAATTTTCATGAGCGTTATCTATTCTATATCGGTGAAAGGAACGCAAAAGAGTATAAAAACCTTCCCCTACGAGCAAGGCGATCTAAGAAGCGACCAGCGCAAGTACCAAACTAGGGCTGTTGATCGTTGGGAAAGTCCCGTAATATTCAGGTACATCCAAAGACTTCAAGGAGGTAGCCCGTGAAAATTTTGTTAGTCGGCGGGGCCGGCCGCGTCGGCACCTGCACTACTCCCTACCTTAGACGCCATCACGATCTGCGCGTGTTGGACATCGCCAAGCCTCGGCACGGGGTAGAATACATCGAAGGCTCTATCGCCGACCCGGAGGCCCTCGCCTGCGCCCTAGATGGGGTGGATGCCTTCATTAACTTGACCATGAAGAGCGGCCAAGGTGGCCTCGACAGCCACCAGACCGAGACCCAGATCGTCGATAATTACACCGTCAACTGTCTGGGACTACACTTGCTCCTGTACACCGCTTGGAGGCTAGGGATCAAAAGAGGCGTTCACACCTCCACTATGAGCGCCCACCATCGCGCTCGCTCCTATTATCCGTCCGAGGAGGAAGTCCCGCTCGATAGCCCTAGTGTGTACGGCTTCACTAAGGGGCTAGCCGAGGGCATTTGCCGCTACTTTGCCCGCCAATTTGACCTGAACTTGGTAGTCCTTCGCATTACCGGCCCGCGCACCCGAGAGCAATTCCTAGAACAAGCCAAAAATCCACCACACTATCCTCCCGGCGGTCTTTACTTTACTGATGAGGAGGATTTGGCCAACGCCTATCTAGCCGCTCTGGACTACGTTTGCACAGGTCATGGCCGCTGCGACGCCTTCTTCATATCGGGCGACGCCGACCACCGCGAGATGAACATGTCCAAAGCACGAGCTGTTTTGGATTGGGAGCCTAGATCGCACCTGATGCTGGAGGAGTGAGAAGTCAAAAAAAACAGGCCCGACCATTCTGGTGGGCCTGTCCCAATTCTATGGATCAGTTCGCCTTGTGATTTAGTAACGCAGTTCTTAGGCGGCGTAAACGCTCACCCGCTTGCCCTTCCTGCCAAAAGACTCAAATTTCACCTGCCCGGCAATGGTAGCAAAGAGCGTATCATCCCCGCCCTTCTTGACGTTGACGCCTGGATGAATGCGCGTCCCGCGCTGCCGCACGATAATTGTGCCGGCGCTGACCTTCTCTCCGCCAAAGCGCTTAACGCCTAGACGCTGCGCATTGCTATCGCGCCCGTTTTTAGAACTGCCGACACCCTTTTTATGAGCCATAATACCTAGTCCTTTCGCACTCAGTTCGGAAGAACGATGTCCTCAACCCGAATCTCGGTGTAATCCTGGCGGTGGCCGGTGCGCCGCCGGTATTTCTTGCGCCGTTTCTTCTTGAAAACGACAATCTTGTCGCCGCGACCGTGGCCGACGACCGTCGCCGAAACACTGGCTCCTTCGACCGTGGGGCTGCCAACCTTAGTCTCGTCGTCGCCGGAAACTAGCAGGACGTCGGTAAATTCCTGAGTGCTACCTTCTTCGACCTGAAGCCGGGGTACGCGCAGACACTGACCCTTATCGACTTTGACCTGATGGCCGGCGATATTGACAACTGCATACATGAATTGCACTCCTACGCTAAGACTACTTCGCAATCAACCAAGAAGATTTTAAAGATATGGGTCAGAATTTTTTCTGTCAAACTCGGAACTCAGCCGTCACATCCAGGCTGCGTTTGGTCGAGAAGAACCGATAGTCTTGGGGGCCCAACGTAGAATCGGTCTCTATTTGGAGGCGAGCTTTGGTCGCCTTGCGCAATGATTTGAGCCGTTCTTCGCGGTTTTCTAGCATATAGGTGGCCACCTCGGGATGGACCTTTAACACGTAGCGCCTTTCGCGGGTGGCAGCATAAGAACGCTGAAGCCAGCGTTCAATCCAAGTCAGGGTGGTGTCTGGCCCCATAATCCGGCCCGTGCCGCTGCAAATGGGACAAGGTTCACTATGAGTGTGCAAAAGGTTTGGCCGGACGCGCTGGCGCGTCATTTCGACCAAGCCAAACTCGCTGATGTGTGGGCTAATGGAAACCTTCGCCCGATCCCGTTTGAATTCATCGACCAAGCAGTCAACGACCTTTTTACGGTTGCGCTCCTCGTTCATATCGATAAAGTCGATGACGATAATACCGCCAATGTCGCGGAGCTTGAGCTGGCGGGCAATCTCACGAGCTGCCCTCAGATTGGTATTGAGATTGTTTTCCTCCTGATCGTCGGAGCCGAGATAACGGGCTGAATTCACGTCGATAAAGGTTCCTGCCTCGGCGTAGTCGATGACCAAGGCTCCACCCCGCCGCAGCCACACGGTGCGATCGGTCGCCTTCTCAATATCTTCCTCAATGTTGAAGGCATCGAAAATGGGCCGACGATCCCGGTAAAACTCCACCCTCTGGCGCAATTTAGGTGAAACTTGGCGCAAATAAGCTGTGATCTCCTTGTACAGTTCTTTGCTATCGACGACTAGTCGTTCCACATTGTCGGTGAACAGGTCGCGTATTATGCTGGAAGTCATGCCCATCTCCTTGTACACCAAGGCAGGTGCTTCGACCTTTCTGCTCGTCTTGATCAGACGCTCGTGATTTTTCACTAGCTGCTTCATATCGCGTTTGAACTCGCGGTCACTCTGCCCTTGCCCTTCTGTGCGCACGATTACCGAATAGCCATCGGGTTTGATCTTAAATACCAGGTCTCTCAGTCTTTTGCGTTCGTTTCGACTGATGATCTTGCGGGACACACCAACCCAGTTGCCGCCCGGAACCAGCACCATAAAGCGACCCGGAAGCGATAGCTGCGTTGTCACACGGGCACCTTTGGTGCCGATGGGCTCTTTGGTAACCTGCACCAACACCTCTTCGCCCTTCTTGATCAGGTTTTGAATAGCAGGATAACCGCGATGGCGAGAACGGCGCCCGTTACGCGCTCCATCGGTCTCGTCTCTGTCTGCTTCCATCATATCGCGCACTTGGAGAAACGCGGTGCGGTCATGGCCTATCTCGACAAAGGCGGCCTGTAACCCGGGCAAAACGGCCGTTACAATCCCTTTGTATATATCCCCTACCGTCCGCTCGTTTTCGGGTCTTTCGATCCAGACCTCAGCTAGACGCCCATCTTCCAAGATGGCAATACGGGATTCGTGAATGCCTTGGTTGATAAAAATTTCTGTTTGCACGATCTGTCCTCACGTTTAGTAGTCATAATATCAGTATCGGCGATTTAAAAGTCCCGCTTATCGCCGTTCACTTGGCTTCCTCCGCAGCCAATACCCCCAGATACTGTTCTCGGTCTGCGAGCACCTCTATCGCCTTGGCTAGCTGCACATCCTCCTGCAATCCTTCAAGCAGTTGAGCCTTTCTCCCCCTGAAGCGCAAAATTAGTTCTCGACGTAAAGCACTCTTTATATAAGGTTCCAACTCGCTGCTATACCGCCGCTCCCACTCCTGCTTCACCGCTGCTCGTAGCTGCTGGATCGACTCCTGTGCAGCCTCACCCCAATCCATTTTCTCCGCCAAGTCCTCAAGGTCTGCTATTTGATTTAATCCTTTTTGGCCTTGGTCTAGACCTATGTCCTTAGTGCGGACGAACTCCATAAAGCCCTCAACCATCTCATCGCTGACAGTCAGGTCTGGATGTTCCTCGGCCCAAGACGAGTCGGTCGATACATAATCTATGACAAAGTCGAAGAACAGCCGGCGACGCTCTAACTCTTGTACATAGGGAGGAAATGGTTCCGACTCAACACTAATATCGGGCCTAATACCGCCGCCGCCGAAGACCTTGCGACCTCGCTGGGTATAATAGGTTTGGTTTCCCATACTATCCGGCAATCCAGCCGCCCCCATCTTGGATTTACCCACCAAATCGCCCAAACGGATCAGGAGAACGCTCTCTGCGGACTCGGAATCCATATCAAAATGAGATTGGAGTGCAGAAAGGGCCTTAGCCCTATTCTCTGAACGCAAAATAAGGTCCATCACCAACTGATGCGGCAATTCTCTATCGCCGAACAGAACGCTATGTACGGGCTTGGCGATGTCTTGTTCGCGGTGAATACTGCGCCCACTTGGCGCGTAGTAGAGTGCCGTCGTCAGCTTTAAGGCACTAGCTTCCTCTTCGCGTTCACGTAGGTCGAAAATGGTCTGTACCGAACCTTTGCCAAATGATGCCGCTCCGACAACCACGCCTCGATCGTTGTCTTGGATGGCTCCAGCAACGATTTCGGAGGCACTGGCGCTCCCCTCGTCAATCAGAACTACCAAGGGCACATTGCGCGCAACAGAATGACGGTGGGAATACTTGACTTCTTCTCTCCGTCCGTCGCGTTCCTTAATCGAAACGATCGGCACTCCTTGGGGTAAGAACAAATCGGCAACTTGAGTGGCTTGACTAAACAGGCCTCCGGGATTTCCTCGCAGGTCTAAAATTAGCCCTTCAACCCGAGGGAGACTTTTTATCGCCTCTTCCACTTCACTGGAGGTATGCTCGGAAAAACGCGTCTGGCGCATACTTATATAACCGATTTTTTTTTGGAGTTCCTCTACCAGCACAACGCTCCTGATCGTGATAATTTCCCGTTGAATTTCAACTTCGCGCGGCGTGGCTCCTAAGTGGGGAGCGACCGAGATTGCGACCTTTGTGCCAGGTTCTCCGCGCAGTGCATTGACCACAGATTCAAGCTGCATATCCAAGGTACTTTTGCCCTCCACAGCGACGATCAAGTCGCCCGGTCTCAGCCCCGCCCGAAAGGCAGGAGTATCTTCAATAGGGGAAATTACCACGGGAAAGCGATCTTTTATGGCAACCGTAATCCCCAATCCCGCGAACTTGCCCGTCGTGTCTTGGCGCAACTGGCGCAAACCCTCCTCGTCGTAATACTCGCTGTATGGATCCAGTTGGCCGAGCATGCCCTTGATGGCTGCGCTCATAACCTCCCTTTGGTCCAGACGGGCGTAATAGTTTTCCAGAATGCGCGAATACACGGCTCCGAAACGCTCCCAACTGGCATTTACCTCTGCATACGGATCTTCCGTAGGCGCCGCCTGGATTGCGTTCGTACTTGCAAATAAAAAAACCAATCCCATTAAGAAGTGTCGCATAGCTACTTTTTCTCCTCAGGAAACCACGACCACTGCCGACGCAACGCGTCCTGAATCCCTTCAGCTAGTCGATCTATTCCGAGCTGCGCGTCAAAAACCAAGCCTGTTGGATCTTTTTGGGCTATCTGTTGGTAGCCTCGGGAAACCTTCTCTTGTAGTGCCATTCCTGTTTGCTCCAACCTATCCGCGACATCCCGCCGTCTCAGGCGAGCCCAAGCCACTTCTACGGGCAAGAGCAGATATATTGTCGCGTCCGGTAAACACTCCCCCACAGCCAGCCGATTGACTTGTTCGATCACTTCAAGATCCAAGCCGCGCCCATATCCCTGATACGCTATTGATGAGGCAATATAGCGGTCGCAAATAACCACATCTCCCCGATTGAGCGACGGTGCGATCACCTCTTCTACGTGCTGTGAACGACTGGCTGCATAGAGGAACAGTTCTGCTGTTGGGGATATTCCCTCTAGGCTTGGATCGAGAACAAGCTGGCGGATCTTTTCTGCGACCGGCGTCCCACCTGGCTCTCTGGTCAGTGTAACCGGAAGACCTGCTTCTCTTAAATGCGACGCTAGCAGGCGGGATTGGGTTGTAGTTCCACTGCCATCGACCCCCTCAAACGCGATGAAATGACCTTGGGACACGACGGCGAGGAGAAGCTTATTGGGACTGCTGGACAGAGGCGGGCGAATTGGGACCTGATTTCAGCCTGTTGCGGATATGAGCGAGGCGCTCAACAACCGTATAGTTGGTCGTAACGGCCAATAAAACCAGTACGAAAACCAAACCTTGGTGGCCTATCAGGCTCCCCACAGCCAAGGCCGTTAGACGTTCTGGGCGCTGCATGAAGCCCACCTTGCAATCCTCGCCCAGCCCCTCTGCACGAGCCCTTACGTAACTAACCATCAGCGAACCAGTAATAGCAAAAAAGAGAATCCCCGAGGCAATCCATTCATCGCGGCCGATCAAATACGCGCCGATTCCAAAATAAATAAATATCTCAGAGTAGCGATCTGTCGTCGAATCCAATAAGGCTCCGAACTTGGTCTCCTTGTGGCCCTCTCTTGCAACTTGTCCATCCAAGATGTCGCAGAGGCCCGCCACTATCATAATGAGAGCCCCCCATTGCAAATAGCCCTTGGCAAACGCCGCAGTTGCCCCCACGTTCATAACTAGCCCCATCAGCGTCAGCCAATCGGGTCTGAAGCCCAAGCGAATAAACAAATGCGCCAACGGCCTAAGGATGACCAGACACCACTTTTTTAGATATTTATCTAGCAAAAAAGAACCTATTTCGCAGACGCTTGAGAGTGGCCATTGAGAACCCTTGTCCTCGGAAAATATACTCGTTTTTTTCTTTTCCTCCAAAGGATTTACCGCCGAGTTTCCCACTTTCTTAAGAACAAGTTTTCCACATCAAACCTCACCGTATCTACTCAGTACTTCGCTAAATTATGGCCTATCTATTGGATAAAATTAGACATATACGTCCCTCAAAGGGCTTAAATCTCACAACTCTTTTAATTTTTGGGTGTGGATAAGTATGTGTAAAACTATGTAAAGCTACACTCGGAACGCTCGACAATAGCAATTAGTAGAATAGCCCCAATGCACTCCCCACCCGATCGGCCCTCCATGCCAACAACTCCGAATGAGCAGCATCTTTTCCAAGCGTTGAAAGAATCCAGCCATGAGGAGATAAATGTCTTTGTACTAAATCAAGCAGTTTATCCGGCGACGCCACGGCTCTTGCCGTCACCAAATCCGCGCACACCGGACTCAAACTCTCTATCCGCTCGTTTACAACCTCTATTCGGTCAAGCCCCACCGACCTTATAACTTCCTTGAGAAAATGCGCCCGCTTCCTCCTGCTTTCGACGAGCATAAAGTATGCATTGGGAAGAGCTATTTTCAGAGGAATTGCCGGAAATCCAGCTCCTGATCCCAGATCCATAACTAGCCGATGCGGGAGACTTGCTACGACCGGAACCATAGTCAACGCCTGCCTCAAGTGCTTAGTTGCTACGACGGACTGATCTCGCCGAGAGACAAGGCCGACTCTTCTCGACCACCGACTCAAGATATATAGATATATTTCCAGCTTAGGCCAGATATCTTCAAAAGAACCAGAGAGAACGCTTTTTCTTTTCAATCTTTCAAAGTCCTCCTGAATATCAGAGGGCAATTGAATCACCATATCAAGATGTTCCACGTGAAACATTTAAACTAGCTCAATATGCTTGGAAGAGTTTTGTGGAGCATTTGAGACGAGGTTCAATGTTTCACGTGGAACACTAACACTACTTGCCGATGCAAAATTGGGAAAAGATGGAATCGAGAACTTCCTCTTCTACGGTCTCTCCCAGCATCTCACCTAAGGCATTCAATGCGTCCTGAAGCTCGGCAACGACGCACTCATCGGGCTGACCGGACTTTAGAAGCTCCTCTGCGATAGCGCCAGATTTAGCTACTCGCAACAGGCAATCTTGGTGGCGCTGGCGAGTGATTCCGATCCCATCTACTTCCGCCCCATGGGGCAACTGGGCCGTCACTTCTCTCTTTAATTTCTCAATACCGAATTCCCTAAGTGCTGATATTTCAACAGATACCGAGACCCGTGCTTCAATCTTAGATCGGGTGCTAGCACCCGGCAAATCAATTTTGTTGAAGACACCAATTGACTTCTTATCCGGCGGGAGCAGGTCCAACACAGCCATATCGTCCTCATGCGACTCAGTCGAACTGTCAAATACTGCTAAAACCACATCCGCTTCCCCAATCGCCTGCGACGCTCGTTCAATTCCCTCTTTTTCGATCAGGTTATGGCTTTGCCTAATCCCAGCCGTATCGACTAGCCGGATCGTCTCTCCTGCCCACGTAGTCCGACCTTCTACTAAGTCTCGCGTCGTTCCTGGTAAGGGAGTAACTATTGCCCGATCTTCGCCGAGTAACACGTTGAGCAACGTGGACTTACCTACGTTGGGACGCCCGATGAGCACGACTAAATATCCCTCTTGGCGACGCCTTGTTCCCTCGAATGTTTCGGCAAGCCGCAGAGAGGACTCAACCACCTCGCGCAGCGCGGTCTGTATTTCTTGACGCCCAATACTATCGATGTCTTCGTCGGAAAAATCTAGCCCTATCTCAAGCAGTGATAGCATCTTAACCAACTGATTCTTAAGATCTTTTACCATCTTGGATAGACGGCCACAGGCCAAGCCATAGGCATTGTCGAGATGCGCTTTAGAACTGGCTTGGATGAGGTCGATTACTGCCTCAGCTTCTAATAAGTCCAATCGGCCATTGAGAAAAGCTCGGCGAGTAAACTCTCCTGGTGCAGCAACGACGGCCCCCAAGCGAAGCGCTTCCTCGACGACTGACTCTAATACGACCATGCTGCCGTGACAGCTAATCTCGACGGTATCTTCACCGGTATAAGAGTGCGGTGCAGCAAAGACCCAAGCGACGCCTGTGTCGATTGCTCGACCACCAACCCATATGCGTCCGTATTCGACGTATCGGACTCGCTTGCCGAGCGGAGGACGAGACCGAAAAATCTGCTGGCCTATCGCTAGGGCCTCCGGCCCGCTCAAACGCACGATCCCGATACCCCCTCCCCCCGTGGCGTAGAGATAGCGACAACAGTATCCGACTGTATCAAGGTCGAGGTCCGGCTGAAATTTCAAGTGCTGGAAGGAGCGGCTTTCTTCTTAAAATGATTGACCAATAGCTGCTGGCCGATGGTCAAGACATTGAAGATGGTCCAGTAGAGCACTAATCCCGACGACATGCTCCAAAAGATAAATATCATCAGTACCGGCATCATGTAAACCAGAACGGCCTGCTTGGGATCCTTCATCGTCATCTTCTGTTGGATGAGCATGGAGACCGCCATTAACAATGGCAGAATATGAAGACCAAAACCGCCGATAAGCAATTCGTCAGGAAGGGAAAGATCTTGTATCCAGAGAATAAAGGGGGCTTGGCGCAACTCGATTGTTTTGCCAAAAAGATTGTAGAGCGCAATGAAAATGGGCATCTGCAACAAGAGAGGAAGACACCCGCTAAGAGGATTGACGCCTTCTTCCTTATAGAGCTTCATAGTCTCTCGGCTTAGGCGTTGGTTGTCGTTCTTGTACTTCTCGCGTAGCGCCGTAATTTTCGGCTGAAGTTCCTGCATTTTCGCCGCGGACTCATAGGTTTTGTGGGTAAGCGGATAGACGAGAATTTTAATGACAACGGCGAAAACGACGATGATCCAACCATAGTTGGGGATGTATTGATGGGTGGCGATAAATAGAATGAGTAGAAAGCGGCTTATTTGACTTACGATCGGCCACCCGAAATCAATAGCCTGCTCTAGTTCGGCCTCATAGCCGACAAGCTCGTCGTAGTTGAGTGGGCCTAGATAAATCGTGTTGTGCCAAGAGCCAGACCGTTCGAGCCGGCGACCTACCTGAAAAGAATAGTCGGGCAGCAAATTCGCCCCTTGGTGGTTGCCCTGTAAGACGACGAGAGAACGCTGCTCTCTATCGGCAGGGACACAGGAAATCAAGAAGTACTTGTTGCGAATACCCGCCCACTTTAGCAACCCTTTGTCCTCTAATTCGTCCGATTCCCCATCATCCACCTTGAGTTCGACCCGCTCTTCGTTGATATAGGCAAAAGCCCGCATTTCAGGTAGATCAATTTCTGGCTCGCGCTCGGTAAACGCTATGCCGTTTTCCCAAGTGAGTATGGCTTCGGTATCGTCGTCAAACCCTTCGTAGCGCAGCTGGAGATCGAATCCATAGCGATCCCCATTAAAGGTCAAGACCTTTTCCAGGCTTCTGCCGCCATCGAGTTGAGCTACCATGATTAGGGATTGCTCTTCCCCGGATCCAACCTGCAGACTCGACTGGTTGGCAACAAACTCTGCCGAGGAGATATCCTCCCTGTAGTTCGCTCTTTGTAGATGAATTCCCAAGCCGCGGCCGGTTGGCGGCAGCAGTTCGATAACACTTCCATCTACGTATCTGTATTTTAAGAGTTTACATGATATAATGGTACCGCCCTTTGTCGAGACTTCAAATCTCTGAAGCGGCGTTTGTACTACAATTGTGTCCGCTCTGTCTTCTGATGTAAAGGACGGATTTTCGGCCGATTCGACCCTTTCAATGGCCTGAGACTTAATAGGTGCTGACCCTTTCCCTTCCGAAAGGAGCTGTTCCGCAGACTCGGGACCTCGTGTGCGCTCGGGCTCAGCTTGCTCTTCAGCAACAGGGGCCACTTCAGGCACCGATTCTTGCGGCACAGCTTCCTGCGACGGAGGCCGGGGCTTGGGATTTAGCCCAAACCATTCATTATAATAGGGAAGCAAGAGGAAAATCAGGCCGATAAAGAGAAAGGCCAACAGGGTCCGCTTATCTTCCATATATTTTTATTACCCTTTTATAAACAACGTGTTATAAAACTAAGGCAGCGGATCATATCCGTTCCCTCCCCAGGGATGGCATCGACTAATCCGCTTTAGCGCAATCATTCCACCTTTGAATGCCCCATACTTATCTAGTGCTTCTTCGGCATATTGGGAACAAGTAGGTAGATAGCGACAGGATGGGGGAAGATATGGAGACAGGAGAAGACGGTAGGCGCGGACGACAAAAATGGCGATTTGCTTCATTGTGGGGCAAGAAAAACAGGTAGTTTGGCCACCAAGGAGTCCAGTTCCCTTTCCAAGTCAGCAAAGGGAGTTTCGATGGCTGACGGTTGGCAAAAAACGACTAGATCACAAGGAAGGTACGGGCGATTGCGGCAAATGCTGCGCAGGCGCCGCTTGAGCCGATTGCGCTTTACAGCATTGCCCAGTTTGCGTCGGACGACAAAAATTTGACCGCGATCTTCTCGACCGCAGCGGATCCAAAAACAGCGGCCTCTAATCCAATCCATCAAGCGCTAGACGGCTAGCTGCTTGCGGCCCTTTCTCCGACGACGATTGATGATATTGCGACCGGCCGGCGTGCTCATGCGCTTGCGAAAACCGTGCTTGTTGCGGCGGCGTCTATTGCTAGGCTGAAATGTGCGTTTCAAAATAAAATTCTCACCTCGCGTTGGTTTATATGCAGCATACGCAGAAACGGTCCAATTTAGTGGCTATTCTGCTAAGTGTCAATACTTTCAACTCTTTGAACGCTAGCGAATCCAATGAAACTTCGCGGGAAACTCTTGACTGACGTATGCCTTCTTCATAGGTTGAAAATCTCCCTTAAAAACTGCGATCTCCGCTTCAATAAATGGCGCTGGAAATACAAGATCCCCAAGAACTTTGGGCCCAATGTCTGCTCAATATCGAGCGTCAAGTTCGTCCCCAGAGCTTTACTAATTGGTTTAAGCAGACTTCAGTAAGCCACTTCGACCAAGACTTGTTGGTCATCCAAGTTCCCAGCGCATTTTCTGCCGCTTGGATAGAAGAGCACTACTTGCAGATGATCCAATCCGTAGTGTGGGAAGAGACGGCACTGACTCCCGATATCTCCTTTGTGGTTACACAAGCCCCCCAATCCGTTGGCGATCGAGTGCTACCTGTTGAGCAGGAGGTACCTGCAAACGAAGGAGACCCCGCAGAAGATGAACAAGAAATAGAAGCAGCTCCTGCTCAATCGCTAAACAAGCGCTATACCTTTGAAGAATTCATCATTGGCGATAGTAATCGATTTGCCCATGCAACGGCCTTAGCCGTAGCCAATTCTCCAGGTAAGACCGAATTTAATCCATTGGTGATCTACGGAGGCGTAGGACTGGGTAAAACGCATCTGCTGCAAGCGATTGGGCATCACGCCTATAACCACAACCTCGCCGAGAAGATCGTTTACGTTCCCTCGGAAAAGTTTATGCGGGATTTCATCCAATCGCTTCAAGACCGCAAGTCCATCGGTGAATTTCAGAGTTTCTATCGTAGCGCAGACATTCTCCTCGTTGACGACATCCAGTTTTTGATCCGCGGCGAACAGACCCAAAATGAGTTCTTTCACACTTTTAATGCCTTACACCAGTCCGAGAAGCAGATTGTCATGACCAGCGACAGTCCTCCCGGCCATCTAGATGGATTAGAAGAAAGACTAAAATCCCGCTTCATCTGGGGACTGGCCACCGCCATAGACGCCCCCGAACTCGAGACCCGGATTGCCATCCTGCACAAAAAGGCCGAGCGCAACGGCCTGCGGATTTCCGATGATGTGGCCGCTCTGCTGGGCAATCACATCCGATCGAATGTCCGCGAACTCGAAGGGACGTTGATTAGCCTGGTGGCCTACTGCTCAATCCATAAAAAGGAACTCGACCTAGAGGCGGCCCAGCATATTATACAGGAACAGGGTCCCAGCCCGTCGGAAGTGAGCATTGAGACAATCCAACAGCAGGTCGCCGATCACTTTAATTTGACTCGCGAGCAACTAATTGGAAAAGGACGCAAGCAAGACGTGGCAACGGCACGGCACATTGCCATGTTCTTAATCAGGACTCTCATCGGCAGTCACTTCACTACCATCGGCTTACACTTCGGCAACCGCGATCACAGCACGGTCATCCACGCTGTAAACACTGTTGAGAAGCGGCATAAAAACGATCCATCCTTTGCTAGACTAGTCGAGGATTTGTCGGATACCGTCCGTCGGCAAAGCCGCTAGCCCCCATCTCTTTAGTCCTCTCTGTCTGTATTTTCCACTGCTATAGTGCCTATTTGGCAGTGGAAAACTATTAACATCTATCCCCGCTTAGGTATTGATTGAGTGTGGATAAGTCTGTCGAAAAAAGAAAACCGTCGTTTTTGACCTCTTGCGTGTGAAAAACCAAAGTTTTCCACTCCACAATCCACAGACAGGCTCCTGTTACCAAGTTATCAAGTTGATTACATAAGTATCTTATTAACAATACATTTTGCTAGTTATAGATAACTATCTAAGCTAGTTATCCACATATCCACACCATAACTAGAACTGCAAAAAATAAAAGAACACAAAAAAGTGTAGTCCTATTAGAAGTGTGAGTGTGGATTGTTATTTTTGACTATACACACCTTTCCCTTTTTTATACACATCTACTCATGTGTTCACCTGTGCTGAAAAATGGGACCCTATATATATAGAACTTGACGTAAGTAGGGATAAAAGCTAAGTTTATATTAGTACTCACAAGGGCAATTTCATCAGAAGGATTCTCCGAGAAGCACTTATGAAGTTAAGAGTGGATCGCAGTGAACTATGGCGGGGCATTGATACTGTATTAGAAGCCGTGTCGTCAAAACCCTCCCTACCGGTGTTGGCTAATATCCTGCTTGAGGCCGATGAGAAAATCTTATCTCTATCGGCGACGGATTTAGATTTGTCCATCCGGACTCAAGTCCCTGCTATAGTAGAGGAAAATGGGAGGACGACTGTTTCGGCGCGCAAGCTGGCAGAAATCACCCGAGAATGGCCCGAGGCGGAAGTGAGTATTGAGGTGCAGGACGAGAGACTCAAGCTCTCAGGGCAGCTCGGGGACGCCGAAAGCAGCGAAGGAGCGTATAGCCTGTCGGGAATAGAGGCTGACGAGTTTCCCCCTATGCCGACAGCCCTCGACGGCGTGAGCCTGAGTCTGGGAGGAGACGAAGGCGAGACCAATGTTCTAGCAGACATGATCAACAAGACGGTCTTTGCCGTCTCCGGCGATGATACGCGTCCCGTGTTCAATGGGGTGCTCTGGCGCATTGATGCTCAGGGAATGGAGATGGTGGCTACCGATGGGTCGCGCTTGGCTTGTTACAGAAAAGCCATAGATCTGCAGAATCAGGTACAGGACGACCAAGAGACCGCGGTCATCGTCCCCCCCCAAGCGTTGAACCAGATCGTCAAATTGTTGGGTAGCCATAAAGAGCCGGTCAATGTCACGCTGGGCGAGACCCAGATCCTGTTTGATATAGGACATACGCATTTGCTGTCGCGTCTGATAGAAGGACCGTATGTCAACTATGCTCAAGTCATTCCACAAAACAATACAAAAGAGCTAAGAATAGCTAGCGAAGATCTGCTGCCGGCCGTACGCCGGGTATCCATCCTCTCCAGCTCTTATACGCGCCAAGTGCGTTTTAAGCTGGACAGTGGTCAGGTTGAGCTGTCGGCCGCCAGCCCCGAAATCGGTGGCGAAGCGAGGGAAAGTGTACCGGCCCAATACGCCTCTGAAGAGATAGAGGTTGGCTACAATGCCCAATATCTGATGGAGATCCTGCGCAGAATGGAAGCGTCTGAGGTTTGTTTCCAGCTCAACGACCACGTCACCGCAGCCTTGTTGCGGCCGGTAGAACAAAAGGAAGGTGAGGATTACTTCTGCTTGCTAATGCCCTTGCGGCCAACAGGATGAGGTAAGCGGGAATAGTGCGGATCCGTGAATTAACGCTGAGACCCTTCCGCAATTTTGCCGCGATTCACTTGGGCCTTGCAGCAGAGCACATGCTGATTTTTGGCCCAAACGGCCGCGGTAAAAGCAATATTCTAGAAGCGATTTCCTACTTATCTATCGGTAAGTCAGTGCGCGGGGCCAAGGATCAACACGTCGTGCCGCACGGCGAAGACTTCTTTGATATTCGATCCTTGTGTAGTGATGGTCGCCACGACCAGCAAGTACGCGTCTTTTACAGTAAAAAGGAAGGTAAGAAGGCATTTGTCGATGCCACTCCCTTGCCTCGAGTCTCGGAACTGCTGGGCACCTTCCGCACCGTTCACTTCTCTCCTGAAGACGTATCGCTGGTGTTGCGCTTCCCAGCCCAGCGAAGGCGGCTCCTCGACATACTTATCGCGCAGTCTAGCGCAGCGTACTTGCGATACATGCAGCGCTATTACCGCGTGTTAGCTCAGAGAAACCACTTGTTGCGTACCGCCAAAAAGTCGAGACACGGGTTTGTCGATGGTCAAGTAATGGAACCATGGGATGTCCAGCTAGCGGATTTGGGTGCCCAACTTCGCCTGTATCGCCTAGAGGCGCTGAATAGGTTGAGAGCGCCCTTTCTCCGCTATTACGGCCGCTTCGCCTTGGCTGATGAAGAGGCAGCTATTGTCTATCAAGGTACCAAGGAACAGGACTTGGAGGCCCTTAGAGCCGAGTTGCGCGAGGCACTCAGTCGCCGCAGGGAGCAGGAGACCCAAATAGGCTATACGCTGTGTGGGCCACACCGCGATGATTTGAAGTTCATATTGAACGGAGAACCAGCCGAACTTTATGCCTCTGAGGGCCAACTAAGAACCGTACTCATATCGTGGAAGCTAGCAGAGGTCCGTTACATGGAAGAGCAAACGGGTCAGCAGCCAGTACTGCTCTTAGACGATGCTTTTTCAGAGTTGGATTCAGGTCGGATAGGAGAACTATTGGACATAGTGGGTGAATTTGAACAGGTCATCGCGACGACCCCTCAAGAGCCTAACGCAAGGCAGGAAGCTCGTTTTGAATCGATCGACCTCCAGAAATAAGAGCCGCAGTGTTGGCCCCCCCACCGTTTTGCACGGATTGCTCGACGCCGCAGTCGAGGAGCTAGGAATCAATGAGAAGCTAGTGGAATGTCGGGCGCGGATGGCGTGGGAAGAAGCAGTAGGTCCCGCCTTGGCCCAGTGCACCCGTCCATTGCGCCTGTCCAAAGGATTTTTGGAAGTAGCGGTGCCATCTGCCGTATGGCGAACTCAACTCAACTTTATGCAGCGGGACATCACGACGCGGATCAATACTTTGCTAGGTAAGAAGGTCGTCGAAGGGCTAAAACTACTAAACCAGTCTGAAAGTGTGGAGAACAAAAGGAGGAGTAGATGACGGAACCGGCCAGAAATTTTCCTAGGGAAGAAGCAGAAGTAGCGCAGGAGGAGGAATATACCGCCGACGCCATACAGGTTCTCAAAGGGCTTGAAGGGGTGCGCAAGCGCCCGGCTATGTACATTGGCGATACGAGCGAAAACGGATTACACGAGCTGGTAAAAGAAATCGTCAACAACAGCATTGACGAGGCCATGGCCGGGCGTTGCTCGCGCATTGACATAACAATCACCACCCAAGGCACTGCCCGCGTCCAAGATAACGGGCGGGGCATTCCGACCGACTTCCACGTCGAGGAAAATAAATCGGGCGTCGAGGTGGTAATGACGATGCTCCACGCCGGCGGCAAATTCGACAAGAAGGCCTATCAGGTCTCTGGCGGACTACATGGCGTGGGTGCTTCGGTGGTCAACGCATTGTCCGAGTGGTGTACGGTCGAAGTGTGGCAAAAGGGCAACGTCCACTTGCAGCGCTACGCTCGTGGCGTTCCTGAAACGGACTTAGAGATCATCGGCGACACAGACCAAACTGGCACTATCATAGAATTCAAGCCAGATGCCGAGATATTTGAAACCGTGGAATTCAGCTTTGAGTTTATTGCCGTACGACTGCGCGAACTGGCTTTTCTGACCAAGGGCGTGGAGATCAATGTGCGGGACGAGCGCAGCGGAGACGCCGACCGCTATTTCTACGAGGGCGGTGTACAAGAATTCGTGCGCTTCCTCAACGAAGGCCGCAGCGTGTTACACCCCGATCCGATTTACCTTCAGGGAGAGCGCGACGAAGTTGTCGTAGAGGTGGCTCTGCAATATAACGACAGCTACCAAGAGACTCTTTTTACCTACGCTAACAACATAAAGACCGACGAGGGCGGAACTCACCTCGTGGGCTTCCGCTCGGCGCTGACTCGGACGATCAACAACTACGCGAACCGCAATAATCTGCTCAAGAACGTCAAGTTCAACATCTCGGGTGATGATACTCGCGAGGGCATCGCTGCCGTTGTCAGTGTCAAAGTGTCCGAGCCGCAGTTCGAGGGACAGACCAAGGGCAAGCTGGGCAACAGCGAAGTCAAAGGCATCGTCGATTCGTTTGTCTCCGAAGCACTGAGTACTTATCTCGAAGAGAATCCGGACATCGCCAAGCGGATCGTGGACAAGATCGTGGAGGCTGGACGTGCCCGCGAGGCGGCGCGCAAAGCTCGCGAGTTGACCCGGCGCAAGGGGGTTCTCGACGGGGGAGCATTGCCCGGCAAGCTGGCCGATTGTTCCATCCGCGACCCGGAGCAGACCGAGATTTTCTTGGTCGAGGGCGACTCGGCCGGCGGCTCGGCGGCGATGGCCCGCGACCAGAGCTTCCAAGCCGTGCTGCCGATGTTCGGCAAACCGCTCAATGTGGAAAAAGCGCGGATCGACCGCGTCTTAGGAAACGACAAGTTACTACCACTTATAACGGCGCTAGGCACTAGTCTTGGCGAGGACTACAACGTTGAGAAGCTGCGCTACGGCAAGGTTATTATCATGGCCGATGCCGATGTCGATGGCAGCCATATCCGCACGCTAATCATGACCTTCTTTTTTCGCTACATGCGCGACCTGATTGAGAAAGGCAAGCTCTATCTGGCCCAGCCGCCCCTTTTTCAGGTGAAGAAAGGCAAGCAAGAGCTATATGCCTTCGATCAGGCCGAGCGCGACCAACACATTTCCGCACTCGGCGGCAACGGCGATGGTCGAGGCATAGTTATTCAGCGCTACAAAGGGTTGGGCGAAATGAACCCCGAGCAGCTATGGGAGACGACGATGGATCCCGAGCGACGCACGCTGTTGCAGGTGGCCATCGACTATGCCGTTGAAGCGGATCACCTTTTTACCCTGCTCATGGGCGAACAGGTAGAGCCGCGTCGCGAATTTATCGAGAAGTACGCGCTAGATGTAAAGAATCTGGACGCGTTCTATTAGACTAAAAAGCTGAGGATTTAATTAATGCTCGAACAGCAAGAAAGCCGGGTCCTGAGGGTCAAAATTGAGGAGGAGCTCAAAACCTCCTTCCTCGACTATTCCATGAGCTTCATACGGTCGCGTGCCCTACCCGATGTCCGCGACGGTCTCAAGCCGTCCCAGCGCCGCATCTTGGTAGCGATGAACGACTTAAGCCTTTTTCCCAACCGCGGCTACCGCAAATGCGCCAAAATAGCCGGCGACACCTCAGGCAACTACCACCCGCACGGCGAAGACATTGTCTATCCGACCCTAGTACATATGGCGCAAAACTTTCGCTTGCGATATCCGCTGGTCCAAGGCCAAGGCAACTTCGGTTCTATTGACGGCTACCCTCCGGCAGCCATGCGCTACACAGAGGCGAGGTTAAGCTGGCCGGCGATGGAGTTGCTAGCGGACCTCGACAAGAACACGGTCGAATTTGCCAGTAACTACGACGAGACGCAGCAAGAGCCTTTGGTGTTGCCGTCCAGGTTTCCCAACCTGATATGCAATGGCTCCATGGGCATTGCTGTGGGCATGGCTACCAAGATCCCGCCGCACAACTTGCGGGAAGTTGCCAGTGGCCTCAAGGCGCTGATTGATCATCCCGATATCTCCATTGCCGAACTGCTTGCTCACGTCAAAGCCCCTGACTTTCCCACCGGCGGAATCATCTACGGCATGAGCGGGGTACAGCAAGCCTACGCAACGGGCCGGGGGCTAATCTACATTAGAGCGCGGGCAGATATCGAGACCCTCAAGAACGGCCGCGAAAACATCGTCGTTACCGAAATCCCTTTCTTAGTAAACAAGGCTAGCCTCTTAGAGAAAATCGCCGATCTGGTGCGCGACAAAACCATCGACGGACTTGCCAACATTCGCGACGAATCGGGCCGCAAAGGGCTGCGCATTGTATTTGAGTGCAAGAGGGAAGCCCAAGCCGAGGTCGTGCTCAACCAGCTCTATAGCCATAGCATGTTGCAGACCACTTACGGGGTCATGATGCTGGCCATCGTCAATGGCCGTCCCGAGATGCTCAATCTCAAGCAGATGCTGCAGCACTACATCGATCACCGCCATGAGATGATCGTGCGCCGCACGCAATACGACTTGGAGCGGGCCGAAGCCCGGGCGCACATCTTAGAGGGCCTGCGCATCGCCTTAGACCACATTGATCTAGTGATTGAGACCATCCGCCGCTCGTCGAGTCCAGCCGATGCCCAAGAACGGCTGGCTGTCATCCGCCCTGCGACAGATGCTGGCGTGCAATTCGAGTTGAGCGAGCGACAGGTCCAAGCCATCCTAAGCATGCCGTTGCAGCGCTTGACGGGCTTGGAGCGCGACAAAATTGAGGGCGAATACAAAGAGTTGATGACGACGATTGAGGACCAGAGGGGGATCCTCGCCAGCCGCGAGCGACAGATGCAGATCATCAAGGACGAGATTGATGATCTGGCCGAGCGCTTCGGCGACGAGCGCCGCACAGAGATCGTCTATTCAGCCGAGGAATTCGACATTGAGGACTTGATTGCCGAAGAGGACATGGTCGTCACCATCTCGCGCAGTGGCTATATCAAGCGCCTGCCTCCTAGGGCTTACCGAGTACAGAATCGCGGTGGGCGCGGGGTGACGGGTATGAAGACCAAGGAAGAGGATTTTGTCGAACACCTTTTCGTGGCGTCAACCCATTCCTATATCATGTTTTTGACGGCCAAGGGCAAGTGTTATTGGCTCAAGGTCTTTCGCATACCCGAAGGCGACCGCACAGCTCAGGGGCGGTCGATAGCCAACCTGCTGCCACTTGAACAAGACGACCAAATATGCGCCATCGTACCCGTCCGGGAGTTCTCCGACGACCGGTACTTGTTCACGGCTACGCGCAAGGGCATTGTCAAGAAAACTAGGCTCTCGGCCTACCAGAACATCCGTCGCGACGGGATCATCGCCCTGAAGATCCAAGATGACGACGACCTGATTGGGGCGGCCATCACCGACGGTCAGCAGGATATTGCCCTGTTGACGCGCAATGGTCAAGCCATGCGCTTTAGCGAAAGCGATGTCCGGTCAATGGGCCGGGTTTCCACAGGCGTTAAGGGCATTAAATTGCGCCAAGGGGACGAGGTTGTAGATATGGTCGTAGTGCGCGAAAGCAGCAGTCTGCTCACCATCTGCGAAAACGGCTATGGCAAGCGCACTAGTCAGACCGAGTACCCCAGCAGGCGCCGCGCCGGCCAAGGCGTTATCGATATCAAGACCACCCCGCGCAACGGCCCCGTAGTGGCTTGTAGGGAGATCGAAGGCGAAGAGGAGGTCATGTTGGTAACCCAGAACGGCATTATGATCCGCATCTCCGTGCAAGGGATATCCACCATTGGGCGCAATACTCAAGGAGTCCGGGTGATCAATCTGGACGAGGGCGACCGGGTTATCGACATGGCCCCGCTACCCAGCAACGGGGACGAGGACGAAGGAGAGACTGGCGTGGAAAATGGCAAGGCTGATGAGAAGGCTTTGGCTTGACCTAATATAGGGCCTCATGTATATTTTTTTCCTCCGGGAAAAGGAGGGTTAGACCTAATTGGTAAGGCAGCGGTCTTGAAAACCGCCGGGCTCACGCCCTTGAGGGTTCGAGTCCCTCACCCTCCGCCATTTACCATTTGATGCCGCCACAATCCTATCCCTTTTAGCGGTGGGAGCACGTCAAAAGTTTATTTTGCAATGGTCGCGGAGAGGTGACCGAGTGGCCGAAGGTGGCAGCCTGCTAAGCTGTTGTGCGGGGTAACCCGTACCGAGGGTTCGAATCCCTCCCTCTCCGCCATTATTTTCGTTAGTTGCCCTCTAGCACAATTGGAAGTGCGCCTGACTCTGGATCAGGAGGTTCTAGGTTCGAGCCCTAGGGGGGCAGCCAATATCGGCTCCTGAAGCGTTCCCTTCAGGAGCCTTCTTCTTTTGACCTAATCCTGTCGAGAATCGGGACGAGGCCGCAATCTCCCCGCAAATAGCTTCTCCCTCAGCATTATCTCACGCCGATGGGTACCCGCATCCGAGAACAACAGCTTGCTTGGGGCCTCCTCGCGCCGGCCCTCGTCGTGCTGGGCGCGTTTGGACTCTTCCCTATTGGCTATGCCTTGTACGTCAGCCTGCACAGGTGGCGGATCAAGAAGGAAGCGGTGGTTGGATTTGATCACTATGTCCGCGCTTTGGGAGACCCGCAGTACCTGCTGCCCTTCGTCGCCGGAATCGGTTTCGTCTGGGCGGCCTATCGCCTGCGCGCCACGTTATCCGAATCCGAGCGCGGTCTGCGTCCCCTTTATGTCCGCATCGCTTGGGGCGCGGTCGCACTGTTGGGACTTTGGGTGGGATTGGCCCAGGGTTTGGGTGGCCTAGTTGAGACAGGCGATCCAGCGCTGTACAACGGCTTCAAGGTCACGTTTTTCTACGCAGCCGGGACGATCCCGTTCCAACTGAGCTTGGCCACCGGTTTGGCGTATTTGCTTTTCAAGATCACGAGGGTTAGAGGCGCGTTTCGCACGCTGTTTTTCCTGCCTTATATCACGCCGATTATCGCCTCGGCTGTGGTCTTTCGCACCATCTTTAGTCCACACCCTTCCTCGCTGGCCAACCGTTTCTGGAGCCTTTGGGGGCTGGAGAATCAGCGCTGGCTCTACGAGAGCAAGTCCGTCGTAGCCCTGTTACTACAGGGAGCCGGCTTTGCTTCCTACCCCGCGTGGGTGGACGGCGTCTTTCCGAGCTTAGCCCTGACCTCGATCATCCTCTACAACATTTGGGTCTATGTCGGCTACGACACGGTGATTTTACTGGCCGGCCTCAGTGCGATCCCCAAGCAGTACTATGAGGCCGCGGAAATGGACGGTGCTGGCGAGTGGCAAGTCTTCCGGCATATTACCCTGCCCCTGGTTTCACCAACCCTGTTCTTTCTGTCGATGGTAGCCGTCATTGGGACCTTCAAAGCCTTTAACCACGTATATATCCTACGAACTCCGGGTGCCCGCGACTCGGTCGATGTGCTCAGCATTGCCATTTTCGATCAGGTTTTTGAGTACCACAACGCCGGCTATGCCTCGGCGATGGCCTTTGTGCTCTTCATCGCGATTTTGGCGTTGACGCTGCTGCAAAACCGGGTGCTCGGCAGGCGGGTTTTTTATGGCGACTAGGAGCGGCAATGCTAGGCTGATTTACTGCGGCTTGAGCTTGGGGGGGCTGGCTGCGGGCTTTCCGTTCGCGTGGATGCTGTTGGCTTCTTTTATGAGCCGCGGCGAGTCGCTGCGGCGGGTCTTGCTGCCCGAGCGCGTACAATGGGATAATTATATCGAAGCATGGCAAGAGGCGGATTTTGGTCTCTACTTTGAGAATTCGCTGATCATCGCCGTCCTACAGGTCAGTGGAACCCTGCTTTTCTCGCTAATGGCGGCCTATCCGCTGGCGCGGATGCAGTTTCGCGGGCGCGATGTGGTATTTACCGGCGTCTTGGCTACGCTGATGATCCCCGAGGCCGTGACCATCGTGCCGAATTTTCTCGTCGTGACGTGGTTGCACCGCAACACGCCGTTTGCTTGGCTCAATAGCTGGCCGGCCCTGACCATTCCCTTTATGGCCAGTGCTTTTAGCATCTTTCTCTTGCGCCAGTTTATGCGGGGCCTGCCCAACGAACTGTGGGATGCAGCCCGGATTGAAGGAGCTGGCCACGTGCGCTTTCTGTTTCAGATCGCGGTCCCCCTGTGCCGAGCCCCCCTTTTGACGGTCGGCATGTTTACGTTTATTGGTTCTTGGAACGCCTTGGCTTGGCCTCTACTGGTGACCAATACGCCGGATTGGCGTCCGATTGCCGTGGGTTTGCAGCAATTTGCCAGTGAGGCTGGGACCGAAGTCCACCTGCAAATGGCTGGGGCCGTCATTGCAACGGCTCCCGTACTCTTGGCGTATTTTCTCATCCAAAGAGAGTTCACGGAAGGCATTTCCATATCTGGGCTCAAAGGATAAAGTGATGAAACTGAAATGTGCGATGACGTTGGTTGGATGTGCCCTTCTGTGGGCTTGTGGTGGCCAGCAAGAGGCCATTGACGAGCAGCCGACCAGTCTCGAAGACCTCGATCCACAAGGACAGAAAATTGTCTTTTGGTATCAACACACTGGCCAGCGCGAAGATGCCCTGCAAGAACTGATTGCCGATTTTAACCAGACCAATCGCTATGGAATTGAGGTTCGCGGCGAGTACATGGGCCGCTATGGGGACATCTACAACAAGATGAATGTGGGTATCCAGAGTGGTTCGCTGGCCGCTAGCTTGGTCGTAGCCTACCAAAACCAAGCCCAAGCCTACTACAAAGCCGACGGCATAGTGGATATAGCGCCCTATATGGATTCGCCCAAATGGGGCTTGTCGCCAGAGGAGCGCAGCGACTACGTTCAAGCGTTTCTGGCGCAGGACAATATCGGTGGAGTGCAGGTTGGCTTCCCGCCGAATCGCTCGATGGAATTGCTCTACTACAATGCTGATTGGCTGCGCGAGTTGGGCTACGACGCCCCGCCGGTGACGTGGGACGATTTTGCCACGATGTGCCGCCGGGCCAAAGAGCAACCCTTTAGCAAAAACGAAAACCCAGCGCGCAGTTTGGGTTTTTTGCTCGATGTTGACGCCAGCCGATTCGCTGCGATGGTCTTCAGCCGCGGCGGCGACCTAGCAGATGCGACCGGCACTGCCTATGCGCTGGATTCGCCCGAAGTTAAAGCAGTGCTGGAACTGCTACAGGAACTAGCGCGGGACGACGCAATGGACATCGCCGGCGAACAGGATGTCGAGGTGAACGAGTTCGTCACCGGTCAGATCCTATTCTCGCAGGATTCTTCCTCTGGGCTGCCCTTTTACAAGAGTGGCATTGAGGACTCTGGGTTGGCCTTTGAGTGGGGTGTGACCCATCCGCCGCAGACTGGCTCGAAGCCGGTTGTTGATGTGTACGGAGCTAGTGTGTCGATCTGTGCCGGTACGCCCGAAAAACAGCTAGCGGCGTGGCTTTTCCTCAAGTGGTTTACGGCCCCCGAGCAACAAGCGCGGTGGGTGCGGGCAAGCAACTACTTCCCGGTGCGCAAGAGTACGGCGCGGGAGTTGGAAAGCTATTTTGCGGAAAACCCGCACTATGGAGTGGCGTTTGGCATGTTGGACTACGGGAAGTCAGAGCCGACGATGGCAGGGTATGAACGGGTGCGGCGATTGATTCGAGAGGCGATGATAGAGGCGATTGAAGGCGGGGACATCGAGCAGGCGGTAAAGGAGTTACAACGCGCAGCGAATCGGACGCTTGAGCCGTAGGCGAAAGGAAGAACGGAGGCAAAATGGCTGGAGACAGTAAAAAACCAAACGTCATAGTCTTTTTTACAGACCAGCAGCGCTGGGATACAACGGGGCTACACGGCAATCCGCTGGGCCTTACGCCGCATCTCGATCGCTTAGCCCGCGAGTACACCCACGCGGCTCATTCCTTTACGTGCCAACCCGTCTGCGGCCCGGCGCGTTCTTGTCTGCAAACGGGTCTCTACGCCACGACCACAGGCTGTTACCGCAACGGCATTCCCCTGCCTACAGACAGCCAAACCCTCGCCCATTACTTTGCCGAGGCAGGCTATGACACGGGATATATCGGCAAGTGGCATCTTCACGACAGGGGGACCACCGGTCCGGTGCCGGCAGCGGACCGCTTTGGCTACCAGTACTGGTTGGCGTCGAATGTTCTCGAGTTTACTTCCGACGCCTACAATACGGTTCTTTACGACAATGACGACCAGCCGGTCCGCCTACCGGGTTATCGCGTAGATGCGGTTACAGATGCTGCAATTCGCTACGTGGATGCGCACCAAGACCGTCCCTTTTTTCTCTTCGTCTCCTATATTGAACCCCATCACCAGAACCACTTGGACGATTATCCGCCCCCCGACGGCTACCGGGAAACCTATACTGGAGGCTGGATTCCGCCCGATTTAGCGGCATTGGGTGGCTCGACGCACCAGCACTTAGGCGGCTATTACGGGATGGTCAAGCGGCTCGATGAAGCCTATGGCCGCCTGCACGACGCGCTCAAGAGCTTGGCGCTAGCCGACGACACCATCGTGCTCTTCACTTCGGATCACGGCTGTCATTTCAAGACGCGCAACAGCGAGTACAAGCGCTCTTGTCACGAAAGCTCGATCCGCGTGCCGACGGTCTTGACCGGGCCCGGTTTTCGCGGTGGCCAACTACAAGAGCTGATTAGCTTGATCGACCTGCCGCCAACGCTTTTGGACGCGGCAGGCTTGGAAATTCCCGATCAGATGCAGGGCCGCTCGCTCATGCCGCTTTTGCGCGGAGGAGGAGCCGATTGGCCCTCAGAGGTCTTCGTGCAGATCAGCGAAGCCCAAGTGGGGCGGGCCGTCCGCACGCATCGATGGAAGTACGGGGTGGACGCTCCAGATGGGCAAGGAAGAGATGTGGCAGGAGCCGGTCTCTACGAGGAGCAGTATCTCTACGATCTACAGGCAGACCCCTACGAACTGAACAATCTAGTCGGCCACGAGTCGCACCGAGAAGTGGCCCAAGTAATGCGGGAACGGCTCTTGAGACGCATGGAAGAAGCCGGAGAGGGTCGGCCCCAAATCAAAGAGCCTGAATCCCGCCGATCGGGCCAGCGGAAGGTCAGCCCTGAGGAAGCGCGTTCTTAGGTAGTGTCCAGCTTTTCGCGCAACGATAGAAGCTCAAACAGCCGTTTGACGACCAAAGAGATAGAGCGGGCGAACTCGCCCAATATGGTCGGCATCCGTTCGGTGCGCCGAGGCCCGCCTATGGGTAGCCCCAGACCTAACATCCCCTGTGCAAAGGGCACGTCAATCAGCAGTCCGGGGCGATACATGGAGTCCGAGAAAATTTTTTTGGTCATCTGACGAAAATCCTCGTCGGCCTCGCGCTCCCAGGCTTTGTCCCGGTGCCAGTAGCTAACCAATCTCCGCAAGGAGACAAAGCGACCGAGGGATTCTTGGAGATTTACCACGTTCTGTAAGGAGCGGTAACCACGCGCTGCGGAATAGGCGCGATAGCAAGCCAAGAGGTTTCTTTGTTCGTCTATGACCTGTAGGTCAACCGCCTCGAATTGGACGCCCATCGCCTCTAATTCGTCGCCGACGATGCGCACGACCTTGCCTAGATCGCGCATCTTGTTGGCGTCGCAACCAGCCTGCAAGACGCGGAAGGCTCCTTGCTGACAGCAGTGAGCGGTATTGTCGCGCGCAATGACCAAGCACGCTTTTTCGCTGATATTGACATTGGTGATCTCGACGGGAAGAAAACTGCCGTCACTGCGCACCATGAGTGCTTCACAGGCATTGGACGAATCGCTGGCGACTATGTGCCGGGCAGTGGGACGGGCCTGGGGAGCGAACAGTAGCTCAATGCCGTCTTTGGCTAGCAATTCTTCCCCGCGATAACCCAATAAGTCGGCTAAGGTCTGGCTGATGAAGAGCAGGTGTCCGTTTTCGTGGATGACAAAGGCGTTGAGGGCCTCGGCGATTTGATGCAAACGGTCTTTGTGGACTCGGGCCAAGTGCGCCGTATCGTCCATTAGGGAGTCGGTCGAGACGCCGAGGGCGTCAGCTAAATTTTTCAGAGCCGACGAGCCTGGCTGACGCACTCGGCCGGTTTCAATGCGAGAGATGGTGGCTTGGGAGACGCCGGAGCGGTCTGAGAGGTCTTTCTGGTTGAGCGATTGTTTCTGTCGCAGCTCTTTCAGGTTGCGTCCTAAGGACATGGACTGTTCCTATAATGGGGATATAGAATACAAGGTGTTTGATATGTAAATAATACTACACGAAGCGGATTATTACCAAAACGGAAGGCAATAAAAACAAAATGTACACAAGGGGTTACGCATGAAAATAACCGAAGTGCAGTCGATGTATCCCCGCTATCGCGTCGCGCCCGCTGCTTGGCGTCGGCACTTCTGGCAGATGGTCGTGCGGATAGATACGGACGTCGGCGTCAGCGGCTGGGGTGCGGGTGGCGGCGGGATTGCCGCCGTAGAGGTGATCAACCGCCACCTGCGCGAGTTGCTGGTGGGGCGCAGCATCAACAGCGTTGAAGATATCGCCCGGCTCTGGGACGACCAATACAAGGCCAGCCTGCCCTACGGTCGCAGTGGAATCGCCGTTATGGCTATCAGCGGCGTAGACCTGGCGCTGTGGGACGTCTTGGGTCGGGCCGAAGGAAAGTCCGTCTGCGACTTGTTGGGTGGTCGGCAACGGGACGAGGTGCGGGCCTACGCCACAGGCCCAGATTGCGCTTGGTATCGCGACTTGGGCTTTAGTGCCCACAAGTCTTCGCAGACGCGGCAAGGAAGCCAAGCCGCGTCTGCGGCGCGCATACTTGAATGGGCCGAAGGTGCGCGCCAGACCTTGGGCGGAGACGCGCTCTTGATGATTGACGCGTACATGTCGTGGTCGCCCGACTTTGCCGTGGCCGTGGCGCAGCAACTCGCGCCATTCAACGTATACTGGTTTGAAGACGTGCTACTCCCCGACAACCTGGATGGCTTGGCGGCGTTGCGTCCGCAGATCCACCCCATTTTGTTGGCTGGCGGCGAACACGAATTCACCGCGCGGGATTTCAGGCATATCGCCAGCGTGCGGGCACTGGACTTGTGGCAACCGGACGTCACTTGGTGCGGTGGTTTGACGGCGACGCTGCGCATTGCCAAGCTCGCTCAAGCCCACGGCGTCCCCTTGGTGCCTCACCGCGGTGGCGAGATTTGGGGTCTGCATTTTTTGGCGGCTGGCTACGGCGACAATCTAGCCGAAATGGTCATGGGTAGGCGCGGTGAGGCACGCGACGAGCTTTGGCTGGGCGAGCCGCAACCGCAGGGGGGGCACTTGGTACTGCCCGAAGGCCCGGGATTTGGCGTCGAGGTGAACGAGGAGTTGCTCTAGGTATCCGCAGATGGACGCAGAGGCGGGAGAAAGAAGCTCTACTCTTTAACCGCCAGAGATAATAAGTAGGTCCCCCGCTGTTTGATCTTTTTGTAATTGCCGAAGACTTCCCTGAAATTGCGCTTGATGTACTCCTTTAACCCAGCAATGGTGACGACCCACAGGTGCCCGCCCGGCTTGAGACGGGCGCAGGCATCGTGCATGATGATGGTCAGGAGTTCGTTGCCTGTTTTCGCGGGCAAGTTGGAGGCAATAGTGTCAAAGCGCACGCGGGCGGGCACGTGGCTGAAGGCGTTGCTCAAATAGGCGCGACAATTGGTCAGCCCGTTGCGCGCGGCGTTTTGCGCCGCGTACTCGACGGCGACGAAATCCTTGTCGATCAGATGGACCTCGCCCTCGGGGCAGAGATGGCCCAATGCCAAGCCGATTGGACCATATCCGCATCCTAAGTCGAGGCAGCAGTCGGCCGGTCCGGCTTTGATGTGGTCGATGAGTAGCCGCGTCCCTGGGTCAATGCGCTTGGGGTTGAAAAGGCCCCAAGTGGAGTGGAAGGTAAAAGCGCGCCCCCTGAGAGTCTCTTGAAATACGATGTCTTCGCCCAGGCGGCAGATATCTCTGGCAGGCATTGAAGTGGCTAAGCTAATAGGCCAAGCCCAGCGGCTGCTGGTGGCGGAAAGTTTTGAATTCCGTCTTGAGGACTATTTCCACCAGGTACAGACCTGGTACCAACAATTCGCCGCTCGCGTCGCGGCCATCCCAATGCACAGTTTGCGGCCCGGCCCCCTGCATTCCGAGTTCGAGGCCACCGACCCGGACGCCGCGCAAGTCGTAGGTGTTGAGGGCCACGGGGACCGGGCCGGGCAGGCGAAACAAGGTGTAGTTGATGGCTAGCACATCGTTGGCACCGTCGCCGTTGGGGGTCAATATGTCGCTTGAAAAAGCTAGGTTTTCAATGGGTGCCCCGGCATCTTGTGCGCCACCCAAAACCCGCAAGCTGTTGGTATTGATTTCGTCGGAGGCGTTACCGGCCTCAATCTGCTGCGGCAGGCTCTCCTCGTTCGCGTCGAACACCTCGCCGGCGAACGTGTTGGCAAAGATGAAGACCTCGGTGCCGAAGACCAGCCGCACGGGTTCATTGCGGCTGCGCGTGATCGACTGCGGCAAGCGCACTACTAGCTCACTCTCCGCCTCTATAACCTCGGTCGGTTCTATGACTTGGAGCGGCTGGCCCATTTCCAGCCGTTTGAACTGGGGGCGGCTACCTGTGCGGATCCGGATGGTATCGAAGCCCGGCTGGCTCGCTGCGTCGAACTGGGCACGCACATCGTAGGTAAAGTCCGTCATCTCACCTAAGTACACTTCGGTTAGGCCACCGTCGGGCGACGGCTCGTCAAAGCGGGCGACCTCGCCGATGACTTGCGAGGCCAATGGCGGTGCGGTCTCAATCCACAGCGAGTCGAGCCGCACGAAATCGAAGAAGGAACTACTCTCGAAGGTGAGTCTCACTTGGACGTGGTTACCGCGCTCCAGCGGAGCGGGCTGCCCGGACTCAGGGATGGGAAAAGACCAGAAGGTCCAGTTGTCTTGGTCGTAAATGATAGAGGCTCTAAGGCCGGGCTTGCCTTCTTGGATCTGGCCTTGGGTCGTTTGGTCTGGTTGCTTGAGTTCTTTCTCGAAGCGCGCACGCGAGACCGTGCGTTCGGCACCAGTGTCGGTAAACTCGTGATAGACGTTGGGGTCGTCGTCGCGGCCAGAGCGCACGGAGATTGCAAGTCGGGCTTGGGCGTTGTCAACGAGGGTGGGGACCCCGTTGACCATTCGCATGGGCGTGGCGTCCCAGAATAGACGCCCGAAATTCACTGTGCGGCCTAGGGAAATGATCTTAGAGAGATAAAATACCCGCTTGGGCACTCCTTCGCCCTTGAGCTCGAACTCGCCGATGGTTCCCTGCTGGACATTGGCTTGGCCCGAGGCAAAGGCTTTGTCGTCGATGGAAGGGTTGCGTCGTAGGCGGATGAAACGCACGTACTGCTTGGGAAATTTGAGCTGGACATTGGCGTCGAAATTGAGCGGCACATCGGCGATCAAGGTCTCTAGGCGGTGATAGTCGTTGTCGTTGTTTTCGAGGTTGAGGACCGGATCGAACTCTTCGGCGATCGAGACTTCAAACGCCTTGAAGATGTCGTCGCGCAGCAGCGTGCCGTCGGCGCGAAAACCGTGCGGCGGCGTGTAGAACCCGACTACGTTGGCGGGCACTGGAACGCCCACGTCGAAAGTGTACCACTCCGAATTGATGCCGCGCGCTATCGGCGGGCTGTAAGAGGAGCTGTCGCCATCGACCCACTCGGTGGTCAGGGTTCCGGCCGTGAACCAGTAGAAGCCGTTGGCCGCGCGCCAGACCCGCGGAATGAGGCCGTCTTCGTAGCCCAAGTCGGTGGGAAACTTAAAGGGCGACCAGAACGGGAGCTTAGAGAGGATGTTTTCCTCGCCATCGAAGTAAGTCGGCGCCATGGAGCCGGGAAAGGTCTGGAAGTCGATAAAGACTTCGCTACTGTCATTCTGGCTCCAAGCCAAGCCTTGGCCGCCCATTTTCCACAGCGAAATCTGGGCGGATGCCGGTGCGGTAGAAAGCGCAAGCGCGATGAGAATTGACCATTTGTACACTGTTTTACTCCTTGAGCCAGTCGCCTAGGTTGCCAGCGACTCTTTTACGCGGTCCAAGTTTTCGCTTAATCTATAAGGCTTGTGTCTCAAGCTCAAGCCGAGAGGCGACATAGAGAATATACGCAACCGTCCGTTTTGCCCATGGCCGACAAAATAACGCGCGGGCCTCTGAGGTGGCTCCGCGGCGATATACACAACCACTGTGAAGATCATGCCTTGGTCGCTGAGCATTTGGCTGGAGCATGCGACACACTCGATTTTGTCGCGTTGACCAATCACGCGCAAAAGCCCGTCTTTTTTGAGCAGCACCGCATGATTGAGCAAGCGCGCCGCATCCTGCCGGGGTTCCCCATCTTCTTCGGGCTAGAGTGGAACGCGCCGATGGGAGGCCACGCAGGACTCGTCTTTCCGAACGGTGAGCGCGAGGCCGAAAACGCCTATGCCTTCGCCGCAGCCCACGACCGGCTGGGGGCGACGACTCCCGGCAGCGTAGAAGCGGCTTTAGATCACTTGAACGCGCTGCCAGCGGAGGAACGCCCCGTCCTCTTCTTCAACCACCCTGCTGCTGGCCAGTGGTCCACGGAGAGCATTAACCGCTATCTCGCCGCTGATGGCGCGAGCGTAGAAGCGGCGGCCCTTGTCGTTGGCATTGAAGCCTTGCACGGACACCAAGCGCACGCCAAAGTCGCGGCGATGGACCCGTATGCTTATCCGGGAGGAGCTATCGGCGGCTTGGTTGATCAAGTGTACGCCTGCCAGCGGCCATTTTCCCTGCTGTTGAACTCCGACTTCCACGTCCACAAGCAAGCGCGCCAGCCCGATTATCCGCTGGGCGTCTTCAATCACGTTCGGGTCGGCGTGGAGGCGAGGTATCCACCTACTCCAGAGGCGATCTTCGCGGGCCTGCGCCGAGGGCGCACGTGCGCCTCTCAAGGGCACTGGATCGACCTCGGCGATTTTTCAGTCGATGACCATTTTATCGGCGATACTTGGACGGGAGGGGCCGGTGTTTTGCGCGTTGTCTTTGAGGCAACCGAAGCGATTGAAAAGGTTGAGTTGATTGGCCAGTGGCAGCCAAACGTCGCGCCCGCCGTGCTGGAGTGCCTAGCGTCCCGTCCCGCTGGACGCTGCGAATGGACGCTGGAGATACCGCCCGATGCCCAAGGCTTTGTGCGCCTACGCATAATCGCCGAGAGCCGTATGCGCCCGGCACCGGGACCGCCGGCCCCCAAGCACTTTCTAACCTCGGCGATTCTCTTAGACGCCAGCCGCGACCGTTAGACCTCAAACCACTGGAATTGCGTCGCCAATCCTGGCGACGGGAAGCTCTCATGTCTGTTCTACCTGCTGTACGCATCTTCTCTAGGAAAGGTTCCATGCTCGCCTACCTGTTCTGTCTGCTTCTCGCCAGTGTGGCGACGAGCAGCACGGCTCTCCACGCCGAGTATCCTCCCGGTCAGATTCGCGTAACGCCCAAGATTGACCTCCACCTCGAACCAGTGCCGGTCGAAGGTCTTCCCGCCCGCACGCTCAACCTCCCGCCCGGCTTTATGGTCAAACTCTTCTCCGACCAAGTAGATAAAGCTCGCTTTATGGCATGGGACGACCAAGGCGTCTTGCACGTGGCGAATATGAAGACTCGGGGAAGCAGTCAATGGAGTCCGGCCTCCGGTCGCCAAAGCACTGTGTTGGCCTTGCCCGACAAAGACGGCGATGGCCGCGCCGACACCGTGTACAAGGCCGCTGACGATTTTCACTGGCCGCACAGCGTCGCCTTTTACCGGGGAGTGCTCTTCGTCGCTGACGACGATGCGATCTACCGCCTTGAAGACCGGGACGAGGATGGCTTCTACGAGGAGCGTTCCGTCTTCGCCGAGGTGCCCGGCTTTATGGGCCGCTCCTCTGAGCATGTGACGCATACGCTGGTCTTCGACGAAGCCAGCGACAAGCTCTACTTCCACGCCGGTTCGAGTTGCGACCTCTGCCGCGAAGACGATCCCGAGCGGGCCACTGTCATCCAGATGAACACCGACGGCAGCGGTCGGCGGATCTACGCCTCTGGGTTGCGCAATGCCATCGGCCTCGACTTGCACCCGATCACCGGCGAGTTGTGGGGTGCTGGCAACGGGCACGACCGCGAGGGACGGGACTTGCCGCCGGAGTGGATCACCCCCCTCCGCGATGGCGGCTTCTATGGTTGGCCGTTGGCTTATGCCTATCAGGTCTGGACGGATTTCTCTATTGGAGCGTACCGTCGAGCGATTTTCCCGCTGACCGATGCTGACTCGCTGCTAGTTGGCAGCATGGAGCGTCCGGCGGCTCTCGTCCCCGCCCACTTGGCACCGATGGGTCTGCATTTCTACGAGCACGACCAGTTCCCTCCCCAGTACAAACACGCCGCGTTTGTCGCCTTCCGCGCGGGTGTCTTGGGCAACGATCTCGGCTACAAGGTCATGGCGCTTTTTGCCGAGCCGGATGGGTCCAACGCTCGCATCGCCGACTTTCTCACCGGCTTCCGTCCCGACCCTACCAGCGATTCCTTCTGGGGGACGCCGGTCGGGCTGACCACCGACGAACAGGGCGTTCTCTATCTGACGAGCGACCGCTTCACGCAGGCGATCTTCCGCATCGAAGCCAGCCCCCTCCAAGGCATGTGGGAAAATCCCCCGCCCGATACCTTGCTCGCTGGCGCAGCGCTGCCTTTGCGTTCGACGATTCGCCTCCGACGGCAGGTAGAAGGCGCAGAACCAGCGCAGCTCACGGCTGATCTGAGTGCGTTGGAAGGTCCCGAGGCTCTGCCCCTGCAAGTGATAGACGACCAGACCTATCGCCTTGAGGCCGATCTCTCGGCTGGAGAGCACAACGGCCGCAAAAAACTGGTGGTGCATCTCGCGCAAGGCGACGAGGCGACCAAACTGGTGCATTCTATCGTCGTGCTGCCCAAAGAGGATCAAGTCCTCTTTGCCGACGAGCTCGCATGGGAGCAAGGCGCACTCTACAGCGCACAACTCGACCCAACCCATGCCGCTACCGCGTTCGCCGGCCAGCGAGCGCTGCGGGTGGATGCCCGAGGTTTCACCATTGAGTTCCTGCCCCGTGCGCCGGTCGCCCAAGTCGGCTACGTCGGACTGCGCATGGCTCTGCATCCGGGCACGGCCACCGGCGGCTTCCGGCCCTCATTGGGCCTTGTCGTCAACGGCGAGACCGCCCGCCCGCTGAATCTCATTGACCAAATTGATCTGGACTTGGACCAGTGGCAGACCGTCGAAGTCGCCTTGGACGAACTGGCCTTCGACGGCCCCATTGAGTCGTTGCGCTTAATCGGCAGCCTGCGCGGCACCTTCTACCTCGACGAAATCCGCTTGGTCGCCGCCCAGTACTCTGGAGGTGTTACGGCTGTTGGGGAAGAGGACGCCCGCATCGCAGCGCCGCGAGAATTTGCCCTAGATCCGAACTATCCCAACCCGTTCAATAGCTCCACCACCATCCGCTACCGCATCGCAGCGCCGGGTCGGGTGCGCTTGGAAATTTTCGACGTGCAGGGCCAGAAAGTGAAGATGCTCGCCGACGGCGATGTAGGACCGGGCGTTTACCAAGTTGAATGGGATGGATCGGACGCCAGCGGAAAACCTGTGGCCACCGGCGTTTATTTGGCGCGTCTCCAGAAGGGTACCGTCGCATTAGTCCACAAGATGCTGTTGCTCAAATAGCCATGCAGCGCCTCAACCTCCCGGCCGCAGCTTTTGACATCCGCCAAGTCGAAGGCAAGCGCGAGATACTCGACCCCTTGCGCCGCAAGTACGTGCGATTGACGCCCGAGGAGTGGGTGCGGCAGCACTTGGTGCAATACCTAATCTCGGACTTGGGCTACCCGCGCGGGTTGATCGCCATTGAGAAAAGCATTGACCTCCACGGCAAGCGGTTTCGCGCCGATGTGATCGTCCACGACCGCGCGGGCCGTGCTGTGCTAATGGCCGAGTGCAAAGAGCCGGAGGTCTCCATCAGTCAGGAGACCTTCGACCAAATCGCCGCGTACAACCGCGTGGTTCAGGCGCGCTGTCTTTTGGTCACCAATGGCTTGGTCCATTACTGCTATGTCGCCGATCGCGGCTTCCTCGACCAAGTGCCGCGGCACGACGAGCTGTGAGCGCTTCTTTAGCCCGCCTCTGCGCTCCAAAAATCCGATACGGCACCATCCCGCGCGATCATTCGCTCCAACGCCAGTAAGTTTCGCATCACGCACCGCGGATGGTGGTAGTGCTCTTTGCGGGAGACGTGGTCGATATAATTCACCTTGCGGTCCCCGCCATACAAATACAATGGATGTCCGTACTGCTTGAGCGAAAACCGCTCTTCTACGCAATCGAAAACTCGTCCAAACCACTCCGCAGCCCACTCCAGTCCTGCGTGTTCCAACAGAATCAGACAGCCGATCAGGGCCTCTTCCTGCAACCAGAGCACCTTGTCGAAGGTATAGGTGCCGTGTACGTGCATCGCGCGGAAAAGCCCGCCATAAACGTCATCCCAAGCCACTTCGAGATGGCGACGGAAGCGCGTGGTGGCCAGATCAAAGAGCGCGCGATCTCTGCGGCGCATGGCCTCGGGCAGGAGCATCCACAGCGTCTCGATGGCGTGGCCCAAATAGATAAAGTCCTCATTGGGATCGTCGGGCCGTCTGTAATCGTGGTCTAGTGCCTCGTTCATCAGGCGATACTCGGGATGCCAGAAGCGATGGACAATCGCATCGACGACTCGGTCGGAGAGCGCTTCCAACTTGGGGTCGGCAACCTGTTCGAGTAGCTGGGTCAGAACCAACACGAGAACCATGTGGTTGCCCAGTATCCGCATCCCTGGATAGTTGTGCGGGATGTAACTTTCTTCTGCGAAGCGCTCGGGATCGTCAAAAAGAGCAACCGAGCGCCAGAGGCTGGCGATGGCCGTTTCGAGGGCCTCTGCGTCGCCGGTTGCCCGGGCGTAGGCTTGTAGCCCTTCGGCGACGAAAAGACCCTCGTAGCCCCGCCTCGTCGCCGGCGAGATGACCCGCCCCCGCCGATCCAACGCCGTTACCCAATCGCCGACTTGGTCTCGGCCATGCGCGAGGAGAAAGTCGCGGGCCTTGCGCGCCACCTGCAAGTGTTCCTCCCCGCCAAAGTGCTGGTACAGATACGAGTAGGTCCACAGACCGCGCCCCTGATACCAGATGTTTTTGCTGTCTTCTACGAGAGTTCCGTCGTGATCTAGAGCGCAGATAAACCCGCCAAACTCGTGGTCGATACCATACTTGTCCCAAAAGGGCAGGTACTCTTCAAAGAGGTAATGCCGATAGTGGTCTCTGAGAGCGACCAGACTTTTCCCCGCGATATCCACAACGTTCTCCCAAAATTAAGAGTCTGGATCGGTCTTAAAGCGGCCTTGGTTGTCGATGCGCAAAGAGGCCCGCGTCTCCCCATCTTCGTCGTAGAAGTCCAGCCTCGGGCTGCCGCCGGTCGGTGCGCCTAATCCCGCGCGGAAACGCTGTTCCTCATCGAGAACCCCAAGCCAAGCAATCCCATCTTCCAGGACGCCGACAATGGTGCGCGTGTGGCCGTCTTGGTCGCGCATTTCGAGCAAGGTCATGCCATCGGCCCGCACGCTCAAGGCACCGCGCACCTCGCCTTGGGCATCGTAGAGCTTGAACGAAGGCACTTCTTCGTCTTCGATGCCGCTTTGCAGCCGCATCCGTCCTTGCTTATCGAAAAAACTCAACCGCATTGCGCCGGCGTGGCCGCTTCCCAGACCTGCGCGAGGCCGCCCGGTCTCGTCGTAAAAGGCCAAACTGCCGGCCCCGTCCTCGCTCAGCGAAAGGCCCGCCCGCACTTCGCCCCGCTCGTCGTAGAATTCCAGCAGTGGGGCCTTATCGCCCTCCAGCCGCAAGTCGGCTCGCACCCGTCCTGCTCGGTCGTACAACTTGAGTCCACTGCCCAACACCGCGGTAAGTTCACCGTCGGCATCCCTCAGCTCCAACTCGCCGCCGCCATTGGGGCCTTGCACCAATTGAGCGATTGGTTGGCCCTCGTCGCCGCGCAAGACAAAGCGCCGCGCCCGCACCGTCCCCGTCCGCCACCGCGCAACGAGTAGTCCCAGAGAGACCAGCAGGGCCGCTCCACTGGCCAATCCCACCATATAGACGACCCCCTTCAACGCCTGCAGGTCCCGCCTCAAGGCCTGTTCCGCTCGGGACTGCGCTCCGCTAAACGAGCTGAGCAGGACCAGCAATAGTACTGCTCTCAGCCAATGAATCGACATGCCGCAGTTTCCCGTTTCAGCCTTAGGCCGTTTGCGCTGCGGCCCCCATGCTGAGGCCGGACCGCTCTTTGTTTACCGCTTGGATCATGGCGATGATATATCCGAACTGAAAGGCCCAGGCTTGGCGCACCCGGCCCGAAACGCCCTCGGGTGCCTTGTCGTCGGGGTGGGATGGCGCGTGGTCGGGCATCAGCATGTATTCATAGCCGACGTCCCTTAAGGTGCGCGCCACTTCGTGCATATCGACATCGCCTTCGTCGGGCCAGACCTCTTGGAAATTGTGCAGTCCACCCTTGATGTTGCGATAGTGGATGTTGAAGAGCTTCCCCCGCTCGCCGAAGTAGCGCACGATGTCGCAGAGTTCCTCGGCCGGATT
The DNA here is from genome assembly GCA_965116675.1 of Candidatus Latescibacterota bacterium. GTDB lineage: Bacteria > Latescibacterota > UBA2968 > UBA8231 > UBA8231. Next base: position 4,129,844 of record OZ220721.1, read on the forward strand.
CTCCAAGCCCTCAGACGCCACGCCGCAGCAAAAGTTAAAACCGTGATACGGGCTATCGACCAATTCGGAAAAGCGCTTGAGCCCCTCCATCACCGGCCAGTTCCAGCGCTCGACGCCGCGCAGGACGGGAGCTGGCGGGTCGTTGAGATGGCAGGCCATCTGCACCTTGTTTTCCTCGGCCACTGGAATCACGCGCTCCAGCCAGTAGGCCGCCCGTTCAAACGCTTCTTCGCGGCTGACTACGCCCGCTTCGCTCAGCGTTTCGTTGTCGAATTTTGCTAGGTCAAATGAGCTGTACGTCACGCCTCCGCGCCCAGGCGTAGGCCCGGTGCGCTGGTGCGGCAGGATGCAAAAGTTGTAGAGCAAGGCCCGCAGCCCGGCCTTGCCCGCGCTTTCGATCCAGCGGCAGACCTCGTCGAGATCCCGATCTCGCTGCGGGTCTTGCGCCAGCGTGATGCTTTTGGGCACGCTGATGTGGATCGACTCCATACTCACCCCGTACTCAGCCGCCTCTTCCTTGTGCCGCACTAAGGTCTCGACCTCGTTGTCCTCAACACTGGCGTCCATGTGCGTCACCCCGTGTCGCACCAGAAACTCCAATTCCATCTTTGAGGTGCCGATTCCCTGTACTCCGACGTGCATGCCGCTTTGTTCGTCACTCATTTCCGTGCCCCTTTCTAGAAAATGCAAAATGGACCGCCGCTAGGCCGACGCTCCTGAATAGTGCCGCACCCCCCACAACCAAAACGCCCGCGCTCCCACCAACATGCCCCCCGCCATCGCCAATGCGCCCCACAGCACCTCCGACGACAACCGCCCCACCAAGGCTTCCGAAGGCACGGTTACCGCAAAGGCCACCGGCACCAGAAAAGTCATCGCCAGCTTGAGCCAGCGCGGATAGATGGCCACCGGATACTTGCCCGCGCTGTAAACGGCTTGGAAGATCACTAGGATGTTCTCCGCTTTAATAAACCAGAACGTGGTCGTTGCCAACACTAGCCAAAAACTGTAGACGATTGCCGCGCCTGCCGCAAGCGTCAGGGCGAATCCCGCCGCGTGTACAAGGCCCGCCCGCATTCCGATTTCGACCAATGCAACGGCAATCAGCGCCACCCCCTGCACTACGTCCAAGAACTTCCAAATCCGCACCTCGCCGACACTCACCAGCACTTGTGCATCCTCTGGCTTGGTGAGGGTAAAGTCCAGCGTGCCGAGGCGCACATCCTCCATAAAGCGCTGCATCGACGGCTGGATCAGCGCGCCAATCAGGCCGCTCATCAGAAAAAAAACCCCCAAGAGTGCTACCAGCTCGGCCGGCTGCCAGCCGCCCAGCTCCTCGGTATGCGAGAAAATCACCGCCAAACCCGCCAGCGCGACCCCCAGGTTGAGCAAGCTCTGGACTAGCTGCACCCAGAAATTGGCTCGGTACGCCAGTTCGTTCATGGTGCCGATGCGCAGGAAGATCCACAGGAGGCGCAAATAGTTCACGATCCCACCGCCGAGTATCTGCGCACGCCGCGCGACCAGACCACAGCCAGAATCCCCCAGCTCAGTCCCAGCCACATCACCTGCGTCACCGCGCCCCAGAGTACCTCGGTGGGCGTGAGGCGACCGAGCAGGAGTTCGGTGGGAAAGGCCAGCATCCAGCGGAAGGGAAAAATCGCGGCCAAGGTCTGGAGCCACTCGGGCAAAAGCGACAGCGGTGCCATCTGGCCCGAAAAGAAAAGCGAAACCGCAAAGTAGAGCTGGTTGGCCGCGGCCGTGCGCGTGGTCCACAGGGCCACTAAAGCCAGTGCCCACTCGACGAAAAAGCGCATCAGGAACGCCAGCAGGACGACGGGTATCGCGGCCCAAATTGCCCAAGTCGGCGGATCGAAGACCGGATCGAAGATCCAGACCATCAGCCCCACCGTCGGCAGCATGACCGCTAGGGTCAGGAATTTATAGGAGATGTTCGTGGCGATGTCGCGGTGGATCGGGTGCAGGGGCTGGAGCAGGAGCGGCGAGAAGGCCCCCGACCGCACCCGATATTCGAACTCGAACATGAACCAAGTAAAGGTCAGGTGCCCCATCATCATCATGACGATGTAGTAGGCGGCGAAGTCTCCGCTAGAGAAGTCCCCCACCTGCCCGCCCTTGGAGCGGGCCACTGCGGTCCACACCGAAAGGAAGACCAGCGTATCGACGATGCGCCCGATCAGCCAGATCACCATCGCCGCCCGGTATTGGAACTGTACGGCCAGATCGGTGCGAAAGAGCGTGGAGTAGATGTCCGCCAGACCCCTCATGCCCGTTCAAAGACCTCTTCGATCACGTCCTCAATCGGCGGATCCTCCACTGTCAGGTCGAGAACGGGTTGCTCGCTGAGGAGCCGCCCGGTCACTTGAGCTGTCTCCGCCTTGGGCACTCGCAGCGATACGCGCCCCTCGCTACTGGCGACGATCTCTCCATAGTTGCCGAGGTCGCCGTGCCCGTTTTCCAGTTCGACGATGATCGTCTTGTGCGGTGAGAAGCGCTGCACAAGCTCGGTGAGCTGGCCGTCAAACAGCAGCAATCCGTGGTGAATGACCACCACTCGTTTACACAGCGCCTCGACGTCGGCCATGTAGTGACTGGTGAGGAGCACGGTGGCACCGTAGCGCTGGTTGTATTCGGTTAAAAAGGCGCGGATCCGCCGCTGCATGGTCACGTCGAGGCCGATGGTCGGTTCATCGAGGAAGAGGACTTGCGGCTTGTGCAAAAGCGCGGCGGCAATTTCGCACTTCATGCGCTCGCCCAAGGAGAGGTTGCGCACGGGCTTGTCGAGGAGCGCGTCTAAGTCGAGAAGCGCGGTCAATTCTTCGACTGTTTGCTGATACGCGCCTCGCTCTAGGCGGTAGATGGCCCGGTTGCGCTCAAAGGAGTCAATTACGGGAATGTCCCACAGTAGCTGATTGCGATTGCCCATTACCAAGGTGATCTGGCGGAGGAAGTCGCGTTGCCGTTTGAACGGCTCAAAACCAAGGACTCGCCCTTGCCCGCCGGAGGGGTGCAGGAGGCCCGAAAGCATCTTGAGGCTGGTGGTCTTGCCCGCGCCATTCGGCCCCAAGAAGCCGACGATTTCACCGGGAGCGACCGCAAAGCTGATCTGCTTGACCGCCTCGACGTGGCGCGTCTGGCGCTGCACGAGGCTCTTGAGCGCCGCGGCCAAGCCCCCCTCGCGCACAGGAACCGCATAGGTCTTGCTCAATTCGCGGACATCAATGGCGGGTGCTGCCAAAGGTTTGGCTCTCCGAGTTAGAGGGGATCCGCAGATGGGCGCAGATGGGCGCAGAATAGTAGAAACGAGACGATCCGCAACTCGAATCGTTCAAGTCATTCAGAATTGCAATATAACCGAAAGGATTAACAGGGAAAATCAGCTAGCGGCGCGTCTCTATTGCCGAAGATGCCCGAACCTAGGCGAGGGGACGAGCGCAGAGCCGATAGCGCATTTCGTCGAGCGGAAAGTCCGGGCCGGGATCGACCTTGCGCGAGGGGGCGATTTCTTCATGGCCGAGGATGTATTGAATGCCGTAGCGTTGGATCAGCGCCGCACAAATCGCCTCGACGACCGCTAGTTGCTCGTTCGTGTAGCGGTGCCAGTAGGAAGCCTCCAACTGGTTGCGATGCACGCCGCGCACTACTTCATCGGGCGGGTATAGCTGCCCAAACCACGACTCGTAGCAGCCATCCCGCTCGCAAAGCTGGCCGGCGTTGTCGATCTCAATGCCAATTGCATACTTGTTGAATCCCGAGCGCGTCCCCCACTGGCTCACCCCGGCGTGCCAGCCGATGATGTTGAAGGGCAACAACTGGGTTACTGCGCCGTCGCGGGCAACTACTAGATGGGCCGAGACCTTGTTTTCGCGCTTGTCGTCGCAGAGGGTGTGGATGGCCGACTCTGGGTCGGCCCCGGCCGTATAGTGAATGACGATGGTGTCCGGCTGCCCCGGGGCAAATGGGCCACCTTGGTTGGGCGATTCGATGTAGTTGACGTCTTTGAAGCGGTGATTATGGTCGATTTCCATAGTATTTAATGGCTCTGCTGCATGAAAAGCGGTAACTCGTTAGCACGTAATACTGAAGCCGGACATCACCTTTGCTAAACACAATTATAGGCTGTATTGCAAAGCAATGCAGCGTTGTATCAAACGAGCTTTTCCGATCTAGGAGCCTTTAAGGCTTTCTTTGGCTAATTTTTGTTGGAAATATGACAATTTTTAGCTAATTTTTGTTGAAAAGCGAAGATTCACTCGTTCAGAAAGTGATTAAGCATGATACAAAGAGATTTGGAAAAACGTCTGCTTGCACACCTGACCCATCGCGCTGAGCATCCGAATGTCGCCCTGTTGGAGGGTGCGCGGCAGGTTGGTAAGACCACGCTTATAGAATCCATCAGACCGAAACTCGACCGCGAAATCCTCTACTTGAATTTGGAGGAAAACAGCCGCGCGGTTTACGAGCTCAATTCTTGCCGGGATTTTGCAGATTTTGAAACGTATCTTGCGACCACGCATCAGTTCAAAGGCGACGGGCAGCGCATTCTGTGTATTGATGAGGCGCAAGAGAGTTCTGCGCTGGGTGGGTTTGTGCGGTTTATGAAAGAAAAATGGCAGCACACGCAGGTTATTCTCACGGGCAGTTCTATGACGCGAATCTTCGGGCCGGAAACGCGCTTTCCAGTTGGAAGAGTCACGCGATTCTTGCTGCAGCCCTTCAGTTTTAGGGAATTTTTGCGCTGTGGCAAACAGGAAGAATTGCTCGCTTGCAAAGACCCTCCACCGTTTTTACACGAACGCCTTCTCAAATACGTGCAATCGTATCTCGACGTGGGGGGGCTACCGGCGGTTGCGTCAGCGTTTTTTGACCAGCTAAACTGGCGGCAATTGCGTTGGGATTTGTATCTCGACTATCGCAGTGATTTTGCTAGAATTTTTTCGGCAACCGAAGCATCTTTATTCGATCAATGTTTGCGCGGCGTGGCATCAAATCTCGGCAGCCCAAGCAAATACGCGCAGATGGTGCGGACGACATCAGCTCTTTACAGAAGGGTAGCGGATTTTCTGGAACTACTCGAGTCGTGGAAACTCATCTACAAGTCCGATACCTGGGGCACGCGCCCAGAGCAGAAGGGCTTTGCGCCCAAACGCTATCTTTACGATCCGGGATTGGCCAATGATCTGCGACTGACTGCGCTGCCGCGTATCGATATCCTCTCAAGTCTCGACGCTGCTCAGCGCACGCCCATTGGGGGTATTGTAGAGAACGTGCTGGCGACCGAACTCGTGGCCTTGGGACAGAATTTGACAGGTTGGAAAAAAGGCGTCAATAGTTCCGAAGTCGATTTTATTTATCGCATGACAATGGGTGATACCATACCCATTGAATGCAAAGCATCACTTGTTACAAGACCGCGGGATACAGGGGGTCTGGCGGAATACGCTGCGCGGCATGGAAGCAAATTGGGCGTCCTCGTCAATCTCGCTATGCCGGGGAAACTCACGACACCTACAGGTCTAAAAGTGATCCACATACCGGTTTACCTGATTGACAGGCTCGCTGAAATAGTAGAAGCATTATACGAAAACTCGTCGAGCTTCACCTACCCTTTAGGGCTGACTACCCATGACGACTGACGAACATGCCACTGATCTGGCTTGGCAGAGCGCGATCCTGCAAGATGTCTCACGCACGTTTGCGCTCACCATTCCGCAGCTTCCGTCGGGCCTGCGCGATGTCGTCGGCAACGCGTACCTGCTGTGCCGCATCGCGGACACTATCGAGGATGAGCCAGCCCTTTCGGCCAGTGAAAAGCGCGAGTTTTCCGAGCGATTCATCCGGGTCGTCGCCGGAGATGAGCCACCCACTCCATTCGCCGAGCAGCTCGCGCCGCGCCTGTCCGACAGCATGTTGCCCGCCGAGCGCCAGCTTGTGGCCAATACCCCAAGGGTGCTGCGGATCACGCAGGGGTTTTCCGAGCGGCAGCGCGCTGCACTCGTGCGCTGTGTGCGGATCATGTCGCATGGCATGGCCGAGTTTCAGCAAAGCCCAGGTCTTAAGGGCCTAGACGACCTCCCTCATCTCGACCGCTATTGCTACCACGTCGCCGGCGTCGTCGGCGAGATGCTCACCGAGCTGTTCTGCGACTATTCGGCGGAAATCGACCGCCAGCGCGAGAAGTTGTTGCAGCTCGCCGTGTCGTTCGGTCAGGGCCTGCAGATGACCAACATCCTCAAGGACATCTGGGACGACCGGGCGCGCGGCGCGTGTTGGCTGCCGCGCGACGTGTTCCAGCAGTCCGGGTTTGATCTGCGCTCGCTCGAGGACGGCCAGACAAATGCCGCGTTCCGCACGGCACTGAGCCAATTGGTCGGCGTGGCCCAAATGCACCTCGGCAATGCGCTGGCGTTCACGTTGCTCATCCCCGGGAGCGAAACCGGCATTCGCCGATTCTGTCTTTGGGCGTTGGGCATGGCCGTGCTGACGTTGCGCCGCATCCACGCCCATGCGGATTTTACTAGTGGGCAGCAGGTTAAAATCTCGCGGCGCAGCGTGTGGGCAACCGTGATCGTGACCAGCCTTGCGGCGCGCAGCGATGTGGTGCTCAAAGCGCTGTTTGCGCGGTTTACGCGCAAGCTGCCCTCGCATGTGGAGGCAGCGGCCTGAAGTTGCAGCCCCAATGCTGAGGCCGGACTGCTGGGCGCGTAGCAGACAGCGACGCGGTTTTTTATTTTTTAACTTTCATCTAATTCTCGGAGAAGTTTCACCATGCAGTTTGATCTTGTACTCAAGGGCGGTCATCTGATCGACCCCCAAAACGGCATTGACGCGCCCCGGGACATCGGCGTCGAGGGGAAGGTGATCGCGGCCGTAGATGCGGAGTTGCCGACGGAGGGTGCCGGGCAGGTCATCGACGTGAGCGGACTCTACGTGACGCCGGGACTGGTAGATATCCACATCCACGCCTATGCCACGGCTGGTCACCGCGATACGTGGGCCGGCGACAATAGCATCCTGCCCGACGGCTTTAGTTTCCGCACTGGCGTGACGACGCTGGTGGATACAGGGAGTGCGGGCTGGCGCAACTTTGAGGATTTTCGCTATCGGGTAATCGACCGCTGTCAGACGCGGCTCTTCGCGTTGGTCAATATTGCCGGGACCGGAATGACCTCAATCGACCACGAGCAGAATCCGTACGACATGGATCCCGACAAAACGGCGAGCGTGGCGCGAGAAAACGAGGATGTAGTAGTAGGCATCAAGACGGCGCACTACATAGGCCCCGAATGGATTTCGGTCGATCGCGCGCTCGCGGCGGCCGAAAAGGCCGCGACGCGGGTGATGATCGACTTTGGCTACTTCAGAAAAGAGCGGCCCTACTACCAGCTCTTGGGCGAAAAACTGCGCCCGGGCGACATAAGCACCCACATCTTCCGCGGGCCGACGCCGTGGTTTGACGCCGAGGGCAAGGTGCTGCCCTACCTGCACGAGGCGCGGGCAAGGGGCGTCATCTTGGATGTGGGACACGGTGGCGGCAGTTTCTGTTTTCGCAACGCGGTCCCAGCCATAGCCCAAGGCTTCTATCCAGACTCGATTTCGACCGACCTGCACGTCCTCTGCATGAACATGGGTATGCTCGACATGGCGACGACCATGTCGAAGTTTCTGGTGATGGGCATGCCGCTCGGCGAGGTCATCCGCGCCTCAACTATCAACCCGGCGCGGGAGATCGGCCACCCCGAGTTGGGCCACCTGTCGGTGGGTGCCGTGGCCGATGTGGCGGTCTTGAAGCTGATGGAGGGGAATTTTGGCTACGCCGATTCGTTCGACGGCCGGTTGGACGGCCAGCAGCGGCTGTTTTGCGAGCTGACGGTCAAGGATGGCGAAGTGGTCTGGGACTGGAATGGCCGGGCGGGGGTCGCGTACCCGGAACTCGGCGACAGCTATGGGATTCGCGAGGGCGAGTACTTGGTCTTGCCGCCGGAGTAAGCACCCGTGAACACCGCTGCCGAACGCGATTACATGTTGGGGACCGACGACGAGGAACTGCGCCGCCTGCAAGCGCAGCACGACACGTGGTACCCCGAGACCGCAGACTTGTGGGAGCGTGCCGATTTCAGTGTCGGGCAGGCGATTCTCGATCTAGGTTGCGGACCGGGCTTTACCAGCTTAGAACTGGCCGAGCGCGTGGGAGGAGAGGGGCGCATTTTGGCGGTTGATGGGTCGCCGAAGTTCGCGGATTTTCTCCGGCACCGCGCCGCGTCAGCCGGCTTGCAGCAAGTCGAGGTCGCCGTAGCGGATGTCCGCACCCTCGACCTGCCAGCCGCTTCTATGGACGCTGCGTTTGCCCGCTGGTTGCTTTGCTTCATAGAGGAGCCGCAAGGGGTGATAGAGCGGGTGGCGCGGGTACTGAAAACGGGCGGTCGCTTAGTGGTTGTGGATTACTGCGCTTATGGGGCGTTTGTCGCCCGGATTGAGTACCCTGACTTGCGGCGCGTGTTGCAAGCGGTCCATGAGAGTTTTGAAGAGAGGTTGGATATCGGCGGGAAGCTGCCGGAGCTAATGGCGCGGTGTGGTTTGGAGGCCGTGGAGATCGTCCCCATTGGCGGTATTGCCCGTCCCGGCAACCGCATCTGGCGCTGGATAGAGCAGTTCCTGCGCATGTATCTGCCCGAACTTGTGGTGCGCGGCATATTGCGCGAGGAAGAGTGCGCGGCACACTGGGAAGAATGGCAGGCAAACGCCCGCGATCCGCGAGCTAGCATTTCATCGCCGCCCATGGTTGGCGCGATTGGCGTCAAGGTCTGAGGGCCGACAGCCGACCGAAGGAAGACATCCGGTGAGAATTGTCGTTGCGTTTTTGTTGGTCGCGGTATTTGGATGTGCAAAAGAATATACTGGCGACCCCATTGTCGTGCGCGACGCTTGGATCCGCGAGCCGCCGCCGCGCAGTCCGGCCGCTGGCTACCTAGTCATCGAAAACCGAGGCGGCGAATCCGTCGCGTTGATCGCCGTGGCAACCGAAGCCGCCGCGCAAACCGAGATACACGTAATGGAATACAAAGACGACCGGATGGCGATGCGCCGAGTCGAAGAGCTACAGGTTCCAGCAGGCGCAGAGGTTGCGCTGAAGCCGGGTGGTACCCATTTGATGCTGATGGAACTGCGCCAGCCGCTGCGGGACGGCGATGAGGTGGAGTTGGTGTTGCGCTTTGGCGATGGAACGGAAAGGCGCGTACAAATGCCGGTGGAAAAGAAAGGTCTTTATGAGAGCGAGTGACGCGCCGATTTTTTGCGCAGTGTTTGCGCTGTTCGTAGCATGCAGCGCTCAGCCTGAGGCCCAAAAGGCCTCAAGTGCCGAAACCTCCGCTCCTGTGGAGGTCCCCGCCTTGCAGGATTTCGGCGGCATTGGCGGCGACTTCGCGCTCGTGGATCAGCACGGCGCGTCCTTTGAGTTGCAAAGTTTGCGCGGCCAAGCCGCCATGCTCTTCTTCGGGTACACCTATTGCCCCGACATCTGCCCGGTGACCCTGTCGAAAATGGGCCGCGTCTATCAGCTTTTAGACGAGCGCCAGCAGGAGCTGACGACCCTCTTCGTTACCGTGGACCCCAAGCGCGATACGCAGGAGAAGCTGGCGGAATACCTCGACTACTTCGCCATTGATGCGGTTGGCCTGCGCGGCGACAAGCAGGAAATCGACCAAGTGGTGCGCCAGTATGGTGCTCACTATAGCCTCGGAGATGAGCAGGAAGCCTACTTAGTCGATCACTCGACCTATACCTACCTGATCGATCAGCAGGGCAAGGTGCGGTTCCTCTTCCGCCAGAGCGACGGCCCAGAGCTGATGGCCGCGGTAGCTGAGCAACTCTTTGCCGAGGAAGGAAAACCATGAGAAACGTCTTGTACAAAGTAATCAAGGTCGTCCACGCGGTGCTTTGGTTCCCGCTGAGTCCGATTATCGGCCCGGATTTTCCGCAGCGATTTTTTAGGAGGCGGCGAAAATCAGCGTGTGCCAAGCAGACGCCGACACGGACCGGTCCATAGCCTCATCCACACAGCATCTCCAAGGAATCCACGCTAACTATGCAGCGACCGAATATTCTCATACTCTACACGGATCAACAGCGGTGGGATGCCCTTGGCGTCAACGGCAACTCCGAAATCCGCACGCCGCACCTGGACCGGCTCGCTGCTGCCGGGGTAAATTTCGACCACTGCTTTGTGCAGAATCCGGTCTGCATGCCTAGCCGCGTGAGCTTTCTCACCGGACAGTATCCATCCACGCTAGGACTTTCGCACATGGGTGTGCCCGTGCCCGAGGACGCGCCGACCTTGCCGCGCCTACTGCGCAACTACGGCTATTGCAGCGGCCAGATAGGCAAGCTGCACTTTTTGCCGCACGCCAACCGCGACCACCGCGAGCCTCACCCCGACTACGGCTTCGATCACTTGGAAATCTCGGACGAGCCGGGTTCCTATCACGACGCTTACCGCGCTTGGGTGGCGGCGCAGGCCCCCGAGCAGCTCGACCACGTCAGCCTCGGCGAGGCCCCCAGTTCAATCGAGTGGAAGCGGATCATGAACGTCCGCGACGGGATCGCGCATCCAGAAGAGCGCTTTGTCAAGCGCGCCTTGGCCAGCCGCTGTCGCAGCGAGTTGACCCACACGGCGTTTGTCGCCGAGCAGACCATGGAGTTTTTGACGCGCCACAGGGACGCCCCCTTTCTCTGCGTCGCTGGCTTCTATTCGCCGCACGATCCGTGGGTGGCTCCCCAGGAGTTTCTCGATCTCTACGATCCAGCCGCGCTGACGTTGCCGCCCTTCCCACCGGCCCTCGACGCCCGCCGAGGCCCACAGCACTTTTCCGACGACGAGTTGCGCTCCGCGCGCCACGGCTACTACGCCATGGTATCCGAGGTCGATCACCACGTCGGCCGCATCCTCGACCAGCTCGACGGGCTCGGCATTGCGGACAACACCATCGTCGTCTTCACGTCCGACCACGGCGAATGGCTCGGCGAACATCTGCGCTACGGCAAGGGCTACCCCGGGCACGACGCGGCTTCGCGCGTCCCCCTGCTGATGCGCTGGCCCGCCGGAGCAAGTGCCGGTGGGCATTGCCCTCGCATCGTCGAGGCGTTAGACGTGGTGCCGACGCTGCTGGAAGCGGCCGCAATTCAGCGGCCGGACGCATTGCAAGGCAGCTCTCTGCTGGCCGATTTGCGCGGCGAGGAAGGCGACGGTCGCGGCTGCGCCATCACAGAAATGACTCAACCTGAGCGACACTGGAAAACGCTGCGCGTGGAGGGGTTGCGCTACGTGGTGGATGCCAGCGGAGCGGAGGCACTCTTCGACTTGGAGCGCGATCCGCTGGCCTACGAGGATGTGGCGGGCGAAAGCGAATACGCCGACCAGTTGCAAGCGGTGCGCAAGCGGCTGCTAGAGCGGCTGCTAGAGCGCGAGCGGCCGCTACCGCGACAGTGGACGTACTAGACCGAAAGTTGCCCGACCTCGTCGGTCGAATCAACTGCTGCCAAAGCGAGGGAATGAATTGCGGCGATAGCGTGTCTAATTAGCCGTAGTGTCCCGCAAAACTTATACAAGGAGAATCGAGATGCGCATTCGCAAGATGGCCTTATGGATTGTCGCTGTTTGTTTGTCAAGCGCCGTGGCGCTCGAAGCCCAGCCAGGAGGCAGACGTGGCGGCACGGGTGGCGGCATGACCCCGGAGCAGACTTTTGCCCTACTGGCCTTTGACGAGAAGTTCAACGTGACCGACAAGCAGCTAGTCGCGCTGCGGCAGGCGCTTAAGCCGCTATTCGTCGAGCAACAGCAGATGATGGCGGAAATGTTCAGCAGCGCCCGCGGTGGCGAGACCGATTTTCGGGCTCTGCGCGAGAAAATGCGCGAGCAGCAGAGCAAGATGCGCGAGAAAATCATGGCCGCGCTCGCCACGGCGTTAGACGCCGAGCAGATCGAGGCTCTAAAGACGCATCTACAGCAGGCGCAACGCCAGCAGCAGCGCCAGCGCGGTGGGCCGCGAGGGGGTGGAGACGGTCCGCAGGGCGGCGGGTTTTAGAACCATGCGATCGGTCCTCGGCCCGAGTCGGCCGGGGCTAGGCTGGGCTCACAGCTTCTTCACGGCGTCTCCAACCCGTATTGCGCCCGGGCGAATGACCTTGGCGTTGACGCCGCGCAGTTGAAGCTGTTTGCCCTCTGGAGAACTGATGAATTTCAGGGCGTCCAGCCCGAAGCGAGCGGCGTATTTTTTGCAGCCAGTGTGAGGCGGCTCCGTGATTTGGATTACGGCCGCGCCTAGGGACAAACGCGTTCCGGGCGGTATGTTGTCCACGCTTAGGTCGAAGTCGACGTATAGCTGATCCCCTGCTAGGGGCCAACGCTGCTTCTCTTGGGCCACTAAGGCCGTCAAGCGGGCGTTGGTCAGCGTGAGTTGCGTGTCTGGATTCGCCGATCCATCTGCGGTTTGCGAACTGCCGCGCTGTTTCCAATTGTCGCCCACCAGCCCTTCGACTAGATCGAGTTCTCCCACGTCTAAGACTTCCCGCGTCTCGGTCTGCGGTCGCCGCACGATGAGTTCCAGTACGCCCGTGGCTTTGGGCGACTGACGAATGGCGTCTAACCCGGCGGTTAGCGCTTCCATGGCTAGGTGTTTCACTTCGGCCAAGATCGACCTCCTGAATGTGTTGTCTCCGCAATCACCTTTTACCGAGGCACTTCGTAGGATCCCTCGATTCCGTCGGACGAGAAGAGCACTTGCCAGAGCTGGTTCGACCGAGCGCGGAAGGAGCCAGCACAGGCTAGCAAGTAGAACGTCCACATCCGGTAGAAGCGCTCGTCGTAGTGGGCCTTGAATTCGCTCCAAGCTTCGTTGAAGTTGGCGTGCCAAGCCATCAGCGTCCGGTCGTAATGCTGGCCGAAGGCGTGCCAGTCCTCTAAGACGAAGAGCCTCTCAGCGGCCGTGGCAATCTGCTTGGCCGAAGGCAACACGGAGTTGGGGAAGATGTAGCGCTCAATCCAAGGATCGTTACTGGCCGCCGAGCTGTTGCGACCGATGGTCTGCAATAAAAAGCGCCCGTCTGGAGCGAGGCAGCGTTTGACCGTTTGCATAAAGGTGGAGTAGTTCTTGACGCCCACGTGTTCAAACATACCGATCGACAAGATGCGGTCAAAGCGCTCGTCTAAGGCGCGGTAGTCCTGCAAGCGAATCTCCACCGGCAGCCCGTGGCACGTCTCCTCCGCCAGTTTTGCCTGCTCCTTGGAGACAGTGACGCCCACCCCTTTGACTCCATAGCGCTGAACCGCAAACCGCAGGGTGCCGCCCCAGCCGCAGCCGATGTCGAGTAGGCTCATCCCCGGCTCCAGCCCTAGCTTGCGGCAGCACAAGTCGAGCTTGGCTTCTTGTGCCTCGTCTAAATTGGCGGCATTGCGCCAGTAACCGCAACTGTAGATCATGCGCTGGTCGAGCATAGCCCGGTACAGATCGTTCCCTATATCGTAGTGGCGCTGGCCGACTTGGAAGGAGCGGGCAGGCGTTTGCAGGTTGAGCAGCCGCGACTTCAGATAAGGCAGCAGCAGGTGGCGACCACGCGACTTCAGGTCCAGCCGACCGCGCGAAATCCGCGCGCAAAGTTCGTCTAGCTGCGGGCAGTCCCACCACCCATTCACGTACGCCTCGCCCGCGCCCAGCGATCCATGGGATAGCACGTGCGGAAAAAAGCGGTCGTCGTGGACCGCTACATCCCAGGGCCGATCTCCGCCGATGCGCACGTCGGCCTCTTTCAGCAGTGCTTCTAGGTGGCGATAGGCATGCGGTCGCAAGGCTGTGGCCGGACTGCTCTGATTCATGGCGGCTTCTTCTCGGCGTCGTTTGTTTTTGAGAATTAGCAGCGCATAGTATGCACAACGAGTAGGGCGTAAACAACCCTGTCCCGGCACCCAAACAGCCGAGGTGCGGGTGAGTCACGCGCTTGACAGTTTGCCGCGTTCCGCTACAGTTTTCCGCGCGGTGGGCGCGGGAGGTGCGAATCGCTACGTTGTCAGCAAAAATCAAGGCAAGGAGTCTTATGGCCAAGAATCGCAAACCCAATTTTCTGTGGATTTCATTTGAGGATACCAATCCCCGGTACGGGTGCTACGGCGACCCAGTGGCGCGCACGCCCACGTTGGACCGGCTCGCAGCCGAGGGGTGCCGCTGGACGCGCTGTTTCTCCACGGCCGGCGTCTGTGCTCCAGCCCGGTCGGCCATTATCACCGGCATGTACTCGATCTCCATCGGTACCCACCACATGCGCACGACGCACGCCAATCGCGCTACGCCGGAGATGCCCACGCCGTATTCGGCCGTTGTGCCGCACTACGTAAAGTGCTTTACGGAATATCTGCGGGCGGCTGGTTACTACTGCAGCAACAACGCCAAGACCGACTACCAGTTTACTCCCCCGCTGACCGCTTGGGACGCACTCGGCCCGCACGCCCATTGGCGCGACCGTCCCGATCCAGACCAGCCGTTTTTCGCGGTCTTCAACCCCACGCGCACCCACGAAAGCGGCATGTGGCCCGAGAAATGCCCCGAGCCGGAGTTCGACCCAGATGCCATCCCGCTGCCGCCCTATTTCCCCGATACCCCCATAGTGCGCCAAGCCATGGCGCGGATGTACACGCATATTGCGCACAGCGACCAAGAGCTGGCCCAGCTCCTGCAACAACTCGACGAAGACGGCTTGTCCGAGAATACGTACGTTTTTCACTGGAGCGATCACGGCCCGCTGCCGCGCGGCAAGCGCTGGCCGTACGACGCGGGCATTCACGTGCCCTTGATCGCCCGCGGCCCCGGCATGGAAGCGGGACAGGTCTGTGGGGACTTGGTAAGCACCGTCGATCTAGGCCCTACAATGCTCTCGCTCGCGGGAATTGATGTGCCCGCCCATATACAGGGCCGTGCGTTTTTGGGGTCCCAAGCCCAACCGTCTAGGGAGTACATATACGCGAGCCGCGACCGGCACGACGAGGCGTACGACATGGTGCGGGCCGTGCGCGACCGCCGCTTTAAGTACATCCGCAACTGTCGGCCAGACCTCCCCTACTTGGCGTGGATCCCCTATCGCAATCGGCATCCCATTGTGCAGGAAATGTGGCGCTTGCACTTGGCCGACGAGCTGGACGAGACGCAATCGGTCATGTTCCGCTACCCGAGACCGGTCGAAGAGCTGTACGACACCGAAGCCGACCCGCACGAGATCGACAACTTGGCGGCCAATCCCCAGTACCAGCAGGAGCGGGATCGCCTGCGCGGAGCCTTGGACGAATGGCTGGGAGAAGTGGGCGACATGGGCCGCATGGCGGAAAGCGAAATGGTGCGGCAGTGGTATCCCAATGGCCAACAGCCGCAGACGGCCTCGCCGGTGTGCGTGCCCATCTGCGCCGACAGCCTTGGGATCGAGCCGGCGCTGGAAGGCGGTACATTCCGGGGACCGCTACTGGTGCAACTCCACTGCGCTACGCAGGGTGCTTCTATGGCGTACGCCGTGGACGACGATCCGCACTGGCACCTCTACACCGAGCCGTTGCGTATGGAAGCTGGGACGACCACCTTGCGGGCCAAGGCGATCCGCATTGGGTACGAAGAGAGCCGAGAGACCCGTGCGACCTTTGTCGTGGAGTGAGTTTACTAGAGAATCCGCAGATAGACGCAGATAGACGCAGATAGACGCAGAGTAGTAGAAACAAATTGCTATATGACGAGACGATTTCAAGCCGACGCGCTGGAGCGGTTAGCTGCCGGCATTTTTGAGGCTTACGGCACCCCGGCTCAAGAGGCGCAAACCGTGGCCCGCCTGTTGGTACAGGCCGATCTCATGGGTTTGCCTTCGCACGGGGTGTTGCGCATACAGCAATACGTAGAAGACATTCGTCGCGGTGCCATTGTGCCGGGCGCGGAGGTGTTGGTGCGAGAGGGTGCTGCTGCAACTGCGCTGGTGGATGGCCAGTGGAACTTCGGCCAGACCGGGGCCCAGCGGGCCACAGAGTTGGCGATCGAGCGCGCCCAGCGGTTTGGCTTGGGCAGTGTTAGTCTGCGCCGCTGTCGTCACGTGGGGCGCTTGGGAGCGTACGCGGAACAGGCCGCGCAGGCCCAGTGCGTGGCACTGGTTACCTGCAGCACGTCGGGCGAGGGGCATTGGGTAGCGCCGTTTGGTGGACGCGAAGGGCGGCTGGGCACCAACCCCATTGCGTTTGCGGCTCCCACCTCGGACCAGCCCGTAGTAATGGATTTTTCAACCGCGGCCCTGCCCGAAGGACGCGTGCGCCTATATCGGGATACCGGGCAAGCGTTGCCCGAAGGCACCTTGGTAGATCGGAGCGGAGCGCCTTCGACCGACCCAGCCGACCTGTACGAGGCCGGGGCGATACTGCCCTTTGGCGGAGACCAAGGATACAAGGGCTTTGGCTTGGGTCTCATGGCTCAGATTTTTAGCTGCCTGATGGGCGAGCCCACTTGGCGCGAGGAGGGACTGGAATCCAATGCCAATACGATGTGGCTATTGGTGGTGGATGCGGCTGCTTGGGGCGATGCCGAGCGCTTCCGCGCTGAATTAGACCGCATGATCGCCTATGTGCGCTCGTCTGCACCAGCGCGTGGCAGCAACGGGGTGCTGGTGCCGGGCGAACGCGAATTCGCTGCGGAGGCGCGCTACCGGCGCGAAGGCATCCCGGTGGAAGAAGGGGTCTGGAGCCAGCTAGTGCAGGTCGCCCAAGAAGCCGGCGTGGAGGTAGAGACGTGAACGAAGAATTGCAAGCCGCGGCCGAGCATCTAGACGCGTATGGGTACTGCGTGCTAAAAGACCGCATACCCCGGGCGGCCGCCTTAGCGTTGGGCCGCCGCTGTCTAGCGCTGCACAGCGATCCGCGCTGCCAAGACTACATCGTGGGCGACGAGTACTATCAAACCTTGTTCGGCATGCTCAACCAGGACGACGAGGTTTGGAACTGCGCCTTCCACCCGGATACCGTGGCCCTTGCGCGGCACTTTTTGGGGCCGCGCTGCCGCGTCGTCGAAGCGTGCTCCAAGCCGACTTGGCCTGGGGCCCCCGCTCAGCATTTACACGTCGATTCTGCGGGATCGTTTGCCCAGGTGCCCGACGTGCCGTGGATGATCAACACCATCTGGATGCTGACGGATTTTACCGCGGCCAACGGCGCCACTGGCGTCGTGCCCATGAGCCACCGGTCGCGGCGGCCCGCTCCACCACCCGATATGGGTGCTGATAACCCGTTGATCAAGCCCGTGGAAGGCCGTGCTGGTTCCGTGATGCTGTGGCACGGGGGGCTTTTTCACCAAGCCCGGGCCAATCAGAGCGAGGACATGCGGATAGGGCTGAATATCGCGTATTACCCTCCTTGGTTTAACAATTGGATTGAAGGCGGCCACCAGCCTCTGTGGCCAGAGACGTACGAGCGCATGCCCGAGGACTTCCGCAGCCTGTGCCCAAAGCTATTGGGCCGCCGCCGCGCCGACCGCTATGAGCAGCGGTGATTTAGGCGTGATATAGCAATCCTACAGCATTCACCAGACGATCCGCAGATGGACGCAGATAGACACAGAACGCGATGTCATCGGCAATTTCGAGAAAGGAATCCCCCATGAAAATAGTAGTCTTCGGTGCCGCCGGTTGGCTGGGCCGCGCCGTCTTGCAAAATCTGGCTGGCAAACACGACCTCCGCGCCTTTGACTACGGACCCCAAGCTTGGGAGGCGTATCGCGACCTAGACGGCGATTGGAACGGCGGCGAAGTGGTCCACGGCGATATAGCTGATTACCACGCGGTGGAGCGAGCCATCAGCGGCGTAGATTGCGTCATTCACACCGCGGTTTACTTCGTCGGCGATCCCAACGACGACAAGCCTTTTCTCATCAACCTCAAGGGTCTGTGGAATGTCCTGCAAGCGGCCCAAGAGCAGGGCGTCCGCAAAGTAGTGCACATCGGCTCGTGCCAGACCGTGCATCCCGAGGGGATTTTCTTCTCCTCGGAAGTGCGGCGGCCCGACGGCAGCTTGTACGCGGTGTGCAAGCGACTGCAGGAGGAAATGTGCCGCCAGATCCACGAAGCTTTTGGGCTGCCCATCGTAGTCTTGCGGCCCGACTACATCGTGGATTCGCGCTTGGGGATCGGCAAATACCGGGAACCATTGAACGCCCGCAACGGCTTGGTCTGCCGCCACGATTTGGCCGAAGCCTGCCGATTAGCCTTAGAAAAAGACGAGGTGAAGTTCGACGTATTGCACGTAGTCGGCACGCCCGAAGCCGACGCCACCTGCAATACGGCGCGAGGCCGAGAAGTGCTGGGTTTGGAGTACAAGGGGAACTTGGACCAGTACCGCTGAATAGGGGCCGCGATCAGTTCGGCACAGTGCCAGTAATGCTTTAGCTCTGGGAGTGCGTCAAATCTGCAGGTCTTATTTTTGCAAGTTCGTCTTCCAAACGCTGCTCTACACGCCACAAATCACAAGCTTGTTGCAGGCGCAACCAGAGCATAGGACCGTTGCCGACGAGTTTTCCTATTCTAAGTGCCATTTCTGTTGTAATCGGATGCGTACAAGCCAGAACGCGATGCAATTGTTGACGCGAAACACCGAGTCGTCGAGCCGCTTCACTAACCGATAACTCAAGCGACGGCAATACATCTTCACGCAGAATCTCACCCGGATGAACAGGCGCACGCTGCAACGGACGGTTGATGGGATATTCGGCCATTGTCACCTCAATGATATTGCTCAAGATTGACCCTGAGTGCATCGCCATCTTGCCATTCGAACGTGATACACCACGGGCCATTGACGTGGATACTATAACGTTTGGGTACCCCTTGCAGACCGTGAAAGTTGAACCCCGGTATATTCAAGTCTGCCAATGATTCCGCTTGGTCGAGAATTTCCAAACGACGTAAGCAGCGCCTTTGCAAATCCCAACGAATCCGGCGGCTATGACCCCGTTCAAAAAGTTCGACAAGCCCTTTATGCTTGAAACTTGTGATCACTTATAAAAGTGTAATATGTTTTGTTACACTGTCAACAATTATTAACCGACTTACGCAGTATCTCTGCAGTTTGCGCTGCCGCTGGCAGCGGGTGGGGCTTGGGTGCTACCGTCACAGGTGGCAGCACACCGGTCGATACGGCGCAAACGGCCTCGTTGACACTGTTTAACGCCAACTCTTCCTTCGCTTGAGACCTTATATGAAGAGAGGAGAGCGTGAGACAGACCGATTGCGTCGTTCGTTTATTTTTTCTTCTACTTATCTATTCGGCCAGTCCATCCCAGCCAGCGGACTGGCGCTACTACGGCGGCGACGCGGGCAGCACCAAGTACTCGCCGCTCGTTCAGATTGACCGCGACAACTTCGCCGACCTGCGCATCGTCTGGCGCTGGCGGCCCCCCGAGGCGGAAATTCTCGCAGAGCACGACGTCGATAGAAACTACTATCGCAGTACGCCGATAGTAATCAATGGCGTACTCTACGTCAGCTCGCCCTTTGGCATCGTCGCTGCACTCGACGCGGCCACTGGCGAGGAGTTGTGGAACTTCGACCCTGAATCGTGGCGCGACCAAGAGTGGTTCCCCAGCACCCACCGAGGCGTGGCCTATTGGGAAGAGGACGGGGCCAAGCGCGCGCTCTTCGGCACGACCGACGGCTATCTCCACTCGCTCGACGCCGAAACCGGCCAGCCCGACCCCGCCTTCGGCGATAGCGGGCGCGTCGATCTGACCCAAGGCATGCGCCGGGCGGTGCAGCGCGGCGAGTATGTTTCGGTCTCGCCACCGATGATCTACGGCAGCTTGGCCATCGTCGGCTCGTCCATCCCCGACATTCGCGGTCGGCCCGTGCCCCGGCCCATGCCGCCGGGCGATGTGCGCGCCTTTGATGTGCGCACGGGCGAGCAAAAGTGGATCTTTGAGACGATTCCGCAAGAGGGCACCTTCGGCAATGAGACTTGGGGCGCAGAGTCGTGGAGGGACTTTGGGGGAGCCAATGTGTGGTCGATGATGAGCCTCGACCCGGCGTTGGGCTATGTCTATCTGCCGGTTAGCACGCCGAGCAATGACTTTTACGGCGGCGAGCGCCCCGGCGACAATCTCTTCGGCGACAGCATCGTCTGTCTCGACGCCCGGACCGGTGCTCGGGTCTGGCACTTCCAGATTGCCCATCACGGAGTTTGGGACTACGATCCGCCCGCTGCGCCGATCCTCGTCGATATCGAGGTTGACGGCAAGCCGATCAAAGCCGTGGTCCAGCTAACTAAACAGGCCTTCTGTTTTGTCTTCGACCGGATCACGGGCGCGCCCGTGTGGCCGATCATCGAAATGCCAGTGCCCGCCTCGACCATTGTCGGCGAAGCGGTCTCTGAAACCCAGCCGATCCCCGTTTGGCCTCGGCCTTACGACCGCCAAGGCTTAAGTGTGGATGACCTGATCGACTTCACGCCCGAGTTGCGGCAAATGGCGATGGAGGCGATTGAGGGGCATAGCTACGGCTCCTTGTATGCGCCGCCTGCGGAAAAGGGAACGGTTTTCGTGCCGGGTCTGCTAGGTGGCTCAGATTGGTCGGGCGGTGCCGTGAATCCGGCGACGGGCGTCCTCTACGTGCCTTCCAAGACCATGCCCTATCTAGTAACGCTGCGCCCGACCGACGATGACGAGGCTTCTTCGGCCTATATTGGCGTCTTCAACCACAACTTCACCGCCGCGAAGAACCTGCCGCTGCTCAAGCCGCCCTACGGTCGCCTCACCGCTATTGATCTCAACACGGGCCGGCATCTGTGGATGCGGCCGATGGGTCGCGGCCCGATTGACCATCCTCTGCTGCGCGACCTCGAAATCAAAGAGGATCTGGGTTGGCCCTCGCGGACCTTTCCGCTGTTGACCTCGACGCTGCTGCTGACTGTGACCGAAGATCCACGCGATGGCCATTTCGGCCCGGCGGCTGGTCAAGGATACTTTGTCGAGCGCGAGGCGTATTTGCGGGCCTTTGATCCGGCGACGGGCGAATTGGTAGGCCAAGTCGAATTGCCGGGCAATGCGTATGCCAGCCCGGCTGTTTACCAAGCAGATGGTCGCCAATACGTGGTCTTGTCGTTGGGTGACTCCTACCGGCCAAGCGAGCTGGTCGCCTTGGCCATTCCGCGCCCGGGCGAGGTCATCCCCGAGCAGGGCAAGAGTCGCAAAGACGCCGACCACGAGGCGTTCTACGAGGCCGTGGCGGCACTCGACGCGGGCGATAGCGAGCAGCTAAGCAGGCTCCTCAAAAAGCACGCAGGGTTAGTGAAGGCACGCGGCTTTTTGGACGAGTGGTACGAATTCCCCAACTTGCGCGGTGCCACGCTCTTGCACCTGACGGCCGGCGCACCGCTGCGCGCGGCCTTGCCCGATAATGCCGTGAGCTTGGCCGAGATTCTACTCGACGCAGGAGCAGACCCCAATGCAGCGACGCTCGATTCGACGACTACAGCGGAGCTTGCGGCGACCGCTATTCAACTTGAGTGGGCTGAGATTAAGGGCGACCTGCTCGCGCTGCTATACGAGAAGGGGGCTGACCCGAACCGCAACAACGGCAAGCTGCTGCACGACCTGCTGATCAGCCGCGAAAGAAAGCTGGCCGAGATGCTCCTCAGCGCCGGGGCCGAGGTAGATTTGCGCTTTGCCGCTGGACTTAATCGCACGGATTTGATGGCTGGCTTTTTCAAAGACGGTGTACCGACGCCGGAGGCCAACCGTCTCTATCGCGCCAACCCCGACACCGTCCTCAGCGGCCAGCAGGTCGTCAATGAGGCGCTGCACTACGCAGTGTACAGCGGCGGTCGGGAGGCCATTGACTTCCTACTGGAGAAAGGTGCCAATATCGACGCTTTAGTCGGCTTTTTCTGGGAATGGGACTGGGGTAGCACGGCCCTGCACAAGGCCGTGGATACCGAAGATGTCGATCTGATTCGCTATTTGCTAGAAAAGGGTGCATCCACGACAATTGGGGATGCGCGCTGGGGCGAGACGCCCTACGACTGGGCTGGCTACTACGACAACGACGCTATGCGCAAGGCCATCGGCGCACATGACGCGGCGGCCAAGGAAACGAAAAAACAATAGAGGAAAAAGCGTGAACAAACGAGCCTGTGGGACCTTGCTGGCGTTATTGTCACTTTTGCTCGCGACGGCGGCATTTGCCGACGAGGTTGATTGGCCGTATTACGGTGGCGATCAGGGCGGTACTCGCTACACTCCCGCCGACCAGATCAATCGCGATAACTTCGATCAATTGCGCGTGATCTGGCGCTACCGCCCCCCCGATCAGCAAATCTACGAGACGGCTGGCCCCAACCCGGTGGGGCGCAATCTTTACTTCGACAACAATCGAGGGACGCCGCTCGCCGTCAACGGCGTGCTCTACTATGCCTCGCCCTTCAACATCCTCGTAGCTCTCGACGGCCAAAGTGGCGAGGAACTGTGGACCTTTGACCCAGAGGCTTGGCGGATGAACTTCCGCTTCTTG
This sequence comes from Candidatus Latescibacterota bacterium, assembly GCA_965116675.1. GTDB lineage: Bacteria > Latescibacterota > UBA2968 > UBA8231 > UBA8231. The sequence goes on from OZ220721.1 coordinate 4,152,422, forward strand.
GGCAATGTGCGCGGGGTTAGCTATTGGACCGATGGCGAGGTCGAGCGGGTATTTATGGCGACTTCGACTTCCCATTTGTATTCCATAGACGCCAAGACTGGCCTACCCGACCCGAACTTCGGCGAGGATGGGCGCGTCGATTTGGGGGCTTCGCTGCGTCGGCCGCTGGACGAAAGGCAGCGCTGGAACTACGGAATCACGTCCCCGCCCGTAGTTTGCCGCAACGTGGTCGCCGTTGGCTCGGCCATGGGCGACTGGCGCTTCCAGCCGCCGCCCGAGTACACCCCTCCCGGCGACGTGCAGGCCTTCGACGTGCGTACCGGCGAGAAGGTCTGGGAATTCCACACGATCCCGTTAGAGGGCGAATACGGCAACGAGACGTGGGAAAGCGATGCGTGGAAAAAGTACGGCGCGGCCAATGTCTGGGCGACGATGACCGCCGACGAGGAGTTGGGCAATTTCTACCTGCCGGTGAGCACGGCCAGCCACGACTACTACGGCGGCGAGCGCCCCGGCGACAACCTGTTCAGCGAGTCGGTCGTTTGCTTAAAGGCCGAGACTGGCGAGCGAGTGTGGCACTATCAGCTCGTCCATCACGGCTTGTGGGACTACGATCCGCCGGCCGTGCCTCTGCTGTTGGACGTGGTCGTCGATGGCCAAGCGCGCAAGATCGTCGCCCAGCTTACGAAACAGGCCTTCTGTTTTGTCTTTGACCGCGAGACTGGCGAGCCGGTCTGGCCGATCGAGGAAAAGCCGGTGCCGCAATCGCAGGTGCCAAGTGAAAAGACCTCGCCGACGCAGCCGTTTCCGACCAAGCCGGCTCCCTTTGAGCGCCAAGGCATCAGCGAGGACGACTTGATCGACTTCACGCCTGAGCTGCGCGAGGAAGCCAAGGCCATTCTCGCCGAATACGACTACGGTCCGCTCTACACGCCGCCGACGGAGAAGGGTGTTTTGTCGGTTCCCGGCCAATGGGGCGGTGCCGACTGGGCCGGCGGTGCGGCCGATCCGCGCACGGGTGTGCTGTACGTGCCGTCGCACATGGCCATTACCACCGTGCAACTGCATCCGGTTGATGATCCGGAGGCTCACTCGGCGTTTGCTGCCACCGCCAACACGCACGTCCTCGGCCCTCGGGGTCTGCCGCTGGTCAAGCCTCCGTACGGCAGTATCACCGCCATTGACCTCAACAGCGGAGAACACCTGTGGCGGACGACGGTGGGCAAGGGGCCAGTGGATCACCCAGCGCTCAAGGGCCTCGACTTGCCGGATATGGGCTGGGACAACCGAACCTTTGTCTTGGCCACGCCGAATCTCCTGTTGGCCACTTCGCAGGACCCGCACGGCCTCGCCGACGCCGGTGAGGATTACTTCGTTGATCGCGACGCGTACCTGCGGGCGTACGAGTTGGCGTCGGGCGAGGAAATTGGCCGCGTCGAATTGCCGAGCAACGCCTATGGCGCGCCGATGAGCTATACGGCCGGTGGTCGCCAATACGTGGTTGTACCGCTGGGCAACTATTATCTAGGCGAATTGGGTCGCCCGCCCGAATTGGTCGCCTTGGCCATTCCACGCGAAGGCGAGGAACTGCCGCCCCAAGCCCCCAACCGCAGCGATGCCGACCACAAAGCCTTTTACGAGGCCGTAAAAGCCATCGACGCTGGCGACACCGAGACGCTGCAGAAGCTGCTCGCTGATTATCCCGAGCTAGCGGCGGCGCGGGGCTATTTCGACGAATACTACGAATACCCTTATTTTCGCGGGGCGACGCTCTTGCATCACGTAGTCGGCGAGCCGCAACGAGCGCCGTTGCCCGCAAACGCGGTTGCGCTAGCCTCGGCTCTGCTCTCAGCAGATGCCGACCCCAATGCCACTACGTACGATACGGTTGCCGTGCTGGACTTGGTGGTAAGCAGTGACCAGCTCGATTGGGCTGGGAGCAAGGCCGAGATGGTGCAGCTTTTGGCCACCGAGGGCGCGGACTTAGAGCGCAACCGAGGTCGGGTGCTGTGGGACGTGCTTATAGAGGAAGACTTGGAGCTGGCTCGCATGTTGATTGCGGCGGGTGCGCCCGTGGATTTGCGCTTTGCCGCTGGGGTCAATCGCGTCGATCTGATGGCGGAATTCTTCGACTCGGAGGGCAAGTTGAAAGAGGGAACAGGCCATCTCTATCACCCGAACCCAGACACCGTGCTCACCGCCGAGCAGATCGTGGTGGAAGCGCTTAACTTTGCGGCCTATAGCGGCGCGTTGGAAGCGGCGGAATTCTTGTTGGATCGCGGTGCGGATATCGACGGCTTTGCCGGTGAGTTTCATCGTTTCGACCACGGCAGTACGCCTCTGCACAAAACCGTCATGACCAACCAGCTAGAGATGGCCCAGTTGCTTTTGGCGCGGGGCGCGAACTCGCTGGTGGGAGACCGGGCCTATGACACCACGCCTTATGGGTGGACTTACTATTTAGAGACCTCTAGGGCCCTCGACGAGCTGCTCAAAGAGCACCATGAGGCCGCAGTAGAGAAGGCGGGTAATCGAACGGAAGAGGAGAATTCCAGTGAATAAACGCGCCCATCGATCCTTGTCGGTTTTGTTATCGCTGTCGTTAGCGGGAGCGGCGTTTGCCGACGAGGTCGATTGGCCGTATTACGGAGCCGATCAGGGCGGCACCCGCTACACTCCGGCCGACCAGATCAATCGCGACAACTTCGACCAGTTGCGCGTGGTCTGGCGCTACCGGCCCCGCGATCAGCAGATCTACGAGATGGCGAGAGCCAACCGAAGCCGTGATCGGGATCGGGACCGGGGACGAGGTCGGGGTGATCGGCGGCGCGGTGGTCCCCGCTTCAGCAACAATCGCGGCACGCCGCTGGCCGTCAATGGCGTGCTCTACTACGGATCGCCATACAACATCCTCTCGGCTGTTGACGGCCAAAGCGGCGAGGAACTGTGGGCGTTCGACCCAGAATCTTGGAAGGCCAGTTCCACTTTCGCGGGCAATTCGCGCGGGGTGAGCTATTGGACCGATGGCGAGGTCGAGCGGGTGTTTTTGGCGACTTCGACCTCCTATCTGTACTCCATCGACGCCAAGACCGGCCAGCCCGACCCCAACTTTGGCGAGAATGGCCGCGTCGATTTGGGGTCCTTGCTGCGCCGGCCGCTGAGTGAAAGGGAACGCAGGAGCTATGGAATTACGGCTCCGCCCGTGGTCTGCCGCAACGTGGTTGCCGTTGGCTCGGCGATCATGGATGCGAACTTCAGGCCGCCGCCCGAATACATGCCCCCGGGCGATGTGCAGGCCTTCGACGCACGCACCGGCGAGAAAGTGTGGGAGTTTCATACGATTCCGCAGGAAGGCGAATACGGCAACGAGACGTGGGAAAACGATGCGTGGAAGACCTACGGTGCGGCCAATGTCTGGGCTACCATGACAGCCGACGAGGAACTGGGCAACTTTTACCTGCCGGTGAGCACGGCCAGCCACGACTACTACGGCGGCGAGCGCCCCGGCGACAACCTGTTCAGCGAGTCGGTGGTATGTCTGAAGGCTGAGACCGGCGAGCGGGTGTGGCACTATCAACTCGTCCATCACGGCCTGTGGGACTACGACCCGGCGGCTGTTCCCCTGCTGTTGGACGTGGTCGTCGATGGCCAAGCGCGCAAGATCGTCGCCCAGCTTACGAAACAGGCTTTTTGCTTTGTCTTTGACCGCGTAACTGGCGAGCCGATCTGGCCGATTGAGGAAAAGCCGGTGCCGCAGTCGCAGGTAGCGTGGGAAAAGACCTCGCCGACGCAGCCCTTTCCGACCAAGCCGGCTCCCTTTGAGCGCCAGGGCATCAGCGAGGACGACCTGATCGACTTTACGCCTGAGCTGCGCGAGGAAGCCAAGGCCATTCTCGCCCGGTACGACTACGGTCCGCTCTATACGCCGCCGACGGAGAAGGGGGTCTTGTTAGTTCCGGGCCAAGCCGGTGGAGCTGACTGGGCTGGGGGCGCGGCGGACCCGCGCACAGGTGTGCTGTACGTGCCGTCGCACATGGCCATTACCAATGTGGAGCTGCGGCCGGTACGCGACCTAGATGCCTATTCGGCGTTCTCTGCCCGCGCCGGTCGGCACATCCGCGGTCCTCGGGGCCTGCCGCTGGTCAAGCCCCCGTACGGCAGTATTACGGCGATTGACCTCAACAGCGGCGAGCATCTGTGGCGGACGACGGTGGGTAAGGGCCCGGTTGATCACCCGGCGCTCAAAGACCTCGACCTGCCGGATATGGGTTGGGACAACCGCACCTTCGTCTTGGCCACGCCGAATCTCCTGTTGGCTACTTCCGAGGACCCGCACGGCCTAGCCGACGCCGGCAGGGACTACTTCGTCGATCGCGACGCGTACCTGCGGGCGTACGATTTGGCGTCGGGCGAGGAGATCGGCCGCGTCGAGATGCCCAGCAATGCCTACGGTGCGCCGATGAGCTATGTGGCCGGTGGCCGCCAATACGTGGTCGTGCCGCTGGGCAACCGTCTAGGCCGGTCCGGGCGTCCACCCGAATTGATCGCCTTGGCCATTCCGCACGAAGGCGAGCAACTGCCGCCCCAGGGCCGCGACCGCAGCGACGCCGACCACAAAGCCTTTTACGAGGCTGTGGAGGCCATCGATGCCGGAGACAACGAGACGCTACAGAAGCTGCTCGCTGAGTATCCCGAGCTAGCGACGGCGCGCGGCTATTTCGACGAGTACTACGAATACCCGTTCTTCCGCGGGGCTACGCTCTTGCACCACCTCGCTGGTGAGCCGCAGCGAGTGCCGCTGCCCGAAAACGCGGTTGAACTAGCCGCGGCTCTGATCTCAGCAGGTGCCGACCCGAACGCCGCCACGCACGACTCGATCAGCGTGCTGGATATGTTCATAGAAAGCGACCCGCTCGAATGGGCCGAGAGCAAGCCAGAAATGATCCAACTCCTAGTGACCAATGGCGTGGATGTGAACCGCAATCGAGGCCAAATTTTATGGAACGCGCTTAGGGAGAGGGACCTGGAGCTGGCGCGCATGTTGGTCGCTGAGGGGGCGGACGTGGATTTGCGCTTTGCCGCTGGCGTCAACCGCGTCGATCTGATGGCCGAGTTTTTCGACTCCGAAGGCCAGCTAAAAGAGGGGACCGCCCATCTGTTCCATCCCGATCCTGACACTGTGCTCACCGCCGAACAGATTATGGTGGAAGCGCTCAATTTTGCGGCCTATAGCGGCGCGTTGGAAGCGGCGGAGTTTTTGCTAGATCGCGGTGTGGATGTCAATGGGTTGGCCAGTGGGTTTACCCGTTACGACCGGGGTAGTGCGCCCTTGCACAAAACCGTCATGGCCGACCAGCTAGAGATGGCCCGCCTGCTTTTGGCGCGGGGGGCGGACCCGCTGATGAGGGCGCGGCGTTTTCGCATCACGCCTTATGAATTGTCCAACTATTTGAATACCTCCGAGGCTCTCGACGAATTGCTCAGAGAACACACTGAGGCCGCCGCAGGGCAGACGGATGCAGATTCCAGCGCCGCTCCTCCGCGGAGGCGTCGGGGGAACCGCGAGGGGTCACGATAAAAACGCATCGTCAGCATTGCACGGCCCGTTGCGGACATTCTCTACCACTAAAAGATGGGCATCATGGGCCAAAAGACAGAACTGTTCGATAAAAGGCTGCGCGAATTATTCGGCGCGGACGCCCGCAGCGAGGGGCCGCTGGCCGTTAGCGGTGCCGGGCGGCGCTTCATGGGTATCGATCTATGCCGCCCGCTCAATCCCGAGCAAGTCGCCTTGCTGCTGGACGCCCTGAGTCAGTTTCGCATCGTCAGCATTGCCGGGCAGGACTTGGAGACCTTTTCCCTAGCCCACTTCGAGCGCTTCGCCAACCACTGGGGCGCGCCGGTGCCGCACCCCAATAACTTCATGCGCGGGGGTAAACCGGCCCAGCAAGATGGCGACAGCGACGGTCCCTTTGAATTGATTCCCTTTGAACGGCGCACGGCCGCTGCGGTCAACACCGCCTTTCCCGGCCAACTGCAATGCCTGCCGCACGAGTCGCCTGCGGTACTGGTCGTGTCCAACTTTCGGGGAGAGCGCAGTGCCGCATCTGCTAGGGTGACTGGGGGCGGCTCGTGGCACACGGACATTGAGTACGAGCGTTTGCCGATTTACGTCTCGATGTTCCTCGCCCACAAGTCGCCGGTGGCGCGCGATGCCCCTGGCGGGAATTGGGTGCAGGCACCCGATGACGACAAGGCTCATCCGTACTACGAAGGCTCGGACCGCGAACTCATGCGGCTGCGCAAGTGTCTGCCGTTGAACGGCGAGACGGCCTTTGCCGACACGGCCGCGGCCTTTGCAGCGCTGCCGCCGACAGAGCAGGCGGCTCTGGAGCAAGTGCAGTTGCGGCGGCGGTTGAACGAGGGCGACGAAGGCTGGCTCGCTCCGCTGGTGCGCACCAACCCGCGCTCTGGGATCAAGTCCCTGCACAGTCCAATCTGGGCGTCGCGGCCACGGGTGCGGCCGGCGGTTGAGGTGGAAGGGATGTCCGCGGAAGCATCGCGCGCGTTTCTCGACCGGCTCGAAGCGCACGTGCTGCAGCCGCAGTTCCGCTACGACCACTTGCACGCGCCGGGCGATGTGACGCTGTGGGACAACTACATGACCCTGCACAATTCGCCGCCGATCAAGTCGAATATCAACTCGCTCGACGACGCCCGGCTGCTGTACCGCTTGAGCTGCAAAGGCGAGCCAGCCCTGTCGCTGCCGCGACGCGATGCGCCGGAGTGGCTCGCTGCTCACATCCCCGGTGGCTATGCCACGCCTCCGGAAATAATCGACCTCGCGTAAAATTGACAGAACTTCAAAAAATCGCTCGGGAAACCGATTGGGAGACGCTCCCTTTTCACCTACAGGATGCCGTTGATGCCCTGTTGATGGAAGAAGCGCATGAGGAAAGCGGAGAAACTCGACCGTTGCGCGATATTCTTCGTGAGACAGGAGAAACACCTCAACGATAGCTTGGCTGTTTATCTGCGTACGGCAGCCTAGCTCAGTCGAGATTGGCCTCGACGATTTCGGCGTGAACTTGGAAGATATGGCTGTCGGCTGGATCGACGATCACCCGCAGATAGTGGATATCGGGCGTGCCAAAGGGTTCGATGCGCGTGAAGCGCGTCAAGCGCTGCCCCGTGGCCGCTTGGCGCAGGGGCTTGTCCACGCGGAAATAGTGGGAGTCGCCGTGGGCTAGGGCCACTGGCCGGCCAAAGCGGACGACTTCTTGCTCTAGGGCCTGCAGAAAAGCCGCGTACGGCCCGTCTGGCTCGTCTTCGCGCCTCTCAAAGCGCGGATTGGCGTGGATGATGAGGAAAACGGCGCGGTGATCCTTTTCCGCTGCTTGGGCGAATGTTTCGCGCATCCAGGCAATGGCGGCGTTGGTGCGGCTTTTGACTTCCTCGTCGTTAGCTTGAGCGCGGCCTTCAAACTTGGCGGTGGCGTTGTGACTGCCGACTATGTGCAAGACCGCAAAGCTCGTCCGCCCGTGGGTCCAGCGCACGTGCTCGGGGAAAGTGCCTCCTTGGGTGCCGACGCGCATGGGTTGCTGGCCCAGAGTCCAACCTGGACGCGGAAAAAAGAGTGCCCGCACGTGCGCCAGCCGGTCCAGCGGCTGGTATCCGCTCCGGTGGCAGTCGGTCCAATCGTTGTCGCCTGGAGCTAAAATAAAAGGGCGTTCAAATTGCTGGAACCACTCGAAGCGGCTCTGTAGCAAGTCGTCGCTACAGGAGCTGCTGCCGCCCTTGATATCGCCCACGTGGATGACCCATTCCAAACCCTCGGCCCGATTGATTTCCTCGACGAGCCGACCAAAGCGGAGGCTGTCGGTCGGAGAGTATGGCATATCCGCGATCAGGGCAAAGGCGAAGGACTCCTCGACAGATGGGTTTTGGGCGTTGGCGTCGGCTAGCAGCGCGACGATTAGGGATAGACTCAGAAGATACCGGGTCATACATTTCCTCCAGTTGGTTGTCAGTGCGCTACTTGATGTCGGTTTTCTTAGGAGTAAGCGAACTAAAAATAAAGGTAGTTTTGGTAACAATGTTAAGGATCGACTTTTCCCCTGATTACAAAACAGACCACTTTCAAGGAAAGACCGCAACGCCATGAATAATCTCGTAGATCCCTCCCTAGCTAGAGAATTGGCCCAAGGCACGCCGACCCAGAAAGTCGATGCCTTATTCGCGTACATGGAGCGGCGGGGCCAGTCCTTTTACGACGAAGTCGTTACCCAACTCGAACACGCCCTGCAATGCGCCCACCAAGCCCAACAGGCCGGGGCTGATTCGGAGCAAGTGGCCGCGGCCCTGCTGCACGATCTAGGTCACTTCCTAGTCGATGAGCACAGCGAAGAGGCCGATTTCCTCACCGAGGATTTACTGCACGAAGAAGTGGGAGCCGAGTATCTGGAGCCCTTCTTCATCGACGCCGTGACCGAGCCGGTCGGGCTGCACGTGCCGGCCAAGCGCTATATCTGCACTGTGGATAAATCCTATTACCAGACCTTGTCTCGGGCGTCCAAGCGGAGTTTTGAGTTGCAGGGCGGCTTCATGTCGGAGGAAGAAAAAGCGACCTTTGAACAGAATCCCCATTGGGAAAGCGCCGTGCAATTGCGCAAGTGGGACGATTTGGCCAAGGAGAAGGACCTAAAGACGCCGGGCTTGGAGAGCTATCGAACGGCTGTGCAGGGCTGTTTGAAGTAGTTGCGGACGGATCTTTTGGTGTTTCTTCGCGCTCTGCTCACTTGACCAACGATACCTTGCGCTCCTGCACAACATCGCCCGTTTGCAAGCGCACAAGGTACACCCCACTGGCGAGATTGCTCGCGTCCCAGAGCACTTGGTAAGCCCCTGGTTTGCGCCATGCCTCTACCAGCGTTTTCACCCGCTGTCCAGTCTGGCCGAAAACCTCTAGCCGCACTTTGCCGGCCTGACCTACGCTGAAATCGATATGCACCCGGCTGTTGAATGGGTTGGGGTAAGGCGGCAGTAGATGCGTTTTTTGCGGCGTGCTCTCCACAGCCTGTACCGCGGTGGCTGCGGTCTCCCCCATATACGCCTTTACATAGCCGTCTGTGGTCGTCACTACGGCATCCAAAAAGCCGTCTCTATCCGCATCGCCCAAGGCGATATCGCTGCTGCGACCCTCCACCTCGAGAGTCCAGGCCCGACGCAGGGTGTCTTCCTCCTGTTCTACGCAGATCAACTTGGTGCCGCTGCCAAACAGAAACTCGTCGCGCCCATCGCCATCCACATCGCCGGAGACCACGTCCGTATGGGCCCGCACTCCATCGTCGAACTCCAGCAAAATCGCGCCGTCCGCCGCTTGAAACAGGCGCACGCCCTCGGCAGTCGAAGCCAGTAATTCCACGGTCCCATCGCCGTTGCTGTCGCCCACTCCCATCAGTGATCGCACTTCCGTGTTGTTGCGGTATGGGGTTTGCCAGATGCGCTGGCCATCGCCGCTTAGTACGGCGTTCAAGTAGCTGCAGTGCCCCCAGAGGAGTTCCGGTCGGCTGTCGCCGAATAGATCGACCACCGCGGGAAACGCATAGCCGACAAAGGAGTCGCTCTCAAACAGCGGGTTGAGTCCGTCGCCATAGGCCTGACGCACCACCTGTGCCGTGCCCGTGACCCCATCGACAATGTGCAGTCGGTCGGGCCACATTATCACGATTTCTTCTAGGCCGTCGCCGTCCACATCCCCCGCGGCGCTGGGATGCCCGCCCAGACTGCGGCCGCTACCGTTCTCGGGCAGGATGAAACCCTTGGATTCCCAGACGATTTTGCCGCTGCGCCCGTCGATTAAAAAGCCCACTTCGCTGCCCAACTTGCCGCGCCGCAGGGTGGCGAATACATCGAGGTGCTCGTTGCTGCGGAAATACCCAACGCTCCAGTAGGACAGGCCGCTGAAGTTCCATATTGGCATACTGCCGTCAAAGCCGACGAACTCGGTCTGCCAGCGGACGGAGCCATCGGTCGCGAGCGCCACTAAGCTGGCATTGCCGCTAGCCGCTTCGCGCGCCGCCAGCACTTCCCGGCGGCCATCGCCATCCACGTCCGCGGCGACTAGTCCCCAGTGGTAGGGCGCGTTGTTGGTCTGGCCGTAGCCCGGCACCTGCCACCGCAGTCGGGGCTCGCCCCCGCCCTTGCCCGGAGCTTGCAGACACAGCACTTCCCGTGTCGCAGTCTGTACGACCACTTCCACCCGGCCATCGCCTTCCAAATCGGCCACTACCGGCGTGCCAGCCGGGGTAAATGCCTGGCGACTCCACTGGTGCAGTTCTCCCGAGGACCGCTCTAGCATCAGTGTTTGATTAGGGATCCCACTCCCCTTTAGATACAGCAACGCCGCTCCATCGTCCGCTACCGCAGCCGTTTCCAGGGCCATCCCGGCTGGACCGCGCACCGACCAGCGCGGTTCGATGCGTCCGGTCTCGTCGCTGCCCAATGCGATCAATTCTTCACCTGCCCCGTCCGGTGCGATTGCAAAGAAGTCGCGCCGTCCATCGCCATCCACATCGCCGGTCGAGACTGTGCGCAATCCGTCGGCAGCCCCGGTGCTCACCGTTAGAGGCAATTGATTCAGCAATACCGTGCTGAAGCGCCCCCGCTCGTGGCTCCAGCGCACGGTTGCCGCCCCCGCCTCCAAGGACCAAACCGCTAGCGGCGCATAGGTCGGTAGGGCCTCGCCGCTGGTGGCCGAGACGAACAACTCCAAGCGCCCGTCGTCGTCCACATCAGCCATACCGTGCAAATGGTGCTGTGGGAAATCAAAGCTAGTCTCGCCGCTGAGCGCATCGACGCCGACGATGTGCCACTGGCCGTCGCCTTGGTCGTTGTAAATGCTGTACACCAGTTCGAAACGGCCATCGCCGTCCACATCGACTAGAGCCTGCGGTTTGGGCCGCACCACCTTGGTCGACTGCGATGGATCGGGCTGAATGTCGCGCAGCCAGCGCAGCGTCAATTCCGTCCCATCATTGTCGATGACCTCGGCGTGCATGCTGAAATCGGCCACCACACCGAATTCGGGATACGGATCGTCGTCGATGTTGGCAGCCCCGAACCAGCCGTAGTTGCGGTACCCGTGGTACTGCAACTGCATCTTGGTCTCCCCGGTGGCTCCGTCGAAGACGAGGATGCGGTAGTGAGTAGCCACGACGATATCGAGTTGGCCATCTACATCGACGTCAACTACGAGGACATTGGGGTCCCAAGTGTTGGTAAAGGATTCCGTCTCCCACACTACCCGAGGCTCGCCGTTATCGTACGCGAGCAGCCAGCCGTGCTTGGGATCGGCCCCGCCGTCGCTGAAAGAGTTTCCCATTTCAAAGCGCTGCAAGCCTTCTATCCCGGGCAGGATCTGGGCCACTTTGAAGACATTGTCCACCGGCATGACCACCTCGCTGCCGCCGAGATCGAAGATCTGCGGTCCGACCCCCCAAGCCCGCCCTTGGGTGCCGATGTACCCAGGATTGACCGGAGCGGCAAAGGGCAAGGACACCGAGGAGTCCCCTTCGCGCTGGACCACTTCCACATAGCCCTCCCAGGCGGCGATGTCGTAGCGCCAGTGCTCTTGCGGCAGGTCGTGGATTTGACCGACCCCCGAGGCCCGGCCGCTCATGTGGCGGTCGCCGCGCAATTGCAGCCATTCGCCCGTTTGCCCGTGCGCCCATCCTGCCAGCATCGTCAGGAGCAAGATCTTTTTGGTCATCTCGCAGCTTTGATCCCCAAGAGCACCAGTAGCCACGTCTTGTGCCAGTAGGCGCTGTTGATATAAGGGTTTTCTTCCGAAGGCCAGTTGGTCCAGTAGGTCTGGTTGTGGGGGATTCGATGGTACCACTGGACTAGAGGGATCGCGGGCAACTCGCGCAACCAGATGTCCATGGCCGCGCGAAACAGTTCCACTAGTTTTGGATCGTCCGGCGGCGTGCGTCCCATGCGGTCAACCAGCTGATCGAACTCGGCATTGCGCCAGCGCCAATAGCGCTCGGAGTGGGTTCCGGTGGGTTGGACGTAGCGGCTGTGGAAAAAGTTGAGCGTGAAGTAGGGATCGCGGATTGAACCGACGCTTCCCATCATAAAGGCCCTTGCGGTTCCCTGGGCCATGCGCGTTATGCCATCGGCGGTCATGCGATGACTCGCATTGAACCCGGCCCGCCTAAGTTGTGCCACCAGTACCGGTGCCAAATCTTGATGCACGGTGCCAATGTCAATGGGGATTTTGAATCGAGCGCCGTCCTGCGCCCAGAACCCTTCCTCATCCCGCTTCCACCCCTTGCCCCGCATTATGGCAGCCGTCCGAGCCGTGTCGTACGTCGCCACGCTGTACTTTTCTACCAGCGGCGCGACCCCGTCGAGGTACTGTTGCAGTGCCGGAAAATTGGGGAAGGGAAGAAAATTCGCTTTCCCAGCTCCCTGCCAGCCAACTGCCACCAGTTCCTCGCGGTTGATGGCGTGATTAATAGCGTGGCGGATCTGCGCATCGCGGAAGGGGTCCTCTAGGTTGTTGAATCCGAGGTTGACCGGCCACCAGTCAACGTACCCGTAGGGCGGCGCTTCACCTGTCCAGGAAACGACATTGGCATTCTCATCGAGGGACGTTTTGATATTGGGGGGGCGCAGGTCCAGAGAGATGTCGATGTCGTTGCTGATTAGAGCCTGAACGCGCTTGGCCTCGTCCATATAAGGGAGAAAGATGAGTTGCTCGACTTCGGGCAAGGCGTGGAAGCCGATCTCGGCCGCCCACCAGTCATCTCTCCTAGTGAGAATGCGCTGCTGCGGGACCGATAGGCTGAGGCGATAGGGACCGCTGACGACCGGCTGTCCCTCGCCGCAGCAATTCTCAAAGGTCTTGGGGTCCTCTCCTTCCCAGATGTGCTTGGGAACAACCACGATCCCGTTGAAGAAGCAGTTGGTCAGATAGTTGAACACAAAGCGCGGATTGGGTTGCTTGAGCACAAACCGCGCGGTCAGCTCGTCTTCTACCTCCACGCGCTCAACCCAAGTCTCCATGTCGGTGGAGAGGAATAGTTCGGGAGCGTTCTCCTTGAGGGCTGCGACTGTATAGGCCAAATCCGCGGCGGTCCACGGCGTGCCGTCGCTCCACGTTACGCCCGGCCGGATGTGGACCACAACCTGCGTGAAATCTTGGTTGTACTCGTGTCCGGTGGCGATCCACGGGATGAGTTGGTCGTCCTCGTCATAGGCGCTGTAGAAATACAGCGGTTCGTACAGGAAGTGCGCACCGGTGCGGGAGGACGAACCGAGGAGAAAAGGGTTGAAGGTATTGTAATCGACGATCTGTCCGCCGCAGGTATTTATGTCCGAGCAGTGGGTGACGAGCGTGCGCTCTCGAGGAATGGATTGGGTCCCCTCCTGCCCCGTCTTGCCCGGCCTCTCTTCCGCACAGGCCAACAATCCCATGCTGCAAGTGAGAAACAGCCGGATCGCCGATTTCGAGGCGATGAAAAGGAAGTTTGGTCTGATCGCCATAATTTGCTACAGACCTCCAACCTCAAGCGAGAGGCGTCGCGTTCCCTCCCACTCCTTTAGCTCCACTTGCGCACCGTCGTAGTCAATCCGCTCAACGCCGGCAAAGTCGCTTGGCACTTCGACGAGGAAAGTGATATATGATCGACTAATAGTCTCGCCGGCATCGATGTAGTCAAAGAGAGTGCGGTCGAAGATGCGCCCCTTTTCCACGAGGAAGCCGAAGGGGGTCCCCGGTCCCGTAGTACCGAATTCGAGGCCCCGGGCAAAGGGACGGCCGTTGCGGATGTGCCGCCACGCTCTGAACCAAGGGTACTCAGCGGTCTTCCAAAGGTAGCCTAGGAGCAGGCCGTGCCCCGGCGCAGTGGCGGTGGTCCAGCCGTATTCATCGTCGATTACGTAAACGACTACGGCCGGTTCTTGGTCGTCCACGAGCCGGCGCATATCGACGGGCATCCCCGCGTCGAGCGCTTGAGGCCAGTACACGGCTGGCTCCTCCGGGTTTGGCATGGGACTGCTGAGCATGAATCCCTTGCGCGCATTGGCGTCCACCAGTGTGCTCTCGTCGAGGAACGGTGGCCCGATTGTGGGATGCTGCACTATGTTGTATATGCGCCCTAGCGCGTTGTTATTAGTCACTTCCTCGCGAACACTGAAGTGGGTCCCTGCTAGTCTCACGATGCGCCGCACGTGCATCCCCGCCAACGGCAGGTGGGTGCTCATTTCCGCCACTACGGCATCGCCTTGTTGCTCCGGCTCGCCGAGGAGTTCCCACATACTGCTCGCCGCCTCGCCGTGGAAGGGCATGCCATTGGCCTGTTCTGCGGTCGACGGCCGACCCACGCGGTCCAGACACAGAAAGTGTCCGCGATTGCGCGGCTCCAGCTCGCCGCCCTCGCCCTCCCACTTGAGCGGATTGATGCCGTTGGACAGCAGGTGAAAATCGACGATACCGCCGCCCGCGAGATCGATGGACAAATGCGCCTGCTCGCCGCGAAGAGTAATCACAGGCCGCTCAGCGCCTCCTGCTTCCCCTGTCCAGAGGCCAGGGACTATCAGCGCTACGGCTATCCATACTTTCATATATCCTCCTTTGACGATTGTGTCGCCATTTGTTGCGACAAAAGACTCTCATATCCTCACAGTTTCCTTGTCGTCTGCTTGCCAGCGGCAAAAGTCAGGGTACTCCCACGCTCACCCAATTGCCCACCATGCCCGTCAAATAGTCTATAGCCATCCAACTCGCGCCGCAGCTAATCTGTCCGGCGATCAGGCCGATGAAGAAGGGCCGTATGGTGCGATATAGACGCACCCCTCCATAGCGCACGATAAACAACTTAAACAGCCAGCCGATCATAATACTGAACCAACCTACGCTGATCGGCAACGACGTGGCGATGGGTAGTCCTAGATAGTGAAGTGGCCAGTTGATAAACCGATGCCGGGCGTACATCAGTCCAGCCATGACTGTGCCGCCCAACCCCGCAAAGACAACCCGAGGCAGGGTGATGTCGCTGCCGAGGGGGTTCTGTAGCTTGTCTCCCACGAACCCGAAGACGGTCTGGGGCAATCCTAAGAAAGCCCAGCGCTGCAAATTGATTCCCCCGTACGTATAGGCGAGCCACACGGTCATCAGGCCCGAACAGATCGTGCCGATCAGCGCCGCCAGCACAATGGCACCTAAGAGGGGACGCGGCCGGCGAACGCCAATGCTGTCCATCATTTTCAGCGCGTGCATTACCGACGCCATCAGTGGGGAGCGGATCTCGGAACTCCAGGTGTAGGTGAAGCCTAGGCTGGTCAGCCCCGTAGGCCCCACGAGCCCAGTCCCAAAAGTGTAAACTGTGAACACGGCTGGGACGAGTTGAGTCCGGGAAAAGCCGACTCCGCCTTCGGCGATGATCCGGGTCAGAGCGAAAAACGCGGCAAAGGCAGTGCCCACGAAGAAGGGCGTAAGCCACAGTGGCATCCCGCTAGCGTTGAGCCATAGGCCCATGCCGACCAACCCAACCAATAGCGTAATCACCGCAGCCCGGTAGGACATGATCTCGTCCCTGTCATCTACGTGTGGGGCGGTGCCGAAGGCTTTGCCGAAGACCGAGGTTAGATGCCGGCGACTCGTCCACAGGACGAACAAAACCAGCGCGATGGTAGCCCCCATTGCTTCGTGGCCGACCGCGACCGTTCCCCCTCCGCCGACAAAGACCTCTTCGCGTCCTGGGATGTCGTAGCCAATGATGTTCAGCAGGCCCGACTGTAGCTTCATCAGCACGTGGAAGAACCAGAGGCTAAAGCCGATTTCTAGGTTCACTAGGTAGGTAAACCCGATAACGGAAAAACTCAGGAGAATGCGGAACGGGGTGGTATCCCTGAACAGCTCAAAGTAAGTGTTTGTCTCGATCCTAGGGATGTAGTTGAAATAGGCATGCAGCCCGTGCGTACTCAACACGATCCAAGGCAGCGCGATTCCCACCCACAGCAGCGGTTGCCGGAAAAGGGATCCTAGAATGCGCCCTGTTTGGGGAGGCTGGAGCATCTCCAGCGGAACTTGGGTCAAGGGGAAGACGAGCCGCTCGTGTTCCACCCACTGACGCCGGACGATTACCATGCTGCTGATCATCACGGCAAAGAAGGAGGCGATAAAAATCCCCCACGCCGCGAAGGGCACTAGCCATGCCCCCCACGGGACCGAGACGTGAGAAGGGGCTCCTTCGTAGAAATACTTTATTGCGAGCGGGTCGTGGGGTCCTATCCAATCCGGGATCAAGGGCAAGATCAGCTCGGCCCACTCGTTCTCCGGCGTGGCGTAATAAGTAGCTCCTGGTAGAACGGGGATCATATTCGCCATCAGCGTCTTGGTCGGGATCGTGGAAGCCACGATCATCATCGTGTAGATGACGACGAGTTCGCCCGTTGTAAACACCCAAGGGGGATGGATTTTCCGCAGTGCGGTATTGACTACAAAGGTGAGTAGAAAAAACAGGAACACGGCACCGGCCGTGATGGAGTCGGCGTTGAGCGGTGCTGTGTGATGGACGAACTGGACATAGAGCGGGCCAGTTCCAAGGAACGCCGTCAGCAGGCAACCGAGGAGAAAGGCGCGCACGGTAAAAACGCGCCCTCCACCAGCCGGCAAATCCGGCTGCCCCTGCGTAGTCATAGCATCAGCGCGCGTCGGGGTAATGGTCGGGGGGGTGCTTGGCAAGTTCGGATTCGATCAAGTCCGACCCTAGACCGGGTCGTTCCGGTAGAATCAGGTGTCCGTCCTGCACTTCGAAGGGATGACTCATCAGATCGTCCCGCCACGGCGCGTCGTCCACATCGAATTCCAAGATGTAGAAATTGGGTACGGTGGCGCAGACATTGGCCGCCACCAACGTCGTCAGCGGGCTGTGGCAGTTGTGGGGGGCAAATAGCACGTCATAAGCATGAGCTAAGTCGGCGAGCCGTCGGCCCATTGCGATCCCGTTCCAGGCTAGGTCGGGCATGACGATGTCTTGGGCGTGGAGTTCGAGAAAAGGTCGAAAGTCGGTGGTACCAAACAGGCTCTCGCCGGTGCAGATCGTCGTGGTCGTGGACTCGCGGATGGTCCGCAGCGCAGTCGCGTCTAGAGTCTCCGTCTCAAGCCACATCAGGTCGTACGGCTCCAAGGCCCTAGCGAGTCGCGCTGCGCCGCCCAACTTGAAGTGGAATCCCACATCCAGCGCGATCCCCACATCCGGTCCGAGGGTCTCCCGGAAGGTGCCGATTATTCGCTCCGCGTGGCGCAGGACAGAGGATGGTGCATCGCCAACGCCACTCGGTACACCAGTGCCCTCGGGATCGTCCTCCAAGGGCATCAGGTTTGTCTTGATCGCCGTGAAGCCGCGCTCCAGCACCTCCGTAGCCAATTCCTCCAAGTCGGCAATCGTCCGCACTGGCCGCAGCCCCAACTTTTGCGTCCACGCTCCAGTTCGGGTCGTACCGCAGTGAGACCAGTAGAGCCGGAGCTTGTCTCTCATGCGGCCGCCGAGCAGTTGCCACACGGGCGCGTTTAGGACCTTGCCGCGGATGTCCCACAGGGCCGAGTCAATGCCGGACATCGCCTTGTAGGCAATGCCTCCGGTGTGGCGAACCGAGAAGGCGGATAGTTCCCACCAGATCGCCTCGCTCGCCATGGGATCCTTGCCGATGATCCGCTCGGCGTACCGCTCTACCGTCGCCGCCACGGGTCCGGGAGAGCCCCAGTCGGTGCAGTCCCCCCACCCCACGAGGCCCGGGTCGCTGGTCTCGACCTTCACGAAGGTCCAGGGACGGAAGCCGCCATCTACGATGTACGTCTTGACTCTGGTGATCCGCATCGCCCACACTCCAAAAATAAAGGGTGCCGACCGCCTCGGACGCGATAGCGTCCAAGACCTGCCGGCACCCTAGCTTCAAAACGACCGCTACTGCGATCCTTCAGACCTACCGGTACTGCGCCTTGACCCGCGCCCAGCTCGTGGCTTCGACGGCCGTCTCTTGCTCGACGAACTCGATGCCTGGATCAACCGGCGACAGCAACACGTCGGTCGTCCCGTTGGCCGCAGCACCAGAGGGAGATGTGGACCACTGCGTTTCCCGCTTCTGGTCTTCTGTGCCCCCTTCGTCGGTGTCGCTGATCATATTGCCCCAATGGATGATCATCCCTTCCTGCAGGATGCCCTCGACCGCTTGATCCTCAGTGGCGCTCTCGCTGTTAGGCATTTCGGCGATTGGCCGGATCCTGAGTTCGTAGAAGTAAGTGCTCTCACCGAACTCCTCACCTTCAAAAGTGATCCCAATGTCGAACCACTTGGTCCCGCTGGTCAGCCAGGGCAAGTTCCCTTGCGGCTCATAGAACTGCCACTCCCCTTCCAAAGGAGGGTAGGCGAACTTGTACTTCTGCAAGGTCACGATGTCCCCATCGTTGAAGGTTATGTCCTCCGACGCTTGGTGCTTGAAATTCAGTCCGTACTCGACGCTGTCGTCGAGCCAGAAGCGAGCGGGGTCGGGACGCCCGATGAAGTGCAGGTCGTCAAACACCTCGGTCAGGATGTAAAAGCCGTTCGTCGTTGGGCTCCACCCTAGCTTGTGTTTAATCTGGAAGTCCGCGGGGTTGATGTCCCCTTGGGAGGCGTTTTCCAGCACTCGTCCTTCTCGCGTCGCCGCACCGACCGGATACAGCATTTCGCCCACGGAACCGTAGGTTTCCACCGGAATGGGTGCCCATTCGACGGGGTTGCCATCGATGACGGGTTCCGCCCCTGGTGGGAACTGCGCCGCCGGGATGAGTAGATCCGGTGGATCGTGGGCCCACGTTTGGGCCGACAGACCAATACTTAGGATCGCCGCACTCAGGATGATCCGCTTGCCTAGCATCATTTTAAACCTCCTGTTGGGAGTGAGATAATTGCGATAGACTGCTACGCGACAATGTGCCTCTTTCAATGCCTACCATAAGGAAATCCTTCCTCGCTATCAAGCCTTTTTTAGACGGATCTATATAATCCGCAGATGGACGCAGATAGACGCAGAATAGTAGAAACAAGACGATCCGGATCTCGAATTTATATCACTTTTATTACCGCAGGTTCTCCAGACCAGCAAAGACGGAAATGAACGCACGCGTATTGGTGAAGCCCTCCTCGCCCTCTGGATTCCTGCGCTCCAACAGAATCCCCGATTGCATCGTGATCACATAACCGAGGTACGAAGACCAGTTCGTCGCTTGGAAGGCGATCGATTGGGAATGGAAGTCCCCTTGTTCGTCGCCGAAGTCTTTCTCGAACAGAAACTCGCTACCCATCTGTAGCTGCGTGGAGTGCAAAACATCCAGCACGGCGAACGCGCCAAACAGCTCGGTGAGCGTCTCCTTGTCGTCTGCGTCGAACAGGCCACGGGACTGCTTTCTGTATTCGCTCTTCCAGAAGGGCTGCAATCCCACTCGTCCCAATTCCCGCTGGTACATCGCCTTGTTGATCAAGCCAAAGAAAAATTCGTTTTCGTCCAATCCCAGCCGGCGACGCTCCTCGCGGTCCAGGCGCTGATGGAAGAGCACGTGCTTTAGTTTTGATTCGATCAGTACTTTTCCTGTCTTGAGCTGGTGACCGATGAAGAATTGATTGACGAAGCTGTCGCGCCCCAAGAGGGGATCTTCCATCTCGCGCTTGCTTTCTTGGGGTTCGGCCAGATCAATCAGCGTATCGGGCGAATACTGGAGTAGCGG
Organism: Candidatus Latescibacterota bacterium; assembly: GCA_965116675.1. Lineage (GTDB taxonomy): Bacteria > Latescibacterota > UBA2968 > UBA8231 > UBA8231. The sequence goes on from OZ220721.1 coordinate 4,172,196, forward strand.
ATCCTCAATGTCGTCCTGCACGGATTTGACCATCTCGTACATTCTCACGCGGCCGTAACGCGGCCAAGTCTCGTCGTAGTCTAACATGCCATAGACCATGTGATTCTTCTGATCCGAAGAGATTAGCTGCTCCCGCAGGATTCCGCCCAGAATTCTCAGACCCGGTCGCAGGCGGAATCCCGTATAGACGTTCCACCCGTCGTGATCTCTGTCATAGGGATAGTCGGGGTCCTTGTCGTTTTCGTAGAGATCGGGCCAGAAGTTGTTGTTCATGTCCCGCCCCCACAGCATTTCCGGGCGGTCCACCCACAACCGAATAAATGGTTCCCTCCAGTCGGGAATTGCATTGCGCCGAACTTCGTTGTCGTTCTGGTTGAAGTCCGGTTGGAAGTCCCCATTCTGGTCCCACCCTGGAAAGATCAGAAGATCCGGGAATAGCCAGTCCCCGCGAAAGGCGTCGGGGACGCGATCTTGGTCGTCGTTGTCCTCTACGAGATCGACCTTGTTCTGCGGTGCCTCGTAATCGATGAATCCACTTTCGTTTGAGATAAATGTCGTCGTGTTGTACTGGGGGTCAATTCTATAGGCTTCGGCAAAACCAAACCAGCGTCCGCGATGGTTGGACATGTTGATCAGCCAAGCATCGTTGTGCGGCTCGTCTGTCAGCCCGGAGCTGGTCTTGTGGATCTCTTGGGAGACATTTGGATACTGGCGGATATTCCAGTTTCGATCGAACTCTCCGTATAGCCGAAAGCCCAGCACATCGGAGACGCTGAGGCTGGCACCGAGGATCTGGGTGGCCGTTGGCAAGCCGTACTCAAACCGCAGGGTCCGCAGATTGCTCAGATCTTGGATATTCCCCTCGGCTTGGGTGACCGGAAGCGGCACTCTCGCTCCCGCGGAATTCAACTGGCGGTCGGAACTCATCGAGATGTCGTAATCGTTGGCGACAGTGAGTTCGAATTCGACCTTTGTGATCTCGTCCTTGGCACCACTTGCGCGGTGGACAAAAATCTGGTCGTCGAAGGAGTAGAGGAGCCGGATCTCTTCACTGCCGTTGGCCTCCAACCGTCCCCCCGCTGGGATGCCGCCCTCCAATACGGGTTCGAAGCCAATCTCCTTGCCCCGGTTGACGAGGCCGCTTTCATAAGTGATGATGATGTCCGAGGAGCCGGGGAAGAACGCGGCTCCGCCGGTGCCGTCCTCGGGCGATTCGTCGCGGAGTACGATCTCAATCGCGGAAATGGGCACGGCATTCTGATCTTCCGTCAGCCTTCCTTTGAACAAGCTCGCCACCGGAGCCTCGTCGATCTTCGAGTTCGACTGGTGGGAGTTAACCCCGTGCACCCCCAACGTCACGAAATCTCCGACAGCGGCCGTAAGCCGTCCGCCGAAAAAGGTCGTGGTATTGGTGCGCCGGTCGTCCCGGTTAAAGGTCAACCGAGGGCCACTAATTCTCGAAAAGATCAGCGTCTGCTGGTACTTATCCGTCGCCATGTCGAACTGGATTCCGTCCATTTGGACTTTGCTCAAAACCAGCGGCGTAAGGGTCGTCCGCAGCGTGTTGGACGTTGTCAGCGCGTAGTACGTACCCCCTTTTGCATCGGCGGCGACCACGACTTGGCTGAACCACCGTTCGAATCGATTCCCCTTGAAGAGCCGGTTGCCGAACTCTTCGGGCGTGTTCTGTTCCGTGTTGTAGATGAGCCATCCCTTGGATACGGCATTGCCGAACATGTCGTAGAGGTAGTCGCCCTCAATGTCGGGGGCGACGTAGCGATCAAAATCAGTGCGGGCGTAGTTGGTCGTCTGCCACTGCCGCCACCGGTATTCGGCGAACAACTCTTGGGGCACGTACCACTTGCGCACCGCTGGATCAACCGAGTTGAGCGCTACTTGCACTCCTTGGGGCAGAAAGCTCGTCTCGTGCCCCCATTGGGTTCCCAGTCGGTTCCCATAGTCGGGCCGACTGCCCGATTGGGCGCTCGTCTCCCCGGCCATTCCCAACACCGCGGCCACGACGACGAGCTTCAGATTACGTCTCATTGTGTTTGTACAACTCGACACTAGACCCTCAATAGCGATGCTAGCTATCCAGCGGACTCAATACACCACGGATACGATACCCGTGTTCAATTGCTTCCCTAGGTCCGCCTCCACCTTTACCGTGTAAACATACGTGCCCGGCGGCACCCGCTTTCCCGCTTCGTCCCGTCCATTCCACTCGCGCTCGTACACCCCCGCTGCTCCGGGAGCTGTCTCCAGCCGGCGAACCACCCCACCCGCCAGATCGTACAAGGTCAGCACATGGGGCACGCTGTTGCCCAGAACGCGAACTTGGTATTGGATTAGGACTTGGTCGTTCACGCCGTCGCCGTTGGGACTGAAGGCCGCTGGAATGGCCTTCAGCTCGCCGATGAGTTCGCCTCCCCTAGGGGTTTTCACGGACAGGGAATTGGTACTGAAGCGCAAGGTGGCATTTCCTTCCTCCACCTGTTGGCGGATGTCGGGATCGTCGCTGGAGAAAGCGAAGCCAGTGAACTTTTGTCCGAAGCGCAAAACCGGCACCTCGAAGACCACCTCAATGCGCTTTTCAGTATCCTCGCTGCCCACGAGCTTGTCGAATCCAACGACGATGCGGTCGTCTTGGATGTCGCGGAGGAACTCCTCTCCTACCTCTGCATCATCCACCTTTACCGAAAGCAGTCGCTCCACGCGAGTGGCGGTGGCGATTTCCAAGCGGTCGAAACCGCTGTTGCCCTCGCGCAGGATGGGCCGGACAACATAGGTGAAGGTGTGGGGTTGGAAATCCGTGGTCACCGTCGGTGAGATCTCCCCGATCACTGCGTCGGCCACTGAATCGCCAAAGAGCAGTTCGATTCGCTCAATGCGCGGAGCTGTTTCACCAGTCGGAAAAAACAGCACCTCGAACTGGAGGTAGCGGGCCGGACTCTTCGATAAGAAGGTTGCACCGTCCGTCCACGCTGCAGGCGGCGCGGTCGCATCCCGCAGGCCAGCGGCGAAATCGTAGGCCGGAGACCAAAAGCTCCAGTTTTCGGTATCGACTTCCTTCTTGACCAGTTCAAATCCACGCGTGCTGCCGCTAGAGAAGGGATCGGCCACAGTCACCGCGTTGAAGACGTCGTTGTATTCCCGCCGGTCCACCACGGCGAACTGCCCCGTGCGCTGCTTCCTGCTGTAGCGGAACGGCTGCTCGGTGTTGCCCGTGCGAGTCCGCACCTCCACCCTCGTCCCCTCCGGCTCTACTCCCTCCCAACGAATTTTGCTCCAAGCGACGGGCCGTCCGAAATCCAGAATGTCCGTGCGATAGACCGTCTGCTGCACGTAGCCCTCGCCAAAGACTTGGAGTTCGGCGACCTCCCAGGTGCGCTCGGGATTGATGGGCCGGAGGGTGACCCACTTCACCGGCCGAGTGGGGAACCGTCGATCCACTACGACATCGAGGTTTTCCGTAGTGCTTTCGATGATGTCGATGATTGGGTCGTTCTTGGCCGTCAAGCCCCGACTGATTTGATAGAACCACCGCTGACCCCGCCGGGCGATGGAAGGTCGGTCGACGATCGGCGCGCTACCCGAGGCCACGCCCAACTCGAACCAGGGGAGGAAGTTGTCCTCAAAGGAGGGGCGCGGAAAGAACCGAATCCGGTTTATGGGCAACTCCCACCCGAGGTTGATGATGGCGTTCTTGATCCAGCCGTGGTTGACGCCTGTTTCCGTCGGCGATAGATCCACTGCTCTGACCATCGCAGTAGTGGAATCCCCGTCGCCGATATTTTGCAGGACGCCTTGTTCGATTCTTCCCCCGACGCCGCCCCCAGAGCTAGCCACGAAGCCACCCCGTTCCTCGACGGTCTCCACTAGATTCTCGCTCGGGTCGATCCACACAGGCCGGAGCGAGGATTCACTCAGATCCATCATGCCATTCGCCCGCGCCCCTTCGCCAATGGTGCCCCAGTCCCTGACTTCCTCGTCCGCGACCCGATCGTAGGATACCGGCACAGCGCTCCCTCGGTCGATGATCTGCCCATCTTGGCCGAACACTAAGTATGCACCCCCCCCTTCGCTGGCCACGTCGATGAAGGAATTGTCCGCACCGATGCCCACTTGGAATTCAGACCGCGCCCATCCTCCATCTCCACCCGCCAGCAACAGCGCGCAGCTCAACAGACAGCTAGGTCTCCAGAGAAACATGCCTAACTCCTTGCGCCAGCCATGTGGCGCGATGGTCAATATGCGACTCCGATCGCTCGGGCCGCGCCGGTGCGGCGCGCATCGGCCTGAACTTCGACTCGGACCACGTACACGCCGGGTGCTACTAGCTGCCCCAACTCGTCCCGGCCATCCCAGGCCAAGTCGCCGAAACGCTGCGGATCGTACAGGCCATTCGTTCCTAAGCGAGCTAGGAGCTGTCTCACGCGCCGACCCGACAGGTCGAATACGGCGGCATTGATCCCGGCTTGGCCCACGATAGTCACTACTTCAAAACTGATTGACGCCCGATCCCCAATTCCATCCCCGTTGGGGGTCACCACGGGGTTGACCTCGAGGTTGCGCACCAGCCGCCCTGTGGTGAGCTGTGGACTCAGCACAGTGACACTGGAGCGCCCTGGTGCGTCGTCGTCGCCGAGATAGGCTGCGTTGCCCGAAAGCACGTCCTGAAACGCCTCCTCTTCAACTAGCAGCACTCGTCCCTTGAAAGTATTGCTGAAAGAGAGCATCCTGCCCACGAATCGCACCATGACGACGGTGCCGCTCTCGCGCACCTGGGGAAAGCGCACCACGAAGCGCCTCTCATCCAACTCTTGGATGGCTGCATCCTCTTCCTCTGTCGGCGCATCTTGGACTGCGAAATTCCGCTCGAGAATGCGGGTCTGGTTGCCGTCAAGGATCTCGATTCCCTGAACGCTCTTGATCGGCTGGTCCGACCGCACCTCGATTGCATCGAATCCTTGTAGTCCAGCTTCCATTTCCGTGCGCACCGCAAAGACAAAAGGCACGTCCGTTGCTCCCGCCACCTCGCGGGGGAATACCTCGCCCACCACTTCCCTCGCCAGTGGAGGTGAGGTGAAGGTGAAGGATAGGTTTTCCAGCGCGACTGCGGAGTTCAGGTCTTCGCTGATGAAATCCGTGCGGATTTGGACGTACTGTCGCGGGCCTGGCGAGGTGATGTCCGTACCTTCCTCGCCGGTGCCCGCCACAGGGTCGTACGGTGCCGACCACGGGCTCCAGTTTTCTACATCGTCGCGCACAGATCCGCGCTCAAACTCGTCTTTTCCCACAACGCCCCGCACCGGCAAGGCCATGTATTCCTTCCGCGTCAGCGGGTCGAGCGAATTCGCAAGGGAGGTCGAAAGCTCCTCGGCGTCCCTTCTGCCCACCTGTTTGCGGGTATATACAAAGGGCGTGATGTCGCTGCCGGTCCGGGTGCGGATCTCCACCCTCGCAGCCTCCTCATTGCCGATGGCGACCTGATCCCAGCGGAGTTGTCCCCAATTGGTGCCGGCCTGCATGTCGATGATGGGCGAGATATATCTGGCGGTGGGAAGAAATCCCTCCCCGAAGATCTGTATCTTCTCTAGCTCGAAGGAGATACCCGAAATCGCTTCTAGCCGCACGAACCTCAGCAGCCGGGGCGGATTTAGTGGAATTGTGGTCACTGGATCAATGTTATCGTTTTCGACCAGAAATTCTTCCCAGATTGGATTGCCGGCGTCGGTTAGGTCGAGACCATCGTTTACCCGGATCCTGAATTTCCGGAGAAAATCCGACTGGAACGGCGCTGTGGGGTTGGGAAACACTGTGTTGCGGGGGAAGAAGCGGATGCTGCGGACGCCTATGCGAGTTCCGAGGTCTATGTTGACGATGGTTCCGAGGGCGTTGTTGTCCTTGCGCGCCAAAGCCGACCCGGTCGGGTCCTCGGTGATGAGACTCTCGAGGATCTTCCTCTTTTCCTCGCCCTCAATGTCCGCTACTGATGGCGCGGTGATAGACCCTCCGAAATCGAAGACTTGGCTGGCGACGTTGGTTCCCTCTCTGACCTGTCGGGGCAGAATGGCCTCGGGGTGATCCCCGCTCTCAAACTCGATCAGGTTCGACGGTGCGATCCCTATCTCGGTGACATTGGGGTCGAGAAACGTGCGGTGCTCGGGGATGATCGTCTCCACGTCTGCTCCGCTCGACGCTCCCTCCAGCCAGTCGATTTCTCCTCCTTTGCCGAGCGTCAGCCTCTCGGCTGCATGGAGCGCCTCCTGTCCGCCCAGCACCAGCCCTAGTGCTACGAGCACCGAATAGACCCACGGTGCCGATGCTCGTATTTCAGGAACTGGCGACGGACGGCTCCCCAATTCGGCGGTTGGGGAAATTCGCGTAGAATAGTCGAACAGGGTCATATAGCCATCCTACATCATTTAGGTAATCCGCAGATGGACGCAGATGGACGCAGAATAGGGTGCACAAGACGATCCACTGCTCGAAGATCATTTCGCATTGTATATTCTCACATCCCCGCTACGGGGTGCCCCCTTGGAGCAATGCTTCTAAATTTCCCAAAACCCGGCGGTCGGCCCGCTGGCGCAGCCGCTTTTCCCGGTATAGCTCGGCGGCTTGGGCCGCTTCTTTAGGTTGCCCCATGGCTCGGTAAACGCTTTCCATCAAACCGTAGGCGCGGTACTCGGCCCCAATGCTGAGGCCGGACTGCACGTCTGGATGCATTGCCGTGATCCTCTGCAAGTGCATTAGGGCTTCTTCGTTGCGGCCGGTTCTGTGCAGTAAGCCTGCCATACACAATAGAGCCGGGGCCGAATCGGGGTGATCTGCCAGTACGTCGCGCAACAGCTTCTCGATTCGCCCCAAGTTATCTTTTTCCATGCGGCCCAATACTTGTGCTAGCCGCCACCCCACAAGGCCCTCCCACTCCGCTAGCCCAACTATGATTCCATAGTGGACTGCTGCGGAGTCCAGCGCGGCCTGCTGCTCCCAAGTGCGGGCTAGCTGGAAGCGCACGCGATGGCTATCGGGCCAGACCGCTACGACCTTTTGGTAGGCTGCAATGGCGTCCTCAAGCGCCCCTTGAGCCGCACGGGCGTCGCCCAGTCTCCCCGCGAGAGAAGGCTCGTTGTCCTTCGCCACCAGATCGGCGTAGATCGCCGCTGCTTCCTCCGCTCGACCTGCCCTTAAATACGACTCTGCCAGCGCGACCCAGATGTCCCTGTTGACTGCATGCCGCTGCACCAGCGAGTGGTAGATTTCCGCGGCGTGTTCGTACGCACCGGTGTCGAAGTAGATTTTCGCCAGTTCCGCGTACGGTCGAATTCCAGCATCGTCGGCCTCGATGGCCCGCTCGTATGCGGCAATGGCATTGGCTTTCATGTCCAACTCTCGGTAGGCATAACCCGCCCAAGTGTCGTGCGAACTCTGAGCCCCGGCTGCAATAGGAAGATTTGCCGCCAATAGAACCAGAGCCAAGGCGATACCCCAAACGCGCTGTCTTTTTTTTAGCAACAGAGGAATCGCCGCCAGCGCCCCCGGAAGCAAGAACAAGGCCGCACTCAGTCGCGAGCGACCGGACGCCTCCTCCAAGAGCGATCCCAGCATCCAAGCGCCGGCAAACAGTAGTGGCAGCGCGCGATACCGATCCATCCTCTCCCCGCGGACTGCGACGAGAAATCCCACTAGCGCCAGAGGCCCTACCAACCCAAAGGGAAATCCCAACAAGGCTCGCCACATGAGCGGAGCCAACATCCACGAAGGCGCAGCGGCGCGATAGGGGTCTATATCGCCCAAGACCTCGGCACCATGCCAAAACAAATACGCCCGCGTTGCCATTTCCTTCAGTCCTAAACCACTGACCGAAGGTACTAGCCCCTCCCAGCCCCATACCGCCCCTCCCTGTACCAGTACTAGAGCTGCTCCCGCAAAAAACCACCACGCCGCCCGCCGGTCCCCGCTTCCCTGCATCACCCATACAAGTGCTGCGCCGACGGCGAATAGCGCCCGGAAATCGACTAGTGCAGCCACGCCGCCCACTGCCCCCATAACCCCGGCCCTCAACGGCCCCATACCAGCCGATCCCACCAACCCCCACAGGAGCAACAGGCCCGAAAAAGCGGCCAACACGGCCGGCGTTATCTCGCCCCCGTAGTAGATCGCCGGACCGTACAGCACGGCCGCAATACCCGCCCATCGGCCCACCGCAGGTGAGAATAGCTGTCTGCCGATTGACCACACTAGTACGCACGCAAGCCCTCCGATGCCGACCTGGATCACGCGCAGCACCCACAGTCCCGTCTCCTCCTGCAGCGCGACTGCGCACAGCGCCGCGTAGAATCGAGAATACCATCCGCCATCTCCCAACCCGCCCGCGTAATGCGCCGCAGCTCCTACTGCCACTTCTCCAAAAGCGCTCTGCTCCCACTGCCACATGTGCGCGAGCCGCACGGCAATACCGGCCGCCAACAGCCCTCCCCACTCCCAAGCATTCGCTCCCTTCATCGCCAGTCCCTCTTACACGACCCCAACGCATTTCTTCGCTTCCCGATGCCCATCTAGTTCAGACCTGCGAACACGCTTACGAAAGTCGTGTTGGTCGTGACGGCGTCTGATAATGCGAAGTCCCTAGTCCGCAACCGCATCCCGGCCAAGGCCACGATCTTATACCCGAGGTACGTGGATCGGTTGGTCAACTGTAGCCCCAGCGACACAGACCTGAAGTCGTTGGCATCGTCCGCGAAATCCTCGTTCCAGAGGTACTCCAGGCCCCCTTGCAGCGTACTGTCGGTCAGGAAGTCCATTTCCACAATGACGCTGAACAACTCTCTTAGCTGTTCGCGCTTCTCTGCGCCAAACAAGCCGCGCGTCTGTTTGAGAAACTCGCTCTTCCAGCGTGGCTCGACAGTCAAGACGCCTATTTGACGGCGGTGCTTGACTTTGTTGATCGCCCCAAAGAAGAAGTCGCTTTTGCGCAGGTCGAGTTCTGTGCGCGTGCGCTCGTCCATGAGCTGGTGAAACAGCGTATAGTTCATCCGCGTCTCGACTTTCGTCCGACCGATGTGGACCTTGTGCCCGACGAAGAGGTGATTCACCCACGTGTCGCGCGCAAGCATGGGATCCTCCACCTGCGTCAATGTGCCCCCGTCGATAGACTGGCTGGGCAGCCATTGAAGCAGGCGATCGGGAATGTCGTCCTCGACTCGCTTCGACATCTCAAACAGTTTAAAATCACCCCAGCGCGCCCAGCTTCCGTCCATTTTCACGAGCGCGTAGTATTGCTCATTCTTCTGGTTCGACGATATCTGGTGCTCGCGCATCGCGCCCCCTGCTACCTGCAGTTCAGGCGTCAAATCATACGCGGCATATACGTTGAATCCTCTGTGGTCCTTGCGGTACGGATAGTCCGGCTGATCGTCGTTTTCGAACTGGTCCACCCAGAAATTGTTGTTCATGTCAACCCCGAACAGGAATTCCGGCCTATCGACGTCAAAGCGCAGGAACGGCTCGTCGTAATCGGGCCGGCGATTGGCGCGGACTGCGTTGTCGTTCTGGTTGAAATCGGGGATGAAATCGTTGTTCTGGTCCCAACCGGGAAAGACGCGGTCGTCGCCGGGCAGGAAGTCGAAGCGGACGTTGTCGGGGAAGCGGTCGTGGTCGTCGTTGTCATCGACGAATTCCACTAGACCGCGGCGCGGACTCTCGTAGTCAATCTGGCCGTTGCCGGCGGTCACAAATGTCGTGGTGTTGTAATGCGGGTCCATCCCAAAGGCCTCCGCGAATAAGGAGACAGGCCCGGCCCGCTTCCAAGCGTTGATGAACCAAGCGGGTCGATACGGTTCTCCAGCAGTCCCCGAACTCGTGCTGTGCCTCGCTAGGTTCTGATTGGGGAATTTCCGGTAGTTCCAGTTGAGGTCGGCCTCGCCGTAGAAGTTGAAGCCGTGCACATCGAGCAATTCGAAGGTTGCTCCCATGATATGGGTGGCCGTAGGTAGGCCGTATTCAAAGCCCACAGTGCGGATATTCGACACGTCCTGTACGTTCCCGGCGGCTCGCTCTATCAGCAGCAGCACGGTCTGGCCTTGCCGATTGATCTGTCTGTTTGAAGTAGCCCAAATCTGATAGTCATTGCCCACCACCAACTCGAATTCCACCTGCATGATCGAGTCCTTGGGGGCGCTCGCGTTCGCCGTAAAACGGGGATTGTCGAAATCGTATTTCAGTCTGATCTCCTCCGTCCCATCTGCGGCGAGGAACCCAGCGCGCTGAAATCCTCCAGAGATCGCCGGGCCAAAGCCGATATCCGTCCCCCGATCTACGGTTCCGTCCGTATAGGTGATGACCACGTCAGAGCCAGATTCAAAGAACGCGGCTCCGCCTATCCCATCCCCCGGGGAATCGTCGCGCAGCACCACCTCGACAAAGTCAATCGTCTGATTCTGATCAATCGTCAGCCCGCCCTTGAATGGATTGCCCGCTAACTCGTCGCTCAAGGTGTTCGACTGGTGGGCGTTGATCATGGTCAGCCCCAGTATGGCGAAGTCCGTCAGTTGGCCCTGTAGGCGTCCGCCGACCAAGATGGTGTTGTTGGTGCGTTGCAGTTCTAGGTCGGCGGTTGATTCGCCGCCGGGGTTGCTAATGCGCGAGTACAATACCGTGCCCTCGACTCGATCCGTGGCAATGTCGAATTGCACCCCGTCGAAGGTCGGCTTGCGGAAAGTCAGGGGTGTGAGGGTCGTGTTCAGCTCGCTGCTCACTGTCAGCGCATAACCGTACTGCCCCTTCTTGTCTTGGGCGATGACTACGTTTGAGAACCAGTTATCAAAGCGAGTCGATTTGAACAGCGTATTGCCGAACTGGGCTGGGCGGTCTTGGGCATTGTTGTATATGAGAAAGCCACGAGTCACGAAATTTCCGTAGATGTCGTAAAAGGAGTCTCCTTCGAGACGGATATCTACGTAGCGCTGGTACAAGGACCTCGCGTAGTTGGTATATTCCCACTGCTGCCATTGGTACTCGTGGAACAACTCTTGGTTGACATACCAGCGCCGGAGGGCGGGATCTACGGCGTTGACTAAGACGATCGGGCCTTGGGTCCGCCCCGGCAAAGGCGCTCCGAGTGACTCCCCAATGCGCGCACCGTAGTCGTCCCGGGCGGCGCTGCTGCCAATCTGGAAAACAAGTGCGCTCAATACGGCCCAAGCGGCTAGATATCCGCTTCTCACGAGTACCCTCCCTTGAGTTGCCTGCTAGCGTCAAGTGCCATTTCAGTAGGCGACGCCGACGACGCGGCTGCGCCGGGCGCTGGCAAGCCCTTGCTGATCGGCTCGTCCATGCACCTGGACAATGTACAGACCCGGAGGCACGAGGGTCCCTCCGGCATCTCGCCCATCCCATTGCACCAATCGGCGTCCACCGAGCAGATTCTGCTCAAAGCGCTTCACTTCTCGGCCGGCCAGCGTCGCTATCCGCACGGTCACCGGGCGGGGTTCGAACACGCGGAACAGCGAAAAGCCGATGGTTGCCACATCGTTAATTCCGTCGCCGTTTGGAGTAAATGGGTTGGGCTGGATTTCCATATCCCGCACTAGATCGTCGGCTCCAAGTGCGCTCACTACTAGCCCGCTGCCCGGCGTCAGGGATGTCACCTCCCCTCCCCCACCCAACTGGAACGGCAGTCCGACAGTGGCGTTCCGGCCCGCCAGCTTCAAGCGGGTGCCGTGGAGGAAGACCTCGGCTGCGAACCGCAGGCGCACTAGGCGCGTCTGGCCAACCACCTTGCCCTGCCGACTTCTAGGCAGACTTTCGTACGCCTCGGCCGTGAGTGGGTCGCCGCGCTCGTCGAAAGCGGTCTCCCCTGTCAACGACGTCGCCTTGCGGAAGAATCGCACCGGCCCTCTCGCCTCTGGTGCGAGATCGGCGAAGGTTTGTTCGTCCACTTCCTCCAGACTCTCTCCGTCATCTCCCGCGAGCTTTTGGAAGTAGCGGATCGCTCCCTGTTGCTGTTCGGGAAGCCTGCTGTATGCTACTTGGTCCAGCAGAGTCCCTCCTTCGCTCGTCGGCACCTCTTCGCCCTCCGCGACGCGGCGATAGAAGATGTTGCTTCCGTTGCCCATTGCCTGATACAAGACCTCGGGGAAGCGAACGCGCAAGGAATCTCCCCGACCGCTCAGAACGCTCAGTAGGTCCCCTGCAGCCGAGGCCAGCCCTTCCTCGACGCGATTGGCGTACAACCGGTAGGGTGCTTCTGCGGCAAATTCTCCTTCCGTGCCGAGGGCTGCGTCGATCAGTTCCATGTCTAAGGCTGGCTCCGAGCGCAGCCGCAGTTCGTCGAACCCGGGACTCGGATTGGGGCGCTCTACGACCGCGGCGCTGACGAACACTGCAAAGGTGTCGCGCCTTCCCGGGACGACCTCCTGAGGCCAGATTTCCCCGGCCAGTCCAACGACCGATGGATCGGTGTACTCCATGCGCACCGACTTGATGGATGGCGGATCAACTCCTGCCTCGGCCTTTAGGCGCGCCTCAATCTGGACGAAGCGGCGCAGGCTCGGGGAAGTGATTTCGGCTCCCGGCCGGATATAGGCTTCGCTCCATTCGCTCCAGTCAGCCGTGGGAACAAAGACGGTGTCGATCGGTCCTCTGAGAAAGAAGGCGAGCGTTTTGTGCTTTTTCGCCGTGACTTCGCCGCCGCCCGAGTTGTAGTACTTGATCTGGCGCTCAACCTCGCTGCCCGTCCGGGTTCTCAACTCGACACTGGTCCCCGGAGGAGTCTCCGCCTCCCAGTTTATCGACACGAGATTGGACTGCCCGGGCACTGTTAGCGGGCCGGAGGTGAGGATCACTTCGGCGGGAGGGCCTGCTGAAAAGACCATGAACTCGCCGATCCCCGGAGTCCGGCTGATCGTGACCGTGCCGCCGGGATCGTTCTCGAGGGCGCGAAACTCAAAGAATCGCACCTGCCGGGCCGGTTCGAGGATGTCAGCCAATTCGAGGAAGAATCCCACGCTGGAATTGATCTCCCGCTCTTGAGCGCTGATCCGCGTGAACTTCAGTTGCCCTTCCGAATCGCGTTCACCCGCGCTGCCCCGGAGCAGGTAGCCCCGGATCGAAGGCGACTGGAAGTAGCCCTGAGACATCACCCGGAACTCTTTGGCCCACACGGTCCCGCCGAGATCGGCGATCATCATATTCTCAGTCGGGGTTTCTTCCAGCCAGTAGTTGTTTTGGTAGAAACTGGCCAATACTCCGTCAAAGGCCTGCTCCCCTCCCCCGCTGGGAAGCTGTTGGATGATTCTGCCTCCGCCCTCGATCATGTTAAAGGCCACATTGTCGCCCCAGCCCCATACATCTACTTCTGCTAGGCGAGGCAGTTCGCGGCGGAAGAACCGCTTTTCGCCGCGGCGATCTGCTGGTAGTTCGAAATAGGTCGTCGAATCCACCGGCTCTCCCCGACCCGTCTCGCTTTTCGAGAGGTATTCGATGTCGCCCTGCGCCTCGACGGGCAGTGCCAGATACTCGCTCTCCGAGATCTCTTCGGCCCTGCCTCCTTTGGTGTCGGTCACCTGAAAGCGAATCGTCTCGATGAGCTTCCCGTTCCAACTCAAACTCGCCCTAGGTTGCTCCAGTCGTTTTTCCACCAAGCCGCTCCCAGCCAAGGGCAGCAGGCCGCTCGTCTGCGTCGCGTCGATGACGATCTCCCGTTGCTCCTCGTTGATGCCCGGAAGCGGTTCTAGTACTTCGAACTGAAAATTTGCATCTTCGTCCACCAGTGGAAACTGGGCGTCCTCAAAAAACACGAGCAAGCGCCGGAAAGGGTCGCCCAATTCCGCATCGACGTACTGCAAACGAATCCGCTCCACCGGAACCGTCCGCCCCAGCGAAATTTCCACCCACCAGTCTTCTATGGGATCGTTGAGATCTGGCTCCCAGAACGTCGTTGGATCTCCATCCAAGAGATTGGGCGCTAGTTCCAAGTTAGAGCCGGCCCTGCTGGGACCGGGACGGAGGAAGTGATCGAAAACAGGATTGCCGGCGGTGTCCTCCTTGAGGTTGCCCTTCACATCGACGGATCGAGTGCTGTCCAGATTCATCACCCGAGTTTTGTCTGAGCTAATATCTACTTGTCGCCTGAAGGAGCGATCATCTAGGAGATTATAGACGGAGCGAAAATCTCGGACCTGTACAGTCCCGCTGCTGTCTAGCCGCACCAAATGGGTAGGCATTTTCCACGTCTGCCAGTGCGCTAGGCGGTCCACGACGAGTTCGTTGCCCCGCTGGTCGAACCCTTCTGCCGTTTGGGCTTGCGCCGGTTTTAGAGTCAGCCCTCCTCCAAACCACAAGATCGGACCTGCTGCGACGAACCAGACCAGAATTTTACGGGGAGTCTTCATCCGCTACAATTTCTCCACCTCACCAACGGGAAGGTCGTAGAGCGTTATTTGGTTGCGGTGTTGCTCCCTGAGTTTGCGAATAAGGTCAGCCATGGCTTCGTCCGTTCTCGCCTTGAGTAGCAACCGGCGCGCTTCTGGGCGAGCTTTGTCATAAGGCTGGACTTCCGGCTCTAGGTGCCCTAGCACCTCAAAGACCGCAAAGCCGTCCCCAACGGGCACCGGGCCTACGACATCGCCCGTCTCTGCGCCGAACGCCCCCGCGACCAACTCCGGAAAGTGCGCCTCGTGAATGCGGAAAAATCGCCGGACTCCCTGCAACTGGGGGTGGACGTGGCGGGCGACCAACGGGCGTTTGAGGAGGGCGGCGAGTTCTGCTCCCGCATCGATCTCCTCGCGCAGATCCCGTGCCTGCTCCCAAGTATCCACATAGAGACGCCGGATGACGACGGACTCTGGCACTCGGAACTGCCCCTGATTGCGGTCGTAATACGCGCGGATGTCTTTTTCCGCAATGGGACCGCTCTCTGCCGCGGCCTGCTCCTCAAGGGCTTTTAGCATCAACTGCTGTTGCTTCTTCTCGGCAAATTCTTGGAACTCGGGCTCTTTATCCCACGCTTGGCTGCGGGCCGCCGCGGCGAACAGATAGATTGGCAGCACCTCGGAGCTTGCCAACTGCATCACGTGGCCGCTGTCCCTCAAGGCACTGCGGAAGCCAATGCGCAGCAATGCGGTCAAAAAGTCGCGCACGGTCAGCGAGTCTCCGTCGAAGTCGCACAGCACTTGGGTACCCAAAGGCTCCTCTAGACTCTGGGGAGCGACACCCGCGCCGCCGAGTGCGAGAGCGGCTTCCATTCCTTCCGGCCTCACGCGAAGCGCTAACTGGTGGGCGAGTTGCTCGTACTCTTGGTGGCTTTGCCGGCTCCGGTGTTCCCTAAGAGTACGTTCGTGCACCAACTCCCACACATCCGCCAAGGGCCGCGAGCGCGTGTTCTCAAACTGGTAGATCTGCCACGCCCCGCCCAAGTCGGCGACAGGAGCAAGACGCCTATCTTGGATAGAGAAGAACACTTCCTCTGGTATGCGGTAGCGGGCTAGGGCCTCGCGGCCGATCCAGCCGACGGTCCCATCCCCTAGCGCGAGCGAATCCATCTCTCCGTACGAATGCGCCACCTCAGCTAATTCCGCTCCAGAACGAACGCGCCCGAGGGCTTCCGCCAGCAGGTTTTCGTCGGCGACGATGAGCCGGGTGAGGAGGC
This sequence comes from Candidatus Latescibacterota bacterium, assembly GCA_965116675.1. GTDB lineage: Bacteria > Latescibacterota > UBA2968 > UBA8231 > UBA8231. The sequence goes on from OZ220721.1 coordinate 4,187,851, forward strand.
GCTCCTTATCGAACCCTAGGCGGAGAAAGGTCCGCTCTACATCGTCTGCGGAAACTGTGATATCCGCGATCCCGCTCCGCTCTCTGTATAGCTGCGCCAGCCAACGGCGTTCTTGGTGGGCTAGCTCGCGCTGAATCTCGGCATCGGTAGCCAACCCTCGTCGGCGAGCTTCCGCGAGAGTGAGGTGGTGGTCAATGAGCGACCAAACGTGATCCTCGATAGCGACGCGGCCGGTACCTTGGCTGCGTAGCCCTTGGGGCAGTCGCTCTACAAACCTCTCTACCTGCGACAGCGGAATCTCGGCGTCGCCGACTCGGGCAACGACCGGATCCTCTTGCCCGCAGGCGACCACTGAGACGGCTATTAGGACGAGGACGATTCTTGGCTTCATATAGTTCGTAAGTATTTATTTTTTAGCAGTTTGTGAATGTAAAAACCCTATCGCCATAAATCTTTATTTATCAACAACTTATAAAAATTATCTAAAGTGTTGGTCAAGATAATGTTTACAAGCTAAGTCCGTCAAGTAATTTAGCTCTCTGGACCGGACCGCTAGATGTAGGGGCGTCCCTTGTGGACGCCCAAGCGACACTGCGTAGATCCTACGAGGGCAACCACGAGGGAGGGCAACTCTGAGAGTTGCCCCTACAATGCGTAACGTCGGCTAGTCAGTAGGGGACTCTAGCACAAACAGCGTTTGGTCCACCTTGACGTTCACCAGATGCTGCACGCCCCCGGCGGGCCAACGTACCACGACAGAATCCACTGCGGCGTGCGACCCGAGGCCAAAGTGGAGCCGCAGTTCGCTGTGACTCAGGTAGCTTTCGGCCCCCCGTACTTCCCGGCACTGTCTCAGCTCTTCAGCCCGAACACAGACCTGTGCGCCAATTCCATCCCGGTTGCTCGATTGCCCTTGCAGCTTCACCCCGAGCCAGTGATGCTCATTTCCCCCTTCGTTGCGCAAAAGGGAAAGCCGTTCGCCGATATTAGACACTAGCAGATCGACAGCGCCGTCTGCGTTCCAGTCTGCTACTGCACTCCCCCGGCTCACTCGAACTTGGGCCATCCCCGGCCCAGATTCAGCGCCCACTTCGACGAACCGACTTTCTCCTCCCTTGGCTGCGCCGTTGTTGTGGAACAGCAGATTGCGCTGTGGATAGGAAGTGGAGGGGTCGAAACGCTCGACGTTATCCAAGACGTGCCCGTTGGCGACGAATAGGTCGAGCCATCCATCGCTGTCGAAGTCCAAAAAGGCAATCCCAAACCCGAGGAAGGGGAGCGTTACCCAGCCGGTTCCCGAGCTGTACGTGGCGTTGGCAAAGAAACCCATCCCCGTGTTTTGGTAGAGATCGTTTGGCTCTCCTTGGAAATTGGTGACTGCGAGGTCTGGAAAGCCGTTGTTGTCGTAATCCCCGAAGTCAACTCCCATGCCGGCCTCGGCCTGCCCCGACAGTCCGTAGGCCGTCCCCGAAGCCGCTCCCACTTCCTCGAAGCTCCCATCCCCTCGGTTGTGGTAGAGGAAGTTGGGATTTCCGTCGTTGGCGACGTAGAGGTCGGGCCAACCGTCGAGGTTGTAGTCGCCGAATACAACTCCCAGTCCCCTGCCGGCCATAGCGCCTGTGGCCACCCGATCGGTGATGTCGGCAAACTGCCCATTTTCGTTGCGCAGCAGGCGATCTGGACTTGCGGGAAAGCTGGACGGTCGCGGATAGGCTGCTGGCAACTCTTCGCCCGCTACCCGCGCCAGTGACAGGTCGGCGAGGTAGGGAGCCATCTCCCCAGTCTGACGCTCGGGATCGAACTCGACGTAGTGGACCACATATAGGTCTAAGTCGCCGTCCAAATCGATGTCGCCGAAAGCTGCGCCCGTGCTCCACAGGCTGTCGGCGAGTCCGGCGGAGATAGATACCTCGTCGAACCGACCGTTCCCGTTGTTGCGGTAGAAGGCATCGAGGCTGTAGTTGGTGACGAGGAGGTCTGGGTCGCCGTCGTTATCGCAATCGCCGACCGCACAGCCCATGCCTATTCCGCCGTGGTCCACCCCCACCGCAGCACCCACTTCAACAAAACGCCCTGCGGCAGTCTGGCGAAAGAGGGCGTTGACGGGTGCCTTGCCGGAAGTTTTGGGCGACGGGACTACGGGCGCGCCGTTGACGGCGTAAACATCGAGCCGACCGTCTCCGTCGAAGTCGAGAACGCAGACCCCCCCTCCCATCGTCTCGGGCAGGTAGTGGCCTCCCCAAGCTCCGGTCTCATGGTGAAATACCAAGCCCGTCTCCTCGGCCACATCCACGAAGCGAACAGGCGTCGGACCTGTTGCGCCGAGTGGACTGGCGATGATGTAGAGCACGATGATCGGCCCGATACTTTCCCGCACTCGGGTCATCGCGGTCTGCTCTCTAGCGCTCGCTCGGCCCGTTCAATTTTGGCGGCTAGCGCTGTATCGCTAGGCGTTGTCTCCGCGACGCGACGCCAGTTCTCTAGCGCCTTCTCCAGTGCCCCGTCTAAGAAATACGCGTCTCCGAGTATCTCTCTTGCACCGTGAAATGTAGAGTCAATCGCTAGAGCCTTTGCTGCCGCCCGGCGCGCCTGCTCAGCCTGTCCCAGATCGCGGCAGGCCCGTGCTAGGTTGGCCCAGAGAGGAGCCTGCTCAGGAGCGTCGCGAGCAGCGGCCTCAAATTGTGCGACGGCCTTTGCATGGTGGCCTCTGGCGTGGTAGATCAGCCCTAGGTTGTTGTGCGCCGTGGCCAAGGTCGAGTCGTGTGCGAGGGCTTCCGCAAAGAGAATCTCGGCTTGCTCCAACTCTCCCACGGACATCGCCAGGGTTCCGAGGCCCTTGTAGGCGCGCCCGTACGAAGGATCTGTTTCCAAAGCGCGCCGGTATGCCTGCTGCGCCAACGCCAACCGTCCCATGCGGGCGTATGCCACCCCCAAGTTGAAGTGCGACTGGGGACGATTTGGATGGCGCGTGGCGGCGTCGCGCAGGGGGCGGAGTTCCTCCTCTTCTTGGCGTATTTTCTCCGCCCCTTTGAGGATTAGCCGGGCGCTGTCGGCCTTGCCTTGGCGGGCCATTGCCTGACCTAACCCCACTAGGGTTTGGGGGTCGTACGGGGACCAACGCGCTGCTTCTTGGAGGGATCGCTGGGCGCGCTTTAGGTTGCCTTGCTGCAGATAGGTTAGGCCCAGTTGGCGGTGGGCTTCGGCCGATGGTATTCGCTCCAGTAGGCTGGCGTACACCACGGCGGCGCTGTCCAGCTCGCCCTCGCGCTGATGCACAAGCCCGAGGGTATAGCGAGCCCGCTCGTGGTCGGGGTCGAGTTGTAGGCTCTGCCGCAACAATTCCTTGGCCTCCACCGCCTTCCCCTGCTTTTCGTAGAGAAGCCAGCCGAGTCTAGCTAGAGGGTCCGCTAGGGTTGGGTCCAGCTCTGCTGCTCTGCGGAAGCGGTCCTCGGCCTCTGCAAAGTTGCTGAGTTCTACTAGGGCTGCGCCGAGCAAATTGTTGAGTTGTGCGTGATCCGGGGCGACCTCCAAGGCTTCTCTGAGGATTCGTTCCGCTTCCTTGGGCTGCCGCACATTGAGCAGATTGTGCGCCTTGTCGATGACGGCAGCCGCAGCAAGGGGGGGCGTTTCAACCTCCGCAATCTGAGGAGCGGGCTGTTTTTCTTGGTAGCCGCAGCCCTCGACGAGAAAAGCCTTGAGCAACAGCAAGGTGCCTAGCGGGAGCCGTCGCTTCATTCAGGACCCATCCTCTCCCCTTCTCCTCGGACTGTAAGCCCGTCTTGGTAGTGGATCAGATAGAGACGATCGGCGGTCAGGTTCTGGTAGTGCTGTACCTGCCCGGAAGGCCAGCGCACCTCCAAGCGGTCCACTAGGCGCTCCGTTCCCAGCCCGATGAAGAGGCGCGGGTCGTTTTGCCCCATAAACCCGTCGCCGCTGAATAGTTGGCGATGCTGCTCGCGGCCCCCCGAGCGCACTAGGACGTAGGCACCAATCCCGTGGCGATTTCCAGGTGGACCGTGCAGGTCTAGCCCGAGCCAGTGATGAATGCGATCTCCGTCGTTGCGCAGTAAACTCGGCGGCGCGTCGAGATTGGCCACTACAATATCGAGGTCGCCGTCGCCGTCTAGGTCGCCGTGGACTGCGCCGCGACTCACCCTTGCCAAGCCAAACCCAGGGCCAGCGCGCTCGCTGATTTCTGTAAATCTGCTGCCCCCGTCATTGCGGTAGAGCTGGTTTGTCTGTGCGTAGCGTAGCCCACTGCCGATAGAGTCAATGGCAGGCATGAGGTGGCCGTTGGCGACGAATAGATCTAGGTCGGTATCACCGTCGTAGTCAAAAAAGAAGGTGGCCCACCCCATAAAAGGGCGACTGCTGCCGGCTAGCCCGGCTTGGCCACTGATGTCGGAGAAAAATCCGGTGTCTGTATTCTCGTAGTACGTGTTGTGGTCCTGGGAGAAATTGGTAACGAAGATGTCGCACAAGCCGTCGCCGTCGCCGTCGCCAAGAGCTACCCCCATCCCGGCTTGAGATCGGCCATCGCCGCTGAAGGCCGCGCCCGATGATATGCCGATATCAGCGAATTTCTCGCGACCGTCGTTGCGCAAGAGGGAATTGGCGTGTCCATCGTTGGCCACGTACGCGTCGAGATCGCCATCCGCGTCGAGATCGCCCCAGGCGACTTGCATGCCATAACGGGGTGGGTTGTCAATCCCCGCAGCCGCGCTCACGTCACTGAAGGTGCCGTTTCCGTCGTTGCGGAATAAGACATCTCGTTCTGCGTTGAAGCCGGCCGGACCGCAAGCGGCCTTTATTCCCCTGTGATTGCACCACTTGTCGTAGAACGGGGGACCATTGAGTTCAAACTTGATGTAGTTTGCGACGTAGAGATCGAGGTCGCCGTCGAGGTCGTAGTCGGCGAAGGCCGCGCCTATTGCCCAGCGATTGTCATCGACTTTGGCGAGCGCAGCGACCTCGGTGAAGCGCCCCCTGCCCTCGTTGCGGAGCAAGGCGTTGCGACCCCAGCGCGTGACATAGAGATCGTCGTCCCCGTCGAGGTCGTAGTCGGCCGGCGTGGCCCCCATGCTCCATCCCTGCAAGCCAGCGCCGCTGCCTGCTGTTGCGTTGGCGAACTTCCCGCCGTCGTTACGAAATAGGGCGTTCGTCGGCGCTCCCTCCCCTTTGAGGTGAGAACCAATGGTGAAGTACAAATCGGGATCTCCATCGAGATCGTAATCCCACGTGGTTACACCCGCGGCTTGGGTTTCAATTATGTACTTCTTCTCGGGAGAGCCTGAGACATTGTTAAAGTCAATCCCCGACTGACGTGCCACCTCGACGAAGAGAGTCTCGGCTGTCGCTTTGGAGAGGATTGAGGCCAGCAGCAAGACCACCGCCACTGCATTTGCTCTACTGCCTGTGGAAAGCCTATCATTGGACATTATTTCTTCCTCGGTATTGCCATAAAACTGCGATTGCGCGCCGATCAAAAACCACGTAAGTCAATCTGCAATGGTTTCGCCGCGCTGGCTACCTTCAATCACTAGGATGTCCGCCAATTTTGGCGTCGATTAATCTATCGCTAATTAGGGAGCTTAGAAAACCAGATGGACCCGCAACCCCTCAAGGGAAAAAACGCCATTGTCACCGGTGCCGCGCGCGGCATAGGCCGCGCCATTGCCCAGCGCCTCGCCGCCGAGGGTGCCCAGGTGGCCATCTTAGATATCGACGCCGACGGCGCGCAACGGACGGCTGCTGAAATAGGCGGTTCGACTATTGGCCTTGCCGTCGATGTGGCTCAGGCCGCTTCGGTTGACCGGGCCTTTGCCCAAGTGGCCGATCAGTTGGGCGGCCTCGATATCTTGGTCAACAACGCCGGCATTGTCGGCACGGACACGCCGGTCAAAGATCTGGCCGAGGACGACTGGGACCGCGTCCTCGACATCAATCTCAAGGGAACCTTTCTGTGTTCGCGGGCGGCCCTGCGCTACATGCTGCCGCAACAGAGTGGGGTCATCTGCTCGCTGGCCTCTATCTCCGGCAAAGAGGGCAACGCCAATATGGCACCCTACTCCGTATCCAAGGCGGGCGTTATCTGCTTTACTAAGACGCTGGCCAAAGAGGTTTTGGACTGCGGTATCCGCGTCAATTGCGTGGCTCCGGCCCTGATTAACACGCCGATATTGCAGGGCATGGACCAAGACCGCGTCGATTTCTTGACCGCCAAAATTCCCCTTGGCCGCTTGGGCCGCCCCGAAGAAGTGGCGGCGACCATTCTGTTCCTAGTATCGGACGAATCGACCTTTGCCACGGGCCAGTGCTTTGACGTGAGCGGCGGTCGGGCGACCTATTGAATTATGGGTATTGTCTCAGTTTGAAATTATGGGTATTGTCTCAGTTTGAAATTTTTCGGATGTGTTCTCCTTTAGAAGCCTTTTTAAAACCCCCATCGGGCTACTTCGCGGGGAGATAAAGTACCTTGGTGTCAAGCCTTTTCCATAGGGCCAAATGCCCCGGTATCAGACGCTTTTAGCTGCGGGAGAGACCGAAACCCTAGTTTTAAAAAGGCTTCTTACCAGAGGACTGGACATTTCAAACTGAGACACTACCCATAATTCAATAGCAAGGCAATTTTCGTATAGGCTCTAAGCCGAGGAAGAAACGATATGACTAGTCCAACGATTGAAGAGCGGATTGCTCATGTTAAAGGCGACCTAAATCATTTGGCCACTAAGGCCGATATTGCCGACCTCAGAGGCGAACTTAAAACCGAAATCGCCGAACTTAAGGGCAGTTTCCGGTTTTTTTTTGATTGTACTGGGCGTGCGCTATCAACTTTCAATACGATCCTTTCTTTAGCCTTGCGCTTTTGGGCCGTTGTATTTGTGGGACTATTCCTCCCCGCTCAAGTTCTCGCCGACCGCTATACCTACCATTGGGAGATGGCCGAAAAGCCTCAAGGTCAGGACCGTGCAACGGTAGTTGAACCTGTGCGGGTAGTAGTCGGTTCTGAGGTGGTGGAAGTGGCCGATCATTCAGCATCGCTGCAACTCCAGCAGCACTATTCGGTTGTTCTGGCTGGCGACTGGAGTAAAGAGCAAGCATGGGGGCTATTTCAAACATTTGAATCAATCCCTCAAGATAAAAACTGGCTGTATGACGAAGAAGAATCCGTGCCGCTGTCGGTATGGTCCCTTTCCAATAAGCACCTTGAAAACGACATCTCAATCCGGGTAGAGGATGGGGTAAGGATCGTTAAAATTGCCAAAGCTGCCTTCCGCTACGCCAATCCTCTTCAGGCTGAAATCGACGGTATCCAAGGCCGCTTTTTCTCCAAGCGCCTCCACCATGCTGTCGTCCGATTCGTAACCGATAACGGGAAAGACCGCTGGCGACTAGAGCATATTCTTCAAGAGCGTTATGGGGTTTCCGTGTACGTGGAGGACTACCGTGAACTGACCAAGCATACGACCGGGGAGACGGCTTCACGTTTTGAGCCGTTCAAAAACGAAGAGCTTTTAGCGATTGCCTCTATGCTAGAAGAGTTCCCCTCCGGGATGCTTCACACGCCCGGCCTGAACTATCTGATTCGCCGCAAGGATGGACTACCCCACCCCCTATACCCGGACGCCCCAGCCGTCGCTTGGCCTTGGCTCGAAGAGGGGTATATCGAGTTCATGGACTCCGCTTTTGAAGCGGGTAGCTCCGCCTACATCCATCGCCTGATTGCCCACGAAAAGGCGCATTTCCTATGGGAGAATCTCTTTGACGAACAACTCAAAGCCGACTGGATTGAGCTAGGGGGATGGTATCGAAACCCAGCGGGCAAGATCACGGCCGCACCGGGGGAACCCACCAACCTCCGCTTTTCGGCGCTGACGGACACCTCGGCGCGGGTGCGTTGGGATGAGGTTGAAGGGGCTACCGATTACGACATCAACTACAAAGAGACGGGCGGTAAGTGGACTAATAGGCCACATAAGGGCACGGCGCTGTACAGTACCATTGGGGGCCTAAAGCCTAAAACGACCTACCGCTGGGCCGTGCGAGCTGAGAACAGGGATGGGGCGTCTGATTGGGTATTCGGGCCGAAGTTCACCACACTAGCGTCCGGCGAGGCGGTCCCTGTGGCCCTTCAAGGCGACAAAGATGGATGGTCCACCACCAAGCAAACCGAGTTCGTCTCAGCCTACGCGCACGGCGTCAACCCGGATGAGGATATGGCCGAAAGCATTGCGTTCTATATCGTCAACCCGGACAAGCTGCGCAGCCGCTCGCCGGACAAGTATGAGTTCATACAAAACCGAGTAATGCACGGTACGCGCTACGTCTCGCAGATCCGGGCAGACCTGACGTTCCAAGTCTATAATCTCTTCCCCGATTACGTCTATCCGGGGCGGATTGTTCGGGTGGACATTACGGTTGAGGGTAAGCCCAAAGAGGACAAGCAAGTAACCATTGAGATCGAACTTCACCACGAGAGCGAGCAGGATGTAGTCAAGCCAGCGCAGACGCGCATCTTTGCAGAAAATGGAAATTACTTTGACATCTGGCTTGATCCGATTGATGCCAATGGTCGCCGCGTTGAGACTAGCTATATCCTGCGCGGCCAACATACTCTTTCCAAGTTCGCGCCCGATGGGTATTGGATGCCCGATCAAATCTCAATCTTTGACCCAGTAGGTAACGAGCGGCATTTATCGGCGGTTGATTTTGGCTGGAAGATGTTTGTGGACAATCCATTAGCCGACGATGTACCCCCCCTATATGTGCCCAATTCAATGAGGCTGTCGTTATCGGATGCAGAAGAAAACGGCAGGCCGTACCAGATTGTAACGGCTAGCTGGCTCATCCTTGAAGAGAACGGTATAGATAACGTCGCCGCCGCGCTCAACGACCAAGACCCTAAAACCTATTCACGAGGTGCATGGGATTGGGGCCGTTACGATCAACAAACAGGACGGGCTACCGCTTCACTGAAAGTTCCAGACTATTTTCCGGGCGGTACGTACGAAGTCAACTATATCTATATGCAGGATAAGGCTCTTAATGGGCGCGGCGTCTATTTCACCAATCCAGATTATTCTTTGGGAGAGGAGGATATAACAACCGACGAGAAACCAGCGACCATCGAGGTCAAGACGAAAAACCCCGATACTACTCCGCCCGTACTCGACCTAAATCGCATTACTATTGCTGCCGAGCCGACCAATCCAGCAGCGCCCAACGGCGAGACAAAGGTAGATATTTCGTTTCGAGTCAAAGACGATATATCGGGATACAGTATAACGACCATCTGGCTGAGAGACCCCCAAGGAGTGGATCACTATAATACTCACTGGATTAGCAACAGGGAGTATTACAAGGTCTATTTCTCTGGCGACCCGACGTCTTGGCAGACATACGAAAAAACCATCAACTTACCCGTTGGTTCTGCGCCCGGAATTTGGGGGATATCCGAGATGGTGGTAGAGGATAAAGCACACAATAAGTTCCGCGCTGACTTCACCGAGATAGTCCGCTTCGAGGTCGCGGGGAAAGCAAGCAAGATCACCGCAACCCATTTGCAGCTTTTACCCAACGCACCCAACCCGTTCAACTCGCAGACCGTGCTATCTTATTTCCTCCCCAAGCTGTCTTTCGTGCGGCTGGAACTATTCAACCTAATGGGGCAGCACGTCAAAACGCTCTACGAGGGCAACCAGCAAGCGGGTTTACATCAACTGCGCTGGGATGGCACAGATAAGGGCGGGCGGGCAATGGCCAGTGGAACCTACCTGTATCGACTGGCAACAGACCAAAGAGTGCTGATGCGCAAGCTGACCCTGTTGCGATAGGGGCCAGCCATGATCGACCTAAACTCAGGGATAAGCATTCTTGGCTTTCTTGGCGTCATCGGGTTTTTGTGGAAAGTGAGTGTTTCGATACGCCAAGAGATCAACGATTTGAATAAGCGTGTTGGTCAGATAGAGGGGCGAGTGGCCAATATTGAAGGGCTACTAGCTCCTAGAGGATTTAGGTCTTTCGGGGAAGCTGCCTATCCAATAACACCCCACACTAACCCGTGTAATTTCAAACTGAGACACTACCGAATTATGGAGTCGTCTTTTTCCTAATCGGCTAGATACCGGCGGATGGCGTTTTCCGTGATTTTGGACACGGCTTCATCGACCAAAATGGAAGCCGGCCAACAGATGGAACCCACTGAAAAGACCGCACCGCCGCTGGCGGTCGCGTGCTCGACTATCTCGGCACCGCCTTCTTCCGGGTTGAGTCCCTTGGCCAACAGCCGCGTATTAGCCGGCGACTGCGGCGAGATTTTGTCGGTTTCGTGGCCCGAGGCCCCGCCCGGTATGCGCTGATGCAGGCTTTTTTCGCCAAAAACATCGCCATTTTTCAGGCCCGTTCCCGCAAAACACCAGTGGGTATCGTCTAATACCCGATACGGTGCGGCGGTCATGATGCCGCTATAGGAAAAGACCACGCCCAATAAGTTGGCCTCTGATTCCACCCGCCGGTCAAAGCGGCTGTCGTACTCCCGCCCGTCCGCGGCGAATTGGGGCTCGGAATGGCTCCAGTTGGTATTGTGGTACACGATGCGGTGGTCGTCGAGGAATTCGACCTCGCAGTTGAGTCCGTTGCCGCCCAAGTACAGCAAGCGTCCGCCGCGCTCGAAGACCCAGTTCTTGAGCTGGAAGTACATCTCCTTGGACCAGTACTCGGGATGGGTGCTGAGCACCAGCACTTTGTACTGGTCGAGCGGCACCTGATCAAAGTGGAATTGCGTCTCCGCGTATAAGTCGTAATCAATGCCTTGGCGCTCCATCCAGCCGAACAAGCGCCATTCGGCCGCGGCCATGTGGCAGCCCTGGCGGCCGGCAATGGGATCGGTCAGCCCCTCGTCCTCGTCGATGTGGTTGTACGGGTCGGGTCGCTCTAGGGACAACGGCGCGTACGTCTTCGCATTGTACGTGCGGTGCTCTTTCTCGGTGTAGCGCTTTAGTTCGAGGCGCGAATTGATCGTCGGCGTGGCGGGGAAGCAATCGGCGTGGATGTAGTTGCTGCGGCCGCCAAAGCTATTGTACGCGTTCCAGTTGATGTCCGAGGCCAGCACGGCCACTGGTGCCGTGGGTTGGGTCGGTGCCACGACCCAAGGGAAGGTAAAGAAGCGCCCTTCCTTGTCGCGGGCGTGCAGGTAGTACAGCCCCGAGCGTTGGGGAGCCTCGACGAATTGGTTCAGGGCTTTGCTGTGGTACCCGTATTTATTCCACTGAACGCCAGTCTGGGTGTAATCGCCGTCGGGCGTGATCTGCATATTGGCCCGCGGTCCGTGCTCGTCAAAAGTGCCGATGCGGCGGATGAACTCTTTTTCGGCACCGTAGTGCCACAGTTCCAGTTCGTACTCGACCACCCCGTGCACCCGGAATTCGGCCCGTTCCCCACCGCGCACGCATTTGGGCCACATGTAGCCCAACAGCCCGTCCGACAATAGGCGAAACTGATATGGTTGATCTTGCCGCACCTCCATGTGTACGATCTTTGAACCGTGGCCCGGCCCGCCTAAGACGACTTCGTACTCCCCAGGTTCGATATCCGCGTACACGGCACCCGAAATGGTCGAGCGCGCCGTTGCAACCCGCCCATCGCGGCGAAACTCGAACAGCATATCGGCCAAGGCGACATAGCGTTCATTGCTGACGTATCCGACGAGCATGTCCATCCTCTCAATTGAGTGTGAAGTCGGCTTCGCGCTGCTGATTCAATACTGGTATGTGCCCCGGAAAGTTCGCCAATTAAATTTAGCATAACCCGCCCAAGCTCCGGGATCAAGACATCACAAGGCAGGCCGAGGACTGACATGTACGGGAGACTTCGGGAACCGCGTCATCCCGCAAGTGTCAACCTTAAAGTGTCAACCTTAAAAAGAGGAGAGTACCATGTCCAAAACGGCTGTTATTTCAGGGGTCGGCTCTGGTTTAGGTGCTGCGCTGGTGAGGAAGTTTGCAAGTGAAGGCTACCAAGTAGGGTTGCTGGCCCGGTCCTCTAATTATATCGAGGGGCTGGCCGAAGAACTGCTGCAAGAAGGTGTGGAGGCCCTTGCCATACCCACGGATATCGCCGATCCCCAGCAGGTGACTCGGAGCTTTGCCCAAGTGCGCGAGGAACTGGGCCCGGTTGATGTCCTGATCAATCACGCCGGCAACGCCTCTTGGAAAGGCTTCCACGAACTGACCTTGGATGAGTTTGAACAATCCTGGCGCGTGTGTGCCTACGGCTCCTTTCTGTGCGCGAGGGAAGTGGTCGGCGATATGCTATCTGTGGGCCGCGGCACCATTATCTTCACTGGAGCCACCTCATCCATTCGGGGCCGGGCCGGTGCCCTTGCCTTCAGTAGCGCCAAGTTTGCGGTGCGCGGTCTAGCTTGGGCATTGGCCCGCGAGCTGTGGCCCGAGGGCATTCACGTGGCCCACGTTATCATAGACGGGGTGCTGGATACTCCCTTGGTGCGTGAGGGAGGGCATGTCGAGGAGGGCGAACCTCTCCTAAATATCGACGCCGTGGCCGCCGCCTATTGGAGTCTGGTGCAACAGGACAAAGGCGCTTGGGGTTTCGAGATCGATTTGCGGCCCCACGACGAGGGGTTCTTCGAGTGAAGGTTTCTCAATTCCAATCGAGTGCTAAACCCGTTGTTAGGCTAAAATCGCTTCCAGCCACTCCATGGAGCGGATCGCTATCGCGCTGGAATGCCACGGACGTAGTCGAGGATAGCGCTTCGGTGATCGACACTTTCAAGACCACGTCCCACAAAACGCGATAGTCGTCGAATTGCCGCACCGCGGGCTGCACGTAGGCCGTTCCCGCTAGCTGGGTTGTTTCACCGAGTTCAATATCCGCCGACAAGTAGTTGCTCCAGCGGACGAGAGAGGTTTGAGCCGCATGACTGTCTGCCGCTGTGAGCTCATTTCGCTCGTGCTCAAACATCAACGATGAGCCTAGCCAAAAAGACGACTCCCCCGGGGCGATGAGAGCCAAGCGGATGCCACCGCCGACAAGGCCGCGAAAATCCAAGCGCCGAGATTGGTCGTAATTAACTTGTCCAAAGGCTTCTCCGTGCAGCCGCGAGCCCAAGGCGCGGACGTAGCGCAGATGCGCCAGCGCCTCATTGGAAAAGCGCTCCTTACCCTCCCAGCCGAGGTCGCCTGAGCCGATAAAAATGAACGTGTCCTCGCCGCGGCCGTAACTGAGGGAAAGCTCGGGACCGCATTCGAACAACTCGACATTGCCAGCCCGCAATGTCAGGTCTATCGCCACGGAACCGAAAAGCCCCGCTTGATCGTCCCGGCGTAGGCTTTCGATATCGACTTGCGCCCACAGGGGATTCGCCAGCCAGACTAGGGCCGCTAGTAAGAGGCAATAAGGCTTCATTGCCAACGACGCATCTGTTACAGCCCTCGCTCGGGATCGACGTCTGCCGCGTAGTCAATGCCCGCAAAGCCAAAGCCGAAAAGCCCTAGAAATTCCGCACGATAGCTCTCGATATCCGACAGAGCTTCGAGGTTGTCGGAGTTGACTTGCTCCCATAGTGCAGCGACTTCCCGCTGCACGTCTTCGCGCATTTCGCGGTCGTCGATGCGGATGCGCCCTTCGGCGTCGGTGGAGGCGTCTGCATAGAGGCTGCCGGCGAAGAGGCGGTGCATCTGCTCGATGCAGCTTTCGTGGCAGCCCTTTTCCTTCATCACCTTGTACAGCAGCGAGATGTAGAGCGGCACGACGGGGATGGCGGCGCTCGATTGGGTCACCATGGCCTTGTTGACGGAGATGTGGGCACTGCCACTCTTAGCTTGCAGATATTCGTCGAGGGCTTTGGCCGTGTTTTCCAGATGATTCTTGGCGTGGCCGATGGTCCCGTCGCGATAGACTGGATGGGTAATTTCAGGGCCGATGTAGGTATAAGCGATCGTGCGAACGCCGTCGGCGAGTACGCCCGCTTCGTCGAGTGCTTCGATCCACATCTGCCAGTCTTCCCCGCCCATGACCGCGATGGTGTGGGCGATCTCTTCTTCGTTCGCCGGGTCGATGGCGATGTCGGAAACTTCGCCGGTCTGGACGTGGACGGTCTTGTTGGTGTAGGTGCCGCCGAGGGGCTTGAGGACGGAGCTGAAATTTTCGCCGGTGCGCGGATGCGTCCGCCGCGGCGAAGCTAAACTGTAAACGACCAAATCGACTTCTTGCAGGTCCTCGCGGATAGCGGCGACGGTCTCGGCCTTGATCTCGTCGGAGAAGGCATCTCCGTTGATGCTGCGGGCGTAGTGACCGGCGTTGCGCGCAGCCTCTTGGAAGGCCGCGCTATTGTACCACCCAGCCGTTGCCGTGCGTTTGCCAGTCGCGGGCCGCTCGAAGAAGACTCCGAGCGTGGCTGTCCCCGCGCCAAAGCAGGTGGCGATGCGCGACGCCAGCCCGTAGCCGGTCGAAGCGCCGACGACGAGGACTTTCTTAGGGCCGTCGAAGGGAGGTTGGCGTTTGACCCAGTTGATTTGGTCTTGGACGGCGCGAGCGCAGCCGTTGGGATGAGCCGTAGTGCAGATAAAGCCGCGAACTCTGGGTTGGATGATCATGAGATTCCTTTGGGTTAAGTTAAGTTATTGACTGATTACGACAGGCACCTAGGTATGGGATGCTTCGACTCCGCTTGCGCTTCGCTCAGCATGACAAGCAAGGCCAGTGCTTAGCGCACAGGCAGGACGATGCGTAACGAATAATGGCTCGCGCTGTGGTCAGGCGCAAATGATCCGTTTGGCTGACCTGTTTCGGCGGAATAGTTTAATAAAGGGGCAATTACCAGACTCAGCCATTGCACAAGAAGGCGAACATGAAGATAGGTCGGATTGGTCTTTTGCTCGTGCAGGTGCTTTGCGCGGCCCCAAGTGCGGCGCAAGACGCCGTGCCTGAGGCGCGGGCGCTCTTGGAGCAGTTCGATGAGATGTACCGCTCTGCGGGCACGGCGGCGCGGATTGAGATTAAGGTCGAGCGTCCCAAAAAGGTGCGGACGATGCAGATGCGCTCTTGGAGCCAAGGCGAGGACAAGGCGCTAGTCGTCATTGACGCGCCCGCTCGCGACGCCGGTACGGCCACGCTCCGGGTCGGCAGCAATCTGTGGAACTACCTGCCCAAAATCTCGCGCACGATCCGCGTACCTCCCGCGCTGATGATGGGTGCGTGGATGGGCAGCGACCTGACCAACGACGACTTGGTGCGCGAATCATCCTACGCCCACGACTACGAGATTACAGGGGTCGGCCCGAGTGAAGAGCCGCCCGGCTGGCAGGTAAACACCGAGGCCAAGCCCGAGGTGCCGGGTTTGTGGGAGCGGGTGGAGGTCGTCTTTGAGCGCACAGAACGGTTGCCCGTACTCGCGCGCTACTACGACCGCAAGGGGCGGCTCTCGCGCACCATGCAGCTTGAAGAGATCAAAGAGATGGGGGATCGGCGGATACCCACCCGGATTGTGATTGTGCCCGAGCGCGAGGAGGGCCGACGCACGGTGCTGACCTATTTACACGTGGAATTCGACGTCGAGTTGGATGAGAGTCTCTTTAGCTTGGCGCAGTTGGAGCGCAGGCGCTAGATGGCTGAAAACAGCACCTTGCGCTTGGCTTGGCGCGGCTTGGGCCGCAATCGCAAGCGCGCGGCCTTGGCGATAGCGGCGATTGGGCTGGGGCAGTTTGCCTTTTTGGCTACGGCCGGAATCATGCGCGGCTATGCCGACCACTACTTCGATTCGGTGACCGGCCCTTTGGTGGGGCACGTGCAGATCGTGGCACCGGGCTGGCGCGAGGAGCGAGCCGTCGATCAGACGCTAGACAACGTCGAGGCCATGCTAGCGGCGATTCGCGGGCAGTCCCAAGTGGCGCGGGCCGTGCCGAGGATTTACGCGCCGGTGTTGGCCGCGCTGGAAGAGGAAGGTTTTGTGGGGATGGTCGTCGGTGCGGACCCGGCATTAGAGGGGGTCACGGACGGCCTGTTGGGCAGCGAAGAGCTGGCCGGCCTCTTGGGAGACGGCCGAGTACTGGTGGGGAAGGGTTTGGCGCGGCAGCACGGGATTGAGGCTGGTGCCGAACTGGCCGTGGTGGGCCAAGACATTGACGGGTCCATTGCCAGCGCGCTGTACGAGGTGGCGGCGGTTGTCGAATCGCCGGTTGAGCTCGTCAACAGCATTGGCATTGTCGCCAGACTGCAAGACGCGCAGGCACTCCTGAGAATGGATGACGAAGCGCACGAGATTACCGTCCGCCTGCACGAGGCCGAGCAGATCAATCAGGCTGCAGACTCACTCGGTGCGCAGTCCGCACTGCAAGGGGTGGAAATCAAGCGCTGGCACGAGGTCATACCGCAGCTAGCCGGGATGATCAAGCTGATGGATGTGTATTCGCTCGTGGTTTTGGGGATCGTCTGTTTGGCGTCTATCGCTGGCATTGCCAATACCATGATGATGTCCACGTTTGAGCGCCGCCGCGAGCTAGGGATGTTGTTGGCATTGGGTGCGAATCCGGGTCGGCTCTTTCGGATGGTGGCGACCGAGGCCGTGCTGTTGGGTGCGCTGGGGGTGTTGCTGGGAACTGCGCTGGGCGCGTGTTTTGCGGCATTGACGGCTGGGTCGGGCTTTGACCTCGCCGAGTTGGGCGGCGAGGAGTCCTTTGAAATGGGGTTCCAAGGCGTGCAGATCGCCTCGCGAGTCTATCCCGAGGTGCGCGCGAGCGACGTATTGGCCGGCGTATCGGCCGTGCTGGTGACGGCCCTCTCGGCCTGCATCTGGCCGCTGCTGCACGTGGCGCGGCTGGAGCCGGTGGAGGCGATGCGGACGTGAGCGGTAGCCTGTCGATCCAATACGCCTTGCGCTCGCTGGGGCGCAGTCGCCGCCGAACGGGCCTGTCCGTCTTGGGCGTGGGGCTGGGATGCGCCATTGCGCTGTTTGCCACGGCCTTTATGCGCGGTGGCCAAACCATGCGGGTGCAGGCCATTTCCCAGAGCGGATACGGCCACCTGCGGATCGCGCCCGCAGGCTGGGAACAGAGTCGGCGCGACGAGTTGCGCTTGCAGGACTCGGCGGCTGCGCTTGAGGCTGCGCGCGGTCTCGAAGGCGTAGCCGTAGTGGCTCCCCATGTGCGAGTGCAGGGTCTATTGGCCTTTGGCACGCGGGTGGCCGGCGTCCAGCTTTTGGGCGTGGATCCAGCCGCCGAGCCGCGTCTCAACAGATTGGTGCGCACCATTGACGAGGGGCGTTACTTGCAAGCGGACGACGAGGGCGCAGTGGTAGTAGGCAAGGCCCTCGTCGAGCGCTTGGACGTAGAGTTGGGGGATGATTTGCTGTTGACGCTGACGCGCGCCGACGGGGAGATGGAGTACGCGATGTTGCGGATCGTCGGGATCGCGTCAACCGGCAGTCGCACGATTGACGAGACCATTTGCCACGCGACGCTCGCCGATGTCGAGAAGCTGACGGGCCTGCAGGGCGTGGCCGAGGTGTCGGTAGCCTTTGCGGATCCGCAACAGGTGGCTGCGCTCTCGGCCGAGCTGGCGCAGCGCGTGCAGGGCGACGAGGTGCTCACGTGGCGCGAAGTTCTGCCGGCAATGGGCGGCGACGAGGCGGCTGACCGGGCCTTTTCCAGCTTTTTTATTGTGGTTGTGGCCGCGGTGGTAATTTTGGGCGTGACGAGTGCCCAACTGACGGCCATGCTGGAAAGGAGGCGCGAATTTGCCGTGCTGATGGCGCTGGGATTAGGAGAGCGCAAACTCGTGGGCTTGGTGCTTTTCGAGGCCGTGTTCATGGGTGTGCTCGGGGCGCTCTTGGGCTTGTTGCTCGCGCTGCCGCTCGTTTGGCACACGGCGACCGCGGGGATTGATTTTTCCGCGGCGATGGGTGACGAGATGACAGTCATGGGGGTTTTCTTCGACCCGATAATCTACGCGGACATGGGGCTGTGGATGCTGCCCTACGCCTTCGGCTTGGGGCTTTGTGCGACGCTGTTGGCCGCGCTTTATCCGGCTTGGTCTGCCACGCGCTTGGATCCAGCGGCGGCCCTGAGCCAGCGGGATGCTTGAGGATCCGCAGATGGACGCAGATCGACGCAGATGGACACAGAATGGGATGTACAGGACGATCTACCGCTTGAATAGTTCAAGTTATTTCGGATTGCTATATGGATAAAGAGCTAGTAGCTGCTCAAGATGTGAAAAAGGTATTTCGGACGGGCGATATTGCCGTGGAGGCCCTGCGCGGCATAGACCTCGAAATCGGCAGTGGGGAATTCATGGCCATTGTCGGGCCGAGCGGCAGCGGCAAGACGACGCTGCTCAACTTAGTCGGCGCACTCGACGTGCCTACTAGCGGGCGCATTGCGCTTTTTGACCGCGACTTGGGGAAGCTGAGCCGCAGTGAGCGGGCCGAATTGCGGCTCCGATCCTTGGGCTTTGTGTTCCAGGCCTACAACTTGGTGCCGGTGTTGACGGCGCGCGAGAACGTGGAGTTCGTGCTAGAGTTGCAAGGCATGGACTCCAAAAAGCGGCGGGCGCGAGCCGAAGAGACACTAACTGAGCTGGGGCTAGGCGAGCTAGCCAACCGGCGGCCCAGCCAGATGTCGGGCGGCCAGCAGCAGCGGGTGGCGGTGGCGCGGGCCGTGGCCTCGCGGCCGGGCTTGGTGCTGGCCGACGAGCCAACAGCCAACCTCGACAGCGACAATGCGCAGGCTCTCTTGGAGATGATGCGGCGGCTCCGCGACGAGATGGGCATGACCTTTGTCTTTTCGACGCACGACCCCTTGGTGGTTTCGTATGCCTCGCGGGTGGTTACTTTGCGCGATGGCGAGGTGCTGAGCGACGAGCGCAAGAGTGCATGCGGCTGACGCTGGCAGTTCTCTTGGCGGCGCAGCCCGCGTTTGGCGTCAGCCTGTGGTCGAGTGCTGACGGGAGCCGCTATTGGGCGCTGGATGCTGCGCTGAAGTGGAGCGCGCTCTCGTCGCATGCACCCGACGCGCCGCTGCTGTACCCCAAGCGCTGGAGCTCTGCTGCACTGGGGAGGGGGCGGCTGGCGCTGCGGGGCCAAGCTGCGACGGATTTGCACGTGCGCTTGGCCTACGAGCAACGGGTGCGGGTGGTTTCTACAGGTGCGGGCGCTGGCGGGGGTGCAGGGATATTGGTGCCGGAGATCCGCGCACCGTATCGGCTCAGACAGCTCGATGATGCGCTGGCTACGGGCGACAACGCGACCTATCGGCACGAGCTAGACCGCGCATTTGTCGCTTGGCGCTTGGGGCGTGGCGAGTTGCAAATTGGCCGTCAAGCTATTGGGTGGGGGCGCGGCGTGCTCTTTGGCGCGGTGGATATTTTCGCGCCGTTTAACCCCTTGGAAAGCGATCGCGAATGGCGGCGTGGCGTGGATGCGCTGCGCGTTTCCGTGCCGCTTGCGGATCGCTTTTCGCTGGATGCGGTAGCAGTCTGCGGTGAGTCGGTGGACGAATCGGCCTTTGTGGGGAGACTCTACGGCCACAGTGGCGCGCTCGATGGAGAGTTGCTGCTGGGGCGTCGCCGCGGCGACCGCTTTGTCGGCACGGCCGCATCTATGCGGATTAGGGGCGCTGAGATGCACGGCGAACTGGCATCGTTCAAGACGCCCGCCACAGAAGGGGATGAGGTGGTGCTCAAGGCGCTTTGGGGCGGCTCGTACGCGTGGGACACCCAAGGCGGCCTGTTGCTCGTGGGCGAATATCACTTCTCGGGCTTTGGCGTCAGCGATATTGCCGAGCTAGCTGCGGCTCCTTACCTAGCGCGTCTGATTCAAGGAGACGCGCAGATTTTGGGACGGCACGCCGGTGCCGTGCAGCTATCGCAGGGAATCACTGGCACCGTGCCGAGGACACTAAGTTGGCTATTCTCGCCACTAGATGGCTCTGGAGTGCTAACGAGCGTGGTAACGTGGATTTTTTCCGACGAGCTGACGCTAGCGGCTAGCGCGTACTGGCCCTATGGGGAAAAGCCGAGTGGAGCTGTCTTGCGGAGCGAGTATGGGGGAGGGGCGAAGAGTGGGTTGATGCAGATTAGTTTTTACTATTGACGAGGCCGTATTTGCGGGAGAATTAGGCGGTTCAATGTATTTTTACAAGGTAGTTTATCCACTTAAAATGTATTTTTACAAGGTGATCTTGCGCTTATTTAGCCGTGCAGTCTTGCTGAGAAATTCTTCGACTTCCAGATCGTCGTCCAGATCGCTCAGACGGGCAGGGTCCAGTCCCGGACGCAAGCGAAGGGGACGCGACTTGAACTCAAACTGCTGCTGAGACAGACCCAAACCACGACGCAAAGCCTCATTTAAGATTTCCTTGAGACTCTTGCCTTGTTGTTGCATCGCCTCCCGCAGGCGCTGCTTTACTTCCGTATCAAGTGTGATCGTCGTCTTCATGTTGACAACAGTAGCCTCTCGTCGTTTTGTGTCAAGGTCTTTGGCGATACTAGCTTCCCGAGGAATTTCTCGAACCCATGGATATGGACCTGACGGCATTTGTGGAGAAAATCGGCTGGTCCCAAGCTCGACTTAATGCGTTCATTCGAGGCGAGCGCGACATAACGGCCGATGTAGCACTCGACCTTGCCGAAGCTCTCGGAACATCGGCGAAGCTCTGGATGAACATGCAGTCAACGTACGATTTAGAGACGCCCTTAGAGTCGGTTTCGGCTCTCACCTAAAAAAACCGTTCTGAATTCCTTAAAACTCGACGCTTGTACGGCCGTGCGAAGCAACTGATTGAGCCGTGGCACCTCGTCGATGGCTCGAATGGGGGCGGCCAACGATTCGGCGGCGTCAGCACCAAAGCGAAGCTCCACCACCTCGAGAAGTGCTTCAATGGCGTGCTTTCTTTCGCCTTGCTCAATGCCCTCCTCGCGGGCTTGTTGGGTCAGGTATTGGGCAAACGAGGATTCGCGCATGAGGTCCATGAGATACTCCTTGGAAACGATGGCCGTGATCGTCTGAGGATTATACACTAAGCCGCTCAAGAGCGTCAACCCGGTGAGAATATCGGCTTTGACCGACCGCTCTAGCGGCATGTCCCACGCCTTGGCCACACACTGCTCCAACCATACCTCTTCTGCCTGTCCAGCCAGCGGCTGCATCAGGGGCGCAAACGGCAGCAAGCCCACCGACCCGCTGTCGAGCACGGCTTGACCGGGCAGTTGGCTTAGGCGGATCACTTTGTAGCGGATCACGACGGAATAGTCGGGATGCTCTTGGAGGTAGTAGCCCGGATCGCGTCGTCCGGCGTCGGGGCGCAGGTAGAGGACGTGGGCATATACCGGCAGGCCGTAGCGTTCGATCAGGCGGCCGATGTAGCCGGCCATGCGGCGGGGCATGGGGGTATCGGTGCTATCGGTGGTTTGAAATTCGTGGTGGACTAAAACGTCTTGGCCGCCGACGCGCACTTGGAGGAGGCTGTCGGGGCGGCGGACGTTGGGTTGCTCGGTGTCGAGTACTTCGACGGCTTGGATGTCATCGCGCTGGAGGGCGAAGCGGGCGAAGTCGGCCGGGTAGGTTTGGATGAGATGTTTGGCGACCGTATCAAATTCAGCCATGATCTCTGCCTTGAATTACGGGTGCGTTGGTATCCGCAACAAGGCAAAAATCGTGCCACGGCGGCGGCTCAGAGGGGAGGCGGGGATGGGAGGTGCTGGCGTGTAGCGGAAAGGTTACAGGGATGGGAAGTCCCCTCTTTGCTCGTCCCAGTACAGACGTGTACAACGTCAGGTAATAAGTTGAAAAACGCCGACAAGCGACCCCAGATAGAGGCACCAAGCGGGCGCGAGAGTTTGCCCCTGCGAAGGAGAGTGCGTAACGTCAGTTAGTTGTTTCGAGTACTTAGCAAATTCCCAAGCACATGTATGGCCTGTTCGGCTGTTGGTACCTAGGCCCTACTCTGAGGAACAGGTATGGCGATAATCACCGTCATTGGCCGCGGCCACTCGGGCACGCGCGCCATAGCACACACGCTCTATGCCAGCGGCGTTTTTATGGGCAGTACGCTCAATCGCTCGGGCGACAAGGTGCCGCCGCACGCGCTCTACGATGCCTGTAGGGTCATGGCCAAGTACGTCAAGTGGAAGGGTGGCTTGGAATGGGATTTTGACGCCTTGCACGGCGGGAAAATCGACCCGGAGTTCGAGGACTTGATCGGCGAATATCTACGAGACGTTGCGGCCGACCGCTCGGAGCACAAGGGTTGGAAGCTGCCGGAGACGACGTTGATTTACCCGTGGATTGTGCGGATGTTTCCCGACATCCACTACATTCACTGGATCCGCGACCCGCGCGACAGCATCATTGGCGCTCACAAGACCGATGACCTAGCGGATTTCGGCATTGAGTACGAGCGCACGGACGATATCCGGCGGCGGCGGGCCATTTCGTGGAAATACCAATACGAGCTGATGAAGGCCACGCCCAAACCCAAGAAGTGGATGTTGGTACGGTTCGAGGATTTCGTGCTGAAGCAGGAGGAGGTGTTGCGGGAACTGGAGGCGTTTTTGGGATTTGAGTTGGGCCGGATCGTGGTGCGGCTGGAGTCGATTGGGCGGTGGAAAACGGACCAAGAGCAGCACATGTTCGACTTTTTTAGGGATGCCATGGACGAAAACGGATACGGAGAGATGCCATGAAAATCAGCTTTACGACGTTGGGCTGTCCAGACTGGGACTTGGATACCATTTGCCGCCGGGGCCGCGAATACGGCTACGACGGCGTCGATTTCCGCGGATTGCAAGAGACGATGGACATTACCCAATTGCCGGCCTTCACCAGCGGGGCCGCCCAGACCCGACGCCAGCTAGCAGACGCTGGCATGGAGGTGTCGGGGATCAGTTCCAGCATCCGGGTCTGCGTGCCGGAGAAATTAGAGGAGAACGTAGAGGAGGCGCGGCGCTCGATTCCGGTGGCCAATGCGTTGGGCTGCGGGTCCATCCGGGTTTTTGGCGGCGGTGACTCCAAGACCTATTCCAAGGAGCAGCTAGCTGACATCGGGCGGGAGACGATGGAACAGATCCTCGCATTGGATGGTGCCTGCGAACTCAAGTGGCTTTTTGAAACCCACGACGAGTGGATCAAGTCGGTGGAGTGCAAGCTGCTGCTCGACCGCATTCCGAACGAGGCGTTCGGCGTGCTCTGGGACATGGGCCATACGGCGCGGGTGGGCGAGGAGTCGCCGCAGCAGACCTACGAGGCCGTGGGGCCGCGCATCGGTTATACCCACGTCAAAGACGCGGTCTATGATCCCGAGCACGCCGAGGCGATGAGAGACGGTTGGCGCTACGTGCCGCCGGGCGCGGGCCAGTTGCCCTTGGAAGAGGCGATAGCCCTGCTCAAAGGGCACGGGTACGACGGCTGGATCATGTTTGAGCACGAGAAGCGTTGGCACCCCGAACTAGCGGAGCCGGAGGAGATATTCCCGATTTTTCCGGCTTGGGTCAGACCGTTGCTCAGTTAGTCGGCCCATGCAGCTACACTATCCCGAGATTGCCCTGCACGTGCCGACCTTGCTCTTGCCGAGGGCAGACATTCCCCTCGAAACGTGGTCGGTCATTGCCTGCGACCAGTACACTTCGCAGCCCGAATACTGGGAGCAAGTGCGGCGGCTTGTCGGGGACGATCCTTCGACGCTACAGCTAATTTTTCCCGAAGCATACCTTGGGGAGACTTGCCGCGAACAGACCATTGCCGGCATTAACCAGCGGATGCAGGCGTATCTCAAAAGCGGCGTACTGGCGGAACAGCGGCCCGGGTTTATGCTGATAGAGCGGGAGGTAGGGCGCGCTGTGCCGCGCAAGGGATTGGTCGTTGCCTTGGACTTGGAGCAGTACGACTACCGAGACGGAGCGCAGAAGCTGATTCGCACGACCGAGGGTACGGATCAGAGTCGGCTGCCGCCGAGGATCCAAGTGCGGGAGAACGCGTCGCTGGAAATCCCACACATCATGGTGCTGATCGACGATCCGCAGCAGACGGTGATTGAGCCGCTTGGCGCAAAAGACTTGGAAGTGGCCTACGATTTTGAACTGATGCTGGGAGGTGGCAGACTTAGAGGCTGGCACATCGACGATGGGGCGTTGATCGACGAGATCGCTGGGCATATCGCCCATCTTGCGTACGGCGAGCCGCCGTTGATCTACGCGATGGGCGACGGCAACCACTCCTTCGCCACGGCGCGCGCCGTCTGGGAGCGGCTCAAGGCGCAAGCGGAGGACGAGCGCCAGATAATGAATCACCCGGCGCGCTACGCCTTGGCCGAGCTGGTCAATGTCCACGACGAAGGCTTGGAGTTTGCGCCAATCCACCGGGTGGTTTTTGGGGTAGATGCGGTCGATTTATTGCGGTCGATGGAGACGCACTGCACAGGGAGGGGATTTAGCCGTCGGACCTTCGCGGACCGGGACGGATGGAAGGCTGCCTGTCGCGAAGCGGCCGTCGGCTCGGGGCACCACATTCCCTATATAAGCGGAACCGAGCGCGGCCTGTTGAGTATTGCCAAGCCCAACTTCCAGCTCGAAATGGCGTCCTTACAGGCCTTTTTGGATAGCTATCTCGACGCGCATCCCCGCGCCCGCCTCGACTATATTCACGGCGAGGGTGTGCTAGAGCAACTGGCTGCGGAGCCGGATAGCATCGGCTTTTTTTTGCCGACCATGGACAAGCGCGACTTGTTCAAGACGATCGTCATCGACGGGGCCACGCCGCGCAAGACGTTCTCGCTGGGCGAGGCTGTGGAGAAGCGCTACTACTTGGAGTGTCGGCGGCTGGTGCCGTGAGCAGCCCTACTCGGAGTAATCGTATTGCGGCCCCAATGCTGGGGCCGGACGGCTCCGATTGCGGCTGATGTAGTCGATTGGCCTACCCAGAGTAATCGTATTTTCGGTTGCGGCTGATGTAGTCGATTGGTCCATCGACAAACTCTGCTACCGTTTCCAACGCACTATCTGCAAACAACTCTTCTGTCCCCTTGGGAAACAACAGCGGCTTCTTCGTGTGCCACCAGTGCGCCCAGTGGATCATGGCGATCATCGGGCGGGGTTGGTCGGTGAGGTTGGGCATGCCGCGATGCCAGAGGCGCATATCGCGGATCAGCACGCTGCCGGCGGGCACGGTCGGCTGCAGAGGTTTGCACTCGGCGCGGAGGCGTTCTTCAATTGCGGGTGGCAGCTTGATGTCGCCGTCGTTGAGGGCGCGGGTGGTGTCTAGGTGGGTGCCGGGCCACAGTTCGGTGCTGCCGTTTGTGGGCGTGGCATCGACGACGGGCACGTTGACGACAATCCCGTAGGCCGGCGTCGCCACCTCGAGATTGGGCCAGAGCTGACCCGCGTCAACGTGGAGGGGTTGTTGAGTGGTGTTGGGTAGGCAGGTGTTGCCGCTGTAGAAGGCGTTTTTGACGCCCTCGCCGAGTAATGCGTGCGTTATTTCGACGACGAGGTCGTTGACCAGCACGTCGCGGAAGAGGTACGGCGGAAAGGGCGGCGGGTCCTGTTGCAGGTGGCCGTTATTGAACTGATAAGGGACGTCGGCGAGGGCGAGAATCTCTTCGACGTCGGCGAGCATGCGCTCGCGCAGCATTTCGATGTGTGCGGGATCAATGGCGCGGTGGAGGACGACGAAGCCATCGTCGTGCAGGGCGGCGACGGCCTGTTGCAGGTGCTCTGGTTTTAGCTTGCGTGCGCTGTGTTCGGCCGCGCTTAATTCCAATTCGACCATATAGCAATCCTACATCATTTACAAGGTGATCCGCAGATGGACGCAGATAGACGCAGAATAGGATGCACAAGACGATCTACATCTAGAATCATTCAAATCATGCCGCATTGCTATAGCGTTCAGGCGCAGGTGGGGTCCTCGAATGGCCAGCGATTGAAAGAGGGCAAGTTTTTGTCAGACAGTCTTTCGCGAGCGTCGTACCACGATTGCGCCCAAGCCTCTGGGGCGCGCAGTTCGCTTTGGGGATCTTTGCGGCTGCGAGCGACGAAGCCGGGGAAGAGCGGTCGGCCGGTGGGCTGGCCGGTGGGGCTGTAGCGGAGGTCGAAGCTGATTCGCACCTGCTCGCTGACGTTGGGCAGCGACGAATGGCAAGTCCGCCGGTGCATGAAGAGCACATCGCCGCGCTTCAGTTCGGCGGTGACGACGCGGTCGAGGGCTAGGTCTTGATCGCGGATAAAGTGGCCGACGCCCTTGAGCTGGCAGTGGTGCAAGAGCCCGTCGCGGTGGCTGCCGGCGACGACTTCGATACAGCCGTGCTCGCGGAAGGCATTGGTCAACGGCACCCACACAGTGAGCATATCGGTTTCGTCGGCCTCGGGCAAAACCACGCCGTTGTCCTGATGCCAGGGCGTGGCACCGACGGCGAAGCCCGCGATGCGGCCGTGGTGGTCTTTGGGGACACCGGGCAAGAATTGCTCGGGCGGTTTGATGCGGATGTGCTGGACGGGGTTGGAGTAGATTTCCGGGCCGATGAGGTTTTCGATGATGTCGAGGAGCTTTTCGTTGCGCAGCATGGCGAAGGCGGCAGGGCCGACGGCGATGGGCGAGTCTGGGCCGATGCCGCCTTGGGGCAGCGAGATGTCGAAGTGCTGGGCGTAAACTTGGCCGGTTTCGTTGTAGATCTGGCAGAGGCGCTCGTCAAAGCCGAGGTCGGCGTATTTAGAGGCTATCTGACCTGCGGCGAAAAGCTCGTCGGCGAGGTCGTCGAGGACTTCGTCATATTCGGCCAAGACGGGATCGATGTCGGCGGTGGGGTCGAGGAGGTCTTCGACGAGGACGAAGCCGTGTTCGTGGTATTGGTCGAGTTGGGATGGGGTTAGTTCGGGCATGGGTTGGATTCCTGTTTGATGTGTCGTCGCGCCTCGGCGTATTGGACGCACGAGTGCGATTAACTTTTCAAACGAATATGATGCACGTTCCACAAGGGGTCAATCAATACGTCGGCCCTGCGGGGAGGCTGAAGCGATGATTGGCGGTTACAACCCCAGCCCCTTCGTGACAGTTGGAGACTTCAGATCCGCGTCCGCCCTTGATAGATGAGAGGATGAACAATCCCAACCTCCTCTATCGCAGCGTTGAGATCGTCCGGGAGTACTCCACGAAGCGCAGCAGACATATTGAATTTGACTTCTTGGAGATTACTGAAACCAACAACGATGGACTGTTGCTTTTGCTCGGAAAGCATCCAGCGGATACAGAGTTCTGCCATGGGAATATCAGCGTCCGCATGAATATCAAGGAACCTGAAATAGGACGCCTTGAAAATCTCGTCCATCCAATCGGGAGGACTCTCCCGCCATGCGTTTTGGGGAACGGCAAGCCAACCTTTCATCAATGGTGCACCGATCACAACGCCTACCTGTAGGTCTTGAGCAGTTGGGAACAGGAATTCAACAGCGTTTCTGAAAACCGGGTTGAACTGATGCGCTGTCATGACAGAATCAACCTTGATCACTTTCAGGATTCGCGCCAACACGCGTGCATTCTTGGCCGTCAATCCGATAAAACGGGCCTTGCCGCTACGCTTCGCATCTACGAGGAATTTGACCGCCGGCGCATTGGAGAAGTCGTAGTCTGTGTCATCCTCAATGAGTGCACTCCAATCCCCCGCATCTTCATTTTCGGGGCTATCGTCAGTCCACCATTTCACGTAGTCCGCTTCGTGAATCTG
The DNA here is from genome assembly GCA_965116675.1 of Candidatus Latescibacterota bacterium. Classification (GTDB taxonomy): domain Bacteria; phylum Latescibacterota; class UBA2968; order UBA8231; family UBA8231. The sequence goes on from OZ220721.1 coordinate 4,215,576, forward strand.
AATGATGTCCACGTAATCGGTCTGAAGTCGCTTGAGGGAACTCTCGAATTGCTCCATGAGCTGGTCGGCGCTGCGATGACCCTCTAAGCGGTAGCGCTCACGGTTTGTAAATCCCACTTTGGTAGCAAGGATGACCTTGTCTCGTTTTCCTTTCAAGGCGGCTCCTAGCATCGTTTCATCCCTGCCGTCCCCGTAGTTTGCGGCTGTGTCGAAATAGTTCACGTCGTGGTCAATCGCATAATCCACACAACGATTCACACCATCCTGCCCTTGACCTGCCATAAAACCAGAGCCGAGTCCGAGTTCACTGACGTTGAGACCTGTCTTACCTAGTATGCGTGTTTTCATTGCCATTCCCTCAGCAGTACTCCAAATGTAGTGGGTTTCAGTGCTTATTCAACCCAACCCGGGGCCGGGCTCGCCTCGCGGCCATTTTACTCAATTGAGCATCTATATCAGTTTTACTAGAATATCAGTTCGTGTCCGATGGCTCACTCGCTCAATAAGCAGCGTGTAACAGGTCCACTTAGGCTAACGTTCCTTTACTCTGATTGGAGTCCAACATGAAACTCAACCGCGACGAATTTCTGGAAACCGGCTACCTCATCGTCAAGGAAGCCGTGCCGCGCGACAAACTCGAACGCGTCCGGCAAGCGTACGAGACGCTCGTCAACCGCCAGCGCGAGAATTGGAAGGCCGAGCGCGCGGAAGGCGATCCGCCCGGAGGCGTCTGGGAGACCGGGGCGCAGCCTCGCCTGCAACTGTCAAGGGCGCCGCTCGTCAATCAGATCGATCCAGAGACCGCGCCGGCAGTCGAGGTGTGGCTGGAGGAGAACATCCACGGAGTCAGCACAGAGCTCCTCGGCATAGCGGACGGGGCCGTCACAGAGATGATGATGATGTGCAATCCCGTCCGGGACCACGGCCCGGCGAGGTGGCACCGCGATCTTCACCCCATCGACACTGCGCCGCTCCAGGGCTATATCGATGACATCCTCGAAGGAGGCCCGCGCTACGTCCAGTGGAACATCCCGCTCTACGACGACAGCGTCCTGTGGGTGGTGCCAGGCAGCCATCTGCGGCTGAACACGCCCGAAGAGAACGAGGTAATGTTGACAGACCCTCCCGGCCCGCTGCCCACTGGCGTGCAGACCCATCTCGAAGCTGGGGATGGCGTCGTCTATATCCTCCCGATTCTCCACTGGGGCAGCAATTACAGCCCCAAGATGCGGCGAACCGTTCACGGTGGCTTCTCGACCTTTACTTCGATAGACGACCTTTCGTTTGCTGAACACATCTCCGCAGATGCACAGACGGCGTTCACGCGCTGGAACGACCGCAGCGAGCAGATGAAGCAGCATACGGAATCGGCACTGCAGGCTGTTCTCGCAGGAGATGGAGCCGCGTATCTGAACGCTTTGGATGGCCTCCATCCGGAGCGGGCCGAGAAGGGCAGAATGCTATCGACTGTTTATCTGTGCAAGGCCGCACTGGCGATTCGGCTGCACAAGGATCCACCGCTTCAGGGAATCGCCGAAGATCTCCAACGTCGCGTTCTGGGGAAGCACCCCATCACGCTCAACTGGGGGCCGGAGTTTGCCAATCGATTCACCCCGGATGAGGCGCGCTTGCTGTGGGATCGCTTCAGTCCGCTTGAGGATCTGCTGCAAGCGGACGAGGAACACTTTGTGCCGGGCTTTCAGGCTGTTCCAATGAAGCACTACTTTAACGAGATGCCCGCGGACTACGGTACGGAAGACTTCATCGCCAGTTGGACAGCCGCGTGATCCGCAGATGGACGCAGATGGACGCAGATGGACGCAGAATAGTAGAAACAAGACGATCCACTTCTCGAATCGTTCAAGTCATTTAGGATTGCTGTATCAACCGGGAGAAAAAAGAAAATGAGTCAACTCAGCATCGGCGTCGCCGGGCTTGGCCACGGGAGAACGCTGCTTGGTGCCAATCAGCCGGAAAACAGCAGCTTACCGGTTCGCGTCACCGCCCTGTGCGACACGCGGCAGGACAAGCTCGAAGCGCTCGGCCGCGAATTCGGAATCGACGCTCTGACATCTGATTTCGACGAACTGGTCGCGCGCAGCGATCTCGACATCATCGGCATCTACACGCCTGGACCGCTTCACGCGCAGCAGATTCTGACCGCGCTCGACGCGGGTAAGCACGTGATGGTCACCAAGTCGATGGTGTACACAATGGAAGAAGTCGAACAGGTTGTGGAAGCCGTTGACCGGTCGGGCAAGGTACTGCTCGTCACGCAGAGTCTGCGCGGGAGATATGACTTCATGGAAGCGAAGCGCGCCTGCGACGCCGGAGAAATCGGCGAACTCTTCATGGCCGAGTCCCACTACGTGCACGATCTCCGCCCGGTCTATGACTACTCCCCTTGGCGCGTCGAGATGCCGCAAGACCTGATCCTAGGCGGTGCCTGCCATCCAATCGATCTTTTGCGCTGGTTCATGGGCGACATCGACGAAGTCCACTGTTACGGGCTGCGCAGCGGCGTCGCGCCGAACTATCCCCAAGAGGACAACTTCGTCATCAACGTGAAGTTTACATCCGGCAAGATCGGACGCATTGCGAACTTTCTCGGCATTGTACATCCGCATGAGATCCCGATGAACAGTCTGGCCGTTTACGGAACCCGTGGCACCATTCTCAATGGCGCAAAGAGCCTCGATCCTACCGGCGACTTACCTTCGCGCAAGGTCACCGCCGAGTTTTCATCGGAGCGGGGTCACGCCAGCGAGATGATCGTCATGCTGCGGCATATGGCCGATTGCGTCCTGGACGGCGCAAAGCCTTGGGTTGGCGTCCGCGACGGGGCCAGGGTCGTCGCCACGGGACTTGCGTGTTGGGATTCGCTCAGATCGGGGATGCCGGAGAAAGTAAGGAACGATTTCTGACGACCGTAGAGGAGAGGATTTTATGCCCGTTTGTGTTCCCGAAGACGCTAGGCGCATCATGCCGGATATGTTGCGCGATTTTGCTGCCAAAGTGTTGCGCAAAGTCGATTTGCCCGATGGCGATGCCGCGTTGATTGCGCGCTATCTGGTGGATGTGGATTTGCGTGGGGTGGTCTCCCACGGCACGCGCCAGTTGCGACGGTATGTGGCTGAGTTTCGCGAGGGGCGTGTTAATCCACGACCCGAAATTGCCCAAGTCATGGATGCCCCTTCAATGGCGATTTTTGATGGCGATGGCGGGGCGGGTTACTTGGTGGCAACGCAGGCGACAGAATCAGTCATTGAAAAGGCGCAAGCGAATGGCATTGCCGTTGCGTGTACGCGCAATCACGGGCATGTGGGTAGCGTGGGGATTTATGCGCGGCTGGCACTGGCGCGCGACTTGGCGACCTTTTCCGTGGCAGGAGGTGTTGCTTGGGAAAAACCGACGCAACCTGATGCAACGGTGTGGGATGCGATGGGTGCCCCTCCGATGTGTTTTGGCGTTCCAACGGTAGAAGGGCCGCCTTTTGTGCTGGATATGAATGCGAACATGTTGAAAGACCGCAGCAAGCTCGCCGAGGCGTTGGAGACGTTTCCAGATTTTGTTTTCAAGAGTTTGGGAATGCGATTTACGTCGTGGTTCTTGGCGGGCATTTTAGCGGGCACGGCGACGCCTGAATCGCGCAACCCAAAATTTGCAAGTGCCACGCGGGCATTTATGCTGGTGGCAATTGATGTGGCGCGGTTGGGCGATTTGGAGGCTTATAAAGCAGAGCTTGCTCGCATTGTGCGTGAGAGCCGGTCACTGAATCCCATGCCGGGACTGGCAAGCGCCGAAGTCCCCGGCAGCTTGGAGTGGCAACGCGAGCAAACGCGCGAGCAGAGCGGCATCCCGCTGACCGAAGATCATCTCGACATGTTGCAGCGCATTGCCACAGAGGTCAATGTCCCCGTTCCCTGGGAATCATAGTGGACGATAAAAAAGTTCGCCCTTATCTACCCTCTACGACCCCACAGCCGACGCGAGCACCGGCCGCGCCAGTGGGTTGTGAGAAATCATCCGGGAGTGCGTGAACGATGACGGCCAGCCCAATGATGCTGTTGGTACCATTCAATTCGAGGTGGGTGTCGAGGCGGTTGTACGTGGCTTGCCCAGAGTCGTCGGCGGTGATGTTGCCAAGGTCGCCGACGTGCCGTTCAGCGGCATCGGGTGCGCCGTGGGCTTTGTTTTCGGGATTGAAGTGACCGCCCGCTGATGTGCCATCGGCCGCGCTGCAATCGCCCTTTTCGTGGATGTGAAATCCGTGGTCGCCTTCTGTAAGCCCAGTCAAGTTGGCTATAACTCGCACTCCATCGGCTTCCTGCATGAACTCAACCGTCCCTTGGGCTTGGTTGCCCTCCGTGGGGTTGATGACGGCGCTGGCTTGAGTGGCCTCAGACGCGGTTGGCTCGTCTTCGGAGCATCCCAAGCAACTCGCCGCCAATGCGAGTGTCAAGCCGATGATGGGTTTGTCAATGAATCGGATCACGATCAACCTCCCTTATGTGGATTGTGGCTGGCGTCAGAATGCGAGTCATCGCGCCAACCGATATAAGAGCTCCTCTTCTATAATTTCCGTAGGAAACGGCACTGGGGCGAATATCGGTATGCGGCGACGTACGCCTCAGTCGCAAGATTCAAAAAATACCAGAATCGAGCAGGTGCCTCCGTTTGACGCCGCCCCAACTCATGGGGGCAACCGAGGTTGCAACCGAGCGGAAAATGGGCTCCCCAAGCTGCGCTACATCTTCTCTGGCCGCGGCCAGAGAATTCGTGCGGCTGCAAAGTCCTGTGTAGAGATCGCCATCCCCAAGGGAGTAAGCATACACCAGATACTCGCCGCCCACCTCGAAGGGGTAGCCGCAGGCCGCGTCGTATGGTCCGGTTCGGATGGCAATATCTTCTCTAAGCGCCCCCTTCCACACGGCGGATAGTTGGAACAAAATCCTTACATCCTCTTCGGGCGTTCCCGCGACTTGGGCTATCGCCACGACCCTTCCGGTGAATACGGCATCGTACAAAGCCAACTCTTCCAGAGGCGTTCCCGGCGGTTCACATCTACAGGAAAGGGAGGCGTCTGGAACCAGTAATCCGGTAAAGACCACAGCCAGCGGCAACAAGGCGGTCCATTTCATCTTCATAGGGAACCTCCATTCTGACGCGGACCGCAGCTACCCTTCAAAAGCGAGTACGCGCAGTGGAATGGCGTCGGTTTCGGCTGCCGGTAGCGGCTGGGCGAAAAGGTAAATGCGCGGTTGTCGCAGGTCGCCCAAGCGGTCTAGGCTCTCGATTAGGGGAATGCCGTGTGCGAAGAGTAGGTGGTGGTTGGGCAGGCTGCGATCGCCCGGAATATCTAGACCGGGAGTGTCGATGCCGAGCAGTTTGATGCCAGCTTCGACGAGCCAACGCAAGGCTTCGGTCGAAGGGTAAGGCGGATAGGCACCAGCGGCAGCCCGTTGATCCCAATCAAAGCGAAAGAGTGCGATGTCTCCCGGGCGGACGCCGCCACCCGGGTCGGCGGCTCGTTGGAATTGCTCCGGCGAGAGTGGCTCACCCAGCGGCGCATCGCTAAAGTCGAAGACGATGGCCTCGCCAAAAAAGCGCTCGACGTCGAGGTCGGCGATGGCCGGGCCGTCTTGGACGGCGTGTAAGGGCCCTTCGACGTGGGTGCCGGCGTGACCGCCCATTTCGATGCTGGTGGTGATGTACCAGCGGTCGGTCGGTGGGTCGTCAACGGGTACGCGCGCCGTGCGGTAGTGAATGAGGCGACCTTCCGACGGCGTGATGGTGCGCGAAAGATCTACCATGCGGCTGTAGGCGAAGGAAGGAACCTTCACGCGATGGCTTTCTTGAGGGCGATGGCGGTCTCGCCGTCGTCGGCATAGACCGGTAGCGCGCCGCTCAGCGTTACGCGCCCGTCGTAGCCGGATGCGCGTAGCGTGTGTAGAAAAAGTGCGTGGTCGGCTGGCGTGGTTTGCGGTCGGCCGCGGCCCGGCTCGGCAATGTGGGCGTGGATCAGGTGCGGCCCGGCTGCTTTGAGTGCGTCGAAAGACTCGCCGTTGAGCTTCATGTGGAAGAAGTCGGCCATCAGCTTGGCATGGGAACGGTTGACGTCCTCTATGAACCTGGTCGCTTCGGAGACGGTATTGAGCAGGTTGGCGTCGTCGCGGTTATAAGGCTCGAGCGCGACCTTGACGCCTCTCGATTCACCGAGGTCGGCGCACAGGTGCAAGAAGTCGGCGACCTGTTGGCGCGCTTTGTCGCGGTCGAAGCCGTCGGGCACCCAGCGCGAGCCGCCGCTGCCGTAGCCGATGACCTCGACCCCGGCCCGCTGCATAAGGTCGAAGACCCGCGTGACAAAAGTACGCAGCCGATCTAGGCTCACGTCGGGGCCGACGACCATTAGTCCACGCCCCTGCGGATCGCCAATAAAACCGCACATCGTCTTCATCTGTAGCGGATGCTTTGCCAAAAGCGCTGAGAACTCGCGCTCGGCCGCTCGGGGGTCGTCTGCGTCGATACCGAGCAAACCGGGGGAGCCTTCAAGATAGTCGAAGTCCCAGTCGGCGGACTCTGCAAGCTGTTGGCGATTGGTAACTAAAAGGCCGATTTGCATGAGCTTTCCGTCCTCCGCATGGGGGACGCTTACTTGTCCCTGACCCAGCTCATGCCCTCGCCGCGCACCAAAAAGGAGCGCTCGTCCCAATGGCCGGGCCGAGTGACGGGAATGCGCCCCTCTTCGACGGCGACGTCGAGCGGGTTGTCACGGGTTTGCAGCGGCAGGGCCACGCGCTCGTGCAGCCTAGCCGATTCATAGACGCCCATCATGATCTCGGTGGCGGCTTTGCCGTGCTCGGCCTTGCCGTAGTAGTCCTCAAAATCACCTTCGATCCAGCGACAGATCCCGTAGGCTTGATCGACGAAGGCGTTGCCGTAACCGCTGCTCTTGTCGGTGGGTTCGAACTCCTGCCAGCCGCCGGAGGTGGCCGTCATGTAGCGCAGGCTGTTGTCGCTGACGACCATGATGCCGTCTTCGCCGTAGATGGTGGCACCCACCTGATAGATATCGTTCATCTCGTTTTCGATCACGCCCTCGACCCCATCGGGATAGCCGATGATCCCCACGCAGCGGTCTTCGACCCGATGGCCGAAGACGAAGTGGTCGGTGTGGCGCTCGACCGAGCCCATGACCCACTCGGCCTGTGGGTCGCCGAGGGCGTAGAGCTGGAAGTCGATGCAGTGGGTGCCGGTGTTCATCATCCCGGCCTTGACCGCGGACCACAGCCGCTGCGGCTTGCCGATGGCCCCGTCGGCAATCATCCGCCGCGCCTCGCGCCAACAAGAGTAAAAGCGGCGCTGGTGGCCGATGGCGAGCTTGACGTCGTTGCGCTCGGCGGCGATGACCATGGCCTCGGCCTCGCCCAAGGAGACGGCCATGGGCTTTTCGCAGAGCACGGCTTTGGGACGGCGGGCGCAGGCGGCGATGGACATTTCCGCGTGCTGGGGGTCCCAAGAGCAAACGCTGACGATGTCGAGGTTTTCCACGTCGAGCATCTCGCGGTAGGAGAGGTACTGTTTTTCGACGTTGAAATCCGCAGCGTAGCTAGCCAAGGCTTCGGGATGCGCGTCGGCGATGGCTGCGATTTCAGTGTGCTCGCACTCGGCCCAGCCGCGGCCGTGCTCGCGGGCAATGCGGCCAGAGGCGATGACGCCGACGCGGTATTTGGCAGACATGGAGGCCTTTCGGCTTGAACGTGAAGTTGCCTTGCGGCTGGTTTGTTGCTAGTGCCGATTTTGGGCAACTCCAAGAGTTGCCCCTACTTGGCGTCGCCTAGGTGCATCAGCGGCAGCGGTGCCGGGCTATCGCCGTCGATGAAATAGACCTTGGCGGCTGGGTCCTTGGAGATGGCTTGCAGGGCTTCGAGTGCTTGGAGCTTGACGTAGTTGGGGTTGCGGCCGATGGCGTCGTTGATCTTGGTGATCTCGTAGGCCCGGGCGTCAGCGAGCAGACGACGCTTCTCGGCCTCGGCTGAGGCGGCGTCCTTTTCGGCCTCGGCGGCGGCGACTATCTGTTTCTGCTCGGTGGTGAAGCGCTCCAGCTCGGCCTTTTGCTTTTCGACTTCCTGCTCGCGCTCTTTTTTGGCCTCAATGGCCTTGGTGATAAAGGGCGGCAGCGAGATGTCGCGGATCAACACGGCCTCGACTGCGACTCCCTTGGTGCCCAGATAATCTTTCAGGCCTTCGAGCAGGGCGATCTGTAACATCGCTTGGGTCTCTTCTAAAAAGAAGTCCTCGGCGCGTCTGATGCTCTTGCCCTGTTCGCGGATCTGCGAGCGCAACTTGGGGACGATGTGCACGGCGAGCACGTCGCTAATACTGCCGGTCTCTTTTAGGATGCTCGGCGTTTGGCTGGCGACGAGGCGGTACTGGACACTGACGTCAATTTTGGTCTGTAGCTGGTCTTGGCTGGGAACGTTGGAGGTTTCGGAGTGGGTCTTCTGGCGCACGTCGTAGAGGTGCCATTGATAGAGCGGGTTGACGGGGATGTGCAAGCCCTCGCTAAAGTGCTTGGACTGGACTTCGCCAAAGAGGGTGGCGACGCCCACGTGGCCGGCCGGGACGCTTTGGTAGAAGCGCGGACTGACGAGAAATAAGACGAAGACCGCGGCGATGATGCCGAGGATGGACTTAGGGAGCTGGATCATGGGGGGCCTCCTTACGGGCTCGGACATTTTTACCTACCTTTGATAAGGTTGGGGGGATTAATAGTCTAGAAGGTAAATCCTCCACCTGAAAATGTCCATTAAAACACCTAAGCCTATATACTTAGCTGCAAGCGGGCGGATGTCGTGCTCCTGACCATAAGTACGGTCCATCAGCCCGCTACGGACTTGGGCTATCTCCTGCACAAGCACCCAGGCCGCGCCCAAGCCTTTGACCTGCCCTTTGGGACGGCGCACGTATTCTACTTAGAAGCCTCGTCTGAGCGATGCACGGCCGCGTTGCTCCTCGACGTAGATCCAACCGCGCTCAAGCGGCGTGCGGCGTCTTCCGACTTCGCGCTGGCGTCTTATGTCAACGACCGTCCGTACGCGGCCTCTTCCTTTACCAGCGTGGCCATTGCCCGCGTGTTTACCTCGGCCTTGAACGGACAGTGCCGAGACCGGGCCGAGCTAGTAGAAGAGTCCCTGCCGCTGCGGGTCGGCGTTAGCGCACTGCCCTGCCGGGGAGGCGAGGACTTGTTGCGCGGCCTCTTTGAGCCGTTGGGATATGCGGTGGAGGTTCGGGGCTTCTTGCTCGACGAGCATTTTCCAGAGTGGGGAGACTCCCCCTATTACGAGGTCGAGCTAGAGTGCATGCGGCCGTTAAAAGAAGTGCTGGCGCATCTGTACGTGCTGATACCAGTGCTCGACGACGAGAAGCACTACTACGTAGGTGAGGAAGAGATCGACAAATTGATGAGGCGAGGTGGGGAATGGCTGGCAGGCCACCCGCTGCGCGACGTAGTCGTCGAGCGCTACTTGAAGCACCAGCGAGGTCTGAAGCAGGCCGCGTTGTCGCGGCTTTTGGTAGAGGAAGCAGGGGAGGCTGAAAATCACGCGGGCGAAGAGGCTCTCGAAGCGGAACTGAGTTTGAACCAGCAGCGCCTAACCGCCGTGTTTGAGGAACTCAAGGCGAGTGGTGCCCGGCGGGTGCTGGACCTCGGCTGTGGGGAGGGGCGGCTGCTCGCGTTGTTGGCGGCGGAAGTGCAGTTTACTGAAGTGGCGGGAATGGATGTGTCGCCGCAAGCCCTGTCGCGTGCTCGTCGGCGATTAGAGAGGTTGCCGCGCGGCGAGCAGGTCGCGGTGTTTCAAGGGTCGTTGGCCTATCGCGACGCTCGGTTGAGCGGGTACGACGCCGCGGCGCTGGTGGAGGTCGTCGAGCATTTGGACCCACCGCAGCTACGAGCCTGCGAGCGGGCCGTGTTCGAGTTCGCCCGCCCGGCTACGGTGGTGGTAACTACTCCCAACGCCGAGTACAACGCTCATTGGGACGCGCTGCCAGCCGGTGCATTCCGCCATCCCGACCATCGCTTCGAGTGGCGGCGGGCGGAATTTGGGGCGTGGGCTGAGGAGGTGGGGAAGCGCTATGGATATGCCGTGCGCGTCGCGCCCGTCGGCCTGGAGGACCCCGAGCTAGGCGCGCCGACGCAGATGGCGATTTTCTCGGCGAGGGGTACTCGTGGCTGACGAGAAAATTCGGCTCTCGATACCCGACCTCTCGCTGGTGGTGCTAATCGGCGTCTCTAGCGCGGGCAAATCGACTTTTGCCCGCGAGCATTTCCTCTCGACCGAAGTGTTGTCTGCGGACTTTTTTCGCGGAGTAGTAGCAGACGACGAAAACAGCCTAGAGGCCACGGACGATGCGTTTGCCGCCCTGCACTTTGTCGCTGCCCGCCGCTTGGCGCGGGGCCTGTTGACCGTGGTAGATGCGACCAACGTCCAGCCCGAGGCGCGCAAGCCGCTGGTGGAACTAGCCAAGCGCTACCACGCCCAGCCGGTGGCCATCGTCTTTGACCTGTCCCAATCTCTCTGCGAGGAGCGCGCGGCTGTGCGCACAGACCGCGACTTGCCCTCCCACGTAATCCCCCGGCAGTATCGCCAGCTACGCCGCAGCCTCAAGGGTCTCAAGCGCGAGGGTTTTCGCCGCATCTTTGCGCTGCGCTCGCCCGCGGACGTGGCGCGGGTTGAAACGGTGCGGGAGAAGCTGTGGCCGGACCGCCGCGAGGAGGGCGGTCCGTTCGACATCATCGGCGATGTCCACGGGTGTTGCGCCGAACTTGAAGCCCTGCTCGACCAGCTAGGGTATCGCATTGCAGGGGAAAAGGTGGAACCGCCGCCGGGGCGCAAGGCCGTCTTTGTCGGCGACTTAGTGGACCGCGGCCCCAATGCCCCCGGCGTCCTTGCGCTGGTCATGCGCATGGTGGAGTCGGGCGCGGCGCTGTGCGTGCCGGGCAATCACGACGCGCGCTTGGTCCGGGCCTTGCAGGGCAGAAAGGTCCAACGCACGCATGGCTTGGCGGAGACGCTGACCCAGCTTGACGACGAGACGGCGGAGTTCAAGAAGAAAGTCGAGACCTTTCTCAGGGGCCTAGTCAGCCACTACGTCCTCGACGGAGGTGCGCTGGTAGTAGCACACGCGGGTATGAAGGAGGAAATGGCCGGCCGCGCCTCTGGGGCTGTGCGCTCATTTGCCCTGTACGGGGACGTGACCGGCGAGGTGGACGAGTTTGGCCTGCCGGTGCGCCGCGACTGGGCGGCTGAGTATCGGGGCCGCGCCCGCGTCGTCTATGGCCACACGCCTGTGGCGCAGCCGGAATGGGTCAACAATGCGATCAACATCGACACCGGCTGCGTGTTTGGCGGCGCGCTGACGGCGCTGCGCTATCCCGAGCTAGAACTCGTATCCGTCCCAGCCAAGGCGCAGTACTCCGAGCCGGTCCGCCCCTTGGCAGCGCAACAGACGCGCGACGATGTGCTCGACTTAGCGGATGTGGCTGGGGGCTTCGACTCGAGCTCAGCCAAAGGTCGGCGCGTGGAGACGCGGTTGATGGGCCGAGTTTTCGTCCATGCGGAGCGGGCGGCTGCGGCGCTGGAGGTGATGAGCCGCTTTGCCGTTGATCATCGATGGCTGGTCTATCTGCCGCCGACGATGGCCCCGCCCCAAACCAGCACCCGCCCCGACCTGCTCGAACACCCGGACGAAGTATTGGCGTACTATCGCCGCTGCGGCGTGCGCGAGCTCGTCTGCGAAGAGAAGCAGATGGGCTCGCGGGCCGTGCTGGTCGTCTGCCGCGATCCGGAGACAGCACAGCGGCGCTTTGGGGTCGAGGACGGCAGCGCGGGCATTTGCTACACGCGCACGGGCCGTCGCTTTTTTGCGGATACAGGCTTGGAAGCGGGGATCTTGGACCATGTGCGCCGGGCCTTTGAGCGCAGTGAGTTGTGGAGTGCGCTGGCGACGGACTGGGCGGTACTCGACGCCGAGATTATGCCTTGGTCGGCCAAGGCGCAGCAGCTACTCGAAGACCAGTACGCAGCCGTGGGCGCGGCGGCGCGGGTGTCGCTGGCAGCGTCCGCTAGTGCGCTGGAGCAGGCGGTGGCGCGGGGCGTGGACGTAGGCGAATTGTTGAGTCGTTGTCGCAGCCGGGCCGAGTCCGTGGCACACTACGCCGCGGCCTATCGCCCCTATTGCTGGCCAGTGCGCTCGCTCAAGGATCTCAAAGTGGCTCCTTTCCACCTCTTGGCCACGGAGGGACAGGTTCACGTCAACCAGACCCACGCGTGGCATCTGGAGACCTTGGACAAGCTCTGCGCGGCTGAGCCGGAGTTGCTGTGCGCGATAGATCGCCGGCGGGTGGTTTTAGACGACATGGGCAGCAACAGCGAAGTAGTAAGGTGGTGGGAGGAGTTGACCGCTAGCGGCAGCGAGGGATTCGTCGCGAAGCCTCTAGACTTCGTCTGCACCAACGGGCGCGGCCTAGTCCAACCGGCGCTTAAGTGCCGAGGCCGCGCGTACCTGCGGCTGATCTATGGACCTGAGTACACGGAGCGCCTAGAGCTGTTGCGCCGCCGCAACCTCAAGGGCAAGCAGGCGTTGGCCCTGCGGGAATTTGCGCTGGGGGTGGAGGGCTTGGAGCGGTTTGTCGCTGGGCAGCCTTTGCACCGGGTACACGAATGCGTCTTTGGGGTCTTGGCGCTGGAAAGCGCGCCGGTTGACCCTCGGTTTTAGAAACGGTCTCAAAGCTCCAATCGGCTGCGCTGGACGGCAATGTATCCGCAGATGAACGCAGATGAACGCAGATGATTCTTAGAAATGGGCCGCTTGCGTCGCCGCCCACTGTCTCGGTATTATCAAACAGTTACGTCTCGACGGAGGATAGACCATGATTACCATTACTGAAGCAGCAGAAGAGAAAATTGCCAATCTAGTCGCCGCAAGCGACAAGCCAGTCAAGGGTTTGCGCATCGGTGCCCGCCTCGACCCGGCCAAGCAGGTTGACTACAAGCTGGCATTCATCTCCGATCAGCAGGTGGGCGGCGACGATCAGGTCGTCCACTTCGAGGGATTTGACGTGTACATAGATCCCGAAAGTGCCGATCTGTTGGCGGAAGCCAAGGTGGATTACGTAGATGGGCTGATGGGTTCGGGCTTCAAGATCGAGCGCCCGCGCAAGATGCCCGCGCACCTGAGTGGCCCGATGGCCGAGACCGTCCACCGCGTCATCGAAACCCAAATCAACCCAGGCGTGGCCTCGCACGGCGGCGTGGTGACCTTAGTGGACATTAAAGGCAACACGGTCTTCGTGCAGATGGGTGGGGGCTGTCAGGGCTGTGGCCAAGCGGATGTGACGCTCAAACAGGGCATCATTCGCATGATCAAGGAAGCCGTGCCCGAGGTGGAAGACGTGGTTGACGCGACAGATCACGCCGCGGGAGAAAACCCGTACTACTAGTCCCGAGGAGAGGCTCCATGACAACGGCGTTGCCGCTGGTGGCGCGGCCCGATCTCGAAGGCTACGTGCAGGCGATGAAGGAAGATGGGTACGCCTATTTTCCCCAAGTGCTCAACGAGCAAGAGATCGCCGAGTTGCGCCAAGCCATGGACGAGTTGACCGCGCTGGAGGAAAGCTACGACCGCCACACCGACCCGGCCGAGCACGGCTTTGTCAACAAGAGCATTAACAATGCGTTCAACCGCGCGCCGATTTTTGCCCAGTATTTGGACCGATCCGAAATCATCGACCTAGTCGAGGCAGTACACGGCGACGACTGCCACTGCATCGGCATGACGGCTTGGATGACCGGCCCCGGCCGCCCGGACCAAACTCTGCACGCCGACTGGCAGCCGCTGATCCTGCCCGAAGAAGTCATGGAGCACCCAGAGGTAGAGATTCCGATTTTTATCACCACGGCCCATTATTATCTCGACGATTTGACCGAGGAACTGGGGCCGACTTGCTTTGTGCCGGGCAGCCACCGCGCGGGTCGGCGACCCCGTGCGGGCGAGACTAGCTTTAAGGGCGTCGAGGAGCAGAGCATCATGTGCAAGGCCGGCGACTGCGTACTGTTCCGCTGCGAGGTTTGGCACCGAGGGACGGCCAATACGAGCGAGCAGATGCGCTACCTGCTCCAAGTACACTACGCCCAGCGCATTATCACCCAGAAGTACCCACCCTATCTGAATAAATTCCAATTCGACCCGGCCCTGTTGGCGCAGGCCACGCCACGGCAGCGGCGGCTTTTGGGCGACCACGTGCCGAGCAATTACGACTAGATACATGAGATAATCCGCAGATGGACGCAGATGGACGCAGATATAATTCACAAGACGATCCGCAGTTCAAATCTCGGGATTGCTATAGCTCATACACCTAGATTACTCCCCCCGCCGAATGGATGAATAACGCACTATGACTAATTCTCCGATATCCGTCCTGCTCTTTGAGGACAATCCCATTCACGCCCGCTTGTTGCAGAACTTGCTGAAACCGGAATTTGCCGTGGAAGCGGTCGATAGCTTAGCGGCCGGCTTGGCGCGGTTAGAAGCTGGTGGGATCGACGCAATTCTCCTCGACCTAGTACTGCCCGATAGCCAGGAGCTGGCCACCTTCGAGCGCGTCAAAGCAACCGTCCCGAATATCCCCGTACTGGTCCTGACGGGCCTCGATGACGAAGTACTCGCCGAAGAGGCCGTGGCGGCCGGTGCCCGAGATTACCTAATCAAAACGCAGATCAATGGCGAGAGTTTGGCCCGGTCTATCCGGGAGGCCGTAGCAGGTTAGCTATGGGGGGCGATCCCCGCTTCCTGAGCTGGACCTACTGGCTGGCGCGGCTGGCCGCCTTCACGACCGTGCTAGCGGGCGTGCTGGTGCTATGGGGCTGGAACGCCGACGACGAATACCTCAAAAGCTTCATGCACATCAGTTGGGTGGCGACGCACCCGCTCGTGGCGATGCAGTTTATCTTGGCTGGTGCGGCGCTTTTGTTGTTGCAGGCCGAGCCGCTGAGCCGCTGGCGGCGGTATGCGGGCGTAGTGCTGGGGGCGACCGTAGTGGTGATCGCCGTGCTCAAGTTAATCGGCTATCAGTACAACTGGGAGCGGGGCGTCGATACGTACCTTTTTTATTATAAGCTGGGCGTCTCTCGGATGTCGCCCAATGCGGCTTTTTCCTTCTTGCTGATAGGCTTGGCTTTGGTGCTGATGGATGTGCAGGTGAGGGGCCGCGCCTATCTGTCACAGAGCTGCGTGATCGCGGCGACGGTCATCGGACTTTTGTCGATGAGCAGCTACTTCCACAACGTGCTGCTGCTCTATGGAGTATCCGGGTTCGTCCCGGTCGTCCCCGACACGGCCACCGAATTCCTCATCCTCTGCTTTGGCCTGCTGTGCGCTCGTCCGCACCGCGAGCCAGTCGCGACCATCATCAGCACTACGGAGGGCGGCTCGGTGGCGCGCCGCCTCTTGCCGGCCGCCTTTGTCATTCCCCTCCTACTCGACTGGGTGCGCATTCAGGTCGAGAGCCTCTATGGCTACGAATTTGGCTTCTCACTCTTTACGCTGCTCAACATCTTGGCCTTTGCTCTGCTGATATGGTGGAACGCCGCGTCGCTTTCGCGGGTCGATGCAGAAAGGCGGCGCTCGGAAGAGCAGCTACAAGAGCAGTACCGTCTAACCGCGGCGACGGCGCAATCCGAGCACGAGGCCCTGTTGGCACTCGAAGAGTCGCAGGAGGCTCTGCGCGACGCCAAGGAGCAGGCCGAAGCGGCCAACCAAGCCAAAAGTGCGTTCTTGGCCAATATGAGCCACGAAATCCGCACTCCAATGAACGGCATCATCGGCATGACCGAGCTCTTGGGCCGCACCCAGCTCGAATCGCAACAGCGCAGCTACTTGACGTTGGTGCAGCAGTCGGCAGAATCCCTGTTGTCCCTGCTCAACGACATTCTCGACTTTTCCAGAGTCGAAGCAGGCCGCTTGGCGCTGGAAGAGATCGAGTTCGGCCTGCGCGACGAAGTGGGCAATGCCGTGCAGACACTGGCCATGCACGCGGCGAGCAAAAACATAGAGCTCGTGTGCCACATCCCCGCGGATGTCCCCGACCGCTTGGTCGGCGATCCGCGCCGCTTGCGCCAAGTGGTGATCAATTTGGTGGGCAATGCCGTCAAGTTTACCGAGGAAGGCGAAGTGGAAGTTGGCATTACTGTGGAGGAGACCTTGCCGGATGCCGTGGGCCTGCGCCTGTGGGTGCGCGATACCGGGGTCGGCATTGCGCCGGAGAAACAAGCGGGGATATTCGACTCTTTCAGCCAAGTCGATAGCTCGACCTCGCGGCGCTTTGGCGGCAGCGGCTTAGGTTTAGCCATCTCGCAGCAGTTAGTCGAGTTGATGGGGGGCCGCATCTGGGTCGAGAGCGAGGAGGGCAAAGGCAGCATCTTTTACTGCACGGTCCGCTTAGGGTTGGGAACGCCGGAGACCAAGCGCGCCGATCTGGTCTCGCTGCGGGGGCTAAAGGTCTTGGTTGTTGACGACCATGCGACCAATCGGCGGATTCTTGAAGAGGTCTTGAAAAGCTGGGAGATGGAGGTCGAACTCGTGGAGAGCGGCTCGGCTGCCATCGCAGCTTTGGAAGCAGCGACGCAGCCTTTCGACATAGTGCTGATGGATTTGATGATGCCGGAGATGGACGGCCTAGAAACGGTGGCGATGATCCGCGAGAATGAGGCGTTTGCCCAAGTGCCGGTGCTGCTGCTTTCCTCGGCCGACCGAGCCGGGTACAGCGCGCGGTCGCGCTCCTTGGGCATTGCCCGCAGCCTGCTCAAGCCGATCAAGCAGTCCGACCTGCTAGAGGCCATTAGCGCGGCCGTCGCAGCCGTCTCGCCGAAGGAAACAAGGAGCGGAGAAGCGTCCAAGGACGAGCCGGTGGCGGTCGAGGGACGCCGCGTCCTCTTGGCCGAGGATGGGGCGATTAACCAGCAAGTGGCCGTGCGGCTGTTGGAGGAGCGCGGCCACTCAGTAGCGGTAGTGAACAATGGCCGCGCGGCCGTGGAGCAGGTGGCCGCGCAGGCTTCGGCGAGCTCAGCCGAGCCGCCCTTTGACGTGGTGCTGATGGACGTGCAAATGCCGGAGATGGACGGCCTAGAGGCCACGGCGGCCATTCGCCGTGCAGAGGCACAGACCGGCGGACACGTTCCGATCATTGCCATGACGGCCCACGCCATGAAAGGCGACCGCGACCGCTTCTTGGCGGCGGGCATGGACGGTTATGTGGCCAAGCCTGTGCGCCCGCACGAGCTATACGCAGCCGTGGAGGGTGGCGGCCCCGATGCTGAGGACGGACTGATCGCGCCTGCGGATGTGTCCTTCGAGTGGGATGCCGCGCTTGAGCGCGTTGGCGGCGACGAGGCGATGCTGCGCGATCTAGCGGAGATGTTTTTTGCAGAGTGCCCCAAGTTGATACAGCAGATCCACGAGCACATCGCTGGCGCGGACGGCCCCGAGTTGCGGCGGGCTGCGCATACGCTCAAGGGGTCGGCGCATGTTTTCGGGGCGGAGGAGGTGGCCGCGGCCGCGCATCGGTTGGAGGAAATCGGGCGCGAGGAAGCGTTTGCCGATGCTGAGGAGGCCTTGGCGTTGCTGGAGGATGAAGTGGCGCGGTTGCTGCCGGCCTTGCGAGAGCGGGTTGCGGCCAGCGCGTAACGCCGAAGGAGGAAGCAGACAATGGAACGAGTGTACACCACGCAGGACTTGGCCATGCTCAGTCATCTCAAAAACTCGCTGGCCGCGCAGGGCATTGAATGCGTTTTGCGCGGTCAGCATCTGCTCGGCGGGGTGGGTGAATTGCCCCCGATTGAGTGCTGGCCGGAGTTGTGGGTTTTGGACGATAAACAGGCCACAGCCGCGAAATCGCATATCGACACCTTGTTTGCAACGGCTGCGGAGGACGGAGAACCGTGGACCTGCGCTGCGTGCGGCGAAGAGTGCCCGGGGGCGTTTACGGACTGTTGGAGTTGTGGGGCGGCTAAGGTCTCTAAGTAAACGCAAGCGTCGCCTATGTGGATTCGTCCAGCGATTTTTAGAGTGGCGGCTTGGATTGATGTTGGGGAGATGTGAGAAGCGCGATGCGATACCGATTCCGTAGGGGCGACCGGCCGGTCGCCCCTACGCGGTGGCTTGCGCTCGCTTTTGTCTTTTCGCTCGCCGCTCCTGCATTCGCACAGGCGTCGCCAATGCTGGCGACGGGAAGCTCCTCTGACAGCCTGCTCGTCAGCGGCAAACAGATGCTGCGAGCCGGTGAAAACGGAGGCTCTCTCGATGCGATGTACGCGGCTAAAGCCACGTTCGAGCGCACCTTGGCCGACACTAGCCTGGCCGCGTGGGGCCACTACTACATCGCCTTGGCCGATTACCGCATCGCCGATTACCTGTTAGCCGCGGGCGAAGAAAACAAAGGCGCTGCTTCTGAGCACCTTAAAGACACGGTCGATCATTTGCAAAAGGCTACTGAGATCAACCCGCAAGCGGCCGAAGCATACTCCCTGCTATCGAGCGCGTACGGACGGCAGATCGGCCTCAACCCGATCAAGGGCATGGTCTTGGGGCGCAGAGCACAGAAGGCGCTGAAAAAAGCGACGCAGCTCGCACCCGACAATCCGCGCGTCGCGCTGTGCACGGCTATCCGCGACTTTAACACCCCCGGAATGTTTGGTGGTAGCAAGGAAAAGGGCCTGCAAGGATTCCAGCGCGCCGCCGAACTGTTTGCCCTAGAAGAGCCGAGCGACCCCATCCAGCCCGCATGGGGACACAGCCGCACCTACGCGTGGCTCGGCTTCGCTTACCAAGATCGAGGCGAGCTAGCGCTGGCGCGAGCGGCCTTTGCAAAGGCGCTTGCAATCAATCCGGATTTTAGTTGGGTCAAAAACGTGCTGCTGCCCGAATTGGAAAAGGCCGTTGCGAAGCATGAGCAAGACAGAGAATAGCGCGCCCAACATCGTCCTGATCGTCACCGACCAGCAGCGCTGGGACACGCTCGGCTGCCTGGGCTACGACCACGTCATCACTCCGCACATTGACCGGCTGGCCGCTCGCGGCGTGGCGTTCAGTCGCGCCTTTGTGCAAGGGGCCGTTTGCGGCCCGTCGCGCAACAGCATTGTCTCGGGCCAGTACGTCCACACCCACGGCATTGACCGCAACGAGGCGTGGCTGACGCCCGACCAGCCCAATTGGATCGAGCAGCTCAGGGATGGCGGCTACTACACGGTCAACATCGGCAAGATGCACACTGCGCCCATTCGCTTGCTGTGCGGTTTCCGCCACCGCACGGTCGTCGAAAACAAGAACTATCACCAGGGCCACCACGGCCCCGACCCAGACGACTACGACTTGTACCTGATGCAGTTCGGGTTTCGGCGACCAGCGCTGACCTACTATCGAGACGTGCCCAATTGGCCGGATTACTTGGGGGCGGCCGTGTGGCCGCACGACGAAGAGTTGTTTATCGATAACTGCGTTGGGCGCTGGAGTGTGGAGGCCATTCGCAATCACGACTTTGCCAAGCCGCTCTTCCTGTGGAGCGGCTTCGCCGGCCCGCACGACCCCTTTGACGCGCCCGCGTCTGCGCTGGCGCGCTACGAAGGCGTGGAAATTCCCGATCCTGTGGGGATCCCCAACGAGCTAGACACCAAGCCGCCGCCACAGCGCCAAGCTATGGAGGGCATGGATGGCAGACTTGCGCCCGCGGCGATCTGGTGGAGTCGGGCGACCCCAGAGCGCATTCGCCGCATGCGTCGGCACTACTATGCCAACATCACAGCCATTGACGATTGGGTCGGCGCGATAGTCGCGGCCATGGACGAGCGGGGCGAGCTGGACAACACGGTTTTTGTGTTTACCTCGGACCACGGCGACTGCCTCGGCGACCATCACCAAGTCTATAAGTTCTCGTCCCACTACGACTCCGTAGCGCGGGTGCCGCTGGTTTTTGCCGGTCCCGGAGTCGAGCGGCTAGGGGTACGCGATCCGCTAGTAGAACTGATTGACCTAGGCCCGACTCTGTTGGAAATGGCGGGATTGGGTCCGTTGGCTGGGGCAGCGGGGCTTTCTTTGGGGCCGCTGTTGCGCGGAGAAGAGGCCGTATTGCACGAGACTGTGTTTTCCGAGTACGGCCCGCGCATCATGGCGCGAACCGAGGCGTGGAAATTGGTTTTTTATCCTGGGGAACCCTATGGGGAGTTGTATCACTTAGAAGAGGACCCGGACGAACTGTACAACTTGTACGACGATCCGGCTCATGCGGGGGCGCGGGGAGAGATGGTGGAGCGGATGATGGATTGGTACGGAAAGACGCGGATGCAGCGGTGAGGATGCTCTTGGGGCTTGTGTATTTATTTGCGGAGAATCAAACAACTTGCGAGACTCGATTGAGGATATACGGACGCTGACTGGCATCCAAATCGGCGAGATGAAAGACAGACGTGCGAAGTAAAACAATCCGCGCCAGCGAAAGGAGTACACTGTGAATATACACGTAGGCAATTTGGCGAAGACAACTAAAAAGGAAGCGCTGGTCCAGCTTTTCCAACCGTACGGGAAGGTCGTGGCGGCCACTATCGCCCGAGACAAAAAGAGCGGCCATTCGCGTGGCTTCGGCTACGTGGAGATGGCGACTCGGCACGAAGGCGAAGAGGCCATTGCCCATCTCAACGACAAGGAATTTGAGGGGCAGAAGCTGCATCTGAGCGAGGCGCACGAGCGCAAGGACAAGGCCGGGCGCGGGTCGGGCAAGGGCGGCAACCGCGCTGATCAGCAGCGCAGTAGTTTTTACTCGCCCCGAGGCGGCCAGCGCGGCGCGGGCAATATGCGGCGGAGTGGACGGCGGGGTTCCTAGTAAAGCAGCAATCGGGCGAGGATGGGGTCGTGGTCGCTGGCTTGGTTGGGGAACTCGGTGTTGACGTGGACATAGTCGAACTCGGGCTGGAGCGCGAGCAGGGCCGAGCTGACCAGCAGGTAGTCGAGTTGCTGGGAAATGCCCTGAAAGTTATAGGAATAGGCCACATCCCCATCCACCGCGTCGCCGAGATTGAAGAGGATCGGCGGCGTGCCGGCGAGCGTTTGCAGGACGTCGCCTGGCGGAGGTTGCACTGGGGCGAGCGGAAACGGGCTTTCGTTGAGATCTCCGAGCACGACGATGTTGGCGTTGGGATCGGCGGTTAGCAGGTCGGCGACGAGGTCGTGGATGAACGCGGCTTGGGCGAGGCGCTGGGTAAGCCCGCCATTGGTCGGCGGCTGGATTCGACCGAAGAGGGGTGGGCTGCCAAACTTGGACGAGAAGTGGCAGTTGATCACCGTCAGCTTGATTCCCTTGAAATCGAACGCGGCCTTGAGCGGTTTGCGGCTGCGGCGGAAGGCGTCGTCTTCAATGCGCTCTACCGAACCAATCAGGGCCACCCGACCGGGCTGGTAGAGGTACGCAACGCGGATATTGCCACCCGGCTGGCCGCCGTCAGCCCCATCTGGGGGCGCGACATCGGCGTACTCATACTTCGGGCCACCGGCCGCAGCAATGGCGGCTATGAGCGTTTGCGCCGTCTGGTCCGCTGAAGTGGTGCCGTCGTCGGCCGCGCCATTGTTGTCCTGCACTTCCTGCAAAGCCAGCACATCTGGTGCCCTCAGACGATGGACGATTTGGTCGGCAATGGCCGCGAATTGACCGTCCGCTAGATCCGCACTTTTGTCGTCGTCATTGGGATCGAGATTGAACACGTTGAAACTGCCCACCGTCAGATGCGTGGCCGTGCCGACGAGGGCGGTCGTTTCCGGCATCAAGCCGGCGCTTTCGACCACCGGCTCGGTCAAGATCAGCACCTCAAAGTTGCCAAAGCGGTAGCTAACCGGGCCGTGCACATGGCCGAGGGCATCGCCGACCTGCACAGCCGGCATGTCGCCAGGTAGCAGGCTGTCGTCGAGCTGGATGCGCTGCGGATGTAGGGTATGCGGCGTTAGATTCAGCCCGCCCCGCGAGTTGAGCTGCTGCCCCGCACCTGCATCGGCGAGGACGACAATTTCGCCAAAGCGGTTGGTCGGACTAATGGCGACCGCGTCTTGCACTTCCACCAACATTCCCTCCAGCGACTCGTAAAAGTCAATGCCGTCCTCGGCTGGGTCGAAAACTGCGAAGTTGTCGTTGTCGATCACCTTTGTCGGCGGCTGGCGGCCGGCCGCGCCAAGGACCACTGGAGCCGGTATGGGGTTGTTGGTTGACAAGGTCTGAATGCGGTCGGGCTGCGAGAACTGGGTTATCGACAGATTGTTGGTAGCCGCACCGCCGGGAATGTATTCGATCACGGTGCCGGTCACTTGTACTTCGTCGCCGATGGCGACCTTTGGGGCGCTTTTGGTATAGACGAACATCCCATTGGATGTGCGCTCGTCGCCGTCTCCGATTGGATCTTGGAAGTAGAAACCATTGCGTGCGACCGCCGTTACAATGCCCCGTGCCACGACCTGCTCGTTCTTGTGCGGGGAGCTGTGGCTAGCCCCCTGAATTTCGCAGATTCTGAGTACCGGGGGAGAGGCCGCGTCTGTGCCGAAGACTTGGTCGGTATTTGGGGCACCAAAGCTAGATTGGGTTGGTATGCTCCAGAAAAAATCACTTGGCGCGGTGCCGGTGCCCTTTAGTTGCAGGGAAAATTCCACTGGCGTGGAATTGGACTCGGCCACCCGGATGTCGGTGCTGGTCATGCCGTCAGCGGGGCCACCTACTGCCGTGAACGTCCCTTCGTAACTGAGGAATTGGACGACCTTGCCGTTGGCGACTAGGGCGATCCCGTCGGGGGAACCGTTTTGGATGCTTTTTGCAAAGCCGAAGGCGATCGTTCCGAACCCATTGGCCTGATCTGGTATGACTCCGCTCAAGTGCTTAGTGCGGTATAACGCACCATTCCGTCCATTGTAGAGCGCGAGTGCCCAGCCGGAAAGATCGGTCTCGGCTGGGCCGGCGATCTCGATGGCTTCGCCGGTATCCTTGCCGATGTTGTCGTAGTGAATTTCGTTGATGAATGCAGTTTGGCCGAGCAACGGCCCGGCTACAAGCGAGAGTAGAAAGGCGCAAAAAGCGGATCGGCGAAGCCAGCCGTGTTGGGGCTTGGCGTATGTAGCGAACACGATCAACCTTCTTCGTTGGCGGCAAGCATGTTCTCAGCCGTGTGCCCGACGCACCAGCGCGAGCAATTCGGCGTGGCTTTGGACGCGGAAGTCGGCTTTATCAGTCCACTCGTTTTGATCGAGGGGATCGTAGTAGATGGTGCTGACCTCGGCGCGGCGGCCAGCTTCGAGGTCGTAGCGGAAGTCGCCGACCATCACGGCGGTTGTCGGTGCAGCACCCCAGGCGGCGAGCAGCTTGTGAATGCCATCGGGATCGGGTTTGGGGGCGGCCTCGTCGCGGCCTAAGACGTGGACGGGATCGAAGAATTCGGCGAGGTCGCAAACGGCGAGCGTCTGCAACGCATTGGCGTGGTTATTGCGGGTGAGGATGCCGAGCCGGAAACCGCGTTCGACCAGTGAGCTCAGCAGCGCGTGGACGCCGGGCAGGGGCTGGGCGCGGAGGGCGTACTCGCGTTCGAGCGCGGCAAGGCGACGTCTGAGTGCAGCCGCTTCGGCGGCGGGACGAGCGTCAATCTCTTCAAGCATACCTTTCCCCAAAGGCAGCCCCAATTCTTGGCGCATAGCATTGAAATCAATGGCGCTATCGGCGAGGGTGTTGTCGAGATCGAAAATCCAGTGGGTGAAGCTCAGGGGCTTGTTGTTGGTCATAGAGTAATCCGCAGATGGACGCAGATGGGCGCAGATGGGCGCGGGATAGCGTTCAAGTCTTCTGGCGCTCGGCGAAAGGGGTCCAGCCGCGGCCGGGATTGCGTACGGGGGTCTGTTCGTAGCGGGTGCGGATTTCCTTGAATTCGGCAACGTCGGTGATTTCGCGCTCGGGATTTTGCGCGTCTTTGATGACAAAGTCGCCCTCCCCAGGCCAGCAGGCCATGGTGACCGGCTCGCGTTCCGGGTCGAAGTCTGCGGGGTCTTCGTCGATGTTGTTTGGAATTTCGGCGTCTTGGTAGCGGAGATCGACGCTCCAGCGGACGATGTCGGTGTTGTTCTCAAAGGAAGCGTGCGGGGTGAGATTGGTCATAAAGAGCACTGAGCCGGCGCGCATTGGACAGGCCACCGGCTCGGGGGCTGGCAGGTCTTCGCCGGCGATTTCGAGATACCCACCCTGCCCGCCGGTGTAGTGGCGATAGACGCCGCTGCGGTGCGATTTGGGGAGGACGTACAGGCAGCCGTTTTCAATGGTGGCATCGACGAGGGGAATCCAGCAGGTCACGATTAGGCTCTGGTCGCAGTGAGGCATGAAGTAGCCCGAGTCTTGGTGCCAGGGCACGGCCCCACGCGAGTACCCGGGAGCCTTGGGGCGGACGCGGTACACGGACGAGCCAATGATGTCGGGACCAACGAGGCTTTCGATGCAGGAGACGAGCGGCGGATGGCGCAAAAAGTCGAGAATGGCCTGTTCTTTGAAGCCGCCACCGCCGTGCCCCATGATCGTTCGGGTCACGCGCCCGCCGACTTCGACATCGGCTTTGAAGAGGGCGCCGAGCCGGGTTTCAAAGGGTTCGGCGGCAAAAGTCTCCGCGCCGAGTAGCCCTTCTTCTTGCAGAGTGGCACACGTCTGGTCAATGACAGCGGTGAGGCCATCTTTGAGGGGTTGGAGATCGGCTTGCGAGTAGATGTCTTCTTTGACTACGTAGCCGAGATCGTGGAATTGCTGGCATTCGGCAGTGGTTAGGCCCATGACATGCTCCAGGTGAAAGGGTCGTCAAAGGGTATTCCCTCTGTCCGCGCTAGTCAATGGCGTCCCGAAGCAGTATTTTTCTCGCGGCCTCATTCTCAGACGCAAACAGAAATGCTGCGGCGCTGTCGAGATGTGTGACCGCCCGCCCATCCACTGCTGCTTGCTGGCGAAGCTGGTATAGCGCGATAGGTAGCCGTAGATCTTCTGCGCTGTACGGAAAAGTCTTACCGGCGTGCTTTCTGCGGTAGTTCTGTAGCGCTTCGAGATAGCGATAGCCGAATTCTATCGTCGGCTCAATTATGGTGCCTTCGCCGTAATCGTTCCAAGTGACGATCTGGATCAGCGACGCGTTCTCCCCGGCGAGTTCTAACGTTTCTCCGAAAACTGCTCCCTCTTGGTCGTCTAGGTACCCGTAGCTTGCGCGCACACCGGCTTCCTCGTAGATGTCGTGGAACTTGGGGAACACCGTGCCGACGCCGTCCTTTTCGTAGAGTTGGCTTAGGTAGGCGCGCCAAGCCGCGGGAGACACCACGCGGCCGTCGTGTACTGGAGGCCATCCGAATACCCCGTCGGCTCCTTCCTGAAGTGTGTTCAGAGTGTGGAAGTACGGAGGTTGCGGCAAGCCCGAAAACAGCTCCTTCCACGCCGCTCCTTTGAAGTACTGCGGGCCGAATACGAGGAGCAGGGGCCGGCCAGCAATCTTGGCGTATTCGTCGGCAACAAACCAGTGGTCTTGCATCCAGCGCAAGACCTCCTGGCCGTGACTGAGGGCTTCGCTTTCGCGGAGAATCCCATCGTTGACGAGGTGTTTTATCGTTTGGTCTTCGTAACAAATGGCGAAGCTCAATCCGGCCTTTTTGATGTACGCGATTAGGTGGTTTGTATTGCGGTGGATTGCGGCGTAATCGCGGTGATCTTTGATGCCGTACCAGTCGATGATCGCGCCGTCGATGCCCGCGAATTTCATAAGCAATACGTGACATTCCAATGCGCGTGGGTCGTTTGAATCGTACGGCCCGATCAATGGGTAGTAATGAGAGGCTATTTCGCGGCGGCCATCGTCGGCGATGGTGTCGGGGTCGAAGTGATTCATGGTCCAGTGCCAGCCCCATTCGCCGCTGACGGGTTTCGACGCATACCAGGGCATGTAGTGGACCATTATTTGGGGGGTTGTCGCAGACAGAGACTGAACGTTCGAGTCAACGAGTCTTTTGCCGCAGGAGCACAGCGACACACAGCAGAGGGCGATGAGTGGGAGGTGTTTCACTTAATTCAGGGGCTGGCCTCAATGCGGAAGATGGCTTGGGTGATTTCGTCGCTGGTCAAGTAGAGATGTCCTGCCTCGTCGGTAGTAAGCCCAACCGGCTTACCCCACACGTTACGGGGATTAAAAGAGAAAAAACCGAATAACCTACTCAAGCCGGAATCCCCGTCGTCCTCGTCGGAATCGAGCCGGAAGCCGGTGAGAAAGTCGGCGACGCGGGCGTTGGAGCCATCTGGCTCGGCAAAGAGCGCCATGACCTTGTAGCCGGGATCGTTGCCCAAAGCTCCGGCGCGGCAGGCGACAAACGCGGCGTGTTTGTACTGGGGTGGGAACTGGTCGTGCGTGTAGAAGTGCAGCGCCATGGGTGCCAAGTGGGCGGGGATGAGGACGGCTGGAGTATCCATATTGGCAACTAACAGCGAATCGGCAGCAGTCAGCGGCAAGATGGACCTTCCGTAGGAGGAGAAATCGGTCCAGACTTTGTCCCCGTACGCCAACGGCCAGCCATAGAAGCCGCCGTCGCGCAGGGGGGTGATCCACTCCGGCGGTCGATCTGGGCCTTCGCGGTCGTGCCCGGTGTTGGCAGCCCACAGTTCGCCGGTGGTCGGGTGCAAGGCGAGGCCGATGGCATTGCGCAGCCCAGCGGCAAAAATCCGTCGGCCCGTGCCATCGGTGTTTATTTGCATGACGGTGGACCGCTCTGGGTCGTCTTCGCGGCAGACGTCGCAACCTGAGCCAATGTGGAAGTAGAGCTTGTCGTTGGACTCGTCGAAGACCAGCGTATGGGTTACGTGCTCAACGGGACGACCCATAAAACCGGGCACCTCGGCGAAGACGGCGCGCTCCTCGTAAAAGCCGTCTGCGTCGCGGTCTTCGAGGCGATAGATCGCATCGTCGTCAGCGACAAAGAGCGCCCCCTTGTAGAAGGCGATGCCGTGGGGCCAGTTAAGGTCATCAACCGCTTTGTAAACGGTGTCGGCGCGGCCATCGCCGTCTTTGTCAGGCAGGGCTAACACCGTGCTTTGGCGGCCGGGGACCGGGTTCCATGTACTCTGAGGCTTCATGTTGGCCACGTGTAGGACGCCGTGGTCGTCCCAAGCCATGAAGCGGGCTTTATCTACTTGGTCGGAGAAGAGTTTGACCTTAAAGCCGGGCGGGAGGTTGAGCGTGCGATCGGGGAGACCTTCGACCGGTATCGGTTCGAGGTGGAGGTCGATTTTGGGCGTTAAGCGGATCGGACTGGGAGCGTCCTCGCCGCGGAGTGTGGCGAGATACTCGTCGAACCCTTCGCGCGAGCCGTGTCGGCGCTCGTACAGCGCGGCTAAGGCCGCTTGGCAGGGGTTGGGTCCCCAGCCTCGGACTTCGAGGCCGGCGAGATAGGCGTCCGCGGCCTTGTCGAGCCAAGTGTCGGCTGTCTCGGCTGCATCCCGAGCCTCGGCCTCGGTCGCCATGTGCTCGAACATCTGGCCTAAGTGATAGTGCGCACGGGTGTTTCTCTGCGAAAATTTCAGTGCCCGCTCGATCTCGTTGCGGCCTTCCTCGACGCGACCCGCTTTGTAGAGTGCCCACCCGAGGGCGTCGTAGATGAGGCCCAAGTAGAAGTTCATCCGACCCTCCCTCCGAGTATCCTCTTCGGCTCTATCGAGCATGGCTTGTATGACGCCCTGAGCGAGTTCGGCCGCCTCCTCGGCGTACGGCGTGCGGTCGGTCATCAAGATAAGGGCACCGTACGTTACGTACGGGTTGGGCTGTCGCCCGTACCGGACCAAGCCGCGCACCGCCTCGGCGAGTTCCTCGGCCGGAACCGGGTTCATGGCGCTTAGGGAACTAAGGAGCGCTCGGTACGGCTCCTCGCGGAAGCTATCGTCGTAGAGGGGTTTTTCGAGGAACCTATAGGCCGCGTCGCAGATGAGGCGAAGCCGATTTTGGTACTCGGGCGCGTCCCTGCGGACGATGCGCTCCAACTCGGACTGTAAGCGTTGGTACTCCCGTCGGAACTTCTCTTGGTGAACCCGCGACGCATGCCAACTCGCGGGAGCCTGCGCCATCAGCTTCGCCTCGAACGCCGCGGCCTGCTCTTCGTCCTCGAGTACGTTCCTATAAGCCATGGTGAGTAGGGCGAGACCGCGTATGGTTTCCGGCACGGCCTGCCGATAGGCGGCGATGCTGGCCTCGATGGCGGCACGTCGCTCGTCGGCGGGGAGCTGATCCGTCTTGTCGAGAATCTGCCAATGCAAGTAGCGCACATCAGCGGAGCTTGGGGAGAGACGAACGGCCTCTTTGATAAGCGGGAGAGCTTCCTGCGGCTTGTCGGATCGGTGTAGTTGTTGCGCGGCGCTAAGGTAGCCGCTGACGTGGTCGGGCCAACGCGCTCGCAGCGTGGCCAGAGTAGCGAGGCTCGTGTCCGCATAGGCGGGATTATTCAGCGAGTACTGTGCCCGGTACTCGAGTTCCGCGCGGGCATGGAGGACTTCGGGGTGCTGGAGCGTCTCCATATCCAGCGAGTCCAGAAATGCCATTCCCGCTTCCGTGTTTCTGAATTGAAGCGTCTGAAGGTACGTCGCGGCGAACTCCGGCTGGGGCAGCAGCCTCCAAGCGCGCAAGCTAGACTCGGCCGCCTCGCCGAAATGCTGCCAGTCCGTCAGAAACGCGAGTGCTTGCGCGTAGAGTCCCCACGGGTTGTCCGGCTCCCGTTCCAAGATCGCGTCGGCTTGCTCCTGGATCTCTCGGCTCCCGTCCAACTGCCCCTCTAGCTGACGCGCGTAGAGTGCCCGCAGTTCGGCGTCCTCCGGTGCGCGGCTAGTCCATTCACGGCCGAGGATGGCTCCTTCCTCGAACGTCCACAACCGATTGTGTTCGCGCAGCTTGGCTTTCGCCGCTTTTAGCTCTTGGGGCGAGTAGGGTTGCTCGGTTGCGCTTGCGATGCAGATGCTGACGCTCAACATCAATCCGACGAGACTGCCGATTGCGTGAGTAGGCTGGACAGACATGGCAACTCCGGTGGTTTGAGGCCCTGCTGTTCAAACATAAGGAAACGGGATTTTAAAGCTCAAACTTGTAAAAAGGTTGCGGCGGACAGTATTGGATCAATCCGTCCGCCGCTTTATCGCCGACTACCCATGTCCGTGCCCAATAACTTGCACCTCAGGGCACTAAGGGCTCTCCTCGGTACCGCGCAGCGCCTCGACGCGCCATGCGAATTCCTCCTCCAAATGGGGGTAGCTCCCCCCTACTTCGATAAACTGGACATAGCCGTCGCCATCGACGAACCACGTCCTAGGCACGCCATAGATACTGGCCTTTTGCATGTACCCGTCGTCCATCAAGACGGTGAAATCGTATTCGTTCTTCGCCATGAACCTGTCAACCACATCGCGCGACTTGTCGTTGCTGATGGAGATCACTTCTACTTCGGGATCGTCGAGATAGTGCGCGTGGAACTTCTGATACTCGGGCATTTCCCAGACGCAGGGGGCACACGTGGTTGACCAGAAGTGGAGGACGGCGACCTTGCCATCGAGGTCGGCGGAATCGACGAGTTCTCCGTCGAGCTTGGCAAGGGAGAACGGTTCGTAGGTACGGACCGTATCGAGCCGTGATCCCAGAATCCGCTGGCGTCTTTGGAGTCTTTCTCGTTCGACAAACGCGGTGAGATACTCGTCGAGCCCTTCGCGCGAGCCGTGCCGGCGTTCGTACAGTGCTTCTAACGCCTCTTGGCAGGGATGTTGGCCCCAGCTTAGGGCATCAAGGCCAGCAATGTAGGACTCCTCTGCCTTGTCGAGCCAATTGCGGAACGCCTCGGCTGCATCCTGAGCTTCGGCCTCGGTCGCCATGTGCTCGAACACTTGGCCTAGGTGGTAGTGAGCACTGGTATTTGTCCCCGAGAGCTCCAGTGCCCGCTCAAGCTCGTTGCGGCCTTCTTGGATACGACCCGCTTTGTAACTAGCCCACCCGATGGCGTCGTGGACATCGGTCAAGTAGTAGTTTAGGCGACTCTCCTCCCACCCTTCCTCCTCGGCCTTATCGCGTATGGCTTGTATGCCACCCCGAGCGATTTCGGCCGCCTCCTCGGCGTAGGGCGTATGGTTGGCCATTGAGATAGGAGCAATGGAGTATTTGAAGTGCGGGCTGAGCTGCTCGTACTGGACCATCTCGCGAACTGCATTGGCGAGTTCCTCGGCCGGAATCGGCTTCATGGCTTCGAGGGCCTCGAAGAGATTTCGGTACGCCCTCCCGCGGCCGCCGAAGCTGTCGTTGTAGAGGGGCTTCTCTAAGAACCGATAGGCTGAATCGCGGACGAGGCGAAGCTGGTCTTGGTATTCCTGTGAGTCCGCGCCATGCTCGCGCTCGATGCGGTCACGTTCGGACTCTAGCTCGGACTCTATTCGTTTGTATTCTCGCTGGTAGGCCCACGACGCCTGTCTGCTCTCGGGAGCTAGCGCCACCAGCTTCGCTTCAAACTCCGCTGCCTTCTCTTCGTCCGCTAGGAAGTCGCTATAGACTGTGGCGAGCATGGTTAGGCCGTGTAAGGCCTCCGGCACGGCCTGCCGGTACTCGGCGATGCCGGCCTCAATGGCAGGGCGGCGCTCCTCGGCGGGGAGTATATCCGTCTTGTTAAGGATCCACCAGTGCCAGTAGCGCACATCGGCGGAGCCCGGCGCGAGGCTCACCGCCGTTTTGATCAGAGTGAGCGCCTCCTGCGGCTTCTTTAGGTATAGATATTCCGCGGCGCGCCGGTAGCCGCTGACGTGGTTGGGCCAACGTTCTCGCAGCAGGGCCAAGGTAGCAAGGCTGGTGTCCACATAGGCGGGATCTTCTCGCGCGCGACCTACCTCAAACTGCGCGCGGGCATGGAGGACTTCGGGATGCTGGAGTGTCTCCTCATCCACTAAGTCCAGAAATGCCAGCCCCTCTTCCACGCTTTTAGACTTAAGCGCCTGAAGATGCGTCGCGGCGAACTCCGGATGGGGCAGTAGCTTCCAAGCGCGCAGACTGGGCTCGACCGCCTCGGAATAATTCCAGTCTGCCAGAAGCGCGAGCGCCTGCGCGTAGAGTCCCCACGGATTATCTGGATCTCGTTCTAAGATCGCGTCGGCTTGCTCTTGGATCTCTTTAGGTCCGTAGATCTGCCCGTGCAATTGACGCGCGTAGAGCGCCCGCAACTCAGCGTCCTCGGGCGCGCGGTTCAACCATTCCCGGGCGAGTATGGCTCCCGCTTCGAACGTCCACAGTCGATTGTGTTCGCGTAGTTTCGCTTTCGCCGCTTCTAGTTCTTGGGGCGAGTAGTGCTGTTCGGTCCCGTAGCTAGCACAAACGGCGAGAACAGCTAAGGAACCGGCGATTAAACGGACTGGGAATCGATATGACATTGGTCACTCCTTGGGGAGAGTGAGTGATTGTAGGAAAACCCTCGGTGATTGTCCAACTACGGGCTAGCATTTACGAAGTAGCTTGGGTCGTTTCAGCCCGTACTTGCGCATTCGATACCGCAGCTTCTCTGGACCTATGCCCAATAAACGAGCCGCTCCCCTCGGGCCATAGATCCGCCAGTTGGTGACTTCAAGGGCCGCCAAAATTTGCCGCTTTTCGGCCTCTGGTAGTGTCATCAGGGGCATAACCAAATCCTTTCGGCGAAGTGTCGTTAAGACCATGTTGGCCCCGACTTAGCTACCGGCCTGTAGCAGCCATCACGGTCATTAACGGACACCTGTTGAAAGCAGCGATTTGACCCGTCCCCACGACTGAGCCTCGACGCTCGTGGCAGTAGCCGAAGGAGAAACGGGTTGCCAAGCGGGATAATCTCCGCCCAAACCGTCGGTCAGATTGACCAAGTTGCTCCCGTCTATATCAACAACCCAAACCTCCCTGTACCCTTGCTCGCTATCGGCATAGAAGGCGATTCTCATGCTGTCGGGCGACCAAGTAAATTGGGACACTAGATAGTGGCCGGGTTCAAGATCAGCTTGTTGATAGGGTAGATCAGGAAGAGGAATCACCCGGGAATCTATCCGGTTCAGGAGATCTTCTATCTGCTCAGAAGGCTGCGGGACCTCACCGGGAGCGAAGATAACTAGGCGTAGGTAGGCATCGCCCTCGTCGTCCCGCAACACGACATCTGCTTGTTTGGTTCTGTCTGGAGAAAGACCGCGATTATCGAGGGAACCTTTGACTATCCCAGCCGCCTCCCTCCAATCCATAAGTGAGGAGCCACTGCCGTCCAGTGGCACAACGAACAGTTCAGAGCGGGACTGCACGTAATAGTAAATGCTACTTCCGTCTTCAGCCCAAAAAAGCTCCTGAAATCTGATGTCTGTTAGATGTGCCAATTGTTGCGGATTGCCGCCATCGGCGTCCATCACCCATATATCGGCAACGGAATAATCGACCCAAATGGCACCATCGGAATCGGGCTCGGGATCGTCACTAAAAGCGAGATAGGCGATCTTCGTGCCATCTGGAGACCAAACCAAGTCAACGCAATGCCCATGTCGGCCTTGGGTTAAGTTGACGGGGGCGCTTCCATCCGCATTCATAATCCACACGTCCCCGGACCCTTCGCGCCACGAGGTAAATGCGATTTTACCGTCGGCTTGCCCCCAGCCAGCAACGGCTAACCCCAGCGTTGCCAAGCAGGAGATTAGTATGGATCGATAGCTCATAACATGGCTCCTTGCATAAGGTGGATAGGACAGGGCGTTGTTAGGTGGAGATAACATATTTAAACCTAACAACCAAATCCCTCGTGGGTTCCGGCATAGATCGGCTGCAACCCTGCTTAGACAAGTATATAATTCCTAAATAGATGTTGCGCTTAGACTCCTTGGGATGGGATGCTGTCACGCCTAAAGGCGCGGCGAGGCGACTCCGCTGCGCTGTGCTCGGCATGACAAGAGCGCGCGCGTCAGTCCGTGAACTCCACATAGGCTTTTACGGCGACGGCTTCTCTGGTCGTTTCAACCCGTACTTGCGCATTCGATATCGCAGCTTTTCCGGGCCTATACCCAACAAACGAGCTGCCCCTCTCGGGCCATAGATCCGCCAGTTGGTAACTTCGAGGGCCGCCAAAATTTGCCGCTTTTCGGCCTCTGGTAGTGTCATCAGGGGCATGACCAAATCCTTTCGGCGAAGCGTCGTTAAGAAATGGACCTGTTGGTCCCGACTTAGCTACCGGTCTGCAGCAGCGCCTTGATTTGCTCTTCAGTAGGCGGCTGATTGCCGAGCGCCTCTATAGGGACGATGCGGTTATCCCGGCCGATTAGGATGTAGTGGGGTATGCCCACGACGCCGTAGCGCCAGGAGGTCTCGCCCGTGTCGAGGGCAATGGGGAACGGATAATCATGCTGGCCGACATAATTATCTAGGTTGTCGGCCCGATCCGCCGAATGCAGGGCAATGACGATAAAGCCCTGGTCCCGATAGCGCTCGTATAGTTCGGCGACATAGGGCAATTTTTCTACGCAGGGCGAACACCACGTAGCCCAAAAGTCGATTAGCACCACCTTGCCCTGTAGCTGCGCCAGACTGTTCAAGGGGGAATCCTCATAACCGACGACGGGTGCCACCCAGCGCTCAATGTCGATCTCAAAGGGCACAGCACCCCGATCCATAGTGTGCCGCTGGTGCATGACCTCCTTTTCCCTAGGGCTGATATAGCGGACAGAAAAGGTTTGGCCGTCGTCGGTGAATTCGGCGCGGTCCCATTGGAGGACTGCTTGTTCGGCTGTGGGTTTTTCCAAGGTTTGGCGCTGGGGAATGGTCAGGATGGGGGCTAGGCGGACGATGGTGTGTAGCAGGGCGTCCGAGGGGCCAGAGCCGGCCCAGATCCAGTAGTCGCGCTGCCAGCGGGTCAAGTGCGTGGATGGTTTTTCGGCAGATTGGTACGTGGATTGGGCTGTCGGGTCGCCGACCTTGGTTTCTAGGCCGGGGAAAGGCTCGCCTACCAGTGTTTGGCGGTGTCCAGACAGGCGATTCCGGTTAAGATCGTCCCGAATATGCGACTGACCGTCCGGGTGGTGGACGACTACGGTAAAGAGGTTGGCCTTTTCAATCCGGCCCGGTTGATCTGCCCGGCCGAGGATGGTATGCCACAGTTCCTGGCCCTCGGCATCCACGCGCCAAGCGTGCAACCATCCTTGGCGCAGTTGCGCTTGCACGGAACCGCCGATTGAGGCGGGTAGGTCAACCGAGTCGCGCCAAGCAGGGGTCGCGGCGGCCTCTGCGGCAGCGATCAGTCCGGCCACGAGGCCGGTGCAGAGAATTTTAGCACAAGTCATGGTGAAAACCTTTCGCTAGGGGCTAGTGGGCCGGAAACGTGTCGATGTCGTCGAGCAAGTGTTTCAGTTGGGCTGGACTCGGCGTTTCGCCGTCCTGACTGAGCCAAGCTAGCCGACAGTCGCGGTCGAAGAGGACGGATTGGGGGAAATTCCAGATGCCGTAGCGCTGGGTGCTCGCGCCAGCGTCCACTGCAATGGGCAACGTATAACCGCGTTCGGCGATGAAGGCGTCCACATCGTCGGCTCCTTCGGTGCTGTGGATGGCGATGACGACGAGGCCCTCGTCTTTATGTTTTTTGTATAACTCGTCATAGTGGGCCAATTGTTCGACGGATTCGGGCGACCAAGCGGCCCAAAAATGCAGCAGTAATACCTTGCCTAGGAACCAGCCTATGCGGTCGCCTTGCTCAATGGGGTTGATCCAGCGCTGGGCTTCGATATTGAAGGGTATGGCACCCCGGACCAACTTGTGCTTTTGCTGCTTACGGTCTGCTTCAGCAGGGGAGACATAGTCGGCTATTAGCACTCCGCCGCTATCTAATAGTTGGGCGTCGTCCCAGCGCACAAAACCCCCGTCGGCGGAAGCGCCAATGCCCGGCTTTTCTGGTACGAACACAGTGGGGGTCAGGCGGATGAGCGTATCCCAATGGTCTGCATTTGGTCCTAGGGCTATCCAGAGTTGCCCATCTTTCTCCCATTTGGTGATGCCGCGCTGGACAGTGGGCAAACGGCGGACGGCGGTGTCGGGATTGGCGAACGCCTCTGGCACCCGTTTTTGGATCAGAGCCAAAGTGGCGGTGTCAAGGGTAGCGAACGCCGCCGGACCCAGTTGTTGGACTATATTCGCCAAAGTGGTGGAGTCAGCGCTGGCGAACGCCTCCGGTGGTATTTCTTGGAGTTGAGCCAGAGTGGGTGGGCCGCTGGTTGTAGAATACTTGCTTTGGTCAAAGCCGTTCTGGCGGACGGTGGTATCGAGGCTGGCGAACGCTTCCGGTGCCAGTTGTTGCCGGTGGGCTGCTAGAGTGGTGCCCCAAAAGGTGTCGCGGACGAAGTACACGCCGTTGGCGTGGCGCACTTCGATAGCGGCGGCGAAGTGTTCGAAAGTAGGAGGTTGGTTCGGGTCGGCTTTGGAGAGAATGAAGTGCCAAAGGGGAATGTCGTTTTGATCGAGGCGGCGGGCGTGCAGCAAGCCATCGACAATATATGCCTCTATGCGCTCGCCCGGGTTTCTTTCTTCGTTGACAGGGACGGACTCGCTCCACTGGGCTTGGTCTGCCGGATCTGCGGCTGCGGCGATGTAGAAGCCGCTGAGGAGCAGGGCTGCCGCTGCGAGGATTTGGTACTTCATCGAACGGAAGGAACGCATCTGAAGCCTCCTTTGCTAAGGCTAGGGACGGTTGTTGGACGGTCTGTTGCTCTATAAGAGCCCTTGGTCCAAAATGCGTGAACTTTTTTACGGCTCTTGGGAGTTTAGTTGCCGGCCTGCAGCAACGCCTTGATTTGATCTTCAGTAGGCAGGTCGTTCACAAGGGCGACGCGGTTATCTCGGTCGATCAGGATGTAGTGGGGTATAGGTCCGCCTGGATCGAGACCATAGCGCCGGTAGGTTTCGCCCGTGTCGAGGGCAATGGGGAACGCGTAATCATGCTGGCCGACAAAGTCATCTAGTTTGTCGGCCATATACGCCGCATGGAGGCCAATGACGACAAAGCCCTGATCCCGATAGCGCTCGTACATCTCGGCGACATAGGGCATTTTTGCTACGCAGGGATTGCACCACGTAGCCCAAAAGTCGAGCAGCACTACTTTGCCCTGTAATTGCCCTAGACTGTTCAAGGGGGACTCCTCGTAACCGGCGACGGGCTGTAGCCAGCGCTCGATGTCAATTTCAAAGGGCACGGCACCCTTCTCCACAGCGTGCCGCTGGTGCATGACTTCCTTTTCCCTAGGGCTGATATAGCGGACGGAAAAGGTTTGGCCGTCGTCGGTGAATTCGGCACGATCCCATTGGAGGATTGCCTGATCAGCCGTGGGTTTTTCCAAGGTTTGGCGCTGGGGAACTGTCAGGATGGGGGCGAGGCGGACGACGGTGTGTAGCTGGGATTGGGTAGGACCCGAACCGGCCCAGATCCAGTGGTCGCGGTGCCAGCGGGTCAAATGGGTGGACGGCTTTTCAGCAGATTGGTACGTGGATTGGGCTTGAACCGCTGGGTCGCCGACCTCGGTTTCTATACCGGGGAAAGGCTCGCCCACCAGTGCTTGGCGGTGTCCCGACAGGCGGTTCCGATTAGTCTCGTCCTGAACATACGTCTGGCCGTCTGGGTGATGGACGATCACGGTAAAGGGATTGATCTTTTCAACCCGGCCCGCTTGATCCGCTCGGCCAAGAATGGTATGCCACAGCTCTTGGCCCTCGGCATCCACGCGCCAAGCGTGTAGCCATCCTTCGCGCAGTTGTGCTTGGACGGAACCGCCGACTGAGGCTGGCAGGTCAACCGAGTCGCGCCAAGCAGAGGTCGCGGCGGCTTCTGAGGCGGCGACGATCAGTCCGGCTACGAGGCCGGTGCAGAAAATTTTAACGCAAGTCATGGTAAAATCCTTCCGCTATGGGCTAGGGGTTAATGGGTCGGGAACTTGTCGGTGTCGTCGAGCAGGTAATTCAGTTGGGCTTGGCTCGGCGCTTCGCCCTCTTGGCTGAGCCAAGCTATTCGACACTTGCGGTCAAGGAGGACGGATTGGGGGAAGTTCCAGACGCCGTAGCGCTGGGCGCTCGCTCCTTCGTCCACTGCTATAGGCAACGTATAACCGCGTTCGGCGACGAAGGCGTCCACATCGTCGGCCTCCTCGGCGCTGTGGATGGCGATGACGACGAGACCCCCGTCTTTGTGTTTTTTGTACAACTCGTCATAGTGGGCGAGTTGCTCGACGGATTCAGGAGACCAAGTGGCCCAAAAATGCAGCACCACCACTTTGCCTATGAACCAGCCTAGGCGGTCGCCGTGCTCGATGGGGTTGATCCAGCGCTGGGCTTCGATATTGAAGGGTATGGCACCCCGGACCAACTTGTAGCGTTGCTGCTTAAAGTCCAGCATGAAAGGGGAGGCATAGCTGGCTATCAGCATTCCGCTGCTGTCCCAGATGTGGACGTCGTCCCAGTTCAAAACAGCTCCGTCGGCGAAAGCGCCCATCCGCGGCCTTTCCGGCACGAACAGCGTCGGAGTCAGGCGGATGAGCGTATCCCAATGATCCCTATTTGGTCCCAAGGCTACCCAGAGCTGCCCATCTTTCTCCCATTTGAAGAGGCCGCGTTGCAAAATCTGAGTAGGCGAACTCTGGCCAATGCCGCTGTCGAAACTGGCGAACGCCTCCGGTACCCGTTTTTTGAGTAGAGCCAAAGTGGCGGTATCAAGGCTGGCGAATGCTTCCGGTCCCAGTTGTTGGACCACACCCGCGAGAACGGTAGAGTCAATGATAGCGAATGTCTCCAGTGGTATTTCTTGGAGCTTATCCGGAGGCACGTTCAACCAGTAGCTGTATCCGCTCGGGTCAATGCCGTTCTGGCGGACAGTGGTGTCAAGGCTGGTGAACGCCTCCGGTGCCAGTTGTTGCCGGTGGGCCGCTAGGGTCGCGGGGAAACTCTGAAAGGTGTCGCGGACGAAGTACATGCCGTTGGCGTGGCGCACTTCGATGGCGATGGGGGTGTTGATGCCGAGCGGTCCGAGAGTAGGAGGTTGATTCGGATCGGCTTCGGCGAGGATGAGGTGCCAAAGGGGGATGTCGGTTGAGTCGAGGCGGCGGACGTGGAGCAGGCCATCGACAATATATGCCTCTATGCGTTCGCCTGGACCGATGAAAGGAGAGTCTCCGTCGCCAAGGGGAATGGACTCACTCCATTGGGCTTGGTCGGCCGGGTCTGCGGCTGCGGTGATGTAGGGGCCGCCGAGGAGCAGGGCTGCCGCTGCGAGGATTTGGTACTTCATCGAACGAAGAGAACTCATCTAAAGCCTCCTTTGAGGTGTCCCCGACAAGGTCGGGGGAGGTTGGTGGACGTTCTGTTGCTCTATAAGAGCCTACTCGTCCAAAATGCGTGAACTTTTTTACGGCTCTTGGAATCGACGTAATGCACATTTTGTGCCATAAATCAGAGCACGAACAAAAAAATCCTTTAGGATTTACCCTAAAGGATTGAAAAACATGGAGGTTAAATAGCGGAAAAATGTTGTGCTACGAGGCGGGCATTAGATGTCGTCGCAATCTGATTTACGATTTTCCGTTCAAAAAAAACGACTTTTGAACGACTTTTGAACGACTTTTTACAGATTAGCTGTGCTTCTTCAATCCAAAACAGATGTTACGCTTGGACCCTTTGGGTATGAGATGCTTCGCTGTGCTCAGCATGACAAGGAGAAGGAACGCGTCAGTCCGCGATCTTCCGCACAAGCTCTTACTGCGACGGCTTCTCTGGCCGTTGCAACCCGTGCTTGCGCATTCGATAGCGCAGCTTCTCCGGGCCCATGCCCAACAACCGAGCCGCCCCTCGGGGGCCATAGATCCGCCAGTTCGTGGCTTGGAGGGCCGCCAAAATGCGCTGCTTTTCGTCCTCGTCTTCAGCACCCCAGTCGAAGCCTGGTTCAACAGGCAGGGCAAGCTCCGCCTCGGCAGCCTGAAACGGCACATCCGCCACCTGAATGACGTCTCTGTTGCCCAACACGACCGCCTGCTGAATTACGTGCTCCAACTCGCGCACATTCCCCGGCCACGCATATTGCTGCAGATGCACGACTACCTCCTCGCCCAAAACCGGCGTCGGCCGCCCGAGCTGTTCGGCACACCGGCTGGCAAAATGAGCCGCCAAGAGCGGAATATCCTCCTGACGCTCCCGCAGGGGCGGCAGTACTAAGGAGAGTACGCTCAGCCGATAGAACAGATCCTCGCGGAACGTCCCCGCCTGAATGGCTTCTTCCAAATCCTTGTTGGTTGCAGCGACGACCCGCACGTCCACCGGGATGGACGACTCGCCGCCAACGCGCGTCAAGTGGCCCTCCTCCAAGATGTGGAGCAAGGCCCGTTGGGAGTCTAAGGGTAGATCGCCTACCTCGTCGAGGAACAAGGTGCCGCCATCGGCCCGTTCAAAGTAGCCGATCTTTTGGGCATTTGCGCTGGTAAAGGCTCCCTTTTCGTGGCCGAACAGTTCGCTTTCGATCAGGCCGGCGGACAGGCCCCCGCAATTGACCGATATAAAGGGATTTGCTTGGCGCGGACTGAGGTTGTGGAGCAGCCGCGCCAGCACGCCCTTGCCGACCCCAGTCTCGCCTAGCACCAGCACTGTCATATCTGTCTCGGCCATTGATTCGACTTGTTCGAGGAGCCGTGCCATGGCTTGGCTCTGGCTGAGAAAACCCTGATTCGAGACTCGCAGCATTTGCTCTAGACGTCGGAGATGAGTGGGTACCACTCGCATCTCTAGGCGAGCTATGTCCGACATCAAGCCGTCGCGGTCCACGGTCCGCACTTCAAAGTGGAACAGGCCGGCCGGCACGTCTTGGTACGTCACTCTATTGGCGGGCGCGAACGCGCTCCACTCTTCTGCCGGGCCGTAGCCGACGAGTCGATGGCTGTAGCGCATCTGCTCGGCCCCACTCCTAAAACTGATGCCCTGGAAGTGGAACTGAATCTCGGGGGTGCTATCTGGGCAGGACACGGATTGGGGCTCGTCGAAAGTCCGCCCGGCTACGACTTGGCGGATGCGGATGCGAGGCGGCGTCTCCCCAGGCTGATACGCAATGAGACCAGCCCGCGTCCCGAACCACAGTTGGCCTTGGCTATCGCGCAGAATGGCATCGACGATATTCTCAAGAGCGGACTTTCCGAGACGGATGCTCTGAAACCCCCGACCATCGTACTTCAGCACGCCCCCGCCGCTGGTTCCAATCCACAGACATGCTTGCTGCGGGTCGGCCATCAAGGCCATAATGCCATTGGCGGACAGATCGCCTTGGTCAACCGTAAATTGGCGCACCTTCTTGGCTTGGTAGTCAATGGCGAAAAGGCCGTGAGCGGTTCCCACCCAAATCGCGTCCTGGTACTCACACAAAGCATTCACATAGCCGACGGCCTCTATGCCAGCCATGGCACACGCGCGGAGATGACCATCCTTGTAATTGTATAGAGCCGGCCTTGTTCCATACAGGCCCACCCAGAAGGAGCTTTCTCGATCCTGTAGCACGACTCTATAAGCCAGAGGCCGCAGCTCCTCAATCGCAATGAAGCGGTTTGCTTCGATCCGTCCCAGTTGCCCCTCAGCAGTGCAGGCGATTAAGTGCCCTTCTCGGCCTTGGAACAACATCTTGATTTCTACACCCCCTGCGATCACCGTGATCGCTTGGGTTTCTCTACCTGCCGACTTGAATACTTGTCCCTCGGGGCCATTGCTCCAAACCTGCCCTTGTCGATCTACTACCATAGATAAGACGGTATAGCCGACCTCCATCGGACGGATCTGGCTGTCCTCTAAGCAGGCCAAGCCTCCGGTCGTGCCAATCCAGATCCGGCCCTCTTGGTCTTCTCTCAGACACCGGACTTCGCTGTCGGGCAGGCCGTCTTTTTTGTCGTATAGCTGAATGCTGATTGGATCGCAAAAGATCAGCCCGCCACCCCACAGCCCCACCCAAATATTTCCCTCGCTATCCTCATAGGTCAGGCGCGTACCCGAAAAGTGGACACCTGGCAAGTTGGCTGAGAAAGGATGCCATTCCTCTCCGTCGTACACTAGCACACCTCGGCGGCTCAACCAGAGCCGATCGCGGTCGTCCACGCGCACGTGGCGCGTTCCATTCAGGACGACTTCCGCCCCCTCAGCCCCATCGTCCACGCGGATGATCTCGAATTGTCGGCTCGCGGGATCGTAGCGGCCTACAACCACTTCTGTGCCTACGTAGCGGAAGCCGATCCACAGGTTGCCAGCAGCGTCTTGAGCGAAATTCCAAGGCCACTGCAACTGCACAGCGTCATGTTCATCGCCTGAATCTATGTTCATGCGCTGGCCATCCATGCTGAGGACTCCGCGCCTCTGCGTCGCCAGCCACGTCGTACCCGCCGAGTCGGTCGCCATGTCGTACACCAGTCCTAGGGGCTTACCCGCTAGTTCCGTCATGCACTCTACGCACCGTCCTTCGACGAACCGGCCCACCCCCGCTGAGGTCAGCACTCGCACCGAGCCGTCGGCTTGGGGTTGCAGGCCGAATATGTCGTTGGAAGGCAGCCCGTGTTCGGTGGTGTACACCTGAAAGCCGCGCCCGTCGTAGGCTGCTATCCCACCGCCGAACGTGCCGAATAACAGCCTTCCGTCCGCATCTTCTTCAATAGCTGTTATGGAGAGATGGGGCAGCCCATCCGACAGGCCGAGGGTATCAAAATGCGCTCCGTCGAAGCGGCTTATGCCACCGTCGGTTGTGCCGATCCAGAGGAGGCCGTGGCGGTCTTGGTGGAAGGCTTCCACGTACATCCCAGCCAGCCCGTCGAAAACTGTGTATTGCTGTCCGACGATGTGACCGAATGTCTTCTGCTGGCTCGGGGCCGCGTTATTCATCGAAAACCTCGTTCATCGGGACGACCAGTAGGGGCGACCGGCCGGTCGCCCCTACTCCTATCCCGGCCCTTCACGGCGTCGGCGCGTCTTCCCGCAACAGTCCTTCCGTCTTTAGCTCGGCCCACAGGTCTGTTGGTATTTCGTGCTGAAACCACTGGGCGTTGGTCTCGATATGTGCTGGTGTCTGCGCTCCTGGGATAATGGCTGCGACGAGGGGATTTCCGAGCGGGAACTGCATGGCGGCGGCGGGCAAGGGCACGTCGTGTCGCTGGCAGACGGCTTGGATGCGGCGGGTTTTTTCGAGGATTTCGGGTGAGGCGGTGTCATAGGCGTAGCGGGCACCTTCGACTGGACCTGTGGCGAGGATGCCGGAGGCGAAGACCGCGCCGATGACGATGCGCACGTCGCGCTCCTCGCAAAGCGGGAATTCCTCGTCGAGGGAGTCTTGGTCCAAGAGCGTGTAGGGCATGGCGACGATGCAGAAGTCGAGGTCGGCCGCGTCGAGCAGGCGCGGCATGGCTCCCATGCGGTTGAGGCCCGCGCCGACGGCCTTGACTAACCCTTGGGAGCGCAGTTCGTCGAGGGCGCGCCAGCCGCTGGTGATTAGGTGGTTGACGTGGGCGGAGAAGCGCTGCTCGCTGTCGTGGAAGAAGCTGTCGAGGTCGTGGATTAGGAGCAGATCAATGGAGTTGAGGCCCAGTCGTTGCAAGCTGTCTTCCCACGAGCGCATGATGCCGTCGTACCCGTAGTCGAAGCGAAAGTCAAAGGGCAGGCCGCCGATCCAGAAGCCCTTTTCGAAAGAATCGAGGTTGCGGGTGGCCGTGAGCACTCGGCCGACCTTGGTAGAGAGGACGAAGTCTTTGCGCTCCTGCTGGCGGAGAAAGTAGCCGAGGCGGTGTTCGCTTTTGCCGTAACCGTAGAACGGAGCGGTGTCGTAGTAGCGGATGCCAGCGTCCCAAGCCGCTTGCAGGGTGTCTTGGGCTTGGGTTTCACTGACCGGGTCGAAAAGCTCGCCCAAAGGAGCGCCGCCAAAGCCGAGTGTGCTTAGCTCGACACCGGTGCGCAAAGCGCGCGTGGGGATGGAGGACATGGGATGCTTCCTTTCGTTTGCAGGTTGCTCTAAAGATTGTCAGAAGCGGCCGTGATGCGATTCGGCTGGCGCTTGGTACTCCACCTTGAGGTGGGGTGTTTCGAGCAGTTTGTGGCCTTCTACTTTGGAAGTCAGGCAGCTTTCGAGCGCGCCGCTGACGATTAGGGTGCGCTCGGCGGGAAAGGGCGCACGGCCGGTCTCGATCATTTCCCAGATCTTGGCCACCAGACAGGCCGAATACGTGACGTTGGGCGTCGGGGGCAAGAAAAATTGGGTCGAGATGGGATCGTCTTCGCCGGCGAGTTTGCAGGCGAAGCAGTAGTCGCGGATGGCACCGTTGAGCATCAGGAGGGTCGTCTTGAGGCCGTCGTTGTGCTCGATGAAGTACGCGGCTGGCTCTTTGACGAGCTGGGGCAGCTCGCCGTTGCCGAGCAGGTCTTGGGTGCGGCCGTCCTCGTCGGTTTTGCCGCAAGGAGAGTCGCTGCGCGAGAGGGCGGAGTCGAGCAGTCTTAGCGAATAGCGGCCGTCCTCACCCGCCTTCCACACATCGTCTCCTTCGATCAATTGCACGGATTTGACGCCGGTCTCGCCGCCGGAGCGACGCTCAATCATGCACTGCATGGCCTCTAGCGCGTGGTAATCCATGGGGTCGGAGCCGCCGACGCCGACCATCAGTGCCTCTTCGATCTGGCAGCCCAAGGGCAGCTCGACATCGGGCAGCCGCCAAGTGACCGGTAGCGACGAACCGGCGAGGATCGGGAAGCGGAGCCGGTGGCCGTCGGCGACCATTTCTTGCGCTTTGTCAAAACTGTAGGAGAGGTGCTTGTCGTTGTAAACTGGTACGGAACGGCCGTCTTGTTCAAAGACTTGGACGCATTCTTTGAAGAATTCGTAGCGCGGGTACAGAACTTGTCCTTTGTCGTTTTTAGGGTACTCGCCGTGCTCGCCGATGATCAGCACTGCGTCGCAAGCCAGTTCGTCGCCGCCGCAGCGCAGGGCCTCGGCAATGGTGGGGTACACGGCAAAGCCGAATTCGCGCGCCCGGTCTTGGCTTTGGTCGCCTTCGGGCTGCTGATCGACGTAGAGCGAGACGATTTTGCAGTCGGGACGGTGCCAGCGCCCGCCGTAGGGATAGCCGACTACGAAGCGGTCGGCAAAGTGCTGGGCGTGCGAGAGATAGCGATA
The DNA here is from genome assembly GCA_965116675.1 of Candidatus Latescibacterota bacterium. Lineage (GTDB taxonomy): Bacteria > Latescibacterota > UBA2968 > UBA8231 > UBA8231. The sequence goes on from OZ220721.1 coordinate 4,259,862, forward strand.
GATGGTAGCGATGACGGCGATGCGTTTGGTGGCCATGGGCGCGAAAGCTCCGGGGAAAGTGGCGAGGGGTCCTTAGGGGAAACTAGGTCCTCCAGAAAGTGGATTCTTTGGTGGCTTGGTAGGCGACGTTTAGATGGGGCGTCTCGACTTGGATCTGATCTTGCTGAAGGCTATCGACGCCGGCGATGACCAAGCCCGAGGTGAGTAGGGTGCGTTCGACTGGATAGGTGGCTTTGCCGGTCAGGAACATCTGCTCGATGTTGTTGGTCAGCGGGCTGAAGAAGTTGGCTAGCGTGGTGCGAGCCGGGGGCATGGGCAAGTACATCTGGGTCGAGAGCGGCTCGTCCTGTCCCGTGAGCCGAGCGGCGAAGTTAAAGTCTTGGACTAGCCCGTTCATCAGCATCATGGTCGAGAGGAGGCCGTCGGCGTGCTCGTACTGGTAGGCGACGGGGCTCTCGGCTAGGTGCTTGAGTTCGTCGATGGTGGGGAAGGGGTTGTTGAACCCAGGTCGTGCCGGAGTGAGCGTATGGCTGCGGCAGAGGCAGGCTTCAAAAAGCTCGCGCGACCACGCGCCCTCGGCGTGCGCTTGCCAGAAGGCATCGTCGCGGTAGGCCCGGAGCCATTTGACGCCGGTCTCGCCGCCCTTTCTGCGCTCGACCATGCACTGCAAGGTCTCCAAGCCGTGGAAGTCGTAGCTATCGACGCCGCCATAGCAGACGCAGACTGCTTCTTCGACTTCGGCACCGAGGGGCATGTCGAGCGAAGGGGTGCGCCAGGTAACGGGCAGCGAGGAGCCGGCCATAAAGGCGAAGTCGAGCTCTTGCGAGACATCGTACATCTCTTGGCACCAGTCCCAGTTCCAAGAAAGGTGCTTGTCGTTGAATATGGGCGCGCTCTTGCCGGTCGTGCGATAGACCGAGGCGATCTGTTTGAAAAGCTCGTAGCGCGGGTAGAGGTGCTGGCCCTTTTCATTGTGCTCGTAGGTGCCGTGCTCGGCGATGAGCAGGACGCCATCGACGGCCAAATCTGCGCCGCCCAACGTCAGGGCGTCGGCCACGGTGGGGTAGATCTCCATGTGGGGAAAGCGGGTCGCCCGATCTTGGCTCAGATCGCCTTCGGGGCGCTGATCTACGTAGAGCGAGACCAGATCCATGGGCGGGCGGTGGTGTCGGCTGTTCCAGCCGTACCCTTCGAGGAAGCGGTCGCAGATGTGCTGGGCGTGGGAGTACTTGCGGTACTCGGTGACGATACCGGCGATTTTGGGGCGGTCGGCCATGATGTTGGTCCCTCGACAGGAGGCGGTATTAGCGGATTTGGAGAGGGAAGGTAGGAGAAGGGAGTTGGGGGGGCAAGCTCAACTCAACGCCCACTTCGGTCGCATCGTATATTGGGTAGTGGTCTATTGTGAAAAATGAGGGTGCGTTGGCACACTTTTTGCCAAGGGGATTAACTTTTTGGAGGAGATTCCGTTCTATACACTGTAATTTTCTAAAAAGGGGGCGCTCTTATGTCCGCTAAACGGAATCCTCGTCCGCCTGTTGAGCAGCGCGAAGGTACAGTTCCTGAGCAATCGAATCAAAAAGTTGACCGCCCTCCTGCAAGTCGAAAAATACAAAATTTAGTCGGACTTCTGGATAAGCCTTGTCTGGAGCTATCTCCGTGGCGATCAGTTGAATAGCGACAGCATCGCTTCCTTCCCAATACACAGGTCTCCACTTCTCAAGACGATACGTCGGGTCTTCTCCTTCTCGCAGATCGACTTCTTCGGCCATCGTCTTACCTCCGTCGGTTTAGGGTGATGGCATGAAACAGCCCTCTGATACGCGAAACCAGAGGGCCGTTGTTGTGTCTCGTGTGGTCACTCTCCGTTAGACTAGTATCTATATTCATCGAGCACTTTCTCCGCTGCTTCCATTGCATCTTGAGATGTTGGCATCGTGCCTCCGCCTATCCTCTCGTCGTTGTCGTAGACGGTCCACCACCATCCGTTACTCGCCATACCAACTGTTGCACATACTCCGCCTGCGCGTAAAACCATATTATTGGGGTTGAGTGCGGATTCGCGCCATCCGTCTAGTTGATTCATCGGTCTATTTCCTCCTTTACGCCATTTCTCGTTGGAGCCATCTCCGGGGAACTCAGACTTGAGTGAAGTCAATCACGTTCTATCTCTATCGTCGTCGGTAGGGCCTTCCCCGCACTGGGTATTCTGGTAATCGGCTTGCACCGAAGCTGCCAGCTACGCATTGCTACTTATTAGCCAAGGATCGGTTTGGCTTTAATTCCCACAACTCTTTGATTTTCTCCTTTTTCTTCTTAATCTCCGCATGGGTTTTCTCAAGCAGAATATACCGCTCGGCTGTTGATGGATGGGTGCCCATCAAACTGTTGCTGCTCAGTGGGTCTTGTTCGGCCATCTTCCGCCAGAAGGTTGCTGCATGGCCTGTGGGGTATCCAGCCCTAGCCAAGATATACAGGCCAACGTAATCCGCTTCTAACTCGAACTCTTGGCTGAACGCGGCTGCGCCTGCCTGTTGTCCCTTCCTGACATATGTTCCGTAAGATGGTATCCCTAAACCCTCTGAAATCTCGTCCAAGACAGCACCACCAATAGCACCCCAGAAGGCATTATGTATCTTTTTATCAACATGCTCTTCAAAGCAGTGCGCCAGCTCGTGAGCAATGACCAGAGCCAATTCTTCATCGGTCGCTTTCTTAAGCATCCCTGTAGTCACAGCAATATTTAATCCGTCTGTGTAGGCATTTACCTGACCGCTTTCTACATGGAAGCCCTGATTTTGACAGACCCACCTTTTCTTCATTTCAAGCGTGAGCACGGTATCCTTATACATGGGCCGTGTGTCGAACGTTCCGATGCGCCGCTTGACTTCCAGGGTCAGTGTGGTGTCTTTGGGGATCTTCTTCAATACATCCCCCAGCTTCTTAGGCCATTTTACCCAAGTCTTAACTATCTGATTAGTGATCGGATCGATTTTATTGATCCTCTTGCCTGTCGTTATAGCAGAATTGCCCTGTACTTTAAGAATGCGATCTCCTTTCTTCAGGCCATTCTTATCAGATGGAGATCCCCATTTAACATGAGTAACAACAGGGTAGAATTCTTGCTTGGACAGGCCCATATAATCAAGATAGAGACCGTACTCTATTGGTCTTTTTTTCTTAGCCCTCATCGGGTCAAAATAGAAAAACCCGTATTCCCACCGTGAATCTTTGCACATCACCCTACTGCTATACACCAAGCGGTCCGTGATCTGCTGTATGCGCTCATTCCGTTCCATATTCTCACGGAATTGGTCGCGCACTTGGAAGGTTATTTCGTTCTGAAGCTCAGGGAGGGTAACTCTAGGTCTGTGAGTTGTTGGCTTGGCACAGCTTATTAAAACGCTCACAAGCACAATGCTTGATAGTTTGAACATGAAGACTCCTTGTTTGAGGCGGGCACCTCAAAGAGGCCACTAAACTCAGGGCAAAATTTGAGGAAGCGGTCGCAGATGTGCTGGGCGTGAGAGTACTTGCGGTACTCGGTGACGATGCCGGCGATTTTGGGGCGGTCAGCCATGATATTAGTCCCTCGACAGAGGGTGGAGATTCAGCGCATCCACCGCTTGCAGCTTTGGAATTTTTTTCTTTGGTCGGTTTTTGGCCAAATCGTGATTCCGTTGAAGATTCACCCATAACTCAGGCGTTGTGCCCAGCGCTTGAGAAAATAACCAGGCTGTCTCAAGGGTTATTCCTCGCTTGCCACGTATGATCTCGTTAATCCTCTGAAGGGGCACTTCAATGTGCTTGGCAAAGGCCACTTGGGTTACTCCCAAGGGTTTCAGAAATTCTTCTAGGAGAACTTCACCTGGATGCGTCGGAATACGATTTTCTGGCAGCATGATTGTCTCCAAATATGTTAATGATAGTCCGTTAGTGATACCTGATGGGCGGAATTTTCGGACCATCGAAAAATGATCCGCCATTGCTCGTTGACACGGATGCTGTAAAATCCCTGAAGAGTACCTTTTAGAGCTTCTAGGCGATTGCCTGGAGGTGTGCGCAAGTCTTGTAGGCGATGTGCGGTTTCAATGACATCTAATTTCCTTAAAGCAGCACGTACAATATCTGGCGGAAAGCTACGAGCGCGTCGCGTTTTTCTACTATGAAATAAATCTTCTGTTGCAGGATCTCCAAATGACTCAATCATGAATAGTGCTGCTTTTAAGTTTTATCCACTTCACGATAATCGTGTAAATCATGCACCATTTAAAACCGAGAGGCAACTATGCAGACGATCACTGTATCGCGCAATGACGAAATCTACGAGGCCTTTGCCGATGTGGCCCAAGCGGCCGATGGCACCCTGATATGCACGTATCGCGAGAGCATGGGACACAGTTCGCGCCCCTTTTCTCGCATAATCGTGCGCCGCAGCTTCGATCGCGGTCTGACCTGGGGGCCGCGCCAAGTGGTGGTGGAGCGCAGCGAGGAGGAAACCGCCCAAGGGCTGGGACGGCTCAATTGCTCGCGCATTGCCGCCTGCCGCGACGGGACCTTGCTGCTCATCGTTGACTTGCTACTCAAAGATACTTTTGAAGAATACTTGGAGCCGGGCACCTGCATGAACCTCCTGTTGCGCAGCCACGACAACGGAGCCACGTGGGAGGGGCCGGAGGAAACCGGCATGACCGAGGGCATCGTCCCCTCCATCAAGGAACTGTCTAACGGCGACCTGATCGTCGGCCTCACCGAACAGTGGCCTGGTCAGCGGGGGACCGAGGATTTTATCGAGGTACAGACGTGCTATCTATCCGCCGACCGGGGCCGGACTTGGGAAGGGCCTTTCAAGGTGCCCAACCCCGAAGGTGCGTCCTGCACCGGGGAGCCTTGGCGCTTGAACGAGGGGGATTTCGCGGAAATGGACGATGGCACCTTGGTGCTCTACATGCGCGAGGACGGCGAGGGCCTGAGCGGCTGGAAGAGCTTTTCCGACGACGGCGGTAGGACGTGGTCAACGCCGGTGCGCACGCACATGATGCGCTGTCTGGGTCGTCCTTCGGTGGGCCGCCTGCGCTCGGGGGAGGTGGCCATTACCTATCGGGTTGCCTGCGGCCTTTCTACGTCCTTGGGGCTCTATGTGGAGACTGCGGCGGCGGCTTTGCGCGGCTCACCTGCCCGGGCGGGTGCTTCAGCCGACCCAGAGCAATCCCAAGGCGACACTGAGGCCCGCTTCGCCTTTTTGGACAACGACCGCGCCCTGTCGGCCGACAGCGGTTATTCGGGCTGGGTGCAGCTACCCGATGGGACGCTTTACGTAGTCAATTACATCACCGACGACGCGCCCCGTGCCCACATTCGCGGCTATGTAGTGGGCCGCGAAGACTGGTATCTCTTCCCCGAGGGGGCGATCCGCGCCAATCACCCCTTGTCGAACAATCCCCACTACTACGACAAGGCCCAGCAAATGGCCCTTGAACAGCAGCGCTGGGTTGACGAGCAGAATTGGTCGCGCCGCGTGCCGACGCAGAAATAGACCCTATTCGGCTCGTTCGAGTGCGGTCAGATCAAACGGATTGGACCACGCCTTTTGGCCGCGCTCATCGACGATCTCGAAGCGCACCCAGCGGGCGTTGGCTCGGAGCGCAAAGGTCGCGGTCTCGAAGAGGGCACCGTGCTGATGGTACTCGGTGCCGAAAGAGTCGGACACCGCGGCGATGCGATGCGCCGGCGAGCAGGACACCGTAGCTTCGACTTGGGTGCGCTCGTCGCCTTCGTGGTCGGTGCGGCGGAGCTGGATGTCGTGGATTGCCGGGCCGGTGCTGCCGTACGACGCGCCTGCGACTAGGGCGGCGACGACTGCGTCGGCGGTGCGCTCTTTGACGCGGACATAGGTCCAGCCCTGGTACGTGTCGCGCTGGTCGGCTTCGAGGGCGTGCGAATCGTCGTTGGCCAGCGCGGGGTAGAGGCGATTCTCTAGATCCATCCAGTCGTCCCAATGCACGCTCGACTCGCCGCGTCCGGCGCAGCGGCAGGTGGTGTTGAAGACCTCAATGCCGGCGAACCCGGAAAGCGGCACTGCGTCGCGCAGGATGTTGACCGAACTCCAATGGGGGTGGGCCAGCCAGACCGCACCGCCTTGGCGGCGGACCTCGTCGATGACGTGCTGGGGCGGCATCTTCTCGGCGTTCATGTCCTCGTGGATATTGATACAGACGAAGTGGTGCCGCTGGCCGCCGAAGGGATTGTCCGGGTGCAATTCAGCCCCTTGGACGAGCACGAAGTCGCTCGGGGCCTGCACGGTATCGACAAAGGTGATTTTGTGATGGTCGGACAAGCAGAGGAAATCGTAGCCTTGGCCGACATAGCCGTCGAGCCGCTCCTGGGGCGCAGCTTTGCCGTCGGAGTTGGTCGTGTGCGAGTGGAGATTGCCTTTGAGCCAGGTGTAGCCGTCGTCACTGCTGAGGGCAAACGGGTTGGTCAGTGTGCCCTTGGGTGCGTTGTCTGACATTTTGGTCCTTTCTCTGGGTGGGGGTCGTGTGTCAGCGTTGAAGGCATAGTATAGAGCGGCCCTCTTAGGGGAGCAATGGGCTTATGCGTTGGCGGCGTTGGAGGAGGAAGGTAGGAAAAGGGAATGTGTGGGAATGGTGCGCCGACGCGTCTCAGCTGCTGGCGTCCGGCGGCTGGTAATTCCAAGCGTCCACTGCAAAACGCCATTTCTGATTGACGCGCTCGATAATTGAACTATCGAGTTGGTGGCGGTTCTTGCGATAGCCGGATAGGGTCTGCAAGTAGTCCTCTATAGGCTTTTTTGCGCGCTCCCAATCCGGTAGGGCCAATTCTGTGTAGAGGCGCTCAAGTTCTGATATGGGGTCCTGTTCTAGCGTTTCAAAACGCACTTCGGCGAAATTTTCCTTTGGCAGTAACGCCCTATCCTGCATGTATTGTTGCATCATGAGTACATAGTTGCGCTCAAAGAGATTTTCCATCTCTGCCCAAGCAAAAGTATCGAGCTGATAGGAGGGCAGAAGGGCGCGATACATGCGCATTATGGACGGATATACAACGTATGGATTGCGCATAATGTGAATAAACTTTGCCTTGGGAAAGAGGCGCAACAGGTGGGGAATCCGGGCGAGATTGATTGGATTCTTCAACACAATACGCCGGCCATTGGCATGCAGTGTGGCTTTGCACACCGTATCCAAGCAGACGCGGTCCCACGCGGCGAGTTCCTCATCTGTCAGCCCGCGCATCATCACGTATTTCTCAAAGTACGCTTTGGTCTGCTTGGGAAATGACAGGTGGTGCAAATAGGACAAATGGGTTGTGTTGGCAAAGGCAATCTCCTCTTCCTGTGGCAGGTCGAGGGAGACCGCTACATTGTCCATAGGCCGTTTCGACGGCACATTCTTCGCTAGCAGACGCTTTAGCCAGCCGCGCCCAATGAGGGAAAATGTCGGCGCAAGAGCCTGAAATGTCGTGACCGACCCGTGATTGGGGTCGTGCGCGAGCAAATTGTGCAAATGCGTTGTGCCCGAGCGCCCGTAGCCCAAAATGATCAACGGCGGCTTGTCAATCGGCGTTTTTGCCACGCGGTGCCCGTAGCACACGCGCTCGACTAGACGCAGGGGAGTTGTCAGCGCACTGACCATCAGAATGATCGCCATTTTTCCCCAGTACGGACGCGATACGCTCCTGTTTTCGCTGAGCAGGCGCACCCACGTGCCGAGTGGGGCCGTGGAGAACGGATGCTGCAGAGAAGTACGTTGTTTCAATTGGCCCTCCCCATCTGCGGCTCTTTCAGTTGACCCCCATGAATAAAGTGTGCGATCATCGGCGCTGGAGAAGCCTAAACTTGAACGATTTGTCCACGTGGGGTAGCGGTGCCTGTCTGACCTTCAATTCGTAGTTGGGCGGCTCGAGTTGGAGCTCGGTTTTGTGAAGAATTGTTGCTAGCGTCACCGCGATTTGCACTTCAGCAAAGCCATTTCCCAAGCACCTATGTGGCCCCAAGCCAAAGGGAGCATATACGCCCGGTTGCTTGTGTTCTCTGCGCTCGGCAGTGTAGCGATCGATATCAAAACGCTCTGGGTTCGGGAAATACTCCGGCAAGTGGTGCGGTACGGTCGTGGCTATGATAACATGGGTGCCGGCTGGAATTCTGTACCCGGCAAACTCGAACGAATTGGATACTGTGCGCTTCAACGCCGGGGCAATCGGATACATCCGCAGGGCCTCCATGGCCACGCGGGGGATGACATCTAGCTTGTGCAGAGTCGCCGAGGTCGGTCTGCCCGCAGCAAAAAGTGCGTCCGCTTCGGCTTTGGTCGGCGCTAGTAGCTCGGGGTGTTTGAGCAAAGCATAGAGCGTGAACGCGCTGACACCAGCCGATGTGTCGAGACCGGCAATAAACGGCCCCAACACGGCCCCTATCAAATCGGTCTCGGGCATGAACTGGGGATCTTTGTGGTGCAAATCGAGCAGGTCGTCTATCAGGTCTGGTTCCCGACCGTTGCCCGGGCTTGTTTCATGCACCGCCAGGATGTGTTCATACAGCGCATGGACCCGTTTGCGGGCGCGCCGCAAGCGCGGAGTGTACATGAACAGCCGCGGACGATGATGCGTTAATCGAGAGAGCAATAGCGAATTAAAAAAAGGAATTAGATCGTCCAGATATTCGCGTGGAGACGTATTGGTGCACAGCACTCCTAATTGCTCGGTTATAATGCGTTGGAGGGAGTACAGGCCCGCAAGGGGTACGTTGAGCGGCCACTCAGCGATTTCGCGTTGGGCAATATCGATGGTCGTCGCCAAGTGATTTGTAATGTAGGAACGCGAATACCCACGCTTCAACGCTCGGCGAAGACGAAAGTGCTCCCCGCCATCCATACCTATGACTAAGCGCGTTGCGCCCAACTCTGCCGTGAAATCCATCCAGAGTTCGCGGGAGCGCAGATGCGTTTTACCTTGGCGTGCTAAAAAGAGATTGGCCTCCGGTCCGGCCAATACAATGAAGGTGCGGTCAAGGGCCTGTAGCGAAAAAATAGGCCCCAACTGTAGGTACTGTTTTGTGAGAAATGAACGTATGTCCCCCATCATGCTGAAGGCATTGCCGACCAAGGGCAATCCTGGCACCCGGGGGGGAAGACCCTTGGAGGCGACTCTTTTTTGCTCCGGCTCCTCGTCTAAGGTCATCTTCTGAATGGCCCGGGAGACCGATTGGCCGATGAGGTCCATCTGACGCACTTGCTCGATCCGTTCCTCGGCCTCTGCGTATTCCGACCTCGACAAAATTCGCGCTAAAATTTTACAGGCATCCACCAAACAGATGAGTACAACATCGCGCGGCTCTGGAATGTCGTCGGTAAAGAGAACGCCCATGAGGCGCAGCATAACTTCTTGCTTGACCTTGTCCTCAGAGATGGGATAGCGGCGGGCGCGAGACACCCAGGGCGTGAGCGAGACAAAACCGCCTTCATCCACTTCGAGGATCCCGCGTTCGCTCAGCCGAGCTAGTGCCTTTTCACGGATCGAATCGGCCCGCTCTGTGGCGCGCTCAACCCAAAAGCCGATGTCGTGCACATTGGTCTCTTGGGCAATGTCTGCGAGCGTCGGGTCAAGCAGGTCATCTCCAACTGGCGTCGGATCGAGCAAGATAAGTTGCTCGAGATCGGTATCGATGCAGTACTCCAAGGCCAAGTCCATCAGTACAGCACCAGCGAGCGCATACTGCATCGTCCGATTTGGTACCTGTATGAACTCCCCATTCTCGTTGTCGAGCAAGAGAAGCATGAGTTCTTCTGCGAATCTCAGCATTGTTCTTTAAATGACGTTACGCAGTTTTCCAGAAAATCCTCAATCTCGCCCCAATATCTTGCGAGATCAGCATCCCCGCAAACATCAGCCCACACCCAACCAGTCCGCGCAGAGGCATTTCCTCGCTTAGTAAAAGCCATCCCCCCAACGCGGCGAAAACCGTCTCCAGACTGAGGATGATGGCCGCGTGGCCGGGGGCCGCTCGCCGCTGAGCTACTACCTGCAGGGTATAGGCCACGCCCACCGACATGACGCCTCCGTAAAACACGGGTACGGCCGCATCGACAAGAGGTTGCAGGGCGATGTGTTCGGTGCTGACGGCGACGGCTGTGCTGAGGAGCGAGCAGACGAAGAATTGTAAAAAAGCCAGCATCGCCCAATCGAGCTGACGCGAGAGTCTGCCGATGACCAGCACGTGCCCGGCCCAAAAGAACGCGCTCACGAGCACGAGCGCATCGCCGCGGGCAATGGCCAGGGGCGGCTCCACGCTCAGCAGGTACAGGCCGCTGGTCGCCACCAGAGCGCCGGTCCAAGTGCGGCGGCGACTGCGATGCCGCAGTAAGAGACCGATGATTGGCACTAGGATTACGTATAGCCCGGTGATGAACCCGGCCTTGCCGGCTGTCGTGTAGACGATGCCGACTTGTTGCAGGGAAGCGGCAGTAAAAAGAAAAAGCCCGGCGAGCAGGCCGCCTGGGAGGGTGTGGCGGAGGCGGGATGAGAGTGGTGTGGCGGTGGTGCGCAGGACGAAAGGCAAAAGCGGCAAGCAGCCGAGGGCGAAGCGCACGCCATTGAAGAAGAAGGGGCCGACGTGCTCCATGCCGGCGCGTTGGGCGACGAAGGCGAAGCCCCAGATCAGGGCTGTGAGGAGAAGCAGGAGGTCGGCGCGAATCTGGGCGGAGTGCGCCGCAGCAGTGTTCATATCAGCGTCTGACAGGCAGTGGTCGGCCGGCGTATTTTTGCGCCAGAGCGTAGACCAATAAGTTGGTGCCGAACTGCAAGCTACGGTTGCGGCCTTCGGCGTCGAAGTTGCCCCAGAACCAGCTAATGTTGAGGTCGCTGAAGATAACGGCGATCCGGCCCTTGAGTTCTATGACTTCCAAGGCGAAGACATTGCCCCGGTTCGTGCCGCTTAGCGGCGGCCCATCGGGGAAGTCAAAGTAGGACGAGTACAGGGGGTCGCTATTGGGCAGTTTGCGCCAGCGTCTCCCGTCAATGCCGAGGACTTGAGGGTCTTTGAGCAGGGCCTTGAACTGCCGGTCGAAGGGGGTGCCGGCTACGCCGCCGGACATGCGGAAACTCACTTCTAGGGGCAAGATGTCCTCGGCAAAGAGCAGGCCGCCGCTGCGCAGGTAGTGGGCGAGGCCCTTTTTTTCGCGATCGCTGATTTGCATGACGCAGTCGAAGCCGGTCATGTAGAGCATCAGTGCGTCCGCAATCTTTGGGTCGTCGAGCGTGAGGGTGCGCGAGTGCAGCGGCACTTCGAGTTGGGTCGATATGCGGGTGAACGTCACCAATTCCTGCACGGCCTGCGAGAGGTAGTCGCGCTCCTTGACCGCCTCTCTATAGCTCACTTGGACGATAGTCAAGGGAGTGCCCGGTACTGGCGTCACGCGCTGGCGCTCGGGCTGGGGGATTGATACAGAGGGGCGCTCGTCTTGGGCTAGGGCCGGGGTGGCGAGCAGGAGTGCAAGAAGGAGACTTGCTCTTCGTTGGGAAACCATTGGTGGGTGTCAAGCGATTGGCGGTCTAATTTGATTAAAATGCCCTATGGATTATCGTTTATGCCCTAGATAGTTTCCAGCAAAATTAAACAGGCCATGAGAAAGGCGAAACCATGACGGATAAGAATCGCATTGAATGCCTCTTTCTTTCGCAGGAGGACCTCCTTCAAGCCAGATGCTTGGATATGCGTTTGGCTATGAGCGCGGCGGAAAACGCCATGCTCGCCTTCCGCAGAGATGAGATTCTCTTTCCAGAAAAAGTTGTCCAGATTTTCAACGACAGTACCCAAGAGCGCATCAATTGCCTACCGGCAACGCTGTTGCCCGAAAAGGTATGCGGAGTCAAGTGGGTATCTGTATTTCCCAACAACCCCGAGCAGTACGGTGTGCAGAATCTCTCTGCTGTCATCATACTATCTGAGATTGAGAGGGGATTCCCCATTGCTTTCATGGACGGCACCCTTTGCTCAAATGTGCGCGTGGGCGCGATGGGTGCCATTGCTGCAAAGCATTTCGCCAAGCCGGATTCCACAAGCATTGCTTTCATAGGAGCGGGCGAGCAGGCCAAGATGCACTTAATTGCTATGAAGACAGTGATCCCAACCCTTGAGGAGTGCCGGATTTCCGCCAAGCATGCCCACGAAGAAAGGCAGTTCGTCGAAGAGATGAGGCCCCTCTTTAGCGACCTTCGCTTTGTTGCCTCCGATGAGAATGCACAGCGGGCCATGGAGGGTGCCGATATTCTCGTCACCGCCACTAGTGCGCAGGCACCTTTGCTCAAAGCGGCGTGGATGAAGCCCGGAGCCTTCTACAGCCATATCGGCGGCTGGGAGGACGAGTACGAAGTAGCGAAACAGTGCGATAAAATTGTGTGCGACGATTGGGAGACCGTAAAGCATAGAACGCAAACGCTCAGTCGCATGTACAAGGATGGCGAGCTCGCCGACGAGGATGTTTACGCGAATTTGGTCGAAGTAGTTGCTGGCGAAAAAGGCGGCAGGGAAACAGTCGAAGAGCGGGTCTATTTCAATGCAGTGGGTCTAGCGTATGTCGATGTGGCCATTGCCCACGCCATGTACCAACGGGCCAGAGATGCGGGAAAGGGACGGCTATCGAGCATCCAAGAGACCATGATTTTCCAGCATGAGAAACTAGCCGATTGGATGGGTCTTGGGTAGGGGCGGTTTGCAAACCGCCCCCTACTTGTTGACCACTTGGATGAGGGCCTGCATAAAGCCCACGCAATGGGCACGCCCTCTGTGCCCCCAAGGCGAGTCATCGACAATATGGGGCACGTGATCGGTGATCATAAAGCCGTCGAAACCGACTGCCTTGAGCGTCTTGACGACCTCGAAGGTATCGACTTGGCCGCAGTCGATGAAGGTTTCGTGGAAGTCCTCGACCGGCCCGATGACGTCGCGGAAGTGGATGTAGATGATTTTCTTCTGGCCGCCGAAGTGGCGGACGGCGCGGATGACGCTGTCGTGGCCGCCCATCTCCGACCAGCATCCCATGCAGAAATCGAGGCCGTGATGCGGGCTGTCGAAGGTGTCCATGTTGCGCTTGAAGTCGTCGAACGAACTGCAAATCCGCGCTATGCCGCCGAGGGTTGTGCCGGTGGGCGGGTCGTCCGGGTGCAGGGCTAGGCGCACGTCAGCTTCCTCGGCTACGGGCAGGATGCGCTCCAAATACCAGCAGTAGTTTTCCCACATCTCCTCGTGGGTGAAGACGCGGCCGTGGGTCAGTTCCTCGGGGTCGTGTTCGGCGAGGGCAAAGCGGGTGGCGCGGGCACCGCCGCGCAGGGTCGCAGGCTCGGGTGTGCGCCAGACGCTGTTGGGGATCCAGTGGTAGCCGAGGATTGGGATGCCGGCCTTGCCCATGTTGCGCACGGTGGTGATCATGTGCTGGAGCTGTTCTTCGCGGCCGCTTTGGCCGAGCATGATCTGGTCGTAAAACGATGTGGGCACGTTTTCCAGCGCCATCAGCCGCAAGTCGGCGTCATCGGCCCGCTTTTTGATGGCGGCCAAGTCGTCGTATTCCCACTGTTTGTCGCCGGGGAGTTTGGGGGTATTCATCAAAAAGTCGTCGCAGCCCATTTGCTTGATAAAGGCGAGCTTTTCGTCGGTGAGTTCGTTGAATTGACCCAGACCCACGCGCATTTGCAGGGACATAAATAGCCTCCAGAGGTAAGGGGTTGCAGAGCGGGAAATTTGCCGAAGCCGCCGGAGCGGGTCAAGCGCGGGAGCCGACGCCGGCCCCGGTGGGGACGTGTACCTCTAGGCCGGCCGCAGAGTCGGCGACTAGGTCGCTGTCAAAGGCAATCGCCCCCGGCTCGAAAAGTAGCACAATGGTCGAGCCGCCGAATTGGAAAAAGCCCTTTTCTTGGCCGCGCTCGCAAGGCCCTGGCGAGTACGTCTGGACAATGCTAGCGACGTTGATAGCACCGACCTCGATGTAGGCAATCCTGCCGAAGACGGATGTCGTCAGCTCGCAGATGGAGCGCCGGTTGCGGTGGAAAACGTCGGGCACGCGGGCGATGGCGATGGGGTTGACCGAGTGGTAGGTGCCGTCGATCCACTGCGTCTGACCGACTTGGCCGTCGGCTGAGAAGTGGAAGCGGTGATAGTCGTAGGGAGCGAGGCGCACGACGAGGGCGGAACCGCCGTGATATGGGGTGGGGTCGATTGTTTCGGCTAGGAGCTCGCGGGCCGCGAGTTGGTTGCTTTTGACCGGCAACACGTCCTCGGCTGCGATCTGCGGATAGACGAGGACCTTGCCGTCGGCTGGGCAACAGAGACGCTCGAGGTTGGGGTCGCAGGGTCTGGCTCCGGGTTTGAGGCGGCGAATGAAGAAATCGTTGAAGCTGGAATAGTGGCTGAGGGGGTATTCGATTTCGTCGAGGTCGATGCGGTAGCGCTCGACGAAGGGGCGGATTTGACGCCGGGTCCATGTGCTTTGCTTCCACCAGCCGTAGAGGCGGGAGAAAAGGGGGCGGTTGAAGACGGCGCGAAAAATAAGATGCCCTGTGTTCGTGCCGTAGAACCAGCGGAGGAGCGACTGGCCTGGAACGTGTTCGACGACGATAGACCCGGTTTGGCGGTCGCGGTAGCGGGTTGGTGTGGGGGTGGGGGCTTGATGGAAGAGCATGGGAAAAAAAAACGGGTGGAAAATGCGCAAGGAGTGAAGTGAGAAGAAGGATAGCTACTTCAGGGTGAGAAGGGAGTCTTCATTCTGGCCGAGAAAAGTGATGATCTGATTTTTGTTCCTCAGCAACAAGTCCGCAATCGGGGCGGTCCCAGCGTTTCCCACGGCAAGCCATATTACCTTTGGCGGATGGCCTCGGAAGAAACTGAGTTGACGGAGGTCCTCATCCTTTGACACAATTGCAAAGCCCTGTGCGGCTGCATAGTCCCAAATGGCTGTATCAGGCTGGCTACTAAGTCCAACTTGATGGATACTGGCGGTACCAGGAAAGGCTTCCTCAAGTCGCGCTACGAGCCGATGGCTAAGGTTTTCATCGAGGAGAAGTTTCACGCCGTGGAACCGGACGCAAGCCGGATATTATAGACAGCGTCAAACTTCCGTGCAGCGAGGATGTGCTGCGGCGTCAGAGTCGGAAAATCGGCTAGAAGCTCAACCTCCGTCATCCCTCCCTCTAAGTATTCCAGCACGTCATAGACGGTAATTCGGGTACCTTTGAAGCAGGGCTTGCCACTGCGAACACCCGGTTGGATCTCAATGTAGTCTTCAAAGTCCATCTTGCGATATCTTGCAATCTCCTCCTTTACACAATTCCGGTCTTCGGCTAGCGCGGCTTCACTGAGTTCGCATCCGGGCTGGCGTATCCTCCGGGCGAACCCTGCGGCCTTCGCAATGTTAATCCACCTCTTATCTTTAGTGGCCACGACGTGGTTGTCGTCAATCGAGTAGAGAAAGAAATCAATATCCCCACTATCGTTCTGCTGTGGCAAGGCTCCCTCAGTCATTAGGCGAATCAAGTAGTGCATGTACATACGGGAGTAGCACTCTATCTTGGGAATAACCGCGGCGAATTCATGTTCTCTCAGCTTAGTAATTTCGTCCGCTTTGAAGAAAGCGCGCATCTGACAACCGGATATAATTCGGGCAAACAACTCTCTTGACTTCATTCCGGCGAGAAACTTCTTCTTCTCCTCGCCTCGAAGTTTAGGCACAGATGAGGGCCGTTTTTCTGGATCCTTTGCGTACCACTCTTGAAACCCTGGGACATTCTCCGCCATCAGGGTAATGAGAGAATCCACCCATTCTTGCTCGACCTTCTCACGCCATGTAGCTGCAAACGGTACATTCAAGCGCCGTCGGACCCGAATTTCGTAGTCCGGTACGCCGCTCCGCACCTCCTCAAGGCTCTGACCTTCAGCCAAGGCTCGGACAGCGTCGGAGTATGAAGGGGCAGGTTCCGCTAACTTGTAGCCAAATGCCGTAGTCAGATATGATTCAGGGTCCGGGAGTTCGTCTATCCGGTGCTTGAGGATGACGCCAGCCGCTGCCTTGCGGTCTGCAAACGACCTGTCATTGAGTTTAGATACCAGTTCAATGATTGAGATGGGAGAGTAACAGAGGCGCTCTTTAGGTCTCCCAATGTCCTCAATACGGACTCGATTCAATCCTATATCATAGAGCGCATTTGTATCGAGAATCACTGTTTTGGTCATGTCATGCTCCTGTTCGTTCAACGCCGCGCCGCTGACCAATCAGGAGAGCAGCGACAACTTATCCGCTAGCTCTCTGTGGTTATTCGGCCCCAACCGGCACATAGTTATCTTCCATAGCGGCATACATTATGTCAAGCTCTTGCTGGATGGCAAGGGGTGCCGGGATGCTGTCTAGTACCTCCTCGCGCCCAATACAGTAACTTGACTATACTCTATCACCCTGACAACCAAACAATTTAGAGACGAGGACAAGTGGAAGAGATAGACAAAGAGGCCGTCAAAGCGTACTTGCTCGGGTTACAAGATGCGATTTGCGCGGCCTTGGAAGCAGAGGACGAGGGCGCTTTCCGCGAAGATAGCTGGGAGCGGCCAGAAGGGGGCGGTGGTCGCACGCGCGTGTTGGAGGGGTCGGTGATCGAGCGGGCCGGGGTGAATTTTTCGCACGTGCGGGGCAATGAGTTGCCGCCAGCCGCTACGGCGCGCCGCCCCGAGCTAGCAGGACGGGCCTTTGAGGCCATGGGCGTCTCGGCGATTGCGCATCCGCACAACCCCTATGCGCCGACCTCGCACCTGAATGTGCGGTTCTTCACGGCGGAAAAAGAAGGGGAGGAACCTGTATGGTGGTTTGGCGGCGGGTTCGATTTGACGGCGTACTACGGTTTTGAGGAGGATGCCGTGCATTGGCATCGGACGGCAAAAGCCGCGTGCGATCCCTATGGTGAGGGACTCTACCCCGAATTCAAGCAGTGGTGCGACGAGTACTTTTTCCTGCCGCACCGCGACGAACCGAGAGGGATCGGCGGCCTGTTCTTCGATGATTTTAACGAAGGGAGCTTTGAGCATTGCTTTGCCTTTGCCCGCAGCGTCGGCGATGGCTATATAGCTGCGTATCTGCCGATTTTGCAGCGGCGCAAGGGATGGGAGTACGGCCGTCGGCAGCGGCAGTTCCAGCTCTATCGCCGGGGCCGCTACGTGGAGTTCAACTTGGTTTGCGACCGGGGCACGCTCTTCGGCCTGCAATCAAAGGGACGCATAGAGTCGGTCTTGGTGTCGCTGCCGCCCTTGGTGAGTTGGGCGTACGATTGGCAGCCAGTAGCAGGATCGGAGGAGGCGCGGCTCTACGAAGTGTTTCTCAAGCCGCGGGATTGGGCCGATTAGCCCTGCCAGGCGGGATTGGGTTGGGGAATTTGGGCTTCCACCATTTCGCGCCACTCGCGCAACAGCGCGTGCAGCCGGTCGCGGATTTGCGGCATTTGCTTGGCTAGGTCGCGCTCCTCGCCGATGTCGTCGCGCAGATTGTATAGTTCCAGCCGCCCGTCTTCAAAAAACTCGATCAGCTTGTAGTCGCCGGCGCGCACGGACGAGCCGGGAGTACCACCCTGATTGCCGTAGTGCGGATAGTGCCAGAAGATGGCTTCGCGCTCAATGGACTCGGCACCACGCATGAGCGGCGCGATGCTGGTGCCGTCGCAGTGCTGTGTGGGGATGGGGTCTAAGTCGGCTAGTTCGAGGATCGTCGGGTAGAAGTCGGGGCTGGTCACCGGGACTGGACAGGTGCTGCCGGCTGCGACCCGGCTGGGCCAGCGGACTAGCAAGGGTTCGCGGGTGCCGCCTTCGTACATCCAGCCCTTGCCCTCGGCCAGCGGCGCGTTGCAGGTCGGCGAGCGTTCGGAGGTGGCGAGGCCGCCGTTGTCCGAGGTGAAAAACACGGCGGTGTTTTCGGTTTCGCCGAGTGCGTCGAGTAGGTTGAAGAGGCGGCCCAAGTTTTCGTCGAGGCTCTCGATCATGGCCGCATAGACCGGGTCGGATTGGATGAGCCGCCGTTTGACGCGC
Organism: Candidatus Latescibacterota bacterium; assembly: GCA_965116675.1. Lineage (GTDB taxonomy): Bacteria > Latescibacterota > UBA2968 > UBA8231 > UBA8231. The sequence continues at coordinate 4,277,932 of OZ220721.1, forward strand.
TGGTCCTTCTTGTGCTCGCAGGGGAAGTACTCCCCCTCGGCAAAGGTTTCGACTTGATCCAAGCCGAGGGCGCGGGCTTTGGCTTCGTACTTGGCGATTTTTTCTGGTTTGGCTTGGATCGGCGTGTGGACGGTGTAGTACCAGAGATTCAGGAAGAAGGGCCGCTCGTCCTTGTGGCGGATTAATTCGAGTACTTGGTCGGTCAGGTAGTCGGTTAGGTACGTGCCCTCTGGGACATCGGCGTCGGCAAGCGGAGGAATGGTCCAAGGGCTGAAGTACCCGCCCTGCCCTGGCGAGCCTTGGTGTGCGCCGCCGATGTTGACCTCAAAACCGTGATCTTCGGGCAGGTGCCCATCGCCGCCCAGGTGCCACTTGCCTACGTGCCACGTCTGATAGCCGCCTTCGTTGAGGGCGCGGGCCAGCGAGTGCTCCTGGGTAGGAAGCTGCTTGAGATACGGCACATCGACGAGTTGGCCACGCGCTGGGTGGGTGCGCCCAGGTACGTCGATCCAGTCGGTGATGCCGACGGTGGCTGGGTACTTGCCGGTGAGGATGCTGGCGCGGGTCGGCGAGCAGACCGGGCAGGCCGCGTACGCGTCGGTAAAGCGCATGCCCTCGCGGGCGAGGCGGTCGATGTTGGGCGTTTCGTAGAAGGGACTGCCGTAGCAGACGAGGTCCTTCCAGCCCATGTCGTCGATGAGGATGAAGACGATGTTGGGCCGCGTCACGCGAGGGCCTCTTCGATGGCGGCGACTACTGCCGGATCGTTGGGGGTGGTTCGGGGCGCGAAACGTGCCAGCGGTTGGCCGTCTTTGTCGATGAGGAATTTCTCGAAGTTCCAGGAGATGTCGCCGGGGAAAGCCGCACCCTCGCCAGCGAGATAGGCGTAGAGCGGATGACGGTTGGGGCCGTTGACTTCGATCTTGCTAAAGAGCGAGAAATTCACGTCGTAGCGGGTCTGACAGAAGTCGAGGATTTGCTCCTCGTTGCCCGGCTCTTGCCCCTTGAATTGGTTGCAGGGAAAGCCGAGGACCGCTAGACCTTGGTCGGCGTATTGGCGATGCAGTGCCTCTAGGTCGGCGTATTGCGGGGTCAGGCCGCACTCGCTGGCCACGTTGACAACGAGGAGCGCCTTGCCGGCGTAGTCGGCTAGGTCGGCGGCTTGGCCGTGGATGGTTTGGGCGGTGAAGTCGTGGACGCTGCTCATGTTTTTCTCCTTATAATTTGGTGGTGAAGTTGATGCCTAAACGACGGGCGACCACAAGAGTCGCCCCTACATACGCGACGTATTCAGAGTTTATGAGATAATTCTAATATTGCCATTCGCCTAGTTGTGTTCAATGCCCGGTGCATAGCCGGTCTATCTTGCCTATCTTTTCATGCCCCTCTAACACAACAGCAGAGAAAGAGACTATGAGCGACCGACCGGCCATCGAAATTTACTCAATCGGCACCGAACTTTTAAACGGGCAGATCCAAGACACCAATTCCTTCTGGATGGCGCAGCAGATCGCCGCGCTCGGTGGCTATGTGCGGCGGATCGCGATTCTCGACGACGATATGGACGAGTTGACGGGGGTGCTCAAAGACGCCTGCCAGCGCGGAACTCGGGTGGTGATTACCACTGGAGGACTTGGGCCGACGCCCGACGATATGACGGTTGAGGCCATCGCCAAGATTATAGGGGTGGGCACGGAAGTCGATGAAACCTTGGTCGAGCGCTATATGGAGAGCCGAGGTATTGAAAAGCGCGCCGATGTCAGCGAAGGGCTGATTAAGATGGCGACCAAACCGAAAGGCTCTGTGGCCCATCCCAACCCGGCGGGCGTGGCTCCCTGCGTGGAGTCGCAAGTCGGCGCAACCACGATTTACAGCCTACCCGGTCCGCCGCGTGAGGTCGAGGCGCTGTTCCGCCAGTCGGTAGAGGACGCCTTGGCCGGGATATACGACGATGTGCGGCTCTCGTTGCGGGTCGCCGTCAACCTGCCCGAATCGCAGTGCGGTCCGATCTTGCACAGCGTGATGAGCCAATATCCCAATACCTACCTCAAGGCCTTCGTCGCGTTGAGGGAGCGCACGGCCGATGGTCAGCGACTGCCAGTGGATATTGTCGTTTGGGGCAAGGAGGCCGAGGAAGCGCAGGCTCTGCTCGACAAGGCGTTGGCGGAGTTTAAGGCGCAGGCGTTTGAGAAGGGCAGCGAGGTTGAGATCCGCGACGAGGGATAAAGCCGCGAAGTGCCGACGATTTAATCAAAAGACGCCCGCGCTGTGGCCATCACGGTGGCCGACGAGTGCAAACCTGATTCAACCGTGCCGCAGTTGCTCCCGCTCCATCCACCGGCGCATGATCTCTGGCGACTTGCGCAAGAGGTGGAGATAAGGTTTGCTCGTCTGGTGCCGCTGTTTGGCCGTGCGCTGTTTGTCGTTGGGCCTCATGTTGTATTTGCCGCGGAATTCGATGACCCGCCTCCTCCTGTTGTCCACCGCAATGGTCAGCACATTTGGGCGCTTCTGTTGGGCACCTTCCGCTTGGAGTGACCAGATCGAATACTCCCCCTTGGCGCAACGCCTAGCGTACGACTTGACGCAGTGACACATGGCTTGGCTCTCTTCGGCCAAGGCCCAGGAGTCGCACAATTCCCGCACGCTCCAGCGCAGGGTCGCGCTGAGGTGGCCGTCTTCCTCCTCGCACTTGTAGCCACGAAAGCCGGAGCTCGACCACTCCTCCCAGTCCACGTGCTGGTCGAGGGCAAATTCGCCGTGCCACGCCTCAACTTGGCGCAGCAGCTTGTCAATAGTGCGGCCCTTCATGGTGAAATGGGGTTGCAGCGGCGGTCTTTCTGTGAGATTCCCGTCGGGCCCGCGCGTCTGCTGGGGCGCAAACTTCTGGTTGTAGATATAGTCGACGATTGGGCCGACGTAAGTGGGATCGAGCATTGGCTGGTTGGCCAGAAAGAGCACCACCGTCGCCCAGAACGGCTCGTCCTCCACAAAGTCGCGCAGACGCGAGCGCACCACGGCTGAAACTAGGTTGCGGCTGCCGCCCATTCCGAGAAACTGCGCCCAGCGCAACCCCATCGAGACCGATTCCACGTCCGGCACCTCGAAGATCAGATGCGCCATGCGCTTGGTGAGGGCGATTTCCGTATCCATCGCGCGGATATTGCCGCCTTGGGCGATGTGCATGAACCACGCCTGCTGTCGCCGGATGACGGCTGGATCTTCTTGGTGCCAAGCTCCGTCCGTAAAGGAGGTCTCGCGCCAGACCCCGTCCAAGAAAAACGGCACCTCGTAGCGAGCTAAAAGGTAGCGGACCAATTCGCCGAATTGTCGCCGCTTGTTCTGGCTTTGCGGATACCAGTCCTCTATTGGTCTGAGATAGGCGCGGTGGTAGCGGGCCAGCGGTGCCAACAGCTTGCCGTCAATGCGGGCGTATTTCTCGCAGTGGACTAGGAGGCGATAAAAGGCTTTGCGCTCGGCCGGGTCCTCGACATGGGCAAAAAGCCGCGTCCAGCCCTCCCAGATGCCCGATGTCTTGCCCTCGTAGGCCAGGGTGATGAAGCGGACCTGGCTCGGGCGGTAGTCTGGTTTGGGGTCGGGGCGGCGGGTCTTTTGCCAAAGCTGGAACAGCTCGCATTCCTTTTGCAACTGCTCGTCACTCTTGTTTAGTCCCTTGTCGAGGCCCTGCTTGTGGCACCAGATGCGGTAGGCGCCGACGCTGTGGAAGCCGAGCGCGTCGATGTGGCGCTTGAGCTTTTCGTCCAGCCTGTCCGCGATTGGCACAGAGCGGTGCCTCGTCGCAGCGATTTCTTTGACCGCTTGGCGCAGGGCCGGCCAATTGTCGAAGCCGTACTGGCGGGCAATCACGTGCTGGGCGTCATGCAGAGCGAATCCGTCAGGTGATAATCGGGAAAACCGGGGCAGGTACTGTTGCACGGACGCACAGGTCTGAGAATCGCCGGACTGGAAGGACTTGAGCAGGTCCTTGGCCTGTTTCTTCAGATGATCGAGATGGGGCTTGGGAGGTAGGACGGTAGCCATACAAAACCCTCTTTCAAAATGCCTGTCATCCGCGAAGACAAGCCGAAAGAAGGTTCTTTAACAGCAGGCGAAAAAGCTAAGGTGGGTTCAACCCTTTCCGCGGATCGAGGCGTCCTTAAAACGCCTTGACGACTAGGATAGGATGGCACCTTCACAGAGTCAAGAGAGAACTGGGCTGTCTCTCAAAACAGACCTGGACCTCGTGCGCTGGAGACTTCACTTGGACTTCGTTGAGGGCTGATCTGCATTTAGCTTGAAGACGCCCGCGTCGCGCTTAGCACGTCGTAGCAAAACTGCGCCGTGCTCCAGGCGTCGTACCCATCTGCGTTCCATATTTGACCGGTGACCTCTGGGCAGATGTATTGGTCCCATCCGGCGTCTTGTATGGCCTTGTAGTAAGCCTTCATGTCCAGCTTGCCGCTGCCGGGCAGGAGATAGCGGACCCGCCCCTCTTCGTCGAGATAGCCGTCCTTGATGTGATTGTGGACTGAGTACTGGAGATTCAGGTCTATCGAGTGCTGCAAGTCGATGCCCTCAACCCAGAAGTGGCTGTAGTCGAAGTTGAGGCCGAGATTCGGGTGATTGGTTTGCTGCATGAGCCAAGCGGCCTTTTCCGGCGTCTCAAAGTCGTCGCCGGCATGTGGCTCGATGGCGACGATGACGTCGTATTCGGCGGCCATGTCGCCCAGTTCGAGTACCAGCTCGACAATGCGCTCTTTGCCGGTCTCCCAGGCGGGTTTGCCGCCGAGGGTAGTGCTGACAACCATCGGGTGGTCGTCGAGCCGGAGTGCGCGGCTCAGTTCAAAGGTCGCTCTGAACTGCGCGAGTGCGGCGGCGCGGTCCTCGCCTTCGACGCAGGGCGAGAGCAGGGCCATTAGCACCGGCGAGGGGAAGCCGAGTTGGCGGAAGAGGTCGGCGAGTCTTTTGCGCGCGGCCGCGTCCATGTTGGCCGGCTCAGTCGGCCAGCCGGGGGTGACGGCGATTTCCATGCCCTCGTAGCCCATGTCGGCAAGGCGCGGCAGGGCTTCGAAGACGTCGAGTTGCTTCATGCCATAGGTGCTGTAGTAGAGTTTCACGCGGTGACGGCCTCCTGTTGTGCGCCCATGCGCTCGCGCTCGGCGATGAGCAAGTTGATCCAGTGTTTCATGTAGTGCCCGTGGTCGTGCCAGGTGCGGCCGCTGATGAGGTTGCCATCGACGACGCAGGGTGCGTCGACAAAGGTGCCGCCGCAGACTTCGAGGTCGAATTGGCACTTGGGCACGGTGGCCATGCGCCGCCCTTTGACGCAACCGGCTCGGGCGGGGATTTCGACGCCGTGGCAGACGCAGCCTACGGGCTTGTCGCGGTCGAAAAAGTAGCGGGTAATGCGAATCAGGTCCGGGTCGTCGCGGATGTATTCGGGGGCGCGCCCGCCGGAGAAAAAAATTCCCACGTATTCTTCGGGCACGATGTGGCGGAAGGCGATGTCCGCTTGGATGGTGTAGCCCTCGAATTCGCGGGTGATGTCCCAACCTTCGGCCGGGACCTCGTGCAGGACCATGTTGTAGCGGCGGGCTTCCGGCCCGGCCACCACGGGTACGAATCCCTCTTCTTGGACGCGCAGGTAAGGATAGAGCGTATCGACGGTTTCGGTAGCGTCGCCGACGATGATGAGGACTTTGGCGGTCACTGCATTCTCCCTTGGACGATGTAGGCTGATGGGATAAATTTTTCGCGTCGGAGAAACTAATGTGCCATATTGGGCGCAGCAAGCTGTGAGTGCATCGCAACTGACGCAAGGAGGTTATCGTGGAATATCGCCGCTTTGGACAGACGGACATGGAGCTGAGCATCGTTGGCTTGGGCGGGCTATTGGCCCGCTACGAGGGCATCAACGGCCATCCGCCGCCCGAGGAGAAGCGCCGGATTTACCTGCGGGCCGCCGAGTTGGGCATCAATCTCTTTGACATGGGCTACGGCGACGAGGTTCACATACCGGATGAGCTGAAAGGCCCTCAGGACGACCGCTTCTTCTCGCTCAAGGTGGGTGCGCCGGCAGCCGCTGAGGTGGAGGGGACTATCGACAGGCACCTCGCCAATGTGTGCCGCGAGGCCATCGATATTTTGCGGGTACACCACTATGCCTATCTGCAAAACGAGGGCTTGGCCGAGCGCATTGCCGAGTGCAAAGCCAAAGGCAAAGTGCGCGCCTTGTGCTTGATTCGGCACATGTTGGCCGATCAACAAGCCTATGCCGCACGTGGCCCCGAACCTGAAGCAGACGCCGACTTGGTCATCTACAACTACGTCTGCCGCTGGCAGGCCCCGGGCATTGCGGCGTCGGCGCAGGCTGGGAAGGGCGTGCTGATTATGAAGGCCTTGGGCGGCCAGTGGATTAGTTGGGCCGATAAGACGCAGACCGATTGGTCGGCAGTGGACGAGTCAAAGGTCGAGGAGCTATCGCCGAGGGGGGAAGGCATTCGCGGAGAGCTGCCGCTGGTCTATCCGATTGTCTCAGGCCCTTGGCACGAGCTAGCCGAGCCGGGCGAGTTGGTGCCGCGCACTGAACGGGCGATACAGTGGGTGCTGGCGACTGAGGGGGTACATTGCACCTTGGTAGCCTTTGCCAGCGTTGAGGAACTGGAGGAAGGGTTAGGGGTGATGGAGGCAAGTGCTGCTATTTGATTATTTGATACTGATGGTATGTAAGGGCTCCTAGGTGGGAGATGCTTCGACTCCGCTGCGCTCCGCTCAGCATGACTAGATTGATCGCGGTGGGCTTGGGACTGGCTCCAATCAGGTGTAGATGTTTCAGTAGGCCACGGAAATGATTCGGCTGACCTGATCGGTGCGCGCGTCGCCGCTGACTTCGACGCGCAAGACGTAGTTTCCCGGTGCGACCAGACCGCCAGCGTGGTCGCGTCCGTCCCATTCCAAGGCCACTCGTCCAGCCACCTGATCCTCTTCGCTCAAGAGGTGCACCTGCCGCCCGGTTAGGTCGAAAATAGCTACTCGCACGGTGCGCGGATCCAGCACTTTGAGCAGATTGAATTCGAGTGTGAGCTGATCGCCAACGCCGTCGCCGTTGGGAGTTAGCACTTGGGTCGAGATCGTCAGGCCATCGAGCAGACCGGGGTCCGCGGGCAAGGCTACGGATACCGTCTCGCTCGCCACGGCCTCGTTGGCATCCCCCGCGTCAACCTGCTGCACCTGACCTTCCAGATTGCTGTTGAAGAGCAAAGCGTCAAAACGAGTCTGGTTGAGGTAGAGCGTACTCTCGAAATCGATCTCTAAAAGTCCCGAGCGCCGCACGGCGCGATCGAGAACGAGTAGAGTCCCGTCGTCCCGCTCCTCGATTTGGACAGTGGTTTCTTCCCCGTTGATACGCAAGGCCCTGAAGCGCACCGCGGCTGACGAACTCAGCAGGATTTGGTCGAATCCCCGGTTGGCTGATGTCGCGGTTGTGCGGAGGAAATAGGTGAAGTTTTGCGGCGCGCCCGGCTCGACCTCGGCCGGGTAGATTTCCGCCTGCGTCTGTTGCACCAGCGGCGGGTGGAAGTGCAAGGTCAGCGTTTCCAGTGCTGGGGCGCTGAACGGATCTTCGCTCAAAAGCTGCACCTCGATTTGGGCGAACTGCCGCGGCCCCGGCGACAAAAACCCCTGGCCGGAAGTCTCGTAAACCGGACTCCAATTGCTCCAGTCCGAGCCTATTGTGCGCACGGTGTCGATCCGTCCGCGAAAAGAGGGAATGAGCTTGTCGTATTTCCTGGCGGTGACTTCTTTGCCGTTCTTGTCGAAGAAAAAGTACTCTTCGTCGAGCAAATTGCCGGTGCGGCTGCGAATCTCCAGGCGAGTAGCGGGCGGCACTAAGGCTCGCCAATCGAGCGCCGAGATCGTCTTTTTCCCGCCCAAGTCGAAAATTGGCGAGAGCGCCGTCAAAGCGGCGGGAAATCCTTCGCCAAAGACTTGAAACTCCGCGGTCGTGCCCGACAGTGCGCCGGAGGTCATGCCAAAGAGAAGCCGGACGTAGCGCAACTTAGTCAGGGAGAAGCGCTCCTCAAAGTGGACGATGTCGCGGCGGTTGCGCAGCGATTCGGGCAGTTCCCCCAGCGAGACCCAGCGCAGCGATCCGTCCGGGGCCAGCGATCCGTCCGACCCCGACATTTTGTACCACAGATAATTGATGGAGCCAAAGCGAGTGCGAGCTCTCTCGCCGGTCGTTGGCAGTCCGGTGAAATCCCCCAGCAACCGCACTCGATCGACCCAAAAGAGGACGCCCAAGTCGAGGATGAAGAGCCCCACTGGCGTCACCCCGCGCCCCTCCTTGCGACCCCAGTACGAGGTGATGTCCCCGTCGATTAGGTTGCGGCTGATCAAGGGGTTCTCATGGCGCTCATCCCGGCCCGAGCCGACTAGGCTATGCACGTCGATCTGACCTCCGCGCTCTCGCGCACCCAAGGACAGATTGTCGCCCACGCTCTCTACCGACAACTCGCTGAGTTGGGTACCAAGCGTCTTCTTATCGGCTTGGATGCGAATGTGCTGCAGGGGCTTGAGGCCAAAGTCGATCTCGATGACCCGATCTTGGTTAAAGCTGTACAGGCGGCGCTTGTTGTAGCGCAGGGTGCCCTCAATGGCCACGCCGGCGTTGGTGAAGAAAGGCTCGCCGTCGGAAGTGAAAACCTTGAAGAATTCGAGCGGCTCGCCGCCCTCGGCAAAATGCAGGCGGATGGTGCGCGCCGAGACCACCCGGCCTAGATCGACCTCTATCCACCAGTCCTCCAGCGGGGCTTCTGCGGCAGGTGCCCAAGCCGTCTCTACTTCTCCGTCTATCAGCAGGGAAGCACGATTTAGCGCTGTACCCGCGTCGCGGATGCCGCCGCCAAAAGTCGCGGCGTTTTGCACCGCGTCGATATTCTGGCGCACGAATGCGGGTTTGAGCACGCCGTCGGCGACATCGACCGCGTCGCCGGGTAGCGTCCACTCGCTCCAGCCGCCCGGGCCGCCAAGGCGCAGTTCCTCGGCTTTGAGGGCTTGGGCGACGAGCAGGAGCGCGCCGAGTATCGACAAGTACGTGCGGATTTTTGCCGCTAAGTGATCGCACATCGCATTGAACCTACCTATCCAGCCTCGCCGGTGGGAGATTCTTCGCCGAAAGGCTCAGAATGACAGGAACATAGCTTCACCGCCTACCTATTTTTAACGGTTATAGCAGCAGACATTAACCCGCGTACACGGCCTCGCGCAGTCCCTTTATGTAGCCGATGGCGAACAAGCGCCCGATCGACGAATAGCCCGGCTGGTCGTTTCGGTCGCCCTCCATCGTCGGTACGTGGTCAGGGCGCAGGACGCCCTCGAAGCCGATGTCGCGGTAGGCTTCCATGCAGGCGCGCATGTCGGTTTTGCCTTCGTCGTGAAAGGTCTCGACGAATTTTTCTGGCGTGCCGCGCACGTCGCGGAAGTGGACGAAGTAGATGCGGTCGCCAAAGTGGCGGATGACTTCGGGCAAGTCGTCGGTCATCAGGGTGAAGTTGCCTTGGCACAGGCAGATGCCGTTGGCCGGGCTAGGCACTAGGTCGATGAGCTTTTGGTAGTTTTCGACGCTGCGCATGATTCGTCCCATACCGCGCAGGGGCGACAGCGGCGGATCGTCGGGGTGCATGGCGAGTTTGATGCCGGCTTCTTCGGCGACCGGCACGACCTTTTCGAGGAAGTACTTCAGGTTGTCCCAGAGCTGTTCTTCGGTGACGACGCCGGCGTCGGTCAGCGGCGCATTTTTCATCAATTCGTTGTCAAAGCCGGTGACCATGGCTCCGCCGCGTCCGGGGGCCGCCATTGAGGTGCGGGTCCAGTTGAGCACGGGCATCCACTCGGGGCACCAGACCGGAATGCCGACCTTGCCCATGTTGCGAATCAGATCGCAGGCGTATTCGATCTCTTCGTCGCGGTCGGAGAGGCCGAGCTTGGCCTTGTTGAGCGGCGGGCGGGCCTCGATGACGTCGAGGGAGAAGCCGCCGTCGTTAAACGCGGTTTTCATCCGCACGAGGTTGGTGAAGCTCCAGGGCCGTTGGTCGGGGTGAATGTCGGCGGGATCACCGGGAGTATTAAAGCCGCCGACCACGTGGTCAACGCCGCATTGCTTGACCATCCGCCACAGTGGCGTGGGGTGGTCGGGCAGGACTTCGGCAATTTTGATCATGTCGTTCCTTTTCTTGGCGAGGTGAAGGTTGGGACGAGCGAAAAAGAAATATAGCGAATCCAAATCATTCGCAAGGTGATCCGCAGATGGACGCAGATGGACGCAGATGGACGCAGAATAGGATCACAAGATGGGACTTCCAAGGCTCTATCTGTTGCTGGATGAAGTGCGGTCAACATGGTTCAGCGAATAAATGGGTACACTAGGCCGGTCAGGGCGTCCGCGATGCGGATGTGGTGCGAGAGCAAGGTCTGGGCAGGCAGGGCATCGGCGGCAAAATAGCCGATGTTTGTGCTCTCTGAGGAGAGCTGCAATGCACCGGCGACGGGTTCGCAGATAAAGACGTGGGTGACGTAGTGGACGATGGTGCCGTCGGGATAGCGCATGAATGGGTAGCTCTCCGGCTCGGAGTAAATCCCGATCAGCCGCTCGACGCGCACCTCCAAGCCCGTTTCCTCATAGACTTCGCGCACCACAGTCTGCTCGACGGACTCGCCGAGTTCGACATTGCCGCCGGGCAGGCCCCAAAAGCCGTTGTCTGCGCGCTGTTGCAGCAGGATTTTGCCGGTCTTGTCGCGGATAAAGCCATTGGCCGCCACGCCGAGCCGGTCGGGCATTTTTGTCAGCGGCGCGCCCGTGCTGTCGCACCATTGGGTATAGTCGAATTCCTCCGCGTTCATGGCTATTGCGAAAGCGGCCCATAGGCGCTGAGAGCCGAGTCGTGGAAGAGTGCCCGGCGCTCGTCGTCTGAAAAGTCGGCGCTCCACTCGAGGAACTTGGCGTAGAGATAGCCGATGCTAATGCCCCGCAGTTTATCGACGGGATAGTTGCTGGCAAACATGCAGCGGTTACAGCCAAAGCGTTCGATCAGCTCTTGGACGACTGCGGCGATTTTGGCCTCTTTGGCCGCATCCTCGTGGAAGGCGTCCCGTGCAAACCACGCCATGGACAGCTTCATGTAGATATTGGGCAGTGCGGCCAGCGCAGCCATGCCTTCGCGCCAGAGGTCCTCGTGCGCTTGATCTTCGCCGTCGTGGAGGAAGCCGAGGTGGTTGGTGACGACGCGGAGGTTGGGGAAGTCGCGGAACACTGCGACCGCATCGGCCACTTGGTGGGGATTGCAGGAGAGGTCGAAGGCGAGGTTATGGCGTTCTAAAAGCGCCAAGCCATCGCGGAAGCGGCTGCTCTGCAAGACGCCGGCTTCGATCTGCGGCCAAGTTAAGTCGGGATTGTTGGGATGGTGATTGAGGATCATGCGCACGCCGCACAGACGGCCCTTAGCGGCCGCTAGGTGTTGTTCAATGGTGCGCTCGGCCGCGGCGATGTCGCGCTCCAGATGCGCGTACGCGACAATGCCAAAGGGCTGTTCGGCTGAGGTTGGTTCGAGTTGGCCGCGCACCCAGCGGGTTTCTTCTACGGTATCGACGGGGACGCCGCCAGGCACTTGGCCGACGACGGTTTCGACGTGGACGCCGCTGACCCGCTGCAACTCAGGGGGTAGTTCGCTCATGTCTTGGGCGTAGTCGGCGGCCCGGTACGCCGGCATGACATCGCCGAGGTTGGGATTGGGCCGCTCGGCTAGATCCCAGAGGTGGAAGTGGGGGTCGCACAGGGGAATGGGAGTCTGCATGGGGGAAAGCCTTTCGGTGATATGTAGGGGCGACCCTTGTGGTCGCCCATCTAAGCAAACGCCGCCTTCACGGATTCGGGCAGCGGGCAATGGGCTCCTGGGTGCTGCACCGCGCTGGCACCGGCGGCGCACGCTAAGTCTAGGGCCTGTTGCGGGTCAGTGCTGAGCAGGGCGCTGGCGGCCAGAACCCCGCTGAAGGCATCGCCAGCCCCGACCGCATCAACGACGGACACGGGCGCGGGCCGTGCGGCGAACGAAGCTCCCGGAATGTGGAGCTGAGCACCGTCGCCGCCAAAGGTAATCGCTAGGCAATCCAGTGCGTAGCGGGCGATTAAGTCGTCGGGTGCGGCGACCGCGGCGATGTCCCGCACGGCCTCCCACTCCTCGTCGTTGAGCTTGACAATGGTCGCCGCTTCGAGGCCAAAGAGCACGGTCTGCGGCGTATAGCAGTCCTTGCGCAGGTTGACGTCGAAAAGTCGATGCCGGGGCTTGGTTGCCAGCAAGTGCTCTAGCCCCGGACGATTGGCCGGGCTGCGTTGCGCGGCTGTGCCGTAGTAGATCAAGTCGGGGGGCTGGTCTAACGCCGGCTTAGTTTCGATGTAGTCCCAAGCTACACCGGCGAGGATGGTGTAGGAAGGCTGGCCATTGTCGAGCAATACATCGACCGTGCCCGTAGGCTCGGGACGATCGGCGACCCACTGCTGATCGATGTCGGCGCGCTGGAGAAAGCCCCGCGCCTGTTGTCCCAGTTCGTCCTGCCCCACGGCGCTGATCATGGCTACGGGAAAACCGAGCTGGCGCAGATTCCAAGCGAAGTTCAGGGAGGCTCCCCCCAAGCAGGTGCGGTCGGGGAAGCAGTCGTAGAGGATTTCGCCGAAGACGATGGAAGTGAAGTTCGCTTTGTCCATAGTACTGTTACAACGGCGGAAAGAGCACGTAGCCCACGGCGCTGCGCTCCAACCAGATTTTGCAGAATTCCGCTAGGTCGTACGCCCGTGCGACTTCGTCGTTCGCGGCTGGATCGTTGACCAGCACGGTATCTCCCGCGCAGCCCCGGACGACGAGCAAGTGCCCAGACGTCCGATCAATGGCCGCCCGGCTCAACTCGCCCACCTCGTAGCGCACAGAGGCAACAATAGGAAAGCCCGCGTCGAGCAGCGTGCGCGCCGCCTCCCAAGAGGGAAAGTGCAATAGATAGCCCAAGAGGCCCCGGCGAGCGGCAGCGTGGATATTGGCCGGCCACACGCCGTATAGCCCGCTGGGTTGGTGGCGCGCCTCAGCAATTACGTCGTAGATGTCCGCGCTATGGCCGTAGTACGCGAGGAGCATGGCGACGCTGGTCGGCGAGCAGACGTGGGAAGCTAGCTCAGGCCGCAGAACCATCTGGCTTTGCGACGGTACCGCGAGGGCCGTATCTCGGCTAGTGAACGTCGGAGTGGGTAATGCGCCTTTGCGGCGCACCGAGACCGAGAGCAGGGCCGGGTCCGTGGGGGCGACGCCTTGGACGCGCAGGTGTAGGGTGGCCGTTTGCAAGGGGGTGCGGATGCGCAGGAGGTCGATTTCCGCTGTGACCGCTTCGTTTGCCGCGCCCGCCGCGGCTCCAATCCTGAAGCCGGACTGCACGGCCCCGACAAACGAGCCGATCGGGTCGAGGACGGCCCGGACGCTATGGCCCGCTTTGGTTTCGCATTCTATCGCGAACTGATAGCCCCACGCGCCGTTGTGGACGACCGAGAGGCACGGCAGGATTTCTAGGGCCCCTTCTAGCGTTGCGGGTGGCAAGTCAAACGAGAACTCGTCGCCATTCCACGCCAACGGCTCGATCTGCTTTGGCCGGATGGGCGACGGGATGGCGCGTTGTAGCGTGGCCTCGTCCAGCCCTTGGGCAAACAGTAAGAATGAACTGCTCATCAGATTGTGCAGTCTGGCCTATCCCCAGAGTTGAGGATGGGGCGGATGGAGGAGGCTGCCTTCGTAGCGCAGCCCGCGTTCCCGATCTTTTTGCAAGAGCAGGGGGCCGTCGAGATCGACGAAGCGTGCTTGTTGCGCCAGCAGGACAGCCGGTGCCATGGACAGCGAGGTGGCGATCATGCAGCCGACCATCAAGTCCAAGCCGCACGCGCGCGCCTCGGCTGCTAAGCGCAGGCCCTCGCTGAAGCCGCCGGTCTTATCGAGCTTGAGGTTGACGTATTCATAGCGGGCAGCTAGTTCCGCGATATCGTCGGCAGTGTGGCAGGATTCGTCGGCGCAGAAGGGGACCGGATGTTCCAACTCGGCGAGCAGGGCGTCTTGGGTGGAGGGTAAAGGCTGTTCGATGAGCGCGACGCCCAAGCGAGCTAGTTCGGCTGAGAGCGGCTCGACTTGGTCGGCGGACCAGCCTTCATTGGCATCGACGATCAGGGTTGAGTCTGGGGCATTGGCGCGGATTGCGGCGACGCGGTCGAGGTCGTCGCGACCGGCGAGTTTGATCTTGAGTAGAGGGCGGTCGGCGTGCTGGGCAGCGGCTCGGCCCATGATCTCTGGGTCGTCGAGCGAGAGGGTATAGGCCGTCGATATTGGACGCGGTGCCGCTAATCCGACCAGTTCATAGACCGGGCGGCCGCTGAGTTTGGCTTCCAGATCCCAGAGCGCGCAGTCCAAGGCGTTGCGGGCCGCGCCGGGCGGTAGAGCGCGTTGCAATGCCGCTCGGACTTCGGCGAGCTCAGTCGAGCCGTCGAGGCCGGCTTCTACCTGTGGGCGCAGCGATTCTAGCGCGTCTATGGTTCCGGCTACGCTTTCGTTGTAGCGGGGGTAAGGGACGCATTCGCCGCGGCCAACGCAGCCGTTGCGGCTCAGTTCGACGACGACGACATCGGCGGTGGTTTTGGCACCGCGCGAGATGGTGAAGGTCTGGGCGAGGGGAAAGCTCTCGCTGCGAACGGAGAAGTGGGTCACAGGGCATCGACCAAGCGCGCGGCTCCTTGGCGCAGCGAATCGACTGCGGGCAGGCCGGCTTGGCGTTCAATGGTTTCGAGCAGTTCGGCGGCGCGGTCTTCCGGCAAATGCGAGGTGTTGACTGCAATGCCAATGGTGCGGCAGGCCGGGTTGGTGAGCCGGGCGCACTGCTCGTTGAGGCGAATGCAGTCGAGCAGATCGGGCAGTTGGTATTCGGGTAGGCCGCGCATGTGGGGGCGGTTGGGATCGTGGCAGAGGACGAGCGCGTCGGGTTGGGCACCGTGCAGGAGACCCAGCGACACGCCGGCATAGGAGGCGTGGAATAGCGAACCTTGGCCTTCGACTAGATCCCAGTGCTCGGGGTGGTTGGCCGGGGTCAGGACCTCGACGGAGCCGGCGAGGAAGTCGGAAACTACGGCGTCAACGGCAACGCCGGTCCCGGCGATGAAGATGCCGGTTTGACCGGTGGCGCGGAAGGTGCAGGCCATGCCTCGCGCCTGCATCTCGCGCTCAATGGCCAGCGCGGTGAACATCTTGCCGACCGAGCAGTCAGTGCCGACGGTGAGCAGGCGTTTGCCCGGGCGTTTGACGCCGGTTGCAATGGGAAAAGCGCGGTCGGAAAAGCGCGCATCTACGAGGCGCGTACCCTTTGCGCGGGCGCGGTCGGCCACGCCGGGGATGGTGCCAAGGCGCGCGTGCAGACCACTGGCGAGATCGTAGCCGAGGTCGATGGCCTGCAAGAAGGTCTCGCGCCAGAGGTCGGAGATGGTGCCGCCGCGATTGGCGACGCCGATGATGAGGGTGTGGGCACCAGCGGCGCGGGCTTCGGCGAGGGTTTGATCGGGCAGTCCGAGGTCGGCGTGGCAGTCGGGAAGACGGAGCTGACCAATGCACTGGTCGGGCCGCCACTGGGCGACGCCAACGGCCGTTTTGGCGGCTAGTTGGTCGGCGGCGTCGCCGAGGAACAATAGGTATGGGTGCGCGAGCTGGATCACAGGGCGACCGGCGTGTCGAGGCGGCGACGGCGCTGCTGCCAATGCCACTTGTCGCTGCCGGCAATGAGCGGCTTGAGGGGTTCGGGCGTTTGGGCGATGAATTCAGCGCTCGGCTCTTGGCCGTTCCAGGCTTGGAACATGGGCGGGGTGTAGCCGCCGATGACGATGACGCGCTCGCGGTCGGAGCGGATCTGGCCGGTGGCGTGGATCAGGGCCTCGCCAAAGAGCAGGGTTGATCCGGCGGGCGCGACCACTTGGTGGATCAGCGCGGGATCTTCGTAGGCCGCCGCGATGATGGTCTCGCGATCGCATTTGACCTTGTGGCTACCGGCGATGACCACGGTGCCGCCGTCGTCCGGGCCGAGTTCCGTGAGGTTGGTCAGGGTTTTGACAAAGGTGCAGTGGAAGAGGCCGTTTTCGACGTACGTGCCCACGTCTGGGGTGGTGCCAGTGTGGAAGCCGTAGCGCGGCGCGGCAGCGAGGTCGATTTCTGGGTCGCGCTCGTTGACGACGGCCTCGGATTCTTCGAGGCGCACGCTGCCGCCGACTAGTTCCTCGGCCATGCCGACCAAGCGCGGATGAGTTAGGTATGCGAAAATCGCGGGATCGGCTTCGAGGATGTGGGCAAAGTGCAGGTGGTGAGGCCGATAGGAGGAGAGACGGCAGTTGCGAACGCGGGCCTTGGTCGGGTCTGGGGCGGACAGGAGATCGCGTTTGAGCCGGAGCATGGCCTCTAGCAGGCGATCCGTCAGGTCTTGCTCAATCGCGTTTTCAACCACCACGTAGCCATAGACTTCGAGGTGATAGCGTTGAGCGGGGGTGAGTGCGGGAAAGGGCCGGATGAATTCGCCGTCAGACATGCGCGAAATATAAGCGCGGGAAAAGGGAATGCCAACGGGGAAGCAAATGAGCTGTTATTGTGGCCAAAAAAGCGACCCGGATCCCCACTTAATTCAATTATATCGCAGCCCGCATCTCGTCACGTCTGATTGAAAATTAGCGTTGCATTAAAGTACTCTTTTTCGCACCTTTAGATGTACATACAAATGTGAGCCTTTTTCGGGATTCGCATAAATGGCGAATTATTAATAAGTTATCTATTGGAAAATTTCACTCACTCGCGGATTCGCATAAATATGCTACAATTATGGATTTTTCAGACCGTCGCCAAGAGTACTTAATTTAGTACCATATACAGTACAAAAGAGGAAATATGCTCCAATCCATGCCCATCGCCGAAGCCCGCAAAGTCCTGAATCAATTGCCCGATCGCTTCGCCGCTGAACCCGAAGCGAGTGCCCTTGCCGTGACGCGCCGCGGTCAGCCGATACTCGCCCTGATGCCGTGGTCGCTTTACCAAGGCATTGTCGAAACCTTAGAGGTGCTCGGCGACGAGGCCGAGTGCGCCGCGCTGCGCGAAGGTATTCGCCAGATTGAGGCGGGCGAGCGCGCCGTCTGGGAGGAACAATGACGTTGCGCGTCGTCTTGGCGCCGCGCGCTTTAGAGGCGCGGCAAGGTCTGCTCAACCGGCGGATCGCCGAGCAAGTGGACCAATACATCACAGGGCTGGCAATCGATCCCGAGGAACAGGGCTGGCCTTTGGTCGGCGAGTTAAAGGGCTACCGCTGCCTGCGTCCGCCGGGCGGCTGGTTCCGCATCGTCTATCGGATGGGGCTTGGGGAGGTTGAGATGGTGTTGGTGTCGGTGGGGCAGACCCATTTGGCTGGTGAGCGGGATGTGCGCGCTCTGGCGCGGACGCTGTTTAGCGAGCGGCTGCTGCGCTAAGCGAAGGAGCGCAGTTTAGTTGCTGGCTGAGCCCGCGCCGATATAGACGAAGCCCTGTTCTACCTTTACTGGATAGATATTGATGTTGTACTCCTCGCCGCCGAGGTTACTCCCGTCGATCAGTGAGAACGTCTTCTTGTGTTGGGGGCAGGCGACTTTGGGCGTGCCTTCTTGATCGCCGATCAAGCCGCGAGAGAGGACCATGTCGCGCTTGTGGGGGCACATGTTCTGGCAGGCGTACCAATCGCGGTACGAGGCAAAATTGAATACTGCGACCTGCTCGTCTCCCACTTTGACGCAGGCTCCAGCATTGCTGGGGAAGTCCTCGACTCGGGCGACTCGCACCCACTGCTCTACTGCTATGGCTTCGCTCATACTACTATCTCCCAGTTGACGGGCCGCTTTTGCTCCCGTTCGTGTGTCCACTGCAAATTGTCGTCCACGTCGTCGCTGTTGACGAAGTGGCGGAAGCGCTTGCGGCGCTCCGGGTCTTCGACGACCGCCTTCCACTCGCATTGATAGGTTGCCACTAAGTGGGTCATATCCTCCTCTAGCTGCGCGCAGATCCCGAGGTGATCGTCGATGATTACGCGGCGCAGATATTCGATGCCGCCTTCGAGCTGATTGAACCAAGTGGCGGTGCGGGTCAGCTTGTCAGCGGTGTGGATGTAATACATGAGGAAGCGGTCGATGTATTGGATGCAGGTCTCCTCGTCGAGGTCTGCGGCGAGCAGGACCCCGTGCTGAGGTTTGGCACCGCCGTTGCCGCAAACGTAGAGATTCCAGCCCTTTTCAGTGGCGACTAAGCCGAAGTCTTTGCCTTGGGCCTCGGCGCACTCGCGCACGCAGCCCGAGCAGGCGGCCTTGACTTTGTGGGGCGCGCGGATGCCGCGGTAGCGCTCTTCGATGCGGATGGCGAAGCCGGTAGAGTCCTGCACGGCGTAGCGGCACCAAGTGGTGCCGACGCAGCTTTTGACCGTGCGCAGGGCCTTGCCATAGGCGTGCCCGCTCTCGAAGCCCGCGGCGATTAGCTCCTCCCAAATGAAGGGTAGCTGATCGACCCGTGCGCCGAGCAAATCGACGCGTTGGCCGCCGGTGATTTTGCAGTAGAGGTTGTACTTTTGCGCGACTTGGCCGAGGGTGATCAGCTTGGCGGGCGTAATCTCGCCGCCCGGCACCCGGGGAATGACCGAATAGGTGCCACCGCGCTGAATGTTGGCGAGGAAGCGATCGTTGGTGTCCTGCAGTTCCTCCTGTTCGAGGATGAGGTCGTTCCAGGTGCTAGCTAAGATAGAGGCGACTGCGGGTTTGCAAATCTCGCAGCCGTGTCCTTGGCCGTAGCGGGCCAGCAAGTCGTCGTAGCGCTTGATGCGGTTGATCTTGACAATCTGGAACAGCTCCTGCCGCGAATAGGCGAAGTGCTCGCAGAGGTGGGTATTGACTTCTATGCCTTGGGCTGTGAGTTCGGCGTTTAGGATGTCGGTTACTAAGGGTATGCAGCCGCCGCAGCCCGTGCCGGCGCGCGTGGCGTCCTTGAGCGCACCGAGTTGGGTATAGCCTTCGGCTACAGCGCGTACGAGTGCGCCCTTGGCGACGTTGTTGCACGAGCAGATCTGCGCGTCGTCGGGCAGGTCCTGTGGATTGAAGCCGACCGCCTTGTCGCTGGATGTGCCGAGCAGCAGTTCGTGGGGGTCGCTGGGCAAGGGGGTCTTGTTTTTGACCATCTGCAAGAAGTGGTTGTATTCCGAGGCGTCGCCGACCAGCATGCCGCCAAGCAGATGCTCCCCGCTAACGGTCAGCCGTTTGTACATGCGGGCGACATCGCTGTGGAAGTAGATAACCCGGCTGCCGGGCGTTTGGCCGAAGGCGTCGCCGAAATTGGCGACATCGACACCCATGAGCTTGAGCTTGGTCGAGAAGTCGCCCGAGGTAAAGACGGGGTTTTCCAGCCCGCAGAGGCGCTCAGCGAGAACGGCGGCCATGTCGTAGCCTGGGGCGACTAGACCGTAGGTAATGCCGCGATGCAGGGCCACTTCGCCAATGGCGTAGATGTGTGGGTCGCTGGTGGTGAGCGCATCGTCCACGACCACGCCGCCGCGCTCGCCGGTTTCTAGCCCGCACTCGCGTGCCAGCTCGTCGCGCGGGCGGATACCGGTGGAGATGACGACCATGTCGAAGGCCCGCTCCTCGTCGCCACCAAAGGAGACGGCTGAGACTTTGTCGTCGCCGAGAAAGCGCTGCGCACCTTTGCCGAGCAGGACTTCGACCCCGAGGGCCTCTATTTCCTCAACCAGCAACGATGAGGCCGCGTCGTCGATCTGGCGAGGCATCAGCCGGGTGCTGAATTCGGCGACGGTAGTTTCTAGCCCCATATCGACGAGGGCCTTGGCCGCTTCGAGGCCCAGTAGCCCACCGCCTAGCGTGAGCGCGCGCCGAGCCTTTTGGCCGTAGGCGGCAATCGCCTCAAGGTCTTCAATCGTGCGATAGACAAATACGCCTTCTTTGGCGACGCCGTCGATGGGTGGGACGAAAGGGGCGGACCCAGTGGCTAGGACGAGGCGGTCGTACTCTATGGCCTCTCCGCGCTGGGAGGTGACGATGCCCTGATCGCGCTGGATGGCCGTGGCCCGGTCGCCAATATGGGTTTCAATCCCGTGTTCTTGATACCATTCAATAGTACCTAGCATCAGGTCTGCGACCGGGGTGCCCGAGAAGTATTTACTGAGGCCGACGCGGTCGTAGGCCAAGCGCGGCTCTTCGCAGAAGACGTGGATGCGAAACTGCTGCTGGCCGTCGCGCGCGACCATTTCCTCGCAAAAGCGGTGCCCCACCATGCCATTGCCAACGACGACTAAGTGGGGCCGATTGGGTGCTATCATCGGTTTTCTCCTGTAAACACTAGCTCAAGTCCTATAAGCAAAACACAGACCAGCTTGCGGATACAGGAGTTCGATGAATTGCTGTATTTATAGTTTTATCAACTATTTAGGGATTATTTAACTCAATCGCAAGGCACTGTTATATAGCGCACATTTTTGCAGAAAATCGACAAAAATGTCCATAAATATCACAAATATGTATTCTCCAACCCCGCGTCGGCGAAGTCGAGATTTGGTCGGGAAGGAAGTACTCTCTTGAGAGTTTGAAAAATATAAAATTGTCCTTTTCTACATTAAAAAAACACAAAAATTGTAGTTTTTGGACAGCTTTACAAGTTTGAATCACTTTTGCAAAAACCTCTCTTTTATTTTATAAGTGTAATTTTATCAATGATTTGAGATGTAATTAGGTTCCCCTTCTTACCATCTTTGGCACTACTCTTGCTTAAAGTCTGTAGCTCAATCATTTGCGTCCCAACAGAATGCCATGGATAATGGATATAATAGAAAAGCCCGACCTACCCGGTTTTCGCACGGACAACCGCTCGACCCAGACGCGCTTCCACTTCCACATGGATCTCTGCGTCGGCTGCCACGCCTGCGAGGTGGCCTGTAGTGAACAGAATGGCCTGCCCGTAGATACCCAGTGGCGGCGCGTCGGCGAGGTCGAGGGCGGCGAGTATCCCGACACATTGCGTTTCTTTCTTTCTAGCGGCTGCAACCACTGCTTAGATGCCCCTTGCGCCAAGGGCTGCCCGGTTGATGCCTACAAAATTGATGAGCGCGGCCTCGTCATTCACCAAGCCGATGTCTGTATCGGCTGCCAGTACTGCACTTGGAACTGCCCTTATAGCGTGCCGAGCTTCCAGCCCGAGCGCGGCGTGGTCTCCAAGTGCGACATGTGCGTCAATCGGCTCGAAGAAAGCCGCGAGCCCGCTTGCGCACAGGCGTGCCCGGCCGGAGCGATTGAGATTGAGACTGTGCCGCTTGAGGAGGTGTTCGCAACCTACGAGGACGCTGGTGCCGCCCCGGGAATGCCCGCGCCAGAAATCTCCATGCCTTCGACGAAAATCACCTTGCCCGAAGGCGTCGATCTTAGCAGTCTGCACCCAGTCACCGGCGACTTTGTCGAGCCGGAAGAGCCGCATTCGCCGCTGATATTTATGACGGTGCTGACCCAGATCGGCTTGGGGGGCTTTGCGGCGATATACGCGATGGATTTGCTGCGTTCGCTCAGCGGCGCGGTACCGCTAGCCGGTACCGCGCTCGGCACGCTGGCCGCCGTGCTGATGGGGCTGATCGGTCTTTCGCTCGCCGCATCGACTTTGCATCTGGGGCGACCAGCCTTTGCCTTCCGTGCGATTCGCAACTGGCGCACCTCTTGGTTGTCGCGCGAAGTGCTGGCGCTATCACTTTTTGCCAAAGTCGCCTTTGCCTATGCGGCGTTCCTGTTGGCGACCGAAGGTTTGGGATGGGTGAGTGCGGAAGCCTTGGGTGGAGTCGGTACGCGGCTGTCGTTGGGGGCGGTAGCGGTCACGGCGGGCATCGCCGGCATTTATGCCAGCGCCCAGCTCTATCGGGTACCGGCCCGTCCAGCGTGGAATTTCCGCAAGACCACAGTCGATTTTTTCGCCGTGGCATGGATCGTCGGTCCGGCGGTACTGGCGCTGGCGCTGGTATTGGGAGGAGAAACGGAATGGGTTGTGCAGATCGCGGCTTTGGCTGCGGCGCTGGCGCTGCTAGTCTACGCAAAATTGCACTCGGACTTCGTTTGGCACTTGGCGGAGAGCGAGACCTTTGAACTCAAGGCCAGCGCCGAACTCTACCGCGATCACTTCGCCCGCTTGCGGATGTACAAAAATGGTGCGGCCCTGTTGGCGCTTATAGGACTCTTGTCCTTGGGCGTTGGTGCGGTCTCGATCTCCGCGGCGATCTTGGGCGTCGCTGGCTTGGTGGCCTATGTATTCTTGCAGCGCTACCTGTTTTTCACCACGGTCGTCGGCACCGATATCGCGGGCAATTTCATCGTCGAAGCCCACCGCTCGGTAGCGCGACGGGGCTAGCGATGACACTCGTAGAGAAAATCAAGGAATCTCTTGGCTTTGACATTAAGGCGGACGAGTACGCCTTTGGTCGCGACCCTCAGTACGGATATCTGTCGCAAAAGAAAATCCCCGAGCGCTGGGTCAAGACCACCTGCGGCTACTGCTCAGTGGGTTGCGGCATGGTCGTAGGAGTCAAGGGAGACGAAATCGTCTCGGTGCGCGGCGATGAGGAGCACCCCGTCAACGAGGGCAGCCTCTGTCCAAAAGGCTTGAGCGAGCACCTGCCCCTGAAAAGCCCCAATCGCGCCCATGCCCCGCTATGGCACGGCCAACCCATTTCTTGGGAACGGGCTTACGAGGAGATGGTGGGGCGGGTGCGCCGGATTCAGGAGCAGTACGGCAAAGAGAGTTTTGCCGTGCTGTCAACCGGCCAGCTCGTCACCGAGGAGTTTTACGCGCTAGGCAAGCTGGTGCAACTGGGCTTTGGCACGAGCAATTACGACGGCAATACCACGCTGTGCATGAGCTCGGCGGTGGCTGGTTACAAGCAGAGCTTTGGCTCGGACGGCCCGCCGGGATCGTATCGGGGTTTGCGAGAGGCCGACACGGTCTTTTTGATCGGCGCGAATATCGCCGACAATCACCCCATTCTCTGGCATCATCTCAACCAGAACGAAGATTACAAACTAATCGTCTGCGATCCGCGCAAGACCAAGACGGCGATGTTCGCCGACCTCTATCTGCCGATCCAGCCGCGCGGCGATGTGTATCTGCTCAACGGCCTGATCAACTTGGTGATTGAGCACGGCTATGTCGATCGAGACTTCGTCGATGCTCATACCACTGGTTTTGAGGCGCTGGCCGAACACGCTAGTCATTATCCCATCGAGGTCGTGGCGGAGCACACGGGTTTAAGCCCCGAAGCGATCTGGGCGGCCTTCGAAGGCATCGCCAAGGCCGAGAACGTCCTCTTCGCGTGGACCATGGGCGTCAATCACTCGACACAAGGGACGGATACCGTCAGTTTGATCAACACCCTCGCGCTGATTACCGGCAACATCGGCCGCACGGGGGCTGCGCCGCTGTCTATCACCGGCCAGTGCAATGCCATGGGCACCCGCGAATTTGGCTTTGCCTCATCGCTGCCGGGCTACCGCAAGTTTGCAAGCCGAGCAGACCGCGAGGAACTGGCGGCGTTGTGGGGGTTGGACGCGGAACGACTGCCGAAAAAGCGCGGCTTGGCCTATCCCGACATCATCGACGCCATTATAGCGGGCCGCATCAAGGCACTGTGGGTGATTGCCACTAATCCGCTGGCCAGCTTTCCCGATCAGGAGCGGTTGCGCCAGGCGCTCGCTGGTCTCGATTTGATCGTGGTGCAGGACGGTTTCCACCCGACGCCTACTACCGAGTTGGCCGACTTGGTGTTGCCGACGGCTGTGTGGGGCGAGAAGAGCGGCAGTTATACCAACAGCGAGCGCCGCGCTAGCCGGGTGCGGCAAGCCGTGTCGCCGCCTGGGGAAGCCAAGGCCGATTTCGATATTTTCATGGATTTGGCCCGAGTGCTCGGGGTCCGCGACGAACTCTTCCCCGCATGGCGCGGCCCGGCCGATGCGTTTGCGGAAATGCGCCGAATATCCAAGGGACAGCTCTGCGATTACAGCGGCATGAGCTATGAGAAGATGGATGCCTTGGGCGGGATCCAGTGGCCCTGTAACGACGCGCATCCCGAGGGCGTTGACAGCCTGTACACCGAAGGTTGCTTCCCCACCGAGGACGGCCGGGCGCGGTTGTTGTACACTGCGCCGCTGCCGCTACCCGAGCCGCCGGACGACGAATACCCCATTCTGCTCAACACCGGACGCACGGTAGAGCACTGGCACACGCGGACTAAGACCCGCGACGTGCCGATGCTGGAGAAGCTCTCGCCCGAGCCTTGGGTCGAGATCCATCCGCAGACCGCGCGGCGCTTCCGCCTCAACTCGCGCACTCGCGTCTCTTTGGTGTCCAGACGTGGACGCGTTGAGGGCTTGCTGCTGCGGATTACCGAGACGATCCACCCAGACCAAGTATTTGTGCCCTTTCACTTTGCCGAGCAGTGCGTCAACCAGCTCACCCTCCCGGCGTTCTGCCCGAAGTCGCGCGAGCCCAACTACAAGCAGTGCGCCGTGCGAATTGAACGAGTCGAAAAAACCATCGCTAAATGAGGAGATTATGAAAGCAATTACCGCCATTGCCTTGGCCGTCTTGTCCTGCGCCGAAGGAATCGAGGCTGGGGAACTAGCATTGGAAAAAGACGAACTCAAGTTCGGTTTCATCAAGCTGACCGACTGTGCGCCCTTGGTCATTGCCAAAGAGCAGTTCTTCTTCGAGGATGAGGAGCTTTTCGTCACCTTGGAGGCGCAGGCCAATTGGAAGGTGCTGCTCGACCGCGTCATCGACGGCGAACTCGACGGGGCGCACATGCTGGCCGGACAGCCGATTGGCGCGACCATTGGCTTCGGCACTCAAGCCCACATTATTACCGCTTTCAGCATGGATCTCAACGGCAATGGCATCACGGTCGCCAACGAGGTCTGGGAGCAAATGAAGCCCCACGTGCCCAAGCGCGCAGACGGCAAACCGGCCCACCCGATCAAGGCCGATGCGCTCAAGCCGATTGTGGAAGCTTACCGCGACGAGGGCCGCCAGTTCAAGATGGGCATGGTCTTTCCGGTTTCGACGCACAACTATGAGTTGCGGTACTGGCTGGCCGCCGCTGGCATTAGTCCGGGTTACTACACTAGCGAGGACATAACCGGCATGACCGATGCCGATGTGCTGCTGTCGGTGACGCCGCCGCCGCAGATGCCGGCGACCTTGGAAGCGGGCACCATCTACGGGTATTGCGTGGGCGAGCCGTGGAACCAACAGGCCGTGTTCAAGGGCATTGGCGTGCCGGTGACGACCAACTACGACGTGTGGAAGAACAACCCGGAAAAGGTCTTTGGCGTCAGCAAGGCTTGGGCCGACAAGCACCCCAACACGCACAAAGCGGTGGTCAAGGCGCTAATTCGCGCTGGCAAGTGGCTCGACGAGGAAGGCGAAAATGGCGAGCTAAAAAACCGCGTTGAAGCAGCGCGGATCCTCTCCCGCTCGGAGTATGTCGGCGCTGACTTTGAGGTCATCGCCAACAGCATGACCGGCACCTTTGAGTTTGAAAAGGGCGACAAGCGCGCCATGCCCGACTTCAACGTGTTCTACCGCTACGACACCACGTACCCTTTCTACAGCGACGGCATTTGGTTCTTGACCCAGATGCGGCGCTGGGGTCAGATCGACGCCCCCAAACCCGACTCTTGGTATCACGCGACGATTAAGGAGATCTACCGGCCCGACATCTGGCACGAGGCCGCAGCTCTGCTCGTGGAGGATGGTTACTTGACAGCCGACGAGATTCCCCAGACCGACGGCTACAAGGAGCCGACCAGCGACTTTATAGATGGAGTCGAGTACGACGGTCGCCAGCCCAACGACTATCTGCACAAATTTCGGGTGGGTATCAAGGACGACTACACCAAAACGTCGATGCAATAGGAGGCGGTAGATTGCTAGTCGATAAGCTGAATAAAATCCTCGTCTTCGTCGGGCTGACTTGGCTGACGCCGGTGGTCAAACTGGCCGCCGGGGAAAACCCCGGCCAGCAGGTCCGCGACATCTGGACCCTGATCGGTGTGCCCGTGAGTGCGTTCGTCGCCTTCCTGATGCTGTGGTCGCTGACCGCCGCCCAAATCGAGACCAGCTTGGGCAATATCCCCGGGCCGATGCAGGCCTACCAGCAGGCGGTCGTGCTGTGGGAAGAGCACGTAGAAGAACGGGAAAAAGCGCAGGCGTTCTACGAGCGGCAGCAAAAGCGCAACGCCGAGAAACTAGCCGCAAACCCACAGGCCCAAGTCAAAATTCGCCAATACACCGGCAAGCCGACGTATCTGGACCAGATCGGCACTAGCCTGTACACGGTTTTCGCCGGCTTTTCGCTGGCTGCGCTGGTGGCCGTGCCACTCGGCCTGTTTTGCGGCATGAGTCGCACGGTGATGAACGCGTTTAATCCATTGATCCAGATATTCAAGCCCGTGTCGCCGCTGGCTTGGCTGCCGCTGGTGACGATGGTGGTCAGTGCCCTCTACACGACCAACGACGGGCTTTTTGCAAAGTCCTTTATCAATTCGGCGGTCACGGTGTCGCTGTGCTCGCTGTGGCCCGCGCTGATCAATACCGCCTTGGGCGTATCGTCGCTAAGTCAGGATTACGTCAATGTGGCGCGGGTGCTCAACCTCGGAGTCAAGGAGCGGATTTTTAAGATCGTTCTGCCGGCCTCGCTGCCCTACATCTTTACGGGCCTGCGCATCTCGCTCGGCGTCGGCTGGATGGTGCTGATCGCCGCGGAGATGCTGGCGCAAAATCCGGGCTTGGGCAAGTTCGTGTGGGATGAGTTTCAAAACGGCAGCAGCCACTCGCTGGCGCGAATCTTGGTGGCCGTGCTGACCATTGGCTTTATCGGCTTTATGCTCGACCGGGCGATGGTCATCCTGCACAAGCTGGTCAGCTTCGGCGACGAGCCGGTCGGCACCTGAGGGCATGGCATGGCTTTTCTCGAATTGCGCAATGTCAGCAAAGCCTATGGCGAAGGTGCCGAGCGCACCGAGGTGCTCGCGAACGTCAGCTTGGAAATCGAACGGGGAGAATTCGTAGCCATCGTCGGTTTTTCGGGTAGCGGCAAGACCACGTTGATCTCGCTGATCGCCGGTCTGATCGAGCCTGACGAGGGCGAAATCCTCATCGACGGCAAGCGGATCGCCGGACCCGGTCCCGAGCGCGGCGTCATCTTCCAGAACTATTCGCTGCTGCCGTGGCTGACCGTCTATGGCAACGTGGCCTTGGTGGTCAATCACCTCTTCCCCGCTTGGCCAGCGAAAAAGCGCCGCGCCCACGTCGAGCGCTACGTCGAGATGGTCCATCTGACGCCGGCACTGCAAAAGCGGCCGGTTGAGCTTTCAGGGGGCATGCGCCAGCGGGTAGCCGTTGCGCGCGCCTTGGCGATGGACCCGGAAATTTTGCTGATGGACGAGCCGCTCAGCGCCCTCGATGCGCTGACGCGCGGCACCTTGCAAGCCGAGATTGAGAGAATCTGGCGCGAGGAGCGCAAGACCGCGGTACTGATTACCAACGACGTTGACGAGGGCTTGGTACTCGCCGACCGCATCATCCCGCTCAGGCCCGGAGCCGCGTCGCAGGCCACGACGCTGGGGCCTCATTTTCAGGTGGAACTGGACCGGCCCCGAGATCGCACCGAGCTCAACAGCGATGTCGGCTACAAAGTTGTCCGCACCGCCATCAACAGTTATTTGCTCGAAGTGCGGCCCGACCAAGGGTTGGCTCAGCACGCTGAGTTCAAGGAACTCGCGTTACCCAATCTAGAACCTATGGAGCTGTCTCGATGAATGCGTATATTGAATTCGCGGATCTCGCCAAGGTCTATCCGACGGTCGATGGGCCAGTGGCTGTGGTCAAGGGCTTTGATTTGCGGATTGAACAAGGAGAATTCGTCTCCATCATTGGCCACTCGGGCTGCGGCAAGTCAACGGTGCTGTCGATGATCGCCGGCCTCAACGAGATCTCCGACGGGGCTATTTACATGGATGGACGCCGGGTTACAGGCCCGGGACCCGACCGCGGGGTGGTCTTCCAGTCGCCGAGTCTGTTTCCGTGGATGACGGCCATGGAGAACGTGCTGCTGGGAGTCGAACAGGTCTTTCCGCACGGCAGCAAGCGCGAACGGCGAGAAATTGCCGAATACTATCTCAACCGCGTGGGCTTGGTTGACGCGCTCGACAAGCGCGCGGCCGAGCTATCGCAGGGGATGCGCCAGCGCGTGGGTATTGCCCGCGCCTTTGCGCTCAAGCCCAAGCTGCTGCTCCTCGACGAGCCATTTGGAATGCTCGATTCGCTGACCCGCACCGAGTTGCAAGACGTGCTGTTGGAGGTCTGGCGGCGAGACCGGATTACCGCAATCATGGTGACCCACGATGTGGATGAGGCGCTTTTTCTCTCCGACCGCGTAGTGATGATGACCAGCGGCCCACAGGCCAAGGTCGGCGACGTTCTGCCGGTGGAATTCCCGCGGCCGAGGGATCGACGCACGGTGTGTGAGCACGAGCACTTCTACGATTTGCGCGGCCACCTACTGCGCTTCCTCGACGGCCCGGCGTTGGTCGATCCGGGCGCAGCACCGGATGAGGAACAAGAAACGCTAGACGAAACCGCCCAAAAGCAGGTAGCTTGACCGAGATTCGCGGTTTAACTTAATCTACATCCATGCCATCTTTACGTCGGAGGAACGCCGTGCGTCTTGCAATCTATTCCGCATTTCTTTTGAGCGTAGTTGCATCCAGCGCTAGTTACGCTAAAAAAGAGATTGTCTGGGGTGGCCAGATTCGGCCGCGCTACGAGTTCCGCGATCCGTTCGCAAACAACTACGATTCCTTCACCTCCATGCGGGTGCGGACTCAGATGGTGGCCTCGCTCGATAGCGATGTCGATCTGATGATCCAGCTCCAAGACGTGCGCTTGTGGGGCGAGGAAAAGAATACCCTGACGGATTACAGCGCCGATAAGTTTGACCTGCATCAAGGCTATGTCCATCTGAAGAAACTCGGAGACGGCGACCACTCGCTCAAGATTGGTCGTCAGATGGTGGCTCTTGGCGGTCAGCGGCTGATCGGCGCGGTCGAGTGGACTCAGCAAGGCCGGGTTTTCGACGGTCTGCAACTGCTGCTGGCACCCTCTTGGGGGCAGGTGAATCTGACGGCAATTCAGGTGGCTGAGTCGGACTCGACCTCGGGGCAGTTTGCCGACGACGCCTATTTGACGGGGGCGTACGCGACCTTGGAGCAACTGCCGTCCGGCAGCTTGGACCTCTACGCGCTCTACAAAAAGGACGGAGCCAAGGACACGGATCAGGTCACTATGGGGGCGCGTCTGGTGGGGAAAAAGATGGGGTACTCGTATCGTTTCGAAGGTTCGTTTCAGACCGGTCAGCGCAGTGCTAGGGACGTATCGGCTTTCATGTTCGGCGGACGAGTTGGCGGGTCTTTAGGCGGGCTGGACCTCACTTTGTGGTACGACTACCTGTCCGGCGACGACGATTTGGCCGATGATAAGACCAAGGTCTTCGACACGCTCTTTGCGACCAATCACAAGTACTATGGGTACGCTGATTTGTTTCTCAATATCCCGGTCCATACTGGCGGGTTGGGATTGCAGGACTTGGCCCTCAAGGCGGCGCTGCCGTTGAGTGATCAGGTATCCCTTGGAGTCCACGGGCACTCTTTCCGCACCGCGCAAAAGGGCGACTTGGAATCGAGTCATTTGGGCGAGGAAGTCGATTTGACGCTTACCTACAAATACCGCCCCGGCTTTACCGTAGTCGCCGGACTTTCGCGAGTGATAGCCGACGACAGCATGACCAGCGTTACTCGTTACAAGGATTCGATTGAGGACTGGAACGGGGATATGACCTTTACTTACCTTATGACCAACACGACCTTCTGACCTGAGAGTTTTTGATACGACATGCCGCGTCGCATTACAAAGCCGATCTCTTCATCTGGACTGCGGTCCTTCTTCCAACGTTTGGTCTTTCCTGGGTTCACTTCGTTGGGCATTGCCGACCGCGAAGTGGTCGAATACGTCGTCGATCTGCTGGTGAGCTTTGCGCGCACCGATCAGCTCTACCGCATCCGCGATCTGCGCGGCCAGCCGCTTGAAACCATCGCCGAGATGCTGGTGGAACTCGGGCGTCAGCGTCAGCCAGAGCGTCGTTGGTCCTTCGACCGCGAGATGGATATCCGCCGACACGTAGGCGACTACGCGCTTTTTACCACTGGGCTTTTCCGCACGTGGGTCGAGCGGCAGGGGCTTGGCGGCTACTACTTAGAGCAGGGCAGAAGGGCCTATGGAGCGGCAGCCGAATTGGCGCAGCTCGGCTTTGTGTCGCAAGCGCGGCTCTTCGGTGCCTTAGAGGAGCAGTTCGAGCATTTGTCCGGCGGGCTCGACTACGTGCGCAAGGTCTATATGCGGCCCGAACTACACGGTGGCGCGCATGGGGCGCTGATGCGCGAGCTAGGCATCTAGTAGCTCAGGCCGATGCTGCGGACCAAGGTGCGGGTGGCGGAGTCGCCGGCGATCTGCAAGCGGAAGAGGTAGAGGCCGGGTGGGGCCAGCGCGCCAGAGTCGCGCCGGCCGTCCCAAGTTAGCTGGTAGTGGCCGGCCACGCCTGCGGCGTCTCGCAGCGTGCGGACTAGCCGGCCGCGCAGGTCATAGACGCGGGCTTCAATGGGGCGGGCGTCTAGGACCTTGAGCACGTCGAAAGAGATGGCGAGCGCGTCGTTGACGCCGTCGCCGTTGGGAGTAAAAATCCCCGCGCCCATGTCGAGGCGTGTGAGTAAGCTGGCGTCCACGGGCAGCGACACCGCATCGCCCGCTCCTGCTAAATCGGGAATTGCATCGCCTGGATCGACCTGCTGACGCAGGGTGTCAAGCCCGCTTTCGCGCTCTAGAAAGGCGCGGAAGCGGGTATTGTTTTGGAAGACAGTGGCGGCAAAATCCAGCTCGACGCGCTCGGCGGCTGCGATACGCTCGGGCAAGTGCAAGCGAAGGCCCGCATTCGTCTGTTCCACCTCGGCGTCGATTGCCGTGCCGTCGATTTGCAGGGCGCGGAACGCGAGGGGCACCGAGGCTTCGAGGGCGATAGCTTCAAAGCCCTGGCTATCCCGGGCAAATTCTGGGCGGAGGAAGTACGTGAAGTCGGTTTGCTCGCCCGGCTCAACGCGCGCTGGGTGGACTTCGCCAACGGCGGTGCGCGCCAAAGGACGAGAGTAGATCAAAGTCAGCGCGTCGAGGGCAATGCCGGCCTGCGGGTTGTCGGCGCGCAGCTCGGCTTCGAGCTGGACGTAGCGCCGAGGCGAAGGCGAGCGGAAGCGGGTGCCCGAATGGAGGTATTCCTCGCTCCACACGCTCCAGCCATC
This sequence comes from Candidatus Latescibacterota bacterium, assembly GCA_965116675.1. GTDB lineage: Bacteria > Latescibacterota > UBA2968 > UBA8231 > UBA8231. Next base: position 4,309,484 of record OZ220721.1, read on the forward strand.
GCCGGGTTGAAGCGTGGTTTCGATGGGGCCGCGAAACGAGGCGATCAGCTTTTCGTAGCGCCTTTTGGTAACCTCTTTGCCGTTTTTGTCGAAATAGCGCATCTGCTCGACGACGTGGTCGCCGGTGCGGCTGCGCAGGGTGAATCGGGCCCCGAGCGGTGCGTCAAGTTCCCACTCAAGCGCCGTGATATTCCAATTGGTACCGAGGTCGATAACGGGTGAGCGCAGGACGACGCGGGCGGGGTACCCCTCGCCGTACACTTGGAACTCGCTAACTAGGCCCAGCCCGTCCAAGCGACCGGTGTTGGCGATATCGCTGCTCGACAGGCCGCCGCCGATGATGTTGCCGCCTTGGCTAGTGGGATAGATCAAACGCAGGTAGCGAGCGGCGATTAGGGGGACATCGTGGCGAAAGTTGCGCACATCGAAGAGGTAGCGGGGGTTGGGGGGAATAGAGGCCAACGCCTGCCAAGCCAGCGAGCCGTCGGGTGCCAGCGAGCCGTCGGAGTACTGCATTTTATAGGAGAGGAAGTTGGCGTAGTAATGCCGCACCCGCGGCGGAATGCCCAGTGGCTCGCCCAAGAGCCAGACCGAATCGATCCAGTAGGTGGCCCCTAGATCGATGCGGTAGTCGCCGAAGGTCTCGCTGTCGCCGCTGGAGCCTTTGGCGAGGGGATTGACGCGCCACATGGTCGAGAGGTCGCCGTCGAACATGACAGAAGGAACGCCAGCCACGGCGACGATGGCGGCCTCGACATCGACGGTGCCGCCTTTGGCAATCAGGTCAAAGGCGATATTGTCGCCAAAAGCCTTGATTTGGATTTCGGCGAGCGCGGGCGCACCGGTCATTTCGCGGGTGGCTTCGATGCGGAGGACTTGGACGAGTTCGTCGTCGAGGTCGATCGTCACGTCGTGTCCCTCGTTGAAGGCGAAGCGCTCACTGTGGCTGTAGAGTAGGGTGCCTTCGACGACGACGTTGGCGCTGTTGATAAAGCGCTCGCCCTTGGAGAGCGAGAGATTAAAAAAGGGCAAAGGAGGCGCGCTGTCGGCAAAGCGCAGGCGAATCTGTTGGACGGGAAACATCTGCCCCAAGTCGATCTCGAGCCACCAGTCCTCTGGAGCCGTGCCCGGCGGTGGACTCCAGCTAGTGGCGAGGTCGCCGTCAAAGGCGCGGGTAGCCGTAGGTCGCGCCGCACCGGCTCCGCGGACCGTAGCCTCAGAGAGCGGGTCAATGTCTTTGCCGATCCGCACTGGCCGCAACGATCCGGCTTCGTCTAGGTGCAGGCTGCCGGGGGGATAGACCCAGTTTTCTCCGATATCCGCCGCAGTCATAACTAGGCGCTCGGCGCGAATAGAGCTGCTGCATGGCACCAGCATGCACAGGGCTAAGGGCAAGAGGCGGAATGGCGACACGGGCGATAGGTTGTTTCTTAAAGAGAAAAGCACGGCTCAAGCGTCAGATATAAGATATATTGGATTAAGGGCTGATGCATCCTATAAGCGAGAACAGACCGGTACGAGATGTTTAAGCGCAGCAACATTACCTTTATCATCGTTCCAGAAAAGGGTCGCAAGACCTTTGAGTTTAAGACCTCTACTGCACTCGTGTGGTTGCTGGGGTTGTGCTGCGTTGCCGTGCTCGTAATTGTGCCCTTGGGGATTATTTCCTACCTCGACAAGTACGAGCTAACGCAGAAGGCAGCACAGCTTGAGCAGGACAAGGCCCTGCTCTTGGAGCAAGTAGGCCAGATAGAGCAGCTCGAAGAAATGCTGGTCCGGCTCACGCGCGGCAACGATCAGTTGCGCGCGATCTTGGGCACACCCGAGGCATTAGACGAGGTAGCGGCGCAGCCCAGCGAAGAGGCTCCTTATATCTCCTTCATGCAGCGGCTGCGTTGGGGCCACGTCCATACCGTCCCTACCTTGTGGCCATTGCGCGGGCCCGTGATCAGGCCCTTTAGCGAGGAGCATCCCTCGGTTGTTATTGCCGCGGCTGCGGGCAGCTTGGTACAGGCCAGTGCTGCGGGTCAGGTGTTGCAAGTGGGCTACGACGCGGAACTCGGTTACGTGGTGACTCTCGATCACGGCAACGGTCTGCTGACCCAATACGGATACAACGCGCGCCTGCTCGTCGATGTGGGGGACTACGTGCTCAAGGGGCAATCTATTGCGCTGTTGGATGAGGGACGCGGATCTCGGAGGCCGGGGTTGCACTATGCCGTCCAAGAGGATGGGCGGTTCCGCGACCCCTCGCGCTATAGATTGTGGATGTAAAAAAGGCTCGCTGCTAAAGAAGCAGCGAGCCTTTTTTTGTTTGCGACAGAGGGATGTTACATGCCCATCCCGCCGCCGTACATGTCGCCGCCAGGAGGGCCGGCCGGGGCCGGAGGAGTCTTTTCAGGCAGCTCGGCGATCAGGGCTTCGGTGGTTAGCAGCAGCGAGGCGATGCTAGCGCCGTTTTCAAGCGCGGTACGCGAGACCTTGGCCGGGTCCACGACCCCGGCTTCGACCAGATCCTCGTATTCCTCGGTGCGGGCGTTAAAGCCAAAGGCTCCACTCTCATCGGCGACCTTGCGGACGACAATGGCCCCTTCGGTACCTGCGTTAGAGGCGATCATCCGCAGCGGCTCTTCGAGGGCGCGGCGAATGATGCTGACGCCCACGGCCTCGTCGCCTGCGGCTTCGGTCTGGTCGAGCGCCGCTTGAGCCCGGAGGAAGACGACGCCCCCACCGGCGACGACGCCTTCTTCGACGGCGGCGCGGGTTGCGTGCAGCGCGTCTTCGACGCGGGCCTTCTTTTCCTTCATTTCGGTCTCAGTCGGAGCGCCGACATTGATCACGGCGACGCCGCCAGCGAGCTTGGCCAGCCGCTCTTGCAGCTTCTCGCGGTCGTAGTCCGAGGTCGTTTCCTCGATCTGGCGGCGGATTTGGGCGACGCGGCCTTGGATGTCCGCAGCCTGACCCGCGCCTTCGACGATGGTGGTGTTGTCCTTGTCGAGGACGACGCGCTTGGCTTGGCCCAAGTCGTCGAGGGTGACGCCTTCGAGCTTGAGCCCTGCTTCTTCGGAGATGACCCGACCGCCCGTGAGGGTGGCGATGTCTTCGAGCATGGCCGTGCGGCGGTCGCCGAAGCCCGGGGCTTTGACCGCGGCGACCCGGATGGTGCCGCGAATTTTGTTGACGACTAGCGTCGCTAGGGCTTCGCCTTCGACATCCTCGGCGATAATCAGCAAGGGCTTACTGAGTTGGGCGGTCTTTTCGAGGACCGGGACCAAATCGCGCATGGAGGAGATTTTCTTGTCGTGGATCAGGATGTAGCTGTCTTCGAGTTCGGCGGTCATCGACTCCTGATCGGTGACGAAGTAAGGCGAGAGGTAGCCGCGGTCGAACTGCATGCCCTCGACCACATCCAAGTTGGTGTCGGTGCCTTTGGCTTCTTCGACGGTGATGACGCCGTCCTTACCGACTTTTTCCATCGCGTCGGCGATCAGCTCGCCGATGGCCGAGTCGTTGTTGGCTGAGATGGTGCCGACTTGGGCGATTTCCTCGCGCGACTTGACTTCCTTGCTGGACTTGCGAATCTCGTCCACAACGACTGCAACGGCTTTGTCGATGCCGCGCTTGAGGTCCATGGGATTGGCACCGGCGGTTACGTTTTTGAGGCCCTCGCGGAAGATGGTCTGAGCAAAGACTGTGGCGGTGGTGGTGCCGTCGCCGGCGACATCGCTGGTCTTGGAAGCGACTTCCTTGACCATCTGCGCACCCATGTTTTCATAGGCGTCTTTGAGTTCGATTTCCTTGGCGACGGTGACGCCGTCTTTGGTGACGGTCGGCGATCCGAACTTCTTGTCTAACACTACGTTGCGGCCTTTTGGCCCCAGTGTTACCTTGACGGCATCGGCCAACTGATCGACGCCTCGCTGCAGCGCGTCGCGCGCCGCTCTATCAAATTCTAGCTGTTTGGCAGCCATAACACATGTCTCCTTGATGTGGGTGGTGGGTGGATGAAAAAGTGCACTTTTTTATAAGAATTTGGCACTCATAAAAAGAGAGTGCTAAAAAACAAAGCTGAGCAGTTAAATATAGAAATTATATCGTTTTTGTGCAAGAATAGCTCTTTGTCTGGGCTGCGCATTCCGCATGTGTGCAGGGACAAGCTGCTGACTGTCGCGGTTCTACTATGGAATGTTAATCGAGCAAGCTCTGAAGCTCGGGCGGCAAGCCTTGGCGCAATGAGTCGGGAAAGTTGTCGCGGTACTGGGTTCGGCGTACTAGGTCTATTAGGCGGGCCGCTGAGGGGTGATAGAACGAGGTGAAATACACGTAGCGGGGCCGATTCGTTCGGTTGGGAGAGCTGGAGTGATAGCACAGGGGATTGAAGACGATGAGGTCTCCATCGTTGGCGCAAATTTCAATGCCGTCGTCGTCATTAGCGTCGGGGACTAAGGCGGTGTGATTCTGGATGGGTCCCCGTCCCTCCGCTCGCTCTGCCTTATCGATAGCTTCGAGGGATAACTTGTGCGAGCCGGGCACGATCATAAACGCGGCTCCTCCGGTGGAAACCGTACTACAGCAATGCAGCATCTGGTAGTAGACCTGTCGCGGCCTAGCTGCAAACTCTGCGCGGCAAAAGGCCGCGTCGATGTGCCATTGCGGAGCTTGGTACGGTGGCGGCGAAGGATCGCTACGAATGAAAACTTGTTCGCGCAGGCGAAGATCGCGCGACCCGATCAATGTGGCAGCAAGTTCGAGCGTCGCGGGATTGTTCACTAAGCGGGCCATGATGGCTCCTGGAATGGGATGCCGCAGGTCGCGTCTGGCGGCGGTGTGATCGCCAGACACAACGGGGCCTACGAGGCTGTCGATATGAGCGCGAATTGCGGCTGTAGTGTCGCGGTCGAGATACTCGGGAAATACGGTGTACCCTTGGCTCTCTAACTCCTGCAATCGGATGTCGAGATCAGCTAGCTCGGGATAGGCGTCGTTTTCCATGATGAGCTTCTCTATATCCCTTTTGAATATATCGAATACCTCCTGTACATTTTCACTCAAAGGTCCTAGACGTTCAGCTTGTAAATCCATGGCGTAAGCATGGACAAAGAAGTGTCGAAACGCCAAGTATGGTTTCAAGGCGTCGGCAGTAGAAGACGCGATTAAGCCGGTAGAAACCGCGAGATTCACTAGGTCGCGGTGCCAAGAAGGACCGTCTGGAACAGTCAATCCTCGATCCTGCACGACGTGTTTCAAGATGTTTTCAATACCGTTGTAGAAATTGTGCAGGAGGGTAGATACACCTGCCAGTTCGAGGGTGGACAAATCGGTATACAACCGATTCTGGGGAAATTCCGTCAAGACCCGTTCTATCTGTTCAAACTCAGCTTCAACGTATTTTCTGAGCAGCCTCATAAAGAGGAAGTCCTTCTTTGCGGATTTGGCGGGTCAGCTTTGAGTTTTGCGAAAGATCAATGAGGTCAACGGGCTTAGAGACACTGAAGAGTAGATCGCCGTAGAAGCGAAAAAAGTCCTGTGGAGGCAGGCCTTCTACGGCCAAGTCAATGTCGCGGCCTTCGCGGGTGGGGTCGATGCTAGAGCCAAAGAGGAGTAGACGCGTGATTGGATAGTGCTCGGCGAGGCGGGTGATGGCTTCTCGGTCTTGATCTAGAATCATTTGAGGGGTGCGTCTTTTTTAGGCATTCCGTGATGGGGCACAAGGAGCGCGTAGGGCATGAGCGGTTCCTTGGCGAAAAAGGTACATTGTGAAAGGCGATTGGGGCAAGTGGCTTTATGACTCCGGGCCATTCCCCTAGTCGACGTTCTTCAAGAAAAGAAGTCATCCATGAATGAAACGCGCGTTTGCCGAGTCGGCCGGATCGATTTTGCTCGGGCTTGGGCTTGGCAAGAATCGCTGCGCCAATTGCGGCGCGCCGAGCAAATTCCGGACACGCTGATGTTGGTCGAACACCCGCCAACCTATACCGGTGGACGGGCGACGCTGCCCGAGCATCTCCTGACCCAAGGGCTAGATGTGGTCGAAATTGACCGCGGGGGCAGCGTGACGTTTCACGGGCCGGGCCAGATCGTGGCCTATCCGATTGTCGATCTGCGCCAGCGCGGTCGAGATGTACATCAGTACTTGCGCGATTTGGAGGCAGTGCTGATCCGCACGTTGGCTGACTATGGCTTGGAGGGAGAGGCTCGGGGCGGCTTGACCGGCGCTTGGGTCGGCTCGTCCAAGGTGGCGTCGATCGGCGTCAACGTGCGGCACTGGATCACAACGCACGGTCTGGCCCTGAATGTGGCTACCGATCTGAGCCACTTTGCGGCGATCAAGCCCTGCGGCTTGGGCAGCGAGGAGATAACTACGATGGCCGCGCTCTTGGGCCGCGCGTTGGATCGGAGCGAAGTCGAGTCCGAACTGCTGCGCGCCTATGCCGACGTATTCGCCTGCAAGTTGGTCGAGATCGAGCGCAGTGCCTTGGCGGCTTGCATTGGCCGTCTCGAGCGAAAGTCTTAAATTCAAAAGCTGCGACAGACAGGCTCCGGGCGCAGCTACAGCGGTCGAACCGGGCCGATTATTCCATAAAACAAAAGACGAGGAGTTTTATACTATGGCCGATTGGCAGCCCAAGGTTCCCGCAAACGGCGAGAGAATAACTGTAGTGGATGGCGTACTCAGCGTTCCAGACCAGCCCATCATTCCCTTTATCGAAGGCGACGGCACCGGCCCGGATATCTGGGCGGCGGCCGTGCGCGTCTTCGACTCAGCCGTCGAGAAGGCTTATGGCGGTCGGCGGAAGATCGCCTGGATGGAGGTTTTGGCCGGTGGGAAGGCCTTCGACCAGACCGCTAGCTGGCTGCCCGACGCCACAGTGGAGGCCTTCGGTGCCTATCTGGTCGGCATCAAGGGCCCGCTGACGACGCCAGTCGGCGGTGGGATCCGCAGCCTCAACGTGGCTTTGCGCCAAATACTCGACCTGTATGTGTGTCTGCGCCCCGTGCGCTACTTCAGCGGCGTTCCCTCGCCGGTGCGGCAACCCGAGTTGGTGGATATGGTCATCTTCCGCGAGAACACTGAGGATATATACGCCGGGATAGAGTTTGAGCAGGGCACGGACGACAACGCGCGCTTTAAGGATCTGCTCGCAGAGCACTTTGCCGATCGCTACGGCAAAATCCGCTTTCCAGATACCGCTGGCTTGGGCGTCAAGCCGATCTCGCAAGAGGGCACTGAGCGGCTGGTCCGCGCTGCCATTGACTATGCCGCCGCCCAAGGCCGCGGTAGCGTGACCTTGGTCCACAAAGGCAACATTATGAAGTTCACCGAAGGGGCCTTCCGCGACTGGGGCTACGAGGTGGCGCAAAAGGCTTATGGCGGTGAAGAGATCGATGGCGGCCCTTGGACTAGCATCGTCGTTGACGGCACCGAGATCACGGTCAAGGACGCGATAGCCGATGCCTTTTTGCAGCAGATCCTCACGCGCCCGGCCGAGTACTCGGTCATCGCCACGATGAACCTCAACGGCGATTACATCAGCGACGCGCTGGCCGCTTGCGTCGGCGGCATTGGCATTGCTCCAGGCGGCAACATCAACTACACCACGGGCCACGCCATCTTTGAGGCCACCCACGGCACCGCGCCCAAATACGCCGGCCAAGACAAGGTCAATCCCGGTTCGGTGATCCTGTCGGGTGACATGATGCTTCGCCACTTAGGCTGGACCGAGGCGGCCGATCTGATCGTCAAGGGGCTGGAGCAGACGATAGCAAACCGAGTCGTCACCTACGACTTTGCGCGGCTGATGGACGAGCCGACCGAGGTCAAGTGCTCGGAGTTCGGCGCGGCAATTATCGAGAATATGTAGTGGCCGACGAGCTGACTCACCTCGACGAGCAGGGCCGTCTCAAGATGGTCGATATCGGCGGCAAGGAGCCGACAGCGCGGCTGGCGCGGGTGCGCGGAGAGATCCGCATGGACCGCGCGACGGCGCAGTTAATAGCTGAGAATAAAGTCGCCAAGGGCAACGTCTTGGAAGCGGCGCGGCTGGCCGGAATCATGGCCGCCAAGCGCACAGGGGAGCTAATCCCCTTGTGCCATCCGCTCAACCTCACGGCGGTCAGCGTGGAGTTGCGCGTCGGCGAGGATCGAGTCGAAGTCGAGGCCGAGGCCAAAATTGACGACCGCACGGGCGTGGAGATGGAGGCCTTGGTGGCGGCGAGCACGGCGCTTTTGACCATTTACGACATGTGCAAGGGCGTCGATCGCGGAATGGTGATTTCCGAGTTGCGGCTGCTGGAGAAGCGAGGAGGACGGAGCGGGACGTGGGTGCGGGAAGAGGGATAAGACGGGCGAAATCATCGCGCTATTACTCGACTCAATACGCCACGTGGACTGGAAAGATTTCCTCCTCGGCACCTCGATCTGCCGCGATCTTGATCCGGCACAGATAGATCCCCGGCGGTACTAACTGGCCGTACTCGTCGCGGCCATCCCAAGCGAAATTCCACTGACCGGCCTGCCCTAGGTCGCTGCCGGCGCGTCCGCGCAACGCCCCCGCCAAATCGTAGAAGGCGATGTCCAGCCGCCGCTCTGCCAATATCCGCAACAGCACGAAACGGCCCTGAAGCAGATCGTTGACCCCGTCGCCGTTGGGGGTAAAAACGCGGGCTACCTGCACGTCGTTTATTAACCGACGACCGACTGCTTGCAATGAAACGCGCGCTGTGCCGCTAGCGACTAGTTCCGTGGCGTCCTGCGCTTCTGCATCGACGCGCTGGAAAAAGCTCGCAGGATCCGTCGAAGAGCGGGCGAAGGCAGGGAAGAGGACCCCCTCGCGAAAGGCTTGTGAAGCGAATTGCACTTCGACTAGGGCGTGGACGTCTGGGGGCAGATCGGCGTTAAGCGAGGCGGGGAAGCGCAAATAGAGCGAGTCGGGGCCGGTCGGCAGAATCGCTATGGCTTGGCCGTCGGCGTCTTGTAAGCGTCCGTCGGGTCTGCGCGCGAAGGCTTGGTCGAAGTGGGTCTTGAGGACGCGGGTCGAGAAAATCGCTGGATCGAAATCTGATGCTTGCCGCTCGACTTCGACTCGGCCTATGCGCACACCTAGTAGCTCGGTCGCTTGGGGAGCGACGATCAATATCTCGTCAACGCCGTCGCGCACGGTCGGGTCGTCGAGGTCGGGTGCGGCAAGGCGCGCAAAATATGAAAAATGCTGCGGGGCTAGCGGGTTGATACCCCGAGGCGGACCATAGTCTCCGGGCGCGGTATCGAGGTCGCCGATAGGTCGCGTCGTGCCCTGGGGGCTCAAAAGTGCCAGTTCGCCAGCTAGTTCCAGCGCCAGCGGCGGTGCCAGATCGATGTGGAACGAGCGAATTCTCGCCGTTTTGAAGGGATCCTCAGAAGATATCTTGAAGCGAATCTGGACGAATTTGCGCGGGCTGGGCGAGGTGATGGTGGCTTCGCTGCGGCCGTCGGTGGGCTGGTAGTTCTCGCTCCACTCGCTCCAGCCGACGAAGGCCAGTTCGCCGTCCTTGTCAAAGCTGGAACGCGGTGCCCGGCGCAGTTTTCTGCCGTCCTCGTCCACCAGACCGTCGCCATCGTTGTCGATCAGATCAATCCGATCCTCGTCCGTGAGTCCGTCGTCGTCGTCGTCGGTGCGCGAGGCGTGCTTCTGGCTGGCGGGTAAGGTCTGCCAGATCTCCCAGGCCGTCCACTCCAAGGCAATCTCGTCGTACACCTCTTTCGTCACTTCCTCGCGCTCTTCGTTGCCACCAACGGTCACGACCTGATAGTACGTGAAGTTGGTGTCGGTCTGATCCGAGGTGCGGGTCTGAATATCGAGGCGGATTTCGGGGTGGTGATCCAACGGCTCGATGCGCTCGACGACTTGACCGGTGAGGGGATCTTCGTCTCGTATGACGGCGTCGGCGCTCCAAGCGATACGCGGCAAGGTCTTGCGGATGAAGTTGCCGCGGGCGTTGGTGAGGCGGATCGGCGGCGAGTGCAGCGAGACATCGACTGGATAGCCAACTCCATAGAGCTGCATTTCGGCGAGGCGGGCACCGCTGCCGGGGCTGAGCAGGTTGCGGATTTGCACGAAGCGAATCTTGCGCGGCGCGAACTCCTCGCCGAACATCAGCACTCTTGGTTGTCGGTTGTCGAAGCGCTCCGCGCTGATGATGTCGCGCCACTGCAGGGCCTCTTCGAGTTGGACGAAATCCTCGGCGTTGTCCAGTTGCACGGGTTTAAGTTGGGTCCCGTCGGAGACTAGAAAGCCGTGGCCGGCGAAGGCGGAACCGCTGCGCTGGCGACGCATCACCGCATAGAGGCCATCGACCCAGAAGGTTGCGCCCAGGTCCAGCCACATGGTGCCGCGGACGATGGTTGGATCGTAGCCCCAGGCCGTCCATTCGGTCTGGTAGAGTCCATCGGTGGCTTGGTTGGGCGTACCCCTACCTCCTATTTCGTAGGAGTCGCCAGCGCGCTCTCGCGGATTGAGGGCTAGGTTGTCCCCCTTGGTCCAGACCTCTACTTCGGCGACGCGCGGGACTTCGCGCTCAAAGTAGCGGATAGGTCCTCGTTGCGCCGCGGACACGTCGTTGAAATAGGTGTCCTCGTCGATCTCGATGAGGAAGTCTCCCGCCGTCAGCCGCTGGTGGACCACCGCGCCGCGCCGCTCGGGCGATAACGCCTGATAGGCGTCGCGGCCGGCGTCCCCCTCGCCGACGAAGCGATAGCGTTCGAGATCGGACTCGGTAATTTTCAGGCGTATGTACTGAAGAAAAGATCCTCGCAGATCTGGCTGTCCATCGAGATTGAAGTCGGCCAGCAAAAGAGGCGCTATGGGGTAGGATTGCCGCACTAGGCCATCGGCTCCGGGAGGAGGCAGTTCCGTCGCTTTGGTCTCGGCCACCAGTGAGAAATTGAGACCATTGCCGTCGGGAAAGGGGAAAGGCTCTCCGAGGGAGACAAAAAGCGAGAAAGCCTTGGGCGCGTCCCCGGCGGGAAAGGAGACGGTGATGCTGTCGATAAAGGCTAGGCGGCCGAGGTCAACTAGCAATTCCCAGTTGCGCAGCCCTGCGGCGGAGAAATCCGCTGTAGCGGGCTCCCAGAAGGTATCTAGGTCGCCGTCAATGAGTCGCGCCGCGATTCGGTCATTGCTCAGTGCGGTGGCTCCCCCTTGTACGGTCTCGCTGTTGGTGCGCACGGCATCGACGTAGCTAAACTGCCCCGCGTCGCGCGCGGCGTTGGCCACCGTCGCGACGAGCCGGGGCTGCACCGCGTCGTCTGAGAACAAAAACAGGCCGGTGGAGTCGGCCCGCTCGTTGAGGGTGCGCACTACGTCGTTTTGGAAGACCCACTCGCGCCAGTGCTCATCGCGATCGACGCGGATGGCGTCTGCGGTCAGGCGGTAACCTTGGCCGTAAGCAGCCGTGGCGAGGATCAGGACGGCGAAGATCAGGTGCGTCATTAGTACACCAGCGAGAGGACGCCAAGTGCCTCGGTGGACGTCTGGTCGGCTGCGACTTGCAGGCGGTAAAGGTAGAGACCCGGCGCTAGCAGGTGCCCGGCCGCGTCGCGACCATCCCATTTGAGTTTTGTCTGACCCGCCGTGCGCGATACTGGACCTACGCGGTGCATTCTGCGTCCCGACAGGTCGAGGATTTCCACTGCGACTTCGATTTGGTCCAAGACTAAAAAGAGGTCGAAGGCGAATTCAATCGCATCGTTTATGCCGTCGCCATTGGGCGTAAAGGGGTTGGGGACGGCCTGAACTTGCAGGCGGCGCGGCTGGATATTATCGACGACGACCAGCGTTGCGTCCGTGGCCACTTCCTGCACGGCGTCGCCGTCGCGCACTCGCTGGGGAATCGTCGCCTCCCGCGTGGCGAGGCGGTCGTTCCACACCGATCCTGCAAAGCGGGCCGAGCCGCGAAAGAGCCGCGTCCGCAAGCTGAGTTCAATGCTTTGGCGGGCCTTGAAGTCGGAGGCCCCTAGCAGCGGAAACTTGACCAATAGCCGCGTCTCGCCGGTGCGGGGATCCGAGACGATGGTCTGGGCAAACTGGCCGACGACGAAGGGACTGTCCGATTCTGGCTCCAGACGCAGCGGGTCCACTGGAAGTAGCGGGTCTTCGGCGGTGGTCGCGGCGGGCACGGCGATTTCCTCCCAAGCGCGGCCGTCGAACTTAAAAGTGTCGATCCGGGTTGAAGCGTCGGGCACTGTCAATTCGATGCGATTGAACTCCCCTTCTTCACCATCGGCAAAAAAGGGTCGCAGGAAGTAGCGCAAGGACGCTTCTTCGCCTAGTGCGACGCGCGGCGGAAAGACCTCGGCGACCACGCCGCCCGAAATTAGCGGTTCGCCGTAGTCGAATTCGAGATAGTCGAGCGCAACGGCGCTCTCGATGGTGCTGTCGAAGAGGATGCGGAACTGCAGATAGCGGGTGCCAGTGGGTAGCGGCAGGGGCACGCCCGCCTCGGACCAGCGTTCTGCGGGAAGGCGCTCGTCGATCAGCCCGTCCTCAAAGCTGAAAGGGGCCGACCAAAAACTCCAGCCCCTCGGACCGTCGCTGCCCAGATCTGGACCGAGCTCATTGTAGCGAAGTTCGGCTTCGGGAATGCGGCCTTGGCGCAGCTTGAGCCAGGAAAAGGCGTCGAGTGGCCGACCGTCCTCGCCGCGAGTGTCGATCTCGTTGGCACCGCTGTCGCGGGCGTAAATGTGCGTGTTGGGCGCATCGCCAGCGCGAAACTGGATGCGCACATCGCCAGCGGAACCCGTTTTGCGCCCCCGCCAGCGGACTTTGCCCCAGTTGACCGTCGAGCCGGGTCGGTCGGGAAACTCAGCCTCGACCTCCCCAGCATCATCGAAGAGTTCGAGCAGTTGGCTGTAGCGCCGAGCGCGAGGCGTGGGGGTGCTGATGTCGATGATCTCGGAGGTAAAGGAGGCGTCGCTGGGGAAGCCCTCGCCGAAGAGACCTACCTCTGCCGTTTCTTTGTAATCGAGATCGGAATCGAGTGAAGCGACATCTATCCGGCCTAGGAGTACGGGTGGATCGAAGTGCAGATCCTTGACTGGATCGGTATGTTCCCACGTCACGGGGACTAGGATCTTCTTCACTTCGAGGGTCGCCAACACGGAATTGACGGTTGTAGGATCGCCGTAAACCACGAAGTAGTTGGCGATGGCCGTGACGGGAAGGGTCGGTCGCGGTTGGAAGATGAGGCGGTTGATGTGGTAAAAGCCCATCAGGTTGAGTGAGGCTCCTCCTCCATGGATGCCGTAGATGCCGGCGACGCGATAGTCGGTGCTGGTCGTGCCGAAGGCAGTGGAGAGGTCGCCGTCAACCATCTTGCCGTAGTCGATCCGATTGATGCCGCCGCCCGACCCGGATTTGAAATAGTCGCCCGAGATGGGATCAGCCCGCTCGACGCGAGGGCCGAATTCGCTGGGAATTTCCAGAAAGGGATTGAGCAATTTGCCATCCGGCCCCACGCCGCCGAATTCCCCTTGTAGATAGCGCTCGTTGAGGAGGATGGCTAGATTGCGGCGCTCGTTGAGTTCGATGGGCCGCAGCCAGGTCTCAACCCCGTCGGTGTCGCGGAGCCGCGGCCCGTCTTCGTCGATGAGTCCGTCGCCGTCGTCGTCAGTGCCATTGTATGGGTCTTCGTTGGTGCGGCCGTCTAAGTCGTCGTCGCCGTCGGTCATCAGCCCGTCTTCATTGAGTTGCCCGTCGCCATCTGAGTCGAACTGTGGATCAGGCCCGTCCTCGTCGATGCGGCCGTCCAAGTCGCTGTCGAATGCTTCGACCGGGTCTTCGTCGATGAGTCCGTCGCCGTCGTCGTCGATTTTATTGGGGGGGTCCTCGTTGAGTTGCCCGTCGCCGTCCGAGTCGAGTTGTGGATCAGGGGGATCTTCGTTGAAAAGGCCGTCGCCGTCCGAATCGACAAGCTCTATGGGGTCTTCGTCGATGAGTCCGTCGCCATCGTCGTCGGTCAGGATCTCGACGGCCCAGCCGCGGCCCCAAGTCAGGCGGCCAGAGACTGGGACGAGGTTCCAAGGATGGTCTTGGTCGCCCACTCGCCAACTTCTGATCTCAGCCGGGGTTTGGAAGGGAAAAAGCAGCAGCAGGAAGAGGACGAGCTTTGGACGTAGCATAGCTAAGCCCTGCTAGGAAATTGCGATAGTAAGCACCGTCTATCAGGATAGTACGACAAAGGCCGATACAAGGCAAAGATTTGTCGTATCCTCGACGCGGCGGTCAGCTCGGGTCTTCGCTATCGGGGTAAATCTCATTCCAGGGCATCGGGTAGGTGCGTTCCCATCCAGGGCGACCGAACTCGGGGCTGCTCGAATAACTGAAGGTATAGACCCGACCGGCGAAAGCTGCCTCGTCGGTCGAACGCATGATCTGGTCGGTGAGCAGGGTGTCGAGGCGGTGGAAAATCTCGGCGCACAAAGGGTCGCGGGCGCGGTTGTGGGTCTCGGTTGGATCTGTGTGCAGATTGAATAGGTGGGTGCCCCGGGGATATTTGCAGAGTTTCCACGTGCCGTCGTAGAGCATCCAGCCATTGCGTAGGACACCGAAGACGTACTCGCGTTTCTCGGCTTTCAACCCCAAACCAGTCAAAGGCCGTGCATCCATATACGAGGGAATAGACCGTCCAGCGAGACCGACCATGGTGGCGGTGACGTCCGTCAGGGTAACTAAGTCGTCAGATATAGCCGCGCCTTGTAGCACGGGATGGCGGACTAACATTGGCACGTGGCACGACGCCTCGTAGTAGGAGCCCTTGCCGGAGAGGCCGTGGTCGCCGAGGTAATCGCCGTGGTCGGAGGAGAAAATGATGACGGTGCTGTCGAGGACGCCCTTCTTTGCCAGCGCTTCGACGATGCGACCGACTTCGAGGTCGATTTGCGCGATCAGGCCGGCGTAATAGGCGCGTTGACGGAGATAAGTTGCGCGGGTGGGCGGCTCGTCGTTTTGCACTGCGTACCAAGATTTGCGCGGCGAGGTGGAGCGCGCGCGGCGCGCGGCGCGCATCAGCTTGGTGTCCTCGGGGTTGGCAGCAACGGGCTCGGGCATGTCTTCGAGGCTGAATTGCGCGTATTCGGGCGCAGGGTCGTAGGGCGAATGCGGCCCGGGGAAACCGACCATCATGGCGAACGGCGCCTCGCCCTCGTATTCGTCGATCCAGCGCGCAGTCTCCTTGCCGACGAAGTGGTCGCAGTTGTACTGCCACGGCAGCGGACTAATGCAGGCCATGTGGTTGCGATGGTATTCAGGTAGCTCGACAAAGGCGGTTTTGCTGTAGCCGGCGCTTTGCAGATAGTGGTAGTAGTCGTCTTCGATAAAACCCCAGAGCTTATCCTCGGCAATAATGCGGTGTTGAAAGCCGAAGCGCTTTTCCCACGGATAGAAGTGCATCTTGCCGGTGGCTACTGTGTAGTAGCCCTGTTGGTTTAAGAGCTCGGGCCAAGTTTCGAGGCCACAGGCTCGGTAGTCGGGCCGCAAGTATTGGCCGTTATCAAGCACACCGGTCTTGATCGCGTTCATGCCGGTCAGCAGCGAGGCTCGGGCCGGAACGCAGACGGGATGCTCTGAATAGGCGTTGGTGTAGCGGATGCCCTGTTGGCACAGCGCGTCGATATGGGGAGTGTCGATAAAGGTGGCACCGTAGCAGGAGAGAAAGTCATGGCGCAACTGGTCGGGCATGATAAAGACGATATTGGGGCGGTCCATGAGCAATCCTTGGGCGTTAGTGGCCAACAGAATTTGGCTCAGGCGCGGGCATTCGCCAGCTTGAGCAGCACACCCTTCTGGCTGTGCAGACGGTTTTCGGCTTGGGTGAAAATCAGCGAGCGCTCGTCGTGCAAGAGCGCGCCTTCGATCTCATAGCCGTGATGGGCGGGGAGGCAGTGCAGGATTTTGAGATCTAGATCGGCGAGCAATTCGCGGTTGAGCTGATAGGGCTGAAAGGTCTGGACCCGGCGCTCCTTTTCGCGGGCGAACTTGGGATCAGTGAAAAACTCCATATCGATCCAAGTGTCGGTGTACACGGCGTCAGACTTTGCCAGCGCCGGATGCAGTTCCTCAGTGTGTTCGTAGAGTCCCAAGCGCTTGGCTTCGGCGTAGAGTTCGTCATCGCGTGCGGCGGCGTTGACTTCGGGGCAGACGCAAGTGACGTGCATGCCCACTTTGATCCCAGCGGCAATGAGCGAGTTGGCGACGTTGTTGAGCACCCCGACGTATGTCAGCCGCACCCCTTCGAGCCGCCCCAAAGCCTCCTGTAGGGTCATCAAGTCGGTCAACGCCTGCAAGGGATGGTAGCGGTTGCAGCAGCCGTTTATCAGCGGTACCTGCGCGGCGGCAGCAGCACGGCGCACATCGGCGTGTTCGAGCAGGCGGGCGACGATGAAGTCGGAATAGCCGGAGAGCACGCGGAATTCATCGCTTAAGTCGGCTAGTTCGAAGTTGGTGTCCTGCCAGTTCAAGTAGAGGGCATGGCCGCCTAGTTGGGCGGTGCCGATCTCGCCGGCGCAGCGGGTGCGGGTCGAAGTCTTCTGGAAGAGCAAAACCACCGTGCGCCCAGAAAGGGCGTCGGCGTAGTGCTGCGGGGTAGCCTTGACGGCGAGGCCGAGTTCGACAGCTTGCTGCACATCGGCTGAGGACCAGTCTTTTAAGGTAATTAAATGCAATGGAATACCTTCCTTACCCTTCTTTTGTGGAAAAAAGAAGTAATATAATAAATAAAAATTTATAATCAAGAATAATTATTACTAATTCAAATAGCGGCTGATCTCAGTCAATATATCCTCAACAATATCTTGAGGCACACCCGTCAGCTCCAGCCCGGCAGCGCGGGCGTGGCCGCCGCCGCCAAAGGTGCCAGCGACTTGGCTGACATCGACCTTGTCGCGGGATCGCAAGCTGACGCGGTAGCATCCGGGAGCGCGTTCCTTGAGCAGCACGGCCACTTCGACGCCTTGGATCATCATACCGTAGTTGACGACCTCGTCAGGCTCGCCCGCGCTCATGGCCTCGCGGTCGAGATGGAGCACTGCCACTCGGCCCCCGAGGCGCAGCACCAAGCTTTCAATGGCTTGGCCGCGCTGTTTGACCGAGCCGAGGCTCTTGTTGCCGAAGACGCCCTCGGCGATGGCATCGAGACACGCGCCGCGCCGCACTAGATCGGCTGCCACTTCAAAAGTGGTGGCCGACGTCAGCGAGAAGCGAAAGCCGCCGGTATCGAAGAGAATTCCCGCATAGAGTTGGGCGGCGGCGACGGCATCGATCTCATAGCCGAGGCCGCTGGCGAGATGGTAGAGAAGCTCGCAAGTAGAGCTGACTTCCTCCACGATATTTACTGCGCCGAAGCACTCATTGTCTTGGTGGTGATCGATGTTGAGGAGGCGGATGTCGGGGCTGAGACCCGGGTGCACCGGGCCGATGCGGTCGAGGGAGGGGCAGTCGGCAACAATGGCGTAGCGATAGCGGCTCAAGTCGAGGTCGGCGAAGTGGCGCACGCCGTCCCAGCCGGCGAGAAAGGAGCATTGGCCGGCCGGTGGCTCGGGCAGGCCAATGTCAGCGCGCTTGCCGAGGCCCCTCAGCAGGTGAGCCCAAGCCATGCAGGCACCGAGACCGTCAGCGTCGCTGTTGACGTGGGTAGTAAGCAGGAAATCGTCTGCTTCCTCAATGAATGTGCGCGTTGCTGTTAGCTGTAGGTCCAAGGTTATTTCTCCGCTGGCGGCGCGCGGAGGACGAAGTGAATGCGGTCGGATTCCTCAGTCCCCTCGTCAAATGTGAAACCGTCGAAGAGTGCGAGCAACTCCCAAGCACTCGCCTCGACGCGGGCGGCGACGGTGGCGACCGAATAGATGCGCTGGACATGGGTTTCCTCTAACGCGACATCGCTCCCGTCGCGGTGGATGCGGAAGTGATTGCGCTGTAGCCGCTTGGCTGGATCGTAGATGCTGTGCCGCTCGTAGGAAAACCCCGACCCGCGCTCGCTGTGGCGCATGTTGCGGAAATAGCGCAGCGAATTGCGCTCGGTACAGATGTCAAAAACAAAAAGCCCACCCGGCTGCACAATAGCCTGCGTGCCGCGCAGTGCCGCGTCGATGTCGGCTGGTGCGAGCAGATAGTTGACGCTGTCGTACAGGCAAGTGGCCGCGTCAAAAGGCCCTAGGGCCCCTAGCTGGCGCAGGTCTTGCTGGACGAATTCGACGCCGGTATCGGCGGCCTTTTCGCGCGCGACCTCCAGCATGGCCTCGGAGCGGTCCACACCCGTTACCTCATAGCCGAGGCGGTGGAGCGCAAAAGACACATTGCCGGTCCCGCAGGCCAAGTCCACGACGCGGGTGGCGGCGGGAGCAAAGCGGGCGAAAAGCGCGTGGATGTAAGCGGCCCATTCATCGTAACCGACGTGGGCCATTACATAGTCGTAAATGGGGGCTAGCCCTTGGTAGGGCGACTGCGCGGTGCTACCCACAACTCGCGTCCTAAAAGCTCAAGTCTTCGTACGGGTCGAGGTGTTCCTCGCGGAGGATTCGATAAAAGCGGCGGCGGTCCCGCCGGGCGGGCTGGCGCTCTGGGATGCCGAGTACCTCGATATCGAGCAGGCGGGTGGGGGTGGCAATGCGTATCTGCTCACCCACGGTCACAGAGTGCGCAGCCTTGACTTGCCGTCCGCCGATCTGGACTCGCCCGGCGTCGCAGGCCCGCTTGGCTTCACTGCGCTGCTTGATCAGCCCCGTGTTCTTCAGAAAGATATCCAGTCGCATTCTGTACTGGTCGGCGCAAGTTTTCCTCGTCGAGCCGAACCTCGATGTGGATTTGCTGCCGGTATTCGTCGATTAATTGGCGCACGGCTTGGGCGGTGCGGCTTTCGCGGATCAGGCCCTCGATTATGGCTTGATCGTCGTCAATTTTGATGATGTGACCGCCATCGTCAAAAAAGAAGGGTTTGCTGATGTCGCCCAGCTTGAGATTGCGGAGGTAAGGCTGGAGGAATTCGGGGATTTGGTTTTTAGGGAAGGTGCCCCAGAGGCCGCCCTGCATGGCCGTCTGCGGATTGGCCGAGTACTGGCGAGCGAGTTGGGAAAACTCCTCGCCGTTCCGGGCGCGGTAGCGCAAATTCTCTAGCGTTTCCCGCGCCCGCTCTTGGTCGCTTTCCGAGATTTGCGCCAAGACGAGAATGTGGCTGGCGCAGATGGAATCTTCGCGCTTTTCGCGCACCTGTATCAAGTGGTAGCCATAGGGACTCAAGACCGGCTCGCTGGTCTGGCCTGGTTTGAGGGCAAAGGCCGCTTCCTCGAACTCGGGTACCAAGGTCCCTGGCGAGAAACAGCCCAAGTCGCCGCCGAGCGAGGCGCTGCCGGGATCTTCAGAGTGAGTGCGGGCTATGGTAGCGAAATCGCCGCCAGCGTCCAGCAGAGCCTGGATCTCTTCGACCCGCGCCCGCTTTTCTTTTAGCACTTCATCGCTGGGTAGAACCTGGATCAGAATGTGGCTGAGCGAGATTTGGGAAGGCAAGGTGTCTTGGTGGGCGATGAGGAATTCTTCTACGTCGCGGTGGCTGACGTGTACCCGGTACGAGACAAAGGCGCGCATCTGGCGCGAGAGTAGGCGATGGCGAATTTCCTTGCGGTAGCGAGCCTTGAGTTGGCGCTCGCTCAAGCCCACGCGCTCTAGCATCTGCGCGAATTCTCCGTCGTCCATGCTGCTCTTGGCCATCTGGAACTGCTGGCCGAGCATTTCTTCAACTTCGGAGGGGTCGATCTGAATGCTGTCCTGTTGGGCCTTGAGAACCAGTACTTGCTCGTCGATCATGGCGTCGAGGATCTCGCGGCGGAGCGCCTTGATTTGCTCGGATTCGGCAAAGACTGACAGCCCGCGCTGCTCGGCCTCAAAGCGCAATCGGTAGTTGAGTTCGGACCAGAGGATCGTGTGGTTGTCAACGGTGGCGACGATGCGGTCGATGAGTTCGGGCAAGGCCCCTGCTCGCGGCGCGATACACAGCGCGAGGCAGAGCGCTAACAACAGGCGATTTGGCGAATGCAGTAGCATAATCAGGGATTGGTGGGGGCCACGATAGCCCAGTCTGTGGATTTTTTGAGTTTGGCGACGAGTTGGTCGAGTTGAGATTGATGATGCTTGCGCACCAGCGCCTCGACAATCTGGGAGCGCACCTGCGTTAGGTCGCGGACCGTGCCAGCCTCGCAGTGCTCTAAGACCTGAATGAGGTGATAGCCGTACTCGGTCGGCACTGGCTCGGAGATGATTTTGAGCGGTAGTCCTTGGCACGCGGCCCACAGGATGGGATTTTCTACTTCGGAGAAATAGCCCAACTCGCCTCCCTCGTTGCGGGTGGCCGCATCGTGCGAGTACTTGCGAGCCGCCTCGGCAAAACGCTCGCCGCGCTGCAGCAGAGTTTGACGCCGGGCGCTGGCCTCGCGCTGGCTAGTCAGCAGGATGTGCCGCGCCCTAATCTCGGGGTGCTGCCGGCGAAAATCGGCTTGATGCTCGTCGTAGTAGCGATGGATTTCGGCCTCGCTGAAGACGAGTTCTTGGTCTTGAAACTCGGAGTCGAGCAAGGCCGCCACTAGTAGGTCTCGCCGCATCTGCGCTAGGAGCGTTTTGAGCCGCTCTTGTTGGTGAAGCCCGCGGGCGAGCGCTTCCTGATAGAGCAACTCTTGGCGCACCCAATCCTCAATTAGTCGCGCTCGCTCCTCTTCGGCTAGATCGGCGTCGAGGCCGGGCGCGAGTTGGCTGGCGAGCTCGCGCCCGGTGAGCGCGGCGTCTCCGACGCGGGCGATGATGTCGCGGGTGCTCGACGATTCGCACCCCGGCAGCGCGCCGAGTGCGAGCGCGATGGCAAGCAGTGCGTTCAGAGGATTTCCTCCAGAGTATTGCGCGCCTTTTCCAAGCGCTCTATCTCGTCGCGGCCCGGCACCCGGGCCTCGATCTTGAGCTGTTCGCCCAAGTCGAAGTCTAGCTGGGCGGAACATTGTTCCACCATCTTCTGGATGTCGGCTGGTGAGACTGGCTTGTCTGACGGAAAGGCGAGGCGCAAGCGACTCTGCTCTAACTGAACGCTTGCGAGGCCGAGTTGGCGGGCCATGATCTTGATTTCCATGATGTGCATTAGCGAGCGCGCTGGCTGGGGCAGGCGGCCAAAGCGATCCTGCATCTCTTCGCGGATATCCAAAAGTTCGACAATGCGGCCAGCGTCAGCTAAGCGCTGGTAGAACTCCATCTTTTGGTCTGAGTCGCGCAGGTACTCATCTGGAATATAAGCCGAGACTGCGATTTTTATTTCTGGTTCGGGGTTGTCGGGTGCGTAATCGCCCTTGATTTCGCGCATGGCCTCGTCGAGCAAGCGGCAGTAGAGGTCGAAGCCGACCGCGGCAATAAATCCGTGTTGCTGCGCCCCGACTAGGTTGCCGGCACCGCGAATCTCTAGATCGCGCATGGCGATGTTGAACCCAGATCCTAAATCGGCGAATTCCTCGATGGCGCGCAGGCGCATGCGACTCTTCTTGGTCAGTCTTTTGCCCTTGGGAACCAGCAGGTAGGCGTAGGCGCGCTCGTTGGAGCGGCCGACCCGGCCTCTGATTTGGTAGAGTTGGCTCAGGCCCAGCGCGTCGGCGCGGTTGACGATGATGGTGTTCACCGAAGGGATGTCGATACCCGATTCAATGATCATAGTGCAGACTAAACAGTCGTACTTTCGTTCCAAGAAATCGACCATGACCTTCTCTAGCTGCCTAGGGGGCATCTGCCCGTGGGCGACGCCGAAGCGCACTTGCGGCAGGAGGTCTTGCAGGTATTCCCCGAGCCGCTGAATCGACTGCACTCGGTTGTGGACGACGTAAACCTGACCGCCGCGTTCGACCTCGCGGTGGATGGCCTCGGCAATGCGGGACTCGTCAAAAGCTAGAATCTCGGTGTGGATGGGTAGGCGATCCTGCGGCGGAGTGTTGATCACCGACATGTCCCGGGCACCCATCATCGACATGTGCAGGGTGCGCGGGATCGGGGTCGCCGTCAGGGTCAGCACATCAACGAGCCGCTTGAGCTGCTTGAGCCGCTCCTTGTGGCGAACCCCAAAGCGCTGCTCTTCATCGACGATCAAGAGCCCTAAGTCGCGGAAGCGGATGTCCTTGGAGAGGATGCGGTGAGTGCCGATGAGCACATCGATGTGGCCATTTTTGAGGTCGCGGAGGATCTGCTGCTGTTCTCTGGGGGAGCGGAAGCGGCTGAGCACCTCGACGCGCGCTGGGGTGTGCCCCATGCGTTCCGAGAAGGTTTGGTAGTGCTGCTCGGCGAGAATAGTGGTGGGCACTAACACGGCGGTCTGTTTGTGGTCGCAGAGGGCCTTGAAGGCAGCGCGCACGGCGACTTCAGTCTTGCCGTAGCCAACGTCGCCGCAGACTAGGCGATCCATCGGATGCGTCGCTTCCATGTCCTTTTTGACCTCTTCCATGGTGCGCAACTGGTCGGGCGTCTCTTGGAAGGGAAAGGCCGCCTCTAGCTCGCGGTGCAGAGGACCATCGGCTGAGAATACAAAGCCGGGCCTCGCCTTGCGCTCGGCGTAGAGGTGCACCAACTCGCTGGCCATTTTGAAGATCTCTTCGCGCGTGCGCTCCTTGAGTTTTTCCCAAGCAGCACTGCCTAGCTTGCTGAGTAGGGGGACCTCGCCTTCGGCACTGGAATACTTGCGCAGGCGGTCGAGCTGTTCGACGGGCACGAAGACGCGGTCTTGGTCTTGATAGGCCACGACGAGGCAATCGTGCTCGCGTCCGCCGATCCGCAGGCGGCGGATGCCCGAGTAGCGGCCAATGCCGTGGTCGATGTGGACGACGAAATCGCCGCGCTGCAAGGTTCCGTAGTTGGCGATGGATTTGGCCGTGCGGAACCGGCGATAGCGGTAGCGGCGTTTCTGGCGGCTGAAAATCTCGTGGTCGTTGAGCAGGGCTAGCTGGGCTTGCGGAAAGGTAAAGCCCCGGTGCAGCGAGCCAAGCCCGAAGTGGATCTCGGGACAGTCGGAGAAAATTTCTTGTAGGCGGCTGGCCTGCCCCTTGGTCTCGCAGCGGATGTGGATGGCGTAGGACTCAGTTGCGAGCCGGTCGATTTCCTGCTGGAGGAGGGCGCGCTCGCCGGTAAAGATGCGCGGCTCTGTGGCCTCGAAGCGGATGGCGTTGTCGAGTTGGCCCAAGGGCGCTGGTTCGAGCCGGGTGCGGTTGTCTAGCTGCGCTATGAGCCAATCCCCGTCGCGCAGGAGTGCCGACGGGGGCAGCAGCGATTCTTTGTACCGCGACCGCTCGTACTCTTGGCGCGGCTTGGCTAGGGCCTTGTCGAGGGCTGCGGCGATTTCCTCGCGCTCCTCCAAAAATAGCACCGGCTCTTTGAGGTACTCAAAAAGCCCGTCGTCGCGGCCGTAGAGCAGGGCGGTGTAGCTCTCAATGCCGTCGAGCGATTCGCCTAGCTCTAGCTGGTCTTTCAGCGGATTGAGGGCTTTTGCCGCGCCAGCAGCTTCGATCCGCTGGAGGTAATCTTCGTAAAAGGGAGAATCGAGCAGCACCTCGCGCGCTGGCAGCACCCAAGCCTCTTCGCAGGTGCTCAGCGAGCGCTGAGTGCTGACGTCGAAGCAGCGGATGGATTCGATCTCATCGCCAAAGAACTCGCAGCGGTAGGGATGCTCAACGCCGAAAGGATATATGTCGAGAATGCCGCCGCGCAGGCTAAACTGCCCGATGCCGTCGATGGCCGCCACGCGATCGAAGCCACAGGCGACCCAGTGCGAGCAGAGCGCGTCGAGGTCGCGTTCCTCTCCTACCTTGAGGATCTCCGTGCCCAATTCGAGGGCATGGGGCGGAATCAGCGGATCGAGCAGGGCCGAGGCTGGGGCGACGACGATGGCTGGTTCGCCGCGCATGAGTCGAGCGGCGGCGGCCACGCGCAAGCTGGTAATTTCGGGGTCCGGAGACTGCCGGTCGTAGATTCCAACGTCCCAAGCGGGGAAGTAATGGACCATTTGCTCACCGGCGATGATTTGGAGGTCGTCGCGCCACTGTTCGGCGCGGTCTTCGTCGGCCGCGACGATGAGCACGGGACGTTCGAGGGCTGTGCGGATGTGGCTGGCGAGAAACGCGGCTAGGGCCGTAGGTAGCCCGTGGAACAGGATGTGTTGCTGTCCATTGGCAAGCCGGGCGACGACCTCCTTGAAGTGGTCTGTCTGGGAGGTCAGGCGAACGATATGGTCGAGTGAATGGGCTGAATCCATTCCGTTGTTCTCAACGTGCTAGTAGAGAATTTTGTGCGGCGAAAACAGCCGGAGAGGCATGTTCACAGTCGGGATACCCGAAAAAAAGGGTCTGCGACGGCATGTCGTAAACCCTTTATTACCTGACAGCTTATCATGGTGGAGCTGAGGGGAATCGAACCCCTGACCTCCTGAATGCCATTCAGGCGCTCTCCCAACTGAGCTACAGCCCCACAAGAGTAAAAAAGATAAGCAATTCCCCGCTACATCGTCAAGGAGTCGAGTTCAGCCGCCGTTGATCATCACGCCCATGTTGAGGTCGGCGGCTGTGTAGGAGTCGCGGTCGGAGAAACTGGGTCCTATTTTATCGCCGTTAGCACATAGGCAATGGGCTTGAGCCATCGAGCCGCGTATTAGATATTTAAAATTAGGCGCGATGCGAGGCCGATACCGATATGTTCTACTACTTCACATATGTAGCCTGCGGGGTCTTCCTAATCTGCCTAGCCTATGCGGCCTATGCGATATTGGGGCGGCTAGTAGCTTTGCGCAGTCTGCGGCAGCTCGCCTTCCGGGTGCAGATGCTGTCCCGAGGTCGCACTGCGCGGCTCGGCAGCCTGCTCAACGCCCATCCGCTGGTGTTGTTTTTCTCCGACCAGCTCTCCATCGAACTCGAGCGCGAGCTCACCTACTTGGAGCGCCGTCGCCGGATCCAAACCACCTACCACTACTCGTGGCAGTATATGCCGTTCGCATTCGACCGGCTCAAGCTGCTGAGACGCCGCGTCGAGCGAATTGAGCAGCGCCGCTAAGGCAGCGGTGCTTTCAGCCTGAGCCACGCTTTGTCGCGCTGCATCTCCACTTGCATCGCAGCCCCGGCCCCAAAGTCCGCGAGATGGGCATCGACATAGGCGTCGATGGCGGCCAAGGCGACCGAGAGCGCGAAATAGAGCAGGCGGCTATTGCGGCGGGCGGTGCGGTTTTGGTGTTCCTCGGGCGTGGGCGCAAAGCGAATGCGGCGATGCTCGACTACAACCAAGGTGAGGGCCGTCGCGCTTGCCGCACCGAAGAACAGTCCCTTGACGGGGCGGCCATTGTAGAACTGGCCCCAGCCGGGCAACACGGCCGAGCGCAGGAGCGCACCATGCGCCGAAGGCAGGGTGGCGGCCCCAGTATTGGGGCCGGACTGCATGGCCTCAGTATTGAGGACAGACGGCACGGTGTGAGTCGAATCGGCCTCTGTCTCTGTGGCGCAGGCCGGTCGTCCCGCAAACAGGGCGAAGAGCAGGCTAGCCCAGCCGCATACCAGCCGCAATCGGATAGCCCCGCACAAAGGCCGTTCCCTCCATGACAGCTTTGCCCGCCGGTTGTACTTGGGTCAGTTGTAGAGCACCCTCGCCGCAGGCCACGGTTAAACCTCGACGGCCATCGGCACAGAGTACGGTGCCCGGTGCGCCATCGCTCGCAGCGTGCTGAGTCCGATGCACTTTAAGCGTTTTGCCCTGCCAGTGGGTATAGGCCCCGGGGACGGGATTCATGCTGCGGACGAGGTTGCGCACCCGCTCCGCCGGTTGGTTCCAGTCAATCTGGCCGTCCTCTTTGGTTAGCTTGGGGGCGCGACTGACGCCGTCCGTACCTTGGGGCTGTCCAGTGAGGCGGCCCTCTTCCAGCCCATCGACGGTCTCCACGACCATCTTGGCGCCCTCCACGCACAAGCGGGCCTCCAACTCACCGGCCGTCTCGTCACTGCCGATGGCAAAGCGGCGCTGGAGCAGGATGTGACCCGCGTCGATGCGCGGGCTGAGTTGGAAAGTGGTGATGCCAGTTTCTTGCTCGCCGTTGGTCACTGCCCAGATAATGGGAGCCGCGCCGCGATAGGCTGGCAAAAGCGAAGGATGCAGATTGATTGAGCCGAGGCGGGGAATGGCGAGTAGGTGCCGAGGGAGAATTGAAAAGGCAACGACGACAAAGAGGTCGGGCGTGCGCGCAGCTAGCGCCGCGGCTAGCTCAGGGCCGTTGACCGCGGCCGGTTGCAGTACTTCTAATCCGAACTTTAGGGCTTGTTCTTTGACGGGCGGACTGGCAAGCTGGCGGCCCCGCCCCTGCGGTCGGTCGGGATTGGTGACAACGGCGATGATCTGATGGCGGCTCTGAGCGAGGGCTTTTAAGGAGGGAACCGCAAAGCGCGGGGTTCCCATAAAAACGAGCCTCACTACTTCCCCTTGTCGTCTTCTTTGTTTTTTACCCGCGAAACGGCCGCCCGCGAGACCTCGATCTTGACGTTGTCGGCGATTTTGACTACGAGGATGTCGTCTTTGATGTTGAGAATGGTGCCGTGAATCCCGCCACTGGTGACGATTTCATCGTTTTTTTCGAGTTCGTCGATCATCCGCTGTTGGTTTCTCTGCTTCTTCATCTGCGGTCGCAAGATCAAGAGGTAGAGAACTAGAAACATCAGCGCAAAGGGCAGGAGCGAGGCGATGGGGTTGGGCTGTTGGCCGCCGTCGGAGGGTCCGCCGCCGAGGGCGTAGGCTGTGGAAATGAGATCAAACACGGGCGAATTCCTTTCGGTAGATTAAAAGTCATAGGAAATTTAATAAAAATCCCCGTGCTGAGTAATACCGGCGTAAGATAATCCGCAAATGGACGCAGATGGACGCAGAATCGCAGGGGCGAGCGGCCGCTCGCCCCTACTGCAAACCCTTTGACATTGCAGCACGCTCGTCATTAAGATGGTGATAACAAGATTGAGACAGGAGAATTGGCCATGGGCAGAAAAGGACGCAAGACGCGGCACCAAGGACTGAACAAGTATCAGCGGGCAGCTTTCCGCCAAGGCGAGTTGCGCGTGGGGCGCGAAGAGATTCAAGAGTTGTTGCAATTGTCGCGCAGTGCCGATCCAGAAGATCGCTTACAGGCGGCGTCCTTTTTGTGCCCCTGCCACGTGCGTCGGAGCATAGACGAGGTTTGGCAGGCGCTCTATCGGATGCTTGAAGATCAAGACGCGCGGGTGCGCCGCGCCGCTTGGCACACGCTCGAAGACGGCGGCAAACCCGACGACCCAGCGCTCGACGCGATCATAGAGCGGACCTTGGAGCGCGATACAGACCGGCAAGTACTCAACTTTGCGCGGTTGTTTTCCCAAGGACGCGAAAAGCGCAAACAGGTCGAATTTGAACTAGAGGCGATTCCCGAATACGCAGAGCGCGGCAAGTGCGATTTCTGCGGCGAGCAGTCCGTGCCAGTCAAGAAGGATTTTGCGACCGAACTCGACGTGGGCGGCGCGCGGCGGTTTGCCCTAGTTTGTGCGCCTTGCGATCAAGCGGCCTGAGAAGCTGTCTGGAAACCCTTGGCGGCCGTCGCAAGGGGTTCCCGCAGATGAACGCAGATGCGGGATGACGTGGCCTGGGCTTCTGAACCGATCCTGCTAGCGGTTTTGGTAGCGGGCGAGAAATTCCGCCTGATAGGCCGCGAAGTGCCCACGGATGATTGCGTCGCGCATCTCGCGCATTAGCTGCTGAAAGAAAAAGATGTTGTGGAAGGTGGCTAGGCGCAGGCCGAGTATTTCGTTGGTCTGGAAAAGATGGCGCAGGTAAGCCCGGCTGTAGTGGCGGCAAGTGGCACAAGCGCAATCCGCGTCGAGCGGTTGCGGGTCTTCGGCGTGGCAGGCGTTTTTGAGACGCAGGCGTCCTCGTCTGGTAAAGGCCGTGGCGTTGCGCGCATTGCGGGTGGGGACCACGCAGTCGAACATATCGACGCCAGCCGCGACGGCCTCGACCAAGTCGTGCGGTAGGCCCACGCCCATCAGGTAACGGGGTTTTTCCGTTGGCAGGAAGGTGGTGGTCTGGCGCACGACCGCGAACAGGTCCTCGCGCGGTTCGCCTACGGCTAGGCCGCCAATGGCATAGCCGGGCAGGTCGAGTTGTATCAGGGCTTGGGCGCAGTCGCGGCGCAAGTCTGGATAGATACTTCCTTGAACGATGCCAAAGAGCGCTTGGGGGGGTCGGTTGACGCGCTCAGCCGCCAATTCTCGGTGGCGGCTCAGGCAGCGCTCGGCCCAGCGCAATGTTCGCTGCATGGACTCTTGCGCGTAGTCGCGCCCACAGGGGTAGGGCGTGCATTCGTCAAAAACCATGATGATATCGGCACCGAGTCCGTGCTCAATTTCCATGACCTTTTCAGGGGTGAAGAAGTGATGCGAACCGTCCAAGTGCGATTGGAAACGCACGCCGTCTGCGGTGATCTCGTTGCGGTCGCTGAGGCTGAAGACCTGAAAGCCGCCGCTGTCGGTGAGGATCGGCTTGGGCCAATTCATAAAGGCGTGGAGTCCCCCCAGCCGATCGATGAGCTGGTGGCCGGGGCGCAAGTAGAGGTGGTAGGCGTTGCCGAGGATGATCTGCGCTTGGGCCGCGGCTAGGTCCTGTTGGTCGAGGGTCTTGACCGTGGCTTGGGTGCCGACGGGCATGAAGACAGGCGTCTCCACCGGGCCGTGCGGCGTGTGGAGGACGCCGGCCCGCGCTCCGGTTGCCGCGTCTTGCGCGACGAGCTCAAAGCGGAAGGCGCTCATGGCAGTAGCTGGGAGACGGGGACAAAGCGAAAGCCGCGCTTCTCTAGCTGCGGCAACGCAGCCAATAGGGCGATGAGCGTCTCTCTGCGATTGTGTCCCACGCCGATGGCTTGGCCCGACTGAGCCGCGATCGCGGCGAGTTCCCAGAGTTTTTCCTGAATGGTTTGGGCATCGGCGATCTCGTCGATAAAAAGGTCGCGGTTAATGGCTCTAATATCCATATCTACCGCTAGTTGATAGGCGACGGACGAGGCCGTGGTGCGGCTGTCGAGAAACAGCAGGTTGCGGTCCTTTAGTTCAGAGAGCACTATACGCATGACTCGTTCGTTGGCCGTGGCCTTGGAGCCCATGTGGTTGTTGACCCCGCGGGCGTGGGGCACGTTGCGCAAGGCGCGGCGCACTCGGCGGCGGATTTCCTCGTCGTCGAGGCCCACGAGGATGGCGTTCGCACTGAGAGAGGCCCCGCCTTGGGGTTCCATCGGCAGGTGGACCAACACCTCGTGTCCGTTGGTGCGCACCCGCTCGGCGAGGGCGGGTGCTTGGCTTGCTCTGGGCAAGATAGAGAAGGTCAGGGGCTGCGGTATGGCGCAGAAGTGGGCGGCGATAGGGTCGTCGGCGAAGTCGTCGATAACAATAGCAATGTTGCCGATGCGGCGGCGCTCGGCGACCGGAGATAGAATAAAAATGGTCGTCTGCACCTCGCCAAAGCCGCTGCGGATTTCGACTTGGCTCCGCCGCTCGCTGGCGCTGAGGACTTGGCCGCCGAGCCGCTGGACAAAGCGCGAAATGCCCAAGTTGGCCTCGGCTAGCGGCAAGTCGGCGGGTACGCCGACCTCAATGCGGTCGAAGTACTCTTGGCGGCGCTTGGAATAGAGTGCCGGCCAGATACCCAAATCGGCCAAGGCGCTGTCGATGCCCGCGTAGAGCGCGTCGGCTAGCTGGTCGGCGTTAGCTGCTTGGTGGGGAACGGGTGCGTCGGCTGGCGCGATGACGGGCAGATCGCTGGTTCGTTCTTCTGCCGCGGGCCTGTAGAGCAAGAAGATGGTCGCGCCAGCTAGCAACAAACCCGAAAGAGCCAAGTGCCAGCCGGGGTGGCGCTGGCGCTTGACCAAGCGTTTACTCACTGGCTCAGGGCGCGACTTGTTGCTTTAGTGCCGCCCAGCTAAAGACGTTTGCCAAGCGCTTACCGGCTCCGCCGCAGTCGCCGGCCAAGGCATCGTTTTCCCAGCGGACGATTTTCCACAGGTTATCTTCTGGATCGAGGCGGAGCTTGTAGGTCATAAACTGATCTACGCGAAAGCCGTTGCCATTCTCGTCGAGCATGAGCATCTGGACCCGGCCATAGAAGACCTCCCAGTCTTCGTCTGGGTGGCCGTCAGGATCCCCGGGAAAAGATTCTGGGTGTTCGGAGCCAAGTTCTTGAAAGCGGCGAGTAAGCTCAAAGTCAAAGTCAAAATCGCGAAATGCCTCGAATATACCTAGCTTCGAACCATCGCGACTGCCGCCCATCATCTCCAACTCTTCTTCCAGATTGTTGAAATACACTACTTCGCCGAGACAATCCGGCTCGGTAAACAAGAAGTCTTTGTCGAACAAGGTTTCGTAGAGATCCTTGTCGCGAGTGCTCATAGCGCGGTCGAGGTTGTCCATGAGTTGCTCGGGGGTTGTGGCAGGGGGAGCGGGTGGGGCGGCCGGCTCTATTATAGAGGGTGGTTGGGTCTTGGGTGCAAAGGGGTTGCTGCAGGCACTCAAGGCAAGGAGGCCGCAAAAGGCCAAGAGGGTGAACAATTTCACGATCGTACCTCCAGATCGGGGTCGTACAATGGATTTATATTAAGATACAAATCAGCGGGGCGATTATCAAAGAAACGCGCCGAGCGTTCACTGAGAAAAGAGCGCCCGCAGCTCCCCCAGAGAGAACTTCGCCGAAGCTCGGTCGCGCTGGTCTTGCCAAACCGCGATTGACCAGACGGGATTTTCCACCGTAGGCGTCACCAATTCGATTGTCGCAAGGCCCTTGATACCGATTGTTGCCACGGAATCGACTTCGGCTGCGCCAATTACCTCGACGAATTCGGCTTCATAGGGGAAGATGAATATCTCGCGCAGTTCGTCGTCGGACGGGATGCGCTCGTCCAAGGACGATCTGAACCAGCGCGTAAAGTGCGCGCTGAGAATCCGCTCCGGCGAGAGAACAATGCGGGCGAAATTGCGCTCTTCAGCCGACCCCCAAAGGGTATCGCGGTCAACAGCGTAAACTTCTGGATATAGCTGCACATCTTCGGGGTCGGGGATGAAGACAAAGTCCTCGGTAAACTGCTCCATGTATTGTTGAGGGCTGCGGAACTCGGGTTGGGCTTGAAAGATAGAAGTGAGATTGGCCAGCACGGCTTCGGGGCGCGTGCGCTCGCGCAGGAAGAGTTGTGGTCCGCTGGGGCAGTCGGGGATCTGGGTTGATAGCGGGGTCTTAGGGTCGGGGCGCTCTTCGACCGCGTCGGCGCAATGGGGAAAGAGCTCGATACTCGTGTCGGGCGCGCAGCGGCAATCCACTTGTTCGCTTTCGCCGATAGCACAGCCAGCCAACAGTGTCGCGAGTAGAAATGTGCGGAGCGAGATCATGGCACGGCTCAGTAGGTGACAAAAGGCACGGGAGCGAAACATACTACAAAGACCAGCAGACAGAGGTAGCCGACAAAGTACCGGCCGCGGTCCAGCGCGATAAAGGGATCGTAGGGGGCCGGGTGGTCCTTGCCAAAAAGTGCGAGAAAAAAGGCCAGCGCTAGCCACCCCGGCCATCCTTGGGGCCATTCCCACACCAGTGCTAGGACTCCATAAAGCCCCAAGGCCAACAAAGCGACGTAGGCCGTGCGGGCGACCTGTCGATGTCGAGGGCCAAAGAGCGCGTACGCGATATGGCCGCCATCGAGCTGGCCGATAGGAAAGAGATTAAAGGCCGTGATAAACAGCCCGACCCAACCGGCAAAAGCCACTGGGTCTAGGAGGACCATTTGGTTAGGCCCAATGGCGGGCAAGACGAGCGCGGCGATGCCGGAAAAGAGCAAGGGTGCCCCCAATTCGATGGGAGAAGAGTGAAAGTAATCGACTGAAACCACGGTCGAGCGGGAAAGCCCAGCGAAGCAGGCTACTAGGGCGACGACAAAGCCCGCTAAAGGACCAGCGGCACCAATGTCGAGGAGCGCGCGCTTGTTGGGGATGGGGGAGCGAATTTTGATGACTGCGCCCAACGTGCCGAGGAAAGAAACATAGGGCAGGGGAAGAAAATAGGGTAGCGAGGCCCTGACTCCCCAGCGGCGCGCAGCAAAGTAATGGCCGAATTCGTGGACCGTAAGAATAAAGAGCAGAGTCGCGGCAAAAGGGAGGCCCTCGACGAGGTGGACCAAGGCCGCGAGACTGGTTAGCGGATCAACGCCTTGCTGCATGGCACCAGCGGTTGCAGTCGAAGCAATGGTACAGAAAAACAGCAGCAGGTGAACCCACAAGCGCGAGGAGTTAGCGCGCTGTACCGGAAGTGCGGTCGGAGTTGGTGGGGCTGGCGGCACCACCGGCGACACTGTTTTGCGCCAGAAGTTCAAGGGGTTGCGCTTTCCAACTGGAGGCTGAGCCAGTGCGCGTCGCCCAAGTCCGAGCCAAAAGGCACATAGGCGTAGTCGATGACCCACTGCTTGGCCGCGAGACCCACTCCGGCTGAGAGGCCGCGGTTTTCAGTGGTCTGGTAGCCGGCCCGTAGGCGCAGGTGCCCGCCGGCTCGGTACTCGCCGCCTAGATGCAGCGTGAGGTCGTCGCCGCGCACCTTTTGCGCTTCGACGGCCACGAGCAGGTCTGCGCGACCGACGTAAGCAGCACCGAAACGAGCTTCTAAGGGCAGGTCCGTCTCCCGCTGATCGAGGCGGTTCATGCGGCCCAAGTTGCGCACCGTAGCCCCCAAGCGCAGGCTGGCTGAGATGTCGCGCATCAGCCCGAGGTCGGCAGCTAAGCCGCTGGCGTTTTGGGTGAAAATGGCTTGGTGGATGAATTTTAGCTGCAAGCCGAGGCGCGTCTGCTCCATCTGGCGGGCGTAGCTCAGGCCAACCGCTCCCTCGTACACGCCGAAGTGCCCCAGCGGCTCAGCCGAGGGTCCGGTGCGACGCTCTAGGTCGTTGGCCTGCCACAATTGAGCGGAAAGCCCCCAAGTGCCGCGGCCGCGGGCTTGCGTCAGGTGCAAGTGGTTTTGGCGGATCTGCTGGATCGAGGCTTGGTGGTTAAAGGCGACGCTGCGCCCACGCGATTGCCGAGCTGCCGGATTTAGGGCTTGGGCGGCAAACAGGGCAGTCTCCGCGCCAGCCAAGCCCGCAGCGCGGCCCCCGCCGCCTTGGCGCAGCGCGGGTAGGCCTACGGCAGCGAGGGCCGTGGGCAGCGTTAAAAGCGCAATCAATAAGAGAGCCATCACTTGTCAGAACGCCAGCGCCAGACCCACGGTTGTGCGGCCCCCAGCGCCGAGGGGATCGGATAAATAAGCGTATTGAAACTGCACGGTTTCGCGCCGCGCCGGGCTCAAGGTCAACCCCGCCGAGAGTTGACTACCGTCTTCGGCCCCGAGGCGGTGCAGGCCGCCGCGCACCTCAAGCAACGCACTTAGCTGCCACTCGGCCCCCAGATTGACGCTTTGTTCTCCGTCGTCGCGCACCTCGGTAGCCAACAACAGGGCGTCCAAAAGCCGCTGTGACGCGCCAAAGACGAGGCTGCGCGGCAGGGCATTCTCGGTGGCATTTGACCGCTGATCGGCGTGGCGCACCTTCCAGGCAAGGTTGGTGCTGAGATTGGATATGCCGGCCCCGAGCCAAGTATGCTCAGCCGCGCGGAACTGCACCCCCAAGTCGAAGCCGCTGCCGTTGGCCGTGGCCTTGGGAGTTGCGGGAACGTCAATGCTCTGTCTGAGGACTTTAACGGCCAAACCAACCGCTAGGCGAGACCCAAGGGAACGGCCTATGCCGAAGATAAAAGCATTGGCTCGGTCCTCAATCGTCCCAGTGTACTGGCCGCTAGCGGTGCGGCCCTTGATCCCGCCGACTGCGGCATGAGACCAAGCAAAGCCAAAGCCCATGTCGCCGCGAACGTTGAGCGCAACAGCGGCACTGCCTTGACGTCGTCCCAGCGAGAGCGACTGAATGGAGGTCTCTAGAGTTTTGCCGCGCAAGCGGGCGAGGCCGGCCGGATTCCAATAGGGGGACGACGCATCGTCGGCCGCGGCGACAAAGGCTCCCAGCCCTAGGCCGCGGGCTCCCAGCCCTGTTTTGAGAAAGGCGGCCGCGAAATCGGCCCCGTGCGCGGCAGAGGCCGCGAGCAATAGCGCGAAGAGCGTTTTCAATCGAGCACCACCACTCTGCCAAAGGCCTGTTGACCAGTGTTTAGGGCAATGCGATAAAAGTACGTGCCGTTGGCTACCGGTTGGCCGTCTTGATCGAGGCCATCCCAAAGGATGCGGTGATCGACTCCGCCGGCAAAAGGCGCGTCCGTTGCAAGGTCGCGGACTAGGCTGCTGGCAAAGTCGTAGATCGCCACGGAGACTTCTGCGTCGCGTGACAGACTAAAGACGATAGTCGTGGTTTCGCGCGAGGGGGCGAAAGGATTGGGTGCTGCGTATGCGAGCGCCGTGCTGTCGGGCACGCCTCCGGTGCTGACGAAGGTCCTATCGTCGAGCGTGCGCGTGCGGACTAGGTCGCGGATGACGCGCCAAGTGCTCCCTTCGTCCTCAGAGCGCCCGAGGCCGTGTTCGGCACCCGCCCAGAGCACATCACCCACCGCTGCAAGCCCGACGAAGGTGCCGGTCAGGGGCTGTCCATCGACGACTTCAATGGTGTCCCAGACGCGTTCTGAGTCGGTCGGCAGGGTTGGGTCTGGGCTGGCTAGCAAACCTTGGTCCGTGCCGGCCCAAACAAAATTGGGGGTAAAAGCGAAATCCCAAGCAAAAGTCGGCCCGGTGTGGCCCCAGGTCTGACCGAGGTCGCGGCTGACGCTGATGGCTTGGGCTTGGCCGGGCGATGTGGTGGTATTGGTGCCCGCCCAGATGGCCGTGGTGCCGTCGGGCAGTACTTGGCGTTCGAGGGCGACGACCCAGTTGCCAGCCGGGTGGCTTGGGAGGGGCGTGCCCTCTGCGCCGAGGCGCACTTTGGCATTTTGCCAATGCTGGCCTCCATCAAAGGTGAAGGCGATCCCACTGGCAGTGCCGATCCACACCGTATCCCCGTAAGCTACAACCGCAAAAGTGCGGTGCAGGAATTCTTGGCTGGCCAAGCTGTCGGCGTCCGCGCGCAACTGGGCGATGTCGTCTGGACCGGCACTTGCGCTGGCGAGACTATCGGCCACCATCCGCAACCTGTCGGCCGCCGTGTCGCTGGCGAAGAAGACGATCTCGTCTGCGCCGCCGGGCAAGAAGGGTTCCCAAGTGCGGCCTTGGTCGAGCGAACGCACAGTGGAGCCAGCGAAGAAGGCGGCGTACACAGCTTCGCCGTCGATAGAGAGGTCAAAACAAGCATTGAGGATGGTCGTGCCGGGGCTGCGCTCAAAACCGGCCTTGGTGGGGTCGAAGATGAACTCGTTGGGAATGTGATGCCAAGAGTCGCCGCCGTCGTGGGAAAAACTCAATCCGGCGCCCGCTTGGTTCACGCCCTGTCCGGCGGTGACCGAATCGACCAAGGTCGCTACCCACACGGTATCGCCGACCGCGTCGAGGGCGCTGACTGCGCCGCGGCCGAGGCCGTTGAGTTCGGTAAAGGTGACCCAATCCGTGGAGTTGAGACCGCTGCTTTGCGCTGGATTGAGCCGCGCCACCCCATTTTCGGTGCCGACCCATAGATAGCGCCCACTCCAGACGACGTCGCCGATTGAAGTGCCGAAAAGCCCGCGGATAGGCTCGGATGCTTGGTGGAAGCGCTGGGGCCGAAGCGCATGTCCGGGCGATAGATGGGGCGCGAGGACGAGTAGCGAGAAAGAGAAGAGGAGGATCTGGCGAAAAAAGAAATTGGTCATCAAGCGAGCATTTTTACTGCGGCCAGCAATGGGCCACTCAAGCATAGGTAGCGGCCCGCTCGCGCATGGCCTCGATTACTTCGTAGCCGACTCCGTAGTCGCCGATGCGGGTGCCCTCGCTGTCGCCGTGGCTATCGGACCCTCCCGACTTGATTAGGCCGTAGCGGTCGGCGAGTTGGTCGTAGTATTCCATTTGCGCTGGCTGGTGGGACGGGTGGAAGACCTCAATGCCGTCGAGTCCGTAGGCGACTAACTGCTCGATAATGGACTCGGGGAGACTGATGCTAGGGTGGGCGAGCACCGCTACGCCCCCCGTGCGATGGATGAGGGCGATGAGGTCTTGGGCTGCGGCGTAGGGTTTGGGCCTGAAGGCTGGCCCGCGATCGCCGATGTAGCGGCTGAAGGCTTCATCTCTGTCGGCTACTAGGCCGTTTTCCACCATGGCCGCGGCGATGTGCGGCCGCCCAAGGGGGCTGCCGTTCGCTTGGGAGAGCACGTCGTCGAGGCTGACGGTCAGCCCCATGCTGTTGAGCGCTTTGATGATCGCGATCCCCCGCTGGTGGCGGGCTTGAAAAGACTTGGCGAGGGTCGTACCGAGCTGATCGTCTTGGTAGTCGATGCAGTAGGCGAGAATGTGTACTTCGCGATCTCGGATGTGGGCGCTCAGTTCGGTGCCGGGCACCACTTCCATGTGCATCCGCTCGCCGGCCGCCGTGGCTTCGGGGACGCCTTGGACTGTGTCGTGATCGGTCAAACTCATCGCTTGCAAGCCCGCTTCGCAGGCCTCTTCGACCGCTTCAGTCGGCGTCCGCAACCCGTCGGAGCACAGAGAATGGGTGTGGAGATCGGCTAAATTGTAAGACATAAAGTA
The DNA here is from genome assembly GCA_965116675.1 of Candidatus Latescibacterota bacterium. Lineage (GTDB taxonomy): Bacteria > Latescibacterota > UBA2968 > UBA8231 > UBA8231. The sequence goes on from OZ220721.1 coordinate 4,346,212, forward strand.
TTTTTATCCTGTGAGAATACTATTCAAAGTTCTAAATAAAAAAGAAAGCCTTTTGCCGTACTCAATCAAGCCCTATGCCTCCGCCTCGCACCGCGTGCGCGTCTTGCTACATGGGACTGTTGGAAAGCTCGAGCAGTAGATCGCCAGCGTGGGTTCGCACTTTATCGAGAGCTTGGTCCCTGAGCTGGCGCACTCGCTCGCGTGTGAGGCCCAATTGCATGCCGATTTGCTCCAGCGTCTGGGGATCTTGGTCTTCAAGGCCGAAATAGGCGCGGACGACTAGGCGCTCGCGTCGGTCCAGCAGGTCGAGGCACGCGTGCAAGGTATGAGAAAGCGCGGCGCGCTCATAGCTATCGGCTGGATCGGGCGTGCGAGCCGCGAAAGTGGCTATTAGTGGCTCCCTTTCATCGGGAAAGGTCGGCGTGTCCATCGAAACATCGGGTTGGGCCATGTAAAGGGCATTGTGCGTCCGCTCCAGTGATAATTCAGCGCTGTTGGCGATTTCTTCGGGGGTGGGATCGCGACCCAGTTTTTGGGCGAGGATACTCGTCCACCGCTCGACTTTTTGCAGATCATTGACCCGGCTCAATGGCGGGCGAGCAATTTTGCCGTGTTCGGCTAGGGCGCGGAGGATCGCTTGGCGAATCCACCACACCGCATAGGTGATGAACTTAAAGCCACGCGTTTCGTCGAAGCGCTGGATGGCTTCCAACAGCCCGAGGTTGCCCTCGGAAATCAGCTCCATAAAGGAAAGCCCACGCCCGTGGTATCCCCGCGCGATGCGGACGACAAAGCGCAAGTTGGCTTCGACCATCTGGTGCATGGCGCGCTCGTCGCCAGCGCGTGCTCTGTGTACTAGCTCGATCTCTCGTTGGCGGCTCAGCGGCTGAAAATGCTGAATGTCGCGCCAGTAGGACTCGGCTAGACCTCGCGAATCGAGGCTGCTTTTTCCCATAAGTAGCCAAAACATCGAAAAGAGAAAATACTGGTTCTTAAGTAGGACGACTGAGGAAGAGCGCGGTTCCAGCCGGGATCAGGCCGGAGAGAGTAGCGAGCGGAAGCGGTCGTAGGCCGCGTCCCAAGCGGCGGTTTGTTCCGGCTCGTACACAACGGGCGCGAAGGAGTGGCGCACGACTTGGCGGATTTCGGCCAGCGAGGCCATCTGGCCTAGGCCCATAAGCTGGAGCATTAGATTGCCGATGGCCGTGGCTTCGAGCGGCCCGGCGACGACCGGGCGACCGGTAGCCGAGGCGGTAAACTGGCAGAGCAGGCGGTTTTGGATCCCGCCACCGACTATGTGGATGCATTCGAGGCGGCGGCTGAGAATAGTCTCTAGCGCGTCGAGGACGTAGCGGTACTTAAACGCTAGGCTTTCGAGGGCCACGCGCGCGACGCGTCCCTCGTCGGCGGGAACGGCTTGGCCCGTTTCTTGGCAATAGGCGCGGATTCTGGCGGGCATGTCGCCCGGCGCGAGAAAGCACTCGGCGTCTGGATCGACGAAAGCGGTAAAGGGCGCAGCGCTTTGGGCCATGGCCGTCAGCTCGTCGTAGGAAAAGGCGCGTCCCTCGCGCTGCCACGCGCGCCGGCACTCCTGTATTAGCCACAGCCCCATGATGTTTTTGAGGAAGCGGTAGGTCGGCCCGACACCCCCTTCATTGGTGAAGTTGTACTGGAATGCCTGATCGCTGATGAGCGGTTGATCGAGCTCGACGCCCATCAGCGACCAAGTTCCCGAACTGATATAGGCGTAGTCGCGGACTTCGGCGGGCACTGCGGCCACGGCCGCGCCCGTATCGTGGGTAGCTGGAGCGACGACCGGGACCGAGCCAAGCCCTGTTTCAGCAGCAATAGAGGGCAGGAGCGAGCCTATACGAGTTCCAGGCTGGACGATCTGGGGCAGGAAATGGGTCGGTAGCCCCAATCCTTCTAGGAGTTCGACCGACCAAGTGCCTTGGCGCGGATCGTAGAACTGGGTGGTAGTGGCGTTGGAAAATTCGCAGGTCTTGTTGCCGGTAAAATAAAAATTGAACAGGTCGGCCATCATCAGGAAGGTCTGCGCCCATTCCAGCAAGGGCGAGTCGCGCAGCGAAAGCAGTTGATACAAGGTGTTGAGCTTCAAAAACTGCACGCCGGTGCGGGCAAAAATTTCCTCGCGCGGCACCCGCGCAAAGGCTTGCTCTAACATGCCGTCGGTGCGCGGGTCGCGGTAGTTGCGCGGATTGTCCAACAGCACGTCCCCAGGTCCGAGGAGGGCGAAATCGACGCCCCAGGTATCGACGCCAATGGCATCGAGAGCCTTGCCGTGTGTACTAGTAAAGAGGCCAAGAGCCTGTTTCATCTCGGCGAAGAGGCGCAAAGGGTCCCAGTAGAGACGGTCGAAGACTTGCACCGGACCGTTTGCAAAGCGGTGCAGTTCTTCTAGCGCTAGGTGCTCGCCGTTGAAATGCCCGACAATGGCGCGGCCGCTCTCGGCTCCTAGGTCAAAGGCGAGCAGCTTGCTCATATAGCAATCCTATATCATTCACAAGATGATCCGCAGATGGACGCAGATAGACGCAGAATAGGATGGACAAGACGATCCACCACCCGGATGGCTATAGATAATTGAGGCCAAGTTCGGAAACTAGCTCGCGCGTGTCGTTGTCGAGCAGGGCGCAGATCAGGGCGATGCCCAATTCGCGCTCCATGGTCGCGGCATACGCGGTGTGTTCGTCGCGAAAGTTGATTCGCTGGAAGCCGAGGACGGTCTTTTTGAAATCCTCGCGCCGTTCGTAGAGGACAATTTGGGCGATGGGCGCGTTGGCGAGTGCCTCGGAGACAAAGGATACGCCGAAAATTTCCTCCAAGGCGTTTCTGAGCTGGCGATGCAGCATTAGAAGGGATAGACCTCGTCGAGCCGGCGCTTGAGTGCACTGCTGCGCTGCTCGCCGTCGTCTTCAATCACGTACTGGACGATGGGCGCGCGCCGCCAATAGCTCAACATGGTCTCAAAATTGAGGGTGGGCTGATGAAACTCCAAGCGGAAGACCAAAAAGGCGCGGAGCAAGTTTTTGACCATAGCGCTCTAATTAGTTGAGGTACTCCGCAATCCGCTCCTCGATGCGCTGCAAAACCGGCGTTGCGCCGAGTTCGGCGTCGAAGTCCGTGCCCGTAACCCGTTGGAAAAGATCGATATAGCGCTCGGCAACTTGGCAGCGGATCTCGTCGTCGAGCGCGGGAATATTGTCGTCGGAAATGCCCTTGTCGCGGAGCCAGAGGCGCAAAAATTCCTTGTCGAGGCTTTCGGGCTCCTCGCCGCGGGCATGGCGCTCTGCGTAGGTGTCGCTGATCCAGAAGCGCGACGAGTCGGGCGTGTGGATCTCGTCGGCAAGCGTGATGCGCCCGTCCGCGTCTAGCCCCATTTCGTACTTGGTGTCGACGAGAATTAACCCTTGCTTGGCCGCCAGATCCTCGCCGCGAGCAAAGAGCGCGAGGGCGATCTCCTCGACTTGGTTCCAAGTGTCTTCTGGAACTAGGCCTTGGGCGATGATCTCGTCGCGCGAAATCAGTTCGTCGTGGACTTCGTCCTTGGTAGTCGGCGTGATAATTGCTTCGTCGAAAGGTTGGTTTTTGACCATGCCGTCGGGCAACGTGTGGCCGCAATAGTGGCGCACGCCGCTGTTGTAATGGGTCCAGATGGCGGTGTCTGAACTGCCGGTCATATACTTGCGCACCACCACCTCGACGGGCAGGATGTCCAGCTCGCGGGCGACGGTGACGTTGGCGTCGGGCACTGAGAGGACTTGATTGGGGGCGATGTCTTGGGTCTGCTCAAACCAGTACTGGGCGATGCGGTTGAGCACTTGGCCCTTGAGAGGAATGGTGCCGAGCACGTGATCGAATGCGCTCTGGCGATCCGTAGTGATTAGCACGCGATGGTTTTCGAGCAAGTACATATCGCGCACCTTGCCGCGCTTATAGCGCGACTCCCACTGGGGGAATTTGGCCTCCAGCAGGCAGTTGTCGAGCTGGGATTGGATCTGTTGGCGAGTTATCATGGAATAGGCGTCCTTAAGTGAGAGCTTGGGATGCGAAAAAGTTGATATTATGAGGGCACATAAGCCTCGTCAATAGGGTCCAGCGTAGAGAGTGCTTGATTTTCCCCCCTCTACGGCGTATTTTGAGGCCGACTAAACAGACAATCTCACCCCTATAGGGAGGTCTATATGTCGAGGATACTAGCTGTATTGGCACTGGCGCTTGGCTTGGTCGGGTGTGGGACCGAGGAGGAAGACAAGCGGATACTCATCGAGTATGTGACGAAGTTGAAGGAGCTGGACGACAAAAACCGACAGATTGTCGATACTATTGAGCATCTGAGAAAGCCGCTCAGCGAGATCTCCGAAGCGGATCTAGTCAAGGCGCGTCAGCTCATCAACGAATACGTGGCGCAACTGCAGACCTTTCCCCGGGATCTCACATACCGCGAACTGCGCGTGACCCACAACCTCTATGTCGACAAGGCTTCGCAGGCCATTGAGTTGTCCGGAGACAAGGGGCGCGAAATGCGGCGCGAGAAGAGCAACGTCGATATCGGCGTGCGTCACATCGAAAAATTCACCAAGCGGCACCACAACGGCATGAACGTCTTGTGGGATCGCCATAAATTGCCGGATTTTCCGCTGGAGTGGCCCAGTAATCCAGACGGTATTCAAGCGAGCAAAAGCCCCCAGCCTCCTGTGGCCGGGGGCTTTTTGCGTTCTATGATACCCGATGAAACCAGCGCTGGCCGCTGGAGAGCAAACCGGTGTAGAGAAAGCCGGTGTGGAACAGCAGCAGAAAGGGCATCCCCAAGTAGAGGCCAGTCGCATAGGCGTGGTAGAGGGCAAAGACAAAGTAGAGCGCCATGCCTAGTTCGCCCAAAGACAGTAGCGGCCAGCGGCTTAGGTACTTGCGCCGCTGGCCTTGTTTGCGGCCCCGATGCTGAAGCCGGACGGCGCGGCGTCCGGTAAGCCCGTATTTGGGAGTGCGGAGAAAAGCAGTTTGGTACCCGACGAGGCCCTCTATTACCGCTCGGGTGTTGTTGATGCAGAGACTCATGCCAATGGCCATCAACATGGGTAAGTACTTGATCTGTCGTCGCCAATCTGGATAGAGCACGCGCTGGGAGGTAATGTAGAAGCCGGAAATGGCCATGGTGGCAAAAGAAAACAGCGGCAGGTCGATGATAAAGAACCGCTCCCAGCCGAGCTGCGAGCGAATGGAAAGCACTGGAACGGTCAATAGGGCCATCAATAACATCATAATGTAGCAGAGGTTGGCCGTCAGATGGAAGGTGGCCTCGACCTTGACCTTGGCTGGTAGCGCAGAGCGCCAGATCCGCGGCAGCACCTTCTTGGCCGTCTGGACCGCGCCCTTGGTCCAGCGATGCTGTTGCGACTTGAAGGCATTGATCTCGACCGGGATCTCGCCGGGCACTTCAATCTCGGGTAGATAGAGAAACTGCCAGCCCGCCAGTTGGGCGCGGTAGCTCAAATCGAGGTCTTCGGTGAGCGTGTCGTGCTGCCAGCCGCCGGCGTCGTAGATGGCCTTTTTGCGCCAGATCCCCCCAGTGCCATTGAAGTTGAAGAAGCGACCCGAGCGGTTGCGGGCCGTGTGCTCGACGACGAAGTGGCCGTCGAGAAAGATTGACTGGATGCGCGTCAGGAGCGAGTAGGAGCGATTGAGATGCCCCCAACGCATCTGCACCATGCCGATGGAATCGTCGGTAAAGTAGTGAATGGCTCGTTGTAGGATGTCGGGGGTGGGCACGAAATCGGCGTCGAGCACCAACACAAATTCGCCTTGGGCGCGCTCTAGCCCCGCGGCCAAGGCCCCGGCCTTAAAGCCGTGGCGGTTGGTGCGGCCGAGGTACTCGATATCCAGCCCTTGGGCCACCAGCCGCGCAACCCCTTCCCGCGCCTTGTCGCGGGTTTCGTCCTGCGAGTCGTCGAGGACTTGGATTTGCAGGCGGTCGCGGGGATAATCGATCTGGCCCACGGCCTCTAGCAGGCGCTCGACCACGTGATATTCGTTGTAGAGCGGTAGCTGGATCGTGACGAAGGGCAACTCGGCAAAGCGGTCGGGCTGGGGAACTGGGGTTGGGTGATGCCGATAAAACAGGCGCAGTAGCTGGTAGCGGTGGAGGCCGTAAATCCCCAGAACGGCGATGATGATGCTGTACACCACCAGACAGAGTACTTCCCAGAAACTCATATCGCTTTCCACGCTTAGGCATTGATGCCGTGGCAGCGCTTGTACTTCTTGCCGCTGCCGCAGGGGCAGGGGGCGTTGCGCCCGACCTTGGGCTGTTCGCGGACGACCGGCTGGCGCACGGCTTGGCCCTCGCTGCTGCCGCCGCCTGAGCCGCGCAGTTGCGTGGGCTGGCCGGGTACACCCGTCGGGGCTGGCTCGACGCCGCGAAAGCCCATGTTGGTGGCGTCTTGATGGACCGCACTGATGCGACTTGGCCGACGCGCTGGCTCCAAAGCTTCGGTCCCGATGTCGATGCGTAGCTGGAAGAGGTTGCGCAGCGTCTCTTGGGCAATGCGGCCGATTAGGCTCTCAAACATGTCATAGGCCCCCTTCTTGTATTCTATGAGGGGGTTTTTCCCGCCGACGCCGACAAAGCCGATCCCGTCCCTGAGTTCGTCGATTTCGTGGAGGTGTTCCTGCCAGCAGGTGTCGATGGTGCGCAGGGAGAGGCCCTTTTCGACTTCGCGGAAAATCTCCTCGCCGACTACGTCAATGCGGCGCTGATAGGCTTCGCGCACAGTGGTGAGTAGCTGCTCGCGCAGACTATCGATGCTGGCGTGGGCGCGCTCGCCTTCGGGGATGGAATAGCCCAAAAAGAAGGTGCTGCCAAACTCGGTTTGCAGGCCCTCCCAATCCCACTCCTCTGCTAGGCTGTCTGCATCGACGTGCGAGGCCAAGATGTCATCGACGCTTTCTTCGATCATTTCCGCGATTTGCTCGCGGGCGCTTTCTTGCTCTAGCAAGTCGCGGCGGCGATTGTAGATGACTTGGCGCTGCTGGTTCATGACGTCGTCGTAGTCGAGCACGTGCTTGCGCATCTCAAAGTTGCGGGCCTCGACCTTTTTTTGCGCCCGCTCAATCGACCGCGTGACCATGCCGGCCTCGATGACCTCGCCCTCTTCGGCCCCGAGCTTATCCATGACGGAGGCAATGCGCTCCGAGCCGAACAGCCGCATCAGGTCGTCTTCGAGCGACAGGTAGAAGCGCGAGGACCCGGGGTCGCCTTGACGTCCCGATCGACCGCGCAACTGGCGATCGATGCGCCGCGCTTCGTGGCGCTCGGTGCCGATGACCTGCAAGCCGCTGGGGTTTTCTTGCAAGTATTGGCGCAAGCCTTGGCCGACCGGCAGCTTGTCTTCGAGGGTGAGGTCGGACTCGACGATCTGGCGGTCGAGGTGGACGACCTTGGGCGCTAACTTAATGTCCGTGCCGCGCCCGGCCATATTGGTGGCAATGGTGACTGCACCAGCTCGACCGGCTTCGGCGACGATTTGGGCCTCTTTGTCGTGGTGGCGGGCGTTGAGTAGCTGATGCTTGATGCCGCGTCGGCTGAGCATTCGGCTGAGCAGTTCGGAGACCTCGACCGAGATGGTGCCCACTAACACTGGCAGGCCGAGCTTGTGCAGGCGGTCGATCTCCTCGATGATCGCGTTGTATTTCTCGCGCTTGGTGCGGAATATCTGGTCTTCTTGGTCAAAGCGGCGAATCGGGCGGTTGGTGGGGATGACGGCCACGTCGAGCTTGTAGATCTCCCACAGTTCGCTGGCCTCGGTCTCGGCCGTGCCGGTCATGCCGGCCAGTTTGTGGTACATGCGGAAGAGGTTCTGGACGGTGATGCTAGCCACGGTGCGGGTTTCTTTTTCTAACTTCACCCCCTCTTTGGCCTCTAGCGCTTGGTGTAGGCCATCGGCAAAGCGCCGGCCGGGCTGCGGTCGGCCCGTAGCTTCATCGACAATGATCACCCGCCCGTCTTCGGAGACGAGGTACTGAACGTCCTTTTCGAAGAGCGTATAGGCCTTCATCAGTTGATTGATGTTGTGCACCGCTTGACTTTTCTCGGCGTAATCGCGGTGCATCTCTTCCTCTTTGCGGGCCTTGTCCTCGGCGCTGAGGTCCGGGTCGTTGCGGATCGCATCAATCTCGATGCTGATGTCGGGCAGCACGAAGAGGGCCTGCTCATTGGGTGAGAGCAAGTCGCGCCCCTTCTCGGTTAAGTCGATAGTATTGGCCTTCTCATCGACGACGAAGAAGAGATCTTCGTCAAGCTCGTTGAGGCGCTTGTCGCGCATGTAGTCGGCCTCAATCCGGTTGATCAGCCGCTTGACGCCTTCCTCCTGCAGAATTTTGGCCAACCGGCGATTGGTGGGAGCGCCGCGGGTGGCCTTGAGCAGTGCAATCCCCGTGTCGTAGTCGTAATCTCCCGATTCCTTGCCCGCCTGCTCGGCCCCGGCGATGATTTTATTGACCAAGTTGGTCTGAGCCCTCATCAGCCGTTCCACGAGCGGGCGCATCTCTTTGTATTGATTGGTGGAGTCGGGGACGGTGCCGGAGAGAATGAGCGGGGTGCGCGCCTCGTCGATGAGGATCGAGTCAGCTTCATCGACGATGGCGTAGTTGAATTCGCGCTGCATCAGGTCTTCGAATAGCACAGCCGTGTTGTCGCGGAGGTAATCAAAGCCGACTTGGCTGTGATTGGCGTACACAATATCGGCGTTGTACGCGCCCCTGTGGTCGGTCCGCTTCCAGTGGAATTCCTCGGGCACGCCTTCGGGCGCTTGGAGTATATATGCCTCGGCCCCGGTCTGAAACACGTCTTGGATGATGCCCACGGACATCCCCAAGAAATTGTAGATTGGCCCCATCCACATGGCATCGCGCCGGGCGAGGTATTCGTTGTGGGTAACGAGGTGGACGCCGCGTTGGGGGATGGCGTTGAGGAAGAGGGGCATGGTCGCCACTAAGGTCTTGCCCTCACCGGTAGCCATTTCGGCGATCTTGCCTTGGTGCAGCGAGATGCCGCCGAAAATCTGCACGTCGTAGGGCACCATGTCCCACTCGACAGATTCGCCGGCGCGGTCCCACGTGCGGCCCAAGAGCCGGCGGCAGGTCTCGACGACCATGGCGAAGGCTTCAGGTATGATTTCTTCGAGAAAAGCCGCCTCCACGTCGCGGATGGCGTTGTCTAGCTCTCCGTACCGATCGTTGAGCTGCTCGCGCTCTTCAGGTTCTAGATCGCCGCGCAGGCGCTCTTCGATGGCTTCGAGCTGCTGGCGGCTGTCCGCGTTGCGCGCCTGTAGGTCTTGGCGGAAGGTCGCGGTTTTGGCTTGGAGCTGCGCGTCGCTTAGAGATTGGTACGAAGCCGCTAGCTGAGTGATCTGGCTTACTTGTGGCAGCGTGCGCTTGAACTGGCGCGTTGCCTGCGAGCCAAGGAATTTTTTTACGAGCAAGTTGAGCATACTAAATCCTCTTAACTAGTACCGCGTCGCGGGACTCTACACATGGTCAACCTCAAACGCTGAGTCCCTTCTGGCGCACGACGCCGTCGAGAACGCCATTGACGAACGCATAAGACTTATCGGTGCTGTAGGACTTGGCTAGTTCGACAGCTTCAAAAATGGAGACCCGGACGGGAATTTCCTCAATAAAGAGCATTTCGGCCAAGGCCAAGCGCAAAATTAAGCGATCGATGCGGGCGATGCGCTCCCAGCGCCAGTGATGGATTTGGGCTGCGGCCAGTTCGTCCAATTCGCCTGCATGCTCGGCTGCGCGCTGCAAGAGTTCCGTCGCAAAGGATTGCACCTCTGGCGCGAGGCCAAAGCGCGCACAAAGCTGATCCAACGCGCCGCATGAGTCGGTTGCCGCACTTTGCTCCCAGTACAGGGCCTGCAAGGCCACTTGGCGGGCGCCGTGGCGGTTGTTGGGAGGTGCCTCGTCGGCAGAGGTCCCATCGCCAAAAAAATCGTCCTCGCCGCTCATCCTAACTCGGCCATCAAGCTGGCCATTTCAACTGCGTTGAGGGCGGCGTCCCAGCCGCGATTGCCGGCCTTGACGCCCGCGCGCTGCACGGCCTGCTCGACCGTGTCGGCAGTGATGACGCCAAAGATCACCGGGATGCCGCTGTCGAGACCGACGCGGGCAATGCCCTTGGCCGACTCGCTGGCCACGTAGTCGAAGTGAGGCGTGTCGCTGCGGACGATGGCCCCTAAGCAGATGACGACGTCGAAGCGGCCCGTGCCCGCTAGCTTCTTGGCGGCAATGGGCAGCTCAAAGGCTCCGGGGACCCAAGCAATCTCTATGTCGCTGCTGTCGCCGCCGTGTCGCTGGATGCAGTCCAACGCGCCGTCGAGGAGCCGGGTGGTCACCAAGTCGTTGAAGCGGCTGACCGCAATGCCGAACTTGCGGCCTCGGGCGTCGAGCTGTCCTTCATGCACTTTTGGCATGGTTTTCGTCCTCGGCGGCTGGGCGCTTGAGCAAGAGGGCGTGGCCCATCTTGTCGCGCTTGGTTGTTAGGTAGCGGATGTTGTGCGGGTTGGGAGCTGCCTCAATGGGCACTTGCTCGACGACGGTCAGGCCATAGGCATCCAAGCCGACCCGCTTCTTGGGATTGTTGGTCAAAAAGCGCACTCGGCGCAATCCTAGATCGTAGAGCACTTGGGCACCGATGCCGTAGTCGCGCGAGTCCATGGGGTGGCCGAGGGCGTGGTTGGCTTCAATGGTGTCGAGGCCCTGTTGCTGTTGCAGCTCGTATGCCTTGAGCTTGTGCAAAATGCCGATGCCGCGTCCTTCGTGATGCTGAATATAGACGATGACACCGCGCCCCTCTGCGGCAATGAGCTGCATGGATTGCGCTAGCTGCTCACCGCAGTCGCACAGCAGTGAGCCGAGCGCGTCGCCGGTCAGACAACCCGAGTGCATGCGCACCAAGGTGTCGCGGCCGGCGGCGACCTCGCCGTACACGAGGGCGAGGTACGGGTTGTCGTCAACCAAGCTGCGGTACGCATAGGCCGTGAATTCGCCGTAGCGGGTTGGCATGGGCGACTGAGCCTCTAGATGAATCAGTTTCTCGGTGCGGCGGCGATGGGCAATCAGGTCGTGGATGGTGGTGATCTTGAGGTCGTGTTCGCGCGCGAAGTCGAGCAGGTAGGACGCGTCGGCCAGCGCACCTGCTTCGTCTAGGATGGCGGCGATCAAGGCCACGGGCTGGCAATCGGCCATCTGCGCCAAATCGACCGCGGCTTCAGTATGGCCAGCGCGGCGCAACACCCCGCCCGGTTGGGCTTGGAGCGGAGTGACGTGCCCGGGCTGGACGAAGTCTTCGGGCACGCTGTCGGGGTCGGCTAGTTTGCGGATAGTCGCGGCGCGGTCCTGAGCCGAAACGCCGGTGCCCTCAATGGCGCGGGCATTGACCGAGACCATGATCGAGGCGTCCATCGGCTCGTGGGCCTTGGAGATCTGCATGTGCAGTTCAAGGGCTTTGAGGTGCTCCTCGGTGGCGGCGACTACGGGCGGGCTGCTGGCGCAGCGGGTCATGAAGTTGACCGAGGTGGCAGTGGCTTGCTCGGCGAGCATTACCAGCACGCCCTCGCCCACGACTTCGCACTCGTCAACGAGCACGACCATACGGCCGTTTTGCAGGTCCTCTACTACTTCTTCAATGGTGTTGAAATCGAGCATTGCTCAGTATCCCATATCGCGCAAGTTCTCGAAGCTGAGCTGGGGTTGTTCGCCGAGCAAACGCTCGACATAACGGGCAATCACATCGACTTCGAGGTTGACGGAATCACCGGCGCGCCGGTGGCTAAGCGTTGTGTTATCAAATGTATGCGGAATGACTGCAATCGTAAAGGCATCGCCGCTGACCTCGGCCACTGTCAGGCTGATGCCGTCGAGAGCCACTGAGCCTTTGGTGGCGATATAGCGAGCGAGCGCGGGCGGTGGCTCGATTTCGAAGCGATGCTCCCCATCGTGCTCCGTGCGCCGACGAATGCGGGCTATGCCATCGACGTGTCCCAAGACGAGGTGGCCGCCGAGCCGCTGGTCGGCGCGGAGGGGGCGTTCTAGGTTGACCGCTTGCCCGATGCCGAGGGTGCCCAAGGTCGTACGGGCGAGCGTTTCGGCGACTGTTTCGACCGAAAAGCCGCTTTCTCCGACGGCCACGGCGGTCTGGCAAACCCCGTCGATATTGACGCTGTCCCCCACCTGCAAACCGTCGAGAACGCGCTCGGCGGCGATTTCCAACTGCTGGAAAGCGCCTCGGCGCACGCGGCCGCGCACGCTCCCGAGTTCTTCTATGAGTCCGGTGAACAAGTGTATTGTACCTCAGCCGTGTAGAGCAGGTCGGGTCCTAGCCGCTGGGTGCGACAGGACGCAAGGCGAATGGCCTCGGCCGCGCGTTCGACGCCTAAGTCGCCAATGGCAGCAACCCCCTCGCCCATCAGCCTCGGTGCGAGGTAGAGCAGGACTTGGTCAACGACGCGGTCGCCGAGTGCGGCCGCGGCCAACTGGCCACCGCCTTCAATGAGGACGCTGGTCATGCCCTCTTGCGCCATGCGTGCAAAGGGCAAGCGCAAGTCGATGCGCCCGGTAGAAGCTGGAAAAGTCCAAACCTCGGTCCCTTTGGCTGCGTAGGCCCGGCGCTTGTCGGCGGGCGTGTCCTCTGCGGTGACGAGCACGGCACCGGGCCGCTGATAGACGCGAGCTTCGGGCGAGGTGCGCAAACGTCCGTCTATGACGATGGGTCGCGGGTCGCGCCCGGGCACGTGGCGCACCGTCAAAAGGGGATCGTCGGCTTGCACGGTGCCCGCGCCCACGGCTACGGCATCGACCCAAGAGCGCCAACGATGAACGTGGCGTCGCGCTCGATCCCCGGTGATCCAACGCGCATCGCCGCTGCGCGCCGCAATGCGGCCATCGAGGGTCTGCGCCAGCTTGAGCAGGACCAAGGGCAGGTTTTGGGTGCGGTGTTTGATGTAAGCCGCGTTGAGGCGGCGCGCCTCCTCAGCGCAAAGCCCGACGTCAATGGCAACGCCCTGTTCCCGCAGCGCGGCGATCCCCTGCCCGGCCACGCGCTCGTCGGGATCTTCCATCGCGCAGTAGAGCCTTTTAATGCCAGCGCGCAGCACAGCTTCAGTACAGGGCGGAGTGCGGCCGTGGAAGGAGCAAGGCTCCAGCGTGACATAGAGATCGGCCCCCCGCGCCTCGTTGCCGGCCCGGCGCAAAGCGTGGATCTCGGCGTGGGGACCGCCGACCTTTAGGTGGGCTCCTTCGCCGACGATGTAGTCCCCGCGCACCACCACCGCGCCGACCATGGGATTAGGGCTGACCTTGCCACGCCCTCGTTGCGCTAACCGCAGGGCGCGGCGCATGTATTGCAATCCTACATCATTCATAAGATGATCCGCAGATGGACGCAGATGGACGCAGAATAGGATGCAAAAGACTATCCACAGCTCGAATCGTTCAAGTCATGCCGGTCTGCTATTGTGCGGGCTGGTTCACTTGATTTGGATGACGATTTGCCGCACGCCGATGTTGTCGAGAATGTCGATGGCCCGCACGACAATGACGTGCTCGCCCGCGGCCAGCCCTTCGACGGCAAAGCGCGCCTGTTCGCTACGGCTGTCAAAGACGCCGTCCAGCGGCGCGATGGGGTGCTGTTGTTTGTCGTAATCAATGGTGTAATAGGCTTTTTGCACCGCTGAGATGCGGTCGCTAATCGCCACTTCGACGACTGCACCATCGGCGCTGGTCTGCGCGTCGAGTGCAACGGTTGGCGGGCTGTTGTCGATGGCAAAGGGCGCGCTTTCGCGTTCGTCGCGCAGGCTTTCGGCCGCTGGGTTGTCCATGCGATCCGAGGCCACCAGCTTGAGCTGGGTCTGGCCTTCGGGCATGGATGCGGTGTCCCAGAGAACCGAAGTTTGCGCGATGTTTTCTTCGACTAACTTCCACGCTCGCTGATCCTCGCCCTTGAGATAGAGGTCGTACACTAGCTCGTCCTCGTTGGGGTCTTGGGCGTGCCAGCGCACTAGACGCAGGCTTTTCGCTTGGGGGGGCCGATTGTTGCGCCGCCCTTGGCCAGCTTGAGGTGCGCCTTGGGATTGGCCGCCATTGCCGGATTGTTGCGGCCGGAAGGGAAAGGTTTGCAGTTCGGTGATGCGGGGTTTGAGGTTGACTTGGACGCCGCGGATTTCGATCGAGCTGAGCCGGGGCGTGGCCCCGTCGCGCGTGGATTCCATCTCGACCCGGTACTGGATAAAGCGAGCAGGGGGGCTGGTGATGGTTTGGCCGCTCTCGGTCAGCGGTTCGGACCACGCGCTCCAGGTTTTATCCGGCTCTTCGCTATTGCCGGTGCGCGTCTGCACGGTTATGCGGGTATCTGCGGGTTGAGTGCCGCGCCATTCGAGTGCGCCCCACCGCGCGTGGATGGCAAAGTCTTCGACTGCTGATTCAAAGTGCCCCTTGCGGCGACCCTTCTCGGGTAGGGTGGAGACGACGGCGTTTTGCGCCCCGCCCAAGCGGAGCGCGTTGTCTTGCCCGAACAAGAGGCGGCTGGGGACGAGGCTCTCGAATTGTACGACCAACGACCGGCGGCCATCGGCGCTGAGGCGCAAAAGCCGCGCTGGGTCGGAGGCGCTGAGCAGTAGGTACTCGCCGGTCGCCACGAGATTGACGAGCTTGGCTTCGGTGTCTTCCCAGATGGGATAGACTGCTCCCTCTGCTCCGACGCGGTACACGGCCGCTGGGACCTTGTTGGAATTTTCGCCCTTGCTCGGCGCGGGAATCGCACTGGCGAAGATCTCCCCATTGGCACCTGCCACTAGGTTGTGAATTTCTTCTTGCTCGCTTTCAAAGAGCAGTCGCCCGCGGCCCTCGCCATCGATCTCGTAGATGCGGCCTTTGCCGGACGTCCCAGCGTATAAGCGGTCGCCGTGGGCGAGTAGGGTTATAACGTGGCGATCTTCCGGCGCAAAGAAGACTTCGTGTGACCCATCTTTGGCGATTTTGAGCACTCGGCCGGGTTCGCCCGTGGCTGCGTAAAGCTGGCCGTCTATTAGGGCCAAGTCCCACACGTAGCGGCTGCCGGTCTGGAGCAAGGTTTTTGCCTGCCCCTCGCTGTCGAGCGCGTAGACTAGGCCGTCGGGAGCCGAGCCAGCGTAGAGCTGCCCGTCGGGGCCGACGATCAGGGCGTGGAGGACGAGTTCGGGCGAATCGAACAGCAACTCGGCTTGCCCCTCGTCATCTATGGCAAAGAGTCGGCCCGAGTCGCCAGTACCCACGTAGAGTCCCCCCTTGGGATTGGGCACCATGGACCAGACGCGCTCGGCCTCTAGCGCGGCTAGCTCGACGAGCGCGGGCGCTAGCTCCAACGCGCCGTCTGCGGCAATAGAGATGCCTTCGCTCTCGCCTGCGGCGAAGTCGTCGTACGCGTGCTGTTGCCAAGCCTTGGCGCGCCCCGCTTCGGTTGCGCCGACCGCCGATAGTAGCAAGAAAAACGAAAACAGGACTCGGGTTGTAAGTATCATTAGATCAGGGCTTTCTCAATGTAATGTCGATACTGCGCTCGCCGGAGAGGACGTAGTCGGTGGTTAGGGTGCGGCGGAGGACGACCTCGCCTTGAACCGGCCCCAAATGCCCAGCCGAGCGATCCGCGCTCAGCACGGCCAACGCCGAGGGAGGCAGCCCAGGCAACTCGCGCCCATTTACTGTAAAGCCCGGCTCCGCGCGGAAGATCTCGACGACCAGTTCGTCGGCGGCACCCGTGCGCTCGAGCAATGCGAGCAAGTCGGCGGTATTGCGCGGCACGAACGCATCGGGCTGGCGCGCCGCTTCCCAACCTGTGCTCGCCACACCGCTGCCGACGCGCACGACGAAGGGGCCGGGTTCGAGATGCGCGGGCAAATCCAATTCCAAGTGCTCTATAACTGGCTCGGCGCGATATGGTTGCAACGTCGCCTGCAGCGCAATCCGCTGCCCAACCTTGGGGTCGGGCGGCGACAGTCGCAGGCCCGCGATGCGGGCTTGGGCTAGGGTTTCGCTGATTTCCAACTCAAAGTGCAGCGAGTCTAAGGCCAGCCCGGCAAAGGGGTTGTTGAGCAACACGCCGACTGGCTGCACTGCGTCTATCACGGCTCTGAGCGGCGCGATTCCACTGCTGTACACTTGCTCGCGCTCAACCGTGCGGCCATCGGCCAGTGCGATGTGGCTGCGCATCCGCAGTGTGGCGTCGCCAAAGAGCTTTTCAGTTGTTTCGAGAGAGTTGAACAAAACCGAGCGGACGAGGGATGCGCTAAGCTCGGGATGGCGCAGGACCTCGCAGCGGAAGGCGTTATCGCCAGCCGCCGATCGCAAGGCGACCCGCACCGGTAGCATGTCCGGCGCTTCGCCTAGCGTCCCGGCGATCGCGGGCAGGCGGTCTTGGTGCACCGTCCCTATTGCGCTGGTCGGCGTCCCCAGCTTGAAGGAGGCGGTCTGGATGGGAATGACTTGGTGGATATAAGCCCCGGTGGCAGGCAGGTTGGTGGCTCCCAGCAAAAACATTGGATGCCCAAAGCCGACGAAACGCCCGTCGCCGACCCAAGTAAGGGTGCCAATCCCTGCTGCGCTGTAATCGCCGCGGATTAGCTGCACGGCCAGCGGCCCCCCAGGCGCGATGGACACCTCTTGGTCGGACATCTCCTGCCCTGTCGGGCTGTCCAAAAGCTGGATGCCCGGCGCGTCGAGCGCGTCGTGCAACACTTGACGCCCCCTCGGACTGAAGCCAGCAACGGCTATGGGCATCCCCAGCGGGGCTAGGGTGCTGACGCCCTCGCCGCCGAGCAGACGGGTGGTCTCTTCATCTAGTTCTAAGACTTTTCCGTACTGGTTTGGCGTGGGGTGTTCGCGCGTGGCGACGTCGAGCATGTGGGCGATGGGGGTGATGCCACCGATGGGATCCTTGGAAAAGTACCAGCCATAAGCGATGGCTCCGATAAGCCGCCCGTCGATGTACACAGGGCTGCCACTCATGCCCCTTATTAGGCCCGTGTGCGCCAACGGGCCGCCAGAGAGCCGGGCGAGGATCATGTCCATGCGCGGCCCCAAGGCCCCTTTTAGCACCCCCAAAATTTCGACTTGGAAGGTGTCGATTTCAGTGCCTTGGAAGGTCGTCAGCCCAAAGCCGCTCATGCCTCGGCGCAACTCGCTTGGCTCCATGATGGGTTGAGCGTGGAGCGCGGGAGCGGCCAAGAACAACGACGCCAACGCGACTAGTATGCGAAATGAGGTCTGCAAGACCTTTTGCGTGCCTTTCCCTTAGAGAAAAGAATTAGAAAAGCTATACTTGGGCTAGGGAAAAGTCAAGGTAAGCCAAGTGTTTATAGGCGTTGTAACATTTTGTTTGACAATGAGTTGCCGCTTTTGGATTTCGGGCAGTCTCTTGACAAACGCCGCGCTAGACACCTTTACTGTTGCTCTCGCAACCACCTACGTCCCAATAGGAGAAGATCATGCTGAATATCGGTTTTATCGGCTGCGGCGGCATCGCCCGCCATCACGCTAGTTGCCTATCCCGGATCCGGGGTGCGCGCATTGTTGCGGTCGCGGACGTCGTCGCCGACGCGGCTGAAGCGTTCGCCCGCGACTTCGGAGCCGAACACCACTTTGCGGACTTCCGAGCGGTGCTCGACCTGCCCGAGATCGACGCGGTGTGGGTATGCACCCCCACCTTCCAGCATCCCGCCCCGGTCATCGCCGCAGCCAAAGCCGGCAAGCACGTGTTCTGCGAGAAGCCCATGGCGCTGAAAGTGGCTGATGCGCGACGCATGGCGAATGCTTGCCGCCAAGCCGACGTGCGGCTGACCATTGGCTTTGTGCGCCGTTTTGACACTCAGTGGGGCAAGCTCAAGGAGGTCGTCCAATCCGGTGCCGTTGGTTCGCCGGTCATCTGGCGCTTTGCTGCGGGGGGTCGCCCGGGCCGCCCGTGGTTCCGCGATGAGAACAAAGGCGGCGGTCCGCTGATGGATGGTGCCGTGCACAACTACGATTTCGCCTTGCAGATTTTCGGCCCGGCTGCCTCGGCGCAAGCCTCTTCTCTGCAATTCGACCCGACCAGCGTTGGCGCTGACACCGCCAGCGTCATCATCAACTTTGCCAGCGGCGATCAGCACTCCTTGATCTGGTCGTGGGGCGTGGCCGCTGGCGCGCCCGTGGCGGGCCTCAACGACGTGATTGGCCCGGCTGGTACCCTGCAATTTGGCATGACTGCACAAAAGGCCCCGGCGCGCTTCAACCCGGAAAGAAGCGGGGCTTTTACGCTCAAGATGGGCGAAGGCCGCGAGCGGGTGTACTCCTATCCGCTCAAGGACATGTTCGCCGACCAGGACAAACACGTGGTCAAGTGCTTTGCCAATGGCGAACAGCCCTTGGTGACTGGGGAAGATGGGATCGCCGCCTTGGAGATTGCGACGGCTGTGTTGAGGGCTGGGAAGGGGCAGCGGACGGTGAAGATTGGGTAAACCTACCAGTCCACAACCGACCCGTCGTCGGGATCAAGGCGCGCTCGATAGGGGCTCGGTTCGCCGACTTGGGCCATGAGCTTGTCTTCGTCAATGGTGATACCGAGGCCGGGATCCGTAGGCAGGGGTCGGTGGCCGTTGGCGACTGGTGGCAAGGGTTTGGCGAGTAGGTCCGCGTATTCGTTGTCGCCGCGCTCTTGGATGAGGAAGTTGGGAATGGAAGCGGCGACTTGGAGGCTTGCGGCAAGCGAACAGGGGCCTTGGGGGTTGTGCGGGGCCAGCGGTGAGTAGTAGGCCTCGGCCATACCGGCGATGATTTTCAATTCGGTGATGCCGCCGGCATAGCAAACGTCCGGCTGGAGGATGTGGGCGGCGCGCTTTTCGAGGATTTCCTTGAATCCCCACTTGGTAAAGATGCGCTCGCCGGTGGCAATGGGGATGTGGGTCTTTGCGGCGATTTCGGCCATGACGTCGACGTTGAGGGCTTGGACAATTTCCTCGTAGAACCAAGGATGATACGGTTCGAGCGCCTTGACGAGCAGCAGGGCGGTAGGGGGCTGCACGGCACCGTGAAAGTCAACGGCGATATCGACGCCGGGGCCGTGTTGTTCGCGTAGCGCCTTGAAACGCTCGACGATCTCATCGACGAACTTTTGGCCCTCAATGTATTTGAAGGGAGAACGCGATGTGCCCGGCCCCACCTTCATGGCGTTGACGCCGGTTTTTTCGCTCACTTCGCCGTAAACCCGAATCCGCTCGCGCGTGGGGCCGCCGAGCAGCTTGTACACGGGCACGCCATAGCATTTGCCGGTGATGTCCCAAAGGGCCATATCAATGCCGGAGGAGATGGCGGTTTTGATTGGGCCGCCGCGATAGAAGGCGCCGCGATGGATGGCCTGCCAGTGGTGAGTGACTGGGCGGGGATCTTGGCCCACTAGGTAGTCGGCGACTTCGAGCGCGCCGGCGGCACAGGCCCTGGCGTCGTCCTTGAGCATCTCGCCCCAACCGGTGATGCCCGCGTCCGTCGAGATCTTGACGAAGACCCAGGAATTTTTGAGGACGAACGTCTCGATCTTGGTGACTTTAATCGCATCGTTGGGTCCGATAGGGGCTTCAGTGCCCGACATGGTGGTACTCCTTTGGCTGTGGGTGATCGCTTGTTGTATGGATGGTCTTTACGGAGCAGCAGATGCAACCGAAGTTGCGCTGGCAATGCGCCAGCGTCCATCGAGGTCGCAGGCTTCGTAGAACATGCGGAAGCGTCCGTCGGTGAGGTCAATCACACACGGCTCTGATGCCTTGGCTGCGTCCCATGGTCCCCCATTGTCAATGCAGATGCCCGAATCCTTGATCCATTGCAGACCGTCCTCAGAAAATGCACTGAAGATTCTGCCGTGATACCTTGACCCACGGGGGACTTCTGGAGCCGACGTCCAGCCTGCGTAGTACATCCGAAAGCCGCCCTCGCCTAGGCGCAAAACCTCCGGGGCATAGACGGCATAGCTTTCGAGCGCTCGGTCTTGGGGTATGCGAATGCCGGGCTCTAACTGGAACACTAGACCATCTTCTGACACGGCGCTGACGATCTTTTTGTTGCCAGCAACGTCTGGAAAGGGATAGGCACTGGCGTAGAGGCGAAAGCGGGCCCCGCCCTGCTCTGCGGCCGGATCGAGGTGAAGACAGCGAGGTGCCAGATAGGAGACGCTTGCTCCGGCTAGGCGCAGGCCCGGCTCCCGTTCCCAGACCAGACCGTCGGCGGAAACAGCACTGACAATTGTGGCCTTGACTTGGCCGTCCCCCTGCTCGGTCTTCCCCTCGTAATACATGCGGTAGCGGCCATCCGCTAGCGGAATGACGTCCGGGCTCCAGATGTAGTGCTCGGCACCCTCTCCGCCCGCATCCATTCTGACGCCCGGCTCCTTCTCCCAGTGCTCGGCATCGGTGGAGAAGGCACTCAGGATGTACCCCTTTGAAGCAGCGTTTGGACGCTCCGGCCCGAGGCCGTGATAGTACATGCGGTATCCGCCGTCCATTTTGACCACGTTCGGAGTGAGGGTGCGGTCTGCATCGAGCGGTCCGTCGGAATCGATGGCGACGGCGGCGTCCTTGATCCACTGAGTTCCCGGATCTACGTCCTGATAGTGGACGGCCCTTAGCATGTTTGCAGATGTCATTGCGGTTGCTACTTGCGGCCCCCAACCCGATGGCTGCTTGCCGTATAGGTCAGCGTCTGCCCAGGCTGCATCTCTACCACCTGCGTATTCGGCGAGAGGAATTTGACCGCTTCGCTCAACGCGCCGATGTCGGCTGGCTGATTCATAATCGGCCCGTAGTGGCAGGGAATGACGATGTCGGGGCGAATCAGGCTCGCCGCCCGCGCGGCCTCGCGGATCCCCATGGTGTACTGCCCGCCCACTGGCATAATCGCGATCTGCGGTCCGTACATCTGGCCGATGAGCTGCATATCGCTGAACAGGCAGGTGTCGGAGGTGTCGTAGATGGAAATGCCGTTGTCGTAGGCGACGATAAACCCGTTGACCGCGCTGTCGGGGTGGAAGAGCAGGCCCGCCGGCAGTTCGCCGCCGATGACGTGCGGCGATAGCGACTGCGAGTGGTGGCCCTGCACCATGGTGATGGTGGCGTCTTTGACCTTGACCGCGCCGCCGGGGTTCATCGACAGGGCCCGCGAGCCCATCTTGAGCCCATGTACGGCCTCGGCGACCGAGCAAAGCTCGTAATTGCCGACGAACTTGGCCTTGGTGCGCTTGCAGATCTCGTACGAGTCGCCGATGTGGTCGCCGTGGCCGTGGGTGGCGATGACGATATCGGCTTTTCTCACTTGGCTGAGCTTCATCTTGGCGGTGGGATTGTCGTCGAGCCAAGCGTCGAAGTAGGTGACCGAGCCCTTGTCGGACTCGAAGCGGAAAGAAGCGTGGCCGATAAAGGTGATTTTCACGGATGCCATAGGACTAGTCCTTTCTGTTAGCGGTGGCTTAGATCGTCGCCGAGGTCCGTTGAGTCGAACTGCCCCTTCTCGGCGCAGACGGCGACGACCAGTAATTCGAGGTTTTCTTGCGTGTGGTTATAGAGGCCGTGGCTGCCCCCCAGCCGACTGGGAATCGCATCCCACTGTGCGACCTCCTGCGTCTCATCATCTACTGTCATCCGCCCGCTGCCTTCGATGATGATATAGACTTCTTCGACGCCTTCGTGGCGGTGGTAGCCGAGCGACGTGTCCGGCGGCAACAGACAGTGGGCCAAACAGTAGAAATTGCTGCGGAAATCCTCCGGCCCCCAGATGAGCCGGCCGCCGACTGCGCCCTTGCCGCCGTGCGCCTGACCGTATTTCAGTGCACCGCGGTCCAGCCGCCCCACTGGCAGGCGGTCGGTGGATTCCAATTCAGCTCCGACTCGATCGTCGCCCAAGTCGGTCGATTTGGGATTGCCTCCGGGGACCACGCAGTGGACGTTGAACCAGCGCGTCTCGCGGTCGGTGTGGTTGTAGATGGCGTGGATCTCGCCCGAGCGCAGCGGCACTGCGGCTCCGCCCTCGACGACGGCTGTACGTCCGTTGTGGGTAAACTGCGAGGCGTTGTCAATGGCGATGAAAATCTCCTCGCTGTCGTCGTGGCGGTGGTAGCCAATCCCGCTGCCGGGTAGGAGGATCGCACAGTGGACAAAGGCGAAGGGCGACTCGAAATCGCCGCGTTCCCACAGGCGGTTGAAGAGGATCGTCCCGGCGCCGCCGTGGACGTCGCTCAGTTCCTGCATATCCGCACGGTCGGCTCTGGCTATGCGCATGACGGCCTCATTTCTCGCGGTGGAAGAGTTGCAGGTTCAGTTGGTTCGGTCCCTCGAAGAAACCTAGGGTGATGCCGGTGCCTCCACCGACATCGAAAGGATCTTTGGTGATGGGGACGCCCTTGTCCTTCAATTCCTGCGCGCTGTCTTCCACGCTATCGACATCAAAGGAGATGTGGTGGAAGCCCGGAGGAAGCCCCATGCTCTTTTGCGGCATGAGTTCTAGCAGGATTCCGCCGGCGTCGAGGAAGACATAGTCCTCATCGTCCTCATTGTGAAAGCGCTCCACCACGGTCAGCCCTAGTTTCTGCGTGTAGAACGCTACCGCTCCTTCGACATCGTCGGTTACGACCGCGATCTTGTGAATTTTGTGTACCATCGAATCTCTCCTCGTCGTTAGCTAACCTGTTCGTGGTCTAGGTGCTTGCGCAGCCGTCTCCCGACCACGCCGATTTGGTGTTTGAAGTCTTGAAAAGTATAGCTCGGATGCGATTTCCAGTAGGAATTCCACAGCGCGTCGTCTTTGTCCTTGATCTCGGCGAGTTCCGTCAGCGAGCGGCCCAGTTCGGTGCGGCGAAAATTGCGGTAGGCTTGCTCGGTCAGGTAGTAGCCGTATTGGGGATCGGCCACCTCGTAGCCGTATTTGATCATGGAGCGCGGCTTGGCGGACAAGTGCGCGGCGCGGGCATGGAGAATCGAGGGGAAGGTCACGGCGAGGGCACCGGCCTTGACGACTACTTTCTGCTGCCCGCGGATCCAGCCCAGCTTGGCGGTCTGCGGCGGCGTGTAGAGCCGCCGGTGGCTGCCGGGCAACAGCATGGTCGGCCCCATGTCTTCCTCCACGTCCTGCGGGTAGTACATGCACAAGATTTCGGTCAGCGGCCGGTCGGCCATATAGGTGTCGTCCACGTGCCAGCCGCCGCCGTCGCTTTGCCCGCCTTGCGTAAGGTGATTCCAGAAGCGGAAGGGGCTGATGGCCACCTCCGGCGTCTCCAGCAAGAAGGCGATGAACTCGACGACCTTGGCGTGGCAGAGCAAGTCGCCGACGCTCTCGCACTCAAAGATGTCGATGCCCCCGGATTGGTGGGCGTCCTGCTTGGTCCGTTCCACCAACTCAGGCTCGATCCAGCCGTCGAGTACGACGTAGCCGGTGTCGAAGAATTCTTTTTTGAGCTCTTTCCAGTTGGCTTCCATGGCTCCTCCGTTTATTGGCGCTGGCCGTGCGGCGTGTGATTCAACCCCTCGCCGGGCTGGAAATAGCGCTCTAGGATAAACTCAAAACCGAGTTGGTTATGGGCATTTTCCAGTGGGTATTCTACTCCCGGAAAAGACACCACCCGCCACCCGTCGGCCATGGCCGCGGTCGCGCTGGCATACGGACATTCGTTTTTGGGGTCAAAGCGAAACTCGCTATCGAAGGGCCCGAAGTAGTTCCACGCGATGACGCCCGAGTCGATGCGGTCTTGTTCGGCCCAGATGTAGAGGAGGTGCTGCTGCCCGCCGTTTTGTAGATCGCGCAGCGCGTCTAAATCCTGCAAGGTGACGCTCGCGCCGCTTAAAATTTTCTCTTGCGACTGGCGTATCCAGCCGTCTATGGCAGTGGTCATGTCGGCCCCGGTAGGTTCAATTTGCGGCAGCAAATATAGAGCGGGCGAACGAATCGCCGCAAGCGCGGCAGGGCTTGGCCGCTGCTAGTCGCGCCCCTATGTTCTGAGCCAAACAAATTAGGAGGCTGTTTATGTCCCATCCGCTTTTCGATCTGTCCAACCGCGTCGCCTTGGTCTCTGGTGCGGCCAGCGGCCTCGGCAAAGCCATGGCCACTGGCTTTGCCGAAGCGGGAGCCGACCTCGTCTTGGCCGACATCAATGCCGACGGTTTGGCCACGGCGGCCCGCGAACTGGGTGCCTTGGGCTGCCGCGTCCTCCCGGTGACGTGCGACGTGTCCCAACCCGATCAGATTCGCACCATGTTTGAGTTAATAGACGCAGAATACGGCCGCATCGACATCGTGGGCAATGTGGCCGGCAATGCGCGGCGCAACACCCCGCTCGACCTGACACCCGAGGAGGTTGAGTTTACCCTGCAAAACCTCGTCGTTGGCCGCTTGGTCTGTTGCCAAGAGGCCGGCCGGCGCATGATGGACTCGGGCCATGGCGGCAGTATCATCAACCTCGTGTCGATCGCCGGCATCAACGCCCTCGGTCGCAGTCACCTCTCGTACAGCATGGGCATGGGTGCGGCCGCGCAGATGACCCGCGAGTTGAGCACGGAGTGGGCCGCCAAGGGAGTGCGCGTCAACGCCATTGTCTGCGCTCAGCTAATGAACGCGGACCTAAAGGAGCGCATCGCCGCGGACCCTGGGCTGGGCGAAACCTATTTGCGCGGCCTCCCCATGGGCCGTCTCGGCGACTCCAACGACATCAAGGGCGCAGCGATTTTTCTCGCTTCGGACGCCTCGTCTTGGATCACTGGCGTGATGCTACCGCTAGACGGGGGCAACCTTTCCAAAAACGCTGGCGGCTCGCATCCGGGAATGCCCAACGCGCCTGCCGAACAGATCGGCCTCTGAACAATGGATGTAGGCATCTGGCAAACCATTCCCCAACCGGCGATTTCCCGCTACTTGGGGCTGATGGGCTGGGACTGGATCGTCCTCGACCTCCAACACGGTGCGATGACTTGGGAGACCGCCTATGAGTGCATCTACGCCGCCCGCCCAACCGGCGCTCGCCCTCTGATCCGCACCTCCATCGGCAACCCCGGCGAAGTGGAAAAAGCCCTCGATGTAGGAGCGGGCGGAGTAGTAGTGCCCATGGTCAACTCGCTCGCCGAGGCCCAAGCCGTCGCCCGTGCCGCCAAATATCCGCCCACTGGGGTGCGCTCGCTGGGCGGCGACCACTATCTCCACTACGGCGACGATTACTTTGAAAAGGCCAACGACGAGACCTTGCTGCTGGTGCAAATGGAACATATTGACGCCGTTGAGCAAGCCGAGGAAATCATGGCCCTGCCCGGCGTCGATGGCTGCTTTGTCGGGCCGGTTGACCTGGCGCTGTCGATGGGTCTGTCGCGCCATCGCTCCAGCTACGAGCAGGATCCGGCCTATCAGGCGGCGATGGAGCGGATTGTCACCACAGCCCTTGCGGCCGGTAAAAAACCCTGCTGCAACACGTATTCCCCTGAGGATTTCGCGGCCAAAAAAGCCGCAGGTTTCCAGGCCCTCACCTTCAAGTCGGATCTAGACCTGCTCATGGACCGGGGGACGCAACTACTAAACTGTCTCAAGGGAAGCACTGGGGACTAAGTCGGCAACGCGCTACTAGTGCAGCGGTTATGGACGTTTGCAGACGCCCGCCCCGGCCATTTACTCTCCCAACACCTCCCGGGCAACTCTGAGGATGTTGCCGCCGAGGATTTTGCGGATGTCGTCGTCGGCATAACCGCGTTGCACCATGCCGACCGTGAACAGCGGGAAGTTCGTCCACGCCGTGCTTTGGAACATGCGCTCCTGACGCCACTCGGAGCGTTGCACGGGATCGTTGACTTCCCACAGTGCCTCCCAGCGCGGGCGGCTGCCCGGTCGCGCTGGCACTTTGGCGTTTTCCTCTTGGGCGCGGCAGCTAATGTAAGGTCGATCCGTGCCAATCGTCACGTGATCGACGCCGATGGTCTGCACCGCGTAGTCGATGTGGTCGAGCATGGCGTCGATGCAGCCGCTGCCGCCGACAAAGGCCGGCACATTGGTGATGCCCACGGTCCCGCCCTTGTCGGCGATTGCCCGCATCACTTCGTCCGGCTTGCAGCGATGGTGGTGGTTCAGGGCCGCGCAGGCCGAATGGCTGGCGACGATTGGCTTTTGCGACACCTCGGCCGCGTCTAGGCAGGTCTGCCAGCCGGAGTGGGCCACGTCGGCAATCACGCCGACCTTGTTCATCTCGGCGATCACGGCACGGCCAAAGTCGCTCAGACCGGCGTTGGCTGGCTCGGCACAGCCGTCGCCGATTGGATTGCGGCGGTTGTAGGTCAGGTGCATCATGCGGCAGCCAAGCTCGAAGAACTGGCTGATGAAACGCAGCTCCTGCTCGACTGTGGCCTGTTCTCCTGGGAGGGGCACGCCGTTACACGTCTGGTAGATGCAGTGGCGTCCAGCGGCTTTTGCGGCGACGATATCATCGGGGAAGGCGGCCCGCGCCACGTGGTCGCGCATGCGATCCGTCAGATGCGTATAGTGCGCCAGCCGCCCCAACATGCGCATGGGGTTGTTGCCTTCCTCTCCAGCGTTTTGAAAGGCGCACGTCACCCCGGACGCCTCCCAGGCCCCCAAATACTCGGCCTTTAGCTCGTCGTCGTAGGCCCAGCGCGTCATTCGCATCTGCTCCGACAGGTACTGCAGTTCGACCTCCGAGGCCCGCGCCTCCACGGCCTGCGCCATGGCCTCGCCGTCGATTGGCGCTATCACCCCGAGGCTGTACGATTCGCACACGATGGCGTCGCGGTGCAAGGCCAACCCGTGCTCTAATTGCGACGCGGACGGTTGCAGGATTTCGAGCGCCACAGTTCTCGCTTGCTGGATGTTCTCTTCCCAGGTGGTCACGGATTCTTACCTTTCTTCGGGTTGGGGAACGGATGGGGGTGGCCGGTGTAGGCGCGTTCGCCGCGCACGAGGATTTTTTCTGGATCGTCCTTCAACACGTCGTGCGAGTCGTGCGCACGGTAGCCGAGGGTCATGCTGCGTCGCGAGCCATCGCTGCGGTTGACGTCGGCACCGTGGAAGCAGCAGTCGTTGAACAGCAGCACACCACCCGCTGGCATGGGGACGGGCAGCGAGCGCCGGTATAGCGGGTTGCGCCGGAATTCGCCGCCGGGGCGGCGCGGCTTTGTGAAGGGCCGCAAGTGACTGCCCGGGACGAGGTGTACACAGCCGTTGTCGATGGTCGATTCTTCTAAATAGATGAGCGCCGTGATCAAGGTCGGCTCGTACAATTCCTCGCCGGAATGCCACGGCACTGGGGTCGAGTTCGGCGGACGCACCATGATGTGGTTGTGCTTGTTGGTTAGCAGTTCGATGTTGTCGCCGAGTATGCCCGCGAGGGCATTGAGTACGATCGGATGGGTCGCTGCTTCGAGATACACTGGATCGCGCGCTAGGATTTTCGACAGACGACGCACGTCTTGGGGCATGCGCGAGGTGGTGCTGGTTTCCCATACGACGGGCTCCGCTAGGGTTGCGATTTGTTCGTCCGTGACCGCGTTCAGGCGAGCCACTAGCTTTCTCGGCAGAGGACGAGCTATGCGGTGGAAGCCGTTGTGGCGGAAGTACCAGGCTTCTTCCTGGGTCATCTTTTTGCCTTTTTACGGCTTAATCAGGGATTAACTCAATATTGAGCCGACATCCTACGGCCTCAGCGTATTTCCGCAGCGTTTCGACTTTGGGAGAGTGCTCGCTGTTGGCAGACTCTAAGCGGGTAATCGCCGTCGCCTTCGTGCCCATCTTCTCAGCTACCTGCTCTTGAGTCAGGCCAGCGCGTTTTCGCGCTTCAAGCATCTTGCGCAGCAATTCAAACTCGGGTGCTGCTTCATCATACTTTTCTTTGTATCCGGGCTGCGACCGCATTTTTGCGATCAATTCTTTGTGCGTCACCATCTTAATTCCTCCTAATTTTGAGAAGCCCTGAGTTCTGACAGTCGTTTTCTCGCGGTTTCAAGTTCTTTCTTGGGTGTCTTTTGAGACTTCTTCACGAAGCTGTGGAGCATCACAATTTTTCTGTTGACACCTGTGCTAGTTTGGCGCTTTGAGCTTGTGGATGAAGCAGGCAAAGTAATCGTGCAGAAAAACACGCGGCCGATACCCTCTTTGGCTTTCAGCCTGAGTACAAACAAACCGCCGCCTAGTGCTCGCGTGTGCGGCATCCCGAGATTGGGGCCAAATTCTTCCATCATTGAAGTTAGGTGGTCGTATCGCACCTGAAGCCCTTGCGGGAAGCGCAAGAGGTCTTGTTGCACCCTTTCGTCGTGGTATGCAATCTCCCATTCCATTCTGGCAGCATAACAAACTTGTTATATTACGTCAAGATGGTGAGTGCTGGTGGTCCCAGTTGACCAGTCTATGATAATCCGCTTTTATCCAAATTGCACGGCAGATTACGGATTTCATTTTTTATTGAGCTGTAACTATTTTTCTTGCTGCGGCCCACATGATGACAATAATTCTCATCGAATAATCGTTTTACTTTTTTATTGATCGGAGGAACAAGACATGAAAGAGAAACTATACGAAGCTGTTTTTCCGTATGCAGAGGACATCCTAGCCTTGCCGGTGGAAGATCTCGACCAAACCGCGAAGTGGTACGGCGCGGCCTTTGGACTTGTGGAGGTCGAAAGGCGCGATGATCCTGTGCCGACAGTTATTCTCGAACGCGATGGTGTGCAGATCGGGTTTGCGGTTAATGGCGGCGACGCCAGCCAAGAAGGCGCGGCTATTTTGGTGAATGACATCCATAAGGCCCGCGACGAGATAGAGGCGAATGGGGTCGAGACGGGCAATTGGCGCGTGGACGAGCGCGATGGAAAGAAATATCAGGTTTTCTTCGTAATCGCTCCCGACGGGCTTTGCTACTACTTCCACCAGCCGATTGAAAACGCTGGATAGCGATTGTTGCGATTAATCCGGTCGGCTTACGTCGATCACGCAGACTGAGATTTTGCGCGCTTCGTTGGGCGAGAGGGTCGATTCGAGTCGCTTTTTCAGTTCTTCGGGGTTAGTTGGTTGGGTGCCGGAGGGGGGTGGCTGCGTGCGGCGTCCGTCGATTTCGCCAAACCAAAACACCAAATAAATCCCGTAGCCGTCCGTGTCCGGGTCAATCGTGTACTGGGCGATCAACTGGTTTCGTGGTGCACTCCAGAGATCTTGGTGCATATTCTTCTTAATTTCCACTGGCACTTGAAAATCCCCGTACGAAACGCGTATATCGGCTCGATTATCGTTAGCGTACTGCCCCTCGCGTTGGGCATCGACTCCTTGTGGAAGGCGCTGTTGTAGATCCGAAAGCAGCGCATTCCGGCAGTGGTCTTCGTGCTTCGGAGTGGGAAGCTGTCCGTGTGGTTCATTCCAGTACTGACGCCAGTCGTCGGTATTGCCGCGTCGTATCTGTACGGCAAGCTCGCGCAGCCGGTCCATCACGAGAGCCGTGAGGTCGCCGGGGTTGGCGGGCGTACCGCCATTCAATGTCTGGCAGATCTGCTCGATAGTGGGGTGGCGATAACTGGCGTCTCGCCAAGTTACCCGTTGGACATCTTGCGCTTGGGAGAGTACGTCGCGCCAGCGAGAGAGCGCTGGATCGGCAAGAAGGCGATTCAAGGCGTCACTCGCGTCCTTGGTGGGAGAAGCGGCGAGACGTTGTATCAGGTCGTTGACAAGGCGAGAAGCTTGTTTTGCACGCGTACCCAGTCCTTCCTCGTGCCACTTATCGGGTCCGATGTAGCTTCCAACAAGGAGGATGAGGAGTTCCAAGACCTCAATTCTCAGTTCAGGGAGCGAAGGTCTCACTTGATCGTCAGGAAAGAAAAACTTTGCCAAGTGCCGAATCCGGCCTTTTCGATTCTGTACGTCGCTTAGGAGGTCATTATACGCCCTTGGCGAAACGATGATGCTCGCGGCCAACCAATGCACACGTTGGGCGACATTCATGCTATTTGAGGAGAGCTTCTTTTGGATTAGTTCCTGAAGCGATACCCTGTCCGCGTGCTGAATTGCGGCCCAGAGCAGATAATCCAGTGATTGAATCTGCTTTAGCTTGCAGCGAATCGGAAAGGCGCGGAGCAGGGGCAGGCTCGCGTACTGGGCGACTTGAGCATGGTCTGGATCGTGTGCGAGTTCAAAGAGCTTATATATACGCTCATGACCGCCGCGAAATTCACAAATGGCAAATTGCTTCTGCATCTCAGCAACGATCTCAGGACGCGCTGCAAGCAGTCGTCGATACCATTCGGGTCGATAATCCGCGTGGGAAGTACAGTAACAGTAATAGAACGCAATTGCCTTACGAATCCGATCGTCGCTCCATCGGGATGGATCTTCTTCCGGAACTGTCCTTTCGAGTTCCTCCAAGCCCGCGAGAAAAGGCAAGCTAAGATAGTGTATGCGGTCTCTTCCTCGAAGGCTGAGAATCTCATTGATGTCCGGAACGTCCTCCCGATCGATCACTCCTTGAAGGCCCAAAAGCGTGGCATCAATCAAAGCACGGTCGCCTCGTAACAGTTTCGCAATGATCTCTGGTCCATCATCGCCGCTAAGATCGTAGAAATGTCCAAGGTACACCCGTGCTAAAGTGTAAAGTAGGGTGGGCTCGGCTCGGTTTTCGCTTAGTGCGTCCTTGTTGGAGCGGATAGGAGAAAGCCATTGTTCCTGTTGCTGCTGCCGTTCCTGCTCCTGTTGCTGCTCTTTCTGCTGCCACTGTTCCTCGAATTCAGTTGCCTTGGCGATTGAATCAAGCAGTCGATCCAAATGCGCCTTCAGTGTCTCGTTTCTCTGTGTGTGTTCTTGCAGGACTTCGAGCGACAGGCCCTCTCTGAAAGATTGCATGAACAGGTGTTCGGCAATTAGTGGTTTGGTGTCCGCCAAGGCGTCGGCCTGTCTCAGACACCAGAGGCCGAAATCGGACGGTGGGCTAGCACCGTACAAACAGTTTTGTACTTTGAATGCATACCGCCTGAATTCGTCAGATTCGGGACACCGGGACAGTCCCTCTATGCAGACGGCCTTTTGGACATCAGGACGCTGCTCCAGCCACGAGCGTATCTCCTGAATGGCTTGGTCATCGAGGCTGTTTCTCATCCTCTCAGACCTCACACTGAGCCAATCGTATAGATGCTCCGTGTCCAGTTGGTCTCCATACGTTTTCAGACCGCAAGCTAGGAGTTTGAGAGGGAGATCGTTCAAACGCCGGACATCCAGAACAGGCTGCAAGTCGGGAAGGCGTTCGTGCAGATGGTCGAGGAGTTCGGCCACCAACTCGTCCGAGGCCTCGAGAAGGTCAATCTCCCAGAACATAGTGTACCTTCCGATAAAATTGGGGTCTCCTTGATCGGTAAAGTAGTCCCACACCTCCGATGGCGGCAGATCGTCGGGGTAGAGTTGAGTCAGCAAGGCTCCGAGAAGCTCGTTGTCAGTATCGGAAAGACTTCCAGTGTGAATATCTGCTAGCAGCTCTTTGAGCTTGCCCGTTTTTTTCGGACTGTCTGGGCAGTTGTAGATGAAGGCATTGAGAGCGGCATAATTGACGTCCGGCCACCGCGTGTCGTCGCGGACGATTTCGAGCAGAAGCTCGGAAAGTCTCGGCAGGCGTTCACCTTCCCTCAGAACGCGCAGTACGAAATCGGTAAACAACTGATGCTCTTTTTCCCGACTGGGATCAGCCAGAATCGCCCTGAGTGCGGGTTCCATGTCGGGCGTGGCAAGCGCACCAAAAGCCGCAGCTATCCTCCACACTGAATCGAGTCGGGCCACCTCGCGGTTCAAGCATTTCAGAAGCGCACGTTTCTCGTCGGTAGAAAACTCGCGGATGTCGCCGTACAGCCCGACGCCAATGGGATCGCGTTCGATAAGGTCCGCCCGGGCGTCCTTGCAATGGGCCGCGAGCCAAGCGGACAAGCCCCTCATCTCCGTAACCACGGTTCCGTCCTCCCCCTCAATCAGGGCGATTACGCGCCGAGCGGGAAACCCGCTTTTTATGACTTCGGCGAGGTGCCGAGCGCTGAGGAATTCGGCGATGTGGCGATGAACCGGGATGAAGCGGTTATTGGATGCGCCCTTGAATAGCTTTGTGGTGATTGCAGGCCGGAGCATTTCGTGGCGGTCGTAGTCGCACTGGTCCAGAGCGGGATACTCTTCGTCCGCTTGTCCGCGCAACGTGAACCCGGCCGTGCCCGAAATCAATTGAACGGCGCAGAGCTGCCCAGCGGCGTCGAAAAGCTGGGCGGGTGCAGGTGGAGTGTTTGACTCCTGTGCCGCTTGATGTTCCTCGTTGTGCTCTCGGATCATCTGGTGGCAAGCCATATCGAAGGTCTTTTTGCGGCTATCAGGCCACCCCCTACCTTGGGCCACAACATCGACCAACATATTGAGGGTCTGTGGATTCTTCAGCAGCCCATCAACTCTCTGCTCTTGGGCTAAGGCGATGAATGTCTGAGCATTGCCGATGTCCGGTCGGGTGTTTAGGATGTCGGCGATGTCTGAATCCGTCAGGAGGTTGAGCCGCAGGACCGTCACTTTGGAGTCCGGCGAAACGGATTCCAAGTGCTTCTGATCGTTTGTCCCCAGCCAGTCCGCTTCTCGACACGAGAGGCGAAAGTGCGGCTTTCCGAATGCTTCGAGACGTCCGCGGATTTGGTCGAAGGGTGTGCGAGCGTCGTTCGCACCGACGCGGGTTTCATCGAGTCCATCGATAAAGAGCGTCTTGTCGTGCCATTCGGGATGGCTCTGAGGATCGAAGGTCAAAAAGTCGCGGGCAGTAATCAGGCAGGCTTTCTCTCCAAATTCTTCGCACTCGGCCTCAAACGCAGTAGTCTTGCCTGCCCCAGGATCGCCGAGCAACACATAGGCCGGCGCATCCCGGAACGCTTCGAGAGGCCGAGACTCTTTCTCCTGATGCTGATCCGCATCCCCTGCTAAAATCTCAGTGCAGGTGCGGGGAACGATCATGTTCATGCTCCCTCAAACCAGTAATGAGCAGGCACCGTGAGAAACTCATTCAGTGGTATCCCACCTTCTCCAACGAGCAGCAAACGGTGGGGACTAAAGCGCTGCTCAAACTCATCCATACCTCCCAAGGGCATCCGCTTCGCGCCGCTTTTCACTTCGATGGCGACGATCCGAGCGCCCCGCTGCAGGACGAAGTCCACCTCGTGCGTCCCGTCTCGCCAGTAGTGAAGACGGATGTCGGATGCTGTGGTGTTGAATAGGTGTGCGCCGACCGCGCTCTCGACGATGCGCCCCCAGAAGCTGCGGTCCGCCTGCGCCTCAGCGAAGGAATATCCCGAACCGGCGGTCATCAGGGCTGTATTGAGCACGTTGAGCTTGGGGCTTGAGGCGCGAACCCGATGCACTCGGCCCGCGTATTTCGGCACCCCGGCGAGCAATCCGGCGCTTGCGAGCAAATCGAGATAGCGAGCTAGGGTGGTCGTATTGCCGGCGTCTTGGAGCTGTCCCAGCATCTTGGTGTACGACAAGATTTGCCCGGAATAGATGGCACCCAATTCAAAAAGCCGCTTCAGCAGCGCCGGTTTGTCCACCCGGGTCATCGCGAGGAGGTCTCGCTCAATGTTCGGCTCGACGAGTGCGCCGAGAATATAGTCGCGCCACCGATCCGGGTCCCGAACGAATGGAACCGAGCCTGGATAGCCGCCGAAATAGAAGTAATGCGGCAAGTCGAAGTCAAAGGCCGCGGACATTTCGTTGAACGACCAGTGTGTGACGCGGATAGATTCAAAGCGACCGGCGAGGCTCTCGCTCAATCCCGATTGCACGAGCAGCGGGGCCGAGCCGAGGATGACCACGTGCAAGGGGCAACCACGGGCGCGGTCGGCGTCCCACAGTCCCTTTACGGTCTCCGACCACTGGGGAATCTCCTGAATCTCGTCGCACACCAGCACAAATCCTCCAAACTGCTCCGCTTTGAGCCGGGCCTCTTCCCAGTTTTCCACCAACCTTTCCCTCAATCTTTCCTTGTCTGGCACCTGTGGCGCAAAGAAGGTCGCCTCCGTCGTAGCGGATGGGATACGGAACCTATCAGATTCGGGTTCATCGACAGCCCAATAGCGGCTTTCGAGGTCAACCTGCCGCAGTGCTTGGCGCACAATCGTGGTCTTGCCGGTTTGGCGCGGCCCGAACAGGGCAATAAGCTGCCGGGGCGGCTCGGCAAGTCTGCTGTAGAGCGTGGCGACTTGAGGACGTTGGAAGGGTGCCATACAGATTAAATTACGCTACTGAGTAATTTTACTCAATAGCGTAATTAAGCGCAAAACTGGTCGGTGTGAATTTGGATCGAAAATCGCCACTCAGATCGTTCCTCTGGATTCTGGCGTTCGCTGCAATGACTTTTTGAAAGTGTTAGGAAATCAACCCATGCTTATCATTTGTAAATGACTGCGGATTGCTATACAAAGGATCGGCCGTGAGCAAAACCCCCTTGGCTCTGCTGATCCTGTTCTTTTTCTCCGGAGCCTGCTCCCTCGTCTATCAGGTCGTCTGGGTGCGCATGTTGATGCCCGTATTCGGCGTCAGCACCTTTGCCGTCAGTATTGTCCTAGCCGCCTTTATGGCCGGTCTCGCCTTGGGCAGCTATTGGTGTGGACGGGTGGCCGACCGCCGGGGCAACGGCCTGCGGCTCTACGCGCTGTTGGAACTGGGCATAGGCGTCTTTGCCCTGATATTCCCGCTTTTGCTCGCGGGTTTAGACGAGGTGTACACGGCGCTATACGGCTCTTTGCAGGGGATAGACGGGGCCTTTGTGCTCGTCCGCTTGGTGCTCGCGTTCGCGCTGCTGCTGGTGCCGACTACCCTCATGGGTGCCACTCTACCGACGCTGAGTAAGGCCGTGGCGCACCGCTTGGAGCGAGTCGGCGGGGACATGGGACGCCTGTATGCGGCCAATACTCTGGGTGCGGCCGCAGGATGCGCGGTGGCGGCCTTTTTTGCGCTCGAACATCTGGGCGTCAGCGGCACCACGTACGCGGCGGCGGCTGGCAACCTGCTCATCGCCTTGGTCGCCTATCGCTGGAGCCGCGATGGTCAGCAGGAGCAGACGGGCGTAGGACGGGATGCGGTGCCCACCACTTTAGAGGGTCGATTGGTCCTGGGGGGATTTGCGCTCTCGGGGTTTGTGGCCCTCGGCTACGAGGTGCTGTGGACGCGGCTTTTGGCGATGCTCCTGCAAAGTGCCACCGCCCAAACCCTGAGTACGATCCTCGTCGCCTTCCTGTTGGGGTTGGCTGGGGGGGCTGCGCTCGGGGCGCGTTTGGTCGATCGCTGGCGCGCGCCGCTGGCCGCGTTTGGCGCGGTGGAGCTGCTCATCGGGTTGTGCGGCCTAAGCTCGATTGCCGCCTTTGGCAGCATACCCTATATCGTCGAGGCGTGGGGCGGAGCGCTGTCGTGGGAGGGTCATCTGTCCAAGCTATTCGTCGCCGCGTTCGTCGTAATGCTTCCGGCGACGTTGCTGATGGGGTTGCTCTTTCCGATTGCGGCCAAGGTGTGCATCCCGCGCATTGAGCAGCTAGGGCGCGGCGTCGGCACGGTGTACGCCGCCAATACGCTGGGAGCCATTGCCGGTGCGCTGGTCGCCGGGTTTGTGCTGCTGCCTTTGCTGGGCACCTATCGGAGCATCCAAGTGTTGGCGTGGGTCAATATCGCCATCGGCGCGGTGATTTTGGCGCTGGATCCGGCGGCGCAACTGCGCAGAAAGGCCATGCGCACGGTCGGCGGCTTGGCCTTGGGGCTGGTCTTGATGCTGCTTTTACCGGCTGGCCTCTTCGTCGAGTTGTTCCACTGGTCGGAGCCAAACAGCCGCTTGCTCTACTGGGACGAGGGCGCTGGTGCCACGGTCTCGGTCCACCAGAAACAGGACGGCGTGCGGATCCTCAAGGTCAACGGCGGCGGCGAGGTCCCTACTGATTACGCCTCGCTGCAGACCTTCCGCCTGCTGGGGCACTTGCCGCTGGTTTTGCACCCCGATCCAGCCGAAGTGCTGGTCATTGCTTTTGGCGGCGGCATCACCCTGTCCGCAGCCGAATTGCACCAGCCGACGCGTCTCGATTGCGCCGAGTTGGTGCCGGGCGTCCCGCGAGCTGCGCCCTATTTTGCCCGCTACAACCGCCAGATCGCCACGCGCCTCGACCAAGCCCCCATAGAACTGGTCGCCGAAGACGGCCGCAACCACGTGCTGCGCACGCAGCGGCAATACGACGCCATCATCTGCGACGCCACGCATCCGGGCACGGCTGATAGCTGGGTGCTCTATACGGAGGAGTTCTACCGGCTTTGCCGCGGCCGCGTCGGCCCGGACGGACTGGTAGCGCAGTGGCTGCCGCTGCACGGGCTGTCGGTGGAGGACTACAAGATGATCTTGCGGACCTTCCGGGCCGTGTATCCGCACGCTTCGCTGTGGTTGACCCACCAGTACTCGATCCTGCTGGGAACGCCGGGCGCGCTGCACATAGACTACGCGACGCTTGAGAGCAAGCTAGGAGAACCGATGGTGCGGGCGAATTTGCGCTCAGTGGATTTGGGCGATCCGCCTTCTTTTTTGAGCGCCTTAGTCTTGGGAGAAAAGGAGCTAGCCGCCTACGCGGGCAGCGGGCCGATTAATACGGACGACCGCCCCTATATCAGCTTTACCGACCGCCGTCGTCGTGGCACTAGCGGTGGCCTACCCGTGCTCAAGAGCTTGGTAGAGCACCTAGTCGTCAATCCGCGACCGTACCTCTCGGCAGATATTCCCACGGAAGTTGTCGAAGCGCTTGAACGGCGCTTGGCCGCCCGGCGGCATACCGTGCTTGGGACGATTGCCCTGCTCGAAAAGGATGGAGAGCGAGCGGCAGCGGACTTTGCGCGGGCGCGGGAAATAGACCCCGGAGAGCGCGGCGCACTGCGCGGACTCAAACAACTGCGCGGACGCGCTACGGCTCCCTGATTTCGACGAGTTGCTTGCCCTCGATGGGACCGGCGACGGTCTGCGCGGTGCCAGAGGGCCACTGCACTTCGATGCGCTCGACGGTGCTGGTTGGCCCGAGCCCGAAGTAGAGCGGCAAAAGGCTCTGTGAGAGATAGCCGGACTTGCCGTCGTGTACTCGGGTGTAGGTTTGGGAACGGGTGTGGACGCTGACTACTGCGCCGAGGCCATCGCGATTGGAGCGGGTGCCGATCAGGCGGAGCTTGAGAAAGTTGAGATCCGCTTTTTGGTCGCTCAGATCACTGATTAACAGCAGTGGCGGCGCATTGAATTCATTGGTGACGATGTCTAAGTCGCCGTCGTCGTCTAGGTCGGCGAGGGCCGACGCGCGCGATCCCAGCGCACCCCAGAACACGTGGGGGCCGTTGCGCCCCTCGCAGTCGGGATGGGTTGCGTACTCTCCACTACAATCTAAGGCAAACCACGGCATGGCCGTGCGGCCCTCGCGTCGCGGCTCGACACCAAGGGCAAATTCGGCGTCAAGGAAGCCCTTGCCGCGGTCGTTGAGCAGCAAGGAGTTGACTGCGTAGCGGAAGGCGTAGTTCATGCTGGCGGTGATAAAGACATCTTCGTACCCGTCGGCGTTGAGGTCGCCCGCGCTCAGTCCCCAAGGCCAGTAGTTTTCAGCGCCGATGGAGTCGGAGATCTCGGCGTAGGTGCCGTCGGCTTGGCGGTGGTAAA
This sequence comes from Candidatus Latescibacterota bacterium, assembly GCA_965116675.1. Lineage (GTDB taxonomy): Bacteria > Latescibacterota > UBA2968 > UBA8231 > UBA8231. Next base: position 4,383,962 of record OZ220721.1, read on the forward strand.
AGGCGTTGCCGTAGATGCTGCGTCCGCCCGAGCGGAGGAAGCTCTCGGTCCACTGCATGCGCGATTTGAGTTTTTCGCGCTCCGGCCCAATGTCTTCGCTCATGTCCGAGTGCATGTCGGTGATGTAGAGGTCTTGGTGGCCGTCGTTGTCAAAGTCGAGGAGCTGGGCCGACATGGCTCCCCACGGCGTGCGCGGGAAGACCGCTAGGCTCTTGTCGATAAAGCGCTGGCCACGGTCGTTTTCGTAGTATTGGTCGTGCCCCTGCATATTGAGCACGTACAGGTCTGGCCAGCCGTCTTCGTTGGCGTCTAGCGGCATGGCGTCGCCGGACCAACCATCGGCTTTGATCCCAACCTCTTTGGTCACATCGACGAAGCGGTTTTCGCCCGCATTGCGAAAGAGTAGGCTCGGCTCGGTGCGCTCGGGCTTGAGGTGGCCGGCAAAGGCGTCTTTGAAGCCGACGTAGTAGTGGTACTGCTCCGATTGCTCCTCGGGCGCAAAGCCAATAACCGAGATTGGATCGCCGCGTTCGGTGTACTGCCCAACATTGGTTAAAAAGAGATCGAGCTGTCCGTCGCGGTCGTAGTCGAAGAAGAGGGCCGCCGAAGAATGCCCTTGGTGATCGAGGCCAGACTCTTGGGAAATATCCGCAAAGCGCCCGTCGCCTTGGTTGCGAAAGAGGACATTGCCTGTGCGCACGTTGGTGACGTATAGGTCGGGTGCTCCGTCGTTGTCTAGGTCGGCGAAGGAAGCGGTCACGCCGATGCGGTCTGCGAGCGCCACGCCGCCCTGCGCGGTTATGTCGGCGAATTGGCCGTCGCCCGCGTTGCGCCACAGCCCGTTAGGCCCGGTTTGGTTGACGAAGTAGAGATCCGTGCGTCCGTCGCCATCGACATCCGCTAGGGCAATTCCGTTGCCGTGGTCGTAGTGATTGGGTCGGTAGTGTCGTCCCGAGTCATCGACGATGCGGTGGTGGAAGGCGATGCCGCTTGTGGGCTGGCGGTCGGTGAAGCTGAAATCGCAGAAGACCGCGTAGCCTGCGGCCGCGGCTACTTGGGCTTGGCGACGGGTCTCCAGCCAAGGGGGATTCAGTACTTCTGGGGGGACGCCGACAGCAGTGGGTGGATTGGCTGCTCCGACTCGGATCGACGCCGACAAAGACAAGAGAATTAGAATTAGAGACATGCACACTACCTGTGTAGTTCGAGGGCACCGCCGATTTCCACCGGAAGATCTAGGATAACGGTACGGTCTTCCACTGGTAATTCGAAGGCAGCGGACTTTTCTAGGCCCCGGTCGTAAACTTGGACTTGGAGGCATTCGCCTTCGACGCCTTCTAGACGGGTATAAAGGCGTTCTTGGGCACCGCCGTTGAGGATCCACATACGGCGGATATTCTCTGATGGCACTGTGAGTACGCCGGGGAGGGTGGAGGTGAAAGCGCCCCAGAGGGCTTCGTCGCCGAGGTGCAGGGAAAAGAGCGAGTGGTGAGAATCGGCGCTGAGGAGTTGCTGGCGACCGAAGAGCAACAGGTCGCGGTGTTGGCGATAGAAGGCGAGCCAAGCGCGGGTGATGCGCTGGTGCTCTGCGGGCAAAGCGCGCAAATCCATCGACAGCATGGGCACGGCACTTGTGACGAGGCTGGACATGAAGCGGGCGACGTTTGCGGGGGTTTCCTCGGGTAGCCAATAGGCTGGGTCGGTGTGTACGGCCACGTTGCCCTCGCGACCGGCTTCTGGGTTGAGGATATAGCTTTTGAGCCGAGTACACATGCGGCGGATGTGGTCGGGGTCGAAGGGCGCGTCTTGGGCGCGGTGGCTGGTGGCAAAGGGCCGGGTGACGAGGGTCGAGTAGTTCATGCGGTATTCGAGCAGGGCGTCGGCGCGCACTTGCGTGGCGGTCTGGTAGATGCCTTGGAGCAAGTCGTACACGGCCTCGCCGTAGTCGGCGATATCGTGCTCGTGGTCGGCGGTGCAGGGCAGGCTGGCGCGGTCTTGCAGCGGGTCGATGAAGTCGATCTTGAGGCCGTTGCAGCCGTAGGTCTGCATCAGGTGTTTGATCGTGCGATAGGCGTATTGGCGCACCGCAGGGCAGCGGGGACAGAGGAAGTTGTTCGCGTCGTCGGAGTCTGCGGATTGGAAGCGGTGCTTTTGTATGAAGGGCACGTCGGCTAGGCCGCTGATATTGAACAGCGGCGCGCACCACAGTAGGATGGTCAAGCCCTGAGACTGCACTTCTTCGACGAGGCCCTTGAGGTCGGGGAATTTGGTTTCGTCAGGAATGTAGTGGCCGGTGTCGGGGTCGAAACCGTCGCCTTTGAACCAGCCCGCATCGACGATGATATTGCCGATGCCCCATTCTTTGAGCAGGGGCACCATAGAGCGGATATAGTCGGCATCGACATCGTTTTTGATGCCGTACCAGGAGCACCAGACCGGCTCCCACACCGCGGGCGGCGCGGGCGGCAGGGCGACTTTGTGAAGCTCGTCGTAGGCGCGCGAGAAGGCGCGCACCTCGTCGAAGACGGGGCGGTCCTCGCAGGACAGGTAGAGCGTCTCTTCCCAGACGCTCGTCTCGCGGGGAGCGGAATCGAAGAGGCGCTGCAAGGACATGTTGGCGTCTTCGTCGTAGCAGCTATGACGGGTATCCGCCGCATGGACGTGGTCCATAAAGCCCATGCAGAAGCGGTTCTGGTCAAAACGGTTTAGCGCGGCAACGAAGGGAAAAGACCAAGAGGTGAAAGTGCGCTCCTCGACACCCCAAGGCAGACTGATTAGGTCGCGCTTGCCAATGGCCTCGTGTAGCACGGGCACGAAGATGCGGTGCAGATCCAAGCCGGGGACTGCGGCTTCTGCTTTGAATGCAGTGACCTTGAATGGGCTGCCATCTACCCGGCGCAATTGCAATTTCAGCAGCAGACTTTTGGAGCCGAGGGGCGTTTCGGTGCAGGAGTACTTGTAGTGGTCATCCGCATAGGTGCCGGGGGCGTCGAGTTTCTGGTCGTCCAGCGCCGGGTCCGCTGCGAGGGTGACGGACAAGGGGATGCCGTTGAAGCGGGTAGTGTAGCGCATGCTTTCAAGGCGTCAGTTCGTGATAGCGGTTTATCTGTGGATCGGATAGGGTAGAGACCTTGCCATCGGGCCACTGGACTTCGACCGCTTCGACTTGTTCGACTCGGCCCAAGCCGAAAAGGCGGGTGGGTGAGCGCTGGGCGTCGAAGGATTCGCCGATATAGACCCACTGCGTTTTGGTGCCTTGGGACGAGCGCAGGGTAATGCGTGCGCCGATGGGCGAGATGCCAGCCGCGCCTTGGAGGCGCACGCCGAGCCAGTTGTTGTCGCCGGGCCAGACATTGCGCAAGACGTGGACTCGCTCGCGGCGCGGAGTGCCGGACCACTCGCTGACTAATAGATCCACGCGGCCGTCGGCGTCGATGTCCATGTCGAGCACGGTGCGCGCATCGAATTCAAAAGCCACGTCCATTAGATAGCCAATCTCGACAAAGGAGCGGCCCCCTCCACTCAGGTAGAGCTTGTTGTGTTCAAATCCGTTCCACGAGATGCCCGCGTTGTGCCATTCCGCGATCGCCTCGTCGAAAAATGCGGCTATTTGCGGGTCGGGTTCCGAGCCGCCGGTGTAGATGTCGTGCGTCCAGAAGGTAGTGCAGTAGTCTTGGGCGGTTTCGCCGCTGAGGTGGCCGTTGGCCACGTAGATTTCGTCGTCGCCGTCGTTGTCGAAGTCCGCAGAAGCCACGCCCCAAGACCACCCAGTGCGTGCCACTTGCTCCGTGCTTGGGGCGATGCTGAATTGGGCGTCTTCGCGCCCGAGGTAGAGCCGGTTGCCAAAGCCCATGGCTTGGCGCTGCTGGTGGTGCTCGGGGTACTCCTCGCGCCCGAGATTGAGGTAGTCGAGGCGGCGCGCCGTGGTCGAACTCATGCCCACCACGTACATGTCGAGGCGGCTGTCGGCGTTGTAGTCGCCAAAGATGTGGGACATGCCAAAGGTCGATGCCTCGCTGACGGTGCGGGAGGTGACGTCGGCAAAGGTGCCGTTGCCGTCGTTGTAGTACAGATCGATGCCAGCGAAGTCGCTGACGACCAATAGATCGAGGTCGTCGTCGCCGTCGAGATCGGCCAAGGAGCCGCTGTAGGTGCGCCGCTTGCGCTTGGCTTCGAGGCCCGCGCGGGCCGTGATGTCGGTGAAGCGTCCGTTGCCGTCGTTGCTTAGCAAGTACGCGGGATAGCCGTCGTTGGCGTCGTAGTACGGCGTGGGCATCTGGCCCTCGCGGTAGGGCAGTCGGTACTGACCAACCCACAGGTCGATGTCGCCGTCGCCGTCTATGTCGCCCGCGCTCATGGCTTCGGGGTATTGCAGGGGACGAGTCGCAATGGCCAACCCGGGTTGGTCGAAGCCCTTGCCGCCCTCGTAGAGACCCAGCAGTTGTCCAGGGCCGCCGACGATTAGATCGGACGCGCCATCGCCGGTAAAATCGGCCAAGAGCGCCACTTCGATGCGACCGACCGGAGGTGGATACGCCAAAAGCGGCTCGGGCGCGAAGCGCCCACCTTGGTTGCGGTAGAGCAGGTTGGCACCGAGTGCGAGCAGGTCGTCGAGGCCGTCCCCATCGAGGTCGGCGGCGATGAGAGGCGAGAGCGCGGTGTCGTCTGCCAAGACGGCTGAAGAGGTAAAAGTGGGTGCGCCACGGCGTTCGGTCAGCGTCAGGTTCGAGGCGTCGATGGTGGCGGGGATGTAGTGCCCGGCCTCGTTTTGTTGCTCGCTCCAAGTGACGGACAGGTCGCCGCTGACGATTAGACGTTTATTGTGGTTTTTAACGTGCAGTTTTAGGTCTATTAAAGAGCGGGATGGGCCGTCCTTAGCCGGGATGAATTGCTTGTGGTGCCATTCGGATTGTTCGAGAACGAAGCCCTCGTCTGCCCATTGTTTGAGCAGAGCTGACCACTGCCCTTGGTCAAGCGTGCGCGGCGGGTCGCCATAGTGCGTTGCGACGATGTCCCAGTCGTGTTTGACGCTATCCTGTGGGGAGCCGAGTAGCAGTTGATCAAAGGGGAAAGCGGCTAGCACCGGCCGCGCATCTTGGGCGGCGCGCAGTCGATCCCACAAGGAGACAAAGACGGCCTCGTATTGCTGGGCGCGACGCTCGTCGGACCAGACCGTGAGGTCTAGTTCGAGCCGCTGTTGGCGGATGGCAGCGGCACCCTGCGCTCCGATGTGATGCGGTGCTGCCAGCGAGAGGACGGCGAGGGTCGAGAGCAGTTTCAGCATAGGTGGAATGACCATGGGAGCTGAGTTGAGCAAGGGCCGACACTGGATGAGCAGACAGTATAGGCAACGCCGGTTTTTTTATCAAAAGTAGCTATGGCTCTATTCCTCCGGCGGCTGGTAGCCCACTCCGGCGTAGGCAGGAGTTTGGGGTCGGTAGTGCTCGTCGAATTGCGGATCGGGTGCTTGGAGTACATTGCGCTCTGGGTCCAAGGTGCCGCGCAGGTCGTCGATTTGGCCGCGGATAAAGCAGCCGCTGAAACGGCGACTGTCGAGTAAATCGACTTCGTAGCGGCTGCCGGGGGCAATGCCGCCGCCGCGCACGTTCATCCAGAAGATGGTATTGCTGTACGCGCTGCCGCGGCCCTTGTCGTCAACGCCGTTCCAGTTGTCCGTGAAGGTGCAGTTGCGCACTTCGACGCGCGCGCCGGGAAAGACTGTCAACGCACCTGAGCCGTGTGCCTTGTTGTACTCGACGCCGCCACGGCGGCCCACGTAGTCGGGGCCGAGGTTGGCGACATTGCCGACGAAGAGGCAGTTGTCGAGCACGGCCGCGCTGCCGGGCAGCACATCGACGGCCGCGCCGGTGATTTGGCAGCTATTGTTGCGAAAGACGGAGTTTTTGATCAGCACGGCCTCGGCGTCGAACCCCCGATGCTCGATGGAGATGCCGCCGCCGCAGGGGCTGGCGTAGTTGTCGTGGAGTTCTAACCCTTCGAGGGTTGGATAGGAACGGCCAAATACCTTGATGCCGCCGCCGTCGGCGTAGAAAAACAGTCCCTTTTCCCAGCGCACGCCGTTGGAGGAATCCGGCTGGATTGGCTCGGGGCCTTCGCTGCGGCTGGCAAAGTTGTTGGCGCCGGTGATGGTGAAACCGCGCAGGACGGTGCGCTGGGAGATGCCATCGCCGAAAAAGACCACGTGATTGACGATGGCTGGGTAACTCTCCGCGTCGGGATCGGCGCGCTCGGCGTGGGCGGCCGTCAACACTACGCTCCCCACTGCTTCGAGCGCGATGCCGTCGTGGCGGGCCGCGAAGAAGAGCATCGCTTGGCCGGTCCGCTGCGGACGATAGGTCCCCGCGTGGACTTTGACAGTCTTGTGGATTGAGTCGCGGGCTGCCGCTTCGAGGGCCGCTTGGATGTCGTCGCCCGGATAGACGTGGTACGCGGCGTCCGCTTGGGGTTGGGGGGACGGAGGATCGCAGCCTATAGAGAGCAGGCAGAGCGCGAAAAGATGGGTCGCCGCTTGGCCGAAAAACGCCGAATTGAGAGACACTTTCATTCTTGACTTAGGTTTTAGAACTATTTAGAACTATATATAGTATCCAAATTTTAATCTATATTACTTTAACAACAAGTACTTGCAACATTTTTAGTCGCCGCTTTGGTTCCGGAAAGAATCTACGATATGTCTCGCTCACCCGTGGATCGCATCGCCCTTCTTGCCCTCATCTCAATCGGAGGATGCGGCGAAGTGCGGCAGGAGCCGCCAGCGGACGATTCACTGCTCGCAGTGGGAAGAGCCTATTTGGACCAGGGACAGTACGATCAAGCTGCGGCTGTGTACCAAGAGGCTGTTAGCCGAGATTCGCTGTCCCGCGACGCGCACTTTTACCTAGGCTTGGCGCATTTGCAGCGCAAGAGCACGGCTGCGTCCGCGCATTTTGCACGGGCCATTGCGCTGGATTCGACGTACATTCCCTCCTATCACAACTTGGCCATCGCCCACCTCGAAGCAGGCCGCTACCCGCAGGCCGTAGAGGCGGCGGAAACCGCGCTGCGCTTCGACCCCCAATCGTCTAGCTCGTATCGCTTGTTGGCCTTCTTGCACAAGGAGCAGGGGCAATACGAACGCGCCGAAGAGGCCCTGCTGAGGGCGCTTTACATCGCGCCAAAAGACGTGGAAGCGCGGCAGGCCCTAGCGTTGCTCTACAGCCAGCAGGGGCGCAATGCGCGGGCAGAAGAGGTTTTGGTGGAAGCGGCTGAGTTGGCACCAAAGCGCAAGGAAATCTGGCGGAACATAGGACGGCTCTACCTGAACGAGAAGCGGTACGACGAAGCAGCGCAGGCGCTCAACCGAGCCGTGGCACTCGACGCCAATTACGGCGAGGCGTACCACGATTTGGCGAATTTGTACTCGGCCCAAGGCCGTTACGACGAAGCCGAAGCCATGCTCGCGCGCCTAGAGGGCCTGCTCGACTTGTCAGAGCGGGAAGAGACTTTGGAAAAGGTGCTGGAGAGGGAGCCCGGCGATGTGGAGGCGCGGTTGGCGCTGGGCCGAGCGCAGATGCGCTTGGGACAATACGCCGACGCGCTGAGCACGTATAAGGAAGTGCTCAGCCGCGAGCCCGAGCACGTTGACGCGCTGGCCGCGGTGGTGCAAATCCACCTGCGGCAGGGCGATGTCGAGCGCGCCGCGCACTTGGCTGGCAAAATTGCGGCGCACGAGCCGCGTGGCCGGCGCGCGCCCGAAGCGCACTTTACCATGGGCTTTGCTCACGCGCAAAAGCAGCATTGGGCCGAGGCCGAGGCCGCGTTTTCTCGCGCCTTAGACATCGACGCCTGCTATGCCAAGGCGCACAATGCGTTGGGCAATGTGTATGCCCTGCAGGGCGACTTGGAAAAAGCCATCAGCGCCTATCGGGCCGCCCTCGCCTGCGATGCCGAACTGCGCGATGCGTACTACGGATTGGGTATGGCCTTGGCCCGGCGCGAGTCCTTGGCGGAGGCCATTGCCCAGTTCGAGGAGGTCGTGCGGCGCGATTCTACTCATGCGCGCTCCCACTACGCGCTGGGCCAAGCCTACGAGCAACAGGGCGAGGCCGCGGCGGCACGCCTCTCGTACGGGGCCTTTGTCCGGCACTGGCGCGGCGACGAGAAGGTGCTAGCGGCGGCTCAGAGCCGCATTGAGCATTTGCAAACATCCCAATAGGTTACAACCGAGAAAGGAGGTCGTTGCCAATAATTTTGTAGTAAAACGGAAGCGTTTTTTTTATACTAAGCTCTTAATATGCCCCACTGTAGCGGGCGTTTTAACTAACCAAGGAGGATGATTTTGAAAAAAATCACTGTTTTGCTCGCACTGGCCCTGTGCGTGGCCGTCGTCGCTCCGGCTACGGCGCACGTGCCCGAGGGCGCTGTGCGCACGGCTTTCCAGTGGCCGGCGGGCCTTGAGCCCACGCTGGACGGCGATCTGTCCGAATGGTCGATCGTGCCCGAGGACTACTTGATTACCTTTGCCGATCACACCGCGTTCAACGGCGAAAAGCCGGCCGAATTCGGCGATTTGAACTTCCGCACTATCGTCGGCTGGAGCGAATCGACCAACAGCCTCTATTTTATGATGGAGCGCTTTGACGACTTCTACGATCGCGACGCCCAAGGCGGCGTGGCCGGCGGCGACGATAGCTGGGAAATGCACGTCGATGGCGACCACAGCGGCGATCAGATGCGCTTCGGCACTGCCGACATAGAGAACGAGGAAGAGCGCGCCTTGGCCCAAGGCCGCTGGTCGCAGTCCTACCACACCCGCTTCCCGAATCTCGGCCCCGACGGCCAGGAGAGCTGGTCGTGGTTTTGGATGACCCAAGCGCAGTGGCACGACGAGCTGCCCTACGCCGACCACGGCTTCCGCTTGGACGGCGAAATCGGCGGCGGCGAGGCCACGGCCTTTATCGAGGTGCGGCGTCAAGCTTGGGATGACTTTCTCTTCAACGATCCGGAAGGCAGCGTCATCCACGACTACAACGAGGGCGAGATCACCGGCTTGGGCTGGGCGGTCTTCGACAGCGATGTAGCCGGTGCCGATGGCGGCGTTGGCCAGGATGCCGAGCACTCCGGCCAGTGGTCTCTTTCGGGCGCTAGCGATGTGTGGAAAACTACGGCTTCGGCCACGGATTTCCTGCTGGCACCCGTTGATCCGCGCGTCGATTTCAGTGCGATCGAGAGCGCGGTCGAGGCGAATAGCTGGGGTCGCATCAAGTCCGCTTTCGTCCAGTAAGCGGGTAGTATTTAGGATGCAAGAACGAGAGGGGATGGGCTAGTCCCATCCCCTCTTCTTCTTGGAGGTGCCGTTATGAAAAAATTGCAGCGCACGACTCGACTGAGCGGTTCGGCTGAGCCCACCGTCGAAGCCTCGCCGAAGACGACGTGGCTCATCGCGGCCCTGTTGGCTTTGCTCGGTAGCCAGCCAAGCTCGGCCTTGGTCGTCTATCGCATCGGCGGCGAGAGTCTGCCGCCTCCGGTCGAGGTGGAGGCCGGTGCCGAGTTTCGCCAGTTGAGCTGGGCCGACTTAGACAAGAATTTAGGCGGCGAGAGCTTTGGGCTCGCGCTCACCGAGCAGATCACGCCGTTCTTCTACAACGAGGGCGATAATATGGCGACGACCTTGAGCGGGGTCAGCGGCAATTTTCAGCACGGCGCTTACAATGGTTTTGAAGATGTCGGCGACGAACTGAGCTTGGTGATCGACGGGGACCCGGAGACGTTTTTCTTGGAGACCCGTCCGAGGGAACACGCCCATACCTTCCGCGGCACGGCTCTTTTCTTTGATCTCGGCGGCGATTTTGCGACGCGGTTGGTCCGCTTCGTCCCAAAGGTGGGCAGCGAGCGCTCAGTTGCCCATGTCATCGTCGCCGCGCAGACCGATGCCGGGGGCGGCGTTGATCAGATTGAATTCGTTGGAGCGAGTGCGCTCAATCGGTCGCTGGGGGAAGCCAAGCAAAAAAAGGGCATTGAGCTAAAGGTGGTCGCGGAAATCTTGGAGAACAAAAATCCGCAGCTCGACATTGAGCTAGACGGAACGCCGATCCGCTATTTGATGATTCACGTAATGCCGCAAGATAAGATATGGGACTTGGCTGAGCTGGAGGTGTACGGCGGTGGTTTCCAAGGCTCGGCCTCGTACCAGTCCAATGTCCTCGATATAGGCGAATTCGCCAATTTGGGCTGGGTGCGCTGGGGAGGGCGGCAGGACGAAGGGGCGCGAGTGGAGATCCGCTCTCGCGCCGGCGGCGATGAGACGCCGCTGGTGTACTGGCGCAATACCTTCCGCGGCGACGAGCAGGTTCCCTTTGGCGAGGACGGCAAGCTGCTGACCCGCAAAACCTATGGCCGCTTGGGGCCGATCATGCGTGGGGCCATCACCGACGACACCGCCCAATGGGAGCTGTGGTCGTCGCCGTACGAATTCGCCGACAGCGCGGGCGTAGCCCTGCGGGCGACGCGCTCCCACCGCTACGTACAGTTCAGGATAGCATTCAGCTCCTTCGGCCAAGCCGGCGGCCAGCTCGGCTATCTCGAATTCGCCGTTTCCCCGCGCTTGGTGACCGGCTTAGTCGGCGAGATCGATCCTTGGCAAGCGGCTGTGGCTGAGGAACGCACGTTTACCTATGCAGTGCGCCCGACGATTGAACCCGGCGACCAAGGATTTGACGGTTTGGACCTGCGTTTAGTCGGCGGCCGGATCGTCGGCGTGGAGGCCGTGCGCCTCAGTGGTGAATCCGTGGCGGATTTCAGCGCCGTGGCCGAGGAGGCCGGCGTAGTTTTGGGTTTCCCACGGCTGGATGTCGAGCGCAGCGGCGAGCTGCTCGAAGTGGATGTGCGCGCGGAAATTTTCCGCTTTGGCGCAATTTTTGAAGGCCGGGTGATCGACAGCACCGCGCCGGGAGAGATCGGGCAGATCGTGGCCGCTGGCGAGGCCAACGAGCTGGTAGATGGCAACCAACTTTTGGTGCAGGCGATGACCCTAGATGATAAGGTCTTAGGAGCCGTGTCGCTGAGCACCGAGGCGTTTACGCCCAACGGCGACCAGATCAACGATCAAGTGGAGATTGCCTACGAGTTGCTCAAGGTGACCGAGCCGGTGCCGGTGGAGGTGCTGGTGCGGGATTTGAGCGGCCGCTTGGTGCGGCGCGTGTACGCAGACGTCGATGGCACAGGCCGACATCCGCATCAGTGGGACGGGCGAGACGAGGCCGGCCAGCAGGTGGCCCCCGGTCTGTACATCTGCCAAGTCGAGGTCGAAAGTGGTGGGCAGCGCCAAGTGCAAATGCGGCCCATTGCCGTCGCCTATTGAGGAGCAGGGGCCATGTTGAATGCTGCGTTGTTACTGAGTGTGTTGGGCGTTGTCGCCGCCTATGGACAAGGCCATACCATCGCCGGGAACAGGGTCGTCGTCGATCGGCAGGCGCACTGGCAGCAGTGGACTTTTCCCGACGGTACGCTCGACATTGACGAAACCGGGGTCGTGCGTCCCCACTTCGTGCCCAAGAACATACTGGCAACGTCAGACATCGCGGCGTTTATCAAGCGCGGCACAGGATCGGAGGACGCGACCCTGCGCGACGCCCTCAGTGCGGGCACTCGGGCCGCGGATCTGGTCCACCTTTTAGACGGGGACTTGAGTACCTATTGGGAACCCGACCCAGCAAGCCCGCTGCGCCAATGGTGGTTCGAGATCGATTTGGGACGGCTGGTAGCGGCCACCCATATCCGGCTTACATTCGTCGGCGAAGAACTAGGCGACCCCTTCCTGCAATTCGTGGTCTTGACCTCGGACGGAGCCGAGGTCACAAAAGGCCAGCGCAGATTCAACCAAGTTTTCCGCACCTTGAAGTCGAATAAGGATCAGCGAGAATTTGAAATCGAGCTGAGTCCCACGCGCCTTGACAGAGAAGGGCGCATGGTGAGCGACTACATCCGCTTCGTGCGCATGACGATTACCGACACGGATAGCACGCGAGCCGCCGAGGTGTCGGCTGAACAATACGACCAGCTAGCGGTCGCGGATCAAGGCGCGGTGGATTTTTACAAAAAGGCTGGCGCGGGCCAAGTGCAGGTGAGCGAGGCCACGTACGAGGCGGTTGACTCTGCGTTGCGCGGTGAGATCCGCCGCTATCGCCGCGAGCGGCCGCGGCTGGCCGAGTTAGAGGTCCAGACGCTCGGGGAAAACATCTCGCTGGGATTGGTGGAGCGCCGAGGCGTCGCACTGCTGACCTTCTTGGACAATGCGCCCGCGACTGCCTTCTTCGACGGCATCTTCGAGACGTCCTTGGCCTTTACCAGCACCGACGAGATACGGGAGTTATTCTTCGATTTAGGCTCTTCCTACTGGATCGACCGGCACCAGATTTACTACGACCGCCAGCGCAGCCGCTTTCCCAATTACGACTTGCAGACTTCGGACGGCTCGCTGGCTGCGGACGGCTCGTTGGTGTGGACGACGCAGGCCTCGCATCGCAATCGCGCCACTTCTGGCCACTATACCGGAGACGTGTACGACGTGGATACGTTCGCGCCGACGCGGACGCGCTATGCGCGGATTTTGTTCTGGGGAGGCGGTCAGTTCAAGCCGCGCGAAGTGCAGTTCTACGGCGAGGGTTTCCAGCCAGAGGTCGAGTTGGTTTCGCCGCTCATCCGCTTGGGCGGCTCGAAAAACTTGGTCTCGATTGAGTGGGATGGCGACGCCGACTTGGGGACCTTTATCGAAATTCAGACGCGCACAGGCAGCGAGTTGGTCGAAGAGTATCGCTACTTCAACAGCGGCGGTGCCGAAGTGTCGGCCGAGGCATACGCTGGCTTGGGCTTTTTCAGCAAGGGGCCGGTCGACACGACGGAAGTCCCCGGAGGCGACTGGAGCGCGTGGAGCTTGCCCTACGAGGCGTCGGGCGCGGCGATCACTTCTCCGAGCCCGCGCCAATTTCTGGAGCTCAAGGCTCGCTTGGTCTCGGACGACCCACACCGCGCGGCCGAACTGCGCTCCATTCGGCTCAACTTCGTCGAGCCGCTGGCCAACCAGCTTTTGGGCGAGATCGAACCCGGCGTCGTAGGCGCATTGGGCAAGGAGCAGGAGCTTTCGCTTTTCATCAAACCAAGGTTCGCTGCTCAGAGCGCGGGGTTTGACGAGGTGCAGATAAGGGCACCGGACAACATGGCTCTGGAGTTCCGGGGTCTGCGGCTGGGGCGCGAAGCCCAATGGGAGAGCGCGGAACTGGTGGTCTCAGCAGAAGTAGTGGCGACCGCCCCAGACTCTTTGTGGGTGCGGTTGAGCGAAGTAGTAAGCCCGTCCGCAGCCGATCTGATTGAGGTGCAATTCGCCACCGCCCTTTACCTGCCCGGTGCCGTGTTCAAGGCGTCGTTGGGGCATTCGGCCCTTGAGGATTCTTGGCAGCGGGTCGATCCAGCGGATGCAACGGAGTTGGCAACCGGGCAGGGGATGCTGTTGGTAGGCCCAGAAGGCGGCCGCCACGTGCTGGGCGACCTGAGCATTGGCAGTGGGGTCGCGACGCCGAATGGAGATGGGATCAACGACGAGTTGGCGTTCTCCTTCGCGGTTACTAAGCTGACTGGCACCCAGCCGCTCCACGTGCGGATTTACGACCTAGCCGGCCGGCTGGTGCGGCACTGGCAGGAGACGCGGCCCTTGGTCAGCGGCGAGTACGCCCTGCGCTGGTCGTGCGAGGATCAGTCCGGCGCGTTGGTCGCCCCCGGACTGTATCTGCTAGAGGTAGAAGTCGTGCCCAACGACGACTCGCGCGTGGAGCGCACTGCGCGGCACCGCCTCGTTCACGTGGTGTATTGAGGGAGGTTGCGATGTACTGGTTGCCGATCGCGCTGATGTTGCTGGCGGCACTGCAAGGCACGGCTGAGACGCGGAGCATTGCCATCGGCGGCGCGAGCGGATCGTCTTGGCAAGACGGCGGCGGCCAGATACAGGCGATTTTCCCGACTGGGGCCAGAGCGGTCGAGAGCGGCAACACCCCGGGCGGCGTGATCGATTTCGATCCCGAGGGTCGGACGGGTTGGATTTTTCCGCAGAACATCGTCGAAGGCACCAATCTAGCGCTCGGCATACTCGGACGCGGCGGTTCGGTCACCTCGCCGACGGTCCTCGAAGCGGGCATTGAGTCCCAGCTAGAGACGATGATCGACGGCGACGGCGAGACGGCCTTGGAGCGCAAGAACGTGGCCGTCATTCGCGGCATGGCCATGGACTTCGACCTAGGCGCTCGCTTTGGCGTCAATCGAGTCCAGTTCTTCCCGCGCAATGGCCACCCGGATTTTCCCGCCGACCCGTTCCAAGAGGACTTCATCCGCGGCTACGAGCTGTTTTTCAACGACGGCAGCGAGGAGACGCAGGGCGCGGGCGGCCCGGAATGGCGCTCGTTTCGGTTGAATGCTGCCAACCAAGACGCGCTAGTCGATCTGAGCATTCCCCCGCAATTTGTGCGTTTCATCCGCTTGCAGTCGCGCACCAGCAATGGTTTTGAGATCGCCGAGTTCCGCGTCTTTGGCACCGGCTTCGTGCCCACGGCCGAGTACATATCCAATATATTCGACCTCGGCCCAGATTTGGGTTTGTGGGGGACCATTCGCTGGGTGGAGGAAAGCGTCGGCCCGGCTGGTTTCGCCAACGCGCGTCTGCGCACCCGCACCGGCTTGGACGACACCCCCTTAGTCTATACCCGGCGCTTCTTCTTCGAGGGGGTCCAAGTAGAGGTGCCGTGGCAAAAGAATGCCACGGTTGCGACCGAGGACGGCGAGATCAATCTCGACCAAGCCGATCTGGGAAGGGCGCGTGCGCTCTTTGGCGCGCTGCCGCTAGAGGAGCGCAACGCTATCTCTCTGTCGGCGGATAACTACAAGGGCTTGGGTGCCGAGCGGGGCAATGTGGTCGCCGACCTAGACGCCTGGAGCCCGTGGTCCTCGCCCTACGAACTGGGGACCCAGTTGACCGAGGCCGAGATCGAGGACAGCCAATTGGGCGTGCCGATTGTCTCGCCTGGGCCGAGGCGCTACATCCAGTTCCGCATCGACTTTCTCAGCGAGGACTTGGAGGCGGCCACAGGCATTGGCCCGCTGGCCTTTACCGTGGCCTCGCCGCCGCCGGCCGCGCAGATTCTCGGCGAGATCTTTCCGCGGCAGGTCGATTTGGGCAAGCCGGTGGATTTCGTCTATGCGGTGATGCCGACTTCCATCCGACCCGGCGTAGATACGGGCTTTGACGGTTTTGAGATCGCCACGCCGGTACAGGTGCAAGTCATTGAGTCCATCGAAATCGTCGATGCCGATGGGCGGGTTGAGGCCGCGGACTTTTCAATGGCCGATCTCTCCGCGCTGCCAGCTACCGACGAGACCGGACGCTTTGCCATTGAGTCGGTCGATGCGCGCCGCTTTCGCGTGCGCTTTCCCCTCATTGCCGAAAGCGAGCTGGCGACCGGGCGGACAGCCCAGCTCAAAATTCGCTTTCGCAGCCGCGTGTTGCGCTACGGCACCAAGTTCGCCGGTTTTGCCTTTAACAGCGCCGAGGGGGACGTGGGGCAGGAGGTCGTCGCTGGCAACGTGGCTGCGTTGGCTCCTGGCGACGACGATATTGTGGCGGTTGGCACGGAGACGAACCGGGGTCTTTCGGTGGATGTGCCGCTAGCCGGTGGCAGCGCTCTGCTGATCAACGTGCGCGCCGACCCCCGGCCCTTCAGTCCCAACGGCGATGGAATCAACGACGCGACGCAGGTGTATTACGATCTAAGCCGTTTGGTCAGCCCGTCTCCGGTCGATGTGGACATCGTCGATTTGGCCGGACGCCGGGTGCGCCAGCTATTTTCCGGCCTCCAGGGCGGCGGTTCGTACGCCATGCCTTGGGACGGCGCGGATGCGAACGGGGCCGCGCTGCCGCCGGGCATTTACTTAGTGCGCGTAACGCTAGCCAGCGATACAGGCGGCGAAAGCGCGGTTAGAGTTGTCGAACTAGTGTACTAAAATTAGGAATTACGAATTGGGGCGGGGTAATTCGTAATTCGTAATTCGTAATTCCCAACTTGGAGGGTCTAATGCGAGACCTACGGTGGATACTCGCCGCCTTGCTCATCGCGGCGATAAGTGCCCACGCCCAAGGCCGGCGCTGGGGTGCGGACATCACCTATGAACCGCGAGGGCCGGGCGTGCTCTTCGACGCCTTGGATCCAACGATCAAGCGCTGGTACGTGCCACAGGAGCTGTTTGCCGACTACGGTTGGCAGCAGTGGCAGTACACCAACTACGCGCGCGACGCGTACGAGCGCTACGTCAGCACCACGATTGAAGGCTCTCCGTTTTACGACCTGTACGGCAACTACTTGACGCGCGGCTGGCTCATCTACGACTGGACCCAGAATCAGCCCGTGCAATTTGGTTCGTCCATCTTCAAGGATCCGCGCTTTAACAACTGGTTCAACGCGGTCACCATTAGCTCGGACTCGCAGGGGCAGTTCTACTATGCAATCACGGTGGGCGATCGAATCCGCACAACTCTGACCCCGCTCACCTTCTCCAAGCCGGCCTTCAGCGGCGTGCAGATGGACTTTGCCGCGGACAAGTACGAGGGGACCCTGCTCTTTTCGCGGGTGAGCCGTCCGGTCATCGGCAGCACGCCCACCGCTCCCACTGGCATCACCAATGCCACCAACCTGATGGCTGGCCGCGCCGTGGTGCAGATCGGCGATTTTGTGGCCGTGGGGGCCAATTTAGTCAATGCACGCAACTCCACCACCGTGGCCGATGCGTTTGAGCGCAACCCCTTCGTCGGCACTCTCGCTGCCAATCAGGGCAGCCTGCCGGTCTCGGGCCTTGCCTTGGTCCTCAGCGACGACTCGCCCGAGGACGGTCGGGGCGGGGCGACCTTGTTTTCGCACGACATCCTCTTGACGAGCGAGGATCCAGAGACTGGGGAGCGCGAGCAGTTTAGGCTCCGCGACGTGGTCTCCGACCCGGCGCGGTGGCCCGTGGTCTCGGGCGGGGCACCCAAGGAAGGGGCCTTGGCGGCCGACGGCGACGAGAAGATCGTCATCAACTACGACTTCACAGATATTGCCTATACCGGCCCGCGTCCCTCGGAGCTCGTCGCCGTGCAATTCGACTTAGTCTTGGCCAATGACTACAAGGTGCAGGTTTGGTCCGATCGGCAAACGGGTAGCCGCGCGCTGCCGGTCTTGCCGCTGACGGGCCAGGACATTGAGGATCAGTCCCCGGCGTTGTTCGACATCCTCAGCGCCGAGGGCAATGTGCAGGACAATTCCAACCAGCAGCGTGTCGTCTTCGACTACGGCTTGCCGTCGTCCCGCTTGATCTACGGCTTCACCGTAGAAGCCACGGATATCAAGGGCGTGGACCTATACGCGGAATTCGACGTCAGCCGCGCGTACAGCCAGTACCCCAACCCGGCGCGTCAAGCAGCCGATCGCTCGCTGGCCACGCACGCCCGCGACGCCGAGGCTTGGATGGTCAACGCCTCAAAGGTGGCCGCGCCGTTTTACTTTTTCGGCGAGGCGTACAGCATGGACCCGGATTACTCGACGAGCTCGTTTATCGTAGATGACGGCGGGGACATTACCTACGACAATCCGCGCACGTCCCTGTACGAGTTGGTTGACGACAATGACGACCAAGACCGCTCGGCCGATTGGTTCCGCTTCTCGCAGGGCGGCGGCGATGTGGCCGTCTTCCCAGGGTGGGATGAGAACAACGACTTTGTCTCCGACTTCAACCAAAACGACAACCGCATCCTCAACAACCGCATCCCGGATTACGAAGAACCCTTTTTCCGCTATGCGGCTGATCGCCCGGAGTTTTTGTTCGGCATCGACCTGAACAACAATGGTTGGATCGACCGCTTTGAAAACGACGACTTGCCCGACTACCCCTACAAGGTTGATCGCCGGGGCTACAACCTGTACGCCGGCATTTTCCTCGACCCGCACACGCGGCTGACGTTGGGCAGGCTGAGCGAAAAAAGCCTAGCCTCCGACGGGCGCAACCGCGCTGCGTATGGCCTGCTGACGTACGACCGCGACTTCACGTGGGGCCGGTTGCGGGCCTTTGAGATGCTGCGGCGCGTGGAAGACGATATCGCCGACGACCGGCGCGAGATGACGCCGCACCTCGAAGTCAACTCGCTCGCGCTGGTGCGCGACATTCTGCCGGCGCGGGACACGTGGATCAACACGACGTATCTACAGCTCGACTACCAGCCGCTCGACAACCTAAACGCGATCAACAAGTTCAAGTACGAGCGCTTTTGGCAGCAGGGCAGCGCGTTCAAAAGCCGCGTCAAAGGCCCGGCGCTCAACCAAGGCAGCCACTTGATTGGGTTGATCAACAAAGCGGATTACACCTTCGGCTTGGCTGGATTCAAGTTGCAGCCCAAGGTCAAGAGCGAGTATCTCAACCAAACTGCGCTCGAAGCGCGCGCTGAGGACCGCAAAGAGTGGGTCGGCACGGGCATCGTGCTGCTGAGCCATCCGCTATTGAGCCAGTCGCTGGTAGAAACGGGCGTTGAGTTTTCCCTGTTCCGGGACTTGGTCCTCGACGAGGACGAGCAACTCGCCAACGGCCCGGCCGGGCCGACGGGCGACTTCCGCAACTTGGTGCTGGCTCTGCAATGGTCCAGCGCTGGTTCTTACTTGGGCTACCGGCTGACGACGCAGTTTGGCTTTAGTTATACGCGCTTGTGGGAGGAGCGGGTGATTATCGGTAGCGAAGACTTGGAGCGGACGAATGAAGTCAGCGCCTTTAGCACCAGCTTCATAACCGTGTACGCGGGGCTGGAGTAATCCTATATCACGTATATGATGAATCCGCAGATGGACGCAGATGGACGCAGAATAGGATGCACGAGACGATTCACATAGAGTTCAAATCATTCTGGATTGTTATATGAACGCCAGTTTGCGCCGCGTCGGCGCTCTCTGCTGGGTCGCATTGCTTGGGGCCGCGCCGCTCAGCGCCCAGCGCGAGGATTACGGCAGCCGCTTGGGCCGCATCGAAACGGGCCAGCCGATTTACTATTCGGCTGGCACGGGGCTGCGCATGGAGGCCGTCTATCCCTCGTTGCAGAAGTGGTATCTGCCGCAGGAAATCGCCGGTGAGTACCGCCGGCAGTGGGCCTACACCAACTACGCGCGGGACCCATACCGGCGCTATCTCGACCCGGGGTTGGAGGGCGGGTACTTCTACGACCTCTACGGGCGCTTCTTGAACAAGGGCTGGTTGATCTACGACTGGCGTCAGATCCAGCCGACCGGCTCGGGCGGCTCGAGCATTTTGCAGGCCGGCCAATACGGCTCGTGGTTTAGCAACTTGGTCATTGCCGGCGACACTAAGGGCCAGCACTACTTCTCAGTGCTCATCGGCGACGAGATTTTCGCCATGCTGACGCCCATGACCTTTCGCAAGACCGCGTACAACGGAGTTATGTTCAACTACGCGGCCGACCGCCTGACGGCCACTGTGCTCATGTCGCGGATCAACCTGCCGCTGTTCCGCACGGACCCCTTTCCCGTGACAGAGGACAATTTCACCAACCTCATCGGCGGGCGCGTGGTCTTGGACCTGGGCGCTACGACGAGGATCGGCGGCACCTTTCTCAACGCGCACAACGGCCGGACGGCCTCCGACCGCTTTGAGGGCCACCCGCTCAAGGGCAAGCTGACGAGCGGCCAGCTAGACGGCCGCATCGACCGCATCGTGGTGCGGCTAACCGACGATTCGCCCGAAGACGAGGGCGGCGGAGCCGTGCTCTTTGGCAGCGACATTGAGATTGAGACGCGAATCGGCGACCGCGACACCCTGCTGATTGGCAGCGAGATTGGCTTTGCGCCGCGCATCGTCGGCGGGATCGAGCGGGGTGGCTTTCTGACGGCCGAGGGCCGGGGCGAGGCGAGCCAGATTTTGCTCGAATACGTGTTTTCCGACGATGATCCAGCGGTCGTGGATCTAGAATCCGTAGTGCCGAGCGCGGACTTGGTCAACCAAATCAGCCGGGTGCGCTTCCGCTTGGTGTTGGGCAACGATTACAAGGTAGAGGTCACGTCCAATCGCCAGACCGACAACAGTCCCAGCGGCGAGCAGCCGCAGTTTCGCACGGTCGCCCGGGCCGAGGGCAACGTCTGGGACAACTCCAACCAGCGGACGGTGGTCTTTGACTACGGACTGCCGACGGCAACGCAGGTGGCTGGGCTGACGCTCCAGGCCGACGATTGGGTTGGCTTCCGCGTGTACGGCGAATTCAACGTCAACCACCAGTTCACCCAGTACCCGACGCGGACGCGGGATACGCACAAGGCGTCCTCGGGCATTGGCGGGGACCGCGCGGCTCTCGGCTGGATGGTCAATGTCTCGCGCCGCTTTGCACCGTTTTACTTTTTTGGCGAGGCATTCGGCCTAGACGCCGAGTACGACACGAGCCCGCGCTTTGTCGATAGCGGCGGTCGGGTGGATTGGTCCAACGACGACGAAGCGCGGGCGCGGCACGTGTACGACTTTGTCGATGACAACGACGACAACGACCGGATCAACGACCAAAAGCGCCGCTTTGACGACGGCCGCACCGGTGAGCAGCGCCGGGGCCTCGCGCGCACCTTTGAGGGCTTTGCCGACGACGCAGTCTTCCCCGGCCTCGACGAGAACAACGACTTCATTTCCGACTTCAATCAAAACGACCTGCGCGAGCGTCCCAATTTCTTGCCCGACTACGAAGAGCCTTTTCTCCGCTACAATGTCGATCGGCCCGAGTATCTCTTTGCCCTCGACCTGAACAACAATGGCTGGGGCGACCGCTTTGAAAACGACGACGAGCCCGACTACCCCTACAAGCGCGACCGGCGCGGGTACAACGCCTATCTAAGCGCGGAACTCCGGCCCGAACTCAAGCTGACGACTGGGCAGGTGTGGGAGCGCAAGCCGACGACGGGTGAGCGCAACCGCACGTACTATGCCCTGCTGGCGTACGAACAGAGCTTTGCCGGATTGGGCACGCTGACGGCGTATAATTCGCTCAAATGGGCCGCCGATGAGATCGCCGAAGACTTGGTGCAGTGGATTCAATTGCGCCCCGTGCTCGGTCGCCCGAGCAATTCCCCTGGCGACATGATCGCCGTCCGCGACCCGCTGGGCATGGGCGACGCCTTGGTCAACAAGCTGTGGATAGGCGCTGAGCGCCGCGGCCGCGATGGTCTCCAGAGCGAGAGCAAGCTGCTGTATGAATTCATGCAGCAACGGCGCGAGGATGCCGTTGACCGCGACGGCCGTTCCTTGCAACGCAATGCGCGGCGTTTGGGGCTGATCAACAAGGCCGAGTACCCGGTGCATCTGGGCCGCATAACCGCGCTGCCGCGCTTCAAGCACGAGCTGTTCATGGACGATACTTCGTTCAATATCGAGCGGCAGCTAGGCACTCCCACGGCCGAGCGGCGCGATTGGAGTGCGCTGGCCTCGGTATTGGTAAAGGTGCCCTTTATGAAACGCTCGGTCGTACAATTCGGCACGGAGTACCTGCGCTTCCGCGACATGGTCGTGGACGAGACCACCGTCAACGCAGGTGATACCACCGGGGATTACAACGAGACGTCCTTTGCCGTGCAATTGTCCAATACAACTTCGTACTTGGGCTATAAGCTCATGTCTCAAGTGGGGCTGCGCATCGACAAGCGGCGGATAGAGCTCGCGGAAGAGAAGGCCCGCACCGAAACCAGTGGATTGACCTTTGTCACAGTACAAGCAGGGCTTAGTGAGTAGATCGAAGCACGCGGTATATTGGCTGTGGCTCCTCGTTTGCTGGAGCTGCAGCACCCCCACCGAGGACTTGGTGGTGGCCCGAGTCGGCGAGGTGGAAATCGACGCCCCCCAATTGCTGGAATTTGAGGAAAGGCTACATCCCGATCTGCGGAGTAAAAAGACGGGTGCGGACGCCTATTTCGACTACTTGCAGACCATGATCGACAAGGAGCTCATGGTCCTGGAGGCCAAAAAGCGGGGCCTCGACCAGCGCGCCGATTTCCGCCGCAAGATGGACAAGCTGCATAGCGACCGCGTCTTGCGCCGCTTTTTGCAGCTAGAGGTGTACGACAAGATCGTCCACACGCAAGAGGAAATGCTGGCCCACCAGCGAGAGACGGGCCGCGACCGCGCCGTGCAGGTGCGGCGCATCGTAGTCGCCACAATAGAAGAGGCGCGAGCGATCAAGGCGGCTTTGGAGGGCGGTGACGATTTCGACGCATGGGCCAGCCACAACTTGCTCGATGAGACTCAGCTAGAGGGGGGCCGCTACCTGATCAAGGACGAGCTGTACCCACGCATCTTGCAGGAGAAGGTCTTTCCGCTGGCATTGGGCCAGTTCTCGGAACCGGTGCTCTTCAACGACCAGTTCGGCGTGTACGAGATAACAGCCGAAGTGCCGGTCAAGCTCTCGGTCGTGCAGTCGGTCATTGAGGCCGAGCTACTCAAGGAGAAGCTGCCGCCGGCCGTACAGGCGCTGTCGGCCCGCTTGCGGCAGGAACTCGACTTTGTGGTTCACGACCAAGCCTTGGAGCGCGTGCGCGGGCGCATCGGGCAGGGTGCCAAGGCGTTTTCTGCAGAGGAGCGCGAGCAGCCGATTTACGAGCACGAGAGCGGCACATTTACCATCGGCGATCTGCTCGATTTTGCCCGCGAGCTAGGCGTTGGCTTTCCAGAGGACGCGCCCGAGCAGTTCGACTGGTTCGTCCGAGACATCGTCGAGCCGCGCGCGCTGCTGTTGGCCGGCGCGTACACAGCGGGCGTTGACCGCGAAGAAGCAGTGGTTGCTTGGTTCCAAGAGCGGCAGCTATCGAACCTGCTGGTGGCCATGCGCCGGGACGTGGTCGATGGCGTCTTTGCCAGCCGCGAAGAAGCCCAAGAATTCTACGACCGCCACTCCAACCTTTTCCGCCCCCTCGAATCGATCGGCGTGCGGGAGATTTTAGTTCGCACCGAGGAGGAGGCGCTCGCATTGCGCGAGGAAGTGGAGCGCGGCGGCGACTTGGGCGCGCTGGCCGCCGAGCACACCCTGCGCCGGCGCGGCAAAGCCAACGAGGGCGAGTTCCATCTGCATCCATGGGAGAAGCAACAGTTCGTTCCGCTCTTTGAGGCGGCACAAGGGCAAAAAATCGGCGCACTCATCGGTCCGATTGCTTTGGAGGTCGCTGCTGCTGAGGTGTTAAGCTCCGAGCCGATCAGCGGCCCGTACTACGCCATCTTCCGCTTGCTCGATTCGACGATCAACGCCGCACCGAGGCCCTTCGCGCAGGCCGAGCGCCGCGCTCGGGCACTGGTGCGCCGCCAAAAGCAGGAGCGGCTCTTTGGGCAATTCATCATCCAATTGCGCCACGAATACGCGGCGCAGATCGAGGTCTTTCGCGCGCAGGTGGAGGCCCTCGTCCGCGACTTTTAAGAGTGGTCAGTGATCAGTGGTTAGTGGTCAGTTACCGCACCGCGCCCCATGAGTACTAACCGCTAATCACTTCTTTAAGAACGCATATAAGGAGGCTAAAGTGGTAAGAGTCGAAGGGAACATACCGTTTGTCGAGCCACCCCAATGGGCCGTTCTCGAGCGCAGCCTAATCGACCTGATGGACGCCTCCGTCCATCCGCTCATGGAGCGCTACGTGCGCCCGGATGGCTCGGTGCTGTGGCCGCCCACAGAAGACTTTAGCAGCATCGACGGCCTCGACGATGCGTACGAGAGCTTCCACAACTGGCCGCTCTTTTACTTGATGGGCGGCGGCGAGCACATGCTCGAATATTCCCACCGCACCTGGGAAGGCATCACCCAACAGTTCACCCGCTACGATACCGGCCACGGCCACCCCATGATCGTCAAAGAATACGAGCAAGGGTACGACTGGATGCACCAAGGCGAGGGGTACTTGTTTTTCTATTTGCTATGTCTCGCCGATCCAACCGAAAGGAACGTCGAGCGGGCCAAGCGCTATGCGGGCTTTTATCTCAACGAAGACCCCGAGGCCCCCAATTACGACGCGGAGAAAAAGCTCATCCGTTGCGCCCACAACGGCAGTATGGGGCCAGCGCACCGCAATTTTGACAAGCACTACACGGTCTATCGCTACGCCCAGTGGAAACCCTGGCCCTTGCCCTTTCACGACATCCCCGGCATTGAGACGGTCGAGGATTTGCAAAAGCCGGGCATGGAAGAGAAGATGGGCCAAACCCTCGTCGAGCGCATGAGCCGAGGCGATGTGGCCTGCAACCTCGCCGCGACCAGCATGGTGACCAACGCCTATTTGTGCAGTGGCGACGACAAGTACCGAGCCTGGGTCGAGGAATACACCAACGCGTGGATCGAGCGCACCCGGCAAAACAACGGCATCCTGCCCGACAACATTGGCCTGTCGGGACAGATCGGCGAATACATCGACGGCAAGTGGTACGGAGGGTACTACGGCTGGACGTGGCCGCACGGCTGGCATCACCTGAGCGACGCCTGCATTGCGGCCGCGGAAAACGCGACCTTGCTCTCCGGCGACTTGCGCTACATGGACTTCCCGCGCTCGCAAATCGACGTGCTGATGCAGCAGGGGGAAATGAG
This sequence comes from Candidatus Latescibacterota bacterium, assembly GCA_965116675.1. Lineage (GTDB taxonomy): Bacteria > Latescibacterota > UBA2968 > UBA8231 > UBA8231. Next base: position 4,408,620 of record OZ220721.1, read on the forward strand.
GGGACAGACGCTGTACGCGCCGCACTTCTACCACGACAAAGGCTGGGACGGGTACAGCCCCATGCAGGCCCATCCCACGACCCACCTCTGGTGCATGAGCATGCAGCAAGAGGACATGGCGCGGCTCCAACGGCAGCGCAACCACGACAGCGACAATTGGCGGCAGGTAAGCTCGCACTTTTCCAAGCACGGCGGCGGCCACGAGGCTGCTTGGACCGCGTACCTCGAAGGCGAGTACCCGGAGTACCCGGTGGATATCCTGCGGCACAACCACGCGCAAGTATATCAGCGCTTGGCCTTCATGCGCGATGACCAGCAAGATCCTTCTACTTACGGCGACTGGTATCTGCAGGTGCGCAATCCCATCACCGTCGAGGGCTTGGTGCAACTGACGATGGGTGCTCCGCTCTTCATGTACAACGGCGGCCTGCTCATGGCCCGTCTGCGCTACTTCGACCCGCAACGCCGCCGGCCGGGCTTGCCGCTAGACGTGGCCGCCTTGGTGGAATCGCTGGCAGACGAGCGGGCCGTTCTGCACTTGGTCAACCTGCACCCGACAGAAGAGCGCGAGGTCTTGCTGCAGGCCGGCGCTTTTGGCGAGCACAGCTTCACCCGCGTTGCCTACCAGCAGCGCCGTCCCATCTCGGCTGAAGAAGCCGGGGCTGGGCACTCACATGCCACCCAATATCAGCAGAACGTGCAGGGGCAGCTAGAGGACAAAACGGTCGCCGTACAGGACCGACACTTCACCGTTTGCCTCCAAGCTGGTGCGGCGATTCGGCTCGACTTGGGAATGGAGCGTTTCGTCAATAAGCCCTCGTACGCCCTGCCGTGGAATTAGGTAGGGGCGACCGGCCGGTCGCCCCTACCGGTCGCCCCGCGCATTTCGCTGCGCAACTCCATCCGGACGCAGACAGCGTAACGTTTGTTAGGAGACTACATGCACAACCGCATTAAAGACCAATTCGCCGCGGGCAAGCCCGCTTTTGGAACCCAGCTCCGCTTTGGTTCTCCGGCGATTGCCGAACTCTGCGGCCACTCGGGCTTTGACTTTCTCGTCATCGACTCGGAACACGCGCCGCAAACCCCCACTGGCATCCAGGCGCAATTGCAGGCCATCGGCAATACCCCGGCCACGCCCATCGTCCGCCTGCCGCGCATCGACGAGGAGCAGATTCGCCTCTACCTCGACATGGGTGCGCTGGGCATCCTCGCTCCGTTCGTCAACACCGCTGACCAAGCCGCCGAGGGCGCTCGCGCCTGCCGCTATCCTCCGGTTGGCATTCGCGGTTTCGGACCGCACCGGGCGGCTCAGTATGGGTTGCGCACTGACGAGTACTTCGCGGAGATAAATGACTTGGTGATATTTATCGCGTTGATCGAGACGGCCGAGGCGGTCGCCAATATCGACGAGATTCTCGCCGTCGAGGGCGTCGATACGTTCGTCATCGGCCCGGTTGATCTGTCGATCTCGCTAGGGGTGCCCTTTGACTACGAGGGGTCTGTCTTTCAAGACGCCCAGGCCGAGCTGGCCGCGGCTGCTCGGCGCGCTGGCAAGCCCGCTGGCATTGGAGTCTATCGCCCGGCTAGCGACCCGCAGTCAATCCAACGCGCCATAGACGACGGCTTCTCGCTGATTCTCGCTGGCGGCGACGAGCCGTTTCTCGCGGCTGGCTGCCAACAAATGGCGCGCGTTCGCGCCGAATTGGGGTACTAGGTATGCGACAGCTCGAGGTTCTCTTTCTGCCCCATCCGGTCGCTGCGATCGCCTCGCCTTGGACAACCGATGTGATCGAGGCCGTAAGTGCCCGCCACAATCTCCGCATCCTCGACCGCACCCAGCCGGCCGCGCCGCAAATGGCGGGCATTGAAGCTATTGTCGATTTAGGGGGCAATATCAGCCCGGACCTGCTGGCCGCTGCGGCCGACGCTGGCGTCAAATTCCTCCAGGTCCAGACTACCGGCCTCGACCATGTCGATGTCGAAGGAATTCTCAGTACTGGACTGCTGCTCGCCCATTGTCCTGGGCAGCTCAGCAGCGTGGCGTTGGCTCAGAGTGCGATGATGTTCATCCTCATGCACGCCCACCGCTACGGAGAGGCACGACGGAACTTCGACGCTCGCAAGATGTACGTGCCTACGGGCGTCGAGCTGGAGGGTCTGACGCTCGGCCTGATCGGTTTTGGTGCGAGCGCCCAAGATTTGGCGCGCCGAGCCAAGCCCTTTGGCCTGCGAATCTTGGCCATCGACATCCGTCCCATTGAAGAGGAAATCCTCGCCGAGATCCAGCCCGAATTTCTCGGTGGACCCGAGGACGTCGACCGCGTGGTGGCCGAGAGCGACTACCTGTCGCTGCACTTGCACTTGACGCCGGAAACCCGGCATACCATTGATGCTCGGCGCATTGGCCTGATGAAGGAAACCGCCTGCTTGATCAACGTGGCGCGAGGGGCACTCGTTGATGAGGAGGCCCTATACGAGGCTCTGGTGGAAGGCCACTTGAGCGGGGCCGGGCTCGATGTGTTCGCTCAGGAGCCGCCCGACGCTACAGCCCCCGTTTTCCAATTGCCCAATGTGTTTGCCATGCCCCACACCGCTGGTTCGACCGACGGCACCTCGCGCAAGCGGGCGCGTCTGGCCGCGGATAACCTCGACCGCTACGCGCGGGGCGAGGCGCTCGTGGGGCAAATCACGACTAGATTTATCTAAATTTTCGTCGCACCGAAAAGTATTCTTGACATGGTTGTACTGCTCTTTTTGATTGCGGAATAGGTGCTTTAAGGGAGCCCCCTAGTCCGCCAAAAGGGCCAAGCCCACCTCTCTCGGAATATCTCCTGCTGTGTACTCTTTTCTGCCTGATCTACGCGGACATCAGGCGCAACGAATGGAGATCACATGCAGCGATATTCTCGGATTCATCCTGCTGCAAGTCCTATCCTCACCCGTTTTATCTCCGCCTCCGCAGAGAACGGAACGGCGACAAGAAAAAACCAATTCATCGCATTCCTCGTCGCACTGAACTTTTTCGGGAGTCTTGCTTGGGCTGCGGAAACGCCCGAGACGGTCTTGATCCGCCAGGTTTTGAGCACTGAAAAATCCGGCCATCGGCGGGGAAATGCAGACGTAGCCATCCAAGCCTATGCCGATCACGTCGTCGTCTATGAAGGGCATCATTCGGCGGATCCACGAGGGTGGACCGTGCTCCGCGAAAACCGAGCGGCCTTGGCTCGAGCCTTGGCCGCTGATTTCGAACACCGGCGCTACGATCTCAACCGCACGGTGTTGTTTATTCTCGCCCGCAACGACAAAGCTATCGTCGCTACTCAGGACTCGGGTCTCGTCATTGATCGGCGAAGCGGTACTAGCCAATCCCTCGACATGTATCGCCTGTGGACCTTTACCAAAGCCGATGATGACTGGCTTGCCGCCAGCGTCTTCCAAAATATCGCAGATACCACGGCTATAGCACCTGTCCCTGCGCCGAGTGCGCCGGAAATCGCGGCGATATTGGAGCGGGAAGCCGAGGCTTGGCAGAGCAAAGACATTGGTGCCATAGTGGCGGCCGTTGATGAGGACTTCGTCGCCTATGACGCTTATCACCTGATGGACCGAACTAAGTGGCGCATTGCATTCAGCGACGCCGAGGAATTTGAGGCTTGGCTGAAAAAGCGATTGACGTATGTGAACTATACCATCGATCGGCGCGTGATTCACACCAATCTAGGTGAAAACGGGCTGACCGCCCTGGCCCTGACCGAGGAGACGGTCTCTATCTCCCACGAAAAAGGCTCGGCGATCCACAGTATGGAGCGATATGTATTTTGGGGATTGAGTCGCAGGTCCGGGACTTGGAAAATTACCCAGTTGCTCGCGAACTTGCCGATTCCCCGGGGTATAGAAGAGTAGCGCTAGGCACTGCGAAAGGAGTGTGTATGTCCTCGGCTGCGCTTCCGCCCAATCCCAACCTAGAGCAACTCAAGAAGCAAGCCAAAAGCCTGCTGAAGGGCCACCGATCTGCCGATCCCGCCAGCGCGCAGCGGCTCAGGCAAACCTTGTCGCATTTGTCCGAGCAGACGGACGACGAGGTATTTCAGGCCAAGTTCTCCTTGAGAAACGCCCAACTGGTCATTGCCCGCGAGTATGGCTTCGAGCGATGGGCCGATCTGAAGCGGCACGTCGAGTCTCGTCAGGCGACGGAGACCATATATATTTATCTGAATGGTTGACAGATTATCAGGAGGTACCTCGCAGTGAATGCACTTATTACAGGTGCCAGTTCTGGCATTGGAGAGACTATTGCGCGGCGGCTTGCAGAGGCTGGGCACCGAGTTGCGCTGATGGCGCGGCGCGCGGAGCGGGTGCAGGCTCTCGCCGCTGAGTTAGACGGCGCGGTAGCAGTGCCGGGCGATGTGGGGATTGTTGCGGATTGCGAAGCTGCGGTGCGGGAGTCAGTGGAGGCGTTTGGGAGCCTTGACGCGCTGGTCAATGCGGCCGGGACTTGGGTAGAGGAGCCGCTTGCCGAAGTCAGCTATGAAGACCTGCGCGCCTTTGTCGATACGGATGTAAACGGCGCGTTACAGATTACGCGCGCCGCCCTGCCAGTGCTGATGCAAAGCGGCGGACGGATACTGCATATCAACGGCTTGCAGGGGCTGATCCGCGCGCGGCAGCCGGTGCTCTATGCGGCGGTTGAGTCCGCGGTGCGCGGGCTGTGCGAGAGTTTGCGCTGGGAGGTGGCGGAGCAGGGAGTCCACGTCGGTTTAATCACCCTAGGCGCGGTGGCTAGCCCCGAGCCGGTGGCGTTGCACGAGGGCGGTCGGCGTTGTCGCTTGAGCCGCGATGAAGTTGCCGACGCCGTGTGCTTTGTGCTGGCGCAGCCGCGCGGGGTCAATGTCGATGAACTGGTGCTGACGCCGCTGGGACAGCAGTGGTGAGGAAACTTGCTCAAGGGTGAGCGGATGCTTCGACGAGCGGCTCAATGGTGCTGATGTCGGTCGAGGCATTGATAAAGTCAAAAATACACGCCGATAGGTGGCCCACTACCTACTACCTCACTACCGCCCTCTTAGCAGCCTCTGGCTCCCGGTAGATGATTTTCAAAAGTGCTTGCGCCGGACCACTGGGAACCCGCCGACCTTGTTCCCACTCCTGAAGGGTGCGGATGTCGATGCCAAAGGTTTGGGCAAATACGCCCTGAGTCATGTTCAGTTGCGAGCGGATCAAACGGGCGTTGATCTCGTCGGGGAGGTGGACGCGGTAGCTTTCTGGATCCGCTTGGCCATGCGCGATTTCCAGAGCCTCCGTTGCCGCCTTGATAAGTTCCTCTCCAGCCTTGGTCATGGTTGGGTCCTCCGTCGGTATTCGTCTGCCAGTGTGCGCAACACAGTCCGCAAAACATTAACTTCCGAGTCGGTCAGGTTTGTTTTATCGCCTTTAGCGAAGATCGACAGCAAAAACACAGGAATGTCCTGGCCACTGTAAAAAGTCACCACTCGGTATCCACCGCTCTTTCCCCTTCCCGGCGCGGCGAACCGGAGCTTGCGAGCACCGCCTGATCCTTTGATCACGTCGCCGGCATCGGGATTATTGGCGACAAAGTCGATGATGGCCTCCCGGTCGCTGTCGCTTATCTGGTAGCGGCGGCATTTGCTGATGAAAGTCGGTGTTTCGATGACCGTGTGCATGATCTTGATATACGGCATTGCCGTAGTAGTATCAAGAGGAAATTTACCGAGGGCGAGGTCTTTTAGTGCCCAACCGCGTCAGCAAGGAGGCGACGCGGGCTACAGGCATCGCCTCAAGCCGCGACGGGCGTGGGCAATTCCGGTACGTATTCGTAGTCTGGCTCGGCCTTTTGTCGCTCGAGGATGGCAGCGATTTCCGTCCACGCTTCGTATAGCCCCTGCGGACAGTGCGGCAGGTCGCTTTTGATGGCCGCGTGTAGCTTGCCGAGCCGGTAGCACGGCACGCCGGCGTACATGTGGTGTTCGATGTGGTAATTCATGTGCCAGTAGAGGAAGCGGAAGAACGGATTCAAGATGACCGTGCGGGTGCAGAGCCGGAAGTCCGGCACGTCGTCCTGCAAGCCGATGTGCTGGGTGTTGTTGCACAGAAACAGCAACCAGCCGCCGTAAAAAGGCGCGAGTGTAACGAGCACTGGCACCATCCACAGGCCGAAATACAAGGATACCACCACGATTAGGGCATGCCCCACTAGCAAGAAGCGATCCCAGCGGATGAGCCGTCGCCGCTTATCTGGTTCTGATTCGGGGAAGATCGCCAGTTCCCATTCGCCCTCTAATTTCCCGCGTGCCCGCCGCCAAGTCGCCTTGTAGCGGGCGTACAAGCCCCACGGATTTACAATGGCACTCTTGAGAAAATCCACGAATCGCAATTGGGTCGGCAGAACTACTTCGAGATCGTCGGGCGGGTGCAGAGTGTACTTGTGGTGCTCGGCGTGACTGGTCCAGAAATGGATGTGGTTGTACGCGCCGAGAAAGCTGAATACGCGCAGGAAGAAGTAGTTGAGGAACTTGCTCTTGAAGACCGTGGAGTGACACAATTCGTGGAAGCCGTTGAGCAAGAAGGCGTAGAACGTGCCGTGGAAAAAGAGGATTAGTAGCAACCACGGCAGGGCCAAGTGCTCCGCCGCGTACCAAGCTCCCGCGGCCGTCGCCGCTAGCAGACCCAAGTGTCCCAGCGTTTGTAGTAGGCCCCAAAAGTCGCTGCGCTGATTGAGCGCAGCGAGCGTCTCGCGTGGCAAGGGACACCGATACCAGTTTATTTTGCGCTGGTTTTTTGTCAGTTCCATGGCACGTTCTCCTCTAAAAAAGCTAACCTTACTGTCGCAATTTTGCGCTGGCCGGGCAAATTTTAGGTATGGGATGCTTCGACTCCGCTTCGCTCCGCTCAGCATGACTGGAACGAGTACCGCCAGCCTGTCATGCTGAGCGGCCACGTAGTGGTGGCGAAGCATCTCCTACTCATTAGGCTCAAGCAGCACCAACGCCTGAACTTTGAGTAAAGTCCGCGCTATAAGTGCCCTTTCCTTATATCCCCGACGATGCGAACCAGCACCTCGACCGCAGCGCGGATGAAGCGCTCTCCCTTTTCCGCGGATCCATAAGTGGGGTCGCCGTAGGTGCCTTGGTCGGTCGATTGGTGGATCCAGCGGTAGCGGGAGACTTGGCTGGCGCGCTCAGACTGCGGAGGGTGGCCGTCCTTTTGCAGGCGATCTGCTTTGACCCACTCGGGATGCAGGGCCATCATCAGCGAGGTCTCCATCTCGCCCGCGTGTCCCCAACCGTGGGGTCCCGCCTCCCTGATCTCGCCCAGTTCGTCGTAGGCAAACCAAGAGGTGCCATAGATTCTCGCGTCGGGGCACTTCTCCATCAGCCGTTGGAGGGAGACGTTCATATTGGGGACATTTCCGCCGTGACCGTTGACGATGAGGATTTTGTCGAAGTCGGCGTGGACCATGCTGCTGACGGTATCGACGATCATGTTGATGTGGGTCTCTGATTGGGCTGTTATCGTGCCCTTAAACCGCAAGTGGTGCGGAGAATAGCCCAGCCACTGCGCCGGGAGACAGAGGACTTGATCGGGGATCTCCGCGTCGAGGCGATCGACGATAGCGGCGACCTCGGCGGTGTCCGTTATAAACGGCAGGTGCGGCCCGTGCTGCTCAAACGCCGCTATGGGATATATGACTACCGCGTCTCTGGATACCTGCTCCAAGTCGGGCCAGGTGAGTTCGGCTAGTTTCACGATTAGTTCCCCCAGCGGTCTGGATTGATGCCCGGCGCGTCGCGCTGCATGCCTTGGGGTTTGTGGACCTGTTTCCACTCCTTGCCGGTCGTGTTGCGGCTTTGGAGAAAAGGTTTGGCCACGGCCGGCGCGTTTTCCACCCATTCCGGGTCCCAATCGTCCATCGGCTGAACCGGCCCCGCCCAAGCTGGCCGGTAGCCGAATTGGATCAGTTCCCGAGGGGCCAAGTCCCTGTTGGGATGGGTGCCGTGGAAGAGGAGGGCAGGTATCATGACGACCGAACCAGCCTTGGCACAGAGCGTGATTTCCTGTGGGTGCGAGACATAGCGCACGTACGGGTTGGCTTGGGCGTGGAACGAGAGATGGGAGCGCGGGATGAGTCGGAAGGGCGCGCGCTCGGGCGGCAGGTCGTCGAGGTAGTAGAGCACCCGCAAAAGGCGCGGCGACGAGCCTTCGAAGCCAAAGATCGACGAGCCGAATGGCTGGCCGTCGGTGTGCATTGAAATGCCCGGCGAGCCGGAGAGGGTGCGGGTGAAAAGCCCGTGCGTGAAGACGATGTCTGGCCCCATGAGCGCTTGGAGGAATTCCGCGATCGGCGGGTGGCCGATCAACTCGGCTACCAACCGGCTCGTGCACTGGGGCTCGTGGTGGACGGTTTGGGCCTTGCTGTAGTCCTTGTGCGTCATCGGCAGGTCTTTTAGCTCGGCCTTTAGCGCTGCAATGTGCTCGGAGTCGAGCACATCCGGCATGAGCACGTAGCCCTCCATTTCGAGATGGCGGATCTGCTGGCTTAAGGAGAAAGCGGCAAAATCAGTCTCATCGACTGTCATAAAGCCGATTTCTTCTTTGGGATCAATTTTTACGGTGGTGGTCTCCATGGTGTCCTCCTTTGGGCGGCGATGAGGGCAACCACAAGGGTTGCCCCTACCGGCGCGATTCTCGCCACTTGGCGAGGGAAAAGTCGTCTGAATCGTACAGTGCAAAAATCTTGGCCTCCTTGTCCCGCACCTCTGCGGCCAATTCCAACACTTCCTCGGCGTGTTCCAGCGGAATGCGCACGCAGCCGTCGCCGTCGCCAAAGATCAGGTCTCCCGGCCGAATCCGCACCGACCCGACGGTAATCGGCGCGTTGACTCGCGTCGCGTTGAATACGCCGTGTCCTGGCACCGTCCCCCAGGCGAAGATCGGCAGCCCGACCCGACGGATTCCCTCCAAGTCGCGCACTGTTCCATCGACAACGGCCCCCACCGCGCCTAGCCGCTGGTGCAGCCGCGCCATGCCGTCGCCAAAACTGGCTCCGCGCCCGGGACGCGAGTCCACGTCCTTCATTACCGCGAACACAGGTCCCTCCATAGCGTCGATTGCTTCGTAGTACCCTTCCCAAGGTACCGCTACGGAGTCGGGATCGTTGGTCGTTACTTCCGCGGTCACTGCATAGCCGATGACCGGACCCAATTCCGGCAGCAGGTAGTGGATTCGGTGGTCGGTGTACTCTTCGTTGGGCAGGCCGCACTTTAACACGATGGCGTTGAAAATCGTCGGCGAGTCGAATTCCTTAAAAGCTGCTAGTACTTCGGGTTTGACCATAGAAATTTGCTCCTTTTTGCAATGGCGCGATTAGCCACTGATGTCGAACAATTAGCTGACTCAATGCGTTGGTCCAAGGGAATAGAGCGCATTCGCACGGTGATTGTCAATCCGCTTGGATCGGCAGCGGCGCGTTGGCACTTGCCCAAGACTGGATTGACGCCTGCACAAGACCTATACTTTGCGCTGTCCCTGACGACCGCTCACCAAACCGGAGGATTCCATGACTACCGCGCCCGACTACACATCAAAGGTCCCTTACTACACTTTCCCGGATACCCTAGCCGAACAGGAGGAGGCGCTAGCCACCAATCCGCTGATGCAGCGTCTGCTCGCAGCGCGCCGCTCGTACGCTGACGACCCGCACCGCCCCATCTACCACTACATCAATCCCGAAGCCAATCTCAACGATCCCAACGGACTGTGCTTCTGGAAGGGCCGCTACCATCTCTTCTACCAAGCCTATCCACCGGAGGATACCCGTCAGCACTGGGGCCACGCCATAAGCGATGATCTCGTCCACTGGCGCGACCTGCCGTACTGCATTTATCCGAACCCGGAGCGCTGCTGCTTTTCGGGAGCCGCGCTAGTCGAGGAAGACCGCGTCATCGCCATGTATCACGGCACCGAGGTCGGCAACATGGTCGCCACTTCTGCGGACCCGCTGTTGCTCAACTGGGAAAAAGTCGCCAACAAGGCCGTGATCCCCATCCGCCCCGACGTGCCCTACCGAGTCTTCGATCCCTGCATCTGGAAGCAGGGCGACGCGTACTACTCGCTGTCGGCGGGCACCAAGCCCGAAGGCCCGGCCGACAAGCCCGTGCGCGCCAACTTCCTCTTCAGGTCGAGCGATCTTGAACATTGGGAGTATCTCCATCCCTTCGTAGAGGACGACGGGTACACGCTAGTCGGCGACGACGGGGCCTGTCCCTATTTCTGGCCCATTGGCGACCGCCACATTCTCCTCTTCTTCAGCCATAGAAGCGGCGGCCAGTACTTGCTCGGCGACTACGACACCGAGCGCGACAAGTTCGTCGTGACCTACGGTGCCAAATTCAACTTTGGCGCGGCCGCGCCCTCGGGCGTTCACGCCCCTTCGGCGACCCCCGACGGCCAAGGCGGCGTCTTGGTCATCTTCAACATGAACCCCGGGAAACCGACCAAGGACTGGAACCAGATTATGACCTTGCCCCGTCGGCTGACCGTGGTCGGCGACGATTTGGCCATGGAGCCAGCCGGTGACCTTGAGTCGCTCCGGCGGGATCATCAGCACATCGGCAAAACAACGCTCCCCGCCAACGAAGAACTCGTCCTCGATGCGATCCGGGGCAACGCCGTGGAAATCGTCGCTGAAATCGATCCGCAAGACGCGCCCATGGTCGAACTCAATGTCCTGCGCGCTCCCGGCAAGGAAGAGTACACGCGCATTGCCTTTTTTAAAAATCGGGGCTTCAGAGACCGCGTCTTTGGCAGCGACCATCACCAGAGCCTGATCTCGCTCGACACCTCGTATTCTTCTGTCGCGCCCGATGTGCTCTCCCGCGCTCCAGAGACCGCACCGGTCATCCTCGTCCCGGGCGAGACGCTCAAGCTGCGGGTTTTCGTCGATAAGAGCGTCGTTGAGGTCTTTGCCAACGGCCAGCAATGCGTGGCCGCGCGGGTCTATCCCGACCGCGCCGACAGCGTTGGGGTCTCGCTGCGCGCACAGGGCCAGAGTGCCGAATTGGTCTCGCTCGACGCCTATCAGATGCAGGACATCTACGCGGAATAGAAAGGAGCACGCCATGACCGAAGAAGAAAAATTCGTCTTTGACTTAGAGGGCTATCTAGTCATCAAAGACGTCCTCAGTCCGCAGGAACTGGACGATCTCAACGCGCTGATGGACCGGTACATCAACGGCTGGGACAACCACCCCCGCAACGACCTGAACAAGGTCAGTAGCTGGGGCCAAGCCACCAAAAACCTGATCGACCACCCCAAGATCCTGCCCTACTTGGTCGAACTCATCGGCCCCAAGGTCCGCATCGACCACGACTACGCCATCATCATGGATCGCGGCGACACCCGTGGCGGTCTCCACGGCGGCCCGAGCCAAGATACCGACCACTGGTTTAGTTACCGCGACGGCCAGATGCGCAACGGTCTGAGCGTGGTGACCTTTTTTCTCGCCGATGCCAATGAGGGCGACGGCGGCTTTGCCTGCGTGCCGGGCAGCCACAAGACCAATTACCCCCGCAACCTGCCGCAAGACGTCAGGCACTTTGAGCGCGATGCGCATTACGTCGTCCAACCGACAGCTAAAGCCGGGGATGCACTGTTCTTTACCGAGGCTCTCATCCATGGGACCATGCCGTGGCGCGCCGAGCACCAACGCCGCACGTTGCTCTACAAGTACAGCCCCGGGTACTCGACATGGGCCAAGGAGTTTTACAACCTCGACGAGTACGGCGAGCTGACCGAACGCCAAAAGCGCATTATGGCCACCCCCTCGATTCACGAACATCCCGAGATCGTTTAGAATCCGCAGATGAGCGCAGATGAGCGCAGATGGGAGAGGATGTTTGGGATTATAGCAACCCTGCGAGATGCGGATCGTCTTGCTCTACTATTCTGCGTCTATCTGCGTCCATCTGCGGATTATCTTATCAATAAGACCTCTTAGACCATTTAGACCATAAGGAGCACACTATGTCCGACTCATACTTGCTAAGCGGAAAGAAAGCCTTTGTCACCGGCGGCAAGCGCCGCATCGGCCGCGGCATTGCCTTGGCTTTGGCCGAAGCGGGCTGCGACGTGGGGATCAACGACCTGCACGACGACGACGATGCGGGTAAAACTTTGGGCCTGATCCGCGCTATGGGCCGCGAGGCCGAGTTTTTTCAAGGCGACATTTCCGACAGTGCGCAAGTCGAGGCGATGTTCGCGGCCTTTCTCGAACGGTTTGGCCGCATTGACATCTTGGTCAACAATCCCTACGGCGGCACGGGCGAGCCCTTTCTCGAACTTAGCGAGGAGAATTGGGACCAAAACCTCGACGTGGGCCTCAAGGGTTTTTTCTTGTGCTCGCAGCAAGCGGCGCGCGCCATGGTGGCGCAGGGCGATGGAGGGGCCATCGTCAGCACCTCCTCGGTGCACGGGCGTCGGGCGTGGAAGAACGACACGGCGTACGGGGCCGCCAAAGCCGGCGTCTTGCGTCTGACCGAAAGCATGGCCGTTGACTTGGGCGAACACGGAATTCGCTGCAACGCCATCATGCCCGGATACATGGATACCGATCACGTCTTCAACGAACCGCCTCCGGCATTGGGGGTTATTGAAGAACGACTCCACGACATAGTTCCCCTGCGTCGTCCAGGAACCCCCGAAGACATTGGCCGGGCCGTGGTCTTCCTTTGCTCGCCGGCTGCCGGCTGCATCACCGGGGCGTCTTTGCCGGTGGATGGGGGGCTTTTGGCCGCCTCGGCCGCTGGGTAGGGTAATTGACGGAACTCGTCGGCCCACACATGCCCAAATCGCTTTTCAGCATCAAGGGACTGCTAATCGGCATAGCTCTCTCCCTAGCGGTGGGTCTGCTCGCGCCGTACGGGGTCGTGTTTAATTACTACTGGGTCGGCTTCAATCCCTCCTCGCCGGGTGCCCTCTTTCTCTTTTTTGTCCTGACCTTTGCCGTCAATGGATTCGTGGCTCTGCTCGGCCGCCATTTCGCCCTGGCCAAAGCCGATCTGGTGCTGATTTACTGCATGTTGATGATGGCGGTCACGGTGCCGACGTGGGGTCTGATGTTCTTCCTCATTGGCACCATCGTCTATCCCTTCTACTACGCCACCCCAGAAAACAACTACGCCGAGTTGTTCTACGACTTTATCCCCGCGTGGATTGCGCCGCAGGACTTCGAGGCCATCAAGAATTACTACGAGGGCCTGCCTCAGGGTGAGTCCATCCCGTGGGGCGTCTGGGTAGAGCCGATGGCCTACTGGCTGGCGTTGATCGTGGCCATGAGCTTCATGTTGATCTGCATGAGCGCCATCCTCCACCGCCAGTGGTCGGAGCACGAGCGGCTGACCTACCCGATGGTTCAGCTACCGCAGAATATGATTGAGAAGGAAGTCCAGATGCGCGTGGCTCCTTTCTTTAAGGATCAGCGGATGTGGCTGGGGTTTGCTGTGCCCTGTATCCTGCTCAGTCTCAATGCCCTCAACCACTACTTCCCCATCGTGCCCGAATACAATCCTCGCGGCCGTTTTTCCTTCTTCAACCACACTTTGCACCTGCCGGTTGCACTCAATTTGGCTTGGGTCGGCTTCTTCTACTTGGTCAATCTCGAGATCACGTTCAGCATTTGGTTCTTCTACGTGTTCTCCAAGGTGGAGGAAGGGGTTTTCAAGACTCTCGGCATTGCCAGCACCGAGCGCCTGAGCGCGTACGAGTACTCGCAGCCAGCCGACCTGACTCATCAAGCTACCGGCGCGGTCATTGTGTTGGTGCTCTTTGGATTGTGGACGGCCCGCCCCCATCTCAAAGAGGTCTGGCGCAAACTCTGGGACCCGCGCGGCGGCGTCGATGACAGCGAGGAGGTACTCCGCTATCGCACGGCCTTGCTCGGTTTTTTGGGCAGTCTGCTCTTCGTCGCCGTTTGGCTCTGGCGTTCGGGGGTGCCGATTGCGGTGCTTCCGGTCCTGCTCGTCGTCAGCTTGCTGTTCTTCATCTTGGTCGCACGCGTGGTAGCCACCGGCGGCGTAGCCACCGCCCGCAGCCCCATTGTCCCGGCGTACTTCATCATTTCGGGTTTGGGCACCTCGGTCCTCGGGGCCAAGGGCTTGGTCGCCCTCAACTTCACCTTTATCTGGCAGGGCGAATCGCGCACCTCGCCGATGGTCGCCTGCGCCAATGGCCTCAAACTCGCCGAGCTGATCCCCGGCCCCAAGACGCGGCTGTTTTGGGGCCTGATGCTGGCGCTGGTGTGCAGCCTTTTGGCCGCGGCCTACATGACCTTGAAACTGGCCTACACCCACGGAGCGATTAATCTGTCGCTGATCAATTGGGCCGGTGCCCACGGCTGGCCCTACATCGGCCCGACCATTCTCAACATGCCCGAGGCCGACATGCGCGGCTGGCTCTTCAAGGGGATCGGCGCGGCCGTGGAGGGCTTTTTAATGTGGGCGCAGCACCGATGGTTTTGGTGGCCCTTTCACCCGATCGGCTTTGCTATTGCCGTGGGCTGGCTGACGAGTCAGATCTGGTTCTCGGCGCTGATTGCTTGGCTGTTGAAGCTGGTCATCCTGCGCTTTGGCGGCGTGCGTCTGTTCCAGAACGCCAAGCCGTTCTTTTTGGGATTGATTTTGGGCGAGGTGTCCGTCTCGGGGATATGGGGCGCGATCTATGCGCTGACTGCGGAAAAGGGGCGCGTGCTGACGAATATGTAGCGAATTGATTTAAACATTAGCCTCCACCATCACCTCAATAGCTGCCAGATGCGCTGCAACGCGCACATCCATCGGCTGCGCCGTCGGGGTTTCTGACGTCACCAGATGCCCCGTATGGCCTCTCTGGAACAAAGCGATTGGTATGCCCTCCCCGTACTTCCGCCTTGCCACCTCCATATTGGGATGAATCACCCCATTGACCGCAACCTCGCCCTCAATCTCGGCATTCTCGTTAATCGGACAAACCGGTGCCACCCGCTCCACCATCGCCCGTCCCAGAGATTCCCGGTATCCAAACATCTCGTACAGATAAAACCCCGGACTCTCCCAGTCCTCGTGCAAATCGATCACACCCGCAAAAACTCTTCCCGCCAAAAAACCCTTCAAAATCTCAATCTCGGGCACATCATCGCGCAAAAACGCCCAATTCACATCCACCTCCTGTGCATTGAGTCGGGCATTGTGAGCATAGCTCCACGGACACAAACACGGAATAACTTCAAAACGCACCCTATCAGCCCAGCGCTCCCATCTGCCCTGCAAAAAAGCGAGCGCGGCCTCTACCCCAGCCGGTTCATCGCCGTGCGTCCCTCCATTGATATAAACAACAGGCGCGTCTTCCCTGCCAGCAGACGCACACAAAATCGGCAAACCTTCAACCTCGCCCAATATCTGCACATCAATACCAGACACCGCTTCTACGCGCCTGACAACAGCATTGTAATCCCGTTGACCCATCACATATCCCGAAGCGCGTCAATCATCTGCGCGTGAATCTTGCGGGCATTTACCATCCCGCGACTATCTTCCATCTGTGCAGCAGACGCAAAATCGAGCGGCTTGCCAAACATATCGCTCACCTGTCCACCGACTTCCTCGGTCATGGTTTGTGCTTCCTAAAGTCAGTTGATTTGTGCGAATCTCAGCCACCTAATATTCTAAAACCTTTTCAAAACCGCGAGAAGGGAGAAAAGTTATGCCGATGTTCAGAAGTGAAGACCAGTACCCCGGTTGGTGCGAGTTGGAGCACTTTGAGATCGTGCGGCTCGACGCAGGCGATGAACACTGCTTTGGGCGTCGTGGCGAGATGGAAAAGCTGATCGTGGGAGGGGGGCGCTGCCGATTGCGGGTAGGTGCCGAGGAGGTGGAAGCCGCCACGGGTGCCAATATAGATTTGACTGGTCCGGGTTCTTTTGAAGTGTTGGAGGTAGAAGAGGCGGCTACGCTGGTGCGCTTTTGCGGACGCTGGGGAGCGGAGACGGGTGGCTCGGGCATCTTCACCATGGACAATAGTCCCCAGCCCGAGGACAAGGGCGATCCGGTATCGTACGAGAAGTGGACCAATTTCGATAGCCACTTTCACGACTGCGACGAGTATTGGATCATCTTGGAAGGTCAGGCTCGCGCCGTTTCCGAGGGCAAGGCGTACGAAATGAAGCCGGGCGACTGTCTGGCTACGGGCATGGGGCATCATCACGATATGCCGTTGGTACACGAGCCAGTTCAGGGAGTGTACTTTGAAACGACGCTAGAGGGCCAGAAGCGGCGAGGGCATTTGTGGGATCATACCCACGGGTCGGCTGAACCCCAGGCCGAGCGGGTGTAGTAGATATCCGAGCCAAGGCCCTCGGCAGCGGTCTATGGTTTCTGTCCGCCTCGCTGCGGGGTGAGCTAGGGCTTCACCTCGTTTAGGCGGGACCGAGTCCAAGACCTGTCAGGTTTGGGTGGCTGACGCGAACGTCGCATCGGCTAGCTGTTCCCTAGTGGCCCGCTCTCGGCGAGCCTGCATCCGCATCCAGTGCTCGGCGGTGCCCCAGCCGATGTGCTCCAATGCCAGCGCCATATTTGCGGATACGCCGGCTTTGCCGTTCAAGAGGCGCGAAAGCGTCCCGCGTTCGCAGCCGAGGTGGACCGCCGTTTCGGTGACATTCCAGCCGACCTCTTCCATGCTCTCACGGATCAGTTCTCCTAGATGCGGTGGGTTCAGCATGGGGTCCACCCGTTCGCCATCGTTGTTGCTCATAGTCGCTGTTCCTTTCCAATCAGTGATAGTCGATTTGGACCCTGAATGTAGCGCGAAGCGTTACGCGCCGTAAGTAGATTGCAAGGAACCCGCCCCTAGGGACGTCTGATCCCTGATGGACGAGTCGTTGCAGGTCAGACTCCCGACCTGCTGATGTCACCCGAATCCTCGGCTGCAATCTTCCCGTCAACAGTTCGAATGAGCGCGTACATCCCTTTATCTTCTTATCTTTTCGTTTCTATTATGCCCGGCGAAGTTGTCGACATGCAGAAAATTTCTGCGCTAAACTAAAGAAAGGCTCGCCAATGAGATCGCTTTCCAGACTTCTATGCCTTGGCCTCGTCTGCGCCGCGTTCACCGCGACCGGCGTTTGGGCTGAGACCCCCTCCCCGCTTAGAGCAGACGAGGGGGAGACCGGCAGACGGAAAATGCCTACGCTACCTACGCCGGGTATGGGTGCTATTGTGGAGAATTCGCTTAGTCCTACGCTACAGGCCATGCAGGAGGAATTGACTCGCTCCTTCGGTCTGCTCCAGGAGCAGCCGGTCCCGCCCTACTACCTCAGCTACGAGATCACGGAGACGGAGGGAATTAGGGTCGGAGCTTCCTTTGGCGCGCTGACCTACAGCAATGAATCGCGCCGCCGCCAGCTCGACATCGATCTGCGCGTGGGGGACTACGCCTTCGACAATACGCATCAGGTGCGCGGCGGCCCTAGCAATTTCTCCGACCGCTATTCGATGGTTGAAATCCCCATTGAGGATGATCCAGACGCCATCCGCAGCGTGCTTTGGTACCACACTGACAAAAAATACAAGCGCGCTATCGAACAACTGACCACGGTCAAGACCAACGTCCAAGTTAAGGTGGAAGAGGAAGACCAGTCGGACGATTTCTCCAAGGAGCCGGTCGAGCGCTACTTGGAAGCCCCCGCCTCTTTCGACATCTCCCGCGACGAATGGGAGGCCAAGCTCAAGAAATACACAGCCCCCTTCGCCCAGTACGGCGACATCTACGAAGCCGACGCCACGCTCTCGGCCAATATTTCGACTCGCCAATACGTCAACAGCGAGGGTAGCGAGATCCAGACCTCGCAGGTGCTCTACCGCCTGTTCATCTACGCCTTCACCAAGGCCGACGACGGCATGGAGTTGCCGCGCTACGAGTCCTTCTCGGCCTTTGCCCCGGAGGGCCTGCCCAGCGACGAGGAGGTCTTCGCCCTAGTGGAGGACATGATCGCCGACTTGCACGCTCTGCGCGCCGCTCCGGTGGTCGCTCCCTACACGGGTCCGGCGATTCTGTCGGGCCGCGCCAGCGGCGTCCTGTTCCACGAAATTTTCGGGCACCGCATTGAGGGCCACCGCCAAAAGCGCGAGGACGAGGGCCAGACCTTTAAGAAAAAAATAGGGGAGAAAGTCCTGCCCGAGACCTTCTCGGTGTACTTCGATCCCACCGAGACGAGCAGCGCCGGCAAGGATATGGTGGGGGCCTATGCGTACGACAATCAGGGGGTCAAGGGACGGCGGGTAGCCGTGGTCGAGAACGGGATTTTCCGCCGCTTCCTCATGTCGCGCTCGCCGATTGAGAACTTCCCCAATTCCAACGGCCACGGACGCAAGCAGGCGGGCTACGCCCCGGTGGCGCGCCAGTCCAACCTCATCGTCGAGACCTCGGAGCCGCTGACCCGGGACCAGCTCAAGGAAATGCTCATTGAACAGTGCCGCATGGAGGACAAGGAATTCGGTCTCTACTTCGAGGACATCCAAGGGGGCTTCACCATCACGGGTCGCACTATACCCAACGCCTTCAACGTGCTTCCCATTATGGTGTACCGCATTTACACCGATGGGCGCGAGGAACTAGTGCGCGGAGTTGATTTGATCGGCACGCCGCTCACTGCCTTCAGCCAGATCGCCGCGGCCGACGATCAGCCCGACGTGTTCAACGGCATCTGCGGCGCTGAGTCGGGAGGCGTACCCGTGGCCGCGGTCTCTCCCGGCATTTTCATCTCGCAGATTGAAGTGCAGAAGAAGGATAAGTCCCAAGAGCGCCGACCCATCCTCGAAGCACCGTTTTCCGAGTCCGCTGAAGAAGAAGCGGACGACCTCCTTTGAGTCCTCTCCCATCCGGCAGGAGCTATACCATGTGCAAAAGGTTCTCTATCTACGTTCTGACGACTGCTACGTTCTTGGCGTTTTCTTCTGTCCACGCTGAAGACGACGTTCTGCAGCGCGCCCTGCGCGACGAATTGGCGCGCTCGATGCAGCAACTCCAGCTCGAAGACTTAGAGCAGCCCTACTTCGTTTCCTATCTCGTGCGCGAAGTAAAGTCCAAGGGCAGTTCGGCGACCTTCGGCAGTCTGCTCGGCAGTGGCGAGGGGCACTCGCGCGATCTCAGTGTCGAAGTGCGGGTCGGCGACTACGATCTCGACAACACCAACTTCCGCTCGTTCTCCTTTGGCGGTTCGGGCGTGGTGCGCATGTACGGGGGCAGTATACGATTGCCCCTTGAGGATGACTATGATGAGTTGCGGCGCAAGATCTGGCTGGCCACCGACGGTGCCTACAAAAAGGCGCTCGAAGATCTGGCTAGGAAGCGCGCCACCTTGCAGAACAAAACCCGCACCGAGGAAATTCCCGATTTCAGCAGGGAGAAGCCCGCTACCGAAGTGGACAAGATGGCACCTGCCGTTTTGGATCTCGACGCGCTGGACCAGCGCGTGCGTCAACTCTCGGACCTGTTCCGCGCGATGCCCGACGTTTACACCTCGCGGGTCCGTCTCAACGGGTCCAACACCTCGGTCCGCTACCTCAACAGCGAAGGCTCTTCCTTCTCCCGCACGAGTTCGTCGCTGACCTTCACTGCGGTCGCTGCCACTCAAGCTCCTGACGGGATGCCGCTGGAGGATTTCGTCGCAGTGTACGCCCGTTCACCGGAAGACCTGCCCAGCGACGACGAACTAACCGCGCAGATCAATGCTATGGGCGAGCGTTTGAAGCAGTTGCGTCAGGCACCGCTGGTCGAGCGCTATACCGGCCCCGTTATCTTTTCGGGTCAAGCGGCCACGGAGCTGTTCAACCAGGGGTTTGTGCCCCACCTGCTATCGACGCGCCGGGCGCTGTCGGACAATCCGCAATACGAGCGCTTCTACCCACAGAAGAAGGAAAATCCGTTCCTCGACAAGATTGGCGTGCGCGTTCTGCCCGAATTCCTCAGCGTGCGCGCCGCGCCGCTCATGGACGCTTATAAAAAGCAGCCCTTGTTCGGCGGCTACCGAGTTGACGACGAAGGCGTGCCGGCGCGTCCGGTCCGCTTGGTGCAGAAAGGCGTGTTGGAGACCTTGCTGACGACGCGCACGCCCGTGCGCGGCATTGACCAGAGCACGGGCAGTCGCCGCGGTCCGGGTGTTGCCCCCAGCAATATCTTGGTCGAGGCGGAGAAAGGTTCGAGTGAAAAGGACATCCGCAAGGAATTTTTCAAACTGATTAAAAGGCAGAAAAAACAGTACGGCTACATCGTCACCCATGTCGCCAACCCGTCGTACAAGGCTTCCGACTCCCAAGTTATCTTCTTTTCTCCTGGTTCTTCCGACGATGAGAACAAGCTAGCAAACGCGATCTTCGTCTATAAAGTCTATCTCGATGGCCGCGAGGAACTAGTGCGCAATGCGGAATTTGCGGGCATTGGTCTTTATACCTTCAAAGACATTGTGAAGGTGTCCAAGACGCACGCGGTCAACACCGTTTCCTTTCGCTCGGAGGACAACTCCTCGCCCTTTTACCGCGGACGGGGAGGTGAAGTCCTCGTGAGTATCGTCACGCCTCGCATGGTCCTGTTTGAGGACATCACGCTCAAGCCGCCGAGCGGCGAGATCCCCAAAGCGCCCGTGTCCGCGCATCCCTACTTCGACAAGTGAGAAGCTGTTTTACAGCGGTTTAGCGGTTAGTGGTTAGTGCCAGCCCAACCTTGGTGCGGGCACTAACCATTAATCAGACGCCGGTGAAGGCTTTGGCCTTGTCGTCGGTTTTGGGTGGTCGCGTTGGGCGGTCGGCGCGTAGCTCGCCCCACAGGGCAATGGCAATGCCCACGAGGATGATGCCGCCGCCGATGAGTTGGGCCGGCATGGGCACTTCACCCAAGATGAGACCTGCGAAGAGTACACCGGCCACTGGCGAGAAAGATGACGCTGTGGCAATGTCGGCCGGCCGCACGCGCTTGATGCCGGCAAACCACGCCAATTGACCGCAAGCCACCACGATCCCTCCGTACAGCAGCATCCAGCCCCAGAGCAGCGGGGAGAAGATGTCGGCGAAGTGTGCAAGGCCGAAAACGTATAGGCCAATTCCGAGGAAGAAGAGCGCGCCGACGAGGTTGCGGAAGACGCTGAAGATGCCCAAGGGGATGGTCTGGAGTTGTTTGCGGCCGATCTCGGCACCGCAGACGAGGAGCACGGTAGCGGCGGCGGCAAAGAATTCACCGTAGCCCACTCCACCTTGCATCCGCGCTGCAGCCATGCTCTCTGGCGACGCGTCCATTTGCAAGACGAGGGTCGTGGCCACGCCGCCGAGGGCGCACAAGGCCCCCAGTACGGCCGTCCAGTTCGACTTTTCTCGATAGAGCAGCCAAGCCAACAATAGGCCGAGGGGAATTTCTATGGTCTCGATCAGGACGATATTGGTGACGGAGGTGTGGGCGATGGCCGTGAACATCATGGCCGGGGCTATCGCGCCGGAGGTAAGGGCCAAGGCCGTCTGCACCAGCCATTGCCGACGCGATAGGGCGCGCAGATGGGTGGGGTGCCATTCCCGGTGATTGAGGGCGAACAGGGTTAGCGCCGCCACGAGATTGCCGGCGAAAAGCAGGTTGCAAAAGGAGATGGGATTGCGGCCATCTATCAGGTTTGCCTCGCCGATTTCGACGAGGCGGGCCACCACTGAAGCGGCAGCGGCGAAGATCAGTATGGCGATCCACAGGTATGTGCGTCCCCAGGTCATTAGTAGTGTTTTAACGCGCTTCTGTCGCCGTCAGCACCATTTGCCCAACCTCGTCCACGCGCACTTGGTACTGAGGATGGACGACGGTAGTTGAATCGATTTCCTCGACGATGGCTGGCCCTTGTACTACCGCGCCAGCTCCCAGTGCATAGCGGTCGTACACCGGGCAATCGACGAATCCCTCGCTCTCGGCGAAATACACCGGGCGGTGCCCTTTGGCCGTCGCCTCTCCGGTTGCCTTAGCCAGCGGTGCCAGCGCGGGTTTGGCGATCTGGCCGATGGCTGAGAGCCGCACGCTGACCAGCTCGACGTCCTCGCCCGGCGCGCTGAAACCATAGGCGCGATCGTGCGTGCGGTGGAACTGTTCCAATAGCTGCGCTAGCTGCGCTGGACCCAAGGCTTCGGTTGTCAAGGGCAGCGTTAGCTCGTGGCTTTGCCCAACGTAGCGCAGATCTGCTTGGCGTCTGAAGTCCATTGCCGCTTCCGCCATTCCCTCGCGCCCAAGCGTTTCCCGTCCCTGCGCCTCTAACTCGCGGAAGGTCTGCTCCAAGGCTTGGGGGACTACTTGGTCTAACCGCTGGATGTGGGTGGTCGCGTAATCGTGTTTTAAGTCTGTCACCAATAGGCCCAGGGCTGAAGCTGTACCCGGGCTTTGGGGAATGATCGCCACGGGAATCTCGGTCAGGGCGGCGAGGCGGTTGGCGTGGGCTGGCCCTGCGCCGCCAAAGGCTACCAGCGCGAAGTCGCGGGGATCGTAGCCGCGCTGCACGGAGACCAGCCGCAGCGCGTTGACCATGGCGGTGTTGGCGATCTCGACGATGCCGTGGGCAGCCTCGACTAAGTCCATGCCCAGCGGCTGGGCGCAGTGTTGTTCAATGGCGCGTTGCGCGGCCACCGGATCGAGGGCGATTTCGCCGCCGAGGAAATAGTTAGGGTTGAGCCGTCCCAAAACGAGGTTGGCGTCGGTGACCGTGGGTTGCGTCCCGCCTTGGCCGTAGCAGACCGGCCCGGGATCGGCCCCGGCGCTTTGGGGACCGACCCGCAGGATGCCGCCCGGATCCACCCAGGCGATGGACCCGCCACCCGCGCCGATCTCCACGAGGTCGATTACTGGTGTACGGATTGGATAGCCAGCGCCGCGAGTCGCCCCGACGCCCGATTGCGCCGTCGTCCCGACCTCGTAGTCTTTGGTCACGCTGGGCGCGCCGCCCTGAATCAGCCCGGCTTTGGCGGTCGTTCCGCCCATGTCGAAGGAGATCACTTGGTCGTAGCCTCGCGCCTGCCCTAGATGCGCTGCCGCGATCACCCCAGCGGCTGGACCGGATTCGACCATGTACACCGGCTTTTGCCGCGCCGCTGCAAAGGTGTACACCCCGCCGCTGCTCTGCATTACGAGCAACTCAGCGGCGATACCGGCCTGTGCCAACCGATCTTCGATCCGCTGCAAATAGCGGGCAACCACTGGGCGGATGCAGCTATTGATCACGGTTGTGCTGGCTCGCAAGTACTCGCGGAACTCAGGTGCGACTTCCGCGGATAGCGAGACGACGGCCTCGGGAAAGACCTCGGCGATAATCTCCCCGGCCCGTCGCTCGTGGACGGGATTGGCGTAGGCGTGTAAAAAGCAGACGGCGATGGACTCGACGCCCTCGTCGCGCAGCTTGCCGGCTACTTGGCGCAGGGCGTCTTCGTCGAGCGGTGTAAGCTCTGCGCCGCTGGCATCGAGGCGCTCGGGTACGCCAAAACAGCAGTGACGCGGCACGAGCGGCTGGGGCTTTTCAAACTGCAAGTCGTAAAGAGTGGGGCGAATCTGGCGGGCGATTTCCAGCATATCGCGGAAGCCCTCAGTAGTGATAAAGCCGGTCGGCGCGACCTTGCCTTCGATGATGGCGTTGGTGGCGACTGTGGTGCCGTGGACGATGTAGGCCACGTCTTGGGCAGCGATCTGCTGCTTGGCGAGCAGCCGCTGCACGGCTTCCATGAACCCGCCGGATGGGTCTTGGGGAGTCGAGGAGACCTTGCCGGTATAGATTTGCCCGGTCGCTTCGTCGATGAGCGCAATGTCGGTAAAGGTGCCGCCGATATCGACGCCGAGTCTATAGGCCATTGCCTGCCATCTCCCGCCGCCGCGCCTCGGTTGCCGCTTGATCGACTTGTCCAGTGGTGCTATCGAGGACTACGCCGTACTCGTCTTGCGCCCGCTGGGCGCTCACCTTGCCCTCGCGCACATCCTCGGCCACCGCTTGGGGATCGCGCTGTTGGGGTGGGCCATAGCCGCCGCCGCCGCACGTGCGGTAACTGAAGACCGTGTCGGCAGCGAGTGCAATCGTCGTTTTGGACCCCAATTCGACGTGCTGGCCTTCGGGGTCGAGGATATAACGCGCTTTGCCCCCGGCTTGCCCCCCAGCCAGCCCTTCCGGTCCCCAGCGGTCTCGATCTGACAGAACTGTGAAGGACACTTCGTGATCGATAAATCGGTAATCGCGCCGCAGCCCCAAGCCGCCGCGGTACTGCCCGGCCCCCTCGGAATCCTCTATCAGCTCATAGCGGTCAATCTGCAGCGGGTAGTTGATTTCGATCTCCTCAATCGGCGCGTTTTCGGTGTTTTGACCGTGGCACTGCACGGCGTCTGGCCCGTCCTTGGTACTGCGCCCTCCATAGCCGCCGGCCATGGTCTCGTAGTAGGAATAAAGCTGCCCCGTGCGCGGGTCGGTGCCGCCGAAGCCGACTTGGCACATCGTCCCCTTGGTCGCGGCCGGGATCGTATCGGGCAGCGCTGGATGCAGGGCCTTGAGGATGATATCGGAGAGCCGCACTTGGGTCTCCCAGCCCCCGACCACCGGCGAGGGTGCCGTGCAATTGACGACCGTCGCCTCGGGGGCCACGAGCCGCACCTGTTCGTAAAACCCGGCATTGACCGGCACGTCTTGGTCGATCAGGCACTTGAGCACGTACGCGCAGGCCGCAAAGGTCTGGGAGTACGTGGAATTGACCGGTGCCCGGCGCTGCGGATCGCACCCCGTCAGGTCGAAGAGCACTCCCTCGTCGTTGATGGCGACGCGGACTTGGAGCCGCACCGGCTCGTCGGTAAAGCCGTCGTTATCGACGACGCCTGTGGCACTAAACTCCCCCTTGGGCAACTTGGCCAGCTCGGATAGCGTCCGCTCTCGGGTGTAGTCGAGGAGCCGATCCATGTAGAAAGACGCTTCCGCCAATCCCACCTGCTCGACGAGCCCGTTGAGTCGGCGAATCCCCGAGTGATTAGCCGCCACTTGGGCGCGAAAGTCGCCGCGCGTCTCGCGCTTGGAGCGGATCTGGGCGATGACCAGCTCGAAGACATCCGCCGCGATTTCTCCGCCGCGCACTAGCTTTACCGGCGGAATGATGATGCCCTCCTGATACACCTGCTGGAAGGCCCCAATGCTGGCCGGCGCACCGCCGCCGACATCGACGTGATGGGCGAGGTTGGCTACATAGCCGAAGAGTTCCTCTCCGCAATAGACGGGCGAAATCAGCGTGATGTCGTTGAGGTGAACTCCGCCGCGATAGGGGTCGTTGACGAGGATTGCGTCTCCGGCCTGCAAGTTTTCTGGGCCGTATTCGGCAACTGCGCGAGGCGTGAGGATCGTCAGCGAGCCGAGGTGTACTGGCTGGGTAAAGGCTTGGGCGACGGGCCGCAACTGGCGGTCGAAAAAGGCGCAGGAGAAATCGGCGCGGGTTTTGATGTTGGTCGAATACGCGCTGCGCCGGAGGGCAATGGCCATCTCCTCGGTGGCTTCAAGCAGGGCGTTGCGAATGACCTCGAATTGGATGGGGTCGGTCTGGTCGGGCATGGCTTCTCGCGGTTAATGGGTTGGGTAATATACGACAGACGCCGTTTGGGGTCAGCGGCGGCCTAGACGGCGATCTGCGCTAGATAGATACTGGTTTTTCCTTCGTGCGACGAATAGTAGCTCATCCACAGCAGGCCCTCGTGTTCGACCATGCCGGGGTAGCTGCAGTCGCCGCCGCTGGGCAGCCATAGCACTGGCTCGTAACTGGTCGGCGTCATCCGCGCTAGGACCGTGGCTGCGCCGCCTTCGGGATGCCGACTGCGGGCACTGGCCCACAGCGCACCATCCGACCAGCGGATAAAATTAGGCCCTCCCATCGGGTAGTCGATCTGGGTCCACTGCCAGTCCGTGTACGGAGCTTGGCTGGTTCCGATCCAGTCGGGCCGCACTAGGGCAATCATGGTGCCGTCGGGCATAAAGCGCAGCGTGGTCTCGCTGGCAGTCCAAGTGTCGTTGGGCAGGAAGAACTCGGTGATCCACTGCCAGTTGAGGCCGTCGGTGCTGGAGTAGAGGAATCCCCGGCGCGGATGGGAGCCCTCGCCCAGCTTTGATACGCTGTAGGCGATTCCCTCGTGCCAGGTGACGCGCCACAGCCAGTGGTCTTCCGCCAGCACTTTCTGCGGCGTAGTCTAGGTATAGCCGTCGTCTGAAAAGGCAATGCGCGGCGCTCGGGTGCCGTACTCGGTGCCCGCGTACAGGCTGCCGCCGGCGACCAGCATCAGGCGTCCGTCGCTGGTGATTGACAGCTTGGGGTCGCGCAGGTCTATCTCCTGTTCCGCCAGTACTGCTGTCGACTCATAGGCGTGGCCATCGTCAGAGCAAATGACGCGCACGGTGCCGATGCTCGGCCCGTGGTCTTGGGCCTCGCGGAACGTACACCACCATCGATCGGCGAAGCGTATCAGATCGGTGAAGGCATTGTGGGGGCCGCGGTCCCAGATCTTCTCGACCGAGAGGATTTGTGGAGTTGTAGGATGCGTATTCATCGTTCGTCTCCTCAGTACTTCTTAGAAGTAATGGATAACTTTGTAGTGAGGAAAAAGAGAATGGACGCGGCTCCGTGCAAGCTGGTCGTCAAACCGAAGTGCGCCACGCACGTTGACCAAGGTTCAAACGCCTGTTTATACTTCTGTCCTTCTGAATCGAGGATGAAATGCACGGAGTCGGAATCATCGGTGCTGGCAGCGTATCCCCGGGACATCTGCGAGCGGTGGCGGCCCTTGAATCTACGCATTTGCGAGCGGTCGCCGATACCGACGCGGAACGCCTAGCTCGCGTCTGCGCGGAGCATGGCTGTCAGGGCTACGCCTCTTACGAAGATTTGCTCGCGGACGAGGGGGTTGACCTCGTCATCGTCTGCCTGCCGCACGACCTGCACTGCGAAGTAACCGTAGCCGCGTTGGAGGCCGGCAAGCACGTGCTGGTGGAAAAACCAATGGCCGTCAACGTGGAGGAGTGCGACGCCATGATAGCAGCCGCGCGGCGGACCGGCAAACAGCTCTCCGTCGGCCACATGCACCGCTTCTCGCCGACGAACCGAGCCGTGAAGAAGCTGCTGCGCGAGCAGGCCGTGGGCGACCTCGTCTGTCTCTGCGACGAGGCCTATCGCCCTTTCAATCCGAACAGGCGGGCTTGGTACCTCGACAAGGCGACGCACGGGGGCTTGTGGTATCAGAACGGCATCCACCTGATCGATCGCTCCTGCTGGTGGACAGGCAGTCGCGTCGTCGCCGTCAAGGCCCTGATCGACAGCCGGTTCTTCGAGTTCTCAGCGGACGATGTGGCCATGGCGCTTTTGCAGTTCGAAAACGGCGTGTACTCGACCCTGATTCACGTGTGGTGGAGGACGGGCGGGCGGCGCTTCAGTACGGAGTTCGTCTGCACGGATGGTATGCTCCAACTGCGCAGGGGGATCGAATCGGGAAGGAACGATCTCTTCATTGGCCGGGATGGGGAGTGGGAACAGGTCGAGGTGAGCGAGGACCACCACACTACGACGCGGCAGTTGAGCGCGTTCGTCGAGGCGATTGACGCGGGAACGGAGCCACCGGTGACGGCTGAATACGCCCGCCATCTGGTGGCAGTGCTGACGGCGTGCATGGAGTCGTCCCGCCTCGGCAGAGAAGTGGTGATTTCGGAATGAACGATACCGATCTGTGCTATCTCTCTGGCATTGAACTGTGTCGCCTGTACGAGCGCCGCGAGCTGTCCCCGGTAGAAGTTACCGAGGCGGTGCTGCGTCGGATCGAAACGCTCGACCCACGGATCAATGCCTTCGTCACGGTCACGCCGGAGCGGGCTTTGGCCGAGGCTCGCGCTGCCGAAGCTGCCTTTGCCGGTGACGACAAACCGCCTCCCTTGGCCGGCATACCCGGCTCGCTGAAGGATCTGACGGCGACGCGCGGGATTCGCACCACCCGGGGGTCGCTGCTGACTGCCGATTGGATCCCGGATTTTGATGCGCCCCTCGCCGAACGCCTGCGCGACGCCGGCATGGTGCTGCTCGGCAAGACGAATACGCCGGAGCTCGGATGGAAGGGCGATTCGGGCAACCGGGTCGTCGGGCCGACTCACAATCCCTGGGGTCACGGACGCACGGCGGGTGGGTCCAGCGGCGGAGCCGCGGCGGCCGTGGTCGCTGGCATGGGCGTGCTGGCCCAGGGCACGGACGGTGCTGGCTCAATCCGCATCCCGGCTGGCTTCTCGGGTGCCTTTGGTTTCAAACCCTCTTGGGGACGGGTGCCCCAGCATCCGGCCAGCGTGGTGGAGACTCTGTCTCACGCCGGGCCGATCACCCGCACCGTTGGTGACGCCGTGCGGATGCTTGAGGTCATGCTCGGTCCCGATGCGCGGGATCGCACTTCGATGCCAGCGGAACCGTTGGGGCTTGATGAGATCGAAGCTGGCGTGGATGGGCTGCGCGTGGCTTGGTCGCCTGACCTAGGGTACGCGGCCGTCGATGCTCAAGTCGTCGAGACTGCACAGGCGGCGGCCCGTCGCTTCGCGGATCTCGGTTGCACCATAGAGGAGGCACATCCGGCTGGCGAAGACCCGTGGCGTCTCGTCCACGTCCTGTGGTCAACGGCCTTCGCCGCCACCTTCCGCGACCAGTTCGACCAGATCGCCGATCGCCTCGATCCCGGCCTGCGTGCCGTCGTCGAAGAGGGGTTTGAGTTTCGTGGCACGGACGTGGCTAGTGCTTACATAGAACGCAATGCGTACTACCACCAATGGCGGGAGTTTTACGATAACTACGACCTGCTGCTGACGCCGACGCTGCCGGTCACCGCCTTTGCCGCTGGCGACGACCACCCCGGCTCGGTCGCCGGCCGCGCCACTACCTACCTGAGCTGGACGGCCTTCACCTACCCGGTGAACCTCACCGGCCTGCCCGCTGCCAGCGTGCCCTGCGGCCGCGTCGATGGCCTGCCTGTGGGCTTGCAAATTATCGGTGGCTGGCGGCAGGACCTCACCGTGTTGCGCGCCGCTCGCGCTTTCGAGCAACTCGTCCCCTGGAGCCACGAGCGGCCGCTTCTCTGACATAAGGGAAAAGCTCAACCAACAGTTGATCTACTTTCGCGTTCCTCAATGCCGACAACTGGGTAAATGCGCTATTTTGGTTGTGCAGGTAACAACAACCATCGCTTGATTGAAGGATGCTGTACATACCCAAAATAGAGGAGATAGCGCAATGATTGATCCAGCAGAGCTTGGACAAAGGATACAGGAGCGACGGAAGCATCAGGGACTCACACAGGAACAACTGGGGAGCGACCTATTCGTTAGTCCGCAAGCCGTGTCCAAGTGGGAGAACGGCGAGTCGCTGCCCGATATTGGGACGTTGCCAGCCTTGTGCAAAACGCTGGGCACTTCGGCCGATGCGCTGTTGGGAATTGACAGCGAACTTGGGATTGAAACGCTCGGCGGCAAATTGGGTCAGCGCATTGGCGACCTCAGAGACAAGGAAGAACGACACGCCGCTCTGATGACGGCACTAGGATTTCTAATTCCCCGCTATGATATGAGGAACCGGGATAAGAATATTTCCTATCAACTGTCGGATTCGGATAAGGGACTTGTGGGATTCAGCTTTTGGAGCAGTAGCGGCTTGGTATGCTTTGCCGGAGGCGAAGCCTTAGAAGAGGATACTCCATCGTCCGATATGATGGATACTCTTCGCACCCTCCTCGCGCCCGAGTGCTGGCCCATTGCTTGCTTCATTCTGAGAGGCCCTAAAAAGTTCGCTGCACTGTTGGCAGCAGAACTGGCCGAGTCTTCGCAGGCACTGGCGGATGTACTTGACAAGCTGATTGAAGCGGGGCTGTTGGTGCAAGATAAGGATGGCTATCGGTTGGAAGAGAATTACGGACTACTTCTGACGGGGATGATCAAGGCGCTTTGTCTAGCGAGTTCGAGAGGTGGAGCCGGTCTTCTTGTTGAAACAACAATTAGCTGAATGGGGAATGATCAAGGCGCTTCTCCTTGTGTTTGTTATGTCGGTATTCCTTTACCGATGTGAGCCCAAAAGGGAGGAAACAACGTTGAAAAATTCGCCGTCTCGGGTTGACTTACACGCTCACCGTCGTGACCATCCTTGGCGAGTTGAGGAAACAGGCCAGAGTCTGTTCTTCATCGATGCTACCCTACCAAACCCAAACACGACAGACATGCAGCACTTGCTTGAAGCCATCGACCAGTACCACGAGCGCCTTCGCGCTGCATTGAACATCGAGCTAGATACGATCAAAGGTTCGGAACGGCAGCGTCGGGTCAATGTTTGGCTGTACTCTCCCGAGCCACTTGAAAAGGCTGGCGTCGTCACACCAGATAAACCGAAAATGTTCTATGGCGTTGTTAACGCTGCTGGCGTGCATTTGATCACACGTGAAATGGCTTGGGATGATCCGGATGTACTTTGGCAAGTGCTCCATGAAGTTGTCCACTTTTGGTGGGCTGACAACTTTGGGGAGGCACCATCACTTCTTAATGAAGGGATCGCCGTCTACTTCGAGCGCGTTCTATCGACCGATGTGGTGCAGGCGCGGAGAGAACTAGCGCACTTCTGGCAGGAGTATGCCGCTAGGGCTGAACCCGGATTCTTGCGTCGACTCTGCAACAATGACAACTTTTGGAGCGAGCGTGCTACCGGTGAGCCTGTCTATGAAGTCGGCGGACAACTTGTCTCATTTCTGTTTGACAACCATGGATTGACATCTCTGCAGCGAATTTTCCTCAAATCGCATTACAATGATCCCCACCTTCCGGATCATATTAAAGATGTGATCGGGGAGTCAATCGATTCTTTAGAGCAGCAAATTTTCGCGATGACGCAAAACAACCAGTAGCTGTCAAAAAAGATATGCCTCGCGTGTCCTTCTAACGCGCGGTCTGTTAGGCACCGATCCCGACTGAATCAGGCGAGTACGAGGTCCGTTTGCGAGAAGTCGTTCCCCGTGCAGAGGAGTGGCTCGCCAGCGAGTTGGGCCGTAGCGTAGGCGGCGCAATCCCCGAAGTTGAGTGCCGCCGGATGGCGTCCTTTGCCGTAGCTCAACCAAGCCTGATGGGCCGCGGAGTAGTGGGCCTGACTGAATGGGATTGCGACGGTGTCGGTCTCCTGTATGAAGCGAGCGAGAATCCCCTGAGCGTTGCGTTCAAGGCGAGCCGACAGCACAATGGCGGCTTCGAGAAGAGTAAGCGTGCCTACACCGAGGCTGGGCGCGGCAGCGAGCTTGGACCGAAGGGCTTCGTGCTCCGGCTCCCGGAGTAGGATGGCAACGATCGCCGAGGAGTCGAGGATCATGCGCCGTCTTTGCCGTAGCCTAAGATGTCTTCCTCTTCATCCCGGCTCAGCTTTCTACCTAGCTCCGAGGGCGGCACATAGGGCCAAACCTCCGTCTCTAGGAATCGGCGCAACCGTTCACCACGGTCATTGGCGGTACCTTGATAGGCCAAGCGGTCGCGGCGCTCCTCTAGGGATCGGCGCACTGCCTCCGTTTTGCTCTCGCCTGTGAGAAGGGAGACCTCTTTGATCAGCCGCTCGACGTCCTTATTCTTGATGTTCAAGCTCATGAAATGCCCTCCGCTGCCATTGGACCGTCCAGAATGGGTCAAGTCCATGCGAGAAAGGTGGCAAGAAGGGTAGAAAAAGTCAATCATGGTAGAAACAGTCAACGATAATTGAGTCAAGAAGGTGAGGTTGAGCCAATGAAGGTGAGAAAGATCGTCTATCTGATTCACTCAATGCTCTACAGCGACTTGGCCGCCACGGATCCGAAAACCCTGCGCAACACGAACGCCGGGATCTATCTCGAGCGCGAGTTGCTGTGCGAACGGCGTTGGCGCGCGGCGATCCGTCAACTGGAGCCGGATGCGATTTACGCTCAGCTCGACGGAGGGCGAGAAATACTTGCCTACGCCAAGCAACAACTCGGTGACGACCGCGTTCTCGAGCCCCGCGCCGAGTGGTATGACGGGATTGACCCCGAGCAGTACAGGCAGGACTTGACCGACTCGTTCTCGTCGCAGCTAGCCGATAAGGGTCACCAGCTCGATTGCGAGACTACCGAGCTGGAGTTGTGGGGCGAGTCGTTTACTGGATGTGTTTACAGTTACGGCACCGCACTCGGCCGACAGCTCGGTCTCAAGACGCCGGCGTTTGACAACTTTGACATGACGGTGCCAGACCAACGCCTCCTTTGCAAAGCGGAGTTGGTGACCCATTTTCTGCTCCCGGACGGTGCCACGCGAGGCTACCTATTCGACGGTCCACTAGGCTATCCGATCGGCCTCTTCCTCGACGGGTTCAGGAAGATTGACGCAGGAGCCACGGGCAAGATCAGGCTCGATCTGGACCCTAGTAAAGTGATGTTGGAAAGCCCCTTGGGGATCACCCTGCACGCCCATCTCAGCATCGACCGACCCAATCGCAAGATCCCCGTACTCCCCACGCGCGACTTTGACGGCATAACGGCTACTGCCACCGGGCTGGAAATACCACGGGGTAGCGAGCACTCTATTCTGGGCGTGCTGATGAGCCCGGCCGACTTGCTCGCGGCCATGCAAACCGCCGCCGTCTGCTAAGAAGGTGATGGGCACGGACGAGTTGGCTTTTTTACCAACTCGCGATGAACTCGTCGACGTCCATCGCCGGCATTTCCTCAAAGAGGTAGCGGTAGTTGGATCAAGGAGATCCATTGATGCGACAGCCAACATAGTCTATATTGGACTATAACGACAACCTAACTGGAGGAGCTATGACCGCCCGACACTCAGCACCCCACCGAGTTTGGACCGTCGCCGAGGCCAAGGCGCGTTTGTCTGAAGTCCTGCGTCGCGCCGAAGAGGAAGGGCCGCAACACATCGGTACGCGGAAGTCCTTCGTTGTAGTTCCCGCCCACGTATGGGCTGAAAAAGAATCGCAGCGCCAACCCATGGGCCAATGGCTGGTAGCCAACATGCCCCGTGGCGCGAACCTTGAGACCACCAGAAATAGAGAGTCCCGGCGGGAAATCCCATTCGCGTCTGGAGACACAGGGTGAGCGGATTTCTGTTAGACACCAATGTGGTCTCGGAGTTGACAAAGGACGCGCCCAATCCGCGGGTTGTCGCATTCCTGACCGAACAAGACGACTTGTGGTTATCCGCGCTAGTGTTGCACGAGTTGGAGTTTGGCTTGGAGCTGCTGACGCCGGGACAACGTCGCGACAGGTTGCGGTCGGTGCTATCAGAGTTCATTTCAGCGTATGAGGATCGCATCTTGCCCTTGGAGAGGATCGGGGCAGAGCAGGTTGCCCAATTCCGGGCGCAGGCGCATCGCTCTGGTCGCGTGCTGGACTTGGGAGATGCGCTGATCGCCGGGACAGCCAAAGTGCATGGTCTCTCTGTTGCGACGCGGAACGTCGGGGACTTCGCAGACCTAGACGTCGACGTCATTAACCCTTGGGAAGATGCCTTGACCACCCCCAACAAATCCACCGTCGAAGCGGGCGAGGATAGTGCCGACCCACAGGAAGAGGAGACTAAAAATAATGCGGCTTGACACTGTGGCAGGGGCAGGCGTATTCTGAGCGAAAGAATTGACAATGACCGAATACGAGGTAGGGATGATACGCATCTGGTCTTTTGCGAAATAGCCCGCGCAGCGAGTAGCCGAGTCTTTTACCACACGCTGTAGGGCGAAGTATGCCAAGGTAAGAGACCGCTCGACATTTTAGATACACTAAGGCCAACGAGCCGTCCGGATTCCGGGCGGCTTTTTTTGTTGTGGAATGGAGACGAGTTTGCAAGAAATACGCTTTAGCGGAGTGGAATTCGCCTACGAGACGATGAGCGCGCCGCTGTTGCGCGACCTGACGCTGCACTTGCCGCTGGGGTGGACCGGGGTCGTTGGTGCCAACGGTTCGGGCAAGACGACCTTGCTCAAGCTGGCGGTGGGGACCTATCGCCCCGTGGCCGGATCGGTGCAGGGTCCAGAGGAGAGCGTCTATTGCGCCCAGCGCACTGACGATCCGCCGTCGCTACTGGGCCCTCTGCTGGCGGCGATGGACGGCACGGCTTGGGAGATTAAGGGCCGGTTGGGGCTGGAGGCGGACTGGCTTGAACGCTGGGAGAGCTTGAGCCACGGCGAACGCAAGCGGGCACAGATCGCAGTGGCGCTGTGGCTCGAGCCCCCGGTGCTGGCCGTCGATGAGCCGACCAACCACATCGACCTGCCTTCGATCGAATGCCTAGAGGAAGCGCTGGACGGATGCCCCTGTGGGTTGCTACTCGTCAGCCACGACGAGCGCTTTTTGGCGCGGTTGACCACTACGCGCTGGCGGATCGCGAGCGATGGTTGGGATGCGAGGCTGGAAGTAGTCGAATGAGCTTGCCCAATCGGGGGACGCGCTCTAATTTGCCCAAGCATACGACAACCTCAGCCGCATCGGAGGAATCCCATGTTGACCGACCATCAGTTGCAACACTTCCGAACCTTTGGCTTCGTCACCCTGCGCAAGTTGTTCACCCAAGAAGAGGTCGAAATCCTGCGCGAGGAGTACGAGTCCGAGCTTGATCGCGTGTACGCCGATCAGCCCTTTACGGGGGAGACGCGCTACTGGACGATGATGCTGCACCCGCGCACCCCCCTGTACGCCAGCCTGCTCGAAGACGAACGCTTCTGCGGCGTGGCCGAGCAGCTCTACGGCGACGACGTCATCGGCATTGGCACCGATGCCAACCGCTATGTTGGCGATACGAGATGGCATCCCGACCACAGGGCCGATCCATCCGCGGATTGTTTCGGCGTCAAGTTCGCCTTCTACCTCGACCCGGTCGATGCCGAGAGCGGTGCCCTGCGGCTCATCCCCGGTTCACATCGGCGCGAGTTCCACGATCAGTTGCACGGCTCCCTGAACTCTCTCGAGCTCGACGTGGCCGACGTCCCCGCCTACGTCTGCCGATCGGAGCCGGGCGACGTGGTGGCCTTCGACATGCGCTGCTGGCACGCCAGTAGTGGCGGCGCTGCGGGCCGCCGCATGTGTACCTGTGTGTACTACAACAACCCCAAGGGCGAAGTCGAAGAGGCCGCCACTCGTGAACGCGCCGTCAACTCAAAGAAGACGCCCGCGCACTTCGGACGAACGGAACAGTCTATGTACCCGCTCGAATGGCTGCGGAACCCTTCCGGCAGCCCCAAGCGAGGACGCTGGCTGCGGCGTATGGCCGAGCTGGGGTACTTCGAACTGCCCGCCGTTCCTTGAGCACCCAGATCGCAGCAGAGGAGACTAAGAACAATGCGAGATATGGCGGATAAACTGGACCAATTGGAGCGTGACGGCTATGTCTTGATCGAAGGAGCCCTGAGTCCCCAAGAGACGGACTTGGTACGCCAGCGGGTGGACCACGCGCGCGACATGGGTTGGGAGGAGGGCTTGAACGCCGTGGGCAATATGTGGTTCGATTCGCTCTTGGACCGCGAGCCTGAAACCTTCGCCCCCTTGGTGGGCCATCCGAGCGTGCGCCCTTATTTGGAGGGCATGATGGGCAAGCAATGCCAGCTACGCAGCCTGCGGGCGCACATCAATCCGGGGCCGTACCTGCAGGAGTGGCACATGGATTTCTACGGCTATTGGGAGGAAAAGCGCCAAGTCGAGCAATACCGCTTGGCGGCCCAGCCCGTAGGAGTCAATGCGACCTATTACTTGCAGGACAACGGGCCGGGAGACGGCCACCTCAAATACGTCAAAAACGGCCATTTGCTGGAGCCGCCCCATCTCTACCCCAAGGACCGCCCCAAATTCGCGGCTTGGTGTGAGGCCCAGGAGCACGTCGTCCTCTACCCCAAGGCGGGCGACTGCGTCGTCTTCTTGAGCCACATACCGCATCAAGGGGCCAAGGAGCGCGACGATATGGAGCGCAGCAATGTGGTGTGCCACTACCAGATGACGCCGATGCACGAGGGCGTCTGGCACGTGTCGCGGCCTAGGGGGTACGACGGCACTTTCCCCTTTGCCTAGAGGAATCTTTCACACGGCTACCAGTTCTGGGTAGTCCGGCCCCTGGACGACTTCGCCCACGTCCACGGTTTCGACATTGCCCATGCGCTCGTTCCAATTGTCGCCTAGGCGTCGAGTGTAGCCGGGCATGAGGTGCATGATGTAGCTGCGGCGTGGGTTGCCAGTTTTGTTGCCGTACGAGCCGTGGAAAGTGCGGCAGTGGTGGAAGTGGCAGTGCCCGGCCTCGACCTCGCAGGGCACCGGAGTGAGATCGGCCTCGTCGGGAATCCCCTCTTGTTGCAGCAGCCAATGCGGGTCGTCAACCACGGCGTCTTCGCGGTTATAGCGCATCGGCCATCGGTGGCTGCCCGGGATGACGTGCATGCAGCCGTTATCGACCGTGGCGTCGTCTAGGGCGATCCAGCAGGTGCCCATATCGGCTGGTCCAACGTGATTCCAAAAGGTGTAGTCTTGGTGCCAGGCCAAGGCGGTTTTCGCGTCATAAGCCGGTTTGTAGATCATTTGGTCTTCCCACATGCGCACCGGTCCGGACATGAGCTGGTGCGCCAGAGCGCTGATGGTCGAGTTGTCGATGAGGGCGGCAAAGGTCGGGTCGCGGCGAAAGATGTTGACCACTTTGACCGAGGGCAGTTGGCCTTTGGCGCGGGACTGCTCGACGGTTTCGCCCATCAGGTGTTTGGGGAAAGGGATGCGGCCGTGGAGAATGTCGTCGATGCGTTCCTTGAGCGCGCTGATCTGCTCGGCGGATAAGACGCGCGGGCCAGACAGATAGCCTTGGGTTTTGTAGTGTTCGATTTGGGCGTCGGTGAAAAGCATGATAGGTTCTCCAGTGCAGGACGGGCCTCTATATTGGGTAGGCTCCGCGAAGAATATGAGACGAATTTGACCGATGCACAATTTGAACGCGACAATGGAGATAAACTATGTCTGAAATGAATTCACAGACGGTACTGATTCGCCCGGGACTGCTAGCCGACGGCCTCGGCGGCAGCGCCAAGGCCGGGCAGGCGGTATTCGTACGAGATGGCGCGATCGCTGCGGTCGGACCATTGGCACAGGTGGAGAAGCAGACGCCTCCCGATACCCCGACTGTCGATCTCGACGGCTGCTGCCTGACCCCCGGTCTCATCGACGGCCACACCCACCTCAGCCTGCCGGGAGACGGTCGTCGCTACGACCTGACCTTCCTTGAGAGCGACGAGACCATGGTGCTCATCGGGGCCATGAACATTCGCAAGCACCTGCGCGCCGGTATCACTACTCTGTGCGAGCACGGTGCCCGCAACAGGGTCGGGTTCATTCTCAAGGAAGGGCTGAAACGCGGGTACATCTCCGGGCCGCGGCTGCTCGTCAGCGGTCGCCCGATCACCTGCACGGGTGGCCACTTCAACATGTGCAACGAGGTCGCCGACGGAGTGGAAGAGATCCGCCGCTCCGTGCGCCGGCTCGTGCACGAGGGGGCCGACTACATCAAGGTAATGGCCTCTGGTGGCGGGACGACCGGCACGATTCCAGGGTTGGCCTCCTATTCGACTGAAGAGTTGCAGGCTCTGGTGGGCGAGGCGCGTCAGTTTCACCGCCTCACTGTCGCCCATTGCCGCGCCACGCAGTCGATGGTGCGGGCCGTTGAGGCCGGCATCGACCTGATCGAGCACGTCGAGTTCCTCGAACCGGATCACGTGATGCGCTTCGACCCGCAAGTAGCCGAGATGTTGGCCGAATCCGGCATCTGGCTGAGCCCCACGCTGCAGGCGTGGACCAACTACCCGGAGATGGTGCGCCTGCGCAAGCTGCGCGACGAGGGAGCTATGGGTGCCAAAGAGGAGGCAGCGCTCACCCATCTCGAACAACGAGCGGAGAAGCGGCTGGACGTGATGCGGCAGATGCTCGACTACTGCCTGAAGGAGCGCGTGGTGCCCGGCACGGACTCAGGCGTGGGTAGCCTCGAATTCGGCCACTTAGACTACGACCTTCAGCTACTGATCGAATGCGGCTTTACTCCAGCCGAAGCCCTCGTCGCGGCGACCCGGGTCTCGGCCGAGGCGGCTGGTATTGCCGATGAGGTGGGGACCATCGAGGTCGGCAAATCTGCGGACCTCGTCGCCTTTGGGGACGATCCGACGGCAGACGTGGCCGCCTTCAGCGAGGTCAGGGCGGTTTTCCAGGCCGGGGTGCGCGTTCACTAAGTCAGCACAGAGGGAGGAACAGGCGCATGGATGTCGCTGAGATTCGAGATCAGATCCCGGGTCTGCGGTTCGGCGTCTATCTCAATACCGGCGGGGTCGGCCAGGCACCCGCCAGCGTGAGTCAGGCGATCACCGCCGGCTACGAGCTAATGGCCGATGGCAGGCTGAGTCCCATCGACTGGTATGAAGCGATGAGCAAGGCTGCCTCCGAGATCCCTGCGAAGGTCGCCGACTTCTTAGGGGCCGACTCGACGGAGATCGCCTTGACCATGAGCACTGGCGACGGCTTTGGCATGGTGTTGGGGGGGCTGCGCTGGGAACCGGGTGACGAGGTGTTGATCACCAGCGAAGAGCATCCAGTCCCGCTTCAGGCCGTTCAAGGGCTGGCCGACCGAGAGGGAGCCGTCATCAAGGAGGTCGAGCTGGACCACGACAAGGACGTGATCTTGGAACGGGTGGAACGGGCCATCACGCCACGCACCCGGCTGATCTGCTTCAGTCACGTCACCACCGACTCGGGTACCCTGCTGCCGGCTGAGGAGATCTGCGCCCTAGCTCGGACCCGCGGAATCCTCACGCTGTGGGATGGCTGTCAGGCGGTGGGTCAACTGCCGGTGGACCTCCATGGCATGGGCTGCGACTTCTACGCTACCAACTGCTACAAGTGGCTGCTAGCGCCGATCGGCACTGGGTTCCTCTACGTCCGCAAAGATGCGCAGCAGGCTCTCAAGCCGTTGCGGCGTCCGCACGATCCCTCCGCCTCAGCGCGACAGTACGAGATGGGGAGTCCGGCGAGCGTGCTCTACTTGGGTGTCGGTGCCAGCCTCGACTTCCTGACCTGCATCGGCGGACCTCGGGCCATCGCCGCGGAGGCGAGCCGCAAGGCAGAGGGGTTGTGGGCGCGTCTCGACGCCATTCCCGGTGTGCAGGTCGTCAGTTCGCGCCGCCCCGAGACCCGGAGCGGCATCGTCACATTTGCCATCGCAGAGATGGAGGGCGGCGAGGTCTCCACTGCCCTCAGGCAGCGTTGGCAGATTGTCCAACGGGGTACGTACATGACCGATCCGACCGGCGTGCGGATCTCGGTGGCCTTCTACACCAGCGACGCGGAGCTGGACACACTGGCCGAAGCGGTGACGACGCTGGCCGGAGAGGCGAAGCGATAGATGCGAATCGACAGACTCGACGTGTACTACGTGGTGATGCCGCTCATCTATCCCTGGCGCACGGCGTATGGGGAAGATGCCGACATCCACTCAGTGCTCGTCAAGCTGACCAGCGGCGAGCACGAAGCTTGGTCGGAGAGCACCCCCTTCTTCGCGCCCACCTATCTCAACGAGAGCGCCGGGTCCGCGTTCTACCACGTCTCCGAAGTGATGGGGCCTTGGGTCGTGGGGCGCGAGTACGACACGGCCGCCGAGCTCGACCAGCGGCTGGCGATTTTCAAGGGCAACAGCTTTGCCAAGGCGGCCGTGGAGATCGGCTGGTGGACGCTGCAGAGCCGCATCACCGGGACCCCTCTGCACCGGCTTCTCGGCGGTCGGACTCGCGACGTGGTGGCCGGCGCTGATTTCG
Source organism: Candidatus Latescibacterota bacterium (assembly GCA_965116675.1). Taxonomy (GTDB): domain Bacteria; phylum Latescibacterota; class UBA2968; order UBA8231; family UBA8231. The sequence continues at coordinate 4,448,505 of OZ220721.1, forward strand.
GCATCCAAGACTCCTATGACATGCTCCTCGGGAACATCCAGCAGGCCGTCGACGCTGGATTCCCGCGCATCAAGCTAAAAGCGGCTCCGGGCTGGGACTTGGAAATGCTGCAAATCGTCACCAGCACTTTCCCCGACACCACCTTCCACATCGACTGCAACAGCGGGTACACCCTCGACGACCTGCCGTTTTTCAAGGCCATCGACGGCATGGGGCTCGCCTTCATCGAGCAGCCACTTGCGTACAACGACCTGCTCGATCACGCCGAGCTCGCCAGACAGATCGGCACGCCCATCTGTCTCGACGAGAGCATCGTCGATCCGCGCACCGCCGAGCAGGCGCTGCGCATCGGTGCCTGTCGCTACATCAACATCAAGCCGGGCAGGATCGGCGGCTTGACCAACGCTCTCGCCGTGCACGATATGGCCAAGGATGCCGGCGTGCCGGTGTGGATCGGGGGCATGCTCGAAAGCGCTCTGGGGGGATCGATCTGTGTGGAGCTGGCGACGCTGGAGAACTTCACCTACCCGGGCGATCTGTTCCCCTCCTCCCGCTTCTACCGCCGCGACCTGTCGCAACCGCCTACGGAGCTCGCCGAGGGCTGCGTCTTCAAGCCCTCGACCGGCGATCTGCCGACGCCGGATGCCGAGTTGCTGGCGGCGCAGACCTTGCGCTGGAAGACGGTTACGCCGGACTCTAGGTAGCCAGCGGCGCTCCGCCGGGTATGCTAATGGAGATCGGCGATTTTGCGTACTGGGAGCGACAGGCAGTGAAATCGGCGTTCTGGTATTCGCCTAGGTGAATAGACCCCGAAATGCGGTCATCCGCAGCGCGGCCCGCAAACAGAAAGGGGATGGTATCGCCTGGGCGGCTCACTTGGCTGCGCAGCTTTACCTGATCTCCCTCGATGACGCCGGCGATGGGCTGCTGGGAAAAATCGCTTATGTGGGTGCCGCCGATCCAATGCCCCTCCTGTTCGAGGAATAGCTGGTGCTGGCTGCTGCTGCTCGAATAGTTGATGGTGAGATCCCAGGAACCGCTGACATCGGTTGACGGAGGGGCTAGCTCGGTTGATTGAGGACTGCGTTGCGCGGATAGAATGCGGTGGATTCGGTCGGCGACCACTTCATCGTTGCCCGGCTGCATCTGGTTGGGCGTGATGCCGATGGAGGTGCGGCCGTTGGCATCGCCGCTGGCCACGGCAATGCGGGGTTTGTTGCGGGCGAAATCCTCGGCGACCTCTGCGCCAGTAATGTGCAAGACGGCTGGGTCCCAACTGATGGTGAGGACTGGGGCGCGGTTGGACAGGCCGGTGGGTTCGTTGACCTCGGTTGATACGCTGTCGATGCCGCGCATCCGCTGGGCGATATGGTCGAGATAGGACAGCCAAGTCTGCCATTCGGCGTCGTGGTCGCGGCGCACCCATACTTCCACTGCCGTCAGCATCCCCATGATCTCTTCCTTGCCGATTTTATCGTCGCGGCCCGGCCCGTGGTGCGGCGAACTGAATTGCCACGCCGACTGGAGCAGGGCTTTGTCGCCCAGCACCAAGCCAGCGCACTGGGGGCCGCACAGGGCTTTGCCGCCGCTGTAGGCCACGACCGTAGCGCCCCTTTGCAAGTGGACATTGGGAATGGTGAGGTTTTCGGCCGCGGAGTCGGCGAGGATGGGAATGGTGTGCGGGCGGGCTACTTCAGCAATGACCTCTAGGGAAAGCGGTTGGCCGGTGGCAGAGCCAGCCCCCGTGGTTATGTAGATCATGGCGGTGCGGGGATTGATGGCTCGCTCGAGTTCTTCCCGAGTCTCCACCATGACGATTTCGACGCCGATGCTGCGCAGGGCGTGGTCGTAAGCATTGCGCGAGTACCGGGGGATAATGACTTGGGTTTTGTCCAAGCCGGTCAAATCCGGGATGCGGATCAGTTTTTCGGGATTGCCGCCGGTGACGCAAGCTGCGGTGATGTGCTTGAGGCCGGCGGCGCAGCCCGCCGGAATCAGGCCCCATTCGGCCCCAGTGATGTCAGCAAGTCTTTGGCCGACGGCTTCGGCCAGTTCGTCGTATTGGACGAAGTAGCCCGAGGCTGCTTCCATGGCTGCCACAACTTCGGGAAGTTCGACGGAGCCGCCGATGATGGTAAAGGTGCCACGGCAGTTGATGATGGGTTCGACGCCGATGGCTTGGTAGATGTTTTGGTCGGTGGTGTCCAATGTCATACGGGCCTCCCTTGTGGATTGTGGATGAACGAACTTGTAGAGATCAGGTCAGTCCCCATATGCGGGCGGCCGTACCGCCTAGCATCTGGTCTTTTTCTCGCGGGCTGAGAAAGTCGAAACCCTCCTGCACTAGGCGCAACTCCTCGGCTAGGGTTGGCCAGTTGTGCTTGGTGCGGTGGTGTCCTGGATAGCCGGTGCCCCACAACATGCGCTCGGCTCCAAAGGCGTGGTGCAGGCGCTGGATGAAGGGGTGCACGTCGGCGTAGGGAAAAGTCTGCTTCGAGCGGCCGTGGACATCCGATATTTTCACCGCCACATTATCGAAGTTAGCCAGTTCGACGATGGGCTGAAAAGCTTCGGCAGGCTCGTCGAGGTTGGGATAGCCCATGTGGTCCAATAGCAGGGGCATCTGGGAATGTCGGCGGGCGATTTCAGCTACTTGATCGGCGCAAGCGGCGTTGAGATGGAACTGGATGACAGCGCCCATTGCGGCTAGGACTTCCCACAGGGGACGGTTCTGGGGCGTGGTCAGGACTTTTTCGTCCGGGTAGTACATGGGGTGGAAGCGGAAACCGACCAAGCCGCGTTCCTCCATCCAGTAGCGCGCTTGGTCGGCGTTGTCCGGGTTTTGCGGGTCGATCATGCCGTGGCCGATAGAGCGGTCGGGGAAACGGGCCTGGGAATCGGCGATATAGCCGTTGTCCCAGGTGGACCAGCTAGTCTGCACCAAGACGCTGCGGTCAACGCCGTTTTGGTCCATGTCCTCGATTAGCTCGTCGGCGGTAGCGGGTTCGTCCGGCTCGGAGGTCCAGTTGGGGGCGGTGGGTCCGATGGGGTATTTCTCGGACATTTCCCAGATGTGTACGTGGGTATCGACGATCATGGATGGTTCCTTTTAGATGTTGGTCGAAGTTCGTGCAGGCCTAGTCGAGATCGGATTGAGCAGGTAGAAACATTTCTAGCGCCCAACCATATCGACGAAATAGCGATGTAGGCTCAAATCGCTGGTCAGTTCGGGATGGAACGAGGCGACGAGCACGTGGCCTTGACGCGCCACGACCACATCGTCGCCGCAGGTCGCCAGCGCCGCGACCGCGTCGCCCAACCGCGCGATGCGGGGTGCGCGGATAAAGATCATCGGCAGTGATCGCGGTTGCCCATCCGCCGCCCAAACGCCCGTCCCCTCGAAGCTATCGACTTGGCGGCCATAGCTGTTGCGCTCGACGTCGATGTCGATCAGGCCGAGGGACTTTTGTGGCGGGTTGGAGACGCTTTGAGCCAAGAGAATCATTCCGGCGCAGGTGCCGAAGATGGGGTTGCCAGCAGCGGCGAAGTCCCGCAGCGGTGCCCAGAACTCCCAAGAGTCCATGAGCTTAATTAGCGTCGTGCTCTCGCCGCCGGGGAAGATCAGGCCGTCAACTGTGGACAATTGCGTTGGCTTTTTGATTACGCGGGATTCGACTGCCAATGCGTCGAGCATTTTGCCGTGGGCCGCGTAGTCGCCCTGCAATCCCAAAATTCCAATCATTGTTTATACCTTGACAATCCCCGGCGGAAGTATCCGCAGATGAACGCAGATGAGCACAGATGAAGGGGGACACGCTTCATAAAAAGTGCCCCGTCCCTGACAGAGCAGAGACGGGGCATTTTCCGTTTGCATCTGTGCGGCGTCCTACCAGCCGCGAGTTTGTAGTTTGTCCTTCTCTTCGAGGGTGTCGATGTTGATGCCGACCATGGCCTCGCCGAGGTTTTCAGAGACGCGGATCAGGACCTCTGGATCGTCGTAGTGAGTGGTGGCCTCGACGATGGCTTTGGCGCGAATGGCCGGGTCGCCGGACTTAAAGATCCCAGAGCCGACGAAAACGGCTTCCGCGCCGAGCTGCATCATCAGCGAGGCATCGGCCGGTGTGGCGACGCCGCCAGCGGCAAAATTGGGCACTGGCAGCTTGCCGTGCTCGGCGACCCAGCGGACTAGTTCATACGGTGCGCCTAGGTCTTTGGCCGCGGTCATTAGCTGTTCGGGACGCAAGATCGTCAGCCGGCGGATCTCGTCGGTGACCGAGCGCATGTGGCGCACGGCTTCGACGATGTTGCCCGAGCCAGCCTCGCCCTTGGTGCGGATCATGGCCGCGCCTTCGCCAATCCGCCGCAGGGCTTCGCCGAGGTTGCGGCAGCCGCAGACGAAAGGCACTTCAAAGGCGAACTTATCGACGTGATAGTGCTCGTCGGCCGGGGTCAGAACTTCGCTTTCGTCGATGTAGTCGATCCCGAGGGCTTGGAGCATCTGCGCTTCGGCAAAGTGGCCAATGCGGCATTTGGCCATGACCGGAATGGAGGTCGCCTCCATGATCTGGCGCAGCTTCTCAATGCTCGACATGCGCGACACGCCGCCTTCGGCGCGGATATCAGCGGGCACTCTTTCCAGCGCCATGACCGAGGTGGCCCCGGCGTCTTCGGCGATCTTGGCTTGCTCGGCGGTGACGACATCCATGATGACGCCGCCCTTGAGCATTTCGGCTAGGCCGGTCTTGAGGCGCAGGGTGCCAGTCTGGCCATTTTGTATCTCGCTCATAGCGCAATCTCCTTTAGAGCAGTTCCCTAAAAACATATTCCAAAACATCCCCACACGCAATTTTCGCCTAGGGCAAGATCAGGTCCCGCGCAGGCTCTGCCAATAGGTGCGGCAAAGGTTGCGGGCGAAGAGGAAGAAGGCGGCTAAGGTCGCGCCGACGCCGAGGGTCGCACCGGCGACGAGGACGGCGAGCGGTGACCAAGGCAGCAGGGGGCGGGCCAGCAGGAGAACGGTGAAGACGAAGGCGACCACCAAACCGGGACGGCTGAGCGCGGTGAGATAGGTTGCAAAAGGCAGGCCGATCAAGCGGTTGACGAGGAACTGCGAAAGCAGCAAGAATAGCAGGGCGGCCGCGGCGATGACGCTGGCCACGCCTTCGACGCCGCGCGGCAGGCCATAGAAGTACAGGGCCGGAATCAGCACCCCCATGCTAAAGAGCGACCAGTAGAAAGACCAGTTGGTCTTGCCTTTGGCCATAAAAATCGAGCCGACCAAGGTGCTCGCCACTTTCAAAAGCGTGGCGGCGGCTAACAGGCGCAGCACCATCCACATCGGCTCGGTGTTGAGCAAGGCGGCAATCTCCGGCGCAAAGACGAATATCCCTGCGAGAACTGGACCCAGTGCTAGCACGAAACCCTGTACCGAGGACAAATAGCCACGGCGCAGGAGCGAGTCGTCGTCCACGATCGTCGAAAAGGTTGGGAAGGAGACGCGCTGGATGGTCGTGGCCAGCCGGGTCAGAGGTTGCAAGGTCAATCGTTCGGCCAAGCTGTAATAGGCTTGGGCCGTGGCCCCCAGCGGTACGAAAATAAAGAAATAGGCGATCTTGGTATTGAGCAGGGCCACTACGCGCGAACCCGTGAGATTTAGCGCGAAGCGAAGGATCTGGCGCAGTGCTTGGAGCCGGAAGCGCAGGCGCGGAAGCCAGCGGGCCGACAGGGCAAGGCTGCTGAAGAGCCCTAGTTCGCGTACAACTGATCCGATAACCGGGACTAGGACGCCCAATTCGGGTCGCCAGAAAAGCAGGAGCGTCACCGTGCAGGCAAAGGTCAGGACTGAAACGAGCTCGGAAAGGGCCACGGCGCGGAAGTCGAGGTCGCGCTGAAGTCTGGCCCGCAACAGGCCCGCCAATGAGGCGCAGGGAATCGCCAAGCAGAGCGTGCGCAGGACGCGGCTGAAGGTGTGTGGGTCTTCGCCTCCCAAAAGAGGAGCGAGCCAAGAGACGGCAGCGATGACGGCGGCGGTTAGCAGCAGTCCCCAACTCAAACAAGTCCAGAAGGCTGTGTCGAAGTGTTCCTCGCTCGCGTCTGGTAGCTGGACCAAGGCCGCGCCCAGCCCCAAGTCGCCGACCAGCGATAGGAGCATCACCAAGGCTAGCGCCCACTCAAAATGGCCCAGCTTCTCCAGCGGCAAGAGCTTGTAGAGCGCCAGCATGACGCCGAGCTGGATGACGGAAGCGCTGCCGTTCCAGAGAAAACCGCGCAGGGCGCGCGTGGCCAGGGAGAGCGAGGCGCTCACAGGCTATAGCGACCCTAAGTCATTCATAAAGTAATCCGCAGATGGACGGAGATGGACGCAGAATAGTATTACAAGACGATCCGAATGCTCACGATGCTTCGACACACGCTTTGGCGATGCGGCCCTGCTTGCCGAAGATGTTGACCGCCCGCGCTTCGAGCAGGTTTTCGCCCTCGGTAAGCGTCCACTCAAAGCGGGATTCGCGCTCCTCGCGCCACGGGCCGCCGTCTTGGCGGACCAAGAAGTGCGAGAAGTTGGGCGCAGTGTGCTCTAGATCGACTTGCAGCGTGTGCGCCTTTTCCGCGACCTGGAGGTAGAGCCGCGTCTGGTTGACCGACCAGTAGAAGTCCCCGATGCGAGAGGTCTGCAAGGAGTATTCGGCGTAGCGGGGATCGACGTCGTCCGACCACCACAGATAGCCATCCCAGTGGTACTGCCCGGCACCGTGGCGCAGCTCGGCTGGCTCGGCGAAAATCAGGTGCGTGTTGCGCAGTGGAATGCCGAAGCGGCAGAAGACGTCGATATAGTTGCTCATGGGCTCGACGACCTTTTGCGGCAGCTTGTTGGCCATGATCTTTTCGCGCCGCTCGTCGGCCGCGGCCTCGTGCAGTTCCAAGGCGTTGATGGGTACGCCGTCGATTTCGTAGGTGGCGTCGAATTCGCGGGCCGGCCCGGCGTCTTCGAGGATCCACTTTTGCAACTCCTCACACCAGACCTCGGCCAAGCAGTGGTGATCGACGACGATTGAGCGGGCCACCCATCCCAAGGACGAGGCGCAGCCGGCGAACACCGCTCCGTAGTGGGTACACATGCCAAAGCCCCAGTCGCCCTTGGTAGTGTCGAGGACATCTAGGGGATTCCAAGAGGGGCAGTGGGGATATTTGTCGGATTGCCAGCCCAGCCATTGGCTGTGGACCCAATCGCGCAAAAGGGCTAGCTGTTCGAGTTCGGTTTTGCCTTTGGCGATGACCTCGTCGAGGCGGTACTGTTTGCGCAGCCGCTCTTGGTGCGGGTGCAGCCCCATATAGGCAAAGGGGTACGAGCTGTGTACGAACTCGGGTTGGTCGAATTCTGCCCGCTTGAAGGGGGCGAGGCTCTTGGCGTCCTCCTCGATATCGGCTTCGAGGGTGACGGCTTGGAGCGTCGGGGTCTTGTTGGCCGCGTCGGTTTCGAGGATGGCGCGCCACTGCACAAAGCGCCCGGGCCACTGCAAGGCGGTGCCTCGCTCCCAAGCCGTCCAAGTGCGCGGGTCAAAGGAAGGCGTCGAACCCGTGCGCAGTTCGAAGTGTATTTGGGTCCCCTGCGGCTGGCGCATCCGCGCCTTCAGGTGCAGGCGGCGAATGCCCATTCGCGGAGCGATGCGGCCACTACCGTCTTCGTCGGCGAGGTCGATGACCGGCGAGCAGAGCGTCCCCTGGGGTGGATGTCCTTTGACGCGCAGCCGCACTAGGTACTCGCCTTCAATGGCGCGGGCTTCGCCCAAGGTGCCTTGGTGCCAAGTCTTGCCGCCGTCAAAGCTGCGGCTCGAACGGCTTGAGGGCGCGTCGGCTAGACCGCCCGGGAAGGGGTCGATGTGCAGCACGCCGCTGTGCGAGAACACGAATTCGTTGGTGCCTTCTTTGAGATATTTGGCGGCGATTTTCTTGCGATCCCAACCACCGGTGAGCATGCGCTCGCGGTCTTGGCGGTGGGTGAGGACGTGGCCGTTGACCTGGAGCCGCATGGGTTTGTCAGCGGTGGATTTGTCGGCGTTGACGTAGAAGAGCAGTTCGGCTCCTTTGGTCTTGGCCGAGGGGATGTCGAATTCGACTTTTGCGCAGAGAGCGGGCGTGAGTTCCTCGCAGATGTCGCCGTCAACGCCCATTTCGTTGGTGATCATATAGGTGGGGGCGAGGCGGGCGGCACGGGTGGTTTGGGCGTCGATGAAGCGGTCGCGGCGATAGTCGCGGAAGTCAGTGGTGGTAATCTTTTTCATGGTAGGCTCCTGAGTGGGGGTCTAGGCGGGGAATGTAGGGGGTGAGACAGGGTGGGGCAAACGGCAGGCGCGAGGTCTGTCCTGTGTATGCGCCGCGCCCCAATTCAGCCAAGTAGAGCCTCGACGTATTCCCGCGCGGCAATGGCCGCTGGCAGCGGCTCGTCCCAATCGACCTCCTCAAGCTCGACGACGAGGGGGCCGTCGTAACCGCTATCCACTAACAGCTCCAACAACTCCGCAAAGGACAATTCGCCTTCTCCGAAGGGCACGGGTCTTTCGCCCTGCTGGTCGCGTAGGTGGACGAGACCGATGCGTCCGGCGAGGGCTTCGGCAAAGGGCATGATGGGCTCGCCGACTGAGAGCAAGTGGCCGGTGTCCAATAGCACGCGCGCCCGCTCGGGCAGCTCGGGTATCACTGCTTGGTAATCGGCCAGTCCTTGGAGGCGGTTGCCTTTGTGGTTGCCCAAGTTGAGGGCGATGTCGGGGATGTTGTTGAGGAGCGTGTTGACGCCTTCGATGAGGTCGGCGAGCGCTTCGGCCGTGCGGGCACCGCCCTTTGTATTCAGGGTTTTGATGTCGAGGGCGCGGCCCAAGTGGATGTCCCATTCGAGTTGGCGCAGGTTGTAGGCGAGGTTGCGCTCGTCGGAATCGGCCTTGCGGCCGGTGAGGTTGCGGATGTTGAAGCCAGAAAGCGCTAGGCCGGCGTCCGCAATAGCGGTGCGGACCATGGGCACGGACCAGTCGCGGTGGACGGGAGTGCTCTCGGTGTAAGCGCGGAAGAGTTCGATGCGGGAAAAGCCAGCCGCTTTGGCGAGGTCGAGCACTTCGGGCAAGAGCAGGTCTGGGCAGAGGGTCGGGCTGAAGACGAGGTGCATCAGCTAATTCCCTCCCAATGCGCCCATTGATCGTCGCAGGTCTCAAAGCGGATATCGTTGGTGTCTTTGCGCGAGAAGCGGCCAATGAGGGCCATGCGGATATTGCGATTGACGTTCTTGGAACCCGTGTGAAAGAGCTGGCCGTGCCAGAAGATGGCATCGCCGGCTTGGCCGACAAATTCACTCCCTTGGGGGAAGGTTCCCTCGGGAAATACGTCACTGGAAACGCCGCCCTGCACCGATAGCAGCGAGTGCGTCTTGAAGTACTCGTACGCCACGTTGTGGCTGCCGGGCCAATAGGTGAAGCAGCCGCCCTGCGAGTCGATGTCCTCGACGTAGATAGTGACGTTGATGGTCATGTAGCCGACCGTGCCTTCGGGCACGCCGTTGGTCGGGGTGTAGTAGCCGTCGAGGTGGCCGCGCTCGGGCAGGGACCAAGTCTTGTCTTTGGATGGGTAAACTAGCGCGGGACCGGCGTTGTTGGGATTGAGCTGCCCCTCGCCGACCATTTCCTCCATCATCGCAAAGAGCGGCGACTCGTGGACGGTGGCGTGGATGGCCGGGTGATGGGCGGGCACAGGGGTGCGCGGGCCAGCTTCGATCCAGGTTGCAGGATCGTCGCGGTCGGCGTCAATGCCGGTCCAGAGAGCGTCCTGAGCGGCTTGAATTTGCGCGGAGGTGAGTGCGCCGCGGACGATGAGACAGCCGTTTTCCTTAAAGGAACGCTTGTCGGCGGAGGTGAGATGAGACATGGCAGGACCTTTCCAATGCGGTTGAAAAGGCAAATATAGAGCGGCTAAAAGGGGGTGTCCATTTGCCGCTGTAGGGGTGCCCGGCCGGTCGCCCCTTCAGACAACGACCGCTTGGTCTAAGGCGCGGATGTACCCAAGAGTCCAAGCTAGCCCCGCGGCGTGGTCGCCGGCGATGGACGGGAAGTGCTCGGGGTAAATCTGGCCCTTGTAGTCGATCTCTTTGAGGGCGCGGATGGTGCCGACCATATCGACTTCCCCTGCACCAAAGGGCACTTCAAGGTAGCCCAAGTCCGCCAGCCGCTGCTCGATTTCCGGGGTAGTCGGCCCTTGGGCCTTGGTGGCGATGTCGCGCACGTGGACCATAAAGACCTTGTCGCCGAAGTGGCGGATGACCTCGGGCAGGCTGTCGCCGGCCATTTGCGACTTGCCCTGGCAGAAGGTCAGGCCGTGGGCCGGAGAGTCGGTGGCGGCCATTAGATTCCCAAAGGTCTCTCTGTTCCAGATCAGGCGGTCGGGTACGTGAAACGTGTGAGTGGAGATCCGCACGCCGGCATCTTCGCCGATTTGGCCGAGCTCTTGGAAGATCCCCACTAAGCCCTGCCAGTGCTGCTGCCGCTCGTCTGGGTCGGTGGGGGCTGCGTCGGCGCTGAGGTAGAAATGCACGAGAGGTATCTGCGCGTGGCCCATGTTTTCGATCAGGCGGCGCATGTACCCTACTTCGCGCGTGCGGGATGCGTCGTCAACGCAGGCGTCGAGGCTGAGGCGCGGCGGGGTCAGCCCGGCCAGCACCACTTCGGCAGCGGCGTATTGGTCGGCTAGTGTCTTGAGTGCGTCGGCCGCGGGCGCGTCGTCTGAAGAGAGTTGGCCGGTGCTCAAGACGATGTGGCTAGCACCAGCGTCGCGGCAATAGGCGATGTTGCGATCGTGGTCGGTCCCAAAGGGGGCAAAGATGCCGATGTCGAACATGAATTCCTCCTCAGCGTAGCGTACATAAAAATGGTGCTCCCACGGAGACTCGAACTCCGGTTACAGGGTTGAAAACCCTGGGTCCTAACCGCTAGACGATGGGAGCACGTAGGGGAAAAAATATAGAGTTAGCCCCGCATATTGGCAAGCCGCCCCGTCGCATTTTGCTAGGCAAAAGCGTCGAGTGCGGGCGCTAGGAGATTGTAGTCGGTGGCTTGCTCGAAGGCGCGGGCGAGGCGCAACAGCCGCGCTTCGTCGCGGGGGTGGCCGATGAGTTGTAGGCCGATGGGCAAGCCATCGCGCGTGAACCCGCAGGGCAGGGAGACGGCGCACAGGTCGAGGAGATTGACGGCGATGGTGTTGCGCAGGCAGAGGCCGTTGATGGGGAAATAGACGTCGTCGCGGTCGATCTCGTCGAGAATTGGGGCGGCAAAAGGGGTAGTTGGGGTGATGAGAAAATCGACGTTTTCGAGGGCCGTACGGGCTTTGCGGCGCAACTCGTCGCGTGCTCTGAGCTGCCCGAGGAAGTCCGCGGCGAGGATATCGCGGCCGTCGAGTATGCGTGCCGAGACAATGGGGTCGAATTGATCGAGATGCGCTTCGAGGTTGCGCCGGTGATAGAGATAGGCTTCGACGGCCGTGGTGCTGGGACCGCTGCGCCATTCGACTAGGTCGTTGAGCACTTCGAGCGATATTTCATCGACGTACACGCCAAGGTCGGCGAAGACGCTTGCCGAGGCGCGCACCGCTGCTTCGACCTCCGCATCGACATCGTCCCAGAAATACTCGCGCGGGAAGCAGAGCCGGCGACCGGCGACCTCGCCTTCCAAGCGATCCACAAGCGAATCACCGGGCAGGGGGTCCGCCATGGCTTGGCACAACAGAGCGCAGTCTTGAGCCGTGCGGCACAAAGGCCCGATGCTGTCGAGGGTGGGGTCGAGGGGCAAGACGCCGGTGTTGGGGAGCAGGCCAAAGGTAGGCTTGAGACCGGTAAGGCCGCAAAAGGACGCGGGAATCCGCACCGAGCCACCGGTGTCCGAGCCGAGGGCAGCCGGGGCCAGTCCAGCGGCTACGGCCACGCCCGAGCCAGAGGACGACCCGCCCGGCAGGCGGTGGATTTCGGGATCCCAGGGGTTGACCGGGGTACCGTAGTGATGGTTGACGCCGGTGCCGCCAAAAGCGAATTCCACGAGATGCGTCTTGCCCAAGAGCACGGCTCCCGCGGCAAAGAGGCGGCGGGCAATTGTGGCGTCGGTCGCGGCGATGTTGTCGCGCAGCAGGGTCGAGCCGCCGGTGGTCGGCAGGCCTGCGACATCCACGAGATCCTTAAAGGCGAGGGGAATGCCGTGCAAGGGACCGAGGTAGGTACCGGACGCGATTTGCGCTTCGGCAGCGCGGGCTTGGGCGCGCGCGCGCTCGGCCGTGACGGCGAGATAGGCGTTGAGCGCCGGATTGTACTGCTCGATGCGTTCTAGGTAGAGTTCGGTGAGTTCGAGTGGGGAGAGTTCGCCGCGGCGGATCAGGGTGGCGAGTTCGGCGATGGGGGCAAATGCTAGGGTGTCATCCATGAAGCGGCCTCTGATTCAGGGTTAATCCAACAGGGAAAATCCAGTGTAGCCGAGTCGGTCTTCTGCGCCTTCGACGTTGCCTTGGGGAAAGTACTCCTGCCAGCGCCGATTGACCTTTTGCGCTGTCTCTTCGTCCGTTATCAGCTCGTCCGGGTAGCCGGGTTTCATGCGGCAATCCAAGACGATCGGCGGCGTATAGCAGGGGTGGTGGCGACGAAGTTGGACGGCAGCGGCATATGTGTCGGCAGCCGGCTCAAAGCGGGTGAAGGTACTCCAAAGGAAGGTGACGTTCTTGGTGACTATACTGGCGTCGTCAACCAAAAATATCAGCGGCCAGGCTGCGACGGCTCGGTCTTCGGCGAGGTGTTGGGCGTAGTCGGGATCTTCCGCGTACGTCGGACCTTGCACCGCGAGGGCACCAGGGCAATAGACCTCGGCGGCGCGGCCACCGCCGGGCAAGTTGCCGCTGAATTCTCCGGGCAGTTCGTTGACTGGATCGCCCACGCCGATGAGGATTCCTTTGCTGCCTTGGTTCACGGCCGGGCCCGTGTAGTCGAGGGTGTCCATGGCGAGATTGGCGATGACGAAAAGGTCGGTTGCGAGTTGCGCACGCGCTAGGGCGTACGTAAGCACTTGCCGGAAGTCGCCCAAGTCCAGAGGGCGATCGATTACGACCAAGAACTTGGTGAGGTTGAGCTGGCCGCCGTCCTCGCCCAAGATGCGAAAGGCGAATTTCATGGCCTCGCGCGGGTAGCGCTCCTCGACGACGATGGCCGCCAGCGAGTGATAGCCGGTCTCGCCGTAGCTCCACATGGCCTTGATCGCGGGCATTACCAGCTTGCTCAAGGGTGCCATGAGTTGCTGGATATAGGTGCCGAGGAACATGTCTTCCTGCGGCGGCTTGCCTACTACAGTGGCCGGGAAGATGGCGTCTTTGCGGTGGTAGAGGCGCTTGGCTTGGAGTACTGGGTAGTCGTGTTGCAGCGAGTAGTAGCCGTAGTGATCGCCGAAAGGCCCTTCTGGCTCGCGCACATGCGGCGGCACCACGCCCTCAATGGCGAATTCGGCTTCGGCGATTAGGGGCAAAGTGGAGCCTCGCACGCGGCGCAGGCGCTCACCCTGCAACAGGGAGGCCAAAATTAGCTCGGGCAAATCCTCGGGCAAAGGCGCGATCGCCGCGAGGATCAGTGCCGGCGGCCCGCCGACGAAGATGACCAGCGGCAGGTCTGCGCCCCGCTGCTCGGCGACGTGGTAGTGAAAGCCGCCGCCTTTTTGGATTTGCCAGTGGACGCCGAGGGTTTGGGAATCATGGCGCTGGATGCGGTACATGCCGAGGTTGTGGTGGCCGGTATCGGGGTGTTCGGTATAGACCAACGGCAAGGTGATGAAGTGGCCACCGTCCTCGGGCCACGTCTTGAGCAGGGGCAGGCGCTCAAGATTGGGCGGCGACTGGACGCACTCGCCAACGGGGCCTTTGCCGACGGTCTTTAGCCCGACCTTGAGCGCGGCGGGGATCAGGTTTTTGTGCGGCCAGAGCTTGCTCGGCGAGAGCGAGGGCAGGTCTTGGGCGAGTTGCACGAGTTGCTGGATAAACTGTTCCGGCCTAGGGCCAAAGGCCAGATCGACGCGCCGGGCCGTGCCAAAGAGATTGGTGACGCAGGGAAAGTCCGCGCCTTCGACGTGGGTAAACAGCAAGGCCGGGCCAGCGGCGGCGAGGACGCGGCGATGGATTTCGGCGATTTCGAGATCAGAAGAGACGGGAGCGTCAACGGTGACGAGTTCGCCTTCGCGGCGTAGGAGGTCGAGGAATTGGCGCAGGTTGTGCATGGCGGCCTAGGGCGGCAGGTGGAAGGTAGGGTTGGTCTTGAATATATTTAAAGCCTTAAAGTCAAATTGCTAAAACATCTCCATCTCCGAAAGGTTTTCCATGACGACGAGAAACGACGAATTCGGGACGCGCACCCGGCTGGAATGCAGCGGCGGTAGCGGCGTCCTGTACCGCATTCAAAAGCTGGAAGAAGACGGCGTGGCCGAGGTGAGTCGGCTGCCCTATTCGATTAAAATTCTGCTAGAGGCCGCGCTCAGGCAGTGCGACGGGTTTGAGATTACCCGCGAGGACGTAGAGCGCATTGCGCGCTGGAGTCCCGAGACCGCGGGCAAGGAAGAGATTCCCTTCAAGCCGGCGCGGGTGGTGATGCAGGATTTTACCGGTGTGCCCGCGGTGGTCGATTTGGCCGTGATGCGCGACGCCGTGGCCGATTTGGGCGGCGACCCGGAGAAGGTCAATCCCCTGATTCCGGTTGATTTGGTCATTGATCATTCGGTGCAGGTCGATTACTACGGCATGCGCGAAGCACTCGCCATGAATGCCGCGCGCGAATTCGAGCGCAACCGCGAGCGCTACGAGTTTTTGCGCTGGGGGCAGGAATCGTTCGACAATTTTCGCGTGGTGCCGCCGGCCACCGGCATCGTGCATCAGGTCAACTTGGAATATCTGGCGCAGGTGGTGCAAGAGCAGGACGGCGAGTTCTATCCCGACAGCCTAGTGGGCACGGACAGCCACACTACGATGATCAATGGCCTCGGCGTCCTCGGCTGGGGCGTGGGCGGCATTGAGGCCGAGGCCGTGATGTTGGGGCAGCCGATCTACATGCTTTTGCCCGAAGTGGTCGGCGTCAAATTGACGGGTGCCTTGCCCACCGGGACGACGGCGACGGACTTGGTGCTGACGGTGGTGCAGATGCTCCGCGCGCATGGCGTGGTTGGCAAATTCGTCGAGTTTTACGGCCCGGGCTTGAGCGAACTGAGCTTGGCCGACCGGGCGACCCTCGCCAACATGGCCCCGGAATACGGGGCGACGATGGGCATTTTTCCGGTTGACGAGGAGACGCTGGCGTATTTGGCGCTCACCGGGCGCAAGAAGGCGGTGGTCGAGCGGGTCCGTGCGTACATGGAAGCGCAGGGTATGTTCTACCACGCCGAAACTCCTGATCCCATCTTCAGTGAGCACTTGGCGTTAGATATGGGTACGGTCGAGCCGAGCTTGGCCGGTCCGACGCGGCCGCAGGATCGGGTCGCGCTCAAGGATGTGCCGAGTGCTTTTGCCGATTCGCTGACGGACCGTTTTGAGGTGGAGGACCGCGATAAAAAGGTCGCCGTTGATTTGGGCGAGCAGGGGGCGGTTGAGTTGGACCACGGTGCTGTACTCATCGCCGCCATTACCTCTTGCACGAATACTAGCAACCCGAGTGCGATGGTGGGGGCGGGACTGTTGGCGCGTAACGCGGCCGAGCGGGGCCTTTCGGTCCCGGCCTATGTCAAGACTAGCTTAGCGCCGGGCAGCCGGGTCGTCTCGCGCTACCTCGACGCGGCCGGCCTTACCGAAAGCCTAGAGGCCCTCGGCTTCCACACGGTGGGGTACGGTTGCACTACCTGCATCGGCAACTCGGGACCCTTGCCTGAGGAACTCTCCACGGCTGTAGCCGACAACGACTTGGTGGTGTGTAGTGTGCTCAGCGGCAATCGCAACTTTGAGGGCCGGGTCCACGCGTTGACGAGGGCCAATTTCCTCGCCTCGCCGCCGTTAGTCGTAGCCTACGCGCTCGCGGGCCGGGCGACGATTGACTTTGAGCGCGAGCCGCTGGGCCGCGACCAAGCGGGCGGTGAGGTGTTCCTGCGCGACATCTGGCCCTCGCAGGACCAGATCCGCGATGCAATTGGCCGCTCGCTGACGCCGAAGATGTTCGAGGAAGAATACGGCAATGCGTTCCGCCAGAACGAGACTTGGAACGCCATTCCCGTGCCCGAGGGCAAGCGCTACGCTTGGGCCGAGGAGAGCACGTACATTCGCAAGCCGAATTTCTTCGACGGCCTCACTAAGGAAATCCAGCCGATCCAGCCGATCCAAGGCGCGCGCGTCTTGGCCAAGTTAGGCGACAGCGTGACGACCGACCACATCTCGCCGGCTGGTTCCATCGCTGTGGGCAGTCCGGGAGGTGAGTATCTCGCCGACCGAGGCGTCGAGCGCAAGGATTGGAACAGCTATGGCTCTAGGCGCGGCAACCACGAGGTGATGATGCGGGGCACGTTTGCCAATATCCGCATCCGCAACGAGTTGGTGCCCGGCGTTGAAGGAGGCTATACGCGCCATCTGCCTTCGGGCGAGCAGATGACCATGTACGAGGCGGCGATGCGCTACATCGACGAAGGCGTGCCTTCGATCATTATCGCGGGCAAGGAGTACGGATCGGGTTCGAGCCGCGACTGGGCAGCCAAAGGTCCCTTTCTGCAGGGCGTCAAGGCCGCAATCGCCGAGAGCTACGAGCGCATCCACCGCTCGAACCTGATTGGGATGGGCATTCTGCCGCTGCAATTTTCCTCCGGTGAAGACCGCCACTCGCTGGGGCTGACCGGCGAGGAGACATACGATATCGAGGGTCTCGACGACAACCTGCAGCCGGGGCAGGTGTTGGAGGTGGTGGCCAAGAGCGCCGAGGGTGAGAAGCGCTTTGCGGTGATATGCCGGATAGATACCCCCGTGGAGATCAACTACTACCGCAACGGGGGAATTTTACACGCAGTACTCAGGCGGATGGCCGAGTAGAGCCTGCGAGAGGATGCGATGAACTCTTGTGTTGTTAAAGATGTCGTGCGCACTGTGCTGCACGTGCCGTTCCACGAGCGCTGCGCCGACACCATGGAAGTCTATGGGCCGGGTTGGTCCATCGTCGAGTTGATTGAAGTGGAGACCGAGGGCGGCGTTGTTGGCATTGGCGAGACGATTCAGGGATATACGTGGGGCCACTCGCGCGAAGCAGAGTTTGCTCGCGTGCGCGGCCGGAATGTGTTCGAGGTGCTGTGGGACGACTCGCTGGGAGCTGGCTTGCAGATGGCGCTGTTCGACGCGGCCGGCAAGCACTTAGGCGTACCCTGCCACCGGCTGATGGGGCCGCAGCACCGCGACGCCTGCCCGGTTTCTTGGTGGGCGCAAAGCATGCCGCCCGCAGCATGGGCGGCTGAGGCGCGTGCGGCCGAGGCGCATGGTTTTACCACCATGAAGGTCAAGGCGCGGCCTTGGTACGATATTGCGGCGCAGTTGCAGGCCGTGGATGAGGCCACTTCTCAGCACTTCAAGCTGGACGCCGACTTCAACACTATGTTGTTGGGGGTTGACCAAGCCGCCCCGCTCATTGGGCGCTTAGAGCGGGACAATGTCTGCCTCGCCATCGTCGAGTCGCCGATTCCGCAGGACGACGTGGAGGGCAACAAGCTCCTGCGGCGCAAGATCCAATCTCCAATCGCCATGCACATAGGCCAGCCGCCGCCCATGACGGCGATTCGCGAGGGCGTGTGCGACGGATTTGTCATCGGCGGTGGGGTAAGACGCGTTTTGAGCGACGGCAACTTGGCTGAGCGGGCGCAAATGCCGTTCTGGTTGCAGATGGTGGGCACTGGCCTGACGGCGACCTTTGCGGCGCACTTGGGAGCGGTGCTAAAGGAAGCGCGCTGGCCGGCGATTCCCTGCGTCAACATCTATTCGCACGTTTTGGTGCAGGAGTTTGCCGTGGAGGGCGGGCATCTGCGGGTGCCGGAGGCTCCGGGCTTGGGGGTCGAGTTGGACCGGGATGCTGTGGAGCGCCTGCGCGTCGAGCTGGATTTTGCAAAAGCGCCAGTGCGCCAAATACACGCCGTGCGCTGGCCCGATGGCCGAGAGTTGTGGGCACCGGACGGAGGGTATCGGGGCGATTTCACCGCTGGCAAAATCACCGGCTTTGCTCCGGGAATGGACCTCCAAGTGCGGCTCGACGACGGCAGCGAAGAATTTGATCGGGAATACCGAGAGCGGTTTCCGGAGCGAGCTTAGGGCGTCATTTGAGCACGGCGACGGCTGCGCCCATGGTGGTGACGAGGATGCTGGTGCAGGCGATGAGCATGGCCATCAGCCGCGCGTAGCGCGAATCGAGTTGTTTGGCTAAGCCGTCGATGCGTTCATTGGTCTCGGTGCGCAGATCGTCGATGCGCCCGTTGGTTTGGTTGATGAGTTGGCTCATTTCGGTACGCAGGCCGTCGATGCGTCCGTTGGTCTGATCGATGCGCCCGTGTATTTGGCGCACATCTTGACGCAGGTCCTGAATATCCTCGCGCAGGAAGCTCAGAGCGAGGGTGGATTCAGTGGGTTGGGCGGGATTGGACGATTGCTCGGCCATGAGAAGGTCCTCTTTGGGTAAATGTAAGCACTCCCCCCTATAAGCAAAAGGTAGGCCATGCTTGGCAGATGCCCTTTCCCTCTGGTAGCGTTATGTGCTGTATGCGCCGTGCTGTTGCCTTGTGGAAGCGACGCTGTTCCTCAGAGGTAACAATACTCCTCACTTGACCAAGGCGGCAATTTGCTTGAACTCGGCCGTCCCCGCCTCTTGCAGCAATTCAAATAGACACATTTCCACTGCGGTGATCTGCGCGCCAGCGGACGCCATTTTTTGCAGTCCCAACTCCTTGTTCTCGGCTGTGCGCGAGGAGACCGCGTCGGCGACGACTTCGACTTGGTAGCCCGAGTCTAGCAAGTCACGGGCCGTCTGATAGACGCAGATGTGGCTTTCGATCCCGGCTAAGAGAATCTGGCGTCGGCCGCTCTGGCGCAGTTGGGTTTGGAAAGCGCTGAGACCGCAGGCGCTAAAGCAGGTCTTGGCCAGTGGCTCTTGGTCGGAGAGCAGGTCGGCGACCTCGGGAATGGTGGGGCCAAGCCCTTTGGGGTACTGCTCCAGCCATAGGATGGGCAACTTTAGTATCTGTGCGCCTTGGACGAGAATCTGGAGTTGGCGGTAGAGTGCCTCGCGCTCGTGCATCAGCGAGGCCAGCTTGCCCTGAATGTCGATGAGGACGAGCGCGGTGTGGTCGCGGCTGAGCATTAGATGTACCCGGTCGAGCCGTCGGGACGCGTCGGGCTGGAGCGTTCCCAATGGATGTATTCGTTGTCGGCGATGGCTTCTTCGTTGACTTCGACGCCTAGCCCCGGCCGGTCTGGTCGCAATTCGAGATAACCGTCTTTGGGCAGATAGGGTTCATCAACCCAGTCGTTCCACTCGGATTCGGTCGGCAGGAGGTATTCGAGGATTTTGAAATTGGGTGCTGAGGCGCAGAAGTGCAGGTTGACGGCAGTCGCCAACGGCCCCATGGGATTGTGCGGGGCGATGCTGATGTAGTGGGCTTCGGCAAGGGTGTTGATCTTGCGCATTTCGAGCAGGCCGCCGCAGACGCAGATGTCGGGCTGGATGATGTCGGCACCTTGGTTGGCGATTAGATCGAGGAACTCAAAGCGGGCGTAGAGGCTTTCGCCGGTGGCCAACGGCACCTGCATTTGCGACTTGAGGCTAGTCCACGCCGGAATGTGTTCGGGGCGCATAGGCTCTTCGTAGAAAAAGGGGTCGTACGGTGCGAGGGCGTTGGCTAGCTGCAAGGCGCGAATCGGCTCGAAGATCTTGGCGTGCGGGTCGAAGGCAAATTCCCAGTCGTCGGGGCAGCTAACGCGCAATTCTTCAAAGTACTTGGTCGCCTCGGCGCAGACTCGGCCCCAGCGGTTGGCGTCGGGATCGAGCTGGTAGGGGCTGGTTTTGAAGGCCGTAAAGCCATATTCCTCGTGCAGACGCCGGGCTTGGTCGGCGGCCTCTTTGCCGTCGCGGCCGCCGATCCCGCGGTACACGCGCACCCGGTCGCGGGCGTGGCCGCCCAAAAGCTGATAGACCGGGACGCCCGCGGCTTTGCCGGAGATGTCCCACAGCGCGTGGTCGATGCCAGAGATAGCCGACAGGCCGATCCCGCCTGGTGGAAAGCGAAACTGCTGGTGCAGCTTCATCATGATGAACTCGATCCGCCGAGGGTCGATGCCCTTGATTAGCTCAAAGCAATAATCGACGGTGGGGCCGACGGCTAGGTCGGGGCCGATGGAGTAGGTCTCGCCCCAGCCGGTGATGCCCTCGTCGGTCTCGACTTTGACCAAGACGCGGGGGCGGTTGCCGAAGCGGGCGATGATGGGGGTAATGGCGGTGATTTTCACGGTAGGTCTCGCTATTGGAAGAAGAGTGGATAAGAGGCGTTTTCTGCTTCGCGTTTGATTAGGTTTATCAGTTCCATTGTGTGGTAGTCGCCCCACATGGCTGCCTCGCCGCAGGGGATTTTGCGGTCTTGAGGGATGTAGTCCCAGCCGTTGGGGCGATGGTAGATTGCGTGGAGGGTGATGCCTTGGTGGTGGGGATCGACGGCGAGATACGGTTCCTCTAGGAGGGCACGGGCAATGGTGAAGGCTGCGGCGCGATAGCGCGTCCCTTTCGCTTCGTCTCCCTTGGACAAATAGTAGTTGCCCAAGCGCAAGTACCCTTGGCCGCAGATAGCCGCAGCCGAACTGTCGAGCGGCTCGACGTCGTTGTATGGGTCGGAGGGCTGTTTGGTTATCGCGCCAAAGGAGGCGACTCCGGGTGCGCCGGTGTCCCAGAACGGCACGCCGTCGGCAAAGCTGTTGGCGATGTGGAATTCAGCGGTGGCCAAGGCGGCTTGTTCCATGGTTTGCACGAGGTCGGCCTTGGTGCCGAAAGGTTCGACGTCGGCCTCGCTGAGCGTGGCGAAATACTCTAGCTGCTCGGCGTAGCCCGTAAGCACCCACGACAGACCGCGAGTCCAAGTCGAGAACGGGGTGTAGCCCTGTTGGGTGCTGGGACAGCGGTACTGGCCGTCGTGGACATTGAAGATGGATTCGTGGACCACGCGGCCGGGCGTGTCAAACGCGTCGCGGCCCTCGCCGTAATAGACGTTGAAACGGGCGTTGGTCTGGGCGTGTTCGATTAAGCGGCCGAGCAGGCTGATGCGCTTGTCGCCCTCGCCCATCAGCGCATGGCCTAGCTGGTGCGCGGTCCCCAAGATGCGCAGCGAGCGCATGGTGTCGGAAAAGAGCGAATGCGGGCCATTGAAGGAGTGGATGAAGCCCGTGCCGTACGCGGTCTTGGTCCAGCGCGCGGCTTGCACGGCGCCCGACAGCTTGATGGCCAACTCGTAGAAATCCAGTTCGCGCTGATCGTGCGGAATGCGGCCTTCGAGCATCAGGCGGCGCAAGTTGCCATAGGTAGAGAGGTTGTTGAAGCCGTGGTCGTGGACGCCGATGTGCGAGACGTGCGGTGCCATGTGCGCAATGGTGTGGTCGCGGCCGAGCGCGAGGAAGCGCGCGTCGTCGGTCATGTCGTACTGGAGGATGGCGCAGCCGTATTGGAAGCCTTGGGTCCACTCGGTCCAGCCTCGGGTGGTGTAGCGTCCCTGCTGGGTGAAGACTGGGGTGCCGCGGTCCGGGTCCCAGGTACTGTCGAGATCGAGGATCTTGGCACCGGTAAGGGTTAAAAAGCGCTGGATTGCCGGCAGGAGCTGTTGGGCGTTCAGGTCTTGGTCTGGTTTCACGAAGCGATTCCTTTTGCTTGGGCAGCGAGAAGATAGGAGGGGTGTGGAGGCGGGTCAATGCGGGTTGGTGGGGCATTGGCCGCTTGCTTATTTTCCTTCGCCGCACAGACGAGACCAAGGAGAAGTCACGTGAGCATATCCGACGAAGGCATTGCCTTAAAAGTAAAAGAGACCGAGGGCATTACCCGCCGAAGGTTCCCTCTGACAAGGGGCGTCCCTCTGCCTCAAGGCACCGTGGCAGACGTGAAAAATTTGTTTTTACAGGACGCACAGGGCCGGGATGTCCCAGTGCAGCTACGGGTCTTGGGCCGTTGGCCAGACGAGAGCGCGAAGTGGGTCTTGGTGGATTTTCAGGCCGATGTGGAAGCGGGGCAGGAGGCCGTGTATATCTTGCGATACGCGGACCAAAAAGCCGCGGCGAACGTCCAAGGCGTGGGAATCGCCGAGCGGGAAGATCGCTTTGAGGTGTGTACTGGACCGCTGCGATTTGGCATTGGTAAAAAGGCATTCGCGCTTTTTGACGGGGTAGAGCTAGGGCAGCTAGACGAGGGGTCGTTTGTCTCCGAGGTGGAAGTTGCACCTCGGGGCGGCGGCGATGCTTGGGCCAAGATTTCCGAATCGGAATTTGTCGGAGGAACGCAGCGGCGGATCTACGGGATGGGGGGCACGTGTCTGGCGTCAGAAGGGGTGGAGGAATATGCCGTCGAGATCGAAGAGGCCGGTCCCTTGCGGGCGGTGATCTGCTGCCGAGGGGCCTACGAGTCCACTGCGCCCATGCACCACTACGCTGGCTATCGTCCGCTGCGCTTTGCGACGCGGATATATGCCTATGCCGGCAAGGCGCAGGTGCGAGTGGTGCACACGGTGATCGTTACCTGTAATCCGCGCGAGACCGAGGTGGAGGAACTGGGCTTGCGCGTCCCGCTCTTGCCCGAAGGCGGCGGAACTTGGCGCCTGGGGGCTGAGCGGGTCATGGAGGGGCCTTGGGTCCCCGAGCGCTACGCCTTGCTCTCGCAGCGGCTGGACAATCACTTCTATTGGGAGGAGTACGAGGGCGTCGAGCGCGCCTCGCGGGCCGAGGGCGAACGCGCTGCCGGCTGGATTTGCGCTGAGAACGACCGCGCTGGCGTCGGCGTCGCGCTGCGCTACATGGCAGAGGAATATCCCAAGGCCCTCGGCGTGGGTGCGCAAGGCATCGACGTGTTCTTTTGGCGCGACCCAGACGGTCGGCAGCTTAGCTGCAAACGCTACGCCGAGGAGGTGGCTTGGCACGAGGGCGAAGGGGTCTATGCCGACGGCATGGGTACGGCGAAGAGCAGCGAGTTTTTCGTCGATTTTTTTCGCGCCGGGGCCACCAGCGGCGAGCGGTTGCAGGGACTTTTGCACCCGCCACAGGTGAGTGTGGTGCCGGATTGGGTAGTGCAGAGCGGGGCGGTTGGCGGGTTGGCGACTGGCGCGGAGTTTCCGCGTTCCGACCGCATGTTGACGGGTTTTGTCGCTTGGATGGAAAGGCACATTGAGCGCTATCGCTGGAAGGGGTTTTTCGATTGGGGCGACGTGATGGCCACCTGGGAGGAGAGCGAGGGTGGCTGGCGCTTCAAGGGCCGCTGGGGTTGGTGCAACAGCGAATGGGATCCGCGCCACGCCGTGTGGTTGCAGTACTTGCGCACGGGCGAGGGGCGCTACTACGCGCTCGCCGAGGCCATGACCCGGCACTCGCTGGACGTAGATACTTGCCACTACCATCCGTTGCGGCCCTACATGGTCGGTGGCTGTTTCCGCCACAGCATGGACCACTTTGGCGACGAGCCGTGCGCTTCGCACACCTTCATCGACAATTGGGTGGATTACTACTACTTGAGCGGTGACGAGCGGGCGCGGGAGGTTTTGATCGAGGCCGGGGAATTTTTTCTGCGCTACCGCTGGAGCGAGGACCCGCGCTACAGCTTCAGCTTGCGCTCCATCGGCAACGCGCTGCGGGGCTTGCTCTATCTGTACGAGTTGACCGGAGAGGAGCGCTTTATGCGCCGCGCTGAAGAGGTGTACGATGCGGTGGCGCGCGGCCAAAACGAGGACGGTAGCTGGCACAAGCGCTTCCAGATATCCACGGAGACCAAGCTGCCCGACCAAGGGCCGTACGGCATGGCTACCGAGGGCACGACCTTGGCGGTGGAAATGGGGACGGCGGACCCGTTTAGCGACGAAGAATACCTCGCACTGGGGGGGAGTTTTAACTCGTTAAAGCGGGTTTTGCCCTACGAGGAGCAAAAGGGCTATCAGACTCATTATTTGATGGTCGGGCTGGAACTGCTACACAGAATGACCGAGCGTGCGGATGTGGCCGAGGTTTTCGTGCGGGCCGTCGATTGGTTTTGCGGCGGCAAAGGCGTCTTTGACGCCGACTTTGCCCGCGCCCAAAGCTACCACGGCGTGCTCTGCGGCTCGCTGGCGTACGCTTGGCGGCTGACTGGGGAGCAGGGCTATCTGGAGGTGGGGCGCGCAGTGCTCGCCGAGTTGATTGACCAACAGGACTGGAGCGACCGCCCGGATTACCGAGGCGCGGTGGCTATGCACCCGACCGCATTGAGTTTGGTGTTTTTTGGCGTGCCGTCGCTACTGGGGGCGCTTGCAGAAGCTGGTTTGGAGGAGATACCGAATGCCTGAACGACCCAATATCATTCTCATTATGACCGACCAACAGCGCTTCGACACAATCGGTGCTTGGGGCTACGACTACGCGATTACGCCAGCGATGGACCGCTTGGCCGCGGAGGGGCTTTCCTTTCGCAATGCCTTTTGCCCGGGCGCGACCTGCATTGCCTCGCGGGCGGCGATCTTCACGGGTATGTACCCGCACAATACCGGCGTGTACAGCTTCGATCACTGGGCCGATCACCGCAATTGGGTGCAAGACCTCAACGACGCGGGTTATCACTGCGTCAACATCGGCAAGATGCACTTTGCGCCGCGCGATGTCGCCGGAGGCTTTCACGAGCGGGTCGTGGTAGAGAATCCCACTAGCAAAAACCTTGACATGGGTGGGGCGGACGACGATTGGGGCCGCTATTTGCGGATTCACGGCTTGGAGCGGCCCAACGACCGCAACAAGACCGATCCCGATTGGCTACAGAAATACCAAGGCGTCCCTTGGCACTTGGAGGAGCGCTTTCACTCGGACGTTTTTAT
Source organism: Candidatus Latescibacterota bacterium (assembly GCA_965116675.1). Classification (GTDB taxonomy): domain Bacteria; phylum Latescibacterota; class UBA2968; order UBA8231; family UBA8231. Next base: position 4,473,566 of record OZ220721.1, read on the forward strand.
CGGCGACTCAGCCCTTACTTGGATCCGCGATTACAAGGGCCAACAACCGTTTTTCTTGCAGGTAGGTTTTACCGGCCCGCACGAGCCGTGGGACCCGTTGCCGAGGCATATAGAGCAGTACGCGGGGCGGCCAATGCCCCCGCGCGTGCTGCGCGAGGGGGAGTTAGCGGACAAGCCGCCCCAGCACGCGGCGCAGAGAAAGATGCATGCTGAGACCGAGCACGAATCCGCGATCGACATGTTCTCGCCTAGCGAAGAGGATATCGCCCACATGCGGCGACACTACTACGCTAAAATTACCACGGTGGATGAGAAGTTGGGTGAGGTTCTCGACGCGCTTCAGGAGCGGGGCTTCTTGGATAATAGCTTGCTCCTCTTCTGCTCGGATCACGGCGAGCTGTTGGGCGATCACGGGCTGGCGTATAAGTGGCTGATGTACGATCCGATAGTACACGTGCCGCTGATTGTGCGCGACAGTCGGCGGACGCAAAAGGGCGACGCGGTCGGTGACTTGGTCTCGTTGATGGATTTGGGGCCGACGATTCTAGAAGCGGCGGGCGTGGAGGTGCCTAGTTATCTGGAGGGACGCTCGCTGCGGCCGTACTTGGAGGGGGCCGCGGATTGCGCGCCGCGCGAGTGGGTGTTCTGCGAGGACAACTATCAAGTGATGATGCGCGGCCAGCGGCACAAAATAGTCTATTACATCGGCCAAGATCAGGGCGAGCTATACGACTTGGAGCAGGACCCGCACGAATTGTGGAACCTCTGGGGCCGAGCCGAGCACCGGGAATTGCAAAACGAACTCACGGCCCGTTTGCTGCGCTGGCTCGCCGCGAGCACGTACTACAATGCGGGCTATCGCCGCCAGCGCAGCCGGCAGTACGCAATGCGCTGGCCGCGGCCGGACGACGCGTTTTTACACGGGGCAAGGGGGCGGGCGGTGCCGCGTTCGTTTGATCTGTAGGGGCGACCGGCCGGTCGCCCCTACTCAGCTAAAAAAACCGGCAAGAAGATCGACGGCGTCCTCTCGATCTATTTTGCCGGTGTTGATCGTCAGGTCGTAGAGCAGGGGGTCGTTCCAGTCGGCTCGGTGGAAGTTGCGCAGGTAACTCTGCCGCCATTGGTCGTGTTGTTCGATGAGTTTCTGCGCTTGCTCGCGATCCATGTCGCGGGTTTGCATCAATCGTTCAATCCGCGTTTCGAGCGGGGCGATGATTTTGACGTGACAGGCATTGGGGAAATCGGCGAGGACGACTTGGCTGGCCCGGCCGACGACGACGGCTTTGCCGCTTTGGCCGAAATCCTGCACGAGGGTCGTGATGAGTAGCTGGTACGTGCCGCGGTCGAGGTACGTCGCTTCGCTAACATCGTGCTCGCGCATGTGGGGGAACTCGAGCCCAAACTCGGGCGCGTACGCGGCGGCCGATAGGGGAAAAGTCCCCGGAGCGACTTCGGGCACGAGCAATTTCTTGAGGAAGAACCGGAGCCGGCCCTCCCCCTTTTCGTCGTAGCGCTCAACCTCTTCGATCGAAGTATCGGTGATGCTGGCGATCTCTTCGACGAGGCGGCGGTCGATGAATTCGTAGTCTAGCTTGGCGGCCAACTGCTCGGCGATCCAGTCGCCAAAGCTGCCGAGCTGACGGGCAACCGTGATGACATTCATGGCGAGTCTCTTAGGTTGGAAGTGCTCAGGTACAGCTCGTACTCATTTGTAAAGAGTATAAAAGGCGAGTATTTGCCGTGTCAACGCTTTTCGGGCCGGTTCAACTGCGGCCCCAAACGGATGGAATGGGTTTTGACGAGGCAGTAGATTGGGTCGCCGATGCTGAGTTGCATTTCCTCGATGGCTTCTGGGGTCGTCTTGGCGGCCAGCCGCCGCCCGACATCCACGTAGATGAGCTGTTTCCCCCCCACATCGGCGATTGCGCTGATGGTCCCCTGCAATGCATTGCGCACGCTCAGCCCTGTGGGGTGCTGGCGGGCGAGGACGATGTCGTCGGCGCGGATGCCGATGAAGAGGCGGCTGCCGACGGGTTGCTCGCAGTAGGGAATTTTGAGCTGCTGACCATGGCACAGGACTTCGCAGACGCCCCGCTCCGCGTCGGTCGCTGCGATTTTTACGTCGAGGACGTTTTCAAAGCCGTGCTCTTCGACTAGCGGCAGGACTTGGGGGTGGGCGGCGATGGTGAAGAAGTCGCCGTGGGCGATGACTTGGCCGTGGTCGAGGACTACTACCTGACTGGTGAGTTCGAGGATTTCGGCGACCGAGTGGCTGACGTAGAGAATGGGAATTTGGAGGGAGTCGCGGACGTGGCACAAGTAGGGGATGATGCGGTTTTTGAGGCCCTGATCGAGCGAGGCCAGTGGTTCGTCCATCAGCAGCAGGCGCGGGGACGTGAGCAGGGCGCGGCCCAAGGCGACGCGCTGGCGCTCGCCGCCGGACAGGTGCCCCGGTCGGCGCTTGAGCAGGGGGCCGATTTCGAGCAGATCGACGATCTGGTCCAAGGCAAAGCGGCGCGCTGCCGCTGGCAGCAGGTTGCGACCGTAGCACAGGTTTTCCTCGGTGCTCAGGTGTGGGAAGAGCAAGTCGTCTTGAAATACGTAGCCGATGCGGCGGTGCTCGGGCGGTAGGTCGATGCGCTGAGCCGAGGAGAAGAGGGTTTGGCCGTCCAAGGATATTTCGCCGGTGTCCGGCTTCACGAGTCCGGCGACCACGTTGAGCAGCGAGGTTTTGCCCGCGCCCGACGGCCCGTAGATGGCGGTAACGGCGTGGTGGCACTCGATGTCGATGTCGAGGGCGAAGGGGCCTAGTTGGCGTTGGGCGTGGAGGCGGAGCATTGCTAGTTCGAGCGCAGGCGACGGGCGGACCACTCGCTGGCCACGAGGGCCAATAGCGAAAGCGCGACCGAGATCACAATTAGTCCGACGACGCGGCTTTCCCCGTCCGGTTGGTTGAGATACGTGTAAATGGCCGAGGGAATGGTGCGGGTCTGCCCGGCGATGTTGGCCGCGAAGGTGATGGTCGCGCCGAACTCTCCCAGCGAGCGGGCAAAGCTCAGCAGCGAGCCGACCAGCAGGCCGGGAGCGGCGAGGCGCAAGGTCACGGTCAGAAAGGTGCGCACCGGACCGGCTCCGAGGGTGCGAGCGACGCGCTCTAGGCGCGGGTCCACGCTCTCAATCCCGAGGCGCACGGAGCGCAGCATCAGGGGAAAGCCGACCACAGCCGAGGCCAGCACCGCGCCCTTCCAGTCGAAGGCCAACTGGAGGTCGAGCGCGGCGAGCACTGGGCCGAAGAGGCCGCGGCGGCCAAAGAGCAACAGGAGCAGATAGCCGGTGACTACCGGCGGCAGGACCAGCGGCAAGTGGCAGAGGCCGTCGAGTGCGATCTTAAGCGGAAACTCCCGCCGGGCCAGCAGCCAGCCCAGCAATATGGCCGGCAATAGGCTCAGCAGCACGCAGCAAAAGGCCACGCGCAGCGAGAGCAAGAGGACCTGCACTTCCTCAGCGCTGAACACGTTGGTTGCCCAAAAAGGTGAAGCCGTGTTTGCGGAAGATGTCGGCGGCCGTTTCCGAACCAAAAAATGCTAACAAATTGCGGGTCTGCGCGTTGGCGCGCCCCTTGACGATGGCCGCGGGATAGACAATGGGGTGGTGCAGTGAGTCCGGTACCGTCGACAGGGTTATTACGCGGTCGCTTTGGGCTGCGTCGGTGGCGTACACTAAACCAGCGGCGCACTCTCCGCGCTCGACGTACACCAAGGCGGCGCGGACGTCGGGCGCGGGTGTGATGCGGCTTTTGAGCGCTGGCCACCAGCCCAATTCCTCTAGGGCTTGGCGGGCGTACTGGCCAGCCGGTACGTGATCGGGGTCGCCGAGGGCCAAGCGGCCAGCGAAGGCACTGGCAAAGTCGAAGTCCCTTGCCCAGCGGACGGCGAAAGGCTCTTTCCTCGGTGCAATGACCACGAGGGCGTTGCCGAGGAGATCGACGCGGGTGTCTTGCTCGATGTGCTGGCGCGCTTGGAGATAGTCCATCCATTCGGCATTGGCGGAAAAATAAATGTCGGCTGGCGCACCTGAGGCAATTTGCTTGGCCAAGGTCGAAGAGCTGGCAACGGATAGGCGCATCCCCTCGTAGTGGATGGCCAGTTCTGAGAGTGCGGAACTTAGGCTAGCGGCGGCGAACACACTTTGGGCCGCCGCCAGCGAGGGGTAGAGCAAGAGCAGTAGGATGCTAAGTGTGCGTAGGGTCATGGTGCCAGAAATCGGCCAGCGATTGGGCGATATGGGCTGGATTGCGGACGGAATGCACGGGGTGCCAAGAGGCGGGAAAGAGCTGGCGGTAGCGGCTTTGGGCAAAGCGGCGATCGACTAGGAGGATTGCGCCGCGGTCGCTCGCGGTGCGGATGACGCGGCCGGCGGCCTGTAACACGCGGTTCATGCCCGGATAGACATAGGCATACGCAAAGCCGGAAATATCGCGCTCGTCGAAATAGTGGCGGATCAGGTCGCGCTCCAAGCACAGTTGCGGTAGGCCAACGCCGACGACTACTGCACCGACTAGCCGCTCGCCGACTAGATCGATCCCTTCGCCGAAGACGCCGCCCATCACTGCGAAACCCACGGTGTACTGTTCGGGCTGCAATGGCTCTGCGTCGAATGCGGAGAGAAACTCCTCGCGCTGGCGGTCGGACATGCCGCTTTCTTGGACGAGCAGGTCGATATCTGGGTGTGCCTCGGCAAAGCGCGTGGCCACCTCCTCCATGTATTTGTACGAAGGGAAAAAGGCGAGGTAGTTGCCCGCGCGCTGGCTGACGAGGGCGGCGATGGACTCGGCGATGTCGTCGTAGCTCTCGCCGCGCTTTTTGTACGTGGTCTCAATGTGGTCGGCCAGCAACAGGCGCAGGTGCTCGGGCGGGAAGGGCGAACCAAGGCTCAGCAAGGTATCTCCCTCCTCGCCGCCGAGCAGGTCGCGGAAGTACGCCAGCGGCGAGAGCGTGGCCGAGAAAAATACGGCCGCGCAGCCGCGTTCTAGAGCCTGGCGGATATTGTGCGCTGGGTCGATACAGAAGAGCCGGAAGCGAATATCCCGCCCCTGTTTTTCGGTGTATGTGGTGTAGTGCTCGTCGAAAAGCTCGCCGATGCGCTCGAAGCCCAGCACCCGGAAGTAGCATTCGATCAATTCATCCCAAAAGGGCAAGGCCGCGCCCTGCTCTAGGACCTTCTCGGCGGCGCGGAGGACATTGTGGACCAGCGCCATCAGGTCCGTCGATAGCTGCGGGCTGATCCAGCACTCGCCGTCGCCTTCCTGTTCGACCTTCTTGCCGAGCTTGGCAAAGTAGCGGTTGAGGGCGTCGAGCTGTTTGCTCAAGTCGGGATGCGTTTTGCCGACTAAGCGCTTTAGCCCAGAGATCTCGGACTTGCAGAGATCGGCCGAAAACATTTCGCGCGCCCGGTCGACGAGATTGTGCGCCTCGTCAACGAGGAAGGCGTATTGCCCGCTGGTGTCTTGGAAGAAGCGCTTGAGGAAGGCGCGCGGATCGAAGACGTAGTTGTAATCGCAGATGATGACGTCGCACCACGGCGCGAGGTCGAGCGAAAACTCAAAGGGGCAGACGCGGTGCTTTTGCGCGCATTCCTCGATGAGGGTGCGGGTGAAGGCGTCGTGGCTGAAGATGTCTTCGAGTGCGTCGTTGATGCGGTCGTAGTAGCCGCGGGCGAACTCGCATTGCTCGGGGTCGCAGGTGCTGCCGCCGTTGGGTTTGAAGCAGATCTTGTCGCGCGCTGTCAGCGTCAGGCTCTTGAGGCGTGCGCCCCCGCCGCGCAGGTCGTCGATGGCCTTTTCGGCGACCCTGCGTCCGCTGGTCTTGGCCGTCAGATAGAAGATTTTTTCGGCGTGACCCAAGCCGAGGGCCTTGGCGGCTGGGAACAGGGTCGAGATGGTTTTGCCGATGCCGGTGGGCGCTTGGGCGAAGGCGCGACCGCGGCCGTCGATGGTGCGGTAAGTGACCACGGCTAGATCGCGTTGGCCGGGTCGGTACTCGGCGAAGGGGAATTTGAATGCTTCAAGTGAAAGATCGCGCTCGGCGCACCACTGTTGGTAGATGCGCGCCCAATGCAGGTAGCGCTCGATGAGATCAGCGCAAAACGCCGCTAGTTCGTCGGACGCAAAGGTGCGGCGGTCCTCGCGGTGCTCATAGGTATCTAACTGAAGGTAGGTTAGCTGGATATCGATGGTGTCGAGGCTGCTTTGTTCGACGACCATAAAGGCGTAGAGCTTGGCCTGTGCCCAATGCGCCGGGTTTTCAGGAATCTCGTCGAGGTCGGCCTCGGTGGTCTTGATTTCTTCGATGAGCACGGTGTCGTCTTCGACGAGCAGGCCGTCGATGCGACCGCTTATTTCGAGGGCGATCTCGTCGGTCTCGACTAGATAGGAGATGGGCACTTCCGCCTGATAGTCGGCGGGGCGGGCGCGCTGGACTTTTTGGTGGCCGCGAGTGCCTTCTACTAAGCGGTCTGGGCGGGAAAATCCACCGAAAACCAGATCGCCGGAGCGCAGCACGAAGCCGACCAGTTCGCGGACCGAGGTTTAAGCAGGCGCGGGGGCATGGTGTTATAATATAGGGCGCAATAGCAATCCTACATCATTTACAAGGTGATCCGCAGATGGACGCAGATAGACGCAGAATAGGATGCACAAGACGATCCACCGCTCGAATCGTTCAAATCATGCCGCATTACTATATCAGGTACTTGCATTTTCACGGGAGACGATGATGAGTCAATCCGTAATCTTGGGCGTCATTGGTGGGTCGGGGTTGTACGACATAGAAGGGATCGAAACAGTTACCGAGCATCGGCTAGACACGCCTTTTGGCGCGCCTTCGGACGCCATTGTCGAGGCACGAATCGGCGACCGCACAGTGCATTTCCTACCGAGACATGGCCGGGGGCACCGACTCCTGCCGACCGAAGTGCCCTCGCGCGCCAATATCCATGCACTCAAGCAATTAGGGGTGAACCACGTTTTGGCCATAAGTGCCTGCGGCATCATGCAGGAAGAGATCCGGCCTGGGGACATGATTGTGCCCGACCAGATTTTCGACCGCACGCGCGGACAACGCCCATCGACGTTTTTCGGCGACGGGATCGTTGGACACGTGATGTTTGCCGATCCGTTCTGCGGGACGTTACGGGGCGAGGTCATTGCGGCGGCTCAAGCGGCGGATGCCAATGTCCACGAGGGTGGCACGTACCTCTGCATGGAGGGGCCGGCCTTTTCCACCCGCGCTGAGTCGCATTTCTATCGCAACGCCGTGGGCGCGGCTGTGATCGGCATGACTGCTTTGCCCGAGGCCAAGCTGGCGCGCGAAGCGGAGATGTGTTACGCGCTGCTGGCGACGGGCACGGACTACGACTGCTGGCACGAGGAGGAAGAAGACGTGAACATCGAGCAAGTGCTAGCGGTGCTGCGGGCCAACAGCGCCTTGGCCGTGCAGATCGTCGCCGGGGTCGCCATGCGCCTGCCGGGCGAATCCGCTTGTCCTTGTTTGCGTGCTGCCGAAAGCGCTATCATCACCGACCCGGCGGTGATTCCCTTAGAGGCGAAGGAGCGGCTCCGGGTGCTCTACGGAAAGTATATAGACTGATGAATAATCCCTTTAGAATAGCGGTTGTAGGCGTTGGCCGGATTGGCGCATTTCACGCCCGCCACGTCCAAGAGCTGGCCAGCGAGCGGAACGATTGCGCGTTGACAGCGGTAGTAGATGGCTACGGCGATTTGGCCACCGAGGTCGCGGCTCAGCTACAGGCGGGCCAAGAAACGGCGATTAGTGTTTTCAAAGACGTGGAAGAACTAGTCGCGGCTTATGCGGCCGACGGCGCGTTCATTGCCTCGCGCACTGAAAACCACCACCGCGAGGCCCAGACCTTGATCGACGCGGGCTGGCGCGTCCTGATGGAAAAGCCGCTGACGCATTCTCTGGCCACAGCGCGGGAGTTTGCCGCCTATCTAGACGCCGACACCTTTCGCCGCACGGCGCTGATGCAGGCTTTTATGCGCCGCTTCGACGCGCCGCTGTTGTGGGCCAAAGCCCTGTTGGATCGAGGCGCTATCGGCGCGCCGTTCAAGATCGTCTCGATCCTCGAAGATCCAGTGCCGCCGCCCGAGGGGTACAATAGCTCTGGCATACTCTCGGATATGGCGGTGCACAATATCGACGAGATCCTCTGGCTCGGCGGGCAGCAGCCCGAGCGGCTGGCTGGTTTTGGCAGCCTGCTTTACAACCAGGAGCACACGGACGTCAAAGAGGATTTCGACGACGCGCTCTTGCAGATGTACTTTCCCGAGAATCTGATCGGCCAAGTGACGGTGAGCCGCAACCACGTGGCTGGGTATCGCAACGAGACGTGGGTTTACGGGACGGAGGGGTTGGTGCATGTGGGGGCCTTTAGTGAGGACTCGCTCTCGGTGGAAGTGGAGGCATTGGGGCGGCGAGGCTTAATCGAGCGGCGGAAATTTGCCCTGCGCGATTACGGCGCAGGAGTGCCGTTTTTTATCGAGCGCTTTGGGCCGGCGTACAAGGCCGAGGTGGCTCACTATATCGACCAGTGCCGCGCTGGAGCGCCCTTTGCCGTGGATCACCGCGATGGGCTGAGGGCGCTGGAGATTGCGATGGTGGGGAGTGGGGCGTTGAGGGGACGAGAGGGAGGTGTAGCGGTTGATGTTGCCGAGCGCCGTTGAGACAGCAGCGAGTTGATTCAGGAAGTGCGGATATGAAAGTCACGAGGATTGAGACTCTCCGGGCCAGCCGCTTTATGTACGTGCGGGTACACACCGACGAGGGCATATCGGGTGTCGGCGAGTTGCACCCTGCAAGCGGTACTAGCGGCACGCCGTTTGCGCCCATTGCGGCGGTGGATTACTGCGCCGAGTACCTAATCGGCAAGGATCCCCTCCACATTGAGCGCAACTGGCAGCACATGTTCCGCCGCTGCGTGTTTCGCGGCGGCGCAGACAGCATGGCTGCGATCGGGGCAATCGACATCGCGCTGTGGGACATCAAGGGGAAGGTCGCCGGGCTACCCGTCCATTCGCTTTTGGGCGGTCCCACGCGGGAGCGCGTACGCGTGTACTCCCATCTGCATGGCAACTCCCCGGCGGAGTTGGCCGAAGACGCCCAGCGCATGGTCGAGGCCGGCTACACCGCTTTGCGACTCTATCCGTTCGGTGCCTTTGCGTCTGGCGGGGGCACAAGCCTAGAGCAACTGTCGTTCCGCGGCATGGCTAAGCACGCCGCGGCTACCTTGCAGGCGGTTCGCGATGCCGTGGGTGACGAGATCGATCTCATGGTCGATGTGGTCAACCGCCTCACGCCGCCGGAAGCCATCGAGGTGGCCAAGGCGCTTGAGCCTTATGGCTTGTTTTTTTTCGAGGACCCCATCGAGCCTGAGAATATGGATGCGTGGGGCTATGTCGCGGCAAACATGCCGGTGCCAGTGGCCATGGGCGAGCGGCTCTACACCACCTACCAGTTCCGCGAGTTGCTAGCCTACAAGGGGGCCTCGTATATCCGACCGGATCTGTCGCTCGCCGGTGGAATTACGAATTGCAAAAAGATCGCGGCGCTTGCCGAGGCAAGCTACGTGGGAGTCGCCCCGCACAACCCACTGAGTTGCGTCCTAACCGCGGCGTGCGTGCAACTCGACGCCGCCATCCACAACGTCGCCATCCAAGAGTACCCGAGGGACGAGTACGATGCCCCGAAACGAGATTTGGTCGAGATGCCACTGCGACGCGAGGGAGGTTTCCTGATTGTTCCACAGACTCCCGGCATTGGAATTGAACTGAACGACGAAGCGTTCCCCCACTATCCGCCTGAGCCGTATGCCCGGGAGCCGGTGATTGGACCCGACGGCGCTCTACGGGATTACTGATTAATATGATCAGGCTGACTCAAATAACCCTAGAGCAGTTGGAGTGGTACAAAGAAAAAACTGGGGGCTTCTATGGAATGGATTTCAATTTTGGAGGCCCGTCGGGATTTTTTGGCTTCTATGGTGAGTTTGATATCTCCAGCGAAGGTCAGGTTGACTTAGCAAATCTCCTGGTAGCCCATTCCTGTGAACACGAGCAGGAGGAGATGATTGACGAGATTAGTGCTATGCGACAGACGATCATGGATGGTCTATGGTCTGTTACATTGCGCCAAGAAAATCGACTCGAAGCTGTCTGGGAGGAGTTTAAGTTGGAATTTTTTTCCGCACCAACGCGCGATGGAACGGTCGCAACTCATTTGTTACTCTCACACGACGATCCCGCCATTTTTAGCGAGCCTTATTTCAAGGATTATTTTGAACTGCGATCTGACCGTGCCCGCAAGAAGTCTGAACTGCAAGATACGCGGGGTTACTACCCCGTAAGTCCAAAGCAAGCCCCTGAACGGGCTGAGGCTGTTGACGTGGCGGAACTTGCGCGTCGCATTAAGGGTAAGCCCATAGTGGCGTTTACGGGCGCTGGGTTATCGACCGCGGCAGGTATTCCCGCGTTTGACGGAGAAGGTGGACTGCAGGAGCAATTCCCCATCGACAATTACCGTTTTCCCGGGGCTGTTGCCGATTGGATAATACACCGACCTCGTGAGACGGCTCTAGTACTTGGAACATTCTATACCCGTTTTATGACAGCCAGTCCCACCGAAGCCCATGCTGCTCTTGCACAATTGGAGAAACATGGGATACTGAAGCACATCATTACGGGCAATTTTGACGGGCTACACGAATGGGCCGGTAGCCAAAAAGTGCATATAAACGAAGCCAAGTACTTTAAAGGCTCAGACGAGGGCTGGGCTTGGATCGAGGAAGGTCAGGTAGCTTTGGTTGCAGGTGTGTCAATGGATGCAAATAACGGTCTGCTGGACTATGCCCGTGACAACGCCCTCCAAATCGCCGTTGTGGCTCCGGAGCGACCGGCCTTCATGCATGCACAGGACTGGTTTGTCGAGGGGCTTGCCGAGTATGTCTTGCCCGAACTGACCAAGCTGCTCACCGCCTGATCATGCACTTCCCTCGACTTGGCGCGCCATCTGCGCCATATAGGCGGCTCGACCTATGAGGTCTTTCTTGTAGTTCCAGCGGCTCTTTTCCGGGTACATCACCAGAGAGCGATCTGCCAAGGGCAGGGACACCCGGGCACCGCCCTGCCGGTGCGATTGGCGCAGGGCCACGGCCAACTCCAAGGCATGGCGCAAATCGTCGCCGCTGGTGATTGCCAAATCTCCGCCTTCTTCGAGGACGCGGATGATATCCTCGACAATAGCCCGCATCACCGGCCCGGGATCCTGCCAGCCCTCGTCGTCGTACCCCCTCTCCTCCTCGGTGTATTGCTCGAACACTCCTTCCACCTCGACCAAAGGGGCCCCTCGACCGCTGTGCTTGAACAGGCGCAAACCTAGGCCCGTATTGTTCCAATTGCAGATCAGTCCCTCGCTGCCCATCACCTCGATGCCGCGCCAAGTCGGGCCCGGGAAGCTGCTGAAGCACTCTATGCCATTGCCAAAGCGAATGTACCCGCCCACTCCGCCGAAACCAGTGGCTCCTTCCTCGTAGGGTTCTTCGTGATCGCTGTGGGGATCGCCTCCGACCCGGCCGACGACCCACTCCGCCGGTGCCTTGGCGGCGAATTTGCGCGTCAAGTTTAATCCGTGGCAGCCGCCTTGGCCGTTACCTCCGTACAAATTGATGCGCTGCACTTGGCCAATCTCCCCTCCTGCAGCCAACTCGTAGGCCCGGCGGTAGTCTGGATGGCTCGACACCATGACGCCCGAGGCCAGATACACGCCCCGCTGCTGGCAGCTTTCCACCATGCGGTCAGCTTCGGACAGCCGGGCCGTCAGCGGTTTTTCGCAAAAGATGGCTTTGGCCCCGGCCTCGGCTGCGGCCACCACCGCTCCGGCGTTGGCTCGCACCGGTAGCACTGGCATGGCGATATCGATCGACTCGCGTGCCAACATCTCCTCGTAGGAGGCGTAGCCGGGCGCCCCGAAGCGGCGGCAACCCAGCGTTAGGTTTTCTGCATCCGTATCGGCAATGGCCACCACCTTGCACAAAGGGTGCACATCAAAGGCCCGGGCCCGGCTGGTGCCAGCCCGTCCGCAGCCAATGACGCCGACCCGGTATTTGGCTTCTCGCTTTTCTCGCATAGAACTCTGTCCCTGCTATTGGATTATTTGGGAAAATAGGGCAGTTCGAGACCGGATATGTGCTGCAGGATGCGGATCACCTGGGCGCTGTACCCGTACTCGTTGTCGTACCACACGTACAGCACGCAGCGTTTGCCCTGGGTAATGGTCGCTCCCGAGTCGACGATACCGGCTTTCTCATTGCCGACGAAGTCGCTCGATACCACCTCGGGCGAGCTAGTGTAATCGATCTGGCCCCCTAGGGGCACATCGAGGGAGATATCCCGCAGATAGGTGTTGATCTCCTCTGTGCCGACTTCCCGTTCTAAGTTCAAATTCAAAATGGCGAGGGAGACATTGGGCGTGGGCACGCGAATGGCATTGGCCGTGAGCTTGCCTTTTAATTCCGGCAGAACCTTGGTCACGGCGCTGGCCGCGCCGGTGTCTGTTATGACCATGTTCAGCGGTGCCCCGCGCCCCCGCCGCTCGTGCTTGTGATAGTTGTCGATGAGATTCTGGTCGTTGGTATAGGAATGGCAGGTCTCGATGTGGCCGCTGGCGATGCCGTAGCGGTCGTGCACGACCTTGAGCACCGGCGCGATGGCATTGGTGGTACAGCTGCCGGCGGAGAGGATCTGTTCTTCCTCCACAATGTGATCGTTGTTGATGCCGTAAACTATATTGGGGACATCGCCCTTGCCGGGTGCGGTCAGGACGACCTTGGCGACCCCTGGGGCCCGGAGGTGGCGCTCGAGGCCCTCGCGGTCCCGCCAGACGCCGGTGTTGTCGAGCACAATGGCGTTTTCAATGCCGTAGGCGCTGTAATCTACGTCCTCTGGGGTGTCCGAGTAGAGGAGGCGGATCATGTTGCCATTGGCGACGATGGCGTTTTCTTCTTGGTCCATGACGATGGTCCCCCTGAAGGGGCCGTGAATGGAGTCTCGCCGCAGCAGACTGGCCCGTTTCACCAGATCGCCCTCCGAGCCTGTGCGCACCACCACGGCCCGCAGCCGCCACTTATCGCCCCCGCCGCTGCGCGCGATCAGGATCCGCGCTAGGATGCGTCCGACTCGGCCAAAGCCGTAGAGCACCACGTCTTGCGGCCTGTCCAGCAGCTTCTTCCCGCCATTGATCTCAGCCAGGTGCTGGCGCACGAAAGCGTCCACATCCCCGTTCGCTTTACTTTTGTGGAACCTAGTAGTCAACTTGCCGATATCTATCCGCGTCGGGGCTAGGTTCAGCCGGGACAGGGCTTGGAGGACCGCAAAGCTCGAAAACATGCAGAGTTCGTCCTTGATCACTTGGCGAGCAAAGCGATGGGCCTTGAGGATGTCAATCGTGGAGTTGTGCACCAGAGAGCGGCCGTAGATCGTGGTGACCACGCCGTAATCCCGGTAGAGTTTGCCGATGAGGGGGACCATGGACTCGGCGACCTCCTCCCGCTTAGCCCAATCGGCAAAGTAGCTTTCCATCTTCTGGTCGATCATTTCCTCAATTCCCTCTCTGCGGAGCCCATCCGATGTCTCGCATCTATACCGACCCCACGGGTTCGAACGCTGATCGATAAGTTGCTGTAGCTATGTTCCTCCCTGTACGTGTGCGCGAAGTGCCGTCAGAACGTCGTCGCTGGTGAACCCCTCGGTATCGGCATCGGCTAGCAGCCGCGTGACGAAGCGCTCAGGCGGCGGTCGCGTTCGCGTCGTGGACGGGCCTGCGCCCGGGTGGCGCTGACGAACGAGCCGACCCCTCGCCGAGTTTCGAGCACGCCGGCGCGCTCGAGCTCGCTGTACACGCGTGCGACCGTGTTCGCATTGACGCGGAGATCAACGGCGAGTTGCCGAACCGTCGGTAGCTGATCACCAGCACGGAGGCGTCCTGCGGCAATCGCCGCTCTCAACCCCCGCTCCAGTTGGATGTAAATGGGAGTGCGGTCACGCAAGTTGATGCTAACCTGCATGTGAACTAATGTACTAGTTTATTAGTATAATTGTTATAAAAAATTGCTAACGCCCGACGCGAAGCCTCGCAATTCGCCGCTGGATCCTCCACTATGTCCTTTTCAATGGAGAGAAGGATGGGGTTATAATAGTTGCGGTGTATGGACGCGACCTGATCATAGGAGGTTGTTATGGTACCAGCCTACGCCCTGTGTTTTTTCTTTATAGATTTTTTCCTGCTTCTTTTTTCTCCTTTTTGGGGCCCGTATCTCGGATGGAGCGTAGAGATACCAGCCTATTTCGTCCCGTTTCCCGCCCTGTTTCTCGCCCTATTTCCCGCTTTGTATCTCGGATGGATCGAAGAAAAGAATCGCGAACGGCTGGAACAGCTAGCCGATCAACTGCGTCAACTCTACAAGCGCTCCGGTCAGCCGGCCCTGCGGGTACGCCGTCCCAGACGACTCCACTTTGAGACGCATCAGGCCCTCCGAGAATTGGAAAAGAGCCTCAAGACCTTGGAGCGGCACCACCAAGTCCGGAGCCGTCGGCTGCGCTCTCCCCGGATTTTCATCGACGACCCCAAGCCCTTCCTCGACAATATGGATCAGCGCCTCTCGCGGCTGGAAGAGATCGACGCGAAATAGAGGAACCGAGCCGTGCTGGCTCCGTTGTCGGTCGAGGGACTAGGATGAATGAAAAGTGTATATGTTGTCGTCAAATTGTTGTGAAAAATGACGATAGCATAGTCAAATTTGGCGCAGAGGCGCTGATCCTTCGGGTCCTTATTTGATCAGGACCATCTTCTGCACCCGCGAGACTTGATCAGCCCCTGTCAGCCTGCACAGGTAGACGCCCGAAGCCCGGCCTGAGGCATCCCACGTCGCGGAGTGACTCCCTCGGCTCCTGATCTCACTGAATAGCGTCTCCACCAGCTGCCCCGTGAGAGTGTAAACCGACAGCGCCACGTGCTGTGGCTCCGAGAGCGTGAAGTGGATCGTGGTGACCGGATTGAAGGGATTCGGGTAGATGCTATCGAGCCTCGTCTTTTGGGGTGCCACCTGGTCCGAGGCAGCGCTGGTTATCGATGTCGCCACGTGGCCATCGACCTCTATGGGCCAGCCCTCCAGCAACTCGTGCCAGGGTGCGACGGGCAGATTGCCGTCCTGGTCGCGGGCATACCCGAACATGCGCCACCTTCCCCCGAGGGCCCGATCCGACACCCTGAATCGCGCTGTGAAGCGAATGCGGTCGCGGCCGGCGGTTCCCCAAGCCGTCTCTGTGCCATCGACGTACAGGCCCTCGATCCCCGTGCGGTCCGTCCAATCCGCTGAACCCTCCTCCTCCCTCGCGTACACGGCCCCACTGGCACCGCGAATGAAGTAGCTGTCGCTGGCTGAGAACTCCTCCAGAGCGATGAGATCGCCGGTGGCGAGGTGCCCGGAGCTGATGAGTTGGACGCCGATCTCGGCGATGTCATTCGCTCCCTGAGGATCGACGGCCAGCGCGTGCAGGTCGTACCAGGTATTGGTCTCAAGGGTATCGACGCGCTCCTCTACGCCGGGCAGGGTGACATACATGTGTCCGACGAAAGGACTGGGGATCGAGTCTGGGAAGGGATGGCGGGGAGCAGAGCTCAGGGCGCTGTTGTACTTGAAAAGCCGGCCGTCGACGAACAGGTTGTAGGCCACGAACTTCGTTTCCCCCTCGTAGTCGTAGTCGTCCACCCACAGCAGCCGGTGCCACGGGTCCGTGGCGTTCACGTTATCCCCTATGTAGATGTTGTGGAGCACGGCTTCGGCGATGTGATTGCCGTTGTGCGTTGGATCGCCGAAGTCCAGCATCCGAGAGTACCCGCCGACCGAGTAGTCTCCGCAGCTGGGATCGAAGTAGTTTCCGGTGATCTCTAGGCTGCCGCTCTTGAAGGCCATGGGCCGAGTGCGCTCAAAGATGTTGTCGCGGACCACGGCTCGAATCGCGTACCCGCCTTGGGGATGGGTATCGACGCAGGCCTGCCACTGCTCTAGGTCGTTGTCGTGGAAGTAGTTGTTCTCCACGGTGAATCGGGTCTCGGGGCTGTTGGAGGCAATGGAATGGCGGTTGAAGGTGAATTCGTTGTGCGATATGGCAACCTCGGAACCGCCGGTGGCCATGGTCGTCCCCGTAATGCTGATCCCATAGCCGAAGCCATTGCGATAGTTCTCGTGCAGGTAGCTTCCGGTGACCACGCCCCCACGGGAGTTCCTGAAGTCGATGCCCTTGCGGAAGCGGGTGATTTCGCAGTTGTCGATCGCAAGTTGGTCGTGCCCGACCACGGCGATGCCGTCTCCGGTTCCCGCCTCGTGGGTAATGGCTCCCACGAGCTTGAGGCTTTTGAAGGTCACGGCGTCGCTTGCTACGTGGAACAGGTCGAGGTCGCTGTCTTCGGTGTAGCACACGGAGGGAGAGGAATCCCAGTACGGCGAGTCATTCGGCTCTCCCGGCTCGACCTCGCCCACGTCCACGAGTTCGGCCGCGCCGAGCAGGGTGATGCTCCTGTCGATGACGACTGTCTCGGTGAACAGGTACTCTCCCCCTAGAAACACCAGTGTGTCCCCTGCGGAGGCTCTGGACACGGCCTCCTGAACCGCCGCGCTGGTGAAGCCCTCCACTTGCAGACCTTGGGCAGGAGCTGTGAGGGCTGGCAGAAGAGCCACTAGCCACGCACGGACGGCGGCTGTCTTCTTGGTCTTCTCGTTCCTCGTCTCCATCGCTCGCCTACCTTGCCTGAAAGCCCGTTGTAGGAATGTCGCATACGGCCCTTATTAGGACAATTGATATAAGAAGCCACAACATCGCTATCTAGAAGTAGAGGAATAAACGAAAATGGCGCGGCAAAAAAAGAAAACCACTAAGAAGCAAAAGTCTTCCGACCCATTCTCGAAACTCACTTGGGAAGACCTAGAGGAATGGGCGGGCAACGTCATAGTCGGACGAGGACGCCCTTATCAGAAAAACGGAGCGGTTGAAAACTTGGGACGCACTGAGGGCGGGACGTTGGCAGCTTGGGTGAGGGGAACGAGGCGCTATGCCACCCGAGTGCGTCTTACCGAGAGGAACGGCTTGGAATCCGCCTGCACTTGTCCCTATTGGGATACCTGCAAGCACGCGGTGGCGGTGGTACTGGAATACTTGGAACGCCTCAAGACCGATAGTGGTGTTGGCGAAATTGACGAGGACGATCCGCGCTTGTTGAAGCTAGAAGCGATAGGGGATGAAGGCGACGAATACGAGGAATTCGCCGAGGAAGAGGAGGAAGAAAACGTCAAGGTGCGTTCCGGGCAGTCAAAATCCAAGACAGCTTCCCTGCGTCCGTACCTCCAAGAGCAGACCAAAGCCGAACTCGTGGCGCTGGTGGTGGAACTCGCGGACGCGCACGACGTGGTGCGCCAGTTGATCGCCGACCGCCGAGACTTAACCTCGGGGCAGACTGACAAAATTCTCCAGACGATCCGCCGCGAGATCAGTGCCTTAGAAGAGCCGGTATGGGACGAATACGACAACTCCCCTGCGCTTAACACGGATCGCCTCAAGGCGGCGCTCAAAGGGCTGGCGCAAGCCGGACAGGCCGACGCGGCCGTGCGACTGGGGCCGGAGCTATTGGTCACGGCCCACCAAGCACTACAGTACGATAGCGAAGGCGAATTCGAAGCGGCGTTCTCCGATTGCCTCGATGTTCTTTTTCAAGTCTTGGAAAAATCGTCTCTGTCGCCAGCGGACCAAGTAGAATGGGCCTTAGATATGGCACTGGCCGACGAATACGGACTGTGCGACGCTGGCTTGGATCAACTGTGGAAAAGACGCTACGCCAAAAGCGATTGGTCCGCGGTGAGTGATCGGCTAGCGCAGCGTATCGAGACCTCCAAGGACACTAAGGAGGAACTGCACTACGAGCGGGACCGACTGACCGACTGGTTGATTCGCGCCTTGGAAAAGGCCGGCCGCCAAGACGAGATCATTCCGCTGTGCGAGCGCGAAGCACCCATCACTTTTAGCTATGAACGCTTGGTGGATCGCCTGATGGCCAAACGTCGCTGGGAAGAGGCCCGGCGCTGGTGTCATCAGGGGATTGAGGCGTTCGCCTCCATCTATCCGGGCATTGAAACGGCCATGCACAAGCAGCTACAGACGATTAATTGGCGCAGTGGCAATCCGCTCGCTGGGTTGGCTCTTCAGGCCGAGGAGTTTTTTGCCGAGCCTTATCTAGCCGGTTTTCAGGATTTGTGCAAAGCCGCTCGCAAGGTGCGCGTCGGCCAAGGCGTCGAGGCTTGGGCGCGGCACTATCTGGAAACTGGCCGACGACCCGGTGTTGGTCGAAAACGCAAGAGCGATCCGAAGGTAGCTTGGCCCCTGCCGCCCTCTGAAGTCGAGGTGCCCAATATCGAGGCAATAGAGGCACCCATGATCGGGATACTAACTCAGTTGGCTATTGCCGAGAAGCAGCCAGACGAAGTGCTCAAGTGGTACGACTATGCTGGCTGCAAAAAGGGTGGATTGGGACTGTCTGACTTCCTCGTCGATGCCACCGAGGTGGCCGAGGCCATCAAGTCGGCCTACCCGGACCGGGCGATAGCTATATGGAAGGAAACCGCAGAGAGCAATATCGCCCGAGTGCAGACAAGTGGGTACGAGGAGGCAGCTCCCTATTTGCGAAAAATGAAAAATGCGCTCACGCGGGCTGGTCGCAAGCAGGAGTGGGACGAGTATTTGGCTGCCTTGCGAGAGGAAAACAACCGCCGGCCGCGATGCTTGGAGATGCTGGATCGCTTACAAGGCCGGCGTCGGCGAATTATCGACCCGTAGTTCCATTGGCAACTTTTGCGGAGGATTACCCATGTCCACTACTTATTGCCCCCACTGTCGCCGCGTCACCAATACGCGCATTGTCCTTGAGCCGCCACGCCGTACGCCCAAAGGGGAGGAACCGGGCCTGCGGATCACTCATTGTACCCTTTGCAATGGTTTCATTCGCAGCGAGGAAGTGCCCCGCGCCGGAGAGAAGGAAGGCGTACCGTAGCTGCGGCGGATGGACGAGACGAGGATTCTCATCTGACCATAGGATCTTATATGGAACCTTGGGAGCACCATGACCATTGATTGCCAGTCAGTTCGGGTTAAGGCGTTTTGTGTCGGACAGGCAAAGTCTGGAACGGCATCTCTTGTTGGGCTGCTTTCAGCTAACTACCGAGTGGCTCATGAGCCTGAGCGTGAGGAGATACTTAGTATGATACTTCGCGAATCTCAGAGTACACTCTCCACCCCCGCTTTCCGAGAGTATCTCCTTCAGCGCGATGTCCGGCTGAACCTAGAGCATGATATTGCTTGGGCGAACCAGTTTATCATCAACCATTTGTTGCACCTTTTTCCAGCCTCAGAGTTCATAATTCTCATCCGCGATAGCTATACGTGGCTTCAATCGGTTATCGGCCACCTCGTCAGTCGCGACGTGCCCTCTGACGTTTTGGCGTTCCTCAAGTGGTGGTTTAAACCAGAACGCTATCCCCACTCGCGTCACGATCGCGCTCTTGCGGAGCAAGGACTTTTTTCGGTTGCGGCGTACTTACATGCTTGGAACCAGCACATCAACGAGTGCACCCAGTCAATTCCAGCAGATCGGCGGCTTGTACTAAGAACGCATGAGTTGGTTCGTACGCATCAGCGATTGGCAGACTTCTTGCGAATACCAGTGGATTCGCTCGATGTTGCCAGTGGACATCTAAACCGCAGCACTTGGTCGAACCGAATCGAGTCCTTTGTAGATCCAGCCTACATCGACGACATGATTCAATCGCTATGTGGCGACAACATGGCCCTGTATTTTCCCGAACTCAGAAGTGCTCAGGATGTGTCGCGGCTATGGGAAGCAGTGCCACGTGAAGCTCCGAGCTAAGGATCCGACAGCCCAACCGCTCTAGCTATCCGCGCTGCGTCTCTGTCGCTCTTTGGCCTTCGGCAACTCGGCTGTGCCAAGTTAGCAAACCGTGGAAACGTTACCTGCTATGCAGCTTAAGAAACTATCCCTGCCCGTTTAAGGTTAGACTCACTATGCCCACGGCTTGACAGTCTGTGAAAAATGTATATGTTGTCGTCAAATTGTTGTGAAAAATGACGACAACATAGTCAAATGACGATTCCACGCATATTTGAAGCACCGAAAAAAAGCTTCTTTCTCTTAGGACCGCGCGGCGTTGGAAAAAGCACGTATTTGCGAATTGCTTTTCCCGATGCGCACGTCATCAATTTGCTCGCCGAGGATACGTACCAGCGCCTGCTTGCAAATCCAGGGCTCCTAGCCGCCGAACTGCGGGCTGTGCCTGGCGACCGCTGGGTAGTTTTAGACGAAATGCAGAGACTGCCGGAACTGCTTAACGAAGTACACCGTTTTATCGAAGAAAAGGGGCTGCGCTTTGTTCTGTGCGGGTCGAGCGCAAGAAAACTCAAACAGGCAGGTGTCAATCTGCTCGCAGGGCGCGCCCTGTATCGCGCGATGCACCCCTTTATTCCCGAGGAATTAGGAGAGCGGTTCGCGTTCGACGACGCTTTGCAGCACGGCTTGCTACCCATTGTATGGGATTCACAGGACAAAGCAGAGACGCTCATTGCCTATACGCAAATGTATCTCAAAGAAGAGATTCAAGCCGAGGCTCTAGTGCGCAACCTGCCGGGATTCGCGCGCTTTCTGCCCGTTGCGGCGCTCTTTCACGGACAGACCATGAACGTGACCAACATTGCCAGAGAAGCTCAAGTTGCCCGCACGACGGTGACGGGTTATCTGGAGATCCTAGAGGAAACGCTTCTCTGCTTTCAACTTCCTGCCTACGAGACCCGATTGCGCGTGCGCGAACGCAAATTGCCCAAATGGTATTGGTGTGACCCTGGTATTGTGCGAGCCATGAAAAAAGTCACGACGCCTCCAACACCAGAGGAACGCGGTGTCCTATTTGAAGGGCTGATTGCACAGTTGATTCGGTCGTACACAGACTATCGCAATCTGTGTGATGAATGCTTCTATTGGGGAACCGTTGCGCAAACCCAAACTGAGGTCGATTTCCTGCTCAAACGCGGGGGAGAATTCGTCGCCATTGAGGTCAAGTCCGGCAGTACATTTGCCGAATCTTGGTGCAAGGGATTGAGAGTGCTAGCCGACTTAGAGGGGCTATGCCGACGCATTGTCGTCTATCCCGAAGGGCCTGAGTTACAAACGGCAGATGGCATTGAGATTCTGCCATTATCACAATTTTCTAATTTGTTGGCCGCTGATGCCCTGTGGCCATAAGCACCCTCGCGAAACGGGAATCAGTGCCTATACCGTCAGCGACTTCGCCCATTCTCTTGACGGGCGCGACCGGCTATATCGGCGGGCGGCTGTTGCGCGTGTTGCAAAATGCCGGCCATCGGGTGCGCTGTATAACTCGGCGTCCCGAGGCACTCCAATGTTGCGTTGGGCCAACGACTGAAGTAGTCAGCGGCAACGTCCTCGACCGCGAAAGTCTAAAAGGGACGATGGACGGCGTCGAGGTTGCCTACTACATGGTCCACTCTATGGGTTCAAGGGGCGATTTCGAGGAACAGGACCGCCGGGCCGCGCACAACTTTGGCCAAGAGGCGCGGCGAGCGGGCGTCGGGCGGATTATCTACCTTGGCGGTCTCGGCGAAGCGAGCGAGGAACTGTCCCCGCATCTTAGAAGCCGGCAGGAGGTCGCCGAGGTCTTGCGAGCGTCGGGGGTGCAGGTCGTCGAGTTCCGCGCCTCCATTGTCATTGGTTCTGGCAGTTTGTCGTTTGAGATGATTCGCTCGCTGGTGGAGCGACTTCCCGTGATGGTCACTCCGCGTTGGGTGAACGTCACTGCACAGCCGATAGCAATTGACGATCTGCTGCAATATCTCTCGGCTGCACTCGACCTGAAAACCGATGACCATGCGACTTTTGAAATCGGCGGTCCTGATGCGGTTTCTTATGGCGACCTGATGCGGGAGTACGCGCGGCAGCGTCGGCTCAGGCGGCTGATGATTCCCGTGCCGTTGTTGACGCCGCGCCTTTCTAGCCTCTGGCTCGGTCTGGTGACGCCCTTGTACGCCAGAATTGGGCGGAAACTTATAGACAGCATTCGCCATCCGACGGTCGTCCGCGACGACGCAGCCCAGCAGACCTTTCTGCACATTCGGCCCCAAGGGGTGCGCGAGGCCATCGCGAGTGCGCTTGGCAACGAAGGCCGCGAATGCGCCCCAACGCACTGGGCCGATGCTTATCAACAGGAGCCTGCGAGGGAACAGGGCGCGGGAAGTCGTGCCGGCCGGCCAAGAGCAAGCGACGGTGAGGAGAATTCTTTATGACGACGAAAATTAACCAAACGACCCTCGCGCTAGTGCGCGGAGATATTACAAGGGAACGAGTCGATGCGATTGCCAACGCTGCTAACGAGGGGCTCATGGGCGGTGGTGGCGTCGATGGTGCCATTCATCGCGCTGGGGGACCGGCCATCGCGGCGGAATGCAGCGCAATTCGCGCCAAGCAGGGCGGTTGTCCCACGGGTCGAGCCGTCATCACGACGGGGGGCAACCTTCCCGCGAAGCACGTTATACACACTGTGGGGCCGATCTGGCGAGGTGGAACTGCTGGTGAGGCCGAACTTCTTGCTAGCTGTTATCGGGAGAGCTTAGGACTCGCAGTGGAGCACGGCATCAAGACGATTGCCTTTCCATCCATTAGCACCGGCGTGTACGGTTATCCGGTCGCGCAAGCCGCGGTCATTGCGCTCAATGCGGTGAAGCAATTCCTCGAAGCGCACGATGATCTCGATGAGGTGCGTTTCGTCCTGTTTGATGATGCGACGTACGGCGCTTACGAAAATGCCCTAGCGACGATGAAAGTGTAACGCTAGCTCGTCGGGCGGACGCGGGGACCGTTCCGCAATCGGCCCAGCCAAGTGTAGCGGACAGGGAGATGCCGAGCAGCATCGCCGTGGCGGGCAGGGCGTCGAG
Organism: Candidatus Latescibacterota bacterium; assembly: GCA_965116675.1. Classification (GTDB taxonomy): domain Bacteria; phylum Latescibacterota; class UBA2968; order UBA8231; family UBA8231. Next base: position 4,496,697 of record OZ220721.1, read on the forward strand.
GTCGTAGCGGCGCGAGTAAGAGGTCCTGTTCACGGATTTGCTTACTCTACTCTTCTAAACGTCCCTCCATCCTGTACGGCTTCGTAAATCTGGGCGAACTCGCGGCTGCCATCGTCTTCGACGGGGAGGCATTCGGAGCCGCTTTCGCAGACGGGCATGGCGTCGCGGGGGTACTCGTTGTGGAGGTCTTGCTTGGAGCAGCCATAGTAGGTGACTTCGCCGTTGGCGCGGGCGTAGCGATAGACGTGGCGGGGCGGATCGACCCAACTGTAATCCACGCGATATTGCTCTATGGCTTGGAGGTCAATCTCGATGCCGAGGCCGGGTTGTTCTGGGACTCGGTAATAGCCGCCGCGCAGTTGGATGGGGTCGGCCAAAAGCTGGCTCTCCCAGATGTTCATGCAGGTAATGGCCGGCCACTTGCTCTGGGGGCAGACCGCGCCCAAGTGAGCAGCCCACGTGGTGGTGATGCCCGTGCCGACGAGCTGGAGCCAGAAGGGCTTGTTGGCCACGTCGGCGACTGCGGATTGCTGCGCGATGCCGTGGGCTCCAGCGCAGACGACAAAGCCGTCGGCCACGTCTTCTTGCAGGGTGGTGAGAATCGGTGGCGAGCCGTAGTGCATGGCCAGCGGGCGGCGGATGTGGTTGCGGATTTGGGCGTTGCCGGCCACATCGGATTGAGGGATCGGCGTCTCGATCATGGCCACCTGTGGGTATTGCTCCAAGGTTGATAAAAACTCGACGGCACTGGCGGCGTTGGCGAGCGTGCCGTTGAAGTCCAAGTCGAGCTTGAATTGCGGGGGGACGGCCTCAATAATGGCTTGGATACAGGCGTGCAGGTCGTACCATGTTCGCGCCTTGAGCTTGGCGGTGGTATAGCCCTGCGCGACGGCGTCGGCGCACTGGCGCGCCCAATCTGCGGCCGGCATGTCCATCGCCCACCACGATAGCGGACACCACGTGCGGACCTTGGTGCCCAACAGGCGGTAGGCCGGGGCACCTAAGACCTTGCCCACTGCGTCGAAAAGCGCCTGCTGGACCCCGGCCCCCAGCGCATCCTGCCACAGCAAATCGCCGACGGCACGGCCGACGATGCGGTCTTCGATGTCTTCGGGGACCTTGGCCCACGTGTAGTTGGGGATGGTCTCGCCCCAGCCTATGGTGCCGTCGGCGAGGGTGACTTTGCAGAGTTGGACAATGCGCCAATGCGGCAGCCAGTACTGCATGTGCTGATTGGTGTGGTCGGTAAACGGAACGTCTAAGTGGATGAGTTCGACGGATTGGACCTGCATTGGGGGCTCCTTTTGGAAGTGGTGGGGTGGCGCACTTGAACCACAACTTACTTATTGTACTTAAATCAACTCATCTAAGGAAATTCTTATGACTTCATATACGGACCAACAAGCACTCATTCAACAGGTACTTTACAAGCTCCAATTGCTGCCGCCGGAACGCCTTGCCACGGTTGAGGATTTTATCGATTTCCTCTACCAAAAAGATCGGGAGCGGGAACTAATTCAGGCTACATTAAGAACCGCTGAGGCCAGCTTTAATCGAGTCTGGGATAATTCAGAAGATGCAGATTACGACAACCTATAGCTTCGGCGACATCGTCTTGGTGCCGTTCCCTTTTACCGATCAAACTAGCCATAAAAAACGCCCAGCAACTATTATCAGTACATCTGCTTATAATGCCGCCAAACCGGATGTTGTCATTATGGCCGTTACAAGCCGAGTTGAATCCGTGCAAACACTGGGAGAATGCTCGATAGGCGACTGGCGGCAAGCCGGACTGCTCAAACCTTCGGTCGTAAAGCCGGTAATCACCACCATCGAAAAAGGGCTGGTCATTAAAAAGTTGGGGCAACTTCAACCGGCAGACCAAGACCAACTCCGGCAGATAGTCAAAACTATTATTGGCTAATCTAAGAGCTACTACCGGGCGAGAGGTACCGCTCGGGCAAACTCCTATGCACAACGTCAGTGCATTATATTCCCCACATGGAAATTCGCCAATTCGCCGAGCAGGTGCTATTCGGCACGCGCTGGGAAGACAAGCTGGTCGTCCTCGATCGCTACGAGGACCACGAGCCTGGTGCGGGGATTGCGACTCCCAGTGCGCCGGGTCGTCCGCCCGGCTTGGGGCTGGACGAGTGGCACCACCGGGAGAAGCTCCGCTTCCGCGACGTGCGCCACTTCCACAGCGAAAAAGAGCGCGGTTTGGTCTTGCACTTTTTTGCCAACCACGAGCTGCTTGCCTTGGAGCTGATGGCATTGGCGCTGCTGAAATTCCCGCAGGCCCCGGAGAAGTTTCGCCGCGGCTTGGTGCAGACGCTCAAAGACGAGCAGGAGCACGTGCGGCTCTACCAGCGGCGGATGCAGGAGATTGGGGTGCAATTTGGCGAAATCCCGGTCGGCGATTTTTTCTGGAAGGCCATCGGGCCGATGGAGACCCCGATGGACTTTGTAACGGGCTTGAGCCTGACCCTCGAACAAGCCAATCTCGACTACGCGCGGCACTACGCCGAGGTCTATCGGCAATTGGACGACCCAGAGACTGCGGCGATTCTGGAGCGGATCTACCGCGATGAAATCGGCCACGTCAAACACGGGTTGACGTGGTTTAGGCGCTGGCAGGAGGCCGGGGTGAGCGAGTGGGACGCCTATCGCCAAGCATTGCGCTTCCCGCTGGGGCCGGCGCGGGCCAAGGGCCTTGGTTTCAACCGTGCGGGTCGGCTTCAGGCTGGGCTTTCTGCGGACTATATCGATGAACTGGAGTTGTTCTCGCAGTCGCGGGGACGCTGCCCGGCTGTGTACTGGTTCAACGCCAACTGCGAGGAGCAGGTGGCGTTGGGGCGGCCGGGTTTAACGCCGTCGCAGCGGGTGGCCGAGTTGGAAGCTGACTTCCAAGCGCTGCCCATGCTGCTGTGCGTCCGCGACGACGTGGTGCTCCTGCGCGAGAAGCCTTCGCCGGGCTTTCTGCGGCGGATGCAGGGGTTGGGCTTTGCGATACCGGAGTTCGTCGAGTGCAGTGCGGATGGCCTAGCGGCACTTGCCGAACGCAAGGTCAATGCGCTCAGGCCCTGGGGTTGGAGTCCAGACAGTGCCGAGTTGCTTGCTCCTTTGGTTGAGGGCTTGCCTCGCGGTGGAGAAGGGCCTTGCTGGAGCGCGGCGGTTCGGTCGCTCTACGCCAAGTCGTGGAGTGCGGCGCGGTTGGGGGAGTTTCTTGCGGCGCAGGAGGCCGGCTATTTCTGCGGGACGGATGTAGTTGGGACGGGCTGCGAGACGACAGAACAAGTCTTGGCGGAGATGGAGCGCTTGGCGGAGGTGGGTTTTGACGCGATGGTCGTCAAGGCTATATACGGCTCTTCGGGGCGCGGTCAAATCCACTGCCGTGGTGGACAACTGCGCGCGGAGCAGCGCGGTCGCTTGGAGAATATTTTGCGGCAGCAAGGCCAAGTCGTAGTAGAGCCGTGGCTCGACAAGGTGGTAGATCTGTCGCTGCATTTTGACGTGGGGGCCGAGGGTGAGACGGCGGTGGCTGGCTGGACGCGATTTCTTACCGATGGGCGCGGCCAGTATCGCGGCTCGTTTGTCGGCTCGCTTACCGCTGGCCTCGACGAGGAGGTGAAGCGGTTTCTCTACGGCGATGGGCGCGATGCCCGCCGCTTGCCGAAGTTGGGCGAACAGCTTGCCGAATGGCTCGCTGAGCCGTTGCGCGCTGCTGGTTATCAGGGGCCGGTCGGCGTGGATGCTATGGTGTACCGCGACCGCGACCGTCTGCGGCTAAAGCCGATTGTGGAGGTCAATTCGCGCACGACGATGGGGCGGGTGGCGCTCAAGCTGCAACAGATGGTTAATTCGGCGCGCACGGCTCTGTGGCTGGTGATTAGCCGGCGCGAGGTGGCAGCGGCTGGGTTTGCTGGCTTGGCTGAATGTGCTGCTGCGCTGGAGGCTGCGCATCCGGCCGAGTTGATGCCTGACGGCAAGCAGTTGAGCGAGGGGGTGCTTTTTACGACCGATCCGGCTCAGGCCCGTTCTTTTGCCACCGTGTTGCTGGTCGGCGAATCGCTGGCTGAGTGTGAGGGGTACCTGCGAGAAGCGGGGTTGGAGTTGACGCGGTAGCCGGAAGCTGGATGGGAGAGGGACAACCGAATACAGAAGCGGCTCGCCTTAGTGCGCGTGGGCTACTCGTCGGCTTCTAGGAGGGGCCGGAATGCCTCCAGATTTTCTACTTGGATCGCCGCCCGATGCAACTGCTTGAGACGCTGCAAGTCCCTGATGTCCCGTATGCGAGCGGCCAACGGATCCGACGCGCCGAGTGCAAAGCGGATCTCCAGCACGTCAAGCAGATCTTCAATGGCGCGTTCTCGGCCCCCTCGCTCAATGCCTTGCTCAATGCCTTCTTCGCGGGCTTGTTGGGTGAGGTATTGGGCAAACGATGATTCGCGGATAAGGTCCATGATCCCCTCCTGGAAAAGAATAGCCGCAATGGTTTCGGGCGCGTACACCAACCCGCTGAGCACCGACAGGCCGCCGACTAAATTGCCCCGCGCCGACTCCGCCAGCGGTAGTGCCTGGACCGCCTGCATACATTGACGCAGCCACGCCTCGCTGGTCTGCCCCGCAGGCGGCTGCATCAACGGCGCAAACGCCAGCAGCCCTGCCGGTCCCGCCGCCAACACCGGCGGACCGGCCTGTTGGCTCAGCCGGATCACCTTGTACTCTATCAGGATGCGGTGGCCGGGACGATCCTGTAGATAATACCCCGGATCGTGCCGGCCGGCGTCCGGCCGCAGGTAGATCACGCTGGAATACACCGGCAGGCCGTATTGCTCAATGACTCGCCAGATATACCCGGCCATCCGCTTCGGCATCGGCGGATGGGTGCTGTCGGTGGTTTGAAACTCCGTATGGACGACCACCGCTTCGCCGCCTAGGCGCACCCGCAGCAGGCTATCGGGTCGGCGTGCTTGGAAGCCGGTCTGTTCGGTGTCGAGCCATTCTACGAACTCGACGTCGTCGCGGCCGAGCGCGAAGCGGGCGACGTCGTCGGGGTAGTGTTGAATCAAATACTTGGAAACAATATCAAAGTCGGCCATGGGAAGCAATTAGGAATTAGAGAGTACTAAGCCGTCCGAATCAGAGGGGACGGTTGGGGCTATTCGCAATTCCTAATTGCAAGATTGCAAGAATCGTGCCAAGGCGGCGGCTCAGAGGGGAAGGAGAGGATGTGAGGCGTTGGAGTGTAGCGGAAAGGATACAGCGATGGGGGTTGGGGAAATCGAGCGCATCGCAACAGGTACGCCGACTGATTCAGCACCTTTAAACTACTTTCCCTCAAAAGTAGTTTAAAGGTGTCTTAAAGCCCTCGTTGGGTCGCTTCAAAGTTACAAGTCGAAAACGCCTCGGATATCGGGGTGGCGCGTTAGCTGGAAGCTGGCTTAGAGAGAGACAAACGAATACAGAAGCGGCTCGCCGCGTTTCGCGTGCGTGGGCGGTGAAGGCGAGCCGGTGGTTATCGCGGTTGGCAGGTATTGCTCGTTAGGCTAGCTCTTGGGACTCAAGGCCCGAGAGCGATGCCGTGTGGAAGCCTCGGTTCGATGAGGGTTTCGGCGTTGGACCCATCCAAGTTCGCACGACGGATTGTACCTTCCCAGAACGTGCCCGACGTGTCCCATTCCATCCAGTACATGTGGCCTCTAGCTATGTCTAACGCTAGGCCGCGAGGAGAGTCTGCCCAAGAGATGAGGGTTTCGACGTTTGAGCCATCCAAATTCGCACGATGGATTGTAAACGAGGCCATCCAGTATATGTGTCCTCCATCCACGTCCAACACCAAGTCGCGGGGATGATGCGGAGTGGGAGTGTCTACATCGATGGGGAGAGTTTCGGCGTTAGACCCATCCAGGTTCGCGCGACGGATGGTACCTCGTTCCCAATCTGTCCAGTATATGTGTCCTCCATCCACATCCAACGCTAGACTATTGGGAGCGTCTGCTCCGGTGATGAGGGTTTCGACGTTGGATCCATCCAAGTTCGCACGATGGATGGTTCCCCTGCTTGAATCCGTCCAATATATATGCGACAAAGCGATGTCCAGATTCACGGAAGCTACGCTTGCGGCTTGGCCGATCCCCGGCGGCAACGTGGGATCGGACGGATTGACGCTGTATGTGGCGAGGAGCACGGCGTCGGCGAGATCGACTTGGCCATCGCCGTTGACATCGCCGAGAGAAATGTCGCCGTTGTTGGGGAGCGTAATAGACGAATCCTCGCTGTACAGCAGCACATACAGCGCATCGAAGGCATCGACTTGGCCATCGTTGTTCACATCGCCTAAAATCCTGCCCGTAGTGAGCTTCATCCGCGGACTGCCGCCGTGCTCTTTGAGCACAATGTCCGCCTCGTCAACCCCCACCCGAAAAGCCGGGTCCACATACGCGACCAAACCCTCGCCCGAAACGGTCAGCCCATAGACCGGAAGGCCGGTTGCCGCTGTCTCTTCCACCGCCAACTGCACCGATCCCAGAGCCACCGTCGGAATCCCCGCCTGCCCATCCACCAACACCATCCGCCGACTCTCCGTCATTCCACCGCTACTCAGCCGGTAGATATACACTCCTGCTCCCACGGCTCGTCCCGACGCATCCGTAGCGTCCCATTGCGTCGTGTGCGCCCCCGCCGACTGTTCCGCATCGACTAACGTCGCCAGCCGCTGCCCCAGCACATTGAACACTTCCAGCCGCACGTGGGCAGACGCCGGTAGTTGGTAGGGAATGATGGTCGAAGGATTGAACGGGTTGGGGTAATTCTGCCCCAGCGCAAAGTCGGTCGGCAGAGCCGTGCCCCTTTTCGTAGAGAACGTTTGCAAAGACAGCGCAAAAAAACCGGCTTCGTCCGTGGTCGTGCCGACGAACCGGCGCAGATCGGTCAAATCAAACAGCCGCACTTGCACACCCGCCGCTGGCTGCCCAGACGACAGGCGCACTCGGCCCTCAAGCTGCGGCTCTGCGCCGACGTGAACGCTCAACATCAGTCCGATAAGACCGCCGATAAACAACTTCATAAAGTCAATTCCTTTAAATAGAGAGAGCCTCGCATGGGACGTCGATAAAAAAAGGTTCCGCGTTAGCCCTCAGCGTCGCCTACCGCCTCGTAAGCCACCAGCTCCCAACCGTGAAACACCATCGCCAAGCCAAGGTGCTGCACCGACGGGTAGCGGCGCGGCAAGGACGGGTCCGCTAAGTAGGAGCGCAACTGGAGCACGGCCTCTTGCACCTTGTCCGCCACGATGGATTCGTCAAGAGTCTCGCTTCGTTTCAGGTACTTAAGTTCGAGTACGTAGCCGTACCTCATGTCGGAGTATTGGGCGACGAATGGCTCTAAGTAGAGATCCGCGAACCCCTTGTTCAGTTCGTATTCCGAGTGGAGCAGAAACTGATCCACCATGCTGAAGTGAGCCGCGACAAAGCCGTGAATCACCTTTTCGCCATCCATGTAGTCGCGGATCCCGGTTTGTTCGGCGAAGGCCTCGCACAAAAAGTCCAATACGGGTTGCCAAGCTCCATCGTAGGCCATCTGCCGCATTAAGCGGGAGAAGGTGTACACATCGAGGGAAAACACCCCTACATCATCGTACGCATCGCGCAGGTAGCCGTACATCAGTCGCTTGACTGTTTGATTGGGAATGCCCAACCGGGGTACGCCGTATGACACGTCGCGGATGCTGAGTAGGCCGAAGTAATGCAGCAGCGACAGGAAGTTTTCGCGCCGGTCCAGCCGGTCCAAGGGGAAGCTGAGTTGGATGTTGCTTTCGGTGCTCTGCTCGCCGATGATGTGGCGGAGCAGGTCGAAGTTGCCGTTGAGTTGGCGATTGACCGTCAGCAGGTGGCGCAGCTTGCCGTAGTCGATGCGGACATTGGTGTCGATCAGTTCCCGGGGTGCTTTTTTGTTCGGCATGGATTCATCGAGGAAATAGAGCACCATGTCGGTGTTGTAGAGGTCGCCCTCGGCGTCCTCGGCGAACCGATAGCCGTTGTACCACTCCCGCATCACTTCTAGCGCGGCTTCGACATCCTGATTGAACACGCCGTAGTCGCGGTACATTTCCAACAGATTGCGCACCTCCTCCTCGGTGAAGCCGAGCATGTCGTTGAACTCTAGGTGCAAGCTGATGTTCTTGCCGATGTTGAAGCCGCTTGTCACGTCGTCCATGGTGATCGGCGATACCCCGGTGATGAACATGCGCTCTAGACCGCCATCGCTCTGCCCGGCCCCATCCTTGAGCGTGGCGAAGAAATTGCGATAGAAGCCGCCGCCGTGGGTGAAAGACTGATACGCCTCTGTCCCGTGATAGGCCAGTACCGTGTTGGCGAAGTTGTCGTACTCGTCGATGAGCACGTATAGCGAAATGCCATGATCGCCCGCATACAAGAACAACTCGCTGAGCTTGGCGTCGATGGAGGGCAGGGAGAGGATGCGCTCCACTTGCTTTTCGGGAAACAGATCCCGATTGCGCTCTAGCGCGTGGCGGACGATCAAGTGGCAGTAGGTTTCAAAACGCTCCCGCAGGGTTTCCAAGGTATTGTCAAACGCCGAAAAGTTGAAGCGCAACACGACGTAGCGGTGGCGGTTGTCGGTCGGCTGCCGCCCCAAGTGGGTGCCGCCGAAGACGGCCTCAAAGGCGTCGGCGCGGTTGCGTTCATAGTAGTTGTCCAGCAGGGACACCCAGCAGGATTTGCCAAAGCGACGGGGGCGAATCAGAAAGACGTAGCGCTCCTCTTCGAGTGCGTGGACAAAGCGGGTCTTATCGACGTAGAGGCGGTTTTCTAACCGAATGGCCTTGAAATCGGCCCAACCATAGGGAATGCGGGGGTAGGATACGGGCATGACGACTCCTAAAGCGAAGGAACAAGATTGAGCGTAACGATTGAGCAAAACAAGCGCAACGCGCGCACGTGTACTGACGTATCCGACAAAAAATCAGCGATTCGCCAACAGTTCCTCTATCTCAGGCGGGAATCCGCGCTGCCCATCGCGGTTGAGGCTGGTGCCGATGAGGCGGCCGTGTAGTACGTGTGCGCCGTCGGCTTCTCTGAAGATATCTTGAACAAAGCAGAAGCGCAGGCGGCTCTCTCGCTCTACGCGCAACTCGACTGTGAAGCGGTCGCCGCTGCGGAGGGGGGTCTTGTAGTCGATTTCAGCGCGGGTGAGGACCAAGTCGTGGCCCTGTTCGTGGAAGCGGGCAAAGCTGAGGCCGAGGCTTTGCAGATACTGGTGGCGGGCGTGTTCGAGGTAGTGTTGGTAGATCGCGTTGTTGACAATGCCCTGTAAGTCGCATTCGTAGTCGCGGACGTCTAGGGTGAGCGTGAAGTCGGGAGGCTGTGCTGGCATGTTGTGTCGTCCTATGGGCAAGAGGGGGCTGCTTGTTGGATTGGGGGGACTTGGCTATTTTGTGCCCCGCAAAAGGAGGGTGAGCGATGTTCAAAATATCCGTTTGGCACGGCGATTTGTCGGAATCGTACCTGCGCTACGTTACCCAGCTTGGAGTCGATTGCTTGGACTTTGGCTCGGGAGATTACTTCCCCGGGGTCAAAGAGCAGGGCTATCCCGACTTGGACGCCGTGATAAAAATAAGAAAAAAAGTCCGTTCTTGGGGGCTGGACTTCAACCGCGTGACTCTGCCGGACATAACCGAAAAGTTCATGTCTGGGGAGGATGGCTGCGAGAAGGAGTTGGAAAACGCGGCCAATGCGCTAAAGGTATTTGCCGAGGCCGGCGCGCCCATTGCGCGGCAGCGATTCCACGGCGATGTGTTTCCTTGGATGCTCCACCGCTGGAACTCGCCGCGGCGCGGTGGCTATCATTACCGGGCCGAGAGCCGCAGCTTGGCCGAGAGCGACGAGGGGCCGCCTTCGCTAGAACAACTCGATGCTTGGTGGGCGCGCTTTTGCACGGTGTACGAGCGCTTGGTGCCCATTGCCGAAGACCGCGACATCAAGTTGGCGATCCATCCTTCGGACTCGCCGCTGCCGGATACACCGCTGGGTGGCTTGGGTTTTCACAAGGTCATCGACGCCTTTCCCAGCCGCCAAGTTGGCTACCTCTACTGCTGCGGCACCCGCGCCGAGGCCGGGGGTTTGCCGTTGGTGCTCGACGAGGTGCACAACTATGGGCGCAAGGGCCGGATTTTCATGGTGCATTTGCGCAATGTGCGCGGGAGCTTGGCCACGGCTGGGGGGTTTGAGGAAACCCTGCTCGACGACGGCGACATGAACATGGCTAAAATTTTGCTGGAACTGGACCGGGTGGGTTTCGATGGGTGCATAAACCCCGACCACATCCCGGCGCTAGAGGGAGACGAGGGGGCACTGACGCGGGGGTTGGCGTACTCGGTGGGGTACATCAAGGCGTTGTTTGCTGCGTTGGCGGCGATGAGGTAGTGAAATAAAATGAGCAAAAAGAAAATCGCGGCGATCATCACCGAATACCGCCCTCGGTCGCACGCCGACGTGATCGTCTCCAAGTTCCTCAAGGGGTTTCCCACGGACGAGGGCTTGTGCGCGCCGAGGGTCGAGGTCGCGTCTATGTACATCGACCAGTTTCCAGAAAACGACATGGGACGGGCGATGGCCCAAGAGCACGGGGTGCCGATTTTTAACAGCATCTCAGCGGCGCTGTGTCTGGGGGGACGGGAGTTGGCGGTGGATGGGGTGCTGTCCATTGGCGAGCACGGGGATTACGCTTGGAATGAGAAGGAGCAGCAGCTCTATCCGCGGCGCTACTTTATGGAGCAAATCTGCGGGGTGATGGCGACGTCGAAGCGGGGGGTGCCGGTGTTCAACGACAAGCACTTGTCCTATAGCTGGACCGATGCGCTGTGGATGTACCAACGAGCGCAGGCGGTGGGGGCGGCGTTTATGGGTGGGTCTTCGCTGCCGGTGTGCTGGCGACAGCCTTGGGTCGAGCACGAGTTGGAAACTCCGGTGGAGGAGGCGGTGGCGATAGGGTTTTCCGGGTTGGATATCTACGGGTTCCACACGCTCGAAGTGCTCCAGTGCATGGTCGAGCGGCGGCGAGGCGGTGAGACGGGAGTGGCGGCGGTGACTTGTCTGGAGGGAGAGGCTGTGTGGCGGGCCGCGGATGCGGGGTTGTGGTCACGGGAACTAGCAGAGGCTGCTTGCGAGACTATTGGCGACAAGCCCGAGGGGACGATGGAGGAACACTGTCAAAATCCGGCGCTCTTTGCGGTGGAATACAGCGACGGCTTGCGAGGGGCCGTACTGATGCTCAACGGCTACGTCCACGATTTGGCGTACGCGGCGCGGGTCGGCGGCCAAGTGCAAGCCTGCGAATTTCACGCCCAAGGGCACGGCGGGCCGGAAGGGGCGTACGCGCATTTCAGCTATCTGTCGCTCAATGTCGAAGAGATGTTCCTGAGCGGCGAGGCCCAGTATCCGGTCGAACGCACATTGCTGACCAGCGGCATCCTCGAAGCGGCGCTGACCTCGCGCTACGAGGGGTACAAGCGGCTGGAGACACCGTGGTTGGATTTGGAATACCAGTCGTATGATGCGTTCCGCTGGCGGCCGACCGGGCCGCGGCCGACCGGGGCCTGTTTGGATCCGTGGCCGCCGAGGGCGTGAGCATTAAAGGAGGTGCTTGATGCCTGCGTTCCAAGAGAGTATGCGTCTAGCCCATCGGGTCTATGAAGAAGCGACCGGGCCAGCGTGCCATACCCTAGCGCAATTGGGCTTTGACCAGCCCTATCAAGCCCTGCGGCGGCTGGACCTGTTGGTCGATTTGGCGGGGCCAGTTTACGCCTTAGATCCCCCAGTGTCGCTGCTGGCGGCGGTGAGCCAATCCGTCCAGCCCGACCAAGCGCTGCGGCGGTTGGAGCGGTTTTTGCAGAGAGCGGGCGGAATAACGGCGCTACATCACCGGACCAACGACACTCCCATCTTGGGGCAGCAATTGGCGCAGATTTTGAGCTACAGCGGCTTTTTGACCGATGCCTTGATGCGCGACCCGGCGCACCTTTATTGGCTGCTGGTTGAGACGGCCCACCTGAGCCAGCCGCTGCCCCTGTCTGCCCTGCGCCGCGCCCTAATCCAAGAGACGGATAGTGACGATCCCCTCGCGGACTTGTACCGATTCCAGCGGCGCGAATTGCTGCGGTTGGGCGCGGCCCAAGTGCTGGGAATGAAAGACGTGCGGCAGGTCGGCCGCGAACTGGCCGACTTGGCCGACGGGATCGTAGATCAGGCCCTAAAGTGGGCTTGGGAGGAGTTGCTGCTGCGCTGGGGCCGGCCGCTGGACGAGCGCGGCCGGCCGGCTAAGTTTTGCGTGGTGGGCTTGGGCAAGTACGGCGGTCAAGAGCTCAACTACAGCTCGGATATCGATTTGTTGTTCATCTACGACGAAGAAGGCGAAACGCGCGCTCCGCGCGGCGGCTATTCAGTAGATAACGGCCAGTTTTTTCGGCGCTTGGGCGAACGGCTTATCCAGTTGTTGACCGAGATGACCGGGGAGGGATTTTTTTATCGCGTTGACATGCGGCTGCGACCCGATGGAATTGATGGAGCCTTAGTGCGACCCTTGGCCAGCTACTTGAGTTACTACGAGGAACGGGGCGAGTTGTGGGAGCGCCAGATGTTGATTAAGGCCCGCCGCGCCGCTGGTTCAACTCAAGTGTGGCGACAGTTTCGCCAGATGCTGGTCCCTTTTGTCTTTCCGGGCCATTTCGCGGACGACCCGCGCCAAGAGATTGCCCGCGTCAAGCAGCGCATTGAAGCCGAGATAGCGAGTAGGGCCGGCGACAACAATATCAAGCTACAGCCTGGCGGCATCCGCGACATCGAGTTCATCGTCCAGTGCTTGCAGCTACTCAACGGCCATACCCATCCCCAAATCCGCGCCCACAATACCCTGACGGCGATTGAGCGCCTGCGCCGGGCCGAATTGCTTGCGCCAGCGGACGCCCAGACCCTAAAGGAGGCCTACCGCTTTTTGCGGCAGCTAGAAAACTTGCTGCAAATTGAGGACGCCCAGCCGGTGTACGCGGTGCCCGAAGAGGAGGAGGACCGTCAAATCCTAACGGAACTGCTGGAACTGGACGAACCGCTAGAGGCGGTCTTGGAGGGGCATTGCCAAGGCGTCCGGCGGTTGTACGATGCGGTGTTTTCCTGACCAACTGATGTTATGCATCTGCGCCGAATCGGTAGGGGGCGGTTTCAAACCGCCCCCTACCTTTCACATAATTCAAGGAGAGATACCATGATGCAACGTCTCGCCACAATCGCGCTGGCCTTGGTCGCCAGCACGGCCTTCGCCCAAGAGCCGACGGGCGATCCGTCGATTATACCCCCAGGTGCCAAGCTCGAAGTGCTCTTCGACGGCGCATTCTTTTCCGAGGGGCCGGCCGTGGCCTTCGATGGCTCGGTTTACTTTAGCGACATTACCTTTTCCATGGAATCGGGGATGCAGGCCGGGCACATCTGGCGCTACGATCCCCAGACCGGCCAGACCGCGATCTTCCGCTCGCCCAGCGGCATGTCCAATGGCCTCAAGTTCGACGCGATGGGCCGGCTGATCGCCGCGGAGGGCGCGGATTTCGGGGGGCGGCGCGTGACGCGCACGGACCTTACAACCGGCAAGACCGAGATCATCGCCGGACTGTACGAGGGCCGCCCCTTTAACGCTCCCAACGATATTTCCATCGACGAAAAGGGCCGCATCTACTTCAGCGACCCGCGCTACCTAGGGCACGAGCCGATTGACCAGCCGGTGATGGCGGTGTACCGGATTGACCTGGACGGCACCATTGAGCGGATCATTACCGACGCGGGCAAGCCCAACGGCGTCTGCGTGTCCCCAGATCAGCAGTCGCTCTACGTGGTGAGCAACGACAACGGCAATACGGGGATATTCCAATTGCTAGACATGCCGGCGCACAAGGGCCGGATGGCGCTGTTGGCGTACGATCTGCATCCCGACGGCACGGCCACCTTCCGCGAAGTGATGGTCGATTACTATCCCGAAGACGGGCCGGATGGCCTAGTCGTCGATGCCGAGGGGAATCTGTACGTGGCGGTGCGGGATGTGACGCGCCCGGGCATTGTGGTGTATGCGCCCAGTGGTGAGGAACTGGGCTATATCCCCACGCCCGTGGTTCCGACCAATGTGGCGTTTGGTCGCGGCGAGGAAAGCAAGACGCTCTACGTCACCTACGGCGGGGGCGCGCCGCCGGAAAACCCAGGCATCTTAGCCAAGATAACAGTCGGCAAGGACGGATACCACCTACCAGCCCCGTGATGCGATGACTGCTTTAGACTGGGCCGTCGTGGTAGTGCTCAACGGCGGCATCGTCGCCTACAGCCTGATTGCCTTCCGCAACAAGGGCGAGAGCTTCGATTGGTACCTCGCGGCCAAGTCCATGCCTTGGTGGGTGATCGGGCTATCGGCGTTTGGCACGGCCGTTGATAGCGGCGATTACGTCGGCATTGTCGGCGGGTCGTACAACCTCGGGCTGTCGCAGTTGGCGCAGTGGTGGCTGGGGATTGCCGTGGGGTGGACCGTGCTCAGCTTCTTCGTCATCGTGCCGATGTACCGCTCTGGGGTTTTTACCAACGCCGAGTGGCTGGAGTTTCGCTTCGGGCCAGCGGCCCGCCTGCTGGCAGTATTGATCAACGTCCAGTCGCGGACCAACGTGCTGGGCAACATCTTCTTTTCCATGTTTCTGGTGCTCAATATCATCGCCGGAATCGAGGAGACGACTTGCTGGTTAGTGGTGGTGGGCGTGGCGCTCAGTTCGGTGCTCTACATCGTGCGCGGCGGCTTGCGGGCTGGGGTGCTGACCGATGCGCTGCAAAGCGCGACGATGATCGTGGCCTCTTTTGTGCTGTGGGGATTTGTCTATTCGGGATTGGGCGGCTGGGATGGGGTGACGGCGCGGCTGGAGGCCGTGGAAGAAGGGCTGTCGGATACGCTGCTGCACGTGGGTGGCTATTCGCCGCCCGGTGTGCCTCCTTTCATAGTGATCTTCGGCTTCTTGGTGGTATTAATTACGTATGCGGTCATCAATCAGTATGAGGCCATCCGCTTCCTCGGCGCGCGCTCGGAGTGGGACTTCAAAATGGCCGCGCTGGTGGCCAGCATCGCCACGGCGATCTGCCTGTTTTTCAACGTCAGCTTGGGGCCGATGGCGCGGGCGCAGTTTCCCGGCTTGGAAATCGTCGATCAGGCCTATCCGCTGATGATCGAAGCGTACCTGCCCGCTGGATTGGTCGGGCTGGTGGTCGCTGGGCTGGTGGCGGCTGGGTACTCGACTTTCGACTCCATCGGCATTGGCATTTCCTCGCTGTTTGTGCGCGACGTGTACGCGCGCTTTATCGTCAAAAATGGCACGGATGCGCACTACACCAAAGTGGGGCGGATCTCGGTGCCGATCATTCTGGCGCTGGGCTTTGTCTATGTGCCCTTTTTGGGCGAGAAGGGGATGCTGCTGTTCTACCTGCGGCTGGCCGGGGCTATTGCCGTGCCACTGATGACGGTCATTTTGATGGGGGTCTTTACGCGCGTACACCGCGAGACCGGAATCGTCGGTTTGCTGGTGGGCTTGGGCTATGGGATGTCGGCGATTTTGGCCGACTTCAACGAGTGGCCGCTGCCGGTGTGGTACCAGAATACTTGGTGGACCTACCTGTGGAACTTGGTGCTGCCGGCGGTGAGTATGCTCATCGCCTCCAAGCTGATTGACTGGCGGCGCGGTCCGGTGCGCGACGAAGAATTGCGCGGGCTGATTTACGTTCGCCACGAAGACCCGGCTGCACTGCGCCCGCTCATGGCCCGGCGGCTCGCGGTGCTGGAAGGCACTTGGTTGCAGAAGACCTTGACGGAAGCACCCATCCGACCGGAGTATCCTTTTGCGGTCGGCGAGGACGGTCCGCGCTGGTATTTGCGGCCGGGGGTGTGGATCGGGGTTTATTTGGCGGTCGCGAGCATCCTACTTTTTGTGGTATTGTGGTAGTACTTTAGATTCTATCTACTCCCACTCCCCATTCCTTACTCCCCATCATGGCACATACCGAAGACCTTACCCCTGTAGAATACCGCGCCGTAGCCGCCTCGCCCTTTGACGCGCTCTATCCGCCGACTGAAAAGATCAAAACCATCGTGGTGGACAACTTCCCAGGGCTAGGCAAGCTGGCGGCGATGCGCTTCATCGAATGGGTGCAGGAGCATCCCGAAGGTGTGATCTCGCTGCCGACGGGCAAGACCCCGCAGTACTTCATCCGCTGGGTCCAGCGGATGGTGCGGCATTGGGACGAGGCCGAAGTCCAAAGCACGCTCGCAGAAGCTGGCGTCAACCCGGCGAGCAAACCGGACCTGCGCGGCTTGCACTTCGTGCAGATCGACGAGTTCTATCCAATAGACCCCCAGCAGGACAACAGCTTCTACAGCTATGTAAACCGCTTCTACATCGACGGCTTTGGGCTCGACCCGGCCAAAGCGCTGCTGATCAACTGCGCGGAGATCGGCTTGCGGACCGGCCAGACCCTCGCCGAGGTGTGGCCCGATGGCGCGGTTGACTTGTCGCTGCGCTATCGGCCTGCGCGCACTCTGTTGGAACAGGTACAGCAAGACGCGCTGCAAAGGATTGACCAGTGGTGCTTGGAATACGAGGAGCGGATCCGCGTCCTTGGCGGCATTGGTTTCTTTTTGGGCGGCATTGGCCCGGACGGGCACATTGGCTTCAACGTGCGTGGCTCAGACCACTTCTCGACGACGCGGCTGACCGAGGTCAACTACGAAACGCAAGCGGCTGCGGCCGCCGATCTTGGCGGCATGGAGGTGGCGCGCAAGCGGTTGGTCATCACCATTGGCCTCGGCACCATCGCCGCCCGTCCCGATGCCTGCGCTGTGATTATCGCCGCGGGCGAGGCCAAGGCGGGGATTGTCGCCGCCGCTATCGAAGAAGCGGCTGACGTGCGCTATCCGGCCTCGGTCCTGCACCGCCTGCCACGCGCGCGGTTTTACATCACGCGCGGCGCGGCCAAGTTGCTGCGGGTGCGGCAGCGGGTGCTTTTGCAGCAGCAGGAGGCTATCGACGACGAAGCGGTGGAAAAAATCGTCGTCGAACTGGCCGACAAGTTGGGCAAGAAGGTCGTCGATTTGACTGAGGCGGAATTGGCGCAAGACGAGCTAGGTGCGGTGCTTTTGCAGCGGCGCGCCGAATCGGTCGAGACCTTGACGCGCATGGTGCGCGACCGCTTGATCGGCAAAATTGAGCGGGGTTGCCAGACCCTTGCCGCCACGCGCTTCCTCCACACCGAGCCGCACCACGACGACCTAATGCTGGGCTATCTGCCCTATATCGTCCGCCACGTGCGCGACGCCACGAATGTGCATTACTTCGTCTGCTTCACCGGCGGCTTCACTGCGGTGACTAATCGCTTTATCGAGGATCACATCGAGCGGCTGCGGCGTTTCTTGCCTAGGTTCGTCGCGCTGATGGCCGAAGGCTACTTTGCGCCGAGCCATGAGCACGGTCGCAATCGCGATGTTTGGCTGTATCTCGACGGAGTAGCAGCCGACGATCTAGGGATGTGCGACGAAGGAATGGCGCGGCGCTTCTTGCGGAACCTCGTCGAGCTGTATGGCGTCGAGGACCGCGAGGGCATTGAGGCACTGCTGGCCGAGCTGGATGCTTATTTTGCCAGCCGCTATCCCGGTCAGAAGGATGCGCCTCAAATTCAGACCCTCAAGGGCTTGTGTAGAGAATGGGAGGCTGAATGCACGTGGGGTTATCTCGGGTGGGACTGCACCAGCGTCAAGCACTTGCGCCTCGGGTTTTACACGGGCGACCTCTTCACCAAGGAGCCGACGGTGGAAGACGATGTACTGCCTGTGCTCGCGCTGCTCGAAGAAGTTGCGCCCGATGTGGTCAGTGTGGCGCTGGACCCGGAGGCCAGCGGCCCGGACACGCACTACAAGGTGTTGCAGGCCGTCACCGAGGCTCTGCGCCGCTACGAGCGGCAGCGCAAAGACGCGCCGATCAAGGTTTGGGGCTATCGCAATGTGTGGTACCGCTTCGATCCGAGTGAGGCCAACATTTTCGTGCCGGTCTCGCTCAACATGCTCTCGGTGATGCAGAGTGCATTTATGAGTAATTTTATTTCTCAGCGCGACGCTTCGTTCCCCAGCTACGAGCACGACGGCCCGTTCTCCGAGCTGGCGCGCCGGGTGCAGGTGGAACAGTACCAGAAAATCAAAACATGCCTCGGCCGCGAGTGGTTTCAAGAGCACCCTAGCCCCCTGATTCGCGCTACGCGGGGCTTGGTGTTTCTCAGAGAGATGGATTTAGCCGAGTTGTACGAGCGCAGCCGGGTACTCAAACAGGCGACTGAACAGTCCGGCCACAGTGGCCGTCCGACCGCAGAATTGCGGTCGCTTGTGGCCGCAGATCGATAATCAAGGAGAAGAAAATGCTTAACGAAAAATTGCAACAGGCACTCAACGATCAACTCAATTACGAGTTTTCCTCAGCCTATACGTACCTGTCGTTAGCGGCTTATTTCGAGGATCTCGAGCTCAATGGCTTTGCCCACTGGATGAAGATTCAGTACCAAGAGGAGCTGATGCACGCGGAAAGGGTCTATGCCTTTATCAACGACCGCGACGGCCGCGTGCGCTTGCAGGCCATAGCTGAGCCACACAGCGAGTGGGACTCGCCGCTGGACGCCTTCAAGTTCGCCTTAGAAGGCGAGCGGGCTTTGAGTAAGAAAATCTACGCGGTAGTAAATGAGGCCCTCGCCGAGGGCGACCACGCCACGCACACCTTTATGCAGTGGTTCGTCAACGAGCAGGTGGAGGAAGAGGCCATCGTCCGCAATATCGTCAGCGACATGGAGCTGATTATCGAAAGCCGCGACGGCCTCTTTCTGATGGATCGGGATCTGGCGGGCAGGAGGCCGCAGGGCGAGGAGTAAATTTCAGGCGCGTTGGAGGGTTTTCCAGCGGTCGTAGTACTCCGAAAGAACCGGTAGAGTATGCCCGAGCCTCAGACCGAGGAGCAACCAGTCCTCCAAAGTAGAGCGCAATAAACGTTCACATTCTTTCAGCGTGGTCCCAAAAGCGAGAACACCTTTGCATGGTGGGATCCTCCCTGCGAAAGTGCCGTCATCCAACTTGTCGTAAACCGCCACTTCCATGGCCTGTTCAAGATAGTCGCTGAGAATGCATTCTGTCTCCATTTTGTTTCTCCCAAAGGTAGATGCAGGTATCGGTGTCGAGCAGGAAATCGATCACAGAGACGCTCTTTCCTGCTGATTGGGCTGATTCCTTTCGTTCATAAAATCGCTGGAGAATCGGTCTAGGCTATCTACTAGTGAGGTCCAGGGGGATTCCTTGGGCAAGAGCATGACAATGCCTTGGTATTTCTTGATATAGACATCGTCTCCGCTAAAACGAAACTCCTTCGGGAGCCTCACGGCTTGGCTGCGGCCGTTGTTGAACAACTTTGCTGTCTGCATAGATTTACCTCCTGTGGCAGGATATATATCATAGTATATATCTCGGGCGGCTGGTCAATCAGACAATTCGGCCTGTCGCGGCAGGACGACAAATCCCACCGAATCCACTGACGCCGACACAAATAGCCCGATGCCTCCCTCTACCTGAAAGAACGGCCGCTCGAAATTTTCGCCGGCTAGTCCTCCAAAGCCGCCTTGGTTTTCCTGCTGGTCGGGGCTAGAGCGGGCGTACTCGAACCAGTTGTGATCGACTGCGTACACCTTTATTAGCGAACGCCCAGTATAAACCACGGCGAACCACGGCCAGCGCACGATTCCGTCGCTGGCGGCGAAGGGCGGCGATTGGTTGGCGCGCAAGTCTTCTGGGGTCCGGTCGTATATATCTGGGAAATCCTCGTCGAGCAATTGCGCGTCCTCTTCCAAGGCGAAGAGCGCCGTTTGGTACGCTTCCCCTGCCTTTTCCAAGTGGAGTTCGATCAAGCCCTCCAGATGAGTAAGCTGATTCTCTGGTGCCGTGTACACCTCGTCCCCCACTTCGGCAAATGACTTGAGAGTCCGCATGATCTCTTGGGTGTCTTCGTCCAATAAAACCGCCTGCCGCACCCGCACTCGCTCCGGCGTGGTCGTGCGGGCGCGCACCTTCTTGCCTTCGACATCCACTTCCAGCCGGTACTCGGTCGTGGTTTGCACAAGAGGGGCCTCTAGCGGTGGCAAATAGCGACCGGGTGTTGGATCAGGTGCATACTCAAAGACCTGATCCCCTTGGAAGACGCGCACTCGGGCATCGGGCACTCCCGCCGCGTCCCGACTATAGATTTGGCCGGGAGGCAGGATGCGCCGCACGAACAATTCGGGCAGGGGCTGATCGACTATCAGCACCCCGTCCACCACCAACTCGCTGCCTTCCTCTACTGAGCCGAAGAGCTCACCCGGCTGGCGCTCGGCAGCGCAGGCTGTTAGGCATAGGAAAATAAAAACGTAATGCACGACTTTCTCCTCAAAACGAAAAATTGAAACCCAGCGTCGGCACGATGGGCAACTGTTTGACCACCTCCGGCTCGGTCTCGGGATTGTTCGTATTGAACTGCACGAACCACTCGTTGCGCCGACTGTAGATATTGAAAATTTGCAAGTAGAACTCGACATCGGTACCCCACAGCCCAAACTCGCGGCTGGCACTGGCATCGAGGCGGTGATAGGGCAGCAGACGGGCGCTGTTGCGGTTAGCTGGTAGCACGTAGTCTTGCAGCGCCCCAGTGGTCGGCTCGCGCAGCGAATAGCGAGCCGAGGCCGGGGTGAAAGCCTGTCCGGTGGCGTACACTAAGTTTGAGCCAAGGCGCCATTTGCCCAAGTTGTACGAGACGACAAAAGACAGGTCGTGGCGGCGGTCGTACTTGGGAGGGAAGGCGAGTCCACGGTTTAGTTCGGAGAAGGTGCGCCGCGTCCAGCCTAGGGTATAGCCCACCCAGCCAGTGAGCGCACCCGTGCGCCGCTGCAAAAAGACCTCGACCCCGCTGGCCCAACCACTGCCCCCGCTTTTGAATATGTCCTCCGAGGTTGTGCCTTCGCTATCGACGGCCACCGCGTTGTCCAGCACCACCAGATTGGCCAAGTCGGTGTAGTAGGCCTCCACGGAGAGCTGGTAGCGCCGCGACGGGTTCCACTCGGTACCTATCACTCCCTGATAGGAGCGGCCCGGCTCGACGGTGTCGTCGAGCGGCACCCAGAAATCGCCGCCGCTGAAGGCTTCGGAGGTGATCAGTTGTAGGTACTGGCGGTACATCCCCGCGGCGGCCTTGACGCGGATGTTTTCGCTGAGGGCGCGGCTGAGGGACAGCCTCGGCGCGAAGTGCAGACGATCCCCAACGCTGAAATAAGTGCCTCGTCCCCCGAGCCGCAGCCGCGTGGTGGGCCCGGCCTGCCACTCGTCTTGGACGTAGGCCGAAGCCAACACCGACTTTTGGTACAAAGACTCTTCCTCTTGGTTGAAGGACTGGGAATAGTCGAACTCGAACAGGGTAGTTAGAAAGCCGAGGGTGAGAGTGTGGTCGCGGTTGGCGAAGTAATCCACGTCGCCCTTGAGCGACCAGTCGCGGATGCTGTTGGTAACGCTGAACGGCGTGTCGAAGAAACTAAACGAGAGGATGCTTTCGTACGACGAGCCGGCGGCCATGAAGTGCCCGAACAGGGTCGGCGAAAACACTCGCGTCCAGCGCGCGGTCACGGCGCGGTTGCCCCAGCGCAAATCGGCGAAGGATTCATTCTCTTCTTCTATATCCACCCGCAGATCGTCTTGGCCCCAGTACGTGCTCACGGTAAAGGTGTCGTCGCCCCACCGCTGGTTGACTTTGCCGTTGAAGTCGTAGAAGTAATAGTTCAAGGGGATGTCTATATCGAAAGAGCGGACGGCGCTGAGCACAGGTTCCAAGTACGTGCGGCGGCCAGCCATCATCCACGAGCCTTGCCCCACCGGCCCTTCGGCCAGCAAGCGGCTCGCGATTAAGCTGATGCCGCCCCGACCGCTGAAGCGCTGTCGGTTGCCCTCGCGGTTGCTCACGTCGAGTACCGCCCCGAGCGTGCGGCCGTACGCCGCTGGGTAGGCTCCCTTGTAGAGCTGGACGTCCTTGATGGCGTCTGGGTTGAAGGTCGAGAAGAAGCCGAACAGGTGCGAGGGGTTGTACAGGGGGATATGGTCGAGGAGGATGGCCGTCTGGTCGGGGCCGCCGCCGCGCACGTATAGGCCGCTGCTGATATCCGAGGCCGACTGGATGCCCGGCAGCAGTTGCAAGCTGCGGAGGAGATCGGCCTCGCCAACGGCCGGCATTTGCTGCAACGGCTCGACTTGCAGGGCGATAAAACTACTCTGGGTGGCCTGCTCCAGCTCTTCGCTGCGCTCGGCCTCCACCACGACCTCTTCGCCAATATCTACCGGTTTAGGCACTAGCGCCACGTCGAGCCGCACGGCCTCGTCGGCACTAAAACTCAGCGTGTCCCACCGGGTTTGGTAGCCTATGTGCGACGTGTTCACCACGTGGGTGCCAGCCGGCACTTGCTTGACTGCGTAGTAGCCGCTGTTGTTGCTGGTCGCTCCGAGCTGAAGCTCCTCCACTACGACGACCGCTAAGATTAGCGCCTCGCCGTTGTCGGCGTCGGTGACAAAGCCACTCAAGGTCGCCGCCTGTGCCGCGCCCGCCGCCAGCAGCCACACGACCGCCAGCACCCGTAAGCCGCTCCGCCCTTTTTGCGCGGTCTTGCGAATCTCTGTCATACTTTGCTCAAACCTACTTGAAATTGGGATGTAGAAAAACGTGACACGTTAATTTAGCACAATCTGTGCCGAGTCGTCGGCAAACGGATAAGTCCTTTATAGATAAGGATATTATATGATCGAGACGTAGGGATGGGGAAATTCCACGGTGACGCACAATGCAACGGTCAAATAGTGCTGAAGGAGCGGAGAAAGAAGCCAACTCTTTGGACATTATGTGGGTTATGGAATGGTTTATTGGAAAATCTGGCGAGATGGGCTGATTTGCAACATTGTCGCATCTTGCAACAGTTGATCTAATATGAGTGGCGTCCCCAGAAACGTTAGAAAAACATATTGAGGGAGTTGCACCTTTGCAAAACAGCTCGCACAGAATCCGGTCTCGCTGCTAAAAAGAGAAGTTGAAGCCGAGCGTGGGGATTATGGGCAGTTGTTTGATCTTGCGTGGGTCGACTTCGGGATCGACCGAATCAAGCTGCACAAACCACTCGTTGCGGCGGCTATATACATTGAATATCTGCACGTAGAACTCGCTGTCAGTTCTCCGTAGTGCGAACGAACGGCTGGCGCTGACATCGAGGCGGTGATAGGGTTGCAGGCGGGCGCTGTTGCGCTGGGTTGGTGATTCGGAAACCGGTGTAAATGCCTGTCCAGTGGCATACGCTAGGTTCGCGCCGAGTCGCCATGCGCCGACCTTGTAGGAGGCGACAAAAGACAGGTCGTGGCGGCGGTCGTGCTTGGGGGGAAAGGGCTGGCCATTGTTGAGTTCGGGGAAGGTGCGCCGCGTCCAAGCGAGCGCGTAGCCGATCCATCCGGTGAGCGCGCCGGTGCGCCGGTGCAAAAAGACCTCGACGCCGCTGGCCCAGCCCGTGCCGCCGCTTTTGAACAGCGCTTCTGAGTGCGTGGCCTCGTTGTCGTCGGGCAGTTCGGTATCCACGATTACTAGGTTGGCGAGATCCGTGTAATAGGCATCCACGGCAAGCTGATAGCGCGGCGAAGGGGTCCACTCGACGCCGGTGACGGCCTGATAGGATCGCCCCGGCTCGACGGTGTCGTCGAGCGGCACCCAGAAATCGCCGCCGCTGAAGGCTTCGGTGGTGATCAGTTGCAGGTGTTGGCGATACACTCCGCCGCCGGCTTTGACGCGGATTTTTTCACTCAACACTTGGCTCAGGGACAGCCTCGGCGTGAAGTGCAAACGGTCTCCAACGCTGAAGTAGGTTCCTCGCCCACCCAATCGCACTTGTGTGGTTGGCCTCGGCTGCCACTCGTCCTGCACGTAGCCTTCCAATAGCACCGGCTCTTGGCGCAAGTCGAGTTGGGTCCGCTCGTTGAAAGACCGGACAAAGTGAAACTCGAATAGGGTGGCCAACAATCCTAAAGAAAGTGTGTGATGGCGGTTAGCGAAGTAATCCACGTCGCCTTTGAGCGACAGGTCGCGAATGCTGTTGGCGATGCGGACGGGCGCGTCGAGGAAACGGAGCGCGATGATGCTTTCGTACGACGAGCCAGCGGCCGTGAAGTGGCCGAACAGGGCCGGTGAGAACGCGCGCGTCCAGCGCGCAGTCAGGACGCGATTCCCCCAGCGCAGATCGACGAAAGACTCTTCGTCGTCTTCTAGGTCAATCCGCAGGTCGTCTTGTCCCCAGTATGTGCTCGCGGTGTAGGTGTCGTCGCCCCGCCGCTGGTTGATGTTGCCGTTGAGGTCGTAGAAGAAATAGTTCAAGGGAATGTCTTCCCCGCGTGCGCGGAGGGCGCTGAATATGCCGTCCAAGTAGGTGCGGCGACCGGCCAGCATCCACGATCCCTGCCCGACGGGTCCCTCTGTGAGTAAGCGCCCCGAAATCAAGCTCACGCCACCGCGTCCGCTGGTGCGCTTGCGGTTGCCTTCGCGGTTGCTCACGTCGAGCACCGCCCCGAGCGTGCGGCCGTACAGAGCGGGATAGGCTCCCTTGTACAGATTGACCTCCTTGATGGCGTCTGGGTTGAAGGTCGAGAAGAGGCCAAACATATGGGAGGGGTTGTACAGAGGGATTTGGTCGAGGAGGATGGCCGTCTGGTCGGGGCCGCCGCCGCGCACGTACAGGCCGCTGCTGATATCCGCAACCGCTTGGACGCCCGGCAGTAGCTGTAAGCCGCGCAAGAGGTCTGCCTCGC
Source organism: Candidatus Latescibacterota bacterium (assembly GCA_965116675.1). Classification (GTDB taxonomy): domain Bacteria; phylum Latescibacterota; class UBA2968; order UBA8231; family UBA8231. The sequence continues at coordinate 4,521,657 of OZ220721.1, forward strand.
CGAGGGCGGGCATCTGCTGTAAAGGCTTGACTCGGAGGCTGATGTGCGCGGCCTCCACCGAGACCTGCTCGCCCAGGTCCACTGGCTTGGGCACTAGCGTCAAGTCGAGCCGCACGACCTCGTCCGCGCCAAAGCGCAGCGTGTCTCGCCGGGTCTGATAGCCTAGGTGAGACGCGCTTACTATGTGCGTGCCAGCCGGTACTTGCACGACTGCGTAGTAGCCGCTGGTGTTGCTGACCGCTCTGAGTTGAAGTCCCTCGACTGCGACAACTGCTCGGGTCAGGGCTTCGCCATTGTCGGCATCGGTGACAAAGCCGCTCAGGGTCGCCGCTTGTGCTGAGCCCGCCAACAGCAAACACGCCGCCAGCACTCGCCTACAATTTTTTTGCAATCTCACCTGTTTGTTATCTCACGGACGTTTTGCATGGGTCTCTAGGTATGAGATGCTTCGACTCCGCTCCGCTGCGCTCAGCATGACACTGAGAAGCGAAGTGCTAGCACTTGTCATGCTGAGCGCAGCGAAGCATCCCATACCAAATTGTGCCTGTCTAGGGATTTGTCACATAAATGCTATTCAGGGGTTATGAGATGGCTTGTAGAGAAACATATCGAGATATTGAGCGAGTTGCACCCCGAATAGCCGCCAAAATCGGTCGCGCCCTATGCTGGCCTCTTGAGACTTTGTATCTTTCAGGGCCTTGTCACTACTACATACAAAGGACGGATTCATGACTAGCGACCGCATTTTTCACCGCGTCATTACCGACAACTGGCCGCAGATTTCCCACGGCAAAGACTGCTACCTTTACGCCGAAGACGGGCGCGCGTACCTCGATGCCTGCGCTGGCGTCCACGTGGTCTCCGTCGGTCACGGCGTTCCAGAGATAGCTGAGGTCATGCGGGAGCAGGCGAACAAGGTCAGCTTTACTTACGCCCGCTTCCTCACCCAACCGCAAATCGACCTCGCCGACAAAATTGCCGCCATAGCCCCCGGCGACCTCAACCGCGTGTTCTTCATCTCCGGCGGGTCCGAAGCCACGGAGTCCGCGCTCAAGATCGCCCGCAAGTACCACATCGAGACCGGCAACCCGAAGAAGTACAAAGTCATCACCCGCTGGCAGAGCTGGCACGGCAACACCATCGGCGCGCTTTCCATGTCGGGCCGCTCCACGTGGCGCGAGGACTACGTGCCCTACCTGCACGATTTCCCGCACATCACCTTCCCCCACCCGGATCACTGTCCGTACTGCCAAGACCGACCCGCCTGTACGCTCTCCTGCGCCGAAGAGTTGGAGCGGGTCATCAAACAAGAGGGTAGCGAGTACATCGCCGCCTTTATCGCCGAGCCGATCTCGGGCACTTCTTGCTGCGGCCTGATGCCGCCGCCCGACTACTTTCCCACCATCCGCACGATCTGCGACCGCTACAACATCCTGATGATCATCGACGAGGTGGTCACTGGCTACGGACGCACGGGCCTCAATTTCGGCATTGAGCACTGGGACGCCATTCCAGACATCATAGCCACTGGCAAGGGCCTCGCCAGCGGGTACACACCCATCGCCGCCACCTTGGTCCGTGACGAGATCTACGACGGGATCTACAAAAAGCAAAACCACTACGTCCACGGCCACACCTACGGCGGCAATCCGCTCTCCTGCGCCATTGCCCTCGCCGTGCAGAACTACATCCAAGACCACGACTTGGTCACTCGTTGCGCGCAGATGGGCGACCTGATGCTGGAGAAGATGCAGCCCTTAATGGACTCGCCCATAGTCAGCGCGGTGCGCGGCAAGGGTCTGCTCACTGGCGTTGAGTTCGCCAAGGACAAGGCGACCAGCACGCCCTTTGACCCCGCTCAGGGCGTGTCCGCTGCGATCGTCAACCGCGCCTTTGCCAAAGGCGTGCTCATCATGCCTGGGTCGCCTGGGTTGATAGACGGCGTTAGCGGCGATCACATTGCCATTAGCCCGCCCTTTACCATTAGCGAAGAACAGGTCGAGGAAGTTGCGCAGGTGATCGCGGATGTGGTTGGAGACATGGAGCGGGAATTGGGATATTGAATAGGGGGCGGTTTCAAACCGCCCCCTACTGCGTACCTACATCGACCATAGAGGAGGAATACCATGAAACTCGGCACCTTTATGATGCCCTTGCATCCCCCGGAAAAAGACCGCACCGAATGCTTTGCCGAGGACGTCGAGTTCGTCGTCCGCGCCGATCAGCTCGGCTTTACCGAGGCTTGGGTTGGCCAGCACCACACTGTCGCGTGGGAGCCGATTCCGTCCAACGACCTCTTCATCGCCCACGTCTTACCACTGACGCAAAACATCCGCTTGGGCACGGGCGTCTCCATCATGCCGCAGCACCATCCGGTCAACGTCGCGGTGCGGCTGGCCTTTCTCGACCACCTGTCCAAGGGCCGCTTCAACTGCGGTTTCGGCCAAGGCGGCGTCGCCACCGACTGGGGCCTTTTTGACCTGCCCGATCCCAAGACGCAGGGGCTGATGACCGTCGAGAGCATCGACATGGTCCTCAAGCTCTGGCAGGCAGACGCCCCGTTTGACTTTGCGGGGGATTTCTACCGCATCAAAATTGAGGAGGCAAACCCCGAGCTCGGCATCGGCGAACTGCTCAAGCCCTATCAGCAGCCGCACCCGCCCATTGGCATGAGCGTGATAAGAGGCGACTCCATGGCCGCGACCATGGCCGGCCAGCGGGGCTACCTGCCCATCAGCACCAATCTCGTCGCTCCTTCGATCTTGACCCAGCACTGGCAGACCTACAGCGCCGGGGCCACTGATGCTGGTCTGCCCGCGCCCGAGCGCACTCGCTGGCGCATCTCGCGCAGCATCCTCGTCGCCGATGACGAAGCGCGCGCTTGGGACTACGCCCTCGACGAAAAGAGCGCTTTCTGCCGTTCCTATGAATACCTGATCGCCGTACTCAGCGGTGCCCAAATGCTCCACATTACGAAGCACGACCCGGACGTTCCCGACGAGGAGGTCACGCCCGAGTATCTGATCAGGAATCTGTGCATAATAGGCGACGTGCCGTCGTGCGTAGATCAGCTACAGGGCTTGTGGGAGACGACTGGGGGCTTTGACACGTTGCTGATGATCGCCCACGACTGGGATGACCGGCCGCTGTGGGAGCGCTCGATGGACTTGCTCGCCAACCAAGTCGTGCCGCAATTGCCGTCGGTATAGGGCGCGTTAGGTCTCCAAAGCCTTCGCCTGTTCGCCCAAGGCGATCAGGTCCTCTGCAATGGAGCGCAGCCGGGGTCTTGCTAGGAGTGCCGGATCGACGTCAAAGGCCCCGGCTGCGTAGCGCTGCATGGAGCGCAGCTTGGCCTCGGTGTCGGGCCGGGTGACGAACTTGAAGGCGACGTAGCGTCGCTCGGGAAACTTGCCGTAGGCCGCGTGAAAGAGGCTGTGGTGGAAAAAGACCACGTCGCCGGGCGTTGTCTCCACTGCGCAGGCAGGGATGTCCTCGCCTCTCGCCCCGAAGCTGTCGCCGATCGTGCCGTCCTTAAAGTGGTGGGACTGTGGCCACAGCCACTCGTGGAAGGGCATGCGGTGCGAACCGGGGATCACCCGCAGGGCACCCTGCTCTTTGGTGGTGGGCGTCAGGTAAATCATTACCTTGAGCCGCGGATACTCGGTTTCTGCGGCCCCTGGCCGATCCGCATGCCAGTTGTGCTCCCCCTTCTCGGTACGTCCCTCCTTGTTGCCCTCCGATCCCGACCATAAGAAATCGGGTCCTAAGAGGTCGGCGGCCACTTGGAAAATGCGGTCGTCCTCGGCTAAGTCCAAAAGCCGGGGATTTAGCTCGGCAAAAGGCGCAAGGCCCTGGTGCTGGCCGTCGTCGGGTTGGCCGCCCCGATCCTCGCGCCACACTTGGTCGGCAGCTTGGGTAATCTCGGCCATCTCGTCCGGGGAAAACGCTTGGCGCAGGCAGAGAAAGCCAAAGACGTCAAAGTGCTCTTTTTGTTTGGGCGTCAGCATCGGCAGTCCTCCTCGCGTAGTGTTATAAGTCAGCAAGCTTACTACACGACAGTCCTCCAATGGACGTTAAGCATGAGCATCGAGGTATAAGATGCTTCGACTCCGCTTCGCGGAGTTTATCTTGAGCGAAGCCGAAAGGCTCAGCATGACAGGTGCTATAGCTCTGTTTGCCAGTCATGCTGAGCAAAGCACCGCTCCTACTGTCGTGTACGTAGGTCGGCAAGATAGGAAAGAGCTGCGCCGCGGCCAACTAGTTCCGGTGGCCGTGAAAGTCTTTTCTGGTTAATTTTATAGTCCATGCACGCACTAAATTTCCGTTTTTTTACCCTCTCACGAAACGACGATTTTCATGCGGATCATGCGCTCGCTAGCTTTCTGTTTTATCCTTGCCTCGGTGGCCCATGCCGCGGACAGCACCGTTCTTCGCGCCCACGCCTTCACGCTCTACGGCGACCCCAAGTACGGGCCTGATTTTACCCACTTCGACTACGTCAATCCCGACGCCCCCAAAGGCGGCGAAATCCGCCTCGCCGCCATCGGCACGTACGACAACCTCAATCCTTTCACCCTCAAGGGCGTGGCCGCCTACGGCTCGCTGATGCTCTACAACCGGCTCTGCACCAAGTCTAAGGACGAGCCGTTCACTGAATACGGGCAACTCGCCGCGCAGATGCAGATGCCGGAGGATCGCTCTTGGATCGTCTTTGAACTCCACCCCACAGCTCGTTGGCACGATGGCGTCCCCGTGACCGCCGACGATGTGATCTTCAGCTTCAAAATCCTCACCACCAAGGGCATCCCGTTCTTTCGCACTTTTTACGCCGACGTTGACACGGTCTTCGCCCTCGACGAGCGCCAGGTGAAGTTCGAGTTCAAGGAGGGTACCAACCGCGAAATGCCGCTGATCATTGGGCAGTTGCGCGTATTGCCCAAGCACTATTGGGAGGGGCGCGAATTCGCCGCCACCACGCTTGAGCCGCCTCTGGGCAGCGGCCCGTACAAGATTGCCGAGTTCGAGCCAGGCCGTTCGATTACCTACGAGCGCGTCGATGACTATTGGGCGCGCGACCTGCCCGTGCACAAGGGCCGCCACAACTTCGACCGCATCCGCTACGAGTACTACCGCGACCAGACCGTGGCCATCGAAGCCTTTAAGACGGGAGAGTACGACTATCGCCTGTTGAGCGATTCCAAGGAATGGGCCACCCACTACGAGGACTTTGCGCCGATCGCCGAGGGCCGGATGATCAAGGTGCAGATCCCACACCAACTCATCCGCGGCATGTCGGGCTTTGCGTTTAATACCCGGCGCGACAAGTTCAAAGATTCCAAGGTGCGGCAAGCGCTCGCCTACGCCTACGACTTTGAATGGACTAATAAGAATCTGTTCTATGGTCTCCTCACCCGCAGCAACAGTTATTGGGGCAACTCGGACCTTGGGTCGTCGGGGCTGCCTTCGGGACAGGAGTTGGACATTTTGGAAGCGTACCGGGGGCGGATACCGAACGAGGTGTTTACTACGGCCTACGCGCCGCCAGCTACTAACGGCTCGGGACAGTTGCGCCAAAACCTGCGCACGGCTAAGAAACTGCTCGCCGAAGCTGATTGGACCGTGGTCGATGGGAAGCTGACTCACGCTGAGAGTGGCGAGGTAATGCGCTTTGAATTCTTGCTCGGCTCTTCGTCGTACGAGCGCGTCCTCAGCCCCCTCGTGCAAAACCTCGAACGCCTCGGTATTGAGGCGACCATCCGCACGGTGGACGCGGCGCAGTACCAAAACCGCGTCCAAGACTTCGATTTCGACATCATCGTCGCCTCGTGGCGGCAGACCTTGAGCCCGGGCAATGAGCAGCGCAACTTTTGGTCGAGTACGGCGGCGCGATCGGCGGGTAGCCGCAATTACGTCGGTATCGCTGACCCGGTCATCGACGAGCTGATCGAGCGCCAGATCGCTGCTCCCGACCGCCCAACGCAGGTCGCGATAACCCATGCCCTCGACCGCATCTTGCTCTGGAACCACTACGTAATTCCCGACTCGCACAGCCGCTCCTATCGCTTGGCCTACTGGAACAAGTTCGGACGGATGCCAGAGCCAGCTCCCAATGGGCTGGGCTTTCCCGACACGTGGTGGTGGGACGCGGAAAAAGCGGCGCGGTTAGAAGCTGAATGAATGTCTTGGTTTGGATTGTCAATTACCAACTGCGTAACGTTAGTAGGGGGCGGTTTCAAACCGCCCCCTACAATGCGTAACGTCAATTACCAATCAACAGAAAGTTGACTATGCACATCGCACTTTTCTTGATCGCCATCCTGACGGTGCTTCCCGTCCGTGCCGATAACTACGTCGGCCACGGCATCTCCATTTACGGCGAGCTCAAATACGGTCCCGATTTCACCCATTTTGAATATGTCAATCCCGACGCTCCGAAGGGCGGTACGCTGCGCTTAGGTTGGATCGGCACCTTCGACAACCTCAACCCCTATATCCTCAAGGGTCTTGAACCGCCGCGCCTAGGTAGCTTGATCTACGACACTCTTACCGAAAGTGCCGAAGACGAAATCGCCGTCGGATACGGCTGCCTCGCCGAGCGCATCGAAGTCCCGCCCGACAATTCTTGGGTGCTCTATACCTTGAGACCGGAGGCGCGCTGGCACGATGGCAGGCCCATAACTCCCGAGGACGTGATCTTCACGCTGGAGACCTATAAGACCAAGGGAAATCCCGGGCTGCGCAACTACTTTGCGGCCATTGAGACCGCCGAAAAAGTCGGAGCGCGTCAGGTCCGGTTGATCTTCAGTGGGGAAGCCAACAAAGAACTGCCGCTAATCTCCGGCCAGATGTCCATTCTACCCAAACACTACTGGGAAGGCCGCAACTTTGAGGAAACCACGCTCGACCCGCCGCTGGGCAGCGGACCCTACCGAATTGCCGCGGTCGAGGCCGGGCGCTCGATTACCTACGAGCGCGTCGCAGACTACTGGGGGCGCGACCTGCCCGTCAACAAGGGCCGCTTCAATTTCGACCGCATCCACTTCGATTACTACCGCGACCAGACCGTGGCCATCGAGGCGCTCAAGGCCGGTGAATTCGACTATCGCCGCGAAAGCTCGTCCAAGGACTGGTCAACGGCCTACGAGGGAGAAGCCGTAGCCACTGGCAAGCTAGTCAAGGATCCACTGCCCCATCGGCGCGCCTCCGGTATGCAGGCTTTCTGGTTCAACACGCGCCGCGCCAAATTTGCAGATCCCCGGGTGCGGCAAGCCCTCGGCTACGCCTTTGACTTTGAGTGGACCAACAAGAATCTGTTCTACGGCCTCTATACCCGCAGCAACAGCTACTTCGCCAATTCGGAGTTGGCCTCTGCGGGGCTGCCCTCGGGCCGGGAGTTGGAAATCTTAGAGGAGTACCGGGGGCGCATTCCCGATGAACTTTTTACCACTGAGTTTCAGTTACCTACCACCGATGGGTCGGGTCGGCTTCGGCAAAACCTGCGCGCAGCCCAAAAGCTGTTGCAAGAAGCGGGCTGGGTAGTTGTCGATGATGTCCTGACCCACGCCGAGACCGGCGAGGTCATGGAAATCGAATTTTTGCTCTCCAGCTCGTCGTGGGAACGCATTGTCGCGCCGATGATCCCCAACCTCGAACGCCTCGGCGTCAAAGCGACGATCCGCATTGTCGATCGGACTCAGTATCAAAACAGGGTCCAAGCCTTTGACTACGATATCATCGTCCTAGTCCGAGGCCAGAGCCACAGCCCGGGCAATGAGCAGCGCAACTACTGGCCTAGCGCCGTCGCGGACGAGCCGGGCAGTGGCAATGTTGCCGGTATTAAAGACCCGGTCGTTGATGAGTTGGTCGAACGATTGATTCAGGCTCCTAACCGCGCCGAATTGGTGGCGATGACCCGGGCGCTGGATCGGGTATTGCTGTGGGGGCACTACACCATCCCGCACTGGTACAGCGACAACTTCCGCGTGGTCCACTGGGACAAATTCGGCAAACCCGCCTTGTCTGCCCCCTACACCGGCGACTACTTCGTCATGCCCTACACTTGGTGGTACGACGCCGAGAAGGCGGCGCGGCTGGAACAGGACCGTTAGCCCACTTTTATGGGCACTTATATTCTCCGCCGCCTGCTGTTGATGGTGCCGACGCTCTTCGGCATCATGACCATCAACTTCCTCATCATCCAAGCGGCACCGGGCGGCCCGGTCGAGCGCACTATCGCGGTGATTCAGGGCTTTGGCACGGACGCCACCGAGCGGGTCAGCGGTTCGGGCATGGGCGAGACCCTCGACACCGACGCGATGCCGGGCGGCGAGATCAGCAGCAAATACCGCGGTGCGCAAGGGCTCGATCCCGAGTTGATCGCCGAGCTCGAACGCATGTACGGTTTTGACAAGCCGGTACACGAGCGCTTCTTGCAGATGATCGGCCAGTACGTGCGCTTCGACTTTGGCGAGAGCTTTTACCGCGACCAGCGGGTCGTTGACCTAGTCAAAGAGAAGATGCCGGTGTCGATTTCGCTGGGGCTGTGGACTACGCTGCTGGTTTATTTCATCTCTATTCCCCTTGGGATCGCCAAGGCCGTGCGCGATGGATCGCGGTTCGATGTGTGGACCTCGGGACTGGTCATCGTCGGCTACGCCATTCCCAGTTTCCTCTTTGCCATCCTGCTGATCGTGGTTTTTGCCGGTGGGCATTACTTCGACTGGTTCCCGCTGCGCGGCTTGACCTCGTCTAATTGGGATGAACTGAGCCTCTTTGCCAAGATCGCCGACTACTTCTGGCACTTAGCGCTGCCGGTCGCGGCGATGGTCATCGGCGGCTTTGCCGGGCTGACCTTGCTGACCAAAAACTCCTTTCTAGACGAGATCAACAAGCTCTACGTCACCACGGCCCGCGCCAAGGGTCTGAGCGAAAACCGGGTGCTCTACGGCCACGTCTTCCGCAACGCCATGCTGATCGTCATCGCTGGTTTCCCCAGTGCTTTTGTCGATATCTTCTTCACTGGTGCGCTGCTGACGGAAATCATCTTCTCATTGGACGGGTTGGGTTTGCTGGGCTATGAGGCGGCTATTGGCCGCGATTACCCGGTGATGTTTGCCACGCTGTATTTCTTCACGTTGCTGGGCTTGCTGATGCAGTTGCTGGGCGATCTGACCTACACGCTGGTCGATCGCCGCATCGACTTTGAAAGCCGCGAGTCATGAGCGCTGTATCCGCCCCACCGCCTCCTCCGACGCGCTTTTTGGGCTTGCAGTTGTCGCGGCTCAATCAACGGCGGCTGGCCAATTTTCGCCGCAACCGACGCGGCTTTTGGAGTTTCTGGATTTTCTGGGGCCTCTTTGCCCTGAGTCTGCCGGCTGAGTTCATCGCCAACGACCGTCCGCTAGTCGTTCGGTTCGACGGCAGCTATTACTTTCCGGTTCTCGCGACGTATCCCGAAACGACTTTTGGCGGCGATTTCGCGACCGAGGCCGAATATCGCGACCCCTTCGTCGTGGAGCTAATCGAGGAAAAGGGCTGGATCTTGTGGCCGCTGGTGTCCTATAGCTACGACACGGTCAACTACGACCTCAAGCAGCCGGCTCCTTCTCCGCCCGACGCTGAAAACTGGCTCGGCACGGACGACCAAGCGCGCGACGTGGTGGCGCGGGTACTCTACGGCTACCGCATCTCCGTGCTCTTTGGCCTGCTGCTGACGCTGTTCAGCGCTGCGGTCGGCATTGCCGCCGGCGCGGTGCAGGGGTATTTCGGTGGCTGGGTGGACCTGCTCTTCCAGCGCTTTATCGAGATCTGGCAGGGCTTGCCGCTGCTCTATCTGCTGATCATCCTCGCCAGCGTGGTGGAGCCGAATTTCTGGTGGCTGCTCGGCTTGTTGCTGCTGTTTCGCTGGATGGGCTTGGTCGGGGTCGTGCGCGCCGAATTTTTGCGCGCGCGCAACTTCGATTTCGTCAAAGCGGCCCGCGCCCTCGGCCAGAGCAATCGCCGCATCATGTGGCGGCACGTGCTGCCCAATGCTATGGTCTCTACCCTAACCTTTTTGCCCTTTGTGCTCACCGGCTCGGTAGCGGTGCTGACCTCGCTCGACTTCCTCGGCTTTGGCCTGCCGCCTGGCTCGCCGTCGCTGGGCGAATTGCTCAACCAAGGCAAGCGCAATCTCCAAGCGCCGTGGCTGGGCTTTACGGCTTTTTTAGCACTGGCGGTGATGCTATCGCTGTTGGTCTTTATCGGTGAGGCGGTGCGCGACGCGTTTGATCCGCGCAAGACTTACGCCGGGGAGGACGGCGCATGAGCCTGCTGACCATCGAAGACTTGGGCGTGCGCTTCCACGTGGAGGGAGAAGATGTCGAGGCCGTGCGCAGTGCTTCGCTCAGCATTGAACGCGGCGAGACCGTGGCGCTGGTCGGAGAATCCGGTTCGGGCAAGTCGGTGACTGCGCTCTCGGTGATGCAACTGTTGCCCTATCCGCGCGCCAGCCATCCTCACGGCAGCGTCCGATTTGACGGTGAAGAACTGTTGGGCGCTGAGTCGGCGCGGATGCAGGCGTTGCGCGGCAACCGCGTGGCGATGGTTTTCCAAGAGCCGATGACCTCGCTCAACCCGCTACACTCCATCGAAAAGCAACTGTGCGAAACGCTCATCTTGCATCGGGGCCTGAGCCGTGTGGAAGCGCGCGACCGGGCTATGGAGCTTCTTGGGTTGGTCGGCCTCCCAGATGTCGAGGAGCGTTTAGACGCTTGGCCGCACCAGCTTTCGGGCGGTCAGCGCCAGCGGGTGATGATTGCCATGGCCTTGGCTAACGAGCCAGACCTGCTCATTGCCGACGAACCGACTACGGCGCTCGACGTGACTATACAGGCGCAGATTCTCGCCCTGCTCAAGGACTTGCAGGCCCGGTTAGGCATGGCGATTCTGCTAATCACCCACGATCTGGGCATCGTCCGCCATATGGCCGATCGCGTCTATGTGATGAGCGACGGCGAGATCGTCGAACACAATACCACCGAGTCTCTCTTCACCGCTCCGCAACATCCCTATACCCGCACGCTCCTAGCCTCCGAGCCCGAGGGTGAACCGGCTCCGATCGACGAGGCTGCGCCCGAAGTCATCCACACCCACAACCTCAAGGTCCACTTTCCCATCAAGCGCGGTCTGCTGCGCCACACTGTGGGTCATGTAAAAGCAGTCGATGGAATTTCGCTCAATATCCGCGCAGGGCAGACTGTCGGCATCGTCGGCGAATCTGGTTCGGGCAAGACGACGCTGGGGCAGGCGCTCTTGCGGCTGGTGGCCAGCGAAGGCCCCATCGAATTCGACAACCGCGATATCCAGGGCTGGCAGCAAAAGCAGATCCGCCCGCTGCGCCGGCAGATGCAGATCGTCTTTCAGGACCCTTTCGCTTCGCTGAGTCCGCGGTTGTCGGCTTTTCAGATTATTGAGGAGGGCCTGCTGATTCACGCTATCGGCGGCGATTACCACCAGCGCCGCCAGCTAGTAGCCGAGGCCATGGCCGAAGTCAACCTGGACCCGTTGACCATGGACCGCTATCCGCACGAGTTCTCCGGCGGCCAGCGCCAGCGCATTGCCATCGCCCGCGCCATGGCCCTCAAGCCGCGCTTCGTGGTCCTCGACGAACCGACTAGCGCGTTGGACAAAACAGTGCAGGCGCAAATCGTCGAGCTGCTGCTGCAACTACAAGAGCGTCACGGCCTGGCCTATTTGTTCATTAGTCACGATTTGAAGGTGGTCCGCGCCTTGGCGAGCGAGCTGATTGTGATGAAGGAGGGGTTGGTAGTTGAGCAGGGACCGGCACAGGAGGTTTTCGCCGCGCCACAAGAGGCCTACACGCGGGCGTTGATCGCGGCGGCTTTTGACATCGAGGCGATAGAGGACGGGGGAGACGAGTAGGATTCGCTTTGCGCCGTATAATGTTTTTTATCGTTACTGACGTTACGCGGCGACCTTACTCGTCGGCGTCTAATAGGTCCGTAAAGGCTTCGAGGCTGGGCACCTGGATGGCGGCTCGGTGCAACTGCTTGAGCCGCGGCACATCGTCAATAGCCCCAATGCGAGCGGCCAACGGATCCGACGCGGCCAGTTCAAAGCGAATCATCAACGCTTCTTGGATGTTTTCGCGTAGCGTTTGTTCGATGCCCTGCTCAATACCCTGCTTGAGGGCTCGCTCGGCAAAATGCTGCACGACCGATGACTCGTACATAACTTCCTCCGGGACGATAGTCTCAATGGTTGGATAATCATACACTAACCCGCTCAAAATCGTCAACCCCACCATGAATTGGGCTTTGGCCTCCTTGGTCAGTGGTGCGGTCTCAACCTGCTCGATGCACTGGTAGAGCCACTGGTCGGCGGCCAAACCGGCCGGCGGCTGCATCAGCGGCGCAAACGGCAGACGCTACATAAGTCGGCGTAACGTCAGTTATTTATTCTGCGTATATTATGCGTATTGAAGGAACACTCGATGGCTCTGAAGCAGTCCTCATTCGGCCGCGTATTGTTGTTCGCGCTGGTGATAGCGCAGCCGGCCCCTGCCCAGATCTCGGCGTGGAAGCTGGGCGGCGCTGGCTTGTCGTGGAGCGAAAGCGACACCACGCGTCTGTTCATCGACTTCGTCAGCGCGCCCGGCTCCATCCAGCCCATCTACCTGACGCCTGAAAAAACGGTTTTTTCCCACCTCGACAATTGGGTTTTCTGGCGCGATCCCAGCGATATCGTCCTCGGCTATGTCGATGGCGAGACCCCGCGCACTTGGAAGTGGAGCGACGGCTTGGCTGCCCCCAGCGGCAGCCTGCTTATCGACGGCGACGACGCCACCTATTACCCGCCTCGCGCCGTGCCGCTCGAACGCGAGGTCTATACCATGGATCTGGCCGTCGCCGTGCCGGCCATCTCCTTCGGCTTTACCACTCCCAGCCAAGGCTTCCGCTCCGACGGCACACCCCTCAAGACCGACGCAATTCCCGGCTACGACGTGTCGATTGCCAGCGAATCCGAGCGGCCCGTCGTCGAGGGCACGCTAGAGCCTCTCTCACATATCATTGCCGATGTCGCCGAAAATTTCGAGCCCCGCGTCGCGATCCCCTTCCCCCGCCGCTACGTGCGCTACGTGCGCTATCGGCGGCAGGTCTCGGTTCTCGACGAGGATTTTCTCGCCTCTTTCGTCCGCGGCCAATACCGGGATGCCCCACCCGGCACCATTGCCGAGTTTGAGCTCTTCGCCGAGGGCGTGCCCCGCAAGGCCATCTACAAAACCAGCATCACCGACCTCGGCCAGTCAGTGAACTTCGGGCGGCTGTTCTGGCGGACCACACCCTTGCGCATGGTCGGCGGAACGCCCGTGGAGACGCCCGACGCAGCGGTCGGAGTCAAGATCGAGGTGCGCACCGGCCGCGACGGGGACCCTGCCGTTTACCACGAGTACATGGAGACGGGTTTTGAACGCGTCGTCTCGCGCGAGCGCTACGAAAACCAGCTACGTACCCGCCAGTTCCGCCCCAACCTCGAGTCCCCCATCGTCACCCTGGAACCGCGCCCCGGCCTGCGCGCCTCCATCGGGTACGACGACGAGAACTGGACTTTCTGGTCGGTGCCCTTCACCCAACCGGGTCTGCCGCTCAACCTGCGCAGCGGTTCTTATTTGCAACTGCGGATTGCGCTCGAAAGCCGATCCTTTGACAATTTCGTCCGCCTCGACTCGCTGTGGATCGAGACCGCCCCGCTTTTGGCTGGCGACATTATCGGCGAAGTCGCCCTGCGCACCGACCCGCAACCTGCGCGCGGTTTCACTGAGGTCCCCTTGGGGCAGGAGACCGATTTCGTGTACGACCTGCGGGCCGATTTTTCGCAGGTTGACGCCCCGGGCTTCGATGTGTTGCGCATCCGCACTGGCAGCCGCACCCGCTTCGTCGGCTTAGAGATGGGCCAACCACTCGCAACAGTCGCACCCGCCGAGGTTATCGAGTCGGAAGACGGCCTGCTCGTCCGCCTGCCTGCCCGCGTCACCCGCGCCGACAACCCGCCGCTGCGCCTGTTCTTCTCAACCGCACTATTTTCCTTCGCCACCACGTTCATCGGCGAGGTCTCCGACAGTGAGCGAGAGGTCTTGCCACAGCCGGTCGTCGGCGGTGACGCCGGCCAAGCGCTATCGACCAATAGCCTGCACGTGCTGGGGGTGGCGGACTCTGCGCCCAGCGTGGTCCAGGAACTGGGCGTCTCGACCTCGGTGCTGACCCCCAACGGCGACGGCGTCCACGATCGCCTGCAGATACGCTACACGCTTTTTCGCCTGCCCGAATTGGTGCCAGTAGTGCTAGAGATCTACGCCCTCGACGGACGCAGACTGGTCCGCATTGACGCCGGTCGGCAGGCTGCCGGCCCGCAGGAAACCGAGTGGGACGGACGCGACGAGAGCGGCGAACTGCTACCGCCCGGCGTCTATCTCCTGAGCGTCGCCCCCAATGCCGAATTTGCCACCTCGGCACAGATTCTCCCTCTGGGTATCGCCTACTAAGAGGTAATGGCTATGTCGGGCAAGCACCTTGCCATCTGCGCCTTATTGCTGTGCGCGGTCCCGGTCTGCGCCGACCAATTGGTCTTCGACAGCGCCGCAGAATGGGCGACTTGGGAAAAGCCCTTCGGCCTGACGCAGGTTGGGACCGAGGGACAATTACAACTGGTCAAATTCCGCAAGGATATCAACGCGGTGCAGGACGCCCACCTGTTCGCGCATGAAACCAAAGGTCGCGGCGACTCGGTTTTTGGTGGCATTTGGGAAGTGGGGTCCAGCCCGGAGACGGCCGCGCTGGCCATCGACGGCGATCCCGAGACCTTTTGGCAGCCCGATCCCGGTGCGGCACCCGAAGACTGGTTTATCACTATCGACCTAGGGCGCGCCGTACTCGCTCGCGAAATCCGCCTGATCTTTCCCGACCGAGAAGGGGCCCGTCCCTTCAGGCAGTTTACCGTGCTGATCAATACCGGCGTGCGCATCGTCGCCACCCAAGACGTCTTTCTTTTTCGCTCAGTCTATCGCACCACCCGACCTAATGAGGCGACCTCCATCGCCATACCCCTCGGATTTTCCGGTAACGATAGCACCTTGGTGGTTGACGCCGGCCTGCAGGTAGAGCCGGATCGCCGCGACCACTACCAGCTCATCCAGTACATCAGTATCATGGCCGAGGAACAGAGCGCGGATGGGGCCCTCGCCGAGATCGAGGTCATCGGCATCGGTGACAATATCGCCATCGGCACCGACCGGCGCGGCTCCTTCACCGACGGGGCCCGCGCCACTGCTACCGCCAACCTGTTCGACGCTAATCTCAACACCAACAACTCCATTTCCTCAGGCGTTGGCGAACTGGGTTGGAAGGACAACGGCGTGTGGTTCGGAGTCGATTTGGGCGCGGTGTTTTTCGTCGATGAGATGTTCATCTATTCGATGCGCCAGCAGGAGGGGACCCTAGGCTTTGGCGTCGGCGGCACCGGTCCCGGCCACACCATCCTCTTTTCGGACGGCACCCGCGCCTTGGGCAGCGGCCTGCCGGTGGCGGAGCCCTTCGACTACGCCGAACTACTCACCCACCTCAACCCCGGCGCCGATCGGCTGTTCTATATCCGCTATCTCTTCAGACCGCGCAAAATGCGCTATTTGTTCTGGCACGGCGTCACTGATAGCGGCTGGGGCCAGGCCAAGTGGGGGGAGTTGATGGTCTTCTCACCTGGCTATCCCGCCGAGGTCGTGCTGCGATCCGACTTTATCGATCTGGGTGCCGTAGATGGCCGCCCCAAGGTCATCAATGCACTCTCTTGGGACGCCGAACTGCCCGTCGGCACCCGCATTCAATTGCGCTCGCGCTCGGGCAACGCGCTCAGCGAGCAATACACCTTCTACGACAAGAAGGGGGACGAGGTCACCGAGGAGAAATACAATAGTCTTCCCAAAGTTCTCAAAGGTGCTATCGACACTGCCTTGGTGGTGGGCGGGGACTGGAGCGCGTGGAGCAACGAGTACCAGTCTTCGGGTGATCCCTTCAAGTCGGAGAGTCCGCGTCGCTTTGTGCAATTGGAACTGATCTTCGCCACCGACGACCCCGAGTTCGCGCCGACGGTCCACTCGCTAGCGATCGAGTTTGAGGAGGCTTTGGTGCAGGAGGCCTTGGGCCGCATCGAGCCGCGCGAGGCGCACCCCAACGAGGCCACCCGTTTCACCTACGCCTTGGCGACGCGCGCACTGCCCGCCGACAGCGGCTTCGACCTCTTGCGCTTTACCCTGCCTGGACCGATTGACCTCGAGGCTGGCGTGGAGGTGAGCGCGGGAGCAGCACCCATCGATCCCGTGGCGGTGGAAGCTCGGGGCGACTCGCTCTTCATCGCCCTGCCAGAGGTGATCGCCGCCGACTCGCTTGAAGTCAGCTTTACTGCCCGCCTCCTGCAAAACGCCGCCCTTTTCGCCCTCGACCTCGGCACCAACGAGCGACCGGGTCTGTGGCAATCAGTGGAGGCCATGTCCCGTCGCGCCAATATCGTGCTCTTGCCCGAACTGACTGGCAGCCGCTGGCTCATCGACGACCTCGCGATAAATCCACCGGTCTTTACCCCCAATGGCGACGGGATCAACGACCAAGTCGCGATCCGCTTTGCCGTCTTGAAGGTCGCCGCGCCCGCACCGCAAGTGGAGATTTTCGACCTGAGCGGGCACCAAGTGGCGCAGTTGAGCCCGTCATCGGCGGGCAGTTTACTGTCCTATCTGTGGAATGGAGTTGATATGCAGGGCGCGGTCGTGTCGCCGGGGATCTACCTCTGCCGCATTGATCTGGGCGCTCAGACCGGCGAGGACGATGTCGTGCGTATGATCGGGCTGGCGTACTGACGCCCGCTTCACCGCATTCGCGAGTTGCCCATTTTTACTCTTTCTTTTTTTTGCGTAGATTCGCGTTAATTCGCGGAGGCTTTGTAGCTTCTTCTTATTAGAAAACAGGAGTTAAAGATGAAGATAACTGGAGTCATACCGTGGCTCGTTAAATCACCAGCGCCTTACCTAGATACCGCCGGTGACTGCCCCGACAGAGAACGAGAGTATGTCTTCGTTCAAGTCTCAACAGACGAAGGGATCACAGGGTGGGGCGAAATTACCGGCACCAGCCCAGTAGCAAATAGAGCAGTCTGTGCCATGCTTGCACAAACCAGCAGTCTAATTGAAGGGGATGACGCAACACGCATTGAGACGATATGGAACAAGGTTTTCCGAGCGTTCACCTACATGGGGACACGGGGTGCCACCTCAAATATCGTCAGTGCTATTGATATCGCGTTGTGGGATATTCGCGGTAAGCAGTTGGGATTACCAATCTATGAACTGGTTGGCGGGGGACCCGTTCGGGACTCGATATCTCTTTACACACATCCAGGGGGTGAGAAAGATCCAGAGAGCACGGCAGCGCATTGCAAAGCGATTGCAGAAACAGGTCATACCGCGTTGAAAACCGATCCGTTCCCTCACCATCCGGAAGAAGCCAACGGCTATTTGAGTGGGCAGATGGATGCCGCAGGAGAGGAACAGGGCGCAAATGTGATCGCTGCAATTCGAGAGGCGGTCGGACCTGACATTCAAATTCTCATCGACTGTCACGGTCGGTTTGATGTAGCAACAGCGATTCGGCTCGCGAAAAGGTTGGAACCTTACAACATCGGATGGTTTGAAGAGCCGGTCCCCGTTGAAAGCTACCACGCATTGAAGCAGGTCAGACAGAACGTCAGCGTGCCAATCTGTGTCGGTGAGCGGCTCCAGACCCGCTATGAGTTCGTGCCAGTCCTTGAAAATGAACTCGCGGACTATATCATGCCAGATGTGACGTGGGCGGGTGGTATTTCAGAGTTGAAGAAGATTGCGACGCAGGCGGAGGCGTACTACGTGCCGATCTCGCCACACGATGCAAGCGGTCCCATCAATGTGCTGGCTGGGGCGCATACGATGATGACAGTCCCGAATTTCTACAAATTAGAGACCAGTCGCGCCAAGCTCAACGCTTATGATGTGCTGATTGACCATCCGTTGGATGTCAGAGACGGCTGCCTACATCTGTCCAACCGTCCCGGCTTGGGAATTGAGATGAACGTCGATTATCTGCGCAGTAAAGCAATCGCGCCATTCTCAGGCTGAAGTGTGGACTCAGCCCACGACGCATATTAAGTTTTCCGCCATGACAACCACCCAAACTTGGACCCCATTTGAAGCCTCCATTCCTGAGATCCTCGACCAGTACCCCGAGCCGTTGATGGCCCTAGCGCGCGGCGAGGTGCCGGCCTTTGTGCTGCGCCAGCACTACAACCCCGCCCATTGCCGGGCGCTGATGCGGCGGTTCTACGAGCGCAGCCTGCTCTACGACCCCCACGAGGTCGGCGATGGCCAAGCGCGTCGCGTCGATATTGGCACTAGTTTTGGCCACCACCGCGGCGACCGCGAAAAGTTCCACGCCCATTCCGCGGAGACGCTGACGTTATTCGAGACCCTTTTCGATGGCTATGATGATCCGGTCCGCACTATGTACGACGCCCTCGCCCAGCTAGCACCCGGCAAAGAGGTCAAGACCGCGCGCGAGCCGGACGGCCGCCTCTACGGCCCGGCCATCTTCCGCGTCTATCACCGGGAAACCGGCCACGGCCCGCACTACGACTCCGTCGCCAAGCGCACGAAGGCTTTCGAATACCAGATTTCGCGCTTCAAACACCAGTTTGCTGGGGTGCTTTGCTTTCAGAATAGCACCAAAGAAGGTGGTACCGGGGAGCCGTACCTGTACAACTGTCCCTTTCGTCCCGCGCTCACCGAGCATTTGGGGCGCGAGAACTTCGCTGCCTACGTCGCCCGCGAGGGTATCGAGCGCGTCCAGGTCCAGCTCGAACCCGGCGACCTCTACTTCTTCTTTAGCGAGAACATCCACGAGGTGCCCTCGGTCGTCGGCGATCAGCCTCGGGCGGTGCTGGCCATCTTCTTTGCCATGTCCCCGGACGACGACGAAATCTACGTCTGGTCTTAAAACACCCGCACCACGGTACCGCGCTCAGCCGCTAGTCGTTCTTCGACCGCCTCCTTGGTCATCGGATTTTCCGGCCACTCTTCGGGTGCTATGTGCGACAGCCGCAGCAATAGTCGCGCTAGCTGACCGACGTATTCTTTTAACTCCCGCACGTTGAGCTTATCGGCAGTGTCGGCTGGCTCGTGATGGTAATCGGAATCCGCGTGGCGGCCGCTAAAGCGCCAGCGCCACAGATGCGCCGCGTCAATGCCCTCGCGCAAAAAGGGAAAGTGGTCTGAAGTCGCGTCGAGTTGGGACATGACGTGGCACTTTAGTCCGTCGCCCATTGCATTGAACTGGGCCTGCACCAAGTCGCGCAGATGCCCAAACGCCAGCACTGTCCCCTTGATCGGCCCGGTCGATAGCTCGTCGAGATTGATCGCCAGGCGCGGCTTTGCACCGCAGTGTTGCCGCACGTATTCGCTCGACCCTTGGAAGATCTGCTCCTCGGCGCTGTACGTCGCAAAGCACAGGCTCATCCCCGGCTCGACTCCGAGCGCCGATTTTAGCCCAGCCAGGACCCGCGCTGTTTCCAACACCGCAATGGTGCCCGAGGCATTGTCGTTGCCTCCTGGTGCGCCGTACACCGTATCGTGGTGCCCGCCTAACATCAGCCGCTCCCCAGGCCACTGCGCCCCGGGAATTGAGGCGACCACATTGTGCGCTGATGCTTGGTAAAATTGGCTATCAACGGTTAGCTTGAGCCGCTTGCCTTCGCTGGCCCATTTCTGCAACAGCGCCCCGTGTTCCCGCGAGGTCGTCACCGCCGGAATGGGCAACTCGGCGGTCTCTGGCTCGCGCCAATCACCGCCGTTGTGGTATTCCACCCGCCGCCCGTCTTTTGGATCAATCGCCACCACTGCTATCGCACCGGCGTCGCATAGCGCTGCGAGCCGCACATTGGGTGGAGAGGGCGCGGTAAAAGGCTCCAGCGCTAGGTGCATGACGGCGATGCTCCCTTTGAGCTGGCCGCGCACCCGGTCGACTTCGTGCTCGGTGCCATATCCTGCATTGACGATCGGGGCTTTGAGGTCGCACGGCGGACAGCGGTTGTAGGGCAAGAGGTCGATCTCCATATCCCCTACTGTTGCTTTTGCCCGTTCGTACGCCCAGGTATTCAGCACGAACTCCTCCAGCGCCGCATCGGCCAGTCCCGCCTGGGCAAACTGCTCCCGCAGGTACTCCACCGCTTGGCGCTCCCCCTCCGAAGAAGCCCAACGCGACCCGATCTGCTCGCACAACATCTCTACGTGGTCGCCGATCTGCGAGCCGGTCCAAGCCTCGCCAAAAATCCAGCGGTCGATTTCTCGCCAATTCAGTTCCATCGCGTTCCTTTCTCGAAGTTGTCAAGTGCGTTATGCGTCCTCATTCATAGGATAATCCGCAGATGGACGCAGATGGACGCAGAAGACGATCCGCATCTCGAATCGTTCAAGTCATTCAGGATTGCTGTAGGATAGCAAATGTTGTTCCTCGATCAAAGGAATGTTAGATTCCCCAAACTCGGACTTTCCACGGTTTTGAAAGGTGCCGCCGATGAATATCCGCACGAAACACTTCTCGCGCTTTGTGGTGGTCAGCGCCGTGCTTTTGCTTTGGTCGAATGGGGTCAGGGATTTGCTGGCCCAAGCAGGCCATCGGATCGACCGCAGTGCGAACCAAGTCGTCGTCGGAGCCGACCATTGGGACCACTGGGAATTTGCGCCCGGTACTATCCAGATTTCTCCACTTGGAGAGGTGCGGCCCAATCGCGTTTACAAAAATACCAACGCCGCGCTGGATATCGTCGATTTTCTGCGCTATAACCCCCCGGATTATATCGCTAAAAAAAAGAAAGAGCCTGAAGACATCGTCCTGCTCGACGCCATTCAAGGTGGTTCCAACCGCGAAGGAGTCGCTGCCGCCCTAGATGGCGACTTGACCACGTATTGGGAACCCGATCCGATCGCTGAAAATGTAGATTTATCGTCTCAGTGGTGGTTTACCGTGGATTTGGGCCGCGTTGTCTTCATCAACAAAATCGCGCTAAAATTCGTCGAGGAGGGAATGGGCGATCCCTTTCTTTTGTTCGATGTACTGGTGTCGGACGGGCAGAAGCCAGTACAGGCAATCGGCGGGTCGAGCCTCGAGTTCTTTCCGGTGCTCCAGACGCTAAAGCCCAACAAAAGCCAGCGAACCTTTGAGGTTGAACTCGACCCAGTAGGGCTCGACCAGCGCCGGGCTGTAGGGCGCTTTGTCCAAGTGGTTGTGCAGGCCAGCGATTTTGGCCGCGGCCGAGAAGTATCCCCAGAGGAGTACGACCAGCTATCCTCCGAGGATCGCGGGATCATCGAATATAGCAAGCGCCAAGCCGACGGGCGTGAAATCGTGGTCAAGCAGGAAGTGTACGAGGCTCTCGATCCTCAGCGGCGGGGAACGATACGCTACTTTCGGCGCGAGCGGCCCCGGTTGGCCGAACTCGAAGTCTGGACCCAAGGCGACGACTTGGCCAGTGGGGCCTTGCGGCGCAATGGCTCCATTTCTATTACGGTGCCGGGCAGCATCAATCCCCAATTGATGATCGACGGCGATATAACCAGCGTAGAGGGGCTGGACCTATTCAGCATCGAGAATCGGTTAGAGGACGAGTTGTTCATTGACTTGGGCTCGTTCTTCTGGATCCATAGCCACAGGATGAGTTTCACGGAGTACGCCCCTGGGAACCATCGATTGGAATTTTCGGACGGTTCGCGGGAGGTGGACGGGGGCCTCAAGTGGGTCACTGCCGTACGGCGCGAGCAAGTAAAGCGGAGCGTCGCGGGGGCCCTCACCGTCGATGGCAATGACTTCGATCCGGTAAAGGGGCGCTTTTTTCGCTTGGTGTTTGAAGTAGAACATGTGCGCCTTCCCAACCGGAGCGCTATCAGGATGAGCGAGATACAACTTTTTGGCGAGGGGTTTTTGCCAGAGGTGCAGCTCGAGTCGGACCTGATCCGGTTGGGTGGTAGCCGCAACTTGATCTCCCTCGAGTGGGATGCGCACACGCCGCCTGGCACCGAGGTGCTGCTTCAGACCCGCACCGGCGACACCTTGGGCGAGATCGTGCACTACTTCAAAAAGGATGGGACCGAAATCTCCGAAGCGGCCTACAACAAACTATTGAGCATTTTTCGCGGCGAGACTGTGTCCGAAGAAGTCGCCGGTGCAGACTGGGAACCTTGGAGTGTGCCCTACGACGAGCCGGGAGGCAGCCCCATTACTTCGCCGTCGCCACGGGAGTTTCTCAAGGTGCGGGCGACGTTGCGCTCGGCCGCACCGGATGTGGCGGCGAGTTTGTCAGGGCTG
Organism: Candidatus Latescibacterota bacterium; assembly: GCA_965116675.1. Taxonomy (GTDB): domain Bacteria; phylum Latescibacterota; class UBA2968; order UBA8231; family UBA8231. The sequence goes on from OZ220721.1 coordinate 4,544,087, forward strand.
CGGCTGAACTTTGCCGAGCCGGTGGCGCGGCGCCTCTTGGGCGAGGTAGTGCCCAGTCAGGTGGATCGGCTGGGGGCTGAGACTCCTTTTTCGGTGTATGTGCGACCCGAGTTCGGCGCAGGGGATGGGGGGTTCAACGAGTTGTTGTTGGAAGCACCAGCGGGCATGGAACTGACGTATGGCGGGTTGTTGGGAAGCGCGGACGGGGAGGATTTTTCACCCTTGGCGGCGGAGGTGCTGGCCGCTGCGGCGGACCGGGTGCATTTGTCCTTTGCTCCGCTGGAGCCGGGAAGCGAAGTGACGGCGTTGCGGATAGACTTTGCGGGGCGGCTGTTTTCTCGCGGGGGTCCGCTAAAGGTGCAACTGCGTCAAGGAGAAGATGGGGAGGGGATCTGGCAGCGCGTCGATCCAGGGGAAGCTGTGGAAACGGTCGGCAGCAATCGGCTATTGGTAGTGGGCCAGCCGCAGAGTCGCTCGATTTTTGCGGATTTAGTGGTCGAGCCAGCGGTATTGACGCCGAATGGGGATGGGGTCAACGACGAGGTGGCGTTGCGCTTTTCAGTGGTGTTGGTGGAGGGCAGCCAGCGGGTTGAGGCCACTATCTACGATTTGCAGGGACGCTTGGTGCGCCAGCTAACCGAGCAGCGAGATTTTGCCTCGGGGATTTACGAAATGGGGTGGGACGGAAGGAACGAACAGGGAACGCTCGTGCCGCCGGGGGTGTACGCAATGCATTTGCGGCTGGATGCCAATACGTCAGGTGCTGAGCTAGGTCAGGAGAAATTGGTCCGCACGCTAGCCGTAGCCTATTAGTTCTCGTCTCGTTCTAAAAGCTGCTGACCACGCGCTCGATGCTTGCGACTCTCTTCGAGTAGGCCGAGCGCTTCGCAGGCATCGCCCAAGTAGAGGTGTCCGCGCCCATCTTCAGGCTCCAATTCGACAAAGCGTTGGTAGGCAGTCCGGGCCGCAGCAAAATCTCCGAGCTGGGCGTGGGCTACCCCTAGGTTGAAGTGGGCTTTGGCGTATTGGGGGGCGAGGGCTGTGGCTTGGGCAAAAAGTCGCGTGGCCACTTTGAACTGGCGTTGCTGGGCGGCGATCAAACCGAGCATATAGTGAGGCTCGACGAGAGAGGTGTCGAGTTGGGCCGCCTTGGCGAAGGTTTGGGCCGCCCTTTCGAGTGATCCCGACTGATAGTGAGCATTGCCTAGATGCACGTACAAAACGGGATTTTCTGGATCCAGCTCGATGGCCCGCTGGAAATACCGGGCTGCCTGTCTTTGCCGGCCTTGCTCGGCGAGGAGGAGGCCGAGGCCGATGTGGGCGTCTTTGTGATCGGGTTTGATTTCGACCGCGCGACGAAACTCTAACAGAGCTTGGTCGGTTTCGCCGACCATCTGGTGCTTCAATCCCATATTGTAGCGATCTCGCGCCGAGCCGATGGGGAGCGATCTGTGCGCCGGCGGGGAGATTTCGGAGTGCAGGCCCCGATGCTGTTGGCGCAGGCTTTCGGAACGGGCCATTTCCCGCTTGCCCTCTTCGCGGCGGCCCAAGCGGAGATAGACATTGCCGAGGTTGAGGCGGAGCTTGGGCGAGTCGGGATTGAGTTCGGTGGCCTTGAGTAGCGCCTGCAAAGCCGCCTCATTATCGCCCATATCGCGCTGGGCCAATCCCAAGAGAAAGTGCGCTTCGGCATCCTGCGGGTCGAAGCGCACCGCTTTTTTGAAGGCCGTAGCTGCCTCGGGTGGGAACCCCTTTTCCCGCTGGATTTTGCCCAATTTCTTGTAGGCCGGTGCCAAGGTGGAATCTGCCTTCAAGGCCGCGGTGTACGCTGCTTGGGCTTGATCTACTTCTTTGCGATAGCCGTGCAATAAGCCCAAGTTGTAGTACGCTGTTGCTCGGTGGGGGTCGAGCGCGGTCGCTTGCTCAAAGGCGGCCCGCGCTGCTTCGACGTCGCGGTGCTGGTTTTGGCTATACGCTCTGGAGGTGTAGCGGGCCGTGTGGATGATGCCGAGGACTTCGTATAACTCGGAGCGCGTTTGGTCTTTTTTGGGGGCTAGTTCAATCGCGTGTTCGATCGCGCGCAGGGCTTGGGGGAATTTGCTCAGTGCTAGGTAAGAGCGGGCGAGATAGTGGTGGACTTCGTAATCGTCGGCGCGTGAGGCTAGGGCCTTGTGAAAGGCGACGATGGCTTCGCTGTAGCGCTCCTGAGCAAAGGCGTACATCCCGGCACTGACCAGGGGATCGCGCTCCTTGGGGCTACAGGCGCAGATGAGGAGACAAAAGGCGGCCCCAAGCCAAGCCAAGACCTTTTTGCAGGACGGGTGAATGCGGGTCATTGGCCGCCCGTTTGTTAGGTGCATTTGCACGAGGGTTCCGGTTTGTCGATGCGGTTAGATTGCCGGTCAAAGTAACCTAACAGTTTAGTATATGAGAAGATACGCAGTATTGTCCATCTTGTGCGCTTGTGTCGTCGCGGCAGAGGCCCAGGTGCGCTACCGGGAAGTCGCCCAAGAAGCCGGGATTGACTTCCAGCACTATAACGGCGCTCAAGGAGAATACTACTATGTCGAGACCTTTGGTGCGGGCGCGGCGTTTTTTGACGCCGATGGGGACGGCTGGCAGGACCTCTACCTGATCAATGGTGCCCATCTCTCGGGACCCCTTCCCCCCACCCCGCCCATCAACCATCTCTATCGCAACGCTGGCGATGGGACTTTCGCCGATCTCAGCGTCGCGTCTGGCACTGGCGACCGGGGCTACGGCATGGGATGTGCGGTGGGTGATTTTGACAACGATGGGGATCAAGATCTCTACGCGACCAACTTCGGCCCCAATGTGCTGTTGAGCAATGATGGTGAGGGGCGCTTTGCGGACGTTACCCAAATAGCCGGCGTGGGAGACGGGCGCTGGGGCACCAGCACCGGGTTTTTGGATTTCGACAACGATGGGGATTTGGACCTCTTTGTGGCCAATTATGTGCATTTCAGCTTGCAGGGCAATATCCAATGCCAGCGGGGGGCGCTTCGCTTTTACTGCGAGCCGAGTACCTACGCACCTATTGGGGATGTGCTTTATCGCAACGAGGGGAGGCGCTTTGTCGATGTGACCAAGAGGATGGGTATCCGCGCGGTGGGCCGGGGACTGGGCGTGGCCTTTGCAGACAGCGATTTGGACGGCGATACAGATATTTACGTGGCCAACGACGGCACGCCGAATTTTCTCTACGAAAACCAAGGGACGCGCTTTGTAGAGATCGGTTTGCGAGCCGGGGTGCAATACAACGAAGATGGGCACGCCGAAGCCGGTATGGGGGTGGACTTCGGCGATTTCGACAACGATGGGTACGCCGATCTTTTTGTGACCAATTACTCGCGCGAGACCAACACCCTTTACTGGAATGATGGCCGGGGGCGCTTTGCCGATTTTACCGCCCACTTCGGCCTGGGGGCACCTAGTTATCTGCCCTTGGGATTCGGGACCAAATTTATGGACTACGACAACGACGGCGACCTCGATTTATATGTCGGCAATGGGCACGTGGTAGATAATATCGAGCAACTCGACGCCGACCTTCGCTACGCCCAGCCCGACCTTATGCTGCGCAACCAGGGCGGTGCCCATTTTGAAGAGGTCTCCGACCAGTTGGGTGCCGACTTTGTCGTTGAGAGCGTGGTTCGCGGCGCGGCGGCAGCCGATTGGGACAATGACGGCGATCTGGATTTGCTGGCGACCACCGTGGCCGGGCGGCCTCGTCTGTTGCGCAACGACGGGGGCAATCGCCAGCACTGGATCGAACTCCTCTTGGTCGGTGCTGATCAGCGGGATGCGCTGGGTGCCCGCGTCACCGTTACCGCTGGTGGTGCGCGTCAGGTTCGGGAGCGCCAGTCCGGGGGGAGCTATCTATCCAGCCACGATCCCCGCCTTCATTTTGGCCTCGGCCGGGCGACGAGGGCGGATATTGCGATTCGCTGGCCCGACGGCCAAGTGCAGACGTTGGCGGCTGTTGACGCCGATCAGATTGTACGGGTAGTCCAACCTACTCGCTGACTGTGCGTATCCCTGCTTTGACCGGGGGGAACTTTATTCCGGGGACCACATAATGGATCGCAAAGCCCTGCTCGTACCGCTGATAGGGGCTGATTGGGATGTTGTGCTGGAGTGTTGGCCCGGTACAAGCGGCCGAGTCGAACAAACCAACAGAAGGGTTTGTCATCGATTCGGCAGCCGACCTCCGCGCTTTGACAAGCCGGTCTGTTGCAGGGCATTTGCTCATTCAGAGCGACCAACTGAAAACGCTGCATGGGTTGGAGCAGCTCGAATATATAGGAGGCGATCTGAGCATTGAGCATTGTGATTCGTTGCAAAGTTTGGTAGGCCTGAATCACGTAAAGCGGATTGGGGGCAGTCTGCGAATCCGGCGCAACCCCCAACTTGTGGATTTGGAGGGATTGCAGTCGCTGGAGGAATTGGGAGGTAGCTTAATAGTCGAGCGCAACGATGCCTTGGTCGGTCTGAAGGGGTTGCGTCGAGTCAGTCGTGTGGGCGGGTCGCTCAGGATTCAATTCAATCGCCGCCTCGCCCGCATTGAGGGACTGAAGCAATTGGAGGCGATAGAGGGGCAGGTACTCGTCGTCGGCAATGGATCGCTAGAAAGTCTGGTCGGGTTGGAGGGAATCAAGCTCCTAAAGGGAGGGCTAGCCATAGAACGCAATCGGGCGTTGCAAGCGTTGGGGGGGCTGCGGCGACTAGAGGATGTGGGCGACTTTTTGCGGATCAAGAGAAATAGAGCCTTGGTCGAGCTAGCGGGCCTAGAACAACTCGAGCGCGTCGCCGGGAATGTATTGGTAATCGGCAATGCCCGTCTGGAGCGCTTGGCGGGTTTGGGCAACCTGAGTCAGATCGGAGGCAGTCTGAGAGTCGAGCAAAACGATGCGCTGGTATCGTTGGTGGGCTTGGCCGAGTGCCAGCTCATCGGCGGGGATTTGCTGATTCAGGCCAATAGCGTCCTGCCCGATCTCGAGGGCTTGGCCCGCTTGGCCCGCATTGAGGGGCTCCTCTTGATCATCGGCAATAGTGCGCTGCAAAGTTTGGCGGGGCTGCACCGCCTAGACTACGTCGGTGGCGATTTGCTGGTCGTCGATAATGGCGCACTGCTCAGTTTGGAAGGGCTGCACCGCCTAAGCCGAATAAGGGGGGTGCTATCCATCTTCGGCAACAGCGCCCTGACGGATCTGCTTGGGCTGCGAGAACTCAGGACTGTTGAAGGCCATTTATTTATCCAATTTAACGAGAAATTGCAGAGTATAGCGGGCTTGGCAAGGCTCGAAAGAGTAGGCGGCCGGCTGGCGATTCGGGCCAATAGAAACCTGCCGAGTAGCGCGGCTCAGGCCCTGGCGGAGCGTTTGATCGCCGGTGGGTTTACGGGCGAGATCCAGATTGAAGCCAATCAACCGTAGCTGCTATACGCTGCCGGATTTTGGTTGCTGCATCCTTTCGTATTTCATACAGTTATTTGCTTTAGCCCAGAGAAGTCGGGTCAGAAGATATGCCAACCATGCGACAATTTCAGGCAGGTCGAAAGGTGCGACGACGGATCGCTCTCAGGGCACTTTTCCTGTTTTCAGTCCTCGGAGGATTGAGCTATCAGGTACCAGTTGGTGCCGAAATGGAGGCCGTCCAACTGGGGGGCGAGGGTGGGTTGTCTTGGGAGAGTGGCGGTGGGGAGGTTCCGGCTCTAGTAATCCTCGACGCGGCGACTGTCGATCAGTCCAATGCGCCCGGCGGCGTCATCGACTTTTCTCCCTTTGAGCGCGAGTATTGGATCTTTCCGCAGCAGGCCGATACGACGGACAACATATTGATCGGCGTCAACTCTAAGGAGCGCGGTGGCAGCGTCATCACGCCCATCCCCTCCTTCCGCTTTCTCGAAGCCGATTTTCCGCAGATGTTCGACGACGACGGAAACACCGCTTTAGTACTGAAATCCTCGGGCACGGGGGGTACCGGAGCCTTTGGCCTACTCATCGAATTCGACTTGGGGGCCATCTTTGGCGTCAATCGGTTTAAGTTTTTTCCGCGCAACGCCGATCCGGCCTTTCCAGCCCCCGATTTCCAGTCCCAAGACGATTTTTTGAAGGGCTACGAAATTTTCGTCAATGACGGCCAACCCGAATCGCGCCGCGAGGGCAGTCTAATTTGGGAAACTGTCGCCTTTGAGGGGCAGAACCAAGAAGCGGTGGTCGATGTGCGAATTCCCACCCGCTTCGTGCGCTTCTTGCGGCTCAAATCCCTGACGGCCGCGGACTTTGAGATCGCTGAGTTCCAAGTGTTCAGCGAGGGTTTTGTGCCGCAGGCCGTGTACATTTCCAACGTATTCGACTTTGGCGACCAGGCGCTTTTGGGCCGCCTGCGCTGGGTTGCAGAGCAAGTGGGCGATCCAACTCGCTCTAGGGTGCAGGTCCGCACCCGCAGTGGGGACGATCCCCAGCCGGTCGAGTTCACCCGGATCGGCAGCCAATCCTCTGGCCGCGTTGAACAGCGAGGCGATACCGTTTTCGACATCCCGATCGACGTGCCTTGGAAGAAGGCCGAAGATGTAGAAGACAGCGAACTCAAAAATCTGGTCGCCAACGTCCTCGACAACGAAGAGATAGACGGGCGCGAGGCGCTTTTGAGTTTTGGCCAGTTGCCTTTTGAACAGCGGGCCCAGATCACTCTTGACCAAGCGGACTACAACAAGTTAGCGAGCAACCAAAAATCGGTGATTCGCGAAGACCTCACCAATTGGAGCCCTTGGTCCCCCCCCTATTCGCCCGAGGGCATTGTCGCCCCAGACCAATTTCAGATGCAAGGAGCGGGGACGCTGATCGTATCGCCTAGTCCGCGGCGCTATTTTCAAGTTATGATCGAATTCTTCAACGCCGATGTCGATGCGGCTACTGGCATCGGCGGGGTGGCTTGGGATGTTTTCCAGCCCGTTTTCGCCGACTCCCTCATCGGCGAGATCCTGCCCCGCACCGCCATTTTAGGCCAAGCCACTCGCTTTACGTATGGCGTACTGGTCAAATCCAAGCCCCAGAATGCAGGATTTGATCGCTTTGAAATCAGCACACCGCTGCGCACCGAGTCGATTGGCCAAGTGGAAATACGCCGGCCCGACGGCACGGCAGCAACTGCGGATTTTTTCGGCTTGTCCCTCGCGGATCTCCCAGTCGAGCAGAATGGCTTTAGTGTGGTGGGTGTGCGCGACGACGCCTTGGTCATGGCCTTCCCGCGAATTGAAGAGGATGGGGTGCTTTTGACTTTAGAGTTTGAGAATACAGTCCTGCGCTTGGGGACGCGCTTTGCTGGCCGGGCGCTCAACGCCGACAACGAAGTGTTGGGTCAAGTGGTGTTGGCCGGTAATGCCGCGGATTTGAGTCGGGAGGACATGGATGATCCCGACCGCAGAGCCGTGGGCACTCTCGATCCAGAAAACCTCTTTGTCAACGTGCCGATCACCGACGAGCTGCTAGTGAATGTAGCGGCCGTCCCCAGCGTTTTTACCCCGAATGGCGACGGAGTCAACGAGCGGGCGGCCATTACCTATGATATCACCAACATCGCCCACCCGACTCGAGTGCGGCTTGGGATCTACGATTTGAGTGGCCGGCTAATCCGCAATCTCTACGAAGGCTTGGATATGAGCGGTCGATTCCCCCGTTTTTGGGACGGGCGCGACGATGAGGACAATGCGGTCCCTCCAGGCCACTATATCTTTTCTGTTTCTTTGGATGCGGGGACCGGAGAGGAAAAGCGGGTGGGGGTTGTTGGAGTAGCGTATTGATATTGGACGAGGGGGATACCCTCGCGATGAATTTTACCATGCAGAATTGGGAGGATGGGTATTGAACATCCGCGGAGCGAATTTAACGATTGGGCTAGCACTGTTGGTCGCGTTCCAAACCGTGCTCCACGCCCAAAACTACGGCACCCGCCTAGGGATCCAGCGCGGCGGCGAAGTCAGTTTTGAGCCCCGGGGCCCAGGCGTACTCTTTGGAGCCCTAGATCCCGCCGTACAGAGATGGTACGTGCCCCAAGAACTCTACTACGAGTTCAGGTGGCGCCAATGGGAGTACTCCAATTACGCCCGCGACCAGTACCAGCGCTATATCAACACCAACTTAGAGGGCGACTACTTCTACGATTTTTTCGGCAACTATATCAACCGCGGCTGGTTGGTGTACGACTGGCGCCAAGATCAGCCCCAAGAGTTGGGTAGCGGTATTTTCAAGGGCCGCCAATTCGAGCAGTTCTTCAGTTCGGTAACCGTAAGCGGCGACTCTAGGGGCCAGTACTCCTACGCCATTACCGTGGGCAACGCGATCCGCACCACCCTCACGCCGATGACCTTTTCCAAGCCGAATTTCAACGGAGTCCAGATCGACTTCGCCTCGGACAAATACGCCGCCACCGTACTGGCCTCGCGGATCAATGATCCGGCCGTGGGCGTGACCATCAATCCTAGGCGGCAGTCCAATTCGACCTCTCTGCTCGGTGGCCGGGCCCTCGCTCAGGTGGGCGACTTTATTACGGTGGGCGGGACCTTGGTCAACGCCCACAACGCCAATACCACCTTGGACATGTTTGAAGGCAATCTCCTCGCGGGCAACCTCACCTCGGGCCAGACCAGTACGCCGGTTACGGCCATAGCTATCGTCCTCAGCGACGACAGCCCCGAGGACGAAGAGGGCGGCGCGGCCCTTTTTAGCCACGATATACGCATCAAGAGTCGCGATTTCGAGACGGGTCTAGAGACGGTCTTGACGTTGGACGAGGTGGTGCGCGAGGGAGCGGAATGGCCGACCGTGTTCGGCGGCTTTCCGCGCACTGGCTTTGTGGCCGCCGACGGCACCGAGCGAATCATCCTCAATTACGACTTTACGGACCCGGCGTATGTGGGGCCGGATCTAACTTCTATAGTCGAAGTGGAGTTCGACTATGTGCTAGCTAATGACTTCAAGGTCGAAATGTGGTCCAATCTGCAGACGGGCACGCGCCCGGTGCCGCCGCCGCCGCTGACCAACCAAGTCATTGAAGAAGCCGAGCCGGTTCTCATCAACATAAGGCGGGCCTCCGGCAATATAAAAGACATATCCAACGCCCAGCGGGTTCTTTTCAACTACGGCTTGCCCTCGGCCAACATGGTCGCCGGATTCACTATCGAAGGCAAGAACGTGTGGGGCTTTGATTTCTACGGCGAATGGAACAACAACCTGCGCTATTTCCAGTACCCGAATGCCGCCCTGTTCAACGCCAACGAAGGGCACGAGGTCTCTACGGAGAGCGGTCAGGCCACCATCTTCAATCTGTCCAAAGAGGCCTACCCGTTTTTTACTTATGGCGAAGCCTATTCGGTGGATGCCGACTATTCGACCTCAGCTTTTGTCTCCCTGCCCGGAGGGGACGTGTTCTACGACGATCCCATCCGTTCGGTTTACGAATTTGTCGCCGACAACGACGACCAAGACCGCCGGCCCGACTGGGCCCGGGTAGGCTCGCAGGCCAATGACCGGGAGGTGTTTCCCGGCTGGGACGAGAACCTCGACTTCATTTCGGACTTCAACCAGAACGACAACCGCTCGGTGCCCAACTCCATTCCCGACTACGAAGAGCCGTTTTTGCGCTATCACGTCGATCGGCCCGAATTCCTCTTTGGTATTGACCTCAACAACAACGGCTGGATCGACCGTTTTGAGGACGACGACTTGGCTGACTATCCCTACAAGCCCGACCGGCGCGGATACAACGTCTTTTTTGGCATTCACCTCCTCCCCGAGGCGCGCTTGCTGGTAGGGCGGCTCGACGAGCGCATGCTCTCGGACGATCGGGACAACCAAACCGCGTATGCCATGTTCACCCTCGACAAGGATTACCCTGGTTTTGGGCGGGTGCGGGTTTTCGATATGCTCAAGCGGGTCGCGGACACCATTCCCGATGACCGGCGGGCACCGCTACTCTTCCTCGACGCGCCCACGCCGCCGTTGGTGGCGGATATGCTGGTCTTTCCCGATACCTGGATCAACACCGCGTGGCTGGGGGTGGACTACACCGCCATTGCCAATTTCGAGATCGTCAACAAACTCAAATACGAGCACTACAACCAAGCCCAAGACGGGGCCCGCGACATCGACGGCCGGATACTGGCCGGTTCGTCCTCTCTCTTGGGCTTGATCAACAAATTCGAGTACAAGCTGCACCTAGGCCGCTTCCTCCTACAGCCTAGGCTCAAAAGTGAGTACTTCCGTCAAGACGCCTTTGTGCTAGCCGAAGAAGACTTAAAACAATGGACTGGGATTGCCTCGCTTTTGGCTCAAGTACCCCTACTCAACAGCAGCGTAGTTGACTTCGGGGTGGAGTTGGCCCAGTTCGACGAACTGGTACAGCAGGAGGAGGATATGGTCGAGCAAGGCATCGCCGAAGAGACCGGTGATTTGCGCTCTGCGGTTTTTGCGGTGCAGCTAACCAACAACTCGAACTATTTGGGTTACAAGCTGACGACGCAGCTTGGCCTACGCATCGGCCGAACCTTTACCGAGTTGGTACAGGAGGTAGAACCCCGGGTCTTCGACAAGCTCACCAAAGGCCGGACCGAGACCACTAGCTTTATCACCATCTACGCCGGACTGTAAAGATGAAGGCGCGTTACATCACATTGGCTGCCTTAGCCGGGTTGGGTCTGTGGGGAGTAGCCGCGGCTCAAGTCGACTATGGGGGCCGTCTGGGAGATCGGGTGGGAAACCGCGTCATTTACCACGTGCCAGGTGTGACTACTTATATGGAGGCGCTGGATCCGACTGTGCAGCGCTGGTACATACCGGCCCCCCTGTTTGGCGAATTTGGCCGCAATCAGTGGGAGTACACCAACTACGCCCGCCAAGCCCACAGACGCTATATCAACCCCACGTCAGAGGGGGATCTCTTCTACGATCCTTTCGGTCGCCTCATTACGCGGGGTTGGCTGGTGTACGACTGGCGCCAGACAAAACCACTGATCGCCGAGAGTTCCTCCATCAGGAAAAGTACTCCGTACAGCAACTGGTTTAGCCGCTTGGTCATATCCGGGGACTCCAAAGGCCAGTACCGCTATTCGGTGATGGTCGGAGACGAGATATGGACTACCCTAACGCCGATGACTTTCCGCAAGGCGGGGTTTAACGGGGTAGTAGCTGACTTTGCCGCAGACCGCTTTCGCGCCACGGGGCTTTTCTCGCGGATTTCGTTCCCGCTCCTTTCGGGGGGCACCGCGCGTTTCCAGTACGCTACCAACCTCACTGCGGGTCGAGTTGAAGCCGACTTGACTGATTCTTTTACGTTGGGGATGAACTTCGTCAACAGCCACAACAACACCGGCAGCAACGAGAGCTTCCAAGGGAATGTGTTCAAGGGTGCCCTGACGGCGGGGCAACTGGCTCAGCGAGTTGATCTGCTCTTGGTGCGGCTCTCGGACGACTCGCCAGAAGATGGCGAAGGTGGTGCCGTCTTGGTTAGCGAGGAGATCGAGATCCGCACTACCCTAAGCCGTCAGGAGATGATTGGGGACCAGCTAGTTCACGTGGAGCGGGATACCGTCATCCTCAGCAGCAGTATCGGCTTTAGACCGACCATTGCGGGAGGGAAGATAGACCGGGGGTTTCTAACGGCCGATGGTGCCGACCAGATCATTTTGCAATATCACTTGGCTCCCAGGGAGACGATGGGGGAAGAGGGAACCTTGCGTGCGCTCTTCCAGCAACACCTAGATCTCACCCTATCTGAGGCCGAAGCCGCGATTAGCGCCATTCGAGACGTGCGCTTTCGCCTCGTGCTAGCCAACGATTACCGCGTCGGGGTCAGTTCCAATAGGCAGACGGACAAATTTAACGTGCCGCAATTTTTACCTGTGGCGCGGGCCGATGGCAATATCAAGAACCAACTGAATCAGCGCGAGGTCGTCTTCGACTATGGGCTACCTACGGCCAACCAGATCATCGGTCTGACGGCCGAGGTGCGGGATTTTCTCGGCTTCGATTTTTACGGGGAAATAAACCTCAATACCCAGTACCGAAAATACCCCAGCATAGGGCGCGATTCCCACCGTGCGATCAGCGGCATTGAGGGGGATCCTCACGAAGTAGGATGGTTGGTCAATTTGGCCTTTCGGGAGGGGCCTTGGAGCTTTAGGGGCGAGGGGTTTGGTATGGAAGATGGGTACCGCACCGGCGTCCTGACCGTCAATCGAGACGGGGTGTCGGACTACTCCCCCGAGGCCGTCAACCTGCACTACGAGTTTGTAGATGACAATGACGACAACGACCGGCAACCCGACTGGCTGCGGGTGGGCGAGGGCAGCTTTGTCCCCACCGAGCGCCGCAGCGAGATCGAGGCCCGCGGCGTGTCCGATCCGGCGGTTTTCCCCGGTTATGACGAGAATCGCGACTTCATATCGGATTTCAATCAGAATAGCACCGTCGATCGGGTAAATTTTTTCCCCGACTACGACGAGCCTTTTTTGCGCTATGCCGCGGATCGCCCGGAATTTCTCTTTGGCATTGATCTCAACAACAATGGGTGGGTGGAGCGCTTTGAGAACGACCAAGAGCCGGACTATCCCTACAAGCGAGATCACTGGGGTTACAATGTCTTCGGCGGACTCGAGGTGGCACCGGGTATCCAGTTGCGGGTGGGTCAATTGCGGCAAATCCGCTTGGCGAGCGACCGCCGCAACCTGACTAGCTATGGAATGTTTATCTTGGAGCAGAGCGGGTCGCGATGGGGCCGTCTGCGGATTTTCGACATGGTTAAGAAGGCCGAAGACGCGATCGCCGACCACTTGGTGCAATGGATCATCCCTAGGAGCACATTCGGCGCGGCGTCCGAGTCGGCTGGCAGCAATGTGCCGGTATTGGATCCTTTGGCCGCGGAGGACACTTGGATCAACACTTTTTACGCCGACTGGGAATACTCTAGCCCGCGTTTGTGGCGGACCCTGCATCGCTTCAAATGGGAGACTTGGCGGCAGCGCGACAGCGAGGTCGAATTTTTGCGCGACGCATCGGATGAGGCTGGCGATTCTGTGGTGGCCTTTGACCCGCTGGGCCCCGAGGGGCGCAATGGGCGACGGACCTCGGGCTTTGTCGGGTTGATCAATAAGATAGAATATGTCTTTTACTGGCGGTCGCTGAGTCTCAGGCCCAAATTCAAGAGCGAATTTCTGCGCGAGGTGCCCTTTAGCCGAGCATTCGACGAGCGGCGCTCTTGGGACGGCATCTTTTTCTTTGTCGGCAGCATCCCCGTGCTTGAGACCACCGAATTCGAGTTCGGCTTGGAGCAGCGCTCTTTCTTCGACCTCGAAGGAGAAGACGAGTTGGAGGCGGGATTGTTCACCGGGGATTTTCGCGGCTCAGTTTTGGCGCTTCAGCTCACCAATATCAGCCAATACTTAGGCTATGAGCTAACTACTCAAGTGGGCGTCCGCCTCGACCGCCGCTCGATAGAGGTAGTTGACCGGAGTCGGGAAATCGAGACCTCGGGCTTGAGTTTTCTGTCGATTATCGCTGGCTTAAAGTGATTTTTGCTTGACCTTATGGGCTGTTTTTATTAATTACAGGGCGTAGAAATCAAGTACATAAACCTGCAAAACCTCACACCTCTAAGAAGGAGGGTCGCTTTGAAGAAAGTTTTATCCGTCTTATTTATTCCTGTGCTTTTGCTTGGCTTGAGCACCCAGGTACAAGCCCACGATCCGCCCGATTTTATCGGTGCGGTGTGGCAATGGCCTGAGACTCACCTGCCGGTCTTAGATGCCGATCTGAGCGAGTGGGATATCATTCCCGAGGAATTTTGGATCACTGAGCAGAACGTCGTACAGAGTACGACTCGGGCGTGGATCTACACCGGCGATTTGGACGTGTCCTCGATTTCCTTCCGCTGGATTCCCACTTGGAACGAGGAGACCAACCGCATCTACTGGGCCTACGAGCGCTTCGATGACAAGTACCAGTTGGGCAACGAGTCGATCGAAACGACTGTGGACGCTGATCACTCGGGCGGCTCCTTCTGGGATCTAGAAGGCCAGACCGACGAAGAGAAGGCACGCCAGCGCGGTCGCCATGCCCAAATCAGCCACTATTGGTTCGACAATGGCCAAGCCCGTGAGGGAGAGTGGAACTGGTTTTGGATGACCCAGGCTACCTGGTACGACACGCCGCCGTACTCCGACCATGCCTATTGGTTTAGCGGCACGGCTCCCAATTCCTTTGAGGAGATGCGCCAACGGGCCGAATGGTGGAGCGTCTATTGGGACGACTTCAACTGGGAAGATCCCGCCGGAAGCGTCCTGCACGACTTCCAGCAGGACGAGATCATCGGCCTTACAGGGCACGTCTTCGATACTGATGCCGAGCTATCCGACGATTGTAACTGCCATTCGCGTTGGGCCATCGGTCCCAACGTCGAATCCTTCGGCGACGCTGATTTCTTTGCCGATTGGGTGATGCTGGGCGTTGACGAGTCCGCCTTTGAAGGTCTCGCGCCCACAGCCGTCGAAGACAACACTTGGGGCCAGATCAAGGCTTCATTCGGCAAGTAAGCGGTTCTTGCGCCGCATAAGCGCCTCATAAAGAAGGGGGGGAATTCTATTCCTCCCCTTCTTTTATTTATTATCTGGACCATCTACCGGTGTAGGAAGTAGATAATGAGAGGGAATTTGTTGCGACTCTTGTCGGCTGCTCTAGTAGGGAGCTTTTGCTATGGGCTAGCTGAGGTCGAGGCGCTCACCGTGTATCGCATTGGTGGGGAGGAGCTGCCGCCGCCGGAAGTGGACGGGGACTTTGAATTTATCCAGTTGTCTTGGGCTGATGTGGACGAAAAACAGCTCGGCAAGATAGACCTCTTGGAGGTCGCAACCCATTCTATCGAGCCTCAGCGCCTAGACCCCACCGTCAATCTGACGCCCCTGATTCGGGAACGGGGCGGCGGCATACGCTCGAACAATTCCTACGGTTGGCAATCGGAAGCTCTCTTAGATTTCTTGATGGACGGCGATCTGACCACTGCTTATTTGGGTAGTGGCCGCAGCCAGTCGGCCGACTGCTCGCCGTGCAAGAAGGGCATCTGGTTTGAGTTGAACGGACTGTTTCCCATCCGACGCATCAAAATTTCCACTACGGAGCGCTTTGCTCACCAGCGCTTCATCGAGGTGTTTGAGATAGGAACCAGCGATGGCGATCTGCGCAAAAAGGGAACCCGGGAAGGACAATATCATTGGCGCGGGGCTTTTCTCGATTACGATGTCGTGTTCTCGGTCGCCAATAATTTGGAGCCCTTTCTCGATTTGGAACTGCCCGACCGGCCCATTGCCGAAATTCTTTTTAAGGCACCCGTTGGCAATTGGGAGATCGCCGAATTTGAGATCTTCGGAAATGGTTTTGCCTCGCAGGCCAGCTATGTATCCAATGTCATTGATTTGGGTATGGCTTCTAGCTTGGGCGAGTTGACTTGGTCGGGCAGCCGAGATCAGGGCGCAACGGTCAATCTGAGTATGCGCAGCGGCGATGACACGGATCCCAATTTCTACTGGCGCTTCACGTTCAGAGGCGACGAGCGCTCCCGCTTTGCAGTCAGCGGCGAACCGCTTACCCTAGACCGCTATAAGAGACTAGAGGAAGGCGAGAAAGCCGGGATCAGTCCGGACAACGAAAGTTGGGAGTTCTGGACGCCGCCGCTCGATTTCGATAGGGGGCATTCCGAATTAGTGGGTTTGCGGCCTCGGCGTTACTTGCAGTTCAAGGCGGACTTCCTCTCGGAACGAGCCCTTGCGGCCGGACGCATGGAGTACTTGCAGTTTAGCGTCTCCCAACCCCCGGTGGCCAGCCAAGTGCTGGCCGAGATCGTGCCGCACCAAGTCGAGGTGGGCGAGATCATCCAATTCATCTACAAAATTCTGCCCAACTTGGAGCAGAATGATCTCGGCTTCGACAGCATTGAGATCGACACTCCCATAGAAGTCACGAGTATTGACGCAGTGTACATCGGTGGCGAAGAACAGGATTTTACCATCGCGGAAAGGGACGCGAAGAGCTTTGTGGTACAAGTACCGCGGATCGATCTCAACCGCACAGGCGAGCTGGTCGAGGTCGAATTTCAGGCCGAGGTCTTTCAGGTGGGCACAGTGTTTTCGGGCCGGGTCTTCGACAGCCAACTCCCCCATGAAGTGCGCCAGCGCATCACTGCGGGGAACGCCGATGATCTGGCAGAGAGCAATACCCTGAGCGTGGGGTTGAGTACGGTGGCCAATCCAGCGGTCAAGGCATTGTGGCTCTCGCCGAGGCTTTTCACTCCCAACGGCGATGGCGTCAACGATGTGCTACAGATTGAATACGATCTGGTAAACCTCAGCGGTGATGTGCCCGTGACGATTGATCTCTACGATTTGGCGGGAGTGAAGCGATGCGAGGTGGCCCATAGTACAGCGGCTAGTGGCCGGTTCTCGGCTACTTGGGAGGGCGTGGACGATGCGGGCGACCTGCTACCCCCCGGACTCTATCTCTTGCGTCTCGAAGTGGAATCGGACAAGGCCAAGGACGTCGAAGTCGCAGTCGTGCGGCTAGTTTATTAACCCTCCAAACTATGGTTTTAGATTTTATGAAGAATGGAATAGTGCGCTTAGGCGTTTGCATCCTAGGACTCTCGCTCCCCTGTATAGCCCAAGACGATCTAGTGCTCGCCCAGATAGAAGACCAACCCATCGCCGTCAGCGAATTCAGAGCCTATGCCGCGAATATTCCCAAAGCCTACCAGATGGGTAAGACCGGTGTCGAGGCCGATCGGATTCTACTCAATGGACTGATCGACAAGAAACTATTGCTCGCCGAAGCGGAACGAGTTGGCATTGGCGATGAACGGGAGTTTAAGCACAAGCTCGAGCAGTTCGCCCAGGACCAGACCGTCAGGCTCTACAGAAGTATGGAGATTGATCAGCGGATTTCCATTGTCGAAGAGGAGTTGATGCAGCACTACCGGGATTCGCATCGGGATCGCGCATTGCGCTATGCGGGTATTTTGGTAGCGACCCGAGACGAGGCCCTCGACCTGCTCGACGAACTAGAGGCTGGCGCTGACTTCAGTCAACTGGCCAGAGAGCACTCGCTTTACGAGGCGACGCGGGACCAGGGCGGGGATGTAAAAAAGTACTATACGATTGACGATACGGCTCCACCGCTGCGGAGCATCTTTTCCATGCAGGTCGGCGAGGTTTCCGAGCCGCTGCCGTGGGGCGGCGACCCGCAGCGCTACTTGATCGTCAAGGTTTTAGACGACGCTCCAGTCACCTTTCGGGAGGTAGCCCGATTCGTCAAGGAGGAGGTCTTCGCCCAAAAGCGCCTACAGCGCGCCCAAGCCCTGCGCGATTCGCTCAGCGATCAGTACGCGCCGCAAATTCACTACGACAAGATAGACCATGTGCTGATGCGCCTAGCGCTGTCGCCTGAAGAACGGGTGGCGTCGCCCGAGGAGGGCGAAGAGGTATTGTGCCGCTACAACGGCGGCGCGATTACCGTTGACGATTTTGTCCTGAGCGTACCGGAGAGAGAAGAGGGGTATGCGCGCGATTACGAGCGAACCTGGATAGTCGATTATCTACAGGATTCGGCCATCCCCAATCGGATGTTTATGGCAGAGGCTCGCAATAAGGGACTGGATAAACATCAGATAATCCTCGCGGCGGTGGACAATAAGCGCAGCGATATGCTGGTGAGCGCGTTGAGAAAGCAAGAGGTTGAGGAGCGGCTGCCGCCGATCACCGATGCAGAGGCGCGAGCTTTTTACGATCAAAATCCCGAGAAGTTTCAGGGCTTTGAGAACATTGTCGCGACCGAGATTCTGGTGGCCTTTAAGGAGCAAGCCCACAGCCTGAAAGAGGAGTTGATGGGAGGTGCCGACGCGGTGCAGTTGGCTAGGGACTATACGATTCGCAAGGAGCGGGCGCACCACGAGGGGCAGTTGGTCTTGAGTCCGATTGGACTGTACCAAGATATCTACAAAGTAGCCAAAGATCTGCAGGTGGGGGATGTCGGGGGACCGGTAAAGGTGAGAGGAGGGTATTCGGTATTCAAGGTGATGGAGAAGCAATCGGCCCCCAAGAAGCCCTACCATGTTTTTTCGGAGCGCCGCGCGCGGGCTTATGTGAAAATTGCACGTTCGCAAAAGGCGTACGTGCAGTATATGCGCGGGTTACACAAGAAGTACTCGGTCGAGATTTTCGAGGATAACTTGTTGAAAATTCAAGAGGAGGAAGAAGACGTGCAGGGGGGATGAGTATGGCTAGTTGGAGATGGGGTTTTGCAGCGTCTGTCCTAGGAGCCACCCTTTGGATCGGCTGTCAGGAGGGGGCTGAAGAGCCGCTGGCGGTTGGCGGGACTGGGGCGATAGTTATTGAGTCTCAGGAGGAGTTAGATGCTTGGGCGGGGGCGCAGAAGAGAGCCTTTGTGGTGCAGGGGGATTTTTTATTGGAGGATGCGTACTTGAGCAGCATGGAGCCGCTGCGCAATCTGGTCGGGATAGAGGGGGATTTAGTAATTCGGAATAACGGGGCACTGACCGACCTGAAGGGGCTGCACAATCTCAGCTATGTAGAAGGAAATTTCAATATTCTCTCCAATGGATTGATTGTGCTGGAGGGGCTAGAACAACTAGAACGCGTGGGGGGAAATTTCGAGATTAGCTGCAACTTTTCGCTGCGGGATCTGGATGGGCTTAAGGCGCTCAGGCGCGTCGATGGCGATCTCTTCGTCGATGCCACGACTGAGTTGATTAACATAGATGGTCTGAGCGGGCTGACCCACGTGGGGAGCAGCATCAAAATCAGGGATAATAAGGCCCTGCGAGATCTAAAGGGGTTGGGCGGCCTCTCAGTGGTAGAGGGGGATTTGCTGCTCATATTCAATGGTGCGCTCAAAGACCTGCGGGGTTTGAACGGGATTGCGACTATTAAGGGCGGGTTGGCCATTGATGAGCATCCCGTCCTCAAGAGTTTGGAGGGATTGAACGCTCTGGCGGAGGTTGGAGGCGCATTGAGCATAAACCGCAACCAAGTCCTGCAAAACTTGGATGGATTGGACAATCTCAGGCAAGTGGGTAAAAGCCTCTACATTGGCGGCAATGCCCTGCTGAGCAACTTGGATGGACTGGCCAAGTTGGGCCAGATCGGCACCGGGGAGCGGGACTTGATGATTGTGGAATTGAACCCCTCCTTGCCCATGAGCGCTGGTTATGAACTAGCTGAGCGACTCGGGTTGGCTGAGCATCAGTTCATCGTCTTCGACAATTTGTCGGCTAGTGCGCCGTAAGCCGCACCGCTAAATTCCGCTGTATTCCATACATGGTCGTCTTCTTCCGCCGATTCCATCCCGGCAGATCGGTTCTGTGCTCTCTCCTTGTCGTCGCGATCTGCTATTTCGCCGCCCTCTGCATCCTCGAAAAACGCGGCTTTTGGATTACCGATAACGCCAACAAATTCCTCCAAGTCCAAGCCTTAGCTAATAGCAGCTACACAGATTTTTCCATCCCTTGGCCGGGGCAGATCGTCGATCCAGACTTCGTTTACAATCCTCTGCCCTACTATTTCACGCGCGTCGAGTCCGGCAAACTCTATTCTGTCTTCTCTCCGGTCTTTGCCCTTATATCCGCCCTGTTCTTTGACTATTTAGGTCATTGGGGTCTTTATCTGTTACCGGCGTTTTCCTCGCTGGCCATGCTGGCCGGCTTGGCCCAACTGGCGCGTTTGATCTCCCCGCGAATTGCGGTCGGGCATGTCGCCGTCCTCGCCGCCGGACTCTGTACGCCGGTGTTCTTCTACAGTCTGGTCTTCTGGGAACACACCTCGGCGATTTGCTTGGGGATTTGGAGTGTGCGCTATCTGTTGCAGTTCCTCATAGACTCCGCTCCCAAGGAGTTATGCTTGGGCATGGCTGCCGCCGGACTATCGGTCTATTTCAGGGACGAGTTCTATTTGCTTTGCCTAATACTGGCCCTATGCACCGCCTTTTATGCTAGCGCAGGCAGGTTAAAAATCCTCGTCTCGTCGGCCCTGATTCTCTTGGTTTTCCTTCTGCCGCTCTGGCTTTTCCAATGGATGACCATCGGCCATCCCTTTGGTTACCATTTGAATACGCACCTAGCCACTGCCGCCGACTGGGTCCACCATCTCGCGGCGCGGCCGCGGGTGTTTTACAACCTCTTCATAGCATCCAATCCGATCCCCTCGCTGTCTCTCATCTTCGCCCTGCCGTTCGTCCTTGCCTTTGCACTCAGCCCGCGCTTTGCGCCCCCGGCTTTGCAAAAGGCTGTGCCCGTGTACAGCGTGATAGCCCTGATAAGCGCCGGTTTATCCCTTGGGGGCTATTTTTTCTGCGAGTCCTATTGACTACATGCTCAAATCGTCCAACGCTCTCTTTGCTTCAGCTCCCTTTGTTGCACTAGCCTTCTTGCGTTCGGCCGATTCCGAAACGTCTACTTTTAGACGCTGGATTTGGTTGGTTGCCTTGAGCTTTGCCGCACTCTATGCCTTGGCCGCGCCGAAGGTAGGGTCCATGGGCATCCACTGGGGCAATCGCTACTTTCTGTTCCTCTATCCGCTCTTCGCGGTTTTAGCGGCCGGAAACTTGATTGACTGGCTAGAACGCCAGCGGTCCTACTTAAGCGGAGGTGTCCTCGCGGTGGGTGCTGTGCTGGTGCTTAGCTTTGCCGCTCAAGTGTATGGAATTACGATTCTCGCGGAGAAGAAGGCGTTCTCCTATCGCCTCAATAGCGAGATGCGCCAGCGCAGCGAAGAGGTTGTCATCACCAACCAGCGCTGGGTTCCCCATGCCCTCTGCGGCGAATTTTACCAAAGACCCTTCTTTTACGTTGCCACCCCCGGACACTACGAGCGTCTGTTGCAACGCCTTTCAGACCGGGGGTACAAGTCCTATATTTTTCTCACCCAGTACCGGGGCGGTGCCCTACAACCCACCGTGGAAGTGGACGATGGGTCCTTGAACTACTTCGATCTCCAGTTTTTTGCTGAAAAAATTCCCGCTCCCTAGCTATAGTAATTCTACATCACTTACAAGATAATCCGCAGATGGACGCAGATGGACGCAGATGGACGCAGAATAGTAGAGACAAGACGAGCCGCAGCTCGAATCGTTCAATCATTTAGGATTGCTATATGACGGCTACATTGCCCTCGCATTTGATCTCGCAGCAAAAGCGATGTACGCGCTAGTAAGCGGGATATTCATCCTCCTGTGTACGGCCCTCCTAGCAGCCCAACCGCTACCCACTCAATTCACCGACCAAGCTGCCGCGCTCGGCATTACTGCACGGAACGTCTCGGGCAGTACGCAAGAATACATCGTTGAAACCGCTGTGGGGGGCACGGCCTTTTTCGACTACGACAGCGATGGCGACGTCGATCTCTACGTGGCCAATGGCTCCCGTTTTGAAGGCTTTCCACCGGGTCAAGAGCCGACCAACTACCTCTACCGCAACCACGGGGGTCGTTTTGTCGACGTCACTGCCGCTGCTGGGGTGGGCGACACGAGTTGGTCCATGGGGTGCGCTGCCGCGGACTACGACAACGATGGCGATCTGGACTTGTATGTGACCAACTTCGGCCGCAATACCTTCTACCAAAATCAAGGTGATGGCACGTTTGAGGATGTTACTGAAAAAGCGGGTGGCGGAGACGAAAGATGGGGCGTCGGCTGCGCTTTCGGCGATGCCGATCTAGACGGCGATGTCGATCTCTACGTGGCCAATTACATCGACTTTTCGCGGGACTATACTTCTACCGTTCCCTGCGTATGGAAAAACGTCGATATTTTTTGCGGTCCGCGTGGCTTGCTCCCCGCTGGCGATGTATTCTACCGCAACAATGGCGATGGCACCTTGGCTGACCGCAGCGAGGAAGCCGGTATTGCTGGCGCAAAGTACTATGGGTACGGGGTTGTCTTCGGCGATTTCGACCGCAATGGTTGGCCCGATATTTTCGTCGCCAATGACTCGGCTCCTAACAATCTGTACCAGAACCGAGGCGATGGTACCTTTGTCGATGAGGGCCTCAGCGCGGGCGTGGCTTATAGCGGCGACGGCACCGAACAGGGGTGCATGGGTGCCGCGATCGGCGATTACGACAACGATGGGTACTTCGATATCTTTGTCACCAACTTTGAAGGCGAGTACAATACTCTGTACAAAAATCAGGGCGGTGGATTTTTTCTCGACGTATCCTTCGTATCCCGCGTTGCGGCGCGGGGTACTCCCGAGGTGGGATGGGGCACGGGGTTTTTCGACTTTGACAACGACGGCGATCAAGACCTCTTCGCGGCCAATGGCCACACCTACCCCCAAGCCGACTTGCCCCACACCAACAGCAGCTATGCCGAGCCTAACTTCCTCTACCAAAACTTGGGTGACGGCACCTTTGCCGAAGTATCCGAACGCGCCGGGCCGGGCTTTGCCTTAGTCGAGGTGAGCCGAGGTGCCAGCTTTGCCGACTACGACCGCGACGGCGATATCGATATCTTCGTCTTAAATCTCAACAGCACGCCCAATCTCCTGCGCAACGAGGGCGGCAACGAGGGCAACTACTTGCAAATCGCCACCGTAGGCACCCGCAGCAACCGCGATGGAATCGGCACCCGGATCGAAATAAGCGCCCAAGGTAAACGCCAGACCGCCGAGGTGCGCAGTGGCACCAGTTTTCTCTCTCACAGCGATCTCAAGGTACACTTTGGCTTGGGCACTGCCTCCAGCGTCGAAAGCGTCGTCCTCCACTGGCCCAGTGGCACAGTCCAGACGCTGCGCGATGTGGCGGCCAATCAGGTGCTGACCGTGCACGAGCCTGCTGATTAGGAATTAGGAATTAGGAATTAGGAATTAGGAATTGGGAATTGGGAATTAGGAATTAGGAATTGGGAATTGGGAATTGGGAATTGGGAATTGGGAATTGGGAATTGATGTTACGCACCCGGGTAGGGGGCGGTTTGAAACCGCCCCCTACCACCGCGTCACCACGGCATCCCACCCCGCAATCAGGTCCACCGCCATCCACAACCCCGCACTGCTGACTTGGCCCAACACCATGCCGAGGAAGAAGGGCCGCAGCCGGCGAAAGAGTGTGATTCCGCCGTACCGCAGTACGATCCACTTTGCCAGCCAGCCCAGCGCCATACTCGACCAAGCGAAAAACATCACATAGGTTCCCCCCACCGGCAGGCCGATTGGGTGGATGGGCCACCACAAGAAGCGGTGGCGCAGGTACAACAACAGAAACATCAGCCCAGCTCCAAAGCCGGTGAACGCGCCCCGCGGACCCCAGAAGTTCCACGCGGCCACCGGATTGAGTTGATTCGCCGCCATATCGTTAAACGTCCAGCGGCCCATAATGCTGTAGAACCAGTAGTGTAAATTGACCCCGCCGTAGGTGTAGGCGATGGAAAGTACTGTCCAAGCCGAGGCGACCAAGCTCACGGCAATGGCTATGAGCAAAGCCCAAAAGAGCGGCGGCCGGCGCGTCCCTACTACCTCGGCTAGCCGGGTGCTGTTGGAAGCCGCGGCCATAACGGTCGTGCGGATATCCCCGGCCCAGCCATTGGCAAACCCGAGCACCATCAAGCCTCGCGGCCCAATGGGTGCCGTACCCAGCGCGTTGATCGCAAAGGCAGATGGCGTCATCTGCGCCCGGCCATACCCCATGCCCCCTTCGGCGACGATCCGCGTCAAACCGACGAATACCACAAAGGCGATAACGAGCAACAGCAGCGCCGCCCCCACGGGTAGTCCCGCGCTTTTCAACCATAAGACCGCGTAGAGGAAGGCCCCGATCAGGAGCCACACGGCCTTGCGGTAGGAGAGCATCTGCCTTGTATCTTCTCTCGGTTCCTTCTTTTTCCACGCTCCGACGACCACTTCTTTGAGGTGTCGCCGGGCGGTCCACAAACTGGCCGCCACGAGGGCAATCAACGCCCCCATGGCCTGTTGGGCGGTGGCGATAGACCCTTCGGTGTGCATCAGCCGGATTTCTGCAATGCTGAACCCGAGGGTGTTGAAAAGGCCCAACTGGAAGAAGTTGAGCAAGTAGAAAAACCACAGACTAAAGGAGACCTCCAGACTCAGAAAGTACGTCAGGCCAAGGACGATAAACCACAAGTTGAACAAGACGCCTCGCATGTCGTGGAAGATGGCCAATTGGGTTGACAACTCGATGGGAGCAATAAAGGGATAGTACTTGTGCAGGGCATTGATTCCCAAGAGGACGAAGGGAATGGCAAACCCCAACCACATCAGCGGTTCCTTGAGAAAGGGATTGACCGCCGAGGGTCTGTCGTCCTCGTGGATCATGTACAGCGGCAACTGGACGAGGGGAAAGATCAAGCGCTCGTTGCGTGCCCATTGTTCGTGGAGCAGGGCCGACAAAGAGATCATCATCAAATAGAGCGCGCCCAAAAAAGAAGCCCACGCCAACAGGGGTACTAACCACGCTCCCCAAGGGATGGCTACCTCTTGGGGCAACCCTTCGTAGAAGTACTTGACCGCCATTGGGTCTTGCGGTGCCAGCCACGGCTGGATATGGGGATGGAGCAGTTCGGCCCAGTTGTTTTCGGGCGTGGCATAGTAATAGACTCCGGCCAAAAAGGGGACCAATTGCGCCGTGACCCCGGTGGAGGGAATCGCCGAGGCCGCGACCATCATGGCGTAGATCACCACCAGTTCCTGGGCCGATAAGCTCCATTTGCGCCCGAGCCACTTGAGCGGAATGTTGACTAACAGGAGAATAAAGAGGAGGAAAATCGCGCTCAGGGCGATGAAATCCCCGGTCCAATCGAGAGTCCCCATGACCAGAAGGCCATAGGGGAAAACCGTGTTGATCACCACGGCTAGCAAAGCGCCGACGAGCAAGGCCCGATACGGCACCCATCCTTTATCGCTGTCGACGAATTGACCCATAAACCCTATTCGTCTTGAGGCGGTCGCCGGCTGAGTTGCTCGGCCAGTAGGTCGAGGAAATAGGCCGATGATCTGTCCTCGGGATTCGCCTGTAGTGCGCGCTGATAGGCTCTTGCCGCGGCTAGGTCGCGATTTTGCAGCCGCATGATATCTCCCTCTAGCGCGTGCTCGCCAGCCTTGAAATATGCCTCTATTGTTTCCCGTACTGTAGCAGAGGGTGCCGTCAACAGCGACAGGGCCGAGGTGCGGTGCGGTGCCAAATGCTCCAACACCTCCCACGAGCCGCTGCTGTAGCCCTCCGGGCTGACAAAGCTGATGTAGGGATGGTCGTCGGTGTTGAGCGGCCCTTCCCCCACATAGCGCCGCAGGGCGACCTCGTCCATCACTAGGGTGTTCAAGAGCGCAAATGCGTTTCCCATGTCAATGTTCTCTAAGCTGCGATGCACTCGCGGCGGTGCCATCTTCTCGTTGAGCAGCTCCCAATCAATCGCCTGCGGCTGCATGGTCCCCACCATGATTGAGTAGTTGTTCGAGCGCCACAAGGTGGCGTGGGGAAAGACGTGCTGAAAGGTCCGCACGATGGTCTTGTAGTCGTCTGGCGGCAGGCCGTGGAAGGGCAGCCACTGGGCCATGATCCCGTCGGTACTCAGGTGTGCCCGGCACAACTCGTAAAATTCCTTTGTGTAGAGTACCCAGCTATCGGCGCTCGTTGGATGGGTGGCGTCCCCAGTGATGATTTGATAGGTGTCGCGGCTGGAGAGGAGAAAATTGCGGCCGTCGTCGATAACTAATTCGATATTCCACGCAGTCGGATTCTCGAGCACGTGGTGATTGAATTCGCCAAAGTGCAACCGGGCCGCGTCTATCACCTCCGGCACCAATTCGACGCAAGTGATGCGGCGTGGCTCGTACTGGGCTGCGCCCCCCAAAGCGATGCCACCGCCCAAGGAGACGACCAACACCTCTTGCGGATCGGGATGCAAAAGCAGAGGCAAATGGCCCAGGAGGCGGAAAATTTGCAGCGAGCTGTAGTCGGTAGGCACCTGCCCGCCCCCATTGAGCGCCATTTTGCGGAAACCATCGGTTTGTTGTTCGACGGTGATGACGCCTTCGGCTCCCTCTTGGTAAAACACCAGTTCCCGGTTGACGGCCACTGGCTCCGCAATGCGCCGCAGCACATCCGAGGGCACTAAGACTAGCAGGAGTGCCAAACCCACCGCCCCGCACCACACCAGCCACTTGCGTTGCTGGCTAACTAAGGCGAGGGTTAGGCCAACCAATCCATTCAACGCTGCCAGCACCTTGACGCTCCACTCGGTTCCCAGTAGCGGGATTAGCACAAACCCCGTCACAAAGGCTCCCCCAACCGCGCCTAAGCTGTTGACCGCACCGATGTCCCCTATACCGCGTCCCAGCCGCGCCAGTTGCCGCGTGTAGATTTGGCCGACCAGTGGAAAGATAACCCCCATCGCCACGGTCGGCAGCAACATGATGGCGACGGCCGTAAAAAACACGCCTGTCCTCGACACCCACCACGAGTCCGCCCGCTGGATCGGCTCCACGAGAGCGGACAAATGGGCAAAGGCCAACACGGACAGAGCACCGCATGCGCCTATCAAAAACTGGATTCCGACAAAAATTTCAAGCAAATCTGTCCGCCGCGTGAGTAGCCGACTGCCCAGCCATCCCCCCAAGGCCAGTCCACTCAAAAAGGCCACCAAGACAATGCTGAACTCGTAGTGTGAATTGAAGGAGAAGCTCACCATCAAGAGCCGCATCCACGCCACTTCGTAGCCTAGGGCGGCAAAACCGGAGATGGCAAAGCCGACCAGCACGCCCCACAGAACGCGGTCAGAATGCGCGGTCTCTTTTGCTGCCGTCCCTGAGCCGACGTCGACGGCTCGTTGCCCCCCCCACAGCCAAGCCGCGCCCGCGACCAAGAAATTCACCACGGCGATGGTTTGCGTCGTCCCCCGCAAACCCAGCCCTTCCATCAGTCCAAAGGTCGCCGCCAACACCCCAACGACTGCGCCCAGCGTGTTGATCGCATAGAGCTGTCCGACCCGGCCACCTAACCTGCCCAGCCGCCGCACCGCAAACTTGGCCATGACTGGTAGGGTGCCCCCCATCAGTGCCGTGGGGATCAGGAGCAAGGCAAAGCAAAGGCCGAAGCGGGCTAGGGAAAAGAGGTAGAAGTTCCCCTGTAATCCCACTAAAGCCCCGTAGGCATTGCCCAAATTCGCACTAATACTGGGAAAGAAAAGGGCAAAAAGACCGATGCCAGCTTCTAGCGCGGCAAAAATCCGCAGGGGGTGTTTGCAGCGGTCGATATACCGCCCCAAAACATAGCTACCCAAGGCTAGGCCAGCCATGAAGGCGCTGAGCACGGTGCTAGTAGCCAGTAGGGTGGTGCCGAAGACCACGGTCAGCATCCGCGCCCACACGACTTGATAGACTAAACTGCTAACCCCCGAAAAAAAGAACAGGACCAAGAGCGCCTTTTGTTCAGACTGCTCCAAGTCCTGGCCGTGTTCTTCCACGCTGAATGCTCTTTTTTAACAAATGATGTTACGCACCCGGGTAGGGGGCGGTTTCAAACCGCCCCCTACGGTCACCGGCCTCGTCGGATTGAGGGCGTCCCGCCCCTACTAAGGTTCCTCTATGGTGAGTCGCTGGTTGGTCTGGATGGGGCCGTCCAAAGTCTGCTCTTGACCCGAAGGCCAGCGCACTGTTAGGCGATCCACCGCTGCTGCCTCTCCCAAGCCAAAGTAGAGTCCATAAACGCTCTGCGACAGATACCCCGACTGCCCATCCTGCACTTGGGTATATACCTGATCGCCGGCCTCCACTGCGACCACCGCGCCCAACCCATCTCGATTGGACGATTTACCCACCAGTACTACTTCGACATAGCGCACCGTCCGACGCTGACTCAGGTCGCTGAGCAAGACTAGCGGCACCCCGTTAAACTCATTGGTCACAATGTCGAGGTCGCCGTCGCCCTCGACATCGAACAGTGCCGACGAGCGCGTCCCTAAAGCACCGTACACCAGCAGGCCCCCTTCCTGCCCCTCGCAGAGCTTGTGCTTTAAGTCTGCCTCGTCGCAGTCGAGGGCGAACCACGGCTGCGCGGTGCGACCGTTGCGTCGCGGCTCTACTCCTAACACAAACTCGCTGTCGAGGAAGCCGCGCCCTTGGTCATTGAGCAAGACGGTGTTGACCCCGTAGCGAAAGGGGTAATTCATGCTCGAAGCCACGAACACATCCTGCCAGCCATCGGCATTGAGATCGCCGCTGCTCAACCCCCACGGCCAATAATTTTCAGCACCGATTAGGTCGGAGATTTCTTCGAACTGCCCCCCCTCTAGGTGGTGGTAAAAGGCATTGCCGAAGATACTTAATCCCTCGCTGCGCAAAAAATCGTCTGGATATTGGATATACGACTTGAGTTTTTCGTCCCAAGGCCCTGCCGGCTGACTCATATCGGAGTGCATATCGGAGACGAAGAGATCCAGCCGACCGTCGTTGTCGTAGTCGAAGGCCTTGATTCCCATCGAACCCCACGGCGTTTTGGGAAATACCGCGCGACTCTTTTTAACGAAATGCTGCCCTGCCACATTCTCGTAGTAGGAGTCATGCCCCTGCATGTTGAGTACGTAGAGGTCTTGCCAGCCGTCCCCGTTGAAATCTACCGGACTGGCGTCGCCCGACCAGCTTGAATCCAACAATCCCACTTCATGCGAGACGTCGGCGAAAACCCGCTGTCCGAGGTTCTTGAACAGTGTACTCTGTTCGGCGCGCTCGGGTTTCAAATGCCCGGAGAAGGCGTCCTTGAAACCTCGGTAGTACTGGTAGGTTGCCCCCTCCTCCAGCCGCGTCGGATCGACCGCTGCCGTCCCCGTTTCATCCTTGGTATAGATTCCCACATTGGTCACAAACAGATCCAGCAACCCATCATTATCGTAGTCGAAGAATTCGCCGGACGATGAGTGCGCCTGCCAGCCCGTGCCCGAATGCTCCGTTATATCTTTGAAGCGGCCGGTTCCGTCGTTGACCAAAAGCTGGTTGCCCAACCGCACCGCCGTGGCGTACAGATCGACATCGCCGTCGTTGTCAATGTCGCCAAACGACGCGCTCACCCCGATCCTATCGGCCAACTCCAGACTCGGCGTGGTGTAGTCCTCAAAGCGCGCCCCGCCGAGATTGCGCCATAGCTGATTGCTGCCCACTTGGGTCGTAAAGTAGAGGTCGTAGAGTCCGTCGCCGTCCACATCCCCCACTGCCAGCCCATTGCCGTGGTCGTAGTGGACTGGGATATGCTCTTTGGCGGAATCCTCTACCACTCTATTGCGAAATGTAATGCCGCTGGCTTTGAGTTGGTCGGTAAAGGAGAAGTCGCAAAATACCTCGTAGGCTTGGGCCGCCTCCAATTGGGCCTGCTGGCGGCGTGCCATCCACGGTGGTTCGATGATTGCGGCTGGTTCGGGAAAGGGCTTGAGAATTTTCGCCGGCTCTGGGGCGTTAGATTCAGCGTGGGCGGTTTTTAAGGGAGTGAACGCAAAAATACACAGCGCAAAGAGGAAAGCTGACTGATAATTCGGCATGGTCTATACTTTTCGACGTATTTTGGCGTTTTAAAAGTGATTTTGCGTTGAGATGGGCGTTAAAGAAGTAGCATGTACCCCCTATGTCAAGCGATTGCGCCTTGCCGCCCTGTCCTTGTATCGGATATTATGGACTCTTGCAAAAAGCCAAAGTCCTGAACTTGCGCAAACCATGGTCTTCTACTCATCGGTCCATCGTCTTTTCTTGGTATTCCTAATGGTCCCTCTGCCCTCGGTAGCCCAGTACGAAGTGACCGTAGAGGGCAAAGCCTACCAGCTCATCCTCTCCCGCGACCTCGTTGCAGCAATCCAACAAGCCCCTGCCGACACCACACTCGAATACAACCGCATTGTGGTGCAGGGGCCGCTTGAATTGACCGGCGACACTCTGCGCACGGCGCTCACCTTTGAGGATGTGCGTTTTACCAACCCCGTAGTTTTAGAACGCGCCGTTTTTCTGCAACCGGTGCACTTTGTTCGCACCCATTTCCAACAGGGTATCTCCCTGCTTGAAGCCCGCCTCGAAAGTGAATTTTCCTGCCGCGACTGCCGCGTCGTGGACACGGCTAATTGCAAACGGACTTTGTTTGCCGATAAAGTAGATTTTTCGGCCACCCAGTTTTCCGGTGCGGCCTTTTTTCAGCAGACTAACTTTGACGGAGAAACTACCTTTGAACGTACGCAATTTGAAGATGCGGCCTATTTCGATCAGACTGTGTTCGCCCGCTCCACTTCTTTTCAGGATGCTTCCTTTGCGGATTTGGCCTCTTTCAAAGGAGCGGCGTGGCAATCGACCGTTTCCTTTGCCGGCGCTCGCTTTGGTGAGGACGCCCTGTTCGCGCAAAGCCGCTTTGCGGGAGCCGCTGCGTTCACTGCGGCCTACTTCCGCAGAGCAGCCCATTTCGAGCGAGCCGATTTTTCCGCTACGGCCTCCTTCGACCGCAGCGTCTTTGCCGGTCCGGCCCGCTTTGTCAGTGCCCACTTTCGCTCTTCAGCGTTTTTTGTCGATAGCCGCTTCAAACAGGAGGCCGCCTTTACTGGCGCGATCTTTGCCCAGCCTTTTCGCCCCAGTGCCCACTTTAGTGTCGCTCCCGATTTGGCCGATGTGACCGCTCCTTCCATAGACCTAATAAAACCCAAGGCCATAGCCCGCCCGGTTCCACCACCAGACATTACCGACCCTAGCTGCAACCCCATTCAACTGGTCGATATAACCCAAGCGGCCGGTATCGATTTTGAGCACTACAACGGCTTTTCGGGCGAATACTACTACGTCGAAACCTTTGGCTCCGGGGCGGCTTTCCTCGACGTTGACGGCGACGGTTGGCTCGATCTCTATCTGGTCAACGGCGCGCCCCTAATTGGCGAGCGCCCCGATCCGATTCCCACTAATCGCCTGTACCACAACACCGGTGCTGGCGGCTTCACCGATGTGACGGCTGCCTCGGGGACCGGGCACACTGGCTACGGCATGGGCTGTGCGGCTGCTGATTACGATGGGGATGGAGACGTGGATCTCTACGTGACCAACGTTGGCCCCAACCTCTTGTTGCGCAACGAGGGCGCTGGGCGCTTTGCCGACGCGACCGCCGCTGTGGGTGGAGCCGATGCCCGGTGGGGTACTAGTTGCGGTTTCCTAGACTACGACAACGACGGCGATTTGGATCTCTACGCGACCAATTACGTGGAGTTTGACCCAGAGAACAATATCGTCTGTGCCGAGGGCGGCATTCGCTCCTATTGCGAGCCGAAGTTCTACGAGCCGGTAGGCGATGTGCTCTATCGCAACGAAGACGGCCAATTCCGCGATGTGACGTTGGAAATGGGAATCATTCACAAGGGGCGCGGCTTGGGCGTGGCCTTCGCGGATTACGACCTCGACGGCGACACCGACATGTACGTGGCCAACGACGGCACGATGAACTTCCTCTACCAAAACCAAGGGAACCGCTTTGCCGAGGTCGGCCTCTACGCCGGAGGACGCTACAACGAGGACGGCTTGGCCGAAGCTGGCATGGGGGTGGAGTTCGGGGATTGGGACAACGACGGGTTGCAAGATATTTTTGTGACCAACTTCGCTCAAGAGACCAACACCTTGTACGGCAACGAGGGGCAAGGGCAATTCTACGACATCACCCAACGCGCCGGCTTGGCCGAGTACAGTTACAAACCGCTGGGCTTTGGCACCAATTTTTTCGACTACGACAATGACGGCGACCTAGATCTCTTTGTCGCCAATGGCCATGTAATGGACAAAATCACCCAAGTACACCCCGACCATGCCTATCCGCAACCCAATCAGGTGCTCTGCAACCAGCGGGGGACCCGCTTTGTCGATGTCTCTGCTAGGCTTGGTCCCGCACTCGCGGTGGCGGCGGTAAGCCGCGCTTCGGCCACGGCCGACTACGACAACGATGGCGATATAGACTTGCTAGTGACCAATGTTGCCGCCGCTCCCAACCTGCTGCGCAACGACGGGGGCAACCGGCAGCACTGGTTGACGATTCAGTTGGGGAACACCGCGCAGCACGCCCGCGTCTCCGTGACAGCCGATGGTCAGCGCCAAGTTAAGGAGTATCAGTCGGGCGGTAGTTATCTTTCGAGTAGCGATCCTCGACTTCACTTTGGCCTAGGGGAGGCCACCGAGGCCACAGTCGAAATCCGCTGGCCCGACGGCGCGTTGCAGACAATGGAAGGAGTGGTGGCCGATCAGATCCTGTGCATAGTTCAACCCAAACCCTAACCCCAACTTGCTATAGCAGTCCTACATGATTTGCAAGGTGATCCGCAGATGGACGCAGATAGACGCAGAAGGGTAGAACAAGACGATTCGAGATGCTGAATAATATGATGATTCTATCTGCGTCCATCTGCGGATCTATGAAAAACCCCGAGAAAGGCCGTTTTGCCATGTCCGCCTCCACGTTGAAGATGACCGCCGTCCTGCTAATCTTGGGCGCGGCCTGCTCCCAAGACCCCGATGACGACGCCTTAGAAAAGCACCTCCGCCTCACCCGCCAAAATCCCACTGCGCCGCCCGCGTACTACAATCTGGCCGTAGCCTATACGCAAGCTGGCCGCTACGACGAAGCCCAGCAAAACTATGCCAAAGCCCTCGACCTCGATCCAAACTACGCCCTCGCCCACGATGGCTTGGGGCTGTTGGCCCAGCGGCGCGGTGCCTTAGACGAGGCCGCCGCCCACTTTCAAAGAGCTATTGAACTCGATTCCACCTTGGCTGCGACGAGCAATAATCTGGGCAATATTCACTACGAGAATGGAGCTTTGGAAGAAGCTATCGCCGCGTATCAAGCGGCCGTGCGCCAAGCCCCAGAGGACATCGCGTTCTACATCAATCTCGCTCGTGCCCTGCGCGATCTGCGGGAACTCGACCAAGCGGTGGCCGTTCTGTTGCAGGCTGTTGATCGCGACCCATTTTCCCGAGAAGTCCACGCGGCCTTGGGTCATCTTTACGCCGAAGATTTGCGCGTTGAAGATGCGGTGGCCGCCTACGGAGAGGCCCTCCGCATTGCGCCCAGTGCCGATCTCCACGTCCGCTTGGGAGATGTCCATACCCGCGTTGAAAAATTGGACGAGGCGGTGCGCGAATACGAAAGCGCCTTGGAGTTGGACCAAGATAATGCCGAAGCTCGCTACAAATTGGGAGCTATCTATGCCACCCAGCAGCGCATTCCCGAAGCAGTGGCTTTAGCTGAAAAAGCCGTCGCACTAGATTCGACCCAGACGGCGGCCCTGCAGCTTTTGGCGCGACTGTACGTCAACCAAGGTTTTTACGACAAGGCCGAAAGAGCACTGCTGCAAGCTATTGAAGCTGACCCCGACTTGATGGAAGCCCGCAGCGGACTGGGGGCGCTCTACATTCGCCAAACCCAGTATCAAAAAGCCGAAGCTATCTTAAAAGAAGCCGTGGAAAAGGATCCACAGCACAGCGAATCTTGGCGTCAGTTGGGTCTGCTCTACAGCGATTTGAATCGCCCTGAGGAAGCGGCCAAGATGCTGCGCCAAGTTCTCGCCATTAATCCCTTACATCCGGAAGCCCTCTACAACTTAGCTAACGTTCTCCTCGCGCTTGGCCAAACGACCGAGGCCGAGCGCCTGCAAAACCGATTTGAACGCCTCGGGCGTCTCCACGACCACATCAATCAGCTACAGCAGACCCTCGACGCCACTCCGGCCAACGTCGCAGCCCGCTTGCGTCTGGCGCGTGCTTATCTCGCGCTTCGGCAGTGGGAAAAGGCCGAAGCCCAGTACCGGTCGCTGCTCTCTGTTGCACCCACCCATTTGGAGGCGCGCCTCCAGCTAAGTGGCCTCTACGCCCAGCACGGCAAGCTCGCTAGGGCACTGCGGGTGTGCGAAGAGGCCCTAGCGCACAGTCCCCCAGACTCGGCCCTCTATAAAATTTACTTTGCGCTCGGTCATCTCTACCACGCACAGGGCCGTATCGAGGAGGCCGAGGCCGCCTTAGAGCGCACGTTGACGCTAAAGCCTACCCATGCCCAAGCCTATAACAATTTGGGCAATCTCTACCTAGCAAAGAACGATTTTCAACAGGCGGCGACGGCCTACCAAAAGGCACTTGAGATAGCGCCCGACTTTGCCGAAGCCCATTACAACTTGGGCCACCTCTATGCCCAACAGAAGGCCCATGCCAAGGCCGAGCGCCAGTACCAAGCCGCTCTGCGTGCGGATTCTACTTACGCCAGAGCGCATTATGCACTTGGCGTTCTCTACCAAGAGGCGGTGCAACCCCGTCAAGCCATCCGCGCGTACAAGCATTTTCTCGCGCAATGGCGGGGCGATCCCCGTCTAGCTCAATCCGCCCAAGAGGCGTTAGCGCGACTGGCAGATTCCCAGTAGAGCAGGTCCATGATTCGTTCACAGCTTTCCGATTCTTCGCCCCGTGTCCTCTGACTTGAGAGATGTTGCGGTCTAAGCCAAGGACATACATTAGACTCGTCTTAGCGATCTAAGAAAGAAATGAGGATAGCAATGAAAACAGCATTCGCCGGTATTTTCTTGGTTGCACTGCTGGCTACTCAGGCGGCAGCGTTCTCGCAAACCGAGTTCCACCTGCAGTACGGCAAACACAAGAATCCATTCTCGGCAGCCACACAACAGACCTTTGTCTTTACCGTGCAACAGGCTGCGGGATGGAAATTGGGAGACAGCTTCTTCTTTATCGACTACCTCGATGACGACGAGCGCGACGGTTTCAACGACCGAGATTTCTACGGCGAGTGGTATCCAACCTTGAGTCTCGGCAAGCTGGCCAACAAGGAATTGCGCGTCGGCCCCATTCGGGATTTTGCCCTAATTGCCGGGGTCAACGTCGGCGGCGACGCCAACGTCGTGAAGTACTTGCCCGGTCTGCGAGCCTCTTGGGATCTGCCGGGATTCCTGTTCCTGAATACGGATTTGACGGCCTATATCGATGACAACATTGGCGTCGAGGGCGGTGCCCCTAAAGAGGACAATAGCTTCATACTCGACGTCAATTGGGCCTTGCCTATCAATGTTGGCAGTCTGTCCTTGGCCATTGTCGGCCATGCCGAGTACTTGGGTGGCCGCACCAATGAATTCGGTGCAGATGTCAAGGATTCCATTCTCGCGCAGCCGCAGTTTACTTGGGATCTGGGCAAAGTGATCGGAGCGCCCAATCAGCTCATGGTCGGTATTGAGTACCAATACTGGCTCAATAAGCTCGGAACGGACGAAGATGAGAGTACGGCCCAGTTGTTGGTGGTATGGCGTTTGTGAAGATGATCGGAGATTTTTGACGCGGGTATGAGGTGGTGCATCGGTTGAGTTCGTCGCATCTTTCTCCAGACGGATTTGCAGTGCAACTTGATTGAAAGGGTGAATTAGGCAATGGCGCAAGTAAATGAATACATCCGCTACGAGCCGGACGAGCGACCTCCCCACTCCATCGCTGCTGGGGTTGGCTTTCAGGCCGCGGTGGTCATCATCGCGCCGGTGGTGCTCAGCGCGATCATTATTGGCCGGGCGGCCAACCAGCCGGAGAGTTATCTGACTTGGATCGCCTTTGCGGCGCTGCTGATCAGTGGAACGAGCACGATTCTGCAAGCGGTGCGGGTCGGGCGGATCGGGGCCGGGCACGTGCTCGTCATGGGCACCTCCGGTGCCTTCATCGCGGTCTGTATCGCGGCACTGGTGCAGGGCGGACCGGCCCTGATGGCGAGTCTGATCGTGGTCTCGTCGCTGTTTCAGTTTGCCCTAGCTGCGCGTCTTTCGCTATTGCGCCGGATCCTCACACCGGTTGTCTCCGGCACGGTGATCATGCTGATCGCCGTTACGGTCATGCCGATCGTTTTCGGCTTGCTGACGGATGTGCCCGAGGGCACGCCGACGGCTGCTGCTCCGACTGCGGCCGGCGCGACGCTCGCTACTCTTGTAGTGTTGGCGTTGTGTGCTCCAGGGGCTTGGCGACTGTGGGCACCGCTCATCAGTATTGCGGTGGGTTGCGCTGCGGCGGCCCCCTTTGGACTGTTCAACATTCAGCCCGTAATCGACGCGCCTTGGATCGGTTTTCCCGATGGCGCGTGGCCGGGATTGGACCTGACGTTCAGTGCAGAATTTTGGGCGCTGCTGCCGGCGTTTGTGGTCGTAACCTTGGTAGGCGCGATTGAGACCATTGGCGACGGCATTGCCATTCAGCGGGTTTCGCGGCGTCGGCCGCGGGCAACTGATTTTCGCTTGGTCCAGGGTGCCCTCAACGCCGATGGGATGGGCAACCTGTTGTCCGGGCTGCTCGGGGCACCCCCCAACACGACCTACTCGACCAGCATATCGCTGGCCGAACTCACCGGGGTTGCCGCTCGCCGCGTTGGGGTATATGTCGGGGCCATCTTTGCGGTGCTGGCCTTATCGCCCAAGGTGACAGCCCTCCTGATTGCGATTCCCAATCCCGTGGGCGCGGCCTATGTAACCCTGCTAATAGGCATACTTTTCGTGCAGGGTATGAAGCTGGTCGTCGAGAGCGGCCTCAATAGCCGCAAGGCCGTGGTAGTCGGGTTGTCGTTTTGGATTGGGGTGGGATTTCAGAATCAGGTAATCTTCGCCGACTTGCTGGGCAAGACGTGGGGCACCCTACTCGGCAACGGCATGACCGCTGGGGGTATTGCCGCGATTCTGCTGACCGCGTTTATGGAGTTGACGGGTCCGCGCCGCCGACGTCTAGAGGTCGAATTAGCCGTTGCCTCGCTGCCCAAGATCGACGAGTTCCTCCGCGCCTTTGCCGCGAAAGTCGGCTGGGACGATCCGGCGACCGAGCGGCTGTGCGCTGCCGGAGAAGAGACTTTGGCGATTCTGGCGCAACAAGCTGAGGAGGATGCGGCCAACGGACGGCAGTTGATCCTCTCCGCACGGCCCGCCGAAGGGGCGGTGGAACTGGAATTTTTGGCGACTGCTGCGGGAGAAAATCTCGAAGATCGGCTGGCGTATCTGAGCGAACAGCCCGAAATAATAGACGAACACGAGATTTCGTTCCGCCTGTTGCGGCACTACGCCTCTGCGGTGCGGCACCAGAAATACCACGACCTAGACATCATTGCGGTGCAGGTCGAGCGCACGCCTTAGACCGGTTGGGCCTTCCCTTTATTCGTGCAGATGGTGCTCGGCCCGTTTGGGATGTTCGACAGCGAATTTAAAAGCAGGCAACGCTAAAATTTCCAGTTGTTCCCGCCCCTCGGTCACCCGGACGATCGCGTTCACTGGCACTTCAGCGAACACCTGCTCCTTGCCACTTTTCGGCCAAAAAATCGCTAGCTGCGCCACTCGCTCCGCTGAACCCAACCCCACGTACTGACGCAGCGGATTGCCGCCAAAACTGCCGCCGCTGCCGACCCACCGATACAGCGACCGCCTTTGGCCTCCTTCCACTACATCTATCCGTAGCTGCGTCCCGATCCCCGACCGATTCGACTCTACCCCTATTACCTCAATAGCTAGCCAGCCGTGACCAAACCCTGGATTTTCGTATAGCACATCGGCGAATCCGTCGCCGCGATAGGCCCCGCCCATCTGCTCGAATAGATCCACATCGCCATCGTGGTCCACATCGGCAAATACGACCCCATGTCCCTTCTGCAGATGCCCCAACCCGCTGGCAAAAGTCACATCGACAAAGCGCTGACCCGCTTGGTTCCAATACAGCACGTTGGGCATCAGCTCGGCGTAATCGGTGTCGCCGGTGCCCAAGTACACATCCAAAAAACCATCGTGGTCCACATCGCCAAAATTGGCTCCCATAGGTTTGGTTGGCTGCGCGAGATGGCGGTCTTGGGATACGTCCACAAAGCCGCCTTGGCCATCGCCGCGATACAGCCGCGCCTGTTCCACGGACACTGAGTGGCCCAAATGCGCGGCGGCGATGTCGGCGATGGTGGCCGCATAAGCTGCGACGAATAGGTCGAGGTGGCCGTCGTTGTCGAAGTCCCAGAACCAAGCTGGGAAGCTAGCCCGGGGGGAGACGACGCCGAGGGTGGGAGCCACATCGGCGAAGGTTCCGTCGCCTTGATTGTGGTAGAGCCGGTTGGGCTGCCCGAGGTTGGACACGTATAGATCGGGCCAGCGGTCCCCGTCGTAGTCGCCCCAGACGACGGCTTTGGCGTGGGCGTATTGGTCAACGCCGGCGGCGGATGCTACATCGGCGAAGGTTCCGTCGCCTTGGTTGTGAAAGAGTTGGCCGGGGGCTACAAAAGTGTCGGTGGTTTCATTGCCGATGTAGAGGTCGAGATCGCCGTCGAGGTCGTAGTCGGCCCAAGCAGCGGTTTGGGTTGGGTAGTGGTCTTGTCCTAAGCCGGCGGCAAAGGTCGCATCGAAGAAGGTGCCATTGCCTGCATTCCGCAGCAGCGAATTGGGGTGCTGGCCATGTTCGCCGAACCAAGCCCCGCGCAGGACGAGCAGATCGAGGTGGCCGTCGTTGTCGTAGTCGGCTTGCACCAAGTTGAGTCCGCCCAACAGCCCGTTGAGATTGGCCGCCTCGGTGCGGTCTGTAAAGGTGCCGTCCCCTCCATTGCGGAAAAAGCGCAGTTGTCCAGCCAAGTCCGATGTCGAGACGAAGAAATCGAGATACCCGTCGCCGTCGAAGTCGTCGGCCACGGCCCCGCCGGAGAGGCTGAAGGTGTCCAAGCCGAGCGCAGGAGCCACATTGACCCAGTGCGGGAACGCTGCTTGGGATTCAAAGGCTTTGGGGGGAATTCGGTGAGCGGGCGGCACCCCCTCGGGATACTGCCCCAAGGTCATATAGGCGATGTTGAGCAGCCAGCGGGCACTTAGGCGCAGGCGCTCCTCTGCGGCGGTATTATCGAGCACGGCTTGGAAATAGGGGATGGCTTGGCGCGACCCTTCGGGGAGGGTATGGAAACCGCCGGGGCGAATGGGCAGGATACAGTGGTCGGCGTTGGGGTTGAGGACGCAGTTTTGGGTTTCCCCTAAGCGCAGCCACGCCAGCCCTAGGCGAAAGTGTATCTCATTTACTACCTGAGCAGGGACCGAGTGTTGCCCCGCGAGCATCTCTTCGGCCGCGGTGAGATGGTCTAGGGCGCGGCGTTCTCGCCCCAAGAAAAGTTCGGCGATCCCGAGGCGAAAATAGAGACGAATTCGGTCTTGGACGGGAGCTGAGTCGGGCAGTGCCTGCAACTGATCTTCTAACTGTCGTAGCTGACCTTCGCCCTGATAGGGATTCTCGTCGAGATTTTGCGCGCGAACCTCCGCCAAGAGGGCTACCATTTTTCGATGGCTTTCCTCTTGCGAGAGCGAGGCAGCGAGGCTAGCCGAAATTGCGAATAAGAACAAAAAGGGCAGTACATAAGGCATGATGCGAGGGAACAGTCTCAGCCGAGTCGTCTTGTGTATTCGTCGTGTTTGCCAATCCACACCCAGATTAACATGTCCCCATCTTCGATTGCCAATGCTCGATAGTCTCTGTTGATGCGGGCAGCCCAATGCGAGCCGGTCTTTTTTAAAGGGAATTACATACGTGAAGGCCCAAGTCTGTGAAGATTGCGCTTAGTTGGGCCTTAGTTTATATTATCTCTCTTAGTTCATTCTAACCCCAACAAGGAAGATAGTAAGATGGAAACTGAAAGACATGCAACCATAGGGAGGCTATCAGAAGAATACCAAAAATCAGCAGAAGCGGCCAATTCTTTATATGAAGATATAAGTAATAGCTTCAAGGAGATGGCAAAATATGCTGAACAGTTGGATATGCACAAAAGAAAACCAATACAGGAAATGATAGATTATTTTAAGAAAAATCCATACCCAGACAAGGAAGAATTAGAAGATAAAATAAATGATAGAGATTGTAAGTTAAAAAGAATAAACGAGATTGCGAGAGAGCTTCAAGCTCTCGATGCACTACCCCCATCTATTCACATAAAATACCACTAAATCTCATACTTCCAACCTTCGCTTAGACCAAATTTTTCTTTAACGGCTTCCCATCTTCGCTTAGTTATGGCGATATTATCTATTTCTCTGCCTATTTCTATATAATCTTCTCTGGATAATTCTTTCTTTTCTTCTTGCAGTTGCGTTTGTTCCATTTTCTTTCTTTTTATCCTCCAAAAGTGCTAGTTGGTCTCATTCCGTAACCTGTTTGAGACGATCTAACCTGCTCACCTACGGTCTGATTTTTAGCTACTTGTCTTTGCCTTTTCTGCTGTTCGGACTTCTTCAATCGCATAGCCACTGCTGGCGGTACAGGCATCTTCTCTGCTAGCTTGGTGTGGTCTTTTTCGATTACTGCTTTAAAGGTTATTGGATTCATAAGCCTACCTCCAATAGCCATTATAGCCAGAATTCCGACAAAATGCCAAATCGCTCCTCTTTTCTGGTATAACTATGTAAGAAGTATATACTTTGAGAATTTACTAGCGCCGTCATTCGATGGCGCTTTTTCATTGCTTGGGCGATGGGGATACTTTTGTCCGCGAGTTCCGCTGAACACGACTGCTCGCGGGCACTTGTGCCTACTCACATAAGGCTCGGATGGGCGAATCGCCCTCCATGTCTGTATCTCCATCGCCCTCACCTTTAACGCCGAAAGGAGGTAATGCCATGCTCGCAATATCGAGAGTGATCATCCTTCTCGACATAATCGGCGAGGTGTTGCTGGTTATCGTCAAAAAGTTGAAGTAGAAGTAAGAGTTGGGGCGAGGCGGTAGGGGCACGTAATCGCTGCGAGCGCGTTCAATCGCTTATGCGCGGGGCTGGTGAGCGTAGCGCATAAGAGAATATAATTGACGGGCGAAGCAGGGACTTATCCACAGCGTCTAAAAACGCCTAGTGAGAGCGAATCGCTCCCTTTGCGTTGGTGGGCTACCCCTACCGTCTCTTTCCCCGAAGAACGCCTCTTGCCAAATCGCTGGCAAGAGGCGTTCTTCGTTCTCCCCTCTAATTCTCACATCACTCACTCTTTTTTAGTAATCTCCCAAGAAAGGACTCCCCATGCCCACGAAGAAAGGGCCGGGGCAATCCTATCGCAAGGGACTGTCTCTGCCTGAATTAATCCGTATGTTTCCGATAACGCCAAAGCGGAGGCGTGGTTTGCTTCTGTGCGCTGGCCTAATGGCCCACAATGCCCACGTTGCGAATCTGATAACATCCTATCGGGGGCGGCTCATTCTATGCCCTACCGCTGCCGTGATTGCAAGAAGCGGTTTAGCGTCCGCTCTAATACGGTTATGGCCGACAGCAAGCTAGGCTTTCAAACTTGGATAGTGGCTTTGTATCTGCTTGCTACTGGGATAAAAGGTACGTCCAGCATGAAGCTACGGCGCGATTTGGGCGTAACGCAAAAAACGGCTTGGCATTTAGCGCATCGCATCCGCGCTGCTTGGCAAGCGGAGAATCACTTATTCACTGGCACAGTAGAGGCGGATGAAACCTTTATTGGCGGCAAAGAGATGAACAAGCACGCCCATAAGAAGCTAAATGCTGGCCGGGGCACTGTTGGCAAAACCCCGGTTGCTGGCGTGAAAGATCGGGGCACAAATGAAGTAAGAGTACGGGTTGTCGAGAAGGTCAACCGGGCAGAAATTACGGATTTTATTGAAGGCCACGTTGACCCTGAAGCAACCTTATACACGGACGAAAGCAGCGCCTACGACGAATTGCCCAACCGCCATGCCGTAAGGCATGGAGTAGGCGAATACGTCAACGAGCAAGCCCACGTCAACGGCATGGAATCGTTTTGGGCGCTACTCAAGCGCGGATACTATGGTACGTATCACAAGATGAGCAAGAAGCATCTAACGCGCTACATAGGCGAATTTGCCGGGCGGCACAATGCCCGCGCATCCGATACATTGGAGCAAATGGCGCTTATGGCAATGGGAATGTTGGGAAAAAGGTTGGAGTACCAAGAGCTAATCGCATAGAGCGGGGAGCATGGACGGTCGGCATTTGAGGTGCCATAAAATGGCAAGCGCGGTTCCGGCGCGATTCACGCCATGCCCATTGATAATAACATTGCCAATAGCAAGGTATAGGCGCTGCGCCTATACCTTTTGGCATGTATTACCAATGATAGAAATTCAGCCCCGTACCATAAACAGTGGAGTTAGGACTGTCTCGCTATACGCGATGCCTTTTGCCATGCTCCCCGCAAAGCAAGTACGTCAAGCTCAGCGATGGGCTTGACGTACTTGTTGTATTCAATTTTTTTATTTAGCTATCTGTCCTTAAATAATTCCCAGACAGCTATTCCGGCAAGCCAACCCGCAGAAAAGATAAGTGCTAGAAAAAACATGGCCTATTTCCTCCCTTCTTGTTTGATCTGGCCCCAAGATGCAGATTCAACCGTTGTAGCGATAGATGGGACAATATCTATAAGGTTCCAGCGTATCTTTACTTTTTTACTCTTGACCTTATCGGCGGGAATGATGGTTCTAAATTCCAGAGAAAAATCTACTGTCTGACCAGCCCCAATTTCTACAAAGCGTATGTGGCTAAGATCGCCAGATTTTAGCAAGATTATCTCGTCGCCTCTCGCGTCTAGTAGCATTATCTCTATATACGTATTATCTATTATCGCATTGGTGGCGTTGCGGATTTCGCCATAAACGACATTGCCTATTATGTTGAAACTTTCTTCAACAAGGTAAACATCGCCTACGACTAGGGAATGATCGGGGGGTTGTAACTGTCCTTGTACGCGCAAAGAAAATTCGTCGTAATCTTCTGGGGCGTATAGGGTTTCTTGCTCAAAAGATATGGTACTTAGTGGGTCTAGCTTAGTCCAAGCATCTAGGGGAATAAACTTCTCAATTCCTATAATGCGACCATCTTTCTTGAATACAATATGAATCCAAATGCTCTTTATGATTCGTATTGTATGCGTATTATGAAGATTGCCGCTGAATACAGCAAGGCCGTATTCGTCGATTCGTTCCTCTATGTTGCTCAGTTCAAGATATTCGTCGGAAGATGCGAATATCGGGGCAGAGGATAGCCCTAATAGCAAGACAATAATCGCGGCTCGCATGGCATTGCTGCCCGTTCCCGCAATCAAGACAAATCCCAAGGCTAGGATTGCCATATCCCCTCCTCTGTGTGGGCGTGATGGCTCCCATCCTAGGGAGCCGGGCAGTTGTCACGACCCACGCAGATTGGTGCGGGAAGTTCCTACTTATTCACCTAAGAGCAGGGAGCTACCCCACTCTTGTAAAGCTGGTTATTGTATTCGGCAGGCTACCCGACAACAGGGTGCTGCCTGGGTCGTGACGGGGATGAATATAAGGAGGGGGTAGGAGCGGAACAAGCCTTTTAGCTTGATGCAGGCTTGCGCGGGTTATATTTGCATCTTATGCTCATGTGTTCAGTAGTTTATGCCATCACCGCAACTAGGAGATTCTTATGAATTGGTGGGACGCGATTAAAGGCCAAGATCGACAAGAAGATTGCGCTAAGAGGATCATGCCCATAGCTGCTAGCGCCTATCGCGCTCACTTTAGCTACGAAGAAGAAATAACAGACGAATTGCTCTCAAAGGCATGGGACGCTGCGTATGCCGAATCTATAAAGGAGGGCGCTAGCGACGAAGAAGCTACCGTGGTCGCCAATGCGATAGCCGAAAGACACAGACGCAACTCATTAAACTCAGCTAGACCAAGGAGAGAAAGACGATGGCCGTATTATTGATCTCTGTATATATAAAGGAATGTTTTATAGTTTGAGTTGTGCATATTTGAAGAAGCCTCGCAAGGCGAGTCAATCACTTGCCCATCTTATTACAGATACTTGTGAAGGATAAAATCAAATGGAAGCCATAAACCTTATTGTCGGCCTTATTTCCAACATAATAAATATCTATTCCAATCTTTCCCCTAAACTCCGATCTATGCGCCAGAAAAAACCAACAGACAAGCAAGAGACAGTTAATCATCCCCGTCTAATTGACCCTATTGAAGCAGAGGAATTCCCCAAAGATATTATGCGTAGCTATAAAATCCGACGCCTAGAATGGTAAATTCTTCCCTTGCCCCAATCTATTTATAGATTGGGGCAATTTTGTCTAAGTCCTTGTTTTTCCTGCAAGTTGGGCCTTCACGTATGTAATTCCCTTTTTAAACGCAGGGATGGGTGTCGTGGATTTTGCTTTAGTAGTTCAAATTTCTTGTCGGCGAGTTGTTGAATGTTTCGTGGAAGTTTTCGATAGCAGGCCCAAAATGTATGGCTCGCTTTATAAATCGCTACACCTGCCTGCCCGCAAATCATCAAGGGCTTTATCGCGCAGCGAATTGAGCTTGCCCGTCTTCACGTCTTGCTCAAACTGCGTACTCCATGCTTCCCACTCGGCAATCAAGGTTTTGTGGAGCTCGTGTTCGAGGGTTTTCAGCAGGTCCTCTCTCGTTGTTTCTTCGCACTTTACCTCTGGAACATCCCGTATCCATCCTATC
Organism: Candidatus Latescibacterota bacterium; assembly: GCA_965116675.1. GTDB lineage: Bacteria > Latescibacterota > UBA2968 > UBA8231 > UBA8231. Next base: position 4,588,647 of record OZ220721.1, read on the forward strand.
CAACCATCGCCGTTTTGTTGGATGCAGGCCGTATAGGTTTCGGCGAAGTCCGGGTCCTCGATTTTGGCAGTATGAATGTGTGTCATCTATGTCTCCTTGCTTCATATAAGGAACATAGATGAAAGCAAGGCCAGCTTGCAAGTACTACCGGTCCCATGGGAACGCAAACGTCGGTCCATTGGCATACCGCTGCATCCCGATCTCCAAGGTCTCTCCAGCTCCCGGCGCTAGCTCTACTGCAAAGGACGAGTCATCTATCGCGGTTTCCTTTCCTTCCACGCGTACGCTCGTAAACTGGTGCTCGGCGTAGGCTCCGCCCTGCACGATTACTTCGCGCCCGGCTACTGGGTCTGTGTTTACTAGTGTCAGCGTCATGGAGTCGGCACCGAGCCGTTCCACTAGCGCCCCCACGCCCTCGGGCATTCCCGCCCGCCCGGCCTGCGGATCGAAGTAGCGCACTCGGCAGTGCAGCGGCGAGCCGTGGCGCGGCGTCAGCCCGCCCAACATGAGTTGGGTTAGCCCGCCCGGAATGGCCGGGTTGAATGGGTTGGGATTGTCCGACAGCCGGGTGTCTGGCGTCGTCGGGTCGCGGCGCACCTTTTCCATTTGTGTGCGGAGGCGGGCAAAGTCGGCCTGTAGCGCCGCTTCTGGGTAGGTGGAGTCGCGTCCTTCCAAGAAGCCGAACCAGCCGCTGTCTGCGTTTAGTCGGCTCAGATCGGCTCGGTCCATTGACCAGTAGTACACCTCTTGTGCTCCGTGCGCGTACTTTGCCGGCTGGAACTCGTACCAGCCGTCGTCTCCGTACATATGCGGGTACATCATCTGCCCGTCGATTTCTTTTCCGTTGGCGTTGACTTTGTCGATCATCTGCCGCCACACATCGACGAATTGCTGCTCGCCCGACAGCAACAGCGCGTTGCCAAAGCCCGAAATCCCCAGCCCGTGCGTGTTGCGGCTGGACATCGCCCCAGTCTGGGGCACCTCGACGGTAAAGGCCCAGCCGTAACACCCCCCGTACCACTTGCCGTCGCACTCGCCGCCGATGGTCCCGTCGAGTCCGATATTGGTGGGAATGATCCCGTCGTTGGCGAGCGTGCGCTGCCGCCAGGCTTCGACGTATTCGAGCACCCAGTCCTTGTATTGGTCCTCGCCCGTCAGTGCGTATGCGTTCAGCCCCAAGGCCGTCGCCACCATGTTCTGCGGATGGTCGCCGACGACATCGGTGTAGTCTTTAAAGTGGGCCAGCATCTCCTCGAAGTTGCGCTCCCCGTGCAAGGGGATAAAGCGCTCCTGTACCTCGTCGAGCGGATCGCCGGCCCAGTCGAGCGCCGTGGCCTTGCGCAGCAGCGGGCCGCGGCTGCCGTTGAACAGGCTCTTGATGATTTTGCGTTCGGGATCGTAGTTGGGAGCCTGTGGGTCGTGGCCCATGTAAAATCCAGCGTAGCGCCGCACCCGCTGCTCAAAGGCTTGCTCGCGTGGGTTCATCAGCCCGTGCAGGTTGAACGTCGTCAGCCCTTCCCCGTTGTGTACCCAGTCGAACATTACTGGGAATTCGCGATAGTACATCCCGTCCCGAGTAAAGGGCACTTCCGTGGTCTTAGCCTCGGTGTATTGCTTGAGATGCCCCTCCCATGCCAACTGGCACATATCGTACAGATGGGCTCCGCCTCCCAGTGTGTAGAGCACGGGCCAGTGGACTAGGTTCTCGATGGCGTCGTCCGGGCCGTCGTTGCCGCCCCAGCGCGGGATGCACTCCAAATAGCCCCGCTCGTCGAAGTACTTGTCAAAAAATTCCGTGCATCCCCTAGTTTGTGCCCGAATCAGTTCCCACTCCAGCAGCGCCCAAGCGGGGGGCGGCATTGGCGTGTCAATGGCGATGGCGCGGGGATTTAGATAGCTCATGGATCGCTCCTTTAGTAAATAGGTTGTGTGTGTCTGCCGGTACAATTTGGTCCGGCCAAACCACGGCGTTTGCGCCCCGTAATGAGCGTCATACCCAGCCTATGGTCAACCAAACGCCGCTCGTTTCGTTGACAAAGAGCCTGTCACGCAATATGTATTTTGCCATCCGGCGACCGCAACGCACACAGGAGTTCTGCGAAAAACATGGCGCAACCGCCCTACCCGCAACACCTCAATCCCAAGCTGACGCCCGAAATCGCCGAGGACGTAGCTTTCTTCCGCAAGTGGGGCTACCTCGTCGTTGAAGATGCTATTACCGAGGCGCAGGTCGAGACTCTGCGCACGGCCCTCGATGCGGCTTGCGCGCGCGGGGACAGCAGGCAGTTTATCCACCAGCTCTTGGAAGAGGACGAGGATTTTGCCTTCCTGCTCGACAACCCGCCCGTGCTGGAGAGGATGCAGGCCATTCTGGGCACTTGCGTCCAGCTTCACAGTGCCACGGCCCGCATTACTGAGTCGGGACAGGAGGACCAGAACTGGCACCGCGACGTGCCCTGGCCCATTGATCCCGACGGCACGCCCTACGGCGCGCTTCCCGGTCAGATCAACTGCGGCTATTACTTGGACGAATTAGACGAGGACAACGGTGCCATCGTCATCGTCCCTGGCAGCCACCGCGCTCCCTTTCGCCCGCCCGAAGGTCATCCGCGCTTCCCGGAGGAGAAATGGGTTTTCGCCCGGCCGGGTCAGGCGGTGATGTTCGACGGCTGCCTCTACCATCGCGGCGCAGCCAACCGTTCGGCGGTGCGCCGCCGCGTCTGCCTGATGTGCTACCAGACCGCTTGGATGAAATCCCGCGAGCCCTTCGACGGCCCTTTTGCGCAAAAAGTTCGCGAAACGGGTACCGACCAGCAGAAAATGCTGATGGGTGCTATCGAAAAATGGTAAGGAGGAACTAATCATGTTGACCACCGCACAAGTTGAACACTACCATACCGAAGGATACGTCGCTGTGCCCGGCTTCCTCAGCGCCGAGGAGGTCGCGGCCTTCCTGCGCGAGATGGACGCCGTCAGCGCTGGCAATACGCTTGCCGACCACGACGTCACCCGGATGGAGATGGAGCCGAATCAGCCTCTCGATGGGACGCAGGTGCGCCGTTTGTACGAGCCTTGTAGTCACTACGAGGTCTTCCGAGAATTCTCCGCATCGGAGCAACTCCTCGACGCGGTCGAGGCCCTACTCGGCCCGAACTTGGTCTTCCACTACAGCAAGATCAACATGAAACCGGCCGGCGTTGGCTCGCCCGTCGAGTGGCACCAGGACCTTTCCTACTACCCGCTGACCCATCGCGGCTCGGTGAGTATCCTCTTTTATCTCGACGACGCGAGTGTTGAAAACGGCTGTCTGCAAGTCATCCCCCGCCGCCATCGGGCTGACCTGCTATCTCATAGCACTGATGGGTTTTTTCAAGGCCGGGTTACCGAAGCGGTTGATCAATCGCTAGCCGTGCCGATCCCCGGTGATGCGGGCACGGTCATCTTCATGCATGCGATGACCCCCCATGCTTCCATCGCCAATGCCTCCGACAAGCCTCGGCGCACGCTGATCCTCAGCTACCGCGCTGCCGATGCTTTCCCGATTTACACTGGCGAGATGACCTACAAGACCGAGGCCAATGCTCGTCTAGTGCGCGGCCGGATCCCACACGCGGCGCGCTTCGAGGATAGCTCCTTTCCCATACCACTGTACAAGGACGCTATTTCCTCGCTCTACGACTTGCAGGAGCGCTCGCGCCAAGGGGAGATGGTGGCGGGATAGAAAATCGCGATCAAATCTTGGAAAATAATGCAGACTCAGATGCAAGAGTGGGATTTTGCAGAAATCAATAAAAAGGTTTAGTGGCATTCAATATAATCCGACCTAGGCGAAAATTTTGCCGTAACCAAATAGGAGAAAACATGCAGCGTTTTATTTTGCTCACGTGCCTGATGGCTTTTGCAATGACCTCACCAGCGTTCGCTCAGCAAATGCAGCAAATGGAAGATGTCATTCACTTAAAAAATGGTGGACTCATTCGCGGAACCATAATTGAGGAAGTTGTAGGTGAATCGCTGAAGATACGGACGCGAGACGGGAATGTGTTCGTCTATACCATGGATGAGATTGCCAAAATGTCCAGGGAACCTGTGATGAGGATGCGAGGGTATATTGGAGTTCAAAAGAAAAATCCTTGGCTAGCTTTTGGTCTATCGGCTCTAATCACTGGAGGCGGACAATTCTACAATGGGCAGCACAGCAAGGGCGTGGCTCAATTAGGCGTAGGTATCCTAGGTATCGGACTTATGGTCAGTGGTATTGAGGATGATTATGAGAACATATACGGTAATCTAGTTGATCCTGATGATGACGATGGGAAAGTTGCTTTCGGGCTTTTGCTTTGGCTCGGCAGCTCTCTATGGTCAATGATTGATGCACCGATCTCTGCCAATAGCATCAATCAGCAAAATCAGCACTCTTCTTACGGGCATCTGATTGAGCTTGGCGGCAGTCGAGCTACGCTTGGTGTCGATCCTGTAGTTTCTCACAAAAATCTGGGGACGAGACTGACGCTCCACTTTTAGTTCGTTTTAGAACCACTTGACGGCGGGGCAGAATTTTATTTCTTACCAGTAAGATTAAGTAGAAGGAGGCTTTATGGAGTCAGTCGCCACCACCCGCATGTCCTCCAAAGGGCAAGTCGTCATTCCCGAGTCCCTGCGCCAACAGCTCGGATTGGAGTCAGGTACCCGGTTCATCGTCATGGGCGAAGACGATGTCATCATTCTCAAGACCATCCAGACGCCCTCCATGCGCGATTTTGATCGGATGATTGCCAAAGCACGCCGCCAAGCTAAGCAAGCTGGAATGAAACGATCGGATATTGCCGCCGCCATTTCCCGGGTCCGAGCGGCAAAATGAAGGTCGTAGTGGACACAAACGTCTTTATATCGGGCGTATTCTTTACTGGCCCACCGCATCAGATCCTCGATGCTTGGAGACGCGGCAGAGTCCAGATCGTCGTGACACCCGAAATTCTTACTGAGTACCGCGACACCGGCACCGAACTGACAGCTAACTTTCCCGAAATTGAACTGGAGCCTTGGCTGGAACTACTCGCCGTCAAGTCAACTTTAGTAGAAGCACCGCCCCTAGAAAAACAGGTCTGCACCGATCCAGACGATGATAAATTCCTCGCCTGTGCCTTGGCCGGCAGAGTTTCTATCATCGTTAGTGGTGACAAGGCTCTGCTGCGGGCATCTGGCTATAAGCGGCTCAAAGTGCTCGCGCCTCGATCTTTCGTTAATCAGTATTTATACAAGGAAAACGGCCCTTCCGCGCAGCAAGGCCGTGCAACGGGCGGAGACCAGTAGAAAATGCTGATAGGCGCGACAGAGAAGTCTTGGCGAAAAATTTTCTGCAACCAAATAGGAGAAAACATGCAGCGTTTTATTTTCCTCACGTGCCTGACGGCTTTCGTAATGACTTCGCCAGCTTTCGCCCAGCGAATGGAAGATGTGGTTCACTTAAAAAATGGCGGACTCGTTCGCGGAATTATCATTGAGCAAACTCCCGGCGAATCGTTGAAGATACAGACGCGAGACGGGAATGTATTGGTCTATACGATGGATGAGATTGCCAAGATGTCCAAGGAACCAGTGATGGAGATGGGAAGGCATATTGGGGCTAAAAAGAAAAACCCTTGGATAGCTGGTGGCCTATCGCTTCTAATTCCTGGGGTCGGACAAGCCTATAATGATCAGGTCAAAAAGGGATTGACTTATTTCGGCGTCGTAATAATAGGTATAGGATTTATGTATGCTGCTAACGAGGATGATTATAGAAACTTTCGTGGTCATACAGTTGATCCTGATGATGATAATTTTATAGGAGTAGCGGGGTCTATTTGTTTTAGTCTCAGTTATGTAGGCTCAGTAGGTGATGCATATTCATCTGCCAAGAAAATCAACGAGCAAAATCAGCAATCTTCTCACGGGCATCTGATTGAGCTTCGCGGCAGTCAAGCTACGCTTGGTGTCGATCCGGTCGTTTCTTATAAAAATCTGGGGACTAGGCTGACGCTCCATTTTTAGCTCGTTTTGGAATCTTGTCTCTCCGTTGGCATGGTTGGCACTTCAAGTCGAGGCCGGATAAAATTACTCGTAGGAGAAATGCGATATGGATACGTCCAGCATTGACCTGACGTTTGTCCCCGAGCTGTTGCGCTTGCCTTATTCACAAGTTTGGAGTGACTATGATGAAGGGGCCGATGTATTGTATCTCAGTTTTGTAAAACCTCAGTGCGCCAATGACAGCGTGATGGAAGAGGACGGGAATATCTATCACTATCGCGACAGCCGTCTTGTTGGCATTACGCTTCCCAATGCTCGAACTCGCTTTCAACAGAGTCCCTCACAATAGAAGCAGCCAGAAAGGCGCAGTGTGCAATGTCCCAACAAGGCTCCAAAGAAAACTTCGACCAACTCATTCGCGACGGCTACTGCTTGGTAGAAGATGTTCTCGACGACGACATTCTCCAGCGTCTGTGCCGAGTTACCGACCAACTCCTCGACGCCCAAAGCCAAGAAATCCGCGCCCAACAGCGCTCCACCGGCAGCATGATTGATGTCGGTGTCCACCCCATTTTCGCCGAACTCGTCGCCTACCCGCCCGCCCGCGCCGCGCTCGAAACCTTGGGCTTTCTGCGCCCCCGGTGGATGTCCGGTTACGTCATTAGCAAGCCGCCCAACAGCCCGGCGCTTTTTTGGCATCAGGACTGGTGGGGTTGGGACGATCCTTCGAGTTATACGCCCTTGCCCCAGCAGCTTTTTCTGATGTACTACCTCGTCGATACCACGCCTCACAACGGCTGCCTGCGCCTGTTGCGCGGCTCGCATCTGAAGCGCCACCGCATGCACGACGAGGTGCCCGATGCCCACACCGACGAACTCCGCCGCGTGGCCGATCCCGATCATCCGGCCTATCAGTCGATTCTCGAAGAGGTGGATGTTCCCGTAATGGCGGGCGATGTGGTCATCGGCGACTCGCGGCTGTTGCACTCGGCCCACGCCAACAAGTCGGCCCAGCGCCGCACTGTCATTACCCTGTGGTATTTCCCTTATTTCGACCTGCTCTCCGACGGCCTCCGCGCTGCCATCGCCCGCCCCCGCGAATGGGTTGGCTGGGACGACGAAGATAGAGCACGGGTTGCTGATTTCTTGCCTACCTATGAGGGTGCCGCCGAACCCGTGCCTTGGAACCGGATGCCGGGAGAGGCGCTCACGCATTAAACGAGGAGCTTTGCTATGGACTCGATCTTGTTGGACGATAGCCGCATGCAGTCTTTTATCGCCGATGGCTATACAATGGTCAAAACGGATTTGCCTGCGGATTTTCACCAATCCATTTATGGGCAAATAGAGGAGGTCTTGGCTGCCGAGGGCAATCCGGGCAATAACCTGTTGCCCCGCATCCCCGACTTGCAGCAGGTGTTTGACCAGCCCGAGGTGGCGGGAGCCCTGACCAGTATTTTGGGGCCGGGGTACTATTTGCATCCGCATCGGTTCTGTCATTTCAACAAGCCGGGTTCGGAGGGGCAGCGGCTGCACAAGGATAGCTGGAGCCGGCGGCACCACCGGCTGCGCTGGGCGATGGCCTTTTACTATCCGCAGGACACGCCAGTCGAGCGCGGCCCCACTGGCGTTGTCCCCGGCAGCCACTACCGCAACCATCTCGAACAAGAGGATGAGGAGCGGGCAGTCGCGCTCGCGGGGGAGGCCGGGACGGTCGGCATTGTCCACTACGATCTGTGGCATCAAGCCACGCCCAATAGCACTGAGCAGGCTCGCTATATGGTCAAGTTCCTCTTTGTCCGCCTCGAAGAGCCGGAAGGGCCTAGTTGGGATGCGAGCGGGGAACCTTGGGCTGGGAACGGTCATGCCGAGGCACCTATGTGGCACAGTATGTGGGAATGGTACGGCGGCCAGTCTGAGGACCTTGCCGCCGATACTGATGATCAGGCGGCGCTGCTGCAGGCGCTGATGGGCGATTCCGAGGCGGCGAGTCAAGCGGCGGCCTATGCCCTCGGTCGCACTGGGGAGCCAGCCGTGGGGCCGCTTATGGACTGTTTGCGCCAGGGATCGGAACACGTGCGGCGCAATGCTGGCTACGGTTTGGCCGCAGTCGGCCCGGCCGCAGTCGAGGCGCTAGCGCAAGCCTGCATGGACGACGATCTGGATGTGCGGCTAGCCGCGGTCGATAGTTTGGGCGATATGGGTCGGGAGGGTGCCGCAGCGGTACCCGCATTGCAACGGGCGCTAAGCGATGCGTCAGACAAGGTGCGAGGTCACGCTGCCGAAGCCTTGGGGGCTATGGGCGCATTGCCGCCAGCGGTGTTGGAGGAACTGGCCGGAGTTTTGGGCGACGACGACGAATGGGTGCGGCGCAATGCTGCCTTGGGCTTGGCGCGGCTGGGTCCGGCCGCCGAGGCCGTGCAGCCAGCGTTGGTAGCAGCCCTAGACGATCCGAACCGCTACGTCAGTGCCAAGGCTGCCAAGACCTTGGAGCGCATTGGTACGCCGGAGGCGACGGAGATCTTGTTCGACTATTTGTTCGCCGCGCGTTGGTGCCCCATCACCACCAAGGATACGCCGTATTAAGAAGTAGGGGCGACCGGTCGGTCGCCTAAGCCTATGCAAACCCCTATTCGCCTCGGACTAATTGGCTGCGGCGGCATCGTCCAGTTGCAGCACCTGCCGACGTTGTGTGAACTCGATACGGTACGCATTGCTGCGCTGGCTGATCCAGACGATGACAATCTAGCTAAAGTCGGCGCGACGACCGGCGTCCCGCCCGCTCAGCGCTACGCCGACTACTGCGACATGCTGGAGCAAGCCGCCCTCGACGCCGTCCTCATTGCCACGCCGCACCATCTCCACGCCGAGCAGGTCATTGCTGCGTCGGAGGCTAACTGTGCCGTCATCAGCGAGAAGCCGATGGCTACCTCGCTGGAGGAAGCTGCGGCTGTGCTAGACGCTGTCGCGCGCCACGACGTCATTTATACAGTCGTCCACAACGCCGTCTTTACCCCCGGTACTCTGCACGCCATCGCTCTCTTGCAAGGGGACGAGTTGCCCGAACCGCAAGTCGGTCGCGCCAAATCGCTCTTTCCCATGACCGAGGCTCATCACCGCGCTAGTTCGGCTAGAATCTGGCGGGCCTCCAAAGCAGCGGGCGGCGGCTGCATCGGCGATACGGGGTACCACGAGATTTATTCGCTCGAAACCTTGATGTGCTCGCCGGTGCGCTATGTGGAGGCGCGCGTGCAGACGCGCTTTTTCGACATCGATGTTGATGATGTAGCGCTCTTGCTCCTCGAACACGAAAACGGAGCCATCTCCACGGTCTCGACCTCGTGGGGCATGGTCGGCGGTGGGGCCGGCGAGCTAGGCAATCTCTGCGAAGTGCACACTCGCGGCGACTGCCTGCGCGTCGTTGGTCGCGGGCGAGCGCTGCATCGCTTCTCGCGGGAGACGGGTGCTTGGTCCGAGATCCCCCTTGACGTCACGGATCGCAATGTCACCGGCCACGCCGACTATCTCACTGCTACATTTGCCGCCTTAGCTGCGGGGGATCCTCCGCCGATCACCGCCGCGCGAGCCTATCACAACCTCAGCATCATCGAGGCGGCGCGTCGTGCCACCCAAGCGCGCCGCGCCATTGACTTAACGGAGCTTTGAATGCGTCCCTATATCGACTGCCACAACCACATTGGCCGCACCATCGACCGCGTGCCGCCGGTCGGCCAAAACACCGCTATGTGCCTCACGCGCTTTGCCGAGACCCATATCCACGCCGCCATTTCCATGCCCACTGCCGTCGGCAGTCCGATTGCCCGCGGCATCGTGGATATTCGCCATCAGAACGAGGTCATCGCCCGCGCCTGCCGCGATTTTCCCGGCGTCTTCCCCATTGGCTTGGCCTTGATTGAGGAGCGCTTTGGCAAGCTGGGTGTTGAAGAGGCCGAGAAGGCCATGAGCGAGTTGGGTTTGGTTGGCATCGTCGGCCATCCGCCCATTGCCGAGTGGTGCATTCCCTTCGTCGAGGCCGCGGCCGCCCGCGAGGGCTTGGTCAACCTGCACATGCACAACCCGCTCATGGACCGCATCGCCGCGATGTTCCCGCACTGCACGTTCATCGCCCACGCCAGCACTTGGGCCGCCGAGCATCTGGCTAAGTACGACAACGTGTTTTTCGAGGTCGTCCAGTACCCGGACGGGCCGGGCTCTGAGTGGGATTTCGCGTGGTTGGCCGACAAGGTGGGCCGCGAGCGGCTGATTTTTGGTGCCGACTTGCCCTATTACGACTATAGGATATTGCAGAAGGTTATTGAGGAAGCCCCGGTTGACGACGATCTCAAGGATCGCATCGCCTATAAAAATCTCGCCGAGCTAATCAAGCGCCTCAACCCAGCGTGGACACTACCGGCGCACCCTCCGAAGGTAGTGCGCGTTTACGATCCAGCGGAACTGTGGGCCGTCAATCCCGCCAATCCCGCCCGTCTGACGGTTTTTACCTGAGAGGAGACTTCATGCCCGACCCCAAAATCACCAAGATCGAAAATATTTACTTCGCCCATCAGATCGAAAACATGGGCACTGACTACAACGGTTTTAATCAGGTTTACCAGCAGGGCGCGACGCTGTCGATGACGCCGTGCGTGGTGCGTATTCACACCAGTATTGGCGTCACCGGCGAATGCCTCGGCCCTCCAGTGCCCGAAAACGTCGCCCGCTACCTACTCGGCCGCGATCCGTTTGCTCGCGAGCGGATTTACAACGATCTCAAGCGCGGTCTGCGCCACTCTGCCCGCACTGAGATCTGTGCCGTTGACGTGGCGCTGTGGGATTTTGCCGGCAAGGTGTACGACGCGCCTATCTGGCAGCTTTTGGGCGGCTGGCGAAAGACCATACCCGCCTATGCTTCGACCTACCACGGCGACGAAAACGGTGGCCTGAGCACGCCGGAAGCCTTTGCCGATTTCGCCGAGCAGTGCGCGGAGATAGGCTATCCCGCGTTCAAGATACACGGCTGGGGCAATGCTCCTATCGCCCGCGAGGTGGCCAATGTGCTCGCAGTTGGCGAGCGCGTGGGCGAGCGCATGGACCTGATGATCGACCCGGCCTGCGAGTACGAGACGTGGGCGGACGCCCTGCGCGTGGGTCGCGCTTGCGACGAGGCGGGTTACTTCTGGCTGGAGGATCCCTATAAGGACGGCGGCGTGTCGATTTTTGCCCACAAGAAGTTGCGCGAATTGCTCAAGACGCCGCTTTTGCAGACCGAGCACATCTTTGGTCTCGAACAGCACGTGGACTTTATCGCTCACGGCGGTACGGACTTCGTTCGCGTCGGCACGTTTGAGGACGGCGGTATAACGGGCGCGATGAAGGTTGCCCACGCGGCCGAGGGCTTTGGTCTCGACTGCGAGTTCCACGGCGGCGGCTTGGCGCACCGCCACTGCATTGCCGCCATCCGCAACACCAACTACTACGAACTGGGCCTGCTCCATCCCCTAGTTAAAAATACCAAGCCGCCCGTCTATCCCCCCGAATTCACTGACGAGTTGGAAAACGTCGATGCCCAAGGCCACGTGCCCGTGCCGCAGGGGCCGGGTTTGGGCGTGGAGATGGATTGGGATTACATTGAAGGACAAAAGCGCGGCGAGACTGTATTTGAGTAGGTTGCCGACAATAACACATCACTTGCAAGATAATCCGCAGATGGACGCAGATAGACGCAGAATAGGATGCACAAGACGATCCACATCAAAATAGGAGAATATCCATGCAGCGACGTCCCTACGGTACCTCTGGCGAACACCTTTCTGTAATCGGCTTTGGCGGCATTGTCGTCAGCCAAGTGGAAGCGAGCGAGGCCGACCGCTTGGTGGGGCAAGCCGTTGAGCGCGGCGTTAATTACTTTGATGTGGCTCCATCCTACGGCAACGCCGAGGAGCGGCTGGGACCGGCCTTGGAACCGTATCGCAGCGATGTATTCTTGGCCTGCAAGACGACCCAGCGCACGCGGGCTGGAGCTGCCGCCGAGTTGCGCCAATCGCTCAAAACCATGCGCACCGATCACTTTGATTTGTACCAATTGCACGCCATGACCACGGATGAGGATTTTGCCGCGGCCACTGCTCCCGACGGAGCCTTGGCGGCGTTTGTGGAGGCCCGCGATCAAGGATTGGTGCGCCATATAGGTTTTTCGGCTCACTCGGCTGAAATCGCCTTGCAACTGCTGGACTATTTCCCCTTTGACTCAGTGCTGTTCCCCGTCAACTGGGTCAATTACTTCCGAGCCGACTTCGGTCCCCAAGTCGTGGCCAAGGCTCAGGAGCGCGGCACCGCCTGCCTAGCCCTCAAAGCCATGGCCCGTTCGCTCCTACCCCAAGGTGCACCCAAACGCTACGCCAAATGCTGGTACGATCCCATTGACGAGCCGGAACTAGCCGAGCTAGCCCTGCGCTTCGCCCTATCGCAGCCCATCACGGCCGCCCTGCCGCCCGGCGAGGCATCCCTCTTTAAAATGGCCCTAGACATGGCCGACCGCCTCGCGCCGCTTACGGATACGGAAGTGGAGGACTTGCGGGTCCGCGCCGAGGAGAATACACCGCTGTTTGAGTTGGCGGCCACCTGAAAGGAGCAGATTGTGATTCCATTGGTCAGCACCCTCTGTCAAGGGCCGCTAGGCGTGGCCCAGCTACCGCGTCTGTGGTGGAAAAACCTCCTTCACCAAGCCGGACAGCTCGATGCGGACTATCCCTTTTGCAGCGGCGGTCTCGACAAATACGTGCTGGAGGTGCTGCGCCTCGACCAAGACCGTGCCTTGCGTTTTTTGTGGGATCAGCGGCCTACCTACCTACAGTTTGAGGAGTGGGTGACCGCCGAAGGTACGTACGAGCCCAATCGCATCGCGCGTTGGAACAAGTCCTTGGTGCCGCGCACCCACTATAGACCGGACAAAATCGACGAGACCTATGGGGAGATAGGCTGGTCGCCGGAGGAGACGACCGAAGTATCGGCTGTGCTGCTCAACTGCCTACAGGACTGGCACCTTTTCCATCGCCGCGTCTTCGCTCGCGGTGCTCCGGGCCTGTCTGGGCCTGTGGCGCCTACCCTCAGCAGCATAGATCGTGGCCCGTTGGGCATCTGCCAGCTACCGCGCACGTGGCTCAAGACCTGCCTGCGCGCCAGGGGCTGGCTGCATCTCGATTACCCCGACTGCGCCGAAGGCAGCCTCGACCAGCGCTGCTTGCAAACCTTGCAGGTGGATCAGGACGCAGCCCTGGCGTTTCTCCGCGAGGAGATGCCGACCTATCTCGCATTTGAGGATTGGGTGCGGCAGGAAGGCACTATCGAGGAAGAGGCTGTGGCGGCCTTCAATCAGCGCCTGCTCGAACGCGAGCACATCGCCGCCAAGCAGGCTGAAATACACGCCACCTTGCAGCGTCCCCCGACGTGGACTTCAGGGGTGCTGCTCAATCACTTGGAGGATTGGCACTACGCCCACCAGGGATTGGTCGGGTAGTGAGCTTGTGCTCATTCTGATCCTGTAGAGGATCACTCTTCCGTTGTAGTCGGCGTCAACAGCGCGTCGGTGGGACCGCCCTCTTTGATGTAGTTGATAACTACGTCGCGGATCAGATCCTCTTCGAGCCACACCGACTTGACAGTCCCGATCAATGACTCGCGCCGAGGTGGCTCGACGACGAAGGAGCTCGTCGCCACGGTATAGAGACGGTTGGGATCAAGCGCCGTGCCCGCAGCGGTTAGTCGCTCCAACAGTTTGCCGCCGATGTCTTTCCCGCGAATCTGCACGATGGCGAGTTGATTGCCGAAGGGATGGATGTTCCAGATGTGCCGGGCCGTAATTGCGCCCTGATACAAGCGATTCCGCACGCCTCCTTTGTTGTAGAAGCCGAAGTCCGAGCCGGATCGAGTCGCCAAGATGTGCTCTACGAGCATGTACATCTCCTCTTTACTCCAGTCTCGCTCGGTGTGCCCGATGGTGACGTCGACCAGTTTGGAGACGCGATCTTCCCATTTTGCTACGACGGCAGCTACCTCGGAGTCCGGCTGTTGAAGTCGATCGTCAGCGGCGGGCACGACAAACCCCTCGACTTTTGTCACCTGTTCTGCCTCGTGGTCGTAGAGCAGTTGGACGTGGCCGACGTGCGATGTATAGGCACCGGCGCGGACGATTGGGGTGTCTTTCACGATCTGAGGAGGGGTGACGACAGTGTGGTTGTGGCCGCTGACAATGAGATCAATGCCGTCCACCGATTCGGCCAAGGTACTGTCGGCAACGTGGCCGGCGTGGGACAGGAGGATGACGATATCGACATGGGATTTGATCGAGTCAATAGCTGCACGGACAGACGCGATTTCCCCGTCGAACGTCACTCCTTCGTTGCCCTTCGTCGTAGTAATGTCTCTGGTTTTCTCCGTTGTGACGCCGACGATGCCGACGTGTAGATCTTCCAAGCTCAGCATGGCGAAGGGCGCGTCGGCGATCAGTTCGCCAGCAGGGCCGCGCGCATTCGCGCTCAGCAGGGGAAAGTCGGCGATATCGCGGTAGGCGAGGATCTCGCGCCAGCCATAGTCAAACTCGTGGTTGCCGAGCGCGACGGCGTCGTAGCCGACGGCTGTCATTGCCTCAAAAATCGGTCGTCCCTGAAAAAGGGTTGAGACGGGCGTGCCGGATACGCAGTCGCCGGCATCGAGAGCCAGCACCTTTGAGGAGCGGGCGCGTTCGCGGTCGAAATACGTGGCGATGCGGGCTAGTCCGGCAGCTCGGTCGCCGTCGGACGAGATGTAGCCGTGGAAGTCGTTGGTGTGCAGGACGACGAGGGTGTCGATGGCCGAGAAGGCGGGGGCGGCCCGCAGGCAGAGTAGAACCAATACTATGTGGAGGGACAATTGCCAAGTCTGCGGAAGGAAAGACGCTATTGATGTACGTTTCATTGATCCTCCGGTATCGAAGTTTGTGGCGAAACTAGGTTGGTTTGGAGGCGCGAGTGCGCGGTAGCCGAGCACTGGATGTTGGGCGGTGCCTCCACTTCATCAACAGAACGCGTGGCTAAGACGCCGGCCACGCCAAGTCAACTGCGAATGCCCCCACCGCAGTGAGTGGCAGCGACCGGGCTTGATCCTCGGTGCACCACTCGCAACGATCCGTCGAGCCGTCTTGCTCGAATCTGAGGTCGAGGAAGCTAACAGTAACATTGTAGATGATACCGATGTGGTGAACCGAGTCGTACGGACGCTCCACACTTTTGGGATAAGTGTGTGAATACACCTCAGTGACTCCAATCGCCTCAACGTCAGCGATGCCCGTTTCCTCTTCCAATTCGCGGAGCAGGGCAGCCTTTGGATGCTCTCCCCACTCAATCCCGCCGCCTGGCATAGTCCATTTTCCTTGATCCAGTCCGCTAGCCATGCGAACCAAGAGAAGCCGACCTGACGGATCACGGCAAAACCCATAGGCACCTATATAAACGCGCGGAGTATCGGAGGCTGAAGACATTGTACCAGTTCCTACAATCATCACTGAAGTTGAGATATCCATGGATGGTCTGGCAAATGAACTCTTAAAGCGTGACACAGCCATTGGCGTCGAGAATTGCCCAAGTGATCCCTTGCCTGCCTCATATCCAGTTCGTCATGGTCACGACCTTCCTTAGCCTTGTAGAGCAAGACGATCTCTGGGCCGAGGAAGGGAATACCTTCATCGGTGTACATAGACAAAGCGGAGATTTCCCGTTTGATAGCCTTGTTCCTTCGGAAAACCCAGTCTGAGTTGCTCTTCTCATTGAGTAAGAATTCTACGTGGTTGTTTTCGCTGTCATACGTATGAAGCTCATGAAATGGTAAATCTAGCCACTCGTTGGGCATCCATATTCTTCGGCCTTCCTGTGTGGATAGCTCGAGCCTCCACCCCTTTAGGATGCGCTGCAGTTCCAATTGATCTTCTCGGAAGAGGGCAATTTCGAAGTCGCTGTGATCGCGTGTGATTCGTCCCAAGAACAGGTCTAGTGCCCAGCCACCTGCAACAAACCAAGGTCGCTTAAATTGTTCAAGCAGGTGGAAGGCTTTTCTTGCCTGCGGTGGAAGTATCGCGGTTGTCAACATCACGTCCTGAAAAGAACAGTATTTGTTTGCATTTCCTCTAACGTTCTCGCGGTGCATGAACCTGCGGAGCAGATTGGGTCAAAGGCGCGAATACGCCGCAACCGCAAACCCGACGCGTTAAATGCCTGTCTCAGTCTTGAACTTCAGCATGAGTAGGGCCTCAGCATCTTCTCCAGCAGTTGAACCCTCGCTGGTAGTCCACCCCAGCGAGGTGGCGTCCGCTGAAGATCCACATCAAGCCGGAAGACGTGCGGTCCGGGGTGCGAAGTTGTTCTATGGAGAAGCGTCCTACCCTCAGGATCCGATGCTATAACGGCAATCTGCTCAGACTGCGTCTGTACGTCGATATGGAAAGCGGCGATGATGTGGGCATTGCAGTCCATTGCCCTTGCCGCCTGCAAGGTTTTCAGCTTGCTGCTCATGGACGCGGCAAAAGAATCGGTTGGGGAAAGGATCAGGTCAATCGACTCCAAGGCCGCAGCTATGCTTGGCTCGGGAAGTAGGAAGTCAGCGCAGGCTAAGATCGCTACTTTGGTTCCGTCTAGGTCAATAGGTGTGAGGGTTTGGCCTGAGTTGAATGGACCTGCCTTAGTTGGATTCTGGGGGATTAGCTTCCTCTGGCTTCCCGCGTACCCATCCGGAGTCGCAATGAAATGCGTTAGGAACATACCGTCTGTTGAGGTTTCAACTAGTCCAGCGCAGATGGCTGTTTGGTATCTCTTCGCCAAGGTACAGACTTCCTCCACGTGGGATCCGTCGGGAACT
This sequence comes from Candidatus Latescibacterota bacterium, assembly GCA_965116675.1. Lineage (GTDB taxonomy): Bacteria > Latescibacterota > UBA2968 > UBA8231 > UBA8231. The sequence continues at coordinate 4,605,543 of OZ220721.1, forward strand.
GTTTCTCCGAGATCGACAAGATCGGTTTTAATTACACCGCCGGAGATGTTCAGCTCTGGAAAGACGTATATGTCTGTCTCAGAAGTTTCTCCATCAGCGAGGACCTCCTCCATCAGCGCTAGGTTCTTGTCCGAATCGCCGGAGCAATTGTGAGCCACTGCGACGATGGTTGTCCTTTTCGTCATCATAATTTCCGAGACTGAGGGTGACGTTTGACGTTTGAGTGCCCTGAACCGCGCGGCGATTAGGCGAAAGTGCAAATGAGCCGCAGCCGGGGACATGGTGTTATAGGATATGCTAGCCTCGCGGTGTGGGTGGGCTCAAATCTCGCTTTCTGACTTACCGATATCCTTGCCTACAGTTTCATGCCTTCGAGACCTTAGACTCTCAAACAAAGCGACGGACACTATGATCAGGCCGCCGATGATTTCCCTCTTCGATGGAACAGCAGCTAAGAAAATCAGGGCGAGAATCACACCATAAACTACCTCAAGCACCAAGGTTATTCCAACAACTTTGCCGGAGAGGTGTCGCTGGCTGTTGACAAAAAGTACTCTTGCGAAGCCAGTTAGGACCACGCCAAGCATTACTAGGAGCAAGAGATCCCTAGAACTTGGCATGTGGAAGAGACTGCCATCGTAAAGCATGAATGGAAGAAGTATCAGGCCGGCAATGCCCATTTCATAAGCTGAAATGTCCCAGCTATTGTAATTGTCGATAATTCGCTTCTTCCGTATTAGAACGATGAATGGGATCATTGCTCCAGCGGCAACTCCGTAAATAACCCCTTGAAAAGTCGCATCTGACAAATCAAACTCGGGTGCCAGATAGTAAATACCCACCAAAACCGCAACGGCACTTGCGAAATCGAGCGCTCGGAGCCTGAGGTTGAAAAACCAGCTCTCGAGAAATACCATGAGTACTGGATAGGTGTACGTCGTCACTAGGCCAATTGCGACGGTTGAGACCTTTATCGACTTGAAGAAGAGCACCCAATGAACAGCAAGCAATCCAGCGATCGCCGTAAAAGTAGCCAAGTCCATCCAGTTCTTGACTGGAGCGTGATTCTTGAGTCGCCTCGCAATGGCCAGCAGAACGACTGCTGCCAGAGACGTCCTCCAAAAGACGATTTGGTGTGGGTTGAGGTCGACTGCTTTTCCGAAGGGGCCGATGAATCCATACAGGAGGGTCGCAATATGGACTTCGACAAGCGCACGCGACCTACTCGTCAATTGGTTCGATGCTCCTGACATCCTCCAAAATCTCCCGCCGCAATACTATTTTCTCCTGTCTAATGAATTTTCCGCTCATATACTCTTCCGTTAGTCCTTTGGCTTCGTTGAAGTCTGATCCTATCGCATTCAGTCGAAGGCATTTAGAGCTTGTGAACTTTCAGGGTAACACTCTTCGAGGAAGGCTCTGACAATCGCTGGATTCTTCGACGAGTCCCATCCACGCCTTTCTTGGTCAGCTTCCGGTTCAATGTCGGCGATGAGTAAATCCTCAACAAACGGCTTTGACGAAGCAATTACCGCTCCATTGGGATCAATGATGTTTGTTGATCCATAGGAAGCGAATCCATCTTGATGTCCCGCGACGTCAGCCGCTATCACGGTCAAGCCATTCTCGACTGCCCGGGCGACCTGAGCGCTTCTAGCCCTAGCTACTACATCGGCCTTGTTAAGCGGCAAGCAGTTGTTCGTGGGAACGAAAAGAATGGGGATTATATACAATAGTGCCCAAGGCACAATATCTTGTATAAGGGAGGTTTTTACGACTCAAAATAAACTTGTACTTCCAAACGAAGAGGTTCGTTTCGGCGGACCGAGATTTGAAGGGACGCTGTCCGTAAAAGACGTGGAAGAAATCGAGGTTACGGACGAACTGCGTAGATACTGTGGAACCCCTAAGACGTTTTCTGAGGGGGAGAAAGGTCAGAAAGGGCCTTAAACGCAGCATCAAATCCCTCTATGGCATCACCTGATCCGAAGTCGGCAAGCAGTGCCTTTCTAGTCAAGCTTGCATTATTAGCTAACTTGACTAGAAAGACTGCCTGCTCTTCTGGGCTAAGCGTTTGCAAGAGCGATTTTAGCCCTACAAGGACAGCATTGCCATAGCCTATCGTGTACTTATACTCGTTGGTCGCCATCGTCTTTTCTCCTTGGATTATGATATTGGTGATGGACGAGAAGAACAGTAAGAAGGCAGACGAGAATGCTGTCAAGTCTAAACCGCAAGATAGTGCCCAAAACGGGAAGCCGGCTTCCCGTTTCCTAGAGGCTAAGATGGACGCTATTGACCAACACAAACCAAGGTGGACCATAGAACATTTGCATACTATAGGGGAGAATTGGGATGATCCCCCTGCATCCTCTGGCGAAGTTTCCGATGCATCTTATCCACCTCACAATATAGATCGTCAAAGCTCGGAAACTCCACAAAGACAAGGTCCTGATATTGAGGAGAGGAAAACCTTAACATGACCCTGTCTTCGTCTGGGGATTCTACTATAGCAAATTCGATTGCTTTTGCCTTATAAATATTTGGATTATCTGGCAATTCGTACCGACGAATTTCTCCGCTCATTATCTTATCTCCTTATGAGATGTAACGTGGTGAGTGAACTTAAACTAAGGCAGAACAAGAACGACAATACGAATCAACCGGGCAAGTGGATACCGGTTGCCAGACCGGAAAAAGGAGACCGGATATGAACGCCAATGTTAGATTTTGGTGGTGGTGGAGACCGAAAACAGCGAAGGCAAAAAAAGACGACAAGTCCTCTGTGGACTTGTCGTCAAAAAAAATTGCGGAAGCTGTTAGGCCAGACTATCCGCACAAGATTTTTTCTTTGGCCATTATTGATTAGTCCTCTCTGGATTACCCCTTTGCTCTAGAAAATACACAGCTAAATAGGGGTATTTTTCGCTCTCTATAATCAGCCTAGGATTATTAGATAGCAATTTTTCTTCGCATAGCTTGGAATAATCAGCACAAACTTTTGCATGAGGGCTATCTATATCAACACTTAATTGTGATATTATCTCGGTTCCTAAAGAAATAATAAATTTCAATTCGTCAATCTGTGCTTGTAATTCTTGATTTTCTTTCTCCACCGCTCATCTCCTTTTAGTAAAATGTTACATTAGCAGGCTACCGGACTACGATATCCGGCACCCCTATTGAGCACGGCAGACGGCTTATGTCTCCCAAGACTTTCCGCGATAGCCGGAAGGCTATTGGAGCCACTCGACCGGAGCCGAGACCGTCCGCCGTGCAATCTGCCTCCTACTCTTTGTCGTAGTACAATGCAGTAATACTCCCATGCCCATATACGACAAGCTCCCCTTCTATAATGTCGTAGAGGATATACCAAGTGTGCGAGGTGTACCCGTCGATCTCTCCCTCGCCATCTTCGTCAAACCAATAGGCGGGGAATGGCTCTTGTGTAAGTTGATCGCGGCATGTTTGTATATGCAATCCCCACCCGTCACGCCTCGCTCGGCTGGGCGTATCATTGATTTCTGGAGGGCAAAAACTTCTTGTCGGCGCGTTCGTTCCACCGGCAATCTCAAAAGCTGGATTTACCCAAGGACCCCCTATCAGATTTATCATTACGTACAAACTGTCAATTCCTGCTTTTGTCTGAACAGTAAATGACTCCCAATTTCCGATCTCCGAAACATCTACGCCCCAGAAATCAAGGTTAGGGTCTGGCTCAATCCAAGCCTGATGGTGCTGGTCTGTAATCTTCGTCGCCGCCCACAGCGCATCTAGCTGCTCTGGCGACAAGGCTGGAGCATTGCCGCGAATATCGGCAAGCTGAACAGCATTATCCTCTGCTATGCCGCCAACAGGATCCACGGGCATCCTGCCATCTTGGCAAGCGAGAATGAACAACGATAAGACTGCGGCGATTCTAAGCATAATCCCTCCTATAGGGTTATGGGTGAATTAAGGCGCTTGAAATTTAGCCGGAAAATTGGTAGCGTTACTAGTACGTAATAGCTGTCCTTGCACTGGTCGCATATGGAACTATATAAAGTTTGTTCATTTCTCATTGGATTTTTTGGTTGGGGAATAATTCAGCTATATCGTGGCAAATGGGATTTTATCAGAAAGAAAGACTAGTGTCTTCCCTTTCGCCATTGAGTAAGTAGGTCTCTGATTATCTCCACTAAAAGCGCACCTAGTAATGCATAGAGTGCGCCTGACATTATTTCCGGCCAACCCATCGTCCTGTCTTCTACTGCTGCCAACAGGGCTAGGAATAAGCCAAAAAGAATGATAACTTCTCTGTTGCCCGTATCGGCCTCCCCTGTGGCCGCTGGATCGCCGTTGCCGGTTTCCGGCTCTGTGGGCTTGGCCAACTCCTTAAGAGCTTCACAGGCCATTAGAGAGGCTGTAATGGCTATTAGGAGAATAAGGCGCATTTGACATCTCCCCTAGAGAATGGATATCCTATCTACCCAACAAGGAGGAAACGAAAATGAGAGCTATGATTCGGTCTGCCCTTTTCTTTTTTTATTGGCGTCTTCATAGGCATCTTCATGCCTCCGAAACTCTTTCTCCAGTTTTTGGAAAAGAAGGTGGGACAATATTTTGGTTTGTCCCAAAGGAACAGATAGATTCAGTGCTATTGGAGGATGCTCGTTTATCGGGGCGTCCCCAGGAGTTTCTGGCGCAAGAGGATATCCCGGTATCAGAGGAACCTTAACAATAGCCCGCAGCATAACTTCGTCTTCTTCTTCCCCTTTCACTACGGACAAACTAATAAGATCATATTTGTAGGCTCTCATACATCGTCTTCCTTTTTCTTATCCGAACACATAGCCAGCACGATAAGCCCGGCGAACGAAGTCAAGCACCCCACAATACCCCATATAACGGGATCCCTTCCCTTCTTCTGTGCGACCCTGGCGCATAGCACGGCAACACATACCCAAACGACTAGAAACAGCATACTCTCCATAGTTTAATAAGCTCCTATTGGTCGTGTTGGGCTACAGACTGGGGCACTGGCTTATATTCCATTTTGGCCATAGCTTCGTCGGCAACATGCCGAAAAGCTCCCAAAGCGGCAGCCAAATAGACCGTCTCCCTAGCCTCTTCGACGCGTCTTTCTGCGGCTTCTGCTTTTGCGGCTTGGCGCTGAAGGGATCGCTTGATTTTTTCGGCATTCTTCTTGGCAGCTACTAGTTTATTCCTAGCATTCCACCTAGCTGCATCGGCCCTCTTGTATGTCTTGTACGTCTCGTCGTGTATGCTCTTTGCTCCTTTGGAGAGACGGCGCGCCTCGTCGTACGCCTTGTCTGCATCATTGAAGGCTTTCTGGGCTAGCAGCAATTCTACATGCGCGTCAGTAGCTTTTGTCTGGATAGAACGACGAGCCGATATAGCTATATCCCTATCGACAAAGGCCGCACTTAGCTCGCGAGCCGCATTGCGAGCGGCCTCATAGGCGGCCTCTTCCGTCTTGGAATAGGTGCTAGATTGCTCTACGGTACTTTGGGAACAACTGAGAAGGATAGGTAGGACGACTACGAGGCATACGGCATACATAGCCTGCTCCCTTGTGATAGGATGGACGGTAAAGCCTATGAAGGCTTTTCTCTAGCAGCTACAGGGATGGATCTGCTGCCGCGCGGTACGCCTCGGCAGCTTCTTCTAAGGTCGGAAAGGTGCCTAAGCTTCGCTTTTTTCCGCCTCTTCTTATTTGAGCACGGTACTTTCCTTCTTTCGTCAAATGGACGCCGGGCACCCCGAGCGCATTGCGCCTAGGGCTGAACGTGCGATTGGTATTGTTCTGAGAGCGTGTAGCAGACCTCAGATTTGACCATTGGTCATTAGCTGGATTTCTATCTTTGTGGTCTATTTCAACAGGCCAATATCCAGTCATCCAGAACCAAGCCAAGCGGCCAGCGCGGTACTTCTTATGGTCTATGCCTATCATTCGATAGCCATGATTGAAATATCCGGCTATCTTGCCAGCATATTTCTTGTTCCAAGAGGCGTTTTTCTCGGGCATATATCGCCACGTAAAAACACCTGTCTTGGGATTATAGCTGAGGGCGCGTCTTAGGTAGGATAAAGAAAGCAAGCAGACCTCCTAGGATGGGCGTAAATTGGACCGGGCCTGTCCATCCTACTCCGCTTGCATTGCGTGCTGCGGGAGAATCTGACCTATTCGCCAGCGCCTAGTCGCGACCTAGGCACGGATGCTTTTGTATTCAGTCAGAGACCCGGATATCCAAAAGTCTGCTGAGCAATGAAGCGGGATAGAATGGACGGAAGCAAAGAACGCAAACCAAGAAAGGGAAGTCAAGGTGCAGGCCAAAACAATGATCTTAAATTAGAAATACCGGGCAAGGTCGGGTTGCTCACCCCGTAATTGCGGCTCAACCACAATATCCTTGGGCCGCTCCCTTGTCCGGCACTGATTCAGCCGGGCGAGGCAGGGGTTTCACTGGCCCCTGAAAAGGCTTTGGCCGTGCTCCAAGGCCGTCCCTCGTCCGGCCCTAGTAATATACATACAAGCAAAGAGAAAGAACAGTCTTATCTTTTCCATCCTCGGAGGTGCATCATGCAGTATTTTGCAGTGCTTAGCGGAATAAGAACGAGAAGATGCGTTCATTGATCCTTGCTACGACCCTGCTTGCTTCTACCCTCTACGCGAGGGCCGAGATTGGGGCAGAGTTTAATCCTGTGGCCTATTACCACTCGGGCATAGATGATGATTCAACATATCTCTCGATCCCAGGAAGCAGCTACCTATACGTACTATCGCCCTTGCACGACCATATAGCTGTCCGGGGTTTGTTTTATTTTTTCTTCACCACCGAACCCAAAGAGAACCTTTCGGTTTTTGCCATCGGAGTAATGGCCTCTTACGCTCTCCGCGAGCAGAAGAAAAATGGTCCTTACTTAGAAGTTGGACTTATCACCGATTTTGTGAATTGGGAACGAGAGAAAGATACGAATGATCTGGTCTTGAGCCTTGGATACAAGAAAAAATTTCGCTCCAAGTTGGTCCTCCGACCTAATCTTCAATATCGACGACGACTCGATTTAGGCGACATTCGCGCTGAGGTCTATTCATTGAACCTCAGCGTTGGGAGAGAGTAAAAAATAAACAATGATCTTAAATTAGAAATGCCGGGCGAGGCAGGGGTTGCCTTCTTCCCCCTGAAAAGGCTTTGTGCCTAGCATCACAGCGCCGTCCCTCGTCCGGCCCTAGTATTATACATGAAATGGCAGAAAAGGAACAGAGGAATTTTTTTCTTGACAGATCCTACTCTATTGCATAGGTACAGGCTCCAACCACGAAGAACGCCACCATTTAGCAGCAAAGGTATCACAATGAATATCTTAGCAATTCTCTCTTGCGTCCTACTAATAGCCTGCTCTAAAGATCAATCCCCACCAGTTGGTCCCGCTAGTAAGGCCACGTCTACTGTAGACGCACTCCAAGCACCAACAAATCTACGCATTGAGGCCATTACGGACACTTCGGCTAAGGTTGCGTGGGATGCTGTAGAAGGCGCGACAGACTATGACCTTAATTACAGGACGCTCCCAGGGCGCTGGACGAATGAGCCACATAGAGGGACGAGGCTTTGGAATATTATTTACGATCTAGAGCCGAATACCGAGTATCGGTGGGCCGTACGCGCCGAGAATAGAGCCGGGGCTTCTGCGTGGGTGCATGGAGAAAATTTCACGACGTGGCTTGATCTCGTTGATACGACTTCCACTCAGCCAGATCAGGCCACCCCAAGCATTCAAGGCGACGTCCTAGGTGGCACCCTGCGAACATCGCCCCCGACTTGGATATTCGCAGGAGACATACCGCCAGACAAGCAAGTGGCACTACAAGAAGAAATGGAGCACGTTAGAGCCTTCTTTGCTAATCAGTACGACGTTGAAGCAACGGGCTTTACGGTGGTCGTTAGCAAAGACTATAAATCGTTTGGATTAGCAATGGAGAAACTAACAGGCTGGAGGCCCTATCGAGAGCACATAGGAATCCCGCTTGCCGAGGGCTATGTAACGCCCTCTACTAAAGGCGGCGCTGTTGTAGGGCTGCTCTATGGGGAACATCCCAAGGCCGATTATTTTTCTTCAGTGAAGAGCTACATCGTTCACGAGTACTTTCATGTTTTACAGGGACAGCTTGCTACAAGATTCGCACCATTAGAGAACGATGAAATAGCTTGGCGCATGGATGGACCATCTTGGTTGATAGAAGGCCTAGCTTCCTATGCCGACTACGTATATACACCATCAAGACCGGACCGGAGGGCTTTTCTTGGAGACAGGTATACTCCCTATGAAGACCTAAAGATAGAGGAAGATTTAGCTATAGAGGGCCTATTGGGTGCTCACGCCTTGGGTGCAATGGTAGATCAATCAACGTTTAGCTGTGGGCTTAATCAAGGCTTTAGCACTTGGTATGCGTATGCCTTGAGCTTTGTTGCGTCAATTTTTTTATCTCAGCAAGCCGAGGAAAATTCATACGTGGAATACTGGAGATTCCTCTATGACAGACCTTGGCAAATGGCCTTTGAGGATGCTTTTGGGACCAGTGTTGAATCGTTCCAAAATGCTTTCTATGCGTGGTATCCCTCTTTGTCTTCTGACCTACCTGAGCATATCGAGATAGGCATACAGATACGTTGGCCGGATACGAAAATATCTGAACAGACTAGCCTTGAACTTGATATAGAGCCAGAAGGAGGAAGAGCATATTTGAGGAAGACAACCTTTGAAGTTAGAGAATACTCTACGTCTTCTGAGGTTAGATACGTATATGAGCTTGGCGATGATTGGACGTCTTATTTAGGCTGTTGGATTACTGATAACGAAGACGCCAAGTCCTATTTCCTCGGTTGGTACAAGAATGGGGAACTAACCGATCAGCGAGAAGAAGCTACGCTAGTGGAGTTTTCTGGCACCTCTCCAAGCTCTCTTGAATGGATACTTCCCGCGCATCCAGCTACGCTTCCGCGACTAAAATCTAGATCCTACTAAACGCACACGCACCAAGGCGACCAAGCCTTAGTCTAGCCGCCTTTCCTTAAGGATGCCGCACTCTCCATGCAGCCAAAAGAAGGTCTATGCTGCGCACAGATCCCCTTAAAGCCTCAGTCTCGATTTCCAAAGAGGGAAGGCGTCTTGGGCGACGGCGAATATGCGGCGGAACGTAATAGCCGCGAACGCGGACATACTGCGAGGGATCAAGGCCGATCATAACTGAGCCTCCTGCACCTTGACAGCGCAACGAGGCACAGTTACTTTACTGTTGCCTGTCAGGTATTGTTAGTTGTTTTTGGTGCGTCGCTCCTCCGTCTTGAGGAGCGACGTTTTTTTGTGCCTTAACAGAACCATATCCAGGGCCAGCCGGAATGTCAAAGGTTTATTGCATTGCTACTTCTTGTCGCTAATGGCCCACATTATGATTAGCGCCACTGCGACCCAGAAAGCCCATTCGAGTGGCGTCATAATTCACCTCCATACCCCAACAACAAATATCGAACTAGTAGGATGGCCGGCGAGCTTGGTTCCTATGGATACATTGACTGCCTGCTGAGGCAGTACTGAATCGAGCGTATGTCTGCGCCGCTTGCGAACAATAAATTGAGCGTAATTTTCGCCCTTGTGTTCGGGCAGTTCTGCCCCTATATTTCTTAGTGACATGTGTCATCCTTTCGTGTTGTTAGGATTAAGGTCCGCTCTTTGAGAACGGGAGCGGACCTTTTTTGTGCTAAAAAATGAGAACGTGTGTACAAAATACCCGAAAAGCTGGGCTTCTGTCAAATTCTACCGCACACACCAAGGCGGCCAAGCCTTAGCCTAGCCGCCTTCCTCGTGGCAATAAATGAGAGGAGAAGCCTATGCCCCGGAATGGAGCATAGGCTGTAGGATGGACAAGCCATCCGCCAGCAGCATGCAACGGCAAACCGTCCCTAGCCGGTCGGGCCTGCCGTTGCCATGCAGACGTGCTGCATCTTGCCTATTTACCCGCATACCAAGGGAGCGACCCCCGGCGTCTGAAGCGGGCTATTGTATTCAGCAAGAAACCCGACACAGACGGGTATCTGCCGGCAACGGCAGTAGCCGAAAATACGAACTCAGCAAAGAGATGTCAAGATATTTTGGATACTTTACGTAAATCGTTCTCCCAGAACACCTTGACTTAATCTGTCGGAGTAGGTATCATACGAAAACGGGGAGCCAAAGCCTATCGGCCTAGCTCCCCGTTTTACAGGTATGCCCCTATAGCTCAATGGACAGAGCAGCTCTTTGCCGAAGGGCCGGTTCCCGGTTCGAGTCCGGGTGGGGGCACACTGCATTGGTGGGGGCGGATGGTCGCCAGCGGTCTCCAAAACTGCACGGCAGGGGTTCGATTCCCCTCACCTCCACCAATGATTTTACAGTATGGCCCTATAGCTCAAGTGGATAGAGCAATGGTCTCGCAGCCATAGGTTCCCGGTTCGAAGCCGGGTAGGGCCACGCTGTAAAGCCGCACAAAACGTTGTGCTATTTGTCAAGTATATTATATCAAGGCCAACGGCGCAACCGTAAAGTCAACCGGCGACTACGGGGGGCCACCTGTCCACTCTTTCAAGAGAGGTTCGCTATGCGTTCACTTCTGTTTGTTTTCATTTCCCTTGCAGTCCTCGCTTGCTCTAAGGAAAAACCCGCACCCATCGCACCTACTGGCAAGGCTGTGGCATCCGCAGGCGCGCCAGTAGCACCGACGAACCTACGAGTAGAGGCTATCACTGACACATCCGCTAGGATTGCTTGGGATGCCGTAGCAGACGCGACAGACTATGACGTGAATTACAGAACCCTTTCGGGGCGCTGGACTAATGAGCCGCATAGAGGCGCGCGGCCTTGGAATGTCATTGACGACCTAGAACCTGATACGGAATATCGCTGGGCCGTGCGGGCCGAAAATAGCGACGGTCCTTCTAGTTGGGTGTTTGGTGAGAATTTTCAGACCCATGCGCGGGCTGATAGCTTCAACATTGAAGTAGTATATCTGGGGTCGTTTTCCCAAGAGCAAAAGCGATGGATCGGGGAAATTGCCCAGCAATGGGAGATGTTCTTTTACGGCGTAGAGGATGTGAGCTTTAACGCTAGCCAAACCCTCTCCCCTGCTGGCGTTAGCATCCCAATAGTAGCGGGCGACGTGATTGATGATATTCGTATCTATGTGAGCGGATTCTCGCCGGCTATGCAGAATTTACCTGATGTTGGATGGACTGGAGGAACGACTCTAGGGCTGGCATCTCCCTTGCTTTATAGAGATTCTGGCATCCCACTAGTGGCTCTTATAGCTATCAACAAGAGCGGGATTGAGGATCTCCTACGTCAGAGCAGCCTATACCGGAACCAGAAAGACCATTACCGTCAAATGTACTGGCGCGATACATTTCACCACGAATTAGGCCACGCCTTTGGCATTGGCCAAGCGGCCGGATGGCTGGATAATATCTACTGGCACGACATCAACAACCCGTTCTTTGCCGGAGCTAACGCCAAAGCACAGATGCAGCAAATAGCAGTCCTAATGCCCGAGTACCCCAACCTCTATGATCCGCGCGGAATCCTACTAGAGAAAAGGTCTTTTGGTAGCGGCGAGCCGCCCATTCATTTTCTGTGGCTTGGACGCGGCTCTTTCCGTCAATACTACTTGCATGAGAATGGAGCACCAAACGTAACGAGAGTAACGCTAGGAGCCTTCGAGGATATAGGCTGGCCCATCAATTACGAGCCAGCCTATCCCAAACTAGTGTTCTCCTCAACGCTGCGCTGCTGGGACGATACGGGTAATTTTCGCCTATGTGAGTAGGATCAATCTTCTTCTGTCCGATGCCCAGGACAACCGGTTTGGGCACTAGTACGATGTGCAGCCAAAAGAAGGTCTATGCTGCATGGAGACGCGGATCTGGCAGGCACTGGACGCCTGAAAAATGACCTAGGATCCTTGCCGAGCATCCCCTCAAAAACCTTCCAGTTTTCACGCTGCTTTTGTCTCTGGCGACAAGCCTCCTCCTCTCGCGCCTCGCGTTCTCCTTCAAGCAATTCAAGGGCCTGCACATGGACGTTAGAAAGACGGCGAATATAATCGGGATCTTCCCAATAAGGAACCGCATCTATAGACTTGACTTCAAGCGGACAGATAGGTACTTTAGACATTGACATTGGCCATGTCCTTTCCTTCCGGGGAGTTAGTTTTCCTTGCCCGTCGGTGCTATCAAACAGCACCGACGGGTTTTTATTGCCCCGTTCAACTACTAGAAGGATACCCTGTGCACGGTCTCCGGTCAAGGAAACCAGAAACCGGTTTGGGCACTATTGTATATAATTCCCAAAAGAATAGTCGCCCCTTTGGCTGCCATGACTCGGGACGGCTCGATATAATTGGTGTCATTGCAGATGATGATGCCAAATGTCAACGATCCGATCGTAAATGTTGGCAGTTCGTCACCTGCATTATAGATCGAGTTGCGAATCGCCGGATACACCTTGCGGTATCGACCGAATACCTTACCGCGGTGAAAAATAATAGCTGTATTGTATAGCCCTGTGTTTGCCGACTCGGTCAAGCCAATAATCGCACTCACTGTCTCGCTGGTGAGGGGCGAAAGAAACTCTTCTAATTGACCATTTTCGATGTTGAATGCGAGTTCGGACGGCCTGTCGGAGTAATCTGCTAGGCCACCAAGAACCGCCTCTGGGCAGCAGAGTATTTCGACGCCTTTGTCTTCACATACATCTATTTGTGTCCGTAAATAGCTCAATGCTTCCATTGAGCCGTTCTCGAGCAATGGTGCCTGATAGGCAGCAATCTTCATGCGATAAATCCGATCCCAGTATATTCTCCGACGGACACTTACTCTTGATCGCGTTGAACCACGGAGGAGATCCTCTTCCGCTGAAGTGCAAGGGGCATTCTCATTAACGTACAGCCCCTTCACATCGTCAAGTTTTTCTTTTTGCTCCTCACAATTGTCAGTAGTTGATAATTAGTGCTTATTAGCCGCGAACATGGTTTTTGGGCACTCGGGTATATAACTCCCTTTAAAACGAGGAGGATACGCCATGCGACAGCAGCGCACGATCTACTTTAACGACGCTCGACACTACTACCTTTTTGCCTTTGAGCCGCCGATGGCGCTCGAAGACGCTTGGGTGCCAATAGACGAGGTTGCAGGCACGGGGGTGGATACTTTTGCCTACGGGGTCGAGCGCGGCGACGGGCTTTTCTATCCATCGCGGGTGGGGATGATGTTCGGAGCGGATATTCAGCCCTTTGAGCAGGCCGCCTATTGGCGCACTTGGCACAACATGCAGAGTCTGATCGAGCGCGGGCTCGACCCGCTGACGGTGCTCATCGACCGGGCGCACGACCACAACATGGACTTTTGGGCTAGTTTGCGGATGGCGTCCTACGGGAATATGAATCCGGCCCACAGGCTGGCCGATGGCGGTGGCGGGCTGGCGCACGAGGAGGTGCGAGCGCACATATTGCAAGTGGTCGAGGAACTGGCGACCGAGTACGAAACCGATGGTGTTGAGCTGGACTTTGCCCTGCCGGGTGGCGCACCGCGCATTTTGCGGGAGGAGGATGTGGAGGCGACAACGCCCATTTTGACCGATTACGTAGAGCAACTCGCCGAGCGGGTGCGCGGGCAGCGGTCGGGCGTGGTCGGAGCGCGGGTGTTGCCCACTGAGGATATGAATCTGGCGCAGGGGCTGGACGTCCGGACCTGGCTAGAGCGCGGGTTAGTGGATTTCTTGGTGCCGATACGCTACGGCTATATGATCCTCGATGGGGATATGCCGATAGATTGGCTGGTCGAGGCGGCGCACGCGGCCGATGCAGCAGTCTATGGCACCTTGCAGCCCTACGTAGCTGATGAATCGGTTGGGGCCGAGCGGGTTTGCCCCACTCCGGCTCAGCTTCGTGCGGCGGCGATGAATCTGTTGGATCGGGGCTGTGACGGGCTGTACGCGTGGTTTATGCCTTGGCCCTTAGGAGACCAGGAGCGCAGCGCGCTGAGCGAACTGGGCAGTCGGGATCTGATGCAGGAGAAGGACAAGCACTACGTGCTAGCGCGGCGGGCAGTGAGTGAGGAAAACCAGTACCCAGTGGCGCTGCCGGTGGAGATTGCGGCCGACGACCGGGCACAGCATACCATCCCCTTTTACTTGGCCGACGACGCGCAAGAAGGCCGCGTCAGTCAGGTGCTCTTGCGGATCAGGATCGTCGATCTGGTCTCGGACGACCGCTTGGAGATCGCGCTCAACAGCCAGTCGCTGCAAGGGGAGATATGCCGCCGCGAGCACGGCTATAAGGTCGTCCCGTATCAGGGCATGTGGCTGATTTTCGACTTGCAGCAGGTGCGGCCGCAGCAGGGGACGAACCGCTTGGAGATTGCGTTGGTGGGACGGCCGGACGATTTGGTGAGTCCGCTGAGAGTCACAGACGTGGAAGTCGAGGTGAAATACCACCCCTTGCCGACGGGCTCGAAACGAAGGATCTGAGCCTAGAGGAACAGATTCGTTGCTTCAAGACGTGTAGTGCTACATGGAATAGGACGAAATGCTGAACATTGCGGTAATCGGAGCCGGAAACATCGCCCAGAGTCACCTGAAAGTGCTCACCGACCTTCGCGAGGGATGTGTGACGACGCTTGTGGACAGCAATCCTCGCGTCCTGGAAGAGACTGGAGCGCGGTTCGGCGTGTCGAATCGCCTGAACTCGCACGAGAGCCTGCTGGAAGAGAATCGGCCCGACGCCGTTTTCGTTCTCGTGAGTGTCCTCCAGGTCGCCGCGGTCGCCGCAGACTTCATTCGGTCTGGTATCCCGACCTTTCTGGAAAAGCCTCCTGGCCTCTATACGTCCCAAACCCGGGCGCTGGCCGATCTGGCGCGAGCGGTGGGTACGCCGGCGATGGTGGGCGTGAATCGGCGGTTCTATTCCACGCTTCTCAAGGGCAGGGAGCGGATCCTCGAATCCGGGCCGATCCAAAGCGTCACCGTGGACGCCCACGAAGATATCCAGCGGGTCCGGGAGAACCCAAAATTTCCTGAAGAGGTTCTGAAACGCTGGAGCGTGGCAAACGGCATCCACGCTCTGGACCTGCTGCGATTCTTCGGCGGTGACGTGGAGAGCGTCCAGCCGATGCACCATACTGTGGAAGGTCCCATGCCGGACTGCTGTTCGGCGCTGTTGACCTTCGCAGGCGGCGCTATCGGGCGTGCCTCCATGGACTGGTTCGCTCCGGGAGGGCATCGCGTGGAAGTGCGCGGCCATGGGGTTACCTTCACGTCCGCTCTTGGGACAGCCGCAACCTTGAGACGCAGGGGCGGACAGCCGGAGAACGTCGAAGGGGATGACATCGATCGCCGCTACAAACCGGGATTTTATCAGCAGGATCGCACGTTCTTGAGATGGGTCCAGAATGGAGGCGCACTTCCGTTCCCGGCCTGTAGTCTGGACGACGCGGTGAAGACGATGGAGATGATCGACGCCATCTCGGGGACATGATGCACCGACGCGCCCTTTGGCCGTCTTGCATGCCTTGACATGATGAATCTCTCCTCCATATAATTGGCCTGCCATGCAAGCGAACAACTGCCGCCTCCTATCCATTGCCCTGCGCATAGGCATTGAATTGAGCCGCATGAGAGGTTCCACTGGGGCCTCGCACAGGATAGGTGTGCCCACGCCGCTCTGAAGAGGCCAAGCTAAAACATTTATAAACAATGAGTTATATAATTTAGCCGGGAGTCTCGTTCCCGGCTTTTTTTATGACTTCCAGAGACCGCGGGCTTATAGTCTGCGGTCTTTTTTTGGAGATAACCGATGATAACACTACTGCACAAATACGGGAAAACCATCGCCATCGTCGCGACACAGTCGCTCAACGACGCGCTTTGGGGCCTGATTGGCGATTTCGCGCTGCGGCTATTCCACGTAGCGATCCTGCTCTCGCTTTGGCGCACGGTGATGGCGGGCCAAGGCGTCGTTGCGGGGATGAGCTTGGAGGCGGTGCTGACCTATACCATGGTCGCGGCAATTTTTGCCGACCAGCTATCGGGCCGCACCCGGATCGACGACGATCTGTGGAGCGGGAATATAGCCAACCGCTTCTTGCGGCCGATGGGGATCTACGGGCAGATGCTGGCCGAGATGGTCGGCGGCTGGATCCCCGGCTTGCTGTTTTTCGCGCTGCCGCTGTTGCTCGTTGCGCCGCTGCTGGGAGTTGACCCTTTCCCGGCGACGTGGACGGCCGGGCTGTGGTTCCTGCTCAGTTTGGCGCTGGGTGTGGCAGTGGGCACGGCGTTGGATCTGTTCTTTGCCGCGTGCATGGTCTTCTTGGAGCACAGCGTGTACGCGCTGCAACGGATCCGCACTACCTTGACGGTGCTGTTGTCGGGCCGGCTGGTGCCGCTGGCACTCTTGCCGTGGGGCCTCGGGGACTATCTCGAATGGCTGCCCTTTGCCTCGCTGGCGTCGGCACCACTGCGCCTATACACCGGTACGGGCGATCCACAGGATCTCATCCCGTTGCAGGTAATCTGGGCTGTAGTGCTGTGGGTTAGTGCGCACGCACTCTGGTGCCACAATCGCGAAAGGCTGGTGTCTCATGGCGGCTAACCACAACCCCTTAGTCCAGGTTATCAGGCGCTGGCGAGTGCAGGCCTATCTCGACTTCATGTGGATGACCCGGGACTTCAAGTTTTTTCTCATCAACGTCGTCTCCGACTTCATCCTCAGCCTCTCGGGGGTGGTGGCGGTATTCCTCCTAGCCGAGCGCTTTGCCGGAATCGGGGCGTGGAGCCAAGACCAGATTCTCTTCATGCTCGGCTACGCCGCCTTGGTGCAAGGGCTGCTCGAAATGTTTTTCAGCTACAACGTGCTGGCCGTCAGCCGCCGCATCGGCCGCGGCCAACTCGACCACACGCTGGTGCAGCCGCAGCCCTTGTGGATGGCTCTGCTCACCGAGGGATTTATGCCCTTCTCCGGCTGCTGGGGATTCATGGTCGGGTTGGGGATTAGCGTTTGGTCTTTGGGGCGGCTGGATATGGCCATGGAAACCGGCTGGTGGCTGTGCTATGGAGTCCACCTGCTGTCTTCCTGCGTGGTGGTCTTAGCCTTTTCCTATCTGTGGAGCGCGCTGGCGTTTTGGTCGCCGGTGGGTGCCGAGGAAATTAGTTCCCGCGCGATTGGTTTTGTCTGGCAGTTGAAGTCGTTTCCCCTCGATGGGCTGCATCCGCTCTTGGTCAACGGCCTGTTGAGCGTGCTGCCGGTGGGTTTTGTCGCTTGGTATCCGTGTCGGGTGCTGCTCGGGATTGACCAAGGGGCCGGATCGCTGTGGACGACGCCGATATTCGCCTGCGCCCTGAGCCTTGTGGCGCTGATAGCTATCAAGAAAGGAATGAATCACTATGGACACACGGGATCGCAGCGCTACTTGCGCTGGGGACATCGCAGTTGAGTTAAAGGGGGTCAACAAGACCTTCTATCAACGCCAGCGCTCGGCACATGTGCGCGATGTGTTCAAGAATCTCTTTCGGCCCCGAGTGCGCGAGATTCGCGCCCTGCAGGATGTGGACCTTGTTGTGCGCCGGGGCGAGATCGTGGCCTACGCTGGCCCCAATGGCGCGGGCAAATCGACGACGGTCAAGCTGCTGTCGAGCGTGCTGGCACCGACGTCGGGGAGCGTGCAAGCCCTGGGGATGGACCCGATGCGGGAGCGGGTGGCCTATGTCAACCGGATTGGCGTGGTCTTTGGCCAGCGCACCGAACTGTGGTGGGATCAGCCCGTGTCGGCGAGTTTTGAATGGAAACGGGTCGTGTGGGATATTCCGCAGGAGCGC
The DNA here is from genome assembly GCA_965116675.1 of Candidatus Latescibacterota bacterium. GTDB lineage: Bacteria > Latescibacterota > UBA2968 > UBA8231 > UBA8231. The sequence continues at coordinate 4,623,444 of OZ220721.1, forward strand.
TACGAGCGGATGCTCGGCTTTGTGCGCGAGTTGCTGGGCCTCGACGAGTTCATGGATAGTCTGGCGCGGCAGTTGAGTCTAGGGCAGAAGATGCGGGCGGACCTAGGGCTGATGCTCATGCACGAACCGGAAATCCTCTTCTTGGACGAGCCGACGATCGGCGTCGATGTGCTGGCTAGACGCCATATCCTCGACTTTATCAAAGATCTGAACCGCGAGAAGGGCGTAACGGTGATGATCACCAGCCACGACATGGACGAGTTGGAACAGCTAGCTGGTCGGATTGTAATGATAGATCGGGGACGAATCGCCTTTGACGGACCTTTTGACGAGCTGCGCAATCACTTTGGGGACAGACGGCGGTTGCGCTTGCAGACGAGCGGGGAGGCGGCACCGGACCTGAGCCGCGCCGAACTCCTGACAACGGAGGCCGGCTGGCACGAATACGTCTTTGACGCGGAACAGGTTAAATTGCCGACCTTGCTCGCCGAAGCCTCGGCGCAGGCATCGGTGCTCGACGCGGAGACGCACCGGGCACCGATTGACGAAGTGATTGCGGATATTTACGCCGAGTGGGAGACGTGAACAAGGCAGGATACCCGTTCCATCGCGCAAGGCTCCTTCAGATTACCTCACTCGATGCCCAGCAGTTCGACTTCAAAAATCAGGGTGGCGTTGGCCGGAATCCCTGAGCGACCTCCCGGGCCGTAGGCCAACTCGGGCGGGATGGTCAGCTTGGCCTTGCCGCCCACTTTCATCATTTGCAGTCCCTCAGTCCAGCCTTTGACCACTTGGTCGAGGGCGAAGGTGACAGGCTCGCCGCGCTCCACTGAACTGTCGAAGACCGTGCCGTCAATTAGCGAGCCGTGGTAGTGGACTTTGACTCGGTCGGTGGCTTTGGGCGAGGCTCCGGTGCCGGCTGTCAGCTCTTTGAAGATGAGGCCGGAAGCCGTCTGCACGGCGCCTTCTTCTTGAGCGGCCTTTTCCCTGAAGGCCGTGCCCTCTGCTTCAGCTTGGGCCTGAACTTTTTTCATGCGCTCCTGCAACATGGGGTTGATCTTGGGGCCGAATTCCTGCAGGGAGACGATGGGCTCGCCGCCCTTGACGGCGTCGGCAAAGCCCTGCATGACTACGGCTATTTCCGCATCGCTGAACTGACCCCGGAACGGCTCTAGGGAGTTTTGCGCTATGGCTAGGCCTAAGGCGTAGAGGATCTTTTCTTCTTCGGTTTCCACTTTGGCCGAGGTGTCGGTTTTGACTGCTTGGCCGTCGCAGGCGAGCAGGACGAGCAAAGTCCAACCTACTCCTAGCAGGCGTGCTATCTGCATGAGATTTCTCCGCGTGAAAGATGGGCGTTGCGGCCACGCACCCTGCCTAGGAAGATAAGAAGGCGATATTATTTTACTGACTTGCAGTGGAACGGGGTCGGTCTCAACAAAGAATACTGGACGACCACGTCAAAAAATTTAATTCCCGCTCGGCTTCGCAGCGGAGGAGTCTGGCCGGATACCAAGGAAAGTAGGCCGCTCTTGGTCTTGGGGCAAGGAGTGGGACGGTTCCTGATGAGGCCGCCGATAGGGGTGACACTATTGACGTGCTCAGGTGTTATAAGTCGTAACTGATGGACGCTAAGGTATGAGATGCTTCGACTCCGCTCCGCTCAGCATGACACTGGGAAGCAGCCACTAGTACTTGTCACGCTGAGCACAGCGAAGCATCTCATACCACTTCCATTGTCGTGTACTTAGTTGCCAATCCAGAACAGGAGGATTAACCATGAGAAAATACGCGCTAGGGATAGTGACACTTGCGTTGGCACTCGTCGTGCCGTCGTCGGCTGTGGCGCAGGGAACGGGCGATGTGCTGAACGAGGCACCGCTAATACCCATACCGCAGGACATGACCTACGAGGAGTACCAGGACATGAACCGCCGCATCTCCACCGGATTGATGCGGAGCGCGATTCCGGTGCCGGGCATGATGCACTTTTACGCGGGAGAACCGACGACGGGAAAGTGGCTGTTGGCCACAGGGCTTGCGGGCGTCGCCTCGATTATCGCTGGGGCGGCCCTTTGGGAAGATGGCGAGTTCGCGGATACAGATTTTGATGTGTTGACGATCAACGCTGGGGACAACGGCAAAGAAAGACGCTACGAGAAAATTCCCGTTTCGCTAGAAGGCGAGACGCCAAAATACCGCCTGCGCGAGCTCCGGCGCGATGGCGGAGCGGGCGGAGCGTTGGTTGCGTTGGGCGTGATTACCATCGCCGGCAGTGTGATCTACGACTTCTTGCACGGCATCCAGGTGATTGAAACCAAGCGCGATCGGGTGCGGTTTAAGTACGGCAAGCAACTCAAGCTGCAAGCGGGAGTGCGGACAGGGACGCCTAGCGTGGCACTGAGCTACGCTTTCTGATCCGGGAGGTGATGCGAGTGCAAAGGGGAATGGTCCTATTGGCCATTCCCCTTTTTTGCGGGCAAGATGCCCGCGCTCCCAGCGGCTTGGAACCGAGGCTGCGATCAACGGCCTAGTGTTCAGGGCTTCTTAGAGCCGGGAGGCCAAATCTCGCAGTTGCGCCGCGGCCAAACGCATAACTTCCTTGTCGTCGCAATCGTTGACATCCTTGCCTTCAAAGACGACCGAGAGTGGTCCGTTGTACCCGGCCTCGGCGAGGATGGGGACGATGCGCTCGTAGTCGATCCACTCCTCTTTGCCGCTGTCGATCTTGTAGAACTTGGCGCGAACGTGGGTGGCTAGATGGGCGGTCTGCTGCATGTAGGCGTAGATGTCGTGGTCCGGGTCGGGAATGCCCCGGTTGCGAGCGGGCGAGCCGCACCATTGGCCGGTGTCGAGCAGGAAGCTAAAGTTGGGCCGGTCGGTCTCTTCGATGATGCGTATGACGTCGTCGCCGGTGGAGGGGTGATTTTGCAGGCCGATGGCGATGCCTACTTCGAGGCCGTAGTCGGCGACCTCTTGAAAGCAGCGGATTTCGCGGGCGCGCTCATCCGGATCGGTGAGAGGCTGGCCGCAGAACAGGCGGATCATGGGCGCGCCCAAAATCAGCGCGATGTCCATGTCGCCCTTGGCGGTGGCGACCTTGTCGCGCAGGTCCTCGTCGCTGCCGACGAAATGTCCTCCAGAAGCTAAATAGCCGATGGCAAGGCCCTTTTCGATGCAGGCGAGTTTAGTCTTGATGAGGTAGGAGGCATCTTCGGAGCTAAAGCCGCGGTCGCGGCGGAAGTCGATTAAGTCGAGACGGAGGTCGTAGGCGTGGTCGATGTAACTTTCGATGCTTTGCAGAGTGGGCGGATCGTCTTTGCCGAACATGGAGGCGTAGAGGCCGATTTTCACGATGGAAACTCCTTTGGGAAGGTGGGGTGGGCTAGTTGCGGGGAGTGTACGGAATGGGGGGAGGTGCATCAAGCCACAGGCAGACTCTTCGCCGAGTTAGTACTCATTGCGGGCGTTCCAGCCGGGGTACTGTTCTTCGAGGGCGGCGAGGGTTTGCGGTGTGTAGTAAGCGTGGCCGGCGGGCGGGAAGCGGAAGACTTCCCTTTCGGCGGCGGTGAGGGTGCCGATGAATTCGCGGAAGATCGGGTTTTGGCCCTTGTCGGTGTAGTGGCGGAAACCCTCCCAGTAGTGGTCGGCGCGACCGAGGCCAAAGCCCCAGGTGTAGCGCTGGCCGTCGGCGCGCAGATAGTCGCTGGCGGAGTGCATGGTGTAATTGGTGAAGACGCAGAGGGTGCCGGCTTCGCAGACGAGCGGCACGGCTTTGCTCATATCGCGGCCGTGTTCTTTGGGGATCAATCGCAGCGGTGCCTGGTCCTCACCGACTGCTTCGAGGTGATGCCAGAAGCCGAGTTGGCCGAAGGCGCGGGCAGAGTCGGAGGGCGGCAGCAGCGAGTTGTTGCCATTGTCGAGATGCAGCGCGGAGGCGTCCGAGCCGGTACCGCCGCCTTTGAAGCCTGGATAGCGGGCGATCATGCAGCCGGCGCGGAAGTGGATATGCTCGCTGCCAAACCACTTCCTAGCGAAGGCCCAGGCACGATGGTGGACGATGCCGCGCAGCAGCGCCATTTCGGGGGGCGGGAATTCGGTGAGGATGGCGCGGCCAGGTGGCGGGTCGTCCTTTACTTCATCCCACGATGGCAGGACGCGGCGCTGGGCTTGCTGCATTGCTTTTAGGTCCTCGCCGTGGCGGAAGCCGGGCAAGATGATAAAACCTCGTTGTTCTAATTCGTCGAGATGGGCGTCGGTGAGTTCCATGGGGGTCCTTTCCTAGCGATTGAAGAAGAAGTCCTCGGCTGTTTTGACTAGGATCTGCTCCTTGTCGCGTTGGCTGAGGAAATCGGCGTGGTCGCGGATTAGGGCGATTGCTGCGGCAAAGTCATTGGCGGGATTTTTCATGCGGACGGGCCCGCCGCTGTCGCTTTCCCACATGACGCGTTCGGGGCCAAAGGCATCGACGATGCGCTCGATGAGGGGCAGGAGGTCGAGGTAGGGAGCCTCGCCATCGCCGAGGGCTTGGAACGGGCCGAGCTTGACCATGACGCGCGGGTAGCGGGCCATGTTGCAGAGGGTGCGGATATCGCCTTCGGGCCAGACGCCGTCGCGGATGCGCACTCCGCAGATATGGTCGAGAATCACGGGAGTTTCTGGAAAGCGGCGGCAGAGGCGGATCAGGCCGGGCAGGTCTGCGAGTCCCATGAGGAAGCTGAGGGCCAGATTGTGTTCGGCCCCGGTGCGGAACATGGATTCGTAGCCGGGGTAGTCGAGCCAGCGATCCTGACGCCCAAACGCGTTTGGGCGACCGGTACTGCCGCCGCGCACGCGGAAAGCGCGAATGCCCCCCTCGGCCAAGGCGAGCATGGTCTTGCCCGGGTCGGCCAGCGACACGTCGGAGACTCCGGGGACGATGCCGGTACCCGTGTAAGTTTCAGGATCAGAGGCGATCAGATCGAGGATGTAGCTATGGTCGAGGCCGTACCAGGTCATTTGCACTAGGTTGAGGCGGACTTTGCCGACCTTGCGGCTATAGGCAAAGTGATCGTCGGGGGTAAAGGAGGGCAGCCACAGGTCGGCGGGCGTAAAGCCGGGGGCTAGCGGATACTGGTCGAAGTCGGAGGTCCAGACGTGGATATGGGCATCGACGATGGTCACGGGCGTTGCTCCTGTTGGCTGGCGCGGTAGGTCCGGCGCGCTTGGTCGAGGGCGGCGAGGGCGTCTGCGGGAAGCTGGAGGCGGGTGCCTTGGAGATTGGCGTCGACGTGCGCGGCACTCTCGGCACCAGCGAGTACGCAGGTAAGGCCCTGATGCAAGACCCAAGCGACGCAGACGGCAGCGCGAGAGGTGCCCAAGTCGGCGGCGACTTGGTCGACGGCGGCGACTAAAGCGGCGAGGGCTGGGTCGTTGGGTCGGGCCAGCAGGCCGGTGTCCATCGGGCTGAAGGCTAGGCAGCCTAGTCCGGTGCGCCGCAGCAGGGGGAGCATCTCCTCTTCGTAAATCTCTACTCGCGAGCGCCCTGCTTCGTCGCAGTGGCTACCGGCGATGTTGTAGTAGTCCTCGACGCCAGCGATGGGAGCTAGGGCGAGGAAGGCTTCGACTTCGGCGGCGCTGTGGTTGGAGACGCCCCAGTAGCGAGTTTTGCCGGCCTGCACCAAATCCTCCATGACCTCGGCGATGGCCTCTGGCGGCGTGCCCTCGTCGCGGTGGTGTAAAAGGTAGAGGTCAACATAGTCGGTGCGCAGGCGGTGGAGGCTTTCTTCGAGGCGGTCGGTGAGATGGGCGCGGGTGTAGCGGACGCGCTCGCCGGGATCACCTTCGCTTGTGGGGGCCAGCGAGCCGGGAACCTTGGTGCAGATGATGACTTCGTCGCGTCGGCCGGCGATTGCCCGCCCCAGCACCTCCTCGGCCCCGCCCCAGCCGTAGGCCTGCGCTGTGTCGAAGAAGTTGACGCCTTGGTCCAAGCAGTGGTGGAGCACGGCTAGGGATTGGGGGCTGTCGGCGCGGGGTAGGTGACGGAAGGCAGTGCCTTGGCACAGGCGCGAGACCTGGAGATCGGTCTGGCCGAAGAAGACGCGGTCGCTATGGTTCATTGTTGTTCTCCTGCTAGCCCCGCGTCAGCAAGGCGACCCAAGGGCCGTCTCGGGGCGGAGCCAGTTGCGCTACGGTGTCGCCATCCAAGTCGGTCGAGGAGGTCCAGGTGCTGGCGACAATGTCGAGCCATTGGACTTGGAAGGTGCCTTCTGCCCCGGTCAGGTCAAGACCTACCGCACCGCCGTCGGTAAAGTAGAGTGCGTACTGGCGGCCGGGGACGCGGCTGAGATAGGCTTCGTTGGCAGCGCGGTCGCTGAGTAGGGCGCTGTCGGAATCTGGCTCGGCGTTGAAAAAGTCGAAGGTCTCGGTCAGCATGCGACCGCTGCGGATGTGGGCTTGGGCTTGGGGGCTTAGCCCGATACCGGACGGTGGCCGGTGAAAGCGGCTGGAGGCAAAGCCGCCGATGAGGTTGCGCCAAAAGCACTCGGTGGCGTGGCGGTCGTCGATGCCGCGACTTTGGTTTTTATGCGTCTGAGCGCCGTAGATCTTAGTCGAATTGATCGGCCGAGGCTGCGCGGCGATGTATTGCCACACCCACTGGGCGCGATCCCAATTGGTCTGCTCGCGCTGCCAGCTATTCTGCGAGATGTCGATGAAAGAATACTGCTCCGGGTGATCGAAGGTGGCGCGATGGGTCTGCCCGCGCACGTCCCACTCGTCCCACATTTCCGTGGTTTCAACGGTCTTGCCCGCTTGCTGCGCCCGCTCCTTGATGTAGTCGTTCCAATAGGCACCCCACGCCGGATCGCCGCTGGTCTCGTTGTCCATGCAGTAGAGCACGTGGTCATAGGCGAGGGAATGCTTGAGGACTTGATCGACAAAGGCCTGTTGATAGGGCAGCACGACTTGGTTGTTGCGCAAGGTGGGGACGGTGTAGAAAAAGGGTTGCCAATTGCCGCCGGGGTGGGCGGGATAGTTCGTTTCTAGACCCGATTCCTCGACGGTATAGTTGATGTTGTTGGCTGGATTGAGAGGGCTTTTCTCCCAATGTTCTTGGCTGTGGTCAAAGCGGTCCCACATTTCTATTTGGACGATGATGTCGCGCTCGGCGGTCCAGCGCAAAAGATCGGCAAAGCGCTGCCAATACGTCGGATTCCAGCGGTTGAGGTCGTACAGACCGTCGGCCGCTTGGTGGAAGGCTGGGACCTCATAACCGTAAACGCGGCGGTCGCTCATGGTATTGCGGACGTAGTTGCCGCCGACTGATTGCAGGAGGTCGAGATGGGCTTCGAGGTCGGGTATTTGGAAGAGGCAGTCTTTGATTGTGCCACCCAACAGGAGCACGGGTTGGCCGTTGTACTGCCAGTAGCGCGGATTGGCGGCGTAGGGCTGGATGCGGTCGGGGTTGGCTTGGACTTGGGTCATGGAGGTTATGCTGATGATGAGGGTGGCTAGGATGCAGGGCGAGAGGTGTCTAGCGCTGAAGGGGTGGATTTTCATGTCGGTACTTTCTGGCGCGGACGCTGTAGGGGGCGGTTTGAAACCGCCCCTTACTCGTCGGTCAAGAGAATTCGACTATTATCCATGCAAAATGCTAAAGGGAGTTAGCAAATTGCATGGATGTTACCGAGAAATGCAGAATCTCTCGACGCGGAGATTTTTCCTCTCGCATAGCATGCCGTGCTAACCTCATACCGCGTCGATTCGCTGCGGTGCTCTTTCCAGAGACAGGCCGTGCTCGGCGGCCCATTCGGCAATGGACCAGTGGATGCCGTTGGGGTCTTCGCGCCCTTGGGCGTCGGCGGTGGCCCCTAAGAGTTGGCGGCCGATGTCGTCGAGATTGGCGACTACGGCCTCGCTCGGCTGGACTTCGTCGGCGTAGTAGCGCAGGTAGTAATCGGGGCGGACCCAGCAGTAGTGATAGCCGAACATCGCGACCTTGGAGACGTGGTCTTGGCTGTTGATCTCCGCGCCGTGGTAGATGCGGCTTTCAAAGAGAAAGGCGTCGCCGGCTTTGAGTCGTGGTTCGAGGTACTCTGCGGGGTGGATCTGGTCTTTGGGAATGACGATGGGTTCGGCGAGGCGATTGCTGCCGGGAGCGAAGAGCGTGGCACCGGTGTGAGGCCCGTCCATGTCGGTGAGGCAGTAGCCGACCTTGAGGCCCACGCGCGGGAGATGGACGTGGCCCAAGTCGAGGTGGACGCCGACGTCGCGGTGCCAAGTGCAGTCGCCAGGATCGGTGGCGGGCTGGGGGTGTTTGTAGATCAGGGCCGTGTTGGTGATGTGGATGTGGGTGCCGAGGAGTTGGATGACGAGCGGGATGATCGCCGAGTCGGTGGCCAGCTTGGCGAGGGTGGGGTCTTGGACTAGCCCGTCGCGGCGGTGCTGGTAATAGCCCTCGTAGGCGAAGTCGTCCATCAGGCGGTCGGCGGCTGTGGCGACTTGATCGATAGCCTCCTGATCGAGCACGTCGGGGACGATGAGATAACCGTTGGCGTCGAAGAATTCGCGTTGTTCTGTCGTTAGTTGTGAAAATTGCACGGGACCTCGCGGGGTGAATGTTGGGAGAGCAGACCATAGCGCACCCATAGTCGGCTGTCAATAAGGGGGTTGTCGGCGCGGCGACTTTGAAGTACCGTCGGTGCCGACCTTGCACCCCTATTGCGAAAGGAATGTTATGGCTCTTCTCGATACCCACACCCAAATTTCAGCGATCATTGGCGACTTTGGCAGCGGCCTCGACCACCCCGAGTGCATTGCTTGGGGCTGCGATGGCTATGCCTATGCCGGCGGCGAAGCGGGTCAGATCTATCGCATCGACTTGGCCCGGCGCGAATTTGAGGAGTTTGCCCGAGTCGATGGCTTTGTCGGCGGCATTTGTCAGGATGCCCAGCATCGCCTGTACGTCTGTAACGGCGACGTCAAGCGCGTCGAGCCGGATGGCGTGGTCAGCACGTATTGCGACCGCGCGGGCGAGGTGCCGCTGACTGTGGCTAACTACCCGGTCTTTGACGCGGCTGGCAACCTCTACGTGTCCAATTCTGGGGGCTGGCATCAAAACGACGGTTGGATTTGTAAAATCGCCCCGGGAGGCCAAGGCGAGGTCTGGAGCCGCGCCTTGGCAGATTTCCCCAATGGAACGGCATTGGATGCGGCGGGCGAATATCTCTACGTGGCGGTGAGCATCAACCCTCGCGTGGCTCGCATCAAAATCGAGGCCGACGGTCGCGCCGGTGCCGCCGAGACCGTGTTCGAACTCCCGCAGACTGTCCCCGACGGACTCGCCTTTGACGACGAGGGTGCCTTGTACTGCTCCTGCTATCGCCCGGACCGCATCTATCAGTATGCCGACGGTCAACTCGACATTTTGGCCGACGATTACGAAGGAACTGCCATGGCGGCCCCGACCAATATCGCCTTCTGCGGCCCGGATCGGTCGCTCTTTCTCAGCGCCAACTTGGGGCGTTGGCACATAGCGCAATACGATTTGGGCAAGACGGGGATGCCGTTGAACTATCCAGATGTAGCGATCTAAAGATAATCCGCAGATGGACGCAGATGGACGCAGAATAGGATGCACGAGACGATCCGCGGCTCAAATCGTTCAAGTCATCTAGGATTCTAAGTGGCGATCACGACCTGCGCGGGATTGATGGCTTGGTACTGGGCTTTGTGCGCGGTGATTTCAAAGGCCTCCGGCACCTTATCAATCCCCTCTAATACGTGCCGGATGGTGGGTTTCATGCTGATGCGTCCCGAGGCTACTAGGCGCACTGTGTACTCTAGATGAGCCTGCGAGCTGATGTCCGGGAAGAGGTAGCGCAGGCTGCGTTCCCGCATCAGGTCCACATCCAGTTCTAGGGGGCCGCCAAACCAGGAGACGCCCACTAGCTTGCCGCCGGAGCGCACTGCGTGCATGGCCTGTTTGAGCGCCCGGTCGCCGGCTAGTCCCAGCTTGACGCTGCCACCGGCGCACTCGAATACCACGTCTGCACCCTCGCCGCCGGTCAGGTCGCGGATTGCCTCGACTGGATCGTCCTCGCTGGCGTTGATGGCGTGATCGGCCCCTAGTGCGAGCGAGATCCCGCACGCCTCGGGCCGCACATCTACGGTGATGAGTTGGCCAGCGCCGCAGGCGCGCGCGGCCTGCATACTCTCGATGCCCATGCTGCCTTGGCCAAAGACGGCGACGGAATCGCCCGGCCGGATCTGCGCAGTCTCGACTCCGGCGATGCTGTCGCTCAGCGATTGCAAGGTGGCGGCCTCGCTGTCGGCGATGCGGTCATCGACCTTGACCAGCGCGATGGCCGGGAGCAGGGCGCGCTCGGCAAAGCAGCCGGGCAGTTGGAAGCCGATGATCGGACCGAGTCGGCAGTCGTCGGTGCGCTCGGAGTGGCACATGGGGCAGTCGCCGCAGGGTAGCTTGGCGCGGGCCGCTACGCGGTCGCCGGGTGCGTAGCCGGTGACGGCTGAGCCGACCTCTACAACGCGGGCGCAAAACTCGTGGCCGAAGAGCTGGAGCGGCGCGTCTGTCTCCAGCCGGCTCTTGACGTGGTCGTACGCCAGGGTTGGAATCCCAAAGGCGAGTTGGGCTTCGGTCGCGCTGGGTTGGACTACCAGCGGCTCGACCAGCACGTGGTCGGGTGGGCAGGGTGCTAGCTCAATGTCGTCGAGCCGCATGTCGCCGAAGGCATAGAAACGCCAAGCTTTCACAGGTGTTTTCCTTTGTTTTGGTCGCTTATCAGGCGCATTCCACGTCAAACGCCGCGACATTGCGCTCGTCCTTGCTGAACTCCACGGCGATCAGGTAAATCGGCTGGCCCAAGGCGCGGTACTTGTCCGCATAGCGCCGCTCCTGCAACTGCGCCATCGCCGCACCCGCTGACGCCATCTCGACCACCTTGAACTCAAACAAGTAGACGTGGCCGTTGAATAGAACGGCCATGTCTAAGCGGCCGTGGCTGCTGCTATCTTCGACCCTAGTGTCGAGTCCCAAAGCGGCAAACCAGGAATAGAACACACTGGCGTAGTAGCCTTCGTAGTTGGCGATGTCGTTGTTGATGTGCCACTCGTAAGGGATGCTGGCGAAGAAGGCCCGAAACAGCGTCTCCAACTCGGCGAAGTCGTGCGCCGCGAGCAGTTCGTATAGCTGGATGTCGTGCAGACCTTGCCGGGATGGATCCGGCCCCATGGCGCGCAGCAGGTGCTCGTTCAAGCTTTGCTTTACCTCTTGGTTCGGATAGCCTAGCCGATACAGCGTCTTACCGCCCAGCTTCCTCTCCTCGACAATCGTCAGATGGCCGGTTTGGAAAAGCAACGCCTCGGTGCCGATGTCGCCCACATCGAATTTTGACAGCAGGTCGTCGGTGCCGATCATTTCTTCTAGCGCTAGTGAACTCAGCCGCCGCTCGAACAGCGTCTCGATAAGGAACGATGGCGACCCGGTTTCAAACCAATGAGCTTTGAACTCACGGCTATCGAACAACAACAAAAGATCGAAGGGGTTGTACACCTTCTCGTCTCCGCGCCAACTGTAGCCGTTGTACCAGTCGCGGATCTGCTCCCGGTCTAGGCCGGGGAGCTCTGGCGCGAACACGCTGTCGAGGTCCGCCTCGGTGTAGCCGCAGATGGCCGAGTAGCGCGGGTCTAGGGTGATGTCCTTGAGATTGTTGAGGCCAGAAAACAGGCTGACCTTGGAAAACTTGCTCACGCCGGTAATGAACGTGAAGCGGATGTAGGCGTCGCGGTCCTTGATGACCGCATACAGGCCGCGCAGGAAGTCGCGGTTGGCGCGGGCTACATCCGGCAGCTCCAGCGCATCGAGGATCGGCTTGTCGTATTCGTCAATTAGCACCGCGACCGGCTGCCCGGCTTGGTCGTGCAGGGCCTCTAGCAGGTAAGCGAATCGCTCCGGTCCGGTGGCGTAGTCCGACACTACACTGGTCCGACGTTCGATAGCATCCAGTTGCGCCATCAGGTTCGTCTCTACGTAGCCAAGCTCTTTGAAGTTGCCGCTGCCAAAGCTGAGTCGCAGCACCGGATGGCGCACCGACCAATCCCAGCGGTCGTGGATGTAAAGCCCCGCGAACAGCGGCTCGTTGCCCTCGAACAGCTCCTTGAGCGTGTCGAGGAACAGGCTCTTGCCAAAGCGCCGGGGGCGCGACAGGAAGTAGTGCGTACCCTCGTCGAGCAGCCGACGAATGTAAGCGGTTTTATCGACGTAGTAGCAGGTCTCTTCCCGAATTTTGCGGAAGGTCTGAATGCCGATGGGTAGTCTGCGTTTGCTCATGGACTTCTTTTTCTATAGATCGGGTCCTAGTCCAGAAAGTATGCCATAGTTCTCCTTGTCTTGCAAGAGATTACGGGAACAACTTTGCGTTTTGCGAGGGCTACAGCAGGCTTCGACCTGAGCTCATCCGAAGGTGGGCGCTAGCTGGCTCTATTGAGTAGCCAGCCGCGAATGAATCGGATTTGACTGCGATCTGACTTGTAGATATCGAGGAAGTGGACGCCCTGCAGAGAGCGGTACGCAATCGGTAGAATCTCTTGCATATCCTCACCGAGATTGCCCAGTGCCTCGATGGCTCGACGGGTGGCAGGGCCAGTAAGGCCATCCTCGTCGATGACGCCCCCAAGTTCCTCTTGGCAAAAGACATTCCCAAGGATCTGTATGATCTTGGTAGATGATCCCGCGCCGGCATTGATGGTAAAATCAAAGTGGCGCTCCTTGATGCTTTCGGGTAAGGTTTCGCAGCCGTGCTTGTCCCAAAACTCGCGCCGATAAAAGTCCTTCACGTCGGGGCTAGCTCGTCCATCGCCTCATTGGGGTTGCGACCTTCGCTTAGCAGGGCGTCGATCTTCTCCCAAAGGGGCTCGTCGGGGAACCACCGGCGCGAAATGCCCATAAAGGTCATGCCGCCCCGGTCGGCAGGGTCATCTACAAAGCCGCCTTCGTGGTCCAGCACTTTGGCTACTGCTTGTTCAAAGCCCATGATGATTCCTTCGCTTGGTTTCAATCTCCTAGAAATCGGGTCATAGTTTCAAACTTTTCTATACGGAAGCGGGCGTAGCGGATTTTGCGCAGTTCGTTCAGCATATAGCAAGCCTACATCACTTACAAGATAATCCGCAGATGGACGCAGATAGACGCAGAATAGGATGCACAAGACGATCCACCGCTCGAATCGTTCAAATCATTCCGCATTGCTATATCTATCTCGTCTGTCAGGCGCGTTCTACTTCAAACGCTGCTAGGTTGCGGGTGTCCTTGCTGAACTCGACGCCGATCAGGTAAATCGGCTGGCCCAAGGCGCGGTACTTGTCCGCATAGCGCCGCTCCTGCAACTGCGCCAGCGCCGCACCCGCTGACGCCATTTCGACTACCTTGAACTCAAACAGATAGACGTTGTCGTTGAACAGAACCGCCATGTCCAGCCGGCCGTGGCTGCTGCTGTCCTCTACCGCGATGTCCAATCCCAATCCCGCGAAATAGGAGTAGAACACGCTGGCGTAGTAGCCCTCGTAGCGGGCGATGTCGTTGTTGGAGTACCACTCGTAGGGGATGCTGGCGAAGAAAGCGTGGAATAGTGTCTCCAGCTCGGCGAAGTCGTTAGCTTCCAGCAGCCGGTAGAGTCGGACGCTGTTGGCCATCTGCCGCGTCGAATCGCGCACGAGGTAGCGCAGCAAGCTGCGATTCAGGCTCTGCCGCACCTCTCGGTTGGGATAGCCCAAGCGATAGACCGGCTCGCCGCCAAAGTCTTCCTCGTCCGTTATCGTCAGGTAGCCAGTCTGGAACAGCAGGGCCTCGGTTGCGATGTGATCAACATCGAAGGTCGATAGCAGTTCGTCGCTGCCCTCCATCTCGCCGAGTGCTAGGGAACTGACGCGGCGCTTGAACAGCGTTTCGACTAAAAATGCCGGCGTACCAGTCTCAAACCAATAGGCACCAAACTTGCGCTTGTCGAACAGCAGTAGGATGTCGAAGGGGTTGTACACCTTCTCGTCGCCCAGCCAACTATAGCCATTGTACCAGTCGCGGATCTGGTTCCGGTCCAAGTCGGGAAGTTCCGGCGCAAACACGGTATCCAAGTCTGCGTCGGTGTAGCCGCAGATAGCCGAGTAACGTGCGTCTAGGGTGATGTCCTTCAGATTATTGAGGCCGGAAAACAAGCTGACTTTGGAGAACTTGCTCACCCCAGTAATGAACGTGAAGCGGATGTACGCGTCGCTGTCCTTGATGACCGCGTAGAGGCCGCGCAGAAAGTCGCGGTTGGCGCGGGCGACCTCCGGCACCTCCAGCGCATCGAGAATCGGCTTGTCGTATTCGTCGATCAGCACGGCCACCGACCGCCCGGCGTGGTCGTGCAGCGCCTCCAGAAGGTGAGCGAATCGCTCCGGTCCGGTGGCGTAGTCCGACGCCACACCCGTGCGACGTTCGACAGCGTCCAATTGCGCCATCAGGTTTGTCTCCACGTAGCCGGGCACCTTGAAGTTGCCGCTGCCAAAGCTGAGCCGCAGGACCGGATAGTGAATCGACCAATCCCAGCGGTCGCGGATGTAAAGCCCCTCGAACAGTGGTTCGTTGCCCTCGAACATCTCCTTGAGCGTGTCCAAGAACAGGCTCTTGCCGAAGCGCCGGGGGCGCGACAGGAAATAGTGCGTACCCTCGTCGAGCAGCCGGCGGATGTAGGCGGTTTTATCGACGTAGTAGTAGTTCTCTTCCCGAATTTTGCGGAAGGTCTGAATGCCGATGGGTAGTCTGCGTTTGTTCATGGACGCATCCTCCGCTGGGATTACCCACCCAGCATCTGCGCTGCTTCTGCGAGCTGGGCTTGGGTGTAGGGAGATGCAAAGGCGCTATCGGTTGGCTGGCCGTCTTCCATGAGCACGGCGGACGGGGGCGGCAGCTCCCAGTCGCCCAATTCCTCCCGCTGTACCAGTGCGCCACCGCGCTCCAACGCCGAATAGAAGGGCAGGAGAAACATCATCAGCTTCTCCAAGAGCTGCTCGCCCGTCTCTGGCGACTGGCCGGTCTCGAACATTTCCTGAATGCCGAGTTGGAGCGCGTTCCAAGCGTTGTACATGAAATAGCCGGCCCGACTCGGAATCCGCCCCTCGGCATCGCCTCGGTGGTCGCCGAAGATCCGCATGTAGGCGTTGCCGTCGGCACCCGAACTCATGTGCAGCGCCCCGTAGTACGGACGCGTCGGACTCTCGTGCTCGTAGGCGATCATTCCGCCGGGAACCCGCCAGTTGGGAGTGTGGTACGCGGCGGCGCGCAGCCGGCCCCGCCCTTTGGCGATCTCGTCGCGCAAAATCGAGTGGATGTACCAGACGCCGTGTAGGCCGTGCGAGTAGTAGTCGCTCATGGAGTTGTGCGCCACATAGCCCTTGATGTCGGGCAGGTCCGCGGCCTTGGCGCGCAAATCGCCTGCACTCTCGGAAAACTCCCACGTCGAGGCGGTCAACAGCGCCGTGCCGTGTCGGTCAGCCGTTTCCACCATCTCCCGCCCCTTGGCCATAGAAGTGGCAAAGGGCCGATTGACAAAAGTTGGAATGCCCGCTTCGAGAAAGGGCCGCGCCAACAGGGGATAGAGCGAAATCGCGTTGATGTCGTCGATGTACACCCCGTCGATTTGGCCGATCATGTCTCGGGGATCGGCGACCATGCGGACCTCTGGGTACTTTGCTGCGAAGCGCTGGCCCATCTCCGCGTCGAGGCACCAAGCGCAGGTCATTATCATGCCCGTCGTGCGGAGGGTGCCGGGCGGGGGATTCATCTTTTCGCCCCAGATGTTGAGGGTGTGGCCGCCGGGGCCGGTAATCACTCCGACGCGGAGCAGGTCGCTGGGCGCGGTGCGTTGAAAGCGTTGTTGGGCCATAATTCCTCAGAGGAGACGAGGGTTTGCGTGCGGCGAGTCTGAATGGTACTATATCCGCACTCCTTGTCAAAATCCAGAGGATGCGGACGTGAAAATCACCGCGACCAAAACCTACAAATTCAGCGTCCCCACGGGCCAAGATACCGCCGCGCTGCCCTACGAGCCGATGGCCTATCGCCAGTACCGGCACGCCGATGGCTCGTGGAAGGGGTGGTAGCTTGCGCGGTATGGTTCTCCCCCAACCGAAGGAGGTCGGGTAATGGCCGAAATGCTCTACTTTGCCTACGGGTCCAACTTGCTCCGAAGCCAGATGAAGGCCCGCTGCCCAGGTGCCCGCGTCCACTCTGTGGTGCGCTTGGAAGGTTACGAGTTGTGTTTTCCGATGATCTCCTTTACGCGCAGCGGCATGGGCGTGGCCAGCATCCGGCGCAACGAAGACGCGTACGTCGAAGGCGTCATCTATGCAGTGACCGAGGACGACTTCAGACGCCTCGACCACTACGAAAGCGAGGGCACCAAGTACCGGCGGGACACGATAACCATACCTAAGTTAGGCGAAGTTTGGACGTATCTCTCCCGCCTCGACGCCGGACACCACTACTCGCCTTCGGAAGAGTATCTCAACGCCGTCATCCAAGGTGCGATTGAGCACGGACTTTCCGACGAGTACATTGCTATCTTACACGCTTTTTGGGACAAAGAAGAGGAGTGATTCAATGGCCCAGCAAACCATGACTAACCTCGCACCTTTCGTCGATTCCACCCTCCTGCTCGACGCGCCCGAGGCTTTGCGCGAGCGCGCGGCCGAGCAGGGCTATTTGTTCTTCCGCTCGCTGCTGGATTCAGAGTCGGTACTCGACCTGCGCCGCCAGATCCTCGAAGTTTGTCAAAAGCACGGCTGGCTCGACGACGACGCGCCCTTGATGGAGGGAATCGCGCGCGACGGGGAGCTTTTCATCGAAGGGAACGCGCCCGAGTGGATCGCTTTTTACATTGATGTCCAGCGGTTGCGCGCTTTCAACTCCTTGGCCCTGCATCCGGCAATCATGGCGATGTTCGCCACGCTCTTCGGCGAAGAGGCTCTGCCCCACAGCCGCAATATCTGCCGGGTAATTTTCCCCAACGCCCTGACGCACACCACTCCGCCGCACCAGGACAATTTCTACATCGGCGGCACCGACGAGACGTGGACCGCGTGGATCCCGGCTGGCGACTGTCCGGCTGCGCTGGGTAGCTTGGCCGTGGCACCGGGCAGTCACAAGCTGGGCAAGCTAGAAGTTACAAAGGCGATCGGCGCGGGCGGCCACGCTGTCGAACTGCCCGAAGACACGCTGTGGGCGGGTGGAGATTTTGTCGCTGGCGACGTGCTTATATGCCACAGTCTCACGGCCCACCAAGGTCAAGACAACGAAAGCGGCGACCGCCTGCGCATTTCGCTCGACTATCGCTACCAGCCCATGAGTCACCCCGTGCGCGAAGACTCATTGGAGCCGCACATGCACTTTACGGATTGGGAGGACCTTTACGCCCAGTGGGACGCGGACGACCCGCTCAAGTACTACTGGCGCGCGTGGGATTTGCAGATCAACCCCCGCATTCGGTAGGTATGGTTACACCGCTGCTTTTGCTTGGTTGTCGATGCCGACTGCGTCTGCCACCCGGGCAAATCCATCGCGCTCCAACAGGTGTGCTAGCCCCGCGTTGATTTGCCGCACGACGCCCGGCCCCCTGAAAATTAGTGCTGAGTATAGCTGTACCAGCGAAGCCCCGAGGCGGATTTTGCGGTAGGCGTCTCGGGCCGATGAAATCCCTCCCACGCCGATGATCGCGTGCCGCTGACGGTCGATGCGCCCGTACCAGAAGCGCACGGTTTCGTCGATCAGGGCTTGAACGGGACGGCCGCACAAGGTCCCGGGTAGCGGACCCACAAGATGGGCCGGCGATTTGAGCGGATAGTTCGTTCCCGGCGGTAGGTTGAAGATGAAGCCCTTGACAAAATCAAAAGGATCGACCGCTTCCAGCATCCAGCTTAGTCGCGCTGGGTCGGTGTGCGCGGTGAGCTTGAGAAAGATCGGGGGCAGGTTGTCGATGGCAGCGCATTCCTGCAGCAAGTCGCGCAAGTGCTCCCCGCCGGTAAAGGGACTGACGCCGCCGGTAGTGTTCGGGCAATTGAGGTTGAATGCAATGTAGGAGGCTCGCCCGACAAAAGGGACTAGGGCCGCGGCTAGCTCTGCCACGACCGCATCGGGCGCAATGGCCTGCCCGGTATTGGTTTCGACGAGATTGATCCCCAAGGGCACGGTGATTGGCCGCTGGGATACGCGATCGGCCACGACCGCGGCCCCGTCATTGGGTACTCCATAGTTGACCACAATGGCCTCGTCTAACGGCAAGCGGAACAAGCGCGGCCGCGGATTCCCAGCCGAAGGATGCGCCGATACCGACCCCACCTCCACGAACCCAAAACCCATGGCCGCAAGCGCCTGGATCACCCGGCCATTTTTGTCGAATCCCGCAGCCATGCCCAGCGGATTGGCAAAGTGCAAGCCGCCCACTTGGGTCGTCAACCGCGCGTCTGTGAATGCAAAGAGACTGGAAAGCAGATGGCGGCCAAGCGCGGAAGAACCGACCCGCTCGCCAAGCGCGAGGGTTTGCTCGTGGATGCGCTCTGGATCGCAGCGGAACAGGAGGGGGCGGATGAAGCGTTGGTATGTGCTAGCATTCATAAAATTATCCGCAGATGGACGCAGATGGGCGCAGAATGTGCATAGCGCCCATATCAATGTATAATATCACAAAAATAGGAGTTTACCTCATGCCGCTCGAATTGATTGCCGACCGTCCTGGCCACGCAGTCCTCAGCTCGTACCAAGAACCGTCCCTAGCCCCAGATGAAATCCGCGTCCAAAGCCTCTTCAGCTCGGTCAAGCACGGCACTGAGCTGCGCGGTTTCCGCGCCGACACGCCCGACGCCTCCGACCGCTGGGACGGCGAATTGCGCCTGCACCGCCGAGGTGAATCCGCGTCCAGTGGCTTCCCCCGCCGCCTCGGCAACATGTGCTTGGGCGCGGTCGTCGAAGTGGGTGCTGAGGTGACAACGCTGCGCGAGGGCGACCGGGTCTTCGCGCATTTGCCCATCCGCGAGACGCACACTGTAGCAGCGGCGCGCGTGCAAAAGGCTCCGGACGGAATCTCACCGCAAGCTATCATGTATTGGGACCCGGCCGACTTTGCCGTCGGCGCGGTGCGCGATGGCGCAGTGCGCTTGGGGGATCGGGTCGCCGTATTCGGACTTGGGGCCATCGGGCTGATGGTCGCGCAGGCCGCGCGTCTGTGCGGGGCGCGCTGGGTGGCGGTCGTCGATCCCATCGAGCGCCGGCGCGCCGCGGCCCTGCGCCACAACGCCGATTTGGCGCTGGACCCGGTGGCCATGGACGCTGGCTTGGAGATCAAGCAGCACACCGATAAAATCGGCGCGGACGTCGCCTTTGAAACGAGCGGTTCCTATCGCGCGTTTGAAGACGCCATGCGCGCCACTTGCTACGCCGGTACCTTGGTCTCGACCGCGTATTACCACGGCGAGCAGGGCTTGCGCTTGGCCGGTGAGTGGCACCGCAACCGCATTCAGGTCATCTCCAGCCGGGCCAACAGCGAACCGTTGCCGCAGGCGGGTTGGGATTTCGCGCGCATCCGCGCGGAGTCGCTGGCCCTGTTGGTCGAAGGGTGTTTGCAAGCCGACGATTTGATTGACCCGATCGTGCCCTTTGCCGCGGCCGCTGACGCCTACATGGAGATCAATCAGCATCCCGAGCGTTCGATCAAGCTCGGCATTGACCACGAGCTGGCGTAGCTAGCCGATGTTAATCAGCCGGTTGCCCGTCATGCCGGTGCAGATGTCAATGAGAAGCCACAACCCGGCTGAGCCAAATGCGCCCAGCACCAGCCCCAAAAAGAACGGGCGCAAGCGCGTGTAGAGCAGGGGACCGCCGTATTTGAGAATGAGTGCCTTGAGCAGCCAAGCGAAGAAGACCGACGGCCAGATTAGCTGCACGGGATGCGGCAGCCCGATGGCCAAGCCGATGGGATGAATGGGAAAGCCGACGAAGCGGTTTTTGATGAAGGTCAACAGACCCATCAAGAACGCGCCGAGGCCAGCAAAGGACAAATGCCAGCCGTAGGTAGGCTGCATGTTGTTGAGGTTGTTGGTAATCCAGTTGCCGGTATAGGTCGTCATATAGCCGAATTGCCAACTGCTCAGGTTGATGCCCCCATAGGTGTACGCGAGGTAGATGACCGCGGTGATCGAGCCGGCGAGGGTGACGACGATGGCCGCGGCAATGGCCCAGAATACGCGCCGGTACTCTAAGCGCGTCACTTCCGCCAGCTTGAGGCCCGTAGCGGCCGAGGCCATGACGAAGGTGCGGATGTCGGCAGACCAAGGGAAGTTGAGCGCCAGCGCTGTTAGGCCGGGGGCACCCACTGACGACGACCCGAGGGTGTTGACGGTAAATACGGCCGGGGCCACTGGAGCGCGGCAATAGGCCAGCCCGGCCTGCGAGATGATGCGGGCCAAGCCAACGAAGATCACGAGGGCCGAAAGCTGAAAGACAAAGGCGGTCGGCAGGTTCATGTTGGTGGCGTAGAGCGCGAACAGGCCGAGGGAAAAGCTCGCGATAAAGCCAAAGACCGCGACCCGGTACGGGAGCAATTCCCCGCTGTCGTCGATGGAGTCGTCGCCGCGCAGGGCTTTGCGCCAGACTTGGCGCAAGTGCTGCCGCCCGCTCCACAAGCTGGACAGCACTAAGAAGAACAACGCGCCGAGGGCGACATGGGCGATGCTAGGCGGAGAGGGCGAGGAGTAGGGCTGCTCCGGGCCGATGTTCCACCCCGTCATGCGGCACAAGCCGATGGCCAACATGTTGAGCAGGGCAAAGACCCATATCCCCATGGAGATGTCGAGGTTGAGCAAGTAGGAGAGGCCGACGACCTCGAAGTGTGGGCGAAAGTTGACCCAAATGGAGTTGCGCAAGAAGGGCACCCACAGGTTGAGGTCAATCCAGGGGACGAAGTTGAAATAGCGATGCAGGGCGTTGATCGAGCTGATGAGCGCGGGAATGGCAAAGCCGATCCAAGTCAGATAATTGCGGTAAAAAGGCGCGATGGCTTGGTCCTTGGCGCGGGCGCTCATTTCTATGGGCAAGGTGGCTAGCGGGAAGTTGAGCCGCTCGCGCTCGACCCACTGCTTGCGCAGCACGACGAGCACGCACAGCGTGGTGAAGTACATGTTGACGACAAACAGGCTCCACGCCATCAGCGGCGTCGCCCAAGCCCCCCAAGGGATGCGTTCGCCTTGGGCATTACCTTCGAACAGCTTTTGGATGGCTGCACTGTCTTCCGGTACGAAGAGATGTGATATATAAGGCTGGATGGTATTGGCCCAGTCGTTTTCCGGGGTGGCGTAGTAAAAGAACCCGCCGAGGAGCGGGATTAGGTTCATGGTCAGGCCCCAAGAGGGGATGGCGGCCCCCACGACCATCATTATGTACACGGTGGCCAGTTCGCCGGTGTGCAGGCTGGTGCCAGTGAGCAATTTGGCGAGTGGGTTAATGAGCAAGGTAAAAAGAAAAAACAAGAACAGGGCCGCGCCGGTCGAGTAGTCGGCGGCCATGGGCGAGCTGCGCATCACCAAGACGCTAAAAGGCTCGCCCACGGCGATGGCGAGGCAGCCGATGGCCCCGATGGCAATGGCGCGGAGGGAGACGCGGCGCGGAGGTGAAGCGATCAATCGCGCACCACCGCTAGCGTGCGCTTAGCCGCGGTGCCGTCGGTTTCGAGGAGCAGGTGATAGATGCCGCTGGCTACGAGGTTGCCGGCGGCATTGCGGCCGTCCCACAGCACGGCGTGGTCTGCTCGCGCCGCGCGTTCGCCTAAGTCCTGCTCCCAGACGAGCGTGCCGTTGGCGGCAAAGAGCGCGAGGCGGGTTTTCCTACTGGGGAAGGCTAGGTCGAAGGCCAGCCGAGTGTGCGGGTGTTGGTTGGGACGGAACGGGTTGGGGTAGTTGGGTTTGAGCAGGGTGGCGAGAGCGGCTGGCCGGTCGGGGTCGGTCAGACTGGGATCAAATTGCGCGGTAAACAGGTGCTGGTAGGCCAAGCCGGTGCGCTCGGCCGAGGTGGCGACGAGGACGATTTCGTCGAACTGGTCCCAACCCGTGATGCGGACCGTCGGCTCGGAAACGAGTTGCGCGGAGGTGGTGTCGGGACCGACTAAGAGCAAGTGGCGACGCCATGCCCCTTGGTTGGCGTCAAAAAACAGATCGATCCCGCCCGCGCGCAGTTGCGGCTCCAGACGCAGATAGACGCTGCCGGTGGCATCGACTCGGCTAGTGTCGCGGACGACTGCTTCAGCGTCGACGGCGATGTCGCGGGTGGGGACGGTGGGGTATAAGTTTCCCTCGGCATAGTATTCGCCATGGTAGCGGTTGTTGGTGAAATAATTCCACACGGCAAATTCGCCCATGACGACACCTAGTCCTCCCGGCTCGACTTGGCGGATGACGCGGTCGAAATGATCGAGATTGACGCTCTTGCGCTGGCCTACTTCTTCCCAGATCAAGCGATTGAGCTCGCGGCTGTAGCGCTGATCGAGGAAATGAGAGAAGATCGCACTGCCATAAGTGTGGAGGCTTTGATAAGGGCCGGAGTTGAGGGCGCGTTGGGGTTCGCTGAGGAAGTAGGTCAAGTACTGGAGATAATCGTCAATCTGCGGATAGGCCACTTCCTCCATCCACGTCGAGGTTGACTCCTGCCACCAACTGCCATCGAATGTCGCGTAGTAGCCAAACTGGATGGCGTGGTGGAACTCATGGGCGATAGTCACGCGCAGGGCGTCCAGTCCACGGGTTTGCTTGTAACCTGGGTCAGTGAAGTTGTTGTCGATTTCGAGATGGCTGTAGGTGGTCGCACCGGACGTCCCTGGATAGGCGAATCCGTAAAAACTCCTGCCGACCCCTAGCTCGACAATATAAACGTCGTATTCGTCGCCACCGCCTAGGCCATTGTCCGAAGGGGGCGGATTGTAGCCGAGTTGCTCGATTTCGAGCACCCAAGTGCTGTCGAGCACGGCGAGAGCGAGGTCGATGTAGTCCGGGATGTCGTTGGCGTCGTCGTCTCTAGGAGAAACCGCGTTGACTCCTTCGGTATCGTAGTGGACGCGAAAGTGTCCCAATGGCGAGAGGAGATTGTGCTGGGCGTCTGGTCGGTCTTTCACCAGCTTGCCCAAGCGCGCTTGGAAGTCGGCGCTCAGGTTGGGAGCCGTGCTCATGGCTTGGACTAGGTGGGGGGTTCCGCAAACCGCTAGTCCGCTGGTCTCTCGGTAGATGGCTGGCAGTTGGTCGGGCGCGCGCACGCTGAGGACTTGGTAGATCAGGGCTGTCTCTAAGTCGAGTTCGCCAGCTTCATAGGCCGCTTCGATCCGAGTTTTGGCTTGAATGGGTAAGGCGAAGAGGAGGAGGACGGCGAGGATTTTAGCGGTCATAGGGTCTCAAGGCTGTGGTGAATGGTGGTCTGAAAAATAATGGCGCAACGGGCTGAGGCCAAATTGCTTGGCCGTGCAGCCTGACCATTGCTCGGCTGCGGCTAAGTAAATACCTTTGCCCGGCGCAGCGGTCGATCTTCATTTCTAAATATCATCGAAAACTCCCGAGGAGTATTGAAAGTGAGTCAGGAAGCACTAATGATCGTCGGGTTCGTGCTCGGCTCGTTCGGGTTCGTGCTCGGCTCGTATTCGATCGTCGGCAACGATGCGATTCAGACTTTGGGAACCTTTCTCAGTTCCAATTCCCACCGTCCGTGGTGGGTACTCTGGCTCTTTGCCGGCGGCATCATAACGGTGGTCCTCGTGTATGGGTGGGTGGCACATAGTGGGGATGTTTCTTATGGCAGGCTGGAGGCGATCCCGGTGCCGGAACACTTTAGCTGGGTTTACTGTGTCCCTCCCTTCGTCCTGCTCTTGCTGACCCGCTGGGGTGTCCCGGTCAGCACCACCTTCCTGACCCTGACGATCTTCGCGCCGAAGGCGCTGGAGAGTATGTTGCTCAAGTCGTTGCTGGGGTATGCGACGGCCTTCGTGGTCGCCATCGTCGTGTACAAGTTGGTCACCCGGAGTCTCGAGTCTCGTTTCAACCGGACGGAGGGGCTAATGAGTCCTTGGTGGGTTGTGGCCCAGTGGTGCTCGACTGGTTTCCTCTGGAGCCAATGGCTGATACAGGACTTGGCCAATATCTACGTTTTCCTGCCGCGAGACCCGGTCAGCCGGACGCCAGACCTAGCTGTTGGATGGTTCATAGCCAGCATCGCCATCATACTGGGCTTGCTCGCCTTCATTTTTTACAACCATGGCGGTACCATCCAGAAGGTAGTGCTGACGAAGACAAACACCACCGACATCCGCTCGGCGACGTTTGTGGACTTGATCTACGGGATCGTGCTGTTTGTGTTCAAGGAGCTCAGCCACATTCCGATGAGCACGACTTGGGTATTCGTCGGTCTGTTGGCTGGACGCGAGATCGCCATCGCTTGGAACGAGAAGCACCGAAGCCGTCAGGAGGTGTCCCGGCTGGTGCTATCCGATTTGGCGAAGATTCTCGCTGGCCTCCTCGTCAGCGTCTCCCTCGCTTTACTGCTGCCTAAGCTGATGTAGCCTTCTGTTGCAAACTCGTCACTCACTAGGTGCTGCGGGTTTAGCTGCTTTTATGACTGTGACGGGTATGACGCGCCATAGGCAGGTCGCGGCAAAACCGGCGTCGGTCAGCGCGGCGAGTTCGTCTTCCACTGGAAAGTAAGTGTCTTCGTCGGACCATTCCGCGAAATGGCTATAGGCGCGTTCCTCGGCGATGCCGCAGGAGACGAGGTGGGCCGCCCAAGTCTCGTATTCGGCTTGGCGAACGGACGGATCGGCGGGCATGGTGGCATCCGCGTTGACGAATATGCCGCCCGGACGCAACGCGGCGTGAATCGCGCTGAAGATCGTCTGTTTTTCGGCTAGGGTGGGAACGTGGTGTAGTGCGAGGGAGGCGACTGCGGCGTCGCAGGCAGGTAGCGGGCCTTGGAACGCTCGCACGGTGTACTGCACTCGTGCGGCAAAGGGTGCGAGCCGCTCGCGGGCCTGATCGAGCATCTCGGCGTCGGCGTCGATTAGCTCGACTTTGGCTCCCGCGCATCGCTGCAATACGGCTTGTGCCAACGCGCCTGTGCCAGCGCCGAGGTCGATTACTTTTTTTGGTTGGGTCTCGGCAACGGCATCTGCGGCTCGCGCCAGCATTTCCTCGTACCCGGGAATGAAGGCGCGGATGGTCTTATCGTACGCCTCGATTTCAAGGCGCAGGTGGCGTCGGACGGAATGGCTCATTGTCTTTTGTGCGAACTTTTTTCGTGATTTCCTAAAACTGGGGTTCTTTCGCCGTATCTTCCACAGAGGAAGGACGTAAGCTCGTCAAGTGAAATCAAAACATTACATGGTGCTGCTATGAATCGTCCTGAAACTCCCGCTAAGCCCCCGAAGCGACTTGGACGGCGAATCTGGAGGATCTTTCGGATTGTCTGGATCGCCGCCGGTATTGCATTCACACTTTGGCTATACGATTCATTCCGCGCAAGAGGCGTCGACGAGAAAACACTCCAAAGCAATGCCCAAATTACTGTCGCCGATACTGACGAGGCGATTGTGTTTACACCTACAGAGCCGACAGGTCCGATGGGCTTACTGTTCTTTCACGGTGGTGGCGTCGAGCCTAGCGCCTACGCACCTCTCATCCGTGCTGTTGCGGAAAACGGCTTCATTGCGGTAATCGTGAAGCTGCCCTATCGCTTTGCTCCGTTCAAATCCCACAGACGCGAGGCGATTAGCCGTGCGCAACAGATCGTTGCTCAAACTGAAACCGTGGATAAGTGGGTTGTCGCTGGACATTCCAAAGGCGGCAAAATAGCGACCGAACTTGTCTACGCCAATCGATCATTGGCAAGCGCACTCATTTTGATCGGTACTTCGCATCCAAAGGACTTCGATCTATCCAACATTGTGATTCCAGTAAAGAAGGTCTTCGCCAGCAATGACGGTATTGCAACGGTGGAAATGATCGAATCGACGAAGCGGAATCTTCCAGAAAACACGCAATGGATCGAAATCGTCGGCGGCAATCACTCGCAGTTCGGTTACTACGGACATCAGTTCCTCGATGGTCATGCGACAATCGATCGCACCGAACAACAGCGCCGTACACTCGAAGAAATACTCGCAACGCTTGAATCCCTTCAAGTAAGTAAGCGGTAAGCGTCGAATTGATTTCGCCGAGCGATTTGTTATCATTATGGTATAATATGATAACATGGAGCTAGTCGAATGGTTCGCACACAGATTCAGTTGACCGACGAACAAGCGCGGCACGTCAAGCGGATTGCTGCCGAGCGGCAGGTTTCGATGGCGACAGTGATTCGGCAAGGGGTTGATCTTCTGCTGCGGTCGGCGGAAACAGCCGTAACCGACGACGAGCGCATTGAACGCGCGGTCTCGGTGGCCGGACAATTCCGATCCGGCGGCGGCGATGGAGCTACAAAACATGACCTCCACTTGCAGGAGGCCTACCGCAGGTGAGCGTCTTCGTCGATACCTCCGCGCTGTACTCAGTTCTCGACGCTGACGACGATGAGCATTCGCGGGCCGTTGCTGAATGGCATCGCCTCGTGCGCGGTGCGTTCTCTCTCGTGACGACCAGCTATGTCCTCGTGGAGACGACGGCTCTCGTTCAGCACCGCCTTGGGATGGATGCCGCTCGCGCGCTCGATCAGGACATTCGACCCGTCTTGAGAATTGAGTGGATTGACGAGGATTTGCATGCCACCGGTATGGCCTCCATGCTCGCCGCTGGTCGCAGACGCTTGAGCCTCGTTGACTGCGTCAGCTTTGCCTTCATGTCTCGTGCAGGTCTGCGAGAAGTGTTTGCCTTCGATGAGCATTTCGCTGAACGGGGATTCTCGTGCATCCCATCAGACGCTTCGACGGCGAACGAGGTTCTCGATCCGCAGCAGGGCGGAAAGTCTGGAGACGCGAACTAGTACCTCGCGGCCATGACAAGCCGGATCGATATCCTAGACGCGCAGAAATTCGAGCCGTTGAAAATTCCGCAGGGCCAATACTTCGTCCTAGGCGACAACTGCGACAAGAGCTTTGACAGCCGCACCCATGGACCGATACCACACTCAGTCCTGCACGCCAAGGTGGGGATCGTGTACTTGTCGGTCGGCGATGGATATTCCATCCGCTGGAATCGCCTTGGGCGCTTGGTCCGCTGAATCGACATATATGAAACGGGATGACGAACGGGCCCCGGTCGATGATGACCTAGGGCCCGTTCTCTTTGAAGTCTCTGCTTGAAGCCGAGCGATTCGCTTAATTAGGGAGAGACGTCCGTGGAGGAACCGACGGATTTCTTGATGTCGCCCCAGCTCTTATCCTCGATGACGCCCGGAGACTGGGAGCCGATCTTCGCGGCAGAAAGCGAATCGAGCGCGGGAAGTAAGATATGCAGCGAATCGAGGTTTAGCTGGGTGATGTCGCCGAGGAAAGTAGCCCCCCTTACTTTTATATCGCCTCGCACATGGGGCACCCCTACTCCGCTGATTATAACGCCCTGATCTATGCCCCTCGCGGTTATAAGCGCGGTTTCAAACGAATCGCGAAAGGAGTTGGTTCTTTCTACTTCAGCTTCACTGATTTGCTCGCCGAAGATCGTCACTTTCAGAACACCGTCTCTGAACTCCTCGGATAGCTGATCGGACTCCACGTTGAGGGTGACGACCTGATCGCCATTCTCATCTACGGTTTCCGTAATCTCAACAAGCTCGTCGAACGTCTGCTGTTGGCTATCGGACAGGGATTCGTCGTTGAAGGTTACCACGATTCGCTGCAGTAGGCTGCTGGCAATGTCGGCGAGGGCCGCTCGCTGAGTGACAGCACCTACTAGGAGGATTGCCAGCGCGGCGAGTGCGGCAGCGAGTACGGGTGGCCGGAACCGTCGCCGCCAGTTCGGCAGCCAGGTCCGGCTGGGGCTGGTCTCTGGCGATCCGTTGTTGGACGCGACGGGGATGGAAGCCACATGCTCTTGACGCGGATCGGCCAGGCGAGCGGCGAGCTTGCGATTGGCCTCCAAGAGCAAATCCGCAGGAAAATTGGACTCGCGGATCGATTTCCCGGCCGCGCACAGCAGGGAGAAATCTCCTTTGAGGTCAATGGCTTCGGGATGGGCCTGTAGGTACTCTTCTACTTCCCGCTTCTCGGCGTCGGATAGTTCGCCGTCGAGGTATTCGATGAGTTTGTGTTCAAACTGCTCAGTCTTAATCATCGGTTAGCTTCCTTGGTTGATGTTGTTGCGGATGGACAGTCGCAGGCGAGCCACGCGCGAATTTGTTTTGCGGCTTGAAACGCTGCGGCACGTGCGGCTCCTGGAGAGCAATTTAGCAGTTGGGCGATCTGTTCGAAGGAACAGCCTTGGAAGTAGCGGAGGACGAAGACTTCTCTGCGGCGCTCGGGCAAATCCACCGTGAGACGGCGAATTTTTTCGACCATAAGACCATTTTCGACCACATCGTTCGCCTCCCAGTTGTGAGGTTGCTCCGCCGACTCGCTCCAAGAGACAAATCGCGCTCGCTGACGGTTGAAATCGAGGGCGGCATTGATCGCCGTGCGGCACAACCACGCCTTGGGCTGTTGCAGCGGGCCGCGCTGGCTCGTGGTCTCGTGGAACTTCACGAATACTTCTTGGTAGAGGTCGGCTGTCTCGTCGTGGTTTCCGTTGATCCGCCAGATCAGACTCATGACCAGCGGCCCGAATCTTTCAATCGCCTGTTCCGCGTGCATTGCGTCTCCATGATGTCAGGTGTTGAACAATTCTCGTGTGCACACGCTTATAGAACGATGCCGAAGTCGTTTTGTTACTTCGGCGTTGGACGTTTCATCTGCTGATTCGTATTTTCGCCTTCCAACTGAAGCCTATCCTAGGAGTAAAGATCAAGTATGCCAGAGCGTCGTCCCAATATTCTCTTCATCATCACGGACCAGCAATACGCCGGAGCCATGTCCTGTGCCGGCAACCCCGAGGTGTACACTCCCAATATGGACAGCCTCGCCGAAACGGGGGTGCGGTTCACCCGCGCCTATTGCACGCATCCCCTCTGTGGCCCCCAACGTGCCAGCTTTATGACTGGTCTTTTCCCCCATCAAAATGGCGCGATCAGCAACAACACACCCATCAAGCCCGAATACAAAGGCCGAACGCTCGGCAACTTCCTCTCCGACGCAGGATATGACTGCGCCCTGTCGGGAAAATGGCACGTCCCCGGCACCACGCCCGCAGAAAGCGGCCTCGAAGTCATCTGCGACAGTCGCGATGACGAAGTACCCTTGCGCTCCATCGAATTCATGCAGCGCGACCGCGACAATCCTTTCTTCCTCTTCGCGTCCTTCATCAATCCCCACGACATCTGCCAAGTCGCCCGCAATCAGCCTTTGCCGCAAGGCCCCGTGCCGGAACCAGCCACTGTGGAAGAATGCCCAAATCTGCCCGCAAACTTCGCCATTCCACCTTATTCACCCGACATCCTGCAGATGCTGCGGCAGGCCAACCGCCGCGTCTATCCCACCATTGAATACACTGAAGACGACTGGCGACGGCTGCGATTTTACTACTATCGCTTGTGCGAAAAAGTCGATGCTGAAATCGGCGTGCTGCTCAATGGCCTGCGCGACCTCGGCCTTGAAGAGGAGACCTATATCGTCTTCACCTCAGATCACGGCGATGGGCACGGCGCACACAACTGGAATCAAAAAACCAGCCTCTACGAGGAAGTCATCAACGTTCCTTTTGTCATTAGTCACAAAGGGGTTACGCGGGCTGGTAGCGTTGAGAACACTCATCTGGTCTCCCTGGGACTCGATTTGCTGCCTACGCTGTGCGACGTCGGCGATGCGAGCGTTCCCGATGGACTTGAAGGACTGAGTTTGCGACCGCTTGCTGAGAGTAGCGCACCCGACGAATGGCGTACAGAACTCGTCGTTGAAACCATCATGGATATTGGTGCGGGGCCAGGCGGTGGCGGTGCTTCCCGCGCCGTGCTCACTGACCGCTACAAATACAGCGCCTATCCCATGGGCCGCTACCGCGAACAGCTCGTCGATCTGCAAACAGACCCGGGCGAAATGGTCAACCTCGCCGTCAATGCGCGATTCAAGGACGAACTCGACGACCATCGCCGTCGTTTGCGAGCATGGTGCGAAAAGACAGAGGACGAGTTTTTGAGGTTTTGTCTGTGAGTGCGGCTGATCGGCGATGGGTTTTCCATCTGCTAGGTGATTTTTTAATGTTAAAGTCTGTGTGATAACCCCGATCTACTTTACCTGCTCGAAGAGAAATTTGATAGGAGACTGCCGTGGAATTGACCAAGAGGCCCCGACGACTCAGGCGCTCGGAAGCAGTGCGCAGCTTGGTGCGCGAGACCCACTTGCGCGTCGATGATTTGATCCATCCGCTGTTTGTCACTGAAGGCGAGAAAACGCGCGCGCCCATCGACGACATGCCCGGCCAATATCGCTTCTCGGTTGACGAGTTGGTCGAAGAGTGCCGCGAGTTGTGGGATTTAGGCATCCCGGCGGTCAACCTATTCGGCTACTCGACCGAAAAAGACGATCAGGCCACCCAGTCCTACGACCCGCAGGGCTTGATCCAACGAGCGATCCGCAGCCTCAAAGCTGCGGTGCCCGAACTCTGCGTGCAGACCGATGTGGCCCTTGACCCCTATACCCACCACGGCCACGACGGCTTGGTAGTAGATGGCGAAGTAGTAAACGACGAGACCATAGAGGTGCTGTGCAAGATGGCCCTGTCGCACGCCGAAGCAGGCGTCGATTGGGTTGCGCCCTCAGACATGATGGATGGCCGGGTCGGCGGCATCCGCCGGGCGCTCGACGCGGCTGGTTATAAAAACGTCGGCATCTTGGCGTATTCGGCTAAATATGCCTCGTGCTTTTACGGACCGTTCCGCGACGCGCTCCAGTCGGCACCTAAGAAGGGCGACAAAAAGACCTATCAGATGGATCCGGCCAATGGCCGCGAGGCGCTCAAAGAAATCGCTCTCGATATTGAGGAAGGGGCCGATGTGGTGATGGTCAAGCCGGCGCTGGCCTATCTCGACGTGATCGCCGCGGCCCGCCAAGCCTTTGACGTGCCGATTGCCGCGTACAATGTCTCCGGCGAGTACGGGATGATTGTGGCGGCTGTAGAGCGAGGGTGGGTCCAGCGTGAGCAGGCCGTTATGGAAGTGTTGACCGGGATTAAGCGGGCCGGCGCAGATATGATCTTGACTTATTTCGCCAAGGAAGTCGCCGGGTACTTGAGCGACTAATTCAATCATGCAGCTCAAAGACAAAGTCGCCCTCATCACAGGTGGGGGTCGCGGCATTGGCCGCGCTATCGCTATGGGCTACGCTGCCGAGGGCGCACAGGTCGCCATTGCCGCGCGCAGCACGGCGCAACTCGACGAAGTAGCTGCGGCGACTGCCGCGCAGGGGGGAGAAGTCCTCGCTGTGCCGACTGATCTACGGGTGAGCGCAGAGGTGGAACGCCTCGTGCAGCAAACAGTAGAGCGGTTCGGTCGGATCGACATTCTCGTCAACAATGCCGGTGTCAATCCGCGTGGGCTGTTTTTAGATGCGACGGATGAGGAGTGGGAGCAGGCGTGGCAAATTAACGTCATGGGTGTCGTCCGCTGTTGCCGCGCAGTATTGCCCATTATGCAGCGACAGGGCAGCGGGAACATCATCAACGTCGGCTCCGGCATGGGCCAGGTCGGCCACGCGGACCTGAGCGTCTATTGCGCGTCCAAAGCGGCCTTGCACGGGTTGACCCAAGCCATTGCAGAAGAAGTGTGGGACGAGGGCATCATCGCCAACGTCCTCATACCCGGTCCGGTTAGGACGGAGTTGTCAAAACCTTCTTGGCAACAGGCCAGCAGCTTTCGCGCGGCAAGCGAGCCGTGGAAGGAGCCAGAACAGGTCGTTGCCTCGGCGCTTTTCCTCGCAGCACAACCCCCGGCCAGCGGCATGACCGGCCAGATTCTCAGCATCATGCGCAGGACTAGCCCTTAAGTACTGCGCCTATATTCCCAAGTACAAATCCCGCCCCTCGGCCAGTGCTGCGATCTTGCGGTCGGCGATGGAGCGTTTGAGCATCCAAAAGCCGCAGTCTGGGTGGATGAAGCGGATGCGGTCGGACCCGGCAGCGGCAGCAGCGGCTTCTATGCGGCGGGCTATCTCTTCGGCTGTCTCGATGTGGTTGACTTTGATGTCGATTACGCCGATGCCGATGCCGATGCGCGAGTCGATTTGTCGCAGGGCATCCAAGTCGCTCGCCGGGCGGTGGGCGAGTTCGAGCACTAAGTGATCGGCGCGCAGTTCGTTGAGAAAGTCGAGCAGGGCGCGCCACTCGCCCTGCTGGATGGTCTGGCCGCCGTAGTTGCCAAAGCAGAAGTGGACGGCCTTTTGAGTGCCTGAGTCGATGCTGTCGAGTACTGCGTTGATGGCGCGGGCTGCGAGGGGGCCGTCGGCTGGGTTGCCGGGGATGTTGGCCTCGTCGATTTGGACGCAGGCGCAGGGCAGGCCGCGGACTTGGTCGGCGAGGACTTGGGCAACGGCCATCAGGAGCGCGGCAAAGTCGCCGTAGTGGTGATCGAGGAGGGTGCGGGCCAGCATGTAGGGGCTGGTCAGGGTAAACTTGAAGGGGCCACCGGCCACGGCGGCGGCGCGGGCGCAGTCGGCGAGCAGGTCGAGACTGCCCGCGCTGAGTTCGGCGTCCACTACGGCCGCGGGTTTGGCTCGGAAGCCCATGCTTTGTTTGGCGGCGAACTCCTCGGCCTCGCGGCGGCCAAATTCCGCGCGAGTGCCGCCCATGGGCCGGACGAAGTACTCGATCATGCCGTTGGTGTCTGGGTGGTTGATGTCGAAGCGGTATAGCTCGCCGTCGGTGGGTAGGTCAATGCCGACTTGGCGCTGGGTGTCGAACACTACGCGGGTGGCATCGACGAGCGCCTGCTCGGAGGGCAGGGCTTGGAGCCAGTCCGGGACGGGATAGGAGCCGACGGTTGTGGTCTGGATGGCGGGTGTGCTGGACATGGTTGGCTACGATAAGGGCTTAGCGGCGGCAGCGCAACGGGTACTGATAATCCGCAGATGGACGCAGATGGACGCAGATGGACGCAGATGGACGCAGGATAGTAGGAACAAGACGATCCGAACGACACTCACATACTCTCGACCTCGAAAGCCGCTAAGGTGCGAGTCTCTCGGCTGAATTCCACTCCAATCAGGTGAATCGGTTCGCCGCGGCCGCGATACTTAGCCGCGTAGTCCCGCTCCTTCAACTGCCTGATCGCCGCCCCCGACGACACCTGTTCCACTACCTTGAACTCGAACAGGTACACATTTCCATTGAACAGGACTGCCATGTCGAGGCGACCCGCTTGGCTGCTGTCCTCCACTGTGATCGTCAGCCCCAGCGACGCGAAGTAGGAGTAAAATACGCTGGCGTAATAGCCCTCGTAGTTGGCAATCTCGTTGTTCGTGTGCCATTGGTAGGGGATGCTGGCAAAGAACGCCTCGAACAGCGTTTTCAAGCTGTCGAAGTCGTTGACCAGCAGCAGATCGTACAGCCGGACGTTGTGCTCGACTTGGCGCGACGGGTTGCCCGTCAGGTGATTCAGCAGGCTCTTGTTCAGGCTTTGCTGGACCTCTCGGTTCGGGTAGCCCAGCCGGTAGTATAGCTCCCCGCCGCGCAGTTCGGTGCGGTGAATGGTCAGGTAGCCGGTCTGGAACAGCAGGGCCTCGGTCGCAATGTGATCCACGTCAAACGCCGATAGCAACTCCTCGCTGCCGAGCAGGTCGTCCAAGGTCAAGGAACTGACCTCGCGCTCCACCAACATCTCGAGCAGAAACGTCGGCGTACCCGTCTCGAACCAGTAGGCCCCGAACTGGCGGCGGTCGAACAGCAGCAGGACATCAAAGGGGTTGTACGCCTGTTCCTCGCCCAGCCAGTTGTAGCCGTTGTACCAGCGTCGGATTTCCTCTCGGTCCAAGCCGGGCAGTTCCGGGGCGAACACCGCGTCCAAGTCCGCCTCGGTATAGCCACAAATGGCAGAATAGCGTGGGTCCAAGGTGATGTCGATGAGATTGTTGAGACCGGAGAACAAGCTGGCCTTAGAGAACTTAATTACCCCGGTGAGGAAGGTAAACGCGATGTGCGCGTCGCTATCCTTGATCGTCGCGTATAAGCCGAGCAAATAGTCGCGGTTGGCGCGGGCGATCTCTGGTTCCTCCAGCGCGTCGAGAATGGGCTTGTCGTACTCGTCAATTAGCACCGCCACCCGCTGACCAGTACGCTGATGCAGTGCTTCTAGCAGATGTCGCAAGCGGGTCGGTGCGGTGTCGTAGCTGGTAGTGACCACCGCCTTGCTCTCCATTGCGTCTAGGTGGGCCATCACATCCTTGTGCAGGTAGCTTGGGTCCTTGAAGTTGCCGCTGCTGAAGTCGAGCCGCAGCACCGGATAGCGCACCGACCAATCCCACTGGTCGTGAATGGCCAGCCCCTTAAACAACGGCTCGTTGCCCTCGAACAGTTCCTTCAGTGTATCGAGAAACAGGCTCTTGCCAAAGCGACGCGGACGCGACAGAAAGTAGTGCTTGCCCTCGGCGACCAGCCGCCTTATGTAGGCGGTCTTATCGACGTAATAGTAGGGTTCTTCGCGAATCTGGCGAAAGGTCTGAATGCCGATGGGCAGTTTGCGCTTGGCCGTCTGTCCCGCTTCGGGGTCCTTCTTTAGCATGGGCTTACTCTATCTTCGTAGAGTTGTCGTAGAAGGTCCAGTCCACCTATCCGGGCTAGGCCGATGAGTGGAGAAGCGTTGCTCACCACACTCACAGACGACCTAGCTCCTTTAAGGTCGCCCGATCTTCCTCGTAATCCTCCACGTCATAGTGGACAGGGATATTTCTGCTTCCCAGCATGAACTGGAAATCCCATGCGCTCATGTCGGCCATTTCTCGCGCTTTGCCGAAAGACAGCTTGCCTTGCTGGAACAGATAGACCGCTAGCTCTCGCTTCAATTCCGCTGGGGTCATATGCGTTATATTGAGTATTTCAAGCGGTATTTCTATGGGCACGGTAGAAGACATTGTTATTAGGCTCCTAAGCACGACTGCTTAAAGGGAAACACCTAACTACACGACAGTAGTTTAAGCTGTGGTGCAGCTTGCAACCAGACCCTGCACCTAGGCACTGCATCATGCTTATTCATACACGGAGAAAAGCTCTCGCGCAAGGGCTAAGCCCTTTCACGCGCCTTGACCACTTCCCAGCGACTGCCCTGTATATACGATCCAAGGATATTCGCTTGATCTCGGCCCGACCAGCCACGCCGCGTGAAAGGAGACACTATGAGCAAGGAAGAATTTGATTTTACTCGGGCCAAACAAGGAGCTCTCGTTCCGGCTGCTCCCAATAAGACGCGTATCACGATACGCTTGGACAACGATGTGTTGAACTGGTTTAGGAACCAGGTACACGAGGCCGGTGGTGGCAATTATCAGACCTTGATTAACGAAGCACTGCGTCAATATATCCAAGTGCAGGATGCTGTCTTAGAGGAAACCTTGCGCAAAGTGATCCGCGAGGAACTACAGACGCTTTCTCAATAGTTTTTTGGGGCATCGAGCGAGGGACGAGATAAGTGCTCGGCGGCGGCAGCGCAATAGGTGCTAGCGCTGTCAAGCTGGAAGCCGTGCCAGCCGATGCTCAGCGGAGTATAGGGGGTTTGCGGTGGGGATAAATCGTGTGTTGGAACGGCAAGCTCATTCGCCTCGGCTATGGACGAAACCAGAACCCCATCGGGATCGTAATTTCCGAATCGCCGTCTTAAGATATGACCAGATCATCCACAACAAAAAGATGCTGAGCACGACGAATAATACCAGCAAACCGAGAAACAACCAAGGGTAATTCAGCACCAGCCACAAGCCGCCAACGACGGATACGTCTTCCGTGATTGATGCAGCCGAGTTGGACAACGGTTCGGGACTCGTATTGATGGCCGTACGAGAACCCATCTTGGTCGCGTGGCTATTCAGGGCCATGACACCGCCAGCCAAGCCACCAGTCATCTCCAAGGCCAAACCGTGATCTCCCGTTGCCCCAAAGGCCATCAGAGCACCCGCCGGAACGCGAATGAAGGTGTGGATGGCATCCCAAACCGTGTCGACTGCGGGGATCTTATCGGCGATGAATTCTACGAGGTACATCAGACCTGCGGCCCCGATTACCCAAGGATTCTGAATCGCATCGAGCTGATCGGGCAACTCCGCATATCCTGTTGTGCCAGCCAGCCCCAAAGCAAACACGGTCGCATATAGATTGATCCCGCTGGCCCAGCCTACCCCGAGGGTCAGTGCTAGTAGACTGGAGATTTCGGTCATATCCATCGTCACCTCATTTCATAGTGAGATTGGATTAACAAATGACCTGACCGTCCAAGGCCCCGGATTCAAACGGTCGGGTATAATTGGCAGGTAAGGTATCCAGCAGCTTGACCAATCAAGAATGGCTCACCGGATAGTCTAGATATACAGAGAGCTCGATCATAATGAGATAAAAATCGGGGATGAAAGGGACAACATCGAGTCACCCTTTGAGAATGTGAGCAGGAGTGCCTTTGTCGGGCATGTCCTTATGCAGATAGTAGGTCCCATGTATCTTCAAATAGTCCTGGAATGTTCCATCCTTCGCCTTGAGTTTTCTCCATTTCTTCCGGTCGAATTTAGTACGTTTTATTCCATACCGAGCAATGACAACTTCACCCGATCCCTTCCCGGGAAAGTACAGTGCAAAAATCACTTCGTTTATCTTATTGAAGTCCTTGCGAAACTTTTCCGGGAAATAATGAAAGCTTGAGTCCTCATTGAATAAACCCCAAATGAAATCGTGCGATTCTTTCATTGTATTGACAGGGTGTGTAAGTGTTATTTTTCTATCTCCAAATATGTTGCTGTTGTAGGAGTCCACGCCCGCTCGGAGAGATACCGTCAGCCGACCATCAGTGAAGTCGATGTTCTTTATGAGCTTAACCCCGTCTAGCATCTCTTTCCCATCTACAATCCTAATCTCTTCAAGTCCTAATCGATATATCTGTCCTTCTTCACTCGGACGGAATTCCCACAGAATAGCGATTTCTACTAATCGCTCAAAACTACCGCGCTTCGTGGACAGAGCATATGAGTCTTCGTACTGAGATTCAGATTCCCGAAATGTGACAACCTGACCAAGTCGTGCAGCTTGAAAATATTGGTTGTAGGCGTGCTTCTCTTCTGGATGAAACCAAGAATAAGGTTTGGACCAGTTGTCTTTGAGCCAACCTTTGGGATTATAGTATACCTTATGCCGTCGGTAAAGGTTCTCTCCTGCAGAGTCCAACAGCGATTTTGCCAGATTATAATTTCGGGCCTTAAGGGCGAATTCAGCCTCGCTGATTAGTTTTTTACCCTCTTTAAGAGCAGCCCTGAGATCACTCACGTAGGTTGGATCCTTAGTCCGGCGGCGCAACTCTTCGGCTCTTTGGAGCGTAAGGGCCTCCAGCCGGTTTTTCCTCTCCTCGTCTTCCTTGGCATCAGATTTCCTCTCAGAATCGGAACTTTCGGTCTTTTCAGGCTCTACGCTCTGCTTATCGTCTTGATCGGGCTGGGCTTCAAGTAAATTTTGGATAAACCCAAGAGCAACAAGGCTGAAAAACCCTACTCCAAATACACGAAGTCTAGAATTTAACGACGGCATTCTCAGAATTGAGGGTTTAATTAGTCCAACTATCATCGCTAAAAAAACAAGGCTCCCAAGTGTTGATACTATGACAGCCTTCGTCCCAAGAACAACCCAAATGGCTATAATGAACGCAATAATCCACTTAAAGAGCTTACCTAAAGAGTTCCTTTTGGGCTTTGTCAATCGAACACCGCATTTAGCGCATCTTAATGCAGTATCGCTAACTTCAGTCGAACATTTCGGGCAGTTTATTCGTGCCATTATTTCTTCTTTATTACGAAAGTAAGATTTTCTACAGCGATACTCCCGGCTTCGCTACCCCGATCAAGACAGAAAGGGTCAACAAGTGGCTTGACCGCGCTGCGCTGTTTGAGAGCAGGTCAACTCCGTCGCCCACGATCCGGGCTGATAGGAAGAGACGAATTACTCGCAACAACCACACTGTTGATGGGAGGACGGGTATCCTACTATTTGTTGATACTTTAAATATTCCTCGTACTTGCGGCCTCTTCTCTTTTTTAACTCCCGTCTAACTGCTTGTATAAGTTTATCTCTGCAAGCACCTTCCCCCACTTCGTCCGCTGGATTCCAATTGCTTTTAAGCATATTGCAGACCCAACAACTAAGAGCATAGTTGTCAACATCCTCAGCCCCTTTTGGGTTGATGTGGTCGTTCTCCTTTAAACAATAGTTGTCCAGTGAGTCATGCATATCTTTATCGCAATACTCGCATCTGTAGCCAGCTCTCTCGCAAACCTCGGCCCACTCTTTACCCCACTTTTTGCCTGGATAAATTTCACGGGCAACCAGGTCAATAACGTCCTGTCTTATACTCATAAGGCATTCTCCTTCTGATTCTGTCGTTTTAGTTCCGCCGCAGGCCACTCATGCGGCGACTTATTCTGTACTCGCTAAAGGTCCAGTCGGTTCTTTTTCCACAATGTTGGAATTTTTAGGAGGTTCTAGTGGTTATCTCATCTGAATCATAGTATCGTGTATCTCACGAATAGCGGTGACGTTTTTGGCTCGGGCTGCCTTCTGAATCAGGAAAAGATCCACTATCCCCCAAATTATTAAGCCCCCAAGCGTAAACGTCTTTGCAACCCCCAAGCCTGTATCACCGATATAGAAGCGATCAGCGCCCACCATACCCAAGAAAAGACTCAGGAGCAAAGCAGTAGTTGGGTTTTGCGACGCGTGGCAAACTGGAGGTCAAACTGCATTCTCTCTTCATTCGACAAGTCCTTCTTGACTAATGCAATCTCTTGAAGCTCGGTGGCCATGAATCCCTCCCTCTGTTAGAGATAAAAAAGGTCGGACTTGGTGGTTAGACCATGTCACATATAAGAAGCGTTTCTAAAACCTTCTTCGGACTTCTAAGTAAAATAGTAAAGAGTAAGTGAATGACTTGATCTGCTTACATTCCATTCTCAAATTGAATTTTGTACGAGGCGATCTGACTTGCCTGTGAGTCAATCAATAACGCCTCAAAGCTCTTTTTATCGTCTTTGGCGAAGTTGCTGATATTAATGTAGGCCGTCTCTATGAGCTTCTCATTTTCGTCATACACACTGACAATGAAATTGGCAAGTGTGTAGTCGCGGCCCGAATTGTTGGTCATCTCTCCAAGACACTGGGTTCCAAGCATTCTCGTAGAGATTGATACATTGCTATAGAAAAAGCCACTACCAGCAGGTTTCGCGTCTCGGTGTGCAGCTTGGATGGTACTCAGGTCTGTTGTAAGTGAGGCTTTCGGAATCCAAGCTGTCACCGTTACTTTGCACCAGCCGCCCCTTTCTTCTATTACCTTGACTTCTGCCCTTTGAAGTACTTGTCCAATTCGATCACCACTCGGGGTAGAACGGAGGTTTTCACGCTCTAACTTGACGAAGTAGGTTGCCTCAGAGGCAATTAATGCGCTTGCAGCTAGCGCGAGACTACCAATTATCGAGATCAAGCGAATTTTAGACTTCATGACGAATTCTCTCCTTCTCAGAGTGTGCCTCATATTGGATGAGGTCTTTCCTGAGTGATCGTCAGCAGGGAGGTCCCTTATTTCAAGATAGCCAAGATGATTAGAGGATTTTATGTAAATGATTACAAAAGCACGGACAAAATAGGGCGGCTATTCCCCATTGTCAACGAAAAAAACCGTCTGTTCTCGAAAGCGGGCGGTTCATAAGAAACAGCTTTCTATCCCTACATATAGCTACTTATGAATGTCCCAGAAGACGCCACATAGCTAGATCATATGGCAGCTTGACATCATATACGTATGTTCAGTATATTTTGTGCTGCTTGCACGTTAGATCTCCTCGTCAGGAACTGCCATGTCTCGGTCGCAACAGGTCGTCCAAGAGCGCTATCGCCGGGCGCTCGATGCCTTGACCCAAAAGCTCCAACAAGACCGCACAGTTTTGGCCGCCATCGTCTATGGCTCATACTCGTACGATCAGGTTTGGGAGAAGTCGGACATTGACTTGTGGATCGTCATGGCCGACGACCCCAAAGTGCGGCGCTACGAGGACCACTGCCTCACCGAAGAAGGCGTCATCATCCACGCCAATCTCATCCCGCGCAAGCGCTTCCAGTTAAACATAGAAGGCTCGCGCCAGGGTGGTTGGCTCGACTTTACCTTCGCCCACAGCACCCTCCTGTTCTCCAAGGACGAGTCCATTGCCGCGTGGTACAAAGACGCCGAGCGCATTGGCGCGCGCGACCGCGACTACCAGTTGTTGCGGCGCGCCCTGCCGCTGTTGGCCACTTTGGCCAAAGCCCAGAAGTGGTACCAGGTGAAGAAGGACTACAACTACAGCTTTTTGTGGCTGCTCAACGTGGCCGACCAGCTCGCCAGCGTTGAGTGCATCCTCAACGGCCAAGCCCCGGGACGCGAGGTCATTCACCAAGCCCTCGCCTTCAATCCCGAATTCTTCAACGCCATCTACACGGATCTCATCGCCGCTCCCAAAAACGCCCGCACTCTCAAGGCTGCTCTCCAGCGCGTAGAGACCTACCTCGACGACCACATCTGGGACATGTTCCGGCCCCTACTTGAGTATTTGGAGGAGGCCGAGGCCATGCGCACGGTGTCGGAAATAGAGGAGCACTTCAAGATGGAGGGCGCGGACTTCGCCTGCGAGTGGCTGGTTGAAAAGGGCTTGCTGCAAAAGATGTCAGCGCCGCTGCGCCTCACCGAAAAGAGCCGCGTAGAGATGCAGGAAGCAGCTTATTACTATGACGACGACGGGTCCGATTGGGGGCTACACTAGCGTGAATTAGGAATTAGGAATTGGGGGCTGCACTAGCACAATAGGACACACTATGGCTATACGAGACGCGATCGCCATTAAGGGCGCACGCGAGAACAACCTGCAAAACATCGACGTCAGCATTCCGCGCGATAAGTTGGTCGTCATCACTGGCATCAGCGGCTCGGGCAAATCCTCGCTGGCTTTTGACACGGTGTACGCCGAGGGCCAGCGGCGCTTCATGGAGTCCATGTCCACCTATGCCAAGCGCTTCGTCGAGCAGATGAAGAAGCCGGATGTCGATTTCGTCACCGGGCTTTCGCCGGTCATTTCCATTGAGCAGAAGACCATCTTCAACAATCCGCGCTCGACCGTCGGCACTATGACCGATTTGTACGAATATCTGCGGATGCTTTACTCTACGGTAGGCCAGGCTCACTGTCCCTATTGCCGCCGCCCCATCGCCTACCGGACGCCCTACCAGATGGCCGAGCACTTGCTGTCCTTGCCGGACGGGGCCGAAGTGGAAATCCGCGCTCCGGTGTTTAAGATCTACGGCGAGGACTACGCGTTTCTCTTTGACGACATTCGCACTAAGGGGTATCGGCGGGTGCGCATCGACGGCGAGCTATGCGACTTGAGCGAGGAGCTCGAGCTCGACGAGAACGAGGATTTCCACATCGAGGCAGTCATCGACCGCTTCGTCATCGGCGGCGACCTGCAAAAGCAACTCCTCGCATCCATTGAGCACGGCCTAGTGGTGGGTGAGAACTTTCTCAGCTTCCACTTGCTAAACCCTGAAATCGCTTCCGCCCAAGAGGTCGCGGCCTTCTACGAAGGCTTCGGCTGCCCCGAGCACCGCCTCAGCATGGCCGAGTTGACCCAAGGCTACTTCACCTTCAACGAGCCGCTCTCGGCCTGCGTCACCTGTTCGGGCTTGGGCACCTATCTGCAGGTCCATCCCGACTTGCTGGTGCCCGACAAGAGCCGGAGCATTCTCGACGGTGCCTTTGTGCGCGAGGCGATTAACTGCGACCGCAATGGGTGGGGTGGGCGCATCTTCTACAGCTTGGCCCAGCACTACGGCTTCGACTTGGACACGCCCTTTGCCGAGCTGTCCGACCGCATCGTCGATGTGCTGTTCTACGGCACCAAGGGCAAGCGCTTCACCATTGTCCTGCCGCCGGGCGCGACCGAGGGCCGTCGCTACAAAGGGCGCAAGGTTGCTTTCGATGGGGTCATCAACCAAATCGAGCGCCGCTATCGCCGTTATCGCCGCCAAGGGGTGGCGCACTCGGGTATGGAGGACTACCTGCGCAAGGTCATGGTCGAGTACGACTGCCCGGACTGCGGTGGCACGCGACTCAAAGCCACGCGCATGCTCGTCACCGTGGCCGGCCGCACCATTCACGACCTGTGCGAGATGCACCTGCAGGAGTTGCGCGATTTTTTCAAGGATGTTCCCATGCCCGTGCAGAGGAAGCAGGCCGGCCAGCAGATCGTGCGCGAATTGGTGCTGCGGCTCGATCTCATCATGGGCATTGGCTTGGATTACCTCAGTCTCACGCGCCGGGCGGGGACCCTCTCCGGTGGCGAGGCCCAGCGCATTCGCCTTTCTACTCAGATCGGCTCCGGCCTAATGGGCATGCTCTACGTGCTCGACGAGCCTTCCATTGGCCTGCATCCCAAAGACAACGTTAAGATGATTGAGACGCTCCGCCGCCTGCGCGACGTCGGCAACACGGTCATTGTGGTGGAGCACGACGAGGAAACCATTCGGGCGGCCGATCACGTCATCGAACTTGGCCCCGGCCCGGGCGTACACGGTGGGCGCATCTCTGCCGAGGGCACCATTCGCCAGATATTGAAAAATTCCGACTCCCTGACCGGCCAGTTTCTCACCGGCCGCCAGCGCATTGACGTGCCGGTTGAGCGCCGCCCGCTCAACGGTTGCAATCTGCATGTTCGGGGTGCCCGCGCCAACAACCTCGACGACCTCGACGTCAAAATTCCCTTGGGAGTATTCGT
Source organism: Candidatus Latescibacterota bacterium (assembly GCA_965116675.1). GTDB lineage: Bacteria > Latescibacterota > UBA2968 > UBA8231 > UBA8231. The sequence goes on from OZ220721.1 coordinate 4,666,538, forward strand.
CTGCGTCAGCGGAGCCTCTGGCTCGGGCAAGAGCACGCTCGTCCACGACATTCTCTACAAGAAGCTCTACTCCATCTTCCACGACAGCCGCGTGCTGTCGGGCGCGCACGACCGCCTCGAAGGGATCGAGCACGTAAGCGATGTGATCAACATCGACCAATCCCCCATCGGCCGCTCGCCCCGGTCCAACCCAGCCACGTACATCGGTTTCTACGACAACATCCGCCGCCTCTTCGCCCAGACGCCCGAGGCCAAGAAGCGCCGCTATACAGCTTCGCGCTTTAGCTTCAACGTCAAGGGCGGTCGCTGCGAGGAGTGCGGTGGCGAGGGCACGGTCACCACCAAGCTACACCTGATGGCCGACGTGGAGGTGCCTTGCCCCACCTGCAAGGGCGCGCGCTACAATCAGGACACGCTCGACGTTACCTATCGGGACAAGAACATCGCCGAGGTTTTGGCAATGACCATAGAGGATGGGGTGGACTTTTTCGCCGACCACCGGCTCATCGCCCACAAGCTAGGCGTACTCAACGATTTGGGGCTGGGCTATTTGCAAATTGGCCACCCGGCCCCTCTGCTGTCGGGCGGCGAGGCCCAGCGCGTCAAGCTGGCCGACGAGCTGGGCAAGCTCAAGCGCGGCAAGAGCAACCTCTACCTGCTCGACGAGCCTACTACTGGGCTGCACTTGGCCGATATTCAGCGCCTGCTCGACAGCCTCAACCGCCTAGTTGAGGCCGGTCATACTGTCTTAGTCATCGAGCACCACCTCGACGTCATCAAGACCGCAGACTACATCATCGACTTAGGTCCCGAAGGCGGCCACAACGGCGGCCAGATCGTCGGGCAGGGTACTCCGGAGGAACTCGCCGAAGTGAGCGAGTCGTACACCGGGCAATTCCTCAAGAACTTCTTGGCTTGAGCTAGATACGTCAGTGCTTGTCATACTGAGCGCAGCGAAGTATCTCCTACCCAAGGGGCTGGTGCGCAACACCTCTCGTCAAATTTCGGACAATCTCGGCATCAGATCGACGAGGTTACAGGGCTGGTTGGTGGAATCTAGCTGCGGCCCGATGAGCTTGTCCCAGCCGGTGGCGCAAGCTCCCGAGGAGCCTGGCAGGCAGAAGATGTAGGTGCTGTTGGCGACGCCGGCCACGCAGCGCGACTGCAAGGTCGCGGTGCCGATCTCCTCGTAGGAGAGCACGCGAAAGACCTCGCCAAAGCCCTCGATTTCCTTGTCGAAGAGTACGCTGACGGCCTCGGGCGTGCCGTCGCGGCCCGTGAGGCCGGTGCCGCCGGTGGTGACGATGGCTTGGACGCGGGGCTCGGCGATCCACTGCGAGACTTGGGCGCGGAGCTGATAGATGTCGTCGGGCAGGATTTGCTTTTCGTGCAGGACGTGGCCGGCCGCTTCGAGGCGCTCGACCAGCAGCTTGCCTGACTTATCGGTTGCTTCGTCGCGGGTGTCGGAGACCGTGAGCACGGCGATGCACACGGGGACGCGGTCTTGAGTCATGGTGTACCTTTCGGTGAAGGGGATACGAGTTCGATTTGGTAGAGCTTGGGCCACCGCTTGCCGGTGACGAAGAGCCGCTCGCCCTCGGAGTCGTAGGCAATGCCATTGAGCACCTCGGCGTTAGAGCCACGGCGGTCTGCGTCGCTCAACAGCCCGGTCAGGTCGATCCATCCTGAGACTTGGCCGGTCGTCGGGTTGATGCGGGCGATGGTGTCGGTTTGCCAGATATTGGCAAAGACCTCGCCGGCGACCCATTCGAGTTCGTTGAGCTGGGATACGGGGCTGCCGTGGGCTACAACGGTGATTCGGCTGACCTCGGCAAAGGTAAACGGGTCGCGGAAGTACAGGGTCGCGCTGCCATCGCTCATGACGAGTAGTTCGCCGTCGTACGTCAGCCCCCAGCCCTCGGTGGGATAGGCGAACTCCGCTAGCGGCTCAAAAGAATCGAGACGGTAGGCAAAGCCCTTGTTGGCCCGCCAAGTTAGCTGGAGCAGGCGATTGCCGAAGAGGGCGAGTCCTTCGGCGAAGAAGCGGTTGTCTAGCTGGTGGAGTTGCACGACGGCTCCTGTTTCGAGTTCGACTTTGCGCAGGGACGACTGGCCGTACTGGCCGGTGCTTTCGTAGAGAAAGCCGTTGTCGTAGAGAAGCCCTTGGGTATAGGCGTCTGGGTCGTGCGGGAAGGAGTGGACGACTCGGTAGGAATACGTGGGGATGGGTTGTGGTGGTGCTGGCTGGGTACCGACGTCAGAGTTAGCCGAGCAGCCGACGTTTGTGGCTAGGAGCAAGACGATGGCTGCGGACAATTCCCTGCTAATCATGAGGCATAAAATACGGGTAGCGGCGCAAGGGGCAAGGCACGGGACGGCTTGCTTATTGCTTCATTATCCTTGCACCGATACCTCGTGTCGTTAATTTAGCCTAAAGGTAGAATAGTGGATTTCGGAAAGCGAGTTTGACCATGCTCACTCAACAACAGACTGCTGAATTCAGTAGCGAAACGGTCCGCAACGTCGTCGGAACACTGATCTGGCTGGCACGGTCTCCCAAGCAATCAGGAACGCTAAGCCGGAACTGGCTCGTTCACCTGCCCAAGAACCGGAACAGGGACGAATTGCAAAGCGCAATAAAGGTATTAACCGAAAGCTTTCATAAACGCTACGATGCTATAATCGAGGTCTGCACCGCTTTTCAGGAGCGACTCCAGAAAGCGGCTGAAGATTTTCCTCCGGGCCGGGAAATGGACCCTGACGACATCGCAGTGCCCGAGCTAGAGAAAAGCGAGGAATACTTCCGCAAGGAAAGGGAAGAACTGCGCGATGTTCGGGACGCCTTGCAGCGAACAGGAGGATCAGAAGCATATGGAGCCGAGGTCTTCGCAGCATTGGAACGCCTGGACAAGCTGTTTGAATATCTCGTTGCATCGCTCCAAGAGCTGCGCTGGGCCATGATGATCCACGACGGGGCACTTGCTCCAAGCACAGGTGGAACATGCGCCAGCGGCTCAGAATTCATGGCTTCAATGGAAAATCCATAGGCCATGCCCCCACGACAGGTGCGAATTACCGGATTTGAAACTCCGAGCCGCAAGTTCGCCAGAATGGTCAATCGTCTAGATCAACGGATGAAAGAAGAATTGGCACGAGTTATCGACGAACTATGCGCTGGCGAGTTGACTCCCGGGCGGAACCTGGAGCAACTGCGGATCGGTAATCGTCTGTACTCAGTACGTTTGAGCCGCAACTTCCGCTTCGTCTTCATGGTGATGGAGAACAGCATAGGCAGGGCAATAGCCGTCGGGCCTCACGATAGGGCTTACGAAGCAGCGGAACGAGCACGACGGTGAAATTACCTACAAATCGAATTGCCACTCATCCCGGTGCTTTTCTTTTAGAGCAGATCGAGGAGATGGGGCTGACCGTCAATGGATTGGCGCGGGACATTGACCTGCCTGCCACTAGGCTCCATGAAATCGTTCACGAGCGACGCGGCGTGACGGCTGAGACGGCGATCGCCCTTGGCGAGTACTTCGGCCAGACTCCAGAGTTCTGGATGAACGCTCAGAAGGTTTACGAATTATCGAGAGAACTGGTCGAGAATGGCGAGGAGATTCGTTCGAGGGTTCGTCGTCGCGCCAAGGATCGGGCTGTAATTAATGGATAATAAAGCATGGACCCGGTGCAGTTTGTAGAGGCATTGAGTAAGCTGAAATTTGAGAATTCCTTTAACCCCTATTCAAATCGCTGTGTCGTCCACGACCTAGATAATGCACCGCAACGTCGTTTACAAACGTTACTGACTGTACTTGAGGCTGCAACGAAACAGGACATTGATTCTATATGGATTGGACGCGATTTTGGCTATCGCGGCGGTCGGCGTACAGGACTTGCCTTCACAGACGATGTGCATATTCACGAATACGCCGCAAGGTGGGGGTTATCTATTCAGAGGCCAACGAAAAGTGACGTAGTTGCTGAGAGGACGGCTGCCGTTATCTGGAGCGTTCTTTCACAGATCGAGGTGTCCGTCTTTCTGTGGAATGTCTTTCCATTACACCCTCACAAACCCGGTAATCCTTTCAGCAATCGCTCTCATAATTCTCTTGAACGCAGGACCGGAGAGGAATTTCTCTCTCAACTCATCCTTCTTTTAAAGCCGCGCCGACTAGTTGCGATTGGGAATGATGCGGCACGAACAGCACGACGCTTAAGGTATCGGCATAGAGTCTTTCAAGTACGGCACCCTAGCTATGGTGGCCAGACACAATTTTTAGCACAAATGTGCAAATTGTACAATCTGCAATCAGATCTTTTTCAAACTTCGCACTGATGCCGTGACGTTGAACATCAGTCGTCCCATTCATATACTGTAAAGAACAGCATCTGCATTGTATGGGTAGAGGACAAACGGGTGATACAGCGCGCATACATACATCTCATCTGGATCGGCTTGCTATTGGCGAGCGGGGCCGAGGCTGTGCGCATCCAAGATGTCGTGCCCGAAGAGGCTCCCAAGCGGCAGCGCGACGGGTACTATGCTGCGGTAGGCTTGGGTTTCATCAATTTGGATCATCGCGGTGCGGGCGTGCGCGTTCCCTTGGGGTTTAGGGCAGTCTTCAACCGCTTACGCCTCATCGGCTCGATCAATGTGCTCGATGTGAGCTTTCACGAAGGCGACGACTACGACCCGCGTTACTTCCGGCCCTATCCCACCCGTACCTACTGCTTTGATACGCGGACTGGATACCGCGTGGCGGACTACCGCTGCTCGGGCGGCACGGATTGGTTGCGCTCGCTCAGTGGGGATCTGGCCTATATTGTCCTCGACGAGGTGTGGATCGCCGGCCGACCGGGCAAGCTGTTTGCCGGGGCGGGCTATCGCCATCTAGACCCAGCGACGGCGTATGGCACCTTGGGGATGTTTTTCGATGCACCAGGCCGCACTGTCGGCAGCTTCAAGATTCTAGTCGGCAAGGGCTACGTCACCTTGGGGCTGCTGTGGGGCTTTGATTTGCGCCGCGTCTTTTAGAAGGTCGTAAATGATCCGCAGATGGACGCAGATGGACGCAGAATAGTAGAAACAAGATTATCCGCTTCAAGTCATTCGGGATTGCCGTATGATCGCTTGGGCCTTTTGCGCCGCCTTGGCTCTCGTGCCTGTGGGCGCTGCCGCGCAGACGCTGTCCGCTGAAGTGCATCCGGGCCTGCTCTTTTCCGCCGAAGACATTCCCTTGCTCAAAGAGCGCATCCAGCGCGAACCGTATGCTACGTGGTGGCGGATTGTGTTGCAGCGGGCGCGGAGTGCCCCGGCGACCTTTGTTGACGAGCGCGCCGAGGTCCGCTACGCCAAGTCCCTTGCCTTTGCTTGGCTGATGACCGACAATGCCGCGTTTGCCGAGCGCGCGTTGGAGGTGATGCAGGGGGTGGCGTTCCCGCCGAGGGGCGGCGATTTGGGCGAGCCGCACAACGAGGGCGAGGTCGTGGCCCAGTACGCCGTGGCGTACGACATCCTGCACCCCTATGCTGCGGCCAACAATCCCCAAGCCCTGCAGGAGATGCGGTCGATCCTCGGCGAGGAAGCCGACCGCCTGTGGAAGGGTATTGTGATTGGCAAGGTGGGGTTTGGGCTGTTCCCGGTCAAGATTCGCTTGCACGAGACTCCGCATCTCGACAACTGGCACATCCGCGCATACGGCGGCCTCGGGCTGGCGGCCATGGCCTTGAGCGATTACACCAGTGGCGAAGGCATGCCGCAGGAGTGGGCTGATCGCGCCTTGGAGATGGTCACCAGCAGCCTCGACTTCCAGATTGAAGAGAGAGATGGAGGGTACGCGGAGGGGCCGTTCTACAGCCGCTACGCCGCGGATGTCTATTTGCCCTACTTGTTCGCGCTCAAGAATCGCACTGGCTTGGACTTGTTTGCCGATCCCAAGATCGAGAAGATGCACGAGTGGTCTCTGAACCTGCGGCTGCCCAATGGCCGGCGGCCCAACATCGACGACGGTCACTTAGACGATTTCTACGGGCATTACCTAGCGGCCGTGCAAGCCAATGGCGGGGTCCATCGCTGGGACTGGGAGAACAACGAGCGCGGCCTGTACGTGCGCCAGTTTTCCGAGATGGACGCCATCGCCCTGTATGACGACAGCGTGCCCGCGCAAGAGCCGACACACGGCCCGTCGGTTTTTATGCCGGGGGCTGGCGACGCCGTCTTCCGCAGCGATTGGTCGGCCGCGGCTACGTACATGCTCTTGCGCGGCGAAAACGGCACGGCACGCGAGCATGGGTTCGCGCACGAGCACCCCGACGGGACCAGCTTTGTGATTTACGCCGGAGGCGAGATGCTGGCCCTAGATGCGGGCTACATCAATTTTGACAACCACGACAAGGTCAACAAAGGAAGCAATCACAACGTGGTGCTGGTCGATGGCAAGGGGCCGCCGCGTCGGATCTTGCCCGTGATAGGGACCATCGGCGACCGCAATGACGCTTTTATCGAGGGATTCTTCACGAGTGCTGCTGGAGATTACGCGGAAGTCCGCGCTGCTTACCGGGGCGTCGAACTGAGGCGGCGAGTCTTTTTTGCCGACCACAGGTACTTCTTCGTGGCCGACGAGATTGACGACCTAGGCCGTCGCCACACCTATGAGTGGCGGCTGCACGGCAATGGCGGCGGCACCAGTGGGGGCGCGTATGCTCGCGCGGGCAACTTGGCGTTGGCGCGTTGGACGCGAGACAAGGCCGAGTTGCTGGCGTTTTTGCCCGATCAGCCCGGCCGGGTTGCGCTTGAGAGCGAGGCGATCCACTCCTTTGACTATCGCCAAGAGCAGACCCACGCGGTGTTGCGGGTGCAGCAAGAGGGCGTCGATGGGCGCTACTTGGCAGTACTGTATCCGCGGGCGCTTAGGGATGCTAGGCCGGCGTTTGAGACTGTATCCGCACAAGGAGCCGAAGCGGCTTTGGTGGCGTTGGCTGGAGTGCGTGATTTGGCTTGGGTTCGCAGCGGCAATGCGTCTGAGGCCGCTGTATCCGGGCCGGATGTGCATTTGGTCAGCGACGCCCGCTTTGGCTATGTCCGCTATGTCGATGGGCAGCTCACCCGCTTTGTAGCGCAAGACGCGACCTACCTTTTGGCCGACGGAGAGACGGTGTTCCGCGCCAGCGAAGTGATAGACGTGAGCTTGGAGCGAGATGACTATGCGGGTTTTGTGCGCGGTCCTGACACGGGCTATCAGTTAAGAGTGCCTCATTCGGGGAACGAGTGGACCGCGGCCCGCTTTCTTGGCGGCGAATGGTGGGGCACAGCTATTGAAGGTGAAATGATCGTCCTGGAGCTAGCGGGCGAGGGGACGCTGGAGTTGGGATCTGACCAGCACGTCGAAGCGCAAAAGGGAGCGCAGCCGCGTCCTAAGTACTACGCCTTACACCCAAACGCGCCCAACCCGTTCAATCCGACGACCAAAATCCGCTTCGATTTGCCCACTTCCAGCTTGGTGCAACTAACGGTGTACAACGTCTTGGGGCAGGAGGTCGAGCGGCTGGTGGAGAAGCGGATGCCTCCGGGACGACACGAGGTGGAGTGGGACGCGGCCGGCTACCGGAGCGGCCTCTATTTCTACGCACTCAAAGCCGATTCCTACCGCGAGCAGCACAAGATGATTCTGCTGCGCTGACTACTTTTCGATCACGTAGCGCAGTATGTCCGCGACTTGCTCGGGCGCATCGGCCACGGCGAGCGCGGCCGCATCCACTTCCTTGAGCGCGTGTTGTAACTCGGGCGGATGGAGGACGATCAGTGGCTTGTTGCAGGCGGCGGCGAACCCCGCGTCAAAAGCCGCATTCCACTGGCGGTACTGGTCGCCGAAGCGCACCACCACCACGTCGGCGTCGCGGATTAGGGTGCGGGTGCGGATGGCGTTGAGCTGTGCGCCTTTGCGATCCTTCCAAAAGCTGCTTTCCTCTGGTCCGAGAATGTCGACGCCGCAGTTGTCGCTAGCCGCGTGATCGGTGACTGGAGCGGTGAACTCGACCGGTAGGTCGCAGGCTGCTTGGACGATGCGCTCGCGCCAGTCGCTGTGAATCTCGCCGGATAGATAGACCTTCCACTGTTTGGACATGGGGTTCCTTTTGGCGTGGTGAGTGGGATGGTAGAGGATGGACAACGCAATTTGTCGCGATTGCGGCCAGCCTCTATCTTTTTTGCGATGTTAAGGCCGTTGTCGGGCGATGTCAACACAGGAGAGTTTGCCATGAAATCGGCACTGGAACTGGCCATGGAAAAGGCCGACGCCGCGGTCGGGGGCGCAGAAGGGATTAAGCTGACGGACGAGCAGAAAGAGGCCATCGACGAGGTGCGCAAGCAGTACGAGGCCAAGTGGGCCGAGCAGGAGATCGCGCTCAAGGGGCAGCTAGAGCAGGCCACGGGTGCAGATCCGCAGGCCCTTGTCGAAGCACGCCGCCAAGTGCAGGAGCAAATGAGCAAAGTGCGCAACGAGCTTTTTGCCGAGCGCGACGCCAAAATAGAGGCGATTCGCAACCAGTAGGGCGCGGTTACTCTTCAGCCCACCGAGGCCAACTATGCAGCCAAACTACGCAGTCGATATGAGGTTGAACATCCGAACGCCTATGCGGGACGGTGTCGATCTTTCTTCCGACATCTATCTGCCAAAGGCATCGGGTAAGTTCCCGACCGTGCTGATGCGCACGCCGTACGACAATAACACGTCGCTCCTGATTGAGAAGGCCATGCGGCTGGCCAATAGCGGCTATGCCTGCGTCATCCAAGACGTGCGGGGGCGCTGGGACTCCGACGGCGTTCACTACGCGCTGTTCGGCCACGGCGAGGACGGTTTTGATACGCAGGAATGGATTGGCCAGCAGGAGTGGAGCGACGGCAAGATCGGCATGGCCGGAGGCTCGTACCTCGGATGGGTGCAGTGGCAGAGCGCGCCGCACCGCAGCCAGTACCTGACGTGCATAGCACCAAGGGTCATGTGCGGCGATCTGTACTCGGGCTTAATACACCCCGGAGGAGCGTTCCAACTCAACGTCGCCCTTACGTGGGGGATGCGCACCAATGGCCGCACCGCTCAGAGCATTGAGTACCACAACTGGACGGAGGCCTTTCGCTCGATTCCACTCATCGACATGGACCAACAGGCGGGCCGAACGCTACAGTTTTGGCGGGATTGGGTGACGCACACCGAATACGATTCCTACTGGGACTCGGTCAACGTCGAAAACAAGTGGGGCGAAATCGCGGCCCCTGCCCTGATAATGGGAGGCTGGTACGACCTCTACTCTCACAACACCTTTATCAACTTCAATGGTCTGAGGCTGCACGGGCGGACGCCCGAAGCTAGGCAAAGTCAGCTCATCGTCGGTCCTTGGCCGCACGCGCTCAGTGTTTCTACCAAGACCGGCGACATCGACTTTGGCGCGAACTCGCTGTACGACTTGGAGGATTTGGAGTTGCGTTGGTTTGATTATTGGCTGAAGGGCATTGACAACGGCATTGTCGGCGAAGCTCCGCTGCGGCTCTTCATAATGGGCATTAATGAATGGAGAGACGAGCGCGAATGGCCGCTGGCGAGGACTGACTGGCAGAAGTGGTATCTGCACTCGTCTGGCAACGCCAACACGCTGTTGGGCGACGGTAGCTTGTCGCCGGTTGAGCCGGGCGAAGAGTCGGCGGATCACTTTGTGTACGATCCCGATTTTCCAGTGCAGACTGTGGGCGGAAACAACTGTTGCTCGCCCCATATTGTACCTTGGGGGCCGTACGACCAGCGCGATGTGGAAATGAGGTCCGACGTGCTCTGCTACACTAGCGAGCCTTTGGAAGCTGACCTCGAAGTGACAGGGCCGATCAAGGTCGTTCTATACGCGGCTACAGACGGGCTAGATACCGACTGGACCGCCAAGCTGGTAGATGTGTCAATTAGTGGGTACGCCAAGAATTTGTGCGATGGCATCGTCCGGGCGCGCTATCGCGAAGGGTTTACCTCCCCCAAGTTGCTTCAGCCGGGGCAAACGTACCAGTACGAGATTGATCTCGCCGTCACTGGCAATGTCTTCAAGAAGGGACACAGGATCAGGATCGAAGTGTCCTCGTCCAATTTTCCGCGCTTCGACAGAAACCACAACACCGGTAACGACCTCGGCACGGACGCGGAGATGCGCAGCGCGCAACAGACGGTGCAACACTCCAGAGCGCATCCGTCTCACGTACTCTTGCCGGTTATTCCGCACCAGTAGATAGCGATTGGTCGCCGTTCAATTTTCACGAGTGTCAAGCACCTGCAGCAAGCATCGGCGACAATTGACAGTGCAAATTTTAGGGCCTACTATCTGATAAAAACAGCATATCCATCGCGCTTGGGCGCAATTCAGCGCACCTAGCGACCGAGTTACAGGAGAACGAAACATGGCGGAAACTGCCCGCTTGCAGGCCGGGGACCAAAGCGTCGAGCTTCCCGTCGTCGTCGGCAGCGAGGGCGAAAAGGCACTCGATATTGCCAAATTGCGCGCTGAGACTGGGTATATCGCCCTAGATCCTGGTTACGGCAATACGGGCTCTTGCCAGAGCGATATCACCTTTATCGACGGCGATGCGGGCATCCTGCGCTACCGGGGCTACGCGATCGAGGATTTGGCCGAGTACAGCCGCTTCATCGAGGTCGCTCATTTGCTGATCTGGGGCGAGTTGCCCAACGCCGCGCAACTAGACGAGTTCAGTGCGCTGCTGACCAAGCACCAGATGCTGCGCGAAGAAGTAAAGCAACACTTCAGCCTCTTTCCGCCCAACTCGCCGCCGATGGCTGTGTTGTCCTCGGTGCTCAATGCGTTGAGCTGCTATTATCCTGAGTTGCTGGAGATTCAGGACGAGGAGACTTTCATCGAAGCGGCCGCGCGCATCATGTCCAAGGTCCGCACCATTGCTGCCTATTCCTACCGCCAGCAGTTGGGCCACCACATCGAGTACCCTCACCCGAGGAAGAGGTACGCAGAGAATTTCCTGCACATGATGTTCAGCCAGCCGCACAACGAGTTTGAGGCGGACCCGGCGCTGGTCGATGCGCTGGATTTGATCTTCCTCCTCCACGCCGACCACGAGCAGAATTGCAGCACCTCTACGGTGCGGATGGTCGGCAGTAGCGAGGCCAATCTTTTCGCCTCGGTGGCGGCGGGCGTCTCCGCTCTGTGGGGGCCGCTGCACGGTGGGGCCAATGTGGCGGTGGTGAACATGCTAGAGACAATCCGCGACGAAAACATCTCGGTCGGCGACTACGTCGCACAGGTCAAGGACAAAAAAGCCGGGATTCGTCTGATGGGGTTCGGGCATCGGGTGTACAAGAATTTTGACCCGCGCGCCAAGATCATCAAAAAGAGCTGCGAGAAAGTTTTGGCCAAGCTCCACATCAACGATCCTCTGCTCGATATAGCTAAAGAACTGGAGGCCGTGGCGCTGGAGGACGAATATTTCATTCAACGCAAGCTCTATCCCAACGTGGATTTTTACAGTGGCGTCATTCTCCGTGCGCTCGGCATTCCCAAGGAGATGTTCACCGTGATCTTCGCCATCGGCCGCATGCCGGGTTGGATCGCGCATTGGTACGAGGAGAGCAAGGCCACTAAAATCAGCCGCCCACGCCAGATTTACACCGGCTCGGTGCAGCGGACCTATCAGCCGCTCGCCGAGCGGTCCTAAATGCGGGCCAGCGATTAAATTTTGTCAACAGAAAGGATTAGGAGATGCAGCCCAGAATCAGTATGCGCCACGGCAAGATCTCAGAAGAAACCAAAGCACACATTGCTAGTTCTTGTACTAAACTCGAACACTACTTCGACCGCATCGTGGATTGCGAAGTCGTCCTCGACAAGGAAAAGCACGACGACAAAGTGGAAATTATCGTCAAGGTACCGCAGCGCACGTTTGCGGCGACCGGGGCGGCGGACAACCTCTACAAGGCCCTCGCCGAAGCCGAGTCCAAGATCGAGAGCCAGCTCAAAAAACACCACGACAAGCTGGTGTCCCACCACTGAGCAATGATCGTTGGTATCGCACGAGAGACCTTTCCTGGTGAGCAGCGGGTCGCTTTGGTTCCGGAGGCTGTGTCCGGGTTGTCGGCCTGCAACGCGGACATCCTAGTTGAGTCGGGCGCGGGTGCTGCCGCTGGCTATGCCGATGCGGCCTATGCTGAGCGCGGTGCGGAGATAGCCGCCGATCGCGACGAGGTGTTCGCCCGTGCTGAGGTGATGCTTCAGGTGCGCACGCTCGGCGCGAACCCGGAGGCTGGAAGCGCCGACTTGGCTCGGATCCGCTCTGGGCAAGTTCTCATCGGGGCCTCGGATCCGCTGACCGCTGGCTCGGAGTTGTGTGCGCTGGCGGATGCCGACGCGACTTTGTTTGCCATGGAATTGATGCCGCGCATTACCCGCGCCCAGAGCATGGATGTGCTCTCGTCCATGGCCACGATCGCCGGCTACAAAGCGGTGCTCTTGGCCGCTGCGGCCCTGCCGCGCATGTTCCCGCTTTTGATGACAGCCGCTGGTACGTTGACCCCGTCTCGGGTGTTGGTCATCGGCGCTGGGGTCGCTGGTCTCCAAGCCATTGCCACGGCCCGCCGCCTAGGAGCGGTTATCCGGGCGTACGACGTGCGGCCAGCGGTCAAAGAACAGGTCGAGAGCCTCGGGGCCGAGTTCGTGGAGTTGGACATCGATGCGGGCGACTCCGAGGACGCCGGCGGGTACGCGCGGGCGCAGGACGAGGTATTTTACCGCCGCCAGCGCGAGGAGTTAGCCAAGGTCGCCGGTCAGAGCGACGTGATCATCACCACGGCCGCCATCCCGGGGCAACCAGCCCCTTTGTTGATTACGGCTGACGCTGTGCAGAGCATGGGGCCGGGGTCGGTCATCGTCGATTTGGCCGCTGAGCGCGGTGGCAACTGCGAGTTGACGCGCCCTGGAGAGACGGTAGTAGAGGATGGAGTGCAGATCATGGGGCCGCTCAATCTGCCAGCAACTGTGCCGCACCACGCCAGCCAAATGTACTCGCACAATATCGCGACCTTCTTCCGGCATTTAGCGGGCGAGGGAGAGTTGCAATTCGATATGGAGGACGAAATCACGCGCGAAACCTTGGTGTTGCGCGACGGTGAGATTGTCCATCCACGCATTCGCAAAGGAAGCTCATAGTGGATGTCCTAGTGGCCGCGCTGACGGTATTTGCACTCGCCGTCTTCGTCGGTTTTGAAATCATCACCAAGATCCCGCCAACCCTGCACACGCCGCTGATGTCCGGGTCCAACGCCATCTCTGGCATCACCTTGATCGGCGCGCTGCTCTCGGCCGGTTCGGAGCATTCGGCCTTGGCGACCTATTTGGGATTGGCGGCTGTTATCTTCGCCACGATCAACGTGGTGGGTGGGTTCATGGTGACGCACCGCATGTTGGGGATGTTTAGGAGGCGGGACTAGCGCATGAGCGCGACCCTGATTAATCTCGCCTATCTGGTCGCTTCGGTCCTCTTCATTCTCGGCCTCAAGGGATTGACGCACCCACGGACGGCTGTGCGCGGCAATTTGCTGGGGGCCTTGGGGATGTTGTTGGCCGTCGTCGTCACCCTGCTGGACCAGCGGATCCTCTCCGGCGAATACATTTTGCTCGGTGCTGTAGTAGGCGCGCTGATTGGCATGGTTCTCGCGGTAAAAATTCCCCTAACCTCCATGCCCGAGTTGGTGGCGGTCTTTAACGGCTTGGGCGGCGGTGCCTCCGCGTTGGTGGCTGGTGCGGCGCTGATTGAGGCCCAAGCTCCTTCCTACCAATTCACGGCTGCCACGGCGGCCTCTGGGATCATTGGCGCGGTGACCTTTTGGGGTAGTATCGTGGCCTTCCTCAAGCTGATGGAAGTACTCAAGGGATTGGTCCGGTTTCCCGGCCAGCAGCTTTTCAACGGGGTGCTGGTCCTCGGCAGTGTGGGTTTGGGTGCTTGGTTGGTGTTGGGCGAGCCGGACGCCTTCTGGGCCATGGTCGGCGTGGCCTCGCTGTTGGGCTTGTTGCTCGTATTGCCCATAGGCGGAGCCGATATGCCGGTAGTGATTGCCCTGCTCAATTCGTGCTCGGGTCTGGCCGCCGCTGCTACTGGTTTTGTACTCGACAACAACGTGCTGATTATCGCGGGGTCGCTGGTGGGGGCCTCGGGGCTGATTTTGACGCAAATCATGTGCCGGGCCATGAACCGCTCGCTGGGCAATGTATTCTTCGGCGGCGTCGGTGCCGAGGTCGCAAGCGGAACCAGTGACGACGAGGTCTATGCCGGCAAGATCAAGTCAACCTCGGCCGAGGAAGTCGCGCTGCTGTTTGACACGGCGCGGCGCGTAGTGGTGGTCCCCGGCTATGGCATGGCCGTGGCCCAAGCGCAACACGCCGTGCGGGATTTGGCCAATTTGCTCGAAGAGCGCGGCGTCGCGGTCGAATACGCCATCCATCCGGTGGCGGGTCGGATGCCGGGCCACATGAACGTGCTGTTGGCCGAGGCCGAAGTGTCCTACGACAAGTTAGTGGAGATGGATCGGATCAACCCGACCTTCCAGCAGACCGATGTGGCGCTGATTATCGGCGCCAACGACGTGGTCAATCCCCTCGCCCGCGACGCAGATTCTGGGCCGATTGCCGGGATGCCGATCCTCGACGTGGATCATGCGCGCACGGTGGTGGTGATTAAGCGGAGCCTGAGCCCGGGGTTTGCCGGGCTGCCCAATCCGCTTTTTGCCGCGGAAAATGCACTGATGTTTTTCGGCAGCGCCAAGGAGGCGGTGTTGGATTTGGTGGCCGCGGTAAAGGAGAGTGGATAGGGCCATTACTCGACGAAAATAGCGTCGTCGGGCCAAGATTCCACGATGAACCCTGCCTGCGTATTTACCATGGGCAAATAGTTGTGCAGCCTCCTGATGGGGTCCAACAGGCGGATGGTTTGCATCTCTTGGATCGAGTCCTCGCCGTGATTTTTTTGCAGCGAGGGGATGATCTTGCCCTGGACACTTTCGGCCACATCGCTGTCGGACTCGCCTTCGACGACCATCACCAACGCGATGTGGCCATCTACTTCGGCGATATAGCTGTCGCGGATTAGTTCGCTGAAGACATTGGCGACATTGGGTTCGGAGCGGATTTCCTGCACGATCTGGCTGCGGGTGATGCCCAGTTTGAACTTGATGGTGAGCATGTGCTGGGTAGTGAAGCGGCCCGTGCCCTGAGCCTGCATATCGACCGCGGCGTAGTAGAAGAGGATGCCTTCCTGTTCGAGGCGGGCGCGCTTGCGGCTGACGGTGCGCACCGGCACGCCAGTCAAGGTGCTGATGCGGTTGTCCGAGCAGCGGGGGTTGCGGATGAGGGTGCGGACGATCTGCCGCTCTTGTTCGTCAAAACATCTCATGGCCTGAATTGTCCATTGAAAAGTGAAGGTTGGCGCAATTTAGGCCATATACGGTAATGCTGTCAAGGGATGTTTCAAGAATGTTGTGGAAATTTGCGTAAGGGCGTTTGACAACATAGCCGTAGTTCATATATTAACCCTTCTTTTTCAGAAGATAGAGCAAGGGAAAATTAAAATGACCCGAATACCCGGATACCCGCAAAAACAGGGTCTTTACGATCCAGCCCGCGAAAGCGACGCCTGCGGGATTGGATTTGTCGTAAATATCAAGGGCCACAAGTCGCACAAACTGGTGCGCCAATCCTTAGAGGTCTTGGAGCATCTCAAGCACCGAGGTGCCTGCGGTTGCGAGGCCAACACGGGCGATGGTGCCGGTATGTTGGTGCAGTTGCCCCACAAGTTCTTTAGCGCCGTTTGCGACTTTGCGTTGCCCGCGCCGGGCGAGTACGGAGTGGGCATGTTGTTTTTGCCGCCCGATTCCGTCCAGCGCCAAGTCTGCGAGGAACTCTTCGCCCATATCGTCGAAGAAGAGGGTCAGCGCCTGCTCGGCTGGCGGGACGTGCCCACTCACAACGCGGCCTTGGGCCACACCGCTAAGCTGCGCGAGCCGTTTCAGCGTCAGGTCTTTATCGGCCGCGGCGAGGTGCAAGGCGACGACGCGCTGGCCTTTGAGCGCAAGCTCTACGTCATCTGCAAGCGCGCTGAAAACGCGATTCGCTACAGCGGCGAAGTCGTCGGTGGGGACTTCTTCTATCCGGCCAGCCTCTCTTCCCGCACAATCGTCTATAAGGGCATGCTGATCTCCGACCAAGTCGTGGACTATTTTCCCGACTTGAGCGACGAGCGCTTCGAGGCGGCTATTGCGTTGGTGCATTCGCGCTTTAGTACCAACACCTTCCCGAGCTGGGAGCGGGCGCATCCCTATCGATACATCATCCACAACGGCGAGATAAATACTGTTCGCGGCAACGGCAACTGGATGCACGCACGCGAGGGAATGCTGGCGTCTGAGTACTTCGGCGATGACATCGACAAGCTCTTTCCCATCATCCACGAAGACGGCTCTGATTCGGCCAAATTCGACAATGCGCTCGAATTGCTGACCTTGGGGGGGCGCTCCTTGGCGCACGCGGTGATGATGATGATTCCCGAGCCGTGGGAAAACCACGAAACCATGAGCGACGAGAAGCGGGCCTTTTACGAGTACCATAGCTGTCTGATGGAGCCGTGGGATGGGCCGGCCTCGGTGGCCTTTACCGACGGTGTCGTCGTCGGTGGCATGCTCGACCGCAACGGCTTTCGGCCCTCGCGCTACTACATTGCCAAAGACGATACGCTGGTGCTCTCTTCGGAAACGGGCGTGCTGAGCATTCCGCCGGAAGACGTCGTCTTCAAGGGCCGGCTGCAACCGGGCCGGATGCTTTTGATCGATACGGAGGAGGGCCGGATCATCAGCGACGAGGAGATCAAGCACCAGATCGCCACGGAGCATCCCTATCAGGTTTGGCTGGACGAGAATCTAGTTGCGCTCGAAGACTTGCCAGAGGCTGAGGGTGCGCCCCTGTTAGACAGCCACGAGGACGTGCTCCACTGGCAGCAGGCCTTCGGCTATACTTTTGAGGACCTGCGCGTCTTCCTCAAACCGATGGTCCAGGTGCTCAAGGATCCAGTCGGCTCTATGGGCAACGACGCGGCGCTGGCGGCGCTGTCGGAGCGACCGCAGCTCCTCTACAACTACTTCAAGCAGCACTTTGCCCAGGTTACCAATCCTCCGCTCGACCCGTTGCGCGAGGAATTGATTACCTCGGCTGAGACCAAGATCGGCCCCGAGCGCAATTTGCTGGTGCCCGAGCCGGCAAGCTGCCGCCAGATCACCTTGCAGCGGCCGATTCTCAAAAACCACGAGTTGGAAAAGCTCCGGCAGGTCGATCTCTTTGGTCACAAGGCAGAGACGATTCCGATCCTGTTCAAGCGCGAGGATGGCGAAGCCGGACTCGCCAAGGCCATGGACGCGTTGTGTGCCAAGGTCGATGCAGCCATCGCCGAGGGGTGCAACCTAATCATTCTCTCGGATCGGGGCATAGATGCCGACCACGTGCCGATTCCGGCGCTGTTGGCCGTGTCTGGGGTACATCACCACTTGGTGCGGCTGGAGACCCGCACGCGCGTCGGCTTGGCGCTTGAGTCGGGCGAGCCGCGCGAGGTGCATCACTTCTGCCTGCTTTTGGGTTACGGCGCGCAGGCGATCAACCCCTACATGGCGTTTGAGAGCCTCAACGACATGATCCGCGAAAACATGCTCGAAGGCTATACATACGCGGAGGCCGAGGAGCGCTACATCTACGCGGCGATCAAGGGCACGGTCAAGGTGATGGCCAAGATGGGCATTTCGACGATCAAGTCGTATCGGGGCGCGCAGATTTTCGAGACCGTGGGGCTGAACCAAGAGGTGGTAGATCAGTACTTCACTTGGACCACGACTCAAGTGAAGGGCATGGGCATTGAGGACATTGCCCGCGAGGCGCTAGTGCGACACGAGGCGGCTTTTCCTCAGATCCCGACTAATGGCCGCACTCTCGACGTGGGTGGGCACTATCAATGGCGCAAGGGCGGCGAGCATCACCTGTTCAACCCCAAGACTATCCACCTGCTGCAGCGGGCGTCGCGCGCCAACGACTACGCGGTGTACAAGCAGTACGCCGAGTTGATTAACGACCAGTCCGAGCGCTTGGCGACCTTGCGGAGCCTGTTGGAGTTCAAGGGCGATGTCGAGCCGGTGCCCATTGAGGAGGTCGAGCCGGTCGAGGAGATCACCCGGCGCTTCAAGAGCGGGGCGATGTCCTACGGCTCGATTAGCAAAGAGGCACACGAAGATTTGGCCATCGCCATGAACCGACTCGGCGGCAAGAGCAATACCGGCGAAGGCGGCGAAGATCCGGCCCGCTACGTGATCGAGCCCAACGGCGACTCCAAAAACAGTGCCATCAAGCAGGTGGCTTCTGGGCGTTTTGGCGTGACGAGTCACTATTTGACTCAGGCCAAAGAGCTGCAAATCAAAATGGCTCAGGGTGCCAAGCCGGGCGAGGGCGGCGAGTTGCCCGGTGCCAAGGTCTATCCCTGGATCGCCAAGGTGCGCCACTCGACCCCAGGCGTCGAGCTGATCTCGCCGCCACCGCACCACGACATCTACTCGATTGAGGATTTGGCGCAGCTAATCCACGATCTCAAAAATTCAAATGTCGATGCGCGGATCAACGTTAAGCTGGTCTCCGAGTTCGGGGTCGGTACCGTCGCCGCTGGGGTAGCCAAGGGCCACGCAGATGTGGTGCTGATTTCGGGCCACGACGGCGGCACCGGGGCCTCGCCGCAGACCTCGATCAAGCACGCTGGCCTGCCCTGGGAACTGGGATTGGCCGAAACGCATCAGACGCTGGTGCTCAACGACCTGCGCAGCCGCATCGTCGTCGAGACCGACGGCCAACTCAAGACAGGGCGCGACGTGGTCGTCGCCGCGTTGTTAGGTGCCGAGGAATTCGGTTTCGCGACCACGGCGCTGGTTGCGATGGGCTGCATTATGATGCGGGTCTGTCATCTCGACACCTGTCCGGTAGGCGTGGCGACCCAAAACCCGGAGTTGCGCGCCAAATTCACCGGTACCCCCGATCACGTGGTCAACTTCCTGCGCTTTATCGCCGAAGACATGCGCGAGATCATGGCTGAGCTCGGCTTCCGCACGGTCAATGAGATGATCGGCCGCACGGACCGGCTCGAGCCCAAGAAGGCCATTGCGTTGTGGAAGACGGCCGGTATCGATCTGACGCCGATTTTGCACCAGCCCGAAGTCGGTCCCCAAGTCGGGCGCTACTGCCAGATCCCGCAGGATCACGGGCTGGACGAGGCGCTCGACAACACCACCTTGCTGGAGCTGTGCAAACCAGCCCTTGAAAGCGGAGAGCCAGTTGAGGTGGAGTTGCCGATTGAGAATACCAACCGAGTCGTAGGCACTATCCTCGGCAGTGAGGTGACTAGGCGCTACGGCCCCGAGGGTCTGCCCGAGGACACTATTCGCCTCAAGTTTGAAGGTGCCGCTGGCCAGAGCTTTGCCGCCTTTACTCCTAAGGGCCTGACCATGGAAGTCGAAGGCGACGCCAACGACTACTTCGGCAAGGGACTTTCGGGTGCCAAGCTGGTGCTCTATCCGCCCAAAGGCTCTACCTTCGTGCCGTGGGAGAACATCATTTGCGGCAACGTCGCCTTCTATGGCGCTACCTCCGGCGAGGCGTATATCCACGGTATTGCCGGCGAGCGCTTCTGCGTGCGCAACAGCGGAGTCCACGCCGTAGTAGAGGGCGTCGGCGACCACGGCTGCGAGTACATGACCGGCGGGCGGGTCGTAGTGCTGGGCCGCACGGGCCGCAATTTCGGCGCTGGGATGTCGGGCGGCATTGCCTATGTGCTCGACGAAGAGGACGACTTTGCGATCCGCTTCAACGACGAGATGGCCGATATGGGGCCGGTAGAGGATGCCGAGGATATCGCCGAGCTGCGGACCATGGTCGAGCGCCACGTGCAGCACACCAACAGCGCACTGGGCCAGCGGGTCTTGGACCAATGGGACGCGGTGCTGCCTCGGTTCGTCAAGGTCATGCCGCGCGATTACCGCAAGATGCTCAACGCCTTCAAGCGCGTCGAGGAACGCGGACTGACCGGCGACGAGGCCGCGCTGGTCGCCTTCCGCGAGGCCATGGCCGAAGCGTCCTGATAGGATATTGAACAGGAAAGAAATCAATGGGTAAACCCACTGGATTCATCGAATTTGCACGCGAGTTGCCGCAAGACCGCGATCCGTTAGAACGCGTCGCGGACTGGGACGAGTTTCACGAGCACTTTCCCGACGGGCGCCTGCAGGATCAGGGTGCGCGCTGCATGGACTGCGGCATCCCCTTTTGCCACTTGGGCGACATCGTCAGTCAGGGCGACAAAGGCTCTGGCTGCCCGATCAACAACCTAATCCCCGAATGGAACGATTTGGTCTATCGCGGATTGTGGCAGGAAGCGCTAGAGCGGCTGCACAAGACTAACAACTTCCCGGAGTTTACTGGCCGGGTCTGTCCGGCGCCCTGCGAGGGGGCCTGCGTGGTGGGGATCAACGCCCCGCCGGTGACGATCAAGAGCGTCGAGTGCGCCATTGTCGATAAGGGCTTTGAGATGGGCTGGGTTGTGCCCGAGCCGCCCGACAAGCGCACCGGCAAGAAGGTCGCTGTCGTCGGCTCCGGTCCTGCGGGCTTGGCCTGTGCCGCCCAGCTCAATCGCGCTGGCCACTGGGTGACTGTGTACGAGCGGGCCGATCGCATCGGCGGCCTGCTGATGTACGGGATACCCAACATGAAGCTCGACAAGAAAAAGGTGGTGCAGCGCCGCGTCGATCTGATGGAGGCCGAAGGCGTCAAGTTCGTCACTCGCACCGAGATCGGCGTGGATCTCCCGGCGACGCAGCTAGTGGAAGGAAATGACGCGCTAGTGCTCTGCGGCGGGGCCACCAAGCCCAACGATCTGCCGATTGAGGGGCGAGACCTGCAGGGCATCTACTTTGCGATGAACTTTTTGCACGCCAATACCAAGAGCCTGCTCGACTCCAATCACGCGGATGGCAACTACATCTCGGCCAAGGACAAGCACGTGATTGTCATCGGCGGCGGCGACACCGGAACCGACTGCGTCGGCACGTCGATGCGCCACGAATGCAAGACGCTCTCACAATTTGAGATCATGCCCCGACCGCCGGACGAGCGCGCGCCCAACAACCCTTGGCCGCAGTGGCCTAACGTCTATAAGCTCGACTACGGCCAGGAGGAGGCCAAAGCCCGCTTCGGCGACGATCCGCGCACGTATCTGATTATGACCCAGCGGTTCGTCGGCGACGACGAGGGCCACGTCAAGGAGCTACACACGGTCAATATCGAGTGGGACAAGGATGAAAACGGCCGCTTCACGCCCGTGCCGATCGAGGGCACCGAGAAGGTCTGGCCAGCCGACTTGGTGCTGTTGGCGATGGGGTTTCGCGGGCCAGAGGACGCCATGATCGAACAGCTAGGCATTGAGCGCGATGAGCGCTCCAACGCCCGCGCTGAGTACGAGAAATACGCCACTAGCGTCGAAGGTGTTTTCGCCGCTGGCGACATGCGGCGCGGCCAGAGCTTGGTCGTGTGGGCGATCAACGAGGGGCGGGGGGCCGCCCGCGAGGTGGATCGCTATCTGATGGGGAGTACTCAGCTATCCTGAGCGGCGGCAGGCGTGCTTTACCAGGAACGCATGGCGATTGGCTTATTTGTATGATCTCGTCCCAATTGCACCACGAAGTTGCACATATCGACGAAGTAATCCGCGATTCAGATTCTGATTTTACCCAAACAGGTCTTAAAGCTACGAGTCTTATTCGGGTTACTCGAATTGCCGTAGTTTCAGCAGATTTATTCAAGGGAAGTATCGGCAAAGTAGGTAACAGGCGTCTTGAGCGAATCCAAAATCGTTTAGCCGATTGGTTGCGAGCTTCTAAACGTTAAGCGCACCAACTTTTACTTTCGCATCAGCGCCAAGTGCAATGGGCGCTTCCTCTACATGATCCCTGAGTGCATTAGCGTTCTGAAGGTTATGGCGAATCCGACGACGATGATGACCACGGCACTCGCAATGGGCAGCCGCTGAATCCAGCGGCCGTCGCCGGAGAAGCGCTCCACGAGCGGGCGCGCCTTGACGATGAGCACGCCGACGGCGATGAGGATTGCGGCCAGTCCGACGCTGAAAGTCACCAGAAGCAGCAAACCAAAGGCAATGCGATGCAAGGCCACTGCTAGCAACAAGATCACCAAGGCCCCTGTACAAGGGACGATACCGCCGGAAATCCCCAGCGTCAGCAAACTGCCGAGGGTCACTTTGTTAGGTACTTCATGGCTATGGCCGTGGCCGTGATGATGTTCCCCATGAGAGTGATCGTGGTGACCGTGGTGCTCTTCTTCATGGCTATGGCCATGTCCGTGGTGATGTTCCTCTTCGCGGCTATGGGTGTGTTCGTGATGATGTTCCCCATGGGCGTGGCTGTGGACGTGCTCGTGGAGATGCTCTTCTTCATGGCTGTGTTCGTGGAGATGTTCTCCACGGGCGTGGCTGTGGACATGCTCGTGGAGGTGCTCTTCTTCGTGGGTATGTCCGTGGAGATACTCTCCATGGGCGTGGCTGTGGACGTGCTCGTGGAGATGCTCTTCTTCATGGGAATGTTCGTGAAGATGCTCTCCATGGGCGTGGCTGGGAACAAGGCTGCGGCCTCTGAGATGATTGACCAAAAGCCATGTGCCTAGCCCCATGATCAGGAGACCTGAAGCCGTGCCGAGCCAGGGGAAGATCTGTTCCGGAAGGATGTACTGGGAGGCAAAGAGCGCTACTAGGCCCAACAAAATGACGCTGGAGGTATGCGTGAGGGCGACTACCCCGCCGAGGAAAAGTGCATTGCCCACGGTGCCGCGCGCGCCGACGAGATAGGCGGCGACAATGGTCTTGCCGTGTCCCGGCTCTAGGCCGTGTGCCGCGCCGAGAAAAAGGGCCAGTGCCAACGCCCCCACGATTAGACCTAAGCTCAGTTCTTCAGAGCGCAACATATCGCTGAGGGCGTCTGTTTCCCCCTCCTCAGTAACTACCGTCCCGACGGGTAACCGTCCCGCTTCGCCGATTTCATCTCCCCAAGCTGAAGCTGCAATCGCCATCGCTACTAGTGCTAGCAGTATTCGCTGCATTACTCGTTCTATGGACATGGTTTTTCTCCACGGTAGCGCTCCTTCGGCACTCTGAAGTGTCTTAGGATGATGGGAGCCGTGGTTGCGCAAGGTTGGGGGCGACAGTGGATAGGACCGAATAAATAGCGTTTCTGATGGTGGGTCAAGCTGCGCTCGATCCTTGAATTCGGTGCGCTAGATCCCTTTCGTTGACATCATTCTTTAAGAGATATACCCTTCCTTCCATGACAATTGCGGTTCGACCTTACCTGCCGGACGATCTGTCCGCCATCTGCGACATTTACAATGCGCTGCTCGTCGGTCGCGTCCCTCACTGCTGGCCGGTGGCACCATCCTCTCTGGATGAAACGCTGCAGGCAGGTGAAATCGAGCGCGAGGAAACGCGACTGCTCGAGCAGGCCGTCCTCGTGGCAGGCTCAGGTGGCGACGGATTCGTCCACGTCGGCCGTCAGGCGACGAACAAGTGGCGGAAGGACGAGATCGGCGCGATTCGCTTCTTAGCCTACCGCCGCGGCGAGCGCGCCGTGGGCGATGCGCTGTTGGCAGCGGCCGAATCTTGGATGCGCGAACGGAATCTGCGGCGCAGCGTCGTCATGCCGCAACCCTGGCGTTACCCGTTTTATGCCTTTCCCCATGCCTACTTGTCCGATCACCTCGATCACGTGCAGGCCCTAGTGCGCTTCCGCGGCTACGCCAAGACTGGCGGCGAGGTGTTTCTCGACTGGCTGGACATGCAGCCGGAGTTGGCTAGCGATGCTAGTGGACTCGACTACGAGCTTTGCGTCGAGGATCGCCCGGGGGCCGGTTCCCGACCGGGATTGCGGGTCCGAGCCGTTCAGGACGGCGACGGTATCGGCGAGTGCGAGTTGGTCAGCGGTGCCGATTCCTCTTCTGCCGACGAGGCTCACGACTTCGCGTTCTGCGACTGGCTCGGCGTGGAAGAGGAACACCAGGGTCGTGGTCTCGGACGCTTCTTGCTGGTACACGCCCTGTACTTGGCGCGCGAGCGCGGCTATCGCCACGGTGCCATCAGCACCGCTTTTGACAACGACCGCGCCTTCCTATTCTATACCAACCACGGTTTCCGGGTCGTCGATTGGACCTACGAATTCGCGCGGGAGCTTTCGTGACCTCCGACCGCGACTGCCAAGGTGCTGCCCATGATCATTGACTCTCACGCCTACTGCTTTCCCGCCGCCGATTCTCCCGCCGGGCATCCCACTGCCGCCGATCACTTGCGCTGGGTCCAGGGCGGTCAGGCCTCTCACCACCAGCCCGCTTGGCGCATTCGCGACCGCGCACCGGCCTCTTCCGATGTGCTGGCAGCTCCTGGTGGGGCCATGGATTTCGACAACCTGCCCGACGTCAACTTCCGCGTTGATCACGACAAGGGACGGGTGGTGTGGACGATAGACGGCGAGGACTTCACCAAGCAGTTCTACCCGCCCAATTTGCCTCACTTGGAGCACACGCCCCACAACTTGCTGGCCGAGATGGACTACGCTGGCGTCGATAAGGTCCTGTTGCACGTCGATGCCATGTTGGGCCGCGATCCCGCGTTTCAGGCTGAGTCGGTCGCTGTCGATCCAGAGCGCATTTATTCGATGGCCCCCGTTGATGAGTGGCGCTTGGCTGGTGAACTCGATGCCGTCATCGCCGAGACTGCTGCTGCCGTTGAGCAGCACGGCCTGCACGCCATCAAGTTCAACCCGCCCCACGCTTATTACTATCGTTCCGATCCGTGGGATGGGGAGCATCTGCGTCCGTTTTGGGAGGCAGTGGCCGCGCTCGGCGTGCCCGTATTCTTTACGCTCGGCACCGGGCCGGGTGAAGCTTCGGTGTTGCAGACCGTGGAGAGCCGGCGGCGCGGCTACCTAGCAGAGCTCGACATCTTGGTGCGCTGGATGGAGCGCTACCCGGACGTGCTGTGCAGCCTCACGCACGGTTTCCCGTGGCGTCTCTTCCTCGACGACGATCCTTCCGGCTCTCCGAGTCGGATTGATCTGCCCGACGAGATATGGGATCCCTTTGACAATCCGAATTTGAGCATAGAGGTCTGCTTCCCGGTGCGCCTCGGCGACTTATTTGACTACCCGTACCGCGAGCTGTGGCCGACGCTTGAGCAGATGGTCGAGCGCATTGGTGCCGAGCGGCTACTGTGGGGCACGGATATGCCCTTCCAGAACCGGTTTTGCACCTATCACCAGTCGCGCCGCTGGATTGAGGACTACTGCGGGTTCCTCTCTGCCGGGGATCTGGCGGCGATTATGGGTGGGACCTGTGCACGCGTACTCGGCTGTGAGAATTAGGAACTGATGTTACGCATTGTAGGGGCAACCCTCGTGGTTGCCCTCGTCGGATCCCGCTGGCTGAATACACCAGGTCGCATGGGCGCCCACAAGGGACGCCCCTACATCGACCGGTTCGGTGCCGTGCGTAACGTCACTTAGGAATTGCGAATTCCCGGTACTTGCGTACGTGTACTCGGCCTTGGGGCCTGATGATTTGGAGCAACGTCTAAGGAGGAATACTATGGCAGGAGAAACGAGATACCGTGCAGCGATCGTGGGATTGGGCTTTATCGGAGGTGCAGATCAGGTCTCGGGCGACGTCCTCGGCCAGCTCGTCGAGGACCTCGACGGCACGCACGTAGGGGCACTGTGCAATCACGACCGGGTCGATTTAGTCGCTGGTAGCAGTCGCGACGACGGGCGGCGCGAGCGCTTCCACGCGCGTTACGGCGTGTCCGCGTTCGCCGACTGGCGCGAAATGCTGCGCGCAGCTGCGCCCCTCGACATCGTCTCGATCGCCACGTACACCCCCGTTCACGCCGAGATCACCCAAGCGGCCATAGAAGCCGGTGCCCGCGCTATCTACTGCGAAAAGCCCATTGCGGCGACGGTCTCCGAGGCCGAGGGCATGTTGTCCGTCTGTAACGAGGCCAGTGCTCTGCTCGTCATCAACCACAACTTGCGCTTCCACCCCGGCTATCGGGCGCTGCGCGACCGCATCGCCGCTGGTGCGCTCGGCACGTTGACCTCGGCCTCGCTCCAGTGGACTTCTGGCCGCCTCGGCAACGTCGGCACGCACATGATCGACGCCGTACAGATGGTTACCGGCCTGTCGGTGACCGCGGTCTCCGGCACCCTCGACCTGTCGGGGAAACCCGACTGCCGCGGTGCCGCCTTCGCCGATCCCGGCGGCTGGGGTCTGCTGCGACTCGGACGCGATTTGCCCGCGGTCGATGGCGCGCCGCAGGGCGATTTGATCTGCATGGTTGACGCGGCCGATTACGGCACTGCGCCACCGCGCCACCGCTTCCACGGTACCGAAGGCTACGCCATCTGCCGCAACCGCGACATTGAGATCGTGCGCGGCGACGACCGCGAGTTTCTGCCCGATGACTCGCCCGACAGCGGCATGGATCGGGCCGTTGACGAGATCGTCAATTGGCTCGACGGGGAGAGGCCCTTCTCCTATGATGTGAGGGAAGCTGTACGCACCTTAGAGGCGATTATTGCCTTTCACGCCTCCCACCGCGCTGGTGGTGCTTGGGTCGAGTTGCCGCTGCGCGGCGACGACCGCGATATAGTTCTGCACAGCGGCTGAGGTCGCTCACCCCTTCGGCACTACGAGGGCGCGGTCGCCGTAGGGGATTGAATCCATTTCAGTGTCGTAGATCCGCTCTAAGAAGTCGCGGTCCCACGGCCGCTCGGCCGCTGGCAGCCGCTCCACCGAACCATCCTTGAGGAAAATGAAGTGATCCCCATACAGGAAGGCGCTGTTGGGGTCGTGCAGGACGGCGAGGACCGTGAGGTCGGCATCGACCAACTCGCGGATTAGGCGCAGCAGGTGCGCTTGATTGAGGAAGTCGAGGTGCGAGCTTGGCTCGTCGAGGAGGATAAGGCGGGGTTGTTGGGCTAGAACCCGGGCGATGCGGACGAGCTGTTGTTCCCCCCCCGATAGCTCGGTATAGGGGCGCTCCTTCAGGTGGATAACGCCGACCCGCTCCAGCGCCGCGATGCCGATCTCCACATCCTCCTGCTTGGGGACATAGGTGACGTAGCTGGCGCGGCCGGTCAGGACTACGTCTTGCACGGAAAAGGGGAAAACCGGCCGGTGGTGCTGGGGCAGGTAGCCGAGGACGCGGGCCCGCCGCCGGGACGAAAAGGAGCGGAGTTCCTCCCCCATGATATGCACGTTGCCGCGCTCAAAGTCGAGGAACCCGCCTAAGATGCGCATGAGCGTCGATTTGCCGCTGCCGTTCTTGCCGAGGAGGACGGTGAACTGCCCCGCCGGGATCTCCAGCGAGACCTCGTTGAGGATCGGCCTCTCTTCGTAGGCAAAGAAGAGCTTCTCTACTTGGATGGCTGGTGCTAAGTCTCCCATCCGATCTGCGCCTTTTTGAGAAGAAAGATGAAGAACGGCCCGCCGAGCAGGGTGGTGAAGACCCCGACCGGAATTTCAAAGGAAGCCAACGTGCGCGAGCAGGTATCGACCAGCAGCAAAAAGGCCCCGCCAAAGGCAAAGGAGGCCGGCAGGGTGTGGCGGTTGTCCGGCCCCAGCATCATGCGCACCATGTGCGGCACGGCGAGGCCAATCATGCCGATGACGCCGGCCACGGCAATCGCCGCGGAAGCGGCTAAGGTTGCTGGAATGAGGATTAGCACTCGCTCCCGCTCTGGGTTTAGGCCGACGGCGCGGGCTTCTTCATCGCCTTGAGCCAGCACGTTCATGCGCCAGCGAAAGAGAAAGAGCCAGACTACGCCGATGCCTATTCCCGGAGCGGCGGAGCGCAACTTGGCCCAACTCGAATTGTGCAGGTTGCCCATAGTCCAGTGGACGATGGTTTGCAGCTTGTACGGGTCAGTGAGGAACTGGACGATGGTCAGCAGGGCCGTGAAGATCCCGGTGACGATTACTCCCGAGAGAATGAGGGAGACGACCGATACAGTCTTGCGGGTGCGGGCTAGGAAGTAAGCCAAGCCCACGGCGAGCAGGCCAAAGCCGAAGGCCGTGGGCTGGAGCGGCAGGAACGGCAGAACTAGGGCTATAGCTGCGCCAAAGGCAGCACCAGAGGAAAGCCCGAGGATGTAGGGGGCCACGAGGGGATTGCGGAACAGCGCCTGCAAGGCGTTGCCGGCCGCGGCCAAGGCACCTCCCACTAGAAAGGTGAGGAGGATGCGCGGCAGGCGCACCTCCCACACGATCGTCCCCACCAGCGACTCTTCGGTTCCGGCGGTCGCCCCGCGAAAGAGCAGGCCGTAGAGCCAGACGAGAATCTCCCACGCCTCGGCGCTGGCCGAAGGACCGAGCAGGAGGGAGCCGAAGAGGACCGGCAGCGGCAGGGTGTAAATAAGGCGGCGGCGGAACGTGTTATTCACGGGCCGTCTCCTGTCCCGTATGAAAGAGACGGCAGTTCCCCGAGTCGTCCCCCGTATAGCTTGTTCAGCAGGTCGGCTCGCAGTTCTTCTAGGTCTTTTGCGGAGAAGCGGTCTGGATGGCACCAGCGGGCGACGAGATCGACGGTGAAGATGTACTTGAGGGTCCAGAAGTCGCACGAGAAGGGATCGGGCAATTCGCGTACCCGCCCGTTACGCACGGCTGAGAGCGAGCGCCAGCCGGATAGCTCGCCTATGTCCTCGACATCGAGCCGGTCGTTGCACCACATGACGATCAACTCTGGGTTCCAGACGAGGACGTTTTCGAGATTGACGACGAGATGCTCTAGCTCGCTGTCGCCTGCCACGTTAGTTCCCCCGGCTAGGTCAATTAGCTCCTGCACGGTGCTGTTGCGACCGGCCGTCTCCAGCGGCCCTTGGTCCCACATGAAGTACACGCGCGGCTTGGCTTCTCCTTCGCCGAGGACGGTCTTGCGCCGCACCGCTTCCAACTCATCTTGGGCAATGGCGAGGAGCTCGGCCGCTCGCTCTTGGGTGCCGGTCAGTTCGCCGAGGGCAGTGATCTCGCGGTGAATATCCGCAAAGCGCTCGATATAGACTCCGAAGACGGGGATCCCCTTCTCTTCGAGGGCGGCGATGGATTCGTCCTGACCCGACCAGAGGATGACTAGGTCTGGCTGTAGCGCCACTATGCTCTCGATGTTGACGAAGTCCCAGTTCCCCGGCGTCGGCAGGGTGCGCTCGCGGATGCGTTCGTCCATAGCCGCGTAGTACGCAAAGACGCTCTCTTGGTAGATATTGGTCGAAATGCCGACGAGACGCGCTTCGGCTCCGAGCATGTACAGGCCGGTGAGGGCGCTTTCGAGGAGGCAGACGATGCGCTCGGCCGGTTTGTCCAGTTCGATGCGGCGACCGCGGAAGTCGGTGGCCGCCACGCCTTCTGCGAGAGTCGGAGTACCGGCGAGTAGGAGAGCGAGAAGAAGGGAGAGGGATATAGCCATCAGTTGGGGCCGTATCGTAGGGGCAACCACAAGGGTTGCCCCTGCGGTGGTCGTGATGCTAGAAGGAGACCATCAGGCCGCCGTTGACCGAGAAGCCGGGATCCTGAAAACCCCACGGCATCTCAAAGGTTTGGTTGGTGATGTTGTAAGGTTCGAGATAGAGACTCAGGTCGTACCCGTCTTGGGTGCGGACGCGCTGCTCAATGCGAGCGTTCATTAGAATATACCCGTCGAGAGTCTCGGCGTCTGTGCTGATGTCTTGGTAGATGCCGCTGTAGGACTGCGCCGTGACCGTCGCCCGCAAGCCCTGGGGGAAGGTGAGGTGAACCCCGACGCCGATCGCGCTCTCCGGCACGAAGTTGATCTTAGCGCCAACCTTGCTCGGATCTTCGGTGTTCTCGGTTACTTCGGCACTGGTATAGGTGTAGTTGGCAAACCACTCCACTTGCTCGTTGAGGCGGTGGGTGATCTCAACTTCGGCACCTCGCGTCGTGGTGTTGCCGGCGTTGATGTCCTCCGACTGGGGTGCATCGGGCACGGCCCGCTGCGCGATCTGGTCCGCGAGCAGGATGTTGAAGCCGCGCAGGCCGACCTGTAAGCCATCGCTCGGCCGGAGGTTCACGCCTACGTCGAAGCTGGTCCCGGACTCTGGTTTGATGTCTGGGTTTGGGACGTGGCCGCTGACCGTGCTGTCCCCCTTGCTTGCCAAGGGGATGGTGCCGCCCACCGATTTGAGGGAAGGCGCCTTGAAACTGGTGCCTAGGTTGGCGTACAGCGCGAGCTCGTCGCTGTGGTTGTAGCGCGCCCCGCCGCTGAACAGGACCTTGTTCCAAGAGTTGCTGTCGTCGCCTGGCGGAGCACCCTGCAACAGGTCAATGTCGTGGGAAATGATGTTGTAGCGTCCCCCGGCGCGGAGAATCAGTTGATTCAGCCGCAACTCCTCTTGGGCGTAGAAGCCGAAGGCCGTGGCCGTGGCGTCGTTGCCGGGGCTTATCTCGCCGATCTCGCGCGAAGTCTCGTACGAGGCGAGCTGATAGTCGGCACCCACGGTGAGCACGTCCGACTCCCGAGTTATGATGGAGAGGGAGACATCGGCTGGTATGACGGACTGGTCAACCCCGTCCTCCGAGCGCAGTTCGCGGCTTTTGGGATCCTCCCAGATGCCATCCTCCTCCCAGCGGCGCACGTAGTCGCGGTAGCCGACCTTGGCTTGGATGGTGGCTTTGTCGGCGAACGGGTTGGTGTACCCGGCGTTGATGGTGGTGTAGGTGTGGCCGAAGTCTCGATTGATGCGGCCGGCGTCGCCGGTGTGCCAGGTGCGGTGGGCGTAGATGGAGGCCCGCTGGCCGTGGTCGTCGAGGAAGTAAGTGCCCCGCATGTACATCTTGGTTTTCTCGTACTCGGGGTCGTCATCCATCTGTAGCCACGAGCCTTCGGTGCCGTAGTCGGTGTAGTCCGAGTCCTCATGGTGACCGCCGAAGAACAGGTGCAGGTTGCCGGCGGCGCGCTGGTGGAAGAAGCGGCCACCGAGGGTGTTGTAGGAGCCGTAATAAGCCGAGGCACTGGTGCGGGTGCTGCCGACGCGTTCCTTAAGGATGAAGTTGGCCGTCCCGGCCAGCGGCGACTGATTGCCGGCGAAGTCCATGGCCAAATAGGTCGGATAGAGGACCGAGGCGGAGCCGCGCTGGTCTTCGACCCGCTGGAAGGCCCACGGATCGAGGCTCTGGAGATCGACGAAGGCGTCAATTGGCAGGCCGTCGAGCATGTACCCCTTGTAGGTGTGCGCCAAGCCGCCAGACGACCCCCAGTTGGCGTCGTTGCGGGAGAGGACGTTGGCGAAGTTGCCCGGGGTGTAGGAGAGCATCTCCGCTAGGTTGCCGTTGCCGAGGACTAAGGAGCCCATCTCATCGGCGGTGATAATGGAAATTTTCTGGGTCACATTTCCCGGCGTCTGCGGCAGCTTGGAGCCGGTGATGATCATTTCTCCCATTTCATAGACATTCGCTTCATCCGCTTCGTCATCAGCCACCACAGGTGCGCCGACGAGGACGAGGGACAACGCACTAGAGAGTAAGCGCTTCATAGAGCGACTCCTTTGGGGATAGGTGGGGTGTGTGGGAAGATAGAATTAGGATGTAAGAGGAAAAGCGATCTGACGCAAATATTATTTTGCAAAAAAGAGTTTATTACTATATCTTAGTGCTAATTAAGAAAGAGAAGCATCCTGCGGCAGTCGTCAGGAGCCAGTCGCTTACTGGTGTTCTTTGGCGAGCAAGTCCGCTAAATCACCTTGAAAGGAGATAATCATGCAGCGAATGTTGTTGCCCGTTGCCCTGCTAGCTCTTTTGGGAGCAAGCGGTTTCTTTCCCGGCGTTCATATCACCTCGGCCGATGCACAGAGTCTCACAGCGCAGACGTATGAGGTGGGCAAGCCGATAGAGCCGATTCCATTGTGGGATGACTCTACGTTGCAGGCGTCTGGAGGGGGAACCCCGCCTTATACTCTCACTGTGTCAGGGCTTCCCGCTGGCGTATCGTATGACGAGGCTACGCGGACGATTTCGGGTACGCCCTCCGAAGCAGGTACGGCCACAGTAACGGTCACGATCACGGACGACGCTGGCGCGAGTTTTCCACTGCCATCACAAACCATCGAAGTGCAGGCACCGACGCCTATCGAACTGGCCGACGCTTACACGTATATGGTTGGCGAGGCGATTGAGCCGGTGTTGTTCCCGCCGGTTTCGGGCGGTACGGGGAATTTGACGTACTCTCTTTCGCCGGCGTTGCCTGCTGGCTTGACGTTTGACTCGGCCACGCGGACGCTTTCGGGCACACCGACGGCGGCGGCGGCTGCCCAATCGTACACCTACATAGTGAGAGACGAAGCTGGTGCCGAGTTGGAGGGGCCGTCGTTCAGCATCGAAGTGCAAGGACCGCCGCCTATCGAACTGGCCACCGCTTACGTGTATGAGGTTGGCAAGGCGATTGAGCCGCTGAAGTTACCGGCGGTTTCGGGCGGTACGGGGAATTTGACGTACTCTCTTTCGCCGGCGTTGCCTGCTGGCTTGACGTTTGACTCGGCTACGCAGACGCTTTCGGGTACGCCGACAGCGGCTGCTGCTACCCAATCGTACACCTACATAGTGAGAGACGAAGCTGGTGCCGAGTTGCCGGTGCCGTTGTTCACCATCGAAGTGGTGCCGCCGCCTATCGACGCGCCGGACGAGTTGATTGCTGAAGACTACAAGGGTGCTGACGGTGCCGGAGACCAAGGCGGCTTCATAATGCTGACTTGGGATCTGTCGGAAGATCACGCCTCGCTGGACGGTTATCGCATCTTCCGCGAAGTCCAAGTAACGACGGTGGTAGGCGAAGATGGGGGGCTGGTCACACTGGATGAGCCGCGCGCTGAGATGATTCCTTGGGCCATGGTCGATGCCGTGCCGGACGAACAGGTTGGTCGCGCCATCGTCGCTACGCTTGACAATGCCTCTGCTATATGGGGCATTGCCGCCGAGGCCGACGGTCGAAGCAGCACGGCTACGCGCGCTGCCGCTAAGGCCGCGTTCGTCCAAGCCACAGACCTGAACCAGCCCTACGCGCTGATGGCAGAGACGCTGATGGCTAGCAGGGAAGCGGCACAAGCCGGTGACGGACCGGTATTTGCCTCGCTGCTGCCGGAAGCGCTCGCTTACGCCCAAGGCGTGGCCCCGAGGCTGAATGTCGTCGAAGGGGTCTTGGCTCGTTCGGCGATCACCCTTACCGAAGAGCCGGTTCGCGCGATCGACAATATTGCGCCGTTGGCCGTGCCGTCCCTGAGCGTCTTGGACGCGCCCAACGACGAGGGTAGCCGCATCGCGTTGATGTGGGAGCTCTCGCCGTCCGACCGGCTCTTGCAGGGCGTCGTTGCCGAGGCCATCGGGGCCATCGGTCCGACCTCGGCTGAATCCGTTGCTGGCGTCCATGGCTACAGCATCTATCGCAAGACGGGTGCTGAAGGCGAGTTCGCTATGATCGCGCAGGTGGACGCTGGTATTACGTCCTTTATTGATGAAACGGCGCTCAACGGCGTGCGCTACACCTATCAGGTGCGGCCCTACGACTTGGACAACGAAACGGGTTCCGATATCGAGCAGACGGCAATGGCCGTGCGCAACGTCGTGGTCGATAGCGAGGGTCGCGCGATCTTAGGTTTGTTCGGCGCTGACAATCGCGTAGGCTTCGACGACTTCTTCATTTTAGCTGATCTCTTTGGTTTGACGGAGGAAGACGCTGGGTTTGATCCGGCGTTCGACCTCGCGCCGAGCGCGATGATCGACTTCGACGACTTCTTCGTCTTTGCCGACAACTTCGGTCGCAGCACGGCTGCCGCTGGCAAGCGCGTGCCCATGCTCGCTGGCCTCAACGCCGATGCGCGGATGTATCTGGATGCGCGGACGGGGATGCCCATCGTGGGTGAGGATTTCATCCTCGACGTGCGCGTAGCCGATTTTGTCGCGGTCAAGGGCTATGGCTTGCAGGTGCAGTATGACGCCAGCCAGCTAGAGTTTGTCCGGGTGCTGACCGATCAGCCGCTGGGTGGCAGCGAGTTTGCTACGCCGCAGGTGCTGGCTAACCAAGCCGGTGTTTTGACTGTGGCCGCCCACGGGGACGTGGTTTCCGATGGCGAGGTGGCGCTGAGCTTGGTCTTCCGTCCGACGACGGAGATCGAGGACACGGTCATTGAGATCATCGACAACCAGACGTATGACAGCGAGTTTGGCTTCAACCGTCTGGCGTTGCCGGCTCCGGTGCAGTTGCAGACGCGTCCAGAGGTGTTCGCGTTGGCCAACAACTTTCCGAACCCGTTCAACCCAGCGACGACGATCAAGTATGCGTTGCCGCAGGCGGCGGACGTGGAGCTGACTGTATACAATGTAATAGGTCAGCCGGTGCGGACGCTGGTTGCCGAGCATCAGAATGCGGGTCGCTACGTCGTGGAGTGGGATGCGACGAACGACAGTGGTCACAGCTTGTCTTCGGGGATGTATTTCTACCGCTTGCAGGCAGGCGGTGAGTTCCTCGAAACCAAGAAGATGCTGCTGCTCAAGTAACTGACGTTACGCAGCAGAACCGAATCGGTAGGTATAGGGGCGACCGGCTGACAGGCTGGTCGCCCCTATATTTATAGTACAAGGAGAAGTCATGACTGTAACTTTTCCGCTACACTCCAGCACCTCCCATCCTCCGCCTCCCCTCTAAGCCGCCGCCGTGGTACGATTTTTGCCTTGTTGCGGATACCAACTCATCCGCAACCCAAGGCAGAGATCATGGCTGAATTTGATACGGTCGCCAAACATCTCATCCAAACCCACCCGGCTGACTTCGCCCGCTTTGCCCTCCAACGCGACGACTTCGAAGACGTCAAAGTGCTCGACACCGAGCAACCCAACGTCCGCCGCCCCGACAGCCTCCTCCGAGTGTGCATCGGCAACGACGAGGTGTTGGTCCACCACGAGTTTCAAACCACTGATAGCACCGATACCCCCATGCCCCGCCGCATGGCCGGCTACATCGGCCGCCTGATCGAACGCTACGGCCTGCCGGTGTATGCTCACGTCCTCTACTTGCGACCCAACGCCGGACGACGCGATCCGGGCTACTATATTCAAGAGCATCCCGACTATTCCGTCGTGATCCGCTACAAAGTGATCCGCCTAAGCCAACTGCCCGGTCAAGCCGTGCTCGACAGCGGGTCGGTGGGCTTGCTGCCGTTTGCGCCCCTGATGCAGCCACCGGCCGGACAGATCGAGGCCACGTGGCTGGAGCACTGTGTGGCCAAGGCGTGGGACATGCCGCTGGAGCGGTCGGTCAAAGCCGATGTTCTCACCGGGTTGACGCTCTTGAGCAGCTTAGTGTATAATCCTCAGACGATCACGGCCACTGTTTCCAAGGAGTATCTCATGGACCTTATACGCGAATCCTCGTTTGCCCAATACCTGACCCAGCAAGCCCGCGAGGAGGGCATTGAGCAAGGCATTGAGCAAGGCATTGAGCAAGGCGAAAGAAAGCACGCGATTGAAGCACTCCTCGAGGTGGTGGAGCTTCGCTTTGGTGCTGACGCCGCCGAATCGTTGGCCGCCCCCATTCGAGCCATCGACGAGGTGCCACGGCTCAATCAGTTGCATCGCACGGCCATACAGGCGTCGAGTTTTGAGGAATTCAGAACGGTTTTTTTCGGGTGAGAGCCGAGACCGACGCTAAGAAGTGCCAACCCAAATAGACACAGCGGGCGGTGAGTTTCTCGAAACCAAGAAGATGCTGCTGCTGAAGTAGCACCACGAGGAGAAGGTCATGACTGAGACGACGGACTTAACCGAGCGCGTGTCCCGGCTAGAGGGAGCCTATGAGCACTTGGCTACTAAGGCCGATATTGCTGCGTTGCGGGGGGAACTCAAGACGGATATTGCTGCGTTGCGGGGGGAACTCAAGGCGGAGCTTGGCGAACTCAAAGGCAGCATTAAGATGCTCTTAATCGCCATGACCTTTATCTTGACCCTACTCAATATCGGGCTGAAGGTGTTCGTGCCATGACCTACCCGCCGATCGTCATTGAGGAGATAACGGATTCGACCGAGCTTGCGGAAGCCGAGGCGCAGCGCGAACAATTCGACCGCAATGCAGCTTGGCTACAGGTCCATGCTTCAGAGGTATATGCTAAGTTTGCCGTAATTGTCGATCGCTCAACAAACATTGTGTCGCTTCTTGGCCAGCGGCACGTACATCGAATTGAGGAATTGTGAGCCTCGTCGAGTAGCACTCCTGTACAGCGCGTTCATAAAAATAGGGCCTCAGATTGAAATTTGAGGCCCTATGTGCTATATTTGAATTAACCTATCTAGAATTACTCTTAACTTGGGGAGGTAGAGTAATGCTACACAGAAAGTTATTGCTGCGACGCTGGGCCTGTGTGCCTTGGCTATTAGCGGTTGGTTTGGTGCTAGGGTGGAGCGGGAAGGCTGTGGCTGATCCAAGCAGTGTGACAGGTCATGGTAAACCTGATGCCACTCATAGGCATGCCACCGATCCTTATTTGGTTTTAGACCATAAGGTGGTTGAGGATGCGGACAATGTGGCTGCACTTGATGATGAGCTCTATGTGAGCTGGAGTGATTCTTTTTCGAAGAATTACAACTCGGGAAGCGGGACGGCAGCCACTACCTACGAGGTGAGTTTATTCAAGGGGGAGATTCCTGCTGATATTAGAGATCCTGATGGGGATAATGATTTCCCTACTACTGATGACGTGACTTCGGCTGTTCTAGTTAATTCTACTGCTTTTAGCAATAATTCTCAGTCATTAACATTTACATCCACAGGTGGCAACACCACCCCCGGCACTACAGGTGACGTCCGCAGCGACACCCTTTCTTTCGCCCTTGGTGATGGCACGGATCAGAGAGCGTTAGCGGATTTTTATTGGGTAAGGATGAAGGTGACGGTTGCCGATGGAGATGATACTGGCCAGCCTCGAATAGAGTATTTCGCCAAGCAGATAGCGGTGGGGCCGGACTATATCCTGACGGTGAATCCTAGTACTGTGCGCGAGGATGCCGGTGAGACCGAAATCGAGGTGACCGTCGAACATAGCGGTGACCCGAAAGCTACGGATACTCAGGTGACCTTGCAGATCGCCACTAATCAGCCGGATCAGGATCGCTTCAAAATAGACTCATTTCCCACGATCACGATCCCGGCGGATGAGCAAGAGGGGAAGGGAACGATAACATTCACCCCTATCAATGATAACGATAGAGACTCTGCCAAAGATCTCGCCGACGACGATCTGCTTGTCACGATCAAGACTAGCCGTACCTCTGAAGTTAACGGGTCAACAGATATTCGGATGGTTGACGCTGACAAGGTAAGCACGGCGATCAGCCTCTCAGTCTCTGAGGCCAATCTAAATAGGAATGCTGGTAGAACCGACATCGTCGTGACAGCCACCCTGAATGGAAGCCCGCTAGATAAAGACCTGCGTTTTTTCTTGCGCATTGACGAGACGTATAAAGAGGGCGAAAAGGAGAGCGCGAATCGCAATGTGGATTATGAGGATGATCTGTATCCGATAACCATTCGAGGTGGCAGATTGTCGGGGGCGACGACGATTTCCATCACTCCTCTGAACAAAGGATTCGGCTTGATCAGGCTGATTGGTTCTACTCCGGTTGATAT
This sequence comes from Candidatus Latescibacterota bacterium, assembly GCA_965116675.1. GTDB lineage: Bacteria > Latescibacterota > UBA2968 > UBA8231 > UBA8231. Next base: position 4,704,390 of record OZ220721.1, read on the forward strand.
ACTTGGGGGTGCGGTAAACATTGAGGACACTGACACTCCCGTAAGGATCGTTGGTAGTTCAATCGAAATAGCGGAGCGCGATCCTACTAAAAGCCCTTCAACGCTGACAGCGATGCCTTTCTTGGTACGCGAGGATGCTGTGGCCAAGGAGGTCACGCTGGAAATTACCTTGAAGGACCCCTTGGCGAATGACGCGACAGTGCGCTTCAGAGTTGAGGGCGGCAGAAGTAATCTGCTAGCAGAGCTGTCGGAAGAGGAGTTCAGGGAGTACTCGGAGGCGTTGGATGCGAATCGCGATACGGAGTACAAGGTGGATCTGCCGGCGATTTTTATTCCGAGGGGCGAGACAAAAGGGACGGGGACGATGGTCGTCAGACCGGTCAACAACAACGTCAGAAATGAACTCCGGGTTTTCAGGGTGGTTGCTAGAATTAACGACAACTTCCTCGCTGCCAAAGGAATCCTGATTACCGATGACGACACGACGAGCGATTCGATCACGCTAGAAGTGAGTCCGGAAAACATATATGAGGGAGCGGAGCCGACCGCGATTACGGTGACCGGCACCTTGCACGGGAAGGTGTTCGACGATGCAGTGACAGTGGGCTTGACCATTGAGGGGGGGTTTGATGGGTCAGCGCTGCGCGATGCTGACTACCGAACCTCCGTGCCCCCACTGGTGATTCCGGGAGGCTCGACAGAAGGGTCGATGACGTTCACTATCACCCCCCTCACCGACAGTGAGGAGGAAGATGACGAAAAGATCCGCTTGGTGAACGTGAGGAAACCCACAGCCGAAGATGAAAATGGGAACCCCGTAGAGTTGGATGTCAAACCAGCGACGATAACGCTGAAAGATACCCCCAAGGGAGATGAGTCGGACAAGCCGTCGCAGCCAGCGCCGCGGGATCCGACGAAACCGACCTTTGCCGACGACGCTGCGATCGACAACCAATCGTACACGGCTGGGGTGGCGATAGATCCGCTCGTGCTGCCGGAAGCTATCGGCGGCGACGCGCCGCTGACGTACAACATCTTCTCGTTGGGTTTGCCGGCGGGTTTGGTGTTTGACCCGGCTACGCGGACGCTTTCGGGCACCCCGGCGGCCGCGACCGACGCCCCAGTCACCGTCATCTACACGGTAATTGACAACGATAGGGACGCCGCCACTCCGTTGACCTTTTCCATCACAGTCGGAGAAGGTGAGGTGCCGCCCCCGGTTGCCGACGCTGAGATTATGGCGACTCCTTCGTCGATCCGCGAGGACGCTGGGACGACGCAAATTGCGTTGATCGTGTCGTTGATGGCTGCCAAGGACACGGCCGAGAGAATAACATTCACGATTGTAGGTCCAAGCGAAGGCAAGGCGGCCGTACGCGATGTGGACTACAATGCGACCCTCGGGACGGTCGTCACCATTCCGGCCGGTTCTACCGTTGGGACGACGACCCTCACCCTCACGCCTATGGACAACACCAAGGCGGATGGCCTGAGAGCGCTCGGGGTGCAAGCTGCGTTCTCATCGGGTGCAACGCTAGTGCAGGACATCGAGATCGCCGACGACGAAACGCCGAGTACGTCTGTCGAATTGTCGGTGAGTCCGAACACGATAAGCGAAACAAGTGCTGAGACCACGGTCACGGTGACCGCCACGTTGGACGGGAAGGCGTTGGCCGAGGATGTAAACGTGATCTTGTCCATTGATGCGACGTCCACCGCGTCGCGCGATTTGGACTACGACGCGGAGTTCAATCCGCTGATTCAGATCCCAGCCAATTCGATAACAGGCTCTACGCAGCTTACAATCACGCCTATTGACGACGATCTAAGGGAGGGCACCGAGATCATCAAATTGACCAGTATGGTGGTTAACAACGGGCTGACGGGGGACACGGTAGAGATCATGCTGGCCGACCAAGCAGAGCCATCGGAGCCGGAGAAACCGGATGAGGGGGCGGGGGATGGGTCCCTTGCCTTCGCCGCCGATGCCACGGTTGCCGACCAGACGTACACGGCTGGGACGGCGATAGACGCGCTCATGCTGCCGGCTGCTTCGGGCGGCACGGGTGCCCTGACGTACAGCCTCGTGGGTCTGCCGGCGGGCTTGTCGTTTGACGCGGCCACGCGGCTGCTTTCGGGCACGCCTACGGCCGCCACCAACGGCGCGGTCTCAGTCACCTACATAGTGGTTGACGAGGGCGGAAAAGCCGCGGTGTTGATCTTCTCCATTACGGTGAACACCGGGATGAGTACGTCCTTTGGCTTCGCCGGTGCCGTGGTTCCCGACCAGAGGTACACGGCTGGGGCGGCGATTGCCCCGCTCGTGCTACCGGCTGCTTCGGGCGGCACGGGTGCCCTGACGTACAGACTCGTGGGTCTGCCGGCGGGCTTGTCGTTTGACGCGGCTACGCGGACGATTGCGGGCACGCCTTCGGCCGCCACTGGCGGTGCAGTTGAAGTCACCTACATAGTGACTGACGAGAGCGAAAAAGCCGCCTTTTTGACCTTCAACATCACGGTCAATCCGGGGCTGAGTTTTGGCGGTTTAGGATTCGGCAAGATCGTTCCGACAGCTTCGCACGATTTGGCTAAAATCCGCGAATTCGTCGTTGGTCAGCGCGTGGAGGACTTCGCGCTGCCAGAGGCTTCGGGTGGCACCGCACCGCTGACGTACACCCTGTCGCCGGCCCTGCCAGCGGGCCTGACGTTTGACGCGGCCACGCGGACGATTGCGGGTACGCCGAGAGCGGAGGGCGAAACCGCATATACGTACACGGTTACGGACGCCAATGGCGCGAGCACGTCGCTATCGTTGCAGACGCTGCCGGCCGCATTTTCCTTGGCGGACAATTTCCCGAACCCGTTCAACCCAACGACGACGATTCAGTATGCGTTGCCGCAGGCGGCGGACGTGGAACTGACCGTGTATAATGTCCTCGGTCAGCCGGTTCGGACGCTGGTTGCCGAGCATCAGAGCGCGGGTCGCTACGCGGTGGAGTGGGACGCGACGAACGACAGCGGTCACAGCTTGTCGGCGGGAATGTATTTCTACCGCTTGCAGGCGGGCGGTGAGTTCCACGAAGTCAAGAAGATGCTGCTGCTCAAGTAGCAACCACTACACTGTTTGTTGGTAAAAGGGGGGTCTCAAACTACAATTTGAGACCCCCCTTTTATATATTTAAATCGACAGGCAATTATTTTACATAGAAGACGCTCTCTTGGGGAGGTAGAGTAATGAGACATACAAAGTTTTTACTACAGCGCCTAGCCTGTGTGCCTTGGCTGTTGGCCGCTGGTTTGGCGTTGGGGTGGGTCGGAGAGGCCGCGGCGCAGACGCTGACGGCGCGCTTTGAGTCGATGCCTGAGTCGCACGACGGCAGCGAGTTCACGTTCGAGGTGCATTTCAGCGAGGAAGTCGAGATGAGCTTCGTGAACATGCGGGAAGACGTGTTCGACGTGACCGGCGGCACGGTGACGCGGGCGCGGCGCTTGCAGCAGGGCAGCAACATAGGCTGGGAGATCGCCATCGAGCCGGATTCGGAGGTAGATGTATCCATCTCTCTGCCACCGACAGTCGATTGCGCGGCGGCAAGCGCAGTATGCACGGCAGACAGCCGGGCCCTGTCGAACGGGCTAGCGGCGATTGTGTCCGGCCCGGCGACAACGGAGGATACGGAGGATTCCGCCGAGGAACTGGAGATTAGCGCCGAGCAAACGGTGCAGGCAGACTATCGGCTGTCGGTAAATCCTGCGAGGGTACGCGAGGACGCTGGTGCGACCGAAATCGCTGTAACAGTCGAAGTTACTAATGATACAGCGGTGGAGGCGGATACGTATGTGCTCTTGAGCCTTTCCTCCGAGGGGCTTAATAGTCGCTTCTTCATAGGACTAACCACTCTCATGATCTTGGCTGGCGAGAAAAAGGCCACGGAGACCCTCACCTTCATCCCCATCAATGACGATATCGCTGACGAAGATCTTCCCGTTGTGATCAGCGGCAATGCTGGCCGTAAGACGGTTGAACCGGCGACGATTGCGCTGATTGACGACGACAAGGAGAGCAGAAACATCAACCTGTCGGCGGATATTGTCGAGCTAAACCGGTTCGATGGTGCGACCGAAATCACGGTGACGGCAACCTTGGATGGAAAGGTTTTAAACGAGGAGACGAGCTTCGCCTTGACCATTGGCAATCATCCCGATTTGACAGACGATCCCAACACTGATACCGATGGCGACGGCGATATCGACGATGCCGATGCGACGAAAGACAATCGCGAGGCGGAGCGCGACTTGGACTACACTGTGACGTTGACGAGGCTGACGATTCCGAGCAATTCAGTGTCGGGGACAGCGACGATTACCATCACTCCTCGAAGCCGATTGCCTGGCACGATTCGGGTGGCGTCTCCTGATAATGATACGGACGCCCCGGGAATACAGATTGAAGACGATGGGCTAACACTCAATCCTGTAGATATAAAAATAAAGAAGGAGATCGCTGCCACGGCCGATGCCATTACGCTCAGTCAAGAGCGTATTCGCGAGGATGCCGGTGAGACGGAGATCGAGCTAAAAGTCACCTTGACGGACGCCTTGGTTGAGGACGAGACGGTGAGGCTCACTGTTTTGCCGGCCGGCGCTGTTTTGCCGTCTGGTGCTACTGTGACGGACACTCCGACCCGCGATGCGGACTACAAGCTGATCTTTGGCCCGCCGTTCATCATTCCGGCTGGTGCTACCGAGGGGACGACGACGTTCACCATCACCCCCTATAACGACACCGATGTGGTTCAGCGAGGGGCGATATACATACAGGTTACAGTCGGTGCCGTGTTGGCGACTAGAACAATAGTGATCGCCGACGACGACGCGAATAGCACGAACATTGCGCTGACGGTAGATCCGGCTACGATAAGCGAAGGTGACGGTGCGACCGATGTTGTGGTGACCGGGACATTGGACGGGAAGGTTTTCGACACCAATGTGGTCATGATTTTGACCATTGACTCTGATCCCAAGGATACGGACGATAACGGCAATGTCGTGGATGTTGTCGAGGCGACTCGCGACATAGACTACTTAGCAAGAATGCGTCCGCTGACGATTCCGGCCGGCTCGGTGTCGGGGACGACGACGATCACCATTACCCCTGATGACGACAAGAGCGCGGAGGGCGACGAGATAATCAGGGTGACCGTGCCGTACGCCAACAATCAAATCACCGCCCAATATGCTGATGGGGCCGATGTCGAGCTGACGGTCGGCACTGCGGACATAACGCTGAAAGACACCGGTGCAGGCGGCGTGCCTTCCTTTGCTGCGGACATTGCCATCGACGCCCAGACGTACGTGGTTGGGAGGGCGATTGCCGATTGGGTGCTGCCGGAGGCTTCGGGTGGCGATGGTGCGCTGAGGTATAGCGTTTCGACTTTGCCGGCGGGTTTGGAGTTTGACGCGGCCACGCGGACGCTTGGGGGCACGCCTAGGGAAGCGACCGACGGTGCGGTCGAAGTCACCTACACCGCAACGGACGACGACGACGACACAGCCACGCTGACCTTCACCATTGCGATCCCGGAGGAAGGAACGGTGCCGGCCTTCGCAGCAGATGCTTCGATCAACGACCAGACGTACACGGCTGGGACGACGATTACCGATTGGGTGCTGCCGGAGGCTTCGGGTGGCGATGGCGAGTTGACGTATAGCATTTCGGCTTTGCCGGCGGGTTTGGAGTTTGACGCGGCCACGCGGACGCTTGGGGGCACGCCTAGGGAAGCGACCGACGGTGCGGTTGCAGTCACCTACACCGCAACGGACGATAACAGCGCCACGGCCACGCTGACTTTCGCCATCACAGTCAATCCTGCGCCTAGGGTTGCGCCCGCGGGGTTAACGGCGGAGCCGGCGGTGATCCGCGAGGACGCTGCGACGACGGAAGTCTCGCTGACGTTTACCTTGGGGGCTGCTGCCACGTCGGTCGAGGTCGTGCGGTTTGCTATTGTGGAGCCAAGCGAGGGGACGGCGGCGGTGCGCGATGTGGACTATACGGCGAGACTAAATGCGATTATCATCATTCCGGCTGGCGCTACCGAGGGGACGACGACGATGACCCTTACTCCCATCAACGACGATGATGAAGAGGGCCTGAAGGCTTTGGGCGTGCAGGCCACGCTCATATCGACAAACGAGACCCTATCGACGGACATCGAGCTCAAAGATGACGAAACGCCGAGTACGTCCATCGAGCTGTCGGCGGATCCGAGTACGTTGAGCGAGAATGACGCTTTGACCATTGTTACGGTGACCGCCACGTTGGATGGGAAAGCGTTGGAAGAGGACGCGATCGTGAACGTGGCCATTGGCGAGGCGTCCACGGCGACGCGCGATGTGGACTACGACGCGCTATTCACTCCTAGGATTGAGATTCCGGCCGGCTCGATAACAGGGACGGTGAATTTTTACGTCGATCCAGTTGCCGACGACTTGGAGGAGGGCGACGAGACCATCAGGCTGGTCGGTACGATTGACGGGCTAGAGGGGGGCGAGGTAGAGATTACGCTGAGCGATCCAGGAGCGTCAGAGGCGGCGAAGGTAGCAGTTCAAACGCGGCCGGAAGCGTTTGCCTTGGCGAACAATTTCCCGAATCCGTTCAACCCAACGACGACGATTCAGTATGCGTTGCCGCGAGCGGCGGACGTGGAGTTGACCGTGTATAATGTCGTTGGTCAGCCGGTGCGGACGCTGGTTGCCGAGCATCAGAGCGCGGGTCGCTACGCGGTGGAGTGGGACGCGACCGATGACAGCGGACGCAGCTTGTCGGCGGGGATGTATTTGTATCGCTTGCAGGCGGGCGGAGAGTTTCTCAAAGTCAAGAAGATGCTGCTGCTGAAGTAGCAATAGCTAAATAGCGCGTTGGCAAAATGGGATCTCGATTTGAGGTCCCATTTTGTTGTTTATTGGTGAAGTAGCGCGACTGAAGCGTTGTGTTGTCGCGCTCGTCTAACGCTTAACGCTCGGCTTGGTGATAGGGCGAGGGTTGGGAGAGCGTGTCGAGGAGGGCGGAGCGAGTGGGGAAGAGGAGAGCGGCTCTTTCGGGCGTTATGGAGTAGATATGGCCAGTGGTGTGGAGGCGGAGGTAGTGGCCTCGGTCGTCGGCTGCGCCGATGGCGAGGGTGTCTATGGTGCCCTCTTCGTCTTCGAGATAGAGATAGCGGGCTTGGGCAAAGGCATCGGTGCGGCCCGGGTCGTGCAAAGCCGACCAAGTCAGGCGCTTGAGGAAGCCGGCGTAGGCTTCTACATTCGCGGAGAGGCAGGTTTCTGCACCGGTCGCAGACGAGGCGATCCACTCGTAGGTTGGCATCATAGGACCCGGCGCCGTCATAGCTTTTAGCTGACGGCTGAGGGATTGCACCGGGTAGGAAGGGTCGCCGGCGAAGGCGATGCGCCGGAGGCCCTTGCGCTGCAAGGCTTGGGGTAGGACTCGGCGGTCGAGCATCGGAGCGGGCGGTGCGGTGTCGAGGGCATGGACGGGGTGGGCGTGGAGGTGGAAGATGCTGTCGGCACCAATGCGCTGGATATAGGATTCTCCAGAGCGGGCCCCGGGTGCTCCACGACCTTGGCGCACTTCGAGCAAGGGACGTCCCTGTTGGTCGAGCAGGTGGATGCGGACGCCACCCGGACCGAGACCGTAGCGGGCCAAGTCTCCAGGCTCGGTTGAGACGAAGGTCGCTGGGGTGGCGAGCAGGCTCTGGAGCAGGTGCTCGACGCGGCGGTTGAGGACAAAGGCGCGGTGGTATGCTGGGAAATACCAAATGTTCCCGCGCCGGACGTAGTGCCAACGGCGTCCGGCGGCGTGGACCTCAATCTGATCGACTGCTGAGGCCGGTTCGGGTGCCAAGAGGCGCAAAGCTCCGGCGGCGCGGCGCACCGCGCGCTGGTGCTCGCGCAGCGCGCTCTCCCCGAGGACGAGCAGGACCAGCAGGGCCCCTAGGGCGCAGAGCAAGCGAATCACGTGCGCCTCGTGCGGCGATAGAGGGCATAGCCCAAAAACAGTAGCGGTCCCGCGCCTACCACGAACACGCGCCACAGACGCTTGGCCTCGGTGCTTTGGAAGGGGAAGCCGCGCGGAGTCGGTTGTCGAGCCTGTAAGGCGGCTAGCTCCTCGCCATAAGCGTTGTACGCCACGGCATTGAGCAAAAATTGATCGTGCTGAAAGCCTGGGGTCAGCAAGTACTCGTTTTTGAACATTTCCGAAGAGCCGATCAAGAGTAGGGTCCCCGCTTGTTGCGGGCGTTCGCCCACGCGCTGGAGTATGGCGCGGCCATCCTCGTCTTCAGCGAATGCGACCTCGGGAAAAGGTCCGGTAAGCAGCGCGGCTAGGGGTTGGGGGCCGGGCAGGTACGTCTGTGGGGCGAAGACTTCGGGCGGCAGCCAACCGCCCTGCCATGGGTACGCCCAGGCTTGGGGCGAGGTGGAGATCAGGGTTTGGGCCGTTATGCCCGCACTATTTAGTTCGGACGAGTCCAGGGCAAAGCGATTTCCCCAGATAAAGAGTTGATCGCCGAGGTGCCGGGTGAGCGGCGAGGTGCGGTCGTAGTGCTGGCCGACGGCGCGGATCAAGAAAGGCAAGGCGACCTTTTGCGGGTCGTACTCGCGCACGGCTGTGCGGTTGACTTGGGTCTCTAGGTCGAGGTGCGACTGGGTGCGGTCGAAGAGTACTTCGCGGAGTTGTTCGACGCCAAAGAGTTGGAGGTAGCGGTCGAGGTCTTGGAATTGGGGCTGGGGCCAGTACACGGTCTGAAATCCCGAGCCGCGGTACTGGCGCTGCTGAATGTTGAAGTGCTGCATGGCGACAATGGCCTTGCCCCCTTGCGCGAGATGCTGGCTCAGCAGCAGCAGGATCGGACCCGAGTCGCGGCGCGGCTGCATCCACAACAACACATCTACGTCTGTGGGCATACTCGGCGCGCGGGGGTTGATGTAGTGGACGTCGTAGAGATAGTCGGCGAGCAGGGTTTTTAAGTCGCTGTACACGTCGGTGCCGCCCGGGGCGATAAGGCCCTTCTTCTGGTAGTCTTCGAGGGCCTCGGCCGGCGAGAGGCGCGGTAAGTCGGAGATGACGGCCACGCGCATTTTGTGCCCCTGTTGCAGACTGTGGGAGGCTGCGGCTAGGAGGAATTCGAGGTGGCGTAGGGTGTGCTGGTCGAGGCGCGGTACGGCGATGGTGTGCGCGTTGTCAATTAGACGCAGGCCGCTCCACACGTATTGGGTGGCGAGCGTGTCATGGAGGACTCTTTCGACTGGGAAGGGTGTCAGTCCCTCGGCGGCGAGCGTTTGCCGCTGGTCGGGAGTTAGCGCGTCGGGCCGGATCACGCGCAGGGGAATGTTGCAGTCGGCGAGCAAGGTGCGGATGCGGTCTTCGGCGTCTTTGAGTTGCCGGGGCATGGAAGCCCGATGCGTGGCGATCAGTTCGGCGGATAGGGACGTGCTCTGCAACAAGCGGCCCAAGAGCGGCGAAGGCGTGTTGAGTTGGTCGGCCGTCAGGTCGAGATAAGGGCCGCGCCCGCGCCAGACGAGCGCACCGACGAGGAGTACCAAGCAGGCGAGGCCGAGCTGGCGGCCCCTACGGCCGGTTGACCAACTCGGGCGGCTGTAGCGCAGATAGTGCCTAACGCCGAGGCCTACAAATGCCAGCGGCACCAAAAAGACCGCAAAGAACCGCCAGAAGAAACGGGCGAGTGCGCTGGGTGGGACTAGCCGCTGTGGCTCGCCCTTTTCCACGCGCCCCCGCAATACGCGCTCTGGTTGGCCATAGGTGCGGATGAGGTTTTGCAGGAAGACGCGGTGGGCGTAGCCGGGCTGGTTGATGATGCCGTCTTGGAAGGGCGACGCGCTGGCCAAGACGAATAGCTGACCCTGCCAAGGATCGTCCGGCTTGAGCAGGACCAGCAAATTTTGTTTGGGCACGGGCAGGCCGCCGGTTAAATCGGCGTCGGTAAAGGGGCCTGCGGGCAGGGGCAGGACGCGAGGACTTTCGGTGGTGGTGCCGACGATTTCCGCGTGGAAGCCCTTGGCTTGTACGGCCTGCGGATCGATTTCGAGCGCGCTAGCGGCGACGAAGTTAAGCCCGCCGCGACCTGGCGCGGCAAAGCTCTTCATGTTGTAAAAAGCGGGCAGCACCCGGAGGTGAAAGGGCGCGACGATTTCGCCCATGTCGAGGATGACCGGCCCAGTGTTTTTATCGACGAGCAGGTCCGGTGCCGGCCGGATGCCAAAGGGCTGGAGCAGTTGTCCCCAAGCAGGCGGCGCGTGGTGTACCCAATAGGAAATCGCGTCCTCCTGTGGCTTCGACTTGAGCTCAGCCGAAAGGGCGTAGCCGATCTGGTAGGCGCTGCCGGCGAGAACTGCACTGCGGCCGGATTCTAAGAAGGCAAGCAACTGCCGCACGTGCTCGGGCGTGGCGACTTCGGGCTGAATCCAGAACAGAACGTCGATTTCTGGGGGGATGGTGGGATTGCTATTGAGGTCTAGTTCGACGACTGGCCCGGCCTCGTTGAGAAAGGCCGCCAAAAGCTGGAAGGGCGGCGGTGACGAGACGCCAATGGTCGGTTGCGGTGGCGCTCGTCCGGCTTGTAGTTGGGCTATGACGTACTCTTCTAGATAAGGCAGGTGCTCTGGCTCGATGCTTTGGACGAGCACTTCGGATGCGTTGGCGCGCGCGATTACCAGCGAGGACCAGATTTTTTGCTCGGAATGCTCGTCGTGCAACACCCGCCGCACGCTGAAGGAGGAGGCCCTTTTGCTAGCGGCATAGCCGATGCCAGCGCGCCCGCTTTGGTCCGGGTCGATGACTCGATAGTCGATGCGGTTGGGTGCTTGGGCGCGCAAAGCCGACAGGAGTCGGCGGACTTGGGGTTCGAGTTCTTTGAGGTGCGCCGGCATGTTTTCGCGGGCGGTGGCGAAGTAGGTGATGGAAAGCGGGGTTTCCAAGGAGCGGAGGTAGTGCTTGGTCGCCGGTGCGAGCGTGGCGATGTCGTCCCCTGCTAGGTCTAAGGTCCAACTTCCCGTCAGGTTCAGGAGGCGACCGGCGTACGCGACGATGCCCAGCAGCAGCGCGGAAGCCAGCGCGATTTGGAGCAAGAAGTGCCGCTTCAATACTTGGACCGCTGGAGGCTGAGATAGTTCATGGAGACGAAAAAGCCGCTCATCAATGCGAAGTACAACAGGTCGGCAAGGGCGATTACGCCGTGGCCGAAAGCCTCGTAGTGAGGTAGGACCGATATGGTTTCGTACAACCACGTGCCTGGCTGATAGGCCGGTGCGAGTCCGTCTAGGACCTCGACGACCTTTTCGTGCCCGCTGAGCACGAAGAAGAAGCCGAAGAGCGCGGCGAGCACAAAGGCCACGATCTGGTCGCGGGTCAGGCCGGAAGCAAAGAGGCCGAAGGACAGGAAGAAAGCACCCAACAGCAGCGCGCCGAGATAGCTCGCGCAGATGCGCCCGAGATCGGGATCGCCGAGGAAGAGGAGCATCAGCACGATGGGCAGGCTGCCGGCGAGGACGATGGCGTAGAAGCAGAGAGCCGCGAGATATTTGCCCAGTACGACCTGCAAGGAGTGCAGCGGCAGAGTCATCAGTAGCTCAAAGGTGTGCTGGGCGCGTTCTTCGGCCCAAGCTCGCATGGTGATAGCAGGGACGAAGGGGATCAGCAGGAAGGGCAGGGCGGTGAAGTACGGCCCCATATCGACGACCCCGTCGAGAAAAAAGGAGTTCATAAAGGTGGTGCAAGACAGCACCAAGAAGACCGCGGCGTACGCATAGGCAATGGGCGAGTCGAAATACGACTCTAGCTCGCGGTCGAAGACAATGCGCGCGCCGCGCAGGCACTCGGCAACAGACAGGCGTTGCGCGTCAGACATGGGGAGGGGTTGACTTCGGCGAGGCTTCGACAGTGAGCTCAGCCGAACCGCTCAGTCGAGTCGTGGTGCGGACTAGGTGGGCGAAGATGGCTTCGAGACCGGCTCCAGGGATGCCAGCGTCTGCGGCCAACTGTTCGACGCGGCCATCGCCGAGCAAGCGCCCTTGGTGGATGATCAACACGCGGTCGGCAATGGCTTCGACGTCGCCGATGATGTGGGTGCTAAAGAGGATCGCTCGGTCTGAGCTGAGCTCTCGCAAGGTGTCGCGGAAGGCCAAGACCTGCAAGGGGTCGAAGCCGTGGGTCGGCTCGTCGAGGAGTAGGACCGGCGGATCGTGGACCATGGCGGTCGCTAGGCCGATGCGCTGGCGGAACCCGGTGGAGCACTCCTTGACGCGCTGGGTGAGCACGTCTTCGATCCCGCAGAGTTCGACCGCGCGCGCTAGGCCCTGCTGCAAGGCGTCGCCTTCGAGTCCGCGAGCTCGGGCGATGAAGCGGAGGAATTTATCGACGCGCATTTCTTGGTAGAGCGGGGTGTCGCCCGATAGGTAGCCAATGCGGCGGCGCACGGCGAGCGGATGCTCCACCACGTCGAGTCCGTCGATGGCGATTGTGCCGGCCGTGGGGTGGATAAAGGTGGAGAGCATCTTGAGCATGGTGCTCTTGCCAGCGCCATTGGGGCCGACGAAGCCGACGATCTCGCCTTGGTCAACGGCAAAGCTGACCTCGTCAACTGCGGTCAAAACGCCATAGCAGCGGGTAGCGGATTCTACGCGGATCATGTGCGGGCGGGCTACTCCTTGAAGACGCCGCAGCGGAGCATGGAAGCACCGAAGTAGGGATTGGCGATTTGGGGCTGGTCCTTCTGCACCCAATGGGCCCCCTTGTCGCCGTCGGCCATTGGGCAGTACGCTACGACGTAGCCCTCGGGGATTTGGCCCTTCCGCACTTGTTCGGACAGCGGCTTGAACGCAACGCGCACCGCAGTAATATCGGCACCGCTTGCGGCTTTTTCCGCCAGCGGCTTGAGCGTTGGGCTGGCGTTTTGCACCAAGTCTTGCAGGGCTTGGCGCGCTTGGTCTAGATCGTCGGCGGCCAAGGCTTCTTGGGCCGCGACGTAGTGGAGCAGCGCCGGAGGAGCCTGATCGGACGAACCACAGGCCGCGATTGCGATGAGAAACAGAAAAGGTAGGTAGCGCATTGGAGATTCCTCCTTGCGGAAAGGGGTTATCAAAAATTGCGTTGAACCTGTATTTCGCGCAATCGGTGCCGTTGGATTCCCCACGTCAAGTAGGGCGCACGTTGGCCGGGGATCGTATATTCTCCTTCATAAAGGAGCAAAAATCGTGTCTGAAGCTGATCCCTATCCCGGCCCCAACGCGGAAGTGCTGGAAGCGCAAGCGCGCGTCTGTACCGGGCCGCACCAGAGCCGTCCGCTAGGCAAAAAAGAAGGCGATCCAGATCCTAAGCGGATTCTCGAACTGATTTTCGCCTCGCTCAAGGGGGACTTACCTCGCGCAGAGCAGGTTTCCCCAGCCCAGATGGGCGCGTTTTTCGCGGCGATGTCCATCCGTCGCACTTTCGGCGCGCAGACCGGTTGGGGCGCGGCCGAGGTTGAGGCGTTTGACCGCTATGGGGATGCGCTCAGCAAGATGCCCGAGGATTTGCGCTTCTTGTTGGGAATGGTACCTGATTTCGCTAGTTGCGATGCGGACGAAGCGCGGGTGGTTGAAGCGCTGAATCCGGTTCTGCAGGGCGGGCACTTGAGCTACGAGGAAGTGCGCGGCGTGCTCGGGTCCATGTTAGCGGGTGCAGTGCGTCCCTCGCTGATGGCTGCGTTCTTGATCGGTCAGCGGATGAACATCGAAAATGAGGAGGAAGTGCGCGCTCATCTCGACGCCGTGCTCCCCTCAGAGCAGGTGTCCGCGCTGCAAGTGGAGGCGCTGACGCATTTTGGCCAGCCCTTTGACGGCGCGGCGCGCTATTTTCGCCCGACGCTGTTCGTCGCTGCTGTGCGCGCGGCCTTGGGCCGGGCGACTGTGCTGCACGGTGTCGCCGATATGCCGCCCAAGCGCGGAGTCACCGAGGAAGGGGTGCTAGCGGCCTTGGGTGCGCGAGTCGATCTTTCGCTGGCGACGGCGGCCCGTTGCATAGAAGATTCGACCGTTGGGTTTGCGTACGTGAGTCAGCGCGAGTACGCTCCCCGCGCGTACGCGTTGCGCCATTTGCGCACTCACATTGCTAAACGCCCGCCTTGGGCTACTACGGAGAAGGCGCAGCAGTTGTTTGCTGGCACGGCTTGGAACGGCATGATCGCGGGCTTTTACCACACTGGCTACGAGGACAAACTGTTGGGGTTGATGGAGGCGCGCGGGTTGGACGCGGGGCTGGTGATCAAGGGCGAGGAGGGGAGCAGCCATTACGGGTTGCGATTGGGGAAGCCCTCGGACGCGCGGCGCAAGGCCATTAACTACGTGCAGGGGTTTCGCCGCGTCGGTGGTGGACTGACGACGGTCGCCTGCGACGTGGATCCGAGGGAATACGGCTTTCACTACGAGCAAAGTCCGCGTCCTGCGGAGGTGAGTGCGCGGGCTTTTGCCGCGATGGGACTGGCGGCGCTCAAGGGCGAGCAAGGGCCTGTTTACGACCGCATAGTACTCAACGCCGGCCTGACCGACTACTATCTGGGTTTAAGTGCGAATGCGGAAGAGGGGTTGGCCGAAGCGCGGGAAGCGATGGATAGCGGCCAGGCACTGGTGCATCTGGAGCGCTATATCAGTCGGTCGCAGGCGGCCAGATAGTCGCGTTGATTTGCTCAGTATCTAAATAGACGCGGATTGCGCTAGCCGAGCGGCGGATGGCGTCCATGATTGGCTCGGAATAGGCGGCGAAGGCTGCGGGCGTAATTTCCTGTGGCCTCGTTTCGTTTGGTGCTTCTCTATAGCGGGCTTGGCCTTGGATTGACGCTACTCGTCCGCAGACTAAGGCGTCGAAATCGTCGAGGGCGACTTCGACGAAGGCTCCCACTTCTTCGTTGAATACGGTTTCCCCGAGCGAGATAGGCCGGGTGCAGAGGTAGAAAAACTGCATGGCGGAGCGCCCGGTGTCTTGGAGGGGTTGCTGGCCGAGGAAAAGCAACTCGGCGGGTGTCAGTGCAATACCGACTTCTTCGGCGAACTCGCGATGTGCTGCTGCTACGGGCGTTTCTCCGGCCCGGATATGGCCACCGGCTGGCGCGTCGAGGCTGCCGAGATAGGGGTCGCCGGGGCGCGAGCGGGTCTGCAATAAGGTGCGGGCGACGCCGGAGGACGTGCGCCAGGCCGCCCAGACGAAGACCAAGCCGACGCGGTCGCCGTCGCGGTAGGCGGCCGTGCGTTCTTTGGCACCGATGGATTGTCCTTGGCCATTGAAGAGCGCGATGAGTTCGTCGGGCATGAAGCGGGCTAGAGAAACACGGCGATAAACTGCAAGGCAAACGCGCCGACTGTGGCCAGCAGGCACAAACCACCGGCTAGATAGGCTCCCAAGCCCTCGCGCTCCGAGCTACGGCTGAAGACATACGCTGCTGCGTAACCACCGACGAAGCCGCCGCCGTGCGCCCAGTTATCGACGCCGGGCATGATAAAGCCCATGACGAAAAGCAAGACCGCCCACTGGAGAAATTGCCGGGTAAAGAGCTGAGAACCGGCGCGCCGACCGTAGGCAATGGCTGCGGCCAAGAGGCCGAAGATTGAGCCGGAGGCACCGAGTGTGAGTTCGTGGCCCGCTAGGGTTGAGGCTATAAAGCCAGTGATGCCAGCGATCGTGAAGATCGCAAAGAGGCGGAAGGGGCCGAAGAGTTCTTCTACGACCGGACCAAGCTGGCGCACCCACATCATGTTGAAGAAGATGTGCAGCAGGCCGCCGTGCAGGTAGATGGCGGTGATCGGCGTCCACCAGAATTTGTAGGCGAAAATGGGTATGGTGCCGGTGACGCCGAGTTTGAAGCTGGCTTGGATGCTGGGCGCGAGAATCTGCATAAGGCCCTGCGTCTGGAAAATCGCCGATGGATCTAAGGCCAACGCGAGCAGGTAGAGTGCGCCGCAGAACACGGTGATTAAGTGCGGGAAATTTAGCTGTAGGCCGAGCTTGCGCATAGTGGCCGTAGCGCCCCACAGCCCGGGTTTGCGCTGGCCGCAATGGGGACAGGTTTCGGCTTCGGCACTGACGATCTTGTGGCAGCGAGGGCAGAGGATAGCGGCCATTGTTCTATAGCCCCAGATGCTCGTTGATCTCGGCTTGGTAGGCGTTGATCTGGTCGTCGCAGACCGCATCGACCGAAAGCGCGCGGCCGGCGACTTGCGACTCCATCAGGCTGTAGGACAGGGCCACGGAGCGCGCGCCTTGCTGAGCATCGACTTCGGGCTGTTGCCCCTGTTGGATGCAGGTGCCGAGTTCGTGGTATTCGACGGCGATTAGCTTGCGGTCGGTTTCGGGAAAGGGACAGTGGTACTCGAAGAGCCGGTCGCCACCAAAGAGCGCGGTCGTGACTTCGTCGAGGCGATGATCGGGCACGAGGTCGAGGAGCGCTTGGTCGTCGATGGGGTCTGCGCCGTCGAGGTGGAGTGTGAGGCGATCGCCCGAGCGGTCGCCGGGCAAGTCCAGCGAGCCGAGGCTGCCGTGGATGGAGCGCTGCCGCTGGTTTTGGCCGTGGGCTGCGTGATCTTCGATGTACTGGGCGACTGCGCCGCTTTTGAAGAGGATGGTGGCGTAGGCCGCGTCGTCTGCGGTGGCCTCGAACTCGGCTGGCATGTCTTTTTGCCAGCGTTCATAGACACCTCCCGGCGAACCGCTGCTGGCGTCTGCGCGGCCGGCGACGGGGTTTTTGCGGATCGGTTCGTGCAGGCGCGTTTGCGCGTAGGCCGTGTCGGCCTCCCCGAGGAAGTACTCCATGATGTCGGCAAAGTGAACGCCCACGTCGAGGAGGACGCCGCTGGCGTTTTTCTGATGCCGCCACACTGAAATGAGCATACCGTCGCCGCCGCCGATGGCAATTTGCTGCATCAGGCGCGGATGCCCAATGACGCCGGCGTCGATGAGGGCCTTGGCGAGGCGGTTTACTGGGTCGCGGCGGTAGTTTTCAGCTACTGAGAGGACGCAGCCGGTCTCTTCGGCTTTGGCGATCATTTGCTTGCAGGCGCGGGCGGTAAGCCCCATGGGTTTTTCGCACATGGCGTGCCAGCCGCGCTCCATGGCCTCGATGGCCACGGTGTGGTGATGGGCTGGTAGGGTGGTTATATCGACGGCTTGGACCGGGGCGACGGAAGCTAGTTCAGCGAGGTCTTTGACGGGTTGGGGTCGCGTTCCCAGCCGCTCCTCGGCTTGGTCGGCGAGCGAGTGGGCGTTGTCGAGATTGGGGTCGCAGGCACCTACCAGCTCAAAGGGCGACAGGCCGGCGCTTTGCAGCTCGGCGAGACCGTAAAGGTGGCGGTGGCCCATGCCGCCGCAGCCGACGATGGCGAGGGGCAGTTTTTCGGACATATTCATCCTTTCTGTATGTAAGAATTCAATATAAGGTGCTAGGGCGATGCTCTCCACTTGAGGTTGTGGCGGTAAAAGGCGGCAGGTATATTCCGTGATAGTATTTCGCATCTGAAGCCGAAGGGATCAGGACGATAGCCTATGACCATTGTCGAACATATTGCCACAGCGGCGGACTTGGAACGACTGCCGGACGATGGTTTTCGCTACGAATTAGTATGTGGGGAGGTGCGCAAGATGACGCCGGCAGGCAATGAACACGGAAAAATTGCGATGAGCGTTGCTTGGCGCTTGGCTCAACACGTGGAAGCTCATGGTTTGGGAGCGGTCTATGCGGCGGAAACGGGGTTCCGGCTGGCGTCGGACCCGGATACGGTGCGGGCACCGGATGCGGCTTTCGTGTGCCAAGCGCGGCTGGATGCGGTCGGCGCGGTCGCGGGCTATTGGCCGGGAGCGCCCGATTTGGTGGTGGAGGTGGTCTCGCCGGGGGATCGCTACGGGGAAGTCGCGGAAAAGGTAGCCGATTGGTTGGCGGCCGGGACGCAGATGGTGGTTGTCGTCGAGCCGCAGCAGCGGACGGTGGCGGTGCATCGAACTGCGGGCACTGTGGATGTATTGAGAGAAGGCGATGTGTTGGAGGGTGGGGAGGTGGTGCCGGGATGGGAGATATCGGTCGCGGCGTTGTTCGCCTAGTGCAGTACGTAAGAATGCGTAGCGGTCTGCTGATTTCCAGCAGGCCGTTTTGTGCGTACCGGAAAACGAAAGGAGAGCTAGTGCGCCCCATCATCATCGGTGCTGGTCGCGGCAGTCGGCTCAACGCCCTGACCGACGGGCAGCCCAAATGCTATATACGCGTCGGCGGGCGGCGAATCCTCGACTGGATACTTGAGACGCTGGCCGCGGCCGGGTTAGAGACGCCGGTCTTTGTCGGCGGCTATCGCATCGAGCAGATCCAAGCCGACTACCCGCATCTGATTTATTGCCATAACGCCAACTGGCAGCACAACAATATCTTGGCCTCGCTCTTTTGCGCCGAGGAGTATATGGCCGATGGTTTTATCTGTTCCTATTCCGATATTCTCTACCGTCCGGCGGTCGTGCGTCGCGCGCTGGAGCACGAGGGCGATATTGCGCTCTGCGTTGATACGGACTGGCGTACGCGCTATGTAGATCGCAGCCAGCACCCCGAAGACGATGCCGAAAAGATCGTGGCTGAGGGAGATCGGGTCGTGGCGATCAACCGCGCTATGCCTGGGTCCGCGGCCAGCGGCGAGTATATTGGCGTGGCGCGGTTCGGGGTGGCGGGGGCGCGGTCTTTGCGGGAGCATTATCAGCGGGTGAAGGCCGAGTACGCCGGGCAGATTTGGAAGGACGGGACGCCATTTGAAAAGGCGTATCTGATTCATCTCTTCGAGGAAATGATAGACGCGGGATTGGCTTTGCACATGGTGACCACCAATGGCGAGTATATGGAAATTGACACGGAAGAGGACGTCGCGCTGGCGAATGCGCGCTGGGCAGACGAGTACGGTGGCGGCAATCCTGCATCACCTACAAGATAATCCGCAGATGGACGCAGATATAACGCAGATATAATTCACAAGACGGTCCGCATCTCGAATCGTTCAAATCATTCAGGATTGCTATATGTCGACACTTCAATACTATGGGACGCTTTTTCCGGCGGCGGTGGTCGGCTCGCTGCCGCGACCGGATTTCGTGCGCGAGGCGGTGATGGGCGAGCGGCCAATGGACGCTGAACGGCTGGGGCAGGTGATGGACGCGGCGGTGGCCTATGCGGTGGCGTTGCAGGAGGAGGCGGGGTTGGACGTGATCACCGATGGTGAATGGCGGCGCGCCTCGTATATCGGCGTGATCGCCGAATTGGCGCATGGCTTTGAGGTGGGCCGGAATGCGGACGGCAGGCCGTGGACCATTGTCACGGGCGAGTTGGTGCCGAAGGACGAAGGGTTTATTGCGCGGGAAATAGAATTTCTCAAGCAGGTTAGCTCGCGCAAAATCAAGGCCACCTTGCCAGCACCAGCGCTATTGGGCGAGCGGATGTGGGATGCGGAACAATCGCGCGGAGCCTATCCGACCCGCAATGAATTCGTCGAGGCTTGTGTGCCGATTCTGCGCCGCGAGTTGGCGCTGTTGTGCGAGGCTGGTGCTGATATCGTGCAGATCGACGATCCGCATCTATGCCTGCTCGTCGATGACGAGGTGCGAGCCGGATATGACGACCCCGAGGCTGAGGCCGACTTTGCGGTGGCGATGACCAATGCGGTGGTGGAGGGAACTAAAGGAGCGCGCTTGGCCGTGCATTTGTGCCGCCGCGCGGGTGCCCGAGTCCGGGGCGAGGCATGTCACACCGGCGACTACGGCCCGATCATCCCCTATCTCAATCGCCTGAAGGTACACCATCTGACTATGGAATTTACCAGTCCTGGATCAGGGGATGCGGAGGTGTTTAAGGCGCTGCGCGAAGATTTGGAGATCGGCTTGGGTTGTGTGGGGGTGCATCCGGGCGAGGTTGACGAGCCGGAGACGATTGTCGGGCGAGTGGAACAGGCGTTGGAGTTCTTGGCACCCGAGCGGGTGGTGCTCAACCCGGACTGCGGCTTCGCTCCTGGGTCGGCGGCGAAGGTCGATATCGACGAGGTCTATAGCAAGCTCAAAAACGAGGTGGCGGCGGCGCGGTACCTGCGGGAAAAATATGGATAGGGGTTGTACTTCAGAAGCGCAATGGTCCGCGATGGGGATCGGCGAGCGGCACGGGTGCTGAGAGTGCGATCAGGTCGGGGATGTCGAATTCGGCCAGCAGGCCAAAGCAGTAGAGAGATGGGGTGCCGTCGTAGGCCAGCGGCCAGTCGATGAGGCGGCCGAGGGAGTCGATGAGGGCGTTGGTCTTCAGCGAGGCGAGGGCTTGGGGTTTGAGTGCGGCGGCGATCAGCGCGACGATCGGGCAGATGCGGCCGTGGGCCGTCAGGTGTAGCGTTCGGCTCTTTTGACTTGCTGTTGCCAGCAGCGCGAGCAGTTGGCCGACTTGGATGCCGAGTGGGCGCTGGCCAGCGGTGGCGACCAGCATCTGGTGGCGCGGATCGGTGCGGAGTTCGCCGGTAGCGAAGATGTCGGCGACGAGTACTCGGCGGCCTTGCGCGAGGGCGGTGGCTAGCGGAGCGGCGAGTGCGCTGCGACCGGCATCGGCGATGAGTAGTTCAATGCCTCGGGGGCGCGGCGGTGTGTATTCGGTCAGCGGCAGGGTCCAGGTATCGTCGAGGTGCAGTAGGTAGTGTTGGATAGTAGCGTCTTTGCGCTTTTGCGCGGTGCCGACTGCTTGCAGGGATCGATTCTTCCACTGAGGCAGCTTGAGTAATGAGGAGAGTGTCTGGCGTGCGGCGGCTGGAGGGCGCGCTTTTCTTTTGCGATTTCTGATTTTACCAAGAGCTGCCTGCGCGATGGAGATCAGGGTGGCGTTGTCGGGGGGCAGGCCGACGGCGAGGGCTGCTTCGGTTTGCAATTCGTCGCGATAGGGCAGGTCGTCATCTGGCGTTTCCAATCCCCAGTGTTGGTTGAGAAATTTGTAGAGTTGGCAGCGGTTGTCGCGCTCGTAGTTGTGGGTGCCGGGGTCGGTGTTGTCGTGGAGGGCGATGTTGTCGCGGGCACCGAGGAGCGCGAAGACAGGGCGGATGGGTTCGTAGATGGATTTTCGCGCCCGCCGGGTCTGGAAGCAGCAGTCGTCGTGGCGGTTGTACATGAGCAAGGTCGGACGCGGGGCAAAGAGCGCGGAGAGTGCGTCGTAGTCGGCGATTGTGCAGAGGTCGGCCGGGCATTGCTCTTGGTCGCCAATGTCCTCGATGCAGCCTCGGCGCTGCCAGACGGCTGAATGGCCAGCGACTGGGACGATGACCTTGACGCGCTTGTCGAGGGCTGAGAGCAGGGCCGTTTGCCAGCCGCCACCCGACAGGCCGGTCATTCCGATGCGCTCGGGGTCGGCCTTGGGGTGGGCGAGCAGCACGTCGAGGCCGCGCTTCATCAGGAGGTAGAACACGCCGATGCCGGCGATGCCGCACAGGTCGAGGTGGGCGATGCGATTGTGGTCGATATCCGCGCGCAGTTCACCCATCCCCAGAAATTCGGTATTGAGCGCCAGCATCCCGCGTTTGGCGAAGTTGATGCAGCGGGCCTGTTTGTAGTCCATGGCCTTGCCGCCGGCGTGATGGCCGTTGGGGTTGAGGACGGCGGGGGCCTTTTCCCCGAGTTGGTCGGGCTCGTAGAGTAGGGCCGGGACCCAGAGGCCGGGGTAACCCTCGTAGCGCAGCTTGCGGATGGTGTAGTCGGCACCGGACTCGATGCGGTCGCCCCAGTGGACTTGCGGCTCTTCTGCGAGGAGACCGGCGGGATGGCCGCGGAAGAATAGGTCGAGGACTTGGGCGCGCAGGGTTGGAATTTGTTTGCGCCAGGCTGCGGCTGACGTGGGGGGTGTGAAGTGGGGCAGGTGCTCGCCGAGGAAGGCGAGGAGTTGGCGATGGGCTTTGGGGCCGATGAGCTTTCTGTGCAGTGTGCGTTGCATGGGCTAGTCCTCGTGTTTTTGCGTCGGGCGATAGTATAGGGTACGGCTTGGCAGCAAGCCAAGTTAGACGGGTTGACACGCCAAGTGAGGTTTGCTATCACTAGCGGCTATTGAGGGAGGCGGGATATGGAACCCATTGCGGCAACGACTAATCCATTCGGCGGCATCATTCCCGAACCAGAGGCTCTTGAGCCAGATCCAACGGCGTTTGCCGAGCGGCTGCGCGTTTCGCTGGCGGCTTGGAAGGACGAGGGCTACCGGGTCGTCTGGCTGGCGGTGCCGATTGCCAAGGCGGCGTTGATCCCCGTAGCGGTGGAAGCCGGGTTTACATTCCACCACAGCGGCGACGGCTATCTAATGACGACCTTGCAACTGGAAGAAGGTGCTTATGTGCCGGCCCACGCCTCGCACTACATCGGCGCGGGTGGGGTGGTGCTCAACGAGGCGCGGGAGTTGTTGGTGGTCAGCGAAAAGTATCATCGGCGCGCGCCCGGTCCGCCGCGCTACAAGTTGCCCGGCGGCGCGCTACACGCGGGCGAGCACTTGGCCGAAGCCGTGGTGCGCGAAGTTGTTGAAGAAACCGGAGTCGAGACGGAGTTCGACGCGCTGGTCTGCTTCCGCCACTGGCACGGCTACCGCTTCGGCAAGTCGGATATTTACTTCGTCTGCCGCCTGCGCCCCCTGAGCACCGAGATTAGCATCCAAGAGGACGAGATTGCCGAGTGTCTGTGGATGCCGGTGGCCGATTATCTGGCCGATGAAAACGTCAGCGCCTTCAACAAGCGGATCGTCGAGGCGGCGC
Source organism: Candidatus Latescibacterota bacterium (assembly GCA_965116675.1). Lineage (GTDB taxonomy): Bacteria > Latescibacterota > UBA2968 > UBA8231 > UBA8231. Next base: position 4,727,205 of record OZ220721.1, read on the forward strand.
TCAACAGCACGGGGGTGCGGCTGACGGAGATGGAAGGCTACGGCACGCCGGAGCAGTATGAGTTTTTTATGCCGCCGGGGGTGGGGGTGGACTCTTAGGGGGTTTGGTTGGCGCGGGTGCAATCACTATTTGACTTGTCCCTCGGCGTGAGTGCTGATCGCAGGGATCGCCAATGGACCGAGAATTAATCCTACAGAAATTTAAAACCTTGAATCTATGGCAGAAGGGTGGGAAAAGAGCACCTCACAAACCCTTGCTGGTTCTGTATGCAATTGGAAAATTGCTACGCGCAGAGAGCAGGCTTATTGCATACTCCGATATAGAGAAGAAGCTTGGAGAATTACTGCAAGAGTTTAGCCCTTGGAAATCAAGTAATAGACCTGAGTTTCCATTTTGGCGGTTGAGAAATGATGTTGAGAAATGATGAGGTATGGGAGGTATCCGATGAAGACAAAATTAGGCAGACGAAAAGTGGAGATGCCCGCATAACCGATCTGCGGCGTTACGAGGTTTCAGGTGGTTTCCCCGAACCAATAGCCCTTTGCCTTCGGAATGATCCTAAACTGGCATTTGAAATAATCCAGAACTTGTTGGACGCTCATTTTCCTGCCTCGATTCACGAAGACATTTTACAAACCGTTGGCATTGAGTTCCCCATCCAGATTTATAGTCGGAAAAGACGCGATCCCGACTTCCGAGAGAATGTCCTAAAAGCCTACGAATATAAGTGTGCTGTTTGTGGATTTGATGTGAGATTGCGTCATCAGCCAGTTGCGTTGGAAGCCGCCCATATCAAATGGCATCAGGCCGGTGGCCCCGATACAGAAGTGAATGGATTAGCGCTGTGCGTGCTACACCATAAGCTATTCGACCGTGGAGCTTTTAGGTTGTCCAATCAACTAGAAATTCTCGTATCGGAGTATGCAAATGGGTCAGTGGGCTTTGAGGAATGGCTGATGAGATTCCATCGTAAAAAAATCAACTTCCCGCAAAAGCAATATTATTATCCGAAGGTGGATTTTATAAACTGGCATGTTAGAGAAGTGTTTAAGGGAGACTATCGCGAATTGTAATCTTACTTCCTCGCCCTCGCCGTTATCCACTATCCCGACAAATCCAGTTTATCCAGCACTTCTTTGTTGACCACGTGATCGGGGACTTTGCCCTGCAATAGCGCGACGATGCTCTGCGCGGCGACGAGGGCCATGCGTTTGCGGGCGGTTAGGGTCCTGGAGCCGGTATGGGGTAGGGCCAGCACCTTGTCGCGGCGGACTAGTTCGAGGGACTGGCCTTGGGGCGGCTCGGTGGCTTGGCAGTCGAGGCCGGCACCGCCTAGGTGGCCGCTGTCGAGCGCGGCGATCAGGGCGGCTTCGTCAACTAAACCGCCGCGCGCGGTGTTAATCAGGTAGGCTCCCTCTTTCATAAGGCCGAGGAACTCGGCATTGACGAGTTGGCGGTTTGCCTCGGTCAGCGGCAGGTGCAAGGTAACGGCGTCGGCTTGGGACAGCAGGGCGGCTCGGTCGGCAGGCTCGGCACCGAGGGCGCGGATTTGCGCGTCGTCGATCCAAGGATCGTGGACGAGGACTCGCATTTTGAAGCCGAGGGCGCGGCGCACGACTTCGGCACCGATGCGGCCACAGCCGACTAGCCCTAAGGTCATGGCGCAGAGGTCCTCGCCGACGGGAACGTCGTAGGCGTCTTCTGTTTTGACCCGATGGTCGCCTAGCTTTAGCGAACGCACCGTCCCGAGGAGCAGGGCGAAGGTCAGGTCGGCTACTGCGTCGGCCATGGCACCGGGGGTATTGGTGACGACGATGCCACGCTGGGTGCAGTAATCGAGGTCAACCTTGTCGAAGCCGACGCCGTTGCGGGCGATGATCTTGAGTTGTTCTGTCTGGTCCATGGTGGTGGCGTTGAGGTTTTCGCCGCCGGCCAGCAGGGCGTCGAAGCCGTTTAGCTTGGAGCGCGTTTCCTCGTCGGGCCAGCCGGGTTGGGGGTGCCGGACCTCGATGGAGAAGCCGGCGCGCTCAATAAGCTCGCGGGCTTGGCTTTGGCCTTGAAACTCGATCTCGACGCTGGACAGGATGCGGGATTGGGACATCTGTTCCTCTTCTTTTATTGGACAGTAAAGCGGGTGTGTTCGTAGTCGGCGAAGGGAGTGGTCACTCCCAGCTCGTCGGCTAGTTTCTGAATGTGCTGCTGGTGTTGGGTGCTGATGGGCACGCCGTCGCGGGCGTATTCGCGCTCCCGTTGCCACTCCAGATTGCCGGGCAGTTCGGCGCGGTCGAGGCCGGGGAAGGGCTGCATGTTGCGGGCGGCGGCGACAAACGCGTCCATCTGCGCTTGAAATTCTGCTAAAGGCATAAACGCGCGCACGTCAAAGGCGGCGAGGAAAGACCCTTGGTTGGATTCCCACGGCGATGTCGGCGGGATAAATTGCGGCAGGTAAATCCCGGCCAGCACGCCGCCTAGCGCCCGGTTTACTGCGCCGATGCCCAGTTCCTTGAAGAAGGCGAAGGGAATCTGCGCGAAGAGTTCCTCGCCCCAAGGCAGCATGTGTGCACCCATGTCGAGCACGAGGGGCGGTTGCTCGCCGTTGGGGAAGGCGATGCTGATCGGCGACGTGGCGTTGACGCCTTTGACTATCGATTCCGGCGGCAGGTCGTAGCGGTGCGAAGAGATGGCGATCCCTACGCAGCCAGCCGCGGCGGCGATGCGCGAGTACTTGCCTGCGCTGCCGAAGTGGAAGTGGTTGCGGGTGGTCGCCGCAGCCGTGCCGTATTCCGCGGCCGTCTCAGCTACCCAAGTCATGGCTTGATGGCAGGGAAAGTGACCCATGCCGCCATCGCCGTCATAGACGCGGGCAGTGGTGGTTGAACTGGTCACCTTTATATTAGGGCGGGGATTGACGCGGCCTTCGAGCATCATGTGTACGTACCCGGGGAGTTGCCAGGTGCCGTGACTATTGACGCCGCGCAGGTCGGTGGCCGTCAAGAGGTCGGCGAGGTGCTGGGCGTCCGCTGAGTTGGTGCCGGCTTTTTGGAAGAAGTCGGCGGTGAGTTGGCGCAGGACAGGGGCTGGGACGTGGATGCCTTCGGCAGGTGGAGTGTTTCCCATGGTGGCTTTCTGGTTGGGGTAAAAAAGCGAATTATATACGGGCTTAGGCTTAGGCGTGTCAAGAAGCCGTAGAGACTTGCAATAGGATAATGGAGTAAGGAAAATGGCCTACGATCTGTTGTTAAAAGGGGCGCGGGTGATGGACCCAGCACAGGGCGTGGATGGAATCTGCGACGTGGGAATCGTCGGGGAGCAGATCGCCGCAGTGGCTGAGACGATAACGGCTCCAGCGGCGGAGACGATTGACCTGTCTGGCAAGATTCTGACGCCGGGTTGGATCGATATCCACGCGCACCTCTACGCGGGATGCACGACTTGGGGCATTCGCGGCGATGTGTTGTGCTTGGCCACGGGTGTGACGACAATCGTCGATGCTGGAAGCGCGGGTTGGGCCAATTTTCAGGGGTTTGTCGATTACGTCGTCGAGCCAGCGCGGACCCAGATTTTGGCGTACGTGCATATTTCGGCGATTGGTTTAACCTGTGGGCCGGTGGGGGAGATGATCGATTTGCAGTACGGCGATCCAGAGCGCACGGCGTTTGTGGCCCATCACTGGCAGGAGCACTGCGTCGGCGTTAAGGTGCGGCAGGGCGGTTTCCAAGTTGGCGAGAATGGGACTAAGCCCTTGCAGTTGGCGGTGCAGGCGGGCGAGTGGGCGGGGGTGCCGGTGATGGTACATATCGCCCGGGGAGTGCCGATTGTGGATGTGCTCGCCCTGCTGCGACCCGGCGATGTGGTGACCCATTGTTATCAAGGCACGGGAGACTGCGTGGTGGACGATGCGGGGACGGTGGTGCCACAGGTGTGGGAAGCGCGGGAGCGGGGCGTGCTCTTTGACGTGGGGCACGGCGGCGGCAGTTTCGACTACGGGATTGCAATACAGGCGCTGGCCGACGGCTTTGTCGCCGATGTGATCAGCACGGATTTGCACGCGCATAGCTGGGACAGCCCGATTGAGAGTATGCCGGAGACCGCGTCGAAGTTGCTGAATTTGGGTGTGCCGCTCGAACGCGTCGTGCAGCAGAGTACGGCCGCGGCGGCTGACGCCATTGGGCGCGGCGGGGAGTTGGGTACTCTGCGGGAGGGGACAGTGGCGGATCTGGCGGCGTTTGAGGTGCTGGAGGGGACGTTCGAGTTCCAAGACGTGCGCGGCCGACGCGAGCAGGGCGATCGCAAAATTGAGCCGGTATTGACCGTGCGTCGGGGTCGGGCGTATCGGCCGGAGGATTTGCGCGAGGAGCTAGAGGAAGCTCGCGAGCGGGCGCGCTTTATGCGGAGTCTCACCGGCAGGAACTTTGCGGCTTTGGGTTGGGTACCGGGTGGTGAGTGAATAGTGTTTAGACGATAAGAATTTATAACTGACGTTACGCATTGTAGGGGCAACCCTTGTGGTTGCCCTCGTAGGATCCCGCTGGCTGAATGCGCTGTATCGCTTGGGCGCCCACGAGGGACGCCCCTACACCGACCAATTCGGCGCAGATGAGTAACATCAGTTTATAACTGCTATAGTAAGGAGTAGAAGACTTGTTCGAATCAACTGACGATCTGCGCATTGATCAACTTAAACCGCTAATTCCGCCAGCTATTCTAATGGAAGAGTTGCCCATTTCGGAAGAGGCTTCCCATACGGTGGCCGCGGCCCGGCGCGCATTGGACGCCATACTGGCCGGAGACGACGACCGGCTAGTGGTGGTGGTCGGGCCGTGTTCGATCCACGATCCCCAAGCCGCACTTGAATACGCGGACCGGCTCAAGGAAAAGGCTGCGGACCTAAGCGACGAGTTGTACGTGGTGATGCGCGTGTATTTTGAGAAGCCGCGCACGACCGTCGGCTGGAAGGGGTTGATCAACGATCCGCATTTGGACGACAGCTTTGAGATCAACAGCGGCCTACGAGCCGCGCGCGGCTTGCTGGTGCAGTTGGGGGATATGGGCTTGCCGACCGCTTCCGAATTCCTCGATACCATCACGCCGCAGTTTATCGCCGACTTGATTGCTTGGGGGGCCATTGGTGCTCGCACCACGGAAAGTCAGGTTCACCGCGAATTGGCTTCGGGTCTGTCGATGCCCGTTGGCTTTAAGAATGGGACCGCGGGCAATGTGCAGATCGCCCTCGACGCCATCGGTGCCGCCCGGCACCCGCATCACTTTCTCTCGGTGACCAAGCAGGGCATTGCGGCGATTGTCGGGACTTCGGGCAATGCGAGCTGTCATTTGATTTTGCGCGGCGGCAGCGACGGTACTAACTACGACCACGCCAGCGTCGGCGCGGCCGCGGCCCAGCTCAAGGAGGCGGATTTGCCGCACCGCGTGATGATCGATTGCAGCCACGGCAACAGCGCCAAGGATCACAAGCGTCAGCCGGTTGTTGCACGCGCGATCGCCACACAGGTGGCACAGGGAGCGCAGGATGTTTTCGGGGTGATGCTGGAGAGTCACTTAATCGAGGGCAATCAGAAACAGCAGGCGGGTAGTGAGTTGGTTTATGGGCAGAGCATTACCGATGCCTGTATCGGGTGGGAGGATACGGTGGAGGTGTTGGAGGAATTGGCCGCGGCGGTGCGGACGCAGCGGGAAAAATAATCTACTACGGGGCTGACCGGCCTAGCTAGCGTGAAAAATCTTTCGCTGCTCTTTTTGTGCGAGGCCCTCTCGCGCACCGCCAGTCTCGTCATGCTGTCGAGCATGGCGCTCATCGGCCAGCGGTTGACGCCGAATCCCGCGCTGGCGACCCTGCCGCTGGCCCTGGCGCCGGTGGCCACGATGATAATGACGGTGCCCGCGGCGCAGCTAATGCAGCGGCGGGGCCGCAAGTTGGGTTTCGCGCTAGGTGCCGCGTTGGGCGTCGTCGGGGGTGCGGTGGGGTGTCTGGCCGTGTACCAGGGCGATTTTGCGCTGCTTTGTCTGGGTGGGTTGGGCATTGGTGCGGTCAACGGCTTTGCTACCTATTATCGCTTTGCCGCTGGCGAGGTGGTGGCCGAGGATTTTCGCAGTCGCGCTATTTCGCTGGTGATGGCCGGGGGCGTCATTGCCGCGGTATCGGGATCCAATCTGGCGGCGTGGTCGCGAGAGTGGTTTCCCGATTATTTGTTCGCTGGCTCTTTTTTGGGGATTGCCGCGGTTCATGCGCTGGTTTTGCCGGTTCTGTGCTTTGTCTCCTTTCCCGAGCCTAGCGCTGAGGAGCAGCGGGCGGGTGGGCGTTCGCTCCGGGAGATTGCGCGGCAGGCGGATTTCGCGTTAGCGGTGATTGGGTCGGTGGCTGCTTGGGGGCTGATGTCGCTGTTGATGAATGCCACGCCGCTGGCGATGAAGCGGCATTTGCATTCCTTTGCCGATACGGCTTGGGTGATTCAGTGGCATGTGCTGGGCATGTACGTGCCGTCTTTTTTTACTGGGCACCTAATCTCGCGTTGGGGCGAGCACCGGATTATGTTCGCCGGCATTGCGTTGCTCGGGTGCTCGATTGCGGTCAATTTGAGCGGCATCGGGCTCTATCACTACACGATCGGATTGGCGCTATTGGGCGTGGGGTGGAATTTCCTTTTCGTTGGGTCAACGTCGCTGTTGGCGATGACGCATCGGCCCGAGGAAAAGGCGCGGGTGCAGTCCTGCAATGACTTTCTGATCTTTAGCCTAATGGTGTTGACCAGTTTCGGGGCGGCACCTTTGGAGGGGATGTTGGGTTGGGACCGGCTCAATCACTTGGCTGTGCCTTTTTTGGTAGGGGTGGCGGTGGTGCTGGGGCTGCTGTGGGTGCGGGCGGGACGGAGCGGCTGATGAGATCCGCAGATGGACGCAGATGGACGCAGAATAGTAGAAACAAGACGATCCGTATCTTGATCGTTCAAATTCAAGGAGGGTTCCGACGATGGCTAAATATCGCGTGGGGTTGATCGGGGCTGGGCGCAAAGGCACGCAACACGCACGCGCCTATATGCTCGACGAGCGCACGGAGTTGGTGGCTGTGGCCGATGGAGATCCGGAGAATTTGGCGCTGTTCCAAAAGCGCACGGGCGTGCCCGATTATGCCGATTATCGCCAGATGCTAGAGAAAGAAGCGCTCGATATTGCCGCGCCGATTTTGCCGGTCGGCGTCAACCCGGAGGTCGTCATCGCCTGCGCGCAAGCTGGGGTCAAGGCCATCCTTTGCGAAAAGCCGATCGCGGCTTCTCTCGAAGAAGCTGATCGCATGGTCGCCGAGTGCAAGAGTCGGCGCATCTCCTTTGGCGCGGGCGACTTGGACGTCAATCTGCCGGCCTACCAAAAGGCCCTAGCGTTCATTGGTGCGGGTGAGTTGGGGGCGGTCAAGCGCATCACGTTGCTCGGCGGGTCGGGCACGGAGATGTCGGGTGGTGGCTGTCAGCGCTTTACGCTGATGCGCCACTTCGCTGGCTGCGACGAGGTGGCGTGGGTGTCGGGCTGGGTCAGCGACGATCCTTTGAGTGAACACGATCAAGGCGGGGCTGGGTACGTGCGCTTTGCCAATGGAATCGAGTCGTTTATCTACCGGGACAAGGACGCGCGAGGCCGCGGCTACGAGGTGGTCTGTGAGGACGGAGTCTTCTACTCAGACGACAATCTCGCAGGCTTGTACCGTTACGTCGAAGGCGACGGGGCGAGTTGGGAGAAGTTGGAAAAGATCGAGGGCGTCTTGCCGGAAGGGCCGATCTACGGCGTTTACGGCGGAGAGCGCGGGTACGACGCCGAGGGCTGGCGCTGTCTTGGGGATCGCAACAGGGCTAGTTGCAAGGCCATTATCGACGCGCTGGAGCGGGGCGAAGATCCGCCCGGCAGCGGCGAGAACGGCGTCAAGGTTCTCGAAATGGCCATCGCGGTGCGCGAGTCGCATCGGCGGGGGTGTGTGCCCGTGATGCTGCCGCTGGCTGACCGCAGCCTGCGCCTCATTCCCCGCCCAAGTCGGATGTACAACAAAAAGCCGATTTTCGGCCGCGAAGAGTACATGGATCAGGTTTTGTCCCAAAAGAAGGACTGAGTGCTGTATGGAAAACACGGCGACAACGTATCCGCAGATGGACGCAGATGGACGCAGAATGGTATTGACAAGACGAGCTGCATCTTGACTCGTCCAACTCATTCAAGATGACTATATGAGGCCGATGGGCCACGAACTAGGAGCTTAGCCATGGATCGCCCCCGTTTGATTCACTACAACGACGCGCACCACTTCCACGCCAAGCGACTCGAACCACCAGCCAGCCGCCACCTCCTGAACTGGCCGGTAGATGAGGTGTTGGGCACGGGCGTGGATCTGCTGGTTTTGGGATTGGGTTATAGCGACGTCTTCTTTCACCAGAGCGAGGTCGGCCGTGTGGTGGGGCAGGGAAAGGAGGTGTGGGAAAACTACATCGACTGGCGGATCATGCGGATGGTCGAGGTGGCTAAGGAGCTGGGCACCGACCAGGTGCGGGCCGTCGTTGAGCGGGGTCGAGAGACGGGGCTGAAGGTCTTTCCCAGCCTAAAGCTTCAGGACTCTGCCCGGCCGGGAAGCGAGCGCTTCGGGCGGCTCAAGGAACAGCACGGAGCTGCGGTGTGCATTGGCGACGCCGGTCGGGCCGAGTGGTGTTACGACTACGCGCAAGAGGCCGTGCAGGGGTACAAGCTGGCCCTCATCGGCGAAATGCTGGAAGGCTACCAGCCCGATGGGTTAGAACTGGATTTTTGTTTTGACAACTTCTATTTCAAAAAGGACGAGATCCAGGAAAACGCGCCGCTGATAACTGAGTTTGTGGCCAAGGTGCGGGCGTTGGCCGAGGAAATCGGCGCGCGGCAGGGCCGCAAAATTCCGCTTATGGCGCGGGTCCATCTGCACGAGAAAGACAACCTCGCAGTGGGGCTGGATGTAGAGGCATGGCTCCGGGCCGGTAGCCTCGACTGGGTCGTCGGCCAGGACGCGAACGTGCTGGTTGACCCAGGTATTCAGGCACCGTGGATGGCTGAGGTGGCCGAGAATGCTGGTGCCGTGGCGTATTATCGGCCGCCGCGCCGGATCTACGACGAGCGGGTGGGATTGCCGAGCATTGAGATGTACCGCGCCCTCAGCCAAACCTTAGCTTGGCAGGGCTACGCTGGGATGTACTTGGGCTATATGCCTTGGCCCCTTGCCGAGCGCGAGTACCAGATCCTGCGCGAGGTGGCCTATCCGCAGGTACACGCTCGGCGCAACAAGCGCTACTTGTTGCAGCCGCGCGAGGGGGTCATTGGGGAAGAGACTTCTACGCCGGAGCGCCAAGTGCCGGAACAGCTCTTGGAGGGCGAGACGGTCGCGCTCGACATTTGGGTGGCCGACGATGTGGAGAGCGCCCGCGGCGACGGCGAGATGCGCCCGGCCATCTTGACTCTACGCTTTTCTTTTTTCTGCATTGAGGACGAGATCGAAATGCGCTTTAACGGTCGGGTTCTGTCCCGCGCTGAAGCCGAAATCAGCGACGAACGCGCGTTGACCATTCCCGTTCAGCTCGCCGGGAGTATGGCGGTACAGGCCCCGTTGGGTTTTTCGGCGCACTGGTTCCGCTTTCGCTTGGCACCGGAGGAGGTAAGGCGCGGGGCCAATCGGGTTGAGATTGAGGTGAAAAAGCTGGAGGCGCGGGCGGGTTTTGTTCGCAGCATTAATGGGGCGGAAATTCTGCTCCGCTACAAGGACTTTGTGCGCCCCGAAGGCTTGGTACTGGAGCGGATTGCTCCGCCGGGAGGTTGAGATGCGAGTATTGATTACGGGAACTAGCGGTTTTATCGGTCGGGCGTTGGCCGCGGATATGGCCGCGGAGCACGAGGTAGTCTGTTTGTCGCGCCAGCCGACGGAGGTTGCGGGGATGGAGGTAGTGGTTGGGGATTTTACGCGGGGGGAGGATTTGCACCGATTGGATCGGTGGGACTTTGACGCGTTGGTCCATTTGGGGGCGGTGACGGGCGCGGGTACCGAAGTGGATCTGATGCGGGTCAATGTCATGGGGACCTATGGTTTGTTGCGCTATCTGATTGATCGGGGTTGCAGCAAGTTTGCATTGGCCTCGTCGATTGCCGCAGTCGGGATGCAGTCGGTGCATTTTCGGCCACTCGAACTGCCGATGTCGGACGAGCATCCGTGTCTGGACCGCGACGGCTACGGTTTCTCCAAATACATGATGGAGGAGACGACCCGCTATCTGGCGCGGCAGCGGGAGGAGCTAGACTTCATCAACATTAGGCTGGCTTCGATTTGGCCCGAGGATAGGGTACCTGCGCCACGGCAGCCGGGGCTGGTGGGACAGTGGGGAATGGGGGCGATTTCGTGCATGTATTTGAGCGATGCGGTACGGTGCTTCCGGCTGGCGGCGGAGAGCGAGCACAAGGCGGGGGTGCGGATTTTGAACGCGGTAGGGACGCAGGCTTGTGTGGCCTGTACAGTGCCGGAGTTGATGCGGATTTGGTATGGGGCGGATGCGGAGAAGATCGACATGACGCACTATGAGCGGGCGGGGCACGAGCGGGATCCGGTGTACGATATTGCGCGGATTGAAGCGGAGTTGGGGTTTGTGCCGGCGCGGAGTGTGTTGCCGGAGTGAAGGCGCGATGCGGATGGCTACTCCTGCGCGAAAGGTTGGGTGCCGTCGCCCACTGGTCTGAGCTGGCCCTTGCCCGTCACCGCGAAATTGCGGCCGTCGCGGTCGGGCACTACGTAGCGTTCGTACCAATCCTCCAGTCGCTGCTTTAGATCGCCGATTCGCTCGGCTTGGCTGGGGTCGTCCGCCAGATTGGCGCGCTCGTCCGGGTCGTTGGCTAGATCGTAGAGTTCGTGCGGCCCTTCTGGATAGCGGTGGACGTATTTCCACTCTTCAGTGCGCATCATCCGCGTCGCCCCGTACTCGTCGTAGATGATTACTTCCTGCCGACCGGTGTCGTCATCTCCCAACAACAGCGGCAGCGTGCTCTGTCCGGGCAAATTGGGGCCCTCGGGTAGTGGCAACCCCAGATAGTCGAGCAGGGTTGGCATAAAGTCGTAGGCGCTGACCATGCCCGCTTGGACGCTCTCCGCAGGGATGCGGCCGGGATGGCTGACGACGAAGGGCACCTTGATTGAATTCTCGTACATGTTCGGCGGATAGGTGCCGTTGCCCTTGCCCCAGAAACCGTGGTGGCCGCAGCTAAAGCCATTGTCGCTGGTGAAGACTACTAACGTGTTCTCGCGCAGTCCCCGTTCCTCCAGCTTGTCGAGGATCCGCCCGATGTCGCGGTCCATGGCCGTCACCGCCGCGAAATAGCCCTTGAGCATCTCGCGGTTGCCCAAGCAGTTCTCGCTCAGCGCGTGTCCCACCGCCCAAGGGTGGATCGCTTCCTGCGGACAGGAATCGAACGCGCAGTTGTCGTAGGAATCGACGATTTCCTGCGGGTGGCCAGTCCACGGGCTGTGGGGTGCGGTGTAGTGGACGCCTAGGTAAAAGGGCGCGTCGCCGTCGGTGTGCCGATCGATAAACGCCAGCGCGTCGTCGGTGATCGCCGTGGTCACGTAGCCCGGCTCTGTGATCAGCTCGCCGTCGCGGATCATGGGCGCGTCGTTGTACGGCCCGCCGCCCTGCTGATGCACGTACCAATGCGAAAAGCCGTGCTGCGCGAGTTGGCTATGCCCCAAGTGCCACTTGCCGCTCAGCCCGCAGACCCAGCCGTTGTCAGCGAGGATGTCGGTATAAGCCACCTCGCCGGCGAGATAAGCGGCTGCGGAGTCACCGACGTTGCCCTCTCTGATCCAGTCGTGGACCCCGTGTTGCGAGGGGATCCTCCCGGTCAAAAAGGTCGCGCGGCTGGGCGAGCAGACTGGCGTGGCGACGAAGAAATTGTCAAAGCGCATGCCCGTCTGGGCGATGCGGTCGATTGCTGGGGTGCGGATTTCCGCGTTGCCGTAGCAGCCGGCGGCCCAAGGGCCTTGGTCGTCGCTGAGGATGAAGACGATGTTGGGTCGATTCATTGACTGGCCTATTCCTGAACTAAAGGTTGGTTTTTGCTGGTCGCGGGGTTTTTTCAATGTCTGCCTACTGGCCTAACGCGTAGGCGCGGCCGGTTTCCTCATTCCGTAGCTTGGATGACAATGCCTCTGGCCAGTTCGTTATAGCCGCGCTCCTCGTCCCAAACCCCCTCGTTGGCGATCCGATATGCGTAGCGTGGATCGCCAACAAGCCTGGGACTGGGATCGGGCAAGTGCAAGTACGCGGTATACTCGCCCAGCGCCATAGTGGAGGATAGCGGAATCACGGCGGAAAGCACGTGGGATGCCCCCGGCTTCCAAGTGCGCGGATCGACATCGACCACAAAGGCTTGAACCGCTCCGCTCTCTTCGTTTTCTAAGACAATCTCCACATCGCGCCTATTGTAAAGCGGGGCGAAACCGCGATTTTCTAAGTCGATTTCCACTGCGAGCCGCCCACCGGGGGTGGCAGTGGCCGCGATGCGGCTCTGAGTCAAGACGAACCGCGCTCCCAGCCTCCTCTTCACCTCGTCGAAACAACCCTGTGCGGCCCACTTGTCGAGTACCTCGGGGTGATAGCTGCTATTGAGATAGCTGCCTTTAAGGGTTTCCAATTCGGTAATGGTCCGCTCGCAATCGTTGAGTACATGCGTTCGGCAGGTCTCCCCGCCGAACGCGGTGTACAGGGTCTCGTTTGCAAGATAGGCCACTTCCTCCTCGCGTGTCATTTCTCCTCGCTCGTACGTGCCGACGTCGATCGGTGAGGAGAGGAAACAGTCGTTGTGATGGCCGACACGAGCGACATGCTCGCCGCTATAGGCATTATTGGCATCCACTGTGGCGAAACTGTCGTCAGATCTTTTGAAAATCTGTTGTTTCAGGTAGGGATAGCGGACTAAGACTAAGCGGTCGGTGGGGGTGTGGTCGAGGATATGGAACAGCATCTCCCGGCCCTGATCGTAGTCTTTTGCGATCTCTGTCGTGTGCCACTCGCCCCACGGGCCGATAAACCCCGCCTCGAAGAGGGCGATGACATCCTCGTTGGCGGCGAAAATAGGAGATAGCTGCGCGATATGGTTTTTGATGTTCGGCTTTGGTGGGTCCTCATACGATTTGTAGTCGCCGCCTGGACCTTTGAAACCGTAAGATCCCCGGACGATGACTTTCATTCCCTGGTCCCGGGCGATGGCGAACCCGTTTTCTACTGCGGCGAGGAACGACTCCGGCAAGAACGAGACCTCGCGATAGGCCTCCATGAAGATCCGTCCCCGGAGTAACGTATGTCCCTCGTCACGCCTCTTGCCAATCGCGGGATCAAGTTTGTGTAAATTAGTATATATGTAAAATCCTCGTTCGGGGTTGGGAAAGATGCTTGCGTCGGGCTCGTAGTGAGTCGCGATAATATCGGCGCGAGTTACTCCTGTTTTCGCGTCGGCCATTTTTTCTTTCCCACAGGAGAGTACACCTAGCACAATCGCCGCGACACATACTGTCATAGTTTTGAACATCCGGTCCTTACTCCCACATCCGAATGAAGATGATGTTGGGTCGAGTCATGGTGTATATAGCCTTCAGTGAGAGTCCTGTCGCCAGCGCCCGAGACGCTTGCGGATTTCCGCCTTGGGCAGCCTACACCGAGGGTGAGCGCTGATTGCTGCAAGACCCGCGTGTAGCTCATTTGCGCTGGCAGCGGAAACCTCGAACATCTGATCTAGCAGCCACAAAACACCGTGACAATCGACACGCTCTTCATTGGCTAACCCACGCAGTGCACCATCACCCGTGAGCAGGGTCCAGGTGTTCCTTGCCGCAAGGGCGAGAGCGAAGCTATCCGGTAGCGAAATCAACGGTTGCTCGCGCCGGTAGCGAAGGGCACAAGCGACGCCGGTACTATCCAGGTCTTCGATTCGTAGGCCGAGCCTGAGCAGATTATCGCCCCCGTGGTTTTTTAGTTCTCGTTCGTACAAAAGGTCCGGGACGGCAAACTCGAACGGGAGGCGGAAACAGGTCTCCAGCAACGAACCGCGCTCAAGATCAATCAGGATGGACGTATCGGAGACCAGCACCTTCATGGGCTTTATCATACTCCAGGTCTGGCGGCTCCTCCATGCGCTGGTTCAACTCATGGACCGAGATTTCCAGTAGCTCGGCGGCCTTGGCCTCCGAGATCGCGCCCTCAGCCAAAGCGCGGAAGCACAGGCGCTCGAAACGTTGAGGCTCCTCACCCGGCATGGCGTAAGGCTCCTGATAGGGCGGTTTGCGCCAGCCTAAACGGGAAAATTCGTGAAATAGTCGCCGGAACAGGGTTGGGCCGAAGATACCGAGATCCTTGCATCGATAAGTCAGGGCCTGAACACTCACGCCGAATAGCTTCTTGAGGGCAAAAAGTTCGCTCCATCCGATGGAGGTGCGGTGCTTGCCCATCGCAGCCCATAGCACCTCAGCGGGCATGAGGAACGCCCCGGCGAAAAGGAAGGCAGCCGTCTCGTCTTTTACCTTTGCGTCAACCTCCAAGACCATATGCCCCAACTCGTGAGCCATTGTGAGACGCTGTCGTTCCCCCCAATGGTTACCGTTGACGACGAGGACGGGCACGGTGCTCTTGCCGACGCGGCGCACTCGCGCCATAAGGCCGTCGATATTTCCAAGAGCACAAGAGAGTACCTTGATGCCGCGCTCCTCCATCAGCTCGACTAGGTTTGGGATAGGATCGAGCCCTAGACCCCAGTACAAGCGGAGACTGTGAGCGGCGCGGTCGGCCTCCGAGGGATCGTTGACGACGGGATAAGGGGCTTCGCGGGGTTTGTCCCAGTCGAGGCTCGGCAAGCCGAGAAACTCCTCGACCATGAGGTAGCGTTCCAGCAAGTGCAGGACTTTGGCTTCGACCTGCATCACCTCACGCTTACTTGTGAGACTTTTCTTGCGAAACTCGACGCCCTCCAGCGCCATCTCTTGGTCCCCGGCCAAGTAGTCCACGGAGACTGAGAGGGCATCGGCGAGCGCAATAAGGACGCCCGAGCTTGGCATGGATTCATCGCGCTCGTACTTGCCGATCGCCTGCGCCGTTACGCGATTTCCAATGCGTTCCTCCAAGCCGCGGAGGGACAGGCCGGCGGCAGAACGAGCGAGCTTGAGTCTTTGTCCTAGCATGGACGGCATACTCCAATGACAGTTTACAAAATAGGTTTATACTGTGAATAATGTAAACAGATGAGGTTGAATGTGCAATCTAAGACGATACTAACGCGCCATTAACCGCAAACCGCCTGAATCATGGCATTGATGTCCTAGAATAGCATGGTGGTAAAGCCGGAGAGTGGAATAGCCACAATGAACGAAATCCTTTTACTACGGTGCTCGGAGCAGTTCCAAAAGATGCTGTGCGACGACAACCGATTCATCAGGGATCCTGTGGACCCTTGCCCACGTTTCAGCGAATCGCATATTACCGATATCGGTGCCCTTATTTTTCCTAGACATTAATTCTTGACTTCCCCAACGATTTCGTAAACCCTCGCCGGATGGCGGTGATCTTTGACTTTCTTGAACAGCGCTTTTGCCTTTTCCACCAACCCAGCCTGTCCATAGAAGTAGATGAGATTGCTAGCCTCGTTTGGTCTCCCGGTAAGGTTCCACACCTGCTCCTGCATGCCCACGGCCCTGTCCCAATCACCTCTGTGGAATGCCAAGCACGACCCCATTTGCCGAAGTGCAACGTAAGCCCATACGGTCTTTTTGTCTAGTCCGTACATGGTCTCATACACCGGATAGGCCTCATCCCACCGGCCCTGCCGGGCGAGTGACAAAGCAAGATAATTCAGGCATTGCTGGTTTTTTGGGGCCAAGGTGACTGCATGGCGGGCAATCTCCTCCATCGCTTCAAAGTCCCCTTTCCACAAAAGCATCTGCGCTTGGGCCGTGAGGGCAACTAGGTCGTCGGGGACCTTCGCAAGCCGAAGACTGCATAGCGCTAGGCATTTCTCGATTGCTGTGGCTTGCTTTTCCTGATCACTCTTCCACACAGCGGTAAGCTCGAGCGCGACATCTATGGAATCCGGGGCTGCTTTGGCGGCTCGTTGGAGGGTTGCCGTCTCTTCCTCGGATGGGCCCTCTATTGGGTCATAGGTCCGTCCGAGCTCTATCAATGCTTCAGGATGGTCCGGGGACATCTCTAGTGCTTCTCTGAAGCGGGAGCGCGCGTCATCCATCCTCATGTACAATCGATCCCTCTTGCCCTGTTGCAAGAGTCGGACAATGGTCTGTGCTGCGAATCCTTCGGGCAGGTCGTGCTTGCTCCTGTCGTCCTTTGCCATGCGAGTGACCTCCTCCTGAAGTTGCCTGCGCGCCCTGTACAGCCGCTGTTTCACACCTGAAGAGGTCGTTCGTATCTGAAGAGCCACATCCTGAATCGAATACCCTTCCAGATAATGCAGTATAAACGCTTGGGCACTTTTCGCAGGAAGCCCTGAAAGCAGTTCCTCGAACGCTGCATTGCGGATAACGGGCTGCTCTGGATGTTCTCCGGGATACGTCACCTCGACAACCGACATGGCTTGAAGGCGGCGATTGTCCCGCAACCGGTTGAGACAGATGTTGCGAAGTATCTGGCTCACCCAAGATGGGAATCGAGAATGCTCCTGCAGATTCTCAAGCTGGTTGAACGCCTGCAAGAATGCGTCCTGAAGAGCATCCTGTGCCTCCTCCTTGGCGCGCATGTATCTCAGCGCCTGCAGATAGAGGCGATCCTGATGGCGTAAAACCAAGGCTTCGAATGCAGAAAGGCTGCCAGACAGTGTGGCGGCGACTAGCTGGGCATCTGTAGATGGGCTTTCCATCGCTACATATTACGACACCTCAGGAGAGAAAAAGGTAACGCCCACTACATATGGATTAACCGTAGACCGCCTGAATCATGGCGTTGATGTAGCCGAAGCAGTAGGCATAGGACTGATAATGGCCCTTCGGATCGTCGTCGGTGCGCGGGACGTGGTCGGGATCGATGCCGTAGCAGTAGCCTGTGTCCTTGAGGGCCTTTAATACCCGGTGGAAGTCCATATCTCCTTCATCGGGCAGCGCCTCGCGGAAGCTGTAGAGCCCCCCGAGGAGGTTGCGATAGTGAACTAGGAAGATCGTATTGCGGCTGCCAAAGTATTCTATGATGGGGTAGATTTCACTGGCCGGATCTTCGAGCCCTTCGGCGATGGAGCCGACGCAGAAGTTCCAGCCGTTACACGGACTGCGCTGAATCTCGATGAAACGCTTCATGCCTTCAAAGTCATTAAGGACTTTGTCAACGCCCTTATAACCGGGGGGTGTGGCAGGGTCTTCCTGGGAATTGCCCATTCGAACATTGAATTCTTCTGCCACCGGAATCATGCGTTCGAGCAGATACTCGATTCGCTCCCAGTGCATGTCGGCCGTGACGCGCCCGGCCTCGGTCAGCTTGGCCTGTTCTTCTGCCGGGACCTTGTCGAGGCGGAAGGCCGTGTGGACGTAACCGCCGCGGCCTTCTTCTTGTTCCGTCCGGTCGATGGGCAGGATGCACGTGTTATAGCGCAGAGAATCGATGCCGGCGCGCGAAGCGGTGCGGATCATTTCGCAGACGAGGTCGATTTCCCGGTCGCGCTCTGGGCTTTTGCCAAAATAGATGATGTTGGGCAAGTGCTGATATATGGGTAGCAAGCTCATATCCAGTGTCAGCCCGAAGGCCTCGTGGTGCTCTCTTTCCCGGACCAACTCGTCGAGATCCCAGCCGCGGTCGGGATGGAAGGGAAAGTTGGCGGCCTTGTGGCGCACGCCACAGCGCTGCAAAAAGCGCAACTCGGCATCGGTTGACCCAAAACTTTGGGTGCGCACATACATGCGCCCGCCGTTCGCCGATGTCTGTGATGCGCCTCCGGCGGCAGAAGCCGCGGCCTCACCGGCTGCGAGGCCCTTTTCAAATGGATCGGATTTCTTCATGGGATTCTCCTTTCGTTGGTAATGGAGTCGAATTTGCACCCCTATTATGTGGGTTCTAGGTTGCGTAAGACAAGTAGTTAGGTGCGGTGCCAGTAGGCGCTGTTGCAGATTGGCAGGCTTTTCTTGTCAGTTCTATCTGTACCGTTCTGCTTGCATATTGAACATTCGGGCATATTGGCCATCTTCGCGCATCAGGCCATCGTGAGAGCCTTCTTCTATTAATTCTCCATTTTGCAGTACAAGGATATGACTTGCCATGCGGACTGTTGAGAATCGATGAGAAATAAAAATAGTCATTTTCCCGACGGTAAGTTCTGCAAATCGGTCGTAGATCTCATGCTCTGCGAAAGCATCCAACGCAGCGGTTGGCTCATCGAGAATCAGAATCTGTGCATCCCGCATAAATGCTCTGCTCAGAGCCAATCTTTGCCACTCCCCGCCGGATAGATCCACCCCTTCCTCAAAGGTGCGCCCCAAAACGGTGTCGAATCCTTTGGGTAGTCCAGCAACAATGGATCTGGTTCCTCCCTGTTCAGAGGCGCGGACAATGCGATTCATATTATCTACATGCTCGATCTGGCCCAAACCAATATTCTCTTTTACCGTGAGATCGTAGCGTATGAAATCTTGGAAAATCACTCCAATTTGATGCCGCAAATCCTCCAGATCGTATTCGCGCAACTCCTTCCCATCGAGAAGGATAACTCCTTCAGATGGATCGTAAAATCGAGATAGAAGTTTTACCAATGTTGTTTTTCCCGCACCGTTTTCACCTACCACAGCTATCGTCTCTTCTGGTCTGAGCGTAAAGGATAGATTCTTAAGGACAAGCCGGTCTGAGCGTGGATAATGAAATGAGACATTCCGAAACTCAATGCCTTTCTGAATCGGCCTTGGAACGCGAAACTGCGATCGATTCCCTCGCGATAAAGCACCTTCTACTGAATCAGGGGGCAGATCCAAAAAGGATAGAAGATTTTCTGCGAAAAGCGTGTCCTCGTAGAGACGGCCTGTCGTCCGGAAAAAGGACTCCAACATGCTGCGGCTCCGCTCCGCAGCCTGAAAAACCAGTACGACGTCTCCAATGGTGATAGTTTTCCAGATGGCCTGTACCACGGCATAGATCCAAATACCCGCGGTTCCAGCGCTGGATGCGAGACCTAAAAGAGCATTCGCGCGTTCCTTTGAAAGCCGTACCCGTTTTTCTGCGGCGAAGTATTGCTGCCAGAAGTTTCGGAAGCGCCTCAGAAAGGGTTTACCAAGGCCGAACACGCGAATTTCCTTTACGGCATCCCGGGATTTCAGGAGACTCGAAAGATACGCAGCCATCCGTCTTGCCGGCACACGGCTGAACGCTATGCGGTACCACCTGTTTGCATAATAGGCTTGGACGATAGCTTGTGGAGCAGAGGTGAGAAGGAGAACGACGATTGCCAATGGATGCAGCTTGAGCAGGAGGGCGAGAACAGCACCTAGCGAAAGAAGAGACCCAAAGAAGCTCAAAGAGCTATACGCCAAGTTGTGAGCTTTTGGAATGTTTTTGAGGGCATTCTCCATTTTATCGTAAAACATCGGCGTCTCAAAGAAGGCGACATCCAGTTCTGTAGCTTTCTTGAGGACGAGAAACTCCGCATAATTGCGGAAATGGAGGCTGACAAACATGCTTACTTCGGTACTCAATGATTGACACGTTGATCCCACTGCCCAGACAATGAAAATAGCACCTATGGGAATGAGAAACGCATACCAATCGACCACCTGAGCTTGTGGGGATGCTTGAAGGATTTCACCTAGGCGATCGAATATGACTTTCGCTAGCCAAATTTGAGCAGGCAGTGCGGCCGCACTGATCACAGTAAGAAGAATCGCGAGAGCCATATACGAAGGCTTGGCTTCCCACACTAACTTGAGCACGCGGAAATAGCTTCGAAATCTACTGTCAATAAACTTCACAGAGATATCCTCATAATGGAGGTTTCAGTTCCATGGGCGGACCAGGATGGGCCGTCCTAGGATGGGAAAAAACCTGCAATTGCACTTAGCTGCTTGTACCCGAACGATTGGTTCGGGTAATGGTCGCTAGGTAAGACAATGCTGAACAGCCGCCCCCTATCGCGTGGGTTCCAAATTGAGTAAGACAAGTAGCCAGGTGCGGTGCCAGTAGGCGCTGTTGACGTAGGGGTTTTCAGCCGTGGGCCAGTTTTTCCAGTAGGTTTCGTTGTGGGGGATTCGGTGATACCACTGGATCAGGGGGATCGAAGGCAGCTCGCGGAACCAGATATCCATCGCCTTGCGGAAGAGCGCGACTAGCTCGGGGTCGTCCGGCGCGACCTCGGCCATGCGATCGACGATCGCGTCGAAGTCCTCATTTTTCCAACGCCAGAAGTACTCGGCCGCAGTCCCCGTCGGCTGCACGAAGCGACTGTGGTAGAGGCGCAAGGTGAAATAAGGATCTCGCACCGAAGCTGCGTGCCCTATCACAAAGGTCCGGGCCGTGCCTTGGGTCATGCGGGTATAGGCGTCGTTGGTGGCGCGGAAGCTAGCGTCAAAACCGGCCTGGCGCAATTGTTCGATCAGCACCGGCGTGAAGTCTTGGAAGAGGTTGGGGAAAACATCGACTACTATCTTAAGGCGCGTCCCGTCCTTGCTCCAAAACCCGTCTTCGTCCTTGTGCCACCCCTTTCGCTGCATGATCGCCGCGGTGCGGGCTGGATCGTAGGTATTTAGCTGATATTGCGCGAGAAGATCTTGGATCTGGTCGATATAGCGCATTAGCGGGGGAAATTCGGGATAGGGATAGAGCGTGAACTTGCCCGCTCCCTGCCAACCGACGTCAACTACTTGGGCGCGATTGATCGCGTAGTTGATGGCCCAGCGGATCTCTGGGTCGCTGAAAGGCTCTTCGAGATTGTTGAAACCAAGGGACAGCGGCCACCAATCCAGATAGCCGTACGGTGATTCCCTGCCCGTCCAAGTGGAGATATTGGGGTTTTGCTCGAGAACGGTCTTGATGTTGACTGGGCGCAAGTCGATGCTCGAATCGATCTCGTTGGCCAAGAGTTGCTGGGACCACTTGGCTTCATTGCCGAAGGGTAGGTAGATGATGCGCTCCACCTTGGGCAGTTGCTGGAACCCCAATCCGACCGCCCACCAGTCCGGCCGCAGATCCCAAACGCGCTGTTCGGGAGCGGTGATCACTAAGCGGTAGGGTCCACTGACTACCGGCCAGCCTTTGGCTAGGTCGAGGTTTTTGAAGGTCTTGGCGTCTTGGTCTTTCCAGATGTGCTCGGGGACGATGCGGACCCCATTGCCGAAGCAATCGGTGAAGTACGAAAACAGAAACCTTGGATTGGATGCCCGCAGTGCGATGCGCGCGGTCAGCTCGTCCACGGCCACCGCTTCGGCGACCCAGGTTTCCATGTCGGTGGACAGCAGCAGTTCCGGCGCATGGGCCTTGAGCATGTTGATGGTGAAGACCAAGTCGCGCGCCGTCCACGGCATGCCGTCGCTCCACTGGACTCCGTCGCGGATTTTGATGGTGACTGCGGTGTAATCCTCGTTGTATTGGTGGCTTTCCGCGATCCAGGGGATGAGATTGTTTTCTTCGCTATAGGCATTGTAGTAATAGAGCGGCTCGAAGAGAAAATTGGATCCTGTCGAAGACACCATGCCGGGGATAAAGGGGTTGAAGGCGTCGTAGTCCAGCATTTGGGTCAACCCGAGGATCAGCGTCCGGTCGCGAGGGACTTGCCGCACACTCGGCTGTTGTTCTGCTTGGTCTTCGGTGCTACCGCACGCCAAGAGCAAGGCGCAACAAAGCCAAGAGCACCAAATCCGCGTTTGGTTTCCGTATTGCATGTGCAATTCCTTTGACGTTTAAACGCTTTCTGCGGGTGCGGCTAAGTCGCGCGATTTGCGTTGCCAGCCGTATTTATCTCCGCCGGTGAGCAAGGCGGCCCGTTCTTCGGATAAGCCGGCGACGAATTCGGGGTCGGGGTCGTAGCCGTTCCACGCTTGGAACATCGTCGGGGTGTAGCCGCCGAGGATTAAGACGCGGTCTTGCTGCGAGCGGATGATGCCGGAAGAGTGCATCAGGGATTCGTAAAAAAGCAGCGTTGATCCAGCCGGCGCTTCGACTTGGTGAATGAGAGCGGGGTCGGCTAGGGCGGCGTCGACAATCGCCTGACGGTCCACCTCTTGGGGAATTTTGTGCGTTCCGGGGATGACGGTGGTGCCGCCGTCGTCGGGGCCGAGATTGGTGAGATTGGTGAGCGCCTTGACGAAGGAGAAGTGATAGAGGCCGTTGCCGGTGTGAGAATAGGCGGGATTGATGCCCCGATGGAAGCCGTATTTTTGCTCTCCACTTGGTCGCCGGATGTGGGCGTCTGACTGCTCTAGGCGGACGGTGCCGCCGACTATTTCCTCGGCCATCCCCAGAATTCTAGGATGGGTTAGATATTCGTAGAAACACGGGGATAGATGAGGGAGATTGTCGATGCGGAAAAATTCTCGAGTCGAACTGGACAGATGGCAATTTGCTCCGGGGAGTTGGCCCGTGCGCTGAAAATCGGCTTCAATCTGATAGATAACCTCTAGGAGCGCGGCGATTTCGGACTCGGTCAGGAGTTTTTCGAGGATGACGTAGCCATAGATTTCGAGGTGCAGGCGTTGGGATGGGGTCAACGCGGGGAAGGGCGTATTATCTGTGGGCATGGTGGATTCCTCGTTGGGAACGGAGCGGACGAGCCGGGAGAAAGGTAGGAAAATTTGACACAGGGGAGAACATTGTCCATTTCTAGAGAAACGGAGGGAAGTATCTAATGCAATACAGCGACGAACAGCACGCCTACTTTGAGGAGCACGGGTACGTGCGGCTCGGCAAGGTCCTCGATGACGCGGGATTGGCCGAATTACAGCAGCGCATCGACGCGATCATGCTCGGCGAGATTCCCTACCCGGAGATGGAGTTTCAGCTCGACGGGGAGGACGCCGACTACGCGAAGATGCCCACCGTCTCTACCGGCCACAAGGGCACCACGCTCCAGTATCGCAAGATCATGGGCTTGGAGCAGGACCCCGTCTATCTCGCCTACATGCAGCATCCGCTCTTCCGCCAGATCACCCGGCGCTATATCGGCGAGGATGTGTCGATTTTCCGGGCGATGTTTATGAACAAGCCAGCGGAAAAGGGCACGATACTGCCCTGGCATCAAGACGTGGGCGTGGGTTGGGGGGTGGGTTACAATCCGACGACCACGGTGTGGACCGCGCTCGATCCGGCGATGGTGGCAAATGGCTGTATGCAGGTGGTGCCCGGCAGCCACAAGCACGGGGTGATCACCGAAGGGCACTTTCCTTCAGAAGAGCAGTTGGCCGAATACGCGCCGCCGGGCGCGGAAATCGACCTCGAGGCCGAGGCGGGCGAGGCGATTTTGCTCAACAACCTGCTGCTGCACCGCTCGGGAATCAATCCGACGGGTCAGTCGCGCCGCGCCTTTAGCATCGCCTATATGGACGGGGCCTCGCGTTCCGTGCGCACGGGCGAAGGCTATCCGATGATCTTTGGTGTAGAGGCGCTGGTTCCGGCTTAGTCGGGCCAGTGCTGCGCGGAGATGGCGTAGCGGGCGACGGCTTCCTCGTCTAGTTCCACACCCAAGCCCGGGCCGGTGGGCACGATGGCGTAGCCTTCTTGG
Organism: Candidatus Latescibacterota bacterium; assembly: GCA_965116675.1. GTDB lineage: Bacteria > Latescibacterota > UBA2968 > UBA8231 > UBA8231. Next base: position 4,750,932 of record OZ220721.1, read on the forward strand.
ACCAGCGGCTCTTTGAGCAGGCTGTGTTCATGCGCGAAGTTGCCGCAGAGGTCGGAGCCAAAGGTGCAGTTGGGCGCAGCGGCCGAGGCGTGGAGGCGGAAGGCGTCGAAAATCCCCAAATCGACATTGGAAGCTTGCCACACGGGGATGTCCGCGCTTGCGGCAATGCGCGCCATGTCGAGAAAATCCCAGTCCGAGGGGGCGACGTTGAAGGCGTCCACCGCTTTGAGGTGTACTGCGTCGATGATCTGGCGGGGGTTTTGGAAGTGCGGGGCGACGAGGACGCTGGTCTCTTCCTTGAGGCGGCGATATTCGTTGAGATCGGTTTTGGGGAAGGGATCTTCGAAGACCACGTCGAGCCCGTCGAGACGGCGGGCTAGGTCGAGGGCGTTTTCGAGGTTGTAGAAGCGCTCGTTGGGGTCTAGGACTACCCGCAGGTGCGGCGCGGCTTCGAGGGTGGCGCGGACCCGGTCCTCCATGTTGGCATCTTCCCACTTGCACTTCATCTTGATGCCGTGGAAACCCAGTTCGGCGGCGCGTTGGGCTGCGCGGCCGGAATCCGTGGCGCTCATCCGACTGATCCAGTAGTCAACTAACACCTTGTCCTGTAGTTTGCCACCGAAGATGCGGCATAGCGGCCAGCCGATCATTTTGCCGATTAGGTCGAGGAGGGCAATGTTCCAGCCACCGCCGCGCAAGGCGCGTGGCTCAAAGGCGTTGGGGTCTTTGCCGATCAGATCGGGTGGTTGTTCTGTGCGGTCGCCGTAGTACGGTCCGCTCATGCCGAGGCCGGTTAGTCCTTGGTCGGTGTGGATCCTGAGGATGTCTTGACGCCGGGCCGAGAGCGGCTCGGGATAGCCGGGCGCGGGCTCGTCGTACTCGGGCGGAGGCAGGATGCCCGGGAGGAAGGGCACGCAACAGACGGTGCGTTCGAGGCGGGTAATCTGCACGGCGTTTAGTACAGGGCTTGGTAGAGTTTGCGCTGGTAGTCGGCCACCAGCGGATTGTCGCGGCCGAGTAGATGGAAGACGGCGACCATGGCGTCCTTGGCAGCTTGGTCGCCGTTCGATTGTTTGCCCACGACATGGAGCCATTCCTGCAACGCGGTTTCGTAGTCGCCCTCGGAGGCGGCGCAACAGGCGAGTAGGTAGCGGGCCTCTGGGTCGTCTGGCTGGTCGAGCACTCGCTGGGCGCAGGCGGCGCGGCCCCCAGCCTGCTGGCACTGGTGGGCAAACTCGATCTGGGTGAGCAGTGCTTGAGCCTGTGGATATTCAGGGGTGTCCGTCTCGACGAGATTGACTAGCTCCTGCACGGTCTCGAAGCGGCCCTGCTGCAGGTGGATCTTCGCTAGGCCGAGGAGGGCGGGGCCGTCGGTGGGATTTTCTTCAAGCACCTGCTCGTACTGGCGGGCGGCCGCGTCGAGGTCGCCGGTAGCCGCTAAGTCGTCAGCTTGGTCAATCACTTGGGCTTCTTCGGGGATGGGGGCATCGGAGACCAAGGGGCGGAGAATGGCCTCGATCTGCTCCTTGGGCAGAGCGCCGGTGAATTCTTGGGCTAGCTGGCCGTTCTTGACGATTTTGACCGCGGGGATGCCTTGGACCCGAAAGGCCATGGCGAGCCGTTGGTTTTCATCGACGTTGACCTTGGCTAGGGCCACGCCGGGGCCAAGCGCTGTGACGACGTCTTCGAGGATGGGTCCCAAGGTCTTGCAAGGGCCGCACCAAGGGGCCCAAAAATCGACGACGATGACGCGCTCCTGCGAGCCTTGGAGGACTAGCTCTTCGAAGTTTTGCTCATCGACGTCGAATATCTGTGGTTGGGGTTGGATTTCCATGGCGTCCTTTCGTTTGAAGGGGGCGGTTTGAAACCGCCCCCTACTGGGCGCGGCCGCGGCCGGCGACTGCCCATTCTTCGACGACCTCGCCGTTGCGGAGGGCGAAGAGGCGGTCGTGGAGGTTGGTGGTCATTCCGCCGTGCAGGGGGATGAAAGAGAGGATATCGCCTACCTTGACTGGACGATCTGCGGCGGTGGTATCGACGTGGCCGTGCTCGACGGACATGCCTTTGAGAAAAAGCTCAGGCTGCTCGATGCAGTAGCCATACGGGGTCGGCGGGTAGCTGGTGAAGGCCTTCTGACCGGCATCGACGATGGCTTGCCCCGGCCGGGAGGTGCTGACCACGGTAACGACCAAGCGCAGTGGACAGCGGGTGGGGTCGAGGTCTTCGCGCTTGCCCACGCGGGTCATGCCCTCATAGGCGTACGAGCCGATGCGGGTCTCGGTGCAGCCGAGGGATTTGGAGATGGTTTCGCTGCCGGTGCCGCCGCCGCTGATGATGTGCAGCGGCAGGCCGCTCTTGTGCGCCCCTGCGCGCACCTCGTCGAGGAAGGGGCGGACGCGCTCGCTGCTGGGATAGGTCATCACGCCGGTAAAGTCCAGCCCTGGTAGCTGGTCGATGTGCTGGGCCAGCGCGAGGGTGTCGGCGGGCGATTGGGTGCCAACGCGGCCGCCGCCGGTGTCCATCTCGATGATCGCGCGGATACGGCAACCTGCGGCCGTGGCTGCTTGCGAGAGTCCGTCAACGGTGGCTGCGGAATCGGCAGCGACTGTCAGGGTGCTCTTGCCGCTGTGGATCAGGCGCGTCAGGCGGGCTAGTTTGGGCTGGCCGACGATGTTGTAGGGAATCAGGATGTCTTGGATGCCGCCGTCGGCCATGGCCTCGGCCTCGCCTAACTTCTGGCTGACGATGCCAATGGCCCCCGCGGCGATTTGCATGCGGGCAATGGCTGGCGTCTTGTGGGTCTTGGTGTGGACGCGCAGGCCGATTTCGAGCTGATCGCAGGCGTTTTGCAAGTCGCGGATGTTTTTTTCTAGTACGTCGAGATCGACGCAGAGGGCGGGGGTATCGAGTTCTGTAAAGTGCATGGCGTTTAAGCCTTTCCAGTAAAAAGATCCATGTATTGGGCGGCGATTTTTTTTTGAGCGTATTCGCGCTGGACGTAGGCGCGGCACTGGCGGCCTAGATCGGCGCGTTCCGTTGGACTGAGGGAGAAGAAGCGGTGAATTTGTTCGACGAAGGCTGGGTAGTCATCTGGGTCAACGAGAAACCCGCCCTCGCGCACGCTCTCGGTTAGGGCATCGACGGCAAAGGCTACGGCCGGGGTGCCGGCGTACATACATTCGAGTTGGGTCTGGCCGAAGCCTTCGACATCGCCGGGTATGTGGATGTTGGGCATGAGGAAAAGATCGCAACTGGTGCGCAGCATGGCCAGCACGTCGTCGGGGACTGGCCCGAGCAGGACGACGCGGGCCTCTAAGCTCTGTTCGCAACGGAGCGCCTGCAAGCGCGCGGTTGCGCTGCCGAGGGGGCCGCAGATCAGGAGGCGAATATCCGCGTCGAGCAGGGGCATCCCCTTTTCCAAGAATTCGACCATGCCCTTGCGGGGGACCTGGCGGCCGAAGAGCAGCAGGATGCGGTCTTGGCCAAAGCGCAGCCCGTGTTCTTCCTCAAAACGCGCTCTGACCGTCTCCAGCGCGTCTGGTGACAACTCCAGCGGCTCCACTCCTAAGTAGATGATCTCCAACTTGTCCTCGGGTACGCCGCTGGCAGCGGTAATGCGGCGACTGTGTTCGCTGATGACGACGACCTTGTCGCAGGCGCGGACTCCCCAGTGCATCAGCGCGCGTGCGAGGGGATTTTTATAGGTCATTTCGAGGCCATAGACGGTGGTGATAAATCGCGCTGGACCCAAAGGGTGCAAGAGCGGAGCCAACGACGCGGAGACTCCGTCGGCGAAGTACACGGCATCGACGCGGCGAAAGAGCACGGCCCACAAGGCGACCACAAAGCAATAGGGAAGGAACCAAGTTAGGTGCAAAAGCGACTGGCGGCCCAGCGCGACGAGGCGGACTTGGGTTTGGTTGACCAGCCGGGTATAGAGCGCGTGACAGTGGGTCTGGATGCCGCCGATGGTGGGCGGGTAGCGGCGGGCGAGGAAGAGGATGCGGGGACGAGGGTTTGGCACAGGTGCGGTCACGGCTCGACGAGGATGCGGCCGGGATTTTCTTTGGTTACTTCGCCGACGAGGGCAGCAGCGTCTAGTTGGAGGGCGTGGAGGAGGGCCTCGGCTTCGGCTGCGGCTACGGCGATGAGTAGGCCGCCGGAGGTCTGGGCGTCGAAGAGGAGATTGGCGCGGGCTGGATCGACGCTGGCGGCTACGGTGACTTTGGGTTCCAAGAAACGCTGGTTGTCGCGGGAGCCGCCTGCGAGTCCCTTCGAGGCTAGTGCTAGGCTGTGTGCTAAAGCTGGAACTTGGGCCGCGTAAAAAATCATTCCCACTTGGCTGCCCTCGGCCATTTCTGCGGCGTGCCCCAAGAGGCCGAAGCCGGTGATGTCGGTGACGGCGTGGACGGCGAAGTCCGGCAGGATTTCAGCGCCTGCCTTGTTGAGCGAGAGCATGGATTCCACGGCTTCGGTGAGGTCGGCTTCGGCGAGGTGGTCGGCCTTGAAGGCGTTGGCGATCAGCCCGGTGCCCAGTTTCTTGGTGAGGATGAGGCGGTCGCCGGGCTGGGCACCGGCATTGGTGTAGATGCAGTCGGGATGAACGAGGCCGGTGACGGCGAGGCCGTACTTGAGCTCGGGGTCTTGCACGGTGTGCCCGCCGACGAGCGCGCAGCCGGCTTCGGCCGCTTTGGCTTGGCCGCCGCGCAGAATCTCGTTGAACACTTCGGGACCGAGGTCGTCGGCGGGGAAACCGGCGATGTTGAGCGCGGTGAGGGGTTTGCCGCCCATGGCGTACACGTCGCTGAGCGAGTTGGCAGCGGCGATGGCTCCAAAGGTATAGGGATCGTCCACGATGGGGGTGAAGAAATCGACGGTCTGCACGAGGGCTTCGCGCTCGTTGAGGCGATAGACGCCAGCGTCGTCGGCGAGGTTGAAGCCGACGAGCAGGTTGGGATCCGTGTTTGCTGGCAGACCTGCCAGGGCGCTCCGCAATTGGTCGGGACGCAGTTTGGAGGCTCAGCCGCCGCAGGCAACCATTTGCGTCAGGCGCTTGGTCTTTTTATACGTGAATATCTTTTGCCAACGATTCATAAGCCTTGGGAAAGATAGCATTATATTCCATGATAAGCGAGGCGGCAGAGCGATCTGGTTGCCAGAAAGGTGATACCGAATGCGCATTGCAACAGCAGGTTTTTCTCACGAGTCGAATTCGTTCTATTCGCAGCCGACGCAGTTGGCGGACTTCGGGGTCTGTGAAGGTGCGGATGTGATTAGCCAGTACGAGGGAACTTTCCACGAGATTGCCGGCTATATCGCTGGGGCCGAGGAGTTCGGTTATGAACTCTATCCGCTCTTGGCGACGTCGGCGATGCCGGGCGGCCCGGTGACTGCGGACACGTACGATCACTTTGTCGGACGCATCCTCAGCGGACTGGAGGCGGCCTCCAAGCTCGATGGGGTGCTGTTGGCATTGCACGGGGCTATGGTCGCTGAGGACTTTCCCCAAGCCGACGGCGAGACCGTGCGCCGGGTGCGCGCGCTGGTGGGCGACTTGCCCATTGCCGTGACTCACGACTACCATGCCAACGTGCCCCCGGAGCTGGTGGACGCAGCCGATTCCTTGATCATCTACAAGACCAATCCCCACATTGACCAGCGGGAACGCGGCTTGCAGGCTGCGTCTATTCTGACGCGGCAGATTCGGGGTGAGGTCCAGCCCAAGATGGCGTTGGTTAAACCAGAAGTGCTCTTCAATATCTACTTCCACAACACGAGCGTCGCGCCCATGCAGCCGCTGATGCAGGCGGCGATTGAGTTGGAGTCCCAGGCGGGGATCCTCGGGTGTAGTATTGCCGGAGGTTATCAATACGCGGACGTGCCCTATATGGGGCCGGCGATTGTGGTGATTGCGGATGGAGACGAAGAAAAGGCGCAGCGCGAGGCCGAGCGGTTGGGCGAGCAGATGTGGGCCAGCCGCGACCAGCTAAAGCACTCGGTGCCCGATCCGGCCGAGGCCGTGCGGTTGGCGTTGGCGAGCGAGGAGACGCCCGTGTGTCTGCTCGACATGGGCGACAACATCGGCGGCGGCTCGTCTGGGGACTCGACGTTTGTGTTGGAGCAGTTGCTCGCGCAGGAAGCGGACGGCTGGGTCGTGTCGGTCTGGGACATCGAAAGTGCGCAAGCGTGCTTTGCGGCTGGCGTCGGCGGGCAGGTTCAGCTTCGCGTGGGGGGCAAGACCGACGACATGCACGGGCCGACCTTGGAAATCGCCGGCCGGGTGCAGACGCTGCACGATGGGTCGTACGAAGAGCGCGAGCGCCGACACGGTGGGGGCCGCTATTTCGATCAGGGGCTGACTGCGGTTGTGCAAGTCGAGCAGGCCGGGAGCAAAGGGCTGCTCTTGCTCAACAGCGAGCGCGCCTGTCCCAACAGCATTCACCAGATTACTTGTGCGGGGATTCAGCCTGAGCACCAGCGCATCTTGGTGGCCAAGGGCGCGGTGGCACCTAGAGCCGCGTACGAGCCGGTGTGCTCCCGTCTAATAGAGGTAGCCTCGGGCGGGGCGACGGCGATTGATCGGCCCGCCGATGAGTACCGACTAGCGCGCAAATCGCTTTATGAGTGGCGTTGACAGGCGCGCGGGGGGCGGCTAGCTTAGGCCACCTTTAGGATGCGACCTAGGAAGACAAACACACAGGAGGAAAACTGTTATGACGCTTCGCATCGGCCTAATCGGCGCGGGGGCCAATACCCGCCTACAGCACATCCCCGGTTTCCAGGGCATTGACGGGGTTGAGATAACCGGAGTCTGCAATCGCTCGCACGAATCGGGCCAGCGGATCGCCGACGAGTACGGCATCCCCCAGGTCTTTGAGGACTGGCGGGCACTGATCGCCAGCGACGACGTGGATGCGATCTGCATTGGCACATGGCCCTATATGCACTGTCCGATGACGCTGGCCGGGCTCGAAGCGGGCAAGCACGTGCTGACCGAGGCGCGGATGTGCATGAATCTGGCTGAGGCACGGCAGATGTACGCTGCTTCGCAGCAAACGGATAAGGTGGCGATGATCGTGCCAGCGCCCTTCTACTTGTCGGCCGAGCCGCTTTTGCTCGACAAGCTGCACAGCGGTTTTTTCGGCGACTTGTTGGAAATTCACTTCACTGGCCTCTCCGGCGGCTACGCCCCGGACGCGCCGCTGCACTGGCGGCAGCGCCGCGATCTGTCGGGCAACAACATCATGGCGATGGGCATTGGCAACGAGACGGTGCGGCGCTATGCCGGGCACGAAAAGGCCGTGATAGCCTATGGCAAGACGTTTACGACTGAGCGGCTCGACGAGGAGACGGGGCAGAGAGCGCCGGCCGATGTGCCGGAGAGTTTGGGCATTGTCGCCGAACTGGAAAGCGGCGCGACAGCCGTCTATCACTTGAGCAGCGTCGCGCGCTTAGGCCCTGCCTTTAGCTTTGCTTTTTACGGCACCAAAGGCTCGTTTAAGATGGACGAGAGTGGGATATGGATAGCTGGCGAGGGCGACGACGAATACCAGTCCTTCGACATCCCTGAGCATCCGCGCGACGGCTGGCAGGTGGAAGAGGACTTTGTCGATGCCATCCGCGACGGTCGGCCCGTGACCCACACCAGCTTTGCCGACGGCGTCAAATACATGGAGTTTACCGAGGCCGTGCAGATCAGCATGGCGGAAGGACGGCGGGTGGAACTGCCGCTTGATTGATGGCGCAAAGAATGAGTAAAGATAAGCGGCTGGGGCTTTTGCCTCGGCCGCTTTTTTATAAACTGTCCAAGTCTCCTTCAAAACTATCTCAGCGAGCCGGGGATGATATAGTCGGTGCTGGCTGTTCTAAATAAGCGATTTTCTTTTAGATTCAACTTTCCCCTTTAGTAGGAAAATGAAACAAGAGGAATTTAGACATGAGGTCCATAAAATGAAGCGTATTGGCCTTCTGCCCCTAAAAAGGCTCAAAAACATTCCGGAGAGGCATCGTTCAAAACATGAGTTCTGCTTTTTCTTGCATGACCAGTGTGTGGCTGCACTTAAAGAATATGACGAGGCAAAAGCGCACTTTGTAGAGGTACATTTTAGAAGAAAGGAGGACGCTAAAAGAGTCATCGAAATAGCTGAATATAATGATGATATCGAAGCGTTACTGTCCGTCGGGTATGATACTGAAGCCAAGAAGATCATATTGAATAATATAACGATGGCAATGATATCGGACTGTTTGCATCACGTATATGAAGCTTTTAGGTGTCTAGAAAAAAGAAAAATCGTCGTTGCTCTTAATTTGCTGAGGAAGCCGTTAAAAGACAGTTTGACCTATTTGGCATGGATGTGTAGTGATCCTGATAAATTCTACACCGAATTCATGAAAGGTAATCCAAAAGATTTGTCTCAGATGAAAATTGGCAACATTCGCAAAGATATATTCTCGGATGCCATTCGGAAGCTCAATATTGGCGATCTTTTTGATTCTGAGGTATTGATCCAGATGATCTTTGATCGGGAAAATACTCACGGTTTAGAAGGATACTTCCAGCATGCTATTCACTTAGTCACGACCAAATACGACGTCATAAGAACGTCTCCTCAAAATTTTAATTTTATTTTTTATAATCCAGAAGACGATGAAATATATGACGTGATTTACGATTGCTTACCCTACATTATCTGTTTCCTTTCTCATGTGATCATCGATCTTTTTGATAAGATTAAGAGGATGGATGAAGGATCGAAAGAAGCCTTTAGAATTAGAGCCCGATTCGGAATATACTTGGTTGACGAGTCTAGACACATTTATCCAATTAGTACGTTAAGAAATATATTTAAAGATTCAATAATATGTCCCAATTGTCGCTCGAGTCTAAAAATAACACGTTACAATGCAGCCAGAATGATTCTGGCTGAAACATATCGCTGTACTAACTGTCAGCAAAATCACGTCTTTCCGTTCTCCTATATATTCTGATAACATTGCCCCTGCTGGTATAGTCAAGGAGCCGGGCAAGGAGCACCGAGTTCGTCCCTTTTGTGATATAACCTATGTGTAGAGGAATATTCTACAATCCGCCGCGCTCAGCGCTGTAGGTCTGACTTCTTCGCTCGATATGATGACAATTCGATTAGGGAGGCTTACCATGAAGACGCTTAAAGGGCACCTCGAAGGCAAACTGCGGCAAGACCGCTTTCGCCGGTTGTTTGCAGAAGAAAAGCAGTTGGCCTAGCTTTCACTGCAAATCCTTCAGGTCCGGCAGCACCTTGGTTTGTCCCAGCAGGAGGTTGCAAAAAAAGCGAACATTACGCGGCAGTAGCTATACAAGCTGGAGCATGGAGCCACTTGTAATGTTGCGACGTTTTTCAAGGTGTACAATGCTTTGGGCGTGATTGTCGAATTAGAAACGCCAGAGTTCACGGAGGATCCCGTCGTATGACAGCACGGTTTGCGCGGCGGCACATGTAGAAGTGGCTGGGGCTTTTGCCTCGGCCGCTTTTTTATTCGTCTAGCAGCTCGCCGCAGTGCGGGCAGCGGCGCTTCGAGTCTTCTGAGCGGTGAGCTGATTTGAGTCTCACATATCACCGAGGCAGGCAAGCAAATGAGCGCACTTCATCTGGGCACTGACCGAGATACCGGCCATAATGGCTGAGTATTCTAGGCGCAAGCGGTAGCGTCGATCAGACCGACGGACTGGGCCACACCAAAAATCCGCGCCAGTAGCCGCTTTTCCGTCTTTGGCAGTTCAAATCAGCAACACGCCCTTATCGCTCCATTTAGATAAGAGACAGATCGCCTGCGCGGAGGTCGGTTTAGTTTACTGCCCTACGCCGCACCAGGGAGTAGGATGACTAGCTATCCGTTTTCCAGCGGCTGCGGCTTTGACATTCTCATCTGCTTCTTCCTTGTCGTGCTCTAGAAGAAATAAGTCCAAATAGAAAAGATTTTCTTTTTTGACACTTGGGTCGTTGATCGGGATGTGTCGTCCTGTAAGGTTTGCTGCTTTATAACCTCGGTCTCCAGACCAGTATTCAAGCGACCATTCAGGGAAAAAGAGCGTCTCTATAACGCTTCCGAGACTTAGATCGCCGGGATCTATTTGTCTATATCCTGCTACAAGAGGTATATATTGAGCCTCCGACAAAAGTACAGTATAGCCGATATCCTGTAAGATGGCCGCGTCTATAATGGACACTCTCATTTGACTGTCAAAGCCATAGTGTATGCCACCCGAGGACATGACACTCATTCTTAGGATAGGATCGTCTAAATGGGCCGTATCAATGCCGTTAGTTCGATCCCAGTTGAGAGGCACGTATGGATAATTGCCCCATTGATCGTCTGCCAACCGTAGGAACTCTTTTTGTGCAGTTTGTCCTACAAAGGATGGAGCTATGAGACCTTCGATCTTTTCATAGGTGACAATCCCACGTCCGGGTTCGGTTTCTATAAATGTTTCGTTTCCATAGTTCCAACCCTGAAGAAATTCAAGATGCTTTTCCCATTCAGACGAAACGCCGATCCCAAGGCAGTGTCCTATTTCATGGGTTACGACATAGAGAAAAGTATCCTCTTTTATTTCTTGAGAGAGACCAGAACGCCATCGACTCATAGAGGACAACCCAATAAAACATTCGGTATTGAACCATCGGTCATTAGCTTGTTCCATCTTGGTAATACTAGCAAAACCCAACTGTCCAACGATGGTCATTTGAGCATCAGTGGATGCTTGTATGCTTATTCCGTCAGGATGACCAGCAAGAATGAGTTCCTCCCAATCGGCAACAGCTTCAGCAAAAATCTCTTGCTCTCTATTCGATAAGGAGCCATCGAAGGAAAATAAAATGTAAGCTGGCTGAGTGGTAAAATTAGGCCCATGAACCCAAGCAGATGCTCCATCGCTATTCTCCGCCCTCACCGCCCAACGATACTCCGTGTTGGGCTGTAAATCGTGGATAGTGTTGGATAGCTCAATCCCCGTGTGCGACTGATTTGTCCACTTGCCACCCACTGCCGGCTTATAGTTGACATCGTAGTCGGTAGCTCCATCGGAAGCGTCCCAGCGGACTGTGCAGGACGCCTCCGATGGGGCATCAAATCGCAGGTTGGTCGGCGCGGGCGGCGCACCATTTAAACCATCATCTTCGGATGATCGCGTCGTAAAGTTAGGCCCAAAAACCCACTCAGATACTCCATCGCTGTTCTCCGCTCTCACCGCCCAACGATATTCCGTATTGGGCTGTAAATCGTGGATAGTGTTGGATAGCCCAGTCCCTCTATGCGGCTCGTTTGTCCATCGGTCACCCACTGCCGGCTTATAGTTGACGTCGTAGTCGGTAGCTCCATCGGCAGCATCCCATCGGACTGTACAAGACGTGTCGGTAGGAGCGTCGAACCGCAGGTTGGTCGGCGCGGGAGGTGCGGCAAGCGAGGCTAAAGACTTGCCTGCTGGCGCAACCGGTGCCGGCCGATCTTTCGAGCAGGCAATCAGGGTGAGGGGTAGGACCACAAGAGCACGCAGCATGGAAATACCTACTTGGTCAGAGGGTGGATTTTCGGTGCGTTTGCACTACTGAGGAAAATTCAAACGATTGCGGCAAACGATTTCAGTATTATATGCCCATGTGTTTAAAATGCAAGCCTTCGCTGGCTGGCGGCGGTTAGAAACGCCAGAGTTCGCGGAGGGGCCCGTCGTATAACAGCGGGATTCGCGCGGCGGCACATGTAGAAGCGGCCGGGGCTTTTGCCTCGGCCGCTTTTTTATTCGTCGAGCGGCTCGCCGCAGTGCGGGCAGCGGCGCTCTGAGTCTTCTGACCGATGAGCCGCTAGGGCGTCGACAAATCCCGCGCCGAGCAGACCGGCCGGCAGCGCGAACATGCCGATCCCCAAGATGGCGATGACCGCGGCGATGGTCTGGCCGAGGGCGGTGATTGGATAGGTGTCGCCGTAGCCGACCGTGGTCAAGGTGACGATGCTCCACCACATGGTTGCCGGGATGCTGGTAAAGACCTCGGGTTGGTCTTCGTGTTCGACGAAGTACATCAGCGACGAGGAGAGGGCCAACAGGATCAGGAGCACTAAGAAGATGCTAACAAGCTCTTCCTTGCGATCGGCGATGACGTGGCCGAGCAAGCGCAGGGCGCGGAAGTAGCGCACTAGCTTGAGGACGCGGAAAATCCGCAGGACGCGTATCACGCGGACAAAGCGCGCATCTACGCTCATGGGCGGCAGGAACAAGGGGAGGATGGCTATGAGGTCGATGATGGCCATAGGCGTGAGGACAAAGCGAATGCGCCCGGTTACGGGCTGCGAGAACCGAGGGTTGGCGGTAATGACCCATAGGCGCACTAGATACTCGACCGCGAACACGGTCAGTGAGAAAACCTCAAAAAGTTCAAAGGCAGCGCGATTGAGGTTGTAGATAGGCTCGACGGTTTCGAGGATCAAGGCGACGATGTTGAGCAAGATCAGGACGATAATGGCCACATCGACGAAGCGCCCCGGCTCAACGTCTGGCTCGATAAAGTGATAGACGCGCTCTTTGAGGCTCATTGGCTCACTCCCACTCGGCGAAGACTTCCTCGGCCAGCCCGAAAGCAGTGGTCATACCGTTGCCGCCGATGCCGTTGACGATGGTTACGCCGCGCGCCGGCTCGGCGATAAAAGTGGCTTGTTCGGGGTGTTTGGCATAGATGCCGTGCCAGCGCTGGGCGATGTGCAGGGCCGGAGCGGCGAGGAAGGTCTGGAGGTAGTCGAGAATTAGCCGGTCAATTGCGGGGTTGTCAAACGGATTGACGACCCAGTCGTACTCGTGCGAGTCGCCGATGGTGATCTCGCCGAGGCCGTTTTGCGAGGCCATGACGTGGATGCCCCAGCGGTCGAATTCGGGGCGCTCGGCGGCGATGCGCTGTGCGTAGGCGGCCAGTGTTTGGCAGCACTCGAAGGCTGGGTAATGGCGCAGCGTAAGTCCGGCGGCGAGCATGGGCCCGAGACGCCAGTTGCCGGGCTGGGGCGCGGTGCGCATCATCTGCAACTTGCAGCGGGTGAGTCCGCTGTTGGCAAATAGTTGGGGGTAGAGCGATTCAAAGTCCGCGCCGCTGCAGACGATGGCGCGGTCAACGGACCAAGTTTCCGCTGGCGTGTGGATTCGGGGCAGGTCGATGTGGTGGACTGGGGTGGAGAAGCGGAGGATGATGCCGTACTCGCGTGCTAGGTAATCTGGCAGAGCGGCGATGGCTTCGCGGGGATCGACGCAGAGTTCGGTCGCGCTCCAGAGGCCACCTTTGAGTCCAGCAGGTTGCACGGCGTGGCTGCGCGCGAGTACGGCGTCTCGGTCGAGCAACTCGACTGCGTAGCCGAGGGCCGGGGCGTGGTCGGCAAATTCCGCCAGCACGGCGCACTCGTCGTCGGCATAAGCTAGGTGTAAGGAACCGGTCTGGGCGCACCAGATGTCTGCTTTAGGGGCGAGGTCGAGCCATATTTGTCGCGTGCGGAGGGCGCGTTGGTGAATGAGACCGGGTGCTTGGCCGATGGGCCAGATCATGCCGAAGTTGCGGATAGAGGCCCCTTGGGCTTGGGGCGTGCGCTCGAAGAGGACGACGCGGTGGCCGCGCTTGGCTGCGGCAAGGGCGTGGGCCAGTCCGACGATGCCAGCGCCGACTACGGCGATATCCGCTTTGAGGTCGGGCATATAGCAATTCTACCGCAATTTACAAGGTGATCCGCAGATGAACGCAGATGGACATAGATAGGCGCAAAGGGGATGCATCAGGCTACCACTCCATTGCAAAGAAAGTCAAAAAGATCCCAGTTGCGCGCTTGGCCCGAGGCCAATCGCTCGGCGTATTCGTCGGCTAGCGGTCTATTGCAGATCATGGGTACCACGCCTTCGTGCAGACCGCCGTGGGAGCGCAGGCCCTCGGCGACGTCGGCGAGTTCGTGCCAGTCAGGGGTGCGGCCGAGGACGGTATCTTGGTCGGCGAGGACGACCAGTTCGCCGATGCGGTCGGCGGGGAGTTGATAGGTGGCGACCGCTTGCTCGCGGCTGAGCACCTGTTCGACGCCGGGGATGGCGCGGAGAATCGCAGTGGCTCGTGCGGTGTGCGCGTCGTTGATATAGACGGTGGCGTAGGAGCCCAGCGCGCCGTGGTGGACGACATAGGGATCGGTGATGGGTAGGATAACCCTAGCTTCGGCGATGCCGGCGGCGACGAGTTGGGTCTCGATAAATTGCACCTTGGGGGCACCGTCGGCGTTGGTTTTGGCGTTCATGCCGTGATCGGCGGTAATGCCCAAGATAATATCCTGGGCGTCGAGCGCACCGATAAAGCGGTCGAGGCGAGCGTAGAAGGCGTTGGCTTCCGGTTCGCCGGGTGCCCACTTGTGTTGGACGAAATCGGTCGTCGAAAGGTAGAGCAGGTCGAGGTCGTGGCGTTCGAGTAGGCGCGCGCCAGCCTCAATGCAGTACACGCTGGCTTCGGGATCGTAGATGCCGGGGTTTTCTCGGCCAACTAGGTCGAGGACGTCGGCGATGCCGTGGGTGGACGGCACGGCTTCGTGCGCTTTTTCGACGGAGAAATTGATGCCTTGCCAGCCGTGGGCCAAAAGCAGGCGCAGCTTGTCTTTGGTGGTGATGGCGGCGACTTGTTGGCCAGCTTGGTGGAAGGCGGCGAGGATCGTCGGGGCGCGCAGGAAGCAGGGGTCGTTCATCATCACTTCCTCAGCGGCATCTAGGTCGTAGTAGAAATTGCCGGGAATGCCGTTTATGGCCGGCGGTGCACCGGTGATGATGGCGACGTTGTTGGGGTTGGTGAAGGAGGGAATGACGGTGTTTACTTGGCCGTGGACGCCGCGCTCGATGATCGAGCGGAGGTTGGGCATCTGGGCGGCGGCTTCGTCGAGGTAAGCTTGGGCGCAGCCGTCGAGGCAGATGCCGACGATGGTTTTGTCGCGCGGGCGATAGCTGCGGTCATTGACTTGGATCATGCGTTGGGGTCAACGGCGACGCGGATGTGCTGGCGGGTTTCGGCCAAGGCGATGGCTTGCTCTAGCTCGGCGAGGGCAAAGGGGTCGCTGACCAGCGACGAGTATGGATAGCGGTCGGCAGTGCGGGCGAGAAAGGCGAGTGCCTCGTCGAGATGGTGCGGGCTGTAGTTGTGGACGCCGCGGATCGTCAGGCATTTGCGGATGACCTGCTCGCCGGTCAGCTCTAGCCGGGTGTTGGGGTGGACCATGCCGACGAAGACGTAGCTGCCGCCCGGGCGCAGGGCCGCTACCCCTGCGGGGATCAAGTCCGAGTTGCCGGCGACTTCAAAAACGGCATCGAGTCCTTCTGGTGGCGGCTCGGTCACGGGTATAGCGCCGAATTCGCTGGACAGTGCTAGGCGGTCTGAGTCGATGTCGGTGCAGTAGATTTGCTCGATGCCGCGCTCGGCGAGCAGGGCGCAGGTATAGAGGCCGAGCAGACCAGCGCCTTGGACCAAAACTCTGTGGCAGGGAGTGGGCAGGACCTCGATGGCGTTGACCGCAGTGGCCAAGGCGCAGTTGGCCGGGGCGACTGCGGAGTCGGGCAAGCGGTCGTCCACGTTGGCGATGTGGGTGCCGGGTCTAATGAGCAAATGCGTGGCGTAACAGCCGTTGAGTCCGCTGCCGTCGGTGAGCGTGGCGTGGCCGTACTTAAAGAGCGCGTCGCATTTTTCCGGCAGGCGATGTTCCGTACAGGGCAAACAGGTACCGCAACTGTCGGCGATGGTCCAGCTTACGCGGTCGCCTAGGGCCGAGGTAGGACGCTGCGAGGCGACGACGCGGCCGACGGCCTCGTGGCCGAGGATCAGGGGCGTAGGCTCCGTGCGCAGGCCGGACAGCGTATGGAGGTCGGAGCCGCAGATCGTGGCTAGGCCGATCTCGACGAGCACTTCACCGGGCGCGAGGGAATCGGGCAGTGGCAGGCTTTCGCAGCGCAGCGGATGGTCTAGGCCGTCGAATACCTGTGCGCAGGCCGTGGGCATAGGCTAGCCTTGCGGCTTGCGCCAGTAGCCTTCGAGCAAGTCTTGCGGGACCCAGCCCAGCAGCCGTCGGGCTTTGGCGTTGCTGTAGCGGCCGTGGGGCGTGTCCGTGGTGATGTGGAAGATCTCACAGCGCGAAGGCAGGGACGCCAAGTCCACCTCTAGACACTTTTGCAGGGCGCGTGCCGCGTCGGGAAAGGTGACGGAAAAGGGATTGGTGCCGCTGCCGAGTTGCTCGGCGGACGGCTCGGCGTCGCGAAAGCTCAAAAAGAGGGTGGTGAGTACGTGGATGGGATGGTTGGCGGCGAATACGCGGCAAATCTCTTGGCCGAGCGATTTGGTGTGCGCGTAGAGGCCGACGCCTGAATGCAGGGGGACTTCTTCGTTGATGTCGAAATCGTAGTGCTCGTACGAGGGGCCGGCTTGGGTGAAGTGGGGTCCGGTGTTGACGAAGCGGGTGTGGCCGTTCTCGACGGCGGCGCGAATGCCGTTGTACGTGCCGGTGGTACTGACGTCAAAGGCGATCTTGCGGTCGTGGCGCAGTACTGAGCAGTTGATGGTTACATCGGTGCCCTCGGTGGCGCGGCGCACTTGATCGAGGTCGGAGACATCGACCTGCATAGTCTCGTGCGGGCTGTCGATGGGTACGATGTCGGTGATGCGCAACTCGTAGGCGTCCTGGAGTTGTTTGACCACGTGCGGGCCGAGAAAGCCATTGCCACCTAAGAGCAAAACTTTCATGGGTTGGCCTCAAAGTTGTATTGGGGATCGAACGTTAGGTGGCTCTTGGCGCGCTCGACGGAAAAGCGGGCGCGCGTTGCCGCGGACTGGATGTGGATGGCGCTGTACTGGCCGGCTGGCCCCTTTTGCACAAGCTGGGCCACGGCTTGGACGGCGTCGCGCTCGTCGAGCCACATGGGATCGTAGGGCTGGTCGGCGACTTCTTCGGCGCGGACGAGGTGGCCAAGGCGGGCAATGGTGATGTGGAGTTCGTGGCTGTGGGCAAATTCGCGGGCGGTAAACTCGGCTAGGTGAGCGCCGAGAACTGCCGGCGCGCAGGAGGGCAGCGGTTTCCAAGTCTCGTCAACGGTGAGGTCTTCTTCGTACGGGGCGAAAAGGTCGAGCGTGCTCACGAGGATGGTGTGTTCGACCTCCTCGGCGGCCGCGGCCAAGAGCAGGTTGTACGTGCCGCGCGTATTGCGGTCCAGCCAAGTGATCTCGTCGTCGCCGTCGCGCGGCGCGTAGGCAAGGTGGACGATGATGTCGATATCTTTGACGAGCTCGTCGGTCTCTGAGCCGTGCCCCAGATCGCACTGAATCCCGAATCTAGGCTCAAAGTCGGTCAAGCGCAGTTGGTGTGCGTCGCCGAGGCCATCGGCTAGGGCTTGGCCGAGCGAGGTTGCGGCGTTGGTAATAAGTACGCGCATAGCCCTAGAGGACCTGCTGGTCGGTCGGGGTGGGGACGATGTCGTGGATCTGGCTGTCCATCAGCGCGGTGGACGACTGCATTTCGAGCACGGCCTTTTCGTGCAACTCGTCGATGGTGCGGCAACCAGCCGTGGCCAAGGTGGCGCGCAGCATCTGGATGCGGATCGGCAATTTGTCGTGAATCGAGCCGATGTGGGGCACGTAGCCGGCGATGCCCTCCTCGAAGAAATTCTCTTGCGTCTGCGCATAGCGCCGCATGTTGTGGGCGCGCAGCGAACCTTCCATCCAGTACTCTTTGACGATGTCGCCGGCCGCGGTGCGCACGAGGTTGCCTTGGCTTTCGGTGTAGCCGGCGAAGAAGCTCCCCATCATCACGGCGTTGGCACCCAAGGCCATGGCCACGGCGATCTCGGCCGGGCCTGAAATGCCGCCGTCGGCGATGATGGGCAAGTAAGTGTTGCAATCCTGCTGCCACTGGTTGCGCGCCGCGTTGATTTCCATCAAGGCCGTGCCTTGGCCGCGGCCGGTGGCCTTGACTTCCTGAGTAATGCAGCCCGAGGCGATTCCCATGCCGACTTT
This sequence comes from Candidatus Latescibacterota bacterium, assembly GCA_965116675.1. GTDB lineage: Bacteria > Latescibacterota > UBA2968 > UBA8231 > UBA8231. Next base: position 4,768,958 of record OZ220721.1, read on the forward strand.
GATGGCGTCGGTACCGGCCTCGGCCAAAAAGCGAAATCCCTCGGCCGTGACGACGTTGCCGCCGATGACCGGGGCGTCGGTGCGCTCCTTGAGGAATTGGATCATTTGCCGCTGGTACTCGGTGTGGCCGTCGGAGGCGTCGATGACCAGCACGTCCACTTCTTGCGCGATGAGGGCTTCGGCCCGCTCGCGGTCCTCCGGGTGGGTGGAGACGGCCGCGCCGACGAGCAAGCGCTTCTGTTCGTCGATGGATTCGTTGGGGTGCCGCAGGTGCTTGTCGAGGTCCTTTTTGAAGACTACCGCTTGTAGCACGCCTCCCTTGGATAAAATGGGCAGAAAGCCGCGGCCATAGCGGATCATCAGCTCGTTGGCGGCCTTGAGGTCGCTTATTTCGCGGCCGGCCTGCACATCGGTTTTCATGCGGGAGGCCACTTGGCAGTCGAGGTCGCGGCGCTCGTCGAAGTCCTTGTCGGTGAGGATGCCGAGGAGTTGGTCGTGGAACTGGCCGCTGGTGGTGACCGGGAAGGTCGTATAGCCAGTGCGGTGAATGATCTCGACGACCTCGGCGATGGGTTGCTCGGGGGCTAGGGTGAGAATATCGGTCTGAAAGCCAGCCTTGAAGCGCTTGACTTGGCCGACTTTGGCGCACTGCTCGTCAATGGGCTGGCTGACGGGCAGAATGCCGATGCCGCCTAGCTGGGCCAAGGCAATGGCCATTTCGCCGCCGGTCACGGCCTGCATGGCGGCGCTGAGAAAGGGCACGTGCAGGTAGAGAAAGTCGTCCCCCTTGCGGCAGAGCCGGGTCTTGAGCGACGTGTTGGGCGCGTTGCCGTCGGTTGGCGTGTACCCTGGCAGAATGCGAAATTCTTTGAGGCTATGCGAAGGGGTGCTCAGGACTTGGGCCATGGAAGTCCTCTCAGCGTTGGCGGGGGAAAAAGGAAGGATTTAGCCTTAAAGTATAAAAATAGCATTGGTTTTATTCAACCCACTTTATTTTCTTTAATAGATAGCAATCACATCCATAAGCTAAAGGAGCTTTGTTATGTTCTACGAAAAAATCTATCCCAGGAACAACCATTCGACCGACGGCATGACGTGTCTGTTGGCCGGTTTTGTGGCTGGCGTCGCGGTCGGCGCAGCCGTGGGTGTGTTACTGGCCCCGAACAAGGGCGAGGACACCCGGCGCTTGATCAAGGACCAAGCCGAAGAAACGCGCGACCAAGTGGTGAAGGCTGTGAACGGGGTGACGGCGCGGTTCGAAAAGAAGGCCCCACAGGAGGAAGAGGCGGCCTAAGAGCGGCCGTAGTTGAGGCGGTAGAGGCGCGCGTAGATGCCGTCTCGGAGCAGTAGTTCCTCGTGGCGGCCCCGCTCGCGCACCTCGCCGCGGTGCATCACCAAGATCTGGTCGGCGTTGCGGATGGTGGAGAGGCGGTGGGCGATGACGATGGAGGTGCGCTCGCTCATCAGCTTGGCGATGGCGTCTTGGATGAGTTGTTCGGTCTCGGTGTCGATGCTGGAGGTGGCTTCGTCGAGGACGAGGATTTTCGGGTCGAAGGCTAGGGCGCGGGCAAAAGCCAACAACTGGCGCTGGCCGGCCGACAGGGTTGAGCCGCCTTCGGCCACGGCGTGGGCAAAGCCTTGGGGGAGGCGTTCGATAAAGGGCGCGGCGTTGACATAGCGGGCTGCGCGCTCGACTTGGGCGTCGTCGATGGCGTCGTCGCCGAGGCGGATATTGCCGCTGATATTCCCGGAAAATAAGAAGACTTCCTGCTGGACGATGCTGATGCGGCGGCGCAATTCGGCCGCGTGCCACTGGCGCACGTCGCGGCCATCGACGAGGATTTCTCCACGCTGGATGTCGTAGAAGCGGCAGAGGAGGCTGACGATGGTGGTCTTGCCCGAGCCGGTTGCTCCGACTAGCGCCATACTCTGCCCGGCCTTTAGCTCAAACGAGACATCCTTGAGAATCCAGTCTTCGGCTGTTGGATCGTACTTGAAGAACACGTTGCGGAATTCAATCGCGCCGCCGCGACTGGCTGCGGGCAGCTTGCGCTGCGGTCCGTCGGCGGGTTCTCTGGGGACGGCCAACATCTCAAAGATGCGCTCGGACGCGGCCATGGCGCTCTGCAGCAGGGCATAGCGGTCGGAGATATCCATGATCGGGCGGAAGAAGCGGCGGATGTACTGGAGAAAGGCCACCAACACCCCCAGTTCGATGCGGTCGTCAATCACGTCCGAGGCCCCGTACCACAGCACCAGCGCCATGCCGACGGTGCCGAGTAATTCGGTGAGGGGAAAGAAAACGGCAAAGCAGTGGATTTCGCGGTCCTCGGCGTGGCGGTAGGGCAGGTGCTCGGCGTCGAAGTCGCGCAGATTGCGTTGCTGGCGGTTGAAAAGCTGCACCACCTCCATGCCGGTAATGTTCTCCTGCAAATAGGCATTGAGCCGCGCCAAGCGCGTGCGCAACTCGCGATAGGCGCGCATGGCGAGGCCCTGCAGGTAGAAGGTCGAGACGGCGATGATCGGGACCACTGTGCAACAGATCAAGGCCAGCTCGAAGTCGATATAGGCCATGAAGCCGACGATGGCCAGCAAAGTAAAAAAATCCATAAAAACCGAGACGATGCCCTCGCTGAAAAACTCGTTGAGGGCGTCGATGTCGTTGGTGGCGCGGGTCATAATACGGCCCAGCGGCGTGCGGTCGAAGTAGCGCAGCGGCAGCTTTTGCAGGTGGGCAAATAGGTCGCGGCGCATGTCGTACATGACGCGCTGACCGATCATGCCGGTGACCAAGGTCTGGGCGTATTGAGCGCCATACTGCACGGCGACGCTGCCAAAGAAGGCCGCGATCATCCACCGCAGCCCCGCCCAGTCGCCGACGGCGATGTGGTCGTCAACCGCTACCTGCGTGATATAGGGACCGACCTGGCCGAAGCCGGCGGCGACGGCAATGGTGCCAAAGGCGAGGATTACGTGCCCGCGGTGAGGTTTGAGATACCCCAACAGTTGCAGCGTCAGCCCCAAATTGAAGGCGCGTTCTTGGATTTCTTCTTCTTTGTTGAGTTCGGTACTCACAGCGTTTCTAGCTCGGCGCTGAGCTGCTGGTGCTGGTACAACTCGGCGTAGAATCCGCCGCTGTTGACCAAATCGGCGTGGGTGCCTAGTTCGGCGATGCGACCGTCTTCGAGCACGGCGATGCGGTCGGCGTGGCGCAGGGTCGAGATGCGGTGGGCGATGATGAGGGTGGTGCGGCCCTGCATGAGGGCGTGCAAATGATCGAGTATCGCTTCTTCGGTGTGGGTATCTACCGCGGAGAGCGCATCGTCGAGGATGAGGATTTGCGGTCGGCGAATGAGCGCGCGGGCCAAGGTCGCGCGTTGCTTCTGGCCGCCGGACAGGGTGACGCCTCGTTCGCCTATGAGGGTGTCGAAGCCCTCGTCGAACTGGTCGATGTCCTTTTTGAGCTGGGCCTCTTCGGCCACAGCGTGGATCTGGGCTTCGGCGGCCGAGTCCGCGCCGTAGGCGAGGTTGGCGCTGAGGGTATTGGAAAACAGAAAGGGATTTTGCGGGACGTAGCCGATGGCGTCGCGCAAAGTCGCTAGGGGCCATTCCTCGATTGGCACCCCGTCGATGAGGAGCTGGCTTGGCCCGGCTTGGATCAAGCGCGGCACGAGGCGCGCCAAGGTGGTCTTGCCCGAGCCGACGCGGCCGATGATGCCGAGGGTCGTGCCTTGGGGAATTTCGAGATCAATCTGATGCAGGACTTGCTCTTCGCCGTAGGAGAAATTGAGCTTGCGGAAGGCAATGTGCCCGGCGATTGGGTGCGGATTGGCTGGGGGCAAGGCGCGGTCTTGGATCTCCGGCTCGACGGCGAGGATTTCGTTGATGCGCTGCATGGACACGAGGGCGCGCTGGGCGCGGTCGATGACCCAGCCAATGTACATGATCGGGCGGATGAGTTGGGTCAGGTAGGCGTTGAAGGCCACGAAGGCCCCTAGGCTGAGTTCGCCATCGATGACTGCGCGCCCGCCCAGCCACAAATTTAGTCCCAAGCAGAGCGAGGCGATGACATAGGACAGCGGTCGGTAGTTGGCGCGGGTGCGGATATAGGCGCGGTTTTTTTCGAGGTACGCCAAGTTGAGTTGGTCGAACGCGGCGTTTTGCGCGGACTCTTGGGTGTATGCCTTGACCACGCGGATGCCGGAGAGGTTTTCTTGGATGAAAGTGCTGATGCGGCCGAAGTAATCTTGGATGGCCTTGTAGCGGGTGTTGATGACCGCGGCGATGCGGATCATCACGAGGCTAAAAAGCGGCATGGGCAACAGCACCAGTAGAGCCAGCTTCCAGTCGAGCAAGCACATACAGGCGAGGGTGAAGGTCAGACCCAAGGCGGTATCGACGATGCCGCGAATGCCATAGATCCAAAAGAGATGCACCGAGTGTAGATCGTTGGTCGCCCGCGCCATGAGGTCACCGGTGCGGCGCTGCTGGTAGTACGACAGCGGCAGCTTGAGTAGGTGGGCGAAATACGCGATGCGGATGTCGTATTCGATGCGATTGGCGGCGCGGCCTAAGAATATCCGCATGGCGTAGCCGCACAGGGCCACGCCCAAGGCGTAGGCGAGGATGTAGAAGACGTAGGTTGCTATTTCCTTGGAGGCCGTGTCCGGCGCGGAGACCGCATCGACGGCGTCGCCCACCAGCAGCGGGATGCGCGCGGTCGCCGCCTGCCCCAGCCCAATGCAGAGCGCACCGAGCAGGATGTGACTTCGATAGGGACGGACGTATTGGGAAAACGGACCAAACATTAGCGGGCAAAGGCTAGCTCGGGAAAGGTGCTAGCGAGGAGCGGGCGCATGGCTGATAGTGCCTCGGCGCGGTGACTGAGGCGGTTTTTTACCTGCGGGTCGAGCTGGGCCATGGTCTTGGCGTAGGCGGGGACAAAAAAGATCGGATCGTAGCCAAAGCCGTTGGTGCCGGCAGGGGCTGGGGCGATCCGCCCTTCACACGTGCCTTCGGCGCGGCACTGGCGGCCGTCGGGACTTACTGCGCAAAGGACGCAGCGGAACCTAGCACGGCGCTGTGCTGGCTCGGGATAGGGTGCGAGTTGGGTGAGCAAGAGCTGGCAGCGGCCGGCGTCGTCGAGGTCGGGGCCGCCGTAGCGAGCCGAGTAAATCCCGGGCGCGCCGCCAAGGGCATCGACCTCGAGCCCAGAGTCGTCGGCAAGGGCGATCTGGCCGCTGGCTGCGGCATAGGCGCGGGCCTTGAGTAGGGCGTTGGCGGCAAAGGTCTGGCCGCTTTCCTCGACGTCGAGTTCAAGGCCCAACGCGGTCGGCGCGACGACTGCAATATCGGCGAGTAGGGCGCGGACTTCGCGCAGCTTGCCGGCGTTGTTCGAGGCCAGAAGCAGCGCCATTGCGGCTATTGGGGCTGCTCGTCAAGCTCTGCGAGTTTGCTCGCTGCGTAGTCTTTGAAGCGGCTGTCTTTGACTGCTTGGTTGTACCAGCGCCGCGCCTCCTGTCGTTGGCCGAGCTGAAAATGCGCGTCGCCCAGCAGCGCTTCGGCGGCCGGGTAGTCGTCTTGGCAACTGGTGGCGCGCCGACCGAACTCAACGGCTTGGCGGAAGTTGCCCATGCCGTAGTGGGCCTCGCTGAGCCGGTAATGCGTCTCGCAGTAGTCTTTGTCTAGATCGGCTGCCTTGTTTAGCGGGGCAATGGCCTCGTGGAAACGGCCGAGTTGGTTGAGCGCAATGCCGAGCAAGCGCTGCCCTTCGGCGTACGTGTCGTCGATCTTTAGGGCGTTTTGCAAAAGCGGCACGACGCTCTCTATATCTTGGGTATCGAACTTCAACCGCGCCAAGTCGCCGTACGATTCCATGTACGTGGGGTCGGCCTCAATGGAACGCTCGTAGGTGACAATGGCTTTGCCGTAGTCGCGGCTGAGGCGCTGGATGTCGCCGAGGGCATTGTAGGGTCTGGCGTCGGTGGGATCGGCTGCGATGGACTCGGCAAAGGCCACTTTGGCCTTGTCTTTTTCGTGCAAGCCACTGTGGGCAAGGCCCATGACGTAGAGGGATTGGGCGCTTTGCGGGCCGTAGTCGCGCGCTTTGTTAAAATAGTCGATAACCTCGCGGTATTTCTTTTGCCGAAAGCTGTTGAGAGCAGCCTTTTGATAAAGTTGGCCTAGGGCCTTAGCGGATTGCTCTGGCTTGGTGCCGAGGGCATGGGATGCGGCAAAACTATTGATGGCTTTGTCGTACTCGTTGAGGGCCTTGTAGGAAATGCCGAGGACGTAGTGGGCATTGCCGTAGGAGGCATCGGTTGCCACGGCCTTTTCTAACTCGATGACGGCGTTGCGAAAGCTGCCCTTTTTGACCAAGTCGTAGCCCGCGCGAAAGTAGTCGAGGGCTTCGGGCGACTGGGCGAGGGCCGGGGCGCTCAAAAGCGCGAGGGCGAGACTGAGTAAGCGGCAATACTTCAAAACGAGATCTCCTCGTTGGAAGAGGCGTGGTCGGGCGTTTAACGGCGGCCGTCGATCAGGGCTTTGACTTCGCCGTCGTCGGGAAAGCGGCCTTCTTGCAGCTTGGAAAAGATCAGTTCGCCATTGAGGCTGACTTCAAACTGCCCTCGACCTGAGGGCACCAGCGAGAAGGCGTCAATGTCGGTCTTGTAGGCGACGAGTAGTTGTTCCGCCAAACTGGCGGCTCTGGTTTCGTAGCCTCAAGCAGAGCAGTAAATGAGTTCCAAATTCACGAGAAACCTCCTTGGGAATAGGGGTTGGAAAAGTATAAAAGTCCCTAGGGAGATTGTCAAAGACGGGGGATTGATGCGGTGGACGGGGTTATGGGTGGCCTTTATCTTTATCTATATATAATTGACGTTGTGCATTGTAGGGGGCGGTTTCAAACCGCCCCCTACGAGGTAATGCGGTATGGTCGGCATTTCTGTTATAAATCAAAAAATCGGCAGCAGACGCGCCCTTGGGGCCTTGCTAGTAGGCGCGGGCTTGGGTATGGCGTGCGGGGGACCCACGCCGGAAGAGTATATTCAGCAGTTCAAAAGTCTGCAAAAAGCCGAGCGCGTCAAAGCCGCCAACCAGCTCATCCGCTTTGAGGCCGACGAGGTCGTTCCCCTGCTGATTGAGGAAGCCGACTCCGAGTACATCCGCGTGCGGTTTGAGGTAATACAACTGTTGGGCCGCTTTAAGGACGAGCGCGCCGTGCCGACATTGATCTCGGCCCTAAAAGACAAGTCGCCGCGGGTGGCCGCGGCCGCGGCATGGGCGTTGGGCCAGATCGGCGCACCTGCCGCGCTCGCCCCGCTGCTCAAGTACGCACGCGATCCCACGGTGGAAGTGCGCCAATACGTGCTTGGTGCGCTCGGGCCGTGCCATTCGTACGAAGCTGAGCCGGCCTTGAGCGACTCGGCTTTCCGCGTGGTGCGCCGCGCCTTGCGCGCCCCCAAGCCCAAGTGGCGGGTCGCTGCCTTACAGAGTCTGCACGCTTACCAGTACCGCGACGCAGTGGAAGAAGTCATTCGCATGTCAGTGGACCCCTCAAACGAGGTGCGCTATGTCGCGGTGCAGGCCCTCGGCCAGATCGGCAGCGCCGCGCTCCGCCGGCCCGCCCGCAACGCCATCTACGAGGCCCTGCTGGTCGCCCTCGACGCCGACGAGTTGCAGAGCGTCCGCGACAAGGCCGTGCATGCCCTCGCCGAGGTGGGCGATAAGCGGGCCGTGCCGCACTTGCAGCGGCTGATGCGGGAGGGCACGGAAAAAGACCAGATCGCGGCGAGGCTAGCTCTGTACAAGCTAAGCCCCGAAGTAGTAGAAGCGATGAGACAAACTGAGTTAGGAGCGAAATGAAGGAATTGAAGATCGGCTTCCCGTCCGGGAGCTTGCAGGAGTCCACGTTTGACCTGTTTGTCCGCGCTGGCTATCGCGTGCGGCTCGCGCCGCGCTCGTACGTGCCCGACATCGACGATCCCCAGCTTGCGGGTCTGATGTTCCGAGCGCAGGAAATAGCCCAGTACGTGGCGCGCGGCGTCGTCGATGTGGGCCTGACGGGCCGGGACTGGATCCTCGAAAGCGAAGCAGAGGTGATCGAAATCGGCGAACTGACCTATAGCAAGAGTACGGCGCGGCCCTTGCGCTGGGTCATTGCCGTGCCCGAGGATTCTCCCATCCAATGCGTCGAGGATCTGCAGGGCTGTCGCATTGCCAGCGAGTTGATTGGCGTGACGCGCCGTTTTTTGCAGGACCGCGGCGTAAAGGCCGAGGTGGAGTTTTCGTGGGGCACGACCGAGGTCAAGGCCGGCATTCCCGGGCTAGTGGATGCGGTCGTCGAGGCGACCGAGACGGGCACATCGCTCAAGGCCAACCGGCTGCGCATCGTCGATACGGTCTGCGCATCGACGCCGCGCTTGATTGCCAACAAGGCCGCGTGGGCCGATGGCTGGAAGCGGGAGAAGGCCGAGAACTTGCTGATGCTGCTCAAGGGAGCACTCGAAGCCGAGCACAAAGTCGGCCTCAAGATGAACGTGCCGCGCGCCCAGCTCGACCGCGTCATCGCCCGGCTGCCAGCCCTGCACACGCCCACGGTCTCCAGCCAGATGGACGACGAATGGGTAGCGCTGGAAATTGTCGCTGACGAGCGCGTGGTGCGCGAGTTGATCCCTCCGCTCAAGCGGCTCGGGGCCGAAGGCATCATCGAATATCCGCTCAACAAGGTCGTGTATTGATCAACCACCGTCCCCTAAAGAGGACGGCTTGTCCCTGACCTACCCCGCCGCTGCGGAGTTAGGCCGAAACTATAGGCTCGTTGACAAGAGCCCTTGCCCGGATATTCCGGGCGGCGTTGCAATCGGCGTGAGTGGAGTGCCCACACAGTTTGCAACAAAACCGGGATTGAGAGGAGCGATTGGCCGGCTCGACATGTTCGCACTGAGAACACATCTGACTTGTATGCCTAGGATCAACCAACAGCAATTTCACCCCGCCCTGCCGTGCCTTGTAGGTGATAAACTGTCGAAGTTGATTGAATCCCCAACTATCCATGCGGCCCCGTTGCGGCTTGCGAAACCGTATCCGGTCACGGATGCCCTTGAGGTCTTCAAGAGCTATTCCGCGAGCGGTGTCTTTGGCCTTCGCAACGATTCGCCTCGAAAGGACGTGGTTGGTATTGCGGCGAAAGCGGCTTTCGCGGTCTGCTATGCGTTTGAGCTTCTTGCGGATACGCTTGCGCCGACGGTGATTTTTGGCCAAGTCCGCCGCCGATTGCAACGACTGCTTGAGCGTCTGGCATTTGACGCGCACATGCTCAACCTCTTTGCCCGAGTGCTGTTGGCCATCCGAGTCCGTAGCAAGATTCTCAACGCCGAGGTCAATACCAAGAAAGTCGTCCGGCTCGACCGGCGGCACATCGTCAAACTCGACGGTCGCCATGAGGAACCACTTGCCGTCTTTACGACGGCACAGTTTGGCATAGAGTTTGATGTTGCCAAACTGCGCCGCTTGGTATTGTCCCATCTGAATCGGAATGTCATGGCGGTTGCCGTCGGCGGTTTTGATATTGATCGCCGTCAAATCCTTGTACCGGAGTGCGCCTTTGCGGTAGGGGATCGCCGCCAGTGGACGAAACGACACCTGCTTGTTCTTGTCACGCTTGTAGTTAGCGGCTACCTGAGCAAAGGTGAGAATAGCAATATCGGCTGGAAGATCAAAGCGCTCGCGCACCTCATAGTAATACAATTTGTGCAGGACATAGCTATTGGCCAGTTGGCGCTCAAAGGCTTTTTCGGCAACCCAGTTGCAGGCTTCATTGAAGCAACGCATCGTCATCTCAAGGGATGCCGCTTGCTCTGCCGAAGGACGCAGTTGAATTTGAACTATCCGCTTCATAAGTAGAAAATATAACTATGAGAAGTCGCTGTGTTAAGGATATAACGAGAGATTCCAGCTTTTGCTCAGGGACAGACAAGCCGCCCATCGCAAAAGTTGGTCTCCATGCCCCTGTCGCTTGAAGACAGCAGTCCCCTAGAGACATTTTTATGGTGCCCATTGCGTCCTATCCCTCCGAGCCGCTGGCCGCTCCGCTGGCCGCCCTGTTTGCGCGCCGCCCCGAATCCGACCCCGAAGTCGAGGACGCGGTGCGGGACATTCTGCGGCAGGTGCGGAAAGAAGGTGATGCCGCGCTGTGCGCGCTGACGCAGCGCTTCGATGGCGTAGAAGTGCGCCCTAAGCAGTTGAGGGTGCCAGCGTCTGTGCTCGCCGAGGCCGAGGCTGCGCTCGACCCGAACCTGCGCGCTTCTATGGAGGCGGCAGTAGCCAACATTCGCGCCTTCCACGAGCGGCAAAAGCTCAACTCGTGGTTTGTCGAAGACGGCGACGGGGTGATACTGGGCAAGAAAATTACGCCCATCGAGCGGGTGGGGCTGTGCGTGCCGGCTGGCGAGGTGCCGCTGTTTTCGAGCTTGCTGATGACAGCCGTGCCCGCGCAGGTCGCTGGCGTTGACCAGCTCTGCGTGGTTTCGCCGCCGATGGAAAACGGCAAGGTGCATCCGACGATTGCGGCAGCGGCGCGTTTGCTGGGTATTGACGAGGTGTACGCCGTGGGTGGGGCGCAGGCCGTGGGGGCGCTGGCGTATGGCACGGAGAGCATTCCGCCGGTGCACAAGATCGTCGGCCCGGGTTCTCCTTATACGGTGGCTGCGCAGCGGCAGGTTTTCGGCACAGTGGGCATCGCGCTGTTGCCTGGCCCGTCGGAAATTGTGGTACTCGCCGATGCGGCGGCTGACCCGCGCTTGGTAGCCGCGGATTTGCTTTCACAGGCTGAGCACGGCTGGGGAGTGGCGTGCGTGTGCATCACGGATTGCGCGGCCTTGGCGCGACGGGTGCAGGAGGAGCTTGAAGCGCAACGAGCGGCGCTCCCGCGCTATTCAATAATAGATAGTGCTTTAGAAGAATACGGCGCGATTGTCGTGGTGCCTAGCCTTGAAGTGGGGATTGAACTGCTCAACCGCCTAGCGCCGGAACACGCCGAATTGCAGGTGGCCGACCCGTGGCGCTGGGTGGATTCCGTTCGTCACTGCGGAGCATTGTTCCTCGGCGCGGCAGCCAGCGAGCCGGTCGGCGACTACTTCGCTGGCACCAACCACGTGTTGCCGACCCAAGGCGCGGCGCGCTACGCCTCGTCGTTGGGATGGGCCGATTTCGTCAAGACGACGAGTATCATCGCCTACACGCCCGAGCGCTTGGCTCACACAGCCGAGCACATCGTCCGCATGGCGCAAGCCGAGGGATTGGAAGCCCACGCGCAAGCCGTCCGCATCCGCCAACAGCAGGCCACGCCGTCAACCACCGCCCGCTAAATCAGGCGGCTTGTCCCTAGCCTTTTACTCCGTCGCGACGGAGCAGGCTGAAACTATAGGCGCGTTGACAAGATCCCTTGCCCGAATGTTCTGGGCCGCGTTGCAGTCGGCGTGGGCTTGGTGTCCACACTGCTTGCAACGAAACCGAGCTTGACAGGAGCGATTAGCCGCATCGGTACGCCCCGACGATCCCTGGTGGCACCTTCACTAAGGTAATGCGCCAACTCTATCCCGACGCGCCCACTCCTCCGCCCAATGCAGGCATCCGCTTTGCCGACGCAAAGACGAAGATAAACGAGCAATAGTCACAAAAAGCATAGAACATTAAATGGCCAAAAGAAGACCAACGGAAAAGAAGCAGAGACAACGATCGGCTGCATCTAAACCCACGCGGCAGGAGCGTCGTCGTGCGGCTCGTAACGACGCAAGAGCTAGGCAGACGGTTGAAACCGCATCGCCCCTATCAGCGGCGACATCCTACTCGCGGCAGGATGCACTGGCTTTTCTCGTGCTCGGCCTGCTGGTGGTCGTCAGCTACCTGCCAGCGATGCTGTGGGGTGGCTTCGTCTGGGACGACAATCTATGCATCAAGGTCGATCCGGTGCGGGACGTATCGGGTCTGTGGCAAATCTGGTTTTCTCCGAGTGCTATTGAAGAAGAGAAGCACTACTGGCCGTTGGTCTATACGACCTTCTGGCTGGAGCACAAGCTATGGGGATTTGACCCGACCGGTTATCACATCGTCAACGTACTGCTGCATCTAGCAAATACGCTACTAGTGTGGCATCTTTTGCGGCGGTTGGCGGTGCCCGGTGCGTGGGTGGTGGCTGCGGTGTTTGCCGTGCATCCGCTGCACGTGGAGTCGGTCGCTTGGGTCATCGAGCGCAAGGATGTGCTTTCGGGTCTGTTCTACCTTGCGTCGGCGCTTGTATGGATACGCTTTGTGGAGCAGCCGCGCCGAGGGTGGTATGTGTGTTCGTTGGCGTTGTATGCGTCGGGTCTTTTGAGCAAGTCCATTGTGGTTACGCTGCCGGTGGCGCTTTTGATCTGGCATTGGTGGCAACAAGGCCGGGCGACCTTGACCGACCTCAAACGATTGGTACCGTTTGGTGTAGTAGGGCTGCTCATCACGGTTGGCGACTTGTCGTTTTATCAGTCTAGAGAAGCTTTGTCTCTCGATTATTCATTGATTGAACGGGCGCTCATCGCTGCCCGCGCTCTGTGGTTTTACGCAGGTAAGCTACTGTGGCCGTCTGAGTTGGCCGTCATCTATCCGCTTTGGGATATCCGCGTCTCGGACCCGCGGGCTTGGGGGTATCTCATCGCTGCTGTCGCGCTGGCGGTGGTCCTTTGGCATTTTCGGCAGCGGGTTGGGCGTGGACCGCTGGCTGGGGTATTGTTTTTTTCGGTTACGTTGTCGCCGGTTTTAGGCTTTGTCGATTACGGCTATATGCGGTATGCTTTTGTCGCCGATCGCTTTCAATATCTGGCTGGCATCGGGATTATGGCTGTCGTCATCGGCGCAATCACGTATGGCGTGCGTGGCCTGTCCGACTCGTGGCAAAAGGGTGCGCGGGTCGTTGCAGCGGTAGCTATCGTTGTGCTGGGGCTGCTAACTTGGCGGCAGGCAAGCGTCTGGAGGGACGACGAAACCCTCAATCGCCACATCATCGCGCTCAACCCGCAGGCGGCTTATGCCCACTATAACTTAGGAAGCTTTCTGCATGAGCAGGGGCGGTATGAGGAAGCGGAAACCCACCTGCGTCGAGCCATCGCACTCGACCCAGGGACAAAGCCCCGCTATTCCTATTTAGGTGAGACACTGTATGGACAAGGGCGGTATGCGGAAGCTGTCGACGCGTACCGTGTCGCCATAGAACAACGCCCGGACGACGTACCGGCCCATGTCAACCTCGGTGAGGCTCTCAACAAGCTAGGACGCTTTGAGGAAGCGGAAACCCGCTTGCGTCGAGCCATCGCGCTCAACCCGCAGGCACCGAGTGCCCACCTCAACTTAGGCCTAGCCCTGTACGAGCAAGCACGGTATGAGGAAGCCCTCGACGCAACCCGCGTCGCAATAGAACAAGACCCGAATTTTTTCGAAGCCCATGTCAACCTCGGCGGAATTCTCATTGAGCTAGAACGATTTGAAGAGGCACTACAACACATCGACCAAGCCCTCGCCCTAGACCCGAGCAATGAGATCGTCCGCGCCAACCGCGAGGCCGTGCTGGAGATGATGAAAGGAAATGTCGAGTGACGGGACCGTTGTCAGCTACTAATATCAGAGGTTTTTTATCCTCCGTCGGTCGTTTGCGACACAGAATATCTGTCAATAAACGCCGATGGGCACAGATATGGGATAAGGATTGCTCTGCACACTAAGCAGGGAAATTTGGACAAGTCCTTATTTCCACTCAATTTATGCGACTTTAAGGCTTCAAAGGAGATTTATATGAGCGCAGATCGCCGCACGGCGCAGATTGTGCGCCAGACGACCGAGACTGAGATCGAGTTATCGCTGTGTCTCGACGGTAGCGGCCAGTGCCGCGCCGACACCGGCCTCGGCTTCTTCGACCACATGCTCCACGCCTTGGCCCGGCACGGCTTGTGCGACCTAGAGGTCCAATGCCGCGGCGACTTGCATGTGGATGCTCACCACACCGTGGAAGACGTGGGCATCTGCCTCGGCCAAGCCATTGCCCAAGCCTTGGGCGACAAGGCCGGTATCCAGCGCTACGGCCACAGCTACGTGCCCATGGACGAGGCGCTGGCGCGGGCGGTGGTGGATTTGTCGGGTCGGGCCTATTTGGTCTTTGCCGCAGCTTTCAGCGAAGAGCGGGTCGGCGCGCTGGATGTGTCTTTGGTGCGGGAGTTTTTCTACGCAGTGGCTGACCAAGGCCGGATGAATCTCCATCTCGACCTCGTGCGCGGCCACAATGCCCACCACGGCATTGAGGCGCTCTTCAAGGCGTTCGCCCGCGCCCTACTCATGGCCGCGCAGCAAAGCGAGCGGGTCCAAGGCATTCCTTCGACCAAGGGCGTGCTCTGAGGCACGGGTTTGACGCCCATGAAAATTTGCCACCTGATGTACGACGACATTGCCAACCCGTGGCTGGGTGGCGGCGGTGCGGTGCGGGCGATGGAACTCTACCGCCGCTTGGCCAGCCGCCACGAGATCACCGTCGTCAGTGGCCTGTTTCCCGGAGCTGAGTTAGAAACCGAACGGCACGGTCTGCGTCTGCTACGCGTTGGCTCGGCTCGTAGCTATGCCCTGAGCCGCCTGGGATATTGCCGCGAAGCCGTGGCGCAGTTGCAGCGGCTGGAGTGGGATTTGTGGATCAACGAGTTTTCGGCGTTTGCGCCTTTGCGCGTTCCGGCGGCACTGCGGCGGCAGGGTTTGCTGTTGTTTTATCACTTCATGGGACTTCATGCGCTTGCTAAGCATCCGCTGGTGGGCGGCGTGGCGTGGCTGTGCGAGCGGCGCGCCCTGCGGGCTTATGGCCGGATACTGACGATTGCTCCTAGCGTGCAAGCGCGCGTTCAGCGGCACGCCCGCGACGCGGAGGTCGATCTGGTGTACAGCGGCGTCGAGCGGCGATTTTTTGCGCTGGTGCCCGAGGAAGCGCCGTACTTGCTCTACTTTGGGCGCATGGATATTCACACTAAGGGGATTGATCTGTTGATCGCCGCGTTTGCCGAGATTGCTGACGAGCACCCGGATATCCGTCTCAAGCTGGCTGGGCGTGGGACTCCGAAGCAACTCACTAAAGTACGCGACTTGGCGCGGAGGGCGGGATTGGAGGGTCGCGTGGAGGTTATCAGGAATGTGGACGAGGAACGACAAGGTGAGCTCTTGCGCCGCGCCCTCATGGTCTGCGTTCCGTCGCGCTACGAGGGTTGGTGCATGGTGGCGGTGGAAGCTGCGGCCGCTGGGAAAGCTGTGTTGGGTACGGACATTGACGGCTTGCGGGATGCCGTGCGCCACGACGAGACGGGAGTGTTGGTGCCGCCGGAGGATGTGGGGGCTTTGGCGGGGGGGATGCGGGCGTTGATTGCGGATGATTCCAAGCGGCGGGCCTTGGGATCGGCGGGCCGGGCGTGGGCCGGGCGGTTTAGCTGGGATCGGTTGGCCGAGGATTTGGAGGAGGTGTATGGGCGAGCGGTGGCGGGAGCCCGCCACTAGGGCAGCTTGAGGCGGATGGACACCAACAAACTGCCGAGTGCTAATAGGCTGGCTACCTGCATCCCAATAATCCAGCGAATGGACGCGCGCAGCTCGCGCATGTCCTGACGCAAATCGACGATCGCTTGGGCGGTCTGTTCGGCGATTCCTTCCAGACGGCCTAAGCGGCGGTCGTGATCTTGGGCTTGGGTTGTGGGTTCGTTCATGGTTGCGATCTCCGTTCTCTTGGAACTGAATATAGCCATCCTACATCATGCACGCTATAATCCGCCGATGGACGCCGGCAGACGCCGATTGTAGGGGCGACCGGCCGGTCGCCCCTACTTGCCTCGATCCCATGCGTAACGGAGAAATTTTATGGTCAAAAAGAACAAACGCGCCAAAACCCAAGCGCCGGCAAAGGCCGATAGGCCGCCTTTGTGGAATCACCGACTTTTTCCGCTGGTCTTTTTTCTCGCTCTGAGTTTGCTGTACTTCTACGAGTTTCCGCTGTCGGACAAGATCGTCTTTGGCATGGACGTGGGGACGGATTACCACAAGGGTGCGGACCTGAGCTTCTGGGACAAGGTGCAGACTGTGGATCAGCCGATGTGGGATCCCAAGATGGGCGGCTTTCCCCAGTCCGAGGCGATTCGTCCCCAGTACTTTCCAGCATACGTCTTGTACTTTTTTACGAGTTTTCAGCGGTATATTGGCTGGCGCTATATCCTGACTATGTGCGTCGCGGGCTTGGGGATGTACGCGTACTTGCGGCAGATTCACGTGGGTGGCCGCGCCGCGCTGTGGGGTGGAGTGGCGTTTATGTCTGCGCCGACCTTTTTGGCGTTTCCGTTGGCTGGTCACTATGCCAAGATGGGGGTCATCGCTCTGTTCCCGTGGATTATCTGGGCGTTGGAACGAGCTTTGGCGCAGATGCGGCTGATTTATTGGGCGGCGGTCGGGGTGCTGATTGGGGCGTGTATTTACTCGCATCCGCCGATGACGTACTTCGCGCTGTTGGGCTTAGGCGTCTATTTCCTATTTAAGTTGTACCAGATGCGGCGCGGTCAGGCTCTCGTTCGGCGCTTTATTCATTTTATATGTGCGGTGGTGCTGGGGTTGGCGTTGGGGGCTGAGGGGGCTTTTCCGGTGATGATGTACACTCGCGCTGAGTCCAAGCGGGCTACGGGCGATGAGGTGGGGGGTAAGACGGCGGAGGAACAGCTTGCGTATGCGCGGAGTTGGTCGCTGCATCCGGAGGAAGTGGCTTCGCTGGTGGTGCCGGAGTTCGGGGGGTACGACGATGTGTTGGTGCAGGGCGGCTCGCGCTATTGGGGGCGCAATGCGTTTAAAATTAACTCCGAGTACTTTGGCGCGTTGGCCGTGCTGTTGGCTCTGTTGATGGTGCCGGAGTGTCGGCGACGACCGCAGGTGGCGCTGTTGGGCGGCGTGTTTGCGCTGGCGTTGGCCTACGTGTTGGGTGAGCATACGCCCGTGCATTGGCTGGCGTTTCACTTGCTGCCGGGGGCGGATGTGCAGCGCGCCATTGGCATGGGTTCGTTTGTGTTTGCGTTTGCCGGGTGTGCGATGGCGGGGTTGGGGTTGCAGCGGGTGTTGGATGCCGACGCGGATGAGCGGGCGTTGTTGCGGAAACGCTTGGCGTATGTCGGCGGTGTCCTCGCGGCGTTGGCTTTGCTGGTGGCGCTTTTTCCGCAGGGGACGACTGAGGCTTGGATAAATTTGTTCTACGGAGACATTGCGCCGCAGAAGCGGGCGGTGTTGGCTGGGAGCTACGATTGGATTGCGCGCGGCGGTTGGTACGTGGTGGTGGCTTTGGGTGCGGGTTTGGCGTTGCTCTTTCTGCGGCTGGGAGGGCAGATTTCGGCGACGGTGTTGGTGGGGGGGTTGTGTGCGGTGACGGTGTTTGATACGTGGCGCGTTGATCGGGTTTATTTGCACTATCGGGATCCAGGGCACTATGCGGATATTCGCCGGGAGAATCCGCGAGCGGTGCAGTTTTTGCAAAGCGATGAGTCGCTTTTTCGCGTGTTGCCTTTGCCTAGCTTTCGGGTGTTGGAGGAGCCGGGGTATCACTTGTACGGGGTTTGGTCCATTACGGGATTTCACGATCTGACGGTGGGACGCTACGATCGGATGCTGAAGGAGGTTGAGCCGCTGGTGCAGCAGTTTTTGCGTTCGGGGGTGCCGTCGGCTGGGTTTCAATCGCTGTTGAATTTGCTCAATGGGAAGTATTTGGCTGTGCCTAAGCTGCTAGAATTGAATATGGCGGCGTATCCGCTGCGCTTTGACGGGGCGCGCTATCGGCTGTACGAAAATCCGCAGGCGTTGCCGTGGTTTTACTTGGTGCCGGAAGCGGAGGTGTTGGATAGCGGCGAGGCCGTGTTGGCGCGGCTGTTGAGTGGGCGGGTGGACCCGCAGGGCGTGGCGTTGCTGGAGAAGGCACCGGCGGTGCGGCTCGATGGGGTGGGGGATCGGGTGGGGGATCGGGTGGAGCGGTTGGCGTATGATCCAAAGGAGGGGTTGATTCGCTTGCGGACGCAGAGTGCGGGGGCGCGGGTATTGGTGGTGTCGGAGAATTACCAGTCGAATTGGTCGGTGTGGGTGGATGGGGAGGAAGCCGAGATGTTGCGTGTACATTATATATGGAAAGGTGTGGCGTTGTCGGCTGGGGAACACGAGGTGGAGTTGCGCTATTTTTCGCCGGTATTGGCTTGGGCACGGGTTGTGGGATTGGTGGGGTTGGTGGTGGTTGTGGGAGTGGTGGTGGCGGCGTGGCGGCAGCGGCGGAAGGATGGTTGACAAACGATTGAAGGTCGGTGATATTTGCCGACGATAGCCTTGAAGGGCGTTTGTTATGGATAGTGGCGCGATAAATTGGACTGTTATAGCCGTTGGTATTGCCTTGGCGGGGTTAATACTGGCTACGACGCGGGGTATTCGCGCCGATATGCGGGCGCTTTCAGATCGGTTGGATAAGCGGATAGATGAGCAGGACGCGAAGTTGGAGCGTCTGGCAGAGCGGCTGGGGCGGCAGGAACAGGAGCAGGCGCGGATGAATGGGGTGCTGGAGACGCTGCCCGAGCGGCTGGGGCGGTTGGAGCAGGAGCAGGCGCGGATGAATGGGATGTTGGAGACGATACGGGCGGGGCTTTCGTATCGGGTGGAGCGGGCGGATGCGGGCGACCGCGTGGCGGAAGATGCCGAATCGTACGAGCCAGAGGGCTGAACGGCGGGAGAACTTCAATGCAGCAGACCCCCGAACGGAACCCAGACCCATTTGTTGCTGGCTGCCCTACAACTCACGTAAGCGATTGGCCAGCCTGCGCGCCTTTCCTAAATGAAGGCTTTACAGGGGGGATAGGGTTTTTTTAGGTAAGTATTTTAATAGGTAATTTACACTTGACACTTCTATTTTTTCTCGGTATAATTAGCTCTATTGTAGAGGAGAACGCGTATGCGTTATGGACGAGAAAGCCGCGAAAGGGGGCATATGAAACACGCAAGAACGCAATTTCTTAGTGGGTTTGAAGCAAATCCATCTTCTCATATCACTTTCTTAATCAGGGACGCGATCCCTGGGGAGGTTGTATAATGCTACACACGAAGTCGCTAATTCGGCGTTTGACTCACGTGCCTTGGCTGCTGACCGCTGGTTTGGTGTTGGGCTGGGTCGGAGTTGAGGAGGCCATGGCGCAGGATGCGCAAGCGATCACGTTGACGATAGATAAGTACGAAGTGAGCGAGGCCGCAGCAGGGACGGATGGCAAGTCAGTCGATATCAAGGTGACAGCCACCGTGCCGGCAAACGCAGCAGGCGATATACGCATAGGGTTGGACTTCAGAAGCGAGGTAGCCCCAACTGGTGCCGTAGATCAACCCTCCGGCGGGCTACTCACCGGCACTGATAAGGTAGGTTTAGGAACAAGGTTCCGGCTTGAGGGAATGACTGATCCTATCTTGATCAAGGAGGGCGAGAAGAAGGGCGAAGCAACAATCAAGATCTTTCCCGTCAACGATGCTCTTGCTGCTCAAGCGACCCCTAGAACCCCTGCTGATGACGGCGATCTTTATATCGGTTTTATAGATTCGTACGTGCAGGGGAGTACCGGGACAGTAGCACACACAACCACGACGCTTCGTTTCGTTGAAGACGACAAACTGGCCACGAGGTTGACTTTCTCGCCTGATATGATGGAGGTAAGCAACGAGAGTGATGAGATCACAATCAAAGTGACTGCACTCTTGAACGGTAAGGCGTTGGGAAGCGAAGTCGAGTTTGATTTCAGGAATATTGCCGTTTTCGACGATGTAACTGATCCTGTAAGTGTTGACTTCGAGTCCTATCTAGAAGGTGAGTTGGCTAGAAAATTTAGGCGGGATCCCGGCGCTCTGACTACAGCGTTGGCTGTTAGGATTCGTTGGCGACGCGCGATGTGGATTATGTTGAGGGTAGCGGTTTTGGCACGGTGAAACTAGCGGGGGATGCGACGAGTAAAGATATAACTTTAAAAATCGATCCGAACTCCTTCGATGTTCCCACGCATTACCCTAGATATATCATGCTGGGGAGCCTAACTCCTGTTGTGCGTGTTGTGGGTACCGACGAGGATGATTCCGCTGGTGACGATGTGACGCTTGTGATGAAACCCGCTATCATCAAGATAGTGGACTCGCCAAAGCATAAAGTGAAGAGTGTGACGGAAGTTTCTACCCCACTCTACGAGGATGGTGGGCCGCAGCTACTCGAGATGAAAGTTGTCTTAGAGAATGCTGTTTCGGCGCCGACGGCGATAGATGTCCAGGTGAAAGAGATCCCTGACAAGGGGGTACGCGATAGGGACTACGATGTGGATATAACCCCCTTGGTAATTTCTAGTGGTAAAGAGGGTATATCGGAAATCCTTATTACCCCCACCCCCGACTCTGCGGAGAATGATTGGCAATTCAATGTGGAGGCCAAGATCGGAAAAGAGACCCCTGTTTCAGCGGACCCGCCCGTCAAAATCGTCGATACTGAGAAGGTTGTTCGCAAGGTAAGGCTGACGGCGGATCCTAATGAGATAGCAGAGACCGTAGGTATAGATGGGGGAAGTCAGGAGGTTGTGATCACCGGGTACTTACTCGGCAAAGTTCACTCTGCCGATATTGACATACCTTTGACTGTGGCTCCTACTGAAAAAGATGGGGCGACTCGCAACCTTGACTACGAAGTGGCGCTGAGAACCCTGACAATTCCTGCAGGTGCTCAATCGAACACCCAGACGATTACCGTTTTCCCCGTCGCAGATAATAAAAATGAGGGGAAAGATGATGCGAAGCTCAACGAGAAGTTCGTGGTGAAACACGCGACGGACGTTAAACTCGGAGATAAGAACATTGAGTTTGATACAGCGTTATCGACGATAACTCTTGTTGACACGCCTAATCCGCCTCCGGAGGCACCGGAAGCTCCTTCCTTAACGTTCGATGCTACTGCTGAGAACATCGAGGGCACGGCAGACGAGGAGTTGGAGGAGGTCCTGCCGGCTGCTACGGGCGCTGACGATGTGACGTACTTGGTCAGAGGTCTTCCTGATGAATTGGCTTTTGACGAGGACACGCGGACGATTTCGGGTACGCCAGTGGCGGGAACGAGCGATATCGAGTACTTCGCGATTGGTGCTGGAAACCTCTCCGCGAAACAAAGCTTCACCATTGATATCAAGGAGAAGCCAAAGCCCCAGGTTCTTGTTAAGAGCATAGAGGCGAGTCCTGACTTGCTCCGCGAGAACGCCGGGCATGCGACGACCATCACCTTGACTGTAACGTTGGCGAAAGCCGCTGCGGCTGACGAGGAGATTTCACTCGCATTTGTCGCTCCAAACGAAGGTGGTACGGCTACGCGCGATGAAGATTTCGTGGCGACGTGGTCTGCAGGTCCCGCCATCACCATTGCAAAAGGCGAGACCACGGGTTCGACGCAGCTTGCCGTGACGCCCATACAAAATGAGACGACAGGTGATAAAGCCTTCGGTGTGCAGGCTACTACGGACACTGACTCCGACGGAGCTAAGGACGATATCACGATCGCCGACGACGAGTCGAGCAGTGATGCTGTCGTGCTGTCGGTGGATCCGGCTACTGTAAAGGAAAATGACGGTTCGGTTTCAGTTACAGTAACCGCGACCTTGGCCGGCGGGAAGTTGGACGAAGACGTGACGGTGACGGTTGGAATTTCGGGTGGTACGGCCACGCGTGATGAAGATTACACCGCCAGCTTTGAGTCAACGCAGATCACGATCGCTTCTGACGCCACCCCATTATCTGGTTCGACAACCGTGACCATCACTCCAATCGCCGACGAGGAAGATGAGACCGAGAACATCGAACTAAGCGGTATGGCTACCGGTTTGGCTACGGGTTCGGCCCTGATCGCGCTGGAGGATGGCGGCGACATGGCTGGTGATGACGACATGGCTGGTGATGACGACATGGCCGGTGATGACGACATGGCCGGTGATGACGACATGGCCGGTGATGACGACATGGCCGGTGATGACGACATGGCCGGCGACGATGGCATGGCGGGCCTCCATTTCACCGAGGAGGTCGCAGACCAGGCGTACACCGCTGGTACGGCGATCACTGATTTGGTCCTGCCGGAAGCTATGGGCGGTGAAGGCGATGTAACGTATCAAGTCTTCGGCTTGCCTGCTGGCTTGACGTTTGACGCGGCCACGCGGACGATTTCGGGTACGCCCGAAGCCGCCGGGGTTGCCGAGGTCAATTACTTGGCGACAGACAGCGCAGAAGAAGACGAGGCGTTGCAGTTCTCCATCACGGTCAACCCGGCGCTGAGCTTCGGCGACTTGTTTAGCGCTGGTAAGATCGTTCCGACGGATTCGCATGGTTTGACTCAAATCCGCGAATTCGTCGTTGGCCAGCGCGTGGAAGGCCTCACGCTGCCGGAGGGCGCAGGCGGTACGGCACCATTGACGTACAGCCTGTCTCCGGCCCTGCCGGCCGGCCTGACGTTTGACGCGGTCACGCGGACGATTGCGGGCACGCCGAGAGAGGCGAGCGAGACTGTATATACGTACACGGTCACGGACGCCAATGGCGCGAGCACGTCGCTATCGTTGCAGACGCTGCCAGCCGCATTCTCCTTGGCGGACAACTTTCCGAACCCGTTCAACCCAGCGACGACGATTCAGTATGCGTTGCCGCAGGCGGCGGACGTGGAACTGACCGTGTATAATGTCCTCGGTCAGCCGATTCGGACGCTGGTTGCCGAGCATCAGAATGCGGGTCGCTACGTCGTGGAGTGGGACGCGACGAACGACAGTGGTCACAGCTTGTCTTCGGGGATGTATTTCTACCGCTTGCAGGCGGGCGGTGAGTTCCACGAAGTCAAGAAGATGCTGCTACTCAAGTAAGCACCCACACTGCACAGCGAGTTAGTGAAATGGGACCTCAAGCCTCAAATTGGGGTCCCATTTCACTATATAAATAGAAGGAGAAGCAACTATGCAGAACAGCGTGCGCAAGACGTTTTCTCTTGCCGTCGCCCTGTTGCTCGCACTTTGTGGTGCTGCTGTCGCCGGGGATAACGCGAACGTCGTCATTTCGCTGGATGGGGAACATGCCGCCGCCGGTGCTGGTGAGCAAGTGCAGGTGGCAGTGTCGGCTGCTGGAATGGTCGGGGTAAATCAGTTTGAAGTCACTCTGACGGTATTGCCCGCGGATGCCTTTGATCTAGCGGCGACGACTTTTACCCCCGCTTTTGGTTTTTCGCCCGGTGTAGAAGAGTTAGGGGATGGGCAGATCAAAAGTGGTGCGGCTGCTCTCGGCGAATCGATAGATGGCGATGGTGCTTTGGGTTTTTTTACCCTCACGACGTCGAGTAGTTTTAGCAGGAATTCCCCGGCCGAGGTTGTGGTGAGCAGCGTATCCATTGGGTCGTCGTCTGTGGACCGGGATGTCCTTGGTGCCGAGGGATTGTTTATCGTCAACTGGGCCGTGCCCCCGCCGAATATGTTGGCGACCTCATCGGTTTCCCTCAACCCGGCCTATTCCTCGGTCGGTACAGGTGCGGCCGCGGATGGCAGCCCCGGCGAGATTGAGTTCTCGGTCAATTTTACCGATGATGGTGCTCCCGCCAAGGGCCAGACCATTGCTTGGGACATCACTAATACCGGCTCGCGGTCGGTCTATCTGCTCGGGGTCGGCGAGGTTCCCTCCGGCGTGTACGTATGCCTGCGGAATGTGACCGATGAGGCTGGCGATGCCGCGGTGCAGTTCGATGCCGAGGGCAACCTAAAGGCCGCGGCGACTTCGCTTGACGTTCGGGCGCGCACGACTGCTGTAAATCCGGCCGGTGACACCATTGATTTGGCCATTGATTTCGATGCCACATGGGCGGTGCCAAATCCCGATCAGTTGATGTTCGTCTCGCAGGTTTCCCTGAATAACGATGACAATGCTCGCAACGAGCTAGTCGCGGGTCCGGGTGCGAAAATCCCAGTCGTGCTGTCCGCGGCCGGGCTAGCCGGCGTGAAGCAGGTTGAGGCCATTGTGACGGTGTCGCCCGCGGATGCCTTTGATCTGGAGGCCACTACGTTTTCGGGTTCCTCTGCGTTTATCCTGTCGGCACCGGGCGTGGAAGTCTCCGGCAATCAGGTGCGGGGCGGCGCAGTCGTCCTCAGTAAGGCCGTAGATGGCGATGCCGATCTGGGAACTTTCACCCTCGTCACGTCGGACAGCTTTACCGAGGATATGGAAGCGGATATTGTGGTCCACAGCGTGTCCCTCGGCCCGTCGTCTGGCGTGCGCGATTACTTGGATACCGAGTTGTTGAGCCGCAGCATGCATCTCAACCGGCCGGATCCGGTGCTGGTGGCTACCGCGTCGCAGGATGGCAACAAGGTGATTTCTAAGGTCAATTTCACCAATCTCTGGGGCGACCCAGGCGAGGGTCAGCTCATCAAGTGGGACGTGTATAACCGGAGCGCGCTGTGGGTGTCCGTGCTCGGTATTGGCACGATTCCCCCTCATGGTAGCGCGTTCGTGCGCAATACGACCGATGCCGATGGAAATTCGTCGATTGAGGTTGATACCGAGATCATGTCTTTCCTCAGTGTTACGGCGAGTACCGCCACGGAGAATGCGGCCGGCAAGGCCCTCGACTTGGCGATTGACTTCAGCGCGATTTGGGCTGCTGCCAAGCCACTAGCCGCCCTGCCGTTGGCTAGCTCGCTGAGTCAGAACTATCCCAACCCTTTCAATCCGGAAACCACGATTCCCTACGCTCTGAGCAGCGATGCGATCGTCTCCCTGACGATTTACAACATCGCGGGTCAGGTCGTGCGCAGGCTGGTTGACGGCGAGGCGCTGGCTGCAGGTCAGTACCAAGCCGTATGGGATGGCCGGAGCGAAAGTGGCGCTAGCGTCGCCAGTGGCATGTATTTTTACTTGCTCCACGCCGACGACTACGTAGCTAAGCGCAAGATGGTGCTGCTAAGGTAGGGGTCGGTTTGAAACCGCCCCCCTACCCGGGTGCGTAACAGCAATCAGTGAGTGAAATGGGGCCTCAATGAGGGGTCCCATTTCCTTTTTTGGCCGTGGCTCGTTGCGTAAGGCTGCGGCGTTATTTGCGCTTGGCTATGAAAATCAAGGTTTTATTTTTTGCTTCCTGCCGCGATGCCGTAGGCCGCAGAAGCTGTGAGTGGGAGATCGCCGAAGGCTATCGGGTCGCGGACTTGCAGCGCGAACTCGTGGCCGCATATCCGCAACTGGCCGCGGTGCAGCAGGTGTTGTCGATTGCGGTCAATTCCGAGTACGCGGGGAGCCATACCGCGTTAAAAGCCGGCGACGAGGTAGCCCTTATTCCGCCTGTAAGTGGGGGCTGACGTGTTCAAAATTACCGAAGACCCAATTGACCCCAGCGCTTTGTTTGCCGACGTGGTGCGCGATGAAAATGGCGCGGTGGCCACGTTTGCCGGTGTGGTGCGCAATCACTCCGGGGACAAGCAAACCGAGTACTTGATGTACGAAGCCTATCCGGCTATGGCCGAGAAGAAGATGGCGGAGATTGGCAAAGAACTGAAGGCGCGGTGGGGCGTCGTGGACATCGGGATGATTCACCGCGTAGGAAAGCTCGAAATCGGGGAGATCAGTGTGTTAATTGCCGTCGCTAGCCCTCATCGAGCTGAGGCGCTGGCTGCGTGTCAGTACGCCATTGATCGACTCAAGCAGATCGTGCCGATATGGAAGAAGGAAGTAGGGGTTGAGGGTGAAAGCTGGGTTGAAGGACCACAAGCAGCCTATGAAGGCCGCTGAGTATGGTGTTCAACTTTGGTTGGCTATTAGAGGGCCGGTTGGCAGGTGCCGGGCAGATTGGTGGTTGGGAGGGGGACGAGCGGCTGGAGGACGATCTCGATTTGCTGGCGGCGCAGGGCGTAAAGGCGATTGTGTCGCTGACCGCGAATGCCCTGCCGGCGGGCGAGGTGGCGGCGCGCAATATGGCGTACTTGCACTTGCCCATACAGGATATGCAGTCGCCTTCGCTGAGGGATATACGAGCGTTTGTCCAATTCGTTGACGAGGCAGTCGAGCAAGGACGGCCGGTGATGGTCCATTGCAGTGCGGGATTGGGGCGCACGGGCACGATGTTGGCGAGTTATTTGGTAAGAATGGGCAGCAGTGCGGCAGATGCCCTAGCACAGGTGCGGAACCTGCGTCCTGGCTCGGTGGAAACAGCCGCCCAAGAACGGGCCGTATATGAATACGCCGTGCATCTTGGGCAATTGACACAGTGGGGCGGCACCAGTACATTGAAATAATAGTGTAGCCCCGAGTGGCTACACGCTAAAACCGGAGGAGAGGGTCGGATGGAAAAGGCTGATTTTCCTGAGTGTTTGAAGTGCAAGGAAGGTGTTTTGATTCCGCTTTCCGATTATGGAAGAGACGGCGCAGCCATTCACTACAAAGCGTGGGCCTGCACGAATCCAAGTTGCGGATACCATATAAGAATTGACAACGGCGAGTTGAGTATCGGCGAGGAACTCAAGAGATCGTTTAAGTAAGCGGTCCCATCTTCGCCTTTGGCACGCGGTAAAAGTAGTAGATCACGGGAAGAGGCCCCCTTTTGCGGAGCCTCTTCTTCTTATGGGGTCTATTGTTGGCCAACATCAGTGTAAGCAGTTGGGGAATCAGGGCAGGTGCCTTGGTCTTATCTTTTGCGCTGTGGCTTCACGCAGTTACAGAGAAGTACTACGATAAAGAAGTTGCAGTGCGCCTCTGGATCGAAGTCCCTCCGCCGGGCGAGGGTGTGAATGGGGATATGGTGCTGGCCAGTGAAGTACCTTCCACGGTTCGCGTCTTGGTCACTGGCGGGGGCAAGGATCTGCTGTTTGACTTGGACGACGATTCCTTTGTCTTGAAGTTGCGGGCCGAAGGCAAGAATCGGATCCACCGCTTGACTCCTTCCCAAATCACCAAGCGGGCGGCCGACTTGGATGTCGAAGTCAAGGAAATTCTCGAACCAAAAGAAATTGCAATTGCCCTAGCGCCAAGGATGGAACGGGATGTGCCCGTGCGGGTGCAAGCAAGTCTAGAAGTGGCTGCTGCCCACGTACAGGTGACGCCGGTGCAAGCCGATCCCGCGCTCGTCCGGGTGATCGGCCCGCAGCAGCAGGTCGCAGCATTGCGTTATGTGGATACGGATTCGCTGGTTTTGCAGGATATCCGGGAAGATGTGGATGTGAAGTGGTCTTTGCGACATCCAGAGCACACGCAACTCGCGTTCGTACCGGAGGCTGTAAGCGTGCGCGCCACCGTGCAGATGTTAGCCGAGGACGATTTAATCGGAGTGCCGATTACCGTGCGTCATGCCGACGAGGCGCGCCTGCGGCCCGAGCCGGCCACCGCCCAAGTCAAGGTGCGCGGCGGGGTTGGCGTGATCACCCAACTCGACCCGGCCCGCGACATAGAGCTGTACGTAGATTACGCCGAATATCAAGGGAATGCGCTGCCAGTACACAGCGCCGAGACAGCGCTTTTTGAGGTGCGCCAGATCGCGCCGGCATACGTCGATTTGGTGAGCTACTAGGAATGTTAGTACTGGGGCTAGAGACCTCCTGCGATGAGACGGCCGCGGCCGTCGTTGATGAGTCGTACGCCGTGCATTCCAATATTATCTTCTCGCAACAAGATCACGCGCCATACGGGGGCGTAGTACCCGAGCTAGCTTCGCGCGCCCATATGCGCGCTTTGGTGCCGGTCGTGCGACAGGCCCTAGCGACCGCCGGCGTTGGGTGGGAAGAAGTGGATGGGGTGGCAGCGACGCGAGGACCTGGCTTGGTCGGGTCGTTGATTGTGGGGCTATCGCTGGCCAAGGGGTTGGCGTTGGCGCGCAACAAGCCGCTGGTGGGAGTCCATCACCTGGAGGCCCACGTGTTTTCCAACTTGGTCGCCGCGCAGGTCGAGGTCCCCTTCCTGACGTTGCTGGTGTCGGGCGGACACACCGAGTTGATCTTGGTGCGCGAACTCGGCTCATACGAAGTGCTGGGCCGCACGCGCGACGACGCGGCTGGCGAGGCATTTGACAAGGTCGCCAAGCTACTGGGCCTACTGCCCGGGGAGGGGGTGGTAGCCGGTGGTCGGCTCATCGCCGAGTTGGCCGAGGATGGCGATCCCGAGGCCATTGACTTCCCTCGAGCCCTCGTGGACGAGATGGACTTCAGCTTCAGTGGCCTCAAAACCTCGGTGTTACACTACGTCCGCTCTCTTACCCCGCAAGCGCGCACGGCCCAGCTCGCCCATATTGCTGCTAGCTTCCAAGAAGCCGTAGTAGATGCCTTGGTCGCTAAGACCCTGCTGGCCTTGGAGCGAGTAGAAGTGGCGACTGTATGCCTTGCGGGCGGCGTTGCCGCCAACCAGCGGCTGCGCCAGCGGCTGCGCGTCGCGGTCGAGCACCGCGGCCTAGCCTTCCATTGTCCGGCGTACGATTTGTGTACAGATAACGCCGCTATGGTAGGGGCTGTTGGGGCCTTCTACCTCAGTCGCGGCGTCTGCGACAGTCTCAATGTGGACGCCGCTCCCCGCTTGGGCTGGCGTGTCTGAGTGGTCGGATAGCCACCTCCAGCTAGCGGGACCACGCGTATTTCTCGTCCTGCTGCCCTTCCTACTCGCATTCGTTTATTGGGTATATCAGCGGACGTATCCGCAGGTTGATCCCAAGCGCCGCATGGTGCTCGTGGCGTTGCGCGTCGCGGCTGTGGCCTTGCTAACTATGGTATTGTGCGAGCCAGTTTTAACGTGGTGGCACCAGCAGGTCATCCGACCGCTGGTGTTGGTGTTGGTCGATACGAGCCCGAGCATGAGGGTAGCCGACGGGCCTGTCACGCGACTACAACAGGCGGTGGCCGTGCTGAGCGACGAGCGTTGGTCAGCTCGCTTGCAGCAGGCCGAAGTCCGCGCTTGGGGATTTGCCGAGTCGGCGTATCCGCTCGCGCTTGATACGGTCGCGACCGCAAGTACTCGCGGTCAGGCGACCAATATAGGCCGCGCCCTCGCCGCTAGCTTGGAGGCGGTAGCCGAGCGGGAGCGCGTGCAAGGCGTGGTCCTATTCTCCGACGGAGGCCATAACTTGGGCCGCGACCCCGTGCAACTGGGAGCGGAATTGGGCGTGCCCGTATACGCGCTTGGTGTGGGGGGCGCAGAGGTCCCCGTCGATGTCCAGCTAGTAGACGTGCGCACGGCCGAGACCGGATACATCGGTCAGAGCCAGCCAATTGACGCCGAGGTGCGGAGTTGGGGATACGAAGGACAGCGCGTGGAAGTCCAGCTCTACGAGGGAGAGCGATTGCTCCAGAGACAATCGCTGCTGTTGGCCGGCGATGGACAGGTGCAGCGCGTTTCCTTTGCAGTGACGCCCCAGCAGGCTGGGCCGCGCATTTTTCGCGTGGCCATTGCGTCCGTGGCCGGGGAATTTGCGACCGCAGACAACGAGGCCCTTGCGTTTACCCACATTCTCGCCGGGCGCACGCGGGTGCTGTTGCTAGCCGGAGGCCCCAGCGAGGATTTGGCCTTTTTGCGTCGC
Organism: Candidatus Latescibacterota bacterium; assembly: GCA_965116675.1. GTDB lineage: Bacteria > Latescibacterota > UBA2968 > UBA8231 > UBA8231. Next base: position 4,798,590 of record OZ220721.1, read on the forward strand.
AGTTTAAGCGCAGATTCGAGTTGGGTAGTAGAGGCTATGATTCAGCGAGAGCCGGACGCGTTCTACGGTGGCGCGTGGAGTCCGGCTGTTTTGCAGGGTCGGGATGTGGTGCTGGTGAATCCGGGCGAGTGGCTGCTCAACGGCCCGCCTGCTACTGCATTGGTCCAGCATGTGTACGCCGGTGCCGGTTTGCTCGTCGTTGGGGGCCCCAAGATGGCGCGGGCTTGGCGGGCCGACTCACCGCTGGCTGCGCTCATGCCGCTTCAGATAGCTGGTCCTGTGCCCTTTGTGCCGGGCGAGGTCTTGTTGCGACTCAGCGCGGGCGGGCGGCACCATCCGGTCGTGCGCCAGCCCGCGGGGGTGGACGACCCGTGGCTTCGGTTGCCACCGCTGCCGGGCTACTTTCGCACGGCGCAGCAGCGGCCGGGTACCACCGTGCTGGTCGAGAGCGCAGGCGGCGAGCCTGTCGTAGTTGTGGGCGCGTATGGCGCGGGCAAGGTCATAGCGGCTCTATCCGCGTCTTTTTGGCGGCTCGACCTGATGAGCAGCGGCGTCGATGGCCAGCCGCAGACCATTCGCACGTTCTGGCGCGACGCCGCCAAGTGGCTCGCGCTCGACACTCCAGGCGGGCGGGTCCGTGCCTCAACGGAGCGACCCGTGTTCCGGGCGGGAGAGGAAGTGGTTTTCGCGGTGCAGGTTTTCGACGAACTGCTGAAGCCGCAGCCGGGGGCGACGGTACGGGTCGCGCTAGCCGGGCGAGAAGCATTCGACCTGCAATCACAAGGAGCCGGGCACTACCGAGGCGTCGCTAGTGGACTGGCCCCCGGCACGTATGAATACGAGGTCTGGGCCGCAGTGGACCAAGCCGCTATAGGTACGGCTACGGGTCGCTTTGTCGTCGAAGAGTACAGCATTGAGCTTGGGGATTTGCGCGCCGACCCACTGCTCTTGGGCGAGCTGGCCCGCGCCAGTGGCGGTCGCGCCTATTCGCTTGCGGACTGGGAGGACATGCTAAAACAGCTTGCGCCGCGCAAGCGTTGGGTCGAAAAGGCCGAGGTTTTGCCGCTGTGGGGGCCGCTGTGGCCCGCGCTTTTGGCGATTGCCCTGTTGGCTGTCGAGTGGTTTGGACGCAAGCGCAGCGGTATGATCTGACGCGCCGCAAGATGCAAAAAGCCGCGTTTTTGTTTATTTTTTGTTAATCCCCTTTCCAATCCGATTGCTTCCCAGCCTAGCACTAGCGGAGTCTGCGGCTCTATGTCCGAGTTTTTGCATACGCCCAAAGGAGAGAAGAGACCCCAAGCGCTGGGGGTGCTCCTCCTCGGTCTCGGCGCGTTTTTGCTTGTCTGCTTGATATCCCATTCGCCGCTGGATCCTCCTAATTCGAGCCGCTCGGTGGCGGAGAGTTTGAATT